>NZ_CP139793.1:437500-4672945 GCF_034421675.1 Hydrogenophaga sp. SNF1
CTAAGTGGGAAACGAAGTGGGAAGGCTAAAACAGTCAGGATGTTGGCTTAGAAGCAGCCATCATTTAAAGAAAGCGTAATAGCTCACTGATCGAGTCGTCCTGCGCGGAAGATGTAACGGGGCTCAAGCCAGTTACCGAAGCTGCGGATTCGCCAGCAATGGCGAGTGGTAGGAGAGCGTTCTGTAAGCCTGTGAAGGTGGCTTGTAAAGGCTGCTGGAGGTATCAGAAGTGCGAATGCTGACATGAGTAGCGTTAAAGCGGGTGAAAAGCCCGCTCGCCGTAAGCGCAAGGTTTCCTACGCAACGTTCATCGGCGTAGGGTGAGTCGGCCCCTAAGGCGAGGCAGAGATGCGTAGCTGATGGCAAGCAGGTCAATATTCCTGCACCGATTACAAGTGCGATGTGGGGACGGATCTTAATAGGTTATCCGGGTGTTGGATGTCCCGGTTTAGGCAGAAGTAGGCGTGCGTCAGGCAAATCCGGCGCGCATATACCGAGGCTGCCGATCGAGCGAGCTTGCTCGCGAAGTAACTGAACGAGGTCCCAGGAAAAGCCACTAAGCTTCAGCTTGTGATCGACCGTACCGCAAACCGACACTGGTGCGCGAGATGAGTATTCTAAGGCGCTTGAGAGAACTCGGGAGAAGGAACTCGGCAAATTGACACCGTAACTTCGGAAGAAGGTGTGCCCTAGTAGTGTGTAGTGAACAACGAAGCATGAACGGGTTGCAAAAAATAGGTGGCTGCGACTGTTTATTAAAAACACAGCACTCTGCAAACACGAAAGTGGACGTATAGGGTGTGACGCCTGCCCGGTGCTGGAAGATTAATTGATGGGGTGCAAGCTCTTGATCGAAGTCCCAGTAAACGGCGGCCGTAACTATAACGGTCCTAAGGTAGCGAAATTCCTTGTCGGGTAAGTTCCGACCTGCACGAATGGCGTAACGATGGCCACACTGTCTCCTCCCGAGACTCAGCGAAGTTGAAATGTTTGTGATGATGCAATCTCCCCGCGGAAAGACGGAAAGACCCCATGAACCTTTACTGTAGCTTTGTATTGGACTTTGAACAGATCTGTGTAGGATAGGTGGGAGGCTTTGAAGCCCGGTCGCTAGATCGGGTGGAGCCAACGTTGAAATACCACCCTGGTGTGTTTGAGGTTCTAACCTAGGTCCATTATCTGGATCGGGGACAGTGCATGGTAGGCAGTTTGACTGGGGCGGTCTCCTCCCAAAGCGTAACGGAGGAGTTCGAAGGTACGCTAGGTACGGTCGGACATCGTGCTAATAGTGCAATGGCATAAGCGTGCTTAACTGCGAGACTGACAAGTCGAGCAGATGCGAAAGCAGGACATAGTGATCCGGTGGTTCTGTATGGAAGGGCCATCGCTCAACGGATAAAAGGTACTCTGGGGATAACAGGCTGATACCGCCCAAGAGTTCATATCGACGGCGGTGTTTGGCACCTCGATGTCGGCTCATCTCATCCTGGGGCTGTAGCCGGTCCCAAGGGTATGGCTGTTCGCCATTTAAAGAGGTACGTGAGCTGGGTTTAAAACGTCGTGAGACAGTTTGGTCCCTATCTTCCGTGGGCGCTGCAGATTTGAGGAAGCCTGCTCCTAGTACGAGAGGACCGGAGTGGACGCACCTCTGGTGTACCGGTTGTCACGCCAGTGGCATTGCCGGGTAGCTAAGTGCGGAAGAGATAACCGCTGAAAGCATCTAAGCGGGAAACTCGTTCCAAGATGAGATCTGCCGGGGCCTTGAGCCCCCTGAAGGGTCGTCGTAGACCACGACGTTGATAGGCTGGGTGTGGAAGCGCAGCAATGCGTTAAGCTAACCAGTACTAATTGCCCGTGCGGCTTGACCCTATAACTTTGATGTCTCACATCAATAGCAAATGCAACGATATGCCAATCGTTGTCGCAATCAAATGAAACGCTGATCGATCCGCCACACAATGCGCGGATCGCGACTCTATGAATTCGCTTGGCTGAACAATCAGCAGCCAAGCAACCCGTTATGCCTGACGACCATAGCAAGGTGGCCCCACTCCTTCCCATCCCGAACAGGACAGTGAAACGCCTTTGCGCCGATGATAGTGCGGATTCCCGTGTGAAAGTAGGTCATCGTCAGGCTCTTACAACCAAACCCCCAACCAATCGGTTGGGGGTTTGTCTTTTGGGGCATCCCAAAAGCGTTGTGGCCAGTGCCGCCGATCTGTTATTGCTTGTCGTTTGCGGCAATCAACGATTGCACACCCAAGCGCCGTCCATGGCGAGCGCTTGTACCCGAATCAGATCGGCCAGGAGCATGTCCAGCACCTCCGATGGTGTTCCCGGGTGATCCATGCGTGCAATGCGAAGGAAATAGTCCGACGCGGCAAACCAGCTTTGCAGCTGAGCCAACTCAACGCGCTGCCATTCCAGCATTTTGAATTTCACCAGCACTTTGAGCGCATGCGATCGGTGCTTGGCGGGGTCGCGCCGGAACTGGTCAAGGCGGCTGCGAGCGCGGGCGAGGGCGATGCCAACTTCTTCCCCCCGGAAAACGGGGCCATGGCCAGGAATCACGGTCGAAGGGGCCAGCGACTCGATCAGGTCCAGGGTGGCGCCGACCTCTTCAAACGCATCGACGCCGTCCAGCTCAGGAAAGACAACACCGAAGCCATTGCCCCACAGGGCATCGCCGGAAATCAGCACGCCGTGTTCCGGCTCGTGCAGCAGGACCGCGTGCGGGTCGTGGCCCGGGGCCGACCGCACATCCCATCGCAGAGCGCCAGCGCGAAGACGCCCGCCCGGCCACAGCAGTTCGTCGTAGTCGAAGCGCGGGCAGAACTGGCCGGTGGGTGTGTAGGTCAAGGCGACCGGGTCCCAATGGCGTACCGCCGAAGCCTGTCCGGGCGGGATGGCAACCCGGGCCGCTGGCCAGGCTTCCAGCAGCGCAGCGTTGCCGCCGCAGTGGTCGCTGTGCAAGTGGGTGTTCACCACCTGCGTCAGTGTTTGGCCGTCGAGGGCCTGGCGGATGAGGGCCACGGTCTGCCGGGCGTGGCTGGCGTAGCCTGTGTCGACCACCAGGCCCCCGGCCTCGGTGCGCATGACCACGCTGTTGGCCGACAGCCATCCCCGCTCGAGCACCTGGATGCCCAGCGCCGCCAAGGGCTCATCGGGCGCGGGATGGGCGAGGATGGGTGCGTGAGCCATGGGCGATTGTGGGTCGGACCGGCCCCCTATGCCGGTGCGCGGGACCACTCGGCGTCGAGTCGGCGACAGGCCTCGGCCAGCGGCGCGTCGAAGAGGCAGTCGATCCAGCGGGCTTCCCGGTCGGCGATGGTGCGCAGGAAGGCAGAGGCGTCGCCGAGCGCAGCGAAGGCATCGAAGCCGGACTCGAGAAAGTGCTGCAGGGCGTCCAGGCCGGCCGCCTCCGCGGGTTTGCGCATCATGCGAAGGCCCAGGCGCAGTGAGCGCATGCGGGTCAGCCGCTGCAGCTCCTGGCCCATGTGCTGCACCACGGCCAACTGGCGCTCGCGCTCGCCGCGGGCGCCGCAGGCACGCCAGGCCAGGGTGTAGCGCTCGGCGGCGGGCGTGCCCTCGGCCTGCCCCAGCCAGTGGCCCGCGAGTGCATCGTCCAGCCGCTCGGTGAGCGCGTGCATTTCGGTCAGGTCGACCGCCAGTTGCGCGACGGCGGCGGGGAACAGGCGTTCGAGCGCGCCGGCGATGCGCCCGAATTGCTCGTCGCGGCGAGAGAAGTCGTGTTCACCGTACAGCTCTTCCAGAAAGAAGCGCACCGCCGGCTGGCTGCGAGGATCGGCGGCAAGGTCGGCGTAGCTGGCGCGGAAGCGCCGGGCCTGAAGCCCCTTTACGGTGTGCACCGCGGCGGCCTGGGCGGGCGCACCCAGGGCGCCCTGGCGCAGCGCCGCCACACTGTGCAGGTGGGCGCGGATCTGGTCGGCGAAAGCCGTGTTCGAGCTCATGTGAAGGTGAAACCCGGGGTGATCGGCGGCGATGGAGGCCGTTGGCGTGAGATAGTCGGCGCATGCGCGAGCCGACACCACATCCTACCGCCCGCTCGGCCCTGGCCGACTTGCAGCGTGTGCTGGTGTTCGGCGCCGTTCTGTTGCTGTTGCTGGCGGTGGGCCTGTGGCGGCGCGGGCACCCGATCGGGGCGCTGCTGCTGGCGGCGAGCGTGCTGTGCGGGCACGCCCTGGCCTTGGGTGTCGAATGTGCGCTGGCGGCCTGGGTGAACCGCGAGGACACCCGCCGCCAGGGCCACGGTGCGGACACGCCCTGGACCGCATGGGTGCGCGCCTGGTGGCGCGAGGTGTTGGTGGCCCCACGGGTGTTCGCCTGGCGCCAACCCTTTCGCTGGCGTCTCCTCCCGGACCCCCAAGCGCCGATGCCCGGCCCCGGTGGCGCCGTGGTGCTGGTCCATGGCTTCGTGTGCAACCGGGGCTTCTGGCTGCCCTGGCTGCAGGCATTGCGCGAACGGGGCCTGGCCTACGCGACCGTCAACCTCGAGCCAGTGTTCGGCTCGATCGACGACTACGTGCCATTGGTGGAGGAGGCCGTGCGGCGCGCCGAGCGATTGGGCCCGGGCCTGCCGACCCTGGTGTGCCACAGCATGGGCGGCCTCGCCGCCCGTGCCTGGATGGTGGCCGATCCGCGCAACGCCGCGCGCGTGGCAAGGGTGGTCACCATCGGCAGCCCGCACCGCGGCACCTGGATCAGCCGCTTCAGCCGCGTCGTCAATGGCCGCCAGATGCGCGTGGACGGCGACTGGCTGGGCCGGCTCGCCGCGCGCGAGCGCGCGCTGCGCGGCGAGGCGCCCTACGCCGGCTTCGTGTGCTGGTACGCGGACACCGACAACATCGTGTTCCCGGCACCCACCGCCACGCTGCCCGGCGCCGACAACCGCCTGGTGCCGGGCGCGGCGCACGTCGATCTGGCGTTTCAGCCGAGGGTGATGGGCGAGTCGCTGGCGATGCTGGCGTCGGCCGGCAGTTCGCCGAGCGAGCGCACGGTGTCGTAGATCGGCGTGAAATCGGGCGCCGTCATGTCGAAGAGCTGCTCGAAGCTGTCGATGACGAAGTAGGTGGCCTGGTAATCGTCGATCTTGTAGCGGGTGCGCATGCAGCGCACCAGGTCGAGCGCGATGCGCCGCGCGCGCGGGCTGGTCACGCTGTGGCGCAGTTCGCCGGACGAACTGAGGATGCCGGCGCCATAGGCGCGCAGGCCCTGCGGCTCGCGGATCAGCCCGAACTCGATGGTGTACCAGTACAGGCGCGAGAGCAGCTCGCCCGCGCCGAGGTCGTGTGCCTTCAGCCCGCCCTGGCCATAGCGTTGCACGTAGTCCGCGAACACCGGGTTGAACAGCAGGGGCACGTGGCCGAACAGGTCGTGGAAGACGTCGGGTTCGACGATGTAGTCGAACTCCTGCGGCGTGCGGATCCAGTCGGTCACCGGGAAGCGGCGGTGGGCCAGCAGGTCGAAGAAGGGGCGCTCGGGGATCAACCCGGGCACGGCAACGATTTCCCAACCGGTGGCCGGGCGCAGGCGCTCGTTGATCTCGTCGAAGCGCGGGATGCGGTCGCGCACGCCGAGGGCGGGCAGGGCGTCGACAAAGGCCTGCGCGGCCAGGCCGGGCAACAGGGCGCTCTGTCGTTCGTAGAGCCGGCGGTAGGTGTCGTGGTCGGCCTCGGTGTAGGCCGACCAGTTCTGCGGGCAGGTGTAGTCGTCGTGGGCGCGCGAGTAGTCCCCGCGCGGGGGGCGCTCGCTGGCGCCATAGACGACGGGTTCGACGGCCATGGTCTCGTTCTCCGCCGGATCCTCAGGACTTCTGCAGCACACCGCGGCGCATCTGGTCGAGCTCCATGGTCTCGAACAGGGCCTTGAAGTTGCCTTCGCCGAAGCCCTGGTTGCCCTTGCGCTGAATGAACTCGAAGAAGATGGGGCCGAGCTGGTTCTCGCTGAAGATCTGCAGCAGCAGTTCGCCGGGCGCGCCGTCCACCAGGATGTTGCGCTGCTTCAGGGCTTCGATGTCCTCGGCCAGGTTCGGGATGCGCCTGGGCAGCAGCTCGTAGTAGGTCTCGCTGGTGGTCAGCAGTTTCACGCCCGCCATCTGCAGCGCGTCGACCGTGTCGTACAAGTTGGTCGATCCCATGGCGATGTGCTGGATGCCTTCGCCGTGGTAGCGGTCCAGGTACTCCTGGATCTGGCCCGACTTCTCGTTGCCCTCTTCGTTGATCGGGATGCGGATCTTGCCGCAGGGGCTGGTCATGGCCTTGCTCTTGACGCCGGTGGCCTGGCCCTCGATGTCGAAGTAGCGCACCTCGCGGAAGTTGAACAGGCGCTCGTAGAAGTCGGCCCACTCGGCCATGCGGCCCCGGTGCACGTTGTGCGTGAGGTGATCGATGTAGGTGAGGCCGTGGCCCACCGGGGCAAGCTCGGCGCCGGGCAAGGGCTCGAAGTCGACGTCGTAGAAACCGATGTTGCCGATCTCGCCGTCCTTGGCGCCGTTCTTGCCGCGCCAGCGGTCGATGAAATAGATGATGGAGTCGCCGATGCCCTTGATGGCGGGGATGTTGAGCTCGCCCGGGCCGGCCTGCCCCGCGTAGCCCCAGGCGCCCAGGGAGATCGCGCGCTCGTGGGCGGCCTTGGCGTCCTTCACGCGAAAGGCGATGGCGCAGACGCTGGGCCCGTGCTGGCGCGCGAAGCGCTGCGCGAAGCTGTCGGGCTCGGCGTTGATGATGAAGTTGATCTCGCCCTGGCGGTACAGGGTCACGGCCTTGTGGCGGTGCCTGGCGATCGCCTTGAAGCCCATGCGCTCGAACAGCGCGCCCATGGCCACGGGGTCGGGCGCGGCGTACTCGATGAACTCGAACCCGTCGGTGCCCATGGGGTTGTCCCAGCCCTGAAAGGCGGTGGCGGAAGCGGGCAGGGCGGCGTTCATGGCGGTCTCCTTCGTGGGTTCTGGGGGATGGGCCACTGTATCGGCGCAGGGTGTCACGATTCCGGCGTTTGTGGGCGCGCCATTTGTCCATCACGCAGGATTTCTGCACAATGCCGGCGATGGAAGCCTTGGACAAGCTCGATCGCGCCATCCTGCGCAGCCTGCAGGCCGATGGGCGCGCCACCTACGACCAGGTCGCCGAGACCGTGGGCCTGTCGGCCAGCGCGGTGCTGCGCCGGGTGCGCCGCCTGGAAGAGGCGGGCGTGATCGCGCGCTACGTGGCCCTGCTGCGGCCCGAGGCCGTGGGCCTGGGCCTCACGGCCCACGTGAGCGTGCGCCTGGAAAAGCACGCCGAGGGCAACAAGCGCAACCCCATGGACGAGTTCCGCGCCAGCGTGATGGCCTGGCCCGAGGTGGTGGAGTGCGTGGCGCTCACCGGCGACATGGACTACCAGCTGCGCCTCGTGGTGGCCGACATGGCCGCCTACTCGCGCTTCATGATGGACACCCTGCTCAAGCACCCCAGCGTGCAGGACTGCAAGACCAGCTTCGTGATGGACCGCGTCAAGAGCACCACCGCGCTGCCGCTCTGAGCGGGCGCTGGGGCGCAGGCGCTTGCGCGTGGCGGTGCTTGCGGCCAGACTTGGGTGCTTTCCCCAGTCCGCACACCCATGGCGACCCGCGACCCCGCCCCGCCCCGCGACGACCGAGCCGACAGCGGCACGGTGCCCATCCGCGCGCTCGACAGCGGCCACCGCGCCGAGATCGTGCGGCACCTGCTCTCGCTGGACGCCTCCGACCGCTACCTGCGCTTCGGCTACGCCGCCACCGACGAGCAGATCGGCCGCTACGCCGAGCGCCTGGACTTCGACCGCGACGCGGTCTTCGGCATCTTCAACCGCCGCCTGCACCTCATCGCCATGGCCCACCTGGCCTTTTCGGTCGACCCGCAGCTGCGCAGCTGCGCCGAGTTCGGCGTCTCGGTGGCCAAGGCCTCGCGTGGCAAGGGATACGGCAGCCGGCTGTTCGAGCGCGCCGTCACGCACGCGCGCAACGAGGGCGTCTCCCAGCTCTTCATCCACGCCCTGTCCGAGAACACGGCCATGCTCAAGATCGCCCGCAACGCCGGTGCGGTGCTGGAGCGCGCCGGCTCCGAGACCGAGGCCCACCTGCGCCTGCCGCCGGCCGACTTCGACTCGCGCGTGAGCGAACTGCTCAGCGACCAGGTGGCCGTGACCGACTACCACCTCAAGGCCCAGGCCAAGCAGTTCTGGGGCGTGATCCGCCTGCTGCAGGAGATCCGCCAAGGCGTGCGCGACGCCCGCGACCGCGCGCGCGGCTGAGCGGCCGGACCGGGTGCGCCACCGGCGCGGCAGGGGTTTGTCCCTTCAAACCCATGGGGTATCCTCGCCCGTTGTTACAACCACCGTCTCCCCCAGTGGCCGACCACCCCCCCAGTAGCGGGCCGCAGCGCGGCCTGCGGCCCCCCGACAAACGCGGATTCCTGCAGAAGCTTGTCGAGTTCATCAACCCCGGTCCGGACTCCAAAGACGAGCTGATCGAGACCCTCGCCGAGGCCGAGGACAACGACATCATCAACGCCGAATCCCGCGTGATGCTCGAAGGCGTGATCCGCATCGCCGACATGACCGCCGGCGACGTCATGGTGGCCGCGCCGCGCATGGACATGATCGCCATCGACGCGCCCTACGACGAGCTGCTGCACCTGGTGATCGACACCGCGCACTCGCGCTTTCCGGTCTACGAGGGCGAGCGCGAGAACATCATCGGCATCCTGCTCGCCAAGGACCTGCTCAAGCTGCAGCGCGCGCCCTCGCTCAACATCCGCGCCCTGCTGCGCCCGGCCACCTTCGTGCCCGAGAGCAAGGGCCTGAACGACCTGCTGCGCGAGTTCCGCGGCAACCGCAACCACCTGGCCATCGTCATCGACGAGTTCGGCCGCGTCGCCGGCCTCATCACCATCGAGGACGTGCTGGAGGAAATCGTCGGCGAGATCGAGGACGAGTTCGACGTCGACGAGGACGCCGGCGACGTCTTCGCGCTGGCCGACAGCACCTGGCGCGTCAGTGGCGACACCCCGATCGAACGCATCAACGAGGCCTTCGAGCTCCACCTCTCCGACGAGGACTTCGACACCATCGGCGGCCTCATCGCGCACACCATGGGTCACGTGCCCAAGCGCGGCGAGGCGCACGAGATCGAGGGCCTGCGCTTCACCGTGCTACACGCCAAGGGCGGTGCCGTGAAGTGGTTCAAGGTGGCGCCGGTGCCCGCCGAACCCTGACCCCCTTCCCCCCACCCACGGCCCATGCGCAGCCTTTTCGGATCGCTCCACACCCCCTCGAGCTTCCACCCCATGACGCGCCGCCCGCCCGGGCGCGGTTCGCGGCTGGCGGGTTTGCTGTTCTTCTGGGTCTGTCTGCTGGGGGGCCTGGGTCAGGCCGCCGCCATCGCCTGGCCCTCGGCGGCCTGGGTGCCGCCGGGCCTGGTGCCAGGGCAGCCGAGCGGCGGGCTGCAGATCGTTTCGCTGGCCCTGCTGGTCTTTGCCCTGCAGTTCGCCACGCGCGTGGGCCAGGCCATGTGGCGCGGCTGGCTGTTCGCCACCGCCTGGCTGGCCGGCAGCTTCTGGTGGCTGTTCATCTCCATGAACACCTACGGTGGCCTGCCGGCCTGGCTGGCCGCCCTGGCCGTGCTGGCGCTGGCCGGCGCGCTGGCGCTGTACTATGCCCTGGCCGTGGGCTTCCTCTGCGCCTGGGCGCCGCTGGCGCGCAGCGCGCAGGCGCTGATGTTCGCCGCCGCCTGGACGCTGGCCGAGCTCGCGCGCGGCCAGCTCTTCACCGGCTTTCCCTGGGGCGCGGGCGGCTACGCCCAGGTCGACCTGATGGCGCCCTGGGCGCCGCTGGTCGGCGTCTATGGCATGGGCTTCATCGCGGCCATCCTGGCCTATGTGCTGGCCTCGGTCCTCACCTGGGCGGTGCACGCCGCCCTGGCCTGGATGCGCCAGCCCGTGCGGCCCGTGCCCGTGCGCGCCGCCGGCGGCGTCTACGTGTCCACGCCGCCCACCGCCCGCGTGCAGGCGCGCCACTGGTCGCCGTTCACCGTGGCGCGCGGCGCCCTGGCCTGGCTGGTGGTGCTGCTGCTGGTCATCAGTTGCCTGGGCGGCGGCGAGCGCTGGCGCGGCCTGGGCCAGGCCGAGACGGCCGGCACCGGTCCGCTGCGCGTCTGGCTGCTGCAGGGCAACATTCCGCAGGACCAGAAGTTCGTGCCCGGCACCGGCGTGGCCCAGGCGCTGGAGTGGTACCCGCGCCAGATGCGCGAGGGCATCGCGGCCGCCAGCGCGCGCGCCGACGGGCCCCAGCTCATCGTGGCGCCGGAAACCGCCGTGCCCCTGCTGCCCGAGCAGCTGGGCGCGGCCTTCTGGCAGCCGCTGCTGCAGCCCATCGCCGAGCAGGCCGGCCCGGGCGCCGCCGCCGTGCTCACCGGCCTGCCCCTGGGCAGCCTGGAGAGCGGCTACACCAACTCCACCTGGGGCTTCACGCCGGCCGCCGCGCGCCGCGCCCTGGCCAACGCCCAGTCGCCCGAGGTGCACCGCTACGACAAGCACCACCTGGTGCCCTTCGGCGAGTTCATCCCGCCCTTCTTCCGCTGGTTCACGCAGATGATGAACATCCCCCTGGGCGACTTCGCGCGCGGCGCGCTGCCCCAGGCGCCCTGGACCTGGGCGGGCCAGCGCATCGCACCCAACATCTGCTACGAAGACCTGTTCGGCGAGGAGATCGCCGCCGGCTTCACCACCGCCGAGGGCGCGCCCACCGTGCTGGTGAACCTCAGCAACATCGCCTGGTTCGGCGACTCCATCGCCATCGACCAGCACCTGCAGATCTCGCGCCTGCGTGCGCTGGAGTTCGGTCGGCCGATGCTGCGCGCCACCAACACCGGCGCCACCGCCGCCATCGACCACCGCGGCGTGGTCACCCAGCGGCTGCCGCGCCTGGAGCGCGGCCGGCTGGAGGCCACCGTGGAAGGCCGCAGCGGCCTCACGCCCTACGCGCAATGGACGGCGCGCTGGGGCCTGATGCCGCTGTGGGTGGTCTGCGGTGCGCTGCTGCTGGTCATCGCCTCGCTGCGCCAGCTGGGCCGCCGGGGCGGCCGCACGCGGCGGCGCTGAGCCCGGCCGGGCCGACCCCCGGCCCGTAAAATCGCGCATTCCGCCGGTGGCCCGCCTGGGCGGCGCACCGCGCACCCCCCAACAAGACCTCTCACTTTCCGCCGGCCCGCCCACGCGCGGGCCTCACGCGCATGTTGACCTTCCAGCAAATCATCCTCACGCTGCAGACGTACTGGGCCAACCAGGGCTGTGCGCTGCTGCAGCCCTACGACATGGAGGTGGGCGCCGGCACCAGCCACACCGCCACCTTCCTGCGCGCCATCGGCCCCGAGCCCTGGAAGGCCGCCTACGTGCAGCCCAGCCGCCGCCCCAAGGACGGCCGCTACGGCGAGAACCCCAACCGCCTGCAGCACTACTACCAATACCAGGTGGTGCTCAAGCCGGCGCCGGCCAACATCCTGGAGCTCTACCTGGGCTCGCTCGAGGCCCTGGGCTTCGACCTGAAGAAGAACGACATCCGCTTTGTCGAGGACGACTGGGAAAACCCCACGCTGGGCGCCTGGGGCCTGGGTTGGGAGGTCTGGCTCAACGGCATGGAGGTGACCCAGTTCACCTACTTCCAGCAGGTCGGCGGCATCGACTGCCGGCCCGCCACCGGCGAGATCACCTACGGCCTGGAGCGCCTGGCCATGTACCTGCAGGGCGTGGAGAACGTCTACGACCTCACCTGGACCGAGGGCCTGAGCTACGGCGACGTCTACAAGCAGAACGAGGTGGAGCAGTCCACCTACAACTTCGAGCACAGCGACGCCGACTTCCTGTTCACCGCCTTCGCCGCGCACGAGAAGCAGGCCAAGCACCTCATGGCCGAGCGACTCGCGCTGCCCGCCTACGAGCAGGTGCTCAAGTGCGCGCACAGCTTCAACCTGCTGGACGCGCGCGGCGCGATCAGCGTGACCGAACGCGCCGCCTACATCGGCCGCATCCGCAACCTCGCGCGCAGCGTGGCCCAGAGCTACTACGAAAGCCGCGAGCGCCTGGGCTTCCCCATGGCGCCGCGCGAGTGGGTGGCGCAGATCGAGAAAAAGGCCGCCTGAGCCGGGAAGAGAAGAACAACGATGTCCGCACAGAACCTGCTCGTCGAACTCTTCGTCGAGGAACTGCCGCCCAAGGCGCTGAAAAAGCTCGGCGAAGCCTTCGCCACCGGCCTGGCCGCCAGCCTCCAGGCGCAGGGCCTGGCGCCGGCCGACGCCGCCGTGACCGCCTTCGCCTCGCCGCGCCGCCTGGCCGCCCACGTGGCGGGTGTGCTCGCGCGCGCCGCCGACAAGCCCCAGTCGCACAAGCTCATGCCCGTGTCCGTGGGGCTGGACGCCAGCGGCCAGCCCACGCCCGCGCTGCTCAAGCGCCTGGGTGCGCTGGGCGCCGACGCCTCGGCCGTGGCGGGCCTGCGCCGCGCCGTGGACGGCAAGGCCGAGGCCCTGTTCTTCGACAGCATCGCGCCCGGCGTCGAACTCGCGGCCGGCCTGCAGAAGGCCCTGGACGAGGCCATCGCGCAGTTGCCCATTCCCAAGGTCATGACCTACCAGCTCGAGTCGGGCTGTGCCCTGCCGGGCTGGGACAGCGTGCAGTTCGTGCGCCCCGCGCACGGGCTCGTGGCACTGCACGGGGCCGAGGTGGTGCCTGTGAAGGCGCTGGGCCTGAAGGCCGGCAATGCCACCCACGGCCACCGCTTCGAAGCCCGCGTCGACCCGGTCGCCATCGCCCACGCCGATGCCTACGCCGACACGCTTGCGCAGGACGGCGCCGTCATCGCCTCCTTCGCCGAGCGCCGCGCCGAGATCGCGCGCCAGCTCGCGGCCGCCGCGGCCCAGGTGGGCGGCGCTTGCCGGCCCGTCGAGGACGAGGCCCTGCTCGACGAGGTGACCGCGCTGGTCGAGCGCCCGAACGTGCTCATCTGCGAATTCGAGAAGCAGTTCCTCGACGTGCCGCAGGAGTGCCTCATCCTGACGATGAAGGCCAACCAGAAGTACTTCCCGCTGCTCGACGCGCAAGGCCGGCTCACGAACCGGTTCCTGGTGGTCAGCAACATCCGCCCCGACGACGCCAGCGCCGTGATCGGCGGCAACGAGCGCGTGGTGCGCCCGCGCCTGGCCGACGCCAAGTTCTTCTTCGACCAGGACCGCAAGAAGACGCTGGAATCGCGCGTCGAGGGGTTGGGCAAGGTGGTCTACCACAACCAGCTCGGCACGCAGGGCGAGCGCGTGGAGCGCGTGCGCGCCATCGCGCGGGCCATCGGCCAGCGGCTCGGCGGCGACGTGCTCGCCCAGCAGGCCGACACCGCCGCGCGCCTGGCCAAGACCGACCTGCTCACCGACATGGTGGGTGAGTTCCCCGAGCTGCAGGGCATCATGGGCGGCTACTACGCGCGCCACGACGGCCTGAGCGAGGACATCGCCTTCGCCATCGAAGACCACTACAAGCCGCGCTTCGCGGGCGACGCGCTGCCGCGCAACGCCGTGGGCACGGTGGTGGCACTGGCCGACAAGCTGGAAACCCTGGTGGGCATGTTCGGCATCGGCAACCTGCCCACGGGCGACAAGGACCCGTTCGCGCTGCGCCGGCACGCGCTGGGGGTGGTGCGCATGCTGATCGAGGCAGATGTGCCTGTGAACCTTGATTGGCTGCTCGGGGCTGCTGCGGTGCCGTTTGGTACGTTGATCAAAGATCCCTCGGCTGAACTTGAGCAGTTCATTTATGAGCGGCTTCGTGGCTACTTCCGTGATGAGGATCGCTCGGTTAAGCACCCTCGGGGTGTTTCAGTACCTCATGCCTACACGAATGCCGAGATCGACGCCGTGCTGGCGCTGCGTCCGCAACTGCTGAGGTCACTGGACGCGCAATTGCACGCTGTGTTGGAGTTCGCGTCCTTGCCCGAGGCCCCCGCCCTGGCGGCCGCCAACAAGCGCATCGGCAACATCCTCAAGAAGTCCGAAGGCGTGGGCGGGCCCGTCAATGCCGGCCTGCTGAAAGAGCCCGCCGAGAAGGCCCTGTTCGACGCCATGCAGGCCACCGTGCCCGGCGCCGACGCGCGGTTCGAGGCCGGCGATTTCACCGCCAGCCTGCAGGCCCTGGCCGCGCTGCGCGCGCCGGTCGACGCCTTCTTCGACGGCGTCATGGTCAACGCCGACGACCCCGCGCTCAAGGCCAACCGCCTGGCCCTGCTGCAGCAGCTGCACCGCGCGATGAACCGCGTGGCCGACCTTTCGCGACTCGCGGCATGATCGTGGCATGAAGCTGCTCATCCTCGACCGCGACGGCACGCTCAACCGCGGCCGCGACGACAAGGTGGCGTCGCCGGACGAATGGGAGCCTTTGCCGGGCGCGCTCGAGGCGGTGGCGCGGCTCAACCACGGCGGCTGGCGCGTGGTGTTGGCCACCAACCAGTCGGGCATCGGCCGCGGCCTGTTCGACATGGCCTCGCTCAACGCCATCCACCTCAAGATGCACCGCCTGCTGGCGGCCGCCGGCGCGCGGGTGGAGGCCATCTTCATCTGCCCGCACGCGCCAGAAGACGCCTGCGGCTGCCGCAAGCCCGCGCCCGGCCTGTTCCAGCAGATCGGCGCGCGTTTCGGCGTGCCCCTGGCCGAGGTGGTGGCCGCCGGCAACTCGCTGCGCCACGTGCAGGCTGGCGCCGCCGCCGGTTGCGCCACGCACCTGCTGCTCACGGGCCAGTCGGCCGCGTTGGGCGGCCAGCCCGGCGCCGCCATCGCGGGCCTGCCGCCCGCCACCCAGGTCCACGCCGACCTCAGCGCCTTTGCCGACTGGCTGCTGGCCCAGGTCCCGCCCCCTTCCAAGCCGACCGCCTGACCCCCGAGCATGATCGCTATTCACTTCCTGCGCTCCGTGTTGCACTTGCTGGTGATGGTGATCACCGTGATCCCCTGGGGGCTGGCGGTGGTGATCGTCTCGCCCTTCGTGAGCAGCACCACGCTGTACTGGATGTGCGCGAACTGGCTGCGCGTGGCGGTGCACAGCGGCACGCTGATCCTGGGCATCCGCAACCGCGTCACGGGCCTGGAGAACCTGCCCGTGGGCAGCACCGCGCCGGCCGTGCTGCTGCTCAAGCACCAGTCCACCTGGGAAACCTTCGCCATGCCCACGCTGATGCCGCACCCGCTGGCCTACGTGTTCAAGAAGGAGCTGCTCTACGTGCCCTTCTTCGGCTGGGCCATGGGCCGGCTGGACATGATCCACATCGACCGCAGCAAGCGCACCCAGGCCTTCAACAAGGTGGTCGAGCAGGGCCAGCGTCTGCTCGACCAGGGCACCTGGGTGATCATGTTCCCCGAGGGCACGCGCATCCCGCGCGGCGAGAAGGGCAGCTACAAGACTGGCGGCACGCGCCTGGCCGTGGCCACCGGCGCGCCGGTCATCCCCATCGCCGTGACCTCGGCCAAGTGCTGGCCGCGCAAGGCCTTCATCAAGCGGCCCGGCGTGGTGGACTTTTCCATCGGCAAGCCCATCCCCAGCCAGGGCCGCGAGGCCGACGAGCTCATGCGCGAGGTCGAGGCCTGGATCGAAGGCGAAATGCGCCGGCTCGACCCCGAGGCCTATCGCTGAGGCCGGCGTGAAGGGCTTCGTGCAGCTGGCGTTCGATCTGTTCGGCCCCGCCGCCGAGCCCGAGCCGCCGCGCGCCGCGCCGGCCCCATCGGCCCCGGTCGCGCCGGTCGGCACCGATCATGCGCTGCCGCTGGCCGAGGTGTTCCAGCCCGGCACCTGGCACCACCCGCGCGCCAACCGCCTGGTGCGCCTGCGCGGGGCCGAGGTGGGCTACGAATTCCTGCGCGGCAAGCGCCGCACCATCGGCCTGAGCGTGGGCACCGATGGCCTGAGCGTGCGCGCCCCGCGCTGGAGCACGCTGGGCGATGTGGAGGCCGTGCTGCAGGAGAAGGCCGGCTGGGTGCTCGACAAGCTGGCCGAGGCGCGCGAGCGCGCCGAGCGCCAGGCCAGCTCGCGCATCCGCTGGGCCGACGGCGCCGAGCTGCCGCTGCTGGGCGAGCCCGTGCGCCTGGCGCTCGACCCGGCGCACGGCTTCTCGGGCCGCGGCGGCGCCTTCGACGCGGCCGCGCGCGTGTTGCGTGTCGGCCTGCCGCGCCACGCCAGCGAGGCGCAGATCCGCGACGCCGCACAGGCCTGGCTGATGCGCCACGCGCGCACCGTGTTCACGCAGCGCCTGGACCACTTCGCGCCGCGCCTGGGCGTGCAATGGACCCGGCTGAGCCTGTCCAACGCCGACACGCGCTGGGGCAGCGCCAGCGCCGACGGGCGCATCCGGCTCAACTGGCGGCTGATCCACCTGTCCATGGACGCGATCGACTACGTGGTGGTGCACGAGCTCAGCCACCTGCACCACATGGACCACAGCCCGCGCTTCTGGGACGTGGTCGCCAGCGTGATGCCCGATCACGCCGAGCGCCGCCGCGCGCTCAAGGACGCGGCGCTGCCCTTCACCGAGGGCTGAAGCGCCAGACGCCGTCGGCGCCGCGGGTGCGCGCCAGCGTGCCCGCGTGCCACAGCCGGTTCAGGTGCGCCACCGCCTCGCCCATGGCGAAGGTGGTCTGGTGCAGGTCCAGCTGGCGCTGGAACAGCACGGGCAGCGCGTCGAAGGCGCTCAGGGGCCTTTCGCGGCAGGCCGCCGCCACCTCGGCCAGGCGCTCGTCGTGGTGCGCGTGCAGTTGCGCGATGCGCTCGTGCAGGCCGGTGAAGGGCCTCCCGTGCGAGGGCAGCACCAGCGTGTGCTCGGGCAGCGGCAGGAACTTGTCGATGGAGTCGAGGAAGCGCTGGAGCGAGTCGGCCTCGGGCTCCTGCTCGTACACGCTCACGTTGGTGGAGATGCGCGGCAGGATCATGTCGCCGCTGATCAGCACGCCCAGGGACTCGCTCCACAGGGCCATGTGCTCGGGCGCGTGGCCGTAGCCGCTGATGCAGCGCCAGTCGTGCTCGCCGATCCGCACCGCCAGGCCGTCGAGCAGGCGGCGCGACTGCGCGGGCACGGACGGCACCAGGTTCGGGTAGTAGCCGGCGCGCGCCCGCACCTTGGCCACGCTCTGCGGGTCCGTGAGGCCGTGGCTGGCGAAGTAGGCCGCCGCCGCGTCGCCGCCGAAGCCGGTGGTGGTCTGGGTGCCCAGGCGCGCCATCGCGTGGTCGGTGGCGCTGATCCACAAACGGCAGTCCCACTTCTCGCACAGCCAGTGCGCCAGGCCGATGTGGTCCGGGTGCATGTGCGTCACGATCACGCGCAACACGGGCAGGCCGTCCAGCTCGTTGGCGAACACCTGCTCCCACTGCGCCTTGGCCTCCTCGCGGGCGATGCAGCAGTCCACCACCGTCCAGCCCTCGCGGCCGTCCAGCGTGTCGCGCAGCAGCCAGAGGTTGATGTGGTCGAGCGCGAAGGGCAGCGTCATGCGGATCCACTTCACGCCAGGCGCCACCACCAGGGCGCGGCCAGGCTCGGGCAGGGTGGTGCCCAGGGGGTAGTGAAGCCGGGCTTCGAGCTGATCGCGGGTGGGACTCATGGCGGGGAAGTGATTTCAGTAAGATGCGCGCGCCTTGACGTTGACGTAAACGTCAAGAAAAGGGCATTCTACGGAGCCACCGTTCCCTTTCCCTGTCCGCCACCCGACACCCCGGTACCCCGGCACATGGCCACCAATCCCACCTACACCATCAGCGACCTGGCGCGCGAGTTCGACCTGACCACCCGCGCCATCCGCTTCTACGAAGACGTGGGCCTGCTGCAGCCGCTGCGCGAAGGCCCGGGCGGGCGCAACCGCGTCTACAGCGCGCGCGACCGCACCCGCCTGAAACTCACGCTGCGCGCCAAGCGCCTGGGCCTGTCGCTCACCGAGGCCAAGGACATCATCGACATGTACGACAGCCCGCGCGACACCGGGCCGCAGCTGCGCAAGTTCCTCGCCGTGCTGGCGGAGCACCGCCGCCAGCTCGAGGAGCAGATGGCCGACCTGGTGGCCAACCTCGACGAGGTCAAGGCGCACGAGAAGGAGGCGCGTGCCCTGCTCAACAAGATCGAGCGCAAGGGCGCCTGAGCCGCCGCCGGCCCGGTCGATCGCTGGTTTGACGTTTACGTAAACGTCAACCTAGAATCGGGGCTCTCCCATCCCCCGGGCCGCACGGCCCCGCACCGATGAGCACCCCCTTCCAGGCCCAGGACCCGAACTACGCAACGCGCGTGCGCGAGAGCTTCGCGCGCCAGGCCGCCATGGACACGCTGGGCGCCTCGCTGGCCGAGGTGGCGCCGGGGCGCGTGGTCATCACCTTGCCATGGGCCGCGCGCCTCACGCAGCAGCACGGCTTCCTGCACGCGGGCATGGTGTCCACGGCGCTCGACTCGGCCTGCGGCTACGCGGGGTTTTCGCTCATGCCGGCCGACGCCGCCGTGCTCACCATCGAGTTCAAGATCAACCTGCTCGCGCCCGCGCAGGGCGAGTCCTTCCGCATGGTCGGCACGGTCATCAAGCCCGGGCGCACCGTCACCGTGGCCGAAGGTCAGGCCTATGCCCTGCACGAGGGCCGGGAGAAGCTCGTGGCCACCATGGGCTGCACCCTCATGACCGTTCTGGGCCGCGACAAGGTGCGCGGCTGACACCCACCACACCAACACCCACAGGAGACTTTCCATGACCCAACTGCCCGGCCTCGACTTCCAGCTTGGCGAGGACATCGACGCCCTGCGCGACGCCGTGCGCGACTTCGCGCAGGCCGAGATCGCGCCGCGCGCGGCCGAGATCGACCGCAGCGACCAGTTCCCCATGGACCTGTGGCGCAAGATGGGCGAGCTGGGCGTGCTGGGCATCACCGTGCCCGACACCTACGGCGGCGCCAACATGGGCTACCTGGCGCACATGGTCGCCATGGAGGAGATCAGCCGCGCCAGCGCCTCGGTGGGCCTGTCCTACGGCGCGCACTCCAACCTGTGCGTCAACCAGATCAAGCGCAACGGCAACGACGCGCAGCGCCAGAAGTACCTGCCCAAGCTCATCAGCGGCGAGCACGTGGGCGCGCTGGCCATGAGCGAGCCCGGCGCGGGCTCCGATGTCATCAGCATGAAGCTCAAGGCCGAGGACAAGGGCGGCTACTACCTGCTCAACGGCAGCAAGATGTGGATCACCAACGGCCCGGACGCCGACACCCTGGTGGTCTACGCCAAGAGCGAGCCCGAGCTGGGCGCGCGCGGCGTCACGGCCTTCCTCATCGAGAAGGGCATGAAGGGCTTCTCCATCGCGCAGAAGCTCGACAAGCTGGGCATGCGCGGCAGCCACACCGGCGAGCTGGTGTTCCAGAACGTGGAGGTGCCGGCGGAGAACATCCTGGGCGGCCTCAACAACGGCGCCAAGGTGCTCATGAGCGGGCTGGACTACGAGCGCGCCGTGCTCAGCGGCGGGCCGCTGGGCATCATGCAGGCGGTGATGGACAACGTGGTGCCCTACATCCACGACCGCAAGCAGTTTGGCCAGAGCATCGGCGAGTTCCAGCTCATCCAGGGCAAGGTGGCCGACATGTACACCGTGCTGCAGGCCGCGCGCAGCTTCGCCTACACGGTGGCCAAGAACCTGGACGTGCTGGGCAGCGAGCACGTGCGCCGCGTGCGCAAGGACTGCGCCTCCGTCATCCTGTGGACGGCCGAGAAGGCCACCTGGATGGCCGGCGAGGGCGTGCAGATCTTCGGCGGCAACGGCTACATCAATGAGTACCCGCTGGGCCGCCTGTGGCGCGACGCCAAGCTCTACGAGATCGGCGCCGGCACGAGCGAGATCCGCCGCATGCTCATCGGCCGCGAACTCTTCGCCGAAACCATGTAAGCCGCCCGGTGGGCGGCAGGCAGCACAATCCTTCCATGAGCGACGACCTTCAACACCTGCTGGATCACAACCGGCGCTGGGCGGCCCAGATCGAGGCCGAACGCCCCGGCTTCTTCACCAAGCTCTCGCAGCAGCAGAGCCCGCGCTACATGTGGATCGGCTGCTCCGACAGCCGCGTGCCCGCCAACCAGATCACCGGTCTGGACCCGGGCGAGGTCTTCGTGCACCGCAACGTGGCCAACGTGGTGGTGCCGACCGACCTGAACTGCCTGTCCACCGTCCAGTTCGCGGTGGACGTGCTCAAGGTAGAGCACCTCATGGTGGTGGGCCACTACGGCTGCGGCGGCGTGCAGGCCGCGCTGCGCGACACCCGCGTGGGTCTGGCGGACAACTGGTTGCGCCATATCAAGGACGTGCGCGACAAGCATGCCACGCTCTTGTCTGCGCTGCCCGAGGCGCACCGCCACGACGCGCTGTGTGAACTCAACGCCATCGAGCAGGTGCTCAACGTCGCGCAGACCACGGTGCTGCAGGACGCCTGGGAGCGCGGCCAGGCCGTGGCCCTGCACGGCTGGGTCTACGGCCTCAAGGACGGCCTGGTGCAGGACCTGCACATGACCGTGCGCGGCAACGCCGACCTGGAGGCCGTGCACCGCCAGGCCGTGGCCGGCGTCAAGGACCGCCGGCGCGGCTGAGTTCCGCCGGCCTTGCCGCCGCCCGCGCGCCGCCACCGTTTTCGACCGATCTTTCGAACCAAGGAGTACACCATGTCCGATCCCATCGTCATCCTCGGCGCCGCGCGCACGCCCATGGGCGCCTTCCAGGGCGACTTCTCGCCGCTGGCCGCGCACGACCTCGGTGGCGTCGCCATCAAGGCCGCCATCGAACGCAGTGGCGTCGACCCGAAGGGCGTCGACGAGGTGCTGTTCGGCAACTGCCTGATGGCCGGCCAGGGCCAGGCGCCCGCGCGCCAGGCCGCGCTCAAGGGCGGGCTGCCGCTGTCCACCGGCGCGGTCACGCTGTCCAAGATGTGCGGCTCGGGCATGAAGGCCACCATGCTGGCGCACGACATGCTGATGGCCGGCAGCGCGCAGCTCATGGTGTCCGGCGGCATGGAGAGCATGACCAACGCGCCCTACCTCATGCTCAAGGGGCGCGGCGGCTACCGCATGGGCCACGACCGCATCTTCGACCACATGATGCTCGACGGCCTGGAAGACGCCTACGAACCCGGCCGCAGCATGGGCACCTTCGGCGAGGACTGCGCCGCCAAGTACGCCTTCACGCGCGAGCAGCAGGACGCCTTCGCCACCGCCTCGGTGTCGCGCGCCAAGGCCGCCACCGAGAGCGGTGCCTTCGCCAAGGAGATCGCCGCCGTCACCGTGAAGGACCGCAGCGGCGAGCGCGTGGTCTCCATCGACGAAGGCCCGGGCAAGATCAAGCTCGACAAGATCCCCGCGCTCAAGCCGGCGTTCAAGAAGGACGGCACCATCACCGCCGCCTCCAGCTCCTCCATCAACGACGGCGCCGCCGCGCTGGTTCTGGCCAAGGCCTCCACCGCGCAGCGCCTGGGCGCCAAGCCCATCGCCCGCATCGTCGGTCACGCCACGCACGCGCAGGAGCCCAACTGGTTCACCACCGCGCCCGTCTACGCCACGCAGAAGCTGCTGGCCGCCACCGGCTGGAAGGTGGGTGACGTGGACCTGTGGGAAGTGAACGAAGCCTTCGCCGTGGTGCCCATGGCCCTGATGGCCGAGCTCAAGGTCTCGCACGACAAGCTCAACGTCAACGGCGGCGCCTGCGCCTTGGGCCACCCCATCGGCGCCAGCGGCGCGCGCATCCTGGTCACCCTGATCCACGCGCTGCAGGCGCGCGGCGGTAAGCGCGGCGTGGCCACGCTGTGCATCGGCGGCGGCGAAGCCACGGCGATGGCGATCGAGCTGATCTGATCGTCCGCGCATGGCCACGGTCCTGGTCATCGGCGCCTCGCGCGGCATCGGCCTCGAATTCGTGGGCCAGTACCGCGAGGCCGGTGACCGCGTGATCGCCACCGCGCGCGACGACGCCGGGCTGGCGCGCCTGCGCGAACTCGGCGCCGAGGCCCTGCGCGTGGACGTGGCAGATCCCGCCAGCGTGAGCGGCCTGGCCTGGCCGCTCGAGGGCGAGAAGATCGATGTGGCCCTGTACGTGGCCGGCGTGTTCCCGCAGGGCAGCGCGCTGACGCCGCCCACCCGCGAGGCCTTCGACCACGCCATGCACGTCAACCTGCTGGGCGCCATGCAGGTGATCCCGCAGGTGGCCCCGCTGGTGGAGGCCGCGCGCGGGCGCTTCGCTGTCCTGTCCAGCGCCATGGCGCAGATCGCGGGCGTATCCGATAGCCGCGGCTGGGTCTACCGCGCGAGCAAGGCCGCGCTGAACATGGCGGTGGCCGCGGCCCAGCACGACTACCCGGAGGCCATCCTCGTCGCCATCTCGCCCGGCTGGGTGCAGACCGACATGGGCGGGGCCTCGGCCCCGCTCTCGCCCGAGCGCAGCGTGGCGGACATGCGCCGCACCCTCGCGCGCCTCACGCCGCGCGAGGGCGGCCGCTTCATCGACCACGACGGCCGGCCATTCGACGGCTGGTGAGCCAGGGACCTTCCATGATCCAGACCCTCGAGCAGTTGCGCGGCCTCTACGCCGCCCCGGGCGAGCGCGCGCGCCGCAAGCAGCTGTCGGGCATCGACGCGCACGCCCGCCGCTTCATCGCGCTGTCGCCCTTCTGCGTGCTCGCCAGCGGCGGCGCCAACGGGCGCCTGCTCGACGCCTCGCCGCGCGGCGGCGAGGCCGGCTTCGTGAAGGTGCTCGACGAGCACACCCTGCTGCTGCCCGACTCGGGCGGCAACAACCGGCTCGATACGCTGGAGAACCTGATCGCCGACCCGCGCCTGTCGCTGATCTTCCTGGTGCCCGGCGTGGAGGAGACCCTGCGCATCAACGGCCGCGCGCGCCTGCGCGACGAGCCCGAATTCGTGGACCGTTTCGCCCAGGAGCGCCAGCGGCCCAAGCTGGTGATCGAAGTCGCGGCGCGCGAGGTCTACCTGCACTGCGCCAAGGCCTTCATGCGCTCGCGGCTGTGGGAGCCGGCGGGCTGGCCGGCGCGCGACGCGCTGCCGACCATGAACCAGATGATCAGCGACCAGATGGGACTCGCCGCGCCCAGCGAAACCCAGGAGGCCATGCGCGCGCGCTACCTCGCGCAGCTGGCCCAGGAACGAAGCCCCGAAAAGGAATGACATGCTGCTGACCCCCGATCAGGAAGCCGTCCGCGAGGCGGTGCGCGCCTTCGCCCAGGCCGAGCTCTGGCCCCACGCCGCGACGTGGGACAAGGAGCATCACTTTCCCCAGGAGGCGCACCGTGGCCTCGCCGAACTCGGCGCCTACGGCATCTGCGTGCCCGAATCGCTGGGCGGCGCCGGCCTGGACTATGTGAGCCTGGCCGTGGTGCTGGAGGAAATCGCCGCCGGCGACGGCGGCACCAGCACGGCCATCAGTGTCACCAACTGCCCCGTCAACGCCATCCTCATGCGCTACGGCAGCGCCCGGCAGCAGGAGCGCTGGCTGCGCCCGCTGGCCGCCGGCCAGATGCTGGGCGCGTTCTGCCTCACCGAACCGCACGTGGGATCGGACGCCTCGGCCTTGCGCACCACCGCGATGAAGCAGGGCGGCGACTACGTGCTCAATGGCGTCAAGCAGTTCATCACCAGCGGCAAGAACGGCCAGCTCGCCATCGTCATCGCCGTGACCGACAAGGCCGCGGGCAAGCGCGGCATGAGCGCCTTCGTGGTGCCCACCGACACGCCGGGCTATGGGGTGGCGCGGCTGGAAGACAAGGTGGGCCAGCACAGCAGCGACACGGCGCAGATCAACTTCGAGAACTGCCGCATCCCGGCCGACAACCTCATCGGCGCGGAGGGCGAGGGCTACAAGATCGCGCTGTCGGCGCTGGAGGGCGGGCGCATCGGCATCGCGGCGCAGAGCGTCGGCATGGCGCGCAGCGCCTTCGACTGCGCGCTGGCCTACGCCAAGCAGCGCGAGAGCTTCGGCCAGCCCATCTTCAACCACCAGGCGGTGGGTTTCCGCCTCGCCGAGATGGCGACGCAGATCGACGTGGCGCGCGCCATGGTGCACCACGCGGCCGCGCTGCGCGATGCCGGGCGCCCCTGCCTGAAGGAGGCGGCCATGGCCAAGCTGTTCGCCAGCGAGATGGCCGAGCGCGTGTGCAGCGACGCCATTCAGGTGCACGGCGGTTACGGCTACGTGAGCGACTTCCCGGTCGAGCGCATCTGGCGCGACGTGCGCGTGTGCCAGATCTACGAGGGCACCTCGGACGTGCAGAAGATCCTCATCCAGCGCGCCCTGTCCTGAATCGAGGCGCCGCAGGCGGCGCGGCGGGATACCATTCCGCGCCATGAACATCATCATCCTCGGGGCCGGCCGCGTGGGCGAGAGCGTGGCCGAGAGCCTGGTCTCCGAGCAGAACGACATCACCGTCATCGACATGGACCCGGCGCGCCTGCGCCTGCTCGAGGACAAGCTCGATCTGCGTGGCGTGGTGGGCAATGGCATCCAGCCCTCGGTGCTGCGCGACGCCGGCGCCAAGGACGCGGACATGGTCATCGCCTGCGCGGCGGCCGACGAGACCAATCTCGTGACCTGCAAGGTGGCGCACGACGTGTTCAACGTGCCCACCACCATCGCGCGCCTGCGCTCGTCCGAGTTCATCGAGGGCGACGAGCTGCTTTCGCAGACCGGCTTCTCCGTCAGCCACGTGCTCTGTCCGGAAGAGTCCGTCACGCGCTACATCCGCCAGCTCATCAGCTACCCCGAGGCCTTGCAGGTGCTGGAGTTCGCCGACGGCCGCGCCAGCCTCATCGCGGTGCGTGCCAACCACGGCGGCGCGCTCGTGGGCCACACCATCGGCGAGTTCCGCGAGCGCTACACCCGCTGCGAAATGCGCGTGGTCGCGCTCTACCGGCTCGACACCGAGATGGAGGCCACGCCGTCCACCCGCATCCTCGCGGGCGACGAGGTCTTCGTGCTCGCCGACACCGACAAGATCCGCGACGTGCTCTCGGCCATCCACAACACCGACAAGCCCGTGCAGCGCGTGATGATCGCCGGCGGCGGCCGTGTCGGCCTGCGCCTGGCGCGCAGCCTGGTGGGTCAGTGCGAGGTGAAGCTGCTGGAGCGCGACAAGAAGCGCTGCGAGTACCTAGCGAGCCAGCTGCCCTCCAGCATGCTGATCCTGCAGGGCGATGGCGCCGACGAGGACCTGCTCGAGGAGGAAAACGTGGGCGAGATGGACATGTTCCTCGCGCTCACCAGCGACGACGAGGACAACATCATGTCGGCCATGCTGGCCAAGCGCCTGGGCGCGGGGCGCGTCATGGCCCTCATCAATCGCCGCGCCTACGCCGACATGATGCAGGGCGGCACCATCGACATCGCAATCTCGCCCTCGCAGGCCGTCATCGGCGAGCTGCTCACCCACATCCGCCGCGGCGACGTGGCGGCCGTGCACAGCCTGCGCCGCGGCGCGGCCGAGGCCTTCGAGGGCATCGCGCGCGGCGACGCCAAAACCAGCAAGCTCGTGGGCCGCCGCATCGAAGAACTCAAGCTGCCCAAGGGCACGCGCATCGGTGGCATCGTGCGTGGCGAAGGGCGCAACTCCGAGGTCCTGATGCCGCACCACGACCTGCTCATCGAGGCCGGCGACCACATCATCCTGTTCATTCCGAACAAGCGCCTGGTGCGCGAGGTCGAGAAGCTGTTCCAGGTCAGCGCCACCTTCTTCGGCTGACGGCCGAGCGACCATGCAATCCCTCTGGCTGCCCGTCCTCAACGTCTTCTCGCGCGTGCTGCTGGCGTTCTCGCCGACCTTCCTGGTGCCCATGGCCTGGGCCTGGTTCCTCGACAAGGACCACCACGTGCTGGTCTGGGCCTTCGGCTTCGCGGCCACCGTGTGCAGCGGCTGGGCCCTGTGGATGCTCACGCGGCGGCACCGCCGCGAGCTCATGCCGCGCGACGGCTTCCTGCTGGTGAACCTGGTGTGGGTGGTGCTGCCGGCCTACGCCGCCGCGCCGCTGTACTACAGCGTCCCAGACCTGAGCCTGAGCAAGGCCTACTTCGAGGCCATGAGCGGGCTCACCGCCACCGGCGCCACCGCGATCTCGGGGCTGGACCTGCTGCCGGTGTCCATCAACGTCTGGCGCTGCTTCCTGCAGCTCGTCGGTGGCCTGGGCATCATGCTGCTGGTGGTGGCCGTGCTGCCGCTGCTGGGGCTGGGTGGCATGCAGATCTACCGCGCCGAGACGCCCGGCCCCATGAAGGACACCAAGTTCACCCCGCGCATCGCCGAGACCGCGCGCGGCCTGTGGGGCGTGTACGCGCTGTTCTCGGTGGCCTGCATGCTGGCCTACCGCTGGGCCGGCATGGGCTGGGCCGACGCCTTCATGCACATGTGCACCACCATGGGCCTGGGCGGCCTGTCGCCCTACGACGCCAGCTTTGGCCACTACAACTCGGCGCGCATCGAATGGGTGGCCACCGCCTTCATGACGATGGCGGGCATCAGCTTCCTGCGCTACTTCGTGGTCATCAAGCACCGCTCGCTGCGGCCCATCACCAACGACCGCGAGATCCGCACCTACCTGGTGGTGCTGGCCGCCGCCATCGCCGTGGTGACGCTGCTGCTGCTGGTGAACGGGGTGTACACGGACTTCGGCACCGCCCTTCGCAGCGCGGCCTTCCACGTGGTCTCGGTGGCCACCACCACGGGCTATGCGTCGGTCGACTACGCGCAGTGGCCGGTGTTCGTGCCGGTGCTGCTCATGTTCCTGGGCTGCTTCGCCTCCTGCGCGGGGTCCACGGGCGGCGGCATCAAGATGGTCCGCATGGTGCTGCTGATCAAGCAGGCGCGGCGCGAACTGGTCCGCATCATCCACCCGCGCGTGGTCAACCCGGTCACGCTGGCCGGCGGTGTGGTGCCGCCGCAGGTGATGAACGCGGTGTTCGGCTTCATGCTGATCTATGGCGCGGCCACCGTGGGCCTGACCATGATGCTGCTGCTCACCGGCCTGGACATCGTCACCGCCTTCTCCGCCGTGGTCGCCACGGTCAACAACATCGGCCCGGGCCTGGGACTGGTGGGGCCGGCGAGCAACTACGGCGTGCTCAACGACGGCCAGATCTGGGTGCTGAGCTTCGCGATGATGCTGGGCCGGCTGGAGCTGCTGACGGTGCTGGTGCTCTTCACCGGCCACTTCTGGCGGAAGTAGGAAGCCCGCCTGCGCCGCTGCGCGGCTTCCCCCCGGAGGGGGACGGCGCCTGCGGCCTGGCGAAGCCAGTTCCGCGGCGCCCCTGGACGAAGACCCTTCGTGCGTGAGACTTAGTCGCGCGCCGGGATGTTGAGGCCGCGCTGCACGGCGGGGCGCGCGACGAAAGCCTCGAGCACGCGCTGCACCTCGGGGAAGTCCTGGAAGCCGACGATCTCGCCCGCGCCATAGAAGCCCACGAGGTTGCGCACCCAGGGAAAGGTGGCGATGTCGGCGATGGTGTACTGCTCGCCCATGATCCAGCGCTTGCCCTTGAGGTGCTGGTCGAGCACCGCCAGCAGGCGCTTGCTCTCGTTCACGTAGCGGTCGCGCGGGCGCTTGTCCTCGAAGTCCTTGCCGGCGAATTTGTGGAAGAAGCCGAGCTGGCCGAACATGGGGCCGATGCCGCCCATCTGGAACATCAGCCACTGCAGGGTCTCGTAGCGCGCGCCGGTGTCGCGGGGCAGGAGCTGGCCGCTCTTGCTGGCCAGGTAGACCAGGATGGCGCCCGATTCCCACAGCGCCAGCGGTGTGCCCTCGGGGCCCTGCGGGTCGATGATGGCCGGGATCTTGTTGTTTGGGTTGAGCGAGAGGAACTCGGGCGAGAGCTGGTCATTGGTGTCGAAGCGCACCAGGTGGGGCTCGTACGGCAGGCCGGTCTCTTCCAGGGCGATGGACACCTTCACGCCGTTGGGCGTGGGCAGGGAGTAGAGCTGGAGGCGGTCCGGGTGCCGGGCCGGCCACTTCTTCGTGATCGGGAAGCTGTCGAGAGCGGTCATGGGTTCTCCTTGGGGTGCGCGCATTGTGCGGTCCGCCCCGCGTGGCCCCAGGGATTGCAGGGGCATCGATAATCCGTTCTCTCCCGCGATTTCCGATGCCCACCCCCACCAGCGCGCCCTGTCCCTGCGGCCGCGGCCCCGCCTTCAACGCCTGCTGCGGTCGCTACCTCGGCACCGCCACCGCCGCCCCCGACGCCGAATCGCTCATGCGCTCGCGCTACAGCGCCTTCGTGCGCGGCGACGTGGCGCACCTGCTGGCCACCTGGCACGCCAGCACGCGGCCGGCCACGCTGGACCTGGAGCCTGGCGTGAAATGGCTGGGGCTGCAGGTGCGCGCGCACCGCGCCATCGACGCCGAGCACGCCGAGGTGGAGTTCGTCGCGCGCTCGCGCGTGGCGGGCCGGGGCCAGCGCCTGCACGAGCGCAGCCGCTTCGTGCGCGAGGGCGGGCAGTGGTTCTACGTGGACGGCGATTTTCCGAACAAGGACAAGTGGTGAGCTTCGAGGCGATTTTGTTTGACTGCGACGGCGTGCTGGTCGACAGCGAACCCATCACCAACGGTGTGCTGCGCGAGTCGCTCATCGAGGCCGGCTGGGCGATTTCGCCCGCGGATTGCGAGCGCCTGTTCATCGGCCGCGCGGTGCGCGACCAGCGCGCGCTGATCGAGCAGCACACCGGCCGCCCCTGGTCCGAGGAATGGCTGCAGGCCTTCTATGCGCGGCGCAATCAGCGCCTGCGCGCCGAGCTCAAGGCCATCGATGGCGTGCACGAGGCCGTGGCGCGGCTGCACGGGTCGGTGGGCGGGCGCATCGCCTGTGCCTCGGGCGCCGACCGCGCCAAGGTGGTGATGCAGCTCGAGCAGGTGGACCTGGCGCGCTGGTTCGGCGACGCCGTCTTCAGCGGCCACGACCTGCCGCGCTCCAAGCCCGCGCCCGACGTCTACCTGGCCGCCGCCGCGCACCTGGGGGTGGACCCGAAGCGCTGCCTGGTCATCGAGGACACCGCGCCCGGCGCCCAGGCCGGCCTGGCCGCGGGTGCCACGGTCTGGGGTTTCTGCACCCAGGGCCATGGCCGTGCCTTCGAGGGCCTGCCGGTGGCGCGGGTCTTCCACCACATGCGCGAGCTGCGGCTCTGAGCGGGGCGCGGCTCAGCCGCCGCGCCAGAGCCGGCCCTCGTCGATATCCGCCAGCGTGCGGCAGCCCGTCAGCGCCATCGCCATCTCCAGCTCCGCGCGCAGCAGGTGCAGCACGTGCGCCACGCCGGTCGCGCCGGCGGTGGCCAGGCCATGCAGCACGGGTCGGCCCACCAGCACGGCCGAGGCGCCCAGGGCCAGCGCCTTGAACACGTCGGTGCCGCGGCGCACGCCACCATCCAGCAGCAGGGGCAGGCGGCCGTTCACGGCGCGCGCGATGGCGGGCAGGGCATCGATGGTGGCGGGCACGGTGTCGAGCACGCGCCCGCCGTGGTTGGAGACGATCGCGCCGGCCAGGTCCTCATCGGCCGCGCGCACGGCGTCCGCGGGCGAGAGCACGCCCTTCAACAGAATGGGCAGCGCGGTCTGCTCGCGCAGCCAGGCGATGTCGCGCCAGGTCAGCGCCGTGTCCAGCAGCGGGCTGCCGAACAGGGGCGGGCGGCCCAGGGGCGCGGTGTGGGGCGGCAGGGCCCGCGCGCCCTGCAGGTTCACGGCGCTCAGGCCCGGCGGCAGCGTGAAGCCGGCGCGCTGCTCCCGGTTGCGCGGGCCGCTCACGGGGGCGTCCACCGTCACCACCAGGGCGCGGTAGCCCGCGGCTTGCACGCGGTGCACCAGCTCGCGGGTGAAGCCGCGGTCGTGCTGCACATAGAGCTGGAACCACAGCGGCGCGGTGGCCTGGCGCGCCAGCGCTTCCAATGGCAGGCCGGCCTGCGTGCTCACCACCATGCCCGCGCCCAGGGCGGAGGCGGCGAGCGCCGTGGCCATTTCGCCGTCGGGGTGGGCGAGCTGCTGGTAGGCCACCGGGGCGACGAAGATGGGGTGCTCGAAGGCCTGGCCCAGCAGCGTGAGCCGGGTGTGGCCGCCGGCCAGTTCGGCCAGCGCGCGCGGCGCCAGGCGCAGGCGCTGGAAGGCGGCCTGGTTCTCGCGCAGCGTGATTTCATCCGCCGCGCCGCCCTGCAGCCAGGCCCAGGCCGCGGGGGTCATGCGTTCGCGCGCCAGCGGTTCGTAGTCGCTGACGGCGGCCACCTCGGGCGGGATCTGCGCCAGCGGTGGCTTCATGTCGTGTGGGCTCACCATGGCGACCTCAGGTGTTCGCCCATTGCCGCAGCAGGTTGTGGTACACGCCGGTGAGGCGGTCCAGCGCGGGGTGACCGGGCGCGTCGCGCACGAGTTGCTGGATGGCGGTGTCGAGTTCGAGCATCAGTGTGCGCTGGCTGTCGTCGCGCACCAGGCTCTGGACCCAGAAGAAGGCCGCCAGCCGCACGCCGCGCGTGACCGGGGTGACGTGGTGCAGGCTGGTGCCGGGGTAGAGCACCAGGTCGCCGGCCGCCAGCTTGGCGCTGTGCTGGCCGAGGCTGTCCTGCACGGTCAGCTCGCCGCCGTCGTACTCGTGTGGCTCGCTGAAGAACAGGGTGGCCGACAGGTCGCTGCGCACCCGGTGCGGCGTGCCCGGCACGCTGAAGATGGCCGCGTCCACGTGCGCGCCGTACCGGCCGCCGCCCTGGTAGCGGTTGAAGCGCGGCGGCAGCACCTTCAGCGGCAGGGCGGCCGACAGGAAGAGCGGGTGCTGGCCCAGGGCCTGCAGGATCAGGTCGCCCACCTGGCGCGCCGCCGGCTGGTCGTCGCCCAACTGCTGGTTGTGCTTGACCTGGGCGGCCAGGTGGCCGGCGGTGGCGCGGCCGTCGGTCCAGTCCGCGGCCTCCAGCGACTGGCGGCACTGGCGCAGCTGCTCGGGCGTCAGCACCTGGGGAATGCGCAGCATCATGGGCAGGCAATTTAAATGAGAACGATTCCCGATTGTGACCGGCTTTTGTCCGGAGACACCGCGGAGCCGGCTTGGCCGGGCCGAAGCCGCCTTGCGGGGCGGGCCACGCTCGGCGGGGCCACTGGCCCCCTCAGCGTCGCCGGAAGTCGCCGGGTGACTGTCCCGTCCAGGCCCGGAAGGCGCGGATGAAGCTCTTCTCGTTGCGAAAGCCCGCCGCCTCGGCCACCTGTTTGATGGGCCGGTCGGTGCGCAGCAGCAGCTGGCTGGCGCGTTCGCGCCGCACCTCGTCCTTCAGGGCCTGCAAATGGGCGCCTTCTTCCCTCAGCTGGCGGTGCAGGGTGCGTGCCGAGGTGTGCAGCAGGGCGGCCAGGTCGTCGGCGTTGTGGGTGTCCAGCGGCTGGCGGGCCAGCAGCTGGCGCACGCGCTGCACCAGCAGGCGGTCGCGCCGGTAGGAGCGCACCGTCAGCGGCAGCGCGCGCTGCAGCAGCTGGCTCATGGCGGCTTCGTCGCGGCGCAGGGGCAGGGCGAGGTAGCGCGCGTCGAAGTGGATGGCGGCCTGGTCCGCGCCGAAGCGGGCCGGGGCGTCGAACAGCACCGCGTAGGCCTCGACGTGCGGCGGCGGCGCGTAGGGGAAATGCGCCTCCAGCAGGGGGATGCGCGAGTCCACGAACCAGGCCGCCAGGCCGTGGATGTTGCGCAGCACCGAGACCACGCACAGCTCGGTGAGCGGGCCGGGGTCGCGGCGCAGGCGCAGGTTGATGGCGGCGCGCTCGCCGCTGGTCTCGACCGAGAGCGCGACCGCGTCGGCCAGCAGGCCGTGGTGGCGGCACCAGCGCTTGAGCGCCACCGCCAGCGTGGGCGAGGACAGCGAGGCGCGCGCCAGCAGCCCGTAGCTGCCCCAGGGCAGCGCGCGCTCGAAGCAGCCCAGGGCCTCGTCGTCGAGCTCGCGCATGGCCGCGTAGGACACGGCCTCCATCTGCGCGGCGGTGATGCGCGCGTGCGGATCATTCAGGCGTTCTGGCGGAATTTGTGCCTGCGCCAGGGCCGCCGCCGGGTCCATGCCGCGCGCCCGGTAGGCCAGCGCCATGGCCTGGACCAGTGCCATGGGCGTGAGGGCGGGGCCGGGCAGCAGGTCGGGGGTGTCCGCGGGCATGGCGCGAGTGTGCCACCGCGCCAGTCTTGCTGGCGCGATTTGCAACCGCCATGGCGGCCGGCGGCGGCGGCCCGGGGTGTACCCTCGCCCTTCGTTCGCCCACCACACGAGACAGGCCATGCCCATCCTGGAGACCAAGCTCAACCCCCGATCGGCCGAATTCCAGGCCAACGCCGAGGCCATGCGCGCCCAGGTGGAGGACCTCAGGGTCCAGCTCGCCCAGGCCGCCCAAGGCGGCGGCGAGGCCGCGCGCGCCAAGCACGTCAAGCGCGGCAAGCTGCTGCCGCGCGAGCGCGTGCAGATGCTGCTGGACCCCGGCACGCCCTTCCTGGAGCTGGCGCCCCTGGCCGCGCACGGCATGTACCACGGCGACGCGCCCTGCGCCGGCCTGATCGCCGGCATTGGCCGGGTGAGCGGCGTCGACTGCCTGATCGTCTGCAACGACGCCACCGTCAAGGGCGGCACCTACTACCCCATGACGGTGAAAAAGCACCTGCGGGCGCAGGAGGTGGCGATGCAGAACCAGCTGCCCTGCATCTACCTGGTGGATTCGGGCGGCGCCAATCTGCCCAACCAGGACGACGTCTTCCCCGACCGCGAGCACTTCGGCCGCATCTTCTACAACCAGGCCAACATGAGCGCGCAGGGCATCGCGCAGATCGCGGTGGTGATGGGCTCGTGCACCGCCGGCGGCGCCTACGTGCCCGCCATGAGCGACGAGACCATCATCGTGAAGAACCAGGGCACCATCTTCCTGGGCGGCCCACCGCTGGTGAAGGCCGCCATCGGCGAGGTGGTGAGCGCCGAGGACCTGGGCGGCGGCGACGTGCACACGCGCCTCTCGGGCGTGGCCGACCACCTGGCGCAGAACGACGCCCACGCCATCGCGCTGGCGCGCCAGGCCGTGGCCACGCTGAACCGCCGCAAGGAGGCGAGGCAGGCGCTGATCGAGCCGCGCGCGCCCAAGTACCCGTCCGAGGAGCTGTACGGCGTCATCCCCACCGACACCCGCAAGCCCTACGACGTGCGCGAGGTCATCGCGCGCCTGGTCGACGGCTCCGAGTTCCACGAGTTCAAGGCGCGCTTTGGCAGCACCCTGGTCTGCGGCTTCGCGCACATCGAAGGCATGCCCATCGGCATCGTGGCCAACAACGGCGTGCTGTTCTCCGAAAGCGCGCAGAAGGGCGCGCACTTCATCGAGCTGTGCGGCCAGCGCAAGGTGCCGCTGCTGTTCCTGCAGAACATCACCGGCTTCATGGTGGGGCGCAAGTACGAAAACGAGGGCATCGCGCGCCACGGCGCCAAGATGGTGACGGCCGTGGCCACGGTGCAGGTGCCCAAGTTCACCATCATCATCGGCGGCAGCTACGGCGCGGGCAACTACGGCATGTGCGGCCGCGCCTACAGCCCGCGCTTCCTCTGGATGTGGCCCAACGCGCGCATCAGCGTCATGGGCGGCGAGCAGGCCGCGAGCGTGCTGGCCACCGTCAAGCGCGACGGCATCGAGGCCAAGGGCGGTTCCTGGAGCGCCGAGGAAGAAGCGAAATTCAAGCAGCCCCTGCTCGACCAGTTCGCGCACCAGTCCCACCCCTATTTCTCCAGCGCCCGCCTGTGGGACGACGGCGTGATCGACCCCGCCGACACGCGCCGCGTGCTGGCGCTGGCGATGTCGGCCACGCTGAACGCGCCCATCGGCGATCCCAAGTTCGGCGTGTTCCGCATGTGAGCGCGGCCATGGACGCCCGCGCCCATTTCCTCACGCTCGCGCGCTACCACGCCTGGGCCACGCGGCGCCTGCTGGAGGCGGTGTCCGCGCTCGACGAAGAAGCCTACCGGCGCGACGTCGGCCTGTTCTTCAAGAGCGTGCACGGCACGTTGAACCACCTGCTGGTGGGCGAAGGCCTGCTGTGGTTCCCCCGCTTCGCGCGCGGCGAATCGCCGGCGCTGGCCTTGGACATGGAGGCCGAGCCCGACCGCGCGCGGCTCGCGCAGGCGGTGCTCGACGGCGCGCTGGCGTGGGACGGCGCCATCGCCCACTGGGCCGCCGAGCGCTTCGACGGCCGCCTGCGCTACACGCGCTCGAATGGCGAGGCCGTGGACCTGCCCTTCGCGCCCGCGCTGGCCCATGTGTTCAACCACGCCACGCACCACCGCGGCCAGATCACGGCGGCACTGACCCTGCTGGGGCAGCCGGGGCCCGAACTGGACCTCGTGCGCTACCTGCAGCTGCAGGCAGTTCAGCCCGGCTGAAGCCGGCCATCCTTGACGGAGACACCAGCCTTGGAACCCACGATCTACGACACCCCCGAGCACCAGACCCTGCGCGAGCAGGTGGCGCGCTTCATCGCGCGCGAGGTGGAGCCGCACGGCATGGCCTGGGAGCAGCAGGGCTTCGTGCCGCGCGAGGTGCTGCGGCGCATGGGCCAGGCCGGCCTGCTGGGCATCGCCTTTGAGGGCGAACACGGCGGCGGCGACGCCGATGCGCTGACCAACCTGGTGTTCGCCGAGGCGCTGTCGCAGAGCACCTTCGCCGGCTTCGTGATCACCGTGCTGGTGCACACCGACATGGCCGGCCCGCACCTGCACCACGCCGGCAACGCCGCGCAGAAGGCCCGGCACCTGCCCAAGGTCTGCGCGGGCGAATCGATCTGCGCGGTGGCGATCACCGAACCCGGCGCGGGCTCCGACGTCGCCGGCATCCGCACGCGCGCCGTGCGCGAGGGCGATGAATGGGTGCTCAACGGCACCAAGATGTTCATCACCAACGGCGTGCACGCCGACCTCTACTTCGTCGCGGCCAAGACCGGGCCGGGCAAGCGCGAGGTCTCGATGTTCATCGTCGAGAAGGGCACGCCCGGCTTCAGCGTGGGCCGCGCGCTGCACAAGACGGGCTGGCTCAGCTCGGACACCGCCGAGCTGGTGTTCGACAACGTGCGCCTCCCCGCCGCCAACCTGCTGGGCGAGGAGGGCAAGGGCTTCTACGCGGTGATGAAGAACTTCCAGACCGAGCGCATCGCCCTGGGTGCCATGGCCGTGGGCCATTGCCAGCGCGCGCTGCAGCTCACGCTGGACCACGTGCGCCAGCGCCAGGCCTTCGGCGGGCCGCTGTGGGACCAGCAGGTGATCCGCCAGCGCCTGTCGATGCTCGACGCCAAGGTGCGCGCGGCGCGCCAGTTCATGTACCACTGTGCCTGGGCGGTCACGCAGGGCAAGGACATCGTGCAGCAGGTGTCGATGCTGAAAGCGCTCACCGGAGAACTGGTGAACGAGGTGGTGCAGACCTGCCAGCAGTTCCACGGCGGCATGGGCTTCATCCGCGAGACCGCCATCGAGCGCCTGTGGCGCGACGCGCGCGTGCTGGCCATCGGCGGCGGCGCCACCGAAGTGATGCTGGAAGAGGTTGCGAAGAGGTACTGACATGAGCGATGTGATCGAGGTTTCCCGCCCCAGCGCGCACGTGGCGCGCGTCTGGCTCAACCGCCCCGATGTGCGCAACGCCTTCAACGACGAGGTGATCGCCGCGCTCACGCACGCCTTCGGCGCGCTGGCGCAGGACGCGGACCTGCGCGTGGTGGTGCTGGGTGCGCACGGCAAGGCCTTCTGCGCCGGCGCCGACCTGAACTGGATGAAGGCCATGGCCGGCTATTCGTGGGAAGAGAACCGCGCCGACGCCCAGCGCCTGGCCGACATGCTCTGGACCCTGGACCAGTGCCCGGTGCCCGTGGTGGGGCGCGTGCAGGGCGACTGCTACGCCGGCGGCATGGGCCTGGCGGCCATCTGCGACGTGCTGGTGGCCGTGGAGGGCGCGACCTTCTGCCTGTCCGAGGCGCGCCTGGGCCTGCTGCCGGCCACCATCAGCCCCTACGTGGTCCGCGCCATGGGCGCGCAGGCCGCGCGCCGCTACATGGTCACGGCCGAGCGCTTCAGCGCCGCGCAGGCCCACGCCCTGGGCATGGTGCACGAGCTGGCCACGCCCGAGACGCTGGACGCCACGGTCGAGGGCATCGTGGCCACCCTGGCCAACAACGGACCGGCCGCCGCGCGCGCCTGCAAGGCCCTGGTGCGCGACGTCGCCGGCCAGCCGCTCACGGCCGAGCTGCGCGCCGACACCGCGCGCCGCATCGCCGACATCCGCGCCAGCGAGGAAGGCCGCGAAGGCCTGGCCTCCTTCCTGAACAAGCGCGCGCCGAACTGGCTGCCGCCGCAGTGAGCGCCCGGCCATGCAGGACGCGCTGAACCACCTGGGCACCCCCGAGCTGCTGGCGCTGGCCGCCGCGCTCGGCTGGGCCAGTGGTCTGCGCCTGTACCTGGTGGTCTTTCTCACCGGCCTGGCGGGCTGGATCGGCTGGCTGGAGCTGCCGCCCGGCCTGCAGGTGCTGCAGCACCCCGCGCTGCTGGGCGCCAGCGGCTTCATGCTCTTCATCGAGTTCTTCGCCGACAAGATCCCCTGGGTCGACTCCCTCTGGGACCTGGTCAACAGCGTGATCCGTGTGCCGGCCGGCGCCGCGCTCGCCGCCGGCGCGCTGGGCGCCGACAGCGCCACCCTGGCGCTGATGGCCGCGCTGCTGGGCGGCACCCTGGCGGCCACCAGCCAGGCCGCCAAGACCAGCGCGCGCGCGGCCGCCAACGCCTCGCCCGAGCCCTTCACCAACCTGGGCCTGAGCCTGCTCGAAGACGGCCTGGTGGTGGCCGCGCTGTGGCTGGCCACGAACCACCCCCTGGTGTTTGCGGTCCTGCTGGTGGTTATCGTGCTGGCCATGTGGTGGATCACGTGGACGCTGTTCCGTTTCCTGCGCGCCGTCTGGCGCCGCGCGCTGGGGCGGGCTCAAGAACCGGTATGACGAACAACGGATCGCTCATGCCCGAGCTGGCCGCGCGCAGCCTGGCGCGCGTCTGGCACCCCTGCACCTCGATGGCGCGCGCCGCGCAGCGCCCGCCGCTGCCCCTGGCGCGCGGCGAAGGCCCCTGGCTGTTCGACAGCGAGGGCCGGCGCTACTTCGACGCCATCTCCTCCTGGTGGGTCAACCTGTTCGGCCACAGCGACGAGGGCCTGCGCGCGGCCATCACCGCGCAGCTGAACACGCTGCCGCACGCCATGCTGGCGGGCTGCACGCACGAGCCCGTGGTGCGCCTGGCCGAGCGCCTGTGCGCGCGCACCGGCGGCGCGCTGGCGCACGCCTCTTTCGGCAGCGACGGGGCGAGCGCGGTCGAGATCGCGCTCAAGCAGAGCTTTCACGCCTGGCGCAACCAGGGCCGCGCGGGCAAGCGCGGCTTTGTCGCCCTGCGCGGCGGCTACCACGGCGAGACCCTGGGCGCGCTCTCGGTGACCGACGTGGCCATCTTCCGCGACGCCTACGACCCGCTGCTGATGCGCAGCCGCCTGGTGGACGCGCCCGACAGCCGCCTCGGCAACCAAGACCAGGCGCTGGCCGCGCTGGCCGCGCTGCTGGCGAGCGAGGCCGACCAACTGGCCGCCGTGCTGATCGAACCGCTGGTGCAGGGCGCCGCCGGCATGGTGATGCATTCGCCGGACTACCTGCGCGAGCTGCGCCGCTTGTGCACGGCGCACGGCGTGCACCTGATCGCCGACGAGATCGCCGTCGGCTGCGGGCGCACCGGGCGCTTCTTCGCCTGGTCGCACACCGAGCCGGCCGGCCCGGCCGACTGGCCCGACTTCCTGCTGCTGTCCAAGGGCATCACCGGCGGCACCCTGCCGCTGTCGGTGGCGCTCGGCAGCGAGGCCGTGTTCCAGGCGTTCTGGTCCGACGACCCCACGCGGGCCTTCCTGCACTCGCATTCCTACACCGGCAACCCGCTGGCCTGCGCGGCCGCCAACGCGGTGCTCGACCGCTTCGACGCCGGCCAGGAGGCGCGCTGCGCCGAGCAGGCCGCCTGGCTGGCCCAGGCCTTCGCGCCGCTGGCGCAGGACCCTCGCGTGGCGCACCTGCGCCAGCGCGGCACCATCCTGGCCTTCGACCTGCCGGGCGCGGCGGCCGATGTCGCCGAGCGTTTCCACCTCGCGGGGCGCGCGCACGGGCTGTTGATCCGGCCCATCGGCCGCACGGTCTACCTCATGCCGCCGTACCTGGTCGATCCCCCCACCGCGGCCTGGCTGGCCGAGGCCGTCTCGGACACGCTGAACGATGTGGTTTGAGCACCTGCGCCAGCGCCTGGACGGCCTCGACGCGCGCGACCTGCGGCGGCGCCTGCGCGTGGCCGACAGCGGCACCGCGCCGCGCCAGCGCGTGCGCGATCCGCAGGGCGGTGCGCGCGAGCTGCTCATGTTCTGCGGCAACGACTACCTGGGCCTGGCCGCGCACCCCGCCATCGCCGAGGCCCTGGCCGAGGGCGCGCGGCGCTGGGGCGGTGGCTCGGGCGCCTCGCCGCTGGTGAGCGGCCACAGCGCCGCGCACGCGGCCGTCGCGGCCTGGCTGGGTGAGGCCTTCGCCGGGCACATCCCGCGGGCCCGCGCGCTGGGTTTCTGCACCGGCTACATGGCCAACCTGGGCGTGCTCACCGCGCTGGGCGACGCCGAGGTCGAGCTCTTTTGCGACCAGCTCAACCACGCCTCGCTCATCGACGGCGCGCGCCTGGCCCGGGCGCGCGTGAGCGTCTACCCGCACGCCGACACCGCGGCCCTGGCCGCGCGGCTGGCCGCCAGCACGGCGGCGCGCAAGCTCATCGCCACCGACAGCGTGTTCAGCATGGACGGCGACATCGCCCCCCTGCGCGAGCTGCTGGCCCTGGCCGAGGCGCACGACGCCCTGCTGATGGTCGACGACGCGCACGGCTTCGGGGTGCTGGGCGAAGACGGCCTGGGCGCCCTGCAGCTGCTGGACCTGCGCAGCCCGCGCCTGGTGCTGATGGGCACCCTGGGCAAGGCCGCAGGCCTGGCGGGCGCCTTCGTGGTGGCGCAGGACCGCGTGATCGAGTTCCTGCTGCAGAGCGCGCGCAACTACATCTTCTCCACCGCCGCGCCGCCGCTGCTGGAGCATGCCGTGCTCGCCTCGCTGCGCCTCATCCAGGGTCCCGAGGGCCGGCGCCGCCGCGCCGCACTGCGCGAGCGCGTTGCCCAGTGGCGCGCGGGCGCCCAGGCCCTGCTGGCGCGCCACCCCGGCCTGGGCTGGCGGCTGATCGATTCGCACACGCCGGTGCAGGCCCTCGTGGTGGGCGGCAACGCGCCGGCCATGGCCTTGTCGGCGCGGCTGGAGGCCGAGGGCCTGCGCGTGCCGGGCATCCGGCCCCCCACGGTGCCGACGGGCAGCGCGCGGCTGCGCGTGACCCTGTGCGCCAGCCACGCGCCCGAGGACGTGGACCAGCTGCTGCACGCCCTGGAGCGCGCCGCGCTGTCCGCCGCGCTGGAGGTGGCCTGATGCAGGGTCTCTTTGTCACCGGCACCGACACCGAGATCGGCAAGACCTGCGTCAGCGCCGGCCTGGTGCACGCGCTGCAGGCGCGGGGCTGGCGCGTGGCGCCCTTCAAGCCCCTGGCGGCCGGCCAGCGGCAGGACGCCGACGGCCGCTGGTTCAACGAAGACGTGCGCCACCTGCACTCGGCCCAGGCCCTGGGGCTGGACGAGGCCGAGGTCGGGCCGTTCCAGTGGCGCGAGGCCTGTGCGCCGCACATCGCGGCCGCGCGCGAGGGCCGGCCGGTGGAGCGCGTGGCCGTGCTGGCGGCGGCGCGCGCGCTCGCGGCGCGCGCCGACCTGCTGGTGGTCGAAGGCGTCGGTGGTTTTCGCGTGCCCCTGCTGCCGGACTGGGACACCGCCGATCTCGCGGTCGAGCTGGACCTGCCCGTGCTGCTGGTGGTGGGCCTGCGCCTGGGCTGCCTCAACCACGCCGCCCTCACCGCCGAGGCCGTGCGCGCGCGTGGCCTGCGGCTGGTGGGCTGGGTGGCCAACGCGGTCGACCCGGACTTCACCCACGCCGATCACAACCTGCAGACGCTGCAGCAGCTGCTGCGGGCGCCCTGCTGGGGCCGCGTGCCGCACCTGGCCGATCCCACGCCGCGCGCCGTCGCGCCGCACCTCACCCTGGACCACGCGCCCGCGTGGCCATCCACCCGGAGACCCTCCCATGTTTGACAAGATCCTGATCGCCAACCGCGGCGAGATCGCCTGCCGCGTCGCCGCCACCGCGCGCCGCCTGGGCGTGAAGACCGTGGCCGTGTACTCCGACGCCGACGCGCGCGCCAAGCACGTGGCCGCCTGCGACGAGGCCGTGCACATCGGCGGTTCCGCGCCCAAGGACAGCTACCTGCAGTGGGAGCGCATCCTCGCGGCCGCGCGGGCCACGGGCGCGCAGGCCGTGCACCCGGGCTACGGTTTCCTCAGCGAGAACGAGGCCTTCGCCGATGCCTGCGCCAAGGCCGGTCTCGTCTTCATCGGCCCGCCCTCGTCGGCCATCGAGGCCATGGGCCTGAAGGCCGAATCCAAGCGCCTGATGGAAAAGGCCGGCGTGCCCCTGGTGCCCGGCTACCACGGTGCCGACCAGGACCCGGCCCTGCTGCAGCGCGAGGCCGACCGCATCGGCTACCCCGCGCTCATCAAGGCCAGCGCGGGCGGCGGCGGCAAGGGCATGCGCGTGGTGGAAAAAAGCGAGGACTTCGCCGCCGCCCTGGCGAGCTGCCAGCGCGAGGCGCGCAACAGCTTCGGCAGCGACGCCGTGCTGATCGAGAAGTACGTGCAGCGCCCGCGCCACATCGAGATCCAGGTCTTCGGCGACACGCAGGGCCACTGCGTCTACCTGTTCGAGCGCGACTGCTCGGTGCAGCGGCGCCACCAGAAGGTGCTGGAGGAAGCGCCCGCGCCCGGCATGACGCCCGCGCTGCGACAGCGCATGGGCGAGGCCGCGGTGGCGGCCGCGAAGGCGGTGAATTACGTGGGCGCGGGCACGGTGGAGTTCATCGTCGAGCAGCCCGAGGGCTACGACCACCCCGAGGCCATGCGCTTCTACTTCATGGAGATGAACACGCGCCTGCAGGTGGAGCACCCGGTGACCGAGGCCATCACCGGTCTGGACCTGGTGGAGTGGCAGCTGCGCGTGGCCGCGGGCGAGCCCCTGCCGCTGCGCCAGGACCAGCTGCGCATGAACGGCCACGCCATCGAGGCGCGCATCTGCGCCGAGAACCCCGACAACCAGTTCCTGCCCGCCACCGGCACGCTGCAGGTCTACCGCAAGCCGGCGCACACCGCCTTCGAGCGTGGCCCCACCCGCGTGGACGACGGCGTGCGCGAGGGCGACGCCATCAGCCCCTTCTACGATTCCATGATCGCCAAGCTCATCGTGCACGGCGACAACCGCGAGCAGGCCCTGGCGCGGCTGGACGCGGCCCTGGCCGAGACCCGCATCGTCGGCCTGGCCACCAACGTGCAGTTCCTGCGCCACGTGGTGGCCAGCGAGTCCTTCGCGAAGGCGCGGCTGGACACGGCGCTCATCCCGCGCGAATCGGCCGTGCTGTTCCAGCAGGACCGCGTGGGCACGCCCACGGCCGTGGCCGCCGCCGTGGCCCAGACCCTGCTGGGCGAACGCGCCCTGGAAGGCGCCGACCCCTTCTCGCGCCGCGACGGCTTCCGCTCGCACGGCCTGACCACGCGCCGCTTCGACTTCGAGGTCGCCGGCGCCACGCTGCAGGCCACGCTCACCTACGGGCGCGGCGGCGCGCTCACGCTCGCGCTGGGCGACGTGCAGGGCCCGCTGGTGGTCGAGCCCCTGGCACCCGGTGCGCAGGGGGAGCGTTTCGACCTGCAGTTCGCCGGCCGCCGCGACACCGTGCAGACCTGGACCACGGGCGAGACCGTGCACGTGTTCTGCGCGCGCGGCGCCACCAGCCTGGTCGAGATCGATCGGCTGGCCCACGCGGGCGAAGGCGAGGGCGAGGGCGGCCGCCTCACCGCGCCCATGCCCGGCAAGGTCGTGTCCTTCGCCGTGAAGGCCGGCGACGCGGTGAAGAAGGGCCAGCCATTGGCGGTGATGGAGGCGATGAAGATGGAGCACACCATCGCCGCGCCGGCCGACGGCACCGTGGCCGAGCTGCTCTACGCGCCCGGTGACCAGGTGGCCGAGGGCGCGGAGCTGCTCAAGCTGGCCGCGCACTAGGGCCCCACGCCGCGCGCGGCGCGGCATCGCCGCTCCCGAGGGGCGCGAGTCGCCCTGGGACGACCCGGCGGCGTCTCCCCTAGCATTCACACCATGCACATCACCGTCTGCCTCAGCCAACAGAAGCCCGAACCCTGGCAGGAGGGCCTGCAGGCCGCGCTGCCCGATGCCACCGTCAGCGTCTGGCAGCCCGGCGCCGCCGCCGCCGACTACGCGGTGGTCTGGGCGCCGCCCCAGGCCTTCTTCGACGAGCAGCCGGGCCTGAAGGCCGCGTTCAACACCGGCGCCGGCGTGGACGCCCTGCTGAGCCTGCGCGTCGCCCCGTCCACGCGCCTCGTGCGGCTCGACGACGCCGGCATGTCGGTGCAGATGGCCGAGTTCGCCTGCCACGCGGTGATCCGCCACTTCCGTGAACTGGACGCCTACGAGGCCGACGTGCGAGAGGGCCGCTGGAGCTACCGCAAGCCGCGCGCCCGCGCCGACTTCCCGGTCGGCGTGATGGGCCTGGGCGTGCTCGGCGAGCGCGTGGCGCGCGCGCTCACGGTGTTCGACTTTCCCGTGCACGGCTGGAGCCGCTCGCCCAAAACGATCGACGGCGTGCGCTGCCACGCGGGCGAGGCGCAGCTCGACACCTTCCTGTCGAGCTGCCGCGTGCTCGTCAACCTGCTGCCGCTCACGCCCCAGACGCAGGACATCCTGAACCGCCGCACCCTGGGCCTGCTGCGGCCCGGCGGCTACCTCGTCAACCTCGCGCGCGGCGCCCACCTGGTGGACGAGGACCTGCTGGCCCTGCTCGACAGCGGTCACCTGGCCGGCGCCGCCCTCGACGTCTTTCGCACCGAACCCCTGCCCGCCGGGCATGGTTTCTGGAACCACCCGAAAATCACGCTCACGCCGCACACATCGGCCCGCACCCTGCGCGAAGAAAGCATCGCGCAGATCGCGCGCAAGATCGCCGCGCTGCAACGCGGCGAACCCGTGGCGGGCGAGGTGGACCGCCAGCGCGGTTATTGAAAGGACATCCCATGAACAAGCTCCCTGCGCGCGTCAAGCTCGTCGACGTCGGCCCGCGCGACGGCCTGCAGAACGAGAAGCAGCCCGTGCCCGCCGCGGTCAAGATCGAGCTGGTGCACCGCCTGCAGGCCGCCGGCCTGACCGAGATCGAGGTCACCAGCTACGTGAGCCCCAAGTGGGTGCCGCAGATGGCCGACAACCACGAGGTCATGCAGGGCATCCAGCGCCGCGCCGGTGTGCGCTACTCGGTGCTGACGCCCAACCTGAAGGGCTTCGAGGCCGCGCTGGCCGACCGGCCCGACGAAATCGTGGTCTTCGGTGCCGCCAGCGAGGCCTTCAGCCAGAAGAACATCAACTGCAGCATCGCCGAAAGCATCGAGCGCTTCGCGCCCGTGGTGGCGGCAGCCAAGGCCAAGGGCATCGCCGTGCGCGGCGCCATGAGCTGCACCGTGGGCTGCCCCTACGAAGGCGAGGTGCCGCCCTCGCGCGTGGACTACCTCGCCGGCCTCATGAAGGGCATCGGCGTGGAGCACGTGGGCGTGGCCGACACCATCGGCGTGGGCACGCCGAAAAAGGTGCAGGCCGCCTTCGAGGCCACCTTCAAGCACTACGGCGTCGACCAGGTGTCGGGCCATTTCCACGACACCTACGGCCAGGCCGTGGGCAACACCCTGGCCGCGCTGGAGATGGGGGTGTGGCAGTTCGACGCCTCCGTGGCCGGCCTGGGTGGCTGCCCGTACGCCAAGGGCGCCACCGGCAACGTCGCCACCGAGGACGTGGTCTACCTGCTGCACGGCATGGGCATCGACACCGGCATCGACCTCGATGCCCTGATCGACGCCGGCGCCTACATCAGCCAGCAGCTGGGCCGGCCCACCAACTCGCGCGTGGCGCGCGCCGTGCTGGCCAAGCGCCAGGGCTGATCGCATGACACCGGTGTCCGAACTGCAAACCTCTCCCGCCATCCGCCGCGTGGCCGAGCGCCTGGCCGCGCTGGGCCACGCGCACGAGCCCGTGATGCTCGACGACGCCGCGCGCACCGCGCAGCAGGCGGCCGATGCGCTGGGCGTGGCCCTGGGGCAGATCGCCAAGAGCATCATCTTCCGCCGCAAGGGCGACGAACGCGCGGTGCTGGTCATCACCTCCGGCGACCGCCGCGTGGACGAGAAGCGCGTGCAGGCCCTGGTCTGTGGCGAGGGCCACAAGCTGGGCCGCGCCGACGCCGACTTCGTCAAGGCGCAGACCGGCTTTTCCATCGGCGGCGTGTCGCCGCTGGCGCACGCCCACGAGCCCGTCACGCTGATCGACCGCGAGCTGTTCCGCTTCGACGTGGTCTGGGCCGCGGCGGGCCACCCTCACGCGGTGTTCCCGCTCACGCCGCAGGAGCTGGAGCGCTACACCGGCGCGCCCGTGGCCGACGTGGTCCAGGGTGACGAGGGCCCCCACGCGCCGCCGCTGCGCGGGTCGCTGCCCCCCGCGGGGGCGGGGCCGGCCGGGGGCGGCCCGGCGCCGGATCGCGCATGAACGCGCCCGAGCGCCCCAACTTCAAGCGCGCCCGCATGCGCCAGCCCGGCGTGGCCGTGCCCTCGCCCTGCCTGAGCGTGTGCCGGCTCGACGAGCACCGTGGCCAGTGCGTGGGCTGCCTGCGCACGCTGGCCGAGATCGGCGCCTGGAGCCGCATGAGCGACGCCGACAAGCTGGCCGTGTGGGCGCAGCTGGAAACCCGGGAAGTGATCGCTGAATGAAAGACATCCAGTTCTTCTACGACCCGATCTCGCCCTACGCGCACCTGGCCTTCGCGGCGCTGCCGCAGGCGCTCATGGGCCACAGCGTCGTGCTGCACCACCGGCCGGTGCTGTTCGCCGGCCTGCTCAAGGCGCACGGCCAGCTGGGGCCGGCCGAGATCCCGGCCAAGCGCGACTGGACCTACCGCCAGGTCCAGTGGCTCGCGCACACGCAGGGCATCCGGCTGGACCTGCCCGCCACCCACCCCTTCAACCCGCTGCCGCTGCTGCGCCTGGGCCTGGCCACCGCCGTGGACGAGGCGCCCGGCGAGACCAGCCGCTACGTCACCGAGCTGCTGTTCCAGCACGTGTGGCATGGCGGCGCCGATGCGGCCGATCCGGCGCGCCTGGCCGATCTGCAGGCCCGGCTGCAAGACCACATGGCCCAGCGCGGCCGGCCCTGGCTGGCGCCCGACAGCGACACCGTGAAGCAGCGGCTGCGCGCCAACGGCGAAGAGGCCCTGGCCCTGGGCCTGTTCGGCGTGCCCGCCCTGGTGGTGGACGGGCGCCTCTTCTGGGGCTTCGACGCCCTGCCCATGCTCAAGGCCTGGCTGGACGGCGACGCCTGGTTCCAGGGCGGCGCCTGGGAGGCCGCGGCGCGCACGGCGGTCGGCGTGCAGCGGCGCTGAACGCGGGGCGCGGGCTCAGCGCCGCGCCTTCATCAGGTGCTTGGCCAGCGCGTGGTACGCCGGCAGCGAGTTCGGGTCGTTGGCCGCGTTGCCGGCCGTGGGGTGCGAGGCGAAGCGCGCGATCACCATCTCCGCCTTCGGGTCGATGTACAGCGCCTGGCCGTGCACGCCGCGGGCCATGTAGGCGCCGTGTTCGTTGTGCGTCACCCACCACATGTTGCGGTAGCTCCAGCCCTTGAGCAGGGCGTAGCCGGCCTTCTCGAAATCGGCCTTGGAGCCGCCGCGCCGGATGTCGGCGATGGCCGCGCGCGGAAGGATCTGCTCGCGGCCCAGGCGGCCGTTGTGGCGCAGCAGCTCGCCCACGCGCGCGAGGTCGCGCAGGCCGGCGTTGAGGCCGCCGCCCGCGAAGGGCGTGCCGATCGAGTCGACCGTGAAGTAGGCGTCCTGCTCGGCGCCGATGCGCCGCCACAGGCGCTGTGACAGCAGCTCGGCCACCGACTGGCCGCTGACCCGCGCGATCACCCAGCCCAGCGCGTCGCTGTTGGCGGTCTTGTAGCCGAAGGCCTCGCCGTGGCGGCCCTGGGGCTGCACCGTCTGCAGGTACTCGAAGTAGCTGCGCGGGCCCTGGTAGCCGGCGGGCTTGGGCAGGGGGCTGCCCGCCTGCGCGTGCTGCCAGACGTCGGCCTGGGGGTCGGCGTAGTCCTCGCTGAAGCGGATGCCGGTGGTCATGTCCAGCAGCTGCCGCACGGTGGCGCTGCCGAAGGCGGAGGACGCCAGCTCGGGCACGTAGTGGTCCACGCGCCGGTCCGGGTCCAGCCGGCCTTCGGCCACCAGCACCGCACCCAGCAGGCCGGTGAAGGATTTGGTGACCGACATCAGGCCGTGCTGGCCTTCTTCGGTGAGCGCGCCGAAGTAGCGCTCGTAGACGATGCGGCCACGGTGCAGCACCACGATGCCGTCGGTGTAGTTGAGCGCCAGCGATTGCGCCCAGGTGATGGGCTCGCCGCCGCCCAGGGGCGTGAAGCGCAGGCCGTCGATGTCGCCGCGTTCGGCGCGCGGCAGCGGCCGCGGTGCGCCCAGGCCGCGCGAGACCTGCACCGTGGGCATGAGCTCGCGGAAGTGCGCCACGGTCCAGCGCCAGGCCGGAAAGTCGGCGTAGCTGCCGTCGGCGAAGCGGATGGTGCGCTCGGCGGGCGGCGGCGCGCCCTTCATCCAGCCCAGGCGGGCGGGGTCGCTGGCCTCGGCGTCGGGGGGCGCGGCGGGTGCGGGCAGGGCCGCGAGCAGGGACAGGGACAGGGACAGGGACAGCAGCAGGGATCGCATGGGGTGTTCCTCCGGGCGGTCCAGTAGACGGCGCCCCTGCGCGAGCGTCAAGGCGGCTCAGCCGCCGAAGGCCTCGGCCAGCGTCAGCACGCGGCCGGTCTGCGCCGCCTCGTAGCCCTTGAGCGCCGCCACCCGCGCGCGAAACGCCGGCGAGCGCAGCACCGCCAGCACCGGTCGCAGGCCGGGGCGCTGCGAGGCGTCGGCCGGCACCGCGAAGAAGTAGCGCTCGCGCAGCAGCGGGATGAAGTGCAGGCCGAAGCGGTGCGCCGCCGTCTGCACGCCGATGCCGGCGTCGGCCATGCCGCTGGCCACGTAGGCGGCCACGGCCGCGTGCGTGAACTCGGTGTTGTCGTAGCCCAGCAGCGCGCGCGGCGCGATGCCCTGGCGCTGCAGCAGCAGCTCGATCAGCACGCGCGTGCCCGAGCCTTCGGGCCGGTTCACGAAGCGCAGGCCGGGCCGCGCGAGGTCTTGCAGGCCGCGCAGGCCCAGCGGGTTGCCGGGCGCCACGAACAGGCCCTGCGTGCGCACGGCCAGGTGCACCAGGCGGTGCTGCTCGGGCCGCAGCCAGGCCAGGTAGCGCTGCGCGGCCGCCGCTTCGAATTCACCCAGCGGCACATGAAAGCCGGCCAGGTCGCACTCGCCGTGCGCCAGCGCGGCCACGGCCTCCAGGCTGGAGCGGTAGCGCAGCTCCACCGGCACCTGGCGCGCCGCCAGCTGCTCGCGCAGCGCGGCCACCGCGAAGCCGTGACTGGCGTGCAGGCGCGCCACCGCGAGGGCGTGCGGCCGCACGCGGCCCAGCTCGCCTTCGAGCTCCGAGGCCAGGGACTCCAGCAGCGGCTGCAGCCGCGCGCCGATGCGCGCGTCGGCCCACACCAGCTTCTCGCCGAGCCCGGTCAAGGCCGAGCCGCGTCCGCGCCCGCGCAGCAGCAGCGGTTCGCCGAACAGGGCCTCGGCCTGGCGCAGCAGGCCCCAGGCGTGGCGGTAGGACAGCCCGGCCTCGCGCCCGGCCTGGGCGATGCTGCCGGTGGCCTGCACCGTGGCCAGCAGTTCGAGCAGGGGGGTGGCGTCGAGCGGGGCATCGTCCGCGCGGCCCACGCGCCAGCGGGGTTGCAGGCTCACGCGCAGCGGTGCGGACGGGGGGCGGGCGGCCATGGTGCGGTGGCTATGTGAATGGCCGGACATATTAAGCGAGCGGCCGCGCGCTGGCCGATCGAGCGGTGCGGTGGCTGGGCCCTGTCCGTTTCCTGACGTGATGAATTGGTAGAGAACCAGCATCGGCCAAGTGGATACCTAAGGTCCGCCTTTTGCATGAATGACGTTCAGGCGTTCGCGAGGATGGGATGGATGGGCCTCGTGAGCGTTTCGGCAACACACAGGACGCCCCGCATGACCGAACCCCCAGCCCCCGAATTGCTCGAGCGCTTGTTGAACGCGCTGTCCGAGGAACTGCCCGCCGACCGGCCCCTCGCCCTGCCACGGGGCGAGGGGCCGTTTCTCTTCGATTTCGAGATCGCCTCGATGCCCGTGACGCTGCTCTGCGATCCGCGGCAGGCGCCGGCCAGCCTCACGGTGGCCTGCCCGCTCGGGCCCGTGCCCGAAGGCACCGCCCTGGCCGAGGCCGCGCTGCGCCAGTTGCTGCGCGTGAGCCAGCTCACGGCCGGCTCGGGCACCGTGGCCGGCTATGAGCCGGGCGATCGCCGCCTGCACCTGCTGCACGTGGTGCCATTGGCCACCGCGAGCGCGCGCCTGCTGGTGGCCACCATGACCGGCCTGGCGCACATGGCGCGGCGCTGGCGGGAAGACCACCTGCTGGGCGCCGCGCCCCTGGCCGACGGCTTGAGCGCCGGCCTGCGCGCCTGAGCGGCTCGGGCCCTGTGCGCCCCAGCCGGCCTGTGTTCCCTATGTGCTTCGGCGCCGGCCCGGCCGGCAGGAGGGCGCTCGCCCATGCCAACCCCACCACCGATGTTTCGCTTCGCCACGCACGACCCGCGCCGCCACCTGGTGGATTGGCTGGCGGCCATGCGCTGCGCCTGGTACCCGGTCGAGCTCGACGTCGCGCTGAACCCGTCGCAGGACCCCGGGTCGCTGCTCGCCGCCCAGTGCAAGGTGGGGACCGAGACGGTGCTGCTGCAGCACGACCTGGAGAACCGGCCCGACCACGCGCGCGTGGTCTGCGTGCTGGGGCCGCTGCCCGGACCCGATCCGCTGCCGATGCTGCTGAGCCTGCTGCAGGGCAATCTGCTCATCGCCTTGCGGGGCCGCGGCGCGGTGCTCGGCCTGGAGGCCGGCGCCGACGCCGTGTGCCTGACGGACGAACTCTGTTTGGCCGAAGGCGCGGAAGCGGCGTTCCGCGTGCGCCTGCGTCACCTGGCCAGTCAGGCCGAGCGGTGGCGCCGAGGCCTGCTGTTTCCCGAGGCCTGGTCCTGATGCGCCGCGCGGGCCGACGCGAGTCCCGTGGCCTCCCTTTCCATTGACCCGCTGGTCTCCCCATGAACCCTTTCGCATCCCGGCCGTCCACGGCGCTCCCCCTGCATCGCTCGGCCTCGGCGCCGGTCGGCACGCTCCGAGACCGGCCGGGCGGCCAGGGCGCACAGCGGGGCGGTGACCCTGCGCAGGCGTCACCGCTGAAGCCCAGCGTCGTCCAGTCGGTGGACGAGCTGCTGGGCGGCGCGGTGTTCGATCCCCAGGCGGTCTTCGACAGCTACTGGACCGGTCAGTGGGACCCCCAGGACCCGCGCGGCAGCCTGTTCGGGCCATTGAGGGGGCCGGCGCTGTACGACGCCGTCGTGCAAGTGCTGCGGGTGGGGCAGGAGAGCCTGCGGGCCCGGCGCCACGAGCTGAAGGCGTTCAACAACCTGTTCGAGCCCTTGCTGCACGAGGCCACCGCCGACGCCGAGGCGACCGCCGAGCCCATCGCCGAGCCCATCGCCGAGCCGGTCGTTGAGGCCCGCCGCCCGCCATGGCCGGCGCGCCAGGCGCCGCTGTCCGACCGGCAGGCGCGGCACGTGGTCCACCTGCTGCTCGACCACCGGGAGGGCGCGGACCTGAGCGATGTCCGGGATTCGGTGGGCCCGCTGGAGGGGATCGATCGGCTCAGGGCGCTCGATCAAGTCGAACTCAGCCTGTGCGAGCTCCTGGACATGCACACGATCGGCGACGCCGACGGCCGCCGGATCGCCGCCCTCATCGAGGCCATGCGGCAGAGCGTCGAGGTGAAGGAAGAAGACCGGCTGCTCGCGGCCTTGCTCCGGGGCGCGCACCCCGGTGACCAGCCACTGAAGCGCGTGCGCGACTGGTACCGGCTGGTGTCGACCCAGGCCCGGGCCCTGGCGGTGCCACCCGCCGTGCCCGTGGGCATCGGGGCCGAGGAGTGGGTGCGGGAACTGTGGATCCTGCTGTACCAGCGCCACCCCGAGCCCTCGCGCCAGCGGGCCGAACTGGGCCGGGCCCTGGAGCATTACCAGCACGCGCTGGGCGTCAAGACGGACCGCGAGCACGCCGAGGCCCTGTGGCTCGACTCGGTGAGGGCGGCGTTGGCGGCGTCGACATCGGGGCATGCGCTGCTGGCGGTGCTGCGCCACCGCCTGGGCCTGGACGCGAACGTCGCGCTGGCGCTGATGGCCGCGCTGGCGGAAGCGGTAGCGTTCGACGACACCCAGCGCGTCTTGATCCGGCGCGCCGCCGCGATCCTGATGGCCGAGCACGAGCACAGCCTGCTCTGCATTGCCTTGCCCTACCACAAGGCCAGAACGCCCCAGCGGTTGAACATCTTCTACCCCCGTGCGGCCCGGCCGGACGCGTCGGCGCAGACCCTGGACCACCACCAGCAGCTGCTGAGCCGCTGGCGCGAACACGCGCCCCTGGTTGATCAAGACCTGCACAAGGTTCAGGCGTGGCTGTCGGACCCGCCCACCACCCGGACAGGCCCCGATGGGCAGGCCGTCGAGTTCACCCCGGGCGAGCAGTGCGACCACCTGCTCTGCGCGATGGCGCTGCCCCCCAAGCGCGTGGAACTCGCGCTGTTGAAGATCGCGCAATCCAGCACGGACCCGGACGGGCGCGACAAGTACCTGCTGGTGCGGCGCCTGCTGTCCGAGCTGGTCTATTCCGAGCGCAACGACGCCGGCCGCAACCCGCCCATGAGCGCGCCCGCCATCCTGCTGCGCGCGCTGGGGGTGGCCTCCAACGGCGTGCGCGAAGGCGGCGCGCACGGATTGGCCATGTTCGCGGTGCGCCTGGGCGCGCACTACATGGGCGGCTGGAGCCTTCCGCTGCTGGGTGGGGTCTGCGGGGTCCTGTCGTTGTGGGCCCGGTACCACCTCGAACACGCCAAGTCGCCGGACTACCAGCTGAACCCCAGCCCGATCCTGGACAACCTGATCCGGTACGTCCCCGTGCTGAACACGGTGTGCCTGTCGGGGCTGCTGCTGTGCACAGGCATCCTGCCGGCGGCGAACGGCCTCCAGGTTCCCTTCGGCCTCGGCGAGGCGCTGTACCTCATGAACGCCATGCGCGCGCTGCGGCAGGTCATGCAGAGCGGCACGCAGCCCCTGGCGCGCCTGTTCCGCCTGACCGACGCGCGCGGCGCGGGCCTGCCCGCCCAGCTGACCTTCTTCGTGAACTGCGGCCGCGACGCCCTCTACATGGGCAGCTCGATCGGCTTCCTCTTCTTCCTCGGCAGGCACCTCGATGAACAGATGGCCGGGTGGGGCGCGCCGCGCTCCACCGGCGACCTGCTGTTGCGCGAGCTGATGAAGACGCTGCCGTCGACGCTGAACGAAATGGTGGACGGCTTCAATCCCGACATCGCCATCCTGTCGGCCCGGTTCGTGTCCTGGCTGAAAGGCGCCCTGGGGCTGGGCGACGACGACTTCCTGCTGCAGCCCGGCGTGCCCCTGCCACCGGCGGCCGTGCCCGCGCACATGGCCGACCACATCGCCGGACGCAGCGACATCGTCGGCCTGCAGGACCCGTTCAACACCGCGTCGGCGCTGGCGGCCCACCTGGGGCAGCACGAGCTGGCGCTGTTCTTCAAGTGGGTGGCGGTGGTGCTGAACGGGTTTCTCGGCGCCTTGCGCGGCCGGGAGCTGAGCTACCTGAGAACCACCGACCCCAGGGCCTCCGCGATGGCCCCGCGCGACGGCTTCAACCCCAGGAACCCCGACGGCCTGCTGGTGGCGCTGGCCTACCTGGCGTCCGCGCTCGCCTCCCAGGTGCGCCAGGGCGCGCGTCACCTGGGGCTGTTGCAGGCACCGCCCCCGCAGGTCACGGTACAGATGCCGCCGCAGGTGCGAGAGGCGCAGCGCCTTCGGACCCAGTCGCTGCTGGCCTCGTCCAGAGGCCGGGACGCCGCGCCCGACACCCCCCGGACGAACACCGACGACATCCCCGGGTCCTGAGCCGGGGCCGACCGGCGTCCATATAGGCAGCCGAAAACATATTAAGTGCCGTGCATGGTGCTAGCCTGCCGGCACGATGAACCCGCCCCACGACACCCGCGCGGTCATCCCCATCCGCCCGCTGGACCGGCAGGCGCGTGGGGCTGCGCGCCGCACCCCCAAAGGCCGCCAGGTGGCGCCCGCCGCGCGCGAACGCGTGGCCGCTCTGTGTGCCGGCCTGGAGCCGCGTCCCGATCTGCTGATCGAGCACCTGCACCGCCTCAACGACGCCGAGGGCGCCCTGCGCCGGGGCCAGCTCGCCGCGCTCGCCGAGCGCCTGCGCCTGAGCCAGGTCGAGGTCTACGAGGTCGCGAGCTTCTACCACCACTTCCACGTCGTCGACGACGAGGCCGCCGCGCCCGCCACCACGGTGCGCGTGTGCACCAGCCTGGCCTGCGCCATGGCCGGTGGCGAGGACCTGCTGGCCCGCGCGCGCGAGGCCTTGGCGGGCCGCGCCGACGTGGCGGTGGAGGAAGCCCCCTGCATCGGCCAGTGCCACCAGGCCCCGGCCGCCTGCGCCGGCCAGCGGCAACTGCCCAAGGCCACGGCCGAGTCCATCGTGGACCACGTGGCGCGCGGCGAAACCGGGCCGCGCCAGCTGCCACACCCGCTGCCCAACGACCTGGCGCAGCTGGGGCGCCTGCTGGCGGGCGACCTCACGCCCGAGGGCGTGATCGCCGAACTCAAGGCCGCCAACCTGCGCGGCCTGGGCGGCGCGGGCTTCCCGGCCTGGCGCAAATGGGACACGGTGCGCGCGCAGCCCGGCCCGCGCCACGGCGTGGTCAACATCGACGAGGGCGAGGTCGGCACCTTCAAGGACTGGCTGGTGCTCAGCATGGGCGCGCCGCAGGTGCTGGAGGGCGTGCTGGTCGCGGCCGAGGTGGTGGGCCTGGACCACGTCTGGCTCTACCTGCGCGACGAGTACCACGACCTGCGGCCGATGCTGCAGCGCGAGATCGAGGCGCTGGCGCCGCGCCTGCAGGCCCTGCGCGAGCGCTTCCCGCACTACCGGCCGCCGCGCATCGAGCTGCGGCGCGGCGCGGGCGCCTATATCTGCGGCGAGGAGTCCGCGCTCATCGAGTCCATCGAAGGCCGGCGCGGCCTGCCGCGCCTGAAGCCGCCCATCGTAGCGCTGAACGGCGTGTTCGGCCGGCCCACGCTGGCGCACAACCTGGAGACCCTGTGGTGGGTGCCCGCGCTGCTGGCGCAGGGCGGGGCGGCCTGGGCCGCGCTGGGCCGGCGCGGGCGCCACGGCCTGCGGCGCTTCTCGGTGTCGGGCCGGGTGAACACGCCCGGCGTGCACCTGGCGCCGGCGGGCATCACGCTGCGCGAGCTGGTCGACGAGTTCGCGGGCGGCATGCAGGCCGGCCATGAGCTGCACGCCTACCTGCCAGGCGGCGCCTCGGGCGGCATCCTGCCCGCCGCGCTGGCCGACGTGCCGCTGGACTTCGACACCCTGGCCGAGCACGGCGCCTTCGTCGGCTCCATGGCCGTGGTGGTGATGGGCCAGCACGACAGCGTGCGCGACGCCGCGCTCAACCTCATGCGCTTCTTCGAGATGGAGTCCTGCGGCCAGTGCACCCCCTGCCGCGCGGGCACCGGCCAGCTGGTGCGCCTGATGCAGGCGCCGCGCTGGGACGCCGAGCGCATGGACGAACTCTCGGCCGTGATGCGCGAGGCCAGCATCTGCGGCCTGGGCCAGGCCGCGCCCAACCCGGTGGACAGCGTGCGCCGGTTCTTCGCGAAGGAGGTGGGCCTGTGAGCACCCGCGATCTGCCGCCCGCCGCGGCGCCCATTGCCTTCACGCTCGACGGCCGCGCGGTGGAAGCCGCGCCCGGCGAGAGCCTGCTGGACGCCGCCGAGCGCGCCGGCGTGGTACTGCCCCGCCTGTGCGCCAGCGAGGGTCTGCGCCCGGCCGGCAACTGCCGCGCCTGCGTGGTCGAGATCGACGGCGAGCGCGTGCTGGCGCCCTCGTGCTGCCGCGCGCCCACGGCCGGCATGGTGGTCAGGAGCGACACGCCGCGCGCCGCCAACGCGCGCCGCACCGTGCTCGAGCTGCTGCAGGCCGACGCGCCGGCCACCACCGCGCTCAAGCACGACAGCGAACTCGCGCACTGGGCGCGCGAGAGCGGCGCGCGCGCCGGCCGCTTCGCGCCGCGCGAGGCCGTCGGCCAGGACCTCAGCCACCCGGCCATGGCGGTGAACCGCGACGCTTGCATCCAGTGCACGCGCTGCATCCGCGCCTGCCGCGAGACCCAGGGCAACGACGTGCTGGGCCTGGCCTTCCGCGGCGGCCACGCGCAAATCGTGTTCGACCAGAACGACCCCATGGGCGCCAGCACCTGCGTGGCCTGCGGTGAGTGCGTGCAGGCCTGCCCCACGGGCGCCCTCGCGCCGGCCAACGGCGCCTTCGCCCGGCCCTCGCTCAAGCGGGTGGACTCGGTCTGTCCCTTCTGCGGCGTGGGTTGCCAGCTGCGCTACCACGTCGATGAGAACGATCGCATCGCGCACGTCGAAGGCATCGCGGGCCCGGCCAACGAGGGCCGCCTGTGCGTCAAGGGCCGCTTCGGCTTTGACTACGCGCACAGCCCCGAGCGCCTCACGCGCCCGCTGATCCGCCGCGCCGACGCGCCCAAGGACCCCACGGCCATCGAACGGCGCCAGACCGCGCAGGAGGTGCGCGAACTGTTCCGCGAAGCCAGCTGGGACGAGGCCCTGGATGCCGCGGCCGCGGGCTTTCGCGCCGCGCTGGGCGCCACCGCCGCGCGCGGCCGCGCCAGCCCGGTGGCCGGCTTCGGCTCGGCCAAGGGCACGAACGAAGAGGCTTACCTGTTCCAGAAACTGGTGCGCACGGCCTTCGGTACGCACAACGTCGACCACTGCACGCGCCTGTGCCACGCCTCCAGCGTGGCCGCGCTCATGGAAGGCCTGGGCTCGGGCGTGGTGAGCAACCCGCTGCGCGACGTCGAACACGCCGAGCTGGTGCTGCTGATCGGCGCCAACCCGGCGCAGAACCACCCGGTGGGCGCGACCTGGATCAAGAACGCCATCCGCCGCGGCACGCGGCTGGTGCTGGCCGATCCGCGGCGCACCGAGCTGGCGCGCCACGCCTGGCGCTACCTGGGCTTCTCGCCCGGCAGCGACGTGGCCCTGCTCAACGCCATGCTGCACGTGATCGTGGCCGAGGGCCTCACCGACCCCGCCTACATCGCCGCGCACACGCGCGACTTCGACGCCATCCAGGCCCACGTCGCGGCCTTCACGCCCGAGGCCATGGCGCCGGTCTGCGGTATCGCCCCCGAGGCGATCCGCGAGGTCGCGCGCGCCTTCGCCAGCGCCAAGAGCGCCATGATCCTCTGGGGCATGGGCGTGAGCCAGCACGCGCACGGCACCGAGAACGCGCGCGCGCTGATCGCGCTCTCGCTGATCACGGGCCAGATCGGCCGGCCCGGCACCGGCCTGCACCCCTTGCGCGGCCAGAACAACGTGCAGGGCGCGAGCGACGCCGGCCTCATTCCCATGGTGCTGCCCGACTACGCGCGCGTGAACGACGCCTCGGCGCGCGAGCGCGCCGAGGCCCTGTGGCGCCTGGCGCCCGGCACCCTGGGCGCCGAGCCCGGGCTCACGGTGGTCGAGATCATCGAGGCCGCCTACCGCGGCGACATCAGCGCCATGCTGGTCCAGGGCGAGAACCCGGCCATGAGCGACCCCGACGCCGCGCACGCGCGCGCAGCGCTCGCGGGGCTGAAGCACCTCGTGGTGCAGGACATCTTTCTGACCGAGACCGCCGCGCTGGCCGACGTGGTGCTGCCCGCCACCGCCTGGCCCGAGAAGACCGGCAGCGTGACCAACACCGATCGCTGCGTGCAGCTGGGCCGCAAGGCCGTGGCCTCGCCCGGCGAGGCGCGCGCCGACGCCTGGATCACCGAGCAGCTGGCCCGCCGCCTGGGCCTGGGCTGGGGCTATGGCATCGCGCCCGACGGCTCGGGCACCGGCGACGGCGCGCAAGGCATCGGCGCCGTGTACGAGGAGATGCGCGCGCTCATGCCCAGCATCGCCGGGCTGTCGTGGCCCCGCCTGTGGCGCGATGGCGCGGTGACCTACCCGGTGAGCGACGAGCAGGACCCGGGCCAGCCCGTGGTCTTCACAGAGGGCTTCCCCATGCCCGAAGGCCGCGCGCGCCTGGTGCCCGCCGCGCTGGTGCCGCCGGCCGAGCGGCCCGACGGCGAGTACCCGTTGGTGCTCATCACCGGCCGCCAGCTGGAGCACTGGCACACCGGCAGCATGACGCGGCGCAGCGCGGTGCTCGACGCGATCGAGCCCAGCCCGGTGGTGAGCCTGAACCCCGCCACCGCCGAGCGCTTGGGCCTGCGCGCGGGCGCGCTGGCGCGCGTGCGCTCGCGGCGCGGCGCCATCGCCCTGCCGGTGCGCGTGGACGAAGCGATGCCGCCCGACACGGCCTTCATCCCCTTCGCCTACGCCGAGGCGGCGGCCAACCTGCTGACCAATCCCGTGCTCGATCCGCTGGGCAAGATCGCCGAACTCAAGTACTGTGCGGTGGACGTGCGGCCCGAGACGCACGAGGCGGCGTCGGCCTGACCTGCCTCAAGCCCCGGGCCGCGACCCTGGCCCCTCATGGGCCATCGACCCGCGACCACAGGAGACCCGCATGTTCAAGAAGATCCTCGTTCCCACCGACGGCTCCGAGGTGGGGCACCAAGCCGCCGCCACGGCGGCCCAGATGGCCAGCGAGTCGGGTGGGCAGGTGGTGGGCGTCTACGTCATCGACCCCTTCCCCTACATCGGCATCGGCGACGCCTCGGCCGTGGGCCTGCAGGCCTACCTGAGCGATGCCAAGCGCGTGGCCGGCGACGCGCTGGACAGCGTGGCCAACGCCTGCCGCGCGAAGAACGTGCCGTTCGCGGGCGACACCATCGAGCGCAACCTGGTGTGGGAGGGCATCCTGGAAACCGCCAAGGCCGAGGGCTGCGACCTGATCGTGATGGGCTCGCACGGCCGCCAGGGGGTCAAGGCCCTGATCCTGGGCAGCGTCGCGCAGAAGGTCCTGACGCACGCGCACATCCCGGTGCTGATCGTCAAGGGCTGAGCCGCGGGGAGCGGCGCCCGGCTCAGCGCCGGAAGCGCCCGCTGCCGTCGATGATGGACAGGTCGGCGAAGTCCAGCCCGGCGCGGCGCAGGCCTTCCACCACCACCTTGGCGCCCGCGAAGCCTTCCATCATGGCGGGCGCCGCTTCGCACTGGTAGGTGGCGCGCACATTGAACACCCAGGGGTTGACCGGCCGGTGCAGCACCATGGCCCCGGTGCCGGGCGCCACCAGCGGCACCTTGTGTTCGGCCAGCAGCGGCAGCAGCGCCTCGGCGTGCGGTGTGCCCCGGTTGAGGAACAGGGCCAGCACGCCGCGCTGGCGGGTCAGCTCGCGCGCGACCTGCACCGTCACCTTGGGGTCGAACCTGTCGTCGACCGAGATCAGTTCGACCTTCTCGCCGTGTACCCCGCCGCGGGCGTTCACGGCGTCGAAGTACAACCATTTGTAATGGCGCGCGAGTCTGCGCAGAGGCTCCCCCGGAAGGACAGTGTGGAAATGACGTAGGGCGCGGCAGCGGTCGCGGGCGGTCCCTAGAATCTTCCGCTTCCCGCTCAGGAGCCCTGCATGTCCGACGATCGCCGCCCCGACCTCTCCACCCCGGCCGAACCCGATGAACGGGCGGCCGATGGGGGCGGCGCCGAGGGCCTGATCCGCATCCGCGGCGCGCGCCAGCACAACCTCAAGGGCCTGGACCTGGACATCCGCACCGGCGAACTGACGGTGGTGACCGGGCCCAGTGGCTCGGGCAAATCCAGCCTGGTGTTCGACACCCTGTTCGCCGAGGGCCAGCGCCGCTACGTCGAGACCTTCAGCGCCTACGCGCGGCAATTCCTGGACCGCATGGACAAGCCGGCGGTGGACCGCGTGGAGGGCGTGCCGCCCGCGATCGCCATCGACCAGACCAACCCGGTGCGGTCCTCGCGCTCGACCGTGGGCACCATGACCGAGCTCAACGACCACCTCAAGCTGCTGTTCGCGCGCGGCGCCGAGCTGTTCGACCGCGAGACCGCGCTGCCGGTGCGGCACGACTCGCCCGAGACCATCGCGGCCGAACTGCGGCGGCGCGCCGAAGCGCAGGGGGATCCCCGGCTGGTGCTGACCTTCCCGGTGGAATTGCCCGCCAACACCACGCCCGAGGAAATCGAACAGTGGCTCTCGGCCAGCGGCTACACCCGCGTGCAGGCCGAGCGCACGGTGCAGCGCGAGGCGAAGGAAGAGGCGCCCGCCGCCAAGGGGGCGAAGAAGGCCAAGCCGGTGATCGAGGCCGTGAAGCTGCTCGACGTGGTGGCCGACCGCTTCCGCGTGGCCAGCGCCGAGCCCGCGCGCGTGATGGAGGCCATCGAGACCGGCCTCAAGCGCGGCGGCGGCCGGCTCACGGTGTACGCCTTGAAGGAAGCGGGTGAGCCCGAGATCTGGAAGTTTTCGACCGGCCTGCACTGCCCCGAGAGCGACATCCGCTACAGCGAGCCCGCGCCGTCCATGTTCTCGTTCAACTCGCCGGTGGGTGCCTGCGACAGCTGCCGCGGCTTCGGCCGCGTGATCGGCGTCGACTACGGCCTGGTGATCCCGAACGACAGGCTCACGCTGCGCAACGGCGCCATCAAGGTGTTCCAGACGCCGGCCTGGAAGGAGTGCCAGGACGACCTAATGCGCCACGCCGAGGCGGCGGGCATCCCGCGCGACACGCCCTGGGCCAAGCTCACGCCCGAGCAGCAGGCCTGGGTGAAGAACGGCTCGCCGCAGTGGAACGGCAAGTGGAACCAGCAGTGGTACGGCGTGGGCCGCTTCTTCGAGTACCTGGAGAGCAAGGCCTACAAGATGCACATCCGCGTGCTCTTGTCCAAGTACCGCAGCTACACCGAGTGCCCGGTGTGCCGCGGCGCGCGCCTCAAGACCGACAGCCTGCTCTGGCGCGTGGGCACGGCGGCGCAGGCCGACGCGGTGCTGGCGCCGTCGCAGCGCTACCTGCCCGCGGGCGTGGCCTGGTCGCGCGCGCAGCTGGAGGCGCTGCCCGGCCTGTGCCTGCACGACCTGATGCTCATGCCGCTGACGGATTTGCGGCGCTTCTTCGATTCCATCGTGCCTGCGCAGGCGGGCAGCACCGGCGAGCAGCAGGCGCTCAAGCTGCTGCTGGAAGAAATCAACACCCGCATCCGCTACCTCTGCGAGGTCGGTATCGGCTACCTCACGCTGGACCGGCAAAGCCGCACGCTCAGCGGCGGCGAGGTGCAGCGCATCAACCTCACCACCGCGCTCGGCACCTCGCTGGTCAATACGCTGTTCGTGCTCGACGAGCCCAGCATCGGCCTGCACCCGCGCGACATGGCGCGCATCGTCGACGCCATGAAGCGCCTGCGCGACGCCGGCAACACCCTGGTGGTGGTGGAGCACGACCCGGCCGTCATGCTCGCGGCCGACCGCCTGATCGACATGGGCCCGGGCCCGGGTGAGCGCGGCGGGCGCATCGTGTTCGACGGCACGCCGGCGCAGATCCGCTCGGCCGATACGCTCACCGGCGCCTACCTGGGCGCGCGCAAGACCATCGGCATGGGTTTCAAGCGCGCCGTCACCGACAGCACGCCGCGCCTCATCCTGGAAGGCGCGAGCGAGCACAACCTGAAGAACGTGTCGGTGGAGTTCCCCCTGCAGCGCCTGGTGGTGATCACCGGTGTGTCGGGCTCGGGCAAGTCCACGCTGATCCAGGACGTGCTGGCGCCCGCGCTCATGCGCCATTTCGGCCAGAGCACCGAATCGCCCGGCGCGCACGACCGCCTGCTCGGCGCCGAGCAGCTGGCCGACGTGGTCTTCGTCGACCAGTCGCCCATCGGCAAGACCGCGCGCTCCAACCCGGTGAGCTACGTCGGCGCCTGGGACGCCATCCGCGCGCTGTTCGCCGACGCGCCGCTGGCGCGCCAGCGCAGCTACACGCCGGCCAAGTTCAGCTTCAACAGCGGCGACGGCCGCTGCCCCACCTGCGGCGGCTCGGGCTTCGAGCACGTGGAGATGCAGTTCCTCTCCGACGTCTACCTGCGCTGCCCCGATTGCGACGGCAAGCGCTACCGGCCCGAAATCCTGGAAGTGAAGATCGATCGGGGCGGCCGGATGCTGAGCGTGGCCGACACGCTGGAGCTCACGGTGAACGAAGCGGCCCAGCTGTTCGCGCACGACCGCGAGGTGATCCGCGCGCTGCAACCCATCGTGGACGTGGGCCTGGAGTACGTGAAGCTGGGACAGCCCGTTCCCACGCTCTCGGGCGGCGAGGCGCAGCGCCTCAAGCTCGCGGGCTTCCTGGCCGAGGCCGCCAAGTCCGCGAGCGCCAGCCGCCAGGCCGTGTCGCGCAAGGGCACGCTGTTCCTGTTCGACGAGCCCACCACCGGCCTGCACTTCGACGACATCGCCAAGCTCATGCGCTCGCTGCGCAAGCTGCTGGACGCCGGCCATTCGCTGGTGGTGATCGAGCACAACCTGGACGTGATCCGCGCCGCCGACTGGCTGGTCGACCTCGGCCCCGAGGGCGGCGCCGGCGGCGGTGCCGTGGTGGCCGAGGGCCCGCCCGAGCAGGTGCGCGAGCACCCCACGAGCCACACCGCGCGGGCGCTGCGCGAGTACGCGGCGGCCATGGACCAGGTGCACGCGGTGGGCGAGGCGCCGGCGCCCTACCGCGCGCGCGCCGCCGCGCGCCGCGCGCCGCGCGACGAAGCCATCCGCATCGTCAACGCCAAGGAGCACAACCTCAAGCAGCTCAGCGTGGACATCCCGCGCGGCAAGTTCAACGTCATCTCGGGCGTGAGCGGTTCGGGCAAGAGCACGCTGGCCTTCGACATCCTGTTCAACGAAGGCCAGCGCCGCTACCTGGAAAGCCTCAACGCCTACGCGCGCAGCATCGTGCAGCCGGCGGGCCGGCCCGAGGTGGACGCGGTCTACGGCATCCCGCCTACCGTGGCCATCGAGCAGCGCCTGTCGCGCGGCGGGCGCAAGAGCACGGTGGGCACCACCACCGAGGTCTGGCATTTCCTGCGCCTGCTCTACGTGAAGCTGGGCACCCAGCACTGCGTGCACGACGGCGCGGCCGTGAAACCGCAGAGCGCCGACAGCATCGCGGCCGCCATCCTGCGCAAGCACGCGGGTCGGCATGTGGGCCTGCTGGCGCCGCTGGTGGTCAACCGCAAGGGCGTGTACACCGAACTGGCCGACTGGGCGCGCCCGCGCGGCTTCAGCCACCTGCGCGTGGACGGCGACTTCCTGCCCACCACCGGCTTCCCGCGCATCGACCGCTTCAAGGAACACACCATCGAATTGCCGGTGGCGGATTTCGTGGTGAACCCGGCCGACGAGGCGCAGCTGCGCCGCGAACTGGCGAAGGCGCTGGAGCACGGCAAGGGCATCCTGCACCTGTTGCACCCGCTCGACGGACTGAAAGAAGCCATCGCCGAGGGCCGACCCACGCGCGACATCGGCGCCGTGGAGGTGTTCAGCACCGCGCGCGCCTGCCCGGTGTGCAGCACCAGCTACCCCGAGCTGGACCCGCGCCTGTTCTCCTACAACAGCAAGCACGGCTGGTGCCCGGACTGCGTGGGCACAGGGGTGAAGCTCTCGCGCGAGCAGCGCAAGGCGCTCGACGACTCGGTGCGCGACGCCGACGAAAAAGGCCGCGAGCAGAGCTTCGCCGAGCCCGAAGTGGAGGGCGTGGGCGACGAGGCCTGCCCCACGTGCGAAGGCTCGCGCCTCAATGCGCAGGCGCGCGCCGTGCGGTTCGGTGGTGTGGCCATCACCGACATCGCGCGCCTGTCGGTGAGCGAGGTCCGGTCCTGGGTGCGCCGTCTCATGGACGGCCAGGACCTCAGCGGCCGCGAAGCCGACATCGCGCGCGACCTGCTGCCCGAGATCGAGAGCCGCCTGGCCTTCCTCGAGCAGGTGGGTCTGAACTACCTCACCCTGGACCGTGGCGCGCCCACGCTCAGCGGCGGCGAGGCGCAGCGCATCCGCCTGGCGGCCCAGCTCGGCAGCCATTTGCAGGGCGTGTGCTACGTGCTCGACGAGCCCACCATCGGCCTGCACCCGCGCGACAACCAGATCCTGCTCGACGCGCTGCACCAGCTCGGCCACCAGGGCAACACCCTGGTGGTGGTGGAGCACGACGAAGACACCATCCGCCGAGCCGACCACGTCATCGACATCGGCCCCAGCGCCGGCAAGCGCGGCGGGCGGGTGGTGGCGCAGGGCTCGGTGGCGGACCTGTCGGCCAACCCCGAATCGGTGACGGGCCGTTACCTGCTGCACGCCATGAAGCACCCGCTGCAGGCGCGCCGCGCCATGCCGGCGGACATGGAGGCGCTCGACCTGCGCGGTGCCGCGCTGCACAACCTGCAGGCACTCGACGTGAAGGTGCCGCTCAAGCGCCTGGTGGTGGTCACCGGCGTGAGCGGTTCCGGCAAGAGCACGCTCGCGCGCGACGTGCTGCTCACCAACGTCGCGGCGGCGGTGTCCCTGCGCGCCACGGCGGCTGGCAAGAAGGCCTGGGACAAGGGCGAGCGGCCCGCCTGGTCGGGCTGCGAACGCCTGATCGGCAGCGAGGCGGTGGACCGCGTGCTCGAGGTGGACCAGACGCCCATCGGCAAGACGCCACGTTCCTGCCCGGCCACCTACATCGGTTTCTGGGACACGGTGCGCAAGCTCTTCGCCGACACCCTGGAGGCCAAGGCGCGCGGCTACGGCCCGGGCCGCTTCAGCTTCAACACCGGCGAAGGCCGCTGCCCCAGCTGCGAAGGTCAGGGCGTGCGCACCATCGAGATGAGCTTCCTGCCCGACGTGAAGGTGCCCTGCGAAACCTGCCACGGCGCGCGCTTCAACCCCGAGACGCTGACCGTCACCTGGAAAGGCAAGAGCATCGGCGACGTGCTGCAGATGGAGGTGGACGAGGCGGTCGAGTTCTTCGCCTCCATGCCCGCCATCGCCCACCCGCTGCAGCTGCTCAAGGACGTGGGCCTGGGCTATCTCACGCTGGGCCAGCCGTCGCCCACCCTGTCGGGCGGCGAGGCGCAGCGCATCAAGCTCGTCACCGAACTGAGCAAGGTGCGCGACGAAGTGGGCCGGCGCGGGCAGAAGGCGCCGCACACGCTCTACGTGCTGGACGAGCCCACGGTGGGCCTGCACATGGCCGACGTGGAGAAGCTGATCCGCGTGCTGCACCGCCTGGTGGACGGTGGCCACAGCGTGGTGGTGATCGAGCACGACCTGGACGTGATGGCCGAAGCGGACTGGATCATCGACCTGGGCCCCGAGGGGGGATCGGGCGGCGGCCGCGTGGTGGCCGCGGCAGCGCCCGAGGCGGTGGTGGCGGCGGGCACGCACACCGGGCGTGTGCTGGCGCCGGTGTTGGCGAGGAGCTGACCCGCGTCAGCGCTGCTCGCAGGTGGGCGCGCCGCAGGCGCTCTGGCAGGCCTGCCGAACCCGCTCGAAGCGCTCGACGGCGTTGCAGGCGTAGGTCTGGGCGAAGTCGATCATCGCGGCGCGGCATTGCGGCGTGCGGTAGCGCAGGGGCACGCTGCCTTGCACCCCCGACGGGCAGGTGAAGCGGTGGTTCTCGGTCTGGAATGCCGGGCCGGTGGGCGCCTGGGCCACGGCGCGTGGCGCCGTCTGTTGTTGCGCTTGCGCGATGCCGCCGGCGCGGCCATCGCTGAGGACATCGGCCACGCCACCGCCCACGATCCGGGCAAGCTGTCCCGGGTCGGCGCCCGAGCCGGCGGCGATGCCTCCCACGGTGGCCAGGCCGGCGATGGCCATGGCCCGGCCGAAGAAGCCGCTGTCCGATTCGCTGGACGCGGCGGTGCGTTGCGCCTGCCGCTGTTCCCGCTGGGCCAGCAGTTGGGCATATTCCTGTTGAGTGCGCTCGGATTGCCCGGTCATCTGCTGCGGCAGCTCGCCCGCGCTGTTGCGTGCCGTCGGGTCCGCACCGGCCTCGAGCAGGTAGTCGATCAGGGCCTGATTGACGGTGCCGTTCTGGCCCAGGTAGGCGTTGTGCAGCGGCGTGGTGTCGTGCCGCGCGAACTCGCGCCCCGCGCTGAGCACGCGCGTGGCGCGGGCGTTGACATCGGCGCCCGCGGCCACCAGCAGGCGTGCGCTGGCCACCGCCTGGGCGCCGTCGCGTTCGCGCGCGGGGTTGCCGGGCGAGGTGTCGCGCAGGCCCAGGATGTGCAGCATGGTGTAGTCGACCTGGTAGGCGTAGTAGGGCACGTCCTTGGTGCGGGACAGGCGCCAATCGGGGTCGGAACTGAAGCGCGCGTTCGGGTCCAGGCCGAGGCGCAGGGCGGCCTGGAGCATGGCAGGCTCGGCGAAGGCGGCGATCATGCGCGGCAGCGGTTCGGACAGGGGGCGTGGCCGCAGGCGGATGCGCGCGCCCATGGCCACCAGGCGGTCGGCCAGGGCCGGGTCCTGACCCACGATCAGCGCCGCGTACAGGGACTCGTCCAGCGCGTCCTGGTCCGCGAACTTCAAGCCATGCTCGAGCAGCAGGTTCAGCGCCGCGAGGTTGCGCGCGAACAGGTGGGTCGGGACCACCCGGCGCTGGCTGAGGTCTTCACGGAGCGTGGGAGGCGGCAGGAAGAGGGCGTCGGCCAGGCGCGTCGGGCTGGGACCGTCGCCGGCGGGCCGCAACTGGGCCAGTTGCTGGTAGGGCAGCACGCGGCGCGGACCGGCACCGGCCGCCAGCGCGGCGCGCGCGAGGTCGAGCCGCTGGTCCCACAGGCCGACGGCCAGGGCGTTGTCGCGCAAGTCGGCGCTGTCGCTGGTGCGAAGCCGTTCGATGACCTGCGCGTCGTTGGTGTTGGACCGGAGGGCGCGCAGGCTGTCGCGATTGACGGTGGGGGTGGTTTCGCAGCCGGCGAGCCAGGCGGTGGCGAGCAGGAGGGTGAAGGTCAGGAGCGGTCGCATCGGCCCATGATAGGAGTCGCCTGGCGAACGGAGCCATCGCGGATGGGACCAGCGGCCACAGCACGCGGCTCGGCGTGCCCGCGCGGGACAGGAAGCCAGCGACCGTTGCCCTGTGACGCACCCGACCATCCACGTCCCCGCCGCGGCGCCGGCCAGGCCCGCGCTGGGCCTTCGCCACGCCGCCAGCGCCTCAACCGCGCGGCAGCGGCAGCGCGGTCTTGTAGCGCACCTGCTTGAGCGCGAAGCCCGAGCGGATCTTTTCCACCTCGGGCATGGGCGAAAGGCGTTCGAGGATGAAGCGCTCCAGCGCGCCGATGTCGGGCACCACCACGCGCAGCAGGTAGTCGGAGTCGCCCGTCATCAGGTAGCACTCCATCACCTCGTCGAGGTCGGCGATGCGTTGCTCGAAACGCGCCAGGGCTTCCTTGCTTTGCGTGGTCAGGCTGATGCTGATGAACACGTTGAGCCCCAGGCCCAGGCGCGCGGCGTCGGCCAGGGCCACGTACTGGCGGATCACGCCCGACTGCTCCAACGCCTTCACGCGCGCCAGACAAGGCGAGGGCGAGAGGCCCACGCGCTGGGCCAGGGCCACGTTGGACAGGGAGCCGTCGCGCTGCAGCTCGTCAAGGATCCGGCGATCAAGGGCGTCCATGGTGGTTTGTGCTGTCAATATCTGAAATTACGGCATTGTCTGCTGCTTCGGTGGCTTTTGGCGAGCGTTTCGGCAGCACATGCCGGGGCCGCGGGGCTAGAGTGCCCCGCCATGAATCCCCACGACCTCATCTCCCAGGACCCGGACCCGCAGGAAACCGCCGAATGGCAGGAGGCCTTCCTGTCGCTGCTGCAGTCGCAGGGCCCCGCGCGCGCGCGCCAGATGCTCGATGGCCTGGTGGCGCTGGCGCGGCGCGAGCGCGTGGGCTGGCGGCCGCGGCTGAACACGCCCTACGTGAACACCATCGCGGCCGAGCAGCAGCCCCCGTTCCCGGGCGACCTCGCCATCGAGGAGCGCCTGGCTTCGCTGATGCGCTGGAACGCCCTGGCCATGGTGGTGCGCGCCAACCAGGCCCATGGCGAGCTGGGCGGGCACATCGCCAGCTACGCCAGCGCGGCCGACTTGTTCGAGACCGGCTTCAACCACTTCTTTCACGCGCGCTGCGAATCGCACGGCGGCGACCTGGTGTTCTTCCAGCCGCACAGCGCGCCCGGCGTGTACGCGCGCGCCTTTCTCGACGGGCGCCTGAGCGAGCGCGACCTGATGCACTACCGCCAGGAGATCGTCGCGCCCGGGCAGGGTGCGCGGGGCCTGTCCAGCTACCCGCACCCCTGGCTCATGCCCGACTTCTGGCAGTTCCCCACGGGCTCCATGGGCATCGGCCCCATCAGCTCGATCTACCAAGCGCGCTTCATGCGCTACCTCCAGCACCGAGGCCTGCTGGACACCGGTGGGCGCACCGTGTGGGGCGTGTTCGGCGACGGCGAGATGGACGAGCCCGAGAGCATGAGCGCGCTCACCCTGGCCGCGCGCGAGAAGCTCGACAACCTGGTGTGGGTGGTCAACTGCAACCTGCAGCGGCTCGATGGCCCGGTGCGCGGCAACGATCGCATCATCGACGAGCTGGAGCGCCTGTTCGCGGGCGCGGGCTGGAACGTCATCAAGCTGCTGTGGGGCAGCGACTGGGACGGTCTGTTCGCGCGCGATCCCGGCGGCGCGCTGGCGCAGGCCCTGGGCGACACGGTGGATGGCCAGATGCAGACCTTCGCCGCCAAGGACGGCCGCTTCAACCGCGAGAACTTCTTCGGGCAGAACCCGGCGCTGGCCGCGCTGGTGCAGGGCCTGAGCGACGAGCAGATCGATCGCCTCAAGCGCGGCGGGCACGACCTGGTGAAGATCCACGCCGCCTACGCCGCCGCCGTGGCGCACCGCGGACAGCCCACGGTGATCCTGGCGCACACCAAGAAGGGCTACGGCATGGGCGCCGCCGGCCAGGGCCGCATGACCACGCACAGCCAGAAGAAACTCGACGCCGACGACCTGCTGGCCTTTCGCGACCGCTTCGCGCTGCCGCTGAGCGACGAGCAGGCCACGGGCCTGGCCTTCTACAAGCCGGCCGAGGACAGCGCCGAGCTGCGCTACCTGCGCGAACGCCGCGCCGCCCTGGGCGGCGCCCTGCCGCGGCGCGAGACCGCGTGCGAGCCGGTGCCCGTGCCCGCCGCCGAGGCCTACGCGGGCTTCGCGCTGAACGCCGGCGGCAAGGAGATGAGCACCACCATGGCCTTCGTGCGCCTGCTGGGCAACCTGCTCAAGGACGGCGCGCTGGGTCCGCGCATCGTGCCCATCGTGGCCGACGAGGCGCGCACCTTCGGCATGGCCAACCTGTTCAAGCAGGTTGGCATCTACAGCAGCGTGGGCCAGCGCTACGCGCCGGAGGACATCGGCTCGGTGCTGAGCTACCGCGAGGCGCTGGACGGGCAGATCCTGGAGGAGGGCATCAGCGAGGCCGGCGCCATCGCCAGCTGGACGGCCGCGGCCACCAGCTACAGCGTGCACGGCCTGGCCATGCTGCCCTTCTACATCTACTACTCGATGTTCGGTTTCCAGCGCGTGGGCGACGCCATCTGGGCCGCGGCCGACCAGCGCGCGCGCGGCTTCCTGCTGGGCGCCACCTCGGGCCGCACCACGCTGGGCGGCGAGGGCCTGCAGCACCAGGACGGCAGCAGCCACCTGGTGGCCGCGACCATTCCCAACTGCAAGGCCTACGACCCGGCCTTCGCGGGCGAGCTGGCGCTCATCGTCGACGCCGGCCTGCGCGAGATGCTGGTGGAGCAGCGCGACGTTTTCTACTACCTCACGTTGATGAACCAGAACTATGCCCAGCCCGACCTGCCAGCCTCGGCGCGCGAAGGCGTGCTGAAGGGCGGCTACGTCTTCGGCCGCTTCGGGCCGGTGGACGGCGCGCCGCTCACGCTGCTGGGCTCGGGCGCCATCCTCACCGAGGTGCGCGGCGCGGCCGAGCGGCTGGCGCAGCAGGGGTTTTGCGTGCACGTGTGCAGCATCACGAGCTGGAGCGAACTCGCGCGCGAGGCGCAGGCCGCCGAGGCCGAGGGGCGCGACTCTTGGTTGGGCCAGGTGCTGGCCGGCACCGCCGGGCCGGTGCTGGCCGCGAGCGACTATGTGCGCGCCGTGCCCGAGGCGCTGCGCGCCTGGCTGCCGCCGGGCCGCGCCTACCGCACCCTGGGCACCGACGGCTTCGGCCGCAGCGACACGCGCGCGGCGCTGCGCGCGTTCTTCCAGGTGGACGCGGCCAGCATCGCCGAGGCGGCGCGGCGCGCAGGGCCGGCGCGCTGAGCGCCTTGGATCTTCACCGGACGGGCAGGCTGCTGCACAGCGCGTCGAGGCGCTGGCGGAGTTCCGCTGTCACGGTGATGGGCTTGTCGGCCTTGGTTTGCGTGTTGACATGCTGGATGAGGCCAAGCGCGGGCCACCAGGCGGGGTCCTTGTCGTCAACCTGGTGCTGGCGGGCCAAAAAATGCAGGGTGTCGGCGAAGTCGCGCTCCAGATCCCGGTTCGATGCGCGCTCCTCATCGGCGAGCGCATCGTCCGGGCGGCGGGCCCCCGCGTACACCCATGGATCGCTGGCGTCGTTGTTGCCGTACTGCAGGAGCACGCTGCCCAGGGGCAGCCGGTTCACGTGGTCGCGCAGCGCCGACAGGGCGGTGCTCGCCAGCACGTGTTCCCCTTGCGGGTTCAGCCGGCCGATCCTGATCTCGGGCAGTGGTCGGGTCACGGGACCGCCGGGCGCTGAAGCGGCATTCAAGGCCGCGCAGAGCCTCAGGGAGGCCTGGCGCAGTGCGGCGGTATTGACCACGCCCTTCTTCTGTTGATCCAGAAGATTCAACACGTTCTTGGCGGCCTCGGCGACGTCGGGTCGTCCTTCGTCCCGGCTCAGGGTGGCATACATGGCAGCGACGCGCGCGCGTGTCTGCCGATGGGCCTGGGTGTAGTTGACCGGCTTGAACACGTCCCGCAGGGACTGGTACGCGGACCAGGCATTGGTGGCAAAGTACTCGAGGCCGCCCTTCTTGTGTCGGTGGATGTAGATGTAGTTGTTGCGGACCCCATGCTGGAGCACCGCGTTGAAGGACGTGGCGGCGGCGCCTGCGGCCCGCAGTTCGTTCTGGCTGGGCGCCAGGTTTTCTGGCGGGGGGGTGATGGGCTGGGCCGCGGTGCATTTGTGGTGCCAGCGGTCGGCAGAAGACATTCGGTGCATGGTCGGGACGGGCGTGGTGCCGGGCAGTCAGGAGGTGCGGACTGAGTGCGCGGCTCCGTGGCCGGGTTCCGGGCCTGGCCGAATGGCCGTTCGGCGCGGGTGGCCTGCCGGCCTTTCGGCGATCGCCCACGGTGGACAGCCCCGAACAGGCGCGATGATGCGGGGCCAGCGCCGCTGGCCGGCGTCCCCGCCCCCGCATGCCCCTGCAAACCATCCACATCCACCCCGCCGCGCCGGCCAAGCCCGCGCTGGGCGCGCCTTGCAATGGCTGCGGCGTGTGCTGCCTGGCCGAGCCCTGCCCCCTGGGTCGCGTGATATCGCGCCGTCGCCGGGGCGCTTGCGACGCCCTGCGCTGGGACGACGCGGCGGGTCTCTACCGCTGCGGCGCGATCAGCGACGCGCCAGGGGTGTTGGGTCCGCGCTGGGCCTGGGCGGCGCCGCTGCTGCGGCGCCTGGCGCGGCGCTGGATCGCCGCCGGCGTGGGCTGCGATGCGGCGATCGAGGTGGATCGGCCGGCGGCCAATGGGCCTGTGGCCTAGTGGTCACTTGAAGTACTTGCTCAGCTCATGGTCGAGGCGCTCGTCGGGGGAGACGGTGGTTCGGGCGCGTGTGGGGACCGGGGTGCGTGGGGGCTCGGGTTCGACCGTGGACGTGTCCGAATCGCTGGTGGTGCGGAGGTCGTTGTCGATCGTGAAAGCGGTATCGGTGCTTGGCTCGCCGGCCTCTTCCGCCAGGGCCTGTTTCAGTGCCTTCACGCATTGGCACAGTGCCGCGCTGTGTTGGAGCTTGTGGACGGCCCCGAGATGGGCCAGGTCGAAAAGGTTTCGGGCCGCTTGCTGAACCTGTGGTGAGTGCAGGGTGTGGAGGCCGTCCAAGCCCAAGGCATAGATGTAGCCGACGAAGTTTTGCCGCTGCTGTTTGCTTTTCCAGAGGGACCGAGTGGTCGATAGCCGATGCGTGTCTTGGCTGTTTTTCTTCAGATACAGCGTCTTGTTGGTGGGCAAGCCGTTTTTGCTTTGCGCGCCGAGGAAGGCGTCGAGCGCCGAGACCTTGGCCAGCGTGAGCGAGCCGCCCGCGCTGGGGTCCTGTATCGGGTGGTTCGCCACCGCGGCGTACTTGGGCTTGGCTGGGGCGTCGGCAGGCAGCTTGTGGTAAGGGGCGCGTGTGGTCTTGATCATGGCGGTTCGAAGGGTGGTGCGGGGGCGTCAGGCCACGGGCTTGCCTTGCGCTGCTGCAGCTTGTGGCTGTCTCTGCGTGGCGCGGCGCGAGGCCCGGGTTCCGCGATGGGCCGGATGGCGGAGGCCGCTGTCGCCGGCGCGGAACCGTGCCGCTGCGAGCGCTCACGGCATGGGTGAGCGTTCCCTTCGGTTTTTTCCAGCGGCCCAGGGGCCGAGGCGCGGGTGGGCCGCGCGCTTCAGCGCGCCAGCAGCACCGCCACGCCGATGGCCAGCAGCACCGCCGCTGCGATCAGCAACCGCGTGCGCACGCGCAGCAACTGCACCGCTTCCACCAGGCGCGCGTTCTGCTCGGCCAGCTCGCTGAGGGTCTGGGCCATCTGCTGCTGGGCGGTGGCCTGCTGGTCGATGAGCTGGCGCGCCTCGATGAGGTGCTGGCGCAGCTCGCCCAGGCTGGGTGTTTCGGCGGCCGGGTCCAGGGGCGTGCCCACGGGCGTGGGGGCGCTGGGCGCTTTCTGTTTGTCGAGCAGTTTGCGCGCGGCCGCGAGCACCTTGGGTGCGTGTTCGATCACGTCGCCCCAGGGGATGATTTTCAAGGCGGCGATCCAGGGGATGGGCATGGGGCTCCTTTCGGCCGGGCGGGCGTGGGGCCCGGCCGGCGGCCTCAAGGATCGCATGGGGGCTTGTCACCATGCGACAAGCGGGCTCACTGCTCGTTGAACATCCTCTCGGGCGGGTTGGTCGTGGGGGGCGACGCCGGATCCACCGGTGGCGCCCCTGGGGTGGCTGGCGGTGTGGGCGTCTGCCTGGACCGAAGGCTGGGCCGTGGCACGCGCTGCGGCTTCAACGGGCCTCGAGGGCTGGTCGGCGGAGGCTGGTCGGGCGGCGTGGGGCTGGTGGGCGTCGACTGGGACTTGCTGGTCCGCAGGCTTTCCTCCGGGATGGGTTCGACGTTGGACCTGGGCCGATCCGACTGGGCGCCTGGTGGGGCGGGTTCCTCGGACGGCTCCAGGGCCGATGGCCGGTCCCGGCCCACAGGCAAGAGTGGCAGTTGCAGGGTAGGGGCGCCAACTTGGGTATGGGGCGATGCGAGGGGCTTTTCCGGGGGAAACATCAGGTCTTGAAGGTCAAGCAGCGCCTGCTCCCGCTTCTGCTTTTGCTTCAGCTTCTGTTGGTCCAGGTAGGTCTGTCTGATCGGGTTCAGATTCTGTCGGGCGACCTGCTTGACCGGCAGCCGGGCCACCCTGCTGGTTTTGACCTTTCTGGGCGTGCCGCCCGAGTTGGGGGGCGAGCTCTCCTCGCTCAGCGAGACCGTCGTTTGCGACGCGGTGCTGCTCTCGTCTTCATCCGTCGGCGGGTGCCGTGGCGATCTGTCCGTGTTCGACCGGGGCGTGTGCGCGCTCGGCTGCCGTGGCGTCGACGCCGTTGAGCGCGGCGCGACCTGGGCGCTTTCCATCCGCTTGAGTTGCTGCAGCAGTTCGGGGGTGCAGGGCAGGCCGAACACCTGGGTGCTGTCGCTCGCGCACAGCCTGCCGAGATCCTGGGCCGCTCGCTGGGCTTCGCGCGGCGCTGAAGGCAGCTTGAGCCAGGAGGTGGTCAGGCCCTTCAGCTGCGCGGTGGCGCCCTGGTGCTGGGTCTGCTTGAGCTTGCGCGGCTGCGTGGCGCGGGTCTGCGGGTCTTCGTGCCGAGAGTCGAACTTGGTGGTGATGTAAGGCTGCGCGGTCCGATCGGACGAGGGGGCGGTGGTCTTCAGGTAGAGCACCCGGGGCTGCTGGTCTTTCTCGGTCTTGTTCACCGCGGCCTCGACCACCTGGCGCAGAGGCGTCGCCTGGGCCTGGCCGGGCAGCGCGGCATCGAGCTTGTATTGTTTGGGGCTGGAGCGGGAGATCATGGAGAGGGCGCGCGTGGCGCTGCGGAGTGGAAAACCCCTCTCGGTGGCAGCCGCCGCGGCGCGAAATCCTCAAGGACGCCTATCCGAGAGCGGCACCGCCCGGCCGCTTCCTGCTATCGAAGCGCGAGCTCAGGCCGGCTGGCGCCGCAGCAGGAACACCCCCAGCAGCGCCACGCCGACCAGCAGCGCCGGGAAGCCCAGCGTGGGCGACCACTGCAGCGCCGCCGCGCCCAGCGCGGGCGCCAGCACGCCGCCGAGCGTGTAGCTCATCACCAGCACGGCGGTGCTGTTCACCAGGGTGATGCCTTGCTCGCGCGAGCCGATGTCGATCATCGCCAACGTGTAGAGGCAGCCGCCCGCGCCGCCCCACACGAAGGCCACGGGCGCGGCCAGCCAGGGCGTGTTCGCGACGAAGGGGATCAGCAGCGTGCCGAGCAGCGTGATCCAGGCGCAGCCGCGCATGAGCAGCAGGCGCGCGGCGCGCTCGTCGCCCCAGCGCTGGCGCGGGTGGTGCGCCAGGCGGTCGGACAGCACGCCAGCGGGCAGCATCATCAGCGCACTGCCCAGCCCGCTGGCCGAGACCAGCAGGGCCGAGACCACCGCGCCCAGGCCCAGGGCCAGGCCATACAGCGGCAGGATGGACGTGAGCCCGCTTTCGAAGAAGCCACCGACGAAGCCCACCGTCATGATCAGCGGGTGCGCGGCCAGCGCGTGCCACACGCCGCCCAGGCCCACGCGGGCCTCGTGCGCGTCGGCCGCGGGCGGCACGCGGGGGATCAGCAGGCTCCAGGCCAGGCCGATGGCCATGCAGCCGAAGGCGAGCCAGATCGCGGTGTCGCTCTGCGGCCCCACCCAGGCCAGCATCAGCGGGCCGAGCACGAAGGTGACGCCGACCAGGGTTTCGAAGATGCCCACGTAGCGGCCGCGCTGGCCGGGCGGCGCGAACTCGGCCACGATGGCCTCGGCCAGCACCCAGCGCAGGCCCGAGGCCATGCCGGCGATGAGCTTGAGCCCGAACCACAGCGGCAGCCAGGACGAGAGCGCGAAGCCCATGGTGGCCAGCGTGGGGATGAGCGCCGACAGCCACAGCGTGGGCCGCCTTCCCAGCGCGCGCGTGACGGACGAGGCGAAAGGCACCATGAGGAAGATGCCGAACCAGCCGCTGGCCGCGAACACGCCGGCCAGGGCGGTGGACTCGCCGCCGTCCTTCAGGCGCAGCAGCAGCAGGGGCGTGAGCATGAAGTAGCCCACGAGCTCGAAGAAGGTGGCGCCAAAGATGGCGACCAGGCCCAGGCGGGCGTGGGCCGGCGGCGCGGCGGGCGCTCGGCCGCCGGCGGGCAGCGGGTGTTCGCTCATGCCTGGCCTCTGGCCGCCAGCACCGCCTCGGCCACGTCGGCGAAGCCCTGGCCCCGTTCGCGCGGGGCCACGTAGCGGGGGTGGTGCGCGAGCTGCGCCCAGAAGCGCGCGATGTTGGCCACGCCCACGCTGTGCGGGAAGCGCGCGAACATGGCGGCGTCGTTGGTGGAGTCGCCCACGTAGACCCAGTGATCGATCTCGGCGTCGAGGTCGCGCCCCAGGCGCTCGCGCAGGATCCAGCGCGCGCCGCTGAGCTTGTCGTGCGCGCCGATCCAGCCGTTGACGTGGATGGAACTCACGGTGGCGGTGAGGCCTTCGTCGCGCAGGATGCCGAGTGCGCGCGCGATGTCGGCCTCGCCCAGGTGGGCGTGCTCGCTGTGGTCGATGGCGATGTCGGTTTCGCGGCCCGCGCTGTCGGTGGCCAGGCGCGCCTGAGGCAGCTCGCGCAGCACACGCGCGGCGGCGGCCCGCAGGCGGGTGAGGTTCGCGGCGCGGGTGGCCGCGTCCTGCGCGTAGGCCTTGCGCAGGCGCCCGCCGTCGTTCCACAGCGCCACGGCGCCGTTCTCGGCCACGATGGCGTCGATCGGCCAGCTCAGCGCGAAGGGTTCGCTCCAGCCGGCCGGGCGGCCGGTGACGGCGAACACCGGCAGGCCGGCCGCGCGCAGGCGGAGCAGTGCCGCGCCCGCCTCGGGCGCCAGCGCCCCCTCGGCCGTGAGGGTGTCGTCGATGTCGGTGAGCACGCCATGGATGCGCGCGCGCTCGTGCGGGGGCCAGTCGGCCAGCGGGGTGGGTTGCATGGAGGGGCGGCAGTTTCTCACAGGGGCCGCACCGGCGTGGTGCCACTGGGAGGGGATATCCCCACGCCAGAAAGGAGGCCGAGTAGAATGCCGGCCCATCCGAGGAGCGTTGCAGCGCCCCACCCGCACCGAGCGGGCCGCGGGCGTGAGGCTCGGACCCTTCAACCGGCAACCACGCTCATCCACTGCACGTGCGATGGGTTCCCTCGTCTCCCTTCCCGCGCGGTGGCTTTCAACGTTTTGGAGCGCCACATGAATGCACGAATCAACCCCACCGCCGACTGCGTGATCGCCGACATCGGCCTGGCCGACTGGGGCCGCAAAGAGATCAAGATCGCCGAGACCGAGATGCCCGGCCTGATGGCCATCCGCGAAGAGTACGCGGCCAAGCAGCCGCTGAAAGGCGCGCGCATCACCGGTTCGCTGCACATGACCATCCAGACCGCGGTGCTCATCGAGACGCTGCAGGCCCTGGGCGCGCAGGTGCGCTGGGCCTCGTGCAACATCTTCTCCACCCAGGACCACGCGGCCGCCGCCATCGCCGCCGCCGGCACGCCGGTCTTCGCCGTCAAGGGCGAGACCCTGGTCGACTACTGGGACTACACGCACCGCATCTTCGACTTCGGCGCCAAGGGCACGGAAGGCGAAGGCCCCAACATGATCCTCGACGACGGCGGCGATGCCACGCTGCTCATGCACCTGGGCAAGCAGGCCGAGAAGGACCCCTCCGTGCTGGCCAAGCCCGGCAGCGAGGAAGAGCGCATCCTGTTCGCGGCCATCAAGGCCAAGCTGGCCGAGGACGCCACCTGGTACAGCCGCAAGAGCGCGCAGATCATTGGCGTGACCGAGGAGACCACCACCGGCGTGCACCGCCTGAAGGAAATGTCGGTCAAGGGCTCGCTGATGTTCCGCGCCATCAACGTCAACGACTCGGTCACCAAGAGCAAGTTCGACAACCTCTATGGCTGCCGCGAGTCGCTGGTCGACGGCATCAAGCGCGCGACCGATGTGATGATCGCCGGCAAGGTGGCCGTGGTGGCCGGCTACGGCGACGTGGGCAAGGGCTCGGCCCAGGCGCTGCGCGCGCTGAGCGCACAGGTGTGGGTGACCGAGATCGACCCCATCAACGCCCTGCAGGCCGCGATGGAAGGCTACCGCGTGGTGACCATGGAGTACGCCGCCGACAAGGCCGACATCTTCGTCACCACCACCGGCAACCGCGACGTCATCACCTTCGAGCACATGGCCGCCATGAAGGACCAGGCGATCGTCTGCAACATCGGCCACTTCGACAACGAGATCCAGGTTGCCAGGCTGGAAGAGAAGTGCCAGTGGGAAGAGATCAAGCCCCAGGTGGACCACGTGATCTTCCCGGACGGCAAGAAGATCATCCTGCTCGCCAAGGGCCGGCTGGTGAACCTGGGCTGCGGCACCGGTCACCCCAGCTTCGTGATGTCCTCCAGCTTCGCGAACCAGACCATCGCGCAGATCGAGCTGTTCACGCACCCCGAGGGCTACGACGTGGGCAAGGTTTACGTGCTGCCCAAGCACCTGGACGAAAAGGTGGCGCGCCTGCACCTGAAGAAGGTCGGTGCCCAGCTGACCGAGCTGAGCGACGAGCAGGCCGCCTACATCGGCGTGCCCAAGCAAGGCCCGTACAAGCCGGACACCTACCGCTACTGATCGCCGCCGTGCGCGCCGACCAGTTGCTCGTCGAGCGTGGTCTGGCGGCGTCGCGCTCGCAGGCCCAGCGGCTGATCGCGGCCGGCGTGCGCTGGCGCGCCGGTGGCGGCTGGCGGCCCGTGGCCAAGAACGGCGACGAGCTGCCCGCCGGCGCCGAGCTGGAGCTGCTGGACGCGGCCGAGGCGCGCTACGTCTCGCGCGGCGGCCTGAAGCTGGAGGGTGCGCTGGCGCACACCGGCGTCGATCCGCGCGGCCTGCACGCGCTCGACGTGGGCCAGAGCACCGGCGGCTTCACCGATTGCCTGCTGCAGCGCGGCGCGGCCCAGGTGGTGGGCGTGGACGTGGGCAGCGGCCAGCTCAACGCGCGCCTGCGCGGGGATGCGCGGGTGATCGCCATCGAGCATTGCAACGCGCGCGATTTGACGGCCCAGCGCCTGCGCGAGGCCGGGGCCGAGCCGCCTTTCGACCTGATCGTCGGCGACCTGTCCTTCATCTCGCAGACCCTGGTGTGGCCCGCGCTGGCGCCGCTGCTCAAGCCCGGCGGCCACGGCCTGGTGCTCGTCAAGCCGCAGTTCGAGCTGCAGCCCGAAGACATCGGCAAGGGCGGCCTGGTGAAGGACGCCGCCTCGTACGCGCGGGTGCGCGAGCGCATCACGACCGCGCTGCAAGGCCTGGGCCTTGAGCCGCTCGACTATTTCGACAGCCCCATCGCCGGTGGCGATGGCAACCGCGAGTTCTTCGTCTTCATTCGGAAACCGGCATGAACCTGCCCATCAGCTTCGAATTCTTCCCGCCCAAGACGCCCGAAGGCGCGCAGAAGCTGCGCGCCGTGCGCCAGCAGCTCTACGCGCGCGCGCCGCTGTTCTGCTCCGTCACCTACGGCGCCGGCGGCTCCACGCAGGAGGGCACCTTCGGCACCGTGCGCGAGATCCTCGCCGAGGGCGTGGACGCGGCCTCGCACTTCTCGTGCATCGGCGCCACGCGCGCCGGCGTGCGCGAGCAGCTGGCGCAGCTCAAGGCCATGGGCGTCAAGCGCCTGGTGGCGCTGCGCGGCGACCTGCCCAGCGGCTATGGCCTGGGCGGCGAGTTCCACTACGCGAGCGACCTCGTGGCCTTCATCCGCGCCGAGACCGGCGAGGACTTCCACCTGGAGGTGGCGGCCTATCCCGAGGTGCACCCGCAGGCCCGCTCGCCCGAGGCCGACCTCAAGGCGTATGTGACCAAGGTCCGGGCCGGCGCGCATTCGGCGATCACGCAGTACTTCTACAGCGCCGATGCCTACTTCCGCTTCGTCGACGAGGCGCGCGCCCTGGGCGCCGACATTCCGGTGGTGCCCGGCATCATGCCCATCACCAGTTCCACGCAGCTCATGCGTTTCTCCGATGCGTGCGGGGCCGAGATCCCGCGCTGGATCCGGCTGCGCCTGCAGGCCTACGGCGACGACACGGCCTCGATCAAGTCCTTCGGCCTCGACGTCGTCACGTCCTTGTGTGAGCAATTGCTTCGCGGCGGGGTGCCGGGCCTGCACTTCTATACGATGAACCAGAGCGCGGCGACGCTGGAGATCCTGCGCCGCCTCGACGCCCGCTGATGGCCCCCTGACCCGCATGACGCCCACCCGCCTCGCCGCCCTGGCCGTGCTCGCCGTCGCCCTCGTGGGCTGCGCGAGCCGCGGCGGGCCGCCGGGCGAGGACTGGGGCGCGGACGGGCCGGCCGCGCACGAGGCGCGCGAGATCGGGCGCGGCAACGCCTCGTGGTACGGCGAGCCGCACCATGGCCGGCGCACCGCGAACGGCGAGGTCTTCGACATGAACGAACTCACCGCTGCGCACAAGACCCTGCCATTCGGCACGCGCGTGCGCGTGGAGAACCCGGTCACGGGGCAGGCGGTGGTGGTGCGCATCAACGACCGCGGGCCGTTCGCGCCGGGGCGCGTGATCGACCTCAGCCGCGCGGCGGCCGAGCGCATCGGCCTCATCCGCGCGGGCGTGGCGCCCGTGGTGCTCTACACCGATTGAGCGGGCCGCCGGTGGTCGCTCAGCGCTCGTCGTAGCTGACGACGACCCGGTCGGTGGTGGGGCGGGCCTGGCAGCTCAGCACGAAGCCCTGTTCGGTTTCCCAGGGCTCCAGCGTGAAGTTCTTCTCCATCTCCACCTGGCCTTCCATGACCTTGGCGCGGCAGGTGCAGCACACGCCGCCGCGGCAGGACCAGGGCAGGTCCAGTCCGGCCTCCAGCGCCACGTCGAGCACGCGCTGGTCGCGGCCCATGCGCAGTTCGTGCGGTTTGCCGTCGAGCACCACGGTCAGGGCCACCTCGCCCTCGGCCTGGGGCGCGCGGCCCAGCTGCACGCGCTCGCGCTCGCCGCGCGGCAGGGCCTCCAGCGTCGGCGAGGTGAAGCGCTCGGTGTGGATGCGCTCGGGCTTCACGCCGGCGCCCAGCAGGGCCTGCTCGGTGGCCTCGATCATGGCCTCGGGGCCGCAGACGAAGACCTCGTCCATGCTGGGCACGGGCAGCAGGGCGGCGATGAGGGCGCGCACCTTGTCGCCGTCGATACGGCCTTCCAGCAGCGGCACCTCCTGCGCCTGGCGCGAGAGGATGTGGATCAGCGTGAGGCGGTCGCGGTAGCGGTCCTTCAGGTCTTGCAGGGCCTCGTTGAACATCACGCTGGCCATGCGCCGGTTGCCATAGACCAGGGTGAACTTGGCGGTGGGCGATTCCTCCAGTGTGCTGGTCATGATGGACAGGATGGGCGTGATGCCCGAGCCCGCCGCGAAACCCACCCGGTGCAGGGCGCGCGGGCGGTGCACGGTGAAGCGGCCGTCGGGCGGCATCGCCTGCAGCGTGTCGCCGGCCTTCAACCGCGTGGCGGCCCAGTTGCTGAACACGCCGCCGTCGACCGGGCGGATGCCCAGCGTGAGCTCGCCCTTGCTGGTGTACAGGCTGCGTGGGCTGCTGATGGAGTAGCTGCGCCGCACGTCCTGGCCGTCGATGAGCGCGCGCACCGTGAGGAACTGGCCGGGCTCGAAGGCGAAGGCGCCGCGCCGCTCGGCGGGCACGGCCAGGGTGACGGCCACCGAGCCCGCGGCCTCGGGGCTCACGCGTGCAATGGGCAGCTCGACGAATCCGCGGGGGCTGGTGCTCATGGTCAGTAGGGCTTGAAGAGGTCGAAGGGTTCGAGGCAGTCCAGGCAGCGGTAGAGCGCCTTGCACGCGGTCGAGCCGAAGGGCGAGGTTTGTGTGGTGTGGGTGGAGCCGCAGCGCGGGCAGGGCACGGGCTGGCCGGCGGCGCGGCGCGCGAAGCCCACCACCTGGGCGCCGGCCTGCGCGGCGCGGCCATTGGGCGGCGCGATGCCGTAGGCGCGCAGCTTCTCGCGCGCGGCGGGCGCCATCCAGTCGGTGGTCCAGGCGGGCGAGAGCTGCGTCACCACGCGTGCGGCGATGCCGCTGTCGCGCAGCGCGGCGCGGATGTCGTCCTCGATTTGCCCCATGGCCGGGCAGCCGCTGTAGGTGGGCGTGATGACCACCTCGGCCACGCCGTCCCCGCCCCGGCGCACCTCGCGCAGGATGCCCAGCTCGGCCAGGCTCACCACGGGGATCTCGGGGTCGCTCAGGTGCGCGATGGCCGCGCGCACGGCGTCCAGCGAAGGGGGGTCGCGCAGCGCCGCGTCCATGGCCTCACCACACGGCCTGGGGGTGTTCGCGGGCCAGGCTCTGCATTTCGGCGAGCAGGAAGCCCATGTGTTCGGAGTGCAGGCCGCGCTTGCCCTGCGTCACGTAGCCGCCGTCGGCGGGGCGTCGCAGCGTGGCCTCGGCCAGCACCTCGTCCAGCAGCGCATCCCAGGCGGGCTTGAGTTCGGTGAGGGCCACGCCAGTGCCGTTGGCCACGGCGGCGGACTCGGCCTCGTCGCCGGTCCAGAACTCCTGGGTGTGCGGCATGAGGTGGTCCAGCGCGGCCTGCGCGCGGGCGCGGCTCTCATCGGTGCCGTCGCCCAGGCGCACCAGCCAGTCGCCGGCGTGGCTCAGGTGGTAGCGCACCTCTTTGAGCGACTTGGCCGCGATGGCGGCGAGCTGCGGATCGGCGCTGGCCTGCAGGCGCTCCCACCACAGGTTCATGAGCGCGGCGTAGAGCACGTTGCGCACGGTGGTGGTGGCGAAGTCGCGGTCGGCGCGCGCGGGGCCGGCGAGCGGGCCGTGGTGCGGCAACTCCAGCAGCGTGAAGTTGCGGAACTCGTGCGTGGCGCGGAAGTAGGCCAGGCTGTCTTCGGTCAGGGCGCCGTCGGCGCGCGCGCCTTGCAGGTGGGCGAAGCGCTGGGCCTGCGCGGGCTCGGCGTTGATGCACCGGGCCGCGTGCTGGTAGAGCAGGCGCGCCTGGCCCAGGTGGTCGAGCGCGTGGTTGGCCAGGGCCAGATCCTCTTCCAGGATGGGCCCGTGGCCGCACCACTCGGCGTTGCGCTGGCCGAGCACGAGGGCGTTGTCGGCCAGGTGCAGCAGGTAGTCGACGGGAGCGGAGTCGCCTGCCCCCACGCGGCCCACGTCGTGTGGTGCGCTGCCCCCCGAGGGGGTGCCGGCTGGCTTGGAGCGGTCCTGCGCGGCGCCCATCACATGTGCCCCACTTTGTCCGGGATGTCGTAGAAGGTCGGGTGGCGGTAGACCTTGTCGGCGGCGGGATCGAAGAAGGCGTCCTTCGAATCCGGTTCGCTCGCGGCGATGCTGGCCGAGGGCACGACCCAGATGCTCACGCCTTCCTGGCGGCGCGTGTACACGTCGCGCGCCATCTGCAGGGCGTGGCGCGCGTCGCTGGCGTGCAGGCTGCCGCAGTGCTTGTGCTCCAGGCCCTGCTTGCTGCGGACGAAAACCTCCCACAGAGGCCATTCCTTGAGGGCTTTGGCGTCGCTCATTGGTAGACCTCCGCGCGGCGCGCTGCGGTGCGAGCCCGTTCGGGCGGTCGTGCGGTGCTCATGCGGCCTCCTTCATGGTGCGTTGTGCTTGCTTGCGCGCGTGGGCCAGGGCGGCCTCGCGCACCCAGGCCCCGTCTTCCCAGGCCTTCACGCGGGTGGCCAGGCGCTCCTTGTTGCAGGGGCCGTTGCCATTCACCACCTGCCAGAACTCGTCCCAGTCGATGGCGCCGAAGTCGTGCTGGCCGCGCTCGGCGTTCCACTTCAGCTCGGGGTCGGGCAGGGTGACGCCCAGCACCTCGGCCTGCGGCACGGTGGCGTCGACGAATTTCTGGCGCAGCGCGTCGTTGCTGATGCGCTTGATGCCCCAGCGCATGCCCTGCACGCTGTTGGGGCTGTTGTCGTCGGGCGGGCCGAACATGGCCAGGCACTTCCACCACCAGCGGTTCACCGCGTCCTGCACCATGGCCTTCTGCTCGTCCGTGCCCTGCATCATGGTCAGCAGCGATTCGTAGCCTTGGCGCTGGTGGAAGCTCTCTTCCTTGCAGACGCGGATCATGGCGCGCGCATAGGGGCCGTAGCTGCAGCGGCACAGGGGAATCTGGTTCATGATCGCCGCGCCGTCGACCAGCCAGCCGATCACGCCCACGTCGGCCCAGGTGAGGGTGGGGTAGTTGAAGATGGAGCTGTACTTGGCGCGTCCGCTGTGCAGCGCCTCGACCATCTGGTCGCGGCTGGTGCCCAGGGTCTCGGCTGCGCTGTAGAGGTACAGGCCGTGACCGCCCTCGTCCTGCACCTTGGCCAGCAGGATGGCCTTGCGCTTGAGGCTGGGCGCGCGGCTGATCCAGTTGCCCTCGGGCAGCATGCCCACGATCTCGCTGTGCGCGTGCTGGCTGATCTGGCGCACCAGGGTCTTGCGGTAGGCCTCGGGCATCCAGTCGCGCGGCTCGATCTTGCCGTCGGCGTCGATCACGGCATCGAAGTGGGCCTGCAGGGCGGGGTCGGCGGCGGCCGGCACGGCCTGGGGGCCGGGGGCGGTGCCGTCGGGCACGTTGAAGGATTGCGTGTACATGCGCGGTCTCCTCGGCGGGTGGGGCTCTGGCTGCGCAGTGTACCAAGTTAGCCGACCGGCCGGTCGGTTAATTTTTTTGCCGCGATGGAGGGGCCTGTGGCCCGTCCGCGCCGGGCCGCGCGGCTCAGCCCGAGTGTTCCAGCGTGTGGCCCTGGCCGCGCCCGCGGCCCAGCGCTTCCACCAGCAGCGGCAGGGCCTCGGCCAGCCCGGCGTGCAGGGTGTGCGGCGGGTTGATCACGAACACGCCGCTGGCCGTCAGGCCCGGGCGCTCGTCCGGGCCCAGGGGCGGGTGGCCCACGGCCAGCGTGGCGTGCAGCCAGGGGCGGCCGGCGCGCTGGGCGTGGCCGCGCAGCTTGCGCGGCAGGTCGTGGGCCTCGGCGCGCGGGATCACCGGGTACCAGACCAGGTAGGTGCCGGTGGCGAAGCGCTTCAGTGAATCCTGTATGCAGGCGCTCACTTTGGCGTAATCGCTCTTGATCTCGTAGCTGGGATCGATCAGCACCATCGCCCGGCGCGAGCCCTTGGCGTCGGCGGGCGGGGGCAGCAGGGGCTTGAGGCCCTCGAAGCCGTCCTCGCGCTTGACCACCACCGCGCGGCCGGCGTCGAGCTGGGCGATGTTGGCCGACAGGGTTTTGCCGTCGGTCGGGTGCAGCTCGAACAGCTTGAGCCGGTCGCGCGATTCGGCGCGCATGAGGCGCTCAATCACGAAAGGCGAGCCGGGGTAGACCCGCAGCGAGCCCGAGGGATTGAAGCCCGCCACGAGGTCGAGGTAGTCGTCGATCAGCGGGGTGGTCTGCACGGCCGGCGCGCCCGTGGCCGGCCGACAGGCGGCAAACAGCCGCACCACGCCGTTCACCGCCTCGCCCCCCTTGTCGGCGAAATCGCCGTCCAGCCGGTACAGGCCCGCACCAGCGTGGGTGTCGATCAGGGTGATGGCCGGTTCCTTGAGCTGCAGGTGGCGCAGGGTGGCGATCAGCAGCAGGTGCTTGAGCACGTCGGCGTGGTTGCCGGCGTGGAAGGCGTGGCGGTAGGAGAACATGGGCCGGCGATGGTAGCGCCGGATTTGCCGCCCCGGCGCCGATTTCGTACAATGGCAGGCTTCGCAGCGTTTTCCTGTGGCCCCGCGGCGAAGTGCAAACCTCCACCTAAGAGGGTTCCACCAGAGAACCGCCGACCGTGGAAAAGGGCCGCCAAACCCTCGCTATCAGGTTCAACATGACCAAAACGTTCAGCGCCAAGCCCGCTGACGTGAAGCACGAGTGGTTTGTGATTGACGCGACCGACAAGGTCCTCGGACGAGTTGCCAGTGAAGTGGCTCTCCGACTGCGCGGCAAGCACAAGGCCATTTACACGCCTCACGTCGACACGGGTGACTACATCGTCATCATCAACGCAGCCAAGCTGCGCGTGACCGGCACCAAGTCCACCGACAAGATGTACTACCGCCACTCGGGCTTCCCGGGCGGTATCTACGCGACCAACTTCCGCGACATGCAGGCCAAGCACCCCGGCCGCGCGCTCGAGAAGGCCGTCAAGGGCATGCTGCCCAAGGGTCCTCTGGGCTACGCCATGATCAAGAAGCTCAAGGTCTACGGCGGCGCGGAGCACCCGCACACCGCTCAGCAGCCGCAAACGCTGGACATCTAAGGAGCCCTGAATGATTGGTGAATGGAACAACGGCACCGGCCGTCGCAAATCCAGCGTCGCCCGCGTGTTCCTCAAGAAGGGCAGCGGCAAGATCACGGTCAACGGCAAGGAGATCCAGCAGTTCTTCGGCCGCGAGACCTCGATCATGATCGCCAAGCAGCCGCTCGTGCTGACCGACAACGTCGAGACCTTCGACATCCAGGTCAACGTGCACGGCGGCGGTGAGTCGGGCCAGGCCGGCGCTGTGCGCCACGGCATCACCCGCGCGCTGATCGATTACGACGCGAGCCTCAAGCCCGCGCTGTCGCAAGCCGGCTTCGTGACCCGCGACGCCCGCGAGGTGGAACGCAAGAAGGTCGGCCTGCGCTCTGCGCGGCGCCGCAAGCAGTTCAGCAAGCGCTGATCGCCTTCGCGAAACGCCCCCCAGAAACCGCCTGCAAGTCCGCTTGGGGCGGTTTCTGCTTTCTGGGGGCTGTTTTCTTTTGCTTGCAGTTGAGAGGTTTGCATGCGATTGCGCTTCGGACGTAGACGCTGGTCGGCAGGCGCCCCGCGCATGTCGATCCGCAGTGCCCTGCCCTGGCCACTGCGCTGGCTTGGGGCTGCCGTCATGCTGGGCCTGTGTGCGGCGCTGGCGCTGTGGGCCTTCGAGTTCGGCAAGGACATCGCCGGCCTGGACCGCCACGCGCGCGACGAGCTGGAGCGCCTGCGCTCCGAGGTGGTGGGCCTGCGCGAAGAACTGGCGTCGCGCAGCGCGGTCGACCACACCGCCGAGAGCCGCCTGACCATCGAGCGCGCCCTGCAAGACCAGCTGCGCGTGCAGATCCGCCAGCTGGAGGCGGACAACCAGAGCCTGCGCAACGACCTCGGTTTCTTCGAGCGCCTTATCCCCGCGGGTGGCGACGCGCTCGCCATCCGCGGCCTGCAGGCCGAACGCCTGTCGGCCACACAGTGGCGTTGGCAGGTTCTGATGATCCAGGCCGCGCGCAAGGCGCCAGACTTCAAGGGTGCGCTCGAGATCGTCTTCACCGGCACGCTGGCCGGCAAGCCCTGGTCCGCGAAGCACGCCCCCGCACCGCAACCGGTGCTCGTCAAAGGCTACCTGCGGCAGGAAGGCGTTGTTGATCTGCCCGCGCAGGCCGTTGTAAAAACTGTGACCGCCAAGCTCCTCCAGGGCAGCGCGGTGCGGTCGGTTCAGACCTTCGATCCCTGATCGAGGGCCGTCGACAGGAGATCACGCATGTTCGCCAAACCCAAGCAGCCCCCGATCAAGAGCCTGATCGCGCAGGGCACCCGCATCCAGGGCGACCTGCTGTTCGCCGAAGGGCTTCGCATCGACGGCGAGGTCGTGGGCAACGTGCGGGCGGCGGTGGACGGCGCCAGCCTGCTGATCGTGAGCGAGGTGGCCTCGGTGCAGGGCTCGATCGAGGCCGACCACGTCATCATCAATGGCCACGTCAAGGGCCCGGTGCTGGCGCGCCAGCTGCTGGAGCTGCAGCCCAAGGCGCGCATCGAGGGGGATGTGTCCTACCGTGCGATCGAGATGCACCAGGGCGCCACCATCGAAGGCCAGCTGCGCCCCATGGCCGGCGACGGCGCCGAGGAAAAGCCCACACTGAAACTGGCGGCAAACCACCGCTGACGGGCCTACCCGAGCGGCGTACCGTACCATTCGTGGTATTCGCGGGTTCCCAGCCCGCCCCCTACGAGAGGAATCCCCATGAGTGCCGTGGCCGAGAACATCCAGACCGACATGCCCGCGCCGCTGGTCTTCACCGACAGCGCCGCCGCCAAGGTGGCCGAACTGGTGGCCGAAGAGGGCAATCCCGACCTCAAGCTGCGCGTTTTCGTGCAAGGCGGCGGCTGCTCGGGCTTCCAGTACGGCTTCACCTTCGACGAGGTCGTCAACGAAGACGACACCTCCATGAGCAAGAACGGCGTGACCCTGCTGATCGACGCCATGAGCTACCAGTACCTGGTGGGCGCCGAGATCGACTACAAGGAAGACCTGCAAGGTGCCCAGTTCGTGATCAAGAACCCCAACGCCACCACCACCTGCGGCTGTGGCTCGAGTTTCAGCGTCTGAGACCCGCTGTTTGCCGGCCATGAAAAAAGGGAGCCACTGGCTCCCTTTTGTTTTGGGCGGGGCCTTGCGGGTCCCGCCGGGCTCATCGGCCTGAGTCGGTGCTGGCCAGGGCCTGCTGCAGGCGGCCGGCGGCGGCGAGCTCCTGCCGCTGGGCCTGGGCGACCTGGTTGAAGGCGCTGCGCAGGTTCTCGGGCAGCTTGATGGCCTCGCTTTGGCGAGCGATCACCAGCGGGTCGCGGTGCTCGCCGTTGTCGCGGAACTCGAAGTGCAGGTGCGGTCCGGTGGACATGCCGGTGGTGCCGACGTTGCCGATGAACTCGCCCTGGCTCACGCGCTGGCCGGTGCGCACGCCGATGCGGCTCAGGTGCGCGAAGACCGTTACCTGGTTGTTGCGGTGGCGCACGTAGATGACGTTGCCGTAGCCGCGCTGCACCCCGGCGAACTCGATCACGCCGTCGGCCACCGTGCGCACCGGCGTGCCGGTGGGGGCGGCGTAGTCCACGCCCAGGTGGGCGCGCTGGCGGCCGAGCACCGGGTGGAAACGCATGCCGTAGCCGCTGCTGACGCGCGAAAACTCCAGTGGCGAGGACAGGAAGTAGCGGCGCTTGCTGTCGCCGTTGAAGCCGTAGTAGCCGCCCTTGACGCCGGGCGCCTCGAACCACACCGCCTCGTGCGGGCGGCCGTCGTTGACGAACACCGCCGACAGGATGCGGCCGGTCTTCATCGGCTCGCCTTCGGCGCTCAGGGTTTCATAGACGACCTGGAAACGGTCGCCCTTGCGCAGGTCGCGGCGGAAGTCGATGTCGCTGGCGAACATCTCGGCGAGCTGCACGGCCACCGCGTCGGGGATGCCCGCGGCGTCGGTGGAGGCGAACAGGGAGCTGCGGATTTCGCCGCTGGCCAGGCGCGAGGCGGCCTCCAGGGTGCCGGGTTCGAGCCGGGCGCTCAGGCCGTTGGCGCCCCGCTCGACCACCAGGCGCAGAAAGCCGCGATCGTTCTTCGGATCGGGCCAGCGGGCGGTGAGGCGCTGCAGCACCTGCTGCGGGGTGGCCTCGGCGTGCACCAGGCGGCTCTGGCGCGAGGCCAGCAGCTGGCGCGCCAAGGGGTTGCGGGCCAGAAAGGCCTGGGCCTCAGCGTCGTTCACGCCCAGGCGCAACAGCAGCGACTGGGGGGTGTCGTCGTTGCGCGTGGTGTCGCTGCGGTACAGGGTCCAGGGCTGGGGGCTGGCGAGCACCGGACGGGCCTCGGGGGGCAGGTCGGCGCTGGCGGGAATGGCGGCGTACAGGGGAGTGGCGGTCACCGGCAGGGCTTCCACCACCTGGCGCACCGGCAGGTCGGCGGCGTCGGGCGCCAGCGGCGCGATACCGAAGGCGGTGACCCCGGTGCCGAGGAGGAGGACGCCGATGCCCCCCATGACGCGACGGGGGTGCTGGGCAATCGATTCAGCGATCTGTTGGCCCCATTGGGCCGCGGCGTTCAAGGTCTGGCGTATCAAGGTCGGTCATCCATGAAAGGGCCGGTGGGGGCACAGGGCCTCACACCGGCATCCAGGGAGTGAGCGGGCAGCGACGCGAGAAGTTCACGCCACGGGCCGGGCTTTACGTGGGTGCGGGAGCGTGTGCAAAAAGCACGCCAACTAAAATCCGGCGATAGCCGGCAAGTGTAGCGGGCTGGCGATCCGTCCCTATCGGAAGAAACACGTATGAATAACGGCTTATCTATTCCCACCTTGCCGGACAGCCCCACCAGCGGCGGCGAGGCCCTGACGGACGGCGTGCGACACGCCCTGGCGGTCACCCGCCGGGGCTGCGAAGAATTGATCCCCGAGGCGGACTGGGCGCAAAAATTGTCACGTGCCGAGCGCACCGGCACGCCGCTGCGCATCAAGCTCGGCCTGGACCCGACGGCGCCCGACATCCACATCGGCCACACCGTGGTGCTCAACAAGATGCGCCAGCTCCAGGACCTGGGGCATACAGTCATTTTTCTTATTGGCGACTTCACCAGCCTGATCGGCGATCCCTCGGGCCGCAACAGCACGCGCCCGCCGCTCACGCCCGAGCAGATCAAGGCCAACGCCGAGACCTACTACAAGCAGGCCAGCCTGGTGCTGGACCCGGCGAAGACCGAGATCCGCTACAACAGCGAATGGAGCCTGCCGCTGGGCTCCATGGGCATGATCCAGCTCGCGGCCAAGTACACCGTGGCGCGCATGATGGAGCGCAACGACTTCCACCAGCGCTTCACCGCCGGCACGCCGATCAGCGTGCACGAGTTCCTCTACCCGCTGATGCAGGGCTACGACTCGGTGGCGCTCAAGAGCGACCTCGAGCTCGGTGGCACCGACCAGAAGTTCAATCTGCTCATGGGCCGCCACCTGCAGGCCGAGTACGGCCAGGAGCCGCAGTGCATCCTGACCATGCCGCTGCTGGAGGGATTGGACGGCGTGGACAAGATGTCCAAGAGCAAGAACAACTACATCGGCATCACCGAGGACGCCAACACCATGTTCGCCAAGGTGCTGAGCATCTCCGACGAGCTGATGTGGCGCTGGTACACGCTGCTGTCCTTCCAGTCGATGGGGGCGATCGAGGCGCTCCAGCGCGAGGTGGCGGGCGGCCGCAACCCCAAGGACGCGAAGGTGATGCTGGCCAAGGAGATCACGGCGCGCTTCCACAGCGCGGCGGCGGCCGAGGCGGCCGAGCAGGACTTCATCAACCGCTCCAAGGGCGGCGTGCCGGACGAGATCCCCGAGGTGTCGCTGACGGGCGCGCCGCTGGGCATCGCGGCCCTGCTCAAGTCGGCCGGCCTGGCGCCGTCGAGCAGCGAGGCCAACCGCCTCATCGATGGCGGCGGCGTGCGCGTGGACGGCTCGGTGCTGAGCGACAAGGGCCTGAAGCTCTCCGCCGGCACCTACGTGGTGCAGGTCGGCAAGCGCAAGTTCGCGCGCGTGACGCTGGGCTGAGCCGATCCGGCGCCGGGCCGCCCCAGGCCGGATCAGCGCCCTTGGGGCGGCGACCCGCGCCGCGGCGCAGCGTGGGGGGTGGACGTCAGCGAGCGCCGGCCTTTTCCAGCATCGCGACCATGGCCGCGTAGCCGCGTGAGCGGGCCAGCGCCAGCGGCGTGTGGCCGCTGCGGTCGGCCAGTTGCAGCTTGGCGCCTGCGTCGATCAGGGCCTGCAGCGTGGCCTGGTGGCGCGGGCCGCCGTCGCCCAGCACGACGGATTCGATGGCGGCCGTCCAGTGCAGGTTGTTCACGTGGTCCAGCGGCGCACCGGCCGCGATGAGCTGGCGCACCACGCCTTCATGGCCCAGGTGCGCCGCCGCGATCAGCGCGGTGCCGTCGTAGCGGCTGGTCACCAGCTTCGCGCTCGCGCCGCCGGCCAGCAGCAGGCGCAAGGTGTCTTCGTCGTCGGCCACGGCGGCGATGGTGACGGCGTCGTAGCGCCCGTGCTCCAGGGCCGCGTGGTTGGCGCCGGCCTGCAGCAGCGCCCGCACCGCCTCGCGCTGGCGCGCGAAGGTGGCCACGTGCAGCGGCGTGCGGCCAGCCCCGTCGGTGGCGTCGATGGCCGCGCCAGACTTCAGCAGCCGCGCGATGGCGGCCACATCGCCGCGCTGCGCCGCGGCGTGCAGGCCCTGGTAGGCCGCGACCTCGCCGGGCGAGGGCGGCACCTGGGCCCGCGCGGCGCCCGCGGCCGCGGTGGCCAGCGCCAGCGACAGCAGCGCGCGCCGCTTCATTGCAGGGCCGCTTTCACCTGCTCCAGCGCGGCCATGGCGCACTGCTCGTCCAGGTGGCCGCCGGGCGCGCCGCCCACGCCCACGGCGCCGATCACGTCGTTGCCCGCGCGCACCGGCACGCCGCCGCCGAGCAGCAGGTAGCCGGGGATGTCCTTCAGGTTGGCCGCGGCGGGGTTCTTCTGCGAGGCCTCCATCATGGCCAGCGTGGTGTTGCGCGCGGAGGCCGAGGTGTAGGCCTTCAGGCGGCTGGCCTCCAGGGTGTGCGGGCCGGCGTTGTCGGCGCGCTGAACGGCGCGCACGTTGCCGGCGCGGTCCACCACGGTGGCGGTGACGGCATAGCCGCTGGCGCTGCAGGCGGCCACGGTGGCGCTGGCGATCTGGTTGGCCAGCGCCAGCGAGACGTTGCGCTCGCTGAGGACGGCGCCGCTCTGGGCCTGGGCGAGGGCGCTGGCACCGATGAGGGCGAGGGCCAGGGCGGTGCGGATGGGGGTGTTCATGAAGCGGGTCTCCGTGAAGGCGTTGCGGTTCGATCAACCGTGCCCGCACTGTAGGAAGCGCCCGCCGCGCGCACCATTCGCGCGGCTACGGGCGCGGCTGCGTAGAACTACGCAGCGCCCGTCTCGTTCACCAGGGCCGCGTAGCCGCGCACCAGCTGGGCGAGCGAGTCCACGCCCAGCTTCTCGAACACATGGGCGCGGTGCGTTTCCACCGTGCGCGGCGACAGGTCGAGCGCGCGCGCGATGGCCTTGTTGCTCAGGCCTTCGACGATGAGCGCGAGCACCTCGCGTTCGCGCGGCGAGAGCTGCTGCCAGCGCTCGCGCGCGGCGCGGTCGGTCTGCGCGCGCTGGCGCAACTGAACGTGCTGGCGCACGGCCTGCTGCAGGGCCTCGATCAGGGCCTCGTCGTCCACCGGCTTTTCCAGGAACTCGGCCGCGCCGGCCTTGAAGGCGCGCCGGCACATGTCCACCGTGCCGTGGCCGGTGAGCATGATCACGGGTTGGTCCACGCCCTGGGCCACCAGCGTGTCGAGCACGCCCAGGCCGCTGATGCCGGGCATGCGCACGTCGAGCACGATGGCGCCGATGCCGTCGCGCTCGAAGCCGGCGAGGAAGGTGCGCGGATCGGCCCAGGCCACCACGCGCAGGCCCACGGTGCCGATCAGCAGCGCGAGGCTGTCGCGCACCGCCTCGTCGTCGTCGATCAGGTGCACGGTGGGGGAGAGCGCGTCGCTGGCGGTGTTCATGGCGGGGTTTCGGTGTCGAGCGGCAGGTGCAGCGAGAACAGCGCGCCACCGCCGGGCGCGGCGCCCGCGCCCAGGCGGCCGCCCTGCGCCTGCGCGAGCGATTCGCTCAGCGTTAGGCCCAGGCCCAGGCCGCCCTCGCGGGTGCTGAAGAAGGGCTCGAACAGGCGCGGCAGCACCTCGGGCGGCAGGCCCGGGCCGGTGTCGGCCACGTCGAGCACGGCCTGCCCGCCCTCGCGCCGCACGGCCAGGCGCAGTTCGCGCGGGCCTTCGGCCTGGCGGTCCATGGCCTGCAGGGCGTTGGCGATCAGGTTGTGCACGATCTGATCGATGGCGATCGGATCGGCCCGCACCACCGCGGGGTCGCTGGCCAGCCAGCGCACGGCCACGCCGCGCCGGTCGATCTCGGGCTGCAGCAGGTGCAGGGCCTCGCGCACGCAGGCGCCCAGGTCCAGCGCGCGCTGTTCGGCCGCGCCAGCCGGCGGCTGCAGGCCGCGCCGCAGCCGGGCCAGCACCTCGGCCGCGCGGCGCGCCTGCGCGCCGGCGCGGCCCATGGCCTCGCGCGCGGTGTCCAGCGCGGGCGGTTCGTCGGCCAGCAGGCGCTGCGCGGCCTGCGTGCTGGCCAGCACGGCGGTCAGGGGCTGGTTCAGCTCGTGCGCCAGGCCGGCCGCGAATTCGCCCATGGCGTTGAGCCGGCCGAGCTGGCCCAGGCGCAGCAGGGCCTCGGCGCGCTGGCGGGCCTCGCGCAGGCGCAGCGCGTGCGCCAGGGCGGCCAGCCCCGCCAGCACGGTGAGCGCCCAGGCGCCCATGCCAAGCCAGGGCAGTTCGCCCCAGCCGACCCAGCGCGTGGCCACGGCGTGGAACGGCTGGCTCTCGGCCGCCACCACCTTGTCGAAGTCGAAGCGCCAGCCCTGGGTGAGCGGCAGGCCGGCCTGCAGGGTATGCGCCTGGCCGTTCCAGCGCAGCGCCACCCGGACCGGGCTGCGCGCGCGGTCCATGGGCCAGTCGGCCTCGGGCACCAGGCCGTCGAGCGCGATGACCAGCGCGTAGGCGCCACCGCCCGCGGCGCCCAGCACCAGCGTGTAGCGGCCCGTGCCCAGGTCGCCATCGGCCATGGCCCCGCGGCCGCCGGTGCGCGAGGCCGCCTCGGCGCGCGCCAGCGCCGGCTGCCGCCAGGCCTCGTCCGGCGCGCGCGCGATCACGCTCAGCAGGCGGGGGTAGATCGCGCTCAGGCGCGGCAAGGCCTCGGCCCGTTCGGGCTCCAGCAGGGCCAGGGTGGCGAGCACCGCGTCGTGCTGCACCACCTGCTGGCTCAGCAGCCGATGCACGATGCGCGCGTCGGTCTCGAAGGCGGCGCGCTGCGCCTCCAGGCCGCGCTGGGCGATGAACCACGCCCCCAGCAGCGACAGGGCCAGACCTGCCGCGATCCAGTTCAGCCGGGACATCCACGCGCGTCGCATGGCGGCGATTCTGCAACGTCCGCTGAACCAGGGTTCGGCGGGCCTGGGCCACAATGCCGCGCGTGATCACCCCGCTGCTCGACCGACTCACGCCGCGCCGCCTGCTGCAGGCCTCGATCGCCGTGGCCCTGCTCACCATCGCGCTGAAGACGGCGGCCTGGTGGCTCACCGGCTCGGTCGGCCTGCTGTCCGACGCGCTCGAGTCCCTGGTCAACCTGGCGGGCGCGAGCTTCGGCCTGCTCATGGTCACCATCGCCGCGCGCCCGGCCGACGCCGAGCATCCCTACGGCCACCACAAGGCCGAGTACTTTTCTTCCGGCTTCGAGGGGGTGCTCATCATCGCGGCGGCCGCCGGCATCGTCTGGGCCGCGGTGGGGCGCCTGCTGCAGCCGCAGCCGCTGGAGCAGCTGGGCCTGGGCCTGTGGCTGTCGGTCATCAGTTCGGTGTTCAACGGCGTGCTGGCCTGGGTGATGCTGCGCGCCTCGCGCGTGCACCGCTCGGTCGCGCTCGAAGGCGACGCGCGCCACCTGTTCACGGACGTCTGGACCTCGGTCGGCGTGGTGCTGGGCATCGGCCTGGTCGCCGTCACCGGCTGGCTCTGGCTCGACCCCGTGCTGGCCATCCTGGTGGCGCTCAACATCCTGCGCGAGGGCCTGCACCTCATCAAGGACGCCTCGCAGGGCCTCATGGACGAAGCGCTCGACCCCGAGCTGCAGTCCAGCATCGAGCGCGTGCTGGCGGGCTTTGCCCAGAAGCAACCACTGGTGCGCTTCGACCACGTCACCACGCGCAAGGCCGGCCAGCGCCGCTTCGCCGACCTGCACATGCACCTGCCCGCCGCCTGGCCGCTGGGCCGCGCGGCGGCGCTGCGCGGCGAGGTGGAGCAGGCGCTGATGCAGGCCGTGCCCGGCCTGCGCGCCAGCATCCAGCTGCTGCCCACCGGCGTGGAAGCGCTGGCCGTCAAGGAACCCGAGGAGACCCTCCAGTGATTGCCCTGCTGCAACGCGTGAGCCAGGCCCGTGTCGACATCGCCGGCCAGACCGTGGGCGCCATCGGCCCCGGCCTGCTGGCGCTGGTCTGCGCCGAGCCCGCCGATACGCCGGCCGTGGGCCTGAAGCTGCTCAACAAGGTGCTCAAGCTGCGCGTCTTTGCCGACGGCGCCGGCAAGATGAACCTCAGCCTGCAGGACGTGGGCGGCGGCCTGCTCATCGTCAGCCAGTTCACCCTGGCGGCCGACACCTCGGGCGGCAACCGCCCGGGCTTCACCCACGCCGCGCCGCCCGCGCTTGGCGAATCGCTCTACGATGCCTTCGTGGCCGCCGCGCGCGCCGCGCATCCCCAGGTGGCCACCGGCCGCTTCGGTGCCGACATGCAGGTGCACCTGGTGAACGACGGGCCGGTGTCGATCCCGATGCGCCTGACGGCCTGAGCCCGCGCCGGTGCCCGGGCGCTTTCAGGAGGACCGCTTGCACACCCCCGCCGCCCCCGCATCCGAGGCCCGCGCCCACCTGCTGGTGGGGGCCTTGCAGGCCGCTCTGGCCTACGCCCTCTACGAGACCGCGCGCCGCGGCGCCTGGCCGGCCACCGAGGCCGTGGCCTTCATGCCGCTGTTCCTGCTGATGGCGCTGGCGCCGCTGGGCTTCTACCTCGCCAGCGCGGCCCCGCTGCAGCGCCGCGTGGCCATCGCACTCGGCGTGGGCGCGCTGGCCCTGGCCATCGGGGCCTACCACGGGCTGACCGTGGGCGGGCTGGCCGAGCGCGCGCGCGAGCAGGCGCCTTTCCGCGAGGAAGACTACCTGCGGCCCACCTTCGTGCTGGGCCTGGCGCTCATGGTCGCCGTGCCCGCCGCCGCCGTGGCGCGCGAGGGCCGCGTGCGCTACGAGTCCTGGTTCGACGCCTTGCTGCACAACACCCTGCTGCTGGCGCAGGGCGGGCTGGTCACCGGCCTGTTCTGGCTGGTGATGTTCAGCGCGGCGGCGCTGTTTCGCCTGGTGCGCCTGCCCTTCCTGGGCGAGCTCATCGAACGCGGCGCGTTCTGGATTCCCGCCACCACGCTGGTGTTTTCCTATGGCGTGTCGCTGGCGGTCACGCAGCGCACCGTGGCGCGCTTCCTGTTCGAGCGGCTCACGCAGCTGTGCGGCTGGATCTACCCGCTGGCGGGCGCATTGGGCGTGGCCTTCGTGGCGAGCTGGCTGGTGCAGGGTGTCGAGCCCTTGTTGCAGACGCGGCGCGCGGCCTTCCTGCTGCTGTGGTTCGCGGTGCTGTGCGTGCTGCTGGTCAACGCCAGTTCGCGCGGCGGGCTGGACGCGCCGCGCTACCCGCGCTGGCTGCGCCGCGCCCTGTCGACCGGCCTTCTGGTGCTGCTGCCCATGGTGGCGGTGGCGCTGTACGCGCTGGGCCTGCGCATCGGCCAGTACGGCTGGACGGTGGACCGTCTCTGGGGCCTGTTCGTGGCGGTCGTGGTGGCGGTGTTCGCGCTGGGCTACACGCTCAACGCCATGGCCGAGTGGCTGGGCCGTGCCGAACGCTGCCTGGTGCCCGCCACCAACGCCGTGGCCGCGGCGGTGGTGGTGCTGGGCATCCTGGCGTTGCTGGGCGGCGCCATCGACCCGCGCCGCGTGAGCGTGAACGACCAGCTGCAGCGCCTGGCGCGGGGCACCAGCGACGAGCAGGACCCGATCCGCTACCTCGCGCGCGAGGGCGGCGTGTTCGGCCGGCGCGCCCTGCAGGCCCTGGCCGCCGACGACCCGGTGTTCGGCGGCGTGCCTGCCGCGCGCCAGGCGCTGGCGCGCGACGCCCTGAGCGACCCGACGACGCGGCGCGAGCGCCTGGCCGAACGGTTGCGCGCCCTGCCGGTGTTCCCGCCGGGCGCCACGGCGCCGCCGGCGCTGCTGGAGGCCCTGGCGCGCGACGGCGGCCTGCCGGGCGCCTGCGAGGCCCAGACCTGCCTCATCTGGCGCCTGCCGCCCGAGGTGTTGGGCGATGGGGCCTATGCGCTGCTCGCGCGCCAGGCGCCGGGCGCGCGCGAGGCGGGCGGCGCGCGCATCTGGCGGGCCGACGGGCGCGGGCAGTGGGCCGTGCGCGGCCACCTGCCCGACCAGGGCCTGGACACGAACTGCGCGCCGCAGGCCGGCCACCAGGCCCTGTTCGACGCCGTGCGCGAGGGCCGGGTGGACCTGCTGGTGCCACCCGGGCGCGACCTGGGCGCCGGCGGCCTGCGCTTTCCGGTGCAGCGCTGGGACGGCGCGCGCGACTGCGGTTGAGCCACCGTCGCGCGCCCGTCGCGTGGGATCAGGGCTCGCGCACGTCCTTGCTGGGGCCGTTGGTCTTCACCGAGTCGATGCCGTTCTGGCGCGCGGCCTCGGAGGCGTACATCTGGCTGGTGCCAATGACCTGGCCGTTCGAGGCCTTCAGGTTGAAGTAGGGGCTGCCGTCGCTGGCCGTCTTGAGCTCGTAGCGCTCGCTCAGCGGCGAGTTTTTCTGCACCGACTCGATGCCGCCCTGGGCCGAGGGCTTGGCCTCGTACTGCTCGCTGCGCAGGATCACCTGCGCGTTGCCCGCCTTGAGCACGAAGGAATACTGACCTTTGCCGTTCTTCGTGAGTTCGTACCAGCCTGCCATGGACGCTCCTCGGTTGGGGTGGATGACCAGCCCATGCTAGCGAGCGGGCGGGGCGGCCGGCCGCCGTGCCCCGGCGTTTTGCTGGGGATTTACCCGGGCTTGCGGGGGCGGCGCGATCGGGCGTAGGGATCGGGCTGGCCCAGCGCGGCCAGCACCTCGGTCTCGCGCGCCTCCATGGCCTCGGCGTCGGCCTCGCTGGTTTCGTGGTCCCAGCCCTGGGCGTGTAGCGCGCCGTGCACCAGCAGGTGCGCGTAGTGCTCGGCCAGGGGCTTCTTCATCTGTTTCGCTTCGGCCGCCACCACCGGCGCGCACAGCACCAGGTCGGCCATCACCAGGGGCTCCTGGGCATAGTCGAAGGTGAGCACGTTGGTGGCGTAGTCGCGGCCGCGGTAGTCGCGGTTGAGGGCCTGGCCCTCCTCAGCGTCGACGATGCGCACGGTGAGTTCGGCATCGCCATCGAGCGCGCGGCGCAGGCAGCGCGCCACGAAGGCGCGCGGCAGCGCGGCGCGGTGTTCGGTCACGCCGTCGAAGCGCGCGAACTGCAGCGAAAGGGTGAGCGCGGGCAGGGCCATCAGCTGGCCGCCTTGCCGGCGTTGAGGGAGGGGATCGAGCGGCAGTTGGCCAGCAGCGTGCGCTCCTGTGCCGTGTGGTCGGCCGCCAGGAAGCTCAGGAAGCCTTCCTCGCCCTTGGTGTTCCAGCGCAGGCTGTGCTGTTCGTCCAGCGCGATGTAGCGCACACCCGAAGCGCTGGGCCGGCTCTTGAGCAGCGCCGTGCGGCCCTGGTGGTGCAGCGCCGCGAAGCTGTCGCCATGGCCGAACTCCAGGTAGGCCACCTCGATTTCGGCGCCGCCCTCGCAGCGGTAGCGCACGGTCTCGCTGCTGTAGCCCGGGCCCTGAATGCTGCCCTGGGTGGCGGGCGCCGACGGGTGCTGGTGCAGCGCGCAGCCGCCGGCCAGCAGGGCGGCGGCGAGCGGGGCGGCGAGGGTGAGCGGTCTGATCGGTGGCATGCGGGTCCTCCCTGGGGGTTGGCGCGGGTCAGCCGGCGCGTCGGCGGACCGGTTCGGCCTCTTCGCGCGACGGGCTGCGGGCCTCGTAGGCGTCGACGATGCGCGCCACCAGCGGGTGGCGCACCACGTCGGCGCTGGTCAGACGCGTGAAGCCGATGCCCGGCACGCGCTTGAGCACGCGCTCGGCGTCGATCAGGCCGCTGAGCTGGGTGCGCGGCAGGTCGATCTGGCTCACGTCGCCGGTGACCACGGCCTTGCTGCCGAAGCCGATGCGGGTGAGGAACATCTTCATCTGCTCGGGCGTGGTGTTCTGCGCCTCGTCCAGGATGACGAAGGCGTGGTTGAGCGTGCGACCGCGCATGAACGCCAGCGGCGCGATCTCGATCTGCTGGCGCTCGAAGGCCTTTTGCACGCGGTCGAAGCCCATCAGGTCGTACAGGGCGTCGTACAGCGGGCGCAGGTAGGGGTCCACCTTCTGGCCCAGGTCGCCGGGCAGGAAGCCCAGCTTCTCGCCCGCTTCCACGGCCGGGCGGGTGAGCACGATGCGCTGCACCGCGCTGCGCTCCAGCGCGTCCACCGCGCAGGCCACCGCCAGGTAGGTCTTGCCGGTGCCCGCGGGGCCGATGCCGAAGGTGATGTCGTGCGCGGCCATGTTCTCCAGGTAGCCCACCTGGTTGGGCGTGCGCCCGCGCACCTCGCCGCGGCGCGTCTGCATGCTCAGCGCGCCCTCGCCGGGGTGTTCCAGCGCGGTGTTGCCGTTGAGCATGAGCTGCACCTGCTCGGCCGGGATCGGGCCGCGCGCCATCTCGTACAGGGCCTGCAGCACTTCCATGGCGCGCTGCGCCTTGGCCTTGGGGCCTTCGACGCGGAACTGCTCGAAGCGGTGCGCCACCTTGACCTGCAGCGCGGACTCGATGGCGCGGATGTGGGCGTCGAGCGGCCCGCACAGGTGGGCCATGCGGGTGTTGTCCGGTGGGCTGAAGGTGTGTCTGAGAATCAAGCCGATAATCCCGAAGAAAAAGAGGGCCCCCAACCCTGGCTTCGCCAGGCCCCTGCGAGGGGCGCGGTCGTTCCTGGGGCGACCCGGCGAACGACCAAAAGGACACCGATGATAGGCAAGTTGAGCGGCACGCTGCTGGAGAAGAACCCGCCCCAGATCCTGCTGGACTGCCATGGCGTGGGCTACGAGGTGGACGTGCCCATGAGCACCTTCTACCACCTGCCCGCCAGCGGCGAGCGGGTCTCGCTGCTGACGCACTTCGTGGTGCGCGAGGACGCGCAGATCCTCTACGGCTTCGCCACCGCGCCCGAGCGCGACGCCTTTCGCCAACTCATCAAGATCAGCGGCGTGGGCCCGCGCACCGCGCTGGCGGTGCTCTCGGGCCTGTCGGTGAATGACCTGGCCCAGGCCGTGAGCACGCAGGAGACCGGGCGCATCGTCAAGGTGCCCGGCATCGGCAAGAAGACGGCCGAGCGGCTGCTGCTGGAGCTCAAGGGCAAGCTCGGCGTGGACCTGGGCCTTCCCGCGGGCGCTGCGCGCAGCGATGCCCAGGCCGATATCCAGCAGGCCCTCATGGCCCTGGGCTACAACGAGAAAGACGCCACCGCCGCGCTCAAGGCCCTGCCGGCCGAGGTGGGCGTGGCCGAGGGCATCAAGCTGGCGCTGAAGGCGCTGGCCAAATAAATGAGCATCCAGACCGACGACTTCGCCCCCGCGCCGCGCGTGATCTCGCCGCTGGCGGGTTCGCCCAAGGAAGAGGCGATCGAGCGCGCGCTGCGGCCCAAGCTGCTCGACGAGTACGTGGGCCAGATGAAGGTGCGCGAGCAGCTGGAGATCTTCATCGGCGCCGCCAAGAAGCGCGCCGAGGCGCTGGACCACGTGCTGCTGTTCGGCCCGCCCGGCCTGGGCAAGACCACGCTGTCGCACATCATTGCCCAGGAACTCGGCGTGAACCTGCGCCAGACCAGCGGCCCCGTGCTCGAAAAACCCAAGGACCTGGCGGCGCTGCTGACCAACCTCGAGCCCAACGACGTGCTCTTCATCGACGAGATCCACCGCCTCTCGCCGGTGGTGGAGGAGATCCTCTACCCCGCGCTGGAGGACTACCAGATCGACATCATGATCGGCGAGGGCCCGGCCGCGCGCAGCATCAAGCTCGACCTGCAGCCCTTCACGCTGGTGGGCGCCACCACGCGCGCGGGCATGCTCACCAACCCGCTGCGCGACCGCTTCGGCATCGTCGCGCGGCTGGAGTTCTACTCGGCCGAGGAACTCGCGCGCATCGTGCGGCGCAGCGCCGGGCTGCTCAACGCGCCCATCGATGAGGACGGTGCCTTCGAGATCGCGCGCCGCTCGCGCGGCACGCCGCGCATCGCCAACCGCCTGCTGCGCCGCGTGCGCGACTACGCCGACGTGAAGGGCAGCGGCCGCATCAGCAAGGACATCGCCGAGCGCGCCCTGGCCATGCTCGACGTCGACCCGCAGGGCTTCGACCTGATGGACCGCAAGCTGCTGGAGGCCGTGATCCACCGCTTCGACGGCGGGCCCGTGGGCCTGGACAACATCGCCGCCAGCATCGGCGAGGAGCGCGACACCATCGAGGACGTGATCGAGCCCTACCTGATCCAGCAAGGCTACCTGCAGCGCACGCCGCGCGGACGCACGGCCACACTGGCGGCCTACCGCCACCTGGGCGTGAACCCGCCGCGCACCGAGGGCGGCCTGTTCGGCGCCGCCGACTGAGCCGCCCAACCCGCCATGTCCAACGCGCCGACCCCCGCTCCCCCGGACACCGCGGCGCTGGCCAGCGCCACCGAGGCGCTGTACCGCGCGGCGCTGGGCCCGGGCCGCACGGCCGACTACCTGCCGGTGTTTGCGCGCTTCGACGAGCGCGGCCTGGCGGGCACGCACTGGAACCACGCGGCGGCCTGGCTGAACCTGAACTGGCTGCTGTACCGGCGGCTGTGGCGCCAGGCCCTGCTGTACGCCCTGGCCCTGGCCGCCGCGCTGGGGCTGTGTTGGTGGGCGCGGGGTTTCATGGCGGCCTGGCCGGCGGGCGTGCGCTGGGGCCTGCTGGCCTCGATCGGCGTGCTGGCGGTGGTGGTGCCCGGCTGGTGGGGCACGGCCTGGCTGCACGCCGACGTGCGCCAGCGCATGACCCAGGCCGTGCGCCGCGCGCGAACGGTGCAGGAGGCCTGCGGCCTGTTGCAGCGCGGCGGGCCGGGGCGCTGGGTCTGGGTGCTGGCGTTGCTGGCCCAGGTGGCGTTGCTGGGCACGCTGGGGCTGCGCACGGGTGGTGGCCCCGTGGCGGCCGCGCCCGAGCCGGTGCTGGCGCCGCAGGGGGTGGCCGGGGCGCCGGCGGCCTCCCCGCCCGTACCCGCGGCCGCGCCCGCGCCGCCGCCGTCCACCGAGGGCGTGATCGAGCCCGTGTCGCCGGTGTCCCCCGCTGTCCCCCCCGGTGGGGCGGTGGTGGTGGGCACGGTGACCGCGGCGGCGCCCACGCCGGCCCCGGCCCTGGCGAGGCCCGCAGCGGCGGCGCCTGCTGCCGCGCCGCCGGCCCCCGGCGCGAGCGGCGACAGCGCCGGCCCCACCGACGCGCCGCGCCCCCGCTGGCACGGCCACGGCGTCAACGTGGGCATCTTTGGCGACCCGGCCAACGCCGAGCGCGCGGCCACGCGGCTGCGCCAGGCCGGCCTGCCGGTGCGCAGCGACCCGGTGGAGTCGGCGCGCGGCCCGCTCACGCGCGTGCGCGTCGGCCCGTTCGAGACGCGCGAGCAGGCCGAGACCGCGGCCGAGACCGTGCGCAACCTGGGCCTGGAGGCCCGCGTGTTCGGCCCCTGAGGGCGCGCCGGCCGCTCAGTCCAGCGCGCCGCGCGCGTCCACCCGCAGCACGCGCTCCACGCGGCCCGTGAGCAGGCCGCCGCGCACGCCGATCAGGTGGTCGTGCAGGTTCACGGTGGGGTCGCAGTGGCCCGGCACCAGCCAGACCGTTTCGCCCAGCGCGGGCAGGGCCGGGCCATGCAGCACGCCGTGCTCGTCGCCGCCGTTGGCGAACGCCAGGCCCTCGGGCAGCCAGACGCGCGGCAGGCCGCTGTCGATGGCATGGCTCTTGTGGCCGGCGTCGACCACGGCGCGTCCCTCGGGCCGGCTCATCACCTGCGCCTTGACGAACAGCGCGTGCTCGAAGCCTGGCGCGTACTCATCGGCGGTGTTGGCGGCGTAGTCGGCGTCCATGAAGAGGTAGGAGCCGGCCTGCAGCTCGCCCCACTGGCCGCTGGCCGCCTCGTGCACGAAGGTGCCGGTGCCCGCGCCCGTGACCAGCGGCACCGCCAGGCCCGCGCCTTCGATGAGCGCGCGCGTGCGCGCCACGGCCTCGGCGGCGCGGGCCACGGTGGCGCGGCGCTGCTCGGGCGTGCGCTGGTGCTGTGCCGCGCCGTGGTAGGCCTGCAGGCCGGCGAAGCGCAGCGCGGCGTGCGAGGCGACGGCCCGCGCCAGCGCCACGGCCGGCTCGCCCGGCGCCGCGCCGCAGCGGCCATGGCCCACGTCGATTTCCACCAGCACGTCGATCGCGCCCGGCGCCCGCACGCCGGCTTCGGCCAGGGCGTGCGCGAGCCGCTCGATGCCGAGGGCGCTGTCCACCGCCAGGGCGAAGCGCGTCCCGCCCGCGCGCACGGCGCGCGCCAGGCGCGCCAGCTTGGTCGGGTCCACCACCTCGTTGGTGATGGTGATGTCGGTGACGCCGGTGGCGGCCAGCGCGAGCGCCTCGCCGGTCTTCTGCACGCACACGCCCACGGCGCCATGCGCCATCTGCAGCTTCGCCAGCTCGGCGCACTTGTGCATCTTGGCGTGCGGGCGCAGCCGCAGGCCGCGCGCCCGGCACCAGTCGGCCAGCCGATGCAGGTTGCGCTCCATGGCGTCCAGGTCGATCACCAGCGCGGGCGTGTCGATGGCGGCCACGCCCTGGCCGACCAGGCCGAGGAAACGCTCAGGCGCTGCGCTCATCCAGCACCCCCTGGTCGTCGCTCACCTGCAGGTGGCCCACATCGCCCCAGCCCACCAGGGCCAGGCCTTCGGGCGACCACAGCAGGCGGTTGATGGCGCAGTTGGCGAGCTGCCAGCTGCGCGGGGCCTGCAGCTCCAGCCGGGTGGCGGCGCGGTAGAGCACGTCCAGCACGCCGCCGTGCGCGACCAGCAGGATCTGCTCGCCCGGATGGCGCGCGGCCAGCTCCAGGGCCGCGCCCACCACGCGCTCGCGCAGCTCCAGCAGGGTTTCGCCACCGGGCGGCGCGAAGTCGGGCATGCGCTTGCGCCAGGCCAGGGTTTCGGTGGGGTAGCGCAGCTCCAGCTCGTCCCAGGTGTGGCCTTCGAAGCGCCCGAAGCCGCGCTCGCGCAGGCCGATGTGCGCGTGCACCGGCAAGGTGCGCGTCTCGGCCACCGCCTGGGCGGTGTCGCGCGCGCGCTTGAGGTCGCTGCTGTAGATGGCGGCGATGGGCTCGTCGCGCAGGGCCTCGGCCAGGCGACCGGCCTGCCAGCGGCCGTGGTCGTTGAGGTCGATGTCGGTGTGGCCCTGGATGCGCGTGTCGCGGTTCCAGGCGGTCTCACCGTGGCGCACGGCCAGGAGGCGGGTGACTTGCAAGGGGCGTCCGTGGGGTGGGTCGATCTGGATGAAATGTACCGGTCCTTGCGAGACAATGCCGCGCATGGCCACGCCCGATGGCGACTTCTCATCGCTGTTCAACTTCCTGCCGATCGGCGCCTACCGCAGCGCCCCCGACGGCCGGATGATCCGGGCCAACGAGGCCCTGGTGCGCTTCAACGGCCACGACAGCGAGACCGCGCTGATCGCCGGCGTCGGCGACATCGCCTCCGAGTGGTACGTGGACCCGCGCCGGCGCGACGAATTCCGCCACCTGCTCGAACGCGACGGCTTCGTGCGCGGCTTCGTGTCGGAGGTCTACCGCCACAAGACGCGCGAGCGCGCCTGGGTCAGCGAGAACGCGCACGCCGTGCGCGACGGGGCAGGCCAGGTGTTGCACTACGAAGGCACGGTGGAAGACATCACCGAGCGCGTGCAGCAGCAGCGCTTCCTCCGGGAACAGCAGGAGCGCATGCAGGCGCTGGCGGACCAGATTCCCGGCGTGGTGTTTTCCATCGTCGTGCGCCACGACGGCACGCGCCGCTACCGCTACGTGAGCTCGGGCGCACGCGAGTTGCTGGGCGTCGAGCCCGAGGCCCTGGTGGACGACCCCACGCTGATCTCGCGCCTTCTGCACCCGGACGAAGGCCTGCGCCTGGCGGCCGAAACGCAGGCGCTGCTGGATGGCAAGGCGGTGCTCTCGGGCGAGTTTCGCGTCGTCACTCCCGATGGCGTCCTCAAGTGGGTGCACAACCGCTCCTGCGAGGTCTACCGCGACGAGGAGGGCGTGCACCGCGTAGGCGTTCTGCTCGACATCACCGAACCCAAGCGCATGGAAGAGGCGCTGCACCGCAGCGAGGCGCTCTGGAAGATGGCGCTGGAGAGCGCGGGCGACGGCGTGTGGGACTGGAACCTGGTCACGGGCGAGGAATACCTGTCCGACAGCCTGCTGTCGATGTACGGCTATTCGCGCGAGGACTTTCGTGGCTTCGCCGCCGACCTGGACGAGCGCACGCACCCGGACGACCTGGCCGCCATGCTCGTCGCGCGCCAGGCGCATTTCGAGGGGCGCATAGCCGCCTACCGCAACGAGCACCGGGTTCGCACGCGCGATGGTCGCTGGATATGGGTGCTCACGCGCGGCGCCGCGGTGGAGCGCGACGCCCAGGGCCGCCCGACGCGCCTGGTCGGCACCCACACCGACATCACCGAGATCAAACAGGCGGAGGAGCAGCAGCGCCAGTTCGAGGCGCAGTTGCGCGAGCGCCAGAAGATGGAGGCCATTGGCACCCTGGCCGGCGGCGTGGCGCACGATTTCAACAACCTGCTGGCGGCCATCCTGGGCAACCTGGTGCTGGCCCGCGAGGACGTCGGACCCGAGCATCCCGCGCAGGAAAGCCTGGCCGAGATCAATCGTGCGGCCATCCGCGCCCGCCAGCTCGTGCAGCAGATCCTCACCTTCAGCCGCCGCCAGGCCCAGACCATGGAGCGGCAAGCCCTATTGCCCCTGGTGGACGAAGCGCTGCGCCTGATGCGCACACTGCTGCCGGCGGGCGTGCGCCTGGACACGCGCTTGTCGCCGGAACCGCTGTATGTCATGGCCGACGGCACCCAGGTGCAGCAGGTGCTGATGAACCTGTGCAGCAACGCCTGGCAGGCTTTCTCGGGCCGTGCCGGCGAGATCACCGTGGCCCTGGGCCCCGAATCCGTGGACGCCGCGCGGGCGCTGCGCCTGGGCGGCATGGGCCCCGGTGACTATGCCTGCCTGAGCGTGGCCGACAACGGGCCCGGCATGGACGCCGATACGCGGCGGCGCGTGTTCGAACCCTTCTTCACCACCAAGCCGCCCGGCGAAGGCACGGGGCTGGGGCTCGCGGTGGTGCACGGCATCGTGAAAGCGCACAAGGGCACCATCACCCTGGACAGCACCCCGGGGCAGGGCACCCGGTTCGATGTCTACCTGCCGCTGGCGGCGGGGGACGGCGCCCCGGTCGCGCCCTTGCCCGCAGCGCGCACCGACCCGGCGCCGCTGCACGCCCTGAGCGGACGGCATGTGCTGTACGTGGACGACTACGAGGCGCTGGTGGGGCTGGTGCAGCGCCTGCTCGGCCGCCACGGCGTGCGGGTGACGCCGTTCGCCTCGGGCGAGACGGCCCTCGACTGGCTCAAGGCCCACCCCGATGAGCCCGCGGATCTGCTGGTGACGGACCAGAACATGCCAGGCCTGTCGGGCCTGGACGTGGCGCGCGCCGTGCGGCTGCTGCGCCCGGCCTTGCGCGTTGCCATCGTGTCGGGGCAGGTGAACGAGTGGCTGGTGAGCGAGGCCGCCGCCGCCGGGGTGCACGAGGTGCTGTCCAAGCAGGACAGCATGGACGCGCTGGCGCTGGCGATCCGGGAACTGTTGGCCGCCGCGCCGGCCTGAGGCGCCTCAGCGTGGCACTTCGATGTTGACCTGCCGCAGGCCCGCGGGCGGCGCCGGGAAGCCCTGCAGCGCGGCGTCGAGCATGGCCGTCCACAGCGCGGGTGTGCTGTTCCAGCGGCCATCGTGCGCGGCGCGCGTTTCGTACACCACGCGCCCGCTGGCGGCGTCGCGGATCACCAGCGACACCGCGCGCTGGTAGTAGGGGGTCTCGAAGCGCGGGGCCATCATGGGAAAGAAGACCACCTGGCCGGTGCCCGTGACCACGTAGTCGCGCCCGGGCATGGCGAAAGGCGATCCGAAGGGGCCCCAGCCCCAGGTGTCCCAGGGGTCTTCCCAGGGCGCGCGCGGTAGGCGCACGTTGCTGGCGCCCACCTGAACCGCCCAGGGGGCCGACACGTTGGCGGCGGCGCGCGTCCAGCCCAGCTTGGCCAGCGCGGCCTCGGCGTAGCGCTCCAGCTCGTCCTGGCCGCGCGCGGCGCGCTGGTCCTGTTGCTGCGAGGGCAGGCGCTCGAAGCGGTAGACCTGCGGCGGCGTGGGCACCGTCGCATGGGCCGCGCGGTCCTGCCAGCGCGGAAAGCTCTCCACCTGGTTGTCGACCAGGATGACGGACGCGCAGCCCGACAGCAGCAGCGCGGCCAGGGCAAGGACGAAAAGGCGGATCGAGGGCATGGACGTCTCCTGCGTTGAGGGGCCCTTCGTGGCTGGCGTGGTGCGGATGCGCCTCAGCTGGCTTCGGTGGCGATGGGTATGACCGCGCGCGGCGCGGCCGGGTTCCCCTGCGGCGCGGGCGCGGCGCAGGGCTGCGCGGCCGGCGCGGCCACGGGCTCGTCGTCGAAGGCCTTGTCGCCGCTGTCGTCCGGCACGCCGGTGGCGCGCAGCGTTTCAAACGGAAACAGCGCGCGGTCCATCAGGTGGCTGGGCACCACGTTCTGCAGCGCGCTGGCCATGTTCTCCACCCGGCCGGGGTACTTCTTCTCCCACTCGCGCAGCAGGTTGCCCACCTGCTTGCGCTGCAGGTTTTCCTGGCTGCCGCACAGGGTGCAGGGAATGATGGGGAACTGGCGCAGCTCGGCCCAGCGCACCAGGTCTTTCTCGGGCACGTAGGCCAGGGGCCGGATCACCACGTGCTTGCCGTCGTCGCTCACCAGCTTGGCCGGCATGCCCTTGAGCTTGGCGCCGAAGAACAGGTTGAGCAGCAGGGTCTGCAGGATGTCGTCGCGGTGGTGGCCGAGCGCGATCTTGGTGGCGCCGAGTTCGTCGGCCACGCGGTAGAGGATGCCGCGGCGCAGCCGGCTGCACAGGCTGCACAGGGTCTTGCCCTCGGGGATCACGCGCTTGACGATGGAATAGGTGTCCTGGTTCTCGATGTGGAACCTCACGCCCAGCTTCGTCAGGTACTCGGGCAGCACGTGTTCGGGGAAGCCGGGCTGCTTCTGGTCGAGGTTGACCGCGATCAGTTCGAACTTCACCGGCGCGCGCTGCTGCAGCTTCAGCAGGATGTCGAGCAGGCCATAGCTGTCCTTGCCGCCCGAGAGGCAGACCATGACGCGGTCGCCTTCCTCGATCATGTTGTAGTCGACGATGGCGCGCCCGACCTCGCGGCACAGCCGCTTCTCGAGCTTGTGGTTTTCCAGTTCAATGTTCATGGCCATTCCTTGGCGAGCGCCAGCCCGCATAACCCGGCGATGCCACGGAGCCGGCTTCGCCGGGCCGTCGGCATCGCCCCCCTGGAGGGGGGAGGCGCGCAGCGCCGCAGGGGGTGTCTCTGTTCACCACTGCCCGCTTTCCATGCGGATGGCGACCTCGCAGTCCTCGAAGATTTCCAGCTTGGCGATCTTCACGCGCACGCCGATCACGCCGGGCAGCTGCATGAGCCGGCGCGTGAGCTTGCCGATCAGGCTCTCCAGCAGGTTCACGTGCTCGGCGGTGCACTCGTCGATGATGATCTGGCGCACCTTGCGGTAATCGAGCACGTGGGTGATGTCGTCGTCCTTGGGCAGCAGGGGCTGCGTGCCCTGGTTGAGCTCGGCGTCCACCTGAATGGGCTGCGGCGCGTGTTTTTCGCGGTCGAGGATGCCCAGGTTGGCGTCGAAGCGCAGGCCGGTGAGGGTGAGGATCTGGGTGGCGGCGGTCGTGGGGATCATGCGGTCCTCACATGAGGGAGAAGTCGCGCTCGAAGCGCATCAGGTGCTGGCCGCCGTCCACCAGCAGCGTGGTGCCGGTGATGGAGCCGTTGTCCAGCGCGAAGGCCACGGCGGCGGCCACGTCGGCCGCGGTGGAGGAGCGGCCCAGCGGCGACTGGCGGTGCAGCTGCTCGAAGCGCTCGTCGCTGAGCAGGTGGCTGGTGAGCGTGAGCCCGGGTGCCACGCCCACCACCCGCACGCGCGGGGCCAGGGCCAGCGCCAGCATGGTGTTGGCTGCCTCCAGCGCCGCCTTGGACAGGGTGTAGCTGAAGAAGTCGGGGTTCATGTTCCACAGTTTCTGGTCCAGCAGGTTGACCACCGCGCCGCGCGCGTCGCGCTCGGCCAGGTGGGCGTGCAGGGCCTGGGCCAGCAGCACGGGCGCGCCGGTGTTGGCGCGCAGGTGGGCTTCCATGGTGGCGAAGTCGAAACTGCCGGCGCTGTCGTGCTCGAAGGTGGAGGCGCTGTTGACCACCGCGTCCACGGCGCCGAAGCGCGCGGCCACGGCGGGCAGCAGGGCGCGCGCGCCGGCCTCGTCCGACAGGTCGGCGAAGAAGGTGTGGGCGCTGCCGGCGCGGCCGCTCGCGGCCTCGCAGTCGGCCGCCGTCTGGCGGGCCTCGTCGAGCGAGTGGCGGTGGTGCACGGCCACGTTCCAGCCGGCGCGCGCCAGGGTGAGGGCGATCTCCCGGCCCAGGCGCCGGCCGGCGCCGGTGACCAGCGCGGTGCGGGGCGGATGAGGGGAGGGCATGGGTGACAATCGGCGCGTGAACGCCCCATTCGTGAACCAGCCCGGGAGTGTAGCCAGCGCCCTGTCGGCGCGCATCGGCACGGCCATCGACGCGGCCGGTGGCCACATCCCCTTCGAGCGCTTCATGAGCATGGCGCTGTACGAGCCGGGCTTGGGCTACTACGCCACGGCCACGCCCAAATTCGGCCATTTCCCGGCCCAGGGCAGCGATTTCGTCACCGCACCCGAGCTCACGCCGCTGTTCGCCCGCGCGCTGGCCCGCCAGGTGGCGCAGGCCCTGCAGGCCACGGGCACGCGCGAGGTGTGGGAGTTCGGCGCCGGCAGCGGGGCGTTGGCGGCCGGGCTGATCGCGGCGCTGGACGCGGCGGGCGAGCGCCTGGAGCGCTACACCATCGTCGACCTGCCGGGCGAGCTGCGCCAGCGCCAGCGCGAGCGCCTCGCGGCCTTCGGCGACCGCGTGCGCTGGGTCGAGGTGCTGCCCGAGCGCTTCGAGGGCGTGCTGGTGGGCAACGAAATCCTCGACGCCATTCCCGTGACGCCGCTGGCGCGCCTCGGCGGGGTCTGGCACGAGCGGGTGGTCGTGCGCGCCGGCGAGGGCTTTGCCTGGGCGGACCGGCCCACCGCCCTGCGCCCGCCGCTGGCGGTGCCCGGCGAGCACGACTACACCACCGAGGTGCACCCGCAGGTCGAGGCCTTCGTGCGCACCATCGCCGACCGGCTCGCGCGCGGCGCGGCCCTGTTCATCGACTACGGCTTCCCCGAGGCCGAGTACTACCACCCGCAGCGCCACATGGGCACGCTGGTGGCGCACCGCGCCCACCGCAGCGACGACGCCGTGCTCGATCACCCGGGCGAGAAGGACATCACCGCGCACGTGAACTTCACCGGCGTGGCGCTGGCGGCGCAGGACGCGGGGCTGGACGTCATCGGCTACACCAGCCAGGGGCGCTTCCTCATCAACCTGGGCCTGGTCGAACTCGCCCAGGGCGCCGACCCGCGCGAGCGCTCGCGCATGCAGATGCTGGTGCTTGAGCACGAGATGGGCGAGCTGTTCAAGGTCATCGCGCTGGCGCCGCCCGCCAGCGCCGGGGGCTGGACGCCGATCGGCTTCGCGCAGGGCGACCGCACCCACCGGCTCTGAGCATGATCCGCTGGATGATCGTCATCTTCCTGGCGCTGCTGCTCATCAGCTGGGCCACGCCGCTGTTGCGCCGCCTGGGCCTGGGTCGGCTGCCGGGCGATCTGCGTTTCCGCGCCTTTGGCCGCGACTGGTTCCTGCCTTTCGCCAGCACCGTGCTGCTGAGCTTCATCGCCAGCCTCATCGGCTACCTGGTCTGAGCCCGCGGGCTTGCAATCGGCGCGCCGGCCTTCATCTGGGGGTCATGAACGCCCCCGCCGCCCCCCTGCACCTCGTCTGCCCGCACTGTGGCACCACCAACCGGCTCGCGCCCGACGCGCTGGACCGCGCGCCGGATTGCGGCCGCTGCCACGCCCCGCTGTTCACGGGCGCGCCGGTGGCGCTGGACGAGGCCGGCCTGCGCAAGACCATCGAACGCTCCAGCCTGCCGGTGCTGGTGGACTTCTGGGCGCCCTGGTGCGGCCCCTGCCGTGCGATGGCCCCGCAGTTCGAGGCGGCGGCGCGCGAACTCGAGCCGCGCGTGCGGCTGGTGAAGCTCAACACCGAAGAGGCGCCCGGGCTGTCGGCGGCCATGAACATCCGCAGCATTCCCACGCTGGCGCTGTTCTCGGGCGGCCGCGAGATCGCGCGCCAGCCCGGCGCCATGGGCGCGGCCGACATCGTGCGTTGGGTGCGCGCCCACCTGCCCCGCTGAGTGGGCGCGGCCTATCATCGGCCGCCATGAGCCAGCGCATCCCCAGCCCCGGTGGCCGGCTGCTCGCCGACATCGGCGGCACGAACGCCCGTTTCGCCTTCCAGTCCGCGCCCGGTGAGCCCTTGAGCGATGTGCGCGTGCTGCCCGTGGCCCGCTACCCGGGTGTGCAGGACGCCCTGCGCGAGTACCTGGGTGGGCTGGGCCCGCGCCGCGTGCGCGCCGCGGCCATCGCCATCGCCAACCCGGTCACGGGCGACGCGGTGCGCATGACCAACCACGACTGGGCCTTCTCGCAGCGCGCGCTGCGGGCCGAGATGGGCTGGGAGCGGCTGCGCGTGCTCAACGACTTCACCGCCCTGGCCCTGGCGCTGCCGGTGCTGCCGGCGAGCGATCTGCGCCAACTGGGCGGCGGCGATGCCGTGCCGCGCGCCGCGCGCGCTCTGCTGGGCCCTGGCACGGGGCTGGGCGTGTCGGGTCTGCTGCCCTGCGGCGCCGACGGCTGGGTGCCGCTGGAGGGCGAGGGCGGCCACGTCACGCTGCCGGCCGCCACGCCGCGCGAGCGCTTGCTGATGGACGCGCTGGCGGCGCGCCACGGCCGGGCCTCGGCCGAGCGCGTGTGCTCGGGCGCGGGCCTGCTCGACAGCTTCCGGGTGCTCTGCGAAGCCGACGGCGTGGCCGTGCGGGGCGTGCAGCGCGCGGCCGACGTGACCGAGGCCGCGCTCCAGCACGGCCAACCGCAGGCGCTGGAGGCGCTGAACCTGTTCTGCGCGCTGCTGGGCTCGGTGGCCGGCAACCTCGCGCTCACGCTGGGCGCGCGCGGCGGGGTGTACCTGGGCGGCGGCATCGTGCCGCGCCTGGGCGCCTGGTTCGACACCTCGCCCTTTCGCGCGCGCTTCGAGGACAAGGGCCGCTTCAACGGCTACCTGCGCGCCATTCCGGTGTGGGTGATCACCGCGCGCGAATCGCCCGCGCTGCTGGGCGCGGCGCGCGGCCTGGACGGCTTGGACTGAGCCGCGCCTTGCGCTAACCTGGGCCCTCGCCCGCCGCGCCACCAGGAGACCCCATGACCACCCCGCTCAGAACCGTGCTCGTCTTCACCCCCGAGGACCAGGCCTGGCTGCGGCGCATGCAGCTGGTGGTGCCCGACTACTGGCGCGGCCACGGCGCCGCGCCCATACCGGGCGACGTGTTCCGCGTCGGCGGCCGCCAGTTCACCATCCAGGGCCGCCTGTGGGAGCACGACCTGCAGGGCCCGATGCTGCGTGTCTTCGTGGGCTCGGCCCACGCGGAGAGCGATTCGGTGTTCGCGGGCATGTGAAGGCGGCGGCGGAGGCGCGCGACGGCGCGCGCTAGCTATCGTCCACGTCCCACTCGAACGCGCAGCGCTTGCAGCACACCGGCACCAGGCGCGCCGCGCCGTCCTCGCCGCCGCGCACCGGCCGCTCCGACAGGCTCAGCTGCCCGTAGGCGTGGCAGCGCGGGCAGTTGGCCTGGTTGGCCACTTCCTCGGCGTGCATCAGCAGGTAGGTGTAGCGCTGCAGCGCCCACAGCGTGATGCCGGCGGTGAGCACCACGAAGGCGGTGTTCATCAGCTTCTCGCCCGCGCTGGCGCCATCGAAGGCCTCGAAGCTCGCCAGCATGGCCACGGCGGCCAGCACCGCCAGGGCCATGTGCGCGTGGCTGGAGAGCAGCTCGCGCTCGTACCACTTGCGAAACCCCAGGCGCCGGATGCCTTCGGCGAGCGGCGGGTTGAGCGGGTTGCTTGAGGGCATGGCGGCCTCCGGCGGTAGGAGGAGCCATGGTGGCACCGGGTCGCCCGCGGGGCCAAGGCCGTCCGGAAATCCTGCCTGCCGCGCTCGGGCAATCGCACCACGGCGGGGCGCCGGCCCGGGGCCTCAGCGCGCGGCCGCGGCGGCGGCGGCCTCGCGCAGGCTGGCGGCGTTGGCGGCCTCGGCGTCGGCGTGCACCGTGAGGTTGGGGTAGGGCAGGCGGATGCCGCGCGCGACGAACGCGCCTTTGAGCCGGCGCAGGAACTCGCGGCGGATGCCCCACTGCTCAATGGGCAGGGTGCGGAAGCGGCAGCGGATCACCACCGAGGCGTTGTCCCAGCGCTCCACGCCCGCCACTTCCAGGTCGGCCAGGATGCGTTCGCCGAAGGCCTCGTCGGCCCGCAGCCCGGCGGCGACCTCGCGGATGACCCGGACCACGGCGTCCACGTCCTCGTGCACCGAGACGGCGATGTCGCAGACCGCCTGGCTGAAGCCGCGCGTCATGTTGATGACCGTGGTGATGGTGCCGTTGGGCACGTAGTGCACATTGCCGTCGTAGTCGCGCAGCTGCACGTAGCGCAGCGTGACCTCCTCGACCACCCCGGAGTGGCTGCCCAGCTGCACCACGTCGCCCTGGCGGATCTGGTTCTCCAGCAGCAGGAAGAAGCCGGTGAAGTAGTCTTTCACCAGGCTCTGCGCGCCAAAACCCACGGCCAGGCCGACCACGCCCGCGGCGCCGAGGATGGGCGCCACCGATACGCCCAGCTCGCCCAGCACCAGCATGCCCGCGATCAGGCTGACCACCACCACCACCAGGTAGCGGAACACGCGGCTGAGCGTCTCCGCGCGCTTGATCGCCTCGCGGTCGTCGTCGAGCCGGCCGGCCACGCGGTTGCGCAGCAGGCGGATGGCGCGCTGGGCGACGCCGACCACGACCCAGGCCAGGATCAGGATGAGCACGATGCGCAGCCCGCTGGTGGCCAGGCTGCCCAGTCCCTGCCACCAGCCGGTGGCGACGTCGATGAGGTTCTCGTTCATGGTTCTTTCTCCGGTTCTTGTGTGTCGCGCAAGGCGCGCAGGAAGTTTTCGCGCCACCAGTGCACGTCCTGCGCGCGGATGCGTTGCAGCAGCGCCGCGTGGCGCTGCTGGCGCTCGGCCAGCGGCATCTGCAGCGCGCGCTGAATGGTTTCGGCCGTGCGCGCCGTGTCGTAGGGGTTGACCTGCAGGGCCTCGCTCAATTGTTCGGCCGCGCCCGCGAAGCGCGAGAGCACGAGCACGCCGGGGTCGGCCGGGTCCTGCGCGGCCACGAATTCCTTGGCCACCAGGTTCATGCCGTCGCGCAGCGGCGTGACCAGGGCCACGGCGGCCGCGCGGTACAGGCCGGGCAGGCGCTTGCGTGCCACGTTGCGGTGGATGTAGCGCAGCGGCATCCAGTCGAGTTCGCCGTGCTCGCCGTTGATGGCGCCCGACAGGCTCTCCAGTTCGGCGCGCAGCGCGGCGTAGGCGTCCACCGATTCGCGGCTGGGCGAGGCGATTTGGATCAGCGTGGCGCTGCCCTGGTTCTCGGGGTAGTTCTGCAGCAGGGTGCGAAAGGCCTTGAGGCGCTGCGGCAGGCCCTTGGAGTAGTCCATGCGCTCCACGCCCACCAGCAGGCGGCGGCGCGCGTAGTCGCTGCGCAATTGCTCGAACATCTCGCGCGCGTCCTTGCCTTCGCCCAGGGCCTGGAACTCGTCCACGTCGATGCCGATGGGGAAGGCGCGCACCTGAAGGGTCTTGCCGAAGGCGTGCCAGCCGTGCTGGCCCACCCACTGCGCGCGCAGTTCGTCGCTGGCGTAGCGCTCGAAGTGCGTCACGTCGGTCTGGCTCTGGAAACCCACGAGGTCGTAGGCGAAGAGCGAGCGCATCAGCCAGTCGTGTTCGGGCAGCGCGGCCAGCATCAGCGGTGGCGGCAAGGGCACGTGCAGGAAGAAGCCGATGCGCTGCTCGCAGCCCATGGCGCGCAGCTCGGCCGCCAGCGGGATCAGGTGGTAGTCGTGCACCCAGATGATGTCGTCGGGCCGCAGCAGGGCCTTGAGTTTCTGCGCGAAGAGCTGGTTCACGCGCCGGTAGCCCGCGATGCCGCCGCTGTCGAAGTCGGCCAGATCGAGGCGGTAGTGCAGCACCGGCCACAGCACGCCACTGCTGTAGTTCAGGTAGTAGCTGTCGTGGTCCTCGCGGCTGAGGTCCAGGGTGACGAGCTGCACCGCGCCGGCCTGCTGGCGGTTGACCTCGCCCTGGCCGGGCGCGCCGTTCTCGGCGATGCGCCCGCTCCAGCCGAACCACAGGCCGCCGCTGGCCTCCAGTGCCTGGCCCAGGGCCACGGCCAGGCCGCCGGCCGCGGTCTTGCGCGGATCGGCGATGCGGTTGGAGACGACGACGAGGCGGCTCATACCACCGAATCCCAGTGCGCCGACAGGCGAACGGCGGCGTTGATCAGTCCCACCATCGAATAGGTCTGCGGGAAGTTGCCCCACATTTCGCCGGTGGTGGCGTGCGTGTCCTCGGACAGCAGGCCCAGCGGGTTGCGCACCGCGAGCATGGCCTCGAAGACCTCGCGCGCCTCGCGCACGCGCCCGGTGCGCGCCAGCGCGTCGATGCGCCAGAAGGTGCAGATGTTGAAGGCCACTTCGGGCTTGCCGAAGTCGTCGGCGGCCTCGTAGCGGCGCATGTAGGGGCCGTCGCACAGGTGGGCTTCCAGCGCGTGCAGCGTGGAAAGGAAGCGCGGGTCCTTGGGGTCGATGAAGCCGACCTCGGCCATCAACAGCACGCTGGCGTCCAGGTCGTGGTCGCCGAAGGCCGCGGCGAAGGCCTGGCGCTGCTCGCTCCAGGACTCGGCCAGGATGCGCTCGCGCATGGCCTGCGCGTGGCCAGCCCAATAGGCGGCGCGATCGGGCAGGTGCAGGGTGCGCGCGATCTTGGCCAGCCGGTCGCAGGCGGCCCAGTTCATCAGCGCCGAGGAGGTGTGCACGCGCGCGCGGGTGCGCAGCTCCCACATGCCGGCGTCGGGCTGGTCGAAGACGCGCCGCGCATGCTCGCCCACGGCCTCCAGCCGCTCGAACTCGGCGCGCCCCGGCGGGTGCAGCAGCCGGCGGTCGTGGAAGGCCTGCGAGGACGCGAGAACGATGTTGCCGTACACGTCGTGCTGGAAGTGTTCGTGCGCCTGGTTGCCCGCGCGCACCGGGCCCATGCCGCGGTAGCCCGGCAGGGTGTCGACGACGCGCTCCGGCAAATGGCGCTCCAGCCCCACGCCGAAGAGCGGCTGCACATGGCCGCCGCTGTCCAGGCGCGCGCTGCCCACCACCACGTCGGACAGCCAGCGCAGGTAGTCCTCCATGGTGCCGATCTCGGACAGGCTGTTGAGCGCGCGCACCACGAAGAAGGCGTCGCGCAGCCAGCAGTAGCGGTAGTCCCAGTTGCGCTGGCTGTTCGGCGCCTCGGGGATGCTGGTGGTCATGGCCGCGACGATGGCGCCGGTGTCTTCGAACAGCGAGAGCTTGAGCGTGATGGCCGCGCGGATCACCGCCTCCTGCCACTCCAGCGGCAGCGCCAGGCGCTGGCTCCAGGTGCGCCAGTAGGCGCGCGTTTCCTGTTCGAAGTGGCGCGCCACGTCGCTCACGCTGCCGGCCACGGTTTCGTCGGGGCCGAGCAGGAAGTTGTGCTCATGCACCAGCAGGAAGGGCTCGCTGGAGAGCACGTGGCTGATGGGTGCGTCGGTGTAGAGGCGCAGGGTGAGGTCCTCGCCCACGTAGCGCACGTGGTTGCTGCCCGAGGTGATGCGCGGCGCCTGAGAGCCCCAATGGAAGCGCGGCGCCAGACGCACGCGGATGCGCGGCGTGCCCTTGAGCGCGCGCACGCGCCGCACGATCTGCATGGGCCGGAAGAAGCGCCCGCGCGCGGCAAAGCGCGGCGCGAAATCGACCACCTGCAGGCCCTGGCCGTGCCGGTCCCACAGCTCGGTCACGAGCACGGCGGTGTTGGGTTCGTAGCGCTGGCGCGTCTCGGCCAGGTCCTCGATCTCGATGGCCCAGGAGCCGGACTCGCCGTCGGAGCCGCCCAGCAGCGAGCAGAACACGGGGTCGCCGTCGAAGCGTGGCAGGCAGCTCCAGACGATGCGCGCGCGCGAGTCGACCAGCGCACCGATGGTGCAATTGCCGATCACGCCCAGGTGCAGCGAGGCGGCTTCTGGCGAGGCAAATCCACTCGCTGGGGTCATGGCGAAACCTCGTACGTTTGTTGTCGCAACCAGTCGCGCAGGGCCTGGGGGCTGTCGCAGCGCAGGCGCGCCGCGCTCGGCCCCTGGCCCACCTTGATGCCGTCGCCGCCGTGCGACTGGACCACCGCGAAGCCGTCCTCGTCCGTCACGTCGTCGCCCGCGAACACCGGCCGGCGGCCGGCAAAGGGCGGCTCGCGCAGGAAGCCGGCGATGGCGGCGCCCTTGCTGGTGTGCGCGGCCTTCACCTCCACCACGGCCTTGCCCTGCAGCAGGCGCAGATCGGGGTGGTTGGCGATGGCCTGGAACAGCGCCTCCACGCAGGCCGGCCCCAGTTCGGGCGCGGCGCGGTAGTGCAGGGCCAGGGCGGTCTGCTTCACCTCCAGCAGCAGTGCCGGGTGGCGGGCGGCGAAGGCCTGCGCCGCCACCACCACGGGGCCCAGCTCGGGCGTCACGGCCAGTCGGTCGACGCCATCGGCGCCCACGCGCAGCGCGCCGTGTTCGAAGGCGCCGGGCCAGCGCTGCACCGGCAGCCAGCGCTGCAGGTCGATGCGGGCGCGGCCGGTGACCAGCGCGAGCGCGCCCCCCAGCCGCTCGTGCAGGGCATCGAGCAGGCTCGGCAAATCGGGAGGGATCCGCACCGCATCGGGTCGGCTGGCCAGTTCGGCCAGGGTGCCGTCGAAGTCCAGAAACAGTGCCGACCCATGGGTCGACAGCGTGGGCAGCGTCGTCATCAGCCCGCCACCGTACCGTGGCCCCGCCCCTGGGGCAAGCCGCGGCGGCTTTGTCCGAGCCCTTGGGTGAGAGACTGCGCCGGCGCTTGACGCGCGCGGCTTCAGTCGTTCCAGATGCCGCGTTGCAGCAAATATTGGAGGCGAGCGGTGTGTAGGCGCTCACCTATCTGCTCCCCCGTGGCGCCATCGGCCTGGGCCTGGCGCACGGCGGCGGCGCTGTCGAAGCCCAGCAGGGCCTGCAGCGCCCGGTCCAGGCGGCGGATGCTGCGCCGCACCGTGTCGCCACCGTCGGGATCCGCCAGGGCCAGGCCCTCGATCACCCGCAGCAGTTCGCGGCAACGCTCGGGTTTGCGCAGGGCGTCGCAGCGCAGCAGGCGCCGCAGCGCCTCGGTGGCGTCCAGGGCCTCGGGCGCGGGCCAGTCGGCGCGCTCGCGCTGCGCCATCTGCGCCAGCGCCTGCAGGGCATTGGGCACGCGCCAGTGCGCGCCCAGGGCCTGCTGGGCGGCCGCGTCGAGCGGCGCCACCAGCCAGGCCCAGCGAACGGCCAGCGACGCGCCGGTGAACAGCGGGTGGCCGTCGGCCTCGCCGGGCAGCGCCGTGGGCAGCCGGCCCGCCTGCGCTCGCGCGGCCGGCGGCAACAGCCGGGGCAGGGCGCCGCAGTCGCGCAGGGTGTCGAGCAGCCGGCCGGGCCGGGCCTCCATCAGGCCGCGCGACACCTCCTGCCACACGCGCTCGGCCACCAGGTGGTCGGCCTCGCCGCGCTCGACCATGGCGCGCATCAGCGCGGCGGTTTCGGGCGCGGCGTCGAAGCCGGGCCAGCGCGCCCGAAAACGCGCCAGCCGCAGGATGCGTACCGGGTCCTCGGCGAAGGCCTCGGTGACGTGGCGCAGCGTGCGCGCGCGCAGGTCGGCCAGGCCGCCCCAGGGGTCGATCAGCGGGGCGCTGTCGGGGTGCTCGGCGTCCTGCGCCGCCACGGCCATGGCGTTGATGGTGAGGTCGCGGCGCGCCAGGTCTTGTTCGAGCGTGACGTCGGGCTCGGCGTGGAAGGCGAAGCCGTGGTAGCCGGGGGCCGTCTTGCGCTCGGTGCGCGCGAGCGCGTATTCCTCGTGGGTGCGGGGGTGCAGGAAGACGGGAAAGTCGCGCCCCACGGGCTCGTAGCCCTCGGCCACCATGGCCTGGGGCGTGGCGCCGACGACGACCCAGTCGCGGTCGGCCTGCGCGGGCGCCGGCAGCCCGAGTTCGCGCGCCATGAGCGCGTCGCGCACCGCGCCGCCCACCAGATAGATCTGCATGGGCGCGAGTGTAGGTGGCCGGTTCGGGCCGGTCCCGCGCGGGGCTCGGCCGTGGGTGTCAGCGGGCGGTCGGGCGCAGGCGGTAGGGCTCGTCGAAATCGATGAAGTCGCGCTCTTTCAGGGCGCCGTCCACCCAGGACCTTACGCCGGGCAGGGCGAGCGCGCGGTCGACGTAGGCGCGCACCCCATCCGACACCGGCAGGGCGTAGGTGCGGATGCGCGTGCACACGGGCGCGAAGAAGGCGTCGGCGATGCTGAAGGCGCCGAACAGCAGGCCGTCGTCGGGCTGGGCGGCGAGCAGCTCGCCCCACATGGCCTCCAGGCGCGCGACGTCGGCGCGCAGGCCGGCCTGGTCGCGCCAGAGCAGGGCGCCGGTCTCGGGCAGCGAGGCCTCGATGTTCATGGGGCAGTGGTTGCGCAGGGCCGAGAAGCCGCTGTGCATCTCCGCGCAGATGCTGCGCGCGCGGGCGCGCTGGCGGGCGTCGGTGGGCCAGAGCGACTTATCGGGGAAGCGTTCGGCCAGGTACTCGGCGATGGCCAGCGAGTCCCAGATGGCGAAGCCGTCGTCGACCAGTGCCGGCACCTTGCCGAGCGGGTTGACGGCCTTCACGCGCTGTTTGAAGACGGAGTCGGCTTCGAAGGAGTCGAAGCGGATGAGGACTTCCTCGAACGGGATGCCGGCCTGGCGCATGAGCACCCAGGGACGCATGGACCAGGACGAGTAATTCTTGTTGCCGATGAACAGTTGCAGGGGCATGGACGGGCTCCGTGAGAACCCCGCATGCTAGGCGCCCCCGGCGGCCGAATCGATGCGAAAAACGGGCCCGATGGATGCGGGCCCGTCATGAATGCCCGGGTGCGCTGCGCTCAGGCGTATTTTTCGAGGATGCGCGTGGAGCGCTCCACGTCGCGCATGGCCGATCCTTCACCCGCGGACTCGGAGACGGCGGTCATCAGGGAGCAGGCCATCATGCGGTAGAAGGCCTTGTCCATGGCCTTGCGCGCCGCCGACATCTGCTGGGCCACCTCTTCGCAGGAGCGCTCGGTCTGCACCATGTCGATGAGACCGCGGATCTGCCCCTCGATGCGCTTGAGCCGGTTGACCACATCGCGCTGGTTTTCGCTGCGCGGTGGGCTGGCGTGGCGGGAAGGGGGCGAAAAACCGTCGTACTGGGTCATGGTCCACCTATCAGTGAAAGGTACTCATTTGCGGAGGCGCGAGTGTGCCCCGAAACACCACCCCCGTACCGTTCGACGGACGCGATAGCGATGATGAAGCGATCAACGTCGCGCCTGCTGCCGCAAATGCAGTAGCTGGCTGCGCGGGTTGCGCTCGCCCAGGTAGGTGGGCGCGATGGCGTGCACGCTGGCGGGCGCGATGCCCAGGCTGTCCAGGCCCGGCAGCGCGCCGCTGGCGACGTTGGGCACCGACAGCGAGGCCACGTTGTCGCGGCTCATGAGCGGCTCGCCGGGCAGCAGTTCCAGCAGAGCGGCTTGCCAGCGGCCAACGGCCAGCGGCAAGGGGACCACGGGACGCGGGGTGCTGCCCAGCCGGCCGGCGAGCCGCACCAGCTCGCGCAGCTCCAGCACCTCCGGCCCCGCGCACTCGATGGTGCGGCCGATGCTGGCGCGCCCCCGCGCGTCGTCGTCCAGGCAGGCCGCGACCGCCTCGGCCACGTCTTCCACCCACACCGGCTGCAGGCGCGTGTCGGCGCCGGCCAGCGGCAGCAGCGGGGAGAAGCGCTGCAGCCGCGCGAACAGGTTGAGGAAGCGGTCGCCGCGCCCGAAGATGACGCTGGGGCGCAGCAGGGTGAGGGCCAGGCCCGAGGCGCGCAGCACCTCTTCGCCGCGCGCCTTGCTGCGCTGGTACATGGAGGGGCCGTCGAGCGAGGCGCCGAGGGCGCTGAGGTGCACCAGGCGGCAGGCCGCGTCGGCCAGACAGGCCTCGGCGATGGCCAGTGGCAGCTCCACGTGCACGCGTTCGAAGGCGGCCTCGTCGCCGTGCAGGATGGCCACCAGATTGACCACCGCGTGCTGCCCCTCCATGAGGCGCAGCAGCTGGCGCGTGTCGTGCACGTCGGCCTCGACCACCGTCACGCGCGGCAGGGGAAGCACGGCGGTGGCCTTGGCCGGCTGGCGCGTGGGCACCGTGATGTGCCAGCCGCGCCGCTGCAGCTTCTCGCAGACGTGGCGGCCGACAAAGCCGGTGCCGCCGAGCACGAGGACCTTCTTCATGACGCACCTCCTGGGGCGATGGCTCCTTATGGCAACTCGGTGTTCTCCGCCGGTGCCGCCACGCTGCGCGGCCCGACGGTGCCCAGCCGCTGGCGCAGCGACTGTGGCGCGCCGCTCATGAGCGCGGCGTAGTTGACGGTGTTGGTGAGCACGCGCTGCACGTAGTCGCGCGTTTCCTCGAAGGGGATGTTCTCGGCCCAGATCTCGCCGGGCAGCACGGGGCCGTTGCGCCAGGCGCGCGCGCGGCCGGGGCCGGCGTTGTAGGCGGCCGCGGCCAGCGGCATCGAGCCCTCGAAGTCGTCGAGCGCGAACTTGAGGTAGGCGGTGCCGATCTGGATGTTGGTGTCGCGCTCGCCGATCTGCTGCGGCTGGAAGTTGGACAGGCCGATCTTGCGGGCCGTCCAGCGCGCGGTGGCCGGCATCACCTGCATCAGTCCCGAGGCGCCCACCTGCGAGCGCGCCTCCACCACGAAGCGGCTCTCCTGGCGAATCAGGCCATACACGTAGGCCGGGTCCAGGCCGATGTCGCGCGTGCGGGCCACCACCTGCTCGCGGTGCGGCGTGGGAAAGCGCTGCTGCATGTCGATGGCCTCGCGGGTGCGCTGGCTGGTGTTGATGCAGCGGTCCCACAGCTGTTCTCGGCAGGCCAGGTCGGCGGCGGCGAGCAGCTCGCGGTCGCCCATGCCGCCGGGTGCGTGCAGCGCGACCTGGTAGTTCCACTCGCGCACGCCTTCGCCGCGCAGGCCCAGGCGGATGGCGGTGAGCGCGCGGCGCAGGCCGGGGTTCTGTTCGGCGGCGCGGCGCTCCTCGGCCGTCAGGGGCTCGGGTGGCGTGGGTGCCACGATGGGCAGGCCCAGCGACTCCATGGCCAGCATGCCGTGGAAGTCGCGCGGCGAGGCGATGGTCTCGTAGATCTCGCGCGCCTGGGCGCGCGCCACGCTGGCGTCGGGGTCCTGCAGGGCCTCGATGGTGCGCGCGCGCCAATAGGTCCAGCCGGTTTCGCCGCGCTGCGCGGGACTCATGGCGTAGATGGCGTCGCGCACCGCGTCCCAGCGGCCCAGACGCAGGCCGGCGCGCGCCATCCAGGCCAGGTGGTCGTCGGTCATGAAGCGCAGCTCGCCGCGCGCGAAGTAGCCCAGCGCCTCGGCCTGCAGGCGCTGCGCGCTGCGTTTGCCGATCACGCCCCAGAGCCAGCCGCGCTCCTCGGCCGTGAGCTGGGCGCGCCACTTCAGGCTGTCGAGTTCGCTGGCCGCGGCCGCCGGGTCCTGCGAAGCCAGGCGGATGATGGCCAGCGTGACCAGCTCCTTGGTGCGCGGGCGGATCGCGGTGATCTTGTCGTCGAGGTACTTCGCCGGGTTGGCCGCGACGGCGTCCACCGTGGGCACCGCCTCGGGCTGCACCAGGCCCACGGCCTGGCTGGCCGCGCGGCCGCGGCCGACTTCCATCATGAGCCGCGCGCGCTGCCAGGCCACGGCGGGTCGCAGGTGGCCGCTGGCCAGCAGGGCCTGCGCGGCGGTGGCGCAGCCGTCCTCGGCGTCGCGCTGCGCCAGCCAGAGCTCGCGCACGCGCTCGGCCGCCACCTCGGGCGGCAGCCGGCTGCCGGCGGCGTCCAGCATGACCGTGTAGCACGTGACCTGGCGGTCGTCGTTCATGCGGAACAGCGGGCGCTCGGTCTCGAAGCGCGCCCAGTCGCGCGCCTTGCCCAGCTGCAGCAGCCAGTCGTTGCGCAGCCGGTCCTCCCAGTAGGTGCCGGCCATGGCGTCGAGTGCGGCGCGGATCTCGGGCGCGGGCGCGCTGTCCAGCCGCAGGCGCATTTCCCAGTAGCGCGCCAGCGGCTCCAGCACATGGCCGCGCGCGCCGGGCAGCAGGCGCGTGAGTTCGCCGGACTGGCCGCGGCGGTAGGCTTCGCTCATGGCGAGCAGGGTCTGGTCGGACGCGGCGTTCTGCGCCCACGCCATGGAAGGCAGCAGCAGCGCCGCCATAATGAGCCGCGCCCCCTGAATGGGACGGGCCGCGAAACGCGCCATCCAGCGCTTGCGAAATCCCTGCATATCGACCTTCGTGACCACCAGCCGATTATGGACAGCAACGACGGCCAGAGTTCCCCACCGCCCGTGAACAAGACGGCCGGCGGCACGCCCGGCGAGCAGAAGGCTCAGTGGCGCAAGGCGCTGGTGGACAAGCGCCGGCGCCTCGGCGACCGCCTGTGGCGAAACGACCAGTTGCAGCGGGTGATGCGCGTGTGGCTGGTGAACCGGCCCGACAGCGTCATCGGCGCCTACTGGCCCATCAAGGGCGAGTTCGATCCGCTGCCCGCGCTGTTTCGCTGGCAGGAAGCGGGGCTCGAAGAAGACGCGCAGGGCCAGCAGCGGCACCGCCGCATCGCCCTGCCGGTGGTGAACAAGATCGACAAGACGCTGACCTTCTACACCTGGTACCCCGGCTGCCCCATGGAGGAGGACGCCTACGGCATCCCCAAGCCCAAGGACACCGAGATCGTCCATCCCACGCTGATCTTCGTGCCCTGCGTCGGGTACGGACCGGGCGGCTACCGCCTGGGCTACGGCGGCGGCTTCTACGACCGCACGCTGGCCACCTTGCGACCCCGGCCGTTCACGGTGGGGCTGGGCTACGACTTCGCCTTCCTGCCCATGCTGCGGCCCGAGCCGCATGACGTGCCGCTGGACGCCGTGCTGTGCGACACCGGCGTGGCCTGGCCGGTGAACTGAGTGGTCTCAGGGGTGCTCGGCCGTGGCGTGCGCCTCGGTGATGCGGCGCTCGTGGCGGACCAGGTAGATCCCGCTGCCCACCACGATGGCGGCGCCCAGCCAGGTGTGCGCGCCCGGCAGCGTCTGCCAGATCAGCCAGTCCAGCCCCAGCCCCCAGGCGAGCGCGCTGTATTCGAAGGGCGCCACGATGGAGGCCTGGCCGTGGCGGAAGGCCTCGGTGATGGCGAGTTGGCCGCAAAACCCCGTGATGGCGAGCGCCAGCAGCAGCGGCAGGTCGGCGCGCGCGATCGGCAGCCAGTTCGGCAGCGCGAGCAGCCCCGCGCCCACGGCCATGGACAGCATCATGGTGAGGATCAGCGATTCGCTGCTGTCGCTGCGGCTGGCCAGGCGGCCCGCCACGGCGGCCACGGCGTAGCACAGCGCCGCGCCCAGGATGGCCAGCCCGCCCGCGGTGGCCAGGCCGGCCTGCAGGTCGCTGCCGCTGGGCCGCAGGGCGATGAGCACGCCACCGAAGCCCACCGCGATGGCCCACCAGTGCGCGGGCGGCACGCGCTCCTTGAGGACCGGCACCGACAGCGCGGTGATCAGCAGCGGGGCGATGAAGAACAGGGTGTAGGCGGCCGACAGCGGCAGCGTGCGCACGCCCAGCGTGAACAGCGTGAGCATGACGATGCCCAGCACGCCGCGCAGCGCGTGCAGCGGCCAGCGCGCGCGCAGCACCGTGTGCCAGGTGCCGCGCCAGGCGATGTAAGCCAGCACCAGCGGCAGCGCGGTCAGGCCGCGCAGCGCGGCGATCTGCAGCGCCGGGTAGCGCGCCGACAGGGTCTTGAGCACCGCGTCCATGAGCGCGAAGAAGCCCACGGCGATGAGCATGGCGACGATGCTGCGGAGGTTGCCGCTGTGACGGGACGCGTTCATGGTCAATCGATGTTGTCGACGGTGTCGGGGTCCGGTACGTCGCCGATGGCGCTGCGCGTGGCGGCGGCCTGGCCGAGCAGCCAGTCGGCGAAGGCCTTCACCTCGGGCCGCTGCTCGCTGCGCGGCGCCAGCACCAGCCAGTACACCAGCGGTGAGTCGATGCGCGTGTGCGGCAGCGGCTCCACCAGCGCGCCGCTGGCCAGGCTCTCGGCCACCAGCGGCAGGCGCGCCAGCGCCACCCCCTGGCCGATGATGGCCGCCTGCACGATCTGCTGCGCGTAGTTGAAGTACAGCCAGCGCTGCGGGTTCAGGCGCGGCTTGCTGCTGGCCCCCTTGCGCCCGCGCGGCGCGGGCTCGGGGCCGGCGAAGTGGTCCAGCCAGCGCTGCCAGGTGAGCCATTCCAGGTGGCGCGTGCGGTGCGCGTCGCCGGCCTCGATGAGTGAACAGCCGGCCAGGTCCTCGATGCGCTGGATGGGGTGGCTTTGCAGCAGCCAGGGGCTGGCCACGGGCGTGAGTTTTTCGCCGAACAGGCGCACCGCGCCCGGTGGCACCGCCTGCGGCACGGCGTAGCGCAGCGCCATGTCGACGTCCGCGGTGGCCAGGTCCACCGCGGAATCGGTGGCGTCGATGCGGATATCGATGTCGGGGTGGTCGCGCTGGAAGGCTTCCAGGCGCGGGATCAGCCACATCGAGGCGAACGAGGCCCAGGTGGTGATGGCCACGCTCTTGCGCCCGGCGTTCTGGCGGATGTGGCGCACGGTGTGGTCCACGCGCTCGAGCGCGCTGGAGGCGGCGCGCAGCAGCATGCCGCCCGCGCTGGTGAGCTCCACCGCGCGCGTGTGGCGCAGGAACAGCGAGGTGCCCACCTCGTCCTCCAGCGACTGGATCTGCCGGCTCACCGCGCTTTGCGTGAGCGACAGCTCTTCCGCCGCGGCGCGGAAGTTCAGGTGCCGCGCGACCGCCTCGAAGGCGCGCAGGTGCCCCATGCCAATGGGGCGGGTGCGGGGGTGGCGGGGCGTCAGGCTCATGAGCGATTGATGCGGTGGACGAATCAATAGCTTAGCCGGCTTTCATTGGACGTGTTGCGCTCCAAGCCCGAGGATCACATCCGCGCCAATACCCCCTGGCGCATGGAGAAACCCCATGGAAACCCGTTCCGAATCGGCATCAACCTCGCAGCGCCCCGGCTTCGCTGTGGGCGCCCACCGGGCCATCAGCCTGCGTCCCGCCGAAGACAGCCGCCTGCTCATCACCGCCGGGCGCGCCTGGGTCACGCTGAACCTGCCGCACCAGGCCGACGGCCTCGGCGACCACCGCGTCTGCGCCGGCGAATCGCTGCTCGTGCCGGCCGGCGCCCATCTGGTGATGGAGCCCTGGAGCCGCGGCGACGCCCTGCGCTTCGACTGGAGCGTGCTGCCGCAGGCCGAGGCCCGTCCGCAGCGCTTCTCGCGCGACGTGGTCAAGCCCTCGCGCGAACTCGCGCTCGCGCTGGGCCAGGCCGCGCTGGCCTTTGGCCGGCTGCTGCGCGGCGTGCTGGGCTACACCGAGTTCCTCGTCGCCGGCCGCGGCCGCGTGCTCTCGCGCTTCGAGTCAAACCCGCCTTGATCGCGCTGCGGCCTTCTTGCGCGGCGCGCGCGCAGCCACCGCGGCTTGCAGCGCCAGTCGCGCCCAGGGCTGCATGAGGGCGGGCGATTCCATCGCCTCCTCGGGCGCCGTGAAGTAGTTCAGCCGCATGGGCTTGCCTTTGGCCTCGTAGACGAAGGGCTGGCAGCCCGCCGCCAGCCAGCGCGGCTCGGTCTCGGCATTGCCCTTCAGGTACAGCGTGTTCCAGGCCACCAGGCCCACGTTCATGCCGTCCACCGACAGGCCCCAGCCCCCGAACATGCGCCGGGCCACCACGGGGCCCAGTGGCGACAGCAGTTCACAGACGTGTTCGACGAAGGGGTCGGGGGCGGCGGGCATGGGCGAATGAAAAGGCGGGAGGCAGAATCCTGACATGGCTCGCCCCAAGTCCGCTACCCATGACCTCAAACGCGACGAAATCCTCGACGTCGCCGCCCAGTGCTTCGCGCGCCAGAGCTTCCCGGCCGCCAGCATGAACGACATCGCCAAGGCCTGTGGCACCAGCAAGGCGCGGCTGTACCACTATTACGAGAGCAAGGAAGCGATCCTGTTCGACCTGCTGGACCGCTACACCCAGCGCCTGCTGGCCCTCATCGGCGAGGCCGAGGGCCGCGCCCAGCGCAAGAACCTGTCCGAGCGCGACGCGCTGAGCGAGCTGGTGCGCGCCTTCCTGGCCGAGTACGAAACCAGCGCCACGCGCCACGCGGCCCTGGTGTCCGACACCAAGTTCCTCGGGCCGGCGCAGCGCGAACTGGTGGTGAACCGCCAGCGCGACGTGGTGGCGGCCTTCACGCGCTTCATCCGCCGCGCCTACCCCGAGCGCGTGACCCCCACCAACCAGACCGCCCTCACCATGATGCTGTTCGGCATGATCAACTGGACCTTCATCTGGCTGCGCCCGGGCGGTCCCATGAGTTACGCGGGCTTCGCCGAGGAGGTGGTGGCGGTGCTGGAAAACGGGCTGGCCGGGCGCCGGCCCGACTGAATCCGAGGGGATTTTGGCGTTTACTTATATGAAATGAATTTCGTTTAGTTAAAATTGAAGCTTCCCCCACCGGAGACAGACCCCATGAGCAAAGCCTTCGCTTCCCAAGCCGACCTGCAGGACAAGAAGATCACCTTCGAGCAGCTCAGCCCGCACTGCTGGGCCTACACCGCCGAAGGCGACCCGAACTCGGGCGTGATCATTGGCGAGAAGTTCATCATGGTCAGCGACGCCACGGCCACGCCCGCCATGGCGCAGGACCTGATCCAGCGCATCCGCCAGGTCAGCGACAAGCCCATCAAGTACGTGCTGCTGACCCACTACCACGCGGTGCGCGTGCTGGGCGCCAGTGCCTACCTGGCCGAAGGCGCCACCGAAATCATCGCCAGCCGCGGCACCTACGAGCTCATCGTCGAGCGCGGCGCCGAGGACATGCAAAGCGAGATGGAGCGCTTCCCGCGCCTGTTCCGCGGCGCCGACAGCGTGCCCGGCCTGACCTGGCCCACCATGGTCATCGGTGATGGCCAGCCCGGCCGCCAGGGCTCGCTCACGGTGGACCTGGGCGGTGTGAAGGTCGAGATCTGGCACCCGGGCCAGGGCCACACGCGCGGCGACACCATCGCCTGGGTGGAAGAAGAAAAAGTGCTGTTCAGCGGCGACCTGGTCGAGTACGAGGCTGGCGTGTACACCGGCGACGCCCAGCTCGAGGAATGGCCCGCCACGCTGGAGGCCCTGCGCGCGCTCAAGGCCGAGGCCATCGTGCCGGGCCGTGGCGAAGCCATGAAGGGCAATGCCGACGTGAACAAGGCGCTGGACTACACCAAGCGCTGGGTCACCACCCTGTTCCAGGCCGGCAAGGAAGCCGCGGCCGCGGGCATGGACCTCAAGGCCGCCATGGCCCACACCCGCAAGAGCATGGACCCGGTGTTCGGCCACGTCTTCATCTACGAACACTGCCTGCCCTTCGACGTCAGCCGCGCCTTCGACGAAGCCAAGGGCATCAAGAACCCCCGCATCTGGACGGCCGAGCGCGACAAGGAGATGTGGTCGGCCTTGCAGGCCTGAGCGCGCAGCGGGCGGGCCTACAAGTCCCCACGGCCTTGCAGGCCTGAGCGCGCAGCGGGCGGGCCTACAAGTCCCCACGGCCTTGCAGGCCTGAACGCGCAGCGGGCGGGCCTACAAGTCCCCACGGCCTTGCAGGCCTGAACGCGCAGCGGGCGGGCCTGCAAGCCAACAGAGCCGCCCGTCCTCGGGTCGCACCCTTCGAGAAGCCGCCTTCGGGCGGCTTTTTGCTGTCCGCCGCTACGATGCGCGCTCCATGCCCTCCAACGACCCCCTGCTGAACGCCGCCACCGACTGGGCCGTCATCGCCATTTTTGGCGTGGTCTACCTCGGCATGTTCCTCGGCGGCCTGCCGCGCCTGCGGCTCGACCGTTCGGGCGTGGCCTTGCTCGGCGCCATCGCCGTGATCGCGGTCTCGGGCATGGGCGTGGTCGAGGCGGCCCAGGCCATCGACCTGCCCACCATCCTGCTGCTGTTCGCCTTCATGGTCATCTCGGCGCAAATGCGCCTGGGCGGCTTCTACGCCGCCCTCACGCAGCGCGTGGGCGCGCTGCCGCTGTCGGACAACGCCCTGCTGGCCGCCCTGATCGCCGTGGCGGCCGCGCTGTCGGCCGTGTTTTCCAACGACGTGGTCTGCCTGGCCATGACGCCCATCGTGGCGCGCCTGTGCCTGCGGCGCGGCGCCAACCCGCTGCCCTTTCTCATGGGCCTGGCCTGCGCGGCCAACATCGGATCGGCCGCCACGCTCATCGGCAACCCGCAGAACATGCTGATCGGCTCGGTGCTGCGGCTCGACTTCGCGGGTTACGCGCGCGCGGCCGGGGTGCCGGTGCTCATCAGCCTGGTGCTGCTGTGGGGCTGGCTGGTGTGCGTGCCGCACGTGCGCGTCGAGCCCTTGCCGGCCACCGACCGGCGCTCCAGCGACCCGCCGCTGGACATGTGGCAAACCACCAAGGGCCTGGTGGTGGCGGGGGCGCTGATGGGCCTGTTCCTCTTTCGCGACGGCCCGCACGAAGTGATGGCCCTGGTGGGCGCGGCCCTGCTGCTGCTCAGCCGCCGGCTGGCCTCGGCCGAGTTCCTGAGGCTGGTGGACTGGCCGCTGCTGATCCTGTTCATGGGCCTGTTCGTGGTGAACCACGCCTTCGAACGCACGGGCCTGTCGGCCCAGGCCGTGGCCTGGCTGGCGGGGCAGGGCGTGCGCCTCACCGATCCCGGCCCGCTGATGGTGGTGGGCGTGGTTCTGTCCAACCTGGTGTCCAACGTGCCGGCGGTGATGCTGCTGCTGCCGCACCTGTCGGGCGAGCCTGGCGCGGGGGTGCTGCTGGCGCTGGCGACCACCTTCGCGGGCAACCTGCTGCTGGTGGGCTCCATCGCCAACCTCATCGTGGTCGACCTGGCTCGCGCCCAGGGCATCGTCATCGACTGGCGGCGCCACGCCGTGGTGGGCACGCCGGTGACGCTGCTGTCGCTGGGGGTGATCTGGATCTGGCTGCGCTGGGGGGCCTGAACCCGGCGGCCACGCGGCTCAGCGCTGGGCGCTGAGCACTTCCATGTCGCGTTCGTACGACTGCAGTTCGCGCACGGCTTTGCGCCGCTGCTCGGGGGTGGTGCTGTTGTGCAGTGCGGCGAATTGCGCGCAGCCGTGGCGCACGCCGGCGTCGCTGTAGGCCTGGTAGCCCGGCGTGGGCGAGTGTTGCAGGCGCTGCAGGTGCGCCTGCAGCGCCTGCTGTGCCTGGGCGGGCTCGGCCTGGATGCGGCGAAGCGTCTGCAGCAGATCGGCCTGGCGGCGCTGGCGCTCGGCCTGGGCGCGCTCAGGGTCCCAGGGCGACTCGGCGAGCCAGCGGCGCAGCAGCTCACGCTGCGCCGCGCTGAGCGGGCCGTAGAACGTCTCGCTGCGCGAGACCGCCTGGTCCAGCCGGCGCTGCAGGCGCTGCTCGGGCGAACCGCGCAGGAAGTCGCGCGCGAACTCCTCGTCGCTGCGCGCCTGGCGGCGCTGCAGCTGCTGCAGCTGCGCGGCGCTCAACTGGGGGACCAGGCGGGCGAAAGGGGGAATCAGCCGCTCGCCCGCGCCGACGAGGCGGGCGCGCACGGTCTCGAACTGCGTGCACACCTCTTGCGCCGTGAGTTCGCGTGCGGCCATGGCCTGCCACTGGCGCAGCAGTCCCGCCACGGCGGGCAACTCCTCGCGCCGGTGCCAGGCGAAGAAGGCGTCGATGTCGCCGCGCACCTGCTCGGCCTGCGCGTCGTCGAAATCGAAATGGCTGTCCAGCCACCAGTAGCTGAAGTGGGGCGCCTGGTTGTAGGCGAAGCGCGCGGTGGTGCAGGCGGCCAGCAGGGCGGCCACGGCCAGGACCAGCAGGGCGCGGGCGATAATCCGCCGCGTTCCGGCGCCGCCCCCCTGGCCGCGTCCGGCGTACGCGAAAGAGGTCTTCATGTCGTTACCGGTGGATGTGGTGGTGATGGCCGCGGGCAAGGGCACCCGCATGAAAAGCCAACGGCCCAAAGTGTTGCACCGACTGGGCGGCCGCGCGCTGGCCCAGCATGTGATCGACTGCGCCGCGGGGTTGTCGGCGCGCTCGGTGGTGGTGATCACGGGCCATGGCGCCGAGCGGGTGGAGGCCGGCCTGACGGCGCCCGCCGCCACGGCCCTGCGCTTCGTGCGCCAGGAGCCGCAACTGGGCACCGGGCATGCGGTGCAGCAGGCGGTGCCGGTGCTGGCCGACGACGGCGTCGTGCTGGTGCTCAATGGCGACGTGCCCCTGATCGAGCCGGACACGCTGCGCGAGCTGATCGCGGCCTGCGCCGGGCAGCACCTGGCGCTGCTCAGCGTGGACACCGGCGAAGACGCCAGCGGCTACGGCCGCATCGTGCGCGCCGCGGACGCCGGGCGCTCGGTGCGGGCCATCGTGGAGCACAAGGACGCGAACGCCGAGCAGCGCCGCCTGACCGAGTGGTACAGCGGCGTGATGGCCGCCCCCGCGGCCCTGCTCAAGCCCTTGCTGGCCCGGCTGACGAACGACAACAGCCAGGGCGAGTACTACCTCACCGACGTGGTGAAGCACGCCGTGGCCGAGGGCCGCGAGGTGCGCGCCATCGTCACCGGCGACGCCGTTCAGGTGGCCGGTGTGAACAGCCCGCAGCAGCTGGCCGAGCTGGAGCGCGCCTACCAGCGGCGCCTGGCGAACCGCTTCATGGCCGATGGCGTTCGCCTGGCCGACCCGGCGCGCTTCGACGTGCGCGGCGAGCTGGTCTGCGGGCAGGACGTGGAAATCGACGTCAACACCGTGTTCGAGGGCCGCGTCGAACTCGGGGACGGCGTGCGCATCGGCGCGAACTGCGTGATCGCCAACGCGCGCATCGGTGCCGGCGCGGTGATCCATCCCTTCACCCACATCGACGGCGAAGCGGCCGGCGTGCGCGTGGGCCCGGGCGCGCTGGTCGGCCCCTTCGCGCGCCTGCGCCCCGGGGCGGACCTGGGCGCCGAGGTGCACATCGGCAACTTCGTCGAGGTGAAGAACAGCACCCTGGCCGCGGGTGCCAAGGCCAACCACCTGGCCTACCTGGGCGATGCCACCGTGGGCGAGCGCGTCAACTACGGTGCGGGCAGCATCACCGCCAACTACGACGGCGCCAACAAGCACCGCACCGTGATCGAGGCCGACGTGCACGTGGGCAGCAACTGCGTGCTGGTGGCGCCGGTCACCATCGGCGCGGGCGGCACGGTGGGCGCGGGCTCGACCATCACCAAGAGCACCGAGCCCGGGGCGCTGGCCGTGGCGCGTGGCCGCCAGGCCAGCATCGCGGGCTGGGCTCGGCCGAAGAAGGCCCCGAAGGCCTCTTGACTCAGCGCCCGCCGCGCACGTCGAACGAACTGCCGTCGTAGCGGCTGTCGCCGCCGCCAGCGCCGCCGCGGCGGCGCTGCTCGCGCGGCTTGAGTTCGTCTTCCAGGTCCATCAGGCCGCTCAGGCCCAGCACCTCGGAGTCGCGGTAGCCCGAGCGGCCATAGCGGTCGTCGAAGCCGGACATCTGCGTTTCCAGCTGCTGCATCACGCTGTCGCGCTCATCGGCCGGCTTGGGCGCAGGCGCCTTGGGCTTGGGCAGTTCCACCAGGTTGAGCTGCTCGCGGAACTCGGCCGGCGAGGGCATGCGGTGGATGCCATTCTTGAGAAAGACGAAGCGCACGCCAGCGGTCTTGAGGATGCGGTTCTTCACCTTCGTGCGCTGGCTCTTGGCCTCGGCGTTGCTCAGGTGGTACTGCTCGATGTCGAAGGCGAAGGTGGGGCGGCCGTCGGTGGCGCACACCACGAAGTCCACGCGGTGCTCGCGCAGGCGCTCCTTCGCGGCCTTCTTGCTCGCGGCGCGGCGCACCGACAGCATCTGTCCGAGGTTGATGTTGGGCAGCACCACCTGGCCGGGGAAGGTGTCCTGCAGGTAGTCGAGCATGGCCACCTGCTCGGCCGACAGGATGCGCTCCGGCCCATAGCGGTCGTCGCGGCCGTCGTCCTGGGCCCGCATGAAGCGCAGGTAGAGCCAGACGCACAGCGCCAGCACCACCGCCGCGATCACCGAACCCGTCACCATCATGTCCATGAAACCTCCTGGAGAGATGCCGCTTTTTTGAGCAAGCTTGAGATTGTATGAGGTTGTAACAGCCGATCGGGGCCGTCAATCCCGTCTCTCCCCACGACTGAGGAAGTGTGCGTTTTGCAATGCCCCCAAGGCGCTGTTTAAGCCATTCGGTCAGAGGGGGCGGCTGAGCGGCAGGCTGGGTTGGAACTTGGCGCAACGCGTGCTGAAGAAGCCTTTGACATTTCGCACGTTCGCGTCGCCCGTGAACAGGCGTTGCGTGAGGGACAGGTAGTCGGGCATGTCCGCGCAGCGCACGATCAGCACGAAGTCGGGCCCGGGGCTCACGCGGTAGCACTGCTGCACGCGCGGCTCGGCCACGGCACGGGCCTCGAAGGCGTCCAGCGCCTCGGCGCTCTGGCGCTCCAGGCTCAGCTCCACCACCACGGTGAGGCCATGGCCCAGCAGCGGGGCGAGGCGGTCGGCGTCGAGCAGGGCCACCTCGCGCGCGATCAGCCCGCGCTCGCGCAGGCGTTTGACGCGGCGCAGGCAGGTGGGTGGGCTGAGGTGGGCGCGCTCGGCCAGGGCCTGGTTGCTCAGGGACGCGTCTTCCTGCAGCAGCTCCAGCAGCCGCAGGTCGATGGCATCTATGTCCAAAAATTCCATGATTGCATTATTCATGGAATAAATAGACTTTCCATCCATTTGGTGAGAAAAATGGTCATTATTCTGTGAATTTTGACCATTCATTTCAGCAAAGGCTCACTAGCATTCGCCCACTTTCTTGTTCAGGAGCGATCACATGTGCGGCATCGTGGCGGGGGTTTCGGGGCGCGACATCGTGCCGGTGCTGGTGCAGGGCCTGCAGCGGCTGGAGTACCGGGGTTATGACTCCTGCGGCGTGGCCGTGCACAACGACGGCCTCAGGCGCGCGCGCAGCACCGCCCGCGTGGCCGAACTTGCGCAGCAGGTGCAGAGCGAGCGCATCGCCAGCGGCACCGGCATCGCCCACACGCGCTGGGCCACGCACGGCGCGCCGGCGGTGCACAACGCGCACCCGCACTTCAGCCATGGCCCGGGGGCCCCCAGCGGCGCGAACGGCGGCGCGGCCGGGCGCGTGGCCCTGGTGCACAACGGCATCATCGAAAACCACGACGAGCTGCGCGCCGCGCTGCAGGCCAAGGGCTACGTGTTCGAGAGCCAGACCGACACCGAGGTCATCGCCCACCTGATCGACTCGCTCTACGACGGCGACGTGTTCGCCGCGCTGGCCTCGGCCGTGGCGCAGCTGCACGGCGCCTACGCGCTGGCCGTGTTCCACAAGGACGAGCCGCACCGCGTGGTGGGCGCGCGCGCGGGCTCTCCGCTGGTGCTGGGCGTGGGCGCGAGCGGCGGCGAGCACTTCCTGGCCAGCGACGCCATGGCGCTCGCCGGCGTGACGGACCAGATCGTCTACCTGGAAGAGGGCGACCTGGTGGACCTGCAGATGGGCCGCTACTGGATCACCGACGCCGGCGGCCGCTCGCTCGACGCCACGCAGCGCCCCGTGCGCACCGTGCAGGCGCACAGCGGCGCGGCCGAGCTGGGCCCGTACCGCCACTACATGCAGAAAGAGATCTTCGAGCAGCCGCGCGCCATCGCCGACACGCTGGAAGGCGTGGCCGGCGTCACGCCCGAGCTGTTCGGCGACGGCGCGCACCGCGTCTTCAAGAACGTGGACCGCGTGCTCATCCTGGCCTGCGGCACCAGCTACTACAGCGGTTGCACCGCCAAGTACTGGCTGGAGTCCATCGCGAAGATCCCCACGCAGGTGGAGGTGGCCAGCGAGTACCGCTACCGCACCAGCGTGCCCGATGCGCGCACCCTGGTCGTCACCATTAGCCAGAGCGGCGAGACCGCCGACACGCTGGCCGCGCTGCGCCACGCGCAAAGCCTGGGCATGCAGGAAACGCTGACCATCTGCAACGTGTCCACCAGCGCCATGGTGCGCGAATGCAAGCTGGCCTACATCACGCGCGCCGGCGTGGAGATCGGCGTGGCCTCCACCAAGGCCTTCACCACCCAGCTCGCCGGCCTGTTCCTGCTGACGCTGGCGCTGGCGCAGGTGCGCGGTCACCTGAGCGAAGAAGAAGAAGCCGAGCACCTCAAGCGCATGCGCCACCTGCCGGTGGCCCTGCAGGCGGTGCTGGCGCTGGAGCCGCAGGTCATCAGCTGGGCCGAAGACTTCGCGCGCATGGACAACGCGCTGTTCCTGGGCCGCGGCCTGCACTACCCCATCGCGCTGGAAGGGGCGCTCAAGCTGAAGGAAATCAGCTACATCCACGCCGAGGCCTACCCGGCCGGCGAGCTCAAGCACGGCCCGCTGGCCCTGGTGACGGCCGCCATGCCCGTGGTGACGGTGGCGCCCAACGACACCCTGCTGGAAAAACTCAAGAGCAACATGCAGGAGGTGCGCGCGCGCGGTGGCGTGCTCTACGTGCTGGCCGACGCCGACACGCGCATCGCCAGCAGCGAAGGCATCCACGTCATCCGCATGCCCGAGCACTATGGCGCGCTGTCGCCCATCCTGCACGTGGTGCCGCTGCAGCTGCTGGCGTACCACACGGCGCTGGCCAAGGGCACGGACGTCGACAAGCCGAGGAACCTGGCGAAGAGCGTGACGGTGGAGTGAGGCGCCGCGGATCGCTGATCGATTGTTTCTGACAAATAAAGTCGAAAACAGCGAAATAGAGTCGAAAACAAAACAATAAAGTCGAAAACTACGGCAGCGACGCTGACATGGCCATCAACCTGAGTTCAGTCATTGACAGTTCTTCAGTTGGGGAGCTGTGCAGCGACTGCCGCTAGGCGCGTCTACACGTTGAACTCACGGTCTTGGCGTAAGAGCTGTCGTCCAAATGCTAGCCAATGGCAGCATACTGCTGAGAGCTTGCGCTATAGGGGTCGGGCATGCATTTAGGAATTGAGCAACACACAGGACTGGTCTTTGAAGGCACGGGGAACCCCGACATTCCCGCCATGCCGATGCCAACGGTGACGCATGCGAAGTTCATCGATACTGCAGACGATTGGAAGGCGCTCCCGAGTCCTTCGGAGGCTTTTGGTCTCGTGTTCCGAGAGGATTCGTATGACCCGGTAAGCCGAACGCGCAGAGGCCGCCTCTATCAGCAAACCAGCGGTGCTCAGCCTTCGAGGCTTATCGTTTCCGCCCACCCCCATGACCGCGGCTTGATTCCAGGCTACGACAAAGCAACCTACAAGTCGCTGTTCGTCTATACGTCTTGCTTCGAAATCCTACAGCGGCCGAACCAGGGCCAAGGTTCGGTTTTGGCGCTAGGGTCGTCGCGCGCAGCGTCAGCGTGGCGCGTCGTGCAAACGGAGGCGCTATACAGCGGCGCCGTGATGGTGACGCTTAAAGCGTTGTCAGCATTCAGCATCCTGCCTGAGCTCGACCTCAACAAGATCGACGAGCAGCTCCGACCTGCGGTCGCTCAGGCAATCGCGCGCGTCCTCGACTCCGCCTTCAAGGAGTCACCTGGCTCTGTCGTTGACAACTGCCGCGATGCCATGCAGGCGATTCTCTCCTCATGGCTTGCTCAGAGTGGCTCGCCCGACACGATCATTGGCAGGGAGCTTGCGCAAGTCTCTGCGACTATAGAGGGTGCACCCTATGAGCGAATCTGCGTGGGTCACCTGGGCAAGGTGTGCGCGAAGCTGCACAGCCGGAACAAGAGCAATGCGCAGCGCCAAAATGGTTATCGACCCATCATGGAAGAGGACGCCGAGCTCGCCATTCATGCTGTTGGCTTCGCAATCCGAGACCTTGAATGGGCGAAAGCCTAAAGCGGCCTGCAATTTCAACCTGCCCGCGCCTTGCGGCCTATTCAGTTCGAAGTCACTCCAGCCACCCGAGAGGCCGTGCAATCCTGGATCAAATTGGCCGGGTTGAAACAGAAGGCGCTCTCTTGCCCTGCTGCATGAACGAATCGCCGCACTTGGGGACTCGCCAGTATGAACAGATCCTCGGGCGGCAGGTCGACAACCTGGGGCTGGACCGCGCGGATTAGTCTTCGGCTTCGCAGCGGGTGTCGCCGGTCACATTCGGCCCGCGTACTCACGCTGTTGGCGCGAAGCCACCATTGGACGCGGCAACCGGTGCTGACCCGTCTGGCCGTGTTAAGGCGGTTAGCCTCGCCTCCCCTATTCCTTGAGCCACGACTTTTTGATCCCCTCGAAGTTGAGTTGCTTCCACTCTTCCTTCCAGAGCTGGTAGTACGGAATATCTGTCGACGAGGGTGGAGGATCGCAGCGCTGCACCTGGACCAACGATGGCATCACCACCGACTCACCGATCAGAAGCGCCTCGCCTGCACCCAGGGTCGGCAACTTGTCGCACAGGTTACCGAGGGTGTCAGGCAACAGGCGGGCGACGTAACTCTGGTCGCTCGGGTTGGTCAAGCGCATCGCCAGGAAATTGCTGCACTGGGAGAAGATCGTCTCGGAGATTTCTGACGGCCGCTGACTCGACAGAAGCAGCGTGACGCCGTACTTGCGCCCTTCCTTTGCAATGCGCTCGATCGAGAGCTTGGAAGCGCGAAAACGTACCAGGTCGCTGTTGGGCACGTACTTGTGAGCCTCCTCATAAACGAGCAGGAGCGGCGCGTCGGTATTGAACTGCTCTTTCGCCGCCGTGCGCATCACTTTGTAGTGATATCCATATTCGAAAAGGATCCGCGAGATCAGTGACACGGTGATGCTCAGGACCTCAAACGGAACGCCGCTCAAGTCGACGATCGTGACGTTGGACTTCGTATCGCCGTAGCCGATCAGGCTCATCAGAGTACCTTCCAGCGTGGCTGTATCCGCAGCCGGACCGAAGAGGAACTGCAGGCGGTCCTGCTCGACCTTGCCCTCGAACCGCGTGAAGAACTTGTCCAGTGTCTTGTCAGCGTAGCTCCCGCCCGTGATGCTTTGCGACTTGGTCGGATGAAAATCGAGTCGCTTAGAAAAGTAAAGATCCAAGCGCTGATCCGCCGTGAGCAGCAGCCCATGGCCACTATCAGTCTTGCCCTCAGTCAGCAACGCGTAGCTGCCGTCGTTCACCATGTACCGCGCCTCGTTCTTCGAGTTCACGGTTTCGTTCTTGATGTTGTACAGCGCGTTCAGCACTTCATGGATGTCGAACTTGAGAGGACTGTCGTAGAAGACGTTCTTCGCGCACTTGTTGTGGCGCTTCTTGTTCTCCGTGACCAAATGGCGAAACACTGCCGATTGGTTGTAGTTGTCGCGCTCGCCCGTATCCAGAAGCACCTCCTCCAGTTCTTCGCTGTTGAGCAGCCAGTAAGGCAAGGTCAGTGTGCTGGCATCCAGGAAGTTCGCGTCGGGGAATGCCGTCCGGTACTCGGAGTGGATGTCGAAGATGACGACGTGGGAGTTGTTCAGCGAGTAATCGCCGTCTTTCGCGCGCACTGCGGTCTGGATGATCTTGGCGATGGTGTGCGACTTGCCCGCGCCAGTGGAACCCACGACGGCAAGATGCTTGTTGAAGAACCGGTCCCCGTCGACGGGGACGGAGATCTTCTCGTTGGACACCAGCGCGCTGAATGCGAACTTCTTTGCCGGCTCAATCGAATCCTCGAAGATTTTCTTGATGTCTTCGTCCGTCGCCGGCGCCACGCCAGTGGGAGGGATGGTCAGCGTATCGCCGCCACGAATGAACTTGCCGTCAGCGATGATTCCCAGCGGCAAGGCCTCGATGAGGTGACGACGCTCGCCGCTGGCAGTTACTTCGATGCAGAAGTTCTCGATGATCGCGATGAGCGCGCATTCTTCGATATCGGTGATGCGCAGATATGAGCCCACCTTGAGGCTCTTATCGTTTGCGAATGCCGAGATGTTGCCAACCGAGATCTTCACCTTGTCCGGGAAGACAGCAATCACTTCGGCCTTGATGTCATTGGAATCGTTCATGCCTGCATGACCTCCTGAAGCAGATAGGCACTGTCACTCTTGATCGAATGGAGCCCTGTGCCCTTGGGCAGGAGGGCTGAGTCCAACGGCGAGCCTTGGTGAAAGTCGTAGACCTCGACGAGCGAGCCTTTGCAGGCAGCCATGGTCGGCGCTAGCTCGTGCTCATCGGGGACGAATTTGAGCGTCCAGAGTCTTTCTTTGGTGGGGCGCTCCGCCAGCATCTCGGGTGAGAAAGCCGAACCGTGGAAGGGATAGCCGTCAATGAAGGCCACGCCCTGCCTCCAAAGGCTCTCCTTGAGCTCAACCAACTGTTCGGGCGTCAGGCCTCGCAGCAGCACGTAGGGGCAAAACCGATCGGTAGCAGGCGTCCGCATATGCTCCGTGTGCGAGAACTTCCGCCCAAGCCCGGCGAGCATGCGACTGGCCTTGGCCACTTCGAACTCTTCGCCCATCTCGATCACGAAGAATCTCGAAGCCTGGGGCAGCTTAGTCGTGCGATGAGAGAAGTACTTTCGACGGACCATCCTCGCGAAGTACTCGCGCCCCATGTAATCCCTCAGCCAGGCGTTGAAGACCACCTCCTTGCGGTTGATTGCCTTCAAGAACTGCGCCTTGGTTACCTTTCGCTGCGCCACGTCCGCTTCGATTGCGAGTCCCTGAACGACGTTGATCGCCATCGGATAGAAGAAGATCCGCGCATCATCGCTGTTGCACCCGGAGATCTCGCGCACCATCAGTTTGATCAACGTCTCCTTCTGAGCGTCATAGGACGGCGCGCTCACGTTGATGTCCAGCAGCGCGAGAAAGTCGGCCAGCTGTTCGTCGGTGAGCACCAGTTCTTCGTGCACTTTGTGGACCTTCTTTTCCTTCGTGAAGGTAAGAAAGTGTTCCTTCACGAAGTCGCCCGTCAGGGGAAGCGTGAGCTTGTGCTGCCCGCTTTGGTAATAGCCGTGAAGCCGGTACCGGAACATTTGGTCTCTGGAGCAGCCCGCGGCATGGAAATGCCGCAGCATGTGCACGACCGCGTCCTTAATCACCGAGTGGTTGTACTCCGTGCCTTCGTAGTACTTGCACTGCACGAAGGCGCTCTCACCCGGATCATCCAGGTCTATGTCCTCCACGCCTTCGACCGTCACGCTGCCATGAGGGGACGCCTCGAGCAGACTCACGATCGTCTGGTCGAACTGGTAGAAGTAGCCTTTGATCGTCGCGATCGCGCTGCGGTCTTTCACTGTCTATCCTCGGGTGATGCTCAACGGCGGTCGGCCTCACGGCGTAGAGGGTTCGCCGCCGCCGTAGCCAGGCGCATGAGATAGCTCGCGTGCGGCAACGCCAAGGTCCTGCCAGGCGTGCGGGTGGCAGCTAAACACCAGGATCTGATGTCTTTGAGCGGCGTCGTAGAGCACCCGCTTCATCTGGCCCAGTCGATCTTTGTCGGTGTGAACCAGGGCGTCGTCTAGGATGAGCAACGTGGGCTTGCCAGCCTCTTGCAGAAGGTCCGCGTAGGCCAGCCGCGCGACGACACCCATCTGCTCCCGTGCCCCGACGCTGAGTTCCTCGAAATCACCGGTCTCCGCGCCGTTGGTGCCGACTCGGGTGATGCGTCCCGGTGATAGGTCATCACTCACCTCGATGCCCGCGCCCGGGAACAGGATCTGTAGGTAGTGGTTCAGGTGTCGCTGAAGTGGCGCGCGCAGGCGTCGTGCCAGCGCGGCGCGCTTCTCTGTGAGCAGCTTGAGAAGATGGCTCAGCGCCTTGGCCCGGCGTTCGAGCTCGGTGCACCGTCTCTCCATGTGGTCGAGCTCGCGCTGTTTGTCCGCGGCGGCCTCTTCCAGCCCCAAGGCGCCCTTGGCCTCCAGGTCCGCCTCCAACCGGATGATGTCGCTCCCGCGTTGGGCGTACGCGCTCTCAAGCTGCTTGGCGCTCCGCTCAAACCGCTCGACGTCCTGCTGCAGAAGTGCAACGTTGAGCGTGCGCAGTTGCTCGGCGAGTGCTTCCACACCTGCCCGCGCCGTGGTCTCGTTCGCAAGGGCATCGGTCAGGGCATGGCTGGCGTCCGCTTTCCTTTTGGCGCGAAGTGGGTCGGCCAGTGTCGCCTGGGCCGCTGCCAGCTCTTCGCTCGCGACGCTGAGCAGGGCCATCGCTTCGCTCACCGCGAGCTTGGAGTCGTTCAGCTGGGACGTCGCATCTTCCAGTATGACCTTCGCCGTGGATTCATCCGATTCCGCTTGCGACACGGATACGCCGGCAGTTTCAGCCCCGACAGGTTCCGTCAAGTTCTGCAGTGCTTGCTTCGCCTCCGTCAGCTTGGTCGACAGCGCCGCTATGTCCACCGCCAAGGCGGCCACCCCCTTCGGAGCGTGGGCCTCCAAGACGGATTTCGCCGCCTTGGCCTCCGCCGCGCGCTGCACGTGCTGGCGCTCACGCTCTTCCGCAGCCGCCAAGTTCGCCACACCCAGGCGCTGGAGCAGCTCCGCCAGGACTTTGCGCTGTTGATCACGATCCGCAATCAGGCTTTGAAGGCCCTCACCGCCCGGCAGCACCGTGATGCGCCCCACCCCCTCAATGTCGATGCCCGTGCGCTCCACCACGGTGAGGCGGTCGGTGGCATTCACCTGGACACCGGCGACCTGCACCTTCGCGCTGGGCTGGAGGCGGAACTCCAGCGCGGTTGATACCGCATCCAACCGAGCCTGCGCGGTGCGCAGGCTCTCCGTGACTTCGCGCAGGCGCTTGAGCTCCGCGCCGGGCATGGCGAGCGACAGCGTCTCGGCCTGCAAGCTTGTTAGCTCTTCCTGCTTGAGCTGCGCTTGGCGGTGACTCCGGCTCAGGGCTTGTACTTGGGCCGCGAGCTCGGTCACCGCCTTCTCCTGGGCCTGCCAGGTCGCCACTTGGCGCGCCGCTGCCAGTCGGTCGCGCGCCCTCATGCTCGCGTGTTCAGCCTGCGCATGGCGCGGCTCCCAGGCCTGGAGCTGACCGTTGGCCTGCGCCAGCTTGTCCTGCGCCGCCTCCAGCTTCTCCTCGCGCAGCTTCACCGCGTCGTCGTCGCGTGCCATGAGCTGCAGTTGTTGGCGCTGGGCGTCAACCTGCGCCGAAGCCTGCTTGAGCAGCAACTCTTGCGCGGTCCTCCGCTGGGCAAGCCCCAACGCGTCGGCCAGCTTGACCTGCGCTTGCTCAAGTTGCGCGCGCAGGGTCAGCCAGGGCCGAGCCTCGCCGTCTTGCCCATGATCAAGACGCAATGCCGCCAGCCGGTCCACGGCGATTCGGTACGCGTTAATCTCCACGCGCAATAACTGCAGCTCTTCGAGCAGCGCTGTGCGGCGCTTGATCGCTTCCCCGTATGCACCGCGCGGTGCCTCGGTGGACGGCGTCAGCAGCTGATTGCGCTCGGTCTCAACCGCCTTGATGACCTCATCGCCGCTTGTGGCCGCGAGTTCGCCAAGGGAGTCCCCCATCGCGTTGCGCAGATGATCGCTTGCGAACCCGACGACCTTGGCAATTTCATGCGACGTGCCCTGCTTAATCCAGAGCAACCCGGGGATACCCATGTGCTCGGGCGAGCTGGCGCCCTTTCCGGCGAAGCTGAAGCCCAGCAGCTCTCCCAGGTGATCCTCGGCCTCTGCTCCTTCCAGCGTCTTGCCATCGATGATGAGCTGGCATCGCTTCTTGCCCAGAAACGCCTTGCTCAGCCGAGCGGGTTTCCCGCCGAGTGCGAAAGCGATCTCCACAGACGGCGTGGCGGAGCTGTCGCTCCACGGACGCAAGCCACTGATCGCGCTCGACTTGTGCCGCTCGAAAAACGCGGCCCGGATGGCTTCGGCTACGGTGGACTTCCCCGACTCGTTCGGGGCGACGAACAGGTTCAGTCCGTCAGCGAAGTCGCACAACTCCAGCGGGGCCCGAAAGCGCTTGAAATTCTCGATTCGCACCCGCTTGAGCTTCATGCGCAGGCTCCTTTCGCTGGTGCTTGGTCGTCCAGGATCCGCGCCAGCGCTAGCAGCGCGTCACGCGCCAGTTCGGGCTCTGCGCTGGCTTGCTGCTCGCGCAGCTCCTGCAGGGCCTCGCCCACAAAGCCGTCGGCACGCAGCGTTTGAATATCTTCCTCGGTTGGCTCGAGCCTGAGCGCCTCAGCGTTCCACAGGATGGCCCGCGCCTTGGCGCGCGCCGCCCCGAGCGCGGCCGTCAGCTTGCGGTGTCCCGCCAGATTGCAGGTGCCGGACAGGCGCAAGTGAAGGACATCATTGCCACTCACTCCGTCTAACGCTTGCACCACTTCGTCGACGTCTGAATCGACGGCCATATGCTGCTCGAGCTGACGCCAGTTGAATTTTCCGGTGGGTACCGCTGTGACAATAGGCTCGAGTGACGTCGACTCTATGGCCACGAGCAGTGCCTGACCCGACTCGTTGGCTTTAAAGCGGTCCGATTCCGGCGTGCCGGCGTACCAGGTCTTGCTATCCACCTGCTTGGTGCCGTGCCAGTCTCCTAGCCCCAGGTAAGCCAGTCCCGCGCTCTGCGCCCGGCCCGCCGCGATCGGATTGGTCGAGTCCACGTCTGCGGGTAGGATGCCCTGCACACTGCCGTGCGCCAGACCGACTCGCGGCAGGTCGTCCGATGGAACGTGCGTCGCGAACCATTCGGTGAGGTCGGCATAGGTATGGCGCTGGGTCAGCGGTGCCGGCAGCAATGTGAACTTGCCTGCCACCACAAAGGGCCTTGGCTCTAGGCACACGATGACGTTGTCGGGGATTGCCCCCAAGCGATGTGCCCGGTTCCACACCGACTCCGCCAGCGCAGCATCGTGATTACCCGGGATCAGGACCCAGGTCCCGGTAAAGCCTTGCATGGCGTTGAACAGCCGCCGAATAGTCTTCTCGGCCACCGTCTGGGCGTCAAACACGTCGCCAGCGACCAGCACTGCGTCCACGCCTCTATCGGCCGCGATACTGGCCAGGCGCTCCACGGCAGCGAATCGTGCCTCAAATAGAGCGGCCGCGTCGTCGGTCTCAAACTGCGCGAACACTCGACCGATCTGCCAGTCGGCCGTATGCAAAAATGAGATCAAGTCATCCCCCTGATCGCTTGATTTGATGGAATTCCCTTGCAGCGGCGACTTGATGCGCCGTTCACCACCAGTCTAACGTTTTGAAACACTGCACGGCAGTGCACTGCTCGGACGAATCGCGAGAGGTTTCTCCGTTCGTTCGAGCACGAAATCAGGGGTTGTTTCGCGGCGTTGTGACCAATTTTTCAGCGGTCTGTTTGGTGTTACTGACGACCCGTTTTGGTCAACTACGGCCTTTCGGCCTCGAAGCGCAGGTGGCTGCACCCAGTCTCGAGCGGCCGATGCTCAACAACTCGCGCTGCGACCTCCTTGATATGGGATGAGATCCATAGGAACATAGGGCGCGCGCATGGCTCTTGCTCCCATGCCCCTCCCTGGCGACGGATCGTCGACCTGAGCTGCTATGGCCATGGAGCTTCTGCCATTCAATTCTGCGGTTCTTCCTTGGTTGACGGGCGAGACCCTGTTCAGCCTCTGCAGTCGGCATCATCGCCTCTGGGGATTTTCGAACTCATCCCAGTCTACGGAGATTCTTTTCGGTTCACCGAGGCGAGGGACGCAACATGACTTTCCCTGCGCGTTGGATGTGTTCGCGGATCGAACGCAAGGGCTTCTTGGTTCGGCGAACGAGATTGCCAGACAGCGTACTGTGCTGAAGTTCTACGCTCCGTTTCGAGGCGCGGGTGAAGTGCAGGATGCAGTTGTCATGATGCGAAGCGCCTCCGTGGCACATCTGAAGTATCGATTGGGGCTTCTGACGAGTCGGTTTCGTGCGCATCACCCGCTCAAGTCTTGCCCTCAGTGCAGGCATCGTGATCTCGTGGAGTGTGGTTGGGTCTATTGGCGAGGCCATCTTCAATACCCCGGGGTCTGGATGTGCCCGGAGCACAAGATTCCTGTGCAGGAGTCGGCGCTGAAAGCGACCGGGGTGGCTCGTTTCCAGTGGCATCTTCCTGCTGAGGAAGATCAACACAGTCTTGAGGCTTTGAGAACGGACTGGATGCAAGCAAGTGCACTCAAGCTCGCAACCATGACCGTCGATCTGGTGGAGTCCATAACGGAGGATGGCTGGTTGAGCCGGCATCGCTTCCAGGCCGCGGTGAGATCCCGCATGCTGGCCAATGGCTGGCTTCTTACATCGGGCAGGCTGCGGCTCGAAGATGCCGCAAGCTCCTTCCTTCAGCATGTACGACCACTTCGACGTATTCCGGAACTAGCAGCTCTGCCGAGCTCCGTTGAAGAGGCGAAATCACAATTGGGTCGACTTCTGCGGCCGATGAGAAGTGGAACGCATCCGCTTCGATGGATGGTCGTCGCGAGCTGGCTGTTTGACGACGTGGATGATCTTCGAGCGGAACTCGCGCATCCCAGCGAAAGGGACTGTTGGCCGGAGGTGAACAAGGAACTCAGTCAGGGGGCAACTGATAAGGAGGACGTGCGCGTTCGACTGGTGGCGTTCATGAGCGAAGGGGCGTCTGCCACATCAGCAGCGCGTGAGTACGGAGTGGACGTCAAGACCGCCATGGCATGGGCAGCATCTTCTGGGATTTCCACGAAGCGTAGGTCGAAGAAGCTGACGGCGGAAAGCCTGCTTTCAATCTTGCAGGCGCTTCAATTTGGCGACGACAGAAATGAACTCGCTCAGCGGTATAGCATTTCGAGTGGGACCATCACTCGCATCCTCATGACCGAGGTGGGGCTGCACGCCCAATGGGTCGCTGCTAGGAAAGCGAGATCCCGAGAGCGCGCACGTTCGACGTGGCTATCCCTTCTGGCAAGTGGCGAACATCAGGGCTTGAAGTGGATGAGAAAACTGGAGCCAGCCGCTTATGCGTGGCTGTATCGCAACGACACCGCCTGGCTTCGGGCCAACCTTCCGCCTGCTCCGAAAGAAAGTGCCCGCAGGGCGAGCCCAGCGGTTCGTTGGGATGTCCGTGATTTGGAGCTCAGTGCACGTGTCTTTCAGACTGCGCTGTCGCTGTCGAAGAACGGGGCAACAACGTTGCGACTCTGGCAGTTGTACCAGGTCCTTCCAGAGCTGAAGGCGAAACTAGGTCAACTACAACGGCTGCCCTTGACGCAGCGAGCGCTCGAGACCGTCCTTACAAGACGCGCAACTTCCACTTCCCCGAGCGAGCTACTCTGATTGCGCAGCCCGGCCGCTTTCCTGTCTTTGTGCATGATGGTTGACATGCAAATATGCGCTAGATTATGCTTTATGCATGCTCGAAACAGCGTCGCTCGCCAGGTTGCTCAACGCTAGGGAGGCGTGCAGACAGCGCGGCATTTCCCAGGCGCAAATTGCGTCTGCCGTTGGTGCCAGTCAGTCGCAGGTAAGCCGGATCTTGAACGGGCGAGGGCTGCGTAGATCTCGCTTGCTTGAAGATGTGTGCCTCTACGTCGAGCGCTTCGAAGTCGGCGTGACGGCCGATGCGGTGAGGGGCAACGAAGAGCTTGTCGACGCGTTGCGTTCTGCGTGGGACGGATCGGCCGGGCACGCAAAGGCATTGTCAACCGTCATTCGGTCCCTCTCTGCATTGCGACCTACGCCGATCAGTCGGTTGTAGGCTAGAAGGGCCCCCAGATTGCTCGTCGTACCTGCCCCCAAGCCTGGCGAGCTTGCCATCGGCTATTGGGGGGCCGTCCTCCGGTGGAACGGATTGAGTCGGAACGTCGCGGATGGACGTCAAGCGTTACGCCTATTCACAGGGCAATCGGTCAACTTCTGTGACGTACCTCGCGTCGAACTCTTGGCGAAGATCGCAGCAATGGACCTTGAGTCATATGTTCGGCATCACACAATGTTTCCTCTTCGTCGTGCAGTGACAAAAGACGTCTCCGGAGGGATGCTGGGGCAAGGAAAGTACCGTGCTTCCATGATCAGCGGGGGCACGTTGCGAGTGCCAAGACCGCAAGCTTATCTTTGCCAAGAATGCGTGCGCGAGGATCTTGGCTTTCACGGCTATGCCTACTGGCGTCGAGAACACCAACTGCCTGGGCAATGGAGATGTGACAAACATGGCGCCACACTGTCTCGCGTTGGCATAAGCCAGGCGGAGGCGTTCTACGCCTCGCCGGCCCAGATGCTGCCGCAGGCCAAGGTTGAGAGTGACTTGATGTTCGAGAAGGATGCGACGGATTGCGCGACGTACCGGTTCTTCGATATCTGTTCGCACCTGCTAGGCGGCGTTGTTGTCCTCCCCCTCGATGCCGTCTTTTCTGCAGCCAAGTATCGAGCCGAAGATCTTGGGATCAATACTGAAGCCTGCACCCTTGTCCGTCACCTGCTAAAACTAGAAGAAGTCCAGGCCTGCTATGACCGGCGATGGCTCGATGCCTTGAGTCAAGAAGGACTCACGAGACATGTGTTCAGCGATGACGTCTCAGGGAGTGCGATGTTCTCTACGCTGTCGGCCGCCCTTGTATTCGCGGCCTTGTACGAGACGAGTGAAGAAGCGATTTCAGGGATGGTTCTCTCAACAAGAGAGTGCACGAAAAGTCATTGACTCAGATTCGCATAGTTGCTGATAGGTAAACCGGAAAGCAATGGACGGGGCACTGGGGGGACTGCAACAGTGGTAGCGCCTTCCCAAGACAAGTGAGACTCACGAGAACCGACTCCAAAACTCCGACCAGAATGGCGTGTCGCGCAGCACGAGGTCTTCATACATGGCCATCTTGGATGGGCTTCCTTCCCGAATCGCCGCGACGGCTGGTGCGAGCGGCTCGAGCCAGGTTTGAGCTGCCGTGATGAAGTCTTCGAGCCGCAAGCTGTCATCCGCGCGTTCGAAGGCAACGCGGTGAGCAGCGATCCACAGTGCGATGATGACTCGTTGAATGCCTGCGGTCAGATCAATGATCAGCTTGGCAAGGTTGTCGTCGATCGGGAGCTTCTTCTGAACATACTGATACCGCGCAAGCACGTCCAGAAACTGGGACCTAAATCTTGGCGCAGTGTGATCGGAGAACTGTTCGAACCGATGGTAACCGGCAGTATTCAGTCGCTGCAAGGTACTCAAGCGCGAGGTCAGAGCACCGATTCCATCCGGCGTACCGGACACAAGCACTGGTATCTGGCCTGTGTTGACGAGATTGAGGAACCAGCGCACGACGCGATCTTCTACGATGCTGATTTCCGGCCGTTCTGCGGTGCCAGCGCGGTTGACTCGTTGCTTCAGGGACGAGATCTTGAAGAGATTCTGAATTTCATCGAGATGAAGAATCCCAAGGAAGCCAGACACGGCGACTTGCCGCCATTCGTCCAAAGCTCGCATTCCATCTGGAATTCGTTCCTTCGCCAGCCAGTTGTCGAATCGCCGACCGCCAGTGGCCTCGTCCCACGCAAGCATCAGCGCACGCGCAAGGTCCGATGAGCGCCCAGAGGGTGGAGCCTCTACGGACAGCCACAGGACTTGGGTCAACCCCCCGATGACCTTTGGGAATCGTTCATGACGAATGACCTGAGGGCCAAAGGCATGTAGGCATCGAAGGCAGGCCTGTGTTTTGCCGACACCAGACAGCCCCTCTACTGCTGCCGCGGTTGCTTGTGGAATTCGAATGCCGGCGCGAGTCGCATCTCCACTAACTGAGGCCCAGGTAGACGCTTGTCTGGGGTCTCTGTAGCTGTATCCCTGGCGTACCATCAGATCGATTGAATGAAACAGGCGTCGCTCGACCAACGTCGGGACATGCAAATCACGAACAGACATCAAGTCATGCAGACGAACATGCTTCGGAGTCGAGCCCAGATCTGTGGGTTCCGGTGGCAGATAGAGCAGGGAACTGAGAGTGGCGTCCGACGATTGAATGCCTGGCAAACACTCCGTGAGGAGGTTGCCCGCGTATGGGTTTGAAGGGTCCTCTGCCTTCATCTACCTGTCTCGGTTTGCGCGTTCGAGCAGTGTGGACATCATCGCGTCGTGGGCGATCTCCGCTTCATACCGAGGTACTTCCAAAGGGCAAGACTCCGCCATAGGATGCGCAAGTGATGCAGCTTCCTCCAAGTGGCGAGCCTCTGTCATTGTGGGCATCGGCCCGTCGAACTTGTCGATCGCTTCTTGAGTCAAGCGATTTGCATTGTCCCGGATCTCTTGAAGGCGCCTTCGTGACTGAATGGAGGCCGCAAGCCGTGCATGTTCTTCAGCGGGCCTGTCCATGACCTCTTTTGCGAGTACGTCTGCCCACTCATCCATACTGTAGTGAGGCGATGCCCTCGACTCGCCGGTCAAGGTCATCTCAAACATCTGGTGGTCCTTGGGCGACGGCGTCCAAATCGTTTCCATGCCACCAGGGTGATGATGAACGGGTACGTTCCAGCCGCCGAAGTTCCGCGCGCGGGTGGTCCATTCAAGCTCATGAATATGATTGGAGGTGTACATGCAACCAGCATGCCAAACCCCATCTGATTTGACACGCGCCGTAGCCGCGGGGAGCAGCTCAGCGACGAGGTCATGCTCAAACACTTGACGCTGATACGCAGCCCCGACAGAGTGACCCCAGCGCCAAAGGCCTGCCGGAGATGGGAACACGCCGGCAGCTCTCATCTCGCCCGTCATTCGATCGCTACGGTTTGCAGTGAAGTTGTAATCCGCAAACGCAATCGATAAGTAGTCCGCGTAGTCTTTCAACGTAAAGGTGCACTTTCGCGGATCGACCTTGCGCAGCTCGAGTTCATGTCGACGAGCGTCCATTGCGCCTGGAATGAACCAGAATTGCTCGTCCTTGATGATGCGAAACTGCACCTCGACCGTACCCTTCAGATCCCCGCGGTAGGGAGGTGTGTAGGCGACGTCGTAGTCGAGCTTGAGTGCTGTGTGCTTGTGTCCGGCCGAGAGATACTCGCCGCGGTCACACAGGAGGCGGTAGCAGAGAGTTGGGGCTGGAACCAACTGCGTTGCCAGCGCGAACTGAGGAATTCGTGTGGAAAGTGAATGCGACATGCACGCGTTGAAGATGGCGACCTTTGCGGTCGACCAGCTGGGACCCGTGAGGCAAATGTAGAAGCCCATGATGGCCGTCGACCAGATGTCGACAATGATGTACACAATGGGACGACCGATAATCCAGGCTCGTTTCACCGATGATCGAAGATAGATGTCTCCTATCGTTGAATCGATCGCCCAGGTGTGCGCCGGACCGGGTACACCCTTCCAGCTTCGTGCAGTCAGACCTCTCAACTGGCTGTTGAAATGATGTTTTGTAGTTTGCTCCGCTAGACGCTCGAGCTGACTCGAATCCCACATGAGCACGCGTCGAATCTGCTGGGCGTTCGGATACGATCCCTGCGGGCCTAGTTCGTACTTCACTTCACCATCAACATCCTTGGCCGTTGCAACAAAGGATGAGCCCAAGATCAGCTTTATCCGCGCTGGCATCGGCGGCTTAGGCCTGGGGATCTGTTTGTCTGCAGCAAGAATCCGCAAGCGCCAGTCCGTGCTCATGCCAGGCTGAATCGAAGCAATGGGAACTCCAGTGGCGCGTGCGATTCTTTGTGCGGTAGATTTCCGCCCCGCCTTGCCTCGAGTGGGCGCCTCGTTCTTGGGCGGGTCGCACGGCCTCGCTTCCCCTGGGGCGCCACAGCGATGACGCAAGGGGTACAGGCTCGACTCGTGCATGCCCCATCTGCACAAAGACGACCAATGCTTGTAGATGTAGGCGCGACTGACCCGCTTGGTTTGCATCGTTTCACTCACAAGTGGAGCAATGCTCTTGTGAACGATGATGCACTCTTGGAGTTTTACCAAGTCCAGAAAGAGCGCCATCTTGGCGATCCGGTCCTCGTGATCGATTCTTGCCAGCTCTCTATTTCCTCCGCGACCCTTTGACGATGGATCGGATCCATTCGGTACAAAACGACGCTCAACAGAAACTGGCAAAAGGAGCTTCGCCGAGTGAAGCTCCTGGAGTTGCGTGCGGTCGAGCCACAGGAGATTGCCGACCAGCCGCGCGGGTGGCTTCTTTCGAGGTCGCCGGAGGCGCTCTATCGTTACACGTGCTCTCCCTCCCTTGGACTTCGTCGGAGAACTTGCCTCAGAGTAGAGGAGGACCGCGCATGTCACATCCAACTCAGGGGCGTCGAGTATCACCCGGTAGATGCCTGGAAGTATGTTGCTTCGACTTCGCGAGCGATTGACCACACGGAACGTCGAGTCGGCGATCATTTCCACGAGGTCCTCCGCATCTCGATAGGGTTGTAGGCCAGAAAGGCCTCGCGTTCTATCAAGCGGAAGGGAACATGAAACTTGATAGGTCGACGGAGATCGACGGACAGAGGGCCGTGTACGACGGATTGCCACAGAGCCTTCTGCGCTTGCGGCTCCGAGCCGAGATGCTTGGTGAGGAGATGAATCAACTCAGTAATGGATCTGAACTGATTGAGCTCGACGAGCTTTGATGCGAACGTCCTCTCCTGCTCGGTGGTATCACGGTGGCGCGTCCAACATGCGACAGTTTTTAAGTTGTCCGCGACGGCGGGGTGAAAGACCTCGGGAGTGATGAGGAGCCAGTCGATGCCTCTGCATTCCCAGTACGCCCTCTCGACCTCAAGTAGATTCATCTTGCGTTTTGGTAATCGGGCATCTTGCTTGCAGGCCACCGCTGTTGCGTTGAAGCGCCCATCTCCTCCACGCCTAACCACGAAGAAGTCGGTGGACATGCGCCACAGAGCTGTGGCGCCATCGCCGCTGGTTCTCGGGTGTTTGACACCCAGCTGCAGACAAAGTCCGACCGTCCCTGGAAATAGCCTAAGTGGGTTGCCTTGGTCGTAGTCGAGCAGCGGATGATTGGATGGTTCGATGGATAGCCGATACTGCTCAAGGCAGTCCGTCACATCGGTCAGCATCCGGATGAAGTACAGGCCAACGAGTTCTTGATCGCTCAACAAGTGCCGTTGTCGGCCGTTCCAGATATGGAGGTGGCTTCTTCCAACGGAAGCCGGATCACCGCGCCCGACTTGGTGCCAAGGGACATAGAGGTCGTAGGTGCCTGATCCCCTGCCTTGGCGTTCGAAGCGTTCCAGCACCTTGGGCGTAAAGCGTTTCGTCGTTCTCATGCAATCCCCGAGAAAAAGGAGAAACGAAAGGGGATTGACGAGACCGCTTGACGACTCGTACACTGAAGCAGTCCTGCAAAGACTTCTTCGGAATCCCCGGAGAACCGGCGGCGACCCGTTACAGCGGGTCGCCGTTTTTCTTTGTCTACATGTTCAGCCTCCTACGATGGTCGTGTGCGATCACGCACCCAGTGCGAACTGGGACCGTCCTTTCCTGCGTGATGAGTTGCGCGAACGAAGAACTCGTGAGCGAGAGTGAGGTGATAGCCGGCGGAACCCCGTGGGCCTGACACGGTCGTTGTTGCGGCTTGCCAGAGAGTTTCGCTACGGGGCGAACTTGCCTTGACCCGGTGCTTGGATTGAGTACCCTTGGCGTGCCAGTGCTGAGGGGACTTCTCCGAGGCTTCAGGTAGACAGGTCCCCAGAGCGGGATCTGTCTGCTTGATTTCACATGGTTTCCTCCTGCAAAAGGGACATCACACGATCCAGGACATCATCCGGTAGCTGGTTGGATCTTGATCTAAGGGTGAGAATGCAGGCGCTCACTCTCGGAGGAAGGGGATTTCCGGAGTACATGTCCTGAATGGCTAGGCTAACCAGCATCTGCCGATCGTCGTCGCTTAATTCCAGGTACGAGGCAATGCTTGTGACGCGACTTGGGGTGGCCAATCGCTTTGAGTTTTCGAGCTCACTGTAGTAGCTCGTGGAGAGACCAAGCAGAGAAGCCATACTCGCTTGGCTAAAACGTCTAGTGGTACGCAGCCGGTACAGCATTTCGCCAAAGCTGCTAGGTGGCTGAGACACCTTTCCGGTCCGGTTACTGGCTCCGCCGCGAACTGGCGGATGGTCCGGCGACGGACATCCGAGATGGTTCGGCTCAAGAGCCATTCTCATGTGTGGGACCTCGCGCCTTGATCGGAACTTCTGTGTTTGACGGCTCGGAAAGTATGTGACCAGGTCGCTGGTTGAGATCAAGAAGTTGACATGGCAATAGGTGAACTCCTTCTTCTCACCTTTCACCAGCGGTGAGAACAATGAACGAGTTCTTCTCACCGTTCACCAAAGGTGAGAACAACGAACGAGTTCTTCTCACCATACTGAACTGTCAGATTGATCGAGGACGTCGTACCACCATGGTTGGGATTGAAGGAGATGCCAAGCACTGGCCGCAAGAGTGGTTGCGGCAGCTTCCGTTGCGTATGGAGGCCATGCAGCATGCAGGCGTACGTCGAAGTGAATTCCATTTTGCCGCGTACGTTCTACTCTGAAGACAGCATCTCAGTGCGTTCAGCCGCCATTCGACGCCTCTGAATATGCCGTTCACGGTTGGGCACTAGGTCTAGGATGGCGAAGTCGGCGCTTCAATGCAGCCTCTCTGGCCGCCGATGCTCCTGTCCCCACTCATACAGAAACCGCGTAACCATGCGCCGAACCTCCCTGGCATTGAGCCTCGCATTCGAATAGACCGAGCTTGGTGGTATAGGAAGTACGCCTGCTGGGAGACCCCATTCAATTCTGATGTCTTCCACCACACCTCGCGCCAGAACGGGCATGTGCTCCCGCCGAGGCTCAGGCATGTACACGATGATGAACCTCGAAAGCAGTGGTCGCGGAATGTTGCCAAGCCCGTTCGCCGTGGCCCAGAAACTCAGCCGAGTCATGTCGCAGGTCGTCTGAAGGAACGTGTCGTGCCAGCGCTTGGCTGACTCCGATTCGAGGAGACCCAAAAGCACAGACGTGATGGGCGCGCTATTGCTCGTACGACTTGTCACTTTGTCCAGTTCATCGAGCAACACAAGGCCGCTCGCGCTCTGGTGCCGCAACATCAGATTCAAGAGTGGCGACGGTTCGCCAGAGGCCCAACCCCTCGGCGTTCCGGTAATCGGTTTGCTGTCATGCATGCCACCAATTCCCAGCGGCAAGAACGGCAGCTTGAGTAGTTCCGCGATGCGACGTACAAATCGTGTCTTGCCGGACCCCGGGAACCCAACCACGAGCACAGGAGGTAGCTGCAGTTGTTGCACGCCGAACAAGCAACGGGATTGCAGCAAGACCCCCAGTTCGTCGATAGCCGCGTCCGCCCAGGGGAACTCGGCCCTCATGGCGATCAGGATCTCTTCGACGTGATGTAGTGGCGGCATGTGCGCCACTGGCAGGTAACCCAGCAATGGCTCGTACTGCTTGATGACCTCCCTGTCTTCCTTGCAGTTGCCGGGATTGATCGGTCCGTGAACCACCCGAAGCACATGCGCTGTTTGCGTGGCGTCGGCGCTTCCATCGATGGTCGAAAACGCGCCTTGCGCTGTGGAGGCCATTGCAGCGATTTGGTCACCTCCAAAGACGTTCAGCGCGACGATCTGCTGCAGTCGACCATTCCATAAAGTCGCACATTCCATGGCATCCCGTCGTTGGCGCAGGTGCTTGGTCAACGCAATCCAAAGCCCCATGCCCACACTCTCGAAGAACTGCTTGCGAGCCGCTTCTGCGCGCAACGGAAAGTGCTGCGTGTCGTTGACCGATAGGACCGCAATGGCACGGATGACCGCCAAACAGTCTCGCGTGGACCAAGTCGAAAGCTTTGCGTCCCGCTCAGCCTCCATCGCCAAGTCGATGCACTTGAGGAGTGTTTCAGCTACCGATGCGGGAACCAGAAGTTTGGGCGGCGCACTCGCCGAAGCCGTCTCTGCGAGCACAAGCCTGGGCAGCCCATAGTTGCCCAGCGACGTCGGCGCCACTTGCCATGCACCATGAGCGAGCGCCAGATCACTCATGGCCAACTGGACCATGGCGAACGCCTCAAGCAGATAGGCGTTTCGCGTGTTTCGGCCCATCTCGTGCAGCCACTCGTTGCGAAAATTCCGAACGCTGTCATCATCGAGCTCAAGGGCCTCGAGCTCTTCGAGGACCCTGATGGCAAGTTCTGAACGCCTGGGGCTCTCCACAGGGGATGAGAGCGCTCGTCTGATCAGGCGTCGAAACGCGCCGAATCGCCGAGGTGCGTTGTTCGTGTCCGTTGCGATGAGCAGCAACGGGTGGCGGAAGCCTCGTCCGCCAATGAGTGAAGAAGTGGGTCGAGCGTCGGTGCGCTCCTTGGCATCTGCAACCATGTTCGCCTCCAAAAAGGTGGAACGGTTGCGGTGCAGGTCCTGCGGTGTTGCAGGACGTTCGGAGAGCAACCCCCGAGTCGTGGGACAAAGCGCCCACGAAGTCAGGCTACGTCACGTTGCATCGCGAAGCAAGCTTCGAGTTCGAAGTGGCCGACGAACGCGAGCGGACGACGAATTTGCGCTATCGGATACTCCGTACACGACTTCGGATATGCCGCAAATTCTTAGAGCGCGAGACACTTGTTGTCGCTCCGTTCTTTTGCCCACCTCAGACGAGGCTGCGGGCGAATTCATCGACCGTCATCACCTCGGTGCCTGCCGCGCGCGCCCGGTCGAACAGGTCGTCGGCGAGTGATTCGAATCCGGGCACCGGGCTCATGCAGTCGCGAAGCAGGACCACCCGGGGCGTGGCCGCGGGCGTCCTCCTGCCCAGGAACCGCATGAACTGGTCGTAGCTGGCCGCCACGCAGTGGCTCGAGGCCTGGCCCGCGATCGCGATCACCTCGGCACCGTCGGCCAGTGCGGTGGCCAGCGTGGTGTTGAACTGCGTGGCCGGCACCGAGGCCACGGGCGCGTCGGCCTCGAACACACCGAAGTGCTCGCTCAGTGGGTATTCACCCTTGAGCACCTTGGTGACGGCGCGCTGGTGCGCCATTTCCCAGGCCGCGAGGCTGCGCGCCAGATCGCCCTGGATGTTGTGGCCCCAGGTGCCGGTGACGCAGTGCACCGGCCAGACCACCATGCCCGCCTTGCCGGCCGCGGCCAGTTGCTCGAGCATGCCGATCACCTGTTCGGTCAGGCGGGCGTCGCGCGGCCGGTAGGAGCCGGCTCGCACATCGTCCGCGGTGATGAAGCTGAACGGCGCCACGGGCTGTCCGTCCGGGCCGAGCCAGAAGGTGGTGCGCTCGACCGCCACGCTGGCGTGCGAGTCCAGCGTGACCGTGATGCCGCCGATGCGGCTTGCGTTCGAGTCAATGAGGCCGGCCAGGCGCTTGAGGTCTTCGTTGGCGCCGGCCACCGGCAGGGCGGCGCCCTCGATGTCGCAGAAGTCGTTCTGGGGATCGATGATGAGCAGTTGGGTGCGCATGGCAGTCACTCCTTGCTGGCAGGCGATTCGACCGATCGGAAGGTGCGCGGAAAGACCGCGGCGCGCTCGCGGTCGAGGATGCGATAGCCCATGGCCGCACGCCCCGCGTCGCCCGCGATCGAACCCGCCTCGAGCAGGAACTGCGCATCGAGCATGCGCTTGCGAAACGCGCTCTTGTCCATGGGGCGGCCGAGCACGATCTCGTAGGTGCGCTGCAACTGCGGCAGCGTGAAGGGCTCCTCCAGAAGGAAGGCCGGCAGCGAGGTGTACTCCACCTTGCCGCGCAGGCGCTCCACCGCCGCGGCCAGGATCTCCGCGTGGTCGAAGGCCAGGCGCTTGCGCAGGGCCGCGTTGACCTCGATCCACTCCGACGCCGCCGACGCCATCTCCTCGCTGTCGGTGGGCGGTGGGACCAGGGCGAAGTAGACATGGGTGGCGCACCACCCGCGGGGGTCGCGCGTCGCGCTGCCCCAACTGCCCAGTTGTTCCAGGTAGGGCGCGCTGAACCCGGTCTTCTCGCCCAACTTGCGCAGCGCGCAATCGGCCAGGCTGGCGTCCAGGCCCACGTTGACGAATCCGCCCGGCAGGGCCAGGCGGCCCGGGAACGGATCGGTGGCCGCCTCCGGGCGGCGCACCAGCAGCACCTTCAACTGCTCGTCGAGCACCGTGAAGATCACGACGTCGACGGTGACCAGCGGTCGCTCGAAGTCGGGTGCCGCAGCGCGAGAAGGGGATCGTTGGCTGGCCATGCTTGACATCTCCGTTTTGAGTTGTACTATACAACCCATAAGAGTTGCACAGTGCAACTTAACAAGGAGCCCCCCATGCTTGGCATCCGCTTCATCAAGTCGCAACCCACCACCCACCTCATGCAGTTCCGCGGCGGCAAGCTCGTGCGCGAAGGGGCCGGCCTGTCCTTCTTCTACTACGCACCCACCACCTCCCTGGTCGCGGTGCCGATCGCCAGCCGCGACGCCGGCTTCATGCTGGACCTGGTGACCAGCGACTTCCAGGGCGTGACGGTGCAGGGCGAGCTCACCTACCGGGTGGGCGACCCGGGCCGCATCTACAAGTTGATGGACTTCTCGCTCGAGCCCGACGGCGTCACCTACGCCTCGGAGGACCCGGAGCGCCTGCAGGACCGGGTGGTGATGCAGGTGCGCGCCATCGTGCAGCAGGTGATCCAGGGCCTGTCGCTGCGCAACGCGCTCAAGGCCACGGCCGAGGTCGCGCGCGCCGTTCAGGAGCAACTGGGTCGCCAACCCGAGGTGCAGGCGCTGGGGCTGGAGATCCTGGGCGTGGCGGTGGTGGCGATCAAGCCCACGCCCGACATCGCCCGCGCGCTGGAGGCCGAGGCGCGGGAAGCCAACCTCAAGGCGGCCGACGACGCCATCTCGCAGCGGCGCATGGCCGGCGTGCAGAACGAGCGGGCCATCCGCCAGACCGAGCTGGACACCGAGATCGCGGTGGAGGTGAAGAAGCGCGAGATCCAGGAGACGCAAATGGAGGCCCGGGCCGCGGCCATGCGGCGCCAGAACGAGTTGCGCGCCGAGCAGATGGGCGCGGACATCGAGCTGGAGAACCAGCGCAAGGCCTTCGTGGCCAGCGAAGCCGAGAACACGCGCCAGGCGGCCGAGGCCCAGGCGCACAAGGTGCGCGCCGTGATGGACGCGCTGGAGAAGGCCGACCCCCGGGTGGTGCAGGCGCTGGCGGCCGTGGGCATGCAGCCGGGCCAGCTCATCGCCCAGGCCTTCGGCGGCATCGCCGAGCGGGCCGAGCGAATCGGGCAGCTCAACCTGTCGCCCGAGTTGCTCAACTCCCTGTTGGGCGCGGGCGGTGGGGCCGCGGCGTCGGCGGTCACGCGGAGGTCGGCGTGACCACCGCCGCCAGCGATCGGCGGGTGGTGCTGGTGACGCGGCGCACGCGGCTCGATACCCTCATCGCGCGCCACAACACGCTCGGGCAGGCGAGGTTCTATGTGGAGCACCTGGGGGCCGACTTCTCGGACTACCTCAAGGAGAACGAGGCCTACGCGGCCAGCCTGCGGGTGACGGTGCAGGCCCTGCAGGCCTGGGGGCGCTACCAGATCGTCGACCGTTCGCTGCTGGCCAACTTCGTCTTCGCGCCGAGCGACATCGTGGTGGCCCTGGGCCAGGACGGCCTGGTGGCCAACACCATGAAGTACCTCGAGGGCCAGCCGCTGGTGGGGCTCAACCCCGAGCCCTCGCGCTGGGACGGCGTGCTGCTGCCGTTCCAGCCGGCCGATCTCGCCGCCATCCTGCCGGGCGTGGCGGCGGACCGGCGCGACACCCGCACGGTGACCATGGCCGAGGCACGACTGAGCGACGGCCAGGTGCTGCGCGCGGTGAACGACCTGTTCGTCGGTCCGCGCAGCCACACCTCGGCGCTGTACGAGCTGTCGCACGGGTCGACCACCGAGTTCCAGTCCTCCTCGGGGTTGATCGTCTCCACCGGCCTGGGCTCCACCGCCTGGCTCAAAAGCATCGTCACCGGGTCGCTCGCGATCGCGCGCAGCCTGGGCGCCAGCACCGACGACGAGGACTACCAGCCCATGCCCTGGGAGGAGCGGGCCCTGGTGTTCGCGGTGCGCGAGCCGTTCCCCACGCGCACCTCTCAGGCCACGCTGGTGCACGGGCGGGTGCTGGCGGGCGCGCCGCTGCGGGTGCGCTCGCGCATGCCGGACAACGGGGTCATCTTCTCGGACGGCATGGAGGCCGACCACTTGCAATTCACTGCGGGGATGGAGGCGAGGATTGAGCCCTCGAGGACGACCGGCAAACTGGTGCTTTGAGCAGTGTTTGGGTATCGGTGTTGAGCAAATGAGGGTCTTGTCTAGTGGGGCAGAGATGGGCCCTCATCGGGGGAATCGAGGCGCATTGCCGTGCGGCTGCCTCAAGCCAAGCCGCATCATCGTGGCCTAGAAGTGACGCTGCAGATACCGAGCTTTGCAGCACCCAGGTATTCGGACTCGGCGAGATTTGTTGGCGCTTGTCAGTGGGCGCGCGCGCCAACGCCCGGCGCGCCGCTGATCTACTTCATTGCGCCTCGTGCCTTCACCCTCGAGGCCGGTAACCTGTTTCTGGACTCCAATGGCATCAATGTCGTCTCCGGCGCCTTGCTCGCGCCTTCGCGGCTGAGCTGTGCCACACGCCGGCGCAGTTGCTGGTGCAGACGCACTGGACGCAGGACCGCATCGCCAGCCGCAGCGGTTTCCGTTCGGTGGACGCGCTGCAGCGCGCGTTCGCGCGCCAGCACGCCGTCACGCCGCAGGCCTATCGCGACGGCGCGCGGCGCCACTGAGGCTGACACGCGCTGCTTCCATTACAGTAGCGCTGGCACCTGTCCGCGCTGACTGACCTTAGGGAGGCAAGAGCTGTCATGACAAGGAAGACAAACGATGCCGTGTGCCACCCGGTGCGGGGGCAGCGTCGCGATGGATCCTTGCGCCACCGGCGCTCGCGCCTGTCGACGGCGGTGCTGGCCCTGGTCTGCGCGACCCTGGGCGCCCCATGGCGCAATCGATCACGGCCATCGGTGACGTGAATCCGGCCCCTGTCTCGACGCCGACCTGGGACGTGCCGGGTGGCGAGATCTATGTCGGCGACACCGGCGGCGTGGGCACCTTGACCATCCAGGGCGGCGCCACGGCGAGCAGCGCGACCGGCGCGCTCGGCTACACCGGGGGCGACGGCACTGTCACCGTCACGGGCAGCGATGCCAGCGGCAGCGTGTCGAGTTGGACCATGCCGGGCGATCTGGCCGTCGGCGCGGGCGGCACGGCGTCCCTCTCCATCCTGAATGGCGGCCTGGTGAGCAACGCGTTCGGCAACATCGCCTCGGGCGGCGGCACGGCATCGGCCACCGTCTCGGGCGTTGACGTCCATGGCAACCGCTCGACCTGGATCAATGCCGTTACCCTCACCGTGGGCAATGCCGGCGCGGGCTCGCTGCTCATCGAGAACGGAGGCCTGGTGCGCAGTGTCCAGGGCGCCATCGGCGGCACCACCGGCGTGGGCCCGGGCGTTTCCAGCGGTACGGTCACGGTCAGGGGCAGCGACGGCAATGGCCGCGTCTCGACCTGGGAACTCGGCAACAACCTGTATGTGGGTTTTCTGGACCCTGGTGACTTGTTCGTTGAAGACGGCGGTGCGATCACGGGCCACACCGCCTACATCGGTTACCAGGTGGGCGGCAACGGCACGGCCACGGTGTCGGGGCAAGACGCCGTCAGTGGGCGCGCGTCGAGCTTCGATTTCTCCGCGCAACTGAACGTCGGCTACGAGGGCACCGGCGAACTGACCATCGAAGACAGCGGCACGGTGCGAACGTCACTGGCCCGCATCGCCGTTCAGGCCGGCTCCACCGGCACGCTGCACCTCAACGGCAATGCGCTCGCGCGCGGCGTACTTGAAACCGACGTGGTGATCCGGGGCGACGGCGCCGCCACGCTCGACCTCAACGGCGGCATCCTGCGGGTGACCTGGGACGAGTCGGACTTTCTGCGCGGCTTCACCACACTGGCCGGGGGCGCTGAGGGCGTGTGGCTCGACACGAACAACCATGCGGTGGGCATCGGCACCGCCTTCACCGGCGCGGCCAGCTTCAACAAGCTCGGCCTGGGGGCGCTGACGATGTCCGGTCTCAGCACCTACGCGGGCGCCACCACCATCACCGCCGGCACCTTGCGCGCCGGCGTGGCCAACGCCTTCAGCGCGGCCTCCGCGCACACGGTGGCGGCCGGCGCCACGCTCGACACGGCGGGCCTGGACCAGACCGTGGCCAGCCTGGACAACGCGGGCACCGTCGCGCTGCTGGGCGCCGCGCCGGGCAGCCGGCTGACGGTGAGCGGCGCCTACGTGGGCCACAACGCGCTGCTGAGGATCGGCACCGCCTTGGGCGACAGCAGCAGCGTCAGCGACCGCCTGGTGCTCGATGGCGCCGGTGCCAGCGCCAGCGGCACCACCACCGTGCAGGTCACCAACCTCGGCGGCCTGGGCGCGTTGACCACGGGCGACGGCATCGAGGTCATCAGCGCCATCAACGGCGCCACCACCACGGCCCAGACCACCCGAGACGCCTTCCGGCTCGCGGGTGATCACGTCGACGCAGGCGCCTACGAGTACCGCCTGTACGCGGCGGACGCCAACGGCGCGGGGGAGAACTGGTTCCTGCGCTCCAGCGCGCTGGCGGCCGATGCCGCCACGCCCGCCTACCGCGTGGAGGTGCCGCTGTTCGCCGCGCTGCCCGAGCAACTGCGCCTGGGGAACGCCGTGATGCTGGGCAACTGGCACCAGCGCATCGGCGATGGCATCGCCCGCGGCGCCGAGCGTCAGACCTGGGCGCGCATCATCAGCGCGGAGCGCACCATCAGCCCCAGTTCGTGGTCAAGGTGGCGCAGCAATTTTGGGGGCACGACCCGCACACTGTTCAAGGACCGGCCGCTCATGAGCGCGAAGCCGATCTGCAGTGCCAAGCCCAGCTTGAGGCTGCCGCTGCGCCATCGCGCCAGCAACTAGTGCTCGGTGCACTGCAGCTGAAAAACGCCTGCAACTCGAACTCGCTGAGTTCGCACGCGATGTCGCGCAGGCACAGGTAAGACGTTTGCAAGCCTTGCATGGCCGCGCTCCTCGACGATTTGGGGGCCGAAAACGATTCGCTGCGGCGAAGTGAACAGCAATGTTCGAACAATCAATGACTTACCGACCACCCCCCCGCGTCAGTACTGGAGAGTTATACGTCACTTTTTGCACTGAAATCAAAAGGACCCCTTGATCGGAACCTTCGCATCTGCCGACCGGCCTCGCGCGGTGGCTGCCCAGATTCAGCCAATCGAACAGACCTATCGTCCGTGCGAAATCCTCGCCATGCTGCCCGGAGCGATGTGGCGCATGGAGTATCGAAGTCGCGCACTCGTTGACATCATGATTGCTAGCCTGAGATTGGAGAGTAGCGCGACCTTCACGACTTCAGTGCATACCATGCGACGCCGTCTCCACTCACGGCGCATTCCACGGCGCTTTCCGCGATGAGGTAGTTCATGCAAGCCACGGCCTCGCCCGTGGCGAGACTCAGTTGCTGTCCATCCTGCGCCCCTATGGCGCGGTGAAAGAGGGCGGGGAACACGTCCACGATCCGTTGCGGCCCGTTGCATAGCGATTGGCGCAGCCGCTCCAGCGCCTGGTCCTGGCTGGCCCTGAGCGAGTCCAGGCGTTGGTGCAGCCCGTAGAAGGGCTCGTTGTGGGAGGGCAACACCAGCACATCGGCGGGCACCTCCCGCGCCAGCTTGTCCAGCGACTCGTACCACTCCTTGAGCGGATTGGCCTGAGGTTCGGTGGCGAACACCGATACGTTCGACGAGATTCGCGGCAGCACTTGGTCGCCCGCGATCAGCAAATTCAGGTTGTGGCAGTACAGGCAGGCATGCTCCGGCGAATGGCCGCCGGTGGTGATGACCCGCCAGTCGTGCGGGCCCAATGGCACCAGATCGCAATCCTGCAGGCGCCGGAAGCTCTCGGGTAGCGCGTGGATGTGCTTGCCGAAGCTGCCAAAGCGGCTGCGGTAGCCTTCGATGGCCGCTTCCGACCAGCCGGCGCGGCGGTGGAACAGCACGCCGTCGGGCGGCGCCTCGCGATTCGTGTCGGCATGCATCACGCGGCAACTCAGGTATTCCAGCCGGCTCATGTGCAATGGTATGCCTGCACGGCGCGTGAACCAGCCGGCCAATCCGATGTGGTCGGGGTGCATGTGCGTGGCGTACACCCCCTGCAGGGGGCGCGCCAGCGGACCCTGCGCCATGAGGGCCAACCAGTCGGCCACGGTGGCGGGATCGTTCAGGCCGGTGTCCACCAGCACCCAGCCATCGCGCGTGTCGATGGTCCAGACGTTGATGTGGTCGAGCCGGAATGGCATCGACAGGCGGATCCAGCGCACGCCGGGGGCGAGTTCGACCGTGTGGCGCGGCGCGGGCGGCTCGAACGGGTAGGTCAGCGCAGCAGTGTCGGGCTTCGTCATGGTGCAAGGTCAGATGCCGGTGAGCCCGCCCGTGCACAGCAGGGTCTGGCCGCTCACGTAGTCAGACTCAGGAATGCAGAACAGGTAGGCCGCGCCGGCGGCCTCCTCGGGCGTGCCGGCCCGGCCCAGCGGGATGCTGCGCTCAAGCATGGCCATCAGGTCCGGGTTCACGCCCACCTTGATCGCGCGTCCATCGACCTGGATGGCGGCGCCGGCATCGGTGGTGGCCTCGGTCATGCGGGTCCCGATGAGGCCGTAGGCCACGCAGTTGACCGTGGTGTTCAGGCGACCCCACTCCTTGGCCAGCGTCATGGTCAGGCCCACGATGCCGGCCTTGGCGGCAGAGTAGTTGACCTGCCCCACGTTGCCGAAGACACCCGCGACCGAGGAGATGTTGACCACCTTGCGCACCACGCGGCGGCCGGCCTCGGCGTCGGTCCGGCTCAGCGCCCGGATCACCGGCTGCGCCGCCCGCAGAATGCGGAACGGCGCGGTCAGGTGCACGTCGATCATCGCGTGCCATTGCTCGTCGGTCATCTTCTGGATGACGTTGTCCCAGGTGTAGCCTGCGTTGTTCACAAGAATGTCCAGCCCGCCGAACGCGCTGGTGGCCGTGCCGATCAGCCGGTCCGCGAAATCTGCGTCCGCCACGCTGCCGCAGCAGGCCACCGCCTCGCCGCCCAGCGCGATGATTTCCTCGCGCACGGCCATGGCGGGCTCGTTGTCGAGGTCGTTGAGGACGAGCCGGGCGCCTTCGCTCGCGAGCTTGAGGGCCATCGCCCGGCCGATGCCCCGGCCCGATCCGGTGACCACGGCCACCTTGCCCCGCAATTTTTCCGACATGGTGTGCTTCTGTGTTTACCGGGCGGTTGCCGCCTCGGCGTCGTAGGCGTCAACGCTGCCTTGCTGGCGCAGGACGGCGCGCTGGATCTTTCCGGTCGCCGTCTTCGGCAAGCTGTCCATCTGGCGCAAGTAACGCGGCTTGGCAAAGCGCGGCAGCTGAGCGCTGGCCTGGCGGACGATGTCCGCCATGTCCAGCACCGCGCCTTCGCGGGGCACCAGGGCCAGCATCACCTCATCCTCCCCGCCCGCGCCCTGCGCCGGAACGGCGTAGGCCGCCACTTCGTGGATACCCGGCAACTGGCCCACCACGGCCTCGACTTCTGTGGCCGAGATGTTCTCGCCACGTCGGCGAATGCAGTCCTTGATGCGGTCCACGAAGGTAATGAGCCCCTGCGCGTCCCGCGTGCCGGCGTCGCCCGTGTGAAACCAGAGGTTGCGCCATGCCTCGACCGTTTTCGCCGGGACGTTCAAGTAGCCCGCCATGAAGCCGAAGGGCACCTTGGGCCGCACCAGGATTTCGCCCACCTGCCCGACCGGCACGGGTACGTCGGTCTCTGGGTCGGCGATGCAGATCTCGAATCGGTCCTCGTGCGCCCAGCCGGCCGCGTTCGGCGCCGGCTGCCCGATGCGTCCCCAGATGGGAATGCCGACCTCGGTCATGCCGAACCCGGACAGGACGTCCTTCACGCCGAAGCGCTCGCGGAACACGGCTTCGTGCTGGGCGGGGTTGGGTGCGCTCAGGCTGGCGCGCAAGCGGTGGTTGCGGTCCTGCTCCGTGGGCGGCTGATTGATGACGAACATGGCTGTGGTGCCGAGGTGGTTGGTCAGCGTGGCACCGGATTCCCGGATGTCGGCCAGCCAAGTGCTGGCGCTGAAGCGCTGCTTCAGGAAGGCCGGGATGCCCGCCAGCACCGTGGCCCCCAGTTGCAGGAACAGGCCGTTGGCATGGAACAGGGGCAGGCAGATGTAGTACTTGTCGGTTTCGGTGATTTCCAGGCTGCGTATCGACCCCAGCCCAAGCAGTGCGCAGTGGCAGTGCGGCATCAGCACGCCCTTGCTCGGCCCGGTGGTGCCGGAGGTGTACATGATGCAGAAGATGTCCTCGGGCCTCGGCGCGGGGCCCTCCCAAGGCGCGCAGGCGTTGCTGTCCGTCCAGGCCACCTGGCGCAAGTGCTCGGGCACGGCGGCGGGCGCATCGCCCACCACGATCAGGGTGCGCAGGTGGGGCAGTTCCTCCGCCAGGATGGCGATGTGTTCGACCAGCGATGCGTCCACCACTATGGTGGCCAGTTGGCAGTCGTTCAACTGGTGACGAAGGAATGAGGAGCGCAGCTCGGTGTTGAGCATCACCGCTGTGGCCCGCAGGTAGCCGATGCCGAACGTGGTCGCCACCATGGCGCAGCTGTTGAACATGAAGACGCCGACGCGCTCCTCAGGCTGCACGCCCAGTTGGTGTAGGAAGCCGGCAAACCGCTGGCTGCTCGCGAAGGCCTGCTCCGCAGTGAGGGTGCTGCCCCGGCTGTCCTCCAGCCAGGGCGCGCCAGGGTGGCTGGTGGCCCATTCGCGCAGGGCATCGGTCAGCGTGCATGCGTGGGGTTCGTGGATACGGCTGTACATGGGTCTCTTTCTCCATTCCTTGGAATATCGATGTGGGGCAGGCTCAGACTTCCAGGTTCTTGAGCCAGGGAACGTGGGCCAGCGCCTCCGAGGGAACTGGCTCCAGCACCGATCCCATCAGGCCGTTCCAGCGGTTGAACCATCCGACCATGGCCACGCAGGACACGATCTCGACGACTTCCTCCTCGGTGAAGACCTGCCGGGCCTGCCCGATGGCCTGGGCTGGTTCGCGCACCGGCAGGGTGCCGCCCGCGGTGGCGATGGCCAGCGCCTTGCGCTCCTGCCCGGTGTACCGGGGATCGTCCAAGTAGGACGGCAGCGCGGCCAGCTTGTCCCAACCGATGCCCAGGTGGTGGGCGGCATGGACGAGGTGTGTCGTCGTATAGCGGCAACGCGCGCCGCGCGCGGCTTCCGCGGCGACCAGGAAGCGCAGTGGCTCCGTGAGCAGGCCGTCGCCGCGCAGCGTCACGCCTAGCAGCTTGAGCAGCGCGGGCACCACGCCGGGCTTGCGCGCCATGGTCAGCAGCGCATTCGGGCGATAGCCGACGAAATCCACCAACTCTTCCAGCACGGGGTCTTGGGAGCGGGGGTCGTTTTCATGCAGGGGCACGATGCGCGCGGCGGTGTGGACGTTCATGGGCATGCCTTGACTTGAGATTTTTGTGAACACGGAGCGGTCACGCCGCCGCGCCCGTCGTGATGAGACCCTCGACGTGGGCGCGCTGCGCATCCAACTCCTGGGCCGTGCCGGACCAGGCGACCTGGCCGTGGTCCAGCACGTACTGACGGTGGGCCAGCTTCATCGGCACCTTGAGGTTCTGTTCCACCAGCACGATGCCGGTGCCCTGGCGATGGACCTCGCTGAACACCCGGACCAGCTGGGCTACGATGACCGGCGCCAGCCCCTCGGTGGGTTCGTCGAGCAGCAGCATGCGCGGGTTGCCCAGCAGGGCGCGCCCGATCGACAGCATCTGCTGCTCGCCGCCGGAAAGCTGGTCACCGCCAAAGTTCAGCCGCTCCCGCAACCGCGGGAACACGTCCAGCACCCGATCGAGGGTCCAGTGCCCCGGCTGGTGGGCCAGCGCGCCCATCTTCAGGTTCTCCAGCACCGAAAGGTTGGGGAAGATGCGGCGCGTGTCCGGCACCAGCGCCACGCCGAGCTTGGCGATGGCTTCCACGCCCAGGCCCGAAATGTCCTGCTCACCCAGCAGGCGCCGGCCGGCCACCAGCGGCATCAGGCCGATCAGGGCTTTCAGCAAGGTGGTCTTGCCCGCGCCGTTGCGCCCGACGATGGCGACGATCTCATGAAAATCGATCCGCACTGAGATTTCTTCCAGCGCCAGGGCCTGGCCGTACTTGATACTGGCTTTTTCGAGTTCGATCACTGCGCGTCCTCCCCGAGGTAAATCGAGCGCACCGATTCGTTCCGGCGGATAGCCTCGGGAGAGCCGCACGCAATGACCGAGCCGTTGCTCATGACCACAATTTCGTGGGAAAGCGACATCACCACGTCCATGTTGTGCTCGATCAGCAGCACCGTCCTCCCCTGCGCGGCCTTACGGATCAGGGCCAGTGCGGCCTGGATCTCATGGTGGCCGATGCCGGCCAGTGGCTCGTCCAGCAGCAGGATTTTGGGGTCGGGCAGCAGGGTCACGCCCAGCTCCAGCGAGCGCTGCAGGCCGTAGGGCAGCGTACCCGCGATGTCGTCGCGGTGGGCCGTCAGCCCCGTCAGCTCCAAAATGGCATCCAGTTGCTCGCGGAATTGCCGGTCAAAGTGGCGGCTCATCCAAAAGGGCTGGAACCCCGGCCTGCGCGACTGAGCCGCGACCATCAGGTTCTCCGCCACCGTCATCTCGCCGAAGATCTTGATGATCTGGAAGCTGCGCCCGATGCCCATGCGGGCCCGCTCGTGGGCTGGGCGCTGGCTGATGTCCCGGCCGCCGCAGTAAACCTTGCCGGAATGGCGCATCTGCCGCCCGGCGAGCACATTCAGCAGCGTCGTCTTGCCCGCGCCGTTGGGCCCGATCAGGCCGTAGATGCGGCCCTCCTGGAACTCATGGCTGACGTCGTTGACCGCCTTCAGGGCGCCGTAGCTGACGGTCACGCCCTCGCATCGCAGTGCCGCCTGGCTCATCGGGGACTTCTCCGCCGGTTCTTCTGGTACACCGCAAAGCCCTTCTCCAGTTCGCCGACGATGCCCCGCGGGAAGAATATGGTCGTGAGGATGAACACCAGGCCCAGCACGCCGTACCAGTACTCGGTCCAACTGCTCAGCCACTCCTTGAGCACCTCGAAGGCGATCACGCCGACAGTGGCGCCCCATAGCGAGCCGGAGCCGCCCAGCAGGGTCATGATGATCACGTCCCCAGAGGTCGTCCAGTGCAGCATCTGCGGGTTCATGTACATCAGCAGCGAGGCCAGCAGAGCCCCCGCCAGGCCGCTCAGGCCACCCGAGATCACGAAGGTGATCTGCTTGTATCGATTGACGTTGAAGCCCAGTTGGTCGGCGCGGGTCTCGTTGCCGCGGATCGCCGCGATCACGCGGCCGAACGGCGAGCTGCGCAGCGAGATCACCGCCAACATGACTAGGGCATACACGCCCAGCACGAACCAGTAGTAGTGGACGGGGTCGTAGAAGTCGATGCCCAGGAAACCCGGCCGCTCCACGCCCGAGATGCCGTCCGACCCGCCGGTGAAGCCGCGCAGCTTGCTGTCCGCCAGGATGAAGATCAACTGGGACAACGCCAGGGTCACCAGCGCGAAGAAAATGCCGGACACCCGCAGCGCAAAGAAGCTGAACAGCAAGGCGAACGCGGCCCCCACGATGATGGCCAGGCCGACGCCAGCGGAGAAGGGCAACCCGTACTTCTGCGTCGCCAGGGCCACGGCATAGCCGCCCACCCCGAGGAAGGTGGCGTGCCCGAACGACACCATGCCCAGCGCGCCGAAGACGAAGTCAAAGCCGACGGCGAAGATCGCCCAGATGGCCGCCAGGGTGACCAGTTGGATCAGCGCCTCCCCTGGGTGAAGGAAGGGCAGCAAGATGCCCGCCGCGGCCAGCAGCAGGCCAAAGCAGATGTCGAATCTGGTGAGTTTCATGCCGTCCTCGCCGTCCGGTAGAACAGGCCCTGCGGCCGCGTCAAAAGGGTGCCAATCAGCAGCACGAAGGTCATGATGTCCACCCAGCCGGGCAGGTACACATAGCCCAGCGCACGCACCATGCCGATCAGCATGGACGCGGCAATCGCCCCCCGGATGTTCCCGAGGCCGCCCAGGATCACGACGATGAAGCAGTCGATGATGGTGTTGGTCGCCATGCCCAATTCGATGGGGAACAGCGGCGCAGCAATTGCGCCCGCCAAGCCCGACAGGCCACAACCTGTGGCGAAGACCGCCATGCGGATCGTGCCCACCGGCAGGCCCAGGATGCGCACCATTTCCGCGTCGCTGCTGGCGGCCCGCACGAGCATGCCGAAGGTGCTTTTCTCCAGCACCAGGTACAGGCCCGCCGAGACAAGTGCGCCGAACCCGATCACGAACAGCCGGTACATCGGGATCGTGCTGCCCAGCATGTCCACGGTGCCGTTCCACAGCTGCGGAATCGCTACTTCCTGGTAGCCAGGACCCCAGACGAATCGCACCAGGTCGCTCAGGATCAGGATCAGACCGAAGGTCAGGATCAACTGGTAGAAGTGCGGGCGCTCGTAGAGCGGGCGCAGCGTCAGCTTCTCGATCACCGCGCCCGCCAGCGCGGTGAAGAACGTGGCAGCCAGCACCCCCATGAGAAACGAGCCCGTTCGCCGCCCCGTTTCATACGAGACGTAGGCGCCCAACATGTAGATGGCACCGTGGGCGAAGTTGATCACGCCCAGCATGCCGAAGATGAGCGTCAGACCCGCCGCCAACAGGAAGAGCAGCATGCCCAGGCTCAAGCCAATCACGATAGTTGACATAGTGATTCACCAAGTGCGGGGGGCCGGGGCGGCGCCCCGCAACAGCCCTCAGCTCTTGCAGGCCTCGAACAGCTTCTCTTCGGGGAAGACCTTGGTGATTTTCATCGTCAGGAGGGGGGCCGGCGGGGTGCCCTGCACCACCTCGCCCCAGAAGCCCGGCTGCAAGGCCTGGTGGTCGCAGGCGCGCATGGTCTTCTTGCCCTCCACGGAGTTCTCGCGGACGCTGGTGGCGAAGGCGTCCACCCACTTTTCCTTGTCCCAGGAGCCAGTCTTTTCCACCGTGTCCAGCCACCAGGCCATGCCGTCGTAGGCTTCCCCGGCCGTCATGCTGGGAGAGACGCCGAACTTCTTGCGGTAGGCTTCGACGAACTTGCGGTTGGCGGCGGTGTCGATGGTGTGGTCATAGCGCAAGCCGGAATTGACGCCCAGCGAGGCCGGCCCAGCGGCCGCTGCCATGGTTTCATCGGCAACCACAGGTCCGAAAAGCACCTTGCTCTTGCCCAGGTTCACCTGGCCCGCCTGTTTGAGTAGGGTGACCACGTCCGAACCCGTCAGCATCAGCAGCACGCCGTCGGCGTCGGACTTGGCGATCTTGTCCACGATCGACGAGTAGTCGCGGTTGCCCAGGGGCGGAAAGTCCTCGCCCACGATCTGTACACCGGTGGACCCGACCTGGCTCTTGATCCACTCATAGCCGTCGCGGGTGGCTTGGTAATCGGCGGTGACGGCGTAGATCTTCTTGAGCTTCTTGTCCTGCATGTACACCAGCGCCATGCGGTTTTCCATGCCCAGGTTGTTCGACGTGCGGAAGGTGTAGCGGGAGCCGCCAGGCACGGTGATTTTGTCGTCCGCCGAAATGGTGACGAGGTGGGGAACCTTGCGCTGCTTGGTCAGGTTCATGACGGCGAGCGTGGAGGCGGAGCTGAGCGCGCCGAAGATCATGTGCGAGCCCTCGGAGATCAGCTTGGTGGCCTTCTGCACGGCCGGCTGGGGCTTGGTCTCATCGTCCTCCCAGGTGATTTCGATGGGGACGCCCAGCACCTTGCCACCGCGCTCCTCGACAGCGACCTGCGCGCCTCGACGCATGTCCTCGCCCAGCAGCCCGTAGGGGCCGGACAGCGACAGCACGCCACCGATCTTGAACTTTTCCGGCTTGGTCTGGGCGTACCCGTTGGACACCAACCCCATGGCCGCCGCCGCGGCGACCACCATGCTCTTCTTGAACCATTTCGCAACGCTACCCATGATCTGTCTCCTGTCGTTGGTCACCATGAATTCCAGGTCAGCCGATGCCGGCGAAAATGCCGCCATCAACCATGATTTCAGCGGAAGTGACGTACTTGGATTCGTCACTCGCCAGCCACAGGGCCGTGTAGGCCACGTCCCATGCCTCTCCCATGCGGCCCATGGGACGCTGCCGGTCCCGCTTGGCCAGCGTTTCTTCCAGCGAGGCCTCCTGATATCCGTCCGCCAAGGCCAGTGAAGGTTGCCGAACCATGGGCGTATTCATCAGGTCGGGCATCAGCACGTTCGAGCGGATGCCTCGCTCAGCCTGCGCGCCCGTACAGGGTTACCACGGTGACGCCACCCAGGCCCGCGTTGTGCTGCAGGGCGAATCGCGCACCCTCAACCTGGCGTTCTTCGGCGCTACCGCGGATCTGGTGGGTCAGCTCGTAACACTGCGCCAGGCCGGTCGCGCCCAGCGGATGGCCTTTGGACAGCAACCCGCCCGAGGGGTTGACGACGACCGCGCCGCCATAGGTGTTGCCGTTGGCCTCGACGAAGGCCTGGGCCTCTCCGACGGGGCAGAACCCCAAGCCCTCGTAGCTGAGCAGCTCGTTCTGCGCGAAGCAGTCGTGCAGTTCGCACACGTCGATGTCCTGCGGCCCCACGCCCGCCGCCTTGTAGACCTGGTGGGCGGCCTCGCGCGTCATGTCGAAGCCCACGACGGAAATCCCCGACTTCTCGTCGAACGTGCCGGGACGGTCGGACACCAGCGACTGCGCCAGCACCTGGACGTTGGTGCCCAGCCCCATCTTCTGCGCGAACTTCTTGCTGACAAATACCGCCGCCGCGGCGCCGCAGGTTGGCGGGCAGGCCATCAGGCGGGTCATGGTGCCGGGCACCAGGGACGAGCTAGCCATCACTTCTTCCTCCGTCACCTCCTTGCGGAACAGCGCCAGCGTATTGCGCGCGGCATGGCGGCTCGCCTTGGCGCGGATCTTGGCGAAGGTTTCCAGCGAGGTGCCGTACCGGTCCATGTGCTCGCGGCCCGCCGCGGCGAAGTAGCGGATCGCCATGGGCAGCTCCGGATGGCCGAACACTTCGTCCATGACCCCGTTGAAGCGATCAAGCGGGTCGGGCCGGTCATCCCAATAGTTCTTCAGGGCACCGGAAGGCATCTGCTCGAAGCCCACCGCGAGGGCGCAGTCGACCGAGCCGTTGGCCACTGCCTTGCGCGCCAGGTACAGCGCAGTGGAGCCGGAGGCGCAATTGTTGTTGACGTTGATCACCGGCACGCCGGTCATGCCGACTTCATAGACAGCGCGCTGGCCGCTGGCCGAGTCGCCATAGACATAACCCGCATAGACGTCCTGCACGTCGGAGTAGGCGAGGCCGGCGTCCTGCAGCGCCTGGCGGATCGCCTGCGCGGCCATTTCCGGATACGGCAGGTTGTCTCCGGGTTTCTTGAAAGGGGTCATGCCGACACCGGCGACGAGAACGGGTTCTGACATTGCGATACCTCCGGGTTGATTCATCAAAACGTACGTTGAATCGAAGCGCACCGCACAATCCGCATGCTGTCCGCAACAGCGGGAAGGACGTTGTGCATGCTTTTCAGTGGGTACTATTTCGCATAAATTGGTACCATTAGATGCCCTTCATCGGTACCATGTCAAATGATTTGGTACCGAATTTGACTGGTGAAAACCCTTATGAGAAAGAATCTCACCGACGACGACTTCATGGATGCGTTGACCGATCTGCTGCTCGCGGAGGGCATCAACGGCCTGACGGTGGGCGAGATCGCCGCACGGCTGCACTGTTCGCGGCGGCGCCTCTACGACGTTGCGCAGACGAAGGAAGAGATCTTCTGCGCGGCGGCTGAGCACTTCTTCAACCGCATCCTGGGCCAGAGCGAAGCGCTGGTCGGCCGTGAGCAGGATCTGACAGCGGCGCTCGCCGCCTACCTCAACGTAGGTGTTCAGGCGGCCGGCCGGATCGGCGTCCAGTTCCTGAAGGATCTGGAATACTCCGCGACCGCCAGGAGCATCTTCGACCGCTACCAACAGGCGCGCACCATGAGGCTGTCCCAACTGATCGACGAGGGAGTGCAGCAGGGCGTGTTCGCGCCCTGCCACGGGTTGGTGGTGTCCGAACTCATCCTGGGCGCCGCGCTGAGGCTGCGCCGCCCGGCCTTCCTCGCCCAGGCCAACCTGACCATCGAGGAGGCCTTTCAGGAGTTCTACCGGGTATTGCTGGGTGGACTTCTGATCGACTCAGCCACTCCGAAAGTGACTCAGGATGGCACGCGGACAGGCCGGACTACCGCGCGGCGCACATTCGCAAAGAAAGATGTTGGTGCTGACGAGGTCGGCGCGATGTTGATGGCCGCCTGGAACCGCGATTAGTACTACAGCCGTAGCGATATCCGCTGCGGTGATGGTCTTCGAGAAGCAGGCGTTCATACCCGTCTGCAGATCTTCGGACGTCGTAGCCGTTCTGATCGTTCATCGTCTGCTCATCTTTCAGAGCTGGTCGTCCGACAATGCCAACGTGCTGGCCGCTCCATTGATCACGATGTCGCGCAGCGCGGAAGCCTCCACTAGGACGTGCGTCGCGTAGTGACTGGCCGTGATGCGCTTGGCACTCAGGAAGCCCGCATCGCCAGCGCCCGCCGCCAGTTGCGCCGTCGCGGCCTCAGCCATGCGCGCCGACAGCCAGCCCCCGATCACGGTGCCCGCCAGTCGAAGGAAGGGTACTGCGCCTGCGGCACAATCCTGCGACTGCGCATCACTGTGGACGAGCAGCCAATCAGCGCTTTCCTCCAGGGCATGAGCTGTTTTCATCAGCGCATCCCCGATTGGCTCGAGTTCCGGGTCGCGCGCATCCATCAGCCGGCGCGCATCGCTGTCGATACGAGCCAGTAACGCCTTCAGCGTGCGCCCACCCTCGCGCGCCAGCTTGCGGCCAATCAGGTCGTTGGCCTGGATGCCCGTGGTGCCTTCATAGATCGTCGTGATGCGGGCGTCGCGGAAGTACTGCGCAGCACCGGTTTCCTCGACGTAGCCCATGCCGCCATGGATCTGCACGCCGTCGGAGGTGATGCCCTGCGCGCTGTCAGTGCACCAGCCTTTGACCACTGGCGTCAGCAGGCCGACAAGGGCCTGTGCCTGCGCGCGCTCCTGGGTGTCGGGGTGACCGGCGGCACGGTCCATCTGGCCGGCGCAGAAATAGGCCAGCGCGCGCATCGCCTCGGTTCGCGCCTTCATGTCCATCAGCATGCGCCGCACGTCGGGGTGGCCGGCGATGGTGCCGCTGACGGCCAGCGCCGGCTTGCCCTGCACGCGCTCGAGCGCATAGGCCCGAGCATGCTGGTAGGCGCGCTCGGAAACGCCCACGCCCTCCAGCCCCACATTCAACCGCGCGTGGTTCATCATCGTGAACATGCAGGCCAGCCCCTGGTGCGGCTCACCGACGAGATAGCCGATGGCGCCCCCGCGCTCGCCGAAGCTCATGGACGCCGTGGGGCTGCCATGGATGCCCAGCTTGTGCTCGATCGAAGTGCAGGAAAGGTCATTGCGTTCACCCAGGGAGCCGTCGCCGTTGACCAGGAATTTCGGGCACAGGAACAGCGAGATGCCTTTGACGCCCGGCGGCGCATCGGGCAGGCGAGCGAGCACCAGGTGCACGATGTTCTCGGCCATGTCGTGCTCTCCCCAGGTGATGAAGATCTTGTTGCCGCTGATGCGGTAGTGATCCCCCTCGGGTACGGCGCGGCTGCGCAGCGCGGCCAGATCGGATCCGGCCTGCGGTTCGGTGAGATTCATGGTACCGGTCCAGCGACCTGCGATCATCGGCTCGAGAAAGCGCTGCTTGAGGGCGCCGCTGCCGTGGTGGGCGATCGCCTCCACGGCACCGAGCGTGAGCATCTGGCAGAGGCTGAAGGCCAGGTTGGACGACTTCCACATCTCCAGCACGGCGGTGGACACCAGCGTCGGCAGGCCTTGGCCGCCCCATTCGGTGGAGGCCGGCATGCCGATCCAGCCGTTCTCGCAGAAGCTGGACCAGGCTTCGCGAAATCCATCGGCAGACGTGACCTCGCCATCGTTCCAGCGCGCGCCCTGCACGTCGCCCGGACGATTCAGCGGATCCAGCACGCCAGCGGCATAGTTGGCAGCCTCCCGCAAAATTGCCTCGACCAATTCAGGCGTGGTCTCCTCATGGCCGGGCTGGGCGCAGATCGCCTCCAGGCCTCCCACTTCTTTCATCGTGAACAGCATGTCGCGCAAAGGCGCGGTGTAAACGGACATCGCTTACTCCTTGTATCCCCGCACTAGGAGTGCTTCCGATCGACCAGCAAGGGGGCATCAACGGCCAGATCGTCGGCTGATATCCATTCGATAGCGTCCAGCTTCAAACGGGTGCGTTGCTTGAAGATCTCGTGAAGAGCCTTCTCGGCCATTGCCGCCTCTCCGCCTGGGTTCAAGACGCCACGCAAGGTGATCGTTTCGCGATGCTGCTGGCTCGTGACCACCACTTGAGCTCGCTGGATAGGCGGAACCTGCGCCAACACCTCCTCGACGTTGCGCGGATAGATGAAGATTTCCCGGGCCTTTACACCCTGTCCGACCCGGCCTTCCAGAAGGTTGATGTGGCTGACGAAACCATCCGCTGAGGCGGCGCGTCCGCTGGCCACGTCGCCGGTGCCAAACCGCACGAGTGGCCAGCCACGGTTCATGGTGGTGACCACGATTTCACCGGTTTCACCCAAGGGCAGGGGAACGCCGGTTTGCGGGTCGCAGATCTGGACCAACCTTTCCGGTTGCACGGTGTAGCCTTCCTCGTCCGCTTCTTCGTAGCCGATGAGGCCGAAGTCACCGGTGGCGTATGCGGAGAAGATCTTGATGCCGTACCGGCTCTCGAGCGCGCGTCGCTTGCCCATCCAGTCGCCCATCTCCCCGCCGAGGAACGCCGACTTGAGCTTCCAGGCGCACGGCAGCGCGTGTCCCATGTTCTCCAGGGTCCGGATCAGTGTGAGAAAGAAGGCGGTGGAGGCACAGATGCAGGTGATGCCCAGTTCCAGGATCAGCTGGGCCTGCTGCTCGGCGCCACCTGGGCCGCAGGGGACGACGGTGGCGCCTGTGGCGGCGATGCCCTGATCGAGCAGCACGCCGGCGGGCACCAGGTGGTACGACCAGGTGTTCAGCACTCGGTCCTGCGGGCCGAGGCCTGCGCGCTGGAAGCAGTGGGCGAAACCGTGGCCGTCCTGGTCGTCCACCAACTGGGGTTCGTAGATGGGGCCGGGTGACACGAAGATGCGCTGGATCGCCGCTTCATCGACTGTCAGGAAGCCGCCAAAGGGCGGCGCCCGGCGTTGGCGCTCCAGTAGCGCGTCCTTGCTCGTGACGGGCAGGCGCGCCAGGTCCGCCGCGCTGCGGATGTCCTGTGGCGTCATGCGCGCGCGCTCGTAGATCTCGCGGATGGCGGGCGCCCGCTCGAAGGCGTGCTGCTGCGCCGCGCGCAGCGCGCCGAGACGATCGGATGGGAGGGAATGCGTCATGGCCCGGCGCTCCCTTACTGGCCGGTGAACCGCGGTGAGCGCTTCTCTTCGAAGGCCAGCAAGCCCTCGCGCAGATCGGCGCTGTGCGCATGCACCTCCGAGGCGAGCAGCTCTAGGCGCAGCGCGGTCTCGATGGGTTGTTGCAGGCCGTCGTCGACCAGCGCTTTCATGCGCCTCAGGCCCAGCGGGCTCTTGGCGGCAATCTTGTCCACGAGCGCCTGGGTGGCCGTTTCCAGTTCACCAGGGGCCACCACCTGGTTAACCAGGCCGGCCTCCATCAGTTCTTCCGCAGTGAGGAAGTCGCCGGTGAACAGCAGGTACTTGGCGCGTGTGGCCCCGATGATGCGGGGCAGGCGCACCGACCCCCCTCCACCAGGCAGCAAACCGTAGTTGGCGTGGGCATCGCCGATCTTGGCGCCGCGAACGGCGAGCACCAGGTCGCAGCAGAGCACCAGCTCGAGGCCGCCCGCCAGGGCCAGCCCGTTGAGTGCGGCGATCACCGGCTTGGGGAAACTGTCCAGCCGGTTCATCGTGGCCAGCACGGTGTCGAGGAAGCGGCGCGGGCCGTCCAGATCCAGATCCGATTGCGACCGAACGTACTTGAGGTCGGCCCCGGCGCAAAAAGCCCGGCCCGTGCCGGTGAGAACCACCGCGCGCACGTCTGGGTTCTTCTCGGCGTCGTTCAAGGCCTGATCGAGGCCGCCGAGCACTTCGGGCGTAAGGGCGTTCATCGCGTCCGGCCGGTTCAGGCGGATCCACATCGCACCTTGGCGGACTTCCGCGGCAACAGCGGCGGGCGGCATCGTTTCCATTTCCTGGGCTTGGTTCTTCATGGGCGGATTCTGCGATTCAAGGGTCGGTTTGGCTCTCAGGGGATTCCATTACTGCATGGTCGTTCAATTTACTTTACAGTAAAAATGATCAACAGAAAGGTCGACATGAATCCACCGATTGCATCGCAGGGATCTCCGCTGAAGGGGATCAGGATCGTTGAGTTCGAGGGCATCGGCCCGGGGCCGCTGGCCGGCCTGTTTCTGGCGCAGCTGGGCGCGGATGTCACGGTCGTGGCTCGTCCGGGTCCTGGCGCTTTGCCGAAGGACATGACGCCGCGCGAGGACGGCTTGCTGTCGCGTGGCAAGCGTCGGGTGGTTCTGAACCTGAAGCAGGAAAACGACAGGGACCGCGCGTTGGAGATCGTCGCGGCCAGCGATGGCTTGATCGAGGGCAACCGGCCGGGTGTCATGGAACGCCTAGGCCTGGGGCCCGGCGTCTGCGGGCGCTTGAACCCGCGCCTGGTATATGGGCGCATGACCGGCTGGGGACAGGACGGACCGCTGGCCCAGGCCGCCGGCCACGACATGAACTACGTGGCGCTCACGGGCCTGATGGCGCTGACGGAGCGCCCCGGCCACCCGCCCATATTGCCTCCCACGGTGCTCGGCGATGCGGCGGGCGCACTGGGCTTCTCGCTGGGCATGGTGTCGGGCCTGCTGGCCGCCAGGACGAGCGGGCAGGGCTGCGTGGTGGATGGCGCCATCGTGGATGTGCTGGCCATGCTGTCGCCGCTGGTACAGCTCGTCAGCGCCGCGGGCGGCTTCGATGCAGGCGTGCCGAGTGTGTTCCATGACTCGCCCTTCTACGACCGCTACCTCTGCGCCGATGGTCGCTACGTCACCGTGGGAGCGATCGAGCCACCGTTCTACGCACTGCTGCTGGAGCGGCTCGGGCTGAGCGACGTGGTGCTGTCCGAGCAGATGGACCGGTCCGCTTGGCCTGCATTGAAGGCGCGCATGGCGGCGCTCTTTGCATCGCGGCCCAGTGCGCACTGGACGCAGTTGCTGGAAGGCACAGACGCCTGCTACGCGCCGGTCTTGAACATGGCCGAGGCGGCCAGGCACCCTCACAACGTGGCGCGTGGCCTCTACCACGTGACACCGGCGGGCGATGTCGAGACCGTCAGAGGGCTGCGCTTCGCCGCGCTGGCGGACCGCGCCACCAGGGCCTGATCAGCCTCGGGATTTCCCTAGGCGGCTTGCGTGAATTTGACTATATAGTAAATCACTTTTATTTATAGTAGATTGGCGCTGATGCGGCGCCAACCATCGATCCAGTACAGGAGAAGCGCGTTGGAAGACATCTACGTCGTTGGTGTGGGGATGACCCCGTTTGGCCGGCATCTGAACAAGGACATCAAGCAGCTGACGCGCGAGGCCACTGAGGCGGCGTTGCTGGACGCCGGGATCCGGCGGGAGGACTTGCAGGCAGCCTTCTTCGGCAACACCTCGCAGGGCCACATGGATGGTCAGCACATGATCCGCGGGCAGATCGCCCTGCGTGCCATGGGGATCGGCCGCATTCCGGTGGTCAACGTAGAAAACGCCTGCGCCAGCGGCTCGTCCGCGTTCGTGCTGGCGTGCAACCACGTCCGCTCCGGTGCCGGCGAGGTGGCTCTGGCCATCGGTTCGGAGAAGATGTTCACCGCGGACAAGCAGAAGATGTTCTCGGTCTTCGACAGCGCCTGGGATCTGTCGAGGGCAGGCGAGATTCGCGAAAACCTGATGCTGCTCGGGCGCGACGTGGTGGTGCCGGAGGGCTCCACTTCGCCCAAGCCCTACAGCGTGTTCATGGATGTGTACGCGGCCTTCGCCCGTTCCCACATGCGCAGCTTCGGCACTACGCAGCGCCAGCTGGCGGCCGTCTCGGCCAAGAACCACGCGCATTCGGTGCACAACCCGCTGTCGCAGTACCAAGTGGCCTACAGCATCGAAGACGTGCTGGGCGCCCCGCCCATCACCTACCCTTTGACGCTGCCGATGTGCTCGCCGGTGTCGGATGGCGCCGCTGCGGTCATCGTGTGTAGCCGGTCCGCGCTCCAGCGGCTGGGCATCGACACGCGCCGGGCGATCCGGGTGCTGGCAGCCCTCGTTCAAAGCGGCTCGGACCGCAGCGAGGACGACCATGCCAGCCATTGCACCGCGCTGGCGGCCCGCCGGGCGTACGAACTGGCCGGTGTGGGGCCGGACGACATCTCCGTGGCCGAAGTCCACGATGCCACGGCCATGGGCGAAATCATCCAGTCCGAAAACCTGGGCTTCTGCGAGTTCGGCCAGGGCGGTGTGATCGCCGAGCGGGGCGACACCCGCATCGGTGGGCGCATTCCCATCAACCCCTCTGGCGGCCTGGAGTCCAAGGGGCATCCGGTCGGCGCGACGGGGCTGGCACAGGTGCACGAGCTGGTGACTCAACTGCGCGCGGAAGCCGGTACCCGGCAGGTAGAAGGCGCGCGCATCGCCCTGGCAGAAAACGGCGGGGGCCTCGAGGGCATCGAGGAAGCCGTGGCCTGCATCACCATCCTGGCGCGTTGAGCGCCCTACCCAAAGCGACAAGCAACATGGACATCAAGAACACGGTAGCGCTGGTGACCGGCGCGGGATCAGGCCTCGGCCTGGCGACTTGCAAAGCCCTGGTCGAAGCAGGCGCCCAAGTGGTGGCCGTCGATCTGGACGAAGAACGCCTGGTACGCGAGATGGCCCCGCTGGGCGAGCGCGTGCACACCCTGAAAGTGGATGTGGCCGACGACGCCAGTGTGGCGGCCGCCGTGGCGTTTGCGGTCGACACCTTCGGTGGCTTGCACGTGGCCGTGAACTGCGCGGGCATCCTGGGGCCGTGCAAGACCTTGTCCAAGGGTGAGCTCTTTCCGCTGGATCTCTGGAACCGAGTGATCGGCGTCAACCTCACCGGCACCTTCAACGTCATCCGGCACGCCGCACGTGCGATGGCGGCCAACGAGCCCAACGAGGATGGAGAGCGTGGCGTGATCGTCAACACATCGTCCGGCGCGGCCTGGCAGGGGCAGATGGGGCAGGCCGCCTATAGCGCGAGCAAGGCCGCTGTCATGGGTCTGACGCTACCGGTGGCACGCGACCTGGCGTCGCACGGGGTGCGCGTCGTCGCGCTAGCGCCCGGCCTGTTCGAGACCGGCATGTCGGCCGGCATGCCGGCCAAGGTGGCGCAAAACATCATCGACAACGTGATCCTGTTCCCGAACCGCATGGGGCAGGCGCCGGAGTTCTCGGCCCTGGTTTGCCACGTGGTGGAGAACGCCTACCTGAATGCCACCACGCTAAGCATCGACGGCGGGGCCCGGCTCTGATGCCCATCGTGCAAGCGCGCCACGACCTGAACAAGGAGACCCGATGGACATGATCCAACCTGGCAAAGGTCATTCGGCATGACGGCCGCCCACCCTGCCCACCACGACGACGTCGTGCTCTCGGCCCGCAACCTGCTGCTGCAGTTCGGTGGCATCGTCGCGCTCAACGACGTGTCCATCGACGTGCGCAAGGACGAGTTGCTGGCCATCATCGGCCCGAACGGCGCGGGCAAGTCCTCGCTCATGAACTGCCTGAGCGGCTTCTACCGCCCCAAGAAAGGTGACATCACGCTCGGCGGGCGCAGCGTGCGCCAGATGGCGGTGCACGAGGTTGCGGGCCAGGGCCTGGCCAGGACCTTCCAGGGCACGCACATCTTCTCGGGCATGACGGTGGTCGAGAACCTGATGGTGGGCCGCCACCTGCACATGCGCACGAACCTGGCGCAGTCGTTCTTCTACTTTGGCGCGGCCCGGCGCGAAGAGGTGGCCCATCGGGAAGTGGTGGAGGAAATCATCGAGTTCCTGGAAATCGAGGCCATCCGCCATGCCCCGGTGGGCAGCCTCGGCTATGGCCTTCGCAAGCGCGTCGACCTGGGCCGGGCGCTGGCTCAGGATCCTCGCATCCTCTTGATGGACGAGCCCATGGCGGGCATGAACGCGGAGGAAAAAGAGGACCTGGCGCGCTTCATCCTAGACGTGCGCGAGGCCAAACGCATTCCGGTCGTACTGGTGGAGCACGACATGGGCGTGGTGATGGACCTGGCCGACCGCATTGCGGTGCTCGACTTCGGCCGCAAGATCGCCGAAGGAACCCCCAAGGAGATCCAGGCCGATCCTGCCGTCATGAAGGCCTATCTCGGGGAGGACGGGCCATGAAGCTCCAGATCGAAACCCTGCCGCAGCTGTTGCAGCGCCGTGCGCAGGCCACGCCCGATCGGCTGTCCCAACGCCACAAGCAGCGCGGCATCTGGCGCGAGTACAGCTTCTCGGCGGTGCAGCGCCATGTGCTGGAGCTGACCCTGGGGCTGCACCGCATGGGCGTGCAGCGCGGCGCCACCGTGGCCATCATGGGCGAGAACGAGCCGCAGCACTACTGGGCCGAATTCGCGGCGCACGCGCTGGGCTGCAAGGTGGTCTCGCTGTATCCAGACCTGACGGCGGAGGAAGTCCGGTACCTGCTGGAAGACAGTGAGACGGTCTGCCTGTTCGCTCAGGACCAGGAACAGGTGGACAAGGGCCTGGAGGTCAAGGACGGACTGGGGCTGCTGCGCCACATCGTGTACTGGGACGACACGGGCATGTGGTCCTACAAGGACCCCGTCCTTAGCACCTTCGGGGCGGTGCAGCAGCAAGGGCGCGAGCTGGATGCGCAGGCCCCTGAATTGTACCGCTCGCTGGTGGCGCAGGGCACGCCCGACGATGTGGCGGTGTTGTCCTACACCTCGGGCACCACCGGCAAACCCAAGGGGGTGGTGCTCACGCACCGCTTCCTGATCGACAACGCGCAGCGCCTGATCCAGGCCACCGATGCCCAGCCGGGCATGGAGTACCTGAGCTACATCGCGCCGGCCTGGGCCACTGAGCAGATCAACGGGATTTCCATGGGCCTGGGCTTGCCCATGGTGGTCAACTTCCCGGAAAGCCCCGAGCAGGTGCTGGCCAACATCCGGGAACTGGCGGTCGAGGCCATGACCTTCGCCCCGCGCCAATGGGAAAGCATGGCCTCGTCGGTGCAGGCTCACATGCTGGACGCCGGGCCGGTGCGGCGTGCCGTGTACGAATGGGGCTTGAAGGTGGGGCATGCCTTCCACGTCGGCCGCCTGGATGGCAAGCCGGTCGGCTGGCTGGATCGCCTGCAGTTCCCCCTGGCCGAAGCCCTGGTCCTGCGGCCGTTGCGCGACCAACTGGGCCTGACCCGGTTGCGAATCGCCAGTTGCGGGGGGGCCACCATGGCGCCCGACGTGTTTCGCATGTTCCACGCCATGGGCGTGCCGCTGCGGAACATCTACGGCTCCACCGAAACTGGCCTGCTCACCTGCCACCAGGGCGAGCGCTTCGATCTGGAAACCGTAGGGCACTGGATGCAGGCGCACCCGCAGGCGGGCGCACCGCTCGAATGGCGGGTGAGCTCCGACGGCGAGCTCCAGATCCGGGGTGGGAGTCCCTTTCTGGGCTACTACCGACGGGAGGGCTCGGTCGAGTCCAAGGTCAAGGCCGGCTGGTTCCACACCGGCGATGCCGTGACCAGGACCGAGCGAGGAGAGCTGGTCTTTCTGGAGCGGCTGTCCGACCTGAAGCGGCTGCGCAGCGGTGACACCTTTCCGCCCCAATTCGTCGAGACGCGCCTTCGCTTCAGCCCCTTCATCAAGGACATCATGACCGTGGGCGATGAGCAGCGCGATTTCGTGGCCGCGCTCATCAACATCGACATGGCCGTGCTGTCGCGCTGGGCCGAAGACAAGCGCATCGGTTTCTCGACCTTCACCGATCTGTCGCAGCGGCCCGAGATCGCGGCCCTGATCAGCCAGGAAATCGCGCGTGTCAACCAGTTCCTGCCTGCGCATGCGCGGGTGAAGCGATTCGCCAACTTCCCCAAGGAACTTGATCCCGACGAAGGCGAGCTGACGCGTTCGCGCAAGCTGCGGCGCGAGTTCCTGGAGGAGCGCTACGGCGCCCTGATCCAGGGCCTGTACGACGGCTCCCGTGAGGTGCGGATCGACATCCCCGTGACCTACCAGGACGGACGCCGGAGCAACTTCAACGCGAACGTGTTCATTCACGATGCCGACGGATCCGGTGCAAACACCTCGACCGAACCCCAGCGCAGGAGGCCTGCATGAGCGATTTTCTGAACTACCTCATCAACGGGGCATTGACCGGTCTTCTCTACGCCCTGATGGCCATGGGCTTCGTGGTGATCTACCGCGCGTCCAAGGTGTTCAACTTCGCGCAGGGAGAGCTGGTCGTCTTCGGTGGTTACATGGTGTGGTGGACCATCATCCAGATGGGCATGCCGATGTGGCTTGGTCTGCCCGTGGCCTTCGCGAGCGCGGCGATCTTCGGGCTGATGATCGAGCGGATCTTCTTCGCTCGCCTCGTGGGCGAATCCGTCTTCTCGATGGTGATGGTGACCATCGGGCTGCTGATCCTGATCCGCGGCATCGTGCTGGTGTTCTTTGGCCCCCAGGTGCGCGCGTTCCCGATCATCTTTCCGATCGAACCCATCATCCTGGGTGACGTGGTCATCTCCCGCTCGCTGCTGTACGGCGGCCTGCTGACTATCGCCTTCGGCTTTGGCCTGTCCTGGTTCTTCAACCGGACCCGCATGGGCTTGACGATGACGGCCGTGGCCGAAGACCACCAGGTGGCCATGTCCATGGGTATCTCGGTGCAGCGCTCGATCGCCTTCGCCTGGATGCTGGGCGCCGCGCTCTCGACGCTGGGCGCCATGGTCCACCTGAGCGGCCGCTCCATCAACATGATGAGCTCCGACATCGGGCTGGCGGCGCTGCCGGTGGCCTTGCTGGCGGGCCTGGAGTCGCTGGCCGGGCTGCTGCTGGCCGGCATTCTGGTCGGCGTCATCCAGGGGCTGGCATCGGCCTACCTCGATCCCCTGGTGGGCGGGGCGCTGGGCTCGGTCTTCCCTTTCATCATCATGCTGCTGATGTTGTTGATCCGTCCCACCGGCCTGTTCGGCTGGAAAACCATTGAGAGGGTATGAGCATGGATCCCGCAGGCGTCTTCGCGACCTCGTTTACCCAGGACCAAGCGCTGGTGCGCACGCGCCGCCAGGCCGTGACACTGGTCCTGTTCGTGCTGGCCATGTTCTCGCTGCCCTTCGTCGCCGACGCCCGCGCGGTGGCGGTGATGACGTCGATGCTGATCACCGCCGTGGTGGTGATCGGCCTGCAGATCAACACCGGCCTGGCCGGCCAGATCAACATGGGCCAGGCGGCCTTCATGGGAGTGGGCGCGTACGCCACCGCGCTGCTGGCAACCAAGGGCGGCCTGCCGTTCTGGCTCGCGCTGCCGGCGGGCGGTGTGTGCGCGGCTCTGTTCGGCCTGGTGTTCGGCTTGGCCGCCGTGCGCATCAAGGGCTTCTACCTGGCCCTGACGACGATCGCGGCACAGATCCTGTTCCATTTCATGGTGCTGAACATGCCCGCGGCCTGGCTGGGAGGCTCCAACGGCATCACGGTCGAAGCGGCCCGGCTGTTCGGCCTGGTGCTCGACACCGACACCGGCGTCTACTACCTGTGCCTGGTGGTCGCCTGCATCATGATCGCCGGCGCCTACGGCGTGGCCCGCAGCCGGCACGGTCGGATCTTCGCCGCCGTTCGCGATGACGATGTCGCCTCCGGCATGATGGGCATCAACGTGGTGCGCACCAAGGCACTGGCCTTCCTGCTGGGTGCGTTCTACGCGGGCATCGGGGGAGGGCTGTGGGCGTACTACGTGCGCTTCGTCTCGATCGACCAGTTCACCCTGATCCACTCCATCTGGTTCATCGCCATGATCATCGTGGGCGGCATGGGCTCGGTGACGGGCGCATTGATTGGCGTGTTCGTCATCCGGCTTGCGCAGGAATCCTTCACCAGCGTGGGCCCTTCGCTGGTCGAGAGCTTCTCCTTCCTGAGCGGCGACGTGGTCTTCGCCGCGATGAACATTTTCCTGGGCGGCATCATCGCCGGCTTCCTGATTTTCGAGCCGCGTGGATTGATGCACCGCTGGAACATCCTCAAGCGTTCCTACCGGATGTGGCCCTACCCCTACTGATGCCGGATCTTCGCGGCCGTCCGCTGCGCTGGAGGACGGTCGATTCGTGTTGGACAGCGTGATCAAAATCAGGAGACTTGTGTGAATACAAACAATGGATGTCTGTCGGCCCTCGCGCGTCTGGCGCAATACGGCGCCTTGGCCGCGGGTGTGTTCGGTCTGGCGGGCACGGCCCAGGCGCAGACCACGTACAACATCGCCGGCCTGGCCGACTTCACGGGGCCCTATGCCGATGTCATGAAGGACATGACGGGCTGCCGCAAGGGCGTTCTGGACTGGTGGAGCGAAGAGGTGGGCAAGGCCCAGGGCGTGGCGCTTCGCATCAAGGAGTACGACACGCGCTACGATGTCGCGCAGGTGGCCAGCCTGTGGCCCGGCATCAAATCGGAACTCGACCCCGTGGCGATCCTGGGCATCGGCGGCTCGGACGCGGCGGCACTGCAGCAGCGCCTGCCCAACGACAAGGTGCCTCAGATCCTGGCCACCGCCGGCTATGGCTTCGCCTGGAAGAGCGACAGCTGGGTGTTCAACGCACGCGCCACCTACCCGCACGAAGTGGCGGCCTTCTACACCTGGCTGCAGAAAAAATCGGGTTCCACGGCGCCGATCAAGGTCGGCGTGATCTCGTCCGAGGTTTCCCCGGCCTACGTGGACATCCACAAGGGCACCGAGAAGTTCGCGAAGGACAACCCCAAGATCCTGGAGGTCGTGGAGACGGTCTACACCGAAGCCCAGCCGACTGACCTCACCCAGCAGGTGAACCGCTTGGTCCGCAAGGGCGCGACCGTGCTCCAGGTCTTCAACAACACGGCCTCCGTGGTGGCGACCCGCCGTGCACTTCAGAGCCTGGGCAAGACCAACATCCCCATCGTCATGTCGGCCCACAACGGCCTGGTTTCCTCGGGCAAGGCCCTGGGCGGGCTGGAGCAGATGGAGGGCAACTTCGAGGTCTACGGCATGGCCATGTCCACGGACGATCCCACTCCGGCACGCGCCTACTTCGAGCAGTTGCGCACCAAGTACAAGGCGCAGGTCAGCTACACCTCGGCCTGCATCATGGGCATGAGCCAGGGACTGATCGTGGCCCGTGCCGTCGAGCAGGCGATCAAGACCAAAGGTGCCAAGGGCGTCAAGGGCGAAGACGTGCGCGCGGCGCTGCTGACCACGCCGATGCCGAGTGAACGCAGCTTCGGCGTGCTGCCCGACCTCCAGTATGGCAAGGACGCGCCCTTCCCCACCGAAGGCCTGGCCGTGAACATCGGCACGGTCGAAAAGGGCAAGTACAAGCTGCTGGAGCAGAACGTTCCCATGCCCGTGCTGAACAAGTGGTAAATGAACCCTGGCCTGGATCCGGATCGATTCCGATCCAGGCCCACTCCAATGGAGTCCCCTGTGCTTGAACTGAACAACGTCGAGGTCCTGTACAGCGATGTCATTCTCGCGGTCAAAGGCATTTCGGCCAAAGTGCCTGCCGGGCAATGCGTGACCCTCCTGGGGGCGAACGGTGCCGGCAAGAGCACCACGTTGAAGGCCATATCGAACCTGATCAAAACGGAAGACGGCCGTGTGACGGCCGGCACCATCAGTTTCGATGGTATCGACATCGCGGGGGGCAATCCGGCCGACCAAGTCCGTCGAGGCATGGTGCACGTGATGGAGGGCCGCAAGGTGCTGCGGCATATGACGGTGGAGCAGAACCTGGTGGTCGGCGGACACATGGGCTCCGGGCGCGATGCCAGGGCCCTGCTGGACGAGGTATATGGTCGCATCAAGCGGCTTGCCGCCCTGCGTCACCGCACGGCGGGCTACCTGTCCGGGGGCGAGCAGCAGTTGCTGGTGATCGGGCGTGCCCTCATGGCCAAGCCCAAGCTGGTCATGATCGATGAACCCTCGCTGGGCCTGGCCCCGCTCATGGTGGAGGAGGTCTACGGCCTGCTGTCCGAGCTCAAGGCCAGCGGCCTGACGCTGCTGATCGTCGAGCAGAACACGCGCGTCGCGCTGGAGCTGGCCGACTACGGCTATGTGATGGAGGGTGGCCGCGTCGTGCTCGAAGGCCCGTCGACCAGCCTGCGGAGCAACGAGGACGTGCGCGAGTTCTACCTGGGCCTGACGGTGGAAGGTGAACGCAAGAGCTTCAGGGACATGAAGCACTATCGCCGCCGCAAGCGGTGGTTGGGCTGAGGGCATGGCCCGTCGGAACCGACAGACAAAATTCAAGGATGAGCAATGAGCAGCGTGTCGAATGCGTTTTTGAGCGAACAGGAAGTGATGATCCGGGAGTCGGCCCGCCGCGTGGCCAACGAGGTGGTGGCCAGCACCGCTGCCGAGCGCGACCGCAGCAGCGCCTGGCCTCACGATGAAATCCGGGCGGTGGCTGAACTCGGCTTCATGGGAATGCTGGCGCCCCAGGCCTACGGCGGATCTGGGCTGTCGTTCGTGGAGTACTGCCTGGCTATTGAGGAATTCGCCGCAGCCGATGGCGGCTTTGCCACCATGATGCATGTGCACAACTCGGCCGCGCACGTGCTGCGGTCGTTTGGCACCGAGGAGCAGATGAACTCCTTTCTGCCCGAGCTGGCCAGTGCGCAACGTATCGGGGCCTTCCTGCTGTCCGAACCCCAAGCTGGATCGGACACCGCCGCCATCCGCACCACGGCCCGGCGCGAGGGCAACAGCTATGTGCTCAATGGGAGCAAGCAATGGATCTCAAACGGCAGCGAGGCCGGCTTCGCACTGGTGGTCGCCGCCACGGGCGATCCGGGCTCCCGCGACCGCTTCAGCCTCTTCATCGCGGATCCGAAGGAACCGGGGTACCAGTGCCTTCGAATCGAGAACAAGCTGGGTCAGCACACGGCTCACACCGCCCAGATCCAGTTGGACAACCTGCGTGTGCCAGCGAAGAACATGGTTGGCGAGGAAGGGCGTGGCTATGGCAAGGCGCTCTCCTTGCTGTCGGATGGCCGCATCGCGATCGCAGCGCTGTCCATCGGCATTGCCCGTGCTGCTTTGGAGGCCGCGATCCACTACGCGAAGGAGCGGGAGGCCTATGGCAAACCGATCGCCGAACTGCAGGCCGTGAGCTTTGACCTGGCGGAGATGGCCACGCAGGTGGACGTGGCCCGCCAGTTCATGCTGTACGCCGCGCGCCTGACGGATGCGAAACTGCCGTCCATCAAAGAGGCTGCGATGGCCAAGCTATTTGCCAGCGAAATGGCAGAGAAGGTCTGTTCGGCTGCGCTGCAGGTCCATGGCGGCTACGGCTACGTGAATGACTTCCCCGTCGAGCGCTATTACCGCGACGTGCGGGTGACGAAGATCTACGAAGGCACCAGCCACATCCAGAGGCTGATTATTGCGCGCCAGATCTTGGCAGGATGACTCGGGCTTGCGACTTGAAGCTGCGATTAGCCTGTCCGATATCATCGAAGCCCAGCCTGCATCCGGGTTAACGCGCAGAGGACACTGCAAGAATGAGCACGCAGATTGACGCCAAGCCTAAGTCGAGACCCCGCGGCAACGCCGCCAGACGTCCAGGCAAGGGCGTTAAGTGGAACAACGCGGTGGGTGGCGCGGATGAGCAGTACCAGCTCAAGAAGCAGGCGGTCATTGCCGAGGCTTCTCGCACCTTTGGCCGCCATGGGTACAAGAACGTGTCCCTGGACGAGATTGCCGCCGCGCTCAATGTCACCAAGCCCGCTCTCTATTACTACTTCAAGAACAAGCAGGAGCTGATCTACGAGTGCCACGAACTGTCGATGAGGCTTGGTGACCAGGTGCTGAAAGACGCCATTGCATCAGAGGGAACCGGGTATGGGCGCGTCACTACCTTCATCAAGAACTACATCTCTCTGCTGACCGACGAGATGGGGGCCCCTGCCATCCTCCACGACTTCTCTGCGATGACGGCGGCGGATCAGCGCAAGATCACCTTGAGGCGCCGCAAGTTCGATTTGGAGTTGCGCCAGGTGTTCGAAGAAGGCATACGGGATGGATCCATCGCACCGTGCGATGCCAAGCTGGCGGTCTTCTGGTTCATGGGAGCCGTCGGCGGGATTTCCCAGTGGTTCCACGCAGAAGGTCGTCTGCGTGGGGATCAGGTCGCCGACATATTCATCGGCCTGCTGGCCCATGGCATTCGACCGGCTGCGCCGGAAAAGGGCGGCGCGAGGGGGAAGTCTTGATCCGATGTTCGGAACCATTGACCGTGATCAGCCAGCCCTGAAGCGCGTAAAGAAGTCGAATGCCACAGTCGATTGACCCAGACCCTGCCGCAAAAGCGGGGCGTACCGAGCCCGAGGTCGAGCGGGCCAAGTGCGCCTTGCGGCCGCAAAGACTTAGGTCTTCGGCGGCCGCAGGTTCTCAGTTGGGAAAGTCCGCACCGCGGATGTCGTCGAAGAACCACTCGTCAACGGTCAGCTTGAGCGTACCGCGCTTCTTCATCAGTTTGGCCGCAAGCTTCGGAGACGCGTAGTTGGTGAAGTCGAACTCGAATCCCGTGCGCACGTCCCCACTGTGGTTCGTCAGTTCCATCGCCTCTGCATCGGTCAGCTCGTGCGCTTCGGCCACAGTCAGCTTGAGCTCTGCGGCCAATGCCTCAGCCAGTGTGCGATGGCGCAACTCCCCGCCCTCAAACTCGCGCCAGGCCTGACGCGCGGCGCGAACGACGTGTGAGCCGTAGCCCGCAAAGTAGTCTTCCACCTCGCGCCAGGTAGAAGCCCCGATAGGGAAGGATTTGTCACGCTGGATGTCGCCAGCGACATCACCAATTGGGTCACTGCGACCTCGCTGGCCTTCGAGCCAGCGATGGAATGGAGCGCGCGCAGCCTCTTTTGCGACCTGTGTTGCACGCAAAGGCGTCTCCAGCACGTTCGGGGCACCGTCAGGGCGGTACTTCCGGCCGCGCTCCTCGGCCGGCAAGGTGTTCCATTGAGCAAGGCTGGAGAGGAAGCGCTCGCCGTCCTTGCCGTCGGTGTGATAGCTGGTGGGCACCAGGTGGTCCAGTGGCCAAAAGACGTCACAACGGGCGCAATAGCACTTCGTAGGGTCGTCTTCCACAACGTCTCCGTGCAGGTAGTAGCGGTACGGACCGGATGGGCGCAACGGCTTCGGCGCGTCCGCGACAGCCTGCGACGAGCTATCGCTGTGCTTCGACAGCAGCGACCAGTTGGTGAAGCCGTTCTGCACCGCAATGCGGTCCAGGGCTTCGCTGTGGCAGATGGAGAGTGCGCGGCCGAGCTTCTTCGCTTCGCGGCGGAAGCGCTCGAGCTGCAAGGGAGAGAAAGATGTAGCCATGACTTGACTCCGCGGTCGCGGCAAGTCCGATGCGCCCACACACCGAGCCAGCGGCGACCATTGGAAGGTCAAGGCAGGACTCGTCTTGAAACTCGCGCTGTCAGTACGACTTCGCCTCGTGGGCGGGCAAGCCGGCGGAACGGCTTGAGCCGAAGCATAGCGACACTTGGGCCGAATTGTCTAGTACCCCTGGAGGCGTCAGCAGCGCACCAGACGCCTACCTGTTGAACGTTCGTAAAGTCGCGTGCCTGTCTCACGTACATCTAGGTGCTCAGGCCGCCATCGACCATCAGGAGACTTCCGGTAGTGAAGGAGCTCATGTCCGACGCCAGATACAACGCCGAACGTGCGATTTCCGGAGGAGTGGCATGGCGTCCCAGCGAAATCTACTCGTCAAACATGGTTGCGGCATCTCGTTGGATGGCCTGCGAAATCTGCCGCTCTATGCCGAGCTGGAAGTCATTGGAAACCGGTCCAGGGTGAAGGGTGTTCACTCGGATGCCCCGGTGGCCTGCCTCCTTCGAGATGGAGCGCATCAGACCAATCTGCGCATGCTTGGCAGTGATGTAGGCGTACACGCCCTCAGCTCCAATGACGCCTGCCACACTGCTCGTGATGATGATGCTGCCGAAGTCGGCCATGTGCGGAAGAGCGTACTTGCAGACCAGAAACGCGCCGCGAACGTGTACAGCCATCACGCTGTCAAACACGTCTTCCGGGTACTCCGCGAGCGGCGCCACGACGCCAGCATTGCCAGCGTTGCTGAACAATACGTCGATGCGGCCCCAGGCTTGGCGCGCGGCTTCGATGAACGAACGAACGTCCTCGGCGCGTCTTACATCGGTCATGTGCACGTGAACCCTGTCGTCGTTGAGTGACTTCACTGCCCAAGAATCACTTTGCCTTGGAGCAACGTCTCGGACTGAGCCTGCTTTTCGCGGTGGGCAGTTGCCGTGCCACTTCAGGCATTGTCATTCCTTCCAGCACGTGGGTGATGACTTGCCGCTCTCGTCCCGAGAGAGCCGCCATGGTGTGCCTGGAGAGCTTGGCTGTCGCTCTCTCCTGCCTCGCCACTTGCATGTGGCGTCTTACCGCGCTGCAGGTAAGTCGTGCCTTCTGAGTCAACGCAGAGATGTCTTTTCCGTCGAAATCAGGGTGGGAAAGGCTGCGGCAGAGGTTCACGGCTACGCGGCAGCCATCGCGGAACACCGCCAGCAGGGAGAGTCGTTCTCGAATTCCCGTCTCTGCGTAGCAGACGGCGCGGTACTCCTCGTTGGAGACGTGTTCGGCCAACTGGTGGCTGCACCACAACTGCAATGCGCTCGTTGGCTTCTGTCTGCCAAGCCACAGCATGTTGGAATCCTGCAGGTCGAATCCCATGCGCAGGTAGTCGACCGCGGTCATCGATGCGGCTTACATAAGGGAGTGTTCAGCACCGCATGGGTGAACTCAATCAGCGGTGCGGGCGCTTTCGGCGCAAGTGCTGCGCTCGATATCGTTTAGGTTGAAAGCACTTTTCTCCGTTGGATTTCTTGTCTCTCCCTGGTCGTTGATACGCTCTGTAGCGCACGTAGAGATTCTCTAGACCAATGGCCGATTCGATGTCCTACGGAATCAGGACGGGCCAACCCGAAAAACCTCACCGCGTCAGTAGCGAGTCGACGGTCCAGTAACTGGTCGCCGTGGCCCATGCCGCATTCGCACTCACCGTCTTGTCGCTCTCAATCTGCGGTGGGGCTGGGGGTGCTTCCACGTCAAACCAGCCGTAGAGTGGTCGGCACTGGTGCTTCAGCCTTGGGAGCGTTGTCAGCGGAGAGGCCAAGATCATGGCGACTTTGGTGGAGATTGCAAACGCACTGGTCTATGCGGGACGGACCAAGCTGAGCAGCGTCACTCTAGAAACGCGGGCGCGATGCATCGGCGTTTCGATGTTTGTAGAAGCAGACTCCTCGAAACTCGTCGTGCCTGTCTGGGACGGTCTTTTGAGGCCGAAGGGGTTGCCCGAGGACGTCCACGCCAAGCCGTTGGCCCTCGTTGTGCGCGCCATCTACTCCGACGAATTGCGCGCGTAGTTGGTGGCGTTGGGAATTGAGTGCAAGTCAAGTGTCCTGAAGAATGGACCAAGTTCTTGAGGGAGGATTCTCAGATGAGGCAGAGGCGTCATCCGCAAGGCCAACATTCCGCTCGAAAACTGAGGGTGTGGTCCCCCGAAGGCGGCAGAAGATCGGTCTACTGATCTATGTTGCTTAGACGAAGAAACGCACCAGGATGCGCAGTTCTCGACTCTATTTGCTGCAACGCAGCGGTAGGCCACGCGGACTGCGGCGGCAGTTTTCGACATTGGGCGGAGTACGATGTCCTTCGACCTTGGCGAAGACCGCATGCGCCCTAGCGGGCAGTTTGCGACATTATTTGATCAGAATATCGATTGCGCGATCCGGCGCCAGCCCTCGGCGAATCCGCCGAGCGGATGGGGGGCTATCTCGATGCCACGGCGGGCTGCTCGTAACTGGGTGGCGGCGCGTTTCCCTGCTTCAAGGCCGCCGCCAGCCCACGAATCGAGCTCAACTCGGCGTCCGACATCACGATGTCGCCCACCGGCATCTTCTGCGCCTGGGCCCGAGCGAACATCTCGATGCCTTGGGAGGGGTCTTCGCCCAGTGCGTGCAACTCCCGCGTCGCGAATTCGGCGGCCGTCGGGTAGACGCCGTCCAGGCCGAAGTAGAGGATCGACTTCGAGACGTACCGTCCGGACAGCCAACTGCCTCCCGGGATGATGGCCAGAGCCACATGCCCCGCCAGGCCAGGCACCGCCGCGAGTCGCGCCTTGGTTCTGCGCGACTCGGCTTCGGGCGACGAGGTGATGTACAGGCCATAGGCCGCCAGCCAGCGCAGATCGTCCGCCGTTTGGGCCTGCTTGAGCAGGTTCGTCGGGAGTTTGATGCCCGGCGACAGGTCGAACCCCAGCTGGTGCGGGTTGGGATCGAAATAGGTGCTGTACACACCCGCTTCGTATGCCGGCTTTCCGAGCAGCTCCACCGCCTGGCCATCGTCGAGCGTCACCTGGAAGGGCTGGCCTGGCTGCAGGCCATGGCGGGCCTTTCGAAGCGCCACCATCGCCGAGTAGGGCTCGTCGGGTTCAATGGCCCGGCCGTTGATGGCCACCACGACGTCGCCGACCTTGAGCTTGGGCTCGGCCGTCGGGTCCACCCACACGACACGGGCCTTGTGGTCCACGCCAAGCTTGGCATAGGCCGCGCGCAGCTCATCGCTCAGCTGCTGGGGGTCGACGTGGCCCGTCGTCATCAGAATGAAGGGCTCGTGCGGGTGAGCCGTGCTGCAGTAGCGCTGTGTTGCCATGCGCTGGGCCTGTTCGTAGACGGCGCGCAGCAGGCCGATCTCGTTGTGGAGCTGAACCCGCGCCTGCTCCAGGGCGCCGGGGGAGACAGGCATGTCTTTGGCGATGCGCTGCGAGGCGCAGCCCGCCAGGGCGAAAAGCGACATCGCCAGAAGGAATGTGCGCAGTGTCATTTCAGATGGTTCGGCGCTGTCCCATGGCTGTGCCGACAGCCGGTGGCCCCGCGGTGGCGAAAGCCCGCCAGGTTGCGGGCCGTGGATGCTTGCATTTGCGCTAGCTATCGGCGACGGCGCCGAAAGCTTGAGGCCTTGCCGGCCGCGCTCGGTTCAACGCGGAAGGCCCAGCCCCTGCCCATTCCTCCGCGTTGAGCGCTCGCTCGCGCCCCCCCCACCGGGTGTTCGACGCGCGAGGGGGCTCTCAATGCGTATGGCCGTGGTGCAGGTCGGGCACATGGGGGTGCGCATGCACCTGTGCCGCATGGACATGGCGATGGCTGTGAGCCGCCTGGGGCATGGGCTCGTGGTGGTGGTCGTGGTGGCCGTCGTCGTGCGTGTGGGCGTGCTCGTGTTCGGTGGGCTCGTGCGCGTGTTCGTGCTCATGCGACTCCAGCAGATGCAGCGCGATGCCCGCGAGCATGAGTGCGCCGCCCAGCACCAGCAGCAACGATCCACCGCGTTCCCCGAGGCCCCATGCACCCAGCGCGCCAATGAAGGGCGCAAAGGCGAACACGGATCCCGTGCGCGCGGCGCCAAAGCTGCGCTGGGCCAGCAGGTAGAAGCGAAGGCTCAGGCCATAGCCGCTGGCGCCGATGCCCACCAACCCGCAGGCCACCCAACCGCCGGGCAGGGGTTCGCCGAATGCCCAGGCCAGGGTGAACGTGGCCACCGCGCCCAGACAGGATTTGCTCAGCACGACTTGCCCGGGGTCGCGGTCGGCGAGCCCTCGCGACAAGCTGTTGTCCACGCCCCAGGCGGCGGTGGCCACCATCACCGCGACCAGGCCGAACAGCTGCGCGTGGCCCTGCAAGCCTTGCTCGAATGCGAGAACCACGCCGCCAGCCAGCAGCGAGGCCATGGCCAGGACGACGCGCTTGTCCACGGTCTCCCCATACAGGCGCCATGCCAGAACGGCGGTGAAAAAGGCTTCGAGGGTCAACATCAGCGAGGCCGAAGTGCCGCTGGTGCGCTGCAGGCCCCAGGCCAGGGCAACCGGCCCGATGACGGCACCCGACAGCGCCATCCCCAGCAAACGGCCGGTGTCGCCGAGCCGCAGTGGCGCTTCGCGCTCCCGGGGGCGGCGCACAAACAGCGACACCAGGCTGGCACCGCCGTAGAGGAGGGCGGCCGTGGTGAATGGGCCGAGGCCCTGGCCCCACCGCTGGACGAAGGGTGTGCTCAGGCCGAAGAGGGTGGCCGCCAGCAGCGCCAGCAGGCCACCTTTGAGCACGGGTGAAAGCGATCCGTGTGTCATGTCATGGCGACGGGTGAAGGGCGTGGCAACGAAGTGGCCCGGGTGAGAGAGAACGGCATGCGGATTCTGCTTCCTTCTGTCGGCCGCGACCGGCGCGCGTGAACGCGTCGCCCACGGGGGCTTGGGTGCGCGGCGCACCGGCCCGCGGTCCAGCGGTCGGCGGGCGGCTCAAGAACACCCACACGCCGTCGATACGGGAAGCACGCCCCCGCCGTGTCTGGCGCAGGGGCGAAACCCACCTTTCCGTACTACATCGGTTCTATCGGATGACACTCAATGACCTCAAGGTCGGCAGCCGCCTGGCCTTTGCCTTTGGACTGGTTCTGCTCATCACGGCCCTCATGTCCGGCATCGGGGTATGGCGCCTGCAGGAACTGGCCGACACGACGCAACGGCTCGCCACCACCGACAACGAGAAGCTCCAGCTGGCCGTGCGCTGGCGCCAGACCATCGATCTGAACTGGGTCCGCACGCGCGCCGCGGTACTGGACTCGGACACCAGCCGCATCAGCGATTGGCAGGCCCGCATGGACAAGACCTCCGAGATCACCCTGGCCTCGCGCAAGCGGCTGGTGGAACTGGTGCAGGAGGACGAAGGCAAGCGCCTGATCGCGGCCATTGATGCCGCGCGCGAGGCCTACCGCACGCCGCGCGCGAACCTGCTCAAGCAGCGCCTGGTCGGCGAGGACGTGAGCGCGGCGCTGGAGCGCGATCTGCGCCCGCTGGCCGAGGCCTATCTGGGCTCCATCGCCAAGCTCGAGGAGTACCAGCAGTCCCTCTATGACCAGGCCCTGGCCCAGGCCCATGCCAACGCGGCCCAGGGCCGCTGGATCCTGATCGTCGGCGGTGTGTTCGCCGTGCTGCTGGGCGCGGCCGCCGCCTTCGTGTTGAGCCGCTCCATCACCGTGCCACTGCGCCAGGCCGCCGACGGCGCGCGCCGCATCGCCGAGGGCGACCTCACCAGCCGCATCCACAGCGAAGGCCGCGACGAAGCGGCGCAGCTGCTGCAGGCCCTCAAGGGCATGCAGGACAACCTGGCGCGCGTGGTCGCCAACGTGCGCGGCAACGCCGAAGGCGTGGCCTCGGCCAGCACGCAGATCGCGCAGGGCAACAGCGACCTCTCGGCCCGCACCGAGCAGCAGGCCTCGGCGCTGGAGGAGACGGCCGCGTCGATGGAGCAGCTCAGCGCCACCGTGCGCCTGAACGCCGACAACGCGCAGCAGGCCAACCAACTGGCGCGCAGCGCCTCCACGGTGGCCGAGCAGGGGGGCGAGGTGGTGGCCCAGGTGGTCGACACCATGAAGGGCATCAACGACAGCTCGCGCCGCATCGCCGACATCATCAGCGTGATCGACGGCATCGCCTTCCAGACCAACATCCTGGCGCTCAACGCGGCGGTGGAAGCCGCGCGCGCCGGCGAGCAGGGCCGCGGCTTCGCGGTGGTGGCGGGCGAGGTGCGCAACCTGGCCCAGCGCAGCGCCGAGGCGGCCAAGGAGATCAAGGGCCTGATCACCGCCAGCGTGGAGCGTGTCGAACAGGGCTCGGCCCTGGTGGACCGCGCCGGCGCGACCATGACCGAGGTGGTGGCCAGCATCCGCCGCGTGACCGACATCGTGGGCGAGATCAGCGCCGCCAGCAGCGAGCAGAGTTCGGGTGTGGCCCAGGTGGGCGAGGCCGTGACGCAGATGGACCAGGCCACGCAGCAGAACGCGGCGCTGGTGGAGGAAAGCGCGGCCGCGGCCGCCAGCCTCAAAACCCAAGCCGCCCAGATGGTGGAGTCGGTGGCGGTGTTCCGGCTGAACCAGGGCTGAGCCGCGGGCGCTGGCGCCCGAGACAGTTGCCCAATCAGCAACTATTCATTTCCGTTTGGCTTGTTTATTCCTTTGAAGGCAGTCTTTACAGTTCATCCCATGCCGAACAGAAAGCGGCATCGAGATTCAAACCACTGTCTATCCGCTGTCTTTTTAAAGGAATTGTCATGAAAACCGCCAAAAACATCGCCCTTTCCCTTGCTCTGGCTCTGGGCGCCGGTGCCGCCTTCGCCGAAGGCCCCATCGAAGGCAACGAAGTCTTCAACTTCCAATCCACCCTGAGCCGCGCCGAGGTGCAGGCCCAGGCCGTGCAAGCCAACCAGGCCGGCCTGGTCGCCCGCGGCGAGATCTTCCCGGTCGACCAGGCCGTGGCCAGCAGCGGCCTGAGCCGCGACGAGGTCCGCGCCGAAGCGATCCAGGCCCAGCGCACGGGCCGCACCGCGCGCGGCGAGATCGTGTCGGTGGAAGCGGGCGCCTGAGCCCCAGGGCGCGCGCCGCGCCCTCGCCCGACATTCACAGCGGCGGCCCCTCGGGGCCGCCGCTTTTGCTTGGGCGGTTTACCCTCCGGGCGCCCTGGCCGGCGATGGGGGCGCGGCCGGTGGCGGTGTGAGCGCCGCCGCACGCGCCACCGCCGCCGCCGCGTCGGTGGCCAGGCGGTCCAGCAGCGCGGCGTAGGCCTGGGCCTGGGCCTGCGGCGTGTCCGCGCCGGCCGCCAGTTCGTAGTCGAGCCGCTGGCTGGTCGCCGTGCGTGGCGCGGCGCCCATGGACGCCACCACGAGGCGCGCGCTCGCCTTCAGCTGGCGCTGCGCGCGCGAATAGTCCATGCGGTCGATCACCACGCGCAGGCCCGCCACCGGCGACCACTCCGAACACTGGGCCTCGCAGATGCGCCAGTCCGGCAACCGGGCGCGCAGTCCGGAGGTGAACTCGCGCGCCAGGCCCACCTCGATGCGCTCGGCCCAGAAGGTGTCGGGCCATTCGGCCAGGGTGCTGCCGTCGGTGCGGTAGCGCACGCGCCGCGAGACGAGGTACTCCGGAATCTGCAGGCGCGCGACCGCGAGCGTGGCGCCCTCCACCGGCGGCGCGGCCGCTGGCGCGGTGGCGATGGCCGGGGCGCCCGGCAGGGTCAGCAGCGTGGGCGCCCGCTCGGGCGCCGAGGCGCAGCCGGTGAGGACGGCCGCGGCGGTGGCCGCGAGCGTGAGGGCCGCGGCGCGGCGGGGGAAGGAGGGCGTGCTCATTCGCGTCGGTTCCCGAAAATGATGGCGTTGGGTTTCTCTTCGAGCAGCTCGGCGAACGAGCGCAGACCGCGCGCGGCCTGCGAGAGGTCGCGCACCGCGGTTTCCAGGTCGGCGCGCAGCGGCGCGTCCGGCGCGGACAGGTCGGCCAGGCGGTCCATGGCCAGCTTGGCCGATTGCGTGGCCTCGCGCGCGCCGACCAGCGCGCGCTGCAGCTCCGGGCGCGCTTCCTGCAGCGACTGTTCGGTGCTGCGCGACAGCCGCTCGACGGACGCCAGCGCCGCCGTCGAGCTGGCCTGCACCTGGCGGATGGTCTCCGTGGCCGCGGTCAAGGTCTGGCGCGAGGCCGCCGCCGTCAGCTTGAGCTCCGCCGAAGCCTCGGACAGCGCCACCTGCACGCCGCTCAGCGTCTTCTGCACCACCACGAGGGTGTTGCGCATTTCCTCGGCCGTGGCGCGCATCTCGCTCACGGTGTCGCGCAGCGGCAGCTCGGCCACCTGTTGGATCAGCGGGCCGAAGCGGTCCTGCAGCGCCGGGATCTCCGGGTGGCGCGAACCGCCGTGCAGCGTCGCGGGCGTCTGCGGCGCGAAGTCGAGTTCGACCGCCTTCTGGCCGGTCACGATGCTTTCGGACACCAGCCGCGCGCGCAGGCCGCGCGCCACCAGCGCGGGCACGTCGACGCCCGCGCCCGCGAGCGCCGAGGCCTGCAGCCGCAGGACCACGGGCACCGTGGTGCGCAGCGTCGCGCCATCGACGCGGATGCCGATCTCGGTGACCTGGCCGATGGCCACGCCGCGAAAGGTCACCGGCGCGCCGATCGACAGGCCGCTGACGTTGTCTTCATAGAACACCGTGGCCTTTTGCTGGTCGCTGAACCAGTCCTTGCCGCCGAGCCAGAAGATGGCGGCCAGCACGATGAACAGGGCGGCGACGACGAAGCTGCCGATGAGCAGGGCGTAGCGTTTCATGCGGAATCTCCCCGCGCGCTGGGCGCTGGTGGGTCGGGCGGCGCTTCCCTTCGCAGGAAGGCATCGACCGTGGGATGGACGTGGGCCCGCGCGAGTTCGCGCGGGCAGCCGCGCGCGATCGGCGTTTTGCTGTCGGCGTCCAGGAACAGGCCGTCGTCCGCGATGGCGAACAGACTGGGCAGTTCGTGGCTGACCAGGACCACGGCCGCGCCGGTGCGCTGGCGGATGTCGAGGATCAGGTCGTCGAGCCGGCGCGAGCTGATCGGGTCCAATCCCGCCGAGGGCTCGTCGAGGAACAGCAGCGGCGGCTCGGCGGCGATGGCGCGCGCCAGCCCCGCGCGCTTCTTCATGCCGCCGCTGAGTTGGGCCGGCATCTGGTCGGCGGCGTGGTCCAGGCCCACCCAGGCCAGCACCTCGCGCGCGCGCGCTTCCTGCGCCCGGGCATCCAGGGCCGTCTGCCGCGCCAGCGCCAGGCAGACGTTGTCCAGCACGGTCATGGACGACCACAGCGCCGCGCTCTGGAACAGCATGCCGAACTTCAGCCGCATGGCCTCGCGCTCGGCCTCGCCGCTGGCCCAGTAGTCGACGCCGCCGTGGCGCACCGTGCCGCTGGCCGGCGGCAGCAGGCCCACCAGGTGCTTGAGCAGAGTGCTCTTGCCGCAGCCGCTGCCGCCCATGATGGCGAAGATGCGGCCGGCTTCCACGTCGAACGAGATGCCGCGCTGGATCAGGCGATCGCCGAAGCGCATCTCCAGGTCTTGCACGCTCAGCAGCGCCGCCATTCAGATCCCCAGCGTGTTCGCGACCAGCGCGAACACGGCGTCGATGACGATGATGGCCACGATGCTGGTCACCACCGCGCCCGTGGTGGCCAGGCCCACGCCCGCGGCGTTGCGCTGCGCGTAGAGGCCGTGGTAGCAGCCCACCATGCCGATCAGCGCGCCGAACACCAGCGACTTCGCGGCGCCCAGGCCGAGGTGTGTCCAGGTGAGTGCCTCGGCCGTGCGGTGCATGTAGGCGGCGGGCGAGAGATCGAGCATCACCGAGGCCACCACCATGCCGCCCACCAGGCCCGCGAGACAGGCGAAGACGAACAGCAGCGGCATCATCACCAGCAGCGCCGCCACGCGCGGCAGCACCAGGAAGTCCATTGCCGGCAGGCCCAGCACCTCCAGCGCGTCCACTTCCTCGTTGGTCTGCATGGTGGCCAGCTCGGCCGCGAAGGCCGCGCCGGTGCGCCCGGCGATGACCACGGCGGTGATGATGGCCGCCATTTCGCGCGCCACCGAAATGGCCACCAGGTCGGCGACGAAGATGCCGGCCCCGAACTTGAGCAGCTGCACGGCGCCCACGAAGGCGAGGATGGCGCCCACCAGGAAGTTGACCAGGCAGACGATGCCCACCGCGCGGGCGCTGGTGTCGGCCAGCACGCGCAGGGCGTCCTGCACTCGGTAGCGGCGCCGTCCGCCCAGTGCCGCCACGGCCGAGAGCAGGACCTCGCCGAGAAAGGCCACGGGCCGGCGCGCGAGGGCGAGGGAGACCGGCATCAGGCGCGGACCTTTCGGCGCACGGGGGTGGCAGCGGGAGGGGCTGTCATCGGCCTATCTTATGCAGCCGAGGGCGTTTCCGGCTGTAACCGGTCTCGGTGCGCCAGCGCCGGGAATACCCGCCACCACACGGCCACCACCACCAGGGTGCCGATGCCGCCCAGCAGCACCGAGCCCACCGGCCCCAGCAGCGCCGCCGTCACGCCCGACTCGAACTCGCCGAGCTGGTTGCTCGCGCCGATGAACACCGCGTTCACCGCGCCCACGCGGCCGCGCATCTCGTCCGGGGTCTCGAGCTGCACCAGCGACTGTCGGATCACCACGCTGAACATGTCGGCCGCGCCGCCGACGGCCAGCGCCGCGAAGGCCGCCCAGAAGCTGGTGGCCAGCGCGAAGGCGATCATCGCGGCGCCGAACACCGCCACCGCGCCCAGCAGCCGGCGCCCTGCGCGGCGTGCAATGGGACAGCGCGCCAGGCACAGGCCCACCAGCACCGCGCCCAACGCCGGTGCCGAGCGCAGCAGCCCCAGGCCTTCGGGACCCGTGTGCAGCACGTCGCGCGCGAAGATGGGCAGCAGCGCCGTGGCGCCGCCCAGCAGCACGGCGAACAGGTCCAGCGACACGGCACCCAGCAGCACCGGTCGCCGCCAGATGAAGTGCAGGCCGGCCGTGAGCTGCGACAGGCCAGGCGCCGCGCGCGGTCCCGGCGCGGGCCGGTGGTGCATGCGCAGCACGCCCGCGATGGCCCCCATCAGCAGCAGCCACGACAGCGCGTACACGACCGCCGCGCCCCAGTGCGCGCCCAGGGCGCCGGCCTGGCCGGCCGCATCGGCGGCGGCCAGTGCCCGCGGGTCCATCCGCCGCGCCACCGTCGGTCCCAGGGCGTACAACGCGCCGCCCAGGGCGGGCCCGCCGATCACGGCGGCCTGCATGGTCGAGCTGGCGGCGGCCACCGCGCGTGGCAGCAGGCCCAGCGGCACCAGCGAGGGCAGCAGCGCCTGATGCGCGGGCATCTGCAAGGCTCGCGCCGCGCCCAGCAGAACGGACAGCAGCAGGATCACGTGCGGCCCCACCCAGCCCCCGGCGCTGGCCAGGGCCAGGCAGAAGGCGGCCAGGCATTGCAGGCCCAGGGCGCCGGCCAGCAGCAGGCGCCGGTCGTGCCGGTCCACCAGGTGGCCCGCGGGCAGGGTCAGCAGCAGCGCGGGCAGGAACTGCGCGAGCCCGACCAGGCCCAGGTACCAGGCGCTGGCGGTGAGGTCGTACATCTGCCAGCCCAGCGCCACCATCAGCATCTGGTTGGCGGCGCCGCCGGTCACGCGCGCGGCCAGCAGGCGCAGGTAGTCGCGCTGGTCGCGCAGCCGCGCTGGGACCGTGCCGGGCCGCGTGTCGGTAGGGCTCATGCGGCGAGTCTAGGCGGGTGGGCCACGCCGCCTCGGCGGCCGGGAACATGCCCACCCGGTTCACAGACCGATACAGCGGCCCGGGAACGCCGCTTGCCGCGCGGGCTTCCCACACCCATGGCAACGCCGTTCCACGTCCATCGCCGGGGCCCTGGCTTGTCGCGGGGCCGCCCGGTGCGCGCCCTGCGCGGGGGGGACTGAATGGCCCCGCGGCGGCGCACCTTCATGGGCCTGGGCCTGGCCGGCGCGGCGCTGGTGGCCGCGCTGGTGGTGGCCGAGCACCAGGGCTGGCCCTTTCTGCGCGAACCGGTGCAGCGCGCGGCCACGCGCGCCGCGGCGGTGCCGGTGCGGCTGGAGGGGCCGTTTCGCCTGCACCTGTTCGGGCGCCCACGCATCGAGGTGGGCCAGTTGAACCTCGCCTCGGCCGAGCGCTTCGGCGCGCCGCACCTGGTGGACGCGCGCGGCGTGCGCCTGTCCTGGCGCTGGGGTGATATCTGGCGCTGGTGGCGCGGCGATCGCCTGCGCCTGCAGGCCCTGAGCGCGGACGCGCTCGACGCCCGGCTGCGGCGCCTGGGCGATGGCAGCGCCAACTGGCAACTGGGCGCGCGCGAACCCCGGCCCGAGACCGAGCCCCTGGGCGGCCTGCCGCGCTTCGGCTCGCTGGTGATCGGCCAGGGCGAGGTCGATTGGAAGGACCCCATCGCCGACGTCGACATCGGCATCCGCCTGCGCGGCCGCGAGGGCGAGGCCGAGGCCGCGAACGCCGGCTACCAGGCCTCGTTCAGCGGTCGCTACCGCGCGCTGCCGCTGCGCCTGCAGGCCCACGCGGGCGGCACGCTGCCGCTGCTCAACGACCCCGAGGCCAAGCCCGACGCACCCTGGGTGCCGGTGCGCGTGGAGGGCATGGCGGGCGCGGCGCGCCTGCGGTTCGATGGCGAGGCCGCGGCGCTGCTGGGTCTGCCGCGCCTGCGGGGCGCGCTGGCCTTGAGCGGCCCCTCGCTGGCGGCGGTGGGCCGGCCGCTGGGCATCACACTGCCGCGCACGCCACCCTTCGAGCTGCGCGGCACGCTGTCGCAAGGCGACGGCGTGTGGCGGCTGCAGGCCGAACGCGCCCACATCGGCAGCAGCCGGCTCGCGGGTGATCTGCGGTTCCACCAGCGCGCCCAGCCGCGCCGCCTGACGGGCGAGCTGCAGGGACAGCGGCTCGCGCTCGCCGACCTCGGGCCGGCGATCGGTGCCGGGGGCGGTGCCGCCGCGCCCGCCCCCCAGGGCCCGCGCCGCGTGCTGCCGCAGCGCCGCTTCGACCTGCCGTCGCTGCAGGCCATGGACGCCGACGTGCGCGTGGCCATCGAATCGCTGGACTTCGGCACGCGGGCCATGGCGCCGCTGCGCGGGCTGCGCACCCGCGTGCGGCTGGCGCAGGGGGTGCTGAGGCTCGACGATCTGCGCGCCGAGGTGGCCGGCGGCCGCGTCGAGGGCATGACCCAGCTCGACGCCACGGTCAGGCCCGCGTCGTGGCGGGCGCGCATCGAGATGAGCGGCGTCGACGTCGCGGGCTGGCTGCGCGGCCTGCGCCGCGAGGGCGCGGCCGCGCCGAGCGCTGCCCGCGCCCTCAAACGGGAGCGCGAGCGGGCGCGCCAGGGCGGCGAACAGGGGCTGAAGTCCTACCTCACCGGCGTGCTGTCGGCGCGCCTGGACGTGACGGGGGCGGGCCAGTCCACGGCCGAGATCCTGGGCTCGCTCGACGGGCCCATCGACCTGCGCCTGCGCGACGGCACCATCTCCCACGTGGCCACCGAAGCCATGGGCCTGGACCTCGCCCAGGCCCTGGGCGTGGTGGTGGGCGGCGACCGCCCGCTGCCGCTGCGCTGCGCGCGTTTCGACCTGCGCGCGCGCGAGGGCGTGGTCGAGCCGCGGCTCGCGGTGCTCGACAACCGCGACAGCACGGTGCATGTCGCGGGCCGCGTGAACCTGCGCGACGAAAGCCTGGCGCTGCGCCTGGTCACGCAGCCCAAGGACTGGTCGCCGCTGTCGCTGCGCACGCCGGTCACGGTGGGCGGCACGCTGGGCCAGCCCCAGGTCGGCATCGAGGGCGGGCGCCTGGCGGGGCGCGTGGCCGGCGCGATCGCGCTGGGGGCCGCCGCCGGCCCGGTGGCGGCGGTGATCCCTTTCATCGAGCGCGGCCGCCAAGAGCAAGGCGACCCCTGCGAGCCGCCGGCGCCCGCCGCGCCCGCGAACAAGCGCTGAGCCGGTGGGCACCGGTGCGCGGTGGGTCCGCGGCCGTCCGTCAGAATCGGCCTGCGCGGCGCGTGCCCCAGGGGCCCGTGGCCGCCGCAGCAGGAGACCCCATGGACGACCCCTCGTACGCCGAGGTGCGCGGCATCGACGTGACGATGCTGCGCGCCTTCGACGCGCTGATCCGCGAGCGCAGCGTGTCGCGCGCCGCGGCGCGGCTCTTCCTGAGCCAGCCCGCCGTCAGCGCTTGCCTCAAGCGCCTGCGCGTGGCCTTCGGCGACGAGCTGTTCGTGCGCACCCAGTACGGCGTCGATCCCACGCCGCGCGCGCTCGCGCTGGCGCCTGGCGTGGAATCGGTGCTCTCGGATCTGCAGCGGCTCATGAGCCGCCACCAGCCCTTCGACCCCGCCGCGTCCGACCGCATCCTGCGCGTGGCCGGCAGCGACCACCTCTGCCGCACCCTCATGCCCGGCCTGTGCCAGACGCTGGGCGCGCTGGGCTCGCGCATGCGCGTGTCCTGGTCGCTGGCCGACTACAGCAAGACCGCCGAGGAACTGGCGCGCGGCGACATCGACCTGGCGCTGATCCCGCGCATCACGCAGGTGACCGGCGTGCAGACCTCCATCCTGTGCGAGGACTCCTACGTGGGCGTGGCGCGCCTGGGCCACCCGGTGCTGGCCAGCGGCCTCGACCTCGACGCCTTCTGCGCCTGGCGGCACGTGGTGCTGGGCCAATCGCGCTCGGTGTTGGACGACACCATCGACAGCCAGCTCGCGCGCCTGGACCGCCGCCGCGTGGTGCAGGCCGGCGTCAACTCCTTCAGCCAGATGGTGGACCTGCTGGCCGAGACCGACCTGATCGCCGTCTTCCCGCAGCGCGTGGCGCGCCGCTACCTGCATGCGCTGGGTTCGCGGCCGCTGCCGCTGGAGCTGCCCGACTACCGCCTGCACGCCTGCTGGCACAAGCGCAGCGAGGCGGACGAGGCCGTGGTCTGGCTGCGCGGGCAGGTGATCGAGGCCATCGAGCGCACGCTCTGACGGGCGCGCCGGCGGCGCGGCCGGGGGCAGCTATCAGCCCCACGCATATCTCATATCCAAACGTTTGCTTTGATCCGGCGCCCGCACCGGCCTATCGTGCGGCCCCGCATTGCACAACCCACGACGGAGACACGCATGAACCGACGCGACCTGGTGGCCCTCGGCCTGGCCTCGCCTTTCCTGGGCACGGCCCTGGCCCAGACAGCCCCCAGCTTTCCCAACCGCCACGTGCGCCTCATCGCCTTCGGCGAGCCCGGCGGCCCGCTGGACATCCTGGGCCGCGTGTTCGCCGAGCGCCTGTCCAAGGCCTGGGGCCAGCCGGTGGTGGTGGAGACCCGGCCCGGCGCGGGCGGCATGATCGCCGCCGACTTCGTCGCCAAGGCGCCGGCCGATGGGCACACCTTCCTGTTCACCATCACGCACACGCAGCTGGTGCTGCCCTTCCTGCAGAAAACGCCGTACGACCCGATCAAGGACTTCCAGCCCCTTACGCCGGTGGGCGTGGGCGGCCCGGTGCTGATGGTGCGCGCCGACTCGCCGGTGACCAATGTGCAGGAGTACGTGGCCTGGGCCAAGGCCAAGGGCCGCGCCACCTGCGCCACCTGGGGCCAGGGCACGGCCGCGCACCTCTACACCGAGCTGCTGCGCAAGCAGACCGGCGCGCCCATCGACCACGTGCCCTACAAGGGGCAGGCCGGCGCGCACATCGACCTGTTCGGCGGCGTCATCGACTCGGCATGGGCCAACCCCGCCACCGCCAAGGTGCACCTGCAGGGCGACAAGAACTCGGGAGGCAAGCCCAAGGTGCGGGTCATTGCCATCGCCGGCAGCCAGCGCAGCGGCACCCTGCCCGACGTGCCCACCTTCGTCGAGCAGGGCTTCAAGGGCGGCTTCGAGACCGAGAGCTGGTTCGGCTTCCTCGCGCCGGCGAAGACGCCGCGCCCGATCGTCGAGCAGATCGCCAGGGGCCTGCACGAGGCCGCCAGGACCGACGAGGTGCGCCAGCGCCTGGTCGACCTCGGCCTGACGCCACTCACGCAAAGCCCCGACGAGTTCGCCCAGTCGCAGCAGAAGGAAATGCCGCAATGGGAGGCGCTGATCCGCGCCGCCGGCATGCGCGCCAGCTGATCGCCCCCTACCCATGAACGCACGGACCATTCCCATCGTCCCCGACCAGGGCACCGCCTACGGCCGCCCGGCGCCCAGCCACAAGAAGGAACTCACCGAGGTGGGTCCGGGCACGCCCATGGGCGAGCTGCTGCGCCGGTACTGGCACCCCATCGGCCTGGCCGCCGACGCCACCGACACGCCGCGCCAGGTGCGCGTGCTCGGCGAAGACCTGATCCTCTTTCGCGACAAGCAGGGCCGCGCCGGCCTGGTCTACCCGCACTGCGCGCACCGCGGCACCTCGCTGCTGTACGGCAAGGTGGAAGAGAACGGCATCCGCTGCTGCTACCACGGCTGGCTGTTCTCGGCCGACGGCCGCTGCCTGGAGCAGCCCTGCGAGCCCGAGGGCGGCAAGTTCCGCGAGAAGGTGCGCCAGCCCTGGTACCCGGTGCAGGAACAGTACGGCCTGGTCTGGGCCTACATGGGCCCGCCCGAGAAGAAGCCCACGCTGCCGCGCTACGAGGCGCTGGAGAACCTCGATCCGGGCGAATTCCTGGAGGCCAACGACCGCAGCATCGGCGGCGGTGGGCCGCAGATCATCGACTGCAACTGGCTGCAGCACTACGAAAACCTGGTCGACCCCTTCCACGTGGTGGTGCTGCACTCGACCTTCAGCGGCACGCAGTTCGTCGAGCAGATGGCGCTCATGCCCCAGGTCAGCTGGGACAAGGTCGAGCTGGGCGTGCGAACCACCTCGGTGCGCCAGCTCGACGACGGCAAGACCTTCCGCCGCGTGAGCCAGGCCGCCATTCCGACGCTGCGCGTGATTCCCAGCCCGCGCCTGGGCAAGTTCGGCCGCGTCGAATCGCTCGGCTGGATCCTGCCCATCGACGACCACCATTTCCGCATCTACGTGGTGGGCCGCGTGAGCGAGGCCGGCGAGCTGGCCAAGATGCGCTCGCGCCAGAACGGCAAGCTGTGGGAGGAGCTCACCGAAGAAGAGCACCGCGCCTCGCCCGGCGACTACGAGGCCATGGTCAGCCAGGGCAAGATCGCCAGGCACTCCGAGGAGCACCTGGCCACCTCCGACCGCGGCATCGTGATGCTGCGCCGCTTCCTGCAGGGCCAGGTGGAGGCCGTGCAGCGCGGCGAAGACCCGGTGGGCGTGAGCTTCGACCCCGAGGCGCCGCCGGTGTTCTTCGACGCCGGCAACTTCCTGGAAGGCTGATCGCGGCGATGGGCCTGGATTTGGTGGTGAAGGTCGTGCGCAAGCGCGTGGAGGCCGAAGGCATCGTGCTGCTCGACCTGGAGGGCGACGGCGCCGCGCTGCCGGCCTTCACCGCCGGCGCGCACATCGACGTGAAGACGCCCTCGGGCGCGGTGCGGCAGTACTCGCTGTGCGGTCCGCCCGGCCAGCCCGGGCCCTACCAGATCGCCGTGCTGCGCGAGGCGTCGGGACGCGGCGGCTCGGCGTCAATGCACGACGCGCTGGCCGAAGGCGACCGGCTGGCGGTGTCCGCGCCGCGCAACCACTTCGCCTTGAGCGAGGCGCCGGGCGCCAGCCTGCTGTTCGCGGCGGGCATCGGCATCACCCCCCTGGTGGCCATGGCCGAAGCCTTGCACGCCCAGGGCCGCGAGTTCACGCTGCACTACTGCGCGCGCAGCGAGGCGCGCACCGCCTTCCTGCACCGCTTGCGCGAGCGGCCCTACGCCGGTCGCGTGCGCTTCCATTTCGATGGCGGCGAGGCCAGCCGGCAATTGGACATCGCCGCCGCGCTGGCCGCGGCGCCGGACGGCGCGCAGGTCTACGTCTGCGGCCCCCAGCCCTTCATCGCCGCCGTGCGGGACGGCGCGGCCCGGGCCGGCTGGCCCGCGGCGCGCGTGCACTTCGAACACTTCTCGGGCCTGGCCGCCGACACCAGCGGCGACGGCTCCTTCGACGTCGTGCTGTCGCGCAGCGGGCGCACGGTGCGCATCGCGCCCGACGTGTCCATCACGCAGGCGCTCGCGGCCGAGGGCGTGGCCATCGACACCTCCTGCGAGCAAGGCGTCTGCGGCACCTGCCTGATCCGTGTGCTCGAAGGCGAGGTGGACCACCGCGACCTCTACCTCACACCCGAGGAGCAGGCCTCGCACACGCAGATGCTGCCCTGCTGTTCGCGTGCGGCGTCGGCGCGGCTGGTGCTGGACCTGTAGGCGCGCCAGCGGCGCCGGCTCACGCCATTTCGGCGCCCATCAGCGCCTCCTTGCGCGATTGCAGCTCGTCCTTCATGGCCACCAGGTCCAGTTGGCGCGCCGCGCGCGCCTTGGGAAATATCTGGCCACGCTCTTCCTTGACGTGGTGATCGATGTGCTCGCCCAGCACCTTGACCTTGGCGTCGAACATTTCGTCGACCTCGTCCATGGACTCGAGCTGGGCGATCAGTTCCTTGGCGCTGGCGTGCTCCACCTCGGCCTCGGCCAGGGGGGTGGTGTCCCTGAGGGCGGCGCGCAGCGCGGGGTAGAAGACCTCTTCCTCAAGGGTCGCGTGCACCGTGAGCTCGTGGCAGATCTCGCGCGCGAGATCGAGCTTGCGCTGGGCGATGCCGCGTGCGCTGGAGTGGGCGATCTCCTCGTACGCCTTGAACAGCTTCTTGACCGCCTTGTGGTCGGCGTCGAGCAGGGTGCAGGCATCGGATGCGTGGCGGGTGGTGGGCATGAAGGACTCCTTGTATCGAGGGTGGGCCGGCCGCGTGGTACCCGGCCGGCTGGCAGGCAAATGGCGTTCCCAGGCCGCGCCCGCGCCCGCGCCGCGCGAGCTAGCGGGGCGGCCGCATGCCCAATGCGTACAGGGTGTCGATCAGCGTGCGCAGCATCCAGGCGGCGAGGCGCTCCAGCCAGCCGCCCGTGACGGCCTCGCCCGGTCGCGGCGACGGCGGGCGCACGCGGGCCTCGCGCGCGCCATAGCCCAGGGCCTGCACCGCCGCGCGCTCGGCCGCGTTCGGGGTGTGGCCCGGGCCGTGCACCAGTTCCAGCCGGCGCACGCCCCGCGCGTGCAGGGCCTGCATCAGCGCTACCAGCGCCGCCCGCTCGGGCCGCCAGAACACGGCCTCGCGCGCGTGGCGGCGGGCGTCAAGCACGATCACCACCTCGTCGCTCGGCGACACATGCGGCAGGCCGGCGCGCCAGCCATCGCCGTCCACCACCGCATGGCCCAGGCCGCGCGGCAGGTGCGCGAAGGCGCGTGTGCAGAGCACGGTCACCGGCACCGCGTCCACCCGGCCCAGCCGCTCGCGCAGCACCGCGGCGCCGGCGCGGCCGACGGCGCCGATCACGAGCACGCGGTGCTGGGTGGGGGAGGGACGCATCGCCGGCGTTCAGGTGGGGAAGGGCGCCGCCAGCGCGAACCACACGCCCAGCGCCACCGAGATGATGAAGGCGCCGTCGAGCAGGCCCGCGAGCAGGAAGACCTTGGGTTGCAGGGCTTCCATCATCTCCGGTTGCCGTGCCGAGGCTTCGAGGTAGCGGCTGGCCATGAGGCCGATGCCGACGCACGAACCGAGCGCGCCCAGGCCAATCATGTGGCCGACGGCGAGGGGAAGTTGGGAGAGGTCCGACATGGGGGGCTCCTTGTGGTGTAGGGCCCCACTGTGCCGGTCGGCGTGCATCGAATCCATGACCTTGCAGGTCAAGGCGGACTGGACGCCTCTTGCAGCAGCCCGTCGCGGAAGCTGGCCAGCGGCGGCAGCTGGCGCTTGTCCTGCACGCGGCGGGCCAGGGCGCGGCGGCGCCGCCACAGATCAGTGGCTTAGGTCCTACAGATGGGCGACAGTGAGGGGCTTCCCGGGGGTGCGCCGCGGCGACCCAATGCTCTAATTTCTTCATGTTGAAGAAAGCGTGGTTTCGTTTCGGCCTGAGCCGCGCCCTCGGCGAACTGGGCATTCCGTCGAACACGGTGCCCTCGCACCTGCGCCAGGCGGTCATCGACCTGGGCCTGAGCGAAGGCTTCAACCCACGCGAGGCCGCGCTCATCATCTACTTCCGCACCCCGGCCATGCGCCTGCTCGAGGCGCAGCGGGCGCAGACCACCATCGCGGCCTGGCAGACCAGCCAGGCCGTGCGCCAGGGCTACTTCGGGCGCGCGGTGCGCCAGGAATTCCCGCTGCCCGAAGTCTCGGGCGTGCGGGAGAGCCTGTTCCAGGATTCCTGAGCCGGCTCAGCCGCCCGGGGCCGGCTGCGGCGCGGCCGAGGCCGGCAGGCCGAACACGCGGTCGAAGCCCAGGTTGAACACGTAGGTGTAGACCAGGAAAAACACGATCAGGCCCAGGTCCAGCACGAAGGCCTGCCACAGCGACACGCCCAGCCACCAGGCGAACAGCGGCACCAGCATGAGCACCAGGCCGGCCTCGAATCCCAGGGCGTGCGCGATGCGGCGCGCCACGCCGCGCCCCTTGGTGGCCTGGCGCGCTTCCCAGCGCTCGAACAGGGTGTTGTAGGCCAGGTTCCAGACCACGGCGATGGCCGAGGCCGCGACCGCCGCCACGCTGGCGTGGCCCAGGCCGCTGTCGGACAGCAGGGCCAGGCCGGCGCTGGAGGCGGCGATGGCGAACAGCTCGTAGAGGGAAACGTAGACGATCTTGCGTCGAATGCCTTGCATGGTACGAAATCCTTGGGGGAGGCCCCCGGCGGATGGGCGGGGGCGATGGGGGCACTGTATGCGCGCATTTCTGAAGGGAAAAGTCAGATAATTTCAGAAAATATGATAGATCGAGGCGGCCATGGCCTTCACCAGCGACAACCTGCGCACCTTCCTGGCGGTGTTGGACACCGGCTCCTTCTCGGCCGCCGCGCGCCAGCTGGGCCGCGTGCCCTCGGCGGTGAGCATGGCCATCGCGCAGTTGGAGGCCGAGCTGGACCTGGTGCTGTTCGACCGCAGCGCGCGCGAGCCCCGGCCCACCGACGTGGCGCGCGCGCTGGAGCCGCAGGCGCGCCAGATCGCCAGCCAGCTGCGCCGCCTGGGCGCGCAGGCCCAGGCCCTGCACCAGGGGCTGGAGCGCCAGCTCACCATCGCCATTGCGCCCGAGCTGCTGTCGGCGCCCTGGAGCCGGTCACTGGCGGTGCTGGCCGAAGAATTTCCGGCGCTGCTGGTGGAGGTGCTGTCGGCGCCGCAGGCCGACGCCTTGCGCATGTTGCACGCCGGCGAGGCGCAGCTGGCCCTGGTGTTCGAGCGCCCGGGCAGCGACGAGCGCGAGGGCTTCCAGGAGTTGGGCACCGAGCTGTTCGTGGCCGTCATCGCCGCCGACCACCCCGAGGCCCAGGCGCGACAGGGCGCGCTGCAGCTCAACGACCTGATCGAGATCCGCCAGATCGCCGTGGCCAGCCGCGACCCGCGCGGGCGCGACCCGCGCATGCTGCTGTCGCGCCACCTCTGGCGCACCGACAGCCACCTGGCCACCCTGAGCCTGGTGCAGGCCGGCCTGGGCTGGGCCTACCTGCCGCGTCGCCTCATCGAGCCGCTGGTGGCGGCGGGCGGGCTCACCGAAATCCGCTTCGGCAACATCAGCAACCAGCTGCGCCTGTGGGTGGACGTGGTGTGGAACGCGGAGCGGCCGCTGGGCTTGGGGGCGCAGCGGTTCATCGAGCTGATGCGGCAGGCGACGCGGGAGGCGGGGGAGGGCCCTGGCCTGGGCTGAAGCGGGCGCGCGGTTCAAGAACGGGATCGACCGACCGATACCAGGAGCAAGGCATACCGCAACAGGAGTTCCCGTGGACGTTTCACCCGCCGCCATGGTCCAGGCCGTCGTGGCCAACCAGCAGGCCGACGTGGCCCAGAAGGTGCAGCTTGCGATGCTGCGCAAGTCCATGGACATGCAGGGCAGCGCCGCGCTGGCGCTGCTGCAAGGCGTCACCGGCGCGCTGCCCCTGGCCACGTCGGGCAGCGTCGGCACGCAGGTGAACGTGCTGGCCTGAGCTCGCGCCGCGGTCTTCAGGTCTTCGCCGCGCCGGGCCTCCCGGCCGCGAGCGCCACCTCCGCCACGGTCTCGCGCAGCCAGGTGTGCGCGGCGTCGTGGTCGTGTCGGCTGTGCCAGACCGCGCGCGTGGTGGCCACGGCGGACGGGTAGGGCGGCTGGCGCATCACGAGGCCGCTGTCGCCGCGCGTGAGAGCGCGCGCCAGCGAGGCCGGCACGATGGACAGCATGTCGCTGTCGCGCAGCAGCGCAGGGATCGCGAGCGAATGCGGCACGGTCACGCGCACGCGCGGCTGCACGCCTTGCCCGCCCAGCGCCTCGTGCAGCGCGCCGCGATCGAACATCTCCGACTGGCGCGCCAGCCCGCGCTCCAGAATGAAGCCATCCACCGCGCCTTCCTCCTGCCCACCCACCGAGATGGTGACCAGCGGGTGGCGCGCGAGGACCGTCAGCGTGAGCCGGCCGCGCGACGCCGGGTGGTTCTTGCGCATCAGGATCGCCTCGCCCTGCGACAGCAGCGTGCGCGCGCTCATGCGCGGTGGCACCTGCGAGAAGATGCCGATCGCGAGATCAATGCGGCCGAGGTCGATCTGCTCGGCCAGATCCAGCCGCGTGGACGGGCGGATGACCAGGTCCACGCCCGGCGCGGCGCGCTGCAGCTTGCGCGCCAGCGGCGCTACCAGAACGGCGGTGACGTGGTCGTTGGCCGCGATGACGAACTGGCGCTGCGAGCCGCGCGGCGAGAACGGCGCCACGTCCAGCGTCGATTCGATGCGGCGCAGCGCGTCGCGCAGCGCGGGCGCCATGCGCAGCGCGCCGCCGGTGGGCACCATGCCGCGCCCGGTGCGAACGAACAACTCGTCGCCCACCACCTCGCGCAGGCGCGACAGCGCGTGGCTCACGGCCGACTGGCTCAGGTGCAGCCGGCGCCCCGCGAGCACCAGGTTGCGTTCTTCGAAGACCGCGTCGAAGACCTTCAGCAGATTGAGGTCCACCTTGCCGATGCTCATGAGTGCCCACTCCGATATGAATGCCGTGCAATGAACCATTGCACAGAGACCAGTTCCCTGCAACCCGCGATCGTCGCAGCATTCGGTCCATCGGCGATCGGTCGCCGTTGAAAGCAGAGGACCCCATGAATGCACTCTCCCGTCGCGCCTTCGCGCAACTGCTGGCGGCGCTGCCGGTGGCCGGCGCCTCGTGGCCCTTGCGGGCCAACACCCCGGGCAAGATGCTCGTGGGCTACCCCGCCGGTGGCACGCTGGACACCACGGCGCGCCACCTCGCCGACGCGTGGCGGCGCGATGGCCGCACGTACATCGTGGACAACCGCGCCGGTGCAGCCGGGCGCATCGCCAACAGCCAGCTCAAGCGCGAAACCGCCGACGGCAACACCCTGCTGTGCACGCACACCTCGGCGCTCACCATCTACCCGCACGTCTACACGAAGCTCCAGTACGACGCCGATGCCGACTTCGTGCCCGTGTCTTCCGTGGTCACGGCGGGCTGCGCCTTCGCGGTCAGCGGCAACGTGCCCGCCAGCGTGAAGACCTTGCCCGAGTACGTGGCCTGGGTGCGCCAGACGCCCCGCGCGGCCCTTTACGCCTCGCCCGCCGCAGGTTCGGTGGCGCACTTCCTGGGCTACCAGCTGTCGGAAGCGGGTGGTCTGAAGCTGGAGCACATCGCCTACCGCGGATCGGCCCCCGCCATGCAAGACCTGCTGGGCGGGCAGATCCCTGCGTACTTCGGTTTCGTGGCCGACTTCCTGCCCTACCTGCAGCAGGGCAAGGTCCGCATCCTGGGCGTGACGAGCGAGCAGCGCTCGCGCTTTCTGCCGAGCGTGGCCACCTTCGGCGAGCAAGGCTTCGGCCAGATCCGTGGCGCGGAAACCTACGGCGTCTTTGTGCCACCCGGCACGCCGGCCGACACCGTCAACGCCCTGCACGCCGCCATCGAGAAGGCCAGTCGCGATGCCGCGCTGCGCGCCGGCTACGAGAAGGTGGGCCTGGAGGTGCGCACGCGCACGCCGGAGGAGTTCGCGGCCATGATCCGCCAGGAACGCGAGACCTGGGCGCCGGTGGTGCGCGCCTCGGGCTTTCGCATGGAGGAGTGAGCCATGTCCGCAGACACCGTCATTCGCGAACGAGATGAACTCATCGAACGCTGCGTGCCTTTTCTCGCCGAAGTGAAGGACATGACGGCGGGCACCGAGGTCGAGCGCTGGCTCAATGAGCAGCGTGGCCCGGGCAGTGCGCTCTACGACAACCTGGCGCGCCTGATCAGGCGGGGCGTGCAGGACGGGTGGGCCGCCAACGTCGAGATCGACGGACCCATCTACCGCCGCAGCCGCTTGCTGGAGCCGTCGCAACGCACGCACCACTTCAGCATCACCGCCGTCTACATGGACAGCCGGGGCAACACGCAAGGCAATCCTGGCGGCACCTACCGCGGCCAATACCACGCGCATCCCTATGGCGAATTCAACATGGTGATCCCCGTGACGCCGGGGGCCGCGCTGGCCGGGCCCAACGGCTGGTGCGAGGCCGGCTGGACCGCGCCGCCGCCTGGCAGCCACCACTACCCCGAAGCCAAAGGTGGCGCGGTGATTGCGCTGTTCTTCCTGCCGGCCGGGCGCATCGCTTACCACCCCGCGCCGGGCGAGGGCGCGCGATGAGCACGTCGACGTTCGACACCGCCGCCTGCCTCGATGGCTTGCTGCGCTCGCGCTGCTCGGTGCGAGCGTTTCGCGACGAAGCCGTGCCTCGCGAGACGGTGCTCGAGATCCTGCGCGTGGCGTCGCGCGCGCCGAGCAATTCGAACACGCAGCCCTGGCAGGTCTATGCGCTCGCGGGCCCGGCGATCCGCGAGCTGGAGGCCGCCATTGCCGCCGTGTTCGACAGCGGCCAACTGCCGCCGCCGCACCACTTCCCGGTGCCTTTGCCAGACGAATACGGCGTGCGCCAGGCCGACTTTGCCGCGCGCTACTACCAGGCCCTGGGCATCGACCGCAGCGACGCCGCTGCCCGCGCCCGCCAGACGCGGCGCAACTTCGGCTTCTTCGGCGCGCCGGTGGGCCTGATCTTCGCCATCGACGCCTGCCTGAAGCCGCACAGCTGGCTGGACCTGGGCCTCTTCCTGCAGAGCGTGATGCTCGCGGCGCGCGCGCGCGGGCTCGACACCTGTCCGCAGGTGAGCTTCGCGCCCTACCACGCGGTCATCGCGCCGTTGCTGGGCATGCCTGACGGGCAGGTGACGGTGTGTGGCCTGTCCCTGGGCTACCGCGACGAGCGCGCGCCGGTGAACAGTGTCGAGACGCCGCGGCGTGGCGTGGACGCCTTCGTGCGAACGCTGGGGTTCTGACGATCGCCCCTGTCTTGGCGTTCACGCCACGCAATGGGCTGGTCGCCAGCGCTCAGCCGCGCCCCCGCTCGGCGTCCCAACCGCCACCCAAGGCCCGGATCAGCCGCACCGTGGCCTGCTGCCGCGCCGCCTCCACGCGCTGCGCCTGGCGGCGGTTCAGCAGTTCGTTGCGGCGCGCGTCCAGCAGCTCGAGCTGGCTCACCAGCCCGTTGCGCCAGCGCGTTTCCGAGATCGCGCTGGCGCGCTGCGCGGCGCTGACCGCGCGGCCTTGCGCCAAGGATTGCTCGCGCAACAGGCGCAGGGCCGAGAGCTGGTCCTCCACCTCGCGCAGGGCGTTGAGCACCTGGCTGCGGTACTGAGCCGCGGCGGCGTCGAAGCCGGCCCGCGCGTCCTGCACGCCGGCCTCGCGTCGGCCGCCGTCGAACAGCGGCAGCGACAACAGCGCGCCCACGCCCCAGGAGCGCGCGGACCACTGGAACAGCTCGCCGAGTTCCGGCGAGGCATGGCCTGCCGCACCGGTGAGCGAGACCCGCGGGAACCAGGCGGCCTGGGCCACGCCCACGCGGGCCTGCGCGGCCAGCAAGGCGGCCTGCGCGGCGGCCACGTCGGGCCGGCGCGCGAGCACGGTGGCCGGCACGCCGGCCGGAATCGCGGGCAGTGCGCGCGCCGTGGTGGCGGCGGCCAGCGAGAAACCCGAGGCGGGTTCGCCAAGCAGCACGGCCAGCGCGTGTTCGAGTTCGGCGCGCGCGCGGTCCAGCGCGATCACCTCGGCCTCGGTCGCCGCCAGTTCGGTCTGGATGCGGATGACCTCGAGCTCGGCCACGTCGCCCGCTTCGAAGCGGCGCTGCGTCAGGCGCAGGGTGTCGGCATAGGCCGTGGCGGTGTCGCGCATCAGCGCGCGTTCGGTGTCGGTGGCGCGCAAGGCCAGGTAGGTCTGCGCCACCTCGGCCTGCACCAGCAGGCGCGTGCTCTGCAGCAAGGCCTCGCGCGACTGCGCGTCGAGCGATGCGGCGTCCTGCGCGCGCGCGAGGCGGCCGAACAGGTCCACTTCGTACGAGAGGTTCAGGCCCGCCTGCAGCAGCGTGGCGGGCGCCGGTCCGTTCGCGGTGTCGGCGCCCGCGCCGCGTTGGGCCGAGGCGCTGGCGCCGATCTGTGGCGCCCGCTGCGCCTGTGCGCCGCGCAGCAGCGCGCGCGCCTGGGCCAGCCGCGCGGCGGCCTGCTGGATGTCGGTGTTGCCCGCGGCCGAGCGTTCGATCAGTTCATCGAGCACCGGGTCGCCGAAGGCCTTCCACCAGGTGCCGCGGCTCTGGGCCTCGGCGGGCGGGGCGGTGGTCCACTGCGCAGCGTCCGTGGCCTGCGCGGCCTGGCCCTGTTCCTTGAATTGCGCCGGCGTGTCCACCGACGCGGGCAGCGGCGGCAGCGCGGTGGCGCAGCCGGCCAGCACCAGGGCAGCGGCCAGTGGCAGGAGGCGGTTGATGGCGTTCATGGTGGGAAATCCTTCAATGCGTGACCGGGGCCGCGGGCAGGGGCCGGGCGTCGGCGCCGCTGGCAAAGCCCTCGAAGTGGGGCGTCTGGCCGTGTTGCCGCAGGGGGCGGTTGCCCGTCAGCTGGCGCAGCAGCACGTAGAACACCGGCGTGAGGAAGAGGCCGAAGGCGGTCACGCCGATCATTCCGGCGAACACCGCCACGCCCATGGCCGAGCGCATCTCGGCGCCGGCGCCGCTGGCCAGCACCAGGGGCAGCACGCCCATGACGAAGGCCAGCGAGGTCATGAGGATGGGGCGCAGGCGCAGGCGGCTGGCTTCGATGGCGGCCTGCACCGGCGTGCGGCCCGCGAACTCCAGTTCGCGCGCGAACTCGACGATCAGGATGGCGTTCTTCGCCGACAGGCCCACCAGAACGATCAGACCGATCTGCGTGAAGACGTTGTTGTCCCCGCCGTCCAGCCACACCCCTGTCATGGCCGCGAGCAGGCCCATGGGCACGATGAGGAGGATGGACAGCGGCAGCGTCAGGCTCTCGTACTGCGCGGCCAGCACCAGGAACACCAGCAGGATGGCCAGCGGGAACACCCAGAGCGCGGAATGGCCCGCCAGGATCTCCTGGTAGGTGAGTTCGGTCCATTCGAAGCCGATGCCGGCGGGCAGGGTTTCGGCGGCGATGCGTTCGATGGCGGCCTGTGCCTGGCCAGACGAGAAGCCAGGCGCCGGGCCACCGTTGATGTCGGCCGTGAGGTAGCCGTTGTAGCGCATGGCGCGCTCGGGGCCGAAGCTGGCATCGACCTTCATCAGAGCCGACAGCGGGATCATCTCGCCGCTGGTGGCGCGCACCTTGAGCAGGCCGATGTCTTCGGCGCGCGCGCGGTAGGGCGCGTCGGCCTGGGCGCGCACGCTGTAGGTGCGGCCGAAGCGGTTGAAGTCGTTCACGTACAGGCTGCCGAGGTAGATCTGCAGGGTGTCGAAGATTTCCGTCACGGGCACGCCGAGCTGGCGCGCCCTGGTGCGGTCGATGTCCGCGTAGAGCTGCGGCACGTTGACCTGCCAGCTCGTGAACATGCCGGCCAGCTCGGGCGTCTGGTAGGCCTTGGCCATGAAGGCCTTCACCGCCGCGTCCATGGCCTCGTAGCCGAGCGAGGCCTTGTCTTCGAGTTGCAGCTTGAAACCGCCGGTGGTGCCCAGGCCCGCCACCGGTGGCGGCGGGAACATCACCACGAAGGCGTCCTGGATCTCGCCATAGGCCTGGTTCAACTGGCCCGCCACGGCGGCGCCGCTCTGGTCGGCGTTCCTGCGCTCGGCGAAGGGCTTGAGCGTGGCGAACACGATGCCCGCGTTGGAGCTGTTGGTGAAGCCGTTGATGGACAGGCCCGGGAAGGCGATGGCGTCTTCCACGTTGGGGTTTTGCCGGGTGATCTCGCCCATGCGCTGGATGACCGCGTCGGTGCGGTCCAGCGTGGCGCCGTCGGGCAACTGCGCGAAGCCGATCAGGTACTGCTTGTCCTGCGCGGGCACGAAGCCGCTGGGCACGGCCTTGAACAGGCCGACGGTCAGGCCCGCGAGCGCGAGGTAGATCGCCATCATCAGCGCCTTGCGCCCGATGGCGCGGTGCACGCCGCCGCTGTAGGACGCGGCGCCGCGGAGGAACACGCGGTTGAAGGCGCGGAAGAAGCCGCCGAACACGCGGTCCATGCCGCGCGTGAGCGCGTCCTTCGGTTCGTGGTGGCCCTTGAGCAGCAGGGCCGCGAGCGCCGGCGAGAGGGTGAGCGAGTTGATCGCCGAGATCACCGTGCTGATGGCGATGGTCACCGCGAACTGCTTGTAGAACTGGCCGGTGAGACCGCTGATGAAGGCCAGCGGAACGAACACGGCCACCAGCACCAGGGCGATGGCGATGATGGGCCCCGAGACCTCGCGCATGGCGCGGTAGGTGGCCTCGCGCGGGCTCAGGCCCGCCTCGATGTTGCGCTCCACGTTCTCCACCACCACGATGGCGTCGTCCACCACGATGCCGATGGCCAGCACCAGGCCGAACAGGGACAGCGCGTTGATGGACAGGCCCAACAGGTGCAGCACCGCGAAGGTGCCCACCACGGAGACCGGCACCGCCAGCAGGGGAATGATGGAGGCGCGCCAGGTCTGAAGGAACAGGATCACCACCAGCACCACCAGTGCGATGGCTTCCAGCAGGGTGGTGATGACCGAGTCGATGGAGGCGCGCACGAACTGCGTGGGGTCGTAGGCGATGCGGTATTCCACGCCCTCGGGCATGTGCTGCTGCAACTCGGCCATGGTGGCGCGCACCTGGGCCGAGATCTCCAGGGCGTTGGAGCCCGGGGCCTGGAACACGCCCATGCCCACGGCGGGCTGGTTGTTCAGCAGGGAGCGCAGCGAGTAGTCGGCCGCGCCCATCTCCAGGCGGGCCACGTCGCGCAGCCGCGTCACCGCGCCGTCGGTGCCGGTCTTGACGATGATGTCGCCGAACTCCTGCTCGGTCTGCAGGCGGCCCTGCGCGTTGACGGAGAGCTGCAGATCCACGCCCGGCAAGCCGGGCGAGGCACCCACCACACCGGCGGCGGCCTGCACGTTCTGGCCGCGGATGGCGGCCACCACGTCGCCGGCCGACAGGCCGCGCTGCGCCACCTTCTGCGGGTCGAGCCAGACGCGCATCGCGTAGTCGCCGCCGCCGAAGATCTGCACCTGGCCGACGCCTTCGATGCGGGCCAGCCGGTCCTTCACGTTGAGCACCGCGTAGTTGCGCAGGTAGTTGATGTCGTAGCGGTCGTTGGGCGAGACCAGGTGCACGACCATGGTGATGTCGGGCGAGCTCTTGACGGTGGTCACGCCCAGGCGGCGCACCTCCTCGGGCAGGCGCGGCTCGGCCTGCGAGACGCGGTTCTGCACCAGTTGCTGGGCCTTGTCGGGGTCGGTGCCGAGCTGGAAGGTCACGGTCAGCGTCATCACGCCATCGGTGGTGGCCTGGCTGCCCATGTAGAGCATGCCCTCGACGCCATTGATGGATTCCTCCAGCGGCGTGGCCACGGTCTCGGCGATCACCTTGGGGTTGGCACCCGGGTACTGGGCGCGCACCACCACGGAGGGCGGCACCACCTCGGGGTACTCCGAGATCGGCAGCCCGCGCAGGGCGACCAGGCCGGCGATGACGATCAGCAGCGAGAGCACGCCCGCGAAGATCGGCCGGTCGATGAAAAATTTGGAGAGGTTCATGGGGAGCCGTTTCTGCGGGGCGCCTCAGGGCTGCTTGGCCGCGAGTTGCTGCGCGTCGCGGGTGGCGCGCGCCTGGTTCATGGGAACGGGCTGAGGCTGCACCAGCGCGCCGGGCCGCACGCGCTGCAGGCCGTTGACGACGATGCGCTCGCCCGCCTTCAGGCCGCCGAGCACGCTGCGCAGGCCATCCACCGGCGCGCCCAACGCCACCTCGCGGTACTCGGCCTTGTTGTCATCGCCCACCACCAACACGAACTTCTTGTCCTGGTCGGTGCCGATGGCGCGTTCGCTCACCAGCAGCTGGTGCGCGCTGCGCGGCTGCGCCATGCGGATGCGCGCGAACTGGCCCGGCATGAGCGTGCCGTCGGCGTTGTCGAAGACGGCGCGCACGCGCACCGTTCCGCTGCGCGGATCGACCTGGTTGTCGATGAGTTGCAGCCGGCCGGTGAAGGGCGTGTCGGCGTCGCCGGCCGTGCCCATCCGAACGGGGATGCGTTCGAGCGACCGGTGGGCACTGGCGCCACCCCGGTTCAGGCCCTGCAGCGCGCGCGCCACGGTCTGTTCGTCGGCGTCGAAGCTGGCGTAGATCGGGCTGACCGACACCAGCGTGGTGAGCACCGGCGCGCCCGGTCCGGCCGCGACGAGGTTGCCCGCGGTCACGTCGACCTTGCCGATGCGCCCGGCCACCGGCGCGCGCACCTGGGTGTAGCCCAGGTTGAGGCGGGCGGCCTGTACCTGGGCGCGCGCGGCCTGCAGGTTGGCCTCGGCTTCGCGCAGCGCGTTCTGGCGGTCGTCGAGCTCGCGCTGGGCGATGGCCTTGTCCTGCCAGAGCCGCTGCGAGCGCGCGAACTCGCCGCTGGCGTGGCTCAGGCGGGCCTGCGCGGCGCTGGCCTGCGCCTCGGCCCGCGCCACCTCGGCCTCGTAGGGGGCGGGGTCGATGGAGACCAGCAGCGCGCCCTTGGCCACCAGCGCGCCCTCTCGGAAGTGCGTGGCCAGCACGGCGCCCGCCACGCGCGAGCGGATCTCCACGCGCTCCACCGCTTCCAGGCGGCCGGAGAACTCGTCCCAGAGGGTGGCGTCGCTTTCGGCGACGGTGGCGACCGACACCGGCAGGGGCGGCGGTGCCGCATCGGCGGGCGCGCTGGCCTGCGCGGTCATGGCCTGTTGCGCGATCGCGAACGCGGCCGCTGAGATGGCGGCCAGCGCGGCGATGGGCAGCCAGATGCGACCCAGGGACGAAGGTTGGGTGGACGGGCGGGGCATGGTCTGATCCTTTTTGAGGGTGAGCAAGGCCATCCCCGGCGTGTGGCCGGGGATGGCGTCGGGAGAACGGGGGGAGAGGGGCGCGGGCGCCCGTCAGGACGGTGGTGGCGGCGTGGCGGCCTGGAAGAAGGCGCGCAGGTGTTCCCGCGCCTCGTGGGTGCAGGGACATTCCGCCGTCAGTGGCTCGGCCAGCGAGTCGGGCCAGCCCGTGTCGATGCCGAGCACATGGGCCCGCACGGCGATGCCGGCGCCGCGCAGGCGCTCGGCGTAGGCCAGGGCCTCGTCGCGCATGGGGTCGTCGGCGCCCGTGAGCACCAGCGCGGGAGGCAGACCCGCCAGGCGCTGTGCCAGACCGGGCACGGCGTAGGGGTGCTCGGCGTCCATGGGACCTCGCAGGTACTGTTGCCAGCCTTCGGCCCATTTGCATTCCACGCAATCGCCCAGCGTCTCGCGCAGCGAGGCGGTGGCGTTGCACGGGTCCAGCATGGGCGCCACCAGGATCTGCCCGGCCAGCGGCGGGTGGGCGCGGTCGCGCGCCATCAGCGCGGTGGCGGCCGCGAGGTTGCCGCCGGCCTCTTCGCCGGCCACGAACAGGGGAGCGTCCTTGCCGGCCAGGCGCGGGCGCTGCTTGTGCAGCCACTCCAGCGCGGCGTAGCCGGCCTCCAGCGCTTCGGGAAAGCGGTGCGCGGGCGCCAGCGGGTAGGCCAGCGAGGCCACCACCGCGCCCGCGCCGGCCAACAGTTCCGCCAGGCAGGCGCCGCTGTCCAGGTCGCCCGAGACGAACGCGCCGCCGTGGAAGTGCAGCACCAGCGGCCGCGCGCCGCCGCGCGGCTTGCGGCCCAGCACGCGCAGCGTGAGCGGCGGCTGGCCCGGCACCGACAGCGTCTGCGCCGCCGCGGCGGCGAAGGTGGAGGCAGTGGAATCCATGGCCGCGACTATAGGCACAGCGGCCGTGCGGAAAAAGCGGGATGGCGCCACCGCTCTGTTTCCGGTGCATGAACAATCCGGCCCCCACAATCGCCGCACAGCACAAACAGGAGCCGGGGAATGGACCAGTTGCAATCGATACGCGTGTTCGCGCGCGTGGTGGAGGCGGGCACCTTCACCAAGGCCGCGGAATCGCTGGACCTGCCCAAGGGCACGGTGACCAAGCTGGTGCAGCACCTGGAGTCGCGCCTGAAGGTCAAGCTGCTCAACCGCACCACGCGGCGCGTGACGGTGACGCCCGACGGCGCGGCCTATTACGAGCGGACCTCGCGCCTGCTCAACGACCTCGACGACGTCGAGGCCAGCATGACCAATGCCCAGGCCAAGCCCAGCGGGCGCTTGCGCGTGGACGTGGGGACCTCGGTGGCGCAGCTCATCCTCATTCCCGCGCTGGCCGACTTCTATCGCCGCTACCCCGACATCCAGCTCGACATGGGCGTGACCGACCGCCCGGTGGACCTGATCACCGACAACGTGGACTGCGTGATCCGCGGCGGCGAACTGCTGGAGCAGTCGCTGGTGGCGCGGCGCATCGCCAACCTGCCGCTGGTGACGGTGGCCTCGCCGGCCTACCTGAAGGCGCACGGCACGCCCACGCACCCCGAGCAGCTGCAGACCGATCACACGGTGATCAACTACTTCTCCACGCGCACGGGGCGGATGTACCCGAACGAATTCCACAAGGACGGCCAGAAGCTGGAGATTTCGGGCCGCTACCGGCTCTCGGTCAACGAGAGCAACGCCATGACGGCCGCGCTGCTGGCCGGCCTGGGCATCGGGCAGACCGGGGGCTTCGTCGCCATGCCGCTGATCGAGCGCGGTGAGCTGGTGCAGGTGCTGGAGGAATGGGCCTGCGAAACGATCCCGGTGTACGTGGTGTACCCGCCCAACCGGCACCTCAGCGCCAAGGTGCGGGCCTTCGTGGAATGGGCGGCGGAACTGTTCGCCAAGCACCCGCACCTGGGGCGCTGATAGGCTTGGCCCATGGCAGGCGAGCGACAGAGGAAAGGCCGATCCCGCGATGTCCGAGCAGCAGCAACCGAGAACCCTACTGGTGGTGGACGACCATGAGCTGGTGCGCGTGGGCCTGCGCCAGGTCATCGTCCAGCGCTTCGCCGATCGCTTCCCTGTCGAGGAGGCGCACAGCCTGGCGCAGGCCCTGTCGTTCCTGGAGCGCCGCTCCGACGAGGTGTTCCTGCTCCTGCTCGACTTGAACCTGGGCGATGCGCGCGGCCTGTCCGGGCTCAAGCTGCTGGGCCGGCTCTACCCGCGGCTGGGGGTGGCCATCGTGTCGGGCACGCACGACGCCCGCGTGCGCGAGGAGGCGCTGGCCCACGGCGCCCTGGGGTACTTCTGCAAGACGGGCGACACCGGCGACCTGAGCGGCTTGCTCGACACGATCGAACGCGCCGCGGCGCCGGGCGCGGCTGGGCCGGGCGCAGCGCGTGGCGCGGGGCTGCCGTCGGTGCCCTTGAACAACCGCCAGATCCAGGTGCTGGAGCTGCTGCTGAGCGGCCTGGACAACCGGGCGATCGCGGCCGAGACCGGGCTGGCGCTGGGCTCGGTGAAGAACTGCGTGTCGGCGATCTTTCTCTCGTTCAACGTGCGTTCCCGGGCCGAGCTGATCGGCCGTTTTTCCTGAGGCCCGCCATGACCGCCTGGCCATGGCAGCTCCCCCCCGCGCTCGCCGCGCCGCTGGCGGTGCAGCGCATCCAGCTCGAGCTTCTGCTGGAAAAAACCGGGCCGGTGCGCATCCTCTCGCCCATTCCCTTCGCGACGCCGCTGGCGATCGTTTTCCACCTGAAGTGGGCCTCCAGCCTTCCGCTGGTCTGGCTCGGTCTGTTCTATGCCGCCGTGCTGCTCACCTACCTGCGGCGGCGGCGGCTGCAGGCCCGGGGCCCGCTGCAGGACCACGAGCTGTCGGCGGTGCTGCGGGGCCGCGTGCGCGACATCTTTCTGCTGGGCGCCATGTGGGGGTGCGCGCCCTGGCTGCTGAGCGCGCACCGAAGCGTCGACGGCCTGCTGCTGATCTCCCTGTTCATCATCGGCGCGATCTCGCTGGGCTCGGCCATCGTCTCCACGCACCGCCAGACCATCGCCGCGTTCAGCGTCCCGGCCGCCGCTGGCATGGTCACCGCCTGCCTCTGGCACGGTGGCCTGGTCGGCTGGGTGCTGGCCTTTTGCATGGCGCTCTTTCTGGCGATGACGCTCAAGTGGACATTCCAGCAGGCCGATCTGCTGGCGCAGTCGCTCACGGTTCGCTTCGAGAAGGAAGACCTCGCGCGCCGCCTGGCGCAACAGGTGGAGCTGGTCGAACACGCCAACCGGGAAAAGAGCCGCTTCCTTGCCTCCGCCAGCCACGACCTGCGCCAGCCCCTGCACGCCATCTCGCTGTTCACCTCGGTGCTCGAGCGCGCCCGGCTCGACGCCGACAGCGCGCGAACGGTCGCGCGGCTGGGCCACTCGGTGCGCGTGTTGAACCAGTCACTCGACACCATGCTGGACATCTCGCGGCTGGACGCGGGGGCGGTGCAGCCCCGGCTGGAGCCCCTGCGGGTGCACGATCTGTTCCTCGCGCTGAGCCACACGTTCTCGGGCAGCGCCCAGGCGCGCGACCTGCAGATCCGCTTCCGCGCGCCGGGGGACCTGGCCGTCGTGAGCGACGCGCAGCTGCTCACCCGCCTGCTCGGCAACCTGATCGACAACGCCATCAAGTACACGCGACGCGGCGGCGTGCTGGTCGCGGCGCGCTCGGGGGCGCCGGCGGCCCGCGAGGGCTGGGTCTGCTTCGAGGTGATCGACACCGGGATCGGCATCGCCGCCGAACACCAGCAGCGGGTGTTCGACGAGTTCTACCAACTCGCCAACCCGCAGCGCGACCGCGCCCATGGCCTGGGCATCGGCCTGTCCATCGTCAAGCGGCTGTCCGGCCTGCTGGAGCACCCCATCGCGCTGGTGTCCGCGCCGCAGCGGGGCACGCGCTGTCGGGTCTGGGTGCGGCGGGCCGCCGCGCTCGACGCTCCCCGGGCGGCGGACACCGGGCGGGCGCCGGCCGAACAGCCGCTGCCGCGCCATGTGCTGGTCATCGACGACGAGCCGGTCGGCCGCGAGGCCCTGGCCTTGCTGCTCTCGTCCTGCGGTTGCACCGTGTACCCCGCCGGCGACCTGGGGCAGGCGCGGCAGCTGCTGGATCGGCACCCGATCGAGGCCGTGGTGTCCGACTTCCGCCTGCCGGGCGATGGCAATGGCCTCGAGCACCTGCTCGCACTGCGCCGCGCGTCGCCGCACCTGCGCACCCTGCTGGTCACCGGCGAGACCGCGCCCCAGCGCATCGCCGACATCAAGGCCAGCGGCGTGCCCTACCTGCACAAGCCCGTGCGGGCGCAGCAGCTGATGGACGCGCTGGCGGGCGCTGCGGTGGCCCCGCCGGCGATGTGACCGGGGTCACTTACGCCGGGAACCGGCGCCCGGGATACTCGCGGCCGTCCACACAACGCCCCCGCTCGGGCCCGCTCCCATGTCCCCTTCGCTGCTCGGTCTCGTCCTGTCCCTTTTTGCCACCACCGCCCTGGCCGCGCCCGACCCGCAGTGCGCCGAGTACGACACCTTGCGCGCCCAGCGCGACAAGGCCTTGCAGGCGAAGAACCTCCAACAGTACTGCGGCGCCCTCTCCGGCCTGATCCGCCTGATGCCGGCCACGCCCCCCGCGCCGGCGCGGCTTCAGTGCGAGGCCAAGGCCACGGGCATGAAGGCCGAGACCTGGCTGGGCGTGCGTCCCGACGTGATCGCCAACATGAAGAGCACCTGGGACGGACAGTGCCGCTGATCCGCCGTCACTGAGGCCGGTCGGTGCCGGCCTTCACCTGGGACAGCTTGCAGTCCTTCTTCAGGAACAGGTCGGCCAGGTGTTCGCTGCGCGCCTGCGTGCGCTCCAGGGCCTGCTCCGCGTTCATCTGCCGCGTGGTGGCCTGCATCATCTTGTCGACGCTGTCCTGCATGTCCGCCCGGCGCGCCTCGGCCGCGGCTTGCATGGCATAGCCCTGCACCTGCGCGCCGCCCGGGATCAGACCGAGCAGCCCGCCGCCGATGGCCGAGCCCATGCCGCCGCGCGCGCCGCTGGCCTGCTGCATCATCTGCTGCTGGATGTCCGCCATCGCCTGCTGCGCCTGCTGGGCATCGGCCCGCTGCGCCTCGCCGGCTTGCTCCAGTGCCTGGCTCTCCGCGTAGATCTGCGCGCAACTCAGTTCACCGTCGCTCAGCTTGCGCACGCTTTGCGCGCCGGCGACCACGGGGGCGAGGGCCAGCAGGCCATACAGGGACAAACGCGTGAACGGGGCGGGCGGCATGGGGGTCCTTCGTGCGGGGCGGGGCCGCGCGGGCGGCGATCCGGCCAGTGTCGGGCAGGCGCCAGCCGGCGGGAAGTGACCCAGGTCACACCGCGCCTGTGACTCAGACCACGCTGCGGTGCCGGGCGATGCAGGTTTGCAGCACCTCGTCGTGCCCGCGCTGCCACCAGTGGCCGGTGGAGAAAATTTCCACCTCGCTGAAGCCACCGAAGCCCTGGTCCTCCACCCAGCCGCGGATGCGCGAGATGTCGATCACGCCGTCGCCCATCATCCCGCGGTCGTTCAACAGGTCGGTGGTGGGCGTGAGCCAGTCGCACACATGGAAAGCCAGCAGGCGCTCGCGGCCCGCGCGTTCGATCTGCGCCTGCAGCTTGGGGTCCCACCACACGTGGTACACGTCCACCGCCACGCCGAGCGCACCGCTGCGCCCGGGGTCGAGCGTGTCGCACACGTCCAGGGCCTGCTCCAGGGTGTTGATGCAGGCGCGGTCGGCCGCGTACATGGGGTGCAGGGGCTCGATGGCCAGCGGCATGCCCTGGCCCTTGGCGTAGTGAAGCAGCTCGGCGATGCCCTCGCTCACCTGCTGGCGCGAGCGCGCGATGTCCTTGTGCGCGGCTTTGCCCGCCAGGGCGCCGGGCAGTGCGCCCACCACCAGCACCAGGCAGGGCGCGCCGAGCTCGCAGGCCTCGTCCACGGCGCGCCGGTTGTCGTCGCGTGCGGCGGCCAGGCCGGCCGGGTCCACGGCGGGGAACATGCCGCCCCGGCAATAGCCCGAGAGCTTCAGGCCCAGGGCCTTCACCTGCGCGGAGACGGCCTTCAGGCCGGCGGCCGCGACCTGGTCGCGCCACGGCGAGATGGCGGGGATGCCGTGGCGCGCCACGGCGTCCAGGATCTGCGGCAGCGGCAGGTCCTGGCCCTGGCTCTTGCGCACCGTCGCGGTGTTGATGGACAGCCAGCGGTGGTCGGTGGAGAAGTCGCGCATCACTCGATCCCGTGCAAGGCCAGCAGCGTCTTCATGCGCCGCGCCGCCAGCTCGGGCTGTTCGAGCAGGTTGGCCGCGTCGGCCAGGCGGAACAGCTCGGCCAGGTGCGGCAGCGAGCGCGTGCTCTGCTGGCCGCCCACCATGCTGAAGTGGCTCTGGTGGCCGTTGAGCCAGGCCATGAAGACCACGCCCGTTTTGTAGAAGCGCGTGGGCGCCGCGAAGATGTGGCGCGACAGCGGCACCGTGGGGCCGAGGATGTCGTGGAACTGGCGGGTGTTGCCCCGCGCCAGCTCGCCCAGCGCGGCGCTGGCGGCGGGCGCGATGGCGTCGAAGATGCCCAGCAGCGCGTCGCTCTTGCCGTGGGTGGCCTCGCTGCCCCAGCCGTCGCCCGCAATGAGTTCGGCGTAGTTGAAGTCGTCGCCCGTGTACATGCGCACGCCGGCCGGCAGGCGGCGGCGCATGGCGATCTCCTTGTCCTTGTCGAGCAGCGAGATCTTGATGCCATCCACCTTGCCGGCGTGCGCGGCGATGATGCCGAGCGCCGTGTCCATCGCGGCGTCCAGGTCCCTGGTGCCCCAGTAGCCGCTGAGCGCGGGGTCGAACATGTCGCCCAGCCAGTGCAGCACCACGGGCTGGCGCGCCTGGCTCAGCACGCGGCCGTAGACGCGCTCGTAGTCGGCCGGTCCCTTGGCCACGCGCGCCAGCGCGCGGCTGGCCATCACGATGAGGCGGCCGCCGAGTTTCTCGATCGCGGCCATCTGCTCCTCGTAGCCGGCGATGACCTCGTCGACCGTCTTCACGTTCTCCAGCACCAGGTGGTCGGTGCCGCAGCCCGAGGCCACCAGCGCGCCGGGGTGGTCCTTGGCGGCGTCGAGCGAGCGGCGGATGAGCTCCAGCGAGGTTGGCCAGTCCAGGCCCATACCGCGCTGCGCGGTGTCCATGGCCTCGGCCACGCCCAGGCCCAGCGACCACAGGCGCTGGCGGTAGGCGATGGTGGCGTCCCAGTCGATGGCGCATTGCAGCCAGGGGTCGATGGCCGCGCGTGGGTCGGCCACCACGTGCGCGGCCGAGTAGGCGATGCGGTTGAATGTCAGGCCCGGCGCGGGCTTCACCGGCGCGCTGCCGCGCAGGGTGTAGGCCTCGATCGCACCCGAGGCGGTGGGCAGTGGCAGGGAGATCGCCATGTCAGACCTTCAGTGCCGGCACGTCGATCCAGCGGCGCTCGCTCCAGCTCGCCAGCGCGGCCTCCACCAGTTGCACGCCCTTGGCGCCTTCGGGCAGGGTCCATTGGTAGGGCGCGTCCTCCACCACGTGGCGGATGAAGTGCTCCCACTGGATCTTGAAGCCGTTGTCGTAGACCTGGGTGTCGGGCACGTCCTGCCACTGCTCGGCGAAGTTCATGGTCTGCTTGACGTCCGGGTTCCACACCGGGCGCGGCGTGTTCACGCGGCTCTGCGCCTTGCAGCCGGTCAGCGTGGCGACGGCGGACCCGTGGGTGCCATCGACGTGGAAGGTCACCAGGTCGTCGCGGTTGACGCGCGTGGCCCAGCTCATGTTGAGCTGCGCGATCACGGGCTCGCCGTTGTGGCCGGTGAGTTCGGCGGTGGCGTAGGCCGCGTCGTCGGCGGTGCACTCGTAGGGCTGGCCGGCCTCGTCCCAGCGCTGGGGGATGTGCGTGGTGCCGATGCAGGACACCGCCTTCACCTCGCCGAACAGGTTGTCCAGCACGTAGCGCCAGTGGCACATCATGTCGAGGATCATGCCGCCGCCGTCTTCCTTGCGGTAGTTCCAGCTCGGGCGCTGGATGGGCTGCAGGTCGCCCTCGAACACCCAGTAGCCGAACTCCAGGCGCACGCTGAGCATGCGGCCGAAGAAGCCGGCGCGGCGCAGCATGTCGAGCTTGCGCAGGCCGGGCAGGAAGAGCTTGTCCTGCACGGCGCCGTGCTTGAGGCCCCGCTTCTGGCTGGCCTCCTGCGCCAGGCGCGCGATCTCCACCGCCTCGTTCAGGTTGGTGGCGATGGGTTTCTCGCAGTAGACGTGCTTGCCCGCACGGATGGCCTTGGCCAGCAGCGTGGGGCGCATCTGGGTGGTGCCGGCGTCGAAGAACACCGTGTCGGCCGGGTTGGCCAGTGCGGCGTCGAGGTCGGTGCCCCAGCGCGCGATGCCGTGCGCCTTGGCCAGGGCCTCGATCTTCTCGGCGTTGCGGCCGATGAGGATGGGGTCGGGCATCACGCGCTCGCCGTTGCTCAGGACGACGCCGCCCTGGGCGCGGATGGCGCAGATCGAGCGGATGAGGTGTTGGTTCATGCCCATGCGCCCGGTCACGCCGTGCATGATGAGGCCGAGTGTCTTGACTGCCATGTGAAGGTCCTTGCTGGTGCTGTCGTCGTGCGGGGGATTCAGTTGCCGACCTGCAGGCCGGCGGCCTTGACCAGGGCCGCGTTGGCCTTGATCTCGTCCTTGATGTAAGCGTCGAACTGCTCGGGCTTGAGCGTCCAGGCGTCGGCGCCGAGCTTGAGGAAGCGCTCCTTCACCTCGGGCGTGGCCAGGGCCTTCACCACCTCGTCGTGCAGGCGGTTGACGATGTCGCGCGGCGTCTTGGCCGGCGCCATCATCCCGATCCAGAAGTTGAACTCGGAGCCGGGCACGCCGGCCTCGGCGGTGGTGGGCACCTCGGGCAGGGCGCTGGCGCGGCGCGGCGAGCCCACGGCCAGGGCGAGCAACTGGCCGTCCTTGATCTGGCCGATGACGGGCGCGATGGGCGAGAAGTAGTAGTCCACGCGGCCCGCGATGACCTCGGTCACGGCCTCGGCCGAGCCTTTGAACGGGATGTTCACCGCGTCGATCTGCGCGGCCATCTTGAACTTCTCAGCGTTCAGGTGCGTGGCGCTGCCCTGGCCGGCCGAGGCGAAGTTCATCTTGCCGGGGTGGGCCTTGGCGTGGGCCACGAGCTGGGGCAGGGTCTTGAGGTTCTTGCTGGGCGCGATCACCAGCACGTTGGGTGTGGAGGAGATCGGTGTGACCCCGGCGAAGTCGTTCGCGGTGTCGAAGGAGAGTTTCGCGAAGGTGGAGGGGCTCACCGTGTGCGAGGACGAGTGGATCATGATGGTGTAGCCATCGGGCGCGGCCGTGGCCACCGCGGCCTGGCCGATGGTGCCGCTGGCGCCGCCGCGGTTGTCCACGATCACCGGCTGGCCCATGCTCTGGCTCATCTTGTCGGTGATGGCGCGGGCGATGATGTCCGTGGTGCTGCCGGCCGCGAACGGCACGATCACGCGGATCGCCTTGTTCGGGTAGCCGCCCTGCGCGGCGGCGGGCAGGCCCAGGGCCAGGGAGGACACGGCCAGGGCCGCGGCGAAGAGGGATTTCATGGGTCTCCTTGGGGGATGGGGAAAGTCAGTCGATGGCCTTCAGGCTGTGCCACAGCGGCGCCGCCGCGCTGGCGAAGCCCGGTGTGTGCAGCGAGCGCAGGTCCAGCCGGCCCTCGCGCACGGCCAGGCGCGGCCGGCCGCCGCCGTTGTCGTAGAAGCCCGCGTGGGCGCTGGCGAAAGCCTGGGCCTCCTCGGCGGGCGCGCTGCCGAAGCCGTCCACGTAGTGGTGGCCGTTGCGTTCGATGTGGCGCACACCCAGGCTGGCGGCGAGCAGCGTGTCCTGCTGCACCGCCAGGCCGGCCTGGCAGGTGAGGTCCTCGCCCGACAGCAGCAGGCGCGGGTCCTGCGCGATGCGCCGCGCGTTGCGCAGCGAGCGGTAGATGCCTTTGCAGGCCTTGCTCGAAATGCCGCGGTAGCCCAGGGCCAGGCCCTCGTCGAGCGCGTGGGCGTGGTCGTCGGACTCGTCGAGGATCACGGGGACGTCGATGCCTAGCGGCGCGATGGGTTCTCGCAGCGCCACGGCGCGCGCCAGCGGCTGCTCCAGCAGCAGGGTGCGCCGCAGCAGTTCGGCCAGCGCGGGCGTGGCGCGCAGCGCCTGCCAGTAGGCGCCCAGGCTGGCGGCGTCGGCGAAGGTTTCGTTGCCGTCCAGCGTGACGCGGTGCTCGGGCGCGTGCGCGCGCAGCACGGCGGCGATGCGCGAGAGGCGGTCCACGTCGGCCTCGACGCGTCCGCTGAGCTTGAGCTTGAAGTGGTGCAGGCCCTGGCGGCGGATGGCGGCTTCCAATGTGGCGGGCAGCCCATCGCCGGGGTCGCTGCCGGGGTCGTCGTCGTTGAGGCGGTCGGCCAGGCCCACGGTGTGGCGCAGCACCACCGCGTCGGGGTGGGCGATCGTGAGGCCCGCGCTCCAGGGATCGCCCAGCGCGCCGGCGCGCAGGCCGTCCACCCACGAGAGGCCGGCCGCGCGCAGGGCCGCGTCGGCCACGGCCTTGTCCAGCAGCGCGGCGCCGAACTGCGCGGCCAGGCGCGGCAGGCCGCGCGCCACCGACACGGCGATGGCCGATTCGCCACCCGACTGCGAGTGCGCGAAGGGCGTGAGTGGATCGCGCTGGGCCAGCAGCGCCTCGCGCGCGTTGCGCAGCGACTCGCGCAGCTGCTCGAAGTTCTGTTCGTGCGTGAGCGCGGGCGACTTGTCGAACCACTTGGGCACCATCAGCTCGGCGCCGGCGCCCTCCACGCGGCGGCCCTGGGCCTCGGCGTGCACGCGCACGAAGGCCTGCGGGCATTGCGTGACGGTGGCCGCGCCGAAGCGAAAGGGCAGGCGCAGCGTGACGTGGCGCTCGTACAGCTCGATGGTGTGCAGGCGCAGGTTCACGCCGTTCATGTCAGTTGGCTCCAAAGTTCGTGCACGTGGCGCGCGCTGGCCTCGGCGCAGCCTGGGCCGTCGGGCATGTAGTCGAAGGGTTCCACCGCCACCCAGCCGGCGTAGCCGCTGTCCTTGAGCGCCTGCAGCACGGGGCGCTGGTCGGTGTCGCCCTGGCCGGGGCCGCGCCGGTTGTGGTCATTGAGCTGCACGTGCGCGATGTGCCCGCTGGCCAGGAAGCGGCGCAGCACCTCGTGCACAGGCTCGCTCTCGCTGTGCGAGGCCGCGCTCACGTCGAGCATGGTGCGCAGCGCGGGCGAGCCGACGCGGTCGACCAGGTCGGCGGCCTCCGCCACGGTATTGATCACCGGTGTCTCGAAGCGGCCCAGGGGCTCCACGCAGTAGGTGACACCGGCCGCGGCGGCGTGCGGCGCGAGCTCGGCCAGCGCGGCCTCGAAGCGCGCGAGCGCGTCGGCCACGCTCTGCCCGGGGCCGGGCGAGCGCTGGCGCGGCGAGCCGTGCACCAGCACGCGCGCGCCGCAGGCGGCGGCCAGGTCGATCAGCTGGCGCAGCAGGTCCAGCGTGCGCCGGCGCTGCGCGGCGTCATCGCTCACCAGCGACAGACCCTCGGGCCGCACCAGCAGCCAGTGCAGGCTGCTGATGGCCAGGCCCTGTTGTTGCGCCGTGTCGCGCCAGCGGCGCGCATCGGCGGCGCGCAGCGTGGAGGGGTCGTCGGCCAGGGTGAAGGGCGCGAGTTCCAGCGCCGCGTAGCCCCAGCGCGCGGCGGCCTCGCATTGCGCGGCCAGCGGCAGCGGGAGCAGCACCTCGTTGCACAGCGAGAGCTTCATGCCGGCGCGCGCCCCGCGCGGGAGGGGCGGACCAAGGACCACACCCGCCAGGCGATGGTGGCGAAGATCAGCGCCGCCACGGCGGCGGCGATGGGCCGGGTGAAAAAGGGCGTGAGGTCGCCGTCGGAGAGGATCAGCGCGCGGCGCAGGTTCTTCTCCAGCAGGTCGCCCAGCACGATGCCCAGCACCAGCGGCGCCATGGGGTAGCCATGGTGGCGCAGGGCGAAGCCGATCAGGCCGAAGGCCAGCATCACGTAGATGTCGAACAGCCGGCCCGCGATGGCGAAGCTGCCGACCGCGCAGAGCACGAAGATGATGGGCACGATCAGGTGCTGGGGCACGCGCAGCACCTGCACCAGGGCCTTGGTGAGCACCAGGCCGTAGATCAGGATGCCGATGGTGGCGAACAGCATCATGGCCACCACGTCGTACACGAACTGCGGGCTCTCCACCATGATCATCGGTCCCGGCTTGACGCCGTGGATGATCATCGCGGCCATCAGCACGGCCGCCGGCGCCGAGCCCGGAATGGCCAGCGTGAGCACCGGGATCATCGCGCCCGGCACGCAGGCGTTGTCGCCGGTCTCCGCGGCCATGAGGCCTTCCACCGAGCCCTTGCCGAACTTCTCTTTTTCCCGGCTGGCGCGCTTGGCGGCGGCGTAGGACGACCAGGCCGCCACGTCCTCGCCCACGCCCGGCACGATGCCCACGCCGGTGCCGATGAGGCCCGAGCGCAGGATGGTGCGCCAGTACTGGAAGACGTCGCGCAGCTTGGGGATGACGGTGTCGAAGGCGCTGATGGTCACCGGCGCCTGGCGCGCGCGCATGCTGGTGAGCAGCTCGGCGAAGCCGAAGGCGCCGACCAGGGCGGGCACCAGCTGGATGCCGCCGGCCAGGTCGCGCAGGCCCCAGGCGAAGCGCTCGTAGCCGTACTGCGGCTCTTGCCCGATGGTGGCCACGAACAGGCCGGCGATGCCGGCGATCCAGCCCTTGAGCGGGTCGTCGCCGGTGAGCGTGCCGGCGATGATGACGCCGAACAGCGCGAGCCAGAAGAATTCGTAGGCGCCGAACTTCAGCGCCAGTCCGCCCAGCACCGGCGTGAGCGTGGCGAGGAAGAACATGCCGATCAGCGTGCCCATCACCGAGCCGGTGGTGGCGATGCCCATGGCGCGGCCGGCCAGGCCCTGGCGGGCCAGGGTGTAGCCGTCCAGGCAGGACGCGGCCGAGGCCGGCGTGCCCGGGATGTTGAGCAGGATGGCCGAACGCGAGCCGCCGTAGATGGAGCCCACGTAGGTGCAGATCAGGATCAGCAGCGCCTGCGAGGGCGGCAGCTTGAGCGTGAGCGTGGTCATGAGCGCCAGCGCCATGGTGGCCGTGAGGCCGGGCAGGGCGCCCATCACCACGCCCACCAGCGAGGCCAGCAGGGCCAGGCCGACCGTCGAGGGCGAGGAGAAGTTGGCGATGGATTGGCCGAACAGGAGCAGACCGTCGAACATGGTGCGGGGGGCTCAGGGAAGGCGAACCAGGAAGATGGACTGGAACACCCAGGTGACCACGGCCGAGGTGAGCGCGCCGGCCAGCAGCGCCACCGCCAGGCGGCGCGCGGGGCGCTGTTCGGGCGGCGCGTACAGCGCCACGAAGGCCGCGACGAAGGCCGCCGTGGCCAGCCAGAACGGCAGGCGCCCGATCAGCACCGCCGCGTAGGCCAGCGTCAGCGCCAGCGTGGCGGCGATGCGGCGGTTGATCAGCGGCGCCGGGCCGGGGTCGGCCTCAGGGGCAGCGCCCGCGCGGGCGGCGTGGCGCCGGCGCATCCAGCCGCGCAGCATCAGCACCGCGCCCAGCAGCACCAGCGCGCCGCCCAGCAGGGCCGGGACGAAGCCCGGCATGGCGTAGAGCTGCGCGCCCATGGACTCGAAGCGCTCCATGCGCCAGGAGCCGATCAGGATCAGCAGGCCAAAGCCCACCCAGCCCGCCCCGCCCCGCAGATCGGAGCGGGCGGCGGTTCCACCCTCGGTCATGTGGGACCCCGCGGTGCGTCAGGGCTTGGGAATGCCCACGGTGTCGGGCGACACCTTGGCCTTGCCGGCGGCCTGCTGCGTCCAGGCGTAGGCCTGGACCGCGGGGAACACGGCCTTCTGCGCTTCCTCGCCCGCCATCGGCGCGAACATGGCGCCGCGCGACTGCGCGTACTTCCTCAGCGCCTCGCTTTTGCTCATCTCGGTGGCCCAGAGGCGGTTGAGCGTCTGCGCCACCTCGGGCGGCGCGGCCTTGGGCACGAAGACGCCGAAGTAGTTGATCGGGTCCTTGAAACCCGGGACGAACTGCGACAGCGGCGGGATGGTGCCGAAGCCCTCGATCTCGATCGACTTGTCGCCCACCACCGCGAGCGGGCGGATTTTTTTGGCGCGGATCATGTCGGTCTGCTCGGCGGCGAGCTGCGTGGTCACCTGCGTCTCACCCGAGGCGGCGGCCACTGCCGCCGGCGCGCCGCCGTCGTAGGTGACGTGCTTGTAGGTGACGCCGGCCGCGCGCGACAGCGCCTCGATCGCCGAGTGGCCGCTGGAGTTCACGCCCGCCGTGGCCACCGAGACCGTGCCGGGGTTGGCCTTCATGGCCTTGAGCAGGTCGTCCATGGTCTTGTATGGCGTGTCCGCGTTGACGCCGACCACCGCGATGTGCGCCACGTTGAGGTACAGGTTCCAGTCGCTGATGGAGGTGTCCAGCATGCCCAGCACCTTGTAGGTGCCCAGGTCCTTGGCGCCACCGGCCGTCCAGGTGTAGCCGTCGGCCGGCGCGGCCAGCGCGTTCTTGGTGCCCACCGAGCCCGAGGCGCCCGGCTGGTTGAGGATGACGATCTTCTGGCCCAGGTGCTTTTCCAGTTCGGCCGCGGTCACGCGCGTGACCTGGTCGGTGGAGCCACCGGGTGCCCAGGGCACGATCAGCGTGATCGGGCGGTCGGGCTTCCATTGGGCGAAGGCGCCGCCGGCGGCGGCGGCGAGCAGAGAGGCGACGAGCAACTGGCGCAGCGGCCGGGCGGTGGTCATGCGATGTCTCCTGGAGGGGGGTTAATTCACCGAACGGTTAATGCTAGGAACCGCTCCCCTCGCCGTCAAGGCGCCCGCCGGCTCAGCCTCTCAGGACATACCCTAGGATCACGTCGCACATGTGCGAGAGCCGTTCGTTGAGGGCCTTGGGGGCCATCAGGTCGCGCCCGAAGATGGCCGACAGCGTGTGGTTGTTCGACAGGTAGAAGTACGCCAGCCCGGCGATCGACACGTAGAGCTGCACCGGGTCGATGCCGCCGCGAAAGCTGCCGTCGGCCTGGCCGCGCTCGATGATGTCCTGCAGCATGAGCACCAGCGGCGAGTTCAGTTCGCGGGCCCGCTCGGACTGCGCCAGGTGCCGCGCCTTGTGCAGGTTGGCGCTGTTGAGCAGGGTGAGGAACTCGGGGTGCTCAAGGTAGTAGTGCCAGGTGAACTCCACCAGGCGGCGCAGCGCGGTTTCGGGCTTGAGGTGCAGCAGGTTGAGCTTGTGCTCTTCCTCGCGGATGTGGTGGTAGGTCTGTTCCAGCACCGCCTGGAACAGGCGTTCCTTGTCCTCGAAGTAGTAGTAGATGAGCCGCTTGTTCAGGCCCGCGCGCTCGGCGATGCGGTCCATGCGCGCGCCGCCCAGCCCGTGTTCGGAGAACTCGTCGCGCGCGGCCTTGAGGATGGTGGCCTGCGATCGGTCGGCGTCGCGCAGGCGCTCTTCGGGGGCCGCTGGGGAGGGCTTGTTCACGCGCTTTAATTCTCTAATGAGTTAATTAAGTCCAGTATCGCAGATCGGATTCTGCGGGACCACGCGGGCGCAAAAGAAAACGGCCCCGCAGGGCCGTTGTCGTGGAGGCGCTGGCCGCTCAGTTCGCGGTCACGGCGGGCTGGCCCGATTGCACCAGCTTGTCGCCGGTCGCGGCGCGCAGGCCGGCGGTGCGGATCTGCTCGACCTGGGCGGGCGTGGCCACCGGCAGGATCTCGCCGCTGGCGATCAGGCCCAGGCGGCGGGCTTCGATGGCTTCGGCGCGAACCTGCGCACGGCTCAGTCCGCTGTCGGCCAGGGTTTCCTGCACGGGGACGATCTCGCCGCGGGCGACCAGGCCGGCCTGGTTGGCTTGCACGGCCTGGGCCTGCACTTCGGCGCGGCTCAGGGTGGATTGGAAGTTGAAGACTTCGTTGCCTTCGATGGGGCCTTCGGCGAAGGCGGCACCGGCGCCCAGGGCGAGGGCGATGGAGAGGGCGAGGTTTTGAGCGGTTTTCATGGCAATTCCTTGAAGAGGGTTGGTTGTTGGTGGTGTTTGTCTGTCAATGCCGTTTTCTGTTTGGCATGGGTGTACTCTAGGGTTTTCCCTTAATTGGAAAAACCACCCCCGGGGCAACGCAGCGTTTCTGTTTCCGCAACGGTGCGGGCCGCGCCCGCCCCGTGATGTCCCTTGACACCCGTCAAGCCCCCGCCGCCGCGCCCGGCCTACGGTGCGCGCATGGTCCTGCCGCCCGCTCGCGCGCGCTCAGCGCGCGAGGTAGCCGCCGTCCACGGGGTAGTAGGCGCCCGTGACGAAGGACGCCGCGGGGCCGCTGAGCCAGAGCACCAGCTCGGCCACCTCCTCGGGCCGGCCCAGGCGCCCCATGGGGTGCAGCGCCACGAGCTGCGCGACCGAGGCGGGGTCGTCTTCCAGGCGCGCGATCATGGGCGTGTGGATGAAGCCCGGGCCGACCGCGTTGAGCCGTATGCCCTGCGCGCCGTACTCCAGCGCGGCCGCCTGCGTGAGCCCCACCACGCCGTGCTTGGCCGCGGTGTAGGCGGGCGCGTTGGCGAAGCCCACCGCGCCCAGGATGGAGGCGATGTTGACGATGGCGCCACCGCCGCCCTTGAGCATGGCCGGGATCTGGGCGCGCAGGCCATGGAATACGCCCGAGAGGTTGATGGCGATCACGCGGTCCCAGGCCTCCAGCGGGTAGTCGGCGGTGGGCGCCAGTTCCCCGCCGATGCCCGCGTTGTTGCAGGCGATGTCGAGGCGGCCGAATTGCTTGAGGCAGCGCTGCACCAGTCGCTCGTGGTCGCGGGGCTTGGCGACGTCGGCGGCGACGAAGAGGGCCTGGCCGCCGCGCTCGCGCACCTGCGCCACCGTGGCCTGCCCGCCGTCGGCGTCGGTGTCGGACACCACCACGCGCGCGCCTTCGCGCGCGTAGGCCAGGGCGATGGCGCGGCCGATGCCCGAGGCGGCGCCGGTCACCAGGGCGGTCTTGTCGTTCAGCATGGCCGCTTCAGCCCATCGCCGCGCTCAGGCGAGCGGTCGTGTGTCCGGGGCGCAGCCGCTCGCCCATGTCGAGCAGGCGCGTGGTGCCGCTGCCCGTTTCCACCTCGCGCGTGGTCAGCGCCAGCGTCGCCACCGGTGGCTTGCCGGTGAGCCGCTGGACCTCGGCGAAGGCGTTGGAGGCGCCGGCCGAGCCCATGGTCACGACCACGGCCACGCGGCGCAGGCGGTGTTCGTGCAGAAAGCTGCGCATCGGCCCCGCCAGGCGGTACATCCAGATGGGTGCCACCAGCACCACGGTGCGGAAGTCCTCGGGTCGGGGCCCCGCGTAGCGGATGCGCGGCCGCCGGCTCAGCAGGGAGTCCAGTACGCAGCGCCAGCTGCCGCTGGCGCCGGCGCGCCGGTGCAGGTCATCCACCTGGCCCAATGGCCAGCCGTGGTGCGAGGCGAGCAGCTGCGCCGCGCGGCGCGATACGCCGGTGTACGAGTAGTGGACGACGAGAATGCTGTCCATGTTGCCCTGGCCTCAGTGCGTGGCCGCCGTGCCGAAGTAGGGGTACACCGGCCGCTGTCCCTGGGGTGGCAACGGGGTCTGGCGGTCCTGGTGTTCGTGGGCGAGGCCCTTGCGCAGCGCGCCGGCGAGCAGCCGCAGTTCCTCGGCCACGGCGGCGAACAGGTCGTCGATGGAGAGCACGCCGACCACGCCGCCGTCCTCGTCGACCACCAGCAGCCGGCGCACGCCGGCCTGCTCCATGGCGCTGGCCGCTTCGTGCACGTCGGCCGTGCCGCGCACCGCGACCGGCGGTGACTTGGCGAGGTGGCCGATGCGCAGGTCGGCGCCCGCCGCGCTGGAGCGCGCCAGGGCGTCGATCACGATGTCGCGGTCGGTCACCACGCCCACCACCTGGGGCGGGTTCTCGCCGGTGACCACCAGCAAGGCGCCGACGTGTTCGTCGAACATGCGGTGGGCGGCTTCGTTGAGGGGGGCGTTGGCGTCGATGGCCACGGCGGCGCGTTGGCACAGGCTGGCGATGTTCATGGGCTTCTCCGGTGAGGTCCTGGGGGCCGCAGGGCGCGGCAACGGGACCCATCTTGGAACGCCGGGCCAGCGCCAGGATGATGCGCGTCAAGTCGCGCGCGTGCGGCGCCGCCGCCGGTCCGACCGGGGGCCGTGGACGCGGGCTAGACCGAGTCGGCGTAGCTCGCGCGCAGGCCCTCGGGGTCGATGATTTCGATCTGGCGGCGGCGCACCGTGACGAAGCCCTGGCGCGCCAGCGAGGACAGGCAGCGGCTCACGGTCTCCAGCGTGGCGCCGAGGTAACTGCCGATCTCTTCGCGCGTCATGCGCAGCTGGAAGGCGCTCGCGGAATAGCCGCGCGCGTGCAAGCGCTCCGACAGGTTGAGCAGGAAGGTCGCCACGCGCTCCTCGGAGCGCGTGCTGGCAATCAGCGCGGCCACGTGGCGCTCGCGCACCAGCTCGGCGCTCAGCGTGCTGGTGAGGTGGTGCAGCACCGAGCGGCTCTCGCCCGCGGCCTCGCTCAGTTCCGCATAAGGCAACACGCAGACCTCGGCGTCCTCGATGGCGCGCACCGTGGTGGGGTGCTTGCCGGTGGCCAGGCCGTCGAAGCCGAACAGCTCGCCGGGCAGGTGGAAGGACATGACCTGCTCGCGCCCATCGCGCAGGCTCGCCACCGACTTGAAGGAGCCGTAGCGCACCGCGTAGATGAACTCGCAGCGCTCGCCGTCGCGGAACACGCTCTGGCCCTTGCGCAGGCGGCGCCTGGCGATCGGCGCGCGTTCCAGCGAGGTGTGCGTGCCCGGCTCCAGCCACGAGGGCAGGCAGACGTGCCGCACCAGGCAGGTGTCGCAGGTGCTGTGGCCGGGCGTGGCGGCCAGCGACGGGGCCGCGGGCAGGGGCAGCGACGAATCGACGAAGTGGATGGGCTGGACAGCGGCTTGAAGTTCCATGCGGGGCTCCTGGCGGGGGCGTCGGGGTGGGCCGGGCGAGTGGTCCGACGGTGGGACATGCGCGTCGGCCGGCGCGCGCCATGCCATGTTCAGTGGCCGGCCGCCGGCCTGGATAGGTACCTGTACCTAGGCGGCCAACCGCTGGTGCGCCGGGGCCTTCAGGTGCGCCGCATGCCGGAGGCGATCACCGCCGCGGCGCTGCGCAGGCCCAGCTTGCGTTTGATGTTGGCGCGGTGGATGTCGACCGTGCGCGCGCTCAGGCCCAGGGCGCAGGCGATCTCCTTGGTGGCTTTGCCCTGGTGCACCAGGTCCAGCACCTCGCGTTCTCGCAACGTCAGTGAATGCTCACCGTCTGTGGCTTCCGTCGTGTCCGGGCGGTGGCGTTTGAGCGTGCGGCTGAGCAGCCGCGCGTTCAGCCGCGGGCTCATCCACAGCTCGCCTTTGAGCGCCGCCAGCGCGGCCGGCACGATCTCGGCGGAGGCGCGCTCCTTCATCAGGTAGCCGCTGGCGCCCAGGGCCATCACCGGCTCGCCGTAGAGCATTTCGTCGTGCATGCTGAGCACCAGCGTGGCGCGCGGCCCCTGGGCCGCCAGCACCGCTCGCACGGTGGCCAGTCCGCTGGAGTCGCTCGTGCCCATGTCGGTGATCACCAGCGCGGGCTGGTGGCGTTCGATCAGGGCCAGGCCGTCGCGCAGGCTGGCCGCGCTGCCCAGCAGGCGCAGGTGGGGGCTGCCGGCGATCAGCGTCTCCAGGCCGAGGCGAACGATGTCGTGGTCGTCGATGACGATGACGGTGTTGTCCATGGAGAACCCGTTCCGATGGAGCGGAAGGCGGCACCTTATGCCCAGCCGCCGCGCGCGCCCCTGATGAAGATCAAAGTTCGTCGGGGGGTTCCGACCAGCGGAGCACCACCTCGCAGCCGCCGCTGCGCCGGTTGCGCAGCGCCAGCCGTCCCTGCAGCGCCCGCGCGCGTGCCTGCATGGACTTCAGGCCCATGCCGGGGTGCGAGGGGTGTACCAGGCTCAGGTCGCAGCCCTTGCCGTCGTCGCGCACCGTCAGGCCGCACAGCGCGCCGGCGCGCGCCAGGTGCACGGTGATGCGGCGCGCCTGGCCGTGGCGAACCGCGTTGGTGACGGCTTCCTGCACCACGCGGTAGACGTGGCCCGCGCTCTCGGCGCGGACGTCGCTGAAGTCGCCGCGCGCGCGCAGCGTGCATTCGATGCCCATGAGCGCGGCGGCGTCGAGCAGGTACTGCTCCAGCGCCTGTTGCAGCGCGCCAGCCTCGCTGCCCGCGGGCACGATGCCGCGCGAGAGCTGGCGCAGCCGCTCGGCCACCAGCTGCACCTGTTCGCGCGACTTCTCCAGCAGCGCGCCCACCAGCGCGGGGTCGTTGCGCCGCGCCGCCGCCGCTTCCAGCAGCAGCGAGACGCCCGCCACCGCGGAGCCCACGGCGTCGTGCAGTTCGCGCCCGATCTGATCCTGGCGGGCGTCCATCTCCCGCAGCAGCATGCGCTCGAAGCGCTGGCTCACCTCCTGCACCTCCTGGTGGGCGGCCAGCAGCGAGGCCTGGAACTGCTCGCGCTCGGTGACGTCGCGCACCGTCACCGAGAGCAGTCGCTCGCCGTCGGCGCGGGGAATCAGGGCCACCGAAAACTCGGCCGCAAAGACGTCGCCCCCCAGCCGCACGCAGTGCCCTGAGACGACGCCGTCGGGTCCGCGCACCGTGCCGCTCAGCACCTTCGCGATCTCCCCCTGGCAGTCCCGCCAGCTCAGCGGCGTGAACAAGGGTTCCAGGCCGCGGCCCAGGATCTGTTCCGGCGTGTGGCCGAAGAGCGCGCGCGCGGCCGGGTTGAAGGCGCGCACGCGGTTCGTTTCGTCGATCAGCAGGGTGGCGATGGGCGCGGCCTGCAGCATGCCCTCCAGGCGCTGCTCGCCCCGCAGGCGGCCTGTTTCGGCGGCCTCGGTGGCCGTGCGCATGCCGTTCAGTGCGGCCGTCAGGCGCCGGCGCACCAGCCAGGCGCCCGCCAGCCCGGCGGCGATCACCAGCCCCATGGGCACGCCCAGGAGCAGCAGGCTTTGCCGGGTCGGCGCGTTGAAGGTCTCGGCGGGCATGCTGACCACCGCCGTCCAGTGCGTGGCCGGTGAGGTCCAGTACGACACCGCCCAGGGCGCGCCGTCCGCGTCGTCGATGCGGAAGCTGCCATAGCCCTCGCGGGCCAGGCGGTCCTGCAGCGCCAGGCCGATGCGCTCGCCTGCCGGTGCCGGCTCCGCTGGTCCGCGCACCAGGTAGCGGCCGCTGTTGTCGACGATGGCCGCCTGCCAGCGCGCTGGCAGCAGCGGGGCCTCGATCAGCGGGTACAGCCGCGACAGTTCGATCACGGCCTGCAGGGCCAGGACCTCGCCATTGGCGCGGATCACCGGCACACCGATGCCCACCACCGGTGTGTCGCGCCCGGGCCAGCTCGTCACGTCGACCACGCCGGTGCGGGCCATGCGGGCCACCTCGGCGAAGGCGGGCGGCGCGGTGCGTGGCGGCTCGGCCCCCGCCGGCGGCGGACTGCTGAGCAGCGCCTGTCCATTGGCGCGCACCAGCACGATGGCGTCGACCTCCAGGTCGCTCGCCAGGGCGGTGGCGGCGCGCTGGAAGTCGCGCAGGTCCTGGCCCTCGGCCGGCAATTGCTGAGCCAGGCGCTGCAGTGCGCCCTGCACATGCACGACATGCGCGTTCACGCGGTGCGACAGGGCCACGGTCCGCGTCATCAGGCGCTGCCCGGTCTCCACCTGCTCGCGATCGATCGCCAGCCAGGCCGCCACCCCGAACAGCAGCAGCGCGGGCAGCTGCAGGGCCAGCAGCATCCACAGCAGCAGCCAGCGCAGCCGGGGAGGGCCGGGAGGCGGCCCGGCCGCCGCCTCTGCGGAGGGGTCGCTCAGCGCCTGCATCATGGCGGCGTGCCCGCTCCCCCGGGCGCCGCGGGGCCCGCCGCGGCGCGCAGCGCGCGCACCACCTCGGCGTCCTCCACCTGCGGAAAGTGGGCGTAGAACTGGCCCACGGCCTGGAAATCGGCGGGCGTGAGCAGGCACACCAGTTCGTCGGCCGCCGGGCGCACCAGCGCCACGCTCTCGCGCGAGCCCACGGGCACGGCGCACACCAGGTGCGCGGGCGCGCGCTGGCGCACCGCGTGCAGCGCGGCGAGCATGGTCGCGCCCGTGGCCAGGCCGTCGTCGACCACGATCACCGTGCGCCCGCGCGCCGATGCGGCGGCGCGCCCCGGCGTGTAGGCGGCGCGGCGCCGCGCGATCTCGGCGAGCTGTTCGCGCCGCACGCGCGCGAGGTAGTCCGCGTCCGCGCCCGCCAGGTTGGCGTGCGGGGCCACGTAGACCCAGCCCGATTCGTCCACCGAGCCCACCGCGAATTCGTTGGAGTAGGGCGCCGGCAGCTTGCGAACGAGCACGATGTCGAGCTCGCCACCGAGCGTCTGGGCCAGGTGCGCCGCCATGGGCACCGCGCCGCGTGGGATGGCGAGCACCAGCGGGTGGCTGCCGCGGTGGTGGGCCAGCGCGGCAGCGAGCTGGCGGGCGGCGTCTAGGCGGTCATGGAACATGTTGGCTCGCTGTCGTGGGCCGGCGCGCGGCCGGGCCCGGCGCGCGGTGGCCAGGCCACTGTAGTGGCCTGGCGGCGCCGCCGTTTGCGCCAGATCAAGGGGGGCGCATGCCGCGCCCTGGCGCGGGCCGGCGCGCCGCCTGCAGGTGGCGCGCCGCCAGACGCAGGTACTGCCGCGCGCGACGGCGCCAGCGCGCCTCGCCCTGGTAGCGCGCCTCGGCCAGGTGCGCGATCGCCAGGCCCGCGCGTTCGCAGGCCCGCAGGGCCTGGTAGAAGTGCACGAGGGCGCGCGGCGGTTCGTCGCCGCTGGCCTGCGCGTAGTGGCGCAGCAAGGTCTCGCCCAGGGCCGGGGCACCGGCGCGCTCGCATTCCAGCGCCAGGAAGCCGACCTCGTCGGCGCCGTCCTGTGTGCGCAGCGCCTTGGAGAACTCCAGGGCGTCGATGATCGCCAGTGGGTCGCCGAGCCAGATGTGCTCCGGCCGCAGGTCGCCGTGGGCCTCGAGCACGCACCCGGCCATGGCCCGCGCCTCGATCAGCGGCGTGCTGGACGCCAGCCAGGCGCGCAGCGTGCCCAGCAGCACGTCCACGCGCGTGCGCGGCAGCCGCCATTCGGGGCGGCCCAGCAGTTGCTCGCAGTCGGCCAGGCGCTGCCACAGCCGCAGGCGGTAGCCATTGGGGTCCAGGCGCGGGCGAGGCTGCCAGCGGTGGAAGCCGGCCAGCTGCCCGGCGATGCGGCGCATGTCGTCCTCGTTGGCCTCGCCGCGCAACAGGCGCTGGTCCAGCATGGGCCCCGGCGGCAGGCGGCGCATGGCCACCAGCCACTCCACCGGCTCGCCCGGCCCGTCCAGGCGCAGGCGGCCGTTCTCGTCCGCCGCCAGCGGCACCAGGCCCAGGTAGACCTGGGGCGCCAGGCGCCGGTTCACGCGCAGTTCCTCGCGGCAGTAGTGGCGCCGCCGCTCGAGCGTGGAGAAGTCTTGCAGGCCCTGGTGCAGCGGCTTCTTCATCTTGTACGCGCGCTCGCCGGCCAGGAATACCCAGGAGAAATGGGTTTCGATGGCCTCGACGGACGAAACCGGCAGGCGATGGTTCGCCGGGTCCCGCAGCGCGGCCACCTTGTCCTGCAGTGTGTGCTTCATGGCAAGCACTATCCGGCCGGTCGCCAGGGCGCGTGCTTGACGGCGGTCAAGGATGCGCGCGCCGCAACGCAGCGGTGCGCGCAGTGGGCGAGCTTGACCGGCATCAATGAACGCCCCGCCGCCCGCGCCGACAGTGTGCAGACGCCCGATGTGGGCGTTTTTGCCTCACACAGGAGGGCGTCATGAACCGATTCATTCCCCCACTGCTCGCGGCCGCCGCCCTGATGGCGGCTTCGGGCCCGAGCGCAGCCGCCGACAAGGAACTGAGCTGCAAGCTCACATTCACGTCCAGGCAGTGGTCGGCCGTGTACTCGAGCGCCGAGGGCGAGGGCACGGTGAGCTGCGACAACGGCGCATCCCTGCCGGTGACCATCAGCGCGAAGGGCATCGGCCTGACCGCGGGGAAATGGAAGATCACCGATGGCACGGGCAAGTTCACCCACGTGTCCGCGATCGAGGACGTGCTGGGCAGCTACCTGGCGGTCAGCGGCGACGCCGGCGTGGCCAAGGCGGGCACCGCGCAGGTGCTGACCAAGGGCAAGGTGTCGCTGGCGCTGGCGGGCAAAGGCGAAGGCTTCGACCTCGGCATCGCCATCAGCGACTTCAAGATCGCCAAGCGCGCGGCCGAAGCGAAGTAGACGAGGCGGACCGCGCCGCCGCGCACGGTCACAGGGTCCGCGCCACGCCGGGTGGGGTTTGCGCGCCCTAAAGGGGTGAGGCCGCAACGGGCCCGCCGGTGCCGAAGGCCTGTTCGAACGCGGCGAGAAAAGCCGCCAGGCGCGCGCGCGGCAAGCGGTCGATGCCGGCCGCCCCCGCGCGGCCCCCGCCACCGAAGCCGCGACACAGGCGGTCCGCGTGCGGCCGCTGCCGGGGCGCCCGCACGTTCACCATGAAGGCGTCGTCCCCGGCCGCGCGCAGCACCGCGCAAGCCCGCCCGGGTTCGCGCTCGATGCAGCGGTAGGCCAGGCTGCCCTGCACGCGCCGCGCCCAGGCCTCGTCGGGCAGCTCATACACCGAACCGGCGGCCAAGCGCCAGCGCGGCGCCAGCGCGTCGGCGCGCTCAAGGTCCTGGCGGCGGCGTTCGATCAGCGCGGCGGCCACGGGCTCGCACCGCAGAAAGTCCAGCGGGGTGGCGTGCGCCCGCATGAGGCTGTGCAGCGCGGCCGGCGCGATCAGCACGTCGGCCTCGGACTCGCCATAGGCGTTGTGGTTGATGGCTTCGCCGAGCGTGCGCAGCGTGGCCAGGTGCGGGTCGTCCAGCCCCGCCGCGTGACCGAGCGCGCGCGCGCTCGCGCCCATGCCGTCGCCGAAGGCGCCGGTGACGGCCCAGGCCGCGTGCGGCCCCCCCAGGTGGCGGTGCACGATGAGGCTGGTGCAGCGCGTGGGTGCGGTCTCGATCACGAGGGTCAGGGCGGGGTGGCGCGGCAGGGGGTCGTCGCCGGCGTGGTGGTGGTCGAAGTACTCGATGCGCACGCCGCGCGCCAGCAAGTCCAGCAGGGGCGCGCGGTTGCGCGCGAGGGAGATGTCGAGCACCGTGACCGTGTCGCCCGGGCCGGCGTCCACGCGCTCGAGCAGCGCGATCTCGCGCTTGAGGCCGGTCACCAACTGCGATTCGCGCGGCCGCGCCAGGCGCAGCTGCTGCAGCGCGCACAGGCCGTCGGCGTCGCCATTGAACACGTCCCAGTGGTTCAAGGCGTGGCCTGGTCGGCGGGGCCGGTGGGCGGCGGGCCGAGCGCCAGCCGCAGCTCCAGCGTGCCGTCGGCGCTGCCGCGCATGCCGAAGCCGATCGCGCGCGCCAGGTTCACCATGCCGTGGTTGCCTTCGAGGCACCAGCCCACCAACTGGCGCGTGCCGCGCGCGCGCAGGTGGTCGATCAGCATCCCCAGCAGCGCGAGGCCCAGGCCGCGGCGCTGCCAGGGCCGCGCCACCTGCACCGCGAACTCGGCGGTGTCGTTGTCGGGGTCGCAGGCGGCGCGCGCCTCGCCGCACAGGGTGTCGCCGGACAGGGCGATGAAGCACATCTCGCGCTCGTAGTCGATCTGGCAGTAGCGCGCCAGCTCGCTGGGCGGTACCTCGCGGCGCGTGAAGAAGAAGCGCAGGCGCAGCTCCTCGGGCGAGCAGGCGGCGTAGAAGCGCGCGAGCCGTTCGCCGTCCTCCGGCCGGATCGGCCGCAGCTGGAGCGCTTCGCCGTCGATGACGGTGATGCGCTCCAGGCCCGAGGGGTAGGGGCGCAGCGCCAGGTGCGCGCCGTCGCGCGTGGTCGCGGCGGGGCGCACGCGCACGCGCGCGTCCAGCGCCAGCGCGCCCTCGGCGTCGACCAGCAGGGGGTTGATGTCGAGCTCGGCCACCGGCGCGAGGTCGCTGGCCAGCTGGCTCAGGCGCAGCAGCACGTCGACGACCGCGTCGATGTTCGCCGGGGGTCGCGAGCGGTAGCCGCGCAGCAGGCGGGCGACGCGCGCGCGGCCAATGAGATCGCGCGCCAGCACGGCGTTGAGCGGCGGCAGCGCGATCGCGCGGTCCGCCCGCACCTCCACCGCCGTGCCGCCTTCGCCGAACAGCAGCACCGGCCCGAACACCGGGTCGCTGGCGATGCCGACGATGGTCTCGACCGCCAGCGGGCGGTGCGCCATGGCCTGCACGGTGAAGCCGGTGAGGTGGGCGTCCGGGCGCGCCAGCGCCACGCGCTCGCGCATGGCCTGCGCCTGGGCGCGCAGCTGCGAGGCGTCGGCCACGTCCAGCACCACGCCGCCCACGTCGGATTTGTGCAGCACCTCGGGCGAGACGATCTTGAGCGCGACCGGGTAGCCGATGCGCGCGGCCGCGGCGAGCGCGGCGTCCAGGTCGGGCACGCGCTCGGTGGCCACGCAGGGAATGCCGTAGGCGCCCAGCAGGCGCTTGGCGTCGAGTTCGTCGAGCCAGTCGCGCCCGCCCGCCAGGGCGGCTTGCACCAGGGCGCGCGCGCCGTCGCGGTCGGGGTAGTGCAGCTCGGGTCGCGACTCGGGTAACTGCAGCAGCGCGGCCTGCGCGGCCTGGTGGTCGCGCAGCTGCAGCCAGGCCGCGGTGGCGTTCTCGGGCGTGTCGTAGCAGGCCACGCCCTGCGCGTCGAACAGCTCGCGCGCGCCGGCCACGCGCTGGCCGCCGAGCCAGCAGGCCAGCACCGGCCGGTCGGCACCGCGCAGCAAGGGCAGGCAGGCCTGGGCGATGTCGGTCGGCGAGGCGATGGCGGTGGGCGCGTGCATGAACAGCAGGCCGTCCACCTCGGGCGCGGCGAGCAGCACCCGCAGCGCGTCCAGGTAGCGCTGCGGCGGGGCGTCGCCAATGATGTCCACCGGGTTGCCGCGCGACCAGTTGGCCGGCAGGCAGGCATTCAGCGCCGCCAGCGTGTCGGGCGCGAGCGTGGCGAGTTCGCCGCTGCCCAGGGTGTCGGCGGCGAGCACGCCGGCGCCACCGCCGTTGGTGAGCACGGCCAGGCGCGGGCCGCGCCAGCGGTGCACGCGCGCCAGTGTCTGTGCGGCGTCGAATAGGGCCTCCAGCGTGTCCACGCGCAGCATGCCGGCGCGCCGCACGGCGGCGTCGAACACCGGGTCGGAGCCCGCGAGCGCACCGGTGTGGGAGGCGGCGGCGCGCGCGCCGTCGGGGCGCCGGCCCGACTTCACCAGCACCACGGGCTTGTTGCGCGCGGCCGCGCGCGCGGCCGACATGAACTTGCGCGCCTGCTTGACCGACTCGATGTAGAGCAGGATGGCGCGCGTGCGGGGGTCGCTGCCGAGGTAGTCGAGCAGGTCGCCGAAGTCCACGTCGGCGCTGTCGCCGAGCGAGACGAAATGCGAGAAGCCAACGCCGCGCGCGTTGGCCCAGTCGAGCATGGCCGTGGCCAGCGCGCCCGACTGCGTGACGAAGGCCAGTTCGCCCTGGCGCGCCTGGCCCGGCGCGAAGCTGGCGTTGAGCGCCTGCCCCGGCACCAGGGCGCCGATGCAGTTGGGCCCGAGCACGCGCAGCAGATGGGGCCGGGCGGCGTCGAGCATGGCCTGTTCCAGGCTGCGGCCGTCGCTGGTGCGGCCTTCGCGCAGGCCGGCGGTGAGCACGATGGCCGCGCGCGTGCCGCGGCGGCCCAACTGGTCCACCAGTTCGGGCACGCTGGCCGCCGGCGTGCAGATCACCGCGAGCTCGGGCGCCTGCGGCAGCGCGTCCACGCCGGTGAACACCGGTGCGCCGTCCAGTTCGAAGGGCTGGCGGTTCACCGCCCACAGCGGCCCGGCGAAGCCGCCTTCGCGCAGGTTGCGCCAGACCAGCGCGCCCACGCCGTCGGCCCGGCGCGAGACGCCGATCACCGCCACGCTGCGCGGCTGGAACAGGTGCTCGAGGTGGCGAACGCTCATGGGACGACCCTCCGTGCGGCGCACTGGGGGGCTGAGCGCCTGGGGAACGGCCCAGCGGCGCTCATTCGCTCACCTCCGCCGCGGGGTCGAACACGTAGGTGCCCGGCGCGGGCACGGCATGGCCGCGCACGCGCAAGCCCGACACGGTCCGGGCCTTCACCCGGCGCGAGGAGTGCGCGGCCAGCCATCGCTGCCAGTGCGGCCACCACGAACCCGGCGAGGCTTTCGCCTGCGCGAGCCAGTCCTGCGGGTCGGCCGGCGCCGCGCGCGGCGCCCACTCGCCCACGCGGTAGGAGGCCTCGGGGCTGGCCAGCGGCCCCTCGGGCGGGCTCACGATGCCCACGTTGTGGCCGCCCGAACTCAGCACGAAGTGGGCGTTCGAGTGCGTCAGGCGCATCAGCTTGTAGACCGATGTCCAGGGCGAGACGTGGTCGCGCTCGGTGGCCAGCAGGTAGAGCGGAACGCGGATGCGGTCCAGGTCGACCGGCTCGCCGCGCACGCGGTAGCGGCCTTCGGCCAGGTCGTTGTGCAGGTACAGGCGGCGCAGGTACTCGCTGTGCATGCGCGCGGGCAGGCGCGTGGCGTCCGCGTTCCAGGCGCGCAGCGGCGTCACGGGCGTGTGCGCGCCCATCAGGTACTCGTGGACCAGCTTGGACCACACCAGGTCCTTGGAGTTGATGAGCTGGAAGGCCCCGGCCATGCGCTGGCCGTCGAGGTAGCCGCGCTCGGCCATGATGTCCTCCAGGAAGGCGATCTGGCTTTCGTCGATGAACAGCCCCAGCTCGCCGGGTTCCTGGAAGTCCACCTGCGCGGCCAGCAGCGTCAGGCTGCGCAGGCCCGGGTCGCCGCGCGCGCCGAGCAGGGCCGCCGCCATGGACAGCAGGGTGCCGCCCAGGCAGTAGCCCATGGCGTGCACGCCTGCGCCGGGGCAGCGCTCCTGCACCGCCGCCAATGCCTGCAGCACGCCGAGGTCCAGGTAGTCGTCCATGCCGAGGCCGGCGTCGGCGCTGCCCGGGTTGCGCCAGGACACCATGAACACGGTGTGGCCCTGAGAGACCAGGTAGCGCACCAGCGAGTCGTCCGGCGTCAGGTCGAGGATGTAGAACTTCATGATCCACGAGGGCACCACCAGCACCGGTTCGCGCCACACCGTGGGCGTGGCGGGGGTGTACTGGATCAGCTCGATCAGGTGGTTGCGCATCACCACCTGGCCCGGCGTGAGCGCGAGCGCCCGACCAGGTTCGAAGGCCTGCAGCCCGCGCGCCTCCCCGCCCGAGGCCACGGCCATGGCGTCGCGCGCCCAGTTCGCCGCGCCGCTGGCGAGGTTGGCGCCGCCGGTGCGCAGTGTTTCCTGCAGCACCTGCGGATTGGTCAGCGGCGAGTTGGACGGCGACAGCATGTCCAGCCACTGGCGCGCCACGAAGGCCGTCACCTCCTCGTGGTGGCGCGAGACGCCGCGCACGCCGTGCGTGGCCTCGTCCCACCAGCGCTCCTGCAGCAGGAAGCCCTGGGCCAGCGCGTTGAAGGGAAAGTGCCGCCACTCGGGCCGGCTGAAGCGCTTGTCCTGGGGCGCGGGCGTCACGCAGTTCTCGCACGGGCCCTGGGCGGCGCGCCAGAGGTAGTGCGCCCAGGCTTGCGCCTTGTGCAGCGCGCTGGCCGACAGCTGCGCCTGCCGGGTGGGCGACACCAGGAGGTGCAGCCACCAGTCGGCCTGGGCCTGCGCCAGCGCGACCGGCGACAGGCCGTTGGACAGCCGGGCGAGCCACAGCTTGAGCGGCAGGTCCATGGGCGGCGGGCCGGTCGTCGTCGGCGGCGGGTCGTCGGTTCGCATGCCGCCATGATCGGCCCCGGCCGCCGCGCGCGCTTGCGCTATGTCAAGGGCGGCGCGGATCGGGCTTGCGCCGCGCCCGGGGGCGTCTAGCATGGGCCGGACGGGAAGCGCCGCCGCCGGGGCGCGCGCCACACCCCGCGCGGAGGGAGTCCATTGAGCGTTTCGAGCATGCGGGCCATGGCCATCGACGCCGCCACCCGGCAACTGGTGCCGGTGCGCCGGCCCGTGCCCGTGCCCGGCCCGCGCGAGGTGCTCCTGCGCGTGCGCGCCTGCGGGGTGTGCCGCACCGACCTGCACATCATCGACGGCGAACTGCCGCGGCGCGAACCGTCGGCCGTGCCGGGCCACGAGGTGGTGGGCGAGGTGGTGGGCCTGGGGCCGCAGGCGCGGCGCTTCGTGCCGGGACAGCGCGTGGGCGTCGGCTGGCTGGGCCGAAGCTGCGGGGCCTGCCCCTTTTGCGCCATGGCGCGCGAGAACCTGTGCGATGCGCCGCTGTTCACCGGCTACGACCGCGACGGCGGCTACGCCGAGTACTGCGTGGCCGACGAGCGTTTCTGCTTTGCCCTGCCCGAGGGCGTCGACGACCTGCACGCCGCGCCGCTGCTGTGCGCGGGGCTGATCGGCATGCGCGCCTGGCGGCTGGCGGGCGGGCGCCGGCCGGCGCGCCTGGGCCTGTGGGGCTTCGGCGCCGCGGCGCACATCGTGTGCCAGATCGCGGTCGCGCAGGGACAGCAGGTGCACGCCTTCACGCGGCCCGGCGATGCGGCGGCGCAGGCCTTCGCGCGCCGCCTGGGCGCGCACTGGGCGGGCGCCAGCACCGAGGCGCCGCCGGACGGGCTGGACGCGGCGCTGATCTTCGCGCCCGACGGCGCCCTGGTGCCGGCGGCGCTCGCGGCCGTGCGCAAGGGCGGCGTGGTGGTGTGCGCGGGCATCCACATGAGCACCATCCCGGCCTTCGACTACCGCCTGCTGTGGGGCGAGCGCGAACTGCGGTCGGTGGCCAACCTCACGCGCGACGACGGCGAAGCCTTTTTCCACCTGCTGCGCGAGGTGCCCGTGCAGACCCACGTGCAGGCCTTTGCGCTGGAGGAGGCGCAGGCCGCGGTGCAGGCGCTGCGCGACGGGCGGCTGCAGGGCGCGGCGGTGCTGGTGCCCTGAGCGGTGGGCGGGCGCGCGCAGCTTGCGCCACATCAACAAGCGCCGCGCGGGCGCGGCCTAGAGTGAAACCGCGTCACACAGTGCGCACCCGATTCCACTATCTGATGAGGACACCACCATGAGCAATCTTCGCCTGCTGGACCCGATGTTCAGCGACTCGTTCGACAACGCCATGCGCCGCTTCTTCTCCCCGGCGACCTTCGACATGGAGCCCGCGCCCCTGCTCAAGATGCGCGTGGACGTGACGGAGAACGACAAGGCCTACGAGGTCAAGGCCGACATCCCCGGCGTGAAAAAGGACGACATCAACGTGCGCATCGATGGCAACGTGGTGCAGATCGATGCCGAGGCGCGCAGCGAGAAGGAGACCAAGGGCAACGGCGACAAGGTGCTGCGCAGCGAACGCTACCAGGGCACCATCTCGCGCACCTTCAGCCTGGCCAACGACGTCGACGAGGCCAAGGTGGACGCGCGCTACGCCGACGGCGTGCTGACGCTGACGCTGCCCAAGAAGGCCACCGCAGGCGCGCGCAAGATCGCCATCCAGTGAGCGAGGCCGGTGCCCGCCCGCCCGACGCGTCGGCGCGCAGCGCGGCGCTGGCCCATGCCCTGGCCACGCGCCTGGGTGCCTCGCTCATCGAGACGCACATCTCCTGGGTGCTGCTCACGGGGGACCGCGCCTACAAGCTGAAGAAGCCGCTGCGCCTGCCCTTCCTCGACTACTCGACGCTGGCGGCCCGCCAGCGCTGCTGCGAGGAAGAGCTGCGGATCAACCGCCGGCTCGCGCCCTCGCTCTACCTGGACGTGGTGGCGGTCACCGGCGGCGTGGACGCACCCGCCATGGGCGGCGCCGGTCCCGCGATCGACTGGGCCGTGCGCATGCGCCGCTTTCCCGAGGGCGCGCTGTTCGACGAGCGGCTGCGCGATGGGCGCCTGGGCGAGACCGAGGTGGACGCGTGTGCGGCCCTGCTGTCGCGCTTTCACCTGGAGGCCCCCGTGGCGCGCGCGAACAGCGGTTTCGCCGGCGCGCCGCACCGCGCGGCGCTGGCCGCCGCCGCGCTGGCGGGGGCGGCGCCGGTGGTGTCGACCGAGGAAGCGGCGCTGCTGTCCGGCTGGCTGCGCGCGCAGGCGCAGCGGCTCGCGCCGCACTGGGCCGAGCGCCTGCGCACCGGCCACGTGCGCGAGTGCCACGGCGACCTGCACCTGGCCAACCTCATCGTGGTCGACGGCGACGTCAGTGCCTTCGACGGCATCGAGTTCGACCCGGCGCTGCGCTGGATCGACGTCATCGACGACATCGCCTTTCCCGTGATGGACCTGCGCGCGCGCGGGCGGGCCGACCTGGCGTTTCGCCTGCTCAATGCCTGGCTGGACGCCACCGGCGAGCACGCCGGCCTGCCGGGTTTGCGGCACGCCCTGGTGTACCGCGCGCTGGTGCGGGCGCAGGTGGAGTGCCTCAGGGGCCACGAGGCGTCGGCCCGCCGCTATGTCGAGGCCGCTTTGCGCTGGGTGCGCCGTGCACCGCCCTGGCTGGCCCTGATGCACGGCCTGCCCGGCTCGGGCAAGAGCTTCGTCTCGCAAGGCCTGCTGCAGGCGCAGGGCGCCATCCGGCTGCGTTCGGACGTGGAGCGCAAGCGCCTGTTCGGTCTGCCGGCCAGCGCCGATTCGCGCGCCAGCGGGCGGGACATCTATGGCGAGGAGGCCACGCGGCGCACCTACGACACGCTGTTCGCGCTGGCGCACACCGCGCTGGAGGCCGGCTTCCCCGTGATCCTGGACGCGGCCTTCCTGCGCCGCCACGAGCGCGAGGCCGCCGCCGCGCTGGCGCGGCGCGCGCGCGTGCCCTGGCGCATCGTGCACTGCGAGGCGCCCGACGGGGTGCTGCGCGAGCGCCTGCGCGCGCGGCGCGGCGATGCCTCGGAGGCCGACGAGGGCACCCTGGCCGCGCTGCGCGGCGCGCAGGAACCGCTGGGTGAGGACGAGTGGCTGCGCACCGAGGTGGCCTCCCAGGCCCTGGCCCCACCGACCGCCCCGCCCGCCGGTTCTTGACGGCGGTCAAGCTCGCCCGCGCCGGGCCTGCCAGACTCGCTTGCCTGGTGGGCGCCAGGGAACGATTCGATTCAAGGAGATCCCATGTCCGCCATCGATCCAGCGCGCCGCCACACCAACGCCGACCTGCGCGCCCTCATGCACCAGCGTCGCCAACGCCTCGTCGCCCGCCTCTGCCGCGAGAGCCTGCCGCTCGGGCAGGCCGACGACATCGTCGAGGAAGTGGACCGCCTCGACAGCGCCATTGCCCGCCTGGAAGACCCCGGGCCTGAGGGTTGCGCCCGCTGTGGCGAGCCGATTTCGATCACGCGCCGCACCCTGTCGCCCGATGGCGACCTGTGCACCGCCTGCTCCCTGGTGCCCGACAGCGCCCCGCGCGGCGACCGCGAGGGCCCGGCCTCGACCTGGGACGCCGAGTTCCTACCCGAACTCGGGTAGACCCCGCATCGGCTGGGCGCCCTTGGGCGCTCTCGCCGAGAAGGCGGCGAGGCCAACCGCGGTCACCGGTGGGGTGGGCGCCCAACGCTGCCTGCGTCCATGGGCGGCGAGCGCGGGTCGTGCCGCAGCGGCCGGCGGGGGGCGCCGGCCACCCTTCACCACCCCCGACAGCCAGGACAGCCACCAGTGGCGCGGTTGGCGAGGCCACTGTGCGCGTGGCCCGGGTGGCCGTGTTTGCGGCGGATCAAGTTGGCCCGCGCGCAGCGGTCGGGGCAGGGCGGCGGCCTTCTTGCGCCACGTCAACTTCCCTTTCGTCGCCAGGCCTAGATTGGCCGAACCCATTCAACGAGCCGGAGACCACCGTGACCAAACTGTCCCCCGACAAGCTGCTCTGGATGTACGAGACCATGCTCGTGATCCGGCGCTACGAAGAAACCCTGGCGCAGGTGTACCTGGAGGGCAAGCTGCCGCCGCACATCCAGCAAGGCCTGGCCTTCGACATCGCGTCGGGCCCCGTGCCCGGCGAGATGCACCTGGCCGCCGGGCAGGAGCCCGTGGCCGTGGGCGTGTGCGCCCACCTGAGCGAGGCCGACACCGTGGTCGGCACGCACCGCCCGCACCACTTCGCCATCGCCAAGGGCGTGCCGCTGGACCGCATGACGGCCGAGATCTTCGGCAAGGTCACCGGCCTGGGGCGCGGCAAGGGCGGCCACATGCACCTGTTCGATCCGGCGCACCGCTTCAGCTGCAGCGGCATCGTGGGCGCCAGCCTGCCGCCGGCCTGTGGGGCGGCGCTCGCGGCCAAGCTCACCGCCAGCCAGGCGATCGCCGTGGCCTTCTTCGGCGAAGGCGCGGCCAACCAGGGCACCTTCCACGAGGCGCTGAACCTCGCGGGGCTGTGGCGCCTGCCGGTGGTCTTCGTGTGCGAGGACAACCGCTGGGCGATCTCGGTGGCCAAGGACAAGGCCACGGCCATCGCGTCCAACGCCGAGCGCGCCAGTGCGTATGGCATCGCGGGCATCGCGGTGGGGCAGAACGACGCCATCGCGGTGTACGAGGCCGCCGCCCAGGCGGTGGAGCGCGCGCGCAGCGGCGGCGGCGCCACCCTCATCGAGGTGAAGACCGACCGCTACTTCGGCCACTTCCAGGGCGATGCCGAGGTCTACCGGCCCAAGACCGAGGTGAGCGAGCTGCGCCAGCACGACCCGATTCCCGCCCTGGCCGCTTCGCTGCGGCGGCGCAAGCTGCTGGACGACACCCTGGACCACAACATCCACCAGCGCGCCGAGGCGCGCGTCGCGGCGGCCTTCGAATTCGCGCGGGGCAGCCTGTACCCGGCCGCGTCGGAGGCCATGGACCATGTATTCGCCTGAGCGGCGAGGAAGGACCCCACCATGAGCACCCCTGAGAGCGCTGCCGCCGGCGCAGCGCGCACCCTCACCATGGCCCAGGCCATCGCCGAGGCGATCGGCCAGGAGATGGCGCGCGACCCGCGCGTCTTCGCGATGGGCGAAGACATCGGCCGCTACGGCGGCATCTTCAGTGCCACCGGCGGCCTGCTGGACCGCTTCGGTCCCGAGCGCGTCCGCGACACGCCGATCTCGGAGAGCGCCTTCATCGGCGCGGCCACCGGCGCCGCCGCCGCGGGCCTGCGGCCGATCGCCGAGCTGATGTTCGTGGACTTCTTCGGCGTCTGCATGGACCAGATCTACAACCACCTGGCCAAGAACCGCTACATGTCGGGCGGGCAGGTGAAGCTGCCGGTGGTGCTGATGACGGCCATCGGCGGCGGCTACGGCGACGCGGCCCAGCACTCGCAGTGCCTCTACGCCACCTTCGCGCACATGCCCGGCCTCAAGGTGGTGGTCCCGTCCAACGCCTACGACGCCAAGGGCCTGATGACCCAGGCGATCCGCGACGACAACCCGGTGATGGTCTTCTTCCACAAGGGCATCATGGGTCTGCCGTGGATGCAGTTCTACGAAGGCGCCAGCAACGCCGTGCCCGAGGAGGCCTACACCCTGCCTTTCGGCCAGGCGGCGGTGGTGCGCGAGGGCCGGCACGTGACGATCGTGACGCTGAGCCAGATGGTGCACAAGGCCCTGCTGGCCGCGCGCACGCTGCACACGCAGGGCATCGAGGCCGAGGTGATCGACCTGCGCACGCTGGTGCCGCTGGACACCGAGACCGTGCTGCAATCCGTCGGCAAGACCGGGCGGCTGCTGATCGTGGACGAGGACTACCTCAGCTTCGGTCTGTCGGGCGAGATCGCGGCGGTGGTGGCCGAGAACATGGACCGCATCGCGCTCGCCGCGCCGGTGCGCCGGCTGGCGGTGCCCGATGTGCCCATTCCCTACAGCCGGCCGCTGGAGCAGGCGGTGATCCCCTCGGTGACGCGCATCGTCGAGGCCTGCTGCGAGCTGGTCGATGCCAAGCTGAAGGCGGCGGCATGACCACGATCGCCCGGGGCCGTGTGGAGCTGGGCCTGCCGGCCGACCACTGGAGCGGCGTGGACGAAGGGGTCCAGGCCCTGCTGGACCGCTGGCTGGTGGCCGAGGGCGCGCGGGTGAGCGCCGGCCAGGCCGTGGCGCGCGCGGTGCTCGTCAAGAGCACGCTGGACATCGTCGCGCCGGCGGACGGCGTGCTCGAGCGCATCCTGGTGCCGGCCGGCGCGAGCTTCGCGCGCGACCAGGCGATCGGCTGGCTCGCGCGGGGGTGAGCCATGCAGATGCCGATGGCGCTGGCCGGGGTGTCCTCGCACGCGGGCCTCTCGCTGGGGCGCTCGCAGCGCGGCGACACCGCCGAGGCCTTGTCGCCCTGCCGTCTGCGCGCCAGCGGTGGCGGCGCGGTGCTGCTGGGGCCCTGGCTGCTGCGCGCCGTGCTGCTGTTGCCGGCGGCGCACCCGCGGCTGCAGCAAGGCCCCGGGGCCGCCGCGCTGTGGTTTGGCGCGCTGCACCGCGACTGGCTGCGCGGCCACGGCATCGACGCCATCTGCCACGAGGGGCCGGTGGTGCCGCACTGGGCCTGCTTCGCGGGGCGCTCGCCCGGCGAGGTGCTGGTGGACGGACACAAGCTCACCGGCGTGTCGCAGACCTGGCGGCGCGAGCGCGTGCAGCTGTGGTCGGGCACGCTGCTGAGCCCGGTGCCCTGGTCGATGCTGTGCCAGGAGCTGAACCGGCGGGCCGAGCACGCGCAGGTGCTGGCCGCCACCACCACCACCGTGCAGGCCTGCCTGGGCCACGCACCCAACGCGGCGCGCTGGGCGGCCGAGCTGGCCGTCTATCTGCGCGAGGCCGCGGCGCGAGACGCAACTTGCGCCGCGTCAATGCAGGGGCCGCGCGCGCGGCCCAGACTGGGGCCTCCCGTCGAAGCCCCCGGGGCCGACGGCCCCCTTCGACACGAGGAGTTGTTTTCATGAAGACGGACGAGCAACTGAAGCAGGACGTGGCGGCGGAACTCGCCTGGGACCCCGCCATCAACACCACCCAGATCGGCGTGGCCGTGCGCGCGGGCATCGTCACGCTCAACGGCACGTTGGACAGCTACGCGCAAAAGCACGCGGTGGAGCGCGCGGTGCGCCGCGTGGCCGGCGCGCGTGGCATCGCGCTCGACCTGGAGGTGCGCCTGTCCCCGGGGCACGCGCGCACCGACAGCGACATCGCGCAGGCCGCGGCGCATGCCTTGCGCTGGCATTCGCTGGTGCCCGACGACAAGGTCAAGGTCGAGGTCGAGGAAGGCTGGCTCCGCCTCTCGGGTGAAGTCGACTGGGCCTACCAGCGCGCGAGCGCCGAACAATCGGTGCGCCCGCTCGTGGGCGTGCGCGGCGTGACGAACGAGATATCGATCAAGGCGCGCGCCAACGCCGGCGAGATTTCGCGCGGCATTGCCTCCGCCCTGGAGCGGCACGCCCGGCGCGAAGCCCAGCGCATCGCGGTGGACGTGGAGGGCGGCGTGGTCACCCTCAGCGGCACGGTGGAGTCGCTGGCCGACCGGCAGGCCGCGGTCGGCACCGCCTACGCCGCCCGCGGCGTGTCGCGCGTGGTCGATCACCTCGAGGTCGCCGCCTGAGGCACGCCCCGCGCGCCCGGCGGCCAGCCGTGTGCGCCCCCCTTTAACGACCAGGAGCCGACCATGGCCACCAAACGCCACACCTCCCCCAGCGCCGCGCCGGTCGCGGCCACGCCCGAAGCGGCCTGGAACGCCGCGAGCGACCTGCCGCGCCAGCAATTGAGCCTGGCGACCGAAAGCGCCTGCGCGATGTTCCGCGGCTTCGAGGCGATGCGAAAGATTCAGGAGAAAGCGGCGCACCAGGCGCTGCAGCACTACTCGCGCGCGGCGGAAAAGCTCAAGGAGGCCAGCGAGCCCGCGCAACTCATGCAGATCCAGGCCGACCTGATGCGCTTCGATCTCGAGAGCGCCACGCAGTACTGGCAGCAGCTGGGCGCCGTGGCCGCGGACATGCAGCGCGAATGGATGGCCTGCTACACCCACCTGGCCGACAACGGTGCCCTGGCGCGCGTGGGTTCGGCCGTGGACGGGTTCTCGGGGCTGGCGAACGGTTTCAACCCGTTCTTCCCGGTGTCGTTGCGCACCGAGGCTTCCTGAGTGGCGGCCCGCGCCAGCGGCGCGGGCTCAGCCGGCCGCGCCGCCGCCCGATGAGGCCAGCTGCCTGAGCACCTCACGCTTGCCCTGGCTGCGCAGCGCCAGGATGGCCGGCAGGAAGCGCGCGCGCGGCGTCACCTGGCCGGTTTCCCACTTCCACACCGACAGCGTGGAGGTGCCGAGGTAGGCGGCCATTTCCTTTTGCGTGAGGCCCAGGCGCTCGCGCTGGGCCTTCAGGCGCTCGGCGCTGAACACCGCCCGGCGCCCGCGCTGGGGCGCCTCGGCCGGCGCGTCGGGCGCCAAGGTGTGCAGGGCCTTGTCGGCGCGGCGGCTGGTCTGGCGCAGCGCCACCTGCAGTTCGCGCACCTGGCGCTTGAGCGCGGCGATCTCGCTGCGGTGGCTGGCGCTGGCCTTGCGCAGGGCGTCCAGCTCCTCGCGCAACTCCTTGCGCGCCACCCGCGCGATTTCCTTCTTCAGCGAGGAAGCAAATGTGGTCATCGTCCCATCCGACGGCATTGGTGCCGAACAGCAGAATAGCGCAGGCCCGAGATGTGACCGGATGTGACGGACGCCCGGGGCGCGGTGGATGTCCAACCTGGACCGCTTCGTAGCGCAGCGGCGCGAAGCCGGAGCCGAAGGCCACGATGAGCTCGTCGAGCAGCCCGTGGTGGTGGAACTGGCCGACGAGCGTCGCCGCGCACGAAGTGGATTCAGCGGCCCGCCCGCGCCATCAGCCGCCGCGCCCGTTCCACGATGGGCTTGTCCAGCATGCGGCCCTGGTGCTGCACGGCGCCGCGGCCCTCGGCCAGGGCGCGCTCGAAGGCGGCCACGATGGCCGCCGCGTCCTGGAGCTCCTGTTCGTTGGCACCGAAAGCCTCGTTGAACACGGGCACCTGCGTCGGGTGGATGGCCAGCGCGCCGGTGAAGCCCGCGTGCCGCGCCGCGCGCGCCATGCGGCCCAGCAGCGCCAGGTCGCCGAACTCGGCCAGGCTGCCGACCACGCCCCAGGCCGCGCGGCCGTGGGCGCGCGCGGCCAGTGCCACGGCGTGCGCGGCGTATTGCATGGACTCCATGGTCGGCACCACGCCCAGGGCGTTGGCGTAGTCCTCGCTGCCGAAGACCACGCCGATCACCTCGTCCGGGCAACAGGCCGCGAGCTCGGCCGCGCGCAGCACCGCCGGCGGTGTCTCCAGCAGCAGCACCAGGCCCGCACCGGCCGGGCGCAGGCGCGCGGCCACGGCGCGCACCTGCGCCGGGTCCTCGGCCTTGGGCAGGAAGACGCCGGCCAGTGGCGTGGCCAGCGCGGCCTCGAGGTCGTCGTTCAACAGGGCGGGGTCGTTGTTGACCCGCACGAACACCGGCACGCCGTGCGCGGCGATGCGCCGCACCACGCCGGGCAGCGCACGGCGCGCCTCGGCCTTGGCCTCGGGCGCGATGGCGTCCTCCAGGTCCACGATGATGGCGTCGGCGCCGCGCTGGTGCGCCTTGTCGACGAAGCGCTCCGACAGGGCGGGCATGAAGAGCTGCGAGCGCAGCGCGTGGGCTTGTTCGAGGTTCATGGGGCGATGAGTTTCTGGTCGATGAGTGCCTGGATGGCCGCTTCGCTCAGGCCGGCGCCGCGCAGCAGCTCCAGCGTGTGTTCGCCCAGGCGTGGCGCGGGCCGTGCCAGCCCGCCGGGCGTGCGCGACAGGCGCGGCACGACGGCGTGCATGGGCAGCGCGCCGGTGTCGGCGTCGGGCGCGCGCACCACGATGCCGCGCGCCACCACGTGCGGGTCGGCCACGATCTGGCCGATGTGATAGACCGGGCCCACGGTGACCTCGCGCTCGCGGAAGAAGGCGAGGTTCTCCTCCAGCGTGCGCTCGCCGATGAAGCCGCCAACCACGGCGTCCAGCGCGTCCACGTGGGCCAGCCGGTCGGCGTTGGTCCGAAAGCGCGGATCGTCGATCAGCTCGGCGCGGCCGATGGCGCGCAGCAGGCGCTCGGTCATGCCCTGGGTGGAGGCGGACAGGGCCACCCAGTCACCGCCCTTGGTGCGGTAGATGTTGCGCGGCGCGGTGATGGAGGTGCGGTTGCCGGTGCGCGCGGGCACCTGGCCGCTGACGTGGTGGGCGGCGGCGTCGGGGCCCATGATGGACAGCAGCGGCTCCAGCAGCGACAGGTCGATGACCTGGCCGGCGCCACCGTTCGTTTCGACTTCGCGCACGGCGGCGGCCACGGCGAAGGCGCCGTACAGGCCGGCCACCATGTCGGCCAGGGCCATGTTGGGCAGCATGGGCGGCGCCTCGGGCGCGCCGTTCTTGGCCGCGAAGCCGGACATGGCCTCCACCAGGCTGCCGAAGCCGGGCTGCTGGTGGTAAGGGCCGGTCTGGCCCCAGCCGGTGAGGCGCACGATGACCAGCTTCGGGTTGAGCGCCAGCAGCGCCTCGGGCGCGAAGCCCATCTTCTCCAGCGTGCCGGGCCGGAAGCTCTCGATCAGCACCTGGGCGCCGGCGGCCAGCGTGCGCAGCGCCGCGCGCCCGGGCTCGCTGCGCAGGTCGATGGCCAGGCTCTTCTTGTTGCGCGCGTAGACCTTCCACCAGACCGGCACGCCCTCGGGGTGGTTCGGCCCGCGCTCGCGCCACTGGCGCAGGGTGTCGCCGCCGTCCGGGTCTTCCACCTTGATGACCTCGGCGCCGAAGTCGGCCAGCTGCAGCGACAGCATGTTGCCCGCGACCAGGCGCGAGAGGTCGAGCACGCGCAGGCCGCGCAGCGGGCCGCTGTGGGTGGGGTCGAAGCGGACGTCAAGCATGCAGGACGGGCGCGGCGCGCAGGTGGTGGTCGGTGAGGGACTGGTAGGCGTGCCCCAGGCGGAGCGCGGTGGGCTCGTTGTACCAGCCGGCGGCCAGCTCCAGCGACATGGGCAAGCCGTCGCCGCTCAGTCCGCAGGGCACGGCCAGGCTGGGGATGCCGGCGATGGGCCAGGCGCAGCTGAAGCGCGGGATGCGCCGGATCGCCTGCGCGAAATCCAGGCCCTGCGCGGCGGGCGCGGTGGCCGGCGTGGTGGGCGAGAGGATCGCGTCCACGCGCTGGAACACACCGCGCAGGCGGTGGCGCCAGCCTTCCATCCAGCGCATGGCCTGCGCGTACTGCTCGCCGCTGACGTTCTCGCCCAGGCGCATGCGCATGAGCACGTCGGCGCCATAGTCGGCCGCGCGCTCGGCGATGCGCTCGCGGTGCAGGCGCATGGCGTCGGCGGGAATCATGGTGAAGCTGAGCATCTGCTGCGCGTTCTGCACGTCGCCGAGGTCGATGTCCACCAGCTCCACCCCGAGCGAGCGGAACACGTCCAGGGCGCGCTCCATGGCGGCGGCGATGTCGGGGTCCAGGTCCTCGTAGAACCAGCGCCGCTGGATGCCCAGGCGCAGGCCGCGCACCGGCTCGTTGAGCTGGGCCAGGAAGTTCGGCACCGGCACGTCGGCCGACATCGGGTCGCGCGGGTCGTGGCCGGCGATGGCGGCGAACACCCGCGCCACGTCGCTCACGCGGCGCGCCAGCGGGCCCAGGGTGTCGAAGGTCGGGCTCACGGGCAGCGAGCCGGTGGTGGAGATGCGCCCCACCGTGGGCCGCAGGCCGGCCACGCCATTGAACGAGGCGGGCAGGCGGATGGAGCCGGCCGTGTCGCTGCCGATGGAGGCCACGCACATGCCGGCCGCCACCGAAGCGCCGGAGCCGCCGCTGGAGCCGCCGGCGATGTGGCCGGTGTTCCAGGGGTTGCGCACCGGGCCGAAATGCAGGCTCTGGCTGGTCGGGCCGAACACCCATTCGTGCAGGTTGGCCTTGCCCACGATCACCGCGCCGTTGCGCACCAGGCGGTCCACCACGAAAGCGTGGGTGCGCGCGACGTTGTCTTTCAGGATGACCGAGGCCGCGGTGGTGGGCACGCCGGCCACGTCCACGTTGTCTTTCACGCTGACGGTCATGCCGTGCAGCAGGCCACGCCATTCGCCCGCGGCGGCCGCGCGGTCCAGCGCCTCGGCCGCGCGCAGCGCGGGCTCGGCGGTGGTGCAGATCATGGCGTTGATCGAGGGGTTCAGCCGCTCGATGCGGTCCAGCGCGTGGCGCGTTTCCTGCACGGCGCTGCCCAGGCTGGACGGGAAAAGGGGGGTCTCGGGATCGGACACGGGCGCTCCTCTTGGGTGGACGTCGGGTGGGGGACCGCTGTTCACTCTATCTCATTTAATGGTGTTGACATACCGTTAAATGGTATGCATAGTCCGCCGCCTGAAATCGAATAAGCTTTCGTTTCATTTAATGAGACGAAAGGACGTCCCAATGCCCGCAGTCGCCGAATCCGACCACGACACCGCCAGCCCCCAGGCCTCGCTCACGCAAAGCCTGGACCGGGCCATTGGCCTGCTGGAAGAGGTGGTGAACCACGCCGCGTCTGGCGCCGCGCTGGGCGCGCTGGCCGAACAGGCGCGCCTGTCCAAGCCCACGGCGCACCGCCTGCTCAACGGCCTGCGCAAGCTGGGCCTGGTGGACTACGACGAGAAGACGCGCCTGTTCTTCCCCGGCCTCAAGCTCTACCGGATGGGCCTGGCCTCGGCCGCGCGCTTCGACCTGGTGCAGCTGGCCCAGCCCGGCATGGCCCTGCTGGCCGAGGAGACCGGCGACACGGTCTACCTCTCGCTGCGCGCCGGCGACAGCGCGCTGTGCGTGGCGCGCCAGACCGGCTCTTTCCCGATCCGCACGCTCACGCTGGAGGTGGGCGACTACCGCCCGCTGGGCCTGGGCGCCGGCAGCCTGGCGCTGCTGGCCGCGCTGCCCGACGATGAGGTCGAGCAGGTGATCGCGCGCAACCGCGAAAAGCTCGCGCCGCACGCCAACTTCGACCCGGCCAACCTGCGCGCCATGGTGCGCCAGACGCGCGAGCAGGGCCACTCGCTCAACGACGGCAAGATGCTGCCCGAGATGGCCGCCATCGGCGTCACCGTGCGCGACGTGGCCGGCCGTCCGGCGGCGGCGCTGTCCATCGCCACCATCACCAGCCGCATGCGGCCCGAGCGGCGCGCCTCTGTGGTGGCGCTGCTGATGCGCGAGGCGCGCGCGCTCGAGCAGGCCCTGGGCGTGGCGCCCGCGCCGGAGGCGCGCCCATGACGGCGGCGCAGCGGTTCAAGCAGGCCCTGCGCGAGGACCGGCCGGTGGCCGTGATCAACGCCGACTACGCCAACGCCGGCCTGGTGGAGTTTCTGGCCCGGCCCGAGCTGGGCGTGGACGCCGTGATGCTGGACGCCGAGCAGGGCAGCCCCGACTTCGAGCGCATCGAGGACATGGCGCGCGCCGCGCGCCTGAGCGGCCTGTGCGTGCTGGTGCGCCTGTTCTCGCCCGAGCCCTGGGTCATCGAGCGCATGCTGCTGCGCGGCATCGACGGCCTCATCGTGCCGCGCCTGGACACCGCCGAGCAGGCGCGCGCCGCGCTCGAGGTGCTGCGCTACTGCCACCCGCACGACGCCGACGACAAGCTGTTCGTGGTGCAGATCGAAAGCGCCGCCGCGCACGCCAACCTGGACGACTTCCTCGCCGTCGACGGCATCGACGCGCACTTCATCGGCCCGGTGGACCTCTCCCGCAGCATGGGTCACCGGGGCGATTACGCCGCGGCGCCCGTGCAGGCCGCCGTCGACGACATCCTGCGGCGCAGCCGCGCGGCCGGCCGCGCCGTCGGGACCATGGTCAAGCCGGGCGACGCCGAGCAATGGATGGCGCGCGGCGCGCGCTTCCTCTACTTCCACGTCAACGACTGGCTGCGCATCGGCGCGCGCTCGTTCCCGATCGCGCGCGGCTGACGCCGCCCCCTCTTCGCAAGGCCCCTCGCATGGACACGACTTCCCCGCCCGCCGCCGACAAGGCGTCCGTCTACCAACCGTCCCAGCAGGGCCTGTACTTTCCGCGCCCGCCGGTCTTCCAGACCCTGGAAGAGGAGCGCCTGCACCGCAAGCAGCGCCTGGCCGCCGTGTGCCGCGTGTTCGCGCGCTACCGCTACGAATACGGCTTCGCCGGCCACGTGACGGTGCGCGACCCGGAGTTTCCCGACCGCTTCTGGACCAACCCCTTCGCCATGGACTTCGGCCGCGTGCGCGTGTCCGATCTGCTGCTGGTCGACCACGACGGCACGGTGCTCGAAGGCAGCTGGGCGGTGAACCAGGCCGGCTTCGTGCTGCACTCGGCCATCCACCGGCAGCACCCGCACGTGCTGGCCTCGTGCCACATGCACACCGCCAACGGCATGGCCTGGGCCGCGCTGGGCCGCCCGCTGGACCCCATTACGCAGACGGCCGCCGGCTTCTACAACGACCACGCGGTCATCACCGAACAGGCCGGCGCCGTGGTGGTGGAGCGCGAGGCCGGGCAGGCCGTGGCCGCCGCCTTCGGCGACAACAAGGCCGTCATCCACCAGAACCACGGCCTGTTCACCGTGGGCCGCGAGAGCGTGGACGAGGCCGCCTGGTGGTTCATCGCCATGGAGCGCGCCTGCGAGATCCAGCTCAAGGCCGAGGCCACGGGCCACCCGCTCAAGCTCATCTCGCCCGAAGCCGCCGCGCACTCGGCCAAGCACCTGGCCACGCCGCTGGCGGCCTGGCTGCATTTCCAGCCGATCTACGACGCCGTCGCGCGCGCCGAGCCCGACCTGTTCGATTGACCGGTTCGACCGATCGCTCCCGTTTTCCCCACCCCTCCCGCAACCCTGACCTGGAAGAAGACCTGCATGAACACCTTCGGACGATTCTTCAAGGGCGCGCTGATCGCCGCCTGCGCCCTCACCGCCCTCGGCGCCGCCGCCCAGCAGCCGCGCAAGCTCACCTACGCCACCTTCTACGGCTCCAGCGAGTTCTATGAGATGTCGGCGAAGTACTTCATGGACGAGGTCACCAAGCGCACCCAGGGCAAGGTCACTTTCCAGCCCTACTACGGCGGCACCCTGCTCAAGACGGCCGAGATGAGCACCGGCCTGGCCAAGGGCGCGGCCGACGTCGGCGCCGCCGTGCCCGCCGCCTTCAACCCGCGCGAGTTCCCGCTCACCGGCGTGGTCATGCCCTTCATCTCGGAGAACCCGATCGCGGTGACCTACGCCTTCAAGGAGCTGATGGACACCACGCCCGAGCTGCAGCAGGAGTACCAGCGCAACAACCAGAAGCTGCTGTGGGCCCTGGCGTCCGGCGAGAACTCGCTGTGGACCAACAAGCCCATCCGCACCGCGGCCGACCTCAAGGGCTCGCGCATCCGCGCCATCATCGGCGTGGCCGACGGCATCAAGGCCCTGGGCGGCACGCCCATCAGCATCCCCTGGGTGGAAGCGCTGGAGCTGGTGCAGCGCGGCGGCGCCGAAGGCGTGAGCGGCACGCCCTTCAACCAGGCCGTCATCACCAAGGTCTACGACATGGCGCCCTACGCGTCCAACGCCGGCCGCATGGGCGTATACACGCCGGTCACCTGGTCCATCAACCTGGATACCTGGAAATCGCTGGACGCGGCCACGCAGAAGGTGATGGAAGAGGTGGCGGCCGAGGTGCCGGGCAAGTACTTCGCCGCCTACGAAGGCGAGATGAACAAGGCCGTGGAGCAGGCGCGCGCCGCCACCAAGATGACCTACGTGCCCATGGACGAGGCCGAGGTCAAGCGCTGGCAGGACGTGGCGCGCCCCGAGGTGCAGAAGAAGTGGGCCGACATGGCGCGCCGCTACTACAAGGAGCCGCAGCAGCTGGTCGACAAGTTCACCGCGCTGACCCGCAAGTACGAAGCGCAGCACCCCTACGTGACCGGCTTCGACCGCCTGAGCAAGAAGTAAGTCCCATCCCTTGGTGGCCCTCGCGCGCCCAGCGGCGCGGGGGCCGGGAGACCCAGCCGTGTTCTCAACCCTTTCAGGCGCGATCCGGCGCCTCAGTCTGGCGCTGGGCGTCATCGCCGGCGCGGGCACCGCGCTGCTGATGCTCACCGTGGTGCCCGACCTGTTCTCGCGCAGCTTCCTGGGCGAGGCCGTCTACGGCATGGCCGAGACGGGCATCTTCCTGCTGGTGCTCATCGTCTACCTCGCGCTGGGCTCGGCCCAGGTGCGCAAGGAGCACTTCCACGTCGGCGTGCTCGACACCCTGATCGGCCGCGACGCGCAGCGCTGGGTCTGGGTGCTGCGCTTCGGCATCTCGGCCCTGGTGTGCGGCGTGTTCACCTGGTACGCCAGCAAGGGCGCGATCGACTCCACCCTGAGCCTGGAGCAGTCCTACGCGGTGATCGAGTACCCGATCTGGCCCGCCAAGATCGTGGTGGCGCTGGGCCTGCTGCTGCTCACCGTGCAGTTCCTCATGGACCTGGTCGATGCCCTGACCACCCCGCAATACCTCCCCGACGGCGGCCACGAAGGCGCGCCCGACCACGCAGGCGAAGCACCATGACCCCATTGGAAATCGGCTACCTGATGGTGGCCGGCGTGATCGTTCTGCTGGCCCTGGGCATCCCCGTGGCCTTGAGCCTGCTGGCCGTGGGTGCCTCCGGCCTGTTCGCCATCCGCGGCGTGCGCGGCACCGAGTTCCTGCTGGAAAGCCTGCCCTACACCAGCGTGGCCAACCTGGCGCTGATCGTCATTCCGCTGTTCATCCTGATGGGGCACTTCGCGTTCTCCGCCGGGCTCTCGGAGAAGGCGTACAAGGCCGCCAAGGCCTGGGTCGGCCACATCGCGGGCGGCCTGCCCATCGCCACCGTGTTCGCCTGCGCGGGCTTCGCCACCGTGTGCGGCTCCAGCGTGGCCACGGCCGCGACCATTTCCAAGGTGACCGTGCCCGAGATGCTGCGCGCCGGCTACAACCAGCGCCTGGCCGCGGGCCCCGTGGCCATCGCGGGCGCGCTGGGCATCCTGATCCCGCCCAGCGGCATCCTGGTGATCTACTCGATCGCGACCAACGTCTCGGTGAGCGACCTGTTCATCGGCGCGCTGATCCCCGGCATCCTCACCGCCATCGTCTACGCCTTCGGCATCTACTTCATGGTGCGGCGCGACCCGGAGCTGGTGAAGCGCACGCGCATCCCCAAGGCCAGCTGGGGCGAGCGCGCCAAGGCCACGGCGGCCGCGTGGGAGGTGGTGGTGCTGTTCCTGGTGGTGATCGGCTGCATCTACACCGGCGTGGCCACGGCCACCGAGGCGGCCGGCATCGGCGCCGCGCTGGCGCTGGTCTTCGCGCTGTTGCGCAAGGGGCAGAAGGGGACGATCTGGAAGGGCCTGGTGGAGACCGGCTCCAGCACCGCGTCCATCTTCCTGCTGATGATCGCCTCGGCCGTGTTCAGCGTGGCCCTGGGCACCACGCAGCTGCCCACGGTGCTGGCCGAGGCGGTGACGGGTCTGAACCTGTCGCCGGCGGTGCTGCTCCTGCTGCTGATCGTTCCCTACCTGATCCTGGGTTGCCTGATCGACGGCATCTCGATGATCTTCATCACCATGCCCGTGGTGTTTCCCATCATCGAGGCGGCCGGCATCCACCCGGTGCTGTTCGGCATCTTCGTGACCAAGCTGGTGGAGGTGGGCGCGGTGACGCCGCCGGTGGGCATCAACGTGTTCGTGGTGCAGGGCTCGGTGCCGGGCCTCAAGCTGGGCGAGATCTTCCGTGGCGTGATCCCCTTCATCCTCATGGAGCTGGGGCTGATCGGCCTGATGATCGCCTTCCCGCAGATCGTGACCGGGGTGCTGTGATGGACGATCCCCTGCGCCTGGGCGCGACCGCGCTGCGCGAGGCCTACCAGCGCCGCGCGCTGTCGCCGGTGGAGGTGACGCGCGCCTACCTGGAGCGCATCGCCGCGCGCAACGGCCACCTGCACGCCTACCTGGAGGTCTACGCCGAGGGCGCGCTGGCGCAGGCGCGGGCCAGCGAGCAGCGCCTGGCCAGCGGCCTGCCCGTGGGGCTGCTGGAAGGCGTGCCGCTGGCGCTCAAGGACCTGCTGCACATCGAGGGCCGGCGCACCACGGCCGGCTCCACCGTGTTCGCGGACCGGGCGCCGAGCGGGTTCACGTCCACCGTGGCCGCGCGCCTCATGGGCGCGGGCGCGGTGGTGCTGGGCAAGGCCAACCTCGTGGAGTTCGCCTACGGCGGCTGGGGCACCAACCAGGGCCTGCGCTCGCCGGTGAACCCCTGGGACGGCGCGGTCGAGCGCTGCGTCGGCGGCTCCAGCAGCGGCTCGGGCGTGGCGGTGTCGGCCGGACTCGCGGCCGGCGCGATCGGCACCGACACGGGGGGATCGGTTCGCATTCCCTCGGCCTTCTGCGGCCTCACGGGCCTGAAGACCACGCAGGGCCGCGTGAGCAACTTCGGCGTCGACCTGGTGAGCCACACGCTGGACACCGTGGGCCCCATGGCCTGGACGGCCGAGGACGCGGCCCTGCTGCTGCAGGCCATGCACGGCCCCGACCCGCGCGACCCCGCCACGCTCGCGCACGCGCCCGAGGACTTTCTCTCGCGCCTGCGCGAGCCCATCGCCGGCCTGCGCATCAGCGTCGCGCCGGCCGGCGTCCTGGGTGCCGTCGAGCCCGCCATCGCCCAGGCGGTGGACGAGGCGGTTCGCGTGCTGCTCTCGCTGGGCTGCCTGCGCCGCGACGAGGCCTTCGCCCGCATCGACTTCGTCGCCGACCAGGCCGAAACCGGCGTGATCATCTCCAGCGAGGCCTACGCCGAGCACGGCCACCTGCTGGCCGGCTCGCCGCCGCCGGGCGACGCCGCGCGCGCGCGCGGCTGCTGAGCGGCGGCGCCATCGCCGCGCCGCGCTACGCCGCCGCGCTGCGCGAGCGCCAGCGCCGCGTGCGCGACTTCGCCCGCGTGTTCGAACACACCGACCTGCTGGTGCTGCCCACGCTGCCCGTCACCGCGCGGCCGCTGGCCACGATCGACGAGGCCGATCTCGCGCCCAGCCGGCTCACCCGCTTCGTCGGCTACCACGGCCTGAGCGCCATCGCGCTGCCCTGCGGCCTCTCGCCCGAGGGTCTGCCGGTGTCGCTGCAGCTCGTGGCGCCCGCCTTCCACGAGGCGCGCCTGCTGCGCGCCGGCGTGGCCTTCCAGTCCGCCACGGATTTCCACCGCGCGCGGCCGTCCACCTTCTGAGTTGTCCGAATGTCCACCGCTTCTTCCGCTTCTCCCGCCACCCTGACGATGTCCGGCGGCGCCGCCATCGCCCGCATGATCCGCGCCTTCGGCGGCGGCCCCATGTTCGGCATGGGCGGCTTCCAGGTGCTGCCGCTCTACGAGGCCGCGCGCGAACTGGGCCTGCCGCACCACCTCATCCACGACGAGCGCAACGCCGTCTTCGTGGCCGACGCCTACGCCAAGGTCAGCGGCCGCGTGGGCCTGGCCGACGCCACCGTGGGCCCCGGCGCCACCAACATGCTCACCGCGCTGGCCGAGGCGCTGAACGCCGGCTCGCCCCTGGTCTGCGTGGTGGGCGATACGCACCGCGACCACTCCTGGAAGAACATGACGCAGGAGAGCCGCCAGGTGGACGCGCTGCGGCCCATGTGCAAGGAGCTGATCCGCGTCGAGTCCATCAAGCGCATCCCTGAGCTGATGCGCCGCGCCTTCGCCGTGGCCACCACCGGCCGCCCCGGCCCGGTGGTGGTGGACGTGCCCGAGGATCTGATGCACGACACCTTCGACTTCAGCGAGGCCGACTTCGTGGTGAACCCGGCCTACGAGGCCGCGCCCGCGCTGCGCTCGCGGCCCGACGGCGAGGCAGTGGCGCGCGCGGCCGATCTGCTGGCGAACGCGAAGCAGCCCATCGTGCTGGCCGGCGGCGGCGTGCACCTGTCGGGCGCGGCGCAGGCGCTCACCGACTTCGCGCGCGCCACGAACATCCCGGTGGCGCACACGCTCACCGGCAAGGGCGCCATCCCCTGCGTCGATCCCTTGAGCGCCGGCCTGTTCGGCCGCTACGACCGCATCGCCAACGGCCTGATCGAGCAGAGCGATGTGGTGCTGGTGGTGGGCTGCAAGCTGGGCGAGATCGCCACCAAGCGCTACACCGTGCCCGCGCCGGGCAAGACCGTCATCCACCTCGACATCGTGGCCGAGGAGTTCGGCCGCACCCTGCAGCCCGAGGTGATGCTCTGGGGCGACGTGAAGCTGGGCCTGCAGGACCTGATGGCCGCGCTCGGCGAGCGCGCCGCCGCGCTCAAGGCCCGCCTGCGGCCGCTGGCCGAGAGCGTGCCCGCGCGCATGGCGAAGTGGCGCGAAGAGGTATCGGGGCGCCTGTATTCCGAAGAGAAGCCGATCTCGGTCGCGCGCCTCATCACCGAGATCAACAAGGTGCTGCCCGAGGACGGCATCCTGGTCGCCGACGGCGGTTTCGCCGCGCACTGGGCCGGCCTGCTGTTCGACACCAAGCGCGCCGGCCGCGGCTTCGTGCCCGACCGCGGCTTCGCCTCCATCGGCTATGGCCTGCCGGGCGCCATCGGCGCCGCGCTGGCCGCGCCGGGGCGCCCGGTGTTCAGCCTCACCGGCGACAGCGGCTTCTGCATGGTGCTGGGCGACCTCGAAACCGCCGCCCGCCTGAACCTGGACTTCACCGTCATCGTGGTCAACAACGCCGCGTCCGGCTACGTGAAGGCCTTGCAGCACCTGGTCTACGGCGCGGGCAAGCACATCAGCGCGGACCTGAACGAGGTGAACTTCGCCAAGGTCGCGCAGGCCTTCAACTGCACCGGCATCCGCGTGGAAGAGCCCGGCGAACTGGAAGGCGCGCTGCGCCAGGCCATGGCCACCAAGGGGCCGGTGGTGATCGACGTGATCGTCACGCGCGACCCGGCGAAGATGCTGCCCGGCGTGGACAGCCGCGCCGCGGTGATCAAGAAAGGGGACCGCATTGCCTGACGACGGCCGGCCGAGCGCCCCGCCCAGCGCCGGCGCGCGCCGCCGCGTGGGCGTCATCGGCCTGGGCATCATGGGCGGCGCCATGGCGGCGCGCCTGCTGGAGGCCGGCCACGCGGTGAGCGGCTTCGACATCGACGCCGCCGCGCTCGCGCGCTTCAGCGAGCGCGGCGGCACGGCCTGCGACTCGCCGGCCAGCGCCGCGCAGGGCGCCGAGGTGCTGCTGCTCATGGTGCACGACCAGCAGCAGGTGGAGCGCGTGCTCGACGGACCCAGCGGCGCCCTCAAGCGCCTGCTGGCGGGCAGCGTGGTCTGGCTGGGCAGCACGGTGCCGCCGGCCTGCGCCCGCGCCTGGGCCGAGCGGCTGGCCGAGCGCGGCATCGGGCTGATCGACGGCCCGGTGAGCGGCGGCGCCACCGGCGCCGAAGGCGGCGAGCTGGTGGCGATCTGTGGCGCCAGCGACGAGGCCCTGGCGCGCGCCGGCTTCGCGCTGCGCGCCTGCGCCCGGCACGTTTACCACGTGGGTCCGCCCGGCGCGGGCGCCACCGTGAAGATGATCAACCAGCTGCTGGTGGCGGCGCACGCCGCCCTCACGGCCGAGGCCATGGCGCTGGCGCACCGCGCGGGCGTGGAGCCGCTGCAGCTCATCGAGGTGGTGTCGAACAGCGCCGGCCAGTCGCGCATCTTCGACAAGCGCGCGCCCCGCATCGCGGTGGGCGATCACGCGGTGCACGTGTCCATCGACACCTTGCGCAAGGACCTGGGCATCGCCATCGACACCGCGCGCCAGCTCGGGCTGGAGCCGCGCCTCGCGCTGGGCGTGCAGGCGCTGCTGGACGAGGCCCACGGCGCGGGGCAGGGCGCCGACAGCGACACCCGGCTCATCGAGCGCTACCTGGCCCCCCCAGGACCGCGCTGAGCCGCCCAAAGAAAAACGGCCCCGAAGGGCCGTTGTCGTGGAGCAAAGGGCTCGCCGCGGCTTAGGCGCCGGTCGACACCGTGCCGATTTCGCCCCGGGCGATCAGGCCCAGGCGCTCGGCTTGCGCGGCCTCGGCGCGCACCTGCGCACGGCTCAGGCCGCTGTCGGCCACCTTGTCTTCCACCGGGAAGACTTCACCGCGGGCCACCAGGCCGGCGCGGTTGGCTTGCACGGCCTCGGCTTGCACTTCGGCGCGGCTCAGGGTGGATTGGAAGTTGAAGACTTCGTTGCCTTCGATGGGGCCTTGGGCGAAGGCGGCACCGGTGCCCAGGGCAAGGGTCAGGGAGAGGGCGATGCTTTTGGCGGCGTTCATGGCAGTTCCTTAAAGATAACGGGTGGTTAACGGGGTTTTGCTTTTCATGCCGCTTTGTGTTCCGGCATGGGATGAACTGTAGAGATTGCCGTCCGAGGAATAAATAACTGGACGGAGAATGAACAGTTGCCGAAATGGGAATAATCCCCGGCTCCGCTAAGCTGTGCACCCATGCCACGCGACCCCGACGCCCTGTTCAAGACCGTGCTGCAGGTGCTGGCCATCCTGGGCCTCATGGGCCTGCTGGCCATGGTCTTCCACAAGGCCTTCGCCGACCTTGCCCTGCTGTGGCAGCAGCACCCGGGCAGCGACTTCTGGCCCGCGTTCGTGCGCTACCTGTTCAAGAACCTCGCGGGCTGACGCCGTCGCCCGCCCCTTATCGGGCCCCCCATGAACCCCACCACCCTGAACTACCAGCTCGCGGCCGAGGTGCTCGCCGACCACCCGGGCTACTGCCGTGGCGTGGTGGTGGTGCGCGGCGCCGACAACACCCGCGCCGCACCGGCCCTGGTCGCGCTGCTGCGCGAGGCCGAGGCGGGCCTGCGCGAGGCGGTGCGCGGCAACGTGGCCGAGCACGAGCGCATCGCCGCCTGGCGCGAGGCCTACCGCCGCTTCGGCGCCAAGCCCTCCGAGCACCGCGCCGCCATCGAGGCCCTGGCGCGGCGTGTGCTCAAGCCCGACCAGCTGCCCTCGATCAACCCGCTGGTCGACATCGGCAACATCGTCTCGCTGCGCCACCTGCTGCCGGCCGGCGTGCACCCCCTGGGCGAGGGCGAGAACCGGCTGGCGCTGCGCCACGCGCGGGCGGGCGATGGATTCGCGCCACCCGATGGCGGGCCGGCGGAAGCGCCGCCCGAGGGTGAGATCGTGTTCGCCGACGGCGCGCGCGTGCTCACGCGCCGCTGGACCTGGCGCCAGGCGGCCAGCACCCAGACCCTGCCCGAGACCACGCGGGTGTTCTTCAACATCGACGGCCTGCCGCCCACGCCGCGCGAGGCCGTGCTCGCCGCCATGGACGACGTGCGGGCGCTGGTGCGCGAGCACACCGGCGGCGAGGTGGTGGCCGCGCAGCTGCTGTCGGCCGAACAGCCCGCCATGGCGCTGGACCTGGGCGGCTGAAGGCCGGCCGTCTGGCGGCCCATGTGAAGAGCGGCCCGGCCAGGCGGCCGGTGCCGTGAATGGGGCCGCCTCGGCCACAGGGCCGAGGGTATGCGCGGGGCCCGCGCGCCACACTGGTGGTTTTTTTCGGCCCGCCCGGGCCCGCCGCCATGGCCTACAGCGTCAAGGAAATCTTCTACACCCTGCAAGGGGAGGGCATGAACGCGGGACGCCCCGCCGTGTTCTGCCGTTTCGCCGGCTGCAACCTCTGGTCGGGTCGCGAGCCGGACCGGGCCGGGGCGGTCTGCCGTTTCTGCGACACCGACTTCGTCGGCACCGATGGCGGTGGCGGGGGGCGCTTCGCCGATGCCGCGTCGCTGGCCGGCGCGGTGGCCCGGGCCTGGACCGCCGGCGCGGCGCGGCGCCTGGTGGTGCTCACGGGCGGCGAGCCCCTGCTGCAGGTGGACCCGGCCCTGATCGAGGCCCTGCACGCGCAGGGGTTCTTCATCGCGGTGGAAACCAATGGCACCGTGGCCGCGCCCGCGGGCATCGACTGGCTGTGCGTGAGCCCCAAGCAGGGCGCGCCGCTGGTTCAGCGCGAGGGCCAGGAGATCAAGGTGGTGGTGCCGCAGCCGGGCCTGGACCTCGACGCGCTTGCGGCCCTGGGCTTCGAGCACCGCCTGCTGCAGCCCATGGACGGGCCCTCGCGCGCGGCCAACGCGCGCCTGGCCGTGGCCTTGTGCCTGCGCGACCCGCGCTGGCGGCTCAGCGTGCAGACCCACAAGGCGCTGGGCATCCGATGAAGCTGGAGCTGACGCAGCGCTTCTTCTTCGACGCCGCTCACACGCTGGAGCGCGCGCACGACAGCACGCCAAGCCGGCGGGTGCACGGCCACACCTACCACGCGGCGGTGACGGTGAGCGCGCCGGTCGCCACCGACAGCGGCATGGTGGTGGACCTGGCGCTGCTGCGCCAAGGCATCGCCGCGGTGCGCGAGCGCCTGGACCACCACCTGCTCGACGAGGTGCCGGGCCTGGGGCGACCCACCCTGGAGAACCTGTGCCGCTTCATCTTCGAAGGCATGGCCAGCGGCCTGTGGGTGGTGGAGCGCGTGGACGTGGAGCGGCCCGCCAGCGGCGACGCCTGCCGGCTCAGCCGCTGAGGCGCGGGTCGCCGCCGTCCGCCAGTTCGCGCAGGCGCGGCAGCCAATGCGTGGTGCCGCGCGGCGTGAGCGTCAGCGCGCGGCCCTCGCCCTGGCGCAGCCAGCCCTGTTCGATGACGTGTCCCAGCAGTTGCTCGGCCAGCTCGCCGGCCAGGTGGTCGACGCCCTCGGACCAGTCGTGGCAGGCGTAGGCGTAGCGGCGTCGCCGGCTTGAGGGCGTGGGCGTGAAGCCGAAGCCGCGCAAGGCCTCGTGCCCAGCGGGCGTGAGCGCCAGGCCCTCGGGCACGGCCTCGAAGGCGCCGCGCCGCATCAGGCCCGAGAACAGCGCCACGCCCAGTTCACCGGCCAGGTGCCGGTAGCAACAGCGGGCGTACTTCAGCCGCGCGCGTGCCGGGTGGCGCCAGGCGGGGCTGGTGGCTTCGCGCTCGGACACCGAGGCCAGCGATTCGAGCAGGCGCGCCACCGACTCGTCGGCCAGCGCGTAATAGCGGTGCCGCCCGCGCGGCTCCACGCGGATGAGCCGGCCGTCGAGCAGCTTGTGTAGGTGGCCGCTGGCCGTGGCCGCCGACACGCCGGCCACGGCGGCCAGGTCGGAGGCGCTGGCCTTGCGCCCGCCCAGCAGGTGCAGCAGCATGCGCGAGCGCGAGGGGTCGGCCAGCAGGCTGGCCACGGCGGTGAGGGCGGGTTCGAACGGGGCGTGCATGCGGGGGGCTTCAGTTCAGCGCGGCGCGTGAATCGGGCGGGGCCTGGTCGCGTTCGCGCAGGCCATAGTCCCGGACCACCTGGGCCACGCGGATGCGGTAATTCTGGAACACGCCGCCGCGCCCTTCCCGCTGGCCCTCGCGGTGGGCGCCCTGGCCACGCCAGGCGTGCACCGCGGCCTCGTCGCGCCAGAAGCTCAGCGAGAGGAACTTGCCTGGCTGGCTGAGGCTTTCGAAGCGCTCCACCGAGAGAAAGCCGTCGATGTGCGCGAGGTGCGGGCGCAGGTCCTGCGCGATCTGGAAATAGCGCTGCGCGCCGCCCTCGACCGGTTCGACCTCGAAGATCACCGCGATCACGGCTGCACCTGGCGTGGCTGCGCGAGGGTGCCCGGCACGCCGCTGAGCCAGCTGCGCTGCTCGCGCAGGATGAAGCGCTGCGTGCGCGCGCGCTCGAAGTTGGCGCGCCCGGCCTCGTCGGCGCGCAGCCGGGCGCGGTAGCGCTCGTAGGCGGCCAGGTCGTCGAAGCCGATCAGGCCCCAGGCGATGTCGTTCGTGCCTTCGCTGGGCACGAAGTAGCCGATGAGGTGGCCGCCGCAGCGCGGGATGATCTCGCCCCAGTGCTTGGCGTACTCGGCGAAGGCGGGGATCTGGAAGGGGTCGAGCTGGTAGCGGATGAAGCAGACGGTGTTCACGGGGCGTTCTCCTGAGTTGGGCCAGGGCCCCACTGTGGCGCGGATCGCGCGCGCCACGCTTCGGCGCGTGGCGAAGCGTGCGCTCAGGCCCGGCGCCCGCGCAGCAGCCCGCGTTCCGCCAGCACCAGCAGGGCATGGCCCGCCAGGCCGATCAGGCTCAGCAGCACCAGGCAGGCGAACAGCTCGCTTGCGCGGTAGGCGCGCGCGGCCAGCAGAATGGTCAGGCCCAGGCCGTCCTGGGTGGCCAGCATCTCGCCCAGCGTGCAGACGAGCAGCGACACCGTGAGCGACAGCCGCAGGCCGGCCAGGATGTCCGGCGCCGCGTGCGGCAGGCCCATCTTCCAGAGAAAGGCCGGGCGCGACAGCCGCAGGCAGCGCGCCACGTCGATCAGGCGCGGCTCGACGCTGGACACGCCATGCACCGTGGCCAGCAGGGTCGGCCAGATGGCGCCGAAAGCGATGACGGCCAGCACCATGGCCGGGGACAGGCCGTACAGCGCGATCGCCAGCGGCATCACCGCCGAGGCGGGCAGCGGCCGCAAGAACTCCAGCGTGGGCTGGACCCAGGGGCGCAGGGCGGACGAACTGGCGATGGCGGCCCCCAGCACGACACCCGCGGCGGCGGCCAGCAGCCAGCCGAGCAGCAAGCGCCCGATGGTGTTCAGGCTGGCGCTCAGCAGGTCGCCGCGCAGGCCCTCAACCAGGCTGAGCGCGGTGGCCTCGGGGGTGGGCAGGAAGGCCGGGCTGACCCAGCCGGCACGGCCGATGGCCCACCACAGCGCGAGCAGTGCAGTGAGCAGACCGAGCGACGCCGGCCAGTGGCTGGGCTGGGGTTGTTTCATGGCACGGTCGCGCCGAGGCGGCGGTTCAGCGCGCGCTGCAGGCGCAGCATGCCGGTGTTGATCAGCACGCCGATGGCGCCGATCCACATCAGCCAGCCGATCATCATGGCCGGCTCCAGGCTTTGCTGGGCCAGCAGCATGGCGAAGCCCATGCCCTGGGGATTGCCGGCGATCTCGATGGTGAGGGCAATGACCAGGGCGAAGCCCGTGCCCATGCGCACGGCCGTGAGCAGGCGCGGCGCGATGGCCGGCAGCACGATGAGGCGCAGGCGCCGCGCCGTGGACAGGCCCAGCAGCGGGCCCAGCTCAAGCAGCTGGGGATCGACCTGCCGCACCGCGCTCTGCACCAGCAAGACCTGGGGCCAGAACGTGCTGAAGGCCACCAGGCTCACTTCCAGGTTGGTGCCGAAGCCGAACAGCAGCAGCATCAGTGGCAGCAGCGCCACCGACGGCAGCGGCCGCAGCAGTTCGATGCTCAGAAAGCCGGCGCGCGAGGCGCGCGGCGACAGGCCCAGCCCGATGCCGACCAGCGTGCCCAGGCCGGCGCCGATCAGCAGGCCCAGCGCGGCGGCGCCGAGCGTGAAACCGGTGGCGGGCCACAGCGATCCGTCCAGGGCCGCGCGCAGCAGCGCGCGCAGCGCGGCGCTGGGCGGCGCCAGCTGTTCGCTGCCCAGGGCGGCCGCGCGCCGGGCGAGTGCTTCGAACAGGCCCAGCAGCAGCAGGGGAAGGGCCATGGCGCGCACAGCGCGCCATGGCCCGGGTGCGCGGCCACGCGCTTCAGTCATGGCCCCGTTCGACGTGGTCGAACAACTCGCGGCGCAGGCGCAGAAAGTCGGGGCCTTCGCGGGTGCTGAGCTGGTGGCGCGGGCGCGCGATGGGCACCTCGATCGCGTGCGCCAGGCTGGGCCGCCCGGGCCCGGGGTGGGCGCGCATGGCGATCACGCGGTCGCCGAGGTAGATGGCCTCTTCGAGGTCGTGCGTGACGAACAGGACGGTGAGGCCGTGCTCGCGCGCCAGGCGGGCCAGTTCGTCCTGCAGGCCCTGGCGCGTGAGCGCATCCAGTGCGCCGAAGGGCTCGTCCAGCAGCATGAGCCGGGGCCGCTGCGCCAGGCAGCGCGCGATCTGCGCGCGCTGCTGCATGCCGCCCGACAGCTGCACCGGGAAGCGCTGGCCGTGGTCTTGCAGGCCCACCTTGCGCAGGGCGTCGGCGATGCGGGCGGGCCATTCGCCGCGCGGCACACCGGCGGCCTCCAGCGCCAGGCCCACATTGCCTTCCACCGTGCGCCAGGGCAGCAGGGCGCGGCCGTAGTCCTGGAACACCAGGGCCATTTCGCGCCAGGGGGCGGTGATCGGACGGCCCTCGCAGCGCACCTCGCCTTCGGCCGGGCGCAGCAGGCCGCTGGCCGCGCGCAGCAGCGTGGTCTTGCCGCAGCCACTGGGGCCCACGATGCAGACGAACTCGCCGCGCGCGATGTCCAGCCGTTGAATGGAGACGATGTCCTGTCCGCCAAGGCGGATGGCCACCCGGTCGAAGCGGAGGAAAGTGTCGGACGGGGCAGCGGGGTTCACTTGGCGATCAGGCGCTGAACGTCCGGGTTGGTCTTCAGCATGTCCTGGTCCTTCATCAGCTCGACCCAGTAGGCGAGCTGGTCCGGGGTCAGCGTGGCCTTGGGCCGGGTGATCGGCACCTTGGCCAGCACCTCGGCGGGCAGCTTGAGAAACTGCTTCAGGGCCGCCCGCACGCGCGGTTCGTTGGCCGGCTGCCGCACGAACCGGGCGCCCTCCTGCACCGCTTCGCGGAAAGCGCGCACGGCCTCGGGGTGGCCTTGCACCCAGTCGCGCCGCGCCACGTGCAGCACGGTGGGCCGGTTCTCGGGCAGGAAGGTGGTGTAGTAGGAGACGACCTTGGCGAGCCCGCTGTCGACGAGGCGGGTCAGGAAGGGTTCGGCCGTCACCGTCGCGTCGAGGGAGCCGCCGCGCAGCAGATCGGCCTGCAGGATGAAGGGCACCTCGATGAACTGAACCCGCCGGTGGTCCACCCCCTGCTGCTTGAGCCAGGCGCGAAAGGTGATGTGCAGGAAGGCGTTGAGGCCCGGGACGCCGATCCTGCGGCCCACGCAGTCCGCGGCGGTGACGATGCCCGCGCCCGGGCGGGCGACCAGGCCGGTGTTGACGATGTCCTTGGCGGTGACGCCGCCGCCCGCGACCGCCACCAGGTCCAGGCCGCCTTCCACGGCCTGCAGGAAGCCGGAGGGGGTGGGGCCGCCGATCTGCAGCGCGTCCGCCTGCAGCGCCGCCGGAATCGTGGAGTTGACGGGAATGAAGCGGAGCTCGATGTCGAGCTTGCGCTGGCGGAAGAAGCCCTCGGTGGCGGCGACGAAGACCGAGGCGAAATCCGTGACGGCGCTGTAGCCGAACTGAATGGGCGAGGCCGCCTGGGCCAGACGGGGAAGGCCCAGGCTGGCCGCAGCGGCCAGCAGCAGGGGGCGTCTTGAGAGTGGCATGCGATGGCTCCTGCAGACGTTGACGGCATCCGCCACCCATGGGTGGGTGCCGGGGGGCGCTCCCTGTCTTGTCGGGCCTGGGATCGCGGTGCTGATCGCTGTTGATCCGATCAGCGGTTGTCGATGTCCGGGCCTCTCCTTCGTCGAGACAATGCCAGGACCATGGGTCTTGGGTGGTGTGTCGGCCGAGTGGCCGTCATGATTTGGTTGCTTGTCTTAAAGGAGTCTTACATGCCCACCGGAACCGTCCGCCTCCACCGCGTCCTCAAGGCCCCGCCGCAACGGGTCTTCCGTGCCTTCACCGAACCCGCCGCCATGTGCCGCTGGCTGCCGCCCTACGGTTTCACCGCTGCGGTGCAGCAAATGGACGCTCGACTGGGCGGCAAGCACCGCATGTCCTTCACCAATTTCGGCACCGGCCAATCGCACAGCTTCGGTGGCGAGTACCTGGAGTTCGTGCCGGGCGAGCGCCTGCGCTACACCGACAGCTTCGACGACCCGAACCTGCCCGGCACCATGACGGTGAGCGTCACCCTCAAGGCCGTGGTCTGCGGCACCGAGCTCCAGGTGGTGCAGGAGGGCATTCCCGAGGCGATTCCCGCCGAGATGTGCTACCTGGGCTGGCAGGAGTCGCTGGAACAGCTGGCCAAACTGGTGGAGCCCGAGATCCCCAGTGAGTGAGGCCCCGCGCCCGGGTGCCGGTTCAAAGAAGCATGCCGCCCGAGACTTCGATGCGCTGGGCGTTGATCCACCGGTTCTGCGGCAGCAGCAGCGTGGAAATCGCGTCGCCGATGTCGTCGGCCTGGCCCACGCGGCCCAGCGCGGTCTGCGCGGCGATGAACTGGTTGAGGTCCGCGTTGTCGCGCACCGCGCCGCCGCCGAAGTCGGTCTCGATGGCGCCCGGCGCCACCACGTTCACCGCGATGCCGCGTGGCCCGAGTTCTTTCGCCAGGTAGCGCGTCAGCACCTCGACGCCGCCCTTCATGGCGGCGTAGGCCGCGTGGCCCGGCAACGCAAAGCGCGCCAGCCCGCTGGAGAGGTTGACGATGCGCCCGCCGTCGGCGATCAGGGGCAGCAGCGCCTGCGTCAGGAAGAAGCTGCCCTTGAGGTGGATGTTCATCAGCTCGTCGAACTGCGCCTCGGTGGTCTCGGCGAAGGGCGCGTGGATGCCGATGCCGGCGTTGTTCACCAGGTAGTCGAAGCGCTCGCGCCCCCAGACGCTGGTCAGCTGCTCGCGCACCGCCCGCGCGAAGGCGGGAAAGCCGCGGCTGTCGCCCACGTCCAGCGGCAGCGCCACAGCGCGCGCGCCCAGGCGCTTGATCTCGGCGAGAACGGCCTTCGCCTCATCGGCGCGGCTGCGGTAGGTTAGGACCACGTCAACCCCGCGCGCGGCGAGCTTGAGCGCGGTGTTGCGGCCCAGGCCGCGGCTGCCGCCGGTGATCACGGCAATGGGGTTCGGGATCGGTGTGTTCATGGTGGGCTCCTGAGGACAAGGGGGACGCGGCCAGTCTATTGATCAGATTGATTTGGATAAACTGAGTGAATCCGTTCAATCTGTTCGGAATTCCAGAACAAATAAGCCCGTGAACACCCTGGACGCCATGAAGATCTACGCCCGCGTGGCCGAGCTGGGCAGCTTCACTCAGGCGGCCGCAGGCCTGGGCTTGCCCAAGGCCAGCGTGTCCTCCGCTGTACAGCGGCTCGAGGCGATGCTGGGCACGCGGTTGCTGCAACGGACCACGCGGCGCGTGACGGTCACGCAGGACGGCCAGCTGTTTCTCGAGCGTTGCCGCGACCTGCTGGACGACGTGGAGGACCTGCGCACCCTGTTCCAGCCCGAAGGCGCCGTGCTGCGGGGCCGCCTGCGCGTGGACATGCCGCTGGGCGTGGCGCGCCAGATGGTGTTGCCGCGCTTGCCCGAGTTCCTGGCCGCGCACCCGGGGCTCGAGCTGGAGCTGAGCAGCACCGATCGCCGCGTGGACTTGGTGCGCGAAGGCTTCGACTGCGTGCTGCGCGTCGGGCCGCCCGGGGATTCCAGTCTGGTGGCGCGCCCCCTCGGCGGCTGCGAGCTGGTCAATGTGGCGAGCGCGGCCTATGTGCGCGCGCACGGCAAGCCCACGCGGCTGGAACAACTCGCGGCGCACCGGCTGGTGCACTACGTGGGCTCGCTGGGCGCGCGCTCGCCGGGTTTCGAGTACCTCGACGCCGGCGGTCAGGCGCGCCGCGTCGCCATGGCGGGCGCGCTCACCGTGGACAACTCCGAGGCCTACATGGGTGCCTGCCTCGCGGGCCTGGGCATCGTGCAGGTGCCGCGCTGGGGCGTGGCCGAGCGCCTGCGCGCCGGCGAGCTGGTGGAACTGCTGCCGCGCCACCGGCCCGCGCCACTGCCGGTGAACCTGCTGTACGCGCACCGGCGGCACCTGCCGCGGCGCGTTCAGGTGTTCATGCAGTGGATCGCCGGAGTGGTGGGGCCGCTGGCGGTGCCTCAGCGCGTTCCGCTCGCGCGCGGTGGCGGCGTCGCTCAGGGGGCGGCGGGTGGCCTGTCGAGCGCCGCAAGCTCACGCAGGCGCCCGGGCGTGGCCACGGGAAGACCGAAGAATTCGAGGTAGGCGGGGATTTGCTCGAACAGCATGTCGGTGCCCACCTGCACGCGGCAGCCGCGCGCCTGGGCGGCCGACAGGAAGGCCGTGACGCGTTCGCGCATCACCACCTCACCGACCAGACTGCGCGGCTCCAGGCGGTCCACGTCCAGGGGCAGCGGGTCGCCCGGCTCCATGCCCAGCGGCGTGGCGTTGACCACGAGGTCGAACCCCGCCGGATCGCGTGCGCCGGTGCGCACCTCCAGCGCGGGGTAGGCCGCCAACAGGCGTTCGCGCAGGGCCGCGCTGGCCGCGCCGTTGGTGTCGAACAGCGCCAGGCGGGTTGCGCCCGCCGCCGCGAGTGACGCGGCAATGGCCGAGCCCACACCTCCACTGCCCACCACCAGCGCGCTCGCGCCGCTCAGCACCAGGCCCTTGCCCTGCACGCCGCGCACGAAGCCCTCCCCGTCGAACATGTCGCCGATCAGGCGGCCGTCGGCCGTTCGCTTGACGGCGTTGCAGGCGCCGGCCACCCGCGCGGTGCGCGACACCTCGTCGAGCAGCGCCACCACGCCCCGCTTGTGCGGCATGGTGATCAGCGCACCCAGCACATTGGGTGCCGCCATCAGCGGCGGCAGCAAGGTCTCCAGCGCACCGGCGGGGCAATCGAGGGGCACGACCACGGCGTTGGTGCCGCTGGCCGCGAACCAGGGGTTGTAGATCAGCGGCGCCCTGAAGCTGTGCGTGGGATGGCCCAGGTGGGCGATCACCCGGGTGTGGCCGTCGATGCGGGGCGTGTCCATGCCGCGGCGTCCCCGGACATCAACCCGTGTAGCCCGCCAGGCGCGGCAGGAAGAGCACGAAGTCGGGCCAGAAGGTGGTGATGGCCAGCGCGATCATCATCACGCCCAGGAAGGGCAGGGTGGCGCGCACCAGCGCCCCCAGCGAAACGTCGGCGATCTTCGTCATCATGAACAACAGCAGGCCATACGGCGGCGTGACCAGGCCGATCATGATGTTGAGCACGGCCACCACGCCGAAGTGCACCGGGTCCACGCCCAGCGCCACCGCCGTGGGCAGCAACACCGGCAGGATCACCAGGATGATGGTCGAGCCTTCGAGGAAGGCGCCCAGCACCAGCAGCAACAGGTTGGCGAGCAGCAGGAAGGTGAAGGGCGAAAGCTCCAGACCGCGCATCATCGCGCTCAGCGAGGCGGGGATGTTCTCCGAGGTGATGACGAAGTTGAACACCGTGGCGCCCGCGATGAGGATGCCGATGGAGACGCTGGTGCGCGCGCTCTGCTGCAGCGACTGGTAGACGTCGCGCAGGCCCAGGCTGCGGTAGTAGAAGGCCGAGATGAGCAGGGCGTAGGCGGCGGCCACGCCGGCGGCTTCGGTGGGCGTGGTGATGCCGCTGTAGAGGCAACCCAGCAGCAGCACGGGCATCATCAGCGCGGGCAGGGCTTCGCGTGTGATGCCCGGCAGCTCGCGCATCGGCACCGGGTCTTCCACCGGGAAGCGGTGGCGCTTGGCCAGGTAGTGGATCAGCGCCATCTGCACCGCACCCAACAAGAGCCCGGGCAGCACGCCGGCCAGGAAGAGGTAGCCGATGGAGGTGCCCGAGACCAGCGCGTACAACACCAGCGGAATCGACGGCGGCAGGATGGGCCCGATGACCGCCGAGACGGCGGTGAGCGCGGCCGCGAAGGCGGGCGGGTAGCGGCCATCGCGCGTCATCATGGCCTGCATCAGCTTGCCCGAGCCGGCGGCGTCGGCCAGGGCCGAGCCCGACATGCTGGCGAACACCACGCTCTGCAGCACGTTGACCTGGGCCAGGCCGCCGGGAAAGCGGCCCACCAGCGCGTTGCACCAGCGCAGCAGCCGATCGAGCACGCTGCCCGAGCTCATGAAGCTGGCGGCCAGGATGAACAGCGGAATGGCCAGCAGCAGGTAGCTGGAGTAGGTGCTGTTGAGCAGCTGCTCGGCCGCGCTGCCCATGTCCATGCCCTTGAGCCATAGGTACAGGATGGACGCGCCGATCATGGCCTGGCCGATCGGCACGCCCATCAGACTCAGCAGGACGATGGCCGCCACGGCCAATGAGAACGGACTCGTCGGATTCACAGGGAACCTATGTGCGTGGAGTCGGCCGACGAGCGTCCGCGCAGGGCGTTCACGATCAGCCACAGGTGGCGCGCGATGACGGCGGCGGCGAACACGAGGTAGATCGAGTACAGCCAGTCGAAGCGGATCTTCATGTACGAGCTGCTCTCCACCTTCATGAAGCTCACGTAGTCCCAGGTGGCGGGCATGGCCAGTGCGAACAGCGCGACGGTGGCGATGGAGCCGATGGAGGCCAGCACGCGTTGCCCGCGCGGGCCGAACAGCGCCTTGAGGAGGTCGATGCGAATCTCCTCCTCGTCGCGCAGCACGAAGGCGGCGCCCCACAGGATCAGCCAGAGCCAGGCGACGAGCGAAATCTCGGCCGTCCAGCCCACCGGCAGATCGAACAGGTAGCGCAGCGCGATCTGCAGGATGAAGGCGAGGAAGATCACGCCGAGAAGGAGGGCGGCCACGGCCTCGGCCGCCCGCGCGAGCAGGCGCATCACTTGATCGCGGCGATCTTGTCGATGATCCCCGGGGCCCAGGCCTTCGCTTCGTCGGAGGCCAGGTAGATCTTCTGCGCGTGCTCGCGGAACGCGTTGATGTTGGGCACGTACACGTCCAGCCCCTGGCGCTTGAAGCCCTCGGCCAGCTCCGCCTCGCGCTTGACGTGCTCGTTGGCGCTCCAGGTGATGGCCTTGTCGACCGCCGCCTGGAAGGCTTTCTGCTTGTCCGCCGCCATGGCCTGCCAGGCCTTGAGATTCATGGTGAGCAGGTCGAAGGCCACCAGGTGCGAGGTCAGCACGATCTGGCCCATGACCTCGTAGAACTTCATGTTCTGCACATTGGGCAGCGGGTTGTCCTGGCCGTCCACGGTGCCGGTCTGCAGGCCGGTGTAGGTCTCGGCGTAGGCCAGCGGCGTGGGGTTGGCGCCGAGCGATCGGCCCAGCAGCTGCCAAGCGTCGCCCGCGGGCATGCGCAGCTTCACGCCGGCCAGGTCGGCCGGCACATTGACCTTCTTCTTGCCTCGCAGGCCCACATGGCGCGTGCCGAAGAAGGTGGGGCCCAGGATCTTCACCTTGAGCTGGTCCTCCACCTGCTTCTTCATCTGCGCGCCCAGTTCACTGGCGAAGAAGGCGTTGAGGTGGTTGGCGTCGCGGAACAGGTAGGCCGAGGTCAGAACCGACCAGGCCGGCACCTGCTTGGAGATGTCCTGCGGCGCGATGTTGCCCATCTCCAGGTTGTCGCGCTGCAGGGCCACCAGCTCGGTGCCCTGGCGAAACAGCGTGGAGTTGAGGTGGGCTTCGATGCTGTGATCGGGCGCGATGTCGGCGCCCAGGCGCTTGATCATCTCGGCGCGGATGTCGGTGTCCGAGAACACCGCGGCGAAACGCAGCTTGGTCTGGGCGCGGGCCCGCCCGGGCAGCAGCGCCCCGGCGGCCAGGCCGGCGCCGGCGCAGAGGAGGGAGCGACGATCGATGGTGCGGTTCATGGTGCTTGTCTCCAGGGAATGGCGGTTGTTGTGAAGGAAAGCGCGTCAGGTGGTGGTCTCGCGCAGCCGCTGCGCGACCGCGTGCAGCGCGAGCTCGTAGCCCATGGGCCCCAGCCCGCAGATCACGCCGGTGCTGGCCAGCGAGGTGAGCGAGTCTCTGTACGGCGCCTCGCGGCGGTGGATGTTGGTGAGGTGGACCTCGATCACGGGCTGCTCGAGCATCTTGAGCGCGTCCAGCAGCGGAATGGAGCGGAAGGACAAGCCGGCCGGGTTGATGATCACGGCCGCCCCCTCGGCGCGCGCTTCCTGAACCCAGTCCACGAGCACGCCCTCGTGGTTGGACTGGCGGAACGCGCAGCGCAGGCCGAGTTCGGCGGACAAGGCCAGGCATCGGTCCTGCACCTGGGCCAGGGTGGTGTGGCCGTAGAGGTGCGGCTCGCGCACGCCCAGCAGGTTCAGGTTGGGGCCGTTGAGGATGTGGACGGTGGCGGTCATGGTGGGGCGGGAATGCGGCGGCGGGCTTGGCCGGAAAGGGCGCCTGGCCTACAGTCGTCTCCTGTTGTCGCTTGGCGGTGAGGCGATTTTTGTGCCGCCACAGGAAACACTTTCCAGGCTGGAAACAGCTTCCGCATCACAAAACTCTCGAGACATGAACCTTGCCCTGGACCGCGGCCTCTCGCTGCTCGAGCACCTGTCGCGCCACCCCGACGGCCTGCCCCTGGCCCTCATGGCCGAGGAGCTGGACATTCCGCTGAGCGCCTGCCACCGCCTGCTGGCCGATCTGCAGCAGCGCGGCTATGTGCGCCAGAAGCGCAAGCAGGGCGACTACCAGCTCACCACCAAGGTGGTCTCCATTGGCCTGGGCTACCTCAGCCACGGCGGCATCGTCGATATCGCCGGGCCCTTGCTGGAGCGGCTGGCGCAGCAGTCGGGCGAGCTGGTGCGCCTGTCCCTGGTGGACGACGACCGCCTGACCTTCGTGGCCAAGGCCCAGGGCGTGCGCCAGCAAGGCGTGCGGTACGACCCCGACATGGGCGCGGACGTGTGGCTGTCTTGCTCGGCCTCGGGCCATGCCTGGCTGCACACGCTCAGCGACGAGCGAGCGCTGGAGCTGGTGACGCGACAGGGCTTCGGGCAACCCAAGGACTACGGCCCCAAGGCGCCGACCACGGTCAAGGCGATGCTGGGCTTCCTGCACGCGGCCCGCGTGCGGGGCTACGCCATGATCGACGAGGTGTTCGCGCCTGGCATGAGCGCGATGGCAGCGCCAGTGATGCGTCGCCACGAGGCCATTGGCGTCATCAGCATCGCGGGGCCGCGCACGCGCCTGGGCGTGGCGCGCATGCAGGAACTGGCGCCCTCGCTGCTGGCCGCGGCCGCCGAGTTGGGGCCGATCAGCAACGCGTCCAGCCTCTTCGGGCGACCCCCCCTGGGCAAAGGGTGAGCCCGCTGCGCTAAGGGATTTCACGCCGCGGAGCAAGGCGGGCCTCGGCGTAGCATGGGGCAGGAGGAACCGCGATGGACCCGTTGAACCTGCCCGATCCCGAGACCCTGGCGCTCTACAAGGAAATCGCGCGGCACCTGCTCTTTGCCATGGTGGCCGGCGGCCTGATCGGCCTGGAGCGCAGTTTCCATGGCCGGCCCGCGGGCTTTCGCACCCACACCCTGGTGTGCCTGGCCTCCAGCCTGCTGATGCTGGTGACGCTGTACCAGGGAGTCTGGTTCGAGCAGAACAGCAAGGGCAACGTGACCATGGACCCCACGCGCATGGCGCAGGGCATCATGACCGGCATCGGTTTCCTGGGCGCGGGCGTGATCTTCAAGGAGGGCCTCACGGTGCGCGGCCTCACCACCGCGGCGTCCATCTGGATCACCGCCTCCATCGGCGTGCTCATGGGCATCGGCTTTTACTTCCCGGCGGTGCTCGCCACGGTGTTGACGCTGGCGACATTGGTGCTGCTGCACCGCGTCGAACGCGTGGTGCCGACGCATATCTACGCCCAGCTCATGGTGCGCTTTGACCGCCTCAAGGCCATGCCCGAAGCCGACCTGCGCCAGCTGCTCAAGGCGCACGGCTTCACCATCGCCAACCTGAGTTATCGGCTGGAAGAGGGCGATGCCTTCGAGTACCGCATGATGCTGCGCACCAGGCGGGCGAAGAACCTGGGGGCGCTGGCGCGCACCCTGGGCACGCAGAAGGTGGTGGAGCAGTTCCGCCTTTCGCCCACCGGCGACTGAGCCTCAGACCCTGTAGCGGTCCCAGAAGCCGGTCTGCGGCTCGATCTGCTCGACCACGTCCACCCACAGGCCCGAGGGGTCGCGAAAGCCGAAGCGGCGCTGGCCGAAGGCCTCGTCGCGCAAGGACAGGCCTGCCACACCGCCGCGCGCCAGGAAATCCGCGTGCGCGGCGGCCGCGTCGGCCACCTGCAATTCGAAGCACAGCCCCTGGCCGCCGAAGGGTTCGGGCCCGGGCGGGGCCGAGGGGTGGTCGGGCGCCATGAAGGCCAGCGAGGCGCTGCCGTCGTCGGCGCACAGCCACACGAACCAGCTGCTGGCGAAGCCGCATTGCCAGCCCAGGCGCTGCTCCCAGAAGGCTTGGCAGGCGCGAATGTCCGGCGTCACGACGATGGGGTAGCGATCCTGGTAGCGGGAAGTTTGGGTCACGGCAATCTCCTAAAAATAGACAGTCAGTCGGTTTGTTCAATGTAAAATACCGACAGACTGTCTGTCAATGATCGGGAAGATCAAAAAGGAGCACGCATGAAGAACGCCGAACGCGCCAGCGCCACCCGCGCGCGCCTCATCGCCGTGGCGCGCCGCATGTTTGGCGAACAGGGGTATGCCGGCACCGCCACCGAAGCGGTGCTGCAGGAGGCCGGCGTGGCGCGCGGCGCGATGTACCACCACTTCGCCGACAAGGCCGCGCTGTTCGAGGCGGTGTGCCTGGCGGTGTGCGAGGACATCGTGCCTGCCGTGGAGCGGGCGGCCGACGCGCGGCGCGACCCGCTGGACGCCCTGGTGCAGGGCTCCATCCGCTGGATCGAGAAGACCTCGGAGCCCGAGGCGCGCCGCATCCTCATGATCGACGCGCCCACGGTGCTGGGCTGGGCCCGCTGGCAGGCGCTGGACGACCGCCTGAGCCAGGCCTCGCTCGCCGAGGGCATGCAGGCCGCGATCGCGGCTGGGGCGATCCGCCTCGACTGCCGCCTGGAGCTCGCGGTGGCCATGATGAATGGCGCGCTCAATGCGCTGGCGCTGCGCGTGAACGCGCCGCAGGCGCCGGTGCCGCCGCGCGAATGGCGGCGAGCGGTGCGCGCCCTGTGGGCCGCGCACGCGGTGTGACGGACCGCCATGCGCGCTGTGCGCGGCAGGTTCGCCGTTTGCCGGATGCCCCGGCCCGCCGCTTGACGAACATACCAACTGGTCGGTAGTCTGCGATCCCTTCCCGTCAGCCCCCCGGAAATTGCCATGGCCACTCCCGCGCCCAGCTCCCGCGACCGACTGCTCGAAGCGGCCATGACCCTGGTTCGCACCAAGGGCTACGCCGCCACCACGGTGGACGAGCTGTGCGCTGCCACGGCCCTCACCAAGGGCGCGTTCTTCCACCACTTCAAGACCAAGGAAGACGTGTTCGCCGCCGCCGCGCAGCGCTTCGGCGAAGAGGCCGACGAGCTGTTTCGCCACGCCGGCTACATGGACAGGGCCGACCCCCTGCAGCGCCTGCTGGGCTACGTCGATTTCCGTATCGAGCTGCTGCAGGGCGAGATCGCCGAGATCACCTGCGTGCTCGGCACCCTGGTGCAGGAGGTGCACATCACGCACCCCGTCCTGCGCGAGGTCTGCGACCGCCACATCGGGGTGCACGTGGACATGCTCACCGAGCTGATCGCGGCCGCCAAGCGCCAGCACGTGCCGCGCGCGCGCTGGAGCGCCGAGGCCCTGGGGCTGTACATCCAGGCCGTGGTCCAGGGCTCGCTGCTGCTGGTCAAGTCCCGGCAGTCGATCGAGCCCGCGGTTGAGTGCCTGCGCGTGCTGCGCCGCCACCTCGAACTGCAATTCCTTCCCAGACCCACCCAGGAGACAGTGAAATGAGCTACGTCGATGGATTCATGGCCCCTGTTCCCACCGCCAACCGCGAGGCCTACCTGAAACACTGCAAAGACGCCGCGGCGGTCTGCAAGGAGTACGGCGCCACGCGCGTCGTCGAGACCTGGGGTTTGATCTATGGGGGCTTCAAGGTGATTCTCGATGTCTGAACACACTTCATCCGCGCCGGCCGAGGCCACCAGCCGCGAATGGCTGGGGTTGGCGGTGATCGCGCTGCCCTGCATGGTCTATGCCATGGACATGACCGTGCTCAATCTCGCGCTGCCCGTGCTCAGCGCCGAACTGCGGCCCAGCGCCGCGCAACTGCTGTGGATGGTCGACATCTACAGTTTCCTGGTGGCGGGCTTCCTCATCACCATGGGCAACCTGGGCGACCGCATCGGTCGGCGCAAGCTGCTGCTGATCGGTGCCGCCGCCTTTGGCCTGGCCTCGCTGATCGCCGCCTATTCGACCAGCGCCGAGATGCTGATCGCCATGCGCGCCCTGCTGGGCGTGGCCGGCGCCACGCTCGCGCCGTCCACCATGTCGCTGATCCGGAACATGTTCCACGACGAGGCGCAGCGCCGTTTCGCCATCGGGGTGTGGATCGCGAGCTTCTCCATGGGCGCGGCCATCGGCCCGCTGGTGGGCGGCGCGCTGCTGCAGTGGTTCCACTGGGGCTCGGTCTTTCTGGTGGCGGTGCCGGTGATGGTGCTGCTGCTGGTGCTGGGTCCGCTGCTGCTGCCCGAGTTCCGCGACCCCGAGGCCGGCCCGCTCGATCTGGCGAGCGCCTTGCTGTCCTTGGCCGCGGTGCTGGCGGCGGTCTACGGCATCAAGACCATCGCCACCGACGGCCTGGTGGCGGCCGGGCTGCTGCCACTGCTGGCGGGCGTGGCCCTGGGCTGGGTGTTCGTGCGCCGCCAGTCGCGACTGGCGCACCCGCTGCTCGACATCGCGCTGTTCCGCCAGCCGCGCTTCGCCGCCGCGCTGTCGGCCTACGCGCTGTCCTGCCTGGCCATGTTTGGCATCTACATCTTCATCACGCAGTACCTGCAGGTGGTGCGCGCGCTCGACCCGCTGAGCGCGGGCCTGGTGACCTTGCCCTGGGCGCTGGCCTTCGTGGTCGGTTCGCTGGGCGCGCCGCGCCTGGCGGGTTGGTTCGCACCGGTGCGCATCCTCGTCGGCGGCCAGGTGGCGGCGGTGATCGGCTTCCTGATGCTGCTGATGGTGGACACCGGCACGGGCCTGCCCTGGCTGGTGGCGGGCACGGTGATCATGAGCCTGGGCATGGCGCCGGTGTTCACGCTGGGCAACGAGATCATCATCACCTCGGCCCCGCCCGAGCGCGCGGGCGCGGCCTCGGCGCTGTCGGAGACCGCATCCGAGCTGAGTGGCGCGCTGGGCGTGGCCTTGCTGGGCAGCCTGGGCGTGGCCTGGTACCAGGCGCGCGTGGGCGCGGCGATGCCGGCGGCCTTGCCCGCCCCGGCCGCCGACGCGGCGCGCGACACGCTGGCGGGCGCGCTGCACGCGGCCAAGGCGCTGGGCGGATCGGACGGTCCGCTGTTCGCCGCGCTGGCGCGCGGCGCCTTCGTGGAGTCGCTGCACCTGGTCACGCTGGCCGGCGCGGCGGTGATCGCCTTGGCTTGCCTGACGACGGCGCTGCTGCTGATGCGGCGCTCGGCGGTGGCGGCGCCGGGCTGAGGCGCGGCGCTCAGGCGGGGCGCGGGAACAAGCAATCGTGCGGCGTGTCGCCGAGGGCATACGCGCCGTCAGGGCCTTGGGTGGACGGGGCGTTCATGAGAAGAAGGGGGACGGCGTCAACAAACACGAGGTCCCGAAAGCGAATCAGTGGAAATCCCGGCTTTCGGTCGCCAGCCGACCGAGCAACGGGGTGAGGTCTTCCAACCGTCCCGCGATCAGGTTGCACAGCGGGCCCTCGCGCTGCCACACGCCGTGCACTGCGAGCAGCCGCGCGTGCAGCAGTTCGGCGCGCTGGCGCTCGCGCACATGGCGCCAGACGATCACCTGCACCGCGCCGGTCTCGTCCTCCAGGGAAACGAAGATGGTGCCGTTGGCCGTCTGCGGCTGCTGGCGCACGGTGACGATGCCGCAGGCGCGCGCGAAGCGTTTGTCGGGCAAGGCCTTGAGTTCCTCGGCCGTCATCAGGCGCCGCGCGCTCAGCTGCGGCCGCAGCAAGGCCAACGGGTGGCGGCGCAGCGTCAGGCGCGTGGCCGCGTAGTCCCAGACGATGGCCTCGCCCTCGGGCGCGGGCGGCAGTTCGATGGGCGCCTCGTGCACGGGGGCCTGGCGCAGCAGCGCGGGCGGCGCGCGCAGGGCCGCCGCGTCCCACATCTGCAGGCGCCGGTGGCCGGACAGGCCGATCAGCGCGTCGGCCGCGGCCAGGGCCTGCAGCTCGCGCTGGTCCAGGCCCGCGCGCCGCGCGAGGTCTTCGGCGTCCTGGAAAGGCGCGTCGCGGCGCGCGGCGGCGATGCGGTCCGCCGCCGCGCGCGACAGGCCGCCCACGCGGTTCAGGCCCAGGCGCACCGCGGGTTCGCGCGGCAGGTCTTCCAGCGTGCAGTCCCGGTCGCTGTGGCACACGTCCACCGGGCGCACCACCACGCCATGGCGCTGCGCGTCCTGCACCAGCTGGCTGGGCGTGTAGAAGCCCAGCGGTTGGCTGTTGAGCATCGCGACCAGGAAGGCGGCCGGGTGGTGGCATTTGATCCAGCAGGAGGCGTAGACCAGCAGCGCGAAGCTCGCGGCGTGGCTCTCGGGAAAGCCGTAGTCCGAGAAGCCGTGGATCTGCTGGTAGATGCACTCGGCGAATTCGGCCGAGTAGCCGTTGCCGGTCATGCCTTTGACGATCTTCTCGTGGTACTTGTGCAGGCCACCCTTGCGCTTCCACGCGGCCATGGCGCGGCGCAGCTCGTCGGCTTCGCCGGGTGTGAAGCCGGCGGCGATGATGGCCAGCTGCATGACCTGCTCCTGGAACACGGGCACGCCCAGGGTGCGCTCGAGCGCGGGTTTGAGTTCGTCTTTCTCGAAGTTCACCGGCTCTTTCCCCTGCCGCCGGTTCAGGTAGGGGTGCACCATGCCGCCCTGGATGGGGCCGGGCCGCACGATCGCGACCTCAATCACCAGGTCGTAGAAGGTGCGGGGCCGCAGGCGCGGCAGCATGCTCTGCTGCGCGCGCGATTCGATCTGGAACACGCCGATGGTGTCGGCCTCGCAGATCATGTCGTAGGTGGGATCGTCGCCGTCGGGGATGTCCTGCAGCTCGAAGGGGCGGCCGCGTTGCTGGCCGATGGAGACCAGGGCCTTGCGCAGCGCAGTGAGCATGCCCAGCGCGAGCACGTCCACCTTGAGCAGACCCAGGGCGTCGAGGTCGTCCTTGTCCCACTCGATCACGGTGCGGCCTTCCATGGCCGCGTTCTCCACCGGCACCAGGCGCGTGAGCGGGTCCTGCGTGAGCACGAAGCCGCCCACGTGCTGCGAGAGGTGGCGCGGAAAGCCCGTGAACACGTCGCTGGCCTTGTCCTCCTGTTGGCCGATGGCCTCGCCCGTGAGCACGCCGACCAGGTCGATGAGCTGGCGCACGGCCAGGTCGTCGGGCCGCAGTCCCACGGCCAGCAGGCGTTCGGCCGACGGCGTTCGGCCGTCGAACCACTGCTGCTCCTTGGCCAGGCGGTCGATGACCTCGGCGTCGAAACCCAGGGCCTTGCCCACGTCGCGGATGGCGCTGCGCCGGTGATAGGTGATGACGGTGGCGGTGAGCGCGGCGCGCTCGCGGCCGTACTTTCGGTAGAGGTACTGGATCACCTCCTCGCGCCGTTCGTGCTCGAAGTCGATGTCGATGTCGGGCGGCTCGTTGCGCTCCTTGCTGAGGAAGCGTTCGAACAGCACGGTCTGGCGCTGCGGATCGACCTCGGTCACGCCCAGGCAGTAGCAGACCACCGAGTTGGCCGCGCTGCCGCGGCCCTGGCACAGGATCTTTTCCCCGCGCGCGAAGCGCACGATGTCGGCCACGGTGAGGAAGTAATGCTCGTAGCGCAGCTCGGCGATGAGCGCGAGTTCGTGTTCGATCTGCGCGCACACCTTGTCGGGTGTGCCCGCGGGCCAGCGCCGCGCCGCGCCCCGTTCCGTGAGTTCGCGCAGGTAGGACGCGGGCGTTCGCCCTCGGGGCACCACCTCGGCCGGGTACTGGTAGCGCAACTCGTCGAGCGAGAAGGCGCAACGCTCGGCCACGCGCAAGGTCTCGGCCAGCAGATCGGCCGGGTAGGTGGTGGACAGGCGCAGCCGCGAGCGCAGGTGGCGCTCGGCGTTGGGCTGCAGTTGCCGGCCGCAGTCGTTGAGCGGGCGGCCCAGACGCGTGGCGCTGAGCACGTCCTGCAGGGCCTGGCGCGAGCGCCGGTGCATCAGCACGTCGCCCGTGGCCACGAGCGGGATGGCGCTGAGTTCGCCGGTTTCGCGCAGGCGCGCGAGCCAGGCCTCGTCGTCGAGCTGGCGCAGCAGCGTGACCGCGAACCAGCAGCGCCCGCTGAAGCCGGTGAGCAGCCAGCGCGCGAGTTCGATCAGGCGCGGCAGCGGCGTGCCGCGCTCGGGCGCGGCGAGCACCAGGCAATCGGCCAGCGCCGTGGGGTCGATGTCGGCCAGGCGAAGGCGGTATTCGCCTTTGGTCGGGCTGGCGCGGCGCAGCCGCGAGATCAGCTCGCACAGGTTCCCATAGCCGTTGCGGTTCTGCGCCAGCGCGACCAGTGTGAAGGGCGCGTCGTCCACGCGGAACTGCGCGCCGATGATCAGTGGCAGGCCGCGCGCCTTGGCCTCCACATGCGCGCGCACCACGCCGGCCATGGAGCATTCGTCGGCGATGGCCAGCGCGGCATAGCCCAGTTGCGCCGCGCGCCGCACCAGTTCCTTGGGGTGGCTGGCGCCGCGCAGAAAGGTGAAGTTGCTGAGGCAGTGCAGCTCGGCGTAGGCGGGCAGGGCGGGCGTGTTCATGCAAACACCCCATGCAGGTACCAGGCGCCGCCTTCGTCGGCCAGGCGTTCCTGGAACACCCAGAGCACGCCCGCCCGAGCGTCGAACGCGACGAAGTAGTCGCGCTGCGCGTGGCGGTGCTGGACGCCGCCGGGCGCGCGGTCCCACCAGCCGCCTTCCACGCGGTGCGGCCCGGCGATGAGTTGCAGCGTCTCGCGGTACACGGGCCGGTGATCGCGCACCGGCAGTCGCAAGGGCTGGGGCAGCACCCAGCTCGGCTGCGGCGTTCGGTCGGCGGCGCAGGGCGCGGGACGGGCACGCGGCAGGGGTTCGCCCACAGGCTGCCAGCGCTGCATGTGCTCGAGCCGGTGGTCGTCCAGCGGCACGGGCCGCAGCACGCGCGCCGCGCCCAGCCGCGCCGCGAGGCGCTCCAGGGCGTCGTCCAGCGCGGCGTCGCTCGCGCCGTCGTCGGGCAGGAGCGAGGCGCTGGGCGGCGCCAGCGGCTGCGTGTCCAGGGCCTCCAGTTCCAGCTCACCCACCGGGGCCAGCAGTTCGGTGCGCGCCAGGTGCTCGGCGAGCAGGCGCGTCAGGTGCTCGACGCGGCGCGTGGGCGTGCGCGTGCGCAACACCAGTTCGCCGCCTTCGCCCGCGGCGCGCGCGCGCAGGGCGTCGTGCGCCCAGCGCAGCGCGAAGGCCGTGACGCCGCGGTGCCGCGCGCTCAGCCAGCCACCCAGACGCAGCAGCAGACGGTGCGCGCCATACATGAGCGAAGGCGCGTCTTCCACGCGCGACATCAGTTCCAGCCGCGCGCGAAAGGTCTCGGGGGGCGCGAGCCAGCCGTGTGTCTCGGGGCGTTGGCCATGGGCCTGGTCCAGCGCCTCCAGCAGCGCGGCGTCGAAGCGCCGGCCCAGGCCCGCGCGCGGCAGGCGGCGCAGGTCGCCCAGCGTGCGGCAGCCCAGGCGCGCGAGCGTGCCGCGGTGCGGGGCCACGGCACCGAGCGTGTCCATCGGCAAGCGATCCAGGGCGTGCGCCAGCGGCACACCGGGGTCGATGCCCTCGACACCCGCGCGCGCGAAGGCCAGCGCGGCCAGGCCGGTGGGGGCCCAGCCGATGCGGTGGATGCCGAACTCGGCCGCGGCCGCCTCGCGCACGCGCTCGCGCAGCGCCGCCTGGCCGCCGAACAGGCGTTGGCTGGCCTCCAGCTCCATGAGCGTGGCGCCCTCGACCTGTGCCACCCGCGGCGTGAATTGCAAGGCCCAGGTGCCCAGTTCGGCGAGGCGCCGTCCTGGCGCTTCAGGCGCGCTGCCGCTGTCGCCGCTCGCTTCGGGAAGGATCAGTGCGGCCCACCACATCGGCGGCCTCCTCGCTTTCAGGGGTCCATCGGCCCAGCGCGCGCAGGCGCGGCGTGATCACGGCGTCCAGCGTGCCCGGCACCGAGGGCAGGCGCAATTCGCTGTCGTGCGGCGGGCCGCGGCGCTTGAACAGGCGCACGCGCAGGGCCCAGTCGGGGCTGTGCTGCACCAGCAGGCGCAGCGGCGCGGGCGAGGCCTGGTGCCGCGCGGCCCGCGGGCGGAACAGCAGCACCAGGCCGTCGTTGCCTTGCGCGCTCACTTGCAGACGGCGCAAGGCCTCGGGGCTGGCCTGCGGCAGCCAGGCCAGCAGCGCACCGCAGGCGTTGGCGCGGATGAGTTGCTCGCTCGCCCACAGGCGCTCGGCCTCGCTGTCGGCTTGTACCCAGATCAGCTGGCGCGCCGGCAGTCCCAGCTGCTGCAGCCCCGGCCCATGCGGCACCCAGGGCGGCCCCACCAGGGCCAGGCGGCGCCCCGCGCTGGCCAGGCGCGGCAGGCAGGGCGCGAGCAGGCGCCACTCATGGGCGCCGGCGCGGGCCTGCAAGACCTCGGTGAGCGCGCGGCAGGGCCAGCCGCCGCCGGGCAGCTCGCGGTCCAGCGCGTCCCAGCCCGAGGGGTGCACGCGCGCCAGCGGCGCGCCGATCTCATGGCCGCGCCAGAGGGCGTCGGCCACGCGGCGCGGCCAGGGCGCCGCGGACGGGGGGAGGGCCGAAGGCTCGGCCGAGGGGGAGGGCATGGCATCCAGATACTGTATTTATGTACAGTATCACATGTGATGCTTGCCTGAAGAATTCAAGCGATGAACCGAAGGCTGGTGCCCCCTCAATAAGGAAACCCGCTGTCTCAGCGCTTGTGCTGCGCGCTCAGCTGTTCGCGCAGCCGCTCCTCCTGTTCACGCAGCTCGGGCGTGAAGGCCTCGCCGAAGTCCTCGGCCTCGAAGACGCGGCGGATTTCGATCTCCGAGTCGCTGCGCATGGGGTTGGGGCAGCGCTTGACCCAGTCGATGGCTTCCTGCAGCGAGGCGCACTGCCAGATCCAGAAGCCGGCGACGAGCTCCTTGGTCTCGGCGAAGGGGCCGTCGATCACGCTGCGCTGCTGGCCCGAGAAGCGCACGCGCGCGCCCTGCGAACTCGGGTGCAGGCCTTCGCCCGAGACCATCACGCCGGCCTTCACCAGTTCTTCGTTGAAGCGGCCCATCTCGGCCAGCTCCTGTTCGGTGGGCATCACGCCCGCTTCGCTGTCGGCCGTGGCCTTGACCATCACGATGAATCGCATGGGGTTCTCCTGTGTGTGTTGAGTGATCGCAATAGGGCATTGCATCACCACGACGGCCCAGCCCACGCGGCATCGACACCCCGGCCGGTGGCGCGGCCCACAAGCCGATGAACGGCGGATCCAAGAAAACCCTGGGTGGGTGCCGGTTGACACCGGCCAAATCTGGAATCACACTTAAACCTAACGAACGATTGCTTTTTATATGCCGGCCGCCACCAAGACCTCCCGGGGTCCACGCTCCGACAACCGCCTGCCCGATCTGCTCGACGCAGCCGCGCGGTTGTTCGCGCTGCATGGCTACGCGGGCACGTCCATGCGCGACATCGCGGTGGAGGCCAAGATGCTCGCGGGCTCGGTCTACTACCACTTCCCTTCGAAGGACGAGCTGCTGCTGGCCGTGTACGCCGCCGGCGTGCAGGCGCTGGAAACCGCTTCCGCCGCCGCCGTGGCGCGCGAGGCCGATCCCTGGCAGCGGCTCGAGGCCCTGTGCCGCGCCCACCTGGAGACCGTGCTGCGCGACAGCGACTACGCGCAGGTGCTGATCCGCGTGCTGCCCGACGACATTCCCCGCATCGCCGATCGCCTGCGCGATCTGCGCGGCAACCACGAGCGCTACTTCCGCGAAGCCATTGCTGGCCTGCCGCTGGCGCCCGGCATCGACCGCCGCTCGATGCGACTGATGCTCATGGGCGCCCTGAACTGGGCGCCTTTCTGGTTCGACCCCCAAGGACGCGATACCCCACGCGCCCTGGCGCGGAAATTCGTGGGGCTGGTCAAGGAGAAGCAGGATGTTGAAGCGTCCGCCTAGGGTGATCGTCACCAAGATCGGATTTGATGGCCACGACCGTGGCAGCCGCGTGATCGCGGCCTGCCTGCGCGACGCGGGCATGGAAGTGATCTACACGCCGCCGTGGCAGGAAATTCCCACCGTGGTGAAGCTGGCGTTGGAAGAGGACGCCGACGTGATCGGCATCTCCTCGCTGGCCACCGATCACCTCATCGTGCCCCAGCTCATGGCCGCGCTGCGCGAGGCCGGCCTGGGCGACGTGCAGGTGATCGTCGGTGGCATCGTGCCGCACAAGGACGAAGGTGTGTTGCTCGAGAGCGGCGTGGCGCGGGTGTTCCACCCGGGCACCTCGCTGGACGAAGTGGTCGAGCACGTGAAGGCGCTCACGACCAAGCGCCGCGAACTGCAAGGAGCGCAAGCATGAACGCCGTCGACAAGCACCTGCACGCCGCGTCCGTGCCCGAAGGCGAACAGCGCTGGGCCGATGAGTTCGCCAAGGCGGTGCCGGGCGATGCCACCGTGCACAACCGCTCGGGCATCCCGGTCAAGCCGCTGTACACGCCCAGCGACCGGCGCGCCGAGTCCTACGCGGAGAGTCTGGGCTATCCGGGCCAGTACCCATTCACGCGCGGCATCTATTCCACCATGTACCGGGGCCGCAGCTGGTCGCAGCGCCAGCTCATCGGCCTGGGCGTGCCCGAGGACTACAACGTCCGCGTCAAGGAGATCCTGGGCCTGGGCGCCTCGGCGCTGTCGCTGATTCCCTGCAACTCGGTGTTTCGCGGCTACGACGCCGACGAGGTGCCGGCCGAGTTGCTCGGCACCTGTGGCACCGTGGTCAACAACGCCGACGACATGCAGGTCGCGCTCGATGGTGTGCCCATCGACAGCATCTCCACCGCGATGAACGACCCCTCGCCGTTCACCCTGCTGGCCTTCGAGCTCGCGGTGGCGCGACGCCGCGGCATTCCGTGGACGCGCATCACCGGCACCTCCAATCAGAGCGACTGCATCTCGCACTTCGTGGCCAACCACATGTTCTTCCGCCTCGCGCTGCAGGGCGCGCGCCGGGTCATCGTGGACCACATCCGCTTCTGCAACGCGCAGGTGCCCCACTGGAACCCGCTGTCCATCGTCGGCCAGCACATGCAGCAGGCGGGCGCCACGCCCGCCGAAGCCATGGCCTTCACGCTGTGCTCGGGCATCCAGTACGCCGAGGACTGCATCGCCGCCGGCATGGACCCGGACCAGTTCCTGCCGCGCTTCACCTTCTTCTTCGACATCTCGATCAGCTTCTTCGAGGAAGTGGCCAAATTCCGCGCCGGCCGCCGCGTCTGGGCGCGCCTGTGCCGCGAGCGCTTCGGCGCCAAGGACCCGCGCTCCTGGCGCTTCAAGTTCCACGGCCAGACCTCGGGCGTGGACCTCACGCGCCAGCAGCCGCTCAACAACATCGCGCGCGTCACCACGCAGGCCATGGCGGGCATCTTCGGTGGCCTTCAGTCGCTGCACACCGACGCCTACGACGAGGTGTTGTCCACGCCCAAGACCGAGGCCGCGCGCATCGCCGTGGCCACGCAGAACATCCTGCGCGAGGAGGCCCACCTCACCGACGTGATCGACCCGCTGGGTGGCTCGTACTACATCGAGTCGCTCACCGACCAGATGGAGGAGCGCATCAACGCCATCATCGACATGATCGACGGCGCCGGTGGCATGTATCAGGCGGTCGAGAAGGGCATCGTGCAGCAGATGATCGGCGAGTCCGCGCTGGCTTTCCAGAAGCGGGTCGACACGGGCGAGCAGACCATCGTGGGCGTCAACGCCTACCAGGTGGAGGAAGACCCGGCCACCTACCCCTCGCTCGAGTACCCGGCGCCCGAGCGCATGCGTGCCTACGTGGAACGCCTCGGCGCCTACAAGAAGAACCGCTCGAATGCCGAGGTCGACAAGGCCATCGCCGCGCTCGCGCGCTCGGCCAACGACCGCGAGCAGAACGTGTTCGAGCACGTGGTCCGGGCGGCCGAGGCCGGCGCCACCCACGGCGAGATCTGCGGCACGCTGCGCAAGGAACTCGGCTTCGGTCAACCCTTGACGATGGTGTGATCGCCTTGATCAATACCCTCAGCGAACGCATCGCCTGCGGCGATCGCCTGACCCTCGCGCGGGCCATCAGCAGCCTGGAAAGCAACGACGAGCGCGCGCACGACGTGCGCCAGGCGGTGGCTGGGCGCACCGGCCGCGCGCATGTCATCGGCGTCACCGGGCCACCGGGCGCGGGCAAGTCCACGCTGGTGTCCGCGCTCATCGTGGGCCTGCGCCAGCGCGGTCGCACCGTGGCCGTGGTGGCGGTCGATCCGTCCAGCCCCTTCACCGGCGGCGCCGTGCTCGGCGACCGCATCCGCATGGGCGAGCGCCAGTCCGACGAGGGCGTCTTCATCCGTTCGCTCGCCTCGCGCGGCCACCTGGGTGGCCTGGCCGCCGCGGCCGGCGACGTGATCGACGTCTTCGACGCCGCTGGCTTCGACGTGGTGATCGTCGAGACGGTGGGCGCGGGCCAGTCCGAGGTGGAGATCACGCGCTACGCCGACACGCGGGTCGTGGCCTGCCCGCCGGGCCTGGGCGACGACGTGCAGGCCATCAAGGCCGGCGTTCTTGAAATCGCCGACATCTTTGTCGTCACCAAGGCCGACCTGCCCGACGCGCGCCGCACCGAGTCCGACCTGAACGCCATGATCGGCCTGCGCCGCCACGCCGAATGGACGCCGGTGGTGAAGAAGGTGTCCGCGCCGTCCGGCGAGGGCATGGACGCGCTGGTGGAATGGCTGGAGCAGCGACCGCAGCGCGGCCTGCGCCACGCCCCCGGTGGCGCGCAACAGGCCCGGGCCCTGGTCACGCGCTGCCTGGGCGCCGATGGCTTCGGCCAGGCCATGGGCATGCAGCTGCTGTACGCCGCGCCCGGTGAAGTGAAGCTGCGCATGCGCGTGCAGCGCATGCACATCAACTTCAACAAGCGGTGCCATGGTGGCGCGATCTTCTCGCTCGGCGACATGGCGCTCGGCCTGGCTTGCAACACGTACGGCAGCATTGCCACGCTGGTCGACTCCCAGATGAGCATCTCCACCGCGGTGGAAGAGGGCGAGTGGCTGATCGCGCACGCCACCGAGGTGGCGCGCTCGCGAAAGATCGGCACTTACCAGGTGCGGGTTTCGCGCGCGCGCGACGACGCGCACGTCGCGCTGCTCAATGGCGTGGTGTACGTGATCGACAAGCCGGTCGAGGTGGCCGGGGACGGACCGGCATGAGACCGTCGCCGCCTTCGCCGCCCGCGCGTGGCGGGCGCCAGCAGTTGCGCTCGCTCAAGCGCCAGGTCCGCCGCGGCGCCGCGCCCGGTGCCTCGCCCGTGCAACGCGAGCAGAGCCAGCGCATCGCGCTCGCCTTGCTGGAACGCAGCATGCGCTTCGGTCACGGCCGCCTGGCCGTGCAGCGCCTGTGCGAGGCCGTGAGCCTGGGGGTGCCGCTGGGCCTCGAGCACTGGTCCTACGGCGAAGGCGTGGTGGCGGGCTCCAGCGACCGCCAGCTCAAGGACCGCTTCCTGGCCGCGCGCCAACAACACGTGCCTCTCTGAGAAAGCCTTTCCGTGGACACCACTTTCCCCCGCCAGCTGAAACAGCAGGCCGCCCGACACCCCAACCGACCCGCGATGCGAGAGAAGGCGTACGGGATCTGGCAGACGACGAGCTGGGGCGAGATGCTGCGGCTGGTGAGGGGTCTGGCGTGCGGACTGCACGAGGCGGGTTTGCGCCGTGGCGAGCACCTGGTGGTGATAGGGGCGAACCGCCCGAGGCTGTACGCGACGATGCTGGCGGCGCAGTCGCTGGGGGCGATCGCGGTGCCGCTGTACCAGGACGCGGTGGCGGGCGAGTGTGTCTTTCCGATCAACAACGCCGAGGTTCGGCTGTGCGTGGTGGAAGACCAGGAGCAGGTGGACAAGATGCTGGAGATCCGGGGGCAGTGCCCGCAGCTCACGCGCATCTGGTACGACGACCCGCGCGGACTGAGGAACTACGAGCAGGCGGGGCTGCAGAGTCTGGACGCGCTGGTGCGCGCGGGCGAGGCGTTCGATCGGGCGCACCCTGGCTTCTTCGACGAGCAGGTCGATGAGGGCCGCCCCGATGACGTGGCGGCGATGTTTTTCACCAGCGGCACGACGGGCAACCCCAAGGGGGTGGTGCACCTGCACCGCAGCCTGCTCGACCGCGCGGGGGCTGGCGCGCGCTTTGACAAGCTGGGGCCCGGCGACGAGGTGCTGGCCTACCTGCCGCCGGCGTGGATCGGGCAGAACATCTTCTCCTACGCGCAGTGGCTGGTCAGCGGCTACGTGGTCAACTGCCCGGAGAGCAGCGGCACGGTGAGCATCGACATGAAGGAGGTGGGGCCGACCTACTACTTCGCGCCGCCGCGGGTGTTCGAGGGGCTGCTGACCAGCGTGATGATTCGCATGGAAGACGCGGGCGCGCTCAAGCGCTGGCTCTTTCACAGCGCCATGGGGCTGGCGCGCCGCGTGGGCCCCGACCTCATGGACGGCAAGCCCGTGGGCGCGTGGGAGCGGCTGAAGTACCGCCTGGGCGACTGGCTGGTCTACGGCCCGCTGCGCAACAACCTGGGCTTGAGCCGCGTGCGCGTGGCCTACACCGCGGGCGAAGCCATCGGGCCGGACCTCTTCAGCTTCTACCGCAGCATCGGGGTGAACCTGAAGCAGCTCTATGGCTCCACGGAGACGGCCGTCTTCGTGTGCCTGCAGCCCGACCACGAGGCCCGGGCCGACACGGTGGGGGTGCCCTGCGAGGGCGTGCAGATCAAGCTCAGCGAGACGGGCGAGATCCTGGTGCGCTCGCCCGGGCTGCTCAAGGAGTACCACAAGAACCCGCAGGCCACGGCCGAGGTGCTGGACGCCGAGGGCTGGTACCACACCAGCGACGCGGGCTTCATCGACGCGGCGGGGCACCTGAAGATCATCGACCGGGTCAAGGACGTGGGTCGCCTGAGCGGGGGCGCGCACGACGGCGCCATGTTCGCGCCCAAGTACGTGGAGAACAAGCTCAAGTTCTTCTCGCACATCAAGGAGGCGGTGGCCTTTGGCGACGGGCGAGATCGCGTGTGCGTGATGGTCAACATCGACTTCGAGGCCGTGGGCAACTGGGCCGAGCGGCGCAACCTGCCGTACGCGGGCTACACCGACCTGGCGGCCAAGCCCGAGGTCTACGAGCTCATCGCGCAGTGCGTGGAGCAGGTCAACGCCGACTTGAGCCAAGACGAGCGGCTGGCGGGCAGCCAGATCAGCCGCTTTCTGGTGCTGCACAAGGAGCTCGACGCCGACGACGGCGAGCTCACGCGCACGAACAAGGTGCGCCGCGGCTTCATTGGCGAGAAGTACCAGGCGCTGGTGGAGGCGCTGTACGCGGGCAAGCGCGAGCAGTTCATCCAGACGCAGGTCAAGTTCGAGGACGGTCGCACGGGCTCGGTCAGCGCCACGCTGCAGATCCGAGACGCCAAGACCTTCGCACCGGTGAAGGATGCGGCATGAGGCAGATCGACATGGACCAAACGGGTGAGTCGGGCAGCGCCGGGGGCGCGGCCGCCAGCGCGGGCGCCAAGAAGATCGGCGAGGTGATCCTGGATGTGAAGAACATCAGCCTGCGCTTTGGCGGGGTCAAGGCACTGACCGACATCAGCTTCGACGTGCGAGAGCACGAGGTGCGCGCCATCATCGGGCCCAACGGCGCGGGCAAGAGCTCCATGCTCAACTGCATCAACGGGGTGTACCAGCCGCAGGAGGGCTCGATCAGCTTTCGGGGCCAGACCTTCCGGCACATGAACAGCCGCCAGGTGGCCGAGATGGGGATCGCGCGCACCTTCCAGAACCTGGCGCTGTTCAAGGGCATGAGCGTGATCGACAACCTCATGAGCGGGCGCAACCTGCGCGTGAGAAGCGGCTTGCTCGCGCAGGCGTTTCGCCACCCGTTCGCGGGCCTGAAGTGGCTGGGCTCGGCGCAGCAGGAGGAGGAGCAGCACCGCGCCTTCGTCGAGAACATCATCGACTTCCTGGAGATCCAGGCCTATCGCAAGACGCCGGTGGGCACGCTGCCCTACGGGCTGCAAAAGCGCGTGGACCTGGGCCGCGCGCTGGCCATGGAGCCGCAGGTGCTGCTGCTCGACGAGCCCATGGCGGGCATGAACCTGGAGGAGAAGCAGGACATGAGCCGCTTCATCCTGGACGTCAACGACGAGTTCGGCACCACCATCGTGCTGATCGAGCACGACATGGGGGTGGTGATGGACATCTCCGATCGCGTGGTGGTGCTCGACTACGGCAAGAAGATCGGCGACGGCACCCCCGAAGAGGTGCGCACCAACGAGGAGGTCATCCGCGCCTACCTCGGCACGAGCCACTGATGGAGCAGATGTAGCCATGGCCTTCTTCCTCGAATCGCTCTTCGGCGGCCTCATGGCCGGCATGCTGTACTCCCTGGTGGCGCTGGGCTTCGTGCTGATCTTCAAGGCCTCGGGGGTGTTCAACTTCGCGCAGGGCGCGATGGTGCTGTTCGCCGCGCTGGCAATGGCGCGCTTCTCGACCTGGGTGCCGCAGTGGATCGGCATCGAAAGCCTCGTGCTGGCCAACGCCATCGCCTTCGTGCTGGCCGCCGCGCTGATGTGGGTGGTGGCCTGGCTGATCGAGCGCCTCGTGCTGCGCCACCTGGTCAACCAGGAAGGCGTGACGCTGCTCATGGCCACCCTGGGCATCACCTACTTCCTCGACGGCCTGGGCCAGACCCTGTTCGGCTCGAACATCTACGCCATCAACGTGGGCATGCCCAAGGACCCGGTCTTCCTCATGGAGAGCACCTTCCCCGGCGGCGTGCTCATCAACCTGGAGGACGTCTACGCCGCCTGCATCGCCGCGCTGCTGGTGGGCGCGCTCAGCCTGTTCTTCCAGAAGACCAGCACCGGGCGCGCGCTGCGCGCGGTGGCCGACGACCACCAGGCCGCCCAGTCCATCGGCATCGCGCTCAACCGCATCTGGGTCATCGTGTGGTTCGTCGCCGGTGTCACCGCGCTGGTCGCCGGCATCATCTGGGGCTCCAAGCTGGGCGTGCAGTTCTCGCTCACCACCCTGGCGCTGCGCGCGCTGCCCGTGGTCATCCTCGGCGGGCTGACCTCCGTGCCCGGCGCCATCATCGGCGGACTCATCATCGGCGTGGGCGAGAAGCTCTCCGAGGTCTACCTCGGCCCCTTCGTCGGCGGCGGCATCGAGATCTGGTTCGCCTACGTGCTCGCCCTCGTCTTCCTTCTCTTCCGACCCCAAGGGTTGTTCGGCGAGAAGATCATCGATCGCGTCTGAGGAGCTGACCATGTTCTATCGCGAAAACGGTCAGTTCAAGACCTCCTACCGCGCCGACCAGCAGATCTTCCCCATCGACCAGGACCGGTGGCTCGTTCTGGCCCTGCTGGCGATCGTTTGCCTGGTGGTGCCGGCGCTCGCGAGCGATTACCTGTTGCGGGCGATTCTCGTGCCCTTCCTGATCCTTGCGCTCGCGGCCATCGGGGTGAACATCCTGGTGGGCTACTGCGGCCAGATCAGCATGGGCTCGGGTGCCTTCATGGCGATGGGCGCCTACATGGCCTACAACAGCCTCGTGCGTTTCGATGGCATGCCCCTGGTCGTGGCCCTGCTCATTGGCGGTCTGTGTGCCACGGTGTTCGGTGTGCTGTTCGGCCTGCCCAGCCTGCGTGTCAAGGGCTTGTACCTCGCCGTCGCCACGCTGGCCGCGCAGTTCTTCGCCGACTGGATGTTCCTGCGCGTGAAGTGGTTCACCAACGACTCGCCTTCCGGTTCGGTGTCCGTGTCGAACCTGCAGCTGATGGGTTGGTCGATCGATACGCCGGTGGAGAAGTACCTGTTCTGCCTGGGCTTCGTGGTGGTGTTTGCCTGGCTCGCGAAGAACCTGGTGCGCAGCGCCATCGGCCGCGAGTGGATGGCCATCCGCGACATGGACGTGGCCGCGGCGGTCATCGGCATCCGCCCGATGTACGCCAAGCTCACCGCCTTTGCGGTCTCCAGCTTCATCATCGGCGTGGCCGGTGGCCTGTGGGCCTTCGTGCACCTGGGCGCCTGGGAGCCCGCCGCCTTCGGCGTAGAGCGTTCGTTCCAGCTGCTGTTCATGATCATCATCGGCGGCCTGGGCTCCATCGTCGGCGCCTTCTTCGGCGCGGCCTTCATCGTGCTGCTGCCGATTTTTCTCAACCAGTTCCTTCCGGTGCTGGGCGCGCTTGTGGGCGTGTCCATCAGCACCACGGGCGTCGCCCACGCCGAAGCCATGGTCTTCGGCGCCCTGATCGTCTGGTTCCTCATTGTGGAACCGCACGGACTGGGCCGCCTGTGGGCACTGGGCAAACAAAAGATGAGGACCTGGCCGTTCCCTCACTGACAGGCAGCGGGAGAGTGCACGACAACGGCCGATTCGCCCCGAACCGATAACCCACAGGAGACAGAGATGATGAAAACAACGCGCGCCCTGATCGTCGCTTCCGCGGCCCTCGTGCTCGCCACCACCACCACGGCCGGCTTCGCGCAGGCGAAGGAGCAGTTCTTCCCGCTGCTGACCTTTCGCACAGGGCCCTACGCGCCCAGCGGTGCGCCCTGGGCCAACGGCTTCGTGGACTACTTCAAGCTGGTCAATGCCAAGGGCGGCATCAACGGCGTGCGCGTGGCCTGGGAAGAATGCGAGACCGGCTACGCCACCGACCGCGGCGTGGAGTGCTACGAGCGGCTGAAAGGCAAGAACGGCGGCGCCACGGTGTTCCAGACCATGTCCACGGGCATCACCTTCGCGCTCACCGAGCGTGGCGCGGCCGATGGCATCCCGATCCTCACGCCGGCCTATGGCCTGAGCGAGAGCGCCGACGGCGAGGTGTTCAAGTGGAGCTTCCCGATCGCGGGTTCGCACTGGGCGTCGGCGGACACGCAGATCCAGTTCGTGGGCCACAAGCTCGGCGGCATGGACAAGCTCAAGGGCAAGAAGATCACGCTGCTGTACCACGACAGCCCGTATGGCAAGGAAGCGATCCCGGTGCTGACGGCGCGCGCCAAGCAGCACGGATTCGAGCTCACCAACATTCCGGTGCCGCACCCCGGCGTGGACCAGAAGGCGCCCTGGCTTCAGATCCGCCAGGGTCGCCCCGACTATGTGCTGCTGTGGGGCTGGGGCGTGATGAACTCCACCGCGCTGAAGGAAGCGCACGCCACCGGTTTCCCGCGCAACCGCATCGTGGGCGTCTGGCCTTCGGGTTCGGACTCCGACGTGAAGGGCGTGGCCGGTGCCGAAGGCTACAGCGCGGTGCTGATCCTGCCGGGTCCGGGCTTCGACTCGAAGATCGCCAAGGAAGTGCTGGCCACGCTGCACGCCAAGAACGAAGGCGCGGGTCCGAAGGACGAGGTGGGTTCGGCGCTGTACATGCGCGGCCTGATGAACGCGATGTTTGCCGTTGAGGGCGTGCGCCGCGCGCAGGAGAAGTTCGGCAAGGGCCAGGTGATGACGGCGGCGCAGGCGCGCTGGGGCTACGAGAACCTCGACATCGACCAGAAGCGCCTGCGCGAGCTCGGCCTGGACGATGTGATGCGGCCGGTGGCGACGAGCTGCAAGGACCACATGGGCCCGTCTTCCGCTCGCGCCTATACCTGGAACGGCAAAACCTGGGACGTGAGTTCGGACTGGCTGCAGGCCGATCCCGCCATCATGAACCCGCTGCTCAAGGCCGCCGCCGACAAGTACGTGGCCGACAAGAAGCTGACGCGCCGCGCCGCGGCCGACTGCGCGTCATGAGCGCGCCCGCCGCCCAGGTCGCGCCGGTCGTCCTCAACGTCAACGGCATCGAGGTCATCTACAACCACGTGATCCTGGTGCTCAAAGGCGTCTCGCTGAGCGTGCGCGAGGGCCAGATCGCGGCCATCCTGGGCGGCAACGGCGCGGGCAAGACCACCACGCTGCGCGCCGTCTCCAACCTGCTCAAAGGCGAGCGCGGCGAGGTCACCAAGGGCAGCATCGAGCTGCGCGGCGAGCGCATCGAGAACCTCTCGCCGGCCGACCTCGTGCAGCGCGGCGTGGTGCAGGTCATGGAGGGGCGCCACTGCTTCGCGCACCTCACCATCGAGGAAAACCTCATGACCGGCTCCTACACCCGCAAGGACCGCGCCGAGGTCGCGCGCAACCTGGAGAAGGTCTACGCCTACTTCCCGCGCCTGAAGACGCGGCGCACCAGCCAGGCCGCCTACACCAGCGGCGGCGAGCAGCAGATGTGCGCCATCGGGCGCGCGCTCATGGCCAACCCCAGCGTGGTGCTGCTCGACGAGCCCAGCATGGGCCTGGCGCCGCAGATCGTCGAGGAGGTCTTCGAGATCGTGAAGGACCTCAACCACAAGGAGCGCGTGACCTTCCTGCTGGCCGAGCAGAACACCAACATGGCGCTGCGCTACGCCGACTACGGCTACATCATGGAGAGCGGGCGCATCGTCATGGACGGGCCCGCGCCCGAGCTGCGCAACAACGAGGACGTCAAGGAGTTCTACCTCGGCATGGGCGGCGGCGAACGCAAGAGCTTCAAGGACATCAAGTCCTATAAAAGAAGAAAGCGGTGGCTCGCTTAACGGGCCACCGCCGGGTGCTTCGGGCCTGAGGCCTGCGGCGTTCAACCCACGCGCAGGGGAACGAACAGCGTGTTGCCGTCGCGCAGGAGCTGCAGCGCGATGGCCTGTTTGGCCTCGCGCGCCTCGGCCTTGACCTGGGCCACCGTGCTCACGGGCTTGCCGTTGATGCCGATGAGCAGGTCGCCGGCCTGCACGCCCGCGAGTTCCGCGGCGCCCGTCACGTCCTCGATCAGCAGGCCCTGGCGGGTGCCGCTGGCGCGCCGCTCGGGCTCGCTCAGGGGCCGCAGCATGAGGCCCAGCTTGTGCTCGCTGCCCGCGGCCGAAGCGGTCTTGGCCGCGCCCGCGCGGTCGTCGCTGGCGCTCGCCAACTCGACCGAGGTCTGGGCCTCGCGCCCGTCGCGCCAGTAGCCGATGTCCACGCGCTCGCCGGGCTGCGCCTGGCCCACCAGCAGCGGCAGGTCCGCGATGCGGTCCACTGGCTCCTTGCCCACGCGCAGGATCACGTCGCCCGAGCGCAGGCCGGCCTTGTCGGCGGGGCTGCCGGGCTCCACCTGCGCCACCAGCGCGCCGCGCGGCGCGTCCAGTCCGAAGGATTCGGCCAGTGTCTGGTTCACTTCCTGCGCCGCCACGCCCAGGCGCGCGTGCTGCGCCTGGCCGCTCTTCACGATCTGGTCCTTCACCTTCAAGGCGACGTCGATCGGGATGGAGAAGGACAGGCCCTGGTAGCCGCCGGTGTGGCTGAAGATCTGGGAGTTGATGCCGACCACCTGGCCGCGCGCGTTGAACAGCGGGCCGCCGGAGTTGCCGGGGTTGATCGCCGCGTCGGTCTGGATGAAGGGCACGTAGCTTTCGTCAGGCAGCGAGCGGCCCTTGGCGCTGACCACGCCCACGGTGGCGGTGTTCTCGAAGCCGTAGGGCGAGCCAATGGCCAGCACCCAGTCGCCCACACGCAGGTCCTTTTCGGTGCCGAGTGGCACGGTGGGCAGGTTCTTGGCCTCGATCTTGAGCACGGCCACGTCGGTCATGGGGTCGGTGCCGAGCACGCGGGCCTGGAACTCGCGCCGGTCGGGCAGCTTCACCGTGACGTGCGAGGCGCCGTCCACCACGTGCGCATTGGTCAGCACCAGGCCGTCCTTGTCGACGATGAAGCCTGAGCCCTGGCCGCGCACGATGTCCTTGCGCGGGGCTTCGCCGCTTCCGTCGGGGAAGGGGAAGGGAAAGCCGAAGGGATTGGCGCCCTGGCGCGGTGCGCCGTCGCCCGTCAGGCCGACGCGGCGCGTGCCGCTGACCGAGATGTTGACCACCGCCGCGCCATTGGCCTGCGCGATGGTGGCGAAGTCGACCGGGCCGCTGGCGGGCGCCGCCACCGAGGCGGCGGTGCGCAGGAAAGCGGTCGGCGTGGTGGTGGCAGTGATGGGTAGGGGGGCCTGGGTGCCGTGGCGCGAGAGGCCCCAGCCCACGGCCAGGCCGCCCACGGCGCCCGACACCAGCATGGCCGTCACCAGCGGCAACAGGCGGTGGCGAAGGTAGCGCGCGCTCATCAGGGGCTTGTTCATGCTCGGCCTCCGTCCAGTCGCGCCATCAGCAGCGCGTCACCGGCCTGGCGCAGGGCCGACAGCGCGGACCAGGGGTGGTGCAGCCGCAGGTGAAAGGCCGCTTCTTCCAGCAGGGACCAGGCCGCCATCGAGGCGCCCGCCTGATCGCGCAGCAGCGAGCGGGCGTGCTCGATGCGGTGCGCGGCCTGCGCGTCGTGGTCGCAGTAAATGGCCACCATGGCGTCGCGCACGTCGTCGAGCAGCGGCACGAGGTTGGTGGTGGTCGCGCCGGGCGCGAGCGGGCGGTGGTGGCCGGCCGCGTGGATCAGCGAATCGATACCGGTCACCGACGATGGCAAGGGGTTCTGTTGCATGAACTTCTCCAGTCGTTGGGGCCGGCGCGGCGGCGGGATTGCCACGGTGCCGGCGTGGAAAAAATCATGGACGCGGGAGGTTGCGGGCCGGCTACCGGCCGCGGCCCGCAGATTTCGTATGCAACGAAGGGGCCGCCGAGCGGGCGGGCGTCAGCGAGCGACGATGCCGCGCCAGCCGCCGCCGATGAGCGAGGCCAGGTCGAACAGCACACCCGGCAGGGCCAGGCCCCCGGGCGCGGCCAGGTAGCGGGGCTGCCAGACCGGGTCGAATTTGGCCTTGTAGGCGCGCAGGCCCTGAAAGTTGTAGAAGTGCTCGCCGTTGTGGAACAGGGTGGTGCCCACGCGGTGCCACAGCGGCGCCAGCGGGTGCGTTTCCAGCCCGGCCAGTGGCGCCATGCCCAGGTTGAAGCGTTGAAAGCCGCGCGCTGCACCCCAGCGCATGGTCTCCACGAAGAGGTAGTCCATCACGCCACCGGGCGCCGTGGGCAGGTGGCGCATGAGATCGATGGACAGTTCCGTGCGGCCGTCGCCGGTCCACAGGTTGGCGAAGGCCACCAGCTCATCGCTGCGCCACACCAGGGCGTGGGGGAAGTGCCGCAGGTAGGCCTCGTCGAAACGCCCCAGCGAGAAGCCCTTCTCGCGGGTGGTCTTGCCCTGCAGCCAGGCCTGCGACACGGCCCGCAGGCGCGGCAACGCGGCGTCCACCGCCGACGCGTCGATCACCTCATAGCGCAGGCCCTCGCGCTCGGCCTTGCGGTGGGCGCGCCGCAGGTTGGCGCGCGCCGCGCCCTCCAGGCTGAAGCCGGCCAGCGGCACGATCGCTTCCTCACCCAGCTTGGTGGCGGCCAGGCCCATGTCCAGGTAGAGCGGCAGTCGGTGCGTCTCGACCTGGTAGAACGCCGCGCGCGCGCCGTGGCGGTCGGCCATTTCCAAAAGCTGCCAGGCCAGACGGTCGCCCTCGGGCGCGGCACCCACGGGGTCGCCCATGGCGATCCAGCTGCCGCCTTGCACCTGGTACATCACAAAGGCCAGGCCCTCCGGGTCGATCAGCAGGCGCTTGTCGCCCAGCAGCACCAGGGCGGCATCGGTGCGAGGGGCCTCGGCCACCAGGCGCTGGGCCGTTTTCAGGCCGCCGGCCGTGGGCTCGGCGCTGCCCGGCGGCCGGGGCCGCACCGCCTGCCACAGCGCCAGCGTGGCGCAGGCCACCGACACCAGCAGGGTGGCGCGCAGGTAGCGGGGCGCGTTGCCGTGCAGCGCGACATGCCACCAGAGTTCGTTGCGGTACTCCACGTGCCGGTAGCTGAACAGGCCGACCCAGGCGCTGGCCAGCACCACCGCGCCGATGCCCAGCCACGCCGCGGGGCCCAGGTCGGTGGGTTCCAGCCGCGCGGGGCGGTTGAAGGCCGCGCGTCCCGCGTACAGCACACCCGCTGTCAGCAGCGCGATGGCGGATTCCTCCACGTCCAGGCCCTTCACCAGCGACGCCGCCGCGCCCGCGAGCAGCAGCAGCACCGCCAGGCGGTGCGCGGCCGCGATGCGGCGCAGCAGCGCCTGCGACAGCACCAGCAGCGCCAGGCCGATGAGGCTGCCCGCGAGGTGCGAAACCTCCAGCAACGGCAGTGGCAGCACGCCACCGAGCCAGTGCAAGCGCTCGCCGCGCGCCGGCAGGCTGCCGGAGACCAGCAGCACCGCGCCAGCGGCGAAGACCATGGCGCTGCCCACCCAGGGCGCGACCCAGGTGACCGCGGGCTGCGCGCGCCGCGCCAGGCGCCACCAGCGCCGCCCGTGGGCGCGCAGCAGCATGGCGCTGGCGATCAGCGCCGTCAGCGCCAGAGGCAGCAGGTAGTAGATGGCGCGGTAGGCGAGGGCCGCGGCCAGCAGGTCCTGCGCGTTCGCCTGCGGCAGGCCGGCGATCAGCACCGCTTCGAACACGCCCAGCCCGCCGGGCACGTGGCTGACGATGCCCACTAGGGCGGCCAGCACGAACAGGCCCAGGAAGGTCGGCCAGCCCACCGTGCCCGCGGGCAGCAGGCTCCACAGCACCAGGGAGGCGGCCGACAGGTCGATCACGGCCAGGGTGAGCGAGGCCAGGCCGGCCGCGGGCCGCGGCCGGGGGTAGGGCCACCAGGGCAGGGCCTGGCCGGGCCGGGCGCGGGCGAGCCAGGCCAGACCGGCCAGGGGCAGGGCGGCCAGCAGCAGGCCCGTCCCATGGCCCAGGGCCGCCGGCAGGCCCAGGGCGGCCAGCAGGCTGGGGGGCTCCAGGGCCAGCGCGAACCCGCCGCAGAACAGCAGGCCCATCGCCAGCCCCGCGGCGCCGAGCCCCATGACGGTGGCGACTTCGGCGGCCGACAGGCCCCAGGCGCCATACAGGCGCAGGCGCACCGCGCCCCCGCTGACCAGGGCGAAGCCCAGGTTGTGCCCGACGGCGGTGGCCATGAAGGCGGTGGCGGCCACGCGAGGCGCCGGCAGCGACCGCCCGATCAGGCGCAGGGCCAGGGCGTCCTGTCCCGCCAGGGCGATGTAGCTGATGGCGGTGGCCGCCAGCGCCGCGAGCAGGGCCGAGGCGGGCAGGGCCGCGATGGCGTGGCGCACATCGGCGGGGCGCAGGTGGGCCAGTTCGCGGTGCAGCCACCACAGCGCCAGCGCGAGCAGGGCCAGGCTCGCGAGGCTGAACAGCCAGCGCCAAGGCCAGGACCGCCAGCGGTCCAGGGTGGCGAGGGAGGGGCGGGGCCAGTGGGGCGAGGGCATGGGGTGCGGGCAGGGGTGTGCCGCCATGTTGCGGTAAAGGCGGGGCCCGTCGCGATTACCCGAGCGCGACGGCGCATAAAAAAGGCGGACCCGGAGGTCCGCCAAGGGGGCAAACGGCACGGGCCCGTCCAGCCGGCCGTCTGAAAACGGAGGGGTTTACTGCGCGGGTTTGGCGGCCGGCTTGTGGGTGGTCTTCTTCATCTTGTGGTCTTTCTTCGTGGCCTTGGCGTGCTTCTTCTCGGCCTTCTTCACGGCCGGCTTGGTCGCCATCTTGTCGGCGGCCGGCGGGGTGGCGGCCGGCATGGCAGCGGGCGCAGGGGTGGAAGGCATGGCGCCGGGTGCGCTGGCCGGGACCGGTGGGGCCGGTTGCTTGAGCGCGCCGTTGGTGCTGCCTTGCGCCCAGGCACTGGCGCCCAGGGCGAGGATGGCGGCGGCGATGAGGGTGTTGCGCGTGTTCAGCATGAAAACTCCGTGGTCGCAGTGCTTGTGTGTCGCGGTCGATGCTGCGTGTCATCGACCACGGGGCGGATCGTGGCGGTGCTCGTGCATCGCGGCGTGTCGTCGCCCTGGTGGCGGCATTTCACTTGCAACAGAGCGCGGGCCGGGTGTCCCCGGGGGCTCGAGGGGCGGGGATCAGCCCGGGGCGCGCAGCAGCCGCTGCAGGACGGCGTCGAGCTCGCTCCAGCTCAACGGTTTGGCCAGCACCGCCTGCACACCGGCGGCGCTGGCGCGCGCGCCGAAGTCGGTGCCGCCGTAGGCCGTGGCGATGATGGTCACCACGCCGGGCGACAGGCGCCGGCAGCGTTCGATCAGTTCCAGCCCGCCCAGGCGCGGCATGGCCTGGTCGCTCAGCACGGCGGCGAACAGGCCCGGTTCGGCCTCGAACGCCTGCCAGGCCAACTCGGCGTCGCTGAAGCCACGCGGCTCGAACCCGCGTTCGGCCAGGTGCTCTTCCAGCAGGGCCACGAGCGCGGGTTCGTCGTCGACCACCAGCACCACCTCGCCCTGGCCCGACCACGCGGCCTCTTCGACGCCGGGCGCCATGGGCGCGGCGGCGGGTTCGGGCAGCGGCAGGTACAGGGTGATGGTGGTGCCCTCGCCGGGCGCGGTGCGCAGGTCGATCGCCCCGTGCGCGTCGCGGACCGCGGCGTGCACCACGGCCAGGCCCAGGCCGGTGCCGCCCTGCGCGCTGCGCGTGCTGTAGAAGGGCTCGAGCAGGCGCGGCAGGTGCTCGGCGTCGATGCCGGGGCCGTCGTCTTCCACCCGCAGGCCCAGCCAGCGGCCCGGGCGCAGGCTGCCTTGCCAGAGCACGCGCGGCTGGTCCACGGTTTCACTGGACAGGCGCGCGCGCAGCGAGCCGCGATCGCCCACCGCCTGCACCGCGTTGCGCAGGAGGTTGAGCGCGGCCTCGAAGAAGGCCACGCCGTCACCCACCAGCTCAGGGTCCTCGGCGTCGAGGTCGAGGCGTGCCTGCACACCTTCCGGCACGCCCTGCACGGCCAGGGTCCAGGCTTCCTGGACCAGCGCGCGCGGGCGGTAGGGCTGGCGCAAGCCCTGACCGGTGCGGCCGAAGGCCATCATGCGCGCGACCAGGGTTTTGCCGCGCTCGCCGGCGCTGAGCATGTGCTGCACGTGGCCGGCCAGCGCGCTGCCCTCGGGCGCCAGCGCGCGCGCGCGTTCGCCGAAACCCAGGATGGCCGCGAGCACGTTGTTGAAGTCGTGCGCCACGCCGCCGGCCAACGCGCCCAGGGCCTCGAACTGGCGCGCGCGCTGCAGTTGTTCGTCGAGCCGGCGCGCGGCTTCCGACACCGCCACCTCGTCCGATACGTCGTAGGCCGTGCCGGCCAGCAGCAGCAGCTGTTCGCGCGCGTCGCGCAGGCCCTGGCCGCGCAGGCGCACGTGGCGCGGCGGCTGGCCGGGCGGCATCACGCGCAGGGTGACGGAGAAGTCGCGTGTGCGCTCGCGCACGTGTGCGTCAATCGCTTCGCGCAGGCGGCGGCGATCGTCCTGGCTCACGCGATCCGGCCATGACAGCGCGTGCGTGGCCGGCGGGGCGCTGGCGCTGGCGTCGAAGCCCAGCAGCTCGCGCATGCGCGGCGACAGGTAGTGGCGCTCGCTCGCCGGGTCCCATTCCCACAGGCCTTCTCGAGCGGCGGCGAAGGCGCGCGCGGCGCGTTCGCGCTGGCGCTGCAGGTCACGCTGGCTGTGTTCGCGCCAGCGCTGTTCGCGCGCGTGGCGCAGGCTCAGCACGGTGGTGACCAGCAGCGCGGCGAGCGCGAAGCCGCCCACCAGCCAGGCCTGCAGGTGCCAGTCGGCCAGCACCACCTGCGTGTCGCGCGAGAGCACCACGGCCAGCGGGGCGCGTTGCATCGCATGGCCGGCCAGCAGCAGGTCGTGGCGCCGGCCGTCGTCGCCAGGCCGGGACACGATTTGCGTCCAGGCGCTCACGCCGGCCGGCGGATGCAGCGTGCCGGCGCGCTCGGGCCAGCCGCTGGACGGATCGGATTCCAGCAGCGGCGTGCCGTCGGTGCGCAGCACGCGCAGGCGCGCGTCGGGCGCGGGTGAGCGCCGCTCGAAGCCGCCGAGCAGCAGGGCCGTGTCGGCCGCCACCACGATCACCCCGCTGTGCCGCCCATGGGGCGTGGACCAGGGCATGGACAGCGGGATCCAGGGCGTTTCCTGCCCGGGCCACACGGTGGGCGCGCCGATGTGGGCCGAGCCCGGCGCGGCGCCGAGCGCGCTGAGGAAGTAATCGGCGCGCGCGTGCGGGGGCTCTTCCAGTTCCTCGTCCGCGGCCTGCAGCACATTGGCCTGGGCATCGAGCAGCAGCATCTGGCGCGCGGCCGGCAGGGCGGCGGCGCGCGCGCGCAGCACCGCGCCGGCCACCACGGTGTCGGGCACCCAGGCGCCGCCCACGATTTCCTCGGCCGTGGCCTGCATCGCGGTCTGCGCGGCGGCCAGCGCGTTGTCGGCCTGGTCGGCCAGGGCGGCGGACAGGGCCGCGAGCATGCGCTCCTCGCTGTTGAGCACCTGCTGGCGCAGCGTGGCCAGGCCGACGCCGAGGCCGCCCGCGAGGCAGGCGGCGATCAGCACCGGCACGATGACGACCCGGTCGAACAGCAGTTCGCGCCAGCGCGGCGCGCGCGCCGCGGACGCCCCGCCATCGTCGAGCGAGAGCTCGCTGATCGGGGTGGGGGCTTGTTCGGAGGCCATGGGGTGGGGGTGGGCGCTACCATCGACCATAGCGGATGCGGGCACGCGCCGCACCGTTCGCCACGACATTCCTTTGCCGCCGATGACCGACGACGCCCCGGCCAATACCCATCCGCCGCACATCCTGGTGGTGGACGACGACCCCGCGCTGCGCGAGCTGCTGCAGGGCTACCTGGGCGAGGCCGACATGCGTGTGAGCGCGGTGGACAGCGGACGGCGCCTGTTCGAGGTGTTCGACCAGGAGGCCATCGACCTGGTGGTGCTGGACCTGCGCCTGCCGGGCGAGGATGGGCTGGCGCTGGCGCGCCAGCTGCGCGAGCGCGCGCCGGTGCCGGTGATCTTGCTGACGGGCCGCGCCGAGGAGGCCGACCGCGTGATGGGCCTGGAGCTCGGCGCCGACGACTACGTCACCAAGCCCTTCAGCCCGCGCGAGCTGCTGGCGCGCATCCGCGCCGTGCTGCGCCGCTACCAGCCGCGTGCGCCCGAGGAAGGCGCGCGCGAAGACCAGCGCCGCGCTTTCCGCTTCGCCGGCTGGGAGCTGAACCTGCGCACGCGCCGCCTCACCGGGCCCGACGGGCGCAAGGTGGAGCTGGGCAACAACGAGTTCAGCCTGCTGATGGCCTTCTGCGCCGCGCCGCAGCGCGTGCTCAGCCGTGACCAGCTGCTGGAGCTGTCGCGCCTGCACAGCGCCGAGGTCTACGACCGCGCGATCGACGTGCAGGTGCTGCGCCTGCGCCGCAAGATCGAGGCCGACCACAGCAAGCCCATGCTGATCGTGACCGAGCGCGGAGCGGGCTACCGGTTCAATGCCGCGGTGGAAACGCTCTATTGAACCGAGTGCTCCGCGCGGCGTTCAGCGCAGGCGCCGGCCCTGATCGTCCAGCACCGCCTCGCCGTCCGACTTGACGAAGGCCTTCTTCGGCGGCTCGGGCAGCAGGTCCAGCACCCGCTCCGACGGTCGGCACAGCCGCGTGCCCAGGGGCGTGACCACGATGGGGCGGTTCATCAGGATGGGGTGGGCCTCGATGAAGTCGAGCAGCTGCTCGTCGCTCCAGTGCGGCTGGTCCAGGCCCAGCTCGGCGTAGGGCGTGCCGCGCTCGCGCAGGATGTCGCGCACGCCCAGGCCCATGGCGGCGAGCAGCTGGCGCAGTTCCTGGCGCGAGGGCGGTGTTTTGAGGTAGTCGATGACCTGGGGCTCGACGCCGCAGTGGCGCATGAGCGCCAGGGTGTTGCGCGAGGTGCCGCAGGCGGGGTTGTGGTAGATCTGGTGCGTGTTCATGATGAAAAAACTTAGCTTTTTGTGATAAAAGATAAGTTAAATTAGCATTTTGCCCCAAAAGCCTTAAAAAGCTATATTTAAATAGCTTTTAATAGAAAATGATCGTCAATATGGGCATTCTCGACGACCTGGAGGCCGCTCGCAAGGCCAGCAGTCTGACGCAAGCCGAGCTTGCCGAGCGCGCCGGCGTGAACCGCATGACGGTGGGTCGGCTGGAGGCCGGGTTGGACCCCCGCCTGTCCACCCTGCAGGAGCTCGCGCGCGCGCTCGGGCTGGAGCTCATGCTCGTGCCGCGCGAGCTGCGCCCCGCCATCGACGACTTCGTGCGCGCGGGCGGCCGCCTGGTGGCCCAGCCGGCCGGCGTGGGCGCGCCCCAGTCGGTGGTGGACCTGCTCGTGGTGCCCGCGCCCGCGCCAGGCAAGCCGCGCTGATGGCACCGCCCGGCCCGCCGAAGGCATCCGCGCCGCCGCGCGCCGCACGGAGGGCCGTTGCGTGAGCACCGCCATCCGCTACCTGCGCCTGTACCTGCACCTGCCGCAGGGTGGGCGGCGCGGCATCGGCCACCTCTCGCGCTACGGCGACATCCTGCGGGTGTCTTTCGACGAGGACTACATCGCCGACCCGCAGCGGCCCACGGTCTCCATGAGCCTTCGCGGGGTGAACGACGCGCAGACGCGCCAGATCCTGTCCGCGCCGCGCGATGAGCGCCTGGTGCGCGTCGACGGCCGCTGGCCGGTGTTCTTCCAGAACCTGCTGCCCGAGGGCCACAACCGCGAGCGCCTGGCGCGCCAGCGCGGCTGCGACGTGGACGACGAGTTCGAGCTGCTCGCCGCCGCCGGCCACGACCTCATGGGCGCGCTGGAGGTGGAGCCGCCGCCCGCGCACCAGGAGATACCCCAGGCCGTGCGCCACTGGCACACCGCACTGGGGCTGGATGTGCTGGAGCCCGGCTTCGTCGAAGACCCGGTGGAAGACGCCACCGCCTTGCCCGGCGTGATCGCCAAGTTCTCCGCCGTGCAGGACGGTCGCCGCTACGTGGTACGCCGCCACGGGGCGGCCGGCGAGTTCATCCTGAAGCTGCCGACCAGCCGCCACCCCGACCTGGTGCGCAACGAGGCCACCGGCTACCGCCTGTGCGCCGCCCTGGGCCTGCGCACGGCCGAGGCCCGGGTGATCGCCCGCGCCGAAGCCGATCTGCCCGAGCGGGTCCCGTTCGAGGAGATCCTGGCCGTGCGGCGCTTCGACCGCCAGGACGGCCGGCGGGTGCACATGGAGGAGTTCGCGCAGGCCCTGGGCTACGCGCCGCGCGCCAAGTACGGCCGCGGTATCCGCGAGGACTACGGCCGCATGCTCGCGGTGCTCGACCGTTACTCCAGCGCGCCGGTGCCCGACGTGCGCGAGTTCCTGCAGCGCTTCGTGGCCTTCATCCTCATGGGCAATACCGACGCCCACCTGAAGAACTGGGCCCTGGTCTACCCCGACGGCCACGAGCCCCGCCTGGCGCCGCTGTACGACCCGGTCTGCGTGAGCGCGCTGTTCGAAGCCGTGCCCGAGCCCGACTACGGCGTCAACCGCGGCATCGACGCCAGGCTGCGCGCCTTCGGCTGGGACGCGCTGCGCGAGCTGATCGCCGCCGCCGGCCTGCCGCGTCCCGGCGCGCTGCTGCGCGTGTGCCGCGACACCGTGCGCCGCGCCCAGGCCGACTGGCCCGCCCTGCTGGCCGAGGCGCCCGACAGCGTGCGGCGCAGCGTGAGCGAGCGCCTGCAGGGTGGCGTGGCGCTCACGCGCGAATCGCCCGGCCCGGCCTGAACGCCCCGGCCACGGCCGTCACCGTGGCGCCGCCAGGACGTCACGCCGCTGTCGCCTGACCTTCATAGCCTGTTCGCTTCGCCACCACGCGCGGCAGGCCCATGACCCAGGTCGATCTCATCTATTTCAACGCCGGCGGCGGCCACCGCGCCTCCGCCCTCGCCCTGCAGGGCGTGCTGAACGAACTGCAGCTGCCCTGGACCGTGCGCCTGGTCAACCTGTTCGAGGTGCTGGACCCCTCGCAGAGCTTTCGCCGCCTCACCGGCAGCGCGCCCGAGGACTGGTACAACCGCCGCCTTGCGCGCGGCTGGACCCTGGGCATGGCGCAGGAACTGAAGTTGCTGCAGGCCGTGATCCGCCTGGCCCACCCGACACTGGTGCGCAGGCTGCGCGCGCATTGGGCCGCCACCCAGCCCGATCTGGTGGTCTCGCTCATCCCCAACTTCAACCGCGCGCTCTACCACAGCCTGGCGCAGGCGCGCCCCGGCGTGCCCTACGCCACCGTGCTCACCGACCTGGCCGACCACCCGCCGCGCTTCTGGATCGAGCGCGGCCAGCCGCAGCACTTCATCTGCGGCACGCCGCGCGCGCGGGCCCAGGCCCTGGCGGCCGGCCATGCGCCGTCGCGCGTGCACGCCACCAGCGGCATGATCCTGCGCCCCGGCTTCTACGGCCCGCCGGTGGCCGACCGCGCGGCCGAACGCGCGCGCCTGGGCCTGGACCCGCACCAGCCGACCGGCGTGGTGCTCTTCGGCGGCCACGGCTCGCGCGCCATGCTGGGCATCGCGCGGCGCCTGCCGGACGTGCCGCTGATCCTGATGTGCGGCCACAACCAGGCCCTGGCGCGGGCCCTGGCCGGGCTGCCGGCGCGCGCGCCGCGCCACATCGTGGGCTTCACCCCCGAGGTGACGCACTACATGGACCTGGCCGACTTCTTCATCGGCAAGCCCGGCCCCGGCAGCGTGAGCGAGGCCCTGCAGCGCGGCCTGCCGGTGGTCGTTTCCGACAACGCCTGGACCATGCCGCAGGAGCGCTACAACGCCACCTGGATCCGCGAGCAGGGCGTGGGCCTGGTCTACCGCCGCGCCGCCGGCCTGGCGCCGGCCGTGGACGAGCTGCTGGCCGACCTGCCCGCCTGGCGCGAGCGCGCGCGCGGCCACCACAACCGCGCCTTGTACGAGGTGCCGCAGATCCTGGCCGGCATTCTGCGGCGCGCCCCCGCGAGGCCCCGGCCCGCCGGGCGCGACGCGGCGGACCCTGCGCCCGCGGTCGCCGCCCGCTGATGTGGCCGAGCGGAAAGCGGGCGCTCACATGGCGGTGCGCCGACGCCACGGCGCCCTGAGCCCCCGCGGCGGGCCGGGCGGCGCGTGGCGCGCCATCCCGACCTCCCGATCCACTGGGGTGTTCGGGCGATGCATTGTGTGCGCCCTGACGCGGCGCTTACAGTTGCGTTTGTTTCCCGTTCGTGCCCCTTGGAGATTCGATGCCCCGCCGCGTGATGATGGTCGACGACAGCGACAGCGATCTGCTGTTCACCCGGCTGGCGCTGCAGCGCTGCGGCGTGCCGTGCGAGGTGCTGGGTTTCGAGCGCGCGCAGGACGCGCTGGACCACCTGGCCGCCTCGCCCGACCATGGCGTCGACCTGATCCTGCTGGACATCAACATGCCCGTGATGGACGGTTTCGCCTTCCTGGAGGCCTTCGAGGCCTTGCCGCCCGCGCACCGGGGCAGTGCCGTGGTGGCCATGCTCTCGTCCTCCTCCGATCCGGCCGACCGCGCGCGCGCCGGCGGTTTCCACAGCGTCAAGGGCTACCTCACCAAGCCGCTGGGCAAGGCCGAAGCGGCGGCCGTGCTGCAGGACGTCGCCGCCTGAGCCCGCGGCCGGCCGGGGGTGCCGCCGGGCGAATTGCCCCGGGGAATCCCTTCATTTCGCACGCCGGGCGCCGACATCCCTCGTTAGCATGCTTCGCGTGCGCCGCCCGCGTGGGCGCCGCAGGCTGACAACACCGCTGCCGCCAGCGCCAGGGCCCGCCGGGTCCTCACGCGGGCGGCTCGCGCAACAGGGCCCATGGCCCGAAGGACACCGGATTTGGACAAGGTCGCTCACGACGCGCCGCACCGCTGGGCTTGGGGGCTGTGGATCGCCGGTGTGCTGCTGTGCGCGGCGGCGGCCGCCGCCTGGACGCAGGCCGAGCGCGCCGAGAGCGTGCAGGAGCGCCTGCGCGACGAGGCGGGCCAGCTCACGCAGCGTCTGCAGGACCGCCTGAGCCGGATCGAGTACGGCCTGCGTGGCGCGCGCGGTGCCGTCATGGCCGCCGGGGGCGATGCGATCACCCGCCGCGGTTTCGAGGCCTACATGGCCACGCGCGACCTGCCGCACGAATTCCCGGGCGCGTTCGGTTTCGGCTTCGTGCGCCGCGTCGGCGTGGACCAGAGGGACGACTTCCTCGCCCAGGCGCGGGCCGAGGGGCCGGCGGACTTCCAGGTGCGCGAGCTCGGGCCCAACCCGGGCGAGGCCTACGTGACGCAGTACGTCTACCCGATGCCCGCGAACGCGCACGCCATGGGCCTGGACCTGGCCTCGGAGCCGCTGCGCCGCGCCGCCGCCCAAGCCGCCGCGCGCGAAGGCCGGGCGCTGCTGAGCGCGCCGCTCGCCCTGAAGCAGCCCGGCGGCCAGCCCGACCACGGCCTGCTGTTCCTGCTGCCGGTCTACCGCGGCCTCGACCCCGGGGCCGGCGACCGCGAGCGCCGCTGGCGCGACACCGTCGGCTGGGTGGTCGCCCCCCTGGTGATCGAGGAACTGGTGACCGAGCTGATGCCGGCGTCGCGCGACATCGCCGTCACGCTCGCGGACGGCGGCGACCCCTCGCCGCTCTTCGACGCGCGCGACCCCACCGGCGGCGCCACCGTCGCCAGCCTGGACAGCGGCTTCGACGCCCACGGCCGCCGCTGGACGCTGCGGCTGCAGGCCACGCAAGCGCTGCAGGCCCACCTGCCCGGGCCCACGCCCTTGGGGGCGGCGGCCATCGTCGCCTTGATCGGCGCCGGGCTCGGCGGCGTGGCGCTGGCGCTGAGGCGCTCGCGCCGGGCCATGGACTGGATCGCCGCACCCGGGCGCCCCGGGGCGCGCGCGCCGCTGGGGCCGATGGATTTCGTGCGCAGCCCCTTGCTGCGCCGCGGCGCCCTGATCGGCGCCGTGCTGGCCCTGATCAGCCTGGCGGTGAGCTACCACGCCGATTTCAACCAGGCCATGGACCAGTCGCAGCGCCAGCTGGAGGCAGCGGCGCGGGGCTTCGCCGACAACACGCAGTCCCAGCGCGCGTTCCGCCGCAAGTCGGTGCAGTTCCTGGGCAGCTCGCCGCCGCTGCAGGGGCTGGTGCGCGCGCGGGAGAACGGGGGCATCGACCCCGAGGACGCCTCGACCGAAGACCAGTGGAGGGTGCGCCTGCAGGAGACCTTCGAGCGCTACATCGACACCTCGGCCGATGTGTTCCGCGTCAGCCTGTTGCTGGCCGGGCCGAACCCGCGCGAGCTGGTGCGCGTGGAGCGCAACGGCCTGAGCGTGGAGGCGGCGCCGCCCGAGCGCCTGGCGGATGCGCTCGACGAGCGCGAACTGGGCGATACGCGCTGGGTCGCGCCCGGCATGGTGTTCGTGTACGACATGGCCCTGCACCGCGAGAACGGCGCGGTGGTGTCGCCACGCCGCGCGGTGGCGCGCTACGCCACGCCGGTGTTCGATGGGCGCGGGCAGCTCTTCGGCCTGGTCGTCATCCACGTCGATCTGGATCGTGCCGTGATGCAGTTCCCCTCGCGCTCGCCCGAGGGCGCCTTCTTCGTGCTCACCAACGCCGCCGGCGACTACCTGCGCCACCCGCAGCGCGAGCGCGAGTACGGCTTCGACACCGGCCAGCGCCAGCGTTGGCAGGACGAGTACGTGGCCGTCAACCCCTACCGCGCCGGCGGGCCGCCGCGCTGGCAGGGAACCCAGGGCCTCATGCTGGTGGGCCAGAGCGAATTGCGCGGCAACCCCAACAGCGACGTCGGCCTGCTGCGCTTCCTGGTGGTGATGCCGCAGGAGCATGTGGCCGAGGAAGCGCGCCTGGCCGCGGTGCGGCAGCTGCCGCTGGTGCTGCTGGCCCTGCTCGTCGGCCTGGCGCTGATCTACCTCTACTGGGTCAACGGCAGCCGCAGCGACGAGGTGCGGCGCCAGCGCCTGCGCCTGGCGGCCATCGTCGAGCAGACGCGCGACGCCATCATCGGCCTCGACCCGGAAGGCCGCGTGACGTCGTGGAACCGCGGTGCGCAGGCGCTGTTCGGCTACAGCGCCGAAGAGGCCGCCGGCGCCACCATCGAATCGCTGCTGGTGCCCACGGACGACGACGGCGCGCAGGTGCAGGCCCAGGGCGAGGACGGCGCCGGCGACACGCCGCGCATGGAGCGCTGGCTGCGCACGCGCAGCGGCCAGCGCGTGGAAGTCTCCATTACGCTGTCGCCGATCCTCGATGCCGGCGGCGAGCCGGTGGGCACCGCCGCCATCGTGCGCGACATCACCGACGAGCGCGCGGCGCAGCGCGAGGTGGTGGAGCTCAACACCAGTCTGGAGCAGCTGGTGCGCGAGCGCACGGCCAGCCTGTCGCGCGAGCGCGAGCGGCTGCAGAACATCCTGCGCGGCACCAACGCCGGTACCTGGGAGTGGAACGTGCAGACCGGCGAGCGCCTGTACAACGCGCGCTGGGCCGAGATGGTCGGCCTCACGCTGGACGAGCTCAACACCATGGGCCCGGGCGCCTGGCAGCAGCTGATCCACCCCGACGACATCGATCGCGCGCGCGACATGCTGCGCCGGCACTTCATGGGCGAGATCGCGCAGTACGAGTGCGAGGTGCGGCTGCGCCACCGCAACGGCTACTGGGTGTGGATCCTTGACCGCGGGCGCGTGAACAGCTGGACGCAGGAGGGCGAGCCGCTGTGGATGTACGGCACGCACCGCGACATCACGGCCGCCAAGGAATCGCAGCAGCGCCTGGCCGCCAGCGAGGCCCTGCTCAACCGCACGGGCCGCGTGGCCGGCGTGGGCGGCTGGCAGTACGACGTGGTCGACGGCACGGTGGTCTGGACACCGCAGATGTACGCCATCCACGAGGTCGGCATCGAGTTCGCGCTGGACCCGGCGACGCCGCTGAGCTTCTACGAGGGCGAGGCCAAGCGCGAGCTGCTCGACGCGCTGCGCGCCGCGCGCCGGCGCGCCGAACCCTTCGACATCGAGCTGCCGTTCCGCTCGGCCAAGGGCCGCGAGCTGCGCGTGCGGCTGGTGGGCGAGCCAGTGCAGGACTTCGACGGCAAGGTGGTGCAGATCGTCGGCGCCATGCAGGACGTGACTGATCGCCACCTGATGCAGGCCGAGCTGATGCGCGTGAACGCACTGCAGCACAGCATCCTGGAGAACATGCCCTGCGCGATCAGCGCCTTCGACGCCGAGCTGCGGCTGGTGGCCTGGAACAGCGAGTTCGTGCGCCTGCTCGAACTCGACGCCCTGTTCGCGCGCGGCGTGCCGGGCTTCGAGGACATCGTGCGCTTCAACGCGCGCCGCGGCGAGTACGGCGAGATCGACGTCGAGCCCACCATCGAGCGCCTGCTGGCCAACGCGCGCAGTCCCGTGCCGCACCGCTTCGAGCGCGTGCGGCCCGACGGCACGCCGCTGGAGATCCGCGGCACCCCCATGCCGGGCGGCGGCTTCGTCACCACGTATATGGACATGAGCGAGCGCAAGCGCGCCGAGCAGAGCATCGCGCGCACCGAGGCCCTGCTGCGCGGCGCCATCGACTCCGTGGACGAGGCCTTCGTGCTCTACGACCTGGAGGACCGCCTGCTGCTGTGCAACGAGAAGTACCATCGCCTGTTCGCGCACGTGGGCGACCTGCTGCAGCCCGGCACGCCGTTCGAGACCATCATCCGCGCCAGCTTCGAGCGCGGCCAGGTGCTCGACACCGGCGATGACCGGGAGAAGTGGGTGGCGCAGCGCATGGCCCATCACCGCGCGGGCAACAGCGTGTTCCTGCAGCGCCTGCGCAGCGGGCGCGTGGTGCGCATGATCGAGAACCGCATGCCCGACGGCCACATCGCCGGCTTCTGCATCGACATCACCGACCTCGTGCACGCCACCGAGGCGGCCGAGGCCGCGTCGCGCGCCAAGGGCGAGTTCCTGGCCAACATGAGCCACGAGATCCGCACGCCGCTGCACGCGGTGATCGGCCTGTCGCACCTGCTGGCCGACACGCCGCTCACCGTGCGCCAGCAGCAGCTGCTGGCCAAGTCGCAGATGGCCAGCCAGTCGCTGCTGGGCATCGTCAACGACGTGCTGGACATGGCCAAGATCGAGGCCGGCGCCTTCACGCTCGAAGAAGCGCCCTTCAGCCCCTCCGTGCTGCTGGCCGAGCTGGACGCGGTGTTCCGCCAGCAGGCCGAGGCCAAGCGGCTCGCGCTCACCGTGCGCGCTGCGCCCGAGCTGCCGGCGCGGGTGAGCGGCGACGCGCTGCGCCTGCGCCAGATCTTCACCAACCTGCTGGGCAACGCGCTGAAGTTCACCGCCGAGGGCGGGGTCGAGGTGGGCCTGGGGCTGGTCTCGTCCGACGGCGGCACCGTGCGCCTGCGCGGCGAGGTGCGCGACAGCGGCGAGGGCATCGCGCCCGAGGTGCAGGAGCGCCTGTTCACGCCGTTCTCGCAGGCCGACGCCTCCACCTCGCGCCGCTACGGCGGCACCGGCCTGGGCCTGTCCATCGTGCGCCACCTGGTCGAGATGATGGGCGGGCGCATCGGCGTGCGGAGCGCGCCTGGCCAGGGCAGCCTGTTCTGGTTCGAGGTGAACCTGCGCGAGGCGGAGGCCACGCCCTCGGCGCTGGCGCCGCTCACCGCCCCCAGCGGCGCGCTGGAGGTGCTGGTGGTCGACGACGTGCCGGCCGAGCGCCAGGCCCTGGTGGACATGGCGCGCGCCTTCGGCTGGCGCACCGAGTCCTGCGAATCGGGCGAAGCCATGCTGCACTGGATCGAGGGCCGCCTGGCCGCCGGCCAGCCGCTGCCCGACGCCCTGCTGGTGGACTGGCAGCTGCCCGGCATGAACGGCCTGCAGTCGCTGGCCGCGCTGGCCGAACGGCACGGCCTGCTGCGCCTGCCGGCCGCGCTCATGGTGTCGGCCAGCGATCGCGAGCGCGTCGCGCGCGAGGACCACCTGCGCCTGGCCGACGACATCCTCACCAAGCCGGTCAACGCCTCCGTGCTGTTCAACGCCGTCAACCAGGGCGTGGTGGCGCGCCACGGCCACAGCCGGCGCGTGCTGGACGCGCAGCGCCACACCGCGCCCGAGGCCGTGCAGCGCCTGGCCGGCACGCGCGTGCTGGTGGTGGACGACAGCGAGATCAACCAGGAGATCGCGCAGCACATGCTGGAGCGCGAGGGCGCCAGCGTGTTCCTGGCCAGCAATGGCCGCGAGGCCCTGGCCCTGCTGCGCGACGGGCCGCACTTCGACGTGGTGCTCATGGACGTGCAGATGCCCGAGATGGACGGCCTGCAGGCCACGCGCGAGATGCGCAGCGATCCGAACCTGCGCCAGCTGCCCGTGGTAGCGCTGACGGCCGGCGCGCTGGCCGAGGAGCGCCGCCGCGCGCTGGACGCCGGCATGGACCATTTCCTCACCAAGCCCATTGACCCCGACCAGTTGCTGGAGGTGGTGGCGCAGGCGCTGGCGGGCCCCGACGGGGCCGTGGCGCCCCCGAGCGCGCCGGCCCCGCTGGCCGCCGTGGCCGACGACTGGCCCGAGATCGATGGCATCGACGGCGCGCAGGCGCACCGCCGCCTGGGCGGCGACGTGGCGCTGCTGCGCCGCAGCCTGCGCCGCCTGTTCGACGAGTTCGCACCGCTGGCCGAGGAGCCCCTGCCCGCCGCCCTCGCGCCGACGCGCGCCAGGGGCTGGCCGCGCGCGTGCACAAGCTGCGCGGGGCCGCCGGCCTGGTCGACGCCCTGGCCCTGCACCGCCATGCGGGCGTGGTGGAAAACGCGCTGCGCGACGGCCAGCCGGCGCAGTCCCTGCAGGCGCCCTGGCGCGAGCTGCAGGCCAGCCTGCGCCGCCTGCGCCTGGCGGCGGGGGCCTGGCTGTCGCAGGCCGGCGCTGCCGCGCCCGGCGACAGCGCCGAGCCGCCCGCCAGCGACGAGGCGCTGCGCCGCCTGCACGAGCTGCTCGCGCGCCACGACCTCGACGCCCTGAGCCTGTTCGACACCCAGGGCGCCGCGCTGCGTCGCCGCCTGGGCGACGCACGGGCCTCGGAACTGGAAAACCACATCGGCGCGCTCGACTTCGCGGCCGCCGCCGAGCTGCTGCAGAGGGAGCTGGCCACATGAACGACGCCGCGCTGCCCGACATCCTGATCGTCGACGACGACCCCGGCATGGTGCAGGTGCTGGCCAAGGCGCTGCGGCCCCTGGGCCGGCTGCGCTTCGCCATGCATGGGCAGGACGCGCTCGAGCGCATCGCCAGCGCCGTGCCCGACATCGTGCTGCTGGACGCCCAGATGCCCGGCCTCTCGGGCTTCGACGTGCTCGACGCGATCAAGGCCAACCCGGCGCTGGTCGACCTGCCGGTGATCATGGTCACCAGCCACGCCGAGGCCGATTTCGAGCAGGCAGGCCTGGAGCGCGGTGCGGCCGACTTCATCGCCAAGCCCATCCACCCACCGGTGGTGCAGGCGCGCGTGCGCACCCAGCTGCGCCTGAAGCAGGCCAACGACCAGCTCAGGCAGATGTCGGCCGCCGATCGCCAGAACCTCGCGGTGGCGATGGTGGAGCTGCGCGAAAGCCACGCCAGCCTGCAGCGCACCGCCGACGAGCTGCGCCAGGCCAACGACAGCCTGGTGCAGTTCGTGCGCATCGCCTCGCACGACCTGCGCGAGCCGCTCAACACCATCGCCCAGTTCGTGGGCCTGATCGACGAGGACCACAGCGCCCAGCTGCCGCCGGAGGCGCAGCGCTACATGCGCCTGGTGCTGCGCGCCAGCGCACGCATGCGCACCCTGCTCGACGATGTGGTGCGCTACGCGCGCCTGCAGGCCGGCGAGACCGACGAGCCCACCCTGGTGCCGCTGGACCGCGTGATGGCCGAGCTGCGCGACGCCCTGGCCGCGCGCATCGCCGAGACCGGCGCCGAGCTCCACATCGACCCGCTGCCCGTGGTGCCGGGCCACGCCAGCCTGCTGTCGCTGCTGTTCCAGAACCTGCTGACCAACGCGCTGAAGTTCGTGCCGCGCAACCGCGCGCCCCGGGTGAGCGTGAGCGCCTGCCTGTCGGACGGCCGCGTGAAGGTCTCGGTCGGCGACAACGGCATCGGCATCGCGCCCGAGCACGCGGGCCGCCTGTTCCAGCCCTTCCAGCGCCTGAACCTCAAGAGCGAGTACGAGGGCACCGGCCTCGGGCTGGCGGTGGCCCGCCAGGTCGCCGAGGCCCACGGCGGCTCGATCGCCGTGCGACCGAACGCGGGCCAGGGCGCGGTGTTCGAGGTGCTGTTGCCGCTGCCGCCGGACTGACCAGGGTCGGGGGCGTCGGTGGAAAGTACTCGCGTCGGGCGCCCGCGACGCCTGCGCGGCTTCCCCAGCGAGATTTGTTTCAGAAAGTGACAGGCTCGGCCGACAATGCGGGCTGATACGGAAGCGGGGCATGAACGATCAGGGTGGCCGACACACGAAAACCTGGCTGGCGCGCATGGGGCGCGCCGCTGGCTGCGCCGTTCTCCTGCTGCTGGCGGGGTGCATGGAGGTTCCCCAGCCCCCCCTGGCCGTGGGCACGAACATGCGCGTGGGCGCCGATCCGCTGGTGCTCGCGAGCGAGCGGGGCCTGGTGGACCCGGGTCGCGTCAAGGTGGTGGAGCTGGCCTCGGGTTCGGAGGTCCAGCGCGCGCTCAACAACGGCCTGCTCGACGCGGCCGCGCTCACGCTGGACGAAACCCTGCGCCTGGTGGACGCCGGCGTGGACCTGCGCATCGTGGCCCTGCTCAATGCCTCGCAGGGCGCTGACGTGGTGGTGGCGCGGCGCGACATCGAGTCGCCGCGCGACCTGCGCGGCGAGATGGTGGCCGTGGAGGACACCTCGGTGGGGGCCTTCATGCTGCAGCGCATGCTGGGCAAGACCGGGCTCACGCGCGCCGAGGTCCGGGTGGTCAATCTGGAGGCCAACGCCCACCTGGACGCCCTGCGCGACGGCCGCGTGGCGGCGGCGGTGAGCCATGCCCCGCTGTCGGGCGCGCTGATCGCCGCGGGGTACCGGCCCATCTTCAGCAGCCGCGCCATCCCGGGCGAGGTGGTCGACGTGATGGTGGTGCGCGCCAGCGTGCTGCGCGCGCGGCCCGAGGCGGTGGATGGGCTCCTGCGGGCCTGGGCCGCCGGTCTGGCCGAGGTGCACGCCGATGCCACGCGCGCCGCCGCCGCGCTGTCGCCCGGCACCGGCCTGAGCACCCTCGAGTACGTGGGCGCACTGCGGGACGTGGCCTTCATGCCGCTGGACGTGTCGCTGGAGCAGCTCACCGGCCCCTCGGTGGCGCTGGAGGCCCGGGCGCGCTCGGTGGGCGGCGCGCTCATGGACGTGGGCCTGCTGCGCCGCATGCCGCTGCTGGTGGACCTGGTCGACACCTCGGCCCTGCGGCGCGTGGTGAGGCAGCCATGATCGGCCAGGCCGGTCGCTGGATGCCGCAGGGCCGGTGGCTGGTGCCGCTGCTGCTGGCGCTGTTCGCGCTGCTGACGGCCGGCACCAAGTACGTGGTCGGCATGCGCCAGGTCGAGGCCGAGGTGACCGAGGCCGAGACGCGGCGCCTGCGCGAGCGGCTCACCGTGGAACAAAGCCGCCTGAACCTGCAGGCCGATCCGTCCAATCTGTCGTTCGCGCGCGGCGTGGTCGGTGGCCTGGGCCTGTACAAGGGCATGCGCGCGGCCTGGCTGCTGCGGCCCGACGGCCAGGTGCTGGCCTCGCTCACGCGCGCCGACGTCGGCCGCGATTTCGCCGAGGTGGCCGCCGCCCGGCCCGAACTGCTCTACCTGGACACCCTGCCGCGCGGCGCGCTCGACCCGCTGGCCATCGTGCCGCGCTACTGGGTCGGCGGCCAGGAACTGGTGGGCGCGGTGCCGCTGAGCAACGGGCGCCGGCTGGTGGTGCTGGTCGACATCACCGTGCCGATGGCGCAGCGCCACGCGGCCTTGCGCGAGGCGATGCTGCGCGAGACCCTGCTGCTGCTGGCGCTGGCCGGCGCGTTGGGCCTGGTGCTGCACTTTGCGTGGTTCCGCCGCGCCGAGCACCTGGCCCGATCGCTCACCGACATGGGCGAGGGGCGCTTGCAGGCGCGCGCTGGCCTGCAGGGCTTCGACGAGCTGGCCCTGATCGGCGCCGCCGCCGACCGCATGGCCGAGCGCCTGGAGAGCGACCAGGCGCGGCTGCAGCACCTGCATGCCCTTGTTGATCGCTCCCCGGTGGTCGTCATCGAATGGGCCAATCAGCCCGGCTGGCCGATGACCTACCTCAGCCGCGCCGTGGCGCAATGGGGCTACGAGGCCCAGGATCTGCTCAGCGGCGCCATCGACTGGGACGACCTCGTGCACCCGGACGACGTCGAGCGCATGAACACCGAGATCGCGGCGCACTGGGCGGCCGGCCGGCACGAGTACCGCCAGGAATACCGGCTGCGCCGCGCCGACGGCGTCTACGCCTGGATCGACGACCGCACCTCGATCACGCGCCGCCCCGACGGGGCGATCGACAGCATCAGCGGCATCCTGCTCGACATCACCGCGCAGAAGGAGGCCCAGCTCGCGCTGCGCGAGCAAAGCGAGGTGCAGCGCCTGTTCTACGAGCTGCCCTTCATCGGCATGGCGATCTCCGACCCCGACAGCAAGCGCTGGCTGCAGGTGAACGACCGCCTGTGCGAAATCCTGGGTCGCCCGCGCGAGGAAGTGCTGCGCATGAGCTGGGCCGAGATGACGCCGCAGCCTGACCGGGAACGCAACATCGAACGGTTCGAGGCCCTGCGCGCTGGCCACATCGACAGCTACCAGCTGCAGAAGCGCTTCGTGCGGGGCGACGGCGGCATCGTGCACGTGGAGCTCGACGTGCGCCCCCTGCGCCTGGCCGACGGCACGCTGCACCGCCTGTTCGCCACCGTCCAGGACGTGACCGGCCGGCTGCGCGCCAGCGAGGCGCTGAGCGAGCAGAAGGGCCTGCTGGAACAGGCCGAGGGCCTGGCCGGCCTGGGCAGCTGGCGTTTCGACATGTCCGATGGCCGCGTGTGGTGGTCGGAGCAGATGTTCCGCAACATCGGGCGCGATCCGGCACTGGGCCCGGTGCCCACGCTGGACGCCTACCTGGACTGCATGCACCCCGAGGACCGCGACCGGGTGCGCGGCTTCATGCAATCGCCGGCGGAGGGCGACGGCGTGGCCCACGCCGAGTTCCGCCGCCACCCCGGGCTGGGCGAGGAGCGCTGGTTCCGCGCCAGCGTGGCGCGCCACCGCGCGCCCGAGGGCGGCTGGCGCTACTCGGGCACGCTGCTGGACATCACCGCCCTCAAGCGGGCCCAGCTCGACCTGCAGCGCACCAACGCCGAGCTGGAGCACCGCGTGCGCGAGCGCACCGAGCAGCTCAGCGCGGCCAACCGCGAACTCGAGGCCTTCACCTACACCGTCTCGCACGACCTCAAGGCGCCGCTGCGCGGCATCGACGGCTACAGCCAGCTGCTGGAGGAAGAGGCCGGCCAGCGGCTGAACGAGGAAGAGCGTGGCTTTGTGCGGCGCATTCGCCGCGGCGTGCAGCAGATGAGCGAGCTCATCAACGACCTGCTGGATTACTCGCGCATGGAACGCCGCGCCATGGACCCGCAGCCGCTGGACCTGGAGGCCACGGTGCGGCGCGTGCTCGACGAGTTCGGTGCCGACATCGAACGCAGCCGCGCCGAGGTGCGGCTGGCGCTGCCACCCTTGAGCCTTCGCCTGGACCGCGAGGGCATGGCCGTGGTGCTGCGCAACCTGGTGGGCAACGCGCTGAAGTTCGCGCGCGCCGGCCAGCCGCCGCGCATCGAGCTCGGCGCCAGCCCCGTGGAGGGCGGCCACCGGCTCTGGGTGCGCGACCACGGGGTGGGCTTCGATATGAAGTACCACGACCGCATCTTCGGCATCTTCCAGCGCCTGCAGCGCGCCGAGGACTACCCGGGCACCGGCGTCGGCCTGGCCCTGGTGGCCAAGGCCGTGCAGCGCATGGGCGGCCGCGTCTGGGCCGAGAGCGTGCCTGGCCAGGGCACCACCTTTTTCCTGGAGTTCCCCGCATGAACACCGCTCAACGCCCGGGTCCCCTGCCGCCCATCCTGCTGGTCGAGGACAACCCCATGGACCTGGACCTCACGCTGCGCGCCTTCAGCAAGCGCCAGTTCGCCAACCAGATCCAGGTGGCGCGCGACGGCGAGGAAGCGCTGGCCTGGCTGCCGCGCTGGGAGGCCGGCGAGTCCATGCCCGCGGTCATGCTGCTCGACATCAACCTGCCGCGCATGACCGGCCTGGAGGTGCTGCAGGCCTTCAAGCGGCACGAACTGGCGCGCCGCATCCCGGTGGTGGTGCTCACGTCCTCGCGGGATGACCGCGACCTCGGGAAGGCCTACGATCTGGGCGTGAACTCTTACATCGAGAAGCCGGTCAGCTTCAACAAGTTCATCGAGGTCGCCGGGCACATCGAGCTGTACTGGTGCGTATTCAACGAGCGCCCCTACCGGCCCTGAGGCCGGCCGGCGCCAGCAAGGAGACGGTCATGCTGCGCATCCTCATCCCCATCGACGGTTCGCCCGCTGCCATGGCGGCCGTGCGCCATGTGCTGTTGCTGGTGGGCCGGGGCCTGCGCGCGCGCTGCGTGCTGGCCAATGTGCAGGCCGGCGCCAACCTGTACGAAATGGTGGTGGCGCGTGACCCCGGTGTGCTGGACCGCGTGGCCGAGGAGGCCGGGCGCGACCTGATCAAGCCCGCGCAGCAACTGCTGGGGGCGGCCGGCGTGGCCGTGGACGTGGAAGTGGTGCACCAGGGCGACGTGGGGCCGGCCCTGTTGGACCTGGCCGAGCGCCACGGCGTGGACGCCATCGTGGTGGGTGCCGGCGCGCCGGGCCTGGCCGACCGCGTGCTGGGCTCGGTCACGCTGGACCTGGTGCAGAACGCGCGCGTGCCGGTCACCGTGGTGCGGGTCGAGGGCTGAGGCCGGGCCGCGCACCGCCTGTCGCGGCGCGGCCGATCGCTCGAAAAGCCCCTCAAGTCACCCCCAATTCCGCCGATAGGGTGTTCAGAACGCCGGGCTTGTCTGCGCCCGGCGACCGAATCATTGGGGGTGCCCATGATCCCGTCCCAACCGACTTCTTCCGTTTCCTGGTCCAGCACGGCCGCGCCGGTGGCCGCCTCGGTGCCCGCCGTGGTGGCGGTGGCGCCGTCGGCGCCGGCCGCGCGCGACACCCAGGCCAGCCTGGAGCGGGGGCCTGGTCGCCAGCCGCCCCAGGCCTCGGCGCGCGCGCCGGCCGTGGACACCGCGCCCGGCGAGCCGGTGCGACAGGCCGCCGAACTGGCCCTCAAGCGCGAGGTCGAGACGCAGCTGCGTGCCCAGGAGCTGGAGCGTGCGCGCCAGCGCCAGGAGGCGCAGCGCGACACCGTCGAACAACTGCGCCAGACCCTGCGCCAGGTCTGGGATGCCAGCGCCACCGTGGTGGAGCAGGCGCTGCAGCGCGAGGCCGACGCGGCGCGCGCGCAGGAGGCCGCGAGCGCGGCGCGTTCGAAATCGCTCGATGCCTACGAAGGCCCCGCCGTGGCGCGCGACCCGGCCGGCAGCCACGTGAGCCGGCGGGTCTAGTACCGCCCACAGCGCGCGCGGACCGTTGCCGGCCGCGGCGCGGTTGTCGTACCACCACCGCGCCCGCGCCCGCCCTCAGCGGGTGGCGAGCTCCTCGGTCTCGCTTGGGGGGAAGGTCTGCAAGGCCGCCTGGGTGTCGCGCACGTCCTCGTCCAGTGTCTCGCGCAATGCCCCCAGGGCCCGCACGTCGCCCGCCGTCCCGGCCTTCTCCAGGCGCGCGGCCACGTTCGCCAGGGCCTTGAGGCCCAGCAGCATGGCCGAGCCTTTCAGGCGGTGCGCGTGGTAGACGACCTGGGCCACGTCTTCCACCTGCAGCGCGGCCTGCAGCTCGGGCACCGTGGCCTCCTCCCCGTCGAACAGCATGTCCAGCAGCTCCAGAAGGGTTTCGCGGGGCATCATGGCGGCCAGTTGGCCGTAGATGTCGGCGTCGATCAGCTGATGCGGTTCACGTCCCGCGCGCGGCAGGGGCATCAGGGGGGCGGGCTGGGTGTCGGCGGCCTCGGCGAGCAGGCCGCAGCGGCGCAGGGCACGCCGCAGGTCGGCCTCTTGCAGGGGCTTGGGCGCGAACTGCGTGACGCCGGCCTCGGCCGCGAGCTTGCGCGTGTCGTTGACCACATCGGCCGTCACCATGATCACGGGCACCTGCCCGGCCTCGCCGGGCAACAGGCGGATTTCGCGCGTGGTGGCGATGCCGTCGAGCACCGGCATGTGGTAGTCGAGCACCACGGCATCGAAGCGCTCGTGGTGCAGCAGCTGCAGGGCCTCGAAGCCGTTCTCGCAGAACACCGCTTCATGGCCCATGCGCTCGACCAGCAGGTTGAGGTACTTCAGGTTGACCGGGTGGTCTTCCGCCACCAGCAGCCGCAGGCGGCGCAGGGGGGCGCGGCGGCGGTTCTCCCACGCCTCGTCGTCCTCGAACGGCACGCCGCGGGCGGCCTCGGCCGGTGCCTCGGTGCGCGGCAGGCTGAGCGTGACCACGAAGACCGATCCCCGGCCAGGCGCGCTGCGGACCGCGATGTCGCCACCCATCATGCGCGCGAGCGTGCGGGAGATCTCCAGGCCCAGGCCGGAGCCGCCCACGCGGCGGCGCAGCGAATTGTCGGCCTGGTAGAAGCGGGTGAAGAGCTGGGCCACCGTGGCCTCGTCCATGCCGATGCCGGTGTCCTGCACCGTCATGCGGATGCCATCGGGCAGCGAAGCGTCGGGCTCCAGGATGGCCTCGATGCTGCCGTGGGCCGTGAACTTCACCGAGTTGTTGACGAGGTTGAGCAGGATCTGGCGCACGCGCGTGGCGTCGGCCGCGACCCAGGGGGGCAGGCGCTCGTCGCACAGGCAGCTCAGGGCCACGCCCTTGTCGCGCGCCAGGGGCTCCAGCAGGCTCACGACCTCGTCGGCCATGGCCGGCAGGTTCACCGCCGTGGGCGACAGCTTGAGCGTGCCGGATTCGATGGTGGAGACGTCCAGGATGTCGTTGACCACGCTCAGCAGGTGCAGGGCCGAGTCCGAGGCCGTCTGCACGAAGTCGCGCTGCTGGCCGCTCAGGCGGGTGTCTTCCAGCAGCTTGAGCATGCCCAGCACGCCCTGGAAGGGGGTGCGGATCTCGTGGCTCATGTTGGCCAGGAACACGCTCTTGGCGTGGTTGGCCGCCTCGGCCTGGTCGCGCGCCGTGGCGAGCTCGTGGCTCAGCTGCTGCAGGCGCGCGAACTGGCGGGACTGTTCGCGGATGTGGCGCACCAGCAGGGCCACGAACAGCAGCATCACGCCCACCTGCAGCCCGGCCAGGGCGATGAGCAACAGGCTCTGGTGGCGCAGCTGCTGGTTGCGCTCATCCACTAAGCGGGCCACGGCGCGGTTGGCCTCCTGCGTCAGGTCGGCCAGCAAGGGGCTGAGGGCGCTCGCCCGGGTGTGCAGGCGGTCGAGCGCGGCGCTGTCCTTGAGCAGTGCGCTCGGGTCCTTGAACGCGGGCTCCGCCTCGCGCTGGAAGCCCTCGATCTCCTGCAGCACCGCGCTGAAGCCGGGCCAGGCGTCGAGCAGGTCGCGGCGGGGAATGTCGCTGAGCAGCCGGATGCGGCTGAGGAACACCTCATAGCGCTCGATCAGGTCGTCGGGCAGCACCTCGGGTGAGCCGTCCATGGCCTCCCGCAGCACGCCATCGAGCCGGGACAGCTCGCGTTCGAGCTGGTACGCCTGCCACATGATGGAGTCGACCTGGCGCGTGTCCGTGTCCTGCAGCATCTGCCACTGGCGCCACTGAATGACGCCCAGGGGGATGAGCGTGAGCGCGAGCAGGGCAATGACCATCAGGGTCCATTGCCGCATGCCCCAGGCGGCAAAGCCCTTGGGCGGGCCGTTCATTCGATGCTCATGCGCTTGAGTTGCCAGATCGAGCGCTCGTAGTAGGTGGAGGTGCGCAGCTCGGCCTTGTTGTCGAACGGGTAGACCACGAACAGCGGCCCCTTGTCCCGCACCGCCATGGGCTGGTCGTCGAGCAGGCGGGCCACGATGGCGCCCTGTTCCTTCGCATCCGCGACCGGAATGCGGATGGTGTAGTCGTTGATCGCGGTCGCGCTGACCGTGCCGCCCTGGGCCTTCACCGCGTCCAGCAGGTCGGACAGCAGCGGACCGGTGAACTTCACGGGCCGGTCGTACCAGGGCGTGCGGGTGGTGAAGCTGTGCTGGGGCAGCGCTTCGAGCATGGCCATGTCGAACACCGCGTCCTTGCCCTTGTTGGGCTGGCCGATGTGGCCGCTGATGGTGAGGATCACCCGGCCCTTGGGCTCGGGCAGGTCGCCGGCGTTGGCCAGCGGCGAGAGGGTGGTCAGCGCGGCCGCCAGGCCGAGCCCGAGCGCCACGCGGCGCGAGCAGGAGGTGAAACGAAACATGGGGGCTCCAGGGTGTGCATTGGCATCAGATGCGATGACGCACACCGGCTGGTGCGTTCGCGAGGCGGGCCAACACCGCCGGCGCGATCTGGTTGAGCGGCAGCACCTCGTGCGCCGCGCCGTGTTGAATGGCCATTCGCGGCATGCCGAAGACCACGCAGCTGGCTTCGTCCTGCACGTAGTTGTAGCTGCCCGCGTCCTTCATCTCGCGCATGGCGCTGGCGCCGTCGGCGCCCATGCCGGTGAGCATGATGCCGATGGCGTTCGGCCCGATCACGCGCGCGGCGGACTTGAACAGCACCTCCACCGAGGGCCGGTGGCGGTTCACCGGTTCGGTGTCTTCCACCACGGCCACGTAGTTCGAGCCGCTGCGGTCGATGCGCAGGTGGCGTCCGCCCGGCGCGATGTAGGCGTGGCCGGGCAGGATGCGCTGGCCGTCGCGTGCCTCGGCCACGCTGATCTTGCACAGGCCGTCCAGGCGGGTGGCGAAACTGGTGGTGAAGCCCGGCGGCATGTGCTGGGTGATGACGATGGCGGGCGCGTCGGCCGGCATCGGCACCAGCACCTCGCGGATGGCCTCGGTGCCGCCGGTGGAGGCGCCGATGCAGATGATCTTCTCGGTCGACAGGCGCGGCAGGGGCACGCTCGGGCGCGCGGGGGCGGCGGCGCCAGCACCGGTGGCGGCCGGCGCGGCGGGCGCCGGCGCGGCCAGGCGGCGCACCTGCGCGGCGGCGGCCACGCGGATCTTGTCCACGATGTCGCCCGCGAGCTCGTTCAGGCCCTGGCTCACGCCGATGCGCGGCTTGGCCACGAAATCCACCGCGCCCATCTCCAGGGCGCGCAGCGTGATCTCCGCGCCCTGTTCCGTCAGCGTGGACACCATCACCACCGGCATGGGGCGCAGGCGCATCAGGCGGGAGAGGAACTCCAGCCCGTCCATGCGCGGCATCTCCACGTCCAGCGTGATGACGTCGGGGTTGAGCTCGCGGATCATCTCGCGCGCCACCAGCGGGTCGCTCGCGGCGCCCACGCATTGCATGTCGTGCTGGCGGTTGATGATCTCGGCCAGCAGGCTTCGCACCAGCGCCGAATCGTCCACCACCACCACTCTCGTCTTCGCCATCTCAAACTTCCTCTCGAAGACCGGCACCTGGCCCTGGGGCAGCAGGGAACCGGCTTTGCCGGGCCTCGGGTGCCACCCCCTTGAGGGGGGGCGCGCGAAGCGCGGCGGGGGTGCGTGTCAAAAAAGATCGATGGAGCCGCCGGCGGTGCTCTTGACCACGGCCGCCGCGCTGCCTTTGCGTTCCTGGGTTTCCAGCGTCTCGGGCTGGGCGTGGGCCAGTCGCTTGACCATGGCCTTGCCCGTCACCGGGAAGAAGCAGACCTTGCGCGGGTGGATGTCCAGCACGTCCTTGGACACCACGGCGATGCGTTCGGTCTGCAGGTAGTCGAGCACGAACTTGGTGTTGCGCTCGCCCACGTTCATGGTGGTGAAGCTGCTCATCACCTGGCCGCCGCCGAACACCTTGGCCTGCATGGTCTCGCGCCGAGCGCCGAGCTTCATCATCTCGTTGATGAGCAATTCCATCGCATACGAGCCGTAGCGACCGCCCGAGTCGCTGCCGCCTTCGGGCAGCATGAAGTGGTTCATGCCGCCCACGCGCACGGACGGGTCCCAGATGCAGGCGGCGATGCACGAACCGAGCACGGTCATGATGACCAGGTCCTCGGTGCTCACGTAGTACTCGCCGGGCAGCACCTTCACCGCGTCGCTGCGGAAGTGCGGCTCGTGAAAGAAAAAAGAGGCCTCGCCGGGCTTGGGCGTGCGGGCCTTGAGCTGGTCCACGCGCGAGACCACGCCGGCGGCCGGCGTCACGCGCGGCAGCGCCATCTTCGACAGCGGGGTCAGGGGCGTCAGGGGCGTGACCAGGCCGGCGGCGCCCGCCGCGCTGGAGCGGGCAGGGCTATAGGCGCTCATAGACGGTCTTGCCGCGCAGGGCGAACAGGTGCCGCGCGTCGCTGAAGTTCTCGGCGTGGCCCACGAACAGGGTGCCGCCCGGGCGCATCACGCGGTGGATGCGCTCGAGCACGGCGCGCTGCGTGGGCGCGTCGAAGTAAATCATCACGTTGCGGCAGAACACCACGTCGAAGGTCTCGCGCAGCGGCAGCTCGTGGATCAGGTTGACCGGCTGAAAGCTCAGGTGCTTCTGCAGCTCGGGCTTGACGCGCATGTAGCCGGCGTTGGCGCCTTTGCCGCGCAGGAAGAAGCGCTGCAGCCGCTCGGCCGACAGGCCCTTGTTGCCATCGGTCTTGTAGACGCCGCGCTGCGCGGTGGCGAGCACCTTGGTGTCGATGTCGCTGTTGACGATGTCGTACTGGCCGTTGGCGCCCAGCGACTCGGCGCAGGTCATGGCGATGGAGTAGGGCTCCTCGCCGGTGGAGGCGGCCGCGCACCAGATGCGCCAGGCGTGCGTGGGCCTGGCGCGCAGCAGCTGCGCCAGGGCATCGAAGTGGTGCGACTCGCGGAAGAAGGCCGTGAGGTTGGTGGTCAGGGCGTTGATGAACTCCTGCCACTCGGCGCCGTCGTGGCGCTCGAGCCAGTCGATGTAGTCCTTGAAGCTGGCGTGCCCGGTCTCGCGCAGGCGGCGCGAGACGCGGCTGTAGACCATGGCGTGCTTGCCGTCGTGCAGGCTGATGCCGGCCTTCTTGTAGATCAGCGCCTTGATGCGCGCGAAGTCGGCGTCGGACCAGACGAACTCCCGGCCTTCGGCGACGGGGCCTTCCTCGGTCGCGACGAGCGCCGAGGCCGAACCGGAAAACACCGCGGAACCGGCTTTGCCGGGCCGCAGGTGTTGCCCCCCTGGGGAAGAGGCGCGCAGCGACGCGGGGGGATGCATGTTCAATGCCTGGAGCGGCGGACCAGGGACGAGGTGTCCAGGATCAGCGCCACCTTGCCATCGCCCAGGATGGTGGCGCCCGAGACGTTGGGCACCTTGCGGTAGTTGCTCTCCAGGTTCTTGATCACCACCTGCTGCTGGCCGAGCAGTTCGTCGACCATCAGCGAGACGCGCTGGCCCTCGGCCTCGACCACCACCATGATGGGGCTCGCGGCGTTGTGCTCGAAGCGCGGCACCGAGAAGATCTGCTCGAGCTCGACCACCGGCATGTACTCCTCGCGCACCTTCACCACGCGGGCGTTCTGTCCCATGGTGTTGATGTCGGTCGGCTTGATCTGGAAGGACTCGATCACGCTGGCCAGCGGCAGGATGTAGACCTCGTCGCTCACGCGCACCGACATGCCGTCCATGATGGCCAGGGTGAGCGGCAGGCGCACCGAGACGCGCATGCCATAGCCCTCGGCCGAGTCGATCTCGACCGTGCCGCCGAGGGCGGTGATGTTCTTCTTGACCACGTCCATGCCGACGCCGCGGCCCGACACGTCGGTGACCTGGTCGGCGGTGGAGAAGCCCGGCGCGAAGATCAGGCTCCAGACCTCGGGATCGCTCAGCGAATCGGGCGCGTCGATGCCCTTCTCGCGGGCCTTGGTCAGCAGCTTCTCGCGCGACAGGCCCTTGCCGTCGTCGCGCACCTCGATGAGGATGCTGCCGCCCTGGTGCGTGGCCGACAGGGTGATGGTGCCGGTCTCGCTTTTGCCCTTGGCGCGGCGCTCCTCGGGCATTTCGATGCCGTGGTCGCAGCTGTTGCGGATCAGGTGCGTCAGCGGGTCGGTGATCTTCTCCACCAGGCCCTTGTCGAGTTCCGTGGACTCGCCCTGCGTCACCAGCTCGACCTTCTTGCCCAGCTTGGAGGCGAGGTCGCGCAGCATGCGCGGGAAGCGGTTGAAGACCACCGACATGGGGATCATGCGGATCGACATCACGGCTTCCTGCAGGTCGCGCGTGTTGCGGTCCAGGTCGGCCAGGCCCGCCAGCAGGGGGTTGTTGGCGTTGTTGTTGTCCAGTTCGCGGCTCTTCTGCGCCAGCATGGCCTGGGTGATGACGAGCTCGCCCACCAGGTTGATGAGCTGGTCGACCTTGCTCACCGAGACGCGCAGGGTGCTCGACTCGAGGCCGGCGCCGCCCGCGGCGGCCGGGGCGGCCGCGCTGGCCCGGGCCTCGGCGGCACGCGTGTCGCGGGCCGCGGCGGCGCTGGCGTGCGCGCTGGGCGCGCCGGGCAGGCCGGGAGAGCCTTCGAAGAAGCCGTAGTCCTTGCCCTCGGTGGCCGGGGGCATGGGCACCTTGCCATGCACCACGTCGCCGGCCGGGTGGATCTGGATCTGCTCCTTGCTCACGTGGAAGGTGAACAGGTCCAGCAGTTCGTTGTCGCTGGCCGCGGTGCGGGCGCGGAAGACGCGCTTGCCGGGCTGGTCGCAGGGCATGGCCGAGACCGTGCCCAGGCCGGGGATGTCGCGGAACAGCTCGGCGATGCCATCGGCCTGCGCAGGGTTGTCGATCGGGCCGATGTGGATGTCGATCTCGCGTTCGGCTTTGGACGCGGGAGCGGCAGCCGCCGGCGCGGGGGCCGGGGCGGGCGCCGCGAGCACGGGCGCCGGTGCGGCCACGGGCGCGGTGGCGGCGGGCGCGTCCTGGCCCTGGGCCAGGGCGTAGATGCGCGCCACCAGGTTGCCGGTGTCGGGCGGGCTGCCCACGCCCTGGTGGGCGCCCAGCTGGCCGCGCAGCGCGTCGCTGGATTCGAGCAGCACGTCCACCATGGCGGTCGTGGGTTGCAGTTCGTGGCGGCGCAGCTTGTCCAGCAGCGACTCGGCCTGGTGCGTGAGTTCGGCCACGTCGGCGAAGCCGAAGGTGGCCGCGCCGCCCTTGATGGAGTGGGCGCAGCGGAAGATGGCGTTGAGTTCCTCGTCCTGCGCGGCGTTCACGTCCAGCGCGAGCAGCATCTGCTCCATCTGATCGAGGTTCTCGCCCGCTTCCTCGAAGAAGATTTGATAGAACTGGCTGAGGTCGATGTCGTTGCCGAGGTGTTGGCCCTCGTTCATCATGTCGCCCATGTCTTGACTCCTGGTGGGATGCGTTTTAGGCCGGGATCAGCGAATCACCTTGTTGATGACTTCGATGAGGCGGCCCGGATCGAAGGGCTTGACCAGCCAGCCGGTGGCGCCCGCGGCGCGGCCGGCCTGTTTCATGGCGTCGCTGGACTCCGTGGTCAGCACCAGGATCGGCGTGTTCTTGAATTTGGGGTGCTCGCGCAGCTTGCGCGTCAGGCCCAGGCCGTCCAGCTTGGGCATGTTCTGGTCGGTCAGCACCAGATCGACGCTGTGGTTCTGCGCCTTTTCCCAGGCGTCCTGGCCGTCCACCGCTTCCACCACGTGAAAGCCGGCACCCGTCAGGGTGAAGGACACCATTTTTCGCATGGATGCCGAGTCGTCGACGGCAAGGATCGATCGCATGGGAGTTTCTCCGTTATTCGGGTGTTATCGGCGGCGCGCGGGCATTCTTAAAAGAGCTCCACCGAACCCGCGTCCATCTCGCCCTGTGTCACGGGGCTGGGGCGTTCGGGCATGGGGTCGAGGTCCAGGGGCACCTCGTCCTCCTCGGGCGCCATCGCCTGCTCGGCCAGGCGCCAGGCGCAGCCCTTGAGCATGCGGCCGGTGTGCGCCAGCAGCTGGGTGGCCATGTCGTGGAACTGCAGCTCGGTCACCGCCTGGTGCAGGCTGTGGCGGATGCGGGTGAGCTCCTCGCCCAGGACGCCCTCCAGGGCTTCCAGGTCGCGGTTGGCGTTGCCGAAGCGCTCCAGCAGATTGCCGGTGGCGTGGTCCAGCAGGCCTTCCAGGCGCTGCAGATCGGTCATGGCGATGAGCAGCGAGTCCTGCAGATCGGCCACCAGCGCCACGGGCAGCGTGACCGAAGGCGGGGTCGGCGGCGAAGCGGGGGTCTCCATGGGGGGCAGGGGGAAGGTGGTACGGATACGGGGTATTACAATTTTCGGCAGCCGCCTCCTGGGGTATCGACCGAATACGGCCTGGAATTCAGCCCTTTTGGCCGTCTCCGTCGACCTCCAGGCGCTTCTAATCCCTTCTTCGCCAGGCGACACAGAGCACCTCCCATGACCGGTACCGGTGAAGCGACAGCGAGCCACCCGCGACCGGTGCGCATCCTCCATCTGGAGGACTCCCGCGTGGACCACGCGCTGGTGAAGTTCGCGCTGCAGCGCAGTCAGCTCGCCAACGAAATCACGCTGGTGGACACGCTGGAGGATTTCCGCCGCGAGGTGCAATCGGGTCAGCACGACATCGTGCTCGCCGATTACCACCTGCCCGGCTTCACCGGCCTGGACGCCTGGGACGTGGTCTGCAAGCTGGGCATTCCGGTGCCTTTCGTCATCCTGTCCGGCGCGATCGGCGAGACCGCCGCCGTGGACGCCATGCACCGTGGCGTGAGCGACTACCTGCTCAAGGACAGCATGCACCGCCTGGCGCACGTGGTGAAGCGCGCGCTGGAGATCAGCGACGCGCGCAAGGCCAAGGCGCGCGCCGACGCCGAACTGGCCGAATCGCGCCAGCGCCTGGCCGAACTGGCCGAGCACCTGCAGACCAGCATCGAGCAGGAGCGCGCGGACATCGCGCGCGAAATCCACGACGACATCGGTGGCGCGCTGGCCGCGATCAAGCTCGACCTGGCCTGGGTGGGCCGGCGCGCCAGCGACGCCGACATGCAGCGCCACGTGAACACCGCGCTGGACATGGTGCAGCACGCCCTGGGGGCGAGCCAGCGCATCATGATGAACCTGCGCCCGCCCATCCTGGACCAGGGCCTGGTGGCCGCGGTGGTCTGGCTGGCCGCCGGCTTCGAGCGGCGCACCGGCCTGCGCGTGCACGTGCGCCGCACGGCCGAGCGCATCGAGGTGCCGCGCGACGTGCAGCTCGTGGCCTACCGCACCGCGCAGGAGGCCATGACCAACGTGGCCAAGCACGCCGCTGGCGCGACCCACGTGGACATCGATCTCAACGACGGAGAGGGCGTGCTCACGCTGGAGGTGAGCGACAACGGCCCCGGCATGGACAGCGGCGCGCTGCGCAAGGCCAAGTCCTTTGGCCTGCTGGGCCTGCGCGAGCGCGCGGCCAAGGTCGGCGGCTGGCTGGACGTCAGCGCCTCGCCGCGTGGCACCTCGGTCATTCTCTCGGTACCGCTTCCGTCGGGCGACACATTGCCGCCGCCGATGGAGCACAAGGAAGCCCATGATCAAGGTGATTTTGTGTGACGACCACGCCGTGGTGCGCCGCGGCATCCGCGACACCATCAGCGAAGCGGTCGACATCCAGGTCGTCGGCGAAGCCGGCAGCTATCCCGAACTGCGCGACCTCATGCGCAGGACGCCCTGCGACGTGCTGGTGCTGGACCTCAACATGCCCGGCCGCGGCGGCCTGGAAGTGCTGGGCGCGCTCAAGGAAGAGGGCTCGCCGGTGAAGGTGCTGGTGGTCTCCATGTACCCCGAGGACCAGTACGCCATCCGCTGCCTGCGCGCGGGCGCGCGCGGCTACGTCAACAAGGCCGGCGACCCGGCCGAGCTGGTCGGCGCCATCCGCGTGGTGCAGCAGGGGCGCAAATACGTCACGCCCGAGGTGGCGCAGATGCTGGTGGACACGCTCAGCGCGCCCGAGACCGAGGAGCTGCACGCCAGCCTGTCCGAGCGCGAACTGCAGACCCTGCAGAAGATCGCCTCGGGCAAGAAGCTCAGCGACATCGCCGAGGAGCTGATGCTCAGCCCCAAGACGGTGAGCGTGTACCGCGCGCGGGTGCTGGAGAAGCTGCACCTGTCGAACAACGCGGAGCTCACGGTGTACGCGATCCGCAACGGGCTGGTATGAGCGCCGGGACGACGCGCCGGGGGGCGCTGCTGGCCCTGGGCGCCGCGCTGCTCGCCGCCTGCGGCAAGGGCGACCCGCAGGCCCGGCTGGAGGCCGCCGCCAAGGCCCTGCAGGCCGCCATCGAAGCGCGCCACACCGGCGACGCGATGGACCTGCTCGACGAGCATTTCCAGGGCAGCGGCAACCTGGATCGCGACGGCACGCGCCGGCTGCTGACCGCCACCTTCCTGCGCTACCAGAACATCCGGGTGATGGCGATGTCGAGCAGCCACCGCGTGGACCCGCAGACACCCACGCTGGGCGTGAGCGAGGCGCAGGTGCTGGTCACCGGCGCGCAGGGCCTGGTGCCCGAGCGCGCCGAGCCCTACAAGGTGCGGCTGGAGTGGCGCCTGGTGGGCGGGGACTGGAAGCTGTCCGACCTGCGCTGGGAGTGAGGTCGCCATGCCCATGTTCGTTGACACCTCGCCCCCGGGCCAGTGCATCTTCTGCCGCCTGGTGGCCGGCGACATTCCCGCCTTCCGTGTCTGGGAAGACGAGCTGAGCATCGCCTTCATGGACATCGGCCAGGTCAACCCCGGTCATGTCCTGGTGGCCACGCGGCGCCACGCGGCCACGCTGTTCGACATCACGCCGCAGGAAGCGGCGGCCGTGGCGCAGACCGCGCAGCGGGTCGCGCGCGCGGTGCGCGCGGCCTTCGACCCGCCCGGCCTCACGCTGCTGCAGGCCAACGGCCGCGAGGGGGACCAGACGGTGTTCCACTTTCACCTGCATGTGGTGCCACGCCACGCGGACGACGGCGTCGCGCTGTCCTGGCCGCGCAAGGACCCGCCGCCCGAGGTGCTGAAGGGCTACGCCGAGCGCCTGGCCGCGGCGATGGCGGACTGATCTCCCGCGCGCCAGCGCGGCTGGCGGGGGGCGGTGGATCAGCCCGTGAACAGCGCCGTCGCCAGCCGCAGCAGCGCGGCCACCGGCGTGTCCAGCATGGGCAGGGTGAAGGCGATGCCGATCAGGCCGGCCGACAGTGTGATGGGGAAGCCGATGGCGAAGGCGTTCATCTGCGGCGCGATGCGCGAGACGAAGCCCAGAACGGTGTTGATGAACAGCAGCATGCCGATCAGGGGCAGCGCGATCCACAGGCCATAGCGGAACACCACCGCGCCCAGTTCGTGCAGGCGCATGGTGTTCACCGCGTCGAGCGCGCCGCCGCCCACGGGAAAGGTGCCGAAGCTGGACACCACCGCCTGCAAGAGCATGAGGTGGCCGCCCATCACCACGAACAGCAGCATGGTGGTGTTGCCGAAAAAGCGGCCCACCGTGCTGCTCTGGCTGCCGGTGCTGGGGTCGAAGAAGCCGGCGAAGTTCAGGCCCATCTGCAGGCCGATGAGTTCGCCCGCCAGCTCCACCGCCGCGAACACGATGCGCACCGCCAGGCCGATGGCCAGGCCGATCAGCACCTGCTGCACCACGGTTTCGAAGGCGCGCGGGTCGGTCAGCGCCACCACCGGCTGCTCGGGCAGCGCGGCCTGGGCGCAGAAGGCGATCAGGAAGGCCAGGGCCACGCGCGTGCGCACCGGCACCGATCGCGAGGAGAAGATGGGCGCGCTGCTGAACACGGCCAGGATGCGCAGGAACGGCCAGAACACCGGCGAGACCCAGGCCATGATCTGGGCCTCGGTGAAGGTGATCATGCGCAGGCCCCTTGCGCCCTCAGACGGCGTACTGAGGAATGGACAGGATCGTGGTGCGGATGAACTCGACCATGGTGGTCAGCATCCAGGGCCCCGCGATGGCGAACACCGCGATCGCGGCGATCAGCTTGGGCACGAAGGACAGGGTCTGTTCGTGGATCTGGGTGATGGCCTGGAACAGGCTGATCACCAGGCCCACGCCCAGCACCGTGGCCAGCACGGGCGCGGCCACCGCGAGCAGCAGGAAGAGGGCGTTCTGGCCAAGCGTGAGGGCGGCTTGCGGTTCCATGGTGTTCCCTACTGGGCGAATGAGGCGGCCAAGGAGCCGATGAGGATGTTCCAGCCGTCCGCGAGCACGAACAGCATGAGCTTGAAGGGCAGCGCCACCAGCACGGGCGACAGCATCATCATCCCCAGGGACATGAGCACGCTGGCCACCACCATGTCGATGACCAGGAAGGGGATGAAGATCATGAAGCCGATCTGGAAGGCGGTCTTCAACTCGCTCGTGACGAAGGCCGGCACCAGCACGCGAAAGGGCGCGTTCTCGGCCGTCACGCCTTCGGGCAGGCGGGCCAGGTTGGCGAAAAGCTCGAAGTCGGACTGGCGCGTCTGCTTGAGCATGAAGGCGCGCATGGGCTGTTCGCCGCGCTGCAGCGCCTCCTCGAAGCTGATCTGGTTGCGCGAATAGGGGCCGTAGGCGTTGCTGTAGACCTGGTCCAGCGTGGGGCCCATGACGAACAGCGTGAGAAAGAGCGACAGGCCCACGATCACCTGGTTGGGCGGGGCCGACTGCGTGCCCAGGGCCTGGCGCAGCAGCGACAGCACGATGACGATGCGGGTGAAACCCGTCATCAGCAGCAGCACCGCCGGCAGGAAGGACAGCGCGGTGAAGAACAGCAGGGTCTGGATCGGCACCGAGTAGCTGGCGCCGCCCGCGCCCTGGCCCACGACCAGGGGCAGCGACGGGCCTTGCGGCGTGGCCACGGGCGCGTTCTGCGCCCAGGCACCGACGGACAGCAGCATCAGGGCCAGCAGCAGCGCGAGCGCGCGCAGCCAGACCAAGCGGGGCATCTCAGCGCGGCGCATCGCCCGGGCCTTTCACGAGTTGCTGCGCCAGTCGCGCGGCGAAACCGCCGGCCAGCGGTGCCGTCGGCGCCGATGGGGCGGCCGTGTCGGCCGGCAGGGCCATTTCGTGCAGGGTGTTGACGCTGCCCGGCGCGACGCCGAGCACCAGGCAGGTGGCGGCCTCGCCGTGGCCCACCTGCAGCGTGACCACGCGCTGCTGCGGACCCAGCGAGACGCTGCCCAGCACCTTGAGGGAGGGGCCGCTCTGCCCGGGCACGCCCGGCAGGCCGGGCAAGCGCCCGCGCGCCCACTTCAGAGCCCAGGCGAGGCCCACCATCAGGGCGAGCAGGACCAGCGCCGGCCAGGCGTTCTGCCACATGTCGGTGTTCCTTCAGGTGCGGCTCAGGCGCTTCATGCGCTCCGAGGGCGTCACGATGTCGGTGAGCCGGATGCCGAACTTGTCGTTCACCACCACCACCTCGCCCTGGGCGATCAGGTAGCCGTTGACCAGCACGTCCATGGGTTCGCCGGCGAGCGCGTCGAGCTCCACGATGGAGCCCTGCGCGAGCTGCAGGATGTACTTGATGGGCACGCGCGTGCGCCCCAGTTCCACCGAGAGCTGGACGGGGATGTCCAGCACCATCTGGATGTCTTGCGCGCCGCCCGCGCCCATGGCGGTCTTGACCGGCGTGGCCTCGGCGTCGAAGGCCGGTGCGCCCTCGTCGGCAACGGTGGCGGCCTGCTCTTCGAGCGCCTGAGCCCATTCGTCGGCGATGGCGTCCTGGTTGGGTGCGTTGGTATCGGTTGACATGGTTTCTCCTGAACGCCGGTCACATCTCGGGGGACGACCCCAGCCAGTTCATGTCCCTGCCGCGCAGGTTGCGTTCCACGCGCAGCGCGTACTTGCCCTTGTGCGTGCCGTACTGGCACTCGAACACGGGCACGCCGTCGACGTGGGTGGTGATGGTGGGGTTGCGGTCGAGTTCGATGAAGTCGCCGATCTGCATGGCCAGCAGTTGCTCCACGGTGGCCTCGGTCTTCGCCAGCTCGGCCACCATGGTCACCTCGGCGGCCTGGATCTCGTGGCTCAGCAGCTTGACCCAGCGGCGGTCGACCTCGATGGCGTCGCCCTGCACGCTGGAATAGAGCACGTCGCGGATCGGCTCCAGCGTGGCGTAGGGAATGCAGACGTGCAGCGAGCCGGTGATGTCGCCGATCTCCAGCGTGAAGCTGGTGGAGACCACGATCTCGCTCGGCGTGGCGATGGTGGCGAACTGCGGCTGCATCTCCGAGCGCTGGTAGGCCAGCTCGATCGGGTAGACGCCGCGCCAGGCCTTCTTGTATTCCTCGGCCACCACGTCCACCAGCCGGTTGATGACGCGCTGCTCGGTGGGCGAGAAGTCGCGCCCCTCGATGCGGGTGTGGAACTTGCCGGAGCCGCCGAACAGGCTGTCGATCACGCCGAACAGCAGCGTGGGCTCGCACACCACCAGGCCGTTGCCGCGCAGCGGCCGCACGGCCATGATGTTGAAGTTGGTGGGCACCACCAGCTCGCGCAGGAAGGCGCTGTACTTCTGCACCTGCACGCCGCCGACCGAGATCTCGGGGCTGCGGCGGATGAAGTTGAACATGCCCACGCGCAGGTTGCGCGAGAAGCGTTCGTTGACGATCTCCATGGTGGGCATGCGCCCACGCACGATGCGTTCCTGGCTGGAGAGGTTGTAGTTGCGAACGCCGCCTTCCGGCACCTCTTCCTTGGCGAGCTTCTGGCTCTCGCCGGTCACGCCCTCCAGCAGGGCATCGACCTCTTCCTGTGACAGAAACGATTCGGACATGGTCTGATCGCTCCGCGCTTACTGCACGATGAAGCTGGAGAACAGCACGGCCTGCACGGGGCTGGCCGGGCCGCGTTTCTTCTTGCCCTCGTCCTCGGTCTTGGGCGCGGGATAGCCCATCACCTCGGAGACGGCGGCGATGATGTCGTTGCCGAGCCGGCTCTTGCCTTCGGCGCTGAGCACGTCCTCGGCGGTTCGCTTGGACAGGATCACCAGGATGCGGCTGCGGATGCTGGGCATGAAGGCCTTGACGGCATCGCCCGTGTGGGCGTCCTGCAGCTGCAGCGTGAGGCCGATCTGGATGTAGCGGTTGCCGCCGGGATCGGCCAGGTTGACCACCATGTTGTCCAGCGGCAGGAAGGTGGGGGCCGATTTCGGGTCCACCGGCTTGTGCGCAGGGGCTTCCTCGTCCAGGCCCTCGTCCTCGGCGGTGTTCTTCTTGAGAATGAACAGCGCGGCGGCCGCGCCCGCCACGCCCAGCACGACCACGCCGATCAGCGCGAACAGCAGCTTCTTGCCCTTCTTCTTGGGGGCGGCTTCGGCCGGTTGGGCGGCGGCGGTGGCAGCGGCGGACATGGCACTCCTTCGTCGGTTGCCGCGGGCTCAAAGGCGCGCGGCTTGAGAAGGATTGTGGGAGGGGCCCCCCCACGCCGTTCGCTCGATAAGCGCGGAAAAACCGGTTCTTTCCCGCGCCCTGGGGGCTCAGATGAAGAGGTCCAGGCCCCGGCCGTTGGCACCCGGCGCGGCTGGGCGCGGCGGGGCCGCCTCGGCCGGGCCGGCGTCGGCCCGCCCGGAGCGCGGCGCGGCGGCCTGCGGTGGGGGGCCGTCGCGGCGGGCATCGCCCTGGCCCTGGTCGCCCACGGAGACCTGGCCCAGCGTGAGGCCGCCTTGCTGCAGCAGGTCGCCCAGCGCGGTCTGGGCGTGCTCGCGCAGCAGGCCGCGCGCGGCGGCGTCGTCGGTGCGGAAGTCCAGCCGCACCTCGTCGCCGCGCACGGCGAGCTGGATGTCGATGGCGTTCTGGGCGTCCTCGCCCACGCGCAGGCTGGCGTGGCGCATGGCGCCGGCGCCCCAGTGCTGCACCTCCACCGCCTCGGCGTCGGCCGGCGCGGCGTAGGGGTCTTGGGCGGTGTTCGGGTCGGTGCCGGCCTCGTGCCGCGCCTGGCCGCCGTCGGCCGGGGCGTCGCCACCCAGGCCGCTGTCGGCCGCCGTGGCCCCGCTGGCGATCACCGGACCCGCGGCCGCTTCGCCGGTGGCGCGCGCGCCACCCGTGGGCGAGGCGCCGGGCAGGGGCCGCTCGTCGCCGTCGGCCGCGCGCCCGGCGAGGGCCGCGAGCGCGCCCGTGGGCGTGGCGGTGGGCGCACCGGCCTGGAAGCGCGCGTCCAGCGCGACCGTGCTGCGCACCGGCCAGGCGGCACCGGTGCCGGCCTCGCTGGGCGCGGCCGCGCGGCTCCAGCGCAGGGCGGGGCTGTCGGTGCCGCCGGCCGTCTGGCCCGCGGCGGTGGCCAGGGCGGTGGCGGCACCGGGTGCCGAGGCCCGTGCGGCGGCGGGCTGCCAGGGCGCGGCGACCTGGCGGCCCGGCGCGCCGCCGTTGGCCAGGGGCAGGCCCTCGGCGGGCGCGCCGCCGAGGCGGTCGGCGCGCGTGTCCAGGCCGCGCGTCTCGCCGGCCAGCGAACCGTCGCCCGCCAGCGGCGCGGGCGCCAGCTCGTGCGGCGCGGTCCAGGCCATGAGCGCGGCCAAGGGGTTGTCGCTGTCGGCGGGGTCCTCGGCCAGCGGGTCGTCGCCCGGCGCGCCGGTGGCGGTGGCGGCTGTGCCCAGGGGATCCAGCGGCTCGGCGTCCGGCGACAGCAGGGCCAGCAGGCTGGAGAACAGGTCGCTCGGCTGCTGCGGCCCGTGCGCCGCGCGCGCGGCGTGGCTGGGCGGCTGGCCGTGCGCCGCCTGCGAAGCGGGCGGGTGGGGGTTGCTGGGCGCGGTCGTGGTCATGCGGAGAAGCTCTGGAACGTGCTGTCGGATTCGGCGCGGCGGCGGTGGGCGTTGAGCGCCATTTCGTCGGTCTGTTTTTGCTCGCGGCGCATCAGGCGCTGCTGGCGCGCCTCCTGCTGGCGCGCGACGTACTGGCGCAGCGTGGCGAGCTCGCGCTCGGCCTCGTGCACCTGCTGCTGGACCTGTTCGATCTGGCGCTGCTTCTGCCCGAGCACGCCGGTCTGGAAGTCCATCGCGTGCTCGACCTTGGCCATGAACTGGCGGTGGTGCATGAGCCAGGCGGCGTCCACGCCGCTGGCGCAGCGGGCCTGCCAGCGCTGCTGCGCCTCGGCGGCGTAGGCGGTGAGCTGGTCCATCTGTTCCTGCGCGGCCTGGTGCTCGCGGCGCGCCGCCGACAGCGCGGCCAGCCCCTCGTCGCGCTTCTTCTCGGCGAGTTCGATGACCGTGGCCAGCGTTTCCAACCCTTGTTGGGTCATTGGTTGCCCTCATACGGGTTGTGGTGGGGCCGCGCGCCGCGCGTGGCATTGCCCGCCGCGGCGTCGCGCGCCGGTTTGTCTTCCTGCAGCGCGGTCTGCAGGCCGCGCACGCTCTCGCCCATGGGGGCGGCCTCGCGCATGTCCTGCATCAGGAAGCGCTGCAGCCCGGGGTAGAGCACGATGGCGCGGTCCGTCTCGGGGTCGCTGCCGGCCACGTAGGCGCCGAGCTGGATCAGGTCGCGGCTCTTCTGGTAGCGCGAGTAGTTCGCGCGGAATTTGCGCGCCAGCTCCAGGTGGCTGGGGGGCGCCACGTTGTGCATCACGCGCGAGGCCGAGGCCTCGACGTCGATGGCGGGGTAGTGGCCCGACTCGGCCAGCGCGCGCGACAGCACGATGTGGCCGTCCAGGATGGCGCGCGCCGCGTCGGCGATCGGGTCCTGCTGGTCGTCGCCCTCGGACAGCACGGTGTAGAAGGCGGTGATGGAGCCGCGGCCGTTCAGGCCGTTGCCGCTGCGCTCCACCAGCTGCGGCAGCTTGGCGAAGCACGAGGGCGGGTAGCCCTTGGTGGCCGGTGGCTCGCCGATGGCCAGGGCGATCTCGCGCTGCGCCATGGCGTAGCGGGTGAGCGAATCCATCAGCAGCAGCACGTGCAGGCCGTCGTCGCGGAAGCGTTCGGCGATGGCGGTGGCGTAGCTGGCGCCTTGCATGCGCACCAGCGGCGGCGCGTCGGCCGGGGCGGCCACCACCACCGAGCGGCGGCGGCCCTCCGGGCCCAGGATGTCCTCGATGAATTCCTTCACCTCGCGGCCGCGTTCGCCGATCAGGCCGACCACGATCACGTCGGCCTTGGTGTAGCGGGCCATCATGCCCAGCAGCACGCTCTTGCCCACGCCGGAGCCGGCGAACAGGCCCAGGCGCTGGCCGCGGCCCACGGTGAGCAGGGCGTTGATGGCGCGCACGCCGGTGTCCAGCGGTTCGCGCACCGGGTCGCGGTCCATGGCGTTGAGCGGCGCGCGCTCCAGCGGCGAGACGCTCACCCCGCGCAGCGGGCCCTGGTGGTCCAGCGGCTCGCCGTGCGCGTCCACCACGCGGCCCAGCAGGCCGGCACCCATGGGCAGGCTGAGCACGCTGCGGTCGTTGGGCGAGGGCGGCGGGTTGTCCTGGCCCAGGCGCGGCACGGTGCGGTAGGGCGGCAGCGGCGTCACGCTGGCGCCGCTGGCCAGGCCGTGCACGTCGCCGGCGGGCATGAGGAAGGCGCGGTCCTTGGAGAAGCCCACCACCTCGGCCAGCACGGGCTGCTTGTGGCCGTTGTCGATCAGGCACTGCGCGCCCACGGGGACGCGCAGGCCCACGGCCTCGAGCACCAGGCCGGCGAGCTTGGTCAGCGTGCCGCGCACCTCCAGCGGCGTGGGCGCCTGCGCGCTGGCGCGCAGGTCGTCCATGAAGTGGCCCCAGCGGCTCGGCGATTCGTCGAAAGTGCTGTCGGTCATGCGGGTCAGACGTCGGCGTCGGCGGGGTCGAAGGGTGCGCTTAGGCCCAGGTTGCCGATGGCGCGCAGCCAGCGCTTCTCGACCGTGGCGTCCACCGAGTTGGTGCGCGACTCGAGCACGCAGCCGCCGGGGGTGATGCCGGGATCGGGCACCAGCTCGGGCCGGGGCTCGCCCAGGGTTTCGAGCAGCGCGCCTTTCATGAGCGCCAGGTCGGCCGGATTCATGCGGATGGTGGCGGGCAGGCCGTCGTCGATGAGCTGGGACATGGCTTCGCTCACCACACCCTGCAGCTGAGCCGGGTTCTGCACCAGCTCGCGGCGCACCACCTGGCGCGCCAGGTCGCAGGCGATCTCCAGGATGTGGCGCGAGATCTCGTGCTCGCTGTGTTTGAGGTGCTCGCGCGTGGTGCGCAGCAGCTGGGCCATGCGCACCGCGGTTTCCTCGGCGGTGCGGCGCATGCTGGCTTCCATGGCGTCGCGCACCGATTGCGCGCCAGCGTCGTGGCCGTGGCGAAAGCCCTCGGCGTAGGCCTGCTCGCGCGCCTCGGCGAGGCGCTCGTCGGGCGGCGTGGCCTCGGCCGCGCCGTCGGTGGGCAGGGCGGGGCGCTGGTCGCTGCCGTCCACGGCGGCGAATTGCCAGGCGGCGACGCCGTCGATCTCCTCGCGCGGGATGAAGCGCGAGTACGGGTCGTTCTTGGGGCGTTGGTTCATGGGGCGCTCAGACGAAAGCCTCTTCCTCGCCGCCGCCGCCGATCACGATCTGGCCTTCGTCGGAGAGGCGGCGCACGATCTTGAGGATCTCCTTCTGCTGCGCCTCCACCTCGGACAGGCGGATCGGGCCGCGGGCTTCGAGGTCCTCGCGCAGCGCCTCGGCCGCGCGGCTGGACATGTTGGACAGCACCAGCTCGCGCAGCTCGGCGGTCGCGCCCTTGAGCGCCACGATGAGCTGGTCGGTGGCCACTTCCTTGAGGATGAGCTGCACGGCCTTGCCGTCGAGCTTGAGCAGGTCCTCGAAGGTGAACATCTTGTCCATGATCTTCTGGGCCAGCTCGGGGTCGAAGTCGCGGATCGACTCGATCACCGAGCTTTCGATCTGCGTGCCCATCATGTTGATGATCTCGGCCGCGGTCTTCACGCCGCCCATGGAGGTCTTGCGGATCTTGTCGCCGCCGGCCAGCACCTTGTAGAGCACCTCATTGAGGTCCTTCAGCGCGGTCGGCTGGATGCCCTCGAGCGTGGCGATGCGCAGCATCACCTCGTTGCGCGTGCGCTCGGTGAAGTTCTTCAGCACGGCGGCGGTCTGGTCGGCCTCCAGGTGCACCAGGATGGCGGCCACGATCTGCGGGTGCTCGTTGCGCAGCAGCTCGGCGATGGACAGCGGGTCCATCCACTTCAGGCTCTCGATGCCGGAGACGTCGCCGCCCTGCAGGATGCGGTCGATCAGCAGCGCGGCCTTGTCGTCACCCAGGGCGCGCTTGAGCACCGCGCGCACGTAGTTGTCGGTGTCGCTCACCAGCAGGCTCTGCGACGAGGCGGTGTTGGTGAAGCGCTGCATCACCTGGTCCACGCGCTCGTGCGAGACGGCGCGCGTGCGCGCGATGGTCTCGCCCAGTTTCTGCACCTCTTTCGGGCTGAGGTGCTTGAACACCTCGGCCGCTTCCTCTTCGCCGAGCGACATGAGGAAGATGGCGGCGTCCTGCAGTCCGGTGTCGTCCATGCTCTGCTCCCAGCCTCAGTTCGGCGCTTCGCCGTTGACCCAGCCCTTGACGATGTTGGCCACCGCCGCCGGGTTCTCCAGCGCCAGCCGCTTGGCGTCGGCGATGCGGCGCTTCTCGGGCGTTTCCTCGTCCGGGGTCGGCATCGGCAGGCCGGGGCGCTCGGGCATTTCGTTGAGCACGGCGTTGAGCGGCTGCACCTCGGCGATGCGGGGCGGCGGCGCCTTCATGAGCTTGAGCGCCGGGCGCACCATGCCCATCAGCACGATCAGGCCCAGGCCGACCATGCCCAGCGGGAACGCCAGGCTGCGCGCCAGCTCGATCTTGTCGGCCTGCTGCCAGAAGGGCAGGGCCTCGGGCTCGGTGGCCACCACCTCGTTGAACGCGGCGTTCATCAGGTTCACCGAGTCGCCCCGGGCCTGGTTGAAGCCGATGGTCTCGCGCACCAGGGCGGTCATCTGCTCGATCTGCTGCGCCGGGATGGGGGCGCTGACGGGCTTGCCGTTCTTGTCCAGCGTGGTCTTGTGGTTCACCACCACGGCCGCGCTCAGGCGCTTGATGCTGCCGCTGGACTCGCGCACGGTGCGCACGGTGCGGTCGACCTCGTAGTTGATGACGGATTCGCGGCGCGTGGAGCCGCCCTGGCCGGCGTTGGCCTGGCCCTGCGGCGTCACGCCCACGGGCGCGGCCTGGCCGTTGATGGGCGCGCTGCTGGGCGCTGGCGGCTGGTTGCTCACCGCGCCGGGCACGCCGGCGGGCTGGGCGCTGCCGGGACGGCCGTCTTCGATGGTCTGCTGGCTGCGCACCGCGCTGGGCTCGTTGCCCTGGTTCGGCCGGTGCTGCTCCGAGGTCATCTCGGCCTGGGAGAAGTCGATGTCGGCGCTCACCTGCGCCTTCACGTTGCCCACGCCCACCAGGGGTTCGAGCATGTCCAGGATGCGGCGGGTGTAGAGCTGCTCGAGCTGCTGCGCGTACTGCAGTTTCTGCACATCGGCGCCGGCGGCGTTCTGGCCGTCGGGCGGGTTGGACAGCAGGTTGCCCTGGTCGTCGACCACGCTCACGGCCTTGGGGTTCATCTCGGGCACGCTGCTGGCCACCAGGTGCACGATGCCGGCGACCTGCGCGCGGTCCAGCGTGCGGCCGGGGTGCAGGGTCAGCAGCACCGAGGCGCTGGGCTTTTGCTGTTCGCGAAAGAAGCCGTTCTGGTTGGGCAGGGCCAGGTGCACGCGCGCGGCCTGCACCGAGGCCAGCGACTGGATGGAGCGGGTCAGCTCGCCTTCCAGTCCGCGCTGGAAGCTCAGCCGCTCCTGGAACTGCGTCATGCCGAAGCGGTTGTTCTCCATCAGCTCGAAGCCGGTGACCGAGCCCTTGGGCAGGCCCTGGGAGGCCAGGCGCAGCCGGGTGTCGTGCACCTTGTCGGCCGGCACCATGATGGCGCCGCCGCCGTCCGAGTACTTGTAGGGCACGTTCATCTGGGACAGCTGGGCCACGATGGCGCCGCCGTCCTTGTCGCCCAGGTTGGCGTAGAGCACGCGCCACTCGGGCTGGCGGCCCATGAAGAAGAAGGCCAGGGCGATGGCCAGCAGCGCCAGGGCGCCCAGGCCGAGCTTGATCTTCTGCGCGTTGTCCATGCGCGCCAGGCCTTCGGCCAGGGCGTTGGCGCGCACGGGCTGGGCATTCACTTCGGCGACGGCGGTGGTGCTCATGGGCGGGATGGCTCGCAAGGGGGCACGGGGCCCCGGATGCGGATGAGTATCCCGGGGGGGGGCGGCGGGCATTCCCGAAAAAAGGCGCCGTATTGGGCCTTTATTTCCCGCGCGCCTTGCCGAGGGGGGGATTTCGGACCGAGCGGGCGCCCGTGCGGGTATAAGCCACGCACCGCAACCACCGACCCGAAGCCCATGCAACGCATCGTCCTGGCGCTCACCTTCTTGCTGGTCGCCGTCGGCGCCCGCGCCGCCGACGGCGACCCATTGCCGGCCCGCAGTGTTCTGCTCATCCCGGCTGGTGATCCCGTGGAGTACACGGTCACGGTCCGCACGGCGGCCACCATGCTGTTTCCCCTTGCCTCGCTGGGCGCGCTGTCGGACGGGCGCCAGAAGACAAAAGACCTCACGGCCCTGATGCGGACCCATGCGCCGGGCCACGGCCTGTTCTTCGCCGAGCGGGTGGCGCACCGGCTGCGGGCCGCCGGCTATGAGGTCCGGGTGTTGGAGTCGATCGCCCGCCGGCCGGACGACCCCGACAACGTCGACATCGAGAACCTCGCCTTCGACGAAGACGTGGGTCTGCAGCTGGGGTTCGACGCCATCGGCTTCCATTCGGGCATGGGCACCCAGGCCTACGTGCCCAAGCTCAATGTCGACGCCCACTCCTTCCCGCGGGGGGCCCAGTGGTACCCCTACAGCACCACGCTGTTCTTCGGTGTGGACGCCCGGCCGAATGAGGATTGGGCCATCGTGGCACCCGCCGAGGCCAGCTTTCCGTCTTTCGAGGCCTTGATCTCCGGCCCGGGCGCCGTGGACGCCGTCTACCGCCAGGCGCTCGACCAGCTGGCCGAACGCGTGGCCACGCAGTTCCAGGCGCAGTCTCCGCTCAAGGCCGCGCCCTGAGCGGGGTCGCCCGGTCAGGGCCCGAAAAGGCCGGCTTATTGGGGCTTTATTTCCGGACCCGGTTGCCGAGGGGGGCCTAGCATCCAGGCCTGTCGATCGCTTCCCGAAGGAGTCCCTCATGGACATGCGCCTGTCTCCCCTGACCAGCCAGACGCTGGGCAACGTGGCCGCGTTCAAGCGCCCGGCCGCGGGCGCCGCGGGTGGCGCGGGCGCGGCCTTCGCCGACAACCTCAAGGCGGCCCTGCACCAGGTGAGCAAGGCGCAGAACGAGGCCAGCCGCCTGCAGACCGAGGTTCAACTGGGCAACCCCAAGGTCAGCCTGGAGGAAACCATGATCGCCATGCAGAAGGCGCAGATCGGCTTCCAGAGCGCGCTGCACGTGCGCAACCGCATGGTGCAGGCCTACACCGACGTGATGAACATGTCGGTCTGAGGCGGCCGCGGCGCCTGTCGGCGCCTGGGCCTACCCCGCGCGCAGCGCCTCGGCCTTGTGCTGTGCGAGCCGCTGCAGGTCCGCCAAGGCCGGGTCCTGGCGGCAGGCCTCGACCGCCGCTTCGAACACGGAGATGGCGTCGGCCGCCCGGCCCATGGCGGCCAGGCATTCCCCCGAGCGGAAGGCGGCCAGCGCCGCATAGCGGTTTCCGTCCTGCAGTCCGGCCAGGCCGAACATCGGCAGCGCAGCGGCCGGCCGGGCCGTGCGCTGCAGGCAGGTGCCGGCGAGGAAAGTGAATGCCGCCCGCCCGGGGTGTTGCATGACCAGGACCAGGGCGGGCCGCAGCGCCTGATCGAACGCGCCCTCGTCGCACAGGCGGGTGGCGGTGGTCAGCAGCCGCGCGGCCTCAGCGGGCCCGTGCGCCGCCAGCGCAGGGAGTGCCTGCCCGGCCGTGGCCGCGCGCACCCAGTCGCCGATTCGCTCGCCGGCCTGGGCCAGGCGGGCGGCGCATTGTTCGAGCAGCGCGGCCACCTCGGGGTCGGGATGGGGGTGGTGGTGCATGGCGGGCGGTTCAACCCTGCAGCGGCGCCAGCGCCAGGCAAACCAGGAAAAGAAACAGCAGTTTCATGGCCGCCACCGGATCCAGGGCCTGGGCCAGGGAGGCGCAGACCTGCTGCAGGAGATGGCCATCGCCCCCGTCGCGGTAGATGCCCTGCGAGATGCGGTCCTTGATCAACGGAACCCACTCGTCCATGTTGTTCAAGGTGGCGTTGACCAGAGAAGGAAATTGCTCGTGAACCGCCTGCAGCAGGGCATTGGCCTCGGTGGCGTTCATGCGCAGGTAGCTGCAGGGCGGCGAGGCGTCGTGGGTGCCGGTCAGGTAAATGGCCAACACCACCGCGCCAGTGACAAAGAGCATGGCCGCCGGGAGAGCCGTCCCCATGACGCAGCACGTCGCCAGGCATGTCGGATCGGTCATCGTGTCCGGCGCGTAGATCCTGGCCCAGCGGTAGACCTCGATCCGCTGGGACTGGCTCAGCGAGGTGTCGCCCAGGATGCCGGGAATGTCGGGGCCGCCGTTCGGCAGCGCATGCCTGGCCGGGTCGAAACACCATGGGGGAGCCAGCGGCACCCCCTGGGCGACCTTTCGGGCGTGGTTGAGCAACTGGGCGGTCTCTTCCCCCGAGAGCTCGCAGTTGTTGATGGCACTGTAGTTGGGGCGCAAGCCCTCGGAGTCCAGCGTGAGGTGCCGGGACGGCCGGAACAGCTTCTTGATGTCCGAGCTGGGCGCGGCGGCCGACAGGGGTGAGGGGCCGGCGGTGACGTCCTCTGGTTCGAGGCTGTGCTCATCGTTCTCATTCGACAGGCAGAAGTTCCAGCGGGCCGAGGCGCTGCCAGGGGACTGGGAGCGGTTGACGGGCGACGGCGGTGCTTGGCGCGAAGCGCCTCGCGACCGGTCCACCGGGCTGCTGGAACGTGAGGAAGAAGAGGAAGAAGAGGCGGATTGCATGGTGGCGTGGCGTGTCTCAGGGGGCGTGCGCCGCGCCAGGCCTGTCCGGCGCCGCGGAATGGCCTAGGGAACGGTGCCCCCTGCTTTGTTCCCGACCGCGGGGATGGCCCGCGCCCAGGGGAGTGGGGGCGCGGCACATGAAGCGCTCCGCCGGGTGGGTGGCGCGGGCGGCCTAGGCCACCGGGGAGGGCCGATGGTTCGAACCACCATCACAGAAGCGTCACCAAAGCCCACACGCCGCGCATCGACCCCCCTGGGCCGTCCAGGGCGTGGCACCCATGCATCCAATGGACCGTCACCATGAACCGTGAATCTGATCGCCTCATCGGAGCGACGCGGGTGCGCGTCCCGCTGCCGTCCAGGCATGCGGTGGTGGTCACGCGCGACACCGGCCTGAGCGCGGCCGCCCGCGCGCTTCTCAACAGGGCCGTTCAATCCGGCGAGGCGCTGCGGGCCAAAACCGTGCGCGTGCCGGGCAGCCAAGAGCGGCTGGTCGTGCTGTACGTGCCGCAGCGCAAGCCCTTCTCGCCGCAGCGCCTGTTGGCGCGCGTGGGTTGGTGGCAGGCGAGCGTGCGGCGCAAGGAAGCCATGGCGAACGGGGTGGTGAGCGGTCTGTTCGGTCGGCAGTTCCCGTTGACACCGAGCTTCGATACCTGCGTGCTGGTCGATCGCCATCCCCGCGTGCGCCCGTCCGATCTGGCGGCCATCGTGGGCATGGGCGAGGTTCTCAGGCAACTGGCCGAGGCCCGGATCGATTGGCCGACCTTCGTGGCCATCGCCGGGGGTGTCGACGCGGGCAAGGCGCTGCTGTCTCAGCTGGCCGCACAGGTGCGGCTGAGCGATCCAGAGGGCTCCTCGCGATCGGCGATCCTCAAGACCCTGTCGTACCTCGCGCAGAGGGATGGGCGCGGGCCGGAACCGGTGGCCGAGGCGCTGCTGGGCGATCCCGAGGTGCTGGCGCGGCTGCAGGCCCATGCCAGAAAACTCCCCGCCGCGCTGGCCGCGAGCGCCAATGCCCAGCTCCTGGTTCACCACTTGAAAGGCCTGAGCCCGCCATTGCATGAGCGCTACGGCCCGGCGCGCCTCGGTGCGCTGAAGGCGATCCAGGGCCTCTGCGATGCGCAGGCGCTGCCACCGTCGGCGAAGCGTGCGGCTGTCCGCCAGGCGCTGGTGGAGTGGAGCCTGGCGGCCTTGGGACCGGAACACGGGGCGCTGGCGGACGCCTTGCGGTTCGCAGCGGCCGTCGATCCCAACACCGGCGCCTGCGCGCTCGACTCGGTGTTTCAGCCGCTTCTGTAGGGGGCCGCTGCCCCGCCTGCCTCTGCGTTTTGCGTCGCGCCATGTCTATCCTTGAACGGTTCTTCCCTTCCTGTGTCCGGTCCCCCCGGTCCAAAGACCTCAAAGGCCTGCCGGTGATCGGCCAGGTGCTGGCCCAGACGCCGACGGCCTCCACGACCAAGCCGCCGGTGCTGGTGTGCAAAAAAAGAAAGAACGGGCAGAACGGCGTCGACCTGTCGGTCAGGTTCGCTTCGCGCACCGGTTGGATCGGGCGCCTGGTCCATGGGCGGGAGCAGGCGCGCCTGCGGAAGCGGCTGGACGAGGAGATCGCCTGGTGCGAGAAACACCTCGGGCATTGGCCGGAGGTGGCCGCGGCGCTGGGACTGCTGCGAGCCGAGCGCGCCGCGAGCCCGGATGGGTGCCGCCACACGATGAAACTGCGGGCGGCGTTGCAGGTGCTGAAGGCCGCCCAGGGGCGGTTCTTCCACATCACCCGCAGCGTCGGGAAGATGCGGGCCCACAGGGACGGCATGAAGGCCATGACGCCCTCGGCGCTGCGCGCCTGCATTCGGCAACAGGATGGCCATTCGAAAGCGCGCACCGCCGATCGCGATGAAGCGCGCGAATGCAACCGCGTCTGGAGCCAGGCGGTTGCGGACGGTGTGCCCGCTGGCGCGTTGCGGGCGCGCACCGCCGCACTGCGCCGCTTCATCGATCAACGCAGCCAGGCGCAGGGGCAGACGCCGCTGCAGTTTCTTCGGCATGTTCTCCTGCTGGGCACGGCCTCCTTCAACCTGCGGCCCCGGGTGTTCGAGGCCTTGCTGGCGTATTTCGTCGAACTGGGGGTTCAGGGCGACATGGCGCTTCCTGTCGACCCCCAGCGGGGGGACAGCCTGGACCGGCTGCTGGAGTGGCTCGCCCCGGTGGTGCCCGAGGGCCAGCCTCTGGCGCCGGCCATGACCCAGGACGCCGAGGGCGAACTGGCGCCCATGAGCGCCCGCGCGTTCGCCTCGGCGCTGAGCGCCACCCTGCATGGGCAGCTGGTCGAGGCGTGCAGAGAGCCCGTCGAGGACGTGCTGCCGCAGGAGGTGCAATGGCGTCGGTGCATCGAAGGCGTCTTGTGCTGTCTGGTCGACGGCGTGTTTCCCGACACGCACGAATTCCGCGGTGCCCTGGCCCGGCTGGTGCGGGTGAAGAACGAACTGGGCGCGGTCCAGGCGAAGGAGCAGCCCTTGATGCAGTTGGCCCGCCAACTGGAAGCGGCGTACCTGGGCCACCGGGAGCGCATGCTGGCTCTGGACGGGCTCGGCCTGTGGCAGGAAGAGGGGAGTGGCGATCAGCGGCGGGCGTACGCGGCCATCGCGGCCCGGCTGGACAAGGCCTTCACACCGAAAGGTGTCCCCAAAGGCCCTTTCGACGTGGAGGCCGAGGAGGTCGAGGGGTTTGTCGCTGTCCACACCATCGCCGGCGCCCCCTCGCTGGCCCCACACCAGATCCTGCACCGGTGGTTGACCGAGACCCCGGTGCCCCGTTACCTGAGCGACCCGGTGTTCCGGGCCCTGGCGCGGTACTGCATGCGCGCGCAGCTGCAGGCGGCTGCGCAAGCGCCGCTCTGAGCCTTTCTCGGGGGCGCGAGGCCGGGGCTGGGATGGCCCCGCGCCATCTCATGAACGCTTTGCTCGGTGGCTGTTACCCACAGGCCGCATCGGTTTTGCACGATGCCGCTTCCGTACCACCGCCACAGCCCGAGGAGTCCGCATGCGCCGCGTCAGTCAAGAAGCACCGCCGATCAGAAAGTCCGTCCCGCCGGCCAGGCCAGTCCCGGCGTTCTCGCCGATCCGGCGGGGCGAGCGCTTCGATGTCGAGGGGTTTGCAAGGACCTTGTATGAGAAGTCACCCCGGCCGACCGGGAAAGAGTGGCACGCGCATGCCGACCAGGACGCTCCCGATCAGGTGATGCCCACCCGCAAGCCGGTGGGCCGGTGGTGCGGGCGCATCGAGTCCTGCAGCTTTCGCGATCTGGTGGCACCAACGATCGCGTACTTGCGATCGGCGCCAGTCGACGGTCGCCGGCACGAGGTGGTCCAGGCCTGCGACCACTTCTCGAAAAAGCGGGTGGTGGACAGCACGGAGTCGCGCCGACACCTCGCAAGCCTGGTGCGCGCCCAGCGGATGCTGGCGGCGCAGGAGGTTCTGAATCGGGCCACCGCCGCGCGGAACGCTGCCGAAGACGACCTGGCGCTCGCCGAGGCGGATGTCGAGTTCCATCGCGCGGGCGCGCAGCGGGCGTTCGATGAACGCTTGCGCGACATACGGCAGCGCCGGGCGGCGGGCCTCGGCAAAGCGAATGCCCCACAGGAGAAGGACGCGATCGCGTTCAACCAGCGCGCGCTCGTGCCGGTCCCCATGGCATCCCCGTTCAAGCCGCGCCGCGCCGCGCCAGGCCAGCCTGCGCCGGACAATACCCCGGGCAAGACCTCGGGTCGCCAGGCAAGTCCCCTGGTCCAGCTGAAAGCCTTTCTCGGTGAGTGGAAGCCCCGTCCGTCGAAGACAGCAAGGACCGAAGCCCAGGGGGTGCCGTTGCCCGATGCCCTGCGCGCCCCCAAGAAGAAAGCCGTGCCAGCGGCGCAGGTGGCGCTGAACGGGGAAGCTCTGTCGCTCACGCTCCAGGCCTTGGCCCAGGAGGCCGGGGAGTCACCCGAGGATGTCGTCGAGCGCCTGCTGCTCGAGCGGCCGGTGTTCATCGCGCGCCTGCACCCCTTGGTGTTCGACGAGCTGTTGCGCCTGCACGCCCAGACGCTGCGGGAAGAAATGGACGACATGCACCGGGAAAACCTGGAGGTGGTTCAGGCGCTGGCCGACCGGCTCCAGCGTCGGCTGGCGGACTACCGCGAAGCGAAACGGGCCTACGAGGGCCTGCTGCTCCCGGGCTGAGTCCCTCAAAGAGCAACGGCCCCTGAGGGCCGCTTCCATGGGCGGACAGCGCCGCGCTCAGTGCGTGGGCGCCGCGCTCAATGCGTGGGCGCCGCGCTGTTGCGGTCGATGATCTGCGCCAGGTCGTTCAGCCAGGGCTCGGCCAGGCAGCGGATCTCGGCGTCGGTGCGAAGGATGCGCTGCATGATGCGCGCCTTCTCCTTGCGCTCCTCGGGCGCGAGCTCGGCCTCGCGCGACTTGAAGCGCAGCTGGGCGATGAGCACCGCGCAGGCGCCTTCGAGCCGGACCACGCGGTCCCAGTCCTCGGCCTGGGCGGCGGCCAGCATCTGGTCGCTGGTGCGCTCGATGGCTTTGTAGAAGTCGATCAAACCGTGCTGCTCCATGTCAGGCTCCCTGCAGCGCCTGGGCGCGGATGTCCTGCCAGGCCTGGGCCACGGGCTCGATGAGGCCCGCCACCTCGGCCAGGGCCTTGGCGTCGTTGCGCAGATTCGCCTCCGTGAGGCGGCGCACGCTGTAGGCGTACAGCGCACCCAGGTTGCGCGCCATCTCGCCACCGGCCGGGTCCAGGCCGGCCTTCAGGCCTTCCTCGACGATGCGCACCGCCTTGCCGATCTGCTCGCCCTTGGCGACCAGATCGCTGCGTTCCATGGCGCCGCGCGCGGCCGCCACGGCCTGCAGCAGGCCGTCGAACAGCATGCCCACCAGCCGATGCGAGTCGGCCGCCTGGACGCCGGTTTCCACGGCGACGCGTTTGTAGACGGAGGCGGAACGGGTGTTGACGGAGGTGAACATGGTGGGGGCTCCTGGCTGGCTATGTTCTTTGTATCGGCCGTCGCGCGCCGGACTGTAGGTATTTGGTGGGCGATCAGAGGTGGGTTTCATGGCCGTTTCCCGCGATGCCTGAGAGAGGTGGTGTCCGCTTCAAACGACAACGGCGGCGGCCTTTTCGGGCCGCCGCCGTGGCGGGCGTGGGGCGGCCCGGGGGCCTGGCCGCTCAGCGCAGCAGCGAGAGCACGCTCTGGCCGTTCTGGTTGGCCTGGGCGACCATGGCGGTGCCGGCCTGCTGCAGGATCTGGGCGCGCGAGAGGTTGGAGGTCTCCTTGGCGAAATCGGCGTCGACGATGCGCCCGCGCGCGGCGGAGATGTTCTCGCCGGTGATGTTGATGTTGGCCACGGCGTTCTCGAAGCGGCTTTGCAGGGCGCCGAGGTCGGCGCGCGAGCTGTTGATGGCGTCGATGGCCGAGTCGATCACCTTGATGGCCAGCTGGGACTCGCCGAAGCTCGTGATGCTCACGTCGTCCATGGCCGCGTTGGCCACGGCGGCGGTGTCGGTCACGGTGCCGGTGGTGGCGGCGCCGAAGCCAGTGAAATCGCCGGCCGCGGTCAGGGCGCGCTCGGCCCAGACGCGGTAGCCCGTGACGGCGCCGTTGGCGTCGAGCGTGGTGAAGGCGAACACGCCGGTGTCGGAGGACTTGGCGTTGATCGCGTCCACGATCTGCTGCGAGCGCTGGGCGCCGGTGGTGGCCTCGCCGATGGGGCCGAGGTCGACGGCGGTGCCCGAGGCGTCGTCCACCTTCAGGGCACCGGCGGCCATGGAGGCCAGCACGGCGGGCGCCACGGGGTCGGCCGCGTTGTTGATCTGCGCGGTCATGTGCACCGGCGTTTCACCCAGGGTGTCGGACTTGGCCGAGACGATGGACTCGATGGCGATGCCCTCGCCGGCGTTGGCGCCGACCTGGAAGGTGGCGTTGGCGAAGGAGCCGTCAAGCAGCTTGGTGCCGTTGAAGGCGGTGGTCTTGGCCACGCGGTCGATCTCCTGGCGCAGCTGGGTCACTTCGGACTGCAGGGCTTTGCGGTCGTCGCTGTTGTTGGAGGCGTTGGCCGACTGAACGGCCAGCTCGCGCATGCGCTGCAGCATGTCGCCGACCTTGCCCAGGGCGCCTTCGGCGGTCTGGGCCAGGGAGATGCCGTCGTTGGCGTTGCGGGCGGCGACGTTGAGGCCGCGCACCTGGGAGTTCATGCGCTCGGAGATGGCCAGGCCGGCGGCGTCGTCCTTGGCGGAGTTCACGCGCAGGCCCGAGGACAGGCGCTGCATGGAGGTGGCCAGGGAGTTGGCCGAGCTGCTCAGGTTGCGCTGAGCGGTCATCGACATGACGTTGGTGTTGATGGTGGTCATGGTGGGCTCCTGGTGGGCGGTTCAGGCGGGGCTCAGCGCAGCAGCGAGAGCACGCTCTGGCCGTTCTGGTTGGCCTGGGCGACCATGGCGGTGCCGGCCTGCTGAAGGATCTGGGCGCGCGAGAGGTTGGAGGTTTCCTTGGCGAAGTCGGCGTCGACGATGCGCCCGCGCGCGGCGGAGATGTTCTCGCCGGTGATGTTGATGTTGGCCACGGCGTTTTCGAAGCGGCTCTGCAGGGCGCCGAGGTCGGCGCGCGAGCTGTTGATGGCGTCGATGGCCTTGTCGATCACCTTCAGGGCGATCTGGGCATCGCCGAAGCTCTCGATGCTCACGTCGCTCAGGTTGCGCAGCGTGGCGGGGGGCGCGGTGTCGCCAGGCGCACCGGTGGCAGCGGCCGTGAAGGCGGCCCCGAAGGTGGTGGCGGCGGTCAGGTCGCGGTCCGAGAAGATCTCGTAGCCACCAGCGGCCAGTTCGCGGGCGAACACGCCGGTGTCGGAGGACTTGGCGTTGATCGCGGCCACGACCTGCGTGGTGCGTTCGGCGGCCGTGGTCGAGGCGGCGATGCCGCCCAGATCGACGTCGTTGCCGGCGGCGTCCTTGATGGTCCAGCCCGTGGTGCCGGCCGGGATGGCGGCGTTGGCGGCGGTGCTCGGCGCGGCCACGGTGGCGACGAAGAACTCGGTGTTGTCCAGTTCGCCCAGCGAGTCGGACTTGGCCGAGACGATGGAGTCAATGGAGATGGCTTCGCCGGCGTTGGCGCCGACCTGGAAGGTGGCGTTGGCGAAGGAGCCGTCAAGCAGCTTGGTGCCGTTGAAGGCGGTGGTCTTGGCCACGCGGTCGATCTCCTGGCGCAGCTGGGTCACCTCGGACTGCAGGGCCTTGCGGTCGTCGCTGTTGTTGGAGGCGTTGGCCGACTGCACGGCCAGCTCGCGCATGCGCTGCAGCATGTCGCCGACCTTGCCCAGGGCGCCTTCGGCGGTCTGGGCCAGGGAGATGCCGTCGTTGGCGTTGCGGGCGGCGACGTTGAGGCCGCGCACCTGGGAGTTCATGCGCTCGGAGATGGCCAGGCCGGCGGCGTCGTCCTTGGCGGAGTTCACGCGCAGGCCCGAGGACAGGCGCTGCATGGAGGTGGCCAGGGAGTTGGCCGAGCTGCTCAGGTTGCGCTGAGCGGTCATCGACATGACGTTGGTGTTGATGGTGGTCATCGCTGTTTCCTTTGAAAGGTGGAACCGTCTGAACGATCCGGCGCGTGTCCATGTCGAGGGCCCAGTGCCGGTCACGAACCTTTTCGGGATCCGTTGGCGTCTATTTCGGTGCGCTTCACGGCTTCTTTAGGGGCTTCCATCGGTCGGGTGCCCGGTGGTCAAGCCGGAAATGGGCGGTGTTTGCCCCCCAAAAGAAAAAGCGGCGGTGGCCCGGAGGCCACCGCCGCGAAACGACGGGTGTGTCGTGCGAGAAACCGGGCGCTCAGCGCAGCAGCGAGAGCACGCTCTGGCCGTTCTGGTTGGCCTGGGCGACCATGGCGGTGCCGGCCTGCTGCAGGATCTGGGCGCGCGAGAGGTTGGAGGTCTCCTTGGCGAAATCGGCGTCGACGATGCGCCCGCGCGCGGCGGAGATGTTCTCGCCGGTGATGTTGATGTTGGCCACGGCGTTCTCGAAGCGGCTTTGCAGGGCGCCGAGGTCGGCGCGCGAGCTGTTGATGGCGTCGATGGCCGAGTCGATCACCTTGAGCGCGCGCTGCGATTCGCCGAAGCTCGTGATGCTCACGTCGTCCATGGCCGCGTTGGCCACGGCGGCGGTGTCGGTCACGGTGCCGGTGGTGGCGGCGCCGAAGCCAGTGAAATCGCCGGCCGCGGTCAGGGCGCGCTCGGCCCAGACGCGGTAGCCCGTGACGGCGCCGTTGGCGTCGAGCGTGGTGAAGGCGAACACGCCGGTGTCGGAGGACTTGGCGTTGATCGCGTCCACGATCTGCTGCGAGCGCTGGGCGCCGGTGGTGGCCTCGCCGATGGGGCCGAGGTCGACGGCGGTGCCCGAGGCGTCGTCCACCTTCAGGGCACCGGCGGCCATGGAGGCCAGCACGGCGGGCGCCACGGGGTCGGCCGCGTTGTTGATCTGCGCGGTCATGTGCACCGGCGTTTCACCCAGGGTGTCGGACTTGGCCGAGACGATGGACTCGATGGCGATGCCCTCGCCGGCGTTGGCGCCGACCTGGAAGGTGGCGTTGGCGAAGGAGCCGTCAAGCAGCTTGGTGCCGTTGAAGGCGGTGGTCTTGGCCACGCGGTCGATCTCCTGGCGCAGCTGGGTCACTTCGGACTGCAGGGCTTTGCGGTCGTCGCTGTTGTTGGAGGCGTTGGCCGACTGAACGGCCAGCTCGCGCATGCGCTGCAGCATGTCGCCGACCTTGCCCAGGGCGCCTTCGGCGGTCTGGGCCAGGGAGATGCCGTCGTTGGCGTTGCGGGCGGCGACGTTGAGGCCGCGCACCTGGGAGTTCATGCGCTCGGAGATGGCCAGGCCGGCGGCGTCGTCCTTGGCGGAGTTCACGCGCAGGCCCGAGGACAGGCGCTGCATGGAGGTGGCCAGGGAGTTGGCCGAGCTGCTCAGGTTGCGCTGAGCGGTCATCGACATGACGTTGGTGTTGATGGTGGTCATGGTGTTGTCCTTGGAAGGTGGGGCCGATCAGCGCAGCAGCGAGAGCACGCTCTGCGGCGCCTGGTTGGCCTGGGCGACCATGGCGGTGCCGGCCTGCTGCAGGATCTGGGCGCGCGAGAGGTTGGAGGTTTCCTTGGCGAAGTCGGCGTCGACGATGCGCCCGCGCGCGGCGGAGATGTTCTCGCTCGTGATGTTGATGTTGGCCACGGCGTTCTCGAAGCGGCTTTGCAGGGCGCCGAGGTCGGCGCGCGAGCTGTTGATCGAGTCGATCGAGGTGTCGATCACCTTCATCGCCAGCTGGGCGGCGCCGAAGCTGTTGATGTCGATGTCCTCGAGCGCGAAGTCGGCGTCGGCGTAGGTGGCGCCACCGACGTCGCCGGTGGGGTCGGCCGCGAAGGAGCCGCCGAACTCGCTGCCGTCGAGCGTGCGCGAGGACGAGAACACCGAGTAGCCGGTCACGGCGCCCGTGGCGTCGTATTCGATCTTGGCGAAGATGTCCGTGTCCGACGACTTGGCGTTGATCGCGTCGACGATCTGCGAGGTGCGCTGCTCGTTGGTGGTGGCCGCGCCGATGGGACCGAGGTCGACGGCGGTGCCCGAGGCGTCCGTGATGGTCAGGTCGCCGGCGGCCAGGGCCACGCCGTCGGTGGCGTTGTCGGTTTGCACGTCCACCGCGATCACGTCGGACGAGCTCACCGTGGTCGTGCCCAGGGTGTTGGACTTGGCCGAGACGATGGAGTCGATGGCGATGCCCTCGCCGGCGTTGGCGCCGACCTGGAAGGTGGCGTTGGCGAAGGAGCCGTCGAGCAGCTTGGTGCCGTTGAAGGCGGTGGTCTTGGCCACGCGGTCGATCTCCTGGCGCAGCTGGGTCACCTCGGACTGCAGGGCCTTGCGGTCGTCGCTGTTGTTGGAGGCGTTGGCCGACTGCACGGCCAGCTCGCGCATGCGCTGCAGCATGTCGCCGACCTTGCCCAGGGCGCCTTCGGCGGTCTGGGCCAGGGAGATGCCGTCGTTGGCGTTGCGGGCGGCGACGTTGAGGCCGCGCACCTGGGAGTTCATGCGCTCGGAGATGGCCAGGCCGGCGGCGTCGTCCTTGGCGGAGTTCACGCGCAGGCCCGAGGACAGGCGCTGCATGGAGGTGGCCAGGGAGTTGGCCGAGCTGCTCAGGTTGCGCTGAGCGGTCATCGACATGACGTTGGTGTTGATGGTGGTCACGGCGGACTCCTGTGAAATGGTTGTGGAAGGCAACCGGCGCCTGAGCCGGATCACGAACCGCGATCCGTGGTCCGTTGCTGGGTGTTTCGGCCAAGCGGTCGATTACTTGAGCCACGCGCCGCCTAAAGCAAAACGGGCGGTGGATACCCACCGCCCGTCATGCCTTGTTGGCCGCACCTCGGCTCAGCCGCTGTTCTTGTTCCACATCGAGATCTGTTGCGTGATGTAGGCGTTGAGCGAGTTCAGGCGCGCCACGTTGGCGTCCATCGCGTTGTAGTAGGCGAGGTAGCGGGTCTCGGCGCGCGCGGCGCGGTCCACCACCTTGTCCATTTCCTTGTTGGTTCGCTTGATGCTCGCGTTGAGCGAATCGGTGCGGTTGCTGATGGTGCCGCCCGAGGCCACGAGGCCATCGGCGAAGGCATCGAGCTTGAGGCCGAAGCCGCGCTGCGTGGGGTCGTCGCTGGTGGCGCCAAAGAGCTTGCCCAGCTCGGCCGGCTTGTCCAGCGCGGTGTCGAGTTTGGTGCTGTTGATGCTCATCTTGCCGTCGGACTTGATCTCGATGCCGATGTCGAGCAACTGCGTGAACTCGCCGCCCGGCGTGCTGGAGCGCATCATGCTTCGGATGGCGTTGCGCAGGCCCGTGGCGGTGCTGTCGCCCTGCAGCGAACCGGCGACCTTGGTTTCCGGGTCGTATTTGGTGGCCGTGGCCAGCAGGTCCATGACGGCGTTGTACGCGTCTACGAAGCCCTGCACGGTCTTCTTCATCGCGTCCTTGTCGTTGGTCACGCTCACGTTCACCGGCGTGGTGGTGACCTGCTTGAGCTCGAACGTGAGGCCGTCGATGGTGTCCTTGACGGTGTTGCTGGCCGATTCGATGGCCACGCCGTTGATGGTGGCCTGCGCGTTCAGACCGGCCTGCGTGAGGGTGCTGGGCGAGCCGGCGCCCATGTAGGCCAGGCGCCCCAGGTCCTTGCCGTCACCGGCGTCCGCGTCCGTGGCCTCCACCTGGAAGCCCATCTCGGCGCCCGTGGACTTGGAGCGCAGCAGCAGTCGCTCGCCATTGGCGTCCTTGAGCACAGTGGCGGTGATGCCGGCGTCGGAGTCGTTGATCTGCTGGGCGATGTCTTTGAGCGTGTCCTTGCCTTCCTCGACCGTGATCGTGACCGGCTCTTGCTCGCCGTTGGCCACGAAGCTGCCGCTGCCCCAGTTGCCCAGGGTGATGGTGAGGGTGCCCGCGCCCATGCCGCTGCCGGCTGGTACCACGGCGCTGGACGTGTTCTGCGCCGTCGCCAGGCGCTGCACTTCCAGGGAGAAGCCGGTGGGTGGCGTGCCCGCGGCCACCGTCACGCCCACCACATCGGGCAGCGAGGAGGTGGCCTTGACCGCCTTGAAGGCGTTCGCTTCGGCCAGCTTGGCGCCCGCGTCGCCCAGTGTGGTGACGAGCGAGTTGATGGTGCCGTAGATCGAGAGCTTGCTCTGTGCCTTGTTGACCTGCGTCTGCAACCCCGTGAGCGGCGCGCGTTCCAGCGCCACGAGCTGCGCGACCATTTCTTTGATGGGCAGGCCGGAGGCCATGCCGGGAGAAGTGATGGTCGCCATGGGGTTCCTTCGGGGTCAGTGGTTGGTCAGCGGCCCAGCAGCGACAGCACGTTCTGCGGGATCTGGTTGGCCTGCGCCACCATGGCGGTGCCGGCCTGCTGCAGGATCTGGGCGCGCGACAGGTTGGAGGTCTCTTTGGCGAAGTCGGCATCGACGATGCGCCCGCGCGCGGCGGAGAGGTTTTCGCCGGTGATGTTGATGTTGGCCACGGCGCTTTCGAAGCGGCTCTGCAGGGCGCCGAGGTCGGCGCGCGAGCTGTTGATGGCGTCGATGGCGTTGTCGATCACCTTCATCGCGAGCTGGCTGTCGCCGAAGTTCTCGATGTTGATGTCGTCGAGCGTGAAAGGCGTGGCGGTGGGCGCGGTGGCGGTCACGGTGCCCACGTCGGCGGCCGCCCCGGCCAGGCTTTCCAGGTCACCGCCCGCGGCGGTGGTCAGCGCGCGGTCAGAGAAGATCTCGTAGCCGGTCGTGGCGCCGGTGGCGTCGTGCACGGGGCGGGCGAACACGCCGGTGTCGGACGACTTGGCGTTGATGGCGTCGATCACCTGGCCCGTGCGCTGCGCGCCGGTGGTGGCTTCGCCGATGGGACCCAGCGCCACGGCGTTGCCGTCGGCGTCCAGGATCTCCAGCGTGCCGGCGGGCACGGCGGCCAGCACGGCCGGCGCCACGGGATCGGCCACGTTGTTGATCGCGGCGGTGATGTTGGAGTCGGTCGCGCCGATGTCGTCGGTGCGCGCGCTCACGATGGATTCGATGGAGATGCCTTCGCCGGCATTGGCGCCGACCTGGAAGGTCACGTTGGCGAAGGTGCCGTCGAGCAGCTTGGTGCCGTTGAAGGCGGTGGTCTTGGCCACGCGCTCGATTTCCTGGCGCAGCTGCGTCACCTCGGCCTGCAGGGCCTTGCGGTCATCGGCGTTGTTGGAGGCGTTGGCCGACTGCACGGCCAGTTCGCGCATGCGCTGCAGCATGTCGCCCACCTTGCCCAGGGCGCCTTCGGCCACCTGCGCGAGGGAGATGCCGTCGTTGGCGTTGCGGGCGGCGACGTTGAGGCCGCGCACCTGGGTGTTCATGCGCTCGGAAATCGCCAGGCCGGCGGCGTCGTCCTTGGCGGAGTTCACGCGCAGGCCCGAGGACAGGCGTTGCATGGAGGTCGCGAGCGACCCCGCCGACGTCGCCAGGTTGCGCTGGGCGGTCATCGACATCATGTTGGTGTTGATGGTGGTCATAACTCACTCCTGTGATGGACTGTGAAAGTTGGCCCGGCAGATTCCGGGTCTCACCGTCACTGATCGCCGCCCTGGCTGGCCCGGCGACGAACTCCATCGGGAAGCTCGCTCCGTCAATTTCGGTGATGACCGGGAATTCTTTAGATTTGTCCGATGGCGAACGGTCGGATAAGCGCCGCCGAACATCGCCAATTCCTGGCTTTTAGAACCAAGGTTGTAGGCATATCGCCGACACCGGGTGCCGGAAATCCCGACAGCACGCACAGACGTTTCCCGATTCAAGTTTGTTCACCGATCGACACAATTCCTCACATCGGGTCCAGCCAAGCCCTGGCGAAGACCCCCAACCGACGACCGACACGTGAAGGAGTGAGTGATGGACAGCGAACAACTTCTGGCCGAGATCCGCGAAGCCAACCTGACCTACCTGATGCTGGCGCAGAACCTGATCCGCAAGGACCGCGCCGAGGCCCTGTTCCGCCTGGGCATGACGGAAGAGGCGGCCGACCTGCTGGCCATGCTCTCCACCGCCCAGCTGCTCAAGATCGCCTCCAGCAACATGCTGCTGTGCCGCTTCCGCGTCGACGACGACCTGGTGTGGAACCTGCTGACCAGCCACAACGTGAAGAAGGTGGACAACAGCACCACCACGCAGCTGCACGCCAGCATCCTCATGGCCGGCAAGTACGCCGAGTCCATGGCCACGACCGCGCACTGATCCCCCCCTCTCTTTCTCGCATCTGGAGTTCGACATGGCCGCAGGCAAAAGCATCCTCAACGAGTCGCGCGACATCGAGCGCGCGGTGGCCCTGATCCAGCTGGGCGCGCGCCTGCAGGTGCTGGAATACGAGACCAGCCTGTCCTACGAGCGCCTGCTGCGCCTGTACAAGGAAGTGGCGGGCAAGAGCCCGTCCAAGGGCCAGCTGCCGTTCTCCACGGACTGGTTCCTGACCTGGCAGCCGAACATCCACGCGTCGCTGTTCCTCAACATCCACGAGTACCTCTCCAAGGCCAGTGCCCTGGAGGACATCGACACCGTCATCAAGGCCTTCCGCCTCTACAGCGAACAGATGACCGCCAGCGCGATCGAGCCGCTGCTGTCCATCACGCGCGCCTGGCGCCTCATCAAGTTCGTCGACAGCGGCATGCTCACGCTGACCAAGTGCTCCTGCTGCGGTGGCCGCTTCGTCACCGAGCCGTACGAGAACGCCCGCCACTTCGTCTGCGGCCTGTGCCAGCCGCCCGCCCGCGCGGGCAAGGGCAGCGCGGCGGGTTCGCTTCGCTTGCACTGAAAACGCCGGTTCAGGCGGTCAAAGCCGGAAAAGGGCCCCCCCAAGGGCCCTTTTCGCGTTTCTGGCGGGCCTTCATCGCCCCTAGAGTCGGTCGATAAGTCCTGTATCCATTCATTCGACCAAGAACATGTTCGTCATCATCGGCTTCGTGGTCTCGATGCTCTGCATCTTCGGCGTGTTCATCGCGCACGGGGGCAACATCGGCGTGGTGCTCAAGGCCCTGCCGTTCGAGATGACCACCATCCTGGGCGCCGCCCTGGGCGCCTTCCTGATCAACAACCAGATGAAGGTGGTCAAGGCCGCCTTCAAAGGCATGGCCGGCTGCTTCAAGGGCAGCCGCTACACCAAGGAGCGCTACCTGCAGCTCATGGCCCTGCTGTACGACCTGCTGCAGAAGGCCCGCAAGGAAGGCCTGATGGCCATCGAGCAGGACGTGGACAACCCGCACGAGTCGGCGGTGTTCCAGAAGTACCCCACCATCACCGCCGACCACCACGTGGTGGAGTTCATCACCGACTACCTGCGCATGATGGTCTCGGGCAACCTCAATGCGCACGAGATCGAGTCGCTGATGGACAGCGAGATCGAAACCCATCACCAGGAAGCGCACGCGCCCGTGGCCGCCATCGCCCGCCTGGCCGGTGGCCTGCCGGCCTTCGGCATCGTGGCCGCCGTGCTGGGCGTGGTCAACACCATGGGCTCGGTGGGCCAGCCGCCCGCCGTGCTGGGGGCCATGATCGGCTCGGCCCTGGTCGGCACTTTCCTCGGCATCCTGCTGGCCTATGGCGTGTTCGAGCCCCTGGGCGGCCTGATGGAGCAGAAGGTGGAGGAGAGTGGCAAGGAACTGCTGTGCGTGAAGACCACGCTGCTGGCCAGCATGCAGGGCTATGCGCCCGCCACCGCCGTGGAGTTCGGCCGCAAGGTGCTGTTCAGCGACGTGCGGCCCACCTTCAGCGAGCTCGAAGGCCACGTCAAAGGCAAAAAGGCCTGAGGACGCGCCATGGCGGGTGACGGCAAGAAACTCCAACCGATTGTCATCAAGCGGGTGAAGAAGGCGGGTCACGCGGCGCACGGCGGCGCGTGGAAGATCGCCTACGCCGACTTCGTGACGGCCATGATGGCCTTCTTCCTGCTCATGTGGCTGCTGGGCTCCACCGCCAAGGGCGACCTGCAGGGCATCGCCAGCTACTTCACCAACCCGGTGAAGGTCTCGCTCATGGGGGGCGACGGCACCGGCAACAGCACCAGCATCATCCCCGGCGGCGGGCGCGACCTGTCGGCGGCCAACGGCCAGCGCGACTCGGGCGACACCGAACGCACCGTCAAGGAACTCGGGGCTCAGATGGCGCGCGCCGAGCTGGCGCGCAAGGACCAGGAGCGCATCGACGCGCTGGAGCGCAAGATCAACGCGCTGATCGAGACCGACCAGAAGCTGGGCGAATACCGGTCGCAGATCCGCATGGTCAAGACCCCCGATGGCTTGCACATCCTGATCGTGGACGACCAGAACCGGCCCATGTTCGACACCGGCAGCGCGCTGGTGAAACCCTACATGCGTGACATCCTGCGCGCCATCGGCGGCTCCCTGGGGAATGTGGAGAACCACATTTCGCTCGCCGGCCACACCGATGCCACGCCCTATGGCAGCGGCGACCGCGGCTACAGCAACTGGGAGCTCTCGGCCGACCGGGCCAACGCCTCGCGCCGCGAGCTGGTGGCCGGCGGCCTGCCCGACGACAAGCTGCGCCGCGTGGAAGGCCTGGCCGCCAGCGTGCCGCTGCTGCCCGACCGGCCCCAGGACCCGAGCAACCGGCGCATCAGCATCATGATCATGACGCGCGACTACGAGGGCCGCATGTTCCCGCCGGCCCTGCCCGCCGCGCCCGTGCTGGGCCTGCCGCCCGCCGCCGCGGCCCCGGCCGCGCCGGTGGCCACCACGGCCCTACAGATTTCCCCCGACCTGACGAAAACAAGCGAGACGAGCACGCGCTGAGCGGCCCGACCTTTCCCGACCCCACCTCTGCGGAGGCTGCCATGTCCACGCCGATGAAATTCCTGATCGTTGACGACTTCTCCACCATGCGCCGCATCGTGCGCAACCTGCTCAAGGAGATCGGCCACGCCGACGCCGACGAGGCCGAGGACGGCGCGATCGCGCTGGGCAAGCTCAAGGCCGGCGCCTTCAACTTCGTCGTCACCGACATCAACATGCCGAACATGAACGGCTTCGAGCTGCTGGCGGCGATCAAGGCCGACGAAAAGCTCAAGCACCTGCCGGTGCTGATGGTGACGGCCGAGGCGCGCAAGGAAGACATCGTGCTGGCGGCGCAAAACGGCGCGGCCGGCTACATCGTCAAGCCTTTCACCAAGGCCACGCTGGAAGAGAAGCTCGCGAACATCTTCAAGAAGCTGGGTCTGTGACCAGCGTCGGGAGAACCAGGTCATGAACCACACCCCCGACACGCAGGACGGCCAGGCCGCCAACCCGGACATGTTCCGCAAGCTGGGCGCGATCACGCGCCAGCTGCACGACGCGCTCAAGGAGCTGGGCTACGCCGACAAGCTCCAGGGCACGGTGGAGCAGTTGCCGGACGCGCAGAGCCGCCTGTCCTACATCGCCCGCCTGACCGGCGAAGCCGCCGAGAAGGTGCTGAGCCAGGTGGAAGAAGGCAAGAAGGAACAGGAGCAACTGGCGCAGCGCGGCCGCGAACTGGCCGACACCATCCGGCGCGTGCCGGCGCTGGCCAAGGCCATGCCCGAGTTGCTGGAGTGGTCCACCGACGTGGTCGCGCTGGCCGAGAAGACCGACGCCCGCCTGACCGAGATCATGATGGCGCAGGACTTCCACGATCTCACCGGTCAGGTGATCGCGCGCGTGGTGGGTCTGGCGGGCACGATAGAAGAGCAGCTGCTGGGGCTGCTGCTTGAATCGGTGCCGACCGGCCAGCCAGGCCAGGACAAGGCCCACGAACTGGCCGGTCCGGTGGTCAACGCCGAAGGCCGAACCGACGTGGTCACGGACCAGAAGCAGGTGGACGACCTGCTGGCCAGCCTGGGGTTCTGATCCCAGCAATTCCCCCCGGGGGTTTCCGCGCGGGCGGTCACTAAACTGGCCCGCACAGAGCCGGTACGACAGCTGGCCGCGGGAGAACCCTCATGTATTCCTTGCTCCCGGCCCTGGTCTCGGGGCTGTTCCTTGGCTATGGCGTCTACGTACTGGCGGCCAAGGGATTCAATCGCATCAGCCTGTGCTTCTTCGCGCTGTGCCTGACCACCTTCGTCTGGCAGGCCACCTGGGCCGTGCTGTTCCAGGTGCGAGACCCGTTCTGGACCACGGTGTTGATCCGCCTGGGCTACCTGCTGATCATCTTTCTCCCGACAACTCTGTACCACTTCCTGGTGGAGATCGCCAACCAGCGGCGGGACAGGCGCTGGGTGATGCTGTCTTACGGGCTGTCGCTGGTTCTGGGCGGGTTCGACGTGGCCACGGACCTGTTCGTTGCCGGCTACTACGGGTACTTCTTCGGCCACTACCCCAAGGCCGGGCCGCTGCATGTGGTGCATGTGCTGCAGACGGTGGTGGTGGTGGGCCGTGGCCTGTTCGTTACCTGGCAGGCCACGCGCGGGGCCTCATTCGAACAGCGCGTTCGGCTGAACATCTGCGTGGCGAGCCTGCTTGTCTACTTTTTTGCGGCGGTGGACTACCTATGCAACTACGGCTTCGAGTTCTATCCGCCCGGGGTGTTCTTCCTGGCCATCAGCCTGGGGCTGATTGCTGTGGTGCACCGCAGTACCACCAATCCCCTGGTGGTGGCTGCATCAGTGGCCCATGAGATCCGTGTCCCCTTGGACACCATCCGGATGCAGGCCGACACCCTGATGCAGTGGCTTCCCGAGCTGTGCCGGGGTTACAGCCTGGCGGTGGACAAAGGGTTGGTGGTGCGTTCGCCGAACGCGCCGGATTTCTCCCGTCTTCCCGCCTTGGCGGGCGCGATCAGGAAACAGGTGGATCGCTCCAGCGTGGTCGTTGCTCTGATGTTGGCTTCCGCCGATCAAAGGCAGGCTGAACCATCGACTTTTGTGCGCTGCTCGATGGATGCCTGTCTGCAGGAGGCCATGAGGCGCTATCCCTTCCAGGCGGGCGAGCGGGACAAGGTGGTGGTGGACCGGACCGGCGGTTTTGAGTTCATCGGCTCCGAGTCGTTCATGGTTTGTGTGCTGCTCAATCTGCTCAAGAACGCGCTGTATGCGATCCGCCTTGCCGGCAAGGGGGAGATCGACATCGGTATGTCTGTATGGCAGGAGCAGAACCTGTTGACCGTGCGGCACACCGGCGTCGGTATCAGACCAGCGGATTTGCCGCACGTTTTCGATACCTTCTTTACCAGCAGGCCCCTGCATGGTGCCGGGCTGGGATTGTCGTTCTGCCGCGGGGTGATCGAGTCATTTGGGGGCTCGCTCGTTTGTGAGTCGGCGGAGGGGCGAGGTACCACCTTTCGATTGCATTTCCCGCCTGCGGCCTTGTCGGGCGCGCCGCGGAGCGGTCAGGGCAGTGAATAGCCCCCTTTCCTTCCGCCTTATCGCCCTTTAGTTTTTCCTTCGGCTTTCCACAATCGGGCTCACTTCCCAGAGCCTGAACCGTGGACTCCTCGAGCCAAGACAAAAACCTGCCAGCGACGCCGCAGCGCCTGAAGAAGGCGCGCGATGACGGCCAGGTCGCGCGCTCCAAGGACCTGTCCAACCTCGCCGTGCTCGGCGGCGGCATGCTGGTGCTGTTTGGCCTTGCGCCCACCGGTTTTGCCCGCCTGCGCGACACGCTGGCCGGCCAGCTGCGCTTCGACAACGCCAGCGTGCGCACGCCCGAGCTCATGCTCCAGCGCCTGTCGGACAACGCCGCCCAGGCCCTGATCGTTTACCTGCCCCTGGGCCTGCTGGTCATCGCCCTGGCGGTGGTGGCCCTCATCGCCGCCGGCAGCGTCGCCCTCAGCACCAAGCCGATCGAGCCCAAGCTCAGCAACATCAGCCCGCTGTCGGGTTTCAAGCGCCTGTTCTCGCGCCAGCAGCTCGTCGAGACCTTCAAGCTGGTCGGCATCACCACCGTGGTGCTGATCGTGGCCGGCCAGTTCATTGCCGGTCACGCCGAGGCCTTCGCGACGCTGCTCATGCGCCCGCTGGAAACCGGCATCGGCCAGCTCGCGCAGTGGCTGGCCATGGGCGTGGGCCTGCTGCTGCTGGTCATCGGCGTGGTGGCCGCCATCGACGTGCCCACCCAGCGCTTTCTGCACAAGCACCGCCTGCGCATGTCGCACGACGAGATCAAGCGCGAGCACAAGGAAGCCGAGGGCGACCCGCACGTCAAGAGCCAGCGCCGGGCACGCCAGCGCCAGCTGGCCCAGCGCCAGAGCATCCGCGCCGTGCCCAAGGCCGACCTGGTGGTGATGAACCCGACCCACTACGCCGTGGCCCTGCGCTACGACGACGCCACCATGACCGCGCCGCGCGTGATCGCCAAGGGAGCGGACCTGCTGGCGCTCAAGATCCGCGACGTGGCCAAGGCCAACGCCGTGCCGGTGTTGCAGTCGCCCATGCTGGCGCGCGCGCTGTACGCGCACGCCGAAATCGACCAGGAAATCCCGGGCGCGCTCTACACCGCCGTGGCCCAGGTGCTGGCCTGGGTCTACCAGTTCAAGGCCGCCATGAACGGCCAGGGCCGCATGCCGGCCGACCCGCAGCCGCAGGTGCCGCCCGAACTCGACCCGCATTTCAAGAAGAAGCCCCAGGAGGCTGACCAATGAACGCCTTGCAGCAATGGTTGAAGCGCCACGGCGCCCTGGCCGGCGGCCTGGCCGCGCCCATGCTGGTGATGACCATCCTCTCGATGATGGTGCTGCCGCTGCCGCCCTGGCTGCTCGACACCTTCTTCACGCTCAACATCGCGCTGGCGCTGGTGGTGATGATGGTGGCGGCCTACATGCGCCGGCCGCTGGACTTCTCGGTCTTTCCCACGGTGCTGCTGCTCACCACGCTGCTGCGCCTGTCGCTCAACGTGGCCTCCACGCGCGTGGTGCTGCTGCAGGGCCACACCGGCCCCGGCGCGGCCGGCGAGGTGATCGAGGCCTTCGGCCACTTCCTCATCGGCGGCAACTTCGCGGTCGGCCTGATCGTGTTCGTGATCCTGGTGGTGATCAACTTCATCGTCATCACCAAGGGTTCGGAGCGCATCGCCGAGGTGTCGGCGCGCTTCACCCTGGACGCCATGCCCGGCAAGCAGATGGCCATCGACGCCGACCTGGGCGCCGGCCTGATCGACGAGAAGGAGGCCAAGCGCCGCCGCGCCGAGGTGGGCGAGGAGGCCGAGTTCTTCGGCTCCATGGACGGCGCCTCCAAGTTCGTGCGCGGCGACGCCATCGCCGGCATCCTGATCCTGATCATCAACATCATCGGCGGCTTCGCCATTGGCATGGCCCAGCACGGCCTGTCGGTGGGCCAGGCGGCGGACAACTACATCCTGCTGGCGGTGGGCGACGCGCTGGTGGCGCAGATCCCGGGCCTGCTGATCTCGGTGGCCGCGGCCATGGTGGTCTCGCGCGTGGGCAAGGACGAGGACCTGGGCGGCCTGGTGGCGCAGCAGATGTTCCTGTCCTCGCGCGTGCTGGGCATCACGGCCTCGGTGCTGTTCCTGCTGGGCGTCATTCCTGGCATGCCGCACCTGTTCTTCCTGATGTTCGCGGCCCTGCTGGGCGGCCTGGCCTACTGGCGCCGCCAGCAGGAGCGCGCGCCCAAGGCCGACCCGTCCGCCGCCGCCGCGGCCGGCCCCGCCAACGACGGCGAGGCCAGCTGGGACGATCTGCAGCCCGTGGACCTGCTGGGCCTGGAGCTGGGCTACCGCCTGATCGCGCTGGTGGACAAGAACCGCCAGGGCGACCTGCTCACGCGCATCAAGGGCGTGCGCAAGAAGTTCGCGCAGGACGTGGGCTTCCTGCCCCCGCCCGTGCACGTGCGCGACAACCTGGAGCTGCACCCCAGCGCCTACCGCATCACCCTGCGCGGCGTGGTGGTGGGCGAGGGCGAGGTTTTCCCTGGCATGTGGCTGGCCATCGACCCGGGTGGCATCAACACACCCCTGATCGGCACGCCCACCACCGACCCGGCGTTCGGCCTGCCTGCGCACTGGATCGACGAGCGCCAGAAGGAAACGGCGCAAATGGCCGGTTTCACCGTGGTTGATTCCGAGACCGTGCTGGCGACCCATCTTTCACACTTGATGCAAGTCCAGGCGGCCAAGCTGCTGAGCCGGACGGAGACCCAGGAACTGGTCGAACACGTGACCCGCCTGGCCCCCAAGCTGATCGAAGAAGTCGTGCCCAAGATGGTCTCGGTTGCCACCTTCCAGAAAGTGCTCCAGCTGCTGCTGGAGGAAGGCGTGCACGTGCGGGACATCCGCAGCATCATCGAATCCATCGCCGAGCACGCGGTGCACGTGACCGACCCGCACGAGCTGGCGCGCCGCGTGCGCATGGCGCTGTCGCCGGCCATCGTGCAGCAGATCTACGGCCCGGTGAAAGAGCTCGAGGTGATCGCCATCGAGCCCGGTCTGGAGCGGCTGCTGATGCAGGCCCTGTCCGGCCAGAACGCCGGCGCGCTGGACCCGGGCGTGGCCGAGATGCTGAGCCAGTCCGCCACCGACATCGCCAACAAGCAGGAAGAGAAGGGCGTGCCCGCCTGCCTGCTGGTGCCCGACGCCATCCGCAGCGCCATGGCCCGCCTGCTGCGCCGCGCCGCGCCGCGCCTGCAGGTGCTGGCGCACAGCGAAATCCCCGAGACCCACCTGATCCGCATCGGTCCCATCCTGGGCCAGCTGGCCGCCTGATTTCCTGAATGCCTTCTTCTGGAACTGACCTCATGAACATCCAACGCTTCATCGCCCCCACCTCGCGCGAGGCCATGTCCAAGGCGCGGCGCCAGTTTGGCGACAGCGCCGTGATCCTCTCGACCCGCCAGACGGCGGACGGCTTCGAGGTGATGGCCGCGGCCGAGGAAAGCCTGGCGGGCATCGCGTCCGCGGCCCAGCCCGCCGCCGCGCCGGCCGCCAGTGCCGCGAAGGCGGCCGTGGCGCAGAGCTCGGTGGGCAGCGACACCGAGGCCATGGCGATGAGCACGCTGTCGTTCCAGGAATACGTGCGCGAGCGCATGCTGCGCAAGCGCCGCGAGCAGATGGGCGAGTCCGCCGCGCCCATGGTGGCCGCGCAGGCCGCGAGCGCGGCCCCCGTGGCGCCGGCCAAGCCCCTCATCGCCGAGCCGGCCGATCCCATCATGGTGCCGGTGCAGCGCTACAACGAGCCACCCGAGATGGCCCAGCCGGCGCGCCGCGCGCAGCCGCCCATCCGCACGCGCGAGAACGCCTTCGAGGACACCGCGCCGCCCGCGCGCTTCGCCACGCAGGAAGACAACCGCATGGCGGTGGAGATCTCCGCCCTCAAGGACATGATCGAGGAGCGTTTCAACACCCTGGCCTGGCTGGGGTCGAGCAAGCAGAACCCGATCCAGTCGAGCCTGATGCACAAGCTCATCCGCGCCGGCTACTCGCCGCAGCTCGCGCGCGCCCTGCTGGAGCGCTTGCCCGCCGACGCTGGCGCCGGCGAGTCGCTGCGCTGGGTGATGGATGCGATCCAGCGCAACCTGCGCGTCAGCGCGGCAGGCGCCGGCCTCACGGAAGAGGGCGGCGTGGTCGCCCTGGTGGGCGCCACCGGTGTGGGCAAGACCACCACCGCCGCCAAGCTGGCCGCGCAGTGCGTCAAGCAGTTCGGCGCCGGCAGCGTGGGCCTCATCACGCTGGACAGCTACCGCGTCTCGGGCTACGAGCAGCTGCGCGCCTACGGCCGCATGCTGGGTGTGGTGGCCCACCTGGCGCACGACCGCGCCGCGCTCAAGGACCTGCTGGGCCTGCTCTCGGGCAAGCGCCTGGTCATCATCGACACCGCCGGCCTGGGCCAGCGCGACCAGCGCGTGCAGGACATGCTCGACGTGCTGGAAGTGCCCGCGCTCAAGAAGGTGCTGGTGCTCAACGCCGGCGCGCAGGGCGACGCCATCGACGAAACCCTGGCCGCCTTCAAGGCCGACAAGCTGCACGGCGTGGTGCTCTCCAAGGTGGACGAGGCCGTGAAGCTGGGCCCCGCGCTGGACGCGGCCATCCGCCACCAGGTGACGGTGCGCGGCGTGGCCAACGGCCAGCGCGTGCCCGAAGACTGGCAGGGCGCCGACCCCGCCACGCTGGTCAAGCTCAGCATGGGCACGGCCGGCAAGTCCGCCTTCGACCCCGCGAGCACCGACATGGGCTTCTACTTCGCCCAGTCCGGTGGCCGCGGCATGCCGCTCGGGGGCCTGCATGTTTGATTTCGGCGTCGACCAGGCCGCCGGCCTGCGGCTCGAGGCCCAGGCCCGCCATGGCGGACCCGCGCTGATGCCCCTGGCCAGCCCGGCGATGCCCTCGCGCGGCTTCGAGTGGCTCTGCCGCCTGGCCATGGACCTCACGGAGGCCGGCCAGCGCGTGGTGGTGATCGACGCCTGCGCCACCGAGCGCGGCGACAGCGGTGGCCTGAGCCACGCGCTGGCCGACGCCGGCGTGGTGAACCTGGGCGCCGACGCCCGCCCGGGCGATCCGACCGACTGGCTGGTGATGCCCGCCGCGCAAGGCCTGCAGAGCCTGCTGGCCACGGCCGCGGCCGCCGGCGCGGACACCGCGCTCACCCGCCTGTTCGCCCCCTTCGCGGCCGGCGCGCTGCTGCTGCTGTACGCGCCCGCCCAGATGCTGGCCAGCCTGCTGGGCGGCGTGAAAGCGCGCGTGATGGTGCCGGTGGTGCCGCAGCCGCAGGCCAGCATCGACGCCTACGGCGCGCTCAAGTGGCTGCACGGCGCCGGCCTGCACCCGGTGCTCGCACCGCTGGAGGCGCAGCCGCAGGTGCTGGCCAACGTGGTCGACTGCGCGCGCCGCCACCTGGAGCTGAAGGCGCCGGTGTGGACGCGCCCCGCCTGGGGCCAGCGCGTGCCCGACGCCGCGCTCGTCTGCGCCGATGCGCCGGCCTTCGTTCCCTACCGCTCACCCGCCCGCGGCGCGCACGCCGGGGCCGCCATTCCCTTCTGGAGCTGACGATGTACACCGCCAAAGGCACGCTCAACCGCGAGGACCAGCTGCGCAAGTACAGCCCCCTGGTCCGTCGCCTGGCGCACCACATGATCGCCAAGCTGCCCCCGAGCGTGGAGCTCGACGACCTGATCCAGGTCGGCATGATCGGCCTGACCGAGGCGATTGCCCGCTACGAGCCCTCGCAGGGCGTGCAGTTCGAGACCTTCGCGAGCCAGCGCATCCGCGGCGCCATGATCGACGAGCTGCGCGACGGCGACTGGATGAGCCGCGGCTCGCGCAAGAGCCAGAAGGACATCGAGCAGGCCGTGCACCGCCTGCAGCAAAAGCTGCACCGCCCGCCGCGCGAGAGCGAGATCGCGGCCGAGATGGGCCTGACCCTGGCGGACTACCAGACCCTGTTGGCCAAGGTGCGCGGCACGCAGCTGGTGTACCTGGAGGACATCAGCGGCGGTGGTGGCGACGACGAGGACGGCTTCCTCGACCGCCACATGGGCGACCACGAGGCCGACCCCTCGTCCGTGCTGCAGGACCAGCGCATGCGCATGGCCCTGGTGGGGGCGATCAAGACCCTGCCCGAGCGCGAGCAGCACATCATGAGCATGTACTACGAGCACGACATGAACCTGAAGGAAATCGCCGCCGTGCTCGGCGTGACCGAATCGCGCGTGTGCCAGCTGCACAGCCAGTCGATCGCGCGGCTGCGCTCGAAGCTGCGGGAGCATTGAAGGGCCGGGCCGGGGTTTGGCGCCCCGGTCAGACCAGCATCAGCGTTCGGATGGTGGGCAGCCGCAAGGGATCGAGCAGGTGCTGCGCGGCCTCGGGCGCGATCAGGCGTTCAAGCGGCGGGTCCATGCCGTCCCGCAGGTGGGCAAAGCGGGTCAGGAGCCCGCTGCCGTGCAGCCAGTGGATGCTGTCGACGGCGAGGCCCTTGAGCGAGAGGGTGGCGTCCGGCTGAATCAGCCCGTCCAGCAGCAACTGGCCCGCCTGCCTCAGGGCCTCGCGCCGAGGATCGCCCTTGGACAAGGTCCTCAGCCTCTGGTTCAGGGCGTCCTGAAGCGTGTTGATCGCGACCGTCGAGCGCGCCCGTTGTCGGAAACTCGTTTCCTCCGGTGAGGCGTCGGGCTTGTCGTCCAGGGCTTGTTTCATCCTGGCATTCAGCCGGCGCAAGTCCCGCACCGTTGGTGGGTGGGTCCGCCAATCGCATGGCCGCAGCGTGAGGCGCATTTCTCGCACGGCGTTGTCGGCCTGCTTGCCGTTCTGGGCTCGAATCTCGGAGGCCAGCTCGTCCAGGAACTCGCCCAGGTCGCCCCCGCGCGGGCGCGGATGGCCGATCGGCGCAATGGAGGTCAGCGCATAGAGTTGGAAGCGGCCGTCTGCCCGGCGGGTCGCGTAGACGGGTTGTTGGTCGCGGCTGCGCTTGGGCGTTGGCTCGAGCAGGCTCTGGGGCGTGGGCGTGGCCAGGAAGTGGTCGAGCTGTTGGGTTTTGGGGCAGGACAGGGACGGGCTTGTCGAAATCATGGGCGCGAAGGGTGGGCGGCTGGGGTTGGCGTCCAGCGCAGCTGGACTGCCGGGCGCTGAGTGGCGACCCGTTCGGTGAGCGTTGCGGTCGTGTGGTTTGGGTTTTCTGATCCCGATCCGTCCAATCGAACCGCTTCGGCGTGACGCAATTCACGCCCGGGTGTCGCCGAATCCCCCGTGCTGGGGGTGATGCCCCTGCCGCGGGCGGGCGAATGCTGGTGCAATCGCGCCCCGTGCCGGACGGTCCCCCACTGAAACACCCCATGCCCTGGCTCAGCCCCTATTTCGAGCTGTCGCGCGGCAGCGCCCACAACGTGCGGCCCATGGAGGGCCTGCGCGGTTTCGCCGTGTTCCTGGTGTTCCTGGTGCACTACGCCACGCTGGTGGGGGACTGGCTGATCGACGGGGCCGCCGCGCTGCCGCTGGCCGAGGCCCTGCACACCGTCGGCAACGCCGGGGTGGACCTGTTCTTCGTGCTCAGTGGCTACCTCATCTACGGTTCGCTGATCTCGCGGCGCCAGCCCTTCATGCGCTTCATGGCGCGCCGCATCGAGCGCCTGTACCCCGCCTTCACCGTGGTGTTCGTGCTGTACGTGGCGCTGTCCTACCTGTTCCCCGCCGAAAGCAAGATCCCGTCCGAGTCCGGCGAGGCCCTGGTCTACCTGCTGCAGAACTTCCTGCTGCTGCCCGGCCTGTTCCCCATCGAACCCATGATCACGGTGGCCTGGTCGCTGAGCTACGAGCTCTTCTATTACCTGGTGCTCCCGCTGGTGATCGCCGGCCTGGGCCTGCGCGAGCGCAGCGGGCGGTGGCGCTCGGCGCTGTTCGTGGGCACCGGCGCGGCGCTGCTGGTGTACTGCGCCCTGGCCGGGGGCCCTGTGCGGCTGGCCCTGTTCATCGCCGGCATGCTGCTGTTCGAGGCCGTGACCGCCCCGCGCGTGCCCACGCCGTCCGCCCTGGTGGGCGGTTTGGCCCTGGCGCTGGGCCTGATGAGCACGCTGTTCCCCTGGGACGGGACCGTCGGCGCCGCGCTCGACGCCCTGTCGCTGTGCCTGGGCTTTTTCCTGCTGTGCCTGGCCTGCTTCCGCGCGCCGCAGGCCCCGCTGGCGCGCCTGTTCTCATGGTCGCCCCTGCGCTGGCTCGGCAACATGAGCTACTCGTACTACCTGATCCACGGTCTCGCGCTGAAAGCCGCCTTCCTCGCGATGTCGGTGCTCATGCCGGGCGCGGCGTTCGGTTCGTGGTTCTTCTGGGCCCTGATGCCGGTGATGTTCGCGCTCACGCTGCTGCCATCGGCGGCGCTGTTCCTCGCGGTCGAGCGGCCGTTGTCGCTGGCGCCCGGCGCGCCCAGACCGCGCGATGCGGTGGCGCCGACGCGCTGAAGGCCGGAAGGGAAAAGGGGGGAGGGCTCAGGCGCCCGCGTAGCGGCGCGCGCCCGGCTTGCCCAGACCTTGGTAGGTGGGCTTTTGCAGGTGGTCGGGCAGCAGGCTGCCCAGGGCGCGCTCGTTGAGCGCGGCGGCGCGCACCGTGGCGGCGCGCAGCTGGGCGAAGCGCTGGGCGGCCTGGTGCAGCTCGCGCGCGTGGCCGTCTTTGAGTTCGAGGGTGCGCGGCGCTTCCTGCAACGCGGCCTGCACCGCGCCGCTGGCGTGTTCCGCGCCCAGGGCGTCGCCCTGCAGCAGCGCGCGCTCCAGGGCGTCGAGCCGCTCGTGCAGCAGCACGATCCAGGGGTGCGGGGCGCGGGCCTCGTTCATGGTGGGTTTCAGCCGCGGGCGGCGTTGAGCATCTCGGCCGCGTTGGCCAGCAGCTTGTCGGCGATGGCTTCGGGGTTCACCTGGAAGGTGCCGTCGGCGATGGCCTGCTTCACGGCCGCCACTTTGTCGGCGTTGAACACCTCGCTGCCCGTGGCACCGCCCACGGCGGCGGCCGAGGACAGGGTCACGGTCACGCCGGGCTGCGGCGCGCTGGCGCCGGCCGGCTTGGCCGCGGCCTCGCTCGGGCCCACGGGCGCCTTGGCGGGGCCACCGGCCACGGAGCCAATATAGGAATCCGTTGACGAATCGACTTTCATGTCACGCTCCAAACCCTGATGGCAGGGTCATGTGCACGTTGTATCGACCTCGATCCCTGGAACTTTAGTGTTTTAAGGCGCTTTTTCTACCGCTCATCGGCGTGGGCCCGCCTCACAGGGGCACTTCCACCACCTGATCGGCCCGCACCACGCCGCTGACCACCTTGCCGCTGGGCAGGCGCACCCGGGCGTTCTGGCCCACCAGGCCGGCGTTCAGCGCCTGGCCCACCACGGTGATGGCAAAACCCTTGCCGCCCGCGCTCACTTTCACCGGGGTGCCGGCCTCGAAGGCCTGCGGGGCGCGGACCATATTCTCGCGGATGACCTGGCCCGGCGTCAGGGCATACGCGGCCTGCTGGCCGACCCAGCGCTCGGGCAGGGCCAGCACCATCGAGGGGTGGGCCGCCCAGTCCACTTCGGCGCGCTCGGCGTGTTCTTGCGTCAGGGTCTCGCCGGACTGCACCGGCGCCTTGAGCACCCAGGCCGGCCCGAAGGCCTGCACGGTGACGGGCAGGTAGACGGCCCAGCGCGTGGGGCCGTCCACGCAGCGCAGGCCCACGCGGCTGCGGCCCCAGAGGCGGCCGTTGGGCGGCAGGAAGGGTTCGATGGCGTTGCACGGCGCCAGGCGCAGGCGGTTGTCCAGCGAGCCCATCTGCACCTCGGCGCGCAGCGGCGTGCCGGCCTGCTCGGCCAGGGCCTGGTCCACGGCGGGCTGCAGGAAATCGCGCGCGAGCTTTTCCAGGCCGCTGTTGTCGTTCGCGTGGGCGGACGAGGAGAACGCGGCCAGCAAGCTCAGGCCGAAGACGACGGCGATCAACAGGCGCAGGGCGGGTGGGTTCATGGCGGCTCCACGGACAGGGTGTCAGGGGGCACTGTAGGCCGGCCCGCGCCCGGGCAAAGCCGCGAATTGCCCGATTCGCACCCGTTTGTTCCGCGCTTCTGCGGCCCTCAAGTCTTTTGACAATCGCTGCACGCCCCGGCCATGGGCTCGTCCCGAGGCCGGCCCCGACAACCCGCCCCAGGGGGTGAGCATGTTCGAACAGATGACCAGCCGGCTGGACTTCCACGCCCAGGCGCTGTCGCTGCGCTCGCAACGCCAGCAGGTGCTGGCCAGCAACATCGCCAACGCGGACACGCCCGGCTACGTCGCGCGCGATTTCGATTTCGCCGCCGCGCTCAAGGACGCCACGGGCAGCGGCACCGCCGGCGCCGCCACCACCGATGCGCGCCACTTCCGCAGCGTGGGCGCGCACCCGGGCGACCCCCAGCTCGCTTACGCCGTGCAGACACAGCCCGCGCAGGACGGCAACTCGGTCGACCTGGACCGCGAGCGCGCCAACTTCGTGGACAACACCATCCGCTACGAGTCCACGCTGCGTTTCATCAACGGGCATGTGAAGACCATGCTCAGTGCCATCACCGGCCAGTGACCGAGGGGGCTTCGCCATGTCCATGTTCAACATCTTCAACGTCTCGGGCAGCGCCATCAGCGCGCAGCAGCAGCGCCTGAACGTGGTGGCCAGCAACCTGGCCAACGCCGACGCCGTGGCCGGCCCGGACGGTCAGGCCTACAAGGCCCGCCAGATCCATTTCCAGACCGTCGCCATGGGCGATGCCGGCAGCGCGGGCGTGAAGGTGCAGACCATCACCGAGAGCGACACGCCGGGACGCCGGGTGCACGACCCCCTGAGCCCGAATGCCGACGCGCAGGGCTACGTGACGCACTCCAACGTCAACCCGGTGGAGGAGATGGTCAACATGATTTCCGCCTCGCGTTCGTACCAGAACAACATCGAGGTGATGAACACCGCCAAGAGCCTGCTGCTCAAGACGCTGCAGATGGGCCAGTGATTCCGTTCAAGGACGCCCCACCATGATGTTCTCCAATCCCCTGGACCTGTCCGGCCTCGGCAACACGCCGGGCAGTTCCACCGCCAAGTCCGCCACGGCCGCCACCGGCGCCGAGGCCACGCAGGACCGGTTCCTCAAGCTGCTCGTCGCGCAGCTGAACAACCAGGACCCGATGAACCCGATGGACAACGCGCAGATGACGACGCAGATGACGCAGATCAACACGGTCGCGGGCATCGAGTCGCTCAACACCACGCTCAAGGGCATGGCCACGCAGTTCTCGGCCATGCAGAACCTGCAGGGCCTGTCGCTGATCGGCCGCGAGGCCCTGGTGGAGGGCAAGACCTTCGGTTTCGACGGCACGGTCGGCAAGGCGGCGTTCCGCCTCGACGCCCCGGCCGACAGCGTGCAGGTCGATGTGCTCGACAAGTCCGGCCAGGTGATCGACACCCTGGACTTCGGCGCGCTCACCGCGGGCCAGCACTCCTTCAACTGGGACGGCAGCGAGTTCAATCCCAACGAGGTGGCCAGCTACCGCGTGCGCGCCTCCAACGGCGGCGCGCCCGTCGGCTCGTTCATGTACAGCCGCCTGACGGTGACCTCGGTCGGCATGAAGGACGGCCAGATGCAGCTTCAGCTGCAGAACGGCAGCACGGTCGGCTACGACAAGATCACCACGTTCATGTAACCCGCGACTCCGCAACGCAAGGACACACCATGGCATTCCAGCAAGGACTCTCCGGCCTGAACAGCGCGAGCAAGAACCTCGACGTGATCGGCCACAACATCGCCAACGGCAACACGGTGGGCATGAAATCCTCGCGCGCCGAGTTCGCCGAGGTCTACGCGAGCTCGGTCAACGCGGCGGGCGGCGTGAACATGGGCATTGGCGTGTCGGTCGCGGCCGTCACGCAGAGCTTTACCCAGGGCAACATCACCATCACCGGCAACGACCTGGACGTGGCCATCAACGGCGCCGGCTTCTTCGAGCTGACCATGCCCAACGGCAGCACGGCCTACAGCCGCGCTGGCATGTTCAAGCTCAACGACCAGGGCGAGATCGTCAACCACCAGGGCGCGCAGCTCATGGGCTATCCCACGGACCCCCAGGGCAACCGCCTGAGCTTCGACACCCAGCCGCTCACCCTGCCCACCAGCGCGCCGATCCCGGCCCAGCGCACCAGCAACGTCACGGCCGAGTTCAACCTGGACGCGCGCGCGCCGGTGTGGAACACGGTGACGCCGCCCACGCCGCTGTCCACCTACGGCACCTCCTTCGTCGCCTTCGACGACCAGGGCCTGGAGATCCCCGTGTCCATGGCCTTCCGCAAGGTGGGCAACAACACCTGGGAGGTCTACACCGGCGTCAACGGTGCCGATCCCGCGCTGTCCACCCCCTTCACCCTCACCTTCAACAACGACGGCTCGCTGGACCCGGCCTCGGTGATCCCGCCGCTCACGCTGGCCTCGCCCAACGACCCGGCCCTGACCTTTCCCGCCACGCTGGACTTCGTCAACGTCACGCAGACCGGCACCGCCTTCGGCGTCACCGAGCTGGACCCGGACGGCTACCGGCCCGGCCAGTTCCTGGGCCTGAAGATCAGCGAGAACGGCATCATCACCGGCCAGTACTCCAACGGCGAGACGCGCGCGGCCGGCCAGATCGCGCTCGTGAACTTCCGCAACGCGCAGGGCCTGCAGCCCACCGGTGGCGGCAACTGGACGGCCACCTACTCGTCGGGCGAACCGCTGCGCGGCGAGCCGGGCACCGGCAACTTCGGCGCGCTGCGCGCCGGCGCCACCGAGGACTCCAACGTCGACATCACCGCCGAGCTGGTCAACATGATGACCGCGCAGCGCGCCTACCAGGCCAACGCGCAGACCATCAAGACGCAGGACCAGGTGCTCAGCACGCTGCTGAACATGCGCTGATCGTGCACTGGCCTGGCCGCGCACCGGGTTGACACGGAGGCGCGGGCCCAAAAGGCCGTCCTAGAATCCCCGCGGCCCCGGGTCCCCGCGAGGGATTGGCGGGCCCGCAAGCCCCTCCGATCGTCAAGAAAAAGGACCCCTGATGCCTCTGGCTTCCGATCTGCGTGCTCGTTTGCTGGTGTTGGCCGTCGCGGCGGCGCTGGGCGGCTGTGCCGCCGTGGACACCAAGACCGTGGTGACCGACAGCGAAGCCTACATGGCTCAGCAGTTCACGCCCGCCCAGCTGCCGCCCAAGGTCAAGACGGTGCTGGAGGCGGGCGAACGCTTGCCCGCCGCCCCGTTCAAGCGCATCCGCTACCGCGTGTCTGCCGACTTCGACGAGGAAGGCCGCAAGCTGGAGCTGGCGGCGGACTACGCCATCACCAACCTGGGCGATGGCTACATCCAGCAGCGATCGGAGTACGCCCGCAATGGCGTGCCGTACCGCATCAACATGGCGCTGATGTTTGGCAACATCCACATCCTGCGCTCGCAGACGAGCTTCCTCGACCGGCCCACGGCGCAGCAGCCCTTCGAGACCAAGGACTTGACGGTGTTCGACCGCTCGCTGGGCAAGCCGGTCGCGGGACGCAGCTACACCATGGAGGCCAAGACCGGCCTGGCTCCGCAGATCGCTGGATTCACCGACGAAAAACGGGTCTGCGTCGCGGGTCCGGCCGTGCCGGCCGCGACTCTGTTCGCCGGCCTGAGTGGCCAGGGGATTCCCCTGGAATGCACCAAGACGGGGGCGAGCGGCGTCGTGGTGAACAAGATGAAGTACGTCTGGGTTGCCGACCTGGGCGTGGCCTTCCAGACCGAGTACACCAGCTTCCGGTCGACGGGACGCTACACGATCCGCTCGCTGGACATTCAGAAGTAGGCCGCCGCCTGCGTCGGGCCGGCGGTCCCTGAAGCGCCGAATTGGTGGGCCACCTCCCTGTTGTTCGGGGCATCGGCTCCCCTCAAGAATTTCCACAATCCTTTCAAGCCGCCGTGGCCAGCGCTGCTGGCGCGGCAGGCGAGTGAAAGGACTTGTGCTTGGACCGCTTCATCTACACCGCCATGACGGGCGCCAGCGCGGCGGCGCACCGCCAGCAGGTGCTGTCGAACAACCTGGCCAACGTGTCCACCACGGGCTTTCGCGCGGAGCTGTCCACCTTCCGCGCCGTGCCCATCCGCGGTGACGGTGCCAGCACCCGCGTGTTCGCCCTCGAGGCCACGGCCGGCCACTCCAACCTGGCGGGCTCGGTGCAGCAGACCGGCCGCAACCTGGACGTTGCCGCGCAAGGCGACGCCTGGTTCGCGGTGCAGGGCCTGGACGGCACCGAGGCCTACACCCGCGCGGGTGCGCTGCAGGTGAACGCCGACGGCACGCTGGTGAACGCCAGCGGCCTGCCCATGCTGGGCGACGGTGGCCCCATCGTGATTCCCGAGAACGCGCGCGTGGACATCGGCGCCGACGGCAGCGTCAGCACGCGCGTGGGCAACGAACCCGGCCAGGTGGCGGGCCGCCTGAAGATGGTGGTGCCCGACGCCGACAACCCGATCAAGCGCGGTGACGACGGCCTGTTCCGCGGCCCCGAGGGCAACCCCTTGCCCACGAGCGAGGTGGCGCGCCTGCAAGACGGCGCGCTCGAAGGCTCCAACGTCAATCCCGTCGAGGCCATGGTCGGCATGATCGCGGCCTCGCGGCAGTTCGAATACCAGATGCGCATGCTGCAGAACGGCGAAGGCAACGACCGCAGCGCCTCGCAGCTGCTCAACGTCAACGGCTAAGCACGGAGCTTCCCATGATCAACTCCCTCATGATCGCCAAGACCGGCATGACGGCGCAGCAGACCCAGCTCGACGTCATCTCGAACAACCTGGCCAACGTCAGCACCAATGGCTTCAAGCGCTCGCGCGCGGTGTTCGAAGACCTGATGTACCAGAACCTGCGCCAGGTGGGCGCCAACGCGGCCGAGCAGGCCGAGCTGCCCACGGGCCTGCAGATCGGCCTGGGTGTGCGCACCGTGGCCACCAGCCGCAACTTCACGCAGGGCAGCCTGCAGCAGTCGGGCAACGCGCTGGACGTGGCCGTCAACGGCGCCGGCTTCTTCCAGGTCGAGATGCCCGACGGCACCACGGCCTACACGCGCGATGGCAGCTTCCAGCGCGACGCGCAGGGCCGCATGGTCACCAGCAGCGGCTTCCCGCTCACCGCGGGCATCACGCTGCCGGCCGAAACCGAAAGCGTCACGGTCTCCAGCGACGGCATCGTCACGGTCAAGCTGCCGGGCCAGACCCAGCCGCAGCAGGTCGGCCAGATCGAGCTCGCCAACTTCGTGAACCCGGCCGGTCTGGAGCCCATGGGCCAGAACCTGTTCCGCGAGAGCGTGGCCTCGGGCGCACCGGTCAACGGCGCGCCGGGCACCACCGGCATGGGCGTGCTCATGCAGGGCTACACCGAGCAATCCAACGTGAACGTGGTGCAGGAGCTGGTGGACATGATCCAGACGCAGCGGGCCTACGAGATGAACTCGAAGTCGATCCAGACCTCGGACCAGATGCTGCAGAAGCTCGCGCAGCTGTGAGGACCGCCATGATCCGCCTTGCCTTTGCGCTCACCCTGGCCGTGCTGGCCAGCGGCTGCCAGACCCTGCGCAACGAACCCGCGGTGGACCTGGTGCCCGCCAAGCCGGTGCAGTACGTGCAGCAGGAGCAGGCATTGCAGGTGGCCTCTGCCGCGCCCACCGGCGGCCTGTTCCGCGCCGCCACCTACCGTCCGGCCTTCGAAGACCCGCGCGCGCGCCTGCCGGGCGACATCATCACGGTGCAGATCACCGAGCGCGTGACCGCGAGCCAGAACTCCTCGGCCTCCATCGACCGCAGCGCCGACGCCTCGGCGAGCATCAGCGCCATCCCCCTGTTCGGCGGCACCACGCCCTGGAGCAAGGCCAACCTCGGCGCCCAGAGCAGCAACAACTTCAAGGGCGACGGCACGACCTCGAGCAACAACAACTTCAGCGGCTCCATCACCGCCACCGTGCAGGAGGTGCTGCCCAACGGTCACCTGCGCATCGTCGGCGAGAAGCAGATCGGCGTGAACGCCAACGTGGACGTCATGCGGTTCTCCGGCACGGTCGATCCGCGCAGCATCCGCCCCGGCAACGTGGTGCCCTCTACCCAGGTGGCCGACGCGCGCATCGAGTCGCGCAGCCGCGGCGCGCAGGGTGAAGCCATGTCAATTGGCTGGTTGGCGCGCTTCTTTTTGAGCGTTCTGCCGTTCTAGGGCACGCGATCATGCGATACCCCGCCGCGCTTCGCGCGACCCCCAAGGGGCGGCACCAGCGACCCGGCACAGCCGGCTCCGCGGCCTCCCTGGGTTTGACCACTTGCTGATGCCATGAATATCGTCCACCGCCTGCGCCACTTGATGCTGATTTGTGTTGCGCTGGCGACTTTTTCCGCCGCCGCGCAAAGCGTGCGCGTGAAAGAGATCGCCGCGGTGCAGGGCGTGCGCAGCAACATGCTCACGGGCTACGGCCTGGTGGTGGGCCTGGACGGCAGCGGCGACCAGACCACGCAGATGCCCTACACCGGGCAGAGCCTGGCCAACTTTCTGCAGCAATACGGCCTGACGCTGCCGCCCGGCGCCAACCCCCAGCTCAAGAACGTGGCCGCCGTGATGGTGACGGCCGAGCTGCCGCCCTTCGCGCAGCCGGGCCAGCCCATCGACGTCACCGTCTCCTCCATGGGCAACGCCAAGTCGCTGCGCGGCGGCACGCTCATCGTCACGCCGCTGCGCGGTGCCGACGGCGAAATCTACGCGCTCGCGCAGGGCAACCTCATGGTCGGCGGCGCGGGCGCCGCCGCCGGTGGCAGCAAGGTACAGATCAACCACCTGAGCGCCGGCCGCATCCCGGGCGGCGGCCAGGTCGAGCGCGCCGTGCCGACCTCGCTGCACGCTGGCAATACGCTGGACCTGGGCCTCAACAGCAACGACTTCCAGACGGCAAGCCGCGTCACCGACGCCATCAACAAGGCCCTGGGCGCCGGCACCGCGAGCGCCGTCGACGGCCGCGTGGTGCGCCTGAACGCACCCACCGACCCCTCCCAGCGTGTGGCCTTCCTGGCGCGCGTGGAAGAGGTGCGCATCGAATCCAGCGTGCCCAGCGCCAAGGTCGTGATCAATGCGCGCACCGGCTCCATCGTCATGAACCAGGCGGTCACGCTCGGCCCGGTGGCCGTGGCGCACGGCAACCTGTCGGTGAGCGTGAGTAGCACGCCCGTCATCAGCCAGCCCGCACCGTTCTCGGGCGGCGAAACGGTGGTGCGCGAGCAGGCCAGTATCCAGATCAGCCAGGACAAGGGTTCGCTCATCCACATGGGACCGGCCGCGCAGCTCAGCGAGGTGGTCAAGGCGCTCAACACCCTGGGCGCCACGCCGCAGGACCTGATCGCCATCCTGCAGGCCATCAAGGCCTCCGGCGCGCTCAACGCCGAGCTCGAGATCATCTGACGGCCATGATCGGCAGCAGCGCCTTCACCTCGCCGAGCGGCCTCGCCGCCGACCCGAACGCGCTCAACGCGCTCAAGGGCGCGGGCGACAGCAAGGCCGCGCTCAAGGAAGCCGCGAAGCAGTTCGAGGCCCTGTTCATGCGCGAGCTCATCAAGAGCATGCGCGAAGCCACCAGCAAGAGCGGCCTGTTCGACAGCGAGGGCGAGAACCTGGGCACCGACCTGCTGGACCAGCAGTTCGCGCAGAAGCTCACCGGCCTGCCGGGCGGCCTGTCGGAGGCCATCGAGCGCCAGCTCGCCGGGCGCATGTCCGGCGCGCAGGCCCTGCCCGACGCCCCGGCCACGCCCAGCACCGTGGGCCGCGCCAGCGCCGGCGAACGCCAGAGCGCGTTCGTCGAGCGCCACGGCGCCGCCGCGCAGGCGGTGGCGCGCGAATCGGGCATTCCCGCCGCCTTCATGCTGGGCCAGGCCGGGCACGAGAGCGGCTGGGGCCGTGGCGAGATCCGCCACGCCGATGGCTCACCCGCGCACAACCTGTTCGGCATCAAGGCCACGGGCGGCTGGACCGGCAAGGTCGCCGAGGTCACCACCACCGAGTACATCAATGGAGAGCCGCGCAAGGTGACGGCCAAGTTCCGCGCCTACGACTCCTACGAGGAGTCTTTCCGCGACTACGCGCGCCTGATCGGCAACAGCCCGCGCTACGAGGGCGTGATGGATCAGCTGCATTCCGTTCAGGGCTTCGCCAAGGGCCTGCAGCGCGCCGGCTACGCCACCGACCCGTCCTACGCCGAGAAGCTTGGCCGGGCCATCAACACCACGCTGAGCCTTCAGCGTGCGCAAGGCTGAAGGGGAGCCTGAGCCATGTCCTCACTCAACATCGCCACCCGAGCGCTCAACACCAACCTGGCGGCGCTGCAGGTCATCGGCCACAACATCGCCAACGTCAACACGCCCGGCTACTCGCGCCAGACGGTGGTGCTGTCCAGCGCGGGCTACCAGTTCACCGGTGGCGGCTACTTCGGCAAGGGCGTGGAGATGACCACGGTGGAGCGCGCCCACAACGAGTACCTCACGCGCGAGGCGCGCCAGACCGGCTCGGTGGCCGCGGCGGACGCGGCGCGTCTGGCCCGCCTGGAGCAGCTGGAGACCGTGTTCCCCACCGGCGAGAAGGGCCTGGGCGTGGCGCTCAACGACATGCTCAATGCCTGGACCGACCTCAGCTCGGCGCCGGGCAACCTCACGGCGCGCACGGTGGTGATCGCTCGGGCCGACGAATTCGCCAGCCGGCTGCGCGACAGCGCGGGCCAGCTCGACCTGATGCGCAACACCACGCAGCAGCAGGTGAAGTCGGTCACCGAGGACATCAACCGCATCGCGCAGGACCTGGCCAAGGTCAACCAGCGCATCATCGAGACGGCCGGCACCGCGCACACGCCCAACGACCTGTACGACCAGCGCGACCAGCTGCTGCGCCAGCTGAGCGACAAGGTCCAGATCAGCACCGTGCCCGGCGACGCCGGCTCGGTCAACGTGTTCGTGGCCGGCAGCCAGCCGCTGGTGTTGGGCGCGCAGGCGGCGAAGCTGGCGGCCCAGACGGATCCCATGGACTCGTCGCGCATCACCATCAACTTCGTGCAGGGCGGGGTGTCCACGGCGCTGGCCGATGGCTCGCTGGGCGGCGGCGAACTGGCGGGGGTGGTGCGCTTCCTCAACGACGACCTGGCGGCCGCGGCCAACCAGCTCGGGCGCATCGCGCTGGCCACGTCCAGCCTGGTGAACCAGCAGCACGCGCTGGGCCTGGACCTCAAGGGCAACCCGGGACAGAACTTCTTCGTGCCGCCCGCCGCCGCCAAGGGCCTGGCCTCGCCGGCCAACGGTGGCACCGGCCAGGTGAGCGCCGCGGTGAGCGACCCGCAGGCGCTCATCGCCTCCGATTACGAGTTGCGCGTGGAGGCCGGCGGCTTCAGCATCGTTCGCCTGAGCGACGGCAACACCACCAGCGTGGGCGCCTTGCCCGCCGAGGTCGATGGCCTGAGCTTCCAGGTGGACGCGGCCGGCGCCGTGCCGGGCGACCGCTTCCGCATCCGGCCATTCGAGGCGGCGGCGCGCAACCTGCAGGTGGCCATCGACGCCCCCGAGCAGCTGGCCGTGGCCAGCCCGGTCATGGTCACCCCCGGCACCGGCAACTCGGGCAGCCTGAGCGTGGAGAAACTCTACGCGGTCGACAACTCGGCCAACCTCACCGACCCGGTCACCATCACCTTCAACGCCGACGGCAGCTTCAGCGCCACCGGCCTGGGCCCGGGCAACCCCCCGCCCGACAACGCCGGCCCGCCGCCGAGCTACAACTTCAAGCCCGGCCAGGCCATCGTGCTCAATGGCTGGAGCCTTACGCTGCGCGGCAACCCCACCGCCGGCGACAGCTTCTCCATCGGCGCTTCGCCGTCCAACGCCATCGCGCAGAGCGCCGGCAACGCCAGCGGCATGCTGGCCCTGCGCGACCTCGCCACCTTCGACGGCGTGCCGCTGTCCGACGGCTACGTCAGCCTGTTCTCCGACCTGGGCACGCGCGTGCAGGGCGCGCAGTTCGCGGCCGACTTCTCGGCCGGCGTGGCCACCGCGGCCGAGCAGGCGCGCAGCAACGTGTCCGGCGTCAACCTCGACGAAGAAGCCGCGCGGCTGCTGCAATTCCAGCAGGCCTACCAGGCCTCGGCCAAGTTTCTGCAGATCGCGCAGAGCACCTTTGACAGCCTGTTGCAAACCGTGGGACGTTGATCGCCATGAGCTTCCGCATCGCCACCGCCAACCAGTTCGACCGCACCATCGACCAGCTCGCCACGCGCCAGTACGACCTGGCCAAGCAGCAGGAGCGCATCTCCAGCGGCAAGCGCGTGATGAAGGCCAGCGACGACCCCGTGGCCGCCACGCTGGCCGAGTCGGCCCGCAACCGCATGACGCGGGTGCAGGCCGACCTGCGCGCGCTGGACGCTTCGCGCACCAGCCTGCAGCAGGCCGAGTCCGGCCTGGCCGAATCGGGCGAGCTGATCCAGCGCGTGCGCGACCTGCTCGTGTCCGCCGGCAACCCCAGCTTCGCCGACGCCGAGCGCGAGGACGTGGCGCGCCAGCTCGAAGGCCTGCGCGAGCAGCTGCTGGCCGTGGCCAACCGCACCGACAGCAACGGACGCACCCTGTACGGCGGCCTGGGTGGCGCGCCCACGCCCTTCGTCGACCTGTACGGGCCCAGCGGCGCTGGCGTGCAGTTCGAGGGCCAGCGCGGCCAACCCGCCGCGGGCGACGGCACCCTGCCCCAGTCGCTTGACGGCGACGCCATCTGGATGCGCATTCCGCAGGGCAATGGCTCGTTCACCCTGAGCCTGCCCACCAGCAACACCGGCGGCGTGAACACCAGCGTGGGGCAGGTGACCGACGCCTCCGCGCTCACCGGCGACGACTACCGCGTGGACTTCGCCGACGTGGGCGGCGTCATCCAATACACCATCACCAACACCACCACGGGTACCCCCGTGGCGGGCCATGCCGGCGTGCCCTACGAGGCCGGCAAGACCGTGGCCTTCGATGGCCTGTCCTTCGAGATGAACGGCCAGCCGACCGCGGGCGACCGCATCGACCTCGCCCCCGCCACCGGCACCACCGACATCTTCTCCGTCGTGCAGGGCGCCATCGACGCCCTGCGCTACCAGGGCGCGGGCGAATCGGCCCTGCGCACCCAGGCGCTGGGGCGCGCCCTCACCGAGGTGGACGCCGGGCACGACCGTGTGCTGCTGGCGCGCGGGCGCGCCGGCGAATGGCTCAACCGCGCCGACTCCATGGACCTGCTGATGAACAACCGCAGCACCGACCTGGAGCTGGAGGAATCGCGCCTGGTCGACCTGGACATGGTCAAGGGCATCTCCGACTTCAAGAACAAGGAGCTCGCGCTCAACGCGGGCCTTCAGGCCTACGCCACCGTGCAGCGCATGTCCCTGTTCGACTACATCAAATAAGCGCGCTGACGAATCACCATGCTGATGCAAGCGCACACCGTCCTCGACAGCGTCGCCATGGCCTATGTGCCGCTGTGGAGCCGCGCGCGCGAGCTCGCGGGCGTGCGCCTGTGCGTGCGCGCCATCCATCCCGAGGGCGTGGACGCCCACCACCTGCTGCAGGCCATCGGCGACGACTGGCCCGAGGGCGCGCCGCCGCTGCTGCTGTCGCTGCAGACGCCGCGCCTGCTGCAGCAGGCCCTGGCCTGCCCGCCGGTGCGCAACACCCTGCTGGAGGTGCCGGCCTCGCTGTTCGGCGCGCAGGAAACGCTGGCGCGCCTGTCGCTCGCGCGGCGCAACGGCCACCTGCTGGTGCGCCACGGCGACTGGAGCGCGCTGCACGGGCGGCCGACGCCGGGCGTGGATCACCGCAACCTGTTCAGGCTGGAGCCCCTTGATCGCATCGAGCCCATGCCCGGCCAGATGGTGGAAGGCGTGGACACGCAGGAGCGCCTGCGCCAGGTGCTGGACCAGGCCCAGGCCGCCGCCGTGCTCGGCTGGCCCGCCGTCGATGTGCTGCGCGCCCACAAGCGCCAGCCGCTGCACTACGACGCGCGCGTGGTGCGCCAGGTGCTGCAGGCGATCGACGACGAGGAATGTTCGGTCGAGTACCTGGAGCGCGTGGTGCGCCAGGACCCGGTGCTGATCTACCGCATCCTCATGCTGGTGAATTCCGCGGCCTACGGCCTGCGGCGCGAGATCGGCTCGCTGCGCCACGCCATCATGATGCTGGGCTTCCGCGAACTGGGCCGCTGGCTCACCGAGCAGGTGCCGGAGGCCGAGCCCGACATCGACCTGCAGCCCGTGCGCTACGCCATGGTGATGCGCTCGCGCCTGGCCCAGCACCTGCTGGCCACCGGCTCGGACGACCTCTTGCGCGCCGAGGTCTATACGACCGCGGCGCTCTCGCAGCTTGACCTGTTGCTGCACCAGCCCCTGGCCGACCTGCTGCACCGCCTGCCCCTGGCGGGCCGCGTGACCGACGCGGTGCTGCGCCACGACGGCCCCTACTTCCCGCTGCTGGACATCGCGCGCGCCATGGGTGACCCGGAGCGGCTGGACCGCATGGAGACCCTGTGCCGCCGCCACGAACTGACGCTGGAGCAGGTGAACCGCGCGCTGCTGCGCATGCTGGCCACCAGCCGGGACCACGCGGGCCGGCGCTCGGAGCGGCTGGCGCACTGAGGCGGGATCGGCGATGGGGTGCGCCAAAGTGTGCACACTCCTCCCATGCCCCTCCCGTCAGATACGCCGCTTTCAACCACCTTGCGCACCCGCCGCTTTCAAGCTGGCGACGAGTCCGCGCTGTTCCGCGTGCACCGATCGGCCATCGAGTCGATCGCCAGCCGGGACTACTCGCCTGAGCAAATTCGGGCCTGGATGCCCACGTTTGAAGAACGGGACGCCTGGGCCCAGCGCGTGCGAGCCCTGGCGCCGTTCGTGGCGCTCGACGGCGAGGAGGTGGTGGGATATGCCGACCTGCAGGCCGACGGCCTTATCGACCATTTCTTCGTATCCGGGCATCACCCAAGGCGCGGCATCGGCGCGCTGCTGATGCGGCGCCTCCATGAGGAGGCGGCCGCGCTGGGGCTGCAGGCGCTGCACGCCCACGTCAGCCTGAGCGCCGAGGCCTTCTTTCGCCGCTTCGGCTTCGAGGTGGTCGAGCGGCGCCTGCCGGTGCGCCGTGGGCTGGCCTTGCCGAATGCGCTGATGCGCAAGCGGCTCGGTGTGGGCGAACACCCGACAGGCGAGCGGCCATGAACGAGGCCGGCGCCGACCGCGTGGTGGTCATCGGCTCCAGCTGCGCCGGCAAATCCACCTTCGCCCGCGCGCTGGCCGCCTCGCGCGGCTGCGCGCTCATCGAACTGGACGAGCTGTACTGGGCGCCCGCCTGGACGCCCAAGCCGCCGACCGAGTTCCTGCGCCTGGTCGAACAGGCCAGCGCTGGCGAACGCTGGGTGGCGGCGGGCAACTACGGGCTCGCGCGCGAGCGGCTGTGGGGCCGCGCCACCACCATCGTCTGGCTCAACTTCGGCCTGCCCCGGGTGTTCTGGCGCGGCCTGCGGCGAACGGTGGCGCGCGCGGCCTCCGGCGAGGAGCTGTTCCATGGCAACCGGGAGTCCTTCCGCCAGTCCTTCCTGTCGCGCGAGTCCATCCTGTGGTGGATCCTGAGCACCTTTCACCGCCGCCGGCGCGAGTTCGAGGCGTTGCGGGACGCCGGCACCTTCGCCCACCTGCGCTGGTGCGAAGCGCGCACCCCCCACGAGGCCGACGCCCTGCTGCGCCAACTGCAGGCGGGTACCCCGGTCGCCGCCGATTCCCGACCCCCGAGCCCATGAACACCCGCATCCTGCCCCTCACCGAAGCCCACGTCGAGCGCCTGCACCAGGTGCTCGACGAGGTGGCGCGCGAGAAGCGCTACCTGGCCATGCTGCAGGCGCCGCCGCGCGAGCAGACCGTCGCCTTCTTTCGCGACAGCCTGCGCCAGGGCAACCCGCACGTCGTGGCCCTGCTCGACGATGAAGTGGTCGGCTGGTGCGATGTGCTGCCCGTGTTCGGCGAAGCGCCCGGCGCCACGTCGGCACCCTGGGCATCGGCCTGGTGCGTCGCGCGCGCCACCAGGGCCTGGGCGCGGCCCTGATGCGGGCCGCCATCGCCGCCGCCTGGGCCAAGGGCCTCACCCGCATCGAGCTGACGGTGCGGGCCGACAACCCCAATGCCCGCGCGCTGTACGAGCGCATGGGCTTCGCGCACGAAGGCCTGCAGCGCGGCGCGTTCCGGGTCGACGGCCAGAGCGTCGACAGCCACGCCATGGCGCTCCTGCGCGACGCCACCCGCTGAGCCCTACCATCGCCCCATGCCCAACCCCATGCGCCACACCCATGCCCTGGTCCTGTTCTCCGGCGGCCAGGACTCCACCACCTGCCTGGCGCACGCGCTGAGCCGCTTCGAGCGCGTCGAGACCGTGGGCTTCGACTACGGCCAGCGCCACCGCGTGGAACTCGATGCGCGCCAGGCCGTGCTGCGCGAGCTGCGCGCAGCCTTTCCCGCCTGGGCCGCCCGGCTGGGCGAGGACCACGTGCTCGACCTCGCGGTGCTGGGCGCGGTGTCCGAGACCTCGCTCACGCGCGACATGGCCTTTCGCATGGAGGCCAACGGCCTGCCCAACACCTTCGTGCCGGGGCGCAACCTGCTGTTCCTTACCCTGGCCGCGGCGCTGGCCTACCGGCGCGGGCTCACGGTGCTGGTGGCGGGCGTGTGCGAAACCGATTTCTCCGGTTACCCCGACTGCCGCGACGACACCATGAAGGCCATGCAGCTCGCGCTCTCGCTGGGCATGGACCAGCGCTTCCTGGTCGACACGCCGCTGATGTGGATCGACAAGGCCGACACCTGGCGCCTGGCGCGCGAGCTGGGCGGCGAGGCCCTGGTGGCGCTGATCGTGGAGCACACCCACACCTGCTACCAGGGCGACCGCGAACACCGCCACGCCTGGGGCTGGGGCTGCGGGCAGTGCCCCGCCTGCCAGTTGCGCGAGCGGGGCTGGCAGGCCTACCGCGAAGGGACGCCCCGCGGCACCGCGCTGCCACGCCATCCGTAGGCGCACCCGCCATGCGCGACCACCGCTGGCAGGTCGTGGTCTGCGGCGCGCTGTCCGGGTGCGCCGGGGGGGAGGGCCGGTGTCAGCCGGCCTCGCCCAGCCGCTCTTCCAGCCAGCGCCGCAGCGCCTGCACGGCTGGTGAGGCGCGGCGCCGGGCCAGGCGCGTGAACCAGTAACGGCCCACGGCCACCTCCACGTCGAACAGCCGCACCAGCCGGCCAGCCTGCAGGTCGCGGCTGAACAGGCGCAGCGGCAGCAGGGCCACCCCCGCGCCTTGCGCCGCCGCGTCGGCCAGCAGCAGGGAGGAATCGAACTGCGGCCCGGTGAGCAGGGGCGCGCGCACACCCGCCGCCTCGCACCAGGCGGGCCACTCATCGCCTCGGTAGGAGCGCAGCAGGGTTTCGCGGCCCAGGTCGGCCGGGGTGCGGATGCGGTGCGCCAGCGCGGGCGAGCAGACCGGCGCCAGCGGGGCGTCGAGCAGGGGCACGGCCTCGCACCCGGGCCATTGGCCGTCGCCGAAGCGGATGGCCGCGTCCAGGCCTTCGGCCGCCAGATCGACGCGGTTGTTGTGGGTGAACAGGCGCAACTCGATCAGCGGGTGGCGGGCCTGGAAGTCGCGCAGGCGCGGCAGCAGCCAGCCCACCGCGAAGGTGCCCACCACGCCGATGGACAGCACCTCGCGCCGCTGGCGCGTCTGCAAGCTGGCGAGCGTGGCCGACAGGCGCTCGAAGGTCTCGCTGAGCACCGGCAGCAGGGCCTGGCCTTCGTCGGTGAGCGCCAGGCCGCGCGGCAGGCGGCGGAACAGGCGGCGGCCCAGGCGGTCTTCGAGCTTGCGCACGTGCTGGCTCACGGCGGTCTGGGTCAGGTGCAGTTCCTCGGCGGCGCGCGTGAAGCTGAGGTGGCGCGCCGAGACCTCGAAGGCGCGCAGGGCGTTGAGGGGAAGGTCCATGGTCGATAAAAGTTTTTCTTGGGTCTGGGGCAGATTATTTCCGTTTGAACCGCGCCGGCCGCGTCCCTAGCATTCGCGCTTTCTACAGGAGAAACGATGATCCATCGACGACAACTGCTTGGCCTCGCTGCCACCGCTCCCGCCCTGGCGGCCTTTCTGATGCCCCAGTTTGCCTGGGGTCAGGAGAGCACGGACGCCCTCGACGCCGCGGCGCGCGCACTGGAGGCGAAGTCCCGGGGACGCCTGGGCGTGCACATCCTCGACACCGCCGACGGACGCGAATGGGGCCACCGCAGCGACGAGCGCTTCCTCATGCTCAGCACGTTCAAGACCCTGGCGGCGGCGCTGGTGCTGCGGCGCGCCGACCAGGGCAAGGCGCCGCTGTCCAAGCGCGTGCGCTACCGCCAGCGCGATCTGGTGCAGTGGTCGCCGGTGACGGAGAAGCACGTGGGCGGCCGGGGCCTGAGCCTGGCCCAGCTGTGCGAGGCCACCATCACCACCAGCGACAACACCGCGGCCAACCTGATCCTGCGCGAGGTGGGCGGCCCGGCCGCCCTGACGGCGTTCCTGCGCGGCGTCGGCGACCCGGTGACGCGGCTGGACCGCATGGAACCCGAACTCAACGAGCCCTCGCCCGGGGAGGACCTGGACACCACCACGCCGCGCGCCATGGCGCGCACCCTGCGCACGCTGCTGCTGGGCGAGGCGCTGTCGCCGGCCTCGCGTGAGCAGCTGGCGGCCTGGCTCAAAGCCAACACCACGGGCGACCGCCGGCTGCGCGCGGGTGTGCCACCGAGCTGGGGCATCGGCGAGAAGACCGGCACCGCGGGCGAGAGCGCCAACGACGCCGGCATCGTCTGGCCGCCGGGGCGGGCGCCCTTGCTGGTGAGCGCCTACCTGGCCGACAGCCCGGCGGGCGCGGCGGCGCGCGAGCAGGCCCTGGCCGGCGTGGGCCGGCTGCTGGCGGCGTGGTGAGCTCGCGCTTCAGCCGGTGGCGACGCGGTAGCGCGGACCGTCCGCGGCGCCGGGCTCGAGCACCCAGCGCCGCGCGTGCCAGCCCGCCACGCCGGGCCGGTGCGCGATCGACACCAGGGCACCGTTCTGCGCGCGCACCAGGGCCTGCAGGCGCTCGTAGACCGTGGCCTCGGCGGCCTCGTCGAGCGCGCTGGTGGCTTCGTCGACGAACAGCCAGCGCGGCTTCTTGAGCAGGGCGCGCGCGATGGCCAGGCGCTGCTGCTCGCCGCCCGAGAGCTTCTGGCCCCAGGCGTCGGGGTCGTCGAGCCGCGCCACCAGGTCGGGCAGCAGGGCCTCGCGCAGCGCGGCCTGCAGCTCCTCGTCGCCGTAGCGCGCGGCGGGCTCGGGGTAGGCCAGGGCGTCGCGCAGGCGGCCGTTGGGGAAGTAGGGCCGCTGCGGCAGGAACATGGCGCGCGCGTCGAAGTCGGCCGGCAGGCGCAGGCGGCGTTTCGCCCAGGGCCAGATGCCCGCCAGGCCCCGGAACAGCGTGGACTTGCCGCTGCCCGAGGGCCCCTGGACCAGCACCGAATCGCCGGGCGCGATGCGTGCGCCTTGCACCGCCAGCAGCGCCGCGCCGCCGGGCAGGGCGAGGTCCATGGCGTCGAGTGCGATCGCGTCCTCGGCGTTGGTCTCGCTGGCGGTGGCGGGGTCGCCGGCCTGCAGCGCGGCGAAGCTCTCATCGAAGCTGGTGATGCGGTCGGTGGTGGCGCGCCAGGCGGCGATCTGGTCGTAGTTGTCGACGAACCAGGACAGCGCGCCCTGCACGCGGTCGAAGGCCGAGGCGATCTGCATCAGTTCGCCGAGCTGGATGGCACCGCTGAAGAAACGCGGCGCCGCCACGATGAAGGGGAACACCGTGGCGGCCTGGCCGAAGCCGTTGGTGAACCAGACCAGGCGCTTTTGCGTTCGGATGAGCCGCAGGTAGTTGCCCAGCACGTCGGCGAAGCGCAGGCCGAGCTGGCGGCGCTCCACGCCCTCGCCCTTGTCCAGCGCGATCGACTCGCTGTATTCGCGCACGCGCACCAGGTGGTGGCGGAAGTCGGCCTCGAAGCGCTGCTGTTTGAAGTTGAGCGCGATCTGCGGGCGGCCGATGTAGTGGGCGAGCACGCTGCCGACGACGCAGTAGAGCACCGCCATCCAGACCATGAAACCCGGGATGTCGACGTGCCGGCCCTGGAACGTGAAGCCGAAGCTGCCCGACAGCGTCCACAGGATGCCGATGAAGCTCAGCAGCGTGACCACCGCGTTGAGCAGGCCCATGGACAGGCCCACGGTGTAGCTGGTGAAGAGGTTCATGTCTTCCGCGATGCGCTGGTCGGGGTTGTCGGGCGGCGCGTTGCCCTCGCGCGAGTAGCGCGCCAGCTCCATTTGGTAGAAGCGGTGGTTGGCGAGCCAGCGGTCCATGTAGTGCTTGGTCATCCACTCGCGCCAGCGCATCTGCAGCAACTGCGTGAGGTAGAAGCGGTAGACCGCGATGACGATGAAGCTGAAGGCCAGGTAGGTGAAGCGGCCCAGTTCGCGCCAGAACACCGCGGCGTCCTTGTTCTGCAGCGCGTCGTAGAACACGCGGTTCCACTCGTTGAGCAGCACCAGCATGTAGACCGCGCCCAGGTTGAGCAGCACGATGGCCAGCAGCAGGCCGCGCGCCTTCCATTTGTCCTCCGAATGGAGGTAGTAGGGCATGGACAGCCGCCAGGCCTTGCCGGCGAACTCGCGCAGGGCGCGCCACTTGCTGATCTTCTCGGTCATGGAAAAGCTCCGGCGGCCTGGGCCGCGATCTCGACGGTGAGGCGGTGCCGGCCACCGGGCGGCAGCGCGATGCGCTCGTCGCCCGCGTTGGCGGTTTCGACGCAGACGAAGTGCTGGTGCGCGCTTGGGCCCAGGTCGGCCATGCTGGCGGCCAGCTCGGCGCCCGGGTTCCACACCACGGCGGTGCGGCTGCCTTCGCTGCGCAGCGTCAGGCGCTGGCCACCGGCCGCGCCGAGCAGCTGCAGGCGATCGGGCACCCGCTGGTAGAGGCGGTCAAGCCGGCCGCTGAAGCGCAAGGCGTCCTCGGTGGGGCTGCCGTCCGGGCGCGCGCCGGGCACCTGGTCGATGAAAGCGCAGCCTTCCAGGCCCAGCACCCGCGCCGCGTCGACGCGGTCCACCGCGAAATAGCTGTGCAGGGCCTGGGTGAGGGTGAAGGCGGTGTCGCCGGTGTTGCGCGTGTCGAGGCTCAGGCGCAGTGTGGAACCGAGGTGCATCTCCAGGCGCAGCAGGAAGCGGTGCGGCCAGAGCGCGCGCGTGCGCCCGCTGTCCACCAGCTCGAACAGCAGGCGGGTGCTGCCATCGGCTTCGTCCATGGCGTGGCGCAGCGTCCAGGGGCTCTGCCGCGCGAAGCCGTGGGCGGGGCGGCCCAGGCCGTCGGGATCGGGCCCGAACCAGGGCCAGCACACTGGCACGCCGCCGCGGATGGCCTGACCCGCCTCGAAGCGCGCGCGTGGGCTCAGGAACAGCCAGTCGGGCTGGCCGTGCGGCTGGAAGGACAGGAGTTGCGCGCCCTGCAGCGAGACCGTGGCGCGCGCCAGCCGGTTGCGGACGTGCAGCTCGCTCAGGCCCCCGCGGCCCGCCACCACCTGAGTCGAAAGGGACGGCAGGGGCTGCGCGTGGGGCATGGCGGCTGGGCTCAGGGGTTCGAGATGCCCGAGGCCACGTGGCCCGCCGGCACGTGCTGGGCGGCGGACTCTATGTGGCCGGTCTGGTCGTCGAAGAAGAAGTCGGGTTCGAACTCGCGCAGGAACTCGCCCTTGGGCAGGCCGCCCAGGAACATGGCCTCGTCGACCTCGATGTTCCAGTTCATCAGCGTGCGGATGGCGCGCTCGTGCGCGGGCGCGCTGCGCGCGGTGACCAGCGCGGTGCGGATGCGCATGAGCGGCGTGCCTTCGCTCTGCAGGCGGTGCAGGGCCTCCAGCAGGGGCTTGAAGGGGCCCCCCTCCAGCGGCGTGCCGGCCTTGCTCGATTCGTGCGACTGGAAGGCCGAGAGGCCCTGCGACTGGTAGATGCGCTCGGCCTCGTCGGAGAACAGCACGGCGTCGCCGTCGAAGGCGATGCGCACCTCGGTCGGGTGGGCGTCGCTGGCGCGCACCGAGGTGGGGTAGACCTGCGCGGCGGGCACGCCGGCGTCCAGTGCGGCGCGCACGTCGGCCAGGTGGGCCGATAAGAAGAGGTTGGCGCGCAGCGGGCGCAGGTAGCGCCAGGGCGACTGGCCGCGCGTGAAGCTGCCGCGCTGGATGGGCAGGCCGTAGTGCTGGGCCGAGCGGAACACGCGCATGCCCGAGACGGGGTCGTTGCGCGAGAGGATCACCACCTCCACGCGCTGGGCGTGGGCGTCGTTGAAGGCGAGCAGCTTGTGCACCAGGGAGAAGGCCACGCCGGGCGCGGCGGGGGTGTCGAGCCGCTCCAGTTGCAGCCGCATGTAGGCCTTGTCGTCGCCCTGCTCGAACAGGCGGTTCTCTTCTTCGAAGTCGAACAGGGCGCGCGAGGAAATGGCGACGACGAGCTTGCCGTCGAGGGTGACTGCCATCAGACCACCCGCCGGGCCGCCCCCAGGGCGGTCTGCGCCCCCTTGGGGGGCAGCGGATACACGAAGTGAGGCGCGTGGGGGCTCATGGTTTCAGGTGACGAGTTGGTTCAGTTGGATGATCGGCAGCAGCACCGCCAGCACGATGAGCATGACAACCAGGCCCATGCCCACGATGAGCAGGGGCTCCAGCACCGTGGCCAGGGACATGGCGCGGCGCTGCACCTCGGCGCCGAGCTGGTCGGCCGCGCGCTGCAGCATCTGCGGCAGCTGGCCGGTCTGTTCGCCCAGGCGCGCGAACATGCTCAGCAGTGGCGGAAAGCGCTTTTTGCTGGCCAGGGCCGAGGCCAGGGGCGCGCCCTCGCGCACGCGCACCAGGGCGTCGAGCGCGTCTTCGCGCAGGGCGCGGTTGTTCAGGGTTTCGGCGGCGGTCTGCAGGGCGCGCAGGATGGGCACGCCCGCGCCCGCCAGCATGGCCAGCGTGCCGGCGAAGCGCGTGGCGTTGAAGCCGCGCGCCAGCCGGCCCAGCACGGGCAGGCGCAGCACGGCGGCGTCCATGCGCAGGCGCAGGCCCTCCTGCCGGTGCGCGAACACCAGCCCGATGAGACCGAGCACGAGCAACAGCAGCACGGCCCAGCCCCATGTGCGCACGAAGGCGCTGATGCCCATCATGATGACCGTGAGCGTGGGCAAGGCGCGCTTGCTGCCCTCGAACACGCCCGCCACCTGCGGCACCACGTAGCTGACCAGGAAAACGACGATGACGATGGCCACCAGGGTCACGATGGCCGGGTACAGGGCCGCGGCGATGAGCTTGTTGCGCAGCGCCTCGCGCGCTTCCAGGTCGTCGGCCAGGCGCTCCAGCACGGTGCCGAGCTGGCCGCTCTGTTCGCCGGCGGCCACCACGGCGCTGTAGCTGGCCGCGTATTCGCGCGGGTACTGCGACAGGGCGCGCGCGAAGGACGAGCCGGCGTTGACTTCGCTGCGCAGCGTGGCCACCAGGTTGCGCAGCTTGTCGTTCTCGGCTTCGTCGGCCAGCGCGCTGAGCGCGCGCTCCAGCGGCATGCCGGCGGCCACCAGGCCCGCGAGCTGGCGCGTCCACACGCCCAGCGCGGTGTTGCTGAACACGCGCCCACCCCACAGCGTGACGTTGAGTCCCTGGCCGCCACCGGCTTGCGCCGACTGCGCGGCCGGCTCCACGGCCAGCGGCACCAGCGAGCGCGCGCGCAGCAGGCCGCGCGCGGCGCGCGCGGTGTCGGCGTCGATCACGCCCTTGTGCGTTTCGCCGTTGGCGTCAACGGCCTCGAAGGTGTAGGCGGGCATGCAGACGCCCCTATTCGCGGGTGACCGACATCACCTCTTCCACCGAGGTCACGCCCGTCTCGATCAGGCGCTGGCCGTCCTCGCGCATGGTGCGCATGCCGGCCTTCTCGGCGGCGGCGAACAGCCGGCTTTCGGCCGCGCGTTGGTGCACCAGCGCGCGGATCTGGTCGTCGGCCACCATGAGTTCGTAGATGCCGGTGCGGCCCTTGTAGCCACTTTGGCTGCAGTGCTCGCAGCCCACCGGGTGCCAGCGGCCCTGCGCGTCCTGGCGGCGGCAGTGCACGCAGAGCTTACGCACCAGGCGCTGCGCCAGCACGCCCAGCAGCGAGCTGCTGAGCAGGAAGGGCTCGACACCCATGTCGGTGAGGCGGGTGACGGCGCTCGGCGCGTCGTTGGTGTGCAGCGTGGCCAGCACCAGGTGGCCGGTGAGGGAGGCCTGGATGGCGATCTGCGCGGTCTCGTGGTCGCGGATTTCGCCGATCATGATGACGTCCGGGTCCTGGCGCAGGATGGCGCGCAGGGCCTTGGCGAAACTGAGTTCGATCTTGGGGTTGACCTGGGTCTGGCCGATGCCGGGCAGCTCGTACTCGATCGGGTCCTCGACCGTCATGATGTTTTGGCGCCCGGCATCCAGCCGCTGCAGGCCGGCGTAGAGCGTGGTGGTCTTGCCCGAGCCCGTGGGTCCGGTGACCAGGATGATGCCGTGCGGCTGCTGGATGAGGCGCAGGAAGCGCGCCAGCACGTCGCCCTGCATGCCCACGGATTCGAGGTCGAGCTTGCTCTCGCTCTTGTCGAGCAGGCGCAGCACGGCGCGCTCGCCGTGCGCGCTGGGCAGGGTGGAGACGCGCACGTCCACCGCGCGGGTGCCGATGCGCAGGCTGATGCGGCCGTCCTGGGGCAGGCGTTTTTCGGAGATGTCGAGCTCGGCCATGATCTTCAGGCGCGAGATCAGGGCCGCGTGCAGGGCGCGGTTGGGTTGCACCACCTCGCGCAGCGTGCCGTCGACGCGAAAGCGCACGCTGGAGTGGCGCTCGAAGGGCTCGATGTGGATGTCGCTGGCGCCATCGCGCGCGGCCTGCGTGAGCAGGGCATTGAGCATGCGGATGATGGGCGCGTCGTCGGCGGTTTCCAGCAGGTCCTCGATGGCCGGCAGCTCCTGCATCATGCGGCTGAGGTCGGCATCGCTCTGCACCTCGCTCACCACGGCGGCGGCGCTGGATTCGCCCTGCGAATAGGCCGAGCTGATGCGCTGGCGCAGGCCCTCGGCGTCTTCCCACTGCAGGTCCAGCAGCGGGTGCAGGCGCAGGATCTCGGACAGGGCCGACAGGCGCCTGGACTGGGCCTGCGGATCGGCCGCGGGCGTGCGGCTGCCCACCAGGGTGAGCCGGCCCGCGTCTTCCTCGAGCAGCCACTGGTGCTCACGCGCGAAGGCGTAGGGCAGCGGGTACTTCATGGGCGCGGCCTCACTGCTGGGGGGCAGGGGCAGGGGCGGGGGCGGGCGCCGGGGCGCCCGCCGGCGGCGTGGGCGCGGGGACGGCGTTGGGCGAACCTTCGGGCGCGCCCAGCGGCGTGGGCCGCGGCGCCAGGCGCTCGTAGGGCAGGGCCTGCGGACCCAGCACGGGCGACTCGTTGATCTTGAGCACGCTGCTGCGCTCGGGCTGCAGCCCGCGCTGGATGCTGCGCATCTGCTCGTAGCGGTCGAGCGCGAGGTTGGCGGTGTCGCGCTCGTCGCGCATCACCACGGGGCGCAGGAACACCATCAGGTTGGTTTTCTTGCGGCTGCGGGTTTCGCTGCGGAACAGGCCGCCGAGCACGGGCACGTCGCCCAGGCCGGGCACCTTGTCCTGGTTCTGCGCGTACTCGTCCTGCAGCAGGCCGCCCAGCACCACGATGGCGCCGTCGTTGACGAGCACGGTGCTTTCGATGCTGCGCAGGTTGGTGATGAGGCCGGTGCTGGAATTCACCGAGGACGGCGCCACGCTGGACACCTCCTGGTAGATGGTCAGCTTGATGGTGCCGTTCTCGCTGATCTGGGGCTTCACGCGCAGGGTGATGCCCACGTCCTTGCGTTCGATGGTCTGGAAGGGGTTGACCGAGCCGTTGTTGCCGCCGCCGGTGTTGGTGAACTGCCCGGTGACGAAGGGCACGTTCTGGCCGATGACGATCTTGGCCTCTTCGTTGTCCAGCGTGAGCAGGTTGGGTGTGGACAGGATGTTGCCGGCGCCGTTTTCCTGCAGGAAGCGCGCCAGGAAGCCCAGCACGTAGACGCCGCCGGTGCGGCGCGCCAGGCCGATGTTCAGGCCGGCGGCGGGCGCCGTCTCGCCTTGCGCGAGGTTGAAGATGTTGCGCCCGCCTTCGCCGAAATTGGTGCCGAGCAGGCCGATCACGCGGTCACCCGACTGGCCGGAGGCGCCCTGCCACTGGATGCCGAACTCGGCGGCCTTGTCGTCGTTCACCTCGGCGATCAGGCTTTCCACATACACCTGGGCGCGGCGCGAGTCGAGCTGGTCGATGACCGCGCGCAGCTGGCGGTACAGCGGCTCGGGCGCGGTGATGATGAGCGAGTTGGTCGCCGGGTCGGCCTGGATCATGCCGCCGGTAGAGGGCTGGGCACTGGCCGCCACCGGCGTGCTGGCGGCGCTGTTGGCCCCCATGCCGCTGCTGGCGCCGCCGCCCAGGTTGAGGCCGCCGGTGCTGGCGCGCGACAGGCCGCCGCTGGACGCGCCGCCGCTGCTGCCGCCGCCGAGGGCGCCGCCGCTGCCGCCGCCGTCACCCGCCGCGATGGCCGCGCGCAGCGTGGTGGCCAGGGCCACCGCGTCGGCGTTCTTGAGGTAGACCACGTGGATGTTGCCGCTGGCCACGCTGGCCGAGGGCTGGTCGAGCCGCACCACGAGCGACTTGACCAGGGCCAGGCGCGCCGGGTTGGCCGCGCGCAGCACCAGCGCGTTGCTGCGCGGCTCGGCCACGATGGTGGTGCGGAAGGAGGCATCGCCGGCGGCGGCGGCGCCGGCCGTGGTGCCGCTGGCGGCGGGGTCGATCAGGCGCTGGATCAGCGGCACGATGTCGGCCGCCACCGCGTGCTGCAGCGGAATGATCTCGACGTCGCTCGCGCCGGGCACGTCCAGCGCGGCGACGATGCGGCCGATGCGCTGCAGGTTCTCGGCGTAGTCGGTGATGATCAGGGAGTTGTTGCCCGGGTTGACGTTGATGGTGTTGTTGGGCGGGATCAGCGGGCGCAGCACCGGCACCAGGTTGTTCGCGTTCTCGTGGTTGAGCCGGAAGATCTGCGTGACCACGGTGTTGGACGCCGGCAGCGCCGACGCGGCCCCCGCGTTCACCACGTTGCCCTGCAGCTTGGCGTCGGCCTCGGGCACGATCTTGTAGAGCCCGCCGGTGTCCACCAGCGCGAAGCCCTGCAGGCGCAGCGCGGCGGCGAATTGGTTCAGCGCGGCGGCCGGGGGCACGGGGCGGTCGGTGGAGAGGTTGATGGTGCCGCGCACGCGCGGGTCGACGACGACGCTGCGGCCGGTGATGGTGGCCATGGTGCGGGCCACGGCCTCGATTTCGGCACCCACGAAGTTCAGCGTGACGGGCTCGGTCGGCCGGGTTTGCGCGGTGGCCGTCGGCGCGCCGGGCAGGCTCAGCGCCAGTGCGCAGGCCAGCGCGAGTGCGCTGCGGCGTCCGGCCAGGGGGGGGAGGGCAAACATGATGGCGATCCTACGTCTAAGGTTCACCCGATGGTGATGACCGAACGGGCGCCTTGGCGGCGGCCCACGATGTTGAGCAGGTTGGTCAGGGCCTCTTCGCTGCCGGGCGCGGCCTGGGCGTCGCCCGCGAAGCGCAGGCGCCCGCCCACCCATTGGCCCTGGCCTTGCAGCAGCAGGGCGCCGTTGAGGGTGCTCAGGTCCAGGCGGGCGGTGTCGCCCTCGGCCCCCGCGCGCAGCGTGGCGCGGTAGCTGCCCAGGGGACGGATGCTGGACAGGCGCGAGGCCATGTCGAGCGCGTCGATGTCCAGCCCGCCGTGCAGCCGCGCGCGGCCGCTGGCCAGGGTCAGCGTGAGGCCCTCGCTGCGCAGCGCCAGCACGCCCTGCAGGCGCAGGGTGTTCCAGGGGGTGCCCAGGCCGGCCAGCAGTTCGGCCGGCCAGCGGCTGTCGAAGCCGGCGACGCTGAGCGAGGTTTCGCTCAGGCCGGGGTGCAGGCGCAGCTGCAGCGGCTGTGGGGTGCAGCAGGGCGCCTGCAGCGCCAGCGCGAACGCCGGGCCGCCTTGCCAGGCGGGGCGCAGGCGCCAGCGCAAACCCCGGGGCAGGGCGCTGCGGGTGCGGCTGCCTTCGCCGCCGGTGAGCAGCAGATCGGCCTGGCCGCTCCAGACGCTGCCGCGCGCGTTGACGAGTTGCAGCTGTCCGCCGCTGGCCCGGTCCAGTGCGCTGGCCAGCCAGCGCGCCGGGGCGAACAGCAGCAGCGCCAGCAGCAGGCCCAGCACGGCGGCGGCGAAGGCCAGGCGGCGCACGGTGGCAGAGGCGCTCATGGAAACACCTCCGCGCAGCGCGCTGCGGTGCGAACGCCTTCGGGCGGCCGGGCGGCGCGAATTCGCAACACCTTCGCGCAACGCGCTGCGGTGCGAACGCCTTCGGGCGGCCGGGCGGCGTTCATCTCAATTCCCTGCCAGCGGCGGGCCGCTCACCACCAGCGAGCCGCTCCAGGTGGTGCCCGGGCCGTCGCGGTTGAGTTGGGATTCGAGCGGCAGCAGCCGCGCGTTCACGCGTACCTGCTGCAGCCAGCCGGCCAGGGCCAGGGCCTCGGCCTGGCGCAGGGTGAGGGTGGCGCGGTCGCCCAGCACGTTGATCTGGCCGGTGCCGCCCAGGGCGCCGGTGGCGGCCTCGAGGGCGCGCAGGGCCTCGTCGCGGCCCGGCGGCTGGCCGGTGGAGGCGGCGCGCAGGCCCTCGGCGGTCTGCGCAAGCTGCTGCATGCGCGCGAGCTGCGCGTCCAGTGCGGCGTGGCGCGCTGGCGCCTCGCGCAGGGTGCGCCAGGCGGGGTGGATGGCGAGCCACCACAGCAGGGCCAGGCCCACGATGAGCGCGGCGGCCAGCACCAGCCGGCGTTCGCGCGCGGCGAGGCCACCGTACCAGCCGGCCAGGGCGGCGCGGGCGTTCGCCGGGGAAGGGGTGTCGGGGTCGGCGGCCATGTCAGGGTTGCGGTGCCTGCAGCACCAGTTCGTTGCCGTCGAATTGCGCGCGCCAGCCGCCGTTCTGCAGGGCCTGCTGCAGTGCGCGCACCCGCTCCTCGCCGGAGCGCCAGCCCGACAGGCGCAGCGCGCCGTTGTCGTAGCCGATGCGGGTGGGCGACAGCGGTTCGCTGCCGGCGGCGCGGTCCACCGCGGCCAGCAGGCTTTCCAGGTCGCCGGCCGAGAGTTGGCCGCTGGCCTGCTGCAGCCGCGCCACCTCGCGCTGCATTTGCGCGGGGGCGTCGAGCACCAGGTTGACCTGGGGGAAGGCCGTGGTGAGGGTGGTGCGCACCGCGTCCTGCTTGTCCCGCAGGCTCTGGCGCTCTTGCCAGGCCGTCAGGTTCAGCCCGAAGAGCTGTGCCGCGACCAGCGCCGCGAGGCCCCAGCGCGCCGCGCGCCACTGCGGGCCGCTGCGGAACTGGCGCCAGGCGCGCCGCCAGCGCTGGCCGCGCCGGGCGCCCGAGGACAGGCTGAGGTCGAACTGGGCCAGGTTCCAGTCGCTCTGGCCGGCGCGCAGCAGCCACCGGGCCGGCGGCACCGGGTCGAAGGGGCGCTGCAAGGCGCGTTCGGCGAGTTCGGCCACCAGCGGGTCGGCCAGCCAGACGTCCAGCGCGTCGGTGGCGCGCAGGTCGTTGGCGTTGGCGCCGGGCAGCAGGGCGTCCAGGGGCAGGGGCTGGTCGCCGCGCAGGGGCACGCAGCTCACGCCCAGCAGGCTGGCGCTGGCCAGCCAGGCCTGGTCGCCGTCGATGTGCGCCCAGTGCAGCTGGCCGGGCGAGTCCATGGCGAAGCTGCGCGTGGCGCCGGTGGCACCGGGCGCGCGGGCGGGCACCAGGGGCCACATCAGCGGCGCGATGCGCGCCACCGGGCGGCCGGCGGATTCGAGCGCGCGCAGCCAGTCGCGCAGGCGGGCGCGGTCGGTGCAGGCCACCCACACGGTCTGGCCGGCGCGCCCGCCGGGCTCCAGGGCGTGGTGCAGGGCGCCCACGTCGCTGAGCACCTGGTCTTCGAGCAGGCCGTCGAGCGCGGCGCGCAGGCGCGGGCCGCTCACGCGCGGCAGGCTCAGGCGGTGCCAGGACAGCGCGCGCGGCGGCAGCGCCAGCACCAGTTCCTCGTTGCGCGGCAGCAGCGACAGGGCCGATTCGCCGTCCTCGACCGGGTTCTGGCCGTCGGTGCTGCGCACCCAGCGCATCAGCGCGGCGGCGGCCGAGGGCGGTGCCAGGTAGTCGACGGGCGTGACGATGAGCACAGGCGGGATTTCAGAAGATGGGACCGGCCATTCTAGAGAGGGACCATGTCAAACCCTCATCCAGGTGCCCTAGGGCGTTGCGTGGCGGCTTCAGTCGCCATCCCCCGGGGGGGCGACCGGCACCCTGGGGCGCCTCAGCGGCGCGTGAAGCGCTCGCGCCAGACGATGCGCGCGTCCAGGGCCTGGCGCATCACCAGGGAGCGCTCTTCGATGATGGTGTCGTCCAGCCGCAAGCGGCCGCGCACCTCGAAGAAGCTGCTGCGCACGCCGTGGTACTGGTCGCTGAGGACGGCCGGGCCCTGGGGCAGCAGGCGCTGTGCCTCGGCGATGCTGCGAAACGGCGTGCGTTCGCGCGCCGAGACGAGGCGGCGCGCCATGGCCAGATCCAGCCCCGGCAGGGAGGCGGCGATGGCCTCGGCGCTGGCGGTGTTCAGGTTGAGCGTGGTGCGCAGCGGCAGCACGGTGAGGTGGGGCTCCAGCCGCGCCAGGCTGCTGGGCGAGATGCCCAGCCAGGCGAGCTGTGAAAGCTTGGTCGGCAGCAGCGAGGCCGCGTCCGCGGGCAGGGGGTCGCTGAGGGACATCTGGGCGCTGGCCAGCAGCTCCTTGGCGGCGGCTTCGAGCTCGCCGCGGGGCAGGCCGAGCAGTTCGTACAGGCGGCGCAGGCTGTCCAGGTCGGGCTCGGAGAGTTCGTACTTGAGCGGCACGGCACCGTTCTGGACGGTGGTCAGGCGCGCCACGTTGTTGAAGTTCAGGCGCGACTGCAGGTCGGTGATTTCGCCCGAGAGGAAGGCTTCGAGCGTGCTGTCGGCGGTGTTGTCGCGGTCGGCGGCGAGGAAGCTGGACAGCCGGGCCTCCTCCAGGGGCAGCGCCCAGGGCTCGCCCAGGTGGTCGGGGTTGCCATTGGTCTGGTTGCCGCGCCCGTCCTCGCGCAGGATCAGGCGCGCCCAGTCGAGCGCACCGGTCAGGATCCAGGCGGCCTGGGCGCGCTGGCGCTCGGCGCGCTCGACCTCCAGCGCGCGCCATTGCTGCCACAGCGCGCTGGCGGCCAGCGCGGCCACCAGGGTGACGGTGAGCATGGCCAGCAGCAGCGCCGCGCCTCGCTGGTGGGTGCGTGTCACGGCACGGCCCTCCATGCCGCACCCGGCGGGGCGGAGTTCCCTGGGAGCGGCCCGGCCGCGCTCATGGCGAGGGCTCCAGCGTGGGGCGCACCCAGTCGCGCTGCAGCACGCCGTGCAGGGCGGTGCCGGCCGGGGGCAGTTCCAGCAGCAGGCGCACGCCATTGGGCATGTTGAGATTGGGGCTGAAGGCCATGGTGCGCGGGGGCTGGGCGTCGTCGGCCGACTGGGGGTTGGTCCAGGCCTCGCCGCGGTGGTAGTACAGCTGCCAGCGCAAGGCCGGCACCAGCGCGATGGCGCTGTCGGCCGTGGGGGCGGTGAGCGCGTCGCCGGCGGTGTTGCCGGGCGCGTTCACACGGCCGGTGGCCCAGTCGGCCGCGCGCTGCCAGGCGTGGGCGAGCTCGTTGCGCTGGCGCAGCGGACCCGACTGCCAGCGCGACCAGCGCGGGCCCTCGGGGCCGTTGAGCAGGGCCCAGGCCACCACGCGGACGCCTCGGCTGTCCAGGCCGGACTCCATGGGGTCGCGCCGGGTGAGCCGAAGCACCTGGCCGTTGAAGGCGATGGGCGCGACTTCGCGCGTGTCGACCAGGGCGTCCAGGTCGGCCGTCCACTGGCCCAGGGCGGACTGCAGGCGGCGCAGCTCGTCGCCCCGCGACTGGGTGATGTTCTGCGTGCGCCCCATGCCGTCGATGGCGCGCCAGGCCAGCACGGCAATGATCGAGAGGATGGCCAGGGCCACCAGCAGCTCGATCAGGGTGAAGCCACGCGCGCGCCGCCGGCCCATCAGAAGCGTCCTTGCACGGTGGACAGCGTCAGCAGGCGCACCCCGGGGCCGTCGGCGCCGCGCAGCACGGTGGCGTCGATGCGGCGGAAGTTGGGGTTGGGCGTGGGCAGCACGGACACCCGCACGCGCAAGTCGTGGCCGGCCTGCTGGCAGGCGGATTCGCTGTTGCCTGTGCCGGGCAGCTGGCGCTGCAGGCGCAGGGTGGTGAGGGTGTTCTCGGCGCACAGGGTGGCCAGCCATTGTTCGGTCTGGCGCTCGGCCGTGCGCGTGAGCGCGTTGCTGGCCTGCAAGCCGGTGGTGAGGGCGAGCGCCACCACGCCCAGGGCCACCAGCACCTCGATCAGGGTGAAGCCGCGCGCGCTTTTCATCTCGGGGGTCAGGGCGCGTCCGGGGTGACGCGGAAAGGGCCCAGGCCGTCGGTGGCCAGCACCAGGCGGCGCTCGCCCAGGCCGAGGGCGATGCGCTGCGCCGGGATCAGCGGCTCGGGGCCGAGCACCAGCGAGGTGGCGCCGGGCGGCTGCAGCACCTGGGCGCCGGTGTCGGCGTTCAGCCATTGGTGCGCGCCTTCGGAGGGCGTGGGGCCGTCGCCGGCACGCGCACGTGGCAGTCCGATGAATTCAAAGCCATGGGGCCGCACGCGCCACACCACCGGCAGGCCGCTGGTGAGCGATTGCGCGCGCGCCGATTCGAGCATGGCCGACAGGCGCAGGGCCTCGCGCTCGAGCCGCGTGCCGCTGTCCTCGCGCAGCGCAAAGCTGACGGCCGCCGTGGCCATGGCGATGATGGCCACGACCACCATCAACTCGAGCAGGGTGAAGCCCCGTGGGCGGCCGTGCGGCATGGTGGGGGCGGGCCGTCGGCGGGCCGGCCGGTTTACTGCCAGCTGCCGATGTCGGCGTTGGCGCCTTCACCGCCGGCCTGGCCGTCGGCGCCCAGCGAGAGCACGTCGACTTCGCCGTGCACGCCGGGGTTGAGGTACTGGTACGGCCGTCCCCAGGGGTCGTTGGGCAGCTTGTCGAGGTAGCGGCGCCAGTTGGGCGGAATCGCCCCGACGGTGGGTTTGTTGACCAGCGCCCCCAGGCCTTGCTCGGCGCTGGGGTAGCGCTGGTTGTCCAGGCGGTAGAGCTTGAGCGCCTGCATGAGGTTGTGGGTGTCGGTGCGGGCGGCGGTCACGCGCGCGTCGTCCGTTCGGTCTAGCACGTTGGGCACGATGAGCGCGGCCAGCACGCCGATGATGACCAGCACCACCATCAGCTCGATGAGCGTGAAGCCGCGCCGCAGCGCGCGTCGGGTGGGTGCGTAAGAGGGGAAGAGGGGGCGTGTCAAGGGAGTCTCCGGCACCGGGTCGTCGGGCGCCCCGCGCGGGGGTCGGTCGATCATAATGCGCGCATGAGTCGGGCATCCACCTTCGGGCACTCGGTCTTCCTGGGCGAGGGCGCTGCGGCGCCAGGCGGCGCGCCGCGCCGCGCGCCGGGTGCGCTGGCCGTGCTGCTCTGGCTGGCCACGGGGCTCAGCGTGGGCTACTGGGTGCTGCAGGCCGTGGGCCGCTCGCCGCTCACGCCCGTGGCAGCGCCCGCGGTGGCGGCGCCCGCGCCCGACGCGGCCTCCGTGGCGCGCGTGCTGGGCGCGGTGCAGGCCGTTGCGGTGGACGCCCCGGCCAGCGCGCCCGCCCCGCTGTCCTCGCGCTTCCAGTTGCTGGGCGTCATCAATGCCGGTGGCGCCGATGGCGCCGCGCTGATCGCCATCGATGGGCAGCCACCCAAGCCCTACCGCGTGGGCGCCGAGCTCGACGGCGGCGTGGTGCTCCAGTCGGTGCAGCGCCGCTCGGCGCGGCTCGCACCGGCCGGCGGGGGCCAGCAGGGCTTCGAATTGAGCTTGCCCGCCCCGCCGGGCGACACGCCCTGAGGCCCCGGGCCGCCCGCCATGGCCCCGCGCGGCGGAACACCCACCGACCCCGTGTCCCTGCCGGACGCGCTGCGGCCCTCGGGCAGCCTGCTGGCCAACCTGAGCGACGAACTGCGGCGCTACCCGCCTTTCGATGAGATGGAGGCGGCGCACGTGGCCGCCTTCGTGGCGGCCTCGCGCCAGGCCTACTACGCACCCGGTGAGCCGGTGGTGGACCCGCAGGACGGACCGGTGCGCGAGCTGTTCTTCATCCGCCGCGGCGCAGTCACCGGCAAGCGCGGGCTGTCCGAGGTCTCCGGCGGCGCCTTTCAGTACGAGGCGGGCGACCTGTTCCCCATCAGCGCCGTGCTGGCGCAGCGCGCGCCCACCACGCTGTACCACGCCACCGAAGACACCTTCGTGCTGGTCATCGGCGCCGAGGACATGCGCGCCCTGGCGGCGCAAAGCCCGCCGTTCGGCGACTTCCTCAACCGGCGCATCCTCAAGTTCCTGGAGCTGTCGCGCGCGGCGCTGCAGGTGGCCTACTCCTCGCAGGCGCTGGCCGAGCAGTCGCTGGAGACGCCCCTGAGCGAGCTGGGCCACAAGGCGCCGGTGAGTTGCGCGCCGCACACGCCGCTGCGCGAGGTGCTGGGCCAGATGCACGAGCGGCGCATCGGCTCCATGCTGGTGGTGGACGGCGCGGGCGCGCCGCTGGGCATCCTCACGCGTTCCGACGTGCTGGGCCGCGTGGTGCTGCCCGGGGTGCCGCTGGACGCGCCGGTGTCGTCGGTGATGGTGCGGCCCGTGCACAGCCTGCCGCACGACGCCAGCGCGCAGGACGCCGCGCTGGCCATGTCCACGCACGGCATCCGCCACGTGCCCATCACGCGCGCGGGGCGGCTGGCGGGCATCGTCTCCGAGCGCGACCTGTTCGCGTTGCAGCGCCTCAGCCTCAAGCAGGTCAGCTCCAGCATCCGCAACGCCACGGGCGTGGACACGCTGCGCGTGGTGGCGCACGACATCCGCCGTTTCGCGCGCACCCTGCTGGGCCAGGGCGTGCAGGCGCGCCAGCTCACGGCGCTGATCAGCCATTTGAACGATGTGCTGGGCGCGCGCCTGATCGAGCTGCTGGCGCAGCGCCATGGCATCGCCCTGGCCGACTGCTGCTGGCTGGCGCTGGGCTCCGAGGGCCGCGGCGAGCAAACCATCGCCACCGACCAGGACAACGCGCTGATCCGTCCCGATGGCAGCGAGGCCGCGCCCTACCTGGCCTTCGCGCGCGAGGTGAACCAGGCGCTGGACGATTGCGGCTACCCGCTGTGCAAGGGTGGCGTGATGGCCAGCAACCCCGAGCTGTGCCTGACGCTGACTCAGTGGCGCGAGCGTTTCGCGAACTGGATCGAGCATGGCTCGCCCCGGGACCTGCTGAACGCCAGCATCTTTTTCGACTTTCGCCCGCTCGCCGGCCACGAGGCCCTGGCCCGCGCGCTGCGCGACGAGGTGCTGGCGCACGCGCGCACCACGCCGCGCTTCCTGAAGCAGCTCGCGCTCAACGGCCTGGGGCGAACGGTGCCGCTGAACTGGCTGGGCAACATCGACACCGCGGCGGTGGAAGGCCACGACACGCTGGACCTCAAGCTGCAGGGCACGGCCATCTTCGTCGACGTGGCGCGCCTGTATGCCTTGGCGCACGGCGTGCCGGCCACCAATACCCGCGAGCGCCTGGAGGCGGTGGGCCCGCTGCTGGGCGTGCCGGCGCACGAGGCCCAGGCCTGGGTCGGCGGCTTTGACTACCTGCAGCTGCTGCGCCTGCACGCGCAGCTGGATGGCACCACGGTGGGCGACAACCCGAACCGCATCGCGGTGGACACGCTCAACGACATCGATCGCCGCATCCTGAAGGAAACGCTGCGCGTGCTGCGCGCCCTGCAGCAGCGGCTCACGCTGGACTACGACCGGTGAGCGCCTGGTGGTCGGCCTGGCTCGGTGGTGGCGACGCTGCGCCCGCGGCGCCCGAGCGCTGGGTGGTGCTGGACGTGGAAACCAGCGGCCTCGACGTGGCGCGCGACCGCCTGCTGGCCATCGCCGCCGTGGGCCTGCGCGTGGACTGGTCGCGCCGCCGCCTCGACGTGTGCCTGGGCGACAGCTTCGAGGTGGTGCTGCGCCAGGAGCGGGCCTCCAGCCGCGACAACATCCTGCTGCATGGCATCGGTGTGCAGAGCCAGCGCGACGGGTGGGATCCGGTCGAGGCGCTGCGGGCCTTCGAAGCCTTCGCCGGTGCGGCGCCGCTGCTGGCCTTCCACAGCGCTTTCGACGAGGCGCTGATCGGCCGGCACGCGCGCCAGCACCTGGGGCGGCGCCCGGCCAATCCCTGGGTGGACATCGAGCACCTCTGCGCCGTGACGCACCCCCAGGTGCGGGCCCGCTCGCTGGACGAGTGGATGGCCCATTTCGGCATCACCTGTCCCCGGCGCCACCAGGCGGCGGCCGACACCCTGGCCGAGTGCGAGCTGTTGCAGCGCATATGGCCGGCGGTGGCGGTCGAGTGCCGGAATTGGCGCGGCGTGAAGCGCCTGGCCGGCCAGCGGCGCTGGCTGGCGTCGGGCTAGCGGGGGCTCTCAGGTCTCCAGCAGCGCCTGCGTGGCCAGCAGCAGCGGCCAGGCCAGCAGCGCGCCGGTGCCCTGGTTGATGTGCAGATCGAGGTCGAGCAGCGGCATGGCCTGCAGGTGGATCAGCATGAGCCGGTGCGCGGTGGCCGGCGAGCGCTGGGCGTAGACCAGGTAGTCGGCCACCGCCGGGCTCAGGCCGCGCGCCACCAGGGCGGCGGCGCCGGCCACGAAGCCGTCGACCAGCACCACGCGCCGCTCGCTGGCCGCCTGCAGCATGGCGCCGGCCATCATGGCGATCTCGAAACCGCCGAAGGCCGCCAATGCGTGGATGGGGGAGATGGCCTGCGCGTGCCGCTGGGCTGCGGCGGTGAGCTTGTCCAGGCGCTGGAAATGCACGGTGTCGTCGAAGGCCGAGCCCGGGCCGTCGTCGCGCGGCAGGGCGTCCGCCATGGGCACGCCGCACAGGCGCGACAGCAGCAGCGCCGCGCTGGCCGGGTTGGCCACGCCCACCTCGCCCAGCGCCAGCACCGTGCCTGGCAGGTGGCGCACCACGTCCATGCCCGCGTGCAGCGCGGCCACGGTCTGGCTCAGCGACATGGCCGGGCCGAGCAGGCAGTTGCGTGTGCCGTAGGCGATCTTGCGCGCCTGCAGCGTGGCCGGCGGGCGGCCGCGCGCCGCCGGCGGCTGGGTGATGGGCGTGGCCATGCCGGCGTCGACCACGGTCAGCTCGAAGCCGTGCTGGCGCGCCAGGGTGTTGACCGGCGCGCGTCCCACGAGCAGTTGGTTGACCAACTCGGCTGTGGCGGACTGCGGCAGGTCGCTCATGCCCTCCACGGCCAGGCCGTGGTCGGCCGCGAACACCACCAGTTGCGGGGCGTCGAACACCAGCAGGTCGAACGGCAACGCGCTGCTGTGCTGGATGCGCGCGAGCTGCCCGGCCAGCCATTGCAACTGGCCCAGGGCGTTGGCGGGCTGGCCGTCGGGCTGCAGGCGCCGGTGCAGGGCGTGCTCCAGCGTGGTGTCGGCCGTGCTGGCGATGGCGGGCAGCTTCAAGCCCTCGACGGGCGCGAACGGGCGCGGTGCATTGATCGGCGTGAGGGCGGGATCGCGCGCCATGGGGTGCTTAGCTGCGCAGGAACAGCCGGTAAGCGGGGTTGCGGGTTTCCTCGACATAGGGATAGCCCAAGGTGTCGAGGAACTTGGCGAAGGCCTTGTCGTCCTTGGCCGGCACCTGCAGGCCGACCAGGATGCGGCCGTAGTCGGCGCCCTGGTTGCGGTAGTGGAACAGGCTGATGTTCCACCCCGGTCGCATGAGGCTGAGGAACTTGAGCAGGGCGCCCGGGCGCTCCGGGAAGATGAAGCGCATCAGTCGTTCGTCCTGCGCCAGCGCGGAATGGCCGCCCACCAGGTGGCGCAGGTGTTCCTTGGCGAGTTCGTCGTGCGTGAGGTCCAGCGTCTCGAAGCCATGGCGCACCAGCTGCTGGGCGATCTTGGCGGACTCGCCCTTGCCCGCCGTGGTGAGTCCCACGAACACATGCGCCTGGGCGCTGTCGTGCATGCGGTAGTTGAATTCGGTGACATTGCGCGCCGCACCGGGCAGCGAGCCGATGACCTCGCAGAAGCGGCGGAAGCTGCCGCGCTCCTCGGGCATGGTCACGGCGAACAGGGCCTCGCGCTCCTCGCCCACCTCGGCGCGCTCGGCGACGAAACGCAGGCGGTCGAAGTTCATGTTGGCGCCGCACAGGATGGCCGCGTAGGTCTGACCCTTGGTCTTGTGGGTGGCCACGTACTGCTTGATGGCGGCCACCGCCATCGCGCCCGAGGGTTCGACGATGCTGCGGGTGTCGACGAAGATGTCCTTGATGGCGGCGCAGACGGCGTCGGTGTCCACCGCAATGAACTCGTCGACCAGTTCGCGCGCGACGCGGAAGGTTTCTTCGCCCACCAGCTTGACGGCGGTGCCGTCGGCGAACAGGCCGACGTCGGGCAGCGTCACGCGCTCCTTCTCGGCGACCGAGCGCATCATGGCGTCGGAGTCGGTCATCTGCACGCCGATGACCTTGATCTCGGGCCGCACGGCCTTGATGTAGTTGGCCACCCCGCTCACCAGGCCGCCGCCGCCGATGGCGACGAACACCGCGTCGAGCTGGTTCGAGCCCAGGCTCTGGAGCTGGCGCAGGATCTCCATGGCGATCGTGCCCTGGCCGGCAATCACGTCAGGATCGTCGAAGGGATGAACGAAAGTGAGTCCCTGCTTCTTTTGCAGGATGACGGCGTGGTTGTAGGCGTCGGTGTAGCTGTCGCCGTGCAGCACCACCTCGCCGCCGAGGCCGCGCACCGCATCGATCTTGAGCTGCGGCGTGGTCACCGGCATCACCACCACGGCCCGCACGCCCAGCTTGCGCGCGCCCAGCGCCACACCCTGCGCGTGGTTGCCCGCCGACGCGCAAATCACGCCCTTGGACAACTGCTCGGGGCTCAGGTGCGCGATCTTGTTGTAGGCCCCGCGCAGCTTGAAGCTGAAGACGGGCTGCTGGTCCTCGCGCTTGAGCAGCACGGTGTTGTGCAGCCGCCTGGACAGCGCGCGTGCCGGGTCCAGGTTCGACTCCACCGCGACGTCGTACACCCGGGCTGTGAGGATTTTCTTGAGGTAGTCGGCGGGTGTCAGGTGGGCGGCGGGCGTTTTCATCACCGAGCATTATCAGCGGGCGAAAAAAAACCCGGACCAACGTTGCTGGTCCGGGTTTGAATCCACCCGTGGAGGGTAGAGGAGACAACCGAAAATACAATGACGCAAGTATATCGCCGGATTGCTGCGTTGCAACAACCCGACTCAAGTTGCCCTCATTTTTAGAGCAAGGCCCTTAGAAAATGCGGGCTTTGTCACGGAGAACCTTCTCATGGAATGCACCGTCACCTGGACTGGCGCCAGCGGCACCCGATCGGCCATGGGCTTCGTTGCCGAAACCGGCAGCGGCCACGTGCTCGCCATGGACGGTGCCCCCGACGCCAACAAGCCCGAGAACGGCGGCGCCAATCTCGCGCCCCGTCCCATGGAGACGGTGCTGGCGGGGACCGGCGGCTGCACGGCCTACGACGTCGTGCTGATCCTCAAGCGCGGCCGCCACGATGTGCGCGGCTGCTCGGTCAAGCTCACCAGCGAGCGTGCGCCGGTCGACCCCAAGGTGTTCACCAAGATCCACATGCACTTCACTGTCACGGGCAAGGGCGTGCCCGCCAGCGCGGTGGAGCGCGCCATCGCCATGAGCCACGAGAAGTACTGCTCGGCCAGCATCATGCTGGCCAAGACGGCGGAAATCACCACCAGCTTCGATCTGGTCGACGCCTGAGCCTGCGCCCCTTTCGGGGGGGCCTCAGATCCGGTGCGCCACGGTCGTCATGACCTTGGCCGCCATCCGCATCATCCCCTTCACGGGCGCCGGCAACTCGGCGGCTCCGGCTTGCTGGGCCTGGCGAGCGTGCCGGGCCTCGTCCATTTTCATCTGCGCCACGATCGCCCGGGAGGCGTGGTCCTCGGCCGGCAGGCGGTCCAGGTGGCTGGCCAGGTGGGCTTCCACCTGGCGCTCGGTTTCCACCACGAAACCCAGGCTGGGGCCTTGCCCCAGGCGGCCCGCGAGCAGGCCGAGCCCGAAGGCGCCGGCGTACCAGAACGGGTTGAGCCGCGATGGCCGGCTGCCCAGCTCGTCGAGGCGGGCCTTGGTCCAGGCCAGGTGGTCGGTTTCCTCGCGGCCGGCCTCTTCCAGCTGCTGGGCCAGGGCCTCGTTCGACGCCCTGCCACCCGGTCCGGGCCAGCGCGCGGCGAAGGCTTGCGCGGTGTACAGCGCCTGGGCGCACACCTCCCCCACATGGTTGACCCGCATCAGGGCACCGGCGAGGCGCCGGTCTTCGGTGCTCAGCGCACCATCGTCGTGCCGCTCGGGCACGGTGGGGCAGGGCTGGCTGGCCCGCGGGACGGCGAACAGGGTGCGCAGGGCCGAATCGGCGGCAACCACCAGGGCATCGCTGAAAGTACTCATGAAACTCTCACGTTGAATCGGCAGTGGACTGGTGTGGGGAGTATGGCGCCCCGCCATCCGTCTAAGGGTTACCCCTCGGAATCGTGGCAAGGCTGCAACATCGGCACCACCCTGGGGCGGATCGAGGTCGGCAAACATGGCGGTGACCAGCTGTTTCTGATGCAATGCCCGCAGCTTCCTCAATGGAGGTCGGCTCGGGGGCAAAGACTTCCGGCCTCTTAACCCAAACCTTGGAGAATTCCTCGATGAAAAAGACCCTGATCGCTCTGGCTGCCGTCGCAGCCTCCAGCGCAGCACTGGCCCAGTCGTCGGTGACCCTGTTCGGCATCATGGACGTGAACGTCCGCCACACCTCGACCAAAATCGGCGGCGTCAAAACCTCGCTGAGCGAAATGGGTCAAGACGGTACCGCTTCGAGCCGCCTGGGCTTCCGCGGTGTCGAGGACCTCGGCGGTGGCATGAGCGCCAGCTTCTGGCTGGAAGGCGCCCTGAACCCCGACACCGGCACGCCCGCTGGCCTGCAATTCCAGCGCCGCAGCACCGTGAGCCTGTCGGGTGGCTTCGGTGAAGTCCGCCTGGGCCGTGACTATGTGCCGACCTTCTGGAACCACACCGTGTACGACCCGTTCGGCACCAACGGTCTGGGCAGCTCGGTGAACATGTATTCGCCCAACGCTGGTGTCTTCCAGGCGACGACCGTGCGTTCGAACAACATGGTTTCGTACTTCACGCCGAACATGGGCGGCTTCCAGGCCCAGCTCAGCTATGGCTTCAAGGAAGTGACCACCGGCACCAGCGCCAGCGACTACCAAGGCCTGCGCCTGACGTACGCCAACGGCCCGCTGTCGGTTGGCTTCGCCACCGCTTCGGAAGGCAACGTGGGCGCCGCCGATTCGCGCCGCACCAACGTGGGTGCTTCGTATGACTTCGGCTTCATCAAGCCGATGTTCAACTACACCACGTCGAAGGAAAAGACCGTCGACCTGAAGGTGAACAACCTGATGGTGGGCCTGACCGCCCCCGTGGGCCCTGGCCTGATCAAGGCTTCGTACACCCGTACCGAAGTGGAAGTTCCCGGCATCTCGGTTGATGGCAACCAAGTCGCTGTCGGTTACGAGTACGGCCTGAGCAAGCGCACCGCCCTGTACGGCAACTTCGCCCGCATCAGCGCCGACGCCGGTCTGCTGGCTGGTCCTGAGTACAAGCGCACCGGCTTCGAGCTGGGCATCCGCCACTCCTTCTGATGTCCTGCGGGCTTGGCCCGCTGGCGTCTGAAGCCAAAAGCCACCGCCTCGGCGGTGGTTTTTTTTTTGCTTAGGGGGATTGGCCTGCTATTTGCTTAAGAGGTTTAAGAAGGTGGGATGACGTTGTTGCTTCATTGCCACGTTTTCCCCCTGTCTTGTGTAAAACCCCTAGGGGCAAACCCGTAACGTGCATGTCGATGGGTACCATCACTGCAGTTTCAGTCGTGTGAAACGTTTCCCAAACCGTTCCAAAGGAAAAGGAATCTCCCCATGAAGAAAAGTCTGATCGCTCTTGCCGTTCTGGGCACCTGCGGCGCCGCGATGGCTCAGTCGAGCGTGTCGCTTTACGGTATGGCCGATGTGTGGGTGGGCCGTGTCAAGACGGACATCACCGGTGTCGGCTCCGCCAGCGAGACCGTGCTGGAAAGCGGTGGCTTCAACACCAGCCGCCTGGGCTTCAAGGGCTCCGAGGATCTGGGTGGTGGTCTGAAGGCCAACTTCAACCTGGAAGGCGCGCTGGCCATGGACAACGGCACCGCCGGTGGCCTGAGCTTCAACCGCCAATCCTGGGTCGGTCTGTCGGGTGGCTTCGGTGAAATCCAGCTGGGCAAGCCCTGGACGCCGTACGACGACACCCGCTCGATGGCCAACGACACCTTCAACGCGAACTTCGCGTCGTCGTGGACCACCTGGCTCGGCTACGAAGACAACCCGAACAACACCATCCGCTACAACTCGCCCAACTTCGGCGGTTTCTCGGGTGCTTTCGCCTACTCGCTGGGTGAAGACCGCGCCAGCTCGCCGAACAACAAGGCCAGCAACCTGGTGTCGTTCAGCCTGAACTACGCCAACGGCCCGATCGTGGCTGGCTTCGCTCACCAGAGCCAGAAAGTCGAAGGCCTGAACGGCATCGACAGCACCGGTATCCTGACCGGCCTGGCCGCCACCGGCAAGACCACCTACAACCTGCTGAACGGCTCCTACGACTTCGGCGTCGTGAAGCTGGTCGGTGGCGTGAACCAGGCCAAAGTGCAGCCGGACGGCTTTGCTGACGTGAAGGCCAACGAGTTCAACATCGGCGTGGACGTGCCCCTGGGCGCCGGCTTCGACATCGGTGTTGGCGTGGCCCGTTCCAAGCTGGAGTCTGGCGGTACGGATCTGAGCAAGACCACCGGCTTCAGCATCGGCGCCAAGTACGCGCTGTCCAAGCGCACCTTCACGTACGCTGCCTTCAACCGCACCAAAGCCGAAATCATCGGTACCGGCGCGGAAGTCAAGAACACCCTGTTCGGCGTGGGCATCCAGCACAACTTCTGATCTTCAGAAGCGCTTCGCTCAAGCAAAAACCGCCCGGCATGCCGGGCGGTTTTTTTATGGCCGGGTGAGCGGACGGCGCTCACTGCTTGGGCTTGGCGCCCGCTGGCGCACTGGTCGCTTTGAAGGCCTCGCCATTGACCGTCAGGCCTTGGTGCGACAGCTTCGCGGCGCGTTTGTCTCCGATGCCGGGGACGCGCGCAATGAAGTCGTTCCAGTTCTTGAAGGGGGCGGCCTTGCGTTGTTCAAGGATCTTGCCCGTGGTGCTGGGGCCAATGCCTTTGATGCTGTCGAGGTCGGCTTGCGAGGCCTTGTTGACGTCGACGGCGGCGAAGCTGGTGGCGGCGCTCAGGGCGAGCAAGGCGGCGACGAGGAGTTTCTTCATGGGGGACCTTCCTGATGGTTTTGAGGGTTGAAATGCCTAAAGACATGGCCAATAGGCAGGGCAAATATAGCTATAAAGAATTATTTGAAATGATGGAGGCATCAAGCTTCGAGTGGTGTCCGGAAATGGCCTGTTCCGGTCGAGGCGCTGGGGGCCGCGCGATGCCGATTCGGGTGCCCGTACCCGGTACGGGTAAGTCCCGTCGCTGGTGCGGGAACGCTTGTTGCATAGTCCCGGCACCTTCATTTAATTCAGGTGTCAACGATGAAATCGTTCTCCGTGCCCATGCAGGCGGTCGTGCTGGGGGCAGCCTTGGCTGTCACGACCGGTGGTCTTCAAGCGAAGACCTTCAAGTGGACGAGTGCCAGCGACATCCCGACCTGGGACATCCATTCCCAGAACAACGCACTGGCCAACGGCATCCATGCCTCGGTCTATGAGTCGTTGGTGTACTACAACAGCCGCACCTTCAAGCCCGAGCCGCTGCTGGCCACTGGCTGGAACCAGGTCTCGCCCACTCAGCTGCGGCTGACGCTGCGCACCGGCGTGAAATTCCACGACGGGTCCGACTTCACCGCCGACGACGCGGTGTTCTCGCTGCAGCGCGCAATGGCGCCGACCTCGAACTTCACGCCCTATATCCAGGGCATCGACCGCATCGTCAAGGTCAACAACAACACCATCGACATCTTCACCAAGGGCCCCAACCCGGTGCTGGTGAACCAGCTCACCGAGCTGCGCATGATGAGCAAGGCCTGGGCGGAGAAGAACAACTCCACCGCGCCCAAGGACATCAAGACCCAGGACGAGAACTTCGCCCACCGCAACGCCATGGGCACGGGGCCCTTCATTCTCAAGGAGTGGGCGCCCGATCAGAAGATGGTGCTCACGCGCAACCCCAACTGGTGGGGCAAGAGCGCCGAGACCAACGTCACCGAGATCGTCTACACGCCGGTGAAGGCCACGGCCACGCGCATGGCCGCGCTGCTCTCGGGCGAGGTGGATTTCGTGCTGGATCCGAGCCCGCAGGACCTGCCGCGCCTGCGCCAGGACGGCAACCTCAAGGTCATGGACGGGGTTGAGAACCGCACCATCTTCTTCGGCATGGACCAGCACCGCGACGAGCTCGTGGGCAGCAACGTCAAGGGCAAGAACCCGCTGAAGGACGTGCGTGTGCGCAAGGCGCTGTACCAGGCCATCGACATGAACGCGATCGCGCGCGTCACGCTGCGTGGCCTGGGCCAGCCCACGGGGGCGCTCATCGCGCCGCAGGTGACGGGCTGGACGGAGGGTGTGCACCAGCGCTACCCGTTCGACGTGGCCGCCGCGCAGAAGCTGCTCGCCGACGCCGGCTACAAGGACGGTTTCGAGGTCGACTTCGCCTGCCCGAACAACCGCTACATCAACGACGAGGCGATCTGCCAGGCCGTGACGGCCATGTGGGCGCGCATCGGCGTCAAGGCCAAGCTGCGCACGCTGCCGCTGGCCACCTACTTCCCGATGATTCAGCGTTACGAGGCCAGCATCTACATGCTGGGCTGGGGCGTGCCCACCTTCGACGCGATGTACAGCCTGCAGTCGCTGGTGCGCAGCGTGGGCCAGGGCGGTGACGGCAACTACAACGTCGGCCGCTACAGCAACCCCAAGATGGACCAGATCATCGATCGCGCCAAGACGGAGACCGACCTGCTGATCCGCAACCGCCTGCTGACCGAGGCGCTGGAGCTGTCGAACGCCGACGTGTCGCACCTGCCGCTGCACAACCAGGTCATTCCCTGGGCGATGAAGAAGAGCATCAACGTGGTTCACCGCGCCGACAACCGCCTGGATTGGCGGCTCATCACGGTAAACTGAATCGGGTATTGACCAAAGAGGGTCGCCTCCTTCCGGGCGCGACCCTCTCTTGCTTTTTTCATCGATGTTCGCATTCATCCTCCGACGGCTCGCCCAGGCGGTGATCGTCATGGTCAGCGTGGCGCTGATCGCATTCATGCTGTTCCAGTACGTCGGAGACCCGGTGGTCTTCCTGCTCGGTCAGGACGCCACGCCGGAGCAGGTGCGCACCCTGCGCGCCGATCTGGGCCTGGACCAGCCCTTCTTCGTTCAGTTCTGGCACTTCCTGGTCAACGCCGCGCAGGGCGAGTTCGGCCTGAGCCTGCGCCAGGGCGCCAAGGTGTCGCGCCTCATCGCCGAGCGTTTCCCGGCCACGCTGGAGCTGTCCATGGTGGCGGCGGTGCTCGCGCTGCTGGTGGGCATTCCCATGGGCGTGTATGCGGCGCTCAAGCGCGGCACTTTCCTCAGCCAGGTCTTCATGACGATCTCGCTGCTCGGGGTGTCGCTGCCCACCTTCCTGATCGGCATCCTGCTGATCCTCGTGTTCGCGGTGCACCTGGGCTGGTTTCCCAGCTTCGGCCGCGGCGACGTGGTCGCGCTGGGCTGGTGGAGCACCGGCCTGCTGACGACCAAGGGATGGATCCACATCACGCTGCCCGCGATCACGCTGGCCATCTTCCAGCTCACCCTGATCATGCGGCTGGTGCGCGCCGAGATGCTGGAGGTGCTGCGCACCGATTACATCAAGTTCGCGCGCGCCCGCGGGCTCACCAATCGCGCCGTGCATTTCGGCCACGCGCTGAAGAACACGCTGGTGCCGGTGATGACCATCACCGGTCTGCAGCTCGGCGGCCTCATCGCCTTCGCCATCATCACCGAGACGGTGTTCCAGTGGCCGGGCATGGGCCTGCTGTTCATCCAGGCCGTGACCTTCGCCGATATCCCCGTGATGGCCGCCTACCTGTGCCTGATCGCGCTGATCTTCGTGGTGATCAACCTCATCGTCGATCTGTTGTACTTTGTGGTCGATCCGCGCCTGCGCGTGGAGAAGGCCGGAGGGCATTGATCATGAACGCCCACGCGCATCACTTCGTGTATTCGCTGCCCCCCAAGGGGGCGCAGGTCTCCCTTGCGGCGGCCCGGCGGGAGACCTGACATGAGCAAGTCCCGCTACAAGGTACATGGACCGGCGTTCGCGCACATCGCGGCTTTCCACCCCGAGCTCACGGCGCTGCGCCGCGACCTGCATGCCCACCCCGAACTCGGTTTCGAGGAGGTCTACACGGCCAAGCGCGTGGTGGAGTCGCTCAAAGTCTGCGGGGTGGACGAGGTCCACACCGGCATCGGCAAGACTGGCGTGGTGGCGGTCATCCGCGGTCGCCAGACCGGCAGCGGCCGCATGATCGGCCTGCGCGCCGACATGGACGCGCTGCCCATGACCGAGCACAACGACTTTGCCTGGAAGTCGGGCAGGCCCGGCATGATGCACGGCTGCGGCCACGACGGCCACACGGCCATGCTGGTGGGCGCGGCGCGCTACCTGGCCGAGACGCGGCAGTTCGACGGCACGGCCGTGCTCATCTTCCAGCCCGGCGAGGAAGGCTTCGCCGGCGCCAAGGCCATGATCGAGGACGGCCTGTTCGAGCGCTTTCCCGTGAACTCGGTGTTCGCGATGCACAACTGGCCGCAGATGCGCCCAGGCACGGTGGGCGTGAACCCCGGGCCCATGATGGCCTCGGCCGACCGCATCACCATCGAAGTCACCGGCAAGGGCGGCCATGGCGCGCACCCCTATGCCGCGGTCGACCCGGTGCTGGTGGCGGCCCACATCATCACGGCGGTGCAGAGCATTGTCTCGCGCAACGTGCGCGCGATCGACAGCGCCGTGATCAGCCTGTGCTCCATGCAGGCCGGAGACCCGGGCGCCTTCAGCGTGATCCCGGGCACGGCGCGCCTGATCGGTACCGTGCGCACCTTCAACCCCGAGGTGCAGGCCATGGTCGAGAAGCGCCTGCACGAGGTGTGCTCCGGCGTGGCCTTGGGCCTGGGTGCCTCGGCCCACCTGAACTACGAGCGCATCTACCCCGCCACCATCAATACGCGCGACGAGGCCCGCTTCGCGATGGAGGTGGCGCAAAGGCTGGTGGGCCACGAGCACGTGGACCGCAACATGGACCCGAGCATGGGCGCGGAGGACTTCTCCTTCATGCTGCAGGTCAAGCCCGGCGCCTACCTGCGCCTGGGGCAGGGCGCCGACAACGGGCAGGGCGCCTGCTTCCTGCACAACAGCCGCTACGACTTCAACGACGAGGTGTTGCCCTTGGGCGCCGCCTTGCACGCCAGCCTCATCGAACAAGGCATGCCACTGGCCAGCGAGGCCAGCGCGCCGCGCCAGGCCCTTTCCCAGTCCACCCCCTCACCCACCCCCGCAAGGAGCGACGCATGAATCTCAAAAAATCCTCGGCTGCCCTGCTCGTGGCCGCAGCCCTGGCGGCTGGCGCCGCCAGCGCCCAGACGGTGCGCATCGGTAACCAGGGTGATGCCCTGTCGATGGACCCGCACTCGCTCAACGAGTCGCTGCAGCTCACCGTGACGGGCAACGTCTACGAGCCGCTGGTGGCGCGCGACCGCAACCTCAAGCTGGTGCCCGGCCTGGCCACGAGCTGGAAGCAGACCTCGCCCACCGTCTGGCGCTTCGAGCTGCGCAAGGGCGTTGAATTCCACGATGGCACGCCCTTCACCGCCGACGACGTGCTGTTCACCTTCGCGCGCGCCGCGGGCGAAGGCTCGGACATGAAGAGCTACGTGAACGACGTGAAAGACGTGCGCAAGGTCAACTCGCACACGGTCGAGGTCGAAACCAAGGGCCCGTTCCCCATCCTGCCCGATGTGCTGTCGCTGCTGTACATCATGAGCAAGAAGTGGTGCGAGGACAACCAGGCCACGCGCCCGGTGGACCGCCGCAAGGGCATCGAAAACGCGGCCTCGTTCCGCGCCAATGGCACCGGCCCGTTCCGCCTGCGCGAGCGCCAACCCAACGTGAAGACCACCTTCCAGCGCAACGGCAACTACTGGGGCAAGATCGAAGGCAACGTCGTCAACGTCGAGTACACGCCCATCGGCAACGACGCCACGCGTGTGGCCGCGCTGCTGTCGGGTCAGGTGGACGTGATCGAGCCCGTGCCGCTGCAGGACGTGGCGCGCATCAACGCCAGCGGCAAGTCCAAGGTGATGCAGGGCCCCGAGCTGCGCACCATCTTCCTGGGCATGGACCAGAAGCGCGACGAGCTGCTGTACTCCAACGTGAAGGGCAAGAACCCCTTCAAGGACAAGCGCGTTCGCCAGGCCTTCTACCAGGCCATCGACATCCAGGGCATCCAGCGCACGGTGATGCGTGGTGCCTCCGCGCCCACGGCGTTGATGGTCGGCCCTGGCATCAATGGCTTCGACCCCGCCATGAACACCCGCCTGCCCTTCGACGCCGAGGCCTCGAAGAAGCTGCTGGCCGAGGCCGGTTACCCGAACGGCTTCGAGGTGACCCTGAACTGCCCGAACGACCGCTACGTCAACGACGGCAACATCTGCCAGGCGGTGGCCGCCAACCTGGCGCGCGTGGGCGTCAAGATCAACCTGCAGGCCGAGACCAAGGGCACCTACTTCCCGAAAATCCTGCGCCGCGACACCAGCTTCTACATGCTGGGCTGGACGCCGGGCACCTACGACTCGCACAACGCGCTCAACGCGCTCATGCGCTGCGTGGACGATTCCGGTTCGGGCCAGTTCAACCTGGGTTCCTATTGCAACCCCAAGGTGGATGAGCTGACCAAGCAGATCCAATCGGAGACCGACAAGGCCAAGCGCGACGCCATGATCCGCGAAGCCTTCAAGATCCATGCCGACGACGTCGGCCACCTGCCGCTGCACCAGCAGGCCCTGGCCTGGGGCGTGGCCAACAACGTCACGCTGGCCCAGCTCGCCGACAACTTCATGCCGTTCCGCTACATGTCGGTGAAATAAGGCCACCCCCGCGCCGCCTGCGGCGTCACCCCCCAAGGGGGGCGCCAGCAGCGGCCCGGCGGAGCCGGTTCCGCGCTGGCCCTGGCCTTCCGATCCGCCTCTTCTTTCGGGACATTGACTTGATCGCCACCATTCGCCGCGCGCTCGACAGCGACGTCGGGTACAGCTTTCGCACCTCGCCCACGGCCATCGTGGCCGCGCTGATCGCTGCCGTTTGCATCGTCTGCGCGCTCTTCGCCACCTGGATCGCCCCCCACAACCCCTTCGACCTGGCCTCGCTGGACCTGATGAACGCGCGCCTGCCGCCCGTGTGGCAGGAAGGCGGCAACCCACAGTTCGTGCTGGGCACCGACGACCAGGGCCGCGACATCCTCTCCGCGCTCATGTACGGCGCGCGCATCTCGCTTGCGGTGGGCCTGGCTTCGGTGGTGCTGTCGGTGCTCATCGGCGTGACCCTGGGCCTGTTGGCCGGCTTCGTGGGCGGCTGGCTTGACGGCTTCCTGATGCGCCTGTGCGACGTGATGCTGTCCTTCCCGCCCATCCTCATCGCGCTGCTGATCGCGGGCGTGGGCCGCGCGCTGTTCCCCAACGCGCACGAGACGCTGGCCTTCGGCGTGCTCATCATCTCCATCACCCTGGCCGGCTGGGTTCAGTACGCCCGCACGGTGCGCGGCTCCACGCTGGTGGAGCGCAGCAAGGAGTACGTGCAGGCCGCGCGCGTGACCGGCGTGGCGCCGCTGCGCATCATGGGCCGCCACGTGCTGCCCAACGTCATGGGCCCGGTGCTGGTGCTGGCCACCATCCAGGTCGCCACGGCCATCATCACCGAGGCCACGCTGTCCTTCCTGGGCGTGGGCGCGCCGCCCACCTCGCCCTCGCTGGGCACGCTCATTCGCGTGGGCAACGACTACCTGTTCTCGGGCGAGTGGTGGATCACCATCTTCCCCGGCCTCATGCTCATCCTCATCGCGCTCAGCGTGAACCTGCTGGGCGACTGGCTGCGCGACGCTCTCAACCCAAGGCTGCGCTGACCATGAGCCTGCTGCAAGTCAAGAACCTCGTCGTCGAGTTCCCCACGCGCCGCGGCACCCTGCGCGCGCTGGACGACATCTCCTTCGACATCGCGCCCGGCGAGATCCTGGGCGTGGTGGGCGAGTCCGGTGCGGGCAAGTCGCTCACCGGCGCGTCCATCATTGGCCTGCTGGAGCCGCCCGGGCGCATCGCCTCGGGACAGGTCCTGCTCGAAGGCCAGCGCATCGACAACCTGCCGAACGAAAAAATGCGGCGCATCCGCGGGCGCAAGATCGGCGCCATCTTCCAGGACCCGCTGACCTCGCTGAACCCGCTGTACTCGGTGGGCCGCCAGCTGATCGAAACCATCACCACGCACCTGCCGGTGAGCGCGGCCGAGGCGCGCGAGCGCGCGATCCAGCTGCTCCGGGACACCGGTATTCCGGCGGCCGAACAGCGCATCGACCACTACCCGCACCAGTTCAGCGGCGGCATGCGTCAGCGGGTGGTCATCGCGCTGGCGCTGGCGGCCGAGCCCCAACTCATCGTCGCCGACGAGCCCACGACCGCGCTGGACGTGTCCATCCAGGCGCAGATCATCACGCTGCTCAAGAGCATCTGCAAACAGCGCGGCGCAGCCGTCATGCTGATCACGCACGACATGGGCGTGATCGCCGAAACCTGCGACCGCGTGGCCGTGATGTACGCCGGGCGCGTCGCCGAGATCGGCCCCGTGCACGAGGTGATCAACCAGCCGGCCCACCCCTATACCCGTGGCCTGATGGCCTGCATCCCCGACATGAGCCAGGAACGCGAGCGGCTGCACCAGATCGACGGCGCCATGCCGCGCCTCAACGCCATTCCCAAGGGTTGCGCCTACAACCCGCGCTGCGAGCGCGTGTTCGATCGTTGCCATGTCGAGCGCCCCGACCTCATGGACGCGGGCGCCACGCGCGCGGCCTGCTGGCTGCAGGCCTCGGGAGCCGTGGCATGAGCAGCACCACCGTGACCACCGACGCCGCCGCGCTGGTGCGCGCCACCGACCTGGCCAAGACCTTCGACGTCTCGCCCCCCTGGCTCAACCGCGTGCTGGAGCGCAAGCCGCGTCAGCTGCTGCGCGCCGTCGACGGCGTGAGCTTCGACATCCCGCGCGGCCAGACGCTGGCGCTGGTGGGCGAATCCGGCTGCGGCAAGAGCACCGTGGCGCGCCTGCTGGTGGGCCTGTACGAGCCCACGCGCGGGGGCTTCCAGTTCGACAACCAGGACGCGCACGCCGCTTTCAAGACGCCCGCCGGGCGCGTGCTGCGCCGGCGCATCCAGATGATCTTCCAGGACCCGTACGCCAGCCTGAACCCGCGCTGGCGCGTGCAGGACATCATCGCCGAGCCCTTGCGCGAGCACCAGATCGAAACCGATCCGGCGAAACTGCGCGACCGCGTCGACGAGCTGCTGCGCTCGGTGGGCCTGAGCCCGCACGACAGCCTGAAGTACCCGCACCAGTTCAGCGGCGGCCAGCGCCAGCGCATTTCCATCGCGCGCGCCCTCGCCACGCAGCCGGACTTCCTGGTCTGCGACGAGCCCACCAGCGCGCTGGACGTGTCGGTGCAGGCGCAGGTGCTCAATATCATGAAGGACCTGCAGCGCGAGCGCGGGCTCACCTACCTGTTCATCAGCCACAACCTGGCCGTGGTGCGCCACGTGAGCGACCAGGTGGGCGTGATGTACCTGGGCCGCCTGGTGGAGCTGGCGCCCAAGCACACGCTGTTCGAGAGCCCGCGCCACCCCTACACGCGCATGCTGCTCGACGCCATCCCCAAGATGCACGACACCGGCAAGGCGCGCACGCCGGTGCAGGGCGAGGTGCCCAACCCGCTGAACCCCCCGAGCGGCTGCGCCTTCAACCCGCGCTGCCCGCACGCCAACGACCGCTGCCGCCACGAGCGCCCGGTGCTGAAGGACATCGGCGGCATCCGCATCGCCTGCCACGCGGTGGAGGAAGGCCGGCTTTGACGCTCAGGCGTAGCGCTTGTTGCGCAGGTTGTTCTTCATCTCGCGCAGCAGCGGCTGCAGCTTGGCGCCGCCGATGCGCAGCGCCAGGCAGGTGGCCATGATGTCGATCACCATCAGGTGCATCAGGCGCGAGGTCATGGGGCTGTAGCGGTCGTATCCCTCGGGGTGGTCGGCCGCCAGGTGGATATGCCCGGCTTGTGCCAGCGGCGAGCCGCTGGTGGTGATGGTGATCACCGTGGCGCCGTGGCGGCGCGCGATGTCGGCCGCGTCCATCAGGTCGCGTGTGCGGCCCGAGTTCGACACGATCACCAGGCAGTCGCCCGGCCCCAGCAGCGAGGCGCCCATCACCTGCATGTGGCCGTCGCTGTAGGCCACCGCGTTGATGCCCAGGCGGAAGAACTTGTGCTGAGCGTCCTGCGCGACGATGCCCGAGTTGCCCGCGCCGTAGAACTCGATGCGCCCGCGCGCCTTGCCCGTGGCCACGAGCGCATCCACGGCGCGCTCGATCGCGTGGTGCGAGGCGTCGTTGCGGTACTTGAGAAAGGCCGCCACGGTGTTGTCGATAAGCTTGACCATCACGTCGCTGGTCTTGTCGTCGGCGTCCACGCTGCGGTGGATGAAGGGCACGCCTTCGCTCACGGTGCCCGCCAGCTTGAGCTTGAAATCCGACAGGCCGTCGTAGCCCATGCTGCGGCAGAAGCGCACCACCGTGGGTTTGCTCACGTGGGCGCGCTCGGCCAGCTCACTCACCGGCAGGCTGGCGAAACTGCGCGGGTCTTGCAGCACGAGCTTGGCCACGCGCTGTTCGGCCGGGGCGAGCGAGGGCATCGAGGCCTTGATGCGGTCGAGCATGGCGTGTTACCAGGTGGTCCGAATGGCTGAAATTTTATTACCTGGCGGCGCCATAATCCGCCCATGAACCAGCTCGACGCCCTCAAACAGTTCACCACCGTGGTCGCCGACACCGGCGACTTTCGGCAACTGGCGGCCTACGCCCCGCGCGACGCCACCACCAACCCCTCGCTCGTGCTGAAGGCGGTGCAGAAGCCCGAGTACGCGCCGCTGCTGGCCGAGGCCATCGCGCGCCATGGCGCGGCCGACAAGGTGGAGCTGATGAACCGGCTGCTGGTGCGCTTCGGCGTCGAAATCCTCCGGCTCATTCCGGGCCGTGTGTCCACCGAGGTCGACGCGCGCCTGAGTTTCGACACCGCCGCCACGCTCGAGCGCGCGCGCCGCCTGATCGCCCTGTACCGCGCCGAAGGGGTGGACAGCGAACGCGTGCTGATCAAGATCGCCGCCACCTGGGAGGGCATCCGCGCGGCCGAGCAACTGGAGCGCGAAGGCATCCACACCAACCTCACGCTGCTGTTCTCCTTCCCCCAGGCCGTGGCCTGCGGCCAGGCCGGCGTGCGTCTCATCTCGCCCTTCGTGGGCCGCATCTACGACTGGTACAAGAAGCAGGCCGGCGCCCAATGGGACGAGGCCGCCAACGCCGGCGCCAACGACCCCGGCGTGCGCTCGGTGCGCCGCATCTTCGAGTTCTACAAGCGCCACGGCGTGGCCACCGAAGTGATGGGCGCGAGCTTTCGCAACGTGGGCCAGATCACTGCGCTGGCGGGTTGCGACCTGCTCACCATCAGCCCCGAGCTGCTGGCCCAGCTCGCGGCCAGCGAAGCGCCGCTGTCGCGCGCGCTCGACGCCGACGCGGCGAAGCGCCTGGACATCGCGCCCGTGCGCTACGACGAGGCGGGCTTTCGCTACGCGCTCAACGAAGACGCGATGGCCACGGAAAAACTGGCGGAGGGCATCCGCGCCTTCGCTGCCGACACGGTCAAGCTCGAAGCGCTGATGGTCTGAGCAGGCGCCAACCGGCGTCCCCCCAAAGAAAAACCCCGCGAGCGATCGCGGGGTTTTTCTTTGGAGACGGGCAGAGCGCCAGGGCGCTCTTACGACGCCGCCAGAGGGTGCAGGGCAAGGCGCAGACGCGCTGACAGCGGCATCGCCACGGCAAGCGGCTGCAACGCCGCCATGCGCCCTCTGGCAAGGAGCACTTACATGCCCATGCCGCCCATGTCGCCCATACCACCCATGCCGCCACCGGGCATGGCCGGCGCGTCTTCCTTCGGCGCCTCGGCGACCATGCACTCGGTCGTGAGCATCAGCGAAGCGACGGACGCGGCGTTCTGCAGCGCGGTGCGGGTCACCTTGGTCGGGTCCAGGATGCCCATCTCGATCATGTCGCCGTAGGTGTCGTTGGCGGCGTTGAAGCCGTAGTTGCCCTTGCCACCCAGCACGGCGTTGATCACCACGCTCGGCTCGCCACCGGCGTTGGCCACGATCTCGCGCAGCGGGGCTTCGATGGCCTTGAGGATCAGCTTGATGCCGGCGTCCTGGTCGGCGTTGTCGCCCTTGATGGCGCCAGCGGCCTGGCGGGCGCGCAGCAGCGCCACGCCGCCACCGGCCACGATGCCTTCTTCCACGGCGGCACGGGTGGCGTGCAGCGCGTCTTCCACGCGGGCCTTCTTCTCCTTCATCTCGACCTCGGTGGCAGCGCCGACCTTGATCACGGCCACGCCGCCGGCCAGCTTGGCCACGCGCTCTTGCAGCTTCTCGCGGTCGTAGTCGCTGGTGGCTTCTTCGATCTGGATGCGGATCTGCTTGACGCGGGCCTCGATGTCGGCCGCGGCGCCGGCGCCGTCGATGATGGTGGTGTTTTCCTTGCCCACTTCGATGCGCTTGGCCTGGCCCAGGTCGGCCAGGGTCACCTTCTCGAGCGTCAGGCCCACTTCTTCAGCGATGACCTTGCCGCCGGTGAGGATGGCGATGTCTTCCAGCATGGCCTTGCGGCGGTCGCCGAAGCCCGGCGCCTTGACGGCCACGACCTTCAGGATGCCGCGAATGGTGTTGACCACCAGGGTCGCCAGGGCTTCGCCTTCGACTTCCTCGGCGATGATCAGCAGCGGACGGCCGGCCTTGGCGACTTGCTCCAGCACGGGCAGCAGGTCGCGGATGTTGCTGATCTTCTTGTCGAAGAGCAGAACGAAGGGGTTGTCCAGCAGGGCGGCCTGCTTCTCGGGGTTGTTGATGAAGTAGGGCGACAGGTAGCCGCGGTCAAACTGCATGCCCTCGACGACGTCGAGCTCGTTGTCCAGCGACTTGCCGTCTTCCACGGTGATCACGCCTTCCTTGCCGACCTTGTCCATGGCGTCGGCAATGATCTTGCCGATGGACTCGTCGGAGTTGGCGGAGATGGCGCCGACCTGGGCGATTTCCTTGCTGGTGGTGGTGGCCTTGGAGGCCTTCTTCAGCTGCTCGGTCAGGGCCACGACGGCCTTGTCGATGCCGCGCTTGAGGTCCATGGGGTTCATGCCGGCGGCCACGTACTTCATGCCTTCGCGCACGATGGCCTGGGCCAGCACGGTGGCGGTGGTGGTGCCGTCACCGGCGTTGTCGCTGGTCTTGGAAGCCACTTCCTTGACCATCTGCGCGCCCATGTTCTGGAGCTTGTCCTTCAGTTCGATCTCTTTGGCGACCGAGACACCGTCCTTGGTGACGGTGGGGGCGCCGAACGAGCGCTCGAGCACCACGTTGCGGCCCTTGGGGCCCAGGGTCACTTTGACGGCGTTGGCCAGGATGTTCACACCCTCGACCATGCGCGCACGGGCGTCGCCGCCGAAAACCACGTCTTTTGCTGCCATGTTTGGCTCCTTCAGTACGAATCAGGGGGAGGGGAATTACTTCACGACGACCGCGAACAGGTCGTCTTCCTTCATGACGAGCAGCTCGTCGCCGTCGACCTTGACGGTCTGGCCGCTGTACTTGCCGAACAGCACGCGGTCGCCCACCTTGACGGTCAGGGCGCGCACTTTGCCGTCGTCACCGGTCTTGCCCGGGCCCACGGCCAGGACTTCGCCCTGATCGGGCTTCTCGGCAGCGGCGTCGGGGATGACGATGCCCGAGGCGGTCTTGGTTTCGCTGTCGACGCGCTTGACGACCACGCGGTCGCCGAGAGGCTGAAGTTTCATTGCATCTCCTGAATGGAAAAGAGGGCTAGGGGAAAAAGGGGGCCCCGGCTTGGAACCGGGGCACGGGCGCGGATGTTAGCACTCGGCGCCAGCGAGTGCTAATGATAAGGGCGGGCGTGACGGTTTCAAGAACCGTCCGCGCCGCCCGGGCGGTGGCCCCGGGGCCCGGTTCAGGGCGCGGCGGGCTTGGGCAGCCAGACGTGGAAGGTCGCGCCCTCGCCCGGCGCCGACGCGCCCCACAGCCGCCCGCCGTGGCTGTCGACGATCTGCTGGGTGAGCGCCAGGCCGATGCCGTCGCCCGCGATCTCGGGGTCTTCGCAGGCGCGGCCGAACATCTGCAGGATGCGCTCGTGCTGGCTGGGGTCGAAGCCGCGCCCGTTGTCCTGGATCCAGACGTCCCAGCCCGCGGCCTCCTCGCGGCAGCCGAAGGCGATGCGCGCGGGATCGCGCTGGGCGGAGTACTTCACGGCGTTGTCGATCAGGTTGACCCAGACCTCGTGGATCAGCACCGGGTCGGCCATCACCACGGGCAGGCTGTCCAGGCCGCTGAACTCGATGCGCCGCCCGGGGTGCGTGGCCAGGGCCTCCGCCACCAGCGGCTCGATGGTCTGGCGCAGGGCCAGGGGCTGCTTGTCCACCGCGTGGCGGCCCAGGCGCGAGAAGCGCAGCAGCGCCTCCACCAGGGTCTGCAGGTGGCGGCCGGCGGCGCGCACCTTCTCGCCGTACAGCCGGGCCTGCTCCAGGTCGCCGGCGTCCAGCATGCTCTGCAGGATCTCGGCGAAGCTCACCATGTGGCGGATCGGCTTCTTCAAGTCGTGCGAGATGGCGTGCGAGAAGTCGGTGAGCGTGCGGTTGGCCTCCTCGAGCTGGCGCGTGCGCTCGCCGACCACGCGGTTGAGGGTTTCGTTGGTGCGCTGGCGCTCCTCCAGCAGCTCGTAGTAGACGGTCACGTCCTGCACCGTCCAGGTGGCCGGCAGGCGGTAGCCCTCGCCGGTGAAGTCCGGGATGCCGCGGCAGCGCACCCAGCGCCGCTGGCCCTGGGCGCTGAGCAGCGGGAACTCCTCGTCGAAGGCCTCGCCGGTGCGCAGCGATTGCGCGAGCTTGTGGCGCAGGCCCTCGCGCCGCTCGGGCGGTACGGCCTCCATCAGTTCGGCGAAGTCGTGCGGGGCCTCGTCGGGCGCGCGGTCCAGCAGCTCGAAGACCTCGTGAGACCAACGCGTGCGCGCGCTCTCGTGGTCGTACTCCACGCGGCCCAGGCGCGCGAGCTTCTGCGCCGCATCCAGGTGGCGCTGCAGGCTGGCGTTGGCCAGCTCCAGGCGCTTGCGCTCGCTGATGTCGGTCTGGATCGAGAAGAAGGCCGCCACGTTGCCATGCCCGTCGTGGATGGGCTCGATGTTGAGCAGCACGGTGTAGGCCTGGCCGTCCCTGCGGTAGTTCACCAGTTCGACGCCCGACACCGCGCGCCCGCCCGACAGCGCCGTCTTGAGCTGCGCGGTGGCGCGCTGGCTGGTCAGCGGGCCGTGCAGGAACTCGCTGGCGCGCTTGCCCTGCACCTCGTCGAGTGGCCAGCCGGTGACGGCCGAGTAGGCGCGGTTGACCCAGCGGATGCGCTGATCGCGGTCGGTGATGACGACCATGTTGGCGCTGTGTTCGACGATGCGCTGCAGCACCTGCAGCCACGAACCGAGATTCTCAAAGCCGATGTCTGTTGCAAGCATGGCACCGTCCCCGCCGGGACGCCAGGTGGGCCCTCGCGGGCGGAAAACCGGCCGCGCCGCTGGCGCCAGGCCGGGTCGGCACGACCTTCCCCGGACCATCATGGCGCCAGCGGCGGTTTTCATGGGGGCGATCCCGCTGCCTTAGTGATCGAACGCACACCGGGGTGCCACAAAAGTCGTAGCGCGCGCGCCGGGCCGAGTCAACAATCGCGGCCATGCCTGCCCACGCCATGACCAAGGCTGCCGCGTCCGCCGGTGGCCGCTGCGACCTGTGCTCGACGCGCCAGCGCTGCATCGTCTCCAGCCTGCCGGCCGAGCGCATCGCCGCCTTGCAAGGTCAGATCGTCGAGCGCGCCGTGCCCCTGGGCGGACAGATCGAGGAGCAGGGCTTGCGCTCGCTCAGCGTGAAAGTGGTCAAGCTGGGCCTGTTCCAGGGCCTGCGGCGCGCGGCGCGCGGCGAGAAGCGGCCGGTCTGCCTGCTGGGCAAGGGCCAGGTGGCCGGGCTCAACAACCTGTACCGCCAGCCCGCCGCGCTCACGTTGGTGGCCATCACGCCGGCGCGGGTCTGCGAGATCCCGGTGCGGCTGGTCGATGAGATCGCCATGGGCGACCGGGGCTTTCGCCGCTGCCTGTTCCAGGCCCTGGCGCGCTACGTCGACAACCTGGCCGACTGGTCGCGCGTGCCGCGTGGCGGCAGCGTCACGGCCCAACTCGGCGAGGCGCTGCGCCTCATCGCGCACGAGGAAGGCCGCGCGGCGTTCCGCATCCCCAGCCACACCGAGCTGGCGCGCATGCTGGGCACGCGGCGCGAGACCATCGCGCGGCACATCGGCTTGCTGATCGAGGGCGGGCAGTTCGTGAAGATCGACCGCTGGCATGGCCGCCTGCTCGGGATGGGTGGCCCCGAGGGGGCCGACACCCAGGCCGGTACCCAGGCCGGCACGGCCTAGGCGAACACGCCCACGGCCGCGTCCAGGCGGCTGGCCTCGCCGCGCAGACTGTGCGCGGCGGCCAGCAGCTCTTCCACCAGGGCGGCGTTGCGCGCGGTCACCTGATCGAGTTCGGCCATGGCCTGGCCGACCTCGGCCACGCGGTTGGCCTGGTGTGTGGCAGCGGCGCCCATCTCGTCGATCAGCGCATGGGCGTCGCTCACGCGCCCGCTGGTGCGCGAGATGGTTTCGCCCGCGGCGTCGACCTTGCGCACGCCCGCCTCCACCGTGTCGATGGCCTGCGCGATCAGGGCGCGGATCTCGTGTGCTGCATCGGCGCTGCGCTGGGCCAGGCCGCGCACCTCGGCCGCCACCACGGCGAAGCCGCGGCCCTGCTCGCCGGCGCGCGCGGCTTCCACGGCGGCGTTGAGCGCCAGGATGTTGGTCTGGAAGGCGATGGCGTCGATCACGCCGATGATCTCGCCCATGCGCTGGCTCGAGCGGGCGATGCCGTCCATGGTGCCGACCACGTCCTTGACCGCATGGCCGCCCGCCAGGGCGACCTCGGAGGCTTCGCGCACGCGCGCGGCGGCGAGCTGCGCGGCCCGCGTGTTGCGCTGGATGCTGCCCGACAGCTCGTCCATGGAGGCCGCCGTCTGCCGCAGCGAGGCCGCGGCCTGGTCGGTGCGGTGGTTGAGGTCGTCGTTGCCGGTGGCGATCTGCTGGCTGGCCGCGGCCACGCGCGCGGCGCGGATGCCGACGTCGTCGACCAGGGCCTTCATGTTCTGCGCCGCCTGGTTCAGCGAGCGCTGCAGCCGGCCGATGGCGTCCAGGCGCCGCGCCGTGTGGGGCGGTGGCATCTGGCCGCAGGACAGGGCCTGGGCGTACTCGCCCAGCTCGCGCAGCGGGCGCCCGAACTGCGCTCGGTACCAGGCCAGGCCCAGCGCCAGCGCGCTGGCCTGTGCGGCCAGCAGGACCAGCGCGCCCGCGCCGGCCGGGACACCGGCCAGCAGCGGCGCCCAGCCCGCGGCGGCGCACAGCGCCAGCGGCAGCGCGGCGCGCGCGCCGGTGCTCAGCGTGCGTTCCCAGTCCAGCCAGGCCAGCGGGCCGGTGCGCACCAGCAGGCCCTGGCGAAAGCCGCGGCCCGCGGCCCGGCCTTCGCGAAAGCGCGCGTACCAGTGCTCGGCCTCGTCGATCTCGGCGCGCGAGGGCGTGGTGCGCACCGAGAGGTAGCCGCTGAGCCGGCCGTCGCGGTGCAGCGGCGTGACGTTGGCGCGCACCCAGTAGTGGTCGCCGTCCTTGCGGCGGTTCTTCACCAGCGCCGACCAGGCCTGGCCGCGCCGCAGCGTGCGCCACATGTCCTCGAAGGCCTGCACCGGCATGTCGGGATGGCGCACCAGGTTGTGCGGCTGGCCCAGCAGCTCGTCGCGCGAGAAGCCGCTGACGGTGACGAAGGCCTCGTTGACGTAGGTGATGCGGCTGTCGGTGTCGGTGGTGGACAGCAGCGTCATCCGTTCGGCGAGCGGGTACTCGCGCTGCGACACGGGGAGATTCACACGCATGGCGGCTCCTTGAAAAGAAGGGAACTGTGCTGCGGAGAATCGGCCGCCGTCGAAAGGGGTGAAGGCCGGAAACGGGGGGTGGATGGCGCCGCGCGACGCCTTGGTGATCGAACGCGCGGCGCGCGTGGCGGGGCCGCCACGCGGCGGCGCTCAGAAGTGCGCGAGGTAGCCGCCGTCCACCGCCACCACCTGGCCGGTGACGTAGCTGGCGGCGTCGGAAGCCAGGAACACCGCGGCGGCGGCGATCTCCTCGGGCCGGCCCCAGCGGCCCACGGAGGTTCGCCGACGCAGCCAGTCGGCCACCTGCGCGTCGTCCACCATGGCCGCATTGGTCTCGGTGGCGAAGTAACCCGGGGCGATGGCATTGGCCGTGACGCCGTGCGGCCCCAGCTCGGCGGCCAGCGCGCGCGTCATGGCCTCCAGGCCGCCTTTGCTGGTGGTGTAGGCCGCGTCGCCGGCGCGCGCCAGGGGGCCGGCGATGGAGGTGATGTTGATCAGCCGCCCATGGCCTTGTCGCCGCATGGGCTCGGCGGCCTCGCGGCACAGGTGCCAGGCGGCCACCAGGTTGGACTCGAGCATGTCGCGCAGGGCCTGGGCGGGCAGGGCCTGCAGCGGTTCGCGGCGGCGCTGGCCGACGGCGTTGACCACGATGTCCAGGCGGCCGGATTCGGCCAGCACGCGCGCCACGGCGGCGCTGGCGGCCGCGTGATCGGACACGTCGAAGGGCAGGGCGCGGGCGTTCGGGCCGATGGCCGTGGCCGCCGCGCGCAAGGCGGCGGCATCGCGCCCGCCGAGCCACACGCGTGCGCCGTGCGCGGCCAGGGCGTCGGCAATGGCGCGGCCCAGGCCACGCGCGGCGCCGGTGACGAGGGCCGTGCGCGCGCCCAGGTCGAACAGGGAGGGGGAAGCGGGCATGGCCGGGGATTATCCCGGCCGCTGCCCGCGGGGGCTGGCGCTCAGGCCGCCAGCGCGGCCATGGCCGAGACGGTGAACGCCGGGGCGGGCTCGGCGCCGTCGAAGGGCAGGGTGAAGTAGAAGGTGCAGCCGCGGCCCGGCGCGGTCTCGCACCAGATGCGGCCGTCGTGGCGCTCGATGATGCGCTGCGTCAATGCCAGTCCGGTGCCGTTGCCCTCGAAATCCATCGAGTGGTGCTGGCGCTGGAACATCACGAACAGGTTGTGCGCCTTCTCCAGGTCGAAGCCGGCGCCGTTGTCGCTGACGTAGAACATGTGCCCGCCCACCGGGTTGACCTTGCAGCCCACCTCGATGCGCGCCTTGGGGTGCTTGCGCGTGTACTTCACCGCGTTGTCCAGCAGGTTGCCCCAGGCCTGGGCCAGCAGCATGGCGTCGCCGCGCACCATGGGCAGATCGGGGTCGATGACCCACTCGATCTGGCGCTGCGCGTTCTCCTGGCGCAGGTGCGCCACCACGCCGTGCAGCAGCGGGCTCAGCGGCACAGGCTGCGATTCGATGGCGACGCGGCCCAGGCGGGCGTACTCCAGCAGGCCCTCGATCATCTGGCTCATGCGCTTGGTCGACTTGCCGATGGACTGCAGGCACTGCTGCACCATGGGCTCCTCGGATTCGCCGAGCTGCTCGTTGAGCAGGCTGGTGAAGCTGCTGATGTGGCGCAGCGGCGCGCGCAGGTCGTGCGAGACCATGTGCGAGAAGACGTCGAGGTCCTTGTTGGCGGCCACCAGCTGGCGCGTGCGCTCGGCCACGCGCTTTTCCAGCTCGCGGTTGAGGTCGTTCATCACGTCCTCGAGGTTCTTGGCCGCGGTCATGTCGCGCGTGATGCACGAGAGGCCGCGCAGCTCGCCCTGCTGGTTGCGCAGCGCGGTGACCACGGTGTGGGCCCAGAAGCGCGAGCCGTCCGAGCGCAGTCGCCAGCCGCGCGACTCCCATTGGCCGTGCGACTTGGCCAGGCGCAGCACCTGGCCCGCGTCGACCTCGTCCTCGCCCGCGTTGTCGCTGCTCATCAGCGTGTCGAAGCGCTGGCCCAGGATCTGCGGGCGCGGGTGGCCGTGCAGGCGCTGCGCGCTTTCGGTCCATTCGGTGATGCGGCCGGCGTCGTCGATGAAGTAGATGCAGTAGTCCTGCAGCGCGTCGACCATCAGGCGGTAGCGCTGCTCGCTTTCGTAGAGCTCGGTGGTGCGCTCGCGCACGCGGTCCTCGAGGTCGCGGTTGGCGTGGAGCACCAGCTCCTCGGTGCGGCGGCGCTCGCTGATGTCGTGCAGCTCGATCAGCAGGCCCTTGACCTCTTCGCCCTGCTGGTCAGGGATGTAGTGGATCTCGAAGTAGCAGCGCTGGCCGGCGGCATCCAGGCGCTCGGCCTCGAAGCTCTGGCGCTCGCCGCTGAGGGCGGCGGCCACGCGCGGCAGGATTTCGGGCAGCAGATCGGGGCGCACCACCTCGCTCAGGTGCGAGCCCACCATCTGCTCGGGCCGCTTGCCATAGCGCGCCGCGTGCGCCAGGTTGGCGAAGCGGCAGATCAGGTCCTTGTCGTAGTAGGCCAGGCGCGCGGGGACGCGATCGATGACGCCGCGCAACAGCGCCTCGGCGGGCGAGGCGGCGGCCGCGGGCGCCACGGGTTCGGGCACGGGCATCACCAGGCTGCTGCTGTGCAGGAAATGGCCATCGGCGTCGCGCACGGCCGAGGAGCTGAGGCGGGCGCGGAACACGCTGCCGTCGGCGCGGCGCAGGCTCACGTCCAGCGTCTGTGGCTCGCCCGTCTGGCGCAGCAGGTCCAGGTGCAGGCGCGCCTGCTGCTGGCTGCCGTGGTCGGCCGGTTCGAACAGCCCCGACAGGGCCTGCGCGGGCGCGTCGGCATGGCCGAGCCAGCGCAGCAGGGTGCCATTGGCGCGCAGGCACTGCAGCTCGGCGTCCAGCGCGACGAGGCCGCACGGCGCCTGGTCGAACAGGCACTGGGCGCTGGCGCTGTCGCCGGCGGGGCCGGTGAGGGGCAGGTCGATCTCCATGGAGGCTCCGGTACGGTTGGCTCGGAAAAAAGGGGTCCTTGCCGGTGGATATCGGACGCCGAACGGAAAAATTCAGCCAGCCCGCCGAGCAATAGCGGGGTGTTTCCAGCGCATTTCCGCACGAAAAAGCCCCGCGGGCTCTCGCCGGCGGGGCTTCATGTGAGGCGTTTCGGCTTACTTCGGGCCGACGCTGTGGGGTTCTCGCTGCGCGATCGCCGCGCTCACTTGAGGCCGGCCGCTGCGCGCAGCGTGGCGGCCTTGTCGGTCTTCTCCCAGCTGAACTCCGGCTCCTCGCGGCCGAAGTGGCCGTACGCGGCGGTCTTGCCGTAGATGGGGCGCAGCAGATCCAGCATCTGGATGATGCCCTTGGGACGCAGGTCGAAGTGCTCCTGCACCAGCTGGGCGATCTGCTCGTCGGGGATGACGCCGGTGCCTTCGGTGTAGACGGTCACGTTCATGGGGCGCGCCACGCCGATGGCGTAGGCGACCTGGATCTGGCACTGCTTGGCCAGGCCCGCTGCGACGATGTTCTTGGCCACGTAGCGCGCGGCGTAGGCGGCCGAGCGGTCCACCTTGGACGGGTCCTTGCCCGAGAACGCGCCACCGCCGTGCGGGCAGGCGCCGCCGTAGGTGTCGACGATGATCTTGCGGCCGGTCAGGCCGCAATCGCCCTGCGGGCCGCCGATGACGAAGCGGCCCGTGGGGTTGATCAGGTACTTGGTGTCCTTGAGCCACTCCTTGGGCAGCACCGGCTTGATGATCTCCTCGATGATGGCTTCGTTGAAGCTGGCCTTCATCTTGGTGGGCGTCTCGCTCTGGTCGGGCGAATGCTGGGTGGACAGCACCACGGTGTCGATGCTGTGCGGCTTGCCGTCCACGTAGCGCATGGTCACCTGGCTCTTGGCGTCCGGGCGCAGGAAGGGCAGGCGGCCGTCCTTGCGCAGCTGCGCCTGGCGCTCGACCAGGCGGTGCGCGTAGTAGATGGGCGCGGGCATGAGCTCCGGCGTCTCGTCGCAGGCGTAGCCGAACATCAGGCCTTGGTCGCCGGCACCGATGTTGAGGTGGTCGTCGGAGGCGTGGTCCACGCCCTGGGCGATGTCGTTGGACTGCTTGTCGTAGGCCACGAGCACCGCGCAGCCCTTGTAGTCGATGCCGTATTCGGTGTTGTCGTAGCCGATGCGCTTGATGGTGTCGCGCGCGACCTGGATGTAGTCGACGTGCGCGTTGGTGGTGATCTCGCCGGCCAGCACCACGAGACCGGTGTTGGTCAGGGTCTCCGCGGCCACGCGGCTGCGCGGGTCCTGTTCGAAGATCGCGTCGAGGATGGCGTCGGAGATCTGGTCCGCCACCTTGTCGGGGTGGCCTTCGGACACGGATTCGGACGTGAAGAGGAAGTCGCTCGCCATTTAAACTCCTGAGGTTGTCGGATCGGCGTTTGCCGGTCTGTCAGAAGTCGGCGAACGCTTTAGCGGTATTTGTGAATCGCCCCGCAATCAGTTCATCAACTCGGCGATCCGGCCATTCTAATTCAGCCGGCCCCGCTGGCGTCCCCCCACTTGGTCACGCTGATCCGTCTTTTGTTTGTTTTGGGCAGCCGCCTGCCCCTGCCCCTGTTGCACGGCGCGGGGGTGATCCTGGGCTGGCTGAGCTTCCTGTTGTCGCCGCGCTACCGGCGCCGGCTGCTGGCCAATGCCCGCCAGGCGGGCATGCCGCCGGGCGTGGCCTGGCGCTCGGTGGCCGAGGCCGGCAAGCTGGTCGCCGAACTGCCCCGGCTGTGGCTGGGCGCGCCAGCGCCGGTGCGCTGGGATGGCGCCGAGCACATCGAAGCCGCGTCGGCCGCGGGGCGCGGCCTGCTGTTCCTGACCCCCCACCTGGGCTGCTTCGAGATCACCGCCCAGGCCTACGCCGCGCGCTTCGGCGCCAGCCGGCCCATGACCGTGCTGTTCCGTCCCGCGCGGCAACCCTGGCTGCGCGCGCTGGTGGACCACTCGCGCGAGCGCCCCGGCCTGCGCACGGCGCCCACCACCCTGTCGGGGGTGCGCCAGCTGGTGCAGGCGCTGAAGTCGGGCGAGGCCGTGGGCCTGCTGCCGGACCAGGTGCCACCCAAGGGCCTGGGCACCTGGGCGCCGTTTTTCGGGCGCGAGGCCTACACCATGACCCTGTCGGCCCGGCTGGCGCGCTCGGGCGACACCCAGGTGCTGCTGAGCTGGGGCGAGCGCCTGCCCTGGGGCCAGGGCTACGTGGTGCATGTGCGGCCCTTGGCCGAGCCGCTGCCGGCCGACCCGCAGGCCGCGGCCGCCGCCGTCAACGCGGCCATGGAATCCCTGGTGCGAGAATCGCCCGCCCAGTACCTGTGGTCCTACGACCGCTACAAGCCACCGCGCTGATGCCGACTTCCTCCCCGTCCCCTGCGCCCGCCCCCGACGCCGGACCGCCGGCGCGGCTGAGCAACCGGCTGGGCCTGGGCCTCATGCGCCTGATGGCGCGCCTGCCGCTGCCCTGGGTGCGTGCGCTGGGCTGGGCGCTGGGCAGCGTGCTGCACGTGGTGGCCACGCGGCGGCGGCGCATCGCACGCACCAACTGGGCCGCCTGCTTCCCCGACCATTCCGAGGCCGAGCGCGACGCCGCCATCCGGCGCCATTTCGTGTTCTTCGCCCAGGCCTGGCTGGACCGCGGCTGGCTGTGGGAAGCCCCGGCCCACGTGGTCAAGCGCCGCCTGCTGCTGCGCGGCGACCTCGAGGCCCTGGAGGGCCAGGCGCCCACGGTGATCTTCGCGCCCCATTTCGTCGGCATGGACGCCGGCTGGACGGCGCTGACCGCGCACCTGTCGCGCCGCTTCTGCGGCCTGTACGCCGAGCAGCTCAACGCCGACGTGGACCGCTGGATGGCCGAGGGCCGCCAGCGTTTCGGCAACCCGCACGTGGTGGGCAAGCGCCAGGGCCTGCGCGCCCTGGCCACGGCCCTGCGCGAGGGCCTGCCGCTGTACCTGCTGCCCGACATGGACCATGGCGAGCGCGACGCGGTCTTCGTGCCCTTCTTCGGCGTGCCGGCGGCCACGCTCACCTCGCTGCCGCGTCTGGCGCGTCTGGGCGGCGCGCAGGTGGTGCCGGTGACGGCGCGGCTGGTGCCCGACGGCTACGAAGTCACGGTGCATTCACCCTGGGCCGACTACCCCACGGGCGACGTGACCGCCGACACCGCCGAGATGAACCGCCGGCTCGAGGGCTTCATCGCCGAGGCGCCCGAGCAGTACTACTGGGTGCACAAGCGGTTCAAGACGCGCCCGCCGGGCGCGCCCGCCTTCTATCTGATGTGAATCACCCGCGCCGCGCTGCGCGCGGCCCCCTCCCGGGGGCGGCGCCTGCGGCCCGGCAAGGCCGGTTCCGCGGTGTCTGTGGGGCCGGCCGCTTCACTCGTCGCTGACGGCTGGGCCGGCCGCCTCATGCGTCCAGCGCCACAGCAGCATGGCCACTTCGTCCAGGCCCTGTTTCTTCAGCGCGGAGAACAGCCGCGCCTCGCCGCCGGCCGACTGCAGCTTGGCGATCGACAAGGCCTTGTTGGCCTCGGTGCGCGTGAGCTTGTCGGCCTTGGTGAGCAGCAGCAGGAACTTCAGGCCCTGTTCCACGCGCGGGCGGATGGCCTCCAGCAGGGCCTCATCGAGTTCGGTCAGGCCCAGGCGAGGGTCCACCAGCAGCACCACCGCCACCAGGTTGGGGCGGGTAAGCAGGTAGTTGGCCATCACGCGCTGCCAGCGGATCTTGGCCTCGCGCGGCACGGCGGCGTAGCCGTAGCCGGGCAGGTCGGCCAGCACGGCGTCGGTGGCACCCTGCTTGCCCAGGGAGAACAGGTTGATGCTCTGCGTGCGCCCGGGCGTCTTGGAGGCGAAGGCCAGGCGCTTTTGTTGGGTGAGCGTGTTGATGGCGGTGGACTTGCCCGCGTTCGAGCGGCCGACGAAGGCGATCTCCGGCACCTCGAGGGCCGGCAGATGCTCCAGTTGGGGGGCGGTGGTCAGGAAGCGGGCGGTGTGCAGCCAGCCGTTCGCCAGTCGTGGGTCGCGGCCGGGGTCCGCAGTGAGGTCGTGGGTCATTGGGAGCCAGTTTGGGAGCGCATTGTAAAATCCGCGGGTTTTGTCCAGCCGAGCGCCCCAAACGGGGTCCAGGCGCCCCACGTATTCGTCGACCGCACCGACAGCCCGACATGAAATTGCATGCCTCCCTCCTGGTCGCTGCCGCGGCCGCCGCCCTGTCCCTGAGCGCGCACGCGCAGTCGGCCAAGCCCGACCTGGCCAAGGGCTCCGCCTCTTATGGCGCCGTGTGCGTGGCCTGCCACGCGGCGGACGGCAATTCCACCACGCCAGCCAACCCCAAGCTCGCGCAGCAGCACCCCGAGTACCTCATCAAGCAGCTGCAGGAATACAAGTCCGGCAAGCGCAAGAACGCCATCATGCAGGGCATGGCGGCCTCGCTGTCCGACGACGACATGCGCAACATCGCCTATTGGCTGGCCTCGCAGAAAGCCAAGGAAGGCTTTGCCTCCGATGCCGAACTGGTGAAGCTGGGCGAGCGCATCTACCGCGGCGGCCTGGCCGACCGCGGCATCGCCGCCTGCGCGGGCTGCCACAGCCCGAACGGCGCGGGCATTCCCTCGCAGTTCCCGCACATCGCCGGCCAGCACGCCGAATACACCGAAACGCAGCTGCGCCATTTCCGCGACGGTTCGCGCGCCAACAACCCGCAAATGGCTGGCGTGGCCGCCAAGATGACCGACCGAGAGATCAAGGCGGTCTCCGACTACATCGCCGGTCTGCGCTGAAGCGCGTGGCGCGGCCGCGGCCGCGCCCCTTCGGCCCACCCGGGATATAAGCACTAAGTGATGTTTGGGCCCACAATGCGGCCCCGTCGCTCGATGAATTGAACCGCCGGCCATGAAAGCCATCTGATAGGGCGCTGTCCGCACGGGACGCGCCTTTTTTTCTGCCCCCACGTATCTCTCCCATGACCGTCTCCACCCAAGGCCTGGAATTGCGCTCCGCCCCGCGGCGCCTGAGCGACTGGGTCGAGCTGCTGTCGTCGATGCGCTTTGCCGTGTCGCTGCTGACGGTGATCTGCATCGCCTCGGTCATCGGCACGGTGGTCAAGCAGAACGAGCCCTACAACAACTACGTCAACCAGTTCGGCCCCTTCTGGGCCGACGTGTTCGCGGCGGCCAACCTCTACACCGTCTACAGCGCCTGGTGGTTCCTGCTGATCCTGGCCTTTCTGGTGGTCAGCACCAGCCTGTGCATCGCGCGCAACACGCCCAAGATCCTCGCCGACCTCAAGGCCTACAAGGAAAACATCCGCGAGCAAAGCCTCAAGGCCTTCCCGCACAAGGCGCAGGGCGAGCTGGCCGAAGCGCCCGAGGCCGCCGCCAACCGCATGGGTCAGGCCCTGCTGGGCTCGGGCTGGAAGGTCAGGTTGCAGTCGCGCGAGACGCCCCAGGGCACTGGCTGGATGCTGGCTGCCAAGGCCGGCGCCGCGAACAAGTGGGGCTACATCGCGGCGCACAGCGCCATCGTGATGGTGTGCATCGGCGGCCTGCTCGACGGCGACCTGATGGTGCGCGCCCAGACCTGGTTCAACGGCAAGCAGGTCTACCAGGGCGGCGGCCTGATCGCCGACGTGCCCGAGCAGTACCGGCTGTCCACCGCCAACCCGACCTTTCGCGGCAACCTGCTGGTGACCGAGGGCACCGCGTCCAGCACGGCCATCCTCACGCAGCCCGGTGGCGTGCTGTTGCAGGAGCTGCCGTTCTCGGTGGAGCTCAAGAAGTTCATCGTCGAGTACTACGACACCGGCATGCCACGGCTGTTCGCCAGCGAGATCGTGATCCACGACCGCGACACCGGTGAACAGAAGAACGCCCGCGTGGAGGTGAACCACCCGGCCTTCCACCGCGGCGTGGCGATTTACCAATCCAGCTTCGACGACGGTGGTTCTCGTGTGAAGCTCAAGGCCGTGCCCATCAATGGTCCGGGCAAACCCTTCGAGGTCGAAGGCACCATCGGTGGCTCCACCGAACTGAGCAACGGCGACCAGAAGCTCTCGCTGGAGTTCACCAGCCTGCGCGTCATCAACGTGGAGAACTTCGCCGCCACCGGCAGCGGGGCCGACGTGCGCAAGGTCGACCTGCGCGAGTCCATCGAAAGCCGCCTGGGCGCCGCGCACAAGACCGTGACCGAGAAGACCCTGCGCAACGTGGGCCCCAGCGTGACCTACAAGCTGCGCGACGCAGCAGGCCAGGCGGTCGAGTACCACAACTACATGCTGCCGATGGAGCTCGACGGCCAGCGCGTGTACCTGTTGGGCCTGCGCGAAACACCGCAGGACAGCTTCCGCTACCTGCGTGTACCCGCCGACGAGAACGACAGCCTGGATGGCTTCGTGCGGCTGCGCGCCGCGCTGAGCGACCCGGCGCTGCGCGCCGAGGCCGTGCGCCGCTACGCCGCGCAGTCGGTGGAGCCGGGCCGCGCGGACCTGGAGCAGGCCCTGGTGGCCTCGGCCTCGCGCGCGCTGGCGCTGTTTTCGGGCGCGGAACGCGTCACGCCGGTGGCGGACGCGGGGGCGACGAATGGCCTGAACCGCGCGAGCGCCATGAAGGGCGCCGACGGCAGCGCGCCCCGCGAGGCGAGCGGCGGCCTGCAGGCCGTGGCCGCGTTCCTGCAGGCCAACGTGCCCGAGGCCGAGCGCGAGCGTGCCAGCGACGTGCTGGTGCGCATTCTCAACGGCACCCTGTTCGAGTTGCTGCAGCTCAGCCGCGAGAAGGCCGGGCTGGCGCCGCTGGCGCGCGACGAACCCGCCCAGCGCTTCATGACCCAGGCGGTGATCAGCCTGTCCGATACCTTCTTCTACCCGGCGCCCATGGCCTTCGAGCTGACCGACTTCACCCATGTGCAGGCCAGCGTCTTCCAGGTGGCCCGCGCCCCGGGCAAGACGGTCGTCTACCTGGGCTGCCTGTTGCTCATCATCGGCGTCTTTGCCATGCTCTACGTCCGCGAGCGTCGCCTGTGGGTCTGGCTGACGCCGAGCGGGCAGGGGGCGCAGGCCAGCATGGCCCTGTCCACCAACCGCAAGACGCTGGACGCCGACCGCGAGTTCGACCAGCTCAAGACCCAATTGCTTTCCAGGTGACCGCATGAACACCACCACCGCCACGCAAACCATCACGCTCAAGAAGTCCTCGGGCGGCGCCGAACTGGCCCCTGGCTATTTCGCCCGCCGCAACCGCTGGGACTGGCTGTTCGCCGCGTTCGTGCTGGCCGGCGCCGTGCTGGCCTTCCTGCGCTACGGCGGCGCCATGGACATCTACGAGAAGTGGATCCTCGCCGGCACCGTGCCCAGCATGGTCGCCCTGGGCTGGTTCTGGCGCCCGCTGCAGAAGCTGGCGGCGGTGGTCGCGGCCTTTGCCCTGCTGGCCATCTGGCTGTACCAGGCCCCGGGCGGCGGCGCCGACCTGGCGCGCGGCGATCAGGTCTTCCTGCTCAAGTACTTCATCTCCAGCCAGTCGGCCATCCTGTGGATGAGCGTGCTGTTCTTCATGAGCACCGCCTTCTACTGGCTGGGCATGTTCACGCGCGCGGGCGATGCCCTTGAAGCGCTGGGCTCGCGCCTGGCCTGGGTGGCGGTGGGCCTGGCGCTCATCGGCTCGCTGGTGCGCTGGTACGAAAGCCACCAGATCGGCCCGGGCATCGGCCACATCCCGGTGAGCAACCTTTACGAGGTCTTCGTGCTGTTCTGCTGGATGACGGCGGCTTTCTACCTCTACTACGAGCAGCAGTACAGCACGCGCCGCATGGGCGCCTTCGCCATGCTGATCGTGAGCGCGGCCGTGGGCTTTCTGCTCTGGTACACGGTGGTGCGCGAGGCGCACGAGATCCAGCCCCTGGTGCCCGCGCTGCAGAGCTGGTGGATGAAACTGCACGTGCCGGCCAACTTCATCGGCTACGGCACCTTCGCGATCGCGGCCATGCTGGCTTTCGCCTACCTCATCAAGCAAAGCGCCGGCGAGACCCGCTGGTACAAGCTGGCGCCGCTGTGGGTGCTGGGCGTGGTGCTGTGCTTCGAGCCGCTGGTGTTCCGCCAGGGCGCCACCGACAAGGGCGGCGTCTATTGGTTCATCTACTTCGGCGTGTCGGCCTTCATCGTGGGCGGCATTCTGTCGGTGCGCGGCCGCATCGCCGAACGCCTGCCTTCGTTCGAGGTGCTGGACGACGTGATGTACAAGGCCATCGCGGTCGGCTTCGCCTTCTTCACCATCGCCACCGTGCTGGGCGCCCTGTGGGCCGCCGAGGCCTGGGGTGGCTACTGGAGCTGGGATCCGAAGGAGACCTGGGCGCTGATCGTCTGGCTCAACTACGCGGCCTGGCTGCACATGCGGCTGATGAAAGGCCTGCGCGGCACCGTGGCCGCCTGGTGGGCGCTGGTGGGCCTGGCCATCACCACCTTCGCTTTCATCGGCGTCAACATGTTCCTCTCGGGTTTGCACAGCTACGGCACCCTCTGAGTCCGGAACCGCGTAAGGTTCCGGCGGATCACACGACAGACGGGTGGCGGGCGCGGCATTCCTCGCGTCCGCGCGCCACTGAGGACACGGCCATGATCATCCGAACCGACCGCGACGGTTTCGTTCATCCGCGCAGCAGCGAAATCACCCCGCGCCACGCCTACCTGGGGCGCCGCCAATGGCTGGCCGGCCTGGCCGCCGCGGGCGTGGCCTGGGCTTCGCGCGATGCCTGGGCCCAGGCGTCGCCGACGCGCCCTGGCAAGCTGGCCGCCTTGCCGGGCAAGATGTCCACGGTGCCCGGGGCCACCACGGTGGAAAAACCCACCAGCTACGAGGACGCCACCAGCTACAACAACTTCTACGAGTTCGGCACCGACAAGAGCGATCCGCTGCGGTACGCGGGCACGCTCAAGACCCGTCCCTGGACGGTGGAGGTCGAAGGCCTGGTGAACAAGCCCGGGCGCTTCGACCTCGACGCCTTGCTCAAGCTGGCGCCCATGGAAGAGCGCCTCTACCGCCTGCGCTGCGTCGAGGGCTGGTCGATGGTGCTGCCCTGGCAAGGCTATTCACTGGCCGAGCTGATCAAGCGCGTGGAGCCGCAGGGCAGCGCGAAGTACGTGGAGTTCGTGACGCTGGCCGACAGGCAGCAGATGCCCGGCCTGCGCGCCAACGTGCTGGAATGGCCGTATGTGGAAGGCTTGCGCCTGGACGAGGCGCAGCACCCGCTCACGCTGCTGGCTTTCGGCCTGTACGGCGAGGTGCTGCCCAACCAGAACGGCGCGCCGGTGCGCTTGGTGGTGCCCTGGAAGTACGGCTTCAAAAGCGGCAAGTCCCTGGTGAAGATCCGCTTCGTCGAGAAAGAGCCGCGCACCTCCTGGAATCTGGCGGCGCCGCAAGAGTACGGCTTCTTCTCCAACGTGAATCCGCAGGTGGCGCACCCGCGCTGGAGCCAGGCGACCGAGCGGCGCATTGGCGAGGGCGGTGGCCTGTTCGCCAAGCGGCGCCCGACGCTGATGTTCAACGGCTACGAAGCGCAGGTGGGCCAGCTCTACGCCGGCATGGACCTGCGCAAGTTCTACTGAGGCCATGGGCTCCGCCCGGCCGCCCGAAGGGGCCCACCCCGCGCCGCACGGAGGGCGTTCGCTGAGCCGCGCCGCGGTCCAGCGGGCGTTGCTGCACCCGCTGGCCAAACCCCTGGTGTTTGCCGTGTGGCTCCTGCCTTTCGCCTGGCTGTTCTGGGCCGCGGCGGCCGACCGCCTGGGCGCCAACCCCGCCGAGGCGCTGATCCGGTCCCTGGGCGACTGGACATTGCGCGCCCTGGTGCTGGTGCTGCTGGTGACGCCGCTGCGCGTCAGCCTGGGCTGGCCGGCACTGGCGCGCTTTCGGCGCATGATGGGGCTGTTCGTGTTCTTCTACGCCACGCTGCACTGGTTGGCGTACGTCTGGTTCGATATGGGCTTCGACTGGGCCGAGGTCGTCGCCGACATCCCCAAACGCCCCTTCATTCTCGTGGGCACGCTGGCCTGGCTGCTGCTGCTCGCGCTGGCGGCCACATCCTTCAACCGCGCCATCCGCGCGCTGGGGGCGCCGCGCTGGCAGGCCCTGCACCGCTTGGTCTATGCGGTGGCGGTGCTGGCGGTGCTGCACTTCTTCTGGATGCGCGCGGGCAAGCACGACTTCAACGAGGTCGCGGTGTACGCGGTCCTCTTCGCCGCGCTGCTGGGCTGGCGCGCCTGGCGGCGCTGGGGCGCGCCTCAGGGCAGGGGCGTTTCCAGCCGCATCTGATCGGCGGCGGTTTCGCGCTGGCGGATCACGGTGGCCCGGGCGCCATCGACCAGCACCTCGGCGGCGCGGCCGCGCGTGTTGTAGTTGCTGGCCATGCTCATGCAGTAGGCGCCAGCCGACAGCACCGCCAGCCGGTCGCCGGCCTGCACCGCCAGCTCGCGGTCACGGCCCAGCCAGTCGCCGCTCTCGCAGACGGGGCCGACCACATCCCAGGTGAGCGGAGCGGTGTCGGCGCGCGCGCGCAGCGGTTCGATGCGGTGGTAGGCCTGGTACATCGCGGGGCGCGGCAAATCGTTCATGGCCGCGTCCACGATGAGGAAGTTCTTGTGTTCCCCGGGCTTGAGGTAGAGCACTTCGGTCAAGCAGACACCGGCGTTGCCCACGATGGAGCGGCCCGGCTCGATCAGGATCTGGCGGTCGCCGAAGCCGCGCGCGTCCAGGCGCTGCAGCAACTGCGCCCACAGCGCGTCGGCGGCGGGTGGCGTGTCGCCGCGGTAGTCGATGCCCAGGCCTCCGCCGAAGTCGATGTGGTGCAGGCGCAGGCCCAAGCCGAGGCCTTCGATGGCGGCGACCAGGTCGAGCACGCGCTCCAGCGCGTCGAGGTAGGGCGCCGCCTGCGTGATCTGCGAGCCGATGTGGCAGTCGATGCCGACCACCTCGAGGCCGCTGCACGACGCGGCCTGGCGGTAGGTGTCCAGCACCTCGTCGTGCGCGATGCCGAACTTGTTGTCCTTCAGGCCGGTGGAAATGTAGGGATGCGTTTGCGCGTCCACGTCGGGGTTGACGCGCACGCTCACGCGCGCGCGCCGCCCGACCGCGCGCGCGACCTCGTCGAGCACGGCCAGCTCGGCGCGGCTCTCGACGTTGAAGCAGCCGATGCCGACATCGAGTGCGCGGCGCATCTCGGCGCGGGTCTTGCCCACGCCCGAGAAGATGATGCGTTCCGGCGCGCAGCCCGCGGCCAGTGCACGCTCCAGCTCGCCGCCCGAGACGATGTCCAGCCCACAGCCCGCGCGCACCAGCGTCTGCAGGATGGCCAGCGAGGAGTTGGCCTTCATCGCATAGCAGATGAGGTGCGAGCGCCCGGCGAGACCACGCTGGTACGCGCCCAGGGCCTGCAGCATGGCGGCCTGGCTGTAGACAAAGAGTGGGGTGCCGTGGGCCCGGGCCAGGCTGTCGAGGCTCAGGTCCTCGACGTGCAGTTCACCGTGACGTTGCGTCAGGAAGGCGGGCAGGGGCGACAGGGGCATTGTTGGCGGGCTTGGGCGTGGTCTCGGGGCTCTTGGGGGGCGGCAGATAGAGCGGACCTTTCTGGCCGCAAGCCGCCAAGCCCGACAGCAGCAGCGACAAGGCCATGACCCGAGCGGGGCCTGAACAGCGACCTAGAATGCGCAGCCACCCAAACATCCGCGCATTGTATGACCGACCTCGAATACCAGGATCGCGCCGAGGCCCTGTTGCGCGCCATCGAACTGAACTGCGACCGCATCAACGAAGACACCGATGCGGACATCGACAACCAGCGCGTGGGCGGCATGATCACACTCACCTTCGCCAACCGCAGCCAGATCGTGATCAACCTGCAGAAGCCGCTGCAAGAGGTGTGGATGGCCGCACGCGCCGGCGGTTTTCACTACAAGCACGATGGCCGCGCCTGGCAAGACACCAAGGGCAACGGCGAGTTCTTCGAGAACCTGTCGCGTTACGCGAGCGAGCAGTCGGGCCAGGCGCTGCGCTTCAGTTCCTGAACAGGTCCAGGATGCTGCGCCGGTTTTCCACCGGTGGCTGCGGCGGCGGCGGGGCCATCGGCACGCCATTGGCATCGACCGCCGCACCGGCGGGCGCGCCAGGCCAGGGATCCGCCAGGCCCAGCCCATGCACGCCATTGCCCGGGCCGTATTCTTCGTAGTACCACTCGCCGCCGATGTTGACCACGCCGGGCGGCGCGCTGTAGGTGGTCACGGGCACGTTCTTCAGCATCTCCTGCATGAAGGAGATCCAGATCGGCAGCGCCAGGCCGCCGCCGGTTTCTCGGCTGCCCAGGTTGCGCGGCGTGTCGTAGCCCACCCAGGCCGCGGCGGCCAGCGTGGGCTGGTAGCCGACGAACCAGGCGTCCACCGCGTCGTTGGTGGTGCCGGTCTTGCCATACAGGTCGGGCCGCTTGAGGGTGGCCTGCGCGCGCGCGGCGGTGCCTGAGCGGGTGATCTCCTGCAACAGGCTGTTCATGATGAAGGCGTTGCGCGGCTCGATCGCCTGTGGCGCGTTGTCCAGTGTGGTCTGTGGTGCTTCGAACAGCACGCGCCCGCGCGCGTCCGTCACGCGGGTGATCAGCAGGGGCGTCACCCGGTGGCCGCCGTTGGCGAACACCGAATAGGCCGTGACCATCTGCAGCGGCGTGACCGAACCGGCGCCCAGCGCCATGGTGAGGTAGGGCGGGTGCTTGTCGGCCTCGAAGCCGAAGCGCGTGACCCAGTTCTGCGCGTTCTGCGTGCCCACCAGCTGCAGCACGCGAATGGACACCATGTTCTTGGACTTGGCCAGCGCGCGGCGCACCGACATCGGGCCTTCGAACTGGCCGTCGTAGTTCTTCGGCTCCCAGGGCTTGCCGCCCGTTTCGGCGGCGGAATAGAACAGCGGCGCGTCGTTCACCACCGTCATCGGTGTCAGGCCCTTTTCCAGCGCGGCGGAATAGATGAAGGGCTTGAAGCTGGACCCCGGCTGGCGCCAGGCCTGGGTGGCGTGGTTGAACTTGTTCTTGTTGAAGTCGAAGCCGCCGATGACGGCAGCGATGCGGCCGTTGCGCGGGTCCAGCGCCACGAAGGCGGACTCGACCTCGGGCAACTGCGTCACGCGCCAGGATTTGTCGCCCACCTTGACGATGCGCACGACGGCGCCGGGGCGCAGCTTGATGTTTGGCCCGGCCTTGTCCGACAGGCCGCTCTGCACCGGCTTGAGGCCTTCGCCGGTGATCTCGATCGGGTCGCCGTCCTGGCGCACCACCACCACCTTGCGGGGGTCGGCCTGGAGCACCACGGCCGACAGCAGGTCCCCGTTGTCGGGGCGTTCCGCGAGGGCTTCGTCGATGGCCGTGTCGCGTTCCTGCGCGTCCTCGGGCAGGTTGATGAACAGCTCCGGGCCGCGGTAGAACTGCCGGCGCTCGTAGTCCAGCACGCCCTGGCGCACGGCGCGGTAGGCGGCTTCCTGGGCGCGCGGGTCGATGGTGGTGGACACCACCAGGCCGCGCGTGTACGCGGCCTCGCCATACTGGGCCACGATGGCCTGGCGAACCATCTCTGCCGCAAACTCCGCGCGCAGGCTGTCCTCCATGGCACCGCGGTGGACCTTGACCTCCTGGGCCTTGGCTTCTTCGGCCTGTTGGGCGGTGATGAAGCCGTTTTCGACCATGCGGTCGATGATGTACAGCTGGCGCGTGCGGGCGCGCTTGGGGTTGCGGACCGGGTTGTAGGCCGAAGGCGCCTGCGGCAGGCCCGCGAGCATCGCGGCCTCGGCGATGGTCACGTCCTTCAGCGGTTTGCCAAAGTAGATCTGCGAGGCCGACGCGAAGCCATACGCCCGCCGGCCCAGGAAGATCTGGTTCATGTAGATCTCGAGGATCTGCTCCTTGGTGAGCATGTGCTCCAGTTTGAAGGTGAGCAGCACCTCGTAGATCTTGCGCGTGTAGCTCTTCTCCGCCGACAGGTAGACGTTGCGCGCCACCTGCATGGTGATGGTGGAGGCGCCCTGGCTCTTGGCCTCGCGCAGGTTGGCCAGCGCGGCGCGCACCATGCCGCGGTAATCCACGCCGCTGTGCTCGAAGAAGCGTGCGTCTTCGATGGCCAGCACCGCGTGTTTCATCACGTCGGGGATCTGGTCGATGGTCAGCAGGTTGCGCCGCTCTTCACCGAACTCGCCGATGAGCTGGCCATCCACGGCGAGCACGCGCAAAGGCAGCTTGGGTCGGTAGTCGGCCAGGCCCGTGACGTCCGGCAGATTGGGGTAGGCCACCGCCAGGGCGATGCCAAGGGCCATCAGCATGGCCGCAACACCTGCCGCCGCCAGTCCGGCGACAACCACCACCAAGCGACCGATCCAGATGAGCGTGCGGGGCGCCGCAGATACTGCCTTGGCAGGAGCCGCGCGAGAGGGCTGGGATTCTTGGGGCATGCGAACTCGGACTGGAAACGTGCCGCATTTTAGAAGTCGGGCAAGGTGCCGACATGGAATGAACGGAACGTAGGGGTTTGGGCTTGTAGACCGGATTGTCGGTGGGGGTTCAGACCATCGCGTCGGCCCTTCATCCCGTCGGCTTTTGACAACGTTTCGATTTGTGCGTTTGGCAAAAAATCTTTGCCGCTCAATGGGCTTACTGCTAGCATTGAAGTGAATTCTTAAGTCTGGCGTAGTACATCGCCATGCGATTTGGGGGCCATCTTGATCTCACTGGGATCGCTATTCAGCCGAGAGCCAGCGCCGCTGCTGGGCATTGACGTGAGTTCGTCGAGCGTCAAGCTTGTCGAACTCAGCCGCAACCGCGCCGGCGAGTTCGTGCTGGAGCGGTGTGCCATGGAACCGCTGGAACGCGGCTGGATCACCGACGGCAACATCGAAAAATTCGATGAGGTGGCCGACGCGGTGCGCCGGGTGGTCCGCAAGAGCGGCAGCAAGACGAAAAACGTGGCCCTGGCGTTGCCGGCCTCGGCGGTGATCACCAAGAAGATCGTGCTGCCGGGCGGCATGAGCGACAAGGAGCTCGAGGCGCAGGTCGAGTCCGAGGCCAACCAGTACATTCCGTTCTCGCTCGACGAGGTGAGCCTCGATTTCTGCGTTGTCGGCCCCAGCGCGACGTCCGTGGGCGACGTTGAGGTGCTGATCGCCGCCTCCCGCAAGGAAAAGGTATCCGACCGGCAGGGTCTGGCCGAAGCCGCGGGGCTCAAACCCGTGGTCATGGACGTCGAATCCTATGCGTCGCGGCTGGCCGCTGGCCGCGTGATCGAAACCTTGCCGAACCAGGGAGTGGACGCGCTGGTGGCGCTGTTCGAGATCGGCTCCATGACCACGAGCCTGCAGGTCATTCGCAACGACGAAGTGCTCTACGAGCGCGACCAAGCGTTTGGGGGCGGTCAGCTCACCCAGCTCATCATCCGCCAGTACGGCTTTTCGCCCGACGAGGCGGAAGCGAAGAAGCGCTCGGGTGACCTGCCGGAGGACTACCAGAGCGCGGTGCTGGAACCGTTCATCGAGAGCCTTGCCCAGGAAATCGGTCGCGCGCTGCAGTTTTTCTTCACCAGCACGCCGTACAACAAGATCGACCACATCCTTCTGGCCGGTGGCAGCGCCGCCTTGCTGGGGCTCACCGAGGCGGTCACCCACCAGACCTCGTTCGCGTGCATGCTGATCAACCCGTTCGATGCGATGGAGCTGGGGACGGGTGTGCAGGCGCGAAAGATCTCGCGTGAGGCACCGGCCTACCTGACGTCCACCGGGCTGGCGCTGCGGAGGTTCTACCAATGATCCTCATCAACCTGCTGCCCCATCGCGAGGCAGCGCGCAAGCGCCAGAAGGAACAGTTCTATACGCAGCTGGGCTTGTCGGCGCTGCTGGGCGGCATCATCGGTGGCGCTGTCTTCACGTGGTATCAGGGCCAGATCTCCATCCAGCAAGACCGCAACCAGTTCCTGACCCAGGAAATCGCGAAGCTGGACGCGGAAATCAAGGACATCGCCACGCTGCAGCAGCAAATCGCGTCGCTGCGGGCGCGTCAGACCGCCGTCGAGGACCTTCAGGCGGGGCGCAACCTGCCGGTCTATCTGCTGGAGGAACTCGTCAATCAACTGCCCAAGGGCGTTTTCCTGCGGTCGATGAAGCAGGAAAACATGAGCGTGCTGTTGACGGGCACCGCGCAGTCGCAGGAGCGCGTGTCCGAGCTGTTGCGCAATCTGTCGAACAACAGCCCCGCCTTGACGCGTCCTGAGCTGGTGGAAATCGTGTCCGCCAACGCGGCCATCAGTGGCGCCGATGCGCGACGCGTGGCCAACTTCACCATGCGCGTGACCTTGCGCAAGCCGGCGGTCACGCCGGCGCCGGCCACGCCAGCCACCGCACCCGCGGCGGGCAAAGTCTGACCCGGGGTGGCGTGATGGCGAAGAAGTCGAGCATCAATATCGATCTGAAGGGCGTGCAGGACAAGCTGCGTGCCCAGTTCACCGGCCTCGATCCCAACGACCCGTCCTTGTGGCCGGCGCTGCCCCGAAACCTGCTGTTCGTGGCCGTGTGTTTGGGCGTCGTGGCCGCGCTGTGGTTCGTCTGGCTCAAGGGCGTCGACGAGGAGCTGGTGGCCGAGAAGGCCCGCGAGGAGCAACTGCGCACCACCTACCGCAGCAAGCTGGTGCAGGCCGTCAACCTCGACGCCTTGCGCAAGCAGCTGGAGCAGGTGCAGCAGTACGTGACGCAGCTGGAAAAGCAACTGCCCAGCAAGGCCGAAATGGACGCCTTGTTGTCCGACATCAACCAAGCCGGTCTGGGGCGCAGCCTGCAGTTCGAACTGTTCCGTCCCGGACAGGTGGTGGTCCGTGAGTACTACGCCGAGCTGCCGATCGCCATTCGGGTCACGGGCAAATACCACGACGTCGGCCTGTTCGCCGCCGATATCGCCAACCTGTCGCGCATCGTTACCTTGAACAACCTCAGCCTGACGCCCATCGCCACCCGCGACGGTTACTTGACGATGGATGGCGTGGCCAAGACCTTCCGGTACCTGGACCCCGAGGAAGTCGCGGCCCAGCAAAAAGCGAAGGGGGCAAAGAAGTGAGCCGCCTCGCCCCCTATTCCTTGTTGGTCCTGGGCCTTGTGTTGGCGGGTTGCACGTCGTCCGGGCAGGACGAGCTGCGGTCCTGGATGCAGGCCGAGCGCAATTCGATCAAACCGTCGGTGCAGCCGATTCCCGAACCCACGCGGTTCGAGCCACAGCCCTACAGTGTCGAGCGCGAAACGCCGCCGTTCAGCACGGAAAAACTGGCCAGCCTGCTGCGCGGCACGCAAACGGCAAGCGCCGCCAATGCCGCGCTGATCGAGCCCGAACTGGCGCGTCGGCGCCAGCCGCTCGAAGCCTTCCCCTTGGACTCCATGACCATGGTCGGCAGCCTGGACCGTTCGGGGGAACTGGTGGCGCTGATCAAAGTGGACCGCTTGCTGTACCAGGTGCGTCAAGGACAGTACCTGGGACAGAACTTCGGACGCGTAACCCGCATCACCGAAACCGAAGTCGCCTTGCGCGAAATCGTGCAGGACCCGTCGGGTGAATGGATCGAGCGCCCCACGGCGCTGCAGCTAGTAGAGGACGCTAAATGAACAAGCCAGAACAGGCGACCGCTGGAACGGCGTGGGGGCGGAGGATGGTCAAGGGGGGGCTGGTTCTCGGTCTCGTCCTGTCGGCCTGCTGGGCGCAGGCGCAGTCTGCCATCCAGTCGGTCACCGGAGGTATTCAAAGCGGTGCCGAGGTGGTCCGGATCAACCTGTCGGAACCCCTGAAGGCCACGCCGTCGAGCTTCACCGTGCAGTCGCCCGCGCGCATCGCCCTGGACTTTCCGGGCGTGGCCAATGCCATGGGGCGCAGCACTGTTGACATCAACGAAGGCAATCTCCGTTCGGCCACCGTGGTCCAGGCGGGCGAACGCACACGGGTGGTGATCAACCTCAAGCAGCCGGCGCCGTTCCAGACGCGCGTCGAAGGCAACAGCCTGCTGGTGGTCATGGAGCGTCCCGAAGCGGTGACGGCCCAAACCAATCCGCCGACGCATTTTGCCGAGAGCCGCAACCTGGACGTGAGCTCGCTGCGCGACATCGACTTCCGCCGCGGCACGGGCAATACGGGGCGTGTCGTCGTCGAGTTGCCGAACAACCAGGTCGGTGTCGACATCCGCCAGCAAGGCACGGGCCTCGTGGTGGAGTTCCTGAAGAGTTCCCTGCCCGAGGGCCTGCGCCGCCGCCTGGACGTGACCGACTTCGGCACGCCGGTGCAGTCGGTGACCACCACGCAGACGGGCGACCGCGTGCGCATGGTGGTGGCGGCGGCGGGCAACTGGGAGCATTCCGCGTACCAGAGCGACAACCAGTTCGTGCTGGAAGTGCGCGAGCAGCGCGTGGATCCCAACAAGCTCAGCCAAGGCCCGGGCTACACCGGCGAGAAGCTGTCGCTGAACTTCCAGAACATCGAAGTCCGTGCGCTGCTGCAGGTCATCGCCGATTTCACGAACTTCAACATCGTGACGTCCGATTCCGTGGCGGGTTCGGTCACCCTGCGCCTGAAGGATGTGCCCTGGGATCAGGCGCTGGACATCATCATGCAGGCCAAGGGCCTGGGCCTGCGCAAGTCGGGCAACGTGCTGTGGATCGCCCCGCGCGATGAAATCGCGGCCCGCGAGAAGCAGGAGCTGGAAGCGCGCGCCACGGTGGAGAGCCTCGAGCAGGTGCGCACGCAATCGTTCCAGATGAATTACGCCAAGGCGGCCGACATCGCCACGCAACTGACGGCTGTGTCATCGTCGGTCAGCAGCGGAGGCAATTCCAGCAACGCACGCATCCTGTCCCCCCGTGGCAGCGTGATCGCCGAGCCGCGAACCAACCAGCTTTTCGTTACGGACATCCCTTCGCGCCTGGCCCAAGTGCAGGAGCTGATCACCAAGCTCGATATCCCGATCCGCCAGGTGCTGATTGAGGCGCGCATCGTGGAAGCCGACGACGACTTCAGCAAATCCATCGGCGTGCGCCTGGGCGGTGGCGTGCGGGAATTCGGTGTGGGCTCGGCCAATGGCAACCCGGTGCGTGGCAACTTCGGCAGCAACTACGGGGCCGTGACCACCGGACCGTCTCTGACCTCCGCCCCCTTCGTGAACCTGCCCGCCTTGCCCCCGTCCGGTCAGGCCGCGTCCTACGCCCTGTCGCTGTTCAGCCCGAACGCCTCGCGCTTCCTGGCGCTGGAAATCTCGGCGCTGGAATCCGATGGCAAGGGCCGCGTGGTGTCCAGTCCCCGCGTGGTCACGGCCGACCAGGTGAAGGCGCTGATCGAGCAGGGCACCGAGTTCCCCTACCAGACGGCCACGTCCAGCGGCGCCACGGCCATCGCGTTCCGCAAGGCCAACCTCAAACTGGAGGTCACTCCGCAGATCACGCCCGAGGGCAACATCATTCTCGATCTCGACGTGAACAAGGACACCCGCGGCGAAACCACTTCCGAGGGTATCGCCATCGACACCAAGCACGTGCAAACCCAGGTGCTGGTGGAGAACGGCGGCACGGTGGTGATCGGCGGCATCTTCGAGCGCACCGAGCGCAACCAAATCCAGAAGGTGCCGCTGCTGGGCGATCTGCCCGCCGTGGGCAACCTGTTCAAGTCGCGCAACCAGATCGATCAGCGTTCCGAGCTGCTGATCTTCATCACGCCGCGCGTCCTGGGGCGCACCGCCATCAACTAATTGAACCCCACGCAGTCGGTCTTCCTGGTCGGGCTGCCTGGATCGGGCAAATCCACCGTCGGGCGCCAGCTGGCCCGGCGGCTGGGTTTGCCTTTTGTCGATTCCGATCACGTGATCGAGCAACGCATAGGGTCGAGCATCCGGGCGTTTTTTGATCGCGAGGGGGAGGCGGCGTTCCGGGATCTTGAGGCACAGGTCATTGATGAAGTCACCGCCGGTCCGTTGGCGGTGATCGCCACCGGTGGCGGCGCCGTGCTGCGCCCGGAGAACCGGGGGCACCTGCATGAGCGCGGCCGCGTGGTCTATCTGCGATCGACGCCGGAGGACCTTTTTCGCCGTCTGCGCCACGACCGCCACCGTCCGCTGTTGCAGGTGGCCGATCCCTTGGCCCGGCTCAAGGACCTGCACGCGCAGCGGCACCCGCTGTACGCCGAGACGGCGCATTTCGCCATCGACACGGGACGCCCCTCGGTGGCCACGCTGGTCAACATGATCCTGATGCAGCTGGAGTTGGCCGGGCTGGTGTCCAGCGCCCCGCCTCCGGACGGGGCCGACACGCCGCCGTGAGGGGCGCCGGCCGCCCGTGAGGGGCGGCATACACTCGGGCCATGTCCCCCGCCATTTCAACCACCGAGACCCAGCGCGTCGCCATCGACCTGGGTGAGCGCAGTTACGACATCCACATCGGCGCCGACCTGATCGGCCATGCCGGCACCTTCGCCGGCCTGCCGACGGCGAACACCGGCGTGATTGTCACCAACGAGGTGGTGGCGCCGCTGTACCTGGCGTCCCTGCGCGCGGCGCTGAGCGGGCGCCATGCGCGTGTGCTGGACGTGGTGCTGCCCGACGGCGAATCGCACAAGCATTGGCAGACGCTGCAGACCATCTTCGATCGCCTGCTGGAGGCCGGCTGTGACCGCAAGACGGTGCTGTACGCGCTGGGCGGGGGGGTGGTGGGCGACATGACCGGTTTCGCGGCCGCCTGCTACATGCGTGGGGTGCCCTTCGTGCAGGTGCCCACCACCTTGCTGGCGCAGGTGGACTCGTCGGTGGGTGGCAAGACGGGCATCAACCACCCCCTGGGCAAGAACATGATCGGCGCCTTCCACCAGCCGCTCAGCGTGGTGTGCGACCTCGACGCGCTGCGCTCCCTGCCCGACCGCGAGTTCAGTGCCGGCATGGCCGAGATCATCAAGTACGGACCCATCGCCGACATGGCCTTCCTCGGTTGGATCGAGGACCACATCGAAGCCCTCATGGCGCGCGATCCGGCGCATCTGGCGCACGCGGTGCGGCGCAGCTGCGAGATCAAGGCCCAGGTGGTGGGCGCTGACGAACGCGAATCGGGGCTGCGCGCCATCCTGAATTTCGGCCACACCTTCGGCCATGCGATCGAGGCCGGCATGGGCTATGGCGCCTGGCTACACGGCGAGGCCGTGGGCTGCGGCATGGTGATGGCGGCCCGCCTGTCGCAGGCGCTGGGTTTGGTGGACGAGGCGTTCGTCGAGCGCCTGAAGCGCCTGGTGGTCCGCGCCGGCCTGCCGGTGGTGGCGCCGGTGCTCGATCCCGCGCGCAATGCCGAGCGCTACCTTGAGCTGATGCGTGTCGACAAGAAGGCCGAGGCGGGGGAGATCCGCTTCGTGCTCATCGACCCACCGGGCCGGGCCTCGATGCGCCCGGCCAGCGATGCCGTCGTGGCGGGGGTGATCGCGCGAAGCTGCCAGCCGGCATGAGCCTTGCACCGTACGCCAGCGATCCGGCGCGCAGCCGTGGCCGGCGCCACCCGGAACCCCCCGCGCCCACGCGCACCGATTACCAGCGCGACCGCGACCGGGTGATCCATTCGACGGCGTTCCGTCGACTGGTCTACAAGACGCAGGTGTTCCTCAACCACGAGGGAGACCTGTTCCGCACCCGCCTGACGCACTCGCTGGAAGTGGCCCAGCTCGGCCGCAGCATCGCGCGGTCGCTGGGGCTCAACGAAGACCTGGTCGAAGCCATCGCGCTCGCACACGACCTGGGCCACACGCCCTTCGGCCACGCCGGCCAGGACGCGCTGCACGCCGCCTTGCAGGCGCTTGGGCCCGATGGCCGCGCGCCCGACGGCTGGGGCTTCGAGCACAACCTGCAGAGCCTGCGCGTGGTGGACGAACTCGAGGAGCGCTACCCCGCGTTCGACGGCCTGAACCTGTCCTTCGAAACGCGCGAAGGCATTCTGAAGCACTGTTCACGGCACAACGCCGAACGCCTGGAGCGGCTGGAGCCCGGCGGCGTGGCGGCGCGCTTCCTGCGCGGCGGCGCTCCTTCGCTCGAGGCGCAGTTGTGCAACCTGGCCGACGAGATCGCCTACAACGCGCACGACATCGACGACGGCGTGCGCTCGGGCCTGCTCTCCCTGGAGCAGCTCGAATCCGTGGAGCTGTTCGACCACTACCGCCGCCAGGCCCTGCGGGAGCACTCGCAACTGCAGGGGCGCCGGCTGTTGTTCGAGAGCATCCGCCGCATGCTGAGCGACCAGGTCTACGACGTGATCGCCGCAACGCGCGGGCGCCTTCGCGACTCGGGCGTCGCCTCAGCCGACGAGGCGCGCACCCAGGCGGCCCTGGTGGCTTTCTCCGACGCCATGCGCGAGCGCAGCCGCGCGCTCAAGGCCTTCCTGTTTCGTAACCTCTACCGTCACCCGCAGGTGGTCGAGACCACTGGCCGCGCGCGCCAGGTGATCGGCGATCTTTTCACGCGCTACCTGGCCGAGCCTGGCGAGATGCCCGAAGCCCATGGGCAACGCCGGCACATCGAGCGTGCGGTGGCCGACTACATCGCCGGCATGACCGATCGTTTTGCCATCCGCGAGCACGAGCGCCTGTTCGGCTCGGTACTGTTTCCATGACCGCCATACCACCGCCCGAGTCCCATCCCGTTCGCGCTGCCGCCCTGGTCGTGGCGGTGGGCGTCACCTGTGCCCTGCACATCGGCAAGCTGCCCGTCGCCATTCCCGCGTTGCAGACCGGGCTGGGCGTGAGCCTGGTGCAGGCGGGCTTCCTGCTTTCGCTCGTGCAATTGGCCGGCATGGCGCTGGGCCTGTTCGTGGGCTTGGCGGCCGACCGCATCGGACCGCGCCGGATCATGCTGGTCGGCCTGGTGGCCCTGGCACTGGGCAGTGCCTGGGGCGCGACGGCCGGCTCGCCGGCCGACCTGCTCGCCTCGCGCGCGCTGGAAGGCCTGGGGTTCCTGCTTGCCGTGCTGCCGGCGCCGGGCCTGATCCGCCGCCACGTGGCCGAGCCGCGCCTGCTGGCCAAGGCCTTGGGCTGGTGGGGCGCCTACATGCCACTGGGCACGGCCCTGGCCTTGCTGTTCGGCGCACCGGTCATCGAGTGGCTCGGGTGGCGCGCCGTCTGGCTGGGGCTGACGGCCTGCTCGCTGCTGGCGCTGGTGGCCCTGTGGCGCGGCTTGCCGTCCGACGCGGCGCTGGCGGGGCAGGGCGCGCCGCTGGGCCCGCGCCTGCGCCGCACGCTGGGTGCGCCTGGGCCCTGGCTGGTGGCCGTGGCTTTCTTCCTGTACTCGGGGCAGTGGCTGGCGGTCGTGGGCTTCTTGCCCACCATCCTGGCCCAGGCCGGCGTGAGTGGCTTGCTGGCGGGCCTGCTCAGCGCGGCCGCGGCGGCGGTGAACATGGGCGGCAACATCGGGGCTGGTCGCTGGATCGCGCGCGGCGGCCGCCCCCGCGTTGTGATGGGCTTCGCCTACATCGCCATGGGCCTGGGGGCCCTGTTGGCCTTTGGCCTGAGGGGCGCGCCCGTGGTGCAGTACCTTGCTGTGCTGGCCTTCTCGGGCCTGGGCGGGCTTATCCCGGGCACCCTGTTCGGCTTGGCGGTGCGCCTGGCACCGGGTGAAGACACCATTTCCACGACGGTGGGCTGGATGCAGCAGCTATCGGCACTGGGGCAGTTTGTCGGACCGCCGTTCGTGGCCTGGGTGGCCACGCAAGTGGGCGGGTGGCAACTCACCTGGGTCGTCACCGGCGCGGCCTCCCTGCTGGGCCTCTGGGTCGCGCACCGCATCCAGCGCACGCTCCCGGCTTGACGGGGGGCTGGCCGGCTCTGGGGCCTCCCCCACCTTCCATGCTTTAATTGGGGTCAGATTCCAATTGAATTGAGCGCCATGGCCCGATTGCCCCGTTTGACCGTCGCCGGCTACCCGCACCACATCATCCAGCGCGGCAACAACCGCCAGCCCATCGTGCGCGACGACGAAGACCGGGACGCCCTGCTCGAACTGATCACCACCCGCGCTCGCCAACACGGCGTGGCGCTGCACGCCTGGGTGTTGATGGACAACCACTTCCACTTGTTGGCCACACCGGAAACCGTGGAGGGTGTGCCCCGCTGGATGCAGGACGTTGGCCGCAGTTACGTGCGCCGCTTCAACGATCGCCACCAGCGCACGGGCACCTTGTGGGAAGGGCGCTACAAGTCCACGCTGGTGCAGACCGAGCGCTATTTCCTGGCTTGCATGGCCTACATCGAGCTCAATCCGGTGCGCGCTGGGATGGTCATGGAGCCCCGGCAGTACCCCTGGTCCAGCCATCTGCACCACATTGGGCAGCGCGTGGACCGCCACCTCACGCCCCATCCCGTCTATTGGGCCCTGGGCAACACGCCCTTCGCGCGTGAGGCCGCTTACGCCGAGTGCGTGCGGACAGGCCTCGGCGCGCCACAGCAAAAAGCCATCACCGACGCCTCTTTGCATGGTTGGGCCTTGGGCGACGACCGCTTCGTCGAGGCGTTGCAGAAGCAGACCAGTCGCCGGGTGTCGCGTGCGGCGCGGGGTCGCCCGCCGGGGGCGCCTGCACCCAAGACCGAGGGCTGATCGCGCAAGCGCCGTCGTGTCACCTTCGGTTCTTTTGATATGTCCCTAATTATTATGGAGAGGTATCAGTCGGCGAATTAATTGGAATCTGACCCCATTAAAAATGCTTGGCACGCATGGTGCAATGCAATAAGCTCCGCGGTCCAACGGATTCGCCCCACAGACGAGAAGGAAGCGCGCCATGAACACGGCTGCCGAGAAAGCGCATTTGCAACAGCACGGCCTCTATGACCCGGCGAACGAGCACGACGCCTGCGGCGTCGGTTTCGTGGCCCACATCAAGGGCGAAAAGAGCCACGCCATCGTCGAGCAGGCACTCAAGATCCTTGAGAACCTGGACCACCGCGGTGCGGTGGGCGCCGACAAGCTGATGGGCGATGGCGCGGGGCTGCTGATCCAGATGCCCGATGCGCTGTACCGGGCCGAGATGGCCGCGCAGGGCGTGACGCTGCCGCCCGCGGGCGAGTATGGCGTGGGCATGATCTTCATGCCCAAGGAACACGCCAGCCGCCTGGCCTGTGAACAGGAAATGGAGCGCGCCATCGCCGCCGAAGGCCAGGTGCTGCTGGGCTGGCGCGAGGTGCCCGTGAACGCCGACATGCCCATGTCGCCCACGGTGCGCGCCAAGGAGCCGATCATTCGCCAGGTCTTCATCGGCCGTGGCAACGACGTCATCGTGCAAGACGCGCTGGAGCGCAAGCTGTACGTGATCCGCAAGACCGCCAGTGCCGCCATCCAGCGCCTCAAGCTCACGCACTCCAAGGAGTACTACGTGGTGAGCATGAGCAGCCGCACCGTGGTCTACAAGGGCCTGCTGCTGGCCGATCAGGTGGGCACCTACTTCAAGGACCTGCAGGACCCGCGCTGCGTGTCGGCCCTGGGCCTGGTGCATCAGCGCTTCTCCACCAACACCTTCCCCGAGTGGCCGCTGGCCCACCCTTACCGCTACGTCGCGCACAACGGCGAGATCAACACGGTCAAGGGCAACTACAACTGGATGAAGGCGCGCGAGGGCGTGATGAGCTCGCCCGTGCTGGGCGCCGACCTTCAGAAGCTCTATCCCATCAGCTTCGCGCACCAGTCCGACACCGCCACGTTCGACAACTGCCTCGAGCTGCTGACCATGGCGGGCTATCCGCTGTCGCAGGCCGTGATGATGATGATCCCGGAGCCCTGGGAGCAGCACACCACCATGGACCCGCGCCGCCGCGCCTTCTACGAGTACCACGCGGCCATGCTCGAGCCCTGGGACGGCCCCGCCTCCATCGTGTTCACCGACGGCCGCCAGATCGGCGCCACCCTGGACCGCAACGGCCTGCGTCCCTCGCGCTACTGCGTCACCGACGACGACCTGGTCATCATGGCCTCGGAATCCGGCGTGCTGCCCGTGCCCGAGAACAAGATCGTGCGCAAGTGGCGCCTGCAGCCCGGCAAGATGTTCCTTATCGACCTCGAGCAGGGTCGCATGATCGACGACGAGGAGCTCAAGGCCAACCTCGCCAACAGCAAACCCTACAAGCAGTGGATCGACAACCTGCGCATCCGCCTGGACGACGTCGAGCACCCGGTGGCCGGCGAGGCCGCGCAGGAGTTGCCCGTGGCGCAGACGGAACCCCAGGCCGCCGGTGTGGAGCGCGTGTCGCCCGAGCTGCTGGACCGCCAGCAGGCCTTTGGCTACACGCAGGAGGACATCAAGTTCCTCATGAGCCCGATGGCCGCCAACGGCGAGGAGGGCATCGGCTCCATGGGCAACGACAGCCCGTTGGCCGTGTTGTCGAGCAAAAACAAGCCGCTCTACAACTACTTCAAGCAGCTGTTCGCGCAGGTCACCAACCCGCCGATCGACCCGATCCGCGAAGCGATCGTGATGTCGCTGGTGTCCTTCATCGGCCCCAAGCCCAACCTGCTCGACATCAACCAGGTCAACCCGCCCATGCGCCTGGAGGTGAGCCAGCCCGTGCTGGACTTCGCCGACATGGCCAAGCTGCGCAACATCGAAGCCGTGACGCAGGGCAAGTTCCGCAGCGTCACGCTGGACATCACCTACCCCGCGAGCTGGGGCCGTGAAGGCGTGGAGGCCAAGCTGGCCTCGCTTTGCGCGGCCGCGGTGGACGCGATCAAGGGCGGCAAGAACATCCTCATCATCAGCGACCGCGGCATCGGCCCGGCGCAGGTGGCCATTCCCGCGCTGCTGGCGCTCTCGGCGATCCACCAGCACCTGGTGCGTGAAGGCCTGCGCACCAGCGCCGGCCTGGTGGTTGAAACCGGCACCGCGCGCGAGGTGCACCACTTCGCCGTGCTCGCCGGTTACGGCGCCGAGGCCGTGCACCCCTACCTGGCGATGGAGACCCTGGTGGCCATCCACAAGGACCTGCCGGGCGATCTGAGCGCCGACAAGGCGATCTACAACTACACCAAGGCGATCGGCAAGGGCCTGTCCAAGATCATGTCCAAGATGGGCGTGAGCACCTACATGAGCTATTGCGGCGCCCAGCTGTTCGAAGCCATCGGCCTCAACAGCGACACCGTGGCCAAGTACTTCACCGGCACCGCCAGCCGCGTGGAAGGCATCGGCGTGTTCGAGATCGCCGAGGAGGCCATCCGCATGCACAAGGCCGCCTTCGGCGACGACCCGGTGCTGGCCACCATGCTGGACGCCGGCGGCGAGTACGCCTGGCGCACGCGCGGCGAAGAGCACATGTGGTCGCCCGACGCCATTGCCAAGCTGCAGCACAGCACGCGCGCCAACAGCTGGAACACCTACAAGGAATACGCCCAGCTCATCAACGACCAGAGCCGCCGCCAGATGACGCTGCGTGGCCTGTTCGAATTCAAGCTGGACCCGAGCAAGGCCATCCCGCTGGACGAGGTGGAGCCCGCCAAGGAGATCGTCAAGCGATTCGCCACCGGCGCGATGTCACTGGGCTCCATCAGCACGGAGGCACACGCCACCCTGGCCGTGGCCATGAACCGCATCGGTGGCAAGAGCAATACCGGCGAAGGCGGCGAAGACGAGCGCCGCTACCGCAACGAGCTCAAGGGCATCAAGATCACCAAGGGCGAGACGCTCAAGTCCATCATCGGCGAGGACGTGGTCGAGGTCGACCTGCCGCTGGAAGACGGCGACAGCCTGCGCTCCAAGATCAAGCAGGTGGCATCGGGCCGTTTCGGCGTCACCGCCGAGTACCTGCAGAGCGCCGACCAGGTGCAGATCAAGATGGCCCAGGGCGCCAAGCCCGGCGAGGGCGGCCAGCTGCCCGGCGGCAAGGTGTCCGAGTACATCGGCAAGCTGCGCTACTCGGTGCCGGGCGTGGGCCTGATCAGTCCGCCGCCGCACCACGACATCTACTCGATCGAAGACCTGGCCCAGCTCATCCACGACCTGAAGAACGTGGCGCCGCACGCCAGCATCAGCGTCAAGCTGGTGTCGGAAGTGGGCGTGGGCACCATCGCCGCGGGCGTGGCCAAGTGCAAGGCCGATCACGTGGTGATCGCCGGCCACGACGGTGGCACCGGCGCCTCGCCCTGGTCGTCCATCAAGCACGCGGGCAGCCCCTGGGAGATCGGCCTGGCCGAGACCCAGCAGACCCTGGTGCTCAACCGCCTGCGCAGCCGCATCCGCGTGCAGGCCGACGGCCAGATGAAGACCGGCCGCGACGTGGTCATCGGCGCCATGCTGGGCGCGGACGAGTTCGGCTTCGCCACCGCGCCGCTGGTGGTCGAGGGCTGCATCATGATGCGCAAGTGCCACCTCAACACCTGCCCGGTGGGCGTGGCCACGCAGGACCCGGTGCTGCGCAAGAAGTTCTCGGGCAAGCCCGAGCACGTCGTCAACTACTTCTTCTTCGTCGCCGAGGAAGCGCGCCAGATCATGGCGCAGCTGGGCATCCGCACCTTTGACGAGTTGATCGGCCGCGCCGACCTGCTGGACACGCGCGCCGGCATCGCCCACTGGAAGGCGCGCGGCCTGGACTTCAGCCGCCTGCTGGCCTTGCCCGCCGTGCCGGCCGACGTGCCGCGCCTGCACACCGAGCAGCAGGACCACGGCCTGCACAAGGCGCTGGACAAGGTGCTGATCGAAAAGTGCCGCCCTGCCATCGAGAAGGGCGAGCGCGTGCAGTTCATCGAGGTCGCGCGCAACGTGAACCGCTCGGTGGGCGCCATGCTGTCGGGCGAGCTCACCAAGCACCACCCCGAAGGACTGCCGGACGACTCCATCCGCATCCAGCTGGAAGGCACGGGCGGCCAGTCCTTCGGTGCCTTCCTGGCCAAGGGCATCACGATGTACCTGATCGGCGACGCCAACGACTACACCGGCAAGGGCCTGTCGGGCGGCCGCGTGGTGGTGCGCCCCAGCATCGACTTCCGCGGCGAGGCCACGCGCAACATCATCGTGGGCAATACCGTGCTCTACGGCGCCACCACGGGCGAGGCCTTCTTCGCCGGCGTGGCCGGCGAGCGCTTCGCGGTGCGCCTGTCGGGCGCCACCGCGGTGGTGGAGGGCACCGGCGACCACGGCTGCGAGTACATGACCGGCGGCACCGTGGTGGTGCTGGGCAAGACCGGCCGCAACTTCGCGGCCGGTATGAGCGGTGGCGTGGCCTACGTCTACGATGAGGACGGCCGTTTCGCCGAGCGCTGCAACACCGCCATGGTGAGCCTGGAGCCCGTGCCCACGGCCAAGGAACAGGAGGCCACGTCCAGCGCAGGTGCCTGGCACCGCGGCCAGACCGACGAGGCCTTGCTCAAGAAGCTTCTGGAGGACCACAACCGCTGGACCGGCAGCAAGCGCGCGCGCGAGCTGCTCGACAACTGGGCCACGGCGCGCGGCAAGTTCCTCAAGGTCTTCCCGAACGAGTACAAGCGCGCCCTCGGCGAGATGGCCGCGAAGCAGACGGCCGCCGCCGCGACCACCAAGGCGCAAGGCTCGGCCAAGAAGGCCACCGCACCCGCGAAGTAAGCCCACGAGAAACAGCCCCACGAGATACAGGACAGCACCATGGGAAAAGTCACCGGCTTCATGGAATACGAGCGCATCGAGGAGGGCTACGCGCCCGTGCCCGATCGCCTGAAACACTACAAGGAGTTCGTTGTCGGGCTCGATGACGCGCAGGCCAAGGTCCAGGGCGCGCGCTGCATGGACTGCGGCACGCCGTTCTGCAACAACGGCTGCCCGGTCAACAACATCATTCCCGACTTCAACGACCTCGTTTACCAGGGCGACTGGAAGAACGCGATCACGGTGCTGCACAGCACCAACAACTTTCCCGAGTTCACCGGCCGCATCTGCCCCGCGCCCTGCGAGGCCGCTTGCGTGCTCAACGTGAACGACGACCCGGTGGGCATCAAGTCGATCGAGCACGCCATCATCGACCGCGCCTGGGCCGAAGGCTGGGTGGCGCCGCAGCCGGCCAAGCACAAGACCGGCAAGAAGGTGGCCGTGGTGGGCTCCGGCCCCGCCGGCATGGCGGCCGCGCAGCAACTGGCGCGCGCCGGCCACGACGTGACCGTGTTCGAGAAGAACGACCGCGTCGGCGGCCTGCTGCGCTACGGCATCCCCGACTTCAAGATGGAGAAGTCGCACATCGACCGCCGCGTCGAGCAGATGCAGGCCGAGGGCGTGGTCTTTCGCACCGGCGTGCTGGTGGGTGCCCTGCCTGAAGGCAGCAAGGTCACCAACTGGGCCAAGGAAACCGTCAGTGCCGAGCAGCTCAAGGCCGAGTTCGACGCCGTGCTGCTCACCGGCGGCGCCGAGCAGAGCCGCGACCTGCCCGTGCCAGGCCGCGAGCTGGACGGCATCCATTTCGCCATGGAGTTTCTGCCCCAGCAGAACAAGGTCAACGCGGGCGACAAACTCAAGGGTCAGCTGCGTGCCGACGGCAAGAAGGTCATCGTCATCGGCGGCGGCGACACCGGCTCCGACTGCGTGGGCACCAGCAACCGCCACGGCGCCACCAGCGTGACCCAGTTCGAGGTCATGCCCCAGCCGCCCGAGCAGGAGAACAAGCCCCTGGTCTGGCCCTACTGGCCGCTCAAGCTGCGCACCAGCTCCAGCCACGAAGAGGGCTGCGCACGCGAGTTCGCCATCTCCACCAAGGAGTTCGTCGGCAAGAACGGCAAGCTCACGGGCCTGAAGACCGTGCACGTGGAGTTCAAGGACGGCAAGTTCGTCGAGGTGCCGGGCACCGAGAAGGAATACAAGGCCGACCTGGTGCTGCTCGCCATGGGCTTCACCAACCCCGTGGCCACCGTGCTCGAGGCCTTTGGCGTCGACAAGGATGCGCGTGGCAACGCCAAGGCCACGACCGACTTCACGGGCGGCTATGCGACCAACGTGCCGAAGGTGTTCGCCGCCGGTGACATGCGCCGGGGCCAATCGCTGGTGGTCTGGGCCATCCGCGAGGGCCGCCAGGCGGCCCGGTCGGTGGATGAGTTCCTGATGGGGTATTCCGACCTGCCCCGCTGACCCCCAGCGGCGCGTCGCGCCAGTCCTTCGGGACGCCAACACCCGCGGCCCGGCGACGCCGGTTGCGCGGTGTTACCGGGTGCAAGAGGCGGAAGCCCGTCCCATGCGAATCCCGTATCATGCAGCGGCCGGGTTTTCACCCGGCTTTTGCTTGATGAGCACCACACCCTCCGCCCCCCTCGTCGAACTGCGCGACCTCACCTTCGGCTATGGCCCGCGGGTGATCCTCGACAACATCTCGATGACCGTGCCGCGCGGCAAGGTCACCGCGCTCATGGGCGCCTCGGGTGGCGGAAAAACCACGGTGCTGCGCCTGATCGGCGGCCAGATCCGTGCCCAGCGCGGCCAGACGCTGTTCGATGGCGCCGACGTCACCACCATGGACCAGGGCTCGCTGTACGCGGCGCGCCGGCGCATGGGCATGCTGTTCCAGTTTGGCGCGTTGTTCACCGACATGAGCGTGTTCGACAACGTGGCCTTCCCGCTGCGCGAGCACACCAAGCTGCCCGAGGTGCTGGTGCGCGACATCGTGCTGCTCAAGCTCAATGCCGTGGGCCTGCGCGGTGCGCGCGACCTGATGCCCAGCGAGCTGTCGGGCGGCATGGCGCGGCGCGTGGCCCTGGCGCGCGCGATCGCGCTCGACCCCGAGCTCGTGATGTACGACGAGCCCTTCGCCGGCCTGGACCCGATTTCTCTGGGCACCGCTGCGCGCCTGATCCGCGAACTCAACGGCGCGCTGGGCCTGACCAGCATCGTGGTCTCGCACGACCTGGACGAGACCTTCGGCATCGCCGACCAGGTCATCGTGCTGGCCAACGGCAAGATCGCCGCCCAGGGCACACCCGACGAGGTGCGCCACAGCACCGACCCGCTGGTGGCGCAGTTCGTCAACGCCCGGGCCGACGGCCCCGTGCGCTTCCACCACCCCGCGCCCGCGCTGGCCGAGGACTTCGGCAACGGAGCCGCCTGATGCTCAAGGCACTGCACCCCGCCCACGTCGGCCGCGCCGTGCGCCAGCACATCACCGCGCTGGGCCATGGCGCGCGGCTGTTCCTGCGCCTGCTGCTCCTGGGCGGGGCGGCGCTGCGCCGCTTCGGTCTGGTGCGAGACCAGATCCACTTCCTGGGCAACCACTCGCTGTCCATCATTGGCGTCTCAGGCCTGTTCGTGGGCTTCGTGCTGGGCCTGCAGGGCTACTACACGCTGCGCATCTACGGTGCCACCGAGGCCCTGGGCCTGTTGGTGGCGCTGTCGCTGGTGCGCGAGCTGGGCCCGGTGGTGAGCGCGCTGCTGTTCGCCGGCCGCGCGGGCACCTCGCTCACGGCCGAGATCGGTCTCATGAAGGCCGGCGAGCAGCTCAGCGCCATGGAAATGATGGCCGTGGACCCGGTGCGCCGCGTGCTCGCGCCGCGTTTCTGGGCCGGTGTCATCACCATGCCCTTGCTGGCGGCCGTGTTCAGTGCGGTCGGCGTGATCGGCGGCTGGGTCGTCGGCGTGGGCCTCATCGGTCTGGACGGCGGCGCTTTCTGGAGCCAGATGCAGGGCGGGGTGGACGTCTGGGACGACGTCGGCAATGGCGTCATCAAGAGCGCCGTGTTTGGCTTCGCCGTGACCTTCATCGCGCTGCTGCAGGGCTACCTGGCCCAGCCCACGCCCGAGGGCGTATCGCGCGCCACCACCCGCACGGTGGTCATGGCCTCTCTCACGGTGCTGGGCCTCGATTTCGTGCTTACCGCCATGATGTTCAGCATCTGAGGATGCGTCGGAGAAAGACCATGACCTCTTCCAAGAACGATTTCTGGGTTGGCCTGTTCGTGCTCATTGGCGGCGCGGCCATCCTGTTTCTCGCGCTGCAGTCGGCCAACCTGCTGCAGATCAGCTTCGAGCCCACCTACCGGGTCACGGCGCGTTTTGACAACGCGGGCGGCCTGAAGACCGGCGCGGCCGTGCGCTCGGCCGGGGTGGTGGTGGGGCGGGTCGAGACCATCGGTTTCGACGACAAGACCTTCCAGGCCAGCGTCGGCTTGACGCTGCAGAAGCGCTACGCTTTCCCGCGCGACAGCTCCATGAAGATCCTCACCAGCGGCCTGCTCGGCGAGCAGTACGTGGGCATCGAGCCCGGCGGCGACCCGGAAAACCTGGCCGATGGCGCCCTGGTCACCCAGACGCAGTCGGCCCTGGTGCTGGAAAACCTGATCGGCCAGTTCCTGTTCAGTCGTGCGGCCGAAGGTGGTGAGAAGAAGTCCGAACCCGGCGCCCAATAAATAAAGAGCAGTCCACGACTGGGAGACCCCATGACCCCCGCACGTTCCACCCCCCGCCCCGCGCTGGCGGTGGCCGCCGCCCTGGTGCTGCTGGCCGGCTGCGCCACCGGCCCCGATGCCAACCCGAAGGACCCGCTGGAGCCCCTGAACCGCGGCGTCTACCGCTTCAACGATGCGATCGACACGGCGGTGCTCAAGCCCGTGGCCACGGCCTACGTCGACATCACGCCCAGCCCGGTGCGCACGGGGGTCAACAACTTCTTCGGCAACCTGGGCGACCTGTGGTCCGCCGTCAACGCCGGCCTGCAGCTGCGCCCGCGCGAAACCGCCGACAACCTGCTGCGTTTCGGCGTCAACACCGTGCTGGGCTTGGGCGGTTTGCTCGACATCGCCGGTGAGGCCGGCATTCCGCGCACGCGCATCGACTTCGGCCAGACCCTGGGCCGCTGGGGCGTGCCGCCGGGCGCCTACGTGGTGTTGCCGTTCTTCGGCCCGTCCACCGTGCGCGACACCGGTGGCCTGGTGGTGGACTGGGAGGGCGATCTGGTGGACCATGTCAACCACATTCCCACGCGCAATTCCCTCTATGCCTTGCGCGTGGTGGATACGCGCGCCGGCCTGCTGCGCGCTGGCGAGTTGTTTGAAGGCGCCGCGCTCGACAAGTACAGCCTCATGCGCGACTTCTACCTGGGCCGCCGTCAGCGTCAGATCGACGACATGATCGACAAAGGCATTGGCACGGGCGATGGGGAATAGGGCGATAGTGGGCGCTTGCTGCTGAAACGCCTCGTCACGATCCCTCGCGAACCCGTCACATTCGACGGGCGCCGCCTCGCCACAATGCGGGCTCACGGGCCACAAGCCCGGAAAGGACTTTCATGATTCTTCTGCACCGACGTTCCTGGCTGGCCGGCATCGCGCTGGCCCTGACCGCCTTCACCTTGCCCGCCCGCGCCGCCGAGGCCCCCGACGCCATGGTCAAGCGCCTGTCCACCGAGGTGCTCGACCTGATCAAGGCCGATCCCGCCATCAAGGCCGGCAACTTCGACCGCATCATGGCCGTGGTGGACGAAAAGATCATGCCGAACGTGAATTTCACGCGCATGACCGCTTCCGCCGTGGGCCGCCATTGGCGCCAGGCCACGCCCGAGCAGCAGCAGCGCCTGCAGGCGGAATTCAAGGCCCTGCTGGTGCGCACCTATTCTGGCGCCCTGAGCGAGGTGCGCGACCAGACCCTCAGCTTCAAGCCCCTGCGCATGCAGCCCGGTGACACCGAGGTGGTGGTGCGCTCCGAGGTGCGTGGCCGCGGCGAGCCCATCCAGCTCGACTACCGCATGGAAAAGGCCGGCGATGGCTGGAAGATCTACGACCTGAACGTACTGGGCCTGTGGCTGGTGGAGACCTACCGCACCCAGTTCGCCCAGGAGATCAATGCCAAGGGCATCGACGGCCTGATCCAGACCCTGGCGCAGCGCAACAAGGCCGGCGGTACCACCGCCAAAACCAACTGATGGGCGAGGCCCGCCTGCCCGAGCGGCTGACGACAGCGGAGGCCGCGGCCACGCTGGACGGCCTGCGCCGCGCGCTGGCCGCGCAGCCGGGGGGCGCCTTCACGGTCGACGCCGGCGGGCTGCGCAGCTTCGACTCGTCCGCGGTGGCCCTGCTGCTGGAGTTGCGGCGCGAGGCCCAGCGCGCCGGGCGCTCGCTGAGCGTGACCCACTGGCCGCCGCGCCTGCGCGACCTGGTCGCCGCCTACGGCGTGCAGGAACTGCTGCCCGCCTGAACCGTTGCCGGGGCACCCCTTCGCCAGCGCGGGCGAGGGCCCAGCCGTAGAATCCCCCGTTCCCCGCCCGCCACGGATGTCCCGTGCCTCGGGCCGGATTCGCGGTAGCTGCGCATGCCAGCCGTCTCATTCCAGAACGTATCCAAAACCTACGCCACCTCGCGTGGCGACCTGCACGCCCTGCGTTCGGTCAGTTTCGACATCGAGCCGGGTGAATTCTTCGGTCTGCTGGGCCCCAACGGCGCGGGCAAGACCACGCTCATCAGCATCCTGGCCGGCCTGGCGCGTGCCACCGAGGGCCGCATCACCGTGCACGGCCACGACGTGCAGACCGACTACCAGGCCGCGCGCCGCCAGCTCGGCGTCGTGCCGCAGGAACTGGTGTTCGACCCCTTCTTCAATGTGCGCGAGGCGCTGCGCATCCAGTCGGGCTACTTCGGCATCCGCCACAACGACGACTGGATCGACGAGCTGCTCAGTGGTCTGGGCCTGGCCGACAAGGCCACGGCCAACATGCGCCAGCTTTCGGGTGGCATGAAGCGGCGCGTGCTGATCGCCCAGGCGCTGGTGCACAAGCCGTCCGTCATCGTGCTCGACGAGCCCACCGCCGGCGTGGACGTGGAACTGCGCCAGACGCTGTGGCAGTTTGTCTCGGGCCTGAACAAGCGCCTGGGCAGCACCGTGCTGCTGACTACCCACTACCTGGAAGAGGCCGAGGCCCTGTGCAGCCGCATCGCCATGCTCAAGCTGGGGCAGGTGGTGGCGCTGGAGTCCACCTCGGCCCTGCTGGCGCGCGCCGCGGCCAACGTGCTGCGCTTCAAGACCGACACAGCCCTGCCGGCCGACATCGCGGCGCAGGCGCGCATCACGGGCCGCGTGGTGCAACTGCCCGCGCTGGATGCGCGCGCCGTGGAGCACGTGCTGTCGCGCCTGCGCGAGGCCGGCGTCATGCCCGAGGACATCGAGGTGCGCAAGGCCGACCTGGAGGACGTGTTCCTCGATCTCACGGGCAGCGGCGCATCGGCGATCCCCGCCCAACAGGCGCTGAAGGCATCGGTATGACTGGCTGGCAAACGCTTTTCTACAAAGAGGTGCTGCGCTTCTGGAAGGTCGCTTTCCAGACCGTGGCCGCACCCGTCATCACCGCCTTGCTGTACCTGGCGGTGTTCGCGCACGTGCTCGAGGGTCGGGCCGTGGTTTATGGCGAGGTGAGCTACACCGCCTTCCTGGTGCCGGGCCTGGTGATGATGAGCGTGCTGCAGAACGCCTTCGCCAACAGCAGTTCGTCGCTCATCCAGAGCAAGATCATGGGCAGCCTGGTGTTCCTGCTGCTCACGCCGCTGTCGCACCGCGCCTGGTTCGTGGCCTACGTGGGCTCGTCCATGGTGCGCGGCCTCGCCGTGGGCCTGGGCGTGCTGATCGTGGCCTGGTTGTTCGCGCAGCCCGGTTTCGTGGCGCCGCTGTGGATCCTGGTGTTTGGCGTGCTGGGTGCCGCGCTGATGGGCACGCTGGGGCTGATCGCCGGCCTGTGGGCCGAGAAGTTCGACCAGATGGCCGCGTTCCAGAACTTCATCATCATGCCCATGACCTTCCTGTCGGGCGTGTTCTACTCGATCCATTCCCTGCCGGCGTTCTGGCAGAGCGTGAGCCACCTCAACCCCTTCTTCTACATGATCGACGGCTTCCGCTACGGCTTTTTCGGCCGCAGCGACGTCTCGCCCTGGCTGAGCCTGGCGCTGGTGGGCGGAGCCCTGCTGGCGGTCAGCGCCCTGGCCCTGCACCTGCTCAAGACCGGCTACAAGGTCCGCCACTGATCCCATGACCGCCGAACAACTGCAATCCCTCATCGCCGGGGGCCTGGCCTGCCATCACATCGAGGTGACGGGCGACGGCCGCCACTGGTCCGCGGTCATCGTGTCGCCGGCTTTCGAAGGCAAGCGCCTGATCCAGCGCCACCAGGCCGTCTACGCCACGCTGGGCCAGCGCATGCACACCGACGAAGTGCACGCGCTGTCGATGCAGACCCTCACCCCCGCCGAATGGGCGGCCCAACACTGACACCATGGACAAACTGCTGATCCGCGGCGGCCGAAAGCTCAGCGGCGAGGTGCCGATTTCTGGCGCCAAGAACGCCGCGCTGCCCGAACTGTGTGCGGCCCTGCTCACCGAGGAGGCCGTGACGCTGACCAACGTGCCGCGCCTGCGCGACGTGGCCACCATGCGCCAGCTGCTCAACAACATGGGCGTGCGCACCGACACGCTGGGCGAGCGCGGGGGCATCCGCTTGCAGGCGCCGGACGGTCTGAACCCCGAGGCGCCGTACGACCTGGTGAAGACCATGCGCGCCTCGGTGCTGGTGCTGGGGCCGCTGCTGGCGCGCTTCGGGCGCGCGCGCGTCTCGCTGCCCGGCGGCTGCGCCATCGGCTCGCGCCCGGTCGACCAGCACATCAAGGGCATGCAGGCCATGGGCGCGGAGATCGTGGTCGAGCACGGCTACATGGTGGCGCGCCTGCCCCAGGGCCGCTCGCGCCTGCACGGCGCGCGCATCGCCACCGACATGGTCACTGTCACCGGCACCGAGAACTTCCTGATGGCCGCGGCCCTGGCCGAGGGCGAAACCCTGCTGGAGAACGCCGCCCAGGAGCCCGAGGTGACCGACCTCGCCGAGATGCTGATCCGCATGGGCGCGAAGATCGAAGGCCACGGCACCAGCCGCATCCACGTGCAGGGCGTGGACCGCCTGCGCGGCTGCGACCACCAGGTGGTGGCCGACCGCATCGAGGCCGGCACCTTCCTGTGCGCGGTGGCCGCCACCGGCGGCGACGTGCTGCTGCGTTGCGGCCGCGCCGACCACCTCGACGCGGTGATCGACAAGCTCACCGAGGCGGGCGCGGAGATCGAGGCGGGCGCCAACGCGGCCGGGCCTTTCATCCGCATCCGCGCCTCGGGCCGCATGAAGGCGCAGAGCTTCCGCACCACCGAGTACCCGGGCTTTCCCACCGACATGCAGGCGCAGTTCATGACCGTCAACTGCATTGCCGAGGGCACCAGCAAGGTGACCGAAACCATCTTCGAGAACCGCTTCATGCACGTGAACGAGCTGGTGCGCCTGGGCGCGCGCATCCAGACCGAGGGCAAGGTGGCGATGGTGGAGGGGGTGCCGCGCCTGTCCGGCGCCACCGTGATGGCCACCGACCTGCGCGCCTCGGCCAGCCTGGTGATCGCCGGCCTGGTGGCCGAGGGCGAGACCACCGTCGACCGCATCTACCACCTGGACCGCGGCTACGACCAGATGGAAGTGAAGCTGCGCGCCATCGGCGCCGACATCGAGCGCGTCAAATGAGCCCGTCCATCACGCTTGCCCTGTCCAAAGGCCGCATCTTCGACGAGACCCTGCCGCTGCTGCGCGCGGCCGGCATCGAGGTGCTCGAAGACCCCGAGAAGTCGCGCAAGCTCATCCTGCCCACCAGCCAGGCCGACGTGCGCGTGGTGCTGGTGCGCGCCACCGACGTGCCCACCTACGTGGAGCACGGCGGCGCCGACCTCGGCGTGACCGGCAAGGACACGCTGATCGAACACGGCGGCCAGGGCCTGTACCAGCCGCTGGACCTGAACATCGCGCGCTGCCGCGTCAGCGTGGCCGTGCGGGCCGACTTCGACTACGCCTCGGCCGTGCGCCAGGGCTCGCGCCTGCGTGTGGCCACCAAGTACACCGCCATCGCGCGCGAGTTCTTCGCCAGCAAGGGCGTGCACGTGGACCTGATCAAGCTCTACGGCAGCATGGAACTGGCCCCGCTCACCGGCCTGGCCGACGCCATCGTGGACCTGGTGTCCACCGGCAATACGCTCAAGGCCAACAACCTGATCGAGGTCGAACGCATCATGGACATCAGCTCGCGCCTGGTGGTCAACCAGGCCGCGCTCAAGCTCAAGCAGGCGCGGCTGCGCCCGCTCATCGACGCCTTCGCCCGGGCCGTGGAGCCCGCCACCGCATGACCCTGACCGCCCAGCCTCTTCGCCTGTCCACCACTCAGCCCGATTTCGAGGCGCGCTTTGCCGAGCGCCTGCATTGGTCGAGCGAGACGGACCACGCGATCGAGCAGCGGGTGGCCGACATCCTGGCCGACGTGCGCCAGCGCGGCGACGCGGCCGTGCTGGAGTACACCGCGCGCTTCGACGGCCTGCAGGCCAGCGGCGTGGACAAGCTCGAACTCAGCCAGGCCGATTTCAAGGCCGCCTTCGACGCCTTGCCCGCCGCCCAGCGCGAAGCCCTGCAGTCCGCGGCCGCGCGCGTGCGGCGCTACCACGAGGCGCAGAAGAAGGCCAACGGCGAGAGCTGGAGCTACCGAGACGAGGACGGCACCCTGCTCGGCCAGAAGGTCACGCCGCTGGACCGCGTGGGCATCTACGTGCCCGGCGGCAAGGCGGCCTACCCGTCCAGCCTGATCATGAACGCCGTGCCCGCGCACGTGGCCGGCGTGCCCGAGATCGTCATGGTGGTGCCCACGCCCGTGCGCGGCAGCGTGGCGACCGGTGGCGTGGAAGGTGGCAGCGGCGCCGCCACCGCCACGCGCGGCGAGCGCAACGAACTCGTGCTGGCGGCGGCCCACGTGGCCGGCGTCACGCGCGCTTTCACCATCGGCGGCGCCCAGGCCGTGGCCGCGCTGGCCTACGGCACCGCCACCGTGCCCAAGGTCGACAAGATCACCGGCCCGGGCAACGCCTACGTGGCCAGCGCCAAGAAGCGCGTCTTCGGCACCGTGGGCATCGACATGATCGCCGGCCCGAGCGAGATCCTGGTATTGGCCGACGGCAGCACGCCGGCCGACTGGGTGGCCATGGACCTGTTCAGCCAGGCCGAACACGACGAGCTCGCGCAGAGCATCCTGCTGTGCCCGGACGCGGCCTACATCGAGGCCGTGATGGCCGCGATCCACCGCCTGCTGCCCACCATGCCGCGCGCGGCCATCATCGCCAAGAGCCTCAACGACCGCGGCGCGCTGATCCTCACGCGCGACATGGACGAGGCCTGCGCCATCAGCAACCGCATCGCGCCCGAGCACCTGGAGGTGTCCAGCGCCGAGCCGCACCGCTGGGAACCGCTGCTCAAGCACGCGGGCGCCATCTTCCTGGGCGCCTACACCAGCGAAAGCCTGGGCGACTACTGCGCCGGCCCCAACCACGTGCTGCCCACCAGCGGCACCGCGCGCTTTTCCTCGCCGCTGGGTGTGTACGACTTCCAGAAGCGCAGCAGCCTGATCGAGGTGAGCGAGCGGGGCGCGCAGACCCTGGGCACCGTGGCCGCCGAACTGGCCTACGGCGAAGGTCTGCAGGCGCACGCGCGCGCCGCCGAACTCCGCCTGCCCACCGTGCCCCCGATGCGAGGCGATCCCCGATGAACAGCCCCGTGAACCCCAACCCGCTCGCGCGCATCCGCCAGGACATCCAGTCCATGCAGGCCTACGCCATCCAGGAATCGGCCGGCCTGGTCAAGCTGGACGCGATGGAGAACCCCTTCCCCCTGCCGCCCGAGCTGCAGGCCGAGCTGGGTCGGCGCCTGGGCGCCGTGGCCATCAACCGCTACCCTGGTGCGCGCATCGACGAACTCAAGCGCGCGCTGGAGCGCTACGTGGACCTGCCCGCCGGCCACGCGCTGATGCTGGGCAATGGCTCCGACGAGCTGATCTCCCTGCTGGCCATGGGCTGCGACCTGCCCGGCGCCAGCCTGCTGGCCCCGCTGCCCGGCTTCGTGATGTACGCCATGAGCGCGCAATTGCAGGGCCTGGCCTTCCACGGCGTGCCGCTCACCGCCGACTTCGCGCTCGACGAGGCCGCCATGCGGGCCGCGATGCGCGCGCACCAGCCCGCCATCACCTACCTGGCGTACCCGAACAACCCAACGGCCAACCGCTTCGACCCGGACGTCATGCGCCGCCTCATCGCCGAGGCCGCCCGCTTCGGCGGGCTGGTGGTGGTGGACGAGGCCTACCAGCCGTTCTCCAGCCACACCTGGCTGGACGAGATGCGCGCCCGGCCCGAGGCCAACGCGCACGTGCTGCTCATGCGCACGCTCTCCAAGTTCGGCCTGGCCGGCGTGCGCATCGGCTACCTGCTGGGCCCGGCGGCCCTCGTGCACGAGTTCGACAAGCTGCGCCCGCCCTACAACGTGAGCGTGCTCAACGCCGAGTGCGCGCTGTTTGCGCTGGAGCACGCCGAGGTGTTCGCCCAGCAAGCGGGTGTGATCCGCGAGCAGCGCGACGCGCTGATGGCCGCGCTGGCCCGCCTGCCCAAGGTTCAGGCCTTTGCCAGCGAGGCCAACATGGTGCTGGTGCGGGTACCCGACGCGCAGCGCGCCTTCGATGGCCTCAAGGCACGCGGCTTGCTGGTGAAGAATGTTTCTAAAATGCACCCGCTGCTGGCCCAGTGCCTGCGGCTCACCGTGGGTACCCCCGACGAGAATGCCCGGCTCATCCAGGCCCTGCAGACCGCCATATGACCTCCACCACGCCCACTTTCCCCACGCCGGGTCCCGGTGACCGCGCCGCCCAGGTGCAGCGCAATACCAACGAAACGCAGATCGGCGTGCGCATCAACCTGGACGGCAGCGGCGTCGCCGTGCTGTCCACCGGCATTGGTTTCTTCGACCACATGCTCGACCAGATCGCGCGCCACGGCCTGATCGATCTGGAGATCATCGCCAAGGGCGACCTGCACATCGATGGCCACCACACCGTGGAAGACGTGGGCATCAGCCTGGGCCAGGCCTTCGCCAAGGCCGTGGGCGACAAGAAGGGCATTCGCCGCTACGGCCACGCCTACGTGCCACTCGACGAGGCGCTCTCGCGGGTGGTGATCGACTTCTCCGGTCGCCCTGGCCTGCACATGCGCGTGCCCTTCAAGGCCGGCATGATCGGCGCCTTCGACACCCAGCTCACCTACGAGTTTTTCCAGGGCTTCGTGAACCACGCTGGCGTCACGCTGCACGTGGACAACCTGCACGGTGAGAACGCGCACCACCAGGCCGAGACGGTGTTCAAGGCCTTCGCGCGCGCCGTGCGTTTCGCCCTCGAGCGCGATCCCCGCCTGGGCGACGTGATCCCCTCCACCAAAGGTTCGCTCTGAACCCGTTCCCTTCCCCGTGATGAAAGCCAGGACGGTCGCCGTCGTCGACTACGAGAGCGGCAATCTGCGTTCGGTGTCGCAGGCCGTGCTGCACGCCGCGCGCGGCAGCGGTGTGGAAGTGGTCGTGACCCAGCGCGCCGAGGATGTGATGGCCGCCGAGCGCGTGGTGCTGCCTGGCCAGGGCCACATGGGCGACTGCATGCGCGCGCTCGCGGCCTCGGGCCTGAAGGACGCGGTGCTGCACGCCTGCGCGCACAAGCCGCTGTTCGGCGTTTGCGTGGGCATGCAGATGCTGCTGGACCGCAGCGACGAAGGGCCCACCGAGGGCCTGGGCCTGATCCCCGGACGGGTGGTGCGTTTCGAGCTGGAAGGCCAGCGCCAGCCCGACGGCAGCCGCTACAAAGTGCCGCAGATGGGCTGGAACCGGGTGTTCCACGACCTGGGGCGCGGCGTGCACCCCTTGTGGGCGGGCATTGCCGACGGGGCCTACTTCTACTTCGTGCACAGCTACTACGCGCGGCCCGAGCGGCCCGAGCACGTGGTCGGCGAAGCGGACTACGGCGGCCGCTTTGCAGCTGCGGTGTCGCGCGCTAACATTTTTGCGACCCAGTTTCACCCCGAAAAGAGCGCGGACCAAGGTCTCGCGCTCTACCGCAACTTCCTCCACTGGAACCCCTGAGCCGCGCACCCGCGCCTGCCCAAGACCATGCTGCTGATTCCCGCCATCGACCTCAAGGACGGCCACTGCGTTCGCCTCAAACAGGGCGACATGGACCAATCCACGGTGTTCAGTGACGACCCGGCCGCCATGGCGCGCAACTGGGTCGACAAAGGCGCACGCCGCGTGCACCTGGTCGACCTGAACGGCGCCTTCGCGGGCAAGCCGAAGAACGAGCAGGCCATCCGCGCCATCCTCAAGGAGATCGGCAGCGAGGTGGATGTGCAGCTCGGCGGCGGCATCCGCGACCTCGACACCATCGAGCGCTACCTGGACGCCGGCCTGCGCTACGTGATCATCGGCACCGCGGCGGTGAAGAATCCCGGCTTCCTGCAGGACGCCTGCACGGCCTTCGGCGGCCACATCATCGTGGGCCTGGACGCCAAGGACGGCAAGGTCGCCACCGACGGCTGGAGCAAGCTCACCGGCCACGAGGTGGTCGACCTGGCGAAGAAGTTCGAAGACTACGGCGTCGAATCCGTCATCTACACCGACATCGGGCGCGATGGCATGCTCAGCGGCATCAACATCGAGGCCACGGTCAAGCTGGCGCAGTCCCTGTCCATCCCGGTCATCGCCTCGGGGGGGCTGTCCAAGCTCGACGACATCCGCCAGCTCTGCGCGGTGGAAGACGAAGGCGTGGAGGGCGTGATCTGCGGCCGCTCCATCTACAGCGGCGACCTCGATTTCGAGGCCGCGCAGCAGCTCGCGGACGAACTGAATGGCTAATTTGCGCCCCCACGCTCATCCCTTCGTGTGTTCGCTGCCCCCCGAGGGGGGGCGGCCTTGCGGGGGGCGGCCCGGCGCCGTGGCCTGATGCTCGCCAAACGCATCATCCCCTGCCTGGACGTCACCGGCGGCCGTGTCGTCAAAGGCGTGAACTTCGTCGAACTGAGGGACGCGGGCGACCCGGTGGAAATCGCGGCGCGCTACAACGAGCAGGGCGCCGACGAGCTCACCTTCCTCGACATCACCGCCACCAGCGACGGCCGCGACCTGATCCTGCCCATCATCGAAGCGGTGGCCTCTCAGGTCTTCATCCCGCTCACCGTGGGCGGCGGCGTGCGCACGGTGGAAGACGTGCGCCGCCTGCTCAACGCGGGCGCCGACAAGACCAGCTTCAACTCGGCGGCCATCGCCAACCCGCAGGTCATCCGCGACGCCTCCGACAAGTACGGCGCGCAGTGCATCGTGGTCGCCATCGACGCCAAGTGCCGCGCCGACGGCCAGGGCTGGGACGTCTACAGCCACGGCGGCCGCAAGAACACCGGGCTCGACGCCGTGGCCTGGGCCAGGCAGATGGCCGATTTCGGCGCCGGCGAGATCCTGCTCACCAGCATGGACCGCGATGGCACCAAGTCGGGTTTCGATCTGGCGCTCACGCGCGCCGTGGCCGACGCGGTGAGCGTGCCCGTCATCGCCTCCGGCGGCGTGGGCAACCTGGACCATCTGGCCGACGGCGTGCAGCAGGGCGGCGCCGACGCGGTGCTGGCCGCCAGCATCTTCCACTATGGCGAATACACGGTCGCGCAGGCCAAGGCCCGCATGGCCGAGCGCGGCATTCCGGTGAGGTTGTGATGGACTGGCTCGACGCCGTGAAATGGGACGAGCAGGGCCTGGTGCCCGTGATCGCGCAGGAAGCCGCCACCGGCGACGTGCTGATGTTTGCCTGGATGAACCGCGAAGCCCTGCACAAGACGGCCGAACTGGGCCGGGCGGTGTACTACAGCCGCTCGCGCCGCAAGCTCTGGTTCAAGGGCGAGGAGTCCGGCCACGTGCAGACCGTGCACGACATCCGCCTGGACTGCGACAACGACGTGGTGCTGCTCAAGGTCACGCAGCTGGGGCACGAGCCGGGCATCGCCTGCCACACCGGCCGACACAGCTGCTTCTTCCAGCGCCACGAGAACGGCCAATGGGTCACCGTGGAGCCGGTCTTGAAAGACCCGGAATCCATCTACAAATAGGCATGAGCGACGCACGGCCGTCCGACGTCGCTCGCACCGCAGCGCGCTGCGCGGAGGTATCCAATTGACCAGCACCGACGATCTGGCCCGTCTGGCCGCCGTGATCGAGAGCCGCAAGCCCGCGAACGGCGGTGATCCCGAGAAAAGCTACGTCGCGCGCCTGCTGCACAAGGGCCCCGAGGCCTTCCTCAAGAAAATCGGCGAGGAAGCGACCGAGGCCGTGATGGCCGCCAAGGACCTGGAGCACGGCGGCAGCGACCGCCAGAAGCTGGTGAACGAAACGGCCGACCTCTGGTTCCACAGCATGATCGCCCTGGCCCATTTCGGGCTCGGGCCGTCCGACGTGGTGGCCGAGCTGGTGCGCCGCGAAGGTCTGAGTGGCCTGGAAGAAAAAGCCCTGCGCAAGGTGCGCGAACGCGAAGCGAAGGAGTGATGCCATGAGCGACGTGATCGACGTGGAAACCACCGACAACGAGAAAGCCCAGTCGCTCAAGAGCGTGGGCTGGCTCAGCTACATCCTGCACCTCATCGTGGCGGTCGGCGCGGTGCTGCCCTCGGCGCAGCCGGGCATCGCGCTGCTCATCGTGGCGCTGATCATCGACCTGGTGAAGCAAGGCGAGGCCGCCGGCACCTGGCAGGCCAGCCACTTCTCCTGGCGCATCCGCTCGGTCATCTGGGCCGCCATCCTGTACGTGGTGACGATCCCCCTCTGGCTGCTGCTCTTCGTGCCCGGCTGGATCGCCTGGTGCCTGATCTCGATCTGGTTTCTCTACCGCATCGTCAAGGGCATGGTGAACATGAACGCCAACCGCCCCATGCCGCAATAAGCCCACCGACCCATGAGCGCACACGACCCGAACTGCATCTTCTGCAAGATCGTCGCCGGCCAGATCCCGTCCCGCAAGGTCTACGAGGACGATGAGGTGTTCGCCTTCCACGACATCAATCCCTGGGCGCCGGTGCATTTCCTCATGGTGCCCAAGGCGCATATCCCCTCCATGGCCCAGGTCGGGCCCGAGCACGAGCGCCTGATGGGCCGCCTGCTCACCCTGGCCCCCAGGCTGGCGATGGAGCAGGGCTGCAACCCTTATCCCGAAGGCGGATTCCGCATCGTGTGCAACACGGGCCAGGAGGGTGGACAGGAAGTCCACCACTTGCACCTGCACGTCATCGGCGGCCCCCGCCCCTGGGTGCGGGGCTGATCCCTGTGGCCCGCGGTGTCATGCCGGGATGGCCGGTTGAACCCCGGGTGGCGGCTTAGAATCCCAGGATTGCGCGCGCGCTCACCCCACCTCTCTGGAGATTGACATGGGTACGTTTTCCATCTGGCACTGGCTCATCGTGCTGCTCATCGTGGTCATGGTGTTCGGGACCAAGAAACTCAAGAACATCGGCTCCGACCTCGGCGGCGCCGTCAAGGGCTTCAAGGACGGCATGAAGGAAGGCGGCCAGAACCCCGCCGACACGGCCGCTCCCACGGCCCAGGTCACGCAGAACAGCTCTGCGGACAAGGGCACCATCGACGTCGAAGCCAAGCAAAAGAGCTGAGGCGCCTCGCCCGCGCCCCTTCCTGGCCCGTGATCCCCACGGGCGCACCGGGCGGGGCCGCTGGCGCAGCGGCTGATCCATGATCGACCTCGGCATATCCAAGCTCGCGCTCATCGGGGCAGTGGCGCTCGTCGTCATCGGCCCCGAGAAGCTGCCGCGTGTGGCACGCACCGTGGGTGCGCTGCTGGGCAAGGCCCAGCGCTACGTGGCCGACGTCAAGGCCGAGGTCAACCGGTCCATGGAGCTCGAAGAGCTCAAGAAGATGAAGGACTCCGTGGAGACCGCGGCGCGCGACGTGCAGTCTTCCGTGGAGTCCGGTGCCAGCGATTTCGAGAAATCCTGGTCGGATGCCACCGCCGGCCTCGACAACGAACCCCTGCGCGAGCCCACCGAGGCGGACGCCATGAACGCCATCGGGCAAGGGGTGTACCCGGTCTACCGACACCCGAAGAAGAACTTCCGCCTGAAGCAGAAGGCCGTGCCGCAGTGGTTCAAGGCGCGCACGGGCGTGCGCACCCGCACCCAGTCGGGCGCCGCGCGCGTGGCGCGTTTCCGGCCCCGCCCGTCCAGCAAGCCCTGATGTCCAACAAGCCCGATTCCGACGACGAGCTGGCCGGTACCGAACAGCCTTTCGTGCAGCACCTGATGGAGCTGCGCGACCGCCTGATCTACAGCATCATCGGCCTGGCCGTGTGCATGGCCGCGCTGGCCCTGTGGCCCGGCCCCAGCGGCCTCATCGACCTGATCGCCATTCCCATCCGCGCCCACATGCCGCCCGAGGCGCGGCTGATCGCCGTGGGCGTGTTCTCGCCGTTCTTCGTGCCGCTGAAGGTGCTGGCCATGGCGGCGGTGCTGCTGTCGCTGCCCTGGTGGATGTACCAGCTCTGGTCCTTCATCGCGCCGGGCCTGTACAGCCACGAGAAGCGTTTCGCCGTGCCGCTGATCACCCTGGGCAGCCTGCTGGCCTACGCGGGCATTGCGTTCGTGCAGTTCTTCGTGCTCGACAAGATGTTCGGCTTCATCCAGAAGTTCACGCCGGCCAGCGTGGCCGCCACGCCCGACATCGCTTCCTACGTCGAGGCGATCCTGGGCCTGTACCTGGCGTTCGGCCTGGCGTTCCAGGTGCCCATCGTGGTGGTGCTGCTGGTGAAGATGGGCATGGTGTCGGTGCAGAAGCTGCGGGATTTCCGCGGCTACTTCATCGTCGGCGCCTTCATCGTCGCCGCCATCGTCACGCCGCCCGACGTGATCTCGCAGCTGGCGCTGGCGGTGCCCATGATCGTGCTGTACGAAGCCGGTATCTGGGGTGCGCAGCTGTTCGTCAAGCGCACGCAGGCCGAGGGCGAAGAGGCCAGCGACGAGAAGACCGCGTCCTGACGGCGGACGCGGCGCAGGCCAGGGGCCTCAGCGGCGGTTGATGGTCTGCTGCGCGATGTTGCGCCGGCCGGGCGTCACGTCGATCTGCATCGACGCTTCGCGGCGCAGCACGTCGAGCCGGGCCTTCTCGCCCGGCGGCAGCGCCGCCACGGCCGCCAGCAGCTGCGGCACGTTCTTCACTTCCTGGCCTTTGACGGCCGTGATCACGTCGCCCGGGCGAATGCCGGCCTGGGCCGCCGGGCCGTTCTGCAGCACGCCGGTGATGATGACGCCGCTGCGCCGGCCCACGCCGAAGCTCTCGGCGAGTTCGGGCGTGAGGTCCTGCGGCTCCACGCCGATCCAGCCGCGCGTGACCTTGCCCTCCTTGACGATGGCCTCCATCACGCTGCGCGCGGTGGACGTGGGGATGGCGAAGCCGATGCCCATGGAGCCGCCCGAGCGCGAGTAGATGGCGGTGTTGATGCCCATCAGGTGCCCCTGCACGTCGACCAGGGCGCCGCCCGAGTTGCCGGGGTTGATGGCCGCGTCGGTCTGGATGAAATTCTCGAAGGTGTTGATGCCGAGCTGGGTGCGGCCCAGGGCGCTGACGATGCCGCTGGTGACGGTCTGGCCCACGCCGAAGGGGTTGCCGATCGCCAGCACGGGATCGCCGACCTGCAGGCCGTCGGAGTTGCCCAGGGTGATGACGGGGAGGTCGGGCAGCTCGATCTTGAGCACCGCGAGATCGGTCTCGGGGTCGGTGCCGATCACCTTGGCGGCGGCCTGGCGGCCGTCGTTCAGGCTGACCTGGATCTCGTCGGCTTCCTCGACCACGTGGTTGTTGGTGAGCACGTAGCCGGCGGGGCTGACGATCACGCCCGAGCCCAGGCCAGTCTGCGGCTGGCTGTTGGCCTGGTCGCCGAAGAAGAAGCGGAACCAGGGGTCGACGCTGTGCGGGTTGTTGGCCGGCGCCTTGCTGGTGTTGATGCTCACCACTGGCGGCGAGGCGGTCTTGGCGGCGGCGCGCAGGCTCACGGTGCCTGGGTCGGCCGCGGCGGGCGCGCTGGACGGCGCTTCGAACACCGGCACCACCGAGGGCAGCGAGCGCCGGCCCAACCACTGCGGCTGCAGCGTGGCCACCACGAAGAACACCGCCACCAGCACGGTGACGGTTTGGGCAAACACGAGCCAGAGTCGTTTCATGGAAAAGTCGGCGGAGGAAAGAGTGGAATTGTCCCGCATTCGGCTGAGGGGTATGTGGCTGTCAGAATGCCGCTTTTCAAGCCGCCGCGCGCAGGCTTCCCCCCATGAGCACCACCCGAGACACCCTGGTTCACGCCTTTGACGCCTTGCTGCAGCCCGCGCCGTTCAAGGACTACGGGCCCAATGGCCTGCAGGTGGAGGGGCGGGCGCAGGTTCGCCGCCTGATCAGCGGCGTCACCGCCAGCCTGGCGCTGATCGAGGCCGCGATCGAGGTGCAGGCCGACGCCATCTTCGTGCACCACGGGCTGTTCTGGCGCGGCCAGGACGGGCGGGTCACCGGCTGGATGAAGCAGCGCCTGTCGCGCCTGCTGGCGCACGACATCAACCTGATCGCCTACCACCTGCCGCTGGACGCTCACCCCACGCTGGGCAACAACGCGCAACTCGCCCGGGTGCTGGACATCGCGCTGGAGGACGGCGTGCGCTTCGGCGACCAATCGCTTGGCTTCGTGGGGCAGCGCCCCGCAGCACCGGCCGAGGCGCTGGCGGCCCATGTGGAACAGGCCCTGGGGCGGCCGGTGACGCTGGTGGCGCCGCCGGGCCACACGGTGCGCCGCATCGGACTGTGCACGGGCGGGGCCCAGGGCTACTTCGAGGCCGCCATCGCGGCCGGTGCCGACGCCTTCATCACCGGCGAGATCTCCGAGCCCCAGGCCCACTACGCCCGCGAATGCGGCGTGGCCTACCTGGCCTGCGGGCACCACGCCAGCGAGCGCTATGGCGCCCCCGCCGTCGCCGCCCACGTGGCCTCGGCGCTGGGCCTCGAGCACCGCTTCATCGACATTCCCAACCCCGCGTGATGGCGAAGCGCCCGGTCCTGATCAGCATGGGCGATCCCGCGGGCATCGGCCCCGAAATCGTCTGGCGCGCCTTGCGCGAGCGGCCCGCGCTGCGGCGCGAGGTGGTGGTGGTGGGCGACATGGCCTGCCTGCGGCGCGCGGCGCGGTTGGGCGTGGTGCCCGACTCGGCCGAGAGGGGGCTGGTGCTGGCCGAGCTGGAAGAACCCGCCGAATGGGCCGGGCTGCCGCCCGGCGCCGTGGGCGTGTGGCAGGCGGGAGACGCGCTGGTGCCACCGGCCTGGGGCCAGGTGAGCGCGGCGGCGGGCCGGGCGGCGGCGGCGGCCATTCGCCAGGGGGCCCAGGCGGCGCTGGACGGCCGGGCGCGCGCCCTGGTCACGGCACCCATCCACAAGGAGGCGCTGGCGGCGGCCGGTGAACCTTACCCCGGCCACACCGAGCTGCTGCAGGCCCTCGCGGCGCGGCACCAGGGCGTGTCCGCGGCGGCATTGCCGGTGCGCATGATGCTCAGCGCGCCCGGCCTGGCCACGGTGCTGGTGAGCATCCACGTCTCGCTGCGCGAGGCCCTGGCCGCGGTGACGACCGACGGTGTGCTGGAGACCATCCGCATCACCGACGCGCATTTCCGCCGCGCCGGCCTGGCCCAGCCCCGCGTTGCGGTGGCTGGGCTGAACCCGCACGCGGGGGAGGGTGGGTTGTTCGGGCGCGAAGAGATCGAAGCGATCGCGCCTGCTGTGCGGGCGGCGCGCGCCCAGGGCATCGCGGCCAGCGGGCCGCACCCGCCGGACACGGTGTTCATGCGGGCGCGCCAGGGCGCCTTCGACGTGGTCGTGGCGATGTACCACGACCAGGGGCTCATTCCCGTGAAGCTGCTGGGCCTGGAACACGGCGTGAACACCACCCTGGGCCTGCCGTTCGTGCGCACCAGCCCGGACCATGGCACGGCGTTCGACATCGCCGGCAGCGGGCGCGCCAGCGCGGACAGCCTGCTGGCAGCCATCGACGCCGCGCTGGCCGCCGCCCCGGAGGGCGGGGGCCTTACTTCTTGAGGCTGTCGCGGATTTCGCGCAGCAGGACGATGTCCTCGGGCGGCGCGGCGGGCGCTGCGGGGGGCGCCGGCGGGGTTTCGCGCTTGAGGCGGTTGACCTGCTTGATCATCAGGAAAATGATGAACGCCAGGATGAGGAAGTTGATGGCCACGGTGATGAAGCTGCCATACGCCAGCACCGGCACGCCAGCCTGTTTCATGGCCGCCAGGGTGCGGGCCGTGCCCTCCGGTGCCGTGCCCAGCACCAGGAACAGGTTGCTGAAGTCGAGCTTGCCGAACACCAGGCCCACCACCGGCATGATCACGTCGTCCACCAGTGAGCCGACGATCTTGCCGAAGGCGCCGCCGATGATCACGCCCACGGCCAGATCGATGACATTGCCCTTGACGGCGAACTCCTTGAACTCCTGCATCATGCCCATGTGCCTTCTCCGGGGGGGTAGTGGTCGGGCGCGCATTGTCACACGCGAATTCCGGCGCGCCCCGGTGGTGGGCCCCGGGCAAAACCCGGCTGGACCCTTGACATGGTCCAGTACAATGCCGGGTTGTCCCTGATTCCCCTCCCGCAAGACGAGAAAGTCCCCCATGAGTGAAGCTCCCGCCAACCAAGGCAAGGCCGCTGTGGACAACAGTCGCCGGACCTGGCTGATCACCTCCTGCGCCATGGGTGGCGTGGGTGCCGCGGCTGTCGCCGTGCCCTTCGTGAGTTCCTTCCAGCCATCCGAGCGCGCCAAGGCCGCGGGCGCGGCGGTTCAGGTGGACGTCTCCACCATTGCCCCGGGCGAGAAGCGCATCGTGGAATGGCGGGGCAAGCCGGTGTGGGTGATGCGCCGCACGCCCGAGCAGCTGGCGACGCTGGAGAAGGACGAGGCCCAGCTGGCCGATCCGAAGTCCGAGCGCACCGCGTTCCCCACGCCCGAGTACGCCAAGAACCGCACCCGCTCGATCAAGCCCGAAATCCTCGTGGCCATCGGCATCTGCACCCACCTCGGCTGCTCGCCCGGCGACAAGTTCACGCCCGGCCCGCAGCCCTCGCTGCCGGACAACTGGCTGGGTGGCTTCCTCTGCGCCTGCCACGGTTCGACGTTCGATCTGGCCGGCCGCGTGTTCCAGAACAAGCCCGCGCCCGACAACCTCGAGATCCCGCCGCATTACTACGTGTCCGACAACATGCTGCTGATCGGCGAGGAAAAGCCGGCCTGAGGCCGCGCCATCGAGCCTGAACACCCACGGAACATCGAGGCACGCAAGCCATGGCCGAATTCAAAGAAATCTCCCCCGACGCACCGCTGAGCCAGAAGGCGCTGAACTGGGTCGACAACCGGTTCCCGCTCTCCAAGCTCTACAACGAGCACCTCGCCGAGTACTACGCGCCGAAGAACTTCAACTTCTGGTACTTCTTCGGTTCGCTGGCGCTGCTGGTGCTGGTCATCCAGATCGTCACCGGCATCTTCCTGGTGATGCACTACAAGCCCGACGCGAACGTGGCCTTCGCCTCGGTCGAGTACATCATGCGCGACGTGCCCTGGGGCTGGCTGATCCGCTACATGCACTCCACCGGCGCCTCGGCGTTCTTCGTGGTGGTCTACCTGCACATGTTCCGCGGCCTGCTGTACGGCAGCTACCGCAAGCCGCGCGAGCTGGTCTGGGTGTTCGGTTGCGCGATTTTCCTGTGCCTGATGGCCGAGGCCTTCATGGGCTACCTGCTGCCCTGGGGCCAGATGTCCTACTGGGGCGCCCAGGTGATCGTGAACCTGTTCTCCGCCATTCCTTACATCGGTCCTGACCTGGCCCTGCTGATCCGCGGCGACTACGTGGTGGGCGACGCCACGCTGAACCGCTTCTTCAGCTTCCACGTCATCGCGGTGCCGCTGGTGCTGCTGGGCCTGGTGGTGGCGCACATCATCGCCCTGCACGAAGTGGGCTCCAACAACCCCGACGGCGTGGAAATCAAGGCCAACAAGGACGCCTCGGGCAAGCCGGTTGACGGCATCCCCTTCCACCCCTACTACACCGTGCACGACATCCTGGGCGTGGCGGTCTTCCTGATGGTGTTCTCGGCCGTGGTGTTCTTTGCGCCCGAGTTCGGTGGCTACTTCCTGGAGTTCAACAACTTCATCCCGGCCGACCCGCTGACCACGCCGCTGCACATCGCACCGGTCTGGTACTTCACGCCGTTCTATTCGATGCTGCGCGCCATCACCGCCGAGTTCATGTACGTGCTGGTCGCCTGCGTGGTGCTGGCCGCCGTGTTCGGCCTGATCAAGGCCCGCGTCAGCACGGCGCTCAAGGGCGTGATCGTGGTCGCCGCCCTCCTGGTGTCGGCCGCCATGCTGACCTACGACGCCAAGTTCTGGGGCGTGATCGTCATGGGCGCCGCCGTGATCATCCTGTTCTTCCTGCCCTGGCTCGACAACAGCCCGGTCAAGTCGATCCGCTACCGCCCGAGCTGGAACAAGTGGCTCTACACCGTGTTCGTCATCAACTTCTTCGTGCTGGGCTACCTGGGCATCCAGGCGCCTTCGCCGATCGGCGAGCGCGTGTCGCAGGTGGGCACCCTGTTCTACTTCGGCTTCTTCCTGCTGATGCCGTGGTGGAGCCGCCTGGGCGAGTTCAAGCCGGTTCCCGACCGGGTGACCTTCCAGCCGCACTGAGCCAACGCGACGACATCCGGAGAGTGAACGTTATGAAAAAGATTCTTCTGGGCATCGCGTTGTCCCTGGGCCTGAGCGGCGCCGCCCTGGCCGCCGGCGCCGGTATCCCGCTGGACCGCGCCCCGCAACGCACCAACGACATGGCCGCGCTGCAGAACGGCGCCAAGCTGTTCGTCAACTACTGCCTGAACTGCCACTCGGCGGCCTTCATGCGCTACAACCGCCTGCGCGACATCGGCCTGAACGACAAGCAGATCGCCGAAAACCTCACCTTCGCCACCGACAAGATCGGCGACACCATGAAGGCGGCCATCGATCCCAAGATGGCCAAGGACTGGTTCGGCAAGGTGCCGCCCGACCTGACCCTGGTGGCCCGTTCGCGCGCCAGCTCGGCCGGCAGCGGTCCCGACTACCTCTACACCCTGTTGCGCACCTACTACCGCGACGACACCAAGCCCACGGGCTGGAACAACAAGGCCTTCCCCAATATCGGCATGCCGCACCCCCTGTGGGAGCTGCAGGGCGAGCGCAAGCCCGTCTACGACAAGGTGGAGAGCCACGGCCACGAAGTCGAGGTGCTGCGCGGTTGGGAACAGGTCAAGCCTGGCACCATGACCCCGGCCCAGTACGACCAGAACGTCGGCGACCTGGTGGCCTACCTCCAGTGGATGGCCGAGCCCGCCGCGAAAAACCGCGTGCGCATCGGCGTGTGGGTGCTCATCTTCCTTGGCTTCTTCACCGTCGTCGCCTGGCGCCTCAACGCCGCGTACTGGAAAGACGTCAAGTAAGCCTTCGTCTCGGGGTGCGATCCACCCCTTTTCGCCCACAGTGGCTTGCGATGCCGACGCGGCACAATCGCAAGCCACTGTTTTCTGTTTCAGGAGACGCCAACCATGATGGTTTTGTACTCGGGCACCACCTGCCCCTATTCGCACCGCTGCCGCTTCGTGCTGTTCGAAAAGGGCATGGACTTCGAGATCCGCGACGTCGACTTGTACAACAAGCCCGAAGACATCGCCGTGATGAACCCGTACGGCCAAGTGCCGATCCTGGTCGAGCGCGACCTGATCCTGTACGAGTCGAACATCATCAACGAGTACATCGACGAGCGCTTCCCGCACCCCCAGCTCATGCCGGGTGACCCGGTCGATCGCGCGCGCGTGCGCCTGTTCCTGCTCAACTTCGAGAAGGAGCTGTTCACGCACGTGTCGGTGCTCGAATCGCGCACCAGCAAAGGCAATGAGAAGGCGCTGGAGAAAGCCCGCTCGCACATCCGCGACCGCCTCACGCAGCTCGCGCCCGTGTTCATGAAGAACAAGTTCATGCTGGGCGACAACTTCTCCATGCTCGACGTGGCGATTGCGCCGCTGCTGTGGCGCCTGGACTTCTACGGCATCGAGCTCAGCAAGAACGCCGCGCCGCTGCTGAAGTACGCGGAGCGCATCTTCTCGCGCCCGGCCTACATCGAGGCACTGACGCCGTCCGAGAAGGTCATGCGCAAGTAAGGCGCGCCCGTTCCGCCGCAGCGCCATGACCCAGGCAGAGCCACCGGTCCCGTCGACCCGCCCCTACCTCATCCGGGCGCTGTACGAATGGTGCAGCGACAACGGGTACTCGCCCTACATCGCCGTGCACGTGGATGCCTCGGTGCAGGTACCGATGGAGTTCGTGCGCAACGGCGAGATCGTGCTCAACGTGAGCATGGAGGCCACCAAGGACCTGCGCCTGGACAACGAGTACATCACCTTCAAGGCGCGGTTCGGCGGCGTGTCGCGGGAGATCGTGGTGCCGATCACCCACGTCATCGCGATCTACGCGCGCGAGAACGGGCAAGGCATGGCCTTTCCGGCGCCGACGCCCTCGCAGCCGCCGGCGGCTGCGGAGCCTGCCCCGCCGTCGTCGCTGCGGGCCGTCACGCCCGACGACCCGACCCCGCCCGAGCCGGGCGGCGACGGTCCTGGCCGTCCGGGTGGCCGGCCGCAGCTCAAGCGGGTGAAGTGAACCTAGAATCGCTGCCCCAGGCCGCTTTAGCTCAGTTGGTAGAGCAATCGCCTTGTAAGCGATAGGTCGTCCGTTCGAGTCGGACAAGCGGCACCACCCGGTCTTCCGGCGGGCGCGCTCATCGGCCTGGCGTTTGGACTTTGATGCGGATTGCGCTAACCTGCGCCCCGCTTTCGTGCAATGCGTCACGCAGCGCAGGCAACAGCTGCCGCAACTTGGCCGCCGCCGCGCTGCTTCGAACCAGCAGGCACCACTCGGTGTCCTGCAGGGGCCCGGCGGTGACCTGGGTGCGCAGGGCATGGGGAATGCGCTCCCGAACAAGATCGAGACAGCGCTGCGACTGGCGGATCCTGGCCTGCAGTTCGGCCAGGCCAGGCGCGGCGCCAACGGCCTCCTGCAGGCTGAAGACGGAGGGGGATTGTCGGGTCGGCATGCGGTCATTCTGACCGAGTCGGTCGTGCCGCGTCGAGCGGGTCGCTCAGCAAAGGAACACAGCCGTGCACATCATCATCACCGACGCCTGGCTCGCCCGCCGCCAGGCCCTGCACCTGAACGGCTGGAAGCTGATCGCCGTGGCCGTGCTGGCCGTGCTGGGCCTCATGTTCGGCGCGGTGGCCACCTACCACTGGGTGTTCCTGGAAGGCATTCGCCAGGGCTGGCCCGGCTTCGCTTCGGTGGCGCGACTGGTGCACCGCGACGACCCCGGCCAGCGCGACGCCTACCTGCGCGCCAACCTCGATGCGATGGCGCGCAAGCTCGGCGAGATGCAAGCGCGCATGATGCAGATCGACTCGCTCGGTGAGCGCGTCGCCGGCCTGGCCGGCCTGGAGCCCGCTCAGGCGCGGCCACCGCTGCCCGGTTCGGGCGGTGTGCTGGTCTCCAACCGCTCGCTCACGCTGGAGGAGCTCGCGCGGGAGATGGAGGCGGCGGACGCGGGCAGCGGCGCTCGCGTGGACTGGCTCACCGCGATCGAATCGCGTCTGTTCGACCAGAAAATCCAGAGCACCCTGATACCGACGGAAAAACCCGTGGTGGACGGGCGGGTGGGCTCGGGCTTCGGCTTTCGCATCGACCCGATCAACGGCCAGTCCGCCCTGCACACGGGCCTGGACTTTCCCGCGGAGACGGGCACGTCCATCGTGGCCGCCGCCGGTGGCGTGGTCATCGCGCAGGAGTACCACGCCGCCTATGGCAACCTGGTGGAGATCGACCACGGCAACGACCTGGTGACGCGCTACGCCCACACCTCCAAGGTCTTCGTGAAGAAGGGCGACATCGTCAAGCGCGGTCAGAAGATCGCCGAGGTCGGCTCGACCGGGCGCTCCACCGGCCCGCACCTGCACTTCGAGGTGTGGGTGGCGGGCGTGCCGCAGAACCCGCAGAAATTCCTGCAGGCCGGCGAAACCCTGGCCCGCTCGCCCCCCGGGCCGAACGCCCCACGCGCGCGCTGAAACGCGCCGGGGCCGGCCGCTAAAATGCCGGTTTCGCGCTTGAAAGCCGCGTGTTCGCCGGCATGTAGAGGCCTTGTGCCCCGTTGTCGCAGGCCGTGGGCGCGCAAGCGTCCTTCCGATCGATCCTTGCTGTCCACGCCAGCGCCTCGCGGCCTGGCTTCCCGGACGCCCTCATATGGCCACCAATTTCCTCACCAAGCTCTTCGGAAGCCGTAACGACCGCCTGCTCAAGCAGTTCCGCAAAACGGTCGAGCGCATCAATGCCCTGGAGCCGCAGTTCGAGAAGCTCGGCGACGACGAACTCAAGGCCAAGACCGAGGCCTTCCGCCAGCGCCTGGCGCAGGGTGAGACGCTGGACGCCCTCCTGCCCGAGGCCTTCGCGGTCGTGCGCGAGGCCAGCAAGCGCGTCATGAAGATGCGCCATTTCGACGTGCAGCTCATGGGCGGTATCGCTCTGCACAGCGGCAAGATCGCCGAGATGCGCACCGGCGAGGGCAAGACGCTCACGGCCACGCTGCCGGTTTACCTGAACGCCCTGGCCGGCCAGGGCGTGCACGTGGTGACGGTCAACGACTACCTGGCCAACCGCGACGCCCAGTGGATGGGCAAGCTCTACAACTTCCTCGGCCTGACGGTGGGCGTGAACCTGCCGCAGATGCAGCGCGAGGAGAAGCAGGCCGCCTACCGCGCCGACATCACCTACGGCACCAACAACGAGTACGGCTTCGACTACCTGCGCGACAACATGGTCTACGAGGCCGCGGACCGCGTGCAGCGCCCCCTGCACTACGCGATCGTCGACGAGGTGGACTCCATCCTGATCGACGAGGCCCGCACGCCACTGATCATCAGCGGCCAGGCCGAGGACCAGACGGCCGTCTATGTGGCCATCAACCGCCTGGTGCCGCACCTCAGCCGCCAGGAAGGCGAGGCCGACCCGCGCACCGGCGAAGGCGTGATCAAGCCGGGGGACTTCACGCTCGATGAGAAGGCGCGCTCGGTGCACCTCACCGAACAGGGCCACGAGAACGCCGAGGCCCTGCTGTCCAAGGCCGGCCTGCTGCCCGAAGGCGCCTCGCTGTACGACCCCGCGAACATCGCGCTGCTGCACCACCTGGTGACCTCGCTCAAGGCGCACCACCTGTTCCACCGCGACCAGCACTACGTGAACCAGAACGGCGAGATCGTCATCGTCGACGAGTTCACGGGCCGCCTGATGGCAGGCCGCCGCTGGAGCGACGGCCTGCACCAGGCGGTTGAGGCGAAGGAGGGCGTGGGCATCCAGCCCGAGAACCAGACCCTGGCCTCCATCACGTTCCAGAACTACTTCCGCCTGTACGGCAAGCTGTCCGGCATGACCGGCACGGCCGACACCGAGGCCTACGAATTCCAGGAGATCTACGGCCTGGAGACGGTGGTGATTCCGCCCAACCGCGTCAGCAAGCGCCAGGACCAGCTCGACCGCGTCTACAAGACCACCAAGGAAAAGTACGACGCCGCGATCGCCGACATCCGCGAATGCCACGAGCGCGGCCAGCCGGTGCTGGTGGGCACCTCGTCGATCGAAAACTCCGAGATCATTGCCCAGCTGCTCGACGCGGCGAAGCTGCCGCACCAGGTGCTCAACGCCAAGCAGCACGCGCGCGAGGCGGACATCATCGCGCAGGCCGGTCGGCCAGGCGCCATCACCATCGCCACCAACATGGCGGGCCGCGGCACCGACATCGTGCTCGGTGGCAACCTTGAGAAGATGGTCGAGGCCGTGATGGCCGACCCCTCGCTGGATGAGGCCACCCGCGCCGCGCGCGCCGAGGCGCTGCGCGCGCAATGGCAGGCCGACCACGAGAAGGTGGTGGCGCTCGGTGGCCTGCGCATCATCGCCACCGAACGCCACGAGTCGCGCCGCATCGACAACCAGCTGCGCGGCCGCTCGGGCCGCCAGGGCGACCCGGGGTCCAGCCGCTTCTACCTGAGCCTGGACGATCCGCTGATGCGCATCTTCGCGGGCGACCGCGTGCGCGCCATCATGGACCGCCTGAAGATGCCCGAAGGTGAGGCCATCGAGGCCGGCATCGTCACGCGCAGCATCGAAAGCGCGCAGCGCAAGGTGGAAGCGCGCAACTTCGACATCCGCAAGCAGCTGCTGGAGTACGACGACGTCGCCAACGACCAGCGCAAGGTCATCTACCAGCAGCGCAACGACATCCTCGACGCGCAGGACCTGCGCGCGCAGATCGACGCGCTGCGCGACGGCGCCATGACCGACCTGGTGCACCAGTACGTGCCCGAGGAAAGCGTGGAAGAGCAGTGGGACCTGCCCGGCCTGGAGAAGGCGCTGCGCGAGGAGTGGGCGGTGGACGTGCCGCTCGCGAGCTGGGTGGCCGCGTCGGAGGCGGTCGAAGCCGAGAACATCGCCGAGCGGGTGTGCGAGGCCGCGAAGGCGGTGTTCGTGTCCAAGGTCGACCAGGTTGGCGAGCAGAACTTCACCTCGTTCGAGCGCGTGGTGCTGCTGCAGACCATCGATTCCCAGTGGCGCGAGCACATCGCCGCGCTGGACTACCTCCGCCAGGGCATCCACCTGCGCGGCTATGCGCAGAAGCAGCCCAAGCAGGAGTACAAGCGCGAGGCCTTCCTGTTGTTCGGCCAGCTGCTCGACTCCGTGAAGAACGACGTCACCCGCATCCTCATGAACGTGCGCGTTCAATCGGCCGAGCAGATCTCGCAGGCGGCCGAGCAGCTGGAAGAGCGCGCCGAGGCCATCAGCAACGTCACCTACACGGCGCCCACCGAGACCGGTGAGGCCGAGACCCGCCCCGAGGCCGCCGTCGCCCAGGCGATGGCGGGCGAGGTGCCGCGCGTGGGGCGCAACGATCCTTGCCCCTGCGGCAGCGGCAAGAAGTACAAGCACTGCCACGGCAGGCTCGACTGAGCGGCTGGCGCCCTGGCCAGCCGTCCCCTTCCCGATCCGAGAACCTTTCATGCCTGTCCAGCTCTCCAGTCCCGCCGTGGCCGATCTGCTGCCCATCGCGGGCGTGCGCATCGGTGTCGCCGAAGCCGGCATCCGCAAGGCCAACCGCAAAGACCTCACCGTGTTCCTGCTCGATGAGGGCAGCGCGGTGGGCGCGGTGTTCACGCGCAACCGCTACGCGGCGGCTCCGGTGCAGGTGTGCCGCGAGCACCTGGCCAGCGGCCAGGGCGTGCGCGCGCTGGTGATCAACACAGGCAACGCGAACGCAGGCACGGGTGAGAGCGGCCTGGCCGACGCGCGCCAGACCTGCAACGCGCTGGCGCGCTCGCTGGGCCTGCACCACGAGCAGGTGCTGCCGTTCTCCACCGGCGTGATCATGGAGCCCCTGCCCATGGACCGCCTGCTCGGCGGCCTGCCGGCGGCGCTGACCAGCGCCTGTTCGGCGCAGCACGACTCCGGCGCCCAGTGGCTGGCCGCGGCCCAGGGCATCATGACCACGGACACCCTGCCCAAGGCCGCCAGCGTGTCCTTCGAGCTGGAGGGCCGCGCGCTGCGCGCCACCGGCATCGCCAAGGGCGCCGGCATGATCCGGCCCAACATGGCCACCATGCTGGGCTTCCTGGCCACCGACGCGGCGGTGGCGCCCGAACTCATGAACGAGCTGGCCCGCCGCCTGGCCGACGCCTCGTTCAACCGGGTCACGGTCGACGGCGACACCAGCACCAACGATTCTTTCGTGGTCATCGCCACCGGCCAGGCGGGCCATCCGCCGGTGACCGACCTGTCCAGCCCGTCGGGCCGCGCCCTGCTGGACGCGCTCACGCCCCTGGCCCAGCGCCTGGCGCACGCCATCGTGCGCGACGGCGAGGGCGCCACCAAGTTCATCACCATCCGCGTGGAGGGCGGCCGCGACACGGCGGAGTGCCTGCGCGCGGCCTATTCGGTGGCGCATTCGCCGCTGGTCAAGACGGCCTTTTTCGCCAGCGACCCCAACCTGGGCCGCATCCTCGCAGCGGTGGGCTATGCGGGCATCGACGACCTGGACGTGGGCGGCATCGACCTGTGGCTGGGCGACGTGCATGTGGTGACGCGTGGCGGACGCCACCCCAAATACCGCGAAGAAGACGGCCAGCGCGTGATGAAGCCGGCGGAGATCGAGGTGCGCATCGGCCTGGGCCGCGGCACGGCCAGCGACACCGTCTGGACCTGCGACTTCAGCCACGAGTACGTCACCATCAACGCCGACTACCGCTCATGAACCCCTCGTTCGAGCGCCTGATGCAGCGCGCCGAAGCCCTGATCGACCGCATCGAATCCGTGCTGCCGCGGCCGCTGTCGGCGCCGGACTGGTCGGCGTCCCACGCGTTCCGCTACCGCAAGCGCAGCAGCGGCCATGGCCTGCTGGAGCCCGTGCGCCACGTCGCCAGCATTGCACTGGACGACCTGAAGGAAGTGGAGCCGCAGAAGGAGCGCATCCAGCGCAACACCGAGCACTTCGTGAAGGGCCTGCCGGCCAACAACGTGCTGCTGACGGGCGCGCGCGGCACGGGCAAATCCTCGCTGGTCAAGGCCTGCCTCAACGCTTATGCGGCGCAGGGCCTGCGGCTGATCGAGGTCGACAAGAGCGACCTGGTCGACCTGCCCGACATCGTCGAGGTGGTGGCCGGCCGGCCCGAGAAATTCATCGTCTATTGCGACGACCTCAGCTTCGAGGACGGCGAGCCCGGCTACAAGGCGCTCAAGTCCATCCTCGACGGCTCGGTCTCGGCCTCCAGCGCCAACGTGCTGATCTACGCCACCAGCAACCGCCGCCACCTGCTGCCTGAGTACATGAAGGAGAACCTCACGTACACGCACACGGCGGACGGCGAGGTGCACCCTGGCGAGGTGGTCGAGGAAAAGATCTCGCTGTCCGAGCGCTTCGGCCTGTGGATCAGCTTCTACCCCTTCAGTCAGGACGAGTACCTGGCCATCGTCGCGCAGTGGCTGTCGTCCTTCGGGGTGGCGGCCGGGGCGATCGAGGCGGCGCGGCCGCAGGCCCTGGTGTGGGCGCTGGAGCGGGGCTCGCGCAGCGGCCGCGTGGCCTATCAGTTCGCGCGCGATTACGCCGGCGCGCACGGCGCCGAGGCCGGGGCGTGAGCGCCGAGGTGCTGGTCGTCGACGGTGGGCGCGAGGCCGTCGCCGCCCAGGGCGCGACGGACGTGGCCGTCGGCGTGCTCATTGACGATCAGGGGCGCTTCCTGCTCACCTCGCGCCCCGCGGGCAAGGTGTACGCGGGCTACTGGGAATTCCCGGGCGGCAAGCTCGAGGCCGGTGAGACCGTGGAACAGGCGCTGCGGCGCGAGCTGCAGGAAGAGATCGGCCTGACCATCGGGCCGGCGCAGGTCTGGCGCGTCCAACTGGTCGACTACCCCCACGGGCTCGTGCGCCTGCACTTTTGCAAGGTGTTCCAGTGGTCCGGGGAGCTGCAGATGCACGAGGGCCAGGACAGCCGCTGGGAGCGCCTGCCGGTGCGGTGCGAACCCGTGTTGCCCGGCACGGTGCCCGTGCTGCGCTGGCTGCAGGAAGAGGCCGACGCCGCCTGAAGCGCGGCGCGGTTCAGCGCGGCGACTCGGCGTCCCAGTCGTTCACTGGCGTGCCTTTGTCGGGCAGGGCGTACTGCTCGCTGGCCCAGGCGCCCAGGTCGCCTTGCTTGCAGCGCTCGCTGCAGAACGGGCGCCAGCGGTTGCTGGGGGCGTAGACGCTGTCGCCGCCGCAGGCCGGGCAGCGCACGATGCGGGGCTCGACCGGCTCGGCCATGGCCTCAGGCGCACAAGGCGAGCTCGAAGCTCGCGTCCTCGCCCGCCGGGTGCAGGCGGTGGTCCTCGCCCAGGCGCATGAGGCGCACCGAGAACATCAGCCGGTTGCCGCTGATTTCGGGAACCAGACCGGACGATGGGTCGATGCGCAAGCGCAGCAGCTGAAAGGTGCGTCCCTGGGGCAGGTTCTGCTGGAACTGCCCGCCGCTGGACACCACCTTCTGCGGCGCGCCGGTCTCGCGCATCATCTTCAGCAACAGCACCACGGCCTCGGCCAGCGGCGCCAGCGTGCGCGACCAGGCGCTCAGGTCGGCCTGGCGCTGGTCGGTGGCCAGGTGCTGCCAGTGGAAGTAGGCCGGCAGGTCGAATTCGCAGGTGCCACCGGGGATACCGATGCGGCTACGGATGGCCATCAGCCAGTCGTTCTCGGTGAGCGCCTGGCCCGGCTTGCCGGGCACGTCGGCGATCTGCGAAAAGCAGGTGTCGAGTTGGGTGATGGCGGAATCGAGCGCCGACTCGGAAATGGCGGGGTTGCCCCGAAAGCCCGCCAGCGCCTGTTTCTGCCGGTCGAGGTCTTTGAGCACGTCCGATTTCATGTCGGCGCGCGAAGCCACGTCCATGATCTCGAACAGCGTCTGGATCGCGTAGTGGTGATCCAGTGGGTGGTCGCGTGGCACGAGCGCGGCGAGGCGCTTGAACAGCTGCTCGAGCCGCAGGTAGGTGCGGATGCGTTCGTTGAAAGGGTATTCGTAGAGGATCACGGGCTCGCGGCGCGTGGGGCCGTGTTGGCCGCGCATGGACGGATCATAGCCCGAAGCTTGCCGATAGCCGGTCAACCAACCCATGCAAACGGTCGAGATCGTCCTCGTCGTTGAAGATCACCGCGTCGGCCACCGCCAGGCGCAGCGCCCGGGGGCTCTGGCTGCGCAGCACGCCATCGAGCACCGCGTCGTCCCAGCCGCTGCGGGCGCGCACGCGGCGGCGCTGCGTGGCCTCGCTGCAGTCGACCACGAGTACTCGGTCGAGCTGGGGCCGCCAGCGCGGCGACTCGGCGAGCAAGGGCACGTCGAACACCACGCAAGCCTTGTTGCTGAGCGTCACGCGCAGGGCGATCTCACGCGCGACGATGGGATGAACGATGGCCTCGAGCCGTTGGCGGGCGTCGGGGTCGGCGAACACCAGTTCGCGCATGCGGGCGCGGTGCAGCGCGCCATCGCTGTCGATGAAATCCGGGCCGAAGCCGTCGCGCACCGCGGGAATGGCCGCGCCCCCGGCCGCCGTGCTGGCGCGGGAGATGGCGTCCGCGTCGATGAGCTCCGCGCCGAGCGCCTGCAACCGGGCGCCGACCGTGCTCTTGCCGCTGCCAATGCCGCCCGTGAGGCCGATGCGCCAGGACGGTCGCGCGGCGCTCACAGGCCGACGGCGGCCAGGATGGCCGAGGGACCGAACACCATGGCGGTGAGCCCGCCCAACGCGAGGAAGGGGCCGAAGGGCACATAGCCGCCTTCGCGCAGGCGGCCCACCAGCTTGATGCCAATGCCGACGACCGCGCCGATCACCGAGGCCATGAGGATGATGGGCACCAGCGCTTGCCAGCCGAACCAGGCGCCGAAGGCCGCGAACAGCTTGAAGTCGCCGTAGCCCATCCCCTCCTTGCCGGTGAGCAGCTTGAAGGCCCAGTAGACGAGCCACAAGGACAGGTAGCCGCCGACCGCCCCCCAGACGGCATCGGCCAGGTGGGTGGGCGTGACGCCGAGTGCCGCGGCGACCAGGCCCGTCCACAGCAGGGGCAGCGTGATGTCGTCGGGCAGCAGGGTGGTGTCCCAGTCGATGCAGGCCAGCGCGACCACGGCCGCGGCGAACCCACACCAGGCCAGGCCGGCGGCGTTGAGGCCCCAGTGCCAGCCTGCCCAGGCGAACAACGCACCGGTGGCGGCTTCCACCAGGGGATAGCGCGGCCCGATGCCCGCGCCGCACTGGCTGCACCGGCCACGCAGCGCGAGGTAGCTCAGCACGGGGATGTTCTCGTACCAACGGATGGCGTGGCCGCAATGCGGGCAGGCCGAGCGCGGCACCAGGAGGTTGTAGCGGTCTGCCGGTGCCTGGGCGTCTCGCGCCGTGCCCTGCAACTCCGCGCATTCGGCGGCCCATTGCCGCTCCATCATCTTGGGCAGGCGGTGGATGACGACGTTCAGGAAACTGCCCACGAGCAGGCCGAGCACGCCCAACAGCGCCGCGGCGGGCGCACCGGTGGCCAATTCCGCCATCAGACCACCTGGCCGAGCTTGAAGATGGGCAGGTACATCGAGACGACGATGCCGCCGATCACTGTGCCGAGTACGACGATGATGATCGGCTCCATCAGGCTGGAGATGCCGGCCACCATGTCGTCGACCTCGGCCTCGTAGAAGTCGGCGGCCTTGCCCAGCATGTGGTCGATGGAGCCTGATTCTTCGCCGATCGCGCACATCTGCAGCACCATCGAGGGAAAGATGTTCGCGTTGGTCATCGCGGCCGTGAGGCTGGTGCCGGTCGACACCTCCTGCTGGATCTTTTCGGTGGCGATGGCATAGACCGAGTTGCCCGAGGCGCCACCCACGGAATCGAGCGCTTCCACCAGCGGCACGCCCGCGCCGAACATGGTGGCCAGCGTGCGTGTCCAGCGCGCCACCACCGATTTCTCGATCAGCTCGCCGAAGATGGGCAGCTTGAGCAGCACGCGGTCCATGAATCGCTGGACCTTTTCGTTGCGCTTCCAGGCCTGCAGGAAGAAGTAGAGGCCGCCGCCGAGGCCACCGAAGATGAGCCACCAGTACTGGACGAAGAACTCGCTCATGGCGATGACGAACAGCGTGGGCGCGGGCAGGTCGGCGCCAAACGAGGTGAACACCTCCTTGAAGGAGGGGATCACAAAAATCATGATGACGGCCACCACCACGAAGGCCACGATGATCACGGCCGTGGGGTACATGAGGGCCGACTTGATCTTCGACTTCAGCGCCTCGGTCTTCTCCATGTAGGTGGCGAGGCGGTCGAGCAGGTCTTCCAGGATACCGGCCGCTTCGCCCGCCTCGATCAGGTTGCAGTAGAGGCTGTCGAAGTACATCGGGTGCTTGCGGAAGGCCGCGCTCAGCGAGGTACCGGTTTCCACGTCGGCGCGAATGTCGTTGAGCAGCCGCGTGACGTTGGGGTTGGGGTTGCCGCGACCCACGATGTCGAAGGACTGCAGCAGTGGCACGCCGGCCTTCATCATGGTGGCCAACTGGCGCGTGAAGATCGCGATGTCCTTCGGCTTGATGCGCTTGCCCGAAGACGTGCGGCGCTTCTTGATCTTGATCGGGATGATGCCTTGCCGGCGCAGCGTGGCCGTCACCTGGTTTTCACCCTGGGCGCGCGTTTCCCCGCGCACCGCCTTGCCGTTGCGGTCTTTGCCCTCCCATTCGAACACGAAGTCCTTGACGCTCTTTCTTGCGACGGTGGCCATGGAATTCCTCAGGGGGCTGTGGGTGAGCGGTGGGTCATTCGTTCGTCACGCTGAGGACTTCCTCGAGCGAGGTCTGTCCCAGCTTGACCTTGAGCAGGCCGGACTCCCGCAGCGAGCGAACGCCTTCCTTGCTGGCCTGCTGCGCGATGTCCAGCGAGGTGCCGCCGCGCAGGATGATGCGCTGGATCTCTTCGGAAATCGGCATCACCTGGTAGATGCCGACGCGCCCCTTGTAGCCGTTGTTGCAGGCCGAGCAGCCCACCGGCTTGTAGGGCGTCCAGGTGCCGTCAAGCTCTTCGGGCTTGTAGCCGGCCTCGAGCAAGGCCTTGCGGGGAACGTCCAGCGGCGCCTTGCAGTTGGGGCACAGGCGGCGGGCCAGGCGCTGGGCGGTGATGAGGATCACGCTGGAGGCGATATTGAACGTGGGGATGCCCATGTTCATCATCCGGGTGAGCGTCGTCGGTGCGTCGTTGGTGTGCAGCGTCGACATGACCATGTGGCCGGTCTGCGCGGCCTTGATCGCGATGTCGGCGGTTTCCAGGTCGCGGATCTCGCCGACCATGATCACGTCCGGGTCCTGGCGCAAGAAGGCCTTGAGCGCCACCGCGAAGGTCAGGCCCGCCTTCTCGTTCATGTTCACCTGGTTCACGCCGGGCAGGTTGATTTCGGACGGGTCTTCGGCCGTCGAAATGTTCACGCCGGGCTTGTTCAGGATATTCAGGCAGGTGTAGAGCGAGACCGTTTTGCCGGAGCCCGTGGGACCGGTGACCAGCACCATGCCGTAGGGGCGCTGGATGGCTTCCAGCAGACGCTCTTTCTCTTCCGGTTCATAGCCCAGGGCGTCGATGCCCATCTTGGCCTGACTCGGGTCGAGGATACGGATCACGATCTTCTCGCCAAACAGCGTGGGCAGGGTGCTGACGCGGAAGTCGATGACGCGGTCGGGCCCGACCTTGAGCTTCATCCGACCGTCTTGCGGGACGCGCTTCTCGGAGATGTCCATCCGCGAGATGACCTTGATGCGCGAGGCCAGCTTTTCCTTGATGGCGATCGGCGGCGAGGCGATCTCGCGCAGTTCGCCGTCGATGCGGAAGCGCACACGGTACTGGTGTTCGTATGGTTCGAAGTGCAGGTCGGACGCGCGCATGTTGAACGCGTCGATCAGCATCTTGTGCAGGAACTTGACGACCGGGGCGTCGTCGACTTCGCTGGCCTTTTCAGCGGCATCGGCGGTGGTGGTTTCGGCCGCCAGTTCATCGAACTCGACGTCGCCGACGATGTTCTCCATCGCCTCGGTGACCGATTTGGTCTGCGTCTCGACCAGGCGGCTGAGCTTGTCGAACTCTGCGATGACCCAGTCCACGCCCATCTGCGTGGCGAACTTGATCTTTTCGGCCGCCTGCTGGTCGGACGGATCCGCTGTCGCGACGATCAGGCGGTTGTTGCGCTTGCTGAGGACGACGATGCGGAAGTCGGCGCAGATCTTGGCGTCCAGCAAGCCAGCGGGCAGCCGCTGCACATCGATGGCATCGAGGTCGAGCAGGGGGGCGGCGAAAGCCACCGACATGGTGTGTGCCAGGTCCGTTGGCGACACCGCGCCGGAGCCGGTCAGCTCGGCAATAAAGCTGGTTCGGCTGCTTTGGGCCTTGCGGTAGAGGTCCTCGGCCGCGCGCTGGTTGAGCTTGCCCGCGGACACGAGCGCGCGCCCAAGCCCCGGAAGGGCCATGGACGGACTGTCCTGGTTCACCGAATCAACTGACGCCATATGTCCGTAATCTAACGGAAATCAACAACTTGGACGTCACAATTGACGCCAGTTATCCGGAAAACAGGGACTCACGTCGATTGACGTTGTATCCGCGTTGCGTCGGGCGCGCCACCAACTGGGGAACTTGGAGCGCCCACTGGCGCCGCGCGGCGCTCGCTGATGTGACCAGATGATGGTCGGGGTGAGAGGATTCGAACCTCCGGCCTCTACGTCCCGAACGTAGCGCTCTACCAGGCTAAGCTACACCCCGTGTGGATCAGCGGATCCTTTGGCTGATGACGGCGCCAGAGCCGTGAACTTCAGGAGCGACGCTCCAGCAGTGCAGCCGCCAATTGTAGCAAAGCCTCTTGGTGCGGATTCGACGGCAGCGTGGCCGCGGCGTCGAGCGCGCGCTGCGCCTCGGCGTGCGCCGCCGCCCGCGCGGTGTCCAGGGCGCCGGTGCCCAGGATGATGCGCTGGATGTCCGGCAGGTTCTCGATGCGGCCATGTTCGATGGCGTCGCGGATCAGCGCGCGCTGGGCGTCGTTCCCCGCTCGCAAGGCGCAGATGATGGGCAGCGTGACCTTGCCCTCGCGCAGGTCGTCGCCCAGGTTCTTGCCGAGTTCGTCGGCGCTGCCCTCGTAGTCGAGCACGTCGTCGATGACCTGGAAGGCCGTGCCCAGGGCCTGGCCATAGGTGGCGCAGGCATGTTCGACGGCCGGCCCCGCTTGCGCCAGGATCGGGGCGAGCCGCGCGCTGGCCTCGAACAGCTTGGCCGTCTTGGAGCGGATCACGCGCAGATAGGACGCCTCGTCGATCGAGGCGTCGCGCATGTTCATGAGCTGCAGCACCTCACCCTCGGCGATCACGTTGGTGGCGTCCGACAGGACCTCCATCACGCGCATCTGGTTCACGTCGACCATCATCTGGAAGGCGCGCGAGTAGAGGAAATCGCCCACCAGCACGCTGGCGGCATTGCCGAACGTCTGGTTGGCCGTGGCACGGCCCCGGCGCAGCGTCGATTCGTCGACCACGTCGTCGTGCAGCAGGGTGGCGGTGTGGATGAACTCCACCACGGCCGCCAGCGTGTGGCGGTGCGGGTGCTCGCAGGACAGGGCGCCGCTGACCAGCAGCAGCAGGGCGGGGCGCAGGCGCTTGCCGCCGGCCGAGATGATGTACTGGGCCACCTCCCGCACAAGGGGTACGTCGGTGGTCAGGCGTTCGTGGATCACCCGGTCAACCGCGGCCATGTCGGCGCGGATCAGCTCGAGCGGGTTGTTCGTCGACAAGGCAAGGGACAAGTGAGGGGGCCCGTGGTCGGGTGGCGTTGGGCGGCGCTGGATTATAGGAAGGCCGTCCGCCTGCCCTTGGGCCCCTGGGTCTGCCCGGGCGGCACGGACGGGCCAGTTTGCCGGGTGGTTCGCGGAAGGCTATAATCCGCAGTTCGGTGGAAATCCGTCTGCCGATGCCTTCGTGGTCAGCCGGCTGTCTCGGCCGGGCTCTGCAGGAAGGCCAACTTCAAGAGGTTCCTATGTACGCGGTCATAAAAACCGGTGGCAAGCAGTATCGCGTGGCTGCCGGCGAAAAAATTAAAGTAGAACAGATTGCTGCGGACGTGGGCCAAGAGATTGTGTTCGATGAGGTTCTGGCTGTCGGCAACGGCACCGAGCTGAAAGTGGGCACTCCCTTGGTCTCCGGCGCATCGGTCACGGTCAAGGTGGTGGCGCACGGTCGTCACGACAAAGTGCGCATCTTCAAGCTGCGCCGTCGCAAGCACTACCAGAAGCGCCAGGGTCACCGGCAGAATTTCACCGAGATCGAAATCGCCTCGATTTCGGCCTAAGGAGCAGGCAAGATGGCACAGAAAAAAGGCGGCGGCTCTACACGCAACGGGCGCGATTCCAAGCCCAAGATGCTGGGCGTCAAAGCGTTCGGCGGCGAGCTGATCACGGCTGGCTCGATCATCGTGCGTCAGCGAGGCACCAAGTTCCACCCCGGCACCAATGTCGGCGTCGGCAAGGACCACACCCTGTTCGCCACCGTGGACGGCCATGTGCAGTTCGCGGTCAAGGGTGCGCTGGGTCGTCACGTGGTCAGCGTCACCCCGGCCTGATCCCGCACGATCCTCGCGCAAGGGGCCCGCGCATGCGGGCCTTTTTGTTGTCTTCGGGCTAGCATTCGCATTCAACCCCCATGAAGTTCGTTGATGAAGCCTCCATCGACGTCGCCGCAGGCGATGGGGGGAATGGGTGCGCGTCGTTCCGGCACGAGAAGTACAAGGAGTTCGGCGGCCCCGATGGCGGGGACGGCGGGCGTGGTGGCCACGTGTTCATGCTGGCCGATGCGAGCCTGAATACCCTGGTGGACTTCCGCTACACCCGGCGCTTCGAAGCGCAGCGCGGCGAGCACGGCAAAGGCTCCGACATGTTCGGTGTCAAGGGCGATGATGTGGTGCTCAAGGTGCCGGTCGGCACCATCGTGTCCGACGCCGAGTCGGGCCAGGTGCTGTGCGAGCTGCTGCAGGCCGGTGAGCAGGTGATGATTGCCAAGGGCGGTGATGGCGGCTTTGGCAACATGCACTACAAGAGCTCCACCAACCGCGCGCCGCGGCAAAAGACGCCCGGCTGGCCCGGCGAACGCAAGGCGCTCAAGCTGGAGCTCAAAGTGCTGGCCGACGTGGGGCTGTTGGGCATGCCCAACGCGGGCAAATCCACCCTGATCGCCGCCATCTCCAACGCCCGACCCAAGATCGCCGACTACCCCTTCACCACCTTGCACCCCAACCTGGGCGTGGTGCGGGTGGGTCCCGAAAAGAGCTTCGTGGTGGCCGACGTGCCCGGCCTGATCGAGGGCGCGTCCGAGGGCGCGGGCCTGGGCCACCAGTTCCTGCGCCACCTGCAGCGCACGCGGCTGCTGCTGCACCTGGTGGATGCGGCGCCGTTCGACGAGGCCGTCGACCCGGTGGCGCAGGCCAGGGCGATCGTGGCCGAGCTCAAGAAGTTCGACCCCGAGCTGCACGCCAAGCCCCGCTGGCTGGTGCTCAACAAGGTGGACATGCTGCCGCCCGAAGAGCGCGAGGCCCGCGTCAAGGACATCGTCAAACGCCTGCGCTACAAGGGTCCGGTGTTCGAGATCTCGGCGCTGACGCGCGAGGGTTGTGAGCGGCTGGTGCAGAAGGCCTACGAGCATATCGAGGCACAGCGGCAGCAGGCCATCGGGCCCGTCGAGATCGATCCCCGTTTCGCGCCGGGCGGCGGCGACGACTGATCCGAATCCATCACACCATGAGCCAGGTCATCGATAGCACGGCCAGCGAAGCGGCCGACCTCGTGCGCCACGCGCGGCGCATCGTCGTCAAGGTGGGCTCCAGCCTGGTCACCAACGAAGGCCGGGGCCTGGACGAAGGGGCCATCGGCCACTGGAGCCAGCAGCTCGCGGCCCTCGTCCAGCAGGGGCGCGAGCTCATCATGGTGAGCAGCGGTGCCATCGCCGAGGGCATGAAGCGCCTGGGCTGGAGCAGGCGGCCGCACGAGATCAACGAACTGCAGGCCGCCGCCGCCGTGGGCCAGATGGGCCTGGTGCAGATGTATGAGACGCAGCTGCGCGCCTGCGGCGTTGGCAGTGCGCAGGTGCTGCTGACCCACGCCGACCTGGCCGACCGCGAACGCTACCTCAACGCCCGCTCAACCCTGCTGACGCTGCTGCAGCTCGGCGTCGTGCCCGTGATCAACGAGAACGACACGGTGGTCAACGACGAGATCAAGTTCGGCGACAACGACACGCTGGGCGCGCTCGTGGCCAATCTGGTCGAGGCCGACGTGCTGGTCATCCTCACCGACCAGAAGGGCCTCTACACCGCCGACCCGCGGCGCGATCCCGAGGCGCGCTTCGTGCACGTGGCGCGCGCGGGCGATCCGGCGCTGGAGGCCATGGCCGGTGGCGCAGGCAGTGGCATCGGCAAGGGCGGCATGATCACCAAGATCCTGGCCGCCAAGCGCGCGGCGGCGTCGGGCGCTTCCACGGTCATCGCCTGGGGGCGCGAACCTGACGTGCTGCTGCGCCTGTGCGCCGGCGAGGCCATCGGCACGGCCCTGGTCGCGCAGACGGCCAAACACCAGGCGCGCAAGCGCTGGATCTCGGACCATTTGCAGTTGCGCGGCGCGGTGGTGGTGGACGACGGCGCGGCGGCCAAGATCGCGCGCGAAGGCAAGAGCCTGTTGCCGATCGGCATGACCGCGGTGGAAGGCGACTTCTCGCGCGGCGACGTGATCGCGGTGCGCGATGCGCGTGGCCAGGAGGTGGCGCGCGGGTTGGCGAACTACGCCAGCTCGGAAGCGCGCCTGCTGTGCCGCAAGTCCTCGGCCGATTTCGAGCGCCTGCTGGGCTACGCCGCCGAGCCCGAGATGATCCACCGCGACAACCTGGTGCTCAGCCGGGGCTGAGCCGGCTCAGCGCAACCGGTAGGGGTGCTCGCCCCGCAGCGTCTGGAGGATCTGGCGCGGCGACCCGTTCGGGGCTCTCCCGTCGCACAGGCCGGACTGCGCGAGTTTCAGAGCGCGCCGGGTGCTGCCCCGCGTGTCCAGAGGCTGCCAGTCGTCCGAGGCGCTGGTGCGCCAGCTCGCGCTGTCCGGGTCCCAGCGGCCATAGACCTTGACCTCGGCCGCATTGCACCGCACCCCCTCGTAGAGCGCATTGAGGGCCCCGCTGCGGCTGCGCGCCACGAAGACGTAGCGCACCACACCATCGGCGCCCACGCTCAGCGTGTCCGGGTCGATGCCGTATTCGAAGGACGAGCGGTCTTCGATGTCGACGGTGACGAGCCGGTCGGTGCTGAAGCGCGCCGGCAGGGCCACCTCGCCCTCCTTCCAGGTTTCGGGTTCGCGGTACGGGTACTGCGCCCAGAGCGGGCCGCCCATGGAGGCCAGCGCGACGGCACAGGCCGCCGCGCGGAAGAACCGGTTGTTCATTTGGGGACGGCGCCCTCGGGGCGAATGCTGGGTTGGGGCCCGGGGTCGAAGCTGGCGCCGGGGGGCAGTTCCAGGCCGGGCGGCGCCTCGGTGGCGGGAAAGCCGTCGACCGGGCGATAGCCGCGCCCCGGGTGGTGGCGTGGGTAGCGGCCACGACCGCCCTCCTGGCGCGGGACGTAACGCGCCAGCTCGGTCAAGGCCATCTCGTAGACGCCGCGCTTGAATTCGACGACCACGTCCAGCGGCACCCAGTAGTCGTTCCAGCGCCAGGCGTCGAACTCGGGGTGGCTGGTGGCGCGCAGGTTCAGGTGCCAGTCCTGCGCGACGAGGCGCAGCAGGTACCAGATCTGCTTCTGCCCCTTGTAGTGGCCGCGGGCGTCCCGCCGGATGAAGCGGTCAGGCACTTCGTAGCGCAACCAGTCCTTCGTGCGGGCCACGATGGCCACGTGCTCGGGGCGCAGTCCGACTTCCTCGTGCAGTTCGCGGAACATCGCCTGTTCGGGCGTTTCACCGCGGTCGATGCCCCCTTGCGGGAACTGCCAGGAATGGGAGCGGATGCGCTTGCCCCAGAACACCTGGTTTTTCTGGTTGAGCAGAATGATGCCGACATTGGGCCTGAAGCCCTCTCTGTCAAGCATAATCAACCTCGATTTTTGAACTGCGACCATTATGCATCGCACCCCGCGCCCAGCGAAGTGATCGCACACCGCACGGCCCCGCGTCCCGCCTAGGGATATACCCGCAAGCGGTGCCGGCGCCACCCCTCCTGAACCCCCTTTCGCGCACCGCCCGGTGCAGGCCCCTTCATGAAAGCCAGCCAGTTCCTGATCACGACGCTCAAGGAAGCGCCTGCCGACGCCGAGGTGGTGAGCCACCGCCTCATGACCCGCGCCGGCATGATTCGCAAACTGGGAGCGGGCATCTACAACTACATGCCCATGGGGCTGCGCGTGATCCGCAAGGTCGAGCGGATCGTGCGCGAGGAGATGAACCGCGCCGGTGCCGTGGAGCTCACCATGCCGGTGGTGCAGCCGGCCGAGTTCTGGCAGGAGAGTGGCCGCTTCGAGAAGATGGGCCCCGAGCTGATGCGCGTGAAGGACCGCCACGACCGCGACTTCGTGGTGCAGCCCACGAGCGAGGAGGTGGTGACCGACATCGCGCGCCAGGAGCTGCGCAGCTACAAGCAGCTGCCCAAGAACCTGTACCAGATCCAGACCAAGTTCCGCGACGAACGCCGGCCGCGCTTCGGACTCATGCGTGGGCGCGAGTTCATCATGAAGGACGCCTACAGCTTCGACCGCGACGAAGCCAGCGCCAAGCGCAGCTACGAGGTGATGGCCCAGGCCTACCGCCGCATCTTCGACCGCTTTGGCCTGAAGTACCGCGCGGTCGCGGCCGACAGCGGCGCCATCGGCGGTGACCTGAGCGAGGAGTTCCAGGTGATCGCTGCCACCGGCGAGGACGCCATCGTCTACTGCCCCGGCAGCGATTACGCCGCCAACCTGGAAAAGGCCGAGGCGCTGGCGCCCCAGGGGCCGCGCCCCGCGCCGGCCAACCCACTGACGCGCACGCCCACCCCCGGCAAGAGCACCTGCGCCGACGTGGCGCAGTTCCTGGGCGTTCCGCTGGCCACCACGGTCAAGTCCATCGTCCTGGCCACCGACACGCTCGACGACGCCGGCGCGGTGAAAGCCTCCAAGGTGTGGCTGCTGCTGCTGCGCGGTGACCACGACATGAACGAAGTCAAGGTGGGCAAGGTGCCCGGCCTCGACCAGGGCTGGCGCTTCGCCACCCCGCCCGAGATCGAGTCGCACTTCGGCTGCCGCCCGGGCTACCTGGGCCCCATCGGGCTCAAGCGGCCGGTGGAGCTGGTGGTGGACCGGGAGGTCGCCGTCATGGCCGACTGGGTTTGTGGCGGCAACGAGGCCGACGTGCACCTCACCGGCGTGAACTGGGGCCGCGACCTGCCCGAGCCCACGCGCGTGGCCGACCTCCGCAACATCGTCGAGGGCGACGCCTCGCCCGACGGCCAGGGCGTGCTGGCGATCGAGCGCGGCATCGAGATCGGCCACGTGTTCTACCTGGGCACCAAGTACAGCCGTTCGATGGCCGCCACCTTCCTCGACGAGGACGGCAAGCCCAAGCATTTCGAGATGGGCTGCTACGGCATCGGCATTACGCGCCTGCCGGCGGCGGCCATCGAACAGAACCACGACGAGCGCGGGATCATCTGGCCGGACGCGATCGCGCCGTTCACTGTGGTGGTGTGCCCGATCGGCATGGACCGCAGCCCGGAAGTCAAGGCCGCGGCGGACAATCTCTACTCCCAACTGCTGGAGCAAGGTGTGGATGTGATCCTGGACGACCGTGGAGAACGCCCCGGGGCGATGTTCGCCGACTGGGAGCTCATCGGCGTGCCCCACCGCATCACCCTGGGCGACCGGGGCGTGAAGGCCGGTCAGGCCGAGTACCAGCACCGGCGGGACAGCGCGGCCACGGCCGTGCCGCTGGCGGAAGTGGCGGCCCACGTGAAGGCCCGCCTAACGGCATGAACGCAGGCGGCTGGACCCGGCGCGACGGGCTGGCCGCCATGGCCGCTCTGGTGGGCGGGGCTTGGCTGCCGCCGGTTGCGCGGGCCGGCCAGCTGGAGGAGCCCCTGGCCGATTCCGTGCGCACGGCGCTGAGCGCGGCCGTCGCCAACGACACGCCTCCGGTACCCGAGTTCTTCGACACCGAGCGCCGGTTGGCCTATCTGCGCTGGCTGGGCGCCAACAGCGAGCGCCTGCGCCGCCGCAAGCCCGACTTCCAGACCCGCATCGAGTTTCTGCAAACCGTGTGGTACGAGACCCGCCGCGCGGGGCTGGACACCACCATGGTGCTGGGCCTGATCCAGGTGGAGAGCGGTTTCCGCAAGTTCGCCATCTCCAGCGTGGGCGCGCGCGGCTACATGCAGATCATGCCGTTCTGGTCGCGCCTCATCGGCGACGGCGATGTGGGCAGCCTGTTCCACATGCAGACCAACCTGCGCTTCGGCTGCGTGATCCTGCGGCACTACCTGGACCGCGAGCGCGGCAATGCCTTCATGGCCCTGGGTCGCTACAACGGCAGCCGCGGCAAGAGCGAGTACCCGAACGCCGTGCAGGCGGCGGCGCGCCAGTGGGCGCACCCCGACGCCTGAAACCCCCTACTGAAGGAAGCCGATGCGGCCCTTCGCCAGCCCGCCGCGTGGCAGGTCCTCGGGTTCGAGGCGGTAGCGCTGGTCCAGGCGCGCGTTGCCGAAGGCGGTGACGAGCGCGCGGCGCATGTCGCGCGGCGGCAGGCCGCCCAGCACGTCCAGCACGTCGGCGGGCACCTCGGGGTCAAAGCGCTGGCCCCAGTCGTGCTCGCCGCGGATGCCCCGGTAGAGGTTGGCCGCGATCTTGCGCGCCGCCTCGGGCGAGGGCGGCTGGATCTCGAACACGTTCATGCGGTTGAGGATGGGCTCGGGGATGGCGCGCTCGTCGTTGGCCGTGGTGACCCAGATCACCTGGCTGGCGTCGATCGCCACCTCGGCGAACTCGTCGACGAAGTGCTGCGCCGTGTCGTGTTCGAGCAGGCTGTAGAGCGCGCCCAGTGGGTCGTACTGCGCGTCGGCGCTGGCCTTGTCGATCTCGTCCACCACGATCACCGGGTTGGCGTACTGGCCATCCACCAGCGACTCGAACACCTTGCCGGGGCGGGCGCCCTTCCATTGGGACGAGGACCCCGACAGCAGCCAGCCGGCGGTCATGCTGCTCATGGGCACCAGGTTCATGCTGGTGCCCAGCAGGTCGGCGAGCTGGCGTGCGAAGTGGGTCTTGCCCACGCCAGGCGGGCCCAGCAGCAGCATCGGCGTCACCTCCAGGCTGTCGCGGCTGTCCTGGCTCAGGGCCACATGGCGTTTGACGTCGTCCAGGGCTTCGCCGAAGTTGGGCATGAGTTCATAGAGCGGCGCCATGTCGGGCAGGCCGGAGGGCTTGACGGCGAAGCGCTGCGAGCCGCGCTCGAGCATGCGCTGCCAGGTGTTGCGAAGGCCCTCGTGCTCGCGTTCGTTGCCGCTGGCCTGCAGTTTGGCCAGCTTGCGCTCGACTTCGTCCGTGTTGAACACGCTGCGCATCTGGGCGATGGGCAGGCCCAGGGGGGATGGCGCGACCAGGCTGCGTGAGCTGCTCATGGAACTCTCCTTCGAACGCGGCGGTGAGGACATTCAAGCACGGTGCGTGCCACTCCGGCTCGCTGATAAGGACCGGAAACAGCCCGCTGGCGTTCACTTTCGTGCAGAGCGTGCAAAAAGCACGAAGCCGCCCGGTGGGCGGCTTCGGTGGAGATACGGATGGGGGTTCAGTTCTGCGCGCTGAGTACCTGCTGCAGCTCGCCCGACTGGTACATCTCCATCATGATGTCCGAGCCGCCGATGAACTCACCCTTGACATAGAGCTGCGGGATGGTGGGCCAGTTGCTGTAGTCCTTGATGCCCTGGCGGATGGCGTCGTCTTCGAGCACGTTGACGGTGGTCAGCGTGCGGGGGTCCACGCCGCAGGCCTTGAGGATCTGGATCGCTCGGCCCGAGAAGCCGCACATGGGGAAGCTGGCGCTGCCCTTCATGAAGAGCACGATGTCGTGGGATTTGACTAGTTGGTCGATGCGGGTCTGGGTGTCGCTCATGTCGTGGTCCTGCTGGCGGGGCGCACCCCGGTAAGAGGGGGAATTATCGCGCCGCCGGCCAGCGCCCGCCGCTGCAGCGCACGATGCCCGCCAGGTCGGTGCGGCCACCCACGGCCTCGAAGCCGGCGGCGCGCAGCAGGGCCTGCACCGCTTCGGCCTGGTCGTGGCCGTGTTCGAGCAGCAGCCAGCCGCCCGGCGTCAGGGCGCCCGGGGCCTGGGCCACGATGGCCCGGATGTCGTCCAGCCCGTCGGCGCCCGAGACCAGGGCCGACAGCGGCTCGTGGCGCAGGGCCGCCAGGTGCGGGTCGCCGGCGGCGATGTAGGGCGGGTTGCTCAGGATCAGCTCGAAGCGCTCGCCGGGCACGGCGGCCAGCCAGGCGCCGGCCGCGAAGCGCAAACTCAAACCCAGGCGCTGGGCGTTTTCGCGCGCCAGGGACAGGGCGGCCTCGCTGGCGTCGGTGGCGGTCAGGCGCAGGCCAGGCGCGGCGTGCAGCAGGGCCAGGGCGATGGCGCCGCTGCCGGTGCCCAGGTCGATGGCCCGGGCATCGGGCGGCAGGCCGGCCAGCAATTCCAGCGCCCAGTCGACCAGGGTTTCCGTGTCGGGGCGCGGGGCGAGGGCGCGCGGGTCGGACCGCAGCACCAGGCCGTGGAAGCCCTGCTCGCCGCGCAGGTAGGCCATGGGTTCGCCGTCGCGGTGGCGTCGGGCGAGCGCAGCCAGACGGGTACGGGCGCTGTCGTCCAGCGTGAGTTCGTCGTGCGCTGCGAGCCAGGCGCGCGCCTGCGGGTCGCGGCCCAGGGCCAGCAGCAGCAACTGCTGGGCCTCCAGGCGCGGCACGCCGCTGGTCACCAGGGCGCGCAAGGTGTCGGCGATGGTCACGGGATGACCCTCCGCGCTGCGCACCGCGGGGCTGAGCGGCTTGGGACCGGCGCGGTGGCGCTCACGCCGCCGCCTGTTCCAGTTCGGCCAGCAGCTCGGCGCCGCGCGCCACCTGCAAGGCGTGCACCACCTCGTCGAGTTCGCCTTCCAGCACGCTGGAGAGCTGGTAGAGCGTGAGGTTGATGCGGTGGTCGGTGAGCCGGCCCTGCGGGAAGTTGTAGGTGCGGATGCGGTCGCTGCGGTCGCCGCTGCCGATCAGGCCCTTGCGCGTGGCAGCTTCCTTGGCGGCGCGCTCGGCGCGGTCCTTTTCGCGCAGCCGCGCGGCCAGCACCTGCAGGGCCTTGGCCTTGTTGGCGTGCTGGCTGCGGCCGTCCTGGCATTCGGCGGTGATGCCCGTGGGCAGGTGTGTCACGCGCACGGCCGAGTCGGTCTTGTTGATGTGCTGGCCGCCCGCGCCACTGGCGCGGAAGGTGTCGATGCGCAGCTCGGCCGGGTTGAGCTCGATGGTGGCGGCCTCGTCGGGCTCGGGCATGACGGCCACGGTGGCGGCGCTGGTGTGGATGCGGCCCTGGCTTTCGGTGGCGGGCACGCGCTGCACGCGATGGCCGCCCGATTCGAAGCGCAGCCGCCCGTAGGCGCCGTCGCCGTCGATGCGCAGCACCACCTCCTTGTAGCCGCCCAGTTCGCTGGGCGATTCGCTCATGAGCTCGACGCGCCAGCCCTGGCGCTCGGCGTAGCGGCTGTACATGCGGGCCAGGTCGCCGGCGAACAGGGCCGATTCGTCGCCGCCAGCGCCGGCCCGGATCTCCAGGAAGGCCGGCCGGGCGTCGTCGGGGTCGCGCGGCAGCAGCAGGGTCTGCAGCTGGCCGTCCAGCGCGGACAGGTCGGCGGCGCAAGCGGCGATCTCCTCTTGCGCCATGGCGGCCATCTCGGGGTCGCGCAGCAGGTCCCGCGCGGCCTGCTCGTCGGCTTCGCGGGCGAGGAAGCGGTCGAACACGGCCACCACCTCGCTGGCCTCGGCGTGCTCGCGGCTCAGGGAACGAAAGCGCGCGATGTCTTCCACCACGTCGGGCGCCGAGAGCAGGGCGTCGAGTTCGTGGAGGCGGGCGCGCTGTTTCAGCAGGGCGTGGCGGACGAAGGGTTTCATGGGCGGTGCCCGGCCGAAGCGCCCGTGGCTGGACGCGCCACGGCCACCGCGCGCCGGGCGGGCTAGGAGCGGGGGTCTTGGGGCGGCCGGCCGTCGCGCAGGAACAGGCGCGAGACGGTTTCGGCCGTGGCCGCGCGCGCGGCGGCGTCGCCGCTGTGCAGCTCGGCCAGGGTGCCGTGCAGCATCTTCTGGGTGAGGCCTTTGGAGAGTGCTTCCAGCACGGCCTCCACGGGCTCGCCGCGCGCCAGCAGGCGCCTGGCGCGGCCGAGTTCGTGGGCGCGCCAGGCGTCGGCCTGGGCGTTGATCTGCTGGATCAGCGGCACCACGCCGTTGGCCGGGTCGCGCCGCTCCATCCAGTGCATGAAGCTCAGCACGCCGGCGTCGATGATGGCCTCGGCCTGCGCCACGGCGGCTAGGCGGTTGTCCTTGCCGGTCTGCACCACGGTGGCGAGGTCGTCCACGGTGTAGAGGTAGACGTCGTCGAGCGCCTTCACCTCGGCCTCGATATCGCGCGGCACGGCCAGGTCGACCATGAACATGGGGCGGTGCTTGCGCTTCTTCAGCGCGCGCTCCACCGCGCCCAGGCCGATCAGCGGCAGGGTGCTGGCGGTGCAGCTCACCACCACGTCGAACTCATGCAGGTGTTCGGGCAGATCGGCCAGGCGCATCACCTGGGCGCCGAAGCGGCTGGCCAGCTTCTCGCCACGCTCCATGCTGCGGTTGGCGATGGCCATGGCCCGGGGCGTCTTGGCCGCGAAGTGGGTGGCGGCGAGTTCGATCATCTCGCCCGCGCCGACGAACAGCACGCGCACCTCGCGCAGGTCCTCGAACAGTTGCGAGGCCAGGCGCACGGCGGCGGCCGTCATGCTGATGGAGTGCGCGCCGATCTCGGTGGAGCTGCGCACCTGCTTGGCCACGGCGAAGGAGCGCTGGAACAGCTGGTGCAGCGTGGTGCCCAGGGCGCCGGCCTCGTCGGCGGCGCGCACCGCGTCCTTCATCTGACCCAGGATCTGGGCCTCGCCCAGCACCATGCTGTCCAGGCCGCTGGCGACGCGAAAGGCGTGGCGCGCGGACTGGTCGTCGCGCAGCACGTAGGCGTGGTCGCGCAGCACCTGGGTGCTCACGCCACCGGCCTGGGCCAGCCAGTCCAGGGTGGGGTCCAGCACGGCCGGGTCGCCCGCGCCGTAGAGCTCGGTGCGGTTGCAGGTGGACAGCAGGGTGGCCTCGGGCTGGCGCGGCAGGGCGCTGCGCAGGGTGTGCAGGGTGGGCTGGATCTGGTCGAGCGCGAACGCGAAACGGCCCCGCAGATCGAGCGGGGCCGTCTGGTGGTTGATGCCGAGCGTCCAGACAGACATAGCCCGGATTATAAAATTTGTTGCTTATGGACGGCCTTGATCCTTCTCAATGACGCCGGCACTGCTTCTGGGGCATGTGCTGGGCCTGATCGCGCCGGCCGTCGGGGTGGCGCTGGTGCTGTGGTTGGGCCTGCGGCTGCGCCGCGCCGGGCGCTTCGGGCGCGGCACACAACTGGCCGTGCTGGTCACTGCTGGCGTGCTGGTGCTGCTGGCCGGGCTGATCGCCTTCGGCCGCGACGGCAAGGTGGCGACCTACGCCGCCCTGGTGCTGGCGCAGGGCAGCCTGGCCTGGTGGTTGCGGGGCCGATAAGGGTCCCCCCGCGCTTCGTGCGACCCCTGACGGCAACACCAGTGGCTCGGCGAAGCCGGTTCCACGGTGCCCCTGGGTTCGACCGCTTCTCGCGCCCCGCTTCTCAGGTGCTGGGCGCCAGCAGGTCGACGCGGTCCGTGATGATCCCGTCCAGCCCCAGGTCGATCAGCCGCTGGGCCGCCCATTCGTCGTTCACGGTGTAGGCCAGCGCGCGCCAGCCCTCGGCGCGCGCCAGGTCCACCAAGGCCCGGTCCCACAGGGCGTGGTTGCACACCAGGGCCACGCAGCCCAGGTCGCGGGCCACGCGCTGCCAGCCATCCCAGGGGGTGTCCAGCAGCAGGCCACGCGGCAGTTCGGGGGCCGTCTCCCGCGCGCCTTGCAGCGATTCGGGGCGGAAAGAGGTCAGCAGCGGCGGGTCGCCTGGCTGGCCGGCCCACAGGCGCCGCGCCTCGGCGGCCACGGCGCGGCCGGTGGCCAGTTCCTGCCCCGGCGTGGGCTTGATCTCGATGTTGAGCCAGTGCCGCTGCGCCTGGCAGTGGCGCGCCAGCGCCTCCAGCGTGCACGGCGGCTCGCCCGCGAAGGCGCGCGAATGCCAGCCGCCGGCGTCGAGCCGGCTCAGCTCGGCCCAGGGCCGATCGCCGGCCAGGCCGTGGCCGTTGGTGGTGCGCTCCAGCGTGGCGTCGTGCAGCAGGAAGACCACGCCGTCGGCGCTGAGCTTGGCGTCGCACTCGTACATGCGGTAGCCGTGCGCCGCGCCCAGGCGGAAGGCCGCCAGGGTGTTTTCCGGCGCCAGCTTGCCGGCGCCGCGGTGCGCGATCCAGCGCGGGTAGGGCCAGGGGGCGGCCACGCTCAGGCCTCGACCCGCTGGCCGGACGCCGCGTCGAACCAGTGCAGCCGGTCCTCGCGCGGGCGGGCGTGGATGGTGCTGCCCACGGCCGGCGCGCCCTCGTCTTCGTGCGTGCGGATGATCACGGCCTCATCGCCCAGGCGGCAGTGCACCAGGCGCTCGGCGCCCAGCAGCTCCACCGTCTCCACCTGCAGCGCCCAGCCCTCGGGGCCGATGTCCAGGTGCTCGGGGCGGATGCCCAGGAGGCGGCCCTCGCGCCCGCCCGGGGCCTGCTTGAGCAGGTTCATGGGCGGCGAGCCGATGAAGCTGGCCACGAAGGTGGTGGCCGGGCGGTTGTAGACCTCTTCCGGCGTACCGAACTGCTCCATGTGGCCGGCGTTCATCACGATCATGCGCTGCGCCAGCGTCATGGCCTCCACCTGGTCGTGGGTGACGAACAGGCTGGTGATGCCCAGTTCGCGGTGCAGCTTCTGGATTTCGATGCGCGTCTGCGCGCGCAGCTTGGCGTCCAGGTTGGACAGCGGCTCGTCGAACAGGAAGACCTGCGGCTGGCGCACGATGGCGCGGCCCATGGCCACGCGCTGGCGCTGCCCGCCCGAGAGCTGGCGCGGCTTGCGCTCCAGCAGGTGGCCCAGTTCCAGGATCTGGGCGGCCTTGTCCACGCGCGCCTTGATCTCGTCCTTGGGCACCTTGGCGATCTTCAGGCCGTAGGCCATGTTGTCGAACACGCTCATGTGCGGGTAGAGCGCGTAGTTCTGGAACACCATGGCGATGTCGCGCTCGGCCGGCTCCAGTTGATTGACCACGCGCGGGCCGATACAGATCTCGCCGCCCGTGACCTCCTCCAGGCCGGCGACCATGCGCAGCAGCGTGCTCTTGCCGCAGCCCGAGGGGCCGACGATGACGATGAACTCGCCATCGGCGATGTCGGCGCTCACGCCGTGGATCACCTGCAGGGATTGCTTGCCCTGTCGGTATTGCTTGATGACGTTCTTGAATTGCAGCGTTGCCATGGAGCGTCTCTTCATTTCTCGGTGTCGACCAGGCCCTTGACGAACCATTTCTGCATGAGCATGACCACGATGGCCGGTGGCAGCATGGCCAGGATCGCCGTGGCCATGACCACGTTCCACTCCACGTAGACCTCGCCGAAGATGGCGCGCTTGATGCCCAGCACCACGGGGTACATGTCCTCGCTGGTGGTCACCAGCAGCGGCCAGAGGTACTGGTTCCAGCCGTAGATGAACTGGATGACGAACAGCGCCGCGATGCTGGTGCGCGACAGGGGCAGCAGCACGTCCCAGAAGAAGCGCATGGGCCCGGCGCCGTCCATGCGCGCGGCCTCCACCAGCTCGTCGGGCACGGTGAGGAAGAACTGGCGGAACAGGAAGGTGGCGGTGGCCGAGGCGATCAGCGGCACCGTGAGGCCGGCGTAGCTGTTGAGCATGCCCAGGTCCGACACCACCTCGTAGGTGGGGCCGATGCGCACCTCCACCGGCAGCATCAGGGTGACGAAGATCATCCAGAACACCAGGCCGCGCGCCGGAAAGCGGAAGTAGACGATGGCGAAAGCCGAGAGCAGCGAGATCGCGATCTTGCCGATGGCGATCACCATGGCGCAGACGAAGCTGACCCACAGCATGGGCGCCACCGGCGCGATGGTGGAGCCGCTGTAGGTCTTGCCGCCGAACAGCGCGAGCCGGTAGGTTTCCAGGAAGTGCGTGCCGGGCACCAGCGACAGCGGGTTGCTGCTGGCGATCTGCTCGGCCGTCTGGGTGGAGCCGACGAAGGTGATGTAGACCGGAAAGGCCACCACCAGCACGCCGATCAGCAGGATCAGGTGCGAAACGAAGGTGAGGACGGGGCGTCGTTCGATCATCATGTCAGTACTGGACTTTCTTCTCGACGAAGCGGAACTGCAGCACCGTCAGCGCGATGACGATGCCCATGAGGATGACCGACTGCGCCGCCGAGCCCCCCATGTCCAGGGCCTTGAAGCCGTCGTAGTAAACCTTGTAGACCAGGATCGCCGTGTCCTTGCCCGGGCCGCCGTGCGTGGTGGCGTCCACGATGGCGAATGTGTCGAAGAAGGCGTAGACGACGTTGATCACCAACAGGAAGAAGGTGGTGGGCGACAGCAGCGGGAAGACGATGGTCCAGAAGCGCCGCCAGGGCGAGGCACCGTCGATGGTGGCGGCCTCGATCAGCGACTGCGGGATGGACTGCAGGCCCGCCAGGAAGAACAGGAAGTTGTAGGAGATCTGCTTCCACACGGCGGCCATCACGATCAGGGCCAGGGCGTGGTCGGCGTTCAGCAGGTGGTTCCAGTCCAGCCCCAGCCAGCGCAGGGCGTGGGCCACCACCCCGTAGGGCGAGGCGAACATGAACAGCCACAGCACGCCGGCCACCACCGGCGCCACGGCGTAGGGCCAGATCAGCAGGGTCTTGTAGACCGAGGCGCCGCGCAGCACGCGGTTGGCCATCACGGCCAGCAGCAGGGCGATCACCAGGCCGAAGCCGGCCACCATCGCCGAGAACAGGGCGGTGACCTTGAAGGAGGCCAGGTAGCCCGGGTCGTCGAACAGGCGCTGGAAGTTGGCCAGGCCCACGTACTCGGTGGAGATGCCGAAGGCGTCCTGCTGCAGCACGCTCTGGTAGAGCGCCTGGGCGGCGGGCCAGAAGAAGAACACCAGCACCACCGCCATTTGCGGGGCCACCAGCAGCCAGGGCAACCAGGCGGATCGGAACCGGACGCGTTTTTCCATGGGGGTTTCGCGGGCTAGGGGAGGGGCGACGCTACAACAAAAACCGCCCCGCCCGGGTCGCGCCGGTGCGGGGCGGGCAGGGCGCCTGGGGCGCCCGGCGGGCCATCACTTGCCCTTGTTGGCGGCCTCGAAGCGGATCAGCAGCTCGTTGCCGCGCTTGACGGCGTCGTCCAGGGCCTGCTTGGGTGCCTTGCGGCCGGCCCAGACCTGCTCGAGTTCCTCGTCATTGATGGTGCGGATCTGCACGAAGTTGCCCAGGCGGATGCCGCGCGACTTGTCGGTGGTCTTGCGGATCATCTGCTCCACCGACACGTCGGTGCCCGGGTTCTGCTTGTAGAAGCCCGACTTCTCGGTGAGCTCATAGGCCGCCTTGGTCACCGGCAGGTAGCCGGTGCGCTGGTGGCTCTTGGCGGCTTCCTCGGGCTTGGACAGGAAGGCGAAGAACTGGGCCACGCCCTTGTACTCGGCCTCCTTCTTGCCCGACATCACCCACAGGCTGGCGCCGCCGATGACGGTGTTCTGGGGCGCGCCGGCCACGTCGGGGTAGTAGGGCAGGGTGCTGATGCCGCCGGTGAACTTGGCGTTGCGCTTGACGTTGCCGTACAGCGCCGAGGAGCCGGTCACCATGGCGCACTCGCCCGAGACGAAGGTGGCGTCGGCGGCGTTGCCGCGGCCCTTGTAGACGAACAGGCCGGTCTTGGCCATGTTGGCCAGGTTTTCGATGTGGCGCACGTGCAGCGGGCTGTTGAAGCTTAGGCGGGTGTTGAGGCCGCGCATGCCGTTGCCCAGGGTGGCGAACTCGGTGTTGTGCCAGGCCGAGAAGCTCTCCAGCTGGGTCCAGCTCACCCAACTGGTGGTGAAGGGGCATTTGTGGCCCGAGGCCTTGAGCTTGCCGGCCGCCAGGGCCACCTCGGGCCAGGTCTTGGGCGGCTTGTCCGGGTCCAGGCCGGCGGCCTTGAAGGCGTCCTTGTTGTAGTGGAAGACGGTGGTCGAGCTGTTGAAGGGGAAACTCAGCATCTGGCCATTGGGCGCGGTGTAGTAGCCGGCCACGGCGGGCACGTAGGCGTTCGGGTCGAAGGTCACGCCGGCCTTCTTCATCACCTCGCCCACGGGCACGATGGCCTGGCGGCTGGCCATCATGGTGGCGGTGCCGACCTCGAAGACCTGCAGGATGTGCGGGGCATTGCCGGCCCGGAAGGCCGCGATGGCGGCGGTCATGGACTCGTCGTAGCTGCCCTTGAAGGTGGGCACGATCTTGTACTGGGTCTGGCTGGCGTTGAAGTCCTTGGCCAGGTCGTTGACCCATTCGCCCAGGGCGCCGCCCATGGAATGCCACCACTGGATCTCGGTCTGGGCGTGGGCGGGGCCGGCAAGGGTGGCGGCCAGGGCGACGGCACCGGCCAGGGGCAGGAATCGGTTTTTCATGAAGGCTCCTCGGGTAGGGGATGCTGCGGAAGCCGCAGGCTATCGGTCTGGTGTGACGGATCGATTGCACAGGTGTTGCCCGCGTATGACAACGGGGGGTTTCCATAAGGAAGGGATGGGATGTTGCGCTGCGATACCATCCCCGCCTCGGTGCCCTATGACGGTGCCGGGTGCCCCATGAACGCTCCCACTCCGCTCACGTTGCTCGCCACCGCCACGGACGATACCCCCCGCTTGCGGGAGATCCCTTACAACTACACGTCCTTCTCGGATCGCGAGATCGTGATCCGGCTGCTGGGCGAGCGCTCCTGGTCCCTGCTGGACCAGCTGCGCGGCGAGCGCCACACCGGCCGTTCGGCCCGCATGCTGTACGAGGTGCTGGGCGACATCTGGGTCGTGCAGCGCAACCCTTACCTGCAGGACGACCTGCTGTCCAGCGCCAAGCGCCGCGGCCAGTTGGTCGACGCCCTGAACCACCGCCTGGCCGAGGTGCAGAAGCGCCGCACGCCCCAGGACGACCCGGCCCGCGACGCCCTGGTGGGCGAGCTGCTGGTGGCCGCCCGCGCCGCCGTCGAGGCCTTCGCCCGCTCTTTCGACGAGGTCGCGGCCCTGCGCCAGCGCGCCCAGAAGGCCCTGGGCCGGCTCACGGCCAGGGACAACATCAAGTTCGACGGCCTGTCGCGCGTCTCGCACGTCACCGACGCCACCGACTGGCGCGTGGAATACCCCTTCGTGGTGCTCACCCCCGACACCGAGACCGAAATGGCCGGCCTGGTGCAGGGCTGCATCGAGCTGGGCCTGACCATCATCCCGCGCGGGGGCGGCACCGGCTACACCGGCGGCGCCATCCCGCTGACCTGGAAGAGCGCGGTCATCAACACCGAGAAGCTCGAGGCCATGACCGAGGTGGAATGGGTCAAGGTGCCCGGGCACGACGAGCCGCTGCCCACCATCTGGACCGAGGCCGGCGTGGTCACGCAGCGCGTGGCCGACGCGGCCGAGCGCGCCGGCCACGTGTTCGCGGTCGACCCCACCAGCGCCGAGGCGTCGTGCATCGGCGGCAACGTGGCCATGAACGCGGGCGGCAAGAAGGCCGTGCTGTGGGGCACGGCGCTGGACAACCTGGTCAGCTGGCGCATGGTCACGCCCCAGGCCGAGTGGCTGGAGGTGATCCGCCTGGACCACAACCGCGGCAAGATCCACGACGCCGAGGTCGCCACTTTCGAGTTGCGCTACTTCGCGCCCGACGGCAAGACCCCGCGCCGCACCGAAACCCTGGCCATCCCGGGCAAGACCTTCCGCAAGGAAGGCCTGGGCAAGGACGTCACCGACAAGTTCCTTTCGGGCCTGCCCGGCATCCAGAAAGAGGGCTGCGACGGCCTGATCACCAGCGCGCGCTGGATCGTGCACCGCATGCCCGAGCACACCCGCACCGTGTGCCTGGAGTTCTTCGGCAACCCCAAGGACGCCGTGCCCAGCATCGTCGAGATCAAGGACTTCATGTTCGCCGAGCAAAAGCGCTCGGGCGTGGTCCTGGCCGGCCTGGAGCACCTGGACGACCGCTACCTGAAGGCGGTCGGCTACGCCACCAAGAGCAAGAAAGGCAATGGCAGCCTGCCCAAGATGGTGCTGATCGGCGACATCGTGGGCGACGACCCGGACGCGGTGGCGCGTGCCACCAGTGAGGTCATTCGCATCGCCAATACGCGCCACGGCGAGGGTTTCACCGCCATCAGCCCCGAGGCGCGCAAGAAATTCTGGCTCGACCGCAAGCGCACGGCCGCCATCAGCAAGCACACCAACGCCTTCAAGATCAACGAAGACGTGGTGATCCCGCTGCCGCGCATGGGCGAGTACACCGAGGGCATCGAGCGCATCAACATCGAACTCTCGCTGCGCAACAAGATCCGCCTGGCCGACGAGCTGGAGGCCTTCTTCCAGCGCGGCAGCCTGCCCCTGGGCAAGGGCGACGACGCCAGCGAGATTCCCACCGCCGAACTGATGGAAGACCGCGTGCAGCAGGCCCTGGCCCTGGTGCGCGAGGTGCGCGCCCTCTGGGCCGGCTGGCTGCAGGACGTGGACCGCCTGTTCCCGCAGCTGCAGGACCACAGCCTGCGCGCGAGCTGGAAAACCCAGATCCGCGCGCCGCTGCAGCAGCTGTTCGCCGGTGCCGCCTTCGGCCCCCTGCTGGCCGAGTGCAACGCCATCCACAAGCGCGTGCTCAAGGGCCGCGTCTGGGTGGCCCTGCACATGCACGCGGGCGACGGCAACGTGCACACCAATATCCCGGTGAACAGCGACGACTACGAGATGCTGCAGACCGCGCACGAGGCGGTGGACCGCATCATGGTGCTCGCGCGCGGCCTGGATGGCGTGATCTCGGGTGAGCACGGCATCGGCATCACCAAGCTGGAGTACCTCACCGACGAGGAGCTCAAGCCGTTCGCCGACTACAAGGCCAGGGTGGACCCCGAGGGCCGCTTCAACAAGGGCAAGCTGCTGCGCGGCGCCATGGACGGCGCCCACACCGCCGACCTCTCGCGCGCCTACACGCCCAGCTTCGGTCTCATGGGGCACGAGTCGCTGATCATGCAGCAGAGCGACATCGGCGCCATCGCCGATTCGGTGAAGGACTGCCTGCGCTGCGGCAAGTGCAAGCCGGTCTGCGCCACCCATGTGCCACGCGCCAACCTGCTCTACAGCCCGCGCAACAAGATCCTGGCCACCTCGCTGCTGATCGAAGCCTTCCTGTACGAAGAGCAGACGCGCCGCGGCGTGAGCATCCAGCACTGGCAGGAGTTCGAGGACGTGGCCGACCACTGCACGGTCTGCCACAAGTGCCTCACGCCCTGCCCGGTGAAGATCGACTTCGGCGACGTGACCATGAACATGCGCAACCTCTTGCGCAAGATGGGCCAGAAGAGCTTCCGTCCCGGCAACGCGGCGGCCATGTTCTTCCTCAACGCCACCCAGCCCGAGACCATCAAGCTCATGCGCACGGCCATGGTCGGCGTGGGCTTCAAGGCGCAGCGCCTGGCCAACCGGCTGCTCAAGCGCGTGGCGCGCAAGCAGACCAGCGCACCGCCGGCCACCCTGGGCCCGGCGCCCATCAAAGAGCAGGTCATCCACTTCATCAACAAGAAGATGCCGGGCGGCCTGCCCAAGAAGACCGCGCGCGCGCTGCTGGACATCGAGGACAAGGACTACGTCCCCATCATCCGCAACCCGCAGGGCACCACGGCCGAGACCGAGGCGGTCTTCTACTTCCCCGGCTGCGGCTCGGAGCGCCTGTTCAGCCAGGTTGGCCTGGCCACCCAGGCCATGCTCTGGCACGCCGGCGTGCAGACCGTGCTGCCGCCCGGCTACCTGTGCTGCGGCTACCCGCAGCGCGGCTCGGGCCAGTTCGACAAGGCCGAGAAGATCATCACCGACAACCGCGTGCTGTTCCACCGCGTGGCCAACACGCTCAACTACCTCGACATCAAGACCGTGGTGGTGAGCTGCGGCACCTGCTACGACCAGCTGCAGGGCTACGAATTCGAGAAGATCTTCCCGGGCTGCCGCATCGTCGACATCCACGAGTACCTGCTGGAGAAAGGCATCCGCCTCGAATCCAAGGGCGCCTACCTGTACCACGACCCCTGCCACAGCCCCATGAAGCTGCAGGAGCCCATGAAGACCGTGAAGGCGCTGGTGGGCGAGCAGGTGCTCAAGAGCGAGCGCTGCTGCGGCGAGTCGGGCACCCTGGGCGTCACGCGCCCCGACGTGTCCACCCAGGTGCGTTTCCGCAAGGAAGAAGAGATTCGCAAGGGCGAGGCGGCGCTGCGCGCCAGTGGTGCCGTCGGCGCCGAGGACAACGTCAAGATCCTCACCAGCTGCCCGAGCTGCCTGCAGGGCCTCACCCGCTACGGCGACGACCTGCAGAATGGCCTGCTGGAGGCCGACTACATCGTCGTCGAGATGGCCCGCCACATCCTGGGCGAGAACTGGCTGCCCGAGTACGTGGCCCGCGCCAACCAGGGCGGCATCGAGCGCGTGTTGGTATGAGCACCCCCCTGCGCCGCTTCGCGTCTTCCCCCCTGAAGGGGGGACCGCGCCCACGGCCCGGCGAAGCCGGTTCCGTGGCGCGCCGGGGTTCGACCCGGGCGCGCGCTGGCTATTGATTTCTGGAGACGATATGGCCGGCCTGGACCGCAACACCCCCACCCCGCAGGACATCACCGTGCACGGCGCCTCGCGCGTGCTCGAGGTCGCCTTCTCCGACGGGCAGACCTTCCGCATCCCCTTCGAGCTGATGCGCGTTTACTCGCCCTCGGCCGAGGTGCAAGGGCACGGCAAGGGCCAGGAGGTGCTGCAGACCGGCAAGCGCGCGGTGCGCCTCGTCTCGCTGGCGCCAATCGGCAACTACGCCGTGCAGCCCAGCTTCGACGACGGCCACGATTCCGGCATCTTCACCTGGGATTACCTGTACTTCCTGGGCTCGCAGCAGGCCCAGCTCTGGGCCGACTACGAGGCCCGGCTGCAGGCCGCGGGCGTGGGCCGCGACGACCCCATGCCGCTCAAGGGCGGCTCTGGCGGCGGCCACGGCTGCGGCCACCACTGAGGGCCGGCGCCATGGCACAGACCCATTTCGGCTTCCAGTCCGTCGACGAGGGCGACAAGGCGCGGCGCGTGCGCGGCGTGTTCGACTCCGTCGCCTCGCGCTACGACGTCATGAACGACCTGATGTCGGGCGGGCTGCACCGGCTCTGGAAGCGCTACGCCGTCACCGTGGCCAACGCCCGGCCCGGCCAGCAGGTGCTCGACATCGCGGGTGGCACCGGCGACCTCTCCCTGGCCTTCGCGCGCCAGGTCGGCCCCACGGGCCGCGTGGTGCACACCGACATCAACGAGGCCATGCTGCGCGAGGGCCGCACCCGGCTGCTGGACGCCGGCGTGGTGCTGCCCACCATGGTCTGCGACGCCGAGAAGCTGCCCTTCGCCGACGCCAGCTTCGACATCGTCTCGGTGGCCTTCGGCCTGCGCAACATGACGCACAAGGAACTTGCGCTGGCCGAAATGCATCGGACGCTCAAGCCCGGCGGCCGGTTGCTCGTTCTGGAGTTTTCCCGGGTGGCCCAACCGCTGGAGAAGGCCTACGACTGGTATTCGTTCAATGTGCTGCCGAAGCTGGGTCAGCTGGTCGCGGGGGACGCCGAGAGCTACCGCTACCTGGCCGAGTCCATCCGCATGCACCCGGACCAGGAGAGCCTGCGGCAGATGATGAAGGGGGTCGGCTTCGGACACGTCGACGTGCACAACCTCACCGGGGGTGTCGTCGCCTTGCACCTGGGCATCAAGTGTTGATCGGGCGCTCTCTCGGCCCCCGGCGTCGGAATCGTTGCAATCGGAGACACATGGCATGAAGAAACACAAACTCTGGTCCTTTCTGCTGGCCTGCGCCCTGGCCGTCGGTTCCGCCGACGTGATGGCCAAGCGCCTGGGCGGCGGCGGGTCCTTCGGCAAACAGTCCGGCAACGTGACGCAGCGCAGCACCGCGCCAACCCCGCCCAATCAGGCGCCCGCCCAGCAGGCCACGCCGGCGCCCACGCAGAACGCCGCTGCCCAGCGCCCGGCCAACGCCGCCCCGGCCGCCGCGCCCAAGCGCCCCTGGGGGGCCATGCTGGGTGGCCTCGCGGCCGGCCTGGGTCTGGCCTGGCTGGCCTCGGCCCTGGGTTTTGGCGAGGCCTTCGCGCAGTTCCTGTTGTTCGCCCTGCTGGCCGTGGTGGTGCTGGCCGTCGTCGGCATGGTGATGCGCCGCAAGGCGCCGGCCCAGGCCGCCGGCCGCAGCGATGGCCTGGCGTACCAAGGCGCGGCCGGTGCCACGGCGCGCGCGCCGCTCGACCTCGAGCCGGCCACGCCGGCCAGTTACAGCCCCAAGAACGTTGGCAACGACGCCTCGGCCCGCCCCTGGGAGCGCAGCGCGCCCGCCTCGCTCGACAGCGGCCACGGCTCCATGATCGGCTCGGCCCTGCAGGGCCGCCAGACCTGGGGCATCCCTGCCGGGTTCGATACGGAGGGCTTCCTCAAGGCCTCCAAGGCCAACTTCGTGAACCTGCAGGCCGCCTGGGACAAGTCCGACATCCCCAGCCTGCGCGCCATGATGACCGATGAGATGCTCGAGCAGATCAAGGGCCAGCTGGCCGAGCGCGAGCGCAGCGGTCCCGGCGCGGCCCACCACACCGAGGTGGTGATGCTCGAGGCACAGCTGCTGGGCATCGAAGAGCTCGACGGCGAGTACATGGCCAGCGTGGAGTTTTCCGGCCTGATCCGCGAGGAGCCTTCGGCCGGCCCCAACCCCTTCCGCGAGGTCTGGAACATCACCCGGCCCAAGAGCGGTCCGGGCGGCTGGCTGGTGGCCGGCGTGCAGGCCCTGCAGTAAGCCGACGCGGCGCCGGCGCGGCGCCCGTTATCCGTCAGAATCGGGTGGTCATGGCCCATGTACCACCCGATTCCGTTTCTGGTGCCGGCCCGGCCGGCCCGCAAGGCCCGGCCGGCGCGCCGACCGATCCGTTGCGCTCCATCCTGCAGGCCCTGCGCCCACCCGGCTGGGTGATCGACGAGCTGCAGAACAAGCTGGTGCTCTTCCTCAACCACGTGCTGCAGCAGGAGCCGGCGGCCACCGAGCGGCTGCGCCGCCAGGCCGGCAAGCCGCTGCGCGTGCAGTGGGGCGATTTCCATTTCTGCGTGGCGCCCACGCGCGCCGGCCTGCTGGAGCGTGTCGACCCCGTGCAGCACCCGCCCGAACTCACCGTGAGCCTCACCCAGACCTCGCCCGCCGAGCTGGTGCGGCGCATGCTGGCCGGCGAGAAGCCGGCCGTGGACATTCAGGGCGACGTGCAGTTCGCTGCCGAAGTGGCCTGGCTGGTGGACAACGTGCGCTGGGACGTGGAGGAAGACCTCTCGCGCCTGATGGGCGACGCGGCGGCGCACACCCTGGTGGGCTTCGCGCGCCAGGCCGCGCAGGCGCTCAAGGGCTTCGTCGCCCGCATGCCCCGCCCGCCGAGCGCCGGCGGGGGCGCCGCATGATCGCGGCCCGACCGGCCGGGGGCGACCGCACCGCCTGGCACCGCGCGGAGGCGTTCGAGTGACCCGGTTCCTGCGCGGCGGCTTCATCGTCTGGGTGGTGCTGCGGTACGGGCTCGACGAGCTCGTGCTCTCCAGCTTCGATCACCCGTGGATCCGCCGGCTCACCCGCGTCGTCTCCACCGGCCGGCGCCTGGACAGCCCGCGCGGTCAGCGCCTGCGCGAGGCGCTCGAGCGCCTGGGCCCGATCTTCGTGAAGTTCGGCCAGGTGCTGTCCACCCGGCGCGACCTGCTGCCGCCCGACATCGCCGACGAACTTGCCCGCCTGCAGGACCGCGTGCCGCCGTTCCCCAGCGAGATCGCCATCGCCACCATCGAACGCGCCTTCGGCCGCCCGCTCGACGAGGTGTTCAACCACTTCGAGCGCGAGCCCGTGGCCAGCGCCTCCATCGCCCAGGTGCATTTCGCCACCCTGCGCGGCGGCCGCCAGGCCGGGCGCGAGGTCGCCGTCAAGGTGCTGCGACCCAACATGCTGCCGGTGATCGAGAAGGACCTGGCCCTCATGCGCCTGATGGCCGGCTGGCTGGAGCGCCTGTCGGCCGATGGCCGGCGCCTCAAGCCACGCGAGGTGGTCGCCGAGTTCGACAAGTACCTGCACGACGAGCTGGACCTGCTGCGCGAGGCCTCCAACGCCGCCCAGCTGCGCCGCAACATGGCCGGGCTGGACCTGGTGCTCATCCCCGAGATGGTCTGGGACTGGTGCCGCAACGACGTGATGGTGATGGAGCGCATGAGTGGCGTGCCCATCAACCGCGTCGACGAGTTGCGCCGCCTGGGCGTGGATATCCCGCGCCTGGCGCGCGACGGCGTGACCATCTTCTTCACCCAGGTGTTCCGCGACGGTTTCTTCCACGCCGACATGCACCCGGGCAACATCCAGGTGAGCGTGGCGCCGGCCAGCTTCGGCCGCTACATCTCGCTCGATTTCGGCATCGTCGGCACCCTGACCGAGCACGACAAGGAATACCTGGCGCAGAACTTCACGGCCTTCTTCCGGCGCGACTACCGGCGCGTGGCCGAACTGCACATCGAATCGGGCTGGGTGCCGCCGGAGACCCGGGTCGACGAACTGGAATCCGCGATCCGCGCGGTCTGCGAGCCCTATTTCGACCGCCCGCTGAAGGAAATCTCGCTGGGCATGGTGCTGATGCGACTCTTCCAGACCTCGCGGCGCTTCCAGGTCGAGATCCAGCCCCAGCTCGTGCTGCTGCAGAAGACCCTGCTCAACATCGAAGGCCTGGGCCGCGAGCTCGACCCCGAGCTGGACCTGTGGGCCACCGCCAAGCCTTTCCTGGAAAAGTGGATGCTGGAGCAGTTGGGGCCGCAGAAGCTGCTGGCCCAGCTCAAGGCCGAGGCGCCCCAGTACGCCAAGCTGCTGCCCGCGCTGCCCCGACTGATGCACGACTACCTCAAGCACCGGCCGAACGAGCTGCGCAAGGAGCTCGACGTGCTGCTGGCCGAGCAGCGGCGCACCAACCGGCTGCTGCAGGGCATCGTCTACGGTGGCATCGGTTTTGCACTGGGGCTGGTGCTGACCCAGCTGCTGCTGCGCGTGCGCCTGTGGTGAGCCGGCCGGGCCGGGCCAGGGAATACCCCCGGAATTTATAATCGCCGGCTTTGTCCGCCGTTTCCGGGCGGGCGCGTCCTTTTCCTATCCATTCCCCGCCGCGCTTGGCGCGACCCGCGACGCATGAAGCGGTCGAACCGAGAAACACCGCGGAACTGGCTGTGCCAGGCCGCGGGTGTAGCCCCCTCGAGGGGGTCGCGCGCAGCGTGGCGGGGGTGATTCGAGTACTTATGCCCATCTACGCCTACAAGTGCGAGTCCTGTGGCCACGCCAAGGACGTGCTCCAGAAAATCTCCGACGCTCCGCTGAGCGTGTGCCCCGCCTGCGGGGCCGACGCCTTCCGCAAGCAGCTCACCGCCGCTGGCTTCCAGCTCAAGGGCTCGGGCTGGTACGTGACCGATTTCCGCGGCGGCAACGGCAGCGGCGCCAATTCCGGCGTGGCGGCCGCCCCGAGCGAGGGCAAGCCCGCCGATGGCGCGGCCAGCGCCGCACCGGCCGCGGGCGCCAAGACCGAGTCGTCGGCCGCGCCGGCTCCGGCTCCTGCCCCCGCGCCGGCCACGCCGTCCACCCCCAGCACCTGATCGGGTCCGCATGACCGCCCTGCGCAAGTGGCTGTTCTCGGGCCTGCTGGTCCTGGTGCCGCTCATCGTCACCCTGTGGGTGCTCGATTGGGTGGTCGGCACCCTGGACCAGACCCTGAACATCCTGCCCACGTCCTGGCGCCCCGACGCCTGGCTGGGCGTGCACGTGCCCGGGCTGGGCGTGCTGTTCGCGCTGGTGATCGTGCTGTCCATCGGCGCGCTGGCCTCCAACATCATCGGCAACAAGCTGGTGCACTGGTGGCACGCGCTGCTGCACCGCATTCCGGTGGTGCGCTCCATCTATTCGGGCGTGAAGCAGGTGTCGGACACGCTGTTCTCCGAGAAAGGCAACGCCTTTCGCAAGGCGCTGCTGGTGCAGTGGCCGCATGAGGGCATGTGGACCATCGCCTTCCTCACCGGCTCGCCCCAGGGCGACCTGCTGGAGCGGCTGCAGGCCCGGCCCGGCAGCGACTCGCCGCAAGACGAGTTCCTCAGCGTCTACGTGCCCACCACGCCCAACCCCACGGGCGGCTACTTCGTGCTGCTGCGCGCGCGCGACTGCGTCGAGCTCGCCATGAGCGTGGACGAGGCCCTCACCTACATCGTGTCCATGGGCGTCATCGTGCCCGGCGGCCCCCGCAACCCCAAGATCCCGCTCGCGGCCGAGGCCGAGACGCAACCCTGAGAAAGAAGACCCCATGTCCATGCGAAGCCACTACTGCGGTCTGGTGACCGAAGCCCTGATGGGCCAAACCGTCACGCTGTCGGGCTGGGTGAACCGCCGGCGCGACCACGGTGGCGTCATCTTCATCGACCTGCGCGACCGCGAAGGCACGGTGCAGGTGGTCTGCGACCCCGACCGCCCCGAGATGTTCAAGACGGCCGAGGAGGTGCGCAACGAGTTCTGCGTGCAGGTGATCGGCCTGGTGCGCGCGCGCCCCGAGGGCACCACCAACGACACCATCAAGAGCGGCAAGATCGAGGTGCTGTGCCACGAGCTCAAGGTGCTCAACCCCTCGGTCACGCCGCCCTTCCAGCTCGACGACGACAACCTGTCCGAGACCACGCGCCTGACGCACCGCGTGCTCGACCTGCGCCGCCCCTACATGCAGCGCAACCTGATGCTGCGCTACCGCGTCGCCATGGAAGTGCGCAAGTTCCTCGACGCCAACGGCTTCATCGACATCGAGACGCCAATGCTCACCAAGAGCACGCCCGAGGGCGCGCGCGACTACCTGGTGCCCAGCCGCGTGCACGACGGCATGTTCTTCGCGCTGCCGCAGTCGCCCCAGCTGTTCAAGCAGCTGCTCATGGTGGCCGGCTTCGACCGCTACTACCAGATCACCAAGTGCTTCCGCGACGAGGACCTGCGCGCCGACCGCCAGCCCGAGTTCACGCAGATCGATATCGAGACCTCCTTCCTGACCGAGCAGGACATCCGCGACATGTTCCAGGGCATGATCAAGACGGTGTTCCAGAACGTGCTCGGCATCGACCTTGGCGAGTTCCCGGTCATGCCCTACGCCGAGGCCATGCACCGCTACGGCTCGGACAAGCCCGACCTGCGCGTGACCATGGAGTTCACCGAACTCACCGACGTCATGGCCGACGTCGACTTCAAGGTGTTCAGCGCGCCCGCGCAGATGAAGAACGGCCGCGTGGTGGCCCTGCGCGTGCCCGGCGGCGGCGAGATGAGCCGCAGCGAGATCGACGCCTACACCGAGTTCGTCAAGATCTACGGCGCCAAGGGCCTGGCCTGGATCAAGGTCAACGACGTGGCAAAGGGCCGCGACGGCCTGCAGAGCCCGATCGTGAAGAACCTGCACGACGCGGCGCTCGAAGCCATCCTGCAGCGCAGCGGCGCGCAGAACGGCGACATCCTGTTCTTCGGTGCCGACAAGGCCAAGGTGGTCAACGACGCCATCGGCAACCTGCGCATCAAGATCGGCCACAGCGAGCTGGGCAAGAAGAACGGGCTGTTCGAGGACCGCTGGGCACCGATGTGGGTGGTGGACTTCCCCATGTTCGAGCACGACGACGAGGAAGACCGCTGGACCGCGGTGCACCACCCCTTCACCGCACCCAAGGACGGCCACGAGGACTTCATGGTCAGCGACCCGGGCCGCTGCATCGCCAAGGGCTACGACATGGTGCTCAACGGCTGGGAAATCGGCGGCGGTTCGGTCCGTATCCACCGTGCCGATGTGCAGGCCAAGGTCTTCGACGCGCTCAAGATCGGCCCCGAGGAGCAGCGCCTGAAGTTCGGCTTCCTGCTCGACGCGCTGCAGTACGGCGCGCCGCCGCACGGCGGCCTGGCCTTCGGCCTGGACCGCATCGTCACGCTCATGACGGGCGCCGAGTCGATCCGCGACGTGATCGCCTTCCCCAAGACCCAGCGCGCCCAGTGTCTGCTCACGCAGGCGCCCAGCCCGGTGGACGAGAAGCAGCTGCGCGAGCTGCACATCCGCCTGCGTAACCCCGATTCGGTCAAGAACAGCTGAGATCCTTGTAGGACCAGGCCGCAAAAGGCGCCTTCGGGCGCCTTTTTCGTGGGAACCTGCGTATCCTTGGGCGATCGCACTATCGGTTTTTCCGATCGATTGTCCCAACTGCCTGGAAAGGAGCCCGCCATGGCCGACGCCACCACCGAAACCAGCAAGAAAAAACTCGTGCGCGATCTGCAGCGCGTCATCACCGACGCCGAAGAGCTGCTGCAAGCCACCGCCAACGAAACCGAGGGCAAGGTGATCGAGATGCGCGAGCGCATCCGCGAGAACCTGATCGCCGCCCGGCACAAGCTGGGCGACATCGAGGAAACCGTCGCCGCCCGCACCAAGGAAGCCGCCCGCGCCACCGACGAGTATGTGCACGAGCACCCCTGGCAGGCCATCGGCACCGCCGCCGGCGTGGGCCTGCTGATCGGCATGCTCATCGCCCGGCGCTGAGCGCCGCCATGGAGCCGTCCGCTCAACGCCTCTCGGCCTCCGTGCGCGGGCTGGCGGCCACGCTGGTCGAGCTGGCCCAGGTCCGCCTCGAACTGTTCAGCGTCGAAGCCCAGGAGGAGGTGCTGCGCCTCGCCGGGCTGGTGGCCTACGGGGCCATCGCCCTGGTGTGCCTGGCGCTCGGCGTGGGCTTCCTGGCCATCCTGATCACCGTGGCCCTGTGGGATGAACACCGGCTGGCGGCGCTGGCCACCTTCACCGGCCTGTTCCTGTTCGTCGGCCTGCTGGCCATCTGGCAGGCGCGTGCGCGCTTGTTGCGTGGCTCGCGGCTGTTCTCGGCCAGCATCGACGAGCTGCGCCAGGACCGCGAGGCATTGGACCCATGAGAGCCGCTCGACCGCCCGCAGGGGCTTGCACCGCGGCCTCTGGCGCGCAGGCGATCCCATGAGCCTTCCGCGCGCCGAACAGCTCAGGCAGCGCCATCTGGCGCTGCGCCGGCGTTCGCGCACGCTGCGCGTGCGCGCCGGGATGCAGGCCGAGTCCCTGCATCCCCTGTTCGGTTGGGCCGACCGGGTGCAGGACGCCTGGCGGTGGCTGCGCGGCTGGCCGCCCCAGCTGACCCTGCCCCTGGCCGCCGTGGCCGGGCTGTGGCTGGCGCGCCGCCCCAGCCGGCTGGTCTCGCTGCCGCTGCGCGCGCTGTCCCTGTGGCGTCTGTGGCAGCGCTTCGGCGCGGCCCGCCGTGGGCGCTGATCCGGCGCGGGCCTTCAAGGTCCCGCAGTCGGTGCTGGTGGTCATCCACACCCCGGCTTTCGAGGTGCTGCTGATCGAGCGCGCCGATGCCCCGGGCTTTTGGCAGTCCGTGACCGGGTCCAAGGACCGGCCCGAGGAACCCTTCGAGCTCACCGCCGCGCGCGAGGTGAGGGAGGAGACCGGCCTGGACGCCGCCGCGCCGGGGCACGCCCTGCGCGACTGGGGCCTGGAGAACGTCTACGAGATCTACCCCCAGTGGCGGCACCGCTACGCGCCGGGCGTCACGCACAACACGGAGCGCGTGTTCGGCCTGTGCGTGCCGCGCGCCGCGCCGGTGCGGCTGAGCCCGCGCGAGCACCGCGACCAGGTCTGGCTGCCCTGGCGCGAGGCGGCGCAGCGCTGCTTCTCGCCCTCCAATGCCGAGGCCATCGGCTGGCTGCCGCGCCTGGGTGGGGTACCGAGGCCGTAGCGCCATGCCGTCCGGCCGTGGGGCGGGGGCGCCCGCGCGGGGCCTGTGGCCCGTGCGATCATGCGCGCCATGAGCATGGTGCGCGTAGCGACCTACAACATCCACAAGGGCGTTCAGGGCCTGGGCCCGGCGCGCCGGCTCGAAATCCACAACCTGGTGCACGCGGTCGAGCAGTTCGACGCCGACATCGTCTGCCTGCAGGAGGTGCGCAGCCACCACCGCAAGCTGGAACGCTACTTCACCCGCTGGCCCGAAATGGACCAGGCCGGCTACCTCTCGCCGGAAGGCTACGAGGCCGTCTACCGCAGCAACGCCATCACGCGCCACGGTGAACACGGCAACGCCCTGCTGTCGCGCTGGCCGGTGGTGGGCGTGGGGCATTCCGACGTCTCCGACCACCGCTTCGAGCAGCGCGGCCTGCTGCACGTGCACCTGCTGGTCGATGGCCTGGAGCTGCATGTGGTGGTGGTGCACCTGGGCCTGGTGCACGCCAGCCGCGAACGGCAGGTGCAGCGACTGGGCCAGTTCATCGCCCGCGAGGTCCCCGCCGGCGCGCCGCTGGTGGTGGCGGGCGACTTCAACGACTGGAGCGCGCAGCTGCTCAAGCCCATGGCGGCGCTGGACCTGCACACCTTCGAAGGCATCCGCCTGCCCACCTTCCCGGCGCGGCTGCCGCTGCTGCACCTGGACCGCATCTTCTTCCGTGGTCTGCGCCCGGTCTCGGCCCACGTGCCGCATGGGCGCGCCTGGCGCCGCATGTCCGACCACCTGCCGATCATCGCGGACCTCGAATTCCCGTGAAACGCCTGCACGCGACGATGAAGGATGGGCACCAGCTCGTGCTGCTGGTGGGCGGCGACGAGCTCTTCCCCGCACTGGCCGAGGCCATGGACGCGGCGCGCCAGGTGGTGCACCTGGAGACCTACATCTTCGAGTTCGCGGGCTCGGCCTTGCAGGTGGCCGAGGCGCTGGAGCGCGCCGCGCGGCGCGGCGTGGCGGTGCGCCTGGTGGTCGACGGCGTGGGCACGCCGTCGATTCCCGAAGAATGGCGCCAGCGCTTTGGCGCCGCCGGCGTGCAGTGGCGCATCTACTCTCCCCTGGGCCGCCTGGGCCTGCTGTTCCCCCGCCTGTGGCGCCGCCTGCACCGCAAGCTCTGCGTGGTGGACGGCACGGTGGGCTTTTGCGGTGGCGTCAACATCATCGACGACCGCGACGACGTGTCGCTGGGTCGGCTCGACGAACCCCGGCTGGACTACTCGCTGCGCGTGGCCGGGCCGCTGGTGCAGGACATGACGGAGACCATGGAGCAGCTCTGGTGGCGCCTGCAGGCCGTGCGGGCGGCGCGTCAGCGCGAGTTCTCGGCCGCCTGGCAGGCGCTGCGCGGCTCGAGCGCCTCGGGCGATTTTTCCAAGCTGCTGCGCAAGCTGGAGACGCGGGCGCGCGGCCTGGCGTCCGGCGGCGAGGACGACACCGGCAGCGCGCTGATGGGCGTGGACGACGCGCGCGCCGCGCTGCTGCTGCGCGACAACGTGGCGCACCGCCACGACATCGAGCGCGCCTACCTCAAGGCCATCGGCGAGGCGCGCCAGGAGGTGCTCATCGTCAACGCCTACTTCATTCCCGGGCGCCGGCTGCGCAAGGCCCTGCTGATGGCCGTCGGGCGCGGCGTGCGCGTGCGCCTGTTGCTGCAGGGGCGCTACGAGCACTTCCTGCAGTACCGCGCCGCGCGGCCCGCGCTCAAGCGCCTGGTGAACGCGGGCCTGGAGGTCTGCGAGTACGCGCCCAGCGCGCTGCACGCCAAGGTGGCCGTGGTGGACGAGCGCTGGGCCACGGTGGGCTCCACCAATCTGGACCCGCTGTCGCTGCTGCTGGCGCGCGAGGCCAACGTCATGAGCACCGACCGACGCTTCGCGGCGCTGCTGCGCGCCCACCTCGACGACATCGTCTGCCACCGCAGCACCCCCATCCACGCGGAGGCGCTCAACAGCCGGCCCTGGGGCCAGCGCATCCTCGACCGCATCGCCTTCGGCATCATGCGCACGGTGCTGTTTCTCACCGGCCACCGCTATTGAGGCGGCCGTGGCCGCCCCCACGTCCCTGATATGCAGGACCTGATCGTCCAGCGCCCCGAGGGCCTGTACTGCCCGCCGGGCGATTTTTTCATCGACCCCTGGCGCCGCGTCGACCGCGCGGTGATCACGCACGCGCACGCCGACCACGCGCGCACCGGGCACCGCCACTACCTCGCGGCCGCGCCCGGCGCCGGGCTGCTGCGTGCGCGGCTGGGGGAGGGCATCCCCCTGCAGCCGATGGACTACGGCGAGGTGGTCACGCACCGCGGCGTGCGCATCAGCCTGCACCCGGCGGGCCACGTGCTGGGCTCGGCCCAGGTGCGCCTGGAACACCAGGGGCAGGTGTGGGTGGCCAGCGGCGACTACCGGCCCACGCCCGCCCACGGCGTGCCCGACCGCACCTGCGCGCCGTTCGAGCCGGTGCGCTGCGACACCTTCATCACCGAGTCCACCTTCGGCCTGCCCATCTACCGCTGGCGGCCCGACCACGAGCTGTTCGCCGAACTCAACCGCTGGTGGGCCGACAACGCGGCCGTCGGACGCGCCAGCGTGATCAGCTGCTACAGCCTGGGCAAGGCGCAGCGCCTGCTGGCGGGGGTGGACCCGTCCATTGGCCCCATCGTCTGCCACGGCTCGGTGGAGCCGCTCAACCGCGCCTACCGCGCGGCGGGCGTGGACCTGCCGGCCACGCTCGCGGCGGAGGGCACGCACGATCCGGCGGACCTGCGCCGCGCCCTGGTGCTGTGCCCCGGCAGCGCCCTGTCCTCGCCCTGGATGCGCCGCTTCGGAGACACCAGCGACGCCTTCGCCAGCGGCTGGATGCAGATCCGCGGCTGGCGCCGTCGCCTGGGCCATGACCGCGGCTTCGTCATCAGCGACCACGCCGACTGGCCCGGCCTTCTCTCGGCCATCGGCGCGACCGGCGCCGGGCGCGTGATCGTCACGCACGGCAGCGTGCCCACCCTGGTGCGCTACCTCCAGGAGCAGGGCCTGCGGGCCGAAGGCTTCAAGACCGAGTACGGCGACGGCGCCGACGATCCGCCCGCCGCGCGCGCGGAGTCCGCCGCATGAAGCGCTTCGGCGCGCTGTTCGCCGAACTCGACGCCAGCACCGCCACCCACGCCAAGGTGGCGGCCCTGGTGCGCTACCTGCGCGAAGCGCCCGACGAGGACGCGGCCTGGGCGGTCTACTTCCTCGCGGGCGGCAAGCCGCGCCAGCTCATCCGCACCGCGCAGCTGCGCGCGCTGGCGCTGCGGGCCTCGGGCCTGCCCGAGTGGCTGTTCGAGGAGAGCTACCAGGCGGTGGGCGACCTCGCCGAGACCATCGCCCTGGTGCTGCCCGCGCCGACCGAGGGGGGCGCCGAGCTCGGCCTTCACGGCTGGATGACCCAGCGACTGCTGCCGCTGCGCGGCGCCGACGAGGCCACGGTGGCGGACGCGGTGCTGGGGTGGTGGGGCGAGCTCGACAGCCTGGGCCGCTTCCTCTTCGTCAAGCTGGTGGGGGGTGGTTTTCGTGTCGGCGTGAGCCAGCTGCTGGCGCAGCGCGCCGTGGCCGAGTTCGCGGGCCTGGACCCCAAGCTCGTGGCGGCCCGCATGATGGGCTACACCAGCGGTCAGCGCGCGCCCACGGCGCAAGCCTGGCGCGCCATCGTGGCGCCGGCCGCGGGCGAAGGGGCGGCCGCGCGCGACCCGAGCCAGCCCTACCCCTTCTTCCTGGCGTCCGCGCTCGCGGGCGCGCCCGAGGCCACGCTGGGCGAGGTGGGCGACTGGTTCGCCGAGTGGAAGTTCGATGGCATCCGCGGCCAGATCGTCAAGCGCGCGGGCCGCGCCTGGGTCTGGTCGCGCGGCGAGGAACTGATGACCGAGCGCTTCCCCGAGCTGGAGCGCCTGGCCGCGGCCTGGCCCGACGGCACGGTGGTCGACGGCGAGATCGTGGCCTGGGACGCGCTGGCCGCGCCACTGCCGGGATTCGAGACGCCGGGCCGGCCCGCGCCCTTCGCCACGCTGCAGCAGCGCATCGCGCGCAAGACGCTCACGGCCCGCGTGCTGGCCGATGCGCCCGTGGGCTTCATCGCCCACGACCTGTTGGAGTGCGGCGGACAGGACCTGCGCGGCCAAGCCCAGCACGCCCGCCGCGCCGCCCTGGAGGCCCTGGCGCGCGCCTGCGCCCCGCCGCTGCCCTGCTCGCCGCTGCTCGACGCGCCCGACTGGGCCACGCTGGCCGCCTGGCGCGCGCGCTCGCGCGAACTCGGCGTCGAAGGCCTGATGCTCAAGCACCGCGACGGTGCCTACGGCACCGGGCGCGTGAAGCGCTCGGGCGAGGGCGAGCGGCTGGCCTGGTGGAAATGGAAGATCGACCCGTTCACGGTGGACGGTGTGCTGATCTACGCCCAGGCCGGCCACGGGCGGCGCGCCTCGGTCTACACCGACTACAGCTTCGCCGTCTGGAACCGCGCACCGCGCGATCCGGCCGAGGCGCAGGCGGTGGTGGACGCGATCGCCGAGCGCCGCCCGGCCAACCCGCAGGGCCTGCAGCTGGTGTCTTTCACCAAGGCCTATTCCGGGCTGAGCGACGCCGAGTTCCAGGCCGTGGACGCCGTGATCCGCGAGACCACGCTGGAGCACTTCGGCCCCGTGCGCAGCGTGCGCCCGACGCTGGTGGTGGAGCTGGCCTTCGAAGGCATCGCGCGCAGCAAGCGCCACAAGAGCGGTGTGGCGCTGCGCTTCCCGCGCATGCTGCGCGTGCGCGGCGACAAACCCCTGCACGAGGCCGGCACGCTGGGCGAGCTCCAGGCCTTGCTGCCCGGCGTCTGATCCCCTCGGTGGGAGACTTGGTGCGCCTGTGGCACGGGCTGGGCTAGTAGTTGCGCCCCGCCTTGTACGCCGCGTGCGTGCGCGCGCGCAGTGGCGCCACGCGTTCGATGGCGGCCTTGGTGCGCGCCACCTGGGCGTGCGTGATCGCCAGGCCCAGGGCATCGGCCGCGTCCTTGCCGGGCAGGCCGGGCAATTGCAGCAGGCGCTTCACCATTTCCTGCATCTGTTCCTTGGTGGCTCGACCGTGGCCGGCCACGGCTTTCTTGAGCTGCAGCGCGGTGTATTCGGCCACGCCCAGGCCATTGGCCACCAGGGCGGTGAGGCAGGCGCCGCGCGCCTGACCCAGCAGCAGCGTGGCCTGCGGGTTCACGTTGACGAACACGATCTCGCACACCGCCACCTCGGGCTGGTAGCGGCGGGTCACCTCGGTGATGCCGTCGAACAGCACCTTCAGCCGTTCGGGCAGCAGGGCGCCATCTTTCGGGCTGGTCTGGATGGTGCCGCTGGCCACGTAGGCCAGGCGCGGGCCTTCGGTGTCGATGACGCCAAAGCCGGTGCACTGCAGGCCGGGGTCGATGCCGAGGATTCTCATGGGCGGTCGTGGCGCGGGCTCACAGCCCGAAGGTCCAGCGGACCGAATGGAAGAAGACCGGCGCCGCGAAGCACAGCGCGTCCACGCGGTCGAGCAGGCCGGCCGCGCCGGTGACCGAGCGGCGCTCGCCACCCCAGTTCGTCACCCCGCGGTCGCGTTTGATGGCCTTCATCACCAGGTGGCCCAGCGAGCCCGCGGCACAGGCCACCAGGGCCATGGCCAGGGCCGGCAGGGGCTTGAAGGGGGTGAAGCCCGCCAGCAGCGCGCCCAGCAGGCCGCCGGCCAGCAGACCCCAGCCCCAGCTGGCCCAGTGGAAGCTGGCGCTGATGGCCGGCGCCACCGGGCGCTGGCGGCCCCGCGCGGTGAGGTGCTGCACCAGCATGCAGGTCTGCACCACCAGCACCAGGAAGAAGACCAGGAAGGCGTTGTTGCCCAGCCAGCGCGGGAACTGCAACAGCAGCAGCGCCGGCACATGGCTCAGGCCGTAGACGCAGACCATGATGCCCCACTGCAGCTTGGCGTTGCGCTCCAGGAAGCGCTGCGGGTCGCCGCGCAGCGCGCTCACCACGGGCAGCGCCAGGAACACGTAGACCGGCACGAAGACCGTGAACAGGTTGAACTGCGCGTTCCACACCAGCGCGTACTGGGTCGGCAGCACCACGAAGAAGGCCAGCACCAGGCTGCGGTGGTCGCCGCGCCGCGTGGGGGACAGGCTGATGAACTCGCGCAGCGCGAAGAAGGAGAGCACGCCGAACAGGGCAATGGACGGCCCGCGGCCCATCACCCAGCCGATCCAGAACACGACGGCCATCAGCCAGGAGATGCGCAGCAGGTCGGCGTTGTCGTGGCGGCGGCGGGTCAGCGCGGCGTCGTCGCCGTGCGCGCGGCGCTCGCGCAGCGAGAGCAGCACCCCCGCGACGGTGGCCAGGGCCAGCAGGCCGAACACCACGAGGAACAGCAGACCGACCTGCTGGTCGGAGGTGAGGCCGCGCAGGAAGCCTGTCATGGGATCGCCCGCCGGGCCGCCCCAAGGGCGGTCTGCTCCCCCGCGGGGGGCAGCGAATACACGAAGTGACGAGCGTGGGGACCCATCAGACGTCCCTCAGCGCCATGACGGCCAGGCGCGCGCGCGCCAGGAAGTCGGCGCGCGGCTCGTCGGCGCCAGGCTTCACCGGTTCGCCGAAGGTCACGGTGCACAGCACGGGCACGGGCACCACCTCGCCCTTGGGCATCACGCGCTGCACGTTGTGGATCCAGGTGGGCACGAGCACCACCTCGGGGAATTTCATGGCCAGGTTGTACAGGCCGCTCTTGAAGGGCTGGGGGTCTTCCTCGAAACCGCGCGTGCCCTCGGGGAAGAGGATCAGCGAGTCGCCGCTCTGCAGGGCGGCGATCAGCGGCGCCAGCGGGTCCTCGTCGCCCTTTCTTTCGCGTTCCACGTAGACGGCGTTGAACACCTCGGTGGTGATCCAGCGCTTGAGCGGCGAGGCGGTCCAGTAGTCCTTGGCGGCGATGGGCCGCGTGATGCCGCGCAGTTCCTTGGGCAGCGCGGCCCAGATCAGCACCAGGTCGGCGTGGCTCTGGTGGTTGGCGAAGTAGATGCGCTGCTCGGCCTTGGGCGGCGCGCCGTACCAGCGCGCCTGCGCGCCCGTGAGCAGGCGAACCAGGCCCAGCAGGAGGTAGCCGACGGCGGGGGCCAGTACCCTCATCGACGCGCCTCGGCTGCCGCCACCGCGAAGACCGAACCCAGACACACCACGGAACGGGCTGTGCCGGGCCGTTGGTGTCGTCCCCCTCGGGGGGAAGGCGCGAAGCGACGCAGGCGGGTCATGGAATTTTGACGTCGCCCATGCGGGCGACGATGGTGGCGGTGCGGCGCGCCAGGTAGGCCGAGCCCTGGCGCGTTTCGAAGAAGCGCGGCGAGGGCAGCATCACCGCCAGGCGGGCGGCCTCGTAGGCGCTGAGGCGCGCGGCCGGCTTGTTGAAGTAGCGCTGCGCGGCGGCCTCGGCGCCGAACACGCCTTCGCCCCATTCCACGCTGTTGAGGTAGATCTCGAGGATGCGGCGCTTGTCCAGCACCAGTTCGAGCATCAAGGAGAGCACCAGCTCCTGGCCTTTGCGCAGCAGCTTGCGTTCGCCCGACAGCAGCAGGTTCTTGGCGAGCTGCTGGGTGATGGTGGAGCCGCCCACCACCTTGGCCTCGCGCACGGGGCGGTTGGGGCTGTGCGCGGCGCGGCGCTCGGCCTGCTCCTGGCGGCGCTCGTTTTTCTGCCAGGCCTTTTCGATGGCGGTCCAGTCGACGCCGCCATGGTCGAAGAAGCCGGCGTCCTCGGAGGCCACCACGGCGCGCCACAGGTTGGGGCTGATCTGCTCGCCGTCGACCCAGCGCTGGCGCCAGCGCCACGGGGTCTCGCCGCGCGCGCTGGCGGTGGCCACGCGCCAGGCCTCGGAGCGCTGGAAGGCGGTGCTGTGCGGGTCGAGCACGGCCATGAGCGCGATGCCGGCCAGGAAGTACAGCTGCAGGGCCAGCCCCGCGAGCACCAACCACAGCAGCCAGCGACCGAAGGCGCGTACCACTACTGTCCCGACAGTTGGGTCTGCAGGCCGTCCTCGCGCGTGAAGCGAAAGCGCGAGACGACCACGATCTGGTCGGCCTGGCGGCGCATGGCCTCGTTGAAGCGGCCGAAGGCCAGGCCGCGCACGATGGCCTGGGCGCGGCTGTCGAGCAGGCGGTTGCCCGAGCCCTGCACCACCTCGGTGTCGAGCACCTGGCCGGTGTGGTTCACGGTGATGACCATGGTGAGTTCGCCGTAGAGCTTGCGCCCGGCGGCCTCGGGGAAGTTGGCCGTGCCGTGCTGCTCGATGCGCCGGCGCAGGCCGTCGTAGTACACGGCGTAGACGGCCTCGCGCGTGGCCGGGCTGATGTAGCGTTTGCGCGGCCGCGCGTTTTCCTCGTTGATGCGTTTCTCGATCTCGGCCAGCACGCGCACCAGGGCCTGGCGTCGCTGTTCCTGCTCGCGGGCCTCGGGCGTCTGGCGCTGGGCCGCGGGAGCGGGCGGTGGCATGGTGGCCAGCGCGCGGCGCACCTGCGCGAGCAGCTGCACCTGCTGCTCCATCAGGGCCTCCATGCGGCGCAGTTCTTCGTCGGGCGTGTCGCCCAGCCGGGCGATGGCGGCGGGGGGCAGCGGCGAGGTGGCGCGCCCGCGCTCGGCGTCGCCGCCGCCGGCCAGCGCGGCCTGGGCGATGGCCTGTGCCTTCTCGGGGCGCTGGTCGCTGCGCGCGTTGACCAGGATCACCTCCAGCGGCGTGTCCTTGAACACGCGGTCGAAGCGCTCGGGGTCGGCGAAGCGCACCGCCAGCAGGGCCGCGTGCACCCCGAGCGAGACCAGCAGCGCGAGCTGCAGCGTGCTCAGGTTCCTCAGGGTGCGGACGGCCTTGGCGCGGGCGGCGGATTTCACGCGGGGGATTATCCGTTCTGCGTTCCACCGGGGGGCGTTTCGCCCGCCGCGGCGTCGTCCAGGTCGATGGCCAGCGCCACCGGGGCGCCCAGCGGCTCTTCCTCGTCCTCCTCGGCCTCGGACTCGAGCGCCGCGGGGTCCTCCACGGGCTGGTCGAGCCGCTCGATGACCGTGCCGCTCAGCTCCAGGGTGATGTCGTCGATGGCCCCCAGCCGGATGCGCAGGTGGGCACCGCGCTGCAGGCCATCGGCGCCCAGCACCGGCAGCACCAGGGGCAGGGTGTCGGCGCGCACCAGGCCGTCCTTGATGAGCGTGGCGGTGAGCTCGGTGATGCCGTTCTGGCGCAGGTACTGCAGCGTCCAGTAGCGTTCCATGCCGCCCTGGAAGCCGTTGTAGGCGGTGTGGGCGGCGTCGAAGGCGCTGACCACGGCGAGCAGGTTGGCGTCCTTGGGCTTGAAGGGCGCGGCCAGCGCGGCGGTCTTGCCGTGGCGCGCGCAGGCCACGATCTGCCATTGGTTCACCAGGTCGACGTAGCGGCGCAGCGGCGAGGTGGCCCAGGTGTACGCCTTCACGCCGATGCCCGCGTGCGGCAGGGCCTTGGTGCCCATGCGCACCTTGATGCCCGGCAGCAGGCTGGCCTGGCTGCGGTAGATGCCGGGCACGCCGCACTCGGCCAGCCACAGGCCCCAGGTCTTGTTGGCCAGGATCATGGCCTCGGCCACCATCAGGTCCAGCGGCGCGCCGCGCGAGCGCGTGCCGATGAGCACGCGCTCGTCGCCGGCGGGCTCGTCGCCCTGCACGCCCTCCAGCTTGAAGGTGTAGTCGGGGCGCGTGAAAGTCTCGGGCTTGCCGCGCGCGATTTCGCGCTGCGCCTTGTGTTCGCGCGCGAAGCGGTGCAGGAAGACCAGCGCGGGCTGCAGCCCGGCCAGCTCGGCCGGGGCCTGGGCGTTGGCTTCGCCGGCGAGCCAGGCCTCGGTGACGATCGTGTCGAGCCGGTCGTGGCGCAGGTTGTGCGCGATGGGCACGCGCTCCAGTGCGGTGCGGCTGGGGCCCACGGCCAGCGTGGCCTCGTCGATCTCCACGTACAGCGAGACGGCCGGGCAGTCGCGTCCGGCCTGCAGCGTGTAGGCGTCGACCACCGCGTCGGGCAGCATGGTGATCTTGTGGCCGGGCATGTAGACGGTGGACAGGCGCGTGCGCGCCAGCTCGTCGAGCGGGTCACCCGGCGCGATGGCCAGCCCCGGCGCCGCGATGTGGATGCCCAGCGTGACCGTGCCCGAGCCCAGGCCCTGCACGGAGAGCGCGTCGTCGATTTCGGTGGTGGCGGAGTCGTCGATGGAGAAGGCCGCCACGGCCGCCAGCGGCAGCGCCTCGGCCACCGGCGGGGCGCTCAGCGCGGGGAAGCCCGTGCCTTTGGGGAAGTGCTCGAACAGGAAGCGCTGCCAGTGGAACTGGTAGGCGCTGCGGATGGCCCCCGCCTGCTGCAGCAGCACCAGCGGCGCGGTGTGGCTCAGGCGCGCGGCCTCGACCACGGCCTTGTACTCGGGACCGTTCTTGTCGGGCTTGAAGAGGATGCGGTAGAGCTGCTGGTGCACCGGCTCGGGGCAGCGGCCCGCCACCAGCTCGGCGGCCCAGGCCTCGATGCGGGCCTGCAGCTCCTTCTTCTTCTCGATGGCGGCCAGGGCCTGGGCCACGATCTCGGGCGGGGCCTTCTTGAAGCGGCCCTTGCCGGCGCGGCGGAAGTAGTGCGGCGCGTTCTGCAGCGTGAGCAGCGCCGCCACCTGCTGGGCGGTGCCGGCCTGGGCGCTGAAGTACTCGCGCGCGAGGTCGGCGAAACCGAACTCGTCCTCGGGCGCGAATTCGTAAGCGAGTTCGAGCTCCATGCCCTCGGCCAGCGAGCCGGCCTCCTTCAGGAGCTCGGCGGGCGCGGGTTTTTCGAACCGCAGCAGCGCGTTGGCCGCTTTCACTTTCACCCGCTTGCCGGAGTCGAGTTCCACCTGGAGGGAACTGTCGGACTCGGACAGCAGGCGGCCGGTCAGGAACTTGCCGGCCTCGTCGAACAGGATGTGCATGGGCGCAATTGTCCCATTCCGCCCATCCCGTCCGGCTCAGGCCAGCCGCAGAAAGCCGAACACCGCGTCCATGTGGGCCTCGAAATCGCTGATCGCGTGGTCGCCGCCTTGCAGCAGGCGGATGTCGCCGCCCGCGCAGAAGGCCTGCATCTCGCGCCAGTCCAGCACCTCGTCGCCCTTGGCGATGAGCGCGAACAGGCGCTCGGGCGTGGCCGGCGAGGCCGGCGACAGGCGCGCGATGTCGCTCTCCAGCACCCGCAGCTCGTCCACGAAGCCGGGTTCGAAGAAGAAGCGCTCCTCGGGGTTCTGCCAGGTGGTCTGTTCGCCGATGTGGGTGGCCAGGTCGCGCGCGGGATGGGCCGCGGGGTTGAGCAGCACCGCCCGGCAGCCGGTCTGCAGGGCGAACCAGCGCGCGTAGAACCCACCCAGCGAAGACCCCACCACCGCCGTGCGCCCGCGCGGCCAGCCGGTGGTGGCCTGGCGGATCCATTCGGTGGCCGCGCGGGGCGAAGGCGGCAGCTGCGGGCACCACCAGGTCACGGCCGGGTGCGAGCGGCGCACGCGCTCGCCGACCAGTCGGGCCTTCATCGACAGGGGCGAGGACCGGAAGCCGTGCAGGTAGAGCAGGTGGGTGGTGGGGAGGGGGTGCATCGACTGAGGATAATCGCGGCCCATGGCCGTCGTTCTCGACAAACCCAGTCTGCTGCAGCGCGCGATCCCCTTCATGCGGGGCTTCGACTGGCCGCTGATCGCCATCATTGGTTTCATGGCCGCCCTGGGCCTGGTCACCATGTACTCGGTGGGCTTCGACCACGGCTCGCGCTTCTCCCAGCACGGCCGCAACATGCTGATCGGCGCCACCGTCATGCTGGTGTGCTCACAAATCCCGCCGCAGCGCCTGATGAGCCTGGCGCTGCCGCTCTACCTGGTGGGCGTGGCCTTGCTGCTGGGGGTGGAGTTCGCCGGCATCATGCGCAAGGGCGCCCAGCGCTGGCTCGACATCGGCGTGACGGTGATTCAGCCCAGCGAGATCATGAAGATCGCCATGCCCATGATGTTGGCCTGGTGGTTCCACCGCCGCGAGGGCCAACTCAAGCCCATGGACTTCGTGGTCGCGGGCGGGCTGCTGGCCGTGCCCATCGGCCTGATCCTGCTCCAGCCCGACCTGGGCACCACGTTGCTGGTGCTGGCCTCCGGCCTGGCCGTCATCTTCTTCGCCGGCCTGAGCTGGAAGCTGATCGTCCCGCCCGTCGTGCTGCTGGGCATCGGCGTGGTGGTGCTGATCTTCAACGAGTCGGCCTGGTGTGCGCCCGGCGTGGATTGGCAGGTGCTGCACGAGTACCAGCGCCAGCGCGTGTGCACCCTGCTGGACCCGACCACCGACCCGCTGGGCAAGGGCTTTCACATCATCCAGGGCATGATCGCCATCGGCTCGGGCGGCGTCTGGGGCAAAGGCTTCATGCAGGGCACGCAGACCCACCTGGAGTTCATTCCCGAACGCACCACCGACTTCATCTACGCCGCCTTCTCCGAGGAGTTCGGCCTGGTGGGCGTGCTGGTGCTGCTGGCCGGCTTCACCGCGCTCATCGGCCGCGGGCTGATCATCGCGGCCGAGGCGCCCACGCTGTTCTCCCGCCTGCTGGCGGGCGCGCTCACGCTGAATATCTTTGTCTACGCCTTCGTGAACATGGGCATGGTCAGCGGCATCCTGCCCGTGGTGGGCGTGCCGCTGCCGTTCGTCAGCTACGGCGGCACCGCCATGGTGACCATGGGCGTGGGCCTGGGCATGTTGCTGGCCATTTCGCGCGCCAAGCGCCTGGTGCCCTCATGACCGACGCACCGGAGCGCAGCGGCGATCACGCCGTGGCCGTCATCGGCGCGGGCCTGATGGGCGGCGCCATGGTCGAGCGCCTGCGCGAGCGCGGCTGGGCCGTGGCGGTGCGCGACGTCGACCCCGCCTGCGCCGAACGCGCCCGCGCGGCCGGCGCCACCGTCTGCGCCAGCGCGCGCGCCGCCGCCGGGCGCCTGGCCGACGGCGGCGTGCTGGCCCTGGTGGTGGTGGACGCCGCGCAGTGCCGCGAGGTGCTCTGGGGAGAGCAGGGCGCCGCCGCCGCGCTGCGGCCGGGCCAGACCCTGCTGCTGTGCCCCACCATCGCCCCGGAGGACACCGAGGCCATCGCGGCGCGGCTGGCGTCCCAGGGCGTGGACACCATCGACGCCCCCATGTCCGGCGGCCCGGCCCGGGCGCGCGCCGGTGCCATGAGCCTGATGCTCGCCGGCCCCGAGGCCACGCTGCAGCGCCACGCGGGCCTGCTGGCCGACCTGTCCGACAGCCAGTTCCGTGTCGGCGCCCGCGTGGGCGACGGTGCGCGCACCAAGCTGGTGAACAACCTGCTGGCAGGCATCAACCTGGCGGGCGCGGCCGAGGCACTGGCCCTGGCCCAGCGCCTGGGGCTGGACCTTTCGCGCACGCTGGACGTGATCGAGCGCTCCAGCGGCCAGAGCTGGATCGGCACCGACCGCCTGCGCCGCCGGCTGGCCGGCGACATGGCGCCGCGCGCCCACATGAGCCTGCTGGCCAAGGACACCCGCCTGGCGGTGGCCGCTGGCCGGTCCACCGGCCACCAGGGGGTGCTGGGCCCGCAGGCCGCCGCTGTCTTCGCCGCCGCGCTGGCGCAGGGCATGGCCGGCCAGGACGACGGCGCGCTGCTCGACTGGATGCGCGAGCACCCGGCGGGACTGCCCCCGCCGGAACCCCAGCCAGAACCAAAGCCCTGACGCCCACAGGCGGGCGGGCGGTTCCTACAATGCCCGGATGATCGCCCGCGAACCCACCCTGGCCCGACTGGCCACCGCCGAGCAGTTGCTGCTCGAACCCTTCGGCCTCACCACCGCTCACCTGCACCAGGCGCTGGCGGAGATCCGCTCGCACGGGGTGGACGACGCCGATCTCTATTTCCAGGCCACGCGCAACGAGGGCTGGAGCCTGGAAGAGGGCATCGTCAAGACCGGCAGCTTCCACATCGAGCAGGGCGTGGGCGTGCGCGCGGTCAGCGGCGAGAAGACCGCCTTCGCCTACTCCGACGACCTGTCCTGGGACTCGCTGCTCGACGCCGCGCGCACCGTGCGCAGCATCTCGGGCCAGGGCCAGACGAAGAAGGTCAAGGTGGCGGCGCGCAAGGTCGCTCCCTCGCGCTCGCTCTACGCCGATGTGGACCCCATCGCCTCGCTGGACAGCACCGCCAAGGTGGCGCTGCTTGAAAAAGTGGAGCGCCTGGCGAAAGCCAAGGACCCCCGCGTGGCCCAGGTGATGGCCGGCCTGGCCGCCGAGCACGACGTGGTGCTGGTGGCGCGCGCGGACGGCACGCTGGCGGCCGACGTGCGCCCGCTGATCCGCTTGTCGGTCACGGTCATCGCTGAACAGAACGGCCGGCGCGAGATGGGCAATTCGGGTGGCGGTGGCCGTTTCGGCCTGGCCTACTTCGACGACGCCATGGTGCAGTTCTACGTCGACGAGGCGGTGGAGCAGGCGCTGACCAACCTCGAATCGCGCCCCGCGCCGGCGGGCGAGATGGTGGTGGTGCTGGGCAGCGGCTGGCCCGGTATCCTGCTGCACGAGGCCGTGGGCCACGGACTGGAAGGCGACTTCAACCGCAAGGGCAGCAGCGCCTTCGCTGGCCGCATCGGCCAGCGCGTGGCGGCCAAGGGTGTCACCGTGCTCGACGACGGCACCATCGCCGACCGCCGCGGCTCGCTCAACGTCGACGACGAAGGCCATGTGTCGCAGCGCAACGTGCTCATCGAGGACGGCATCCTGCGCGGCTACATCCAGGACGCGATGAACGCGCGTCTGATGGGCGTCAAGCCCACCGGCAACGGTCGGCGCGAGAGCTACGCCCACACGCCCATGCCGCGCATGACCAACACCTACATGCTCAGCGGCGACAAGCACCCCGACGAGATCGTCGCCAGCATCAAGAAGGGCCTGTACGCCACCAACTTTGGCGGCGGCCAGGTGGACATCACCAGCGGCAAGTTCGTGTTCTCGGCCAGCCAGGCCTTCTGGGTCGAAAACGGCAAGATCCAGTACCCCGTGAAGGGCGCCACCCTGGTCGGCAACGGCCCGGACGCGCTCACGCGCGTGAGCATGATCGGCAACGACATGAAGCTCGACAGCGGCGTGGGCACCTGCGGCAAGGAAGGCCAGAGCGTGCCCGTGGGCGTGGGCCAGCCCACGCTGCGCATCGAGGCCCTCACGGTCGGCGGCACGGCTTGAGCGCGGGAGCGCCGGGGCCGGTGCCGTTTGGCGAGGCCCTGCGCTTCTGGCTCAAGCTCGGCTTCATCAGCTTCGGCGGCCCGGCGGGGCAGCTCGCGGTGATGCACCGCGAGCTCGTGGAGCAGCGGCGCTGGATCAGCGAGCGGCGCTTCCTGCACGCGCTCAACTACTGCATGCTGCTGCCAGGCCCCGAGGCCCAGCAACTGGCCACCTACATCGGCTGGCTGCTGCACCGCACCTGGGGTGGCATCGCGGCGGGCGCGCTGTTCGTGCTGCCCTCCCTGCTGCTGCTCATCGCCCTGAGCTGGGCCTATCTGGTGTATGGCCAGGTGGGCTGGGTGGCGGGCCTGCTCTATGGCATCAAGCCCGCCGTGGCGGCCATCGTGGTGCAGGCGGTCTGGCGCATCGGCGGCAAGGTGCTGCGCTCGCCGCGCCGGGCGCCCTGGCTGTGGGCCATGGCGGTCGGCAGCTTCGCCGCCATCGCCGTCTTCCAGCTGCCGTTTCCGCTGGTGGTGCTGTCGGCACTGGTGCTGGGTTGGCTGGGCGGGCGCTTCGCGCCTTCGCAGTTTCTGCCCGCCGGCGCCGAGGCCGCGGCCGCGGTGGCACCAGCGCGTGCGCCGCCGGTGGCGCTCATCGACGACCACACGCCACCGCCGGCGCACGCGCGCTTCTCGCGAGGCCGCTTGGCGCGCGTGCTGCTGGTGGGCGCGCTCCTGTGGGCGCTGCCCATGGCGGCGCTGCTCGCCTGGCAGGGCGAGCAGGGGGTGCTGGGCGCCATGGGCCTGTTCTTCTCCAAGGCCGCGCTGCTCACCTTCGGCGGCGCCTACGCGGTGCTGCCTTACGTCTACCAGGGCGCCGTGGTGCAGCACGGCTGGCTCAGCGGGCCGCAGATGATCGATGGCCTGGCCCTCGGCGAAACCACGCCGGGGCCACTGATCATGGTGGTGGCCTTCGTCGGTTTCCTGGGCGGCTGGCACACCGAGGTGCTGGGCCCCGAGGCCCGCTTCTGGGGCGCTGCGCTGGCGGCGGCGGTGGTCACCTGGTTCACCTTCCTGCCTTCGTTCGTTTTCATCCTCGCGGGCGGCCCGCTGGTGGAGAGCACGCATGGGCAGGTGCATTTCACCGCGCCGCTCACCGCCATCACGGCGGCGGTGGTGGGCGTGATCGCCAGCCTCGGCGTGTTTTTCCTGGCCCACATCGCCCGGCCCTTGCCCGGCGGGCCGGTCGATGCCGCCGCGCTGGTGATCGCCGCGCTCGCGGCCCTGGCGCTGGTGCGCTTCAAGCTCGGTGTCATCCCGGTGATCGCGGCCTGCGGCGCGTTGGGGGTGTTGCTCAAAACCAGCGGCTGGGCGGCCTGAGGGGCGGGCGCCACAGGCCCTGTGCTACATTGCGTGTCATGCCTTCGCGCGCCGTTTACTTTGCTTTTTACTTTTGGTTCTCTGTCCCCGGCGGACGAGAGGCGAAGTCGTAAGCGCGCCAAGCATCTCGAACAACAACCGCCGGAGCCTCAAGCCCGGCGGTTTTTTTTCGCCCCATCCATTTTCTCTAGACCCACCCAGGAGCCCGTGATGAACGCCAAAGCCACTTCCGCCGCCAGCGACGCCTGGTATGCGCGTCCGCTCGACAAGACCAGCGAGACCGACGACCAACGCATCCAGAAGATCACCGTGCTTCCCCCGCCCGAACACCTTATCCGCTTCTTCCCTATCGCCGGCACGGCGACGGAAGACCTCATCAGCCAGACGCGCCAGCGCATCCACCGCATCCTGCACGGCAAGGACGACCGGCTGCTCGTGGTCATCGGCCCGTGCTCCATCCACGACCCAGGCGCGGCCCTGGACTATGCGCGGCGCCTGAAGAAGCTGCGCGAACAGCACGCCGATACGCTGGAGGTCGTGATGCGCGTGTACTTCGAGAAGCCGCGCACCACGGTGGGGTGGAAGGGCCTGATCAACGACCCCTACCTGGATGAGAGCTACCGCATCGACGAGGGCCTGCGCATCGCGCGCCAGCTGCTGATCGAGATCAACCGCCAGGGCCTGCCGGCGGGCAGCGAGTTCCTCGACGTGATTTCACCGCAGTACATCGGCGACCTCATCAGCTGGGGCGCCATCGGCGCGCGCACCACCGAGAGCCAGGTGCACCGCGAGCTGGCGTCGGGCCTGTCGGCGCCGATCGGCTTCAAGAACGGCACCGATGGCAACATCAAGATCGCGACCGACGCCATCCAGGCGGCGGGCCGCGGCCACCATTTCCTGTCGGTGCACAAGAACGGTCAGGTCGCTGTCGTGCAGACCAAGGGCAACCGGGACTGCCACGTGATCCTGCGCGGCGGCAAGGCGCCCAACTACGACGCCGCCAGCGTGGCCGCCGCCGTGAAGGACCTGGAGGCGGCCAAGCAGGTGCCTCGCCTCATGATCGATTTCAGCCACGCCAACAGCAGCAAGCAGCACGAGAAGCAGCTCGACGTGGCGCGTGACGTGGGCGCGCAGATCGCGGGCGGCTCCCGGTCCATCTTCGGCGTGATGATCGAAAGCCACATCGAGGCCGGCGCGCAGAAGTTCACCCCCGGCAAGGACGACCCCGCGGCGCTGCAGTACGGCCAGAGCATCACCGACGCCTGCCTGGGCTGGGACGATTCGGTGCAGGCGCTGGAGATCCTGTCGCAGTCGGTGCTGGCCGCGCGGCGCCGCGCGGGCTGAGCCGTCCAGGGGGTTCGCGCCGTGCCGCGCCCCGGCGCGCGGCACAATGGCTCGACAACACGCCTTGCGGAGACCCACATGCGCAGCCAAGTCATCATCACCTGGGGCGAGCCCGCCACCTACCGCATCGACCTGGAAGAGGTGCAGCCCATGCCGCACGACCAGGCGCGGCACTGGCTGGACGAGCAATTCACGCGGATGGGCTGCGAGCCGATCCGCCCCACGGGCAAGGTGCTCACGGCCGACAAGATCCTGTGCATCGCGCAGGCCGCTGGCCAGCCGCGCTTCCAGGACGCGGCGCACCGCGACTGGGCCCTGGCCTTTGCTCGCGCGGCCAGCGCAGCGCTGGCCAAGCCGCTGGTCACGGTGGATGTGCCGGCGCAGTCGCTGAGCTACTGAGCCCGGCGCGCGGCCATCAGCCGGCGAGCGCCTTGAGCAGGCGCTCGTGAATGCCGCCGAAGCCGCCGTTGCTCATGCACACGATGTGGTCGCCGGCCTGCGCGGCCCGCACGACCTGGTTGACGACCGTTTCGATGTTCGCGCCGACCTGCGCGCGCGCGCCCATGGGGGCCAGCGCCTCGGCAGCGTCCCAGTCGAGCCCGCCCGAATGGCAGAAGGCCAGATCGGCGTTTTCCAGGCTCCAGGGCAGCTGCGATTTCATGGTGCCCAACTTCATGGTGTTGCTGCGTGGCTCGAACACCGCCAGGATGCGCCCGCGCGGCTGGCCGAGTCGGCGCGCCAGGCCGTCGAGGGTGGTGCGGATGGCCGTGGGGTGGTGGGCGAAGTCGTCGTAGACCGTGATGTGCCCGCCCGCACGCGCCACGGTGCCGCGCACCTCCATGCGGCGGCGCACGTTCTGAAAGTGGGCCAGCGCCTGCGCGGCCTCGGCCGGCGGCACGCCGAGGTGATCGGCCGCGGCGATGGCGGCGAGCGCGTTGAGCTGGTTGTGCACGCCACTGAGCGCCCAGCGCACATGGCCGACCGCCTGGCCGCGGTACAGCACGGCGAAATCGTGCGGCTCGCCCTGCGCGGTGAAGTCGCTCACGGCGGCGCCGAAGCTGCGCAGCTCGCTCCAGCAGCCCTGGTGCAGCACGCGCTCCAGGCTGTCCTCCAGGCCGTTGACCACCACGCGGCCACTGCCCGGCACGGTGCGCACCAGGTGGTGGAACTGCCGTTCGATGGCCTTGAGGTCGTCGAAGATGTCGGCGTGGTCGAATTCGAGGTTGTTGAGGATGGCCGTGCGCGGGCGGTAGTGCACGAACTTGCTGCGCTTGTCGAAGAAGGCGGTGTCGTACTCGTCGGCCTCGATGACGAACGGGGCCCTCGCGCCCGGGGACGGACCTGCGGCGCGATGGGCCTGGCCTTCGCCCAGCCGCGCTGACACGCCGAAATTCATCGGCACCCCACCCACCAGGAAGCCGGGTTGGTGCCCGCAGGCCTCCAGCACCCAGGCCAGCATCGACGTGGTGGTGGTCTTGCCGTGCGTGCCGGCGACGGCCAGCACGTGGCGGCCCTGCAGCACGTGCTCGGCCAACCACTGCGGTCCGCTGGTGTAGGGCGCGCCGGCCTCCAGGATGGCTTCCATCAGCGGGAACTTGGGCGCGCCGTCCGGCAGGCGCGCGCGGCTCACCACGTTGCCCACCACCCAGATGTCGGGGTTCAGCGCCATCTGGTCGGCACCGAAGCCTTCGATGAGGTCGATGCCCAGCGCGCGCAGCTGGTCGCTCATGGGGGGGTAGACGCCGGCGTCGCAACCGGTCACGCGGTGGCCCGCCTCGCGGGCCAGGGCCGCGACACCGCCCATGAACGTGCCGCAGATGCCCAGGATGTGAATATGCATGCGCGGATTCTAGGTTTTGCCCACGGGGCACAATCCCCGGATGCTCTCGCGAGACGACACCGCCGCCGAGATCGCCGCCGTGGCCGCGCGCCTGGTGGTCGACGAAGGCCAGGACTACGCCGCGGCCAAGCGCGCCGCCATCCGCCAGCTGGGCCTGCCGGCCCGAACCCCGCTGCCCGACAACGACACGCTGGAAGCGGCCGTGCGCGAGCACATCGCCGTGTTCTGCGCCGACACCCAGCCGGCCGAGCTGCGCGCGCTGCGGGAACTGGCGCTGGTCTGGATGGATCGACTCCAGTCCTTCCGCCCCCACCTGGGCGGCGCCGCCTGGCACGGCACGGCCACGCGCCACAGCGACCTCCACATGCACCTTTTCTGCGACGACCCCAAGCAGGCCGAATGGGCCTTGATCGACCACAAGGTGGACTACCACCCCGGCACGGCCAGCGGCTGGCGCGGTGAGGCCGTCGACGCCCTGACCGTGCGCACGCGCAGCGAGGCACTGGGCCAATGGGTGCTCATGCACCTGCTGGTGCACGACCTGGACGACCTGCGCGGCGCCCTCAGGCCCGACAGCCAGGGCCGCAAACCGCGCGGCGACGCCGCCGCGCTGCGTGAGCGCCTGATCGCCGAGGCGGGGGAGGGCGCCTGATGGCCATGAAGATGCAACGCCGCCACTGGCTGGCGGGGGGCGTGGCCCTGGCCGCGGCCGGCACCGGCGCCTGGTGGGCCGACCGCCGCCTGAGCCCGACCCCTGTGCTCGACGGCGCCGAGACCGCTTTCTGGCAAACGGCCTTCGAAACGCCCGAGGGCGGTTCGCTGGCTGTGGCCAGCTGGCGCGGCAGCCCGCTGTTGGTGAACTTCTGGGCCACCTGGTGCCCGCCGTGCGTGGAAGAGCTGCCGCTGCTCAACGCCTTCCACGAGAAGCAGGCGCCCAAAGGCTGGCAGTTCCTCGCCTTGGCCGTGGACCGGGTGGAGCCGGTGCGCCAGTTCCTGCAGCGCCTGCCGCTGCGCTTTCCCGTGGGCATGACCGGCTTCGCCGGCACCGACCTCAGCCGTTCGCTGGGCAACGCCACCGGCGCCTTGCCGTTCACGGTGGTGTTCGGGCCAGACGGCCGCGCCGTTCACCGCAAGATCGGCCAGGTCCACGAGGCCGAGCTGACGGCCTGGGCCGGGTCGGTCTGACGCGCTCAACGCGCATCAAGCGCGGCCATCTTCATTGAATTCCGCCGGGATGGCCGAACCGGCCGGGTTCGGCCCTTCGTGTACACTGCCCCACCCTTTGGCGGCTTGGTCCTCTCCATTTTGTGAAATAGAGAGCATTTAGTACCAATTTCGCCGAACTTCGTTGGAGAAATCATGGATTTGCGAAAACTCAAGACGCTGATCGATCTGGTGTCGGAATCGAACGTGTCGGAGCTCGAGATCACCGAAGCGGAAGGCAAAGTCCGCATCGTCAAGGCCACCCCGGCCGTGATGCCCGCCCCCATCACCTACAGCATGCCGCCCATGCAGGCCCCTGCAGCCCCGGCCCAGGTGGTGGAGGTGGCTTCGCCCGCCGCGGCGCCGGCCGCGCCCGCGCAGCCCGCCGGCCACACGGTCAAGTCCCCCATGGTCGGCACGTTCTACCGCGCCTCGGCCCCGGGCGCCAAGCCGTTCGTCGAGGTCGGCGACACGGTGAAGGAGGGCGACACCATCTGCATCGTCGAGGCGATGAAGATCCTCAACGAGATCGAGGCCGACAAGAGCGGCACCGTCACCCAGATCCTGGTCCAGAACGGCCAGGCCGTCGAATACGGCCAGCCGCTGTTCGCGATCGAGTGAGGGCCGCCCACCCATGTTCAAGAAGATCCTGATCGCCAACCGGGGCGAGATCGCGCTGCGCATCCAGCGCGCCTGCCGCGAGATGGGCATCAAGGCGGTGATGGTCTATTCCGAGGCCGACCGCGACGCCAAGTACGTCAAGCTGGCCGATGAGGCGGTGTGCATCGGCCCGGCGCAATCGGGGCAGAGCTACCTGAACATGCCCGCCATCATCTCGGCCGCCGAGGTGACGGACGCTGAGGCCATTCACCCGGGCTATGGCTTCCTGAGCGAGAACGCCGACTTCGCCGAGCGCGTGGAACGCAGCGGCTTCACCTTCATCGGCCCCACGCCCGACTCCATCCGCCTCATGGGCGACAAGGTGTCGGCCAAGCAGGCCATGATCCGCGCCGGCGTGCCCTGCGTGCCCGGCTCCGACGGCGCGTTGCCCGACGACCCGGTGGTGATCAAGCGCACCGCCAAGGCCGTGGGCTACCCGGTGATCATCAAGGCCGCGGGCGGCGGTGGCGGCCGCGGCATGCGCGTGGTGCACACCGAGGCCGCGCTGCTGCACGCGGTGCAGACCACCAAGGCCGAGGCCGGCGCCGCTTTCGGCAATGCCGAGGTCTACATGGAGAAATTCCTCCAGAACCCGCGGCACATCGAAATCCAGGTGCTGGCCGACCAGCACCGCAACGCCGTCTACCTGGGCGAGCGCGACTGCTCCATGCAGCGGCGCCACCAGAAGGTCATCGAGGAGGCGCCGGCGCCGGGCATCCCGCGCCGCCTGATCGAGAAGATCGGCGAGCGCTGCGCAGCGGCCTGCAAGAAGATCGGCTACCGCGGCGCGGGCACTTTCGAGTTCCTGTTCGAGAACGGCGAGTTCTATTTCATCGAGATGAACACGCGCGTGCAGGTGGAGCACCCGGTGACCGAATGGATCACCGGCATCGACATCGTGCGCACGCAGATCGCGGTGGCCGCGGGTGAAAAACTCCCGTTCACGCAGCGCCAGGTGCAGCTCAAGGGCCACGCCATCGAGTGCCGCGTGAACGCCGAGGACCCGTACAAGTTCACGCCCTCGCCGGGCCGTATCACCATGTGGCACCCGCCGGGCGGCCCGGGGGTGCGCGTGGATTCGCACGTCTACGCCAACTACTTCGTGCCGCCCAACTACGACTCCATGATCGGCAAGATCATCGTGCACGGCGACACGCGCGAGCAGGCGCTGGCGCGCATGCGCACCGCGCTGGCCGAGACGGTGGTCGAGGGCATCAAGACCAACATCCCGCTGCACCGTGAGCTGATGGTGGACGCCAACTTCGTGGCTGGCGGCACCAACATCCACTACCTCGAAGAGTGGCTCTCGCAACGTGAGCGCTGAACAGCCCGGCGCGGCCACGCCCTTCGAACTGGTTCTGGTGGTGCCCGAGGCGGCCATCGAAGCCGTGGGCGAGGCCTTGGACGCGCTGGACGCGCTCAGCGTGTCGGTGGAAGACGCCGACGCCATGACCGAGGCGGAGCAGGCCCTGTTCGGCGAGCCCGGCATGCCACCGCCCAAGGAGGGCTGGCAGCGCTCGCGCGTGGTGGCGCTGTTCCCGGATGAGGCGGGCGCGCGCGAAGCCGCCGTGCTGCTGGCCGCGCAGGACTTCTTCGATGGCTGCCGCGTGCAGGGCGTGCGCGCCGTGCCCGAGCAGGACTGGGTGCGCCTGACGCAGTCGCAGTTCGAGCCGGTGGAGATCACGCCCACGTTCTGGATCGTGCCGTCGTGGCACGAGCCGCCGGCTCAGGCGCGTGAGGTGATCCGGCTCGACCCGGGCCTGGCTTTCGGCACCGGCACCCACCCCACCACGCGCATGTGCCTGCGCTGGACGGCCACGCACGCGCCCGTGGGACCGCGCGTGCTCGACTACGGCTGCGGCTCGGGCATCCTGGCCATCGGCGCGGCCAAGCACGGCGCGCGAGAAATCCTCGCGGTGGACATCGACCCGGCCGCGGTGGAATCCACGCGCCTGAACGCCGAGGCAAACCGTGTGGCGCTGCAGGCCGGCCTGCCCGACGCCGCGAAGGGCGAGCACGACCTGGTGCTCGCCAACATCCTGGCCACGCCGCTCAAGGTGCTGGCGCCGCTGCTCTGCGCGCATGTGCGCGCCGGCGGGCACCTGGTGCTCGCCGGCATCCTCGCGCGCCAGGCCGACGAGCTGCGCGAGGCCTACGCGCCCTGGCTCGCGCTGGAGGTCAGCGACGAAGAGGACGGCTGGATCCTCATGACCGCGCGCAAGCCTTGAGGCCCGCCCGGCGCGGCCCGCGATAATCGGGCCCCATGAGTTTCACCACCCGCTGTCCGGCTTGCGGCACCGTGTTCCGCGTGGTGGCCGATCAACTCAAGATTTCGGATGGCTGGGTGCGCTGCGGGCATTGCGCCGACGTGTTCGACGCCACCATCCACCTGGAGGCCTGGGCACCCGCCGCGGCGGCGCCGGTCGCTGTGCCGCCGCCCGTGCCGGGACCCGTGAGCGCTGCGCCGCCGCCCACGGCTGAGCCAGCGCCGGTGCCGGCTGCACCCACGCCGGCGCCAGCGCCGGTCGACACGCCTTCGGTGCCCGACGATGACGACCCGAAGGCCTGGTTCGGCGATGGCCCGCTGGAGCCCGCCGCCACGGCGCAGTCGGTGCCGCCCGCCGCCGAGCCGCCCGCCACCGAGTCCCCCGTGGCCGCCCCGCCGAGCGCCGCACCGGCGCCCAGCCCGCGGGATGCGGGCGAGGACGACGACGGTGTCGAGCGGCGCGCACCCTCCGATTGGCCCGACTCCATCCAGCCCCCCGATGCGCTGGCGGTGCCCAGCGTGCTGCAGACGCTCGCCGTCGAATCGCGCGAGGAACCGGAGTCCGACTTCCACGCCGAGCTCGAGCGCTTCGCGCATTCGTCCCGGGCGCCCCTGGTGCCCGACGCCCCACCGGCCCATGGCGACAGCGATGCGTCGCCCGCCGCGCCAGCCCCTCCCGCGCCCGCCAGCGAGGCGCCGATGGACAGCCGCCCCCCAGCCGATGCCGACGCGCCCGACGCCGAGCCAGGCTTCGTGCGCCAGGCCCGCCGGCGCGCCTTCTGGTCGTCGCCTGGCGTGCGCGTGGTGCTGGTGCTGGTGGCGCTGCTGCTGGCCGCGCTGCTCGCGGGCCAATGGGCCATCCAGCAGCGCCACCGCCTGGTGGCGGCCCAGCCCGCGCTCAAACCATTGATCGTGCAGGCCTGCGGCTGGCTGGGCTGCGACCTGGCGCCGGTGCGCCGCATCGATGCCATCGTGATCGACAGCGCCGAACTGGTGCGCCGCCTGGGCAACTTCCACTCGTTCGACCTTGTGCTGCACAACCAGTCGCCGCTGGAGGTGGCGCTGCCCGCGCTCGAACTGACCTTGACCGACCCCAACGGGCTCGTCATCTCGCGCCGGGTCTTCCTGCCGCAGGACTGGCCTGTCGAGACCGCCGCCCTGCCGCCCGGTGGGCGCCTGTCGGTCAGCTTCCGCCTCTCGATTTCGCTCGGCGAGGGCGTGCCCACCGCGGGTTACCGCGCCCTGGTCTTCTATCCCTGAAACCCACCCTCCGACACCATGCCCATCCTCGTTTGCGGCTCGCTGGCCTTCGACACCATCATGACCTTCGAGGGCCGGTTCGCCGATCAGATCCTGCCCGACCAGCTGCACATCCTGAACGTGTCTTTCCTGGTGCCCGGCCTGCGGCGCGACTTCGGCGGTTGCGCGGGCAACATCGCCTACGGGCTGCGGCAACTGGGCGCCGAGGTGGCCCCGCTCGCCGCGCTCGGCAGCGATGGCGCCGACTACCTCGCGCGCATGCGCGAACTCGGCGTGGACACCGCCCACGTGAGCACGGTGGCCGACGCATACACGGCGCAGGCCATGATCATGACCGACCGCGACAACAACCAGATCACGGCGTTCCACCCGGGCGCGATGTCCTTCGCGCACGACACGCCCGTGCCCGCTCGCCAGGATCTGGCGCTGGGCATCATCGCGCCCGACGGCCGCGAGGCCATGCTCTCCCACGCCGCGCAGCTCAAGGCCGCGGGCGTGCCCTTCGTGTTCGATCCGGGCCAGGGCCTGCCCATGTTCAATGGCGAGGAGCTGCTGCGCTTCATCGACCAGGCGAGCTGGGTGGCGGTGAACGACTATGAAGGCCGCATGCTCTGCGACCGCACGGGCCTGTCGTTGGCGGACATCTCCCGGCGCGTGCGTGGTCTGGTGGTCACGCTCGCCGACCAGGGCTGCGATGTGTGGGAAGGCGGTGTGGCCACGCGCGTGCCGGGTGTGAAGGCCGAGGCCGTGATCGACCCCACGGGCTGCGGCGACGCCTTCCGCGCGGCCCTGCTGCACGGCCTTTCGCAGGGCTGGCCGCTGGCGCGCTGCGCCGAACTGGGCAACCGCCTGGGGGCGCTCAAGATCGCGGTGCGTGGTCCGCAGAACTACACGGTGGACGCCGCGCTCAAGGCCTGAACGCGGACCGGCAATGAAAAAAGCCCGGTGCTTTCGCACCGGGCTTTCAGATCAACTCAAGGCTGTCTCAGGGCTTGCTGGACGTCGGGAACGGCCAGGCGGCTTGAGGGTTGAGCTTGGTCTGAGCGGCGGGAGCGGCCGCGGGAGCAGGGGCAGCCGGCTTCTTGGCCGGCTCAGCTTTTTTTGCGGGGGCCGCCTTCTTCGCAGGGGCAGCCTTTTTCGCAGGAGCCTTCTTGGCCGCCGCCTTCTTCGCGGGCGCCTTCTTCGCAGCGGCTTTCTTCGCCGGCGCTTTCTTGGCAACGGCTTTCTTCGCCGGAGCCTTCTTCGCCGCGACTTTCTTCGCCGGGGCTTTCTTGGCGGCGACTTTCTTCTTCGCCGGAGCCTTCTTCGCCGCGACTTTCTTCGCCGGGGCTTTCTTGGCAGCGACTTTCTTCTTCGCCGGGGCCTTCTTCGCCGCGACTTTCTTCGCCGGAGCCTTCTTCGCCACGACTTTCTTCGCCGGGGCTTTCTTGGCGGCGACTTTCTTCTTCGCCGGCGCCTTCTTCGCCGCAGCCTTCTTGGCCGGGGCCTTCTTCGCAGTTGCCATTGCTTTCTCCTTGATCAAGTTGCAAAGAGCACTTCAGCCGGTCGGATGGCCGGTGAAGCGATTCAACGTACTGCGGTCAGGTGGATGCATCCACAACAGACCCCAGGGCGCTGAATCCGGGGGTCAGGCCAGCGCGGGCGTCTGCGCGCCCTGCGGCTGTCCTGATGATTCAATTCGTGTTCTTGTTTTCTGGCAATGCGCGAAGCGTCCGGCCGGGACATCAGTCCCAGGACAACGCTCCGCCCGATTGGTACTCGATCACCCGCGTTTCGAAGAAGTTGCGTTCCTTCTTGAGATCGATCATTTCGCTCATCCAGGGGAACGGGTTCTCTTCGTTCGGGAACAGGGGCTCCAGGCCGATCTGCGTGGCGCGCCGGTTGGCGATGTAGCGCAGATAGCCCTTGAACATGGAGGCATTGAGGCCCAGCACGCCGCGCGGCATGGTGTCCTCGGCGTAGCGGTATTCGAGCTCGACAGCCTTGAGGAACAGCTCCTTGACCTCGGCCTTGAATTCGGCCGTCCAGAGCAGCGGGTTCTCCATCTTGATCGCGTTGATCAGGTCGATGCCGAAATTGCAGTGCATCGACTCGTCGCGCAGGATGTACTGGTACTGCTCGGCGGCGCCGGTCATCTTGTTCTGCCGGCCCAGCGCCAGGATCTGGGTGAAGCCGACGTAGAAGAACATGCCTTCCATGAGGCAGGCGAAGACGATCAGGCTCTTGAGCAGCGTCTGGTCGTTCTCGGGCGTGCCCGTGTGGAAGTTCGGGTCCATGATCGCCTCGATGAAGGGGATCAGGAACTCGTCCTTGTCGCGGATCGACTGCACCTCGTTGTAGGCGTTGAAGATCTCGGCCTCGTCCAGGCCCAGCGATTCCACGATGTACTGGTAGGCGTGCGTGTGGATCGCTTCCTCGAAGGCCTGGCGCAGCAGGAACTGGCGGCACTCGGGCGCCGTGATGTGGCGGTAGGTGCCCAGCACGATGTTGTTGGCGGCCAGCGAGTCGGCGGTGACGAAGAAGCCCAGGTTGCGCTTGACGATGCGGCGCTCGTCCTCGGTGAGGCCGTTGGGGTCCTTCCAGAGCGCGATGTCGCGGCTCATGTTCACTTCCTGCGGCATCCAGTGGTTGGCGCAGGTGGCCAGGTACTTCTCCCAGGCCCACTTGTATTTGAAGGGAACGAGCTGGTTGACGTCGGTCTGGCCGTTGATGATGCGCTTGTCGGCCACGTTGATGCGGCGCTGCGGCGCGGCCTGCTTGGCGCGCTGGGCTTCTGGCGACGGGGACTGCGCGGCGGCCGCGGCGAAGGCGGCAGCGCTGGCGACGGAAGTAGGTGCCTCACCGAAGGATGAGACTTGCAAGCCCGGCTGGCCGGAAGGGCGGGGGCTGTGCGTCGACGTCGAAGATGGCGTTGTGGGTTCTTCCCAGGTCAACATAAGGATCGGTCCGATTCAGCGAATTATCAAAGTGTCTGTGCGAATTGCAAAGCAATCAGGCCGCGCGCTCACGAATTCTGTTGCGGTGTTGCATCGAATGATTCGACGTTTCGCACCGCCTCGGGCTTCGATTGCGCGCAATCCGAATCACTGACAGGCCTCGCAACCCGGGTCGTCGATGGCGCAGAACTTCACATCGGTGGCGGGTTCGCTCGCGGCTTCGGCGGCGCTGGCGCTCGCGGCCATCGGCGCGCTCGGCGTCACCGACACGGCATTGAGCTGGCCCGTGCGACCGGTGGATTTCTCCACCTGCGTGGCCGAGGTCGTGCGCAGGTAATAGGTGGTCTTGAGGCCGCGCAGCCAGGCGAGCTTGTAGGTTTCGTCGAGCTTCTTGCCCGAGGCGCCGGCCATGTAGATGTTCAGGCTTTGCGCCTGGTCGATCCACTTCTGGCGGCGCGCCGCGGCCTCCACCAGCCACACCGGCTCGACCTCGAAGGCGGTGGCGTACAGGGCCTTGACGTCCTGCGGCACGCGGTCGATGGGACGCAGCGAACCGTCGAAGTGCTTGAGGTCCATGACCATCACGTCGTCCCACAGGCCCAGGCGCTTGAGGTCCTTGACGAGGTAGCCGTTGATGACGGTGAACTCGCCGGACAGGTTGGACTTGACCGAGAGGTTGCCGAAGCAGGGCTCGATGGAGGCGTCCACGCCGATGATGTTGGAGATGGTGGCGGTGGGGGCGATGGCCACGCAGTTGGAGTTGCGCATGCCGTCGCGGGCGATCTTCTGGCGCAGCGCGTCCCAGTCGAGGCTGCTGGAGCGGTCGACGTCGACGTAGCCGCCGCGCTCGCGGGCCAGCAGGTCCAGGGTGTCGGGCGGCAGGATGCCCTTGTCCCACAGCGAGCCCTTGAAGCTGCTGTAGCGGCCGCGCTCGCGGGACAGTTCGGTGGAAGCCCAATAGGCGTAGTAGCAGACGGCTTCCATGGAGCGGTCGGCGAATTCCACCGCCTCGTTCGAGGCGTAGGGGATGCGCAGCTCGTACAGCGCGTCCTGGAAGCCCATGACGCCCAGGCCCACCGGGCGGTGGCGCAGGTTGGAGTCGCGCGCCTTCTTGACCGCGTAGTAGTTGATGTCGATCACGTTGTCGAGCATGCGCATGGCCGTGGCGATGGTCTTGCGCAGCTTGTCGTGGTCGATCGCGCCGTCCTTCAGGTGGCGCAGCAGGTTGACCGAGCCGAGGTTGCACACGGCGGTCTCGGTGTCGCTGGTGTTGAGCGTGATCTCGGTGCAGAGGTTGGAGCTGTGCACCACGCCGGCGTGCTGCTGCGGGCTGCGCACGTTGCAGGCGTCCTTGAAGGTGATCCAGGGGTGGCCGGTCTCGAACAGCATCGACAGCATCTTGCGCCACAGGTCGGTGGCGGGCACCTTCTTGTAAGGCTTGATCTCGCCGCGCGCGGCCTTTTCCTCGTAGGCCACATAGGCCTTTTCGAAGTCGGTGCCGAACTTGTCGTGCAGGTCGGGGGTGTTGGAGGGGGAGAACAGGCTCCACTCGCCCTTTTCCAGCACGCGCTTCATGAACAGGTCCGGAATCCAGTTCGCGGTGTTCATGTCGTGGGTGCGGCGGCGGTCGTCGCCGGTGTTCTTGCGCAGCTCCAGGAACTCCTCGATGTCGAGGTGCCAGGTCTCGAGGTAGGTGCAGACCGCGCCCTTGCGCTTGCCGCCCTGGTTCACGGCCACGGCGGTGTCGTTGACGACTTTCAGGAAGGGCACGACGCCCTGCGATTCGCCGTTGGTGCCCTTGATGTGGCTGCCCAGGGCGCGCACGCGGGTCCAGTCGTTGCCCAGGCCGCCGGCGAACTTGGACAGCAGGGCGTTTTCCTTGATGGACTCATAGATGCCGTCGAGGTCGTCGGGCACCGTGGTGAGGTAGCAGCTGGACAGCTGCGAGCGCAGCGTGCCGCTGTTGAACAGCGTGGGCGTGCTGCTCATGAAGTCGAAGGTCGAGAGGATCTCGTAGAACTCGATGGCGCGGGCTTCGCGGTCGATCTCGTTGAGCGACAGGCCCATGGCCACGCGCATGAAGAAGGCCTGCGGCAGCTCGATGCGCGTCTTGCGCACGTGCAGGAAGTAGCGGTCGTACAGGGTCTGCAGGCCGAGGTAGTCGAACTGCAGGTCGCGCTCGGGCTTGAGCGCGGCGCCCAGGCGGGCGAGGTCGAAGTTCAGCAGGTCCGGGTTGAGCAGCTCGGCGTTGACGCCGCGCTGGATGAACTCGGGGAAGTAGTCGGCGTAGCGCTGGGCCATCTGCGCCTGCGGCACTTCCTGGCCCAGGATCTCCTTGACGATGGTGTGCAGCAGCAGGCGCGCGGTGGCGTAGGTGTAGTCGGGGTCTTTTTCGATCAGTGTGCGCGCGGCCAGGATGGCGGCCTTGTAGACCTCGTCCATGGGCACGCCGTCGTACAGGTTGCGCTTGGTCTCGGCGACGATGGGATCGGCCTTGACGTCGGCACCCAGACCGACGCAGGCGTCGGTGATCAGGCGCGTGAGGGCGTCGATGTCCAGCGGCACGCGCTGGCCGCCGTCGAGTACGTGCAGCTGAGGCTCGGCGGCGCGCGCGGTGGCGGCCTGGGTGGCGCGCTCGGCGGCGCGGCGCTCGCGGTAGAGCACGTAGGCGCGCGCGACTTCATGGTGGCCGCTGCGCATCAGGCCGAGTTCGGCCTGGTCCTGCACGTCCTCGATGTGGAAGGTGCCGCCGCCCGGACGCGAACGCATGAGGGCGCGCACCACGACCTGCGTCAGCTGGTCCACCGTTTCGCGCACGCTGGCCGAGGCCGCGCCCTGCGTGCCGTGCACGGCCAGGAAGGCCTTCATCATGGCCACGGCGATCTTGCTGGGCTCGAAGGGCACCACGGCGCCATTGCGCCGGATGATCTGGTACTGGGCGTAGGCGGACACGGAGGCCATGGCGGGGGAGGGCGAGACGCCGGGCGCGGATGTCGGGACGTTGGCGGCGGGGGACTGGGGGGTGGCTGCGCTCAGCATGGTTCCTCTCGATTCAGGATTTGTTCTCGGTGATCGGGTCGATCCGCCCCTGGTGCCTGGCGCCGGGTGGGCTCGCGGCGGCGCGGTTTTCAGGGTTGGGGGGTATCCGGGGGCACACTATATCTGGTGTGTAGGGGGGCAACAAGGCACTACCGATAGTGTTTGTGAATCCATCGCGGCCGATGGATGCCCTCAGGGAAACAGCCGCCGCGCGAGGGCGCGCGCGCAGCATTGGCGGCGCCTGCGTTTCACTCGAAAAGCGCAGTGTTCATGCGGGGTGCAAGGCGATTCGGTGCCGCAGGCCGCGTGCCGTCTCTGGTGTCCGATGGCGCGCTTGGGGTGGCGCGCGAAACACCCCGATACCCTCAGCCTGTGGCCTCGGGAAAACACGAGGGGTTCCACCCGACGAGCTGTCGCAACCGGGGCCAGTCGAAACCCGGCCCGGGGTCGTGTTTGCGGCCCGGCGCGATGTGCTCGTGCCCGGCCACGTGCGCGATCGGGTGGCGTGCGCGCAGCGCGCGGCACAGCCGCGCCAGCGCCGCGTACTGCGCGGCCTCGAAGGCCTCGCCCTCCAGGCCTTCGAGCTCGATGCCAACGGAGAAGTCGTTGCAGTTGTCGCGGCCCCGCCAGTGCGAGGCGCCGGCGTGCCAGGCGCGGCGCGCGGTGGAGACGAACTGGAGCACCCGACCGTCGCGGCGCACGAAGAAATGCGCCGAGACCTCGATGCCGCGGATGGCCTGGAAGTAGGCGTGCGCGTCCCAGTCGAGCCGGTTGGTGAACAGGCGCTCGACCTCGTCGCCCCCGTACACGCCGGGTGGCAGGCTGATGGAGTGCAGCACGATCAGGTCGACGGCCGTGCCGCGCGGCCGCGCGCCATGGTTGGGCGAATCGATCCGCCGAGCGCCGCGCCACCAGCCGCCGTGCCAGCGGGGCTCAATCGGTGGCGTCGGTGTCGCCATGGCCGGTCGCGCCGGGCACCACGATGCCCAGGCGCTGGATGCGGTAGCGGATCTGCCGCAGGTTCAGGCCCAGCCTTGCCGCCGCCGCGGTGCGGTTGTAGCCGCATTCCTGCAGGGCCTTGAGCAGCACCTGGCGTTCCTGCTCGTCGAGGTAGCTCTGCAGATCGCTGGGCAGGGCGGGCTCGTCGGCGGAGGCGGCCGGCGGCGTCAAGGGCACGAAGCGGTAGGGTCCGCCAGCCGGCACCGGTGCGTCGGGCAGCGGGTCGGGCAGCGTGGCGGGCTCGGTGTCGCCGGTTTCGCCGAAATCGGCGGGTTGCAGCACGGGGCCGCTGGCCAGCGCGAGCGCGCGCTGCAGCAGGTTCTCGAGCTCGCGCACGTTGCCCGGCAGCTCGCGCGCCTGCAGCCAGGCCAGCGCGGCCGGCGAGAGTTCGGGCACGGCCTGGCCGGCTTCGGCGCACAGGCGCTCGAGCAGGGCCTGCGCGAGCAGGGGCAGGTCCTCGGGTCGGTCGCGCAGCGCGGGCGTGCGCAGGCCGATCACGTTCAGCCGGTAGTACAGGTCCTGGCGGAACTGGCCGGCCTGCACCAGCGCGGGCAGGTCGCGGTGGGTGGCGCTGACCAGGCGCACGTCGACCACGTCCTCCTGTACCGCGCCGAGCGATCGCACCCGGCGTTCCTGGATGGCGCGCAGCAGCTTGGCCTGCATGGACAGGGGCAGGTCGCCGATCTCGTCGAGGAACAGGGTGCCGCCGTGCGCGGCCTGGAAATAGCCTTCGCGATCGGCGCTGGCGCCGGTGTAGGCGCCCTTGCGGGCGCCGAAGAACTCGGCCTCGATGAGGTTTTCGGGGATGGCGCCGCAGTTCACCGCCACGAAGGGGCCGCTGGCGCGGTGGCTGCATTCGTGCACGGCGCGCGCCACGAGCTCCTTGCCGGTGCCCGACTCGCCCAGGATGAGCACCGGCGCCATGCTGGTGGCGACCTTCTCGATGCGCGCCTTGGTCTGCACGATGCTGGGTGCCTGGCCCACCAGGCGCGCGAGCGCGCGCACCCCGCTGGGCGGCGGCGGCGCGCTGCGCGTGGGCTCGTTGCTGGTGGCCGGGCGCTCGCTGGCGGCGGCCAGAGGCGCGCGCTGACTGCGCAGGGCCGAGCCGACGGCGCTGCGCAACTGGCGCAGGTCGACCGGCTTGGTGAGGTAGTCGAAGGCGCCGGCCTTGAGCGACTCGACCGCGTTCTCGGCCGAACCGAAGGCGGTGATGACGATGCACTTCTCGGTCCGCGGGCTGTCGGCGATGTCGCGCAGCAGCGTCAGGCCCAGGCCGTCGGGCAACTGCATGTCGGTGATCAGCACGTCGTAGCGCTGCTGGGCCAGGCACTCGCGCGCCTGCGCCAGGTCGGCGGCGGTGGTGACGGCGTGGCCTTCGCGCAGCAGCGTCAGCTCGTAGAGCGTGCGCAGGTCGGGCTCGTCATCGACGACCAGGATGGAGGCGCTCGCGGCGACGGACATGCGCGGCGGCGGGATCAGCTGGCGGCCAGGGGCGGGTGGCCCGAGCGCAGCGGATCGACGATGGTGTGCTCATGGTCCTGAGCGGCTTGCGAGGGATAGGACAGGCTCTGCTGGTGCCCGCCGTCGCGCGCGGGCGGCGCAACCAGGGCCGCGCCGCGCACCGCCGGCATGAGCACATAGAACTCATTGCCCTCGCGCTGGTCGAGGCGGGCGCGCTGGTAGGCGATCTGGGCGCCGTAGCGTTCGCAGAGCTCGCGGCAGATGTACAGGCCCAGACCGCTGGAGCGGCTCTCGGACGAGAAGAAGGGCTCGAACAGGTGTTTGAGCACCGTGGCCTCCAGCGGGCCGCCATCGCTCCAGATGGACAGGCGCAGGTGCTCGCCGCCGCTGGGCTGGGTGATGATCCGGATGGAGGCCGGCTTGCCGCTGGCATGGCGCCGCGCATTGTCGAGCAGGTTCACGAGCAGGCGGCGCAGGTGCTCGGGGTCGAAGGACACCAGCCCCTGCGAGGCGTGCAGGTGCACACCCAGGGTCTGCGTCACGCTGTTCTGGCGCATCCACTCGGCGGTCACCTGGCGCACCATCGAATCGAGCGGCAGGGGCGGTACGTGGCCGTCGGTGCGGCTGGGCTGGGGGCGCGCGACGTTGAGGATGTCGTCGACGATGCGCGAAAGCCGCTGCGCGTTCTGCTCGATCATCGTCGTGAGGCGCTTGTGCGCGGGGTCGCGCACCTCTTCGTCGAGCAGGGCGTTGGCCTGGGTAATGGCCGACAGCGGGTTGCGGATCTCGTGCGCCACGGCGGCGGACATGCGGCCCATGGAGGCGAGCTTTTCGGTGCGCACGCGCGCCTCGACCTCGCGCAGGTCTTCCAGGAACAGCACGCACAGCGAACCGCGCTCGCCCACGGCGGGCGTGAGCTTGGTGCGCGCGTGCAGGCGCTGGCTGGGGCGCTCGCCGTGTTCGATGGTGGTCTCGGTCTCCAGCGCGGCGTCGACGGCGAAGCTCTCCTCCACCAGGGCCGCCAGGTGCGACCAGCTTGGCCGCGCCGACAGCAGCAGCCGCGCGCCCTCGGGGTAGTTGTCGCCCATGAGCATGCCGCGCGCGGCGGGATTGGCGTTGCGCACCACGCCGTGCGCGTCCACCACCAGCACGCCCACGCCCAGGCTTTCGATGACCACCTCGTTGACAGCGGCCTGCGCACGCGCGGCGGCCTGGCTGCTGGCCGAAACCGCTTCTTCGCGCGCCAGGCGGCTGGCCAGCTGGTGGGCCAGCACGGCCACCAGGAAGAAGCCGGTGCCCGCCAGCCCGGCCTGCAGGAAGCGCGCGGTGTCGAGCTGGCCCAGGCCGGTCCCGTGCAGCCAGGCGTCGGCCAGCAGCAGCAGGGTGGCGCCGGCCGCCGTGCCCAGCCCCAGCACCATGGGGCCCAGGATGGCCGCCGTGAGCACGGGCAGCGCGAACAGCGGGGTGAAGTTGATGCTGCTGCCGGACTGGAAGTACTGCAGCGCGGCCACCACCGCCACGTCCACCCCGACGGTGATGAGCCACTGCACCGTGGGCGCGCGGCCGTGTTCGGCCGGCGTCCACATCAGCATCACGGCCACGGTGACCAGCAGGTACGTGGAGGTCAGGGCCGTCGGCCAGACCGTGGCGTTGCCGTCGGCGGTCAGCAGCAGGAACAGCTGCAGGGCGAGCAGGACCAGCGCCACGAACACGCGCGCCCGCATGAAGGCGCGCCACAGGCGCTCGAAGGCCCGGGCGCGCTGCAGGGCCGGGCTTTCGTGGGCCGAGTACCAGGACGGGGCGAAAGTGGAACTGTCGTCGCGTGGCATGCGGGGTCCTCAGGCCGGCGGGCCCTCGATGCGCTGCCGGTGCTCGGCGCTGCAGTAGCTGCCCTGGCGGCCGGTGACGGCCTCGTTCTGCGGCAGGTGGGTGCCGCAGGCGCGGCAGGCCACCATGGCGATCGGCTGGCCCGTTGCGCGCGCGGGGCGCGGCGGCGCGGCGGCCTCGCGCTCCTGGCGCTCGGCGCGGCGGTTGTTGCGCCAGACGTGGAACGCCACGACGACGACGGCGAGCACGAGCAGGTATTTCATCGGTGGGGCCTCATGGGCGAAGCAGCAGCACCTCGAGCACGAAGCGCGAGCCCACGTAGGCCAGCAGCAGGAAGCCCGCGCCCACGTAGAGGGTGCGCACGGCGGTGCGGCCGCGCCAGCCCAGCCGCCAGCGGCCCCACAGCAGCACACCCATGGTGGCCCAGGCGAGCAGGGAAAACACGGTCTTGTGGTTCCACACCATGCGCTGGTTGAGGAGTTCGGAGAAGTGCCAGCCGGCCAGCAGCGTGAGGCTGAGCAGCAGGAAGCCGGCGGCCACGAAGCGGAAGGTGAGGCGCTCCAGCGTGAGCAGCGGCATGGTGGTGTCGCTGGTGACGCCGCTGCGCATGGCGCGCTCGGCGCGCTGCATCAGCCAGGCGTGCACCACGGCGGCGGCGATGAGCCCGTAAGCCGCGATGCCCAGAGCCCAGTGCAGCGGCATCCACACGGAGGGCAGGGTGGGGTGCTCGGCGCCGGGGAAGATCATCACCAGCAGCATGACCGCCGCCCCCATCAGCGCCAGCGCCCAGCGCGCCCGCAGTTGCGGGTACAGGCGGCTTTCGACCAGGTAGACGGTGAGCACCAGCCACAGCGTGACCGACAGCGCGGGCGCGAAGCCGAAGCGCACCGGCTCGCTGAGCAGGCCGGCCAGCAGCGCGAGCAGGTGCAGGCCCCAGGTGATGGCGAGCAGGGCGCGCGCCTGCAGGCTGCCCAGCCGGGGGTGCGCCCAGGCCACCAGCGCGTACGCCAGCGCGGCCAGCGTGGACAGCACGGCGGCCGGCAGGTTGGAAGCCAGTTGGGGGAACAGGTTCATGGCCACGGGCCAACACGGGGGGTGCCGAAGGCTAAAATCAACTGCACATCTTAACGGCGCCACCCGGGCCCCTCCCTTGCCCGGCCACCCGTTCGACGGGTCCACCGTGGCGCTCCGTCGGCGCCCTCCACACCCTCCCACCGCAGCCATGGCCTCAGCCCTGTCCGACCGCCTGTCACGCATCGTCAAGGAAATGCGTGGCCAGGCCCGCATCACCGAGAGCAACGTGAGCGACATGCTGCGCGAGGTGCGCATGGCCCTGCTCGAGGCCGACGTGGCCCTGCCGGTGGTGCGCGACTTCATCGCGCGCGTGAAGGACAAGGCGCTCGGCCAGGACGTGGTGGGTTCGCTCACCCCCGGCCAGGCCCTGGTGGGCATCGTCAACCGCGAGCTGGCCGCCACCATGGGCGAGGGCGTGGCCGACATCAACCTGGCCGCGCAGCCGCCCGCCGTCATTCTGATGGCCGGCCTGCAGGGCGCGGGCAAGACCACCACCACGGCCAAGCTGGCGCGTCACCTGATCGAGAAGCGCAAAAAGAAGGTGCTCACCGTGTCGGGCGACGTCTACCGGCCGGCCGCCATCGAGCAGCTCAAGACCGTGACGGCCCAGGCCGGCGCCGAGTGGTTCCCGAGCACGCCCGACCAGAAACCCGCCGACATCGCGCGCGCCGCGCTCGACCACGCGCGGCGCCACCACTTCGACGTGCTGCTGGTCGACACGGCCGGCCGGCTGGCCATCGACGAGGCGCTGATGCGCGAGATCCGCGAGCTGCACGCGGTGCTGAACCCGGTGGAGACCCTGTTCGTGGTGGATGCCATGCAGGGCCAGGACGCGGTCAACACCGCCAAGGCCTTCAAGGAAGCCCTGCCGCTCACCGGCATCGTGCTCACCAAGCTTGACGGCGACTCGCGCGGCGGCGCGGCCCTGTCGGTGCGCGCCATCACGGGCGCGCCGATCAAGTTCGCGGGCGTGTCGGAAAAGATCGACGGCCTGGAGGTGTTCGACGCCGACCGCCACGCGCAGCGCGTGCTGGGCATGGGCGACATCCTGGCCCTGGTCGAGCAGGTCACGGCCGGCGTGGACATGGCCTCGGCCCAGAAGCTGGCGGCCAAGGTCAAGAGCGGCGAGGGCTTCGACCTCGACGACTTCCTGGGCCAGCTGCGCCAGATGAAGCAGATGGGCGGCCTGTCCAACCTGATCGACAAGCTGCCCGCGCAGATGGCGGCCAAGGCCGGCACCGCCGACCTCTCGCGCGCCGAGAAGGACATCCGCCGCAAGGAGGGGATCATCTGCAGCATGACCCCCGCCGAGCGCCGCAAGCCCGAGATCATCAAGGCCACGCGCAAGCGCCGCATCGCCGCCGGGGCGGGCGTGCATGTGCAGGAGGTCAACCGCCTGCTCAAGGAGTTCGAGCAGATGCAGGGCATGATGAAGAAGATGAAGGGCGGCGGCCTCATGAAGATGATGAAGCGCATGGGCGGCATGAAAGGCATGCCCAAGCTGCCCGGCATGGGCTGAGTGGCGCCGCCACCCGGCCTGGCCTGTCGGCGCACGGGGTTCCATGGAGGGACTTCGCATCGAGACCATCGGCACGGTGCTGGCGCTGCTGTGTGCGCTCTGGCTGCGCCCCTGGCGGCTGCTGAAGGGCCCCTTGCTCACCCCGGCGCTGGCGGCGCTGGTCCTGCTGCCGCTGCTCTGGCTCACGCCGCAGTTCATGCCCGCGGGCCTACGGGTGCAGTTGTCCGGGGCCAGCCTGCTCGTGCTGGTGCTGGGCTGGCCGCTCGCGGTGCCGCTGCTGGCCGTGGTGGCGCTGCTGGTGTGGGGGCTGGGCACCGAAGGGCCGCAGCTGGCGCTGATCCAGCTCTGGTGGCTGGGGGTGGTGCCCGCCACCCTGGCGCTGGTGCTGGGCGCGGCCCTGCGCCGCTGGCTGCCGGCGAACCCGTTCGTCTACACGCTCGGGCGTGGCTTCCTGGGCACGGCGGTGTCGGTGTTCGTCGCCGGCGCCCTGATGCGCTGGTTTCAACCCCTGGGCCACGACGGGTCGCTGGTGGCCGTCTGGCTCATGGCCTGGGGCGATGCCTTCCTGACCGGCATGGTGTGCGCGGTGTTCGCGGCCTTCGTGCCGCAGTGGCTGGCCACCTGGTCGGACGCGCGCTACCTGCGCCCGCCCGGCGCGGACCGGTAGCCCCGCCGGGCCGCTGGCGCCTGGGCGCGGCGCTGGCCAGGCCCTACACTCGACGGCCGCGCCGATACCCCCCGGCGATCCGCCTCTTTCACGCCGACCGACCCTGCCATGCCACGCGACGTCCACGTCATCACCCACCCGCTGGTGCAGCACAAGCTCACGCTGATGCGCCGCAAGGACACCAGCACCAAGAGCTTTCGTGAGCTCGTGCACGAGCTCAGCGCGCTGCTGGCCTACGAGCTCACGCGCGACATGCCCATGCAGGAAATCGACATCGAAACCCCGCTGGAGCCCATGAAGTCGCGCGTGATCGACGGCAAGAAGATCGTGCTGGCCTCCATCCTGCGCGCGGGCAACGGCTTCCTAGACGGCATGCTGCAGGTGATCCCGGGCGCGCGCGTGGGCCACATCGGCCTCTACCGCGACCCGGCCACGCTGCAGGCCGTGGAGTACTACTTCAAGATGCCGCAGGACATGCACGAGCGCGACGTGATCGTGCTCGACCCCATGCTGGCCACGGGCAACTCGGCCGTGGCCGCGGTGGACCGGCTCAAGAAGACGCACCCGCGCTCCATCCGCTTCGTCTGCCTGGTCACCTGTCCCGAAGGCCTCCAGACCTTCCACGACGCCCACCCCGACGTGCCGGTCTACACGCCCGCGATCGATCGCGGCCTGAACGACCATGGCTACATCGTGCCGGGCCTGGGCGACGCTGGCGACCGCATCTTCGGCACGAAGTAGGCCCCCCTGCGGCGCTGCGCGCCTCCCCCCGAGGGGGCGATGCCGACGGACCGGCGGAGCCGGATCCGTGGCATCCCCGGTTTCGGGGCTGGCCTGCCGGTGTCCGGATGACAGCTTTGTTATTCGGTTTGCGATAGGGTCGCGACCATGCATCCTCAAGCCCCCTCGTTCTGGCGCATCGGCTGGACCTCGCTGCTGCGCGACTGGCGCGCGGGCGAACTTCGCCTGCTCGTGGTCGCCGTGACGCTGGCGGTGGCCGCGCTCACCGCCGTGGGCTTCTTCGCCGACCGCCTGCAGGGCGGCCTGGCGCGCGACGCGCGCGCCCTCATCGGTGGCGACGCCGTGGTGGTGTCCGACCAGCCGGCCGATCCGGCCTTCGCGGCGCGCGCCGAGGCCCTGGGCCTGCGCCACACGCTGAGCCTGGGCTTTCCCACCATGGGCCGCGCGCCCGACGAGCAGGGCGGCGCCGCCCGCCTGGTGGCGCTCAAGTCGGTGGGCGAGGGCTACCCGCTGCGTGGCACGGTGCGCGTGTCCGAATCGCCGGACGCGCCGGACACGGTCGCCCCCGGCATTCCCGCGCGCGGCACCGCCTGGGTGGACGCGGCGCTGCTGGTGCAGCTCGACCTGCGCGTGGGCCAGCCGCTGCTGTTGGGCGATGCGCGCTTCACCATCGAGCGGGTGCTCACGGTGGAACCCGACCGGGGCGGTGGCTTCATGAGCTTCGCGCCGCGCGTGATGATCCGCAACGACGACCTGCCCGCCACCGGACTGGTGCAGCCCGCCAGCCGTGTGAGCTACCGGCTCGCCGTGGCCGGGCCCGACGCCGCCGTGGCCGCGTTCAGCCGCTGGGCGAAGGAGGCGATCGAACGCCCGGGCGTGCGCGGCGTGCGGCTGGAGTCGCTGGAGGGGGGCCGGCCCGAGATGCAGCGCACCCTGGGCCGCGCCGAGAAATTCCTCAACCTCGTGGCCTTGCTGGCCGCGCTGCTGTGCGCCGTGGCCGTGGCCATCGCCGCGCGCGGCTTCGCCCAGCGCCACCTGGACGACTGCGCCATGCTGCGCGTGCTGGGCCTGTCGCAGGGCAACATGGCGCGCGCCTACACGGTGGAGTTCGCCGCCGTCGGCCTGCTGGCCAGTGCGCTGGGCGTGCTGCTGGGCTGGGCCGTGCACCACGTCTTCGTGTGGCTGCTGGCGGGCCTGGTGGAATCCAGCCTGCCACCGCCCGGCCCGGTGCCGGTGCTGCTGGGCCTGGGCATGGGCCTGACGCTGCTGCTGGCCTTCGGCCTGCCGCCGGTGCTGCAGCTGGCCAAGGTGCCGCCGCTGCGCGTGATCCGCCGCGACGTGGGCCAACTCAAGCCGGCCACGCTGGGCGTGCTGGGCCTGGGCGTGCTCGGCTTCGCGGCCCTGCTGCTGGCGGCCAGCCGCGACCTGCTGCTCGGCGGTATCGCGGTGGGCGGCTTCGCGGCCGCCGTGCTGCTGTTCGCGGCCGCCAGCTTCCTCGCGGTGCGCGTGCTGCGGGCCAGCGTGAACGAGGCCACGGCGCCACGGGCCCTGGTGATGGCCACGCGCCAACTCTCGGCGCGCCCGGTCTACGCGGTGGTGCAGATCAGCGCGCTGGCCGTGGGCCTGCTGTCGCTGGTGCTGCTGGTGCTGCTGCGCACCGACCTCATCGACAGCTGGCGTCAAGCCACGCCGCCCGACGCGCCGAACCGCTTCGTCATCAACGTGCAGCCCGAGCAGGCCCAGGCCTTCCAGCAGGCGCTGCGCGGCGCGGGCGTGAGCCAATACGACTGGTTCCCCATGATCCGGGGCCGCCTGGTCAACATCAACGGCAAGGCCGTGCAGCCGGAGGACTTCGAGGCCGAGCGCGCGCAGCGCCTGGTCGAACGCGAGTTCAACCTCTCGCACACCGCCGAGCGGCCCGAGAACAACCCCATCGTGGCCGGCCGCTGGACGCCCGAAGAGGCCGACGGCCTGAGCGTGGAGGAGGGCCTGGCGGACGAGCTGGGCCTGAAGCTGGGCGATACCCTGGGTTTCGACATCGCCGGCCAACTGGTGCAGCGCCGCATCACCAGCCTGCGCCACGTGGACTGGGGCTCCATGCGGGTGAACTTCTTCGTGCTCTTTCCGGTGGCCGAGATGAACGACGTGCCGGTCACCTACATCAGCGCCTTCCGCGCGCCCGAGACGCGCGGCTTCGACAACGCCCTGGTGCGCGAATTTCCCAACATCACCAACGTCGACATGAGCCAGACCATTGCCCAGGTGCAGCGCGTGCTGGGCCAGGTGATCGCGGCCATCGAGTTCCTTTTCGCCTTCACGCTCGCGGCCGGGCTGGTGGTGCTGCTGGCGGCCGTCACGGCCACGCGCGGCGAGCGCGAACGCGAGTTCGCCATCCTGCGCGCGGTGGGCGCGGGCTCGGGCCTGCTGCGCCAGGTGCAGCGCATCGAGCTGCTGGGCGTGGGCCTGCTGGCCGGGTTCCTGGCCTCGGTGGTGGCGGTGGCCGTGGGCTGGGCGCTCGCGCGCTACGCCTTCGAGTTCACCTGGACGGCCTCGCCCTGGGTGCCGCTGGGCGGCGCGCTCGCCGGCGCGGTGCTGGCGCTGGCGGCGGGCTGGTGGGGGCTGCGCGCGATCCTGCGCACGCCGGTGGTTGAAACCTTGCGCCGCGCGGCGACCTGAAGACATGAGCGATCCACTCCTGCCACCCGAAGAGCCGGCGACGTTCGCCACGCCGTTTGAGTGGATCGGCGGCGAGGCGCGCGTGCGCGCCCTGGTCGACCGCTTCTACGACCTGATGGACCTGGAGCCCGGCTACCGCGCGCTGCGCGCCGCGCACGGCAGCGCGCTGGACAGCGCGCGCGACAAGCTGTTCTGGTTCCTGTGCGGCTGGCTCGGCGGGCCGGACCACTACGTCTCGCGCTTTGGCCACCCGCGCCTGCGCATGCGCCACCTGCCGTTCGCCATCGGCATCCTGGAGCGCGACCAGTGGCTGGCCTGCATGGACCAGGCCATGGGCGAGACCGGGGTCGACCCCGAGCTGCGCGAGCGCCTGAAGCGCAGCTTCTTCCAGACCGCCGACTGGATGCGCAACAGCCCGGGCTGAGACCGGCCTCAGCGCGTGATGAGCGCGGATTCGCGCAGCACCAGCGGGCCGTACCAGGCCTCGGCCGTGGTGGCCAGGTTGTTGGCGTCGGTCATCAGGCCCAGGGCCGTGAGCGGGCCCGGTGGGCGTTCGAAGGCCGCCAGGTAGTCGGCCCGCACGTCGCGCTCGTGTTCCACCCAGCGGCCCAGCTGCCGCGGCCCTTGCTGCACCACCAGCTTGCGGATGCGCCGCGTGTGCGGGTTCTCGATCACGGTGCCCACGGGGTAGCGGTTGTCCCACACATACATGAGCGTGGCGTAGGGCAGGGGCTCGCCGGTCATCAGCTGCGCCAGCTCCGAAAGCATGTGGTCGCGCCGGCTCCAGGTCTGGCGGTCGCCGTCGAAGCTGAGCATCACGCGGGCGACGGCGTCGTCGGCCTGCGGGTCTTTCATGTCGGCCTGCTCCAGCAGCGCGTCGGCCCACCAGGAGAACCGCAGCCGCGCGCCCGGTGGCAAGTCCGCCGCCTTCAGGGGCAGGCGCATGAGGCTGTTGCCCGCGGCGCTGCGCGCGTGCAGGGCCGGGCGGCCGCCGTGCTCGGTGGCGCGGTAGTCGGTGGGGCGGCGGTTGCCGTAGCGGCGGTGTGTCCAGGGGCCGGCGGGCGCCAGGCCGTCGACCGCACAGGCGCGGGCCCAGGCCGATCCGTCGACGCTCCCGTCGTCGGGTCCGGGCGAGGGCCCTGGCGCGGCGCAGCCCGCGAGGGCGGCGCCGGTGGCCAGCAGCCAGTGGCGGCGATCGGGGCGCATGGGGTGGGCGGAGGCCGGCATGGCGCGGATCATGCCTTGCGCCGGTGACAGCGGCCCGGCCCGGGCCGGCCGACGGCGCCACGCGGGCCGGCGGGCGTGCAGGGCGTCACGCCGGGCGCAGCAGCACCACCAGGGCACCCGCGCCGCCGTCGGCCGGGCGGGCCTGCACGAAGGCCAGCACTTCCTTCTTCTGGACCAGCCAGCGCAGCACCCGGCCCTTGAGCACCGGCGCGCGGCCCGGCGAGCCCAGGCCCTTGCCGTGCACCACGCGCACGCAGCGCAGGCCCTGCTGGTGGCTCTCGCGCACGAAGCGGCCCAGGGCTTCGCGCGCCTCGTCTGTGCGCAGGCCGTGCAGGTCGATCTCGCGCTGGATCGCCCAGCGGCCCTCGCGCAGCTTGCGCGCCACGTCCAACCCCAGGCCGGGGCGGCGGTAGCTCAGCAGCTCGTCGGTGTGCAGCAGGGTCTCGACGTCGAACTCGTCGGACAGGGCCTCGCGCATCACGGCGGCTTCGTCGCGCTCGCGCTGCAGGGGCCGGGGCTCGGGCGGGCGGCGGGCGGGCTCGGCCCGGCCGTGCGCGGGCAGGCGCTCCACGGGGCCCACGGCGAGTTCGAACAGGCGGCGCTCGCGCTCGCGCCGTGCGGCGGCCAGGCGCTCGGCTTCGCGCTCGGCGGCCTCGCGCGCGCGGCGCTCGGCCAGCGCGTGGCGGATGGACTGGAGCTCGCTGAGGGCGTTCACCTTCATGGCCCGCATTGTCGGGCCGGGCCGCGGGCGCGTGGCGCGGGGCTCAGAGAAGCCCGAGCTGGGCCAGGGAGGCGACGCGCTCGCGCGTGACCACGATGTGGTCGAGCACCCGCACGCCCACCAGGGCCAGCGCGTCGCACAGGCTGCGGGTGAGCGCCACGTCGGCCGCCGAGGGCTCGGCCACGCCGCTGGGGTGGTTGTGGGCCAGCACCACGGCGGCGGCCTGGTGGTGCAGGGCGCGCAGCACCACCTCGCGCGGGAACACGCTGGCCTGGTTGAGCGTGCCGCGAAACAGCTCCTCGAAGGCGATCAGGCGGTGCTGGCTGTCGAGCAGCAGCACGGCGAAGACCTCGTGCGGGCGGTCGCCGAGCTGCAGGCGCAGGAAATCGCCGGCCGCCGCCGGGTCGTTGAGCAGCTCGCGGGTCTTCAGCGGCTGGGCCAGGGCGCGGCGGGCGATCTCCATCACGGCGGCGATGAGCGCGCGCTTGGACGGCCCCAGGCCCTTGACGCGGCCGAGTGCCGCGGCGTCGGTGGCCACCAGGCCCGCGATGCCGCCGCAGGTGTCCAGCAGCTCCTGGGCGAGCTGCAGCACGTGCTTGCCGGCCAGGCCGGTGCGCAGCAGCACGGCCAGCAGTTCGGTGTCGCTGAGGGCGTTCGCGCCGCGCGCGAGCAGTTTCTCGCGCGGTCGCGCGTCGCTGGGCAGGCCCTTGAGCCCGACCCCCGGATGGACTTGCATGCCTTGGCTCCCTGGGTGGCCGGCGCTTTTTACAATACGCGTTTCACCCCATCCCCCCGGGTGCATCGCCACCCCCGCCATGTCCCACGTCCAGCCCGGCTCCTTCCTGACCCTGCACTACCGCATGAGCGATGCGGGCGGTCAGGTCATCATCGATACCTTCAACGGCCAGCCCGCCACGCTCAGCCTGGGCCAGGGCGAGCTGTCGCCGGCCATCGAACAGCGCCTCATCGGCCTGGAAGAGGGCACGCGCACCGTCATCGAACTGGCGCCCGGCGAGGCCTTTGGCGAGCGCCAGCCCGAGATGCAGCAGTGGGTGGCGCGCAAGCTGCTCGACCAGCTGGGCGACCCGCTGGAGCGCTACGCCGTCGGCGATGTGGTGCAGTTCCCCACGCCCGACGGCACCGGCACCTACGCCGGGGCCGTGCGCGAGGTGCGCGAGGACGGCGCGGTGCTGTTCGATTTCAACCACCCGCTCGCCGGCCAGCCCGTGCGCTTCGAGGTGCAACTGATCGGGGTGCTGTGATGGCGCGTCTTGAAGACATCGTCCTTGCCGAGCCGCGGGGTTTTTGCGCCGGGGTCGACCGCGCGATCGAGATCGTCGAGCGCGCGCTGACCAAGTTCGGCGCGCCCATCTACGTGCGCCACGAGATCGTGCACAACACCTACGTCGTCAACGACCTCAAGTCCAAGGGCGCGATCTTCATCGAGGACCTGGCCGACGTGCCCCCTGGCGCCACCCTGGTGTTTTCGGCCCACGGCGTGAGCAAGGCGGTGCAGAACGAGGCCGCGCAGCGCGGCTTTCAGGTGTTCGATGCCACCTGCCCGCTGGTGACCAAGGTGCACGTGGAAGTGGCCAAGCTGCACCGCGAGGGCTACGAGTTCATCATGATCGGCCACAAGGGCCACCCCGAGGTGGAAGGCACCATGGGCCAGCTCGACAGCGGCATCCATCTGGTGGAAGACGTGGCCGACGTGGCGCGCGTCAACCCGGGGCGCGGCGACAAGCTCGCGGTGGTGACGCAGACCACGCTGTCGGTGGACGACGCGGCCGAGATCCTGGCCGCCGTGAAGGCGCGCTTCCCCCAGGTGCGCGAGCCCAAGCAGCAGGACATCTGCTACGCCACGCAGAACCGGCAGGACGCGGTGAAGCTGCTGAGCGCCCAGGTCGACGTGGTCATCGTGGTGGGCAGCCCCACCAGCTCCAACAGCAACCGCCTGCGCGAGGTCTCGCTCAAGCGCGGCACGCCGGCCCACATGGTGGACAGCGCCGACGAGTTGCGCCCCGAATGGTTCGAGGGCCGAGCGCGCGTGGGCCTCACGGCCGGCGCCTCGGCGCCCGAGATCCTGGTGCGCCAGGTGATCGACCGCATCAAGGCCTTCGGTGCCATTTCCGTGCGCTCCATGGACGGCCTGTCGGAGACCGTCAAGTTCCCGCTGCCCAAGGGCCTCAAGCTCGGCGACACCAGCGCCCCCTGATTCCTTCCACCCCCCTTTTTTCCATGCTCGACATCGTTCAACTGCGCAAGGACCTGCCCGCCACCGTGGCCCGGCTCGAGACGCGCAAGCAGCCCCAGCCTTATCTCGACGTCGCGGCCTACCAGGCCCTCGAAGGCGAGCGCAAGACCCTGCAGACCCGCACCGAGGAGTTGCAGGCCCAGCGCAACAGCGTGTCCAAGCAGATCGGCATGCTCAAGGGCAAGGGCCAGCACGCCGAGGCCGATGCGGCCATGGCCCAGGTCGGCGCCATCAAGGCCGAGCTGGAGGCCGGTGCCGCCCGGCTGGACCTGATCCAGGCCGAGTTGCAGGCCCTGCTGATGGCCGTGCCCAACCTGCCGCACGAGAGCGTGCCGGTGGGCGGCGACGAGTCGGGCAACGTGGAGGTGCGTCGCTGGAGCCCTGGCGGCAAGGGGCCGCGCGCGTTCGACTTCCCGGTGCGCGACCACGTCGACCTGGGCGCACCGCTGGGGCTGGACTTCGAGACCGGTGCCCTGCTCTCGGGCTCGCGCTTCAGCTTCCTGCGTGGCCCGATCGCGCGGCTGCACCGCGCGCTCGCCCAGTTCATGCTGGACGTGCAGACCCTGGAGCACGGCTACACCGAGTGCTACACGCCCTACATCGTCAACCGCGAGGCGCTGGAGGGCACGGGCCAGTTGCCCAAATTCAAGGAAGACATGTTCTGGGTCTACCGGGGGAAGGGCCCCGGTGATGCCGGCGCGGGCGGTGGCGACGACGCCGCCACCGAGCAGTACCTCATCTCCACCTCGGAAATTTCTCTCACCAACACCGTGCGCGAGCGCGTGCTGGCCGAGTCGGAGCTGCCCATCAAGCTGACCGCGCACAGCCCCTGCTTCCGCTCGGAGGCCGGCAGCGCGGGCCGCGACACGCGCGGCATGATCCGCCAGCACCAGTTCGACAAGGTCGAGATGGTGCAGATCACCCACCCCGACCAGAGCTACGAGGCGCTGGAGCAGATGGTGGGCCACGCCGAGGCCATCCTGCAGAAGCTGGAACTGCCCTACCGCGTGGTCGCGCTGTGCACGGGCGACATGGGCTTCGCTGCGGCCAAGACCTACGACCTGGAGGTCTGGGTGCCGGCGCAGGACACCTACCGCGAGATCTCGAGCTGCTCCAACTGCGAGGCCTTCCAGGCGCGGCGCATGCAGGCGCGCTTCAAGAACGCGCAGGGCAAGAACGAACTGGTGCACACGCTCAACGGCTCTGGCCTGGCGGTGGGCCGCGCGCTGGTGGCGGTGCTGGAGAACCACCAGAACGCCGACGGCAGCATCAGCGTGCCGGCCGCGCTGCGGCCCTACCTCGGCGGGCTGGAGCGGCTGGCGGCGGAATAGGCGCCGCTTCGCCGCGCTGTTCCCGGCTTCACGGGGCGGCAGACGTGGGAGATTCCCTGGCGGTCATGTCGGCCGACGAAAGGAATCGCGCGTGTTGTCTTCCCAGTCCCCTTCCCCGGGCCCCTGGCTCGCCTCCCTGAGCCTGCGCACCAAGCTGCTGCTGATGGTGGTGGGCGTCGTGCTGGCCGGTTTCGCCGCCACGGTGGTATCGCTGACGCGCCAGGCGGGCCAGCTGCAGGAGAAGACGGCGCTCATGTTCGCCGAGGAACTGGCGACGCGCAACGCGGCGCAGATCGGCGCCGAGCTCAACGCCACCATGACGGCCGCGCGCACCCTGGCGCAGTCGCTGGCCGGCTTGAAGGCCAGCGGTCGCGCCGACCGCGCGCAGGCCGACGCCTTGCTCAAGAGCGTGCTGGAGGGATCGCCGCAGTTCCTGGGCGTCTGGACCGCGTGGGAGCCCGACGCCTTCGATGGCCGCGACGCGGAGTTCGCGGGCAAGCCCGGGCACGACGCCTCGGGTCGCTACATCCCGTACTGGAACCGCGGCAACGGCGTGGCGTCGGTGGAGGTCCTGGTGGACTACGACAAGCCCGGCGCCGGCGACTACTACCAGTTGCCCAAGCGCAGCGGCCAGGAGACGCTGATCGAGCCGTACAAGTACACCGTGGCGGGCAAGGAGGTGCTGATCACCACCACGTCCGTGCCCATCGTGATGGGCGGTCGTCTGGTCGGCGTGGCGGGCATCGATGTGGCGCTCTCCAGCCTGCAGGACAAGGTGGGCGCGATTCGCGTCTACGACACCGGCTACGCCAGCCTGTTCTCCGCGGGCGGCCTGACCGTGGGCGACCGGGATCCCGACAACGTGGGGCGCGAGCTGACGGCGGCCGACGAGCGCGAGCCGCTGAACGCGTCCCTGCGCGACGGCCGGGTGGTGCGGGTCAGCCACGAAGACCCGCGCCTGGACACCGAGGTCACGCGCATCTACGTGCCGGTGCCGGTGGGCAAGGACCGCTCGCTCTGGGCCTTTGCCGCCACGGTGCCGCAGGACCGCATCCTGGCCGAGGTGAACGCCTTGCGCGTCACCGCCTGGACGTTGGGCGCCGTCTCGGTCGCGCTGGTCTCGCTGGGCCTGCTCTGGGCCCTGCAGCGGCTGGTGCTGCGCCCGCTCGGCGGTGAGCCGGCCGAGGCCGTGGCGGTCAGCGAGCGCGTGGCGCGCGGCGACCTGGGCCAGCCCGTGCCCGTGCGCCCGGGCGATCAGCACAGCCTGATGGCCCAGCTGGCGCGCATGCAGCGCGACCTCGCGGGCGTGGTGGCGCGCGTGCGCCAGGGTGCCGAGGCGGTGGCCACGGCCAGCTCGGAGATTTCGCAGGGCAATCAGGATCTCTCCGGCCGCACGGAAGGTCAGGCCAGCGCGCTGGAAGAGACGGCCGCCTCCATGGAGCAGCTGGGCACGGCGGTCGGTCAGAACGCGGGGCACGCGCGCGAGGCCGACCAGCTCGCGCGCTCGGCCAGCGAGTTGGCCGAGCAGGGTGGCGCGGCCGTGCAGCGGGTGGTGGACACCATGGGCGACATCAACGCCGGCTCGCGCAAGATCGCCGACATCATCGGCGTCATCGACGGCATCGCCTTCCAGACCAACATCCTGGCGCTCAACGCGGCCGTGGAAGCGGCGCGCGCGGGCGAGCAGGGCCGCGGCTTCGCCGTGGTGGCCAGCGAGGTGCGCCACCTGGCCACGCGCTCGGCCCAGGCCGCGCACGAAATCAAGGCCCTGATCGGCAGCAGCGTGGACAGCGTGGACCAGGGCACCGTGCTGGTGAACGAGGCCGGCCAGACCATGCGCGAGGTGATCGCTTCCATCCAGAAGGTGTCGCGGCTCATGTCCGACATCAGCACCGCCAGCGGCGAACAGAGCGCTGGCGTGGGCCAGGTGGGCGAGGCGGTGGTGCAGCTGGACCAGACCACGCAGCAGAACGCCGCGCTGGTGGAACAGATGGCCGCGGCCGCCAACAGCCTGCGCCAGCAGGCGGACGAACTGGTGTCGACCGTGTCGGTGTTCCGCCTGGGGGCCGGCGGGGCCTGAGCCCGCCCGGGCGCCGGCGCGCGCCCGCGGCTTCTTACTCCCCGACCTTGCCCAGCAGGCGGATCAGCTCTGCCACGTCGCTGTCCGACAGGCCGCTGCGCAGGTGGTTCTCGTGCTCGCGCACCACGCGCGCGGCGCGCGTCCAGAAGCGCCGCCCTTCGGGCGTGAGCTTGAGGTGCACGCTGCGGCGGTCGTGCTCGTGGCGGCAGCGCTCCACCAGGCCGCGCTCGGCCAGCTTGTCCACCAGCGGCACCATGGACGGGTTGGTCAGCCCCACCGCCTTGGCCAGCCGCCCCTGCGACAGCTCCGCATTGCAGCTCAGCAGCTCCAGCACGCCGTACATGGCGGTGGTGAGCTGCAGCTTGGCCAGCGCCTGGTCGATGCGCTTGAGCGAGCGGTTGTGCGCCCGGCGCAGGTGGTAGCCCAGGTAGGCGTCGAGGTTGCCCAGGGCGGGCGAGGGGGTGTCGGGGGGAGCGGCCATGCGGGGCGGCAGGATAGCACGCACCCCCTGATGATTTGATGTCTATTAGTTTGACATCGAACTATTAGACGTCTACCATTCGGCTCCCGTCACGGACCACCAAGAGACAGGAGACCGCATGTTCGTCGTCGACAACCACATCCACCTGGGCCAGCCCGGCGTGCACGTGTCCGAGCACGTGTACAAGCAGCTGCGCAAGAACTGGAGCGAGCGGGGCTTCCGCTACCACAGCACCGAGGTGAAGTCCGAGCGGCGCGACGGCGAGATGCTGGTGCACGTGATGGACGAGGTCGGCATCGACGTGTGCTGCGTGCTCGCGGGCAACTGGAACCGCGTGCTCAAGCCCGAGCACCGCCCCTACGACGTGCCCAATGACTTCGTGGCCAAGCAGGTGGCGGCGTCCAACGGCCGCCTCATCGGCATCTGCAGCGCCGACCCCATCGTCGACCCCTGGGGCGCGGCCGACGAGCTGGAGCGCTGCGTGCGCGACCTCGACTTCCGCGGCATCAAGCTCTACCCCACCTATGCGCACTTCGATCCGCGCGACAAGGCCTGCGACCCGCTGTACGAAGCGGCCACGGCGCTGGGCGTGCCGGTGCATTTCCACATGGGCTTCACGCCCGTGTGCGGCGCCGACATGAAACTGCAGCAGCCCTGGCTGCTCGACGAGGTCGGCCAGCGCTTCCCCGACATGAAGGTGGTGATCTGCCACCTGGGCTACCCCTACGCGGCCGAGGCCATGGGCGTGGTCGCGCGCAACCCCAACTTCCACGCCGACCTCAGCGCGCTGGGCTTCTACCACCCGCGCACCGTCTACCAGCTGATCCACGACTTCGGCTGCGTGAACCCCTGGGAGCGGCTGCTGTACGGCTCGGAGAACCCCTTCATGTGGACCTTCCACAAGACCGTGCAGGGCATCAACGAACACGCCAAGGCGCTGGGCATGCCGGAGATTCCGGACCACGCCATTGAACTCATCATGGGCGGCAACGCCACCCGCCTGTACCGCATCGACCAGGCCAAGCAAGGCCGGGGCACGCGCGCCGACAAGGCCGCCGCCTGATTCCCAGCCCCTCACAGGAGACAAGCACATGAACTTCCATCGCCGCTCCCTGCTGGCCGCCGCCGCGGCCTCGACCCTGAGTGCCGTGGCCCCTCTGGCCCTGGCGCAGGCGAGCTACCCCGCGCGCCGCGTATCGCTGGTGGTGCCCTTCCCCGCGGGCGGTCCCGCCGACATGGTGGCGCGCGTCATGCAGCCCCTGGTGCAGAAAGCGCTGGGTGAGGTGGTGATCGTGGAGAACTTCGCCGGCGTGGGCGGCGCGCTCGGCGTGGGCAAGGTGCTGTCGGCGCCGCCCGACGGCCATTCGGTGCTGCTGGCCACGGTGGCCGAGCCCATCCTGCCGCCCCTGACCATGCCCAACGTGCGCCACAAGCCCGAGGACCTGGTCCTGGTGTCGCAGCTGTCGTACACCAACATCGCGCTGGTGGTGCGGCCCAGCCTGAACATCCGCTCTGTGCAACAGCTGCTGGAGCACATGAAGAACCCGTCGGCCAAGGCGCTGAGCTACGCCACGCCGGGCAGCGGCACGCTCTACCACCTCATGGGCGAGCACTTCAAGTCGCTCACGGGCGGGCAGCTGCTGCACGTGCCCTACAAGGGGCTGGCGCCCGCGCTCAACGACCTGCTCGGCGGACAGGTCGACATCGCCTTCCTGCCCATGGCCGGCAGCACGGCCAAGCTGATCGAGCAGGGCTCGCTGCGCCTGATCGCCAACGCCGCGGCCGAGCCGGTGGCCGGCGTGCCGCGCCTGGGCGACGTGGATGGCCTCAAGGACTTCGTCTACACCGTGTGGACCGGTGTCTTCCTGCCGCGCCAGGTGCCGGCCGAGGTGGTGGCGACGCTGCACCGCGCGGTCGACACCGCCCTGCAGGGGCCCGAATTCGAGAACTACACGCGCGAGGCGGGCGGTGTCGCGCTCAAGCGCGCCATGCCCCTGGCCCAGGCGCAGAAGTTCTACAGCGCCGAGGCGCAGCGCCTCACGCGCATCTTCCAGGCGGTCAAGCTCAAGGTGGACTGAGGCGGTCGCCGGCGGCGCGCCGGCTTGATCCAGATCATGGCCAGCCGGCGACGCCGGCGGCCATTTCCTCTAAGCTGGCGCCATGTTCTGCCGTGTCAGCGCGTCCCCCGTCGCCCGCGGACTCTGCGCCGCCGCCGCGCTGGCGCTCGCGGCCTGTTCGCCCGAACCACCCGCCACCTGGTCCGGCTATGCGGTGGGGGATTTCGTCTACGTGGCCGCGCCGCTGGCGGGCACCCTCGAATCCCTCCAGGTGCGCGCCAGCGACACCGTGGCGCGCGGGGCGCCGCTGTTCGAGCTGGAATCGGCCAGCGAAGCCGCGGCCCGGGACGAGGCCGCCGCGCGGCTGCAGGCCGCCCAGGCGCAACAGGCCAATCTGGAGAAGGGGCGCCGCGCCGACGAGCAGGCGGTGATCCGGGCGCAGCTGGCGCAGGCCCAGGTGGCGCTCGCGCTGGCCCAGCGCGAGGTCGAGCGCCAGCAGCGCCTGCTGGCGCAGGGCTTCGTGTCGCTCGCCCAGGTCGACGACGCCAGCACGCGGCAGCGCGCGGCGGCCGCGCGGGTCGACGAGTTGTCGGCCGCGCTGCGGGTCGCCCAGCTGCCGGCGCGCGGCGACGAGCAGCAAGCCAGCCGCGCCAACGTGGCGGCGGCGGGCGGCGCCCTGCGCCTGCTCGAGCGCCAGCTGGAGAAGACGCGGCGGTTCGCGCCGGTGGCCGGTGTCGTGAACGATGTCTTCTTTCGCCCGGGCGAGTTCGTGCCGGCCGGCCAGCCGGTGCTGGCGCTGCTGCCGCCGGGGAACATCAAGCTGCGCTTCTTCGTGCCCGAGGCCGAGCTGTCCGGCATCCGCCTCGGCCAGTCCCTGGCGGCGCGCTGCGACGGCTGTGGCGCGCCGCTGCAGGTCCGTGTCTCGCACATCGCCGGGCAGGCCGAGTACACGCCACCGGTGATCTATTCGAACGCGCAGCGCGCTCGGCTGGTGTTCATGGTCGAGGCCCGGCCCGAGCCCGCGGACGCGGCGCGCCTGCACCCGGGGCAGCCGGTCGACGTCGAGCGCCCTGTCGCGGGCACGCCATGAGCGCGCTGGCCATCGACGTCAGCGGCCTGACCAAGGCCTACGGCGGGCGCAAGGTGGTCGATGGCGTGCAGCTGCAGCTGGCCGCCGGGCGCATCTGCGGCTTCCTCGGCCCCAATGGCAGTGGCAAGACCACGACGATCCGCCTGCTGTGCGGCCTGCTGCGTCCGGACGCGGGCAGCGGCACCTGCCTGGGCCTGGACCTGCGCGAGCAGGCGGTGCGCATCAAGCGCCAGGTGGGGTACATGCCGCAGCGCTTCGGGCTGTACGAGGACCTGTCGATCCGCGAGAACCTGGACTTCGTCGCGCGCCTGTACGAACTGCCGCGGCGGCGCGAGGTGGTGGCGCGCACGCTGGAGCGGCTGGGACTGGCCGCGCGCCAGGGGCAGCTGGCCGGCGCCTTGTCCGGCGGCTGGAAGCAGCGCCTGTCGCTCGCCGCCTGCCTGATCCACGAGCCGCGCCTGCTGCTGCTCGACGAGCCGACGGCTGGCGTCGACCCCAAGGCGCGGCGCGAGTTCTGGGACCAGATCCACGACCTGGCGGACCAGGGCATCACGGTGCTCGTGTCCACGCACTACATGGACGAGGCCGAGCGCTGCCACGAACTGGTCTACATCGTCGACGGCCGCGTACTGGCGCGCGGCAGCGAGCGCCAGATTCTGGAGGCGGCCGGGCTGGTGGTGTGGTCGCTGAAGGGGGAAGGGGTGAGCACGCTCGCACCGTCGCTGCGCGCCTGGCCCGGCGTGCTCGGCGTGGCCGCGTTCGGCAATGCCTTGCACCTGAGCGCGCGCGACGCGGCACCGGTGGAGCCCCGCCTGCGGGCGCTCGAGCAGCAGGGCTTCGGGGTGCAGCGCATCGAGGCCAGCCTGGAGGACGTGTTCATCAACCTGATGGGGCGTGCATGAACGGCCTTTCCTGGGCGCGCACGCTGGCCGTGTTCGTCAAGGAGTTCCAGCAGATGCTGCGCGACCGCCTGACCTTCGCCATGGCGGTCGGCGTTCCGGTGCTGCAGCTGGTGCTGTTCGGCTACGCCATCAACACCGACCCCAAGGGCTTGCCCACCGCCCTGGTGAACGCCGACCGGGGCGCGCTGGCCCAACCCATCGTGAGCGCGATCGAGAACACGGGCTATTTCCGTATCACCCACCAGCCGGCCGGCGAGGCCGAGGCCGAGCGCCTGATCGCCCTGGGCGAGGTGCAATTCGTGGTGGCGATCCCGGCCGACTTCTCGCGCCGGCTCCTGCGCGGCGAGACGCCCGCGCTGCTGGTCTCGGTGGACGCCACCGACCCGTCGGCGGCGGCCAACGCCATCGCCGCGCTGTCGCAGCTGGTGCCGCGGGCGCTGGAGCACGACCTCGTGGGCCCCTTGCGCGGCCTGCAGGCGGCCGCGCCGCCGTTCGATCTGCGCGTGCACCGCCGCTACAACCCGGAGGGGCTGTCGCGCTACAACATCGTGCCGGGGCTGATCGGCACCATCCTGACCATGACCATGGTGATGCTCACCTCCCTGGCCATGACCCGCGAGCGCGAGCGCGGCACCATGGAGAGCCTGCTGGCCACGCCGGTGCGGCCGGCGGAGGTGATGCTGGGCAAGATCCTGCCCTACGTGGTGATCGGCTACCTGCAGCTCGGCGTGATCCTGGGCGCGGCCTTCGTGCTGTTCGAGGTGCCCATGGTGGGCAGCGTCTGGCTGCTGCTGGCCATGATCGGGGTGTTCATCGTGGCCAACCTCGGCGTGGGCTTCACCTTCTCGACCATCGCCCGCAACCAGCTGCAGGCGGTGCAGATGACCTTCTTCTTCTTCCTGCCCTCGATGCTGCTGTCGGGCTTCATGTTCCCGTTCCGGGGCATGCCGGCCTGGGCGCAGGCCATCGGCGAAGTCCTTCCGCTGACGCACTTCCTGCGCATCGTGCGCGGTATCCTGCTCAAGGGCAGCACGCTGGCGGACGTGTTGCCCGAGCTGTGGCCCATGCTGGCTTTCCTGCTGGTGGCGGCCGTGGTCGCGCTCGCGCGCTACCGGCAGACCCTCGACTGAGGGCCCACCGGCGGACCGGTCTCAAGGCGTGCCTCTCCCCAACCCATCCCACCGACGATTGCCTCTATGTCCAGCACCAAACCGGCCCGATCGCCCCGATCCGACAACCGACTGCCGGAGCTGCTGGATGCCGCGGCGCGCCTCTTTGCCCGCCACGGGTACGCCGCGACGTCCATGCGGGACATCGCCGTCGAAATCAAGATGCTGCCGGGCTCGCTCTACTACCACTTCCCTTCGAAGGAAGATTTGCTGCTTGCGGTGTACCAGGCCGGCGTGATCGAACTGGAAAAGGCGGCCACCGAAGCCGTGGCCAAGGAGACCGATCCCTGGGACCGCCTGGAGGCGATGTGCAAGGCGCACCTGGAGACCGTCTTGCGCGACAGCGACTACGCCCAGGTCCTGATCCGTGTGTTGCCCGATGACATCCCGCAGGCCGCGGACCGCTTGCGGGAGCTGCGGGACAGCTACGAGCAGTTCTTTCGCCAGGTCGTGGCGCAGCTGCCCTTGCCGGCCGGGACCGACAGGCGCGCCCTGCGCCTGATGCTCATGGGCGCGCTCAACTGGGCGGCCCTGTGGTTCGACCCGGACGGCCGCGATTCACCGCGCGTGCTGGCGCGCAAGTTCGTGGGCCTGGTGAGGGAGGCGCAAGGCAGCCGGGCTGCCGCCTAGGAGGAGCGGGTGCCCGCGCGTGCGGCGGGCGCCTTCGTGTCCTGGCCCTTCTTCGGTGGTTTCGCCGGTTTCTTGGCCCGGACCGCGTCGAGCTTGACGTTCTCGCTCAACACGCCGTGCATGGCGAGGTCGAGGTACTCGCGCACGAACTTCGGCGTCAGCGTCTGGTGGCCCACGAGCAGGCGGTAGTACAGCGGCGCATAGAGCACGTCCAGAATGACCTCCGGGTCGGCGTTGCGCACGGTGCCATCGGCGATGCTGGACTTGACGATGCGAACGCCTTCCTCGCGCCGGGCCCGGATGTAGCCTTCGCGAAACGCCTCGGCCAGCGCCGGGTCGGACTGCCCCTCCGCGATCAGCGCCGCCATCATGCGCCCCAGGGGGCCTCGGAACTGCTCGCTCATGTTGAGCAGACGGTCGATCACCACGTCCAGCGACAGCCGATCGGGGTAGGGGATCGACACCAGCGACTCGCGCCGGAAGGCCGACATGATGATCGCGGCGCGGTTGGGCCACCACTTGTAGATGGTGGCCTTGCTCACCTTCGATCGGGCCGCGATCGCGTCGACCGTCGTGGCCTGCAGGCCGTGCTCCGACAGCAGGGCATAGGCGGCATCCAGCACCGCCTCTTCGGCCTCCTTGCTGCGCGTGCGCCCGCGCGGTCTCTTGCTTTCGGCCACTGAATTGTCGGCAGGCGTTCGAGTAGACATGGTGTCGCGATGTTAATATACTGAACGTTCAGTTTATAAAAAGGAGACGTTCCCCATCATGCAGCAATCCGCCGAACAGGTCGCGCAGGCCGGTCAGACCAGCTTCCGCAGCTTCGAACTCGACGCGAACCGGCGGCCCGACCCCGTGGGCATCACCGCCGAAGAGTGGGCGGTGCGCGTGGACCTCGCCGCAGCCTACCGCCTGTGCGCGATGCACGGCTGGGACGACCTCATCTACACCCACATCTCGGCGCGTGTGCCGGGCACGTCGGGGCACTTCCTCGTCAACCCGCTGGGGCTGGCCTTCGACGAGATCACGGCCTCCTCGCTGGTGAAGATCGACTACGACGGCAACGTCATCGGCGACACGCCCTATCGCCCCAACGCCGCCGGCTTCGTCATCCATGGGGGTGTCCACCAGGCCCGCGAAGACATGGGCAGCGTCATGCACCTGCACACCATCCACGGCATGGCCCTGTCCATGCTGCCCGAGGGCCTGCAGCCGCTGAGCCAGCACGCGCTGCGCTTCTATGGGCGCATCGGCTACCACGACTACGAGGGCATCGCCCTGTCGACGGGTGAGCGCGAGCGCATCGTCGCGGCGCTGGGGCAGCACCGCGCGCTGGTGCTGCGCAACCACGGCACCCTGACCGTCGGCAAGACGGTGGGGGGTGCCTTCGTCGAGATGTACTACCTCGAGAAGGCGGCGCAGGCCCAGATCACGGCCCAGTCGACCGGCCAGCGCCTGCTGGTGCCCGAGCCGCAGGTGTGCGCGCTGACCGACCAGCAATGGCAGGAGGACTTCAGCAGCGACGCCAACCGCGAATGGCCGGCCCTGCTGCGCAAGCTGGACCGCCTCGACCCGTCCTACAAGAACTGATCCCGACTTCAACCGACAACCAGGAGACAAGACATGAGCACCTTCCGCACCCTCGCGGCGGCGATCGCCGTGGCCGGCGCCACGCTGGCCGGCGCCGCCGCCCACGCCCAGCAGATCGTCAAGATCGGCTACGCGGTGTCCCGCGACAGCCACTATGGCGCTGGCGCCGACGCGTTCTGCGACACGCTGGAGAAGGGGTCCGCGAACCGCTTCAAGTGCAGCCAGGCCCCCAACGCGACCCTGGGCAACGAGCGCGAGATGGTCGAGTCCGCGCAGATCGGGTCGCTCGACGTCGCCTTCGTGTCGAGCGGCACGGTGGGCAACTTCGTGCCCGACATCCGTGTGCTGGACGTGCCCTTCCTGTTCCGCGACACCGAACACGCCCGCGCCGTTCTCGATGGCGCGGTGGGCCAGAAGCTGCTCGCCGCCTTCCCGTCCAAGGGCCTGATCGCCATGGCCTGGGGCGAGAACGGCTTTCGCCACCTGACGACCTCGCGGCGCGAGATCCGCGCGCCGGGCGACCTGGCCAACATCAAGCTGCGCACCATGGAAAACCGCGTGCACGTGGAGAGCTTCCGCGCCCTGGGCGCGCTGCCCACGCCGATGGCCTGGCCGGAGGTCTACACCGCGCTCCAGCAGGGCACCATCGACGGGCAGGAGAACCCCCTGTCGATCCTGGTGACGGCCAAGCTGTGGCAAGTGCAAAAGCACCTGGCGCTCACCTCGCACGTGTATTCGCCGACGCTGCTCATCGCCAGTCCGGCGCTGTGGGCCAAGCTCAACGCCGCCGACCGCCAGCTGTTTCTCAACGCCGCCAAGGCCGGCGCGGCGGCGCAGCGTGAGCGCGTGACGCGCGAGGCACAGACTGCCGTGGCCTTGCTGGAGAAAGAGGGCATGAGCATCACGCGCCCGGACACGGCCGATTTCCGCAAGGCGCTGGCGCCGACCTTCAAGAAGTTCGATGCCCAGTTCGGCCCCGACATCGCGGCCATCCAGCGCGTGCAGTGAGCCTGAACGTGCGCCGCGCATACCTGGGGTTTGCCAATGGGTGCGAGCGCCTGTGCGCGCTCGCGCTCACCGCGTTGATGGGTGCGATGGCCCTGCTGGGCTTCTTCCAGGTGGCCACGCGCTTCGTGCTGCATGAGCCTTCGCCCTGGTCGGAAGAGTTCCTGCGGCGGGCCATGATCTGGCTGGTGGCCATCGGGCTGTCCATCGGCTTTCGCTACGGCTCGCACATCTGCGTCGACGTCATCAACCGCGTGCGGGCGGCCTGGCTGCGGGCCTTCGTGCGCGCGAGCGTGTTCCTGCTCTCGCTGGTGTTCCTGGTGACGGTGGCCTGGATCGGCGCCGACATGGCCTGGCGGGTGCGCTTCCAGAGCTTCGCCAGCGTGGAGCTGTCCATGACCTGGGCCTACGCGGCCATTCCGGTGGGCGCGGCCTTCGCCGCCATCGCCCTGGTGGCCCAGTTCATCGCCCCGTCGCAAGACGCGCCAGGCCAGCGGGAGTTTGGAGGCTTGGCATGCCAGGAATGATGTTCGGCACGATGCTGCTGTGCTTCGCGCTCAGCGTCAGCGTGGCCGTGTCGATCGGCCTGGCCAGCCTGGGCGGCGTGCTGATGTCGGGCAGCCTGCCGCTGGTGGTGGTGCCCAAGGAGATGTTCTCCAGCCTCGACAAGTTTCCGCTGCTGGCGGTGCCCTTCTTCGTCCTTGCCGGCAAGCTGATGGAAGAGGGCGGCATCTCGCAGCGCCTGGTGGAGTTCGCCCGTTCGCTGGTGGGCGGCATGCAGGGTGGCCTGGCGCTGAGTTGCGTGCTCACCTGCCTGATCTTCGCGGCGGTGTCGGGCTCGTCCGTGGCCACCACCTTCGCCGTCGGCTCCATCCTCATCCCGGCCCTGGTGCGCATGGGCTATCCCACGAACTGGGCGGCGTCGCTGCAGGCCACCTCGGCGGAGCTGGGGGTGATCGTGCCGCCGTCGGTGCCCATGATCCTGTACGGCGTCGCGGCCGAGGTCTCGATCGGCGAGATGTTCGTCGCCGGCATCGGCCCGGGCGTGCTCATCGCGGGGGCGCTGATGCTCTACGTGCTCATCTGGGCGCGCGTGACGGGCATGGGCAAGCGCGATGGCGAGGGCCGGCTGGCCCTCTGGGTGGCGGGGCGCAACGCCTTCTGGGCGCTGATGATGCCGGTGATCATCCTGGGCGGCATCTACGGCGGCATCTTCACGCCCACCGAGGCCTCGGCGGTGGCCGTGGTCTACGCGGTGTTCGTGGGCCTGTTCGTCTACAAGGGGCTGAGCTGGCGCGCGCTGCCGCGCGTGCTGCGCCAGTCGGCGGTCACCACCTCGGTGATCATGTTCATCATCATGAACGCGGGCCTGTTCTCCTACCTGGTGAACTACGCCGGCATCCCGGAGACCCTGGGCCACTACCTGCAGGAAACGCTCAAGACGCCGATGAACTTCCTGCTGGGCGTCAACCTCGCGCTGTTCCTGATCGGCATGTTCGTCGAGACCGGGGCGGCCATCATCGTGCTGGCGCCGATCCTGGCCCCGGTGGCGGTTTTCTTTGGCATCGACCCGGTGCACTTCGGGCTGATCGTCATCGTGAACCTGGCCCTGGGCATGATCACACCGCCGGTGGGGGTGAACCTGTTCGCCGCCTGCGCGGTGGCGCGCATCCCCCTGGACCAGCTGGTCAAGCCGCTGCTGCCGTTCGTGGGCGTGGTCATCCTCTGCCTGGTGCTGATCTCGGCGGTGCCGGAGATCTCGCTCACGCTGCGCGACGCGGTGTTTCGATAGGGGGCGGCACGATGAACCCGAAAGAAGGCATCGACGCGCTGGGCGTCGACCTGAGAGGGCGGCACGCCCTGATCCTGGGCGTGGGCGGCATCGGCTGGGCCCTCGCGCGCATCTGCGCGGCCCTCGGCGCGCGCCTGACCCTGGTCGACCGGCAGCTGCCCGCCGAGGACCTGCGAAACACCCTGTGCGCGGCGGCCTCGCACCGGTGGCTGGCGATGGACCTGTCCGAGGCCTCGGCGCAGGACCGCCTGCTGGCGCAGTGCGGCGACGTCGATGCGCTGGCCATCACCAGCGCGGTGTGCCCGGACGAGTCCGGGCTCGACCCCGCGTCCGCCGCTTGGGACGAGAGCTTCGAGGCCGTGTTCCGCATCAACGTGGCGGCGCCGCTGCGGCTGAGCCTGCGCATGCTCGAGGCCATGGCCGCGCGCGGCCAGGGGCGCATCGTGCTGGTGGGGTCCATGGCGGCGCGCAATGGCGGCTTGCTGGCCGGTGGCCAGTACGCGGCGAGCAAGGGCGCCCTGCACACCGCGGCGCGCTGGCTGGCGCAGCGCGCCGCGCCGCGCGGCGTGAGCGTCAACGCCGTCGCGCCCGGGGTCACGCTGACCCCCATGATCGAGGGCCGCTCGTACGACGCCTCGCGCATCCCGCTGGGGCGGGCCGCGGAGCCAGTGGAGGTGGCGCGGATCATCGCGTTTCTGATGAGCCCGGCGGCCAGCTACGTGCAAGGCCAGGTCATCGACGTCAACGGAGGGGCCTGGATTGGCTGAGACACACGCATTCGAGGGGCGCTGGTCTCTCATCACCGGCGGTGCCAGCGGCATCGGCCTGGCCTGCGCGCAGGCGCTGGCGCAAGAAGGCAGTGCCCTGGTGCTGCTGGACGTGGACGCGGCCGGCCTGGCGGCGGCGCGCTCGCGCCTGTCCTCGCTGGGCGTGGCGGTCGAGACGCGCGAGGTCGATGTGTCCGATGCGGCTGCGCTGGAGGGCATCGCCGCCGATCTCGACGCGCGTGGCGTGCGGGTCGAGCACATGGTGCTGGCCGCTGGCGTGCTGCAGCCCATGCATGGCATCGACACGCTGGACCTGGCCGTGCACGACCGGGTCTGGCGCATCAACTACCACGGCAGCTACCACTGCTGCCGCCTGTGGGGCGAGCGCATGCGGGTGGCCGGGCGCGGCGCCATCGTCACCGTGTCCTCGGTCACCGCGCAGCGCGCCACGCCGCTGCTGGCCTACGGTCCCGCCAAGGCGGCGCTGGAGAACCTGACGGCCTCCCTGTCCGTGGCCTACGCGCCGCACGGTGTGCGCATCAATGCCGTGGCGCCCGGCTTCACGCTGACGCAGGCGTTGCAGGACAAGATCGATGCCGGCCTGCGCGACGCGGATGCCATCCTGTCGCAGGTGCCCATGGGCCGCTTCGCGACTCCCCAGGAGATCGCCGCCAGCGTGCGCTTCCTGCTGTCCGACCAGGCCGCCGCGGTCACGGGCACCACCCTGGTGGTGGACTGCGGCTGGCTGGCGGGCTCCGGCTGGCAGACTTACCAGCCGATGCCGCGGCGCTGAAAGGGTCCCCATGCATTTCAATCACGGTGTTTTCGGCCTGTTGTGGCGCACCGCCACGCAGCGGCCCCAGGCCCCGGCCGTGGCCCTGGGCGAACGGGTCGTGGCGCGCTACGGCGATCTGCTCGAGCGCGCCCTGGACGTGTCGGCGGGGCTGGCCCGCCTGGGCTGCCGGCCCGGCGACCGGGTGGTGATCTTCATGAAGAACCAGCCCGAGTGGTTGGCCCTGATGTTCGGCTGCTGGGCGCGTGGCCTGGTGGTCGTGCCGGTCAACGTGAAGCTGCACGCGCGCGAACTGGCCTTCATCCTGGACGACTGCCAGGCGCGCGCGCTGTTCCACGACCCGGGCCACCAGGACGCGCTGGACGCGCTCGGCCTGGTGCCGCGCACGCCCGGAATCGCGGTCGGCGGCGCCGACTACCAGCGCCTGCTGGGCGCGCCCCCGATGGCGCCCGAACCGGTGGCCCCGGACGCCCTGGCCTGGCTGTTCTACACCAGCGGCACCACCGGACGGCCCAAGGGCGCCATGCTCAGCCACGCCAACCTGCTGGCGATGGCCTGCGCCTACGCCAACGACGTCGAGCCCGAAGGCATGGGCCGCGCCATCCTGCACGCGGCGCCCATGTCGCATGGCTCGGGCCTGTACATCCTGCCGCACGTGCTGCACGGCTCGCTGCACATCTGCCCCGAGTCGCGCGGCTTCGAGGTCGACGAGATCGATCGGCTGATGGCCGTGCACCGGGGCGTGTCGATGTTCGCCGCGCCGACCATGGTCACCCGGCTCACGCTGTCGGCGGTCACCGACCTGCCCGGCCTGCAGACGCTCGTCTATGGCGGCGGGCCGATGTACGTGGCCGACTGCGTGCAGGCCATGGATCGCTTCGGCGAACGCCTGGCGCAGATCTACGGCCAGGGCGAAACGCCCATGACCATCAGCTCGCTGACACGCTCGCAGCACGAGCGCGGCCACCCCCGGCTGCAGGCGCGCCTGGCCTCCTGCGGCTACGCGCAGACCGGCGTGCAGATCCGCATCCTGGACGATCGCGGCGAGGCCCTGCCGGTCGGCGAGACGGGCGAGATCGTGGTGCGCGCGCCCACGGTCATGCTGGGCTACTGGAACCTGCCGGACGCGACCCGCAAAACCCTCCGGGATGGCTGGCTCTACACGGGCGACGTCGGCGCCTTCGACGCGGACGGCCTGCTGACGCTGAAGGACCGCAGCAAGGACGTGATCATCAGCGGCGGCACCAACATCTACCCGCGCGAGGTCGAGGAGGTGCTGCTGCGCCACCCCGCGGTCCGCGAGGTGTGTGTGCTCGGCATGCCGGACGCCGATTGGGGCGAATCGGTGGTGGCCGTCTACAGCTGCCGCGACGGCGAGGCCGCCACGGCGCAGGAGCTGGACCAGCTCTGCATCGAGCACATCGCGCGCTTCAAGCGGCCCAAGCGCTACCTGCAGGCCGCGGAGCTGCCCAAGAACGCCGCCGGCAAGATCCTCAAAGCGCAGTTGCGCGAGCAACTGGCGGCATCCGGCCAGGCCGACTGAGCGGTTCCACGGCGGCCGATGGTGCGCGCGCGCGAGATCGCGTTCCCTTGGCCACGCCGGTCGCCGCGCGGGGAAGGCACCCGCTTGCGATGGGCCGATATCGGTTAAAACGCCGCCATGTCCCGACCCGATGTCCTCATGCACCGGGCCACCGAGGCCCTGTACGACGCTGTGATCGACCCAGCCGCCTGGGACGATGCCATGCGGGCGCTGCGCGCCCTGTTCCATTCGCGGGTGGAAGCCTTGTACTGCCTGGACCTGCGCGCGCGCGCCCTGCGGCCCGTTCGCGTCGAAGGCGTCGAGCGGGCACAGATCAAACGCTTCTCGGCCAGTTTCTACCTGCCCGACAACCCCTGTCTGAAAACGCCCGAGTTGCACCGGCCCGGCGTGGTCCGCACCGACGAACGCATGCTCGCTCACCTGGGAGACCCGCAGGCCCTGCGGCGCTCGACCTATTTCAACGAGTGGCTGCGGCCGCAGGACCTCGCGCACACCATGGGCATCACCCCGTGGGCAGAGGAGGGCTTGGTGCTCAACTTCAGCCTGCTGCGCGAGCCCGGTCGCGGCGCCTTCGGTGGTGCCGAGCAACGCCGCCTGGATCGGCTCGCGAGGCACATGGAACGCGCCATGCGCATGGTGGTGAAGCTCGACACGCTCACGCAGCGTTGCAGCGACAGCACGATGGCCCTCGATCGGGTGGAGCAGGGCATGGCCGTGCTCGACGCGCGAGGGGCCTTGCTGCAGGCCAACCAGGCGGCGCTGCGGCTGCTCGCGCGGGGCAAGGGCTTCTGCTTGCGCAGCGGCCGGCTCGCCGCTCGCGAGCCGCAAGACCAGGCGCGTGTCGATGCCCTGCTGAACGCCTGCACGGCCGGCAGCACCCGGGCCGAACCGCTCCAGCCGGCCGCGCTCGTGGTCCAGGGGCTGGTGCTGCAGATGACACCCCTGCGCAGCACGCGCAGCGTGTTCGTGTCGCCGCAGGCGGCCGTCCTCGTGAGCCTGTCGGAGCCGCTGGCGCTGCCGCTCGCGCAGGCGCGCGAGACGCTGTCCGCGCTGTTCGGCTTTACCAGGGCCGAAGCGCGGCTGGCGCTGTCGCTGATGGACGGGGGCGGACTGCGCGAAGCCGCGTCGCGCGCGCGCATGAGCTATGCCACCGCGCGCTGGTACCTGAAGATCCTGTTCCAGAAGACCGGGTCCACGCGACAGAGCGAACTGATCGCGCTGCTGGTGCGGGTCACGCAGTCGGCCCGCCCGCTGCAGACGCACTGAGGTCGTGACCCCGCCCGCCAGCGCCGCGGGTCTCGCACCGTTCATTGGTGTACCTCTCATTTGGGGGGTGTGTCGCGTGCCCGCGCGACCTAGCATGCGCCCATCACATCCGAGGACAGTCGATATGCGTTACGCCGTTTCCCGGCGCGCCTCGGCCGGGCTGCTCGCCATGGCCGCCGCGTTGTGCCAGCCCGCCGTGGCCCAAGCCTCGTTCGACATCGTGGGCTTGCGCCCCGGCATGAGCGAAGCCGAAGCGATGGCAGCGCTCAGCGCACACCGGCCCGGCATGCGCGTGCAGAAGCGCCACATGGCCTACAGCTACAGCGACGGCGTGCAGCAGCTCAACACGCCGTCCTTTCTGTACGAGCTGTGGGTGAGCTTCGACGACGCGCAAGGCCGCGAGGATTTTCGGCTCTACTTCGCGCCGCCGCCCAGCGCCTCGCGCGTGCTCGGCGTGACGCGGCAACTGAGCCTGAAGGCACCACCCACGCAGGCCCAGCTCGGCGCCCAGCTGACGCAGCGTTACGGCGCGCCCACCACCAGCGGCAAGAGCAACGCCACCACCAACCTCGTTTGGGGGGAACCCGGCAAACCCATGTGCTGGCGCAGCACGCCCAACACCACGGTGATCGGGGTGGGCGAGGCATCCGACATCCTGAGCAGTCTCAAGCGCGGCCAGGACAAGGGCCATGTGCCGCGAGACCCGTCGACCTGCGGGCTGGCCGCAGCCGCCAGCATGGCTGGCGAGCCGGTGCGCAACCTCACGGTTCGGTTGGTGGACTACGGCGCCTGGGCCGGCACGCACCAGAAGGCCAAGGACTGGGTGGAGCAGCAACGGCAAGGGGCCGTGAAGGCGCGGTTGTCGCGCGGCGCGGCGCCCAAGCTCTGAGCGCCCCATGGCACCGCGTTCGTGCTGGCTGGCCGCGCTGTGCTTCACGACCGCAGCGGCGACCTGGGCCCAGCCTGCGGGGCCGCGCCTGTTGTTCGGCGACATGGCCGGCCGCTTGCCCGTGGCCGAGCAGCAGGCCATCTTCCGCCTGCTCGACTACCGGCTCGCCCCGGGTGGCAAGGCCTTGATCGCGCCCGATTGCGGCGAGATCGCGCACGAGACCGAGGTGCTCGACCTCAACAGCGACGGTGTGCCCGAGGTGCTGGTGATCGCGGGCAATGCCTGCACCTCGGGTCATACCGGCTCGTCGGTGTTTCTGTTCGTGAAAGACGCGCAGGGCCGCTATGCGCAGCAACTGGGTTTTCCCGGCGCGAGCGTCACGCCGCTGCCCACACGAACCCAGGGCTGGCCGGACCTGCGCATCGGTACCGCGGGCTTCTGCGAGCCGGTGTGGGCGTGGAAGGGTTCGGCCTACGACCTGAAGTGCAGCGTGGAAACGCAGCGTCGGGGCTGTCAGGGGCGGGGGCCGGTGAAGCTGTGCCGGCGTTGAGGCCCTATCCAACGCCCCGCAAGTCGAGGCATCGGGTCCGCGGCACCCCATGCGACGTCGGCACCGCTGGCCTCCCCACCGGGATCGACCGAACCCCCGGTCGACAGACAGTCGGCCCGTGCCGGCCTGAGCGCGTTGCGACGGGTGCCAGGGGCGCCGGGAGAAACGCCCGGGGCCTGCGCCATTCAGCGCCATGCCTCGCGTTCAGCCAACAAAAAAGCCCCTGCACTGCAGGGGCCTCAGACTCGCTGGCGGTGGAGGTAGGACGCAGCGAACCACTCTCAGCTTCGTTGAACACCAGCGAGCGCTGATTTCATGTTTTCGTACCGACTTCAAAGGGGCGCGCGCGCGCGCTTTTTTTGTCCGTTAAAGGGCGGTTTTTGCCCTGACCATCGTGAACTACGCGATGACCGGCCTCGCGTGCGATGCGGTGGCTGCGCTTACCGGCGACGCCGCGTGGGAGCAGTGGCTGGGGGGCGCTACGACGCAACGCCCGTCTGAAGCCCAAGTCCACGCTTCAGAGCGCGACGGGCTTGGCACAGCCGTGCATTGCGCAGAAGTCCATGGGCATGACGGGTGGCTCGTTCAACACGCGGGAGTTCTTCCACGGCGCTACGCCGTTCGCGCTGCGCATGGTGGAGATGACACCCCAGGTGCTCGCCTTTGCCGCTCCGCTACTCGTCATCGCGTGCCGGCTGGGCATGCGCGCTGGGGTTGGAATATGCGGGCCTTCTGGTGAAGCGCTGGTTGTTCTTCGCACAGGCACACCATCCGAAGACCCTCTACTACTAAGCAGAGTCGTGAGTACAGGGTCGTCTTGCATGGGCTCGCGACAAGAAGACGACACATATGTCGACTTCCACAGAATCCTGGGCTGGTGAATCAGTGGTTCGAGAACAGGCGCTTCCCAGCGAACGGAAGATTGACCCGCAATATGGTCGCACTGGCCGATTCAGTGATGAAAAGCGTTTTGCGGTCCTGGCCACCGAAGGCGAGGTTGGTTGTGCCACGCCCACTCGGCGCATCGATCCGAAGCACCGGAACACCGAGCGGGTCGAACACCCAGACCACACCCATCCCCACGTGCGCGACGAGCAGGTGCCCATCTTCGGACATTGCGAGACCGTCCGGCCCGGTCCCGCCGCTGAGTTGGACGAACAGCCCCACACGGCGAGCCCGGCCTTGGGGGGCCAGCGCCAAGGGGATGTTCCACACAGCGTTGGCGCGCGTGACCGCCACGTGCAGCGTCTTCTCATCCGCACTCAGCACTATGCCGTTCGGGCTGGGTGCGTTGTCCACAAGCAGATCCAGGCGACCATCTGCACGCAGGCAGAAAACCCGACCTGCCGGCGCCTCCAGGCCGCTGCTGCCCTGGTCGGTGAAGTAGAGGTCGCCGGTACTGGAGAAGTGCAGGTCGTTGAGCCCCCGAAAGGGCTCGCCACCGAATCCGGCCAGCACCGTCTCCACTCGGCCGCTGACCGGCTCCAGCGTGAGCAGGCCACGCTGGTGATCGGCGATGAAGATGCGACCGTCCGCATGGAACTTGAGCCCATTGGGGTTTCCGTCGTATTGCGCGGCGAGTTCGAAGCGTCCTGCCGGATCGATCCGGAAGATGCGCCCGTAGACCATGTCCACGCACCACAGATTGCCCTGCGCGTCGAATGACGGTCCTTCCAGCAAGGAGTCACGAATGACACCGTTGCGCACGATGGGTTTGTCGCGCACGCGAAACGCATCAGGCAGGCGCGAAAATACTTCTGCGCATACAGGGGGCGGCGGTGCAAACATCATTGGTGCGGTGACTTCGGGGCGTAGTGGGTCTTCAGGGCTTCTTGTTCAGTCCCGCGGCTTCGATGACCTTGGCCCATTTGCGGAACTCACGAACCTGGGACGCAGCAAAGGCCGCTGGCGGTTCGTCGTACAGATCCAGACCCTGGTCCGCGATGATCTTGCGGTTGGCATCCTTGTGCAGGATGGCATGGATGTCCCTATAGAGCTGGTCGACCTGGTCTTTCTGCATGCCCTTGGGCCCGAGAAATCCATACCACGCAATGCATTCGTAGTCCGGAAAACCCAGCTCCGCCACGGTGGGAACATCTGGTAGTTGTCGCCAGCGCTGCTTGCCTGTCACGGCCAGTGCACGCAGTCTTCCTGCCTGGATGAGGGGTTGGGCGACGGTGGTGTTCAAGAACGAACCGCGCACCTGGCCGCCCAGCATGGCGACCTGAAGCTGCGACGAACCGCCATAGGGAACGTACAGAAAGCGTGCACCTGTGTATTGTTCGAGCAGCAGCCCTGCAAGGTGACTGGCATTGCCAACGCCTGCGGTGCCCAGCGTGAACGAGCCGGGTTTGGTACGTGCTTGCTCGACGAAGCCGGCGAAGTCCTTGACCGTGTCGGTTGCCAGCACAGTGACCACAAACGGTTGGTAGGCAAAACCGCCAATCGCGGTGAAGTCATTCACCGGATCGTAGGGCAGGGGCAACAGCGGTGCATTCATCACATGTGCGGCGGTCGCCACCAGCAAGGCGCTGCCGTCGGGGGCAGCACGCGCCACCACGGCAGCCCCGATGCTTGTGCCGGCGCCGGGGCGGTTCTCCACGATCACCGGGCCCTTGGCATTGGGTCGCATCTCGTCGGCCACCATGCGGCCCATCACGTCTGCCGGTCCCGCCGGCGAGAAGGGCACGATGATGCGCGTGGTGTGATCGGCCTGCGCCCAAGCAGGCCATCCTGTCAGGGATGCCGTCGCGGCCAAGCCAGCGACCAGCGTCGCACGTCGCGAAACGCGCGGGACGTCGGGTTTCCTTGCCACCTGCACGTTGATTTCATGCCTCATGTTTGTCTCCTTGGTTGATGTCTGCACTTGCCTCTGACTGCCTATCCCTGCGACAGGCGCACGGAATGTGGGCCGAGTTCGCTGACAGCGCAGCAGCCCATGAGGCCCATCACGCGGTCGATCTCGGTTCGATAGATTTGCAGCGCACGTCGCGCGCCGGGCTCGCCTGCTGCTGCCGTTCCATAGAGGGTGCCTCGCCCAATCAGCACCGCACTTGCGCCAAGCGCGAGCGCCTTGATCACGTCGCTTCCTCGGCGAAAGCCGCTGTCCACAAGCACCGGCACGCTCTTGGCTATCGCGTCGACGATCTCGGGCAACACCTCGATGGGCGCAGGTGCGGCATCGAGGTTCCTTCCACCGTGGTTGGAGACCAGTACCGCGTCGGCACCATGCGACGCAGCGATGCGTGCATCCGCCGCATTCATGATTCCCTTGATGATCAGGGGGCCCTTCCACACACGCCGCAACTCTTTCACGTCCTCCCAGTTCAGCGACTGGTTGTTGATCAGCGTGCGGCGCTCGATCTTGCGGGAGGTGACCTTCTCGCGAACCTCTTTTGGGTAGTTCTTGAACTCGGGCATGCCACCATCAACAAGATAACGACCCAACGTGCCGAGCATCCAGCGCGGGTGCATGAGCACATCCGCAACGTTGCGGGTGGTGAAGCGAAACGGTGCTGTGTAGCCGTTGCGGGTGTTGTACTCGCGGTTGGGTGACACGGCGCCATCCACGGTGAGAATCAGCGCTTCGCAGCCGGCGGCGCGGGCCCTGTCGATCATCTCGTAGGACAGCTTGCGCTCGGGCCACATGTAGACCTGGTACCACAAGCGGCCGCCGGCGCGTTCGGCAATGTCTTCCAGCGCGGCCACAGACGTGGTCGCCAGTGAGAAAGGAATGCCGGCCGCCGCTGCCGCCCGAGCCAGCGCGACCTCGCCGTCGTACCACAGCAGGCCGGCCACGCCGGTGGGAGAGATGATCACGGGCATCTCCTGTCGCTTGCCGAACAGTTCCGTGTGCTGGGACCGATGCGTGACATCCACCAGGACTCGGGCATTGAGTTGGATGCGCTGCAAAGCTGTACGGTTGTTGGCGAGTGCCACTTCGTCCTCCGTGCCCCGGTCGAGGAACTCGAAGAATGCACGCGGCAGGCGTCGCTTTGCCAGCATGCGCAAGTCTTCGATGTTCGCGGCGTTGTCGATCCGGTGGGCCATGGCGTCAGTCCTTCGCCTGCGCGGCGCGCAGGGCCGCGAACGAGTTGAGGCGGTGAGAAAATTCGCGCTCCTCGCTGGTGATGATCTCCAGCAGCACGGGTCGGCCTTCACGGGTTTGCTCCCGCGCACGCTCAAAGGCTGCAGCCAGTTCACCGGGGTCATCCACTCGTTCGCCCACACCGCCCAGGTCGCGCGCAATGTTGGCGTAGCTGCCACCAATGTCCCGGGTGCGATAGAGCGAGTGCGAGAGTTCCATGTTGCGGGTTTCCACCGCCATCGTGGCGTTGTTGAACACCACGGTGCAGATGGGCGCACCCACGCGTACGGCAGTCTCGAAATCAAGTCCCGTCATGCCGAACGCGGCATCGCCCATGAAGTTCACGCAGAACTTGTCCTGTGCGGCGAGCTTGGCGCCGATCGTTAGACCCAAGCCTGTACCAAGCGCGTGCGACTTTCCCCAGCCCAGATAGCTGTGGGGTGTGGTGGCTTCGTAGAACGGCAGGATCTGATCGCGCGGGCTGCCGGAGTCGTGGGTGACGATGGCTTCGTGCGCGGCAATGACCTTGGAGAACTCGTGGATGGCGCGATAAGGCGTGATGGGTTTGGCGTTGCTTTTCAGACGCGGTAACCATTCGGCCAGCCAGGCCTGCTTGGCGGCTGCAATTGCCGGCGCGGGACTGGTGCGGGCAGGGGCGCCCCGCAGTCGCTCGCGCACCGCCTCGATCAGTTGGCGCAGCACGAGCTTGGCATCGCCCAGAATGGTTGCGTCGGTTTCGTAGCCCTTGTACAGATCGCGCGGATCGGACACGGCATGAATGATGGTCTTGTCTGCCACCGGCATGACCCGGTTGGTCAGGTGGTGGCGTGTCAGGCTGCTGCCGATGGCCAGCACCAGGTCGGCGTCGGCCAGGAAGCGCTGCCCATGACCGGTGAGCACCGCGCCCGAGGTGCCTAGCGACAAAGGGTGGTTCTCCGGGAAGGCGCTCTTGCCTTCCACCGTGGTGAGCACGGGCAGTCCCACCAGCTCGGCCAGCTCGAGCAGCTCGGCGCACGCGTCTGCGTAGAAGATGCCTTGTCCAGCCTGAACGATCGGGCAACGGGCTTTGAGCAGCAGCGCCGCCGCGTCGTCCACATCGCTTGGGTCACCGGCGCTGCGGGAGGTTCTCACACCGCGGTACTGAAGGTCGAACTCACCGAGTTCGTGTTCCACCAGGTCCATCGGAAACTCCACCATCACCGGCCCCAGGCGGCCATTCTTCAACTGCGAGATGGCGCGGCGCATCACATTGGGCGTTTCTTCCGGAACAACGATCTCTTCCACGTTCTTTGTGACGCTGGCGTAAGTGCGCGAAGAGCGGAACGTCGGTGCTACCTGCGCCACTTCGCGACGATGGCCCAGCGGCAGCAGCAGCAGTGGCGTGGAGTCGGAGAAGGCAGTGGCAATGCCGGAGAAGGCGTTCTCGGCGCCCGGACCGTACTGCATGGCAAACGCCCCGAAAGGCTTGCCGTCCTTGATGCGGGTATAGCCGTTGGCCATGTCGACGCCGACACGCTCCTGGCGACACAGCACTGGTCGAATGCCTGCCTGTGCGGCCGCTTCGATGACGGGTGTTGTGGGGTAACAAAACAAGGTGTCGACGCCTTCACGCTTGAGCATGTGCGCGACGAGATCCATGACTCGCAAAGTGTTCCTCCAGCGCGGGAATTCGCGCCCGGAAGAAATTGTGGGTATGCTCTTCTAATACCACAAGTGCATTTATATGATCACGTTGATATCAAAAATGGATCAAAAGAGCGAGATTCTTGCGTGCGCACCCGATTGAGCATTCAGGAGCTGGAGGCCGTGGTGGATGTGGCCGAAACTTTGAGCTTTCGCGCCTCGGCGCAGCGAAGCTTCGTATCGCAGCCTGCGCTCAGCCGCACCATTGCAGCTGCAGAGAGCAAGCTCGGCACGCGTCTGTTCGATCGCAATACCCGGCATGTGCAACTCACCGCGGCCGGGCGAGAACTCTTGCCGGTGGCTCAGCGCATCGTGTTCGAGTTGCGTGACTCGTTGAGCGATCTGTCGGAATTCGTAGCCGGGCGGACAGGAGAGTTCACCATTGCCAGCGTGCCTGCGGTTGCCGCGGCTGTGCTGCCCCAGCCCATGCAGGCCTTCCTGCAGCGGCACCCCAAGGTCGGTATCAAACTGCTGCCGGTGGTGGCAACCGACGTGCTGAACATGGTCGCCAGTGGCAGCGCACAGGTGGGATTCTGTTCGCTCCCGCCCGACGAACCTGAAGGCGACGGGAGTCGTTTTGAATTCACGGCGTTCTCCGAAGATGACCTGATGCTGCTGTGCTCAAGCCAAGACGCCATGGCTCGCCGAAAAGGTGTGACTCTTGAAGCATTCGAGCAGCGTCCCTACATCGCCAATGGGCCGGCCAGCAGTCTTCGTCCCATGGTTGAACGTCTGTTCGTGAAGGCTGGCCTGGCCGTCAAGCCACGCTACGAATCAGCCAACATCTCCGTCACAGCGGCCATGGTGGCAGCGGGCCTGGGGGTGGCTGCCGTGCCGGCGCTCACAAGCAGCCTCATGAACACGGCGGGGTTGAGCTTCGTGCCGATCCAGCCCAGGGTGTCCCGCGCTCTTGGCGTGCTGACCCGCCGGGGGCGGTCCTTGTCGCGTGCGGTGGAGCTCTTCATGGAGGAGTTCTATCGTTTCCACGCCACCGCACTTGGTCCCACGCCGACGGCAGACGGTGATCTGCCGCGTGGGTTTCCCAAAGGCTTTCGAATGACGCCGGTGGCGGTCAAGCGAGCGGCTCGCACATCACGCGCTTCTTCCGCCAGATCTTCTCGTTGAACGCTTCGCTCATGCAGACACGAAACACCGCAATCTTCATTACTGCCGCAGGCGAACCTGAGGTGCTCCAGGTGCGCAGCGCCGACATGCCCACCCCGGCAGAGGACGAACTCCTCGTAGAGGTCGCTTTCGCCGGCGTCAATCGCCACGACTGCAATCAACGCCGCCGTGGCCCCACACCGGCCCACTGCGACATCCCGGGCCTTGAAGTCAGCGGCACCGTGCGCGCGGTCGGCGCCAAGGTGCGCGGCATCGCCGTGGGCACATTGGTGTGCGCGCTGGCCGATGGCGGGGGCTATGCCCGCTTTGCCTGTGTGCCGGCCGCTCACGCGTTCGAGGTGCCCGAGGGCATATCGCTCGAGCAGGCCGCGGCACTGCCGGAAGCCCTGTTCACCGTGTGGCACAACTTCTTCGGCGTGGCGCAACTCGCGGGCGGCGAAAGTGTGCTGGTCCATGGGGGCACGAGCGGGGTGGGCAGCGTCGCCATTCAACTGCTGAGCGCACTCGGGCATCCGGTCTACGCAACCTGCGGCTCAGAGGCCAAGTGCGAGATCGCCATGGGCCTCGGTGCAACCGCGGCCATTCACTACCGCGCCCAGGCCTTTGAGCAAGAGGTCGCGCGTCTCACACAGGGGCGTGGGGTCGATGTCGTGCTCGACATGGCCGGCGCAGCATACGGTGCGCGAAATCTGCAGGCCTTGGCGCATCGGGGGCGGATGGTGCACCTGGCCCCAGGCGACGGCGCCGACTTCAGCGCGCCCCTGCGCACCATCATGGCCAAGGAGGCGAAGATCACCGGTTCGCTGTTGCGCCCGCTACCCACCGAGGAGAAGACGCTGATTGCACGTCGCTTGCGTCAGGTGGCCTGGCCTTTGGTGGGCAGCGGCCGCGTGCGGCCCCTAATCGAGGCGGTTTTGCCGCTGGAGAACGCTGCCGAAGCGCACAGGCGGCTGGAGAGCGGCGCGGTGGCCGGCAAGCTGTTGTTGAGCACGGCGCCGGGGGGCAGCGTGTAAGCTACGCGCATGCTTGCGGGGGTGCCGAGCAAACCTGGCGGGTCCGAGGCGTTGAGATGGCAGGCGGGCTTGATCTGCGCACACCTTTGGCGCCGCATCGCGCCGCCGCCAGGGCGCTGGGTCGAGAGGAGGTCAGTCGAACCTGACTGTCGATTGCAGTTCGTCCCGAGCTTCCAGCAGGGCGTTGAGGTGCGTGATCCGAAACGTGTCCATGCTCATGCGTTCGGCACGCACCGAAAGGCTGATCGCAGCGCAGGTCGCGTCGGCAGGGCGTGAGATCGGCACCGCGATCGAGCGAACGCCGAGCTCGAGTTCCTCGTTGCATTCCGCCCACCCGTTGGTGCGACAGTGGTCTACTTGTGCCATGGCGGCCGCCAGGTTCTGCACGGTGTTGGGCGTGTAGGCATGCCAATCGGCGGCGCCCAGGCGGCTTGCCACTTCGTGCGCCGGCATCATCGACAGCACGGCCCGACCCAATGACGAACAAAAAATCGGCAACCTGGAGCCGATGCCCAGGCCGGCGGACAGCGTTCGCCGGCCGGTGGATCGGGCAATCACCAGCATTTCCTGATCGAGCAGCACCCCCAGCGAGGCCGACTGCCGGGTGCGATCGGCCAGCGTGTCGAGCACGGGCTGCGCCAGTTGTGGCGCCGGCCTGGACAAAAGGTAGGGCCGGGCAAGCAGCAAGGTTCGAGGTGCGACCCAGAACCACTTGCCGTCGCTGCGAAGGTAGTCCAGCTCTTGCAGCGTCAGCAACAAGCGGCGGGTGGCAGCAGGTGTGTAGCCCGTGAGGCGCGCAACCTCCGACAGGTTGAGCCTGGGATGCTTGCGCTCGAAGCACAGCAGCACCTTCAGGCCCTTCTCGAGCGAGGCCACGAAGTCGCGAGGGTGCGAACGCTGCTCGGCAGTCATGGTCGGATTATTTGCGCATTGCGCATAACCGAGTTGTGTGCTCGGCAGGCCCTGACCAGAATTCGAGGCTGCTTTGAGACCCGTCTGCATGCGAGCCAGGCCCGGTGCAGTTCGCGGCCTCACGAGCGCACATCCGCAACACACGCGAGACCATACCAATGATTCAGAGACGACAACTCCTGGGGCTTGCTTCGCTGATGGCCACGCCATTGGGCGCACATGCCAACGACTATCCCAGCCAGCCCATCAGCCTGGTCACGCCACTGGCGGCCGGCGACGCGGCGGACCGCGCCGCGCGGCTCATGAGTCAGGAGCTGTCGCGCCTGCTGAATGCCACCATCACGGTGGTGAACCGACCGGGCGCGGGAGGATCTCTGGGCACCCAGTCCGTCATTCGTGCGCCCAAGGACGGCTACACCTTGCTGTACGCCCAGAACAGCCCGATGACCATTCGGCGCGTCATCGAACCCGAGGCAGCAAACTACGACCCCTTGAAGGATCTGGTGCCGCTCGCTCTCACGACGCGCAGCCCTTCGGTGCTGGTGGTGCACAGAGACGCCCCGTTCAAGACCTTGAAGGACATGGTCGAGCAATCCACCAAGGCGCCGAATAGCGTGCGTGTTGGCAATGCCGGCCCGGGCTCTGTGGGCGACGTGAGCGTCCAACTGGTCAATTCGGCCACTGGCGCATCGCTGACATCGGTCAACTACCGGGGCGCTGCGCCTGCCGTCACCGATCTGCTCGGCGGGCATATCGAGGGCGTGATCCTCGCGCTGGGTGCATTGGGCACCCAGATTCGCAGCGGCAATCTGCGCGCATTGGCCATCTCTTCGCCCTTTCCCGAGTTCCCCAACATTCCGACGCTGCGCCAGCTCGGCTACAAGGCCGACATCCTGGGTGTGTGGTTCGGTTTCTTCATGCCGGCCGGTGTGCCCAGGAACGTGGTGGACACAATCGTTCCTGCCCTGGAAGAGGTCACACGCAATGCTGGCATTTCGGCCCAGTTGCTGCCGGCCGGCATCGTGCAGGAATGGGGTTCGGGTCGCGCCCTGTCAGACGAGATTGCCAACGAATTCCAGGCGGTGAGTGCGCTGCTGCGCCCTGCTGCCAAGACCTCCAATTGAAGGACGTTCTGAAATGACTCGACAACTTCATGTGGCCATCGTCGGCGGTGGCATGGGCGGCCTTGCGGCCGCCGCGTCGCTGCGCCATCGCGGCATTCGAGTCTCAGTGTACGAACAGTCGGCCGAACTGCGCGAGGTGGGCGCAGGCATCTTTATCTACCCGAACAGCTTGCGGCAGATGGAGAGAATGGGCCTGGGCGAGGCGCTTGCTCGCGTCGGTGCCAAGGTCGGTTCCGGCTCGGAGTATTACCGTATGGACGGCTCGGTCGTCGGCAAGATTCTTACCACCGATTCGTCGGGCTGGAATGGCATGTACGGCATGCACCGGGCCGACATTCTCAAGACCCTGGCCGACTCGCTGCCTGCCAGCGTGATTCACACGGGCCACAAGTGTGTTGACTTCGCTCAGCACGAGTCCGGCGCACGCGTCAGCTTCGAAAACGGGCATGTGGCCCATGCCGATGTGGTGATTGCCGCCGACGGTATCAACTCGGTGCTGCAGAAGTACGTGGTGGGACCTTCTGCGCCTGAGTACGCCGGCTTTCGTGCCTACCGCGGCCTTGTCGCCGCAGACAAAGTGCCCGAATGGCGGCGCGAGGCGCATCAGGTCTGGATGGGCGACGGCAAGCACTTCATGGTGTTTCCCGTGCGCAGCGGCGAACTGCTGAACTATGTCGGCTTCGTGCCCACCGCAAACCAGACCATCGAATCGTGGTCGGCGGTGGGAGACCGCGATGAGCTGGCCGCATCGTTTGCGGGTTGGGATCCGCGCGTGACCTGTCTGCTGGACAAGGTCGAGTCCTGCTTCTGGTGGGGCCTGTTCGATCGCCGACCGCTGGGCAAATGGGTCAACGGGCGTCTGGCGTTGCTGGGCGATGCGGCCCACCCCATGCTGCCGCATCTTGGGCAGGGCGCCAACCAGGCGATCGAGGATGGAACGGCCCTGGCCGTCATCCTGCAGGCATGCGAGCGAGGCTTGTCGGTGCAAGACGCGCTGACGCGCTATGAGGCCTTGCGCCGGCCGCGGACGTCCATGGTGCAGTCCGAGGCGCGCAAGAACGGTATGCGCTACGACTCCCAGTACGCAGACCTGGCACAGCGCGACAAGGAGATCGCCAACTCAGCACAACTGCGCCGCTCTCTCTACGACTACGACATCGAGAAGGAAACGCTGCAGTTCCTCAATCTCGACGGCGTCGCGGCGTAGCGTCGGTCTGCGAATGCGCGCTGCGGATTCAGGCAGGCGCCAGACGCGCCACGCCATTTGACAGCACCAACACCGACCGCTGTGGCACGAGGGCCTGGAAGTGCAATTGCGCGCCGTCGAGCCACACCTCCAGTCGCAGGGTTTCGCCGGGAAACACCGGCCTGGAAAAGCGCGCCCGCATGGCGGTCAGCCGTTCGGGGGCGTCGGGGCAGAACAGCCGCACAAGGCCCCACGCGGCGATGCCGAAGGTGCAGCGCCCATGCAGGATCGGTCGCTCAAAGCCCGCCCGTCGGGCGGTGCCGGGGTCTGCATGGAGGGGGTTCTGGTCGCCGCTGAGCCGGTAGAGCAGGGCCGCCTGCGCCAGCGTGGGCATGTCCAGCGCGGCATGGGGCAGGCCGCTTAGGGGCGCATTGCCAGGCGTGCGCTTGGCGGATGTCGATGCCTGATGCTTCATGGTAGCCCAGGCAGCGTGAGCACCACGTCGCAGACACAACCCGGTTCAGGATCAGCGTGTCGTGAGAACTATTGAGGAGTGATCCGACGTGGTGGAGTGGGGCCAGCATCACGGCCTGCGACTCCCAGCCCATGTCGGCCGGTCTGCCGCCCACGCGCTCGGCCAAGTAGTAACGCGTGTAGCTCTGGCTGCGTTTGACGTCGAGGAGGTGCTTGACCAAGCGAATGCGCAGGCCTGCTTCCTCAAAGGTCTCGACCAGCGCGGTCGCCTGGGCTGTCTTGCCCTCAATGGTGCCTTTGGGGAAGGTGGCCTGGTAGCCCCCGTACGCGTTGCTCGGCACCAAGAGCCAGATCCGCCCATCCGCCTCGCAGATCACCGCGCCAGCGGCCGGCTTGTAGCCGCCGGGCACGATGAAATCCGGCTCTTCGATCTGGTGCTGCCTCGCCAGTACTTCCCAACCAGCCTCGGTGGTTGGCGCATCCAGCCATCGTGTAATGGGGATGCCATTGACCTCGTCGGGCATGGCTCCATCAGGAACCACGCAGGCAGTGGCGTTCGGGTCGGACCAGGCCGCCAAGTCTGATGGGCAGCTCGGCTTCAGGATGAGGACCGGCTTACCTCGGTCATCGAGCCGCGGATGGAGCACTGATTTGCCTGGCTTCAGCATGTCTCGACCTTTGCGCGCACTTCGCCTACTGTCGCTGAAGCCCGTACAGAACGTCCCAGACGTCGTGGTACAGGTGCGCGCGATCCGCTCCCTGGCACTTCTTCACCTCGTCCTTGAAGTTGGCGTAGTCCAAGTCCTTGATCAGGCGGGTCATGGCCGCGGCGACGGCCGCTTGGGGCGCCACAGCCCGATACCGGTAGTCGTTGACCTTGCTCTCCTGAATAGATCCCAGCTCGGGCAGGTACTGCGCTTTGAGAGCTTCAAGGTCTGAGCGCACGCGCGCGCGAACCGTGAGCGTCTTGTTCTTGATATCCGTGGGCTTGCGCACCACGCTGAAGAATCCCACCGGTGTGATCAGCCACATCTTCTTCCACCTTCCATGTCTTGGGGCGGGCCGGGCGGGCGTTCAATGGATCGAGCTGACTCCTCAGCCGGCTGCTCCGAACAACATCTTGCCTTCCCACCCGCTCAGGCCCTTGGCCTTGAATTTCTCGAAGTAGGCATGGTCGATGGTGTATGCCTGCTTATCCACCATCGATAACCCGGGGGACACCCCCAGCCCCTTCGTCTTGAGCAACTCGATCAGTCGGGAAATGTCCACAAGCTGGATCGGTACCTGCCCGGGGCGGCGGGCCTCCTCTTCGGCCTTGATGGTGAAAGTCGAGGTGGTGAAGAAGATCCCGTGCTGGAACCCATGGTCCAGTGCCCCTCTAAACTCCCGAACTTCAGCAGGCTGCACCTTGTTCCCCGGGGCGTACTTCTTGCACTGCCAGGCGACCCGGAATGACACCAGTGCCAAGGAGTCCACGGCGAACGTCGCCGTGCCGTCTATGCCGCCATCGCCTGCTTTCCCCGTCACAGTGATGGCCTCGGCGTCATTGGCCGTCATGATGGCCGCGCACAGCCGCTCGAAGCCGATGTCAGAGAGCGAGAGCAGCACGTTGCGCAACGCCAGGTCACCAAGCGCCACCCCCGGCAGCTCGTCCTGAGTCGGTTCCTGCAGCTGCGCCGGACTTGCCGAGGCCCAGGAACCCTTCCCGCAGACGGACAGGGCGGTTGCATTGTCCAGCGGCATATCCCATCCAGCTGCAGTGAGCTGCCAGTAGCCGCGGCCGGAGATGTCCATGGGTTCGAGCTTGCCTGCGTTGACCAGGTGCAGTCGGGCAAAGCGCATGTCGTTCTGGTACTTGGGCTCGCCCGAGACCTCGGTCTCGTCAATCTCCTCCCCCTTGGCGCTCATCTCATCCACGATGGTGCTGCGCACCACGCTGGTTTTTCCCTTGCCGCCGAGCTCGCGCAGGACGGCCACGATTTTGGGCACGTAGAGGGCGGCCCCTGTCAGAGCGGGTGCGTTGGCGGAGGAGGTCATCTGGTGATGAAGATTGGCGCTATCAGCCAATTCTAGATGGCACTTGGCGCCAGGCGCTTTGTGCAATCGCCGCGAACTTTCAAGAATCCGCGGCCATGCAGATTGGCAAAGTCATCCGAGCGCTACGCAACGAAAGGGGAGTCAGCCTGGAATCCTTGGCGTTCGATGCGGGGACGGATGCGAGCAACCTCTCCCGGGTGGAGCGGGGACTGCAGCAACCTACGGAAGACGGCCTGAAGGCCATCGCCAAGGCCTTGGGGACCAGTCTGGCGGCCATGTACGCCATGGCGGAAGGAAAGACGCTATCTGGCCCCAAGGACGCCTCGCTGGTGTTGCCGGAGGACATGGCCCGTGAAGCCATGCAGATGCGCAAGTACTTCAGGGCGCTGACTCCTGAATACCAGCACCTGGCGCTCGAGCTGGTCAAGACGCTGGTGAAAGCCCAGGGCAAAGCTCCGTAGAGCTGACGAGGGCAGGTCGGCCGACCAGCTTGGGGCAAGCCACCTCGCCTCCATCGTGACCTTGCCATCCTTTGAGTTCTCCGGGGGCAGGCGACCTGCCCCCTTCGGTCAAAACGTATGGCGCACGCCGAGCTGGAGGCCGTGCAAGTCCTGTCCCAGGGCCGGCACGCGGGTGCCCATGTCCTGACTGGAGGGGAACATGGCGATGCGCGAGGCGCCGCTGTTGTTCAGCAGGGCAGCCGAGGTATAGACCATGGTGCGCTTGGACAGGTTGTGCGCGTAGCCCACGGCGAGCAGGGAAGCGTCACCGGTGGCGCGCTCGTTCTGGATCCAGGAGGCGCGGAACTCGCCCACGCCTACGGGCACCGTCAGACCCAGCAGGTAGCCTTTGGCCGAGGCCAGGCCATCCACGCGGTTGTGCTGCAGGTAGCCGAACAGCTTGAATCCGTCGAAGCGGTAGGTGGCGCCCAGGCCGGTGGTCTGGCTGTGCACGAAACCCGCGCCCGGCGCGCCGATGGTGCTGGTGGCGACCTCGATGCGGTCCATCGCCAGGCCAAGGTACAGGCGGTCGGCGGCGTATTCGGCGCTGGCGGCGATGTTCTTGTTCGCCGTGCCTTCGCGCATCTGGGCCAGCGCGCGCAGGCTCAGGCCGCCGAACAGCGTGGGTGAGAGGTATTGCACCGAATTGGGCAGCATGGGGGTGTAGCCGCGCACCGCATGGCCTTGCAGCATCGACAGTTGCGCGCCGGTTTGCGCGCGGGCGAAGGGGTCGCTCTTGCCGGTGACGAAGATGAAGGGGTTCCACTGCGAGCCGAGCTGGATCGCCCCCAGCGCGTTGTCGCGCAGGCCCACGTAGGACTCGCGGTTGAAGTAGGTCGTGGGGTTGGTCTGCATGCCCGTATCGGCCTGGAAGCCGCTTTCGAGCTTGAAGTAGGCCGACAGGCCACCGCCGAGCTGTTCGGTGCCGCGCAGGCCGAACAGCGAGGTGTCGCTGCTCAGGGTCTGGCGCGTGCCGGACTCGCCCTGGTATTTGATGGCGTTGACGCTCAGGTCGATGCGGCCGTACAGCTCGACGCCTGACGTCTGGGCCGCCGCGGCCAGGGGCAGCAGCGCGAAGGGAATGGCGCGCAGTGGGGTGAACCTCATGTTGGTGTGTCTCCGATGGGTGGGTGTCGTGGGATGGGTGGATCGAGGTGTGCCCGCGCCTGGCGCGGCGGCGGCCTCACGCCGGTACGTTCACCACATGCGCCTGCATGTAGTGCTTGAGGCCCTGGGCGGCGTATTCGCTGCCCAGGCCCGATTGCTTGGCGCCCCCGAACGGGATCTGCGCGTCGAGCCAGAGGTGCTGGTTGACGCCGGCCGTGCCGACCTCGAGTCGCGCGGCGACGCCGGCCGCGGCCCGGACATCGCGGCCCCAGACCGAGCCCGTGAGTCCGTAGGCGCTGGCGTTGGCGCGCCGCACGGCCTCGTCCACATCCTGGAAGCTCAGGACCGGCAGCACGGGGCCGAAGGGTTCCTCGGCCACGAGGCGGCTGTCGTCCGCGATGTCGCTCACCACGGTGGGCGCGATGAAGTAGCCCTCGCGCTCCAGCGCGTGTCCGCCCGAATGGAAGCGCGCGCCGCGCTCGCGCGCGTCGTCGAGGATGCCCATCACGATGCGGTGCTGCGCGGCGTTCTGCACGGGGCCAAGCACCACGCCGGGTTCGAAGCCGCCGCCGACGGCCACCGCCCTGGCCTGCCGGGCCAGGGCCTCGCACACGGCACCGTGCAGGCTGGCGTGCACGTACAGGCGCTTGATCGCCATGCAGATCTGCCCGCTGTTGGCGAAGGCGGCCTGGAACAGGGCCTGCGCGATGGCCTCGGGGTCGGCGTCCGCCAGCACGATGGCGGCATCGTTGCCACCGAGCTCCAGCGTCAGGCGCTTGAGCGTGCCGGCGCTGCTGGCCATGACCTTCCTGCCGGTGGCCGCCGAGCCGGTGAAGCTGATCTTCTGGACGTCCGGGTGCTCGGCGAGCGCGCGGCCCAGTTCGTTGCCGCCGGACACCATGTTGAGCGTGCCAGCGGGCAGCAGGGCCTGCGCCCGCTGCGCGAAGCGCAAGGCGCTCAGCGGCGTGTAGGGCGAGGGCTTGACCACGATGGTGTTGCCCGTGAGCAGCGCGTGCACGATCTTCGGCACGCACAGCACCAGCGGCATGTTCCAGGGCGTGATCGCACCCACCACGCCGAGCGGGCGGTGGTGCAGCTCGACGCGGCCCTGCGGATCCTCACGCAAGGTTTCCACCGGCACGTCGAGCGCGACCAGGCGCTGCAGCTGCGAGGCCGCGCGGGCCACCTCGTCGCGGGCGCGCGGCAGCGGCTTGCCCTGCTCCAACGTGATGAGCCAGGCCAGCGGCTCCAGGTCCTGGGTCAGCAGGTCCGCCAGGGCCAGCAGCCGCTGGCGGCGCTCGGCCCAGGGCCGGGCGGCCCAAGCCGACTGCGCCCGCCGCGCGGCGGCCACGGCCTCGTCGAGCTGGGCCAGCGAGGCTTCGGGGGCCGTCGCGAACGGCCTGGCGGTGGCCGGGTCGATGACCTCGAAGCGGCTGTCGCCTTCACGCGCCTGGCCGTCGATCGACAGCATCGCGGGGGTGTCGTCCAGGCGCAGGGCGCGCAAGGCCTCGGCACGCATCGGATGGTGCTCCATGGATGTCCTTTCGTGGGGCTTGCGCCCCGGGGTTCGTTCGGGTCGGCGCCGGCTACTCGCCGATGACGTTGAGCAGGGCCTGGCGGCCCTCGACCTGCACCGCGTGCAGGGCCCGCTGGAGCGCGGGGATGAGGTCTTCACGCCGCGTCACGCGCTCGCCGTACCCGCCCGAGGCCTCGGCGTAGCGCTCGAAGTCGGGCACGGGCTTGAGCGACGAGAGCGGCTCCGGCGCCCTTGCCTGCGCCTGCCGGGCCGCGTGGCCCTGCGGGTACATGCCGGTGGCCGCCTTCTGCACGCCTTCCCAGCCTTCGTTGTTGAAGACCACCGTGAGCACGGGCAGGCCGTGCAGGGCGGCCGCGTGGTGGCAGGCCGCGGGGTTGGCGAACAGGTAGGCGCCGTCGCCGACCACGCAGATCACGGTGCGGCCAGGGGCCGCCTGCCGGGCGCCCAGCGCGGCGGGCAGGCCCCAGCCCAGCCCGCCCGAGGACGGCAACTGGAAGAAGCCACCGGCCTCCTCGAATCCCATCTGCTCGCGCATGGCCGAGTACTCGTTGACCACGATCGCGTCGCGCGGGCGCACGGCCTCCAGGCAGCGCGAAAGGAACAGCTTGCTGATGGCGCCGCCGCGCGCGTCGTCGCGCTGCGCGCGGGCCGCGATCTCGCCACGCACCGCCGCAGCGAGCGCCTGCGCGCGCTGGCGGCGCCGCTCGGCCTGCTGGTGCGCGCCGACGGCTTCGAGCGCGGGACCCAGCGCGGCCAGCAGCGCGCTGGCGTTGCTGGTGATGCACAGGTCGGCCGGGAAGTTGCGCATCGGGTAGCGCTCGAACAGCGGGTCACTGCCCGCGAGGGCGACGAAGGCGCCGGCTTGGGGCGACGTGACGGCGGGAATCCAGGGCACGTCGGTTTCCAGGAACAGCAGCGCGTCGGCGTGCGGCAGCACCGCGCCCATGTCGTAGCCCAGGTGCAGCGGATGCGAGGACGGGAAGCTCACGTAGCGGGGCCGGTTCTCGGCCACGCCGATGCCGAAGCGGTCCGCCAGTTCGGTGAGCTGCGCCACGGTCCGCGGGTCCGCGCCGCTGCTGGTGCAGACGATGACCGGGCAGTCGGCCGCGGCCAGCGCCCGCGCCAGCGCCAGCACCGTCTCGGGGTCGGGGTGCGCGGCCGAGGCCACCGGCGCCTGCGCACCGACCTGGCAGGCGGCGTGCGGCTGCGCCAGCACCTCGCGCGGCAGCGTGAGGTAGACCGGCCCGCGTGGTTCGGTGCCCGCCACGCCGAGCGCGCGGTCCACCACCTCGGCCACGTGGTGGCCATCGCGCAACTCGTAGTCCCACTTCACCAGCTCACGCACCATTGCGCCCTGGTCGAACATCTCCTGCGCCCAATGCACCTCGTGCGTGCGCGAGCCGGTGCGGCCCTGCTCGAACCACGGGGTGCGGCCCGCGGCCAGCAGCAGCGGCACCTGCGCGCGGATCGCGTTGAACAGTCCGCACACCGCGTTGGCCGTGCCCACGCTCACGTGCAGCATCACCGCCTGCGGGCGGCGCGCCACCATGTAGAAGCCGTGCGCCATGCCGATGGCGAGGTTCTCGTGCGCGATGAGCACCGGCTTGGGCAGCACGAGGCCAGCCTCGGCGGCCCGCGCATAGGCCTCGATCACGGGCGCGGTGTCGGTGCCCGCGCCCACGTAGAAATGGTCGACGCCGCGGTCCTTCAGCAGCACGAGGAAGGCCTCGGCCACGGATTCGGTGAGCACGGTTCTGGCGGCGTCCGCCGGCAATGCCTGGTTCATGTCGAGCCCCTGGTGTGCCGGGTTCAGTCCAGCGTGATCTTCGCGGTGTCGATCACCTTCTTCCAGCGGGCCGACTCCTCGCGCAGCATCGTCCCCGTGGCCTCGGGCGTGCTGCCCACCGGATCGGCACCGAGCGTCTCGAACTGCTTCACCACGTCGGGCATCTTCACGATGGCCGCGACCTCCCTGGCCAGGGTCTGGGCGATCGCCGGCGGCGTGCCTTCGGGCGCGGCCAGCGTGACCCAGGTGCCCGATTCGAAATTCGGCACGCCGGCCTCGTGCATGGTCGGCACGTCGGGGATGGAGCCCACGCGTGTCTTGGTGGCCGACGCGAGGATGCGCACGCGCTTGCTCTGGTGGTACGGCAGCGTGGTGGTCACGTTGTCGAACATCAGGTCCACGGTGCCGGCCATGAGGTCGGTCAGCGCCGGCGCCGAGCCCCGGTAGGGCACGTGGACCATCTTGATGCCCAGGCGGTTCTCGAAGTACAGGGCGGTCAGGTGCGAGGTGCTGCCGCTGCCCTGCGAGGCGAAGCTGAGCTTGCCCGGGTTGGCCTTGGCGTAGTCGATCAACTCCTGCAAGGTGCGCGCCTTCACCGACGGGCCCACCACGATCACGTTGGGCATGTTGGCGATGGTGGTGATCGGCACGAACTTGCGCGCGTCGTAGTTGATGCTCTTGTAGAGGTTGAAGTTGATGGCGAGCGGCCCGGGCGGGCTGGCGAACAGGGTGTAGCCGTCGGGCGCTGCGCGGGCCACGTGCGAGCCGCCGATGTTGCCGCCCGCGCCGGGCTTGTTGTCCACGATCACGGGCTGCTGGAACTTCACGCGCAGCTTGTCGGCCACGATGCGCGCGATGGAGTCCGTGGTGCCCGCCGCCGGGAAGGGCACGACGATGGTGACGAGCTTGTTCGGGTAGGTCTCCTGGGCGGCGCCCGGCAGGGCGAAGGACAGCAGCGCGGCGGCGCACAGGGCGATGCGGGTGAGGGGGCGGTTCATGGGGTTGTCTCCGGTGTTGTCGGGGGTCGGTGGGATCGGATGGGGGGAGGCCGTCGGGACGGTCTCCGCGAAAAAGATGCGTTTACATGGCCACGTCCTGCGACGGCGCGAAGGCGTCGCAATAGAAGCGGGCCGGGTCGAGGCCGTGCTGCGCGAAGGTGTCGCGCGCCGCCGCCACCATGCCCGGCGAGCCGCAGGCGTAGACCTCGTGGCCGGACAGGTCGGGCAGGTCCTGCACCACCGCCTCGTGCACGCGGCCGGTGCGTCCGCTCCAGCCGCCCTCGGCGGCGGCGGCCGCGGAGACCACGGGCACGTAGCGCGCCTTGCCCGCATCGGCCCAGCGTTGGGCCAGCGCGTGGCGGTACAGCAGCTCGGGCGTTCGGGCGCCCACGTACAGGTGCAGGCGCCGCTGCGTGCCCTTCTTCAGCAGTTCCTCCAGGATGGACTGCACCGGCGCGAAGCCCGTGCCGCCCGCGAGGAACACGATCGGGGCCTCGCCCTCGCGCAAGTAGAAGTCGCCCAGGGGCAGGCGCACACGCACGGTGTCACCTGGCTGCAACTGGTGGAAGACCTGCTCGGCGAAGCACCCGCCTTCGAGGTAGCGGATGTGCAGTTCCACGCCATCGCTCTGCTGCGGCGGGTTGGCCATGGAGAAGCTGCGCTCCTGTCCGTCGTCGAGCAGCACGCGCAGGTACTGCCCGGCACGGAAACGGGCGCGCACGCCGGCCGGAAAACGCAGCTTGAGCACGGCCACTTCGGCGGCGGGGCGCTCGATGCGCAGCACCTTGGCGGCGATCAGCTTCTCGCTCGCCAGGTCGCGCCGGTGCACCTCGCGCGGGGCGATGCGCAGGTCGGAGCACGGCCGCACGCGGCACAACTTCACCCGCGAGGCGGGGCCCTCCAGTTCCGGCCCCAGGTCCTGGCGACCCGGCGTCACGAAACGGCCGCTGAGCACATCGCCTTCGCAGTTGCCGCACACCCCCGCGCGGCACGACGCGGGCAGCGCCCAGCCAGCGCGCTCGGCGGCCGCGAGCACCGACTCGTGCGCGGCGCACTCGAAGTCCAGGGCCTCGTCGGCGGTGGTGATGCGGTACACGGCGGCGCTCACAGGGGAATGGCCAGCAGGGTGTCGAAGACGGAGCTGTCGCAGACCACCACGCGGCGGGCGATCTTCAGCTCACCCTCGCCCTCGATGCGCAGTTCGTCGTGGTAGCAGCCGGTGACGAACACCTGGCTGGTGCCGTTGCGCATCACGCGGTAGACCGCGAAGGGCGTGCGCGTGCGCACGGTCTGGCCTTCGGCGGCCACCTGGGCGGGCATGGACACGATGTGGCGGTAGCTGTGCCGCTCGTAGATGTTGGCCTCGCGCAGGCCCGAGACGCGGTCCTTCAGCATGCCCTGCGAGTCCGCGAAGATGAGGCCGGCGTCCCAGCCGCGCGCGTGGTTTTCCTGCGTGGTGATGCTGTAGAAGCAGTCGGGGGTGAAGAAGTCCGGCCAGGACTCGAGCCGGTCGGCGTCGATGCAGTCGGCGTAGGCGGCGTTGAGCAGGCTCACGGCCATGTGGAGTTCGAAGCGGTTCATCGGCTCAGATCCCCATGTGGGCCCGGTAGGCCTTCCAGAAGCCGCGCACCGACGCCTCGGTGGCGCGCGTGTCCTGCGTTTCGGTGCTGGTGCCGCCCATCTGCACGATGGCGGTGTCGTGCTGCGCCGAGACCGTACCGCGCTGCACGAAGCCGCCGACGCAGCCGTCCTCCATCGAGACCAGGCCCGCGGGCCCGATCAGGTTGCACTGCTTGAGCCGGGAATAGCGCATCTCCGGCGTGTCGTCGGCGAAGCCGATGTAGGTCCAGTTCAGCGCCGTCTCGTCCACGCCCTTGGGCAACACCTGGCGCACCACGATGCTGTTCCAGATCTGGCCGAGCACGAAGCCGGGGAACACCGAGAGGATCTGCAGCGTGATGCCGTCGCCCACCTCGTCGGTGCCTTCGAGGAAGCTGGGGTCGTTCAGGCGGTACTGCTCGTTGTCCGAGCGGATGCCCTGGTCGCGGTACTCCGAACCGGCCTCCTCGGTCTTGTCGATCATGGAATAGCTCACGTGGCTGCCGCCGTCTTCCGAGACGATCAGGCCGCCGCGCTGCGTGAGGCGGTTGACCTCGAAGGTGGTGAGGAACAGGTGCAGCAAGCTCGCGTGGTAGCTGTCCTTCACGTTCTCGAAGTACAGCTTCCAGTTGTTGGGCAGGGCCTGCGTGAAGCGGCCCAGGATCTGCAGCGGCTTGTCGCGCAGCACGCGCTGGATGCGGCCCAGCACGGCCTCGCCGATGTATTCCTCGATCGGCGGCACCTCGTCGCTGAAGCTGCCGAACACCAGGCCGCAGACGGTGGACACGCGCAGCTTGCGCGGCGAATGCGCCTCCTTGCAGAAGCCCTCGGGCATGCCGCCCTTGCCGCCCACGCCGCCTTCGAAGGCCACGCCAGTGAGGTTGCCCTGCAGGTCGTAGGACCAGGCGTGGTAGACGCAGGAGAAGTTCTCGACGTGGCCCGCGTTCTCCAGGCAGATCAGCGCGCCGCGGTGCGAGCAGCGGTTCTCGAACGCGTAGAGCTCGCCGTCGCGGTCGCGGGCGACCACCACCGGCGTCTCGCCGGCGAAGGTGCTGATGTAGTCGCCGGGCCGCTGCAACTCGGCCTCTAGGCAGAGGTAGTTCCAGGTGGCGCCCTGGTAGATGCGGTCCTGCTCGCGCTGGCGGATGGCTTCGTCGCGGTAGATCCAGTAGGGGATGCGAGTCAGGCCGCCGTCGGGCCAAGTCCGCTGGGCCGTGAGGCCGCTGATGTCGATGGGTGCTTCTTGCATGTCGTCTCGAAAGTGGTTCGTGGAGCAGGTGTGCAGCTCCAATGCGTCTCCATAAGTGCGCAATGCGCACAAACAGATATATCGCAATCTGCGAGGTAATTATCGAAGTGGCATCCAGCAATAGCAATGATGATTGGTATAAAGTCCGCAATGCGCACATCTATGGAGTCATCGCATGAAACTGGACCGACGCGACTTCGTGGCCTCGTTGGAGCATGGCCTGGCCGTCATCGAGGCCTTTGACGGCCAGCACGCGCGCCTCACGTTGACCGAAGTCGCCGAGCGCACCTCGCTCACGCGTGCCGCCGCACGGCGCTATCTGCTCACACTGACCAAGCTGGGATATGCCGACTACGACGGCAAGCACTTCTCGCTCGATCTGCGTGTGCTGCGCCTTGGGTATGGGCTGCTGTCGGGTGCACCGCTGCCGCGCAAGGCGCAGCCAGTGCTCGACACGGTAGGCTGGCAGACCGACGAGGTGACGTCGGTGGCAGTGCTTGATGAAACCGCTGTGGTCTTCGTGGCGCGCTCACAGAGCCGCCGCGTGTTTTCGCCCACGGTGGGGGTGGGTACGCGGCTGCCGGCGTACTGCTCATCTGCTGGTCGCGCTCTGCTCTCGCACCGCAGCGACGCCGAGGTGCTGCTGCTGCTCGGTCACAGCCCGCTTACGCAGTTCACGCCGCACACGCGCGCTACGCCGAGTGCGGTGCTCGAGGCGGTGCACCAGGCGCGCGAACAGGGGTATTCGATCAGCGATGAGGAGTACGAGATCGGCCTGCGCTCCATCGCCGTGCCCGTGCCGAATGCGCATGGTCGGGTGGATGTGGCAATGACGGCGAGTGTGCAGTCCGGTCGAATGACGCGTGAGCAGATGGTGGAGCAGCTTCTGCCACCTTTGCTGGAGGGCGCCAAATCGCTCTCAGCCCTCTTGTGATGCCAGCAATGTGGGTTTTGGGCGGCGATGGCACGCCATATCGATGAACTCGATCAGGGAGGCAAGCGCGCTGGCCGAATCCAGACGATTCACCACGGCTACTGCCTTCTGAACTTGAACCCCTGCTGAGGTAGAGCGTTACTACCCCTGCGCCGCTGTCTGGCGCAGGAGTTCTTCATGAAACGCACCCAGCCGAGTTCTGCAAAGCCCAAGTCTCCAGCCGCCAAGAGCCGCGCCAAGTCGCCCCGGCCAGCGTCCGCTCGAAGCGCTGCGAAGCCCAAGCCGCCGCCGGCCAAGTCCACTAAGCCCACCAAGAAACCGCCAGCCACCCGAGCTGCCGCCCCTGAAGCGGCAACTACTCCAGCTCCCGCAACCAAGCAGTCCCAACTGATCATCCTGCTGGGCACGGGCGCCTCCATGGCGCAAATGATCAAGCTGACCGGCTGGCAGCCCCATACCGTGCGCGGCATGCTCAGCGGCTCGCTTCGCAAGCGCCTGGGCCTGAATGTCCAGTACCAGATGGAGGAGGGCGTTCGGGTCTACCGCATCGTGGAGGCGCAGGCCCAATGAACCACCTCGATTCGTTCGACGCCGCCGGGCGCGATGCCCTGGTCTCGCACTGGAAATCCGCGTTTGACCGCGAACCCCCGCCTCGCGTGCATACCGGCCTGATGCGCCGCGTGCTGGCCTGGCACGCCCAGGTCCAAGCCTGCGGCGCCAAGATTTCACAGGCCCGGCCCGCCCACCCCACCTCTGCTCACCCCGCGTCCCCAGCCCTGCGCCCCGGCACCCGCCTGCTGCGCGAGTGGCGCGGCGCCACCCATGAGGTGCTCGTTCTGCCCCAGGGCTTCGAATACGCCGGCAAGACGTTCACCAGCCTGAGCGCCATCGCCCGAGCCATCACCGGCACCCCCTGGTCCGGCCCCGCCTTCTTCGGTCTGAAGCGCTGATGGCCAAGGTTTCTGGTTCTTCGTCGTTGTCCTCCTCAGCGGCCATCCCGGCCCTGGCCTGCGCGATCTACACCCGCAAGTCCTCCGAGGAAGGTCTGGAACAGGACTTCAACTCCCTGCACGCCCAGCGTGAGGCCTGTGAAGCCTTCGTCCTGAGCCAGAAGGGCCTGGGCTGGACGCTGAACCCTAGCGCCTACGACGACGGCGGGTTTTCCGGAGGAAATGTGGAGCGCCCAGCTTTGAAACGCCTGATCGCCGACGTGGAGGCCGGCAAGGTCAAGGTGATCGTGGTCTACAAGGTCGACCGGCTCACCCGGTCACTGGCCGACTTCGCCAAGCTGGTTGAACTCTTCGACGCCAAGGGCGTGTCCTTCGTCTCGGTCACCCAGCAGTTCAACACCACCACATCCATGGGGCGGCTGACCCTGAACGTCTTGCTGTCCTTTGCCCAGTTCGAGCGAGAAGTCACAGGCGAGCGCATCCGCGACAAGATCGCCGCCTCCAAGCGCAAGGGCCTGTGGATGGGAGGAGTACCCCCGGTGGGCTACCGGGCCAAGGGCCGAACCCTGGAGCCCCAAGAGCCTCACGCCAGCCGCATCAGCGAGATCTACAAGCTCTATCTGCAGCTCAACTGCGTGCGCAAAGTCGCCGCGGAGCTAAAAACCCGCGGCTGGCTCACGGCCGAGCGGGAGAACAAACGGGCCGGGTTCACGGGCAACAAGCCCTTCAGCCGGGGGCACCTGTACCGCATCCTGGGCAACCCCATCTACGTGGGGCTGGTGCCGCACCGGGGAGAGAACCACCCGGGGCAGCACCCAGCCATCGTCGACCAGGAGTTGTGGGACCAAGTCCAGCAGCGACTGCAACTGAACCGCCAGGGCACCAAGACCCAGTCCAAGGCGGTAGATCCGAGCCTGCTCGCCGGCAAGCTCGTGGATGAGACGGGAAGAAGGCTGATTCCCTCCCACACCCGCAAGGGCAAGAAGCGCTACCGGTACTACGTCACCCCGGCCGATGACCCGGGGGACCCCATCCGCCTGCCGGCAGGAGAGCTGGAAAAGCTCGTGATCCAGGCCATCGTGAACTGGACGGGCAGCGACAAGCAGGTGCTCGATGCCGTGGGCTGGAAGGACGCAGTGTGGGCCCAGGAGGCCCTGAAAGCGGCCAAGCGGCTGCACCTGGCCGTGCAGCTCTCACCGAAGGCGGAGATCGCCAGCGCCGTGCGCCAGATCGAGGTGGCAGAAACCACCGTGCGCATCACCCTGGACCTGGTCGGCTGCGGGCTCCAGAAAGTCGGGGCAAATCTGGGAGCAGGGCAGGGCGAAGCCCTCATCGAAGTACCGGCCCAGCGCAAGCGCTGCGGCATGGCCGTGCGCCTGGTCATCGGCGACAGCGCCCCAGGCGAGATCAAGCGCGAGCCCGATCCCACGCTGCTGGCCCTCATGGCCAAGGGAAAGACCTGGCTGCAGCAGTTCACCCGGGAAGGGCAGGCGATTGAAGAAATCGCCGAACGCGAGAAGTTCAGCGTGCGCTACGTGAACCGGGTGATCAACGTGGCGCTGCTGGCGCCCGACATCGTGCAGGCGATCGAGCGGGGAGAGCACCCGGCAGAGATCAACACGACCAGGCTGCTCACCTCGGTGCCGTTCCCGGAGGACTGGGCCGCGCAGCGGCAGGTGCTCGGGATGAATGCGGGGATGAACGCGGGGGTGGGTGCATGAGCTGTCCTGAGCGCCCACCACTGACGGCTGGTCGAGGCGGCCGCCAATAGCTCAACCCGCTACTTGCTGGCCTTGCGAAGCTTGGCGTAGCGCGCCTCTGCCAGGCGCAGCAGCTCCGGCAAGTCGATCTCCAAGCCAGTTGCCAACTTGTGCAGAACGGTCAGGGTGGGCTGGTTCTGGGCGAGTTCGACCTTGGCCACGAAGGTGCGATTGACCTCGGCGCGGTGGGCCAGTTCTTCCTGGGAGAAACCCAGCGCGTGGCGCCGAGCCCTGACCTCGGCCGCGAAAGCCTTCATGAGGTCGAGATTCTGGGTCGCGCGCATCCGAAGAATCTCTTCGGAGTGAACTGTTTATGCACCCGCATATATGGTACAAAAAACAACGGCTCCATGACGGCAGTGAGCGGCAGGCCGTCCCAAATCCTTTCTAGAACAAGCATGAACCAGAAACTCAAACACCAGCTTTGCCGTCACGCGCTCTCCCTGGCGGCCTGTCTCGGCGCATTCGGGTCGGCATCAGCGCAGTCCGCCCAGTCCACTCAAGGCTGGCGCATTGACTACCCGGCGCAGCCAGGCACATCGGGCCGGACCATCTGCGTCGGGGCCGGGTGCAGGCAAACTCAGGCGACGCAGAACGCGAAGCTCCTCAAGGCCTGCCTGTACCGCGACACGTCCAGCGCCGGGCTGTTCTCGCGCGGCGAATGGCGTGCGGCCGTGCAGCCTGCGGACGAGTCGCTGTGCCAGGAAGTGCTCTATGCCGACCTGGACGGGAAGGTGCTGAGCCTTAGGGCGCCTCTAATGCAATCCACGGGGCAGTTCCTTCAGGGAGAGCTCTACATCCATTGCACGTCTTCGGATGGGACGGGCGGGGGAGATCCGTGTTCTTCGGAGTTCTTCGCGCCATACCCGGCGAATCCGCGGTACCGGGTGTTGAGGCGGGCTGCGGTGTACGAGGCGGTGCAGCAGTCGAACCTCCTGGCGGCGCTTGAGCAGCACCAGGCCAATCAGCTCAAGGAGCAGGAGCAACGGGCGCTGGCCGAGTACCGCCGAGAGTTCGAGGCCGCGAAGAGGTCGCTTGCGTCGATCAAGGCGTTTGAAGACAGGTACGCCGGCAATGACCCAGACAACCTCATTCCTCAGTTGTCTGGGGTGAAGCGGGAATTGTGGCTCGCGGAGTACCGGGCCCGGTTCGACTCGATGCAGGGTGTCGCGGCTATTGAGGCCTTCATTGCCGACTACCAGGGCGACGACCCGGATGGCAAGATTGGTGTCGCAAAGGTTCGTCTTGAAGAGGCGCAGCGGACTGCTCAAGCGCACGCCCAGGCTCAAGAGGCCGAAAAAGCGGCACAGCAGAAGGCAAAGTCGTTGGCGGAAAAGGAGCGCCAGATCGCATATTGCCACCGTGAAATTGAACTTGCCGAGAAGGCGATTGCACGCGAGCAGCAGGTCGGTCGGGTGTCGGGCTACGTCAACAAGATGACCCTGCGAGAGGCGGGCGAGATGATCGTGTTCTGCCAGGAGCAGATCCCCAAGTTCTATGCCGAGTACCAGCGGCTGGGTGGGAAGAAGTCGCTGAGGGAGCTTCGATGATCCCTACTAGGGCTGCACGATGGGTCGATATCATCCGCTGTATTAGAAGGCCGGCGACGCCTATGCAGCGCCTTCAGTGGGTGGCACCCAGGCTTCGAACTCACCATCTCGGCCACTCTTCGGTCGTTGTGCCCCATCTGCGGCTACCCTCGCCAGCTGGGTATCACTACCCCGGGAGGACCAATCTTGGAACTGCATCTGCACTTGCCAAACACGGAAAATCAGTTGACGGGAGCCTATGCGCACGCTTTCCGTCATGCCGTGAGCCTTTTTGTCGTGTCGGCCTACCTTACCGATTGGGACAGCACGCTTAGGCTCAGTAAGGGCTGCCGGCACTTCCGCCTGATCATCGGTAAAGACTTCGGCATCACCAGAAAAGCCGCCTGCGAGAAAGTCATGAAGTGGCTTCCAGCAGCGCGGAAGACCCAGTTTATGGTCGCGGACAACATTCTGGGGTTTCACCCGAAGGCGATTTTCTGGCAAGAAGGCGACGGCAGATGCTATGCGCTTGTCGGCTCGTCCAATCTCACGCGAGCGGCGTTCGAGAATAACTATGAGGCGAACATCAGTACCGAGATCACGCCGTCCACCTTCGCAGAAGCCAAAGCGTGGGTGAAGGAGATCGAAAGGAATTCAGTCGTCGTATCAGGAGACTGGCTCGCCACGTATCAGGAGAGCCCGGTGCAGCGCCCCACTTCAGCAGGGAAGCGTCCTGGCGCGCCTACCGCCACAAAAGTCCTGCCGCTTCCTAGCCCACCGGACATCGCTGACCTCATCAAGGCGCGGCGCAAACAGATGCGCCGCTATGCGGCAACCCGAGAGCCCTTGCTGCGTCTTTTCCGCAACTGCGCGAACGGCACGATCGACTCCGCCACATTCTTCCAACGACTGCCTGATTTTTGGAGCTGGCATGTTGGGAACCGTCTGCAGGGCGACGGGTGGGAGCGTCGCGGCAAAAGCAGCGACTTTCAGGCGTTGAGTCAGAGCTTCCTTCGCATTCTAGGAACTGATGCGGCAGACCGCGATGACGCAGTTGTACTTGAGATCGACAGCTTGGCGGCGCAGGGCGTCGAGACCCGCCGGGCGTTCTTGTCGGAAATGCTTTGTCTCGCCTTCCCTGCCGAGTACCCGCTGCTGAACCAGCCGGTCATGGACTACATGAAGGCAATACGTTTCAGAGCACCGCGCGGTGCAACTGAGGGCGGGCGCTATCTGGACTTATCGAAGAAGCTGCGCGCGTCGTTGCTGCAGAATCCACGCTACCCAGCCAAGACGCTCGCCGAACTTGACACGATAATCTGGCGGGCCTACGGAAAGGCTGCAAAGCAGCCATCCTGAACCGTACATTGGATCGCGGGAGGTGGCCTCGCAGCGGCTGCTGTCCTTAGGGACCTCAGCTTAAATGACTGCTGTAAGCCAACCAGCCGCCGCTAGAAGACCAAGGTACGTCTGCCCGAAATGTGTCTCGTGGCATCGTGACGGTCGTTCTGCCCGGCCCTCCTCAATGCGTTCATCGTCGTCCGCTGTAGGTCGGCTAGCATGTCTTGCAGCGGTCATGGGTAGACATACGTAAATCGTCCGCGCGCGCTGACCTCGGCATAGGAGCGTCGACGGCGTCTCTCGGTTCAGGTCTCACCATCAACCCTTGCCGACCAGCACTTCTTCTAGCCGCCCATCGGCGCTGCCGTCTAGTCCTTCGCTCGGGCGGCCCAAGCACCTTGCCGGTGGTGACCGTTCAGCCTCATTTGGGGAAAAGTCAATGCAAATGCACGTAGCCAGGCGCCTTTCTGAAGCGATCGGTAGCTGGCTCCACTTGGAGTTTTGCTGCTACAGGGCTGGTCTTTTCTCCGAAAGCGCGTTGAAGGCAGCGGTCGGAAACGTCCTCAGTTCGTTCCCGATTTCAGCGAAGGGGACTCGCGTCCACGCCGACTTCCCACACGCGGCGCTAAATCCCTCGAAGAAGACGGGTCGTAAGCGTGAGGTTGACTACGCATTAGTTCTCGCAGGGAACGGCCTGCCGAAAAGCAATGCAGAGGTGTTGGTTGAGGTTAAGTGGGCGGACTCTAGTCATTGCAGCTCGGAAAAAATCTTTCAAGACTTCCTGAGACTCGCCATCCTGAAGACCGCAGACCAAAATGCAACTTGCGTGTTCATTCTTGCAGGCACACACAGAGCGGTCAATGCGGCCCTTTCGGGCATGCCGTTTCGAACATCGGGCAAAAAGAACAAAGGCATAGCCGCCTCAGGGGCAAACAGACGTATCACCTTTGACAGGTCAAATACTGAGCATGTCGCGTCGTTTGCATCGTCAATCAGAGAGTTTTCGGCGGCCGGCTTCATATTGCCGCGATCCATCGTTACGCGTTCTCACGGACTACATCCAATCCAATCTGAAGCCGGAACCGTCGACTTTCAGGCCATCGCTTGGGAAGTGGAGTCTGTGTCCTCAGTCCCACTCAACTCTGGGAAATGGTGAACGCTAATCACCAGTTGCCAATTCCTTGCATTGATAGGGCATCCCCCGGCCAGCCGGTCAATGCCTCTTATTTCAAACGTTAGGGCGCATAGATGACTGACACCGTACCGCCGTCGCGGCTTGCTATGCGCGAAGCCCTCGCTCTTTCCGATGAGGTGCTGCGCAATATCGAGCTAAGCGAAATTCCCCTTGCCCGCTCCGCCCTCAAGCTCAGTCGACTAGCCCGACTCTTGAACGACTTTGAGCACCAGAGGATCATGGAACTCGAGGCGAGCGGCTACCCAACAACGCCATCTGGAGTACCGACGGACGTCTACAAACTAGCGGTTCGGGCCGGGCGCGAGTATCAGCTCAAAGACCCGAAGTCCGGAAAGATCGAAAAGTACATCTATGCGACATCTATCGAGGAGCTAGAGCTCGAAGCAAATTCAGCGCAGGCTGCACTCGCTGCTGCTCGCGATCCAGATGTCTCAGTCGCGTCAGCGAACCCAAACCAGATGGTGTGGAATCCTTCTGGCAACGCACTAGAACGGAACACGATCCGCACGAACGCTGCGATGGCGCAACGGCGCCTGTCTAGTCGCCGATCCTTCCTCTATGCCTACGCGCTAAGAACAAATCACGAACTCAAGTTCTCGGGTATCGCCGATGACATCTTCTCCCGCGTACGAGAACGGGTGGATCGTGGAATCGGCGAGAACGTACCCGCGGCCGTGCAGAAGCTCTCTGCCGTCTACGACAACCTAAACTCAGACAACGCGGAAGACTGGTCAAATGCCGTACACAGTTGCCGTCGGATCCTGCAGGATCTTGCCGACTCGATCTATCCCGCGCGCGAGGACGCTGTAGTGGACTTTGCCGGCAAGCCAAAGACAATCAAGCTTGGCCCAGATAACTACGTCAATCGCATCATCGCATTCCTGCAGGAACGCTCGAGCTCTACGAGATTTCAAGAGATTGTGGGAAGCCACCTCTCTTACATTGGTGAGCGGCTTGACAGCGTTTTTCAAGCTGCCCAGAAAGGCTCTCACGCCTCAGTCACACGAGATGAAGCAGATCGGTATGTGGTCTACACCTACCTCGTAGTGGGAGATGTACTCAGTCTGTTGTGATGCGCTTCTATGGGGCACATTCGATGCGCAGGACCAAGGCGACATCTATTTACAAGCGGACCAAGAATCTGCGTACAGTGCAGTTGTTGCTTGGCAACTCAAGGCTCGAATCAACGGCGGGATATCTGGGCATCGAGGTTGACGATGCCCTGGAGATTTCGGAGCAGACCGAAATCTGATCTGTCCTCAACGTCCTTCATGCTCGCTGGAGGCCCCGTGGCACTCCTGGCGGGTGCATCGCCGGCTTGGCTTGTCGACGAATCAGCGGCGAACTGATCGGCGACCGGTTTGCAGGGAAGCGGACGCTAGGCGGGGATAGTCTGAACTTCCGAGTTCAGTCTAAAACGGGCGTCCGCGCTAAGCTTGCGGGAACCCCCGACGCTGTCATAGTCCAGCCGAAAGGAGGCGCCGATGTACTCACGCGCCGCTGCCTACGTTCGCATGTCGAGTGACCGACAGGAACTGTCAATCGGTACCCAGCTGGCGGCTATCCGCGCCTACGCCGAAGCCCAAGAGCTTGAGTTGGTGCGAATTTACGAGGATGCTGCCAAGAGCGGGCTCAACATCGCCAATCGGGAGGGCATGAAGAGCCTTCTGCGCGACGTTATGGACACCCCTCGCCCCTTTGACACCGTGCTGGTCTACGACGTGAGCCGCTGGGGGCGTTTCCAGGACATCGACGCGGCCGCCTACTACGAGTACACCTGCCGGCTCCATGGCGCCAAAGTGATCTATGTGCAGGAGGCCTTTGGCGCGGACGAAGAGCCGATGACGGCCCTCCTGAAGACGCTTAAGCGCGCAATGGCGGCTGAGTACTCCCGCGACCTGGGTGTGAAAAGCCGTGCCGGCCAGGACAGGGCAGTGCATCTGGGCTACCAGATGGGGCAGCTTCCATGCATCGGACTGACGCGGATCGCCATCGACCGCCTCGGCAACAGGCGCCCGCTGGCCAGGGGGCAGTGCAAAGCCATGCAGAGCGAACGCATTGCCTGGGTGCCAGGCCCGCCTGCTGAGGTTGAACTGACCCGCAGGATCTTCAGCCTCTACGCCGACCATAATGGCTCAATCAAGGGCGTAGCCCAGCAACTGCGAATGGAAGGGCGAGTAGGGCAGGATGGCCAGCCGTTCACAACGGCGCGAGTTGACAACCTGCTCAGGTGCGAGGCGCTGGCCGGAAACTTCGTCTGGGGTAGCGAGCGTTACGCCGCGGGTCCGGCAAAGAAGCGGCGCCCTCCCACACGTGCTGACAACGTCATTGAACCGGTGATCCCCGCCGACCTTTGGAAGCGCACCCAAGAGAGGCTGTGGGTGCGCCGCCGGATCCGACGGGACAAGGAACAAATGATCCAGGTGCTCCGGGAACGCCTGGCGGAGAACCCGGGGCTGAACTGCCTAGATTTGGAGGCCATGGGCGTTCGATCGACACGCGCCTACGTCAATGCCTTTGGCTCAGTGTCCCGGGCGCTGGAGTTGGCAGGACGCGATCCCAGGGTTGTGCGTGCGCAACATGAGCGCCAGAAGTTGGTCGGCAGGCGGGTCGGTGACCGAATTGGCCGAGACGTCGCTGAGTTGATGCAGGCCAACGGCCTGAAGTGCCGCCAGCACCCTCGCAGCCGGGTGCTCGTGTTCAACGAGGCCGTTCGCATGCGCTTGCAGGTGCTCTGGCCTCGAATCAACCGTGGTGTGCGGCGCTGGCACGTACTGAAGGCGCGGCGGCCCATCGCAGACTTGGTGTTGCTGGCGCAAATGGACGACGAAGACCATGCCATGCGCTTTGTGTTGATTGATCGAACCGAATACCGCAACACAACGCCATGGCTTGACGAGGACCTTCCACCCTATCTAGCGTCGATTGCGACGGCAGTCAGTCTGGTCCACGCAGTTCAGAGCCGGTTGGGACACCTACTACCGCGGGCCTAGGCCGTTTGAGCACCTTCGGACGGTGCTGGGGGCTCGTTCTTCTGCTCTTGGACGATCGCAAGCGCGACCAGTACTGAGACCTCCTCGGCGGCCTTTTTCCAAGACCAGGCTTGGGGCATCCGGCCGACGTCGGTCTGTTCAAGAGCGAGAACGACTCGCTGTTCCAAGGTGTCGCGCAGAGCAGTGATCCTGGCTGGATCTAGTGATAGGCCCTTGGCAATGCGATGCGCCATGATGATGTCCAGGGCAAGGCGCATGCTCTTGCGAAGCTCTATAGGATCGAAATGCTCAGGAGCCATGCCCAAAGAATACCCTCATATGAGACGCGTCGAGTGGGGCGAATCGACTCCATGAGAGCCCGCATTTTCGGGATGAACGGGCGTTGTCCGGAATGGGCGACCGGTTCCTCGTTGAAATCATCTGCAGGTAGGACGCTTTGGATTGCCTGTTGGCGCGATGAGGATCGACGGCGAGAGGACCTTACGCGCTGTGGGGAGCGTCTATGTCCATAATGACCCGGCTTATGAAAGGAATCGCGTGACGAACTTTGCAAACTCGCTGAAGGCTGAGGTCTCTCGTCTTGCCCGGAAGGAGTTGAAGACCGAGGTTGCAGCGCTCCGCAAAACGACATCCGCCCACAGGTCGGAGATTGCGGCGCTCAAGCGCGACCTGAAGTCGCTGCTGGCCGAGGTGAAGCGCTTGTCCAAACAGCGCAGTCAAAGCCCTGCTCGTTCAGGGAATATTTCAGAGGACGACAGACCGAGACGCGGCCGCCGCGCGAAGTACAGCGCGGAAATGCTGGCTGCCCTTCGTAAGCGATGGGGCCTCACTCAAGCCCAAATGGGCCAGGTCGTCGGCGTATCCTCGCTATCCATCTACAAGTGGGAAAGCGGTCAGGTCACCCCCCGTCAGTCTCAACAGGACAAAGTCCTGGCATTGCGAAATGTGGGCAAGCGCGCAGCGGCAAAGCTGCTGGAGGCAGCGTGACATGAGTGAAGTCGAACAAGCGATCGCTTGAGTTGCTCCCGTGACGAGGCCAGAGGTGTCGGAGGAGGCCGCTGAGAGGCCCCTTTCGTGGGGGCCGACCGCTGCCGGACGTCTTTTTACTTCGCCGTTGAAATGGGTCCTCTCGCTCGAAGGGGATGCCTTTTCGCTGGACGTTGATGGCAAGCAGATCCGGGAGGATGTGCGACAGCTCAAGCAAATTGCGGTCAAGCCCGGGATGTTCTGGGCCAGGGTTCGCCTGGACCGCTTGGATGGCCGGTCAATCGAGCTTGGTGCGATCCCCAATGCCCACGCAAGAAGACTAAAGGAGGCGTTTGATCAGCGCTTCCAAGCGATTGCCCACCGAGACTTCGTCGCCGAGCAAATCCGGCTCTTTTGCGCGGAACTGAAGCGGCTCGCCGTGTGGTTCAACGACTTTCTTCAGGTGTCTCGGGAGCAGCTTCGCATGAGAGGCTGGGTCAGCAGGGAGTCGTACCAAGCGTGTGCACAGGCACGACCAGAAGGCATGGAGCGCCTGTTGGCCGTGCCAGAGGTGCGCCGGCACCTGGAGGGGTTGAGCACAAACGAGCAGAAAATGGTCGAGGTCTGGTCGAGACCGCTCGAGGACACAGTCCGCGCCCTCAACCAAGGTCAGTTGAACAAGCAACTGGTCGAATCGCGACAGTTCTTTAACCAGGTCGAGAAGCAGCCGTTGACGACGGAGCAGGCAGAGGCTGTGGTCTGCTTCGACAGTCGTGTGCTGCTGGTGGCATCGGCCGGTTCGGGAAAGACGTCCACCATGGTCGCCAAGGCGGGCTACGCCTTGAAGAACGGCTACTTCGACGCTGAGAAGATGCTGCTTCTGGCCTTCAATAGCGACGCCGCGGCGGAACTGCGCGAGCGGATCAAGGCCAGGCTGACCCCTTTAGGATTGCCGGCTGAAAAGATCGTGGCCAAGACCTTTCACGCCTTTGGCCTTGACGTCATCGGCGCGGCAACCGGCAAGAAGCCCTCTCTTGCCCCATGGGTGGAGTCTGGTCGCGACCTTGACGCCTTGCTCTCGATGGTCGATGAGCTCAAGGACAAGGATCCAGCATTTCGCTCTGCCTGGGACATGTTCAGGCTGGTATTCGGCCAAGATCTGCCCAAGTTCGGCAAGGAGGAAGAGGCGCCTGATGCCTGGGACAAGCAATCCAAGACCATGGGCTTTTGGACCTTGAAGGGCGATGTCGTCAAGAGTCGGGGGGAGCTGGTCCTTGCCAACTGGCTCTTCTACAACGGGGTGAACTACCTGTATGAAGCGCCGTACAAGGTAGAGACCGCCGACGCCAAGCACCGCCAGTACCAGCCGGACTTCTACCTCCCGGATGCGGACGCCTATCTGGAGCACTGGGCTCTGGACGCAAAAGGGGAGCCACCGGAGACGTTTGCCGGCTACAAAGAGGAAATGGCGTGGAAGAAGCGCACCCACGCGGAGAACGGTACGAAGCTGCTTGAGACCACCATGGCGGATCTGTGGTCTGGCAGGGCGTTCGACTACCTCAGCAAAGAGCTGGTGGCACTAGGAATCGCACTCGACCCGAATCCGGACAGAGAAGTGACCGGGCGCCGCCCCATTGAAAATCCGCGACTGGCCAGGACGATCCGCTCCTTCCTGACGCATGCCAAGAGCAATCGGCTCACAGTGGATGACCTGAGAAAGCGGCTGGGTGAGGGTGTCGCAGGCCAGTTTCAGTTTCGGCACCAGATGTTCCTCAAAATCTTTGAACGCATTTGGGAGCGGTGGGAGGAGCGGCTCCATCAGGAGAAGCGCATCGATTTCGAGGACATGCTCAACTTAGCCGCGGATCACCTGGAGCAGGGGCGGTACTACAGTCCCTACGAGCTTGTGATGGTGGATGAGTTTCAGGACGCCAGCCAAGCCAGGGCCCGCCTGGTGGCCGGACTGGTGAGAAAGCCGGGTCGATACCTGTTTGCCGTTGGAGACGATTGGCAGAGCATCAACCGATTTGCTGGTGCGGACCTGTCGGTAATGACGGACTTCGAGCGCTACTTCGGCAAGACTGAGACGCTCAAGCTCGAGGCGACCTTTCGGTGTGGCCAGGCGCTGTGCGACCTCACCAGCCGTTTTGTTCAGAAGAACCCTCGGCAGCTCAAGAAGAACGTGCGGTCAAGTCGGCCCAACGTGGCGCAGCCTGTGCGGATCGTCAGCGTTCCGACGGAGCATGAGATTCAGCAGGCCGTTGAAGCGCGCGTGGCGGAAATTGCGAAGGAATGGGTCGCAGGTGCGGCGCCGGTCACGGTATACGTTCTCGGGCGGTACAACAAGGAACGGGATTACCTGCCGAGGCATTTCCCACGCGACAAGGTGTCGGTAGAGTTCATCACCGTGCACTCATCGAAAGGGCTTGAGGCGGACCACGTCATCCTGCCTCGTGTGACGGCCGAGACATTGGGTTTTCCAAGCAGGGTTGTGGACGACCCAGTGCTGAGGCTGGCGATGCCTGGTGGTGATGGCTTCGAGTTCGCAGAGGAGCGACGGCTCTTCTATGTGGCGCTCACTAGGGCCCGGAAGACCGCCACGCTGATCACGTTGGCCCGAAAGGAGTCTTCCTTCGTCGCGGAGCTGATGAAGGACTTCCAGATCAAGGTGCACAACCTGGACGGCACCGAAAACTCGAGTGAGCCCTGCCCGAAATGCCCAACGGGCTTCCTAGTACCTCGAAGAGGACGATTTGGCCCTTTCTTTGGTTGCTCAAACTTCAGTTGCAGCCATACGCAAAGTGACCCCGCAGCTCGAGAAGAGCGGAATCGTTGGAAGGCAGCGATACGGCGGTAGGCCACTTGCCAGCTTATCAAGCGGGGTCAGGTCTACCTTGCGCAATTGCTGCTGAAGGCCGTTGGCGCTGGTAACAGCCCAAAGCAGGCAGGAACGACATCCGTAGAAGCGCTACAAGTTACTGCATAAATATACAGTAGAAAGGCGATTTCGCCGCTGTCTCGACCGACAAGGGGTGTGCGGGTGAGAGTTCAACTGTCATGGACTGGCCGCTTCGACCGTGCGCCAGTACACGCTCACCCTCGTCATACCGGGTAGACCATCATGTCGAGGCTTGTTACTCTTAGAAACATGGATGCGCGGCCCGGTCACTGTCGCCGCGCTGGATTGACAGGGAGGAACACTTGGATCTACAGAATCTGGCAATCGAACGGGTCATCTTGCACGAAGTTTTCCGACGCAACGACGACCGGTTACGGGTGCAACCACAGTACGGCGAGGCGCTAGAAGCGCTTGATGTGCCTGCGCTGGAAGCTCTTTGCGATCGAGTAATAGCAGCGATGTCACGGTCTGATCGATGCATCGAGATGACGATTGCCAATGTGGGTGCAAACAGCATGGCTAGCGTGATTGGCCAGTTGGTGGATGCGGACGACGCGCTGTACGTACAGCATTCGAGGCAAGTTGCAGACCTGTTGGCAGACGCGCAGAAAAGCCGAGCCATTCCTGGTGGCGTCGTTGTCGCGTTCTCAGGTTCGTTCGGAGCGCCTAAGAGACGGATCGTCGGGATTATCAAGGCTGAAGTCCACACTGGCTTTATGCGCGACCAAGCTGACGGCCGCTTCATTCTAAAGTTTTTGGACAAGTTGCTGCTGACCCCTCAGACCAAGCTCTACAAAATTGGCCTATTCGTTGAGTACGCTCCGGGCGCCGCCACCTTTGGCGAGGCTTGGAAGGCATACATCTACGATGAAATGATGACGGTGCGTGATCGGTATGGTGCAGCTCAGTACTTCTATGAGGGATTCTTGGGCCTAGCATTCCCTGAATCAAGTGCGAGGCATACGAAACAGTTTCACGACCTCACAAAAAATTTTATCCGATCGATGGGCGTACCAGAGGAGGAAAAGATCGCCCTCCACAATGCGCTGATCACCTACTTGAAAGTGGACCAGAGTCCCACCGTCGAAGTAACTGCGTTCGCCACCGCATATTTCGGTGATCCCGAGCTGCAAGACGCGTACGAAAGCTACATGGCGCAGGAAGGGTTCCCTGACACTGCCGTCAACAAAGATCTGGCAGATGTTCAGAGTTCATTGAGGACGAGGCGTCTTGTGTTCCGCAATCAAGTTAAGGTTATCGCACCCGCGGAGGGTTTTGACGATCTGATCAAAATCGAAGTCACAGATGGTGAGCAAAACGGTACCGGTGAGGTGCCTAAGTGGACCAAGGTCACCATCAAGGATCGAATTGCCGCACAAGAATGAACGAAGAAGAGTTTCTCGCGCGGTGGAATGCTGAAAAGCAGAGTTACGCTGTGTGGGGCTCCTTTGTCGTCTCGCAGGTGCTCGAAGGGCTGCGTGCGCTTGATGTGTCCATTGACACCTCGGTCTTCATCAAAATCCCTCCCGCGCCGAGACTGAAAGGAGACGACTCCCTTGTCGGCAAGGCGTTCCATCGCAACAAGGGGTATGCCGATCCCTACGGAGAGATTGAAGACAAGATTGGAGTGCGCTTCGTCGTTCTGCTTGCCTCGGATGTTTTGAAGCTGCAGCACGTGATCGAGAGCTCGACGGTTTGGCTCTGGAGCCTGGACAAAGACTATGAAGCAGATCGCGAACGACGGCCCCTAGAGTTTGCCTATCAGTCCAAGCACTATGTGCTGAAGGCCCGGGAGAAACTCAATGTGGATGGCGTCTCCGTCGAAGCGGGAACCCCATGCGAAGTTCAGCTTCGCACTCTTCTTCAGCACGCACACAGTGAATTGACCCACGACAACATCTACAAGGCACAGACAGGCACGACGGTCAGCAACTCCGTCTACAGGACAGTGGCTAAGAGCATGGCGCTCATCGAGGCCGTAGACGACTTTTTCGAGCGCGCACTGCAGCAGTTGGGGGAGGCGACATCTCAAGAACGCGCCGCACTAAGCTCGTTAGTCCATCTCTACGACAAGCACATCAAGCTGGCCCCGGGAAGCGACTTGAGCAATGCGATGGTCATTCATGCGTTCCGCGATTCACTGAATGAGGACATGCACGCAGCGATTGAGGAGATGCTGCGCGAGAAGCCTTTCATCGTCGAGCAAATTCAATCCAGGTACGGCGCGAACCATGGCTTTCGACAGCCTTGGATTCTTCTGGCTTACTTGGAAGTGTCAAGGCGGCCCAATCAGGCCGAGGCGCTGTGGCCACTAACACCCATGGAGTTGAATCCAGTTTTCCGGGGTTTAGGTATTCGTATGAGAAATTACTGACTGCTTTATACCAGCGAGCGCAAGTTCAATGTATAGCTGTGCGATGCGCTCATGTATGAGGTGCGCTCCTTCAAACAGTAACGGGGCACTTTCGTGCATTGGGGAAGCTTCTCCTTCTTCAAAAATTCTGCATATTGCCGCCTCTGGCGATGTGCTGGCCCGATGACAAGACAACAGCAAGCAACTACTTCATCTCACAGTTCAAGAACTGTAGACCTACGATCTTGGGAGTGTCGGTCTAAACTCGAAGATGGAGGCCTAAACCGACGACGATAGCTGGGGGCTTCTGGTACCCACAGAGAGACATCAACAGGGAGTGAGATGGCCAAGAAAATGCAGGGCAACGACGCACGATTGCGTCAGGTCCTTCGGGAGACTTTTCGCGCGGACCGCCAAGTCAACGAAAGGTTGGGACCACTTAGGCAGTTGCTAGGTACGCGGCCTGCAAGCGAATTTCGACGCATTTTCACGGCCTTCAAGGCTGCGGCTCCGAGTACTCATCGCAACCTAACGGCGCTGGGAGCTAAGCACCCCTGGGACCTCGTTTGGCTGCGAGAGCCTTTCCCGCTGCTTGACCTTGCGGGCGCGTTGAAATGGGCCGGCCTATGGCTGCGCGGCCACGGCGCAAAAGTCAATGAGTTCAGGGCCTTTTCAACGAAGGTCGAAACCCTAATTACCTCCGGAAACGAGCTGGAAGCACTTGGCCAGTTAGATGCATTCGTTAAAGCTAAGGGATGGAGCCTTTGGGCTGTTGAGATCCGGGCTGCTCTACTGCAGGCCACGGGCGGTACAGCTTCTCAGCGAGAGTGGCTTTCTCAACTCCAAGAGCAAGCTCCGAATAGCATCCCTGGGTTGCTTTTCCAAGTTTTCGGTGACCGAAACGATGACACCTTCTCCCATGAAGCGGTCTATGGAAAGTGCCAGACCTCGTTCCCCAGATTCGCTGGACTGGCACCGTGGCTGGTGGACTACTTGTACTTCCGTGCGCTCGGTCAAGTGGAGGAACCGAGGAAGGCGTTCGCGGGCGTGCTCGCGAGGGATATCTCGTCAAGTCTCATTGATTACTATGAAAGCGTTATCGAATGTCTGACGCACTTGGAGACCGATGAGTCCTTGGCTGATCTGAGGCCTGCAGGTCGCGACCTCATCCGAGAACTAGTCGAAGACGGCTATATCGACACGCGCTTAGACAAGATGCTTTTCATCCTCTCGGAGGGGAGCGTCGAGCCATTGCTCGTAGAAACTACGAGCTCACCAGCTTGGCTTGGCTACTTGTCTAGCGATCAATGCACGGAGGATCAAGGGAGGTTTGGAGAAATATGCGTGGGGCTCGCAGAGACTCGCGCCAAGGGCGCTGCGGCTTACGACCTAGTTGGGAAGCTGCTTAAATGGGCCGTCAATCACAAGGTTCTGGATGTCGGCGCCGCTGTAGCGGCTTCTGGCTTAGACGCCTGCGCAAGAACTCCAGACCGGCCACTGCCGCTGTCCATCTCGGTGGCACGCTCGAATGTAAGACTGGAAGACGCGGCGGCGTGCGGAGAAGCGACCGCCATAAGCATCCTCCGTTCTGTCTTCCCCGACCAGTTTTCTCGGGAGCACAGTCGTGTAGCCGACGCCCTTGTGGAAGTAGGTGTTCAAGAATTGCTGTCGCAGTACCCCGCTGTGAGCATGGCTCACCTGTGGTGGGCAATTACCCTGAAGAACGCCGGACATCACGACGAACTTTGGCCACTGATTACCTGGTTAAAGCAGTTCGGTGGGTTCTGGACTAGGAAGGCGACGGTCATCGAGGTGGATGTCCTCTGCGCTCGCGGAGACCTCGAAGGAGCTGTGGCAACAGTAGAGGCTTGGGTGCGTGCGGACTCCAAGTACGCATTCGAATTCAACTGTGAAGCTATCTTCGATGGAAGAGGTTGGAGAGTGTGGAAAACCTTGGACCCTGTCAGAGTTGGTATCGTGGCCCATTGTGCCTTTGTAGCGACCGGTACAGCTGCGATCGCATACATCTGCAAGATGGCTTGCCGAATGTACTTGGAGTCCGGGCGGCGAGATTCCGTGGTGGAGGAGTATGAAGCCGCGACGGACGAACGCAAGGGACAGTTGATAACTTTCCTGCGCGATGTCTGGATAGAAGACAACCTTTCGATGTGCCACCGTTTCCAATCGACCTCAGAGGTCCGTGTTGAAAGAATGGGTGCTCTCCAGTTGCTTATAAACTGGGAGAGTTCCCGTGAATCGGAGTACGCAGAAGCAATCAAGGAGCTGACGTTCGACCAGACGATGCAGCGTGGACTAGAGCAAATCGATCGCACACGCGTCTTTGTCAACGAGTCGGCAATTACTCGCTGGGCGGAGAAGGAGGTCGCGCAGGACTACGACCGTTGGCGCCGGCTTGCTGAGACCCGAGCTGGGGGGCGTGAGGTAGACGACCTCCTACGGCAGTATGCGTTGGACCCGTCGAACGATGAAACACTCGCGGCGCTCGCAAAGGGCAAGCCGACCGCTGCTGATGCGATGCTGATGGACATGGTGGACAGGCTGTATCAACGCTTTTTGTCCGATCCAACAGACGGGCTTGACACTTTCCTCAGTCTGCGTATCCGACACGGAAGCTTCAAAGGAACCTTGTTGGGACCCCTTGAAGAGCAGGGCTTGCTCTTCGGCACCGGGAGCAGCTATTCCGACGAAGCATTCACGGAGCGTTGGGGTGACACCCTGATGTTGTCTCCTCCCGATATGAATACGTTGGCGTCAGAAGTTCATCAGTTCTCTCTGGACCTGCGCGCATGCATTGATGACTTCGTCAGTGAACGCATCCAGATTGGGCGCGCGGACAAGCCGCGTGGGGCATTTCAGGCCCAAGTGCCGCCGATGGCGGCAAGGCTCCTGGCAGTAGGGTTGGCAGAACGGCCCGCCACCTTCTCGGCGTTTCTGGGCACGGCCTATTTCGTTTTCTGGAAGCTGGTTGAGGTGGCACTGAGCGAGCTCCGAGCAGAGATTTTGGAAACGCTATCAATACAGATTCGCACGCGCATAGACCAGCTAATTCAGGCTGTGCGGGGTAGAGGCGCCAAGTGCCTATCGCTGGTTACTACGCTGACGACTGTTTCCACGACGACCATCTCGCAATGTGAATCGGTGGCAGAGTGGTTCCGCCTTCCAAAGGCTGTTGAAGGGGAAAAGGTCGAGCTGAAAGATGCCATAGACATCGCGACGGCTTCCACCCGCAACGTGTACCGCTCGTTCGGCGCAGATGTTAGTGTCGTCTCTCTACCCGCCGTCCGCTTGCCGCTGACGACCAATGCATTGGCCACAATCACGGACTGTCTATTCGTTGCATTCGAGAACGCATGGAAGCACTCCGGACTAGGCAGCGCGCTAGACGTGGTCTCAGTGGAAGCATTCTTCGACAACACACCGAAGATCCTCACGCTTTGTGTAAAGAGCAAGATTTCTTTTCAGCGGCGCAGGGAACTTCTTGATGGCGAACTCGATGGGTTGCGTCAGAAGTATCTAGGAGAACTCCCGTTGGAGCTGATCAGCGTTGAAGGAGGGTCTGGTTTCCCGAAGCTTTCCCGACTAGCTCGAGCAGTCCCCAAAGATTTCAACGACAAGCCATTCAACTTTGGTGTCAATGAGTACGGGTGGTGGACTACTGTGTCCTTTCCGCTCTACGAGCGTGAAGGCGTCTATGAGGCCTATGAGTAAGCCCGTGATTCTGGTTGTTGAGGACGACGAACCGAAGCTTCGCTCTATCGTCGGCATGATGAGGGAGCATCTGCAGGATCGCTTCGAGATTGCCGTGACGGAGTCTCTGTCCGGTGCTATCGAGGTGCTTTCTAACAACTACGTGGTTTTTGCCATCATCGATATGTCTTTGCCGACGTATGACTTCATCAAGGACAAACGCGGTGGTGGAACCCCTCAAGGCTACGGCGGAGCAGACATCCTCCGATTTATCAACTCTGAGACCGAAGAAACTCGAACACTGGTTCTCACTCAGTACGAAGAATTTTTGGTGAGTAAGGGTGGGCAACGGCGTGACACCAAGAGCTTGGAGGCCATGCTTCGGGCGGAACTTGATGAGCGTTTTCTCGGTGTTGTTCACTATGACGGTCAGCATGGCGCTTGGCGAAGGACGTTGCTGCAGGCGCTGATTGGTCTTGACATCGAGAAGGGTGAGCCATGAGAGTTCTTCTGGTGGATGATGAGCAACATAAGCGTGAAGCACTCTTGAATTTTCTTGCTTCCAAGGGCGTGGAGCGGGAGAGCATCGTCGTCGCAGAACATGCCGCAGCGGCACGCGTGAGACTTAATGAGAGTGCGTTTGACGTATTGCTGCTTGACGTACTTCTCCCTAGCAGGGCAGGTGCTCGGCCCTCTGGAGAGCATTCGGTTGAACTTCTTCGACAGATTGTCGAGGACGGAACTAGCACTGCCCCTCAGTTCATCATCGGAATCACTGCAGATGCTCAAGGATCCGTGGACTACGCTGCCGAGTTCAAAGCTCTTGTAACTCATGTCGTTCACTTCAATCCAGGTGACGGTGTCTGGCAACAGATGCTTTCCGTCGTTCTGCAATTGCTTAAGAGACAAGAACAGGCAAAGCAAGCGAATGACTACGACGTCGTTGTCCTGGATGCGTTGCGGTCTCCCGAACTCGAGACTTTGCTAGAAGTTTGGCCAGTCCAGCTTGGTTCCGAAAAGTTGCTCTGCCGGAACATCTTGCACAGCACTGGGACACTTGAACTCGATGGAACTACCAGGCGTGTGGCTTGTGCACACCTTTCACAGATGGGCCCGATCGCATCGGCCCATGCTGCAGCGACTCTTCTTACCGAGTTGCGGCCACGTTTGCTAGTCATGACAGGGATCTGCGGAGGATTCTCGAAAGAGGTCTCTATCGGCGATCTGGTTATTGCCGACAAGAGCTGGGACTGGCAAGCTGGCAAATGGACGGAGGGCGGGACGCTTGCGCCGTCCGTTGATCCACGAGATGGGGCGGCCGACCTTGTTGCCTACGCTCGGACCATAGAAAAGGCGGTAAAGGTTGCATATGACCGATTCACGGGCCATGAGAAGCCTGTGACCGCCCCCAGGCTCGTAGCAGGTCCCATGGTCACCGGCAGTGCGGTCGTGGCGTCCAACGACATTCAAGAAGTGTTCAAGGGCCAACACCGCAAGATGGCAGGTGTTGATATGGAATGCTACGGTATGTACTACGCAGCCTCCAACCACGCGGGAGCTCCCGTCCGGACGCTCTGCATCAAGGCAGTTTCTGACTTGGCTGACCGAGCGAAGACCGATGATCTTCAACATTACTGCAGCTACATCAGTGCTGCGGCGATGCTTGAGGTTGTGCGCCTCCACTTCAGAGACGCGCCTGCATAGGAGCAGGCTAAATCGCACTCCCCTACGAGTCGTGCTGAACCTCTGATTGCTCAGCCCTTGGCAGCCAGTTCAATACGGACCTTGAACGACCGCCTTCGCGCATTAAGTTCCGCGATGTGAAAAGGGAAGGCCGCTGATCGACGCATTTTGGGCCGATGCTTCGAGGGCGGCGGTGCGCTGCGTTTACGCCGTATGTGTATCGGCGAAACTACAGACCAGAGAGATGTCTGCGCCCAAGTCGGGCAGAGAGAGGCGCTAACGGTCTCTCTGAGAGCTAGGACTACCTCATCGCCGGGCACGCTCCCGCGCCACGCCTCACGTTCAGCCAACAAAAAAGCCCCTGCACTGCCGGGGCCTCAGACTCGCTGGCGGAGAGAGAGGGATTCGAACCCTCGGTACAGGAGAACCTGTACGCCGGATTTCGAATCCGGTGCATTCGACCACTCTGCCATCTCTCCGTGTCGAAGCCCGCGATTCTAGCAGGCGGCGAAACCCCTCCTGGTTCTGCCGCAGCCGCTGTTTCGCCGTGCACAATCGCGCGACCCTTCCGCCGCCGCCATGCTCGTCGACACCCAGCCCGCCACCCATCAGCACGTTCCGGCCGCGCCAGAGGTGCGCGACGCCTGGGTCAATTCCCAGCTCGTGGGGGTGATGATGGACAACCTCGGGTCGACCCTGCTGCTGGGCGGGCTGTCGCTGCCGATCCTGGTCTATCTCATGGCCGGCGAGGTTTCCACCCCAGCCCTGGTGCTCTGGACGGCGGCCATGCTGATCAGCCTGGTGCTGCGGTTTCGACTCATCGGCATCTACCGCCTGCGCTACGACAGCGTGGACGGCCCGCAGCGCCAGGCGTTCATCGAGCGCTACGGCTGGTCCTGGCCCGCTATCGGCCTGCTCTGGGGCGGTCCGGTGGCGCTCAGCTACCTGCAGGCCAGTTTCATCACCCAGTTCGTCTGCGCCTTGCTGGTGGTGGGGCAGGGTCTGGTGACGCTGGCCGCCTACAGCGCCTACCGCCCCATCTACCGCTCCTATACCAACGCGCTGTCGCTGTCCGCCCTGATCGGCCTGGTGCTGGCCACCGTGCTCTATTTCGATCGCACCGACCCGCTGCAGACCACGGCCCTGTTCGCCGTGCTGGTGGTCTTCTGGGCCCTGCTGCAGATGGCCGGCGTGCGCCTGCACCAGGTCTACCGGTCCAGCTTCGAGCTGCAGTTCTCCAACCAGGAGTTGATCGACTCGCTCACGCTGCAGACGCGCGCTTCGCTGCGCGCCGTGTCCACCAAGAACCGATTCTTGGCTTCGGCCGCGCACGACTTGCGCCAGCCGGTGCACGCGCTCAGCCTGTACGCCGACTGGCTGGCCAGCGAGCCCGAGATGGCGCGCGACATCGCGCCGCGCATCCTGCAGTCCACGCGCGCCATCAACGAGCTGTTCGACTCGCTGTTCGACCTCACGCGCATCGACGCCGGCAACTACAAGGTGCGCTTGCAGCACGTGGAGGTGCACAAGCTGTTCGCCGACATCGCGCTGCAGTTCGAGCCCGTGGCCGCGGGCAAGCAGCTGCGGCTGCGCACCCGGGCCCAGCCGATCACGCTGTGGTCCGACCCGGTGGTGCTGCGCCGCATCCTGGGCAATCTGGTGTCCAACGCGCTGCGCCACACCACGCGCGGCGGCGTGCTGCTGGCGCTGCGCCGCCGCCAGGACATGGTGGTGTTCGAGGTCTGGGACACCGGCGTGGGCATCGCGCGCGAGCACCAGCAGGCCATCTTCCAGGAGTTCTTTCGCGTGTCCCAGCACCAGGGCACCGAGGACAGCCTGGGCCTGGGCCTGACCATCGTCTCCAAGCTGGCCACGCTCATGGGTTACCAATTGGCGCTGCAGTCCGAGGCCAGCCGGGGCAGCGTGTTTCGCGTGATGCTGCCGGCCTATACCCAGCAAGACGGCGCCGCCGACCCGCAGCCCACGGTGGTGGCACCGGGCTGAAAAAACAAAACCGCCGTGTGAACGGCGGTTGTGGCGGGGAGGGGCGCGGGCTTCAGAGGTCCAGCAGGCCGGCGGTGCGGGCCAGGTGGCTGGCCTGGGAGCGGCTCTTCACGTTCAGGCGGCGGAACAGCCGCCACAGGTGCACCTTGACAGTGTGCTCGCTGATCTGCAACTGCTCGGCGATGTCGCGGTTGGACAGGCCGCGGTCCAGCATCACGAGCAACTGCTTCTGGCGCTTGGACAGCTTGTCGGGAATGGTGGGGGCGTTCTCGTCCTCGACCTCATCGGCCAGGAATTCGCGCAGCACCTTGGCGATCTGGGCCGCGCCAGCGGACTTTTCCACGTAGGCGTCGGCGCCGGCCTCGCGGGCCAGGTCTTCGTAATCGGATGAGGGGGAGGCCGACAACACGATCAGCGAGGTGTCGGGCAGCATCTGACGGATCTCGCGCACACCGGAGACGCCGTTGGTGTCGGGCAGTTTCAGGTCGAGGCAGACCAGCTCGGGTTCACCGTGTTCGGCAATGGCCTTGCTCACCGAGGCCAGGCGCTCGAGCTCAACCACCTGGGTCGATGCGCGCAGGCGGCGCAGCAACATGACCACGGCCTCGCGCATCAGCGGGTGATCGTCAATGACAAAAATACTCATGTCAGGATGCGCAATTCATGATTTGGTTTAACGGCACAGCATATCGGCATATAACCGATTTGGCGATAGCCGGGCGCCCTTCCCCAGGGGCACGCTGAAGGCGGAGGAGGGTTGCGCTATCCGCCTGGGGGCCGATTGTGAACCAATTCAGGTGGCCGATTCGCGCAACTGCAGCAGCGCGGACGTGACGCGCTCCACATCATTGGGCGTAATCAAATGGGGCGCCAAGGCATCGAGCGCGGCCTTTCCCTCGGCCTGCAGCCGGGCCATGGCCTGGGCGGCCTCGCGCGGGGCGGCGAAGCCCTGGCTTTGCAGCAGCAGCTCGCCTTTGGCGTCGGCGAGCTTGAAATAGAAGAGGCCGTCCTTCTCGCGGTACTGCTTGAAGACCGGCAGGGCCGCCTTGGCGGCCTTGGCCGAAGCCCCGGCCCTGTCGGCCTGGGCGTCCAGCGGACGCAGGCCGACGGCGTGGCGCAGGCGTTGCGTGAAGGGGGTGGCGGTGGCGCGCGCCTTGGCCGCGCCCATCTTCAGGGTTTTCTCGATGCGCGAGGGGGCCTGGATCAGGTCGTCGTAGACCTCGCGCAGGGGCGCGATCTCGCGGTCCAGGCGCTCGAACAGCAGCTGCTTGGCCTCGCCCCAGGCGATGCCCTCGGCATAGGCCTTGGCGAGGGCGGCGGTCTCCTCGGCGCTGGCGAAGGCCTGGTAGAGCTGGTACAGGGCCGAGCCCTCGGTGGACTTGGGCTCGCCCGGCGCGCGCGAGTCGGTGACGATGCCCATGATGAGCTTCTTCAGCTGCTCGCGCGGCACGAACAGCGGAATGGTGTTGTCGTAGCTCTTGCTCATCTTGCGCCCGTCCAGGCCGGGCAGGGTGGCCACCTGTTCCTCGATGACCACTTCGGGCAGCGTGAAGTGCTCACCGTAGAGGTGGTTGAAGCTGGAGGCGATGTCGCGCGCCATCTCCAGGTGCTGGACCTGGTCGCGCCCCACGGGCACCTGGTGGGCGTTGAACATCAGGATGTCGGCCGCCATCAGCACCGGGTACATGAACAGGCCGGCGGTCACGCCGTCGTCGGGCTCGGCGCCGGCCGCGGCGTTCTTGTCCAGCGCGGCCTTGTAGGCGTGGGCCCGGTTGAGCAGGCCCTTGCCGGTCACGCAGGTGAGCATCCAGGTGAGTTCGGGGATCTCGGGGATGTCGGACTGGCGGTAGAAGGTCACCTTCTCGGGGTCGAGCCCGCAGGCCAGCCAGGTGGCGGCGATCTCCAGCGTGGAGCGCTGCACGCGGGCCGGGTCGCCGCTGGTCTTGATGAGTGCGTGGTAGTCGGCCAGGAAGTAGAAGCTCTCGACGCCGGGCAGGCGGCTGGCGCGCACGGTGGGCCGGATGGCGCCGACGTAGTTGCCCAGGTGGGGCGTGCCGGACGTGGTGATGCCGGTGAGGACGCGAACGGGATTCATATCAGAGCAGGAGCAGACGGATCGGGGTGAGCAGCCATTCGATGGCGCTGCCGGTGATGTTCATGAGCGGGCGCAGCCAGAGGTTGCCCACGATGCCCGTGACCACCAGCGCCAGCACGATGAAGAAGCCGTAGGGCTCGATGCGCGAGAAGGCGGCGGCCTGCTTCCAGGGCAGCAGGCCGGTGAGGATGCGCCCGCCGTCCAGCGGCGGCAGCGGGAAGAGGTTGAAGGCGAACATCACCAGGTTGACGACGAAGCCGGCGCGGCACATGGCGAGCCAGAAGCGCTCGCTGACACCGATGGACTGCAGCACGTAGAGCAGCAGCAGCCACAGCGCGGCCTGCAGCAGGTTGGAGGCCGGGCCGGCGAGGGCCACCCAGACCATGTCGCGCTTGGGGTTGCGCAACCGCCCGAAGTTGACCGGCACCGGCTTGGCGTAGCCGAACAGGAAGTTGCCGGCCGTGGCGAAGTACAGCAGCAGCGGCATGAGGATGGTGCCCAAGGGATCGATGTGCTTCATCGGATTGAGCGTGACGCGGCCGAGCTGCCAGGCCGTGGGGTCGCCGTAGTGGTGCGCCACGTAGCCGTGCGCCGCCTCGTGCAGGGTGATGGCGAACAGCACCGGGATGGCGTAGAGCGTGACCGTCTGGACGATGAGGGCGATATCCATGGGCGGATTGTCCCAGACGCGGGCGCCGGGGCGTCAGAGCCCCAGCGGGGCCAGCGAGCCCTGGCCCTGGCGCACCACCTCGGGTTCGCCGCCGGTGCCCATGGGCACCAGGTCGAGCACGGTGGTGGGCTCCAGTGCGCAGGCGCCGGCGTCGATCACCGCGTCCACCTCGTGTTGCAGGCGGTCGCGGATGGTCTCGGGGTCGTTCAGCGGGTGCGACTCGCCGGGCAGGATGAGCGTGGTGGCCAGCAGGGCCGCGCCGTGCTGCTCCAGCAGCTCGCGCAGCGCGCGGTGCTCGGGCACGCGCAGGCCGATGGTCTTGCGCGAGGGGTGGCTGACGCGGCGCGGCACTTCCTTGCTGGCCTCGAGGATGAAGGTGTAGGGCCCGGGCGTGGCGAGCTTGAGCAGGCGGTACTGGCGGTTGTCCACCTTGGCGTAGCTGGCGAGCTCGCTCAGGTCGCGGCACAACAGGGTGAGGTGGTGCTTGTCGTCCACCTGGCGGATGCGGCGCAGCCGGTCGGCCGCGGCCTTGTCGTCCAGGTGGCAGGCCAGGGCGTAGCTGGAGTCGGTGGGCACGGCGATCACGCCGCCGCGCTGCAGCACGGCGGCGGCCTGCTTGAGCAGGCGCGGCTGCGGGCTGTCGGGGTGGACGCTGAAGAGCTGGGACATGGGTCAGTCCTCCGGCGGGCGGATCGGCAGGTGGCCGCGCGCGGTGCGCCAGCCGCTGAGCGCGCCGCACAGCACGATGAGCGCCGTGCCGGCGAGTTCGACCGCCCCGGGCACGTGGCCGAACACCATCCAGCCGAAGGCCATGGCGAAGGCGATCTGCGAGTACAGGTAGGGCGAGAGCGTGGAGGCCGGGGCGCGCTGGTAGGCCATGATGAGCAGCAGGTGGCCGACGGTGCCTGCGATGCCCACCAGCACGAGCAGGCCCAGGGTGCGCCCGTCGGGGATGGCCTGCCACACCAGGGGCAACAGGGCGCTGGTGACCAGGGCGCCGACCCAGCCGGTGTAGAAGTGCATGGTCATGGGATCCTCGGTGCGCGCCATTCGGGCGGTGAGGATCTGGAACCAGGCGCTGAGCAGCACCATGGCCAGCGGCAGGGCGCTGGCCCAGCCGATGTCGCCGCCACCGGGGCGCACCACCAGCAGCACGCCCGCGAAGCCGCCGGCCACCAGCAGCCACTGCCCGGCCGAGACGCGCTCGCGCAGCACGGTGGCGCCCATCAGCGTCACGGCCAGTGGCGTGAACATGAGGATGGCCGTGAACTCGCCCACCGGCATGCGCTGCAGCGCCACGAAGCCCATGAGGCTGAGCGAAAGCAGCAGCGCGCCGCGCAAGAGCTGGAAGCGCGGGTGGGCGGTGCGCAGCGCGCTGCGGCCCCGGCGCGGCAGCAGCCAGGCCGTCATGGCCACCGCGTGGAACAGGTAGCGGAACCAGATGACCAGCAGCACCGAGACCACCGCGCCCACCAGTTTGACGGTGGTGTCGAGCACCGCGAAACAGGCCGTGGCCGCGATCAGCAGGGCGATGCCCGCGAGGGCGCGGGCGGCGGGGGCGGATGCGGTAAGGGCTGTCATGGTGCGGGCGCGCTCAGGCCTCCGGCGGCTCCACCGGCAGGCGCTGCTCGCGCGCGGTGAGCCAGCTCGCGCTCGCGCCGCACAGCACGATCAGGCCGATGCCGGCGAGTTCGAGCGCGCCGGGCACGTGGCCGTACACCAGCCAGCCGCAGAACATCGCGAAGCCGATCTGGGTGTAGAGGAAGGGCGAGATGGTGGAGGCCGGCGCGCGTTGGAAGGCCAGGATGAGCAGGAAGTGCCCGACCGTGCCCATGAGCCCGATGAGGCAGAGCAGCGCGAGCGTGCGCGCGTCCGGCACGGCCTGCCACACCAGGGGCAGCGCCAGGCTGGCGATCAGGGCGCCGACCCAGCCGGTGTAGAAGTGCATGGTCATCGGGTCCTCGGTGCGCGCCATCTTGGCGGTGAGGATCTGGAACCAGGCATAGAGGAAGACCATCCCCAGCGGGATCAGCGCGGCCCAGCCCAGCACTCCGCCGCCCGGGCGCACCACCATCAGCGCCCCCGCGAAGCCGCCTGCCACCAGCAGCCAGCGCAGCGGGGCCACGCGCTCGCCCAGGAACAGCGCGGCCAGCAGCGTCACCGCCAGCGGCGTGACCATGACGATGGCGGTGAACTCGCCCACCGGCATGTACTGCACGGCGACAAAGGACACCAGGCTCACCGACAGCAGCAGCGCGCCGCGCAGCGCCTGGTAGCGGGGGTGCTCGGTGCGCAGCAGCGCGCGCCCGCGCAGCGGCAGCATGACGGCCGTGACCGCCACCGCGTGGAAGGTGTAGCGGAACCACAGCGCCAGCAGCACCGAGACCACCGCGCCCACCACCTTGACGGTGGTGTCGAGCACCGCGAAGCAGGCCGTCGCGGCCACCAGGAAGCCGATGCCGGCCAGGGCCTGACCGGGCCGGGGCGCGGCAGCGCCCATCAACGCACCCGCTCTTCCAGCAGGGTCCACACGGGGGTCACGCTGCCGGGCAGGTCCGGCAGCTGCCCGAGGTCGGTGTGGCTCTCGTCGGGGCTGTGGAAGTCGCTGCCGCGCGAGGCGGCCAGGCCGAACTCGGCGCAGAAGCCGGCGTACTTGGCGTACTCGGCCTGGCTGTGGGCGCCGGTGACCACCTCCACCGCCCGGCCCCCGTGCTGCTTGAACTCGGTGAACAGGGCGTATTCCTCGGTGGGGGTGAACTTGTAGCGGCCCGGGTGGGCGACGATGGCGATGCCGCCGGCGCCGGTGATCCAGCCCACGGCGTCGCCCAGCGCGGCCCAGCGGTGCGGCACGAAGCCGGGCTTGCCCTCGCTGAGGTAGCGGCGGAAGACCTCGGGGATGTCCTTGCAGACGCCGGTGTCCACCAGGTGGCGCGCGAAGTGCGAGCGCGAGATCAGGTCCGGGTTGCCGACGTAGCGCAGCGCGCCGTCGAAGGCGTCCGGGATGCCGACCTGGGCCAGCCCATCGGCCATTTCGCGGGCCCGCTGCTCGCGCCCGCCGCGCGTGGCGCGCAGGCCGTCGAGCAGGGCCTGGTCGTCCGGGTCCATGCCCAGGCCGACGATGTGCACGGTGATGCCGGCGAAGGTGACGGAGATTTCCACGCCGGTGAGGTAGGGCAGGCCCTGGGCGCGGGCGGCGGCCAGGGCGCGCTGCTGGCCGCCGAGTTCGTCGTGGTCGGTGAGGGCCCAGAGCTCGACCCCATTGGCCTTGGCGCGTGCGGCCAGGGCCTCGGGCGCCAGCGTGCCATCCGAGACGGTGGAATGGCAGTGCAGGTCGGCGTTGAGCAGGGGGTTCACGCTTGCCATTGTAAAAGTGGGGGTATTGGCCGCGCTGTCACCGGGGTCGGCTCAGCCGGTGTTGCGCAGTCCCGCCGCGATGCCGTTGATGGCGATGTGGATGCCGCGCTTGGCCCGGCCCTCGTCGTCGGCATTCAGCGTGCCGGCCCGGTGCCGGCGGATCAGCTCGACCTGCAAGTGGTGCAGCGGGTCGATGTAGGGGAAGCGGTGCTCGATGGAGCGGCGCAGCGCGACGTTGCCCGCGAGGCGCTCGCGCTCGCCGGTGATGAGCGCCAGCGCCTGTGCCGTGCGCTGCCACTCGGCCTCGATGGCCATGAACACGCGCCGCCGCAGGGCCTTGTCCTCCACCAGCTCGGCGTACAGCGAGGCGAGCGCCAGGTCGCTCTTGGCCAGCACCATGTCCATGTTGGACAGCAGGGTGTTGAAGAAAGGCCAGTCGCGGTGCATGCGCTTGAGCAGCGCGGCGTTCTTCGGGTCCGCGGCGACGAAGGCCTGCACCGCCGAGCCGAAGCCGTACCAGCCCGGCAGCGTGAGCCGGCACTGGCCCCAGCTGAAGCCCCAGGGAATGGCGCGCAGGTCCTCGATGCGGCCCGTGGCCTTGCGGCTGGCGGGGCGCGAGCCGATGTTGAGCTCGGCGATCTCGCGGATCGGCGTGGCGCTGAAGAAGTAGTCGGCGAAGCGCGGCGTCTCGTAGACCAGCGCGCGGTAGGCCGACATGCTGGCTTGCGACAGCGCCTCGGCCGCTTTCAGGAACGCGGGCGAGGCGTCGCGCGTGGGTTGCAGCAGCGTGGCCTCCAGCGTGGCGGCCACCAGGGTTTCCAGGTTGCGCCGGCCGATCTCGGGGTTGGCGTACTTGGCGCCGATCACCTCGCCCTGTTCGGTCAGGCGGATCTGGCCGCGCACGGTGCCCGGTGGCTGCGCCAGGATGGCCTGGTAGCTCGGCCCGCCGCCGCGTCCCACGGTGCCGCCGCGGCCATGGAACATCCGCAGGTTGATGGGCTTCTTCTTTCCCGCATTGAGCTCGTCGAACAGCGCCACCAGGGCCGTCTCGGCCTGGTAGAGCGACCAGTTGCTGGTGAAGATGCCGCCGTCCTTGTTGCTGTCCGAGTAGCCCAGCATCACGTCCTGCTCGCCGTAGCCGTCGGCCGCGCCACGCTGCACCATGGCCCGCACGCCGGGCAGGGCGTAGTAGTCGCGCAGGATGGGCGCGGCGTTGCGCAGGTCTTCGATCGTTTCGAACAGCGGCACCACGATCAGGTCCGCCAGCGCGCCGTCGTTCAGCGTGCCGTGCAGCAGCCCGGCCTCTTTCTGCAGCACCAGCACTTCGAGCAGGTCGCTCACGGTTTCGGTGTGGCTGATGATGGCGTGGCGGATGGCCTGCGGGCCGAAGCGCTCGCGGCCGCGCCGCGCCGCCTCGAAGATGGCGAGTTCGCTGCGCGTGTGCTCGCTGTAGGCGGTGCCGGGCACGCGCAGCGGGCGCACGTCGTCGAGCGCGCGCAGCAGCACGGCGCGCTTGGCGGCTTCGTCGAGCGCGCCGTAGCCGGGCGCCAGGCGCGCGGCGGCCAGCAGCTCGGCCACGGCGAGCTCGTGCTGGTCGGAGCTTTGCCGCAGGTCGATGGTGGCGAGGTGAAAGCCGAACACCTCCACCGCGCGGATCAGGCCGCTCAGGCGCATGTCCACCAGGGCTTCGCCGTGGTGGGCGCGCAGCGAGGCCTCGATGGTGCGCAGGTCGGCCAGGAAGCCGGCCGCGCTGGCGTACGGGTCCTGCGGCGCCACGGCGTGGCGCGCGGCCTCGCCGCCGGTGAGCGCGGTGAGCGTGGCCGCCAGCCGCGCGTAGATGCCGGTGAGCGCGCGGCGGTAGGGCTCGTCCTGGCGGTGCGCGTTGGTGTCGGGCGAGCGCGCGGCCAGGGCCTGCATGGCCTCGCTGGCGCCCACCAGCATGCCGGACATGGACAGCTCGCCGCCCAGCAGGTGCACCTGGGTGAGGTGGTGGCGCAGGGCCACCTCCGCCTGGCGCCGCAGCGCCAGCTCCAGCGTGTCGGCGGTGACGTTGGGGTTGCCGTCGCGGTCGCCGCCGATCCACTGGCCCATGCGCAGGAAGGGCGCCACGGGTCGGCCCAGGCCGGCCTCCAGTTCGGCATACAGGCGCGGGATCTCGGGCAGGAAGGTGCTCTCGTAGTAGCTGAGCGCGTTCTCGATTTCGTCGGCCACGCTGAGCTTGGTGAAGCGCAGCAGCCGCGTCTGCCAGAGCTGGGTGACGCGCGCGCGCAGTTGCGCGTCGATGACCGCCTGCTCGCGCGGCGTGGCCTCGTCGCGCGCCGCCAGCAGCCGCGCGATGGCGCGCTCGGCGTCCAGGATGCTCTTGCGCTGCACCTCGGTGGGGTGGGCGGTGAGCACCGGTGATAGGTGGGCGCCGGCCAGCGTGCGCGCCACCTGGGCGGGCGCGACGCCGGCCTCGCGCAGGCGCCCCAGCGCGAACGCCAGGCTGCCGGTCTGCGAGCGTTCGCCCGCGCGTTCGTGCACGGTGCGGCGGCGGATGTGGTGGCGGTCCTCGGCCAGGTTGGCGAGGTGGCTGAAGTAGGTGAAGGCGCGGATCACGCTCACCGTCTGGTCGGCGCTGAGCGACTTGAGCAGCTTCTTCAGCGCCTTGTCGGCCGAGCGGTCGTCGTCGCGGCGGAAAGCCACCGAGAGCTGGCGGATGCGCTCGATGAGTTCGAAGGCGTCCTTGCCCTCCTGCTCGCGGATCACGTCGCCCAGGATGCGGCCGAGCAGGCGGATGTCGAGGATCAGGGGTTGGTCCTTGTCGCGTCGGGCGGCGCCCGCGGTGGATCGGCTCATGGCGGGAGGGGCCTTGACGGAAGGCTTACCAAAGGTGGGGGAGGGGGCATGCTAGCATCGCCCGCGCCCTGTTCCGGTTCCGAAACGGGTACCGAATTCCCCCGTGTTCCGCGCTCCGTCAGCCGGGTGTCAGTCCTTCGAGTTTGCCCATGTCTTCGCCCCCGGCCATCACCATCGCCACGCGCGAAAGCCGCCTCGCCCTGTGGCAGGCCCGGCACGTGCAGTCCCTGCTCGAAGCGCGCGGCCACGCGGTCACGCTGCTGGGCATGACCACCCTGGGCGATCAGATCCTCGACCGCACGCTGTCCAAGGTGGGCGGCAAGGGCCTGTTCGTGAAAGAGCTGGAGCACGCGCTCGCCGACGGCCGCGCCGACATCGCCGTGCACTCGCTCAAGGACGTGCCCATGGAGCTGCCCGAGGGCTTTGCGCTGGCCTGCGTGATGGAGCGCGAGGACCCGCGCGACGCCTGGGTGTCGCCGCACGCGACGGGCCTGGCCGATCTGCCCCAGGGCGCGGTGGTGGGCACCTCCAGCCTGCGCCGCGTCGTTCTGCTGCGCGAGGCGCTGGCCGCGCTGGGCCGCGCCGACGTGCGCATCGAGCCCCTGCGCGGCAACCTCGACACGCGCCTGCGCAAGCTCGATGAGGGCCAGTACCAAGGCATCGTGCTCGCCGCCGCCGGGCTCAAGCGCCTGGGCCTGGGCGATCGCATCCGCGCCGTCTTCGAACCCACGCAATCGCTGCCGGCGGCGGGGCAGGGCGCTCTCGGCATCGAGGTGCGCGCCGACCGCGCCGACCTGATCGAAGCGCTGCGCCCGTTGGCGCACCAGGCCACCTGGCTGCGCGTGGCGGCCGAGCGCGCCGTCTCGCGCGCCATGGGCGGCAGCTGCTCCATGCCGCTGGCCGCGCACGCCGAATGGGTGGGCGAGCGCCTGTGGCTGCGCACCGCCTGGGGCGAACCCGAGGGCGCCGCCACGCTGGTGCGCGCCGAGGACACCGCCTCGGTGGCCAGCCTGGACGAGGCCGAGGCCCTGGGCGCGCGCGTCGCCGCCGCCTTGCGCGCTGCCGGCGCGCACGCCCCGCACGGGGAGGCCTGAGGCCTTGGCCGCCGCTGCCGCGCACGCCATCGAACGGGTGATCGTCACGCGTCCCGAGCCCGAGGCCGGGCGCTGGGTGGCGTCGCTGCGCGAGCGCGGCTGGCCCGCCGAGGCCTGGCCGCTGCTGCGAATTGCCGAGCCGCCCGAAGGCCCGGCGCTGGAGCGCTTGCGCACCTGGCGCGCGGCCTGGCCGAAGCAGGACGCGCTGATGTTCGTCAGCAGCGCCGCCGCGCAGCGCTTCTTCGCCGAGCCCGTGGCGCCGCCGAACGCACACACGCGCTTCTGGGCGCCTGGCCCCGGCACCGCGCGCGCGCTGGCGCAGGCGCTGTGGCCGCTCGGCGTGGGCGAGGACCGCATCGACACGCCCCCGCCGGCGGCCGAGCAGTTTGACTCCGAGCACCTGTGGCCGGTGGTGCGCACCCAACTCGCGCCGGGCCGGCGCGTGCTGGTGGTGCGTGGCACCAGCGGCGCCGCCGAGGGCGACCCGTCGGGCCAGGGCCGCGACTGGCTCATCGAACAGTGCCGCGCGGCCGGTGCCGAGGTCGAGGCCTGCGTGGCCTACCGGCGCGAGCGCCGGCCGCCCGGCGAGGCCGATCGCGAGCGCCTGCGCGCCGCCAGCGGCCCCGCCACCGTGTGGCTGTTCAGCAGCAGCGAGGCGGTGCAGGCCCTGCAGGGCCACTGGCCCGCCGGCGCGCGCGCGGTCGCCCTGGCCACGCACCCGCGCATCGCCGAGGCGGCGCTGGCCCTGGGTTTCACCCGGGTGATCCGGTGCCGTCCTACATTGGCCGACGTGGGGCGCGGCCTAGAATCCTGGGCATCTGCCTCGCCATGAACGCACCCGACAACGATCCCGCGCCCGTGGCGGCCCCCGCGCCCAGCGCCCCTTCCCCCACCAGTCCTGCGCCCGACGCGCCGCGGCGTGCGGGTGTGGGCCTGACCCTGCTGGCGCTGGTGGTGGCCGCCGCCGCGCTGGTCATGGCCGGCATGATGTGGCAGCGCCTCAACCTCACACAGGCCGAACTCGCGCGGCGCGCGCACGACGCCGAGCTGCAGGTGGTGGAGGCCCGCACCGTCGCTTCGCAGGCCGAGGCACAGGTGCAGGAGCTGCAGGCGCGCCTGGGCGTGGCCGAGGTGCGCCTGTCGGAGGTCAGCCTGCAGCGCAGCCAGCTTGAGGAGCTGATGCTTTCGCTGTCGCGCTCGCGCGACGACAACCTCATCCAGGACCTCGAAGCCTCGCTGCGCCTGGCGCTGCAGCAGGCCCAGCTCACCGGCAGCGCGCAGCCGATGGTGTCCGCCCTGCAGGCGGCCGACCAGCGCATCCAGCGCGCCGCTCAGCCGCGCCTGAACCCGGTGCAGCGCGCCATCGCGCGCGACGTCGACCGCATCCGCGCCGCCGCGCTCGCCGACATTCCCAACCTGGCCTTGCAGATCGATGAACTGGTGCGCCAGGTCGACGGCTGGCCGACGCTCAACGCCGTGGGCGTGGAGCGCGCCGCGCCGCGCAAGCCGCGCCGGCCCGCGCCGGAGGCGGGCGCGCCCGCCGCGGCACCCGACGCCCCCGCCGCCGACGCGGACCCAGCCGCCGACGCCTCGCCCTGGCAGCGCTTCGCCGAGCGCTGGAACCGCTGGTGGCGCGAGGCCTTCGGGCAGGTCGTGCAAGGCTCGCGCGACCTCGTGCACGTGAGCCGCATCGACCACCCCGAGGCCGCGCTGCTCGCACCCGAGCAGGCCTTCTTCCTGCGCGAGAACATCAAGCTCAAGCTGCTCAATGCGCGCCTGGCCCTGCTGGCGCGCCAGATGAGCGCCGCGCGCGCCGACGTGGTGGCCGTCGAAGGCCTGCTGCAGCACTACTTCGACACCAGCGCGCCGGCCGTGGCCAGCGCGCTCGGCGGCCTGGGCCGCCTGCGCCGCGACCTGGTGGCGCAGGACCTGCCGCGCCCCGACGACACGCTCGCGGCGCTGGCCGCGGCCGCCGGAGGCCGCTGATGCGGGCGCGGCAGCGGGGCGCCATGCGCAGTGTGTTCTGGCTGCTCGGCCTGGCGGCCCTGGCCGTGGCCCTGGCCATGCTGATGGGCGACAACCGCGGCACCGTCACGCTGTTCTGGCCGCCCTGGCGCTTCGACGTGTCCTTCAACCTCGTGCTGTTCGTGCTCGTGGGGGGCTTCGTGCTGCTGTACGCCGCGCTGCGCGCGCTGGCCCTGCTGCGCGAGCTGCCGCTGCAGGCGCGGCGCTGGCGCAGCCAACAGATGGAACGCGCGGTGGTGGGCTGGGTGCTGGACGCGCTGTCCAACCAGCTGGCGGGGCGCTTCGTGCGCGCGCAGTCGGCGGCGCAGAACGCGCTCGACCACCTCGGCGGCAGCACCAGCGCCGACTGGCCGCGCCGGGAGCAGCTGCGCGCCCTGGCCCACCTGCTGGCGGCCGAGAGCGCGCATTCGCTGCAGAACCGCGCGCAGCGCGACGAGCACCTGCAGTCCGCGCTGAACCCCGCCATGGCGCGCCACTCCCCCGAGGTGCTGGAGGGCGCCTTGCTGCGCGCCACCCGCTGGGCGGTGGAAGACCGCGACGCCAGCGCCGCGCGCGCGCGCCTGGCCGAGCTGCCGCAGGGTGCGCAGCGCCGCGTGCAGGCCCTGCGCCTGAAGCTGCGCGTGGCGCGCCTGGGCGATGCCACTGGCGAGGCGCTGGAAACCGCCCGCCTGCTGGCCAAGCACCGCGCCTTCTCGCCCGAGGCCGCGCGCAGCCTGCTGCTGGGCCTGGCGCTGGACGCGCTGCGCGGCGCGCACGACCTGACCCAGCTGCAGCGGGTGTGGGATGGCCTGGATGCCGCCGAGCGCGCCATGCCCGAGCTGGCGCTGGCCGCGGCCGACCGCGCGCACGCGCTGTCGCGGCGGGAAGAGAACGAGGGCGCCGACGAGAGCCGCGAGGACATGCGCGGCGAGGACGTCGCCACGCGCGTGCGGGGCTGGCTGGCGCCCCTGTGGGAGGATTTCGGCGCACTCGACGAACGCCACCAGGCCCGCCTCGCGCTCGCGCTGGAGCCGGACCTGGCGCAACTCGACGCCGCCGGCCTGGCGCGCCTGGAGCTGCTGCAGCGCCAGTGGCCGCAGAACCCGCACCTGCAGTACCTGGCGGGCCAGGCCTGCCTGCACCGCCAGCTGTGGGGCAAGGCCGCGCAACTGCTGGGACTGGCGCGCAGTGGGCTGCGCGACGCCACGCTGCGCCGGCGCACCTGGCGCTCGCTGGCGCGGCTGGCCGAGGAACGTGGCGACACCGAGGCCGCGCAAGAGGCCTGGCGGCAGGCCGCGCAGATCGACTGAAGCCGCCGCCGTGGGGCGGGCCCGGGGGCGTCCCCCAAAACACAAAGGCCAGCGTTCCCGCTGGCCTTTGTGTTTTGGGCCTTCCACGCGGCGCCGGTGGCGCCGCGCCGGCCGGTCAGCGCTGCTCGAAGGGCAGCGTCATGTCGCGCAGGTCCTTGCGGGTCTCGACCAGCACCAGCGGGCCTTCGTCCACGACCACGGGCGGCTTGGGCTCGCGCGGCGCATGGATGGGCGCGGGCTCGGCGGCGATGGCGGCCTGCACCTGGGCGACCTTCTCGGCGTCGGAGTTGACCCATTCCAGGCCGCTGGAGGCGGCCACGGCGCGCAGTTCGTCCACACCGAGTTGGTAGGCCTGCACCTTGGGCATGCCGCGCGGCGCCTCGGCCGGGACCGGCGCGGGGGCGGCGGCGACCGGCGCGGCAGCCACCGGCGCGGCAGCGCTTGGGGCGCTCTGCGCCGCCGGCGCGGGGGTGGGGGCGCTCACCGGGGCGGCCACGGGCGCGGCGGCGGGCACGGTGAAGTAGCTGCGCACCGGCGGCGTGTCCTCGGCGGCTTCGCCCTCCATGGCCATGGGCACGGTGTCGCCGGCTTCGGCGGGCGCATCGGCGGCGGCTTCGTCGCGCGGGCCGCGTTCGCGGCGGTCGCGGCCGTAGCGGTCGCGGGTGCGGCGCTCGCGCGGCGCGCGCTGGGCGTTGTCGTCGCCCTGCTCGGGGCTGGCGGCAACGGCTTCTGCGGAGGCGGCGGCTTCCTCGCCACCGCGCGGCACGTCCTGGCCCTCGGGGCGGCGGCGCTGCTGCTCGCCCTCGCGGCCCTCCCGGCCGTCACGCCCACGGCCACGGCGCGGCTCGCGGCGGTTCTGCGCGTCGGCGTTGTCGGCCGTGTCGGTGGACGGCGCGGCGGTGGCGTTCAGTTCGGCGGTCTCGGCGGCAGGCGCGTCGCGGCGCTCGCCTCGGCGCTCGCGGCGCTCGTTCTGGCCGCGGGCGCCTTCGCCACGGCCCTCGCGGTTGTCGGCGCGGCCTTCGCCGCGGTTGTCCTGGCGGCCCTCACCCCGGCGGTTCTCGCCGTTGCGGCCACCGTTCGGGCGCTGGCCGTCGGCCGCCTGCGCCTCGCGCGGCTGGCCGTCGCGCTGGCCACGGCCTTCGCGGTTGTCGCGGCCCTCACGGCCTTCGCCACCGCGGCCACCGCGGTTGCCACGGCCCCGGCCGCCGTCGCGGCCAGCGTCGCGGCGGCCATCGCCCCGGCCGGTGTCCTTGGCGGCGGGGGTGGCGGCCGGCGCGGGCGCGGGGGTGGCGGTGGGGGCGCCGCCGAAGAGGCCCTTGAGCCAGCCGAAGAAGCCTTTTTCGGCCGGCGCGGCAGCGGGTACGGGGGCGGCCACGGCCACCGGGGCCGCCGGGGCGGGTGCCGGCTTGGGCACGGCCACGGGCGCCGGCGCGTCGGGCAGCACGCCCTTGATCACCGGCTCCTGCTTGTTGGTGCGTTCCTGGCTGCGGCGCGTGAAGCTGGCCACGTCGTCCACTTCCTCGGCCAGCTTGTAGCTGGAGTCGAGGTTGTCCAGGCGCGGGTCGTCGTGCTTGAGGCGCTCGAGCTTGTAGTTGGGCGTGTCGAGCGACTTGTTGGGCACCAGCAGCACGCTGATGCGCTGCTTGAGTTCGATCTTGGTGATCTCGGTGCGCTTTTCGTTGAGCAGGAAGCTCGCCACCTCCACCGGCACTTGCACAAGCACGGCGGCCGTGCTGTCTTTGAGCGATTCTTCCTGGATGACGCGCAGGATCTGCAGCGCCGAGGACTCGGTGTCGCGGATGTGGCCGGAGCCGCCGCAGCGCGGGCAGGGGATGGAAGCGCCTTCGCTGAGCATGGGCTTCAAGCGCTGGCGGCTCATTTCGAGCAGGCCGAACTTGCTGATGGAGCCGAACTGCACGCGCGCGCGGTCCTGGCGCAGCGCGTCGCGCAGGCGGTTTTCCACCTCGCGCCGGTTCTTGCTCTCCTCCATGTCGATGAAGTCGATGACGATGAGGCCGCCGAGGTCGCGCAGGCGGGCCTGGCGCGCCACTTCATCGGCGGCTTCGAGGTTGGTGCGCGTGGCGGTTTCCTCGATGTCACCGCCCTTGATGGCGCGCGCCGAGTTCACGTCCACGGCCACCAGGGCCTCGGTCTGGTCGATCACGATGGCGCCGCCGCTGGGCAACTGCACGATGCGGCTGTAGGCGGTCTCGATCTGGTGCTCGATCTGGAAGCGGCTGAACAGCGGCGCGTCGTCGCGGTAGCGCTTCACGCGGTGCCCGTGCTCGGGCATCACGTGGCTCATGAACTGGTGCGCCTGCTCGTAGATGTCATCGGTGTCGATGAGGATCTCGCCGATGTCGCTGTTGAAGTAGTCGCGGATGGCGCGGATCACCAGGCTCGATTCCTGGTAGATCAGGAAGGCGCCCTTGCCGGCGCCGGCGGCGCCGTCGATGGCGGTCCAGAGCTTGAGCAGGTAGTTCAGGTCCCACTGCAGCTCGGCGGCGTCGCGGCCGATGCCGGCCGTGCGCGCGATGATGCTCATGCCATTGGGGTACTCGAGCTGGTCGAGCGCGGCCTTGAGTTCGGCGCGCTCATCGCCCTCGATGCGGCGCGAGACGCCACCGCCGCGCGGGTTGTTGGGCATCAGCACCACGTAGCGGCCGGCCAGGCTGATGAAGGTGGTGAGGGCCGCGCCCTTGTTGCCACGCTCCTCTTTCTCGACCTGGACGATGAGCTCCTGGCCTTCCTTGATCACGTCCTGGATGCGCGCCTGCGAGGGCGAGACGTTGCCCTGGAAGAACTGGCGGGCGATTTCCTTGAACGGCAGGAAGCCGTGGCGGTCTTCGCCGTAGTCGACGAAGCAGGCCTCCAGCGAGGGCTCGACGCGCGTGACGACGGCCTTGTAGATGTTGCCCTTGCGCTGTTCGCGCCCCTCGATCTCGATTTCGTAGTCGAGCAGTTTCTGCCCGTCCACGATCGCCAGCCGGCGCTCTTCGGCCTGCGTGGCGTTGATCAGCATGCGTTTCATGGTGCGTTTCCCTTCGTTGGCACACGGCGGCGCTCGGGCCGATCTGCCCGGGCCGCCCGCAAGGCCGGGAAGCCGCACACGCAACGAACGTAGGAGGAATTGCCGGAGAGCCGTGACTGGGCACGGTGCGCGCGCTCGGGCGCTGCGACAGGGTGCCGGGTCGGGCATGGGCGCGTGGAGCCGAGGGCAGGGCCGCTAGGGGTCGACGGCTGTCGGTGACAGCGTCGGGCCTCGGTGGCTGCTGGGTCGTCTCCTCGTCCAGGCCGTTGCTGTCGGGGCCTGGGCGATTGGGGTATTCCGTTGTCGGTTCGCTGTGGGTCTGCGGATTCCACCGCGGCGTCCTCCGGCACGGGGGCCGACCGGGATGCACGAAGCGGCATCGGGGTCTGGCGCAAGGGCCGGGTGCCGCGGCTGGCCACCTTCGCCCGCCGGGCTCCCGGCATCCGGGTCGGCCACTGCGGTGTCCGCTGCCTTAAACTCAAGGCAAATCAAACACTTACAGCACACAACGGGCGTGGCGCATTATAGACACGTCCCCCGCGTCCGTGGTGGATACATGAAAGCCCCGATAGACACCCCGCCTGCCGTCCGCCACATCACCGTCGACGAGGAGTCCGACGGCCAGCGGCTGGACAACTTCCTCATGCGCCACCTCAAGGGCGTGCCCAAGACCCACATCTACCGGGTCATCCGTTCCGGCGAGGTGCGCCGCAACAAGGCGCGCGCCAGCGCCGACGAGCGCGTGGCCGCCGGTGACGTGTTGCGCATTCCGCCCATTCGACTGTCCGCGCGCGTCGAGGAAAAGGCCGAACGGCCGGCCCCCGCGCGCGAATTCCCGGTGGTGCACGAAGACGAGGGATTGCTCGCGATTCACAAGCCGGCAGGGGTTGCCGTGCACGGTGGCAGTGGTGTCAGTTTTGGCGTCATCGAGCAATTGCGGCAATCGCGGCCAACCGCCCGTCTGCTCGAATTGGTGCATCGGCTGGACCGCGAAACCAGCGGGCTGTTGCTCATTGCGAAAAAGAAGAGCGTGCTGAAGGCCTTGCAGGACCAGTTTCGCGAACGGGAAACCGGCAAGACCTATCTGGCGCTGGTGCTGGGCGATTGGCCGGCGGCGCGCAAGGTGATCGACGTGCCACTGCACAAGTACCTGCTGGCCGACGGCGAGCGGCGTGTGCGCGTGACCTCGGCCGACGATCCCGATGGCATGCGGGCGATCACTCTCGTCAAAGTGGCGCGCCGCTGGGCATCCTCGCCCGGCGGGGGCGGGCCGCTGAGCCTGCTGGAGGTCACCATCAAGACCGGACGCACGCACCAGATCCGCGTGCACCTGGCCAGCGCCGGCCACCCGATCGCCGGCGACGACAAATACGGCGATTTCGAACGCAACCGGGAATTGGCGCGGCATGGCCTCAAACGCATGTTCCTGCACGCCTGGCGCCTGCGCCTGACCCATCCGCAAAGCCAATCTCCTTTGCAATTGCAAACGGAATTGCCAAACGAACTGCAAGGCTTCGTCGATTCCCTGTGAAAAGCGAATAGAATTCACGGCGCATCGCATCGATGCCCCGATTCATTTCACAAAGCGACAAGGATTACCGGTATGGCAACGTATTCCGAACTGATGGCCCAGGCGCAATCGCTGATGGCGCAGGCCGAGCAGGCCCGCAAGGACGAACTGTCCAATGTGATCGCCGACATCAAGGCCAAGATGAAGCAGTACGGCATCAGCGTGGCCGATCTGGGCGGCGCCAGCGCGGGCGGCCGCAAGGCGGCCAAGTCCAAGTCGGGCGCGGCGCCCAAGTACCGTGGCCCCAACGGCGAACTCTGGGCCGGCGGCCCGGGCCGCAAGCCGCAGTGGGTGCGCGATGCGCTCGCCGCTGGCAAGGATCTGGACGCGTACAAGATCTGAGCGCCTTCGTGCCCTTGAGAAGGCCCGCCCTCCGGCGGGCTTTTTCTTGGGTGGGGCTGGTTATGCTCGGGCCCATGCAACAGGTACTGGTGGTCTGCATGGGCAATATCTGCCGCTCGCCCATGGCCAGCGCGGTGTTGCAGGCCGAGGTGGAACGCCGCGGCCTGCAAGGGCGCGTCGCGGTGGATTCGGCGGGCGTGTACGGCGGCCACACGGGTGAGCGCGCCGACAGCCGCGCGGTCAAGCTGGCGCGCGCACGCGGCTACGTGGCCATCGACGCCGAGCGGGCGCGCGCCGTGCGGCCCGAGGATTTCGAGCGCTTCGACGCCATCCTCGCCATGGACGAAGGCAATCTTGCGCAACTGCGGCGCCGCTGCCCGCCACCGCAGGCGCACAAGCTGCACCTGTTCCTGGATTACGCGGGTCTGGGGTTCGACGAGGTTCCCGACCCCTACTACGGCCCCCTGCAAGGCTTCGAGAACGTGATGGCCATGTGCGAGCGCGCCGCGCCGCGCGTGATCGAGCGCCTGGTGGGTCTGGCGCCCGAGGCCGCGCCTCAGACCTTGTAGTAGTCGCGGTACCAGCGCACGAAGCGCTCAATGCCCTCGGCCAGCGGCGTGGCCGGGGCGAAGCCCACCCAGTCGTTCAGGGCCTTGGTGCTCGCGTAGGTGGCGGGCACGTCGCCGGGCTGCATGGGCAGCAGCCGCTTGCTGGCCTCGCGGCCGGTGGCGCGCTCGATGCAGGCGATGAACTCCATCAGCTGCACCGGGTCGTGGTTGCCGATGTTGAACACGCGGTGCGGCGCGCCACCCTCGCTCTCGGGCGTGGCGGGCTTGTCGAGCACGCGCAGCAGGCCCTCGACGATGTCGTCGATCCAGGTGAAGTCGCGCTTCATGTCGCCGTGGTTGAAGACGTCGATGGTGCGGCCTTCGAGCACGGCCTTGGTGAAGGAGAAGTAGGCCATGTCGGGCCGGCCCCAGGGCCCGTACACCGTGAAGAAGCGCAGGCCGGTGGCGGGCAGCCGGTAGAGGTGGCTGTAGGTGTGCGCCATCAGCTCGTTGGCCTTCTTGGTGGCGGCGTACAGGCTCACGGGGTGGTCGACCGGGTCGCTCTCCTCGAACGGCATCTTGGTGTTGCCGCCGTAGACGCTGGAACTGGAGGCGTAGACCAGGTGCCCCAGGCCCTGGGCGCGGCAACCTTCGAGCACGTGGCCGAAGCCGGTGAGGTTGCTCTCCAGGTAGGCGTGCGGATTCGTGATGGAGTAGCGCACGCCGGCCTGCGCGGCGAGGTGCACCACGGCGTCGAAGCGCTGGCGCGCGAACAGCGCCTCCATGCCGGCGCGGTCGGCCAGGTCCAGGCGCTCGAAGCGGAACTGGGCGTGCGGCCGCAGCCGCTCCAGCCGGGCCTGCTTGAGCGCCGGGTCGTAGTAGTCGTTGAGGTTGTCGATGCCGGTGACGGTGTCGCCGCGCGCGAGCAGCCGCAGCGCGGTGTGCATGCCGATGAAGCCGGCGGCGCCGGTGAGCAGGATGTGCATGCCGCGATCGTAGTGCAGGCCGCTGGCGGATCAGTCGGCCCAGATCACCGGCTTGCCGGTGACCTCCCACTTCTCGTAGTGGCGGGCGTACACGTCCTCGATGCGGTTGCGCTTGACCTTGAAGGTCGGCGTGATCATGTCGTTGTCCACCGTCCAGGGCGTGGACACCACGACCAGGCATTGCATCTGCTCGTGCGGGTCGAGGGTGGCGTTGATGGCCGCCCGGTGCTCGGCCAGCGAGCGCTCCAGCGCGGCGCGTTCGTCGGCGTTCTTCGCCTTCGCGGACGCCTCGGGGCTGAGCATGCAGATGCCCAGCGGCTGGCCCAGGTTGGCGCCCGTCACCACGCAGGCCTCCACCGCCTCGTGCATGACCAGCTTGTCCTCGATGGGCGCGGGCGCCACGTACTTGCCCTTGCCGGTCTTGAACAGGTCCTTCACGCGGCCGGTGATGCTCAGCAGGCCGGCGGCGTCGATGCTGCCCTTGTCGCCGGTCCGCAGCCAGCCGTCCTCGGTGAAGGCCTCGCGGCTCTTCTCGGGTTCCTTGTAGTAGCCCTGCATCAGCGCCTGGCTGCGCATCTGGATTTCGCCGGTCTGCGGGTCCAGGCGCTGCTCCACGCCGGGGTAGGGGGGGCCCACCGTGCCACGCTGGTTCTTGCCCGGTTCGGTGATGTGCGAGAGCGCGAGGTTTTCGGTCATGCCGTAGCCCTCGTTGATGGGGATGCCCAACTGGGCGTACCACTGCAGCAGCGCGGGCGGCATGGGCGCGGCGCCGCCGGCGGCGAACTGGCACTGGTCCAGGCCCAGGGCCTTCTGGATCTTGCGGCGCACGATGCCGCCCAGCAGGGGAATGCGCAGCAGCCGCTCCAGCTTGGCCGGCGGCATCTTGGCGTGGATGCCCTGCTGGAACTTGACCCACAGACGCGGGACCGAGAAGAACACCGTGGGCCGCGCGCGCTGCAGGTCGGCCGCGAAGGTGTCCAGCGATTCGGCGAAGAACACGTGCATGCCCGTGCGCAGCCAGCCGTGCTCGACCAGCATGCGCTCCACCACATGGGCCAGCGGCAGGTAGCTCAGCATGCGGTCCTTGGCCGTGAGCGGGATGCGCTGCAGGCCGCGGTCGATGGCCCAGGCGAAGTTGCCGAAGCTGTGCATCACGCCCTTGGGCAGGCCGGTGGTGCCCGAGGTGTAGATCAGCGTGGCGAGATCGTCCTCGGCACGCACGGGCTGGCCCTGGAGCGGCCCGGTGCGCGCGCAGATGGCGTCCCAGCCGTCGTAGTCCTGGATCGCATCCACCGGCGACAGCGGGTAGCTGATGCAGGGCAGGCCGGCGGGCACGCCCGGCTTCATGCCGTCCCAGCCGTCGAGCTTGCCCACGAATAGGGCCTTGGACTCGCTGTGCGTGAGGATCTGGCGGATGGTCTCGGGCGCGAGCGTGGGGTACAGCGGCACCGACACGTGCCCGGCCATCCAGATCGCCAGGTCGCTCATCATCCACCAGGCGCAGTTCTTGGACAGGATGGCGACCTTGCTGCCGGGTTCCCAGCCCTGGGCCTGCAGGTGCGCGGCCATGCGGCGCACCTGGTCGGCCACCTGGGCCCAGGTGAAGTCGTGCACCACGCCGCCGCCCATGGGCTGCGTGAGGGCCACGCGCGCGGGCGCCTTGGTCTCCCAGTCGTACAGGCGTTGCAGGGCCAGCAGCGCGGGCGCGATCTTCTCGCTCATGGACGGGTCTCCTTGGTGTCTGAAACCCGGCCAGCCTAGCGAGCGGTGCGCGATTTCCTCAGTGGGTTTTCCCCGTGTCCCCCCTGGATTGGGGAGCTCACTCCAGCCGCAGGCTCAGCGGCGACAGCGGCGCATCGAAGGCGCCGTGCCAGACCTGGCCCGGGGCGACAGGCCAGGCGTCGGTCCAGGTGCCGGTGGTGACGATGTCGCCCGCTCGCAGCGCCGGCGCGCCGGGGCAGGCGCGCTGCGCCTGCACGAAGTGCCACAGGGCCTGCACGGGGCCGTCGAGCACGGCCGCGCCCTTGCCCCGGTCCAGCGCCTGGCCGTCGCGCGCCAGCACCACACCCGCGCCGGCCAGGGCGGCGTCCAGGCCGGCGGCGTCGGCTGCGATCTCGCGCACCGGCATCCGCCGGCCCACCAGCAGGCGCGCGTGCAGGCCGCCGTCCGCCACGGTGTCGGGGGCCTCGAACTTCCAGCCCGCCAGGTGCGACTGCACGATCTCGAAGCCCGGCGCGACCCAGTCCAGGGCGTCGAAAAGATCGCCGATGGAGGCCTCGGCGGCGGGCGCCGTGCGCAAGCCGAACACCGCCTCGGGCTCGATGCGCGGCTCGCAGGTGTGGGACAGGTCGAGCCGGCCCTCACCGTCGCAGAACACCACGGTGCTGTCGTATACGCTGCCCCAGATGGGTGCGTAGACGTTGTAGACCGGCCAGATGCCGCGGTTGGTGAAGCCCACCTTGTAGCCCAGGGGGCGCTCGCCCCGCGCCACGCGCAGCGCGCGCACGGCCAGGGCGTCGGCGTAGGCGGTGTCCAGGCCGTAGCCGGGGCGGGTGCTCAGGCGCGCGGCCCAGGGCCGGCCGGTGTCGACGTGGTGCAGCAGGGTCTCGGGGGTCATGCGGCGCATTGTCGGGGGCGCGCGGCTATGCTGCCATCCCATGAACGACACCCCCCTCGAACTCGAGCGGCTCGAAGGCCGCTCGGGCGCGCCCGACGCGCCCACCGCGGCCAGCCTCATCGTGCTGCACGGCCTGGGTGCCGATGGCAACGACTTCGTGCCGGTGGCGCAGATGCTGGACCTGTCGGCCGTCGGCCCGGTGCGCTTCGTCTTTCCCAGCGCGCCGGTGCGGCCCGTCACGCTGAACGGCGGCTACGCCATGCGCGCCTGGTACGACATCTACCCGCCGCCGGCCGACCCCGGCCAGCCGCGCCGCGAGGACGAGGCCGGCCTGCGCGCCTCCCAGGCGCAGGTGCAGGCGCTCATCGACCGCGAGATCGGCATGGGCGTGCCGGCCTCGCGCATCGTGCTGATGGGTTTTTCGCAGGGCTGCGCCATGACGCTGCTCACCGGCCTGCGCGCGCCGCAGCGCCTGGCCGGGCTGGTGGCGCTCTCGGGCTACCTGCCGCTGCCCGATCGCACGGCGGCCGAGCGCAGCGCGGCCAACGCCGGCCTGCCCATCTTCATGGCGCACGGCGATGCGGACGACATCGTGGTGCCCGCGCGCGGCGAGGCCTCGCGCGACGCCCTGCTGGCGCTGGGCCACCCGGTGCAATGGCACAGCTACCCCATGGGCCACAGCGTGTGCCCCGAGGAAGTGGGCGACCTCAACCGCTGGTTGCTTCAGGTCCTGGCCTGAGAAGGCGCGAGCCGCCGCCACAGCGCGCCGGCGGCGTCCACCACCGGCCGGCCGTAGAGGATCAGCGCCAGCGCCGCGCCGATCAGGGGCAGGGCGACGAACACCCAGCCCGTGAGCCGCTCGTCGCCGAAGCCCACGCCCACCGCCAGGGCCACCACCGGGTTCACGAAGGAGTAGCTGCCCGCCAGCGCGGCGCTGGTGTTCTTCAGCAGCCACAGGTAGGCGTTGAGCGTGACCATGGTGCCCATCACCACCAGGTAGAGCCAGGCCAGGGCCGAGGCCACCGACACCTGCGCCCATTGGAAGCCGCGCGCGCCCGGCTCGAACAGCAGCGCGGCCAGCGTGCACAGCAGGCCGCCCAGCAGCCACTGCGCGGCCGAGGCCATGGCCGGTGGCGGCAGCGCGAGCTTGCGCGAGGCATAGGAGCCCAGGCTCCAGGCCAGTGGCGCGCCGAAGGCGCACAGCGTGCCCAGCAGGGTGGTGGAGAAGTCGCCTTCCAGTGCCAGCAACGCGGCGCCCGCCGCGCCCAGCACCAGGCCCAGCCAGCTGGTCAGCGGCACGCGCTCGCCGCCCCAGCGCGTCCACAGCGCCAGCCACATGGGCATGGTGGTCACCACCGTGGCCATCAGCCCGGAGCCGATGCCGGCCTGCTGGGCCAGCACCACCAGGGCCATGGCGGCGAAGGCCATCAGCCCGCCGATGAGCGCGCTGGCGCGCCACTGCGCCGCCGTGGGCCAGGCCAGGCCCCGCCAGCGGGCGATGGCCAGCATGGCCAGGCCGGCCGCGATGAAACGGGCCCCGTTCATGAGCACTGGCGGCAGGGTCTGCATGGCCACGGCCAGCGCGAAGTAGGTGGTACCCCAGACGAGGTAGACGATCAGCAGCGCCAGGGCGAGGCGCCAGGAGGCGTTGTCCGCCCCGAATCGGTTGAAAATGGACGGCATGCGGCCACCTGTGTCGTAAGATTTCCGGCGATTGGCCGAGGGTTCGTATTTTTATCAGAGTTGGGCTCGCATGCAAGCAAATATTCAGCTCGATGGCATCGACGCCGGAATTCTTACGGCGCTGAGCGCCGACAGCCGCCGCTCCTATGCCGACGTGGCGGCCGAGGTGGGCCTGTCCACGGCGGCCGTGCACGAGCGGGTGAAGAAGATGGTCGAGCGCGGCGTGATCGAGCGCTTTTCGCTGCGCGTGGACCCAGAGCGCGTGGGCCTGCACTTCACCGCCTTCGTCGCCATCCGCAACGACGGCGGCGTGCACTGCCGCGAGATCGCGCCGCGCCTGCGCGAGCTGCCCGAGGTGCTGGAGCTGCACAGCGTGGCCGGCGAGTACGACTTCATGGCCAAGCTGCGCACCACGCACGCGCGCGCGCTGGAAGACGTGCTCTACGCCATCAAGGCCATTCCGGGCGTGGCGCGCACCACCAGCACGGTGGTGCTGAGCACGGAGTTCGAGGAGCGCCCGCTGCGCTGGCCCGGCGCGGCCTGAGGCGCGTTCCTTTCCAGGTCCTTCGGGCGGGGGTGTCGGGGCCGGGTGCCGACGCACGCCGTTCCCCGCGGCCCTCGCGGCCTTGTGGACAATGCCGGCTGGCCGCGATACCTCCCACCCAGCCCCGCCCGACATGACCTTCGCCACCCAAGACCCCCGCGCCCTGCTGCGCCACCTGTACGACGCCGCCGTGCGCCGCGCGCTGCCCCTGCACAACACCGCGGCCTTCCTGCCGCCGCCGCCCAAGGGGCGCACGGTGGTCATCGGCGCGGGCAAGGCCGGTGGCGCCATGGCCCAGGCGGTGGAGGCGCTGTGGCCGGCCGAGGCGCCGCTGTCGGGCCTGGTGGTCACGCGCTACCACCACACGCCGCCGCGCCCCGAGGGGCTGCTCGAGCGCATCGAGGTGGTGGAGGCCTCGCACCCCGTGCCCGACACGGCCGGCCTGGCGGCCGCGCAGCGCATCCTGCAACTCGTTCAAGGCCTCACGGCCGATGACCTGGTGCTGTGCCTCATCTCGGGCGGCGGCTCGGCCCTGCTCACGCTGCCCTGCGAAGGCCTCACGCTGCAGGACAAGCAGCGCATCAACCGCGAGCTGCTGGACAGCGGCGCGCACATCGGCGAGATGAACACCGTGCGCAAGCACCTCTCGCGCATCAAGGGCGGGCGGCTGGCGGCGGCCTGCGCGCCCGCGCAGGTGGTCACGCTCACCATCAGCGACGTGCCCGGCGACGACGTGAGCGTGATCGCCAGCGGCCCCACCGTGGCCGACGCCAGCACCTGCGCCGACGCGCTCGCCATCCTGGACCGCTACCGCATCGCCGTGCCGGCGCCGGTGCGCGCCGCCCTCGAATCGGGCGCGCTGGAAACGCCCAAGCCGGGCGATCCGCGCCTGGCCGGCCACGACACGCGCCTGATCGCCACGCCGCAGCAAAGCCTGGAGGCCGCGGCCGAGGCCGCGCGCGCGCTCGGGCTGGCCGCGCACATCCTCAGCGACGAGATCGAAGGCGAATCGCGCGAGGTGGGCAAGGTGCATGCGGCGCTGGCGCGCTCGGTGGCCCTGGGCCGCAGCGCGTTCCAGGCGCCCTGCGTGCTGCTCAGCGGTGGCGAGACCACGGTCACGGTGCGCCCGCGCGCCGAGGGCCAGCCCAGAGGGCGCGGCGGGCGCGCGGGCGAGTTCTGCCTGGGCCTGGCCCAGGCCCTGGGCGGGCAGGCGAACGTGTGGGCCATTGCGGCCGACACCGACGGCATCGACGGCATCGAGGACAACGCGGGTGCGCTGGTCACGCCCGACACCCTGGCGCGCGCGGCGGCGAAAGGCCTGAAGGTGGGCCAGCACCTGGAGCGCAACGACGCCTACGGCTTTTTCGAGCCGCTGGGCGACCTGGTGATCACCGGGCCCACGCACACCAACGTGAACGACTTCCGCGCGCTGCTGGTGCTGCCGGCGGGCCAACCCGCCTAGGGCGTGGTGCGGGCGAAGCGGACCAGCGTGGCGCCGGGCCGCGCGTGCAGCAGCGTGGGCATCACCAGCACGCAATCGTCGTAGGGCGTGATGACCGGCAGCGCCGCGTTCCACCCGATCAGGGTGCCCGCCTTGGCGATCCGGTCGCCGCTTTTCCAGGGCTTCGTGAACGCTGGCACCGAGTGGGGCGCCACGGTCACGGCGTCGGTGACCTCCAGCAAGGGGCCGCTGCCATGGGCATGGGGCTGGCGCCAGCCGGCCGGCATGTCCTGCGCATCCACCACGCCGCTGAGATCGAGAAAGCGCGCGAGCGCGTCGCGGGCGACGGTCACCGATGCCCGTGCGCCGTGGTAGCCGCATTCCACCAGCAAGGCGAAGGCGTCCGGCGCATCGGCCCTGCCGAAGCGGCCATGGTCGCGCAGACGAACGCCCGCCTTGTGACCGGGGTCGGCCACCCGCAGGGCACCCAGTCCCAGGGCGGCCGCCCGGCTGGCGTGGTGCGCGAGCGGCCCGGTGAGCGCCAGCGGCGGGCCCGGCTCGTGCATGGAGTGCAGATCCAGCAGCCAATCGCTGGCCTCCACATGGGGTTGCAGTTCCAGCACCCGCCGGTGCTCGGACGCCAGCTCGGTGCCGTCGTGGCGCCAGGGCATGTCCCCCCACAGGCGGTTCATGTCGGTGTGCACGCAGCGCGACACATGGGGCCTTTGCGGGTTGAAGCGCGCGAAGGCGTCGAGGTTGGCCAGCGCCACGGTGAGCGTTCCGCGGCGCGGCCTCAAGCCGCTGGCCAGCAGGTCGCGCACCGCCCAGGCGCCGCACAGCTCGTTGCCGTGGACGAGCGCACTCACCATCACCCGGCGACCGGGCTCGCTGGCTGTCCAACGCCACACGCCGGGCGTGCCGGTGTTGCCGGCCAGCCAGGGGCCCATGTCGGGCGGGGAAATTTCGAACGGCGGCGGCATCACACGCGGATGCCGGCGTGGTCGACGATGCGGCGGTACTTGGCGATTTCGGCCGCCTGGAAGTCGGCCAATACCGCGCTGGCCGGGGCAATGGTCGCCCCCGAGGCCGTCAGCTTTTCCACCAGGGAGGGCACCTTGAGCGACTCGGCCAGGGCGCCGCGCAAGCGCTGCGCGACGGGCGCCGGCAGGCCCGCGGGCCCCCACAGGCCGAACCAGGTGCCGATGTCCACATGGCGCAGGCTGGGCGTCTCGGCCAGCGCGGGGATGTCGGGCGCCACGGGCGAACGCTCGCGCTCGGTCACGCCCAGTGGCACCACCTTGCCCGCCTTGATCTGGGGCAGGCCGCTGGACAGCACGTACACGCCCAGCTCCACCTGGCCGCCGATCAGATCGGTCGTCAGCGGGCCCACGCCCCGGTAAGGGATGTGAACGATGAACAGCCCGGCGGCCTGCTTGACCATTTCGCCCGCCAGGTTGAGGGCGGTGCCGACGCCGGCGGAGCCATAGCTGAACTTGCCCGGGTTCTGCTTCACGCGTTCGATGAAACCGGCGATGTTGGGCATGCCGGCGCTGGGGCTGGCCACCAGCACCATGGGCTGCGAGGCGACCATGCCCACTGGGGTGAACTGCTTGACGGGGTCATAGCGCAGCGCGGGATTGATCAAGCCGGCGATGGCCATCTCGTTGTTGCTGCCCAGCAGCAGGGTGTGGCCGTCCGCCGTGGCCTGCGCCACCCGCTGGGCGCCCAGCGCGCCACCGGCCCCGCCCACGTTTTCGACCACGACCGGCTGGCCCAGCGAGCGGGCCAGCTGCTCTGCCAGCACGCGCGCCGTGAGGTCGGTGCTGCCGCCTGGGGGGTAGCCCACCACCAGGGTGATCGGGCGATTCGGGTAGTTGGTGCTCTGGGCCAGCGCCGGCGCGCACCCGAGGGTGGCGGCGGCGCCCGTGAGAAGCAGAACCTCACGGCGGCGGATCAGTGGGGACTTCATCGGCGCTCCTGGTTGGCTGCGATGGCGCAGCGGTGAAGCGGACTCTAGGTGGCTCGTCTGAAACCAAGGTGCCGGATCGGCACCGATGCGTGCCGACTAGCGATTGCTGTGCTCCCAGGCGGCTTCGATCAGGTCCGATTGCCGGGCGCGGTGCCGGTACAGACGGACCTCGAAGTGGATCTGGTCCCCGCGGCCGCCCAGCACCTTCAGCAGCCCGGCGCGCACCGCGGACGCGGTCAGCGAATGGGGCAGCCAGGCCATGCCCAGGCCCTTGATGGCCAGCTCCAGCACCGCGTCGGCGGAGTCGCACACGATGGTGGGCGGCGATTGCTGCCCGCTGCGGGTGGCCTCCAGGTGGTCCTCCAGCAGGCGGCCCAGGGTGAGGCTGGGTGCGTAGCCGATCCAGGTGGCATCGAACAGGTCGTGGCGCGCGCGGCCCGAGGCGTCGACGCGCGCCACCGGCAGCAGGCGGTCCGTGGCCAGGGTGATGTGGCGAAAGCGCTGCCCCGTGAGGCCGTAGGACAGCGCCGGGTGTTCGTAGCAGATCAGCAGATCGACCTCGCCGCGCTCGAAGGTGGCGCAGATCTCTTCCATGGCCTGTGTGCGCAGTTGCACCCGGGCGCCACGGATGGTGCCCCGCAGCCGCCCCAGCCAGTCGGCCACCAGGGTGCGCGCCAAGGTGCGGCCGGTGCCCACGCGCAGCAGACCGGTCCCTTGCCCGTCGGCGCGGTCGCGCGCGCCCCATTGCGTGCGCAACTGCCGCAGGCCGGCGAGCAGCGGCGCGCTTTGCGTGAGCAGGGCCTGTCCCTCGGGGGTCAGGCGAACGGGGGCCCGCGTGCTGGCCACCAGGGGCACGCCCGCCCAGTCTTCCAGTGCGCGGATGCGCCGCCCGAAGGCGGGATGGGTGACATGGCGGGCCTCGGCCGCCTTGACGAAGCTCGCGCAGCGTTCCAGCGCGGCCAGATCCTCGATGAGCTTGATGTCCATGCACGCGCGGCCGGCCGGGCCGTGGCCGGTGCCGAGGCTACTTGTTCTTCATCTTGCCCTTGGGCATCACCGCCGTGACGGGCGGCGTGGGGCGGGGGGACAGCGAGGCCCCGGCCGAGGCTTCCTGCGGCGGGCTGGTGTCCTTCTTCGGCTTCTTGACCATCTTGTTGCTGCGCTGTTCGCCTTTGGGCATGGTGGGCTCCTGATGCGCCGGATTGAGGGCGCCAATGTAACCCGGCCAACCCGCCGCGAAAACGCCCGGCGAAGGCTTCGCCAGGCGCCCGGACTCAGGCCGGCAGACGTTCCGCCGCGGCGGCCAGGTACTCCGTCGCCCGCCGCTTGGCGCGGATGTCGTCGTAGACGCGCTGCGCCTGCGCGGGCGTGGTGTTCAGGGCGGCGGCCAGCTCATCGGCCGTGTGCCCGTGCTCCAGCGCCCACAGCGCCAGGTCCATCTGCGCGTAGGGCAGGGCGAAGTAGAACTCGTCCTGGCCCTGCGGCAGGGTGTAGGTGTCGGTGGTGGGCACGGCGCTGCAGATCGCCTCGGGCAGGCCCAGGTGACGCGCCATGGCGTAGACCTGGGTCTTGTAGAGGTGGGCGATGGGCTTGAGGTCGGCCGAGCCGTCGCCGTTCTTCACGAAGAAGCCCTGGTCGTATTCCAGCCGGTTGGGCGTGCCCACCACGGCGTAGTTCAGGCGGTCGGCGTGGAAGTACTCCATGGTCTTGCGCACGCGCTGCTTGAAGTTGGTGGCCGCCACGATCTGCAGGTACTCGCGCGGAGGCAGACGCACGCTTTGCTGCTCGCCCTCGGGCGACTGCACCACCAGCCTGAAGAAGTTGATGCCGCCCTCCAGCCCGCCCGCGAGCACGATCTTGTTCTTCCAGCCATCGCCGTAGGCCGGTACCACGCGGCGGATGGCCTCGTCGCGCTGCTGGTAGCAGCCCAGGGCCTCCAGCGCGGGCGCGATGTCGTGCACCTGGTACCGTATGCCCAGGTGCTCGGCCAGCAGGCGGCCGCGCTCGCTGCTGAAGCCGCTGGAGTCGCGCTCGGGCAGCAACAGGCCAAAGACCTTGTCCGCGCCCACGGCACGCACGCTCAACGCGGCGCAGACCGAGCTGTCGATGCCGCCGCTGATGGCCACCACCAGGCCGCGGCGGCGCAGCTTCTGCGTCAGCACGCGCGGGATCCATTCGCTGATGCGAGCGAGTTCGGCCGCGCAGTCGAGGTGCAGGCTTTGCGGGCCCAGCGGTGCCGCGCTCATACCGACGCTGCCTTCTTGCCGAGCACGAAGGCCTCGATCGCGTTCAGCGAATCCAGGTTTTCCGGCACCATTTCCTCGTCACCGATCGTGATGCCGTAGGTCTGCTCCAGGTGCGCCACAAGTTCGAGGAAGCCGGTGGAGTCGAGCACCTGGTGCTCGAGGAAGGACTCGTCGTCGCCCGGCGAGACGGCGCCCGCGCCCAGCAGCAGGTTCTCTTCGATGTAGCGCCGGACCTCGGCTTTGATGGTGCTCATGGTGGTGTGCTCGTTGGGGGGGTCAAGGGAAAAGGGCTCAGGCCAGGTCGCGCCGGCGCAGCTTGCCGGACTCGGTTTGGGGCAATTGGTCGACGAAGGCCACGGCCTTGGGCGCCATCCAGCTTTCCAGGCGGGCCTGGCAGTGGCGGATGACCTCGCGCTCGCTCAGCGTGGCGCCGGGCTGCAGTCGCACGTGGGCCTTCACGGCCAGGCCCAGGCGTTCGTCGGGCATGGGGGCGACGGCCGCCTCCAGCACGCCGGGCAGTTCGCAGATGGCGTGCTCCACTTCCAGCGGGTAGACCTTCTCGCCGCGCGACTTGAACATGTCGTCGGTGCGGCCCACGCAGTAGAGCCAGCCGTGCGCGTCGCAGCGGAAGACGTCGCCGGTGCGCAGGGTGTGTTCGCCGGGGCACGGGCCTGGGGTGATGCGGCCGGTCTGGCCGGGCGGCGCGTTCCAGTAGCCGGGGCTCACGTGCGGGCCGCTCACCACCAGCTCGCCGGTGGCGCCGAGGCCGCCGTTGGGCAGGCGCTGGCCGTGCTCGTCGATCAGCCAGTGGGCTTGGAAGGGCAGGCCGCGGCCCACGCTGTCGGGGCGGATGTCCACCTCGTCGTGCGGCAGGTAGCTCGCGCGCATGCACTCGGTCAGCCCGTACATGAGCAGCAGGCGCGCCCGGGGCAGGCGCTGGCGCAACTGCGCGGTGTGCGCGGCCGGCAGGGCGGCGGCGGCGTTGGTGATGAGGCGCAGGGCGGACAGGTCGTGCGCGCCCAGGTCCAGCGCCAGCAGGCTGGCCCAGAGCATGGGCACGCCAGGGAAAACGCTCACGCGCTCGGCCGCGAGGCGCTGCAGCAGCCTGGCCGGGAAGGCCGCGCTGTTCTCCAGCACCAGCGTGGCGCCCAGTCCCAGCCCCATCACCACGTGGTACAGGCCGTAGCTGAAGCTGGGCGGCAGCGCCAGGCCGATGACGTCGTCGGGCCGCAGCTGCAGGTAGGTTTGCACCGCGCGCCAGGCCGCGAGCATGTTGGCGTGGCTGAGCATCACGCCCTTGGGCTGCCCGGTGGTGCCGGAGGTGTAGATCAGGGTGGCCAGGTCGCCGGGGCTGGTGGGGCCGGCGAGGGGCGCGGGGATGGGCGCGGGCTGGGGCCAGGGCCGGGCGGTCGTGGCCGCGGGCACCGGACCGTGGGCCCACACGTGCGGCGTCTCGGGCGCCTGCGCGAGCGCGGCGGTCCACACGGTTGCCAGCGTGGCTTGCGTGAGCAGGGCGCGCGCGCCGGTGTCGGCGAGCACATGGGCGAGCTTGGCCGCCTTGGTCTGCGGACCCAGCGGCACCGCCACCGCGCCCAGGCGCCACACCGCGTGCAGGGCGGCCACGTACTCGGCGCCGCTGTCCAGCAACAGCACCACGCGATCGCCGGGCCGCACGCCCTCGACCTGCAAGGTCTCGGCGATGCCCTGGACCATCGCCGCGAGTTCGCCGTAGCTCAGGCGCCGCTCGCCCACCACCACGGCCACCTTGCCGGGTTGGTCGCGGCAGCGCGCCTCGAAGGCGCTGTGCACGAAAGGGCCCATGCTCATGACGGCTCCATCGCCGGTGCCTCGGCGCGCACGAACTGCCGGTGCAGCAGCTGGGTGGAGAGCACGCCCACGAAGGCCATGTTGTCGGCGAAGCCGATGGCGCGACCGGCCGCGCACTTGGCGCTGAGCCGCGCGACGGCAGGCGCGTCGAACAGCCCGGCCTCGCGCAGGCTGCCCTCGCTCAGCAGCTCGCGCACCCAGGGCAGGGGTTGGCCGTCCTCGAAAAAGCTGGCGCTGTCGGGCGAGCGGTAGGGCTGCTTGGTGCGCTGGCCGATGGCGGGCGGCAGCTCGCGCGCGAAGGCCTGGCGCAGCAGCAACTTCTCGCGCAGGCCGCGCATCTTCAGGCGCGGCGGCAGGGCGGCGGCGAAGGCGATGACCCGCGGGTCGAGGAAGGGGTAGCGGCCTTCGATGGACGCCGCCATGGCCATGCGGTCGCCCTGCGCGGCCAGCAGGTAGCCGCTCATGAGCGTGTGGGCCTCGGTGTACTGGTCGCGCGCCAGCGGCTGCCAGTGGGCGAAGGCCTCGGGCACGCGCGCGCGCCATTGCGCGGCGGGCTCGTGCGCGGCGAGCCTGTGCTGCCACTCGGGCGTGAAGAAGGCCCAGGCGCGGCGCGTGCTGGCCAGGCGCGTCTGGTGGGCGAAGCCGGGGTCGCCATCGGGCACGCGGCTGTCGGTGAAGAAGCGCTGCGCGAGCACGTTGTGGGCGCCGCCGGGCGAGCGCGCCATCCACGGGTAGAGCCGCTCCACCGCGCGCGCGCGCCGCGCCGAGCCGGGCAGCCGCGCGACGAAGCGGCGGATCTTGGCTTCCTTGAACAGGTCGTAGCCGCCGAAGACCTCGTCCGCGCCTTCGCCGGTGAGCACCACCTTGTAGCCGGCGGCGCGCACGCTGTCGGCCAGGCGCAGCATGGGGGCGGGGGCGGTGCGCACCAGCGGGGTTTCGGCGTGCCACACGGTGCGCGCGAAGGCGGCGGCGATGTCCGCCCGGCCGCAGCCGATGGCGCTGTGCCGCGTGTCCAGATGGCGCACCATCAGGCGCTGGTGCGCGCTCTCGTCGTATTCGGCCTCGTCGAAGGTGAGCGAGAAGCAACGCAGCGGCGTGTCGGTGTGGCGGCGGATGATGGTGGTGAGGATGGACGAGTCCAGCCCGCCGCTGAGGTAGGCGCCCACGGGCACGTCGGCGCGCAGCTGCAGGCGCACGGCGTCCACCAGCAGGGCGTGCAGCTGGTCGGCCAGCGCGTCCTCGTCCACGGGCGCGAAGGGGTCGCTGTCGGGGAAGTCCCAGTCCCACCAGCGGCTGAGGTGTTCACCGGCGGCGTCCACCACCAGGCGGTGGCCCGGCGGCAGGCAGTGGATGCCATCGAATGCCGTGCGCGGCGCCAGCGGCGCCCACCAGCCCAGGCTGGCGGCCAGGCCGGCCGGGTCGAGCGCGCGCGGCACGGCGGGCAGGGCGAACAGGGCCTTGGCCTCGGAGGCGAAGGCCAGCCGTTCGCCCATCCGCGTCCAGAACAGCGGACGGATGCCCACGCCGTCGCGAGCCAGCAGCAGGCGCTGCCGCTCGGCGTCCCACAGGCCGATGGCGAACTGGCCATTCAGGCGCGACAGGAAGCCATCGCCCCAGGCCTGGTAGGCCTGCAGCAGCACCTCGGTGTCGGAGTCGGTGCGGAAGTGCCGGCCCAAGGCGCGCAGCTCGGCGCGCAGTTCGATGTAGTTGAAGATTTCGCCGTTGAAGACCAGCTGCACGCGGCCGTCCGCGCTGGCCATGGGCTGGGCGCCGCCATCGAGGTCAATGATGGCCAGGCGCGCGTGCGCCAGGCCGATCGGCCCGTCGTGCCACACGCCCTGGCCGTCCGGGCCGCGGTGGTGCAGGGCGCGCGCCATGGCGGCGAGTTCCTCGCGCCGGGGCGGCTGGCGGGGGCTGAAGAGACCGGCGATGCCGCACATGCTCAGGCCTCGCTCGGCAAGGGGCGCTCGGGCTTCCTAGAAGCCATCGGCGTCGTCGCGCAGGTCGGTCAGGCGCCAGGGCGCGCGGGCCAGCCGGGCGGCCAGTTCGGGGTCGCGCGACTGCACGCCGCAGGGGCGACCCCCGTCGTCCTGCGACGGCAGGAAACCGGCGCGCGCGGCCACGCGCCGCGAGGCCTCGTCCTGCAGCAGCAGGCGCACGCAGGTGCAGCGCAGCGCGGCGGCCTCGCGGATGGCCTCGTGCAGCAGCACCAGCAGGGTGTCGTCGCCGTCGTGGTGCCAATCGACCAGGTGCAACTCGGGCCGGCCGCGGTCGTCGGTTTCCACCGACCAGGCGATGAGGCCGGCGACGGCGTCGCCGCGCCGCGCCACGCGCAGGCTCAAGGGCCGGCGCGGGTTGTCGAGCAGGCGGCGCTGCAGGTAGGCGCCGCCGTGGCGCAGGAGCACGCCCGCGGCCCCGCGCGCCAGCGGCGCGCTCAGCGCGGGGTCGAGCCGCGGGGTGTTCTCCAGCGTGAAGCCGCGCGGGCGGTGGCGGCGCAGCGCCAGGCGCCGCAGGGCCAGGCCGGCGTTGGCCAGGCGCATGGCCAGCGGCGTGGCGGCCAGCGCGGGCCAGCGGCGCCGAACGAAGGGCTGCAGGTCCAAGGGGTGGGTGAAGGTCAGGCGCGGTGGCAGCGGCTCGAAGAGGCGGCGCACGATGCCGGCCGAGTTCTGGTTGGCGCCCACCGCGAGCGTGAAGCCGTGGCGCGCGAGCATGGCCTGGTTGAGCCAGATGCCCAGGCCCGACTCCTGCGCCTCCGGCCGCACCAGCAGGTCCATCACCTGCGCGCCGGCGAGCGCCTGGCCGTCCAGTTCGATGGGCAGGTCTTCCACGCCGATGGTGGCCAGCACCCGGCCGTGGGCGCGCAGGCACCACAGCTCGCCGAAGCCCGCGCCCTCGCGCCCGAGGCGGTAGCGCCAGCGCAGGTAGGCGTCGTCGTCCCACTCGTGGCCGGGCAGCAGGTGCTCGCGGCGCAGGGCGATGAGCTCGGGCAGGTCGTCCAGCGTGGCCGCGCGCAGGCCCTCGCGCAGCGCGGCCTCGTCCAGCCCCAGGCTGCGCGCCACCAAGCGGCCGAGCTTGTCGTGCGCCGGCACGCGCGGCGCCGGCGCCACGGGGCGGCCGTGTTCAGTCGCCCGCACGCAGCGCCCCCTGCTCGCGCAGGAAGTCCAGCACGTGGCCGATGCGCGTCATCTCGCGCGAGACATCGGCCGTGAGCTCGATGCCGAAGCGCTCGTCGAGTTCGGCGATCAGCATCAGCGCGCCCATGGAGTCCCAGTCTTCGATGGACTCGCGTTCCACGTCCGGGTGCAGGCTCTCGGGCGGCACGTTGAAGCACTCGGCCAGCATGGCCAGGGCCTCGGTCTGGGTGATGGTGGGGCGGGTGCTGGGCGTCATGCGGAGCGGTTGGGATGGATCACAGGTCTTCGCCGTCGTCGTGCAGCAGCAGGGTACGGTCGTCGGCCCGCACCAGGGCGGCGCCCCAGGACAGGCCCACGCCGTAGCCCAGCAGCATCCACAGCCGGTGCTGCCCGGGCGGCGGCGGCGCGATCCGGCGCGTGAGCGCCACCGCCACCGAAGGGCCGCCGCAGTTGCCGCTGTCTTCGATGGACATCGGCACGCGCTCGTCCGGCAGGCCGCTCTTCTTCATCAGGTGTTTCATGATGAAGCGATTGGACTGGTGGAAGACGAAGGCGTCGACGTCGGCCACCGCCTTGCCGGCGAAGGCCAGGGTGTCGGCGATCAGCGCGGGCACGCGCTTGATGGTGAAGTTGAAGATGGCCGCGCCGTCCATTTCCAGGAAGCGGTGGCGCGGGTTGGCCGGCTCGCGGTCGCGGAAGGCACCGCCGCGCAGGATCAGGCCTTCGGCGCCGCTGCCGTCGGTGTGCAGCACGAATTGGCCGCCCGCGGCGGGGTCGTCGTCGAGTTCCAGCGCGGTGGCCGAGCCGGCGTCGCTGAACAGCAGCACGGTGGCCTGGTCCTCGGGGCTGACGAAGCGGCTGGGCGTTTCGCCGTGCAGCATGAGCACGCGCCGGTGGCCGCCGCCGCGCAGCATGGCGGCCGCCAGGTACAGGCCATAGGGGTAGCCCGAGCAGCCCAGACCGACGTCGAAGGCGGCGCAGCTGTCGGGCAGGCCCAGCCGCTGCTGCAACAGGCAGCTGGTGGAGGGCAGGAAGTGGTCGGGCGTCTGGGTGACGAAGATCAGCGCGCTCACGCTGTCGGGCGCCCAGTCCAGGCGCTCCATCAGCCGCGTGGCGGCCCGAAAACACAGGTCGGCCGAGGTGAGGCCGGGTGTGACCACGCGGCGCTCGCGCACGCCGGCCATGGCCACCACCTTGCGCACGTCCTCGGGCGCGAAGCCCAGGGCCGGGTCGAGGTTGTCCACCACCGTCGGCGGCAGGCAGGTGCTCACGCCGGCCAGGCGAAAGCCGCCGATGTTCGATTGGCTCAACCGGGGTCCCTCTTGAAATCTGGAAGAACGGGCGATCTCAGCGCGAGGGCTGGACGTCTTTTGGCTTACCCCGGTCAGTATAAGGAGGGGCCTATGCATGCCCCAAGGCTGGGCGCTGGGCATAAGTCACACAAGTGGGGGGCGCGCGGGGAACCGGGGCCGGTTCGGCGCTCGGTCGCCGACGACGGGCGGCTGTGCGCCCAGGGTGGGGGCTTCATATACTGTGGTTTTGTACAGTATTTTGGAGGCCCTCATGAGCGAGGTCCACATCCCCGTCGCGGCCCTCAAGGGGCGTGGCATGTCCTTCCGGCAGCCCCACCGTTTCGAGTCCGCCGCGCGCGCCGCCTTCGACGACGGCTGGAGCACGCTCGACGCCGAGCAGGCCGAAGAACACGCCGCGCCCGCCACCAGCGTGAGCTGGGAGGACGCCAGAAGCGCCATCACCACCAACGCCTCGCCCGACATCGGCTTCGTGCACGGCCTCAACCCCTACCGGGGCTGCGAGCACGGCTGCGTGTACTGCTACGCGAGGCCCAGCCACAGCTACCTCAACCTCTCGCCGGGGCTGGATTTCGAGACGAAGCTCATCGCCAAGCGCGGCTTCGCCGAGGTGCTGGCGCGTGAGCTGCAGCGCCCGTCGTACGAGCCCAGCATGGTGGCCCTGGGCACGGTGACGGACGCCTACCAGCCCATCGAGCGCGAACTGCGCTTGACGCGCGCCGCGCTGGACGTGCTCTTTCGCGCCCGCCACCCGGTGGGCATCGTCACCAAGGGCAGCGGGGTGGAGCGCGACATCGATCTGCTTGCACCGCTGGCCGGCATGGGCCTGGCGGCGGTCTACGTCACCCTCACCACGCTGGACCCGAAGCTGGCGCGCGCGCTGGAGCCGCGCGCCGCCGCGCCGCACCGGCGCCTGCGCACCATCCGCACCCTGGCCGAGGCCGGCATCCCCGTGGGCGTGAGCGTCTCGCCGCAGATTCCCTTCCTGAACGAGGACATGGAGCAGGTGCTGGAGGCCGCGCGCGAGGCCGGCGCGCGGCGCGCCTTCTACCAGGTGATCCGCCTGCCCTGGGAGCTGGCGCCCATCTTCCGCCAGTGGCTGCTGCAGCACTGCCCGCAGCGCGCGGGCCGGGTGATGGCGCGCATCCAGGACATGCGCGGCGGGCGCGACTACGACAGCGACTTCGCCACCCGCATGAAGGGCAGCGGCCCCTGGGCCGAGCTGCTGCGCCAGCGCTTCCACAAGGCCTGCGCGCGGCTGGGCTACGCCACCGAGCGCGAGGCCATGGACCTGTCGCGCTTCCAGCCGGCGGCGCTGTCGGCGCAGCGGGAGTTGTTCTGACGCGGCCGACGGCCTCAGCCCAGCCGCTCCAGCGCGTCGTCGGCCCAGTAGCGCACGGCGTGGTAGTAGCCCTCCCACACGCAGCCGTTGCAGCCGCGGCCGCAGCAGGTGCTGGGCTCGGGCGGCGGGGCGCGCAGGGTGGTGTCCAGGTCGAGGCCCTGGCGCTGCGCGCGGCCGCGCAGGTGCGCGATCAGCGCCTGCGCGCTGGCCCGGTCGGCGGGCATGAGCTCGGCCGCGCGGACGCGGCGGAAGCGCTTCTGCTCCCGGCCCTCGAAGACAGCGGTCTCGTTGAACATGGCCGAGGGCCGCACCCACAGGCCTCCGCCATCCAGCCCCGCGCCGTAGAGCGCGCGGTACAGCACCAGCGGCTGCAGCGTTTCGCTGCAGCGCACGGTGTCGATCACCTCGTACCAGCCGCCCTTGTAGTGGCGGTACAGGCCGGGCGGTGTGGGGATCAGCGGGGGCAGGTCGCCGTCGTTCACGCGCACTCGGGCGAGAGCGTGGGATGTGGCCACGCCGGGACGGGGCGGCGCGGCGAGGCGTGTCCCGCGTCCCAGGCGCGCTGCCAGCGCGGCAGCGTGGCGCGCGGGTCTTCGCCCAGGCCGCGCACCACGCACACCGTGGCCGCGCCGGTGGCGGCGCATTGCTCGAGCTGGTCGGGGTCCAGGATGCCGCCGATGGCGATGACCGGGCGGCCGGCCATGCGCACCCACCAGGCCAGGTTGTCCAGTCCCTGCGCGTGCCAGGGCATGTCCTTGGTGAGCGTGGGCCAGACCGGGCCGCAGGCGATCAGGTCGGCCCCGGCGCCGCGCGCGCGGCACAGCTCCCACAGGCTGTGCGAACTCATGCCCAGCTGCAGGCCGCGCGCCTGCGCGGTGGCGATGGTGGTGCGCTCGGTGTGCCGCAGCGCCAGCCAGTCTTCCTGCCCCAGGTGCAGGGCCGGCGCGTTCAGCGACAGCGCCAGGCGCCAGTGGTCGTTCACCACCAGAGCGGCGCGGCCGGCGCTGCGCGCGGCGTCCAGCGCGGCGCGCAGCTCGGGCACCAGCGCGGGGTCGTCGCGACGCGCCTTGATCCGCAACTGGATCAGGCCGGCGCCGGCCTCGGCGCAGGCGCGCACGCGCTCGGCGCTGTCGACGATGGCGTAAACGCCCAGCGCGGGCACGTGCGAGAGCGGCGCCGTCCAGCGCGCCGGGGTCTCGTCGACGGAGAGCACCGGCAGATCGAGCGAGCTGGCGCGGTCGGGCAGGCGCGCGAGCACGGCCGCGTCGGCGGCGACCCAGCCTTGCGCCAGCGCGGCGCCAAAGCGCAGGGCGTGGTCCGTGGGGCCCGAGCGCGGGCGCGTCAGCCAGCCCTGCGCGTGCAGGGTGTCCAGCCAGTCGTGCGGGTCGCCGGTGATCACCACGTCGCTGGCGCCCTGGTCGCGCAGCGTGCGGGCGAGTTCGGGAACGGACAGGCGGCCGGCGGGCAGGCCCAGGCGCGCGGCCGCCTCGTGGGCGGTGAGCCGCAGCACGGCGTCGGTGGTCGCGTCGCTGGGCGATTCGGTGGGAGCGGGGGATTGCATGGTCGCGGGAGTGTCGCCGATCGTGGGCGGTGCTCAGCCGATCAGCATGGGCCGCCCGCTCACGGGCGTGCTGGCCACGGCCATGTCCTGCGGTGCCATGACGCCGGCCTCGAAGGCCAGGCGCCCCGCGCGCACCGCGTCGCCGAAGGCGCGCGCCATGGCCACGGGCTCGCGCGCATGCGCCACGGCGGAGTTCAGCAGCACCGCGTCGAAGCCCAGCTCCAGCGCCTGCGCCGCGTGCGAGGGCGCGCCGATGCCGGCGTCCACCACCAGCGGCACGCCCGGCAGGCGCGCGCGCAGCGTGCGCAGTGCCCAGGGGTTGACCAGGCCCTGGCCCGAGCCGATCGGCGCGCCCCAGGGCATCAGCACCTCGCAGCCGGCGTCCAGCAGGCGCTGGCAGGTGACGAGGTCATCGGTGCAGTACGGAAAAACCGCGAAGCCGGCCTTCACGAGTTCGGCGGCGGCCTCGACGGTGCCCCAGGGATCGGGCTGCAGGGTGTGCTCGTCGCCCACCACCTCCAGCTTGATCCAGTGCGTGTCGAGCAGCTCGCGCGCCATGTGCGCCAGGGCCACGGCCTCGCGCGCGCTGCGGCAGCCGGCGGTGTTGGGCAGCAGGCGCACGCCGCGCGCGCGCAGCGGCGGCAGCAGTTCGGCCAGGAAGGCGTTGCCGTCGGCACCACCGGCGGCGGCCATGCGGCGCAGGCCCAGCGTGACGACCGAGGCGCCGCTGGCCTGCAGGGCCTGCTGCAGCACGGTGGGCGAGGGGTAGCCGGCGGTGCCCAGCATCAGCCGCGTGGCGAGGGTTTCGCCATACGCGGTCCAGGGCGCGGGGTCCATGGGAGGCGTCGTCTGAAGGTCCACGCTCAGCCTCCGACGATGGCTTCGAAGGTGCTCACCTCGTCGCCGGCTTGCAGGGGGGTGTCGGCGCGCGCGGCGCGCGGCACGAAGCGCGCGTTGAGCGCGGTGGCCACGCGTTCGGGCCGCAGGCCCTCGCGCTCCAGGAGGCTGTGCAGTGTGGTGCCGGGCGGGCAGGGCAGTTCGCGACCGTTCAGGCGCACGGTGGGAAGGGAGGCTGTCATGGCGGGGATTGTCCCTCGCTCGCCAAGCCCGCGGCGGCAAGGGCGTCTTGCACCACGGCGGGCGCGACCATCCAGCCGTGGCGGAACAGGCCATTGATGCGCAGCAGCCCGGGCCTGTGCTCGATGCTGGGCAGGTGGTCGGCGCGCGCGGGGCGCAGGTTGGTTTCCAGGTGGTCGATGCGGGCCTCGGCGAGCTCGGGCAGCACGCTGTGCGCGGCCGACATGAGCTCGACGGCGCTGCGCAGGCTCACGGGCGAGCGGTCCTCGCTTTCGATCTCGCTGGCGCCCACCACGACCCGGTCGCCCGGGCGCGGCACCAGGTAGACGCGGTGGCGCGGGTGCAGCAGGCGCACGGGGCGCAGCAGGCGCACGCCGGGGGCGTGCAGCCACAGCACCTCGCCGCGCACACCACGCAGCGGCACCTCGGGCCGCGCGCCCAGGCCGCGCGTGTCGATGGCGAGATCGGCCGCGGCGGTGTCGCCACCGATCAGGCGCAGGCGGCCCGCGTCCACGGTGTCGACCAGGGTGTTCCAGTGCCAGCGCACGCCAGCGGACTGCTCGGCCAGGGCCAGCAAGGTCTCGCGCGGCAGCAGCTGGCCTTCGCCGGGCAGCAGCCAGGCCAGCAGCCCGCTGGCCAGCGCGGGCTCCAGCGCGCGCAGCGCGGCGGCGTCCAGGGGCTGGGGCGCGGGCGCCTCGGGCACGCCGTTCAGGCGCGCGAGCGTGCGCTGCGCGTTGCCCCGGTCGCTGCCGTGCGCGAGCAGCAGGCTGCCCTCGGTGCGCACCAGCCCGGGCGCGCCGCCATTGGCCAGCTGCCGGCCGATGGCCTGCCACAGGGGCAGCGAACGCCAGCCCAGGCGCGCCACCGCGGGCTCGGCGCCGTCGAGTTCGGCCAAGGGGCTCAGCATGCCGGCGGCGGTGAAGCCGGCCGCGTGCGGCCGCTCGTTCACGGCCGCGACACGGCCCGGCACTGGCGGCTGCGGGCCGTCGGCCGGGTCGAACACGCTCACCGAATGGCCTTCGCGCGCCAGCCGCCAGGCCAGCAGGCGGCCCAGCACCCCGGCGCCCGCGATCGCGATGCGCGCCATCCTCAGCCCTTCTTCAGCGTGTCGAGCGGTACGTAGAACTCGCCGCCCGCGGCCTTGAATTGGGCCGACTTTTCGGCCATGCCCTGCTGCAGCGCCTCGGCCTCGGCCAGGCCTTTCTGCTCGGCGTAGTCGCGCACGTCCTGCGTGATCTTCATCGAGCAGAACTTGGGGCCGCACATGGAGCAGAAGTGCGCCTCTTTCGACGAGTCCTTGGGCAGGGTTTCGTCGTGGTAGGCCTCGGCGGTGTCCGGGTCCAGGCCGAGCGCGAACTGGTCGCGCCAGCGAAACTCGAAGCGCGCCTTGCTCATGGCGTCGTCGCGCGCACGCGCGCCGGGGTGACCCTTGGCGATGTCGGCCGCGTGCGCGGCGATCTTGTAGGCAATGATCCCTTGCTTCACGTCGTCGCGGTCCGGCAGGCCCAGGTGTTCCTTGGGCGTGACGTAGCACAGCATGGCCGTGCCCATCCAGCCGATCATGGCCGCGCCGATGGCCGAGGCGATGTGGTCGTAGCCTGGTGCGATGTCGATGGTCAGCGGGCCCAGGGTGTAGAAGGGTGCCTCGTGGCAGTGCTTGAGCTGCTCGTCCATGTTGGCCTGGATCAGGTGCATGGGCACGTGGCCGGGGCCTTCGATCATGGTCTGCACGTCGTGCTTCCAGGCGATCTGCGTGAGCTCGCCCAGGGTGCGCAGCTCGGCGAACTGGGCCTCGTCGTTGGCGTCGGCGCCGCTGCCGGGGCGCAGGCCGTCGCCGAGCGAGAAGCTCACGTCGTAGGCCTTCATGATTTCGCAGATTTCCTCGAAGTGCGTGTAGAGGAAGTTCTCCTTGTGGTGGGTGATGCACCACTTGGCCAGGATGGAGCCGCCGCGCGAGACGATGCCGGTGCGCCGCTTGGTCGTGAGATGGATGAAGGGCAGGCGCACGCCCGCGTGGATGGTGAAGTAGTCGATGCCCTGCTCGGCCTGCTCGATCAGGGTGTCGCGGAAGATCTCCCAGCTGAGGTCCTCGGCCACGCCGCCCACCTTTTCCAGCGCCTGGTAGATGGGCACGGTGCCGATGGGCACGGGCGAGTTGCGCACGATCCAATCGCGCGTGGTGTGGATGTTCTTGCCGGTCGAGAGGTCCATCACCGTGTCGCCGCCCCAGCGGATGGACCATACGAGCTTCTCCACCTCTTCCTCGATGCTGGAGGTGACGGCCGAGTTGCCGATGTTGGCGTTGATCTTCACGCCGAAGTTGCGGCCGATGATCATCGGCTCGAGTTCGGGGTGGTTGATGTTGGCCGGGATGATGGCGCGCCCGCGCGCCACTTCTTCGCGCACGAACTCGGGCGTGATGATCTCGGGGATGCGCGCGCCCATGGGATTGCCGCGCAGTCGCGCCTCGCGCTCGGGGTCGCCCAGGTACTCGCGCATCCAGTCGCGCTTGCCGTTCTCGCGGATGGCGATGTACTCCATCTCGGGCGTGACGATGCCCTGGCGCGCGTAGTGCATCTGGGTGACGTTGGCGCCGGCACCAATGCCACCTTTCGCGCGGCGCGGCGTGCGCTGCAACGCGGCGGCCTCGCCGCGCAGGGCGGCAATGCGCTCGGCCGCGTGCGCATCCGGTACCTCGTGCTTCACGCCGTCGTCCAGCGCCTGGCGCTCGCGCCCGCTGTAGGCCTCGGTGTCGCCGCGGGCCTCGATCCAGGCCGCGCGCACGGGGGCCAGGCCCTTGCGCACGTCGATGCTCACCGTCGGGTCGGTGTAGGGGCCCGAGGTATCGTAGACCGTCACGCGCTCGCCATTGGTGAGCGCGATTTCGCGCATGGGCACCTGCACGCCGGCCTGCGTGCCGGGCACGAAGACCTTGGTGGAGGCGGGGAAGGGCTCGCGCGTGAGCGTGAGCAGGGGGGCGAACTTGTCGGGGGCGTTCATGGGCGGTCTCCTGGTGGCAAGCAACGGGGGCTGTGTGCTCCGGAGGACCGCCTGGATGGATGTCATGCCTGGCACCCGTGCCGCCATGGGGCGGTGGGCCGGCAGGCCGCTCATCTCGGCATGCGCTCTTCTTTCGCCGGTACTAGCCGGATCAAGTTCACGGGTTCGGCCTTTCAGCCATCTCAGCGCCGGGCCTTCACAGGCCGGGGCACCCCGGAGCAGGGGGGAGTGTACGCCGGGGCCCGGTGTGGGCATAGTGAAAGCCCTTCCACCGATCGATTGCAAGGAGACCCGCATGAAGAACAACCCCGTGGGCTGGTTCGAGATCTATGTGCAGGACATGCCGCGCGCCAAGGCCTTCTATGAGGCGGTGTTCCAGGGCGCGCTGGAACCGCTGGGCAATCCGACCCCCGGGGAGCCCCTGGAGATGTGGTCTTTTCCGTCCGCGAGGGACGGCTACGGCACGCCGGGCGCGCTGGTGAAGATGGCGGGCATACCTTCCGGTGGCAACAGCACGCTGGTGTATTTCGTCTGCGACGACTGCGCCGTGGAGGCGGCACGCGCCAAGGCCCACGGCGGCTCGGTCTTCAAGGACAAGATGTCCATTGGCGAGTACGGCTTCATCGCCCTGGTGAACGACACCGAGGGCAACCTGATCGGCTTGCACTCGATGCGCTGAACACCCGCGCGCTCGCGCGGGTGGGGGCCGATCAGGAGCGCGCGGCGGCCGGTGGCGTGGTGTCCACCTTGCCGTCCTTCACCGGCAGCGTGGCGCCGGGCTTGAACGAAGTGCGCACCGTGGCGTCCTGGCCGTCGAGGCGGTAGGTGACGTCGTACCCGGAGAGCTTCTGCGACTTGTCGCTCACCGTGCGGCAGCGGCGCTCGGTGGTCGTCACCGTGTCGTTCTGCTGCATGCGCTTTTGCACCTGATTGCCCGCGTAGCCCCCGGCGGCGGCGCCGGCCACGGTGGCCACCGTCTTGCCGGAGCCCTTGCCGATGGTGCTGCCCAGCAGGCCACCGGCCAGACCGCCCACCACGGTACCGGCGATGCGGTGCTCGTCCTTCACCGGCGCCTGGCGCTGCACGGCCACGTTCTCGCACACCTCGCGCGGTGTGCTGACGGTGGTCATCACTTCCTTGACCGACACGACCTCGGCCACTTTGGGCCTGGCGAGGGTCTGGTAGCCGCCGACGGCGCCGGCGCCCAGCACCACCATGGCGAGTCCGCCGATGGCGATGCCCTTGATCATTGATGTGTCCATGTGGCTCACTCCTTTGGCCGCGAGTCTGCGGTGGTGGCCAGGTGCGCCTGTAACCGCCGGTTTCTGGCGCGCCGGAATGGAAACAGATCGGTAACGGGCTTTACGAAGCGGCCGGCTGCTGGCTCAGTCCAGCAACGATCCGAGCACCGGCTGCTGGCTCCTGCGCAGGCGCGTGGTGCGCTGGAAGAACAGGCTGTTGGGAATGCGCAGGTGCGTGGGCTCCTTGCCGTCCACGGGGTCTTCCTTCAGCGTGGTGTAGACGAGGTTGATGTCCAGCACCTCTCCAGCCAGGCCGGGCTTGTCGCCGCCTTCCAGCAACTCGATGTGGTCGTGCAGGCCGAAGGGCCGCGTGGTGAAGATCAGCACCGAACAGAAGATGTTGGAGAGCACGCTCCAGGCCGCGAAGAAGGCGATGGCGCCGACGGTGACGAAGCCCGTGAAGCCGGCCCAGATGACGCCGGCCGATACGCCCAGGCGATCGAGGATCCACAGCAGGGCGGCACCGCTCAGCAGCAGCGTGATCAGACGCTTGCTGCCCACGGTGAAGTCCAGCGGCAGGTTCTTCTCGGCGGCCAGCCGGGTGATGAAGCGGTGCAGCAGGGAGCGCAGCAGCACCGCGACGAGGACGATCACGACGATCTGCAGGGCGATGGTGATGGCTTCGATCCAGGGGTGGGCCCAGTCGGGGAGGAAGGGTTTCATGTCGGTCGGGTCGCTTGCGGGAGGGGCGTGTCATCCGTTAGTGTCCGCGATCGATGACGCCCGATCAGGTCCACCGTTTCAATGACAAGGGCATCGTGCGACTGGACGGCTTTCACGCCCGCGGCGTGGCGCCCGTGCGGCAGCGCGTGCTCGACGAACTTCGGCGCCTCACCGGCGGCAAGGGTCTGCCGCGCGCGGTGCAGGGGCTGCCGGTGTTTCAGCAGATCGGCAAGCTGTCGTCCCTGGTGAAGGTGCCAGGGGCGCACGGGGCGCTGGTGACGCCTGCCCTGGTGGCGTGCATCGGCCAGCTGGCCGGGCGCGCGGTGCCTGTGCCGCAGCCGCTTCAGCTCTTGTTGTCGCCGCCGCAGCAAGGGGCCTGGCGTCTGGAGGGCCTGAACTGGCACGTGGACGTGGTGGCCGATCCACCCGGGCGTGTGCCGGGCATCCAGGCCTTTTTCCTGATCGACGATGTGGCGCCCCAGGGCGGCGCGACGCTGGCGCTGGCGGGCTCGCATCGGGCGACGGCGCAGCGCGGCGCCGACGGCGTGTCGCTGCGCGAGGCGCTGCGTTCAACGGCGGATCGGGCGGCGCGGCTGCAGGCGCTCGGGGTCGACGTCGTCGAGATGTCCGGGCGCGCGGGCGACGTCTACCTGATGGACATGCGCCTCTTGCACACGCCGTCGATCAATGCCACCCGCCAGATGCGCCTGATGGCGACGACGCGCTGCCTGTTCGGCCCCTGAGGGCGCCGCAGCGTCAGCCGCCCAGGGCCTTCAGGACCTCTTCCGCCGTCGCCGGCGCGTTCATCGCCTCGGGGTCGCCGCCGGCCTGCGCCACCGCGTCCCGCAGCGCCTCGTAGACGCTGATCGCCAGCATGAACGGCGGTTCGCCCACGGCCTTGCTGCCGTGCACGTTGTCCTCGCGGTTGGCTTCGGGCCAGAGGTCGATGTTCCAGCGCGGCGGCAGGTCGCCCGCGGTGGGGATCTTGTAGGTGCTGGGGGCGTGGGTCTGCAGGTAGCCCTTGTGGTTCCACACCAGCTGCTCCGTGGTCAGCCAGCCCATGCCCTGGATGAAGCCGCCCTCGATCTGGCCGATGTCGATGGCCGGGTTGATGCTGTGGCCCACGTCGTGCAGGATGTCCACGGCCAGCACGCGGCTCTCGCCGGTGAGGGTGTCGATGGCCACCTCGCTGCAGGCCGCGCCGTAGGCGAAGTAGTAGAAGGGCCGCCCCTTCATGGTCAGCTTGTCGTAGTGGATCTTGGGCGTGCGGTAGAAGCCGTCGCTCCAGAGCTGGATGCGGTTGGCGTAGGCCGCGTTCACCACCTCCTCGAAGCGGCGCGTGCTCTTGGGGGTGATGACATCGCCGCCCAGGAAGCGCACCGCGCCCGCGCCGCAGCCGTCCAGGCCGGCGACGAAGGCCGCCAGGTTGTCGCGCACGTGGCGCGCGGCGAACTGCGCGGCGCGCCCGTTCAGGTCGGTGCCGCTGCTGGCGGCGGTGGCGCTGGCGTTGGGCACCTTGCTGGTGTCGGCCGCGGTGGCGATGATCCGCTCGAAGGGCACGCCCAACTCGTCGGCCACGATCTGCGCGACCTTGGTGTTCAGGCCCTGGCCCATCTCGGTGCCGCCGTGGTTCACCATCACGCTGCCGTCGGTGTAGACGTGCACCAGCGCGCCCGCCTGATTGAACAGGGTGGCGGTGAAGCTGATGCCGAACTTCACCGGCGTGAGCGCGATGCCTTTCTTGATGACCGGGCTGCGGGCGTTGAAGGCCTCGATGGCGGCGCGGCGGCGTCCGTAGTCCGCGCTGCGCGCGAGCGCCGTCATGAGCGGTTCGAGGATGTTGTCCTCCACCTTCATGTCGTAGTGCGTCTGGTCGCGTTCGCCCATGCCGTAGAGGTTGCGCAGGCGCACCTGGAGTGGGTCGAGGCCGAGGTGGCGCGCGACGTCACCGAGGATGCGTTCGATGGCGATCACGCCCTGTGGTCCGCCGAAGCCGCGGAAGGCGGTGTGGCTTTGGGTGTTCGTCTTGCAGCGGAAGGAGTCGATCGCGACGTCTTCCAGGAAGTAGGCGTTGTCGCAGTGGAAGATGGCGCGGTCCGCGACCGGGCCCGAGAGGTCGGCGCTGAAGCCGCAGTTGGCCAGCATCACGATGCGCAGGCCGCTCAGGCGGCCGCTGTCGTCGAAGCCCACGCGGTAGCGGTAGGCGAAGGGGTGGCGCTTGCCGGTGACCATGAAGTCGTCGTCGCGGTCCAGCCGCAGCTTGACCGGGTGGCCGGTCTTGCGCGCGGCCAGCGCGGCCCACACGGCCAGATGGCCGGCCTGGGTTTCCTTGCCACCGAAGCCGCCGCCCATGCGCCGGCACTCCACCGTCACCGCGTGGTTGGGGATGCCCAGGGCGTGCGCCACCCAGTGCTGCACCTCGCCGGGGTGCTGGGTGCTGCTGTGGATCCACCACTGGTTCTGCTCCAGCGGCAGCGCGTAGGCGATCTGGCCTTCCAGGTAGAAGTGCTCCTGGCCGCCGACCTCGAATTCGCCGTCGAGGGTGTGCGGCGCGCGCGCCAGTGCGGCGGCGGCGTCGCCGCGCGCCACGTGCACGGGCGGCAGCACATAGCTTTTGAGCTCGTGCGCCTCGTGCACGCTCAGCACGGGGTGCAGGGGCTCGATGCGGGGCTTGACCAGGCGGGCGGCACGGCGCGCGGTCATGGCGTCGTCGGCCACGATCAGGCCCATCACCTGGCCCAGGAACTGCACCGAGTCCCGCGCGAACACGGGCTCGTCGTGGCCGAAGGCGGCGAGGATGGGGTCGCCGGGCACGTCGGCCGCGCCGACGAAGGCGCGCACGCCGGGCAGGGCGAGGGCCGCGGCGGTGTCGAAGCCGCTCAGGCGGCCATGCGCCACGGGCGAACAGACAGGCGCGGCGTGCAGGGTGCCGCGCGCCTCGGGGATGTCGTCGATGTAGGTGGCGGCGCCGGCCACCTGGGCGCGCGCGCTTTCGTGGAAGCGCGAGGCGCCAGCGGCGCTGGTGGCCTGGCGCTGCAGCAGGGCGGTGTCGGGGGCGTTCATGCCAGGGCCTCCAGGTCCAGGGATTCCAGTCGCAGGCCGCGCTGGCCTTGCTGCGCCAGCCAGTGGCGGCGCAGCAGGTTGCCCAGCACCGCGCGGCGGTAGTCGGCGCTGGCGCGCATGTCGCTGATGGGGCGGAACTCGTCGCGCAGCACGGCGCTGGCGGCCATGACGGTGTCTTCGTTCCAGGGCTGGCCGGTGAGCGCCGACTCGGTCAGGGGCGCGCGCACCGGCGTGGCGGCCACGCCGCCGGCGCCGATGCGGGCTTCGCGCACCACGCCGCCGTCGATCCGCAGCTTCACGGCCAGGCAGACGGCCGAAATGTCGTCTTCGAAGCGTTTGCTCACTTTATCGACCTGCAGGCACTCATCCGGCGAGGGGCGCGGCACCTTGATCCAGCAGAGCAGTTCGTCCGCCCGCATCACGTTCTGGCGGTAGCCGGTGTACAGGTCTTCCAGGCGCAGCTCACGGTGGGCGACGGTGCGCCGCTTCGTGTCCCAGCGCATCAGCACCACGCTGGCGCCCAGGGCGATGAGCAGCGGCATGCTGTCGCCGATGGGCGACCCGTTGGCCACGTTGCCGCCCAGGGTGCCGGCGTTGCGCACCGGCAGGCCGGCGAAGCGGTGGGCGAAGGCGGCGAGCGAGGGCCGTTCGGCCACCAGGGCGGCGTAGGCCTGCGTCAGGTTCACGGCAGCGCCGATGGCGATGTGGTGCGGGTAGGTCTCCACGCGGCGCAGCTCGGCGGCGCCGGTCACGTCGAGCAGGCGGGCGTAGCGCTGGTGTTGTTTGGTGATCCACAGGCCGACGTCGGTGGTGCCGGCCACCACCTGCGCCTCGGGGTGGGCGGCGCGGGCCTGCAGCAGGGCCTGCAGGGTGGCGGGGCGCTGGTAGGGCGCCTCGGGGGCGGGCTGGCCCAGGGTGCGCAGGCCGCGCAGCACGGCGGCCTCGTCGACGCGGGCGCCGGCCGGGCAGGGCAACTGCCCCATGCGCGCGGCGGCGTCCAGGATGGGCCGGTAGCCCGTGCAGCGGCACAGGTTGCCCGACAGCGCGGCCTGGGCGGCGGCGTGGTCCACGCCCTGTCCACCACCGGTGTGTTCGTACAGGGCGAACAGGCTCATGACGAAGCCCGGGGTGCAGAAGCCGCACTGGCTGGCGTGGCACTGCACCATGGCTTCCTGCACCGGGTGGGCCTGGCCGTCGACGGCCAGGTCTTCCACGGTGAACACCGCCTGACCCTGCACCGAGTGCGCCAGCTTGATGCAGGCATTGACGGCCTGCAGCTGGAGCCGTCCGTCCACCGCCTCGCCCAGCACCACGGTGCAGGCGCCGCAGTCGCCCTCGCCGCAGCCCTCCTTGGTGCCGGTGCAGTGCAGGTCCTCGCGCAGGACCTGCAGCAGGGTGCGGTCGGGCGGCACGGCGGGCAGGGTGACGGGCTGGCCGCGGCGCAGGAAGGTCAGGGGCTGGGCGGGCGAATTCTGGACGAGCATGCGGACCAGCATACCCATACCGGCACGGCACGTCATATGCTTGGGCGTATGCCGCCAATGCCTTCCATCCGATGCCACTGAAGCCGACTGCGCCATGAAATACGGCCCCATGTTCGAACGCATCGACCTGCACCTGATCCGTGTGCTGCACACCGTGCTCACGGAGCGCAGCGTGTCGCGCGCGGCCATCAAGCTGGGCATGTACCAGCCGGCGGTGAGTGCCGCGCTCAAGCGGCTGCGCGAGCTGGCCGGCGACCCCCTGCTGGTGCGTTCGGGCGCCGGCATGGTGCCCACGGTGGCCGGACTGCGCATGATCGAGCCGGCCGCCGACATCCTGCGCAGCGCCGAGGTGCTGTTCTCCGACGCCCGTGCCTTCGACCCGGCCACCGCCTCCCACGTCTTCAGCCTGGCCGCCAGCGACTACCTGGACCCGCTGTTCCTGCCTCAGCTGGTCACCCAGATCAAGGCGCAGGCGCCCAACGCCAGCATCGACATCCACCCCCTGTCCAGCGACGCCGACTACCGCAGCCACCTGGCCCAGGGCACGGTGGACGTGGTCATCGGCAACTGGATGCGCCCGCCCGACGACCTGCACCTGGGCCGCCTGTTCGGCGACGAGGTGGTGAGCCTGGTGGCCAAGCACCACCCGGCGGTGCGCCGCGGCTGGGACGTCGAGGCCTGGCTCAGCGCCGAGCACGTGGCGCCCACGCCCACACACCCGGGCGCGCGCGGCGTCATCGACGAGCACCTGGCCGGCCTGGGCCTGACGCGCCACATCACGGCGCGCTGCCCGCATTTCGGGCTGATCCCGGCCATGGTGGCGGGCAGCCTGCTGGTGCTCACCACCGGTCGACAATACTGCGAGCGTTTCACGGAGCAGCTGCCCGTGACCATCCTGACCCCGCCCGTGAGCTTCCCCCGCATGATGTATTACCAGCTCTGGCACGAGCGCACCCACGCGTCCAACGCGGGGCGCTGGCTGCGTGACCAGGTCAAGTCCGTCGCCGCCTCGCTGCGTGCGAGCGAATCCACCCGCGCCGAGGCCGCATGAGCGCCGCCCGGCCGCCCGAAGGCACTCGCACCGCAGCGCGCCGCGCGAAGGTTTCACCATGACCACAGCCGAGAACCCACGACTCGAACTCAGCGGCATCACCAAGCGCTACCCCGGCGTGGTGGCCAACGACGGCGTCTCGCTGCGCGTGCGCCCCGGCGAAATCCACGCCGTGCTGGGCGAAAACGGCGCCGGCAAGTCCACGCTGATGAAGATCATCTACGGCGCGGCCAAGCCCGACGAGGGCGCGGTGCGCTTCAACGGCCAGGCCGTGCACGTGCGCGACCCGCGCGAGGCGCGCGCCCTGGGCATCAGCATGGTGTTCCAGCACTTCAGCCTGTTCGACACCATCACCGTGGCCGAGAACGTCTGGCTGGGGCTGGACAGGTCCTTCTCGCTCGCGCAGGTGCGCGCGGCCATCCGCGCCAAGGCGGGCGAGTACGGGCTGGACGTGGACGCCGAGCGCCCGGTGCACACCCTGTCCGTGGGCGAGATGCAGCGCGTGGAGATCATTCGCGCGCTGCTCACCAACCCGCAGCTGCTGATCCTGGACGAGCCCACCTCGGTGCTCACGCCGCAGGCGGTGGACAAGCTCTTCGTGGTGCTGCGCCAGCTGGCGGCCGAGGGCTGCAGCATCCTCTACATCAGCCACAAGCTGCACGAGATCCGCGAGCTGTGCACCGCCTGCACGGTGCTGCGCGGCGGCAAGGTCACTGGCGTGTGCGATCCGCGCGAGGAAAGCAACGCCTCGCTCTCGCGCCTGATGATCGGCGCCGAGCCGCCCGAGCTCACGCACCGGCCGTTGCACGCGGGCGAGCCGGTGCTGCGGGTCGACGCGCTCACCCTGGCCAGCGACGACCCGTTCGGCACCGCGCTGCAGGACGTGGCGCTGAGCGTGCGAGCGGGCGAGGTGGTGGGCATTGCTGGCGTGTCGGGCAATGGCCAGGGCGAGCTGCTGCGCGCGCTCTCGGGCGAAGACGTGCGCGCCCCGGCCGGCAGCGTGCGACTGGGCGAGCGGGACGTGGCCGCGCTGGGTCCCGCGCGGCGGCGCGCCCTGGGCCTGCACTTCGTGCCCGAGGAGCGGCTGGGCCGCGGCGCGGTGCCCACGCTGTCGCTGGCGCAGAACCTGCTGCTGTCGCGGCGCGACGCGGTGGGCCGCGGCGGCTGGATTCGCGTGGGCGCGCTGCGGCGCCAGGCCGCCGACATCATCGAGCGCTACCGGGTCAAGGCCAACGGGCCGGACGCGGCGGCCAAGTCGCTGTCGGGTGGCAACCTGCAGAAATTCATCGTCGGGCGCGAGATCGAGGCCAAGCCGAAGCTGCTGATCGTCAGCCAGCCCACCTGGGGCGTGGACGTGGGGGCGGCGGCGCAGATCCGCGGCGAGATCCTGGCGCTGCGCGACGCCGGCTGCGCGGTGCTGGTGGTGAGCGAAGAGCTGGAGGAGCTGTTCGAGATCAGCGACCGCCTGCACGTCATCGCCAAGGGGCGCCTGTCGCCCAGCCTGGACCGCGCGGACGCCACGGTGGAGCGCATCGGCGAATGGATGTCGGGCCTGTGGACCGGGCGCGAGCGGGACAACAACCAGAAGGAGACCGCGCATGCTGCGGCTTGAAGCCCGTCCCCAGCCGTCGAAGCTGTGGGGCTACGCCTCGCCGCTGCTGGCGCTGGCCATCACGGTGCTGATCGGCATCGCCCTGTTCGAGGTGCTGGGCAAGGACCCGGTGCGCGGCCTGCAGGTGTTCTTCTGGGAGCCCATCAAGAGCACCTATGCCCTCTCCGAGCTGCTGGTGAAGGCCACGCCGCTGCTGATCATCGCCCTGGGCCTGGCGGTGTGCTTCCGCTCCAACGTCTGGAACATCGGCGCCGAGGGGCAGTACATCATCGGCGCGGTGTTCGCCGGGGGCGTGGCGCTCACCGCGGACAAGGGCACGGGGTTGTGGATCGTGCCGGCCGTGATCCTGGCGGGCATGCTGGGCGGCATGTTGTGGGCCGGCATCACCGCGCTGCTGCGCGACCGCTTCAACGCCAACGAAATCCTGGTGAGCCTGATGCTGGTCTACGTGGCGGTGCAGGTGCTCAACTACCTGGTCTACGGCCCCTGGAAAGACCCGGCGGGCTACAACTTTCCGCAGACCAAGACCTTCGAGCGGGTGGCGCAGATGCCGCGCCTGATGGACGGCTCGCGCGTGAACATCGGCCTGCTGTTCGCGCTGCTGGGCGTGGCCGGCGTGTGGCTGTTCCTGTTCCGCACGGTCTCGGGCTATGCCCAGACCGTGGGCGGGCTGGCGCCCATGGCCTCGCGCTACGCGGGCTTTTCCTCGCGCAAGGCGCTGTGGGTGGCGCTGCTCACCTCGGGTGGCGCAGCGGGCATGGCCGGGGCCTTCGAGGTCGCCGGCCCCATCGGCCAGCTCACGCCCTACGTGCCGGCGGGCTACGGCTTCGCGGCCATCATCGTGGCCTTCGTGGGGCGGCTGCACCCGGTGGGCATCGTGTTCTCGGCCGTGCTCATGAGCATGTTCTACATCGGCGGCGAACTGGCGCAGTCGCGCCTGGGCCTGCCCAAGTCCATCACCGGCGTGTTCCAGGGCCTGCTGCTGTTCTCGCTGCTGGCCTGCGACACGCTCATCGCGTACCGCGTGCGCTGGAAGAAAGGCTGAGCATGGAATCCTACGCACTGCTCATCGCCGCCACGCTGAACGCGGGCACCGTGCTGGCCATCGCCTCGCTGGGCCTGCTGATCAACGAGAAGGCCGGCATCGTCAACCTGGGCGCCGAGGGCATGATGCTCTGCGCCGCGCTGGCGGGCTTCGCCACCGTGGTGCACACGGGCAGCAGCTGGCTGGGCTTCCTGGCAGGCATGGGCGCGGGCGCGCTGCTCGCGGCCCTCTTCGGCGTGCTGGTGATCTGGCTCAACACCAACCAGTACGCCACGGGCCTGGCGCTCAGCCTGTTCGGCGCGGGTTTCTCGGCCTTCGCGGGCACGGGCTACGTGCAGGCCACCCTGCCCGAGCAGGTGCGCTGGGCCATCCCCGGCCTGGCGGACATCCCCTGGCTGGGCGCGGCGCTGTTTCGCCACCACCCCATGGTCTACGCCTGCGTGGCCATGGCGCTGGGGCTGATCTGGTTCCTGTACCGCACGCGCGCCGGCCTGGTGCTGCGCAGCGTCGGCGAAAGCCCCGAGTCGGCGCACGCCCTGGGCTACCCGGTGCGGCGCATTCGCCTGCTGGCGGTGATGGCCGGCGGCGCCCTGTGCGGCCTGGCGGGCGCCTACGTGTCCACCGTGTACACGCCGCTGTGGGTGGAGGGCATGATTGCCGGCAAAGGCTGGATCGCCCTGGCGCTGACCACCTTCGCCACCTGGCGGCCCGCGCGCGTGCTGCTCGGCGCCTACCTGTTCGGCGGCGTCACCATGCTGCAGTTCCACCTGCAGGCCATCGGCCTGCAGATCCCCAGCCAGTTCCTGACCATGCTGCCTTACCTGGCCACCGTGGTGGTGCTGGTGCTGATTTCGCGCAACCCGACCTGGATCCGAGTGAACATGCCCTCGTCGATCGGGAAACCGTTCTACCCGGGGTCATAATTTGCGTGTCACCTTGAATGCCCCACCGGGGTGGAGCCGCGGCGCCCGCACCGGACCGATTCACCCAACCGTCGACACCCGAGGAAACCCATGACAGACCTCCACAAGCGTTCCCTGTTCAAGGTCGCCGCGATGAGCGCGCTGGCCGCCGCCGTGCTGATCGGCTGCGGCAAGAAGGAAGAGGCCGCCGCGCCCGCGCCCGCCCCGGCGCCGGCCGCGCCCACCGCCGCCGCGCCCGCGCCCGAGCCGCTGAAGATCGCTTTCGCCTACGTCGGCCCGGTGGGCGACGGCGGCTGGACCTTCGCGCACGACAACGGCCGCAAGGCGCTGGAAGCCGAGTTCGGCGACAAGATCAAGACCACCTTCGTGGAGAGCGTGCCCGAGAGCGCCGACGCCGAACGCGTGATCCGCGACATGGCGTCCAACGGCAACAAGCTCATCTTCGGCACCACCTTCGGCTACATGGAGCCCATGCTCAAGGTCGCCGCCGACTTCAAGGACGTGAAGTTCGAGCACGCCACCGGCTACAAGACGGCCGAGAACATGCGCACCTACGACAGCCGCACCTACGAGGGCGCCTACATGGCCGGCGTGATCGCGGGCTCCATGACCAAGACCAACACCCTGGGCGTGGTGGCTTCCATCCCCATCCCCGAGGTGATCCGCAACATCAACAGCTTCACGCTGGGCGCGCAGTCGGTGAACCCGAAGATCAAGACCAAGGTGGTCTGGGTGAACGGCTGGTTCGATCCGCCCAAGGAGACCGAGGCCGCGACCTCGCTGCTCAACGGCGGCGCCGACATCCTGTTCCAGAACACCGACTCGTCGGCCGTGCTGCAAACCGCCGAGAAGGCCGGCAAGCGCGCCTTCGGCTGGGACTCGGACATGACCGCCTACGGTCCCAAGGCCCACCTGGGTTCGGCCGTCATCAACTGGGGCCCGTACTACATCAAGGCCACCAAGGACGTGCTGGAAGGCACCTGGAGCACCGGCGGCGTGTGGTGGGGCCACAAGGAAGGCGCGATCGACATGGTCTCCATCGCCGACGACGTGCCGGCCGAGACCAAGGCCAAGATCGACACCATCAAGGCCGGCCTGAAGGACGGCAGCTTCCACCCCTGGACCGGTCCCATCCAGGACCAGGCCGGCAAGGAAGTGCTGGCCAAGGACCAGAAGGCGGACGACGCTTTCCTGGGGGGCATCAAGTTCTATGTCAAAGGCGTGGAAGGCAAGCTGCCGAACTGAGATCGGCGACTGCGCGGGCGCCATGCGCCGTTGGGCGGTGCTCGGGATCCTCACGTACGGAGAGTACGTTCCGGTTCCTGTGCTCCGTCCGCCTGGCCTGGCACCCGCTCGCAACGCCTCCGGTGCTTGGCGTGCCAGCAAGCTGCCTTCGGGCAGCTTTTGTTTTTGAGGACCATGATCGAACGTCAACTCTGGCATCCCGTGCTGGCCTCGCACACGCTGCGCGAGGCGCCGCTGGGCCTGGGCCTGCTCGGCGAGTCCCTGGTGCTGTGGCGCGACCACGGCGCGGTGCACGCCTGGGCCGACCGCTGCCCGCACCGCGGCGCGCGCCTGTCGCTCGGGCGCGTGCTCACCACCGTGCAGGGGCCGCGCCTGGAATGCCCGTACCACGGCTGGCAGTTCGAGGCCGGAGGACGCTGCCGCCACGTGCCGGCCTCGCCCGATTTCCAGCCGCCCGTGGGCCACGCGACCACGGCCTTCGAGGCGCGCGAAGCCCACGGCCTGGTGTGGGTGCGGCTGGACGCGCCGGCGGCCGGCCTGCCCGACGCGCCACCCGCCTTCGCCGAGGCCGGGGACCCCGGCTGGCGCCGTGTGGTCTGCGGGCCGTACGCGGTGGCCACCAGCGCGCCGCGCCTGGTGGAAAACTTCCTGGACCTGAGCCACTTCGGCTTCGTGCACGAGGGCTGGCTGGGCGAACGCGGCCACGCGCAGGTGCTCGGCGGCGTGGTCAGCGAAAGCCCGCAAGGCCTTCAGGTGCTCAAGGCGCGCGCCTGGCAGCCGCGCGGCTACGCCGAGGCCGGCGGCGGCGCCTGGGTGGACTACGCCTACGAGGTGTCGCACCCCTACGCCGCCCTGCTGCGCAAGGACGCCAGCGACGGCGACCCGGTGCGCAACGCCATTGCCCTGTTCATCCGGCCCGATGGCGACGAAGCCTGCACCGCCTGGTTCGTGATGGCCACGCAGAACGACCGCTCCAGCGACGAGGCGCTGGTCGATTTCCAGGACACGGTGTTCGCGCAGGACCGGCCGGTGGTGGAGTCCCAGACGCCCAAGGCGCTGCCGATCGGCCGCACCGCCCGCGTGGCCGAAGTGCACGGCCCCGCCGACCGGGTGAGCAGTGCCTACCGCCGCTACCTCCAACGACTGGGCATTGCCCTGGGAACCTGCTGACCATGTCGCCTGCCGAACTCGCCGCCCACCTGCCCAAGGCCGAGCTGCACATCCACATCGAAGGCTCGCTCGAACCCGAGCTGATCTTCGCGCTGGCGCAGCGCAACGGCGTGAAGCTGCCGTACCACGGCGTGGAGGCCCTGCGCGAGGCCTACGCTTTCACCAATCTGCAGAGCTTCCTCGACATCTACTACGCGGGCGCCAGCGTGCTGCTGCACGAGGCCGACTTCTTCGACATGGCCTGGGCCTACTTCCAGCGCGCCTACGCCGACCGCGTGATCCACGCCGAGCTGTTCTTCGACCCGCAGACGCATACCGCGCGCGGCGTGGACATCGGCGTGGTCATCGGTGGGTTGCAGCGCGCCTGCGAATGGGCGCAGGCCGAGCTGGGCATCTCCAGCCGGCTCATCCTGTGCTTCCTGCGCCACCTCAGCGAAGAAGAGGCCTTCGCCACGCTGGAAGCGGCCTTGCCGTACCGCCAGCACTTCGTCGGCGTCGGCCTGGACTCGAGCGAGCTGGGCCACCCGCCGAGCAAGTTCTCGCGCGTGTTCGCGCGCTGCCGCGAGCTGGGCCTGCACGTCGTGGCGCACGCGGGCGAGGAGGGGCCGCCGGCCTACATCTGGGGCGCTCTGGACGACCTGAAGGCCGAGCGCATCGACCACGGCGTGCGCTGCCTGGACGACCCCGCGCTGGTCGCCGAGCTGGCGCGCCGACGCACGCCGCTCACGGTCTGTCCGCTGTCCAACCTCAAGCTCTGCGTCGTGAAAGACCTGCGCGAGCATCCGATGAAGCGCCTGCTGGACGCGGGCCTGTGCGCCACCGTCAACAGCGACGACCCGGCCTACTTCGGCGGGTACCTCAACGCCAACTTCGTGCAGACCGTCGAGGCCCTGGGCCTGTCGCGCGAGGAGGTCATCGCCCTGGCGCGCAACAGCTTCGAGGCGAGCTTCATCGACGAGGAGACGCGCCAGCGCTACCTGGCGCGGCTGGAGGCGGCCAGCGCGCCGCCTTGACGTGCGTCATCTTGCGGCCGGTCGGGCTGGCCTAGAGTGGCCCATCGCATCGCAAGGGGTGAGCCATGCGCGCTTGGCGTGCTCTGTGGTCCGTGGGACTGTCGCTGGCCCAGCTGTCCTGTGGCGGCAGCGGGGGCTCGGTGCCGCCCCCGCCGCCTTCGGGCTGGGTCGTGATCGACGCCCCCGCGTCGACCGACACGGTGTGCAACGAGCTTGGCCTGAGCGGCCAGGCCTTCATCAGCCCGACCGATTGGCATTGCTGCGGCGGTTCGGCGGTCGAGATGACTGCGGTCACCGTGACCTGGCGCAATGAGACCTCGGGCGCCGCGGGCACCGCCAGCCAGTCGGTGAAGACGAGTCCCTTCGTGGGCCTGTACGGGCACACCTGGAGCGCCTCCGTGCCGCTGGTGCCGGGCACCAACCGCATCGCCGTCACCGCCACCGACACGGCCGGGCTCACCGGCACGGCGCGCCTGGACATTCGCAAGACCGGGCCGTCGTTCGCGCTGTCCGGGCGTGTGCTGAGCGACAGCGGCCTGTGGGGCCTGGGCTACGCCGAGAGCGGGGTGAGCGTGGCGCTGGCCGGCCCCGCCAGCGCCACGGCCTTGCCCCTGAGCGGCGCGGCGCGGGGCGACTATGCCCTGAGCTGCCTGCCGCCGGGGCGCTATGCGGTGACGCCGCTGTCTGGGCCGTTCGGCTTCGCCTTTCAGCCGGCCTCGCGCACCGTGGACATCGTCTCGGCCGATGTGGGGGGCGTGGACTTCCAGGCGCCCGCCCACCGCCTCGCGGGCCGCGTGAGCTGGGCCGTCAGCGGGTTGCCGAGCACGGCCGAATGGATCACGGTGGGCGCCGGCGCGGCCGCCCTGGTGCGCGCCGTCGACGCTCTCGGGGCCTACGGTTTCGTGCTGCCGGACGGGGCCTACACCGTGACGCCGTCCGACCCACTGTGTCTGGGGTGTTCGTACACGCCGAGCCAGCGCGACGTGCAACTGCAGGGCGCGGATCAGGCCGGCCTGGACTTTCTGCGCCAGTGAGGCGAAGGCTCCGCCGTCGAGGCCCGGCCTACAATACGGCCCCGACGCGATCCGGTGCTTCCCCGGTTCGCGTTTTTTCATCACCGGAAGCCATGTAGAGGAACACCATGTACAAAAACCTCGCGGCCTGGCGCGCCTTCGCGCCGGCGTTGGCCGCCGTGTTGGTATCCCCCCTTGTCGCTCACGCCCAGCCGGTCAAGCCGCCGGTGAAAGCCGCCTTCGTCTATGTGACGCCGCTCACCGAGGCCGGCTGGGTGCGCCAGCACGAGCTCGGCCGCCAGGCCGTGCAGGCCGCGCTGGGCGAGCGCGTCCAGACGAGCTACGTGGAAAACGTGGCCGAAGGCGCCGACGCCGAGCGCGTGATCCGTGACCTCGCGCAGCAGGGCAACCACATCATCTTCACGCCCAGCTTCGGCTACATGGAGCCCACGCTGAAGGTGGCGCGCGATTTCCCGAACGTGAAGTTCGAGTCCATCACCGGCTACAAGGCCGCGCCCAACGTGGCCACGGCGAACGCGCGCTACTACGAGGGCCGCTACCTGGCGGGCGTGGCGGCGGGCCGGCTGGCCACGCAGGCCGGTTACCTGGCGGGCTTTCCCATTCCCGAGGTGATCCAGGGCATCAACGCCTTCACCCTGGGCATGCGCTCGGTGAACCCGCGCGCCACGGTGAAGGTGGTGTGGCTGGGCGAGTGGTTCAACCCGCCGCGCGAGCGCGACGCGGCCATGACGCTGATGAACCAGGGTGCCGAGGTGCTGGCTTTCCACACCGGCAGCACCGCCGTGATGGTGGCCGCGCAGGAGCGCGGCAAGCTGGCCGTGGCCTACCACTCCGACATGCGCGCGGTGGCGCCCGACGCGCAAGTGGTGGCCGTGACGCACCGCTGGGGCGACTACTACACGCGCCGCGTGAAGGCCGTGCTCGATGGCAGCTGGCGCAGCGAGCAGGTCTGGGGTGGGGTGGCGCAGGGGTTCATCCGCGTCGAGGGCTTCGGCAAGAAGGTGCCCGAGGCCGTGCAGAAAGAGGTGAACGCGCGCCAGGCCGACATGGCCGCTGGCCGTCTGGTGGTGTTCGCGGCGCCCGCCTCGGCCCCGGTGCGCGGCCAGAACGGCCAGGCCGTCATCGAGGCCGGCCAGCGCCTGAGCGACGAACAGATCCTGACGATGAACTGGTTCGTCGAGGGCGTGCAGGGCAGCTTGAACTGAAACACCCTCCGGCCGGCATAGGCCGCATCGGCGCGGCCGTATGACGATGGGCGCCGGGCCGTGTAGGCTCCCGACCATGAAAGCCTACCGTGCCAGCCTGCTGCGCTTCGACGAGGACAGCGGCGCCCCCCAGTTCGACGACGACGGCCTGCTGGTGGTCGGGCCCGATGCCCAGGGCCGGGCCGTGGTGCGCGCGGCCGGCGCGCATGGCGCGCTGATCGACCGTTTCCCCGGCGTGGCCGTGCACGACCTGCGCGGCCGTCTGATCGCGCCGGGCTTCATCGACATGCACGTGCACTACCCGCAGACCGACGTCATCGGCGCGCCGGCCGCCGGTCTGCTGCCCTGGCTGGAGCGCTACACCTTCCCCCACGAATCGCGCTTCCACGACCCCGTTCACGCGCGCGAGGTGGCGCGCTTCTTCTTCGACGAACTGGCGCGCAACGGCGTCACCACCGCGCTCACCTTCGCCACCTCGCACCCGGTCTCGGTGGACGCGGCGTTCGAGGAGGCCCGCGCGCGCGGCCTGCGCTTCATCACCGGCAAGGTGCTGCAGGACCGGCACAGCCCCGAGGGCGTGCGCGACGACACCGAACAAAGCCTGCTCGACACCGAGGCCTTGATCCGCCGCTGGCACGGCGTGGACCGGCTGGGCTACGCGATCACGCCGCGCTTTGCGCCCACCAGCACGCCCGCGCAGCTGCGCGGCGCGGGGGAACTGGCGGCGGCCCACCGCGAGGTCTGGATCCAGTCGCACGTGGCCGAGAACCTCGACGAAGTGCGCTGGGCCATGGAGCTTTTTCCCAAGAGCCGCAGCTACCTCGGCGTGTACGAGGACTTCGGCCTGCTGCGCGAGCGCGCCGTCTACGCGCATTGCATCCACCTGAGCCAGGCCGACCGTGAGCGCATGGCGGCCACCGGGGCCGTGGCCGCCGTGAGCCCCACGAGCAACCTGTTCCTGGGCAGCGGCTTCTTCGACTACCGGGCCGCCGACGCGGCCGGCATGGGCTATGGCCTGGCCAGCGACGTGGGCGGTGGCACCAGCTTCTCGCCGTTTCGCACCATGCTGGCGGCCTACACGGTGGGCCGCGAAGGCCAGACCAAGCCGGGATTGAGCCTCGCGCCCGGCCAGCTCTGGTGGCAGCACACGGCGGGCGCGGCGCGCGCGCTGGGGCTGCGAGGCGTGGTGGGCAACCTGCAGCCGGGCCACGAGGCCGACTTCGTGGTGCTGGACCCCAAGGCCACGCCGCTGCTGGCGCGCAAGACCGCCCAGGCCGACAGCCTGGACGAGTTCCTGTTCGCCCTGATCGTGCTGGGCGACGACCGCGTGGTCGCGTGCACCGTGGTCAACGGCCGCTAGGGCCCGTCCACGCGGGTGCGGGCGGGCGCCCGACCGCCGTCAACGCGCCACGATGGCCAGGCGGTCGTCGCGGTTCAATCGGGCCCAGAAGGCGCCCCGGCCGGCGTCGAAACCCACCACGGTGGTGTTGCCGCAGCTGGCGTTCACGTCGGCGGGCAGGGCCGTGAGGTAACCGGTCTGGTAGGCCTGCGCGCTCACGCAGCTGGCGTCGGCCAGCGGCACCCAGGCGCGTGCCGCGGTGTCGTAGCGCGCGATCGCGCTGTTGGCCGCGGTGCGGCCGGCGGGCGCGGCGAACTCGAGCACGTAGCTGTCGCCCACGGTGGACTCGTTCAGGGCCCAGGCCTTGGTGGCGTGCGCGGGCAGCACCACCGGCGCCTTGCCCAGCTCGGTGCCATTGCCGTAGCTGCCGGCCAGGCCGGTGTCGGTGGCGATGTCCTTGGCGACGCCATACGGGTCGATGTAGGTGCCACCCTGTCCGCTGATGCCGCTGACGATCAGCTCGTCGCTCAGGGTGGCCGCGCCCTTCGCCTGCCAGTTCAGCAGCACCTGTTTCTTCAGGTCGATGGTGGTGCCGCGCACCTCCACCTCCTCGTCGGGCGCGCCGACGTTGATCACGCGCGCGCGCTGGCTGTTGTTGAGGTTGGGGCTGTAGCTCTGGTGGCGCTGGAAGAGGTAGCGGTACATCATGGACTCCATTTCCAGGTTGCTGTTCGCGAACGAATAGCCTGGCGTGGCGTTCATGGTGCGGGTGCGCGTGTCGTGGCGATTGAAGGTGTTGTTCACGCCGTCGAGCAGCCGCGCGCGGCTGCCGCCGGCCGATGTGCAGGGGCTGGTGCGGTACGAGGGGTCGTACGCGCCATTGCGCTGGATGTCGCTGGGCACGCTGGAGGGGTAGACGGTCTTGGCGCAGCGGTCGCGGGTGCGAACGAAGCGGTCCATCAGTGTCCAGCTCGGGTTGTCCAGCTGCTGCAGCGCGGCGGCGTTGCTGAGCACCGAATGGGTGACGAAGTACGAGCGGTAGTCGATCTTCGGCCCCGTCACCTCGAACACCGAGGCGTTGACGTCGACGAAGCCGGTGCTGTCGCTCTGCACCTTCATCATCAGGTAGTCCTGGATGCGCTCGTGCTCGCTGAAGCGGGTTTCGTAGCCTTTGTAGGCGGCGTTGCCGGAGATGATCTGCAGGAAGGGCCGGTCGGTGTCGTCGCGGATCAGGCTGCGCGAGTAGTGGTGCTCATGGCCGCTCACGTAGATCACGTCGTGCGCCGCGAGCAACTGGCGGTACTTGTCGTAGGCGTCGCGGAACAGCACGTCGTTCACGATGGAGATGCTGCCGTCGACGATGTTCTCGCGCACCAGGCCATAGCGGCTGCCGGCGAAGGAGTTGTGCGTCTGCAGGATGATGTGGTCGACCTTGGCCGCGTGCTTGTTGACCATGGCCTCGACGAAGCCGTAGGCGCGCTCGAACCAACCGTAGGAGATGTTGATCAGCAGCACGTTGTCGCGCACCAGCGCGTAGTTCTTGTTGCGGGAGCCGGGCATGTGCTCGGCGTCGGCCGGGATGAGGGACTCGACGGTGTCGTGCCAGTCCTGGTCCGTTCCCTTGGGCTCGTGGTTGCCCATCACGGGCAGGATGGTCAGCTTGTCCTTGTACTGGTCGGCCAGTCCGCGCCACATCGCGTATTCCTGCGGCGTGCCGTTCTCGACCAGGTCGCCGACGGCGAGCACGATCTTCACGCCTTGCTGCACATGGAAGTCGAGCACCGCCTTCATGGGGTGCAGGGCCACGCCGGAGTTGCTGCCCTGGGTGTCGGGCATCACGCCGATCTTGAGCGTGGTCGGTGTCGGCTGGGTGGTGGGTGGCGGGCTGGGCGGGGTGCCGCTGTCGGCGGCGCCGCCACCGCCGCCTCCGCAGGCGGCGAGCGTGAGGCAGGCAGCCAGCGCGAGCGCGCTGGCACGGGGTCGGGCATTGTTGTGGGCGAGCATGGAGGTCTTCCGCGTTGTGGTGTTGCCAACGAAAACCTGTTGGCGCACCAATGATCGGGAAGCCCCATGGCATTCACGTGAATGCGCGGCCGTTCGGGACCGGCGCGGCGCACCCGCCGGGGTGCGGGCCCATCGGTGGGTGGGCCGCCGGGCTCAGTTGTAGGTGAGCGGGTGGGCCTTGCCCCAGAAGACGCGGTACAAATAAATCGTGTACACGACGATCACCGGCAGCGTGATTGCCACGCCGACGAAGATGACGGTCAGCGAGCTCGTGGCCGCCGCCGCGTCCCACAGCGTGAGCCGGCCGATCACGATGTCGGGAAAGATGCTGTAGGCCAGGCCGAAGAAGGCCAGCACGAAGATCAGCACGGTGTTCACGAACACCAGCCAGCCATAGCCGGCGTCGATGAGGTTCGGCCGCGTGACCACCCAGTGCACGGCGAAGAAGGCCGCCGCGCAGATCAGCGGCACCGGCAGCAGGGCGAAGATCTGCGGCAGGCCGAACCACTTCTCGACCACCGCCTGGTTCACCAGCGGCGTGGCCGCCGAAATGGCGAGCAGCGCCACGCCCATGGGCCACAGCGCGCGGCGCGCCCAGCCCACGGCCCGGTGCCGCAACTCACCCTCGGTTTTCATGATGAGCCAGCCCGCGCCCAGCAGCAGGTAGGCCGCGGGCAGCGTGACGGCGATGCCCAGGCTGAACAGCAGGCCGATCGGGCCGGTGTCGAAACCCGTGATGTAGCTGCCCAGCATCCAGCCCTGGGCCATGCTGGCGGCCAGCGATCCGGCGAAGAAGGCGCGGTTCCAGAACGGCAGGTACCGGGTGGGCGCCTTGACGCGAAAGTCGAAGGCCACGCCGCGCAGGATCAGGCCCACCAGCATGACGGCCACCGGCAGGTACAGCGCCTGCAGCACGATGCCGTGCGCCTTGGGAAACGCCACCAGCAGCACGCCCACGCCCAGCACCAGCCAGGTCTCGTTGGCGTCCCAGAAGGGGCCGATGCTCGCGATCATGGTGTCCTTCTGGTCGCGCTCGCCCAGCGGCAGCAGCAGGCCCACGCCGAGGTCGTAGCCGTCGAGCACCACGTAGGCCAGCAGCGCCAGGCCCATCACGGCCATGAAGATCAAGGGGAGGAATTCGGCCCAGGTCATGTGGATCTCCGTCGAGGTTCAGGCGCCGGCCTTGCCCAGTTCGCCATGCGGCGCTTCGGGCGCGTGCTTCACGGGATGCTCGGCCATGTACTTGAGCACGCCCACGTAGGTGATCAGCAGCAGGCCGTAGACGGTGAGGTAGGCCGCGAGCGTGAGCGCCACGTGGCCCGATGCGATGGTGGTGGCCACATCGGCCGTGCGCAGCAGGCCATAGACGATGAAGGGCTGGCGGCCGATCTCGGTGACGTACCAGCCCGCCAGCGTGGCCAGCCAGCCGGAGAACGTCATGGCCGCCAGGGTCCACAGCAGCGGGCGCGGCAGGCGGGTGAGCGCGGCGCCACGCTGCGGCCACAGCTTGTACACGCCCCACAGCGCGACGAGCAGCATCAGCGAGCCTACGCCCACCATGACGCGAAAGGCGTAGAACACCGGGGCCACGGGCGGGTGCGCGTTCGGGAAGTCGGCGATGCCCCGCAGCTCGCCGTCCCATTCGTGCGTGAGGATGAGGCTGCCCAGCTTGGGCACCTTGACGGCGTAGTGCGTGGTGCCGGCCTTTTCGTCGGGGATGCCGAACAGCGTGAGGGCGGCGCCTTTCTCGGTTTCCCAGACGGCTTCGATCGCGGCGACCTTGGCCGGCTGGTGCTTCAGCGTGTTGAGGCCGTGCAGGTCGCCCACGAAGATCTGCACCGGGGCGATGAGCGCGGCCGCGAACACGGCGGTGCGCAGCGCCTTGTGCGTGCCGCCGGTGGCGCTGCCTTTGAGCAGTTGCCAGGCGCACAACCCCGCGATGAGGAAGGACGCGGTGAGCCCCGAGGCCAGCAGCTTGTGCGCCAGGCGGTAGGGGAAGGAGGGATTGAAGACGATGGCGAACCAGTCCACCGGAATGAACTCGCCCTTGATGATCTCGGCGCCCGCCGGCGTCTGCATCCAGGAGTTGAGGCTGAGGATCCAGAAGGCCGAGAACGTGGTGCCCAGCGCGACGAGGAAGGTGGCGATGAGGTGCACGCGCTCGCTCACGCGGCCCCGGCCGAACAGCATGATGCCGAGGAAGCTGGCCTCCAGGAAGAAGGCGGTGAGCACCTCGTAGCCCAGCAGCGGGCCGGCGATGTTGCCGGCCTTTTCCATGAAGCCCGGCCAGTTGGTGCCGAACTGGAAGCTCATGGTGACACCCGAGACCACGCCCAGCGCGAAGCTCAGCGCGAACACCTTGGTCCAGAAGTAATAGGCCTCCTCCCAGGCCTGTTCGCGCGTGCGCACGAAGCGCAGGCGGAAGAACAGCAGGAACCAGCCCAGGGCGATGGTGATGGTGGGAAAGAGGATGTGGAAACTGATGTTCGCGGCGAACTGCAGGCGCGAGAGCAGCAGGGTGTCGAATTCCATGGCGGGCGCTCCTTCGGGTTCTGGGTCAGGCCGCTTTGCCGGCCTTGTCGCCGCGCGCGGGGGCCTTGCCGGTCAGGCGGTCCTTGATCTCGAGCACACGCGTGACCGTAGCGCCCATGCCCATGAGTTGCAAGGCCGTCTCGGGCGCGAGCTTCTGCACGTCGTCGAACCAGGTCATGAGGCGGTCGATGAGGTCGTGCATTTCGCGCATGCGCTGCTGCGCGTGGCGCTCGGCCTCGGTCTTGGGTGTTTCGAGCAGCGCGGTGCGCAGCATGGACAGGGTGGGCTCGATCTCGCGCCGGCGGCGCTCTTCGGCCAGCACGCGGAAGATCTCCCACACGTCCGCGGGCGCCTCGAAGTACTCGCGTCGGTCGCCGGGCTGGTGGCGCAGCCGCACCAGGCGCCAGGCCTGCAGCTCCTTCAGGCCCATGCTGACGTTGGAGCGAGAGAACTCCAGGGTCTCGGCGATCTCATCGGCGCACAGCGCCTGGTCCGAGAGGTAGAGCAGGGCGTAGATCTGCCCCACGGTGCGGTTGATGCCCCAGCGGCTGCCCATCTCCCCGAAGTGGGCGACGAACTCGCGGTTGAGGGGCGGGAGGTGGTCTTGCAGCGGCATGGCCGGCACTGTAGCCGGTTTGGCCTGAACTTTCAGAAATTACTGAAATTCCAGAATGGACCCAAGGGCCTTCGCTGAAGAACTGCGGTCTGGACGGCCATGGGGCCGCCGGCCCTCAGGGGGTCATGACGAACTGCGGCACGCCCACCGGGTCGAGCACCGGGTGGGCCTTGACGCGCCAGACCGCGCGCACCAGGTCGGCGGTGAGGGCGTCGGCCGTGGCGCCATGGGACACCAGCTGGCCATGGGCCAGCACCCACGCGCGGTCGGCGTAGCGCAGCGCCAGGTTGAGGTCGTGCAGCACCATCAGCACACCGATGCCCTGCTCGCGCGACCAGTCGCGCAGGGCGCCCAGGCCCTGGTGCTGGTGCTGCAGGTCCAGCGCGGCGGTGGGTTCGTCCAGCAGTAGCCAGCGCGGCAGGCCGTCGGCGCAGGGCCGCCAGACCTGGGCCATGGCGCGCGCCAACTGCACGCGCGCGCGCTCGCCGCCGCTGAGCTGGCGGATGCCGCGCCGGGCCAGCGCCTCGACCGAGACGCGGCGCATGGCGGCGCGCACGATGGCGGCTTCATCGGATTCGGGGTGCAGGCGGTGCGGGTAGCGGCCCAGTTCCACCACTTCTTGCGCGGTGAAGTCGAAGGCGGGCACCAGGTCCTGCGGCAGGTAGGCGCGATGGCGCGCGAAGCCGGCCGCGTTGACGGTGTCGAGCGGCCGGCCGTTGAGCCACACGCGGCCGGCGTCGGTGCGCTGCAAGCCGCCCAGCGCGCCCAGCAGCGTGGACTTGCCCGCGCCGTTGGGACCCAGGATCACGCCCACCTCGCCGGCGCGCAGCTGCAGGTCGATGTTCTTGAGCACCTCGCGCGCGCCATGGCGCACGCACAGGCCCTCGGCGCGCAGCCGCCTCGGGTCGCCGCCGCCGCTCACAGCGTCCTCGCTTGCGCACTGCGCAGCAGGGCCAGGAAAAAGGGCACACCCACCCCGGCGGTGATCACGCCCAGCGGCAGCTCGGCCGGCGCCAGTGCCGTGCGCGCCCAGGCGTCGGCCACCAGCACCAGGCAGGCGCCGAGCAGCGCCGAGCCCGGCAGCACCCAGCGGTGGTCGGCGCCGGCGAGCAGGCGCACGATGTGGGGCGCCACCAGGCCAATGAAACCGATGGTGCCGGTGGTGGCCGTGACCGCGCCCACCGCGAGTGCCGTGACCACGACGCACAAGCGCTTGAGGCGTTCCACGCGCACGCCCAGCATCACGGCCTGCGCCTCGCCCAGCGCCAGCGTGTTGAGCGCGCCCGCCAGGCGCAGGCCGATGGCCAGCGCGGCGGTGGTGATGCCGGCGACCAGCAGCACCGCGCTCCAGCGCGCGCCGCCGAGGCTGCCGAGCAACCAGAACTGCAGGTTGCGCAGCTGCTCGTCCGTGGCCAGGAAATTCAGCAGGCCCAGGCCAGCGCCCGCCAGCGCATTGACCGCGATGCCGGCGAGCAGCATCAGGCCGACGCGGGTGCCGCCCTCGCTGCGCGAGAGCAGGTAGATCAGGCCCGTGACCGCCAGCCCGCCCGCGAAGGCCATCAGCACCAGCGGCCAGCTCCCCAGGGCGCGTGGCATCTCGGGGAACCAGGTGGCGCCCAGCACGATGGTGGCTCCCGCCGCCAGCGCTGCGCCGCTGCTCACGCCGATGAGACCGGGATCGGCCAGTGGGTTGCGGAACAGGCCCTGCATGAGCGCGCCGGCCATGCCCAGCCCGGCGCCCGCGGCCACGCCGAGCAGCAGGCGTGGCAGGCGGATATTGAAGAAGACCAGTTCAGGCCCGCTGCGCGCGGCCTCGGCGCCACGGGCGAGCGCGCCCCACAGCAGCGCGGGCAATTCGTGCAGCGGCAGGCCGTAGGCGCCCCGACCGGCGGCCCACAGCGCGCAGAGCGCGAGCAGCAGGCCCAGCAGGGCCAGTGTCCAGGGGCCGCGCCGCTGCGCCGGTGGCCAGGGCGATGCGCTCACGCGCGCGAGCGTGCTCACAGGATCCCCTTGCGGACGGCGCTCACGCGGCCACCAGGCGCTGGTGCAATTCGCCCACCACCCGGGGCAGGCGCGGGCCGAAGCCCAGCAGTTCGAGCGCGTCCAGGTGTACGAGGGCGCGGCCACTGTCGCGGCGCCGCCAGGCGGGCGTGAGCGGCAGCTCGGGGCGGCGCCAGAAGGCGGCCTCGCCACCGATGGCGTCCAGGCCCTGCGTGGTGGTGAGGATCGCGTCCGGTGCGGCGGCGGCCATGGCTTCGGCCGTCATCGGGCGGTAGCCCCTGAAGCCCGAGACGGCGTTGCGCGCGCCAGCGAAGCCGATCAAGGCGTGGGCCGCCGTGGCCTCGCCGGCCACCATGGGGCTGCCGCCGTGCGCGAGCACGAACAGCACGCGGGGCGGGGGACCGGCGTGCGCGCGCACGCGCCGCAAAGCCTGGTCCCATTGCGCGTCCAGCGCGACCAGTAGGTTCTGTGCAGCGCGCGCCGTCGACGCGGCGCGGCCCACGGCCTGCACCTTGCGGCGCACCTCGCCCCAGTCGTGGCTGCTCTCGATGAGATCGACGGTCACGCCGGCCGAGCGCAGCTGGTCGAGCACCACGGGTGGCCCCGCATCGCCTGGCGCGATGACGGTGTCGGGCCGCAGCGCGAGCAGGCCTTCGGCCGAGAGCTGGCGCAGATAGCCGACCTTGGGCGTGTCCAGGGCGGCGGCGGGGTAGAGGCTGGTGGTGTCGGTGCCCACCAGCAGGTCCTGCGCGCCGAGCGCGTAGACCACCTCGGTGATGCCACCGCCCACGGTGACCAGGCGTGGCGCGCGCGGGGGTGCTGCCGCGAAGGCGGGCAGGGCGGTGCCGGCGGCCAGGGTGGCAGTGGCGCGCAACAGCGCGCGGCGGTGCGGGTTGACGCGGGTGGGTGCCATGGCGCGCCTCAGGCCGGGGTGGGCGCGTCCAGCGTGGGCCGCTGGGCCAGCATGTCGCGCCAGGCGCCGCGCTCGGGCTGTCCCGGCTTGCGCGCGCCGAAGAACATGGCCATGAGCTCGCCGCGCGCGTCGAAGGCCTCCAGCGAGGTGACGACGCCGTCGCTGGTGGGCTTTTCCACCACCCAGGCCTCGTCGATCAGGTCCTCGCGCAGGTGCAGGTTGAAGCCGGGATCGAGCACGTTGAGCCAGGTCTGGCCCTTCATCTCCAGCGGTTCCACACGCTTCACTGGCCCGGTGTGGATCTGGATGCAGCCAGGGCTGCCCACGAAGACCATGATGGGCGTGCCGTCGAAGGCGGCGTCGGTGAGCGTCTCGCGCACGGCGCCGCGGTCCACGCGGCGCGTGTAGCGGCCTTCGACCAGGCGAAAACCCTGGCGGCGCTCCACGCCGAACTGGCGCAGCAGCGGGAAGAACTGGTGCGTGTCGGTCATGGCGCCCCAGGCCTCGGAGAAGGCCTTGGCGTCGACCCGCGCGGGGGCCTTGGTGGCGGGCGAGGTCGGGCGCTCGAAGGCGGGCCTGGCGGCATGGTCCTGCCACTGCTCGACCACGCGGCGCCAGGCCGCGCGGTCGCTGGTCTCGCGCACGAAGATCTTGTGCACGGCGGTGCCGTGGCGGTCGAAGAACTGCAGGCTGGGCAGGGCTTCGTTGCCTGGGTTCTGCGCCCACTCGGTCACCGCCAGGCCCGCGTGCCATTGGTGGAAGAAGAGGCGCAGGTCGATATCCTCGCCCAGCGCCAGGCCGATGGCGCCTTCGCCGGACAGCTTGTCGTAGACGCCGGTCTTCTCGTGTACCGCGCCCTCGTTGCGCGTGAGCGCGAGCAGCGGCCCGCAGGGCTTGAGCGACCGCAGCAGCGCGAGCCAGTCGGCCCTGAGCGCGACGGCGCGCGTGGGACCTTCGTCGGCGCCGATGTGCGCGGCCAGCGCGGCGCCCTCGCTCACGCCGATGGATTCGGCGGCGTCGCGCGCGCGCCGGCCCTGGGCGCGCGCGGCCTGGTAGGCGGTGCGGATGTCGTGCTTGTCCATGCGGGTTCTCCTTGTGGGGCTCAGAAGTCGGTGACCAGCGCCAGCGACAGGCTGCGGCCGGGCGAGGTGTAGGCGTCCAGCGTGGCCAGGTTGCCGGCCACGCCCTGCACGCTGCTCCACAGCCAGTACTTGCGGTCCGTCAGGTTGTGGACCGCCGCGCTCAGTCGCGTGCGGGGGGTGATGCGCCAGGTGGCGCGCAGGTCCAGCGTGGTCCAGGCGGGCGTGGCGAACTGCTGCGGCGTGCTGCTGCGGTTGATGTCCTCGCTGTCCTTGGCCAGCGCGTGCGTGAGCACGGCGCCCAGGGTCCAGTCGGCGATGCGGTGGTCCACGCCCAGCACCAGCTTGGCCGGGTTCACCGAGTTCAGCGGCTGGTTCAGCAAGGTGTCGCGGCCCTTGGTCCGGCCATAGGCCAGCTTGAGCGTGGTGGCCGGCGTCACGGTCCAGCGGCCTTCGAGTTCGACGCCGCTGAGCTTGACGCGGCCGCGGTTGACGGCCTGGAACAGGAGGGGATTGCCCGGCGCGCCCGTGCCGCCGACCCGCACGTTGTCCTCGATGAAGTCCTTGTAGCGGCCGGTGAAGGCGGTGACCAGCCAGTTCAGCCGGCCGTGCTCGCCGCGCGCGCCGAGCTCCAGGGTCTGGCTGGTCTCGGGCTTGAGGTCCGGGTTGGGCAGGGTGCGGTAGTTGGCGAGCGCGTTCTGGAAGAAGTTGTTGAGCTGCAGCGGGCTTGGCGCCTTGAAGCCGGCCGCCGCGTTGGCGAACACCTGCCAGTGCGGCTGGGGGCGCAGGATCAGGCCCAGCTTGGGCGAGAGCGCGCTGTCGGACAGCGCCGCCGGGGCGAGCGGGTACAGCGGGCTGCTCTGCGGCTTGAGCGAGAAGCGGTCGTAGCGCAGCGCGGGAATGACGCTCCAGCGCTCGCTCACGAACTCGCTCTGCAGGAAGAACGCGCTGTTGGTCTCGCGCGTCTTGGGAAAGCGCTGCAGCGGGTAGGTTTCGTAGGCCGGGCCGGCCACGCCAGTGACCAGGTTGTCGAGTTCGGCCACCGACACGTCGGCGCCGTAGACCAGGGTATGGGCCCATCCGTTGCCCAGCGGGCGCGTGCGCTCGGCCTGCAGCACGGCCTGCCAGAGGTCTTCCTCGTAGCGCACGTCGCGTTCGCGCACGGTGGGCAGGGCGGTGCGGACCTCGCGCGACCACTCGCGCGAGCGCGACTGCTGGTAGCCCAGGGTGGCGCGCAGCGTGTCGGCCCAGGCAGATTGCAGGAAGAAGCGGCCGTCCCAGCTGGCGCGCGTGCGCTGCATCTCGCTGGTGCCATCGAGGTCCTGCACGCCGGTGGCCGTGGGCGAGCGGCCCGTGTAGCCCTCGACCTCGGTGTCCTTGTCGACGTGTTCGAGGGTGAAGGTGTGGGTCTGGCCCGCGCCGGGCGTGAGCACGATCTTGCCCAGCGCCGAGACGCTGCGGTCTTTCTGCGGGTTGGGGGCGGTGCGGTTGCTGTTGAGCGAGCGGTTGTCGCCCTTGTTGTCCAGTTCCTGGGCGCGGCCCACCTGCACGCTGCCCAGCCACTGCAGGCGGTCGTTGGCGATGCCGGCCAGCGTGAGCCCCGTGCCGGCGCTCTTGTCCTCGGTGTCGGCGCGCACGCCCGCGCGGCCGCCGAAGGTCTGGCCCTCCTTCAACAGGTCCTTGGGCGCGGTGGTGGTCATGGCCACCATGCCGGCCAGGCCATCGGAGCCATGGAGTGCCGAGGCCGCGCCGCGCAGGATCTCCACGCGCGAGATCAGGCCGAGGTCGTAGTAGTCGCGGCCGAAGGCGGCGGCGCCGAACACCTGGTTGTTGAGTTCGCGCGGCATGCGGATGCCGTCCACCGTGAGCAGCACGCGGTTGCCGTCCAGGCCGCGGATGTTGAAGCCCGCGTTGCCGTCGCGGCCGGTGGAGCCGCTGACCGCGCCGAAGCGCTGCGGCGCGCGCTTGACCTCCACGTTGGGCAGCTCGCGAACCAGCTCGCGGATGTCTTGGGCCCGGGTGGGGTCCAAGGCCTCGCCTTCGATCACGTCGATGCGCGCGGGTACGTCCTCCAGTTCACGCTCGCTGCGCGAGCCAGACACCACCACGGGCTTGAGCGAGCCGGCGGCGACCTGCGTGGCGGAGCCGGGCACGGTTTGCGCATGGACCGGCGCGGTGGCGAGCAGCGCGCAGGCCAGCGCGACGGGGTGGAGGGCGGAAGAGGGGAAAAGGCGAAGGCGTGGCACGAGGGCACCCGGTGTTTGTGGTGGAAGACACGGGCTGGCTCGCGCGCCGCGAAGCGGCAACTGGCTGGCTGGTAGCGGAAGGCGCGCGCCGCGGCGCACCGGTGGAACCTATTTGGTGAGGATCAGCTTGTTCTGTGCGGTCAGGCTCAGCTTGTAGTGCTGGCCGTCGTGTTCGATGAACACGTCGCGCCGGCCACCGCTCAGCTGGCCGAACTGCACCTGCGCCGCGGGCACCGGCGAGGGCACGGGCGAGGGCACGGGCGCAGGCGTCGATGGCGGGAGGGGGGTGGCGGGCTTCACGGATGGCATGCCGGCATGATAAACACAAATGCGAACTATTCGCAAATGAGTGGAGAAAAATGGCTGAGGAAAGCGGTGGGGGCGCTGCCTACAATCGCCGCCCATGAGCATCAAGAGCGACAAGTGGATCCGCCGCATGGCCGAGCAGCACGGCCTGATCGAACCCTTCGAGCCCGGGCAGGTCCGCCAGGTCGACGGCAAGCGCGTCATCAGCTACGGCACCAGCAGCTACGGCTACGACATCCGCTGCGCGCCCGAATTCAAGGTGTTCACCAACATCCACAGCACGGTGGTGGACCCGAAGAACTTCGACGAGAACAGCTTCGTCGACGTCAACAAGGACGTCTGCGTCATCCCGCCCAACAGCTTCGCCCTGGCGCGCACGCTGGAGTACTTCCGCATCCCGCGCAACGTGCTCACCATCTGCCTGGGCAAAAGCACCTACGCGCGCTGCGGGATCATCGTCAACGTCACGCCCTTCGAGCCCGAGTGGGAGGGCTACGTGACGCTGGAATTCAGCAACACCACGCCGCTGCCGGCCAAGATCTACGCGGGCGAGGGCTGCGCCCAGGTGCTGTTCTTCGAAAGCGACGAGGTCTGCGACGTGTCCTACAAGGACCGGGGCGGCAAGTACCAGGGCCAGGTGGGCGTGACCCTGCCCAAGGCCTGATTCGCGGCCGCTGGCCGTACCATCGCGAGCAGGCCCGCGCGGCGGGTGAAGGAGCTTGGCGATGAAATGGGAAAACAACCGGCAGTCGGACCAGATCGAGGACCGGCGCGACAGCCCGGGCGGAGGGGGGCGCCTGCCGCGCATCGGCGGCGGCCGGGGCATCGGCCTCGGCACGATCGCCATCGCGCTGGTGGCCGGCTGGGTGTTCGGGATCAACCCGCTCACCATCCTGGGTGCCCTGGACGGCGGGGGCCTGCAGGCCCCCGCGCCCATGGAGGCGCCGCAGGGCCAGGCCGGCGCGCCGAGCGACGAGTCGGGCCGCTTCGTGGCCGCCGTGCTCGGCGGCACCGAGGACGCCTGGGGCGCGATCTTCCAGGCCGCCAACGCCCAGTACCAGAAGCCGCGCCTGGTGCTGTTCCGCGGCGCCACGCCCACGGCCTGCGGCACCGGGCAGTCGGCCATGGGGCCGTTCTACTGCCCGGCGGACCAGAAGGTCTACATCGACCTCAGCTTCTACGACACCCTGCGCCGCCAGCTCGGCGCACCCGGCGACTTCGCCCAGGCCTACGTGATCGCCCACGAGGTGGGCCACCACGTGCAGAACCTCATGGGCATCACCGACCAGATGGAGAAGGCCCGCGCGCGCATGAGCGAGCGCGAGTACAACGCGCTGTCGGTGCGCCTGGAGCTGCAGGCCGATTGCTTCGCGGGCATCTGGGCGAACCACAACCACCAGCAGGGCCAGATCCTCGAGCCCGGCGACGTCGAGGAGGCGCTCAATGCGGCGGCGGCCATCGGCGACGACGCGCTGCAGAGGAAGAGCCAGGGCCACGTGGTGCCCGACAGCTTCACCCATGGCACCAGCGACCAGCGCCAGCGCTGGTTCCAGAAGGGCCTGCAGACGGGCGATGTGCGTGCCTGCGACACCTTCAAGGCGGCATCACTTTGAGCACCCCCGCCGCGCTTCGCGCGACCCCCTCAAGGGGGCGGCGCCGACGGCCCGGCAAAGCCGGTTCCGTGGCACCTCTGGATGGGTACCGGGCGGGGTTGTAGCGCGGGTGCGACAATAGAGGGCTTACCGCCACCCCGGCGCTCCCGACATGACCCAAAGCTTCTCCGAACTCAACCTCGCGCCCGCGCTCGCGAAGGCCGTGGCCGAAATGGGCTACGAGACCATGACGCCCATCCAGGCGCAGGCCATCCCTCAGGTGCTCACCGGTCGCGACGTGATGGGCGCGGCCCAGACCGGCACCGGCAAAACCGCCGCCTTCTCCCTGCCGCTGCTGCAGCGCCTGCTCAAGCACGAGAACGCCTCCACCTCGCCCGCGCGCCACCCCGTGCGCGCCCTGGTGCTGCTGCCCACGCGCGAGCTGGCCGACCAGGTGGCCGAGCAGGTCAAGCTCTACGCCAAGTACACGCAGCTGCGCAGCACCGTGGTGTTCGGCGGCATGGACATGAAGCCCCAGACCCTGGAGCTGAAGAAGGGCGTGGAGGTGCTGGTGGCCACGCCGGGGCGCCTGCTGGACCATATCGAGGCCAAGAACTGCGTGCTCAATCAGGTCGAGTACGTGGTGCTCGACGAGGCCGACCGCATGCTCGACATCGGCTTCCTGCCCGACCTGCAGCGCATCCTGAGCTACCTGCCCAAGCAACGCACCACGCTGCTGTTCTCGGCCACCTTCTCGCCCGAGATCAAGCGCCTGGCCAGCAGCTACCTGCAGGACCCCATCACGGTGGAGGTGGCGCGTTCCAACGCCACGGCCTCCACGGTCGAGCAGCACTTCTACCGCGTCGACGACGACGACAAGCGCGGCACGCTGCGCCAGATCCTGCGCGAGCGCGGGCTCAAGCAGGCCTTCGTTTTCGTCAACAGCAAGCTCGGCTGCGCGCGCCTGGCGCGCTCGCTGGAGCGCGACGGCCTGAACACCGCCGCGCTGCACGGCGACAAGAGCCAGGACGAGCGCCTGAAGGCACTCGACGCCTTCAAGCAGGGCAACGTCGATCTGCTCGTCTGTACCGACGTGGCCGCGCGCGGACTCGACATCAAGGACGTGCCGGCGGTGTTCAACTTCGATATCCCGTTCAACGCCGAGGACTACGTGCACCGCATCGGCCGCACCGGCCGCGCGGGCGCCTCCGGCCTGGCGGTGTCCTTCGTCTCGGGCCGCGACGCGCGCCTGGTGGGCGAACTGGAAAAGCTGCTGGGCAAGAAGCTGGAGATCGAGGCGCTGGAGCTGGAGCAGGACCGCCGCCCCGCGGGCCGCTTCAACGACGGCCAGCGCGCCTGGCAGCGCGAGGAGTCGGGGCGCGAAGGCCGCGACAACCGCGAGGCCCGTGAACCGCGTGAATCGCGCGGCGCCCGTGCGCCGGCCCCGCGTGTGGCGCGCGCGCCGGCCGACCCCTTCTTCGACCAGCCTTACGAGGCCAAGCCGGCCGGCGATACGCCGCCGCAGTGGGAAACCGCGCAGCGCGCGAACGCGCCCAAGGGCCTGTCGCCCAACATCAAGCAGCGGCGCAAGGTGCCGGCGCTGTTCAAGTCCAGCGCGCCGCCGCCGCCGGCCGCGTCCTGACCGGACCGGGCCCTCACCGCCCCGGGCGCTGCGCCTGGGGACACTTCACCTCGAAGCGCTCCAGCTCATCCGGCGACGCACCCAACCGTGCGGCCGTGAGGCAGCCGCCCCATACGCAGCCCGTGTCCAGCGCCAGCAGGTGCGGCCGGTGCACGCCGCGCAGGGTGGACCAATGGCCGAAGGCCACGGGGGTGTCCGCGGTGCGGCGGCCGGGCACCTCGAACCAGGGCAGATGGCCCTCGGGCGCGGCGCCCGCGCCGTCCTTGGTCTCGAACTCCATCTCGCCCTCGGGCGTGCAGAAGCGCAGCCGCGTGAAGGCGTTGACGATCACGCGCAGGCGGTCGCTGCCCTGCAGGGCCTCGTGCCAGCGCGCGGGCTGGTTGCCGTACATCTGGTGCAGGAAGCCGCCCCAGTCGGGGGACTGCAGCACGGTTTCCACCTCGTGCGCGAGCTGCAGCGCCTCGGCCGCGTCCCACTGCGGCAGCACGCCGGCGTGCACCAGCAGCCAGCCCCGCTCCATCAGGGCCAGGGGGCGCTGGCGCAGCCAGTCGAGCAGGGCTTCGCGGTCGGTCGCGGCCAGGATGTCGCCGATGGTGTCCACGCGGTGCGGCCGGCGCACGCCCTGCGAGACCGCGAGCAGGTGCAGGTCGTGGTTGCCCAGCAGGCACTGGCCGCTGCCGCCGAGCGCGATCAGCCGGCGCAGCGCGGCGAGCGAGGCGGGGCCGCGGTTGATGAGGTCGCCCAGCACCACGAGGCGGTCGCGGCTGGGCGAGAAGTCCACGAGCTCGAGCAGGCGGCCCAGGGGCTCGTCACAGCCCTGCACATCGCCGATGAGATAAATTGCCATCGCCCGATTATGGGTACCCCCCCTGCCATGGATACCGTCCTCATCGTTTTCCTGACGCTGCTCAACGGCGCTTTCGCGATGTCCGAGCTCGCGCTGGCGTCCAGCCGCAAGGCCCGCCTGGCGGCCATGGCCGAGGCCGGCGACAAGGGCGCGCGCACCGCGCTCGACCTGCTCGACAACCCCACGCAATTCCTGTCCTCGGTGCAGGTGGGCATCACTTCCATCGGCATGCTCAACGGCATCGTGGGCGAGGCGGCGTTCAGCGACGACCTGGGCCTGTGGTTCCAGTCGCTGGGCCTCAAGGGCAGCGTGGCCGGCGTGCTGGCCACGGCGCTGGTGGTCACGGTCATCACCTTCATCACCATCGTGTTCGGTGAACTGGTGCCCAAGCGCATCGGCCAGCTCTACCCCGAGGCCGTGGCGCGCTGGGTCTCGCGGCCCATGGCGGCGGTGGCGCGCGGCGCCAAGCCCTTCGTGTGGTTGCTGACGCACACCACCCAGGGGGTGCTGAAGGCCCTGCGCGTGGACAACAGCGCCGCGCAGGTGGTCACGGAAGAAGAGATCCAGGCCAGCCTGGCCGAGGGCGTGGACGCCGGCATCATCGAAGCGCAGGAGCACCGCATGGTGCGCAACGTGTTCGGCCTGGACGAGCGCCTGCTCACCTCCATCATGGTGCGGGCCTCGGACATCGAATGGCTGGATGCGGCGATCGGCGTGGACGACGCGGTGCGCCAGGCCGCGGCCTCGGGGCACTCCTGGTACCCGGTGTGCCGCGGCGGGCTGGAGGACGTGGTGGGCGTGATCCACGTGCCGCGCCTGCTGGCCCTGCAGGCCGGGGGCGAGCGGGGGCCGGTGGGCCCGCTCGCGCAGCCGGCGGTGTTCGTGCCCGAGACGCTCACCGGCATGGAACTGCTGGAGCAGTTCCGCGCGCGGGCCACGCGCATGGCCTTCGTGGTGGACGAGTACGGCGTGGTGCAGGGCCTGCTGACGCCGCTGGACATGTTGGAGGCGATCACGGGCGAGCTCTCGCCCGAGCAGCCGGTGGACGCCTGGGCGCACCCTTGCGAGGACGGCAGCTGGCAGGTGGACGGCGCGATGCCGGTGGCCGAGCTGAAGTCGAGGCTGGAGATCGACGCGCTGCCCGACGAGGACCGGGGCCGCTACGCCACCGTGGCGGGGCTGATGCACTCCATGGCCGGCGAGCTGCTGCACCAGGGGCAGCACGTGGACGGCGCGGGCTGGCGCTTCGAGGTGGTGGAACTGGACGGCCGGCGCATCGCGCGCGTGCGGGTGACCCCGCTGCCGCCGGACGATGCCGAAGCGCCCGACGCGCGCCTGGACGGCTGATCCGCGACCGCTTCAGGCCACGCCCCACCAAGGCGGCAGCAGCGCGCGCACCTCGGGGCTGGCGAAGCGCTCGTCGAGCAGCAGCAGCGTGCCGCGGTCCTCGGGCGTGCGGATCAGGCGGCCGGCGGCCTGCACCACCTTGTGCAGGCCGGGGTAAAGGTAGGCGTCGGCCCAGCCCTGGGCGCCGGCCCGCTGCAGGCGCTCGCGCAGGGCCTCGCTCAAGGGGTCGGGCGGCGGCAGGCCCAGGGTGGCGATGCTCACGCCCACCAGGCGCGAGCCGGGCAGGTCGATGCCCTCGCCGAACACGCCGCCCAGCACCGCGAAGCCCATGCCCCGACCCCCTTCGACGAAGCGCGCGATGAAGGCCTCTCGCGCGGCCTCGTCCATGCTGCGCGACTGGGACCACACGGGCACGTCGGGCAGGACGGCGCGAAACGCCTCCAGCGCCTGCGTGAGGTAGTCGAAGCTGCTGAAGAAGGCCAGGTGGTTGCCCGGGTGCGCGCGGTAGTGCGCGCCAAGTTCGTCCACCAGGCGCGGCAGGGTGCGCGCGCGGTCGGCCCAGCGCGTGGACAGGCCGTGCGCCACGCGCACCGACCACTGAGCCGGATCGAAGGGCGAGGCCACGTCGAGCCGCGCCACGGGGTCGGGCAGGCCGAGCAGGCGCTGGGTATGCGCCATGGGCGCCAGCGTGGCCGAGAACAGCGTGGCCGCGTGCGCGCCGGCCCAGCGCGGTGCGAGCAGCTCGGCCGGCAGCAGGCAGCGCAGCGCCAGGCGCGGGCGCGGCTTGCCGCGCCGCGCGGGCGGGCCGGGCGATCGCTCCACCACCGAATGCGCGCCGAAGCGCTCGGCCACGCGCAGGAAGTGCAGGGCCTCGAACAGCCAAGGCTGCAGCGCGGCGGCGGCCTGCGGGTGGCGCGCCATGAAGTCGCTGAGGGTGGCGGCGTGGCGGCCCAGGGTGGCCATGAAGGCGGCGGGCAGGGCGTCGTCGAGCGTGGTGGTGCCGGGCCCGTCCAGGGCCAGCGCGCCCCAGGCGCGGTGCACCGCGTCCAGGCTGGATTTCAGCGCCTGCGGTGCCTGCGCGCGCCAGGCGCCGAAGCGCAGCGGGTCCAGCTCGGCGCTGTACATGGCGCGCGCGCGCTCGGCGAGGTTGTGGGCTTCGTCGAGCAGCAGCTGCACGCGCCAGCCCTCGGCCTGGGCGAGCGACCAGGCCTGGGCGCTGAGGTCGAACCAGTGGTTCACGTCGCCCACCACCACGTCGGCCCAGCGCTGCATTTCCTGGGCGAGGTAGTAGGGGCAGATGCGGTGCGCCAGCGCGATGTCGCGCAGGGCCTCGCGGTCCAGCCAGGCGCGCCGCACGGCGGCCTGGCGCGCACCGTCCAGGCGGTCGTAGAAGCCCTGCGCGAGCGGGCAGGACTCGCCGTGGCAGGCCTTGTCGGGGTGCTCGCAGGCCTTTTCGCGCGCCAGGCGCTCCAGCACGCGCAGCGGCTGGGCCTTCAGCCGGCGCAGGCCGTCGAGGGCGATGGCGCGGCCGGTGGTCTTGGGCGTGAGCACCAGCAGCTGGTCGCTGCGCACCAGCGGCATGGCGCGCAGCGCACCGAAGAGCGTGGCCACGGTCTTGCCGATGCCGGTGGGCGCCTGCGCCAGCAGGTGGCGGCCCGCGCGCTGGGCGCGAAACACCGCCTCGGTGAGTTCGCGCTGGCCGGCGCGGTAGTCGCGGAAGGGAAAGGGCGTGGCGGCCAGCGCGGCGTCGCGCGCGCGGCGGTGCGCGGCTTCCTGCCGCGCCCAGTCGCGGTAGCGCGCGCACAGGCCTTGCGTGAAGGCCTGCAGGGCCTCGCGCGTGGCCTGGCGCGTGTGCACCGTTTCATGGCCGCTGTCGATGTCGTAGTAGACCAGCGCGAGTTCGATCGATGCCAGGCCCTCGGCTTCGCACAGCAGCCAGCCGTAGACCTGGGCCTGCGCCCAGTGCAGGGCCTGGCGGTTGGGCGCGATGAGGGCCGGGTCGCCGCGGTGGGTCTTGGTTTCGTCGAGGCGGCGGGCCTGGGGGTCGTAGCCGTCGGCTCGGCCCTGCAGCAGCAGGCCCTCGCACAGGCCCGAGAGCGTGCGCTCGCGCTGGTAGTGCGCGGGGCGGCGCGCGGCCACGCTGGCGTGGCCCGCGATGCCCTCGAAGGCGCTGGGTGCTGGCGTGAAGCGGTGGTCGAGGTCGCCCGCGCGCGCCGCGAAGTCGCACAGGCGCCGCACGGCGACGCGCAGGGGCTCGGGGACGGGTTCGGCGGACACGGAGCGGGGATGATACGGAAGGACAGGAAGGACAATGGCGCGGTGAGCGAGCCTTCCCCGTTGCCACTGCCGCTGCCCCTGACCCGGCGCCACCACCAGCGCCTGCGCGAGATGCACCGCTCGGCCGGCTGGCCCTGCCACGATGCCATCGAGGTCGAGCTGATCGCGGCCGGTTGCCTGCAGCGCTGTTTCGACGGCGTGGGCCGCGAGCACCTGCGCGTGAGCGACGAGGGCATCGCCTTGCTGGCGCGCATTTACGCGCGCAACCGCGCGGCGCTGTCGGCGCACGAGGCGCTGGTGCAGCGCGTGGCGCTGGAGCAGGCGCGCGCGGGCCGGCTGGCCTGGTGCGGGCTGGCGCTGCGCGCGCCGCTGCCGCGCGAGGGCGCACCGCTGGCCAGCGACTGGGTGGTGGCCTGCCCGGACGTGTACTCGATCCGCCGCAGCTCGCGCACCGACTGGCTGGAGCCCGTGGTGCACGAGATCAAGGTGAGCCGCGCCGACCTGCTGTCCGACCTGCGCAAGGCCGACAAGCGCGCGGCCTACCTGGGCATGGCGGGGGCGGTCTGGTACGTGCTGGGCCGCGACGCCAAGGGCCGACCCGTGGGCGACGAGCGCGACGTGCCCGAGGACTGCGGCGTGCTGGTGGACGCCGGCACCGCCGGTGGCTGGGAGCTGCGCCGCGAGGCGCCGCGCCGCGCGGTGCCGCAGCTGCCGCTGGGCGTGTGGCTGGCCCTGGCGCAGGCCACGCCTGTGCGGGCCGAAGAACCCGACCAGCAGGGCCTCTGACCATAGTGCCGTCGGCCGTCCAGCCGGGGCGGTCTCGGGCGGGCTGCGGATACCCGTGGGCGCCCCGGCTGGCTACCTTGTGGACTGACCGGGTGGCGGGCCCGCCCGGTCGCGTCCCGGCCGTTTCCGCGGGGGCGTGCCCGGGCCCGGCTTCCTGGGGAGCGCGGCATGCAGACGGTGCGTCGATCGATGGGGTGGTTCGCGGCGGCGATGGCGCTGGTGTCCGTGACCGCGTGCGGGGGCGGTGGGGGCGATGCCGGCACCCGTGGCGGATCGGGCAACTCCGCGAGCCCCAGCACAAGCCCCAGCCCGGCCCCGGGCGGCAGCCCCGCGCCATCGCCATCGCCATCCCCATCCCCATCCCCATCGCCTGCACCGGCGCCCTCCCCGGCCCCCGTCCCCGCACCACCGCCCGCCGGCACACCGCCGGCCGCGCCGCCGCCGGGTTCGGGCAGCGCGCCCCTTCCCGACCCCGGCTCTGGTGCGGGCGCCACCCCCTTCACCTTGACGATCACGGCCGCGCCCCAGCGCGGCCTGAAGCTCGATTGGACCGCGGTCACAGGCGCTTTCAACTACCGGATCGACCGGGACGTCGACGCCACCGACGGTGTCGACACCTTCGGTTCGACGGCCGTGGCCGGCGCCGCGGCGCCGACGCAGTCGCACACCTTCACCGACCTGCGCCTCGTCGAGGCCATGAACCACCGGTACCGCATCCGCGCGTTGGCGGACAACGGCACCACCCTGGCCACGGCCTTCGCCACGGTGAGTGGCGATCTGGCCGCCTCGATCGACAGCGTGTCCAACCCGGTGGACGACTCCGGCGGCAACCGGGCGCGCGTGATGGCCACGGCCCTGCGCGACCAGGACGTCGTGCGGCATGTGCTGGCCGTGGGCCTGCCAGGGGCGAACCAAGGCATGGGCCTGGTCAAGGTTTACGAACGCCTGCCGCAGGGCGGGGCCTGGACCGAGGTCCAGACCCTGTCGCTGCCGCAGGCGGCCTTGGGTGACTTCTTCGGCGCCAGCGTGGCCCTGTCGCCCCATGGGCTCTGGCTCGCGGTGGGCGTGCCGGGCGACGACCATGCCACTGCGGGCACGGGCGTCAACCCCCAGCCCTCGGCGCTGGCGCGCGAGGTGCAGGATTCGGGCGCGGTGCAGGTCTACCAGTACGTGGCGGGCCAGGGCTGGACACCGCATGCCCGCTTCAAGGCCCTCAACGCGGGGGCGGGCGACGCCTTCGGCACCGCCGTGGCCATCAGCGACCAGGGCCACCTGCTCGTGGGCGCGCCCAACGAGGACAGCGCGGCGGACCCGGGCGTGTACCAGCCGTCCTCCGCCGACTCACCCGAACTGGGCGATGGCCCCACCAATATCCAGGACCGGGGCGCGGTGTACGCCTACGCGAACACCGCGCAGGGCTATGCCTTTGACGCCTATGTGAAACCCCTGGTCACCGATGCGTCCCAGTCGTCGATGTACTTCGGTGCCGCGCTCGCCATGGACGCGACCGGGCAGCGGGTGGCCGTGGGCGCGCCCCGCGCGTCCTACGACGGCGCGCTCGCCGGGGGGGTGGCGTTCTACAGCGTGTCGTGGGCCCCGCCATCCGATCCTCCCTGGACGCGGTGGAACCTGCTGCAAACCGTCGGCCCCGGGGGCGATCGCCGCGTGGATGCCAGCACCAGCCCTTTGTCCCCCGCCTACCGCGGCCTGGGCGGCGCCCTGTCCATGAGCGCCGACGGCAACTGGCTGGCCGCCGGCTACGCCGAGAAGGGTGGCCTGGTGCCGCAGACCGGGCAGACCCTGCCCGCGAACGCGGGCCAGGTGGCCGTGTACCGGTTCCAGAACAACGCCTGGACCTGGCATTCCTCGCCGGTGGCGCCGGCCCCGCGCGCCAACGACCGCTTCGGCTCCAGCCTGGCCCTGGTCAATGGCGCCAACGGGCCCCAGCTGCTGGTCGGCACGCCCGAAGACGGTGCCCCGCACCAGGGCCTGATGCGCGCGGCGGACATCGTGCCCGTGGACATCGCATCGCTGGCGGAAGCCGGCGCGGCCTACTGCTTCGTGGGCAATGCCAGCGACCCCGGTCACCTTCACCAACCTGAGCCTGGCGGAGGCGGTCACCCACCGGTACCGCGTCACCGCCTGCGGCGCCAGCGGCTGCACCCTGGGCAGGGGCACCGCCGTGGTGAGCGGCGACCTCGCCAGCGCCATCGTCTCCGCCACCGCCGACGTCGACGATGGCACCCAGGTGGCGCGCGCCATGGCCAGCGGCCAGCGCGGCACCGCGCAGGTGCTGGCGGTGGGCTTGCCGGGCGCCAATGGCGAGCGCGGCATGGTGCTGCTGTACGAGCGCGCGGTGGACAGCGCCGCCTGGTCGCCGCTGCCGCTCACGCTGGCGCGGGTGAACGGCGCGGCGCTCGACCATTTCGGCGCCAGTGTGGCCCTGTCGGCCAACGGGCAATGGCTCGCGGTGGGCGTACCGGGCGACGACGCGCCGACCGCCCTGGACGGCGTCAACCCCAACCCGCCCGCGGGCACGGCGCCGGTGAATGATTCGGGCGCGGTGCAGGTGTACCGACACGCCAGCGGCGGCGGCTGGAACCTGGTGGCGCGCATCAAGGCCCCCAATGCCGGGGCGAAGGACGCCTTCGGCACCGCGGTCGCCATCGGCAACGAGGGGCAGCTGATCGTTGGCGCGCCCAACGAGGACGGCGGCGCGGAGGGTGGCGCCTACCGCTACGGCACGGCCGAGGCGGACGCCCTGAACGACCGCAGCGCCGAAGACCGCGGCGCGGTGTACGCGTACGCGGCCAGCGGCGATCTGTACAGCTTCAAGGCCTATGTCAAGCCGCCGGTGCAGCCGGGGTCGACCGGTGTGTTCTTCGGTGCGGCCCTCACGGCGGACCAGTCGGCCCAGCGGGTCGCCGTGGGCGCGCCGCGCGCCTCCTTCAACGGGCAGCTGGCCGGTGGCGTGCTGATCTATGACTTGGCCTGGCTCTGGTCCGGCGCGGCCAAGCCGGACCCGCTGGCGGCGGGTTTTGCGCCGCAGGCCAACCGGTCCTCGCCAGTCACGCCCAACCCCGCGCCCTCATCCCCCGCCTACCGGGGCTTTGGTGGCGCCGTGTCGATGGGCGCGGGCGGCGACTGGCTGGCGGTGGGCTACGCCGAGAAGGGCTACGACCCGCAGGACGGCGGCCCGATCCGTTCCGCCGCGGGCCAGGTGATCGTGTACCGGCGCCAGGGCACGGCCTGGAGCGAGCACTCGGTCCTGCTGGCGCACACGCCGCACGCGAACGACCGCTTCGGCATCAGCGTGTCGCTGGTGAGCGCCAACGGTCCGCAGCTGCTTGTCGGGGCCAGCGAGGACGGCGCCCAGCACAAGGGCCTGCAGCGGGCGGCGGAGGTCGCGCTGGAAGACGCGCAGCCGCTCGAATCGCCGGCCGACGCCGGTGCGGCGTACTGCTTCGTGGCGAACCCCGACGCCAGCCAGCCCCTGGTGCTCAAGGCGCGGCTGAAGGCGCCCACGCCCCTGGGCAACCAGTGGCTCGGTCTGGCCACCGCGATGACGCGGGACGGCAAGGAGCTCCTGCTGAGCGGTCACCACGTCGACACCTCCAGCGCGGTCTTCTTCGGCTACTGAGCCCTGGCCCGCAGCAGCCGCAGCCCGTTGAACACCACCAGCAGGCTGGCGCCCATGTCGGCAAACACCGCCATCCACATGGTGGCGTTGTCGAACAGCGCGAGCAGCAGGAAGACGAACTTGATGCCCAGCGCCAGCGCGATGTTCTGCCACAGCACCGCGTGCGTGCGCCGGGACAGGCGCACCGTCTCCGGCAGCTTGCGCAGGTCGTCGTTCATGACGATGACGTCGGCGGCTTCCATGGCGGTGTCGCTGCCCGCGCCGCCCATGCCGAAGCCGATGGTGGCGGCGCTCAGCGCCGGGCCGTCGTTGATGCCGTCGCCCACCATGCCCACGGCGCCCTGGGCGCGCAGGGCCTCGATGGCTTCGAGCTTGTCCTGGGGCAGCAGATTGGCGCGCACCTCGCCGATGCCCACCTGGGCCGCGATGGCCTGGGCCGTGGCCGGATTGTCGCCGGTGAGCATGACCGTGCCGATGCCCAGCGCGTTCAGCGCCTGGATGGCCTCGCGGCTGCTGGCCTTGGTGGTGTCGGCCACCGCGAACAGCGCGAGCACGCCCTGGGCGCCCGCGAGCAGGGTGACGGTGCGGCCCTGGGCCTCGTGCTCGCGCATCAGCGCCTCCAGCTCGGGCGAGCACTGCCGGCGCTCTTCCATCCAGCGGTGGTTGCCCAGCGCGTAGGCCTGGCCCTCGACCTGGCCGCGCACGCCGCGGCCAGGCTCGGCGGCGAAGGCCTCGACGGGCGCGGCGGGGCCGTCGAGGCCGACGGCGATGGCCTTGGACACCGGGTGGTCCGAGCGCGCCGCCAGGCCGCGCGCGATGGCCAGCACCCGCTCGGGCGCCAGCGCGCCCGGCAGCAGGGCCTGCGCCACCAGGCGCGGCTTGCCCTCGGTGAGGGTGCCCGTCTTGTCGACGGCCAGCACGCGCAGGCGGCGCGCCTCCTCCAGGTACACGCCGCCCTTGATGAGGATGCCGCGGCGCGCCGCCGCCGCCAGGCCGCTCACCACGGTCACCGGGGTGGAGATCACCAGCGCGCAGGGGCAGGCGATGACCAGCAGCACCAGCGCCTTGTAGACGGCGCTCAGCCAGGGCCAGCCGAACAGCAGCGGGCCGCTCAGCGCCACGGCGAGCGCGATGACGAACACCGCCGGCGTGTAGACGGACGCGAAGCGGTCGACGAAACGCTGCGTCGGCGCGCGCTTGGACTGGGCCTGCTCGACGGCGTCGATGATGCGCGCCAGCACGGTGTCGCCCGCGGGCTTGGCCACCTCGAACTCCAGCGCGCCGTGCTGGTTGATGGTGCCGGCGAAAACCTCGTCGCCCGGGCCCTTGTCCACGGGGATGCTCTCGCCGGTGATGGGTGACTGATCGGCCGCGCTGTGGCCGGCGGTGACCCGGCCGTCGAGCGCGAAGCGTTCGCCGGGCTTGATGCGCACGGTGGCGCCCACGGCCACCGTTTTCGCGTCCACCAGGGCCCACTGGCCGTCGGCCTGGCGCACCTCCGCCTGGGGCGGCGACAGGGCCAGCAGGCCGGCGATGGCGTTGCGCGCGCGCTCCACCGAGCGCGCCTCGATCAGCTCGGCCAGCGAGTACAGCGCCATCACCATGGCCGCCTCGGGCCATTGGCCGATCAGGAAGGCGCCGGTGACGGCCACCGCCATCAGCGCGTTGATGTTGAGCTGGCCGCGCCGCAGCGACGACCAGCCCTTGCGGTAGACCGAGGTGCCGGCCAGCGCGATGGCGCCCGCCGCGACGCCCATGCCCAGCAGTTCCCAGGGCAGGGTGTCGGGGGCGAAGAATTCGATGAGTTCGGACAGCAGGGCCACCACCAGGGCGGCGACCAGCCGCCACAGCTCGCGCTGCTGCGATTGCGCGGTGGCCTGCGCCGAGGGCGGCGCGGCGACCCGTTCGGTCTGGAAGCCGGCCGAGCGGATGGCCGCGTCCAGCGGTTCCCAGGACGCTTCGGGCGCCTCGATGCCCAGGGTGCGGCCGGGCAGGTCGAAGTGCAGGCGGCGGACCTCGCTGAAGCGCTCCAGCGCGCGGCGGATCTCGCCTTCCTCGGTCGGGCAGTCCATGGCGGGAATGCGCAGCAGCAGCTCGCCGGGCGCGGCGGCGCGCGGGGGGCGGGTGAGCGACACCGGCGCGGCGCAGGCGGCGCCGTCGCAGCAGGCCTGCGCCTGGCCGTGGTCGTGGTCGTGGTCGTGGCTCTCCTTGTGGTCGTGCCCACCGTGGCCGTGATCGTGGCCGTGGGGGTCGTTCGCGTGTTCGTGGCGGGTGGTGGACATCGTGGTTGCTCTCCGGTCCACCGATTGAAATCCCTGTAGCGGGTACAGGGTCAAGCCCGCGCCGCCAGAAAGGACAAACCCCGCCGAAGCGGGGTTGTTTCCTGGGAGGGCTGGCGGATCAGGCCAGCATGTCGGCCCAGATGTTGCGTGCCCAGCCGAGGGCGTAGGCGCCTTCGATCTCGCTCGCCGCGCTGGACAGGCCGCCCGAGCCCGGCACCGTCAGCATGGTCTTCTGCGCGGCGTCGTAGCGGTGCACGCTGGCCACGTGCACCACGTCCTTGGCGGTGACGAAGCTGTAGCAGGTGTTGGCGTACAGCGGGTTTTGCGGCGGTTGCTGGCCCATCAGCAGCGAGACCACCGCGGCCGCGCAGGTCTTGCCGTGCTGGTTGGCCATGTGGCCCGATTTGGGCATGGCCGGCGCGATCTGGATCGCGTCGCCCAGCACGTGGATGTTCTTGGCCACCTTCGATTCGAAGGTGAGGAAGTCCACCTCGCACCAGCGCGCGTTGGCCGTGGCCAGGCCGCTCTTGACGGCGATGGCGCCGGCGCGCATGTCGGGCAGCACGTTGGCCACGCCGGCCTTGAAGTCGTCGTTGAACTCGAACTTCAGGGTGTTGGTGGCGGCGTCCACGTCGACCACCTTGTGCTTGGGGCGGTATTCGATGAGGCCCTTGTAGTGCTCGTCCCAGGCCTTGAGGAACAGGCCCTTCTTGGAGGTGATGTCGTCGTTGGCGTCGAAGATGATGACCTTGCTCTTGGGCTTGGCCACCTTGAAGTAGCTCGCCACCATGCAGGCGCGCTCGTAGGGGCCGGGCGGGCAGCGGTAGGGCGCCAGCGGGATCGACAGCGCGTACGTGCCGCCGTCCGGCAGGGCCTTGAGCTGGTCGTGCAGCGCGGCCGTTTGCGGGCCGGCCTTCCAGGCGTGCAGGATCTTGTCGGCCGCCCCGGGCTTGGCCAGGCCGGGGATGGTGGGCATGAAGTCCACGCCGGGCGAGAGGATCAGCCGGTCGTAGGGCAGGGTGGCGCCGCTGGCCAGCTTCACGGTGCGCTTGTCGGGGTCGATGCTCTCGACCATGTCGCGCACCAGCTTCACGCCGTGCTTGCGCTGCAGCTGGTCGTAAGACACCGTGATGTCGGCCAGGGTCTTGTGGCCGCCCACCACCAGGTTGCTCAGCGGGCAGGACACGAAGTTGGCGTTGGGCTCCACCAGCGTCACCTCGACGCGGCCTTCGGAGAACAGGCGCAGGTACTTGGCGGCCGTGGCGCCGCCGTAGCCGCCGCCCACCACCACCACCTTGGGGCCGGCACCGCCGCCGGTGGCGCATCCCGCCAGCAGGCCCAGGCCGGCCACCGCCGAGCCGGCGCCCAATGTCTGTACGAATTGACGACGTTTCATGGCGGGGCTCCTCACTTCTTCTGGGCCGCGAAGTACGCGGCGATCTGGGCCAGCTGCTCGTCGCTGTAGCCCTTGGACAGCTGGTGCATGATGGTCGCGGGCCGCTGGCCGTTCTTGAAGGCCAGCAGCTGCTGCAGCAGCTCGTTCTTGTCCCGGCCGGCCAGGGCGATCATGCCGGGCTCGGCCCGGCCGTCGGTGCCATGGCAGTTGGCGCAGGCCGCCGCCCAGACCTTGATCTGGTTGACCTGGGCCTGGGCCCCGGCGGCGGCAGCGAGCAGGGTCGCCGCCGCCAGCCATTTTGTTGTCCTTTGCATCGTCGTCTCCGATTGCGGGTTGGGATGGAAGCGCACCCAAAACTGTAGCAGCGGGCCTCCCTCGAAAAACAGATACCGGTATGCGCGGGTCGCACAGGGGCATTGAAGACCAGCGGGTCGGGAATTGCATCAAGGGTTTACGCGCATCCAAATATCAGCAATTAACGATATAGTCGCGGCCCTGAGATCTCTCCCTGAACGGACGCATCGTGTCGGACGCACTGCAACACACCATCGGACGGGTGCTGCCCGCCCCTGAAAACCACCTCGACGCCAACCAGCTCGACGCCGCGCGCAAGGCGCGCCGCAGCTTCATGGGCAAGGCGCTGGCCATGGGCGCGGGCGCCGTGGCCGTGGGCCACGCCCCTCGCGCGCGCGCGAGCGAAGGCGACCCCGCCATCCTGAAGATGCCCGAGCACACCCGCGGCCTGGGCCGGCCGGTGGCGGACAACCCCTATGGCCAGCCGAGCAAGTGGGAAGCCAACCTGCAGCGCCGCCAGAGCCCGGGTCTCACGCGCGTGCCGCAGGCCTCGGTGAGCTTCACGCCGCTGCAGGGGCTGTTCGGGATCATCACGCCCAGCGGCCTGCATTTCGAGCGCCACCACCAGGGCTGGTGGGACATCGACCCCAGCCAGCACCGCCTCATGGTGCATGGCCTGGTCAAGCGCTCGCGCGTCTTCACCATGGACGACCTGATGCGCCTGCCCAGCGTCTCGCGCATCCACTTCATCGAATGCGGCGCGAACTCGGCGCCCGAGTGGGGCAACGTCGCCCTGCCGTCCGTGCAGTACACGCACGGCATGGTGAGCTGCTCCGAGTTCACCGGCGTGCGCCTGTCCACCCTGCTGGAGATGTGCGGCGTGGACAAGAAGCTCGGCAAGTACGTGCTGGCCGAGGGCGCCGATGGCTCGTCGATGACGCGCACCATCGACATGGAGCGCGCCATGGAAGACTGCATCGTCGCCTGGGCCATGAACGGCGAGATGCTGCGCCCCGAGAACGGCTATCCGCTGCGCCTGGTGGTGCCCGGCATCCAGGGCGTGAGCTGGGTGAAGTACCTGCGTCGCCTGGAAGTGGGCGACCAGAAGTGGGCCACCAAGGACGAGACCATCCACTACATCGACCTCATGCCGGACGGCACGCACCGCCAGTACACCGGCATCCAGGAGTGCAAGAGCGTGATCACCACGCCCTCGGGCGGGCAGATGCTGCTCGACAAGGGCTACTACAACGTCAGCGGCCTGGCCTGGTCGGGCCGTGGCTCGATCAAGCGCGTGGACGTGAGCGTGGACGGCGGGCGCAACTGGCGCACCGCGCGCCTGGAAGGCCCGGTGCTGGACAAGGCGCTCACGCGCTTCAACATCGACTGGGTCTGGGACGGCAAGCCCGCCGTGCTGCAAAGCCGGGCCATCGACAGCACCGGCTACGTGCAACCCAAGATCAACCAGCTGAGGGCGGTGCGTGGCTCGCGCTCGATCTACCACCAGAACGCGATCCAGTCGTGGCGGGTGGCGGAGAACGGCGAAGTGTCGAACGTACAGGTGTATTGATATGAAACTCCCCCGCCTCGCGACGCGCGATCCCCTCAAGGGGGCAACAGCTGCGGCCCGGCAAAGCCGGCTCCGCGGTGTTTCCCGGTTCTTCGTTGGCGCCCTCACGCTGGTGGTGAGCCAGCTCGCCTGGGCCCAGGCGCAGCCCTGGCACGATCTCGGCCGCGAGGCCACCCCGGCCGAGATCAAGGCCTGGGACATCGATGTGCGGCCCGATTTCAAGGGCCTGCCCAAGGGCGCGGGCAGCGTCTCGCTGGGCGAGCAGGTGTGGGAGGCGAAGTGCGCGTCCTGCCACGGCGTCTTCGGCGAGTCGAACGAGGTGTTCACGCCCCTCGTCGGCGGCACCACCAAGGCCGACATCGAGCGCGGCCGGGTGAAGAACCTCGAGCTGGGCAGCGTCTTCCCGCAGCGCACCACGATGATGAAGGCGTCCACGGTGTCCACGCTGTGGGACTACATCAACCGCGCCATGCCCTGGAACGCGCCCAAGTCGCTCAAGACCGACGAGGTCTACGGCGTGCTGGCCTACATGCTGAGCCTGGCCGACGTGGTGCCGGCCGACTACACGCTGTCGGACGAGAACATCGCGGACGTGCAGAAGCGCCTGCCCAACCGCAACGGCCTGGTGTTCTACGAGCCCCTGTGGAAGGTCTCCGGCAAGGGCGACGTGAAGAACGTGGCCTGCATGAAGGACTGCCCGACCGAGGCCAAGGTGCGCTCGGCGCTGCCCGACTTCGCGCGCGACGCGCACGGCAACATCCAGGAGCAGAACCGCGTGGTGGGTCCGGTGCGCGGCGCCGACACCACCAAGCCGCCGCCGACCGCGCCGGCGGGCAGTGCCCCGGCGCCCGCGCCGGTGGTGGTAGCCGCCGCGCCCGCCGCGTCCGGCGGCGTGGACGTCAAGGCGCTGCTGAGCAGCAACGGCTGCACGGCCTGCCACGGCGTGAGCAACAAGATCGTCGGCCCTGGCTTCACCGACATCCTGGCCAAGCACAAGGGCAAGGCCGATCTGGAAGCCTACCTGGCCGCCAAGATCAAGGCCGGCGGCAGCGGCGTGTTCGGCGCCGTCCCCATGCCGCCCCAGCCCCAGCTCAAGGACGCCGAGGCCCAGGCGATCGCGCGCTGGATCGCTGCCGGTCCGCGCTGAACCGGGCCCGCCCCTACGCGTTTTCCCCCTGTCCGTTCCCACGAGGAAACATTAGTCTATGAGCATGAAGATGTTGATTGCCGCCGCGACCGCGGTCGCGGCCGTGTCGGTGCTGCCGGCGCACGCGATGGACGCGGCGGCCGCCAAGGCCCTGGCGACCAAGAGCGCCTGCATGGCCTGTCACGCGGTCGACCGCAAGCTGGTCGGCCCGGCGTTCAAGGATGTGGCCGCCAAGCACAAGGGCCAGGCCGACGCGCCCGAGAAGGTGGCCGCGCGCATCAAGTCGGGCGGTTCGGGCCTGTATGGCCCGGTGCCCATGCCGCCCCAGCCCGGTCTCAAGGACGACGAATTGAGGCTATTGGCCGCCTGGGTGCTGGCCGGTGCCCCCGATAAGTAAACTCCCACCCCCTCACGCCCCGAATTTGTACAGGAGTTCAACCATGAACCAGACCCGTCGAGACGCTCTCAAGACCACCGGTGCCCTCGCCACCCTGGTCTCTCTGGGCATCGTCACCCAGAGCCAGGCGCAGGCCGCGCTGGAGCGCGCCAGCTTCGAGGGCAAGACCCTGGCCGACGCCCTCAAGGCCGTCGGCGGCACGCCGGCCAACAGCGACCAGGTGAGCGTGGTGGCCCCGGACATCGCCGAGAACGGCGCCGTGGTGCCCATCGGTGCCGCGAGCAAGCTGCCCAACACCACCGAGATTTTCCTGATCGTCGAGAAGAACCCTATGCCCCTGGCCGCGGCCTTCACCATCCCGGCCGGCACGCTGCCTGAAATCTCCACGCGCCTGAAGATGGGCCAGAGCTCCAACGTGATCGCCGTGGTCAAGGCCGACGGCAAGCTCTATTCGGCCACCAAAGAAACCAAGGTCACGCTGGGCGGCTGCGGCGGCTGATCGCCGCGCACCCCTTCCGAGATTCAACGTACACAGGAGTCCCCCATGGCTGATCCGATGCGCATCCGCGCCGCCGTTGCCGACGGCGAAACCACCGTCCGTGTGCTCATGTCGCACATCATGGAGCCCGGCACGCGCCGCGACGCGTCCGGCAACCTCATCCCCGGCCACTTCATCACGAGCGTCGACTGCACCCACAACGGCAAGGCCGTGCTGCAGGCGCAGTTCACCGGCGCCGTGGCCCAGAACCCCTTCCTGTCCTTCAAGTTCAAGGGCGGCGCCAAGGGCGACAAGATCGTCGTGAAGTGGAGCGACAACAAGGGCGACTCGCGCACCGACGAGGCGACGATCGCCTGAGCACCCCCCACGCGGCCATCCGTCCAGGGCGGGGCGGGTGGTCGCCGGTTTTCCGACAACGCCTGAGAAGAGGAGATCTCCCCATGAAGCGACCTGTTTCCCGCGCCATCGCCTTTGCGGCGTTGGTGCTTGGCGCCGCTGCCGCGCACGCGCAGTCGTCCACGGCCGACGGCATCGCCAAGTACCGCGAGATGCTGCAGGACGGCAACCCCGCCGAACTGTTCGAAATGAAGGGCGAAGAGCTCTGGAAGCAAAAGCGTGGGCCGAAGAACGCCTCGCTGGAGCAGTGCGACCTGGGCAAGGGCCCGGGCGTGATCAAGGGCGCCTTCGTGGAGCTGCCGCGCTTCTTCAAGGACACCAACCGGGTGGAAGACCTGGAGGGTCGCATCATCACCTGCATGGAAACCCTGCAGGGCTTCAAGGGCGACGAGGTTCGCAAGACGCCGTTTCGCCGTGGGGAAATGGCCAACGTGACGGCGATCGCCACCTATGTGGCCACCGCGTCCAAGGGCATGAAGATGGACCTGCCGCAGTCGCATCCGCAGGAAAGGATGATGTACGAGACGGGCAAGCGCCTGTTCTTCACGCGCGGCGGCACGCACGACTTCTCCTGCGCCTCCTGCCACGGCGCGGACGACAAGCGCATCCGCCTGCAGGACCTGCCCAACCTCACCAAGAACCCGGGCGACGGCATCGGCTTCGCCGCCTGGCCGGCCTACCGCGTGTCCAACGCGCAGATGTGGGGCATGCAGCTGCGCCTGAACGACTGCTTCCGCCAGATGCGCTGGCCCGAGCCCAAGTTCGGCAGCGACGCCACGCTGGCGCTGAGCGTCTACATGGGCGTCAACGCCAAGGGCGCCGAGTCCGCCGTGCCCGCGATCAAGCGCTGAAGAGGAGACCCACGATGAACAAGAAGACCATCCTCGCCATCCTGCCGCTGGCCGCGCTGCTCGCCGCCTGCTCGATGCCGCCCTCGCAGGCCGACGTCGAGAAGGCCACGGCCGACATGATGAAGAACTCCTTCCAGGCCAAGGGCATCGCCACCCTGGATCGCCTGGAGCAGGACCAGGCCAACGCCACCTGCCTGCAAGCCGATCTCTCGGGCAAGCCCCTGGACGAGAAGCTCGCCAAGGCGGTCGAGGAAGCCAGCATGAAGACCATCAAATGGCCTTCCGATGGCAAGTTCCTGGGCGACTGGAAAGAGGGCGAGAAGATCGCCCAGAGCGGCCGTGGCCTGACCTGGACCGACGACGCGAAGCAGGCCAACGGGGGCAACTGCTACAACTGCCACCAGATCAGCAAGGAAGAGATTTCCTTCGGCACCCTGGGCCCCAGCCTCTACCACTACGGCAAGCTGCGCGGCGTGAGCGACCCGAACGCCGCGGGTTCCAAGGCCATCGTCGAGTACACCTGGGGCAAGCTCTACAACGCGCGCGCCTACAACGCCTGCTCGCAGATGCCGCGAGTGGGCCACAAGGGCATCCTCAACGAGACGCAGCTCAAGCACGTGATGGCGCTGCTGCTCGACCCGAACTCGCCCGTCAACAAGTGATTCCCGCAGCCCGGCGGCCTCTGTGGCCGCCGGGCTTTTTTTGCGTTTGAATATCAGTATTTGCTTCTAGAGAGAGTGCCCCATGAGCCTGAGCCGTCGTGAATTCATGCAACTGCTGGCCGCCGCGAGCGCCGCCGGCATGGCGCTCGACCACCGCGACGCCCTCGCCGCCAGCGCCGGCGCCGGCGAGCGCCTGTACGACGTGCCCGGCTTCGGCAACGTCAGCTTCCTGCACTTCACCGACTGCCACGCACAGCTCACGCCGGTGTACTTCCGCGAGCCCAGCATGAACCTGGGCGTGGGCGGCGCCGCAGGCAAGGCCCCGCACCTGGTGGGCGAGGCCCTGCTCAAGCACTTCAAGATCCGTCCCGGCACCGCCCAGGCGCACGCCTTCAGCTACCTCGACTTCGCCCAGGCCGCCAAGACCTACGGCAAGGTCGGGGGCTTCGCGCACCTGGCCACGCTGGTCAAGCGGCTGCGCTCGGGCCGCCCGCACGCCTGGCTGCTGGACGGCGGCGACACCTGGCAGGGCTCGGCCACCTCGCTGTGGACCAACGCGCAGGACATGGTCGACGCCTGCAAGAAGCTCGGCGTCGACATCATGACCTCGCACTGGGAGCACACCTTCGGCGCCAAGCGCGTGCAGGAAATCGTCGAGAAGGACCTGAAGGGCCACATGGAATTCCTGGCCCACAACATCAAGACCACCGACTTCGAGGACCTGGTGTTCAAGCCCTACACCATCCGCGAAATGAACGGCGTGCCGGTCGCCGTCATCGGCCAGGCCTTTCCGTACACGCCCATCGCCAACCCGCGCTACATGGTGCCTGACTGGACCTTCGGCATCCAGGAGGACCACCTGCAGAAGATGGTGGACGAGGTGCGCGGCAAGGGCGCGCAGGTGGTGGTGCTGCTCTCGCACAACGGCATGGACGTGGACCTGAAGCTGGCCTCGCGCGTCAGCGGCATCGACGCCATCCTGGGCGGCCACACGCACGACGGCATGCCCGCGCCCACCGTGGTGAAGAACCCCGGCGGCCAGACCCTGGTCACCAACGCCGGCTCCAACACCAAGTTTCTCGGCGTGCTCGACTTCGACGTGCGCGGCGGCAAGGTCCAGGGCTACCAGTACAAGCTCATGCCCATCTTCGCCAACCTGCTGCCGGCCGACGCCGACATGCAGGCCTTCATCGACGGCGTGCGCGCGCCGTACAAGGCCCGGCTGGAAGAGAAGCTGGCCGTCACCGAGGACCTGCTCTACCGCCGCGGCAACTTCAACGGCTCCTGGGACCAGGTCATCTGCGACGCGCTGATCGACGTGAAGGGCGCGGACCTGTGTTTCTCGCCGGGCGTGCGCTGGGGCACCTCGCTGCTGCCGGGCGACACCATCACCATGGAAGCGCTGATGGACCAGACGGCCATCACCTACCCCTCGACCACGCTCAACGAGTTCACCGGCGCGCAGATCAAGGACATCCTGGAAGACGTGGCCGACAACATCTTCAACCCCGACCCCTACTACCAGCAGGGCGGCGACATGGTGCGCGTGGGCGGCATGCAGTACGCCATCGCGCCGAACGAGCGCATGGGGCAGCGCATCCAGAACATGCGGCTCAAGGGCAAGCCCGTGGAGGCCGACAAGACCTACAAGGTGGCCGGCTGGGCCTCGGTGCAGGAAGGCGTCAAGGGCGAGCCGGTGTGGGACGTCGTGGCCGGCCACCTGCGCGCGCGCAAGGTCGTCAAGGGCGTGAAGATCAACACCCCGACGCTGGTGGGCATGAAGGGCAACCCGGGCATGGCGGCGTGAGGCCGCGCCCATGAAAAAAGCCACCGCCCGCGAGGGCGATGGCTGTCAAAACCAAACCTTGGAAAGGAAGGGGCCCGAGGGCCCCGGAGCGGGGCCGCGAGGCCCCGCTGTCACGATCAGAAGTCGTGACGGATGCCCGCGGCGTACAGGCGGCGCTCGGCGACCTCGGTGCCGGCGCCGTTCTCGGCGTCGCCATTGAGGTAGGCGGCGTACACGCGGGTGCGCTTGGACAGCGAGTAGGTCACGCCGAAGGCCAGGCCCTTGGACTTGGCGGTGTCGACGCCGGCGTTCTCGGACTTGTTGTAGGCGTAGCCCACCGAGAAGTCCCAGGGGCCCATCGGCATGTTGGCGCCGACCACGAAGCCGTTGGACTCCAGCGTGCCCTGCTCGGCCATGTTGTAGCCGGCGGAGACGCGCACGGCGCCGAAGTCGTAGGCGCCGGCCAGGGTGGTGTACTCGCGTTTGGTGGCCGACACCTCGTGGTTCTGTTCCTGGTAGCCCAGGCCCACGTCCAGCGGGCCGCTGCGGTAGCGCAGGTTGAAGGCGGTCACGTCGCGCTTGACCGGCGAGGCTTGCTCGTCCAGGCCGTAGCTGATGCCGCCGGTGAAGCCGCCGAAGTTCGGCGACTCATAGCGGATTTGGTTGCTGCTGCGCGACGAGTAGTCGGCCACGTGGCCCACGGCGACGCCACCCACGCTGTTGGCGTAGGCGATCTTGGTCGGCGAGAACTCCGAATCCCACAGCGCGCTGCCGACGCTGATGTCGCGGATGTCGTCGAACGCGGTCTCGGTGCGGCCGAGCTTGACCGCGCCGAAGCCACCCGTCAGGCCGACGATGGACTGGCGATCGAAGCCGGCGCCGAAGGCGGCGCCGGTGTCCACGCCCAGCGTGGTCTCGAGCTGGAAGATGGCCTTGAGGCCGCCGCCGAGGTCTTCGGTGCCGCGGAAGCCCAGGCGGCTGGTGCTCAGCAGGCCGCTGGACATCTGCGACTGGCTTTGGGCGGCGCCCGACGCGCCGGCCTTCTCGGAGCCGAGGGAGGCGTCAAGGCGGCCGTAGACGCTGACGCTGGACTGCGCCATGGCGGCGCCGCTGATGGTGGCCAGGGCGGCCAGAGCAATCAGGCTCTTTTTCATGGAATGGTTTCTCCGTTGTGGGGTCTCGGGCCCTGAAGGGACCCGTGCCTCCCGCACCGTGCGGGACGACGGGCCTATTCCACGTGGTGAAGATAACCGTCTGATTACATTTGTAATGGTTTGCCCTATTTACAACGAGCATCCTTAGGTGTTGGAAGGGCTTTCTCGCCGTTGGCATGAAGTTGTGCGCACGGGCGTCTGAGGGTTCTCACGGATTAATGTTGGGCTAAGAGGGGCGCCCGAGCATGCGGCGCATGAACTCCCGAACCCCCCCCTCCCACCCGCGCCTCGGCGCGGGCCGCGCGCCCCGCGCACCGGACGCCGCGCCACGCGGGCCCTTGTCGCTGCGGCCCCTGGTGGGCGCGGCCCGCGACAACGGCCTGGACCTGATCCGGCGCCGCTTCGAGCGGGAACACCAGGCGCGGCTCACGCACTTCATGCCCGGGCTGCTGGGCCTCATGGACGCCGACAACGCGATCGTGGGCGCGGCGGGCTGCCGGCCCGCCGCCGGTGGCGCGCTGTTCCTGGAGCGCTACATCGACGTGCCGATCGAGGCCGCGATCGCGGCCGAGACGGGCGAGCCCGTGGCGCGACACGAGGTGGTGGAGGTGGGCAACCTCGCGGCCGAGGGCCCGGGCAGCGCCCGCCTGCTCATCGTCGCGTTGACCGATTGGCTGGCCGCACAGGGCTACCGGTGGGTGGCCTTCACCGGCACGCGTGGCCTGCTGAACAGTTTTCGCCGCCTGGGCCTGGCGCCGCGCGTGCTGGCCCCCGCCGACCCCGCGCGCATGGGCGATGCCTTGCCGCAGTGGGGCCGCTATTACGCCCAGCAGCCGCAGGTGGTGTTCGGCGAAATCCCACCCGCGCAGCGCCAGCTGTCGCGCCTCCCAGCCACGCCGGGCTGGTGGCTGGACGGGGAGTGAGCCATGTCGCCCAGCCCTTCCATCGAACATTTCTGGCAGACGCTGCTCGCGCACGGCGATCGACCGGCGCTCAGCGATGGCGCGCAGCGCCTGGACTACGCCGAGCTGGTCCGGCAGGTGCAGCGGCGCCGCGCCCAGCTGGCCGGCTTCGGCGCGCGCCGCGTGGCCCTGTGCCTGGACAACGGCATCGACTGGGTGCTCTGGGACCTCGCCCTGCTGAGCGAGGGCCTGGTCTGCGTGCCCGTGCCGGCTTTCTTTTCGCCCGCGCAGCAGCGCCACGTGGTCGACAGCTCGGGGGTGGACACGCTCATCGGTCCGCTGGCCCCCTGGTCGCAGGAGGCGGGCTTTCGCCCCGTGGCGCCGGGCCTGGGCCAGCGCCCGGTGGCCGACGCGCCGCCGCTGTTCCCCGGCACGGTGAAGATCACCTACACCTCGGGCACCACCGGCCTGCCCAAGGGCGTGTGCCTCGACGCGGCGGCCATGCTCGCCGTGGCGGCCAGCCTCTGGGACGTGGTGGGGGCCAGCGGCGCGCGCCAGCACCTGGCCGTGCTGCCCCTGGCCACGCTGCTGGAGAACGTGGCTGGCGTGTACGCGCCGCTGCTGGGCGGCGCCAGCACCGAGCTGCGGCCCATGGCCGAGATCGGTCTGCTGGGCGCGAGCGGGCTTGACCTGCCGCGCCTGCTCGGGCGCCTGGGCGAGAGCCAGCCGCACAGCCTGATCCTGCTGCCGCAACTGCTGCAGGCCCTGGTGGGCGCGGTCGAGCACGGCTGGACGCCACCGCCCAGCCTGCGGTTCATCGCCGTGGGCGGCGCGCACGTGGCGCCTTCGCTGCTGCGCCGCGCCGTGGCCGCGCGCCTGCCGGTGTTCGAAGGCTACGGCCTGTCGGAGTGCGCCTCGGTGGTGTGCTTGAACACGCCGAACGACAACCGCATCGGCACCGTGGGCCGGCCGCTGCCGCACGCGCGCGTGCGGCTGGCCGACGACGGCGAAGTGCTCGTGCAGGGCGCGCGCGCCCTGGGCTACCTGGGCGAAGCGCCCGAGGCCGGCGAATGGCTGGCCACCGGCGACCTCGGTCGCTTCGACGAGCAAGGCCATCTGCTGCTGAGCGGGCGCAAGAAGCACCAGTTCATCACCGCCTACGGCCGCAACGTCAACCCCGAATGGGTGGAGTCTGAGCTGGTCCAGCAGGCGCCGATCGCGCAGGCCTGGCTGTACGGCGAGGCCCTGCCCGAGAACCTGGCCGTGCTGGTGCCGCGCCACGCTGGCGTGAGCGACGGCGAGCTGGCCGCCGCCGTGGCCGCCGTCAACCAGACCCTGCCCGACTACGCGCGCGCGCACCACTGGCGGCGCGCGGCGCAGCCCTTCAGCGCGGACAACGGCCTGGCCACCAGCAACGGCCGCCTGCGGCGCGACGCGCTGCGCGCGCATTACCACGCGGCGCTGGCCGCGCTCGATCCCACCTCCCGACCCAAGGACATCGCATGAACTTCTTCGACCAATTGCAGGCGCAGACCGCCAGCGAACGGGCCTACCTGCTGGGCGCGCCCATCATCGGCCAGGCCATGGAAGGCCGTGTGTCGACGGCCGACTACATCGCCTTCCTGACCCAGGCCTACCACCACGTCAAGCACACCGTGCCGCTGCTCATGGCCTGCGGCGCGCGCCTGCCCGACCGGCTGGAATGGCTGCGCCAGGCCGTGGCCGAGTACATCGAAGAGGAGTACGGCCACCAGGAGTGGATCCTCAACGACATCGCGGCCTGCGGCGGCGACCCCGACGCGGTGCGCCGCGGCGAGCCCGCGCTGCCCACGGAGCTCATGGTCGGCTACGTGTACGACCGCATCGCCCGCCACAACCCGGTGAGCTTCTTCGGCATGGTCAACGTGCTCGAAGGCACCAGCATTCAGCTTGCCTCGCGCGCGGCCGGGCGCATCCAGGAAACGCTGGGCCTGCCGGGCAAGGCCTTCAGCTACCTCAGCTCGCACGGTGCGCTGGACCTCGACCACATCCAGCTGTTCGCCAGCCTGGTCAACCGCCTTGACGACGAGGGCGATCGGCAGGCCGTGCTGCACACGGCCCGCGTTGTCTACCGCCTCTATGGCGACCTGTTCCGCTCGCTGCGCCCGCTTGAGCAGCCGGCCGCGCTCACCGCCTGAAAGCGAGGCCACACCATGAATCTGGCATCGAGCCGCTGGGTCATCACCGGCGCCAGTGGCGGCATCGGGCAGGCGCTGGTCGAGGAGCTGTGCCGGCGCGGCGCGCGGGTGCTCGTCGCGGGCCGGCAGGCCGACACCCTCTACGCCCTGGCCGAGAGGCACCCGCAGCGCGTGCGCGTGGTGGTGGCCGACCTGCGCACGCCCGCCGGGCGCCAGGCCGTGGTGGACGCCGCGCGCGACATCGGCCACGTCGACGGCCTCGTCAACGCCGCCGGCGTCAACCACTTCGGCCTCTTCGACGGCATGGACGACGCGGCCATCGAGCAGATGGTCGCGCTCAACCTCACGGCCACCCTGCAGCTCACGCACGCGATGCTGCCGCTGCTGCGCGAGCGCCCGCACGCCATGGTGGTGTTCCTCGGGTCCATCTTTGGCTCCATCGGCTACCCGGGCCAGGCGGTCTACAGCGCCACCAAGTTCGCGCTGCGCGGCTTTGCCGAGGCGCTGCGCCGCGAACTGGCCGACGGCCCGGTGCGCGTGCTGTACGCCGCCCCGCGCTCCACCCGCACGGCGATGAACGCCGACGCCATGGTGCAGATGAACCGGCAGCTGCAGGTGGCCATGGACCCGCCCGAGGCCGTGGCGCGCCGCATCGCCGATGCGCTGCGCGACGGGCGCAAGGAAATCTACCTGGGCAGCCCCGAGAAGTTTTTCGTCCGCCTCAACGGCCTGCTGCCGCGCCTGGTGGACCGCGCACTGCGCAAGCAGTTGCCCGTCATCCAGCGCTTCGCGCGCCAACCCTCCGAAGGAACCGCCTCGCCATGAAAACCCGACACCACCTCCTCGCCCTCACCCTCGCCGCCGCCTTGGGCGCCGGCCTGAGCCTGCCGGCCCTGGCCCTGGGCGACGCCGCCCGCCAGCAGCTCGACGGCATCCAGGCCCGCTGGGCCGAGGTGAACTACAAGCTGCCCGACAAGCAGCGCGAAGCCGCCTTCGCCGATCTCGCGCAGCAGGCCGCGCAGGCCGTGGCCGCCGAGCCCGCAGCGGCCGAGCTGCGCATCTGGCACGGCATCGTGCTCAGCACCTACGCGGGCGCCAAGGGCGGCCTGGGTGCGCTCGACCTGGTGAAGAAGGCCAAGGCCGAGCTGGAAGAGGCGCTCAAGCTCGATCCCAAGGCGCTTGACGGTTCGGCCTACACCAGCCTGGGCAGCCTGTACTACCAGGTGCCGGGCTGGCCGCTGGGCTTTGGCGACGACGCCAAGGCCGAGGTCCTGCTCAAGCAGGCGCTCGCGATCAACCCCGACGGCATCGACCCCAACTTCTTCTACGGCGACTTCCTGCTGCGCAAGAAGCGCTACCCGCAGGCCAAGGCCGCGCTGGAGAAAGCCATCGCGGCGCCCGACCGCGCGGGCCGCGCGGCCGCCGACGAAGGCCGCCGCGGCGAAATCCGCCAGCGGCTGAAGGAGCTCGAAAGCCGCCTGTGACGCGGCACCGCCGCGCTTCTTGACGGGCATCAAGCCGGCGCGCGCGGGCGCGCCGCAAGCTGCGGGCGGCTTCAAGGAGTTGCCATGCCCCTCAAACAGATCCTCGTCCACATGGACGCGGACGAACGCAGCCTGGAGCGCCTGCGCATCGCCCGCCAGCTGGCCCACGCGCACGGTGCCGTGCTGGACGCGCTCTACGCCGCGAGCCTGGTGCCCCTGGCGATGCCGTACCCCGAACTCGGCGAGAACGCGGCCAGCCTGCTGCAGCGCGAACTGCAGCGCTGCGCGCAGGCGCGCGCGGCCTTCGAGCGCGACATGCGCCGCCCCGATGGCTCCGCCACCTGGAGCGAGCTGACGGTGTTCCCGCTGATCGAGGGCTTCGCCGAGCAGGCGCTGTTCGCCGACCTGCTGGTGCTGGGCCAGCACGACCCGGGCAGGCAGCACGCGCCCGACGTGCCGCCCGACTTCGTCGAAGGGGTGCTGGCCGCCAGCGGGCGACCCGCGCTGGTGGTGCCCTACACCGGCCAGTTCGAGGCCTTGCCGCGGTGCATTGCCATTGCCTGGAAGCCCGGCCGGGAGGCGATGCGCGCGGTGATCGCCGCGCTGCCGCTGCTGCAGCGCGCCGAGCGGGTGCATGTGCTGGGCTGGGGCGCCGAACCGGGGCCGCTGGTGCAAGGCCCCCGGCTGGACCTGCGCGGCTGGCTGAGGCTGCACGGCGTCTCGGTGCAATGGCACCGGGAAGACCAGGAGCCCGCGGACCTGGGCGAGGTGCTGTTGTCGCGCGTCTGCGACCTGTCGGCCGACCTGCTGGTGATGGGTTGCTACGGCCACGCGCGCGTGCGCGAATGGGTGCTGGGCGGGGTCAGCCGCACCGTGCTGGGGTCCATGACGCTGCCGGTGCTGATGTCGCACTGAGGCGGCGCCCCGGGCGCGACCTCAGGCCAGGTCGGTGGGCCGGATGACCATCACCGGCGACGGCGCGAGCCGGATGATCTGCTCGGCGCCGCTGCCCAGCAGCAGGCGGTTGACGCCGCGCCGGCCATGCGTGCCCAGCACGATGAGGTCGGCCCGCCAGTCGCGCGCCGCCTGCGCCACCGATTCGCCCAGGCGCGGGCCGAGCTCGTCGATGAGCAGCGAATCGCAGGCCACCCCGGCGGCCTTGACGGTCGCCATCGCCTCGTCCAAGGCCTCGCGGGCCCAGGTGCGCGCGGTGCCGAGCAGATCCACCGTGGCCTCGTAGCCGCTCACGTACATCATCTGATCGATGGCGTGCATCACGCGGATCTGCCCGTCCATGGCGCGCGCCAGCTGGATGGCGGCCTCGAGCGCCCTGTTGGAGGTCTCGCTGCCATCCACGGGCACAAGGATTCGCTTGAACGGGTTCATGGCAGGTCTCCGCAGGGAACGTTGAACAATGGCCCCACTGTGCATGGGCGCGCGCGGAACCGCTTTGCGATGGATCAACAACGCCCGCGGGCGGCGGGTCTATGGTGAATGGCAAGACCACTTTTCCCCGAAAGGACCGTGCCATGCCCCGCATCGAATGGATTCTGGTGGCCAGTGCCACGCACGCGCGCCTGCTGCAGCGCGAACCCGGTCTGCCCCTGGTGCCGATCGCCACCTTCTCGCATCCCGAAGGCCGGCTCAAGGCCAGCGAGCTCGGTGACGACCGCGCGGGCCATGAGCGCGCCGACCGCCGCGGCCAAGGCGGCGTGGCGCTGGAGCCCCGCCTGGACCCGCACCGCAAGGAACATCAGCGCTTCGCGCGCGAACTCGCCGAGCACCTGGAGGCCGGCGCGCGGTCGCAGGCCTACGGCGCGCTGGTGGTGTTCTCCGGCAAGCCCTTTCTCGGCGAGCTTCGCGATGCGCTGGGCGATGGCGCGCGCCGCCTGCTCAAGGCCAGCCTGCCCGTGGACCTGAGCCACGTGAGCGCGCTCGAACTGGACCAGCGCGTGCGCGATGAGCTGGCGTCCGCCTGAGGCGTGCGCATGGCCCCCGTCGCCGCCTTCCTGGAAGAGCTCGCGCGGCGCGCCGGTGTCGCCTTCGAGGTGGTGCTGCCCGGCGGCGGGCGCCTGAAGGCGGGGGAGGGCGCGGCCGCCTTCGGCCTGCACTTTCGAAGTGAGGGCGCGCTTGCGGCCACGCTGCTGCGTGGGCACATGGGCCTGCTCGAGGCCTACTTCGATGGCCAGGTCGATCTGGCCGGGCCCCTGAACCTGGCCCTGGCCGCGGGCCTGAGCGCCGGCTTCGACCTGCAGGCCTCGGTGGTGAACAGCGTGGAGAACCACCTGCTCGAGCGCGGGCAGAGCAACCGCGACCGCGCCCAGGCCAAGCGCAACGCCTGCGCGCACTACGACCTGGGCGAGGCCTTCTATCGGCTCTGGCTCGACGAGCCGCTCAAGATGTACACCTGCGCCTACTGGCGCGAGGGCTGCACGACGCTGGAGCAGGCGCAGCGCGACAAGATCGACCACGTCTGCCGCAAGCTGCGCCTGGCGCGTGGCGAGCGCTACGTGGACCTGGGCTGCGGCTTTGGCGGCTTTTTGCTGCGCGCCTGGGAGACCACGGGCGCGATCGGCACCGGCGTCAACACCGCCACCGGCCAGGTGCGGTGGCTGCGCGAGGCGCTGGAGCGCCAAGGCCTGGCGACCACGTTGTCGGTGCGCGAGGCCGATTTCCGCGACGTGGGCGAGTGCTTCGACAAGCTGGTGTCCATCGGCGTGCTGGAACACGCCGGCCGCGACCAGCTGGCCGAGGTGATCCAGGCCCACGCCGACTGCCTGCGACCGGGAGGCATCGGCCTGCTGCACTTCATCGGCCACGTGGGACCGCGCGAAACCGAGCCCTTCATCCGCAAGCACGTTTTCCCCGGTGGCTGGATTCCCGCGCTCAGCGAGGTGATGCAGGAGATGGAGCGCTGTGGGCTCGAGGTGCTCGATGTGGAGAACCTGCGCCGCCACTACGCGCTCACGCTCGATGAGTGGGCGCGGCGCTTCGCGCAGCGCTGGCCCGAGATCCAGGCGCTGGACCCCACGCGCTTCGACGAACGCTTCCGCCGCATCTGGACGGTCTACCTCGTGGGCTGCGCGGAACTGTTCCGCTCCCCCGTCGGGTGCACCCACCTGTTCCAGGTGCTGTTCAGCAAAGGCAATGCGGGCCGCGGCGCCTACCCCATGACGCGGGACCATGTCTACGCCGTCGATGCCCCAGGCGCGCGCGGCGCGTGAAGCGCAGCGCGCGCACGCGGCCCGCGTCCGCGCGGTCGCCGAGCGGCTGCGCCAGGACCCGTCGCGCAAGCCCCTGGCCCTGGACAAGCGCACCTCCAACCTGTTCCGCCATCGCCAGCGCGCGGCGCGCCAGCGGCTGGACCTGAGTGGCCTGAACCAGGTGCTGGGTGCCGACACGCAGGCGGGCTGGGTGGACGCCGAGGGCATGCTCACCTATGAGGACCTGGTGGCCTGGACCCTGCCGCGCGGGGCCATGCCCGCGGTGGTGCCGCAGCTCAAGACCATCACCGTGGGTGGGGCGCTCGCGGGCGTGGGCATCGAGGCCACCTCGTTCCGCCACGGCCTCGTGCACGAGACCATGAGCGCGCTGGAGGTGCTGCTGCCCGGTGGCGAGGTGGTGCGCTGCACGGCCGACAACGAGCACGCCGATCTCTTCCACGGCTTTCCGAACGCCTATGGCACCCTGGGCTATGCGCTGAGCGCCCGGCTGCGCACCCAGCCCACGCAGCCCTTCGTGCACGTGCGCCACCAGCGCTTCGACGACCCGCGGGCCTTCTTCGACGCCCTGGCCGCGGCCTGCGCGCCCATGCCGGCGGGTGTGGGCCCCGACTTCGTCGATGGCGTGCTGTTCGGTCCGCGCGAGCAGGTGCTCAGCCTGGCGCGCTTCGTGCCCGAGGCCGCGCGCGCCAGCGACTACACCTGGCTCGATATCTACCACGAGTCGCTGCGGCGGCGCGAGGAAGACACACTGACCACCGCCGGCTACCTGTGGCGCTGGGACACCGACTGGTTCTGGTGCTCGCGCCGCTTCGGCCTGCAGCACCGCTGGCTGCGCCATCTGCTGGGGCGGCGGTACCTGAATTCGCGCACCTACACGCGCTGGATGCGCTGGAACGCGCGCTGGCGCGCCGCGCAGCGCCTGGACCGCCTGCTCGGCCAGCGGCACGAGAGCGTGGTGCAGGACGTGGACATTCCCCTGGCCGGGGCGGTGGCCTTCGCGGAGTTCCTGCGCAGCGAGGTCGGCATCTGGCCGGTGTGGGTCTGCCCGGTGCGCGGCAGCGCGCCCCCGCGCTTTCCGCTGTACCCCTTGCCGGACGGGCTGTGCGTCAACTTTGGTTTCTGGGACGTGGTACCGGTGCGCGCGGGGCAATCGCCCGACCACGTCAATCGCCGCGTCGAAGACGCGGTGCTGCACCTGGGGGGCATCAAGTCCCTGTACTCCGACACCTTCTTCACGCGCGAGGTGTTCGACCGCGCGTACGGCATGGACAGCTACGAGCGCCTGAAGGCGCGCTACGACCCGCAAGGCCGGGCGCCGCACCTGTTCGACAAATGCGTGCGGGGCGCCTGAGCGCGTCGCGCGCAACTTGATGGCCATCAAGCCACGGCGGGCGGCGCGCTCCTACGCTGGGCATTTCTTCACTTCAAGGACCATTGCCATGCGGACATCCACCCTTCGATCGATCACGCTGTCGGCCGTGCTGGCCTGCGCCGCTGTGGCGGCCTTTGCTCAAAGCACAAGCCGGCCCGGCGAGGACAACTACCCGCCCGGCGCACCCAATGCGGCCAGGCCGGGTGTTCCGCCCAGCGGCGCCCGCGTGGGGCCGCGCTACACGCCGGGCTGGTCGATGATGAGCAAGGAAGAGCGGGCGCAGCACCGGTCGCAAATGCGGGCAGCCAAAACGCCCGAGGAGTGCCGCCAGCTGATGGAGGAACACCACCGCCTCATGGAACGCCGCGCGGCCGATCGCGGCACGCCCTTGCGCACGCCCCCGCGCGCCGCCTGTCCCGCGCGCTGAGCCGCGCGCTGCGCGACGCCCGCGCTCAAGTGTCCGCGGGCGTCGCGCAGCGGCCCACCGATTGCGCCAGCGCGATGCGCTCGGTGGGCTGGAGGCCCAGCGCCTGGGCCAGCCGGCGTCGGTCGATCAGGGCCCGCACCACCGTGCCCAGGCCATGGGCCGCGCAGTGCAGGTACACGTTCTGCGCGATGCAGCCCGCGTCGGCGCCGGCAAGGAAAGGGCGTTCGTCCGCGCGCACGTCGTGCATGGCCGCGAAGTCGGCCACGTAGACCAGGTCCAGCGGGGCCGAGGCGGCGAAGGCCTGAAGGCCGGTGAAGCCGCGCAGGTCCTCGGCCTTGACCAGGCTCAGCCGGTGCGCCTGCGGGTCGTAGCGGAAGGCCCCTTCCGGCAGCACGGCGAACACCGCGATTTCCTGCCAATCGTGGGCCGAGGGCGCGGTGCGCCCCTGCCGTGGCGGGCGGTTCACGCCGAACGCGGCCCACAACAGGTCGGACACCTCCTGCAGGCTCAGGGCGTTGGGCAGGAACTCGCGCGTGCTGCGGCGCAGCCGCAGTGCGCTGGCCAGCGTGGCGCCACCTTCCGTGCGCGGGGGCGGCAGGACGGCATCATCGGTGTCGAGATTGAGCTGGACGGTGGACATGGTCTTCGTTCCATGGGGTGCAGGGATGGACGCACCATGACGCGGGGCGCGGCGCCTGTGCTTGACGCAGGTCATGTCCGCGGGCTGGAACGTCGCGCGGGGCACCGCGTGGCCAGCTTGATGGCCGTCAACATGCGCGCCCCCCGCCTGGGCCACATTGATCGACATGGGTCCCCGACCCCTTGGAACCACCATGAAGATCGCCCATATCTGCCGGCGCGCGCCGGTCACCATTCCCGCCAATGCCTCGGTGCGCGAGGCGGCCCGCGCCATGCAGGCCGAGCGCGTGGGCGCGCTCGGCCTGACCGACCCGTTCGAGCCCGGGCGCATCGTCGGCGTCGTCACCGACCGCGACCTGGTGCTGCAGGTGCTGGCGGGCGAGCGGCCCGTCGACGGTCAGGTGGTGGCCGGCGTGTGCTCGTCCGACCTGCATGGCGTGTCGGCCCAGGCCTCGGTGCACGAAGCCGTGGAAGCGATGCGCCGGCACGGCGTGCGGCGCTTGCTGGTGATCGGCGACGACGGCCAGGCGGTGGTGGGGGTGCTGTCGATGGACGACGTGCTGGGCGTGCTGGCCGACGAACTGGCGGCGCTGGCCGGCACCCTCAGGTCCGGCCTGGCGCGCGAGGGCGAGCCCCGTGGCGAGGCGCGCGCCAGCCATTGAGCCTGCGGCGCCCAGCGCGCCCCAATGAAAAACCCCCGCGGGCCGGACGGACCGCGGGGGTTGGGAAGGTGGTGCCGGAGAGAGGAGTCGAACCCCCGACCTTCTCATTACGAATGAGCTGCTCTACCAACTGAGCTACACCGGCGAAGCCCGGCATTATAGCCAAGCGGGCGGGGCCTGGGCCGTGGCCGGCGGCTCAGGCCTCGCGGTGGTATTGGGTGACGCGCTCGACCTCGTTCTTGCTGCCCAGGATCACGCTGACGCGCTCGTGCAGCTTGGAGGGCTGGATGTCCAGGATGCGCTCGCGCCCGTTGGTGGCGGCGCCGCCGGCCTGTTCCACCAGCCAGCTCATGGGGTTGGCCTCGTACATCAGGCGCAGCTTGCCGGGCTTGTCGGGCTCGCGCTTGTCCCAGGGGTACATGAAGATGCCGCCGCGCGTGAGGATGCGGTGCACGTCGGCCACCATGCTGGCGATCCAGCGCATGTTGAAGTCCTTGCCGCGTGGGCCTTCCTTGCCTTGCAGGCATTCGTCCACATAGCGCTTCACCGGGGCGTCCCAGTGGCGCATGTTGCTCATGTTGATGGCGAACTCCTTGGTGTCGGCCGGGATGCGCACGTCTTCCTGCGTGAGCACGAAGGAGCCCTGCTCGCGGTCCAGCGTGAACATGGCCACGCCGTCGCCCACGGTCAGCACCAGCGTGGTCTGCGGGCCGTAGACGCAGTAGCCCGCCGCCACCTGCCGGTGGCCGGGCTGCAGGAAGTCCCCCTCGTCGACGCCGCGGTCGTCCTCGGGCATCTTCAGCACGCTGAAGATGGTGCCGATGCTGACGTTGACGTCGATGTTCGACGAGCCGTCGAGTGGGTCGAACAGCAGCAGGTACTCGCCCTGCGGGTAGCGGTTGGGCACCACGTAGATGCTGTCCATTTCCTCGCTGGCCATGGCCGCGAGGTGGCCGCCCCATTCGTTGGCCTCGATCAGGACCTCGTTGGCGATGATGTCCAGCTTCTTCTGGACCTCGCCCTGCACGTTCTCGCTGCCGGCGGTGCCCAGCACGCCGCCCAGCGCGCCCTTGTTCACCGCATGGCTGATGCTTTTGCAGGCGCGCGCGACGATCTCGATGAGCAGGCGCAGCTGCGAGGGGATGTGGCCGTCGACGCGCTGCTTTTCGACGAGGTAGCGGGTGAGGGAGATGCGTTGGCTCATGGTCGGGGGTTTCTCAGTCGTCAGACAGGGCGCGGGTCACGACCTCGCGCACGTCGTTGCTCAGCTCGGTCTGCGCGGCCACGCGGGCGATGGCCTCGCGCGCGGCGCCGCGGTAGGGTTCAGCGAGTTTCCTCCAGCGGTCCAGCGCGCGCGCCAGGCGCGCGGCCACCTGCGGGTTGAAGCGATCGATCTCGATGACGCGCTCGCTCCAGAACACGTAGCCGGCCGCGTCGGCGCGGTGGAAGGCGCCCGGGTTGGCGTTGCAGTAGCTGAAGATCACGCTGCGCGCGCGGTTGGGGTTGCGCGGGTTGAAGTCGCGGTGCGCCATGAGCTGCTTCACCGCCGGCAGCACGTTGCCGCCGCGGTCGGGCGCGCCGGCCTGCAGGGCGAACCACTTGTCCAGCACCAGGGCCTCGTCGCGGAACATGGCGTGGAAGCGGGTGAGCGCTTCGCGCGCCAGCGGGTGGTCGGCCACCACCAGGGCCGACAGCGCGTTGAAGCGGTCGGTCATGTTGCCGGCGTCCTTGAAGCGCTGGTAGGCCTTGCCGGGCCAGACGGCGTCGCCCGAGCGGCGCGCCTGCAGGCACAGCATGGCGAGCGCCAGGCCGGCCAGGGCGCGGCGGCCCGCGCTCAGCGGGTCGGGCCGGTAGGCGCCGTTGTCCTTGTGCGCTTCGTAGGCCCAGACCCAGTCGGCCTGCAGGGCCGTGGCGAGCTGTTCGCGCATGGCCTCGCGCACCGCGTGCACGCGCTGCGGGTCCACCACCTCGAGTTGCTCGGCGATGTAGGTCTCGCTGGGCAGGGTGAGGGCCAGTTCCTTGAAGGCCGCGTCCAGGCGTTCGTGGCGCAGCACGGCGCGCATGGCCTCGATGAAGGCGGCGTCCAGCGGGTCGTCCACCGCGCCGGGGGCGGCAATGGCCGCGAGCGCGCGGCGCAGCGCCAGGCGCTGGCCGGCTTCCCAGCGGTTGAAGGGGTCGCTGTCGTTGGCGAGCAGGATCAGCAACTGCTCGTCGCTGTAGTCGCATTCCAGCACCACGGGCGCCGAGAAGCCGCGCAGCAGCGAGGGCACGGGCTCGCTGTCCACGCCGTCGAATACCAGCGACTGGCTGACCTCGGTGAGCACGAAGAGGCGCTGCTCGGGCGCCAGAGGCAGTTCACGGCCCTCGGCGTCCAGCAGACCCAGCGCCACCGGGATCACGAAGGGCTGCTTGAGCGCCTGGCCCGGCGTGGGCGCGCAGCGCTGCGTGAGCGACAGCGTGTAGCGGCGGGCGGCGGCGTCGTAGTGGCCCTCGGCGCGCACGCGCGGCGTGCCGGCTTGGCTGTACCAGCGCTTGAAGGGTTCCAGCAGGCGCGCCAGCGCGCTGTCGGGGTTGGCGTCGGCGAGGGCCTGGGCGAAGTGGTCGCAGGTGACGGCCTGGCCGTCGTGGCGCTCGAAATAGAGCTTCATGCCACGCGCAAATCCCTCGCGGCCGACCAGGGTCTGCATCATGCGCACGACCTCGGCGCCCTTTTCGTACACCGTGACGGTGTAGAAGTTGTTGATCTCGACGTAGCTGTCGGGTCGCACCGGGTGGGCCATGGGGCCCGCGTCCTCGGGGAACTGGGCGGTGCGCAGCACGCGCACGTCCTCGATGCGCTTGACCGCGCGCGCCGAGGCCTCGGCGCACAGGTCCATGCTGAACTCCTGGTCGCGAAAGACCGTGAGGCCTTCCTTGAGCGAGAGCTGGAACCAGTCGCGGCAGGTGACGCGGTTGCCGGTCCAGTTGTGGAAGTACTCGTGGCCCACCACCGATTCGATGTTGGCGAAGTCGGTGTCGGTGGCGGTGGCGCTGTTGGCCAGCACGTACTTGGTGTTGAAGATGTTGAGGCCCTTGTTCTCCATCGCCCCCATGTTGAAGTCGCTGGTGGCCACGATCATGAAGCGCTCGAGGTCCAGCGGCAGGCCGAAGCGGGCCTCGTCCCAGGCCACGCTGGCCATGAGCGAGTTCATGGCGTGCTCGGTCTTGTCCATGTCGCCGGGGCGCACGTAGACCTGCAGCAGGTGCTCCTGGCCGCCGCGCGAGACGATGCGCTGCTCGCGCGCCACGAGCTGGCCCGCCACCAGGGCGAACAGGTAGCAGGGCTTGCGGTGGGGGTCGACCCACTTGGCGAAGTGGCGGCCATCGGCCAGTTCACCCGACTCGACCAGGTTGCCGTTGGACAGCAGCACCGGGTAGCGCTGCTTGTCGGCGCGCAGCGTGACGGTGTAGCTGGCCATCACGTCGGGCCGGTCGAGGAAGTAGGTGATGCGGCGGAACCCCTCGGCCTCGCACTGCGTGAAGAAGGTGCCCTGGCTCACGTACAGGCCCATGAGCTGGCTGTTCTTCTCGGGCGCGCAGGTGGTGAAGATCTCCAGCGTGAAGGGCGCGTCGCCGTGTTCCTCCAGGCTTGGCAGGTTGTCCAGCACCAGCTGGCCACCGTCCATCTTGAAGGAGCAGCCGGCGCCGTTGACCAGCACGCGCGCGAGGTTGAGCTCCTCGCCGTCCAGGCGCAGCGGCTGCGCGGGCACGGCCGGATTGCGGCGCAGCGCCATGCGGTTGAGCACGCGGGTCTTGGCCGGGTCGAGGTCGAAGGTGAGTTCGACCGTGTCGATCCAGTAGGCGGGCGGGGCGTAGTCTTCGCGGCGCACCACCGTGGTGGGGCCTTCACGCAGGGAACTCATGGATCACACCCCTTGTTTGAGCGAGGCTTCGATGAAAGGATCGAGGTCGCCGTCCAGCACCTTCTGGGTGGCGGAGATCTCGACGTTGGTGCGCAGGTCCTTGATGCGGCTGTTGTCCAGCACGTAGCTGCGGATCTGGTGGCCCCAGCCGACGTCGGTCTTGGTGTCCTCCAGCTTCTGCTGCTCTTCCATGCGCTTGCGCATCTCGTGGTCGTACAGGCGCGAGCGCAGCCGCTGCCAGGCCAGGTCGCGGTTGCTGTGCTGGCTGCGGCTGTCCTGGCACTGCACCACGATGCCCGTGGGCATGTGCGTCAGGCGCACGGCCGAGTCGGTCTTGTTGATGTGCTGGCCGCCCGCGCCGCTGGCGCGGTAGGTGTCCACGCGCACGTCGGCGGGGTTGATGTCGATCTGGATCGAGTCATCGATCTCGGGGTAGACGAACACCGAGGCGAACGAGGTGTGGCGCCCGCCCGAGCTGTCGAAGGGGCTCTTGCGCACCAGCCGGTGCACGCCGGTTTCGGTGCGCAGCAGGCCGAAGGCGTATTCGCCCTCGATCTTGATGGTGGCGCTCTTGATGCCGGCGGTGTCGCCCGGGGTCTCGTCTTCCACCGTGGTGCTGAAGCCCTTGCGTTCGGCGTAGCGCAGGTACTGGCGCAGCAGCATGCTGGCCCAGTCGCAGGCCTCGGTGCCGCCGGCGCCGGCCTGGATGTCGAGGAAGCAGTTCAGCGGGTCCGCCGGCTTGTTGAACATGCGGCGGAATTCGAGCTTCTCCACCTCGGCCTGGATCTTGGCGGCCTCGTTGGCGATGGTCTGCAGGCCGGCGTGGTCGTCATCGGCGGCCGACATCTCATGCAGCTCGGTGTTGTCGGCGAGCTCGACGCTGAGCCGGTCGAGCACCAGCACCACGTCCTCCAGGGCTTTCTTTTCCTTGCCCAGGTCCTGGGCGCGCTTGGGGTTGTCCCAGACGGTGGGGTCTTCCAGCGCGGATTCGACTTCTTTCAGCTTCGATGCCTTGGCATCGTAGTCAAAGATACCTCCGCAACTCGACCACACGGGTGGTCAGGTCATCGAGTTGCGTGCGGATGGCGTTGATCTGTTCGGCGTCCATGGCGGTTCCTGCGTGTGTTCGGCAAAAACCTTGATTTTCTCATGCAGGGGCGGCTCTGGCGATGGCCGCGCCGCCCATGGCCCCGCTGGTGCGTCAATAGCGCCAGGTGAAGCCGAACATCAGGGCCGCGGTGCCCAGAATCTGCACTTCCAGGCCGGCCTTGTCGTTGAGGCGGTAGCCGATGGCCGGAACGATGGCGGGCGAGAAGCCGCCGACGTTGCCGGGCACCTTGTTCTTGTACTGGCCCACGTAGCCGTAGAGGACGCCGGCGCTCACCTGCGCGTAGACCTGGGGCCAGCCGTCGATGAGGTCGTTCCAGCGCTTGCCCGCGTAGAGGTAGGCCGAGGGCTGGCCGAAGGAGTTGCGGAACAAGGACAGGCCGCAGAAGCGGTCGTCGGGCAGTTGGCGGTTCAGCGCCAGGGCGAACACCGGGCGGTGTTCCGGGTCGTTGGACCAGTGGTGGGTGTAGGGCGAGGCGAAGAGCTCGTAGCGCGACTGGCCTTCGGGCAAGGGGTTGTCCCAGCCGGGGCAGGCGTTGAAGGCGAAGGCGGGGGCGCAGAGCAGGGCGGCCGTGGCGGCAAAAGAATGGAGCGGTCGCATCGGCCAAGTATGCCTTCCTGCCTGTTTCGGGAAGGTCGGGGTATGCAAGAAAACGTGACTCAGCCGCCGCGCAGGAAGTCCTCGATCAGTGCCGCCAGGGCCTCGGGCCGGTCGTGGTGCATCATGTGTCCCGCGTCTTCGATCAGGGCGTGGCGCAGGTTCGGCACGTGCGCGATGCGCTCGCGGAATTCGTCCAGCGTGTAGCGGCCCTTCCACCACAGGCCCAGGCTGTCGTCGCTGGCCACCACGCACAGCGTGGGCGCGGCGATGCGGCGGTAGACCTCGATGGCTTCCTCGGGCCGGAACAGCACGGCGTTGGTGACCTTGTGCGCCGGGTCGCCCAGGATGGCCCAACGGCCCTCGGCATTCGGCCGCGCCCACTGTCGCGCCAGCCAGTCGGCCTTGTCCGGCGGCAGGCGCGGATTGGTTTTCGTCAGGCGGCGCGCCACGCCCTCGGCGTCGGCGTAGTCGCTCAGGTCCATGTCGCCCCGGCGCAGGGCGCGGATCTCGTCCAGCCATTGGGCGTAGCGCTTGGGCGCCTGCTCGGGCGGGGAGGCCGGCATGCCGAAGCCTTCCAGGTTGACCAGACGGCGGATGCGCTGTGGCCGCGCGCCCGCGTACAGCGTGGCGACGTGGCCGCCCATGCTGTGGCCCACCAGGTCCACGGGCTGTTCACCGGCCAGGGCGTCGAGCAGGGCGTCGAGGTCGCCCAGGTAGTCGGGGAACCAATAGCTGTCGGGGGCGGCGCCGTTCCATGTGGTGTCGCCGTAGCCGCGCCAGTCGGGGGCGACGATGTGGCGGTCCTCGCGCATCGCGTCCACCACGAACTGCCACGACGCGGCCACGTCCATCCAGCCATGCACCAGCACCAGCGGCGGGCGGCCGGCCTCGGGCGTGCCCCAGTGGCGCAGGTGGTAGCGCCAGCCGCGGATGGGGAGAAACTCGCTGCGTGAGGGGCGTCGTGCTTGGTACATTCGCCCGATCATAGAGAGCCCCCGGTCGCGGGGCTTGGAGACAAAGGCATGCCCCACGCCGCCCGCCGCCCAGGCCGTGACACCGCGATCGACCACTATCCCGCGCTGCACGCGGACTTCCGCTGGCAGGTGCCGGCCGAGTTCAACATGGCCGAGGTCTGCATGCGCCGCTGGGCCACGGGCGCGGCCAGCGGCCGCCGCACGGCGGTGATCGCCACCGCTCCCGGCCAGGCCGACCGCGAGCACAGCTACGCCGAGCTCTTCGCCCAGGCCAATCGCCTGTCCAACGCGCTCGACGCCCTGGGCGTTCAGCGCGGCGACCGCGTCGCCATCGTGCTGCCGCAGCGCTTCGAAACCGCCGTGGCCTACATGGCCGTGCTGCAGATGGGCGCGGTGGCCATGCCGCTGTCGCAGCTCTTCGGTCCAGAGGCGCTGGAGTTTCGCCTGCGCGACAGCGAGGCCGTGCTCGGCATCTGCGACGCCAGCACCCTGGCCGCGGTGCAGGGCGTGGGCGCCGCCTGCCCGCTGTTGAACGAACTGATCGCCGTCGACGCGCCCGAAGGGCCCGCGCGTGGCGGCGCGCTCGACTGGGCGCAACTGCTGGCGCAGGAAGAGGAGGCCTTCGAACCCGCGCACACGCGCGCCGACGAAGCCGCGGTGCTGATCTACACCAGCGGCACCACCGGCAACCCCAAGGGCGCGCTCATTCCGCACCGCGCGCTCATCGGCAACCTCACGGGCTTCGTGTGCAGCCAGAACTGGTTCGGCTTCGACCCCTTCGACACCAGCCGCCCCAGCGAGGCGGTGTTCTGGTCCCCCGCCGACTGGGCCTGGACCGGCGGCCTGATGGATGCGCTGCTGCCCACGCTCTACTTCGGCCGGCCCATCGTGGCGCACAACGGCCGCTTCAGCCCGCAGACCGCCTTTGAACTCATCGAGCGCCACGGCGTGACGCACAGCTTCCTGTTTCCCACCGCGCTCAAAGCCATGATGAAGGCGTACCCGCGCCCCAAGCGGCAGTTTCGCTTCGTGCTGCAGGGGCTGATGAGCGCCGGCGAGGCCGTGGGCGACGCCGTGTTCAGCTGGTGCCGGGACGAGCTGGGCATCACGGTGAATGAAATGTTCGGCCAGACCGAGATCAACTACATCGTGGGCAACTGCGCGCGCCTGTGGCCGGCGCGGCCCGGCAGCATGGGCAAGGGCTACCCAGGCCACCGGGTGGCGGTGATCGACGACGACGGCAAGGAATGTCCCGTGGGTGTGCCCGGCGACGTGGCCGTGCACCGGCTGGACGTGCACGGCGAGCCCGACCCGATCTTCTTTTTGGGCTACTGGAAAAACGAGGCGGCCACGCGCGGCAAGTTCACCGGCGATCCCGCCAGCAGCTGGTGCCGCACGGGCGACCTGGCCGTGCGCGACACAGACGGCTACCTCTGGTACCAGGGCCGCGCCGACGACGTGTTCAAAGCCGCGGGCTACCGCATCGGGCCGAGCGAGATCGAAAACTGCCTGGTCAAGCACCCGGCGGTGGCGAACGCGGCGGTGGTGCCCAAGCCGGACCGGGAGCGGGGGGCGGTGGTGAAGGCCTACGTGGTGCTGTCGCCGGGACATGTCGGCAATGCCTCGCTGGTCGCCGAGCTGCAGTCGCACGTGAAAGGGCGGCTGGCGCCCTATGAGTACCCGAAGGAGATCGAGTTCATCGACGCGCTGCCCATGACCACCACGGGGAAGGTGCAGCGCCGCGTGCTGCGCGTGCAGGAAGAGGAGCGCGCGCGCCTCGCCTGACGCGCCGGGCGCAAAAAAAGCCCGGCGGTTGCCGGGCTTGAGAGAGCGGTGACAGCAGTGATGGGTCAGCGCTGCGCGGTACTGGCCGGCTCGGCCACATAGATTTCCACGCGGCGGTTCATGGCGCGGCCCTGGGCCGTGCCGTTGTCGGCGATGGGCTCGCGCGAGCCGCGGCCGTCGGTGCTGATGCGCGTCGCCGCGACGCCCCGGCCCACCAGGTAGTCGCGCGTGGCATTGGCGCGGTCGAAGGACAGCGGGTTGTTGATGGCGTCGCTGCCCGAGCTGTCGGTGTGGCCGATGATGGTCACATGCGTGGCCTGGTTCTGCTGCAGCGTGGTGGCGAACTGGCCCAGCACGCGCACCAGCGTCGGGCTCAGCGTGGAGCGGCCCGACGCGAAGCCCGCATCGGCCGGCACGTCCAGCTTCAGCCGGTTGTCGGCCGTCTGGCTCACGCCGATGCCGGTGCCCGCGGTGGCCGCTTCCATCTGTTTCTTCTGCTCTTGCATGCGCGTGGACCAGATGTAGCCCCCCAGCGCGCCCGCGCCGGCGCCCAGCACGGCGCCCTGGGCGGCGCCCTTGGAGCCACCGGTGAGGCCGCCCAACACAAGGCCCGCCGCCGCGCCGATGCCAGCGCCCTTGGCGCTGTCGCTCTGCGTCTCGCTCATGTTCGCGCAGCCGCTGATGGCCAGAGCCGCCGCCACGGTGAGAACGGTCAGGCCACGCGTGGTGTGGGAAACGGTGTGGGACATGGTGGAACTCCTCGTTGTTGATGGGGAAAACAGACCCCGCCTGGCGCAGCCGACGGTGGACAACTCAGCGCCTAAACTTATACCCCTACGGGGATATTGACCCCGTAGGAATTCTCTGACGTTACAAATCCTTGCATGAACCCCGTCGCACTTGGCCAGAGCCCCCTTCAAGTCACCCCGATCTGCCTCGGCACCATGACCTTCGGCGAGCAGGTCGATGAGCCGACCGCGCACCGCATCCTGGACCGCGCCGTCGAGCGCGGCGTGGACTTCATCGACACGGCCGAGATGTACTCCGTGCCCGCGCGCGCCGAAACCTTCAGCGCCACCGAGACCATCATAGGCAACTGGTTCGCCCGCCACCCCGGCCAGCGCCAGAAGCTGGTGCTCGCTACCAAGGTGGCCGGGCCGTCGCGCGGCATGCCCTGGATCCGCGGCGACAACGCAGGCCTGAGCAAGGCCGAAATCGTGAAAGCCTGCGAAGGCAGTCTGCGCCGCCTCCAGACCGAGGTGATTGACCTCTATCAAATTCACTGGCCGGCGCGCAACCTGCCGGCCTTCGGCGCGCTCAGCTTCGACCCCGCCAAGGACAAACCCTGCGCCTCGATGCTCGAACAGCTCGAGGCCATGGCCGAGCTGGTGAAAGCGGGCAAGGTGCGCGCCATCGGCCTGTCCAACGAAACGCCCTATGGCGTGCACGAGTTCGTGCGCCTGGCCGAGCAGCACGGCCTGCCGCGCGTGGCCACGGTGCAGAACCCCTACTGCCTGATCAACCGCAGTTATGAGAACGGCCTGGACGAGACCAGCCACCGCCTGGGCGTGTCGCTGCTGGCCTACTCGCCGCTGGGCTTTGGCCTGCTCACCGGCAAGTACGACGGCACCGGCCTGGTGGGCGGGCACGGCCGCCTGGCCATCTTCGAGAGCATGCGCAAGCAGCGCTGGGGCCGGCCCGAGGCCCTGGCCACGGCCCAGCGCTACAACGCGCTGGCCCGCGAGCACGGCCTCACGCCCGCGCAGCTGGCGCTGGCCTTTTGCTACAACAACTGGCGCGTGGCTTCCACCATCATCGGCGTGACCACCGTGGCCCAGCTGGATGAGTGCCTGGACGCCTGGGGCACGCCGTTCACGCCCGAGCTGCAGGCGGCGGTGGACAAGATCCGCTGGGACAGCCGCGACCCCGCGCAGTAAAAAGCAACACCCCTGCCGCGCTTCGCGCGACCCCCTCATGGGGGCGATGCCTGCGGCCCGGCAGAGCCGGTTCCGCGGCATCTCTGGACAAAGCCCTGGTATGCCCAAGCCCCGACATGTTTCCGAGACACCCGCCACGGCCTGGCTCAAGGCGAACGGCGTGGCGTACACCGAGCATCCCTACGAATACCTGGAGCACGGCGGGGCGCAGCACAGCGCCCAGGTGCTGGGCCTGGACCCGTTCGCGGTGGTGAAGACGCTGATCATGCAGGACGAGGCCGCCAAGCCGCTGGCCGTGCTCATGCATGGCAACCGCACGGTGTCCACCAAGAACCTGGCGCGCCAGATCGGCGCGAAGTCGGTGGAGCCCTGCAAGCCCGAAGTGGCGAACCGCCACAGCGGCTACCTGGTGGGCGGTACCTCGCCCTTCGGGCTCAAGCGCGCCATGCCGGTGTTCGTGGAAGCTACCGTGCTGGAACTGCCGCGCCTCTGGATCAATGGCGGGCGGCGCGGCTTCCTGGTCGGCATCGAGCCGGCCGTGCTGAGCGGTCCGCTGGGCGCGCAGGCGGTGCGGTGCGCGCTGGCAGAATGACGCGCGCTCCATTCCGACCATAAGAACCCTTGACCGAGGAGATGCCCTTGCAAGCGCTCTATCCCGCGCTGGCCACCCTGGCCGCCTACCTGATCGGGTCCCTGTCCTTCGCGGTGATCGTCAGCCGCCTGATGGGTCTGTCCGACCCGCGCACCTACGGCAGCAAGAACCCCGGCGCCACCAACGTGCTGCGTTCGGGCAGCAAGGCGGCGGCCATCGTCACCCTGCTGCTCGACGCGGTGAAGGGCTGGCTGCCGGTGTTCGTGGTGGCGCACTGGGGCGAGCCTTTCGGCCTGGGCGCGGGCACGGTGGCGCTGGTGGGCCTGGCGGCCTTCCTGGGCCACCTGTTCCCCGTGTTCTTCAGGTTCCAGGGTGGCAAGGGCGTGGCCACGGCGGCCGGCGTCATCCTGGGCTTCAACCCCTGGCTGGGCCTGGCCTCGCTGCTCACCTGGCTGATCATCGCCATCTTCTTCCGCTATTCCTCGCTGGCGTCCATCGTCACGGCGGTGTTCGCGCCGGCCTACTACCTGCTGGGCGGCGGGGTGGCCTGGGAGGCGCCGGGCGTGATGGTGCTGAGCCTGGCGGTGATGGCGGTGCTGCTTGTGTGGCGCCACGCCGAGAACATCAACCGCTTGCTGGCCGGCAAGGAAAGCCAGCTCGGAGCCAAGAAACAATGAACCAGCAAGGCATCCAGCGCGTGGGCATGGCCGCGCGCTACAGCGAAGCCGCCGTGTTCAACGGCATCGTGTTCCTGGCGGGCATGGTGCCCGAGCGCGGCGACACCGACATCCGCGGCCAGACCGCGGACGTGCTGCAACAGGTGGAGCAGCGCCTGAAGGAATGCGGCAGCGACAAGTCGCGCATCCTGCGCACCGAGATCTTCCTCACCGACATCCGCGACATCGCGGCCATGAACGAGGTCTGGGACGCCTGGGTGGTGCCCGGCGCCGCGCCGCCGCGCGCCACCGTGCAGGCCGCGCTGGCCAACCCGGCGTACCGCATCGAGATCGTGGTGACGGCCGCGCAGGCCTGAGTCAGTAGCGCCGTTCCAGTATCAGCTGGTCGTTGTTGCGCTGCATCTGGAAGCGCGTGAGGAAGCTGTTGCCCAGCAGCACGAAGGGCATGGGCTGTGGCAGCACGATGGCGGCCACGGCATGCACCTGGGCGTCGCCCACGCGCACCGAGTCGAGCGTGACGCGGTAGCCCGGCGCGGTGCCGTTGGCCGTCTGCACCGTCACGCGCTGGCCGCGCTGGTAGTCCAGGTTGATGCGCTTGGCCTCGGACTCGCCCATGATGATTTGTGTGGCGCCGGTGTCCACCATGAACTGCACCGCGCGGCCGTTGATCTGGCCTTGGGGCATGAAGTGGCCGCTGCCGTCGGCCGTGAGCACCACGCGCTGGGCGCCGCCCGCCTCGGCCCCGCCGCCGCCCAGGCTCACCGGGGCTTCGCCCAGTCGCAGGGTCTGGCGCTGGCCGCCGATCTCGACGACGGCCGATTCGCCTTGCACCGACACCAGGCGAACGCCCTGGTGCGCCTGGCCAGCCGCCAGAAAACGCGGCGCGGCGCCGTCGATGACGACCAGGGCCTTGCTGCCGGAGATGCCCGACAGCGACACCGACTGGGCATAAGAAAAGCCGGTGGAGCCCGCCCAGAGGCCAACCAGCAGCGCTCGTGACCACCGCCACCCAGAGGCGCCGCGGAACCGGCTGTGCCGGGCCGCAGGCGCCGCCTCCTTGAGGGGGGCGCGCGAAGCGCGGCGGGGGTGGTCCACTAGTCTCTGAAGTTGTTGAACGAGAGCGGCAGGTCCTTCATCTCGTTCTTGATGATGGCCATGGTGGCCTGCAGGTCGTCGCGCTTGGCGCCGGTCACGCGCACGGCGTCGCCCTGGATGGCGGCCTGCACCTTGAGCTTGCTGGCCTTGATGGCCTGCTGGATCTTCTTGCCGTCTTCGGTGGCGATGCCGTTGCGCACCTTGGCCACCTGCTTGACCTTGTCGCCGCCCATTTTTTCGACCTTGCCCATGTCGAGGAAGCGCACGTCCACGTTGCGCTTGGCGAGCTTGTTGCGCAGCACGTCCTCGATCTGCTGGAGCTGGAAGTCGGCGTCACCGGTGAGGGTGATCTCCTTGTCCTTCAGCTCGATGGCGGCGCTCGTGCCCTTGAAGTCGAAGCGCGTGCCGATCTCGCGCGCGACCTGATCGACGGCATTCTTGACTTCAACGAGATCGGCTTCTAGGACGGTGTCGAACGAGGGCATGGCGAGGCGGCGGTGGGTGAGAAAATCGCGGCCATGATAGTCGAGAAGCAGGTGCCTCTACAGGCCTACAACAGCTTTGGCATCGTGGCCAAGGCGCACCGCCTCGCGCGCATTCGCGCCGAGGCCGACCTGGCCGCGCTGCGGGCCTCGGACGACTGGCCGGAACTCACCCGCGAGGCCCCGCCTTTCGTGCTGGGCGGGGGCAGCAACCTGGTGATCACGGGCGATGTGAGGCCTTTGGTGCTCAAGGTGGAGATCGCGGGCCGGCGCCTGGTGGAGGAAACGCCCAAGGGCTGGCTGGTGGAGGCCGGCGCGGGCGAGAACTGGCACGCCTTCGTGCAGTGGACGCTGGAGCGGGGCTGGCCCGGGCTGGAGAACCTGGCGCTCATCCCCGGCACCGTGGGCGCCTCGCCGGTGCAGAACATCGGCGCCTATGGCGTGGAACTGCAAGACCGCTTCCATTCGCTGGACGCCATCGACCTGCGTTCGGGTGAGGGGTTCACGCTGGACGCCGCGCAGTGCGGCTTCGGCTACCGCGACTCGGTGTTCAAGCACCCACCCACGGATGCGCGCGACTTCGGCCTGGCGGGCCGCGCGCTCATCGCTCGGGTGCGTTTCTGGCTGCCCAAGGCCTGGAAGCCGGTGCTGGGCTATGCCGACCTGGAGCGCAAGATCGCCGAAACCGGCAACACCACGCCTGACGCGCGGACGATCTTCGACTGGATCTGCGCCATCCGGCGCGCCAAGCTGCCGGACCCGGCGGTGATCGGCAACGCGGGCAGCTTCTTCAAGAACCCCACGGTCACGCTGGACCAGTGCGCCGACATCATCGCGCGCGAGCCCAAGGTGGTGCACTACCCCATGCCCGATGGCACGGTGAAGCTGGCCGCGGGCTGGCTGATCGACGCCTGCGGCTGGAAGGGGCGCGGCGTGGGCAACGCGGGCGTGTACGACAAGCAGGCCCTGGTGCTGGTGAACCGGGGCGGGGCCACCGGGGGCGAGGTGGTCACGCTGGCGAAGGCGATCCAGACCAGCGTCTATGAGCGCTTCGGCATCCGGCTGGAGCCGGAGCCGGTGGTGATCTGAACCCAGGAGGCATGCCATGGCTGGCCACCCCGTTTTCTCGATGAAGTTCGCCCAGCTGTACCCGCTGTACGTGCAGAAGGCCGAGCGCAAGCAGCGCACCCGCGAGGAGGTGGACCAGGTCATCGGCTGGCTGACGGGCTACGACGCGGCGGGACTGCGCCGCCAGATCGAGCAGGGCAGCGACGTCGAGACCTTCTTTGCCCAGGCGCCCGCGTTTCACCCGAACAGCGCACGGATCACGGGCCTGGTGTGCGGTGTGCGCGTCGAAGAGGTGGACGACCCGCTGATGCGCAAGATCCGCCAGCTGGACAAATTGGTCGACGAACTGGCCAAAGGCAAGGCGATGGACAAGATCCTGAGGCAGTGAGCGGGCCCGGGCCCCGAACACTTGGCCATTTCCCAACCCGGAGGTCCCACGGAAGCCATGAAACCCACCGAACGTGAACAGCTGCTGCAAACACTGAAGACCCGGTTCGAGAAGCACCCCAAGCGCCACAAGGGCATGGCCTGGGACGAGGTGCTGGCGCGGCTGGGGTCGAACCCCGGCGCCCTGTCGTCCCTGCACCGGATGGAGGCCTCGGGCGGCGAGCCCGACGTGATCGGGCGCGACAAGGCCTCGGGCGTGATCCTTTTCTGCGATTGCGCGGCCGAGACGCCCACGGGCCGGCGCAGCCTGTGCTTCGACCGCGAGGCGCTGGACGCGCGCAAGGAGAACAAGCCGCAAGGCAGCGCCATGGAGATGGCCGCCGAGATGGGCGTCGAGATGCTCGACGAGGCGATGTACCGCCGGCTGCAGGAGTTGGGCGAGTTCGACCTGAAGACCTCCAGCTGGATCGCCACCCCGAAAGCCGTGCGCGCGCTCGGCGGGGCCCTGTTCTGCGACCGCCGCTATGGCCAGGTGTTCACGTACCACAACGGCGTGCAGTCCTACTACGCGTCGCGCGGCTTTCGGGGGCTGCTGCGGGTCTGATCGCGGCGAAGGCCGACGGTGATCAAAAAAAAAGGGCCCGCCAGATGGCGAGCCCTTCGAGCGCAAGCGGTGGACCTGCTTCAGTCCTTGCCGAGCTTGAGCATGTCGGTGCCGTCGCCGCTCGTCAGCAGGCCGGTGCGGCTGTACACGCCCAGTTTGCCGCGCGTGTCGGTGATGTCGAGGTTGCGCATGGTCAGCTGGCCGATGCGGTCCAGCGGCGTGAAGGGCGCGTCCTCCACCTTCTCCATCGACAGCCGCTCGGGCGCGTAGGTGAGGTTGGGGCTCTCGGTGTTGAGGATGGAGTAGTCGTTGCCGCGGCGCAGCTCGACCGTCACCTCGCCCGTGACCGCGCGCGCCACCCAGCGCTGGGCCGATTCGCGCAGCATGATGGCCTGCGGGTCGAACCAGCGGCCCTGGTAGAGCAGGCGGCCCAGCTTGAGGCCGTTGATGCGGTACTGCTCGATGGTGTCTTCGTTGTGGATGCCGGTGACCAGGCGCTCGTAGGCGATGAACAGCAGCGCCAGGCCGGGGGCCTCGTAGATGCCGCGGCTCTTGGCCTCGATGATGCGGTTCTCGATCTGGTCGCTCATGCCCAGGCCGTGGCGTCCGCCGATCTCATTGGCCTTCATGATGAGATCGACCGGGCTGGCGAAGCTCTGGCCGTTGAGGGCGACCGGTTGGCCGTCCTCGAAACGCACCGTCACCTCTTCGGGCTTGACCACGGTGTCTTCGCGCCAGAAGGGCACGCCCATGATGGGGTTGACGATGCGGATGCCCGAGTTCAGGTGCTCCAGGTCCTTGGCCTCGTGCGTGGCGCCGAGCATGTTGCTGTCGGTGCTGTAGGCCTTCTCCACGCTCATCTTGTAGTCGAAACCGTTGGCGATGAGGAACTCGCTCATTTCCTTGCGGCCGCCGAGCTCGTCGATGAAGCGTTGGTCCAGCCAGGGCTTGTAGATCTTGAGGCTGGGGTTGGTGAGCAGGCCGTAGCGGTAGAAGCGCTCGATGTCGTTGCCCTTGAAGGTGGAGCCGTCGCCCCAGATGTGGACGTCGTCTTCCTTCATGGCGGCCACCAGCATGGTGCCGGTGACGGCGCGGCCCAGCGGCGTGGTGTTGAAGTAGGTGATGCCGGCGGTGCTGATGTGGAAGGCGCCGCACTGCAGCGCGGCGATGCCCTCGTGCGCCAGCTGCAGGCGGCAGTCGATCAGGCGGGCCTTCTCGGCGCCATAGGCCATGGCCTTGCGCGGGATGGCCTCGTAGTCGTCTTCGTCGGGCTGGCCCAGGTTGGCCGTGTAGGCGTAGGGCAGGGCGCCCTTCTTCTTCATCCACAGCAGGGCGGCGCTGGTGTCCAGGCCGCCGGAGAAGGCGATGCCGACTTTCTGTTGCGTGGGCAGGTGTTGCAGGATGGTGGCCATGTCGGTGTCCTGTGGTGGCTCAGCCGAAACGGCAGATGTAGTGGTAGGCCTCGCTCACGCGGATCTGGAAGCTGCTGTTGCCGGGCACGCTGAACTGGTCGCCCGGGCCGTTTTTCACCCAGGTGCTGCTGCCGGCCAGCAGGTATTCGCAGCCACCGGCCACGCATTCCATGACCTCGGGCGCGCCGGTGTTGAAGGTCAGCGTGGCGGGCAGGATCACGCCCACCGATTGTTTCGTGCCGTCGGCCAGGGTGAGGCTGTGGCTCACGCATTTGCCGTCGAAGTAGACGTTGGCCTGGGTGGCGACGGTGACGCCGCTGATCTGGGTGGTGGTCATGGTGCTGGAGGGCGTGGAGAAGGCAAAGCCGCGATTTTAGGTCGCGGCCCTGGGAGGGCGGTTGGGGGGGCGGGCTGCGGCTCAGCGCCGGGCGGCCCAGTCGGCCGCATCGAAGCCCACGGTGATGGCGCCATCGCTCCACCGCACCACGGGCCGCTTGATCAGGCTGGGCCGCTCGAGCAGCAGGCGGCGCGCGCTGGCGCTGTCCACCACGGCGGCGCGGCTGGCCTCGTCGAGCTGGCGCCAGGTGGTGCCCTTGCGGTTCACCAGGGTCTGCCAGCCCGCGCTGGCCAGCCAGGCGTCCAGCCCGGCTTCGGGCACGCCGAGCTTCTTGAAATCGTGGAAATGGTGTTCGCGGCCGTTGGCGTCCAGCCAGGCGCGCGCCTTTTTCACCGTGTCGCAGTTCGGGATGCCATGCAGCGTGATCATGGGCGGGATTGTCCGCCAGCCGCGTCGGGCCAGGGGGCGGGTGGGACAATCGCGGGATGCTTGAGATCCCCGTTCCCGATCACCCCGTGACGCTGGCCGACTGGCTGGCCCACGCCGAGCGCCTGCACCCGCAGGCCATAGACATGGGCCTGGAGCGCGTGATGACCGTGGCGCGGCGCATGGGCCTGCAACTGAGCTGCCCGGTGATCACCGTGGCCGGCACCAACGGCAAGGGCAGCACCTGCGCCATGCTGGAGTCCATCTACACCCAGTCGGGCTACCGCACGGGCGTCTACAGCTCGCCGCATCTGGTGCATTTCGAGGAGCGCTGCCGCATCGCGGGCGAGGTGGTGTCGGCCGACACGCTGGTGCCCGCCATGGCCGAGGTGGACGTGGCGCGGCGCGGGCAGGGCGGCGAGCCCGAGGTGAGCCTGACCTATTTCGAGTTCACCACCCTGGCCATCCTGCGCACCATCGCGCGCGAGGCGGTGGACGTGGCCATCCTGGAGGTCGGCCTGGGCGGCCGGCTCGACGCGGTCAACATCCTCGACGCCGACTGCGCGGTCATCACCAGCATCGACCTGGACCACATGGCCCTGCTGGGCCCCGATCGCGAGAGCATCGGCCGCGAGAAGGCCGGCATCATGCGCACCGGCCGCCCCGTGGTGGTGAGCGACCCGGCGCCGCCGCAGAGCCTGATCGACCACGCGCGTGAGATCGACGCCGAGCTCTGGCGCGTGGGCGTCGACTTCCACGTCGCGGGCGACCAGCAGCAGTGGGGCTGGGCCATGCACCCCTCACACGGCGGGCGCCGCTACAGCGGCCTGGCCTACCCGGCGCTGCGCGGCGCCAACCAGCTGCTCAACGCGGCCGGCGCGCTGGCCGCCATCGAGGCCCTTCGCGGGCGCCTGCCGGTCACGGCCCAGGCCGTGCGCACCGGCTTCGTGCTGGTCGAGCTGCCGGGGCGCTTCCAGATCGTGCCCGGCCGGCCCGCGCTGGTGCTGGACGTGGCGCACAACCCGCATTCGGTGGCCGCGCTGGCCGCCAACCTCGACGCCATGGGCTTCTACCCGCGCACGCACGCCGTGTTCGGTGCCATGGCCGACAAGGACCTCGGCACCATGCTGGCGCGCATCGCGCCGCTGATCGACCGCTGGTACCTGACCGACCTGCCGCTGCCGCGCGCCAGCCGGGCCGCCGACCTCAAGCCCCTGGTGGAGGGACTGAAGGGACCCGGGGGACGCGACGCCAGCCTGCACCGCGACCCGCGCGAGGCATTGACCGCAGCCCTGAGCGCGGCGGACCCCGCTGATAGAATCCTCGTCTTTGGCTCGTTCTACACCGTCGGTGGTGTGCTGCAGGACGGATTGCCGAAGCTCGCGGCACCGCATCTCGCCGCCTGAACCGTGCCGACCAAGGCCCTCGCGACCCCATGATCAGCCCACGCTCCGGCTCCCAGGGCGGCGCCAACGCATCGCCTCCCACCATCGAAGCGGTGCGTCGCCGGGCGCGCCACCGGCTCATCGGCGCCAGCATCCTGGTGGCCGCTGGCGTCATCGGTTTTCCGCTGCTGTTCGACAGCCAGCCGCGCCCGATCGCGGTGGATATCCCGATCGACATTCCGGGCCGCGACGCCGCGCCGCCCCTGGCCAGCACGGCCCGGCCCGCCCCGGCGCCCAGCCCTTCGCCGGCCCCGGCCCCCTCGCCGGCGCCTGCTCCCTCGCCAGCACCGGTGCCCACGCCGGCCCCCAGTCCGGCCCCCAGTCCGGCCCCCGCGCCGAGCCCGGCACCGGCGCCAGCGCCCACTCCAGCACCCGCACCCGCGCCCGAGCCGCCCAAGCGCGACCCCGCCGAGGCCGCGCGCGCCCAGGCCATCTTGCGCGGCCAGGCGCCGCCCGCCGCCGCCTCCACCGCGAACGAGCGCGTGGTGGTGCAGGTGGGCGCCTTCGCCGACGAGGCCCGCGCCCGCGAGACGCGCCAGAAGCTCGAGCGCGCCGGCCTCAAGACCTACGTGAACGTGGCCCAGACGGCGGAGGGCAAGCGCGTGCGCGTGCGGGTGGGCCCCTTCGACAGCCGCGCCGAGGCCGAGAAGGCCGCCGCGCGCGTCAAGTCCCTGGGCCTGCCGGCCGCCATCCTGACCCTCTGAAAGGAGGGCCGCCATGCTGCTGACCGACTGGGTGCTGCTCACCTTGCTGCTGCTGTCGGTGCTGCTGGGCCTGTGGCGCGGGCTCATGTTCGAGGTGCTGTCGGTGCTGGGCTGGGTGGCCGCCTTCCTGTTCGCCCAGGCCTTCGCCGACGACGTCGTGCCCTGGCTGCCGATCGACAAGGTCGCGCCGCCGCTGCAACTGGCCATCGGCTTCGCGCTGGTCTTCATCGCCGTCGCTTTTCTCGGCGGCGTGCTGGCCTGGCTGGTGCAGAAATTCGTCAACACCGTGGGCCTGCGCCCGGTCGACCGCGTCCTGGGCGGCGCCTTCGGCCTGCTGCGGGGCCTGGTCATCCTGCTCGCCGTCGCGTTGGTCATTGCCATGACGCAGATGCAATCGGCCGCCTGGTGGCAGGACTCGCCCACCGCCAACGCACTGAGCGGCGCGCTGCGCCAGGCCAAACCCCTGCTGCCCGACCCGCTCGCGCGCTACATCCCCTGAACTTCTGAACCCAAGGACACCATCATGTGTGGAATCGTCGGCGTCGTCAGCCAGACCCCGGTGAACCAGCTCATCTACGACGCGCTGCTGCTCCTGCAGCACCGCGGTCAGGACGCCGCGGGCATCGTCACCCAGCAGGGCCGCAAGTTCTTCATGCACAAGGCCAAGGGCATGGTGCGCGACATCTTCCGCACCCGCAACATGCGTGCCCTGCCGGGCAATTGCGGCCTGGGTCAGGCGCGCTACCCCACGGCCGGCAACGCCTACAGCGAGGAAGAGGCCCAGCCCTTCTACGTGAACGCGCCCTTCGGCCTGGTGCTGGTGCACAACGGCAACCTAACGAACGCCCAGGCGCTCAAGCAGGAGCTGTTCCAGACCGACCACCGCCACATCAACACCGAGAGCGACTCCGAGGTGCTGCTCAACGTGCTGGCGCACGAGCTGGAGAAGTGCACGCGCGGTGAACCGCTCAAGCCGGCCGACGTGTTCGACGCCGTGCGCGGCGTGCACGCGCGCGTGAAAGGCTCCTACGCGGTGGTGGCCCTGATCGCGGGTCACGGCCTGCTGGCCTTCCGCGACCCCTACGGCATCCGCCCGCTGTGCATCGGTCGCCAGGACGGCAGCGTGATGGTGGCCAGCGAATCGGTGACCCTCGAAGGCACGGGCTTCCACTTCGAGCGCGACGTGCTGCCGGGCGAGGCGGTCTACGTCAGCCTCGACGGTGAGATGCACGCCGAGCGCTGCGCGCCCGACGCCGTGCTCAAACCCTGCATCTTCGAGTACGTCTACCTGGCGCGGCCCGACTCCGTCATGAACGGCATCTCGGTCTACCAGGCGCGCCTGAACCTGGGGACCACGCTGGCCAAGCGCGTCATCTCCACCGTGCCGCCGAACGAGATCGACGTGGTGATCCCCATCCCCGAGTCTTCGCGCCCGAGCGCGATGGAGCTGGCGCGCCTGCTGGGCCTGCCTTACCGCGAAGGCTTCGTGAAGAACCGCTACGTGGGCCGCACCTTCATCATGCCGGGCCAGGCCGTGCGCAAGAAGTCGGTGCGCCAGAAACTCAATGTCATCGGCAGCGAGTTCAAGGGCCGCAACGTGCTGCTGGTGGACGACTCCATCGTGCGCGGCACCACCAGCCGCGAGATCGTGCAGATGGCGCGCGACGCCGGCGCGCGCAAGGTCTACCTGGCCAGCGCCGCGCCGCCGGTGCGCTTCCCCAACGTCTATGGCATCGACATGCCCACGCCCGGCGAACTCGTGGCGCACGGCCGGTCGGTGGAGGAGGTGCGCGAGATCATCGGCTGCGACGCGCTGATCTACCAGGACGTGGACGGCATGAAACAGGCCGTGGGCTCGCTCAACGCCCAGCTCGACGGCTTCGACGCCTCCTGCTTCGACGGCGTCTACGTCACCGGCGACATCACGCCGCAAGACATCGAACGGCTCAACCAGGGCCGCCCGCAAAGCGAGGAGGGCGAAGAAGACACCTCCCGCCTGGCACTGCCGAACGCCCAGGAGGCCTGAGTTGGACGACGCGCTGAGAAAAACCCTGCACCGCGACACCCTGGCGGTGCGCGAGGCCGTCGATCGAAGCCCCTATGGCGAGAACTCCGAGGCGCTGTACCTCACGAGCGGCTACGTGCAGTCCTCGGCCGAATCTTCGGCTCGCCGTTTCGCGGGCGATGAGGAGGGCTTCACCTACGGCCGCTACGGCAACCCCACGGTCACCAGCTTCGAGCGCCGCCTCGCCGCGCTGGAAGGCAGCGAGGCCGCCATGGGCACGGCCTCGGGCATGTCGGCCATCCTGCTCATGTGCCTGGGCCTGCTCAAGGCGGGCGACCACGTGGTGTGTTCGCAGTCCATGTTCGGCTCGACCATCAAGCTCATCGGCAGCGACCTGGCGAAGTTCGGCGTCGAGTCGAGCTTTGTCCCGCAGACCGACGTGGGCGCCTGGAAGGCCGCGCTGCGCCCGACCACCAGGCTGCTGTTCGCCGAGACGCCCACCAACCCGCTCACCGAGGTCTGCGACATCCAGGCCCTGGCCGATCTGGCGCACAACGCCGGCGCGTTGCTGTGCGTGGACAACTGCTTCGCCACGCCCGCGCTGCAGCGCCCCATGGATTTCGGCGCCGACATCGTCATGCACTCGGGCACCAAGTACCTCGACGGGCAGGGCCGCGTCATGGCCGGCGCGCTGTGCGCCAGCCAGGCCCTGGTCACCGAGAAGTTCCTGCCCATCATGAAGAGCGCGGGCATGACGCTCGCGCCCTTCAATGCCTGGGTCATGCTCAAGGGCCTGGAGACGCTGGACATTCGCCTGCGCGCGCAAAGCGCCAACGCGCTCGCGCTGGGCCGCTGGCTGGAGGCGCACCCCGCGGTGGCGCGCGTGCACAACCCCGGCCTGCCCAGCCACCCGCAGCACGCGCTGGCCATGAAGCAGCAGAGCGGCATCGGTGGCGCGGTGCTGTCCTTCGACGTGAAGGCCTCCAACCCCGAGCAGGCCCGCCAGCGCGCCTTCCACGTGCTCGATTCGCTGCGCGTGCTCTCGCTGTCCACCAACCTGGGCGACACCAAGACCCTGTGCGCGCACCCCGCGAGCACCTCGCACGGCCGCCTCACCGAAGCGCAGCGCCAGGCGGCCGGCATCGGCCAGGGCCTGATCCGCGTGGCCGTGGGCCTCGAACACATCAACGACATGCAGGCCGACCTCTCGCGCGGCCTCGACACCCTCCCGTGAAAGTCCGCACCCGTTTCGCGCCGTCGCCGACCGGCTTCATCCACCTCGGCAACATCCGCTCGGCCCTGTACCCCTGGGCTTTCGCGCGCTCGCAGCAGGGCGACTTCATCCTGCGAATCGAGGACACCGACCTGGAGCGCTCCTCGCAGGCCGCGGTCGACGTGATCCTGGAAGGCATGGCCTGGCTGGGCCTCGACCCCGACGAGGGGCCCTTCTACCAAATGCAGCGCATGGACCGCTACAAGCAGGTGCTGGCGCAGATGCAGGCCCAGGGGCTGGTCTACCCCTGCTACATGAGCGTGGCGGAGCTCGACGCCCTGCGCGAGCGCCAGATGGCCGCCAAGGAAAAGCCGCGCTACGACGGCACCTGGCGCCCCGAGCCTGGCAAGACCCTGCCGCCGGTGCCCGAGGGCGTGAAGCCCGTGCTGCGCTTCAAGAACCCGCAGGGCGGCATGGTGGCCTGGGACGACAAGGTCAAGGGCCGCATCGAGATCCGCAACGACGAACTCGACGACCTCGTGATCGCACGCCCCGATGGCACGCCCACCTACAACTTCTGCGTCGTGGTGGACGACATCGACATGGCCATCACCCACGTGATCCGCGGCGACGACCACGTGAACAACACGCCGCGCCAGATCAACATCTTCCGCGCCCTCGGCCAGGAACCCCCGGTGTACGCGCACCTGCCCACCGTGCTCAACGAGCAGGGCGAGAAGATGAGCAAGCGCAACGGCGCCAAGCCCGTCACCCAGTACCGCGACGAGGGCTACCTGCCCGACGCAATGGTGAACTACCTGGCGCGCCTGGGCTGGAGCCACGGCGACGACGAAATCTTCAGCCGCGCGCAGTTCCTCGAGTGGTTCGACCTCGACCACCTCGGCCGCAGCGCCGCGCAGTTCGACGAGGCCAAGCTGCGCTGGGTCAACGCCCAGCACCTCAAGGCCATGGCCGACGAAGCGCTCGCACCGCTGGTGGCCGAGCAGTTGAAGAAACGCGGCCTGGTGGCCGACGAGCGCCTGCCGCGCATCTGCGCGCTGTTCAAGGACCGCTGCGACACCACCGTGGCGCTGGCCGACTGGGCCGCGGCCTTCTATGCCGACGTGAACCCGAGCGCACAAGAAACCGCGCAGCACGTCACCGAGGCCGTGAAGCCTGCCGTGGCCGCGCTGGCTTCGGCCCTGGCCGCACTGCCAGCGTGGGACAAGCCCGCGATCTCGGGCGCGCTCAAGCAGGTGCTCGCTGTACACGGCTTGAAGATGCCGCAACTGGCCATGCCGGTGCGTGTGCTGGTGATGGGCACGGCCCAGACGCCGTCGCTCGATGCGGTGCTCGAACTGCAGTCGCGAGAACTTGTGATCGAGCGACTTCAGAAAGCCTGAATTTCTGGCATATAATTCGAGGCTCGCTAGGACGCAACGCTGAGTGATCAGCGAAACGGAACAGCGAACCCTGTGGGGGTATAGCTCAGCTGGGAGAGCGCTTGCATGGCATGCAAGAGGTCAGCGGTTCGATCCCGCTTACCTCCACCACAGTTTCGAAGTCGCGCATGGTAGCGACGGCAGGAAAAGCAGACACTGCCGCTGATACAATGCGAGGCTTCCGTCCAGGTTATGACCCTATCGTCTAGAGGCCTAGGACATCACCCTTTCACGGTGAGTACCGGGGTTCGAATCCCCGTAGGGTCGCCAAACAAGCCGCAAGGCAAGTAGGCACAAGTCGTGGCACTTGGTTCGAAAGAACGAAAGCCGCCTGCCAGGAGTGGTAGTTCAGTTGGTTAGAATACCGGCCTGTCACGCCGGGGGTCGCGGGTTCGAGCCCCGTCCACTCCGCCAAGAAAATCAACGGGTTACGTGAGAAATCGCGTAACCCGTTGGCCTTTTTGGAATGAGGAATTTGGCTTTTGGAATATCCTCTGACTTGAAGTAGCGCAGCGCTTTGCTTCGTAGCACGAACGACACACGTTGTGCAATAGGCGACAAGCAGGAGTGTTCCTTGCCGCCAGGGCGGTCACAATGTCTCATCCGGGGGGCTACGGGAGCTCCAACTTCTTCACCTCACTCACCTATGGTCGCACCACAGCCGCTCTCCAAAGCTGAGGAGTTGCAAGGCCGCGTTCGTGCTTTCATTCGCAGCGTGGGAAATGTCAACGCGAAGGAGTCGATGACTTTTCGTCGGCTGGTGCGTGACGCCCAAGACCTGGCAAAGACCAATGTGGTCGAGGGCAACTGCCTGGAGGGCGTGTTAGTCGGTTTGGTAGGTGACGACACGCAAGCTGAGCGCCTCTTCGCGAACGCTGCTGCGAATCAGGGAGGCGTAGTAGCTAAGGCAGCGCGCCTTTCTCACTTGGTCAATCGCATGTACTTCTCTGATGCCTTCAAGCTCGGCGTGGAACTTGTCGCGCGACGTGAAGGGCTGCAGTTTCACAACCTTGCCCATCGTTTGCTCATGGCAGGTGGCTTTCATGCGGTTCTGTCTGCTGTGGATGAGTCGCGCCAGCGAGGTGAGGTACTCCAATTGACGAAAGACATTGAAGCTGCGCGCGCAGCTGTGGATGTCCTGGACAGGCTTGGTATCGATGATCAGCACTGCATGCGTGTCCTCGACACTCTAGGTGAAGTGGTGCGTGCTGAAGGCCTTGTGTGGCTCGACGACTTTCCGGGCATGTCCGTGTTGTCAGATGTCGATGATGAGTCGGCTTTGACCGTTAGCTTCAGGTTCGCTATCACTCCAGCTCAGGCGGCAGAACTGGGGTGGCGGTTTTCTGAACTGCTCGTAGAGCGCGATTTGGATCGTTCTGGCTTCTATGTCCAAGTGCTTGGCCAAGGAGCGGAAGCTCTGCAGTACGAGCCGGCATGAGCGTCGGCCCGCAAGACATTCACGTGGTTGCTACGGCGCTCGCGGACGGCGCCGATGAAGCGTGTTGGAGGAGTGCGCTGAGTCGAGCCTACTACGCGGCCTATCACGCTTGTAGCGGCTGGCACGATCAGATGCCAGTGCCCGGATCTGTAGTGAACGCAAACGGATCCCATCAGCGGTTGTGCAGCCAACTGAGACATCCTGCTCCCGGGGCGAACCCTGTAGCAGCGTCCAAATCTCGGATTCTTGGCGCCCAGCTTGACGCCCTACGAGTGCGTCGCAAGGTGGCTGACTATGAGCTCCAAGACAAAGTCGACCAAGCCGAAGCGCGCAGCGTTGCAGCCACGGCGGCATTGATTCTGGAGAAGACGTCAGCGTTCCCTTGAGTCACGCGGCTGGCTTTGCCCGACGCGCTTGGCGCCTGTCATAGACCTTCGCGATCATCTTCCCGTCCGTGTGCAGCGTGGCGTCCTGGGTGTCCGCGTGGCCGGCCTCCAGCTTGTCGCTCACGCCCTTCGGCCGGCAGTCCTGCAGGCTGAACTTCGTGAATGCGATCTTCCGCGCCTTCGCTTCCTTTTCGCACTCCCGCATGAGGTCGTCCAGCATGGCCTTCCAGCCACCCTTCGTGTAGCGCTGGCCGCGCATGTTGCCGAACACGAACATCGTGCCGGCGACGGCGAAGCGCTTCACGGCGAGGGCCTCGTCGATGGTGGCCTTTAGCTCAGGGCTCCACTCAATCAGCACCGCCGGTTTGGTCTTGCTCTTGCCGTCCTTCCACAGGATGCCGGTCTCCTTGATCGCGTCGCGCGTCAGGGCGCGCACCTCCACGGATCGGCGCACGCACAGCCAGGCGGTGCGAAGCGCCAGCGCGACGATGTGGCGCGCGCCGCCGCAGCGTCGCCCCACCTCCACCGCCAGGGCCAGCTCGCTGTCGGTGACGTAGCGCTTCACCTTCTCCAGGCGCAGCTTCTCCAGGCCGTCCAGCGGGTTCACATCAAGTGCGCCCTTGCGGATCGCGTGTTCTAGCATCACGCGCGCCAGCGACATCTCCTTGTTTCCCTTCTCGGGTCGGCCGGCGAGCAGGCAGGCCTCCAGATACTCGTATCCCATCGGCTTCGTGATCTCGTGCAGGTCGAAGTGGCCCCAAGCCTTCTTCAGGTTCTCGGCTTCGCGCTTGTTCTCGGCGATGGTGCTGTCGGCGCGCTTGCGGGCGTCGCTCGCCGGTAGGGCTTCTTGCCATTCGAACCAGGCCGTCACCAGGCCCTTGAAACCGCCCTGGGGTCGGTCTTCGATCACGCGGGCGGATTCCTCAATGGCCTTGCGCCGCAGCGTCTTGATCTGGGCGGTGTCCTCCACGGCGCAGTCGAAGCGGAACGCCCAGCGCCCGCTGGTCATCTTGTAGCCGATGCTGTACCGGCGCTTGCCGTAGCGCTCGTAGACGCGATAGGGCAGACCATCAGGGGTCGCGCGAGCGCGGATCATGCTGCCCGCTTCTGGCGAAACATGGTGAGGTTGGCCGCCTTGAGCTGGCCCGCTTGGGCGGCGGCCTCGCCGCGGGACACCGACTCGTAGTGAGAGCGTTCAAGCACCACCTGGCCGCGACGATTGATGTACGCCCGATGGAATCCTCGTCGATGCAGCACTTGAAGCTGCTTTGTCGCGATGGAATACCCGGTCAAGGCTTCAACATCCGCGTCCGACAATAGGATTTCAGATGCCGCGCTCACGGTTCTTCCTCGCGATTCGTTCGTTGTAGGCGACGGTCTTCGCGTTCGACTCTTCGAGCGCGGCCCAATTTATTCCTGACCTCGTCGGAGTTGGCGCGCCTTCAATCCAACGCTCAATGTGCGTCCACAGCACCAGTACCACGGGCCCACGGCGCTTGAACGGTACGCCCTCCTTCTTGAGCCAAGCTTCCTGACCAGAGGCGCGTGCGAAGCCAGTCAGCCGTCGAACGTCTTCGTCTGTCAGGAATCCCTCATTCGGCATCTTCATCGTCCCGTGGTGGCCGGCCTCGGCGAATGAAAGTCCAAACCTCGCTTTCGATCCATCGTGGTTGACGCCACGTGGTCCCGGGCGCGAAATCGGGAAACCCCGGAGTCTTGACGATGTTGCGCGCCTGAGCGCGACTCGTCTTGTAGATGGCGGCGATGTCGTCGAGTGTGAGAAGTGCGAGATCCATGGCCTTGCAGATGGTCGTTCGAAATCGCGCATCCTGCCACTTACCACAAGCACAGTGGAAGTCATGCTGCCACCGCCTTCTTGGCCCCGGTTGGCTTGGGCGCCAGCGGCGGGTCCTGCGGGTAGAAACGGCCGCCGCTATCGAGGTCGTTGCTGAATTGATCCAGACGCTGAGACACCTCCGCGAGTGCGGTGGCAAGGTCAGCACTGCAGTAGCTCTGATAGCCGGCGCTGGCAGCAAGCGCAGCGGCGGCCTGGACGAATGAATCGCCCTCGTGGGCTTCGTTCATGGCGTCCTCGCGGTTGCCTGCGCGCAGGTGCTCCATTGCGGGCTCGTACGCCTGCAGCGCGTGATCTATCACCCGCCAGCAGGTACTCCCGCCTTCGTCGAGCGCCTGCGCCGCGCGCAGGCTCGCCAGCAGACCGTTGAGGGTGCTGATCGCCAGTGCTTGGTCGCGCAGCGTGTTGTCCTCGGCTGTGGCGGCCGTTGCTGGAGTGGCCACACGCGCAGCGTTCGCGCTGGGCACCATCGATGAGGTCATCTCGTCCACGCGCTTCTTGGCCAAGCGCAAGAGGGTGCCGACGGCCTCCATCGCCGGGTCGTCGGCCTCGCCGAGGATCGCCTCGAACAACCCGAGGGCATACAGCAGGTCCACGCTTGAGGCTTCCAACGGCTCAATCGTTTCCCAGGTCGGCGAATCGCCGGCTTTCTCAGCCAATTCAATGGCGGCGAAGAGGCGTTCGTTCGACTGGCGGAGGAAGGCGCTCAAGGCCTGTCGCGCGGCGTGGCCGTCGTCCAGTTCGGCCAGGACGTACTCGGCTTGGCATGCGAGGCATCCCGGGTCGAGTTCCGGCATTTCGTTGGGGGACTCGGCGCTCATGCCAGCGCTCCCGCGGTGGCGCGCTTGGTGGCGCGCGGCTTCTTGGTGGCCTTAGGCGCGACAGCCAGCGACACGGGCTGCGCGGGCGTCACCGCCTTCACCAGGTCGGCATTGCGCTTCAGGCTCGATTCGTACTCGCCCAATGCGAAGTTGTTGTCGTCGGCAATGGCGTCCATCATGGACTCGCGCCAGGGCTTGCCCATGGCGTGGTCACGCAGCAAGCGGCTCATGGCGCAGAGGAAGCCAACGGCAGCGCCACGGCGGTCGTCGATGCCATCGACCATCGCCTTGATCACGTCCTCAACGACATAGCGAAACAGCTCATCTTCGTCTTCCGCCACCTCGCCACCGAAGTCTTTGAGCGGACCAGTCTCGATTGCAAACATGAGGCGGTAGACGGCATGCATGCCGGTAGTGAGCCCATCGCAATACTCCTGCCGCTGCACATCGAAGTGGTTGATCGGAGCAGTGTCGCTGGAGGCGGCCGTCGTGATGAACGGCAGGCCCGCACCCGGATAGCACTCTCGCGTTTTAGAATCCATCTTGATCACTCTCTGGTTGGTACTAGCGTGTTGATCTCGAAGCCTCAGCAGCTCTCACCCTGCTGGGGCTTCACCTTTTGTGAGCTAAGAAGTTGCGGGCGCAGGCGGCAACGCCTTAAGGGCGTCGGCGAGGATGCGGTTCACCAGCCACGTCATGGAACGCTCTTGGCGAGCGGCTTCCTGTTGCAACTTCAGATGAGTCTCGGCGTCGAGTCGCAACTGAATGGGCTTGGAACCTCCGGGTTTCGCGTTCATTGGTCTAAACTCCTAGCTTCTGTGCACTTTCTGTGCACACATCGAAGTCTATGCACGGTGCATAGACTTCGCAAGTGGTTTTTTGCGCAGGCGACAAATGGCGAGAACCGATCCGACGATCTACATGCGCATACCGGAGGGCCTCAAGGAGGCGCTCGATAGGGCTGCGGAGGAGAACAAGCGGTCCCTCACTGCGGAGGTTGTCGCTCGCCTGGAGCAAAGCTTTTCGTCCGTAGGGATCGGTGATGCGAGGGAAGACGCCACTACTACCGTGATCAACCGGCTGGCCGCTCTGGAGGAACAATTGGCGGCGCGCTCCCGGGACGAAGCCGAGCTTCGCTTGCGTCACATGCAGCAGAGCCTTGCCACTCAGGAGCTTGTTTTCCGCGACAGGGTGGAGCGTGGACATGCACATGTGCAACGTTTGGAGGCTGAGGCCGACCAAGCCGAGGATCGCGGTGATCTCGTTGCAGCGAAGCGCTTGCGTACCAAGGCGAGCGAAGACCGGAAGTCTGTGAGAGAGATTGAGGAAGAACTGCACACGATCCGGTTGGAGATTGCGAAAGCTCGCGAGGACATCAAGTCGATTGCCTCCAGCGAAACGCCCAAGCGACGGCGCGTCAAGATCAATTGGCCGGAAGAGTAGGGCGCTCATCCCAGCACCTCGACGATGCCCATGATCACGAAGCAGAGGACCATGGGCACCACCCACGGCAGATCGCGCTTGTCCAGCCAGCCGCCGAGGGTCGTACCGCGCGACGTGAGTTCGTAGCGCACTTGCTCCAGCTCCGCGCAGAGGCCGGACACGCGGTCGGCCCATTCCTTGGTGGCGTACAGATCGCGGGCACGCTTGAACGCCTTGGCTATGCCCTCGGCGCTCCTAATCTGCTGTTCCAGGCGCTTGCGCATGGCCTGCAGCTCCGCCGTGGTGGTGCTGGCCAGCGCGGTCATGCAGACACCACCCGATAGCGGATTGCGCCGTGCTGCAGGTCGAGCTTGTCGCGGCGGGCCCGCGCGCGACTCGCGCTCTTGTAGGGCTTGCCGACCGGCTTCTGAGTGCGGATGTCGATGATGCGGTACATCACGCCACCTCCGCGACCTGCAGGGTGCCGCCCTGGCCGTAGCCATCGCCGCCCAACTGAATCACCTTGCCGGCGGTCTTGGACTTCGCCACCGCCAGGCGGTCGCTGGCCTTGACCACAGTGCGCGTGATCCAGCTCTGCAAGTTCCAGTAGGCATCCCACCCGCTGGTGGTGATCGCCACATTGCACAGATTGCCGCTGCGGTACTCGGCGAGCGTGGGCTTGGCGATGCCGCGCTCTTCGAAGTTGCCCTGTAGGCGCCGGTAGACCGAGTCGATGGCGCGTTGCACCGCGGCGTCGCTGTTGCCGCGTTCGCAGAAGATGTAGTCAGCGCCGAAGCTGGTCACCACACCATCCACCAGGGCGCTCAGCGAGCCTTTGTAGTCCTGCATGCCGTCGAAGTAGGCGCCTTCAAAGACCTTGGCCACAGCTTCGACTTGGGCAGCGTTGGGGCCGTCGATCCAGCCCACCCGGATGGAAGCGCCGCCGCTGTAGGTGCTGGAGCGCACCGAGAATTTGATGCCGGGGAAGGCTTCCTTTAGAGCTTGCCGCACCAGCTTGGCGGTGTCGGCGCAGGAGAGGTATTGCATATCTGGCTCCGATGACGGCCTCATTCAGGCCACGGCGCTAGATTACCCCAGGGTAATTAACCGGGTCAATACCTACAGGTAAATATTTTCACTTGCGGTCGCTGAGCGGTCACTTCTTTACCTGAAAGGCCTGGGCCGTGCCGTTCAGGATCGCCCAGCAGTTCTGCATCAAGCCGGAAGCCTTCGTGATGTTCACGCCGGTGATCCCGTCTGCGCCACGGGCGTATGCGGCCACCTTCAGGTCGAGAAGGACCTCGGCATCGGTGGGCTCGCTGTGGAGCGTGTTGCGATGACAGCGAGACGCATCGATCTGGCCAAGCATCGTCGCCCCCTGAGGCGCCTGTCGCACCACCTGTACGGCCTGTGAAGCTTCACGCTGCTCCTTGAGGCTGGCGTAACTCATGTCGGTCCCGACACGCATGTTCGCCGAGTTGGTGGCGCAGCCAGAAACGGCGGCGAGGAGGGCGATGGCTGTGATAGTGGTGCGCATGGAGTCCTCCTCAGAATTGTTCGCTCTTCCAGACGGTAAGCACCTTGCCCAGTACCTCAAAGTCCATTGCCTTCATGTCGATGTCGAATGGATCGTAGTCGGGGTTCTTCGCCTTGGCGCGCAACTTGGTCCCTTCGGAGGTGGGAATGCGCTGGAGAACTCTTACATAGCCCTGCCTGCCAACTCGGAAGAAGTAGACCGCGTCTGTCACGACCTCACGCACTCCGCGGTCCACGAGTAGCGGATCACCTGGATTGAACATGGGGCGCATCGACGGACCGAAGCCGGTAACGATGCAGAGGTTTTGCACGGCGGTGTAGTTGCGCACGTTCAGGCGCAGCCAGTCCTGATCGACGTGCCAACTTTTGATCACCCCGGGTTGGTCGTCGAGCAGCAGACGGCCGCTGCCTATGCCTCCGCCTGCATCGAACTGGCGGATCTCGACGTCATCTGGCATGGCAGGCCTGAGGCTGGCGTCGGCTGCGTTCGCGATCACCAGCTCGAACGCGGTTGGCATGAGGTCGAGCGAACCCTCGACCCTCTTGGCTCCAGCCTCCAGCTTGCGCGCAGTGACCTCTCCGATGTTCTTGTAGCCGTCGTCGCCCGGCTCTTTCAGTGCGCGGCTGATGTAGCTGGGCGCGACACCGGAGCGGCGCGCAAGCTCCGCCTGCGTGATCTTGGTCAACAGGAGTCTGAGATTCGCGCGTCGGCGCTCGAAGATATCCATCGGTGTGAAATTACCAGAAGGTAAATTACCTGCAGGTGTTGACAAGAAGTTACCTGCGGGTAATGATCGGGGCGAAAGCGAGGCCCCATGGACTTCAAGACCTTCTACACCAGCAAACCCGTCAACGAGCGCGAATCCTTCGCCCAACAGGCCGGAACGACCCGGGGCCACTGCAACCAGATCGCCTTCGCCGGCCGCAAGGTCGATCTCGGCATGGCCGATGTGTTCGTGGCCCTCTCGGGTGGCGCGCTGACCATTGATGACATTCCGCTGACCGATCGAGCGAACGCCCAGCGCGCGATCCGCGAGGGAGCGCCCCACCAAATGGCTGCTTCTGTCGTCTGACTTCATCGCGAATCCCCGATGTTGCGAGCCGACCCACGCACCCCGCGTAACGAAGCGCTGCGACGCGCACCGCCCCCGGCGGGTATTCGCGTCTCGCGCATGGTGAAGAAGACGCGCAGTTCGTCGCCTACCCAGCGCAGTTCGAGGACGGTCACGCAACTGATCAGCTCTCGCGCAAAGCCTGCGGGCGCATTGGTGACGACGCGCATGTGCTGGCTGCTGTGGATGACCGGCGTGGCGGTCGCGGTGCTTTTGTCGGTGTTGGTTGTGTTCATGGCTATGCAGTTTCAGCCGAGCACTCCGCCAGCGCATCCCAAGCGTTCCCAACTGCAGCCGGTGGCATCGGTTTCGGCGCTCTCGATTGGGAACGAGGAGGAACGCCCCACATGAACGAGTACGAGTCGCTCAACCACGCGCTGATCGACGCCGTTAAGGCCCTCGGAGGGTCCAAGGTGGTCGCTGCCAGGCTCTGGCCGGAGAAGGACCCCTTGGCAGCGCAGCGCCACCTGCTGGCCTGCCTCAACGAAGACAAGCCCGAGCGCTTGAGCCCCGATCACTTGATGCTGCTGTTGCGCATGGCGCGCGACATCGGCCACCACAGCGCCTTTGCTCACATGTCCCACATGCTGAGCTACGCCGAGCCCCAGCCCGTCAACCCACGCGACGAACTCACCGAGCTGCTGCGCGAGTACCGCGAGTTCCGCCGCGGTGACAGCGCCATGGCCGAACGGATCGAGCGCGCCATCACCAGTCTCAACGTCAGCGGGAAGGTAGCGGCATGAGGCTCGTCGCACTCGCTCGCAAGCGCGTCACCTACGTAGGCCGGCTCCTGTACTGGAGCGTGCGCCATTGCTCCATCTCACGCGCCCGCTGGGTGCTTGACTACGAAGGAATCACATGGAACTGAGCCAGCACCCGCTTGCAGCGGCGTTCCCAACGCTGAGTGCGGAGCAGATCGAGGGAATGAAGGAGGGCGTCATCCCCATGACGCAGTCAGAAGTCGAAGCCATGACGGCCACGGCTTGGTTTCGATCGCTGACCGCGTCTCAGCGTGCCGCGTACGTCGTGACTTGGATGGACTGGCCGGAGCGCGGCAGCAATCAGTACGTCACCAAGATTTCCGCCAACTCGCCCCGCGCCGCCGCACTGGCGACACGGTCCGCAATCACCAAAGCACGAGCATGAAGAAGCTGAACATCAACGCCATCCGCATCGATGGCGGCACCCAGTCCCGCGTCGAGATCGACATGGAAGTGGTTGGCGACTATGCCGAGGCGGTCAAAGTCGGCATCGACTTCCCACCCATCGTCGTGTTCAACGATGGAGCAGACCAGTGGCTCGCTGACGGCTTCCACCGATACCACGCACACAAGCAGGCGGGCAAGGCCTCGATTGGCGCCGAGGTTCGTGAGGGTACGGTCCGCGACGCCATCCTCTATTCCTTGGGTGCGAACGGCGCTCATGGCTTGCGCCGCTCCAATGCCGACAAGCGCAAGTCCGTGCTGACCCTGCTGGCCGACCCTGAGTGGTCGCAGTGGAGCGACCGGAAGATCGCCGAGGCCTGCGGCGTCACTCACCCCTTTGTGGCCAGCCTTCGGAAACCGCCGGAAGTGGTAACGGTTACCACTCCGCGAGCCGAAAAAAGGTCGCCAGTTGCAGTTTCCGGCCCGTCGTCACCGAAGGGCAAGCCTCCCGAGCCAGGCAGCAAGAAGGACGCGCAGCTCCAAGCCCTCAAGGCGGTACAGGAGCGCGACAAGGCCCAGGAGCAAGCGGCCGAGGTGATTGACAAGCTGTCCGAGACTCAAGAGGCGGTGCGCATCCTCTCCGAAGAGAACGACCGTCTCAACGACCGGCTCGCGGTCGAGGCGATGGACGCGAGCGAGGAGGAGAAAACCGCCGCCGCTGACACGATCGCGCAGCTCCGCGAGCAGGTGCGCGTGCTGCAGATTGAGCTGGACGCCGTGAAAGCCTCGCGCGACACCTACATGCGCGAGTCCGCCCAGAAAGAGCAGCAGATCAAGCACTGGCGCAAGCAGGCCGAGAAGGCCGGGGCGGTCACTGCATGAGTCATTCCGTGCTGACACTCTTCGACTACCAAGAGGCGATCCTGGGCAAGCTGCGCGATGGGTTCATCGCCGGTCACCGCGTCCAGATGCTGGTCGCGCCCACGGGCGCGGGCAAGACCGAGATGGCGATGGAGTTGTTGGAGGCCACCGGCAACAAGGGCAACCGAGGGGCAATGGTGCTGGATCGAATCGTCCTGTGCAACCAGACCAGCGAACGCCTGGACAAGTACGGGATCGGGCACGGTGTGCTGCAGTCGGGGCACTGGCGCTTCAGGCCGCAGGAGTTGATCCAGGTGTGTAGCGCGCAGACGTTGGAGAAGCGCGGCAGCTTCCCCAACCTCAAGCTGCTGATCGTGGACGAGGCCCACCAGACGCGCAAGCAGACGATCGAGTTCATCCGGAACAACCCGCACGTGTGGGTTGTGGGCCTGTCCGCCACCCCCTTCACCAAGGGCCTGGGCAAGACTTACACCAACGTGGTGTCAGCGGTTACCACCGCCGAGCTGGTCGAGCGCAAGCGGCTCGTTCCGCTGCAGGTGTTCGTGGCCAAGGAGATCGACATGACCGGCGCCAAAAAAGTGGCCGGTGAATGGTCGAGCAGGGACGCCGAGGACAGGGGCATCGCCATCACCGGTGACATCGTGGCCGAGTGGGTGAAGAAGACGCACGAGGTGTTCGGCGGGCCGGTCAAGACGGTGGTGTTCGCATCGGGTGTGGCCCACGCCGCTGACCTCGCGCAGAAATTCGCCGAGGCTGGCTACAACTTCCTGTCGCTGTCGTACAAGGATGACGATCAGTTCAAAGATGACGCGATCAAGGAGTTCGCCAAGCCCGACACCGACATCGTGGGCCTGATCGCCACGGACATCCTCACCAAGGGCTTCGACGTACCGGACGTGATGATCGGAATCAGCGCCCGACCGTTCTCCAAGTCGCTGTCGTCCCACATCCAGCAGATGGGCCGCGTCATGCGCTGCGCGCCTGGCAAGGAGTTTGCCCTCTGGCTTGACCACTCGGGTAACTACGTGCGGTTCCAGAAGGATTGGGATGACGTGTTCTTCAACGGCATCACCAAGATCGACGAGGGCCGGGAGAAGCCCAAGAAGGAGCCGACCGAGCGAGAGAAGCAGGAGGCCAAGTGCCCGCGCTGCTCGCGCATCTGGCCGACCGGTGCCGAGACCTGCCCGTGCTGCGGGTTCGTGCGCCTCAAGCGAAACGAGGTGGTCACGGTGCCGGGCGAGTTGACTAAGCTCGAAGGCGGCAAGGCTGGCGCCAGCAAGGAGACGAAGCAGAAGTGGTACTCCATGCTGCTCTACATCCAGCGAGAGCGTGGCTACAAAGAGGCCTGGACCCCGTCCAAGTACCGGGAGAAGTTCGGCGTCTGGCCGCGCGATCTGCACTTTGAAGCCGCCATGCCGCCCTCGGCTGAGGTGAAGGGGTGGGTTAAGAGTCGGCAAATCGCCTGGGCGAAGGGCAGGCAGGCGGCATGAGCGATTTCATCGACTTCTGCCGTGGGCTCGGCATCGTGATCGACACGGTGCCGCCGGTGGGGCGCTGGAAGCGCTACCCAACTGTCACCCACCCGAAGAAGCGCAACGGCTCGGTGAAGTACATGGGCGACCATGGATTCGCTCAAGAGCATTCCACCATGACCGATGTAGCGGTGTGGCGCGATGGCACGGAGTCCAAGGTCAACCACGCCGAGATCGCGCGCGTGGCACGGCAGGCTCAGCAGGAAATCGCGGCAAAGCAGAAGAAGGCGGTCGAGCGAGCTGAGTGGATCCTGTCGCAGTGCGAGCTGGCGACGCACCCCTATCTGGTGTCGAAGGGCTTTCCAGACGAGCGAGCGAACGTGTGGCAGAGCAAGCGCGGGCTGATGCTGGTCATCCCCATGCGCGTCGGAAAGGACCTGGTCGGCTGCCAGTTGATCAGCGAGACCGGCGAAAAGCGGTTTCTGTCTGGCCAGCGCACCAGCGATGCGGCTTTCGTCTTCGACAGCCGCGGGCCGATCGTGCTGTGCGAGGGGTATGCCACGGCGCTGTCCATCCGAGCGGCACTCTCCGCTCTCAAGGCCCGATTCACCATCTTCGTGTGCTTCAGCGCGCACAACCTCGGGCGCCTGGCCAAGGAGCTGCCCCAGGGCCTGGTCGTCGCAGACAACGACGCATCGCTGACCGGCGAGCGTGTCGCCAAGGAAACCGGCTGGCCGTACTACATGCCCCCCTCTGTGGGGCAGGACTTCAACGACTTCCACCAGTGCACGAGCCTGTTCAAGGCCTCGCAGGCCCTGCGGAGCGCTCTCCTCAAGGCTGCGTGACATGGCATCACCCAAAAAGCCCCCAAAACACGACCACTGGATGCCGCTGTACATCGCGGACTATCTGGGCGACACGATGCACCTGACGACAGAGCAGCATGGCGCCTACCTGCTGCTGTTGATGGCGAGCTGGAAGGCCGATGGGAAGTTGCCCGGCGACCCTGCCGCGCTGGCAGCGATCACGCGCATGACTCCACAGGGCTGGGCCCGGATCCAACCGGTGATCGAGCCGTTCTTTTTTGCCAGCAACGACAGCTGGGTGCACAAGAGGGTACGCGCTGAGCTGGAAAAGGCGAGGGCAAAGGTAGAGAAGGCGTCGAAGGCCGGCGCCATTGCCGCACGCTCTCGCTGGGGACTCAACGGGGGGGACGAGTGATGCGATTCGCATACCAATCGCAATGCGATCGCAATGCGAATCGCATGCCAAACGCATTGCGGCGAGGTGTGCGATCGCAATGCGTGACGGAATACTTGGCGATGCACCCTCACCCTCACAGTATTCCTACCTTCGGTGGAATACGTTTTGGCCGGGTGGAAAGGGGGGGTCATGGCTGAAATCCTGACCCGCCAACAACTCGCCCATCTGAACGAGCCCACGCGACAGATCGTCTATGCGCTGGAGCGTGCGCGCGACGCCAACCAGGATCAGGCTGATCGCCTGATGAACGCGCTGGACTACAACGCGGAGTTCTTCGCCGAGGACGCCGAGAGTCTGCAGAAGGCGATCGACTGGATCCTGGCAGCGGGACGGGCTCACTCGCCGGTGCGCCGGGGTGAGCTGGCCCAAGGACTGCCGCCGCCTTCGCAGCACGTCCCAACATTGGCGCAGCGGTTGCTCAAGGCCGACGCGCGGCTTCTGGGAAAGCCTGACGGGCGCGTCTCTGTGGCGCTGGTTGAGTGCTCGCACCACGCCGCCACTTTCACGTGGCGATACCCAAAGTGACCAACCTAAGGGGTGATCGTGGTGAAACGCAAGCGACCAACCAGGTACGTCGGCGTCAACGACCGAGGCTATGCCGTGGGCCAGGACCACGCGCGTGCCAAGCTGAGCGATGAGGACGTCGAACTCATCCTGTGGCTCAGGGAGCAGGGCCTGAGCTTTGGCCAGATCGCCAAGAAGTTCGACGACGGCAAGGTGGCGGTGAGCAAGACCCACGTGCGTGACATCTGCACCGGACGGCGCCGTGGCCAAATCCCAACCGATTGGAAGCTGCGCGGGCTGCGCATGCTTGAAGAGCACATCGCGGCCTGACCGTGCGCTTGAGCGGGTATGGCGCTCCTACAGTTGGCGCCATGGCCACTACCAGCCACAAGACCACCACCAAGCCAGCCGGACGAGGCCCCGCCGCAAAGGAGAAGCGCGTCGGCAACCCCAAGCCCGTGGACTGGCGTCCGATCGTCCTGGAGGCGCTGAGCCGCGTGCCTGTGGTCCGCGAGGCCTGCCAGGCGGCCGGCATCACGCGCATGACCCTGTGGCGCGCACGCAAGGATGACCCGGACTTCAACAAGGCGGTCGAGGACGCCATGGAAGACGGCATCGACTGCGCCGAACAGGAGGCCTTCCGCCGCGCCGTGACCGGCTACGAGGAGCCCGTGGTGCACAAGGGTGAACTGGCCTGGCTGTACGAGCCGGTGCTGGACGAGAAGGGCGCCATCCAGCGTGACGAGAAGGGCGACGTCATCGTGCGCCCAGTGCGCGGGCCTGACGGCAAGCTGGTCCCGCTGACCATCCGCAAGCACAGCGACCAACTCCTGTCGCTGATCCTCAGGGGCCGGCGAAAGCAGGTGTACGCCGAGCGCATCGAGCAGACCGGTGCCGGCGGTGGGCCGATCGAGATCGACGCCACGAAGCGCGCGGCGCGGGTGGCTGCGCTCATGGCTGCCGCTGCCCAGCGCAAGGCTGCAGCGGGTGACCATGGCGAGTGATCGCAGCCGGCTGAACGCTGCGGACAGGTTCTACATCGGCCTGCTGGTCGTGGGCGGCTTGCTCGCGGTGCCGGCCTGCCTGGGCCTCGTCGTGTTCACCCTGGCAGGGGTGTTCGGGGCATTCGGGTGAATGCCGACCAGGTCCGCCACCTGCTGCCGCACCTCACCGAGGCGGAGCGGCGGGAGCTGGATGAGCTGATCGCGGCCGACCTGACGGAACGGCCATGGGCGCCGCTGGTTGGGCCGCAGACGATGGCCTTCCACGCGCAAGCGGACATCACCGGGTACGGTGGCGCTGCAGGCGGGGGGAAGACCGATCTGGCCGCCGGCCTGGTCACGACCGAGCATCGGCGATCCCTCGTGGTGCGACGCGAGAAGGCGCAGACCGAGGGTTTCGTCCAGCGGGTCACGGAGATCCTCGGCACCACCGACGGCTACAACTCGCAGAAGGGCGCGTGGAAACTGCCGGACGATCGCTTGCTGGAGCTGGCCGGCCTGGACAACCCTGGCGACGAACGCCGCTGGCAGGGCCGCCCGCACGACCTCAAGGTGTTCGACGAGGTGACCGAGATGCGCGAGCAGCAGGTCCGCTTCGTCATGGGCTGGAACCGGACCGACAGGGAAGGGCAGCGCACGCGCGTGCTGATGACCTTCAACCCGCCCACCACCGCCGACGGCCGATGGGTGATCGACTTCTTCGGCCCGTGGCTGGACAAGAAGCACATCCTGTACCCCACGGCGCCCGGTGCACTGCGCTACGCCGCCATGCTGCCCAACGGCAACGGGGGGTCTCGCGACACCTGGGTGGACAGCGATGGCCAGCCATTGACCGGCGCGCCTTTCGTGCTCATCGGTGGGCGCATCGTCTACGACTTCAACCCGGCCGAGCACACGCCCGAGGAGATCATCGAGCCCAAGTCGCGCACGTTCATCCCGGCGCGGGTGACGGATAACCCCTACTACATGAACAGCGGCTACATGGCCACGCTGCAGAGCCTGCCCGAGCCTCTGCGCTCGCAGATGCTGTTCGGCGACTTCGCGGCCGGCATTGAGGATGACCCGTGGCAGGTGATCCCCACGGCCTGGGTGGAGGCGGCCATGGCGCGGTGGAAGAAGCGCAGCCCCAAGGGCGAGCAGATGCTGCTGGGTGTTGACGTGGCGCGCGGGGGGAAGGACAACACCACGCTGGCCCCGCGCTACAAGCACCCGGAGTGCCCGATGTACTTCGACGAGCTGGAGATCCATCCCGGCAGCAGTACGCCCAACGGCGGCAAGGTGGCCGGCCTAGTCATGGCGATCCATCGCCACAAGGCGCCCATCGCGCTGGACGTGATCGGCGTTGGCGCCAGCCCCTACGACAAGCTGCAGGAGGCCGATCAACCCGTCTACGGCATCAACGTCGCCGAGAAGTCCCACAAGACCGACAAGTCCGGCCGGATGCGGTTCTTCAACCTGCGCAGTCAGATCTGGTGGGACATGCGAGAGGTGCTCGATCCCGAGAACGACACCGGCGCCGAGCTACCACCCGACCCGGAGTTGCTCAAGGAGCTGTGCGCGCCGAAGTGGACGCTGTCGGGCGTCACGATCAAGGTCGAGAGCCGCGACGACATCATCGACCGCATCGGACGCAGCCCTGACCGCGCCACGGCGGTGGTGCTGGCCAACATGGACATCCCCAAGCTGTCGAGCCTGCAGCGCTCCGACAGCGCGCGCGAGCAGGTGCTCGACTACGACCCCTACCGCATGTAGGCGTGCGCTTATCCCCTGGTTGGGCTCCTAGATTCGCGAGGTCGATCCCCCGCACCTCGTCAGGAGTCAGTCGCCGTGTGCATTGGCAGCAAGCCCAAGATCCCCGCGCCGCCCGCGCCTCCGCCGCCACCGCAGGAGGCCAAGGCGCCCGACATGAACTCAACGCGCCGCTCGCGCTCCGATGCCGGAGGCATTCCGGGCGGCACGCTGCTCACCGGTCCCACTGGCGTGGACAACCGTCTGCTGTCCACCGGCGGCGGTTCGCTGCTCGGGGGCTGAGCATGTGCACGCCAACCCAGCCAGGAGGCGACTGGGCTACCAAGCCGGTGAACGGCACCTGGACGCCCACAGAACGTTGGACGGATGAAGAGCGTCAAGCGCGTTTTCAGGAGGCCTACGCCGCCAACCAGAAGAAGTTGGACGAGGGTGGGACGCTGTTGACCGGCAGTTCCGCCGACAAATCACCCTTCGCCAACAATCCGTTCTCGGTGGCCGCGCGCAAAACCAACCGCGAGGCCTCGTTCCAGGCGATGCGCGCCGATGCCGACCAGGCAAAGCTCGCTGCCTGGGACCGTCAGGGTGCCAAGGCAGCGCAGGCCCCGGGCCGGCGCGCCTCGACCGGTGGCGCAGGCGGGCCCTCAACGCTGTTGACCGGCGGCACCGCCGCAGACGCCCTGTCCGTGAAGCGCACGCGCGCGGGCTTGCCCTCGCTCTTGGGGGCCTGATGAACGGCCTGACCCAGAAGCCCGTGGACTGGCGCAAACGCAAGCTCAAGCGCAAGGAAGCGCTGTGGCTGGAACGATCGTCGTGGGATCCCCATTGGCAGGACATCAGCCGCTACCAGCAGCCGCGCCTGGGTCGCTTCTTCGTCACGGACCGCAACCGTGGCACGCGCCGCGACCAGAACATCATCGACAACACGGCCATGCTGGCGCAGCGCACGCAGAGCGCCGGGATGATGTCGGGCATGACCAGCCCGGCGCGGCCGTGGTTCAAGATGGCCCTGGAGGACACGGACCTGATGGAGTCCAGCCGTGTGAAAGCCTGGCTGTACGGCGTCAACAAGCTGATGCGCACCATCTACGCCAAGAGCAACACCTACCTGGCGCTGCGCTCTTGCTACGACGAACTGGGCCTGTTCGGCACCTGGGCCAACTTCGTGATGGACGACTTCGAGAACGTCATCCACCACTACCCCATGACCATTGGCGAGTACGCCATCGCGACGAACTCCAAGGGCATCGTGGACACGCTGTGCCGTGAGTTCCAGATGACCGTGGGCCAGATGGTCGAGAAGTTCGGCAAGGAGAGTTGCAGCCACACCGTGCAGAACATGTACACGAGCGACAAGCTCGACGCCTGGGTCACGGTGCTGCATATGGTCGAGCCGCGCCGCGAGCGCGACGTGAAGATGCGCGACGCGAGGAACATGCCGTTCTCCTCGTGCTACTTCGAGCCGGCGGCCGACAACTGGGACAAGCTGCTTCGCGAATCCGGTTTCGAGCGCTTCCCCGCGCTGTGCCCGCGCTGGGACGTGACCGGCAATGACGTCTACGGCTACAGCCCCGGGATGATGGTGCTGGGTGACGTGCGCCAACTGCAGCAGCAGCAGCTCCGCAAGGGGCAGGCCATTGACTACCAGGTCAATCCGCCGCTGCAAATCCCCACGGCGCTGAAGTCGGCAGGCACTTCGTCGCGCTTGCCCGGTGGCTCGTTCTACGTGGATGCGACGGGCCCAGGGTCCGGCATCCGCTCGGCATTCGAGGTGAACCTGAACCTCTCCCACATGCTCGTGGACATCGAGGACGTGCGTGAGCGCATCCGTCAGGGCTACTTCGCCGACCTGTTCCTGATGCTGGCCAACGACACGCGCTCTGGCACCACGGCGACCGAGATCGCTGAGCGCCACGAAGAGAAGCTGCTGATGCTCGGCCCCGTGCTGGAGCGGCTGCATAACGAACTGCTGTCACCACTGATCGACATGACGTTCGATCGCATCGCGCGTGCGGGCTTGCTCACGGGCGCCCTGCAGCCGCCTCCAGAGCTGGAAGGCCTGGAGCTGAAGGTGGAGTTCGTCTCCGTCCTGGCGCAGGCTCAGCAGATGGTCGCCGCGGGCGGCATGGACCGGATGGTCTCCACCGTGGGCCAGCTCGCGCAGGCATACCCGCAGGTGCTGGACAAGCTCAACCCCGACGAGATCGTCAACGAGTACGCCGACATCTTCGGCGTCAACCCGGAGCTGGTGGTGCCCAACGAGGTGGCCGAGGAGCGCCGTGCTCAGCGCGCCCAGCAGCAGGCCGCGCAACAGGCGGCGGCGGCCATGCCGGCGATGGTCGATGCCGCCAAGTCGGCCAGCGACATCGATGTCGACAACATGCGCGACGTCATGGAAGGCCTGCAGGGCTACGGCACCTCGCCAGCGCTATGAGGCCGTGCGCTTATCTCGCATCGCGCTCCCCAGAATCCCCCGCAAGTTGAGCCTCTTGGACTTCTTCACCAACAGCGAGCAGCGCCAGGCCGCCGAAGAGCAGGCCCGCGAGTTGGCCGCCGAGGTGGCGGATCTCAGGTGGGTGATGTCGGACCAGCGTGGTCGACGGTTCGTGTGGCGACAGCTCGCAGTCGCTGGCATCTACCGGCCGTCCTACACGGGTGACGACCGAACGATCTTCAACGAAGGGCAGCGCAACGTTGGTCTGCACCTGCTGAGCGCCATCACCGAGCACTGTCCGGACGAGTACCTGCAAATGCTGAAGGAACACCAGCAATGAGCGACGAGAACACCGCAGCCCCAGCCGCCCCGGCCGCAGCACCTGCCGCCGCAGCAGCACCGGCTGCATCCCCCGCACCAGCACCCTCTGCAGCGCCAGCCCCAGCGCCCGCAGCCGGCGAATCGCAGAGCGCGAGCGCGCCGGCCGTGGACGGCCAAGGCAAGCAAGGCGAAGACGGCAAGCCCGCTGAACTGGCTTTCGAGTACCAGATGCCCGAGGGCGTGGAACTCGACAAGACGGCCGCGGACTCGCTGACTGCCCTCGCAAAGGAGTACGGCCTCAAGCCTGAGCAAGCGCAGAAGGTCGCCGAGATCGGCGCCCAGATGCTGCAGCGCCAGCAACAGGCTCACGCGCAGACGGTTGAGACCTGGGTTGAACAGGTGAAGGCCGATCCCGAGATCGGCGGCGCCAAGTTCGACGCCAGCGTCGCAGTCGCAAAGGAAGCGATGGCGAAGTTCGGCACGCCCGAGCTCAAGGATGTGCTCATGGCCACAGGCCTGGGCAGCCACCCCGCCGTCGTGAAGTTCTTCTACCAGGTCGGCAAGCTCGTCAGCGCGGACACCCACGTGTCTGGCAAGAGCGAGCCCGGAACGGAGAAGGACCCCGCAAAGATTCTGTTTCCGACCATGGCCTGAGGGCCTGAAAGGACCGCCAAATGGCAGCGCTCGAAAAGACCCATCCCACCCTCCTGGACCTCGCGAAGCGCCAGGACCCCGACGGCAAGATCGCCCAGATCGTGGAGATCATGAATGCCGAGAACGAGATTCTCACGGACATGACCTGGCAAGAGGGCAACCTCGAAACCGGTCACAAGACGACCGTGCGCACTGAGATCCCCGAGCCCACCTGGCGCAAGCTGTACGGTGGCGTGAAGCCCACGAAGAGCGGCACCGCGCAGGTGACCGACACGTGCGGCATGCTGGAGGCCTACGCCGAAACCGACAAGGCGCTGGCCGACCTCAACGGCAACACGGCCGCTTTCCGCCTCTCCGAGGAATCCGCGCACATCGAGGGTATCGCGCAGAAGCTCGCGCGCACCGTGTTCTACGGCAACGAGCTGAGCGAAGCCGCAGCCTTCACCGGCCTGGGCCCGCGCTTCAACTCGCTGTCGGCGCAGAACGCGGACAACATCATCGACGCCTTCTCTGGCTCCGGTGGTGACCTGACCTCGATCTGGCTGTGCGTGTGGGGCCCTCAGACCGGCTTCGGCATCGTGCCCAAGGGCTCGAAGGCCGGCCTGCAGATGACCGACAAGGGTCAGGTCACGATCGAAAACGTCGATGGCAACGGTGGCCGCATGGAGGGCTACCGCACCCACTACCGGCAGGACGCCGGCTTGTGCGTGCGCGACTGGCGCTACTTCGTGCGCGTCGCGAACATCGACATCTCCGAGCTGAGCACGCTCGCCAACACGAAGAACCTCATCACCTGGATGGTGATGGCTTCCGAGCGCATCCCGAGCTTCGGGAAGGGGCGCGCGTGCTGGTACGTGAACCGCACCATCCGCGAGAAGCTGCGCCTGGGCATCCTGGAGAAGATCGCCACCAACCTCACCTGGGAGACGGTCGAGGGCAAGCGCGTGATGACCTTCGACGATATCCCCGTGCGCCGCACCGACTCGCTTCTCAACACCGAGTCGCGCGTGGTCGCCTGACCGCAGCCCCCTGAACCGCAAGGAGCACCTCATGATTTCCGACAAGCGCACCACCTTCGCGGAGGGCGTTGCCCTCAACACCGGCGCCGCCGGCACGTACACCGTCGGCGACCAGATCGACATCGGCAACGTTCGCGACCTCGGTGGCGATCAGGCCCCGATGCTGGTCATCCAGGTCGGCGCCGCCGGCATCAACGCGGCAGGCGCCGGCACGGTCCAGTTCAAGCTGACCAGTGCCGACAACGCCGCACTGACCACCAACCCGGTGGACCACCTGATGACCGCAGCCATCGTCACCAGCACCACCAGCGGCAACGCCGGCGGGGCGCTGGCGCCGGGCAAGCGCCTGCTGGCCGTGCAGCTTCCTCTGGAAGGCGACACGCCCTACAAGCGCTACGTGGGCATCCGCCAGGTCACCGGCGCGCAGGCCATCACCGCGGGTTCGTTCGACGCCTTCCTGGTGCTCGACGCGAACTCGTGGAAGGCCTACGACGCGCCGTTCCAGGCCTGACCCGGGAGGCCGACATGCAAGTCATTGTCGTCAAGACCGCCTTCTTCGCCGGCAACCTGGTGTATCCGTCGCCCGAGCCCATCGAGGTTCCCGACGGCACCAAGGGCTCGTGGTTCGTGCGTGCTGGCTCGGAGGAGGCCGCGCAAGCCGCCAAGGGCGCGGGCAAGACCAAGCCGACCATGCCTCAGACCCTGAGCGAGATGACCAAGGGCGGGCAGAGCTTCAACGACGTCCACGGTGGCAAGCAAGCCGCCAAGGGCGCGGGCAAGACTGAGGCTGGCGACGGCACCGCCGCCTGAGCCCCGTGGCAACCCGGACACGAGAGACCGCCTTCCCATTCGAGACCAGTCTCGATGTGGCGGTCACCACCTGGGCCGGGTTGCTGGCAGGGGATGACGGCGAATCCGTGCGACTCGCCGTCTACTCCGACCGCTCGATTCAGGTCGAAGGCTTGTTCGGTGGGGCCAGCGTAAGCATCGGCGGCAGCAACGACGGCGTGACCTACCACCGCCTCACCGACACCAGTGGCGAGCCTCTCGTTTTCTCGTCTGGCGGTCTCAAGCAGATCGTCGAGCTGCCCGTCTTTCTCAAGCCGTGGCTCATCGGCGGGGACGGCACCACCAACATCACCGTGACACTGGCCGGGCGCCGGTCGATCTGAGGACATTCCCATGGACGCAAACGCCACCACCAAGGCCCCGCGCTTCATCTACGAGGTCGAGTGCGTCGGCGCCGATGGCCAGGTCAAATGGACCGAGCGCATCGAGAACCTGGTCACCACCGTCGGCAAGACGGACCTGATCGACAAGTATTTCAAGGGCTCCGCCTACACGGCGGCCTGGTATCTCGGCCTCAAGGGCACGGGCACGGCGGCGGTGGGCGACACCCTGGCGTCGCACGCTGGCTGGGCCGAGGTGAACCCGTACACGGGCAACCGCCCCGCGATCACCTTCGGCACCACGGCCGCCGGCAGCAACACCGCGACGGCGGTGAGTTTCAGTATCACGGTCGCCGGCCCTACCACCGTAGCCGGCGCGTTCGTGGCAAGCGTGAACACCGGCACGTCGGGCCTGCTGTACAGCGCCGGAGACTTCGCCGTCTCGCGCAGCGTGGTGGCTGGCGACACGCTCAACGTGACGCTGACCGTCAGCGCAAGCTGAGCCAGGGGGCGACCCCATGGCCACGCCCGTTGGCTTCGTCAACGTTGCGCTGAGCAACTCAGGCGACTCGGGCAACGTCGGGATCACCGTACCGTCAGGCGCCAAGGCTTGGGCGGTCTTCGGCACCTACTACGACGGTAACGCTTCACAGGCGGTGACCTCGTTCACGGGGTCCGGCTTCACCACCGACGGCCTGATTGCCGTGGGCTCGACCGACTACATGGGCGCCTACCTGGCCTGGGGTCGGGTAAACGCCACCGGCGCCCAAACCGTGCGCCTGCAGAAGCCCGGCTTCTATTCCGAGGGGCCGACGTGTCAGATCGCGTTCTTCGAAGTGGCGGACAGCGCCAACTGCTTCCGCCTCGAGCCGCCCAACGCACTCGGACCGCAATGCGTCGGCAACGCAACGGGCGCGCTCACCCGCTCGACCTCGACCCAGCCGGGCGACCTGGTTGTCGCGTGGACCGGATGCGATGGCGGCGGCACGCTGGGCGCGATCACCGACTGGACCCAGCAGGGCAGTGAGCAGGTCACCAACGCGGACAAGGGCCGCGTGTACACGCGCACCGCTCCCGCCGGCTCAAGCACGTCCATCACCGGCCCGGCGAACAGCTACCCCACCCTGGGCCTCATCGCGGTATACGACGCCGCAGGCGGCGGCACCACCTACAACGAGAGCGTCAGCGAGGCGGTCACCGTGGCCGATGCGCGCACAGCGGCAGCCGTCTTTGGCAGCGCGCGCGCCGAGAGCGTCACCTTGGCGGACGCACGGGGCAGCACAGCGGTGTTCGTGAGCGTGCGCGCTGAGCCTGTCGTGCTGGCCGATGGCCTCAGCGTGGCCCGTGTCATGGCGGCCTCGTACAGCGAGGGCATCAGCACGGGCGACGGATTCGGCGGGACGCAGCAGTTCGCCGCGGCACTGAGCCACGCCGTGACCCTCGCAGACCAGTACGCGAGCAGCGTGACCGGGGGCGGGACAACCTACAACGAGGTGCTCAGCGAAGCGCTCACGCTGGCCGACAGCCTGGTGGCCGCCCACGTCATGCAGGCTGCGCTCGCGGAGAACGCGGCGCTGGCTGACGCCCTCATCGGCCTGGGTGTGTTTGGGGCGGCGCTCGCGGAGCCTGTCACGCCCGACACCGCGCTCATGGCCGGGCGCGTCATGCCCGCGTCCATCAGCGAAGCGGTGGCAGTAGGCGACAGCCTGGCTGGCGGCGTGGTGATCTCGACCTCGCTCGCCGAGGCGATCGCAATGGCCGAAGCGCTGGGCGCCACGCAGGTGATGCTCAGCGCGGTCGGTGAGACCACCACGCTGACCGCGCAGTTCGACGCCACCGTCACCGTGCCTGGCGGCTACCCGGACCCGGCGGACGTTCGTGAGGGCGTCACCTATGGGCCTACAGGGGTTGAGTACACGGGCACCTTCAAGGGCGGCAAAGGAGTGGTCTGGATCCGGCGCCGGTAGTGCGCTTATCGGGGCACCCCGCTCCTACATTGAGCCGAAGGAGATCGCCATGGCATCAGCCGTCGACATCTGCAATACCGCGCTGGCCCACCTGGGCAACGACAACACAATTTCCGGCATCGACCCGCCCGACGGGAGCACCGAGGCTGGCTATTGCAAGCGGTTCTATCCGATCGCGCGCAAGGAGCTGATTGAGCGCTTCGCCTGGCCGTTTGCCCTGCAGCGCCAAGCAGTGGCTCAGGTAAGCAACCCGAGCGACGTCTGGGCGTTCGCCTACCAGGTGCCTTCCGACTGCCTGCGGCCGGTGCGGGTGCTGACGCCGCAGATCGCCAAATCGCTGATGTGGGATCTCGCCAACGGACGGATCTCCAGCGCTGACCTGTTCAACGAGTCGGACAGCGCAACTTTCGAGGTCGAGAGCGGCGTGCTGCTGACCAACGTCGAGGACGCGGTGCTGCTGTACCTGCGTGACGTCGTGGACACCACGCGCTACACGCCCACCTTCGTCTCGGCCCTGGGCTACCTGCTGGCCAGCTACCTCGCCGGCCCCATGGTTCGGGGAGCCGATGGCGCCAAGGCGGCGCAGAACTACCGCCAGCTTGCTATCGCCCAAGGCAGCGAGGCCGCGACCCTGGCCGCCCGCGGTTCACACGAGCGCGTTGACCACGTTCCCTCGCACCTGGGGGCGCGATGAGCACCAAGACGTTGTGGCGCTCCTTCGCGGGCGGCGAAATCACACCTGAGCTGTTCGGCCGGTTCGAGCTGACCAAGTTCCAGACCGGGCTGCGCAAGGCCCTCAACTTCATCACGCTGCCTCACGGGCCGGCAGTGCGCCGCCCGGGCACTCGCCACGTGCTGGAGGCGCGCGACAGCAGCAAGCCGGTGTGGTTGATCCCGTTCGCCTTCAGCGCCGAGCAGACCATGGTGCTGGAGTTCGGGCACCAGTACATCCGCTTCCACACCCAGGGGTCCACCCTCGTCGAGACGGGCCTGCCCATCACCGCGATCACGCAGGCCAACCCGGGCGTGCTCACCTACACCGGCGCGGATCCGTCGAACGGCGACTGGATGTTCCTGGCCTCGATCGGGGGCATGACCGACCTCAACGGCCGATGGGTGAAGGTGGCCGGTGTCAACGCCGGCGCCAACACCTTCCAGCTCACGGACCTGGCGGGCAACCCGATCAACACCTCGGCCATGCCGGCGTACACCAGCGGTGGTACGGCATCGCGGGCGTACACGCTGGCGACCCCCTACGACGGCGACCACCTGGGCGATCTGCACTTCGCGCAGAACAGCGACGTCCTGACGCTCACCCATCCGAGCTACCCGGCCAAACAGCTCGCGCGGCTGGGGGCGACGAACTGGACACTGACCAACGTGAGCTTCGCGCCAACGCTGGCCGCGCCCGGTGGCCTCGGCGTGGTGCCCACCATCGCGGTGAGCAGCAACCTATCTCCCCACGCCTACACCGTCACGGCCGTGTCCACAGATGGCGTCACCGAGTCCCTGATTCCCGGACAGGTGTCGACGAACAACAACCTCACTCTGGCTGGCAACTACAACACGGTGAGCTGGTCTGCGGTCGTGGGCGCGGGTCGCTACAACGTCTACAAGCGACGCGGCGGCGCCTGGGGGTTTCTGGGCCAGACCACGGGGCTATCGATCATCGATGACAACGTCTTGCCGGACACGGGCAAGACGCCTCCAGAGTCCCTCATCACGCTCAACACGGGGGCGAACGACTACCCCAGCGCAGTGACCTACCACGAGCAGCGCCGGTTCTTCGCCGGCACGAATCTGCGGCCACAGACCATCATCGCCACGCGCAACGGCACCGAGTCCAACCTCACCAGCAGCGTGCCCAGCCAAGCCGACGACGGACTGGAGTTTCGCGTCGCCGCGCTGCAGCAGAACCGCATCCGTCACCTGGTGCCGCTGTCCGATCTGATGGCGCTGACCGCTGGCGGGGAATGGCGGATCTTCGCCGACAACGAGCCGGCCATCACGCCCACCTCGTTGTCGGTGAAGCCCATGGGCTACTCGGGCGCGAGCAACGTGCAGCCCGTGGTGACGTCGGGCTCCATCCTGTATGTCCAGGCCCAGGGCTCTCGCGTGCGCGAGCTTGCCTATGGCGGGGAGGCGGCGAGTGGCAGCTACCGCTCGATCGACATGTCGATCATGGCGCCTCACCTGTTCAACGGGTACACCATCCACCAGCTCGCCTATTCCCGCGCCCCGGATCAGGTGTGTTGGTCGGTGCGCAGCGACGGGCGCCTGCTGGGCATGACCTACGTGCCCGAACAGCAGGTCTACGGCTGGCACCAGCATGAAACCGCCGGGAGCTTCAAGAGCGTGTGCACCGTCGCCGAAGGCATTGAAGACGCCACCTATGTTGTGGTGGAGCGGGAACTGGGCGGGCGCACCGCCAAGTACATCGAGCGCCTGGCCAACAGGGTTTTCAGCGACCTGAACGAGTCCTACTTCGTGGACTGCGGTGGCACCTACGAGGGGGCGCCCACCACCACGGTGCGCGGCCTGTGGCACCTGGAAGGGCAGGAAGTGCGCATCCTGGCCGATGGTGCCGTGGAGCCCAATCAGACCGTGGAAGGGGGGCGCATCACCCTGGAGAAGGCGGCATCGGTGGTGCATGCTGGCCTTCCGTACACCTCCGACCTGGAGACGCTGCCAATCGCCTTCGAAGGCATGCAGGCAGCCGGCCAGGGGATGCTGCGCAACGTACAGGCCGTGAGCCTGCGCGTGACCCAGACGTCGCTGTTCAAGGTGGGCGTGTCGTTCGACAAGCTGGTGCCCAACCGGTCCCGCTCTGTGTCCGATCCCTTCGATTCGCCGCCTTCGCTCAAGACGGCCGAGGTGCGCGTTCAAGTTCCGGGCAACTGGGGAACCGACGGCAGCGTGTGCGTGCGCCAGGACGAGCCGCTGCCCTGCAGCATCCTCGCGATGACGCTGGAGGTAGCCACCGGTGGTTGAAACCGTCCAGCCCACCTCGGCGCACGTGGACGAGCTGGCCGACAACCTGCGCGCGGCCGACCGCGTGGAGTTGAGGTGCAGTGGCCACACGGACCATCGCAAGGCCATCGCCGACAGCCTGGCTTGCTCGACACACATGGCCACTGTTCTCATCGACGGGCGCGTGGCGGCGATCTTGGGGTTGGCGCCGCTGTCCTTGGTGTGCGGCGTGGCGGCACCCTGGCTGCTGGGCACGGACCTGGTGACGCGGCATCGACGTGCGCTTATGCGGTTGGCCCCCTCCTACATTGGCGCCATGCTGCGCGCCTACCCCCACCTAGTGAACATGGTGCATGCCGACAACGAGTTCGCGGTGCGCTGGCTGCGCCGAGCCGGATTTACCTTCCACCCCGCGCAGCCGCACCCCGCCACAGGCGCGCCGTTCCACCGATTCGAGATGCAGGCCTGACCATGTGCGAACCGACCACCATCCTCATGGGCGTGGGCCTCGCTGCCGGCGCCTACGGCAGCTACCAGCAGGCGCAGGGGCAAAAGGCCCTGGCGGGCTACAACGCCCAGGTCGCGGCGAACAACGCCACGCTGTCCGAGTACGCTGCGCAGGACGCCACGCGCCGCGGCGAGGAAGAGGTGGCGGCCATCCGACGCAACGCCGACATGCTCAAGGGGAGCCAGCGCGCCAGTATGGCCGCGCGCGGCCTTGACCTGGCAGAAGGCACGGCGGCCGAGTTACAGGACCAGACGGACTTCTTCGCTCTGACCGACACCAACACCGCGCGCAACAACGCCCGGAGGGAGGCGTGGTCGATCCGCAATCAGGGCGCGAACTACACCGGTGAGGCGAACATGCAGCGCGCGACCGCGCGCAGCATCAATCCGCTGATGGCCGCCGGCACCACGCTGTTGACCGGGGCCGGGCAGGTGGCCAGCCGGTGGTATCAAAAGTGAGGGCACATGGCGACCGTCCCCGTATCCCGAGGCCCGCAGGTCCGCACCGAAGCCCTGCAGATCGTGCCGCAGCAGGCAGTTCGCAGCGACGCGGCGTTCGGCGGTGTCCAGGGCCGTCAGCTTGAGGCGCTGGGAAGTGGCGCCCTGCAGGCAGGCATAGGCCTCGATCGGCTGCAGGAGAAGCGGGCCCTCGAAAAGGCCTTCGACGTCGAGAACAAGATCGCCGAGGAGTTCAAGCTCTTCGAGGAGCAGACCCTGCCCAATCGCCAGGGCGAGAAGGCCGCCGGCTACCGGGCCGAGGTTGAAGACTGGTGGACGAAGGCGGCGCAAACCTACGGCGACCAGCTTGACGACCGAACGAAGAAGGCGGTGAGCCGCAGTCTGTCGCGCATGCGCCTGCAGGCCACCGGCCGCGCGGGGACGTTCGAGGTCGAGCAGGCTGACCGGGTCGGACAGGTGGCCTTCGAAGCCATGGCCGCGCGTGAAGCCCGAGACGCTGCGGGCTTCGGCATCGCTGGTAACGACGGTGAACTGAACACGTCGATCAAGAAGATCACCGATGCCACGCGCGAGTATCTGGTGCGCAAGGGCTTGCCATCGGAGGCGATCGACGAGGCGATCCGCACAAACGTGGGCAAGGTCCACGCCGACGTGGTGGTGGGCCTGATGCAGGCCGACCCCAAGCGCGCGAAGCAGTATTTCGAGCGCCCTGGCGTGGCCGAGAGTTTCACCCGCTCGCAGCGCGCAGAGATCGGCGCACGCTTGGCTCAGACCGTGGACGCCGAGGAGGGCGCAGGCGGCGCGCGCGACGTGTTCCGCGCCACGATGAAGGACAAGGCCTACTACGACGCGGTGCCCTACGACCAGATCGACGCGGACCTGGTGAAGCGCTTCGACGGCAAGCCCGACGCGCTCAAAGCCGCCCGGCAGGAACTTGACCGCGCGGTCACGTTGTGGAATCGCCGCCAGACCGAGGAACAGGCCGCCGGCATCCAGGGTGCCTATGACCTGCTGAACAATGGGCGCAGCATGCGCCAGATTCAGGCCTCGCCCGCTTGGCAACGCATGACGCCGCAGCAGCGCGACCAATTTTCCGAGCAGCAGACCAACCGGTGGCGCGCCGCGCAGGCGCACCAGATCGCCGACCGCGAGCGTGCTGAGCGCGCTGAGGAGCAGCGAACCGCCGATGCTGCGATCCTGTACTCCGACCCCAACACGCTCGCGCGCCTCTCGCGCAATGAGGTGCTGGCCCTGCGCCCGGCACTGGGCGAGAAGAACTATGCCAAGGTCGCCAAGGCCTGGCAGGACTACCAGGGGGACCAGGCCAAGCTGTCACGGGCTACCTTCGACAACGACATGTTCAACGAGGTGCTGCTGTCGGCTGGGTACGACCCCAAGCCAGGCACCAAGAACAAGGCTGGTGCTGCCGTGGTGGTCCGCGCGCGCGACGCGATCGACAACGCTATCGCGGCCGAGCAGAAGAGCAAGCAGCGCGAGCTGACCAACCAAGAGAAGCGCGCCGTCGCTCAAGGGGTGGTGAGCGCTCGCGTGACCATCGATCGCCCGTGGCTGCCTGACCGGGAGGTCGGACTAATCGAGGCGGACCCGACCGAGGTCGCGGAGCGCGGATACATCAATGTCGGGCCCAACAACAACGTGCAGCTGCGCGTCTCCGACGTGCCCGCGCAGGACTTCGCCGACATGAAGCGCTTCCTCCGCGAGCGTGGCCACCCCAGCGACGACATCACCGTCATGCGGCGGTGGTACGAGTACCGGCAGCAAAAGGCGAAGTGATGGGCACCATCTACGACGAACTGACCGCACAACCTCAGCCCCAGCAACCCAACGCCGCCCCCTCGCTCTACGACAGCCTCGTCGAGCAGGACCGCCAGGAGCGTGCGGTGCGCGGCTCGCTGACGGCTACGGCCAACACGACGCCCGAGCGCGCCGCCCAACTCAACTACTTGTCGCAGGTGACGGGCATGCCGCGCGCGGTCGTGGAGACCGACGAGGGCGCAGCGAAGTCAGTGGCTCAGCTCCGCGAGATCTGGGAGGCCTCGGCCGATTCCCCGGTGCTGCGCGCGAAGCTGGCAAACCCCTCCTTCACCGAGATGGCGAAGGACGACGTGGGCGTGTTGTCCCAGATCGAGCGTGGAGTCCAGGCGACGACCCGCTACCTCATGGGCGCTGACGGGCGCGGCGGTCTGCAGGGCGACCTGAAGGCGGGCTTTCACCGGAGCAGCGCGGCGAGCGCGGGCGCCTTTCGCGCGGTGGCTGAAACGCTCGCGGTGCCGTTCGACTTCCTCGAAGAGTTCACCAGCATCGGCGGCAACCCACTGCGCCGCCTGGCTGAGGGGTTCGACAGCATCGCCCAGGGGCAGACGGCCATCGCAGATCGCACCACCAGCGGCGTGTTCGGCGTCTCGTCCGGGGTGCAGTCCTTCGTGCAGAACAGCAAGTACCTGCCGCTGGCGGCTGCGGGCCCCCCAGGCATGGCAGCAGCCCTCACCGGCATGGTGGCCGAGTCGTTCGGATCGTCCTACCAGACCGCGCGCGACCGAGGCGTGTCGCAGCTTTCGTCGTTCGTCTACGGCGCGTCCGACGCGGCCATTGAGTACGCCACCGAGCGGCTGCCTTTGCAGCGCCTGATCGGGGACCTCGCGGTCGACACCGGCTTCGTGCGCATGTTGGGCCGCCAGATCGCCCTGGAAGTGCCAGGTGAGCAGATCGCCACCGTACTGCAGGACATGAACGAGTGGGCGGTGCTCAACCCCGAGCGCTCGTTTCGTGACTACCTGGCCGACCGACCCAGCGCCGCGGCCGAGACGCTGATCGCCACAGTCATCGGCGTTGGCGGCAATGTGGCCCTCACGAAGGGCATCGACACCGCGCTCAACGGCTACCTGCAGGACCAGCTCGCGCAGACCGAAGCCGGCCAGCAGGCCATCGCGGTGCAGCGGCTCCTGGCCACCGCCGCGCAGTCCAAGCTGCGCGAGCGCGACCCGGCGCAGTTCCGGGAAACCATGGCCGAGATGGCGCGGCAAGCCGGAACGGAGTCGGTCTACATCGACGCCGCGGTGCTCAACCAGATGCCGCCCGAGGTGCTGCGGCAGATACCCGGCCTGGCCGAGCAACTCGCCGATGCCCTGGCCACGAACAGCGCGGTTGAGATCAAGCTGGCGGATGTGCTCACCGCGGTGCCAGGCACCGGCCTGGAGCAGGCGGTGGTTAACAGCGTGCGCATGTCGCCCGATGCACTCACCGCCACCGAGGCCCAGGCCGCCGCGCTGGAGGCCCAGGGCCTAATCCAGCAGGAGGCGGCTCGGGTCATGCAGCAGGCCACGGACGCCGTACAGGCCGAGGCCGTCGCCGATACTGTGAAGCAAACCATCCTCGGCGAACTCAATGCGGCCGGGCGGTTTGGCACCGAGGTGAACGACGCCTACGCCACGCTGGTGCGCGACTTCTACGCCGTGCTGGGCCAGCGCCTGGGCATCAATGCGCTGCAGGCCTACCAGCGCTACCCGCTGCGTGTGGCAGGCCAGAGTCAGGCACCGGCATCGGCTGTGCTGGAACAGCCCTCCCTGCCGCCCAGTGCGCAGGAAATCGATGCCGTGATGGGAATCCCCATGTCGGACGTGATGGCCCAGGCCGTCGCGGCGGTGGGCGAGGCGGCATTCCAGCAGCGCGTGCAGGATCGAGCGGCGGCTGGCCAGGATCCGCAGGCCGCCGCCGCTGAAGTCGCGCGGGAGATCGTTGCCCTGCAACGCCGAGCCCAGTCGCCGGTGGTGCGCGAGAGCGAGCTGTTGCGAGACATCCTTGATGACGACACCCTGGCGGCGGTGCAGCAGGCCCTGGGCTCGTACTCGAAGGCACGGGCGACGGACAGCCTGAGCGCGGAGGAGGTCGCGCAGGCGCGCGAGATCCTGACGCCCATGCTGGAGGCGGCAACCGAGGCGAAACCTGCCTTCGACCAGGCGGTGCGCGAAATCAACGAGGGGTTCGGCAACCAGCCGCTGCTGGGCAAGGTCAAGGGATTCGATCGCGCCGCGGTGAAGCTCATGCGCGACACCGTCGAGGTCTACGGGGAGCCACAGCCGGACCAGATTCGCGACCTACTGCGCGCCACCATCGTGGTGAATAGCCCGGACCAGGTGGCCGAGGCGATCGATGCCGTGGCGCAGCGCTTTGAGGTGGTGCGGGTGAAGAATCGCTTCACGGACCCGCTTCCGACTGGCTATCGGGACGCGCTCATCAACGTGCGCACCGAGGAAGGGGTAGAAGCGGAGATCCAGGTCAACGTGCCGGAAATGCTGGTCGCGAAGGACAGCGGGCACAAGCTCTACGAGATGTCGCGCTCCCTGCCCGAAGGAGACGCGCGGCGCGGCGAGCTGGAGGCGCTGCAGGCCGCGATTTACGCGGCGGCTTTCGAGGTTTCGGCCTTGCGGGCAGCGAACGCGCGGGACTTGGCCGCCACGGCGATGAACCCGGATTCGGACATAGGGGCGCCGGAGCGGGGTCCTTCGGGAGCCATGCGGGGGAGCGGCACGAGCGAGGCACCGTCGTCGGATGCCTTGAACCAGGACCCGTCCGGGAACCGGACGAATTCATCGCCAGAGAAGTCGGCGACGAACTTGCTGCCTGGGGGGAAGGAGTCGGGGAATTTCATCGAAACACCTCCTGGGAACGCTTCCATTCTAACCCTCGGGGAAACCCTTGAACAGCGAGCACGGGGGACGTTCCACCCCGGCAAATTGCTGATCACGCTCAACGACAACGCCGATCTGTCCACGTTCCTGCACGAGACAGGGCACTTCTTCTGGGAGGTGATGGCCGACGTCGCAGCCATGCCCGACGCCCCGGCCGACGTGGTGGCTGACATGCAGACGGTGCTGGAGTGGTTCGGGGTTCCTGACCTACCGACCTGGCGATCCATGACGCTGGAGCAAAAACGCCCGCACCACGAGCGCTTTGCCGAGTCGTTCGAACAGTACCTGTTGGAAGGCCGGGCACCCAGCCGCGACCTTCGTGCGGTTTTTCGCAAGTTCCGCAACTTCCTGGTGCGGGTGTATCGCTCCCTGCAACAGTTCGCCGAGGGCCGCGACCTGCGTCTGAGCGACGACGTGCGCAGCGTGATGGATCGAATGCTGGCCGTGGACGAGCAGATCGCCGAGGCCCACGCCCTGGCGCGCATGTCGCCCGACCAACAGGCCACCGACGAGGCCATCGAGAAGCTGCAGGCGCGCAGCCTGCGCGACATGAAGTGGGCGACGAATGCTCGATCCAAGGCCATCAGCAAGATGCAGGCGAAGGCCCGAAGCCTGCGCAAGGGCATCGAGGCCGAGGCCCGGGCGGAGGTCGGCGAGCAACCCGTTTACCGAGCAATGCAATGGCTGCGCCAGGACACGAAGCTCAGCATCGACGGCCTGGAGTCGCTCTACATGGGCGATGGCGACCGGTACGCGCTGCTGGACTGGAAGCCGCTCACCGACCGCCGCATGGCCGGCAAGGAGGGCGTGCACCCCGATGTCGCGGCCGACATGTTCGGCTTCGAGAGCGGGGACGCCCTCGTGCGCGCCATCTTGCAGGCCCGGCCCATGAGCGCGGTGGTCCAGGACCTCACCGACCAACGCATGCTGGAGCGCTACGGCGATCTGGTGGATGAGCGCGCGGTGGAGGAGGCGGCCATCGAGGCAGTGCACAACGAGGCGCGCGCGCGGGCGCTGGCGACCGAACTCGCCGCCCAGCGCGATCTGTCGAACAACCGGCGCAGCACCGGGCAGCTCGACGCTGGCGGCCGGTTCATGACGGTCAACGCGACGCTGGAGGCTGCGCGGCAGTTCGCGGTGGACCTTGCGGGGCGCAAGCGCATTGCCGACCTCAAGTCGGCCGCGTTCTCGCACCTACAGGCAGAGCGCCGCGCCGCGAAGGAATGGACGCGCGCCACCGCAGCCGGCGACACCATGGCAGCGGTGCAGGCCAAGCAGGACCAACTGCTCAACCACGAGGTGTACCGGGCCCTGCAGGAGGCAGAGGACCAGGTCCAGAAGGCCGAAGACCTGTTCCGCCGGGTGCTTCGGGGAACGCCCGAGCGCCTGGTGGATCGCGGGTATGACCCTGACGTGGTGGCCGCCACCCGCTCGATCCTCGCTGCCTACGGTCTCGCGCCGCGCATCGGGAAGTCGGCGGTGGAGTACCTGGAGACAGTCGAGCGAAACGACCCGGAGATGTATGCCGTCCTGAAGGGCCCGGTCGAGGCCACGCTGGCCAATGCCAAGCCCTACGACCAGCTCACCGTGGACGAGCTCGACGCCCTGGTGGCCGAGATCGAAGCCATGCAGCAGCTCGCGCGCCGCTCCCGCCAGATGGAGGTGGACGGCAATCTCATGGACCTGAAAGATGCCACCGACCGAATCGTCGGCCGACTGGAGGCCGTTGGTGTCCCGAAGGAGGTTCCTGGCGAGCGCAGCGCCATCACCAAGGAGGAGGAGCGCAAGAGCTGGCTGCAGAGCGCGCGAGCCATCACCCGGCGCATGGAGCAGTGGGCCGAGGCCATGGACGGCGGGCGCGGTGCCTTCACGAAGCTGGTGTACGGCCCGGTGAAGGCGGCGGCTGACCGCTACCGCGCCGACCGCGTCAAGTTCCGCAAGCAGTACCAGGTGCTGGTCAACCAGGTGGCGCCCGCGCTGCGCAAGGGCGAGGTCGCCGCGCCGGAGCTGGGTTACACCTTCGGGCGCGGGCACAACGGGATCGGCCACGCCGAGCTGCTGCACGCCATCCTGCACACCGGCAACGAGAGCAACAAGCGCAAGCTGCTGCTGGGCCGCCGGTGGGCGATAGAGAACCCAGACGGCACGCTGGACACCTCGCGCTGGGACGCTTTCATCGAGCGCATGCACCGCGACGGCGTGCTGCGCAAGGCGCACTACGACTTCGCACAGGGCGTGTGGGATCTGCTGGAATCGATCAAGCCCATCGCGCAGAAGGCGCACCGCGACGTGTTCGGCCGCTACTTCGACGAGATCACCGCCAACGCGATCGACACCCCGTTCGGCGCCTACCGCGGCGGCTACGCGCCAGCCCAGGCCGATCCGCGCATCGTCACCGACGCCGCGCTGCGCCGGCTGGCCGAGATGGAGAACGAGAACATGGCTTTCTCCTTCCCCTCGACGAGTCGGGGCTTCACGAAGGGGCGGGTGGAATACAACCGCCCGCTGATCCTGGACCTGCGCACCATCGGCCAGCACATCGACAAGGTGCTGCTGTTCAGCCACATGGAGCCCGCGGTGCGTGACGTCAACCGCCTGCTGCGCGACAAAGGCGTGAGCAACAAGCTGTCCAAGATCGATCCGGCGGCCTACGAGGGCGCGCTCATCCCCTGGCTCAACCGCTCCGCGCGGCAGCAGGTGGAAACGCCGATCGCAGGCGACGGGCGAATCTCCCGGGTGCTGTCGGCCATGCGCAACCGCGCAGGGATGGCGCTGATGTTCGCCAACGTCTCGAACACGGCCCAGCAGATCACGGGCTTTGCGACCGCGGCCATTAAGGTTCGGCCTCGCCTGCTGCTGCAGGCCGCCGCGCAGTACGTCGCCAACCCGAAGAAGACGGCGGAGTTCGTTGCCGAGCACTCGATCGCCATGCGCGACCGCATGCAGAACGAGATCGCGGCCATCAACGACGCGATGAACGACATCCTGCTGAACCCATCGACCTACGAGAAGGCGCAGGCCTGGTCTCAGCGCCACGCCTACTTCCTGCAGGCGGCGGTGGACAACGTCATGTCGCCGATCGTGTGGATGGGCGCCTACAACCAGGCGCTGGAGGCTGGTGAACCAGAGGCCGACGCGATCAAGGCGGGTGACGCCGCGGTGCGCCAGACCCAGGGCAGCACGCTGCCCGAGGACGTGAGCCGCATCGAGACCGGCCCGGCACCCCTGCGCATGTTCACGCAGTTCGTCAGCTACTTCAACATGCTGGCCAACACCAACGGCGCGGAGTTGACCAAGATCGCGCGCGACGTGGGCCTCAAGCGTGGCGCTGGCAAGGCGCTGTACGTGGTGACCATGGGCATGCTGGTGCCGATGTGGGTCGCGGAGGCCATCGCCATCGCGTTTCGCGGCGGGCCCGAGGATGACGATGAAGACGGGTGGTATCTCGATGACTGGATCGCCGCCGTGATCGGCATGGGCACGATCAAGGGCAGCCTCGCCATGGTGCCGTTCGTGGGCCAGGCCGTGAACGCCGGCTTCGCGCGCTTCAACGGCAACCCGATCGACGACCGCATCAGCTTGTCGCCAGCGGTGAGCCTGCTGGAAAGCTCGGTCGGCGCGCCGCACTCGGTCTACAAGGCCCTGGCGGAGGACGGTAGCGCGCGCACGGCGGTGCGCGATGTGGCAAGCGCCATCAGCTTGGCAACTGGCCTTCCACTCTACGCTGCAGCGCGCCCGCTGGGCTACCTCGCTGGCGTAGCCGATGACCGCGTCGCGCCGACCGATGGCCTCGACCTCGCGCGAGGCCTGCTGACCGGGGCTGTGAGTCCGGAGAGCCGGCAGTAGGGCGTGCGCTTATCCGCAGGTGGGCCTTTGAGAATTTGCCCACCTGCAGGAGCACCCCTCAATGACCATCCCCGTCAGCCCACGCCGCGCGGGCCCGTACGCCGGCACGGGCTCGCAGATCGCCTTCGGGTTCAGCTTCAAGGTCTTCGACGAGACGGACCTGCGAGTGGTCGAACTCGATGTCCCCACGAGCGTGGAGACCGAGCCGACCCTGAATGCCGACTACACCGTCGCGCTCAACCCGGACCAGGAAAGCACGCCCGGCGGAACGGTGAACTACCTGGTCGCGCCGGCTGCCACGAAGAAGGTCACCATCGTCGGCGACCTCTCGTACGAACAGCCGTCTGATCTTCCAGACGGCGGTGCCTACCGCGCGCAGCAGGTCGAGAACGCGCTCGATCGCATCGTGATCCTGCTGCAGCAGATCAAGGAGATCACCGACCGGTGCGCACAGGTGCCCGTGTCGTCTACGGATGCCGAAGCGCTCTTCGAGAGCATCAACATCCTTGCAGCGAACCTGGCCACGCTGCAGACCGTCGTGGCGAACATCAGCGACTTGGTCACGCTGGCCGACGAAATCGCGGACGTGAACACGTTGGCCGCGATCAGCGCCCAGATTCAAACCTTGGCGATCATTGCCGCTCAGATCGTGACGGTCGCGACCATCGCAGACGAGGTCATCGAGGTCGACTCAATTTCAGCCGACGTGCAAACCGTGGCCGCGAACATGGCCTCCATCCTCGCCGCCGTGGCCGATTTGCCTGCCCTGGCCGCGAAAGCCAACAGTGGGGCAAACAACGACATCACGAGCCTATCTGGTCTGACCACGGCGTTGTCGACCGCGCAGGGCGGCACAGGCTCTGCCACCGGTCCCGTGCTGCGCGGGCACATTTCCGGGCTGCAAATGTCCACGGCCGGCTCGTCTTCGACGATGAGCATTTCGGCGGGCCAGGCGACCGACTCGACAGCAGTTGCTCTTCTCACCCTGGCGGCCAGCATTGCCAAGACCACCGGCGCATGGGCGGCAGGCACCACAAACGGCGGCCTGGACACCGGCAGCATCGCAAACAACACCTGGTATCACTTCCACTTGATTCGCCGGCCCGATACCGGGGTGGTCGATGTGCTGTTCTCGCTGTCCCCCACGGCTCCAACCCTGCCGACGAACTACACACAGTTCCGCCGCATCGGGTCTGGGCGAACGAACGGCAGTGCGCAGTGGGTGCGCTTTTTCCAAACCGGCGATCAATTCCTCTGGGACAACCTCGGCGCGTTGGACTTCAGCGGCACCTCGTCGACCGTCGCGGCGCTTGTCACGCTGTCTGTGCCAACCGGGTTGAAGGTGAAAGCAATTTTGAATGTGCACGACGGCAACGACGCAGCCGGCTCCATCCACTACGTCTCTGACCCTGACACAACAGATGTCGCTCCGTCAGCCTCAGCGTGGCCGCTCGGCGTAACTGGCGCGCCTCTTAACGCAACCTCCGCGCGCGGTCAGATCATGGTTACGACGGACACGTCAGCGCGGGTTCGCCAGAGAAACACACGATCCGATGGCGGCATTCGCATAGCGACGCTCGGGTGGATTGACCAGCGCGGAAGGGACGCATGATGGAAATCGCCAAGTACTACCTGAACGAAACCGAAGAAGACATCTTCCCCCTTGGTGGGTCAGCGCCCATCATGCCGTTTCAGCACGTCACCCTACCCGCCGGGGTGTACATGATGCACGGCGAGGTGTACGACTGCACCCGTCCCGGTTTGTACCGGTTCAAGCACGAGACGGAGGCGTTCTTTCGCAACCGTATCGTCGCCGGCTCTCCGGCAAACCTGCATGCCATTGTCTCGGCCTTCTGCTGGAACCAGATTCACGGGACAGGCCATGAGGTGATCGGCAACCTTCAGCCGGTGAGCGATGCCGGGCGGATGTTCGTCTGGCGCATGCGCTGTGGGTACGCGGGCAACTACATGGCCTGGCTGCTGCCGCAGTTCGGCTTCTCGGTTCGTCAAGTCGGGGTGTCCACTCTCGGCCCGAAGAACGGGTATGACGACGGCCACCAGGTGCTGGAGGTTTTCCACGGCGGCAAGTGGGTGATGTTCGACCTCACCAATGGACGCTATTGGCTTGACTCAAACGGCGTGCAGATGAGCGCTGCCGAGTTCATCGTCGCCATTGCCGGTGGCGCACCGATGCCGGCACACGTGAAGCTCGACGGCAAGCAAAGGCGCTGGGACCACGAGGCTGTCCTCGGTGGCACGCTGGACATGGGCCTCTACGGTGAGCTGTGCATCGGCACCGACGCCCAAATGGGTGCTTGGTTTCGCCGCATTTACCAGAAGGTGGACGCGTGAAGCTCGCCTTCATCCACGCCGACCCAGCGGAGCACTTCAGCGCGCGGCTGACGAAGCTGTTCACGGGCTCGACGGCCTACCACTGCGGGTTTGTGGACGAGGCCGCGGGCACCATGTTCGACATGCACCTGCTGCCGCGCAAATGCGACTGGCCGCGCTACGCCGCGCCGAAGTGGGTGGTGCTGTACGAGGTGCCTGGCCTCACGCGCGAGGCCTGCGAGGGCTACCTGCAGCGCGACTCCATCCACACCTACGGCTGGATGGACTACCTGTTGTTCGCCCTGCGCCCGCTCTACCACCTGGTGGGCAAGAGCACGCGCAACGTGGGCGGCCTGATCTGCAGCGAGATGTGCGCGCTGTGGCTGCGAAACGTGGGCTTCAACGCCCCATTCGATCCGGTGCCCAGCCCGGCCGACCTTGAACGCTGGGCCGCCGAGAGCCTGCACCGCCACGACTGAGGGCCACATGACCGAACCTGTCACCACAACCGCCGCCGCGGCCCTCGCGGCAACTACCACGGCCACCACCGCAGCGGCGGGCATGACGGCGGCGATGCTGGGCGCGGATCCGCTGCCCTGGGCGATCGGCGCTGCCGGCGCGGCCATCGCTTTCCTTCTGCGCGCGCCATCGGGCGCGAAGGCCGCCATCGCCAACGGCGCCATCAGTGTGCTGTTCGGCGGCCTGGGCGCGCCCTTCGCCGCGCGCGTGATCGCCCACCAGTTCGGCGATGTCTACGCCAACGACTTGGTGCTGGCGGCGGTCCTCTCGATCGCCTGGCCCTGGCTGGTGCCCATCGTCTGGGGCTGGTTTCGCAAGTCGGCCGACGCCATGCCGGTGCCGAAATCAGGAGGCCAATGATGGACGCGCTCCTCACCTGGATCACCACCACGGCCACCGGCCGCGATGTCGCCCGCTTGGTGCTGCTGCTGCTAGGCCTTGGCATGTGGGTCAACCTGCTGCTGCTCTCGGCCTATGTCAAGCGCCAGGCCGTTCCGCTGCACGTGATGGTGCTGGTGGTCGTCGGCGGCGCTGCGGGAATGGGAACCGCGCACGCTGGCTTCGTCGGCAACCTACCTGCCGGCGCCGTGTGCCTCGCCTTCGCCGCGGCCTGCCTCATCGGCCTGCTGCTGTCCGTGGTTGGCACGCCGCGCAGCATGAGCCAGCGCTACTGCACGCCAATCGATCGCGCGCGGTGGTGGGCGCAGAACGTCGCCGGCCCGGCACGCTACACGTGGGAGCGCACCAGCGACTGGATGGGCCTGGAAACACCGCGCGAGCGCGGCAAAGGAAAGGACCGGCGATGAGCATCGATCCCCTCTGGCTCGCCGAGGCGCGCCGCTACCTCGGCGTGCGCGAGATCCCCGGCGTCAACCACCACCCGCTGATCCTGGCCATGTGGAAGGCCATCAAGCGCGGTGGCATCCGCGACGACGAGACGCCCTGGTGCGCGGCTTTCGTGGGCTTCTGCCTGGAGAACGTCGGCATCGTCTCCAGCCGCTTCGAGTCGGCCCGGTCTTACCTCGAATGGGGGCGCCCGCTCGACAAGCCCGTTCCGGGCTGCATCACAGTCCTGGGCCGCACCGGCGGCGGCCATGTGGCGTTCGGTGCCGGCGTGGACCGACACGGCGACCTGCTGTTGCTCGGCGGAAACCAGGGTAACTCCGTGAGCATCGCCGCATTTCCCCGCTCCCGCGTGCTCGGCTACCGCTGGCCGCTGGCCGTGCCCCTGCCAGACCATGACTTGGTGATGGGCGAGGCGCCGGCCACGGTGGGGGAAGCGTGAAGCTCAGTGCCTGGCTGCTGCTCGGGTTCGCCGCCATCGCTGGGCTGCAGTCCTGGCGCCTGGCGAACGAGCAGCGCGCCCATGCCGACACCCGCAACGAGCACGCCCAGGTACATGCCGATTGGCAGCGGGAGGCGCGCCGCGCCACCGAGGCTGCCCGAGCCGAAGAACGACGCCGCACCGCAGAGGTGCAGAAAGCCGCAGATGAAGCCGACCAAGCCCGCCTTGTGGCTGAGGGCCACGCTGTTGACGCTCGCGCTGCTGCTGAGCGCCTGCGGGGGCAGCTTGCCACCCTTGCCGCCCGCCTCCGTAGCGCCCCCCAGCACCCCGCCACTGCCGTCGCAGGCGCGGGTGTCGAAGGTGCCGACGCCCTCGATCTGCTCACAGGGATGCTCGCAAGGCATAGCGGAGAGCTTGTCCAAGTCGGCGAGTTCGCTGACCGGCTCCGAATCGCCGGCCAGACCTGCGAGCGCTCCTACGACGCGCTAAGCCCCTGACCCGGTTGTCTCCTCGCGCGGTGGTGAAGCCACTACACCATCGGATGCCGCGCGTTCGCCCCCTCTGCCTTTGGGTGGAGGGGGAAATTTTTCCCGGAGGCGTAGACGCGTGTTCGCTTCGATCGCTACGAGTTGCGGCGAGCAATTACGGGGTGGTCTTGAGGAATCCCTTCAGGTCGTCGACGACCCGCGAAACGGCGACCTGATAGTCGCGCAGTGCGGCGACGATGTTGAGGTGGGTGACTACGTTCGGTTCTTTGAGGCCGATGCCCCACTCAAACTTGAAATCTGACCGCGGAGGGTCGCCGCTTAGGTCGCCGAACAACTCCATGCCCACCGCTATCGGGATCGTGCCGTCGTGGTCTCCTTTCAGCACGAAACGAAACATCGTGTTCTCCCCCATTCTCTCCAGTAGTTTTGGGGGCATATTCGGAGCTGATTTCATGCTGTTCCACATGAACTGTCCGATGTCTGTTCCATGTGTCGTCGAGCCTACGGTGAGCAGCGTGCGATGCTTCTCTGTGCGGTTCAGCTCATGCAGTTGCCAGATTGCGTCATTGCCTCCCTTGTACGGCTTGACCGCGTCGAACGCAGCGAGAACGGCGGGCGACACTCCGGGAAGCTTGCGAGCTCTGTTCTTGAGGTAGTCAGCTGCGTTGTCGGCGACGGGAAAGTAGATCTTCGATGGGCTTGTGGGATTGCCGTTCGTCTCGCTGCAACAGATGTGCCACGCGACGTGATCCAGTGCGGTGACCATGCATTGAATTGCATCTCCAACAACCGCTGCCAGCATGGGCGGCGATGGATCGATGTGCGATACGTAGTAGACGATGCCTGTATCTGTGGCATCGCGTTTTGTTGATACCCGAATGGGGTCGGTATTGAAGAACTCACCGATGCGCCGTTGGAGTTCGTCGATGTGGGCGGATGCGCGATCCAGCTTGAGATTGATCTGATCTAGGCGTTCTTGAGCGGTAGGCATTAGGTCTCCTCCAGTTGTTTTCAGAACGGCGCGCGCGAGCGCAGGACCTCGACCGGTCCGGGCCCACGGTAGACCTCCTCACCGGTGGCCATCACTGTGACCACACACCAGGCGCCTGCCTGGCTCACCTGGTAGGCCTCTGGCGCCAGGGGCAGGATCCGCTCCTCGAACATCACAGGCGGCGGCCCGGGCACGCGCATTAGGGTGGGATGCTCCATGGGGGTATTCTGGGGCCCATGTGCAACCGCTATGGCACCCCGCGCATCGCCGAGATCGAGCGCTTCTGGCACATCGGCGGCCCGAAGGACGAAAACCGCTGGTGGGAGGGCGGCGACGTCTTCCCGCGCCAGCCGGGGCCCTTCATCCGCCGCGCGCGTCACGACCCCGGCTACAGCCGCGAGGTGGTGGTGGGGCGCTGGGGCCTCGTCCCGTGGTTCGTGAAAGACCTGCAGGACTTCAAGGCGTCCACGAACAACGCGCGCAGCGAGGAAGTGGCAGCCAAGGCCAGCTTCAAGCAGCCATGGGCTCGCGGACAGCGCTGCATCATCCCGGCTACCACCTTCGACGAACCAAACTGGGAGAGCGGCAAAAACGTCTGGTGGCGCTTTCGCCGCGCCGACGGCGACCTCTGGGGCCTGGCCGGCCTGTGGAACGTCTGGCGCGACCCCAAGACGGGCGAGGAGGTCGAGAGCTACACGATGCTCACCATCAACGCCGACGCGCACCCGCTCATGTCGCGCATGCACAAGCCCGACCCGAAGCTGGACCCGGATAAGCAGGACAAACGCAGCGTGATCCCGATCGAGTTAGCCGACGTGGACCAGTGGCTGCAGGGCACGATACAGGAGGCGAGTGCCCTGCTAAAGCTGGCGCCAGTTGAGACTTTTGACGCTGGTCCAGCCTGATGTAACCGCCAAGTGGCTGCGCGCAAAGACTGTATGTTTGTACAGTATATCTATGCGCGTCGTCGTCGAGTTCACTCACCAGAATGGCAGGAAACGGTCCCGCGGGCGGTCTTCCGAGCCGCTGGTGGGCGAGCTGCGGACACACGAGATGCGCACGCCTGGTGGCAGCTACAAGGTGGCCACCCTTCAGGCTGACAACGTCACCCATGGACCGCTGGTCGAGCTCTACGACGTCAAGCTCTTCTGCGTCTCCCCACAGGGCATGCACCTGCGTGGCATGGAGCGCATAGGTCCTGCGGGCGAGGAGCGCTTCGTGCTGCAAGGGTGGCTGGTGACCGATGCCCGTGACCATTGGACTAGGCGCCAGTTGGAGCCGTCCGCAGGGCTGAAATCTTTGGAATAGCCCCAAGTTGTCCCCAGGGAAAAGTCCTGGCCGAGCGCCCGCTTTTGGAATATCAAATCAGGCTGTCGCTCGCGCCGTTGCTGACTTTTGGTGTGGGCCTGTCACGCCGGGGGTCGCGGGTTCGAGCCCCGTCCACTCCGCCAGACACATCAACGGGTTACGTGAGAAATCGCGTAGCCCGTTTTCATTTCCTGGCCCATCAGCGCGCCTGGCGCCGGTCGATCGATCGGCTCGCCCCGGCGCACTCACGCATCAGAACGGCGGGCCCGGCCTCGCGGCCACTCTCGGCGCAGCCTAGCCCTCACGGGGCTGGGCAAGATGGTGAATGCTGGGCCTGCACGCCACTCGTGACATCCGGGACCCGGATTCTCGGGTGCGCGGCCTGCGGCGCAGTCTTCACCGCGTTGTCACCATTGATCCACCTGTGAGGGGTCAGATTCGACCGTTCAAGCGGAATCATCCCACTGGCCGAATTGAGTGTTTTACGTGTCTGGATTACTGTTTCTTCCAGACGAACTCTTTGGGCAGTCCGCTCAGTTGGCGGGGGTCCCACGGTATCAGGGAGTAGCTGGGAACGTGTCGACCATTTGCAATGGGCATTGCTATTGGATGGCCAGATGCACTCTTTCTTTTTTAAAGGTGCTGTTATGAATATTTGTCAATCAAGCTTTTTTAAGCTGTTGCTAAGTGGTATTTTGACGCTTGTCGCGTTGTTCGGTGCGAGTTCGGCAATGGCGTACACCGGTATCTGGACGTCGGCCGCGATCGAGGGTGGGTCCTTTGTCGCTCAGCCGGGTGATTTCATCCGTTATGGCGTGACTGATATCCCGGATTGTTCAACTCAAGCGTGTACGGGTAATTGGTCCTTCAAGGGATTCACCAGTGCGACGACGGTGTACTGCAACAATACTTGGTGGGGGGGGGATCCCTATCCCAATAGGGCAAAGAACTGTGAAAGACTGTCCCTGTTTGGCGTCTCGGGACAGACGGGGGTTAGTTATCAGCTGAAATATGTTGCTCCGGAAGGTAATACCAACCTTTCTTCCACGGTGTCCAACAGTAACTCGGGCTGTGCGGCGTTGGCCATGGCCGGCGTGCCATGTGATACTGCATACTTCATAGGATGGACGAGCAATTCGAGTGCATTTTCGAAGACTGCAACTCTTAATGGTTCGATGACCTGTTCAATTGCATCTTTTGGGGGTGACCCAGTGTGGGGTACCGCGAAAAATTGCTTCTTCCCGAAATAGAGAAATGGGCTAAACGAAGTCTCATGAATTCGGTTGGGGGAGGCTGAAAATTTGGGCCGGTCGTGCCTCAGGGCTATCGACCGGCCGACTCCATGTTTGCGCAAAAAATGCGCCTGCCGACCTATCGGAAAGGTCTGTCATTGTCCGCCGCTGAATTGCGGGGACGTCCTCTTCTTCCTCTCTGGAATAGAAAATAAGGGCAGGAATAGCTCACCTGCCCAGATTCTCAGCGGATCGAATTGCACGTCTCCCTGGCTGGCAGGCTATTTCTCATGGCGGTTCCCAAGGAAGCGCAGCTCGATAAGCGGAAACCTGCTGTGGCAGGGAGGGCCGCTGCGAACGTGTCGACGGGGCCCATGAGCGTCTCCCAAACTATGCAGAGAGCCGCGAGAGGCCGGCGACTATGGCTCATACGTGGGGTCGGCGTATTAGGTGCCTTGCGCTGGCCCCTACGGGGCGTTCATCATGCCGGGCTTCTCTGTAACAGAACGACTCGAAATCCGGGGATAGGGTCAGTTGCATCGACGTGGATGCGGTGGTTGGCGATGGCGACCAGCGTCGCAGTCTTCACCGCCTTGCCACCATTGGTCCACCTATGAGGGGGCGAAATTCGACCGTTCAGGCGGAATCAGCCAACTGGCCGAATGAATTGTCTGGACGGTTGTATTAACGTCTCTCCCAGGCTGGTACATGGGGATGCCTTCCGTAATAGGTCGGCAATCTGCCGCAGGAGGGAGGGATTACCGGGAACGTGTCGACCATTTCAATCGGTCTTGCCGGTGGATGGCCAGATGCACTCTTTTATTCTCTGTTTAAAGGTGCTCACATGGATATCTGTCAATCAAGGTTGCTTAAGCTCATTTTCAGTTGCTTTCTGACGCTCTCTGCGTTGTGGGGGGCTGGTTCTGCCATGGCATACAGCGGAAGCTGGGCTTCGGTTGCGATCGAAGGCGGGTCGTTCAGCTATTCCCCAGGGGATTTTATTCGTTATGGGGTAACCGATATACCGGATTGTGGAGACACTTCCTGCGGCGGCAAGTGGACCTTCAAGGCATTCACCACGTCGGGATCGTCGGGTTGCAATAACACGGCGTTTGGGGGTGATCCTTACCCCAATCGCGCAAAAAACTGTGAGAAGTTGACATGGCTCTCTGGTTTTGGGCACGGGAGTGTGGGGGCGCCATTCAAGGTTGTGGCCGTGGAGAACAGTTCGACTCTGCTTAAAGACACGGTTGTGAATGGCAATTCTGGCTGCAGCACGGCTGGCTATCTTGCATGCAATACCGTGTTTTATATGGGTTGGTCGGGCGGAAGTAGTATGATGGGCGACACGAGCCAGACTCTCAACAATACGCAGAAGTGCAACAACTCGACTTTTGGGGATCCAGCAGGTGGCTATCTCAAGTGGTGTTTCTTCCCTAAATGAAGGCATGCGCGCCAAGGGGTGGCTGGATGTTCGGCCGCCCCTTGGTCTCGTCTCAATCCTTGACCCAGTTCGGCTCATCAGTTCCCACGCGGCCGATGAGCCGATGTCGCCTTTTCTGATGCAGGAAGACGGCGATGCCTACCCGAGGCCATTCATTCGACGTCTTTTCATCTGGGCCTGTGGCGGGGCGCATTGGCCGCACCGATCGTCATTGACCCGTCTCGGCGTTGCCGGTCGTGGGGCGGCCGCCCAATTCCCCATCCTCGCTCCCTGGCGGAGCGGGTTGGTTGTCATAAAAAGCGATTGAGGATGCGTCGGGACAATCGGTCCAGCGCGAAGCGGTCGGCGACGAGGAACTGCAGGCCATTGCCGTCCTGGATCAACAGACGCTTCCCGTCGAGCCGGCGGATGTCGTCCTCGGCCTTGAGCACCAGTTGCGCGGGGCCGCGCTCGGTTTCCACCGTCCAGGTGCTGGGCGTGGCGTAGCCCGAGACGCCCAGGATGCGCTGGATGCGGGGCATGAACTCGCGCGGCGCCAGTTCTTCCTCGATCAGCGCGCGCGTCGCGGCGTCGAGTGCCGACAGGCGCTGAATCCACACCCGTTCGTGCCCGTCGCTGCCCACCAGCGACAGGCCCTCGTCGGGCGCGGCCAGGGGGAAGGCGCGCACGGGCATCACGCCGGCGTGCACCTGCCCATCGGCGGTGGTGAGCTGCAGCGGGCCTTGCGGGTCTCGGCGCAGTGTCCAGTCGATCGTCGTCATGCTGATCTCCGCGTTCAGTCGGTGCCTGCCGTGGCGCCATGCGCCGTGGGGTTGGCGTTGGGTGGCGCGAGGCTCGGCTCGTCTTCCGCGTCCACGTTGCGCAACTGCGCCATGTAGAGCCGCCAGTAGGCGCCCTCGCGCGCCATCAGCTCGTCGTGAGGGCCCACCTCCACCACCTCACCGCGGTCCATCACCACCAGCCGGTCGGCGCGGCGCAATGTGGACAGGCGGTGGGCGATGGCGATGGTGGTGCGCCCCGCCACGAGGTTGTCGAGCGCTTTCTGGATCTCCTTCTCGGTCTCGGTGTCCACGCTGGAGGTGGCCTCGTCGAGGATGAGGATGCGCGGGTCGATCAGCAGCGCGCGCGCGATGGAGATGCGCTGGCGCTCGCCGCCCGACAGGCCCTGGCCGCGCTCGCCCACCAGCGAGTCGTAGCCGTGCGGCAGGCGCAGGATGAACTCGTGCGCGTGCGCGGCGCGCGCGGCGGCCACGATCTCGGCGCGTGTGGCGTCCGGTTTGCCGTAGGCGATGTTCTCGGCGATGGTGCCGAAGAACAGAAAGGGTTCCTGGAGCACCAGGCCGATGTGGCGTCGGTAGTCGGCCACGGCGAACTGGCGCACGTCGGTGCCGTCGACGCGGATGCTGCCGCCGCTGACGTCGTAGAAGCGGCAGATGAGGTTGACCAGCGTGCTCTTGCCCGAGCCGCTGTGGCCCACCAGGCCGATCATCTCGCCGGGCCGGATGTCCAGGTTCATGCCGCGGATGACCGAGCGGTTGCCGTAGCGGAAGTGCACGTCGTTCAGTGAGATGCCGCCCTCGATGCGCGGGCGGCTCACGGGCTGCGCGGGCTCCGGCACGTTGGAGACGTGGTCGAGGATGTCGAAGATGCGCTTGGCGCCGGCGGCGGCCTTCTGCGTGACCGAGACGATGCGGCTCATGGAGTCGAGCCGGCTGTAGAAGCGGCCGATGTAGGCCAGGAAGGCGGTGAGCACGCCCACCGTGATGTCGCCGCGCGAGACCTGCCAGATGCCGAAGGCCCAGACCACCAGCAGGCCGAGTTCGGTGAGCAGCGTGACCGTGGGCGTGAACAGCGACCAGGTCTTGTTCAGCTTGTCGTTGACCTCCAGGTTGTGGCGGTTGGCCTCGCGAAAGCGGGCGGCTTCGCGCTTTTCCTGCGCGAAGGCCTTCACCACGCGGATGCCGGGGATGGTGTCTGCCAAGACGTTGGTCACGTCCGACCAGACGCGGTCAATCTTCTCGAAGCCGGTGCGCAGGCGGTCGCGCACGAGGTGGATCATCCAGGCAATGAAAGGCAGGGGCAGCAGCGTCACCAGCGCCAGCCAGGGGTTGATGCTGAAGAGGATGACCGCGGTCATCAGGATCATCAGCACGTCGGTGGCGAAGTCCAGGGCGTGCAAGGAGAGGAACACGCAGATGCGGTCGGTTTCCGAGCCGATGCGGGCCATCAGGTCTCCGGTGCGTTTGCCGCCGAAGTACTCGAGCGAGAGCGCCAGCAGGTGTTCAAAGGTGGTGGTGCGCAGGTCGGCGCCGATGCGCTCGGACACCAGCGAGAGCACATAGGTGCGCGCCCAGCCCAGGCCCCAGGCCGTCAGCGCCGCCAGCAGCAGGCCGCCGAGCAGCATGGCCACCTGCCAGGGATCGATGCGCTGGCCGTTCTGAAAGGGGATCAGCACCTCGTCCATGAGCGGCATGGTCAGGTAGGGCGGCACCAGCGTGGCGGCCGTGGCGGCCAGCGTCAGGCCAAAACCCAGGGCCAATTGCGCGCGGTACGGTTTGGCGAATCGTCCGAGCCGCAATAGCACCCAGGTGGACGGCGACCGGTGCAATTCCGGGGTGTCGATTAATTCGTCGCCAATCGGCGACAACTCGCTTTCGTGATTTGGCGACAGCGGTATTGCGTTGGTCGATGATGGGGCGGGTTTTTGCACCGCATCATTTAATCCAGCACGGTTGCGAAGGGCTTGCAGGCGGTCGAATTCTGCAATGAACCGCAGCGCGCGTGTGTTGTGCGTCGCAGTAAAACGCCAAATAGCCAGCCGCTGTTGGGCGCCGTGCACACTGAGCTGCGCGAGGCCTGCATGGTCGTTGTGCTTCAAGCACAATACGCCACCCAGGGACCACTCACGCCAGCCGGCATCGGCCCCGCCGGGCTCCCAGCTCAACAGCCGTTGGGTGGTCAGCACCAGCAAGCCGGCAGAAAAATTCAATTGCGAATCGAGGTCAAGCTGCAGCCAACTTGAAACCTGCTCGTTGTCCAGCAAGCGCGCCCGCAGACCGTCTTGAAACGGTGACGGCAAGGCACTGAACGGCGACGTAAGTTCGGGTAAAGGTGAATTCATTAGAAGTGGACCCATCCGGAAAATGACCGGCGCCCGCGGGCGTATCCGATATTGTCCTAGATGAAACGCCGAGTAAGTCCACGGAGCCGCCATCGCGTTATGCCGTTGAATCGACAACCATGAAACAACCCATTCGTTTTCTGCGCGTCAGCTACCTCGGCGGACCGAACATCTGGACCTACCGCCCGGTCCTCGAGAGCTGGATCGACATCGGTGAGCTGGAGGACTACCCCTCGCACCTGCTGCCCGGCCTGTACGAGCGCCTGACGGCCTGGCTGCCTGGCCTGATCGAGCACCAGTGCGGCGTGGGCGAGCGCGGGGGCTTCCTGCAGCGCCTGCAGGAAGGCACCTGGGCCGGCCACATCCTCGAACACGTGGTGATCGAGCTGCAGAACCTGGCGGGCCTGCAGACCGGCTTCGGCCAGACACGCAGCACGCCGGTGCGCGCCGTCTACAAGATGGTGTTTCGCGCCCGCGACGAGCGGGTGGCGCGGCGCGCGCTCACGCTGGGGCACGAACTGCTGATGGCCGCCATCAACGACAGCCCCTTCGACGTGGCCGCCGCGGTGCACGAGCTGCGCGAGCTGGTCGACGACCACTGCCTGGGTCCCAGCACGGCGAGCATCGTCGACGCCGCGACCGGCCGCCGCATCCCGCACATCCGCCTGAACGACGGCAACCTGGTGCAGCTCGGCTACGGCGCGCGCCAGCGCCGCATCTGGACGGCCGAGACCGACCGCACCAGCGCCATCGCCGAGAGCATCGCCAGCGACAAAGACCTGTCCAAGCGCATGCTCGCCGCCTGCGGCGTGCCGGTGCCCGAGGGCCAGGTGGTCGAGAGCCCGCAGGCTGCCTGGGAGGCCGCGCGCGACATTGGTCTTCCGGTGGTGGTCAAGCCCACCGACGCGAACCACGGCCGGGGGGTGTCGCTGGAGCTGATGCGCCAGGAAGACGTGGAGGCGGCGTTCGTCGTGGCCGACGCCGAAGGCAGCGGCGTCATGGTCGAGCGCTTCGTGCGCGGCCTGGAGCACCGCCTGCTGGTGGTGGGTGGGCGCGTGGTGGCCGCCACGCGCGGCGACGAGGCCTGGGTGACGGGCGACGGCCGCAGCAGCGTGCGGCAGCTCATCGACAGCCAGATCAACAGCGACCCGCGCCGCGGCCTGAACGAGGAATTCCCGCTCAACGCCATCCACCTCGACGAGTACCCCGCCATGGCGGTCGAGCTGCAGCGCCAGGGCCACACCATCGACAGCGTGCCGGCCGCCGGCCAGCGCGTGCTGATCATGCGCAATGGCAACCTCTCGGTGGACTGCACCGACGAGGTCCATCCGGACGTTGCCCGCGTGGTGGCGCTGGCCGCGCGTGTCATCGGGCTGGACATCGCCGGCGTCGACCTGGTCGCGCAGGACATCTCGCGCCCGCTGGCCGATCAGGGCGGCGCCATCGTCGAGGTCAACGCCGGCCCCGGCCTGCTGATGCACCTCAAGCCCGCCGTGGGCCAGCCGCGGCCGGTGGGGCGCGCCATCGTCGACCACCTCTTCGTGCCCGGCGATTCGGGCCGCGTGCCGGTGGTGGGCGTGGCGGGCAGCCGCGGCACCACTGGCATCGCGCGCCTGGTGGCCTGGCTGGCCTCGCTGAGCGGTCCGCAGGTGGGCCTGGCGTGCAAGGCGGGCCTGTTCCTGGGCCGCCGGGCGCTGCAGCACGGCGATTTTTCCAAGGCCGGCGCGGCGCGCCGCCTGCTGATGAACCGCGGCGTGCAGACGGCGGTGTTCGAGAACGACCCGCTGACCATCGTCAACGAAGGCCTGGCCTACGACCGCTGCCAGGTGGGCGTGGTGACCGACGCCTCGGGCAGCCCCGCGCTGGCGGCCTGCCACATCCGTGAGGTCGAGCAGCTCTTCAAGGTCATGCGCACCCAGGTGGACGTGGTGCTGCCCGATGGCGCGGCCGTGCTCAACGCCGCCGACCCGGTGGTGGCCGAGATGGCGCCGCTGTGCGACGGCGATGTCATCTTCTACGCCGAGGACCCCGAGCTGCCGGTGCTGGTGGAGCACCTGGCGCAGTACCGCCGCGCGGTCTTCCTGCGCCAGGGCGACCTCGTGCTCAGCGACGGCCAGCAGGAGCATGTGGTGGCGTCGCTGGCCCAGGTGTCGCTGGGCGAGGGCGTGGCCCCCGAAGACAAGACGGCGGTGCTGCTCGCCTCGCTGGCGGCGGCCTGGGCCCTGGACATTTCGCCCGCGCTCATGGCCGCCGGCCTGCGCACCTTCGCCCGCGAAGCCCCGATCGCCCACGCCCCCGTTCGGCGCGAGCCCGCGGCGCAGCCGTCCCCCGAATCCCTTGCCGAGAAGAGCCTCTGATGGAACTCACCCGCATCCGGGCCCTGCGCGGCCCCAACCTCTGGACCCGCCACACCGCGATCGAAACCGTGGTGCACTGCGGCGACAACGAACGCGCCCTGGCCAGCCTGCCGGGCTTCGAGGCGCGCCTGCGCGAGCAGTTTCCGCACCCGGGCGCGCTGCACAGCGCCGGCGGCTCGCTCTCGCTGGCCCACGTGCTGGAAGTGGCCACGCTGTCGCTGCAGGCGCAGGCGGGCTGCCCGGTCACCTTCAGCCGCACCTCGGCCACCCTCGAATCGGGCGTCTACCAGGTGGTGGTGCAGTACAGCGAGGAGGCCGTGGGCCGCCGCGCGCTGGCGCTGGCGCATGGGTTGATCGAGGCGGTGCTGCGCGGCGAATCCTTCGATCTGACCGCCGCCGTGGCCGAGCTGCGTGAACTCGACGAGGACGAGCGCCTGGGGCCGAGCACGGGCTCCATCGTCCATGCGGCGGTGGCGCGCGGCATTCCCTACCGGCGCCTGACCACCGGCAGCCTGGTGCAGTTCGGCTGGGGCAGCCGCGCGCGGCGCATCCAGGCGGCCGAGGTGGACCGCACCAGCGCCGTGTCCGAATCCATCGCCCAGGACAAGGAGCTCACCAAGCGGCTGCTGCAAGCCGCTGGCGTGCCCGTGCCGCAGGGCCGGCCCGTGAGCGACGCCAACGACGCCTGGGCCGCCGCGCTCGAGATCGGTCTGCCGGTGGTGCTCAAGCCGCGCGACGGCAACCAGGGCAAGGGTGTCACCGTGAACGTGACGGCGCGCGAGCAGCTCGACGCCGCGTTCCAGACGGCGGCCGACTATGGCGAAGTGCTGGTCGAGCGCTACCTGCCGGGCAGCGACTACCGCCTGCTGGTGGTGGGTGATCGCCTGGTGGCGGCCGCGCGCCGCGATCCGCCGCAGGTGGCCGGCGACGGCGTGCACACGGTGCGCGAACTGGTGAACATCGTCAACGCCGACCCGCGCCGCGGCGAGGGCCATGCCACCGCGCTCACCAAGATCCGCTTCGACGACATCGCCCTGGGCTGCCTGGCCGTGCAGGGCCTGCAGGCCGACAGCGTGCCGGCCAAGGGCCGCCGCGTGGTGCTGCGCAACAACGCCAACCTGAGCACCGGCGGCACCGCCACCGACGTCACCGACGACGTGCACCCCGAGATCGCCGCGCGCGCCGTGGCGGCGGCGCAGATGATCGGCCTGGACATCTGCGGCGTGGACGTGGTCTGCGAGACCATGCTCAAGCCGCTGGAAGACCAGGCCGGCGGCATCGTCGAGGTGAACGCGGCGCCCGGCCTGCGCATGCACCTCTCGCCCTCCTACGGCCATGCGCGCGACGTCGGCAAGGCGGTGATCGAGGACATGTACCCCGATGGCGGCGACGGCCGCATCCCCGTCGTGGCCGTCACCGGCACCAACGGCAAGACCACCACCGTGCGCCTGATCGCCCACCTGTTCGCGTCCAGCGGCCTGCGCGTGGGCATGACCAACACCGACGGCGTCTACGTCAACGGCCACCAGACCGACAGCGGCGACTGCGCCGGCCCGCGCAGCGCGCGCAACGTGCTGGCCCACCCCGACGTCGACGCCGCCGTGTTCGAGACCGCGCGGGGCGGCGTGCTGCGCGAAGGCCTGGGCTTCGACCGCTGCCAGGTGGCCGTGGTCACCAACGTGGGCGCGGGCGACCACCTGGGCCTGAACTACATCACCACGGTCGAGGACCTGGCGGTGCTCAAGCGCGTCATCGTGCAGAACGTGGCCGAGACCGGCTACGCCGTGCTCAACGCGGCCGACCCCATCGTGGCCGACATGATCCACAACTGCCCCGGCGAGGTGATCTACTTCGCGCAGGACCGCCAGCAGCCCGTCATGGCCACGCACCGCGCCCAGGGCCGCCGCGTGGTCTACGTGGACAGCGGCGCGGTGGTGGCCGAGCAGGGCGGGTTCAGCGAGCGCTTCGAGCTCTCGGGCATTCCCATCACGCGCAACGGCCAGATCGGCTTTCAGGTCGAGAACGCCATGGCCGCCATCGCGGCCGCCTGGGGCGCGGGCCTGGCCTGGGACACGGTGCGCCGCGGCCTGGCCAGCTTCCACAACGACGCGCACAACGCGCCCGGCCGTTTCAACGTGATGGAGTACCGCGGCGCCACCGTGATCGCCGACTATGGCCACAACCCGGACGCCATGCGCGCGCTGGTGCAGGCGGTGGAGGCGCTGCCGGCGCAGCGCCGCTCGGTGGTCATCAGCGGTGCCGGCGACCGGCGCGACCAGGACATCCGCGAGCAGACGCAGATCCTGGGCAAGGCCTTCGACGAGGTCGTGCTGTACCAGGACGCCTGCCAGCGCGGCCGCGCCGACGGCGAGGTGATCGGCCTGCTGCGCGAAGGCCTGGCGGGCGCCCCGCGCGTGCGCGAGGTGCTGGAAATCCGGGGCGAGTTCAACGCCATCGACGCCGCGCTGGAGCGACTGCAGCCCGGCGACCTGTGCCTGGTGCTGGTGGACCAGGTGGAGGCGGCGCTGGCCCACCTGCAGATGCGCACGCGGCAGGAAGCGGTCGTGCCGGCCTGAAACCGAGGGTTCTGACCAGATCGCACGCCCGAGCGGTGCCGCACGCAAGGCCTCCACACCGTGGAGGCCTTTTTTATGTTTGCCTGATGGGGGTGCCGTGCCCCGAACCTCGGTCGGCGCGGCGCCACTCAGACGCCGTTCGCCCGGCTGCCGGCGAGCGCGCCGTGGCACCGTGCTTCGGCGATGGCTGTCACACCTTCAGGAGGGTTTCATGCAGGCATTCACCCACGCGGTCAAGGGGGCCTTCGGGCATGGCCCGGTCTTCACCGATACACCGACCACGGCGCGGGCCGTGGCTGGCGCCGACAGCCACCCACCACCCCGCCATGCTCCGGTCACCGAACCCCAGGCGGGTGGAGTGCAGGCGGTGGACGCCGTGCTGCGGGCCCAGTCCGGGTTGGGCGCCGTGCGCTTCGGGCGGGGCGGGCTGAGCCTGGACATGGCCTACCGGGCGTCCACGACCGACGGCTCGGTGGGGCAACAACCATGATCCATTCGCTTCCCGCCCACCCCGATCCCGTCATCGAAGGCGCGATCGCCGCGTCTTGCCAATCCCTGGCCGGCATGGGAACCCTGCTCGAACACTGCGCGGACGCGCTGCAGTCCGGCCACAGCCCGGGTGACCTGCGTGGCATGAACCATGAAGACTACGAGGCCCTGTACGCGGTGGCGATGCAGCTCTACGAGGCCGGCGACCACGAGCGCGCCCTGCCCGTGAGCCTGGCCCTGGTCGCGCACGAGGCGCGCTCGGTCAAGTACAGCTACCTCGCGGGCCTGTGCCTGCAGAAGCGCCAGCGCTACCGCGAAGCGGCGGTGATGTACCTGCTGGCCCTCGGCCAGGACGCCACCCACGCGCCGTCGGCCTTCCGCATGGGCGAGTGCTGCGCCGCGCTGGGCGAGACCGAGTCGGCCCAACAGGCCTATGAGCACGCCGTGGCGCTGGGCCGCTGCGACGAGCGATACCACCATTTGCAGTCCGAGGCGATGGCGCGGTCGCGGCGCTTGAGCTAGTTGGGGGGCGTGCTTCGCGCCCGTGCAACGCGTTTCGCCGGCTTGTGCCGGCCCTTCTCGCCAGGGTGGTGCCCATGGCGTCGTTTCTTCATCAGCCCCCATGCAAGCCAAAACACAGTCCATTCCGACCAACAAGGGCCGGTCCCGGTCGCCGGTCGCGGTCTCCGCAGGCCCGGCCCTGGAGGACGCGGCGTCAATGGATGTCGACCCCCCAGAGCCCTCGGTGCTCTGCCCCGCTGCCGCGCGCACCGACGTGCAACCGGAGGCCATCGCCGCCGCGGTGCAGAGCGTCGCGCGGTCACCGCTGGCCCTGGGGTCCGGCGCCGAGGCCAGTTCCGATTCCAGCACCGACTCTGAAGCGGCGGCGGGCCATCGATCCTGGACAAACATCGCCAAGGCGATGCTGTTCGGCGGCCTTGTCGGCCCGGGCATGGCCGCACTGATCGCTTACCTGGGTTTCTACGACGACCACGATCTCTTTCTGGTCCAGCACCTGCCGGCGTCCCTGTGCACGGGCATCCCGCTGGGTGCGGCCGCCGTTGGCGCGGCCAGAGCGATGTACGAGTACCAGTTCAACGAGTGGACGCCCCAGGCCCCTCACAGCTTCTGCTGAAGGACCCTCCGCAAGGCGTGCACACCAGCAGCTTCATTTTTTTGGGAGTCATTTCATGCAATCAGCCAGCAAGGCTGCCGGCCGGCGCAAGGTGCCGTCGGACCTGAGCGCTTCATGGCCGGGCGGTTCCGTGCCAGGGGACGGCTTGGACGATCAGCGCCAAACCCGCTTGGAGACGGAGCCGCCGGGGACTGAGCCGCAAGACACGGGCGAGCCGGTGCCAGAGCTGGTGGTGCAGGTTCAGACCAAGTTGAATCGCCCTGCGCTGCCCGAGGCGCCGCTGGACGTGGGCGCCGAAGGGCCGGGCGGGTGGTGCGAGCGGCTGAGGGGGGGCGCAGGCGTGGCCGCGGGGGCCGTGGCAGGTACGGCGGCGTTCGTTTTCCTGGGGGTGCCTCTGATCCTGAACGGTGAACTGGATCCGGGCGCGATTGCCGGGCGGGTGGCCGGGAGCCTGGCCGGTGCCTTCGGCATCGGGGTGCTCACCAGGGTGGCGGAAAAAATCATAGGGCCGCATTGCCTCTAGCCGCCCTCAGGGTGCCTGGCGTTCGAGCGCTCGCACCTTCACCAAGCCCGTCGACAGCGCCGTGCCGCACACGATGACCAGGCCGCAACCCACCATCCAGGCGCTCACCATTTCGCCCAGGAACACCGCGCCGTAGACCAGGGCGAACACCGGGATCAGGAACGTCACGGTGAGGGCCTTGGCTGGCCCGGCGCGTTCGATGAGGTGGAAGTAAAGGATGTAAGCAATGGAGGTGCACAGCACGGCCAGCGCCACCACGGCCGTCCAGGCGCCCGCGCTCACCGGCTGCGAGGGCCAGAGCCAGGCCATGGGCAGGGCCAGCGCCAGCGCCGCGCCGATCTGGCTGCCGCTGGCCGAGGCCAGCGGGTCCACGCCCGACAGGTAACGCTTGGTGAAGCTGGCGGCAATGCCGTAGCAGAGCGTGGCCAGCAGGCAGGCGCCCATGGCCACCAGCGACATGACCGAGCCTTGCGCGCTGGTCGCGCCGCGCGCGTCCACGCCCGACTTGCCCAGCACCAGCAGCGTGACGCCGACGAAACCGATCACCAGCCCCAGGATGCGCGAGCCACCCGGTCGGTCCTTCAGCCAGAGCCAGGCCACCAGCGCGCCGGTGAGCGGCACCGTGGCATTCAGGATGGCCGAGACGCCCGTCGGGATGTGCAGCACCGCGAACGAAAACAGCAGGAAGGGCAGGCCGGAATTGAGAAGGCCCACCAGCAGGATGGGCCGCCAGCGCGCGCGGAAGTCGGCCCAGACGGCGGCCTTCAGGAACATGGGCAGCAGGCACAAGGCCGCGATGCCCACGCGAAGGCCCGCCGTGGGCACGGGCCCGAACTCGGCAGCGCCCAGGCGCATGAACAGGAAGGACGCGCCCCAGAGGGCGGCGAGCGCGACGAATTCGAGCAGCAGCAGGGGGGTCATGCGGGCATGGGGATGGGTAGGGGGGCAGGCCGCCCGGTGGCTTCGAGCCGCAGCAGGGCCTGTTTGCGCGGCAGTCCGCCAGCATAGCCGGTGAGCCCGCCGCGCGCGCCCAGCACCCGGTGGCAGGGCACCACGACGCTGAGCGGGTTGCGGCCCACGGCCGCGCCGACGGCGCGCACGGCGTTCGGTGCGTCCAGCCGGCGGGCGAGTTCGCCATAGCTCAGCGTGTGGCCGGCCGGGATGGCGCACAGCGCCCGCCAGACGGCGGTCTGGAAGGGCGTGCCGAAGGACAGGTCGAGCGGCAGGTCGAAGGCCAGCCGCCGCGCGGCGAAGTGGTCGGCGAGCTGGTGGGCCGCCTCGCGCAGCACAGGGTGGTGCGGGTCGGGCCGCCACGACGCGACCAGGGCCGGCTCGGGCGCGTAGCGCTGGTCGTGGAACCAGGCGCCGGCCAGGGCGTGTTCGGTGGCGGCCAGTCGCAGGGGGCCCAGGGGGGTGGCGATGGTGGTCTGGATGAGGGTGTGGGGCAGTTTCATGGCGAATCCGTGGCGGGGGTGGGGGGAGGGGCCGCGCGGTAGAGGCCGGCCCAGGCGCGCAGCACGGCGTAGCTGCGCCAGGGCTGCCAGGCCCGGGCCAGGGCCTCGCAGGCGCGTTCGCGCTCGCGCGGCGTCCCGCTCAGGCCCAGGGTGTTGTGCAGGGCGATGTCGGCCGCGGGCCAGGCGTCGGGCCAGCGCAGCGCGCGCATGGCGATGTATTGGGCCGTCCAGGCGCCGATGCCTGGCAGGGCGGTGAGCGCGCGCGTGGTGGCGGCCAGATCGGCGTGCGGGCCCAGGTCCAGTGCGCCGTCGGCCACGGCGCGCGCCAGCGCCTGGATGGCGACCTGGCGCTGGCGCACGATGCCCAGCGTGCCGAGGCCCTCGCCGCTGGCCTCGGCCAGCGCCTGGGGCGTGGGGAAGAGGCGGTTGAGCGCCGGGTCGGGGGTGTCCAGCGGCTCGCCGAAGCGCGCCACCAGCCGCCCTGCCAGGGTGCGCGCGGCGGCCACCGTGACCTGCTGGCCCAGCACGGCGCGCACCGCGAGCTCGAAGCCGTCGATGGCGCCGGGCACGCGCAGGCCGGCGCCACCGGGGAAGTGCGTGCCCAGCACGGCCTCGATGGCGTGCGGGTCGGCGTCCAGGTCGCACAGCGCGCGCACGCGCCAGATCAGCGTGGGCAGGGCGGGCAGCAGGCCGTCGCTGGCGTGCAGCCAGACGCGGTGGCGCTCGGGCTCGAAGCGCAGGCCGAACCAGCCGGTGTGCGCGCCCGAGGGCGTGTGCAGGCGCAGCGTGCGCCAGTAGCGCCCGGCGGCGAGGTCGGTCGCGTCCACCCCGGGCAGGCGGCGGGCGTCGAGGAACGCCAGCAGCGGCGCCACGTCCAGCGGCGGACGCCACCCCAAAGCGATGGCCTGGCTGCCCGCTTCGCCGCTGCCGCCGCGCCGGCGCATGGCTGTGGGGCTCAGGCCGTAGCGCTCCAGCAGTGCGGCGTTGAATCGGCGAAGGCTGGCGAAGCCGCTGGCGGCGGCCACGGCGGACACGCTCAGGCGCGTGTCGGTGAGCAGCTGCTTGGCCGCGAGCAGGCGGCGCGTGTGCAGCACCTGCAGGGGCGACACGCCCAGCCGGGCCTCGAACACGCGGCGCAGGTGGCGGTCGCTCACGCCCAGCCGGGCGGCCAGGCGCTGCATGGCGGGGCCGTCGTCGCCGGTCCACTGGGCGGGGTCGTCCAGCAGCCGGCTGGCGTGCTGCACCAGCAGCTCGCTGGCGTCCTGCGTCGACCAGGCACGCGACAGCGGGGCCAGCTCGGGGCGGCAGCGCAGGCAGGGGCGAAAGCCCGCGCGCTCGGCCTGGGCCGCGTGGTCGAAGAAGCGGCAGTTGGCGCGCCGCGGCGTGCGCACCGCGCAGACCGGGCGGCAGTAGATGCCGGTGGAGGTGACGCCGGTGAAGAAGCGGCCGTCGAAGCGGGCGTCGCGCGCGCACAGCGCGAGGTAGCGGGCGTCGTCGTCGGTGGCGGTTCGGGTGTCCATGGCGGCCATGGTAGGCCCGCGTGCGCCGGCCGACCCGCCGTTTCCGGACATGATCCTGTAACAGGGGGCCGGCACCCCGCTTCCTACAATGCCCGCTTTGCCATCACCTCACGGGAGCCCCTGCATGCAAGTGTCCGCCTCCATCTTCAAGGCCTACGACGTCCGAGGCGTGGTGCCGAGCACGCTGGACGAGCGCGTGGCCGAAGCGCTGGGCCTGGCGTTCGGCACCGTGGCGCGCCGCCAGGGTGAGCGCACCGTGGCCGTGGGCCGCGACGGGCGGTTGAGCGGACCGGCGCTGTCGGCCGCGCTGATCCGCGGCCTGGTGGCGGCCGGTATCGACGTCATCGACGTCGGCATGGTCACCACGCCCATGCTGTACTTCGCCGCCGCCACGCTGTGCCACAGCGGCATCCAGGTCACCGGCAGCCACAACCCCAAGGACTACAACGGCTTCAAGATGGTGCTGGGCGGCCGGGCCATCTACGGCGAGGACATCCAGGCCCTGCGCCAGCTCATCGAGCGCGACGGCGGCGAGCGCGCCGAGGGCGGTCGGGTGCGCCACGTCAACGTGGCCGGCCCCTACCGCGACCGCATCGTGGGCGACGTGAAGCTCGCGCGGCCGATGAAGATCGTGGTGGACTGCGGCAACGGCGTGGCCGGCGCCTCGGCGCCCGCGCTGTTCCGCGCCCTGGGCTGCGAGGTGATCGAGCTCTTCAGCGAGGTCGATGGCAACTTCCCCCACCACCACCCCGACCCGAGCAAGCCCGAGAACCTGCGCGACGTGATCCGCGCCCTGGCCGAGACCGACGCCGAGCTGGGCCTGGCCTTCGACGGCGACGGCGACCGCCTGGGCATCGTCACCAAGGACGGCCACAACATCTTCCCCGACCGCCAGATGGTGCTGTTCGCGCGGGACGTGCTGTCGCGCGTGCCGGGCGGCGCCATCGTCTACGACGTCAAGTGCTCGCAGCGCCTGGGCCCGGCCATCGAGGCCGCCGGCGGCGTGCCGCACATCTACAAGACCGGCCATTCGCTGATCAAGGCGCGCATGAAGGAGCTGGACAGCCCGCTCGGTGGCGAGATGAGCGGCCACATCTTCTTCAAGGAGCGCTGGTTCGGCTTCGACGACGGCAGCTACGCGGGCGCGCGCCTGCTGGAGATCCTGAGCCGTCACCCCGACGCCAACGCCGTGCTCAACGGCCTGCCCACCAGCCACAGCACGCCCGAGCTCAACGTGGCCTGCGCCGAGGGCGAGCCGCACGCGGTGGTCAAGGCGCTGGTGGACCTGGCGCGCTTCGAGGCGCCGGCGCGGGTCTCCACCATCGACGGGGTGCGCGTGGACTGGCCCGACGGCTTCGGGCTGATCCGCGCCTCCAACACCACGCCGGTGCTGGTGCTGCGCTTCGAAGGCCAAACGATCGAGGCGCTGCACCGCATCGAGGCGACGATGCTGGACCTGCTGAAGCAGGCCAAGCCCGACGCCGTCGTGGGCGCGAGCGCGCATTGACAAATATGAACACCCCCGCGGCGCTTCGCGCCACCCCCTCAAGGGGGCAATGCCAGCGGCCCGGCAAAGCCGGTTCCGCGGCATTTCCCGATGAGGGCACGCATGGCTGAGGATCTGCTCAATGACGTGACCGTGGTGCTGGTCACGTTCCACAGCGCCCATTGCCTGCCCGCGCTCGACGGCCTGCTCGCCCACTGCCCCCACGTGGTGATCTCCGACAACGGCAGTGGCGACGGCACGCCCGGGCAGGCGCGCGCGCGCTGGCCGCGCGCCACGGTGCTGGAGCATGGCCGCAACCTGGGCTTCGGCACGGCCAACAACCGCGCCATCGCGCGGGTGAAGACGCCCTTCGCCTTCCTGCTCAACCCCGATTGCGAGGTCACGCCGGACGGCCTGCGCGAGCTCGTGCGCGCCGCGCAGGCGATGCCCGAGGCCGCCGTCGTCGCGCCGCAGCTGGAAGGCGCGCCGGGCCGGCCCGACGTGAACTACCGCTGGCCCAGCACCCTGTGGCCCTCGCGCGGGCCCGGCGCCGAAGGGCCGGCCTGCGTCGGCTTCGTGGTCGGTGCGGCCATGCTGCTGCGCCTCGAGCGTTTCGAGGGCGTGGGCTTTTTCGACGAGCGTTTCTTTCTCTACTATGAGGACGACGACCTCTGCCTGCGCCTGTTCCAGCACCAGCGCCCGCTGGTGGTGTGGCCCGCCGTGACGGCGGTGCACCGCGCGCGCGGCTCCGTCAAAGGCAAGGCGCCGTGGAAAAGCGAGTACCTGCGCGGCTACCACCACGCGCAGTCCAAGCTGATCTACACGGCCAAGCACCGCTCGCCCGCGCAGGCGCGGCGGCAGCGCTGGAGCGTGCTGCTGGGCACCACGGTGGCGCTGCCGTTGCGCGCCATCGCCTGGTCGCCGCGCCTGCTGGCGCGCATGGCGGGCCGCTGGATGGGGTTGGCGCGCTGGCGGCCTTAGCGGCCGGCGTGGGGCCTCAGAAGGCGTTCCAGATCCGCAGGCGCAGCTTGTCCCAGGCGCGCCGCCAGCGCGGCCGCTCGCGCTGACGCCGCAGCACGGCGGCCAGGCTGCCGGCGCTGCGGATGTCCTCGGGCGCGCGCAGCTCGGGACGCTCCCGAAACCAGCGTTCCACGACCTCGGGGGCCCATTGCCCGGCGGTGAGCTGCACGCGACCCCATTGCTTGGGGCGGTGGTAGATGTCCTTGCCGGCGTACAGGCGCGCCAGGTTCTTCTGGCGATCGCGGTACTTCGGCTTGTTGAGGTTCTGGTGCGAGAAGCGCTCCAGCTTCTTTTCGATCATCTCCATGCCGCCCAGGTAGCTGAAGTGCCAGCCGGCGTCGGGGATCACCACCTCGCGCATCGATTGCCTCAGCGCCTTGTCGTTGCGCAGGTCCTCGGGCGTGTGGCGCAGGGCATCGGCGCCACTGACGGCGATGGCCTTGCGCCAGAAGGGCTCCGAGATCATGAGGTAATCGCAGTAGAAATAGAGCATGAGCTGCTCAAAGACCTGAACCTCGCCCGCGGGCACGGGGCCGATCTTCTCCGGCCGCAGGATCTCGTCGACATCGGCGATGACCACCACGTCGCCGTCGGCCGCATCGGCATAGCCCTGGCGCAGGGCATCGCGCTGGCGGCGCTCGCGGTCCCAGGCCGTCTTGCAGCCCGCGAAGCTGTCCTCGCTCAGGGGGAGGTAGCGGATCTTGGACATGGCCCAGCCGAAGCGCGCCGGGTCGAAACTCAGGGCCTTGGCGTGCCCAGCGAAGGTCAGCGCGGCCTCGACGATGACGAAGACATCGACGCGGTCCCAATGCGCGCGCAGCCTCAGATCCAGGCAGTCTTCGCCGTCGTAGGTGAAGCAGTCGTAGACCCTGGGCGCGGCGCCAGGATCCCGGGGGTCAAAGAGCGGCAGGCTCATGGGAAGGGCCGTTTCATCGGTGTCACAGGCGAGCGCCGCGCCGCAGGCGCATGTCCAGCTTCAGCCGCCAATAGGCCAGGGTGTCGACCCAGGGCACGTGCAGCTGGGGCCGCTCGCGTGAGGGGTTGCGCAGCGCGGGCTGGATCAGGTGCTGGTCGAACAGGCCCATCACGCGCTCGGGGTTGTAGAGCGGCGTGTAGCGGTCCCAGGAACCCGCGCGGACGGCGGCGGGGTCCAGCGATTCGATGCGGCGCACCAGGTCGTCGGCGTCGCGGTAGGGCCAGCCGGCGTCGCCCAGCACGTCCAGGTGGTGGCGGTGCTTGCTGCGCGCGTAGGTCAGCACCGGCTTGTTGCGGACGGAGAACTCGCCGCAGGCCAGGCCGAAGGACTCGCCCTGCAGGCGCGCGTGCAGCATGGCGTCGCAGCTGTTGATGAAGCGCGTCTTGAACACCAGATCGCTGGTGCCGGGCAGGAAGCGGGCGCGCGGGTGGTCGACGAAGGGCTCGATGTTGAGGAACAGGAACCAGGTGTCGTCGCGCGTGGCCAGCACGCGCCGCACCGCCTCGATGGCCGCCGGCACGTCGAAGCTGTGCGCGCCGCCGTGGCAGCCCAGCACCTTGGCTTTCCTGGGAATGCCCAGTTCGGCGCGCAGGTCGCTGTCCTCGGCGGGCAGGCTCACGATGTGTGGCACGGCCGGGATGCGGCCGGCGCTGCAGCGCCGGCTCAGCCACTCCGAGATGAAGGCGTAGGACGCGCCATGCATCTGGCGCGGGTGCGTGGGGAAGACCGCGTGCACCATGGTGGGCACCGTGCGCGACACCAGGCCATCGTTCTTGCCCGATTTGATCGCGTACATCAGCTGCGCGCCGTGGCGCTGCAGCAGGCCGTCGAGTTCGCCGCGCTCGCGGTACGCGGCGACGTCGAAGCGCGCGCGGAACTTGGCGATTGCCTGCCCGTCGTTGCCCGGGTGGGTGGCGTCGTGCAGGATCACGGCGCGGTGGCCCAGCACCGCCTCGGCGCCGACCGCGTAGTCGTACAGCGCCACCTCGGTGCCACGCAACGAGATCTGGTTGGAGTGGAAGGCGATGGTGAGGCGGGTCATGTGGACACCGGCGCGCGCCGCGCGCGCAGGCTGGCCATGGTGAGCGCGCTCATGAGGATGAGGCAATGGTTCTCGGTCGACAACCAGAACGAGCTGTGCGAGAGGCAGGCCGCCGCCAGCGTGGCCACGAAGGCCAGGGAGAAGGCGCGCCGCGGCGGGTCGTGCCGCCAGCCCTCGCGCGCGATGGCGGCGATGAACCACAGGAACAGCAGCAGGCCGATGGCGCCCTGTTCGACCAGGAAGAAGAGGAACTGGTTGTGCGGGTGCGGGCACACCACCGAGCACCATTCGGTGCTGGTGAAGTGCTGCTTGGCCAGTACGGGATAGGACGCGGTGCCGTGGCCGAACACCGGGGCCTGGAGCGAAGCGTCAAGGGCGAATCGGGCCATCTCGACGCGCGCGCCGGTGGAGGTGACCACGGCGCCGGGGGTGTTGTCCAGTTGGACGGTGCGCATGTCTCGCCACGCATTGGCCACGCGTTCCTGAAAAACCGGAGACGTGGCGAAAGCCAACGCCCCCACGGCGATCAAGCCCACCACGGCGCCGAGAACGGCGCGCCTTGAGTGTGCGAAGGCCAGCGTAATGGCGAACACGCCGCTGGACGCGGCCCAGGCAAGGTAGCCCGTGCGCCCTTCGGACAGGAAGAGGATGGAAACGGTGGCGAGCACCCAGAGTGCGCCGCAGAGCCATCTCCACACGGTGTTGCGGGAGGTGATGGCGATCAGGGCCGTGATCGTTGCGAACACCGTCATCATCAAGCCTTGCGAGATGTGGTCTTTGAATACGGTGTGGTCATTGACGCGCCCGAAGCGGCTGGCGCGCGTCCAGGGAATCTCGATCCACACGCTGAGCCAGGTGACGGCCAGCGTGAACAGCAGGGCCAGCATGAAGGCATGCCAGCAGCGCCGGCGCGTGGCCGGGTCCTGCAGCAGCGCGATGAACATCGGCACCATCAGGAATTTCAGGTACTTCTGCAAGGCGCCCAGGATCCCCTGGGGGTCGGCCGGCGACCAGGCCACGGCGATCACGATCCAGGCGAACAGCGCGAGCGCGGGCGCGGCCAGCGGGTTGCGCAAGGCCTCGCGCAGCTCGGCGCGCGCTGGCGCACCGGCGAGCGAGAGCAACCATAGCAGCAAGGTCAGCAGCAGGGCCACGTTGGCCAGGGCCACGGACATGGGGAAGGCCAGGAAGCACAGCACCAGGGCGGCGCGGGCGCCAGTGGAACAGGCGTGGGTGAAGCTCATGGGGGGGTGGCGTCGGGCCGCTCGTAGGCCGTGGTGAGGTGGGTCCAGTCGGCTTCGTCCCAGTGGTACGGGTGCACGCGGGTCGCTTCCTTGCGCAACGAGCGTTGCAGCCGCGCGAGGTTGTCCGCTTTCCAGGCATCGCCCGGGCGCACGGCGCATTTGTCGAAGTCGACCACCCAGGCACGGCCCTGCGCGTCGAGCAGCAGGTTGTGGGCGTTGAGGTCGGCGTGGAAGACCTGTCGGTCGTGCAGGGCGCGGATGGCGCGGCCCAGGGCCGCCCAGTCCGCCGGCGTGGGGCGCACGGACTGCAGTCGCTGCACGAGGTTGCGGCTGCCCGGGATCAGGCCGACCGCGATGTCGGCGCTGTAGACCAGCCCGTGGGCGCGGTGGCGCGCGAGCGCGGCCTCGGGCACGGGCAGCCGCCAGGACCGCAGCAGGCGCAGCAGCGCGAATTCGCGCATGGCGCGGCTGCGGTGCGCGGCCTCGCGCAGGAAGCGGTCCTCGCTCAGGCGCGCCATGAGACCGCCGCGCCGGTAGTGGCGCAGCACCAGGCCCTGGCCCTGGTGCTGCACGAGCCGCGCCTGGCCACGGCCGCTGCCGGTGGCCAGGTGTTCGGTGGGCGCCTGGGCCTCGAACAGGCGGGGCGCGTCGCTTGCGTCGACGCGGCGCGGGTCGTGCCAGAGCGTGTCGCCGTCCCGCGTGGCGACCTGGACCGGTCCGAGTGCCGAGCCGTCGACATCGCCCAGCAGCGCGCGCAGGTGGGCCTGCGTGCGGCGCCGCGCCGCGGTGGGCGTCGATGAGGGTGCGTGCCGCCGCGCCGCGCACGGCCCAGGCGGCGGGGTCGCGCAGGGCCTCGTCCACCGCGCGCTCCAGCGTGGCCGCGTCGTGCACCGCCAGCCCGGCGCCAGCGGCCTGGGCTTCGTCGAACAGGGTGGGCGCGTTGGTGGTGTGCGGGCCGAACAGGAAGGCCTGGCCCAGGGCCATGGGCTCCAGCGGGTTGTGGCCACCCACGGGCGCCAGCGTGCCGCCGACGAAGCACAGGCTGGCGTGGCGGTACCAGTGCATCAGCTCGCCCATGGTGTCGGCCAGCAGCACGGTGGTCTGCGGTTCCACGGCGTCGCCGATGCTGCGGCGCGCGAAGGCCAGGCCACGGCGCCGCAGCTCGGCCGCCACGGCGTCGAAGCGCTGGGGGTGGCGCGGCACGAGCACGAGCAGGGCGTCGGGGTGGCGCTCGCGCAGGCCGCGCCAGGCGTCGAGCCAGGCGGCCTCGTCGCCGTCGTGCGTGCTGCCGGCGACCACCAGGCGGCGCGACCCCAGCTCGGGCGGCAGGGCCTGCGCCTGCGCGGGCGGGGCGGCGTCGAACTTGAGGTTGCCCGTGAGCGTCACCCGCTGCGGCGGCACGCCCAGCGCGCGCAGGCGCTCGGCCGAGGCCCCGTCGGCGGCGGCCACGTCGAGCCGGGGCCAGGCGTGCCGCATCAGCCCCGGCCAGCGGCTGTAGGTGCGCGCGGACCCCTCGGACAGGCGCGCGTTGGCCAGCAGCACCGGCAGCGCCCGCTGCGCGCATTCGAACAACCACTGCGGCCACAGCTCGCGCTCCACCAGCACCAGGGCCTGCGGCTGCAGCCGGTCGAGAAAGCGGCGCACCGCGCCCGGCGTGTCCAGCGGCGCGAAGCGGTGCGCGATGCGATCGCCCCAGGCGGCGCGCAGCGCGGCCGCGCCCGTGGGCGTCTGCGTGGTGACGGTGAGGGCGTGCGCGGGCCAGTCGTGCAGCAGGGCCTCGATCAGGGGCCGCGCGGCCTGCACCTCGCCGACCGAGGCCGCGTGCAGCCACAGGCCGCCGAGGCGCTCGGGCTCGATGGCGAAGCGGCCCAGGCGTTCACCCAGGCGGTCGCGGTAGCCGGGTTCGCGCCGGCCGCGCCACCACAACCAGCCCAACAACCAGGGCGTGAGCGCGCGGCTCAGGCCCTGGTAGGCCCTCAGCGTGGCGGTGGCGCGCGGCGGGTTCACCGCCAGTGTTCGGCCACCCATGGCGTGGGCAGCACGCGTCGGTACCACTTGCCGCTCACGCCGGCGATGGCGTCGGGCGGGTTGGGTTTGCCATGGAAGGCGATGATGCGGGCGCCCGGCGGGATCTCGGGCGGCTTGAACCAGCCCATGAGGCCGCGCTGCATGCAGTGGCGCTTGAAGCTCACGCACCAGCCGTCGGGCCAGAAGCTCACCTTGCCCTGGCGGCCCAGGTAGCCGGTGATGTACTCCTGCTCGTTGCGCACGTCGGCGATGGACTGGGGGTAGCCCGTCTTCAGGTGCTCCAGCGCGTCGGTGTGGGCGCCGATGGTGTAGAGGTAGCACGAGGTGTTGCCCGTGCCGTCGGTCTTGTCCCATTCCTTGATCACGACGAATTCGCCGGGCTGGTCGAAGAAGGGGTCGAGGCTGTCGACGATGACGATGTCCAGGTCCAGGAACAGGGTGCGGCCGGTGAGGTCGTACAGCGGGTCGGCGAAGCTGGTGAGCTTGAGCCAGCCGTGGCCGAAGGTCCAGGGCTTGCGCTGGTCGAATTCGTCGAAGCCCACGGCAGGAATCGGCTTGACCTCGATGCCCGAGTGGATGCCGGTGGCGTCGTCGGTGAGACAGACGAAGCGGAAGGGCCGGCTCAGGTGGCGCGACACCATGCTGTGGAGCTTGTTGACGTATTCGGGGCCGTACTTGCGGCCCCATTTGATGCACAGCACGTTGACGGCTTGCACGTCATCTCCTGCAGGGTGAAAAACGGGCCCGCCCGGGTCGGGGCCGGGCGGGTGGGCAATCGGGGGAGTGTATCGGCTCCGGGTGGGCGGCTCGAACGCCGACCCCCCCGGTGGGACCGGCGCTCAGCGCGCCAGCAAGGCGTCGACGGCCTGCAGGTCGGCCGGTGTCAGCTCGCCGCTGGCCTGGCGCAGGCGCAGGCTGCCCAGCAGCACGTTGTAGCGGGCCTGGGCCAGGTCGCGCTTGGTCTGGTAGAGCTGGCTCTGGGCGTTGAGCACGTCGATGTTGATGCGCACGCCCACCTGATAGCCCAGCTGGTTGGCTTCCAGCGCGCTCTGGCTGGAGGTCTCGGCCGCTTCCAGCGCCTTCACCTGTCCCTGGCCCGAGACCAGGCCGAGGAAGGCGCTGCGCGTGCGCAGGTCCACCGTGCGGCGGGCGGCGTCGAGGTCGGCGCGGGCCTTTTCCTCCAGCGCCAGGGTCTGCTTCACGCGGTTCTGGATGGAATAGCCCGCGAACAGCGGCATGTTGAACTGCACGCCCACGCTGGCGTTGTTGTTGCGCACGTTGCCCGGTATGCCCTGCACGCCGGACGGCGCGCGCGCCACCTGGTACTGGCCCACCAGGTCCACCGTGGGCTTGTGGCCGGCCTCGGCGCGCTGCGTTTCGAGCCTGGCGATGTCGAGGTTGCGCTGCGCGCTCAGGATCGCCGGGTGCTGGTCGCCCGCGCGGTCCAGCCAGCCCTGCGGCGTCGCGGGCTCCAGCGGCGGCAGGTCCACCGGCGTGGCCAGGGGCAGGGGCGTCACGCCGCTGCGGCCCACCAGCTGGTCGAGCGCGAGTTTCTTCACCCGCAGGTCGTTCTCGGCCGCGATCTCCTGGGCGATCACCAGGTCGAAGCGGGCCTGGGCCTCGCGCGCGTCGGTCACGGTGGCGGTGCCGACCTCGAAATTGCGTCGCGCGGCGGCGAGCTGCTGTTCCACCGCGGTCTTTTGCGCGCGCACGAAGGTGAGCGTGTCCTGGGCGGCGAGCACGTCGAAATAGGCCTGCGCGGCGCGCACGATCAGGTCCTGCTCGGCCTGCACGAGCTGGGCCTGCGCGATGTCCTTGGACAGGATGGCCTGGTCGTTGGCGAGCTTGTTGGCGGGCCGGTACAGCGGTTGGCTGGCCGACAGCGTCACGTTCTGGCTGTTGCTGGTGCCGTCGAGCAGCTTGTTGCTGCTGTCGCGGTTCGCCCAGCTGGCGCCCGCGCCCAGGCCGACCTGGGGCAGCAGGCCGGCGCGCGCCTGGTCGGCCTGGGCCAGGTTGGCCTCGTACAACGAACGCGCGGCCAGGTAGGTGGCGTCAAAGCCGCGCGCGGCCTCGAACAGCTGGACCAGGCTCTGGGCCTGTGCACCGGACGCCGCGCCCAGGGCCAGGAGCGCGGCGACCGCCATCGGACGAAAGGCAACGGCAAAGATCATGGATAGCTCCTCAGAGACGACGGCCGGGGGCACCGAGGAACCGGCTCTGCCGGGCCTGGGGTGCCGTCCCCCGCCCGTCGTGGGCGAGAGAGGGAGAAGCCGCGAAGCGGCGCAGGGGGTGCTTCATATCAGTAGCGCGGGATCGACGGGTCGCGTTCGCGCGACCACAGGTCGATGCCGCCGTGTACGTTGACCACGCGCGTGTAGCCCTGGTCCTGCAGGAAGCGGGCCACCTGGGCACTGCGCCCGCCGTGGTGGCACAGGCAGGCGATGGGGCGGTCGCGGTCCAGTTCGGCCAGGCGGGCGGGCACGCTGCGCATGGGCACGGGCAGCAGGTCGTAGCCCGGGCCGGGCGGCACGCTCGCGGTCTGCAGTTCCCAGGGCTCGCGCACGTCGAGCAGCACGGGCACGGTGGCGCCGTCCGCGGTTTCCTGGCGCAGCCAGTCGTCGAGCTGGGCGGGGGTGATGGCTTGCATGCGGTGGCGCCGGTTCAGAAGCGGAAGCGCGAAGGCTCGGGGAAGTGGCGAAGGCGCGGCGCGAGGGTGTCCCAGGGCTGGGCGCTGCGGTAGTCGGCTTCGCCCCCGCGGGTGATGAAGGTGGCGCGCATCACGGGTTCGTCGCCCACGATGGCGGCGAGGCGCCCGCCCGGCGCCAGCAGACCCAGCAGGGCGGGTGGCACCTCGGCCAGCGAGCCGCCGAGCAGGATGGCGTCGTACGGCCCGTCGGCGCGGCAGGCGGCGAAGCCGTTCGCCGCGGCATCGGCCTGGCGCACCTCGACGTTGGTGACGCCGGCCTGCATCAGGCGGGTGCGGGCCTGCGAGGCCAGCGCGGGCTCGATCTCCAGCGACAGCACGCGCTGAGCCAGGCTGGCCATGAGGGCGGCGGTGTAGCCGCTGCCGGTGCCGATCTCCAGCACCTTGTCGGTGGGCTTGAGGGCCAGGTCCTGCACCAGGCGGGCCTGCACGCGCGGCGCCAGCATGCACTGGCCATCGACCGCGGGCTGGGTCAGGGGCAGTTCCATGTCGGTGAACGCCAGGGCCCGGTGGGCGGCGGGCGCGAAGTCCTCGCGGCGCACCCGGCCCAGCAGCTCGAGCACGCGGCCGTCGAGCACCTCCCAGGGGCGGATCTGCTGCTCGATCATGTTGAAGCGGGCCTGTTCGAGGCTGTTCGCGGTGGTCATCTCATATCTCCAATGGGGTCGGCACAACCGGTGGATTTTAGGAGGCGCCCTATGGCGCACTGTCCTGCGGGGGCGTGGCGGCGGGCGGCAGCCCGGCCTTGCGGCGCAGCCAGGCGGCCAGGTCGTCGAGGTAGCCGTAGACCACCGGCACCACCACCAGCGTGAGCAGCGAGGAGGTGATGACGCCGCCGATCACGGCCTGGCCCATGGGCGCGCGCTGCTCCGAGCCTTCGGTGAGCGCGAAGGCCAGCGGCACCATGCCGAAGACCATGGCCAGGGTGGTCATGAGGATGGGGCGCAGCCGCACCTTGGCCGCCAGCAGCAGGGCCTCGTCGCGCGGCAGCGGCGGGCCGCCGGCGCGGCCCTCGCGCGCGCGGATGGCGAAGTCCACCAGCAGGATGGCGTTCTTGGTCACCAGGCCCATGAGCAGCACGATGCCGATGATGGAGAACATGCTCATGGTGGAGCCGAACATGAGCAGCGCCAGCACCACGCCGATCAGCGTGAGCGGCAGCGAGGTCATGAGCGAGAGCGGCTGCAGGAAGCTCTGGAACTGGCTGGCCAGGATCATGTAGATGAAGATGATGGCCAGCGCCAGCGCCGACAGGGCGTAGCCGAAGGACTCCTTCATGTTCTTGGTGGAGCCGCTGAACTCGGTGCGGTAGCCCGGCGGCAGGGCGATGCCGTCGACCACGCGCTGGATCTCGGCCGACACCTCGCCGGCCGAGCGGCCGTAGACGTTGGCGCTGAAGGACACCTCGCGGTTGAGGTTGCGGCGGTTGATCTGGTTCGGGCCGGTGCCTTCCACGACGTCGGCCACCTGCGCCAGCGGCACGGTGCGCACGCTGCCGTCGGCCGCGTTGCCCACGCTGAGCGGCAGCTGCAGCAGGTCCTGCGTGCGCTGGCGCTGCGGCGGGGGCAGGCGCACCATCACGTCGTAGGTCTCGCCGTTCTGGGCGCGCCAGTTGCCGACGGTGGTGCCGGCCACCAGGGTGCGCAGGCTGTTGCCGATGGCCTTGGTGGACAGGCCGAGGTCGGAGGCGAGGTCGCGCCTGAGCACCACGTCCACCGTCGGCTTGTCGGGCTTGAGGCTGGAGTCCAGGTCCACCAGGCCGACGATGGGGCGCAGCCGCTCGGTGATCAGCGCGCTCAGGCGTTCCAGCTCGTCGAGGTCGTCGCCCTGCAGCGAAAACTCGATCTGCTTGCCGCCGCCCACGGCGTCGAGCAGCCCGGCGTGCGTGACGGTGATGCCGGGCACCGCGCGCAGCCGGTCGCGCAGCAGGGCCGACATAGCGTCGGCGCTGAGCGTGCGGTCCTTGCGGTCCACCAGGCGCACGTAGGTGCTGGCGTACATCGAGCCCTGCGCGTTGCCGGTGTTGATGGTGGTGAGCGTGTACCGCACCTCGGGGAAGGTGCGCAGGACGGCCTCGACCTCGCGCGCCTTGGCCTCGGTGGCGGGAAGTGAACTGCCCACCGGCGTGTGGTAGCTGACCGAGGTCTCGGAGAAGTCCGCCTTGGGCACGAACTCGGTGCCCAGCAGCGGCAGCAGGGCCAGGCTGGCGACGAAGGTGGCCAAGGCCAGGGCCAGCGTGGCCAGCTTGTGCCGCAGCGACCAGCGCAGCGCGGCCTGGTAGCCGTCGGCGAGGTCGTCCTGGAAGCGGTCGAACCAGTGCGTCACGCGGCCCAGGGTGCGGTCGTACAGCGAGCGGCCCGGCGGCTGGCCGTGCGTGTCGATGGCCGGGTCGTGCCACACCGAGGACAGCATCGGGTCCAGCGTGAAGCTCACGAACATGGAGATCAGCACCGCCGCGACCATGGTGATGCCGAACTCGTGGAAGAACTTGCCGATGATGCCGCCCATGAAGCCGATGGGCAGGAACACCGCCACGATGGACAGCGTGGTGGCCAGCACCGCCAGGCCGATTTCCTGCGTGCCTTCCATGGCGGCCTGGTAGGGCGCCTTGCCCATCTGCACGTGGCGCACGATGTTCTCGCGCACCACGATGGCGTCGTCGATCAGCAGGCCCACCGACAGCGTGAGCGCCATCAGCGTGATCATGTTGATGGTGAAGCCCAGCGCGTTCATCACGAAGAAGGTGCCGATGATGGCGATGGGCAGCGTGAGCCCGGTGATGACGGTGGAGCGCCAGGAGTTGAGGAACAGGAAGACGATGAGCACGGTGAGGATGGCGCCCTCGATCAGCGTCTGGCGCACGTTCTGCACCGACACACGGATCGGCCGCGAGCCATCGGCGATGGGCTCCAGCCGAACGCCGGGCGGCAGCTCGGGCTTGACCGCGGCCAGCGCCGCGTTCAGGCCGTCGACCACCGCGATGGTGTTCTCGTCCTGCGCCTTCTGCACCTGCAGCAACAAGGTGCGCTGGCCGTTGTAGAGCGACAGGCTCTCGACTTCCTGGGTGCCGTCGCTCACGCGCGCCACCTGGCCCAGCTTGATGGGCAGGCCGCCGCGGCGGGCGACGATGATGTCGTCGAAGTCGCGCGGGTTGGCCAGGCGCGAGAGCACCTGCACCACGCGCTCGGACTCGCCGGTCTTGAGTGTGCCCACGGGCAGGTCCTGGTTTTCGCTGAGGACGGCGGCGTTGATCTGCTCGGTGGTCACGCCCATCGCCCGCATGGCGGCGGGGTCGAGTTCGATGTTGATGGCGCGCCGCGTGGCGCCCACCAGCGTGACCGAGCCCACGCCGCGCACGTTCTCCAGCCGCTTCTTGAGCACCTGGTCGGCCCAGGTGGACAGCTCCACGGCCGACATCGCGCGGCCGTCCACCGCCTCGGGCACCACGGCCACCGACCAGATGGAGCGGCTGGCGGGGTCGAAGCGCAGCACGCGCGGCTCGTCCACCTCGTCGCGCAGCAGCGGGCGCAGGATGCCGATTTTCTCGCGCACGTCGTCGGCGGCCTTGCGGCCGTCCACGGTGAGCTGGAACTCGATGATCACCACCGAGTTGCCTTCGTAGCTGCGCGAGGTGAGGCTGTTGACGCCCGCGATGGCGTTGACGGCTTCCTCGACCTTCTTGGTCACCTCGGACTCGACGATTTCGGGCGAGGCGCCGGGGTAGGTGGTGGTGACCACCACGACCGGAAAGTCGATGTTGGGGAACTGGTCCACCTGCAGGCGCTGCAGGGAGAACGCGCCCAGCACCACGAAGGCCAGCATGACCATGGTGGCGAAGACCGGGTTGCGCAGCGAGACCTGGGTGAACCACATGGCGTGTCGCGCTCCCGGGGCTCAGGGCTTGGCCGCGGCGGCCAGCTTCACGCGCGTGCCGTCGCGGATGGCGCCGGCCGTGGCCGCCAGCACGGTGTCGCCCTCGGCCAGGGCGGGTACCGCCTGGTGGGGCACGCCGTCCACGCTGCCCGTGGGCGCGGGCGCCAGGCCCACGTGCTTGACCACGCCGTCGCGCAGCACCTGCACGTAGGGCTCGGGCCGGTCGTTGCGGATGGCCGACACCGGCACGGCCGGGGCCTCGACGGTGCCGGCCACGATCCCGCCGCGCGCGAACAGGCCCTGGCGCATGCCCGGCTGGGCGGTCAGCCGCAGGTAGACCAGCACACTGCGGCTGCCGGCCTGCACGCTGGGGTTGATGCGCGCCACCGTGGCGTTCACCGGTTCGGGCAGGCCTTCCACCACCAGGCGCGCGCCCTGGCCCGGCGCGATGCGCGCGGCGTCGGCCGGGCTCAGCGCGGCCTCCACCTCAAAGGCCGAGAGGTCGACCACCTCGAGCACGCGTGTGTCCACGCCCACGCGCTCGCCGTTGCGCACCGGCCGGGCGGCGATCTGGCCGGCGATGGGCGAGCGCAGCACCGTGTCGGCGAGCGATTTGCGCGCGATGTCCAACGCGGCCATGGCCGCGCGGTGGTTGGCCTCGGCCGCGGCCAGGTTGGCCTGCGAGGTGTCCAGCGCGGTGGCCGAGATGAAGCCCTGCTGCACCAGGGCCTGGTTGTTGTTCTGGTTGCGCTGCGCGATGCGCACCTGCGCCAGCGCCGACTCGGCCTGCTGCTCGGCCTGTCGCACGCGCGCCTGCGGCTCGGTCGGGTCGATGCGCGCGACCACCTCGTTGGCGGCCACGCTGTCGCCCTCGCGCTTGGTCAGGCCTTGCAGTTCGCCGGCCACCCGCGCCTTGATGGCCACGGTCTGCACCGCCACCAGCGAGCCCGAGACCTCGGCCGTCTGCTGCAGTGCGAGGCGGCGCACCGTGAACACGTCGCGCGCGGCGACCTCATAGACCGGCGCGGTCTGCAGGGCCTGGGCGGCGGCGCTCGCCTGCGCGGCCTGGGCGCTGCGCTTGTGCAGCGCGCGCACCACGCCCAGGGCCAGCGCGGCCACGGCCAGCCCGGCCAGGGCCCAGTAGAGGGTCTTTCGCAGACGGGAGGTGGTCATGGGGAAACCTTCGCGCGGCGCGCTGTGGTGCGGGCCCTTTGGGGCGGTCGTGCGGGGCTCATCGCGGGCGTTTGAGCATGCCGCTCAGGATCAGGTCGACCTGGGTGTCGATGAAGGTCAGAGGATCGATCTGCTGCGAGGGCGGGGCGCAGGGCGTCATGGCGTGTTTCCACATGAGCAGGAAGATCATGGGCGCGATCAGGCTGTAGACCGCGTAGTCGAGCGGCATCTCGCGGAACTCGCCGCGGTCGATGCCGCGCTGCAGGATGCGCTTGATCAGCTCGTGGCCCGGGGCGACCACCTCGTTCTGGTAGAAGCTGGCGATCTCGGGGAAGGTGCCCGCCTCGGCCATGACGAGCTTGGTGATGCCGGAGGCGGGCGTCATGCCCACGCGCTCCCACCAGGTGTGCATGGCGTAGCGCACCAGCTCCACGCTGTCGCCCTGGAACTCGGCCAACTCGTTCGACCATTCCGGAAAGCGGCCGGCGACGGTTTCGCGCACCACGGCCTTGAACAGATCTTCCTTGCTGGGGAAATACAGGAACAGCGTGCCCTTGGACACCCCGGCGCGCGCGGCCACCTCCTCGACGCGCGTCGCGGCGAAGCCCTTTTCGACGAACAGGGCCAGGGCCGCCTCGATCAACTCACCCGGGCGCGCCTCCTTGCGGCGGGCGCGGCGCGGGGCCTCGGCGGGCGGTGGCGGGGGGGTGGCAGGCATGGGCGCTAGTTACTGACCGATGGGTTATTAATATACCCCAGCCGCCCCAGGCGGCGTGCCGCCAGGGGCAAGTCGGGCCCGGTGCCAGCGCATGCCCGCCGGCGCCGGCTCAACCCAGCTTGATCCCCACCCGTGTGATCCGGCTCGCGTCCATCTCGCGCACGCTGATTTCGGCCTTGCCCAGTTCCGCCACGTCCCCCACCACCGGTGGGCGGTGCAGTTCGTTGCGCAGCCACTGGCCCACCGTCTGGTCCGATTCGCCGGGCACCGGCAGGCCGTAGAAGCCGCACAGCCCTTCCAGCGGCGTGTTGGCGTCGAGCACGAAGTCGCCGAACACCAGGCGGGCTTCCTCGGTGTCGTCCAGGTCCGGCAGGGCCACATGGGCGCGGCGCGCCGCCAGCCCGATGGTGGAGCCCTGCAGCAGCAAGGACGTGAGCACCACCACGAAGGCGACGTCGAGGAACCCGTGCGCGCCGGGTACGCCGGCCATCATGGGGAACACCGCCAGCACGATGGGCACCGCGCCGCGCAGGCCCACCCAGGCGATGAAGCCGATTTCGTGCGGCGAGAAGTGGAAAGGCCTGAGGCACAGCCACACCGCCACCGGCCGCGCCACCAGCATCAGCACCAGCGACACGCCCAGGGCCGGCAGCAGGGTGTCCATCATCTCGCTGGGCGACACCAGCAGGCCCAGCAGCAGGAACATGCCGGCCTGCGCGAGCCAGGCGTAGCCGTCCATGGCCGAGAGCGAGGAGCGCACCAGCCGGCGCGCGCGGTTGCCCGCCACCACGCCCATGGCGTAGACCGCCAGGAAGCCCGAGCCGCCCAGCCAGGTGGTGAGCGCGAACACCGCCAGCCCACCCGAGACGATGAGCAGGGCGCGGATGCCGCCGCCGCCGTCGGCGCCGCGCCCCAGGCGCTTGAGCAGTTCGGCCAGGCCCCAGCCGCTGCCCAGGCCCATGGCCGCGCCCCAGCCGAACTGCAGCAGCAGCGACCAGGCGATGCCGCCCAGCGTGACCTCGTCCGCCACCGCGTTGCCCAGGGCCAGCGCCACGCCGATGAAGGCCAGGGTGAGGTAGACCGCCATCGGGTCGTTCATGCCGGACTCGATCTCCAGCGTGGCGGCCACGCGCTCGTTGAGCCGAACGCCGGACGACTTCAGCAGCGCGAACACGGCCGCCGCGTCGGTGGAGCCCACGATGGCGCCCACCAGCAGGGCCATGGGCCAGGACAGGGTCAGCAGCCAGTGCGCCGCCGCGCCGGTGATGGCCGCGGACACCAGCACGCCCACCGTGGCGAGCAGCATGGAGGGCCTCAGGCCGGTGCGGAAAGTGGCCAGTTCGGTGCGCAGCCCGCCGTCCAGCAGGATCACCGCGAGCGCGACGTTGCCGACCCAGAAGGCCAGCCGGAAGTCGTTGAAGCTGAAGCCGCCGGGCCCGTCCTTGCCGGCCAGCATGCCGGCGACCAGGAAGACCAGCAGCAACGAGAAGCCGGCGCGCGTGGACACCACGCCGGCCAGCACGCTGACGAAGACCAGCGCGGCGGCGGCGAACAGCGGCAGGGAGAGGGCGTCGAGCAGGTGGTGCACGCCCGCACGCTAGCAGAAAGCGTGCACGCGGCGCAGCGGGTTGCACCGAGGCCGGGCGGCCCAGGCCGCCGGTGCGGTCAGTTGAAGGCCGCGATGCCCGTGATCGCGCGACCCAGGATCAGGGCGTGGATGTCGTGCGTGCCTTCGTAGGTGTTGACCACCTCGAGGTTGACCAGGTGGCGCGCCACGCCGAACTCGTCGCTGATGCCGTTGCCGCCCATCATGTCGCGCGCCAGGCGGGCGATGTCCAGGGCCTTGCCGCAGCTGTTGCGCTTGAGGATGGAGGTGAGCTCCACGGGCGCCACCCCCTCGTCCTTGAGGCGGCCCAGGCGCAGGCAGCCCTGCAGGCCCAGGCTGATCTCGGTCAGCATGTCGGCCAGCTTTTTCTGGATCAGCTGGTTGGCGGCGAGCGGGCGGCCGAACTGCTGGCGGTCCAGCACGTACTGGCGGGCGCGGAAATAGCAGTCCTCGGCGGCGCCCAGCGCCCCCCAGGCGATGCCGTAGCGCGCGCTGTTCAGGCAGGTGAAGGGGCCCTTCAAGCCGCGCACCTCGGGGAAGGCGTTTTCCTCGGGGCAGAACACGTTGTCCAGCACGATCTCGCCGGTGATGGAGGCGCGCAGGCCCACCTTGCTGTGGATGGCGGGCGCGGACAGGCCCTTCCAGCCCTTTTCCAGGATGAAGCCGCGGATCGCGCCTTCGTCGTCCTTGGCCCAGACCACGAAGACATCGGCGATCGGGCTGTTGGTGATCCACATCTTGGCGCCCGACAGGCTGTAGCCGCCGTCCACCTTCTTGGCGCGCGTGACCATGCTGCCGGGGTCGGAGCCATGGTTGGGCTCGGTCAGGCCGAAGCAGCCGATCCATTCGCCCGTGGCCAGCTTGGGCAGGTACTTCTGTTTCTGCGCCTCGGTGCCGAACTCGTTGATCGGCACCATCACCAGCGAGCTTTGCACGCTCATCATGGAGCGGTAGCCCGAGTCGATGCGCTCGACCTCGCGCGCCACCAGGCCGTAGCAGACGTAGTTGAGCCCGGCGCCGCCGTAGGCCTCGGGGATGGTCACGCCCAGCAGGCCCAGGTCGCCCATCTCGCGGAAGATGGCCGGGTCGGTGACTTCCTTGCGGAAGGCCTCGGTCACGCGCGGCAGCAGGCGTTCCTGGCAGTAGGTGTGGGCGGCGTCGCGCACCGCGCGCTCGTCCTCGGTGAGCTGGCCGTCGAGCTGGAAGGGGTCTTCCCAGCTGAAGCTGGCTTTGGCTTTCTTTGGCGAGAGCATGGCGTGTCTCCGTATTTGATGGGGCAATCGAAGGATTGTCCGCCGTGGCGCCATAGCTGTCTAATATCGATCCTGTATCCAACAATACAAACAGCAAATCGATGGAGAAGGCCATGGAGTTCCGCCACCTGCGCTGTTTCCTCGCCCTGGCCGAGGAGCTGCACTTCGGCCGCGCCGCCGCCCGCCTGGCCATGACGCAGCCGCCGCTGTCGCTGAACATCCAGCAACTGGAGGCCTCGGTGGGCGCCCCGCTGTTCGTGCGCAACAGCCGGGGCGTGGCCCTCACGCCCGCCGGCCAGGCCTTCGTGCCGCGCGCGCGGGCCCTGTTGGAGGCGGCTGGCGCGGCCGCGCGCGAGGCGCGCGAGGTGGCCCAGGGCGTGAGCGGCCAGTTGCGCGTGGGCTTCGCGGGCACCGTGCTGTACCGGGGCCTGCCGCAGATCCTGCGCGGCTTCGCCCAACGCCACCCGCGCCTGAAGCTGGTGCTGCGCGAGATGAGCTCCAGCGACCAGCTCATCGACCTGCAGCACCAGCGGCTGGAGGCCGGCTTCGTGCACACCACCCGCGTGCCGCCGGGCTGTTCGCAGGTGCTGGTCTCGCGCCAGGCCTTCGTGGCCTGCGTGCCGGCGGGCCACGCGCTGGCGCGCAAGCGGCGGCTGGCGCCTGCCGCGCTGGCCGGCGAGCCCTTCGTGGCGATCTCGCGCGCCGTCTCGCCCGACTACCACGACCGCCTGCTCGCCCTGTGCGCCGACCACGGCTTCGAGCCCGACGTGCGCTTCGAGCTGCGCCACTGGCTCAGCGTGGTGTCGGTGGTGGCGCAGGGCCTGGGCGTCTCGCTGGTGCCGGCCGCCCTGCAGCAGGCCGGGCTGCCGGGGGCCGCCTTCGTGCCGCTGCAGGGCGATTCGCCGACGTACGAGACGCACTGCCTCTGGCGGGACGGCGGTGAAAGCGCCGCGCTGGCGGCCTTTCTCGACGTCGTTCGGGGTTAGTGTCCTGTTGCGCCAGGACACGGGGGCGTGAGGGGCCGCGTCCTGGGTCTGATCGCCCGCAAGCTGGGCGATGCCTTGCGGGTGGTCTGCGCGGCGGGACTGCGTGGCGCGCCACGGCCCAGCCGCCCTCCGTCGAGGCGCTCGAAGCGCTCCGGCCCGTGCTCACCGGCTAGGTAGGCGCCCTGGTGGCGGCCCAAGGCCCCGCTTCGGTGTCGTGAAAGCCTCGGGTGGTCTACTCGAGGCCTGGCAAGGACCACTGGAGATTCACGATGAGCGACAAACAGGTGCTGGTGCTGGGGGGCGGCTGCTTCTGGTGCACCGAATCGGTTTACAAGGAAGTGCGCGGCGTCACCGACGTGGAGTCGGGCTACAGCAATGGGCACCTGAAGCAGCCCAGCTACGAGCAGGTGTGCACCGGCGGCACCGGCCACAACGAGGTGGTGCGCCTGGAGTACGACCCCGACGAGGTGAGCACGCGCGAGCTGCTGGAGATCTTCTTCGTGGTGCACGACCCGACCACGCCCAACCGCCAGGGCAACGACGTGGGTACGCAGTACCGCAGCGGCATCTACTTCACCACGCCCGAGCAGCAGGCCGAGGCGCGCGCCATCATCGACGAGCTCACCCGGGAGGGGGCCTTTGGCCGTCCCATCGTGACCGAGGTGCAAGCGCTGGAGAACTACTGGCCGGCCGAGGACTACCACCAGGACTTCTTCGAGCGCAACCCGCACCAGGGCTATTGCATGGCGGTGGCCGCGCCCAAGGTGGCCAAGTTCCGCAAGACCTTCGCGCGGCTGGCGAAGTAGGCGCGCCGCGCCGCGGCCGGCCCGGGAAACGTTGCGCGCGGCGAAAGGGTTCAACGGCGGCTTGTTTGATCGCGCTCGCGGCCATGGGTAGCTTCGGGGCTCCACCACACCCGAGTGCCCATGCCGTACGTCGTCACCGAAAACTGCATCCGATGCAAGTACATGGATTGCGTCGCGGTCTGTCCCGTGGACTGCTTCCGCGAAGGCGAATCGATGCTGGTCATCGATCCGGACCTGTGCATCGACTGCGGCGTGTGCGTGCCCGAATGCCCCGCCCATGCGATCGCGCCGGACGCCAGCGCGGCTGGCTGGGTGGCGTTCAACGCCCGGTACGCGTCCGCGTGGCCGGCGATCGAGCGCCCGGGCGAACGGCCCGCCGATGCGGCGAATTGGGACGGTGTTCCCGGAAAACTCCTCGCCGCCTTCGGCACCGCCGACCCGTCCCACGCCTGACACAAGGAAACCCATGGCCAGCGTACTGCGCGAAACCGTCTCGTCTGTTCACCACTGGAACCAGGAACTCTTCACCTTTCGCACCACCCGTTCGTCGGCGCTGCGCTTTCACAGCGGCCATTTCGTGATGCTCGGGCTGGAGGTCGACGGCCGTCCGCTGATGCGGGCCTACAGCATCGCCAGCGCGCACTACGCGGAGCACCTGGAGTTCCTCAGCATCAAGGTGCCCGGGGGGCCGCTGACATCGCGCTTGCAGAACATCCGGCCGGGCGACGAGGTCTTGGTCAGCAGCAAGCCCGTGGGCACGCTGGTCATCGACGACCTGCTGCCGGGTGAATACCTGTACCTGCTGGGCAGCGGCACGGGCCTGGCGCCATTCATGAGCATCATCCGCGACCCGGTGGTGTACGAGCGCTTCCGCAAGATCGTGCTGGTGCACTCGGTGCGCAAGGTGTCCGACCTGGCCTACGCGCACACCATCACCGAAGACTTGCCGCGAGACGAGTTCCTGGGCGAGATGGTGCGCGAGCAATTGGTCTACCTGCCCACTGTCACGCGCGAGGCCTTTCACACGCAAGGCCGCATCACCGAGCTGATGGACACGGGCGCGCTGGCGCGCCTCGCCGGCCTGCCGGCGCTGGATGTGGCCAGCGACCGCGTGATGCTGTGCGGCAGTCCGTCCATGCTGGCGGACCTGACGGCGCGGCTCGACGCGCGCGGCTTCATGGCGTCGCCACAGACCGGCCACGCGGGCCACTACGTGATCGAGAAGGCCTTCGCGCAGCGCTGAACGGGCCGCCGGCGCCGCCGCTCAGGCGCGCGCGGCGTCGCGTTCACGCCCGCGCACGAACAGCCGGGCGACCGAGGACAGCGCCAGCAGGTTCGGGTCGCGTTCGCGCGCCTTCATGAAGCACAGCCCGATGGTCTGGCGCGCGCCCTGACCCTCGGCCAGGGGAACGAAGCGCACCAGGTGCTGGTACATCGCGCGGATGCGCCCCGGCACCACGGCGCAGGCCATGCCGTTGGCCACCAGGTTCATCTGCGTGAAGATGTCCTGCACCTCCATCACCACCGTGGGCCGGAAGTCCGGGAAGCGCTCGGCCAGGCGCTCGGCCGAGAACGGTCCCTCGGCCAGGGTGACGGTTTTTTCGCCGGCGTGATCGGCCAGCGTGATCGCGTCCAGCGCCGCCAGGGGCGAGGACAGGGGCGCGGCGAAGCAGGGCTCGTCCTCGAACAGCGGCAGGCAGACCAGGTCCGTGTCGGCCGGGCTGATCTCGGCAAACACCGAGTCGACCAGCCCCTGGCGCAGGCGCGGCAGCAGTTCGTTGCGCGATTTGCCCAGGACGAGTTCGCACTGCACGTTCGGCCGGCGTTGGTTCATCGCCTTGATGAGTTCGGGCAGCAGGTGGCTGGTGAGTGAGTACAGCGAACCGATCTTGAGCCGGTCCGACGAGTAGCCCGCGGCCGCGCGCGTGGCTTCGATGCCGCGCTCCAGCCGCCCCAGCACGTCCTGGGCCACGCCGGCCAGCGTGTGGGCGGCTTCGGTGGGCACCAGCACGCGACCCTCGTGGCGAAACAGCGAGCAGCGCACGCTGTCCTCCAGCGAGTGCAGCGCGCGGTGCACGCTCACCGCGCTGGTGTTGAGCGCATCGGCGGCCGCGCTGAGCGTTCGATGTTCCAGGTAGGCCACCAGCACCTCGAGCTTGCGCGAGGAAATGTCTTCACCCAGACGGACCATGGGGACTCCTAACGGACGAGGATGACCACCTTGCCCTTGACGCGCCGCTCCATCACGTCGCGCAGCGCCTGGCCGGCCTCTTCCATGCGGTAGCTGCGTGTCACGGGAGGGCGCACCGCGCCGCTGTTGCGCAGCGCGAACAGCTCGCGCATGTGGGCACGCGTGGTCTCCGGGTCGCGGCGCAGGAAGGCGCCCCAGTACACGCCCATGACGGACGCGCCCTTGAGCAGCGGCAGGTTGAGCGGCAGGCGCGGCACCTCGCCTGCGGCGAAGCCCACCACCAGGTGGCGCCCCTCCCAGGCGATGCCGCGGAACGCCGTTTCGCTGAGGGCCCCGCCCACGGGGTCGAAGATGACCTGCGGACCGCCGGGGACCAGCCCGCTCAGGCGCTCGCGCAGGTCCTCGCTGGCGTAGTTGATGGTGTCGTCTGCCCCATGGGCCACGCACAGGGCCAGCTTCTGCGCGTCGGACGCTGCGGCGATCACCCGCGCGCCCATGGCCTTGCCGATCTCCACCGCCGCGATGCCCACGCCGCCGCCGGCGCCCAGCACCAGCAGCGTCTCGCCCGCCAGCAGGCGGGCGCGGTCTTTCAGCGCGTGCAGGCTGGTGCCATAGGCCAGCACGAAGGCGGCCGCCTGTTCATAGGGCATGTCCTCGGGCAGCGGCACCACACGCTCGGCCGCCACCACGGCCTCTTGCGCGAAACCGCCGAAAGCGCCGCTGCCGACCACCCGATCGCCCACCCGGCAGCCGCTGACGCCCGGGCCCAGCGCCAGCACCCGGCCCGCCACCTCGCCACCGGGCGAGAAGGGCAGTTTGGGCTGCACCTGGTACTTGCGCTGGATGATGAGGGTGTCGGGGAAGTTCACGCCAGCGGCGTGGACCTCGATGAGGACTTCGCCCGGGCCGGGCGTGGGCGAAGGCAGCTCGTCCACCACCAGGGATTCCGGCAATCCCCATTGTCTGCAAACCACAGCTTTCATCGTGTCTCTGTCGGTTGGAGTTCGCGGTCCAGTATAGCCACGAGGCGCTGTCCGGGCCATCTGAATAGAATCTATATTCTGCACAGCGGAACCAAAAGAGGACGCCATGGGACGCACCGCCAAACCACTCAAGACCCGCCGCTCCGACGCCGAGGGCGACCGCCGTTTCGTGACGGCGCTGGCGCGTGGCCTGGACGTGCTGCGCTGCTACCAGCCATCGGAGCGGTGGCTGCCCAACCAGGAGATCGCGCACCGCACCGGTCTGCCCAAGGCCACGGTCTCGCGCATGACCTACACGCTCACCGCGCTGGGCTACCTGGAGCACTCGCCCGAGCGCGAGATGTACGCGCTGGGCTTGCCGGTGCTGGGCCTGGGGTTTCGCGTGCTGTCGCACTTCGAACTGGGCCGCATCGCGCGGCCCTTCATGCAGGCCCTGGCCGACGAGGCCGGCGCGGCCGTGTCGCTGGCGGTGCGCAGCGGCGGCTGGGCGGTTTACGTGGCGCATTGCCGGTCGGCGGCGCCGCTGACCCTGGGGCTGGATGTGGGTGCGCGCCTGTCGCTGGCGCGCTCGGCGATCGGGCGTGCCATGCTGTTCTCGCTCGATGCCGACACGCGCGACAAGGCGCTCAAGGCCCTGCGGGCGGAGGCGCCCGCCGAGTGGGAACAGGGGCGCGGCGGCCTGGCCGAGGCACAGGCGCACCTGGTGCGCCATGGCTACGTGCGGTCGTCGCCGGGTGCGGACATCGGCGCCGTGGCGGTGACGCTGGACCCGGGCGACGGCCGCGACCGGTTCGGTCTCAATTGCGGCGGGCCAGCCAGCAGCATGGACGCGGCCAGACTGGCCTGCCTGGGGCCGCGGCTGATCGAGATGGCCGCCCGCATCGAGCGCGCGATCCGTTCCGAGAACTGAAAACGAGCGGCGGCAAACGGAAGCTTTCTGCCGTCGCAAATGCCCGGAGGTGGGGGGTGTCCCGGTTTACCGGCGTCGGCCGGCTGGCTAAACTGAATTCAAGTCCTTCATCAATTCTGCTCTGCGGAACTTGACGAACGGGCCCGGACGCCGAGCTCCTTTCGGCGCCATTGCCAACCGGAGCCCCCCATGCGACGTCGTGAATTGCTTCTTGCCACCGGCGCAGCAGGCGCACTGCCGCTGCTCGCCGCCGCCCAGGCCTTTCCGTCCCGGCCCGTGCTGCTGTACTGCCCGTTTCCCGCCGCCGGGCCGACCGATCTGATGTTCCGCGCCCTGGCCGAAGCGGCCGGGCGGGCCCTCGGCCAGTCCATCGTGGTCGAGAACAAGCCGGGCGCCGCCGGCACCATGACAGCGCCCACGATGCGGACCGCGCGGCCGGACGGCTACACCCTCACGCAATGCCCGATGGGCATGTTCCGCGTGCCGCACATGCAGCGCACGCAGACCTTCGACCCGGTCCGGGACTTCACCTTCATCATCAACCTGACGGGCTATACCTTCGGCATGGTGGTGCGCGCGGACTCGCCGTTCAAGACCGTCAAGGACCTGGTGGACTACGCCAAGGCCAACCCGGGCAAGATCACCTACGGCTCCACCGGCATCGGCGCGGGCCCACACTTGGCCATGGACGAGTTCGCCTCGCGCGCCGGCATCGAACTCACCCACGTGCCCTACAAGGGCAGCGCGGACATGCTGCCGGCGCTGCTGGGCGGCCACATCATGGTGGGCACCGACACGACGGGCTGGGCACCGCACGTGGACAGCGGCAAGATGCGTTTGCTGGCCACCTACGGCAGCCAGCGCACCAAGCGCTGGCCCAACGTGCCGACGCTCAAGGAACTGGGCTACGACACGGCGTCCGATTCGCCGTTCGGCATCGTGGGCCCCCGGGGGATGGACCCGGCCGTGGTCAAGGTCCTGCACGACGCCTTCCGCACCGGCCTGAACGATCCCAAGGTGATGGAAATCGTGGACCGCTTCGACCAACCCGTCATCTACATGAACTCGGCCGATTACACGGCCTGGGCCGCCAAGACCTACGCCGAGGAGGCGCGCACCATCGAGCGCCTGGGCATGAAGAACTCGCTGTGAGGCGGCCGGCATGAACCGCTTCCAGTCACCCGAGGGCCTGGCCCGGCCGAACGGCTTTTCCCACACGGCGCGCACCACGGGCCGCACCACCGTCTTCGTGTCGGGGCAGGTCTCGTACGACGCCAGCGGGCGCGTCGTGGGCGAGGGCGACCTGGCGGCGCAGACGCGTCAGGTCTACCGCAACCTGCAGGCCGCGCTGCAGGCCGAGGGCGTGTCGATGCACGACGTGGTGAAGACCGTGCTGTTCGTGCGCGACCTCGATCCCGACAAGGCGCGCGTGATCCGCGAGGCGCGCTCGCCCTTCCTCAACCCGGAGGGCTTGCCGGCCAGCACCATGGTGGGCGTCGCTTCGCTCGCGCGGCCGGAGCTTCTGCTCGAGGTCGAGGCCATCGCGGTGCTGGACTGAGATGAACGGTGCAACGCATGGCAAGGCCACCGATGGCCTGAGCCTGGCCGGCCGGTCCCTGCTGCCCGCGCAGATGCGCGTGGTGGTGCTGGGCGCGGGCGTGATGGGCCCGGGCATCGCGCTGGTGTTCGCCGAACACGGCATGCCGGTGGACCTGTGCGAGGTGAGCCAGCCGGCGCTGGACGCGGGCATGGCCGCGCTGGCCGACGCGCTGCTGCTCAAGCAGGAGGCCGGGCTGTGCACGCCCGAATCGGCCACCCGCGCGATCGCCCGCGTCACCCCGCGCCTGGAGGCGGGCGAGGCCCTGGGCCGGGCCGACCTGGTCATCGAGGCCGTGCCCGAGAACCGCGAGATCAAGCGCGGCGTGTTCGAGCGCATCGCGGACGAAGCGCCGCCGCACGCGGTGGTGTGGAGCAACACCTCGACGCTGGACGTCTTCGGCCTGGCGCCGGCGGCGCTGGCGCCGCGCCTGCTGGTGGCGCACTGGTTCGCGCCGCCGCACATCCTGCCGCTGGTGGAGGTGGTGTGCCAGCCGCCCGTGCCCGAGAGCCTGCGCGACGAAACCCTGGCGCTGTTGCGCGCCCTCGGCAAGGCGCCGGTGCTGCTCGACAAGTTCGTTCCCGGCTTCGTCATTAACCGCTTGCTGCGCGCCCTGGGCCGCGAGGCCTTCGCCATGATCGAGGACGGTGTGATCTCCATCGCCGCGCTCGACGTGGCGGTGCGCACCAGCCTGGCGCCGCGCATGCAGGTGCTGGGTCTCATGCAGCGCTACGACTACACCGGGTTGCACCTGAGCCTGCGCAACCTGGGCGACCCCGACATCGTCGACGCGCCGGTGAACCGATCGCCCGCGCTGCTGCGGGAGCGGGTGGCGCGCGGCGAACTCGGCGTCACCAGCGGCAAGGGCTTCTACGACTACGCCGGCCGCACCCCGCTGCAGTTGCAGCGTGAGCGCGATCTGCGCCTGTGGCGGGCGATGCACGGCCTGGCCGAGCTCGTCAGCGATCCGCACCCCATCTGAACCCCCCTGAATGATGCCCTCCGTTCCTGCCGACACCCGGCGCCTGCAACCCCTGGTCGATCCGCGTTCGATTGCCGTCTACGGCGCCTCGGCCGACCTCACGCGCCTGGGTGGCATGCCCGTGGCCCTGCTGACCGAGCGGGGCTTTCGGGGCGCCATCTATCCCATCAACCCGAAGTACGGCGAGATCGCCGGCCTGCGCTGCTACCCCGACATCGCCTCCACGCCCGAGCCGGCCGACCTGATCGTCATCGCCGTGGCCGCTCCCGAGGTGGTGCCGGTGCTGCGGCAGGCGGCCGCGCGCGGCATCCGCGCCGCGGTGGTCTTCGCTGCTGGTTTCGCCGAGGCCGGCGACGCCGAGGGCCTGGCGCTGCAGGCCGAGCTGGTGGACGCCGCGAGCGAACTCGGCATCGTGGTGGCCGGCCCCAATTGCATGGGTTTTGGCAACCTGGACAGCCACGCCTACAGCACCTTCACCGCCATCTTCCGCACGGTCGAGCCACCGCCCGCGCCGCGGGACACCGGCCTCATCACCCAAAGCGGCAGCCTGTGCTCGGCCATCTACGCGGCGGGGCGCCAGCTCGGCGTGCGCTTCGGCGTGGTGATCAACACCGGCAACGAGGCCTGCGTGGAGTTCGCCGAGTACCTGGAGTACCTCGCCGACCGCCCAGGCACCGAGGCCATCGTCGGCTACATCGAGGGCTTGCGTGATGGCCCGCGTTTCGAGCGCGTGGCCGCGCGGCTGCGTGACGAGGGCCGCCTGCTGGCCCTGCTCAAGGCGGGCGAGACCGACAAGGGTGCACAGGCCGCGGCCTCGCACACCGCCGCCCTGGCCGGCAGCGGCGCCGTCTACCGCGCCGTCTTCGAGCGCCTGTGCGTGGTGCCGGCGCGCGACATCCTGCACGCGGCCGACATCGCCTACCTGGCCCGTTTCCGGCAGCGCGCGAGCGGCCGGCGCGTGGCGGTTCTCACCATCTCGGGCGCCATCGGTGCGCTGCTGGCCGACGCCTTCACCCAGGCCGGCGTGGAACTGCCGGAGTTCTCCGCTTCGCTGCGCGATGCGTTGCACGCGGGCATTCCGCGCTTCGGTATGGTGCGCAACCCGGTGGACTTCACCGGCAACATCGTCAACCGCCACCAGTTCAGCGCCGAGGCGCTGCAGCACATCTTCGACTCGGGCGAGGCGGACTTCGCCGTGCTGTACGCGCCGGGTTTCCTGATCGACCGCATGGCCGAAGGCATCGCCGAGGTGTCGCGCTGCGCGGGGCGGCTGGTGGCGGTGATCTCCACCGGCCAGGTGGCGCGCCGCGGCGCGCTCGAAGACGCTGGCATCCCCGTGTTCGACGACACCACGCGGGCCGTGCAGGCGCTGGCTAGCCTCGCCCATTGGCACGAGAACCGGCGCCGCTACGCGTCGATGCCCACGGTGCGGGTCTCGGCGGCCGGGCCGGGCCTCGGCGCGACCGCCTTTGGCCTCCTGCGCGAGGCGTGCGAACAAGGCCGAACGCTGCTCGACGAGCACCATTCGAAGCGCCTGCTCGCGGCCCTGGGCGTGCCCACGGTGGCCGAACGCGCGGTGCGGGACGCCGACGCCGCGGTGCTGGCGGCGCGCGCCATCGGCTACCCCGTGGCGCTCAAGGTCTTGAGCGCTGACCTCGCGCACAAGTCCGACGTGGGGGGGGTGCGCTTGCACTTGCGCGACGAGGCGGCCGTGCGCGAAGCCTATGAAGGTGTGCAGCAAGCGGTGGCGCAGCGCGCGCCGCGGGCCCGCGTGGAAGGCGCGCTGGTGCAGGCGCAGGCCGCGCCCGGCGTGGAGCTGCTGGTGGGCGTAGCGCGCGACCCGGTGTTTGGGCTGGTGATGAGCCTGGGCCTGGGCGGTCTCTGGACCGAGGTCCTGGGCGACGTGGTGCACGCGCCCCTGCCGGTGGGCCGCGAACTGGTGCTCGCGCTTTTGCAGCGCCTGCGCGCCTGGCCGCTGCTGCGAGGCGCGCGCGGCAGCGCCGCGGTGGACCTGGCCGCGCTGGCGCGGGCCGTCGAGGCGGTGTCCGACGCGGCCTGGGCCTTGCGCGAGCACATCGACGAACTGGAGATCAACCCGCTGATCGCGCGCGGCGACGGCGCGGTGGCGGTGGATGGGCTGGTGCGGCTGCGGGCGGTACCCGATGTGTGTCACGTCGAGCCGCCGGTGGAGCTGGCCGAATGAGCGCCGGCGAGCGCGTGGCGCTGGTGACCGGGTCCACCAGCGGCATTGGCCTGGCCATCGCCCGGCGCCTGGCGCGCGAGGGTTTCCGCATTGCCTTGCATGGCTTCGCCCCGCCCGAGGGCGTGGCCGCGATCGAGGAGGCGCTGAGGAAGCTGGGCGCGCCGCAGGCCCGCCACTTCGAGGCCGACCTGCTGCAGCCGGCGCAGATCGAGCGGCTGATGGCCGCCGTGGCACAGGACCATGGCCGCCTGGACGTGTTGGTCAATAACGCCGGCATCCAGCACGTGGCGCCGATCGATCAATTTCCGCCCGAGCGCTGGGACGCCATCCTTGCCGTCAACCTGAGCGCGGCGTTTCACACCACGCGCCTGGCGTTGCCCTTGATGCGCGCGCGGGGCTGGGGCCGCATCGTCAACATCGCCTCGGTCAGCGGCCTGGTGGCCGCGCCCATGAAAGCGGCCTACGTGGCCGCCAAGCACGGCCTGGTGGGCCTGACCAAGGTCACCGCGCTGGAGACCGCCACCGAGGCGATTACCTGCAATGCCATCTGCCCGGGCTGGGTGCTCACGTCCCTGGTCGAGCGGCAGCTGCAGGCGCGCCACGCGGCCGAGGGCGGCAGCCGCGAGGACGTCGTGCGCCAGCTGCTGGTGAAGCAGCCCTCGCAGGATTTCGTGACGCTGGAGCAGGTGGCCGCGCTGGCGGCCTACTTCGTGTCGGATGAGGCGGCGCAAACGCGAGGCGCGGCCTGGAACCTGGACGGCGGCTACGCCGCGGCCTGAGCGCCCGGTGTGCGCTCAGGCCCTGTCCGTCATTCGTTGGGTGCGAAGCTGCACAGCCCGCCGCGGAATTCGGCCGAGGTGAAGACCTCGGGCAGCACCGCCGCCAATTCGTCCGGGTCCATCTGGATGCCGTTGGCCTTGAGCAGCGGCGCGGCCTCGTCCACCATCGCGCGCCAGTCCTTGATGAGGCGGTAGGGCTCCACCGTGTCCGGGCAGGGCTGCTCGCCCAAGGCCCTTACCAGCAGCTCGGTGAAGTTGGTCACGCGAAAGCCGTGCGTGTGGCCTTCCTTGGACAACTGCAGGTGGCAGCCATGGAACAGCGACACCAGCGCGTCCACGTTGTTCTGCCGGCACAGCGCCAGCGTGTCCTGGCGCACGTGGGCCTTGAGCTCGGGCGAGCGGTCGGAGCCCGAGGCGCCGCACATGTAGCCGGGCTCCTCGGCCTCGGCCACCACCGTCAGGCCAGGGATGGCGCGCAGCAGGCGCAGCACCGCCTGGCCCACCTCGGGCAGGCCGCGGTGGGTGTGCACCACCACGCGCTCGTTCACTGGCGTTGTGAAGCGCCCGATCAGTTCGGCTTCGTGCTCGAGCAGGAATTGGGTGATGTGGTCGAAATCGAAGGCGACTTCGCGGTAGCCCTTGATCGTTTCCCCCAGGTGGATCTGGCACGAGGGGCACCAGCTCAGCACCTTCTGCGGCGTGAATTCGCCGAAGCGCTGCAGCGTCTGCTCGGACACGCGCCCGCCCTTCTTGAGATCGCCCTCCCACTTGCTGTAGACGATGCCGCAGCAGGCCGAAGGGCCGCCCATCACTTCGTACTCGACGTCCAGGCGGTCCAGGATGGTCATCACGTTGAACAGCACGTGCGGCGTGCGGATCGGATTGCAGCCGGTGTAGAAGACGACATCCACCGGCCGGGCCTGCGGCGGCCTGAGCAGCCGCGCCACCTCGGCCGGCAGCAGCTGCATGGAGACCATGATGCGGATGGCCCGCGCCATCTTGCGGAACACGTGTGGCGTCGGGTTGTCCACTTGGGACACCTTGGAGCAACTCATCATCACCAGGCGGCGTGGGTTGATGCCCTCGGGGCAGGCGGGGATGCAGTCGCCGCAGCCATTGCATTGGCGCACCCAGGTGGCGGAGGCCGGCGGGAGCGGCACCGAGTCGCGCATGAAGTCGAGCACGCCGGAGACGACCTGGCCGGGGTCGGCCTCGGCCAGGCCGGGCGCGAACGGCCGCACCGGGCAGACCTCGACGCAGGCGCCGCAGCGCGTGCAGGCGGACAGCATGTCGGCCCAGGCCTGGTCGATGTAGTCGCTGAAGCCGGCTTGGGCGGGGGTGGGGGTGTTCATGGGGGACTCCTCGAGGATCGCTTCAGCCGCCGACGCGCACCGCAATGGCTTCGATCTCCACGCGCACCGAGGCCGAGCCCAGGCGCGCCTCCACCGCCGAGCTGGCCGGTGGGGCGGGAGAGTCGGCGAACAGCTGGTTGCGCACCTCGCTGAACAGCGCGTATTCGCGGATGTCGGTGAGGAACACCGTGAGCTTGCGGATGTCGTCGCGCGTGGCGCCATGCTCGGCCAGCCGGGCCAGGATCTTGTCGAACACGATGCGTGTCTGCTGCGCGGTGTCGTAAGGCGCGGCGGTGCCCGCGGTGGCACCGGAGACAAACATCAGGCGGGCGCCAGCGATGTCAACGCTGTGAACGGGAAGGAATCGGGGGGTGTCGGGCATCGGGGTCCTTGAGCGGCGGCGGGCCCGCCGCGAGTGGGTGCGACGAGGTTACGCACGCGGCACCCCCGCTTCAATTGCGGGCGGCTCTCGATGCTTTCGATTGACGGAACGGTGCGCGGCGCGCCGCGCCTCAGCGGCGGTGGTCGGGGTCGATCAGGCCGGCCTCGACGAAGCGCTCGCGCACGGCCTTGTGCTTGAACGCGCCGCAGCGTTCGAGGACCTGCAGGGTGTTGGCGCACAGGCGGCGCGTGCGGGTGGTCAGGCCCTCACCGCCGCACAGCCGGTCGAGCACGCGTTCGCGCGCGGCGGCGTCCAGCCCGGCCTGTTCCAGCCATTCCCCGTGAAGGCGGGGATCGCGCGCGTGGAAGGCCGCCATGACCCGCGGCAGCTGGCCGCCCCAGTGCGCGCGCGCCGAGGCGTCCAGGCCCTTCCACACCAGCGCGAAGGCCTGCGCGAAATAGCGCGCGTGCACCCACTCGTCTTCCAGGTGGGCCAGCAGCAGGCGCTGCAGGCCCGAGTGCGCGGTGCCGCGCATGGCGTCGACGATGGCCTTGGTGATCATGGTCTCGCCGACGAAGCCGACCATGAACCAGGCCAGGTCGCGCTGCGCCGGCGGGGCCTCGGCCACCCAGGCTTCCAGCGCCGCGATCTTCAGGCTTGGTTCGTCGCGCGCCGCCAGCGAGAAGCACTGGCGCACCGCGCGGCTCGCGTGCGCGGTGAAGAAGGCGTGGTAGCCCTCGTCGGTGTAGAGCTTGAGCGCGTCCAGCGCCATGGGCTCGGGCAGGAAGTCCTTCAGGCGGTTCTGCGCGATGGCCTGCGCGGCGGTGTTGACGATGCGGTGCTCGGTGAGCGTCATGTCGTCCAGGAACTGCACCAGCCGCGCGGCGGCGAGGCGGTTGCGCTCGGCCAGGCCGAGCGGGCGCAGGGCCGGGTGGGACAGCAGTTCGTCCTGGGCGCCGAAGACGAACCAGCGAACGCTGGCCAGGTCATCGCCCCGGCCGAGCGCGAAGTCGGTCAGCGGCGGCTTGGCGCGCACGGCCGAGGTGGCGATCCAGTCCTTGAACGGGGCGTCGTCGGCCGGGCGCATGACGCGGGCCCCGGGGTCAGGCGGCCAGCCGGCGCTGCAGCACCGGCCAGCAGACGATCACCGCCAGGCCCAGCAGCACCAGGGCGGCCGCGCCGAGCTTCCAACCGGGCAGCGACTCCCCCAGCGACAGGGCCGAGGCGCTCATGCCGAACACCGGCACCAGCAGCGCCAGCGGCGTGACGGTGGCGGCCGGGTGGCGCCCCAGCAGCCAGTTCCAGACGCCGTAGCCGAACAGGGTGTTGCCCAGCGCCTGCCACAGCACGCTGGCCCACACCACCGCGCCGGCCGAGCGCAGCGACTGCGCGATCAGCGCCGGTCCTTCCACCACCAGCGATATCGCCAGCAGTGGCGGCACCGCGAACACACTGCTCCAGACCATGAAGTGCAGCATGTTCACCCCACCCAGCGACTTGACCACCAGGTTGGACGCCGCCCAGAAGAACGCGGCGGCGAGGATGATGCCCAGCCCGAGCAGGGTGACGCTGGCGTCCAGGTGAGCGGCGATCACGCCCAGGCCGGCGATCGCCAGCAGCAGGCCCGCGACCTGGTAGCCCCGCACGCGCTCGCGCATGAGCCACAGCGACAGGCCAATGGTGAAGAACACCTGCACCTGCACCACCAGGGAAGCCAGGCCGGGCGAGATGTGGCCCTTGATGGCGAAAAACAGCAGCCCGAACTGCCCCGGACCCAGCAGCACGCCGACGGCGGCCATGGAGCGCCAGGAGGCTTTGGGACGCGGCACGAACAACAACCAGGGCAGGGCAGAGAAGGTGAAGCGCAGGGTGGCGAACAGGAAGGGTGGCAGCCCGTCCAGCCCCCAGCGGATGACGACGAAGTTCGTGCCCCAGACCGCCACGACGGCCAGGGCAAGCAGCAGGTGCGGGGTGGGCAAGGTCGGTGCGGGTGGGGGAGGGAGCGGGCAGTGTAGTCAGGCGCCGCGCGGCGGACCGGCCGGGGTCGTGCATGGGGTTATTATTTGCAACTTTGTTGCGATAATTTCGACGCCATGGCCCGCTTCCCCGCCGACACCGATGCCGTGCCTGCCGCCTTGCAGGCGCGCCTGGACGCCGCCGGCCTGCGCCGCACCCTGGCCACGCGCGCGGCCCTGGGCGTGTTCCTGGTGCGCCCCGGCCAGGGGCTCACGCACGCGCAGGTGCTGCAGGCCCTGCGCCAGCGCGGCCATGAGCCCAACCGCGTGACGCTCTACCGCCTGCTCGACCGCCTGGCCGCCTGCGCCGTGCTGGCGCGCCACAGCGACGACCGGGGCACCTGGCGCTACCGCCTGCAGGACCCGGCCGCGCCAGTCACCCCGCGCGGCGCGCCGGCGCTGCGGCCGCGCTTCGAATGCCGGCGCTGCGGCCAGGACCGCACGCTGAACGACACACCCGCCGCCCAGGCCTGGCTGCGCGGCTTGCAGCGCGCGCTGGCGCGCCAGGGCGAGGTGGTCGAGCGCGCGGAGCTGGCCCTGCTGGGCCTGTGCGCGCGCTGCGCCAACCCCGACACCCTTTCCCAACCCGGAGCCGAACCATGAAAGCCCTTGCCATCCCCGCCGCATTCGCTGCCTTGCTGTCCGCCGGCGCGGCCCTCGCGCAGCACTCGCAAAAGGAAATCCAGGAGGACATCCAGCGCCACCGCGCCATGGCGGCCGCGCACGAAGGCGCGGCCAAATGCCTGGAGGCGGGCAAGGGCGAGAAGGCCTGCCAGGCGGCGCTTGCCGAGGCCTGCAAGGGCTTGGCCCTGGGCAAGTACTGCGGCCTGCGCCACGCGCATTGACGCACCGCGCCCGGTCCGCCCGCACCCGGTGTCGGCGGGGGCGGGCGATACCATCGCCGGGTGAACCTGGCCCAGCACCCTCTCTTCGTCTCTCTCACGCCCGTCTTCCTGCTCATCGCGCTGGGTTACCTGGCGGGTCGGCGCGGCTGGATCCGCGACACGGCGGTCAAGGACCTGTCCAACCTCGTGTTCCTGATCCTCATTCCCGCGCTGCTGTTTCGCACCATGGCCTCGGTGCACCTGGAGGAGCTGGACCTGCGGCCCGTGCTGGCCTACTTCCCGGTGGTGCTGCTGGTCTTCTTCACCGTCGTCGCCTGGCGCGGCTTCAGCCGCGAAAGCGTCGTGGTGGCCATGGCGGGGGTGTTCTCCAACATGGTGATGATCGGCATCACCCTGGCCGAGCTGGCCTACGGCAAGCCGGCGCTGGTGACCATGCTGACCCTGGTGTCGGTGCATGCCTTCATCCTGCTCAGCGTGGGCTCGGTGGTGCTGGAGCTGGTGGTCGCGCGCGAGGCGCGCGAGCGCGGCGAGACCACGCCGCCGCTGTGGGCCACGCTGGGCTCGGTCATCAAAGGCACGGTGATCCACCCGATCCCGCTGCCCATCCTGTGCGGCCTGCTGTACGCGCAGACCGGCTGGGCCCTGCCCGTGGTGGTGGACAAGCCGCTGCAGTTGCTGGGCAGCGCCTTCGGCCCGATCGCGCTGGTGCTGGTGGGCGTGAGCCTGGCGCGCACGCCGCTGGCCGGGCACTGGCGGCCCGCGCTGGGCGTGTCGCTGGTGAAGAACCTGTTGCTGCCGCTGCTGGTCGGTTTGTCGGCCTGGGGGCTGGGCATCACCGGCCTGCCGCTGACGGTGATGGTGGTGGCCGCCGCCCTGCCGGTGGGCGCCAACGTCTTTCTGTTCGCGCAGCGCTACGACACCGCACAGGCGCTCACCACCGCGAGCATGGGCCTGTCCACCGTGCTCGCGCTGTTCACCCTGAGCGTGGTGATGACGGCGATGGCCTGGCTCAATCCGCTCGCGGGCTGAGCCACCGGCCTCACTGGCTGATCTTGCGCGCTTCTTCCACCTGGTATTCGAAGTAGCGCTGGATGCCGAAGGCCAGGCTGCCCATGAAGGCGATGGTGCCCATGAGCAGCGCGAGCACCAGGGCGATGACGGTGAGCCAGTTGGTCTGGCTGGCCGTGCCGCCGGGCGCGGCGGGGTTGAACCAGCGGTCCCACTTCTCGGCGTCGGCCAGGGCGTAGACGATGCCCGTGAGGCAGGCGGCGGCGATGCTCAGGCCCAGCATGGGGATCAGCACCCAGGAGAGCTTGTCGTCCTGACCGAAGGCCAGCACGCGCTGCACGCCGTACCAGCCCAGGGCCGTGGGCAGGGGGTGCAGCCAGCCCACCCAGTCGCCCAGGCCGCGCAGGTAGAACCGGTGCAGGCCCAAGGCGCCGCCGATGAGCGCCAGCCAGACGGCCAGTGTCTTGTTCTTGCGTGCCGTCACGTTCAGCCCTCCAGCGGCGGGGTGTGGTGCGCCTCGCCCAGCGGCTTTTCCATGATCACGATGTCCAGCCAGCGGCCGAACTTCCAGCCGCAGGCCTGCACCGTGCCCACGGGCGTGAAGCCGAGCGTGCGGTGAACGCCGACGGAGCCGGCGTTGCCCGAATCGCCGATCACGGCCATCACCTTGCGGATGCCGGCGCGCTGCAGCACGGCCAGCAGTTCGGCCAGCAGCAGGCGGCCCAGGCCCCGGCCGGCGGCCTCGGGGGCGAGGTAGATCGAGTCCTCGACCGAGAAGCGGTAGGCCGGGCGCGGCTTGAACCAGTTGCCATAGGCGTAGCCCAGCACCTGGCCCTGCTCTTCGATCACCAGCCAGGGCAGGCCCTTGCCCAGCACGTCGGCGCGGCGCTGGGCCATCTCGGCCACGGTGGGAGGCGTGGTTTCGAAGGTGCCCGTGCCATGCAGCACGTGGTGTTCGTAGATGCGGGTGATGGCGGCGAGGTCGTCGTCGGTGCTGGGGCGGATCAGGGGCATGGCGGGTGGCCGGAAGAAGAGGGGCGTGGCGGGATCGGCGGCGGGCTATAATCGCCGGCTTTGCGGTGTTTCGCTGGCCGGGTGGTCAGTCGTGTGTCTCAGGCACCGCGGAAATTGCTGTGAAGCAGCGGATCGAAAGATCCGGCGGCACCCCGGAAGGCCCGGTCGGTGCCCAACCACCCGAAGGATAAATCATGGTCGTCATTCGACTCTCCCGCGGCGGTGCCAAGGCCCGTCCGTTCTACACCATCGTCGCCGCCGACAAGCGCGCGCGCCGCGACGGCAACTTCATCGAGCGCCTGGGTTTCTACAACCCCAACGCCAAGGGCGGCGAAGAAAAGCTGCGCATCGCCACGGACCGCCTGAATTACTGGCTCGGCGTCGGCGCCACCCCGTCCGACACCGTCGCGCGCCTGGTCAAGGAAGCCAAGGCCGCTGCGCCGGCCGCCTGACCGCGCCATGTCCGCGGCCCTGGTCGCGTCGGTCCTGCCGGCCGATGCCGTTGAACTGGGCCGCGTCCAGGATGCCTGGGGCATCAAGGGCTGGGTCCGCATCCAGCCCCACAGCGCCGACACCGACGCGCTGTTCGCCAGCCAGGACTGGTACCTCCAGCCGCCCGAAGCCCGCTTCGCGCGCGGCTTTTCTGCTTTCAAGGGCTGCGTGGCCGTGCGGGTGACCGAACTCAAGGTCCACGCCGACGGCCTGGTGGCCCGCTTCGAGGGCGTCGACGACCGCACTCTGGCGGAGTCGCTCAAGGGCTGCCGCATCAGTCTGCCGCGCAGCGCCTTTCCCGAGCCTGAAGAGGGCGAGTACTACTGGGTCGACCTGATCGGCCTCCGGGTGGTCAACCGCGAGGGCGAGGACCTGGGCGTGGTACGTGACCTCATGAGCACGGGACCGACCTCGGTGCTCGTGCTCGAGTACCTCGAGACGGTGGACGGCGAGGAGCGCGCCGCCGAGCGGATGATCCCCTTCGTGGCCGCGTACATCGACGACGTGGACCGCGCCACCCGGCGCATCACCGCCGACTGGCAAAAAGACTACTGAGCGGGGCAGGCGCCCATGCGCTTCGACGTCATCACCCTGTTCCCCGAGCTGTTCGGGCCTTTTCTCGCGCACGGCATCAACCGCCGGGCTTTCGAGAGTGGGCAGGTGGATGTGCACCTGTGGAACCCGCGCGATTTCGCCGAGGGCAACTACCGGCGGGTGGACGATCGCCCCTTCGGTGGCGGTCCTGGCATGGTCATGATGGCCGAGCCGCTGTGGCGCTGCCTGCAGGCCATCCGCGCCGAGCGCGCCGAAGCCGAGGGCCAGCGCGCGCCCGTGGTGCTGTTCTCGCCGGTGGGCGAGCGGCTGGACCACGCGGGCGTCGAGGCCTGGGCCGCCGGACCGGGGGGCGCGGTGTTGGTCTGCGGCCGCTACGAAGGCATCGACCAGCGCTTCATCGACGCCTGTGTCGACCGGCAGCTCAGCCTGGGTGACTTCGTGCTCTCGGGCGGCGAAATCCCCGCCATGGCGCTGCTGGACGCCGTGGCGCGCCTGCAGCCCGGCGTGCTGGGCGACGAGGGCAGCCACCAGCAGGACAGCTTCAATCCCGCGCTGGACGGCCTGCTCGACAGCCCGCACCACACCCGTCCCGAGGTCTGGCAGGGCCCGCACGGACCCCTGGGCGTGCCCCCGGTGCTGCTGGGCGGGCACCACGGGCAGATCGAGCGCTACCGCCGCGAGCAGCGGCTGGCGCTGACCGCGCGCCAGCGGCCGGACCTGATCGCCAGGGCCCGGGCCGAGGGCCGACTGGGGCCGGACGACGAGCGCTTTCTGCGCGGCCTGGGCTGAGCCGGTGGGCCGGATCCCCCGCTCCGGCGGGTCTGGCTATAATGGCGGGCTTTTCGATCCTCTGGCCGGCCGTCGCGACCGTTTCCTCAGTCAATCCTGACCCACGGATTCGCGGCCTTCAGTGCAGCGCGGCCACGATCGTGGAACAGGAAACATGAACCTCATCCAGACCCTCGAGCAGGAAGAGATTGCCCGCCTCGGCAAGACCATCCCGCCCTTCGCCCCCGGCGACACCGTGATCGTCAGCGTCAACGTCATCGAAGGCACCCGCAAGCGCGTGCAGGCCTACGAAGGCGTCGTGATCGCCCGCCGCAACCGGGGCCTCAACTCCAGCTTCATCGTGCGCAAGATCTCCAGCGGCGAAGGCGTGGAGCGGACCTTCCCGCTGTACAGCCCGCTGATCGCCAAGATCGAGGTCAAGCGCCGCGGCGACGTGCGCCGCGCCAAGCTGTACTACCTGCGCGAGCGCAGCGGCAAGTCGGCCCGCATCAAGGAAAAGCTGGGCGCCTGATCCGGCCCCGCGCAAAAGCCGCTCCCTGGAGCGGCTTTTTTGTGTCCATGACCGAACCCGTCGTCCGCATCCCGCCCTTCGATCCCCGCACCGTGCCCGTGGTGGCCACGGGGGCGAGCGAAGGTCTGCCGCCGCCGTCCCCGTACCGCCTGACGCCCGACGGCCTGCGCGCGCTGTTCCAGGCGCCGCCGGTCTGGACGCCCGAGCTGCGGCGCGAGCGCCGCTTCGCCGAGCGCGAGCCGGCCGACGCGGCCGTGCTGCTGCCCCTGGTGGTGCGCGACGAACTCAGCCTGCTGCTCACGCAGCGCACCGCCACCCTGTCCACGCACTCGGGCCAGATCGCTTTCCCGGGTGGCAAGGTCGATCCGCAGGACGCCGACGCCATCGCCGCCGCCCTGCGAGAGGCCGACGAGGAGGTCGGCCTGCCGCCGCAGAACGTGGAGGTGCTGGGCACGTTGCCGGTCTACATCACCGGCACCGCCTTCCACGTGACGCCGGTGGTGGCGCTGGTGCGGCCCGACTTCACGCTCAGGCCCAACCCGCACGAGGTGGACGACGTCTTCGAGGTGCCGCTGCGCTTCCTGATGGACCCGCGCCACCACCGCCGCCACCTCATGAACTTCGACGGCAACGCGCGCGAGTGGTACTCCATGCCCTGGCACGATGGCCAGCGCGAGCGCTTCATCTGGGGCGCCACGGCGGGCATGCTGCGCAACCTGTACCGCCTGCTCACGGCCTGACCGGGGCCTGGCGCGCGGCCCGGTCGCGTCCGTTGAGCGAAGGGGCGCGTGCGCCCACTATCATCGGCCCCATGGGTTTTCTGGCCATTCTGCTGGCGCTGCTCATCGAGCAGGCCCGTCCCCTGTCGTTCGACAACCCCGTGCACGCCGGTCTGCGCGCCTGGGGCCGTGGCGTGCGCCGCAACCTCGATGCGGGCCAGTCGTCGCATGGGTGGCTGGCCTGGCTGCTGGCCGTGGGCGTGCCGGCGGCGCTGGCGGCGCTGATCTACCACGCCCTGTGGGAACTGAGCGGCGTGCTGGCCCTGGTCTGGACGGTGGCAGTGCTCTACGTGACCCTGGGCTTTCGCCAGTTCAGCCACCACTTCAGCGAAATCCGCCGCAGCCTGGAGGACGGCGATGAGCGCGGCGCGCGCGAGCAGCTGGCGCGCTGGCTGCGCGTGGACGCCAGCGCCCTGCCGCGCACCGAGCTGCTGCGCCAGGTGATCGAGCACTCCGTGCTGGCCGCGCACCGCCACGTGTTCGGCGTGTTCGTGTGCTTTCTGGTGTTCTGGGTGATCGGCCTGGGGCCGGCGGGGGCGGTGTTCTACCGGCTGGCCGAGTACCTGTCGCGCAACTGGCGCGAGCGCCCCGACGGCACGCCCAGCGAGTCGCTGCGCCGCGCCGCGGCCACGGCCTGGCGCTGGATCGACCACGTGCCGGCGCGCGTCACAGCCCTGGGCTTCGCGGTGGTGGGCAATTTCGAGGAGGCCGTGGCCAGCTGGCGCGCCGATGCCGAGCGCTTCGCGCCGGGCAGCGACGGCGTGGTGCTGGCGGCCACCTCGGGCGCCATCAACGTGCGCCTGACGCCGCAGGACCCGGCGGCCCCGCCCCCGGACGAGACCGACCCCGGCGCGCGTCCCGAGCCCCAGCTCGCCCACCTGGGCAGCGTGGTGGGCCTGGTGTGGCGCGCGGTGGTGCTGTGGATGCTGCTGCTGGCGCTGCTCACGCTGGCGCGGGTGTAGGCCGCGCGGCAGGGGCGGACCGGTCAATACGTCCGCTTGTTGCTCAGTTCATCGAACAGTTCGTCGTAGAGCCGGTAGCGGTTCTGGTCGATGGCCAGCGGGTCCACCGATGGATCGGCGCCCACATGGGCGCGCACGCCACAGCCCGGCTCGTGCCGGTGCGTGCAGTTGTAGAAGCGGCAATCGCCCAGCGCGGCGCGCAGGTCGGGCATGAGCTGCGCGAGCCGTTCGGCCTCGAGGTGGTGCAGGCCAAACTCCTGGAAGCCGGGCGAGTCGATGAGCGCGCTTTCGCGCGCCGGCTCCAGCCAGTACCAGGTGGTGGCGGTCGTGGTGTGGCGCCCGGTGTTGAGGGCGCGCGAGATCTCGCCGGTCTGCGCGCCGGCCTCGGGCACCAGCCGGTTGACCAGCGTGCTCTTGCCCACGCCGGAAGGGCCCAGCACCAGTGTGTGGCGGCCGGTCAGGCGCTGGCGCAGGGCGTCCAGCCCGTGGCCGTCGTGAAGGCCCAGCGGCAGCACGGGCGTGCCCATGCGCCGGTAGGGTTCGAGCCGCGCCCAGGCCTGATCGAAGGGCCCGCCCAGGTCTTGTTTGTTGAGCACGATGCAGGCGCTGATGCCCTCGGCCTCGGCCGCGAGCAGGGCGCGCGTGAGCTGGGCCTCGGAGAACACGGGCTCCGCGGCGAGCAGGATCAGCACCTGGTCGAGGTTGGCCGCGAAGGCTTTGGTGCGCATCTCGTCCTGGCGGTAGAAGAGGTTGCGCCGGGTCTCGATGCGTTCGATGCTGCCCTCGTCGCCACTGGGTTGCCAGGCCACGATGTCGCCCACGACCACGGCGCTTTTCTTGCCGCGCGGGTGGCACAGGGTGCGCTGGCCGCGCTCGTCCTCGACCAGGCAATGGCGGCCATGGGCCGCCACCACACGGGCCAGGCGCGTGCCGCCCATCAGGACGCGAGCAAGGCGTTGACCGCCGCCGCGCAGTGGAAGTCGCTGACCGAGATGCCGTTCACGTCGTGCGTGTTGAAGCGCAGGGTGCAGCGGTTGTAGCCGAAGGCCGCGTCGGGGTGGTGGTCCTCGCGGTGGGCGATCCAGGCCATGGCGTTCACGAAGGCCATGGTCTCGTGGTAGTTGGCGAAGCGGAAGGTGCGCTCGATGGCGCCGTCGATCAGCTTCCAGCCGTCGGCCTCGCTGCCGTTGAGCTGGCTGAGCTGGGTGACGATCTCGGTGGCGTTGAGCGCGCGGCGGTTCTGGTGGATGGGGTGCATGGTCGGGCGCTCTCAGGCGGCGGTCAGGCGGGCCAGGCGTTCGCTGGCGGGGGGGTGGGAATAGTAGAAGCGCGCGTACAGCGGGTCGGGCGTGAGCGTGCTGGCGTTGTCCTGGTACAGCTTGAGCAGGGCGCTGGCGAGGTCGGCGCCGCGCGTCTTGTCCTTGGCGAAGGCATCGGCCTCGAACTCGTGCCGGCGCGACAGTTGCGCGGCCAGCGGCGACAGGAAGTAGGTGAACAGCGGCACCACCAGCAGGAAGAGGATGAGCGCGAGCGCATCGTTGGGCGCGCGCAGGTCGGGTTCCACGCCCAGGCCGGTGAAGAACCAGGCCTGCGAGGCCGCCCAGCCCAGGGCCGCGAAGCCGACGAAGCTGAGCGCGAACAGCAGCAGCACGCGCTGGGTGATGTGGCGCAGGCGGTAGTGGCCCAGCTCGTGCGCGAGCACGGCGTCGATCTCGTCGGCGCTGAGCTGCTTGAGCAGGGTGTCGAAGAAGACCACGCGCTTGGCCGCGCCGAAGCCGGTGAAGTAGGCGTTGGCGTGCGCGCTGCGCTTGCTGCCGTCCATGACGAACAGGCCCTGTGCCGAAAAGCCGCAGCGCGCCATGAGGTCGTTGACGCGGGCCTTGACGGCTTCGTCGGCCAGCGGCTCGAAGCGGTTGAACAGCGGCGCGATGAGCGTGGGGTAGAGCACCAGGGCCAGCAGGTTGAAGACCATCCACACGCCCCAGGCCCAGAGCCACCAGGTGCTGCCGGCGGCGCCCATGAGCCAGAGCACCAGCGCGGCCAGCGGCAGGCCGACGGCCGCACCGATCAACGCGCCCTTGAGCCCGTCGGCGATCCACAGGCCCAGGCCCATTTTGTTGAAGCCGAAGCGCTCTTCCAGCCGGAAGGTGGCGTACCAGGAGAAGGGCAGGCCCAGCAGGCCGCCGATGAGCGCGAAGGCGGTGAGCAGGGCGAGCTGCTGCCACAAGCCAGGACCCAGCCAGTCGAGCAGGCCGAGGTTGAGCGCGTTCAGGCCGCCGAGCAGGGTCCAGCCGATCAGCAGCGCGGTCTCGAAGGCGGTGCTGAGCAGGCCGAAGCGCGTCTTGGCGATGGTGTAGTCGGCGGCTTTGCGGTGGGCGTCGAGCGCAATGGTGGCGTCGAAGGGCGCGGGCACCTGGTCGCGGTGGCGGGCCACGTGGCGGATCTGGCGGCTGGCAAGGGCAAAGCGGGTCAGCAGGCCCAGCCCCAGCAGGGCGCAGAAGAGGGCGGTGAAGGCGAGGGAAGCGGTGTCCATGAAGGCGCCAGTCTACCGGTGCCCCCGCCGGCCCGCCGGGGCGGGCGGATGACGGAAAATCGCGGGATGACCTCGAATCCCGCCGACATCGCCGCCCCCGAAGTGCCCACGCTCGCCAAGAACGACCAGAACCTGGTCTGGATCGACTGCGAAATGAGCGGTCTTGATCCCGAGAAGGAGCGCCTGCTGGAGATCGCGGTGGTCGTGACCGGCCCGCAGCTCACGCCGCGCATCGAAGGCCCCGTCATCGTGGTCCACCAAAGCGATGAGCTGCTCAACGCCATGGACGCCTGGAACAAGGGCACGCACGGCCGCAGCGGTCTCATCGACAAGGTGCGCGCCAGCACGGTGAGCGAGGCGGAGGCCGAGCAGCAGCTCATCAACTTCATCTCGCGCTACGTGCCCAAGCAGGCCTCGCCCCTGTGCGGCAACACCATTGGCCAGGACCGCCGCTTCCTGGTGAAGTACATGCCCCGGCTCGAGGCCTACCTGCACTACCGCAACGTCGATGTGAGCACTTTGAAGGAACTGGCCAAGCGCTGGCGCCCCGAAGTGGTCGACGCCTTCAAGAAGCGCCAGCTGCACACCGCCTTGGCCGACGTGCACGAATCCATCGACGAGCTGGAGCACTACCGCGCGCGGTTTCTGCGCTGATCCGGCCGGGTCCGCGGCTTGCCGGCCCTTGCCGGCGGCGGGGTGGTCCGACGCCACCGCCGCTCCCCTCGCGGGCCTGTCACCGGGGCCTTGCGTGACAATAGGGTGACTTTCACGCCGATTTCACATGAAAAAGAAATCCCGCCCCTTCATTGAGCGCCACTTCGAGGCGCTGCAACTGGCCACCGCGGTGGCCTTTCTCTTGCTTGTGGGGCTGTATGCCTCGCTCACCGGCGCGTCCGACGCCGGCTTGAGCCGCACGGCGGTCTGGCTGCTGATCGTCTCGGCGGCCGTCGGCGCCTACATGGCCATGAACATCGGCGCCAACGACGTGGCCAACAACATGGGCCCGGCGGTGGGCTCGGGCGCCATGACCATGGGCTGGGCGATCGTCGTCGCGGCGGTGTTCGAGGCGCTGGGCGCCATCGTCGCGGGCGGCGACGTGGTGGGCACCATCAAGGGCGGCATCATCGATCCGGCCGACATTGCCGACCCCACCCTGTTCGCCTGGGTGATGTTCGCGGCGCTGCTGGCCGGCGCGCTCTGGCTCAACCTGGCCACGGCGCTGGGCGCGCCGGTGTCCACCACCCACTCCATCATCGGCGCCGTCATGGGCGCGGGCATCGCGGCGGGCGGCTGGGGGCTGGTGAATTGGTCCACCATCGGCGCCATCGTCGCGAGCTGGGTGATCTCGCCGCTGTCGGGCGCGCTGATCGCGGCCGTGTTCCTGTACGTCATCAAACGCAGCGTGACCTACCGCACCGAAAAGACCGAAGCGGCCGCGCGCGTGGTGCCTATCCTCATCGCGCTGATGGTCTGGACCTACACCACCTACATGCTGCTCAAAGGGGTGAACCAGGTGGTCAAGGTGGGATTCGTGGTGGCGCTGCTGGCCGGCGCGGCCACCGCCGCGGTGGTCTGGACGCTGATCCGCAAGCCCCTGGAGCGCATCGCGCTGCGCCAGGAGAACTCCAAGGATGGCGTCAATCACCTCTTCACCTGGCCGCTGATTTGCTCGGCCGCGCTGCTGAGCTTCGCGCACGGCGCCAACGACGTGGCCAACGCCATCGGTCCCCTGGCCGCGATCTTCGAGGCGGTGAAGGCCGGAGCCATCGCCACCAAGGCCGGCACGCCGCTGTGGATCATGGTGCTGGGCGCGCTGGGCCTGGCGGTGGGCCTGGCGCTGTATGGGGCCAAGCTCATCCGCACCGTCGGCAAGGAAATCACCGAACTCGACCAGATGCGCGCCTACGCCATCGCGATGGCCGCCACGCTCACGGTGATCGTCGCCTCGCAGCTGGGCATGCCGGTGTCGACCACGCACATTTCCATTGGCGCGGTGTTCGGCGTGGGCTTCCTGCGCGAGCTGCTCAAGGTGAACTACGCCAAGATGGAGGCCGTGGTGCGCGCCGGCCACCAGGGCGCCGACCGCGAGGAGGTCGAGGCCTACATGCAGCGCTTCGAAGCCGCCGAGGTGCAGGAAAAGAAGCAGATGCTGGCCGAGATGAAGCAGCGCGCCAAGGTGCGCGGCCTGGACGGCGCGGTGTTCGCCAAGGGCGAGCGCAAGGCCTTCAAGAAGGCCTACAAGAAGGAAATCGTCAAGCGATCGGTGGTCATGCGCATCGTGGCGGCCTGGATCGTGACCGTGCCCGCCACGGCGGTTCTGGCCGCCCTGCTGTTCCACCTGGTGGCCGCGATCATGTCTTGATGGGTGAAGGGCTTCGGGTTTTCCCGAATCTGTGAGAGAATCACGGGCTTCGCTGGCAACGGCGAAGCCCTTTGTGCATTGGCCTCACACACCCGGCCCCCGAACACCGCCCGCCATCCGACGCGAGCGAGCAGGGGCCACCGCTTCCGGGCGGACCGTTTGTGGTTGATGTTGTGTAACCACGAACGGATCCGACGCCCCGGGGCTTGAAACTCCCCTTCGCGCGGCATTCGGTCATTGGCGCCCCATTCCTTTTGCGGGGCGCAGGAACTGACATGAGCGACGCTTTCGAAGCGCGCGGCGAGACCTCGCCCGCGATCTCTACCGAACAACAACCCACGGCCCCGGTGGAAACCACGGCCCCCGTGGACGCCAGCGCCTTCGCCGCGCTGGGCCTGGCCCCCGAACTGGTGGCCGCCGTGGCCGACCTGGGCTTCACCCAGCCCACGGCGGTGCAGGCGCGTGTGATGCCCCTGGCCATCAAGGCCGAGGGCGCCGAGCGCTACGCCGACCTGATGGTCTCCAGCCAGACCGGCAGCGGCAAGACGGCGGCCTTTCTGCTGCCTGTGCTGCACACCCTGATCCAGCAGCAGGCCGCGCGTGAAACGGCCGAGCGCGCCGAGCGCGAGCGACTGGCGGTCGAGGCCGCCTTGCGCGGCGAGGTGCCGCCCAAGGCGCCCAAGCGCAAGAACCCGCTGCTGCCGCGCCACTTCAAGGCCGCCACGCCGGGCGCGCTGGTGCTGTGCCCCACGCGCGAGCTGGCGCAGCAGGTGGCGCACGACGCCATCGACCTGGTGCGCCACTGCCGCGGCCTGCGCATCGCCAGCGTGGTGGGCGGCATGCCCTACCAGCTGCAGATCGCCAAGCTGCAGAACGCCGACCTCGTGGTCGCCACGCCGGGCCGCCTGCTCGACCTGCAGCGCTCCATGCAGCTCAAGCTCGACCAGGTGCAGTTCCTCGTCGTCGACGAGGCCGACCGCATGCTCGACCTGGGCTTCTCCGACGACCTGGCCGAGATCAATGCCCTGACCGCCCAGCGCCGCCAGACCATGATGTTCAGCGCCACCTTCGCGCCGCGCATCCAGCAGCTGGCCATGCGCGTGATGCACGACAACGGCAAGCACGTGCAGAAGGTGCAGATCGACAGCCCGCAGGCGCAGCACGCCAACATCAAGCAGGTGCTGTTCTGGGCCGACCACGCCGATCACAAGCGCAAGCTGCTCGACCACTGGCTGCGCGACGCCTCCATCGACCAGGCCATCGTTTTCGCCAGCACGCAGATCGAGTGCGACGGCCTGGCCGGCGAACTGCAGCAGGCCGGCTTCGCGGCCGTGGCCTTGCACGGCGCGCTCAGCCAGGGGCTGCGCAACCGCCGCCTGATGGCGCTGCGCAACGGCCAGGTGCAGATCCTGGTGGCCACCGATGTGGCCGCGCGCGGCATCGACGTGCCCACCATCACGCACGTCTTCAACTTCGGCCTGCCTATGAAGGCCGAGGACTACACGCACCGCATTGGCCGCACCGGCCGCGCTGGCCGCGACGGCCTGGCCGTGACCTTCGCCGAGTTCCGCGACCGCCGCCGCATTGCCGACATCGAGGCCTACACCCAGCAGCGCTTCAAGGCCGAGGTGGTGCCGGGCCTGGAGCCGCGCGAGCGCCCGCCCGCGCCGCGCCGCGACGGCTGGTCGTCCGAGCGCCGCGGCGGTGGCGGCCGCCCGGGCGGCCGTCCCGCTGGCCGGGGCGAGGGCTGGGGCCCGTCGCGCGGCGAAGGCCGTGCGCCCTACGCTGAGGCGCGCCCCTTCCGTGGCGAGGGCCGTCCTTTCCAGGGCGATGCCCGCCCCGCGCGCGCCGATTCGCGCGCGCCGTACCAGCAGGAGCCGCGCGCGCCCTACAACAACGACACGCGCGCCCCGCGTGGCGACGTGCGCTTCTCGCGCGATGACCGCCCGGCCCAGGCGCGCGGCTGGGGCCAGCGCCCCAACGCCGGTGGCGGTGGGCGCGAGGGCGGCTTCGGCGGCCCGCGCGGTGGTGGTTTCGGCGAGCGCGCGGGTGGCCCGCGCGGCCGCCGCGACCGCTGAGCTTCCCGGGTCCCAGGCCCCTGGGCCGCGGACCCCTCAGGTGGGGGTGTTGCGTGTGCGCGCCCGGGGTTCGCCGGCCGCGGGGGCGCTGGCCTCCAGCGGCACGAAGGGTGCGCGCGCCTCGTCCGCCAGGCCTTCGGTCAGGGTTTGCAGCAGTTCGATCAACTGGCGGCGCTGCGCCGGCGTGAGCGGTGACAGCAGGCGCTGGTAGGCGCGCTCGGCCGGCTCGCGCGCGGCGGCCAGCAGCGCCTCGCCGTCGGCGGTCAGGCTCACCGTCATCTGGCGCCGGCTCACGGACGAGCGCTCGCGCCTCACCAGACCGCGCTCCTCGAGGCCCTTGAGCACGCGCATGACGGTCACCTTGTCGAAGGCCAAGGCGCGCGACAGCCGCGTCTGGTCCAGCCCGGGTTCGGCCGCCACCACGGTGAGCACGCCGTACTGCGCCGGCGTCAGCCCCACGCTGGCACAGGCGTTCTCGAACACCGCCGCCGATATCTGGTGGGTGCGGCGCAGCAGGAAACCTGGGCGCTGGTAGAGATCGGTCAGGGTCATGATGTTCGTCGGGCGAGCGGGATTCTACGGATGTGCGGGGGACGAACTTCCGCCAACATCAATAGCATGCTAACGATAGGAGGCCTGCCATGGTTGTCGATGTCTCGTTCCTGCGCCGCGGCCTCGTCGCCGCCGCGCTGCTGGCCACGGTGGGCCTGAGCGCCGCGCAGGAAGGCCCGCTGCGCCTGATCGTGCCCTTCACCCCTGGCACCGGCATCGACCTCATCGCCCGCACCGTGGGTCCGAAGCTGTCCGAGCGCCTCAAGCGGCCGGTGGTGGTGGAGAACCGCGCGGGCGCCTCCGGCAACATCGGCACCGAGGCCGTGGTGCGCGCCGCGCCCGACGGCAGCACCCTGCTGGTCAGCGTGAACACGCTCGTGATGAACCGCAGCCTGTACCCGCAGATGCCTTTCGACCCCGTGCGCGACCTGCAGCCGGTGAGCCTGACGAGCTGGGGCCAGCTCATCCTGGTGACGCACCCGCGCTCGGGCTTCAAGACGGCGGCCGATCTGATCGCCGCCGCGAAGAAGGCGCCGGGCAAGCTGAACTACGCCTCGCCGGGCGTGGGCACGCCGCACCACCTGTCGATGGAGCTGTTCAAGAACACCGCCAAGGTCTTCCTCACGCACATCCCTTACCGCGGCACGGGCCCGGCGGTCACCGACATGATCGGCGGTCAGGTGGACGCCATGTTCCTGCCCATCCACGTGGCGCTGCCGCAGGTGCGCAGCGGCCGCCTGGTGGCCCTGGGCATCGGCAGCGACAAGCGCCACCCGCTGCTGCCCGACCTGCCCACGCTGAGCGAGGCCAGGGCCGGCGAGGTGAACGTGGACATGTGGTACGGCATCTTTGCGCCCAAGGGCATGCCCGCCGCGCAGGTGGCCGCGCTCAACCGCGAGATCAACGACATCCTGCGTGCCGAGGACGTGAAGAAGGCCTTCGAAGGGCAGGGCATGGACCCGGCAAGCGACACGCCCGACGGCTTCGCGAAGCTGGTGGCCCGGGACGCGGACCGCTGGGCCGCGCTGATCAAGGCGCAGGGCATCAAGGCCGAATGAGCGCCACGAGGCCGTTCCCCAGGCGCGCAGCGACGCGGTGCGCCGCGCGGAGGCTTGTCCAATGAAAGCAGGCGACACGATGAAGATCGCGGTGGTGGGCGGCGGCATCGCCGGCCTGGCGTTCGCGCTGGGCCTGAAGCAGCGCGGGCTGGCCTGCGAGGTGTACGAGGGCGTGGCCGAGGTGAAGGAGCTGGGCGTGGGCATCACGCTGCTGCCGCACGCCATGCGCGAACTCGACGCCCTGGGCCTGACCGCCGAGCTGCAAGCCATGGCGATCGAGAACCGCGAGAGCGTGTTCTTCAACCGCTGGGGCCAGTATGTGTACAGCGAACCGCGCGGCCGCCACGCGGGCTACCCGCTGCCCGAACTGGGCATTCACCGGGGCAAGCTGCATGGCGCGCTCTGGCGCGCCGCGGTTCAGCGGCTGGGCGCGCAGCGCCTGCACACCGGCCACCGCTGCGTGGCGATCGAGCCCGACGCGGGGGGCGCCACGCTGCGCTTCGAGAACGGCGCGGTCGAGCGTGCCGACGTGGTGGTCGCCTGCGACGGCGTGAACTCGGTGGTCCGCCGCCACTTCCATCCCCAGGACCAGGTCTGCTACGCCGGCATCAACACCTGGCGCGGCGTCACGGTGCACAAGCCCATCCTGGATGGCAAGAGCTACCTGCGCATCGGCAGCATCGACACCGGCAAGATGGTGATCTACCCCATCGTCGACAACGTGGACGGCCAGGGAAACCAGCTCATCAACTGGGTGGCCGAGATCCGCGACCCGCGCGCGCCCATGAACGACTGGAACAAGCCCGGTCGGATGCAGGACTTCCTGCCGATCTTCGAGGCCTGGCGCTACGACTGGCTCGACGTGCCCGCGCTCATCCAGGGCGCGCAACAGGTGTTCGAGTACCCCATGGTCGACAAGGACGCCCTGCCGCATTGGGGCGAGGGCCGCGTGACGCTGATGGGCGACGCCGCCCACCCCATGTACCCGCGCGGCTCCAACGGCTCGGCCCAGGCGCTGATCGACGCGCGCACCCTGGCCGACGAGCTCGCCGCCACACCGGCGGACCCCGAGGCCGCGCTGCGCCGCTACGAGGCGGCGCGCCGGCCAGCGACGGCCCAGGTGGTGGAGACCAACCGCACGCTGCCGCCGGACTTCATCATCATGAAGGCCGACGAGCTCAGCGGCGGCCAGCCCTTCACACGCATCGACGACCTGATCAGCCAGGACGCGTTGCGCGAGATCTCCGAAAACTACAAGCGGATCGCGGGGTTCTCGCTGAAGGCCTGAGCGCGGGGCTCAGTCCTCGCCGCTGATGGTGACCAGCAGCTGGATCACCTCGGCGCACTCTTCCTGGATGCGTTGCACGGGGTAGAGCTCGGCCGCGCTCGCGCCGGCGGGCACGCGCTCGCGCAGCGTCTCGGCCTGCAGCAGGATGGCCGAGATGCGCTCGAACAGCTCGGAGGTGATGGCGTTCACGTCGACCGCGGCCGCGGCGGCCACAGGAGTGGCCGTGGGAGCGGGAGCGGGTGCGGGTGCCGGGGCCGGCGCGGCCGCGGGTGCCGGGGCGCTCGCGGCGGCCTTGCGCAGCGGCAGCGGGCGCTCGTCGAGCTCGATGTACTCCATGGCCTCGCCGTTGAGGATCTGCTCCAGCCGCAGGCGGATCAGGTCGCGGTCGATGGGCTTGGTGAAGAAGTCGAGCACCCCGGCCTCGAACGCGCGCTGGCGGTACGAGGAGGTGTTGTGCGAGGTCACCATCACCACCTTGGTGTGGGCCAGCGCCGGCTTCTCGCGCATGCGGGCAATCACCTCGTAGCCATTGAGGTCGGGCAGTTCGGCGTCGATGACCAGCAGGTCGGGCTGGTGCTGGGCCAGCTTGGTCAGGGCGTCGTCGCCGCGCACCGCGAAATGCAGCTGCGCGATGTCGAGCAGGGTGCGCGCCAGCAGGTGCACCATGCCCGGGTCGTCGTCGACGATGAGGATCTTGTGGCGCCGGGGCACCGGGTTCAGCGAGGATGGCGTCATGGCGCGCTCCAGGGGCGATCGGAAAGGTCCGGGCCTGCGCCAGGCGCGTGCCCTGTCGGGTTTTCGGCGGCTGGCCGGCGTTCTTGAGCGATCGGGCCATGCCGTCCGTCAATGTTGCCACGGCGGGGGCCCCGTGCGGGCGGGCTCAGCCCGGGCGCCCGTCCGGTCGGGGCTGCCCGTACCAGCGCAGCAGCCGCAGTCCCCAGGGCCCGACCGCCAGCAGCCACAGCCCGGCGGTGGCGGCGGTCAGGCCGCCCACCCAGGCCGGTGGCGCCAGCGCCGCGGCGATGCGCAGCAGTGTCGCCAGCTGCAGCAGCAGGAAAGCCGACCACGACAGGCGATCGGCCACCAGCGCGCGGCCGCCGTGGCCACAGGCCACCCGCGTGACCATGGCCAGCATGAGCGAGCCCAGGAACCCCATGGTGGTGGCGTGCAGCGCCGCCAGCGGCGTCACGGGCGCGCCGCCGATCCACGCCCAGATTTGTCCGAGGCCGTCGATCGACAGTCCCAGGCCCAGCCAGACGAAGCCCAGGTGGAGCATCGCCAGCAGCCGGATCGCCAGGCTTTGCGCCAGGCCCCACACGAAGGCCAGCCACAGCAGCACGAAGCCGGCCACCAGCAGCGCGAAGCCCTCGAAGGCGCCCCAGCCGCTGGCGTCCAGGCCCGCCCAGGTGAGCCAGGGCCCCAGGGTCTTGAGCGCCACGGTGGCCACCAGGACATACAGCACCCACATCGGCCGCCACAGCCGCACCAGCGGCAGGGCGCTGGAGGTGAAGAAGGGCACCATGCGGTGCACGACCGTCACGTAAACCAGCGCCACGAAGCCCCACAGCCCGGTGTGCAGCCAACGCCGCGCGGACTCGGGATCGTCGCGCCCCACACCCCAGGCCAGGCCCAGCAGAGAGAGCGCCCCCACGGCCCAGCCCAGTGCGACCAGCCGGGCGTGCACGGTGTCGTCGGCGTCGCTGGCGCGCAGCAGCCCGAGGAAACGCGCGCCAGCCAGCGCCTGCCCGGCGGCGGCCAGCAGCAAGGCCAGCACCGCCAGCCGGGCCGACAGGTGGACGCCGGACAGCCACAATGGCCAGGCCAGGGCCTGCAACGCCACCGCAGGCAGCACGGCGCGCGCTTCGGGTCCGTCCACGCCCAGCCACTTGGGGCCAGCCGTGAACAGGAAGCCGGTGAAGAACAGCGGCATGAAGCCGTGCACCATGAGCACGCCATGCCCCAGGCTGGGCGACACCGCCAGCGGCCCCGCCGGCAGCCAGCCGAGCCGGGCGCACTGCACCCACAGCCACCACAGCGAGCCCAGCACCAGCACCGTGGTGGCGCCGGCGAAGGCCAGCCGGTGCGGCGCCCGCATCAGGTGGGCGGGGCGCCAGCGCAGGGCGGCCGGTTCGAGCGGTGCCGGCCGGGCGGCGGCCAGGGGGATGGGGCGGGGAGCGTGTGCCATGGCGGGGCGCGGTCAAGACAGGGAAAGGGCCGGCCGCGCGGGCCGGCCGACCAGGACACTGTGCCGCCGACGGGTGCGTCCCACCATCCTCCCGTGGAAGGTGCCCGGCGCCCGCCATCCTCCGGAAGAACGATGGCCCGTCCACGCCCCTGCGGCGGCGCGTGGACAGCGCGCGGGGCCGGGCCGACAATGCCGACGCACCCATTGCTGTCACCATGCCTTCCGTCGCCCGAGCCTGGCCGCGCCAGCTCTCCACCAAGTTCGTCCTCATCGGCCTGGCGCTGCTGCTGCTGGCGCTGTTGTCCATCGGCCTGACGATGTGGGTCACGCGCCAGATCGAAGGCGGCGCGGCCGCGGTCAACGAGGCCGGTCGCCTGCGCATGCAGGCCTGGCGCCTGGCCAGCGCCTGGCAGGGCGGACGCGACCCCGCCCAGGTGCCCTTGCTCGTGGCCGAGGTCGACCGCACGCTGGCCCTGCTCGACCGGGGCGACCCGCAGCGCCCCCTGGCCGTGCCCTGGAGCAAAGCCAGCCGCGGGCACTTCGCCGATATCCAGGGACGATGGCAGGCCATGCGGCCGCTGTGGATGACCCCCGGCGACGCCGGGCGCGAGGCCGCGGCGCTCACGGCGCGCATCGACGGCCTGGTCGAACGCATCGACGCCCTGGTGCGCGCCATGGAGTCCACCATGGCGCGCTACACGGCCGTGCTCAACCTGTTCCAGTTCGTCATGATGGCCATGGCGGTGGCCGCGGCCGTGGTCTCGCTCTATGTGGGCCAGCTGTTCGTGATCCACCCCCTCAAGCGGCTGCGGGCCGGCCTGCGCCAGATCGAGGCGGGCGACTTCACCGCGCGCGTGGAGGTGGAGTCGCACCAGGAGTTCGCCGAGCTGGCGGCCGGCTTCAACCACATGGCGCAGACCCTGCAGGGGCTGTACCACGGCCTGGAGCGGCAGGTGCAGGCCAAGACGCGCGACCTGGAGGCCAAGCGCGCGCGCCTGGCGGCGCTGTACGAAGTGAGTTCGCTCATCGTCAACGCGCGCACGCTCGATGAACTGGCGCGTGGCTTCGCGCGCAAGCTGCGCGCCGTGAGCGGCGCCGACGCGGTGGCCATCCGCTGGAGCGACGAGGGCTCGCGGCGCTACTTCATGCTCGCCAGCGACTGCCTGCCCCAGCAGCTGGTGGAAGACGAGCGCTGCCTGGAGGCCGGCGAGTGCGCCTGCGGCCAGCCCGCCGCCACGGCGCGCACGCGCGTCATCCCCATCGCCACCGCCGCGGACCGGCGCCTGGGCGGTTGCGCGCAGGAGGGCTACGTCTGCCTGATCGGCGTGCCCATCCGCCACCAGGAATACCTGCTGGGCGAGGTGAACCTGTTCTACCGCCATGAAGCCCTGCTGGGCGAGGACGACCGCGGCCTGTACGACGCGCTGGCGGGCCACCTGGCCAATGCGGCCGAGAACCTGCGCGTGCAGGCTCTGCTGCGCGAATCGGCGGTGAGCGAGGAGCGCGGGCTGCTCGCGCGCGAACTGCACGACTCCATCGCGCAGGCGCTGTCCTTCCTGAAGATCCAGGTCGCGCTGCTCAAGGCGGCCGTGCAACGGGGCGACGCGGCCGCGGTGCCGGCCATCATCGAGGAGATCGAGGCCGGTGTGCGCGAGAGCACCAACGACGTGCGCGAACTGCTGGTGCACTTCAGGACCCGCACGCCCGACGGCGACATCGAGGACGCGCTGCGCACCACGCTGCGCAAGTTCGAGCTGCAAAGCGGCCTGAACGCGCGCCTGGACCTGCAAGGCCATGGCGTGGCCCTGCCGCCGGACACCCAGCTCCAGGTGCTGCATGTGGTGCAGGAAGCGCTGTCCAACGTGCGCAAGCACGCTGGCGCGAGCGAGGTGTCGGTGGGCGTGCAGCGCGGGCCGCGCTGGCGCTTCACCGTGCGCGACAACGGACAGGGCTTCGCGACCGATGGCGCGCGCGACGCCGACACCCACGTGGGCCTGCACATCATGCGCGAGCGCGCCCAGCGCATCGGCGCGCGGGTCGAGGTCCAATCCCGCCCCGGCAGCGGAACCGAGGTGTCGCTCGACGTGCCCGCTCCCGCCGCCGATCTGCCCGCCATGCCATGAACGAGCCGGTCATTCGCCTTCTCGTGGTCGATGACCACCAGCTGTTCCGCCGCGGCCTCATGGCCCTGCTGGCGCAGGAACCCGGTTTTTCGGTGGTCGGCGAGGCCGGCGACGCCACCGCGGCGATGGGCCTGGCGGCCCGGTTGCGGCCCGACCTGGTGCTGCTCGACAACCACATGCCCGGCGTCACCGGCATCGACGCGGTCGCCGCGCTCAAGGCCGCCGCGCCGCAGGCGCGCGTGCTCATGCTCACCGTGAGCGAGAACGAAAGCGACCTTGCGCGCGGCCTGCGCGCGGGCGCCGACGGCTACCTGCTCAAGACCATCGACACGGCCGACCTCGCGGCCTCCATCCGGCGGGTGTTCGAGGGCGACTCGGTCATCAGTCCCGAGATGATGGGCAAGCTGGTGGGCCTGCTGCGGCGCGGGCCGGCGGCGGACGAGGCGGGCGCGCCAGCGCCCGCGCCGCCAGAGCCGCCGCCGTCCGACCCCATCCACTCCCTTTCACCGCGCGAGCGCGAGATCCTGCGCCTGATCGCGCGCGGCGACAGCAACAAGCACATCGCGCGCGCCCTCGACATCGCCGAGACCACGGTGAAGATCCATGTGCAGCACATCCTGCGCAAGCTCGAACTGAGCAACCGCGTGCACGCGGCGGTGTACGCCACCGAGCGCGGACTGCTGGCCTGAACCGCTTCAGGGCGCGGCGATGCCGCGCCGCGCGCGCATGGCGGCGCCGATGTGCGCGAGCGCGGCGCCATCGAGCAGCCGCTCGGCCAGCGGCAGCAGCTCGGCCTCCTCGCGCTCGATGTGCCGCTCGTACGCGGCGATGAACGCGTCGGCCACGGCCGGCGACAGCGCCGCGCCGTCGCCGCCGCGCACGCCCTCCAGCCCGGCCTCCAGGCGCCGCCACAGGTCCTCGAGCGCGCGGTGCTCCAGCGCCAGCGCCTGCGTGAGCCGGAGCACGGCCTCGCGCTCGGATCCGTGCGCCGCGTCGCGCAGCGCCGGAAACAGGTCGGCCTCCTCGTCCGCGTGGTGGTGCGGCGCGGCCTGGCGGAAGTAGCGCAGAACGGCCTCGGCCGCTTGCGCGGCGCTGCGGTCCGCACCGTGGCGCGGCAGGTGCCCGCACAGGCGCCGCAGCGTTTCGCACTGCGCCTGCACGCGGCCATGGCAGGCCGAGAGCATTTCCAGCGGCACTTCGGTGGTGGCGGTGTCCCGGGCCTGACCGGGCAGGGCGATGCGCATGACCATGGCGCATCCTAGGCCCGCGGGGCCGCTGTGGACAGAACATAGCTCTTTGGGAGGATGCCGGAGTCCTTCCACCGGGAGGCTCCCATCGCTCGTGCGCAGGATGTTGCGGGCGCCGCCGCGACGGCACAGTGTCCGGCATGGTCAAGGGAGCGATCTCATGAACGGCGACACCGCAAGAACCCGCCAAGCCTGGTCCGTGCTGATCGTGAGCACATGGGCTTTCACCGTGTGCTTCATGGTGTGGATGATGTTCGGCGTGATCGGCATCCCGATCCGGCAGATGCTGAATCTCAACGCCACGCAGTTCGGCCTGCTCACGGCCACGCCCGTGCTGACGGGCTCGCTGGTGCGCGTGCCGCTGGGCATCTGGACCGACCGCTACGGCGGCCGCACCGTGATGACGCTGCTGATGGCGGCCACCGTGCCCGCCATCTGGCTCATGGCCTACGCCACGCAGTTCTGGCACTTCCTGGCCATCGGCTTGTTCGTCGGCCTGGCCGGCGGCTCCTTCTCGGTGGGCACGCCCTACGTGGCGCGCTGGTTTCCCAAGCACCGGCAGGGCATGGCCATGGGGGTGTACGGCGCCGGCAACAGCGGCTCGGCGGTCAACAAGTTCGTGGCGCCGGTCATCCTGGTGGCCTTCGGCTGGCAGATGGTGCCGCAGGTGTACGCGGCCATCATGGCCGGCACCGTGCTGCTGTTCTGGCTGTTCAGCCACAGCGACCCGGCGCACCTCGTGCCCAGCCAGGCGGGCTTTGCGCAGCAGCTCAAGGCGCTCAAGGACCGGCGGGTCCTCAAGTACTGCCAGTACTACAGCATCGTCTTCGGCGGCTACGTGGCGCTGGCGCTGTGGATGGTGCAGTACTACATCGGCGAGTACGGCCTGGACATCCGCCTGGCCGCGCTGCTGGCGGCCTGCTTCTCGCTGCCTGGCGGTGTGCTGCGTGCGGTCGGCGGCGTGCTCAGCGACCGGTACGGCGCCCACAAGGTCACCTGGTGGGTGCTGTGGGTGAGCTGGGTCTGCCTGTTCCTGCTGAGCTACCCGAAAACGCAGTTCACCGTCAGCGCCGTCGACGGCCCGCGCACCTTCACCATCGGCCTCAACGTCTATGCCTTCACCGCGCTGATGGCCGTTCTGGGCGTCGCCTTCGCCTTCGGCAAGGCCAGCGTCTTCAAGTACATCGCCGACGACTACCCCACCAACATCGGCGCCATCAGCGGCATCGTCGGCCTGGCCGGCGGCCTGGGCGGCTTCGTGCTGCCCATCCTGTTCGGCCTGCTGCTCGACCTCACCGGCATCCGCTCCAGCGCCTTCATGCTGCTCTATGGGGTGGTGTGGGTGTCGCTGATCTGGATGTACTGGACCGAGGTGCGCCGCACCGACGTCCTGCGCGGCGCGGGGTCCGCCGAGCCTTCGCCCGCGCACTGAGCGCCCCTCCAGGAGAAGCCCATGAGCACCAGCACCCGGGCGACGGCCCCCACCGGCCGCGTCCTCACCATCTGGACACCCGAAGACAAGGCCTTCTGGGAACGCGAAGGCGAAGCCATCGCCAAGATCAACCTGTGGATCAGCGTGCCCGCGCTGTTCCTGGCCTTCGCCATCTGGCAGGTCTGGAGCGTGGTCGCCGTCAGCCTGCCGGCGCTGGGCTTCAACTACTCGACCGACCAGCTGTTCTGGCTGGCGGCGGCGCCGGCCCTGTCGGGCGCCACGCTGCGCATCTTCTATTCCTTCATGGTGCCCATCTTCGGCGGGCGCCGCTGGACGGCCATCTCCACCGCCCTGCTGCTGATCCCCGCGATCGGCATCGGCGTCGCGGTGCAGGACAACACCACACCCTACGCCACCATGCTGGTGCTGGCCCTGCTGTGTGGCTTCGGCGGCGGCAACTTCAGTTCCAGCATGGCCAACATCAGCTTCTTCTTTCCCAAGGAGCGCAAGGGCTCGGCGCTGGGCGTGAACGCCGGCCTGGGCAACCTGGGCGTGTCGGTGGTGCAGTTCCTCAGCCCGCTGGTGGTGACGGCGGGCATCTTCGGCATCTTCGGCGGCGAGGCCCAGACCATCGTGAAGAACAGCGCCACGGTGCAGGTCTGGACGCAGAACGCCGCCTTCATCTGGGTGCCCTGGATCGCGCTGGCCTCGCTGGCGGCCTGGTTCGGCATGAACGACATCGCCGACGCCAAGGCTTCCTTCGCCGCGCAGGCCGCGATCTTCCGGCGCAAGCACAACTGGCTGATGTGCGTGCTCTACCTGGGCACCTTCGGCTCATTCATCGGCTATGCCGCCGGCTTTCCGCTGCTGATCAAGAGCCAGTTCCCGGGCGTCAACCCGCTGGCCTACGCCTGGCTCGGCCCGCTGGTGGGCGCCCTGGTGCGGCCGTTCGGCGGCTGGCTGGCCGACAAGCTGGGTGGCGCGCGCGTGAGCTTTTGGAACTTCGTGGTGATGGCCCTGGCCGTGGGCGGGGTGCTGCTGTTCCTGCCCAGGCAGGGCGCCGGCGGCCACTTCACGGGTTTCTTCCTGATGTTCCTGGTGCTCTTCCTCACCACCGGCATCGGCAACGGGTCCACCTTCCGCATGATCCCGGTGATCTTCCTGAACCAGGCGCTCAAGGGCGTCGACCCGCGCGATGCCGAGGCCGTGGCGCGCGCCACGCGCGAAGGCAACACCGAGGGCGCGGCCGCGCTGGGCTTCACCGCCGCCATGGCCGCCTACGGCGGCTTCTTCATCCCCAAGAGCTACGGCACCTCGATCACCCTCACCGGCGGACCCGAGGCCGCGCTCTACCTCTTCATCGTCTTCTATCTGCTGTGCATCGCGATCACCTGGTGGCAGTACAGCCGCCGCAACGCGCCCATGCCCTGCTGATGCCCCGGGAACCAAGGAGTCCGACATGAGCCATTTCCTCGACCGCCTGATGCATTTCAAGCTGCCGCGCGAGTCCTTCGCCGACGGGCATGGGCAGGTCACCAACGAAGACCGCACCTGGGAGGACGCCTACCGCAACCGCTGGGCGCACGACAAGATCGTGCGCAGCACGCACGGCGTGAACTGCACCGGCAGCTGCTCCTGGAAGATCTACGTCAAGGGCGGCATCGTCACCTGGGAGACGCAGCAGACCGACTACCCGCGCACGCGCTGGGACATGCCCAACCACGAGCCGCGCGGCTGCGCGCGCGGGGCCTCCTACTCCTGGTACCTCTACAGCGCCAACCGCGTGAAGTACCCCATGGTGCGCGGGCGGCTGCTGCAGCGCTGGCGCGCCGCGCTGGCGGTGGCGAAGGACCCGGTGGCCGCCTGGGCCTCCATCGTCGAGAACCCCGAGGCGCGGCGCGACTACCAGCAGGTGCGCGGCATGGGCGGCTTCGTGCGCAGCAGTTGGGACGAGGTCAACCAGCTCGTGGCCGCGGCCAACGTTTACACCATCCAGCGGCACGGGCCCGACCGCATCATCGGCTTCTCGCCCATCCCGGCCATGAGCATGGTCAGCTACGCCGCGGGCTCACGCTACCTCTCGCTCATTGGCGGCGTGTGCATGAGCTTCTACGACTGGTACTGCGACCTGCCGCCGGCGAGCCCGCAGGTCTGGGGCGAACAGACCGACGTGCCCGAATCGGCCGACTGGTACAACAGTTCGTACATCATCGCCTGGGGCTCCAACGTGCCGCAGACGCGCACGCCCGACGCGCACTTCTTCACCGAGGTGCGCTACAAGGGCGCCAAGACGGTGGCCGTCACGCCCGACTACTCCGAGGTCGCCAAGCTCGCCGACCTGTGGCTGCACCCCAAGCAGGGCACGGACGCGGCGCTGGCCATGGCCATGGGCCATGTGGTGCTCAAGCGCTTCTACTTCCCCGAGAACGGCCCCCGCTCGAGCTACTTCGACCACTACGCGCGCCGCTACACCGACCTGCCCATGCTGGTGGTGCTCAAGGACAAGACCCTGCCCGACGGCCGCGTGGTGCAGGTGCCCGACCGCTACCTGCGCGCCAGCGACTTCAACGGCCGCCTGGGTCAGAAGAACCACCCGGAATGGAAGACCGTGGCCTTCGATGCCGATGGCCGCGCCGTGCTGCCGCAGGGCAGCATCGGCTTTCGCTGGGGCCCCGAGGGCCGGGACGACGCCGGCCGCTGGAACCTGGAGAACAAGGAGGCGCGCCATGGCGCCGAGGTTCGCCTGAAGCTCTCGGTGCTGGAGGACGGCGAGCAGGCGCACGAGGTGGTCGACGTGGGCTTTCCCTACTTCGGCGGCCAGGCCTCGCCGCATTTCGCGGGCAATGACTCGGCCGGGGCGGTGAACCTGGCGCGCGTGCCCGCGGTGCGCCTGCGCCTGGGCAAGGCCGGTGAAGAGCGCCACGCGCTCGTGGCCACCGTGTTCGATCTGCAGGTCGCGCAGTACGGCATCGACCGCGGCCTGGGCAGCGGCGCGGCGTCGTTCGACGAGGACGCGCCCTACACGCCGGCCTGGCAGGAGCGCATCACCGGCGTGCCGCGCGAGCAGGTGATCACCGTGGCCACGCAGTTCGCCGACAACGCCGACAAGACCCAGGGCAAGTCCATGGTCATCATCGGCGCGGCCATGAACCACTGGTACCACGCCGACCTGAACTACCGCGGCGTGATCAACCTGCTCATGATGTGCGGCTGCATCGGCCAGAGCGGGGGCGGCTGGGCGCACTACGTGGGCCAGGAGAAGCTGCGCCCGCAGACCGGCTGGACCGCGCTGGCCTTCGCGCTCGACTGGATCCGACCGCCGCGCCAGCAGAACAGCACCAGCTTCTTCTACGCCCACACCGACCAGTGGCGTTACGAAAAACTCGACCTCGGGGAGATCGTGAGTCCCCTGGCCGACAAGGCCGCCTGGGGCGGCAGCATGATCGACTACAACGTGCGCGCCGAGCGCATGGGCTGGCTGCCCAGCGCGCCGCAGCTCAAGACCAACCCGCTGCAGGTGGTGGCAGACGCCACGGCCGCGGGCATGGACCCCAAGGACTACGTCGTCAAGGCGCTCAAGGACGGCACGCTGGAGATGAGCTGCGAGGACCCGGACGCCCCGCAGAACTGGCCACGCAATCTCTTTGTGTGGCGCTCCAACCTGCTGGGCTCCAGCGGCAAGGGCCACGAGTACTTCTGCCGCCACCTGCTGGGCACGCAGCACGGCGTGCAGGGCGCCGACCTGGGCCCGGACGACGCGAAACCCGCCGAGGTGCGCTGGCACGACACAGCCCCCGAGGGCAAGCTCGACCTGCTGGTCACACTCGACTTCCGCATGAGCACCACCTGCCTGTACAGCGACGTGGTGCTGCCGACCGCGAGCTGGTACGAGAAGAACGACCTCAACACCAGCGACATGCACCCCTTCATCCACCCCCTGTCGGCCGCCGTGGACCCGGTGTGGCAAAGCCGCAGCGACTGGGATATCTACAAGGGTTTCGCCAAGGCCTTCAGCGAGGTCTGCGTGGGCCACCTCGGTGTGGAGAAGGACGTGGTGCTCACGCCGCTGATGCACGACAGCCCGGCCGAGCTGGCCCAGCCTTTCGAGGTGAAGGAGTGGAAGAAGGGCGAGTGCGATCTCATCGCGGGCAAGACCGCGCCGCAGATCGCCGTGGTCGAGCGCGACTACCCCAACGTGTTCAAGCGCTTCACCGCGCTGGGGCCACTCATGAACCAGCTGGGCAATGGCGGCAAGGGGATCGGCTGGAAAACCGAACAGGAGGTCACGCAGCTCGGCCAGCTCAATGGCGCCACCGAAGAGCCGGGGGCCACGCACGGCCTGCCGCGCATCGTCAGCGACATCGACGCCTGCGAGGTGATCCTGCAGCTCGCGCCCGAGACCAACGGCCACGTGGCCGTGAAGGCCTGGGAGGCGCTGGGCAAGGCCACCGGGCGGGACCACCGGCACCTGGCGCTGTACCGCGAGGACGAGAAGATCCGCTTCCGCGACATCCAGGCGCAGCCGCGCAAGATCATCAGCTCACCGACCTGGAGCGGCATCGAGAGCGAAACCGTGTCCTACAACGCGGGCTACACCAACGTGCACGAGCTGATCCCCTGGCGCACGCTCACCGGGCGCCAGCAGTTCTACCAGGACCACCCCTGGATGATCGCCTTCGGTGAGGGCTTCAGCAGCTACCGCCCGCCGGTGGACCTCAAGACCACCGACGCGGTGCAGGGCCGCCAGCCCAATGGCCACACCGAGATCGTGCTGAACTTCATCACGCCGCACCAGAAGTGGGGCATCCACAGCACCTACAGCGACAACCTGATCATGCTCACGCTCAACCGCGGGGGCACGGTGATCTGGCTCAGCGAGACCGACGCGCAACGCGCCGGCATCGTGGACAACGACTGGGTCGAGCTGTTCAACGTGAATGGCGCGGTGGCCGCGCGCGCGGTGGTCAGCCAGCGCGTCAACCCCGGCATGGTGATGATGTACCACTCGCAGGAGAAGATCATCAACACGCCGGGCTCGGAGATCACCGGCGTGCGCGGCGGCATCCACAACTCGGTCACGCGCATCGTGCTCAAGCCCACCCACATGATCGGTGGCTACGCGCAGCTCAGCTACGGCTTCAACTACTACGGCACCATCGGAACCAACCGCGACGAGTTCGTGGTGGTGCGCAAGATGCGCCGGGTGGACTGGCTCGACACGCCGCGCGACGATCACCTGGCCCGCGCCTATCAGGCCCAGGGCGAAAACCCCTGAACGCGGCGGGAGCACCCCATGGCTTTGCCCCACGCCGCCGCCGCCGAGGTGATTGCCGCCGGCCCTCTGGGCCCGGCGCTGGCCGCTTCCTCGTCGCGCACCCTGGTGCGCGACCGTGGCCTGCAGATCTTCCGGCTGGTGCTCACGGCCGGTCAGGTGCTCGCGCCGCATCGCGTGCGCGACCGCATGGTCATCCAGTGCCTGGAAGGCCGCTTCGAGTTCGAGGCCATGGGCCGCCGGCTCGTGCTGGGCGCGGGCGACCTGTGCCACCTACCTCCCGATGAAGAGCATGCCGTGCGCGCCTTCGAGGCCTGCTCGGCCCTGGTGACGCTGTTCGGCGTCGACACCCACGAAACCCCCGCCCCAGGAGAACAAGCATGAAAGTGCGCGCACAGATCGGCATGGTGCTGAACCTGGACAAGTGCATCGGTTGCCACACCTGCTCAGTCACTTGCAAGAACGTATGGACCACGCGGCCCGGCGTCGAGTACGCCTGGTTCAACAACGTGGAGAGCAAGCCCGGCATCGGCTACCCCAAGGAATGGGAGAACCAGGACCGCTGGAAGGGCGGCTGGGTGCGCCGCGCCGACGGCGGCATCGAGCCGCGCCAGGGCGGCCGGTGGTCGCTGCTGATGAAGATCTTCGCCAACCCGAACCTGCCGCAGATCGACGACTACTACGAGCCCTACACCTTCGACTACGACCACCTGCAATCCGCGCCCGAGATGCGGCACGCGCCGACGGCACGGCCGCGCTCGCTCATCACCGGCCAGCGCATGGAGAAGATCGAGTGGGGCCCCAACTGGGAGGAGATCCTGGGTGGCGAGTTCGCCAAACGCAGCAAGGACCCCAACCTCGACGGCTTCCTCGACGCGCAGAAGGCCATGGTGGGCGAGTTCGAGAACACCTTCATGATGTACCTGCCGCGCCTGTGCGAGCACTGCCTGAACCCCGCCTGCGTGGCCTCCTGCCCCTCGGGCTCGATCTACAAGCGCGAGGAAGACGGCATCGTGCTGATCGACCAGGACAAGTGCCGCGGCTGGCGCATGTGCGTGAGCGGCTGCCCGTACAAGAAGATCTACTACAACTGGAAAAGCGGCAAGGCCGAGAAGTGCACCTTCTGCTATCCGCGCATCGAGGCCGGCCAGCCCACGGTGTGCAGCGAAACCTGCGTGGGCCGCATCCGCTACCTCGGCGTTCTGCTCTACGACGCCGACCGCATCGCCGAAGCGGCCAGCGCCGAGCAGGAGATCGACCTCTACCGCTCGCAGCTCGACATCTTTCTCGACCCGAACGACCCGGCCGTGATCGAGCAGGCCCGCGCCGACGGCATTCCCGAGGCCTGGCTGGAGGCGGCGCGCCACAGCCCGGTGTACCAGATGGCGGTGCGGTGGCAGGTGGCCTTGCCGCTGCACCCCGAGTACCGCACCCTGCCCATGGTCTGGTACGTGCCGCCGCTGTCGCCCATCACGGCCGCCGCCAACGCCGGCCAGCTGGGCATCAACGGGGAGATCCCCGACGTCTCGCAGCTGCGCATCCCGCTCAAGTACCTGGCCAACCTGCTCACGGCTGGCGACACGCAGCCCGTGGCGCGCGCGCTCGAGCGGCTGCTGGCCCTGCGCGCCTACCAGCGCAGCAAGCACGTCGATGGCGTGCTCAACCAGAGCGTGCTTGACCAGGTGGGACTCACGGTGGCGCAGGTGGAGGCCATGTACCGCGTGATGGCCATCGCCAACTACGAGGACCGTTTCGTCATTCCCAGCACCCACCGCGAGTACGCGGAGAACGCGTTCAACGTCAAGGGCGGCTGCGGCTTCAGCTTTGGCAATGGCTGCAGCGAGGGCGTGACCGAGACCAGCCTGTTCGGCAGCGAGAAGCGCCGCACGATTCCCATCCAGGCGGAGATCTGACATGAAGAACCCTTTTGCGCCCGCACCCGCGGCCCCGCGCACCTTGCGCGTGCTGGCCCGCCTGCTGAGTTACCCCGACGAGGCCTTGCGCGGCCACGCCGCCGACATGGCCCAGGCGCTGGCCGGCGAGGGCGCGCTCGCCGCGGCCCGCCGCGGCGAGCTCGAGCTCCTGCTGGCGCGCCTGGCGCGCCGGCCCGCGCTGGCGGTGGAGGCCGAATTCGTGGAGCTGTTCGACCGTGGCCGAAGCACCTCGCTGCACCTGTTCGAACACGTGCACGGCGATTCGCGCGACCGCGGACCGGCCATGATCGATCTCATCCGCACCTACGAGCAGGCCGGCCTGCTGTTGCGCGAGGACGAACTGCCCGACCACCTGAGCGTATTGCTCGAGTACGCGTCCACGCAGCCGCCGGCGCAGGCGCGCGAGCTGCTGGCCGAGACGGCCCATATCCTGCGGGCGCTCTTCAGCGCCCTGCTCAAGAAAGGCAGCCCCTACGCCAGCGTGCTGGCCGCCGCGCTCGAACTCGCGGGCGAGCGCGCCGAGCCGGTGGCCGTGCCCGAGGACGAGCCGCTCGACCAGACCTGGGAAGAGCCGCCGGTCTTCGACGGCTGCTCCACCGCCGGCCAGGCCCGCCCTGGCGCCGAGCAAGCCGTTCGTTTCGTGCGATCCGCCAGCCAAGGAGTGCAGCCGTGAACACCTTGCACAACATCCTGTTCAGCGTCTATCCCTACATCTGCCTGTCGGTTTTCCTCATGGGCAGCCTGGCGCGCTTCGACCGCGACCAGTACACCTGGAAGAGCGATTCCTCGCAACTGCTGCGCGCCGGACAGCTGCGCTGGGGCAGCAACCTCTTCCACGCCGGCATCCTGTTCCTGTTCTTCGGCCACGCCGTGGGCCTGCTCACGCCGCACTGGGTCTACGAGCCCTTCATCTCACCGGCCCACAAGCAGATGCTGGCGGTGGTGGCCGGCGGCGTGGCCGGCGCGGTCTGCTTCGTGGGCCTCACGCTGCTGCTGCACCGGCGCATCTTCGATCCGCGCATCCGGCTCACCAGCCACCGCACCGACCTGTTCATCCTGGTCATCCTGTGGGTTCAGCTGGTGCTGGGCTTGATCACGCTGCCGTTCTCCCTCGGCCACAGCGACGGCAGCGTGATGCTGGTGCTGTCCGACTGGGCGCAGCGCATCGTCACCTTGCGCCCCGACGCGAGCGGCCTGCTGAACCTGGCCTGGCCCTACAAGGTGCACCTGGTGCTCGGCATGACCATCTTCCTGCTGTTCCCGTTCTCGCGCCTGGTGCATGTGTGGAGCGGCTTCGCCACCGTGGCCTACCTGCTGCGCCCCTACCAGGTGGTGCGCAGCCGGCGTCTCGGGCTGCCTACCCGACAGGAGCGCTGAACCATGACCGGACACGAACCCAGCGGCTGCGGCAGCGGACACTGCGGCTGCGCCGCGAGCGCCAGCGCCCCGGCGGCGGCCGGCGCCGAAACCCCCAGCGTCAACGGCGTTCGGCTGGTCGGTCCGGGCGAACGCCTGGGAACCGACGAGCTGCGCGAGCGCGCCCACACCGAGCTGCTGCGCCAGGCCGCGGTGCGGCGAGGCCGCCTGCCCGCGCAGGACGTGCAGACCGCGCCGCCGCTCAACGCGGACCAGCGCGCCGCCATCGAAGCCATGCTCGACGATGAGGTGACGGTGCCCGTGCCGGACGCCGAGTCCTGCCGGCGCCACTACGAGGCGCACCGCCAGCGCTACCTGGTGGGCCAGGCCCGCCATGTGCGCCACATCCTGTTCGCGGTCACGCCGGGGGTGGACGTGCACCGCCTGGCCCAGCGCGCCGAGGCCGCGCTGCTGGAGCTCACGCGCAAGGACGCCGAGCCCGGCCGGTTCGAGGCGCTCGCGCGCGAGCTGTCCAACTGCCCGAGCGGCGCGCAGGGCGGCGACCTGGGCTGGATCGCCCCCGAGGACTGCGCGCCCGAGCTGGCCAACGAGCTCTTCCACCTGCGCGACAGCGCCTGGGGCATGGGCGTGCACCCGCGCCTGGTGCATTCGCGCCACGGCCTGCACATCGTCGAGGTGCTGGGCCGGCGCAACGGCACGCTGCCGCCCTTCGAGGCCATCGCCGAGCGCATCGCCGACGAGTTGGCGCTGCAGGCGCGCGCCGTGGCCTGGCGCCAGTACATGCAGATCCTGGTGGGCGAGGCGACGCTGTGCGGCATCGCGCTCGACGGCGCGGGCTCGCCGCTGGTGCAATGAGCGCCGGGGCCGGCGCGCCCGGCGGCACGGCGCGTGGGCCCGGACGGCTGCCGATCGGCCCGATGTGCGCCGCGCCGTGGAAGCGGGTACCCTGTGGCTTCACGCAGCCATGGGGCGTGTGCCCACGCCCGAGGACACCCACACCATGAACAGAGAACCCGCCGCGCGCGAGCTGTTGCCCCAGTTGGACCCCCAGCCCATCAGCGAAGAGGTGCTGCGCGAGAAGTACCTCAAGGACGGCGAAACCACGCGCGAGCAGCTGTTCGCCCGCGTGGCGCGCGCCCTGGCCAGCGTGGAAGCGCCCGAGCTGCGCGCCGGGTTCGAGGCGCGCTTCCTGGCGCACCTGCGGCAGGGCGGCATCGGTGCCGGGCGCATCATGAGCGCGGCCGGCACCGAGCTGCAGGCCACCCTCATCAACTGCTTCGTGCAGCCGGTGGGCGATTCCATTCAGGGCCGCGACGAGTCCGGCTACCCGGGCATCTACGAGGCGCTGCGCGAGTCCGCCGAGACCATGCGCCGCGGTGGCGGCGTGGGCTACGACTTCTCGCGCATCCGTCCGCGCGGCGCGCGCGTGAAGGTCACGGCCTCGGTCGCCTCCGGGCCGTGCAGCTACATCAACGTCTTCGACCAGTCCTGCGCCACGGTGGAAAGCGCGGGCGCGCGGCGCGGCGCGCAGATGGGTGTGCTGCGCATCGACCACCCCGACGTGCGCGAATTCATCACCGCCAAGCGGACGCCCGGGCGCTGGAACAACTTCAACGTCTCGGTGGCCGTGCCCGACGCCTTCATGGACGCGGTGCTGGCCGACGCACCCTGGGACCTGGTACACCGCGCGCAGCCCGGCCCCGACCAGCTCGCCCGCGGTGCGCGCCAGCGCGACGATGGCCTGTGGGTCTACGAGACCGTGCGCGCCCGCGAGCTGTGGGACATGATCATGCGCTCCGCCTACGACTTCGCCGAGCCCGGCATCCTGTTCATCGACGCCATCGGGCGCGACAACAACCTGCGCGCGATCGAGAGCATCGAGGCGACCAACCCCTGTGGCGAGCAACCCCTGCCGCCCTACGGCTGCTGCGACCTCGGCCCCGTCATCCTCACCGGCTTCGTGCGCCACCCCTTCGGCGTGGGGGGCGAACCGGCCTTCGACTTCGATGCCTTCGAGCGCACCGTGGCCCTGCAGGTGCGCGCGCTGGACAACGTGCTCGACCTCACCTATTGGCCACTGCCCGAACAACGCGCCGAGGCGCAGGCCAAGCGGCGCATCGGCGTGGGCTTCACCGGGCTGGGCGACGCGCTCATCCTGCTCAAGCTGCGCTACGACAGCGAGGCCGGCGTGGCCATGGCCGCGCGCATCGCCGAGCGCATGCGCGACGCGGCCTACCGCGCCTCGGTGGAACTGGCGAAGGAGAAGGGCGCCTTTCCCAAGCTGGACGTGAACAGCTACCTGGCCAGCGGCACCTTCGCCAGCCGCCTGCCAGCCGACATCCAGCAAGGCATCCGCGCGCACGGCATCCGCAACAGCCACCTGCTGTCCATCGCGCCCACCGGCACGGTGAGCCTGGCCTTCGCCGACAACGCCTCCAATGGCATCGAACCCGCCTTCTCCTGGACCTACACGCGCAAGAAGCGCGAGGCCGACGGCGGCACGCGCGAGCATGAGGTGAGCGACCACGCCTGGCGCCTGTGGCGCGCGCTGGGCGGCGAGGCGCAGGCCTTGCCGCCGTACTTCGTGTCGGCGCTGGAGATGGGCGTGGACGGCCACCTGGGCATGATGGCCGCGGTGCAGCCTTTTATCGACACCTCGATATCGAAGACCGTCAACGTCCCCGCGGCCTACCCCTTCGATGACTTCAAGGACCTGTACCTCAAGGCCTGGAGCGGCGGCTTGAAGGGCCTGGCCACCTACCGGCCCAACGACATCCTGGGCGCCGTGCTGTCGGTGCAGGGCGCGGCCGAGGCCGAGGCGTCCGTTGCGCCGCCGCCCGGCGACCCCATGCGCAGCGTCATCGAGCAGCGCCCGCTGGGCGCGCTCGACGCCGTGGCCGAGAAGATCGAGTACTGGACGCAGGAGGGCCACCACACCACCTACATCGTGGTGTCCTTCCTGCCCGTGCCGGCGGCCGAGGGGCCTGGCACGCAGTCGCGCGCCATCGAGTTCTTCATGCCGGTGGGCCAGCGCGCCGAGTCGCAGCAGTGGATCACCGCCAGCATGCGGCTGTTGTCACTGGCCGCGCGCGGCGGCTTCCTGGAGCGCGCGCTGCGCGACATGCGCAAGGTGGCCTGGGACCGCGGCCCCGTGCGCCTGGGCACACGCACACGCGAGGACGGCGCGGTGATCCCCATGTGGCACGACTCCGAGGTGGCGGCGCTGGCCTTCGCGGTGCAGAACATCCTGGAGCGCCGCCGGGGCGTGGTGGGCGCGGCATCCGTCGCCACGCCCGCCGCCGCGCCCTCGGCGGTGGCGCTGTCGGTGCCGGGCCAGATGGCCGGCCGCAAGTGCCCCGAGTGCGGCGCCCACGCCATGATCCGCAAGGACGGCTGCGACCACTGCACGGCCTGCGGCTACGTGGGCTCCTGTGGCTGAGCGCGACCCGCGTGCGCATGGCCTGTGGGCGGCCTCGGCACCGCCCGCGCCCGAGGCACCGCCCCTGCAGGGGCACCACTCGGTGGACGTGGCCATCGTCGGCGCTGGCTACACCGGCCTGTCGGCCGCGCTGCACCTGGCCGAGGGCGGCGCCTCGGCGCTGGTGCTGGAGGCCATGGACATCGGCCACGGCGGATCGGGCCGCAACGTGGGCCTGGTCAACGCGGGCCTGTGGCTCATGCCCGAGGCGCTGCCCGAGCGCCTGGGCCCCGTGCACGGCCCGCGCCTGCTGCAACGCCTGGGCGAGGGCCCTTCGGTGGTGTTCGATCTGATCGCGCGCCACGGCATCGCCTGCGAGGCGGTGCGCCAGGGCACGCTGCACTGCGCGGTGGGCGAGTCGGGCTGGCGCGAACTGGGCGAGCGCGCGCGCCAGTGGCGCGCGCTCGGGGCTCCGGTGGAGCTGCTGGACGCGCCCGCCGCCGCGCGGCTGATCGGCACCCCTGCCTACCGCGGCGCCTTGCTCGACCGGCGCGCCGGCACCCTGCAGCCCCTGGCCTATGCGCGCGGCCTGGCGCGCGCCGCGCTCGCGGTCGGCGCCTCGCTGCACGCGCGCTCGCCGCTGGCCGCCTTGCGGGACGAGGGCACGCACTGGCGCTTGAGCACCGCGCAGGGCGCCACGGTGCACGCGCGCTGGGTGCTGGTGGCCAGCAACGCCTACAGCGCGCCCGACGGCCCCTGGCCCGCGCTGCACGAGGAGCTGGTGCGCTTCCCGTACTTCAACCTCGCGACGCGCCCGCTGGACGAGCGCGAACGCGCGGCCATCCTGCCCCAGCGCCAGGGCGCCTGGGACACGGCCACGGTGCTGTCCTCGTTCCGGCTGGACGCCGCGGGACGTTTGGTGTTCGGCAGCGTGGGTGCCCTGCGCGGCGCGGGGCGCGCCATCCACACCGGCTGGGGCCGGCGCGCGCTCGCGCGCCTCTTTCCCGCCCTGCGCGGCGTGGCGTTCGAGCACCAGTGGTACGGCCAGATCGGCATGACGGGCGACGCGCTGCCGCGCCTGCACCGCCTCGCGCGCGGCGTCTGGTCCTTCAGTGGCTACAACGGCCGGGGCATCGCGCCGGGCACGGTGTTCGGCCGCGAGTTCGCGCGCCTGGTGCTGGGCCAGCAGGGCGAGGCCGACATGGCCCTGCCCGTGACGCCGCCGCGCGCCGCGCCGCTGCGCGCGGCGCGCGAGGCCTTCTACGAATTCGGCGCGCGCGCCGCGCACCTGGCGCGGGCGCGCTGGTGAATCGGGCTCAGTGCGCCTCCGCCGTTTTCGCGGCGTTGATGGCGGCACGGACGTCGCCGTTCGTGCCGTTGAAGAACAGGTTGAGCACCACCGCGGCCACTGCCGTCAGCAGGATGCCGGACTCGAGCAGGGGGTGCAGGCCATGGGCCATCTGCTGCGACCAGCGCGGCGCCACCAGGGGGATCAGGCCGAAGCCGATGGACAGCGCGACGACGTAGAGGTTGTTGCGGTTGCCCTGGTAGTCCACCGTCGACAGGATGCGGATGCCCGAGGCCGCCACCATGCCGAACATCACCAGGCCCGCGCCGCCCAGCACGAAGGTCGGGATGGACTCGACGAAGGCCGCCATCTTGGGCAGCAGGCCCAGCACCACCATGATGGCGCCGCCGGCCACGCAGACCCAGCGGCTGCGGATGCCGGTCACGCCAACCAGGCCGACGTTCTGGCTGAAGCTGGTGTAGGGGAAGGTGTTGAAGAGACCGCCGATCAGCGTGCCCAGGCCGTCGGTGCGCAGGCCGGCCGCCAGGTCCTTCTGCTCGATCTTCTTGCCCGTCATGTCCGACAGGGCCAGGAACATGCCCGTCGATTCGATCATCACGACGATCATGACCAGGGCCATGGTCAGGATCATCACGATGTCGAAGGTCGGCATGCCGAAGGCGAAGGGCGTGACCACCGCGAACCAGTCGGCCTTGGCCACCTTGTCGAAGTTCATCGCGCCCATGGACACCGCGATCGCGCAGCCCGCGACGATGCCCAGCAGCACCGAGATGTTGGCGATGAAGCCCCGGGTGTACTTCACCAGCAGGAGGATCACCAGCAGCACGGCCGCGGCGACGGCCATGTGGCTCAGCGAGCCGTAGTTCGGGTTGTTCACCATCGGGATCGGTCCCGGCAGAACGAGGGCGGGCGCGCTCGCGCCGCTGGCCACCGCCGCGGCCTGGGCCGCCTTGGCGCCATCGACCATGGCCACCAGCCGGGGCACGTCCACGCTTTGCGCCATGGGCGCCGGGCCGCCCATGGCCCAGCCCACGCCCACGCGCATCAGGCTGATGCCGATGATGGCGATGATGGTGCCGGTCACGACGGGCGGAAAGAAGCGCAGCAGCTTGCTCACCATCGGCGCGATGAGCATGGAGACGACGCCGGCGCCGATGATGGCGCCGAAGATCGCGCGGGCACCGTCCACGCCGGGCATGGCGTTGGCGAAGGCCACCATGGGGCCGACCGCGGCGAAGGTCACGCCCATCATCACGGGCAGCCGGATGCCGAACCAGCGCGTCACGCCCAGGCTCTGGATCAGCGTGACAAGGCCGCAGACGAAAAGGTCGGCGGAAATCAGCATGGCGACCTGCTCGGGCGAGAGCTTGAGCGCCCGGCCCACGATCAGGGGGACCGCCACCGCGCCGGCGTACATCACCAGCACGTGCTGCAGGCCAAGCGCGGCCGTCTGGCCGAGGGGGAGTTTTTCGTCCACGGGGTGGACAGCGGGGGTGGACATGGGGTCGTCTCCTCAAGCCTCAGCGGTGGCGAGCGTCCTGGCGGAACGGATCCAAGGGGGAAGGCGGCCAGGGCTGACCGGTTCTTCCCCCCACCACAGCGGGCTCTGTGAGGAGCAAGGGTCGCGATCCCCGTCAAGGGAACCCGCGGCGACCGAATGGCAAAAAGTGTATACAGTTCTGTGTGCCATTCGCCTTCGGATAAACCCGCGTCAGTTCGACGGGACGGGGTCGCCGGCCGTCCGACCGATTTCCACGCCCGACAGCCGTTCGAGTGCGCGGACCAGGCCGGAATGGTCCCAGGCCGCGCCGCCCTGCGCCACGCAGGCGCTGAAGAGCTGTTGGGCCGTGGCCGTGCCCGGCAGCGCCAGGCCGAGCGAGCGGGCGGCGCCCAGCGCCAGGTTCAGGTCCTTCTGGTGCAAGGCGATGCGAAAACCGGGCTCGACGTTGCGCTTGACCATGCGATCGCCCAGCACCTCCAGGATGCGCGAGGTGGCCAGGCCGCCCAGCAGTGCCTCCCGCACCTTCGCCGGGTCCGCGCCGGCGCGCGCCGCGAACAGCAGGCCCTCGGCCACGGCCTGGATGGTGAGCGCCACGACGATCTGGTTGGCCACCTTGCAGGTCTGCCCGTCGCCGCTGCCGCCCACGCGCGTGATGTTCTGGCCCATAGCCTGGAGCACGGGCTTCAGGCGGTCGAAGACCTCGGGTTTGCCGCCGCACATGATGGACAGGGTGGCGTGGCGGGCGCCCAGCTCGCCGCCGGACACCGGAGCGTCCAGGTAGTCGCAGCCCAGCGCCTCGATGCGCCGGGCGAAGGCCTGGGTGTCCACGGGCGAGATGGAGGACATGTCGACCACCACCTTGCCCGGCGTCAGGCCTTCGGCCACGCCGTCCGGGCCGAACAGCACCGAGGCCACGTCCGGCGTGTCGGGCAGCATGGTGATGACGATGTCGGCCCGCTCGGCCACGCCGCGCGCGTGGGTGCATTGCGTGGCCCGGCTGTTGGCGATCTCGTCCGGCACCTTGCCGCGCGCGAACACGTAGAGGGCGTGGCCGGCGCTCAGCAGGTGGCCGGCCATGGGGCGGCCCATGACGCCGAGGCCGATGAAGCCGATCTTCAAGGTGGGTGTGCGCATTCGTGGTCTTTCAGTGGGTGGGTGCGTATGCGGTCAGGCGATGGAGCCAGCCCAGGCCCGCTTCGGTGCGGCCGGCGGGCTTGTACTCGCAGCCGATCCATCCGGCGTAGCCGAGGCGGTCGAGGTGGGCGAACAGGAAGGGGTAGTTGATCTCGCCGGTGCCCGGTTCGTGGCGACCCGGGTTGTCGGCGAGCTGGATGTGGGCGATGCGCGGTAGCCGCTTGTGCAGCGTGGCCGCGAGTTCGCCTTCCATGCGCTGCATGTGGTAGATGTCGTATTGGAGAAAGGCGTTGTCGGCGCCCAGCTCGTCGAGCAGGTCCAGCGTCTGGTCGCTGCGGGTCAGGTAGAAGCCCGGTATGTCGTGGCTGTTGATCGGTTCGAGCAGCAGCTTGAGGCCCGCCCGGCGCAGCCGCTCGGCGGCGAAGCCCAGGTTCTCGAGCAGGTTGCCGCGCAGCCTCGCCGGGTCCGCGTCCGGCGGGACCTGGCCGACCAGGCAGTTCAGCTGCTGCGCGCCCAGGGCCTGGGCATAGTCGATCGCCAGGTCCACGCCGGCGCGGAACTCGTCGCTGCGACCGGGCAGGCAGGCGATGCCGCGTTCGCCGGCCGCCCAGTGACCGGCGGGCAGGTTGTGCAGCACGAGCCGCAGCCCGTTGTCGTCCAGGCGGCGACGGATCTCCTGCGGCGCATGGTCGTAGGGAAAGAGGAACTCCACGGCCTCGAAGCCCGCGTCGCGCGCGAGCGCGAAGCGGTCGAGGAAGGGCGCCTCGTTGAAGAGCATGGTCAGGTTGGCCGCGAACTGGGGCATGTCGGGTCTTTCCTTGGGGTGGTGGGGAAGGCGGCTCAGTCGGGCCAGGTGGTGGCGATCGCCGTCGGCGAGTCGCAGCGGTCTTGCGCGAGCGCTTCGAACTCGGTCACGTTGTCGATCTCGGTGCCCATCGCGATGTTGGTCACGCGCTCGAGGATCAGCTCGACGACCACGGGCACCTCGAACTCCGCCATCCAGGCCTCGGCCTGGGCGATGGCGGGCGCGATCTCTTCGGGCCGGTGCACGCGGATCGCCTTGCAGCCCAGGCCTTCCACCACCTTCACGTGGTCGACGCCGTAGCCGCGGGCCACCTCGTCGGCGGGCATGTTCACGTTGTCGAAGGCCAGCTGCACGCAGTAGTCCATGTCGAAGCCGCGCTGCGCCTGGCGGATCAGGCCGAGGTAGCTGTTGTTGACGACGATGTGCAGGTAGGGCAGCTTGAACTGCGCGCCCACGGCCAGCTCTTCGATCATGAACTGGAAGTCGTAGTCGCCCGAGAGCGCTACGAGCTTGCGCTGCGGGTCGGCCGCGCGCACGCCGAGCGCGGCCGGCACGGTCCAGCCCAGCGGTCCGGCCTGGCCGCAGTTGATCCAGCGGCGCGGACCGTAGACGTGCAGGAACTGCGCGGCGGCGATCTGCGACAGGCCGATGGTGGAGACGTAGGTGACGTCCTCGCCAAACGCCCGGTTCATGCATTGGTAGACGCGCTGCGGCTTCATGGGCACGTCGTCGAAGTGGGTCTTGCGCAGGTACCGGGGATCGGCCTTGCGGCCGTGGCATTGCGCCGCCCAGGCGCCGCGCTCGCGCAGCCGGCCGCTGGCGCGCCGCTCCTGGGCCACCTGGACCAGCAGTTCCAGCGCGGCGCGGGCGTCGGAGACGATGCCGTAGTCGGGCGTGAACACGCGCCCGATCTGCGTGGGCTCGATGTCGATGTGAATGAACCGGCGGCCCTTGCAGTACACCTCCGGGCTGCCGGTGTGGCGGTTGGCCCAGCGGTTGCCAATGCCGATGACGAAGTCGCTGGCCAGCAGGTTGGCGTTGCCGTAGCGGTGGCTGGTCTGCAGGCCGCACATGCCGGCCATCAACGGGTGGTCGTCGGGGATCGCGCCCCAGGCCATCAGCGTGGGGATCACCGGAATGCCGGTGAGCTCGGCGAAGCGCACCAGCAGGTCCGAGGCCTCGGCGTTGATGACGCCGCCGCCGGCCACGATTAGCGGCCGCTCGGCTGCGTCCAGCATGTCGAGCGCCTTCTCGATCTGCCGGCGCGTGGCGGCGGGCTTGTACACGGGCAGGGGCTCGTAGGTGTCGATGTCGAACTCGATCTCGGCCATCTGCACGTCCAGGGGCAGGTCGATCAACACCGGGCCGGGGCGGCCCGAGCGCATCAGGTGGAAGGCCTGCTGGAAGGCGCGCGGCACCTGGGCGGGCTCCATCACGGTGGTGGCCCATTTGGTGAGTGGCCTGGCGATGGCGGCGATGTCCACCGCCTGGAAGTCCTCCTTGTGCAGCCGGGCGCGCGGCGCTTGCCCGGTGATGCAGAGGATGGGGATCGAGTCGGCCTGGGCCGAGTACAAGCCGGTGAGCATGTCGGTGCCGGCCGGCCCCGAAGTGCCGATGCACACGCCGATGTTGCCGGCCTTGGCGCGGGTGTAGCCCTCGGCCATGTGCGAGGCGCCCTCGACGTGGCGCGCCAGCACGTGGGCGATGGTCTGTCGCTCGTGCAACTGCGCGTACAGCGGGTTGATGGCGGCCCCCGGCACGCCGAAGGCCTGGGTCACGCCTTCCTTCTCCAGCACCAGCACCGCGGCCATCGCGGCCTTCATCTTCGCCATATCCGGCTCCTTGGTTGGGACGGACTCGATGGTGGTTCGGCGCGGGCCGGCTGGGAATTCCAGCCCGGGGATATGTCTTATTCCGGGTTGGAATGTGCCCCTTGGCGTGTATACATTCCGGTATGGACAAAGTCGCAGGCATGCAGATCTTCGTGCGCGTCGTCGAGACCGGCAGCTTCAGCAAGGCGGCGGCGGCGCTGGGCACCACGCAGCCCACCGCCACCAAGGCCGTGGCCGAGGCCGAGGGGCGCCTGGGCGTTCGGCTGCTGCACCGAAGCACGCGCGGCGTCACCCCCACCGAGGCGGGCAGCCTCTACTACGAGCGCTGCAAGCTCATCACGCGCGACGTGGAAGAGGCGGAGAACATCGCCGCGCTGCTGCAGAAGGCGGCGACGGGCACGCTGCGCATCAGCGCCTCGGTGGCCTTCGGGCGGCGCGTGATGGCGCCGCTGGTGCTGCGCTACATGCGCGAGCAGCCGATGCTGCAGATCGACCTCAGCTTCGACGACCGCTACGTCAACCTCGTGGAGCAGGGGGTGGACCTGGCGGTCCGCATGGGCCGCCTCGCGGATTCCACGCTCGGGGCGAGCTACCTGGGCACCAATCCGTGGATGCTGGGCGCCGCCCCGGCCTACCTGTCGCGGCGCGGCCGGCCGCGCTCGCCGGTCGAGGTTGCCGCGCACGACTGCCTCATCTACAGCAGCGTGCAGGGCGATGCGCGCTGGCTGTTCCACGGCGCCTCGGGAGAGGATGAGTCCGTGCCCGTCAAGGGGCCGCTGCGCTCGAACAACCTGAGCGCGGTGCTGGCCGCGTGCGAGGCGGGCTTTGGGCTCGCGGTCCTGCCGTGGTACGTGGCGCGCGATTCGGTGGCGGCGGGCCGTGTGGTGCCGCTGCTGGAGGGCCACGCCCTGCCGTCGCAGGAGATGCACGCCGTGTTTCCTTCGCCCAAGCTCGTGCCGCAGAAGGTCAAGTCCTTCATCGCCTGGCTTCAGTCCCAGCTCCAGGACGGCTGGTGGCAGCGCGCGCCCTGAGGCCCGCCCGATCCTTCGCCCGTCCGCCCCACCGCCTTACCGCCCATTTCAAGGGACCGAACCCATGGCCAAGAAGCCCGCCGCGAACCCCAGGCCCACCGAGGCGAAACGCGCCCCGCGCACCGAGGCCAGCGCCACCGACCAGATCACGGAGTCCATCACCGGCGCCATCGTCGAACGCCGGCTGATGCCCGGCACGCGCCTGGTCGAGCAGCAGATCGCCGATGTGTTCTCGGTGTCGCGAACCATCGTGCGGCAGGCGCTCAACCAGCTCAGCCGCGACCGGCTGGTGACGCTGGAGCCGGCGCGCGGGGCCTTCGTGGCCATGCCGAGCATCGACGAGGCCCGCCAGGTGTTCCAGGTGCGCCGCCTGGTCGAAGGCGGCATGGTCCGCCAGCTGGCCGCCCAGGTCAGCGACGCGCAGATCGCCGAGTTGCGCATGCACCTGAAAGAAGAGCGTCAGGCCGTGGTGCGATCGGACGTGCCGGGGCGCACACGCCTGCTGGCGGACTTTCACGTGGTGCTGGCGCGCCTGCTGGGCAACGAGGTGCTGGCGGAGATGATCGCGGACCTGCTGTCGCGTTCGCAGCTGATCGCGCTGATGTACCAGTCGGGCCATTCGGCGGAGCACTCGCAGGCCGAGCACGTGGACATCGTCGAGGCCCTCGCCCGGCGCGACGGGCGCGCGGCCTCGCGCCTGATGGAGCAGCACATCACCAGCGTGGAGCGCAACCTGCAGCTCGACCCGCGCACGCCCGACCTGGCGGCGGTGCTGCGCCGTCGGGCCTGAGCGGCGGGCGGCAGAAGTTCTGCTTATCCGCGCATTAGAAATTTGCGCTTCAGTCGCGCGGCCTCGTTGCCCACAATGGGCCGGACATCAACGAGACCGCCCCATGCAAAGACGACAACTGATCCACGCCATCGGCGCCGCTGCCCTCATGGGCGGGCGGCCCTCCTGGGCCCAGGAGGCCTATCCCGCGCGCGCCATCCAGGTGCTGGTGGGCTTTCCCGGCGGGGGCGCCATGGACGTCGCCACGCGCGTCGTCACCAACGCCCTGGCCGACGAGGGCCTCAAGCCACTGGCCATCATCAACAAGCCCGGCGCCTCCGCCACCATCGCCACCGGCCAGGTGGCGCGCGCGTCCGCCGACGGCTACACGGTGCTGCTGTCCACCTCGGCCAACCTCGGCATCGCGCCCTACCTGTACGCCAGGCTGCCTTACGACGCCGACAAGGAACTGGTGCCGGTGGCGCAGTTCGGCGTGGCGCAAAGCGTCATCTACGGCTCGCCCGCCCTGGGCACACGCGACCTGAACGCGCTGATGCGCCGCATCGCGGCCACGCCGGGCCGCTTGAACTACGCCTCGCCCGGCAGCGGCACCACCGCGCACCTGGCCTTCGAGAGCCTCAAGGCCCAGCGCAAGCTCTTCATCGTTCACGTGCCTTTCCGGGGCAGCCCGGCGGCCATCACGTCGGTGCTCAGCGGCGAGCTGGACATCGGCATCGATGCCATCGGCCCCACGCTGAGCCACATCAAGGCGGGCAAGATCGTGCCGCTGGCGCAGACCGGATCGAAGCGTTCCGCCTCCCTGCCCGATGTGCCGACGCTGGACGAGCTCGGCGTGCGCGGCATCCCCAGCGGCACCAACCTGGGCTTCATGATGCCCAGCGGCACGCCGGCGGCGGTGCTGTCGCAATGGAGCGCCGCGATGAAGCGCGTGCTGGCCACGCCCGCCGTGGCCGGGCAGCTCGGCGCGGTGGGCGTGGACGTGGCCTACCGCGACGCGCGCGACTACGCCGCCACCATGGCCAGCGAACAGAAGCTGTGGCAGGCCGCCGTCAAGTACTCGGGCGCGGCCGCCAGTTGAGAAGGTCCGCATGTCCGAACGCCTCTTCCGTTTCGCGGTCATCGCCGACAGCCACGTCAACCCCTCCGACGAAGACCTGATCTCGCCCTACGAGTCCCACCGGCTCACCAACGCACGCCTCGCGCACACCGTCGAGGTGCTCAATGCCCTGGCGCCGGACTTCACGGTGCACGTGGGTGACATGATCCACCCCGTGCCCGAGGCCGTGTCCTACCCCGACGCGGTGGCGCGCTTCAAGGCGGCGGTGGGCCGCCTCAAGGCGCCCCTGCACCTGGTGCCCGGCAACCACGACGTGGGCGACAAGCGCGCGGACTACGTGCCCGCCGGCGAGATCTGCGAGCCCTACGTCGATCTGTACCAGCGCCACTTCGGCGAACACCACTACGCCTTCGACCGGGACGACTGCCACTTCGTGGTGATCAACACCTCGCTCATCAACTCGGGCCTGGCCGCCGAGGCGCGGCAGGCCCGCTGGCTGGAGCAGGACCTGCAGGCCAACGCCAGCCGGCGCACGCTGCTCTTCGTGCACTACCCGCCCTTCATCGCCAGTGCCGACGAGCACGGCCACTACGACAACATCGACGAGCCCGGCCGCTCCTGGCTGCTGTCGCTGGTGGCGCGGCACCGGCTCGCGGCCGTGTTCACCGGCCACGTGCACAACTTCTTCTTCAACGAGCACGCGGGCACGCCGATCTTCTCCCTGCCGTCCACGGCCTTCGTGCGCGGCGACTACTCGGAGCTGTTTGCCGTGGGACAGCCCAGCGAGCACGAGAACGGCCGCAACGACGTGTCCAAGCTCGGTGTGCTGGTGGTCGACGTGTACCCGGACCGGCTGGTGCCGCAGTTCATCCGCACCCAGGACCGGCCCGAGGGCGCCGCGCCCCAGGTGCAGCGCGACTGGCCGCAACTGCCGCCCGCCGCTGGCGCGCGCGAACCCGGCCTGGGCCTGGACCTGCGCTACCACTGGGGCGAGCTGCACCAGATCCCCTACAGCAGCATGCTCGACGAGTTCCGCCGCAAACAGGCGCGCAACGACTACCCCATCCTCGCGCTCTGGGAGATGGGCATTCGCGCGCTGCGCGTGCCTCTGGACGACCTGAGCGACCCGGCCTCGCGCGCGCGCATGCGGGCCCTGGCCGCTCTGGGCAGCCGCTTCACGGTCTTCCTGTTCGGCTGGCCCACGGATGGGCAGATCGAGCTGCTGCGCCAACACCAGGGCCTGCTGCGGGCGCTGGAGCTCATCGTGAAATGGCCGCTGGCGCCGGACCTCGGTGGGCGGCTCGGCGCGCTGCGCGCGCGGGTCGGTGTGCCGCTGCACCTGTCGCGCTTCTGGAGCGCCTCGGGCCAGTCGCGCGACGGCAAGCAGATCAAGCTGCTGGTGGACCACGGCTTCGCCGGCCCGGCCGACCCGGCCGCGAAGGAGCTGCTCGAGCACACGCGGGGCCAGGGCTTCGACGGCCTGGTGTTCCGCGTCGCGGCCGACACCGACGTCGACGAAGGCATCACCGGTGCCGCCGCCTTCGCGGCGCGCCACGGCCTGCGCGCGCAGGTGCACGTTCGGCTGGCCTCCGACAGCCCGGCCCAGGCGCGGACCGATGCGCAGGCCAATGGCGTGCGCGCGCTCGGCGCGGCCTTCACCAGCCGCGGCTGTCCGCAGGCCGACGTGTTCCTCGACACGCTCAGCGACGTCGACCGCGGCTACTTCCCGCGCGCCGGCCTGGTGGACCGCCGCTTCAACCCCAAGCGCGAGGGCCAGGCGCTGCGCAACCTGCATGGCGCGCTGAGCGAGCTGCCCGCGATGGACGCGCCGCGCTGGGTGCGCGACCCGCAGTTCCTGGTCGGCGCCGCGCGGATGGACCGGTCGCAGCTGCTGCTGGTGCTGCCCCTGGGTGGCGCCGCGCTCATGCAGCTGCCCGACTGGCTGGACACGCAGGACCTTCGGGTGCGGCGCTGGCTGGACCTGGCGAGCGGCGAGGAGCGGGCCTGGCCTGCGTCGGACCCGGATACCGCGAAGGTGCTCGACGGCCCCTGCCTGATCGAGCTGGCGACCAGCCGCGTGGAAGAGCGCGCCCTGGCCTGAGGCGGCGCGCCCGCCGCGGGCGGGCGCGGCCACCATAATCGGCCATGCCCACCCTTCGCCAGCTCAAGGCCCTGGCCCTCATCGGCCAGACCGGCAGCTTCACGCGCGCGGCCGAGAAGCTCTTCATCACGCAGTCGGCCGTGAGTTCGCTCATCCGCGAACTGGAGGAAGAGGTCGGCATGCCCCTGGTGCAGCGCGGGCGGGTCATCAGCCTGACCGAGGCCGGCGAGCAGCTGCAGCGCGCCGGCCAGCGCGCGGACCTGGAGATCGATCGCGCGCTGAAAGACCTGCGCCAGGGCGGCGCGGCGCAGCGCGTCGTGCTGCGCGTGGCGGCCGGCTCGCTCTCCTCGGCGGCGCTGCTGCCGCCGGCCATCGCCCGCCTGCAGGCCAGCGACCCGCAGCTGAAGATCGCGCTCTTCGACCGCCCCGTGGGCATGCTGGGCGACATGCTCCTGCAGGGCGAGGCCGACGTCGCCGTCGGCTCCATCGATTCGCCGCTGCGCCTGTCGGGCGAGCTGCGCTCCACGCTGCTGTTCGAGGACCGCATCGCCGTGGTGTGCGCGCGCGGCGGCGCGCTGGACGAGCAGGCCGAACGGGCCGGCGGGCTGGGCTGGAGCGACCTGCACCACACCGACCTGGTGCTGGTGGGCCGCACCGGTGGCCAATGGAACCTGCTGCTGCAGGACCAGCTCGCCGCGCACGAAGGCCTGGCCATCGGCCACGAGGTGCAACTGCTCTCCACCGCCCTGGAGCTGGTGCGCGCCCGGCTCGGCGTGGCCGTGCTGCCGCTGTACGCCACGCGCCACCTGCCCGAGCGGGACTTCTGCGTGGCCCCGCTGCTCAGGACCAGCGCGGGCTGGAGCACCTACTTCGTGACCCGCCACGGACCACCGGACACGGCCAAGGCGGCCTCCATCGAACGCCTGCGGGAGGCGCTGCGCGCGCAGGCGCCCGCCAGGCCACAGCGCGCGCCACGCGGCAAGGAGTGACCATGGACAGACGAACCCTTCTCCAGGCGCTGGGCGCCGCCTCGCTGGCCAGCGCGCCCTTGGCGCGGGCGGCCGACGAGGTACCGCCGCCCCAGGTCGGCACTGCGCTGACGCTGCCCGACGCCCCGCTCTTCGATGGCAGCACCTTCAAGGCCTCGGCGGCGCAAGGGCAGGTGGTGCTCGTCTACTGGTGGGCCAGCTGGTGCCCCTTCTGTGGCGCCACCAACCCCTTCATCCAGAAGCTGTGGGACGCGCAGCGCCCGCGCGGCCTCTTGATGCTGGGCCTGGCGGTCGACAAGCGCATCGAGGACGCGCGCCAGTACATGGCGCGGCGGGGCTATACCTTCCCCACCGCGCACCACACACCCGCCATCGAGCGCGTGATGCCCCGCCCGGGCAAGGCCATACCCGTCACCTGCGTGCGCGGCCGGGACGGGCGGGTGGTGATGTCGGAGATCGGGCAGCTGTTCGAGGAAGACGTGCAGCAGATCGCCCGTTTCCTCTAGCTAGATGAAGCGCTGGCGCAGGCGCGCCGAGGCCAGGTCGATGAGGGATACCGTCACCACCAGGATCAGCAGCACCGCGCCGGTCTGCGCGTACTGGAAGCTGCGGATCACCTCGTACAGCACCACGCCGATGCCGCCGGCGCCGACCATGCCGACCACCGAGGCCGAGCGCACGTTCGATTCGAAGCGGTAGAGCGTGAAGCTCATCCACAGCGGCAGCACCTGGGGGACCACGCCGTGCACGACCTCCACCAGCTTGTGCGCGCCGGTGGCGCGGATGCCTTCCACCGGGCGCGGGTCGATGGCCTCCACCGCCTCCGAGAACAGCTTGGCCAGCGTGCCCGTGGTGTGCACCGCCAGCGCCAGCACGCCGGCGAAGGGACCCAGGCCCACGGCGACGATGAACAGCATGGCGAACACCATCTCGTTGATCGCGCGGCAGGCGTCCATCAGGCGGCGCATGGGCTGGTGCACCCAGGCCGGCGCGATGTTCGAGGCGCAGAGCAGACCGGCCGGCACCGCGGCCAGCACCGCCAGCACGGTGCCCCAGACGGCGATGTGCAGCGTGACCAGCATCTCGCGGGCGTAGATGCGCCAGTCGTGGAAGTCCGGCGGGAAGAACTCGCGCGCGTAGGTGGCGATGTTGCCGGCGTTGTCGACCAGGGCGAAGGGCTGTATCTCGGCGCCCCGCCACGACCAGCCGAGCAGCACCGCCACCGCCGCCCAGGTGGCCCAGGTGCCCGGGCCGGGCCGCTCGGCGGCGGCCCGCTCGCGCAGCTGCGCCAGCGAAGTGGCGCTGGCCTTGATGGGGTGCGCCACGCTCACGGCTGCAGCTGCGCGAGCTTGGCGTCGATCTCGGCCAGGGCCTTGGCCTTGGCGCCGGCGTCCAGCGCGGCGTCGTTCTCGACCTTGTTGCGGTCCTTGTACAGCTCCAGCTGGCGGGTGGGGATCAGCTGCGCGTTGGTCGAGGCGCGGAAGCCGCCGTAGTTGTAGATGTTCTTGAGGATCGCCTTCTCCTGCTCATCGGTCTTGGCGTAGTTGACGACGAAGTTCGCCAGCTTGGCCTTGACGGCCGGGTCGAGGTCCTTGCGCCAGACGAAGGGATCGCTGGCGATCAGCGGGCTTTCCCAGATCACGCGCAGCTGCGCGAGCAGCTCGGGCTTGTTGGCGCGCAGCTTCTCGATCTCTTCGGTGTTGTTGGTGGCCACGTCCACCTGTTTGGCCAGCACGGCCTGGATGTTGGCGCCGTGGCTGGCGTTGCGGATGGTCTTGAAGCGGGTGCGGTAGTCCACCTTGTTCTGGGCGAACACATAGAAGGTGGGCACCAGGAAGCCCGAGGTGGAGTTCGGGTCGCCGATGCCGAAGTTGATGGACTTCGAGTGCTTGAAGACGTCGTCGAGCGACTGGTAGGGGCTGTCCTTGTGCGTGATGAGCAGCGCCTTGTAGCCGAAGCTGCCGTCGGCGAACATGACCTGCGCGAACACCTCGCCGTTGGCGCGGTCCACCGCTTCCATGGCCGACTTGTTGCCGAACCAGGCCACCTGCACCTTGTTGAAGCGCATGGCCTCGATGACGCCGGCGTAGTCGGGCGCGTAGAAGGATTTGACCGTCAGGCCGGTCTTCTTCTCCATGTCGCGGAAGAAGGGCTCCCAGCGCTCGCGCTGGGTGGAGGCGGTGTCGGTGGCGATGATGCCGAAGTTGATCTCCTGCGCGTGCAGCGTGGCGCTGCTGGCGATCAGGGTGGCGGCGAGGGCGAAGAGGGCTTTGTGTTTGAACATGGTGGTGGCTTTGGCGAAGGGAAACGGAAGGGCCGCGCGAGAACCGGTTCAGGCGGCCAACGCGAGCGGCGGCGCTTCGGCGGCAGGGGCCGCGAAGTCGTGGTCGTCGTGCAGCAGCTCCTCGGCCGCGGTGCCGTACAGCTGCTGCAGGAAGCTGGGGGTGAGCGCGGCGCTGGGACCGTCGTAGACCAGTTCGCCGTCGCGCAGCGCCAGCACGCGGTGGCAGTAGCGGCGGGCCAGGCTGACCTGGTGCAGGCTGACGATCAGCGTGAGCCCGGCGTCGCGGTTGAGGGCGGCGAGCTGGTCCATCACACGCCGGGTGGATTGCGGGTCCAGCGAGGCCACCGGTTCGTCGGCCAGCACCAGTTCGGCGCCCTGCACCAGCACGCGGGCGATGGCGGCGCGCTGCTGCTGGCCGCCGGACAGCGTGGACGCGCGCTGAAAGGCCTGGGGCGCCAGGCCGATGGTGTCCAGCGCGTCGAGCGCGAGTGCCCGCTGCGCCAGCGTGTAGCGGCCGAGCAGGCCGCGCCACAGCGGCGTGTCGGCGGCCAGGCCGGTCAGCACGTTGCTCATCACGCCCAGGCGGCCCACCAGGTTGAACTGCTGGAAGATGACGCCGATGCGCCGGCGCAGGGCGCGGATGCGCGGGCTGTGGCGGCCGCCCTCCTGCAGCGCCTGGCCGAAGACCTCGATGCGGCCGGTGCCGGGGTCGGTGGTCTCCAGGCCGCTCAGGCAGCGGATCAGCGTGGACTTGCCGGAGCCCGAGGCGCCGAGCAGGGCCACGCGCTCACCGCGTCGGACGTCGAAGGACACGCCGCGCAGGGCCACGCGGGTGCCGTAGGTGCGGCGCAGGTCTTGCGCCCGAAGGACGGGATGGGTCATGGCGCGAGTTTTTCGAGCCCGCGTGACCGTTCCGTGACGCGCAGGGCCTCAGGGGGCCATCCACGCCATTCAAATTTCTCCAGCCAGGTATTGAAGAAAGCTATGCATCACGCGCGACGGGGTCCGGGCCCCGTCGCGGCGCGCGTTCAGCGCGGCAGCACCGGCCCGTAGCGCTGAAGGAAGGCCTCGACCGCCGCGTGAAAGCGCTCCAGGTCCGCGTCGGTGAGCGGCAGCGACAGCACGGTGAAGCCGCGCCGCGCCAGGTAGAAGCCCTGTTCGAGCATGTGGAAGAAGAACAGGTCCTTGACGAAGCGCTCGCTGGCGGGGACGTCGTCCACGCTGCGGATCGCGGCGCCCGTGCCGTGCAGGTTCATGAGCGAGCCCAGGCCCGTGAACTGCAGCGCCAGGCCGTGCGCCCGGCAGCTGGCGTTGAGGCGCTCGCGCAGCGCGTCGCCGCGCGCGTTGAGGGTCAGGGCCGCCTCGGGCGTGTAGACGCGGCTCAGGCCCGCGATGCCGGCCGACATGCTCAGCACGTTGTTGTTGAAGGTGCCCGCGTGGCCCAGGTGGCCCGGCGCGCGCGGGTCGAACATCGCCATCACGTCCGCGCGGCCGCCGAAGGCACCGAAGGACATGCCGCCGCCGATGTACTTGCCCAGGGTGGTCAGGTCGGGCCGGATGCCCAGCTGGGCCTGGCGGCCCCCGGGCGCCAGGCGCGAGGTCATGACCTCGTCGAAGACGAGCAATGCGCCGGCTTCGCTGGCCAGGCGGCGCAGTTCGCGCAGGAAGCCGGGCTCGCCGACGATGCAGCCGCCCGCACCCTGCAGGGGCTCGACCACGATGGCGGCGAGATCGGCCGCGTGCTCCTTCACCAGGGCGGCGGCGCCGGCGCTGTCGTTGTAGGTGCCGATCACGAAGGGGAAGGGCACGTTCACCGGCGAAGGCCCACCCGCGAAGGTGAGCACGCCGCCGTGGTATGCGCCCTTGAACACCATCACCTGGCGCCGGCCGGTGAAGTGCCGGGCGGCGGTGATGGCCAGCAGGTTGGCCTCGGTGCCCGAGTTGGTGAAACGCAGGCGCTCCAGCGAAGGGAAGCGCTGCGTGACCAGGCGCGCGAGTTCGGCTTCGAGCAGGTTGTGGCCGGTGAGGTTGATGCCGCCGTCCAGCGCGGCGTCGATGGCGGCGCGGATCACGGGATGGCTGTGGCCGTACAGGCCGGCGGTGAACTCGCCGAGGAAGTCGGTGTATTCGTGGCCGTCGGCGTCCCACAGGCGCGCCCCCTCGCCGCGCGCGATGGCCAGGGGGAAGGGGTCGTAGAACAGCACCGAACGGGTATTGCCGCCGGGCATGACCTCGGTGGCGGCCTGGTGGCGGGCCAGGCTCTCGGGGTGGCGCGCCGCGTAGGCCTCGCGCAGCCGGTGCAGTTCGGTGTCCAGGTTCATCGGGCGTGCTCCAGTCGGTCGGCGTAGGCCACGAAGAAGTCGAGGCTGGCCGGGTTCTGCATCGCGTCGGGGCTGGCCACCTTGTCGGCCGCGGCGCCCAGCAGCAGCTTGCGCACCGGCACCTCCATCTTCTTGCCGCTCAGGGTGCGCGGAATGTCGGCCACCTGGACCACCTCGTTCGGCACGTGGCGCGACGAGGCCTTGCGGCGGATCTGGTCGGTGATGCGCTGGCGCAGCGCTTCGTCCAGCGTGAGGCCGGGCTGCAGCACCACGAACAGGGGCATGAAGGACGGACGGCCCAGGTACTCCAGGTCGACCACCAGGCTGTCGCGCACCTCGGGCAGTTCCTCCACCACGCGGTAGATCTCGGCCGTGCCCATGCGGATGCCGAAGCGGTTGATGGTGCTGTCCGAGCGCCCGTAGATGACCGAGGTGTGGCGCGGCGTGAAGCGAATCCAGTCGCCGTGCCGCCAGACGCCGGGGAAGGTCTCGAAGTAGCTTTCGCGGTAGCGGCGGTCGCCCTCGTCGTTCCAGAAGCGCACCGGCATCGAGGGCATGGGCTGGGTGATCACCAGCTCGCCCACCTCGTCCACCACGGGCTGGCCGGCCTCGTTGAAGGCGTAGGCCGCCACGCCCAGTTCGGCGCACTGGATCTCGCCCGCGTGCACCGGCAGCGTGGGCGCGCAGGCCACGAAGCCCGAGGCGATGTCGGTGCCGCCGCTGATCGAGGCCAGCCACAGGTCGGGCTTGATCGCCTCGTAGGCCCAGTGGTACGCGTCCACCGGCAGCGGCGAACCGGTGACGTTGATGGCGCGCAGTTGCTTGAGCGGGCCGATGTCGCGCGGGCGCAGGCCGTCCTTCTTGGCGGCGATCAGGTAGGCCGCGCCGCAGCCGAGCAGGGACACCTGGCGCTCGTCGATGAAGCGCCACAGCGCGCCCGGGTCCGGCCAATTGGGGTTGCCGTCGTAGAGCACGATGCTCGCGCCGGTGAACAGGGCGCCGAGCTGGAGGTTCCAGACGATCCAGCCGGTGCTGCCCAGGAACAGCAGGCGGTCGCCAGGCCGCAGGTCGTGCTGCAGCGCGCAGGTCTTCAGGTGGGTGAGCACGATGCCACCGTGGCTGTGCACCATGGCCTTGGGCAGGCCCGTGGTGCCCGAGGAGTAGACGATCCACAGCGGGTGGTCGAAGGGCAGTCGCTCGTAGCGCGGCGGCGCCGGCGTGGCGATGCAGTCGGCCCAGGCCAGGCGGTCGCGCCAGGCCGGCGCGCCGCGCTGCGCCTGCAGCGGGCCGGACACTTGCACGACGTGGCGCACGCTGGGCAGGGCGGCGAGCAGTTCGTCCACCTGCGGCGCGCGGTCGTGCCGTTTGCCGTTGTAGCTGTAGCTGTCGGTGGCGAAGAGCAGTGTCGGTTCGATTTGGCGCAGGCGGTCCAGCACCACGGTGGGGCCCATGTCCGGGGCGCAGCTGGACCAGATGGCGCCGATGCTCGCGCAGGCCAGGAAAGCCACCACGGTCTCGGCGCGGTTGGGCATGTAGCTGGCCACGCGGTCGCCGGGGCCGATGCCCAGTTCGCGCAGGCGCGCGGCCAGCGCCGCGGTGTCGCGCTCCAGTTCGGCCCAGGACACCTCGCTCCAGGGCGCGTCCTCGCTGCGCGCGAGCAGGGCGGGGCGCTCGGCGCTGGCCTGGCGGAAGATGTTCTCGGCGTAGTTCAGGCGGGTGTTCGGGAACCAGGTCGCGCCGGGCATCTCGCGCTGGCCGAGCACCGGCGCGAGCGGGCCTTCGCCCACCACGTCGAAGTAGCGCCAGATGGAGGCCCAGAAGTCCTCGATGTGATCGACCGACCAGCGCCAGAGCCCGTGGTAATCGGTGGTGCGCACGCCCTCGTGCTCGGCCAGCCAGGCCTGGTAGTGCGCCAGCCGGCTGGAGGCGACCTGCTCGGCCGAAGGGGTCCACAGGAGTTGGCCGTAGCCGTCGGGGTGGGGGTCTGCTTGCATGGGGCCATTCTGGGCAGCCGCGGGTATCCTCACAGTTCACCCGATGACAGTTCAGCCAAGGGTTTTCCCTTGAACTTGCGCCGACCCAAAGCCCCCCCACCCACGCTCGACGGCCTGCTGGCCCAGTCGCCGTGGTTTCGCGCGCTGCCGCAGGCCGTGCAGGCCAGGGTGCGTGGGGACCTGATCGAGGTGGTGGTGCCCCTGGGCGAGTCGCTCGGTCGCCGCGGCGACCTGCCCGGCCACTGGTATGGCGTGATCGACGGGCTGTTCAAATGGTCGGTGTCGAGCGCCGATGGCCGCAGCGTCTCGCTGGGCGGGCAGCTCGGCGGCAGCTGGTTCGGCGAAGGCACGCTGATCCGACAGAAGCCCCGCAACGCGGACGTGGTGGCCCTGCGCGACAGCCGCGTCGCGCTGATGCCGCTGGACACCTTCCTGGCGCTGCGCGACACGCAGCCCGCGTTCAACGAGTTCCTGCTGCGCCAGATCAACGAACGCCTGCACTGGTTCATGGGCAAGCACGCCGACCACAGCCTGCTCGACGCCGACGCCCAGGTGGCGCGCGCCCTGTGCGGCCTGCTGCACCCGCTGCACAACCCCAGCGAATCGCCGCAGCTGCGCCTGTCGCAGGAAGAGTTGGCCAGCATGGCCTCGCTGTCGCGGCCGCGCTGCAACCAGGCGCTGAGCCGGATGCGCGCGCAGGGCTGGATCCGCACCGGCTACGGTGGCATCACCCTGCTGAACGTGGACGCGCTGCTCGACATGGGCAGCTGAGTGGCCGGCGCCCGGCCCGGGCTCAGGCCGGATCGAAGCCTTCCACGCCCGCCATCACCTCGCACAGCACGTCGATGAAGGCGTTGATGCGGGCCGGCCGGAAGCGGCCGGCGACGGACACGGCCTCGATGGCGATGGGCTCGAGCTCCCACTTGGGCAGGATGCGCTTGACCCGGCCGCTGGCGATGTCCGGGCCGCACAGCCAGCGCGCGCTCGCCGCGATGCCCAGCCCTTCGAGCATGGCGCGGTAGCTGGCCAGCAGGCCGTCGGTGGTGAAGGGGGTGCGGATCGGCACGGTGCGGCGCTCGGTCTGGTCCTGCGTGTGCATGGGCAGGCGGTCCATCACGTAGGGGATCAGTCCAACGAAGGGCAGGGACGACAGGTCTTCCGGCGCGCGGACGCGGTGCCGCGCCGCGAATGCCGTCGAGGCCACGAGCACGCGCCGCATGCGGCCGATGGGCCGCACGTGCAGCGACTGGTCGGCGCTGCTGCCGACGCGGATCCAGCAGTCGCAGGCCTGGCCCACGATGTCCACCGGCCGGTCGGTGAGCCGCAGCTCCACCTCCACCTGCGGGTAGCGTTCGCGGAACAGGCGGACGGCGTCCATCAGGAAGGCGTGCCCGTAGGCGTGTGGTCCGATCAGCGACAGCTTGCCCTTGGGCAGACCGGCGCTGACCTTCAGCGCGTCTTCCCACTCGTTCCAGGCGTCGGCCCAGGCCACGGCGCGGCGCTGCAGCTCCTCGCCCTCGGCCGTGAGGTCGAAACGGTGCGTGGAGCGCGTGGCCAGGCGCGCGTTGAGCAACTGCTCCAGGTCGCGCAGGCGCCGGCTCACGGTGGGCTGCGTGGTGCCCAGCGCGCGCGCGGCGGCCGACAGGCTGCGCCGCTCGGCCACGGCCAGGAAGGTGGTGATGAGCTGCAGGCGATCGAGTTTGGCCGTCATACGTGTGGCGTATCAAGCTTATCGGGGTCGGCATACTACTCGGCCGCGGGCCTTTGCCAAATACTGCGCGGACCCTTTTCCATCCCACAGGTCCGCCCATGAAACTGTCCCGGTTCCTTCTTTGCTCCGCCCTGACGGCGCTGGCCGCGCTGCCCGCGATCGGCCACGCGCAGACCGCCAAGGCGCCCCTGCGCCTGGTCGTCGGCTACACGGCCGGTGGCTCGTCCGATGCGCTCGCGCGCATGGTCGCGGAGAAGCTCAAGGACGAGCTCGGCACGGCCATCATCGTGGACAACCGCCCCGGCGCGGGCGGGCAGATCGCGGCCGAGTACGTGCGCGCGTCGGCGCCCGATGGCAACACCATCCTGGTCGCCAACAGCCACATGATGGTGATGCTGCCGCTCACCACCAAGGGGGCGAAGTACAAGCCCGCCGAGGACTTCGCGCCCGTGGTGCGGCTCACCAGCTTCTTCGAGGCGCTGTCGGTGCCCAGCGGCGTGCCCGCGACCTCGATCGCCCAGTGGCTGGACCTGGCGCGCAAGAACCCGCAGGCCGGCAACTTCGGCGTGCCCGCGGCCGGCAGCGTGTCGCACTTCCTCGGCTACCGGCTCGGCCAGGACAACAAGGTCGATCTGCAGGCCATTCCCTACAAGGGCGCCGCGCCGCTGGTGCAGGACCTGCTGGGTGGCCAGATCCAGGCCGGCATCCTGCCCATCCTCGACGTCGCGCCGCACCACCAGGCCGGCAAGCTGCGTGTGCTGGCGGTGAACGGCGCCAAGCGCGCGCAGCTGCTGCCCACCGTGCCCACGCTGAAGGAACTCGGCATCGCCGGCTTCGACACGCTGGAGTGGACCGCGCTGCTGGCGCCGGCCGGCACGCCGGCGGCGCTGGTGGAGCGGCTCAACGCCGCGACGCGCAAGGTGCTCGCCACGCCCGACATCCAGGAACGCCTGCTCAAGCTGGGCATGGAAGCCAACCCCAGCAGCCCCGCCGAACTCGGCCAGCTGCTGGCCAGCGACCTCGCGCAATGGGCGCCGGTGGTCAAGGCCTCCGGTTTCACCGCGGACTGACGACGAGGTGGACATGCAGACAGCGACGGCCCGCCGCACGGTGGGCGATACGCCGGCGGGCGGATCGGTTCTCGGTTTCTACGCGCCCAAGGGCACGCCGCGCCCACCGCGCGTGGCGCGCGCCGAAGGGGTGTTCCTGTGGGACGAGGATGGCCGCCGCTACCTCGACGCCACCTCGGGCGCCGTGGTCACCAACATCGGCCATGGCAACCCCGCGGTGCTGCAGGCCATGCAGGCGCAGGCGCGCAAGGTCACCTTCGCCTACCCGCGCTTCTTTGAGAGCGAAGACAGCATCGCGCTGGCCGACCGCGTGTGTGCGCTCGCGGGCCCGGGCCTGGACCGCGCCTTTTTCGTCTCGGGGGGCTCGGAGGCCAACGAGTCGGCGCTCAAGCTCGCGCGCCAGTACGCGGTGGTCAGCGGCCAGCCTGGGCGCTGGAAAGTGATCTCGCGCAACCCCAGCTACCACGGCGCCACATTGGGCGCGCTCACCGTCACCGGCGACGCCAGCGCGCACGCGCTCTACGGCCCGATGCTGCGCGCCCAGCCCAAGGTGGCGGCGCCGCTGTCCTACCGCGTGCCGGACGGCCACAGCGTCGAGTCCTTCGAGGCGGCCTGCGCGCAGGCGCTGGAAGACACCATCGTGCGCGAAGGCGCCGACAGCGTGCTCGCCTTCATCCTCGAGCCCATCGGCGGACTGTCCACCGGCGCGGTTGTCTCGTCGCCGGCCTACTTCCGTGCCGTGCGCGAGATCTGCGACCGCCACGGGGTGCTGCTGGTGTTCGACGAGATCATGTCGGGCGCCGGCCGCACCGGCCGCTTCCTGGCCGCGCACCACTGGCCCGAGGCGCGGCCCGACCTGGTCACGCTGGCCAAAGGCTTGGCCGCGGGCTACACGCCGCTGGGCGCGGTGCTGGCGCCCGAGCGCATCGTCGACGCGGTCGCCGCGAGCGGCGGCTTCGTGCACGGCCACACCTATTTCACCAACCCGCTGTCCTGCGCCGTGGCCAATGCGGTGCTCGACGAGGTGGTGCGCCAAGACCTGGTGGCACGCGCGCAGGCCGCGGGCGCCTACCTGAAGGACCGGCTGCATGCGCTCGCGGCGCGCTCCCCCCTGGTGGGCGACGTGCGCGGCCTGGGGTTGCTGGGCGCGATCGAGCTGGTGGCGGACAAGGCCAGCCGACGGGCGCTGCCGGTGGACTTCAACGCCCCCGCGCGCCTCACGGAGCATGGCCTGCGCCACGGCATCGCGCTCTACAACCGGCGAGCCAACCGCGGCGAGTTCGGCGACTTCCAGATGGTCACCCCGCCGCTGACCGCCAGCGACGCCGAACTCGACCTGCTGGTGGAGTTGCTGGAGCGCGCGCTGGCCGACCTGCACGACGAGGTGCGCGGTCGGGGCCTCGCTTGAGCGCGGTCATCCCGCCGCACCGGGCCATCGCATTGCCCGGCCTGCACGCCTATGCGAGCGCCGTCAGCGTGGCGGCCGGCGAGGCCATCGGCTTTCACGTGAGCAGTTCGGTGCCTTACCGCTTTTCCTTCTGCGCGCTGGGTCCCGACGCCGACGACGCCTCGCGCGACCCGGTGCTGCACGCCGGCGGTGAGCACCCGGCGCGGGTGCAGGCCATCCACCCCGGCTCCTACGTGCACATCGAGCGCGGCCTGCCCGAGGACGCGCTCGAGGCGCTCACCCTGGAGTGCTGGCTCATGCCCTGGGGCTTCGGCGAGCGCCAGGCCGTGATCGCGCAATGCGACGACGAGGTGGCCGACGAAGGCGTCGGCCTGTTCATCGAAGCCGACGGCACGCTCATGCTGCGGCTGGGGCGTTCGCGGCTCACCGGGCCGGCCCTGGCGCCGCGCCAATGGGCGCACCTGGTGGCCGTGCTGCACCAGGGCCACCTGTCGCTGTGGATCGACGGCCGCCGGGTGGCGCAGGGCGCGGCGGGCCCTGGTCGGGCGGGCCGCGCCGCGCTGCGCCTGGGCGCCGCGTCGGCGGGGGGCGTGGCCACGCACTTTCTGGACGCGGACCTCGTGATGCCGGCGCTCTACGGCCGCGCGCTCGGCGCCGCCGAGATCGCCCAGCGTGGCGCGCAGCGCGGCCTGCAGGCCGCGCAGGGCCCCGGCGTGCTGGCCTGCTGGCCCTTGAGCGAGCAGCGCGGCGAACGCATCGCCGACGCCAGCGGGCAGGGCCGCGACGGCCGCCTCATCAACCACGGCACCTGGATGGTCGTCGGTCCGGCCTTCGACCCCGCGCGGGTGCCGCGCTTTTCGCGCCGCGAAGGCGAGTACGCCGCCGCCAGCGACCGCCTGCGCGGCCACGGCCTTCGCCTGGCAAGCGACGACCTCGTGGATTGCCGCTGGGCCGAATCGCACCGCGTGACGGTGCCGCGCGGGGCGAAGCCCGGCATCCACGTGGGCCGCTTCGAATGCGAAGTGGACGGCCGGCCCGTGCGCTACGACGTGAGCGTCGTCGTGCGGCCGGCCGCCGACGCCGCGCCCGCGCCGCTGCTGGTGCTGTGCGCGACCAACAGCTGGCGCGCCTACGCCGCGTCGCCGTTCGCGCGCAACGTGTCGGGCCCGGCGCACTGGCCGCGCCGCGCCGCGCCGCTGCCCAACAGCCACCCCGACGCCCCCGAGTACAACCACTACACGCCCCACCGCAAGGGCCAGCCCACCTACTACGCCGGCCTGCGCCTGCCCTGGCCCAACGCCGCGCCCGACGCCTTCTACGCGCCCGAGGGCAGCGGCTTCAGCCAGGGTCCGCGCCTGGAGCGCTGCCTGCACCGCTGGCTCGACGCGCAGGGCTACGCGTACGACGTGGTGAGCGACCTCGACCTTCACCGCGACCCCGGTCTGCTGCGCCGCTACCGCAGCGTGGTCATCAACGGCCACAGCGAGTACTGGTCGGCACCGGCCTTCGAGGGCCTGGACGCCTACCTGCGCGGGGGCGGCAGCGCGGTGGTGCTGTCGGGCAACTCCCTGTACTGGCGCGTGAGCTTCGACGAAGGCGCCACGGTGATGGAGCAGCGCAAAACGCTGACACCCGCCGACGAGCACGAGGCGGCGCTGGACAAGCACGCGGCGCCCGGCGGCGTGCACGGCGAGCAGTACCACAGCCAGGACGGCGAGCGCGGTGGCCTCTGGCGCTTCAACGACCGCTCGTGCAGCGAGCTGATCGGCCTGGAAACCGCGGGCTGGGCCTTCGCCGATGCCTCGGATTTCGGCGTCTACCGCGTGCGCGACGCCGGCCATTTCCTGTTCCACCGGCCGCACGAGACCGGCCTGCGCGCCGGCGACAGCTTCGGCCACGGGCCCGGCGGCGCCCTGCCACGCGCCATCGGCCACGAGTGGGACCTGAGCATCGCCACGCTGCGCCGCATGACCCACCACATTCCGCGCGGCGCCGAGCTGCCGCGCGATCATCCCGGCCTGCAGGTGCTCGCCGAGGGCGTGCGCCGCGTGCCGGGCCGGCTGGACGCCTACCTTGACTTCTTCGAAGGCGCCACGCAGTCCCTCGACGGGCTGTCCGCCGAGATGGTCTACTGGGAGCGCCCCCAGGGCGGCCGCGTATTCAACGCCGGGGCCGTGGGGGCCAGCTGGGTGCTCGGGGCCGACGAGGCGTTCGGTGCCTTGCTGCGCAATGTGCTTCACCACTTTGGAGTCGAGCCCGCATGAACCCAGCCAAGCTTCTGGTCGAGGTCCGCGACGGCGTCATGGCGCTCACGCTCAACCGGCCTGAGAAACGCAACGCCATCGACAACGACCTCGCGCGCGCGCTGCTGGCGGCGATCGCGCTGGCCGAGCGCGACGACGCGGTGCGCGTGCTGTTGCTGCGGGGCGCCGGCCCGGTGTTCTGCGCGGGGCGCGACCTGGGGGCGCCGCCGACGCAGGACGACCTGCGGCTGGTGCAGGCCGTGGCGCAGGCCCTGGTGTCCCTGCCCAAGCCGGTGGTGGCCGCCGTGCAGGGCTGGGCCGTTGGCGCGGGCCTGGAGTGGGCGCTCGACGCCGACGTGGTGATCGCTGCCGAGGGCGCGCGGTTCAAGCTGCCCGAGGCCTCGCTGGGCGTGTTCGTCACCGGCGGCCTCACGGCCACGCTGCCCGCTGCCGTGGGCCTGGCGCGCGCCAAGGGGTTGGTGCTGCTCGGCGAGCCGATCGGCGCCGCGCAGGCCCAGGCCTGGGGCATGGTGTGGCAGGTGGTGGCCGACGACGCGCTCGACGCCTCGGCGCGGCAGGTGTGCGCGCGCCTCGCGCAACTGGCGCCCGAGGTGGCCGGGCGTTTCAAGAAGGTGCTCAACGAACTGGGCCTGGCCCATTTCCAGCGCGCGATCGAGGCGGAGAACACCGCGCAGCGCGGGCTGCCGTGCTGACAAGAAAAAAGGCCTTGCGGAGCAAGGCCTTTTTCAGTTCGGTGGTGGAGACGAGGAGGATCGAACTCCCGACCTTCGCATTGCGAACGCGACGCTCTCCCAGCTGAGCTACGTCCCCACGAAGCGCGCATTCTAGCGAATCTTTTGTCAGGCCATTCCGTTGCGGCTGGCGAGTTCCACGAACAGCGCGGAGTGGTCGAGGTCGGACAGGCCATGTTCCGCCGCCTCGGCGAACAGGCGCTCGAACAGCGCGGTGATGGGCGCCTCGAAGCCGATCTCCTTCGCCGTGCCGAGCGCGTTGCGCATGTCCTTCAGCTGCACCGCCATTGCGGCGCGCTTGCCGAAGTCGCGCTCCACCATGCGCTGGCCATGCACCTGCAGGATGCGGCTGTCGGCGAAGCCGCCGGTGATGGCCTGGCGCACCTTGGCCATGTCGGCGCCGCCCTTTTCGCACAGCAGCAGCGCCTCGGCCACGGCGCCGATGGTGATGCCCACGATCATCTGGTTGGCCAGCTTGGCGAGCTGGCCCGAGCCGTGCGGGCCCACGTGCGTGACGCGGCCCAGCACCTCCAGCACGGCGCGCGCGCGCTCCACGTCGGCCGGTTTGCCGCCGGCCATGATGGCCAGGGTGCCGGCCTCGGCGCCCACGGTGCCGCCCGAGACCGGCGCGTCCAGGTGGTGCACGCCCCGCGCGGCCAGGCGGGCCGCGTGGTCGCGCGCCTGGCGCGGCTGGATCGAGGACATGTCGATCACCAGGCTGCCACGGGGCAGGGCCTCGGCCACGCCCTGGCGGAACAGCACGTCCTCCACCACCTCGCCGTTTTCGAGCATGGTGATGACGATGTCGGCGCCTTGCACGGCGTCGGCGGCCGTGCCGGCCACGCGCGCCCCAAAGGGCGCGAGCCGTTCGGCCTTGGTGCGCGAGCGGTTCCAGGCGCCCACGGCGCAGCCGGCTTCGCACAGGCGCCGGCCCATGGGGAAGCCCATCAGGCCGATGCCGAGCACGGCGACGGCGTGGGCGGGGGTGGTTGCCGAGGCGGCGGGGGAGTCGGTCACGGTGCGTGTCCCTTCAGGGCAGGGCGCGGAGGCGGCATTCGGGCAAAAAAAATCGCGGTCCCCGGCTCGCGCCGAGGACCGCGCAAGTGGACCGGCTATCGAGATAGCTGGGGACCACGGAGTTGAACGGTGTCGTCCTCGGCGGATTCGGCCGAGGCGTGGGCGATCTGCTCGGCCAGGGTGCCGCAGGCATTTTCGGCGTGTTCGGCGATGAGCGATTCGGCCCCGTCCGCGTCGCCCTGGGCGATGGCGCGGGCAATGGCCTCGTGCTCGTCCCACACGGGCTCGCGCAGGTGTTCCAGCTGCAGCGCCAGGCCCATGGCGCGGCGGATGTGCTGCCAGTGCAGCAGCGCGCTCTGCTCGATCAGCGGATTGCCGGCGGCGCGGTAGATGGCGGTGTGGAAGGCCAGGTCGGTGTCGATCAGGGCCTTCACGTCGTCGCGGCGCTCGGCGGCGCGGCCGGCCTCGAGCACGGCGGGGTCGATGACGGTGCGCTGCTGGGCGGCCAGTCGCACGGCCAGGCGGTCCAGCGCCACGCGCACCTGGTAGACCTGGGCGATCCAGCGCCCGTCCAGCGGCGTCACCTGCAGGCCGCGCACGCGGCCGGGGTCGCCGCTGGTCTGGGGCGCGTCCTGCACGAAGCCGTCCTTGCGCAGCAGGCGCAGGGCCTGCATCACCGGCTGGCGCGACACCGCGAAGCGCTCGGCCAGCTCTTCCTGGCGGATGCGCTGGCCCGGCCGCAGCGCGCCCGAGCTGATCGCGTCGAGCAAGGCCCGGTAGACCTGGTCGGCCAGATCGGGCGTCGATTCGATCCTGAACAACTGCGCGGTCATGGGGCCGAGGCGGGTGGTGCGAATTCTGTATACGGAATTCGCGCAGCATACCCCAGGCGGTGCCGGCGCCGGCGTCCTCAGAGGGAATACCCCAAGCCCCCATGACACAATCGCCCGCCATGCAATCGCCCGCCATGCAATCGCCCTTCCCCCGAGACCCGGCCTGGCTGGACCGTGAATACAACAACCGCGCCCGGGTGCCCGAGCACCCGGCGTACTTCGAGCGCTGGGCCCGGGACTCGAAACAGGTGCGCGAGCGGGGTGGGGCGCTGATCGATCTGCGCTATGGGCACGGGCCCGCCGAACAGCTGGACGTCTTCCCGGCCCAGGGGGGCGCCGGCGGTGCCGCGCCGGTGCTGTTCTTCATCCACGGCGGCTACTGGCGCGCCCTGGACAAGTCCGACCACTCCTTCCTGGCACCGCTGTTCCAGCGCCTGGGCGTGTGCGTGGTGATGCCGAACTACGCGCTGTGCCCGGCCACCACCGTCCCGGGCATCACGCTGCAGATGGCGCAGGCCCTGGCCTGGACGCACCGCCACATCGCGGTGCACGGGGGCGACCCGAGCCGCATCACGGTGGCGGGGCATTCGGCGGGCGGCCAGCTGGCGGCCATGATGCTGGCCTGCCGCTGGCCCCAGGTGGGCGCCGACCTGCCCGCCGCGTTGGTCCGCAACGCGCTGTCGGTGTCCGGCCTGTTCGACCTGGAGCCGCTGCGCCTGGCGCCGTCCCTGCAGTCCTCGCTGAAGCTCACGCCGGACCAGGTGCGCAAGGCCAGCCCGGCGCGCCTGCCCTCGCCCGGGCTGCGGCAGGGGCGCGGCGAACTGGTGGCCGTGGTCGGTGGCCAGGAAAGCGGCGAGTACCACCGCCAGAACCACCTCATCCGCGAGGCCTGGGGCCGCGACGTGGTTCGGGTCTGCGAAGAACTGCCGGGGCGGGACCACTTCAGCGCGCTGGACGCGCTGGTGGAGCCGGGTCACCGCCTGCACCAGCTCGCGCGCGGCCTGCTGGGCGTGTGAAGCGCCGGGCGGCGCCTCACATCAAGAGGTGCTCGCCTGCGTTGTCCCCGCCCAGGATGACGTAGTTCACCTTGCGGATGTCCAGCAGCTTGGTGCCGCCGGCGTAGCTGATGGAGCTTTGCACGTCCTGCTCCATCTCGATCAGCGTGTGCGCGAGCGGGCCCTTGATCGGCTCCAGGATGCGCTTGCCTTCCACGTGCTTGTATTCGCCCTTGTTGAAGTCGCTGGCCGAGCCGTAGTACTCCTTGTAGAGCGCACCGTCGACTTCCACCGTCTGGCCGGGTGATTCCTCGTGTCCGGCGAACAGCGAGCCGATCATCACCATGCTGGCGCCAAAGCGCACGCTCTTGGCAATGTCGCCGTGGCAGCGGATGCCGCCGTCCGCGATGATGGGCTTGGTGGCCACGCGCGCGCACCACTTGAGCGCGCTGAGCTGCCAGCCGCCGGTGCCGAAGCCGGTCTTGAGCTTGGTGATGCAGACCTTGCCGGGGCCGATGCCCACCTTGGTCGCGTCGGCGCCCCAGTTCTCCAGGTCGATCACCGCCTCCGGCGTGCCCACGTTGCCCGCGATCACGAAGGCCTTGGGCAGCTTTTCCTTCAGGTAGCCGATCATCTTCTTGACGCTGTCGGCGTGGCCGTGCGCGATGTCGATGGTGATGTACTCGGGGCACAGGCCCTGGGCCACCAGCGTGTCCACGGTGGCGTAGTCGGGCGCCTTCACGCCCAGCGAGATGGAGGCGAAGCTGCCCTTGGCCTGCATCTCGCGCACGAAGGCCACGTTGTCCAGGTCGAAGCGGTGCATGACGTAGAAGTAGCCGTTCTGCGCCAGCCAGGTGCAGATGGACTCGTTGACCACCGTCTTCATGTTGGCGGGCACCACGGGCAGGCGGAAGCGCCGCCCGCCCAGCTCCACGCCGGCATCGCATTCCGAGCGGCTTTCCACGCGGCACTTGCGCGGCAGCAGCAGGATGTTGTCGTAGTCGAAAATTTCCATTGAAACCAAGCTCCAGAAAGCTGTTGTCGAACAGATGAGCGCTTGGCCTGGCCGGTTCTCCTGCCGCGGCGGGCAAAAAGAAACCGGGCGCAAGAATCTTGGGCCCGGTGCGCGATTCTAGACCGATGGCCCGTCCCTCGCCCGGTATGGGGTTCATATGCCTCCACGTATGGAGCGGCCTGCGCGCGGGCGCTTTCTACAATCCGTCGATGCCCCTGGACACCGCCCCGAATCCCTCGCCGCTGGTCGCCGGCCTCAATGCCGAGCAGGCCGCCGCCGTCACCCTGCCCGCCGAACACGCGCTCATCCTCGCGGGCGCAGGCTCGGGCAAGACGCGCGTGCTCACCACGCGCATCGCCTGGCTGCTGCAAACGGGCCAGGTGGGACCGGGCGGTGTGCTGGCCGTGACCTTCACCAACAAGGCGGCGAAGGAAATGGTCACCCGCCTGTCGGCCCTGCTGCCGGTGAACGTGCGCGGCATGTGGATCGGCACCTTCCACGGCCTGTGCAACCGCCTGCTGCGCGCGCACCACCAGCTCGCGGGCCTGCCGGCCACCTTCCAGATCCTGGATACCCAGGATCAGCTCTCGGCCATCAAGCGCCTGTGCAAGCAGTTCAATGTCGACGACGAGCGCTTCCCGCCCAAGCAGCTGCAGTACTTCATCGCCGGTTGCAAGGAAGACGGCCAGCGCCCGCGCGACGTGCCCGCGCGCGATGAAGAGACGCGCAAGAAAGTCGAGCTCTACGCGCTGTACGAGGAGCAATGCCAGCGCGAAGGCGTGGTCGATTTCGGCGAGCTGATGCTGCGAAGCTACGAGCTGCTGCGCGACCAGGACGCCATCCGCGCGCACTACCAGCGGCGCTTCCGCCACATCCTGATCGATGAGTTCCAGGACACCAACAGGCTGCAGTACGCCTGGATCAAGCTGTTCTCGCCGCCCCCCATGGAGGGCCTGGACGTGGCCGCGGGCAACGCGGTGTTCGCGGTGGGCGACGACGACCAGAGCATCTACGCCTTTCGCGGCGCGCGCGTGGGCAACATGGCCGACTTCGTGCGCGAGTACCGCGTGCAGCACCAGATCAAGCTGGAACAGAACTACCGCAGCGTCAGCAACATCCTGGACGCCGCGAACCACCTCATCGGCCACAACCAGCGCCGCCTCGGCAAGAACCTGCGCACCGACGCGGGCGCGGGCGAGCCGGTGCGCATCAACGAGTCGCCCAGCGATTTCATCGAGGCGCAGTGGGTGGTCGACGAGATCAAGTCCCTGGTGCGCGAGGAAACGCCGCGCAGCGAGATCGCCATCCTCTACCGCAGCAACGCGCAGAGCCGTGTGATCGAGACCGCGCTGTTCAACGCCGGCCTGCCCTACCGCGTGTACGGCGGCCTGCGCTTCTTCGAGCGCGCCGAGATCAAGCACGCCCTGGCCTACCTGCGCCTGATCGAGAACCCGCGCGACGACACCAGCTTCCTGCGCGTGCTCAACTTCCCGCCGCGCGGCATCGGCGCGCGCAGCGTGGAGCAGCTGCAGGACGTGGCGCGCGCGGCCGGCTGCTCGCTGCACGACGCGGTGAGCGCGGTCACCGGGCGCGCGGGCACGGCCATCGCGGGCTTCGTCGCCAAGATCGACGTGATGCGCGAACGCAGCGAGGGCAGCCACCTCAAGGGCATCGTCGAACTGGTGTTGGAGCACAGCGGCCTGGTGGAGCACTACCGCCAGGAGCGCGAAGGCCAGGAGCGCGTGGAGAACCTGGAAGAACTGGTCAACGCGGCCGAGAGCTTCGTGATGCAGGAAGGCTTCGGCCGCGAGGCCGTGGCGCTGACGCAAAGCCCCGCCAGCCAGGGCCTGGACCTGAACGCCCCCGTGCTCGACGAGCCCCTGGCCCCCGACGCCGACACCGGCGAGACCCTGAGCCCGCTCGCTGCCTTTCTGTCGCACGCCGCGCTCGAATCGGGCGACAACCAGGCCCAGGCCGGGCAGGACGCGGTGCAGCTCATGACCGTGCACGCGGCCAAGGGCCTGGAGTTCGACTGCGTCTTCATCGTCGGCCTGGAGGAAGGCCTGTTCCCGCACGAGAACGCCATGAGCGACCGCGACGGACTGGAAGAGGAGCGCCGGCTGATGTACGTGGCGATCACGCGCGCGCGCCAGCGCCTGTACCTGAGCCATTCGCAGACGCGGCTGCTGCACGGCCAGACGCGCTACAACCTCAAGAGCCGTTTCTTCGATGAATTGCCCGAGCACTGCCTGAAGTGGCTGACGCCGCCGCAGCCTTCGGGCTGGGGCGGCACGGGCAGCGCGGGCTGGGGCGGCCACCGCGCGCTGGGCACGCCGGTGCCGCAGCCGGCGTGGTCGCCGGCCTGGAAGGCCGCCAGCGCGCCCGCGCCCGAACCCGACCGCGGCACGCCGATCAAGAGCGGCATGGCGGTGTTCCACAACAAGTTCGGCGAGGGCAAGGTGCTCGCGGTGGAAGGCGCGGGCGACGACGCGCGTGCGCAGGTGAACTTCCCGCGCCACGGCACCAAGTGGCTGGCGCTGAGCGTGGCCAAGCTCACGCCCATCGAGTAGTCCAGCGCCCGCACCGTCGAGGCGGGCGCTGGCCCTGGGCAGGCCGATGGCTGGCCCGGCGCCGACCCGGCCCCGTCACCAGCCCGCGAACACGTCCTCGGCGATGCCGAACGCGGTGCTGGCGCCGGTGCCGCTGGTCACCAGCACCAGGCGCAGGTGGTCGGCCGGCGCGTGGACGAGCGCGTCGGCGCCGTGGCCGGTCGGATAGACACCGGTCCAGCGCTCCACCACCTCGCAGCGGTCCAGACCGACCACCTCGTGCAGGTGGCCCAGGATGCGCTCGTCCACCGCCTCGCTGGCGAAGGGCTCGGGCGTGGCGTGCGGGTGGTGCGAGTCGCCTACCACCAGCGTGCCGTCGGCGCTCTGCACGGCGATCAGGTGGATGCCGTCGTCCAGGCTGGGGCCGCACTCGGCGCGCAGTTGCTCCAGCAGCGGTGCCGAACTGGCGAGGTCGGCGTAGCCGTGGTAGCGCACCAGGCTGAGGTCGCTCATCACCGCCGCGCCCAGCCGCAAGCCGGCCGACGGGCGCACGCGCAGCATCTGCAGGCGCGTCAGCCGCAGCGCGTGGTCGGGCAGCAGGCGCCGCGCCACGCCATTGAGCTCGGTGCCGGGGCAGACCACGATGCGCTCGGCCGTCCACTGGCCTTGCGCGCCGTGCACCGTGGACCCCTCGATGCCCAGCACCTCCTGCCCCCAGATGAAGCGCACGCCCTGCGCCTGCAGCCAGCGCGCGAGGGCGGGAATGGCCTCGCGCGACTCGACGCGCAGCTCGTGCGGGCTGTAGAGCGCGCCCGCCACGCCGTCGGACTTGAGCGAAGGCATGCGTGCGCCCCAGGCCTGGCCGCGGTGCAGTTGGCAGCGCTCGCCCATCTCGGTGCCGACGAACTCGGCCAGCACGTCCAGCGCCCGCGCGCGCTGGGCCACCACCCACAGGCCCTGGTGCACGATGGGGATGCCTGCCTGCGGCGCCAGCTCGGCCCAGAGGTCGCGCGAGCGCCGGGCGCGCCGCCAGGTGTCGCCGGCGCGCTGGCCGGTCACGGTGACGAAGCCGAAATTGCGGATGGAGGCGCCCACGCAGCGGTGGTCGCGTTCGATCAGCGCCACGCGCAGGCCACGGCGCAGCCCCATCCAGGCATGGGCGAGGCCGGCGATGCCGCTGCCCACCACGATCAGGTCGAAACGCTTGTCGTTCACGGGAAAGGCGAAGGGGGTACTTCGAATGGACGTCGGGCCGTCATGTTGATTGCACACAATGAAAGCCCGTTGACAGTTCCACGCGCATGACCCCTTCCTTCGACTCACTCTGGGCTCTGCTGGCCGCGCGCGGCCACGAGCGTTACACCGGCGAGCCGGTGACCCACCTGGAGCACGCCCTGCAGACCGCTGACCTGGCGCGCCGCGGCGGCGCGGGCGAGGCCCTAGTGCTCGCCGCGCTGTTGCACGACGTCGGCCACCTGATCCATGGCGTGGCGGGCACGCCCAGCGCCGCCGGCGTCGACGACCGCCACGAAGCGATCGCCGCCGACGCGCTGCAGCGCCTGTTCGGCCCCGCCGTGAGCGGACCGGTCGGCCTGCACGTGATGGCCAAGCGGCGCCTGTGCGCCGATCCGCGCTACCTGCGGGCCCTGTCGGACGATTCGCGCCGCAGCCTGGCGCTGCAGGGCGGTCCGCTGGACGCGGCGGGCTGCGAGGCCTTCGACCGCCTGGCCCACGCGCAGGACGCGCTGCGCCTGCGCCGCTGGGACGACGCGGCCAAGCGACCGGCGCGCGAGGTACCGCCGCTGGACACCTACCGGGCGATGGCCGAGGCGCTGCTGCGCTGAGTCCGGGGCGGATAAAAAAAGCCCTCCGGCCAAATGACCGGAGGGCCCGCAGGGTGCGATGGCGAGCGGCTTCAGGCGCCGATCACCCCGCCATCGTTCTTCGTCGTGCCAACCGCGTCGTGCTGGCTGGCCGGCTGGGTTGCGCGCCATCGTCCGTGGCTGGCGTGACGGGCGCATGACAGGGTGGGCGCGCGCTCAGGCTGGCCGCGCCAGCAGCGGCCGGCCCATGCGAATGGACGCGCCCGGTGCGACCCCGGGCGCGGGCGTGAAGCCCGGCGGCACCAGCACGACGATGGTGGAGCCGTGTTCGAAGTGGCCCATCTCCTGGCCGCGCGCGTAGGCCGCCTCGCAGGGCAGCTCGTCGGGGCCGCGGTAGCGGGTGTTGAGCGGCAGCGGCAGGGCGCGCAGGCGCAGGCTGGCCACCAGGATGGCGGCCACGGGCACCAGCACCAGCGGCGTGCCGTCGGCCAGGCGCGCGAACAGCGCCGCGCGCTCGTTGCGGCAGAACAGGCGCTCCACGCGCTTGAGGGCGATGGGGTTCACGTTCCAGGTGTCGCCGCTGAAGTGCGTCACGTGCTCCAGCGTGAGCGCCTCGGGCGCGTGGAAGCGGTGGTACATGGCCGAGGTCAGGCGCAGCGTCACGAACTGGCCGCCGCGCAGGGCGGCGATGGCGGCCCGCGCGCGCGGCGAGTCGCCGAGCAGGTCGGTGAGCGCGTACGGAAAGCCCTTGGCCTGGAACACCTGGGCGCAGGGGTCTTCGCCGATGCGCCCGCTGGCGCCGACGATGGCGTCGCAGGGGCTGACCAGCACCGACGGCGTGGTGTCGACGGGCCTCGCACCCTCGCGCAGCTCGCGCGTGAAGCAGTCGTGCAGGCTGTCGAAGCGCGGCTTCTTTGCGTCGCTCAGGTCGAGGTCGGTGAAGGCCCTCCACACCGCCATGGACGCATCGCGCACCAGGGGCTGGCGGATCCGGCTGAACCAGCCCATGAAGCGCGTGAGCGCCAGGCGCGGCACGCGGTTGGTGAGCAGGAAGTTCAGGTCTTCGCTGAGCGCGAGGCGGCGCAGCTGGCGCCGCACAAGGCCGTGGGGATTCTGTCGCAAGGCTTTCATCGTTGGGTCATCCGGGGGCCATACAAGAGCGGGAACACCACGACGCCCCGAACGCCATGTCCCTTCTGCCTTATGCCTTGCCAGCCGGTTCGCTCCTGCTGGCCTTGCCGTACCTGAAACAGCGCCTCGAGCTTTCGCGCGCCAAGCACCGCTCGCTGGCGGGCCACTCGCGCTGGGCCAAGCGCCTGGCGGGCTGGTTGCCGGGCTACGCCTTCGACGAGCGCCGCTTCTTCCGGGCCGACGGCGCCGACGACGCGCTGGCCGCGCGGCGCCGCGCGGCCTTCGACGCCCTGTGCGCGGGCTACGCCCAGCGCTACGAACGCTCGCTCGCCCTGACCGCCGACGCGCGCGAGGGGCTGGCCGATCTGCAGCTCACCGGCGCCTACCGCGCGCCCTTTCCCTTCAGCCCCTACCTGCGCGAACGCCTGAAGGTCGGCGCCTTCGTTCGCTCGGCCGGTGGCCTGGAGGTGGAGGACCTCGACGGCAATCGCTTCCTCGACCTCACGGGCTCCTACGGCGTCAACGTCTTCGGCGTGGACTTCTACAAGGCCTGCATGGAAGAGGGCGCGGCCATCGGCCTCGAACTGGGCCCCGTGCTGGGCGCCTACCACCCGGTGGTGGCCGACAACATCGCGCGCCTGAAGGCGATCTCGGGCCAGGACCAGGTGTCCTTCCACATGAGCGGCACCGAGGCCGTGATGCAAGCCGTTCGCCTGGCGCGCTACCACACGCGCAAGACGCACCTGGTGCGCTTCTGCGGCGCTTACCACGGCTGGTGGGAGGACGTGCAGCCCGGCCCCGGCAACCCCATGCCGCCGCGCGAGACCTACACGCTCAAGGACATGGACGACAAGAGCCTGCGGGTGCTGCGCACGCGCCGCGACATCGCCTGCGTGCTCATCAACCCCTTGCAGGCCCTGCACCCGAACCGCAACGCGCCGGGCGACTCCACGCTGATGACCGGCCTGCGCCAGGCGGGCTATGACCGCGAGGCCTACACGCGCTGGCTCCAGCGGCTGCGCGAGGTCTGCACCGAACGCGGCATCGTGCTGATCTTTGACGAGGTGTTCCTGGGCTTTCGCCTGGCGCCCGGCGGCGCTCAGGCGTACTTCGGCGTGAAGGCCGACCTGGTGACCTACGGCAAGTCGGTCGCGGGCGGCTACCCGGTAGGCGTGGTCTGCGGACGCGCCGATCTGATGAAGCGTTTCCGCGCCGAGCGCCCCGCCGACCTGTGCTTCGCGCGCGGCACGTTCAATGCGCACCCGCACGTGATGGGCGGCATGCACGCCTTCCTTCGTCGCCTGGAAACGCCTGAGTTGCGAGCGGTGTACGCCGGCGGCGATCAACGCTGGAACGCGCGCCGCGAGCGCTTCAACGCCGCCATGGCCGACGCCGGCCTGCCGGTGCGCGCGGCGAACCTGCACAGCGTGTGGACGCTGGACTACACGCAGCCGGGCCGCTACCACTGGATGTTCCAGTACTACCTGCGCTGGCATGGCCTGGCCTTGAGCTGGGTGGGCACGGGTCGGTTCATCTTCGCGCTGAACTTCGACGACGCGGCGTTCGATGAAGTGGTGCGGCGTTGCGTGGCGGCCGGCCGGGCCATGCAGGCCGACGGCTGGTGGACGCTGCCCGAGGGCGTGGACGCCAAGGCGATCGGCAAGCAGTTGCGCAGGGAAACCCTGTCGGCGATGTTCCGCCAGAAGGGCTGAGCCCTGCAGCGGCCCCGAGCCCGAGCGGGGTGTTCGGGCGCCAGGCACCCAACACCCACCATCCCAGGACGTCAGCGGTGCCCGACGCCCGGGTCGATGAGCTGGCCTTTCATGAGGTACAGGGGGGCCTTGTGGTACAGCTTGATGTCGTGGAACGGGTCGGTGAGGATCTTGGTCGCCCACACCAGGCCCGTCTGGATGTCCTGCAGGAAGAACAGGTGGATGGTGCGGAACAGCAGCCCACCGATGCCCAGCCCCAGCCACAGCGTGCCCACGTGGCGCGTATAGCCCCAGTGGTCGTGGTGCGCCTCGAACAGGCCCATCACCGTCGGGTCGATCCAGACCAGCACCGGCACCAGCGCCCACAGGCTCATGAGCACCACCTTGCGCTGCAGGTTGTAGCCCACCTTGATCTCTTCCTTGTACTCGTGCGTGGCCTGGTTCACGTGGTCGTAGCCCTTGGGCTCGAAGAAGAAATGGCCGGCCTGGCGCGAGGTCATCGAGACCAGCCAGGCGATCAGCGCGGAGATCACGGGATCGAACCACAGCATCACGTACGCGACCACGAAGCTGATCGCGCTGACCAGGTGCAGCGACTGGTTGATGCGGCTGTGGTGGTAGTAGCGGTGGTCGTCCCAGCGCTGGATCTCCAGGGTCTTGAAGAAGTCGTTCAAGGCGGTCTCCGTCGGCAATGAGGAAGAAGGTGAAAGAAGGGGAAAAGCGGCCGCATGGTGGTTGCCACGCGTGACAGCGCGGTGACATCGCCGGTGCGTCACCGCGCGGGCACACGCGCGTCACGCCGCTGTCGCGGTGTCATCAATCTGCCGCGAAGCCGCCGCACCATGCCCCCATGCCCGACACGAGCGCCGAAACGATCCTGGTGGAGGCCTTCCCGGCCGCCCGCCCGTCCCTGCGGCTCGCCGTGGTGACGGAGACCTGGCCGCCCGAGATCAACGGTGTTTCGCTCACGCTGTCGCGTCTGGTGCAGGGCCTGCGCGCGCGCAACCACGAGGTGCAGCTCGTCCGCCCGCGCCAGACGCGCGAGGACGCCGCGCGCAGCGACCCGGGGTTTCACGAGGTGCTCATGCGCGGCATGCCCATCCCGCGCTACCCCGAACTCAAGCTCGGCCTGCCCGGCAAGGGCGCGCTGGTGCGCGCCTGGACCCTGAGGCGGCCCGATCTGGTGCACATCGCCACGGAAGGCCCGCTGGGCTGGTCGGCCCTGCAGGCAGCGCGCCGCTTGCGCCTGCCGGTGACGTCCGACTTCCGCACCAACTTCCACGCCTACAGCCAGCACTACGGCGTGGGCTGGCTCAAGACGCCCATCGTGGCCTACCTGCGCAAGTTCCACAACCTCACGCGCTGCACCATGGTGCCCACGCAGAGCCTGCGCGCGGAGCTGCAGGCCATCGGCTTTCGCAACGTCAGCGTGGTGGCGCGCGGCGTCGACACGCAGCGGTTCAACCCCGCGCGGCGCAGCGCCGAGCTGCGCGCCAGCTGGGGGGCGGGCGACGGCAGCCTGGTGATGGTGGCCGTCGGCCGCCTGGCGGCCGAGAAGAACCTGGGCGTGGTGCTGCAGGCCTATGAGGCCATGCGCGCGCAGAACCCCGACGTGAAGCTGGTCTTCGTGGGCGACGGCCCGCAGCGCGCGGCCCTGCGCCAGCGCTGCCCCGAGGCCGTGTTCGCCGGCATGCGGCGCGACGAGGACCTGGCCGCGCACTACGCCAGCGCCGACCTGTTCGCCTTCGCGAGCCTGACCGAAACCTTCGGCAACGTCACCATCGAAGCCCTGGCCAGCGGCCTGCCGGTGCTGGCCTTCGACACCGCCGCGGCGGGCGACTGGGTGCGCGGCGGGCACAACGGCTGGCTGCTGCCGGTGGACGACGAAGCCGCCTTCGCGCGCCAGGCCGCGCTGCTGGCGCGCGACCCGGCGCTGGTGCGCGCGGCCGCATCGCAGGCGCGCGCGCAGGTGGCGGCGCTGGACTGGCGGCACATCGCTGGCCAGGTGGAAGGGATCTTCCTGCAGACCGTGGGCTGGCCGCACGCGCTGCCCGACAGCTGGAGCCCGTCGCTGGCGTTGTGAGCCGCCACCCGCGGTGCGCTCGAGCGCCATGCCACCGGATTCACGAGGTTTTCACGAGGCCTGCGTAGCCTTCTCGCCTGTCGTATTTCCCAACCCCACAGGACATTCCATGACCCTCGACTTCGATAGCGAAGACCTGCCCACCAACACCAGCCGGAACGAGCACTTCCAGAACGTGGTGAACCGCGCGGTCAACCGCCGCGGCTTCCTGTTCAAGACCGGTGTGGGTGCCGCTGCCGTGGCCTTCCTCTCCGCCGGCCTCGCGGGCTGCGGCGGTGGCGGCGGCGACGCCGACCCGACGCCCGTGCCGCCCGCGGCCGATCCCGACCTGCTGGGCTTCACCGGCATCGCCATCGGCACCGACGACAGCGTGCACGTCGCCCCGGGCTACACCGCCTCGGTGCTGGCACCCTGGGGCACGCCGCTGTTCTCCACCGGCGCGGGCTCGACCTGGGCCGGCGACGCCAGCGAAGACGCCGCCGCGCAGGCGCGCCAGATGGGTGACAACCACGACGGCATCCACTACTTCGCCCTGGCCGGCCGCAGCGATGAAGGCCTGCTGGTGATGAACCACGAGTACACCAACCCGCAGTACCTGTTCACCGACGGCGTGGTCAACAGCCTGGACGACGCGAACAAGGACCTCAACGCGCACGGCGTGAGCGTGGTGCACATCCGCCGCACCGCCGGCGTGTGGAACATCGTGCTGGACTCCACCTACAACCGCCGCATCACGGGCGATACGCCGATGCAGCTGACCGGTGCCGCCGCCGGCCACGCGCTGCTGCAGACCACGGCCGACGCCACCGGCACCGTCGCGCTCGGCACGCTGAACAACTGCGGCAACGGCTTCACCCCCTGGGGCACCTACCTGACCTGCGAAGAGAACTTCAACCAGTACTTCGGCACCACCAACACCGCCGTTCCCGGCATGACGCGCAACGCGAACCAGCTGCGCTACGGCCTCTCCAGCGCCGGCACCTCGCGCAAGTACGAGCAGTACCACGACCGCTTCGACTGGCAGAAGGAACCCAACGAAGCCAACCGCTTCGGCTGGATCGTCGAGATCGATCCCTTCGACCCGGCCTCCATGCCCAAGAAGCGCACCTCGCTGGGCCGCATCAAGCACGAGAACGCCGCCTACGCCATTGCCGCCGACGGCCGCGTGGTGGTCTACATGGGCGATGACCAGGCCAACGACTACATCTACAAGTTCGTGACCGCCGGCCACTACATCGAAGGCGACACCGCCAACAACCGCGACCTGCTCGACACCGGCACGCTGTATGTGGCCAAGTTCAACGCCGGCGCCGTGGCGAATGACATGATGGGCACCGGCGAGTGGATGCCCATGACCACGGCCAACCCGGCCCTCGCCGCCTACGCCACGCAGGCCGAGATCCTGGTCAATACGCGCCTGGCGGCCGACGCCATGGGGGCCACGCCCATGGACCGCCCCGAGTGGGTGGCGGTGCATCCGCAGACCCAGGAGGTCTACGTCACGCTGACGAACAACTCCGGCCGTTCGACGACCGACGACGCCAACCCGCGCGCGGCCAACGTCTACGGTCAGATCATCCGCTGGCGCGAGACCGGCGGCGACCCGACCGCCCTGACGTTCGAGTGGGACCTGTTCGTGCTGGCCGGCAACCCCACCATCGCCCAGGCCAACCCCTTGAACATGGGCTCGGCCAACGTGACCAGCGACAACACCTTCAACAGCCCCGACGGTCTGGGCTTCGACCGCGATGGCCGCCTGTGGATCCAGACCGACGGCAACTACAGCAACACCGGCAACTACGCCAACCAGGGCAACAACCAGATGCTGTGCGCCGATCCCCGCACCAAGGAGATCCGCCGCTTCTTCGTCGGCCCCGTGGAGTGCGAGGTCACGGGCCTGAGCTTCACGCCGGACAGCAAGACGCTGTTCATCAACATCCAGCACCCGGGCGAGGGCGGCAACAGCCACTGGCCCGAGGGTGGGGCGGCGCTGCCGCGCTCGGCCACCGTCGTCATCACCAAGGACGATGGCGGCGTGATCGGTACCTGACCCGGCGCTCGCGGCAGAACAAAGCCCGCACCCTTGGCCGGTGCGGGCTTTTCTTTTGGGCGCCCGCGGGGCTCAGGCCGAGGGGGGGGTGTTCGGTTCGGGCGCGTCGAAAGCGAAGCTGTCGCGCACGGTGAACCACAGCGAGGTGTGGAACATCGAGGCCATGAACAGCACGATGGGGTAGACCACCACCTGCATCACCTCGGGGCCGCCGACGATGGAGCCCAGCATGCCCAGGAGCAGGCCGGTCAGCATGAAGACCACCGTCCAGCCGGCGACGAAGAGCAGCATCGCGCCCTTGTTGCTCCAGCAGGCCACCAGGCTGAAGAACAGGCTCTTGGCGGGCGGCACGCCGTGCCAGAACACCAGCGCCGGCGCGTGCCAGAAGGCCATCAGCACGGGCAGGTAAGCCAGCAGGGCCGCCCACAGGCCGGGGCGGCCGATGGCGGCGCCCACCATGTCGGGCGTGACCTCGGCGGTGCCCTCGGGCAAGGGGGTGGGCGAGCCGTCGGCGAACAGTGCGCCGACGCCCATGACCAGGAACAGCGCCACGGCGTACATGGCGCCCAGCAGCAGCATGCCGCGCCGGCGCTCGGCCCCGCCCCGGAAGGCCGTGAGCAGCAGCGAGGGCATGGGAAAGCGGCCTTGCTCGGCCTCGCGCGTGGCGGCCATCAGACCCAGCGTGGCCGCGGGCACCAGCGCCGCCGCGACCGCCGTGCCCAGGATGGGCACGATGGACAGCACCGAGACCAGGGCCATGAACATGAAGAACAGGCCCGACATCGCGAGCGGCTGGCGCAGGAAGGTGCGCATGCCGAGCTTGACCCACATCCAGCCCAGGCTGGCCTTGTTGACCTGGAGCTTCATGCGGCCATGGCCTCCGGCGCCGCGCTCGGCGCGGGCGCGTTCGGCAGGCGGGCGCGCAGCACGCGCTGGAAGTGGCCCGGGTCGTGCGCCTGCAGCATGGCGGCCTCGCGCGGCAGGTGCAGGTCCCACAGACGCGACAGCCAGAAGCGCAGCGCGCCCGCGCGCTGCATGGCGGGCAGCAGGCGGCGCTCGGCCGGCGTCAGCGGACGCACGCCTTCGTAGGCCGAGAGGAAGGCCTGCTCCAGCGCGGGCTCGGGCTGGCCGTCGGTGTCGCCGCCGTGGCGCACGCACCAGTCGTTCAGGCACACGGCGATGTCGAACAGCCAGGTGTCCACGCCGGCGAAGTAGAAGTCGAAGACGCCGCTGACCGCGCCGTCTTCGAACATCGCGTTGTCGCGGAACAGGTCGGCGTGGATGGGGCCGCGTGGCAGGGCCAGGTAGGCGCTGCTCTGCGCCACGTGGTTCTGGTAGGCCAGCTCGGACCGCAGCAGGGCGGCCTGGGCGTCGTCGATGAAGGGCAGCACCACGGGCACGGTCTCGTTCCACCAGGGCAGGCCGCGCAGGTTGGGCTGGCGGCGCTCGAAGTCGCGGCCGACCAGGTGCAGGCGGGCCAGCAGCGCGCCCACCGCGGCGCAGTGCGCGGCCGTGGGTGCCAGCTCGCTGGCGCCGCGCAGCTTGTCGACCACGGCGGCGGGCTTGCCTTGCACGCGGTGCAGGATCTCGCCCTGGGCGTCGGCCGCGGGCTCGGGCACCGGGATGCCGTGCGTGGCCAGGTGCTTCATCAGGTGCAGGTAGAACGGCAGCTGCTCGGCGCTCAGGCGCTCGAACACCGTGAGCACGTGCTCGACGGTCTGGCCGTCGCGTTCGCTGGTGACGAAGTAGTTGGTGTTCTCGATGCCGCCCTGGATGCCGCGCAGCTCGGTGAGGGTGCCCAGGTTCAGTCGTTCGATGAGGGCGGCGGCTTCGGCGAACGGGACCTCGGTGTAGACGGCCATGTCAGAAGTTGAGGAGGCGCCAGCTGCTGCGGCCGCTGTTGCCCGAGGGGCGGCCCGCGGTTTCGCCGGGGGTGTTGGCGGCGCCGCGCGGCTGGATTTCATAGGCTGGCGCGCCGTTCTTGGGCTGCACCTGGATGGATTGGGTCTGGCCGTCCACGCGCAGCTCGTCGATGCGGGTGAGCGCGTCCTCGTGGGTGATGCGCTCGATGCGGTCGCCCGGGGCGCGCTGCAGTGGCACGGACTCGGCCGGCGCGGGCTGCTGCGCCAGGGCCGGCGCGGCCAGCGCGGCGAGCAGGACCGCGCGCAGAAGGGAAGGGGTGGAGGCCATCCGCGCATTGTAGGCACCGGGGTGGCCCCGCGTGGCATGGGCCCGCCGCCGGCACGGCCTTCCCCCACAATGTCGGGATGACCCAGGACGCCACCCGAACCCTGCTGCTGATCGACGGATCGAGCTACCTCTACCGCGCCTACCACGCCATGCCCGACCTGCGGGCCGTGCCGGGCGACCCGACGAGCCCCGCCACCGGGGCCATCCGGGGCATGATCAACATGGTGCAGAGCCTTCGCAAGGAGGTGCCCGCGCTGTTCGCCGCCTGCGTCTTCGACGCCTCGGGGCCGACCTTCCGCGACGCGATCTACGCCGAGTACAAGGCCCACCGCAGCCCCATGCCCGAGGACCTGCGCGCGCAGATCCCGCCCATCCACGAGGTGGTGCGCCTGCTGGGCTTTCCCGTGCTGGACGTGCCCGGCGTGGAGGCCGACGACGTGATCGGCACCCTCGCCCACGCGGCGGCGGCGCAGGGGTTCGACGTCGTCGTCAGCAGCGGGGACAAGGATCTGGCCCAGCTCGTCAACGAACGCATCGCCATCATCGACACCATGAGCGGCAAGCGCCGCGACCTCGCGGGCGTGCAGGCCGAGTTCGGCGTGCCGGCGCACCTGATGGTCGACTACCAGACCCTGGTGGGCGACGCGGTGGACAACGTGCCGGGCGTGGACAAGGTGGGCCCCAAGACCGCCGCCAAGTGGCTGATGGAATACGGCTCGCTGGACGCGCTGGTGGCGCGCGCCGGCGAGATCAAGGGCGTGGCCGGCGAGAACCTGCGCAAGGCGCTGGACTGGCTGCCCACGGGGCGCCAGTTGCTGACCATCAAGACCGACTGCGACCTGAACGGCTTCGTGCCCGGCCTGCCCGCGCTGGACGCGGTGCGCCTGGGCGAGCCCGACCACCAGGCGCTGCAGGCCTTCTACGACAGGTACGGCTTCAAGTCGCTCGCCGCCAAGGCCGCGGCGGGCCAGGAGGCACCGGTGGCGCCGGGTTCGACCGCCGTGGCGCCCGGCGCCACCGAAGGCCTGTTCGACGACCCGCCCGCGCCCGCGTCCGGCCAAGCGCGTCCCGCGCTGAAGTACGACACCATCCTGAGCTGGGACCTGTTCGACACCTGGCTGGCGCGCCTGCAGGCGGCCGAGCTGACCGCGCTGGACACCGAAACCACCTCGCTGGACGAAATGGTGGCCGAGATCGTCGGCATCTCCTTCAGCGTGACGCCCGGCGAGGCGGCCTACATCCCGCTGCGCCACGTGGGCCCGGACGCGCCGGAGCAATTGCCCTTCGACGAGGTGCTTGCCCGGCTCAAGCCCTGGCTGGAAGACCCCATGCGGCCCAAGCTGGGCCAGCACGTCAAGTACGACCGCCACGTCTTCGCCAACCACGGCATCGAGGTGCGCGGCTACGAGCACGACACCATGCTGCAGAGCTACGTGCTGGAGGTGCACAAGCCGCACGGGCTGGAAAGCCTGGCCGAGCGCCATACCGGCCGCAAGGGCATCAGCTACGAGGCCATCTGCGGCAAGGGCGCGCACCAGATCCCCTTCGCCCAGGTGGACGTGGCCAAGGCCGCCGAGTACTCCTGCGAGGACAGCGACCAGACCCTGGACGTGCACCGCGTGCTGTGGCCGCGCCTGCAGGCCGATGAGAAGCTGAGGTTCATCTACGAACTGGAGATGGCCAGCAGCGAAACGCTGTACCGGGTGGAGCGCAACGGCGTGCTGATCGACGCGCCCACGCTGGCCGCGCAGAGCCACGAACTGGGCCAGCGCATCGTGGCGCTGGAGCAGGAGGCCTATGCCATCGCCGGCCAGCCCTTCAACCTGGGCAGCCCCAAGCAGCTCGGCGAGATCTTCTTCGACAAGCTGGGCCTGCCCGTCATCAAGAAGACCGCCACCGGCGCGCGCAGCACCGACGAGGAGGTGCTGGAAAAGCTCGCCGAGGACTACCCGCTGCCGGCCAAGATCCTGGAGCACCGCGGCCTGTCCAAGCTCAAGGGGACCTACACCGACAAGCTGGCGCAGATGGCCAACCCGCGCACCGGCCGCGTGCACACGCACTACGCGCAGGCCGTGGCCGTGACGGGGCGCCTGTCCAGCAACGACCCGAACCTGCAGAACATCCCCATCCGCACGCCCGAGGGCCGGCGCGTGCGCGAGGCCTTCGTGGCCCCGCCGGGCAGCGTGATCGCCAGCGCCGACTACTCGCAGATCGAGCTGCGCATCATGGCCCACATCAGCGAGGACGCGGCCCTGCTGCGCGCCTTCCAGGAAGGCCAGGACGTGCACCGCGCCACCGCGGCCGAGGTGTTCGGCGTGGAACTGCAGCAGGTGAGCAGCGAGCAGCGCCGCTACGCCAAGGTGATCAACTTCGGCCTCATCTACGGCATGAGCGCCTTCGGCCTGGCCAAGGCCCTGGGCATCGACAACACGGCGGCGAAGAACTACATCCAGCGCTACTTCGAGCGCTTCGAGGGCGTGAAGCGCTACATGGAGCAGACGGTGGCCTCCGCGCAGAAGAAGGGCTACGTGGAAACCGCCTTCGGACGCCGCCTGTACCTGCCGGAAATCAACGGTGGCAACGGCCCGCGCAAGAAGGCGGCCGAGCGGCAGGCCATCAACGCGCCCATGCAGGGCACGGCGGCCGACCTCATCAAGATGAGCATGGTGGCCGTGCAGGCCGCGCTGGACGACCAGGAGCGCCGCACCAAGATGATCATGCAGGTGCACGACGAACTGGTGTTCGAGGTGCCCGCGGACGAGGTCGATTGGGTGCGCAGCGAAGTGCCGCGCCTGATGGCCGGCGTGGCCGAACTCAGGGTGCCGCTGCTGGCCGAGATCGGCGTCGGGCCCAACTGGGACAAGGCCCATTGAGCGCCGGCGCGCCTGAACTTCGGTCCCTGGGCCGAGTCAGCTTGACTTTCCACCACCCGTCAGGAGACAACCCATGCTCGAACAAGACATGACCCGCGACGCCGAAGCCCTGTTGGGCGGCAGTGCCGATCAAGCCGGGGCCACCCGCCGCACCGCCCTCAAGGCCGCCCTGGGCGCGGGCTATGCCGCCGCCGCCGCGCCGCTGATGGCCCAGACGGCGATTCGCACCCCGTCCGACGGCCTGACCGTGGGCGAGGTGATGATCGACGTGGCCGGCTTCAAGATGCCGGCCTACCGCGCCGCGCCGGCCGGCAAGACCGGCTTGCCCGTGGTGCTGGTGTTGTCCGAGATCTTTGGCGTGCACGAGTACATCGCCGACACCGCGCGCCGCTTCGCCAGGGCGGGCTACCTGGCCATCGCGCCCGAGCTGTTCGTGCGCCAGGGCGATGCCCAGGGCTACGGCGAGATGGCCAAGCTCATCGCAGAGGTCATCAGCCAGGTGCCCGACGCCCAGGTGATGGGCGACCTGGACGCCACCGTGAAGTGGGCGGCCGCCAACGGCGGCGACGCCAGCAAGCTGGGCATCACCGGCTTTTGCTGGGGTGGGCGCCAGGTCTGGCTGTACAGCGCGCACAACCCGGCGGTGAAGGCGGGCGTGGCCTGGTACGGGCGCCTGGTGGGGCAGCAGAATGCGCTCACCCCGAAGAACCCGGTGGACGTGGCCGGCCAGCTGCACGGCCCGGTGCTGGGGCTCTACGGCGCGGCCGACACCGGTATCCCGCTTGACACGGTTGATAAGATGAAATCGGCCTTGGCGGGCGGCAGCGCGGCGGCCAAGGCGTCGACCTTCGTGGTGTACCCGGACGCACCGCACGCCTTCCACGCCGACTACCGGCCGAGCTTCCGCAAGGAGCCGGCCGAGGACGGCTGGAAGCGTGCCCTGGCCTGGTTCAAGCAGCACGGCGTGGCCTGAAACGAGACCCCCCGCCGCGCTTTGCGCGACCCCCTCAAGGGGGCGACACCGGCGGCCCGGCACAGCCGGTTCCGCGGTGTCACTCGGTTCGACCGCCCGTGCTCCGCAGGTCTTGTTCTACCGAGTAACTGAATACTGATATGACCTTGTTGGCCATTCTTGTCGGCACCGTCGCGGCCGGTGTCGGCAGCGTGTGGATCGCGGCGCTGTTGGGCTACGCCATGCTGGCGCGCTTCACGCAGCACATGCTCAGCCTGGCGGCCGGCGCCCTGCTGGCCACGGCCTTCATGCACCTGCTGCCCGAGGCCTTCGAGAGCGCGGCCGGCGCGCACGAGCTGTTCGCGCTGCTGCTGGGCGGCCTGGTGTTCTTCTTCCTGCTCGACAAGGCCGAGCTCTGGCACCACGGCCACGAGCATGGCCATGAACACGGCCAGGAGGCCGGGGACGGGCACGCCCACCACCACCACCACCACGGGCACCACCACCACGAGGAGCGGCGCGCCGGCGGCTGGGCCGTGCTGCTGGGCGACAGCGTGCACGCCTTCGGCGACGGCATCCTGATCGCCTCGGCCTTCGTGGCCGACCTGCGGCTGGGCGTGGTGGCGGCACTGGCGGTGCTCGCGCATGAGGTGCCGCACCACATGGGCGACCTGGTGGTGTTGCGCCAGACCTCGCGCTCGCCGCGCGCGGCCCTGCTCAAGGTGTCGATGGCGGGCACGGTCACGGCCCTGGGCGGCCTGGTGGGCTACGCGCTGCTGGCCTCGCTGGACGACTGGCTGCCGTACTTCCTGGTGGCGGCCTCCAGCAGCTTCGTCTACGTGGCCCTGGCCGACCTGATCCCGCAGCTGCAGAAGCGGCTGAGCCTGCGCGAGACGGCGGCGCAGATCGCCTGGCTGGCGGTGGGCATCGGCATGGTCACGCTGGTGAGCGGCCTGGCGCACGGCGGGCACTGATCGCGCCGGGCCGGGCGCCCGATCACAGCTTCTGCGACTCGCTCTCGCTCCAGCGCGGCGGGTTGCCAAAACCGAAGCGGAAGGTGGCGCCCTGGCCGACGGCGCCTTCGGCCGAGAGCCGGCCGTCGTGCCGCTCGATGATGCGGCGCACCGTGGCCAGGCCGATGCCGGTGCCCTCGAACTCGCTGGGCCGGTGCAGGCGCTGGAAGGGTTTGAAGAGCTGGTCGACGTACTTCATGTCGAAGCCCACGCCGTTGTCGCGCACGAAGAAGCTGGGCGTGCCGTCCTCGGCAATGCCGTCCAGGCCGAACTCGATGTGGGCCTCCTCGCGGTCGCGCGTGTATTTCAGCGCGTTGCCGATGAGGTTTTCCAGCACGATGCGGGCCAGGCGCGGGTCGCAGTCGGCCTCCAGGCCTTGCGCCAGCTCGGCGCGCACGCGGCGCTGCGGCGCGCGTGCCAGTTCGTGGTCGAGCACGCTGCGCGCGAGCTCGCTGAGGTCGATGGGGCTGCGCTGCAGCACACCCTGGCTCACGCGCGCCAGCGCCAACAGGTCGTTGATGATGGCGCCCATGCGCTGAGAGGACTGCAGCACGCGGTCGAACAGCTGCTGCGTGTCCTCGTCGAGTTTGCCATCGAGCTGCTCCTGCATGAGGCGCGTGAAGCCGTCGATGGCGCGCAGCGGCGACTTGAGGTCGTGCGAGACGGAGTAGGCGAAGGCGTCGAGTTCGGCGTTGAGCTTCTGCAGCTCGGCCGTGCGCTCGCGCACGCGCTGCTCCAGCGTTTCGTTCAGGCTCACGATCTCGCGCTCGCGGCGCAGGCGCAGCAGCTCGGCGTTGGCGCGGCTGGCGAAGATGGAGATGAGGGCCTGGACGTCGGCCTTCACCGTCACCGGCGCGCGCCACATGGCGATGAGCATGCCCGTGGCCTGGCCGTCGGCGTCGCGCAGCGCCTGGCCCAGGTAGGCCTGGAAGCCCTGGGCGCGCAGCTGCGGCGCGTTGGGGTAGTTCTCGGCCAGCTGGGCGGTGCAGGTCATCAGGCCGGTCTGGCGCAGGGTGTCGGCGCAGGGCGTGCCGACCACGTTGAAGCGGAAGTTGCGCGCGGCGCGGCCGTCGCGCCACACGCCCAGGGTCTGCAGTTCACCGTCGTCGGTGGTCTCGGCCAGGGCCACGAGGTTGGCGCCGATGGCGTTGCTCAGGGTCTCCGCCAGCGCGGCGAAGAAGGCCTCGCCGGTTTCGGCTGCCACGCCCTTGGCCACCTCGAGCAGCAGGGCCTCGCGGCGCTTTTCCTCGCTGACGTTGACGCTGGAGGACAGGATGCAGGGCTCGCCGTCGATGTCGACGATCTCGGCCCAGACACGCGAGTCGACCAGCGTGCCGTCCTTGTGCCGCATCTGCGTGTCGTAGCCGTCCACGTGGCCGTCGCGGCGCAGGCGCTCGATGAAGCGCTCGCGGTCCTCTGGCGTGAGCCAGGCGCCGACCTCCACCGAGGTGCGCCCCAGCAGCTCCTCGGGTTCGAGGCCCTGCGCCTTGTCCTTGGCGCGGTTCACTTCCAGGAAGCGGCCGTCGGACAGGCGCGTGATGGTGAGATTGAGCGGCGCGAAGTGGAAGGCCTTGGAGAACAGCGCCTCGGAGCGCTGCAGGCGGCGGATGAGTTCTTCGCGGCCGGTCATGTCGCTCACCGTGGTGATGATGAGCCGGTCCTCTTCGTCGTTGCCCATCTCGCTGGAGACCATGGCGTCGAACTCGCTGCCGTCGGCGCGGCGGCCGCGGGCGCGGTGCTGGGCGATGTGGCGCTCGGCGATCAGGCGCTCCATGTAGCGCTCGCGCTCCATGGGGTCGGCCCAGAGGAAGGTGTCCTGTCGGCCCAGCACCTGGCCGCGCCGGTGGCCGTAGCAGCGCTCGAAGGCGGGGTTGACGTCGAGGATGGCGCCCGTGCGCGCGGACTGCGCGATCATGGGGCTCGGGCTGGAGCGGAAGATGCGCGTGAAGCGTTCCAGGCTGCGGTCGCGCTCCTGCTCGGTCTGGTGGCGCCGCTCGAGCTCGTGTCGCAGGCGCTGCAGTGCACGGAGGCTGACGGCGCGGCCGTGCATGACGACCAGTCCCACGACAACCAGGGTGGTGGCCTGCGTGAGCCACACGCGCAGGTTCATCGAGAAGTTGGGTGTGTGCGCGAAGCCGCCCTGGGCTTCGATCCAACCCAGCAGGCCCAGCAGCGCGGCGGTGACCACCACCGAGGCCAGCAGCGCGCGCCGTCCGAGAAAGATGCCCGCCCCGACCACCGCGGCCACGAACAGGAAGTTGACCGCCGTGCGCACCGAGCCATAGGCGATCACCGAGAAGGTGGCGGTGGCCAGTACGCCCAGGATGACCAGCGCGGCCACCGGTTCCGGCGAGAGCCGGCGCGTGCGCAGCGCCAGCCAGCAGGCCCAGGCGATGGCCGACAGGGCGCCGGCGATGGTGGCCTCGCTCTGCTCGGGTGGCGACAGCAGCAGGTCCACGGCGGCGATGCCCAGGGCCGCGATGCCGACCACCATGCAGACCCACAGCAGGGTCTTGCGCAGGTCCGCCGCGTCGGGCGTCTCGGCCCGCGCCGATACGCCGACCGAGTCAGGCCCTTGCATCAGCCTCTCGCACGTGGCGTTCCCTCGGTGTTGCACCAGGCGCTCCAGCTGCCCGGGTACAGGGTGGTGGTGCCCAGGCCGGCGACGGCCATGGCCAGCAGGTTGGGCACGGCGCTCACGCCGCTGCCGCATTGGTGCACCACGCCGGCGGGGTCGCGGCCGCCCAGCAGTGCGTCGAATTCGCGGCGCAGCTGGTCGGCGGGCTTGAGGCGGCCGTCGGCCTGCAGGTTTTCGCCGAAGGGGCGGTTGAGCGCACCCGGGACGTGGCCCGCCACCGGGTCCAGCGGCTCGACCTCGCCGCGAAAGCGCGCACCCGCGCGCGCGTCGATGACGGTGGTGTCGGCCCGGCCCAGGCGGGCTTGCAGGCCCGCCGTGTCCACCGTGGGCGCCAGCGAAGGCCCCAGGCGGAAGCCGCCCGCCGGGCGGGCCTGCGCCGGGCCGCTGTCCAGCGCGCCGCCGGCGGCTTTCCAGGCGGCCAGGCCGCCGTCGAGCACGGCCACGGCCTCGTGGCCGCACCAGCGCAGCATCCACCACAGCCGGCCGCAGTAGTTGAGGCCCTGGCGGTCCATGGCCACCACTTGCACGCCGGGGTTCAGGCCCAGCTCGGCCAGCCGGGCCGCGAAGCGCTCGCGGCTGGGCAGGGGGTGGCGGCCTTCGCTGGCGGGGCGGCCCTTGTCGCTGAGATCGTGGTCCAGGTCCACGTAGATCGCGCCGGGCAGGTGCTCGGCTTCGAACTGCGCGCGGCCCGCGGCCGGGTTCATCAGGTCGAAGCTGCAGTCCATCACCAGCACGGGGGCGCCCGCGTCGAGCAGGGCCCGCAGCTCGCGGACCTGAATCAACAAGTTAAGCATGCGCACATTGTGATGCAGATCGCATGCGTTTCCCGTGGCCCGGGGCTAGGGTTCTTCCGCAGGCACGGGCGGTACGGTGCGCGAGCGCAGCACGGTGGCCGCGATGCCGCTGACGACGATCAGCGCCATGCCGACCCAGCCGATCAGCGGCAGGCGGTCGCCGAACACGGTGATGCCGAACAGCGCCGCGAACACGATGCCCGAGTACTGCAGGTTGGCGACCACCATGGTGGCGCCTTGCGCGTAGGCGCGCGTCAGGCACAGCTGGCCGAACACCGCGAGCAGGCCGATGGGCAGCAGCCACAGCGCACCGGGCCAGCGCCAGGGGCTGGCGCCGACGAACAGCATGCCGAGGAGCCCCGCCAGCGCCGAGCCGAGCGAGAAGTAGAAGACCGTGCGGCTCTCCGGCTCGCCCACCTTGGACAGCGCGGCCACCTGCAGGTAGGCCAGGGCAGCGAACACGCCCGACAGCAGGCCCACCAGGCCGGCGAAGGCCTGGTCTTGGTGGAAGCTGGGCCGCAGCATGAGGCCCACGCCCACGAAGCCCGCGATCACCGTGAAGAACAGCGGCGCCTGCTCGCGAACCGGCGAGCCGCGCGCCTGCGTGAGCACCGCGCCGCCCAGCAGGAAGGTGGCGATCCACACGCTGCTCATGTAGTTGAGCGTCATGGCCGTGGCCAGCGGCAGCAGGGCGATGGCGTAGAACCAGGCGGTGAGCGAGATCGTGCCGACCAGGCTGCGCCAGGCGTGCATCATGGGTACCCGGGTGGCCAGCGACACTCCCTGCCAGCGCGACAGGCCCCACAGGAAGGCCATGCCCACGAGGCCGCGGTAGAACACGGTCTCGAAGCTGTTGAAGTGCGCGGCGGCGAACTTGATGCACACGCCCATGCTCGCGAAGAAGAGGGACGCGAGCAGCATCCAGAGTGCCTGCATGACCTAACCCCCACGCTCCGTCGCTGCGCGGGTCGCTAACCCCCGGGGAGGCGCGTTTCGCCTGGGGGCGACCCGACGGCGAAACCCACTCGCATTGGCTGTCATGTGTGGTGCGCCATCAGCCCTGGAAGGCCGCTCCCATCTTCTCGCGGTACCACTCGTGGAAGTGCTGCATGCCGTCTTCCATGGGGCTCTGGTAGGGGCCGACCTCGTTGTCGCCGCGCGCCAGCAGGGCCTTGCGGCCCGCGTCCATGCGCTCGGCGATCTCGTCGTCCTCGATGCAGGTCTCCATGTAGGCCGCGCGCTGCGCCTCGACGAACTCGCGCTCGAAGGCGGCGATTTCCTCGGGGTAGTAGAACTCCACCATGTTGAGCGTCTTGTCCACGCTGATCGGGTGCAGCGTGGAGACGGTCAGCACATGCGGGTACCACTCCACCATGATGTGCGGGTAGTAGGTGAGCCAGATCGCGCCGTGCTCGGGCAGCTGGCCCTGGCGGTAGTTCATCAGCACGTCGTGCCAGCGCTGGTAGGTGGGGCTGCCGGCCTGGCCCAGCAGGTTCTGCGCGCCCACCGTCTGCACCGAGTACTCGGGCCGGAACTCCCAGCGCAGGTCTTCGCAGGTGACGAAGTTGCCCAGGCCCGGGTGGAAGGGCCCCACGTGGTAGTCCTCGAGGTAGACCTCGATGAAGGTCTTCCAGTTGTAGTTGCATTCGTGCAGTTCGACGTGGTCGAGCACCATGCCTTCGAAGCTCAGCGTCTCGCGCGGGCCCATGCCGGCCAGGTCGGCCTCGATGTCGCGGCCGTTGTCCTCGAACAGCAGGCCGTTCCACTCGCGCAGCCGGTAGTTGTTGAGGTTCAGGCAGGGGTCGTGCGCGAAGTGGGGCGCGCCCAGCAGTTGGCCGGCGGGGCCGGCGCCGGCGGGCGTGTGGGTGCCGCTGTAGGTCCAGCGGTGCAGGGGGCAGACGATGTTGCCGCCCGCGTGGCCGGGCTGGTGCCCCTGCAGGTTGCCGCGGCCCTTGAGCATGATGGCCTGGCGGTGGCGGCAGACGTTGGAGATCAGTTCGACGCCCGAGGGCGTGCGCACCAGCGCGCGGCCCCCGCCTTCTTGCGGCAGGGCGTGGTAGTCGCCGATGTTCGGAACGGAAAGAGCGTGCCCCACGTAGCGGGGCCCGCGCTGAAAGATCGTCTCCAGCTCGCGCTGGAACAGCGCCTGGTCGAAGTAGCTCGACACCGGGAATTGGCTTTTGGCCTGCTGCAGTTGAAGACTCAAATCAGACATGCTTGTCCTGACCTAAAGACTCCCCCTATGAAGGGGCAGGGAAGCGCTGTGCTCGTCAGACGAATTCGCGCGGGATGGGTGTGGGTGCGTCCCTCCGGGCCCGCAGGGCCCGTCGTTTCGGAAAAAAAGAGCGCGATTGTACCCCTGGGGTACATCGGGCGTGGGGCGGCGGAAATGCCCCCTCGCTAAAATGACCGCTTTGTCTCGAATGCCCCCCAGGGGTTTCTTTCCCACGAGGCCCATGACGCCACCGCCCGCCCGCAAGGCCCCCGCCGAGACACCGCCCGTGGCGCCCAGCTATGAGGCCGCGCTGCAGGAGCTGGAACAGCTCGTTGCCCAGCTCGACGCCGGCCAGCTGCCCCTTGACCAACTGCTCTCGCGCTACCAGCGCGGCGCCGAGCTGCTGGCCTTCTGTCGCGACCGCCTGCAGGCGGTGGAGCAGCAGATCCAGGTGTTCGAGGCCGGGCAGAGCAAGCCCTGGGAGGCCGAATGACGAGCGCGGTGCTGGACCAGACCTTCGTGCAGTGGCGCGGCGCGCAGCAGGCCGCGGTGGAGCAGGCGCTGTCGGGCTGGGTGCCCCTGGACGCCCCCGCTGGCCTGGGCGAGGCCATGCGCTATGCCGTGCTCGACGGCGGCAAGCGCCTGCGCCCGCTGCTGGTGCTGGCCACCTGCGAGGCCGTGGGCGGCCAGGCCGACGCCGCGATGCGCGCCGCCTGCGCGGTGGAACTCATTCACGCCTACTCCCTGGTGCACGACGACATGCCCTGCATGGACAACGACGTGCTGCGCCGGGGCAAGCCCACGGTGCACGTCCAGTTCGGCGAGGCCCAGGCCCTGCTCGCGGGCGACGCCCTGCAGGCCCTGGCCTTCGAGCTGCTGGTGCCCGGCGATGGCAGCCTGGGCGACGCCATGAGCGCGCGCCTGTGCCGCCTGCTGGCCCTGGCCGCCGGGGCCGACGGCATGGCCGGCGGCCAGGCGGTGGACCTGGCCAGCGTGGGCATCGCGCTGGACCAGCGCCAGCTGGAGGCCATGCACCGGCGCAAGACCGGCGCCTTGCTGCAGGCCAGCGTCACCATGGGCGCGGCCACCGGCGCCGTGGCGCGAGACACCCTGGCCGCGCTCGCCGACTACGGCGCCTGCGTCGGCCTGGCCTTCCAGGTGGTCGACGACATCCTCGACGTCACCGCCGATTCGGCCACACTGGGCAAGACCGCGGGCAAGGACGCCGCGGCCGACAAGCCCACCTTCGTGTCGCTCATGGGGCTGGGACCGGCCCAGACCTATGCCGACAATGTGCTGGCGCGCGCCCACGCCGCGCTGGACCGCAGCGGCCTCGAGCGGCCTGGCACGCTGCATGCCCTGGCCGACTGGGTGGCCCACCGCGCCAGCTGAGGCCCGAGAACCGTCCGTGAACGACGACGCTCCATGAACGCACCGATCACCGCCTTGCTCGACACCATCTCATCGCCGGCGCAGCTGCGCCAGCTCACGCGCCTGCAGCTCAAGCCGCTGGCGGACGAGCTGCGGCAGTTCCTGCTGAACAGCGTGGCGCGCACCGGCGGGCACCTGAGCTCCAACCTCGGCACGGTCGAACTCACCATCGCGCTGCACTACGTCTTCAACACACCCGAGGACCGGCTGGTGTGGGACGTCGGCCACCAGACCTACCCGCACAAGATCCTCACCGGCCGGCGCGACCGCATGGACACGCTGCGCCAGCTCGGCGGCATCAGCGGCTTCCCGCGCCGCGACGAGAGCGAGTACGACACCTTCGGCACCGCCCACTCGTCCACCAGCATCTCGGCCGCGCTGGGCATGGCCCTCGCGGCCAAGGCCAAGGGCGAGGACCGCCGCGCCGTGGCCATCATCGGCGACGGCGCCATGACCGCCGGCATGGCCTTCGAGGCCCTGAACAACGCCGGCGTGGCCGACGGCAAGCTGCTGGTCGTGCTCAACGACAACGACATGTCGATCTCGCCACCCGTGGGCGCGCTCAACCGCTACCTCGCGCAGCTCATGAGCGGGCAGTTCTACGCCGCCGCCAAGCACGTGGGCAAGCAGGTGCTCAAGGGCGCGCCGCCGCTGTTCGAGCTGGCCAAGCGCTTCGAGCAGCAGGCCAAGGGCATGGTGGTGCCGGCCACGCTGTTCGAGAAGTTCGGCTTCAACTACATCGGCCCCATCGACGGCCACGACCTCGACTCGCTGATCCCCACGCTGGAGAACATCCGCCAGCTCATGGACGCCCACGAGGGCCCGCAATTCCTGCACGTGGTCACCAAGAAGGGCCAGGGCTACAAGCTCGCCGAGGCCGACCCGGTGGCTTACCACGGCCCCGGCAAGTTCGATCCGGCCGTGGGCCTGACCAAGCCCGCCACGCCGCCCAAGGCCACCTTCACGCAGGTCTTCGGCCAGTGGCTGTGCGACATGGCCGCGGCCGATTCGCGCCTGGTCGGCATCACGCCGGCCATGCGCGAGGGCTCGGGCATGGTCGAGTTCCAGCGCCGCTTCCCCGACCGCTACTTCGACGTCGGCATCGCCGAGCAGCACGCCGTGACCTTCGCGGCCGGCCTGGCCTGCGAGGGCCTCAAGCCGGTGGTGGCCATCTACTCCACCTTCCTGCAGCGCGCCTACGACCAGCTCATCCACGACGTGGCGCTGCAGAACCTGCCGGTCGTCTTCGCGCTGGACCGCGCGGGCCTGGTGGGCGCCGACGGCGCCACGCACGCGGGCGCCTACGACATCGCCTACCTGCGCTGCATTCCCCAGGTGTCGGTGGCCTGCCCGGCCGACGAGGCCGAGTGCCGCCAGCTGCTGTCCACCGCTTTCGCGCAGGACCATCCAGTGGCCGTGCGCTACCCGCGCGGCGCGGGCGTGGGGGCGGCCCAGCCCGAGGGCCTGGACGGCCTGCCCTTCGGCAAGGGCGAGCTGCGCCGCAAGGGCCGCCGCGTGGCCATCCTGGCCTTCGGCACGCTGCTCTACCCCGCGCTTGGCGCGGCCGAGCGGCTGGGTGCCACGGTGGCGAACATGCGCTGGGCCAAGCCGCTCGACACCGACCTGCTGCGCGAGATCGCGCGCACGCACGAGGCCATCGTCACGGTGGAAGAGGGCTGCGTGATGGGCGGCGCCGGCAGCGCGGTGATGGAAGCGCTGCAGGCCGAGGGCCTTCAATTGCCCGTGCTGGCACTGGGCCTGCCCGACAGCTTCATCGAGCACGGCGACCCGGCCAAGCTGCTGTCCCTGCAGGGCCTGGACGCCGCCGGCATCGAGCGCAGCGTGCGCGAGCGCTTCGGCGCGCTCCTGGACGGTGCGTCGGGCCTGAAGGTCGTAGCCTGATTCCCGGCCGCGCTCAGCCTGACGCCAGGCTGAACGCTTCCCCCGGGCAAGCCCTCGCTTCGAGGGAAAACCCCCGAGGTGAGCGCGGGGTCGATTTCTAGAATTCCGTGGCCCTCTGGGGCGCCCGCACGCAGTGGCGGGCCGACATAACCACCACGGAGTTGAAACACATGGACCGTCGCTCTCTCATCCGGCATGCCGGAGTCGCCGGCGTGCTCGCTGCCGGCATCGCGCCTGCGGTACACGCCCAGGCCACCATCCGCTGGCGCCTGACATCCAGCTTCCCCAAGGCACTGGACACCATCCACGGCGCCGCCGACGTCTTCGCCAGCAGCATCAAGGCGATGTCGGGCGGCAAGTTCGAGGTCAGCGTGCACGCGCCGGGCGAACTGGTGCCAGCGCTCGGCGTCGTCGACGCGGTGCAGGCCGGCACGGTGGAGATGGGCCACACGGCGCCCTACTACTTCTTCGGCAAGGACCCGACCTTCGCCATGGCCACCGCCATTCCTTTCGGCCTGAACAGCCGCCAGCTCACGGCCTGGATGTACGACGGCAACGGCCTCAAGCTGTTCCGCGAGTTCTACGACCAGTACAACATCGTCAACTTCCCCGGCGGCAACACCGGCGCGCAAATGGGCGGCTGGTACCGCAAGGAAATCAAGACCGCGGCCGACATCAAGGGCCTGAAGATGCGCATCGGCGGCTTCGCCGGCCAGGTGCTCACGCGCATGGGCGGTGTGCCGCAGAACATCCCCGGCGGCGAGATCTACCAGGCGCTGGAGAAGGGCACCATCGACGCCACCGAATGGGTGGGCCCGTACGACGACGAGAAGCTGGGCTTTCAGAAGGTCGCCAAGAACTACTACTACCCGGGCTGGTGGGAGGGTGGCGCGCAGCTCGAGTTCTACGTCAACAAGGCCGCCTACAACGGCCTGTCGGCCGAGCACAAGGCCATGGTCGAGAACGCCGCCTCGCACGCCCACACGGTGATGCAGGCCCGCTACGACGCGCGCAACCCCGCGGCCCTCAAGCGCCTGGTGGCCGGCGGCGCGAAGGTGCTGGCCTTCCCCAAGCCGATCATGGACCTGGCCTTCAAGGAGTCCATGGGCCTGTACGAGGAGCTCAACGCCTCCAACCCCCACTGGAAGAAGATCTACGCCGACTATTCGAACTTCCGCCGGGACCAGAACCTGTGGTTCCGCTTCACCGAGGCCCAGTTCGACCGCTACATGCAATCGGCTAAGCTCTGAGCCTCGCCGGCCCCCGGGCCGGCACCCCGCCACGGCGGGGTTTTTTTCTCGGGCCTTCGTGGCCCCTGTCCCGCGGGTGACACGCCCGCGGGGCCCCCGGCCAAGCGGCCACCGCCGCGCGGCCCACGCCCATACCCATGGGGTTCACATGCAAGCCTTACTTTCGATCTCTCGATTCATCGACGCCATCAACGACCGCATCGGCCGGCTGATGATGTGGTTCGTTCTCGCGGCCACGCTCATCAGCGCGGTCAACGCCATCGTCCGCAAGGTGTTCGGCACCAGCTCCAACGCCTGGCTGGAGGTGCAGTGGTACCTGTTCGCCGCGGTGTTCCTGCTGGGCGGCGGCTACGCCTTCCTGCGCAACGCGCACGTGCGCATCGACTTCCTGTCCTCCAAGTTCAGCGCGCGCCAACGCAACTGGGTGGACATCCTCGGCATCGTCATCTTCCTCGCGCCGCTGTGCCTGCTCATGATGTATGAAGGGTGGCCGGTGTTCGCGCGCGCCTGGGCGTCGGGCGAGATGTCGTCCAACGCCGGTGGCCTCATCCGCTGGCCGGTGTACCTGCTGATTCCGCTGGGTTTTGCCATCCTGCTGTTGCAGGGTTGCTCCGAGATCGTCAAGCGCGCGGCGTTTCTGAGCGGCCGAGGCCCCGACGTGCTGGCCCACAAGGAGCCCGAAGAGGCCGATTTCCTGGTGCGAGAAATGTCCGAGGCCGACACCGCCTCCCATAAGAAGGCTTGAGCGAGCGCACCATGGTCGAATTCCTCACCCACAATTTTGTGCCCTTGTTGTTCGGTGGCCTGCTGGCCTTCCTGCTGTCGGGCTTCCCGGTCGCCTTCGCCCTCGCGGCCACAGGCCTGTTCTTCGGCTACGTCGGCATGGAGATCGGGCTCTTTCCGTCCGGCCTGTTCCAGGCCCTGCCGCTGCGCGTGTTCGGGATCATGCAGAACGAGACGCTGCTGGCCATCCCGTTCTTCACACTCATGGGCATCATCCTGGAGCGCAGCCGCATGGCCGAGGCGCTGCTGTCGACCGTGGCCCAGGTGTTCGGCCCGGTGCGCGGCGGCCTGGCCGTGGCGGTGATTCTCGTGGGCGCGCTGCTCGCGGCCACCACCGGCGTGGTCGCCGCCGCCGTGATCTCCATGGGCCTGATCTCGCTGCCCATCATGCTGCGCTACGGGTACAACCGCACCATCGCCATGGGCACCATCACGGCCTCGGGCACCTTGGCGCAGGCCATCCCCCCCTCGCTGGTGCTGATCGTGCTGGCCGACCAGATGGGCCGTTCGGTGGGCGACATGTACGCCGGCGCGCTGGTCCCGGGTCTGATGCTCGTGGGCCTGTACCTGCTGTTCATTGCCGTGGTGGCCATCGTGCTGCCCAAGTGGGTGCCGGCGCTGCCCAAGGAAGCGCGCATCTACTCGGAGCCCAGCGGCGCCTCGGGCCACCGCTCGCTGCTGGTGCTGCTGGTGATCTGCGCGGTGGCCGGCTGGATCTGGGCCCGCAACCACGAGGCCATCATCAACCCCCTGATCGGTCGCCAGATGGCGCCCGGTGGCGACGAGGTGGTGATCATGTCCATCAGCGTCGCATCGGTGCTCGCGCTGGTGCTGGCGCTGCTCAACCGCCTGTTTCGCCTGGGCCTGCTCTCGCGCCTGGCCGAGCAGGTCACCTTCGTGCTCATCCCGCCGCTGGTGCTGATCTTCCTCGTGCTGGGCACCATCTTCCTGGGCGTGGCCACGCCCACCGAAGGCGGCGCCATGGGCGCGCTGGGCGCGCTCATCATGGCCGCGGGCCGGCGCACGCTGAGCCTCCAGCTGCTGCGCGAAGCGCTGGAGAGCACCACCAAGCTGTCCATCTTCGTGCTGTTCATCCTGATCGGCTCCACGGTCTTCAGCTTCACCTTCAACGCGGCTGACGGCCACATCTGGGTCGAGCACCTGTTCGACAAGCTGCCCGGCGGACAGATAGGCTTCCTGATCGTCGTGAACTTCCTGGTATTCGTGCTGGGCATGTTCATCGACTTCTTCGAGATCGCCTTCATCGTGGTGCCGTTGCTGGTGCCCGTGGCCCAGAGCCTGGACATCAACCTGATCTGGTTCGGCGTGATCCTCGCGATGAACATGCAGACCTCCTTCCTCACGCCGCCCTTCGGCTTCGCGCTGTTCTACCTGCGCAGCGTCGCCGCGCGCCAGGACTACACGGACAAGGTCACCGGTCAGCTGATCCCGGCGGTCACCACGGCGCAGATCTACAAGGGCTCGATCGCCTTCATCGTCCTTCAACTGATCATGGTCGCCGTGGTCATGCTCAACCCGGGCATCGTGGTCGGCAGCCTGGGCAAACCCGTCAAGGTGGACAACGCGACCGTGCAGGAGATGCTGCGCGAGATGGCGCCGCCGTCCGAGGACAGCGGCTACGGCACGGAGGAAGAGACGCCGTCGGCAGAGCCGTCCGCCGACGGGCTCAAGCCCGAGCCAGAAGAAGCGGCGCCGGCGGAGGTCGACCCGAACAAGGCGCTGGAAGACGCGCTGAAACCCAAAGGCAACTGAGACCGAGCGCATGCAGATCGACGTCAAGATCCTCGACCCGCGCATGGCGGGCCAGTTGCCCGCCTACGCCACGCCGGGCAGCGCCGGGCTGGACCTGCGCGCCTGCCTGGACGCCCCGCTGCACCTGGCGCCCAACGCCTGGCAACTGGTGCCCACCGGCCTGGCCATCCACCTGGCCGACCCGGGCTACGCGGCGCTGATCCTGCCGCGCTCGGGCCTGGGCCACAAACACGGCATCGTGCTGGGCAACCTCGTTGGCCTGATCGACAGCGACTACCAGGGCCAGCTCATGGTGAGCGCCTGGAACCGCAGCGACGTGGCCTTCACCATCGAGCCCATGGAGCGCCTGGCGCAGATGGTCATCGTGCCCGTGGTGCAGGCGCGCTTCAACGTGGTCGACGACTTCGCGGCCGAGAGCGCCCGCGGCGCGGGCGGCTACGGCTCGACGGGACGAGGCTGAAAAACTTCCGCCGCACCAGCCACGCAACCAAGAGGCGCCGCGGAACCGGCTTTGCCGGGCCGCAGGCGCCGCCCCCTTGAGGGGGGCGCGAAGCGCGGCGGGGGTGTTTCTTGTCAGTGCAGGGTCGGCGGGACCGGCGGCGACTGCGCCGGGTCCGTCACGTCGAGCTGGGTGCGAAAGAAGCCCGCCCCCAGCGTGCCCTGACCGATCTCTTCCTCCGTGGCCTCGCGCACCGCGTGCAGCTTGAGGTGGATGCGGATGGCGATGCCCGCGAGCGGGTGGTTGCCGTCGAGCACCACGTGGTCGGGGTAGATGTCGCTCACGAAGAAGAGGCGGTCGCGCGGCGCGGCGGGGTTGCAGCCGGGGGGCAGGCCCTCGAAGCCCATGCCCTCTTCCAGCTGCTCGGGGAAGCGGTCGCGCGGCTCCAGGAACAGCAGCTGGTCGTCGTAGTCGCCGAAGGCGTCGAGCGGCTCCAGGTGCAGGTCCAGCGTGTCGCCGGCCACGTGGCCCTGCAGGGCCTCTTCGATCTTGCCGAGCAGGTCGTTGCCGCCGACGAGGAACTCGACCGGCTCCTCCAGCACGTCGAGTTCCTCGCCCAGCGTGTCCTTCAGGGTCCAGGAGAGCGCCACGACGCACTGGGGCGTCACGGCCATCGGGGAAGCGGCGTCGGATTTCATCGGACAATTCTCCCATGAGCCCCAACACCGGCCCGAGCACCGCCCCCCTGTCCGACGAACCGCTGGCCCTGCTCGGCGGCCTCAGCCCCGAGCGCTTCATGCGCCGCCACTGGCAGAAGAAGCCCTTGCTGATCCGCCAGGCCATCCCGGGCTTCCAACCGCCGCTGGCGCGCGCCGCCCTGTTCGAGCTGGCCGGGCGGGAGGGTGTCGAGTCGCGGCTCGTCGAGCACGCCCGCGCCGGCTGGCGTCTGCGCCACGGCCCGTTCGCTCGGCGCGCGCTGCCGCCGCAGAACCGGCCGCGCTGGACGCTGCTGGTGCAGGGCGTGGACCTGCACAGCGACGCCGCGCACGCGCTGCTGCAGCGCTTCCGCTTCGTGCCCGACGCGCGGCTGGACGACCTCATGGTGTCCTGGGCCAGCGAGGGCGGCGGCGTGGGTCCGCACTTCGACAGCTACGACGTCTTCCTGTTGCAGGCCACGGGCCGGCGGCGCTGGCGCATCGGCCGCCAGAAGGACCTGAGCCTGCGGCCCGGCGTGCCGCTCAAGATCCTCCAGCACTTCGAGCCGGAAGAGGAGTTCGTGCTGGAGCCCGGCGACATGCTCTACCTGCCACCGCGCTGGGCGCACGACGGCGAGGCCGTGGGCGGCGATTGCATGACCTGCTCGATCGGCTTTCGCGCGCCGCAGCGCGGTGGCCTGGCCGGCGAACTGCTGCAGCGCATGGCCGACGCGCTGGAGGACGACACCCTCTACCGCGACCCGGCGCAGGCCGCCACCGCGCAGCCCGCCCGGCTGCCCGAGGGCCTGCAGGCCTTCGCGGCCGACGCGCTGCAGCGCCTGCTGGGCGAGCGCGAGGCGCTGGCGCTGGCCCTGGGCGAGGTGATGACCGAGCCCAAGCCCCACACCTGGTTCGACGAGCCCGCCAGCGCCTGGGCGCCCGGCGCCTTGCGGCTGGATCGGCGCACGCGCATGATGTACGACGACCGCCACGTGTTCATCAATGGCGAGGGCCTGCGCGCCGGCGGCGCCGACGCGCGCCTCATGCGCCGCCTGGCCGACCAGCGACGCTTGAGCGCGGACGACACCCGACGGGCCAGCGCCGAGGCCCAGGCCGTGCTGGCCGACTGGTTCGAGGCCGGCTGGCTGCACCACGACACCGAGTGAGCGAGGAAAGCCCATGTCCGACGCCGAAGCCCGCGACAGCCCCGCGCCCGACCCGGTGGAATTGCCCGAAGGCCGGCTGGTCGGGCGCGTGGCCTTCGCCGATGCGGTGCGCCAGGGCATCGGCGCGGCGGCCTCGCAGGCCTGGCCGATGCTCTGGCTGGTGGACGATGACTTCGCCGACTGGCCGCTCGGGGAGCGCTCGGTTATCGCGGCGCTGAACGCCTGGGCCCAGCGGGGGCGCCGCATGCGCCTGCTGGCGCGCGACTTCAGCGCCTTGCGCACCCTGCACCCGCGCTTCACGGCCTGGCGCACCACCTGGGCCCACCTGATCGAGGCCCACGCCGTGCCACAGGCCTCGCCGCACGAGCTGCCCGGCGTGATCTGGACCGCGGACTGGACGCTGGAGCGTCTGGACCCGGTGCGCTGCAGCCTCGTGGCCAGCCGCGCGCCCGAGCGCCGCGTGGCGCTGCACGAGCGCCTGGACGAGTGGTGGATGAAGGGGCGGCCGGCCTTCGCGCCAACCACCTTGGGCCTGTAAGGCCGCGCGCCAAGCGCGGCGGGGGGATTACAGATCCGCGGCCAGCAGCTGCACGATGCGCTGCGCATTCGCCGAGCCGTCGGGCTGGCCCTGCGCGTCGAGCACCGACACCGTGGTCAGCTCGGCCTCGCTCTTGACGACGATGCGGTAGCGCTGCGGCGTGGGCTGCTTGTCGTCGGCGCCGAACATGCGGGCGAAGAAGCCGGGCTTCTCACCCGGCTTGGCCGGCTCCACGTAGCGCACGAAGTAGGTGCCTTCGCTGCGGTTGCGGTCTTCCACCGTGAAGCCGCTGCGATCCAGCGACAGGCCCACGCGGCGCCAGGCGCGGTCGAAGTTGTCCTCGAACTGCAGCGCCGGCCGGTTGTTCACCGTGGTCACGCGCGCGGCCTGCGACTTCGTGGGCGCGGTGGCGGCCACCGCTTGGGCCTGGGTCTCGCTCACGCCGAGCTTGACCATCAGGCGGCGCAGGAATTCGGCTTCGAGCTCCGGGTCGGCCGGGCGGGGCTGCCACGCGGTCTGGTTCTCGCGCTGGTTGGCATAGACCTCGACCATGCCGCGGTGGGTGATGTAGATCTCGGTGCCGCCGCTGGCGTTGCGCTCCAGCCGGGTGCGGAACTTGTCGTACTCGCCGGTGGAATAGAGGCTGTCGAACAGGCGGCCGATGGTGCGCCGGATGATGTCCTGCGGCAGCTTGGCGCGGTTCTCGGCCCAGTCGGTTTCCATGATGCCCAGGGTTTCCTGGTCGGTCTCGAGCAGGAAGCCGTTCTCCTGCCAGAAGTCGCGGATGGGGCCCCACAGCTGGCCGGCCGGGCGGTTGACCACCAGCCAGCGCTGCGAGCCGGCGCGTTCGATGCGCACGTCGCCCACCTCCACGGTGGCGGTGCCGCTGCCCTGTGCGGCGGCGGCATTGGCCTGGCCGGCCTGGAAGCCGCTGGCGGTGACGGCCGAGCCCGGCACCACGTAGCGCGACTCGCGGCTGAGCTGCGTCAGGTCGGGCGGCACATCCAGCCGTTTGCCTTCCTGCGCGGTCTTGTAGTCGATCTTGTCCTCTTTGAGGATGGAACAACCCGTGGCGAGCAGCGCAGCGCACGCGATCAGGCCGAGGCGAAGGAGCGGACGTGCGGAGTGGGCGAATGAGCGCATCGGCATGAGGGGTAAGGGCAGAAGAACGGGAAGGTGGCTTCAGTGTCCCGCGCGCGTGCCTTGTGGAGTGGCACCGCGGAACTGGCTTTGCCAGGCCGCAGGTGCCGCCCCCTTGAGGGGGACGCGCGAAGCGCGGCGGGGGTGTTTCATGTCAGCAGGCCGGACTCGCGCAGTGCGGCTTCGACCTGCGGCACGTACTGGCGCGACATGGGCGTGAGCGGCAGGCGCATGGTCTCGCCGCACAGGCCCAGGCGGGCCATGGCCCACTTGAGCGGAATGGGGTTGGATTCGCAGAAGAGCTGCTTGTGCAGGGGCAGCAGGCGCTTCTGGATGGCCATGGCCTGCTTCGCGTCGCCCGCGACGGCGGCCACGCAGAGCTCGTGCATGGCGCGCGGCGCGATGTTGGCGGTGACGCTCACGTTGCCGTGGCCGCCACAGAGCATGAGGGCGACGGCGGTGGGATCGTCGCCCGAGTAGATGGCGAAATCCGCCGGCGCCTCGCGGATGAGCCACTGCGCGCGCTCGATGTTGCCGGTGGCTTCCTTGATGCCGACGATGCCCTTGACCTGGCTCAGGCGCAGCACGGTGTCGAGCTGCATGTCGGCCACGGTGCGGCCGGGCACGTTGTAGAGCACGATGGGCAGGTCGCCCGTGGCCTCGGCGATGGCCTTGAAATGCTGGAACTGGCCTTCCTGCGTGGGCTTGTTGTAGTAGGGCACCACCTGCAGCTGGCAGTCGGCCCCCACGCCGCGCGCGAACTTGGCGAGGTTGATGGCCTCGGCCGTGGAGTTGGCGCCGCAGCCGGCCATGATGGGCACGCGCTTGTTGGCCTGCTCCACCGATACGCGGATGATTTCGCAGTGCTCTTCCACCGTGACCGTGGGCGATTCGCCCGTGGTGCCGACCACGCCGATGCAGTCGGTGCCCTCGGCGATGTGCCAGTCGACCAGCTTGCGAAGGCCGGGGTAATCGACGCTGCCGTCGGGGTTGAACGGGGTGGCCAGGGCCACGATGCTGCCGGTGATCATTTGCATGGCGGATCGGTGTGTCAGCGCGGCCGGGCGCGCGCTGGACGCCCTCGAGGGGCGGATAAGCGGAGCATTCTACCCAGCGGCATCCAGGGGGTACCGGGCGGGTGCTGCCTCGCGGGAACGGGTCTCGCGCACCGCCGCCAGGCGCTGCACGAAGCGGTCGGGGGCCGCGCAGAAACCGTCTTCATAGGCCACGATGCGAAGACCGCTGGCCGCCGTGAGCAGTTCCCCGGGGCGCAGCAGGAAGTCGGGTCGCGAGGGCTTGCCGACGCTGGCGTGGTCGATGGCGAAGGTCTCGTAGATCAGCACGCCGCCCTCGGCCACGCTGTCCAGCAGGTGGGGCATCAGCGAGCGCCACAGGTAGTTGGTGACCACCACGCCGGCGAATCGCTGGCCCTCGAAGGGCCAGGGGCCGTTCTCGATATCGGCCTGCACGGCGCGGCCCAGTCCCTGGATGGCGGCGATGGCCTCGGGGTCCCGGTCCACGCCCGTCACCGGGTGTCCGCGCTGCGCGAACCAGCGCAGGTGGCGGCCGTGGCCGCAGGCCACGTCCAACACCGCGCCGCCCCTGGGCACCAGGTGGGACCAGCGCCGCACCCAGGCCGATGGCGCCAGCGTGCCGTGCATCAGAAGCAGCTCCAGAGCCGGTCGGCGAGGTCCACGAGGAAGTCGGGCCGCTGGTACAGCGCGAACGTGGCCAGCAGGCCCGCAAGCGCCGCGCTCCAGACCAGGCCGCGCTGCAGCAGGCTCATGCGGTGGCTCCCACGCGCCGCGGCCCGCGCAGGATCGGCGCCTCGCGCACCGGCAGGTTCACGAGGGCCGCGAACACGCCCAGGGCGATGGCGATGTACCAGACGATGTCGTAGCTGCCGGTCCGGTCGTACAGGTAGCCGCCCAGCCACACGCCCAGGAAACTGCCGATCTGGTGGCTGAAGAAGACGAAGCCGCCCAGCATGGACAAGTGGGCCACGCCGAAGATCTGCGCCACGGTGGCGTTGGTGGGCGGGATGGTGGACAGCCACAGCAGGCCCATCACCGAGGAGAACACGTAGACGCTCAGGGGCGTGAGCGGCGCCCACAGGAAGCAGGCGATGGCGACCGCGCGCGCCAGGTAGATGAAGGCCAGGATGTGGCGCTTGGCGATGCGCTGGCCCAGCGCGCCGGCGGCGTAGGTGCCGATGACGTTGAACAGGCCGATGAGCGCGAGCGCGTAGCTGGCCACCTGGGGCGACAGCCCGTTGTCCTTGAGGTAGCTGGGCATGTGCACGCCGATGAACACCACCTGGAAGCCGCAGACGAAATAGCCCGCCATCAGCAGCTGGAAGCTGCGGTACCGGAAGGCCTCGCGCAGGGCCTGGGCGATGGTCTGCTCGCGCCTGGCCGGCGCGCTGCCCGCGAAACCGGGCTCGCGCAGGCCCACGGCCAGCGGCGCGATCAGCAGCACCGCCACCGCCAGCACCAGCAGCGCGTTCTGCCAGCCCAGCCCCGCGATCAGCCAGCCTTCCACCGGCACCATGAGGAACTGGCCGAAGGAGCCGGCCGCCGCGGCCACGCCCATGGCCCAGGAGCGGCGCTCGGCCGCGATCTGGCGGCCGATCACGCCGTAGATGACGGCGTAGGTGGTGCCGGCCTGGGCCGCGCCGATCAGCACGCCCGTGGTGAGCGCGAACGACAGGGTGGACGTGGACAGCGCCATGCCCGCCAGGCCCAGGGCATACAGGCCGGCGCACACCAGCAGCACGCGGAAGGCGCCGAAGCGGTCGGCCGCCATGCCGGCGAAGATGCCGAACACCCCCCAGGCCAGGTTCTGCACCGCCAGCGCGAAGGCGAAGGTTTCGCGCGTCCAGCCCTGGGCCTGGGTGATGGGCTGCAGCCACAGGCCGAAGCCGTGGCGGATGCCCATGGACAAGGTGACGATCAGGGCCCCGCAGAGCAGGACCTGGGTAGCGGAGAGGCGCGGAGCGCCCGGGGTGGCGGAGGTCATCGGCGGATTGTGCCCAAGGGCCATTCGCCCCGGGCGTCGCGGGGGAGGCAGGGGCGATTGAAATTTCTGCGCGTTTTTGTTGCGCGCAGGGCATCGCCGGCCCGCGCCGACAGAAGGGCTGGGAATCCATCCAGTGGTTTTCGCCGTCCGCCCCTACAATCCGCGCCCATGGCAAGCACCCCCTCCACCTATTCGGAAGGCTCCATCCGCGTCCTCAAGGGGCTGGAGCCGGTCAAGCAGCGGCCGGGCATGTACACCCGCACCGACAACCCGCTGCACATCATTCAGGAAGTGCTGGACAACGCGGCCGACGAGGCGCTGGCGGGGTTCGGCAAGAAGATCAAGGTCACGCTGCACGCCGACGGTTCGGTCGGCGTGGAAGACGAGGGCCGGGGCATCCCCTTCGGCCTGCACCCCGAGGAACAGGCCCCGGTGGTCGAGCTGGTGTTCACCCGCCTGCACGCGGGCGGCAAGTTCGACAAGGGCAAGGGCGGCGCCTACAGCTTTTCGGGCGGCCTGCACGGCGTGGGCGTGAGTGTGACCAACGCGCTGTCCAAACGGCTGGAGGTCACCAGCTTTCGCGACGGCCAGGTGGCGCGCCTGGCCTTCTCCGGCGGTGACGTGATCGAGCCGCTGGCCGTGGCACCGCGCGGCGAGGGCGACCGCAAGCAGGGCACCTCGGTGCGCGCCTGGCCCGATGCGAAGTACTTCGAATCGGCCGCGCTGCCCATGAACGAGCTCGTGCACCTGCTGCGCAGCAAGGCCGTGCTCATGCCCGGCGTGACCATGCAGCTGGTGGTCGAGAAGACGAAGGAGACCCAGACCTGGCAGTACAAGGGCGGCCTGCGCGACTACCTGCAGCAGACGCTCACCGCCGATCCGGTGATCCCCATGTTCGAGGGCGAGGGCTTTGCCGAGGCCGGCCACGACAGCTTCGCCGAAGGCGAGGGCGCTGCCTGGTGCGTGGCCTTCACCGAGGACGGCGCGCCGGTGCGCGAGAGCTACGTCAACCTCATCCCCACCAGCGCCGGCGGCACGCACGACAGCGGCCTGCGCGACGGCCTGTTCCAGGCGGTCAAAAGCTTCATCGAGCTGCACGCCCTGCTGCCCAAGGGCGTGAAGCTGCTGCCCGAGGACGTGTTCGCGCGCGCCAGCTACGTGCTCTCGGCGAAGGTGCTCGACCCGCAGTTCCAGGGCCAGATCAAGGAGCGCCTGAACTCGCGCGACGCGGTGCGCCTGGTCTCCAGCTTCGTGCGCCCGGCGCTGGAGCTCTGGCTCAACCAGCACGTGGAACACGGCAAGAAGCTGGCCGAACTGGCCATCAAGGCGGCGCAGACGCGCCAGCGCGCGGGCCAGAAGGTGGAGAAGCGCAAGGGCAGCGGCGTGGCCGTGCTGCCCGGCAAGCTCACCGACTGCGAAAGCCGCGACCTCAGCCACAACGAGATCTTTCTGGTCGAGGGCGACTCGGCCGGCGGCAGCGCCAAGATGGGCCGCGACAAGGAATGCCAGGCCATCCTGCCGCTGCGCGGCAAGGTGCTCAACACCTGGGAGGTGGAGCGCGACCGCCTGTTCGCCAACAACGAGATCCACGACATCGCGGTCGCCATCGGCGTCGACCCGCACGGCCCCAACGACTCGCCCGACCTGAGCGGCCTGCGCTACGGCAAGGTCTGCATCCTGTCCGACGCCGACGTCGACGGCTCGCACATCCAGGTGCTGCTGCTGACGCTGTTCTTCCGCCATTTCCCCAAACTGATCGAATCGGGCAACGTCTACGTGGCGCGCCCGCCACTGTTCCGCGTGGACATTCCCGCGCGCGGCAAGAAGCCCGCGGCCAAGGTGTACGCGCTGGACGAGGGCGAGTTGCACGCCGCGCTCGACAAGGCCGCCAAGGAAGGCGTGCCGGCCGAAAAATGCCAGGTCAGCCGCTTTAAGGGCCTGGGCGAGATGAGCGCCGAGCAGCTCTGGGACACCACGCTCAACCCCGACACCCGCCGCCTGCTGCCTGTCACCCTGGGCGCGCACGACTTCGCCACCACCGAGGCACGCATCACCCAGCTGATGGGCAAGGGCGAAGCCGCCGCGCGGCGCGAACTCATGGAACTTCACGGTGACGCCGTGGAGGTGGATATCTGATGTCTGATGTGAACACCCCCGAACTGCCGCTGGCGCCCGCGGCCGAACCCGACGACAGCCTGGCGGCCTACGCCCAGCGCGCCTACCTCGAGTACGCGCTGTCCGTCGTCAAGGGCCGCGCGCTGCCCGACGTGTGCGACGGCCAGAAGCCGGTGCAGCGGCGCATCCTCTACAGCATGGAGCGCATGGGCCTGGGCTACAGCGGCAACGCCGCCGCGCGCCCGGTCAAAAGTGCGCGCGTGGTCGGCGACGTGCTCGGCCGCTTCCACCCGCACGGCGACCAGGCCGCCTACGACGCCCTGGTGCGCATGGCGCAGGACTTCGCGCAGCGCTACCCGCTGATCGACGGCCAGGGCAACTTCGGCTCGCGCGACGGCGACGGCGCCGCGGCCATGCGCTACACCGAGGCCCGCCTGGCCAAGATCAGCGGCCTGCTGCTCGACGAGATCGACGAGGGCACGGTGGACTTCGTGCCCAACTACGACGGCTCCACCACCGAGCCCCGGCAGCTGCCCGCGCGCCTGCCCTTCAACCTGCTCAACGGCGCCAGCGGCATCGCCGTGGGCCTGGCCACCGAGGTGCCCAGCCACAACCTGCGCGAGGTCGCCGAGGCCTGCGTGGCGCTGATCAAGAGCCCCAGGCTCAGCGACGAAGAACTGTTCGCCCTGGTCCCCGGCCCCGACTACCCGGGCGGCGGCCAGATCATCAGCCCGGCCGGCGACATCGCCGACGCCTACCGCAGCGGCCGCGGCAGCCTCAAGGTGCGGGCGCGCTGGAAGATCGAGGACCTGGCGCGCGGCCAGTGGCAGATGGTGGTGACCGAGCTGCCGCCGGGCACCAGCACGCAGAAGGTGCTGGAAGAGATCGAAGAGCTCACCAACCCCAAGCTCAAGACCGGCAAGAAAGCGCTCACGCAGGAGCAGAACCAGCTCAAGGCCAGCATCCTCGCGGTGCTCGACGGCGTGCGCGACGAGTCGAGCAAGGACGCGCCGGTGCGACTGGTCTTCGAGCCCAAGAGCAGCCGCATCGAGCAGCAGGAGCTCATCACGCAGCTGCTCGCGCACACCAGCCTCGAAACCTCGGCCTCGATCAACCTCACGGTGATCGGTCTCGACGGCCGGCCGGTGCAGAAATCGCTGCGGCAGATGCTGGTGGAGTGGATCGAATTCCGCCAAACCACCATCACGCGCCGCTCCCAGCACCGCCTCGACAAGGTGCTGGACCGCATCCACATCCTCGAAGGCCGGCAGCTCGTGCTGCTGAACATCGACGAGGTGATCCGCATCATCCGCCACAGCGACGAGCCCAAGGCCGCGCTGATCGAGGCCTTCCGGCTCAGCGAGCGCCAGGCCGAGGACATCCTCGAGATCCGCCTGCGCCAGCTCGCGCGGCTGGAGGCGATCAAGATCGAGCAGGAGCTCAAGAACCTGCGCGAGGAACAGGCGAAGCTGGAGGACATCCTCGCCAACCCCGCGAGCCTCAAGCGCCTGATGGTCAAGGAGATCGAGGCCGACACCAAGGCCTTCGCGGACGAACGCCGCACGCTGATCCAGGCCGAGAAGAAGGCCGTGGCCGAGATCAAGGTGGTCGACGAACCCGTGACGGTGGTGGTGTCGAGCAAGGGCTGGGTGCGCGCGCGCACCGGTCACGGCCACGAGGCCTCCGCGTTCGCCTTCAAGGCCGGCGACGGTCTCTACGGCACCTTCGAATGCCGCACGGTGGACGTGCTCATCGTGATCGGCAGCAACGGCCGCGTGTATTCGGTGCCCGTGGCCAGCCTGCCCGGCGCCCGCGGCGACGGCCAGCCCGTCACCACGCTGATCGACCTGGAAAGCGGCACCCAGCCGCTGCACTACTTCGCGGGGCCCGCGAACGCGGCGCTGCTGCTGTCCAGCAGTGGCGGCTACGGCTTCATCGCCACGGTGGAGTCCATGGTGTCGCGCCAGCGCGGCGGCAAGACCTTCATCAGCCTGGGCGAGGGCGAGACGCCCTGCGCGCCCTCGCACGCGGCCTTCTCCTCGGGCGGCCAGCCGCTGGCGCCGGCCACGCACGTGTGCTGCGCCTCCACGGGCGGTCGCATCCTCACCTTCGAGATCACCGAACTCAAGCAGATGGACAAGGGCGGACGCGGCCTGATGCTGCTCGACCTGGAGCCCAAGGACACCTTGGCCGGCGCCGCCGCCTACATCCGCAGCGTGAAGATCGAAGGCATCGGCCGAGGCGGCAAGGAGCGCGACGAAACCTTGGAGATCCGCAGCCTGAACAACGCCCGTGCCGCGCGCGGCCGCAAGGGCAAGGCGGCGGACCTGGGCTTCAAGCCTTCACGGGTCACGCGGGTCGAGTAAGCCGCGCGGCCCCGGCGCCTTCCTTCGTTGCCGATGGCCACGCCCCTGACCCTCGACGCGCTGCGCCGCCACGCGATCGCGCGCAGCCTGTTCAGGCCGCTGGCGCTGCCGGCCGCGGTGCGCCGGCTGGGCTTCGTGCAGGCCGACCCCATGCGCGCGCCGGCGCGCGCGCAGGACCTCATCCTGTTCCAGCGCGTGCGCGACTACCGCGCGGGCGACCTGGAGCGCCGCTACGAGCGCCTGGGCCTGGAGGAAGACGCCTTCGTCAACTACGGCTTCGTGCCGCGCGGCATGCTGGCCCTGCTGCACCCGCGCACGCCGCGCCAGGCCTGGGATGCCGACACCACCCAGCGCGCGCGGGCCGTGCTCGATTTCGTGCGCGAGCGCGGCCTGGCCCACCCGCGCGAGGTGGGCCAGGCCTTCGCCCACCACGGTCGCGTGGCCGGTTACTGGGGTGGCGACCTGAACGCCAGCACGCGCCTGCTGGACCACATGCACTACCACGGCTGGCTGCGCGTGCGCCGGCGCGAAGGCGGCACGCGGCTGTACGAGGCCATGGAGCACGCCGCGCAGGACGACAGTCCCGCCGCGCGCCGGGCGCGCGCCGAGGCGCTGGTCGACGCCATCGTGAACCTCTACGCGCCGCTGCCCGCATCCAGCCTCGGCTACCTGGTCACGCTGCTGCGCTACGGCGCGCCGCAGCTCGCGGCCGAGGCCCGCGCCGTCGCCCAGGCCGCGCGCACGCGCTACGGCCACGCGGTGGTCGATGGCACCACCTGGTTCTGGCCGGCCGACGAAAACCCCGCCTCGCGCCGCCACCAGCCGGACGGGACAGGCCTGCGGCTGCTCGCTCCCTTCGATCCGGTGGTGTGGGACCGCCGCCGCTTCGAGATGCTGTGGGGCTGGGCCTACCGCTTCGAGGCCTACCTGCCGGCGCCCCGGCGCACCATGGGCCACTACGCGCTGCCGCTGCTGTGGGGGGAACAGGTGCTGGGCTGGGCCAATCTGCGCCTGGAACGCGGGCGCCTGGTGCGCGAGCTGGGTTTCGTGTCGGGCCGGGCGCCGCGCGATGCCGCCTTCAAGCGCGCGCTCGACGAGGAACTGGCGCGCTTCGAGGCATTTCTGTCGGGTTATGGGCGCGCCGTGGGCGGGCCCCAGGAGTGAAACGATGCCATCTGGCGAGCTCACCGGCGTGGTGATCGCGGTCGCGTTCGGGGTGCTGGCGTTCGCCGTGTCCCGCTACGCCACGAGGTACTTCACCCAGCGGCGCGCGGACCGGGAGAAGGCGAAGCAAGCCGCCGGCCAGAGCCGGCAGGTGCGGCGCGCGAACGCGCGCCGCCAACGCTGAACCTCAAGCGCTGAGCCTCAGTTCAGCTCCGCGATCAGCTCGATCTCCACGCAGGCCCCCATGGGGAGCTGCGCCACACCGAAAGCGCTGCGCGCATGCTGGCCGGCGTCGCCGAACACCTCGCCCAGCAGCTCGCTGCAGCCGTTGGTGACCAGGTGCTGCTCGGTGTAGGTGGGCGTGCTGTTGACCAGGCTCAGCACCTTGACGATGCGCTTGACGTCGTCCAGCGTCTTGCCCGAAGCCTGGCAGGCGGCCTGCAGCGTGCCCATGAGGGCGATGGCGATGCTGCGCGCGGCCTCCTTGCCCTCGTCGGTTTCCATGGTCAGGCCCAGCTGGCCGACCCAGGCCTTGCCGTCCTTGCGGGCGATGTTGCCGCTGATGAACACCAACTGGCCGGTCTGCACGAAGGGCACGTAGGCGGCGGCCGGGGTGGCCACGGGGGGCAGGGTGATGCCCAGTTGCTTGAGCTTGGCGAGTGCGCTCATCGGTCGCTCCTAAGGGATGGGAATGGCGAAAAAGAGCGGGCCATTCTAGTGGCGCCCCATGGGCGCGATTGGTGGTCTGCGTGCGAGGGACAAGCCACGGCCTCTTTCGCTGGGCCCAACACCTCGACGCTCAATCGGCGTAGGGAAACGCCAAATCCACCCCAGCGCGTTGGGCCTCTTCGGCCCAGATGCGCTTGACCACCGCACGGGGCAGGTACCTGGAGGTATAGAGGAAGGGCTCGACCTCGGTGGCGTATTGACTCTCTTCATCGACGTTGCCGGCTTTGTGAGCGGCGAACGAGGCGCGCATCATCTGGCGAAAATGAAAGGCGTCGTCGCCGGGCCCCAGCCCCGCAATGAGATTGCCTTGCCATATGCGCGAGTAGATGGCGGCGGAGTGGGATTCGGTGTCCCAGTAAACCGTGAAAGAGCTGCCTTCGTGGTCGACCGAAAGCCTTCCCCCCCCAAAGGGCTCGAACCCTCGCTCTGTTCGCAGATAGATTCCTCGCGGCTGAAGAAGCAAAACAGGCTTTCCCTTTGCGTTCTTGTAGGGCTCTTCGTCAGCCGAGGTGATCGCATCACACCAGCCGTCGCCGTCGATGTCTACCCAGGTCACGTCGACGGCGTCCTCCTTGCGCCAAGACCGGTCGAGTCTGGCAATCTCTTTCGGCGTCCATGCCTCGTTGCGCAGATAAGCCCACGGAGAGAACCTCTTCCAAGCTTTCATGTCCTGCTTGCACGCAGGCCGATCGATCGTCAGTCCCGTGGCCTCCGTATTCGATGGGCCCGCGCCGGCTAACAGGTTTTGCCCTCTTGCGGAGCTGGTAGCGATGACCAACGCCGTCAGGGCGATCGGCATCCATTGCATCTTCCGCATGGCATTTCTCCTACTGTTTCGATTTGATCTTGATGGGATCGAGCGCCAGTCGTGGCACCTTCATGACTTCGCAAGGCGTCTTGGTGGTGTTGCTCCAGATGCCCACCAATCCCTTGGCGTACTCAAAGTTTCGTGCCACGGACAAGGCCTTGGCGTCCGATCCTGCGTTGTGGAAGTAGCCGATGCGCGCCACGATGTCCTCTTCCGTTTCATTGGGGTATTTGATCCTGTATTCCGCGTATTTCCATCTGATCTCGCGATCGGAGATCAGGTCGAATTTCTGCTGGCTCTTAAACAAGGCATTGGGGCCATCGACCAATATGGCCCTGAGTGTCTTGTCGGTGAAGATCGCCGCTGTGGCAAAGCCTTGCCAACCTTCGTTCCAACGCCGTGCTCGTAGGTAGAGGCCGAACCCCTCTCGCGTCATGCCCAGATCGACCAGCAGCGCATCGAACCGCTGCTCGACTGTGGGGCTCACGCCTTCTTGCAGTTGCGACTGAGCCTTTTTATGAAGCAGGTCGTAGACCGAATCTGGATTGCCATGGCCGTTGCGTCGGAAGGATTCCATCAAATCAAACATCTTTACCCACCTCACCATCCTGACGTACATACCGTACGCCTCGCTGCTCGTGCTGCCGGTCGTATGGCTGAAGCCTGTTTCCTTGGCGAACTGCTGCACTTGGCTGTCGCTGGCGGGGTCGATCGGCGTGTTCGCCGTCAAACGGGTTCTCCAACCCACAATACGTTGTCCCTTGTAGGTTCTTCGATGAGCCGCTCGTGCTCGTAGCGGCGGTCGATGACTTGTTCTGCGGTGGTGCCGGCCTCAGCACCGGGGGCGAAGCGCTCCAGCCGGGTCAGCCGCCCCGCCAGGTCCCAGCGGGCGCGCTGGCGTGCGCCTCTGGGGTCGATGGTCTCGAGGAGGCGCCCGGCCTCGTCGTGGCGCGCGAACCGCCAGCCTTGGCCGGGGTGGCGGATGGCCACGACCCGAGCGAAGTCGTCGAGCCGGCGCTGGGCCTGGGCGTGGGGGGTGGCGAAGCCCAGCACGCTGGACTCGGCCACGGTAGAGATCGCCCTGGCCCTGGCCTGGGTCTTGGCGTTCGTCTGGCGGCAGGGCGAAGGCGATGCGCGTGCCGTCGGCCTGCACGACTTCCAGCGTGCCCGCCAGCGCACCGGTGCCCACGCGCAGCGTGGTCTCGTAGCTCAGGCGCCAGCCGCGCCCGAGCAGGTGGCGCTCGCTGTCGGCGCTGTTGTAGTAGCGGATGAGCTCCAGGCCGAGCACGCCGGGCAGCGCGGGCATGTCCACCTCGCGCTGGAACTTGTTGCCGCCCAGCACGTTGAGGGGGTTGCCCGCGCCGCTGTCCACGCCGGAGGTGTTGCCCAGGGTGGCCACGCCAGCGCCACCGCAGGGGCTGCCTGCGGCCGGCGCACCGGCGCAGCAGCTGATGCTGGGGTCGCAGGCGGCTTGGGCCGTCGGCAGCTGGCCGAGCAGCAGCACAAGAGCGAGCACGCCCAGCCGGCGCCTGGCGCGGCGGCGCGCGGCCTCGGGCACTGCGCCCTGGTGATGTCTGTCCATGCCCCGCCTCCCTGATGCGACCCGAAACACCCGTGCCACGGCACGAGCGCGCGATCACATCAGCCGGCGGCCCAGGGCGTCGGGGCTGCCGGCGGGGGCTTCAACAAAAGTTCACAAATCACCCGGCCGCGTGTCCACCAGCGCCGCCGCTGGGGCCGCGCGTGGCGGGCGGGGTCAGGGCGGCGGTTCTGTGGCGCCGGGCCTCGCCGGTGTGGGCGTATCCAGGTCGCGGCCTTCCAGCTCATCGGGCGGGGCCACGGTCACGGCCACGTCCAGCGTGTGCTGGGCACCGCCCTGGATGACGCCGCGCATGGGCGAGACATCGCTGAAATCGCGGCCGATGGCCAGGGTCACGTAGTCCTCGCCCGGGCTGCCCCAGCCGCAGCGGTTGTTGGTGGGGTCGAAGTCGAACCACTCGCCGTCGCCGCCGTCCTCGCGCGGTACGTAGACGGCGGCCCAGGCGTGCGAGGCGTCGGCGCCAATGAGGCGCGGCTGGCCGGGCGGCGGCTGGGTGAGCAGGTAGCCGCTGACGTAGCGCGCGGGCAGGCCCAGGCTGCGCAGGCAGCCGATCATGATGTGGGCGAAGTCCTGGCACACGCCCCGGCCTTGCGCCAGCGCCTGCAGCGGCGGCGTGCTGACCTCGGTGCTGGCGCTGTCGTAGCGCAGTTCGCCATGGATGCGCTCCATGAGCGCGCGCGCGGCCTGCAGCACCGGCGCGCCGGCCGCGAAGGCCGGGCGCGCCCACTGGACGAAGGCCTCGTCGCGTTCCACCAGAGGCGAGGCGAACAGGAATTCGGCCGCGGCCTCGTAGGGCGCGTTGACGCGGTAGCGGAAGTGTTCGCGCACGCGCTCCCAGGTCATGCCATGCCAGGGCGCGTCTTCGGGCAGGGGGCGCGGCGCGGCGGTCATCACCGTGCTGTCGGCCAGCACGCTCAGGGTGTCGTGCGGCGCCTGCTGGGCGAAGAAGCGGCGCTGGTTGCCGAAGGCGTCGGTGCTCTGGTGCATCGTGGCCGGTTCGGGCTCGATCGCGATGCGGTGCGACAGCACGCGCTGCAGCGCACTGGCGCGCGGGCTCAGGTGCAGCATGTGCTGCGCCATGTCCACCGCGCTCTGGTAGCGGTAGGTGGTGCGGTGCAGGACGCGCAGTTTCATGGCCGTTCAGATGGACAGCGTCTGGCTGCGCCGGTCGGCGTGGCTGAAGTGCAGGCGCGTGATCTCGTCGGAGAGCTCGACCGCCGCGGCCTCGCAGTCTTCCAACAGGCGCAGCAGCGCGCCCCAGACGCGGCGACCGTCGGCGTCGCGCTGCCAGTTGCTCAGCTCGGCGAGCTGCCAGCCGGCCGGGTCGGGCAGGCCGCGCGCGAGTTCGGCGTCCTGCGGCGCCACGCTCTGGCCCAGGCGGGCCAGGCGCGCGCGCAGGGTCTGCACCACCCAGGCCAGCGAGCGCGGGTTGTCGCGGTCGAGCACCAGCAGGTCGATCAGCGCCACCATGTCGCGGCGCTGCTGGTACTGGGCGTGGAAGGTGATGGTGCTGTCGAACAGCGCCACCATGGCCTCGAAGCCGGCGGGTTCATGCACGCTGCCGCTTTGCAGGCCCAGCGCCAGCGCGCGCGACAGCGTGGCCAGCCGCTCGATGTGGCGGCCGATGGACAGCAGGCGCCAGCCGTCGTCGCGCACCATGCGGTCGGTCTGCGAGCCGGTGATGGCGGCCAGCTGCTGGCTCGCCTCCTGCAGCAGCAGCTGCGTGCCGCCGGTGCTGAGTTCGCCGTTGTCGAGCAGCCGCGCGGCGCCGGCCGCGAAGCCGGTCTGCAGGCGCTCGATCAGGTTCCAGTGCTCGCGCGACAGCCGCTCGCGCACCTGCGCGGCGGCGTTGGCCAGGGCGCCGAGGTTGAAGCCCACGCTGAAGGAACTGGCGGCAGCCGGGTCCTGCGGGTGGGGGGCCAGGTTGGCCATCAGGGAGCGCGCGAACACACGCGAGGAGAGCAGGGCGTCGGGCACGTCGGCCAGCACCAGCGCGTTCTCGCGCGAGACCTCGGTCAGCCAGGCCAGCAGGGCCTGCGTGCCGGGTTCCTCGCCGTCGAGCTGGTCGAGCACGGTTTCGGCCAGGCGCACGGTGTTCTCGGCGCGCTCGGTGTAGCGGCCCAGCCAGAACAGGTTCTCGGCCGCGCGGCTGGTGACGGGCTGTTTCTGTTGCGCGATGGCGAAGGAGCCGGGCTGGCTGCGCAGCAGGCTGGTGTGGTCCACCGCGCCGTCGGTGAGCACCCAGCAGTCGGCGCTGCTGCCGCCGCGCTGCATGGCGGCCACCAGCTGGCCGCGCGGCGCCAGGCGCACCAGGCCGCCGGGCAGCACGCGCCAGGAACCGGCGCCGTCGGCCAGCGCGAACACGCGCAGCATGGCCGAGCGCGGCATGAGCCGGTCGCCCGTCCAGGTGGGGGTCTGCGACAGCGGCAGCCAGGACTGCACGGTGTGCTGCTCGGGCTGGCGCACCAGGCGGCCGGTCCATTCGTCGAGCTCGCGCGGCGTCAGGCCCTGGCCGATCACGGTGTCGGGCCCGCCGCCGGGGTAGGTGGCCTTGATCACGCCGTCCTTGAGCAGCGGCAGCACGCCGCGCAGCGCGGCGTCTTCGCCGCACCACCAGGTGGCCAGCGAGGGCAGGGCCAGCGGCTCGCCCAGCAGGTGCTCGCTGATGGCGGGCAGGAACCCGAGCAGCGCGCTCGACTCCAGCGGCGCCGAGCCCGGCGCGTTGGCCAGCACCAGGTGGCCGGCGCGCAGCACCTGCAGCAGGCCGGGCACGCCCAGGGTGGAGTCGGGGCGCAGCTCCAGCGGGTCCAGCCACTGGTCGTCCACGCGCTTGATGAGAGCGTGCACCGGCTCCAGGCCGGCCAGGGTCTTGAGGAACAGGCGCTCGTCGCGCACGGTGAGGTCGTTGCCTTCCACCAGCGTGAGGCCCAGGTAGCGCGCCAGGTAGGCGTGCTCGAAATAGGTTTCGTTGTACGGACCGGGTGTGAGCAGGGCGATGCGCGCGTTCTCGCCTTCGGGCGCCAGGGACTTGATGCCGTCCATGAGCGCGCGGTAGCTGGCGGCCAGGCGCTGCACCCGCAGGCCGGCGAAGGCCTTGGGGAACTGGCGGCCGATGGCGATGCGGTTCTCGAGCAGGTAGCCCAGGCCGGACGGCGCCTGGGTGCGCTGGCCCACCACCCACCAGCGCCCGTCGGGACCGTGGGCCAGGTCGAAGCCGACGATGTGCAGCCAGGTGCCGCCGCGCGGGCGCACGCCTTGCATGGCGCGCAGGTAGCCCGGGTGGCCCTGCACCAGGGCGGCGGGCAGCAGGCCGCGCTGCAGCAGTTCGCGCGGGCCGTAGAGGTCGGCCATCACGGCGTTGAGCAGGCGCGCGCGCTGCAGCACGCCGGCTTCGATCTGTGCCCAGTCGCTGGGGCCCAGGATCATGGGGAAGAGGTCCAGCGCCCAGGGCCGCTGCAGGCCGCTGTCGTCGGCGTAGACGTTGTAGGTGACGCCGTTGTCGCGGATCTGGCGCTGCAGGTTCTCGGCGCGGCGGTTCAGGTCGGCCAGGCCTTCGGTGCCGGTGTGGTCGAAGAAGGCGGACCAGCTGGGGGCCAGGCCGTGCGCGCCATCGCCCCGCAGCTCGTCGAGGTGCCCCGGGTCGGCCGGCACGGCCAGGGACAGGGCCCATTCGCCCGGCCGCTCGGGGGCCAATGGGCCGAAAAGGGAATCGTCAGGATCGGCGTTCACGGCGCGCAGTATGCCTGCGCGCCCCTGGTGGTCGGCCGGGCGAGGCTCACGTTCTCAGGTCCAGCGTGCAGGGGAATTCACGGTTCACGGCGGCGGGCGCCACGCGCAGTTGACCGGGCGTGTGGCCCATGGGGAAGAAGCGCGACAGGCGGCGGCTTTCGGCCTCGTAGGCGTTGACCGGGAAGCTGTCGTAGCTGCGCCCGCCGGGATGGCTCACGTGGTACTGGCCGCCGCCCAGGGAGCGCTGCATCCAGGTGTCGACGATGTCGAAGGTGAGTGGCGCGTGCACGCCAATGCCGGGGTGCAGGGCCGAGGGCGGCGCCCAGGCCTTGTAGCGAACGCCGGCCACATAGTCGCCGGCCGTGCCGGTGTTGTGCAGCGGCAGCGCGCGGCCGTTGCAGGTGACGGCGTAGCGCCGGTCGGTCCATCCGCGCACGCGCACCTCCAGGCGTTCGAGCGAGGAGTCGACGTAGCGCACGGTGCCGCCGATGGCGCCTTCTTCGCCCATCACGTGCCAGGGCTCCAGCGCGCCGCGCAGCGTGAGTTCGATGCCGCGCACCGCGAGTTCGCCGATGAGCGGGAAGCGGAACTCGAAGTGCGGCTCGAACCAGGCCATGTCGAAGGCGTAGCCGGCCTCGCGCAGCTCGGCCAGAACGTCCTCGAAGTCCAGGCGCAGGTAGGTGGGCAGCAGCCAGCGGTCGTGCAGCTCGGTGCCCCAGCGCGCCAGTGGCGCGCGGTAGGGCTGTTGCCAGAAGCGCGCGACCAGCGCGCGCAGCAGCAGTTGCTGGGCCACGCTCATGCGCGCGTGCGGCGGCATCTCGAAGGCGCGCAGCTCCAGCAGGCCCAGGCGGCCCGTGGGGCCGTCGGGCGAGTAGAGCTTGTCGATGCAGAACTCGCTGCGGTGGGTGTTGCCGGTGACGTCGACGAGGATGTTGCGCAGGGTGCGGTCCACCAGCCAGGGGGGCATGTAGCGGCCCCCATGCTCTGCCGCTGCGCCCCCCGAGGGGGCGCTCGTGGGTTCGCCGTAGACCTGGCGCGCCCGCTCGATCTGCGCCAGCGCGATCTCCAGCTCGTGCAACTGGTCGTTGCGCGCCTCGTCCACGCGCGGGGCCTGGCTGGTGGGGCCGATGAACAGGCCGCTGAACAGGTAACTCAGCGCGGGGTGGTTGTGCCAGTAGGCCACCAGGCTGCCCAGCAGCTCGGGCCGGCGCAGGAAGGGCGAGTCGGCCGGCGTGGCGCCGCCGAGCACGATGTGGTTGCCGCCGCCGGTGCCGGTGTGGCGGCCATCGGTCATGAACTTCTCGGCGCACAGGCGCGTCTGGTGCGCGGCCTCGTAGAGGAACTCGGTGTGCTCCACCAGTTCGCTCCAGTTGTGCGCCGGGTGGATGTTGACCTCGATCACGCCGGGGTCGGGCGTCACCTGCAGCGTTTTCAGGCGCGGGTCGCGCGGCGGCGGGTAGCCCTCGAGCACCACCTTCACGCCCAGCCGATCGGCCGTGGCCTCGACGGCGGCGAGCAGATCGAGGTAGTCCTCCAGCCGCGCCAGCGGCGGCATGAAGACATAGAGGTGCTGTCCTTGGCCGCCATTCTCTTGCTCGGCCTTGGGGCCGTTGGCGCGCTGCGGGTCGCGCGCCTCCACGCACAGCGCGGTGCGCGTGAGCCAGCCGGCCGATTCGCCGCGCCGCGGGTGGTGCGAGGACAGGCCCTGGGCCAGGGCCGAGGGCTTGCTGCCGGGCCAGCCGCGCGCCGCCGCCACGTCCTGCGGTGCGCCGGGCGCCGCGTGCGCCTGCCATTGCGCGCGCGCGTTCGCGCCGCGCGGCAGCGGCGCGCGCGGCGCGAACGGGTCTTGTTCGATGGTCTGGGGCCGGTCGCCGGCCGCCGCCCAGGGCAGCGAGTCCAGCGGCAGCCGGTAGCCCATGGGCGAGTCGCCCGGCACCAGGTACAGGCGCTCGTCGCGCAAGAACCAGGGGCCGGTGGACCACACCGTGCCGCCCAGGGCCGGGTTGCCGGCGTTGGCCTGCAGCGGCAGCACATAGCCCACCACGCTGGACAGGCCCTGCTCGAACACGCGGCGCAGGCGCAGGCGCTCCAGCTCGTCGTCGAGCCGGCTGTCGAAGGGGTCCACGTTCACGGGCAGGCGGCGCTCGCGCCACAGGTAGTACCAGGTGTCTTCGTGGCCCGCGGTGATGTATTGCGTGCTCAGGCCCAGCCGGCGCGCCAGCGCCTGCGCGAAGCGGCGCGCGTCGTCGCTGGTGCAGTAGTCTGGGTCGCGCTCGTCGGCCAGCAGCGCGGGGTTGTTCCAGCACGGCTCGCCGTCGGCGCGCCAGAACACCGAGAGCGCCCAGCGCGGCAGCTGCTCGCCGGGGTACCACTTGCCCTGGCCCATGTGCACGAAGCCACCCTGGCCGTAGCGCTCGCGCAGGCGGCCCAGCAGCTCGGTGGCGTAGCCGCGCTTGGTGGGGCCCAGGGCCTCGGTGTTCCACTCGGCGGCGTCGCGGTCGCCGGTGGCCACGTAGGTGGGCTCGCCGCCCTGGGTGAGGCGCACGTCGTGCCGCGTCAGGTCGGCGTCGACCTGGTCGCCCAGCGCGAGCACGGCGGCCCATTGTTCGTCGGTGTAGGGCCGGGTCACGCGCGGCGATTCGTGCACGCGGCGCACGGCCATGTGGTGTTCGAAGGCGACTTCGCTCTCGTCCACCGCGCCCTCCACCGGCGCGGCGCTGCCGGGCTGCGGTGTGCAGGCCAGGGGGATGTGCCCTTCGCCCGCGAGCAGGCCGGAGGTCGGGTCCAGGCCGATCCAGCCCGCGCCGGGCAGGAAGACCTCGCACCAGGCGTGCAGGTCGGTGAAGTCGCGCTCGGGGCCGCTGGGGCCGTCGATGGATTTCACGTCGGGCGCGAGCTGGATCAGGTAGCCCGAGACGAAACGCGCCGCCAGCCCCAGGTGGCGCAGCAGTTGCACCAGCAGCCAGGCGCTGTCGCGGCAGGAGCCGCGCTGGCGCTGCAGCGTTTCCTCCGGCGTCTGCACGCCGGGCTCCATGCGGATGGTGTAGTCGATGTCGCGCCGCAGGCGCTGGTTGATCTCGACCAGGCAATCGATGGTGCGGCGCCTGTCGCGGGCGATGCCGGCGAGGTAGGCCGCCAGCCGCGGCGTGAGGGGCTCGGCCGCCAGATACGGTGCCAGTTCGCGCCGCTGCGCCTCGGCATACTCGAACGGGAACTGCTCGGCCTGCGGCTCCAGGAAGAAGTCGAACGGGTTGTGCACCGCCATCTCGACCACGAGATCGATGGTGATCTTGAACTCGGTGGTGGGTTCGGGAAACACCAGGCGGGCCTGGTGGTTGGCGAACGGGTCCTGCTGCCAGTTGACGAAGTGGGTGGCGGGCTCGACGCGCTGCGAATACGAGAGCACCTTGGTCCGGCTGTGCGGGGCCGGCCGCAGGCGCACCACCTGAGGCCCCAGGCGCACCAGGCGGTCGTACCGGTAGTGGGTGATGTGGCTCAGGGCGACGTGGATGGCCATGAAAAGGCTTTCAGGGAAAGGGATGACGCGGGATCGCGCGAGCGCCTCCACGCGGTTGAAAAATCATGCTAGCAAGTCTTGCGCCATTGCGCGATGACGTTTCCACGCCGGCGCCACCGCGCGCCTGGCGCCTGGGCTGGGCCCTGGCCGGCGGGGTGCTGGGCACGGCCGTGCAGCTGCAGCAGCCGGACCTGTGGGGGTGGGGGGGCTATGTCGGCATCGCCGTGGCGGGCGTGCTGGCGCTGGCCCTGCGGGGGCGCCCGGCCTGGCTGTTGGCGGGCGCGGCGCTGGCCTTCGGCTGCGCCGGGCAGCGCGCGCTGTCCCTGGCGGAGCAGGACCTGGCGGGCGCGCTCGAGGGACGCGACATCGCGGTGGTCGGGCGCGTGGCGTCCCTGCCGGTGAAAGACCCGCAGGGGGAGCGCGTCGAATTCATCGTCGAGCGCGCGAGCCTGGACGGCCGGCCCGTGCCGCTGCCGCCGCGCCTGCTGCTGGGCTGGAGCGGTGGCCCATCCGATGGGGGCGATCGTCCTGGCCGCCCGGGGGCGTGGGCGGTGGCGCACCCCAACCCGGGCCTGGTGGCCGGCGAGCGCTGGGCTTTCGAGGTGCGGCTCAAGCGCGCGCACGGCAGCCTCAACCCGCACGGCTTCGACCGCGAGCGCTGGCTGTGGGAGCGCGGCATCCTGGCCACCGGCTACGTGCGCGCCGGCCCGCGCGACCCGGTGCCCGAGCGCCTGAGTCAGACCTGGCTGCACCCGGTGGACCTGGCGCGCCAGCGCGTGGCCGACGCCATGGGCGAGCGACTGGGCCACTCGCGCGCGGCGGGCGTGCTGGCGGCGCTCGCGGTGGGCGACCAGTCGGCCATCGAGCGCGAGGACTGGGCGCTGTTCCGCGACACCGGCGTGGCCCACCTCATGGCCATCAGCGGTTTGCACGTGACCTTGTTCGCCTGGCTCGCGACCGCGCTCATCGGCTGGGCCTGGCGGCGCGCCGCGCCGCGCTGGCCCGCCGTGGCCCGGCGCTGGCCCTTGCCCTGGGTGGCGGGCTGGGGCGGCGTGGCCTGCGCCGCCGGCTACGCCGTGTTCTCCGGCTGGGGCGTGCCCTCGCAGCGCACGGTGCTGATGCTGGCGTTGGTGGCGGGCCTGCGCTTGTCGGGCCGGCGCTGGCCCTGGCCCGCGGTGTGGCTGCTGGCGATGGCCGCCGTGCTGGCGCTGGACCCTTGGGCTTTGTTGTCGGCGGGCTTCTGGCTCAGCTTCGTGGCGGTGGGCCTGCTGTTCGCGAGCGACCCGGCGCGCGAGGCGCCGGCCAGCGGCCTGGCCTGGCGCGGCGCCCAGGCGCTCAAGCGGCTGCTGCGCGAACAGGCGCTGATGACGGTCGCGCTCGCGCCGCTGACGCTGCTGCTGTTCGGCCAGGTGTCGCTGGTGGGCCTGGCCGCCAACCTGATCGCCATTCCCTGGGTCACGCTGGTGGTGACGCCGCTGGCCCTGCTGGGCCTGCTGGCCTCGCCGCTGTGGACGATGGCGGCGGGGGCGGTGGACGCCCTGGTGCCGCTGCTGCAGTGGCTGGCGGCCTGGCCCGCTGCGGTATGGCACCGGCCGGTGCCGCCGCTGCCGCTGGCCTTGGCCGCCGTGGCCGGCGGTGCGCTGTTGGCCATGCGCTTGCCGGCGGTCGTGCGCGCGGCCGGGGCCTTGCTGGTGTTGCCCGTGCTGCTGTGGGCCCCGCCGCGCCCGCCCGAGGGGGCGTTCGAACTGCTGGCGCTGGACGTGGGGCAGGGCGGTGCCGTGCTGGTGCGCACCGCGCGCCACGCCTTGCTGTACGACACCGGCCCGGGCTGGAGCCCCGAGGCCGACGCGGGCGAGCGCATCGTGCTGCCCTTGCTGCGGGCGCTGGGCGAGCGGCCCGACACCGTGGTGGTGAGCCACCGCGACAGCGACCACTCGGGTGGCGCCAAGGCCGTGCGCGCGGCGTTTCCGCAGGCGCGCTGGCTGTCGTCCTACGACGAAGCGCCGGCGAACCACTGCCTGGCCGGCCAGCGCTGGACCTGGGACGGCGTCGACTTCGAGATCCTGCATCCCGGCCCCGAAGCCTGGGCCAGCCGTGGCCTGTCCACCAACGCCATGTCCTGCGTATTGCGCGTGGCGACCCACCGGGGCGCCAGCGCCTGGCTCACGGGTGACCTGCCCGCCGCGCAGGAGGTGCGCCTGGCGCTGGAGCGGCCGGGCGAGCGGGCCACGCTGCTGATGGCGCCGCACCACGGCAGCGCCAGCTCCTCCAGCCCGGTGCTGCTCAACACCTTGCAACCGCGCTGGGTGGTGGTGCAGTCGGGCTACCGCAACCGCTTCGGCCACCCGGCGCGGGTGGTGGTGGAGCGCTACGAGGCCCGGGGCATCCCTTGGGTGGAATCGCCGCGCTGCGGCGCGGCGACCTGGCGCAGCGACCGGCCTGATGAACTGCGGTGCGAGCGGGTGGAGGGGCGGCGGTATTGGCACCGGTCCGTCCCACTCGCGTCGGCGCCGCCTGCGGCCGATTGAGTCGGGGCGAGCGCCCCATCCCATTGGCTTAGGTCATTTCAGTTCCCACCGGGCGAACTTCGGCGCGCGCGCGGACACACAAGTTCGCCCCGCAGTCGTTGCGGGCCTCACCCGCATTCCGTGTCGAGCACCATGTCAAAGACCGCCCCTCTCTCCCACTTCGCCGCGCGCTTGCAGACCCAGCTCGACGGTTTCCAGCTCAAGCGGCAGGCCATGAACCCCAAGGCCCATCCAGGGGCCGACGCCAGGTTGCGCCGGTACTACGACAAGCAAGGCAAGATTGTCGACGCGCTGTATGTGCGGGGCGGCGGCCTGTACGTCTCGCGCAACCCGCCGCGTTGGGGCGACGCGGGCAAGGCCTCCAGCGGCTACCGGGCACTGGTGGCCGCGGTCGCCCGCCAGTTCCGCCGCCGCGGCCACGAGACGGTGGCCCAGCGCGCGGAGCAACTGGGCGAGGCGGTGCGGCGCAAGCCCACCGACCTGGCCGCTGCGTTCGCGTACGGTCGCAAATGCCGGCAACTGAACCTCGATCTGTTCCGCGCCAGCCTCGACGAGTGAGTCGGCCGCGCCAGCGCGTCGGCCGCTGCACCAGGGGTTTCCCCTGGCCCGCTCCTTGCTATGCTCCTTCGGCAGGAGAACAGCACCATGAGCCGACCCATGTTCGACGAGATGCACGCCTCGGCCGGGGATGTGCGGGAGCACTACCGGCACTACGCCCGCTGGCTGGCCGAACAAGCCGACGAGTCCATGGCGGCGCGGCGCGAGGAGGCGGAGATGATCTTCCGCCGCGTCGGCATCACCTTCGCGGTCTACGGCGCCAAGGACGAAGAGGGCGCCGGCACCGAGCGGCTCATTCCCTTCGATCTGATCCCGCGCATCATCCCCGCGCATGAGTGGCGCACCATGGAAGAAGGCCTGGTGCAGCGCGTGACCGCGCTCAACCGCTTCATCCACGACGTCTACCACGGGCAGGAAATCATCAAGGCCGGGGTCATCCCCGCCGAGCAGATCTTCCAGAACGCGCAGTTCCGCCCCGAGATGATGGGCGTGGACGTGCCGCACCAGATCTACTCGCACATCGCCGGCATCGACATCGTGCGGGCCCCCAATGCCGAGGGCGAGGGCGAGTACTACGTGCTGGAGGACAACCTGCGCGTGCCCAGCGGCGTGAGCTACATGCTCGAAGACCGCAAGATGATGATGCGGCTGTTCCCCGAGCTGTTCGGGGAGAACCGCGTGGCGCCGGTGGCGCACTACCCCGACCTGCTGCTGGAGACCCTGCGCGCGGTCAGTCCGGCCACCACGGCCGAGCCCACGGTGGTGGTGCTCACGCCCGGCATGTACAACAGCGCCTACTTCGAACACGCCTTCCTGGCGCAGCAGATGGGCGTGGAACTGGTCGAGGGCCAGGACCTGTTCGTCAAGGACAACTTCGTCTACATGCGCACCACGCGTGGCCCCAGGCGGGTGGACGTGATCTACCGCCGCGTCGACGACGATTTCCTCGACCCGCTGGTGTTCCGGCCCACGTCCACGCTGGGCTGCGCGGGCCTGCTGGACGTCTACCGCAGCGGCAACGTGAGCATCTGCAACGGTGTGGGCACCGGCGTGGCCGACGACAAGTCCATCTACCCCTACGTGCCCAAGATGATCGAGTTCTACCTGGGACAGAAGCCCATCCTGAGCAACGTGCCCACCTTCATGGGGCGCAACCCGGAAGACCTCAAGTACATGCTCGCCCACATGCAGGACCTGGTGGTGAAGGAGGTGCATGGCGCGGGCGGCTACGGCATGTTGGTGGGGCCCGCGTCCACCAAGGCCGAGATCGAGGCGTTCCGCCAGGCGGTGGCCGCCCATCCCGAGGGCTACATCGCGCAGCCCACGCTGTCCCTGTCAACCTGTCCCACCTATGTCAAGAGCGGCGTCGCGCCGCGCCACATCGACCTGCGGCCCTTCGTGCTCTCGGGCAAGGAGGTGCAGATGGTGCCGGGCGGCCTCACGCGCGTGGCGCTCAAGGAGGGCTCCCTGGTGGTGAATTCGTCGCAGGGCGGCGGCACCAAGGACACCTGGGTGCTGGAAGACTGACGCCGCCGAAACAGGAGACCGCCATGCTCTCGCGCACCGCCGACCACCTCTTCTGGATGTCGCGCTACACCGAGCGCGCGGAAAACACCGCGCGCATGCTCGACGTGAACTACCAGACCTCGCTGCTGCCGCAGTCGGCCGCGGTGGCCCAGGTGGGTTGGGAGGGCCTGCTCACCATCAGCGAGCTGCTGCCCGCCTACCGCGCCCAGTACGGCCAGGCCATCACGCCGCGCAACGTGCTCGACTTCATGGTGCGCGACGAGAACAACCCGTCGAGCATCGTGTCCTGCCTGCGCGCGGCGCGCGAGAACGCACGCGCGGTGCGCGGCGCGCTCACCACCGAGCTGTGGGAGATGCAGAACCAGACCTGGCTGGAGCTCAACCGCGCGCTGCAGGGCAAGGCCTTCGAGCGCGACCCGGGGCAGTTCTTCGAGTGGGTGAAGTTCCGCTCGCACCTCTCGCGCGGCGTGGCCATCGGCACCATGCTGCAGGACGAGGCTTTCCACTTCTACCGCATGGGCACCTTCCTGGAGCGCGCCGACAACACCGCGCGCCTGCTCGACGTGAAGTTCCATGCGGTGCACAGCGACTTCTTCGGCGCCGCCAGCGAGCTCGACCAGGAGTACGACTTCTACCACTGGAGCGCGATCCTGCGCAGCGTCAGCGGCTTCGAGGTTTACCGCAAGGTCTACCGCGACGTGATCACGCCCGAGCGCGTGGCCGAGCTGCTGATCCTGCGCGCCGACATGCCGCGCAGCCTGGCCGCCAGCCTGAACGAGGTGGTCAACAACCTGGCCGTGGTCGCCAACGACCACAGCGGCGAGACCCTGCGCCGCGCCGGCAAGCTCAAGGCCGAGCTGCAGTACGGTCGCATCGACGAAATCCTGGCCACCGGCCTGCACGCCTACCTCACGCAATTCCTGGACCGCGTGAACGAGCTGGGCTGGCGCATCAGCCAGGACTTTCTGCTGCCGGCGGGCTGACTCGCTGGCGGGACGCGGCCCCGACGGCTCAGTTCGGGGGGATCTGGAACACCCCGTTCACGGCGTGGCGGACGTCCGGGTCCTGTTGGCTGGCGTCGTACTCCGGTGCGGCCGGCGCCTCAACCCCAGTGCGGGTGGCCTGGGCCCGGTTCGCCGAGTCGGCCAATTGCATCAGGGTTTGGCTGATGCCGAGCAACTGCTCGGCCGTCGCAAAGCGCGGATCGGTTTCGTCGCCGCCCGAGGCATTCCACAGGTCCTGGCCCATGCCTCGAAGGGTCTCGACGAGCCGCTGTGTGGCGGGGCTGGCAAGCGCCTGTGCGTGCGTTTGCAAGGGCTCTGTGGCCATGTTCGCGAACAAGGGCTCATAGACCCCGTACTCGAAGTCGCGGACATCGTCGGCGCCCGTCTGATTCAAGCCCTTGAGCAGCTCCTGCTGGATTTTCACCTTGGTCAGGACCTTCTGTGCCGCCGCCAGGGCATTCAAGCTTGCGCGCAGGTCGCCCGTGTGCAATGGGTCCAGGGCGGGTTGCAAGGCCTCATGGCATTCGCGGACGCCCCAGGCCTGTCGCTCGTCGATGGCCTGGGCAACGGTGGACACATCTTGGGTGTTTCCGAAGGTGGTCAGGGCCTTGGACAGCGCGGGCAGCTCGGCCGCGCTCAAATCGTCGAGGGCCGCCCGATGCAGCACCAGCCGAGGGAGTTGATGAACGATCGCCTCGAATGCCTGCGTGACCTGTGGGTCGGTGCTCAGGCCATGCGCGCCGTGGTGCTTCTGCAGCGCCTTCCAGAGTCCGGCAGCGTCGACGATGCGGCGCAGACCCGGTGCGTCCACCTGACCGGGGTGTGAGAGCGACAGCAGCGCACCATGGGCGGCGGCCAGGAAGCCCTCCTGCGTGTGTCGCTGGCCTTGCATCGCGACATCCGCGATGAGGGTGTCGAGCAGGTCGGTGCTTCTGGCGACCCAATGTGCGCTGTCGGCCGCTTGCAGCGCGGCCTGGTCATCGCTGGGCAGGGCGTGCAGCAAGGTCTTGATGTCGCTGGCGCAGACATCACCCTTGCCGAGGAAGCCGTTGAGGGCCGCGCCCAGCACGCTCAGCGCCAGTCGGGTTTCGTCCTTGTATTTCGCGGCATGGTTCATGCCGTATGTGCCCATGATGTTCTTGACCACACCCGACAGACTGTTGTACGTGTCGGGGGCACGGGGCGACTGCTGCTGGGCCTCGGCGATGGCTTCTTGGAGCCTGGGCAGCAGTTGGGTTCTGCAGTCGGCGAAGACGCGACGCTCGACTTCCGCGCTGAGCGCCTGGCTCAAGCGCTTCAGATGCGGCTCCACCGCGGCATCGGTTCCGTTCGCGACCAGGACCTGCAGTTGCGTGCGCAAGGTCTTGAGTTCGGCGGGCGTGAGCTGAGCCAGGTGAACCTCGAAGCGCTTGGTCAGCAACTGATCAAACGGCACGCCGCGCTGCGTCACGGGTGCGGCGGCATTTTCGATGGAGCCGAATGCCTTCTTCAGTGCAGTCGGACTGAGCTTGCCCTGAGGATGGATCAGGTTGCCCAGCAGATCACCAACGGCCCGGCTGGTGTCTTTCAGCGCATGGCGGTACTTGGGGTCGACCCGCACGCCGCCAGGGGTCATGGCGTTGAGGAACCGGTTCCATCCGCGTGCTATGCCGTGGGCCACCTTGTCCCATCCGGTGCGTTTCGCTTGGGAGGGCAGCACGGTTGCTGCCCGCGACTTCCGATGGAACTTCCCGACAGGGCTGTCGTGGAACACATGGTTGGTCGGCAGCGGCAGGTGAGCGGTGGTGGTGTTTCTGACGGGCATGGTCGTCTCTCGCTGAACGTGAATGCTCGGAAGGCTGGGTCGACGCCGGCGGCAGGCGCCGCGCGGCCGGCTTCAGACGTGAAGAAAGGAGGGGGCGGCTGGAGGCCGCGGATCGGTGCTGGCCGCGGTGGACTGGGGGGCAGCGAAGCGTTCCTGCCATGTCTCCGCCGCGTCGATGAAACGCTGCAGGCGCGACATGATGAGTTCGTTGGTCCAGCCGTGGTTGCCGACGTCCGTGCACAGCACGACCTCGTTGAACTCGGCGTCGATGGCCAGCGTGGCGCCGCCGGTGTCGGCGCCGAACAGGTTGGCCATGAGCAGTTGTTCGAAGGTGCGCTCGCGGTCAGCGCTGGGCACCGGGCCCAGCGTGCAGTAGACGTGCAGCAGGTGGCTGCTGCCGCTGGCCTCGAAGTTGACGTCGAGGCGGTCGTCGACCCGCAGGCGCGCGCAGCCGTGTTCGTCCAGCCGCAGTTCGGGCACACCCATGGCCGTGGCGATGGCCTGGATGACGTCATCGGTGTTCATGGGCTTCTCCATGGGGCAATGGGCGGCAGAGCGGCGTTCTTCGTGGCCCGCCGGCTGCGGCCGCCGGTGTTGGGTGGGTGGGCGAAGCCGGCGTGTTCCGTGTCCTGACGGCCGTCGGTCAATAGGATGGGGGGTACCAGGCGCGGGTCATCTGGGCGGGGGCTGTTCCATGGACCGCTGGACGAGCCCCCCGGTGAAGTGGTGCGCGATCGCGAAGGTCGCGCGGTCCAGCAGATCGGCGGCCTGCCGGGCTTGCTCATCGGACAGGCTCCGCACTTCGCGGGTCTTGTGCAGTGGCTGGGCCAGGGCGTCCTTCAGCAGCAGCAGGTTGGTGCCGATCCGGCTGAGCGCGGCCGTGGCGCCGTCGCCCTGCGCCCGCAGGCCCATGTCCATCAGCACCTGGGCCAGCAGCCGTGTCTGCTCGTCGTTGAGCGTGTCGAAAGCCTTCTCGAGGGTTTGCGGCGAGGCGTCGTCGAGGACGTTCCGGAGGAGCGTATAGGCCAGTTCGGTCCTGCCCTCGATGTCCAGGCGGTGGCCCGTCAACGCCTCGTGGATCGGCACCAGCGATTCGAAGTGCTGGTCCACCTCCGACAGATACCCCAGGGCCACATCCAAGTCGCCAATGGCCAACTGCCTCAACGCCCCGTGCAGGGACTCCGCGCACGGCTCCCGGCGGAATGCTTGACGCTCAGCGATCTCGCGGGCGAAGGCCTGGCTGTCGTGCGGGATGCCCAGTGTTTGCAGGGCTTGGCTCAGGGGGTGCAGTTGCTCGTCGGCCAGCGCGTCCAGACGCAGGTTCGGCAGATCCAGGGACTCGCTGGCCTGTCGCGTGGTCATGGCCAGGCGGTCTTGGAATCCAGCGGCAGCGTGCGGGCGGTTCAAAGTGTCGCAATGCTTCTTCAAGCCTGCCCAGGCATCGGCCAGTTCGACCAGTGTCGCGATCGAGGGTTGCTTGTCTGCCGCCTTGCAGGCGGCGCGCAGCGCAGCGACGCGCCTTGCCTCGGTGTGCTGGACGGCGGTTTTCAGCAGTCGGTCGACGTCCTGGCCATCCACGGACGTGGGTTTCGGCGCCGCCGCCAGCCAACTGGCCTGCAGGGTGAGGGGCATCGCCTGGAAGAAGCGGCCGAGTTGTGGGCCGTTGGCGGCTTGTCCCTCCAGCCACCGGGCGCAGACGGACTTGAGCAGCGCCTCTCCCTGCGCGAAGGGGTCGTCAGCGGGGCCCACCAGCCGGTAGTTCTGCAGCAGCTTGGCGGCCTTTCCCTTGGCCTGCGACAGCTGGTCGTCCACGCTGGCTGGGTCGTTGCTCTCGCTGGCCAGAAGGGCCATGTCAAACGCCGTCAGGATGCCCTGCATGTCCTGCCGGACGGCATCGAGCTCGCGGCCCAGCAGGCGCAACACGGTGCCCGTCGGGCCGCCCGGCGCCTGCAGGGCGCGCTCGCGCAGGCGATTCAGGTCCTCGGTCGGCAGCGCGAGCAGCTGCATGCGCAGGCATTGCCGGAACACCTCGGTGGTCTGGCGGGCATCGGTCTTCGTCAAGGGGCGGCAGGCCTGGGCGATGTGGTCCAGGTGCCTGTCGATGGCCTCTGGCGCCAGAGCGCTGGCGACCAGATCGGCCAGGAACAGCTCCATGGCCCGGTGGGTTTTCTGGCTGGCCTTCTCTTGCGTGCGCTGGGTGCGCGCGGCTGCGGGGGCCACCAGGCGGGCGCATCGGTCGAACAGTCTCCGCGGCCAGGACACCACGGGCTTCAAGCGGGGCGGCTGAGGGGGAAGCAGCCGAAGGCCGGGCTGGGTGGGCTTGCCGCCCGGCGGGCGCTTGGGAGCGGGGAGGGCGACTGCGCGAGGGGGGCGCGGGACGGCGGTGCTGCGACGCATAGGGGGCCTTGAAGACGGTCTTGCCCGATCCGTGCCCCGCTGCGTCTTCAGGGTTCCGTGGTCCGCGCCCGCCTCGGCCGCATGGCGGTGGTGGCCCCGACCAGCGGGGTCCGGCGCGGTCGAATGGCCGATCGCCGCGCCGGCCGCTCAGCGCTCGGGCAGCGCCGCCTTCACCGCCTCGCCCAGCTCGATCACCGCCAGCGCGTAGTAGCTGCTCCAGTTGTAGCGCGTCACCACGTAGAAGTTCTGGGTGCCGGCCACGTAGCTGGAGGGCGCGCCCGCGTTCTGCAGTTCGACCAGCGCGAGCGGGCCGGGGTGCTGCAGCGCCGCGCCCTCGAGCACGGCGCCCTTGGCCTGGAAGGCCTCGACCGTGAAGCTGGGCAGGATGTCGGGCGCCAGCAGGGTTTCCAGGTCCAGCGCGGCCGGGTCGAAACGCACCGGGTAGTGCGTGGGCATGCCGGGCGTCCAGCCGAAGGCCTTGAAATAGTTCGCCACCGAGCCGATCACGTCGGCCGGGCTGTCGAACAGGTCGACCTTGCCGTTGCCGTCGAAGTCGATGGCGTAGCGCGCCCAGCTGCTGGGCATGAACTGCGGCAGGCCCATGGCGCCGGCGAAGCTGCCCAGCAGGCCCTGCGGGTCGGTGCCGTTGCGCTGGCACAGGCTCAGCAATTGCTCCAGCTCGTCGCGGAAGAAGGCGCTGCGCGCGGCGGCGCGCGGGTGGCTGGCGGGGAAGTCGAAGGCGAGCGTGGTGATCGCGTCGATGACCTTGTGTGTGCCGGTGTGGCGGCCGTAGAGCGTCTCCACGCCGATGACGCCGACGATGAGCGAGGCCGGCACGCCGAACTCGGCCTCGGCGCGCGCCAGGGCCTCGCGGTTGTCCTGCCAGAAGGCTTGTCCGGCGGCGATGCGCGTGGGCTCGATGAAGCGCGCGCGGTAGGCGGCCCAGTTCTTGGGCACGCCGCGCGGCGGCGGCGTGACGCCGCGGATGGCGGCCTCCAGCCGCTGCGCCTGGCCGATCTGCGCCAGCACCCAGGCCGCATCGAGCTGGCGGCGCGCGGCCAGGTCTTCGGCGAAGGCCATGGCGGCCGGGTGGTCGCGGTAGAAGAAGGGCGCTCGCGCGGGCGGGCGGTTCGTGGGGCGCTGCTTGGCGGGGGAATTGGCCTGGGCGGCCGGCAGCGGCAGGGTGGACAGCGAGAGGGTGGCCAGGGCGGCCAGGGCGATCGATCGGCGTTGCATTGCCCGCGATTGGATCACGCGCGGCGGCGGACCGGCCAGGCCAGCCGGCGGAATTCCTGCCTCAGCTGGGCGAGGGTGCTGCCGCTGTCGCGCGCGTAGCGTTGGGCTTCGAGGCGCAGCAGCCAATCGGCCAGGCCTTGCACGGCCGGCCCGTCGCCCAGTTGCGCCTTCAGGCGTTGGGCCAGTTCGCGCGGCGGCGTGCGCTCGTCCGAGGCCACCCCCAGGCGCGCCAGCCGCTGGCGCGCGCGCCGCAGCAGGCGCAGCCAGGGATCGTGCTGCTGGCGTTCCCACAGGGCCCAGAGCGCACCCAGCAGGCTCGCGCCGATCACCACGCCCAGCAGCACGGTGGCCAGGTCCTGCCAGCTCGGCGAGGCGAAACCCAGCGCGCGCAGCAGCTCGAGCTGGCTGCCCTGCGTGTAGTCCAGCACCCACTGGTTCCAGGCGTTGTTGACGGCCTCCCAGGTGGCGCGCAGCCGCGCGACAAGCGTCGGGTTGAGGTTGCCGAGCGCGCCGGCGAAGGCCCCCGCGAAACCGGCGGCGGGCGCCTGCAGGCGTTGCACCGAACCGATGCGGCCGGGGAAGACCGCGCCCGTGGGGTCCACGCGCACCCAGCCCTGGCCCTGCAGCCAGACCTCCGTCCAGGCGTGGGCGTCGCGCTGGCGCACGGTCCAGTAGCCGTCGACGGTGTTGGTTTCCCCGCCCTGGTAGCCCGTGACCACGCGCGCCGGGATGTCCATGGCGCGCATGAGCACGGCGAAGCCGCTGGCGATGTGCTCGCAGAAGCCCGCCTTGCGGTCGAACCAGAACTCGTCGGCGGTGTGCCGGCCGTAGACGCCGGGCTCCAGCGTGTAGCGGTAGCCGCCCGTGCGCAGGCGTTCGAGCGCGGCGTTCACCAGCGCCGGCGCGGCGGCGGGGCCGGGGCCGTGCTGTCGGCGCATCTCCTGCGCCAGCTGCAGGGTGCGCGGGTTGAAGCCGGGCGGCAGTTGCAGGTAGTCCTGCAGACCGATCTGTGCCTGCAGCGGGCCGTGGCCGAAGTCCAGGTGGCTTTGCGCCCGGTAACGCACCAGGCTGTTGATGGGGCGCTGCGCGGTCCATTGCAGCGCTTCGCTCATGCGCACGCGGTTGCCGCCGGGCAGTTCGGGCGCGGCGGTGGCGGCTTCCAGCACGAAGACCCAGGGACGCCGGTTGGGCTCCAGCGTGACCTCGTAGCCCACGGGCTCGCCGCGCGGGCGCAGCTGGGCCGTGAGGCGCTGCTCGCGCGGGAAACCCGATTCGAGCGGGCGCCACTGCCGGCCGTCGAAGCTGCCGAACACCGGACCGCGGAAGTACAGCAGGCCGGCCGGCGGTGGGCGCGGGTCGTCGAAGCGCACGCGCAGCGCGATGCTGTCGTCCAGCGCGAGCTGGGCGATCTCGCCCACGCGCATCTCGTCCGACAGGCCGCTGCGCCCGCTCGGGTCGGTGTTCGGCGTGCCCCACAAGGGCGCCATGCGCGGGAACAGCAGGAACAGCACCAGCATGATGGGCGCGCCCATCAGCGCCATGCCGGCGGCGTGGCGCGCGGCCTGCGACAGCGGCGGCTGGCCCACGGGCATGTGCGCGTTCACCAGGGCCGTGAGCAGGCCCAGCAGCGCGACCAGGATGCCGGCCGCCGTGAGCAGCGACTGCGAGTAGAAGAAGTGCGTGAGCAGGGTGAAGAAGGCGAGGAAGAACACCACGAAGGCGTCGCGACGCGCGCGCAGTTCCAGCGTCTTGAGTGCCAGCAGCACCACCACCAGCGTGACGCCGGCCTCCTGGCCGAGCAGCGTGCCGTGGCTGGCGAAGGTGGCGCCCAGCGTGAGCAGCAACAGCCCCAGGCGCCAGGGCCAGCCGGGCAGCGGGGCGGCGCGCAGCGCCAGCCGGGCGCGCCAGGCCAGCACGCCGGCGGTGAGCGCCGTGGTCCACCAGGGGATGTGCGCGGCCTGCAGGGCCACCACCCAGGCAATGACCGCGAGCACGAACAGGGTGTCGCGCGTCTCGCGGGGCAGCGAGCGTGGCGCGCCGGCGGCGCGGGACGGGCGAAGCGTGTTCAGCACAGCGCGAGCGCCTCCAGGCACTGGCTGCGGTGCACCGGGCCCTGGTCGGGGGCGATCTCGCGGCCCGGCAGGCGCAGGCCATAGTCGAGCTCGAGCCGGTCGGCCATCAGCACCCAGGCGGTCAGGCGCGACACGCGCCCCTCTGGCCCCGTGCCGCCGCATTGGTTCAGGTCCAGCCAGAGCTGCTGGCGCTGGCTGGACAGGGCGTCGCGGCTGACCAGTTCGTCGCGCCCGCCCGCGAAGGCCTGGGCGGCTTTCTTCCAGACGACGGCCTTCATCGGGTCGCCGCGCCGGTAGGCGCGCACGCCGTCGTATTCGCCCGTGGCCTGCACGCGCGCGCTGCCGGCGCCGCCCGACAGCGGTTCGCCGGGTGGCAGTGGCGGCGGGTGCTCTTCCGGCGTGGGATAGACCAGGGCCTGGGCGGCCGGGCGCCACACCGTCCACACGCGGAAGGTGCCGAGCGGGAACAGGGTCATGGCGCTGAGTGCCGGCAGGGCGTGCAGGCCGCGCGCGGGCGCTTGCCAGGCCAGCTGCAGCTCGGCGCTGCCTTGCGCGGGCACGTCGGCCCAGGCCAGGGCCGGCGCGCCGCCGTCATCGGGAACCACGCCGAGGCCGATGCCATGGCGCGCGCGCCGCCGCCCGCTGGACAGACGCACCTCCAGCACCACCGCCTGGTGCGCGTGAACCGGCTCGGGCGGGTGCAGGTGCAGCGTGAGCCCGCGCAGGTTGTTGTGGCTCACGTGCATGCCCACCAGGGCGCTGCCGGCCAGCAGGAAGGTCAGCAGGTAGCCCAGGTTGAGCTGGTAGTTGATGCTGGCCACCAGCAGCAGGAGCAGGGTGAGGGCCAGCATCCAGCCAGCGCGCGTGGGCAGGATGTAGACGTTGCGCTGGGTGAGCGTGAGCGTGTCGCTGCGCTTGAGCCGGTTGTGGAACCAGGCGCGCGCGCGCGCCTTGAAGTTGAACCGCGAGGGTGAAGCATCCAGAGCGCCGCGGAACCGGCTTTGCCGGGCCGCAGGCGCTGCCCCCTGGGGGGAGGCGCCGAAGGCGCTTCGGGGGGGGCTCATTACGGCAGGGGGACAGCGTCCAGCATCGCGCGCACCTGCTCCAGCGGACCGCGCCCGGCGTCGCGCACGGGGATCAGCCGGTGCGCCGTGGTCTGCGGCAGGATGGCGGCGATGTCGTCGGGCGCCACGTAGTCGCGGCCCTGCAGGAAGGCCTGGGCCTTGGCCGCGCGCACCACGGCCAGCGCGGCGCGCGGCGACAGGCCCTGCAGGAACCAGCGGCCGCTGCGCGTGGCGTTGACCAGGTCCTGCAGGTAGTCGAGCACCGGTTCGGCGGTGTGCACCTCGGCCACGGCGCGCTGCAGGCGGGCGAGCTCGTCGCCGTCCAGGGCCGGTGGCATCGATTCGATCAGCTCGCGCCGGTCCTGGCCGCGCAGCAGCTCGCGCTCGGCGGCGCGGTCGGGGTAGCCCAGCGACAGGCGCATGTGGAAGCGGTCCAGCTGCGACTCGGGCAGCGCGTAGGTGCCCAGCTGGTCGTGCGGGTTCTGCGTGGCGATGACGAAGAAGGGCTGGGGCAGGGCGCGCGTCTCGCCCTCCACCGTGACCTGCTTCTCTTCCATGGCCTCCAGCAGCGCGCTCTGGGTCTTGGGGCTGGCGCGGTTGATCTCGTCGGCCAGCAGCACCTGGGCGAACACCGGGCCCGGGTGGAAGACAAAGGCCTCGCGCCCGCGCTCGTAGATGGAGACGCCGATCAGGTCGGTGGGCATGAGGTCGGCGGTGAATTGCACGCGCGCGAACTGCAGGCCAAAGCCACGCGCCAGGGCATGGGCCAGCGTGGTCTTGCCCACGCCGGGCACGTCCTCGATCAGCAGGTGGCCGCCCGCGAGCAGGCAGGCCACGCAGTCGCTGACCTGCTGCGGTTTGCCCACGATCACCGTGTTAAGCTGGCTCAGCAGGCGCTGGATCTTGGAGTCTTGTTGCATCTGGGCTTGCATATTGGCCGCGATTCTCACCGCAGTTCAGAGATGGCCCACGCCACTGGTTATTTCACGCACAGGGCATGCTGGCAGCACGACATGGGCGCCGGCCACCCCGAATGCCCCCAACGGCTCGATGCGATCGAGGACCGGTTGCTGTTGACCGGCCTGGACGCCGCGCTCGAGCGCCGCGAGGCCACGCCGGCCGCCCTGGCCGACCTGGAGCTCGCGCACGACCGCCTGCACCTGGCCGCGCTGCGTGGCCTGGCCGACACCCTCAAGGAAGACATCGCCGCCGGCGGGCCGCAGCGCGCGCAGGTCGACCCCGATACCTCGATGAACGTGCACAGCTGGGAGGCCATCCTCATGGCCGCGGGCGCGGCCATCGACGCCACCGACGCCGTGCTGGCCGGCGAGCTGCGCAACGCCTTCTGCGCGGTGCGGCCACCGGGCCACCACGCCACGCGCCGCCAGGCCATGGGCTTTTGCTTCGTCAACAACGTGGCGGTGGCCGCCAAGTACGCGCTGGAGCGCCATGGCCTCAAGCGCGTGGCCATCATCGACTTCGACGTGCACCACGGCAACGGCACCGAGGACATCATCGAGGGCGATGAGCGCATCCTCATGTGCAGCTTCTACCAGCACCCGTTCTACCCGGCGTGGACGCACTCCACGGCGAAGAACATGGTCAACCTGCCGGTGCCGGCCTATACGCGCGGCATGGACATCCGCGAGCTGGTCGAGACCTGCTGGATCCCGCGCCTGGACGAACACCGGCCGCAGATGCTGTTCGTGAGCGCGGGTTTCGACGCGCACCGCGAGGACGACATGGGCCAGCTGGGCCTGGTCGAGCAGGACTACGCCTGGCTGACCGACCGTATCCAGGCGGTGGCCGATCGCCACGCCCAGGGCCGCGTCGTGAGTTGCCTGGAGGGCGGCTATGCGCTGGACGCGTTGGCGCGCAGCGTGGAAGCGCACCTGCGCGTGCTCGCGGGCGTCTGACCTGATGCCGTCTTTTTCCTGTCACCTGTTCCGACGATGAACCCTTCCTCCGCTTCGCTGCGGCCGGTGGACGACCTGTCCGCCTGGCTCAGCAGCTTCCTGCAGCCGGCGGCGCTGGCCGAACTGGCCGCCCTGGCGGCCGTGGCCCTGCTGGCGTGGTCGCTGGTGGCCGGCCTGCGCCGCGCCCTGTCCATGCAGAACGCGCCCCAGTCGGTGCTGTTCGGGCGGCGCATCGTCGATGGCGCGCTGTTCCCCATCGTGCTGCTGGTGCTGGGCTTCGTGGCGCGCGGGCTGCTGATGAACTTCGTGCCGCTGGCGGTCTTTCACGTCGCCATCCCCGTGCTGGTGTCGCTGGCGGTGATCCGTCTGGGGGTGAAGGTGCTGCAGGCGGCCTTCGACGACAGCCCCTGGGTGAAGGTGCTGGAGCGCACGATCTCCTGGGCCGCCTGGCTGGGCATGGTGCTGTGGGTCAGCGGGCTGCTGCCGGTGATGCTGGCCGAGGCCGAGGACATCCGCTGGAAGGTGGGCGCCACCACGCTGAGCCTGCGCACCCTCATCGAAGGCATCGTCACCGCGTCGGCGGTGCTGATCATCACGCTGTGGATCTCGTCGGCCATCGAGGCCCGGCTGCTGCGCAACGTGGTGGGCCGGGACCGCTCGCTGCGCCAGGCGGTGAGCAACGCCACGCGGGCCCTGCTCCTGTTCGTGGGCCTCATCGTCGCGCTCTCGGCGGTGGGCATCGACCTGACCGCCCTCTCGGTGCTGGGCGGCGCCGTGGGCGTGGGCATCGGCCTGGGCCTGCAAAAGCTCGCGTCCAACTACGTCAGCGGCTTCGTCATCCTGGCCGAGCGCAGCATGCGCATCGGCGACAACGTGCGCGTGGACAACTTCGAGGGCCGCATCACCGACATCAACGCGCGCTACACGCTGATCCGCAACCTCAGCGGGCGCGAGTCCATCGTGCCCAACGAGATGCTCATCACCAGCCGCGTGGAGAACCTGTCGCTGGCCGATCCCAATGTCTGGCAGTCGACCGTGGTGTCGGTGGGTTACGACAGCGACGTCGACCTGGTGTCGCGCCTGCTGCTGGACGCGGCCACCGCGCAGCCCCGCGTGCTCAAGAGCCCCGGACCCTCGGTGGCCCTGTCCAACTTCGGCGCCGACGGCCTGGAGTTCACGCTCGGCTACTGGATCGGCGATCCCGAGAACGGGCAGCTCGCGCTGCGCTCGGCCATCAACATGGCCATCCTCTCGTCGCTGCGCGCCAACGGCATCGAGATTCCCTTCCCGCAGCGCGTGGTGCACGTGCTGCGCGAGGGTGATGGCGCGGTGGCCGCTAGCGGTTCATGAAACCGGGCAGCCACAGGGAAATCATCGGGAAGCCGATGAGAATACCCAGCCGAACCACGTCGGCCGTCACGAACGGCCACACGCCGCGGTAGATGGTGGTCAGCTTGACCTTCGGCAGCAGCGAGTTGATGACGAACAGGTTCAGGCCCACGGGCGGCGAGATCATGCCGATCTCCACGATGGTCACGATGAGGATGCCAAACCAGATGGGATCGAAGCCCAGGCCGGTGACCACGGGGAAAAACACCGGAATCGTGAGCAGCACGATCGCCAGTTCCTCCATCACCATGCCCAATGCCAGGTAGATCACCATCATCACCACCACCACCATGATCGGCTCGGGGCTGAACTGCAGCACGAAGTCGCGCAGATCGGCCGGCATGGACGTGAAGTTGATGAAGTTGGTGAAGATCATCGCGGCGATCAGGATGGTGAACAGCATGGCCGTGGTGCGGGAGCTTTCGATCAGCACCTCCAGCAGCAGCCGCGGCGTGAGCGTGCGGCGCGCCAGCGCGAAGAAGAATGCGCCCGCCGCGCCCATGCCCGCGCCTTCGGTGGCGGTGAACACGCCGCCGTAGATGCCGCCGATCACCAGCGCGAACAGCAGCGCCACCCCCCAGATGCCGCGGATGGCGGCCAGGCGCTGGCGCCAGGTGAAGCGCTCGGCGGGGGGGCCGGCCTGGGGGTCGCGCCAGGTGAAGAACACCACGGCCAGGCACAGGCAGGCGATGGCGACGATGCCGGGCAGGATGCCGGCGATGAACAGCTTGCCGATGTCGGTCTCGGTGATGATCCCGTAGATCACCAGGATGGTGGACGGCGGGATCAGGATGCCCAGCGTGCCACCCGAGGCGATGGCGCCGGTGGCCAGCGTCTCCTTGTAGCCGTGCGCCTTCATCTCCGGAAAGGCCACGCGGGTCATGGTGGCCGCGGTGGCGATCGACGAGCCGCAGATGGAGCCGAAGCCGCCCGAGGCGATGATGCTGGCCATGGCCAGGCCGCCCGGGCGGTGGCCCACGAAGGCATTGGCCGCGTTGAACAGCTCGCGCGCCATGCCGGCGCGCGCGACGAAATTGCCCATCAGGACGAACAGCGGGATGACCGACAGCACATAGGCGAAGCCGGTTTCGAAGATGACCTGGCTGGTGCTGGCCAGGGCCGGCTGCCAGCCCCGCAGCACACCCATGCCCACGAAGCCCGCGGTGGCCATGGACACGGCCAGCGGCACGCGCAGGAAAGCCATGGCGAAGACGCCCAGAAAGCCCAGCAGCGCGGCGGTCATGCGGCGTCTCCCGGCTGGGCCGCGCCGTGGAAAGCGGGCTCGGGGGGGCGGAAGAAGACGAAGACCAGGTGCACCAGCGCGGTGACGAACAGAAAGAGCGCCATCATCCAGGCCACCGGCGCCAGGGGCAGCTGCAGGTGGACAGTGATGTCGCCATAGTCGAGAAAGCGGTCGGCGCGCAGCAGCATCAGGCGCGCCATCCAGGCGAAAGCGATGGCGCAGAACAGGTGCACCACGCGCTGCTGGATGCGCCGCAGGCCACTGGGAATGAAGGCGTCCAGCGAGTCGAAGACCACGTGCTCGCCACGCCAGGAGACCAAGGGCAGCGCGCCGAAGATCACGATCACCATCAGGATCTCGGTGACCTCGAGCCCGCCGGGCACCGAGTGGCTGAAGAACTTGCGGCCCGTCACGTCGACGAGCGTGAGCAGCATGATGGAAAACAAGGCCATCGCGGCCATCAGGCCGGTCGACCAGCGCAGCGCGCGATCCAGGACGGTGAGCATGTCGGGGGAGCGTTCAAAAGCAACGGCGGGCAGCCGGGGTGGCGACTGCCCGCCGTGCGGGGGTGGGTGGCGGCTCGATGCCTTACTTGACCTTCTTGATCTCGGCGCGGAACTCGGCCAGCACGGCCTTGGGGTCCTTCAGGCCCTTGGCCGCGGCGGCGGCGGCCCATTTGTCCTCCAGCTCGGCCTGCTTGGCCGCGACGGCCTTGATGAAGGAGTCGTCGGCCTGGATGCGCGCCACGCCCTGGGTCTTCTGCAGCTCGCGGCTGGCGGCGTCGACCTTGTCCCAGCCTTCGCCGAAGATGCGCGTGGCGACCTCGCCCGAGATCTTGTCGACCACGGCCTTGTCCTGCGCGGACAGGGCGTTGTATTTGGCCGGGTTCATCATGAACACGAAGCTGGTGTTGTAGAGGCCACCAGGGAAGGTGGTGGCGTGCTTGATCATGTTCAGCTTGAACGAGGCGATCGATTCATCGGGGAAGAAGGTGCCGTCCATCACGCCGGTGGACAGCAGCTCGAAGGAGTCGGGCGCGGGCTTGAGCGTGGTGTTGAAGCCCATGAGCTTGGACAGCTCGTTGATGTTGCCACCGCCGATGCGGAACTTGAGCTTGGTGGCGTCGTCCAGCGTCTTCACCGGCTGCTTGCTGTTGAAGATGATGCCGGGGCCGTGCGTGAACACGGCCAGCACCTTCACCCCGCGGTGCTCGCCCAGCGGCGCGAAGTGCTTGGCGTAGAGGTGCTGGTAGGCCACCGAGGTGGCCAGCGCGCTGTCGCCCAGGAAGGGGAACTCGGCCAGCTGCGTGAAAACGAAGCGGCCCGGCGTGTAGCCGTCCACCGTGTAGGAGATGTCGGCCAGGCCGTCGCGCACGGCGTCGAAGGTGCCGGGCGCCGCCGCCACGGACTTGGGCAGGATGTTGCACTTCATGCGACCCGCGCTTTCCTTCTCCAGCAGGTCGCACCACGATTTCTGCGCCATGCTCAGCGTGTGCGTGGGGGGGACCCACGATGAGGCGGTGAACACGGTCTGCGCCGAGGCCGCACCGGCGCTCAGCAGGGCGGCGGTGGCCAGGAGGGGAATCAGCTTCATGCGGGGTGCTCCAACGACGGGGTGAGGGGGCGCGCCATCGTTACTCAACATAAGCAAAGGGCGCAATTTCACTATAGGTGAACGCATTGCACGGCGCCCTCCAGACTTACCCGAGTTCACCGACCAAGCGGTCGGCGAAATGACGCCCCAACGACATCCACCGCGCGTCGCGGGCATCGCGGCACCGGTGTGGCGATCGATATAATTCGCAAAAAAGCACGGTCGTTCGATTTTTCGGTCATCGCTTCGGTCGCTTCCAGCGCCCACCTACAATGCCCAATTGACGTGCACGTCAATTGCACCCCGAACCCCAAACCACAGGAGCAGCTCAGCATGAAGGTTCTCGTCCCCGTCAAGCGCGTGGTCGACTACAACGTCAAGGTCCGCGTGAAAAGCGATGGCAGCGGCGTCGACATTGCGAACGTGAAGATGTCGATGAACCCGTTCGACGAGATCGCGGTGGAAGAGGCGGTGCGCCTGAAGGAAAAGGGCGTGGTCAGCGAAGTGATCGCCGTCTCCTGCGGCGTGAGCCAGTGCCAGGAGACGCTGCGCACGGCCATGGCCATTGGCGCCGACCGCGCCATCCTGGTGGAAACCGCTGAAGAGCTGCAGCCGCTGGCGGTGGCCAAGCTGCTCAAGGCCCTGGTGGACAAGGAACAGCCGGGCCTGGTGATCCTGGGCAAGCAGGCCATCGACGACGACTGCAACCAGACCGGCCAGATGCTGGCCGCACTGGCCGGCCTGCCGCAGGCGACCTTTGCTTCGAAGGTCGAGATCGAGGGTGACAAGGCCAAGGTCACGCGCGAGGTCGACGGCGGCCTGGAGACGCTCTCCATCAGCACCCCGGCCGTCATCACCACGGACCTGCGGCTGAACGAGCCGCGCTACGTGACGCTGCCCAACATCATGAAGGCCAAGAAGAAGCCGCTGGAGACGGTGAAGCCCGAGGACCTGGGCGTGGACGTGAAGCCGCGCATCAAGACGCTGAAGGTGAGCGAGCCGCCCAAGCGCGGCGCGGGCGTGAAGGTGCCCGACGTGGCCACGCTGGTGAGCAAGCTCAAGACCGAAGCCAAGGTGATCTGAGGAAGAACTGACATGACTGCACTGGTTATTGCCGAACACGACAACGCGTCCATCAAGGGCGCCACCCTCAACACCGTGACCGCCGCGGCCCAATGCGGCGGCGACGTGCACGTGCTCGTGGCCGGGCACAACGCGGGCGAGGCCGCCAAGGCCGCGGCCCAGATCGCGGGCGTGGCCAAGGTCATCCACGCCGACGCCGCCGGCTTCGAACACGGGCTGGCCGAGAACGTGGCCGCGCAGGTGGTGGCGCTGGCAGGCAGCTACAGCCACATCCTGTTCCCGGCCACCGCTGCGGGCAAGAACGTGGCCCCGCGCGTGGCCGCGCTGCTGGACGCGGCGCAACTCTCCGACATCACCAAGGTGGTGAGCCCCGACACCTTCGAGCGCCCGATCTACGCGGGCAACGCGATCGCCACCGTGCAGGCCACGGACGAGAAGAAGGTGATCACGGTGCGCACGACGGGCTTCGATGCGGCGGCGGCCACGGGTGGCAGCGCGGCGGTGGAGACCGCCAACGCGGTGGCCGATTCGGGCAAGAGCCAGTTCCTGGGCGCCGAGATCGCCAAGAGCGACCGGCCCGAGCTGACGGCGGCCAAGATCATCGTCAGCGGCGGTCGCGCGCTGGGCAGCAGCGAGAAGTTCAACGAGGTGATCACGCCGCTGGCCGACAAGCTGGGCGCGGCCATCGGGGCCAGCCGCGCGGCGGTGGACGCGGGCTACGCGCCCAACGACCTGCAAGTGGGCCAGACGGGCAAGATCGTGGCGCCGCAGCTCTACATCGCCGCCGGCATCTCGGGCGCCATCCAGCACCTGGCGGGCATGAAGGACTCCAAGGTGATCGTGGCCATCAACAAGGACCCCGAGGCCCCCATCTTCAGCGTGGCCGACTACGGCCTGGAGGCCGACCTCTTCGAGGCCGTGCCCGAGCTGGTCAAGGCGCTCTGAACGAAAGAGTCCCTCAAGGGCATCGCGTGCGATGCCCTTTTTTTGCACCGCGCCGACCGCTTTCCGTGTGGGCGCCCCCTGGAGACACTGAGCCATGAGCTATACCGCCCCCGTCAAGGACATGCTGTTCAACATCGAGCACCTGGCGCGCATCGACCAGGTGGCTCAACTGCCCGGTTTCGAGGACTCGGGCCTGGAGACCGCCCAGGCCGTGCTGGAGGAGTGCGCCAAGCTCAACGAAGGCGTGGTGGCACCGCTCAACCGCGAGGGCGACCTCAAGCCGTCCTGGGCGAAGGACGGCGTGGTCACCACCACGCCCGGCTTCAAGGACGCCTACCGCCAGTACGCCGAGGGCGGCTGGCAGGGCCTGCAGCACCCGGTGGATTTCGGCGGCCAGGGCCTGCCCAAGACCATCGGCTCGGCCTGCGGCGAAATGCTCAACAGCGCGAACCTGAGCTTCGCGCTGTGCCCCCTGCTCACCGACGGCGCCATCGAGGCCCTGCTGACCGCCGGCAGCGACGAGCAGAAGGCCACCTACCTGCACAAGCTGGTGAGCGGCGAGTGGACCGGCACCATGAACCTCACCGAGCCGCAGGCCGGTTCGGACCTGGCCGCCGTGCGCACGCGCGCCGAGCCGCAGCCCGACGGCACCTACAAGATCTTCGGCACCAAGATCTTCATCACCTACGGCGAGCACGACATGGCCGACAACATCGTGCACCTGGTGCTGGCGCGCGTGACCGGTGCGCCCGAGGGCGTCAAGGGCATCAGCCTGTTCACGGTGCCCAAGTTCCTGGTCAACCAGGACGGCAGCCTGGGCGCTCGCAACGACGTGCACTGCGTCAGCATCGAGCACAAGCTGGGCATCAAGGCCAGCCCGACGGCCGTTCTTCAATACGGTGACAAGGGCGGTGCGATCGGTACCCTGGTCGGTCAGGAGAACCGCGGCCTCGAGTACATGTTCATCATGATGAACGCGGCGCGTTACGCGGTCGGCGTGCAGGGCATCGCCATCAGCGAGCGCGCCTACCAGCAGGCCGTGGGCTACGCGCGCGAGCGCGTGCAGAGCCGCCCGGTGGACGGCAGCATGAACACCGCCGCGCCCATCATCCACCACCCCGACGTCAAGCGCATGCTCATGACCATGCGCGCCGCCACCGAGGGGTGCCGTGCCATGGCCAGCGTGGCCGCGGCCGCCTACGACGCCGCCCACCACCACGCCGATGCCGAGGTGAGAAAGCAGAACCAGGCCTTCTACGAATTCCTGGTGCCGCTGGTGAAAGGCTACAGCACCGAGATGAGCCTGGAGGTCACCAGCCTGGGTGTGCAGGTGCACGGCGGCATGGGCTTCATCGAGGAGACCGGTGCGGCCCAGCACTACCGCGACGCCAAGATCCTCACCATCTACGAGGGCACCACGGCGATCCAGGCCAACGACCTGGTGGGCCGCAAAACCGCGCGCGACGGCGGCACCGTGGCCAAGGCCATCGCCGCGCAGATCCGCCAGACCGAGGCCGAGCTCGCCAAAGGCAGCAGCAATGCCCAGGCCGTGGGCAAGCGCCTGGCGGCCGCGCGCGAGGCCTTCGAGCAGGCGGTGGACTTCATCGTCGCCAACACCAAGGGCAACCCCAACGCCGCCTTCGCGGGCAGCGTGCCCTACCTCATGCTCGCCGGCAATCTGGTGGCGGGCTGGCAGATGGCGCGCGCGCTCCTGGTGGCCGAGGCGCTGTCGGCCAAGGGACAGGACAAGGCCTTCATGGACGCGAAGATCACCACCGCGCGTTTCTATGCCGACCACATCCTCAGCCGCGCGCCGGGCGTGGCCGCCTCCATCGTCGACGGCGCTGAGGGCGTGACGGCGATGGCCATCGAAGCCTTCTGAACGACCCCGACCGATCCCCTTCACGGAGACAACATGCCCGCACCCGAGCGTTACCTGCCCCCGGTCCTCAAGAACCTCAAGTTCCCGGTGATCGGCTCGCCGCTGTTCATCATCAGCAACCCCAAGCTCGTGCTGGCGCAGTGCAAGGCGGGCGTGGTGGGATCGATGCCGGCGCTCAACGCGCGCCCGGCCTCGCAGCTGGACGAGTGGCTGGCCGAGATCACCGAAGGCCTGGCCGCGCACAACAAGGCCCACCCCGACAACCCGGCCGCACCCTTCGCCATCAACCAGATCGTGCACAAGAGCAACGACCGGCTCGAGCACGACATGCAGCTGTGCGCCAAGTACCAGGTGCCCATCGTCATCACCAGCCTGGGCGCGCGCGAGGACGTGAACCAGGCCGTGCACGCCTGGGGCGGCATCGTCCTGCACGACGTCATCAACAACGTGTTCGCGCACAAGGCGATCGAAAAGGGCGCCGACGGCCTGATTCCCGTGGCCGCGGGCGCGGGCGGCCATGCCAGCGTGAAGAGCCCCTTCGCCATGGTCCAGGAGATCCGCGAGTGGTTCGGCGGCCCGGTGGCGCTGTCGGGCGCCATTGCCTCAGGCGGCGCCATCCTGGCCGCACAGGCCATGGGCGCGGACCTGGCCTACATCGGCTCGGCCTTCATCGCCACGCACGAGGCGCGCGCGGTCGAGGGCTACAAGCAGATGATCGTGGACAGCAACTCCGACGACATCGTCTACAGCAACTTCTACACCGGCATTCACGGCAACTACCTCAAGGGCTCCATCCGCAACGCCGGCATGGACCCGGAGAACCTGCCGCAGAGCGACCCGAGCAAGATGAACTTCTCCACCGGCGAAGGCAGCAACGCGGCCAAGGCCTGGCGCGACATCTGGGGCTGCGGCCAGGGCATCGGCGCCATCCGCGAGGTGATGGGCGCAGGCGAACTGGTGGCGCGCTTCCGGCGCGAGTACGCCGAGGCAAAGGCGCGGCTCTGCGCGGCCTGAGCGCCTCGCACCCCGACGAAGCCGGCCTTGCGCCGGCTTTTTTCATGGCCCTGCCGTTCGTCGAAAAAGTAAACCAAGAGGTTGAATAATTGCGGTCGCGCGATTAAATTCAATCACATGGTTGAACAACATTCCTCCGGCGACCTCGACGCCGTCTTCAAGGCCTTGGCCGACCCCACGCGCCGCGACATGCTGCAGCGCCTGGCGAGCGAGGCGCTGTCGGTGAGCGAGCTCGCCGCGCCGCTGGACATGTCGCTGGCGGCCGCCTCCAAGCACATCCAGGTGCTGGAGCGCGCCGGCCTGGTGCGGCGCACGGTGCAAGGGCGCACGCACACCTGCCGCCTCGAGGCCGGGCCGCTGCACGCGGGCATGGAGTGGTTGCGCCATTACGAGCGGTTCTGGACCGAGCGGCTCGACACCCTCGAGCGCCTGGTGCGCGCCGCGCCTTCATCCCCCCAACGGAGAAAACCATGACGACGGATTCCCTCTACGGCGAACGGCTGTCGAACGACACCGTGCGCATCGAACGCCACCTGCCCGGCACGGTGCAGGACATCTGGGCCTGGATCACCGACAACGACAAGCGCGCGCAGTGGATGGCGCGCGGCACGCTGGAGCTGCGCGTGGGCGGCGCGGTGCGCCTGGAGTTCCGCCACGCGGAGCTGACCTACGCCGACGACCCCGCGCCGCCCAAGTACGCGGACATGGCCGACAGTGCGCAACTGAGCGGTGTGGTGACGGCCTGCGAGCCGCCGCGCCTGCTGGCCCACACCTGGGGCGACCAGGGCGAGGTGCGCTACGAGTTGAACGAGTCGCGCGGCGGCGTGCGCCTGGTGGTCACGCACCAGCGCCTGCGTGGCATGGACGACATGCTCAGTGTCTCGGCCGGCTGGCACGCCCACCTGGACCTGCTGGTGACGCGGGTGCGGGGCGAGGCCCGGCCGCGCTACTGGGCGCTGCACACGCGGCTGGAGGCGGAGTACGCGCGGCGGCTGGCGGGCTGAGCGGCGCCTGCGGAGGGGAGCGGGTTCTTTGGGTTCGCTCAAGCCGGGCGCGGCGGGGGAACGAACCGCCCACCGCGGCAACGCAGGGCGGGTTCGATTCCCGCAACGCCCGTTCCCCTGCGCCCGCCATGCAACGCTTTCAACGATCGCTCTCGTCCGTCCAGCTCACGCGCACCACCGATCCGCAGAGCCGCACGCCCGCCCGCGACGCTCCCTCCAACCCCGGCGCGCAGCCGATCCACATCGATGGGCCGAGCGCGGTCGATGCGCTGATCCAGTCCCTGCAGCGGGCCGACGCCGAGGTGCCGGCCCTGCACCTGCACCTGTCGGTCCACATCGAAGCCGCGGCCCTGGTGCCCTTGCTGGCCACCCTGGACCTCCTGGCGGCGCAAGGCCGGCTGGCGGGCCTCACGGTCACGGTGGACCACGACATCCAGCGGCCGATCCCCGCGCCCCTGCGCTGGGCGCTCGCCGGCTCCAAGGCCTGCCTCGTATTAAGTGGCGCTTCGGTGCGCCCCTTGATCGTGGGCGACCCGGCCTGGGTTCGGAGCTCGCCCGACCCAACGCTCGCCGACTTCCTGAACATGGCGCTGTGCAAGGCGCTGGACCGTGCCCTGGAAATACAGGTGGCCAGCGTGCTGTCGGCGCTCGCCATGAAGACCCCCGGGGAAGACGCCCTGCTGCGCGCCGTGGCGGTGCTCAGCCCCGGCCACCAGTGGCGTCTCGCGGCCTTGCCCGATGCGGGGGCCTACACGCGCCTGGCGAATGCCCGGGTGCCCCTGTGCCTGAACCTCTCGCTCACCAGCGCCACCGCCGGGCCGCTGGCCGAGTGGCTGGCGACGCCCCGTCCCCTGCTGCATTCGATCGAACTGCGGGTGTGCGGGCACCTGGACGGTCCGGCCTGGATGCTGCTGTGGACCCGGGTGGTGGGGCAGCCTTCACTGCGCCAGGTCGAGGTGGACATCCAGCCCCTGGCGGTGGTCGACGGCTGGGCGGCGCCAGAAGGGCTGCCCCTGCGGCCCATGGCCCGCGTGGAGACGGTCCGCCTGGGCGTGCACCACGCGGACGACGCCCCGCTGGCGGCCTGGCTCGTGGAATGGCTGCACCCCCAGAACCTGACACTGGGAACCCTCCGGGTGGACACCACCGTGGCGCTCCTGCAGGCCCTGGCGAATCCGCAGCGGCACGACACATTGCGCGAGCTGAGGATCGTCTGCGGCGGTGGCATGACGGGGCCGCGCGATGTGGGTCTGGTGAAAACACTCATCGACTTCCTCCAGACCTTCGACCGGGTCCGCGCCGTGTACATGAGCCTGCCCCATCCTTTGCCGGGGGGCGCGACGCTGCAGGCCCTGCGTGCGGTGGCCTGGAAGAACCTGCTGCTGGGGAGTACGCATCTGGTGTCCAGCGGACCATCGCCTTGGGCGGGTGTCAGGGACGTGTTCGCCAAGCCTTTGTGGCGAAGCCTGGGCCGGGGCGACTACTTCCTGGCCCACTGCGTGGGCGGGCTCAGGGCCTTCTTCTTCTGCCACCTGCACAACGATCCCGATCTCGCCGAGGGCTTCTTGAAGCAGGGGTGGCTGCCCATGAGCGATCTGCTGTCGCTGAGCGGGGTGACCATCGACACGCGCCGCGCGGCCGTCGGGCACCGCAGCGAAGCCCATGCGCCGGAGATCGTGCGCGTGATGCGCCTGGGCCTGCTCGACCCGTCCACCCTGCGCGAACTGCTCACGGGGCCGACGGAAACGATCGACCCCGACCTGGTGCGGGCGGTGTCCCAGCAGCTGCGCGACGGGCGGCAAGACCCCGGGCTCTGGCGCCTGTTGGACGAGGCCACGGCCCTTGGCTGAGCGGCCAAGGCCCCGGTGGCGGGGCCGCGCCCGGCCTCACTCGCCGGGCGGCGTCGGCCGCGTGCCGCTGCGCAGCCAGTTGCCGATGGAATCAAAAAGCTTGCCGATCTCGCCACCGAAGTTCGTCTTGTACTGGGTGCCGGCGGTGTCCGAGATCTGCGACACCCAGCCGCCGTCGCGCCACTCGGCGTAGAGCCAGTCATCGCCTTCGCGCACCAGGCCCTCGGGCGGTGCGGCCACCGGCACCACGGGCTGGCCCTTGAGCGCCGCGCCCATATAGTCGATCCAGATCGGCAGCGCCGCGCGCCCGCCCGATTCGCTGCGGCCCAGGCTGCGCGGCTGGTCGTAGCCCACCCACACGGTGGCGGCCAGCGTGGGCTGGTAGCCCGCGAACCAGGCGTCGACCGCGTCGTTGGTGGTGCCGGTCTTGCCATAGATGTCGGTGCGCTTGAGCACGGCCTGCGCGCGCGCGGCGGTGCCGCTGCGGGTCACCTCGTTGAGCAGGCTGCCCATCACGTAGGCGTTGCGCGCCGGGATGGCGCGGTCTTCTTCCGCCAGCGGCGCGGCGGGGGGTGCCTCGAACAGCAGCTTGCCCTGCGCGTCGGTGATCTTCTCGATCACCACCGGCGAGACGCGCCAGCCGCCATTGGCCAGCGTGGCGTAGGCCTGGGCCATTTGCAGCGGCGTGACGCTGCCGGTGCCCAGGGCCAGGGTCAGGTCGTCGGGCTGGCGCGCGGGGTCCAGGCCGAAGCGGGCGAGCCAGTCGCGCGCGGCCGGCGTGCCGGTGTGCTGCAGCACGCGCACGCTGGCCAGGTTGCTGGAGCGCGCCAGCGCCTCGCGCACGCTGATCGGCCCCTGGTGCTGGCCGTTGCTGTTGGACGGGCTCCAGCCATTGGCGGCGGTGAAGGGCAGGTCGTCCACCACCGTGGCCGGCATCACGCGCGACTCCAGCGCGGCCGAGTACAGCAGCGGCTTGAGCGCCGAGCCCGGCTGGCGCCAGCCCTGTGTCACGTGGTTGAAGGGCTGACGCGTGAAGTCGAAGCCGCCCACCAGCGCGCGGATGCGGCCGGTGCGCGGGTCCATGGAAACGAGCGCGGCCTCGGCCTCGGGCCATTGCGAGATGGCCCAGACATCGCCCTTCCTGTCCTTGGTCTTGCCGGTGCTCACCACGCGCACGATGGCGCCGCGTTCGATCTTCAGGGGCGCCTTGGCCTTGGCGTCCAGTCCGCGCTGCGCCCAGCGCAGGCCCTCGCCCTGCACGCTGATGCGTTCGCCGCTGGCGAGCTGCACCCGCAGGGCCTTGGGGCTGGCGTCGAGCACGATGCCCACGCGCAGGGTCTCGTCGTCGCGGTGGTCCTTCAGGGCCTCGGCGGCGGCGCGCTCCAGCTCGGCGCCGTTGCCGGCGGGCAGGGTTTCCTTGTCTTCCGGTCCGCGCCAGGCGCCGCGGCGGTCGAAGGCCAGCACACCGCGCTGCACGGCCGCGTGCGCCGCGCGCTGATCGGCCGCCAGCAGCGAGGTGGTCACCCGCAGGCCCTTGGAGTAGGCCTCGGTGCCGAAGCGCTCCACCACCGCCTGCCGTGCCATCTCGGCCACGTGCGCCGCGTGCACGCTGCGCTGGCCGGGCGTGCGCAGGCGCAGCTTCTCGGCCTTGGCCTGGGCCAGCTGTTCGTCGGTGATGGCGTCGGTGGCGCGCATGCGCTCCAGCACCACGCGCTGGCGCTGCGTGGCGCGCTCCAGGTTGGCCACCGGGTTGGCGTAGTACGGGTTCTGCGGCAGGCCCGCGAGCATGGCGTTCTCGGCCAGCGTGAGCTTGTCCAGCGGTTTGCCGAAGTAGGTCATCGCGGCGGCGGCGAAGCCGTAGGCGCGCTGGCCCAGGAAGATTTCGTTGAGGTAGATCTCCAGGATGCGGTCCTTGGAGATCTCGTTCTCCAGCTTGAGCGCCAGCCAGATCTCCTTGGCCTTGCGCTCGGCCGAGAACTGGCGCGTGAGCAGCATGGTGCGCACCAATTGCTGCGTGATGGTGGAGGCGCCCTGCTTGCGCCCGCCGGTGATGGCGGCCACCAGCGCGCGCGCCATACCCTTGGGGTCCACGCCGGAATGCTCGCGAAAGCGCGCGTCCTCCACGGACAGCACGGCCTGCTGCAGCTGCAGGGGAATGCGCTCCAGCGGCACGTACTCGCGCCGCTCGGCGCCGAACTGCGCGATCTCTTCGCCATCGGCCGTCAGCACCTGCAGGGGCAGCTTGGGCTGGTAGTGGACGATGGGGTCGAGCGAGGGGAGTTCGAAGGCGGGGGCGCTGGCTGGCAGCGCGGCGGCAACGGCGGCGGCGAGCGCCAGGGCAAGCGTCGCCCGGCGGGGGAGGTTCGAAAACATGGGCGGGGATTGTCCAACGCCCAAGTTAAGCCGGGTTAAGGCAGCGGGCGGCGCTGGTTGCCATCTGTAACAGGGCCGCCCGGCCGGCACCGCGGCTCAGCTGCTGCCGCGCACCACCAGCTCGAAGCCCAGGTCGGCGCTGTTGGTGGGCACCGCCTCCCCGCGCAGCAGCGACAACAGCATGCGCGCGCCCGTCTCGCCGATGGCGCGGCGCGGCGTGCGCACGGTGGTCAGCGGCGGCAGCATCTGGTCGCTGCCCGACAGGTCGTTGAAGCCCGCGACCGCCAGCCGCTGCGGCACGCTCACGCCCAGGCGCAAGGCCGCGAGCAGGCCGCCCTGCGCCAGGTCGTCGTTGCAGAAGAAGACCGCGTCCACCTCGGGCCGGGTGCGCAGCAGGTCCTCCAGCAGCTCGCCGCCCAGGCGCATGGACGAGGGCTGCGGGCTCAGCAGTTCGAGCCGGGCGTCGTACAGGCCGGCCGCGCGCAGGCAGCGGCGGTAGCCCTCGGCGCGCTGCAGCACGCGCGGGTCCAGCTGCGCGGCCACGAAGGCGATGCGCCGGCGTCCCCGGTCCAGCAGGTGCTGGGTGATGGCGTGGCCCGCGTCCTGCTGCGAGAAGCCCACGCAGTGCACGCCGGGCGCCTCGGTCAGCTCCATCAGGTACACGCAGGGCATGCCGCTGGCCGCCACCATCTGGCGCGCGGCCTCGGTGCGGTCGAAGCCGGTGAGCAGCACGCCCGCCGGGCGCTGCGCGAGGTAGCTGCGCAGCAGCTGCTCTTCTTCCATCGGGTCGTAGTGCGTGACGCCGATCAATGGCTGGTAGCCGTGCGGCAGCAGCACGCGGTGCACGGCCTCGATCACGTCCACGAACAGGGCGTTGGACAGCAGTGGCACCAGCACCGGCACCTGGGTGCCGCGCGCCGAGGCGAGGGCGCGCGCCGCCGGGTCGGGCACGTAGCCCAGGCGATCGGCGGCGGTCTTCACGCGCTCCACCAATTCGGCGGCCACGCCGCGCTCGCCGCGCAGCGCGCGCGAGGCGGTGATGGGGCTGACCTCGGCCTCGCGGGCCACGTCCTGCAGGGTGATGCGCCCGCTGGGGCGGCGGCGGCGTTCGGTCGGCGGCGGGGTGGGGGGCAAGGGTTTTCCCTGTCGATGGGTGGTGCGGATCGGCAATAGGATAGCGCTACCATAGCGGGCTTCGCATCCGGATTCGCCCTGATCATCACACAGTTCAGAGCGATCCCCGAGTGAACGCGACACCCGCAGACGGTCCTGTTCCCAGGGCCGTTTCTTTCGGATTCATTGGACAGCGCTACCAAATGGCTTTGAACCCTGTTCCTACCCGCCTCGTCGTCATGGGCGTGGCCGGTTGCGGCAAATCCAGCCTCGGCCAGCAGAGCGCTGCCGCGCTGGGCCTGCCGCTGCTGGAGGGCGACGATTTCCACCCGCCGGCCAACCTGGCCAAGATGCGCGGCGGCATCGCCCTCAGCGACGACGACCGCGCCGCCTGGCTCGACACCCTGGCGGCCCAGCTCGCCGCGCGCGCCGACGGCGCCGTGCTCACCTGCTCCTCGCTCAAGCGCCGCTACCGCGAGCGCCTGCGCGCCGCCGCGCCGGGCCTGCGCTTCGTGTTCCTGCAACTGAGCCGCGAGCAGGCGCGCGATCGCGTGGCCACGCGCCCCGGCCACCTGTTCCCGGTGAGCCTGGTCGACAGCCAGTTCGAGGCGCTGGAAGATCCTTCGCTGGAGCCCGGCGTGCTGGCGCTGGATGCCATGCGCCCGCTGCCCGAGCTCGTGGACGCCGTGGCCGACTGGGTGCGCTCGGTGCCCGCGCCGGGCGAGGAGGTGCGCGCATGAAGGCCTTGAACGCGATCAAGCACCTGGCCGAGGGCCTGCTGGCCCTGTGCCTGCTGGGCATGGTGGTGGCGGTGTTCGGCAACGTGGTGCTGCGCTACGTGTGGGGCACGGGCTGGGTGGTGTCGGAAGAACTGTCCCGCCTGCTGTTCGTCTGGCTGGTCTCCGTCGCGGCCACGCTGACCTTCGCCGAGGGCAAGCACCTGGGCTTCGATCTGGTGACCACGCGCCTGAGCGGCAAGCCCGCCGCGGCCCTGCGCTGGCTCACGCGCGCGCTCATCGGCCTGTCGCTCTACTACCTCATCACCGGCGCCTGGGCCCAGGTGGTGGTGGGCATGAACAGCCGCAGCCCGGTGATGAACTACCCGCTGGCGCTGGCGGCGGGCGCCATCTTCGTGATGGGCGTGTGCATGGCCCTGCTGCTGGTGCTGCAGGCCGCCAACGAGCTGCGTGGCGGGCGCGAGGGAGGTGCCGCATGACCATCGCGCTCTTCCTGCTGGTGCTGTTCGCCGCCATGACGGTGGGCGTGCCGATCGCCTTCGCGCTCATGCTCACCGCGCTGGCGCTGATGGTGCATCTCGACTTCTTCGACGCCCAGCTGCTGGCGCAGAACGTGCAGGCCGGCTTCGACAGCTTCCCCCTGCTGGCCGTGCCCTTCTTCATCCTGGCCGGCGAGCTCATGAACGCCGGTGGCCTGAGCCGGCGCATCATCGACCTGGCGCGCGCCTTCGTGGGCCACATCCCGGGCGGCCTGGGCTACGTGGCGATCGCGGCCTCGGTCATGCTGGCCTCGATGAGCGGCTCGGCCATCGCCGACACCGCCGCGCTGGCCACGCTGCTGCTGCCCATGATGCGCCAGCAGCGCTACCCCGAGGGCACCAGCGCCGGCCTCATCGCCTCGGGCGGCATCATCGCGCCCATCATCCCGCCGTCCATGCCCATGGTGATCTACGGCGTGACCACCAACACCTCGATCAGCAAGCTCTTCCTCGCGGGCATCGTGCCCGGCCTGCTGATGGCGGTGAGCCTGGTCCTGGTGTGGCGCCGCATCTCGCGCAAGGAACAGCTGCCCGTGGCCGACAAGACCAGCTGGGCGCAGCGCCGCGCGGTGCTCAGCTCCAGCATCTGGGCGCTGTTCATGCCGGTCATCATCATCGGCGGGCTCCGGCTGGGCCTGTTCACACCCACCGAGGCGGCGGTGGTGGCGGCGGTGTACGCGCTGATCGTGGCCATGTTCGTGTACCGCGAGCTCAGCGTGGCGGGCCTGTACCGCGTGTTCGTGGACGCCGCCCGCACCACCGGCGTGGTGATGTTCCTGTGCGGCGCCGCCACGGCGGCCAGCTACATGATCACCCTGGCCGACCTGCCCAACGAACTGGCCGGCGTGATGGGCCCCCTGCTGCAGAACCCCTACCTCTTCATGGTGGTGGTGGCCGTGTTCCTGCTCGCCGTGGGCATGGTGATGGACCTCACGCCCACCATCCTCATCCTGGCGCCGGTGCTCGCGCCGCTCGCCGCCAAGGCCGGCATCGACCCGGTGTACTTCGGCTTCGTCTTTATCTTCATCGGCTGCCTGGGCCTGCTCACGCCGCCCGTGGGCACGGTGCTCAACGTGGTGGCCGGCGTGGGCGGCCTGCGCATGGAGCCGGTGATCCGCGGGGTGATGCCCTTCCTGCTGGTCTATGTCGCCATGCTGGCCTTGCTGATCGGCTTCCCCGCGATCGTGTTGCAGCCGCTCAAGTGGATGTTCTGAACCCCTTCCCGTTTTCACCCGACGGCGCACGCCGCCAACAACCCAGGAGATGACCATGAAATTCAAGCAACTCGCCATCACGCTGTCGGTGGCCCTGGCCACCGTGGCCGGCGGCCTGGCCCATGCGCAGGACTTCAAGCCGCGCATCATCCGTTTCGGCTACGGCCTCAACGAAGACTCCAACCAGGGCCGCGCGGTCAAGCTGTTCGCGCAGGAGGTGGAGAAAGCCTCGGGCGGCAAGATGCGCGTGCGCGCCATCGGTGCCGCCGCGCTGGGCTCGGACGTGCAGATGCAGCAGGCCCTCATCGGCGGCGCGCAGGAAATGATGGTGGGCTCCACCGCCACGCTGGTGGGCATCACCAAGGAGATGGCGATCTGGGACACGCCCTTCCTGTTCAACAATGCGCAGGAAGCCGACGCCGTGCTCGACGGCCCCGTGGGCCAGAAGGTGATGGACAAGCTGCAGGAGAAAGGCCTGGTGGGCCTGGCCTACTGGGAGAACGGCTTTCGCAACCTCACCAACAACAAGCACGCCGTGGCCAAGCTGGAAGACCTGGACGGCATCAAGCTGCGCGTGATGCAGAACAACGTCTTCATCGACAGCTTCAAGACCCTGGGCGCCAACGCCGTGCCGCTGCCGTTCTCCGAGCTGTTCACCGCGCTCGAAACCAAGACCGTGGACGGCCAGGAGAACCCGTACAACACCATCCTCTCCAGCAAGTTCTACGAGGTGCAGAAGTACCTCACCGTCACCAACCACGTCTACAGCCCCTGGATCGTGACCGTGAGCAAGAAGTGGTGGGACCAGCTGAGCGCGGCCGAGCGCAAGGTGCTGGCGGACGCCGCGAAAGTGAGCCGCGACTTCGAGCGCAAGGACACGCGCGCCGAGGCCGACAAGGCGCTGGCCGAACTCAAGGGCAAGGGCATGCAGATCAACCAGCTCAGCCCCGCCGAGGCCAACCGCATGCGCGACAAGCTCAGCGCGGTGAACGCCGGCATCGCCAGCAACGTGGGTGAAGACCTGTGGAAGGAAACCCAGGCGGCGGTGGCCAAGGCGCGCGGCGGCAAGTAAGCCCGCTGCCACAGAAGAAGCCGGCCCGAGGGCCGGTTTTTTCATGGGGGTGTCGCGATCACTTCGCGGGCCGTACAAGCCCGCCCCCGCCTGCGGCGAGCCGAAGGCCACCACCGGTTGGCCCTGCCAGGTGGCCGGCGCATGGGTCCACACCACCGTGCCGTCGAAGTTGCCCAGGCTGCCTGGGGGTGGCCGGGATGTCTTTCCTGCCGTGTGCCACTCTAGGTTGGCGCGCGCCCGCCAGTCTGACGCGCGTCAACCAACCGCACCGCCTGGCGCGCGCCGATGGGGATCGTCGAGGCGGATGGATGTGCATCAAGTCGCCGGCCCTGTAAGCTGGGCCTCACGACGCCGTGCGGGGCGTGCCCGCTCACTGGATCAGGAGACGCTGAATGCTGGCCAAAAACACCATCTGCCTCTGGTACGAGCGCGACGCGCTCGACGCCGCGCGCTTCTACGCCCAGACCTTTCCCGACAGCGCGGTGGGCCGCGTGATGCGCGCGCCCGGCGACTACCCCTCGGGCCAGGAGGGCGATGTCCTCACCGTCGAGTTCACCGTGCTGGGCCTGCCCTGCCTGGGCCTCAACGGCGGCCCCGCCTTCCAGCAGAGCGAGGCCTTTTCCTTTCAGGTGGCCACCGACGACCAGGCCGAGACCGACCGCCTGTGGAACGCCATCGTGAACAACGGCGGCCAGGAAAGCGAATGCGGCTGGTGCAAGGACAAGTGGGGCGTGTCCTGGCAGATCACGCCACGCGTGCTCACCGAGGCCGTCAACGACCCCGACCGCGCGGCGGCCAAGCGCGCCTTCGACGCGATGATGACCATGCGCAAGATCGACGTGGCGGCGATCGAGAAGGCCTGGCGCGGTGAGGCCCGCCCGGCGCGCTGAGACCCGGCGAGCGGGCCCGCTTCAGAAGCGGATGCTGACCGAGGGCGCGCTGCGCTCGGCCTCGCCGTGGTACACGGCCTCGATGTTGTTGCCGTCCGGGTCGAGCACGAAAGCCGCGTAGTAGCCCGGGTGGTAGGGGCGCTCGCCAGGGCCGCCGTTGTCGCGCCCGCCATGGGCCAGGGCGGCCTTGTGAAAGGCGTCCACCGCCGCGCGGCTGGCGGCCTGGAAGGCCAGGTGGTGGCGGCCGGTGAGATGGCCTTGCGCGGCGATGCTGTCGGCGGTGGAGACGAAGAGCTCATCGGCCCAGAAGTAGCTGTCGTCGCTGCCGCCGATGGGAATGCCCAGGCTGTCGAGGACGGCGGTGTAGAAGCGCCGCGAGGCCGCAAGGTCGCGCACCACGAGCTGGATGTGGTCGATGAGCCGGCCACGGTGCAGTTGCTGGGTTGCCATGCGGGAAGCCTCCTGGGTGGGTTCGGGTGAAGGGGCATTCTGGCGGCACCGGGCCCTGCCGTCACCCCCGCGGGGCGCGGTCGACGGTCATCCGTTGGCCGGCTCTGCGGATTCGCCCAACCGACCCAGCCCCAGTTCCACCAATCCCTCTGCTCTGCGCAGCAGGAACAGCGCATCCAGTCCCATGCGTTGTGCCATGGCCAGACCTTCGTCGGGACCCGCCACCAGCAAGGCCGTGGCCCAGGCGTCTGCGTGCATGCAGGTGCGCGCCAGCACGGTGACCGACGCCACCGCGTTGTTCACCGGCGCGCGGCGGCGCGGGTCCATGGTGTGGGCCAGGCGCGCATCGCCCACCCGCAGGAAGCGCCGGTAGTCGCCCGAGGTGGCCACGGCCAGGTCGTCCAGCTCGATGACACCGTGCACCGCGCGCAGACCCGCCTCGGGGCGTTCCAGCGCCACGGCCCAGGGCGCGCCGCTGGCCTGGCGACCCACGGCGCGCAGCTCTCCGTCCAGCGCGGCCAGTGCGTGCCGCACACCGTGCCGTTGCAGCACCGCGACCATGCGGTCCACCGCGTAGCCTTTGGCAATGCCGCACAGGTCGAGCTGCAGGGGCGCGCGTTTGCGGGCTCGGCCTGCGGACCGTTCCAGCTCAAGGCCGCCGTGCCCCGCGGGCGGCCTGGGCTGGCGCGCGGCGCGGATGGCGGCCGCGTCGGGTGCGTCGCGCACCGCGCCGAAGCCCCAGGCGTCGACCAGGTCCCCCACGCAGGGGTCGAACGCCCCCGCACTCAGGCCTTGGACATCGAGCGCGCTGTCCAGCACCTCCAGCGTTTCGGCGGGCAGGTCCACCCAGGTGCCCACGGGCGCGCGGTTCAGGCGCATGAGGTCGCTGTCCGGCTTCCAGGGCGACATCTGTTCGTCGACCTGCGCCACCGCCGCGGCGAGGTCCACGCGCAAGGCCGCCAGGTCCAGGCGGCTGTCGGTGTCGACCGTGGCCGACCAGCGCGTGCCCATGGTCGGGCCGTGCAGGGTGCTGTGCCTGCCCATCGCAGCCGCTTCAGAAGATGTCTTCGGCATAGCGCTCGCTGGCCTTGAGTTGGGCCACGCTCAGTTGCAGGGGCGCCAGCACCGCGTCCAGCGCCTCGGTGACGCCCTGCGCCATGGCGCGGCCGCCGCAGACACGCACGATGGCGCCCCGTGCAACCTGCTCGCGCAGCTGTTCGGCGTCGCGTCGCAGGGCATCCTGCACATAACCCCCACCGTCGGGCACCCGGGAGAAGGCCGTGTGCAAGGTGGTCAGGCGCCCCTGCGCGAGCCAGCGCTGGATGTCGGGGCCGAAGTAGAAGTCCCGCGCCGGGTCGCGCCCGCCAAAGTACAGGTGCATGGGGCGGTGCCTGTCGTTGCGGCGGATGAACCCGGCCAGCGGTGCCACGCCCGTGCCCGCACCGATCAGCAGCACGGGCCGACGCGTTCGCGGCAAGGCAAAACCCGGGTTGGCCCGAATGAAAGCGGTGACGCTGTCGCCCAGCTTCAGGCCCAGCAAATGCGTGGAGCACAGACCGCCGGCCATCTGACGCACGCAGATCTCCAGAAAGCCGTCTTGCTGGCCCGAGGCCAGCGAGTAGTAGCGCGGCACGGCCGAACCCGGCGGCAGAATGCCCACGAGGTCGCCCGCCGCGAACCGCGCCAGGCCCTGCCCGCGCAGGCGCTCGCCCAGGCGCTGTGCCGGCCACGCGAAGCGCAGGATCGCCGTGGCCGGCCCGGCACCGCCGTTGTAGTCCCGGCGCTCGATCAGCGTGAGGGTTGTGGTGGACGGAACGCGCGGCACATGCTCCAGCACCAGCGGCTTGCCCAGTGCCTGTGCCAAGGCAAGGCCCCAGCGGGCGAACTGTTGGCTCGATTGCTGGTGAATGCATTCCAGCGGCAGCAGCGAGGGCCAGCCCCGCGCGCGCAGCGTCTGGTCCAGCACTTTCGCAAAGCCGCAGAAGGCCGGGAACTGCCGGTCGCCAAAGCCCAGCACCGTCACCGGCACGGCGCCGGCCTTGAGCTTGGCGATGCGCGCCAGGGCATGGCTGGCGTGGGCCGGGGCCTGGCCTTCGCCATAGGTGGCCGCCAGCACGAACACCTGCCGCGTGGCGGCGGTGGTTTGAAAGTTCTCCAGCGCGCTGGTGTGCACGCGCAGGCCCAGCGGGCGCAGCGCGTCCTGCAGCGTTTGTGCAAAGCCCCAGGTGCTGCCGCCTTCGCTGGCCACGTAGATCAACACGTCGGCCTGTGCCAGCGGGCTGTTGCCCGTGATCTTGGGCGCCTGGCGGCGGGCCTGCCACCAGATGACAACGCCCGACAGCCAGAACAGCAGCACGCTGGCGCCCACGAGGCCGAGCACCAAGGCCCAGGGCCAGGCCGATTCGCCCGTGTGCAGCACCACGGCCAGGTCGTACACGCGCTGCGCCACGGTGGCTTGCTGCCAGGCCAGCAGTTGCCCCGAATACCGGTCGATCCAGCCTTGACCTTGGGCCGTGGCGACTGTCCAGGTGTCCTCTGGGTCGGTGGTGCCGGGAACATTCAGCTTGCGCAGATCCCGCACAGCCATGCCTCGAAGCGCGGCCAACTGCGCGGCGGGCAGCGCCGGTTGGCCGGTGACCACCGACAGCGCGTCGGGCTCTGTCCCCGCGTCCAGCGCGACCCACCCCAGGGTGGACGCGCTCATGGTCAGCGCCGTGAGCGACGTGAGGCTCAGGACAACGAGCACCACCCGGCCCGTGACCACATGAATGCGTTGCGCCAGCGAGCCACGCACCCGCGCCGTCAGGCGCCGCCAGCCCCCCATGCGGCGCAGCAGCAGCACCAGGGCAGAGGCGCACACCAGGCCCATGGCCAGCGCAATGCCCGCCGCGCCCCAGCGCCCCGCGTCGCCCAGCAGCAGCGAGCGGTGCAGGTTCTTCACCCAGCGCGGCAGCGCCGAGGCCTGCCACGCACCCAGCACCCGGCCATCGGCCGGGTCCACGTAAGACGCCTGCGGCTGGTCGCCAACAAAGCTGAACACCACGATGGCGCCCGAGGGCAGGTGCCGGATTTCCTCCGCGTCGGGCACCGTGCGCAACACGCGGTCCACCAGCGTCGCCACCGGCAGATCGCCCGGTGCGGCGGGTGCCTGCCACGCCTGCTGCACCGGATCGATCGCCAGCACGGCGCCGGTGACGCCCAGCACCACGGCCAGGCTGCCCACCGTCAGGCCCAGCCAGCGGTGGATGGCCTTCCAGGTCAAGCGAGACCCGAGACCCTTCACTTGAACTCGAAGGTCACGGACTGGATGTACTGCTTGCCGGGCTGCGGCTTGCCGGCGTTGGCGGTGGACAGCGGCAGGCGGACTTCCGACGGGCTGTCGCGCATGTCTTCTGCGGCCGCGTCCAGGCGTATCTCGTAGCCCGCGTCGATCAGCGCATCGGCCAGCTCGGCGGTCACCTTGAGCGTGCGCCCCGCGCCCACGCTGGCGCCGGTGACGCCGTCCAGGCGCTTGGCGTCACCGGCCGAAAGGCGGCTCCAGTCGGACAGGTGCTTGTGGTACTTGGCCTTGCCGCCGGCGACCCACAGCGTTTTCACATAGGCACCCTTGGCATCGGTGAGGTACGCGGCGATGTAGGCGCCGTCGCCGCCGTAGTTCTTGAGCTGGGCGGTCAGCGTGAGCGGGCGGCTGTGGGCCAGCGCGGGAACGGCCAACGCGCAAGCGGTGGCCAGAAGGCTTGAAAGAGGTCTGGACATGGTGATGTTCCTGTGGGGAGGGTGGCTATTCGGCGGAGCGATCGCGGTCGCGCTCACGGTCGCGGTCGCGGTCTCGTTGGTGGTTGTCCTGCTTGAACTTCAAGACCTTCAGGGTTTCCGGGTCGATCCGCGCCTTGAAGTTGCGGCCCTGGGCATCGGTCCCCCGCACTTCGTAGCAGCCGTCATCGATCTTCAGCCGCTGTATCTGCCAGCCCTGAGCGAGCGCCATCTGCCGCACGGCGTCGCGTGACTGCCAGCGATTCAGCGGCGCATCGCAGTCATCGTCGGCCAGAACGGGCAGCGCCGTCAGGCACAGCGCCAGCGCCAGCAGGCCATGGCGCAAAGCGGGGTGGCGTTTCATGGGAGGTTCTTTCAAGGCGGGTCGGCGCGAGACATACCCGCCGTCTGGAAACGCATTCGCGCATGCGGGCCGAATGGCGCGTTCATCTTCTTTTCATCGCCCAGAAGGCCATCACCGGTGGATGGATTCGACCGCTCCGGCTGAGCGCCACCTGGAGCAGGGTGGCCTTATTGGCTATTGAGAATCAGTGTGGACCTGACCCTGGGTGCCGGGCTTGATTTGGATCATCTGGAGCCACTTTTCTGTCCTTCGCCCGCGATGGCCGGGTGAGGGCGGCCCTGCCGGCTTGGTGGGGACAGTTCCAGACTGGGGGCTGCGGGCCGATCTGCTGCAACGAACATGTGCCCCTTGATTCGCTGCGGACCGTCGTAGCGATGGCAACCAGGTGGTTCGAGCCGTTCCGAACCCCGAGTCAGCTTGGCGGCCGCATTCATTCATTTCCAGAAACTGCAACTTTCTCACGCTAGCGGTTATGCACTCCACATGTTGAGGATGTCGCCGGCGTGTCGATCTCTTTAGATTGGAAATAGCACACTGCGTGTGCGTGGCGTCTCGGTCCGCTGCTTCAGCTGAACCCGTGGCACGAGAAGCGTTCGATTGATTTCAACCTGAAGAGGAGACCGGACATGAGGAAGGGAATTGTTTTGCTCTTGGTGGCATTGGCGACGATCTCGTTTGCGCATGCGCATTCAGGCGGCACCGACAAGAACGGTTGTCACGCCGGCTCGAAGCCGTATCACTGCCACTGAAGATCGGTTGGCAGGCGTTGGAAGTTGCGCTGTCTCTCGCTATCAGGTGGCGCTTCTGTGGCGTCATTGCTCACCCCGAGATTCGGCTTCAGACTGTGGGCAGTCTCTCATCTAGTGCTTCATGAGCGACGGCTAGCAAACATAAGCCGGCTGAGGCGTGCCGATAATGCAGTCTATGGTTAGGGGGACGAGCATCAATTTCTTCAATTCAACGCATCTCGCATGAGAAGACCAATCTGATTGGAATCGGAGTGGGAAAATATGCTGCTTCCGCAGAGTACGACCAGAACATGAAAGAGGAGGGGCAAACAGGATGTCGAATGTTCAAGAAGGCCAAACCGCGTCTGCGCCTTTGCGGGTGTTGACCCTGGATGGAGGTGGCGCGAAAGGCTTCTACACCTTGGGAGTATTGAAGGAAATTGAGGCCATGATCGGGTGTCCGTTGCATCAGAAGTTCGGTCTAGTCTTCGGCACGAGCACTGGCGCCATCATCGCATCGCTAATAGCGCTAGGGCATAGCGTAGACGGCATCTTGGAACTGTACCGAAAGCACGTGCCAATGGTGATGTCGCAAAAGACAGCTCCAGCCAGATCTGCGGCATTGAAGGCGTTAGCGAATGAGGTCTTCGGTGACGAGACATTCGCTAATGTGAAGACTGGTATCGGTGTGGTTACCGCAAAATGGCTTACCGAACGCCCGATGATCTTCAAAGGCAGCGTTACCCAGGCCCATGGTCGAGTCGGCACATTCGCCCCAGGCTTCGGCGTAAGCATTGCCGACGCCGTCAAGGCATCGTGCTCTGCATACCCGTTTTTTTTGCGCACGACCGTTCGAACCTCGATGGGCGAAGACATTGAACTCATCGATGGTGGCTACTGCGCGAACAATCCGACGCTGTACGCGATTGCAGACGCCGTGCAGGCACTCAAGCGTGATCGCAAAGACATCCGGCTGGTCAGCGTCGGCGTGGGCATTTATCCAGATCCAAAGCCGGGTTTGCTGATGTGGTTGGCGAAGAAGTACGTCGTCAGCGTCCAGCTCCTGCAGAAGACCTTGGAGATCAACACGCAGTCGATGGACCAGTTGCGTCAGATCCTTTTTCATGACGTACCAACTATCAGGATCAGTGACTCCTACGTCACGCCCGAGATGGCGACCGATTTGTTGGAGCACGACCTTAAGAAGCTGGGCATCTTGTTCCAGCGCGGCAGAGAATCGTTCGCCTCGCGCGAAAAGCAGCTTCGCGAATTTTTGATGTAGCTAGGGAGGGAGGATGCCCATACCAGAATCGCAGCTCGAAACGTGGTCGCACCAAGGTTCGATCATGCAGTCGAGCAGCACATACAACTCGATCAAGGATGTCCTAGAGGCCAGTACCGCGCCTTACACCGGAAAGAACTTCAAGGTATTCCTGCAAGGCTCGTACGGCAACGATACGAACATCTACGCGGAGAGCGACGTGGACCTCGTCATTCGACTTGACGACTGCTTTCAGAGCGATCTGACAGGCCTGACCGAAGACGAGAGGGCGGCGTACAAGTCGGCATTTCGCGACGCCACATACACGCATGTCGACTTCAAGCAGGATGTGCTCTCCGTGCTCACGAACGAGTATGGAGACGCAGTCAAGGCTGGCGACAAAGCCATCGCCATTGACGCGAACGGTTCGCGCCGAAAGGCCGACGTGATCGTAGCCATTCAGTTTCGCCGGTACTTCAAGTTCCGAACCTCAAACGATTCGAGCTATGTCGAAGGCATCTGCTTCTGGAATGGCAATGGAGAAAGGATCGCGAACTACCCGAAACAGCATTCAGCCAATCTGACAGCCAAACATCAGGCCTCGTCCAAGTGGATGAAGCCGATGGCACGCGTATTCAAGAATATGCGAAGCCGGATGGTCGCCGATGGCCTGATCAAGGCTGGCGTCGCCCCTTCGTACTACATCGAAGGTCTGCTCTATAACGTCCCGAATGAGAAGCTCATATCGAGCTACCAAGACTGCGTCGTTAATACGCTGAATTGGTATCAGCAGGAGGCGAAGAAGGTCGATCTTGTGTGCGCTAACGAGCAGTACTACCTGCTGCGGGACGGCTTTCATACGTGCTGGCCGCAGGCGAACTGCGACGCCTTCGTGGAAGCGGCTGTCAAGCTCTGGAATGATTGGTAGGCTGCGGCGAAAGATCATGATGATGGGCTGCACTCATGTAAAAGTGGAAAAGTCCGCTATCAAGTTTGGACCATAGAATCTGCCTGTGGCAGAGATCAGCCGCTTCGGTCGAGCGAAGGTGTATCGACAAGGCTTTTGGCTCAAACGTTAGGAATCACAAGGAGAGCGAATGCCCGCAGCCCCAATCCTCTGCATGGGTCCTCAATGGAAAGCCTCAGACATCTACTGGAAAGGCGCCCCGGCGAACGCGCGCCTGCTCGGAGTGAACGCGAAGCGGGTATCTTCAACGCCGGCAAACTTCGCGCACCAGACTGGCATCTACATCCTGTTCGCAGACTACCGCCCGGTCTATGTTGGTCAAGCAAACGGCAGCCTGTTCGCACGACTGCAGATGCACTATAGGGTGGATGATCTTGTTGGGCGCTGGGACACGTTTACGTGGTTTGGGATGCGGAGCGTTACCGCCGCGAACAGTAGCAACCCGAGGCTATCAAATAACACAAGCGACTTTCATATCGGTCGCGAGCAGCTACTCAATCACTTCGAAGGAGCGATGATTCATGCCTTCGAGCCGCCCATGAATGGTCAAGATGGGAGGTTTGGCAAGCAAGTCATTCGCTATCGTCAAGTCAGAGACCCGAGGCTGGGACCTTCTGACCGTCAGTTGGCGGAGTTGATTGCCCTTAACGGAGGAATGCTCGAAGGCGGTCCAAAGCCAACCAAAACGGGCTGGCGGTGATGCCTAACCCTTACGCCTGAGTCGAATCAAACCGGAGGGGCACTTGACTAGCAAGGCGCGGTTGTTCGTCGTTTGTCATATGGGGCAACGCCATGCCGATGGCAGCCGCAGCTCAAACGCTGAACGACTGCTTCAAAGCTCGCTCAAAGACCGCCTTTAGCCGACCGTGGTCAAGAAGAGTGAGATGACGACTGGCGGCGCCGCTGTGAAGACTAAGTCTGAGTGTCAAGGTCTGCTTCAAGACTGGTTTTCAATGCGAGTGGCCGTTTGCCGGCTCGTGAAAAGGGACGTGGCCCCTGCGTGCGCGCTGGTGTAGGCTTCGCTCGAAGCTCCCCTAATGAAGAGAGACTGAGTTGAGAAAAATCGAAGCGTTCTACGCAGAGCGGCCCACTGAAGCGCTCGCTCATTACACTAATGTCCAGGGACTTTGCGGCGCTCTGACGACGGGAACTCTATGGGCGACGCACATTCAGTTTCTTAACGACTCCAAAGAATTCATCCATGCAACTGGCCTCGCCAAAGCCTACATGCAGCGGATTAGGAGTTCGGCCCGATTTTCTGGGTTCGAGGAGCTGATCGATCGGATGGTTGAGCTAATTGACGGCATGCCCGGCACGACTTGGGTCATCTCGCTGTCAACAAAGCGCGATCTGTTAAGCCAATGGCGCGGCTATTGTTCTGGTGGCGGCTACAATCTAGCCTTTGATCCAGCCAAACTAGAAGACTTCGCAAAAAAACAACTTTTCGTCCTAAATCGATGTACTTACGACAGGGTCCATCAGGCGGCATTGATCGAAGAGTTGGTCGAGTATGCGATTGAGTCGTATCCTGGGTTTGTCCCGGATCAGGTGCTTGACAGCGATAGAGAGGAAGATCATAAAAGAATGCTGTTTTGTGCCAAATGGTTCTTCCCAAAGATGTCGCGCCTAGCTAGCACGATGAAAGATCCGTCATTCCACGAAGAAGACGAGTGGCGGTTGATCGGTGGTTTATATAAGCCTCATGTAGTTCCATCGTATCGGTTTCGAGGATCGCTCATCGTCCCGCATCGTGAGTTCGATTTTAAAGATTCCGATGGTGTCATCCGATGCATTTCAGAAATTCGGATTGGACCGAATTCAGATCAAAACCTCGCGGAGATGGGAATTTTCTTTCTGATGCAGAGGATTGAAATCGAATCGGTTACCACGCGCCGATCTGAGATTCCATTTCGTGCGTAGTGCTAATTAAGTTCGGCGAAACCCGCTTCTGGGCCCACAGCTGACTTTGAAACCAGCGTTCGCGATCGGCAGCACCCGCTGCAAATCAGCCCCTCAAAGCGAATCAGCACAGACCGGCTTGGCCTCCGCCAAGCTATTTACTCAGCCGCGCTTCGAGTGACAGTTCGAGCGAAGCCGCAAGCTTCGCCAGCGTTTGAAGCGAGGGGTTGCGCGCCTGACGTTCGATGTTCGCGATGAGGGCCCCGCTGACGCCTGATTGCTGGCTCAATGCGTCCTGCGTGAGCATCAGCCGCTTCCTCGCCGCGATCAGGTTCTGAGCCAGAACCTCCTCGATCAAGCCGTCGGCTTCGTCCCTGGCAACAGGTCGCTTGGCCGGCCGCCCTTGGAGATGCGCGGCTATTGCCCCACGGCCTCATCTGCAGAATTTCGTAAGCCATTTGGTGGCTCAAAACAGACCAACCCCCCAACTCCCGCTGGCAACACTGGCCGCATTTAGGGAGTCCACCCGTGTTCATCACCGCCCCCGGCCTCGTCCAGCACCTCCACCCCTCGCAGGTCGCCCCGCGCCAGACGCATTGGCCGGCCATCACGCTCGCGCTGGAGCGGCCCTGGTACCTGCTGGTTCATCAGGTCGTTTGCCGCGGCCAGAAGCGGTCGCAGACCTCGCTGGTGGCCTGGGACACGGCGCTGCTGGACCTGCTGGCCCACATACCCGTCGCCGACCTCTGCGGCATCGCGCGCCTGGACCGGCGCCACGGCGCGGGCCCGAGCTGGGCCCTGCAGTGGATCAGCGCGCTGTGGGCGCCAGCGCCGGGCGAGTCCTCAGCCGTTGGCCCCTTGCTGTTCCAGCTGGGCGCCGACCCGCAACTGCGCACCACCCATGGGCTGCCGGTGGCCGAGGCCCCGGGCCGGCGCCTGCTGTATCAGGCGTCTGGTCCGCCGGCCCCGGTCGGGGGTGTCGTCAGCCCTTGGCCACCGGGTGCCCGGCCATGATCTCCAGCGCCTGCACCAGCGCGGAGTGGTCCAGTTCGCCCAGGCCGTGCGCGGCGCAGGCCTGCATCAGTTGCGCGGCATTGGCCGTTTGCGGCAGGGCCACGCCCAGTTCGCGCGCGCCTTGCAGCGCCAGGCCCAGGTCCTTCTGGTGCAGCTGGATGCGAAAACCCGGGTTGAAGGTCCGCTTGATCATGCGCTCGCCGTGCACCTCCAGGATGCGGCTGGAGGCGAAGCCGCCCATGAGCGCTTCGCGCACCTTGGCCGGGTCGGCGCCGGCCTTGCTCGCAAAGACCAGGGCCTCGCCCACGGCCGCGATGTTGAGCGCCACGATGATCTGGTTGGCCACCTTGGTGGTCTGGCCGTCGCCGTTGCCGCCCACCAGGGTGATGTTCTTGCCCATGCATTCCAGCAGCGGCTTCACACGCTGGAACACGGCGGCATCGCCGCCGCACATGATGGTGAGCGTACCGGCCTTGGCGCCCACCTCGCCGCCCGAGACGGGCGCGTCCACGTAGTCGGCGCCGAGGGCGTTGATGCGCTGGGCGAAGGCCTTGGTGGCCATGGGCGAGATGGAGCTCATGTCGATCACCACCTTGCGCTCGCCAGCGGGGCCCTTCAGGCCTTCGGCCACACCGTGTTCGCCGAACAGCACGGCCTCCACGTCGGGCGTGTCGGGCAGCATGGTGATGATGACCTCGGCCTCTTTCGCCACGGCGGCGGCGTTGGCCGCGCGCACGCCACCGGCGGCGGTGATGGCCTCGGGCACCTGGCGGCGCGTGTGCACGGTGAGCTGGTGGCCTTTGTTGAGCAGTTGCAGGGCCATGGGCGTGCCCATGATCCCTAGGCCGATGAATCCGACTTTCATTCGAGTGTTCCGTTGAAGGGAGGGGGTCAGTAGCCGCTGGCGGTCTTGCTGGTCTTCATGCCGCCGCGCATGGTGGTGACGACTTGCTGCGCGCCCGCGGCCATGAGGCGCGCGTCGGAGCTGACGGTGACGAACTGGAAGCCCATGGCGATGCGCCGGAGCGCGGCCTCGGGCGTGCCGTTGTGGATGCCGGCCACCACGCCGTGCGCCTTGGCGCGCGCCAGGATGTGCTGCACAGCTTCGGCGGCCTTGGGGTCCAGGTCGTCGAAGGTGGGCTTGCAGCCCAGGGCCAGCGACAGGTCCGACGGCCCGATGTAGACCGCGTCCAGGCCCGGCGTGGCCAGGATGTCGTCCAGGTTGTCCAGCGCCTGCGCGGTTTCGATCATGGCGAAGGCGACGATGGTGTCATTGGCGTGCTGGGGGTAGTCGGCGCCGCCGTAGAGCAGGGCGCGCACCGGGCCGAAGCTGCGCGTGCCGCGCGGCGCGTAGTGCGTGTAGGCCACCAGCTTCTCGGCGTCGGCGCGGGTGTTCACCATGGGGCAGATGACGCCGTAGGCGCCAGCGTCCAGCGCTTTCATCAGGATGCCGGGCTCCAGCCAGGGCACGCGCACCACGGGCACGGTGGGCGTGGTGCTCACGGCCTGCAGCATGGGGACCATGGCCTGGTAGTCCACCACGCCGTGCTGCAGGTCGATGGTGAGCGAGTCCCAGCCCTGGTGGGCCATGGTCTCGGCCGAGAAGCTGTTGGGGATGGCGAGCCAGCCGTTGACGGCGGCGCCGCCCTGGGCCCAGATCTCGCGCAGTCGGTTCGGTCGCATGCGGGTGCCTTGTGGGGGGTGGAAAGAACGGCGCGATCCGGCGAAGGGATCGGCCTCAGCGGTCCATGCAGGGCCGCTTGGGGTGGAAGGTCCAGTTCGGGATCAGGTACTGCATGGCGGTGGCGTCGTCGCGCGCGCCCAGGCCGTGCTGGCGGTAGAGCTGGTGTGCCTTGTCCACCTCGGCCATGTCGAGCTCGATGCCCAGGCCGGGTTTCTGGGGCACCTCGATGTGGCCGTTCACGATCCTCAGCGGCTCTTTGGTGAGGCGCTGGCCGTCCTGCCAGATCCAGTGCGTGTCCATGGCCGTGACCTTGCCGGGCGCGGCCGCGCCCACGTGGGTGAACATGGCCAGCGACACATCGAAGTGGTTGTTGGAGTGCGAGCCCCAGGTCAGGCCCCAGTCGCGGCAGGTCTGGGCCACGCGCACGCTGCCGGCCATGGTCCAGAAGTGCGGGTCGGCCAGGGGAATGTCGACCGACTGCAGCGACAGCGCGTGGCTGAGCTGGCGCCAGTCGGTGGCGACCATGTTGGTGGCCGTGGGCAGGCCGGTGGCGCGGCGGAACTCGGCCATCACCTCGCGGCCGGAGAAGCCGTCTTCGGCGCCGCAGGGGTCTTCGGCGTAGGCCACCACGCCGCGCATGCGCTGGCCCAGGCGGATGGCGTCTTTCAGCAGCCAGCCGCCGTTGGGGTCGAGCGTCACGCGCGCGTCGGGAAAGCGCTCGTGCAGGGCGGTGACGGCGTCGACCTCTTCGTCGCCGCGCAGCACGCCGCCCTTGAGCTTGAAGTCGTTGAAGCCGTAGCGCTCGCGCGCGGCCTCGGCCAGGCGCACGATGGCCTCGGGCGTCAGGGCGGCCTCGTGGCGCAGGCGGCACCAGGCGTCGGCGTGCGCCGGCTCGCTCGCCGGATCGGTATAGGGCAGGGGCGTCTTGCTGCGGTCGCCGACGAAGAACAGGTAGCCCAGCATTTCCACCGAGGCGCGCTGCTGGCCTTCGCCGAGCAGCGCGGCCACGGGCACCTCCAGGTGCTGGCCCAGCAGGTCGAGCAGGGCCGACTCGATGGCGGTGACCGCGTGGATGGTGGTGCGCAGGTCGAAGGTCTGCAGGCCGCGCCCGCCGGCGTCGCGGTCGGCGAAGCGCGTGTGCAGTTCGCGCAGCACGCGCTGGTGCTCGCCGATGGCGCGGCCCAGCACCAGCTCGCGCGCGTCCTCCAGCGTCTGGCGGATCTTCTCGCCCCCGGGCACCTCGCCCACGCCCGTGCGGCCCGCGCTGTCGCGCAGGATCAGCAGGTTGCGCGTGAAGAAGGGCGCGTGCGCCCCGCTCAGGTTGAGCAGCATGCCGTCGCGGCCCGCGACGGGAATGGCCATGAGCTCGGTGATGCGCGGCGTGGCGCCGACGGGGACGGGGTTCAGCATGAGAAATTCGTCAACGAAGAGGTCTGGCCCAGGGCACCGCGGAACTGGCTTTGCCAGGCCGCAGGTGCCGCCCCCTTTCAGGGGGTCGCGCGAAGCGCGGCGGGGGTTAGTCTGCTTTGATGTTGCGGCTTTCGATCAGCTTCTTCCAGCGCGCGAACTCGGCGGCCTGGAACTTGGTGAACTCCTCGGGCGTGTTGGCCACGATCTCGAAGCCCACCTCGACCAGCTTGGGCTTGATGGCCGGGTCGTTGAGCGCGTCCTTGATGGCGGCCTGCAGCTTGGCTTTCAGGTCGGCCGGAATGCCCTTGGGCGCGGCCACGGCCTGCCAGGAGTAGACGTTGGCGTCCTTGATGCCGAGCTCGTCGAGCGTGGGCACGTCGGGCAGCAGGGGCGAGCGCTGGGCGCTGGTGATGGACAGCGCGCGCAGCTTGCCGGCGCGGATCTGCGGCATGGCGGTGTTGATGTTCATGAAGGACGAGTCGACCTGGTTGCCCAGCAGGTCGGTCATGACGGGGCCGCCGCCTTTGTAGGGCACGTGCACGCCGCTGGTGCCGGTCTGCTGCCAGTAGAGCTCGGCGGTGAGGTGGTCGCTGCTGCCGTTGCCGGAGGAGGCGAAGGTCATCTTGCCGGGGTGGGCCTTCTGGTAGGCGATGACGTCGGCCATGCTCTTGTGCGGCGAGGCGGCGGGCACCACGAGCACGTTGGGCGCCTGCACGGCGACGGTGATGTAGTCGAAGTCCTTGGTGGCGTCGTAGGTGACCTTGGTGAGGTGCGGCGCGATGACGTAGGGGCCGAGGGAGGAGACGAACAGGGTGTGGCCGTCGGGCGCGGCGCGGGTGACGAGCGTGGCGCCGATGGTGCCGGTGGCGCCGGGCTTGTTGTCGATGACGAAGGTGCCGCCGAACTTTTCCTGCAGCTTGGGCTGCAGGGTGCGGGCGATCATGTCGGTGGAGCCGCCGGGCGGGAAGGGCACCACGAGGGTGACGGTCTTGTCGGGCCAGGCCATGGCCGTGGTGAGGGTCATGGCGGCGCCGAGCGCGCACAACAGTTGTTTCATGGTGGCTTGTCTCCTGTTGGGTGGAAAGGGGTCTTCATTTGGTACCGGTACCAAAATGAATCCGGTGGGCATGGTACCGGTACCAAAAGGGCCCGTCAACGCCTGTCCGTCGGGGATATCCCGGCTCAGGTGGTTTCGCGCTCGACGATGGAGAAGCCGACGTCGAACACCGCGGGCGAGACCGGCCGCCCCTCGGCCCGGTCGATCAGGCAGCGCGCCGCCAGCCGGCCCATCTCGGCGCCGTTGATGCGCACCGTGCTCAGCGCCGGTGCCATGTCGGCCGCGAAGGACACGTCGCCGAAGCCCACCAGCGCCAGGTCGTGCGGCACGGCGATGCCGCGCACGCGCGCCTCGGTGGCCACGCCCAGCGCCAGCAGGTCGGAGCTGCAGAAGATGGCGTCCACGTCGGGCCGCTGCGCCAGCAGGTGGCCCAGCGCCTCGCGCCCGCTGCGCAGCGAACGGGACGCGCCCACGTTGACCGTTTCCACCGGCCCCAGGCCGGCCCGCTGCACCGCTTCGGTGAAGGCGTCCGCGCGGCGCTGCGCGCGCTCGTCCTCGGCGCGGATCAGCGCCAGCCGGCGGCGGCCCTTGTCCATGAGGAAGCGCGCCACCTCGCGCCCGATGTCGGCGTGCGAGAAGCCCACCAGCATGTCGATGGGCGTGGGCGTCAGGTCCCAGGTTTCCACCACCGGAATGCCCGAGGCCAGCAGCCGCGTGCGGCCCTGGCTCGGGCCCAGGATGCCGGTGAGGAAGATGCCGTCGGGCCGCCGGCCCACGATGGCCTCCAGCAAGGCCTCCTCGCGCGCGGCGGAGTAGTCGGACTGGCCCAGCATGAGCTGGTAGCCGGCGTCGAACAGGGTCTCGTTCAAGGCCTCGATGGTGGGCATGAACACCGACATGACCGTGCTCGGCACCACCGCCGCGATCAGGCGGCTGCGCGAGGACGCCAGTCCGCCGGCCATGCGGTTGGGCACGTAGCCGGTTTTCTGGATCACCTCCAGCACCTTCTGGCGCACGTCGGGCGAGACCTGCGCGGGTGTGTTCAGCACGCGCGAGACGGTGATGGGCGCGACGCCCGCGAGGCGGGCCACGTCGCGCACGGTGATGGCCCCGCTGCCGCGTCGGGCGCGCCGGGAGTTGTCGGTTTCTTTCATGGGCGGCTTAGAATGGTACCGGTACCAAGCGCTTCGCGCCACGCATCCGGTCAAGGGACCGGGGAATGGCGGGTGCGCCGCATCATAGGAGACGCCCATGCCCGATACCCTGGCGAACCGCGCGGCCGCGGCGCCGCTGACGATCCGCATGCACGCCGAGGACAACGTGGCCATCGTCGCCAACGACGGCGGCCTGCCGCCCGGCAGCGCGCTGCCGGGCGGGCCGGTGCTGCGCGAGCGGGTGCCGCAGGGCCACAAGGTGGCGCTGGTGGACCTGCCCGCGGGCGCGGCCGTGCTGCGTTATGGCGTGCCCATCGGCTATGCCGTGCAGGACATTCCCGCCGGCAGCTGGGTGCACGAGCGCCTGCTGCAGATGCCCGCTGCGCGTGGGCTGGACGACCTGCCCATGGCCACGCGCGGCGCCGCGCCGCTGCCGCCGCTGGAGGGCTTCACCTTCGAGGGCTACCGCAACCCCGACGGCTCGGTGGGCACGCGCAACCTGCTGGCCATCACGCAGACCGTGCAGTGCGTGGCCGGCGTCACCGCATTCGCGGTGCAGCGCATCCAGGCCGAGCTGCTGCCCCAGTACCCGAACGTGGACGGCGTGGTGGCGCTGGAGCACGGCTACGGCTGCGGCGTGGCCATCGACGCGCCCGACGCGGCGATCCCCATCCGCACGCTGCGCCACATCAGCCAGAACCCCAACTTCGGGGGCGAGGTGATGGTGGTGAGCCTGGGCTGCGAGAAGCTGCAGCCCGAGCGGCTCTTCCCAAGCGAGGGAATCCCCATCCAGGACCGCCGTGGAACCGGCTCTGCCGGGCCACTGGCGGTGCCCCCCGTCCCAGGGGGGGAGCCGCGCAGCGGCGCGGGGGGGGTGGTCTGTCTCCAGGACGAGGCCCACGTCGGCTTCATGAGCATGGTCGATTCCATCCTGCGCCAGGCCGAGGTGCACCTGAAGCGCCTGAACGCGCGCCGGCGCGAGACCGTGCCGGCCAGCGAGCTGGTGGTGGGTGTGCAGTGCGGCGGCAGCGACGCGTTTTCGGGCGTCACGGCCAACCCGGCGGTGGGCTTCTGCACCGACCTGCTGGTGCGCGCGGGCGCCAGCGTGATGTTCTCCGAGACCACGGAGGTGCGCGACGGCATCGCCCAGCTCACCGCGCGCGCCGCCACGCCCGAGGTGGCGCAGGCCCTGGTGCGCGAGATGGCCTGGTACGACGACTACCTCAAGCGCGGCGGCGTGGACCGCAGCGCCAACACCACGCCGGGCAACAAGAAGGGCGGGCTGTCGAACATCGTCGAGAAGGCCATGGGCTCGATCGTGAAGTCGGGCAGCGCGCCGATCGCCAACGTGCTGTCGCCCGGCGAGAAGCTGCGCGCCAAGGGCCTGACCTACGCCGCCACGCCCGCGAGCGACTTCATCTGCGGCACGCTGCAGTTGGCCGCGGGCATGAACCTGCACGTGTTCACCACCGGCCGCGGCACGCCCTACGGGCTGGCGGCGGTGCCGGTGATCAAGGTGGCCACGCGCAGCGACCTGGCGCGGCGCTGGCACGACCTGATGGACATCAACGCCGGCACCATCGCCGACGGGCAGGCCAGCATCGAGGACGTGGGCTGGGCGCTGTTCCGCTTCATGCTCGACGTGGCGAGCGGGCGCCAGAAGACCTGGGCCGAGCGCTGGAAGCTGCACAACCAGCTGGTGCTGTTCAACCCGGCGCCGGTGACCTGAGCGACACGGCCGGCGCGCCCGGCCGTGTCGTTCAAGGGGTGAGGGCGCGCACGCAGCGGACCAGGGAGAGGGCCGCCGAAGGGATGGCGTGTTGCGCCGCCGTGGGGCCGGGCCCGACGTACTGCGTCCAGGTGATGCCGCCCCCCGCGCCGGTGGAACTCCAGTACTCGAAAAGGGGGCTCAGCCCACCGCTCACGCCGGCGTCCACCAGCCGGCTCTGGATGTTGGGCCGGGTGGGCGCGGCGGCGCTGCCGCAGCCGGAGCCGCGGTTGTCCCGGTCGTAGCCCAGTTCGCAGATGGCCGGCAGGTACCAGTCGGTGAAGCCGGCGTCGCTGGCGTTGTCGCAAGCCCAGGCCGCGTAGGGACTGTTCGGGTCGGTGGGGGGACCGCCGGTGTTGACGAGGGCCGCCGTGTTGGCGGCGCCCTCCGTGGGGCTGGACGCCAGGGGGCTGTCCATGGCCTGGACGGCGGTCGGCCAGGCGTTGCTCAGCGCCATCACCTGGCCGCCCACGCCGCCGGTGGGGGGCGTGGTGTCGTCCAGGTCGAACACGTAGCCACCCTGGTACACGCTGCCGAAGCCCAGCACCCACACCGACAGCGCCAGGGCCGGCGTGTTGCTGCCGCCGATGCGCAGCTCGGCGGGCGTGGGCGTGGTGTCCCCGGGCGCGGCCGAGGGCGTGGCGCCGGGCGTGATGGTGAGCGTGCAGCTGGCCCCCGGCGACAGGCGGGCCGCGCAGTCGGTGCCGAGGGCGCTGCCGGCTGGCAGCGCGCTGGCCGCGCTCACCGCGAGGTCGAGCGCGGCCTGTCCGCCGACGTTGGTGATGAGCACCCGCCGGGGCTGGCCCGACGCGGCCAGGGCCAGGGCGGACGCGCTGGCCATGAGGGCGGGCGCCGGCGGTGGCAGCACGACCACGGCGGGCGGCGCGGTGCCGGAGGGATTGCCGCCGCAGGCCGACAGCCCTGCGGCGCAGAGCAGGGCGGGCAGCGTTCCATGTCGGAGAGAGGCCATGTCCGTGAACCCAGGGGAGTACCGAGGGCGCACAAGCTAGCACCGGCCTTGGTGCCGCACTCTGTTGTTTCTCTTACTGGATCGCCGCCCCGGCCGGTGGTCGGGCCTACCGCCTGCGCAGCAGGCCCTGGCTCACTGCCGCAGCGGCGGCTCGGACGGCGGCATCGGCATCGGCATCGGCGCCGGCGCCGGCATTGGCGCCGGCACGGTGGTTTCGATCGAGCGGATCAGCCCGCCGCCACTGACCGAACCCGAGACCTCGCCTTCGCCGCGCACCATGCGCTCGCAGATGGCGCGCTCATCGGCCGCGGTGTGCACCTGGCAGCGCTGCAGGGCGTTGCGCTGCAGCTGTTCCGGCGACACCGGCGCGCGCGGGCTGCGGCGGGCCTGTTGGCGGGCCGCGCCCAGATCGCGCAGGCAACTGGTGCGCGACTCCGGGTTGCTCATGGCGGCGCAGGCGGCGCGCTCCTGCTGGTAGCGGTTGTCGGTCGAGGTCTTGGCCGCGCCGGCACCCTGGGCCCAGGCGGGCAGCGCGAGCGCCAGGGCGGCGGCGGCGGCCAGGCAGTGGCGGGTGAAGGCAGCGGGGGAATGGGAGGCTTGGGTCATGGGCGTTCTCCTGAAGGCGCGGGACCAGGCCCGTCGCGTCCACCCATGCTAGGAACGGCCCGCGCCGGGCTGTGTAGGACCGGTCCGACCCGCGCGCCGGACAGGCCCGTCACCGAGGGGTTGGAGGCCTCAGCCGCCCGCGCGTTCCATGGCCTTGGCCATGGTTTTGCCCAGTTCCACGCCCCACTGGTCGAAGGCGTTGATGCGCCAGATGGCGGCCTGGCAGAACACCTTGTGCTCGTACAGGGCGATCAGCGCGCCCAGGCGCCCGGGGTCGAGCCGGTCGAGCCAGAGCAGGTGGCTGGGGATGTTGCCGGGGAACTGGCGGTGCGGCGCCAGGGCGTGCGCGGTTTCGGCGTCGGCGCCGTCCTTGAGCAGCTGCGCCTCGGTCTCTTCGAGCGTGCGACCCAGGGCCATGGCCTGGGCCTGGGCGCGCAGGTTCAGGTTCACCACGGCGTGGTGCGCGCCGGCCAGCGGCAGCGGCGTGTCTTCGCTCAGGACGCCGATGAAATCGACCGGCAGCGCGTGGCGGCCCTGGTGCACGAGCTGGAAGTAGGCGTGCTGGCCGTCGATGCCCAGGCCGCCCCAGACGATGGGGCCGGTGTCCACCGTGGCCTCGCTGCCGTCCAGGTGCGTGCGCTTGCCGTTGGATTCCATGTCCATCTGCTGCACGAAGGGCACGAAGCGCACCAGGCGCGAGGCGTAGCAGGCAATGAGCTGCGTGGGCATGCGCAGGAAGTTGCGGTTCCACACACCGTGCAGGGCCAGGCGCACCGGCAGGTTCTCTTGCAAGGGGGCGTGCAGGAAATGCCCGTCCATGGCGCGCGCGCCGGCGAGCAGCTCGCGAAACGCCGCCGCGCCGATGCCGATGGCCAGCGGCAGGCCCAGCGCCGACCACAGCGAGTAGCGCCCGCCGACCCAGTCCCAGAACAGGAAGGTGCGCTCGGGGTCGTAGCCCAGCTCGGCGGACTTGGCCGGCGTGGCGGTGATGGCCACCAGGTGCCGGGCGATGGCGTCGGCCGGCACGCCCTGGTCGGCCAGCCAGTGGCGCGCGCTGGCGGCGTTGGTCAGGGTTTCCTGCGTGGTGAAGGTCTTGCTGGAGACGATGAACAGCGTGCGTTTCGCATCCAGGCCGCGCAGCACGCTCCACAGCGCCCAGGCGTCGGGGTTGGAGACGTAGTGCACGCGCACCGCGTCGCTGGCCAGGTGGGCGAGCGCGTCGGCCGCCATGCGCGGGCCCAGGTCGGAGCCGCCGATGCCGATGTTGACGACGTCGGTGAAGGCGTCGCCCGCGTGGCCGCGCACGGTGCCGGCGCGCAGCTCTTCGGCGAAGCGGCAGACGCGGTCGAGTTCGCGCTGCACCAGCGCGTGGATGGCGTTGCCCCAGGGGCCGCCGGCCTCGCCGCCGCGCAGGGCCACGTGCAGCACGGGGCGGCCTTCGGTGGTGTTGATGGCCTCGCCGCGGAACATGGCCTCGCGCTGCTCGGCGATCTGGCTCTGCGCGGCGAGGTCGAGCAGGGCGCGTTCGATCTCGGTGCCGATGGCCTGGCGGCTGGCGTCGAGCGTGAGGCCGGCGGCGGACCAGGTGAGGCGGCGCGCGCGCTCGGGCTCGGCGAGCCGCTCGCGCAGCGGCACCGGCGGTTCGTTGGCGAGCGCCTGGAGGTGTTGCCAGGCGGGCAGGGCGACGGGCAGTGGCATGGTGGTCATGGGTGTGGCGGGCGCGCGGCGCGGGCGCTGTCGGGCGCGCCGGTGGCGTTCATTGTCCCTGCGCGAGCGCGGTGGCTTCGCGCGCCAGCCGGGTGATGCGCGCCCAGTCGCCGTCGCGCAGCGCGTCGGCCGGCGTGAGCCAGGAGCCGCCGGCCATGGCGACGTTGGGCAAGGCGAGGAAGTCGCGCAGGTTCTCGGGAGCCACGCCGCCGGTGGGACAGAAGCGCACGTCGGGGAGGGGCGCGCCCAGGGCCTTGAGCATGCCGATGCCGCCGGCCTGCTGCGCGGGGAAGAGCTTCATGAGCGTGAAGCCCTGGTCGCGCGCGCGCATGACCTCGCCGGGCGTCATCACGCCGGGAATTAAGGGCAAGCCGGTGGCGCGCATGGCGTCCACCAGCGCGTCGGTGCAGCCGGGCGAGAGCGCGAAGCGCGCGCCGGCGTCGATCACGCGAGGCACGTCGCTGGGCCGCGTGACGGTGCCGGCGCCCAGGTGCATCTGCGGCAGGGCCCGGGCCACGGCCTCGATGGCGTCGAGCGCCACGTCGGAGCGCAGGGTGATCTCCATGACGTCGATGCCGCCGTCGAGCAGGGCATGGGCGAGTGGCACGGCCTGCCGGGCGTCGCTGAGCACGATGACGGGCACGACGCGCGATTGGAAGGCGGGGTGGCTGAGGTGCTGGTCTTGCATGGGCGGTGAGCGGTGACGGTGTCGGGTGGGGTTCAGGCGAACAGCGGCGAGGCACCCTGTTCGGCGCCGCCGACGTGGGCGCGGAACAGGCCGAAGAGCTCGCGGCCCGTGCCATGGGTGTTGTGGGACAGGTCGGGTTCGGGCAGGGCGCGCGCGGCCAGCGTGGCCTCGTCCACGTCGACCTTGAGCAGGCCGCGCTCGGCGTCCAGCGTGATGAGGTCGCCGTCGCGCACGCGCGCGATCGGCCCGCCCGCCACGGCCTCGGGCGTGACGTGGATGGCCGCGGGCACCTTGCCCGAGGCGCCGGACATGCGGCCGTCGGTGACCAGGGCGACCTTGAAGCCCTTGTCCTGCAGCACGGCCAGCGGCGGCGTGAGCTTGTGCAGCTCGGGCATGCCGTTGGCGCGCGGGCCCTGGTAGCGCACCACGGCCACGAAGTCCTTCTCCAGCTCGCCGGCCTTGAACCTGGCCAGCAGCTCCTGCTGGTCGTGCACCACCACGGCGGGCGCGCGCACCACGCGGTGTTCGGGCTTCACGGCCGACACCTTGATCACGCTGCGGCCCAGGTTGCCGGTGAGCAGGCGCAGGCCGCCGTCGGCGCTGAAGGGGTCGCTCGCGGGGCGCAGCACGTTCAGGTCGGCGCTGCGCTCGGGCACGGGGCGCCAGGCCAGGCGCTCGCCGTCCAGCCAGGGCTCCAGGCCGTAGGCGTCCAGGCCCGGGCCCATCACGGTGTGCACGTCGGCGTGCAGCAGGCCGGCGCCGCGCAGCTCGCGCATCAGCACGCCCAGGCCACCGGCCGCATGGAAGTGGTTCACGTCGGCGCTGCCGTTGGGGTAGACGCGCGCCAGCAGCGGCACCACGGCCGACAGCTCGGCGAAGTCGTCCCAGTCGATCAGGATGCCGGCGGCGCGCGCCATGGCCACCAGGTGCAGGGTGTGGTTGGTGGAGCCGCCCGTGGCCAGCAGGCCGACGACGCCATTGACGATGGCCTTCTCGTCGACGATCTGCCACAGCGGCACGTAGGGCTGGCCGGTGCGCCCGCTGTTGGCCACGGCGCGCTCCACGGCGGCCTTGGTGAGGGCCTCGCGCAGCGGCGTGCCGGGGTTCACGAAGGAGCTGCCCGGCAGGTGCAGGCCCATGATCTCCATCAGCATCTGGTTGCTGTTGGCGGTGCCGTAGAACGTGCAGGTGCCGGGCGCGTGGTAGGCGCGCGCCTCCGATTCGAGCAGGGCCTCGCGGCCCACCAGACCCTGCGCGTACTGCTGGCGCACCTTGGCCTTTTCATCGTTGGACAGGCCCGAGGTCATGGGGCCGGCGGGCACGAACACCGTGGCCAGGTGGCCGAACTGCAGCGCGCCCATGAACAGGCCGGGCACGATCTTGTCGCACACGCCCAGCATGAGCGCGGCGTCGAACACGTTGTGCGAGAGCGCCACGGCGGTGGCCAGGGCGATGGTGTCGCGCGAGAACAGCGACAGCTCCATGCCGGCCTCGCCCTGGGTGATGCCGTCGCACATGGCGGGCACGCCGCCGGCCACCTGGGCGCTGGCGCCGATCTGCTGCGCGTGCCAGCGGATCAGGCTGGGGTAGCTCTCGAAAGGCTGGTGCGCCGAGAGCATGTCGTTGTAGGCGGTGACGATGCCGATGTGCGGCGCGCGCTCGGCGTGGATGCGCAGCTTGTCTTCGGCGGGCAGCGCGGCCGTGGTGTGGGCCATGTTGGCGCAGCCCAGGCCGGCGCGCTGCGTGCCGCGCGTGCGCTGCGCGGCCATGTGCTGCAGGTAGGCGCCGCGCGTGGGCGCGCTGCGTTCGGTGATGCGCCGCGTGACGCGCTCGAGGATGGGGTTGAGGTCTGTGGTGTTCATGGTCGTGGGGCGATCAGGCGAGCCACACCTGCACAGGGGTCGTGTGTTGGTGAAGGACGAGCGAGATCGGCAGCGTGTCGTCTTCGGACAGCCGGGCCTGCTGGTACACGCGCAGCTTGGCGGGGCCGATGAGGGGCAAGACCAGTTCCCGCGTGGCCAGCAGCGCGGGCAGGGTCAGGGTCAGGCGCGCGTGCGGCGCGTTCAGCGGGCGCGTCCAGGCGACGGGGCCGCTGGCGTGCAGGGCCTGGCTGAGGCCTCCCGCGTGGGGGAAGAGCGAGGCGGTGTGCCCGTCCTCGCCCATGCCGAGGATGGCGAGGTCCCAGGGCCAGGGCTGGGTGGCCAGGCGCTGGCTGGCGGCGTCGGCGAGCGCCTGCAGCGCGGCGTCGTCCAGCGTGGCGGGCAGGTCGTCGAACCAGGGCACGAAGGTGGCCGCCGCCGCGCCCTGCTGCAAGAGGTGCTCGCGCACCAGGGCGGTGTTGCTGTCGGGGTGGTCGGGCGGCACGCAGCGCTCGTCCACCAGGGTGATGCTCACGCGCGACCAGTCCAGCGGCTGCGCGCGCAGCGCATGGAACAGCGGCACTGGCGAGCGGCCGCCGGAGACCGCCAGCACCGCATGGCCGCGCCCGGCGATGGCCTGGTGCAGGCGCAGGCCGGTCCACGCGGCCAGGCGCTGCGCGAGTTCGGCGGGCGTGTTGCACGGGTGCTGGTTCATGGGCTCAGGTTTCTTCCGACCAGGTGGAGTCTTCGCGCGCCATGAGGGCGGAGGAGGCGGCCGGGCCCCAGCTGCCGGCGGCGTAGGCGCGCGGCTTCTCGCCCAGGGACTTCCAGCCCTCGATGATGGGCTCTACCCAGGTCCAGGCGGCCTCCAGTTCGTCGCGCCGCATGAAGTGCGTGAGCCGGCCCTTGATGACGTCGATGAGCAGGCGCTCGTAGGCCTCGGCGCGGCGGCCCGCCAGGGCCGACTGCAGGTCCAGGTCGAGCGCGACCGGGCGCAGCTTCATGCCGCTGCCGGGCTGCTTGGCCATCATCTGCAGCTGCACGTGTTCCTCGGGCTGCAGGCGGATCAGCAGGCGGTTCACCGGTTCGCGCGGCGCGTCGGGGAACAGCGAATAGGGCAGGGGCGCGAACTCGACCACGATCTCGCTGCGCCGCTCGGCCAGGCGCTTGCCGGTGCGCAGGAAGATGGGCACGTTGGCCCAGCGCCAGTTGTTGATGTGGGCGCGCAGCGCGACGAAGGTCTCGGTCTCGCTGGTGGCGGGGACGTTGTCCTCCTGCAGGTAGCCCACGGCGCGTTCGCCGCCCACGTTGCCGGGGCCGTACTGGCCGCGCACGGTGTCGCGCGCCACGTCGGCCACGGTCATGGGCCGCAGCGAGCGCAGCACCTTGAGTTTTTCGTCGCGCACGGCGTCGGGGTCGAGCGAGACCGGCGGCTCCATGGCCACGATGCACAGCAGCTGCAGCAGGTGGTTCTGCACCATGTCGCGCAGCGCGCCAGTGCCGTCGTAGAAGCCCGCGCGGCTGCCCACGCCCACCGACTCGGCCACCGTGATCTGCACGCTCTTGATGCTGGGGCTGCGCCACAGCGGCTCGAAGATGGCGTTGCCGAAGCGCAGCACCATGAGGTTCTGCACCGTCTCCTTGCCCAGGTAGTGGTCGATGCGGAAGGTCTGCGATTCGCTGAAGTACCGGGCCACCTCGTCGTTGATGGCGCGCGCCGAGGCCAGGTCGTGGCCCAGGGGTTTTTCCAGCACCACGCGCGAGTGCGGGTCCACCAGGCCGGCGCCGTGCAGGTTCGCGCAGATGGCGGTGAACAGCGTGGGCGCGGTGGCGAGGTAGTAGACGCGGTCCACGCCGGGCCGCAGGGCCTGGCCGAGCGCGGCGAAGTCCTCGGGGCGCGTGGCGTCGAGCGAGACGTAGACCAGCCGCTGCATGAAGCCGCGCCAGCCCGCGTCGTCCAGCGCGTCGGCGGCGATGAAGCCGCGCACCTTGTCGTCGATGAAGGCCGTGAAGGCCGCGCGGTCCCAGGCGTGGCGGCCCAGGGCGACGATGCGCGTGTCGTCCGGCAAGGTCTTGTGCAGGTGCGCCATGTAGAGCGCCGGCAGCAGCTTGCGCAGGGACAGGTCGCCCGCGCCGCCGAAGATGACGAGGTCCAGGGGCGCGTCGGGTGGGGTGCTGGTCTCCATCGTTGGGACGGGTGGCTTCACGAGTTACGAAGTGGCTCGATCATAGTGAAATAAAGTTACCAACGGGTTACCTTTGGCGGGGGTTCACAGGTGCGACCGTGTCGCACCCCGAGGGTTCCGTCAAGTCGCGGCGGTATCGGCGCGCAGGCCGTCGGCGTTGAGCCGCAGCACGCGGTCGGCGCGGCGCGCGGCGGCCTCGGCATGCGTCACCAGCACCAGCGAGGCCCCGTGTTCGCGGGTCTGGGCGCACAGCAGGTCCAGCACGCGCGTGGCGGTGGCCGGGTCCAGGTTGCCGGTGGGCTCGTCGGCCAGCACGATGGCGGGCCGGTGCACCAGGGCGCGGGCGATGGCCACGCGCTGCAGCTGCCCGCCCGAGAGCTGCGCGGGCAGGCGCGCGCCCAGGCCTTCGAGGCCGACCGCGTCCATGAGGGACTGCACGCGCGCGGGATCGGGGCGGTTCAGCAGCAGCAGGGGCAGGCCGATGTTCTGCGCCACGTCCAGGTGCGGCAGCACGTGGAAAGCCTGGAAGACGAAGCCCAGGTTCGCGCGCCGCCAATGGGCGCGGTGCGCCTCGTCGAGGGCGCCGAGCTCGCTGCCGCCATGCAACACGCGGCCTTCGCTCCAGTTGTCCAGCCCGGCCAGGCAGTTGAGCAGCGTGGACTTGCCCACGCCCGATTCGCCCACGATGGCGATGAACTCGCCGGGCTCGACCCGCAGGTCGACGTGGCGGAACACCGGTGTGTCGCCATAGAACTTGCCCAGGTTCTCGGCGATGAGGCTCATCGTGGGTTCCCCAGCCACCCGCGTACCTGCGTCAGCACCCGTTCCAGCGCATCGGGCGCGTCGGCCGCCACCACCACGCGCCTCGGCATGGAGCGCAGCCAGGTGAGCTGGCGTTTGGCCAGCTGGCGCGTGGCAAAAACGCCGCGGTCGCGCAGCTCGGCCAGCGCGGCGGCGTCGGGCGCGGGCGAGGCCTCCAGGGCGGCCCAGGCCTGGCGGTAGCCCACGCAGCGCATGGACGGCAGCTCGGCGTGCAGGTCGCCGCGCGCGCGCAGGGCGCGCACTTCGTCGAGCAGGCCGGCGGCGAGCATGGCCTCGAAACGCTCGGCGATGCGCGCGTGCAGCCAGCCGCGGTCCTGGGGTTCGAGCGAGATCAGGTGGGCTTCGTCGAGCGGGCCCGCGGGGTCGCGCGGGCGGCCTGAGTGGAAGCTGGAGAGCGGGCGGCCCGAGACCTCGAACACCTCCAGCGCTCGCTGGATGCGCTGCGCGTCGTTGGGGAACAGGCGCGCGGCAGTGGTGGGGTCCACGCGCTGCAGTTCGGCGTGCAGCGCGGGCCAGCCCTGGTTGCGGGCGCGCGCCTCGAGCGCGGCGCGCACGGCGGGGTCGGCGCCGGGCAGGTCGTCCAGCCCGTCGAGCAGGGCCTTGAAGTACAGCAGGGTGCCGCCCACCAGCAGGGCGGTGCGGCCGCGCGCGGCGATCTGCTCGATCAGGCGCGTGGCGTCGCGCGCGAAGTCGGCCGCGCTGTAGGCCTGCGCGGGATCGCGGATGTCGATCAGGTGGTGCGGCACGGCGGCCAACTCGGCCGCCGTGGGCTTGGCGGTGCCGATGTCCATGCCCCGATAGACCAGGGCCGAGTCGACGCTGACGATCTCCACCGGCCAGCGCGCGGCGATGGCCAGGGCCGCCGCCGTCTTGCCGCTGGCGGTGGGGCCGGCCAGGGCGATGCAGCGCGGCGCCGGGGGGTTCATGTGGTGGCGACTCGCGTCGGCGGCGTGTGCGGCTCGCCGTGTCGCTGCACCAGGGTCCAGGCCGTGGTGGCGATGACCACGCACCAGAACCACACGCTGTCGGTGAGCGGGCGCACCGTGCCGGCGCCCAGCGCGGGGTCGGACAGGGCCAGACTCAGCCAGCCGCCGATGCCGAAGGCCACCACCATCATGAGGAAGCCCGCCAGCGCCGAGGCCGCGCCGGCCGCCTGCGGGAAGGGCGCCACCGCGCCGCTCTGGCCGCAGGGCTGGTGCACGCCGTGGCCCAGCATGAACAGGTAGAAGGGCAGCAGCACGCTCCAGAGGCCTTGCACGCCCAGCAGGGGCAGCACGCCGATGAGCGTGCCGCCCGTGAGCGTGACGATGGCCGCCAGCCCCACCGTGCGGCGCACGCCCAGGCGCACCAGCAGGCGGCGGCAGATGAAGGTGCCCACGATGTACACCAGCGACATGGTGAACATCACGATGCCGTACTGCGTCTTGCTCAGTCCCAGCACGCCGATCAGCACGAAGGACGAGGAAGCGAGGTAGCTGAACAGGCCCGCGTAGGACGCGGTGGCCAGCAGCGTCCAGGCCCAGAAGGTGGGGTTGCGCGCGATGTGGGACCAGTTGCGCAGCAGCGGCCCCGGGCGCAGCGCGTCGGGGTTGCGGCGCGGCACGGTTTCCTGGAAGCGCCACACCAGCAGCGCCAGCGTGCCCGCGCCGAACACCGACAGCGCCAGCAGGGCCACGCGCCAGCCGTAGTGGTCGGACAGCAGGCCGCCCAGGGGCGCGCTGCAGCAGGCGATCACGCCCAGGCCGGTGAGGCCCTTGCTCATCACGCGGGCGCCCTCGCTGGGCGCGTACAGGTCGCGCACGATGGCGCGCGCGCACATCACGGCCGAGCCCATGGCCACGCCCTGCAGCGTGCGCCAGGCGATGAGCTGGTCCATGGACTGGGAGAAGGCCCCGCCGGTGGTGGCGGCCATGTACAGCAGCATGCCGCCGATCAGGATGGGGCGGCGGCCGAAGCGGTCCGACAGCGGCCCCCACACCAGCTGCGAGACCCCGAAGGCCAGCAGCAGCGCGGTGAGGGTGAACTGGGCCTGCGCCACGCTGGCGCCGAAGCCCTGGGTGAGCGTGGGCAGGGCGGGCAGGTAGAGGTCGGTCGTAACGGGCTGGATGCCCAGCAGCAGCGTGAGCACGAGCACGACCAGGCCCGGCGACATGGCGGAGGAGGGGGCGGACATCCAATCGAGGGTAGCAGATGCCCGCGCTGGCCCGGGTACTGCAGCGACCCGTGCCGCATCAGGTGGTCGAACCGAGAGGTACCACGGAACCGGCTCTGCCGGGCCGTTGGTACCGCCCCCTTGAGGGGGCGCGCGCAGCGCGGCGGGGGTGTTTCGCGTCAGCGCGCGACGAGGCGGATGCTGTCGTCCAGGCCGAAGAGCTCGGCCAGGGCCGCGCGGTACTGCGCCTGGCCCACCGAGTTGGTGTTGTGGTGCGAGCCGCCCTCCACCAGCACGAAGCGCTTGGGGCCCTTGGCGGCCTCGAACAGGCGCTGGCCGAGCTCGGGCTTGATGAGCTGGTCGGCGCTGCCGTGCACCACCAGCAGGGGCGAGCCGATGTCGGGCACGCGCTGCAGGGAGTCGAAGCGCTGTGTGATGAGGGGCGAGAGCGGCAGCCAGCCCCACTTGAAGGTGCTGACCACGTCGGGGATGGAGGTGAAGGTGCCTTCCACCAGCGTGCCCTTCTCGTCGTTCACCTGTGTGGCGAGCTGGATGGCGATGGCGCCGCCCAGCGAGTGGCCGAAGATGTAGCGCGGCCGCTCGGGGTAGCGCCGGGCGAGCCAGTCCCAGGCGGCGCGCGCGTCCTCGTAGGCGCTGCGCTCCGAGGGCAGGCGGTTGGTGCTCTGGCCGAAGCCGCGGTAGTCGATGCCCAGCACCGAGAAGCCCAACTCTTCCATGCGGCGCATGCGGAAGGCCGAACCGGTGACGTTCCAGCGCGCGCCGTGCAGGTACAGCAGCACCGGGGCCCGGGGGTTGGCGGCGAAGTTCTCGTGCGGCGCCCACAGGCCGTGCAGGCGCACGTCCTCCTTGTCCTGGGCCGAATGGAAATCGATCCACACGTCTTCCATGGACTCGGCGGCGTAGGCGCCGCCGCTCCAGGCGCGGTCGGAGGGCTGGAAGATCCAGACGCGCTGCTTCTCGTCCAGCGTGGCGCAGCCGGCCAGGAGGGCCAGGGCGGTGGCGAGGCTCAACAGCAGACGGGTCATGACCGGGGAACAGAGGCGCGGCGCGCCACAAAAGTTCATCTGGCTGGGGTAAGTCCCAGGCAAGCAAGGTCGGTGCCGGGTCTGGCGCGGCGGGGCCTACCTTCCGCGCAGGAACAGGGCGTCGAGTTCGCGCAGGCCGAGCTGGCGCCAGGTGGGGCGGCCGTGGTTGCACTGGTCGCTGCGCTCGGTGACTTCCATCTGGCGCAGCAGGGCGTTCATCTCGTCCAGGGTCAGGCGGCGGTTGGCGCGCACCGCGCCGTGGCAGGCCATGGTGGCCAGCAGCTCGTGCTCGGCGCGCTGCAGCACGTGGCTGGCCTCGTGCTGGGCCAGCTCGGCGAGCACGCTGCGCGCGAGCTCCACGGGGTCGCCCTGGGCCAGGGTGGTGGGCACGGCGCGCACCGCCAGGGTGCGCGCGGACAGCGGCGCCACGTCCAGGCCCAGCGCGGCCAGCGCCTCGGCCCGGCTTTCGGCGGTGGCGGTCTCCTCGGGCGTGGCCGCGAAGGTGGCGGGAATCAGCAGCGGCTGGCTGGCCAGCGCGCGCTCGGCCAGCTGGCGCTTGAGCCGCTCGTAGACGATGCGCTCGTGCGCGGCGTGCATGTCCACGATCACCAGGCCCTGGGCGTTCTCGGCCAGGATGTAGATGCCTTGCAGCTGGGCGATGGCGCGGCCCAGGGGCCAGTCGCCGTCGGGCAGGGGCGTGTGGGTGGCCGCCTCGGCGGCCCCGGGGCGGGTTGCCGGCGCCCAGCCGCCATCGGCCGGGTGCGGCGGGCGGGTGGTGGCCGAGCTGAAGGGGCCGGCCGGCGCCGCGGCGGCGCCCCACAGCGCCGACACGTCGCTCACCCGGTGGCCCGGCTCGGGCTCGCGCGGCGGGAAGCTGAAGCCGGCCTGGCGGCCAGGCGGTGTCCAGGCGGGCGCTGGGGCTGCGGGCGCCGCGGCGGCGCCGGGCGCCGACTCCAGCGCCTGGCCGGCGCGCGGCACGGCCAGGGCCGATTCCACCGCCTGCTGCACCGCGTGGTGCACCTCGCGGCTGTCGCGGAACCGCACCTCGATCTTGGTCGGGTGCACGTTCACGTCCACGCGCTCGGGCGCGATCTCCACGAACAGCGCGTAGACCGGCTGGCGCTGGCCGTGCAGCACGTCGTCGAAGGCGGCGCGCACCGCGTGCGCGATGACCTTGTCGCGCACGAAGCGGCCGTTGACGTAGGCGAACTGCTGGTCGGCGCGCGCGCGCGCCGCGTCGGGGATGCCGGCGAAGCCGCTGACGCGCAGGCCGCGCGCGTCGGAGCCGTCGGCGGGCCACATCAGGGGCACGGCGCGCTCGATGAAATCGTCGCCCAGGACGTCGGCCAGGCGCCGCGCGATGCCGTCCAGGCCCGGCAGCGGCACGGCGCGCCACTGCGCCGCCAGCCTGCCCTCGTGCCAGATGGCGAAACCCACGTCGGGCCGCGCCAGCGCGTGGCGGCGCACGGCCTCGATGCAGTGGGCGAGCTCGGTGTTGTCGGACTTGAGGAACTTGCGCCGCGCGGGCGTGGCGTAGAACAGCTCGCGCACTTCGATGGAGGTGCCGCGCGAGCGCGCGCCGGGCGCCAGCTCGCCGCTGCGGGCCTCCAACTGCCAGGCGTGGCCCTCGCCCTCGGTGCGCGAGAGCAGGCCCATCTCGGCCACCGAGGCGATGGCGGCCAGCGCCTCGCCGCGAAAGCCCATGGTGCCCACCGATTCGAGCTCGGCCAGGCTGGCGATCTTGCTGGTGGCGTGGCGCTTCAGGGCCTGCGGCAGTTCGGCGCGCGGGATGCCGATGCCGTCGTCCTCCACCGCGATCAGCCGCACGCCGCCGCCGAGCAGGCGCACGGTGATCTGCGTGGCGCCGGCGTCCAGCGCGTTGTCCACCAGCTCGCGCACCACCGAGGCCGGCCGCTCCACCACCTCGCCCGCGGCGATCTGGCTGATCAGCTCATCGGGCAGTTCGCGGATGGGGCGGCGCGGGGGCGGAGAAGTCATCGCAGGATTGTAGGAAGCCGCGCCGATAATGCCCGCCCATGGAACTGATCACCTTCCTCATCGACTTCATCCTGCACGTCGACCAGCACCTGCAAGCCTTCGTGCAGACCTATGGCATGTGGGTGTACGCGCTGCTGTTCCTCATCATCTTCACCGAGACGGGCGTGGTGGTCATGCCCTTCCTGCCGGGCGACTCGCTGCTGTTCGTGGTGGGCACGCTGTGCGGCGCCGGACTCATGAGCCTGCCGCTGGCCATGGCGCTGCTGGTCGTGGCGGCCATCCTGGGCGACCAGACCAACTACTCCATCGGCCGCTACTTCGGGCCCAAGGTCTTCCAGTGGGAGAAGTCGCGCCTGTTCAACAAGGACGCCTTCAACCAGGCGCACGCCTTCTACGAGCGCTACGGCGGCATCACCATCATCCTGGCGCGCTTCATGCCCTTCATCCGCACCTTCGCGCCCTTCGTGGCCGGCGTGGCCGAGATGACGCGCGCCAAGTTCACCGCCTACAACGTGATCGGCGCGCTGATCTGGGTGATCGGCCTGGTGGGCGCGGGCTACCTGTTCGGCAACCTGCCCTGGGTGCAGGCCAACCTGAGCAAGATCATCTGGGCGCTGATCCTCGTGCCGGGTCTGATCGCCATCGTGGGCGCCTGGCGCGCCCGGCGCCAGGCCGAGCGCGACATCGCCGCCCGCTGAGGCGGGCCGTGCCTCAGGCGGCCACGGTCCGGTGCAGCACCGGCGTTTCGGGCACCGGGTAGCCGGCCGCGCCGAAGGTGCTCACGATGGCGCGGTGCGTGTCGAAGTAGACCTGCCAGTAGTGGTCGGTGTGGGTGTAGGGGCGCACGCACAGCAGCGGGCCTTCGGGCGTGAACTGCAGGATCTCCACGTCGGGCGCGGGCGCGGCCTTCACGTTGGGGATGGCGGCCACCGCCGTGCGCAGGCGCTGCATGGCGTCGTTCACGTCCACGCCGTTGGCCACCTTGGCCACGCAGTCCACGCGGCGGAAGGCCTCGGTGCTGTAGTTCTGGATGTTGTCGCCGAAGGCCTTGTTGTTGCCCACGATGGTGGTCACGTTGTCCGGCGTGAGGATGGTGGTGGCGAACAGTCCCAGCTCCTTGACCGTGCCCGTGACGCCGCCCGCGCTGATGAAGTCGCCCACCTTGTAGGGCCGCAGCACCTGCAGGAAGATGCCCGCCGCGAAGTTGGCCAGCATGCCGCTCCAGGCTGCGCCGATGGCCAGGCCCGCGCCCGCCAGCAGGGCCGCGAAGGAGGTGGTGCGGATGCCGAAGATGTCCAGGATGGCCATGATCAGCACCACGGTGAGCAGCACCGACAGGATGGACTTGAGGTAGCGGATCAGCGTCATGTCGATGCGGCCGCCGCGCTCCATGGCCACGCCGATCAGGCGCACCGCGATGCCGATCAGCCAGCGCCCGATGACCCAGGCCGCGATCGCGCCCAGCACCTTCAGGCCGAAGTCGGCCCCCTGCGTGACGATGAAGTTCCAGATGACTTCCGTGTTCATAATGGCTCCTGCCTTCCCGGTGGTTGATGGTTCCCTCGCGGCCATGCCGCGGTCCCGAAGGTAGCGCTGCGCACCGATGAAAAACACGAATCCCCTGCCCGAAGTCAACATCTCCGAAGACGGCGAGGTCCGTTTCCTGCACCTGGGCACCGAATGGGTCCAGGGCTCCATGCTGCTCGACGCGCCCTTCGACATCGAGCTGGACTACGTGCAGCGCATGATGGCCTGGCTGCTGTTCGTCGAGCCCGACTCGGTGGCGGGCCGCCGCGCGCTGCAGCTCGGCCTGGGCTCGGCCGCGCTCACCAAGTTCAGCCACAAGCGGCTGCGCATGGACACCACCGCGATCGAGATCAACCCCCAAGTGGTGGCGGTGTGCCGCCGCTGGTTCAAGCTGCCGCCCGACGGCGCGCGCCTGCGCGTGCTGATGGGCGACGCCGGCGAAGTGATCCGCCGCGACGAGCACCGCGCGCGCTACGACGCGCTGCAGGTCGACCTGTACGACCACGAGGCCGCCGCGCCCGTGCTCGACTCGGCCGGCTTCTACGCCGACTGCCGCGACGCGCTCACCGACGAAGGCTGCCTCACGGTCAACCTCTTCGGCCGCGACTCGAGCTACGCGCGCTCGCTGGCCAGCCTGGCCGAAGCCTTCGGCGAAGACGCGGTCTGGGCCTTCCGGCCCACGCGCGAAGGCAATACCGTGGTGCTGGCCCAGCGCCACGCCTCGCGCCCTTCGCGGCTGGAGCTGCTGGCGCGCGCCGAGGCCGTGCAGCAGCGCTGGGGCCTGCCCGCCGTCAAGTGGATGCGCCTGTTCAAACCCGTTCGCGAATAAGCATGAAGACCGCCTCCGCTCCCGCCGCCGCGACCACCGCCCCCAACGGCCCGCTCGACTGGCGGCTGGTGCTGCGCTGGCTGAAGGAGGACGGTGTCATCGGCGAAGACGAGGCGCGCCGCACCGAGGCGCGCATCTCGTCCGCCCACAGCGCGCAGCACCCCCTGCAGCGCCTGGCCGTGGTGGGCATGGCGCGCGCGGCCGACGGCCATGTGCTCGACGCCGAGGCCCTCACGCAATGGCTGGCGCAGCGCTGCGGCCTCACGTACCTGCGCATCGACCCGCTGAAGGTGGAGGTGGGCAAGGTGGCCGACGTGATGAGCGCAGCCTACGCCGAGCGCCACAAGGTGCTGCCCGTGCAGGTGGGGCCGGCCGAGGTGGTGGTGGCCACGGCCGAGCCCTTCATCACCGACTGGGTGGGCGAGGTCGAGCGCCAGACGCGCAAGACCGTGCGCCTGGTGCTCTCCAGCCCGGCCGAGATCACGCGCTACACGGCCGAGTTCTTCGCGCTCGCCAAGTCGGTGCGCGCGGCCAGCAAGACCGGCGGCGCCGCGGGCTTCCAGAGCTTCGAGCAGTTGGTGGAGCTGGGCAAGGGCAACAAGCAGATCGACGCCAACGACCAGGGCGTGGTGCAGGTGGTGGACTGGCTGTGGCAGTACGCCTTCGACCAGCGCGCCAGCGACATCCACCTGGAGCCGCGCCGCGAGCAGGGCGTGATCCGCTTTCGCATCGATGGCGTGCTGCACCCGGTGTACCAGTTGCCGCTGGGCGTGATGAACGCGATGACCGCGCGCATCAAGCTGCTGGGTCGCATGGACGTGGTGGAGCGGCGCCGGCCGCAGGACGGCCGCATCAAGACGCTCAAGCCCGGCGTGGGCGGGGCCAAGGGCGACGAGGTGGAGATGCGCCTGTCCACTCTGCCCACGGCCTTCGGCGAGAAGCTGGTGATGCGCATCTTCGACCCCGAGTCGACGGTGAAGGACCTCGCGGCGCTGGGCTTCAGCACGCACGATGCCACGCGCTGGGAAGGCCTCACGCGCCGGCCGCACGGCATCGTGCTGGTGACGGGACCCACGGGCTCGGGCAAGACCACCACGCTGTACGCCACGCTCAAGCGCCTGGCCACGGAAGAGGTGAACGTGAGCACGGTGGAGGACCCGATCGAGATGATCGAGCCGGCCTTCAACCAGACGCAGGTGCAGCCGCACCTGGACCTGGATTTCGCCCAGGGCCTGCGCGCGCTGATGCGGCAGGACCCGGACATCATCATGGTGGGCGAGATCCGCGACCTGGCCACCGCCGAGATGGCGGTGCAGGCGGCGCTCACCGGCCACCTGGTGTTCTCCACGCTGCACACCAATGACGCGCCCTCGGCGGTGATGCGGCTCATGGAGCTCGGCATTCCGCCGTACCTCATCAACGCCACGGTGCTGGGCGTGCTGGCCCAGCGCCTGGTGCGCACCCTGTGTCCCGCCTGCAAGACGCGGGTCGAGAAGGACGAGGCGGCCCAGGCGCGCGAGCAGCTGGCCGATCTGGTGAAGCCCTGGCAGATCACGGGCGGCTACCGGCCCTACCAGCCGGTGGGCTGTGTGGACTGCCGCATGACCGGTTTTCGCGGGCGCATGGGCCTGTACGAACTGCTCACCGTCAGCGAGGCCTTCAAGAACCAGGTCATCCGCGAGCCGCGGCTGGAGGCCCTGCGGGCGCAGGCGGTCACGGACGGCATGCGGCCGCTGCGCCTGGCCGGCGCCGCGCGCGTGGCCGAGGGGCTGACCACGCTGGACGAGGTGCTGGCCTGCACGCCGCCGGTGCAATAGCCCACGCTCCCCGGCGCCCATGGGCCGGGATCGATAATCCGGGGCTTCATGTCGCGCGCCGCCCCCCACCCCCACCTGGCCTCCGGCCTCACCCTCGCCATCCTCGGCTCCATCGCCTTCAGCGGCAAGGCCATCATCGTCAAGCTGGCGTACCGCTACGGCGTCGACGCGGTCACGCTCATCATGTACCGCATGCTGTTCGCGCTGCCGCTGTTCCTGGCGCTCACCTGGTGGTCCACCCACCGCCCCGGCCTGGCGAAAAAGCCCGAACCCCTGACGCGGCGCGACTGGCTCGGCGTGCTCGGCCTCGGCCTCACCGGCTACTACCTCGCCAGCTTCCTGGACTTCTGGGGCCTGGAGTACATCACCGCCAGCCTCGAGCGCCTGATCCTCTACCTCAACCCCACCCTGGTGCTGCTGCTTGGCTGGCTGCTGTACCGGCGCCGCATCGGCGCGCTGCAGGCCATCGCCATGGCCGTGAGCTACGCCGGCGTGCTGCTGGTCTTCGGGCACGAGCTGGGCGAGCAGGGCCCCAATGCCGCCCTCGGCGCCTTCCTGGTGTTCGCCAGCGCCATCAGCTACGCCATCTACCTCGTCTACAGCGGCGAACTCGTCAAGCGCCTGGGCTCCACGCGCCTGGTGGGCCTGGCCACCAGCGTGGCCTGCGTGCTGTGCATCGCGCAGTTTCTGCTGCTGCGTCCGCTGTCGGCCGCCACGGTGGCGCCCGAGGTCATCTGGCTGTCGCTGCTCAACGCCACCCTGTGCACCTTCGCACCGGTGCTCATGGTGATGATGGCCATCGAGCGCATCGGCCCCGGCCTGGCCGCGCAGACCGGGATGCTCGGCCCCATGTCGACCATCCTCATGGGCGTGTTCATTCTGGGCGAACCTTTCAACGGCTGGATCGTCGTGGGCACGGTGCTCGTGCTCGCGGGCGTGTTCCTGGTGACGCGCTTCGGCGCGCCCCCGGCGGCGGCCAAACCCATCGACACGGGAGATTGATCGACATGGATCTGGGCATCAAAGGCAAATGGGCGCTGGTCGGCGGCGCGAGCAAGGGCCTGGGGCTGGGCTGCGCGCAGGCGCTGGCCGCCGAGGGCGTGAACCTGGTGATGGTGGCGCGTGGCGCCGAGGCCTTGCAGGCCGCGGCGCAGGCCATCCGCGCCGCGCACCCGGGCGTGGTGGCCTTGCCGGTGTCGGCCGACATCACCACCCCGGAGGGTCGCGCGGCGGCCTTCGGCGTGGCCGGCGGCCCGGGCAAGGCCTTCGACATCGTGGTCACCAATGCCGGTGGCCCGCCGCCCGGCGACTTCCGCCAGTGGGACCGCGACACCTGGATTGCCGCGCTGGACGCCAACATGCTCGCGCCGATCGAACTCATCAAGGCCACGGTGGACGGCATGGCCGAGCGCGGCTTCGGGCGCATCGTCAACATCACCTCGGGCGCGGTGAAGGCGCCGCTGCAGGTGCTGGGCCTGTCCAACGGCGCGCGCTCCGGTCTCACGGGCTTCGTCGCGGGCCTCGCGCGCAGCGAGATCGCCGCGCGCGGGGTGACCATCAACAACCTGCTGCCCGGCGCCTTCGAGACCGACCGCCTGCGCACCACGCTCGACGGCCTGGCGCAGAAGCAGGGCACGAGCTACGAGGCCATCGCCGATGGCCGCCGCCAGGGCGTGCCCGCCAAGCGCTTCGGCGAGCCGGCCGAGTTCGGGGCGATCTGTGCCTTCCTGTGCAGCGCGCAGGCGGGCTACATCACGGGGCAGAACGTGCTGGCCGACGGCGGCGCTTATCCGGGCACGTTCTGAGCGCGGCCGCGCTCAGCGCTTCGCGCGCGGCGTCGACACCAGGATGCCACCCACGATCAGCGCGAAGCCCAGCGCGTGGTGCCAGCGCGGCGGCTCGCCCAGCATCGCGGCCGACAGCACGGCCGCGAACAGCGGCGTGAGGTTGGTGAAGAAGCTGGCCATGGCGGGCCCCACGCGCGCCACGCCCGCGCCCCAGCAGCGGTAGGCCAGCACCGAGGGGAACAGGGCGAAGTAGGCCAGGGCGGCCACCAGCGGCCAGCCCCAGCGGATGTGCAGATCGGCCGGCGGCAGGTAAACCCATTCGAGCGCCGCCAGGCCGCCCGACCAGACAAGGCCCAGCGCCACCTGGGCCATCAGGAAGGCGGCCCAGTCGCCTTTGATGTCGGGCGGATCGCCGCCCTCGGGCGGGCGCACCAGCAGCCAGCTGTACCAGGACCAGACCAGAGCGGCCAGCAGGATCCAGCCATCGCCCGGCACGAGCTGCACGGCCAGCAGGCGGGCCAGGCTGCCGCCCGACAGCACCACGGCCACGCCGCAGAGCGAGAGCGCGGCGCCGGCGGCCGCGCGGCGCGACACCGGCACCCCATAGAGCAGCCGCCCCACGAGCAGCATCCACACCGGCATGCTGGCGGCCACCAGGGTCACGTTCAGGGGCGTGGACGTGCGCAGCGCGAGGTACTGCAGCGCGTTGTAGCTGCCCACGCCCAGCGCGCCGAGCAGCGCGAAGCGCCGCCAGTTCGGCCACAGGCTGCTGCCCGGGCGCAGCACCCAGGCGGCCAGGGGCAGCAGCACCAGCAGCGCCAGCGCCCAGCGCATGAAGTTGAGCGTGCTCGGCGGAACGGTCTGGTTCATCAGCCGTCCCACCACCGCGTTGCCGGCCCAGAACAGCGGCGGCAGAACGAGCAGGGCGACGGTGGACGGCGTCAACCGGCCGTTGGATGCAGCGGACATGGGGCGCGACTGTAGCAAGCGGGCGAAAACCTGCCCTGGCGCGGGGCCGCCCGGGCGCCGGCGCGGAGACGGCGGAGGAATCGTGGCAGCATCGCCCCCGACCGAACCCCAACGAGGAGACCCCATGAGCACCAGCAGCCGCGCCGTCCGCATCCACGCCACCGGCGGCCCCGAGCAACTCGTGATCGACACCGTGGCGGTGGGCGAGCCCGGCCCGGGCGAGATCCGCATCCGCCACCACGCGATCGGCCTGAACTTCATCGACGTGTACCAGCGCACGGGCCTGTACCCCTTTCCCCTGCCGTTGTCGCTGGGCATGGAGGGCGCGGGCGTGGTGGAAGCCGTGGGCGAGGGCGTGACGCACCTGAAGGTGGGCGACCGCGCGGCCTACGCGGCCAACCCGCCCGGCAGCTACAGCGACGTGCGCGTGATGCCGGCGATGAACGTGTGCAAGCTGCCCGATGCCATTCCATTCGAGACCGGCGCGGCCATGATGCTCAAGGGCTTGACCGCGCAGTACCTGCTGCGCCGCTGCAAGCCGGTGGAGGGCCTGGAAGCGGGCGACTTCGTGCTGTTCCACGCCGCGGCCGGCGGTGTCGGCCTGATCGCTTGCCAGTGGGCCAAGGCCCTGGGCCTGCGCCTGATCGCCACGGCGGGGTCGGCCGAGAAGTGCCAGCTGGCGCTGGACCACGGGGCCGAGCACGCCATCAACTACCGCACCGAGGACTTCGCCGCGCGGGTGAAGGCCATCACCGGCGGGCAGGGCGTGAAGGTGGTGTACGACTCGGTGGGCAAGGACACCTGGGACAAGTCGCTGGACTGCCTGCGGCCCTTCGGCCTGATGGTGAGCTTTGGCAACGCCTCGGGGCCGGTGCCGCCGTTCGCGCCCGGCATCCTGGCGGCCAAGGGCTCGATCTACGTGACGCGCCAGACCCTGTTCACGCACATCAACAACCGCGAGCGCACGCAGCAGATGGCCGACGAGTTGTTCCAGGTGGTGGCGAGCGGCCAGGTGAAGATCCGCATCGACCAGCGCTTCGCGCTGACCGATGTGAAGAAGGCCCACGAGAGCCTGGAAGCCCGCGCGACGACGGGCTGCACCGTGCTGCTGCCCTGAGCGTTCAGGCCGCCCGGGCCTCTCGCACGGGCGCGATGCGCTGCAGCGCGGCCTGCAGCCGCGCCACCGTGGCCGGCACGTCGTGCCACTTGTCCAGGCCGAACAGGCCGAGGCGGAAGGTCTTGAAGTCCGGGCCTTCGTCGCATTGCAGCGGCACGCCGGCGGCGGTCTGCAGGCCCAGGGCCAGGAAGGCCTTGCTCGATTGCACCTCGGCGTCGGTGGTGTGGCTCACCACCACGCCCGGGGCCTTGAAGCCCTCGGCCGCCACGCTGGGAAAGCCGTGGTGCTCCACCAGCTGGCGAACGGCCTGGCCGAGCGCGATCTGCTCCTCGCGCACGCGCGCGAAGCCGTAGGCCTCGGTCTCCAGCATGGTGGCGTGCAAACGCGCCAGCGCGTCCGTGGGCAGGGTGGCGTGGTAGGCGTGGCCGCCACCTTCGTAGGCTTCCATGATCTGCAGCCACTTCTTCAGGTCCATGGCGAAGCTGCTGCTCTGCGTGGCGTCGATGGCGCGGCGCGCGCGCTCGCTGAGCATCACCATCGCGCAGCAGGGCGAGCTGCTCCAGCCCTTCTGCGGCGCGCTGACCAGCACGTCCACGCCGGTGGCCTTCATGTCCACCCACATCGCGCCCGAAGCGATGCAGTCGAGCACGAACAGGCCGCCCACGGCGTGCACCGCCTCGGCCACGGCCTTCAGGTAGCCGTCGGGCAGGATCATGCCGGCCGCGGTTTCCACGTGCGGAGCGAACACCAGCGCCGGCTTCTCGCGCGCGATGGTGGCCACCACCTCGTCGATCGGGGCGGGCGCCCAGGGGGCCTGCGGGCCCTTGTGCTGCGGGCGCGCCTTCATCACGGTGTGGCTCGCGGGGATCGCGCCCATGTCGAAGATCTGGGTCCAGCGGTAGCTGAACCAGCCGTTGCGGATGACCAGCACGTGTTTTCCGTGCGCGAATTGCCGCGCCACCGATTCCATGCCGAAGGTGCCGCTGCCGGGCACCAGCACGGCAGCGTGCGCGCCGTACACGCGCTTGAGCAGGGACGAGATGCCGGTCATCACGCCCTGGAAGCGCTTGGACATGTGGTTGAGCGCGCGGTCGGTGTAGACCACCGAGAACTCGTACAGGCCGTCGGGGTCGACGTCGGGCAGCAGGCCGGGCATGGGGGTCTCCTCGGATGACGAATGAGCGGGCATTCTGTCATCGCGCGGCCGAGGCCGCGAGCGCCGGCCTCAATGGGCCTGGGCGGCGCGTGACTTCCGCACGCGCAGGACCTCGTCGAGGATCAGGCAGGCCGCGCCGATGGAAATGAAGGTGTCGGCCAGGTTGAAGGACGGGAAGTGCCCGCCCGGGAACAGTCCGGCGAGGAAGGACCAGTGAAAGTCCAGCCAGTCCACCACGTAGCCGTGCACCAGGCGGTCGATCACGTTGCCGATGGCGCCGCCCAGGATGCAGGCCAGCGCAAAGGCGAACAGCCGCTGCCCCGGGTGGCTGCGCAGCATCCAGACGATGAAGACCGAGGCGGCGACGCCGATGCCGGTGAAGAACCAGCGCTGCCAGCCGCTGGCGCCGGCGAGGAAGGAGAAGGCCGCGCCCTCGTTGTGCACGCGCACCACGTTGAAGAAGGACGTGACCACGACGCTGTCGCCCAGCGCGAAAGTGGCCAGGATCAGCCACTTGGTGAGCTGGTCCAGCGCGAAGGCCACGGCGGCCAGGCCGAGCCAGGGCGCGATGGCGCGCAGGCTGGCGCGTGCCATCAGGCCACGGTGCGGGTTTCGCCCGCGCCGAACAGGTTGCTGGTGCAGCGGCCGCAGAGCGTGGGGTGGGCCGGGTCCTGGCCGACGTCCTCGCGGTAGTGCCAGCAGCGCTCGCACTTGGGCGCGGTGGCCGGGGTGACCTTCACGGCCAGTTCGTCGCCGTCGACCACGTCCGCGGCCGAGGTGATGGTGACGAAGCGCAGGTCGTCACCCAGCGAGCGCAGCAGCGCGGCGTCGTCGGCCGGCGCGGTGATGCTGAGCAGGGCCTGCAGCGAGGACCCGACGGCGCCCTGGGTGCGCAGGTTCTCGATCTCCTTGTTGGCGAGGTTGCGGATCTCGCACAGGCGCGTCCACTTGGCCAGCAGGCCTTCTTCGGGCGGCGGCAGATCGGCCCAGGTCTCGAAGAAGATGGAGCCCTTGTTGGCCGCGCCCGCGAGCACCGGCCAGGCCTCCTCGGCGGTGAAGCTCATGAAGGGCGCCATCCAGCGCAGCATGGCGTGCGCGACCAGGTGCAGCGCGGTCTGCGCGCTGCGGCGGGCATGGCTGCCGGGGGCGCTGGTGTAGAGCCGGTCCTTGAGCACGTCGAGGTAGAAGGCGCCCAGGTCCTCGGAACAGAAGACTTGCAGCTTGGCCACCACGGGGTGGAATTCGTAGCGGTCGTAGTGCGCGGTCACCTCGGCCTGGAACTGCGCGGTGCGCGCCAGGGCCCAGCGGTCGATCTCCAGCAGGTCCTTCAGCGGCACGGCGTGCGTCGCGGCGTCGAAGTCGCTCAGGTTGGCGAGCAGGAAGCGCAGGGTGTTGCGGATGCGGCGGTAGGCGTCGACGACGCGCGCGAGGATCTTGTCGTCGCCCGCGATGTCGCCCGAGTAGTCGCTGGCGGCCACCCACAGGCGGATGATCTCGGCGCCCAGCTTCTTGTTCACGTCCTGCGGGTCGATGCCATTGCCCAGCGACTTGCTCATCTTGCGGCCCTGGCTGTCCACCGTGAAGCCGTGCGTGAGCAGGCCGCGGTAGGGCGCGCGGTCGAACAGGGCGCAGCCCAGCAGCAGCGAGCTGTGGAACCAGCCGCGGTGCTGGTCGTGGCCTTCGAGGTAGAGGTCGGCCTCGGGGCCCTGCGAGTGGAAGGCGCCGTTGGGGTAGGCGTGCGCGTGGCTGCCGCGCAGCACGTGCGAGAAGGTGGAGCCGGAGTCGAACCAGACCTCGAGGATGTCGCTGCTCTTGTCGTAGTGCGGCGCGTCGTCGGCGCCCAGGATCTCTTCGGTGGTGGCGCGGCTCCAGGCCTCGATGCCGCCTTTCTCGACGATGGCGGCGGCCTGGTCGAGGATCTCCATGGTGCGCGGGTGCAGCTCGCCCGTGGCCTTGTGCAGGAAGAAGGGGATGGGCACGCCCCAGCTGCGCTGGCGCGAGATGCACCAGTCGGGCCGGTTGGCGATCATGTCGCGCAGGCGCGCGCGGCCGTTCTCGGGGTAGAAGCCGGTGTGGTCGATGGCCTCGAGCGCGGTCTGGCGCAGGGTCTTGGGCGCCTTGTCCTTGGTGAACACGCCCTCGCCCTCGTCCATGCGGATGAACCACTGCGCGGCGGCGCGGTAGATCACCGGCGTCTTGTGGCGCCAGCAGTGCGGGTAGCTGTGGGTGATGCCCACGGTGCTCATGAGCCGGCCGGCGGCCTTGAGTGCCGCGATGATGTGGGGCACGGCCTTCCAGATGTGCTGGCCGCCGAACAGCGGGAAGTCGGCCGCGTAGACGCCGTTGCCTTGCACGGGGTTGAGCACGTCCTCGACCTTGAGGCCGTTGCTGATGCAGGAGTTGAAGTCGTCCAGGCCGTAGGCGGGCGAGGAGTGCACGATGCCCGTGCCGTCGCTGTCGCTCACGTAGTCGGCCAGGTACACGGGCGACAGGCGCCGGTAGCCCTTGTCTGCCTCGTACAGCGGGTGGCGGAAGTTCAGGCCGCCCAGTTGCTCGCCCTGGGTGACGGCCAGGACCGTGCCTTGCAGCCCGAAGCGCTCCAGACACTTCTCGACCAGGGTTTCGGCCAGCACCAGGCAGCCCTTGGGCGTGTCGACCAGGGCGTAGCTGAGCTCGGGGTGGGCGTTGAGCGCCTGGTTGGCCGGGATGGTCCAGGCGGTGGTGGTCCAGATGACGGCGAAGCCGCTTTTGCCGGGCGGCAGGGCGGCCAGGCCGAAGGCGGCGGCGAGCTTTCCGGCGTCGTCGGTCTCGAAGGCCACGTCCAGCGTGTCGCTCTGCTTGTCGGCGTACTCGATCTCGAATTCGGCGAGCGAGCTGCCGCAGTCGAAGCACCAGTACACGGGCTTGAGGCCCCGGTAGACGAAGCCGCGCTCGATCACGCGCTTGAAGGCGCGGATCTCGCCGGCCTCGTTGGCCGGGGCCATGGTGAGGTAGGGGCGCTCCCAGTCGCCCAGGATGCCCAGGCGCTTGAAGTCGGCGCGCTGCTGGTCGATCTGCTCTGTGGCGTAGGCGCGGCTCTTGGCCTGCATCTCGTCGCGGCTGAGGTGGCGGCCGTGCTTCTTCTCGATCGCGTTCTCGATCGGCAGGCCGTGGCAGTCCCAGCCCGGGATGTACTGCGCGTCAAAGCCGGCCAGCTGGCGGCTCTTGACGATCATGTCCTTGAGCACCTTGTTGACGGCGTGGCCCATGTGGATCTGGCCGTTGGCGTAGGGCGGGCCGTCGTGCAGCACGAACAGCGGAGCGCCGCGGCGCGCGTCGCGCAGGCGCTGGTACAGGCCCTCGTCGTTCCATTGCTTGACCCAGCCCGGCTCGCGCTTGGGCAGGTCGCCGCGCATGGGGAAGGGCGTGTCCAGCAGGTTGACGGGGTAGGCGTTCTTCGTCTCGGACATGGTGTGTGGCGTGATCGCAGGGGCCAAGCTCGGCCCACGGGGCGTGGGCGGGAAAAGGGAGACGACGGGCGCGTGCCCCGAGCCTGTGAAAGGGCAACGACCGCCAGGGGGCGGTCGTCAAATTCGGTCGCGTGTGGTCTGCCGGTGCGTGCGGCCGTGCATGGCCTCGAAGAACGCGCGGGCGTCGGCGACGTCCTTGGCGATGCCTTGCGTGAGGGCATCGAGGCTGTCGTACTTCAGCTCGTCGTGCAGTTTGTGCAGCAGTTCCACGCGCACGATTTTACCGTAGGCCTCCCCGCCGGGCAGGCGCTGGGACAAGGCCGCGGGCCAGTCCAGGCAATGGGTTTCCAGCAGCACACGCCCGCCGTTGACGTCGTTCGGGTCCAGCGAGGGCCGCACGCCCAGGTTGGCCACGCCGCGCAGGGGCTCGTCCCACAGACCGTGCACCAGCACCGCGAAGATGCCGCTGGCGGCCGGCTTCCAGTGCGCGAAGCGCAGGTTGAGGGTGCGAAAGCCGTCGTGGCGACCCGGGGCGGACTCGGCCAGCGCGCGGCCCAGCTGGCGCCCGTGGACCACGTGGCCGCTGATGGCGTAGGGCCGGCCCAGCAGGGCGGCGGCGTCGTCCAGGCGGCCTTCGGCCAGGGCCTCGCGCACGGCCGAACTGGACACGCGCAGGCCGTGCACCTCGTAGCTCTGCATGCGCGCCACGTCGAAGCCCTGGCGCGCGCCGGCCGCGTCGAGCATGGCGTAGTCGCCCGCGCGCTGGGCCCCGAAGCGGAAGTCATCGCCCACCAGCACGTAGCGCACGCCCAGGGCGCCGACCAGGGTGTCCTCGATGAAGGAGGCGGCGGTCTGAGAGGCCAGGCGCTCGTTGAAGGGCAGGATCACGCAGCGGTCCACCCCGCAGCGCTGCAACTCCTCCAGCTTGTCGCGCAGGGTGGCGATGCGCGCGGGCGCCAGCTCGGGCTTGCGGTGGCGGGCGGCGAAGTAGTCGCGCGGGTGCGGCTCGAAGGTCATCACGCAGCTGGGCACGCCGCGGTGGCGGGCCTCGTTGCGCAGCAGCGCCAGCATGGCCTGGTGGCCACGGTGCACGCCGTCGAAGTTGCCGATGGTGAGGGCGCAGCCGCGCACGCTGTCGGGCGTGCCGTGGGGGCGGTTCCAGAGGCCGCGGAGGATTTGCATGGGGAAGGGCGGGGCGGGAAGGTTTGTCACATCGCGGGGGCTTGTCCCGCATGGACGCGGATTCGTCGTCGAAGGTTGTTATATTGGCACACGAAAACGCAGGCCCCGGGCCCCATGCGGGTTCCGGACCTTTCCGGTGTCTAGACGCACGAAGGAGCCCGTTTTGAAGGTCTTGAAGCTTTCGGCGCAGGGACTGCCCCAGTCCTGGATCAGCCTCGAAGAAGCCGTGTTGCACTACGCGGCCGAGGAGGTGCGCTGGGAGGCGGGTGCCGAGATCGCGGTGTTCCACGGTGGCCACAACGCCGTCACGGGCCTGCAGTCGGTGATCACGGTCAACTCGATCATCGGCACCCAGGGCGTGCCGCGCATCAACCCCTTCGAGCTGCGGCCCACGCTCACGAACCAGAAGCTGTTCTCGCGCGACCGCAACGTCTGCGCCTATTGCGGCCATCACTTCCACGAGGAAGACCTGACGCGCGAGCACATCGTGCCCTTCGGCCAGAACGGGCGCGACACCTGGATGAACGTGGTGACGGCCTGCAAGTCGTGCAACCACCGCAAGGGCAACCGCACGCCCGAGCAGGCGCACATGCCGCTGCTGTACACGCCCTACGTGCCCAGCCTGTGGGAGGACTTCATCCTGCGCAACCGCCGCATCCTGGCGGACCAGATGGAGTTCCTGATGGCGCACCTGCCGAAGAGCTCGCGGCTGCACGCCTAGGCGCGCAGCCGCGCCCGTTCAGGCGAACACGCCAGCGGTGTCCTGCATGCGCCCGGACACCTCGCCCAGGTGGTGCAGGGTGTCGCCGAACGTCATTTCCAGCTGGGTGAGCTTCTTGAAGTAGTGGCTGCCGATGTACTCGTCGGTCACGCCGATGCCGCCGTGCAGCTGCACCGATTGCTGGCCGATGAAGCGCATGGCGTTGCCCAGCTGCACCTTGGCGCGGGCCATGGCGGCGCGGCGCTCGGCCGCGGGGGCGTTGAGCTTCAGGCTGGCGTAGTAGCTCATGGAGCGGGCCAGCTCCAGCTGCATCTTCATGTCGGCCACGCGGTGGCGCAGGGCCTGGAAGCTGGCGATGGCCACGCCGAACTGCTTGCGCGTGTTCATGTAGTCCACCGTGAGCGCCAGCGTCTGCTCCATCACGCCCACGCCCTCGGCGCAGGTGGCGGCGATGCCCACGTCCACCGCGTGCTCCAGCGCGGCCTGACCATTGGCGGTGACCAGCACGGCCGGGGCCTTGTCCAGCACCAGGTCGCCGGCGCGGCTGCCGTCCTGCGTGGGGTAGCCGGTGGTCTTCACACCGCTGGCGCCGGCCTCCACCAGGAAGAGGGCGGGTTGGCCATTGGCCACGGCGGGCACCAGGAAGGCGTCGGCGCGGTCGGCCGCGGCCACCAGGTGCTTGTGGCCGGACACGGTCCAGGCGCCGCCCGCCTGGCTCGCGGTGGCGGCGAGGCGGTCGAGTCGGTAGCGCGCGCCACGCTCCTGCAGCGCCAGCACCACCAGGGCCTCACCGCTGGCGATGCGGGGCAGCCAGCCGGCCTTGACGTCGTCCGCGCCGTAGGCGCCGATCGCGCCGCTGGCGATGAGCGTCTGCGCCAGCGGCTCGAGCACGATGCCGCGGCCCAGCTCCTCCATCACCACCATGGCCTCGACCGGGCCCATGCCCAGACCGCCGTGGCCTTCGTCCACATACAGGCCGGTCAGGCCGAGTTCGGCGAGTTCGCCATAGGCGCCGCGCTCGAAACCGCCGGCTTGCACGATGGCGCGGCGGCGCTCGAAGCCGTAGGCCTTCTCCACCCACTTCTGCACGGCGTCGCGCAGCGCGACCTGGTCGTCGGAAAAATCGAAGTCCATTCTTGTCTCCTCAGCCCAGCACGGTCTGCGCCACGATGTTGCGCTGCACCTCGTTGGAGCCGCCGTAGATCGTGGTCTTGCGCATGTTGAAGTAGGTGGAGGCGAGCGGCGCATTGGCCAGCACGCCGCCCGGGAAGTCGCCCTGCCAGCCGGCTTCCATGGCCTCCTCGATGAAGGGCAGGCTGTAGGGGCCGGCGGCCAGCATCATGAGTTCGCTGTAGCGCTGCTGGATTTCGCTGCCGCGGATTTTGAGCAGGCCGGCGATGTCCAGCGAGTTCTTGCCCGACTTCTCGGCCGAGAGCACGCGCAGCACCAGCATCTCCAGTGCCACCACGTCCACCTCGAGCAGTGCGATCTGGTCGCGAAAGCGGGTGTCGTCCCACACGCCCTCGGTCTTGGCGATGCGCTTGAGGCGCTCCAGCTCGCGCTTGGCGCGGTTCACGTCGGCGATGTTGGTGCGCTCGTGGCTGAGCAGGTGCTTGGCGTAGGTCCAGCCCTTGTTCTCCTCGCCGATCAGGTTCTCGGCCGGCACCTCGACGTTGTCGAAGAAGACCTCGTTGACCTCGCATTCGCCGTCCAGCAGCTTGATGGGGCGCACCGAGACGCCCTTGGACTTCATGTCCAGCAGCAGGAAGGAGATGCCGGTCTGCGGCTTGCCCTCGGTGCTGGTGCGCACGAGGTTGAACATCCAGTCGCCGTACTGGCCCAGGGTGGTCCAGGTCTTCTGGCCGTTGACGATGTACTTGTCGCCCCGGCGCTCGGCGCGCGTCTTGAGCGAGGCCAGGTCCGAGCCCGAGCCCGGTTCGCTGTAACCCTGGCTCCACCAGACCTCGCCGCTGGCGATGCCGGGCAGGAAGCGTTCTTGTTGTTCCTTGTTGCCGAAGGCCATGATGACCGGCGCCACCATCACCGGCCCGAAGGGCACGATGCGCGGCGCACCGGCCAGGGCGCATTCCTCCTCGAACAGGTGCTTCTGCACCGCGCTCCAGCCCGGGCCGCCGAACTGTTGGGGCCAGCCGTAGCCCAGCCAGCCCTTCTTGCCCAGGATCTTTGCCCAGCGCTGCATGTCGTCGCGCGTCAGGCGCAGGGCGTTGTGCACCTTGTGGCTGATCTCGGCGGGCAGGTTGGCGCGCACCCAGGCGCGTATCTCGTCGCGAAACGCCTGCTCCTCAGGCGTGAAGGCCAGATCCATCGTGTGTCTCCTCGGGGGGCCCGACGGGCCCCGGGTTGCGTGTGAATCGAGTTTCGCACGACCGTTCGTTTTTTGCGTGTCGAGGCGGCGACAAGCCGCCGGCCGGCCTCATTACACTCCCGCCCCATGCCAGCGCGCCCAGCCCGTCCGATCGTCATCCTCATCTCGGGCAGCGGCTCGAACATGGCCGCCCTGGTGGAGGCGTCGGTGCGGGACCTCTGGGGCGAGCGCTTTGGCGCGGGCGTGGTGGCGGTGCTGAGCAACCGGCCCGACGCCGCCGGCCTCGCCTGGGCCCGCGAACGCGGGCTGGCCACCGCGGTGGTCGACCACAAGCGGCACGCCGACCGCGAGGCCTTCGACGCCGCGCTCATGGCCGCCATCGACGCCCACGCGCCCGCGCTGGTGCTGCTGGCGGGCTTCATGCGCATCCTCACACCGGGCTTCGTGCACCACTACGACGGCCGCCTGCTCAATATCCACCCCAGCCTGTTGCCGGCCTTCCCTGGCCTGAAGACGCACCAGCGCGCCATCGAGATGGGCTGCCGCGTGGCCGGCGCCACGGTGCACCGCGTCACCGGCGAACTCGACCATGGCGAGATCCTGGCGCAGGCCGTGGTGCCCGTGCTGCCCGGCGACACGGCCGAGGCGCTGGCGGCGCGGGTGCTCACGCAGGAGCACCTGATCTACCCGCGCGCCGTGGAGCGCTGCCTGGCGGGCGGCTGAGGGCCTGTCCGGGCGGCTCAGCGCCCGCTCAGCGCGAGCTTGGCGGCCATCAGCGCGAAGGCGGCCGAGAAGCCGCGGCGCAGCGCGTCCTGCGTGCGCCGCGAGGCCAGCACGCGCTGGCGGAAGGCGTCGGCAAGCGCTCCGTAGGCCACGAACACGGCCAGTGTCATGAGCATGAAGACCGCGCCCAACACGGCGAACTGCCGCAGGGGCGCCGGGTCGGCCGGGTCCATGAATTGCGGCAGGAAGGCGAAGAAGAACAAGGTCAGCTTGGGGTTGAGCGCGTTGACCAGCACCGCCTTGGCGACCAGGCGCAGCGGCGACTGCGGGGGCGTGCCCGGGGCGGCGGCGAAGGCCGAGCGGTCGCGCCAGGTCATCCAGGCGAGGAACAGCAGGTAGAGCACGCCGGCCAGCTTGAGCAGCTGGAAGGCCAGGGCGCCCGCGTGCATCACGGCGGCCAGGCCCAGGGCGGTGGCGGCCATGTGCGGCAGGATGCCCAGTGTGCAGCCCAGCGAGGCATAGGCGCTGGCGAGCCGCCCCTGCGACAGGCCGGTGGAGACGGTGAACAGCACGCCCGCGCCGGGCGTGACCACCACGACGGCGGAGGTGAGGAGGAATTCGAGGCTGGGCATGCGGCGCTCCGGGTGTCGACGGCGCGGCCCGATGAGCCGGGCCGCGGGCGAATCCTGGCGCGCCGCGCGCGGGCGGTCTTGAACGTTATTGCAGCCAGGCGCGGCGCCAGGCGCCGGGGGTGAAGCCGAAGCAGCGCACGAAGTGGCGGTTCAGGTGGCTTTGGTCGGCGAAGCCGCAGGCCAGGGCGGCCTCGCTCAGCGGCGTGCCGGCGGCGATCAGCGCCCGCGCCCGGCCCAGCCGCTGCTGCTGCAGCCAGGCGAAGGGCGGCAGACCGTGCGCGCGCGCGAACTGGCGCACGAGCTGGAAGCGCGACAGGCCGGCCAGGCTGGCCAGCTCGTCCAGGTCGGGCGCTCGCTCCAGGCCGTCGAGCAGGCGCTCGCGCGCCCGCGCCAGGCCGAGGGTGTCGAGGCCGGAGCCGCCCGGCTGGCGGTTGCCGTGCCGCAGGGCCAGCAGTCCGCAGGCGCTGGTCAGGGCCTCGTCCCAGAGCGCGTGGTCCGCGGCGGGGGCGCTGCCGTCCCAGCAGAGGAACAGGCGGTGGATGGCGCCATGCAGCAGGGGGTCGTCGAACACCGGCTGGGTGATCTCGTGGCCGGGCCGCAGGTCGGCCAGCGCGGCCATCGCCTCGGGGCTGACGTGCACCATGCGCCAGCGGCGCGCCTGTTCGCCCACGGGCAGGCCGTCGTGCACCTCGCCGGGGTTGGTGGCGATCAGCTTGCCGGCGGTCGCGAGCACCGGGCCGCGGCCGCTGGCGGAGCGGTGGGCGCCTTCGTCCATCACGCCGAAGCCGAAGCTGTCGTGCCAGTGCCGGCCGAAGCCGCGGGCGCTGTGCGTCAGCACGGCGTGCACGCCGGCCATGGGGCCGGGCCGAACCTGGACGTGATGGATGGGCGCTGTCACATGGACTTGTGGAAGACCAGCCCCGCGTGCTCGCGCATGGCGTGGAACCTGATTTTGGGCCAGTTCGCCTCGACCGCGCGCAGCGTGGCCATGTGGTCGAGCAGCACGGTGGGCGCGTCCACCGCGTCCAGCGCCACGCGGTGGGCGTTGGCGTCGATGAAGCGCTTGAGCTCCTGTTCGCCGCCGTCCTCGGGCGCGCAGGTCACCCAGCGCGCCACGTTGTACGAGCTGCCGGTGATGCGCGCCTTGACGCCGTACTCGTGCTCCAGGCGGTGGGCCACCACCTCGAACTGCAGCTGGCCCACGGCGCCCAGCAGCAGCACGCTGCCGGCCACCGGGCGGAAGACCTGGATCGCGCCTTCCTCGCCGAGCTGGGTGAGGCCGGCGCGCAGCTGCTTGCTGCGCAGCGGGTCGGCCACTTCCACGCTGCGGATGATCTCGGGCGCGAAGAAGGGCAGGCCCGTGAACTGCAGCGCCTCGCCCTCGGTCAGGGTGTCGCCCAACTGCAGCACGCCGTGGTTGGGGATGCCGATGATGTCGCCCGCGAAGGCCTCGTCGAGCAGTTCGCGGCGCTGCGACAGGAAACTGACCACCGTGTTGGGTCGCAACTCCTTGCCGCTGCGCACCACCTTCAGGCGCATGCCGCGCTCGAAGTGGCCGCTGGCCACGCGCACGAAGGCGATGCGGTCGCGGTGGGCGGGGTCCATGTTGGCCTGGATCTTGAAGACCACGCCGCTGAACTTGCGCTCCTCGGGCTCGACGGTGCGCTGGATAGCCGGCCGCGGTCCGGGCGGCGGCGCCAGGTCCACCAGCGCGTCCAGCACTTCGCGCACGCCGAAGTTGTTGACGGCCGAGCCGAACAGCATGGGCGTCTGATGCCCAGCCAGGAAGGCCTGCTCGTCGAAGGCGGGCGAGGCGCCCGCCACCAGCTCCAGCTCGTCCTTGGCCTGGGCGAACTCGCTGCCGAAGCGCGTGGCGCTCTCGGGATTGTCCAGGCCAGCCAGCACCTCTTCCTCGCCGCCGCGCTTGTCGTCGCCGGCGGCGAAGACGCGCATCTGCTCGGCGCGGCGGTCGTACACGCCACGGAAGGTCTTGCCCATGCCCACGGGCCAGGTGAAGGGCACCACCGTCATGCCCAGCTCGCGCTCGATCTCGTCCATCAGGTCCAGCGGCTGCTGCACCTCGCGGTCCATTTTGTTGACGAAGGTGATGATGGGCGTGTTGCGGGCGCGGCAGACCTGCAGCAGCCGCCGCGTCTGAGGCTCCACGCCGTTGGCCGCGTCGATCACCATCAGGGCCGCGTCCACGGCGGTCAGCACGCGGTAGGTGTCCTCGGAGAAGTCCTGGTGGCCGGGGGTGTCCAGCAGGTTGATGACGCAGTCGCGGTATTCCATCTGCATCACGCTGGAGGCCACCGAGATGCCGCGCTGCTTTTCGATCTCCATCCAGTCGCTGGTGGCGTGGCGCGCGGCCTTGCGCGCCTTCACGCTGCCGGCGATGTTGATCGCGCCGGAGAAGAGCAGCAGCTTCTCGGTGAGCGTGGTCTTGCCCGCGTCGGGGTGGGAAATGATGGCGAAGGTGCGGCGCCGGCGCACCTGGTCCTGGATTTCAGACATAGCCCTCGATTATCCCAGTGGGACAATACCGCCCCCATGCACCCCAAAGCCCTGCTCGACGAATGCACCGCCCTGGTCGAGGCCGTGTTCCGTTTTGACCACCCCGCCGACGCCGTCGTCGCCCGCCATTTCCGCGAGAACAAGTCGCTGGGCCCGCGCGAGCGCGCCACCTTGTCCGACACCGTCTACGCCGCGCTGCGCGAGCGCCTCAAGTTCGAATGGCTGGCGCGCTCGGGCAGCGGCTCCAAGTGGCGCCGCCTGGCCATCCTGGGCTTCTCGGGGGACCGCGATTTCCTCAAGAGCGCGTTGAGCGAGCCCGAAAAGGTCTGGCTGGACGCCTGCGCCCGGGTGCGCGAGGACGAGTGGCTGGCGCCGCACCGCCACAACCTGCCGCAGTGGCTGGCCGACGCCCTGCGCGCGCAGGTGGGCGAGGGCTTCGACGACCTGGCCGCGAGCCTGCTGCAGCCAGCGCCGCTGGACCTGCGGGTCAACGCCCTGAAGGCCAAGCGCGAGGCGGCTCTCGCCGCGCTGCGCGCCGCGGGCCTGAAGGCCGAGCCCACGGCGCATTCGCCCTGGGGCATCCGCCTGCAGGGCAAGCCTTCGCTGGCCCGGCTTCCAGCCTTTGTGAACGGCGAACTCGAGGTGCAGGACGAAGGTTCGCAGCTGCTCGCGCTGCTGCTCGACGCCAAGCGCGGCGAGATGGTGGTGGACTTCTGCGCCGGCGCCGGGGGCAAGACCCTGGCCATCGGTGCGACCATGCGCAACACCGGCCGTCTCTACGCCTTCGACACCTCGGCCCATCGGCTCGACGCGCTCAAGCCGCGCCTGGCGCGCAGTGGCCTGTCCAACGTACACCCCGTGGCCATCGCCCACGAGCGCGACGAACGCATCAAGCGCCTGGCCGGCAAGATCGACCGGGTACTGGTCGACGCGCCGTGCTCCGGCCTGGGCACACTGCGCCGCAGCCCCGACCTCAAGTGGCGTCAGACCCCCGAAACCGTGGCGGCGCAGGCCGCCACGCAGCGCGCCATCCTGGACAGCGCGGCGCGCCTGCTCAAGCCCGGCGGGCGGCTGGTCTACGCCACCTGCAGCCTGCTGCGCGACGAAAACGAGGCCGTGGCCGAGGCCTTTTCGGCGGCGCAACCCGGCTTCGAGGTCGAGCCGGTGGCGCCGCTGCTGGACGCCCTGCGCGTGCCCGGCGCCCCGTCCTTGTGCAGCCTGGCCGACGAAGGGCGCTTCCTGCGCCTGTGGCCCCACCGACACGGCACCGACGGCTTTTTTGCCGCCGTCTGGCGGAAAAAAGCTTGATCGGGGTCAATTGGCCCTGAAGTAGCGGGCACTTCCGGCCTTTGCCGGGGACCAATGGCTTGGTCGGGAGACACCCCCCGCCTAAAATCCTGCCTGCGCCGCCCGCCTGCCCCGGGCGCGTGTGAAGGCTTGTCCTCCGTTTCCGGGCAGTCCTGATAGGACTTCGATGACCGCTTCCGACCCTGGTGCCTTTTCCGCGTTGCTCGACGGCGTGGTGAATTTCCTGATCAACGGCGTGACCGGCGCCAGCTGGTGGCAGGTCGTGCTGATCGCGCTGGTGCTGACGCACATCACCATCGCCAGCGTCACGATCTACCTGCACCGCCACTCGGCCCACCGCTCGCTTGATCTGCACCCGATCGCCGCGCACTTCTTCCGCTTCTGGCTCTGGATGACCACCGGCATGGTCACCAAGGAATGGACGGCCATCCACCGCAAGCACCACGCCAAGTGCGAGCAGGAAGGCGACCCCCACAGCCCGCACATCTTCGGCATCAAAAAGGTGTTCTGGGAAGGCGCCGAGCTGTACCGAGCCGAGGCCAAGAACGCCGACACCATGGCGCGCTACGGCCACAACACGCCGAACGACTGGATCGAGCGCAACGTCTACACGCGCTTCTCGGCGCTGGGCGTGAGCCTCATGCTGATCCTCGATGTGGTGCTGTTCGGTGCCCTGGGCCTGATGGTCTGGGCGATCCAGATGGCCTGGATTCCCCTCACGGCTGCCGGCATCATCAACGGCATCGGCCACTGGTGGGGCTACCGCAACTTCGAGGCGGTGGACGGCAGCACCAACGTCTCGCCCTGGGGCATCATCATCGGCGGCGAGGAACTGCACAACAACCACCACACCTACCCCACCTCGGCCAAGCTGTCGGTCAAGCCTTACGAGTTCGACATCGGCTGGATGTACATCAGCATCCTGCAGTCGCTGGGTCTGGCCACGGTGAAGAAGGTGCCGCCCAAGATGGCGTTTGGCGCGGTCAAGCCCGTGGCCGATGAGCAGACGCTGGAAGCCATCATCGCCAACCGCTACGAAGTCATGGCCGGTTACGCCCGCGAACTGCGCGAAGCCTGCAAGACCGAGATCGCCACGCTCAAGGCCCGCCAGGCCGACGCCTCGGTGCTGACGGCCGCCAAGCGCTGGCTGCACCGCGACGACGACAAGGTGCCCGCCGCCGTCAAGCCGCAGCTGGCCCAGGTTCGCGCCGAGCACCCGGTGCTCGACAAGATGGTGACCATGCGCGAAGAACTGCGCGCCCTGTGGTCCAGCACCAACGCCACGCGCGAGCAGCTCGCCGCCGACCTGCAGGCCTGGTGCCGTCGCGCGGAAGAGAGCGGCATCGCCGCGTTGCGGGACTTCTCCATTCGCCTGCGCTCGGCCCACGCCTGAAGGACCGTGGCGATCCCGCGCCGCGTTGGACGGTGCGGCGCTCGGCTCAGGAGTAGCGTCGATGGACCGCAAACCCGGATGCCAGGCCCGGGAAAACAAAAAGCCCGCTGATATCAGCGGGCTTTTTGTTGGAGAAGCGGGGCTTACTTGAGCTTCGCTTCCTTGTATTCCACGTGCTTGCGGGCCTTCGGGTCGAACTTGATGAAGCCCAGCTTGTCCGGCGTGGTCTTCTTGTTCTTGTCCGTGGTGTAGAAGTGGCCGGTGCCCGCGGAGGACACCAGTTTGATCTTTTCGCGACCGCCTTTGGTTGCCATGGTGATTCTCCTTAAGCCTGGCCGTTGGCGCGCATGTCGGCCAGCACGACGTCGATGCCTTTCTTGTCGATCAGGCGCAGGGCAGCGCCGGAGACGCGCAGGCGCACCCAGCGGTTCTCGCTTTCGACCCAGAAACGGCGGTATTGCAGGTTCGGCAGGAACCGGCGCTTGGTTTTGTTGTTGGCGTGGGAAACGTTGTTCCCGACTTGGGGCTTCTTGCCCGTGACGTCGCAGACGCGTGCCATGAGGACACTCCGATCCATTCACACGGCTGTTCGCGGCGGGCCGCCGGGGGAATTCCCGGCGACTGGCGTCCAGCCTCACCTCGCCAGTTGTGGGTGGCGGTAACCCAAAATCGCGGTTGGCCCGGCGCAAACCGGACTTTCAGCAAAGCCCGCGATTATAGCCACAGCCAGCCCGGCTGGCCAAATGGGGCGGGCAGGGGGCTCAGGCGCCCTGCTGCTCCAGGAAGCGCTGGGCGTCCAGCGCGGCCATGCAGCCCGTGCCGGCGCTGGTGATGGCCTGGCGGTACACATGGTCCTGCACGTCGCCCGCCGCGAAGATGCCGGGCACGCTGGTCATGGTGGCCATGCCGCTGAGCCCCGATTTCGTGACGATGTAGCCGTCCTTCATCTCCAGCTGGCCCTGGAAGATCTCGGTGTTCGGTCGGTGGCCGATGGCGATGAAGCAGCCCTGCAGCTTCAGCTCCTCGGTGGCGCCGGTCTGGGTGTCCTTCAGGCGGATGCCGGTGACGCCGGTCTGGTCGCCCAGCACCTCGTCCAGGGTCTTGAAGAGCTTGAGTTCAATCTTGCCTTCCTTGACCTTCTCCATCACCTTGTCCACCAGGATGGGCTCGGCGCGGAATTTGTCGCGGCGGTGCACCAGGTAGACCTTGCTGGCGATGTTGGACAGGTACAGCGCTTCCTCGACCGCGGTGTTGCCGCCGCCGATCACGCAGGTGGTCTGGCCGCGGTAGAAGAAGCCGTCGCAGGTGGCGCAGGCGCTCACGCCCTTGCCCATGAACGCTTCTTCGGACGGCAGGCCCAGGTACTGGGCCGACGCGCCGGTGGCGAGGATGAGCGCGTCGCAGGTGTAAGTGCCGCTGTCTCCGGTGAGGGTGAAGGGGCGTTTGGAGAAGTCGACCTTGTTGATGTGGTCGAAGACGATCTCGGTCTTGAAGCGTTCCGCGTGCTGCAGGAAACGCTGCATCAGATCAGGGCCTTGCACGCCGTCCACGTCGGCGGGCCAGTTGTCCACCTCGGTCGTGGTCATGAGCTGACCGCCCTGGGCGATGCCGGTGATGAGCACCGGGTTGAGGTTGGCGCGGGCGGCGTACACGGCGGCGGTGTAGCCGGCGGGACCGGAACCCAGGATCAGGACTTTGGCGTGTTTCATATTGGTGCGCGCTATCGAAAAACGGAGCAATTGGTTTAGAGTCGAGGGGGTATATGGAGATACCCGGCGCGATAGTCAAATAACGCGCGTCAATGGCGGCGATCGCCACAAGCCATGACCGGCCGGGATTGTAGGGAAGCGGGCCCTCTTTTCCCCGCTGTCTGGGAATACACGCATGTCCATTCTGTCCAATCTCGACCTGATCCGTCGCGTGCCGCTGTTTTCAACCCTCACGCAGGCCCAGGCCGAATCGGTGGCGGACGCGGTGGTCAAGCGCCGCTACAAGCGCGGCGAAATGATCGTCGAGCAGGGCAAGAAGTCGAACTGCCTGGCCATCGTGCTCACCGGCCGGGCCCGGGTCGTCACCACCGACAGCCGCGGCCGCGAGGTCATCCTGGCCACCATGAACCCGGGCGACTACGTGGGCGAGATGAGCCTGATCGACAACCAGCCGCATTCGGCCACGGTGCGCGCCGAGGTGCAGACCGATGTGCTGATCCTGGGCCGCAACGAGTTCGCGCGCTGCCTGCCCGAGAACTCCTCCATGGCTTATGCCGTGATGCGCGGCCTGGTGCAGCGCCTGCGGCAGGCCGACCGCAAGATCGAGTCCCTGGCCTTGCTGGACGTGTACGGTCGTGTGGCCCGCGCGCTGCTGGAGCAGGCCCAGCCCGGGCGCGACGGCCAGCTGATGATCCGCGAGCGGGTGTCCCGCCAGGATGTGGCCAAGATGATCGGCGCCTCGCGCGAGATGGTCAGCCGCGTCATGAAGGACCTGGAGGACCGGGGCTTCATCGAGGTCGCCGAGGACGGCAGCACCATCATCAAGGAACGGCTCAACACCCTGGGCTGAGTCTGTCGTGGTGGGCTGAGGCGCGGTGGTGCGCTGGGGTAAGCTTGGGCTTGCTTGCGCGCCATGACCTATTCGCTCAATACCCTCAACGCCGACCAGCAGGGCGCGTCCGCGCCCAGTGGCATCGCGCGTTTCGCCCAGGAAATCGGCCTCGTGCTCGGCGCCGCTGCACTGGCCTTCTGGTTGATCGCCCTGCTGAGCCACTCGCTGGCCGACCCGGCCTGGAGCACCACGGGCACGTCCCCCGAGGTGCGCAACTGGGCCGGCCGGCTGGGCGCCATCGTGGCCGACGCCAGCTATTTCCTGTTCGGGTTTTCGGTCTGGTGGTGCTTCGCCGCCGGCGTGCGGGCCTGGCTCTCGGGCCTGGCGCGCTGGTTGCGTGGCCCTTCGCCCGTGCCGGCCGAGCCGCGCTGGTGGCAGCGGCCACACATGCGCCGCGCGGCCTTCTGGGGCGGCCTGGTCGTTCTGCTGATGGTGAGTTGCGCGCTGGAGTGGGGCCGCTTGCATCGGCTGGAGGCCCTCCTGCCTGGCCATTCGGGCGGTGTGCTGGGGCAGGCCCTGGGGCCCGTGGCCGAGCGCTGGCTGGGCTTCACCGGGGCGGCACTGGCGCTGCTGGCGGCCCTGCTGGCCTGCCTGCCGCTGGTGTTTCGCTTCTCCTGGGGCCATTGGGCCGAGGTGGTCGGCCACACGGTCGACGGCTGGTTCGAGGCCCGGCGCGAGAAGCGCGAGGCGGTGGAGGACGAGCGCATCGGCCGCGCCGCTGCGCGTGAGCGCGAAGAAGTGGTGAAGACCGAGCGCGTGGAGATCGAGGAGCACCACCCGGTGCCCGTGGTCATCGAGCCGACCATGGTTGAGGTGCCCAAGAGCGAGCGCGTGGCCAAGGAGCGCCAGAAGCCGCTGTTCACCGAGTTGCCCGACAGCAAGCTGCCGCAGGTCGATCTGCTGGACGCCGCGCCGGGCCAGCAGAGCACGGTGGACGCGCAGACGCTGGAGATGACCAGCCGCCTGATCGAGAAAAAGCTCAAGGACTTCGGTGTGGAGGTGCGCGTGGTCGCGGCCGCGCCGGGCCCGGTGATCACGCGCTACGAGATCGAGCCCGCCACGGGCGTGAAGGGCTCGCAGATCGTCAACCTCAGCCGCGACCTGGCGCGCTCGCTCTCGCTGGTCTCGATCCGCGTGATCGAGACCATCCCGGGCAAGAACCTGATGGCGCTGGAGCTGCCCAACGCCAAGCGCCAGACCATCCGCCTGTCCGAGATCCTGGGCTCGCAGGTCTACAACGACGCCAGGTCGCTGCTCACCATCGGCCTGGGCAAGGACATTGGCGGCCAGCCGGTGGTGGCCGACCTGGCCAAGATGCCGCACTGCCTGGTGGCCGGCACCACGGGTTCGGGCAAGTCGGTGGGCATCAACGCCATGATCCTGTCGCTGCTCTACAAGGCCGACCCCAAGGACGTGCGCCTGCTGCTGATCGACCCGAAGATGCTCGAGATGAGCGTCTACGAGGGCATCCCGCACCTGCTGGCGCCGGTGGTCACCGACATGAAGCACGCCGCCAACGGCCTGAACTGGTGCGTGGCCGAGATGGAGAAGCGCTACAAGCTCATGAGCAAGGTGGGCGTGCGCAACCTCGCGGGCTACAACACCAAGCTCGAAGAAGCCAAGGCGCGCGGCGAGGTGATCGGCAACCCGTTCTCGCTCACGCCCGAGCAACCCGAACCGCTGGAGCCGCTGCCCTACATCGTGGTGGTGATCGACGAGCTGGCCGACCTGATGATGGTGGTGGGCAAGAAGATCGAAGAGCTCATCGCGCGCCTGGCGCAGAAGGCGCGCGCCGCCGGCATCCACCTGGTGCTGGCCACGCAGCGCCCCAGCGTGGACGTGATCACCGGCCTGATCAAGGCCAACATCCCGACCCGCATCGCCTTCCAGGTGAGCAGCAAGATCGACAGCCGCACCATCCTCGACCAGATGGGCGCCGAAAGCCTGCTGGGCATGGGCGACATGCTCTACCTGCCCTCGGGCATGGGCTTTCCCACGCGCGTGCACGGCGCCTTCGTCAGTGACGACGAGGTGCACCGCGTGGTGGGCTACCTCAAGCAGCAGGGCGAGGCCAACTACATCGATGGCGTGCTCGACGGCGGCGGCGCCGACGGCGAGGGCGGCGACATGTTCGGCGAAGGCGGCGACGGGGGCGGCGGCGAAAAGGACCCGCTGTACGACCAGGCCGTGGCCATCGTGCTGCAGGACCGCAAGGCCAGCATCTCGTACGTGCAGCGCAAGCTCAAGATCGGCTACAACCGCGCCGCGCGCCTGCTGGAGGACATGGAGAAGGCCGGCCTGGTGAGTGCGCTCACCAGCAGCGGACAGCGCGACATCCTGGTCGGCGGGCGCGTGGAATGATGCAACTCGACGCCCGCCCTGGGGTCACATGGCCATGAACATCCGCACCCTGTTGACAGCGGCCGCCGTGTCGCTGCTGAGCCTGGCCTGGCCCGCGCACGCCGATGGCCTGACCGCCCTGGACAGCTTCCTGCGCGAGGTGGACAGCGCGCGCGCCGATTTCACGCAGGTGGTGACCTCACCAAAAAAATCGGGCGAGGCAGCGCCGCGCCAGCGCACCAGCACGGGCCGCTTCGAGTTCCTGCGCCCCGACCGTTTCCGCTTTGTGTACGCCAAGCCTTTCGAGCAGACCATCGTGGCCGACGGCCAGCGCCTCTGGCTGCACGACGTGGACCTGAATCAGGTGAGCGTGCGCGCCCAGAAGGACGCGCTGGGCAGCACGCCGGCCGCGCTGATCGCCTCGGGCGGCGACCTGTCGGCGCTGCGCGCCGCCTTCGACTTCAAGGCCCTGCCCGAGAAGGACGGCCTGCAGTGGGTCGAGGCCCTGCCCAAGGCCCGCGACGGCCAGCTCCAGCGCGTGCGCATCGGCCTGCGCGGCAACCAACTCGGCGTGCTCGAAATCGTGGATGGCCTGGGCCAGCGCTCGGAACTCACGTTCAAGGGCTGGCAGGCCAGCCCGGGCCTGAAGCCGGGCGATTTCCGCTTCGAGCCACCGGCCGGGGCCGACGTGATCCGCAACTGACCGACGGCGTGGCGACCGCTCCCAACGCCCACGCGCCCCTGGCCGAGCGGCTGCGCCCGCGTACGCTGGGCGAGGTGATCGGCCAGCAGCACCTGCTGGGCGAGGGCATGGCCCTGCGCCTGGCCTTCGAATCGGGGCAGCCGCACAGCTGCATCCTCTGGGGCCCGCCCGGGGTGGGCAAGACCACCATCGCGCGCCTCATGGCGGACTCGTTCGACGCGCAGTTCATCACCATCAGTGCGGTGCTGGGCGGTGTGAAGGACATCCGCGAGGCGGTGGAGCAGGCCCAGGCCGCGCGCGACGGCCTGCATCCGCAGCGCACCATCGTCTTCGTCGACGAGGTGCACCGCTTCAACAAGAGCCAGCAGGACGCCTTCCTGCCGCACGTCGAGAGCGGCCTGTTCACGTTCATCGGCGCCACCACCGAGAACCCTTCGTTCGAGGTGAATTCCGCGCTGCTGTCGCGCGCGGCCGTGTATGTGCTGCAGCCCCTCACCGAGGACGACCTGCGCGCCATCTTGGCCAAGGCCCGCGCCATTGACGCCGTGCCCGCCATCGAGGACGCCGCGCTCGACCGCCTGATCGCCTACGCCGACGGCGACGCGCGCCGCCTGCTCAACACCCTGGAGACGCTGGCCGTCGCGGCCCGGCGCGAGCAGCTGGACAGCGTGACCGACGCCTGGCTGCTGCGGGTGCTGGGCGAGCGCATGCGCCGCTACGACAAGGGCGGCGAGCAGTTCTACGACACCATCAGTGCCCTGCACAAGAGCGTGCGCGGCTCCGACCCCGACGCCGCGCTCTACTGGTTCGTGCGCATGCTGGATGGCGGTGTCGACCCTCGCTATGTGGCGCGCCGGCTGATCCGCATGGCGGCCGAGGACATCGGTCTGGCCGACCCGCGCGCGCTGCGCCTGGCCCTGGACGCCGCGGAAGTGTACGAACGCCTGGGCTCGCCCGAGGGCGAACTGGCGCTGGGCGAGTGCGTGGTCTACCTGGCGGTGGCGCCCAAGTCCAACGCCGTCTACAAGGCCTTCAACGAGGTGCGCGCCTTCGTCAAGCGCGACGGCACCCGACCGGTGCCCCTGCACCTGCGCAACGCGCCCACCCGGCTGATGAAATCGCTGGACTACGGCAAGGACTACCGCTACGCGCACGACGAGGCCGGTGGCTTTGCCGCTGGCGAGAACTACTTCCCTGAGGGCATGGCGCCGCCGGTCTTTTACGAGCCGGTCGATCGTGGCCTGGAAATTCGCATCGGCGAGAAGCTGCGCGAGCTGCGCCGCCTCAACCATCAGGCGGATTGATGGGGCCTCAGACGTACTGATACCGTCACGGCTGACCCGGGTTTTCCCTGGAAATTCAGGGGCGTCTACCCAGTCTGTGGGTGGATACCCCTCGCTACAATCGCGCACCACCGACCCGCCCACGGCCTTATCCAGGCCGCCTCTGGCGGGTTTTTTGCTAGGTTGAAACGGGGGGCGCGGCAACAGCACCCCCGCGGTCACAAACCACGGAGAACCTTTCATGGAAGTCTTGCTACAGCAGATCCTCAACGGACTGGTGCTGGGCAGCATGTACGCGCTTGTGGCCCTGGGCTACACGATGGTGTACGGCATCATCGGCCTCATCAACTTCGCCCACGGGGACGTGCTCATGGTGGGTGCGCTCACCAGCTGGACCATCATCACCGCCATGCGCGAGGCCTCGCCCGACATGGCCGGCTGGATGATCCTCATCATCGCCACCGCCATCGCCATGGTGGTCTGCGCGGCCCTCAACTTCACCATCGAGAAGCTGGCCTACCGGCCGCTGCGCAACTCGCCGCGCCTGGCGCCGCTGATCACCGCCATCGGGGTTTCCATCCTGTTGCAGACGCTGGCGATGATCATCTGGAAACCCAACCCCAAGTCCTATCCCGCCACGCTCTCGCGCGAGCCGATCGACTTCTTCGGCGCCGTGCTCTCCATCACCCAGATCACCATCCTCGCCACCACGGTCATCGTGCTGGCGCTGCTGATGTGGCTGGTCAACCGCACCAACCTCGGCCGCGCCATGCGCGCCACCGCCGAGAACCCGCGCGTGGCGGCGCTCATGGGCATCAAGCCCGATGTGGTCATCTCCGCCACCTTCATCATCGGTGCCATGCTGGCGGCCATCGCCGGCATCATGTGGGCGTCCAACTACGGCACGGTGCAGCACGCCATGGGCTTCATGCCCGGCCTCAAGGCCTTCGTGGCCGCGGTCATGGGCGGCATCGGCAACCTCGCGGGCGCCGTGCTCGGCGGCGTGGCCCTGGGCCTGATCGAGTCGCTGGGCGCCGGCTACCTCGGCAAGCTCACCGGCGGCTTCCTCGGCAGCCAGTACACCGACATCTTCGCTTTCATCGTGCTGGCCTTCGTGCTGATCCTGCGACCCTCGGGCCTGCTGGGCGAGCGCGTGGCGGACCGTGCCTGACGTGACGGGAGAGACCTCATGCTGAACGCCAAACCCGTCAAGCTGATCGCCTTCCTGGTCGTCGCGGCGCTGATGCTGATCCTGCCCATCGCGCTGCAGGCCACCGGCAGCAACTCCTGGGTGCGCATCGTCGACGTCGCGCTGCTCTACGTGCTGCTGGCCCTGGGCCTGAACATCGTGGTGGGCTACGCCGGCCTGCTCGACCTCGGCTTCATCGCCTTCTTCGCGGTCGGTGCCTACCTCTACGGCCTGCTGGCCTCGCCGCACCTCACCGACACCTTCGCCTGGCTGGCCGCCACCTTCCCCAACGGCCTGCACATGAACTTCTGGATCGTGATGGTGGTCGCCGGCATCGTGGCCGGCGTCACCGGCCTGATCCTGGGCTTTCCGGTGCTCAAGCTGCGCGGCGACTACCTGGCCATCGTGACCCTGGGCTTCGGCGAGATCGTGCGCATCTTCATGCTCAACCTCGATCGGCCGATCAACATCACCAACGGTCCCAAGGGCTTGACCAACGTGGATGCGGTGAGCGTCTTCGGGCACCGCATGAGCCAGAGCCTGTCGATCGACATCGGGGGGTTCTCCTATACCTTCCAGTCGGTCACGCTGTACTACTACCTCATCCTGTTCTTCGTGGTGCTGGCCATCGTCATCGCCTACCGCTTGCAGGATTCGCGCATCGGCCGTGCGTGGATGGCCATCCGCGAGGACGAGATCGCCGCCAAGGCCATGGGCCTGAACACGCGCAACCTCAAGCTGGCGGCCTTCGGCATGAGCGCCACCTTCGGTGGCATCGCCGGCGTGCTGTTCGCCTCGTTCATGCGTGGCGTCTACCCCGAGTCCTTCATCCTCATGGAGTCGGTGATGATCGTCGCCATGGTGGTGCTGGGCGGCCTGGGCCACATCCCGGGCGTCATCCTCGGCGCCCTGGTGCTGGCGGGACTGCCCGAGCTGCTGCGTCACGTGGCGCACCCGCTCACGGCCATGACCGATGGCCGCCTGGGGCCCGAGATCCTGCGCCAGCTGCTCATCGCGCTCGCCATGATCGTCATCATGCTGCTGCGTCCCAAGGGTCTGTGGCCGTCACCGGAACACGGCAAGTCCCTGAGCAAGTGAGGAGCGCGGCATGACAGACACCATCCTGAAAGTCGCCAGCGTCTCCAAGCGCTTTGGCGGCCTGCAAGCCCTCAGCGACGTGGGCATTGAAATCCGTCGCGGCCAGGTCTACGGCCTGATCGGTCCCAACGGTGCGGGCAAGACCACGTTCTTCAACGTGCTCACCGGCCTGTACACCCCCGACAGCGGCACCTTCGAGCTGGCCGGCAAGCCCTACACGCCCACGGCCGTGCACGAGGTGGCCCGCGCCGGCATCGCGCGCACCTTCCAGAACATCCGCCTGTTCGCCGAAATGACGGCACTGGAAAACGTGATGGTGGGCCGCCACGTGCGCACGCACTCGGGCCTGCTCGGCGCCATCCTGCGCACCGGTGGCTTCAAGCGCGAGGAGCGCGAGATCGCCGAGCGCGCGAAGGAGCTGCTCGACTACGTGGGCATCGGCAAGTTCGCCGACTACAAGTCGCGCACCCTGAGCTATGGCGACCAGCGCCGCCTGGAGATCGCGCGCGCCCTGGCGACCGACCCGCAGCTCATCGCACTCGACGAACCCGCCGCCGGCATGAACGCCACCGAGAAGGTCCAGCTGCGGGAACTCATCGACCGCATCCGCCAGGACAACCGCACCATCCTGCTCATCGAGCACGACGTGAAGCTCGTGATGGGCCTGTGCGACCGCGTCACCGTGCTCGACTACGGCAAGCAGCTCTCCACCGGTACGCCGGCCGAGGTGCAGAAGGACCCGAAGGTGATCGAGGCCTACCTCGGCACCGGCGGGCATTGAGTCGGCAGGAGAACAGCATGGCAAACACACTACTCAAGGTCGCCGGCCTCAAGGTTTCGTACGGCGGCATCAAGGCGGTCAAGGGCATCGACCTCGAAGTGCGCGAGGGCGAACTGATCACGCTGATCGGCTCCAACGGCGCGGGCAAGACCACCACCATGAAGGCCATCACCGGCTCGCTCGCCATGGAGGCGGGCGACGTCGAGTACCTGGGCCAGAGCATCAAGGGCAAGGGCGCCTGGGACCTGGTGAAGCAGGGCCTGGCCATGGTGCCGGAAGGCCGCGGCGTGTTCACGCGCATGAGCATCACCGAGAACCTGCAGATGGGCGCCTACGTGCGCAAGGACAAGGCCGGCATCGCGCAGGACATCGAGCGCATGTTCGGCATTTTCCCGCGCCTGAAGGAGCGCAAGGACCAGCTCGCCGGGACCATGAGCGGCGGCGAGCAGCAGATGCTGGCGATGGCGCGCGCGCTCATGAGCCAGCCCAAGGTGCTGCTGCTCGATGAGCCGTCCATGGGCCTGTCGCCGATCATGGTCGACAAGATCTTCGAGGTGGTGCGCGACGTGTCGGCGCAGGGCGTGACCATTCTGCTGGTGGAGCAGAACGCCAGCCGCGCCTTGCAGATCGCCGACCGCGGCTACGTGATGGACTCGGGCGAGATCATCATGAGCGGCGACGCGAAGCAGATGCTGACCGATCCGAAGGTCCGCGCGGCGTACCTGGGCGAATAGGCCCGAGGCCCCGTGGCGCGGCGGCTTCCGTCGCAAAACTACAATCGCGGGTTGCGCGCCATTCGGGCGCCCAACCCGCTTTTCATTTCATGAGCCAAGCCAACACCCCCGACACCGCCGCCCCCGTTGCGCAAGACGAGAACCAGCTGATCGCCGAACGGCGCGAGAAGCTCAAGGCCCTGCGCGAGGGCCAGAAGCGGGGCGAGGGGGTGGCCTTCCCGAACGACCACAAGCCCACGGACAACGCCGCCGCACTGTTCGCCGCCCATGGCGAGAGCAGCAAGGAAGCGCTGGAGGCCACGCCGGTGCGCGCCAGCGTGGCGGGGCGCATGATGCTCAAGCGCGTGATGGGCAAGGCCAGCTTCGCCACGCTGCAGGACGCCTCGCTGGGCCCCAGCGGAGGTCGCATCCAGATCTACCTGAACAACGACAGCGTGGGCGAGGCCCAGCACAACGCCTTCAAGCACTGGGACCTGGGCGACATCGTGGCCGCCGAGGGCACGCTGTTTCGCACCCGCACCGGCGAGCTGACCATTCACGCCGACAAGATCCGCCTGCTCACCAAGAGCCTGCGCCCGCTGCCCGACAAGTTCCACGGCGTGGCCGACCAGGAGATCAAGTACCGCCAGCGCTACGTGGACCTGATGACCGACGAGGGCGCGCGCCGCCGTTTCGTCACGCGCAGCCAGGCCGTCACGGCACTGCGCCAGTTCATGGTGTCGCACGGCTTCCTGGAGGTCGAGACGCCCATGCTGCACCCCATCCCCGGCGGTGCCAATGCCAAGCCCTTCGTCACGCACCACAACGCGCTCGACCAGGAAATGTTCCTGCGCATCGCGCCCGAGCTGTACCTCAAGCGGCTGCTGGTGGGGGGCTTCGAGCGCGTGTTCGAGATCAACCGCAACTTCCGCAACGAAGGCATCTCGGTGCGGCACAACCCCGAGTTCACCATGATGGAGTTCTACGCGGCGTACTGGAACTACCGCGACCTCATGGACTTTTCGGAACAGCTCATCCGCCATGTGGTGCGCACGGTGCGCGGCGAGGGCGAGGTGAGCTACCAGGGCCGCGTGGTCGACATCGACTCGCCCTTCGAGCGCCTGACCATCCGCGACGCCATCGTCAAGTACACCGACGCCGGCGCGAACGTGGACAGCGCCGACTGGCTGCTCGGCCAGTTGCGCAAGCTCGGCCTGAACGAGGAAAAGGACCAGCTCTCCAAGCGCAGCCTGGCCTCGCTGCAGGTGCTGTTCTTCGAGGAGAAGGTGGAGAGCGAGCTCTGGAACCCCACCTTCATCATGGAGCACCCGACCGAGATCTCGCCGCTGGCGCGCGCCAACGACGAGCGGCCCGAGGTGACCGAGCGCTTCGAGCTCTACATCACCGGCCGCGAATTCGGCAACGCCTTCTCCGAGCTGAACGACGCCGAGGACCAGGCCGCGCGTTTCCAGGCCCAGGTGGACGCCAAGGACGGCGGCGACGACGAGGCCATGCACTTCGACGCCGACTACATCCGCGCGCTGGAGTACGGCATGCCGCCCGCCGGCGGCTGCGGCATCGGCATCGATCGCCTGATGATGCTGCTGACCGACAGCCCCAGCATCCGCGACGTGATCCTGTTCCCCGCGCTGCGCCGCGAGAGCTGAACCCCGGCGCTCAGAAGTTCAGCCGAAGAATCGCCTTGCGCGGCTCTTCGCTGAGCGTGAGCATGCCCTGGCGCATCCACTCGAGGTGGGCGGCGGCATCCTGGGCGAGCTCGCTGTCGGTGTCGGGCAGCAGCGCGGCCACCACCCGCAGGCGCAGCGTGGTGCCCGCGGGCAGGCGCGGTGAAAGGCGCAGACCATTGGCCAACAGGCTGGTGGCCGTGTGCAGCACCTGATCGGGCTTGACCGGGCCCTCCATCAGCAGCGCGAAGCTGTCGTCGTCCAGCCGCGCGGCCGTATCGACGTCGCGCGCCACCGCGCGCAGCTGCGAGGCGGCGATCACCAGCGCGCGGTCGGCGACCTCGCGTCCGTGGCGGGCGGCGATCTCGGCGTGGTTGTGCAGGTGCACCAGCAGCAGGGCGCTGTGGTGGCCATAGCGCTGGGCCCGCACCAGGCTGTCGTGCAGGCGCAGCAGGAAATGCGGCCGGTGGGTCAGGCCGGTCAAGGGCTCGGTGCGCTCCAGCGCATGGGCACGGGCCTGGGTCTCGTGCTGAATCCGCGACCGCATCAGCAGGGCGTAGAACAGCAGGGGCGCCTCGATGGACGCGGCGATCACGATGCCGTACTGCGACAGGAAGTTCGACGACAGCAGGTTGAAATTGCGCAGCACCGGCAGGGTAGAGGCCAGCAGCACCGGCACCATGCTCACCGCGAACCAGCGGATCCAGGTCTCGCCGCTGCGCCACGCCAGGCCCAGCATGGCCGCGATGGTGAGCATGGACAGGGTGCCGAGCGCGCTCAAGGCCTGCAGGCTCAAGGCGCTGGGCAGCGACTGGTCCCACACGATGCCGATCAGCCAGGCCGCCGCCAGCGCCAGGCACAGCCGGTCCAGGGTGCGCCCGATGCGCCGCGGCTGGGCCACCTGGCGCACGAACATCAGGCCCACCAGGCCCATGAGGGGCAGCAGGACGAACTCCGCCTCCTGGTTCCATCGCACCAGGTTCGGCCAGAGGAACTGTCCGCCCACGCCCAAGGACGCGGCCATGCTCAGGCCCAGCAGGCTGATATAGATCGCATAGGTCGCAAAGGCGGCGTCGCGGAACACCGCCATGTTGGCCAGCGCCACCACCGTCAGCAGCAAGGCCATCCCGAAATAGGCGCCCAGCACAAACTGCTGGTGGATGCGTTGCTCGCGCAGGGTGTTGTGGTCGTGCAGCTGGAAGACGCCCGAGAAGGGCACGCGCGCGTGCTCCACCCGCACCCAGTAGCGCACGGTTTCGTCCGGGCGCACGTCCAGGCTGAACACGGGGTAGCGGTCGGGGTTGGCCCAGTCGCTCACGGCCAGCCGGTCGCCGGCGCGTTGCACGCGCCACTGGCCCTGGGCGTCGCGGTAGTACATCGTGATGGCGTCGGTGCCCGAGCGCGCGAGTTCGAGCTCCCAGTGCGCCTGGGTGTCGCGCATCAGCACGTCGAAACGCAGCCACAGCGCGGTCTGGCCCGACAACACGGTGCGCTCGCCCGCACCTCGCAGGCGCCAGCCCAGGCCCGGGGGGCCCGCCGCGATGTCATCGATGCCCAAGGCGCCGGTCGGGTCCAGCAACTGCTGGCTGCGGCCGTCCAGCGAAATGGTGGCCCGGCGCGCGTCCAGCGCGATGGGCGCGGGGTCGGCGTCGGCGGGCGCCGCGTCAATGGCGAAGGCGGGGAGGCAGAGCAGGGCCAGGCAAAGGCCCAGGGCGGCGCTCAGGCGCCGCCCCACGGGAACAAAGAAAGGCATGGGGCGCGATTGTGCCGTCGCGCCGGCCGGATCAGGCGTAGCCGGCGAGCGCCTTGCGCATCTTTTTCATGGCCGCCACCTCGATCTGGCGGATGCGCTCGGCGCTCACGCCGTACTCGGCGGCCAGTTCGTGCAGGGTCATGCCGCCGGAACCGTCGTCGTTCACCTTGAGCCAGCGCTCGCTCACGATGCGGCGCGAGCGCTCGTCCAACTCGCCCATGGCCTGCGCCACGCCTTCGGTGGCGAGCCGGTCGCGGTGGGCCGATTCGAGCACCGCCGTGGGCTCGTGCGACTGGTCAGCCAGGTAGGCGATGGGGCCGAAAGCCTCTTCGCCGTCGTCACCCGGGCCTGGGTCCAGCATGACGTCGCCGCCGGCCAGGCGCGTTTCCATCTCGCGCACCTCGTCGGGCTTGACGTTCAGTTCACGCGCCACCAGGCCCACCTCGGCGTCGCTGAGCACCTCGCGGTGGGTGTCGCCGTCGGCGGCCTCGGCGCGCAGGCCCTGCTTGCGCGAGCGCAGGTTGAAGAACAGCTTGCGCTGGGCCTTGGTCGTGGCCAGCTTGACCATGCGCCAGTTCTTCAGGATGTATTCGTGGATCTCGGCCTTGATCCAGTGGATGGCGTAGCTCACCAGGCGCACGCCCTGCTCGGGGTCGAAGCGCTTGACGGCTTTCATCAGGCCCACGTTGCCTTCCTGGATCAGGTCGCCGTGCGGCAGGCCATAGCCCAGGTACTGGCGGGAGATGGAAACAACCAGCCGCAGGTGCGACAGGACCAGGCGCCCGGCGGCGTCCAGGTCGTTGTGGTCGCGCAGGCGGCGTGCCGCGTCCTGTTCCTCCTCCAGGCTGAGCAGGGGCAGGCGGTTCACGGCGGAGATGTAGGCGTCCAGATTGCCCAGGGGCGGCAGCGTGAGCGAGCGGTTCGTCCAGGAACCGGCCACGGCCAGATCGCTGCTCGGCGCAGCGGCCACGGGAATCAGCGAATGGGACATGGATGACCTCCTCGGGGTATCGAACAAGAATATTAGCACTCGCTTGGAGGGAGTGCTAAAGCGGAAGTTCCAACCGGCGCGGGCGGATGGGCCGGGGTACCGCCGGTTGTCGCCGCCCGCCCGAGCGCGAGGGGAAACGGGGCCGGCCGGGCGGGCCGGGTCCCGACCAGGGGCCTGGGGTACCCCCCGGGGCGTAGCATAGGACGCCTTCCCGCTTCCCCGAGGTGACGAGGCCATGACACGCCAACCCGACCCAGACGACCGCTCCCGCCTTCCCACCGTCCTGATCGCCTTGGCGGCGCTGGCCGCCGTGGCCTACTTCGGCTGGCGGTACTACCAGGACCGGCAGGCCCCCGCCCCGGTGGAACCCCCGGCGGCGGCCGCCCCCGCCCCCGCCGCCCCACCCGCGCTCGCCGAACCGGCGCCGCCCGCCATCCAGCACCCGGTGGAGCCCCCGGCGGCCGAAGCCATCGCCCCGCCCGCGCCCTTGCCCGCGCTGGCCGACGCCGACCCCTACGTGAGCGATCACCTCGCCGCGCTGCTCGGCCGCCCGAACGCGCTGCGTTTCCTGCAGCTCGACGGGTTCGTCAAGCGCGCCGTGGCCACGGTGGACAACCTGGGGCGTTCGCACGCACCCGTGCTGATGTGGCCCGTGACCCCCACCCCCGGGCGCTTTGCCTCGGTCAAGGCCGCCGACGGCGCCACCGAGACCATTGCCCCCGACAACAGCGCGCGCTACACGCCCTTCGTGCAGTTCGCCGAGTCGGTGGACACGGGCCGGGCCGTGGCGCTGTACCGCCGCCTCTACCCGCTGTTCCAGCAGGCGTACGAGGAACTGGGCTTTCCGGGCCGCTACTTCAACGACCGCCTGGTACAGGTGCTGGACCAGCTCATCGCCACGCCGGTGCCTGCCGCGCCGCCCGCCGTGGCGCTGGTGCAGGTCAAGGGCGAGGTGCCGTCCACCCGGCCCTGGGTGCGTTACGAGTACGCCGACCCGAAGCTGGAAGCCCTGTCGGCCGGGCAGAAGATCCTGCTGCGCATGGGCCCGGACCACCAGCGCCGCCTGCAGGCCAAGCTGGCCGACGTGCGTGGCCGCCTCGCGCGCCGCTGAGCCGCCCGGCCTGGGCGGTGGCACCTGCGGTAGATTGGCGCGATGCCCACCCGCTCGACCACTTCCTCCGCGCCGTCGAAAACGGTGTTGCTCACCGGTTTCGATCCTTTCGGCGGTGCGACCGTGAACCCGAGCTGGCAGGCCGTGCAGTCCCTGCACGGCGAACGCCTGCTGGACCACACCGTGGTGGCGGCGCAGCTGCCCACCGTGTTCGGCGAGTCGCTGCGTTGCCTGAGCGCGCTGCTTGACGCGCACCGGCCCGCGCTGGTGATCTGCGTGGGCCAGGCCGGCGGGCGTGGCGCGATCTCGCTGGAGCGCGTGGCCATCAACGTGGACGACGCGCCCATCGCCGACAACGCCGGCGCGCGGCCCATCGACGCGCCCGTGCGGCCCCGCGCCCCCGCCGCCTATTTCACCGGGCTGCCGATCAAGGCCATGCTGGCCGAACTGCAGGCGGCCGGCCTCGCGGCCGAGGTCTCGCAGACGGCGGGCACCTTCGTCTGCAACCACGTGTTCTACGGCCTGATGCGCACCCTGGCCACGCACCGCAGCCTGCGCCACGCGCGCGGTGGCTTCGTGCACGTGCCCTGGTTGCCCGAACAGGGCGCGCCGAACATGGCGCTGGACGACATCGTTCGTGGCCTGCGGTTGGCCGTGCACACCGCGCTGCGGGTGCGGCAGGATGGGGCGCTGGGCGCGGGCGCCACGCACTGACGCGCGGCACGAGGCGCTGCGTCAGGCCTGCCAGACGCCGAAGCCGGCCGAGCGCAGGTCGATGGCGACCTCGATCTCCTTGTCCACCGCGTCGCGGTAGCGCATGGGGTTGAAGCCCTCGTACAGGTCCGGCAGCAGCCGCCGCCCGTACTTGAAGACGTAGGCGTTGGACTGGATGCCGGCCTTGTGCTTGTCGAAGCGCACGTCCGGGTCCAGGCCGGTCATGCCCACATAGACGCAGGGCCTGCCCTCCACATAGCCGGGATTGCACGCGCGGAACTTGTGCTCGAGCAGCACGTCGGGGTGCAGCTCGATGACGTAGACGTGGTGGTGGGGGCGGGGCATGGCGCGGCTCGGGGCTGGCCGGAGTATCGGTTCAAGCCTAGAATCGCGCCCTTTTTTTGCGCGGAGTGGCCATGGACCTGGAGATTGCGCAGTCGACCCCCACCGCCGCGGCCATCGCGCGCGTGGTGCAGGCGAATTACCCCGTGGGCGAGGTCGTGGCGAGCGAGTTCCTGCGCCGCAGCTTCAATCAGGTCTACCGCCTCACGCTGGCCGACGGGCGCCGCGTGGTGGCCCGCCTGTGCGCCGAGCGCCCGCGCGGCGAGCCCAACCTGGCCTTCGAAGCCGCCGCGCTGCGGCACCTCCAGGCCCAGGGCTGCCCGGTGTCCGCGAGTCTGCCCACGGCGCAGGGCGAGGTGGCCATGCGGGTTCGTCTGCCGGAAGGCGAACGCGCGCTCATGCTCTTCGAGCACCTGGACGGCGAGGCCACCGCGGACGTGCCCGCCAACATCGAGGCCTTTGGCCGTGGCCTGGCGCGCCTGCATGCGGCCGGTGAGGCCTTCGATGCCGGCGCCAGCCGCTACAGGCTGGACCTGGACTACCTGCTGATGCAACCGCTGCAGCGCCTGCTGAGGGCGCCCACCATGACCGCCGAACTGCGCTCCCCGTTCGAGGTCCTGGGTGTGCGGCTGCGGGACCGCATCCTGGCGCTCGGCCCTTTGAGTCGGGTCTTGTGCCACGGCGACGCGCACGGCGAGAACAACTTCGTCGTTGGGCATGAGCACGGAGAGCGGCAGGCGGTGTTCTTCGACTTCGACGAAATCGGCCCAGGCTACCTGGCCTACGAGCTCGCGGTGTACCCGTGGTCGCTGCACCCGCGCAGCGTCGACGGCGTCTGGAGCGACAAGGCCCTGGCGCGCTGGAACGGATTCATCGCTGCCTACCGTGCGGTGCGCGAGCTGGGCGAGGCCGACATCGCCGCCCTGGGACCCTTCGTGGCGGTGCGCCAGTTCTGGCTGCTGGGCGAGTACGCCGGCCGCGTACCGGTGTGGGGCTCCCAAGCCATGCCCACGGACTACCTGCAGCGGCAGGTGAAGCTGCTGACGCAGTGGGAGGCGCTGGAGCTGCCGGTGCCGCCGGCCGTGGCGACCGCCGGGCCCGCCCACTGAAGCCGTCCGCCCAGGCGGCGAGGCCGGGCGCTAGCCGCATCAGAGCCAGACCTGTCCCGGCCCTGGGCTGGTCTGGATGGTGAAGTCCGGCGTGCCGCCCAGCACGAAGGCGCCGAGCACCACGCTCAGCACCGACATGAACAGGCTGGCCCACAGGGCTGTCCAGAACCCGTCGATGCTGAAGCCTTCCACCAGCTTGGCCACCAGCATCAGCACCAGCGCGTTGATCACCAGCAGGAACAGACCGAAGGTGATCAGCGTGAGCGGCAGCGTCAGCAGCACCAGCAGCGGCCGCACGATGGCGTTGGCCAGGCCCAGCAGCAGCGCCGCGACCACCAGCGCGCCCGTGCTGCTGAAGCGCATGCCCTTGAACACATGGCTGGCCACCCATAGCGCGAAGGCGGTGAGGGCCCAGTGGAGGAGGAAGGGGGTGAGGTTGGCGAGCATGGCGGAGCGGTCTGAAGGAGGGAAAGGCCGTTGGAGTATGGGGCCAGTCCGTTACCCCTTCCCTAGAATTCGACCGAATTCCAGGGAGCCCGCATGAAAACAGAAACCGACGGCGCGGCCGTCGCCCCACCGGTGCCCGACGGTGCGGAGCCGCCGCCCGATCCGGTGGAACTGGCGAGGCTGCTGTTGCAGCAACTGGCGGCCATTCCCTGGGTGGGACTGGGTGCGATCGGCACGGGCTTTGGCGTCGCCTTGCTGGCCTTCTACTTTTGGTCGATCGACTTCGTGCCGCCGGACATTCCGTCGATCCTCAGCGCCAGCGTGTTCGTGGCGATGCTGGCGTTTGCCTTCTGCCTGTGGGTGGTGGTGTCATTGGTCGGGCCGCTCTGGATGCACAGAGAGATGGGTCTACCACCCGTTGCGATGGTCGACGGCCAGGTGGCCCCTCGCGCAGCGGCCTTCGCCCTGCCCGCGCTTCAACTCCTGGGTGTGGGCTTGTTCCTGTTGCTCTGGATCGGGGGGCCGATGTGGCGCGAATGTCGCCCTTATGCGGACTCCATCGTGTGGATTGGAGCGGTGCTGACGCTATTGGGCGCCGCCGGATGGGGTTGGAGCGAGTGGAAGATCCAGGGCATGAGGCCGGTGTGGTGGAAGCGCCTGCACCGCGTGTTGTGGGTGTGCATCTGGGGCGTGCTTCCCGTTGGTGCCTTGCTGACCCTCGCGTGGCCCAGCCAGGGCGCGGAATGGTGGCACCTGGGCGTGCTTGCCGTGCTGTGGCTCTGTGTGGTGGTGGCGTCGGCCTTTCTGGACCGCTTCCCCGTGTGGGCCTGCGTCCTCATGGCGACGGTGTCTTTTCCAGCCGTGGTTTTGTCGCTCTCGGTTCTCATGGGAACGCCGTCTCTGTTTCCCACCAAGGTGGCCGAGCTCGCGGGCATCCGCTCATCGAGCGTGATCGAGCTGCGAATGCCCCGAAGCACTTGCCTATTGGTCGAGAGCGCGCTGGGTGCGGCACAAGCGGGCAATCAGCTGGATTGCGAGCGCTCCGAATGGGGCTCCGCCCATGCTCAGGTGTTGTCCAACCTCGGCTCGCGGTGGTTGATTGAAATCCCCCTGGCCGCAGAGGCGCCGCAAGGCCACAACGGAGCGCTCCGGCTAAGCGTGCCAGCCGAGGGAATTCACGTCACACGCCGGGTGCCTTCCCAGGCAGCCGGTGGCGGCTCCCAGTGCCGGCCGTGAGCCATCTCACTTGCCCCAGCTGTCCTTCAACCCCGTCACCCGGTTGAACACCGCCTGGCCGCCCACCCCGTGGTCCACCCGGTCCGCCACGAAGTAGCCGTGGCGTTCGAACTGGAACTTGTCGTCGGGCTGGGCCGTGGCCAGTGAGGGTTCCACCCAGGCCTGGACCACCTTCAGGCTGTCCGGGTTCAGGGCCGAGAGGAAGTCCTTGCCGCCGGCGTCCGGGTGCGGGTCGCTGAACAGGCGGTCGTAGAGCCGCACTTCGGCGGCGATGCCGTCGGCCACGCCCACCCAGGTGATGGCGGCCTTGGCCTTCACGCTGTCGGCGCCCGGCGTGCCGCTCTTGGTGCCGGGAATCACCTTGGCGTGCACCTCGGTCACGCGGCCCTCGGCGTCCTTCGCGCAGCCGGTGCATTCGATGACGTAGCCGCCCTTGAGGCGCACCACGTTGCCGGGGAACAGGCGCTTGTAGCCTTTGGGCGGCACTTCCTCGAAGTCCTCGCGCTCGATCCAGACTTCCTTGCCGATCTTGAAGCGGCGTTCCGGCGGCGGGGTCTGGCCGTCGGCGATGGCGCTGTGGGGCAGGGCGGGCTGGGTGCAGTCCTCGGTGTGGCCGTCGCTGCCGAAGACCTCGGCCCAGTTGACCATCACCAGCTTCACCGGGTCGAGCACGGCCATGGCGCGGTGGGCCTTGTTCTCCAGGTCCTCGCGCAGGCAGCCTTCGAGCACGCTGTAGTCGATCCAGCTGTCGCTCTTGGTCACGCCGATGCGCTCGGCGAAGAGCTGGATGGCCTCGGGCGTGTAGCCGCGCCGGCGCAGGCCCACGATGGTGGGCATGCGCGGGTCGTCCCAGCCGCTCACGCGCTTTTCGTTCACCAGCTGCGCCAGCTTGCGCTTGCTGGTGATGACGTAGGTGAGGTTCAGGCGCGCGAACTCATACTGCCGCGGCGGCGGGCTGGCCAGCAGGCCCGCTTCGGTCAGGCGCTCCAGCAGCCAGTCGTAGAACGGGCGCTGGTCCTCGAATTCCAGCGTGCAGAAGCTGTGGGTGATCTGCTCCAGCGCGTCCTCGATGGGGTGCGCGTAGGTGTACATGGGGTAGATGCACCACTTGTCGCCGGTGTTGTGGTGCGTGGCGCGGCGGATGCGGTAGATGGCCGGGTCGCGCAGGTTGATGTTGGGCGAGGCCATGTCGATCTTGGCGCGCAGCACGGCCGCGCCATCGGGCAACTGGCCGTCGCGCATCTCGCGCAGGCGCGCCAGGTTCTCGGCCGGCGTGCGGCCGCGGAAGGGGCTGTTGGTGCCGGCCGTGGTGAAGTCGCCGCGGTTGGCGCGCATGTCCTCGGCGCTCTGTTCGTCGACGTAGGCGTGGCCGCGCTCGACCAATGCCTCGGCCGCGCGGTACATGAAGTCGAAGTAGTCGCTGGCCTGGTAGAGGTGGCTGCCGCCCTGCCCCTCCCAGGAGAAGCCGAGCCATTTCACCGCGTCGATGATGCTGTCGACGTACTCGGTGTCTTCCTTCTCGGGGTTGGTGTCGTCGAAGCGCAGGTGGCAGACGCCGCCGTAGTCGCGCGCCAGCCCGAAGTTCAGGCAGATGCTCTTGGCGTGGCCGACGTGCAGGTAGCCGTTGGGCTCGGGCGGGAAGCGGGTGCGGATCTTGGCCGGGTCCGGCTGGCCGGCGGCCTGGTGGGCGGCGTCGCCGGGGCTGCCGGCCCAGTGGCGGCTGGCGTAGGTGCCTTTGGCCAGGTCGGCCTCGATGATCTGGCGCAGGAAGTTGCTGGCCTTGGCGTCGCCTTCGGTGGGCGCGGGGGATGCGGGGGAGGTCATGGGCGGATTCTAGGGACCGCCGCCCCGCCACCGCGGCGGCGGGGCCGCAAATCCACGCCGGCGGCGCTCAGATGCGCTCGAACATGACGCCCGGCGGCGCGGGCGGGGCCGGGTTGGCGCTGGCCGCGCGGGCGATGGCGTCGGCCCACCAGCGCCGCAGGGCCACGAAGTGCAGCAGGGCGGCGTTGAAGGTTTCCGGCTCGCTGTCTTCGGGGCCGAGTTCGCCGATCAGCATCAGCTCGCCTTCGTCGCCGTCGCGCGCGATGCGCAGGTCGCCGATCTCGCGCCACAGGGCGTTGTAGGACAGGGCCAGGTTCAGCGCGCTCAGCTCGCCCTCGGGCGTGGGCAGGCCCAGGTCGGCGGTGAGCACCAGGCGGGACCCGCCGGGGGACCATTCGGCCGCGAAGCCGTCGCCGCCGTCGAAGTCGATGCACCAGCTGCCGTCATCGACCTCGGTGATGCCGGTGATCTGCGCGAGCCGCTGCCCCGCCTGGGTGATCAGGCGCCGGGCATCGCTGGCATCGTTCAGGGCGTGCATCGGTATCGAAACCATCAAGGAATTCGCATGGGTGGGGGCGCGCGCCGCGCCGTTCCCGGCCTAGGCCAAGCGGGGCGGCCCCGGCTTAGGGCCGCCAGCCGAGGGAGGGCGCGGTGCGCTATCGTGCGCGCCAGGAGGAACCTGGCATGAGCGACGACAGCACCCCAGCGCCCGAGCGCGGCCAGCGCCTGCAGATTCACTGGGGCCAACTGCAGGCCGCAGCGCGGGCCGGCGACATCTCGATGGAGCAGGCCGAGCGCCTGTGGGCGCGCTGGGCCGGCCAGGCCATCGCGCCCGCGCGTTTCGGCTTCACGCACGTGCTCTATTACTTCGGCGGCCTGCTCGCCATCGGTGCCATGACGCTGTTCATGACCCTGGGCTGGGAGCTGTTCGGCGCCTGGGGCGTGCTGCTGCTGTCGGTGGGCTACGCGGTGGGCGCGGTCGCGGTGGCCCGCCACCTGCAGCGCCGCCACCTGCACATCCCGGCGGGCATCCTGGCGACGATCGCGGTCTGCCTGGTGCCGCTGGCGGCCTGGTCGCTGCAGAGCGGCCTGGGCCTGTGGCCCGAGGGCGGGCCCGACAGCTACCGCGACTACCACCGCTTTATCGACTGGCGCTGGCTCACGCTGGAACTGGCCACGCTGGCCGCCGCCGTGGTCATGCTGTGGTGGCTGCGCCTGCCGTTCATGGTGATGCCGGTGGCCGTGACCCTGTGGTACCTGAACATGGACCTGGCGCACATGCTCATGCAGAAAGACGGCTTCGACTGGACCTTCACGCGCGACGTGTCGCTGGTGTTCGGCCTGGCCACCTGCGCCATCGCAGTCTGGGTGGACCTGCGCTCGCGTTTGGCCAGCGACCCGCGCGACCGGCAGGATTTCGCCTTCTGGCTCTACCTGTTCGGCGCGCTCATGTTCTGGTGCGGCCTGAGCCTGCGCGAGAGCGACAGCGAGCTGGCCAAGGCCGGCTACGCGGCCCTCAACGTGGCGCTGGTGTTCCTGGGCGCGGCCATCGGCCGGCGCGTGTTCACCGTGCTGGGCGCCATTGGCGTGGCGGGCTACCTGGGCTACCTCAGCTACAAGGTCTTCGCCGACAGCCTCTTGTTCCCCTTCGTGCTCACGCTGCTGGGCCTGGGCATCGTGGCCCTGGGCATCTGGTGGCAGCGGCGCGAGGCGCGCATCCACGCGCGCCTGGCGGGCTGGCTGCCAGCGGCCCTGCGGCCGCTGGCGCAGCGCTGAGGCCCGGCCACCGGGGCCGAACGCTCAGGGCTGGCCGCCCGAGGCGTTGACGCGGTACACCGCCGTGGTGCCGCTGACCTCGTTGCCCACCACCAGCAGGGGCGTGCCGTCGGGCGAGCGGTCGGCGGGGATGAACACCAGGCCTTCGGGGCCGAGGTCGCCCGCCGTCGCCAGCACGGTGCCGGGGTCGGCCGTCGTCCAGTCCTCGCGGCTGTTGAGGTAGTCCAGGCGCTGGGGGGCGGCGGGGTTGGTGATGTCGTAGACCAGCACGCCGCCCATGCGCTCCAGGCCGATGAAGGCCAGGGTGCGGCCCCGGACCTGGCCGATGGCGATGCCTTCGGGCTCCGGTCCCTTGGCATCGCTGCGGCTGTCGAAGGCGCCGCCTTCGTCGTGGCCAGAGTTGAAGTGGTCCTTGCACGGGATGTTGCGCGCGCTGCCGAGCCGGCATGCGTCGCTGGCGAAGAACTTCTCGAACTCGGCGCCCGAGTCCCACACCAGCTGGCCGTTGGCGTTCCAGATGCTGAAGGAGCGGGCGCCGTAGCTGTAGAGCTGGTCGTACATCAGGCGGTTGCCGGCCGGGTTGGCGGTGCCCGTGGCGTCGAACATCATGGGCGAGCCGTCGGGGTTGGTGCGGTAACCCATGGTCCAGGTGATGTTGAGGCGGCCGAGCACGTCGTCGGCGCGGCAGCCCATGGGATCGCCCGCGACGGCGCCGCAGTAGCCGAAGGTGGCCGGGTTGAGCAGGCCGCCCGCGGCCATGGCGCCGAGCTGCGGCGGCAGGTCATCGCCCGCGCGCCCGGCCCAGCCGCTCTTGTTGATCAGGTGCTTGACGCGGAACTCCTCGACGAAACCCTGACTGGCGTCGCCGGCCCAATAGGCGCTGTTGTCTTCGCCCCAGGCGCGCGCGTCGCCCTCGTTGGCGGTGACGAGGTAGGTCTGGCCGTCGGCCGTGTAGGCACCCATGGCGTCGGGCAGGTACAGGCCGCGCACGCCGGGCAGGCCGCGGATGTTGATTCGGCCGTCGTTGTCGGAGGCGTCCAGCTCGTTGCCGGGCGCGCCGTGGTCTTTGAAACCCAGCGGCAGCAGGGCGGTGACCGTGGCGCTGGCGACGTCGATCTTGGCCAGGGCGTTGTTCTCCTGCAGCGTCACCCAGGCGGTGGCGCCGTCGGCCGAGACGGCGATGTACTCCGGCTCGAGGTCCTGCGCCGCGTTGGCGTTCGGGCCATAGAGGCGCACGCCCTGCGCGCGCAGCGTGGCCTCCTGGCCGACGAAGGCGCCAAAGCCGGCGGTGCGCACCACGGGCGCGGCCGGTTGGCTGACGTCGACCACGCTGACGCTGCCCTCGGGGTCGATCTGGTAGTCGTCGCTGGGCTCGCCTTCGTTGGCCAGCAGCACGGTCTTGCCATCGGGCGTGAAGCTGATCATGTCGGGCTGCGCGCCCACGCTGGCCGAGCCGAGCAGGACAAGGTCGCTGGCGCGGTACAGGGCCACCCGGCCCGGGTCGGTCTTGGTGGCGGCCTGCACGGCCACGGCCACCAGGCCGTCGTGCACGGCCACGCTGTTGATGTTGGCGCCCGGCAGCGCGAGTGAGGTGGCGGCGTCGATCTCCCCAATCTTCACCGGCTGGGCGGGCACGCGCAGGTCCAGCACGTCCACCTTGCCGGCCTGGGCGTTCACCACGAACAGGCGCCGGCTGGCCGCGTCGTAGGCGGGAATCTCCGCCGCCGACACGCCGAACTGGCCGGTGGCGTAGCCGCCGATCTTCTCGAGCTGGACGCTCAGGGGCTGCGACACCGGGCCGCTGGGCTGGCCATCGCCGCCGCCTCCGCAGGCCGCGAGCGCGGCGGTGGCGACCAGGGCGGCGGCGAAACGGCCCGGGGTGGGCCGGCGATTGGCGCGTGTCATCGAATCTCCTCGTGCAAGTCAGAACAAAGCACGAGGTTGTAGGCAGCGGACATGACGTCCGCGTGTCGTGTCGGTGGCGCCGGCGTGACGCCTACTGCCCGAAGCGCGGACCGTCCGTCAGGAACGCGCGCTCTTCGGCGGTGCTGTCGCGGCCCAGGGCCTCGTTGCGGTGCGGAAACCGCCCGAAGCGCGCCACGATGTCCCGGTGCAGCCGTGCGTAGCGCAGGTTGTCGTCCAACTCGGCGTGGCAGAAGGCCGGCGCCTGTTCGCGCAGGCGCTCAAAGCGGCGCACGGCCTCGTCCTGCAACGCCAGCGACTCGGCGTGCAGCAGCGGCATGTAGAGGAACACCCGGCCCACCACGGGCAGGCCTTCGTCTTCTCCCGTGGCGATGGCCTCCAGCGTGAGGGCCTGGGCGCGCGGGTCGCCGGCGAAGGCGCGCGGCTGGCGCCGGAACAGGTTGCGCGTCAGCTGGTCCAGCAGCAGCACCAGGGCCAGGCGGCCCAGCGGCGTGGCGGACCAATCGGTCAGGCCGCCGGCCAGGGCCTGCTCCACCAGGGCGCCGTAGTGGCGCCGCAGCGCCTCGTCCTGCTCGGGGTTGAACCCGAACCACAGCTGGTCGCGCGACTCGCTGGGCCAGCCGCGGGCCAGGCCGTCGCCGCACCAGTGGTCGAGCAGGGCCTGGGCCTCGGGGGGAATGTAAAGATCGTTCGCCATTTACGCCTTGCTACAGCTTTGACCGCGCGTAGGGTGCGCCCGGTCCCGGGATTGTCTGTAATTCCAAGGCGGCAAACCGCCGTCGCTCCGGAGTCTCCCCATGAATACCGTGTCTCTCAGCCCCCGCCACCGCGCGACGCGCGGTCTGGTCCTGCTCACGCTGGCCGCTGGCGCCTGGGCCCTGTCGGGCACCGCCACGCAGGCCCAGGCCCGCGACAACGTCTATTGGTCCATTGGCGTCAACTCACCCGGCGTGAGTGTGGGGGTGTCCAACGCGCCCCCCGTGGTCTATGGCTACCCGTCCTACGGCTATCCGGTGTACGACCCCCGGCCGGTGGTGGTCTACCCGCGCCCCGTGATCGTGCACCCGCGACCGGTGGTGGTGCAGTCCTACCCGGTGTACGCCTATCCCCCGCAGTGGCGCTACGACCGCCCGCCCAAGCACTGGCGCAAGCACGGCTACCAACGCGGCTACCAGCACGGCTACCGCGACGGCCGCCGCGGCGGCTGGGACGACTGAGGCGCGTCCCGTCCCGCCACCGCTTCACATCGCGCGGAAGCGGTCGGCGTAGAGGCGGCTGACCACGAAGGCCTCGTCCAGGCCACGCAGCGTCAGCCGCCATTTGCCCGCCTCGTCGCGGGTGACGCGATCGATGGCGTCCGCCCGCACCACGGTGCCGCGGTGGATTTGCCAGAACACCTCGGGGTCGAGCTGCGGCAGCAGCTCCTTCAGCGGCGTGCGGATCAGGAACTCCCGCCCGCCCGCCAGCACCCGCACGTACTTGTCGGCCGCTTCGAAGGCCAGTACCTCGTCGATGGCGACCCGCTGCACCGCCGCGCCCACGCTGGCCATGAGGTGGCGCAGGCGCGGCGCGGACGAGGGCGCACCGCCCAGCAGCGCGCGCAGCCCGGCCCAGTCGGGCGCGGCGCTGGCGCCGCGCGCGCGCAGCGCGGCCTGCACGCGCGCCACGGTGCGCTGCAGCCGCTCGGCCTGCACGGGCTTGAGCAGGTAGTCCAGGGCCTGGGCCTCGAAGGCCTGCACCGCGAACTCGTCGTGCGCGGTCACGAACACCAGCGCGGGCAGCGGCTGCTCGGCGGGCCAGTCGTCGGCCAGGGTGGCGGCGGCGTCCAGGCCGCTCAGGGCGGGCATGCGGATGTCCAGGAACAGCACGTCGGGGCGCAGCGCCAGGGCCTGCTGCACGGCGCTGTGGCCGTCGCCCACGCTGGCGAGCACCCGAAGCCCCGGCCAGGCGCGCGCCAATTCGGCTTGCAGGGCTTGCGCGAGCAGAGGTTCGTCTTCGGCGATGAGGGCGGTGGCGTTCATGGGGTGGCGTCGGGCAGGGGAAGGAACAGCCGCGCCTGCGTGCCCTGGCCCGGCGCGCTGTGCCACTCCAGGCGCGCGGCCGCGCCGTGCAGGGCCTGCAGGCGCTCGCGCACTTGCGTCAGGCCGAAGCCCTCGAGTGCCGGGGCCTCGCTGCCCACGCCGTCGTCGCTCACGCTCAGGCACAGGGTGCCGCCCTCGCGTTGCGCGGCCACGCGCAGCTCGCCGCCGCGCGCGCTGGGCTCCAGGCCGTGGCGGATGGCGTTTTCCACCAGCGGCTGCAGCAGCAGCGCCGGCACGGGCAGCGGCGCCAGGGCCTCGGGCAGCTCCAGGCGCACGCGCAGGCGTGGGCCCATGCGCATGCTCATGAGGCTGAGGTAGTCGTCCAGCCGGGCGAATTCGTCGCTCAGGGTGTGCTGGCCGCCGCGCGCGTCGCTGCGCGAGGCCGCGAGCGTGGCGCGCAGGAAGTGGTTGAGCCGGTCCAGCATGTCGATGGCGCGCGGTGGGTCGGTGGCGATGAGGGCGCGCAGGTTGGCCAGGGTGTTGAACAGCATGTGCGGCTCCAGCTGCGACTCCAGCAGGCGCAGCCGCGCCTCGCTGGCCTGGCGCTGGGCCTCTTCTTGCGCCAGGCGGGCCATGGCCAGCATCTCGCGGCTGCTGAAGTAGTAGGCGCCGAAGGCGCCGAGGGCCAGCGACATGAGCAGGAAGCCGACGGTGGCGCCCGGCAGGTTGCTCGCGCTGGCCAGCAAGGGCCGGCCGAGCAAGAGGTTGCCCAGCGTCAGGCCCAGCCCGTAGCCCGCGAACACGGCCACCACGACCAGCACCGCCATCGGCCGCACGCCGGGCCAGCCCTGGGGCGAGAGCAGGTAGCGCCCGCCGTCGATGCCGGCCCAGATGCACAGCCCGATGAGCTGCGAGTACAGCAGGGTGGGGGCGAAGTGGTCGCCCTTGATGGCGCTGATGGCCAGTGCCAGCACGGTGTTGAACACCGCGGCGATCAATACGCGGCGCGCCACGGTGCGGGGGTTGAAAGCGGCCATGGGCGCAGTATGCCGGGCCGCCGTTCAGGGGCGCTGGCCGCGGTCGCGCTGCAGGCGTTCGCGTTCCCGGTCCATCCAGTGCTCGTACAGGCCGCCGCCGCCCAGGCGCACCCACACGGCCAGGCCGTGGATCAGCAGGCCCAGGCCCCAGCCCAGGACGGGGTAGACGGCCCAATCGCGCCCGCTGCGCAGCGAGAGGTAGACCAGGCCGGCGTTGACGGCGAGAAACACCAGGGCGTGCAGGGTCCAGCCCATGCGGGCGGCGACGCGTCGGCGCGCGGTGCGTTCGAGGTCCTTGTCGATCGAGAGGGTGTTCATGGCGGTTGCTCCGGTGGGTGGGGGGAGGGGTGAAGGTCAAAGCAGTCCGAGCCACTGGCCCCAGACCAATTGGCCCAGGTAGCGGCTGGGCAGCAGCGTGAGGGCGCCGGTGACGATGCAGGCGCTGAGGTACAGCGCGATCATGGTCAGCCGGTGCGAGCGGATGCGCCCCTGCCGCAGGTGCCAGAAGGCCAGGGCCAGCGTGCCCAGGGTGATGGGCACCAGCAGATGGATGGGCGTGTAGCCGGCGACGTTGGGCAGGCGGAAATCGCGGATGAACACGGCGGTGACGGCGACCATGAGCATCAGCGTGACCCAGGCGTAGCCGGCCGCGCGGTGCAGCACCGCGCGCGGGTGGCCGGTGCGGCGCGCCCACAGCGCCACCGGCCCGATGGCCAGGGCCGCGAGCGCGGCGCTGAGGTGGATGGCGATGACGGGGGTGAGCTGCATGGCGGTCTCCGGTGGGCGGGGAGACCGCACTGTCGGCCGCCGGCCCCGCGTGCGCCACGGGGCTGAGACGAAACGGCGCGGGCGCGCCGTGAAACGCCGCCGCGGCGGCGCGAAATGCCTGCGCCAGGCGGCCCGCGCGGGTCGGTCAGCGCGAGAGGCTGGCGCGCGAGGCCGGGTCGAGAAGGCCGGGTCGAGAGGGACGGGTCGAGAGGGACGGGTCGAGAGGGACGGGTCGAGAGGGACGTGTAGGAAGGCCGGGGTATGAGGGAGAGTCGCCGGCCGCCCGGCCCTCAGTCCGCGGCGCTGCCGCGCGGCTGCAGGCGGAACACCTGCACCGCCTGGTGCATGACCTCCGCCTGCGACTGCAGCGAACTCGCGGCCGCGGCGAGCTGCTCCACCATGGCAGCGTTCTGCTGCGTCACCGAGTCGAGCTGGCCCACGGCCTGGTTGATCTGCGCGATGCCGCTGGACTGCTCGCGCGTAGCGTGCGTGATGTCGCCGATGAGCGCGTTGACCTGCTCCACCGCGCCCACCACCTGGGTCATGGTCTGGCCGGTGCCGTGCACCAGTTCGCTGCCGCGGCGCACCTGGTCGGCCGAATCCTCGATCAGGGCCTTGATTTCCTTGGCCGCGTCCAGCGTGCGCTGCGCGAGGTGGCGCACCTCGCCGGCCACCACGGCGAAGCCGCGGCCCTGTTCGCCGGCGCGCGCGGCCTCCACCGCCGCGTTGAGCGCGAGGATGTTGGTCTGGAACGAGATGCCGTCGATGACCTGGATGATCTCGCCGATGCGCGCCGAGCCGCGGCTGATCTCGGCCATGGTGGTGACCACCTGCGACATGGCGCTGTTGCCTTCGCGCGCCACCGCGGCCGCGCGCTGCGCGAGCTGGGCCGCTTCCTGCGCGGTGCTGGCGCTCTGGGCCACGGTGCTGTTCATCTGCTCCATGGACGCCGCCGTCTGCTGCAGGTTGCCGGCCTGCGCCTCGGTGCGCGAGGACAGGTCGTGGTTGCCGCTGGAGATCTGGTGGCTGGCGACCTGCACGCCCTCGATTTCATGGCGCACGTCGGCCACCACCGCTTGCAGGTTGACGTTGAGCTGGTTCAGTGCCACGGCGAGGTCGCCGAATTCGGCCGGGCCGCGAAGGGCCAGGCGCGAGGTGAGGTCGCCCGCGGCCATGGTGTTGGCGAAGCGAACGGCCTGCGCCAGCGGCTGCACGGTCTGGCGCCGCAGCGCCCAGGCGGCGAGCAGGGCGAGCGCCAGCAGGGGCAGGGCCATGACGAGGTGGGCCACCAGGCCCAGGCGGGCGCCGATCTCGCCGACCAGCACACCGGCCACGGCCAGTGCCACGCAGACGCCGCCGATGGCGCGGCCCAGGCTGGGCCGCAGCGCGCGCCGCAGCAGGCCGGACAGGCCTTTCTGCACCACCTGGCCGCGCCGCAGGCTCAACCGGTCCTGGCCCTGGTCGCGCTCGGCGCGCAGGCGGGCGTACAGGGCCTCGGCCGCCTGCACCTGCTCGCGTGTGGGCTTGGTGCGCACGGACATGTAGCCCACGGTGCGGCCGTTCTGCACCACGGGGGTGGCGTTGGCCATCACCCAGTAGTGGTCGCCGTTCTTGCGGCGGTTTTTCACCGGCGCCGACCAGGGCTGTCCCGAGCGCAGCGTCTCCCACATGTCGCGAAAGGCCTCGGGGGGCATGTCGGGGTGCCGCACGATGTTGTGCGGCTGGCCCATCAGCTCCTCGCGGCTGAAACCGCTGACCGCGACGAATGCCGGGTTGCAGTAGGTGATGTGGCTCTGCAGATCGGTGGTGGAGACCAGGGTGACGCCATCGGGGATGACGTATTCCTGTTGGGAGACGGGCAGGTTGGCGCGCATGAGATGGTGGTTGGGGGAGGGGCGGCGCTGTGGTCGGCCGCCTCACCCATGCGCTATCGGCATTACCTCGCCGATATGTAGTACGGCCTCGGGGCCCGGTGCATTTTCCGGCGCCGGGTTTGACCCAGATCAAATGCCCTCGGCGTCGGGCGCCCAGGGGGCGGGCGCCCCTTCGGGGGCTCAGCTGCGCTTGAAATAGGACTGGTAGATCCGCGCCGTGCCGTCGCGCTGCACCAGCAGCACGTCGTAGGGGTCCTGGCGGCCGCCGTAGTCGGGGCCGTCCATGCCGGGGCTGCCCACCGGCATGCCGGGCACGGCCAGGCCCAGGGCCTGGGGCTTGTCGGCCAGCAGGCGGCGGATTTCGCGCGCGTTCACATGGCCTTCGACGACATAGCCGCCGATCAAGGCGGTGTGGCAGGAGCCGTAGCGTTCGGGCAGGCCCAGGCGGCGGCGCACGGCGGTGTTGCCGCTGTCGTAGACCTGGACGGTGAAGCCGTCGGCCTGCAGGTAGCTCACCCAGTCCTTGCAGCAGCCGCAGTTGGGGTCCTTCCAGACCTGCAGCGGGGGCAGGGGGGATTTGGCCTGGGCCAGGGCCCCGAGGGGCAGGGCCAGGGCGGCGCTGGCCAACAGCAGTTGTCGACGGTTCGTGGCGGGCATGGTGTTCGTTCTTTCGGGTGTCCGGGGGGCGCCAGGCGTGTGCGAGCGCGCGGGAATGAGCCGCGGGGCGGGCGGGAAGTTCCCCGGCGCGGTTCAGGCGTTCGCCAGCTGCGCCTGGGCCTTGTCGATCCAGTACTGCAGGCTGTCGTGCAGCTCGCGCGAGCTGAACGAGCAGCTTTCGCCATCGAACAGCGCGCTGGATTCGAGGCGGTCCAGCAGATTGCCCAGCACCTCGGCGAAACGCGGGGGCAGGGCAGCGAACAGGTCGTGCTGCGCGCGCAGGCGCTCGCTGGCCTGGGCGGGCGAGAGCGAGCCCTCGCGCAGGCCGGCGAGGGCATCGGCCACGGGTTGGAGCAGGGAAGGGGGGCGCATGGCGCTCAATTCTGCCGCGCCACCATGGGCGCCACCGGCGGCGGCAGGGTCATGCCGCGCTGCTCCATCACGGCCCGCAGCCGGTCGGGGTGGTCGGTGATGAGGCCGTCGACGCCCCAGTCGATCAGGCGCTCCATGTCGGGCCACTCGTTCACGGTCCAGGGGATCACGCGCAGGCCTTCCTCGCGCGCGCGCTCGATCAGCGTGCGGTTGAGGTCGTTGAAATGGGGCGACCACAAGCGCGCCCCGGCGGCGGCGAGCAGCGCCGGCGCGTCCTTGAAGTCGGCCTCGCGCAGGCCGGCGCTCCAGGTGCCGCTGTGCAGGGTGTTGAAGCGGGGCCGCTGCGCGCTCAGGAAGGCCAGTGGCAGCTCGGGCGCCAGGCGCTGGGCGATCTTCAGCAGGCCCCAGTCGAAGCTCTGCAGGCTGGTGCGCGAGGCCATGCCTTCGGTCCGGACCACCTCGAGCACGGCGCGCACGAAGGCCTCGGGCTCGGGCGACTCGTGCGCGCGCTCGGGGTTGCGCTTGAGCTCGATGTTGAAGCGCACGTGGTCGGCGCGCAGGCGCTTGACCTGCTCGAACACAGCGGCCAGCGTGGGGATGCGTTCGCCGTCCACTGCTTGCTGCTGCGCGAAGTCACGCGCGTAGCGGCTCGCGGGGTTGATGCGGCCCACGTCGAGCTCGCCGATCTGCGCCAGCGTGAGCTGGTGGAAGGGTTGGCCGCGCGACTGCAGCCAGCGCCCGGACGGGTCGCGGGTGATGTCGGGGTTGGCCGCGGTGTCGTGCGAGACGATGGGCACGCCCTCGGCGCTCAACACCACGTCCAGCTCCAGCGTGCTCACGCCGATGGCGAGCGCGCGCTGGAAGCCGCTGAGCGTGTTCTCGGGGGCGAGGGCGCGCGCACCGCGGTGGCCCTGCAGGTCGAAGGCCAGGGCGGCGCCCGCGCACCACATCGACAGGCCCAGGGCGGTGGTGCAGCTCCAGCGCAGCCAGGTCAGGCGCCGGGCGGCGGGTGGGGCGGGCAGCTGCATGGCGGTCTCCTTGCCGGGCCCGCTCGGTGCAGGCCTCTGATCGCGCGCATTCTCCCAGCGCGCGATGACCGCCTCAAGTCAATGCCCGAGGATCTTGGACAGGAAGTCCTTGCTGCGCTCGTTCTGCGGGTTGTTGAAGAACGCCTCGGGGGTGTTCTGTTCGACGATCTGGCCCTGGTCCATGAAGATCACGCGGTCGGCCACCGCCTTGGCAAAGCCCATCTCGTGGGTCACGCACAGCATGGTGATGCCCATGTTGGCGAGTTCGATCATCACGTCCAGCACCTCCTTGATCATCTCCGGGTCGAGCGCGGAGGTGGGCTCATCGAACAGCATGATCTTGGGCGTGAGGCACAGCGCGCGCGCGATGGCCACGCGCTGCTGCTGGCCGCCCGACAGCTGCAGCGGGTACTTGCCGGCCTGCTCGGCGATGCGCACGCGCTTCAACTGCTGCATGGCGCGTTCCTCGGCCTCTTTCTTGGGCAGCTTGCCCACCCACATGGGCGAGAGGGTGAGGTTCTCCAGCACCGTGAGGTGGGGGAACAAGTTGAACTGCTGAAAGACCATGCCCACGTTCTTGCGCACCTGGTCGATGGCCTTGATGTCGTCCCGCAGCTCGACGCCGTCGACCTCGATGACGCCCTGCTGGTGTTCCTCCAGACGGTTGATGCAGCGGATCAGCGTGGACTTGCCCGAGCCCGACGGGCCGCAGATCACGATGCGCTCGCCTTTGGCGACGGACAGGTCGATGTCGCGCAGCACGTGGAAGTCGTTGCCGTACCACTTGTTGACCTTGTCGAACCGGATGATGGCGGGGGATTGTTCTGGCATGTTGTGCTTTCAGCGCGCCTTGCTGGCGGCAAGCTGCTTTTCGACCCACAGGCTGTAGCGCGACATGGCGAAGCAGCCGGAGAAATAGATGAGCGTGATGAAGAAATAGGCCTCGAGCTTGAACGGGCGCCACTGCACGTCGGAGTTCAGGGCCAGCGCGAGCGCGCCGGTGAGCTCGTAGAGCGAGACGATGGTCACCAGCGAGGTGTCCTTGAACAGCGAGATGAAGGTGTTCATGATGCTGGGGACCACCATGGACAGGGCCTGCGGCAGCACGATGAGCCGCTGCGCCTGCCAGTAGCCCAGGCCCAGCGAGTCGGCCGCCTCGAACTGGCCCTTGGGCACGGCCTGCAGGCCCCCGCGCACGGTTTCGGCCATGTAGGCCGCGATGAACAGGGTCAGGCCCGCGACCACGCGCACCAGCACGTCGACAGTGACACCCTGGGGCACGAACAGCGGGAACATGAACGAGGCCATGAACAGCACCGAGATCAGCGGCACGCCGCGCACCAGTTCGACATAGAGCACGCTGATGGTGCGGATGGCGGGCAGCCTGGCGCGCCGGCCCAGGGCCACCAGCACCGCGAGCGGGAACGCCAGGAACAGCGACAGCACGGCCAGCATGAGCGTGAGCGGCAGGCCACCCCAGAGCTCGGTGCGCACCTTGGACAGGCCCGGCACGCCGCCGCCCATGAGCACGAAGAAGCCGGCCAGGGAGGCGACCCAGACCAGCGCCAGCCAGCGCGTCCAGAAGACGCGCATGCAACTGACCACGACCGTGGCCACCATCAGCAGCGTGGCCACCAGGGGGCGCCACTGCTCGTCGTAGGGGTAGCGACCGAACAGGATGACGCGGTACTTCTCGGCGATGACGCCCCAGCAGGCGCCGACGCCGCGCGCGGCCTGGCAGGCGTTGGGATCGGGCTGGAACACGGCGCCGGCGATCACCCATTGCCAGAGCCTGGGCAGCGCCCACACCAGCACCACGCCGATGATCAGCGTGAACAGGCTGGATTTCCAGTCGGCGAAGAGGTTGCGGCGCGCCCACACCAGGGGGCCGGACTGGCGCACCGGCGAGGGCCGGGGCGCGATGGGTTGGAACTGCGTGCCCATGGCGATCAACGCTCCTTGATCGCCATGCGGCGGTTGTACCAGTTCATCAGCAGCGAGGTGGTGAGCGAGGTGCTGAGGTAGACCAGCATGATGATGGCGATGCACTCCACCGCGCGGCCGCTCTGGTTGATGGTGGTGTTGGCGATGGAGACCACATCGGGGTAGCCCACCACCACCGCGAGCGAGGAGTTCTTGGTGAGGTTGAGGTACTGGTTGGTCAGTGGCGGAATGATCACGCGCATGGCCTGGGGCAGCACCACGAGCTTCATCTTCTGCCGCGGGCTCAGGCCCAGCGCGGAGGCGGCCTCGTCCTGGCCGCGGCTCACCGACTGGATGCCGCCGCGCACCACCTCGGCCACGAAGGCCGCGGTGTAGGTGGTCAGGCCGATGAGCAGCGCGAGGAACTCGGGCGTGAGGGCCAGGCCGCCGTCGACCATGAAGGGCAGCTGCTCGGGCACGCTCCACTCGCGCGGCATGCCGGCCACCACCCAGCCCAGCACGGCGCACACCAGCAGCAGGACCAGCGGCACCCAGAGGCGGTCGCCGTCCTGGCCGGTGGCCTCGAAGCGCCGCTGCACGCGCTGGCGCCACAGCACGCCGGCCACGGCGCCCACGGCCAGGCCGGCGATCACCGCGCCCACGCCGGCCGTGGGCCAGGGGACCGACAGGCCCCCCTTGCTGAGGTAGACGAGGCCGGCCATCGACATGGCCTCGTTCGAGGCGGGCAGCAGCTCGATGAAGACCAGGTACCACATCAGCAACTGCAGCAGCAGCGGCACATTGCGGAAGAGCTCGACATAGCCGTAGCACAGGCCGCGCACCAGGGCATTGCGCGAGAAGCGCCCCACGCCCAGGGCGACGCCGAGCAGGGTGGTGAGGACGATGCCCGCCAGGGCGACCTTGACGGTGTTGAGCACGCCGACCCAGATGGCCTTGCCGTAGCTCTGACTCGGGTCGTACTGGATGAGGGTTTCGCCGATGTCGAAACCGGCGCTGGCGCCCAGGAAGTCAAAGCCGCTCTGGATGCCGCGCGCCTGCATGTTGATCTGGGTGTTGTGCGCCAGGTACCACAGGCCCAGGCCCAGCAGGGCCAGGGCGAGCAACTGGTACAGCACGCCGCGCGTGGCCCGGCTGTTGAGCGACCAGCGCCGGGACGGGGGTGGGGGGGATGCGGGGGTGGTCAACGGCGACCTCGCGACGAAGAAATGACAGGAACGAAGAACGCCCGCAGCGATGGGTATCGCTGCGGGCCGGACAAAGGCCGGGCCACGGTGGTGGCCCGGCGTGGTTCAGCGGATCGGAGGGGCGTACAGCACCCCGCCCTTGGTCCAGAGGTTGTTGATGCCGCGCGGCAGGCCGATGGCGGTCTTGGGACCGACGTGGTGCTCGAACTGCTCGCCGTAGTTGCCCACGGCCTTGATGGCGCGGTACGCCCATTCCTTGTCCAGGCCCAGCAGCTTGCCGGTGTCTTCGTTGCCCATGCCGAGCAGGCGCATCACGGAAGGGTTGGTGCTGGATTTCTTGAGTTCGTCGGCGTTGGCCTGGGTGATGCCGTACTCCTCGGCCTCGATGAGCGCGAAGCCCACCCACTTGACGATCGCGGCGAACTCGTCGTCGCCCCGGCGCACGGCCGGGCCCAGGGGCTCCTTGGAAATCAGCTCGGGCAGGATGACGTGGTCATCGGGCTTGGCCATGTCCTTGGCGCGCGAGGAGGCCAGGCCCGAGGAATCGGTGGTGTAGGCCTGGCAGCGACCCGAGGCGTAGGCGGCCAGCGCGGCCTCGAGCTTTTCGAACACCACGGGCTTGATGCCCAGGTTGTTGGCGCGCGAGTAGTCGGTGAGGTTGAGTTCGGTGGTGGTGCCCGACTGCACGCAGACCGTGGCGCCCTTGAGCTGCTTGGCGCTCTTGACGTTGAGCTTCTTGGGCACCATGAAGCCCTGGCCGTCGTAGAAGTTGACGCCGACGAAGGTGAGGCCGAGGGAGGCGTCGCGCGTGAGCGTCCAGGTGGTGTTGCGGGCCAGCAGGTCGATCTCGCCGGACTGCAGGGCGGTGAAGCGCTGCTGCGCCGTCAGCGGCACGTAGCGCACCTTGTCGGGGTTGCCCAGGATGGCGGCGGCGACCGAGCGGCACACGTCCACGTCCATGCCGCTCCACTTGCCCTGGCTGTCGGCCGCCGAGAAGCCGGGAAGGCCGGTGTTGACGCCGCAGTTGAGTTCGCCGCGCTTCTTGACCGCGTCCAGGTCCTTGCCCGCATGCGCCGGCAGGGCGAGCAGCGCGGCCGTGGTGCCCAGGGTCAGGGCGGTCAGCTTCAGGGCCTTGAGATTCATCGGGTACTCCGTAGTCAGTGTCAGTTGTCGAACACGAACGGACAGGCACCTCTTCGGTGCCCAGCCGCAAGCGGGCCAATGTAGACCCCGCTTTTTGCACCGGGGATCGGGGTTTACGTGGGAGCGCCATGCCGATGCTTTATTGAACAATCCGCACGATTGCGCCCCCGGGAGGGCGACGCAGAATTCGTGCCACGACAGACGACAACCGGAGACCCGCGGAGATGAGCCCACAGGAACCACCGGCGCGGGCGCACCACCGCGTCTGGCCCCGCCGTTTGCCCTACGCCATTCGGACACCCCGGACCTCCTTGTGGGACAACCTCGTGGTCAGCGCTCGGCGCTACCCGGACAAGCCCGCCCTGGTCTTCTTCGATCTCAGTACCTCCTACGCCGAGCTGCTGGCCCAGGCCGAGCGCCTGGCCGCGCACCTGCGCGCGCAAGGCGTGCGCGACGGCGACCGCGTGCTGCTGTTCATGCAGAACTGCCCGCAGTGGGTGGTGGCCTGTTATGCGGTGCTGCGCGCCAATGCCGTGGTGGTGCCGGTCAACCCCATGAACAAGGCCGATGAGCTCGGGCACTACATCACCGATCCCGACGCGCGCGTGGCCCTCTGCGCGGCCGATCTCGCCGGCGAACTGCTCAAGGCCGACGCCGGCCTGCCCGAGGCGCAGCGGCTGCGCCACCTGGTGGTGACGCACTACGCCGACGCCATCGGCCCGGCGGCGGAAGTCCCGCCCGCCTGGCAGGCCTGGCTGGGCGCGCGCCACGAACGCCCCGCGCTGGCGGGCGGCAGCGTGGCCACCTGGGCCGAGGCGCTGTCCAGCACCGCGCCGCTGCCCGAGCACAACCGCGGCCCCGACGACCTGGCCGTGCTGCCCTACACCAGCGGCACCACCGGCCTGCCCAAGGGCTGCATGCACCCGCACCGCACGCTCATGCACAACGCGGTCGCCGGCGCCCTGTGGGGCAACAGCACGGCGGAGGCCGTGTCGCTGCTGGTGGTGCCGCTGTTCCACATCACCGGCATGGTGTCGGGCATGCACACGGCGATCTACGGCGGCGCCACCATCGTGCTCATGCCGCGCTGGGACCGCGAGCTGGCGGGGCGGCTGATCTCGCGCTGGCGCGTCACGCACTGGACCAACATCCCGACCATGGTGATCGACCTGCTCGCCAGCCCCAGCTTCGAGCGCTACGACCTGTCCAGCCTGGTCTACATCGGCGGCGGCGGCGCGGCCATGCCGCAGGCCGTGGCGCAGCGGCTGCTGGAGCTGTTCGGCCTGCGCTACGCGGAAGGCTACGGGCTCACCGAAACCGCCGCGCCCTCGCACAGCAACCCGCCGGACGACCCCAAGCAGCAGTGCCTGGGCATTCCCTTCATGAGCTGCGACGCCCGCGTGGTCGACCCCGACACCTTGCGCGAACTGCCGGTGGGCGAGGCCGGCGAGATCGTGATCCATGGCCCCATGGTGTTCGACGGCTACTGGAAGCGCCCCGAGGCCACGGCCGCGGCGTTCATCGACATCGAGGGCAAGCGCTTCTTCCGCTCGGGCGACCTGGGCCGCATCGACGAGGACGGCTACTTCTTCCTCACCGACCGCCTCAAACGCATGATCAACGCCAGTGGCTTCAAGGTCTGGCCGGCCGAGGTCGAAGCGCTGATGTTCAAACACCCCGCCATCGCCGAGGCCTGCGTCATCGCCACGCGCGACGCCTACCGCGGCGAAAGCGTGAAGGCCGTGGTGGTGCTGCGCGCCGACGCCCGGGGCAAGACCAGCGAGGCCGACATCCTGGCCTGGTGCCGGGAGCACATGGCCGCCTACAAGTGCCCGCGCGAGGTGGCGTTCGCCGACGCCCTGCCCAAGAGCGGCAGCGGCAAGGTGATGTGGCGCTGGCTGCAGGAGCGTGAGCTCGAGCGCACCGAGCCCGCCCGGGCACAATGAGCGGCATGCCGTCCCTCACCGACGCCTTTCGCCGGCTGTGGCAGCCGCGCAAGGGCCTGTTCTGGCTCATGCTGGGTTTTCAGGCGCTGTCCAGCGCCCTGGTGCTGTTCATCCAGCTCCACGAACCGCCGGCCGGCCTGCGCCTCATGCTCGGGCTGCTGGCGCTGACGAACACGCTCATCTCATGGTGGCTGCTCGCGCGCCTGTGGCGCGGCGAAGGCTGACAAGGACAGTTACAAAATGGCCGTTTTGTGCTGGAATGGCGGGCGCCGCCCGCCGTTGTGCCCACAACCACAGACAGAAACCGCACCCGTCCAGGCATGAAGCAGTTCCTCTCGACGCTCTTCGACACCGTGGCCCAGCGGCTGCAGGGCGAGAACCGCCACGACGACGACCCCTACCGCCTGGCGCGCGTGCGCAAGGCCATGCTGGCGCTGGTCGGCGAAGAAGGCGGATGGGAGGCCGAGCAGCTGCGCCACCGCCTGCTGGTGGCCGAATCGGCCCGCGCCCTGTGGTTCATGCGCCCCGACCTGCTGCAGTGGCTGTGCCGCGGCCTGGAAGAGCGGGCCGCCATGGACCGCGTCATGAAGCTGCAGCCCTTGTTTGAGGGCCTGGTGGAGCCGGCCCTGCTGGGTGCGGCCGCCGGGCGGCGTGAGCGCCGCCGGCCTCAGCACGGCGCCTGACTAGGGCGCCCGCCCGCGCGCTTCGTCCGGCGCCACCGTGGCGCGGTAGGCGTGCCAGCTGGCGTGCCCGATCACCGGGCCGCTCACCAGCAGGCCCAGGAACCACGGCAGCATCGACAGCGCCACCGTGGCGCTGATCAGCAGGCCCCAGAACAGCATCACGCCCGGGTTCTGCAGGCAGGCGCGGATGCTGGTGAGGCCGGCCGAGATGGCGTCGGTGCCGCGGTCCAGGATCATGGGAATGCTCACCACGCTGGTGACGAAGATCAGCCCCGCGAACAGGGCACCCACCAGCGTCCAGGTGATGAGGAACTCCAGGTGCTGCCCGCGCAGCATCTGGCCGATGAGGTTCTGCGTGTCCGGCAGGGTGGTGAAGCTGACCGCGAACACCACCAGCGAGGCGCGGCCCCACAGCATCTCCAGCACCAGCAGCACGCCGGCGAAAAGCGCCATGGTGCCCTTGGTGGGCAACCAGGCGCGCAGCGAGCGGCCCAGCGACGGGGCCTCGCCGCGCTGCAGCGCGCGGCTGGCGTCGTACAGGCCCAGGCACAGGAAGGGTCCCATCAGCAGGAAGCCCGCCGACAGCGCGAGCACGTACGCCGGCGCGGCGCGGAACACGGCCAGCAGCGCGTGCCCCATGGCAAAGAAGCAGGCGCCATAGAACAGGCCGATGCCGGGGCAGCGCAGGAAGTCGGTCCAGCCGGCGCGCAGCCAGCGCAGCGGGTCGGCGGGGCGCAGGTCGGCGATGGGCAGCTCGAACACCGAGGGCTCGCGCGGCGCGTCGCTGGGCGGGGGCGCCTCGGGCGGGGTGGGGTCGGCGGTGGCGGTCATGGCGGCATTGGGCCATCGGCGCCGGTATTCCCCGATGCGGGCTTACCCTTGGCGACCCGGCGTATGCTCGCGGCTCCCTTTGCCGCAGCCAACCGCAGCCGATGAGCGCCGCCGAGTTCTCTCCCCCCTACCTCTCCCCCAACGCCATCGACACCGCCCTGCGCGAGCGCGGCGTGGGCCTGCTCAGCGGCGAGGACAGCGCCGCCTGGATCGGCGTGCCGCTGGCCGATCTGCGCGCGCTGGAGCCGCACTGGGACCGGCTGGCCCCCGACGCCTACCTGAAGGACGGCGGCCGCTACCGCCAGCGCCGCCACAGCTGCTTCGTGGTGGACGGCGAGCGCGTGGCGCTGGAGCCGCACCGCGCGCACTGGCAACCGGTGGAATACAACGCCCTGCACGGCGGCATGCAGCGCTGGTTCGAGCCCATGGAGGCCGCGATGGCGAACGCGCCCGCCTGGTCGCTGCTGCTGCGGCGCCTGGCGGCGGCGGCCAGCGCCCTGCGTGGCGAGCGGCCCTGGTACGTGGAGGCGCACCCCTTCCGCATCGACACCACCGACGGCATCGGCCGCCCCACGCCCGAGGGCGCGCACCGCGACGGCGTGGACCTGGTGGCCGTGTTCCTGGTGCAGCGCCACGCCATCAAGGGCGGCGAGAGCCGGGTGTTCGAGGCCAACGGGCCCAGCGGCCAGCGCTTCACCCTGCGCGACCCCTGGTCGCTGCTGCTGCTGGACGATCGGCGCGTGATCCACGAAAGCACGCCCATCCAGCCCGACCCGGCCGACGGCCACGGCTGGCGCGACACGCTGGTGGTGACGCTGCGGGCGGGCGGTTTTCAGGGCGAGTGAGCCCGGCGCCTCCCGCCATGGCCGGTGGCCCTGTCGATCGCTTGAGGGCCTGGGCGCGCCGGCTCAGGTCCGACGCAATGACCCTGTGGTTCGCGCGCCGCCACCCGGACACCCCGTGGTGGGTTCAGGCGCTGGTGCTGGTCGTGGTCGCCTACGCGCTCAGCCCGATCGACCTCATCCCCGACGCGATCCCGGTGCTGGGCCTGCTGGACGACGCGGTGCTGCTGCCACTGCTGATCTGGTTGGCGCTGCGCTGGCTGCCGCCGCACGTTCGCGCCGACGCCCAGGCACGGGCCGCGCGCTGGACGGCCGAGGGCGGGCAGCGGCCGCGCAGCCGGGCGGGCGCGTGCGCGATCGCCGCCCTGTGGGCGCTGCTGCTGGGGGGCGCCGCCTGGTGGGCGTGGCGCGCCTGGGGCGCGGCCGCCTGAGGAGCGCTCAAACCCCCCCGGTGGGGTGCGTCGGGTCGACCCACAGCACCGTCTGTGGCTTCTCCACCGGTTCGATGTCCAGGTTGACCGCCACCGCCTGGCCGTCGCTGCGGCACAGCACGCACTCCAGCACCTCGGTGGGGCTGGCGTTGATTTCCTGGTGCGGCACGTAGGGCGGCACGTAGATGAAGTCGCCCGGCCCGGCCTCGGCCGTGAACTCCAGGTGCTCGCCCCAGCGCATGCGCGCGCGGCCCTTGACGACGTAGATCACGCTTTCCAGGTGCCCGTGGTGGTGGGCGCCGGTCTTGGCATCGGGGTGGATGGTGACGGTGCCGGCCCACAGCTTCTGCGCGCCCACGCGCGCGAAGTTGATGGCGGCCTTGCGGTCCATGCCCGGGGTGGAGGGCACGTTGCCGTCGAGCTGGTTGCCCGGGATCACGCGCACGCCATCGTGCTTCCAGCGGGCGCCCTCGGGGGGGTGTCCGTGGTCGTGCGGGTGGTCGTGGTCATGGGGATGGTCGTGCGGGTGATCGTGGGCCATGGCGCGCTCCTCGGGGGACAAGACACCAGTGTGCCAGCGCCTGCGGCCCGTTGACCCGACAATTGCGGGTTTTCCCGCACCCGGAGAGCCGCCTTGCCTTTGCCCACCCCCGCTCCGCGCACGCCCATGCACACCCGCCGCGTCACCTACCAGGGCTTTCGCCGCGACGACGGCCTGTGGGACATCGAAGGCGAGCTGCACGACAGCAAACCCTTCGATTTCGAGATCCGCGGCGAGGGCCATTGGGCGGCCGACGAGGCGATCCACCACATGCGCATCCGCGTGACCTATGGCGAAGACATGGTGATCCGCGACATCGCCGTCGCCATGGACGCCTTTCCGCACGGCCCTTGCCCGAGCATCCTGCCCAATATGCGGCGCATGGTGGGCGAGGTGCTGGGCAAGGGCTGGCGCCAGACCATCCAGCGCCACCTGGGCCACACCGACGGCTGCACCCACCTGCGCGAGCTGCTCTACAACCTGGCGACGGCGGCCATGCAGACCCGCGCCGGCTCGTTCGCGCCGACCGGCGACGGCCGCCCGCCCGCTCACCTGGGCCAGTGCGTGTCCTGGGACTTCGACGGACCGGTGGTGGAGAAGGTCTACCCCATGTTCTTCCGCTGGCGAGCGCAGCCGATGCCCGCCAAGGACAGCTGAGACGGATGGACCGGCTCGACGACCTGATGGCGTTTCTGCGCGTGGCCGACGCCGGCGGGTTTTCGGCGGCCGAGCGCAGCACGGGCGTGCCGAAGTCGCGCCTGAGCCGGCGCATCGCCGCGCTGGAGAAGGAGCTGGGCGTGCGCCTGTTGCAGCGCTCGTCGCACGCCTTTCACCTCACCGATGTGGGCGAGCGCGTCCGCCGGCACGCCCGCGCGATCGCCGACGAGGCGAACGCCGTGCGGGCCACGGTGAGCGAGGCGCAGGCCGAGCCGAGCGGCCTGATCCGCGTGAGTTCCTCGCTGCTGCAAGGCGAGCTTTTCCTGGCGGGCTGGCTGGCCGAGTTCATGGGCCGGTACCCGAAGGTCACGGTGTCGCTGGACCTGTCGAACCACTACGTGGACATGCTGGCCGAGCGCATCGACCTGGCGATCCGGGTGTCGGCGGCGCCGCTGGCGGCGGCCGATCTCGTGGCCCGGCCGATCGGCACCGGGCGCATGGTGCTGGTGGGCCACCGGAGCCTGGTCGAGCGCCACGGCGCGCCGCACTCGATCGCCGAGCTCGGCGGCTTTCCATTGATCGCGCAGGTGCAGGGCGAGAGCGTTCGCCCCTGGGCCTTTCGCGGACCCGACGGGCACGAGCTGAACTACCAGCCGCAGGCCCGCTTCGTCAGCAACAACCTGCTGGCCTTGCGCGAAGCCCTGTTGGGCGGCGCCGGTGTGGCCCAGATCCCGCGCGAGGCCTGCATCGACGCGCTGCGCACCGGCGCCTTGGTTGAACTGCTGCCCGCGCTGGAGCCACCGGCGTCCACGGTGTATGCGATCTACCCCAGCCGGCGCGGCCTGGCTTTCGCGGTGCGCACCCTGATCGACTTTCTGGAAGAGCGATTCCGTGGCGGCGCCTGACGGCGTTCCATTTCTGCAACCACGTGTCGCGTTGGGGAGGACTACCCGCGCCGAGGGGCGCTGACTATCGTTGGCTTTCTCTCTCAATCGTGGAAAGGAAGCGAACATGAAGTTGTCTGGAAAAGTCGCCATCGTCACGGGTGGCTCGCGCGGCATCGGCGCGGCCATCGCGCGCCGGCTGGCGGCCGACGGGGCGCAACTGGCCTTGATCTACCGCAGCAACGGCTCGGCGGCCGACGCGACGGTGCAGGCCATTCGGGCCGCGGGCGGCGAAGCCGAGGCCTTCCGGGCCGACGTGGCGGATGAGGCGGCGGTCGAGTCGGCCATGCGGGCGGTGGTGGCCCGTTTCGGGCGCGTCGATGCGCTGATCAACAACGCCGGCATCTTCGAGAGCGAGCCGGTGGGCCGGATCAGCCGCCAGTCCTTCCAGAACCAGCTGCTCACCAACGCGTGGAGCGTGCTTGCCAGCACGCAGGCGGCGCTGGACCACTTTCCGGCTTCGGGCGGTGCCATCGTCAATGTCTCGAGCAGCCTGGCGGTGCGGCCGGAGCCGCAGACGGTCAGCTACTCGGCCAGCAAGGCCACGGTCGACAGCCTGACGCTCGGTTGCGCGATCGAGCTGGGCGCGCGCGGCATCCGCGTCAACGCCGTGGCGCCGGCGGTCACGCGCACCGACATGACGGCCGGGCTGCCCGCCGACTACCTGGAGAGCGAAACGCGGCTGACCCCGCTCGGTCGCCTGGCGGAGCCGCAGGACATCGCCGGTGCGGTGGCGTTCCTGTGCTCGGACGACGCGCGCTGGATCACGGGGCGCAGCATCCTGGTGGACGGGGGCCGGGTCTGAGCGGGGCGCCGCCGACCGGACGGCGCGCCGACGGCTGCCGGGGTGCTTGACGGCGCGCCGCAACGCGCATGCAATCGCGCCACCCCACACGAGGAGGCGGAGATGGCGAAGAAGCGGCGATGGTTGCGCGTGCTCGGGCTGGGCCTGGGCGCGCTGGTTGTGCTGCTGGCGGCGGCGCTGGCCACTGGGCTGTTCCTGGCCGAGCGCCGCATGGCGCGCCAGGTGGACGTGCCGGTGCAGCCGGTGGCCTACCGCACCGACGCGGCGTCGGTCGAACGCGGGCGCTACCTGTTCAGCTCGCGCGGCTGCGTCGACTGCCATGGGGCCAACGGCGCGGGCCGCACCTTCGTGGACGACGGCGGCCTGACCATCGCCGGCCCGAACATCACCACCGGTCCCGGCGGCGTGGTGGGCGCCTACCAGCCGGTGGACTGGGTGCGCAGCATCCGCCACGGCGTGAACCCGAAGGGCCGCGCCCTGATGGTGATGCCCAGCGAGGACTACAACCGCTTCACCGACGACGACCTGGCCGCGCTGGTGGCCTACATCCGTTCCTTGCCACCCGCGAACGGGCAGGGCGCGGTGGTCCGCCTGCCGCTGCCGGTGAAGGCGATGTACGGTTTTGGCCTGATCCCCGACGCCGCCTCGCGCATCGACCACTCGCGGCCACCACAGCCCCCCGTGCCCGAAGGCGTGACGCTGGCGCATGGCCAGTACGTGGCCAACATGTGCCTGGGCTGCCACGGCGAGGGCCTGCGCGGCGGCAAGATCCCCGGGGGGCCGCCCGACTGGCCGCCGGCGGCCGATCTGCGGCCCGGCCCCGGCGGTGCCATGGCGCGCTACCCCGATGCCGAGTCCCTGATCGCGATGTTTCGCAGCGGCAAGCGGCCGGACGGCAGCGCGGTGCAGGTGATGCCCTTCGGCTCGCTGGGGCAGATGAGCGAGACCGATCTGCGGGCGCTGCACCTGTACCTGAAGGGCCTGCCGCCGGGCCGCGGCTGAAGGCCCGGCAGCCCACCGGCTTCGGACCGGTCAGGACCGCTCAGTCTGCGGCGCGGGCGGTCGCCGGGCGCAGCGCCAGGCGCAGCAGGCGCCAGGCCCGTCCGACGAAGACGCCGGTGAACGCGCCATACAGGGCCGCGATGGTCAGCGCATACGGGCGTTCATCCACCAGCCGGGGGGCCATGGTGAGTTCGATGCCGACCCCGTACTTCACCAGGAAGATGCCGACGATGAGCAGCAGCGGCACGGCGCTGCCGGGCAGGTGGAAGACGCGCCGCGCCGGATCGAACTGTCCGCCCGCGCGCCCGGGAGCGAGCAGGGCGAAGCCGGCCACCGCCGCCGCTGCCCACACCGCGACGGCCGTGGCCAGATGGGGCGAGCCGCCCAATGCCGTCCAGGTGCCCGACACCGAAAAGACGGTCATGGCCAAGGGCAGGAGCGACACCCGGCTCAGGCTGGCCGTGCGCTCGCGCATCTGGCTCAGGCCCAGCGCCAGAAGCCCCGTGAGCAGTCCCCACACCCACAGCGGCGTGCCGCGCAGGATGGGGCCGATGGCGTCGGGGTGGGTGGTGATGAGCTGCAGCAGCATGGGGTACTCCGGGCGGGTGGTGGACAGGGCGCAGGGCCGATGCCGCACTGTGCACCGGCGCCCCGTGGCGCTGCCTCCCCGCTGCGACGAAACGCCGTCCGCGCGCCGCGAAACGCCGCCCGCGCGGTGTGGACGGCGTCCGTTGCCGCTACTGCCGGTAGTTGGGCTGCTGCTCGTCCAGCATGCGCCGCAGCGCGTGCCAGTCCCGGTCGCGGATGAAGCTGTTGGAGTCCGCGAATTGCCGGGCCGCACGCTCGCAGACCTCGGGCGGGGGCAGCACGGTGCGCGCGCCCCCCGAGGTGGCGTCCAGCTGGATCTGGCAGGCCAACTCCAGGTAGTACATCTCCTCGAACGCGTCGCGCACGCTGGCCCCGGCGGTGAGCAGCCCGTGGTTGCGCAGGATCATGGCCTTGTGCGGCCCGAGGTCCCTGACGAGGCGCTGCTGCTCGTCCAGGTCCAGGGCAATGCCTTCGTAGTCGTGGTAGCCGATGCGCTGGTAAAAACGCATGGCGTGCTGCGACAGCGGCAGCAGGCCGCCCTCTTGCGCCGACAGGGCCACCCCGGCGCGGGTGTGGGTGTGGAAGACGCAGGCCAGGTCCGGGCGGGCTGTGTGCACGGCGGCGTGGATGACGAAGCCGGCCGGGTTGGCTTGCAGCTCGGTGTCCTCGGCGAGGCGGCCATCCAGGTCCACCTTGATGAGGTTGGAGGCGCTGACCTCGCTGTAGAGCAGTCCGAAGGCGTTGATCAGGAACTGGTCGTGCCGGCCCGGCACCCGCAGCGAGATGTGGTTGTAGATCATGTCGGTCATGCGGAAGTGCACGCACAGCCGGTAGCAGGCGGCGAGGTCTTCCCTGGCCGCCCATTCCTGCTCGCTCACCCGCTGGCGCACCGTGCGCCGCCGCTCTTCAATGACCCGCTGCCAATCCTGTCTCTCCATCTCGCGCTGTCCTGTGGTGTCCGTGGGGCGGCCAGTCTAGGCGCGCTGCAGGCCAGGCCGGGCATGACTTCGCCGGCGAAAGGCATGGCGAAACGGTATGGCTGCCCGCGCCGGGCGCCAAGGCCTGGCGCTAGGGACCGGTGCGGACGGCTGAGGGCAGGGCGCGGATCGAGGCGAGCAGGTCGTCGCGCAGGCGCACCGTGGCCGGCGAGAGCGTGCCATGGCGCCGCTGGAACAGGGCGAAGGTGCGCACCGAGGCGACGCCCTCGACGGGCAGCACCTCGATGGCGCGGGACGGTCCCTGGCATTCCCCGAGCAGCACGCGGGGCATCCAGCTCAGAAAGCCGCAGCGCGCCACCAGGGCGCGGATGGCGCTCGTCGAGCGCGCCTCCACGGCCACCGGCGGTGGCGCCATCCGCTGGGACCAGAACAGCTGCTGCCATTCCTCGCGCGGCCCCATCTTGCGGGGCACGAGCACCCAGCGCTGGCCGGCCAGGTCCGCCAGCGTGAGCGACGGCCGGGCGCGCAGCGGGTGATCCATGGCGGCCACCACATGGCAGCCTTCCTGCCATTCGCTTTCGGAGACGAGGGAGATCGCGTCGTCGGCGGGCATGGAAAAACCGATGGCGAGGTCGATGTCGCCCTTGGCCAGCCAGACCGCCAGTTCGTCCGACAGGCCTTCCACGATGTGGACCTGCACGCCGGGGTGCCGCTCGGTCAGCCGGCCCACGGCATCGGGCAGAAAGTGCTCCACCGCGCTGGACACGGCGCCCACGCGCACGACACCGCGCTCCAGGCCCTGCATCTCGCGCAGCGCCCGCACCGCGTGGCCCGACTCGGACAGCATCAGGCTGGCGTGCGGCTCCAGCGCCCGTCCGTACGGCGTGAGGGACATGCCATGCGCGTGGCGATCGAACAGCGCAACACCGAGCTGCTCCTCCAGCCGCTTGAGGATGCGCGTGAGGGCGGGCTGGGTCAGGTTCAGCACTTCCGAGGCCTTGCCCAGCGAGCCGCATTCGACCACGGCCTGGAAGACCTGCAGTTCGCGCAGATTGAGGACCGGGTGACGCTTCATCGCCAGGGGCGCGGCCGGGCTCGGCCGCTCAGTCCAGCACCGCCGCGTACACCAGCCCCCGCATCACCCCCCGGTAGTGGATGCGCTGGTTCGGCGCCTGCGCCATGAAGATCGCGAACAGCCCCAGCGCCGGGTCGACGAAGAAGTGCGTGCCGCCGATGCCGCTCCAGTGGTAGGTGCCCACCGAACCGGGCACGCTGGCCTCGCCCAGGGCGGTGCGCACCGCGAAGCCCAGGCCGAAGCCGTGGCCGGGCGGCAGCAGCGGGTTGTCGGCGTGGGCCACGCGGGTGCCCAGGTGGTCGGCCGTCATGAAGGCCAGGGTGTGCGGCGACAGCAGGCGATGGCCGTCCAGCGCGCCGCCGTTGAGCAGGCATTGCAGGAAGCGCGCGTAGTCGTGCGCGGTGGACATCAGGCCGCCGCCGCCCATCTCCAGCCGGGGCACTTCGCGCGGGTCGTGCATGGGCATCTGCACGCCGCCGTCGGGGTCGTGCCCGAAAGCCTCGGCGATGCGGTGGTGGTGTTCGGGTGGCACGTGAAAGCCCGTGTCGCGCATGCCCAGCGGTTGCAGGATGGTCTCGCGCAGGTGCTCGCCCAGCGCCTGCCCGGTGATCACCTCGATCACCCGGCCCAGCACGTCGGTGGCGCGGCTGTAGGCCCAGGCGCTGGCGGGCTGGTGCGCCAGCGGCAGGGCGGCCAGGCGCTCGCAGAGCTCGGCGTTGGTCTGGTCGCGGCGGCCCAGGCCGGCCTGGGCGTACAGCGCGTTCACGTGGCCATTGCCGGTGAATTCGTAGGTGAGACCGGCGGTGTGGCGCAGCAGGTCCTGCACGGTGGCGGGCTGCGCGGCGGGCACCAGCGCCACGCCGTGCGGGCCGGGCACGGCCACCTGCTGCCGCAGGAAGCCGGGGATGTAGCGGCCCACCGGGTCGCTCAGCAAGAGCCGGCCCTGCTCGACGAGCCGCATGGCCGCCACCGAGACGATGGGCTTGGTCATGGAGTAGATGCGGAAGACCGCATCCGTGCCCATGGGCGTGTTGCGCGCCGGGTCCAGTCGGCCGACGGCCGCGTCCAGCACCACGCGGCCGTGCCGCGCCAGCAGCACCGCGGCGCCGGGCAGGCGGCCGCGGTCCACGTCGCGCTGCAGCGCCTGCACGATGCCCTGCGTGCGTTCGGGGCACAGCCCCAGGTCCGCCGGCGCGGCGGTCGGCAGTCCGTGCATGCGCGGCCTCAGGCGCGTTCGAAGACGGCGGCGATGCCCTGGCCGCCGCCGATGCACATGGTCACCAGCGCGAAGCGGCCCTGGCGGCGCTGCAACTCGTGCAGGGCCTTCACCGTGATGAGCGCGCCGGTGGCGCCGATGGGGTGGCCCAGCGAGATCCCCGAGCCGTTGGGGTTGACCTTGGCCGGGTCCAGGCCCAGGTCGCGGATCACCGCGCAGGCCTGGGCCGCGAAGGCTTCGTTGGCCTCGATCACGTCGATGTCCTGGACGCTCAACCCGGTTTTCTTCAGCACGGCCTGCGTGGCCGGCACCGGACCGATGCCCATGTACTTGGGGTCCACGCCCGCGTGCGCGTAGCCCACCAGGCGGGCGAGGGGCTTGAGGCCGCGCGCCTTCACCTGCTCGCCGCTCATCAGCACCACGGCGGCGGCGGCGTCGTTGATGCCGGAGGCGTTGCCCGCGGTGACCGTGCCGTTGTCCTTCAGGAACACTGGCTTGAGCTTGGCCATGTCCTCCACCGTGGCGTTGGGGCGGAAGTGCTCGTCGGTGTCGAAGGCGACCTCGCCCTTGCGGCCCTTGAGCATCACGGGAACGATCTGGTCCTTGAAGTAGCCCGCCTCCACCGCGTGCTGCGCGCGGCGGTGGCTTTCGGCGGCCAGCTGGTCCTGCTCCTCGCGGCCGATGCCCCACTTGGCGGCGATGTTCTCGGCCGTCACGCCCATGTGGATCTTGTGGAAGGGGTCGTGCAGGGCGCCGACCATCATGTCGACCAGCGTGGCGTCGCCCATGCGCGCGCCGAAGCGCGTGTTCAGGCTGGCGTAGGGCGCTCGGCTCATGTTCTCGGCGCCGGCGCCGATGGCGATGTCGGCGTCGCCGAGCAGGATGCCCTGCGCGGCCGAGACGATGGCCTGCAGGCCAGAGCCGCACAGGCGGTTGACGTTGAAGGCCGGCGTGCCCTGGGCGCAGCCGCCGTCCAGCGCGGCCACGCGCGAGAGGTACATGTCGCGCGGCTCGGTGTTCACCACGTGGCCGAACACCACGTGGCCGACGTCCTCGCCGCTGACCTGGGCGCGCGCGAGCGATTCGCGCACCACCAGCGCGCCGAGCGCGGTGGGCGGCGTGTCTTTCAGGCTGCCGCCGAAGGTACCGATGGCGGTGCGCACCGCGCTGACGACGTAGACGTCTCGACTCATGTGAACTCCAGGGATCGAAAGGGGAAGGGGAAGCCGGTCATGGTAGCGCGCAGGGGCAACAGGGCCGGCGTCGCGCAGGCGACGCCTGTCGGGCGTGCGGGCGACGCTCAGGCGTCGCGCACGTCGGCCACCGGGTTCTGGCCGAAATCGGCGCGGCCCAGCCAGGCCAGCACGCGGCGGGCCGCGTCCTCGGGCGTGCTGAGCATGCCCTTCTCGCGCAGGTCGACGAAGCGCTGGTGGTCAGGGAAGGCGCTGGTGTCGCCGCTGCGCAGTTGGACCTGCATGTCGGTGTCGATCACGCCCGGTGCCAGCGACACCAGCTTGGCGCCGTTCGGCTGCGGCGCTTCTTCCAGCGCGCAGCAGCGCGTGAAGTGGTCGAGCCCGGCCTTGGCGGCGCAGTAGGGCGCTTGCGAGGCCATGGCGTTGCGGCCCAGGCCGGAGGAGATGTTGAGCACCTTGCGCGGCCCGCCCCAGCCCGCCCGCGCCCAGGCGCGCGTGGCGGCGAGGAAGGCGGCCGTGAGCTGCATGGGCGCCTCCAGGCCCACGCGCAGGGCGTTGCTGAGTCCTTCGGGCGGGCAGTCGCCCAGTGGCGCGATGGCCGGTATCACGCCCGCGTTGTTGATGAGCGTGGCACTGGCGAGGGTCTTGGGGTCGAGGCCGGCGAGCCAGTTCGCCAGGCGTTCGCGCGCGCCGTGGGTGTCGGCCAGGTCCTGCGACCACTGGGTCAGCGGCGCGCCGAGTCGCTCGGCCTCGGCCTGCAGCCCGTCGCTGATCTGGCGCGACAGGCACAGCAGCACGCGGTCGCGTGCGAGCAGCTGGCGGGCCATGGCCTGGCCCATGCCGCGCGAGGCGCCAGTGAGGATGGTGAGATGGGATGTCGTCATGTGGCTTGTCTCGTTCGGTTCGGGGTTCAGAAGGGGCAGGGGCTGTGCAGTTCGAGCGTGTCGCCGCTGAGCGGGTGCGGCAGGGCGAGCCAGCCCGCGTGCAGCAGCAAGCGCTTGGACAGGGCGCGTTGTGCCCCGTCCGCGTAGAGCGGGTCGCCCGCGATGGGGTGGCCGATGGCCTGCAGGTGCACGCGCAGCTGGTGGGTTCGGCCGGTCACGGGCTCCAGTTCTAAACGCGTGACCAAGCCCGTGCGCGGGCCTGGGTCATCGCCGGCCAGTCGCCAGCGCGTCAGGCTGGGCTTGCCCATGCCATGGTGCACGATGCTGCGCGGCCGGTTGAGCCAGTCGATCATGAGCGGCAGGTCGATGGTCTGCCAGCCATTGCCGGGGTCGGGGTTGTCGAGCCGCCCGGCCACCACGGCGGTGTAGCGCTTGTGCACGCGGCGCTTCTCGAAGGCCAGGGACAGCGCGCGCTGCATGGCCAGGCCGCGCGCCATCACCACCAGGCCGGAGGTGGCCATGTCCAGGCGGTGCACGACCAGGGCGTCGCTCCAGCGCGCCTGGGCGCGCGCGCTCAGGCAGTCCTGCTTGTCCGGGCCGCGGCCCGGCACCGCCAGCAGGCCCGAGGGCTTGTCGAGCACGAGCAGGGCCTCGTCCTCGTGCACCACGCGCAAATCGTCGACAACGTCCATGGGGCGCGATTGTCCCCGCCGGCCGGGGGCGGCGGCGCGGCACAGGACAATACGCCCCATGCTGCTGCTCGCTCCCATGGAAGGCCTGCTCGACGCCACCCTGCGCGACGTGCTCACGCGCCTGGGCGGCGTGGACCGCTGCACCAGCGAGTTCATCCGGATCACCAACACCCTGCTGCCCGAGCGCGCCTTCATCCGCGTGGTGCCCGAGCTGCTCAACGGCGGGCGCACCGTGGCCGGCGTGCCCGTGCGCCCGCAGCTGCTGGGCTCCGACCCCACCCTCATGGCCGAGAACGCCGCGCGCCTGGCCACGCTGCAGCCGCCCGGCATCGACCTGAACTTCGGCTGCCCGGCCAAGACGGTGAACAACAGCCGGGGCGGCGCCGTGCTGCTCGACGAGCCCGAGCTGGTGGGCCGCATCGTGGCGGCGGTGCGGCGCGCGGTGCCGGCGCACATTCCCGTGTCGGCCAAGATGCGCCTGGGTTACCTGGACGATGCGCGCGCCGAGGACAACGCGCTGGCCATCACCGACGCGGGCGCGAGCGAGCTCGTGATCCACGCGCGCACCAAGGCCCAGGGCTACAAGCCGCCCGCGCACTGGGAGCGCATCGCGCAGGTGGCGCAGGCGCTGCCCGCGCGGCGGCCGGTGCTGATCGCCAACGGCGAGATCTGGTGCGTGGAGGACGCGCGGCGCTGCGCGGCCGTGACGGGCTGCGAGCACCTCATGATTGGCCGCGGTCAGATCACCGACCCGGGGCTGGCCTCGGCCATCCGCGGCGAGGGCGGGGTGCCCTGGTCTCGCGTGGTGCCGCTGCTGCCGCTGTTCTGGGCCCGCGTGAGCGCGCGCGTGGAGCGGCGCCACCGCGCGGGGCGGCTCAAGCAGTGGCTCAACTACCTGCGCCAGCGCCACCCCGAGGCGCAGGCCGCCTTCGACGAGCTGCGCCTACACCATGACCCGGAGGCGATCGAGGCCTGGATCGCACGGGCCCAGGCCGCCTGGGGATGCCGGGAAGCGGCCTCGGCAGAATCCGCGCAGCCGTGTTAACTTCCGGCCCCCGCTTCGCAAGAGTCTCTGCTTTATGTCCGCACTGCAACACCGGCTGGCCGCCCTGGGGCCCGAGCGACTTCGGGGCATGCGCCGCGGCATCGAGAAGGAGAGCCTGCGCTCCTTGCCCGATGGCAAGCTGGCGCTCACCCCCCACCCGGCGGCGCTGGGCAGCGCGCTGACGCACCCGCACATCACCACCGACTACAGCGAGTCGCAGCTCGAGCTCATCACGGGCGTGCACGCCAGCGTGGACAGCTGCCTGGCCGAGCTCACGGAAATCCACCAGTTCGTGCTGCGCGCGCTGCAGGCGCAGGGCGACGAGCGGCTGTGGGTGTCGAGCATGCCCTGCGGCCTGCCGCCCGACGAGACCATTCCCATCGGCCGCTACGGTTCGTCCAACGTGGGCCGCGCCAAGAGCGTCTACCGCATGGGCCTGGCCCACCGCTACGGCCGGCGCATGCAGACGATCTCGGGCATCCACTACAACTGGTCGCTGCCCGGCGTGGACAACGAGGGCTACTTCTCGCTCATCCGCAACTTCCGCCGCCACGCCTTCCTGCTGCTCACGCTGTTCGGCGCTTCGCCGGCGGTGTGTTCGAGTTTTGTCGAAGGCCGCCCCCACGAGCTGCAGAAGCTTGGCGCCAGCGGCACGCTGTACATGCCGCACGGCACCTCGCTGCGCATGGGCCGCCTGGGCTACCAGAGCGAGGCGCAGGGCACGCTGGCCGTGAGCTACAACGGTCTGGAGGGCTATGCGGCCTCGCTGCACGACGCGCTCACGCGGCCCTGGCCCGCGTACGAGACGGTGGGCATCCGCAACCCGGGGGGCGACTACAACCAGCTCGCCACCACGCTGCTGCAGATCGAGAACGAGTTCTACGGCACCATCCGCCCCAAGCGCGTGATCTTCCCGGGCGAGCGTCCGCTGCACGCGCTGCGCGAGCGGGGGGTGGAGTACATCGAGGTCCGGTTGATGGACCTCAACCCCTTCGAGCCCATCGGCATCGATGCGATGACCTTGCGCTTCCTCGACGTGTTCCTGCTGCACTGCCTGCTGAGCGACAGCCCCCCGGACACGCCCAGCGAGATCCGCGAGCTGGCGCAGAACCAGCACCTGACGGCCGCGCGCGGCCGCGAGCCCGGCCTGGAACTGCTGCGCCGCGGCACGCCCGTGAAGCTCGGCGACTGGGGCCTGGAGATCGTCGAGCAGCTGCAGCCCATCGCCGACGCACTGGACGAGCTGGACGGCACCGACGCGCACGCGCTGGCCGTGGCGCATGCGCGCAGCACGCTGCGCCAACCCGACCTGCTGCCCTCGGCGCGCGTGCTGCACGCCATGTCGGCGCACCACGACGACTCCTTCGTCGCCTTCGTGCGCGGCCAGTCGGCGCTGACGCACCGGCAGTTGCTGGGCCTGCCCTGGGGCGAGCCGCAGCAGTCGCGCTTCGAGGCGCTGGCCCAACGGTCGCTGGACGACCAGCGCGCCATCGAGGCGGCCGACACCCTGCCGTTCGAGGTGTACCGGCAGGAGTACGTGTCGGCGGAGCGGCTGGGGCGCCCGCGCACGGTGGCGGGGCAGGGCCAGGCGCTGGCGGCCTGAGCGCCCGTTCACATCATCTTCAGGCCTCGCCGCCGAACTTCTTGACCAGGTTGGCGATGTACTTGTCGACCAGCTTTTCGAATTCCGCCTCGACCACCGGCGCCACCACCATCTTCATGAGGCTGGGCAGCGGCACGTCCACCGTGCCCTCGATGGCCAATTCGATCGCGGTGGACTTCTTCTGGTCGCTGATCTTCCAGTGCCCGCCCACCTGGGCGTTGCCCACACCCTTGACGGGCACCCATTTCACGGTGCCCGTGCCCTTGGCGTCATTCCACTGACTGGTGTACTTGCTGGCGTACACGGTCTGGATGTTGACCTGGGCCGTGCCGACCTTCTCCATCTCCCATTGGTAGCTGCCGCCGCCGAGGTCGGTGAGCTTGTCGACCTTGGGGAAGTGGGCCACCGAGGCGGGCACGTCCGACAGCAGCTTGAACACATCGGCCGCCTTGGCCTTGACGGCGAATTCGTAGCCGAGGTCGATCTTGACGGTGATGGCCATGGGCGCCTTTCGCTGGGTGGGAAGAGGGACGGGGCATTCTAGGCAGGCCGCCCGGGGGCGGCCTACGGGCTTACACCAAGGCACAATGCGCGACCTTCCAGCCCCTTCGCGGCGCATCCGTTCGCCGCCCGTCTTCCCATGAGCGTCCAGTGGTTCCCCGGTCATATGCACCTCACGCGCCAGGCCATCGCCGAGCGCGTGAAGTCCATCGACGTGGTGATCGAGATGCTGGACGCGCGCCTGCCGGGCTCCAGCGCCAATCCCCTGTTGGGGGAACTCACCAAGAAGCGGCCCTCGCTCAAGGTGCTCAACAAGCAGGACCTGGCCGATCCCGAGCGCACCGCGCTCTGGCTGGCGCACTACAACGCCCAACCCGGCACCCGCGCCATCCCGCTCGACGCGGGCGTGGCGGCGCCCGCGCGCGCCCTGATCGCGGCTTGCCGCGAACTCGCGCCGAACCGCGGCGGCATGGTCAAGCCGCTGCGGGTGCTGATCTGCGGCATCCCCAACGTGGGCAAGAGCACGCTCATCAACACCCTGGTCGGCAAACGCTCGGCCAAGACCGGTGACGAGGCGGGGGTGACGCGCACCGAGCAGCGCCTGGTGCTGGCCGACGACTTCTACCTCTACGACACGCCGGGCATGCTGTGGCCGCGCATCATCGTCCCGCAAAGCGGCTTTCACCTGGCGGCCAGCGGGGCGGTGGGCCGCAACGCCTACGACGACCAGGAGGTGGCGCTGGAGCTGCTGGACAACCTCAAGCTCGCCTATCCCGCGCTGCTGCTCGCGCGCTACGGCTTCGGCCTCACGGCCGAGGCACTGGCCCAGGCGCCCGCGGAAGAACTGCTCGACGCCATCGGCCGCCAGCGCGGCGCGCTGGTGAGCGGTGGGCGCGTGGACGCGCAGAAGGCCGCCGAGCTGGTGATCGGCGACTTCCGCGCCACGCTGATGGGGCGCATCACGCTGGAGACGCCCGAGCAGTACCTGCAATGGCTGCGCGCGGGACAGGCGGCGGACGCGCAACGCCGCCAGGAGCGGCTGCAGGAGCGGCGGCCGCCGCGCGGGCCGCGGCGGCGCTGAACTGCCGCGGCCGCCGGGGCTTCATTGGTTGCAGGACAAGACCCACTGCCCGTTGCTGAAGATCACGCGGTCGTTGCCCCAGACGGAGAACTGGATCTTCTCGCTGGTCGCGGCTTCGAAGTCCCTGGTGGCACCCTGCTCCACCCAGGCATCGCTCCACACCGCCATCTCTGGCGTGTAGGCCCGGTGGTTTATCCACCGCAGGTAGTAGGGCTTGAACTGGTTGGGCCCGGCATTGCCAATGTTGCCGGGCTCCGAACCCATGGGGTAGAACAAGGGACCGTCGCTGTTCGTGAGCAGGGTGCCGCCCACGGTGTTGTTGGTGCCCTGGTTGGCGATGAACGAGGCCCTGGACGAGCGACCGCGCGAACCAGGCAGCGAAGCGAGGGACGAGGCGCATGTCAGAACCCCACGGCGTTGAAGGTGACCAGGGTGAGCGAGGCGTCGGCCATCACCACGATCACGGACACCGGGATGGCCGAACCGGCCCCCGGGTTGGGGAAGCGGCGGATGCCGATGTGCAGCGCCCCGTCCTGCACCCAGACGAGCGGTCGGCCGTCGCTGCCCTGGTTGCCCGTGGGCAGGCCGTTGAAGCTCAGCTGGGCCACGTTCGTGGCGGGGGAGGGCAGCTTGATGATCAGGTCGTCGGGTGTGGCCGTCACGGTGGAGCCGCCCAGGCCGGCCGTGTCGAGGCTGGCGAGCACGAAGGGCGTGGCGGTCAGGTCGACCTTGGCGAGCGCGCGCGAGGGCAGCTCGCGCGGGCGCTGGAAGACCTCGTCCAGGCGGCGCACGTCGCGTGCCGGGCGCGCGCCTGCGCCGGCCGCGCAGCGCGCCGGGTGGTTGCGGCCCAGCGGAACGTCCACGCCGACCACGAGGCTGGTGCGGGCCTTCATGCCCGAGGCGCCGCCGTCGCGCGCCAGCGCCACGTTCCACAGGCCGTGGCGCACACCAAGGGACAGGCGATCGCCCGCCACGCTGGTGTTGGCGTTGCCTTCGAACTGCCAGCAGCCCGGCAGGGAATGGGTGTAGCCCAGGCCCGCGGTGGTGCGGCGGTCCCTTTCGCCCGAGCCGTCCTGGAAGCGGTAGCGCAGGGTTTCGCGGCCCAGCGAGAGCTTGAGCTCGGCGTTGGCCCAGGGGCGCAAGCCCATGCCCACATTGAAGCCCTGCAGGCGGCCGGGCGCGATCTCGCGCGGGTCGACGAGGAAGCGGATGAGCGTGGGCGATTCCTCCACCATCACCGCGTCGGGCACGTCGGGCTTGCGCGCGCGGGCCATGTAGACGCTGCCGCTCAGCTGCGTGAGCCAGGAGCCTTCATCGAAGCGTTTGATCGCGCGCGCCAGTAACGAGGCCTGGTCGACCGACACGTCGGCGGGGCCGGAATAGAACGGGTAGGTGTCGGTGTCGCGCAGCCAGCCCAGCGACAGCCCGAGGTGCAGGTCCTGGCTGGGCGAGTACAGGCCGTTGAGCACGACCTCCTGGTGCTCGATGCTGGCAATGAAGTTGCCGCCCACGGCCCATTGGTCGTTGAGCAGGCGGGCGTAGTCGACGCCGGCGCGCAGGCCGCTGCCGCCCCCCCAGTCGCGCCCGATGCTGGCGTTGAGCCGGGTGTCGCGCGATTCGCTGCTGTACTGGGCGCCCGAGTCGTTGAGGCTCAGGCCGCCGGCCTGCACCGCCGGGTGGGCCTGGCTGGCCTGCCCCGGTCGCCGGTCGGGCATGACCGGGCTGCCGTCTGCCGGGGGCCGGGGCGCGTGGGGCGAAGCGCCGAACGGGGTGGCGGCCGGGAGGGGGGCTGCTGGGCCGGGATCGGTCTGGGCAAAACCGGGTGCGACGGCCAGCGGAGCCGCCAGGACGGCCATGGCCCACGGTGGAAGCAAGGGACGAGGCATGGATCGATCGATGAACAGTTGGTGGGGCCCGCACGAAAGCGGTAGCGGGTGTCCACCAAGTTTCAGCCGATCGATCTACTTTCTAGATACTCCCTTGGCACTAATTAATTAAGAATCTGTTGCGTCTGGCGGTCATGCCTGCACGTTCGCCGCCTGGCTGGTTTTTTTACTGCCCGCCCAGGCCGATGAAGCTGGCCAGCTGCCCGGTGGGCATGGCACCGGCCACGGTGCGGGCGCCATTGCCTTTCGGGTCGCGCGCCACGATGAAGGGCACCGATTCCGCACCCAGGCGCGTCAGCAGGGCCGTGTTGTGCTTGATGGCGGCTTCCAGTTCGGCAGGCACGCTGGCGGAAGCGGAAATGCCGCCCTGGCCGGTGCTCAGGCTTTTCTCGTGGCTTGCCATGGCCTCGGCCGGGTTGGCCGCGCCGAGAATGGCCGCCCCTTGGGGCAGGCTCTTGGCGTTGAGCAGGGCCACGGGCAGCCAGACGAAACGCGCCTGGCGCAGCAGGGGCTGAGACGACTCCCACAGCGCGGCACAGTGCGGGCACTGCGGGTCGAACAGCACGTAGACGGTCTGGGCGGCCATCATGGCGCCCACGGTGAATCCCTTGCCTTCGGCGGCGAGCACCTGCAGGGCCTGGCTGTGGTCGATGGGTGGGGCCGGCGGCGTGGCCTCGGGCTCGCGCGAGCAGGCGGACAACAAGCCCATGGCCGCGAAAGCGGCCATGGAGGAGAGGAGGGCGTGGCGGCGTTTCATGCCGCGATGGTAGTGCCGGATCAGTTGCTGAGGATGGCGTGGGCGATCAGGCCGGTGGCGGCGGCGATCAGCAGGAACTCGCCATTGACCTGCACCCAGTGGTGGCCGCGCGGCGGCTGGTACAGGCGCGGGTTGTGCTGCACCACGATGTAGCGGCCGCCGCGGTATTCGCGGGGCAGGTACTGGCCGCGCTGCCAGCGCGGGCCGGGGCCGTAGTAGTAGTGGTTGCGGTTCACGATGCGCACGTCGCGCGGACCGTGGCCGAAGCGCGGGCCTCGGTCGAAACGCGGACCGCGGTCGTGGACATGCCGATCGACGTGGCGCTCGGCGCGCGGGCCGTCATGGCGCGAGAAGCCGCGGTGGTCGTCGCGGGCCAGGGCGGCGGTGCTCATGGCGAGCGTGGCGGTGGCGACGGCGATGGAGATCAGCGAACGGGCTTTCATCTCGGTCTCCTTTCGGGAGGTGTTGTTGAGCCTTCATCGTGCCCAGGCCGTGTATCGCGCCGGTAAACCGGTTGCGGCGCCCCCGCAAAGATTGTGTGGGTTCAAGGCAGCACGTCGTGCCCCGACGGCGGCCCCGCGTGCTGCGCGTGCAGCTTGGCCGCGATGTACTCGCCGTGCGTGACGTGCAGCAGCCCCGCGACCTTGCGGATGACCGCGTTCTCGTGCACGTCCAGGTGGGCGTCGGCGTAGGCCACGGCCCACATGGCTTCCACCATGGCCACCTTCTGCGCGTGCGTGAAGCGCTCGTTGAGCAGGCGGGTGAAACGCTGGTAGTCGTAGGCGGTGCGGGCGGTCTCGTGGGCCAGCTCGATCAGGCGCTGCAACTCGTCGTCGCTGAGCTCGAACTGACGGCGCAGGGCGCGCAGCACGGCGCCGTACTCGCCTTCGTGCACCTCGGGCGCGGCGCGCATCACCTCGACCAGCAGCACGGCGGTGGACAGCTGCAGGGTGTGCCCGTCGGGCGGCGTGTCCGTCGGGGCGGCGAGCTCGCCGGCGAGCCGCTCGATCAGGTCTTTGACGGTCTTGAACATGACATCTCCATGGCCAGGGATGGAGCGGGGCGACCGGCGGAGGTTCCGCGGCCCGGCGCGTCGCGCAGGCGACACGGCACGGTACGCCCGGCTCAGGGAAAACGCCAGACCCCCCTGGTGCGCGTACCACGGCGGGCCTATAACCGCCGCTCGGAACAGCACCCGGCCCCCAGAGCCGCTGCGCGGCTCACCCAGGAGACACGCCATGAACCGACTTCGCGCGCGTTCGACCCGTTGGATTCCTTTGCTGGCCCTGTGGCCGGTGCTGGCCCTGGCCGACGGCGTGGCCGTGCGCTACGACGCCACCACGGCCCCCTTTCCCAGCAACCGCTGGACGGTGCCTGACTTCGGCAACGCCACGCTGCGCCGGGTGAACCTGCCCAAGCCCGACTGCGCCGCGCGGCCCAGCGACTGCGCCGACATCGACGTCATCAACACGCTGGACGGCTTTTCCACCCAGCCGCGTTTCACGGTGCCGTTCACGGGCGACATCGACCCGACGTCGGTGGGCAGCGACAGCATCTACCTGGTCAACCTGGGCGACGTGCTCACCCTGCGCGGCTTTGGCCAGAAGGTGGGCATCAACCGCGTGGTGTGGGACCCGCCGAGCAAGACCCTGGCGTTCGAATCCGACGAGCTGCTGCAGGAGCGCTCGCGCTACCTGCTGGTGATCACCAATGGCGTGCGCGACGCCAGCGGCAAGAAGCTCAAGCCGGCCAGCTTCCTGGACGGGCGCGACCCGCAGCAGCGCGAGCTGCGCGACGCGCTGCCGATGGCGCGCGGCGGCGGCCGCAACGTGGTGGCGGCCTCGCTGTTCACCACGCAGTCGGCCACCGGCGACCTGCTCAAGATCCAGCGGCGCATCAAGGCCAGCACGCCCGCGCCCATGAATTTCATGGTGGGCAACGGCGGCAGCGTGCGCGCGCTGTTCCCGGTGGCGGGGCTGCAGGGCATCCAGTTCAACCGCCAGACCGGCACGGCACCGGCGTTCACGCCCAGCTTCCTGCCCACGCCCGCCCTGCAGGTGGTGCCGGGCGCGGTGGGCCAAGTGGCCTACGGCCGCTTCGACTCGCCCTCGTACCAGAACGCCGCCAAGGTGATCCCCGCGACCGACACGCTGACCGGCGCGCCGCGCCTGCTGGGCAGCGAGACGCTGACGGCCCAGTTCTTCCTGCCCGCGGGACCCAAGCCGGCCCTGGGCTGGCCGGTGGCGATCTTCGGTCACGGCTTCACCGACAGCATGTACGGCGCGCCCTGGACGGTGGCCTCGGTGCTGGCCTCGCAGGGCATTGCCACGGTGTCGATCAACGTGGTGGGCCACGGCGGCGGCGCGCTGGGCACGCTCAACGCGCTGCCCACCGCGGGCGCGCCGGTGCAGATCCCCGCTGGCGGGCGCGGCATCGACCAGGACGGCAACGGCAGCATCGACAGCACCGAGGGCGTGAACGCCGCCGCGCCGCAGACCATCGTCAGCAGCCGCGACGGCTTGCGCCAGACGGTGGTCGACCTGATGCAGCTGGTGCGCCAGATCGAGGTCGGCGTCGACGCCGACGGCGATGGCGCGCCGGATCTCGACCCCGGCCGCATCTACTACGCGGGGCAGTCCTTCGGCGGCATCTACGGCACCATCCTGCTGGGCGTGGAGCGCAACATCAAGGCCGGCGTGCCCAACGTGCCGGGCGGCTCCATCACCGAGATCGCGCGCCTGAGCCCCGCCTTTCGCATCCTCACCGGCCTGAGCCTGGCCACGCGCCAGCCGGTGCTGCTGAACCTGCCGCCCACGCCCGAGCGGCCGGTGCCGCTGAACTTCGACGAGAACATCCCGCTGCGCGACCAGCCGCCGCTGATCAACACCGTGCCGGGCGCCATGGCCATTGCCGAGCTGCTGGACCGCAACCAATGGGTGCAGCAGTCGGGCAACCCGGTGTCCTACGCCGAGCTGATCCGCCGCGACCCGCCGGCGGGCCACGCGGCCAAGCCGGTGATCCTGCAATTCGCCAAGGGCGACCAGACCGTGCCCAACCCCACCACCAGCGCCATCGTGCGCGCGGGCGGGCTCAAAGACCGCGTCACCTACTACCGCAACGACCTGGCCTTCGCCGGCAACCCAGGCGTCCCGAAGAACCCGCACACCTTCCTCACCAACATCGGCGTCGCGGCGGCCGCGCCGCTGGCGGTGGCGGCGCAGACGCAGATCGCCGTCTTCTTCGCCAGCCATGGCGCGACGGTCATCGACCCCGACGCCGGCGGGCCGCTGTTCGAGGTGCCTATCCAGGGCGATCTGCCCGAGGGGCTGAACTTCATCCCCTGAACCGGCCGCGCCCGGGGCGGCGGTACAGTCGCTGCCCCATGCCCCACGCCGTCTCCCGCCTGCGCGCCACGCGCCTGGCCGCCAGTTCCAAGCCCTTCGTCGCGCGCGGCTCCGCGCCCGGGCGCTGCGAGCGCTGCCGGCTCTTGGCCCCTTACTGCATCTGCGACCTGCGCCCGCGCGTGGACACCCGCGCCGGCGTCTGCCTGCTCATGGGCGATATCGAGGCGCTCAAGCCCAGCAACACCGGCTGGCTGATCGCCGACCTGGTGGCACACACCTGGGCCTTCGCCTGGTCGCGCACGGTCATCGATCCCGCGCTCATCGCCCTGCTGAACGACCCTCAGTGGCAGCCCTGCGTGGTGTTCCCCGGCGAATTCGTGGACCCGGCGCGCGTGATCGCGGCGCCGCCGCCGGCCGGGCCCGCCACGGCCGGCGCGCCCGCGCGGCGCCCGCTGTTCGTGCTGCTCGACGGCACCTGGTCCGAGGCGCGCAAGATGTTCAACAAGAGCCGCTACCTCGACCCCTTCCCGGTGCTGAGCCTGCACCCCGACCACCCCTCGAACTACCGCCTGCGCCGCGCCGCGCGCGCCGACCACTTCTGCACCGCCGAGGTGGCGGCCCTGTGCCTGGCCCTGGCGGGCGAGGCGCGCGCGGCCGAGGCCCTGGCCGCCTGGCTGGACGTGTTCAGCGAGCACTACCTCAAAGGCAAGCAGAACCGGCCGGTGGACCGGGACGGGCCGGCGCACCAGCGGCTCAGGGCGCTGGCCCCGGGCGCGGCCGGCTAGCCGCAGCGCACCAGCGCGTGGCCGCCGGGCGCAGCCACGCCGTCGAGCCGTTCCAGCACCTCGGCGGGCGGGCCCGGGTCCTTCGATCCGGCTTCGGCGCCCGCGCGCAGGCGGACCACGTCGCCCGCCCGCAGCCGCAGCGCCTCGGGGGCGGTGGCCACCCAGACCGGGGCGTACCAGTCGCCGCCGTCCAACACCTTGAGCTGGCAGCCCAGGCGCAGCACGCGGCCGGCGGCCAGGTCGCTGTCGCGCAGGGCGTCCAGGCGGCGCAGGCCGGCCTGGGCGAAGTCGAAGGCCCAGGCCGGCGCCGGCCCGCGCAGCTTCACGCGCCACTGGCCGGGTGGCGCGTCCGGCGCCAGGCAGGGCGCACCGGGCCGGGGGGCCAGGGCGGAGGCCGTGGCCTCGCCTTGAGCGCTGGCGCTGCCCGCATAGACGCCGTGCCAGCGCGGTGCTGTGCCGCCGCCCACGGCCGGCCAGGCCGCGCGCAAGCCGCGCACGTCCACCGCGCTGCCGCTGGCCAGGCGCAGGCCGGCCGGGGCGAGCACCGTCACCGTGAGCCAGCGCATGCCCAAGGCCTGCGCGGCGTCGGGCAGTCCGCACTCGCCTTCGAACAGCCGGCCTTGCTCGAGCTCGCGCCGGGTCACGCCGGCGCGCAGGGCCGCGTACAGCTCGGGGTGGCCGTCGCGGACGTCGTGGCGGTCCTTCACCACGTCCAGCACCTGGGCGCGGGTCAGGCCGCCGGCACGGGGCGCGGTCTCGCAGCCGGCGAGGGCGGCGCAGGCCGCCAGCAGGGCGGCGGCGCGCGCGGCCGGCGCGGCGAGGGGGTGGGCGGGCGGTCTCATGTCCGGTGGCGCATCCATCGGTGGCGTTCCAGGAAGGGGCGGTAGCGCTGCGCCACGGTCAGCGGCGCCTCCATCATGGGCAAGTGTCCCAAACGGTCCAGCACCTGGATGTCCGCGTCGGGACGTTGCCAGCGCAGCGTGCGCGCGCCCGACACGTGGAACACGCGGTCGCGCCGCCCCCACAGCACCAGCAGCGGCGCCGGCACCCGCGCGAGGCGCCGCTCCAGCAGGTAGCGGTCGGCCAGGTGTTCCTGCCACAGGCGAAGGTTCGAGGGGGCGCGGCGGATCGCGTCCTCGCGCGCCGCGCGCAGGATGGGCCAGGGCAGCCAGGGCCGCTGCCCGAACAGGCGTTCCAGCAGCGCGTCGAACGCCGCCGCGTCGTGCGCGATCAGCGGGGCCTGCCCGGCGTCGATCAGCCGGTCGGTCTCGCTGGGGCGCGGCGAGCGCAGGCCGTGCGGCGCGCCGATGAACGCCAGCGAGGCGACGCGGCCGGGGTATTCCCCGGCCAGCAGGGCCCCCAGCGTGCCGCCCATGGAGTTGCCGGCCACGTGCGCGCGCTGCACGCCGATGGCGTCCAGGAAGGCGCGCAGCCGCTCCACCTGCTCGGCGTAGCCGTAGCGCTGGTCCTCGTGCCGCTCGCTGGCGCCGAAGCCGGGCAGGTCGGGCACGACCACGCGGTGGTGCGGGGTCAGCCGGCGCGCCAGGTCCACCCAATGGTCCTTCTCGGCGAAGATGCCATGCAGCAGCAGCACGGGCTCGCCACGGCCGCCCTCCAGATAATGCAGGCCGTGCCCCGCCACCCGGACCTCGCGCGCCGCAAGGCCCGCGAGCCGGCGGTTCAGATTCACCAGAGGAGACTTGAGCACATGCGACAGCCCGCTCTTCGCGGTGTGGACGACGCCGGCCTGCGCGGCCAGGTTCAGCGCCCAGTGGTGGGCGGTGCGGATCGACAACTCGTTCTCCTGTGGTGCGGTGGGATGAAGCCGCCACGGTACGGGCGGGCGGCGCGCCTGTCTTGGAGGTTTGGGCTGTGTTGAGCGGCAACGCGCTCACCCTGTGCGCCGACAAGGCGCTCTACCTGGGCGAGATTCCCGCCACCGGCTGGCACCGCCACGCCGCGCCGGTGCTGCTGCTGGGGCTGTCGGGGCGGTTTCGCCTGCTGCTGCCGAAGGGGCGCGAGGAAAGCTGCCACAGCGCCTTGATCGACGCCGGCGTGGAGCATGTGTTCGATCCGCGGGGCGAGCGCGTGGCGCTGATGTACCTGGAGCCCGACGCGCCCGAGGTGCGCCGCCTGCGGCCGGTGTTCGCGTCCCAGGGGCCGGTGATCGGCGAGCCGGTGCCGCGCGCGCGCAGCCGCTGGCACACCGAGCAGCGCCTGCACAGCTTCGACCTGCCCACGCTGCTGGGGCCGGGCGGCCTGCCGCCCCTGGCCAGCGTGGACCCCCGCGTGCTGAGCAGCCTGCGGCGCCTGCGCGAAGCGGGCGAGGGCGTGCCCGACCGCGAGGCGCTGGCGCGCGCGGCGCACCTGTCGGCCTCGCGCTTCAACCACCTGTTCAGCGAGGAGCTGGGCGTGAGCTTTCGCAGCTACCGCATCTGGACGCAGGTGCGCCGCGCCATGGCCGCCTACCGGCCCGACGGCAGCCTGACCGAGGCCGCGCTGGACGGCGCGTTCGCCGATTCGGCCCACTTCAGCCGCATGTTCCGCCACACCTTCGGCATGACCCCCTCCAGCGTGCTGCGGCCGCTGCGCGCGGTGAACGTGCTGGACTGAAGCGGCGGGCCTCAGGGCACGAAGCGGTAGCCGATGCCCGTTTCGGTGAGCAGGTGCCGGGGCATGGCCGGGTGCTGCTCGATCTTCTTGCGCAGGTTGGCCATGTGCACGCGCACGTAGTGGGTGTCCTCACGGTGGCCGGGGCCCCAGACGGCCTGCAGCAGCTGGGCGTGCGTGACCACGCGTTCGGGCTGGCTGGCCAGGTGGGTGAGCAGCTTGTATTCGATCGGCGTGAGGCGCAGCGGCTCGCCCGCGCGCTGCACCTGGTGGCGCGCCAGGTCGATCTCCACCTCGCCGAAGCGCAGCACCGATTCGCCGGCCGGCGTCTGCGCCCGGTGGCGGCGCAGCTGCGCACGCACGCGCGCCATCAGCTCGCCCGAACCGAAGGGCTTGACGAGGTAGTCGTCGGCGCCCGCGTCCAGCGCCTCGATCTTGCTGGCCTCTGCGCTGCGCGCCGAAAGCACGATCACCGGCACCGCCGACCACTGGCGCAGGTCGCGGATCAGGTCCACGCCGTCGCCGTCGGGCAGCCCCAGGTCCAGCACCACCAGGTCGGGGCGTCGCGTGCCGGCCTCGATCAGGCCGCGCTGCAGCGTGGCGGCCTCGTGCACCTCATGGCCCTCGGCCTGCAGCGTGAGCCGCACGAAGCGGCGGATGTCGTTCTCGTCCTCGACGATCAGGATCTGCGGGGCGTGGGTGCTCATGGTGAAACCTTGGCGCGGCGCGCTGCGGTGCGGGCGCCTTCGGGCGGCCGGGCGTTGCTCATGCAGGCGGATTGTCGGCCGGCGGCGGCGCGCCGCGCGGCAGCGTGATCTCGATGCGCGCGCCTTCCACGCGGCCTTCGCGGGTGCGGTTGCGGCCCTCGATGCGCCCGCCGTGCGCCTCCACGATGGCGCGGCCGATGGCCAGGCCCAGGCCGACGCCGGGCGTGGCGCTTTCGCGCGCGCCGCGCTCGAACTTCTCGAACACGCGCGCCTCCTGCCCGCGCGGCAGGCCGGGGCCGTGGTCGTCCACGCACAGGCGCACCGCCTCGGCGTCGGCCTCGGCCCACAGGCGGATGGCCGAGCCGGGCGGCGTGTACTTGGCGGCGTTCTCCAGCAGGTTCACCAGCACCCGCTCCATCAGCACGGCGTCGAACTGCAGCAGCGGCAGGTCGGCCGGCAGGTCGACCTGGATCGCGCGGCCGTGCAGCGCGTCGCCGCAGGCGGCCAGGGCGCTGCCCACCACCTCTTCCAGCGGTTGCCAGGCGCGTTGCAGCGGCACGGCGCCGGCCTGCAGGCGCGCCATGTCCAGCAGGTTGTTCACCAGCGCGGCCATGCGCCGCGCCGACTGGGCCATGGCCTCGGCCAGCTCGGCCTGCGCGGGCGACAGCGACGGCGGCGTCAGGCGCAGCGCCTCGCCCAGGCCCACCAGCGAGGCCAGCGGCGTGCGCAGGTCGTGCGAGATGGCGGCGAGCAGCGAGTTGCGCAGCCGCTCCGATTCGATCTGCACCGTGCTGTGCTGCGCCACCTCGATGTAGTGGATGCGCTCCAGCGAGATGGCCAGCAGCGAGGCGCAGGCCGCCAGCGCCCGCCGCTGTTCGGTGTCCAGGGCGCGCGCGCCGCCGGGGTCGAGCACCAGCGCGCCGCGCACGCGCATGGGCGCTTTCAGCGGCACCACCAGCGTGGCGCTGGCGGGCAGGGTGTCGGTGCCGCGGCCGGCGGGCTCGCCGCGCTCGAAAGCCCACTGCGCCACCGCCATGTCGACCGGCGCCTGCCCGCCGGGCAAGGGCTGCAGCCGGTCGTTCAGGTCGGCCGCGAGCAAGGTGCTGGGCATGCCGAATTCGGCCCGCACGAAGCGCGCGCCGATGTCGGCCACCTGTTCGGGCAGCAGCGCGGCGGACAGGTCGCGCGACATGTCGTGCAACGCGCGCACGCGCCGCTCGCGCCGGGTGGCGGCGTCGGCCTGCTGGCGCAGCACGGCAGTGAGCTGGCCGATGGCCAGCGCCACCACCAGCATCACGCCGAAGGTGACGAGGTACTGCACGTCGCTCACGGCGAGCGTGAAGCGCGGCGGCACGAAGTAGAAGTCGAACAGCGCCACGCCCAGGAAGGCCGCCAGCACCGCCGGCCCGCGGCCGTAGCGCAGCGCGATGGCCACCACGATGAGCAGGAAGATCATCACGATGTTGCTGAGCTCCAGCAACGGGATCAGCGGCGTGGCCAGCACGGCGGTGAGCGCGCAGGCCACGCCCGCGGCGAGGTAGCCGGGCCAGCGCGGGCCGCTCGGCGGTTCGGCCGCGGGGGCGGCGCCCTCGCGTTGGCGCGCGCCGGGCGGCTCGGCCACCTGCAGCAGCTCCAGGTCGCCGGCCACCGCCGCGATGCGCTCGGCCAGCGGGCGCGACCAGGGCCGGCGCCGGCGCGCGCGGCCCAGCACCAGCCGGCTGAGGTTGTGCTCGCGCGCGTGGCGCACCAGCGCGCCCGCGGGGTCGCGGTCGCTGAAGCTGCTCACGCTCGCGCCCAGCGACTCGGCCAGGTCCAGCGCCTTCTGCGTGGCGGCGCTGGGCTCGCGCGAGAGCGCCTGCACGTGCACCGCGTGCCAGGGCAGGTCCAGCTGCGCGGCCATGCGCGCGGCGCAGCGCACCACCTTGTCGGCGGCCGGGCCCGGGCCCACGCAGGCCAGCAGCGATTCGCGGTTGGGCCACACCGGGCGCACCGCGCCGGCCTGGCGGAAGGCGCGCACCTCGTCGTCCACGCGGTCGGCGGTGCGGCGCAGGGCCAGCTCGCGCAGGGCCAGCAGGTTGCCCTTGCGGAAGAAGTGGGCGGCGGCGCGCTCGGCGCGCTGGTCGTCGCCACCGCCTTCCCGGGTCGGCAGGTACACCTTGCCGCTGTGCAGGCGCTCCAGCAGCTCGTCGGGCGGCAGGTCGACGACGACGACCTCGTCGGCCTCGTCGAACAGGCGGTCGGGCACGGTCTCCCACACGCGCACGCCGGTGATGCCGCTGACCACGTCGTTCAGGCTGTCGAGGTGCTGCACGTTCATCGTGGTCCACACGTCGGTGCCGGTGGCCAGCAGCTCCTCGGCGTCCTGCCAGCGCTTGGGGTGGCGCGAGCCGGGCGCATTGCTGTGCGCGAACTCGTCGAGCAGCACCAGGCCGCCGGGGTGCCGGGCGCCGAAGGCCAGCGCGGCGTCGAGGTCGAACTCGCGCAGCGTGTGGCCCTTGTGCGCCACCTCGCGCAGGGGCAGGCGCGGCAGGCCCTGGGTGAGGGCCTGGGTCTCGGGCCGGCCGTGGGTTTCCACCACGCCGATGGTCACCGGCGTGCCCTCGGCCTGGGCAGCGCGCGCGGCCGACAGCATGGCGTAGGTCTTGCCCACGCCGGCCGAGGCGCCGAAGAAGATCTTCAGGCGCCCCCGCCGCGCCCGGTCTTCGCCGGCCCGCACCTGCGCGAGCAGGATGTCGGGGTCGGGTCGCAGCGGTGCGTCGTTCATCGGGACCGCATCATCGCACCGGCGCCGCGGCGGCTTCGAGCGCCAGGTTGAGCTCGAGCACGTTCACGCGCGGCTCGCCCAGGCCGGGGATCAGCGGGCGCTGCGCCTGGCGTTCCACCAGCGCCGCCACGGCGCTCGGCGCCAGGCCACGGGCGCGGGCCACGCGGGGCGCCTGGTACAGCGCGGCCGCCAGGCTGATGTGCGGGTCCAGCCCGCTGCCCGAGGCCGTGACCAGGTCCACCGGCACGGGCGCGGTGTTGTCGGGATCGGCCGCGCGCAGCGCCGCGATGCGCTCGCGCACGGCGTCGTTCAGCGGCTCGCTCGTGGGCCCCAGGTTGGAGCCGCCCGAGGCCGCGGCGTTGTACGGCGCGGGCGCGGTGGCCGAGGGCCGGCCCCAGAAGTAGCGCGGCTCGGTGAAGGCCTGGCCGATGAGGGCCGAGCCCACGGGGCGGCCGCCGCGCTCGATCAGGCTGCCGTTGGCCTGGCGCGGGAACAGCGCCTGGGCCGCGCCCGTGACCAGCAGCGGGTAGAGCAGGCCGGTGACGCCGCTGAGCAGCAGAAACAGCAGCACGGCGGCGCGCAGGGTGGTGCCCAGGCCTTCGCCGGCCGGGGCCTTGTCGGTGGAGGGGGATTCGGTGTTCATTGGGAACTCCTGTGGGATCAGGCCAGGCCCAGGCCGGCGATCAGCAGGTCGATGGCCTTGATGCCGATGAAGGGAACCACCACGCCGCCCAGGCCGTAGACCGCCAGGTTGCGCCGCAGCAGCGAGGCCGCGCCCACGGCGCGGTAGGGCACGCCTTTGAGCGCCACCGGGATCAGCGCCACGATGACCAGGGCGTTGAACACCACCGCCGAGACGATGGCCGAGGTCGGGCTGGCCAGTTGCATCACGTTGAGCGCCTGCAGCTGCGGGTAGGTGGTGACGAAGGCGGCCGGCACGATGGCGAAGTACTTGGCCACGTCGTTGGCGATGCTGAAGGTGGTCAGCGCGCCGCGTGTCATCAGCAGGCGCTTGCCGGTCTCCACGATCTCGATCAGCTTGGTGGGGTTGCTGTCGAGGTCCACCATGTTGCCGGCCTCCTTGGCGGCCTGGGTGCCGGTGTTCATGGCCACGGCCACGTCGGCCTGGGCCAGCGCGGGCGCATCGTTGGTGCCGTCACCGGTCATGGCCACCAGGCGCCCACGCGCCTGGTGCTCGCGGATGAGCGCGAGCTTGGCCTCGGGCGTGGCCTCGGCAAGGAAGTCGTCCACGCCGGCCTCGGCCGCGATGGCCGCCGCCGTGAGGCGGTTGTCGCCGGTGACCATCACGGTCTGGATGCCCATGCGGCGCAGCTCGGCGAAGCGCTCCTTGAGGCCGCCCTTGACGATGTCCTTGAGCTCCACCACGCCGAGGGCGCGCGCGCCCTCGGCCACCACCAGGGGCGTGCTGCCGCGCCGCGCCACGTCGTCCACCAGGGCCTGCACCGGGGCGGACCAGGCGCCGCCGAGCGATTCCACGTGCCGGCGGATGGCGTCGGCCGCGCCCTTGCGGATCTGGCGGCCGTCGGCCAGGTCCACGCCGCTCATGCGCGTCTGCGCGCTGAATGACACGAAGTGGGCGCCCATCGATTGCAGCTCGCGTTCGCGCAGCCCGTGCCGCTGCTTGGCCAGCACCGCGATGCTGCGGCCCTCGGGCGTTTCGTCGGCCAGCGAGGCGAGCTGCGCGGCGTCGGCCAGCGCGCCTTCGCTCGCGCCCGGCGCGGGCAGGAAGGCCGCGGCCTGCCGGTTGCCCAGCGTGATGGTGCCGGTCTTGTCGAGCAGCAGCACGTCCACGTCGCCCGCGGCTTCCACCGCGCGGCCCGAGGTGGCGATCACATTGGCCTGCATGAGCCGGCTCATGCCCGCCACGCCGATGGCCGAGAGCAGGCCCGCGATGGTGGTGGGGATCAGGCAGACCAGCAGGGCCACCAGCACCACCAGGCCGACCGGCTGGCCGGCGCCGCCCGAGGCCTGCGCGCTGAAAGTGGAGAACGGCAGCAGCGTCACCACCACGCCCAGGAAGACCAGGGTCAGCGCCACCAGCAGGATCGTCAGCGCGATCTCGTTCGGCGTGCGCTGGCGCCGCGCGTTCTCCACCATGGCGATCATGCGGTCGACGAAGGTCTCGCCGGGGTTGGTGCTCACGCGCACCACCACCGCGTCGGACAGCACGCGCGTGCCGCCGGTGACGGCCGAGAAGTCGCCGCCCGACTCGCGGATCACCGGCGCCGATTCGCCGGTGATGGCGCTCTCGTCCACCGAGGCCACGCCGTCGATCACCTCGCCGTCGGCGGGCACGGTGTCGCCGGCCTCGATCAGCACCACGTCGCCCTTGCGCAGCGAGTCGGCCTCGATCGGCAGCCAGCGCATGGCACTTCGCGGCGTGCCGGCCTTGAAAGCGCCGTCGAGTTTCTTCGCCCAGGTCTTGCGCTTGAGCCCGCGCAGGCTCGCGGCTTGCGCCTGGCTGCGGCCTTCGGCCAGCGCTTCGGCGAAGTTGGCGAACAGCACCGTGAACCACAGCCACAGCGCCACGGCCAGCGTGAAGCCCTCGGGCCGCGCGAACCACAGGGCGGTGGTGAAGGCGCTGCCCACGTAGACCACGAACATCACGGGGTTGCGGATCTGCGCGCGCGGGTCGAGCTTGCGCAGCGCGCCGATCAGGGCCGGCCGCCACAGGGCCGGATCGAACAGGGTCAATGTCTTGCGTGTCATGGCGGGCGCCTCACTTCGTCCAAAGCATCAGGTGCTCCACCACCGGCCCCAGGGCCAGCGCGGGCACGTAGTTGAGCAAGCCCACCAGCAGCACCGTGCCCACCAGCAGGCCGACGAACAGCGGCCCGTGCGTGGGCAGGCTGCCGGTGGTGGCCTCGGCGCGCGGCTTGGCGGCAAGGGAACCCGCCAGGGCCAGCACCGGCAGGATCACGCCGAAGCGGCCCAGCGCCATGGCGATGGCCAGCAGCACGTTGTAGAAGGGGGTGTTGGCCGACAGGCCCGCGAAGGCGCTGCCGTTGTTGTTGGCGGCCGAACTCAGCGCGTACAGCACCTCGGTGAAGCCGTGCGGCCCCGCGTCCTGGATGCCGGCGCGCCCGGCCTCGCTCATCAGCGCCACGGCCGTGCCCAACAGCACCAGCAGCGGCGTGACCAGGATGGCCGCCGACACCATCTGCATCTCGAAGGGCTCGATCTTCTTGCCCAGGTAGGCCGGTGTGCGCCCGATCATCAGGCCGGCCACGAAGACCGCCAGCAGCGCGAACACCAGCATGCCGTACAGGCCCGAGCCCACGCCGCCGAACACCACCTCGCCCAGCTGCATCAGCGCCGTGGGCACCAGGCCGCCCAGCGGGGTGAAGCTGTCGTGCATGGCGTTCACCGCGCCGCAGCTGGCGGCGGTGGTGACCACCGCGAACAGCGAGCTGGCGGCGATGCCGAAGCGCACCTCCTTGCCCTCCATGTTGCCGCCCGACTGCAGCGCGCTGGCGGCCTGGTCGGCGCCGAGCGCGGCCAGGGCCGGGTTGCCCTGCTGCTCGAAGCGGGCGGCGGCGATCGCGGCGAGCACGAAGATCAGCGCCATGGCGCCGAGCACGGCCCAGCCCTGGCGCCGGTCGCCCACCACGCGGCCAAAGGTGAAGCACAGGCCCGCCGGGATGGCGAAGATCGCCAGCATTTGCAGCGCGTTGCTCCACTCGCTGGGGTTCTCGAACGGGTGGGCCGAGTTGGCGTTGAAAAAGCCGCCACCGTTGGTGCCCAGCATCTTGATGGCGAGCTGCGAGGCCGTGGGGCCCATGGCCAGCGTCTGCTCGCCCAGGCCCGGCTGCAGGGGCGTGAGCGTGAGATAGGGCGAGAGGTTCTGGATCACGCCCGTGGCCACGAAGGCCAGCGCCAGCGCGGTGGCGATCGGCAGCAGCACCCACAGGGTGGCGCGCGACAGGTCCACCCACACGTTGCCGACCGCGCGCGCCGAGTGCCGGGCGAAGCCCCGCATCAGCGCCATCGCCACCACCAGGCCCGTGGCCGCCGACAGGAAGTTCTGCACCGTCAGCGCGAGCATCTGGGTCAGGTAGCTCATGGTGGTCTCGCCGCCATAGCCCTGCCAGTTGGTGTTGGTGACGAAGCTGACGGCGGTGTTGAAGGCGGAATCCACCGCCACCGCGTCAAAGCCTTGCGGGTTCAGCGGCAGCGCGCCCTGCAGCCGCTGCAGCGCGAACACAGCGAGAAAGCCCAGCGCGTTGAACAGCAGCAGGCCGCGCGCGTAGGGCCACCAGCCGGTTTCGGCCTCGGGCCGGATGCCCAGCAGGCGCCACAGCGGCGCCTCCAGGCGCTGGCCCAGGGTGAAGCGGCCCTCCATGACCGTGTGCATCCAGCGGCCCAGTGGCCAGGCCAGGGCGAGCAGGGCCGCGAGGAAGAGCGCGAGCAGGCTCCAGGCGGCGCTCATGAGAAATCCTCCGGTCGCGCGAGCACGGCGACGAGGTAGGCAAACAGCCCGGCCGCCAACAGGGCGGCGAGCGTCACGAAGTCCATGGGAACTCCCGAAGTGAAGACCTCGGTGAGCGTAGGCAGGGGCCCGTCAAGGCGGGCGAAAGACTTCGGGTGTGGGCGTCAAGAACGCATCAAGACGCCCGCCGGGCGCTCAGATCCAGCGCCGTGTGCGCGCGCGGTAGCGCTGGTAGTCCTCACCGAACTTGAGGGCCAGCGCGCGCTCTTCCGGCGCGATCTGGAAGCGCGTGACGTAGGCGGCGAAGAACAGCGGGCCCAGCCACATCGGCGCGGCGTCGAGCCGGATGGCGTAGGCCACCAGCAGCATCAGCAGGCTCAGGTACAGCGGGTTGCGAGAGACGCGGTAGACGCCGCCCGTGACCAGGCTCGTGGCCTTCGCCGGCTGCAGCGGGTTGAGGGTGGTGCGGGCCCACCAGAGCCCCGCCACCGCCGCCAGCGCCAGGGCGGCGCTGAGCTGAGACAGGCCCACGCCCAGCTGCATGCGCAGCACGCTCGGGTCGATGGCGACGCCGGCCGCGCGCGCCGACCACTTCATGGCCGCGCCCACCAGGGCGGCGATGACGGGGGCGGGGAGCTTGGTCTCCAGGCACTGCACGGGCGGCATTCTGCCCCTTCGGCGCGGCGGCGGGGGGCGATGGTCTAGTCCCGGAACAAAGGCGTCGCGGCGATTCACCCAAGCGCACCTCCTCCGCCTCTTGTCGCTGCATGACCGCCCTGAACACCCTCGACGACGCCGCCCGGCTGCTGGCGCGGGCGGGCGAGCGCCTGCAGGAGCACCTGCGTTTCGCCGCCATCGAGCCGCACCGCTGGTACGTGCTGTTCAAGGACGGCGGGGCCTATGAGCTGGAGTGGTCAGACGACTGGGGCTGGCTGGTCTTGACCGCCGAACTGGGTCACCCGCCGCCCGAGGGCGAGCGCATCGCCCTGAACCTGGCGCTGTCCTACAACGCCTTGTGGCGCCAGCTGGGCAAGCTGCGCATGGCGCGCGACGGCGAAGACGGTGAGCTGCTGCTGATCGGCGAAGTGGGCCCCGAGGACGCGGATGTCGAGGGGTTTTGCGCGGCGCTGATTCATTTTGAAAGCTTGCGGCGCCATTGGATGGAAACCTTCGAGCGGGTGGGCCGTGAACCGGCCCACCCGCCCAGCCTGCCCAGCCAATGGCTGGAGCGCATTTGATTTCTGGTCTGTTTTGAACCAAGGGTGGTGATCCATGGGACTCAAATTTCCCGGCACGGTGAGCAAGAAGGACAAATTCCTGACGACGCAGGATGTTGGCCGTATGGCCAAGTTCGCCAATGACTTGCAAACCAGCTCGGACCCACGGGCGGCCCCCTTCAAGAAGAAGGGAATCCAACTGCTCGAGCACAAGGGCTCCGTGTACATCGTGCCGGCCAAGCCCGGCAGCAAAAGTGCCGCGCGACGGCATGAGAAGGCCTTGCTCTATTTCGCCGACCACTTTGGCAGCCAGGCCAATCAACGCACATATGGCCGCTATGGCAAGGACGGCAAGAACAGCAACGCCATACGAGCGCAGGAGCAGCTTCTGGCTCAGAGGAACAAGGGCAGTCTCACGCTGGATGAGTTGTGCGACGCACTGACGCCGGTGTCGAACGCGCAGCGCTGCGCCAATGCCCGCCAGGTGTCTGAGGTCGTCGTGGAGGAGGCCCGGCGCCTGGGTCACGAGAGCCGCGCGGCCGCGCCAGACCTCGACGTGCGGGTGGCCGGTGACTGGTTCGCTTCGGAGAGGCAGAGCGAGGAGCGCAAGCTGACGGACGAGTGGATCGGTCTGTTCCAGGACCTTTGTAAGGAACCATCGACGCGTCCCACGAAAGAGCGTAGGTTCCTGGACAAGCGGTTCGAAGAGACACATCGCTTTGTGTCCTGCGTCTGGAGAACGATGGGGGTCGAACCTCACCGGGACAACGACATCACGCTGGACACGCTGGGCCACCAACTGCTGGTGGCACCAGAGCAGCGCATTCTCGAGTTGAAGTCCACCATCGAATATCTGCACAAGATGGCATGCGCCAATGACCAGCAGGAAGTCCATCGGCAAAAGCAGCTGATTCTCTTCAGCGCGGAATTGATGCGCACCGTCCGGGAGGCCGTGAGGCAGCGCGCGCTGGTCGGCAACTGGCTGGCCAATGAGCTGGCGCCAAGCCTGCCTGGGAGGATGGGGCAATCGGCGGCGGCCGCGGGCGTGAATGCGGTGAAGCTGGCCGCTCGCGATATGGAGCCCGACAGCCCATTCATGTCGGCCTATGAATGGGCCGCGCAGAACCTGCGAACGGCGCTCAATGAGCGGACCGCCCGCCAGACGAAGGCGCAATACGACGCCGTGCTGCCTCAAGTGCTCGGCCTGGTGAGCACGGATTTGACGACCGGAGACCTCGGGCCGGCCCTGCCGCGGGTCACCGCCGACGCATCGGGTAAGGCGGCTGCCGCCTGTGACCAAGCCCTAGATAGAGCCGATGTGGCGACGCAGCGCGTCGAGGCCTGGATGTGGTTGCCGGCGCAGGCCCCGAATGCAGATCTGGCGGAGCAACTGGGCAACGGCTTGCAAGACGCCTGGGCGAACTTCGCCGATGACCATGGCTTGTCGTCGGACTATGTTTTCCGTGGGCTCTTCAATGACCTTCCCGATCAACTGAATCGGCTCTCGCAGAAGCTGGATGGTCTCCGCACCGCCTATGAGGCCACGCCAACGGCTTCGCTCAATGAGCAAATCGTGCTGTGCAGCGAAGAGACGATGCGGCAGGCCTCCGTTTATGTGGGCGGTGTGGCCGCGATCGGCCACTTCCTGGTGAATGCGGCGCTGGACCCGCGCTGGCCGCGGCAGTGGCGCAACGATTGCATGGCCTGTGGCACCGCCTTGGTACAGCTGGCGCAAACCTTGGTGGCGCCCGCCAGCCATCTCATGCAGATCTACAACGGGGCACGCAACGCTTTCCTGACTGGAAGGAAGGGCAGCACCAGGCTGCCTCCCGAACGCCAGTACCTGGGGGCCGCCAACCGACGACCCGCCAAGGCCCAGAAAGTCGAAGGCGATGCGCAGCAGCGGCCCACGCCCTTGGCGCGGCGCGCCTCCATGGCCAGCCTCAGCCGCCTCGAGGCTGAGGCTGACGCCCTGCTGCAGAAGCCGGACGCAAGCCCGGCGCTGTGGAGGCCGCGTGCGGATTCGGCGCCGTCCGGCGGTGGGCGCGCTCTGCCCAGAAAACCCCGGCCACAGGTCCGGGCCAAGCGCATGGACGACCTGGTGGAGTCTCTCAAGTCGGTGGCGTCGCCTGGCGATGCCACCGAGGCCGAGCACGCCTCGCAGACCAGGCAGGCTCGTGGGCGCGTGCGCCCGGACCTTCCACCACTCGATGGGAAGGTGGACTATGGCGGGCTGATCAACATGAGCGATGAGGAATTCGATCGCTTCATCAGCGAGCCCGAGACGCCGCCGGCGAGCGCGGACCACGGCTCGCAGCCCACGCCGGGCACCCCCAGGCCTTTGGAGGGCCGCGCCTTGGCAGACCGGCGCCGAAGGGGGGCGTCGGCACGCCCCGGGGCCTCCGGCGCGGCACCGGCGTTCGAGCTGCCCACGGCCCCGCTGAATTCCCGCCGTTACCGCAGCCCGACACCGGAGACCAGCAAGGCGGAACTGGACCGGTACCTGCTGGAGAGGGATAGGCCGCAAGATGGCGCACCCGTGCCGCGGTTGGGTGTCGATGGTGTGCTGCAGGACCCGACGACGAGGAAAGACGTGGAGACGCGGGTGTCCCAGTCCGTGCCGGTCGGCGCCGCCGTGGTGCCTCCTGTGGCCAAGAGCTTGGAGGACAGGGAGCAAGCGCTGGCGGCCGATCCTTTTGGCGAGTGGGATGAAGTGCTCAGGGATTTGGCCAATGCCGCACGGACGCCGAGCGACCTGAGCGACGCGGAGCGCAAGCTGCAGGCCAAGTGGGACAAGCAGGACGCTGATCTCAAGTTCCGCTTGGCTGCGCAGGACCGCGCCGCGGGCATCAAGCCGAAGAAAAAAGGCCTGTTCGGTCTTTGGTGAGATCCCGCGCTGGCCCCGGCCTCAGCGCCGCCCGGCCCCCAGCTTGCGGTAAATCGTCGCCCGGCTGATGCCCAGGGCCCGCGCGGCCTCCTGCACGTTGCCGCGCGCGTCGTCCACCGCCTTGCGGATGGCGGCGGTTTCCAGGTCTTTCAGGGGCACGGCCTGGGCCACGGCGGCGCTGCGCGCGGCGGGGCGGTCCAGCTGGGCCAGCACCTGCAGCCGCAGGCCCGACCACAGCGGCAGTTCCAGCGCGCCGCCGTGCGCGGCGGCGGTGTCGAACAGCGATTCGACCGGCGCCGCGAAATGCAGGCTGGCGTGCCCGGCCGGCGCGCCGGGTGCCACGCCCAGCATGTCGGCCGCGGGCCGGTTCAGGCCGGTGATGTGGCCGTCCGCGTCCAGGCCGATCAGGCCGTCGCTGTCGTCACCCAGCACGCGGCCCGGCCAGTTCAGGCGCAGCAGCAGGTGGTGCGGGCGCGCCAGCGTCAGCGCGTTCTCGATGCTGCGCGCCGACTGCGAGACCAGGTGCTTGAGCGCGGGCTGCTCGGCCACGTTCACGCCGGTCAGGTCCAGCATGCCCACGCACTGGCCGTCCGGGTCCCAGATGGGCGCGCCGGCGCAGCTGTAGACGCTGGTGGCGTCGAAGAAGTGCTCGCCCCGGTGCAGCCACACGGGCTGCAGGTCGGTCAGCGCCATGCCGATGGCGGTGGTGCCCACGGCGCGCTCCGACAGGTCCACGCCCACGCGCGCGATGCGGCCCACGCTGGGCTCGTGCCGGTCCACGGGGCCGTTGACGTCGATCACCACGCCCTGCGCGTCGGTGAGGATGGCGAAGTAGCGCGTGTGGGCCATGGCGCGCGCCAGCGAGCGGATGACGGGCGCGGCGGCCCGCAGCAGCGGCTGGCTGGCGTCCAGCGCGTGGCGCACCTGCGCGCTGCTCACGGGGTCGAAGGCGACCTCGCGCCGCGGCTCCAGGCCCAGCTGCAGGCAGCGCCGCCAGGAGCGCGCCACCCAGGGCGCCAGGCGCGGGCCGGCGTCGGGGTCGCGCGCGTCCAGCACGGCGCGGCGCGCCTGGGCGATCACGGCCAGGCGGTCGGCGGGGGAGGCGGCGGGGCCGGTGGGCATGGGGTGCATTGAATCAGCCCGCCGCGCGTCGATCAACCGTTGTCCATGCCGCAGCGCGGCAAAGCCTCGGCGGTGGGCAGCGCCACGGTCCAGCCGGTGGCCTGCGCCAGGCGGGGCAGGTCCTCGGGCGTGTCCAGGTCGCGGATGTGCGCCTCGTCCGATGTGTTCCACAACGCGACAGCCTCGGGCTGGCGCTGGCGCCAGGCGCGCAGGCCGCCGCTCTGGTTGCGCAGCAGGGCGCAGGCCAGGCCGTCGAGCACCGCCGGATGGCCGGGCTGGCCGTTCACCATCGGCACCAGGGCGTGGCGGCCGCGCTCGCGCTGGTCGAAGGCGTCCAGGGCCGCCTGGATCTGCGGCGCGCCCAGCAGCGGCTGGTCGCCCAGCAGCACCAGCAGCCGGCTGGGCATGGACGTGAGGCTGCGCAGGCCCACGCGCAGCGAATCGGCGGGCTCCTCGCCGGGCTCGGGGTTGCGCAGCAGCACGGGCCGGCGCTCGGGCGCCAGGGCGCTCACGTGCGCGGCGATGGGCTCGGCGTGGTGGCCCACGATCAGGCGCACGTCGTGCACGTCGGCCTCGGCCAGCGCGTCCAGCAGGCGCTGCAGCAGGGTCTGGCCGTTCACGCGGACCAGGCACTTGGGCACGCCGCCCAGCCGGCGGCCCGCCCCGGCCGCCAGCACCAGCGCGGTGGTGTCGCTCCAGGGCTTCATAGCGAAACCTCCGCGCCGCACGCCGCGGTGCGAGCGCCTTCGGGCGGCCGTGCGCCGCTCACGGGTCTTCGCGCATGAAGCAGACCATGGACGGGGCGTTCGGCGCCACGTCCAGCTGGTCCTTGGCCGGGCCCACGGCCAGGTCGCGCGGCAGCGGCACGCCGTTCTTCACGGCCAGCACCTCGGCCATCACGCTCACCGCGATCTCGGCCGGCGTCTTGCTGCCGATGTAGATGCCGATGGGCCCGCGCAGCCGGGCCAGGCTGTCCTCGGTCTGCTCGAAGTGCTCGATCAGGCGCGCGTGGCGCGCCATCTGGTTGCGCCGCGAGCCGATGGCGCCGATGTAGAAGGCCTCGGTCTCCAGGGCCTCCAGCAGCGCCAGGTCGTCCAGCTTGGGGTCGTGGGTGAGGGCGACGATGGCGGTGCGCCGGTCGGCGCGGAAGGCGCGAACCACGTCGTCGGGCATGTCGGTGGTGAGCGTCACGCCGGCCACCTGCCAGCCGCCGCGGTATTCCTCGCGCGGGTCGCAGACGGTGACGGAGAAGCCACTGAACAGGGCCATGGTGGCCAGGTACTCGGTGAGCTGGCCAGCGCCGATCATGAGCAGGCGGTACTCGGGGCCGAAGGCGTTGTGCAGCCAGCCGCCGTGCTCGCGCAGGGCCTCGGGCTGCTCGATGTCGGTGAGTGTCACGCGGCCGCTGGCGATCTCGGTGCTGCGCTGGACCATGCGGCCCGCGCTCAGGCGCTGCACCAGATCGCCCAGCGTGGCCGCGTCGGGGTTGAACTCCAGCAGCAGCTCCAGGGTGCCGCCGCAGGGCAGGCCGAAGCGGTGGGCTTCGTCGGCGCTCACGCCGTACTTGGTTTTCTGGGGCGGGCCGTCGGCCAGGGCGTCGCGGAAGCGGTGGATCAGGTCGTCCTCGATGCAGCCGCCCGAGACCGAGCCGACCACGGCGCCGCCCTCGCACAGGGCCATGATGGAGCCCACCGGGCGCGGCGAACTGCCCCAGGTGCGGGTGACGGTGGCCAGCAGGGTGGCCTTGCCCGCGCGCCGCCAGTCCAGCAGCGTGCGCAGCACGAAGAGATCGAGATTTTCCATGGCGGTCGGTTCACCCCCAGGCGGCGGTGAAGAAAACGATGAGGCCGATGACGAAGGTGATGGCGAAGGCCAGCGCCGGCCAGGCCCAGCCGGGCCAGGGGCCGGATGGGCCGGCGACCACCGCCGGCACCGGCGCGGCGGCGGCGCGGGCGGCCGCCGCCTCGGGGTGGCGGCGCAGCAATTCTTCCTCGAAGCGGCGGAAGAAGTCGTCGGCCATGGATTTGGCCGCACCGTCGATCAGGCGTTGGCCCAGCTGGGCGATCTTGCCGCCCACGGTGGACTTGACGGTGTAGGTGAGCTCGCTGCCGCCCGGCGCGGGGTCCAGCGTCACCGTGGACTCGCCCTTGCCGAAGCCGGCCACGCCGCCCTGGGCCTCGAAGCCGAGCTTGTAGCTGCGCGGCGGCACGATCTCGCTGAGCTGCACGCGACCGGTGAACTTGGCCGACACCGGGCCGATCTTGATGCCCGCGCCCACGGCGTAGGCGTCGTCGCCCAGGGGCTCGAACTTGTCGCAGCCGGGCACGCAGGCCTTGAGCACGGCCGGGTCGTTGAGGGCGTCCCAGGCCTGCACCTGGTTGACGGGGAGGAGGCGGCTGCCTTGCATGTCCATGGTGGGTCTCCGGTGCGTGTGCGTGGGATTCAGCGGGTTTTCAACAGTTCGGCCAGGGCGCTCGCCAGCTGATGCAGGTGTTCCAGGTTGTGCACGGCCAGCATGCCGTGCGCGTGGCGGTGCAGCACGCTGGCGCCCTGCGCCAGGGGCTGGTAGCCAGCGTAACGCAGCAGCGGGTTGAGCCAGAAAACCTGGCGGCAGTGGCGGCGCAGCCAGTGCAGCTCGGCGTCGAGCTGTTCGGGCGCGCCGGTGTCCAGCCCGTCGCTGATGAGCAGCACCACCGTGCGCCGCCCCACCAGGCAGCGCGCGTGCCGCTCGCGCAGCTCGGCCAGCGAGGCGCCCAGCCGCGTGCCACCCGCGAAATCGGCGATGGCCGCGTTGGCGAGCGCCAACATCGCGTCGGCGTCGGCCTGCCTCCAGGCGGCGCGCAGGTCGCTCAGGCGGGTGCCGAAGGCGAAGGCCGAACGCGGCACGCCGCGCGTGGCCTGGTGCAGGAAGGCCAGCAGCAGGCGCGCGTAGCGCTCCATGGAGCCCGACACGTCCACCAGCACCAGCAGCGGCAGCGGCTGGCGGCGCCGTTCGCGGCGCGGCGGGGCGAGCAGCTCGCCCTCGTGCCGGCGCGCCTGCTGCAGGGCGCGGCCCCAGTGGATGCGGTGGCCGCGCGGGCCGGGCCGCTGGCGCCGGCTCGGCAGCTCGGGCAGGGGCAGGGCGATGTCGCGCGCCAGGGTGTCGACGAGGCGGAACTCGCTGGCCGACAGGCCCGCGAAATCGGCGTGGCGCAGGCGCCGCAGGTCGCTGGCGGTCATGGCGGCGTCCAGGCGCAGCTCGGTCTCCTGGGGGGCGCGCTGCTTGGCGCTGGCGCCGGCCACGGTCAGCGCCTCTTGCGAACGCGCGCTGCGCGCGGGCGGTTGGGCCGACGGGGCCTTGGGCAGCATCTGCGACAGCAGCTGCTTTTCCAGCTCGGGGTTGCGGAAGAAGGCGGCGAAGAGTTCGCCGAAGACCTCGATGTCCTGCGGCCGGCTCACCAGCACCGCGGCCAGCGCGGCCTGCAGGTCGTCGCGCCGCTCCAGGCCCACCAGCTGCGTGGCGCTGATGGCGCCGGCGATGCGCGCGCTGTCCACCGGCACGCCGGCGCGGCGCAGGGCGCGGCCGAAGGCGGTGATCTGGTCCGGCAGCTTGCCGCTGCGTGCATCCCCGAGTTGCATACGGCGCTTGCGCTCAGGCCACGTCCGGTTCCAGCAGCTGGTCGATCATGGGCAGCAGGGCGGCCACGTCCTCGCGCTGCTTGAACAGGATGCCCGCCGTGTCCTGGATCACCTCCGGGTCCAGCACCAGCGTGTCCAGCGCCACCAGGGCCTTGGCCCATTCCACGCTCTCGGCGATGCCGGGCGCGCGCTGGAAGGCGTTGGCGAACGGTTGCGCGCGCAGGCGCTCCACGAAGCGCGCGATCTGTTCGGTGAGCGCGGCGCTGGCCTGCGGCACCTGGCCGCGCACGATGGCGAGTTCGCGCTCGCGGTCCGGGTGGTCCAGCCATTGGTACAGGCAGCGGCGCTTCACCGCGTCGTTGAGGTCGCGCGTGCGGTTGCTGGTGAGCAGGGTGAGCGGCGGCGCCATGGCCGTGATGGTGCCCAGCTCGGGGATGCTCACCTGGTATTCGCCCAGGTACTCCAGCAGGAAGGCCTCGAAGGGTTCGTCGGCGCGGTCCACCTCGTCGATCAGCAGCACCGCGCCGGGCGGCGGCGTCTGCAGGGCCTGCAGCAGCGGGCGGCGGATCAGGTAGCGCTCCTGGTAGACCTCGCGCTCGATCTGCTCGGGCGTGGAGGTGTTCTGCGCCGCGCGCATGTGCAGCAGCTGCGCGGTGTGGTTCCACTCGTACAGGGCCTCGCGCTGCTCCATGCCGTCGTAGCACTGCAGGCGCAGCAGCGGGCGCTGCAGCACGCGCGCCAGGGCCTTGGCCAGCTCGGTCTTGCCGACGCCGGGCTCGCCCTCCAGCAGCAGCGGGCGCTGCAGGCGCATGGCCAGGAACACGGCCGTGGCCAGCGCGCGCGGGGCGTGGTAGCCCACGCCGCGCAGCGCGGCCAGCCAGCCGTCGATGTCGCGCGGTTCGGTGGTGGCGGCAGCGAGTTCGGGCATCAGCCGTTGGCCGCGGCCACCGCGCGCTGGGTCTGCACGCGGATCAGCTGCGCGCGGTACTCGGCGCTGGCGTGCAGGTCGCCATTGAGCTGGCTGGCGTCGATGGCCACGCCCTGCACGGCCTCGGGCGTGAAGCCCTTGCCGAGCGCCGCCTCCAGCCCGGCGTGGCGGAACACGCCGTTGCCCGCGCCGGTGATGGCCACGCGCGCGCCGCCGTCGGTGAGCGCCACGAACACGCCCACCAGTGCGAAGCGCGAGGCCGGCTGGCGGAACTTGGCGTAGGCCGCCTTCTTGGGGATGGGGAAGCGGATCGCGGTGATCAGCTCGCCGCTGTCCAGCGCGGTGCTGTACAGGCCCTGGAAGAAGTCGTCGGCCTTGATCTCGCGCTTGTCGGTGACGATGGTGGCGCCCAGCGCCAGCACCGCGCTGGGGTAGCAGGCGGCCGGGTCGTTGTTGGCCACCGAGCCGCCGATGGTGCCCATGGCGCGCACCTGGCGGTCGCCAATGCCGCCGGCCAGCGCGGCCAGGCCGGGAATGGACGATTTCACGTCGGCGCTGGTGGCCACCTCTTCGTGGCGCGTCATGGCGCCGATGACGAGGCTGTTGCCCTCGCGGCGGATGCCGCGCAGCTCGGCCACGCCACCGAGGTCCACCAGCGCGCCGGGCTGCGCCAGGCGCTGCTTGAGCGAGGCGATCAGCGTCTGGCCACCCGCCAGCGCCTGCGCGCCGCCGCCGGTGAGCCGCTTGGCATCGGCCAGGGTCTTGGGTTGTTCAAGGGTGAAGGCGTACATGGTCTTGTCTCCTTGAAGGGCTTACTGCTTGGCCGACTGGATGGCCTGCCACACGCGCGAAGGCGTGGCGGGCATGTCGATGTCCTTCACGCCCAGCGGCGCCAGGGCGTCGAGCACGGCGTTGATGACCGCCGGCGGCGAGCCGATGGCGCCGGCCTCGCCGCAGCCCTTGGTGCCCAGCGGGTTGGTGGTGCAGGGCGTGCAGACGTGGCCCAGGGTGAAACTGGGCACGTCGTCGGCGCGCGGCATGGCGTAGTCCATGAAGGAGCCGGTGACCAGCTGGCCCGTCTCGCGGTCGTACACGCAGTGCTCCAGCAGCGCCTGGCCGATGCCCTGCACCAGGCCGCCGTGCACCTGGCCCTCCACGATCATGGGGTTGATGATGGTGCCGAAGTCGTCCACCGCGGTGAAGCGGTCCACGCGCGTCTCGCCGGTCTGCGGGTTCACCTCCACCTCGCAGATGTAGGTGCCGCCGGGGAAGGTGAAGTTGGTCGGGTCGTAGAAGGCGGTCTCGTTCAGGCCCGGCTCCAGCTTGTCCAGCGGGTAGTTGTGCGGCACATAGGCCGTGAGCGCCACCTGGCCGAAGGGGATCTTCTTGTCGGTGCCCTTCACGCTGAACTCGCCGTTGGCGAACTCGATGTCGGCGTCGCTCGCTTCCATCAGGTGCGCGGCGATCTTCTTGGCCTTGGCCTCGATCTTGTCCAGCGCGCGCATGATGGCCGCGCCGCCCACCGAGATGGAGCGCGAGCCGTAGGTTCCCATGCCGAAGGGCACGCGGCCGGTGTCGCCGTGCACGATGTCCACCTGCGAGGGATCGATGCCCAGGCGCGAGGCCACCACCTGCGCGAAGGTGGTCTCGTGCCCCTGGCCGTGGCTGTGCGAACCGGTGAACACCGTGACGCTGCCCGTGGGGTGCACGCGCACCTCGCCGCACTCGAACAGGCCGGCGCGCGCGCCCAGGGCGCCCGCCAGGTTGGACGGCGCCAGGCCGCAGGCCTCGATGTAGCTGCTGTAGCCGATGCCGCGCAGCAGGCCCTTGGCCTTGCTGGCCTCGCGGCGCTTCGCGAAGCCGGCCACGTCGGCCAGTTCGGTGGCCTTGTTCATGCACGCGTGGAAATCGCCCGTGTCGTACTGCAGCGCCACCGGCGTCTGGTACGGGAACTGGGTGATGAAGTTGCGCCGGCGGATCTCGTCCTGGCTCAGGTTCATCTCCCAGGCGGCGCGGCTGACGATGCGCTCCAGCAGGTAGGTGGCCTCGGGCCGGCCGGCGCCGCGGTAGGCGTCCACCGGCGAGGTGTTGGTGAACCAGGCGTCCACTTCAACGTAGACCTGCGGCGTGGTGTACTGGCCCGCCAGCAGCGTGGCGTACAGGATGGTGGGCACCGCCGTGGAGAAGGTGGACAGGTAGGCGCCCAGGTTGGCGTCCGTGTGCACACGGAAACCCAGGAACTTGCCGTCCTTGTCCATGGCCATCTCGGCGTGCGTCACGTGGTCGCGGCCGTGCGCGTCGCACAGGAAGGCCTCGGCGCGCTCGCAGGTCCACTTGATGGCGGTGTTGAGCTTCTTCGCCGCCCAGGTCACGGCCACGTCTTCGGCGTAGAGGAAGATCTTGGCGCCGAAGCCGCCGCCCACGTCGGGCGCGATCACGCGCACCTTGTGCTCGGGCAGGCCCAGCACGAAGGCCGTCATCAGCAGCCGCTCCACGTGCGGGTTCTGGTTGGCCACGTAGAGCGTGTACTCGTCGTTGGCGCGGTTGTAGGCGCCAATGGCCGCGCGCGGCTCGATGGGGTTGGGCGCGAGGCGGTTGTTGACCAGGTCGATCTTGGTCACGTGCGCCGCGTTCGCGAAGGTGGCGTCCACCGCCGCCTTGTCGCCGATGGCCCACTTGTAGCAGTGGTTGTCGGGCGCCACCTCGTGCAGCGCCGTGCCTTTGGGCGCGTCGCGCACGTCCACCACGGCGGGCAGGGGCTCGTAGTCCACCTCCACCAGCTCGGCGGCGTTCTTGGCGTTCTCCACCGTGTCGGCCACCACGATGGCCACGTGGTCGCCCACGTAGCGCACCTTGCCCTGGGCCAGGAAGGGGTGCGGCGGCTCCTTCATGGGCTGGCCGTCGGTGCTGGTGATGAGCCAGCCGCAGGGCAGGCCGGCCACCTTGTCGTTGGCCACGTCCTGCCCGTCGAAGATGCCCACCACGCCCGGCGCGGCCAGCGCGGCGGTCTTGTTGATGGAGCGGATGGCGGCGTGCGCGTGCGGCGAGCGCACGAACACCGCGTGCTTCATGCCTTGCAGCTGGATGTCGTCGGTGTACTGGCCGGCGCCGGTGAGGAAGCGGTAGTCCTCCTTGCGGCGCAGCGGCTCACCGATGTGAGGGAGTTTGGCGAAATCGATGGCACCCATGGTCGTTCTCCTTGTGTGCGATCACTTCATGGCCGCAGCGCCTTGCTGCACGGCCTTGACGATGTTGTGGTACCCCGTGCAGCGGCACAGGTTGCCTTCCAGCTGCTCGCGGATCTGCGCCTCATTGGCGCCGGGGTGGCGCTGGCACAGGTCCACCGCGCTCATCACCATGCCCGGCGTGCAGAAGCCGCACTGCAGGCCGTGGCACTCCTTGAATGCGGCCTGCATGGGGTGCATGGTCCCGTCGGCGGCGGCCATGCCCTCGATGGTGGTCACCTCGCGCCCGGCCACCTGGGCCAGCAGCACATTGCACGACTTGATGGCCTTGCCGTCCAGGTGCACGGTGCAGGCCCCGCACTGGGCCGTGTCGCAGCCGACGTGCGTGCCGGTGAGGCGCAGGTGTTCACGAAGGGCGTGCACCAACAGCGTGTTGGGCGCCGCGTCCACGGTCACGGCGCGGCCGTTGACCTTGAGTTCTACGGGCATGGTTGTCTCCTGGGTTCGTGGGGAAGCCGGGGACAGTGGAGCACTCGGGGTCGGCAGGGGAGGGGTGGGTTAACCCTTGGAGGCGGGCGGCGTCAGGATTTGTTCTCAAATTGAGACGGCAAGCGGGGCGCGGCCATCCCCGGTAAAATTGGGGGTTATTCGAAAGAACCGCCGTGGCCGCGCCCATGGAAGGCTTTCATTCTTGAAACCACCGGTGGTGAAGATGAACAAGCCTTTCATTTCCCTGTGCCCCGAAATCACCCGGTCCCACGCGCTCACGCTCATGGACTGGCTGGAAGACGAAGAAGTCACGCGCTACCTCAGCGACTCGCGCCACGTCTCCCGCTTCATCGAACAGGTCATCGGCCGGGTCCAGCTGCCCGTGCTGACCCACCTGTTCAACCAGGGCGGCCGCTTCTTCATGGCCTGCGACGAGCGCGACGTGCCGGTGGGCTTTGTGCGCCTCGTCAAATCGGGTGCCGACTGCGAAATGGTGCTGGTCATCGGCCAGCGCGACAACTGGGGCCGCAAGCTTGGCGCCAGCGCCATCCACGAAGGCATGAAGCTCGCCTTCTTCGACATGCGGGCCGAGAAGCTCATTGCCAAGATCCACCCGGACAACGCCCGGTCGCTCAAGGCCTTTCTGAACAGCGGCTTTCTGCCGCACAGCGAAACGCCCGCGACGAAGTCGCTGGTGATGCACTCGGAGCACTACCTGCGGCTGCTGCGCGAGCGCCCCGCGCCCCACACCGCCAGCATCCACATCACCGAAATCGACAAGGCCCGGCTCCAGAGCCTGCTGGCCTTCGAACGCGGCGCGGACATTTTTGAGCTGGAGCACGAGATCGAGCGCGCCATCGTCGTCGACCCCCGGCAGGTGGCGGACGACGTGGTCACCATGAACTCCAAGGCCCTGCTGCAAGTGAACGACGAGGAGCGGGAAGTGGCGCTGGTGTACCCCGAAGACGCCGACGAAGGCGCCGGCAAGCTCTCGGTGTGCTCCGGCATCGGCACCGCCATCCTGGGCTACAAGGCGGGCGACGCCTTCAACTGGCGCATGCCCCACCGCACCTGCCACATCCGCATCGAGAAGGTGCTGTACCAGCCGGAGGCGGCGGGCGACTTTCATCTGTAGCGGGGGCTGCGGCGCAAGCGCCGCCGATGGAGCGGCCTATGGTCAGGCAGGGTGCGGGGGCGTGCCCTGCACACCCGAGGCTTTGGCCTCAGCGGACAGGAGTTCTTCCAGCGTCAGGCGCAAAGGGACAGTCAGCTTCGCCAGCGTCTGCAGCGAGGGGTTGTATGCCTGACGCTCGATGTGCGCGATGACGTACATGTCGACGCCGGATTGCCGGCCCAGCGTCTCCTGCGTCAACTTCAGCGCCCGGCGCGCTGAAATGAGGTTCAGCGCGAGCACCACCCCGATCGATTCGTCATGGGCCTTGCGTGACACGGGCCGTTGGCCGAAGAGGGAGCCCGTCCTGACCCCAAGCGCCCCGGCCAACTTGTCCACCGTGCTCAAGGACAGGTTGGAACGCCCATTCTCCAGATTCACCAGCGAGTTTCGGCTGACATGCGCGTGTGCGGCCAAGGCGCGCGTGGTCCAGTTTCCTTGCGCACGAAGAGCGACCATGTTGGCGCTCAGGCACTCGAACGGATCTGGGGCTTGAGAGACGGTATTGGGCACCGCAAAAGTGTTGCCTCCTTGAAATTTGCTTGGATTGCTTTGATACAGAATTCGAACCCCGTCCCTCAGGGAGAAACGTGTGTTCATCACAGCCGCAGGCGGCGTTCCCGTCCTTCACCCGTCCCGGATCGCACGCAAACAGTGGCGGTGGCCGGTGGTGACTCGGTCTTTGGAAGCGCCGTGGTACCTGCTTGTGCACGACGTGACTTGTCACAGGGGGCAGCGGGTGTCGCAAACGTCCCTGGTAGCTTGTGAGGAGGCGCTGGTCGACACGCTGGCCGAGATGGTGGCGGCAGACATCCGAGGCATTGGCCGCCTCGATCGGCGCCATGGTCCTGGCCCCTGCTGGGGCCTGCAGTGGATCGATGCCTTGTGGGAGCCGGCACCCGAAGAGGTCCGCGAGGTGGGGCGTTTGTTGATCCGGTGCGAGGCAGACCCGGTGGTGCGCGATGCGTTGCTTCGGCCGGTGGGGGAGGTGGCGGGACGGCGGCTGTTGTATGAGCGGGCGGCCCGCGGGGGAATCGCTTGAGTGTGCGGACGGATGCTTAGCGCAGAGCTGGGTGAGGGCGTCTGCTCTTTGCTCGTGCGGCGGCGCAGCGTAGTTTTTGAAACTGACGAGGGGCGGCTGAAGACTGGACGTAGTCACTCCATCTCTGAGACTGGCGGACCGCTTCGCAGCGTTCTCGGACGCTGGATCGCCGGACCTGAACGACTCCTACTGGCTAGGATGCGGACCTTCAAGCCGAGACGCCAGTGAGCTGGCTTCTGTCAAGCCGCGGGCCCCACAAGTTCGGGTCGGCGTCAACGCAACCGGGAGCAGGCCCTCCTAGATGAGTATGCGTCTAGTTCCCCTTGATGCCCAGCTCAGGCAATACCTTGCGGAATCGCACCACGTCGGCCTCCAGCGATTTCCGATACTCCTCCGGCGATGACAGGACCACCGTTGCCTTGGTGATCTTCAGATTGTTCTGATAGGCCGGTTGCTTCACCGCTTCCTTCACTTGCGAAAACAATGCCTGAGCTTGATCTGCAGGAAGTCCGGCGGGTGCAAGAAGCCCGGACCACGCGGGCACATCGACGTCGTTGTAGCCCAGCTCACGGAACGTGGGTACACCCGGAAACTCCGGGTCACGTGCTTCAGACGAGATCGCCAGCGCACGCACACGTCCATCGCTGACGAGTGGCAAAGCCGTCGATGCCCCCATGAAGAGCATGTTGATGTGGCCACCGATCAAGTCGTTGACCGGGTTCTGATGGGGAACATGGATCAGCTTGAGATTGGCTGCGCGAGCAAACATGGCTGCAACCACATGTGTGGTGTTGCCATTGCCGAATGACCCGTAGTTGAGGGTGTCGGGCTGTGCTTTCGCGGCTGCAATGAGCTCCTGGATGGTCCTGTAAGGCGAGTTGGCCGGCACCAGCAGCGCGAAGCCCGATGACTTGCTGACCACCGAAATCGGTGTGAAGTCTTTGATGGGGTCGTATGGGAGGTTCGAGTAGAGACCGGCATTGGTTGCATGCCCGGCGGTGGTGAAAAGCAGAACCGAGCCATCGGCTTTGGCTTTGGCAACGTCCGCAGTGGCGATTCGGCCGCCCGCGCCTGGTTTGTTTTCTACGATGACCGTTTTTCCAGATGACTTGGCCAAGCCTTCAGCCAGCGCACGCGCCGCTGTGTCAAACGGATGTCCCGCGCCGAGCGGAACGATGATTCGCACCAGGTCAGGCTGGGCCCATGCCATACTTGGTAAGAAAGCCGCAGCGATTGCGATGCGCGCAATAGTGGAAGTCAGTCCTTTGAGCATGATGTCTCCTCGTTGTGGGACAGGGTGGGGGATGTGGGTTGCGTCAAGAGCTCTTGAGCACATCGGCGATCCAGTCGGCCATGGCATGGGTGGCCAGGCTCATGTTCCCGATGCTGCAGTGCTGCTCGCCACCTTCTTCGGCTGTGAAGATGCGAAGCTCCTTGCGCGTGGAGTTGACACAGCCTTCATAGGTCTGGTGCGCTTCCGATACGGGAATCTGACGGTCGTCTGCACCGTGGGTGATGTAGATCGGGACGCGGATGCGATCTAGGATTCCCTCCAGCGTGAATCGATCGAATACCTCTGCGCATTCCTCGATGCTGTTCTTGCCGAGAACCCACTTCACGTGATCGAAGTAGTGGGGAACCGATTTCTGGGCATTCAAAGTCCCTGCGAGGCGAGCGCGGAAGCGCTTGCCGGTGTCGTGGTTGGCGCCCCACGCCACACAGCAGGCGAAGCGCGGTTCGTAGGCAGTGGCGCGCGGTGCGTGGTAACCACCAAGGCTCAGCGCCATCATCCCAATGCGTTTAGGGTCCACATCCGCTCGTGTCTGCAGATAGTCGATGCAGGCACCTGCAGGAATCTCCGCCTCAGGGGCGTTGTGCAGACCGTTCTTGCGCAGCGCTTCACCAACGCCCGGGTTGTCGACCAGAAGAATCGAAATGCCGCGTTTCCCGAGCATGTCTGGGAGGCCACACAGGTACAGGTACTCCTTGACACCGTCGAGTCCATTGAAGTGAACGATGCAAGGTGCGGGCTCCCCAGGCGCAACCACCGAAACCATCAGCGCGGGAATGAAGGACTCTCCGAAAGGAACTGAAACCCTCTCGCAATTGGCCCCCGAACACTCGACGTGCTTGCGGAAGGTCCACAGCAATTCGTCGTAGGCAGCAAGTCGGGGGGGATGGTCGTGCGCAGGAATGCGTTCCGCGGTGATGTACATCACGCAGGCGCGACGGTACTTCTCGGCTGCCGAAAGCAGATGACCTGCCGCTTCGTCCGTCGCGGCCGATTGGGACAGCTTCGCCGCGCCTTGTTCCCACGCTTGGAAGAACGCGTTCGCATGGGTCTGGTCATCCTCCACATCGCGCAGTTCTCTGCACGCGCGGTCCACCTCGTCCATGTTGGCTCCGGCGTCCAAGGCCATGGAGAGCGCGAGATTCCAAGAATAGACCTTGAAGTAATTGAACATGGAAGTGTTCTCAGATCGAAAGGCTTGCGATGCGCTCTGCTGCCACTTCGGCCAGCATCAGCGTGGGGAGGTTGGTGTTAGCGCTGGGGATGCTCGGCATCACCGACGCGTCGGCCACAAAGAGGTTGTGGCTGCCGTGCACGCGAAAGCCGTCGTCGACGACCGCCAACGGGTTGTCGCTGCGACCCATGGCGCAAGTGCTTGTCGGGTGCCCCATGGGGCTGATGGATGTCAGGATCTGTTCGTCGGAGATGGTGCGATGCCCACCTCGATACACCACGGGGCCGCCGCTTTTGAAAGCGTGACCAAAGATCGTGCGGCGCAGAAAGCCAGGCGCGTTGGACGCCGCAGAAGCGGCCAGGGACAATGCCTTGCCGGCTATGCCGGGCCGGTTGAATTGCTTGACCGACAAGGCACCCGGCAGCAGGAACGCCTCCTGAAACTCACATGAAACGTCGGGCTCTCGCAATAGACTTTCGGCCCGTCGCAAGGCCAGGAGCATGCGAGGCGCGTCCGACGGTTCAGACAGGAACCGGAAATTGACGACCGGATGTTCGGAGGGATCGGCGCTGGCGAGGGTGACGCTTCCGCGGGACTTGGGGGCGTAGAGGGCGCTCCCCACCAATGCAAAGCTCGGCCCGAAAGCCTCTCCGCTCACGCGCCCGATGACGAAGTTGAATAAGTCACCGGCAGGAGCACCTGGCAGACGTGACGACGAACGCATGCCTGCGACGGCGAATCGCCGCAGAGCCGTCGGCATCCGTTTGCCGCGTGGCAGCGTGAGGGCGAAAAATGCGTACGGATGGTTTTGCAGGTTTCGTCCCACGCCTGGCAGATCGAGGCTGACGTCGATGCCCAGCGCGGCGAGTGCGCGACCATGGCCGATGCCTGATCGCAAAAGAATGGCCGGCGAGTGAATCCCGCCTCCAGATAGCACCACGCGTCGCGGATGCAGTTGAATCCGGAGACCGTTACGGACCGCCTCGACGCAGCAAACGCGTTTGTCGATCAGGTGCAGGCGGGTGACTTGGGTATTCGTCCAGATGTCGAGGTTGGGTCGTGCCCGAACCGCTGCGGTCAGATAGCAGCCCGCTGTGGTCACACGCGCATCGGTGTCAATGGCGTTCGGCATCGAAAAGAAACCATCGCCCGGCTGCTCGTTGATGTCATCAATGAATGGCCAGCCGTGTCGCTGGGCGGCGGTCGCCATCGATCGAGCGAACGACGGCCACTGGGTTTTCGGAATCCGTGAGACGGCATGCAGACCGCCCTTGACGCCGGGCCGGTCATGGTCGTTCTCGATCCTGTGGAAGTAAGGTAGCACCTTCTCCCAGGAAAAGTCCCCAGCACCGGAATCCGCCCAGCGCGCATAGTCCGAAGGTACGCCTCGGAGCGCAAACATGCCATTGATGGCAGAGCCGCCTCCCAGTACCCTGGCCTGCGGGTAGGGCGCTTGTGCTTCGCCGTCTTTTGAAGCCGCGGTCAGACCGCTCCAGAAGTAGCCGGGATTGAGCGTGGCAGTGGGGAAGGCGTCCCGAATGTCTGCGGGTGCATCCGAGGCAGAAACGTCGCCACCTGCCTCGGCCAACAGGACGCGATGTGCTGCGTTCTCTGAGAGGCGTGCCGCGAGAACAGCGCCCGCGGTGCCGCCGCCAACGATCAGGAAGTCATGTTCCACGGTCAATTGGTCCGCTGGCGGTCAGGTCGATGCACTCGCCGCGCTTGCATCACGCCGACGCAGGATTTCCTGGACCCAGCTTGTGAACTCGCAGGCGAGATGCCACTGATGCTCTCGAATCATGCTGCTCAGCGTGAGTTGCGGAAACTCGACCATCAAGCGCATCAGGGAGCCACCGCCCTCGTCACGGAACTGATGGCGAACGCCTCCAATGACCGTTCCATCCGCGAGGCGGGCCGTACCCGCCGACTGATAGGGAAACGACGAATCGCGCGGCGTCTTCAGGCCCGTCTCGTCGTTGAAGCGCAAGAAGAACTGCGCTGGGAACGGTGCGCCACCTGTGGTCTCGATGACTTCCAGTACATCACCACGCGGCTCCAGGAGGTAGTGATCCGGACAGACCGACAGGTTCACCTTGCGGTTCACCGCCGTGTCACTGCCCATCAGGTCATCGAGATGCCCGGACAGCGCTCTTGCGTTGCAGTCAGCCACCCGAATTTCCACGACACACTGCTTGCGCTTGGCGCCGGACAGACGCACGATGAGCTTTGTCACCACGGCCGACATGCGCATGTCGCCGCCCAAGGCCGTTCGCAAGCCAGCGCGCCCCAGGCGTTCCTTCAGTTGAAGCAATTCCGCCCTTTGCGCCCGCAAGTCGTGCGGGTCGTCGCGAGAGCCATCTTTGACCTTGAGGACTTTTCGCAACCTCGTCAGCACTGCTTTGGCGCGGCGACGCTCCCAGCCTTCCACCTGGTCAGGCGTGATCAAGGTGCCATCAATCCGCACCTCCAGAGGGCTGCCCATATCTTGTCCCCTGGGTTTTCTACCGAACTTCGAACAGATAACTGAACGCATGACCAAGTTTATACAGACAAGGTCCGAGATGTAGAACCCCTCAAAACTGGAAAACTGTTTTCAATGATTGTTCAATCGTTCAGCTATCATGCTTATCGCGACCACACAAGGTGGCAAACGACAATCGACGGTGACCCGCAACCGAAATGAACACGCCTTCGACCAAGCCCGGAACGCCCGTTGAACCGCCGCAGGTACCTGGATCGGCCCGACCGAACGGACGCAAGGCGGGCGACGCAACACGCGACAGGATGCTGGACGCGGCGGAAATCCTGTTTGCGTTGCACGGCTTCCATGGCACCTCCATGCGGGAGGTGGCCCAGCAATCAGAAGCACGCTTGGCGCTGGTCGCGTACCACTTCGGCACCAAGGAGGCGCTTTTCGATCGCGTGGTGGAGCGAAGAGCCTCCTACATGGCGCATCAGCGGTTGCAGTTGCTGGACGCGGCGCGTGATCGGGCCGGTGACGGCCCCATTCCCCTCGAAGAGTTGGTGGCAGGGTATGTCAGCCCCTTTGTCGAACGGAGCAGCAAAGGCGGTCGGGGATGGAAGCACTACGCCCTTCTGGTGGCACGTGCCTCCAACGCGCCCGACTATGCCAAGGTCATTGGCGTGCACTACAACGCCGTCGCGCGGCTGTTCCTGGCGGAGTTCTCCCGCGCGCTTCCCGAGGTGCAGGAGGAGCGCATATTCCATGCCTTCAGCTTCATGGTGGGCACCATGCTTTCGCTGGTCGCAGAACCCGGCCGGATTGAGAGCTTGTCATCAGGCCGGTACGCGTCTCGCGATCTGGAACGGGTGTTCTCGACGATGCTTCCGTTCCTCACGGCGGGTTTCAGCGTGTTGGCGTCGACCAATCTGTCGGGCTCGCCTTTGGGTTCGGCGAAGGCGTAAATCTGCTTGCGCTGGTGGCAGTGCTCCTGGTGAAGGCCGTGAATGGCCGAAATCATTCTTGAGCCGACCTCGTCCTCCCAGGGCTTCGGCTTCGCAGCGGGAACCGTCTTTCGATCCCCGGCAGCCAAAGGCGGCTTTCTTCAACGGACCGGCCCACACGCCCGAATGGCGGGGAAGCAGCTTTGCTGCTCATGTCGTGCATACGCGCTAAACATGCTGGGGGGGCAAGAGCACGCTCATGTTCGGGGAAAATCTTCCTCGCAACGAGTAGATCTGGGCGGAGGAGAAGCCCAAGGTCAGCAAACTATCAATTGGGAGTGGGGTTCGTGAGAATCAGAAAAATATCGATCAGGAACTTTCGCGGGGTCAAAGACCTTGACTGGAGCCTTCCAACATCGGACATCTTCTGTCTCATTGGGAAAGGCGACTCGTCCAAGTCCACGATCCTTGAAGCAATCAGGTATGCGTTCTATCCCCAGTGGAACCTGACTCTCAACGACTCGGATTTCTACAAGGGCAAGGTAGAAAACGCCATCGTCGTTGAGGTGTCCATCGGCGATCTCGTTGAAGACTTCGTCTCCCTCTACAAGTACGGCCAGTACCTGCGAGGTTGGGACGCCAAGACCGGGATGCTCGTTGACGAGGCCGACGACGCCCTTGAATCCGTCCTGACAATCCGCTTCACGGTCGGCAAAGACTTGGAGCCTAAGTGGCTGGTGGTTTGTGATCGCAATCCTGACGGTGTGCCCTTCATGCAAGGTGATCGCAACAAGGTCAGCGTGGGCCTGATCGGAACCTACAGCGAAAGGCAACTTTCATGGGCGACAGGCACAGCCTTGGCAAAGCTCACTGAAGCGCAGAGCCTGAACGAGTTGCTTGCCAATGCTACAAGGACGGCCCGCACCTCGCTTGACGCTGACAGGCCCAACACGCTGAAGAACTTTGACGCTGCTGCCGTGAAGTCTCAGGAGGTGGCCAAGATTTTGGGTGTGCCCGTCGTGGAAGCCTACAAGGCCCACCTGGATCTGAGTTCGGTGAACCTGAAGGTCGGTGGCCTTGCTCTTCATGACGGCGACATTCCGCTTCGCCAATTGGGGCTGGGGTCACGGCGAATGCTGTTGTGCGGCATTCAGAAAATGGGTCTTGAAGAGGGCCATGTGACTCTCTTTGACGAGGTTGAATTCGGGCTTGAGCCTCACCGCATTTCTCGGCTGCTGAAGCATGTGCGGGAGGACAAGCGAGGTCAGTATTTCTTGACCACTCATTCACCTGTTGTGCTTCGTGAGCTCACCGTCAATGAGCTCTACATCGTTCACAGCAAGGCTGGCACTGTACGGGTCATTCCCGCCTTCTGTGAAGGCTTGGTTGCCCACGAGGCACAGGGGAAGATTCGATCCAGCGCTGAAGCCTTCCTGTCCAAGAAGGTCGTAGTCTGTGAAGGGGCTACGGAAGTGGGTTTCCTCAGAGGCTTTGACGACTACCAGTTCGGGAAAGGAAAGGATCCGTTCTCATACCACGGCGTGTCCTTGTTGAACGCTGGTGGTGCGAGCAGGATCAAAGCATTGGCCGAAGCCTTCAAGCTGCTTGGCTATGAGGTCTGCGTGCTTGCTGACGGAGACGCCGAGAAACAGTTCTCGCCCGGACATGAAGCAGAGTTGAGAGACAAGGGCATTCCGGTTCATGTGTGGACCGACAAGCTCTCGTTGGAGGAACGGGCCTTTCAAGACTTGCCATGGGCGAGTGTGATCGCAAGTGTGAAACTTGCCCAAACCGTTCCTGGCTTAACCGTCTATGCCAACGTGCGTTCCAAGTACCTGAAGGAGCTCAGTGAAGACGTTGGCACGTGGGCGGAAAGTGCCGATCTGAGACTTGCCATCGGGAAGGCTGCGAAGAGTTGCGCCTGGTTCAAGGACATCACCCGAGGGGACTTGTGGGTTCAGGCCATCAGTCCTTCTTTCGGCGATCCCGATTTTTCGAAGACGGACATTCCTGTGAAGCTCTCCAAGCTCTGGGAATGGGCAGAGCATGTCTGAAGAACTGGCAATCAAGCTCGCTGAATGCACCGGCAAGGGATATGTAATCGCTCCTGCTGGTTACGGCAAGACGCACCTGATTGCCATGGCGGTGAAGGCGGGCACCCACCGTCAGTTGATCTTGACTCACACGTTCGCCGGGATCAATTCCATCAAGACGAAGATGAGCACCCTCGGTGTTCCTGCGTCCCGGTACCAGATTGACACCATTGCCAGTTGGTCACTTCGCCTTTGCCTCGCTTACCCGAAGAATTCTGGATGGAAGATTGAAAACCCGACTAGCAAGCAGTGGGCGACGCTCTACGAGGCATGTTCAAACCTGCTGAAAAAGGACTTTGTTCGCCGTGCCGTCAAAGCCACCTACGCGGGCGTCTATGTGGACGAGTACCAAGATTGTTCGGATCTGCAGCATGGTCTTGTATGCGCGTTGGCCGAAGTGCTGCCAACCCGCATTCTGGGTGATCCCATGCAGGCCATCTTCGACTTTGACGACGCCAAGCCCGTGGACTGGGACGCCAACATCTATCCGAACTTCACCTGCTTGGGTCAGTTGGAGAAGCCATGGCGTTGGGTCAATGCGGGACAGCCGTTGTTGGGTGCATGGCTCAAGGCCGCAAGAAAGACCTTGGAGCAGGGTCAGAAAATTGACCTCATGAACGGCTTGCCTGCATGCGTTAAACGGGCCTACACCGATCCCCAGTACCTACCCAACAAGCAGTACGCGATCCTCTGTGAGCACTTGGGCAACACCGCCTCCGTGATTGCCTTACACGGCGGGGATCAGGAATCCAAGAACAAGACCCACCGTCTGGCTCGGACCATGGGAGGCCGGTTCTCATCAATTGAGGAAGTGGAGGGGAAGGCGCTCTTCTCGTTCGTCAAGAAGCTCGATTCCGCAAAGACCACGAAGGCCAGGTTCCTTCACGTCGTGGATTTCGCCAAGGACTGCTTCACCGGTGTCGACAAGACACTGACCGCTGGCACCAAGCTCGGCAACATTGCCAAGCAGACGAAGGCCACGAAGTATCCCGAGTTACTGGCGGCCGCGAACCAGTACCTCACGACGCCGATGAGCAAGAACCTCAAAGCCTTCATCTTGCTGCTGAAGGACAACCCTGAGACCGCGGCCTACCGGCGGGATCTGCTCTACCGCTTCATGAGCGTCCTAGAACTGCACATAGATGGGTCAGCGGCGACGTTCCTTGAAGCCGCGAACCTGTACCAGAGGGAGATGCGGCACACGGGCAGGCCGATCAGGCACCAGAAGCTCATCGGCACGACGTTGCTGGTCAAAGGACTCGAGTACGACCATGCTGTGATCTTGGACGCCGACTCGCTCGGTACCAAAGATCTTTATGTCGCCATGACTAGGGGTGCGAAGTCGCTGACGATCATTTGCAGCGGTAGGAGTTTGCCGGGCGTCTAGGGTTGCCGTTGCCAAGAAGCCGCGGTTGCGAGGCACGAAACTTTTCGGGTGGACCGTCTCCGCATCGCTGCAAGCGATTGAAAACGGCAATGCTTGCGGCTCAGATGCCCTGTCTCACGACTACCGGTCACTTGAACCTTGGACGTCAACGACTGTTTTCAGCCTTCAGCAGTCACCACGCCACATTGCCGCCAACGGCGGCACCCAGTCTGAAGCAGCCGTTGCAGCTCCGAAGTTCAGATGAAGCGACAGCGGAAACGACCAATCTGCTTTAGACACGTCGGCCAGTCGCCTACCTCAACCTGGCGTGATCGTCAGCACACGCTTTGCGGCTATCGCCACATGGTTCTCGGTGATCAACCGTTGGATAGCGGGCGGCCATCTGGGGATGGCCTGTGTACCATCGGTCCGTGGATTTCCTTCTTCTCCTTCCCATTACGCTCGTCGCTGTATGGATCACCAAGGCCAGGCAGCAGCAACGGCGCATAGCCATCTTGGCCCGCTACCTGGACGGCCGCGACATCGAAAAGCACATTGAGACGCTTTCGCAGGGCTACTTGCGCGCCCTGGGCGAATCAGACTCCACCCGCAGCGCGCAGGTTTGGGAGGTGCTGCGCGGGACCGAAGATGTCCTGAGTCGGCAAGTCTGCAAGCTGGCGGAGGACTTTGCGGGCGTCGAGCCTACGGCCACACGCGTGAGCAAGTTCCCGATCTGGTTGCCACGCTCGCCCGCGCTCGACAGGTCCTTCGATATGCGCGAGGCGCTGCGCATACACGCCCGCGGCATCTGCCGTGCGATCGAGCGACAGGGCACCTCCGCAAAGGACCGCGCCTTTGCCATTCTGGCCGAGATGCTCCTGATGCAGCACACCTGTCACTGGTATTGCCGTTCGAAGTCCGTGGCATCGGCCCGCATGCTGGCCAGCCACCACACGTCCTACGAGCAAGTTGTAGGAGGCGTGCTGCCGCAGACACGACAGGAGTATCTTGAGCTGGTGTCCTGACAATGGGGCATGGGGTCTCTCGTGGAGTCAGAAAAGACGAGGCTGCAGCTCATGGTGTCGTCGGTGAACAATGCGTTCCTTGCGCATGGTGAGCTGCTCGTGAATAGGGCCTCGTCATGTTCTTCGGTTGCTTCTGCTGCGAAGCCGAAGTCTGGACTTTTGGGTCGGCTCAAGACTGGGAGCGGTCGGCTGGAGTGACGCCTTGAGCTTGCGATCTGCGCCACTTTCCAGTCGTTCGGATGCGGGCCTTCAACGTCGACCGCTTGCGCGCAACGATGCGATGGCTAGACTTCCGCGTTCGGCCAGAAGCGGACGGACCTCTCAATGCTCAAACTCATCGCGATATTGGTGCTATCAGGCAATCTTCAGGTCGCTGTTGAGCAATCCAACGGCTACGCGGAAGCAACTTTCAGCAACTCCGAAGCTGGGGCACAGGAACTTATCGAGTTTGCGGAACGGACTTTAGGAGATACGCCTGATGGCGTCCGCATCGTGGTTGGATGGCTCGATGATGCGGACAACGATGAGTACATCATCGCTGCCCTCGCAGAGCTCGACATCAAACACGGACTGGTAGTGCCAGACGATGTCAACAAGGCGGCGTTGGAGTTGCAACTTCCCCAGCCGAATGCTCGCGCTGTGGCGGTAGCCGACGAGAAACGATTTGGCTTCCTCTACCGGAAGAAGCGGTAGGAATCGAAGTCCGCTCAGGGCCCTGAGCGGACTTCCAAGCACGACGGCAAATTGTCTGCGGACAACAACTGCGTGGAGAACCAGATCCGGCCTATTGCCGTGGGCAGAGGGAACTGGCTGTTCGCAGGGAGCCTGCGTGCTGGTCAACGCGCCGCGGCCGTCATGAGCTTGATCCAATCAGCGAAACCCAATGGGCACGATCCGTATGCCTATCTGAAGGACGTGTTCCTACGCCTGCCGACGCAGCCGTATCGCCGCATCGACGAACTGCTCCCGCATCACTGGCAGCAGAGCTGACGGCCTGCTTGTGCTGGCCGCCGCACGCTGCGGCCAGCGTCAAGATGTGTTGGCCGCGTGCTTACGTCAGTACTGGCACCGTCGTCAACGGACGCGCGAAGCTTTCGGTCTTATCCTTGTCTCTAGCGATACGCCTGGCGGGGCCATCCCAATGATGGCCAAGCACGCGGCGGTAGAGATCGTGGCTGCCAGCCCGTTTTGCCGGCTTACCGCCCGCGACGTGCGGCGCGTCAACGGCGCTGCCGCGGTTGCGGCAGGTGTTTACCTTGCCAGGACCGCAAGGGCTCCCGGCGTTAGGGAGCCCGTCGAGAAGGGTGACCCGCTAACCGCCGTCGGCACGCCGTCCGCATCGAGGGCGTACACGCCGATCCTCTTGCTCGATTGGAGCGACACCAGCAAGTACTGGCCGCCCGGCTCGGCTGCAACCGCCTGCGGCGAGAAGCCGAGGGCGAAAGGAGAGCCTGGCAGTGGCGTCAGCTGTCCACTCGTCTGATCGACGCTGTACGCTGAGAGGCTGTTCGAGTTCTCGTTGGTCACATAGAGAAACTTTCCGCTCACGTCGCTTGCCGCGAAGGACGCCTGCGCTCCGCCCGTGCCGAACGGCGACCCCGCCACCATCGTCAGCGTCCCGGTCGCGTCGTCGATTGTCATCGCTGCCACAGAGGTCGTGTACGTTGGCACGAACAGAAATCGACCGCGCGGATCCATGCTCAACGAACGCGCATAGGTGCTGAGGTCGTAGACCGGGAACGGGCTGCCCGGAACGGGCGTTAGGGAACCCGTGCTCGCGTCGATGCTGTAGCCATACACGGAACGGCTGTTGAAAGCAGCCGCGTAGAGGTACTTGCCATTTGGCGTGATGGTGACATCGAGGGGTTGACCTCCGGTCGCCGTGGACGATCCGGGCAAGGTGAGCGCACCGCTGCCCTGGCTTATGGCGTAGCCCTCGATCGTGTTGCCGCTTTGTGTGGCCGTATAAAGGAACTTACCGCTCGGCGCGATGGCCAGCACCCTTGGGGCGAGACCCGCGACGGCGAATGGAGCACCGGCAACGCCGCTCAGGACGCCGGTTCCTGTGTCTACGCTGTACGCACTGAGCGTGTTTGGCGTGCGATTGGCGGTATAGAGAAACAAGCCATCGGGCGTCAGGCCCGCGCCATACGAGCTGGCCCCGTTGTTCACCGTGCCAATGAGCGAGAGGGCGCCGGCATTGTCGAAGGAGAAGGCGGCCAGCTCATTGCCTCCCGTGTCCGTGGCATACACGAATCGGGTGGTGAGATTGATGCATTTCACCGTCACACCGAATGAAGCGTCGCCGTCGACCGTCCCCGAGCCTTGGATGACCGTGCAGGTCTGTCGAGGTGCGAGCGGTTGCTTGGCGACGGTGACGGCAAAAGTGCTACCGACGGCGACCTGGGCCGTGAACTGGTAGCTGCCGCTCAAGGGGATGCTCAGCGTCTCCGAGCCATCGCGCTGCAGAACAAGACCCGTACCGGCCAAACCCACGACGGTCACCGGGATGGTTCGGTACTCCGGGGTTTCGAAGGAGGAAGTCGAACCGCTGCCGCCGCATGCCGCGACAGCCAGGGAACAGAAAACCGCCGCCGCCGCCGCCTTTCTCATCGTCATCATCGATTCGCTTTCTACGATCTGGGTATCCGAATGCGCATCGATCCAGCACCGCAACCTGCGTGAAGCCGGAATGAGACCTCGAGCTGCCGGACCGCGGGCGATTATGCCGACATCCAACGCGCCCCAAATGCATACTTCACGCACTTCGCATTAAGCGCAACTTTCTCGCACATGTGGGCGTTCGGTTCGACGGGCCTCTTGGCCTACAGGTATACCCGATGTGTTGGTTAATCAGGGAGGAAATGCACAAATGCCCAGAAGGCGGAAATCCAGCTTTTTTGATGACCTTGTGGACCTGGTGGCGCTGATGCCCTGGTGGGTGGGCGTGGCGCTCGCCCCTGTGGGCTATCTGCTGCTCCACTCGGTGGCCGTGTCGCCGCCGGCACCACTCGCCCCGGGCGCCATCGGCCCTTCGCTGATCTGGGGAACCTGGCTCAAAGCCCTGGCCATGGCGGGCCAGTACATCGTGCCCATGGTTTGTCTGCTGGGCGCACTGCTGTCCTTTCTGCGGCGCCGCAAGCGCGAGTCGCTTCACCAGGAGGTCCGCCAAAGCAGCGCGGCCGACGCGCTGGAGCGCATGTCCTGGCGCGACTTCGAAGTCCTCGTGGGTGAGGGCTTTCGCCAGCGCGGCTATGCGGTGCAGGAGTCGGGCGGCGGCGGAGCCGATGGCGGCGTCGATCTGGTGTTGCGCAAGGACGGCGAAACCTTCCTGGTGCAGTGCAAGCAATGGAAGGCCTTGAAGGTCGGCGTGACGGTGGTGCGCGAGTTGTATGGCGTGATGGCCGCGCGCGGCGCGGCGGGCGGCTTCGTCGTCAGCTCGGGGCGGTTCACCGACGAGGCCCAGGCTTTCGCGCAGGGCCGCAACATCCAGCTGCTCACGGGCCCCGCCTTGCTGCAGCTCATTCGCAGCGGCCGGCCCACCGCAGGGGCCTCCACGGCGCCCGTGCGCACGGCCTCGGCGCCTAGCGCCGCGCAAGCCACGGCATCACCAGCGGCTGCGGGGGCGGCATCGGCCGCCGCAGTGCCCACCTGCCCGGTGTGCAGCCAAGCCATGGTGCGCCGGGTGGCCAAGCGCGGCGCCAGCGCCGGCCGTGCGTTCTGGGGCTGCTCGGCTTACCCGGCCTGCAAGGGCACGCAGCCCTTGTGAGGCAAGGCCTCGGCCTTCGTGTGCTGACCATGGCTGAATGGCTAACATGGCCAATCTCTTGAGGAGCCCGCCATGCGCGTCACCGCCACCGAAGCCAAGAATCGTTTTGGCAGCCTCTGCGCCCAGGCCAAGCGCGAACCGGTGTTCGTGGAGAAAGCCGGCCAGATCGACACCGTGATCCTCTCGGCCGAACAGTACCTGGCTCTGCAAACCCGACACGAGAAGTCCACGCGCGCCGCGCGCAAGAAGGCATTCGACGCCGAGTTTGGCGACTGGATCGCCGCCCAGAACGCCCGCCTCGAAACGCACGGCATTCCAGGTGCGGATTTGCGCCCTTGGTGAACAGCCGAGCCTTGGTGTCGGCGATGGATACCGTGCTGTCGGGCGTTTAGTTGGCGCGGGTCCGCCAGTAAATCGAACGTCGGTGAAGAGCCCTCGCCGCGCTCCTTGACCGAGCCTTCACGCAGCCACCCCGAACAGCGCCCCCACGCCCGCAGTCAGGCCCATGGCCAGGGCGCCCCAGAAGCTCACGCGCGCGGTCGACACGAGCAGCGGCGAGCCGCCGGCCTGCGCCGCGATCAGGCCCAGCGCCGCCAGGAAGAACAGCGAGGTGCCCGCCACCCCCCACATGAGCGCCGACGCCGGCAGCAGCAGCACCACCAGCAAGGGCAGGGCCGCACCCGCCGCAAAGGTGGCGGCCGAGGCGAGCGCGGCCTGCACGGGTTTGGCGGCCAGCGTGTCCGATATGCCCAGCTCGTCGCGGGCGTGCGCTTCCAGTGCGTTCTTTTGCATGAGCTGCGTGGCCACTTGCGAGGCCAGCGGCTGGTCGAGCCCGCGCTTCACGTAGATGGCGGTGAGCTCCGCGTGCTCCTGCTGGGGGTTGTCGGCCAGCTCGGCCTTCTCGCGGGCCAGGTCGGCGTTTTCGGTGTCGGCCTGCGAACTCACCGACACGTATTCCCCCGCCGCCATGGACATGGCCCCGGCCACCAGGCTGGCCACGCCCGCCACCAGAATGGCCTGCGTGCCGGCCCCGGTGGCCGCCACGCCCAGTACCAGGCTGGCCGTGGAGACGATGCCGTCGTTGGCGCCCAGCACGGCGGCGCGCAGCCAGCCGGTGCGGTGAGTTCGGTGTCTTTCGCTGTGTCTCATGGGTGTGGCGGTTGGGCCGGGTGATTGAGCGGAGGGGCGGGGCGGGCGCAGTGTGACACGGCAGGTGCCTTGGGTGGTGCGCCGCGGCGGCCGGTATTGACCTGCCTCAAGCCTGGCCCGCCGCGCGCGCGTTAAGGTGTGGCCGTCCCACACCACCGCACCCGCCCCCGACCATGAGCGATACCGTCAGCGTCACCATCACCCGCCAGCAGAACTACCAGTTCCTCGTCGATTTTGGCGACGCCATGCCCACGCTCAACGCGGACCTGCCCGCGCCGCTGGGCCAGGGGGAAGGCCCTTCGCCCGAGCACCTGCTGCTGGCGGCCGTGGCCAACTGCCTGAGTGCCAGCCTGGTGTTCTCGCTGCAGAAGTACAAGCAGGACCCCGGCACGGTTCGCGCCACGGCCACCGCCACCATCGGCCGCAACGAAGACAAGCGCCTGCGGGTCACGGGTGTGGACGTGGCGCTGAGCCTGGGCAAGCCCGCCGCCGAGCTGGAGCACCTGGACCGCGTGCTCGCGCAGTTCGAGGCCTTCTGCACCGTCACGCAGAGCGTGCGCACCGGCATGGACGTGCGCCTGACGGTGAGCGACGCCACGGGCCAGCGCTTGGGGGCTTGAGCGACCCGCGCAGGATCGTTCTTTGATCCTTGGCCACCCAGTGGGTCCCCACCACCCGGCCAAGCAAAGGATCTCCGTGTACCTGCGTGCCCGTCCATGCCCACCATTCACTTGGAACAAGCCACTGCTCATGGGGGCAGGTTCCCGGGCTTTGCCCGGTGGGCGGCCACCCGTGCAGGTGCCGGCGCCGCATCGGCACGCCCAACGCTGGCACACCATGCCGTACTGGGACCCCTGGACCGGGGCACCTTCGCAGGAGCTGATGGACGTTGCCGAACACTGGCACAAGGGCGGACGCACCGTCCCTCCCATCGACGACGAGCAGCTCCGCCAGCTGGCCCCCAACGCGCTCGTGGTCGAGGTGGGCCCGGGCCTGGGGCGCGACCTAAATGCCTTGTCGGACGCCGTGCCCCTCGGCCAGGTCGTGGTCATCGAGCAATGCCCGAGGGTGCTGAGTCGCCTGAGCCAGTGGTTCGCCGCGCGCAGGAACTTGCGCTTCATCCAGGGCATGGGCTTGGACGAAGCCATGCCTTTCTCGGGGCGGGTGGCCTACCTGCGCCTGGTGCGCGTGGCGCCCTACCTCAGCGAGGCCGAGTTGGGGCGCTTCCTCGCGCAAGCCGAGTCGCTGCTGGATCAGCGGGGGCGCGTGTTCGTGACCGTGTGCCACCCTGGCACCGATGCGCAGGCGGATAGGGCCGCGGGACAAGGGTTCGGCCACCACACGGTGGCGGCGGTGCTGCGCATCGCCCACTGGTATTCCCGCTTGAGGCTCGAACGCCTGGAACTGGCCGTGCATGACTCGCGCAGCCGCGCGCCACTGCAGTCCGCCGTGCTGGACCTGGGCCACCAGGTGCCCGAAGCCCTCGACGACACCGTGTTCGCGCTCGTCGAGCCGCACCGCGATCGCGCCGTCGAGATCGAGATGCGCCTGTGGTTCGTCACGCGGGAAGCGCCGCCGCCGGCGCTGTGAGCCGCAGCGCGCTGTCGAGGCGCCGATAGAAAGTTCCTGACAGGCTCCTTGGAGCGGCCCATCAGAAAAACCCAGGCACCCTGGGCGCCACGGGCCAACGCCTGGGCGCCCCGGCGGCGCCTGGCGCTTGGGCTGGTGTTCAGCGCTGCCCAAGGCGGGTCATGAACATTGAATCACTGCCCCCCATCAGTGGCGTGAAACCTGTCCGTCGGGTCCTGAGAATTCGCGACCTTTCCTGGGCGAAGGCTTCGCCCAGGGCGCCTCGGTGTGCTGGGCCATCGGTCCCCTGGTGGCCTACAAGGGCGTCGAGGCGCTCGGCACGTTCGTGATCGGCGTGGCCCTGGGCGAGGCGGCCCTGTTCCAGGCGGTGTTCCTGCTGGGGCCGCGCCGGTCTTCGGTCATTTTTGCGCTGCACGCGCCGCTGACCGCCGTTCTGGGCAGCGTCCTGTTCCGCGAAGCGGTGAAGCCCCTGACCGTGCTTGGCGTGACACTGGCTTTCGCGGGGGTGTCTGCGGCTGTCATCTTCCGCGCGCCGACCGAGAAGGCCGGCGGTACGTATCACAAGCCCGCGACGGCCCGTCTGGGGTTCTTGTTGGTTGCCGTGGCGCTCGCCTGTCAGGTCGCCGGTGCCTTGCTGGCCAAGGAGGTGGTCAATGAGGTGGCGCCGTTCTTTGCCTCTTTCCTGCGAACCTTCGCTGCCACCATCGCCTTCCTTCCCGTGTTCCTGGTGGTGCGGGGGGCGCCGCGCGCCAAGGGCAGCGCCCACCTGCCCATCGTCCTGGTGAGCGCGCTGGTCAGCACGATCGGCGGCATGACCTTGCTGCTGGCCGCACTGGCCAGCACGGGGATCGTGCGCGCCGTGATCTTGTCGTCGATGTCGCCGGTGATGTACATCCTCCTGATGTCTGTGCTTCGCGGGGAGAGCTTCCCGGTTCAGGCCTGGATCGGCAGCATCGTGGCGGTGGTGGGCGCCGCCCTTGCGATTCTGGCTTGAGGGGGAAGCCCCATACCCGCTTCACGCGCTGGGCCGCTCGGCCAATGCCTCGGCGAACAAGGCCTTGAGGGCCTCGTCGAAGCGGTCGAGCACGGTGGGTGTGGTCATGGGCTGTCCTCAGCGTGCCTGCATCAGCGCGTACATGCCGATGGCACCGGCGAGCAGGCCCAGCACGAAGATCCACAGGGCCTGGCCGGGGTTGACTGCGCTGGGCGCTGCCGGCGTGTCCAGGGGCTGCGTGGCCTCCCAGCGCGCAATGGCCTCGCGCCCAGCCTCGTACTGCGCCTCGTCGATCACCAGCCGCACCAGGCCCGCGGCCGGCAGCTCGCCCACGGCGCCTTGCAGGTGCTCGCCCAGCACCTGCGCATGCAGGCCTTCCTGCTTCAGGTAGTCCGCCAGCATGTGGGCTTCGACGGCGTTGGCGGCTTGGTAGAGCGTCTTCATGCCGCGCATTCTGGCAGCGCACCACATCCCCCATTTGTCCACTCCCCGTCGCCCGGGACGTCCGAAACCGCGCATGCTCGCGGGGCCTGCCCCAACCCCCAACCCATCCGGACGGAGAACCCCATGAACGACAAAGACCTGCTCGTCGGCCCCGTGCTGTCCTTTCGGGGCAGCGCGGGCGGCATCTGGAAAGTCACCGCGCTCATCGGCCTGAAAGAGGCTGCGCCCATTCCGGCCATGGAGGTGGAGGGCAAGCCTTGCCCCAGGCCGCGCGAGCTGCTGCTCACGCCAGGCGAGCGCTACCTGCGCTACGACCTGTCGTGCAAGCTGCTCAAGGGTGAGCGCTTGGTCGACTACGGCATCGCCGGCGGGCCGAGCTGGGCGATGACCGTGCCGGCCAAGGACGAGGCGCCGCGAATGGCCTACGTGTCGTGCAACGGCTTCTCGGACCCGGCGGTGATGCGCAAGCTGGTGCGCACCTCCAACGCCGTGTGGGAAGACCTGCTGTTCAGCCACGACAAGTCTTTGCGCGTGCCGCTGCCCTCGGGCGAGCCCAAGCTGCTGGACAAGGAACAGCTGTACCACGAGCGCCGCATCCACGACAAGCAGTTGCAGCGCTTCCACCTCATGCTCATGGGCGGCGACCAGATCTACTTCGATTCCATCTGGGAAGAGATCGATGCGCTGCGCCAGTGGGTGGCGCTGCCGCGCGCGGACCAACTGAGTTTTCCGGTGACGGCCGCGCTGGAGCGCAAGATCGAGGCGTATTACTTTGGCCTGTACCGCCAGCGCTGGCTGCCGAAGGACAGAAACGCCTGGTCGTCGACATTGCCTTCACTGGATGCCGCAACGGCCATGTCGCGCATCCCCACCATCATGATGTGGGACGACCACGACATCTTCGACGGCTGGGGGTCGTACAGCGGCGAGATGCAGCACAGCCCGCTGTTCCAGGCCCTGTTCCGCCACGCGCGGCGCGCCTTCTGGGTGTTCCAGATGCAGCACGCGCTGGACGAGTTGCCCGAGCTGCAAGACGCGACACCGCAGGGTTTTTCGACGCAAGACCCGATGTACCGGCCCATCGGCTGGACAAAAGCCTTGGCGAAGGACCCGCTGGCCCTGCCGCTGCTCGATGCCCAGCCGGGCTTCTCCTCGGTGTACCCGATCGGCCCGCTGGCCATCGTGGCGGCCGACCTGCGCACCGAGCGCTCGCGCCATCAGGTGATGGGCACCGACACCTGGCGCCAGGTCAAGGCCTGGCTGAACGCGCTGCCGGGCAGCGACAGCCCGGCGAAGACCAAGCCCTGCCGGCACCTGCTGTTCATGTCCTCGGTGCCGGTGGTGCACCCCAAGCTCTCGCTGGCCGAGCTGCTGCTCGACAAGTTCGGCGCCGACCACGTGACCGACAGCAACGCCGACGACCTGAAGGACCACTGGTCGCACGACGACCACGAGGGCGAGCGCAAGCGCCTGCTGGAGGTGTTCTCGGCCCTGGCCAAGGACAAGAAGATCCGTGTGTCGCTGGTCTCGGGCGACGTGCACGTGGCGGCCTGGGGCACGGCCTACCGCAAGGACCTGCCGGCCTCCGAGACCTGGTCGCAGATGCACCAGTTCACCTCGTCGGCGGTGGTGCACCCCTCGCTCATGGGCGTGATGGAGCGCCTGTTCCTGTCGTGGCTGAATTCGAGCGCCAAGCACCCGCAGGCCATCGACGTGATGTACGTGGCCGAGATGATGCTGTTCCCCGGCCACGACAAGCACGTGATGGCGGCGCGCAACTGGCTCGCGCTGGAGCTGGACGAGGGCACGCCCGAGGGCTGCAAGCTGTGGGCGACCTGGCGCTGCGAGACCGAGACCAGCTTCTCGAACCACCTGCTGGCGGTGGCGCCGGTGCAGTGAGGCGGGCGGGCCGCCTCGGTTGGCTTTCTCAGTTGGCTTTCTTTTCGGCGGGGGCGTTGTCCATCAGCGCCTTGAGCGTGCGCTTGGACACCTGGGCCTGATAGTCCGCCCACTCGCTGGCGTCCAGCGCCTGCTTGACCGCCACCGTGACCGAGTCGCCCAGGTCGTCGCAGAACTTGAAGGCTCGCTCCATGCCGGCGGGGCTCATGTTCGGCGCGCGAAAGGCTTGCTGGATCACCGGGATGTCGGCCGGCACGATGCCCATGCCCGTCAAGCCGGCGGTGTCCAGCGCGTGCCGGCGCGCGGACAGGTCGCGCATCCAGCCGAAGACCGTGCCGGCCCGCGCGCTGTCGGTGGACTTGAAGTACGCCTGGCTGAGGGTCTTGGTGGTGCGGTTGAAGAGCATGTCGCAGGCGCCGCCGATCTGCTGCAGGCTCTGCAGGCCCTTGAGCTCGGCCGGCAGGTCCGGCGGCTGGAAGTCGAGCTTGCCCGTGTTGCCTTGGGCTTGGGCCCCGGCGGTGAAACACAGCGCGAGCAGGGCGGCGGCGAGGATCGGGGCGGGCTTCATGCGAGGGCTCGGGGACGGTTGGTCGGGCCCCCGACGGTACACTGCCCCGGCCCTTGGAACGGGTGACGTTTTTCATGAACCTGTACGAAGTCATCCGCTGGGGCAACGACGCCGACGACCCCTTCACCGGCGGCCCCAATGGGCCGGACACGGGCTTCCTGGTGCGCGCGGGCTCGGTGGAGCAGGCGGCGGCCCTCGCGGACGAAGCCCTGCGCCGCGCCCGGCCCACGCGGGTCGGCGCCTGGGCCGGCGCGGTCCACCTGCTGGGCCAGGAGCACAGCACCGAAGCCGACGCCCGCATCCTGCGCGGCCCCTACGTGCAGCACGCCTACCGCCACGGCTGGCGGCAGTGGTGCCGGGACGAGGAGGGCGGGGCCTGGGTGGAGCGGGAGTGAGGGCCGTTGCCTGGCGCGCGCCAGCGGGTGGGCCCGCCAGGGGCGGGCGCCACAGGCGTGGTGCAGGCGTGGGCGACGCATCAAGGCCCTGTTGAGGCGCGTCTGCGGGGCCCGCACCGCCGCCGGTTGTCACAAGGCGCGGAGGTGGTCCGTCTTATGGGGGACTGGCCGAGTCCTGGCCGTCAAAGCCCACCCATAGGAAGGATCGATCCTCATGAATCGCGCGAACTGGTTTGCTGTATCTCCCGAAGGCGCCAAGGCCATTGGCGCCTTGCATCACTATGTCGTGAACGACACGAAGCTGCCCAGCACGCTCATCCATCTGGTATTCCTGCGTGTGTCGCAGATCAACGGCTGTGCCCACTGCATCGACATTCACACCCGCGACCTGATCAAAGAAGGCGTGTCCGTCGACAAGGCCGTGCTGGTGCCGGTCTGGCACGAGGCCGAGTACCTGTTCACTGAGCAAGAGCGTGCCGCGCTGGCCTGGTCGGAAGAAGTGACGCGCGTGAGCGAAACGCATGCCTCCGACGAGGCGTACGCCGCGGCGCTGGCCGTGTTCGGCGAGAAGGATCTGGTGGACCTCACCCTGACCATTGCCGCCATGAACGCGATCAACCGGCTCGGCGTCAGTTTCCGACTCAAGCCTCGCGCAAGGATCTGAAAGGACCTGTCGGCAGAGGATGCCCATGGGCGGGCGTTTCAACACCCGAAAGAAGGCGAGCGCCTCAGACCCCGCCGAAATCCCGCCGCAGCGTGGGCAGGCCCACCCCCGCCGCATCGAAGCCGCCGTCCACCGCCAGCACCTGGCCGGTGACGTAGCTGGCTTCCGGCGAGCAGAGGAAGCCGATGCCGTTGGCGATTTCCTCTTCCGAACCGTAGCGCGCCAGCGGCACCGCCGCATGGTAGTCGGCGCGGATCTCCGCCGTGTGCACCTGCCGGGCCATGGCCGTTTCCACCGGACCGGGCGCGATGGCGTTGCAGCGGATGCCCAGGCCCGCGAGCTCCACCGCCTGCTGCTTGGTCAGGTGGATGAGCGCGGCCTTGCTGGTGCCATAGGCCACGCGCAGCGTGCTCGCGCGCAGGCCCGAGATGGAGGCGATGTTGACGATGGCGCCGCCCTGGCGGCGCATCACCGGTACCACGGCCTGGCTGCAGAGGTAGGCGCCGTCGAGGTTGGTGGCCATCACGTAGCGCCACTCCTCGAAGCTGGTCTGCACCAGCGGCTTGAAGACGGCCACGCCCGCGTTGTTCACCAGCGCATCGATGCGCTGCCAGGTGGTGTCCACGGTCGCGACCACGTCGGCCACCTGCGCCGGGTGGGACACGTCGGCGGGCAGGGCCAGCGAGCGGCCCGGCGCTTCCCATTCGAGTTGCTCACGCGCCGCGTTCAGCGCGGGCGCGTCCTTGTCGACGATGACCACGCGCCACTGGCGCGCCAGGAACCAGCGCGCGCTGGCCAGGCCGATGCCACGCGCGGCGCCCGTGACGATGGCGACCTTGTGTTCCTGTACGTCCTGCGGCATGGCGTGGGCGTTCCTTCGTTCGGGATCAGTTGCGGCTCTGGTCGACCAGCTTGTTCTTGGCGATCCAGGGCATCATGGCGCGCAGCTGGGCACCCACCACCTCGATGCTGTGCTCGGCCGTGTTGCGCCGGCGCGCCGTCATGCTGGGGTAGCCCGTGCGCCCTTCCAGGATGAACGTCTTGGCGTAGTCGCCGTTCTGGATGCGCTTGAGCGCGTTGCGCATGGCCGCGCGCGACTGCTCGTTGATCACCTCCGGGCCCGTCACGTACTCACCGTACTCCGCGTTGTTGGAGATCGAGTAGTTCATGTTGGCGATGCCGCCCTCATAGATCAGGTCCACGATCAGCTTCAGCTCGTGCAGGCACTCGAAGTAGGCCATCTCGGGCGCGTAGCCGGCTTCCACCAGCGTCTCGTAGCCCATCTTGATCAGCTCGACCGCGCCGCCGCACAGCACCGCCTGCTCGCCGAACAGGTCCGTCTCGGTCTCTTCCTTGAAGTTGGTCTCGATGATGCCGGCCTTGCCGCCACCGTTGGCCATGGCGTAGCTCAGCGCCAGGTCGCGCGCCTTGCCGCTCTTGTCCTGGTGCACCGCCACCAGGTGCGGCACGCCGCCGCCCTGCGCGTAGGTGCTGCGCACCGTGTGGCCCGGCGCCTTGGGCGCCACCATCCACACGTCCAGGTCGGCGCGCGGCACCACCTGGTTGTAGTGCACGTTGAAGCCGTGCGCGAAGGCCAGCGAGCCGCCCTGCTTGATGTTCGGCTCCACGTTGTTGCGGTAGACCTCGGCGATCTGCTCGTCGGGCAGCAGGATCATCACCACGTCGGCGGACTTCACCGCCTCGTTGACCTCCAGCACCTTCAGCCCCGCCTTGCCCACCTTGTCCCAGCTCGCGCCCCCTTTGCGCAGGCCCACCACCACCTTCACCCCGCTGTCGTTGAGGTTCTGCGCGTGCGCGTGGCCCTGGCTGCCGTAGCCGATGATCGCGACCGTCTTGCCCTTGATGAGGGACAGATCGCAGTCCTTGTCGTAGAAAACTTTCATGGTCTTGTCTGTGGTGGGTGAAAACGGAAGGGGGGTCAGGCGGCCGTTGCCTGCGCGGCGTCGGCCATGAGCTGTTGCGCCGCCTCGACGACGGCGGACGGGGAGACGCGGGCCACGGTCTCCAGGCGCGTGGCGTAGCCCACGGGAATGCGCGGCGCGCCCAGGCGACCGATGCGGCAGCCCGTGGCCTGCGCGGCGGTGGCGGCCACCTCGGCGCCGAAGCCGCCGGCCTGCACCGCGTCGTGCACCACCAGCAGGCGGCGCGTGCGCGCGCAGTCGGCCAGCACGGTGTCGCGGTCCCAGGGCCAGAGCGTGCCCAGGTCGATGACGCTGGCGCGCACGCCCAACGCGGCCAGCTCGTCGGCGGCCTGGCTGGCGGTGCGCACGGCGGCGGACCAGCTCACAAGGGTGAGGTCATCGCCGCGCCGCAGAACGTTCGCGCGGCCGGGCGTGGCGACGAGGGATTCGTCCACGTCGCCTTCCAGGCCCCAGAGTTCCTTGTTCTCCATGTAGATCACCGGGTCCTCGCCGCGCAGGGCCTGGGTGAGCATGCTGTAGTTGTCCTGCGGGGTGGCGGGGCACATCACCACCACGCCGGGCAGGTGGGCGAACCAGGCTTCCAGACTTTGCGAGTGCTGCGCCGCCGAGTTGGACCAGAAGCCGATGGGCAGCCGCATCACCAGCGGCACGCGGCCCTGTCCGCCGAACATGTAGCGGTTCTTGGCGGCCTGGTTGACGATCTCGTCCATGGCGCAGAGCGCGAAGTCGACCACGCGCATTTCCACCACGGGGCGCATGCCCACGAGCGCCATGCCCACGCCGGCGCCGACGATGGTGGCCTCGGAGATGGGCGTGTCGATCACGCGCTCCGGCCCGAAAGCGGCCTGCAGGCCCTTGTATTGCTGGAAGATGCCGCCGCGACCCACGTCCTCGCCCAGCACCACGACGCGGGGGTCGGCGCGCATGGCGTTGGCCAGGGCGCGCACGGCGGCGTCGGCGTAGGTGGTTCGGATCAGTGCCATGGGCCGGCTCCGGTGGTCTGGATGTCGGTGAACGCGCTGGACGGGTCGGGCGCGGGCGAGGCGTCGGCGAAGGCCACGGCGTCGTCGATCTCGGCGCGCACCTCGGCGTCGATGGCGTCGAGCTGGGCCAGCGTGGCGCCGCGCGCCAGGGCGCGTTCGCGCGCGCGGCGCAGCGGGTCGGCGTCGATGGCGCCTTGCAGGTCCTGCGGGTCGCGGTAGCCCTGCGTGTCCACCGAGACGTGGCCGCGCACGCGCCAGGTGAGGGCGTGCAACAGCTGCGGGCCTTCGCCCGCGTGGATCCTGGCGACCAGGCGGCCGGCCGCCGCGTGCACGGCTTCCACGTCGTTGCCGTCGGCGGTTTCGCCGGGCACGCCCAGCGCCGCCGCGCGCGCGGCCACGCCGGGGCCGGCGCTCAGGCCGGCGGTGGCGGTGGTGGCGGAGTAGCGGTTGTCCTCGCAGACGAAGAGCACGGGCAGCCGGTAGACGGCGGCCCAGTTCAGCGATTCAAGGAAGGGACCGCGGTTGGTGGCGCCGTCGCCGAAGAAGCAGGCCACGAGCTGGGGCTTGCCTTGCAGCTTGAGCGCCTGCGCCGCGCCGCAGGCGATGGGCAGGCCGGCCGTGACCACGCCGTTGGCGCCCAGCATGCCGACCGAGAAATCGGCGATGTGCATGGAGCCGCCCTTGCCGCCGTTGCTGCCGCCGGCGCGGCCGAACAGCTCGGCCATCATGCGGCGCATGTCGCCGCCCTTGGCCAGGGTGTGGCCGTGGCCGCGGTGGGTGCTGGTGAGCAGGTCCTCGCGCGTGAGGTGGGCGCAGACGCCGGCGGCCACGGCCTCTTGTCCGATGGACAGGTGCAGGGGACCGCGCACCTTGGCGCGCTCGTCCACCTTGGCGCCGAGCACGCCCACGCCACCCTGGCTGGCCACCTCGGCCGCGAGTTCGAAGGCGCGAATGCGCGCCATGGTCCGGTAGAGATCGATCATGGAGACAGTGGGATGGGTCACAAGGCCAGGGTGGTGATGCCCGGCACGGCCGCGATGATCAGCACGCCCACCAGCAGCGCGATGAGGTAGGGCCAGATGGCGCCGATCACCTCGTCGGGCGGTGCGTCGCCGATGCGGCAGGCGATGTAGAAGCCCACGCCGATGGGGGGCATCATCAGGCCGATGTTCATGGCGCAGACGATGACCATGGCGTAGTGCACGTCGTTGATGCCCAGCTTGTGCGCGATGGGGAACATGATGGGCGCCAGCAGCAGCACGGCGGGCAGGCCTTCGAGCAGGCAGCCCAGGGCCACGAAGACCAGGATGGTGACGGCCATGAAGCCGACCCAGCCGCCGGGCAGCGTGGTCATGAAGCCGGAGAGGTGCTGCACCACGCCGCTTTGCGTGATGGACCAGGCCATGGCCGAGGCCGAGCCCAGCACCAGCAGCACCACGCCCGAGAGCGCGGCGGTTTCCACCAGCATGTCGTAGAACTTGCGCAGGCCGATGCCGCCGTACATCACCTGGCCCACGAACAGGGCGTAGACCACGGCGACGGTGGAGACCTCGGTGGCGGTGGCCACGCCTTCGCCCACCGCGGCGCGGATGAGGAAGGGCAGCACCAGGGCGGGCGCGGCGATGAGCAGGAAGCGGCCCACCATCTGCATCGGCGCGCGCTGGGTGTGGCTCATGTCCTCGTGGCGCGCCTTCCAGCGCGCCAGCACCAGCAGCACGGCCAGCAGCACCATGGCGATGACGAAGCCGGCCTGGAACAGGCCCGCGATGGACACGCCGGCCACCGCGCCCAGCACGATGAGCACGATGCTGGGCGGCACGGTGTCGGCCATGGCCGCGCCGGTGGCCAGCAAGGCCACCATCTCGCGCGGCTTGTGGCCGCGGCGCTTCATCTCCGGGAAGAGGGCGGGGGCCACGGTGGCCATGTCCGACACCTTGGAGCCCGAGATGCCCGAGACGATGAACAGCGAGCCCAGCAGCACGTAGGACATGCCGGCCTTGACGTGCCCGAGCAGCGAGCCCAGGAAGTCGACGATGGCCTTGCCCATGCCGGTGGCGTCGAGGATGCAGCCCAGCAGCACGAAGATCGGCACCGACACCAGCACCAGGCTGGACATGCCCTCGTCCATGCGACCGATGACCACGGTGAGCGGCACGTGCGTGGTGAAGGCCAGGTAGCACACCGCGCCAATGCCGAAGCAGAAGGCGATGGGCACGCCGGCCACCAGGCAGACGGCGGCGAAGCCGATGAGCACGAGGCCGATGTTGGCCGTGCCCAGCTTCATGAGCTGCGGCGAGAAGTGCCAGCACAGGCCCGCGACGGCCGCCACCAGCAGCACCGCCAGCGCCAGGTCGAGCTTGCGTGCCGAGCGGCCCGCGTACTGCACGATGAGGGCCAGCATGGCGATGAAGCCGAAAGCGATGGAGCTGACGCGGAAGGTGTTGGGCAGGTCGAGCGCCGGCGTGTGGATGAACCACTCGTCCCTGGCGTAGTCGATGGCCGGGCCGACGAGCGCCAGCAGCACGGCGGCGATGGCCACCAGCGCGAAGGCGTGCACGAACTCGCGCAGGCGCGGCGGCAGCAGGTCGACGAACAGGCCCAGGCGCAGGTGCTCGTTGCGGTGAACCGCGATGGCCGCGCCCAGCATGGTGAGCCAGATGAAGGAGATCGAGACGACCTCGTCGGACCACACCAGGGATTGGTTGAACAGGTAGCGCGAGATCACGCCCACGAGCAGCAGCACCGTGATGTTGAGCATCAGGAGGGCCGAGACGGCCTCCAGCGGCTTGAGCCAGAGCGGGCTGCGGCGCGTGTCGTGAAGGACGGCGCCCTTGAAGGCGCCGTCGGCGTCGGCGGAGGTGCCGGCGATGAGTTCGCTCATCGGACCGCCCGCCGGGCCGCCCCAAGGGCGGTCTGCGCCCCCTTGGGGGGCAGCGAATACACGAAGTGATGAGCGTGGGGGTTCATTTTTTCAGCCCAGCTTGCCGGTGTACTTCTCCATCACCGCCCAGGCCTCGTCGCCGAACTTGGCTTTCCACTCGGCGTAGAAGCCGGCGCTGCGCAGCTTCTCGCGGAAGGGCGCGGTGGCGGGCGAGTTGAAGACGATGCCCTTGGCCGTGAGGTCCTTCTGCAGCGTGGCCTCGTTGGCGGCCACGTCCACGCGCTCCTTCACGGCGGCGGCGTTGATGTGCTTGGTCACGATGTCGCGCACGTCGGGCGGCAGGCGGTCCCAGGCGCGGCGGTTGATCAGCGTCCAGAAGCCGTCCCACATGTGGTTGGTGAGCGAGCAGTACTTCTGCACCTCGTAGAGCTTGAAGTTGGAGATGACCGCGAACGGGTTCTCCTGTCCATCGGCCACCTTGGTCTGCAGGGCCGTGTACATCTCGGACGCGTTGATCGAGATCGGCGAGGAGCCGAAAGCCTTGAACATCGAGGTCCACATCGGCGACACCGGCACGCGGATCTTGAAACCCTCGAGGTCGGCCGGCGTGTTGATGGGCTTGGTGGACGAGGTGGTCTGGCGGAAGCCGTTGTCCCAGATGCGGTCGAGCGCGTGCAGGTTGGCCTTGGCGATTTGCGCGCGGATGTAGGCACCGACGTCGCCGTCCATGGCCTTCCACACGGCGTCGTAGTTGGGGAAGGCGAAGCCCAGGCCGTTGAGCGCGGCTGGCGTGACCAGGGTGGACAGGATGAGGCCGGAGAGGTTGAACATCTCCACGCCGCCCGAGCGCAGCTGGCTCAGCGTGTCGGTGTCGGAGCCGAGCTGGTTGCTGGGGAACAGCTGGATGTCCATGCGGCCGTTGGTTTCCTTCTTGATGGCCTCCACCGCTTCCTTGGCGCGCACGTTCATGGGGTGCTGCGGCGGCTGGTTGTTGGCGTACTTGAAGGTGAACTCGGCGTTCTGGCCGTACGCCAGCTTCAGCGGCGCGGCAATGCTGGCCGCGGTGATGCCCGTGGCCTTGATCAGGGTGCGGCGGGAAAGGCTCATCGTGTGTCTCCTCTGTGTGGTGGGACTGGCGGGGAAAGCGGTGCGGCTCAGGCGGCGGGCGCGGTGGCGGCGGGAATGTCGAACAGCTGGCGCATGTACAGGCCGCTGGCGAGGTAGCCACCGTCCACGCCCAGGGTCTGGCCGGTGACGAAGCTGGCCTGCTCGGAGGCGAAGAACAGCGCGGCGGCCGAGACCTCGGCCGGCGAGCAGAAGCGGTGCATGGGGCAGACGTCGAGGTAGGTGCTGGCCTTCGAGCTGCCGTGCAGGGTGCGGATCATGGGCGTGTCCACGAAGCCGGGCGCGATGGCGTTGACGGTGATGCCGTGCTCGCCGAGTTCGATGGCGAACTGCGCCGTCATGGCGATGAGCGCGGCCTTGGAACTGCCATAGGCCAGGCGGCCGGTGCCCGCGCGCACGCCGCTGATGGACGAGACATTGACGATGCGGCCCCAGCGCTGGCGCTTCATGCCGGGCAGCACCGCCTGCGTGAGCAGCATGGGCGCGGTGAGGTTGATGGCCAGCGTGGTGTTCCACTGCGCCAGCGAAACCTGGTCGTGCGGCTGCGTGGAGACCACGCCGGCGTTGTTGATGAGGATGTCCACCCGAGGGAAGCGCTGCCCCAGCGCGGCCATGGCGCGCTGAATGGCTTCGGCGTCGGCCAGGTCCAGCACCAGGGCTTCGGCCTGGCCGCCGGCCTGGCGGATGCCCTGCGCCGCCTGTTCGGCCGCCGGGCCGTTGCGGTCCACGATGCAGACCGTGGCGCCCTGTTGCGCGAGGTCTTGCGCGATCTGCAGACCGATGCCGCTGGCGGCGCCCGTGACCAGGGCGATGCGCCCGCCGTGCTGATTGGGGTTGTCCATCTCGCCCTTGTGAGGTTGAATGTCCAGAATGTGAATCGAATGGGCCGATGTTGGCAGCACAACCCGGGGCTGCGTCAGAGGAAAACCCTGAATCCGTCCGCAAAAGCGGTCCACTATGTGATCCGCGGTTTGCGGGTTTTCACCAAGATGAACACACCCGAACCACCGGCCGGCGAAACCGCCGGCGCGCAGACCCTGAGAAGGGGGCTGGGCATCCTGAAGCTGCTGGCGCGCCATCAGCCCGAGGGGCTGCGCATCGGCGAGATCGGGCGCCGCCTGGGCCTGAGCAAGGCCACGGCGGTGCGGCTCACGCACACGCTGGCCGACGAGCGCTTCGTGGTGCACGACCCGGCCACGCGCTGCTACCGCCTGGGGCCGGAGTCCTTCGTGGTGGGGCTGGCGGCCGAGCCCAGCTACTCGCTGCAGCGCCTGGCCACGGCCTCGCTGCGCGCGCTGGCGCTGGAGACCGGTGACTGGGTGTTCTTCTCGGTGGTGCAGGGGCTGGAGGCGATCTGCCTGTCGCGCGAGACGGGGCACGGTCCGATTCCCAGCGACGCGCTGCGCCTGGGCGACCGGCACCCGCTGGGCGTGGGCGCGGGTGGCCTGGCCATCCTGGCGGCGCTGCCCGACGACGAGGTGGAGCACGCGCTGTCGGTCAACGGCCCCTACATCGACGAGCACTTTCCCAAGTCGCCGGTGGCGGTGATCCGCCACCTGGTGGCCGAAACGCGCGAGCGCGGCTACGCGGTGATCCCGGGCATCGTGGTGCCGGGCTACTGGGCGCTGGGGGTGTCGCTGCAGCAGCGCGACGGCCGGCCGGTGGGCGCCATCGTGCTGGTGGCCAGCGAATCGCGCCTGCACCCGACGCGCCGCGCCGCGCTCGGCGAGCGCATGCTCAACATCGGCCGGGACCTGATGAGCCGTGCCGCGCAGGGCGAGGGCGAGGCCGCACCCTATCGGTGAGGCTCGGCCGGCTCCAGGATGCTCCTGGGCGGGTTGCGCTTCATCTCGTCGGCCAGGGTCACCTGCTCGGGGCTCATGCACTCGTCGGCCACCCGCAGGCCGAGCTTCTGGCTCATGAGCATGGACTTGTTGCCCAACTGCAGCCAGAGCGCGCCGCGTTTCGGGTCTTCCAGGCGGATGGCGCCGGTGCGGCTTTCCACCGGGTGCATGAAGTAGCGCGCCTTGCGGGGCTTGTCGACCTGCAGGATGAAGAAGCCTTGGCGCTTGGCGGGCGTGACCTGCACGGCGTTGCCCAGCTCGCAGGGGATGTTGCCGACGTAGACCCGCTGGGCCACCGCGAGCTCGGCGTCGCTCAGGGACACGTCGGTGTCTTCGTCGATCGGCGTGGCCTCTTCCACGGCCTTGGCCGCGGAGCGGGCCAGGGGCGCGCGCTTCTGGGTCGGCGTCTGGGACGCGGGCTTGGCCACGGCCTGGGATGCGGGGGCCTGTGCCAGCGCGGCGGGCGCCAAGGCCAGGGCGCTCAAGGAGACCAAGGAGACCAGGAGGGGGAGGGGCTTCATGGGTCGCGGCAGGTGGTGGGGATCAGCGCGCAGTCTGCGCGCACCGCTGGCGAAAGGGTGTTCGCAGATGTTTCCGTGGGGCCGTGCCCCTGTCGGCGCGTCCTGGACGCAGGCACCATCCGGTTCTATATACTTCGTATATGTTTCGTATAGAATCAGACCCATGGGCATCGTAAAGATTTCAGACCAGATGCACGAGAACCTGCGCCTGGCGAGCAACGCGCTCAGCCGCTCCATCAACGCGCAGGCCGAACACTGGATGCGTGTGGGCATGTTGGCCGAGCTGCACCCGGACCTGGACCACCAGGCGATCGCGCGCCTGTTGGTCCGGGCCGAACTCGAGGGCGGGCTGGACATCGCGCTGGCGGTTCCGCCCGAGGGCAGGGGCCGCCAGTCCCGCGCGCCATCGAACGGAAAACGCGGATGACCCGGGGCGTCGCCATCCAGTCCGCCGAGGGCATCGAGAAGGCGCGGCGCGCCGGCCAACTGGCGGCCGAGGTGCTGAGCGCCGTTGCGCCCCACGTGGTGCCGGGCGTGAGCACCGAGGCGCTCGACCGCCTCTGCCACGAGCACATCGTGAACGTGCAAGGCGCCCTTCCCGCGAACCTGGGCTACCACGGTTACCCCAAGACCATCCTCACCTCCGTCAACCAGGTGGTCTGTCACGGCATTCCGTCGCCCGACAAGATCCTGAGGAAGGGCGACATCGTCAACATCGACGTCGCCGTCAACAAGGACGGCTGGTTCGGTGACACCAGCCGCATGTATTTCGTCGGCGAGCCCGGCATCCTGGCCCGCCGCCTGGTGGAGGCGACCTATGAGGCCCTGGTCGCCGGCATCCGGCAGGTCCGGCCCGGCGCGACGCTGGGCGATATCGGTCATGCCATCCAGTCGGTCGCGCACCGCGAGCGCTTCAGCGTTGTGCGCGAGTACTGCGGACATGGCATCGGGCAGATCTACCACGACAAGCCGGATGTGCCGCACCACGGCCAGCGGGGGGAAGGGCTGCGGCTGGAGGCGGGCATGGTCTTCACCATCGAGCCGATGCTCAACGCCGGCCGGCGCGAGACGCGCACCCTGGCCGATGGATGGACCGTCGTGACGAAGGATCGCTCGCTGTCGGCGCAGTGGGAGCACATGGTGGCCGTGACGCCAGAGGGGTGCGAGGTGCTGACCCGTTGGCCGGACGGCACGGGGGCGTACGCACCGGTGTGAGTGCCAGCCGGGCCGGGCGGCGGCGAGCTCGCTAAGCTGCGCGCCCATGGACTCCCTCATCGCCGCTGCCGCCCGCGCGCTCGCCGCTGGTGATCCGCTGGGCGCGCTGCAGCGCGTGGCGCTGCGCGAAGACCCGCCCGCGCTGGCCCTGCGCGGCACCGCGATGGCGCAGCTGGGCGAGTACCCGCGCGCCCGCGAGCTGCTGCGCCGCGCGGGCAAGGGGTTCGGACCGCACGAGGCCCTGGCCCGCGCGCGCTGCGTGGTGGCCGAGGCCGAGGTGGCGCTGGCCCAGCGCGAGCTGGGGGGCTCGCCGCGCGCGTTGATGGCCGCCGCCAAAGCCCTGGCCGCGCGCGGCGACAGGCCCAATGCCTGGCGGGCGCAACTGATCGCCGCGCGCTGGCCGTTGCTGATGGGGCGGCTGGACGAGGCCGCCGCGCAGCTGGAGCCGCTGAATGGCCAGGCCCTGCCGCCGCCACTGGCCGCCCTGGCCCACCTCACGGCGGCGGAACTCGCGCTGCGCTCGCTGCGCACCGGCCCGGCACGCCAGGCGCTGGCGCGCGCGACGCAGGCGGCCGAGCGCGCGGGTGTGCCCGCGCTGCGCGCCGAGGTGAACGAGGCCCGCGCGGCCCTGGACCGCCCGGCCGCGCGCCGCGTGGGCGGCGGTGGTGAGCAGGTGCTGCGCCTGCAGGACGTGGAGGCGCTGCTCGCGTCGCGCGCCCTGGTGGTGGACGCCTGCCGGCGCGGCCTCAGCGCGGGCGCGGCGTGGCAGTCGCTCGCCAGCCGCCCGGTGCTGTTCGCGCTGGCGTTCGCGCTGGCGCAGGCCTGGCCCGGCGACGTGGACCGACAAGCGCTCATCGCGCGCGCCTTTCGAACGAAGCACCCCGACGAGACCCACCGCGCGCGGCTGCGCGTGGAGATCGGCCGCCTGCGCGCCATGGCGGCGGGCGTGGCCGACATCACGGCCACGCCGCGCGGTTTTCGGCTCGTGCCCCGGGACGAGCGGCCCGTGATCGTGCTGGCGCCGCCGATCGAGGGCGAACAGGCGGCGCTGCAGGCGCTGCTGTCCGATGGCGCGGCCTGGTCCACGTCGGCCCTGGCCCTGGCGCTGGGCGCCAGCCAGCGCACGGTGCAGCGCGCCCTCGCGGAGCTCCAGGACCAGGGCCGTGTGCGCGCCATCGGGCAGGCCCGCGCGCGCCGCTGGCTGGCGCCGCCGCTGACGGGATTCACGACGATCTTGTTACTCCCCGCTTCGCTGCCGCTTGACTAGAGTGCACCTCAAGGCGCCGCGTGTGGCGCCTTCAAGGAGCAAGCGATGAAGAGCAAACCATCGATCCAGCCCGCCGAGGTCGTGCGCGAGTACGGCCCCTTCGACGGCGCTGCCCAGGTCCACGGCGTGAGCTACGACGGCCGCCATGTGTGGGCCGCGACCGGCCCGCGCATCGTGGCCTTCGACCCCGCCAGCGGCGAGACCGTGCGCCGCATCGAGCAGCCGTGCGATGCGGGCACCGCCTTCGACGGCACGCACCTCTACCAGATCGCCGAGTCGCGCATCGACAAGATCGACCCGGCCACGGGGAAGGTGCTGTCGTCGATTCCCGCGCCGGGCCAGGGTTACGACTCGGGCCTGACCTGGGCCGAGGGCAGCCTGTGGGTGGGCCAGTACCGCGACCGCAAGATCCACCAGATCGACCCCGAGACCGGCGCGATTCGCCGCACCATCGAATCCAACCGCTTCGTCACCGGCGTCACCTGGGTCGACGGCCAGCTGTGGCACGGCACCTGGGAAGCCGACGACAGCGAACTGCGCCGCCTCGACCCCGCCAGCGGGGAGGTGCTGCAGCGTCTGCGCCTGCCGGCCGGCGAGGGCGTGAGCGGCTTGGAGTCCGACGGCGCCGAGCTGTTCTATTGCGGTGGCGGCGCCAGCGGCAAGGTGCGCGCCGTGCGCCGGCCCAAGTCCCTTCAATCTTGAGACAGGAGCGTCAGATGAACCCGACCACCACCACCGACCGAGAGCAATGGCTGGCGCAGCGCCTCGCGCTGCTGGCCCGCGAGAAGGAGCTGAGCCGCCTGGGCGACGAACTCGCCGAGGCGCGCCGCGCGCTGCCCTGGGTGCGCATGGACAAGCGCTACCTGTTCGACACGCCCGAAGGCCCGCGCGAACTCGCCGAGCTGTTCGACGGACACAGCCAACTGCTGGTGCAGCACTTCATGCTCGGCCCGGACTGGGAGCAGGGCTGCAAGAGCTGCTCGTACATGGCCGACCACACCGACGGCATGCTGGCGCACCTGGCCGCGCGCGACGTGAGTTTCGTGGCGATCTCGCGCGCGCCGCTGGCGAAGATCGAGCGCTTCCGCCGCCGCATGGGCTGGAACTTCCGCTGGGTCTCCTCGCATGGCAGCGACTTCAACCGCGACTTCGGCGTGAGCTTCACACCCGCGGAGGTGGCCGCGCAATCCATGCACTACAACTTCGCGCAACAGCCCTTCGCCAACGACGAGATGCCCGGCGTGAGCGTGTTCGCGAAGAACGGCGCCGGCGAGGTCTTCCACACCTACTCGACCTACGGGCGCGGGGTGGAAGTGATGATGGGCACCTACCGGCTGTTGGACCTCACGCCGCGCGGGCGCCACGAGGACGGCCTGGACGACACCATGGGCTGGGTGCGGCACCACGACCGCTACGAGAGCGCTCCGGCGGCCAAGGCGGGTGGATCATGCTGCGGCTCGCGCGCCTGATGGTGCTGCTGGTGCTCGGGCACCTGGGGTGCGCGAGCCAGGCCCTGGTGCCCGCCTTGCTGCCGCTGTGCCTGAGCGTGGTCTGACGCCGCCTCACGGCCCAGGTCCAGGAACATCGATTGCAGGTCGAGCGCGCCCCAGGTGCCCGGCCTTCGCCGGCCAGCAGGGCGCCAAGGAGCTTGCCCCATGCCACACGACAACCCGAAAGAGAAGGACCTGAAGGAGAAGGAGGACGTGCGCCTGTCCGGTCAGGCGCGCTCACCAAAGGACAAGGTACCGACCTACCAGGAGGCCTTGGACGAGGCGCTGGAGAACACCTTTCCGGCCAGCGACCCGGTGGCGGCCAGTGCGGCTGCTCAGCCACGGGAGCCGCACGCCACTTCGCGCGACGACAAGGACTGGCACCTTGAACCCGGCGCGGGCGACCCGGTGAACGCCGCGGCCTCGGACGCGCCCAAGCCTTCGGCGCGGGAGCCCCAGAGCGACGGGGCGCGGCGCCTGCGCCAGCAGTCGCGCGATGCCCTGGACAACGTGCGCGAAGGCCACGAGCGCCCGATGGACGATTCGCCGGCCCGGCCCTCGCCCGACCGCGTGGGTGCGCCCCGCAAGGGGCCGGTCAAGCGACCAGGATCGCGCTGAGGGATCAGCTGCGGTCCTGCAGTTCGGTCACGCCCGACTCGCGGGCGCAATGCGCGCAGCAGAAGATGCGCTCGCCGTCCTGCACGCCGTGGCCAATGACCTTGCAGCCGCAGTGCGCGCACGCGGGCGCGCAGGCGTGGATGGCGCACTCGAAGCTGTCCACGGTCACGGTCTTGTCCTGCGTGACGATCTGGAAGGATCGGTCGTAGTTGTTGCCGCAAACCTCGCATCGGGCCATGTGATACCTCCTTGAACTGGGTGGGGGAAAGCCGCGCGGCGGCAAGCCGCGTGCCCAGCCCATCCGGGCCGGATTGCGCCGACCCGGCCGAAATTGCGCGGAAGCTGGGCCGCGCGCTCCGGTGGGGCCCACCGCGCCGCTGGCCTGACATACCTTCGCTCCCCGTTCGACCCGCCCGGGTCTTGTGGCAACGACGAGGAGACCTCCAATGAACCTGAACCGCCGCGCCTTCACCGGCACCCTGGCCTCCGGCCTGCTGGCCGCTCCGCTCGCGGGCCTGTCTTCCCTGGCGCGCGCCCAGGGCAATGAGATCGTCATCGGCAGCATCCAGGACATGTCCGGCCCGCTGCAGCCCTTCGGGCGCGGCAAGAGCAACGTGCTCAAGTTCGGCGTGGCCCAGATCAACGCGGCCGGCGGCCTGCTGGGCCGCCCGCTGCGCATCGTCGAATACGACACGCAGTCGAACAACCAGCTCTACGCGCAGTTCGGCCAGCAGCTGGCGCTGCGCGACAAGGCCGTGGTGGCCTTCGGCGGCGTGACCAGCGCCGCGCGCGAGGTGGTGCGCCCCGTGCTGCGCCGCGCCAACGTGCCCTACTTCTACAACATGCCCTACGAGGGCGGCGTGTGCGACCGCAACACCGTGCTCACCGGCGTGACGCCCAGCCACGCGCTGCGCACCATCGTGCCGCACCTGATCAAGAACCACGGCAAGAAGCTCTACGTGCTGGGCGCGGACTACAACTTCGGCCAGCTCTCGGCCAAATGGATCCGCCGGCTCGCGGCCGAGCACGGCGGCGAGGTGGTGGGGGTGGAGCTGTTCCCCATGGACGCGGCGAACTTCAACACCACCATCGCCAAGATCCAGGCCGCGGCACCCAACGCCATCATCAACAGCTTCGTCGGTCCGGCGCACGGCAGCTTCTACGGCCAGTGGGCGGCCTCGGGCATGAAGGGCAAGGTCGCCCTGGCCTCGCAGACCTTCGGCGACGTGGGCGAGCACCTGCTCATGCCCAAGGAGATCACCAACGGCGTGATCGTCTGCACCAACTATTTCGAGGAGCTGGACATGCCCTCGAACAAGGCCTTCATCAAGGCCTACCGCGACGCGGGCCACAAGGACTACGTGAGCAACACCACGATGAACGAGTACGTGGCGCTGCGGCTGTGGGCCGCCGCCGTGGCCAAGGCCGGCAGCCTGGAGCGCAACGCGGTGCTCAAGGCGCTGGAGTCGAACCTGTCGATCGACGCGCCGCACGGCCAGGTGGCGCTCGACCCCGCCACCCACCACTGCAGCTACGACATGTACCTGGCCGAGGTGCGCGACGGCGGTTACCGCGTGCTGGACAAGAGCCGAGCGGTCACGGCCATCGACATGGTGGGCCAGTGCGACCTGGTGAAGAACCCGAACACCAACCAGCAGTTCGAGCCGCGCATCTGATGGACTACGCGGTCCTGTCCTTCCACCTCGTCTACGCCATTGCCCTGCTGGTGCTCACCAGCCTGGGCCTGGCCATCGTTTTCGGGATGATGCGGGTGGTGAACTTCGCACACGGCGAGTTCCTCATGATCGGCGGCTATACCCTGGTGCTCAGCGTGCAGGCCGGCCTCAACATCTGGCTCGCCATGTTCGTGGTCGCGCCGGCGGTGGTGGGGCTGGTGGGCTACGCGCTGGAGCGGCTGATCATCCGCCACCTCTACGGGCGCATGCTCGACACCATCCTCGCCACCTGGGGCGTGAGCCTGGCGCTCATCGGCCTGGCGACCTGGGCCTTCGGCTTCCAGCAGCGCGGCGTGGTCGCGCCGCTGGGCAGCTTCACGCTCGGCGGCTACCGCGACTCCTGGTACAGCGTGCTGATCATCGCGGTCGCCGCCGCGCTGGTGCTGGGCACCTGGTGGGTGCTGCGCCACACGCGCACCGGCCTGCTGGCGCGCGGCACCATGCAGAACGCGCCGATGGCCGAGGCCCTGGGCATGAACACCTCGCGCGTGTACGCCTGGACCTTCGCGGCCGGCGCGGCCATCAGCGGCCTGGCGGGCGCGGTGATGGCACCGCTGACCGGCGCGGTGCCCACCATCGGCACGGCCTACGTCACGCGCGCCTTCATCACCGTCATCACCGGCGGGGCCAACGCGATCACGGGCACGGTGGTGGCGAGTTCGCTGTTCGGCACGCTGAGCGAGCTGGTCACGCGCTGGGCCACGCCGGTGGCCGGGCACGTGGCGCTGCTGGCACTGGCCGTGGTGCTGCTGCGCCTCATGCCGTCGGGCATCACCGGCCGCTTCTTCCGGAGGTCGCTGTGAGCGCACGCATTGCAGGTGTCAAGCCGCTGGCGTGGGCGCTGGCGGTGGTGGCGCTGTTCGGCGTCGCCTGGCTGGTGGACCTGGCCACGCTGGTCACGCTCAACGTCTACGTGATCTTGTCCATCCTGGCGCTGAGCATGGCGCTGGTGTGGGGCGTGGCGGGCATCTTCAGCTTCGGCCAGTCGGTGTTCTTTGGCCTGGGCGCCTACGCCTACGCGGTGCTGGCGCTCAATGGCCAGGGCAGCGCGATCGCCCTGGGCGCCGCCTTGCTGCTGCCGGTGGCGGGCGCGGCGCTGATGGGCTACTTCCTGTTCTACGGCCGCATCAGCGACGTCTACCTGGGCGTGATCACGCTGACCGCTTCGCTGATCCTGTTCCATCTGGTCAACACCGTGTCGGGCTCGGATTTCCGCCTCGGCGAGGTGGCGCTGGGTGGCTACAACGGCATCCCGGGCGTGCCACCGATCGCGCTGTTCGGGCAGGAGCTGGACTTCGCACAGCTCTACCTGCTGAGCGCGGTGCTGCTGGTCCTGGTCTACGCGGGCCTCGAGGGCCTGGTGCGTTCGCGTTTCGGCCAGGTCGTCGCGGCGATCCGCGAGCATGAGCTGCGCGCCGAGCTTCTGGGCTACGACGCGCGCGCCCACAAGCTCGGCGTGTTCGTGATCGGCGCGGCCATCGCCGGTCTGGCGGGCGCGCTGCACGCGGCCTGGGGCGGCTTCGTCGGACCCGATGTGTTCGGCATCAGCTTCGCGGCGCAGATCATCATCTGGGCCCAGGTGGGTGGCGTGGGCCTGCTGCTCGGCCCGGTGCTGGGCTGCGTGCTGATCCAGTGGCTGACCACCTGGCTGGGCCAGACGCGCCTGGCCGACACCAACCTGGTGCTGGGCACGATCTTCGTGCTGTGCGTGCTGCTGCTGCCCAAGGGCCTGCTGCCCTGGCTGCGCGAGCGCATGCCCGGCCGCGACGGGGGCGCCGCATGAGCGCCCCGGCATCCCCGCAGGACCTGGCCATCCACACCGAAGACCTGAGCGTGCGCTTCGGCGGCGTGGTGGCGGTGGACCGGGTGAACCTGTCCGTGGCGCGCGGCGAGCTGCGCTGCCTCATCGGCCCCAACGGCGCGGGCAAAAGCACGCTGTTCAAGACGCTCACGGGCCAGCAGGCGCCGAGCGCGGGCCGCGTGCGCATCCTGGGCCGCGAGGTCAATGGCTTCGAGCGCCACGAGATCGCGCGGCTGGGCGTGGGCGTGAAGACCCAGGTGTCCAGCGTGTTCGACGGCCTCACGGTGGACGCCAGCCTGCGCGTGGCCGCCGGCCGCCACCGCGCGCGCCGCCCGGTGGGCGCGGTGGTCGACGAGGTGCTCGAACAGCTGCGCCTGGGCGCGGTGCGCCAGCGCCAGCTGGGTGCGCTCTCGCACGGCCAGCGCCAGTGGGTGGAGCTGGGCATGGTGCTCGCGACCGACCCGCTGCTGGTGCTGCTGGACGAGCCGGTGGCCGGCATGAGCGAGGAGGAGACCGCGCGCACGGCCGAGCTGATCCTGTCCATGCGCGGCGCGGGCCGCGCCATCGTGGTGGTGGAGCACGACATGCGCTTCGTGCGCCGCATTGCCGAGCGCGTGACGGTGCTGCACCGCGGCGCCGTGCTGCGCGACGGCGCCGTGGACGCGGTGCTGGCCGATCCCGTGGTGCGCGACGTCTACCTGGGTCGAGAGGAGCATGTGCGTGCTTGAACTGCAAGGCATCCGTGGCGGCTACGGCCGCATCAACGTGCTCGACGGCGTCTCGCTGTCGGTGGGTGAGGGCGAGTTCCTCGGCGTGCTGGGGCACAACGGCATGGGCAAGACCACGCTCATGCGCGCCATCGTGGGCGAGATCGCGCTGACGGCGGGCACGCTGCGCTGGCGGGGCCAGTCGATCGCGGGCCTGCCCACGCACCGGCGCGTGGCGCTGGGCATCGGCTATGTGCCGCAGGGCCGGCGCATTTTCCCGCTGCTGTCGGTGCGCGAGAACCTGCTGTTCGCGGCCTCGGTGCACGGGCGGCGCGAGGCGGCGCGCGTGGTGGACGAGGTGCTGGCCGACTTCCCCGCGCTGCCGCGCCTGCTGGAGCGCCCCGGCGGCCTGCTGAGCGGTGGCGAGCAGCAGATCCTGGCGCTGGCGCGTTGCCTGTGCACGCGGCCCACGCTGGTGCTGCTGGACGAACCCACCGAGGGCATACAGCCCTCCATCATCGAGGACATGGTGGTGCTGCTGCGCGCACTGCGCGAGCGCCACCGCCTGTCCATCGTGCTGGTCGAGCAGAACCTCGACTTCCTGCGCGCCCTGTCCGACCGCATCGTGGTGCTGGAGAAGGGCCGCACCGTGCGCGAGGCCCGCGCCAGCGACGCCGCGGCGATGGCGGCGCTGGTCGAGTCGGCCGAGTTCGCGGGCTGAGGCGGCGCGACCCGCGCCCGCCGATCTCCAACAAGACTTTCAAGGGAACACCATGGCATTCCATCTGCCGAACAAGGACCGCCTGCGCTACCTGGGCGAGGAACTGGGCATCGACGTCGACGCCGACTACGCGCAAACCGTGCTGGACATGCTGGCCCCGCTGGTGCCCGAGTTCCGCACGGTCGACCGCCTGCCCGACCAGACCCTGCCCGTGCGCTACCCGCGCGCCGGCGGCACGCGGCCCGAGGCGAAGGACAACCCCTGGGGCGCCTGGTCGGTGCGCTGCGACATCCGTGGCGCGGCCGAGGGCCCGCTGGCGGGCAAGACGGTGGCGATCAAGGACAACGTGCAGATCGCCGGCGTGCCCATGATGAACGGCGCCTCGCTGCTGGAAGGCTATGCGCCCGAGGGCGACGCCACGCTGGTCACGCGCATCCTGGACGCGGGCGGACACATCGTGGGCAAGTCGGCCTGCGAGTACTTCTCCTTCTCTGGCGGCAGCGCCACCAGCGCAGGCGGCCCGGTGAACAGCCCGCGCAATCCGGGCCACACGCCGGGCGGCTCCACCACCGGCAGCGCCGCGCTGCTGGTGGCGGGCGAGGTGGACCTGGCCATCGGCGCCGACCAGGCCGGCTCCATCCGCATCCCGGCCTCGTTCTCGGGCATCGTGGGCCTCAAGCCCACCTATGGCCTGGTGCCTTACACCGGCGTCATGGGCCTGGACCACAGCATCGACCACGTGGGGCCCATGGCGCGCGACGTGGCCGGCGTGGCCTTGCTGCTGGAGGCGATCGCGGGCGAGGACGGCATCGACGGTCGCCAGCGCGGCGTGCGGGTGGAGCGCTACACCCAGGGCCTGGACCGCGGCGTGAAGGGCCTGCGCATCGGCGTGGTGAAGGAGTCCTTCGGCCTGCCCGAGTCGCACCCGGGCACCGACAGCGCGGTGCGCGCCGCCATCGAGGCGCTGCGCGCGGCGGGCGCGGTGGTCGACGAGGTCTCGGTGCCCTGGCACCGCCATGGCTTTGCGATCTGGAGCGCCATCGCCAACGAAGGCACCTACCACACGCTCTACGGCGGCCAGGGCGCGGGCCACCTCACCACGGGCGCGTACCCGCTGTCGCTGATGACCGCGCTGGGCGGCCTGCGCGCGCGCGCCAACGAGATGCCGCACACGCTGAAGATCGGCATGCTGCTCGGCGCCTACCTGCACCAGCAGTACCAGGGCCGCTTCTACGCCAAGGCCCAGAACCTGCGCCGGCGCCTGCGCGCGGCGTACGACGAGGCACTGGACGGCCGCGAGCTGCTGCTCATGCCCACCACGCCCTTCCCCACGTTGCCCATTCCGTCCGACGACGCGCCGGTGGCCGAGGTGATCCAGCACAGCTGGACCATGCTGGCCAACACCAGCCCCTTCGACCTCACCGGCCATCCCGCGGTCAGCGTGCCCTGCGGCGAGGCGGACGGCAAGCCGGTGGGCCTGATGCTGATCGGGCGTCACTTTGACGACGCGCTGGTGCTGCGCGCCGCGGCCGACCACGAGCGCCGCCACGCGGGCTGAGGCCACGCGGCGTGGCGCGGCCCTCAGTGCCGGCGCCGCCCGCTCACGCCGCCCAGCGCGGTGCGGTAGGCGCGCGGCGACAGGCCCGTGGCCTTGCCGAAGGCGCGCGCCAGGTGGTCGGCGCCGGAAAAGCCGCTGTCGCGCGCCACCGCGTCCATGGGCAGGCCGGTGCGCTCCAGCAGGCGGCGCGCGTGCGCCACGCGCAGGTCGCCCACGTACTGCAGCGGCGAGCGGCCGGTGGAGGCCTTGAAGCAGCGCAGGAAGTGGAACTTGGAGAAGCCCGTGATGGCCGCGAGCTCGTCCAGGCTCAGGTCCTGCGTGAGGTGTTCCTTGATGTGGTCGATGAGCCGCTTGAGCACGGCCGGCGGCAGCTTGCGCACCGCGGGGCCGGCGCGCCCGCGCGCGCCCCACTGCTGGCCCAGCTCGTTGGCGATCACGGCGCAGTAGCTGTCCACCATCAGCCGCGGGCTGGCGCTGGAGGCGTGCTGCATGAACTGCGTCACCAGCTGGTAGATGGTGGGGTTGGCGAAGCCGCGCTGCGACAGCTGCCACAGGCCGTCGCCGGGGTTGCGGTGGCCCAGCTCGTCGAGCAGGCCATTGAGGTCGCCGGCCGACAGCGCCAGCAGCGTGACGTCGGCGTAGCCGTCCTTGCACCAGCGGTAGGCGTTGCCGGCGGGAAAGACGTGCAGCGGGTGCGGGTGGCTGCTGAAGTGGTCGCGAAAGCCCCAGCCGAAGTCGAACAGCGCGCGCTTGAGCCGGTACTCGTTGGCGGCCAGCAGCACCACCTCGTCCAGCGGCGGGATCTCCACCGTGTGCGCCTCGAAGGTGCAGTGGATCAAGGTGCCGCGGCAGCGGCCCGCGAGGGGCGTGACCTGGTCGAGGCGGTAGCTGGGCGAGCGCGACAGCACGCTCGCCAGGGGAGTGGCCGGGGCGCCCACGGGCTCAGCCGCGGGCCTTGTTCGCCGCCACGAAGGCGGCGAAGGCTTTCATGTAGTTGCGCAGGAACTCCTCGGTGCCGGCGTCGGTGCAACTGCCGTCCTCCGCCACCAGGCCCTTCTTGAACTGGATGTAGGCCTCGGGCTGCGCCATCTGCGGCGCAGCGCAGAAGTTGAGCACGGCGCGCAGGTGGGCCTGCGCCAGCGCGGTGCCGATGGCGCCCACCGAGGCGCCGATGACGCCCGAGGGCTTGCCCGTGAACGAGTTCTTGCCCCAGGGGCGCGACCCCCAGTCGATCGCGTTCTTCAGGCCGCCCGGGATGGAGCGGTTGTACTCGGGCGTAACGAAGAGCAGGGCGTCGGCGTCGGCGATGGCCTGCTTGAAGGCGGTGGCCACGGCCGGGTAATTGGCGTCGTGGTCGTAGCTGTACAGCGGCAGGTCCTTGATGGGGATCTCGTGCAGGGCCAATTCCGCCGGCGCGAGCTTGACCAGGGCCTTGGCGAGCTGGCGGTTGATGGAGGCGCTGGCGAGGCTGCCGATGATGTAGCCGACCTTGTACTGGGCCATGGAGGATCTCCTGCGGGGGATGGATGGGCGCATGGCCCGGGTGGTCGGGGCATTGTTGGTCAGCGCCCAATTCCGACCAAACGATGGGGGAACGGGGCATGCCCGATTTCATAATGCCCGCGTGGCGCCGCCGCTCACGCAGTCCATCCGCTTCTGCACCACCGCCGACGGGGTGCGGATCGCCCACGCCAGCACCGGGCAAGGCCCACCGCTGGTGCGCGCGGCGCATTTCCTCACCCACCTCGACGGCGACCTCGGCAGCCCGGTCTGGCGGCCCTGGATCGACGAGTTGGGCCGCGGGCACACGCTGATCCGCTACGACGGACGAGGTTGCGGCCTGTCCGACCGCGGCGAGACGCCACCCTCGCTGGAGGCCTGGCTGGCCGATCTGGAGGCGGTGGTGGACGCGGCCGGGCTGGCGCGCTTTGCGCTGCTCGGTTGCTCGCAAGGCGCCGCCGTGGCCGTGGCCTACGCGGCGCGCCACCCCGAGCGCGTGACCGCGCTGGCCATTCTCGGCGGCTACGTGCGGGGCCTGCTGCACCGCCAGCCCACGCCGCCGCAGCTGAGGGAGGCCCGGATGCTGCTCGACCTGGTCGAGATCGGCTGGGGCCAGGACAATGAGGCCTTTCGCCAGGTCTTTACCTCGCTGTTCATTCCGGGCGGCACGCCCGAGCAGACGCGCTGGTTCAACGAGCTGGAACGCCTCTCATGCAGCCCCGGGCACGCGGCGCGCACCATCGCGGCCTTCGGGCACATCGACGTCAGCGACGAAGCCCGGCGTGTGCGTTGCCCGACCTTGGTGATGCACGCTCGCGGGGACCAGCGTGTGCCCTTCGACGAGGGGCGCCTCATCGCGGGTCTGATCGAGGGTGCGCGCTTCGTTGCCCTCGATAGCCGGAACCACGTGCTGCTGCGGCAGGAGCCGGCCTTCGCCGAGGCCTTTGCCACCGTGCGCGCTTTCCTCGCGCAGGCGGACGCGGGCGCGGCGCCCGCCTCGCCGCTGTTCGCGCGGCTCAGCCCTGGCGAACGGGCCCTGCTGGAACTGCTGGCCCAGGGCCTCGACAACCTGCAGATCGCGGCCCACCTGGGCCTGAGTGAGAAGACGGTGCGCAACAAGGTCTCCGCCGTGTTCGGCAAGCTCGAGGTGGCCACGCGCGCGCAGGCCATCGTGCGGGCGCGCGAGGCGGGCTATGGCCACGGCCTGCCACTGGCCGATGGGGGCGCGGGACGGCTGTCCCGGCCTTAGGGCGCCGCGCTGCGGCCATGGGGGGCGCCGCGGGACAGATGCCCCGCGCGCGGATGGCGTGGCCCCGCTGAAATGGCGGCTCGCGCGACCGGCGCGCGCTGGAGCCCCGCATGAAAGCCATTCCCTTCTTCGCGTTGTCCCGCGCCCCTTCCCCCGTGGCCGCGCTGGCCCGGTGCCTGGGGCGGCGGTTGCGCGCCGCGCCCGCCGCGCTGTGGCGGGCGGCCCGCCGCCACGCCGAACGGCCGCAGCGCGTGGTGCCGTACTACTGAAGCCGGGCGCGCGGCCGGCAGCGGTCGAGGGGGCTGTGCGCGGCCCGTGGATTGCCTACACTGGCCGTTTCCTCCGCTGCCCGCCGAGACCCTCCATGCTCCAACTGCGTCCCAACTGCGAGTGCTGCAACGCCGACCTGCCGCCCGAGGCGCGCAACGCCCGCATCTGCTCCTTCGAGTGCACCTTCTGCGAGGACTGCGCCAGCGGCTCGCTGGCGGGCGTCTGCCCCAACTGTGGCGGCGAACTGGTTCGCCGCCCGGTGCGGCCCGCCGGCAAGCTGGACCGCCACCCCGCCTCGACCGAGCGCGTGTTCAAGCCCCAGGGCTGCGTGGCGCCCACCTGAGCGGAGCCCTTGTGTTTTCCCACATCCACCTGGGCGTCAGCGACTTCGACCGCGCGCTGGCCTTCTACCGGCAACTGATGCCCGTGCTGGGCATCCAGGAGCGCTTCTGCGATCCCGCGCGGCCCTGGGCCGGCTGGCAGTCCGAGCCCGGCCCGCGGCCCCTGTTCCTCATCGGCCGGCCACACGACGCGCAGGCCCACGCGGTGGGCAATGGCCAGATGGTGGCCTTCCTGGCCGAGCGGCGCGCCACCGTGGACCTCGCCCACGCCATGGCGCTGGCCAGCGGTGGCACCTGCGAGGGGCGGCCCGGGCCGCGCCCCGAATACCACGCCCACTACTACGGCGCCTACTTCCGCGACACCGAGGGCAACAAGCTCTGCGTGGCCTGCCATTCGCCAGCCTGAGCACACGCACGCACCCCGAGGACGTTTCCATGCCCGACCGCCTTTCGCCTGGGCCGCTGCCGCGGGCTGGCGCTCGCGCCCGCCCACCCGGCACATCAGCATGAGCTTTTCAGGAGGACACCGCCATGAAGTACCAAGGCAGCTGCCACTGCGGCCGCGTCGCGTTCGAGGTCGAAGGCCGCATCGACGGCGCGCTGGCCTGTAACTGTTCCATCTGCTCGCGCAAGGGTTCGCTGCTGTGGTTCGTGCCGCGCGCGAGCCTCGTGCTCCAGACGCCCGAGGACGCCGCGAGCACTTACACCTTCAACCAGCACCTCATCAAGCACCGCTTCTGCCCGGTGTGCGGCATGCACCCGTATGGCGAGGGCACCGACCCGCAGGGCCGGGCCATGGCGGCGATCAACCTGCGCTGCGTGGAGGGCATCGACCTCGCGGCGATCCCGGTGCAGCACTTCGACGGCCGGTCGGCCTGAGCGGGGCGCGCCCGCCGCTTAGGCCAGGGTCTTGAGCCCCAGCCAGGTGAGCAGCAGCGAGCCGAGCAGGTGCAGCGAGGCCACGCCCAGGGCCAGCGCCAGCCGGCCCTGCTGCAGCAGCGTGATCACCTCGACGGAGAAGGTGGAGAAGGTGGTGAGCGCCCCCAGCAGGCCGGTGACGATGGCCAGGCGCCAGACCGGGTCGATGTGCGGGTTGGCGTGGAACACGGCCAGGGCCAGGCCGATGGCATAGGCGCCGATCCAGTTGGCCGCCAGCGTGCCCCAGGGCAGCAGGCTGTGCGGCTGGCTCAGCCACAGCCCGAGGCGCCAGCGCAGCAGCGCGCCGGCGCAGGCCCCGAGGCAGATGGCGAGCACCGAGGCCATGTTCAGAACGGTGCGTCGTCGCTGGCCTTGGCCAGGGTGGCGTCGGACGCGGGCGCCGCGCCGGCCGGCGCGGGCTCATGCCCCGGCACCTGACCCGGTTGCAGTTCACCGCCGAGCGCTGCAATGAGCGCGTCGAGCACGCCGCGCAGCTCGCCCGTGCCGATGGCGACGTTGCTGTCGAAACTCTGCTCTTCCTTGCCCTGGTTCTCTTCGAACACGCCTTCGAGGAACTGGATCTTCTTGAGCGCCATGCTTTCGGTGAGCGTGAAGCCGACGCGGCCTTCCCAGTTGAGCGCCAGGCGCGTGGGCAGTTTGCCTTCGCTGATGTGGCGGCGCACCTCGTCGTTGAAGAGGTGGTGGCGGGTGAATTTCACCACCGACTTTTCCTCATCGCTGGAGCGCAGCTCGCAGTCGCGCTCCACGGCCAGGCCCTCGGGCCATTCCTCGGCGTCGCTGGCGCTGAGCCACTGCGTCATGGCGCTCTGCGGCGTCTGCTGCGTATTGAAGAGCGTGAGCACCAGGCCGTCGAAGGCGCGCACCAGGGCGGTGACCAGGTCGTCGAGCTTGCCCTGGCTGCTGGCGTCGGTGGCGAGCCAGCCGCGCTCGGGGTCGATCCACACCCAGGACGTCTGCTGGCGCGAGAAGGCCTGCGGCAGCAGCGAGAGCAGGGCGTCTTCGCGCAGGGCCTTGGTTTCCTTTTTGCCGGGCTTGCGGCCCGTGGTGGCTTCGATGTGATCGGCCGCCTCCTGGGCCTTGCGGCGCACGACGGCACCGGGCACCGACTTGGTTTCGATCTGCAGCTTGAGGATGCGCTGGCCGGCGATGGCTTCCACCAGCGGGCCGTGGGCCTCGCCGCGCGGCTCCACCCAGCCGACCGATTTGTCCTGCGTGGCGGGGCAGGGCACGAAGCGCTGGCCGTCCAGGGCTTTCTCCATCGCATCGGGCGTGGGCGCCCAACCGGGGCCGATGCGGTAGAGCGTGAGGTTCTTGAACACGAAAGGGATCTCCGGAAAAACGAACCCCGCGCACCTGGGTGGTGGCGGGGTGTGCATCTTAGCGGCGGTGGATCAGCGCGGCGCCAGCGGCGTGCGGGTGGTGGCCTCGGCCAGCAGGCGTTCGATCAACGGGCCGTGCAGCCGGGCCAGGTGGCGCGCCAGGCGCTCGACCGAGGCGTACTCGAAGAACAGCGCCATGGACACGTCGGTGCCCAGCCGGGCCGCGAGCGCGTGGCAGGTGTGCACGGCGATCAGCGAGTCGGCGCCGAGCCGCGAGAACGGCACCGAGCGGTCGGCGCACAAGAGGCCGTGCGACGCGAGCTCGGTCTCGATCCAGTGGGCCACGGTGTCCTCGGCCAGCGGACCGGCGGGTGGCGGGGCGGCCGGTGGGCTGGCGGTGGCGGTGGTGGTGGCGGTGGTGGTGGCGGTGGCGGTGGTGGTGGCGGTGGTGGCGGTGGTGGCGGTGGCGGTCTGCCCGATTGCTGCCTGCGCGTCGGTGGTCCGCGCCGGGGCGGGGCGCGGGTCGTCACGGCCCGCGGCGCTGGCACCGGGCGATCCGCCGGCTGGCTCGCGCGCCACTGGCGCGGCTGGCCCCCGCGTGTCGGGTGAGCTGCCCGGCAGCCAGTACGCGCGGCGGGTGAAGGGGTAGGTCGGCAGGGGCACGATGCGCGCGCCGCTGCCACGAAAGTGCTCGCGCCAGTCGACGGGTTCGCCGCGCAGCCAGCGCTGGCCCAGTGCCACCAGGGCCGCCAGCCCCTCGTCGCCGGGCCGTGCCCGAGGTCCGTGCCGCAGCTGGTCGATGGCGTCCCGCACGCCGCAGACCACCAGGCATTCGCGCAGCCTGAAGGCTTCGCGCCCCGCGCAGCGGGTGAACGACAGGTCGAGCATCGACAGGTCGGGTTGCTCCAGCAGTTGGTCGAGCAGGCGGGAGCGCACCGCCAGCAGTTCCTCGCGGTTGCGCGCCGACAGGCACAGCAGGTGGTGCGAACGCGTGGTGCGCGCGCGGGCCGCGGGCAGCGGCGCGTCGGACACGATCGCGTGCGCGTTGGTGCCGCCGAAACCGAAGGAGCTGATGCCGGCATGCCGCGGGGCCGCGCCCCGGGGCCAGGGCGCGGCGGACAGCACCGGCCAGAACGGCGTGTGCTCCAGGCGCAGGTTCGGGTGGGGCTTGCGCAGGTTCAAGGTGGGCGGCAGCAGCCCGTGCCGCAGGGACAGCAGCAGCTTGATCAGCCCCGCCACGCCGGCCGCGGCCATGGGGTGGCCGATGTTGGCCTTGACCGAACCGATGCCGCAGTACGGCGCGCCGCCCGGCTCGCCAAACACGCTGGTGAGCGCGTGCACCTCGATCGCGTCGCCGACCGGCGTGCCGGTGCCATGGGCCTCGACGTAGCCGATCTGCGAGGGGTGTAGGCCGGCCTGGGCCAGGGCCTGCCGCAGCATCGCTTCCTGCCCTTCCAGCGTGGGCGCCATGAGGCCGATCGAGTGGCCGTCGTTGGTGACGGCGGTGGCCGATATCACCGCGTCGATGCGGTCGCCGTCGGCCAGCGCCTGGTCGAGCCGCTTGAGCACCACCAGGCCCGCGCCCTCGCTGGCCACCATGCCGCTGGCGGCCTCGTCGAATACCCGGCAGACGCCTTCGTCCGACAGGGTGCCGGTCTGGCTGAGCAGCTGCAACATGCTGAGCGTGGACAGCAGGCTCACACCGCCGGCCAGCGCGATCTCGCACTGGCCCGACCGCAGTTCGGTGCAGGCGCAGTGCAGCGCCACCAGCGAGGACGCGCAGGCCGTGTCGATGTGCAGAGCGGGGCCTTTGAGGTCGAGCCGCTGCGACACGCGCGCGGCGATGATGCTCAACAGGTTGCCCGGTAGCAGCTGCGGGTGCTGCGCGGCAGGGCAATCGCCCCGGCGGCGCAGTTCGATGAGCGGCTCCAGGTAGGCGTTGTGGATCGAGCCGACACAGACGCCGACCTTGCGCTGGGCCGGCATACGGGCGCCGGTGTAGCCGGCGTCGTCGAGTGCTTCATAGCCCAACTCGAGCATCAGGCGCTGCTGGGGGTCCATGAGCCGGGCCTCTTCGTCGTCCACGCCGAAGAAGTCGGCCGCGAACAGCTCGATGCCATCGATGCGCCCCATGTGCAGGCGCTGGCCTTCGGGCATCCAGGGCGGCGCCGGCACTTCGCGGATCGACGACACGCCGTCGCGCAGCTGGCCCCAGAACTGCGCCGGCGAGGCCGCGCCGGGGAAGCGGCAGGCCATGCCGATGACGGCGATGGCCGGCGACGCGTCGGCAGGCGCCTGCGCCGGCGCACAGGCGGGGGAAGCGGTGGAGGCAGAGGTGGAGGCAGAGGTGGAGGCGGAGGTGGCACGCGCGGCCTGCGAGGGCGCTGGGTGGCGCTCCAGGTAGGCCACGGTGTCGCGCACCGTGCGGCCGTCGACCAGCAGCCCCGTGCCGAGGCGGCGGCCCAGGCGTTTTTCGAGCAGCGCCAGCGCCTGGATCGCCTGCACCGAGCCGCCGCCCAGCGAGGTGAACGGGGTGTCCAGGCCGATATCGCCGGGACGCAGGCGCAGGGCCTCGGACCAGGCCTGCACCACCTGGCGCACCAGGTCGTCGTTGGCCGGTGCCGGGGACGGCGCCTGGGGCGCAGGGGCAGGGACGGCCTGGAGCCGCTCGGCGAATTCGCCCAGCTGCCATTGCCGCCGGAGCTGGTGGCGCTGCGGCTTGCCGCTGGAGGTGTGCGGGATGCGGCGCACCGGCACGGCGCAGGCCACCGGGTGCGCCAGGTAGGCCTCGGCGGCGGCGCGCAGGCGGTGCAGCAGGCACCCGCCGCCGTCGCGCGCGCGTGCCACCACGAACAGCACCACGGCCTCGCTGCCATCGGCCTGCGGCACGCCGCAGGCGGCGATGCGCCCGGTCTTGAGCCCGAACAGCTGGCTCAGGTGCTGCTCCACGTCGACCGCCATCACCTGGCGGCCGTGGAGGGCGATCACGTCCTTGAGCCGGCCGGTGATGGTGAGGCGGCCGCCACGCAGGAAGCCGAGGTCGCCGGTGCGCAGCCAGCCCTCGGCGTCGAAGCATTCGCGCGCGGCGCCCTCGGCGCGGGTCTCGTAGCCGCTGGTGACGCTGGCGCCACGGACCTGGACCTCGCCCAGACGCTCTTCGCCGAGCTCGCCACCGTCTTCGCCGACGACGCGCACCTGCGTGGAGGCGAGGGGCAGGCCGACATCGGCGTACTCGATCGCCTCCACGCCATCGGCGGCGTCCCGGACCAGGCCGTCGCGCAGCAGCGCCTGGCGGTCGAGCCGGTGGGCCAGCGCGCGCCCGCCCTGCGGGGAGAGCGACACGACCACCGTGGCCTCGGCCAGGCCGTAGGCCGGCGTCATGGCGTCGGGGCGCAGGCCGGCCGTGGCCATGCGGGACATGAACGCGCGCATCGTTGGCACCCAGATCGGCTCGGCGCCGTTGAACCACAGGCGCACGCAGGACAGGTCCACGCCCACGGGCGGGCCGCCGTCGAGCGCTTCGAGCACGTGGCGCAGGCCGAAGTTGGGGCCACCCACCACGGCCGAGCGGTGCTGGTGGATCTTGGTCAACCACAGCAGCGGATCGGCGACGAAGTCGGTGGCATCGAGCTTGACCTGGCCCGCCCCGAGGTAGGCGGGCAGCAGATGGAACATCACCAGACCCATGTCGTGGTAGTACGGCATCCAGTTGAGGAAGCCGTGCGCCGGCAGCAGCCCGTGGGCCTGCGCCATGTCGCGCAGGTTGGCGAGCATGTTCGCGTGCGTGAGCCGCACGCCCTTGGGCGTGCCGGTGGAGCCGGAGGACAGTTGCAGGTAGGCCAGATTGCCGGGCTGGGCCCGGTGCGCACGCGCCCGCGCGGCGTCGGCCTCGCCGGGGTCGCGGAGCCAGCGCATGCCGCTGGGCAGGGGCGCCACGCCACCGGCGTAGTCGGCCCGCTGGTCTTCGTCGATCAGCAGCGTGGCGTCAGGCCCGAGCAAACCGCACACGGCGCGCAGCCGGCGGGAAGCCTCGCTCTCGCGCCGCCAGCTCGCCACCTTGGGCAGCAGCACGGGCACCAGACCCCCGAGCACGCAGGCCCAGAAGACCTCGAGCTGGCGGGCGCTGGCGCCGACCTGCGTCAGCACCGTCTGGCCCGGCGACAGGCCTTGCGCCTGCAGCGCGGCCAGCAGGCCCCGCGCGCGGGCCAGCAGGCCGGGGTAGCTCAAGGGGGTCTCGCTGCCGTCGCGGTGCACGGTGACGAGGGCGTGGGGGGCGGGAAGGCTGGCGGCGTTGAGCAAGACGTCGGCCAGCGTCGCGGGTGGCGTGCTGTGCATGGTGGACTCCCTGGTTTGAGCGGGGCACCATGCTGGGCGAACTGGCCCGAGCCGGCGCCGATGCGGCGCAAGCTTGATCCTTTGGTTGGCACTGTTGCGTCGAACGGGCGGGCCCGCCGCCGCACCGGCAAAAGAAAACCCGCACACCGAACGGTGGCGGGTTGGCGGTGGGAAGCGCCCGGGCCTACATCTTGGACGGCAGCCAGTTCACCAGCCCGGGGAACCAGTAGAGCAGCAGCACGGCGAACACCATGATGAGGAAGTAGGGCAGGCAGGCCGTCGAGATCCAGGTGATTTCGCGCCGCGTCATGCCTTGCAGCACGAAGAGGTTGAAGCCCACGGGCGGGGTGATCTGCGCCATCTCCACCACGATGACGATGAAGATGCCGAACCAGATCAGGTCGATGCCGGCGGCCTGCACGGTCGGCAGGATCACGCCCATGGTGAGCACGATCATGGAGATGCCGTCGAGGAAGCAGCCGAGCACGATGTAGAACACGGCCAGCGCGATCAGCAGCATGCCGGGCGTGAGGCCCAGGCCACCGACCCATTCGGCCAGGTGCCGCGGCAGGCCGATGTAGCCCATGGACAGCGTGAGGAAGGCCGCGCCCGCCAGGATCAGCGCGATCATGCAGTACAGCCGCGTGGCGCCCAGCAGCGAGTCGCGAAAGCTCACCCAGTTGAGCGAGCCCTGCGAGCCCGAGAGGATGAGCGAGCCCACCACACCGATGGCCGCCGCCTCGGTGGCGGTGGCGATGCCGCTGTAGATGGCGCCGATGACGCTGCCGATGAGCACCACGACGGGGATCAGGTGGCGCGCCTCATGGAGCTTCTCGGTGAAGCTCAGCCGCGTGTCGGCGCTGGGCACCTTGTCGGGGTTGAGCAGGGCCCAGACCACGATGGCGCCGCTGAACAGCGCCGCCAGCACGATGCCGGGGATGACGCCGGCGACGAAGAGTTTCGCGATGGAAACCTCGGCCGCGACGCCGTACACGATCATGATGATCGAGGGCGGGATCAGCAGGCCCAGCGTGCTGGCGCCGCCGAGCGAGCCCACGATTTTTTCGGGCGGGTAGCCGCGCCGCGTGAGCTCGGGGATGGTCATCTTGCCGATGGTGGCGCAGGTGGCCGCCGACGAGCCCGAGACCGCCGCGAAGATGGTGCTGCCCAGGATGTTGGTGTGCAGCAGGCGCCCGGGCAGGGCGTTCACCCAGGGCGCCAGGCCTTTGAACATGCTCTCCGACAGCTTGGTGCGGAACAGGATTTCGCCCATCCACACGAACAGCGGCAGCGCGGTCAGTGTCCAGCTGCTGGCCGAGCCCCAGATGGTGAGCGCCATGGCGTCGCCCGCGGGGCGCGAGGAGAACAGCTCCATGCCGATCCAGGCCACGCCGGCGAGCGTGAGGCCGATCCATACGCCGCTGCCCAGCAGCAGGAACAGCGAGGCGATGAGCAGGCTGGTGACGACGAACTCATTCATGCCGCGTCTCCCCCTCGGCGCGCGAGCGCTGGCCGCGCCATTCGAGCACCCAGTCGTCCAGCAGTGCGATGAACAGCACCGTGCAGCCCAGGCCCATGAGCACCTGGGGAATCCACAGCGGCGTGGCGTCGGCGGCGGTGGAGATGTCGTGGAAGGTGTTGGACTGCCACACCAGGCGCCAGGCGTACCAGGCCAGCGCGCCGCTCATGAGCACCGCCACCGACAGCGCCCAGAGCTCCAGGCCGCGCCGCGCGCCGCCGCGCAGCTTGCCGATGATCAGCGTGACGCGGATGTGCTCGTTGCTCTTGAGCGTGTGCGCCAGCGCCAGGAAACCGGCGCCGGCCATGGCGTAGCCCGCGTAGGCGTCGGTGCCGGGCACGTAGAAGCCGGCGACGCGGCTGACGATGGACAGCAGCACCATCACCAGCACACCGATCATGAAGAGGGCGGCCAGCCAGCCGGCGCCGAGGTAGAGAGAGTCAAGCAGTTTGCGCATGAGGAACGGTGGAGGCGCCGCGAAGCCAGACCCAGGGCACCGAGGATCCGGCTGCGCCGGTCCTCAGGTGCCGCCCCCTCGAGGGGGTCGCGCGAAGCGCGGCGGGGGTGTTACTTCCTGTACGCGTCGATCAGTTGCTGGCCTTCGGGGCCGGCCTTCGACAGCCATTCCTGCAGCATGGTGGCGCCCACCTTCTGCAGGTCGGCCTTGAGCGCGGCCGAGGGCGGCTCCACCGCCATGCCATTGGCCTTGAGGGTGGCGAGCGTGTCGGTGTTGACCTTCTCGGAGGCCGCCCAGCCGCGCGCCTCGGCGTCGGCCGCCGCCTTCATGAGGCCGTCGCGCGTGGCCTTGTCGAGCGCGTCGAAGGCCTTCTTGTTGGCGATGATGGCGTTCTTCGGCAGCCAGGCCTGCACGTCGTAGTAGTACTTGAGGTGTTCGTAGAGCTTGCTGTCCACGCCGGTGGCGCCCGAGGTCATGTTGTTTTCGACCACGCCGGTGGCCAGGGCCTGCGACAGCTCGGCGGCCTGCACGGTGACGGGCTGCGCGCCCACCAGTTCGGCGATGCGCGAGGTGGCCGGGCTGTAGGCGCGCCACTTGCTGCCCTTGAGGTCGGCGGCGCTGGCCACGGGCTTCTTGCTGTACAGGCCCTGCGGCGGCCAGGCCACCGCATACAGCAGCACCATGCCCTGTTCGGCGAGCTTCTTCTCCAGGATGGGCTTCTGCGCGGCGTAGAGCTTCTTCGAATCGGCGTAGCTGGTGGCCAGGAAGGGGATGCCGTCCACGCCAAAGACCTGCCACTCGTTCTGGAAGTTGGCCAGCAGCACCTCGCCGGCCTGGGCCTGGCCGCCCTGCACGGCGCGCTTGATCTCCGGCGCCTTGAACAGCGAAGCGCCGGGGTGCACGGTGATCTTGAGCTTGCCGCCGGTGGCCTTGTCGACGTCGCTGGCGAAGCTGGCAAGATTGACCGAGTGGAAGTTGGTGGCCGGGTAGGCGGCGGGCAGGTCCCAGGCGGTCTGAGCCTGGGCGCTGGCGCTCAGTGCGAAGGCCGCGCCGGCCAGGGCAAGCTTGAAGTTCATGGTCGCTCCAGAAAGTTGAACGGATGACGAAGACGGGCAGCATAGTTGCAAAAGCCGGGCCAGGCCCGTCCGTATTTCCCCGGAGAACACCATGAATCTGCGCTTCGTCGAGGCCTTCTATTGGGTGGCCACACTCAAGAGCGTGACGCGCGCGGCCGAGAAGCTCTTCCTCACGCAATCGGCGATGTCCAGCCGAATCGCCGCGCTGGAGGAGGAGCTGGGCGTGCTGCTGCTGGATCGGCGCGACAAGCAGTTTCGGCTGACCATGGCCGGCACGCGCTTCCTGGTCTACGCGCAGCGCTTGCTGGAGCTGCAACGCGAGGCCAAGGCCGAGATGGGCTCGGGCGATGCGCTGGCGGTGTCGTTGCGCATCGGCGCCATCGAGTCGGTGCTGCACGCCTGGCTGATCCCGTGGATGGAGCAGCTGCGCACCGAGAACCCGGCGCTGGAGCTGGAGTTGTCGGTCGAGACCACGCCGGTGCTGATCGAGCAGATGCGACGTGGCACGCAGGACCTGGTGTTCACGGCGCTGCCAGCCACCACCGATGGCGTGCGCTCGCGCGCGCTGCCGTCGATGGAAATGGTGTTCGTGGGCAGCGCCAGCCTGCACCGGCGGCGTCGCTACACGCTGCAGGAGTTGGCCGAGCTGGAGTTGCTGACCTTCCAGCGCGGCTCATTGCCGCACGTGGCCCTGCTGGAGCTCTTTCGCGCGGCGCGCGTGGAGCCGCGGCGCGTGCACACCATCTCGTCCGTTTCGGCCATGCTGCAGATGGCGCAGGGTGGCTTCGGTGTGGCCACGCTGCCGCGCGAGGCGGTGCGGCACTTGTTCGTGGTGGCCGACCTGCGCGAGTTGCCCTGCGACGCGCGCCTGCAGCCGCTGCCTATCCATGCCAGCTACCGCAGCGACCCGTCCGCGCAGGCGGTGGAGACGGTGATGCGCTCGGCGCAGGCGTTCGTTGACGTCTGGAACGGGTCGGGCGACGGCACCGCATTGGGGCGGCCGCGCACAAAGACGTCGCAGAAGTCGCCCCAGTCAAAGGCATCGAAAAAATCGATGAGATAAGCAAGAAAATTTTCGTTTGTGGTGGCTTCGGCCACTGACCACAATCCGGCCCCAATGTGACGGGCTCGTCACGAACACAAAGGACCGGAGGCGAACGCAGTGGGATTCCTGGACGACCTGGCGACACGGCGAATCGATGCCGATGCGCAAGCCCTGGCGCGCCGCGTGCGCGGCGCCATTCGCCGCGGCGAATGGACGAAGCACACCAGCGGCCTCGCCGACGAACTGGTGCAGGGCAACGTGGTGATCCTGCCGCAGGCGTTGGCGGACGATTTCCTGCTGTTCTGCCAGCGCAACCCCAAGCCCTGCCCGCTGCTGGCGCTGGGGCGACCGGGCGATCCCTCACTGCCCGGTTTGGGCGAGGGCATCGACATCCGCAGCGACATGCCGCGCTACCGCGTCTGGCGCGACGGCGAACTGGTCGGGGAGCCGACAGACATCGCCGATGTGTGGCGGGAGGATCTCGTCACCTTCGTGATCGGGTGTTCGTTCTCGTTCGAGCAGGCGCTGATGGACGCTGGCATGCGGCTGCGCCATGTGGACGAAGGCCGCAACGTGGCCATGTACCGAACCCATCTGGCCACCGCGCCGGCCGGACCGTTCGCGGGCCCCATGGTGGTGAGCATGCGCCCGTTCAAGGCAGCCGATGCGGCGCGCGCCGTGGAGATCACCTCCCGCTTTCCCGACGTGCACGGCGCGCCGGTGCATGTGGGCGACCCCGCGGCCATCGGCATCCACGACCTGTCGCGGCCCGACTACGGCGACGCCGTGGCGGTGCTGCCCGACGAAGTGCCCGTGTTCTGGGCCTGCGGGGTCACGCCCCAGGCGGCGATCGCCCAGGCCCGCCTCCCGTTCTGCATCACGCACGCCCCGGGCGCGATGCTGATCACCGACCTTCTCAACCAGCAACTCGCGAGCGAACAAGGAGAGCGACCATGATCAAGACAACAATCGGCCTGTGTGCTCTGGCCCTGGCCGGCGCCGCGCACGCGCAGACCCGGTGGGATCTGCCCAGCGGCTACGGCGCCAATACCTTCCAGGTGCAGAACCTGCAGCAGTTCGCCAACGACGTGGACAAGGCCACGGGGGGCAAGCTCAAGATCACCCTGCACGCGGGCGGATCGCTCTACAAGGCCAATGAGATCAAGCGCGCGGTGCAGACCGCGCAGACGCCGATCGGCGAGTTCATTCTCTCCGGCGCGGCCAACGAGAACCCGCTGTTCGGGGTGGACTCGGTGCCCTTCCTGGCCACGGGCTACGAGCAATCGCGCCGCCTGTACCAGGCGGCCAAAGGCGCGCAGGAGAAGCTGCTGGCCCAGCAGGGCCTGAAGGTGCTGTTCTCGGTGCCCTGGCCCGGGCAGTCGCTGTACTCGATCAAGCCCGTGAACTACGCGTCCGACCTGGAGGGCACCAAGATGCGCGCCTACAACCCGGCCACCACGCGCATCGCCCAGCTGCTCAAGGCGCAGCCCGTGACGATCCAGCTCGCCGAGCTGCCGCAGGCCCTGGCCACGGGCGCGGTGCAGAATTTCCTCACCTCCAGCGCCAGCGGTGTGGAGAGCAAGCTTCACGAGCAGGTGAAGCACTTCTACCCGGTATCGGCCTGGCTGCCGCGCAATGTGACGGTGGTGAATCTCAAGGATTTCAACGCGCTGGACAAGGCCACGCAGAACGCGCTGACCACGGCGGCGGCGCAGGCGGAAGCGCGCGGCTGGGCGCTGAGCGAGAAGCTCGACAGCGAGTACATCGGCCAGTTGAAGGCCGCCGGTATGTCGATCAGCCAACCGAGCGATGACATGAGGAAGGCGCTGGCGTCCATCGGCGAGACCATGACCGCCGAGTGGATCAAGGCCGCGGGTCCCGAGGGGCAGGCCATCGTCGACGCGTACCGCAAACAGCCCTGAACCGATTCGCGCACGGCGGGGCCCGGCCCGCGCAGGCCGCCTCGCCCCACCGACTGCGCTTCCTTCCTTTCTTGTGAACCGATGCCGGAGGGCACGATGGATGCGTTCGTCCGTACTGTTCATCGCTGGCTGCTCGCGCTCTCGTGTGTGGGCATGCTCGCGGCTTTTGTCTCCGTCTCGCTGGGCATCCTGGCGCGCCTGCTGCGCTGGGACATGGCCGGGCTGGACGCTTACGCGGGCTACGCCATCGCGGCCTCGCTGTTTCTGGCCCTGCCGGCCACGCTGCTGCGTGGCGAGCACATCCGCGTGACGCTGGTGCTGGAGCGCCTGCCCGGCTGGGGGCGCGCCGCCATGGAGTGGTGGTGCCTGCTCGCGGGCACGGCGCTGTCGTGCTACCTGAGCTGGTACGCGGCGCGCCTGGTGTGGGTCTCGCGCGTGACGCACGACGTCTCGCCGGGCGCCGACGTGACGCCGCTGTGGATCCCGCAAACCGCCATGGCCGTGGGCTGCGCGGGCCTGGCTCTGGCATTCCTGCAGGTGGTGCTGCACCGCTGGCGGGGCACCGATCTGTTGGCGCCGGGCGCGGCTGCCCGCACCGAATGAACCCACCCAAGGAGCCGCTGTCATGGACGCCGTGATCGCATTGACCCTCATCGTGCTGTTGTTTGCCGTGCTCGGGTCGGGCCTGTGGATCGGCCTGTCGCTGCTGGGCGTGGCCCTGGTGGGCATGGAGCTGTTCACCCAACGCCCGGTGGGCGACAGCATGGCGCTCACTGTGTGGGGCTCCACTTCGAGTTGGACGCTGACCGCCTTGCCGCTGTTTCTGTGGATGGGGGAAATTCTGTTCCGCAGCAAGCTGTCCAACGACATGTTCAAGGGCCTGGCGCCCTGGCTCAACTGGCTGCCCGGCCGTTTGCTGCACACCAACGTGGTGGGGTGCGCGATCTTTGCGGCCATTTCAGGCTCGTCGGCCGCCACCTGCGCCACCATCGGCAAGATCACGCTGCCCGAACTGAAGAAGCGCGGCTACCCGGACGCTCAAGCCATCGGCACCCTCGCGGGCGCGGGAACGCTGGGCCTGTTGATCCCGCCCTCGATCATCATGATCGTCTACGGTGTGGCGGCGAACGTGTCGATCGCCAAGCTCTTCCTGGCGGGCGTGGTGCCGGGCGTGATGCTGGCCGTGCTGTTCAGCGGCTACATCGTGGTCTGGTCTCTGCTCAACCGGGAGCGCCTGCCGGGCAAGGAACCGGCGACCTCGCTGCGGCACAAGCTTCACGCCTCCCGCCATCTGATTCCGGTGGTCACGCTGATCGCGCTGGTGCTGGGTGGCATCTACAGCGGCATCGCCACCGCCACCGAAGCGGCGGCGCTCGGCGTGGCGGGCTCGCTGGTGCTCTCGCGCCTGGAAGGCTCGCTGAACTGGGGGAGTTTTCGCGAAGGCCTGGTGGCGGCCTGCCGCACGTACTGCATGATCGGTCTGATTCTGGCGGGCGCGGCCTTCCTCACGCTGGCCATGGGCTTCATCGGCCTGCCGCGCCAGGTGGCCGAGTTCATTGGCGGCCTGCAGCTCTCGCCCTTCGCGCTCATGCTCTTGCTGGTGCTGTTCTTCATCGTGCTGGGCTGCTTCCTGGACGGCATCTCGATGGTGGTCCTGACCATCGCCGTGCTGCTGCCCACGGTGCAGGCGGCGGGCTTCGACCTCATCTGGTTCGGCATCTTCATCGTGCTGGTGGTGGAGATGGCGCAGATCACGCCACCGGTGGGCTTCAACCTCTTCGTTCTGCAGGGGCTGACGCAGCGCGAGGTGACCTGGATCGCGCGCACGGCGCTGCCACTGTTCACGCTGATGATGGCGGCCGTTCTGCTGACCTACGTGGTGCCGGAGCTGGCGCTTTGGCTGCCCTCGCGCATGCAGGGCTGAGAGACAGCCTGGCACGCGACTCGCTACGATCCGTGGGATTCATTCCCGCGTGAATGCGGCTTTCTTCCCTGTTTCCCTTTCACGGCGCACGCGCCCGACCGACATGACCTCAACGCAAGACCCCCGCTGGCAGTTCTGGATCGACCGCGGCGGCACCTTCACCGACATCGTGGCCAAGCGGCCCGACGGCACGCTCACGACGCACAAGCTGCTGTCCGAGAACCCCGAGCAATACCGCGACGCCGCGGTGGCGGGCATCCGCTACCTGCTGGGCCTCAAGCCCGGGGAGCCGGTGACGCCCCGCCAGGTGGCCTGCGTGAAGATGGGCACCACGGTGGCCACCAACGCGCTGCTGGAGCGCAAGGGAGAGCCCACGCTGCTGGTCACGACGCGCGGCTTCCGCGACGCGCTGCGCATCGCCTATCAGAACCGCCCGCGCCTGTTTGACCGCCACATCGTCTTGCCCGAGCTGCTCTACAGCCGCGTGATCGAAGCGCAGGAGCGCGTCGGCGCGCACGGCGAGCTGATCAAAGCGCTGGACGAGGCGCACCTGCGCGAGCGCCTGTGGGCCGCTTTTGATGCCGGCCTGCGCAGCGTGGCCATCGTCTTCATGCACGGCTACCGCTACACCACCCACGAGGCCGCTGCCGCGCGGCTGGCCAGCGAGATTGGCTTCACGCAGGTCAGCACCTCGCACGAAACCAGCCCGATGATGAAGTTCGTGAGCCGGGGCGACACCACGGTGGTGGACGCCTACCTCTCGCCCATCCTGCGCCGCTACGTGGACCAGGTGGCGGGCGAGATGCCGGGCGTGCCGCTGTTCTTCATGCAGAGCAGCGGCGGCCTGACCGACGCGCACCGTTTCCAGGGCAAGGACGCCATCCTCTCGGGCCCGGCGGGCGGCATCGTGGGCATGGCCCGCACAGCCACCCTGGCCGGGCACGACAAGGTGATCGGCTTCGACATGGGCGGCACCTCCACCGACGTGTCGCACTACGCGGGCGCGTTCGAGCGCGAGTTCGAGACCCAGGTGGCCGGCGTGCGCATGCGCGCGCCCATGATGAGCATCCACACCGTGGCGGCCGGTGGTGGCTCCATTCTCAGCTTCGACGGCTCACGCTTTCGCGTCGGCCCCGAGAGCGCGGGCGCCAACCCCGGCCCCGCGAGCTACCGCCGCGGCGGGCCGCTGGCCGTGACGGATGCGAACGTGATGCTGGGCAAGATCCAGCCCGCTCACTTTCCGAAGGTCTTCGGTCCGCAGGCCAACGAGGCCCTAAGTGCCGAGGCCGTGCGCGCGAAGTTCGATGAACTGGCGCAGCAGACGGGGCGCACCGCCGAGGACGTGGCCGAGGGCTTCATCCGCATCGCCGTGCAACAGATGGCCAACGCGATCAAGAAGATCTCGGTGGCGCGCGGCTACGACGTGACGCGCTACACCCTGCAGTGCTTCGGCGGCGCGGGGGGGCAGCACGCCTGCCTGGTGGCCGACGCGCTCGGCATGGGCCGCGTGTTCGTGCACCCGCTGGCCGGCGTGCTGAGCGCCTATGGCATGGGCCTGGCCGATCAGAACGTGATCAAGGAGCAGGCGGTGGAGCGCGTGCTGGAGGCCGGCGCGCTCGGCGCGATTGCCGGGCAGCTCGAGGCGCTGGCCCAGGCAGCGGGCGAGGAGCTGCGCGCCCAGCAGGTGAGCCAGGGCGAGGTGCAACTGCACCGCCGCGTGCACGTGCGCTACGAGGGCAGCGACGCCGCGCTCATCGTGCCCTTCGGCGAGCTGGCGGCGATCGAGTCGGCCTTCGAGGCGGCCTACCGCCAGCGCTTCGCCTTCCTCATGCCCGGCAAGCGCCTGATCGCCGAGGCGGTGTCGGTGGAGGCCGTGGTGGCGGGCGACGCGCCCGCCGAGCCGCGTCACGCCCTGCACGAGCCGCGCGAGGTGCCGCGCCGCGACACGGTAAGGCTGTACGCCGAGGGCCAGTGGCAGGACGCCGCGCTGGTGGTGCGCGAGGACCTGCGCCCGGGCGACGTCATTCCCGGCCCGGCCATCATCGCCGAGAAGAACGCCACCACCGTGGTGGAGCCGGGCTGGGAGGCCCAGCTCACCGCGCTGGACCACCTGGTGCTGGAGCGGCGCGTGCCGCGCGCGGCGCGCCACGCCGTGGGCACCACGGTGGACCCGGTACTGCTGGAGGTGTTCAACAACCTGTTCATGAACATCGCCGAGCAGATGGGCCTGCAGCTGCAGAACACCGCCTACTCGGTGAACATCAAGGAGCGGCTGGACTTTTCCTGCGCGCTGTTCGACGCCGAGGGCAACCTGATCGCCAACGCGCCGCACATGCCGGTGCACCTGGGCTCGATGGGCGAGAGCATCAAGACCGTGATCCGAAAGAACGCGGGGCGCATGCAGCCGGGCGACGTGTACGTGCTCAACGACCCGTACCACGGCGGCACCCACCTGCCCGACGTGACGGTGATCACGCCGGTCTACATTGGCGGCGCCGACCAGCCGACCTTCTATGTGGGCTCGCGTGGCCACCACGCCGACATCGGCGGCACCACGCCGGGTTCCATGCCGCCGTTCTCCACGCGCATCGAGGAAGAGGGCGTGCAGATCGACAACGTGAAGCTGGTGGAGGGCGGTCGCCTGCGCGAGGCCGAGATGATCGCGCTGCTGCAGAGTGGTGAGTACCCCAGCCGCAACCCGCAGCAGAACATGGCGGATCTGAAGGCACAGATCGCCGCGAACGAGAAGGGCGTGCAGGAACTGCGCAAGATGGTCGAACAGTTCGGCCTGGACGTGGTGCAGGCCTACATGCGCCACGTGCAGGACAACGCCGAGGAATCGGTGCGCCGCGTGATCACGCGCCTGAAGGATGGCCAGTTCACCCTGCCGCTGGACAACGGCGCGCAGATCCAGGTGGCGGTGCGCGTGAATGCCGCCGAGCGCAGCGCGCGCATCGACTTCACCGGCACCAGCCCGCAGCAGACCAACAACTTCAACGCGCCCACGGCGGTGTGCATGGCGGCCGTGCTGTACGTGTTCCGCACGCTGGTGGACGACGACATTCCGCTCAACGCGGGCTGCCTCAAGCCGATCGAGGTGATCATCCCGCCGGGCTGCATGCTCAACCCCAACCCGCCGGCCTCCGTGGTGGCGGGCAACGTGGAGACGTCCACCTGCATCACCAACGCGCTGTACGGCGCGCTGGGCGCGATGGCGGCGAGCCAGTGCACGATGAACAACTTCACCTTCGGCAATGCGCGCCACCAGTACTACGAGACGATCTCGGGTGGCAGCGGCGCGGGCGGCGTGACGGACGAAGCGGGCCGCCTGATCGATGGGTTCAACGGCACGTCGGTGGTTCAGACGCACATGACCAACTCGCGCATGACGGACCCCGAGGTGCTGGAGTTCCGCTTTCCGGTGCGGCTGGAGAGCTACCAGATCCGCCAGGGCTCGGGCGGTGCGGGTCGCTGGCATGGCGGCGACGGGGGCGTGCGCCGCGTGCGCTTCCTGGAGCCCATGACGGCGAGCATCCTGTCCAACGGGCGCGTGCACCCCTCGTTCGGCATGGCCGGTGGCCAGCCGGGGGCTCTGGGCCTCAACCGCGTGGTGCGCGCCGACGGGCGCACGGAAGAACTCAAGCACATCGGCCAGGCCGAGATGGCTGCGGGCGACATCTTCGAAATCCACACGCCGGGCGGCGGTGGGTACGGGCAGGCCTAGAGCTCTTCCACGCGGCGGGCCGGGTAGCTGTCCCAGGCCTGGCAGCCCGGGCACTGCCAGAAGTGCTGGCGCGCCTCGAAACCGCAGGCCGCGCAGCGGTAGCGCCGCAGCGGGCCGCTGGCGTGCTCCAGCGCGCGCTGCACGCTGGACTGGGCCTGCGGGTTGGACAGGGTTTCGCCCGCCAGCCACTGGCTGGCGATCACGAGCGAGGGCTCGGCTTCCAGGTGGCGCAAGTACATGCCGCGCGCGCCCTCGGGCTGGGGCGCCAGGCGGGCCAGGGCTTCGGTCACGTCGATGGAGGGCGCGCGCGCCTGGGCGTTGCCCAGGGTGCGCAGCACGGGATCGGTGCGGCCGGTCTGCTGGGCCAGCTCGGCCATGGCGCGCGCGGCCAGCGGCAGGGCGGCGGGCGCCTGTTCGGCCAGGGCCAGCAGGTCGTCCAGGGCGCCTGCCGCGTCGCCCTGCTGGTTGCGCAGGGCCGAGCGCGCCATCCAGCCGCGCGCCAGCGTGGGTGCGCGCCGCACGGCCTCGTCGAGCAGGGCACGCACGCGCTCGGCCTGGCCCTCGCGGTGCGCGAGCTCGGCCAGTTCGCACAGGTAGTGGGCCACGCGCGTGGTGAAGGCGCCGTGTTCCGCCGAGTCGAGCTTTTCGGCGATGGCGCGGGCTTGCGCCCAGTCGCGCGAGCGTTCGTAGATGCCCAGCAGGGCCAGGCGCGCCTCGTTCTCGAAGGCCGTGCCTTCGAGTTTGCTCAGCGCAGACTCGGCGCGGTCGAGCAGGCCGGCCTTGAGGAAATCGAGCGCCAGCGCGTGCTGTGCGCGGTCGCGCTCCTTGCGGTTGAGGTCGGCCCGCGAAAGCAGGTGTTCGTGCACGCGCACGGCGCGGTCGTAGTCGCCCCGGCGGCGGAACAGGTTGCCCAGGGCGAAGTGCAGCTCGGTGGTGTCGGGGTCGCCCTGCACGGCCTCGATGAAGGCGTCGATGGCCTGGTCCTGCTGTTCATTGAGCAGGTGGTTCAGGCCGCGGAAGTAGGCCTTGGGCGCCTGCCGGCCTTCGATGCGCCACTGGCGCAGGTCCAGGCGCGAGGCCACCCAGCCCAGCGCGAAAGCCACCGGCAGGCCCCAGAGCAGCCAGGTCAGGTCAAAGTCCATGCCGGCGATCGACGGGGTCTTGTGGCATCAGCGTGGTTTCGCTGCCGAACAGGGTGGTGTGGCCGCGCTGGCGGTGCCGGCGGGCGCGCAGCCACAGCGGCAGCATCACGATGACGCCGAGGAACACGCCGATGAGCAGCACCAGCAGCAGCACCAGCACCAGCGGCGCCTCCCAGCTGTGGCCGAAGAACAGCTTGAGCGTGACGCTGTCCTGGTTGTTCAGCGCGAAGGCGAAGAGGACAAAAAAAATGGCCGCGTTGAGCAGCCACATGAGGTACTTCAAAACATCCCCTCAAGTGGTGGGGGACGATTGTAGCGAGGGGGTATCAGCCGGTGCGCCGCTGGTCCTCGTGCTGCTGCATGAGGGCGGTGCGCTCGTCGACCTGCTCGCGCAAGGCCTTGCCGGGCTTGAAGTGGGGCACGCGCTTCTCGGGAATCATCACGCTCTCGCCCGAACGCGGGTTGCGTCCGATGCGAGGCGAGCGGCGATTGACCGAGAAACTGCCGAAGCCCCGGATCTCGATGCGGTGGCCCTTCACCAGGGCATCGCCCATGGCGTCGAGGATCGCCTTGACGGCGAACTCGGCATCGCGGTGGGTGAGCTGGCCGAACCGGGCGGCCAGGGCTTCGACAAGATCGCTGCGGGTCATTGGGCGCGGATCAGCGGCCGTTGCTGTTGTTGTCCAGCTTGGCGCGCAGCAGGGCGCCCAGGCTGGTGGTGCCGGCATTGCCTGCGCTCTGGCTCAGGCTGGCCATGGCTTCCTGCGCGTCGGCGTTGTCCTTGGCTTTGATCGACAGCTGGATGTTGCGCGTCTTGCGGTCGACGTTGACGACCACGGCCGACACTTCGTCGCCTTCCTTGAGCACGTTGCGGGCATCTTCCACGCGGTCGCGGCTGATTTCCGAGGCGCGCAGGTAGCCGAGCACGTCTTCGCCGAGGTCGATTTCGGCGCCCTTGGCGTCCACGGTCTTGACCTTGCCGGTCACGACGGAGCCCTTGTCGTTCACCGACACGAAGGTGGTGAACGGGTCGCCGTCGAGCTGCTTGATGCCCAGGCTGATGCGCTCGCGCTCGACGTCGATGGCGAGCACCACGGCCTCGACTTCCTGGCCCTTCTTGTAGTTGCGTACGGCTTGTTCGCCGGCTTCGTTCCAGGACAGGTCGGACAGGTGCACCAGGCCGTCGATGCCGGCGGCCAGGCCGACGAACACGCCGAAGTCGGTGATCGACTTGATCGGGCCCTTGACGCGGTCACCGCGCTTGGTCTGCTCGGCGAACTCGTGCCAGGGGTTGGCGCGGCACTGCTTCATGCCCAGGGAGATGCGGCGCTTGTCTTCGTCGATGTCGAGCACCATGACCTCGACCTCGTCGCCCAGCGACACCAGCTTGGACGGGGCCACGTTCTTGTTGGTCCAGTCCATTTCGGAGACGTGCACCAGGCCTTCGATGCCGGGCTCGAGTTCCACGAACGCGCCGTAGTCGGCGATGTTCGTGACCTTGCCGAACATGCGGGTGCCCTGCGGGTAGCGGCGGCTCACGCCCAGCCACGGGTCGTCGCCCATCTGCTTGAGGCCCAGCGAGACGCGCTGCTTCTCGGTGTCGAACTTGAGGATCTTGGCCGTGATTTCCTGGCCGGCCTGCACCACCTCGCTGGGGTGGCGCACGCGGCGCCAGGCCATGTCGGTGATGTGCAGCAGGCCGTCGATGCCGCCGAGGTCCACGAACGCACCGTACTCGGTGATGTTCTTGACCACGCCGTGCACGATGGCGCCTTCCTTCAGGGTTTCCATCAGCTTGGCGCGCTCTTCGCCCATGGAGGCTTCCACCACGGCGCGGCGGCTCAGCACCACGTTGTTGCGCTTGCGGTCGAGCTTGATGACCTTGAATTCCAGGGTCTTGTTCTCGTAGGGCGTGAGGTCCTTGGTGGGACGGCTGTCGACCAGCGAGCCCGGCAGGAAGGCGCTGATGCCGTTGACCATGACCTTGAGGCCGCCCTTGACCTTGCTGGTGGTGGTGCCGGTGACGAATTCGCCCGACTCCAGGGCCTTTTCCAGGGCCATCCACGAGGCCAGGCGCTTGGCCTTGTCGCGCGACAGCAGCGTGTCGCCGAAGCCGTTTTCGACGGAGTCGATGGCCACGGACACGAAGTCGCCGACCTGCACTTCGAGTTCGCCTTGGTCGTTCTTGAATTCGGACAGCGGAACGTAGGCTTCCGACTTCAGACCGGCATTGACCACCACGTGGTTGTGTTCGATGCGAACGACCTCGGCGGTGATGACTTCGCCCGCGCGCATTTCGGCGCGCTTGAGGGACTCTTCAAAGAGGGCGGCAAAAGATTCAGACATTGGGTTTTCCTGAAACCGCTTGGTGTCGGCGCACGGAGGCCCGCAGGGGGCGGCGCGGGTGACGACGGGTGGGCGGCGTAGCGTTGTGCCGTGTGGAACACGGCGGGTTGGTTGACGATCCCTGGGACCTGCGGACGGGGAACATCCGGCGGGGTCTTCGGGGCCTGGGGGTGGCTTGCTCAGCGGACCGGGAAAGCCTGTTGGCCGTGCCAGCGATTCAACACGAATTGCACCGATTGCTCGATGTCCAGTTCGGAGTTGTCCAGCAGCACCGCGTCTTCGGCCGGCTTCAGGGGAGCGTGCGCGCGGTTCATGTCGCGTGCGTCGCGCGCCTTGAGATCGGCCAAAAGGTCGTCGAGTATAGCCGGTATTCCCTTTGAAATCAATTGCTTATGGCGGCGCTGGGCGCGCTGCTCGGCACTGGCCGTGAGGTAGATCTTCAGCGGGGCGCCGGGGAAGATGACGGTGCCCATGTCGCGGCCGTCGGCCACCAGCCCGGGCAGGTGGCGCATCTGCAGCTGCAGGTCGACCAGGGCGGCGCGCACCTGGGGCACGGCCGAGACGCGCGAGGCCGCCATGCCGGCGGGTTCGGCGCGCAGGGCCTCGGTGACGTCCTCGCCCTCCAGCCAGGTCTTGCCGGGGGTGAAGCGCACGTCCAGGCCGGCGGCCAGGCGACCCAGTCGCTCGGCGTGGGCGGGTTCGCGCAGGTCGGCCTCGGTGGTGGACAGGCCCTCGCGCTCGGCCGCCAGGCCCACCAGGCGGTACAGGGCACCGGAGTCGAGCAGGTGGTAGCCCAGGCGCGAGGCCAGCTCGGCCGCCAGCGTGCCCTTGCCGGAGGCGGTGGGCCCGTCGATGCAGATGACGGGGATGCGCTCGGCCGGCGTGTGGCAGACGCCGAACAGGGTTTCGAAGTAGTCGGGGAAGGTTTTGCCCACGCACTTGGGGTCTTCGATGCGCACCGGCAGACCCGCGGGGTTGAAGGCCGCGAGCGAGAAGCACATGGCGACGCGGTGGTCGTCGTAGGTGTGGATGCTCGCCCGCCGCCATCCGTGGGCCCCGACGCTCCCCACTGCGTGTGGTTCGCTGCCCCCCGAGGGGGCTGCCCCGCCTTGGGGCGGCCCGGCGGCGGGGCCCGCGGGCGGCGTGATGCGGATGAAGTCTGCGCCTTCTTCAATGGTGGCGCCGAGCTTGCGGCCTTCGATGGCCATGGCGGCGATGCGGTCGGTTTCCTTCACGCGCCAGCTGGCGATGTTGCGCAGCGTGGTGGTGCCGTCGGCGTACAACGCCATCACGGCCAGGGTCATGGCCGCGTCGGGGATGTGGTTGCAGTCGAGGTCGATGGCCTTGAGCGGCCAGGCGCCGCGGCGCACGCGCAGGCGGTTGCCGTCGCCCTCGACCTCGGCGCCCATGAGCCGCGCGGCCTCGATGAAGCGGATGTCGCCCTGGATGGAGTCCGTGCCCACGCCTTCGATCACGACGCCGTCGGTACCCGGCGTGGCGGGCGCGATCGCGCCCAGCGCGATGAAGTAGCTGGCCGAGGAGGCGTCGGCCTCGACGGCGATGCGCCCCGGTGAGGCGTAGCGGCTGCCGCGCGGGATGGTGAAGCGCTGCCAGCCCTCGCGCCGCACGTCCACGCCGAAGCGCTGCAGCAGCTTGAGTGTGATCTCGATGTAGGGCTTGGAAATGAGCTCGGTGGTGACTTCGATCACCGCGTCCCGCTCCTGCGCCACCAGCGGCAGCGCGAGCAGCAGGGCGGTGAGGAACTGGCTGGAGACGTCGCCGCGCACGCGGATGGGCTCGTCCAGGCGCAGCGGGTGCATGGTGCCGTCGCCCAGGCGCAGCGGCGGGTAGCCCTCGTTCTGCAGGCAGGCCACCGGGCAGCCGAGCTGGCGCAGGGCGTCGATCAGGTCGCCGATGGGGCGCTCGTGCATGCGCGGCACGCCGGACAACTCGAAGCGCGCCCCCTGGGCCGCGGCCAGGAGCGACAGCGCGGCCGTCAGCGGGCGCATGGCGGTCCCGGCATTGCCCAGAAAGAGGGCGGCCTTGCGCACCGGCAGCCGCCCGCCCAGGCCCTGCACGCGCACGCTGGCGGGGCCGGTCTCTTCGATGGCGCAGCCCAGCTGGCGCAGGGCCGCGAGCATCACGCGCGTGTCGTCGGAGTCGAGCAGGTCCTCGACCAGGGTGGGGCCTTCGCTGAGCGCTGCCAACAGCAGCACGCGGTTGGAGATGCTCTTGGAGCCGGGCAGGCGCACTCGGCCGCCGGCGCTGATGAGGGAAGGGAGGTCGAGGCTGGGGATGTCGAACATGCGCGGTCGGCGGCTCAGCCCTGGGGCTTGACGGCCGTCATGCGCCAGCCGGCGCGCGCTTCGCTGGCCTGGTCGATCAGGGTTTCGAGCGCGTCGGGGTCGTTGTTCTTGATCGCCGCCTCCAGCTCCTGCAGGGCGCGCAGGAAATGGCGCGACTGCGAGACCAGCTCTTCCTTGTTGGACAGCAGGATGTCGCGCCAGACGGCGGCGTCGCTGGCCGCGATGCGCGTGAAATCGCGGAAGCCGGGACCCGCCAGGGCCAGGAAGTCCTTGCCCTCGTCCTGTTTCTGGATGGCGTTCATGAGCGCGAAGGCCAGCAGGTGCGGCAGGTGGCTGATAGCCGCATAGGCGGCGTCGTGCCCCTCGGGCGTCATGCGCTTGACCTGGCAGCCCAGGGCGCGCCAGACCTTCTCGGCCTTGTCCAGGTGCGCGGGCAGGGTGCGCTCGATGGGCGTGAGGATGACCTGGCGGCCGGTGTAGAGGTCGGGGTCGGCGTGGTCCACGCCGGCCAGTTCCTTGCCGGCGATGGGGTGCGCCGGCACGAACACGCCCACCTGCTCGCGCAGCACGCGGCGCGCGGCGTCGATGACCTCGCGCTTGGTGGAGCCCACGTCCATGATGAGCACGTCGTTGCGCACCAGGTGGCGGATGGCCTTGAAGGTGGCCTCGGTGGCGGCCACCGGCACCGCCAGCAGCACCAGGTCGGCGCCTGAGACGGCGAGCAGCGCGGACGGCGCTTCCACGTCGATCACGCCGAGCTGGCGCGCTCGTTCGGTGGTGGACGGCGACTTGCTGTAGCCCACCACGCGCTTGACCAGGCCAGCGCGCTTGAGCGCGAGCGCGAAGGAGCCGCCCATGAGGCCGCAGCCGATCAGTCCGAGTTGCTCAAACATCATTCCGTCACCGGGTAGGCGCCCAGCACCTTGTAGAAGGCGCACAGGCGTTGCAGTTCGTCGAGCGCCGCCGCGACGTGCGGCTGCGAGGGGTGGCCGGCGAGATCGATGTAGAAGTAGTACTCCCATTGACCGGACTTGGCGGGGCGCGACTCGAAGCGCGTCATGGACACGCCGTGCTGCTTGAGCGGCACCAGCAGGTCGTGCACGGCGCCGGGGCGGTTGGGCACCGACACCACAAGGCTGGTGCAGTCGCGCCCGCTGGCGGGCGGCATGGCCAGGGTCTGCGGCAGACAGATGATGGCGAAGCGCGTGCGGTTGTAGGCCTCGTCCTGCACCGCGTGCGCGACGATGTGCAGGCCGAACTGCGCAGCGGCGCGCTCGCTGGCCAGGGCGGCGAAGCGCGGGTCCTCGGCGGCCAGGCGCGCGCCCTCGGCGTTGCTGGAGACGGCGCGGCGCTCGGCGTTCGGCAGGTGCTGCGACAGCCAGCCCTGGCACTGCGCGAGCGCCTGCGGGTGGGCCATCACGACCTCGATGCCCTCGAGCGAGGCCTCGCGGCACAGCAGGTTGTGGCGCACCAGCAGGCTCACCTCGCCCACCACGTGCACGGGCGAGCGCAGGAACAGGTCGAGCGAGCGCGCGACCACGCCTTCGGTGGTGTTCTCGACGCCGACCACGCCGAACTGGGCCGTGCCGGCAGCGGTGGCGTGGAAGACTTCGTCGAAGCTGGCGCAGTGGATGAGGTTGGCGGCGCTGCCGAAGAACTCGATCGCCGCCTGCTCGCAGAAGGTGCCCTGCGGACCCAGCACGGCCACGCGCTGCGGCGTCTCCAGCGCGAGGCAGGCCGACATGATCTCGCGCCAGATGGCGCCCACGTGCTGGTTGAGCAGCGGGCCGGGGTTCGCGGTCTGGATCTTCTCGATGACCTGGGCCACGCGGTCCGGGCGGAAGAAAGGCGAGCCTTCCTGGCGCTTGAGCTCGCCGACCTTTTCGGCCACCAGCGCGCGCTGGTTCAGCAGTGTCAGCAGCTGCTGGTCGATCGCGTCGATCTGGACGCGCAGTTCGCCCAGGGCTTCGGATTGTTGCGGTGAAGCTGCCATCGGATCAGGCCATTTCCTTTTCGAAGTCGCGCAGGTAGTCCACCAGGGCCTGGACGCCTTCGATGGGGATCGCGTTGTAGAGGCTGGCGCGCATGCCGCCGACCGATTTGTGCCCCTTGAGCTGCAGCAGGCCGCGCGCCTGCGCGCCGGCCAGGAAGGCCTCGTTGCGCGACTCGTCCTTCAGGAAGAAGGGCACGTTCATGCGCGAGCGGCAGTCGGGCGCGACGCGGTTTTCGTAGAAGGGCGACTGGTCGAGGAAGTCGTACAGCAGCCTGGCCTTGGCGATGTTGCGCGCCTCCATGGCCGCCACGCCGCCCTGGCGCTTGAGCCACTGGAAGGTCAGGCCCGCGATGTAGATCGCGTAGGTGGGCGGGGTGTTGTACATCGAGGCGTTGTCCGCCACGGTCTTGTAGTTGAAGGCGCTGGGGCAGATGGGTAGGGCATGGCCGAGCAGGTCCTCGCGCACCACCACCAGCGTGAGGCCGGCGGGTCCCAGGTTCTTCTGCGCGCCGCCAAAGGCCAGGCCGACGCGCGACCAGTCCACGGGGCGCGAGGCCACATGCGAGGAGAAATCGACCACCAGCGGCGCGTCGCTGCCCAGGGCCTTGAGGTCGGGCAGCGCCTGGAACTCCACCCCATGGATGGTTTCGTTGCTGCAGATGTGCACGTACTGGGCGTCGGGCGAGAGTTGCCAGCTGGCCGGCGCGGGCAGGGTGGTGTGGCGGCTGTCGGCGTTGCTCGCGGCCAGATGGGTCTGCGCGTAGCGCCCGGCCTCCTTCAGCGAGTTCTGGCTCCAGCCGCCCGTGACCACGAAGTCGACCACGCCGCCGCGCGACAGGTTCATCGGCACGATGGCGTTCTCGGCCAGGCCGCCGCCCTGCATGAACAGGATCTTGAAGTGCGAGGGCACGGCCAGCAGCTCGCGCAGGTCGGTCTCGGCCTGGGCGGCGATTTCGCCGAAGGCCTTGCCGCGGTGGCTCATTTCCATCACGCCCATGCCGGTACCGTGCCAGTCGAGCATCTCGCGTGCGGCGATCTCGAGCACCTCGACCGGCATCGCGGCCGGACCAGCGGAGAAGTTATAGGGCCGCGCCATCACGCGGCCGGCGCGGCGTCGCCGCTGTCGGGTTCACCACCCTCGGGAACGTTGGCGTCGTTTTCGACGATGCGCTGCAGGCCGGAGAGTTCGTCGCCATCGTCCAGCGAGATCAGCGTCACGCCTTGCGTGGCGCGGCCCATTTCGCGGATCTCGGCGACACGCGTGCGGACCAGCACGCCCTTGTCGGTGATCAGCATGATCTGGTCCTCGGTGTGCACCAGCGTGGCGGCCACGACCTTGCCGTTGCGCTCGCTCTGCTGGATGGCGATCATGCCTTTGGTGCCCCGGCCATGGCGCGTGTACTCGCCGATCGGCGTGCGTTTGCCGTAGCCGTTGACGGTGGCGGTGAGCACGCTCTGCGTCTCGTCCTCGGCCACCAACATGGCGATCACGCTCTGGCCGTCCTCTAGCATCATGCCGCGCACGCCGCGCGCGTTGCGGCCCATGGGGCGCACGTCGTTCTCGTCGAAGCGCACAGCCTTGCCGCCGTCGGAGAACAGCATCACGTCGTGGCGGCCGTCGGTGAGCGCAGCACCGATGAGGTAGTCGCCTTCGTCCAGGTCGACGGCGATGATGCCGGCCTTGCGCGGGTTGCTGAATTCATCGAGCGCGGTCTTCTTGACCGTGCCGCCCGCCGTGGCCATGAACACGTAGTGGTCGGCGGGGAAGCTGCGGAACTCCCCGGTGAGCGCCAGCACCACGTTGATCTTCTCGCCCTCGGCCAGCGGGAACATGTTCACGATGGGCTTGCCGCGCGAGCCGCGCGAGCCGCTGGGCACTTCCCAGACCTTGAGCCAGTACAGGCGGCCGCGGTTGGAGAAGCACAGGATCCAGTCGTGCGTATTGGCGATGAAGAGCTGGTCGACCCAGTCGTCTTCCTTGGTGGCCGTGGCCTGCTTGCCGCGCCCGCCGCGCTTTTGCGAGCGGTACTCGTTGAGCGGCTGGCTCTTGATGTAGCCCGAGTGGCTCAGCGTGACGACCATGTCGGTCGGCGTGATCAGGTCCTCGGTGGCCAGGTCCTGGGCGTTGTGCTCGATCTCGCTGCGGCGCGCGCCCAGCTTGGTCTGGCCGAACTCCTGCTTCACCGCGATCAGTTCTTCACTGATGATGATCGAAACGCGCTCGGGCCGGGCCAGGATGTCGAGCAGGTCGTCGATCTCGGCCATCACGCCCTTGTACTCGGCGACGATCTTGTCCTGCTCCAGCCCGGTTAGGCGCTGCAGGCGCATCTGGAGGATTTCCTGGGCCTGCGTGTCCGACAGGCGATACAGGCCGTCGCCCTGCATGCCGTAGCCGCGGTCCAGGCCCTCGGGTCGGTAGTCGTCGGCATTGATGGTGCCGCCATCGGCCCTGGCGCGCGTGAGCATCTCGCGCACCAGCTGGCTGTCCCAGCTGCGGGTCATCAGCTCGGCCTTGGCCACCGGCGGCGTGGGCGACTCGCGGATGATGCGGATGAATTCGTCGATGTTGGCCAGGGCCACGGCCAGGCCCTCGAGCACGTGGCCGCGCTCGCGCGCCTTGCGCAGGTTGAAGATGGTGCGCCGCGTCACCACCTCGCGGCGGTGCTCCAGGAAGACCGTGACCAGGTCCTTCAGGTTGCACAGGCGCGGCTGGCCATCCACCAGCGCGACCATGTTGATGCCGAAGGTGTCCTGCAGCTGCGTCTGCTTGTACAGGTTGTTCAGGACAACCTCGGGCACCTCGCCGCGCTTGAGCTCGATCACCAGGCGCATGCCGGATTTGTCCGACTCGTCCTGGATGTGGCTGATGCCCTCGATCTTTTTCTCGTGCACCAGCTCGGCCATGCGCTCCTGCAGCGTCTTCTTGTTGACCTGGTAGGGCAGCTCGTCAACGATGATGGCCTGGCGCTGGCCGCGGTCGATGTCCTCGAAGTGGCACTTGGCGCGCATCACCACGCGGCCGCGGCCGGTGCGGTAGCCGTCCTTCACGCCCTGCACGCCATAGATGATGCCGGCGGTGGGGAAGTCGGGCGCCGGGATGATCTCCATGAGTTCGTCGATGGAGGCCTCGGGGTTCTTCAGCAGGTGCAGGCAGGCGTCCACCACCTCGTTGAGGTTGTGCGGCGGGATGTTGGTGGCCATGCCCACGGCAATGCCGGCGCTGCCGTTGACCAGCAGGTTGGGCAGGCGCGTCGGCAGCACCAGAGGCTCTTTCTCGCTGCCGTCGTAGTTGGGGCCGTAGTCGACGGTCTCCTTGTCGATGTCGGCCAGCATCTCGTGGGCGATCTTCGACAGGCGGATCTCGGTGTAACGCATGGCCGCGGCGTTGTCGCCATCGACCGAGCCGAAGTTGCCCTGACCGTCCACCAGCATGTGCCGCAGGGAGAAGTCCTGGGCCATGCGCACGATGGTGTCGTACACCGCCAAGTCGCCGTGCGGGTGGTACTTACCGATCACGTCGCCGACGATACGGGCCGATTTTTTGTAGGGCCGGTTCCAGTCGTTGTTGAGCTCGTGCATCGCATAGAGCACGCGCCGGTGCACCGGCTTGAGACCGTCGCGGGCGTCTGGCAGGGCGCGGCCCACGATCACGCTCATGGCGTAATCGAGGTAGCTCCTGCGCATCTCCTCTTCCAGACTGATGGGCAGTGTTTCTTTGGCGAATGAGGTCATGGAAGAAGGGCGCGTGTTGGGTCTCGGCAAGGCAACGGAAGATTTTAATCGGCGCCAATCGGGCACCTGCCTTGGCCTTCATGTTGTACCTGGGCAACGGATGTCGCGTCAGGTTCGTAGGCGTTGTCTGATCTTGGAGCCCCGGGATTGGCGCGATCGTCCTTGTGGCACAATGAGTCGAGCGTTTTGGAGTGCTCACATCCAGGCGCCTCTATATCTAAATACGTCACGCAGGTCGTCTGCGGCTTACCTAGAGGAAAACCATGAAGAAACTCAACCGAGTGGCAATGCTGTTTGCAACCGCCGCCATGGCAACGGCTGCTGGCGCCCAGACCATCGACAACTGGCGCAATGGCACCAGCGAGCTGGTGTGGAAAAACGGCACCAACGAACTCTGCTGGCGTGACGCCTCCTGGACCCCCGCGACCGCTGCCAAGGGTTGCGACGGCGCCATCGTGCCGGCGGCCGCTCCGGCCCCCGCACCGGCCCCGGCTCCTGCACCCGCCGCCGCTCCGGCCCCGAAACCCGCGCCCGCCGCCGCCCCCGTGGCCCCCGCTGCCACCAAGGTGACCTACGCCGCCGACGCCTTCTTCGATTTCGACAAGGCCGTGCTCAAGCCCGAGGGCAAAGCCAAGCTGGACGACCTGGCTGGCAAGGTGAAAGGCATCAACCTCGAGGTCGTGATCGCCGTGGGCCACACCGACTCGACCGGTAAGGCTGCCTACAACCAGACCCTGTCGGTTCGCCGCGCCGAAGCCGTGAAGGCTTACCTGGTGAGCAAAGGCATTGAAAGCAACCGCATCTACACCGAGGGCAAGGGCCTGACCCAGCCGGTGGCCGACAACGCCACCCGCGAAGGCCGCGCCAAGAACCGCCGCGTGGAAGTCGAAGTGGTCGGTACCCGCAAGAACTGATCGATTCGATCGTTCTCAAAGAACCGCGCTTCGGCGCGGTTTTTTGTTGTCTTCTCGATAATTGCCCAATGACTGCGCAAACGAATGCCGATCCGGCCGAACTGGCCAAATTTTCCGACCTCGCCCACCGCTGGTGGGATCCCGATGGCGAATTCAGGCCCTTGCATCAGATCAATCCGCTGCGCATGGCCTGGATTGATGGAATTGCGCCATTGAAGGGTCAGCAAGTGCTCGATGTGGGGTGCGGCGGCGGCATCTTGTCCGATGGCATGGCGCGGCTGGGCGCCGACGTGCTGGGCATTGACCTGGCGTCCAAGGCCTTGCGCGTGGCCCAGCTCCATGCCCTGGAGGCGGGCACGTCCGGCGTGCGCTACCAGGAGATCAGCGTCGAGGAACTGGCGCGCGAGCGGCCGGAGAGCTTCGATGTGGTGACGTGCATGGAGATGCTGGAGCACGTGCCCGATCCGTCCTCCGTGGTCCGCGCCTGCGCCGCGCTGGTGAAGCCGGGCGGGCACGTGTTTTTCTCGACGCTCAACCGCAACCCCAAGGCCTTCCTTTTCGCCATCCTGGGGGCCGAGTACGTGCTGGGCCTGCTGCCGCGGGGCACGCACGAATACGCGCGCTTCATTCGGCCGAGCGAGCTCGCGGCCCATTGCCGTGGCGCCGGACTGGCGCTGGAGCACACGCGCGGCATGGAATACAACCCGCTCACGCGGCGCTACTGGCTTAGCGGCGACACCAGCGTGAACTACCTGTTCGGCACACGGAAGGTCTGAGCGGTGGGTCAGCGCTTCAATGGCCTGCAGGCCGTGCTGTTCGATCTGGACGGCACTCTGCTCGACAGCGCGCCCGACCTCGGCGGTGCGGCCGAGAGCCTGCGCGAGGCGCGCGGCTTGCCGCCGCTGCCGATCGGCTCGTACCGTGCCCATGCCGGCGCGGGCGCGCGCGGCATGCTGCGCGTGGCGTTCGATATGGCGCCCGATCACCCGGAGTACGCGGCCCTGCGCTTGGCCTTCCTGGACGCCTATGAGGCGCGCATGCTGCAACTCACGAGGCCCTTCGACGGCGTGCCAACGCTGCTGGAGACCTTGAGCGGCGCGGACATGCGCTGGGGTGTCGTGACGAACAAGGCCGAGCGCCTCACCCACCCCATTGCCCGGTCGCTGCGCCTGTTCGACGCGGCGGGGGCCATCGTCTGCGGCGACACCACGCCGCACGCCAAGCCCCATCCCGCGCCGCTGCTGGAGGCGGCTCGGCGCCTGGGGGTCGATCCCGGGCGGTGCGTCTACGTGGGCGATGATGAGCGCGACATCCAGGCCGGGCGTGCCGCCGGCATGCGCACGGTGGCCGCCCGCTATGGTTACCTGGGCCCTGGCGCCGACGTCCAGGCCTGGGGCGCCGATGCGCAGATTGATGCACCACTCGAGGTCTTGAATCTGATCGAACTGCCCTAAAATCCCATCTTCCTGGGGCTGCACCGGTTTCGACGTGGGTTCGGACGCGCAGCAGGGCATGCCGAGGTTCTGTCACCTCGTAAATCCGCAGAAACAAACCAACTGCCAATACTGAAGCAGCAAACGACAAAGCTTTCGCCCTCGCGGCCTAAGTAGAGTCGTTCGGGGCTTAACCTCCCCGATCCTCGCAACAGCTCGTCGATGGGCTGCGCCGAGGGCCGCAAGGCCCGAAGCCGCGAGGTCATTCACATCGACTGGTTCCGCGCCGGGCAGCTTGGCGTGGAATGAGATCCAAGGCTGCTGGTCGACCGGGTAGCGTGCCACTGCGCGATCCGGCCGGCGAGACCCAAAACAGACGGCTACGCATGTAGAACTGCTCGAAGAAGGCTTGCGGACGGGGGTTCAATTCCCCCCAGCTCCACCACCCTTTCCGCCCGTGGGCCGCTGGCCCGCGGGCCCGCGCTGTTTCAAGCGCCGACGCCTGTCCCAGCGCACGCGCAGGCGCCACGCCGCATGTGCGATGGCGTACGCCAGCAGGCCGCAAGCGACGGCCAGGATCGCCAGCCCCACGAACAGCGGTTTGCCGACCTGGCCGATCTGCGCCAGCCAGCGCTTGAACCGATCGACCAGGCCCAGCCGTTCGGCCACCGGGTCGGGCGTGACGGTCAGCTCTTCCACGAGGCGCTCTTCGCTCATGGCCGGCGGCTGAGCGGCTTCGTCCTCGCCCAGCACGGCCTTGCCGAGCCGGTAGGCCACGTAGTACACGGGCCCGAAAGTGACCGGGTTGGTGACGAAGGTGCTGGCCATGGCCACCGGCAGGTTGGCGCGCAGCACCACGGCCAGGGTGGCCGCCACGGGCATCTGGGCGATCGGGATCAGCAGGCCGAAGAAAACGCCCAGCGCCACGCCCAGGGCCACGCCCTTGCGGCTCAGGTGCCACAGGCGGGGATGGGCCATGAACGGCGCCAGCCAGCGCAGCCAGCGGTTGCCAAGGATGGTCTCGGGCGTGGGCAGCCAGGCCTTGAGCTTTTGTGAAAAACGGGATGTCACGGGGAAAGGCGGCAGACGAGGGGGGGCGGCGGTCTCTCACCGATCCGGCCAGGCGCAGCGAGTTCGCGCGGAGCGCCTGGCGCCATTGTCGTGGCCTGTCGCCTCAGTAGACTCGCGGCCCATGAAACGCTTGGAAGAGTTGCTTTTCACCCAGGGCTTCGGCACCCGTCGCGTGTGCCGCGGCCTGGTGCAGCAGGGGCGCGTGCGCGTCGGTTCGCCGCCGCAGCCTTGCCTGGACCCCGACGCGCTGTTCGAGCCGCAGGGCTTCGCGTTCGAGGTGGAAGGGGTGCCCTGGACCTGGCACGAGCGCGCCTACCTGGCGCTGCACAAGCCCGCTGGCTTTGAGTGTTCCCAGCGTCCCGGCGCGCACCCCAGCGTCTATACCCTGCTCCCCGCGCCGCTGCGCCAGCGCGGCGGTGGCGCGGCCGCAGGGGTGCAGGCCGTCGGCCGGCTCGACCACGACACGACGGGGCTGCTGCTGCTGTCCGACGACGGCGCGTTCATCCACCGCCTCACCTCGCCCCGCCACCACGTGCCCAAGGTGTACGAGGTCAGCTTGCGCCACGGCATGGACGGCCCGGCCTGTCAGCGGCTGCTCGACGGTGTGGTGCTCGACGACGATCCCCGGCCGGTGCGGGCGGCCGGCGCGACCTTGGTGGACGCTCACCACCTGCGGCTGGTGCTCACCGAGGGCAAGTACCACCAGGTCAAGCGCATGGTGGCCGCGGTGGGCAACCGCGTGGAGGCGCTGCACCGTTCGGCCATTGGCGCGTTGAGCCTGCCGCCGGATATGGCCCCGGGCCATTGGCGCTGGCTCACGCCAGAGGAAGTGCAGGGTTTGCGCGGGCGCTGAACGGCGCGCCGCGCGGGCCGTTCAGAGCAGATCGCCCTTGCGGCTGTCCAGCGGCATCAGGAAGGAATTGTTGTCCTGCCACTGCGAGTGGTAGTCGCTGCTGCGCGCGTCGGGCACGCTGTTGGGCCAGCTGGACAAGGGGTTGAAGTCGCTGTGCGAGCGCGTGCTGCGCTGGCGGTTGAGCGCGCTTCGCAGGTTGGTCTGGGCCGCGATGATGGCGCGCTCTTCCATCTCGCGTTCACGCATGGCGCGGTTGAGTTCGGATTCACCCAGGAACTCGGCGCGGATCTCGGCCACCGTGGGCAGGCTGTTGGAGCGCACCACCCAGTACGGCAGGCCGATCTGGCTCAACAGGGAATGCTTGAGCGCGCGCGTGCTGCGGGGAATGCCCGCAGGACCCGGCACGTCCAGGCAGCCGATGACGCGGCCATCGGACTTGCAGACGGTGAAGGTGCAGTACACACCGCCCAGAAGCCGGTACCACTCCATACCTTCCTCGCGTTGGCGGGGCAGGGTGAAGCGCGTCACCGGCAGCTTGATCATGACGTGGTGGTCGTAGAAGGCCCGCGCCAGCCAGTGCCAGACGCGGGCTTCCTCGCTGTTGGCCAGCGGACGCCCGGTCAGCGGCCAATGCTTGGGCAGGCGGCGCTTCTGCCGCGCCTGGCGCTCCGCCCAGGCCCGATGCGCCAGCGCACCCACCGCCAGCAGGGCGGGTACGAGGGCGGCGATCAGCCAGGGGTGGGTCCAGATGCTCATGCGTTGGGGTCAGGGGCGACCAAGATGTATCAAAGTGTATAGAGGTGCCGGACGCGCCGGGTATCCGCCTTGGGGCAAAGCCGGGCCGCTCGTGATTTGTTTGGTGATTTGGCGGCCAGGCTGTGGTCTGCAGGCTGCGGGGCGCGGGGTGGGAACGGGGCGGGCGAGGCGATTGTGGGGTGGGATGGGGCGCGCTCCCTCCCTCAGAGAAAGGAATCCCCGCTCAGGCCGTGATGGAAGACCGGAACCAGTGTTCAAGTGCCTCGGTGAGTTCGTGTGGTTTGTCACGGTGCGGGCTGTGTCCGCAATCCTGAAGGGTCAGGACGTCGGCGTGGGGCACTTGTTCCCGCACGCGATGTAACTGTTGCAGCGTGCCGTATTCGTCCTGCTCGCCCTGCACCAGGAGCAGCGGGGCGCGGATGTCCGCGCAGGCGCCCAGGATGTCGAAGTCGCGAAAGGCCGGGCTGAGCCAGATGTCGTTCCACTGCCAGAAGGCGTTGTCCACGTCGCGGTGGTAACGGGCCAGGCGCTGGCGAAGGCCGCGCGGGTCGTCGTGCGTGGCCAGGTACTGGTCGCGCGCCTGGGCTATGGACCGAATGGACACGTCTTCGACGAAGGCGTGCGGTGCGATGGCGACGCAGCCCGCCACCGGGTACCGGCTGGCGTGCAGCAGGGCAATGGTGGCCCCGTCGGAATGGCCCACGAGCACCGGTTCGCGCAAGCCCAGTCGGGACAGCAGCAGGGGCAGCACCTCGAAGGCCTCGCGGTGCATGTAGTCGGGCTCGTGGCGGCCGATGTGCCAGAAGCCGTCCTGGCGCGGCGTGCCGCGCACGTCGGCCACCGGGTCCGATTGGCCGTAGCCGCGGCGTGAGAACAGCCAGCCGGCGCGCCCGCTGGCGCGGCACAGCGCTTCGGGCCAAAACAGGTTCCGCTGGGTCCACATGGCGACGCTGCCCAGGCCTTCGTGCAAGAACACCAGGGGGGCGGGGCCGGATGGACCAGGAATGTGGGCGGCCTCCAGCCGCACGCCGTGAATGTCGATGCGATCCATGGGCGACATCCTAGCGGCCGGTTGGTCGGCGCTTGCGGGTATTCTTCGCGCCATGCGAGCGATGTTCGATGCCTTCTGGCGGGCGGTGGCCTACTGCCTGCACCCGCGCGTGATCGCGCTGTCCTTCCTCCCTCTGGTGCTCATGGTGGCCTTGTCGTTCGCCCTGGGCTATTTCTTCTGGGATGGGGCGGTGGCCTCCGTCATGGCCTGGTTCGAAGCCTTCGACCTGGTGCAGGCCTTCCTGGGCTGGCTGGAGCGCATGGGCATGGGATCGCTGCGAGCGGTGTTCGCGCCGCTCATCGTGTTGGTGCTGGCCACGCCGGTGATCGTGCTGCTGTGCCTGCTGCTGGTGGCCGTGTTCATGACGCCCGCGATGGTCGATCTCGTGGGGCAACGCCGCTTTGCCCATCTCGAGAAGCGGCGCGGTGGCTCGTTCATCGTGAGCGTGTTCTGGTCGCTGGGCTCGACGCTGCTGGCGGTGGTGGTGCTGGTGCTGTCCATGCCGCTGTGGCTGGTGCCGCCCCTGGTGCTGATCCTGCCGCCGCTGATCTGGGGCTGGCTCACCTACCGCGTGTTCGCGTTCGATGCCCTGGCCACGCACGCCAGTGGCGACGAGCGCCGGCGCATCATGCGCGAGCACCGCGGCACGCTGCTGTTGATGGGGGTGCTCTGCGGCTACCTGGGCGCCGCGCCCAGCCTGCTGTGGGCCTCGGGTGCCATGTTCATCGCCCTGGCGCCGCTGCTGGTGCCGGTGGCAATCTGGGTCTACACGCTGGTGTTCGCGTTCGCGTCGCTGTGGTTCGCCCACTACGCGCTGACCGCCCTGGAACGTCTGCGCGCCGTCGTGCCGGTCGAGGTGGTACCGGTCGAGCCCACGCTGGAGCCCCCAGCGCCGCCGCCCAGCCCCGACCCGCTGCCCTTGCCGCCCACCGCGCCCGCGCCATGAGCACCGGTTTCGGTCTGATCATCGTCGGCGACGAGATCCTGTCGGGCAAGCGGCAGGACAAGCACCTGCCCAAGGTGGCCGAGTTGCTCGCCGAGCGCGGGCTGGCGCTGTCCTGGGCGCAGGTGGTGGGCGACGAGCGCGCGCGCATCACCGCCGTGCTGCGGGCGGCCTTCGAGGGCCGCGAGCCGGTTTTCTGCTGCGGCGGCATTGGCGCCACGCCCGACGACCACACCCGCCAGTGCGCGGCGGCGGCCCTGGGCGTGGAGCTCGCGCTGCATCCCGAGGCGGCGCGGCTCATCGAAGAGCGCATGCGCGACGTGGCGGCCGAACAGGGCGTGCCCTTCGAGCCCGAGCGGCCGGACAACGTGCACCGCTACAACATGGGCGTGTTTCCCGTGGGCGCCAGCCTCATTCCGAACCCGTACAACAAGATCCCCGGCTTCAGCTGCCGCGGCCCTGGCGGCGCCGAGGTGCACTTCGTGCCCGGCTTCCCGGTGATGGCCTGGCCCATGCTGGCCTGGGTGCTCGACCAACGCTACAGCCACCTGCACCGGCAAGGCGCCTGGCGCGAGCGCTCGGTGATCGTCATGGGGGCCATGGAAGCGGCGCTGACCCCGCTGATGGAACAGATCGAAGCCGCACACGCGGTCAAGGTGTTCAGCCTGCCCAGCGTGGACCACCCCACCTACGGTCGCCACATCGAGCTGGGCGTCAAGGGCGCCGCGCCCGACGTCGAACCCGCCTTTGCCGAGCTGCTGGCCGGCCTGCGCGCGTGCAAGGCCGAAATGGGCCCCGAGTTGGTGCGTCCTTGAAAATCTCCAAAACGGTGCATGAATGCACCACTAAGGTGATAAATGCGGCGGCCAGCCGGTGCCAAGGCGGTGCGTGTGCACCTGGGGGCGCCGTCGCATGGCATGGAAACTGCATGCCATGCCCCCGAAGTACCTTTTCAACCCACCCTTCCAGATACAGGAGCAATTGATGGCCAAGACCGTCGCAGACGTGATGCAGATGGTGAAGGACAACGAAGTCAAATTCGTCGACTTCCGCTTCACCGACACCCGCGGCAAGGAGCAGCACGTCACCGTGCCGATTTCGGCTTTCGACGAGGACAAGTTCACCTCGGGCCACGCCTTCGACGGTTCGTCCATCGCCGGCTGGAAGGGCATCGAGGCCTCGGACATGCAGCTCATGCCCGACCCGAACACCGCCAACATCGACCCCTTCTTCGAAGAGACCACCCTGTTCCTGCAGTGCGACGTGGTCGAGCCCAGCGACGGCAAGGCCTATGACCGCGACCCGCGCTCCATCGCCCGCCGCGCCGAGGCCTACCTGAAGGCGTCCGGGCTGGGCGACACCGCCTTCTTCGGACCGGAACCCGAGTTCTTCATCTTCGACGGCGTGCGCTGGAGCAACGAGCCCGGCCGCGTGATGTTCGAGATCGAAGAGTACGAAGCACCCTGGAACAGCGGTGCCAAGCTGGAAGGCGGCAACCGCGGCCACCGCCCCACCGTCAAGGGCGGCTATTTCCCGGTGCCCCCGGTCGACAGCACGCAGGACATGCGCGCCGAGATGTCCCTGATCCTCGAATCCCTGGGCATCCCCGTCGAGGTGTTCCACCACGAGGTGGCGGGCGCCGGTCAGAACGAGATCGGCACCAAGTTCAGCACGCTGGTCGAGCGCGCCGACTGGACCCAGGTCCTGAAGTACGTGGTCTGGAACGTGGCCAACGCCTACGGCAAGACCGCCACCTTCATGCCCAAGCCCTATGCCGGTGACAACGGCTCGGGCATGCACGTGCACCAGTCCATCTGGAAGGACGGCAAGAACCTGTTCGCTGGCGACGGCTACGCCGGCCTGAGCGACTTCGCGCTGTACTACATCGGTGGCATCATCAAGCACGCCCGCGCGCTCAACGCGATCACCAACCCCGGTACCAACAGCTACAAGCGCCTGGTGCCCGGCTTCGAAGCCCCGGTGAAGCTGGCCTACAGCTCGCGCAACCGCTCGGCCTCCATCCGCATCCCGCACGTGGCGAACCCCAAGGGCCGCCGCATCGAGGCGCGTTTCCCCGATCCCTCGGCCAACCCTTACCTGTGCTTCTCGGCACTGATGATGGCCGGCCTGGACGGCGTGGAGAACAAGATCCACCCGGGCGAGGCCGCCACCAAGGACCTGTACCACCTGCCGCCCGAGGAGGACAAACTGGTCCCCACCGTGTGCCACAGCCTGGACCAGGCCCTGGAGTACCTCGACAAGGACCGCGCCTTCCTGACCAAGGGTGGCGTGTTCACCGACTCCATGCTGGACGCCTACATCGAACTCAAGATGGCCGAGGTGACGCGCTTTCGCATGGCGCCTCACCCGGTCGAGTACGACATGTACTACAGCCTCTGATGGCCGGCCCGCGCGAGCGGGCCCGCATTCGCAGAAGGGACGGCTCCGGCCGTCCCTTTTTCTTGGGCGCACGTCGCTGCGGGTTCGCCCCCGGCACTTTCGCCGGGCAATTGCGTCATACTGCCCCGCGCTCACCCTTGCTGGAGGTTCCGTGTCCGTTGTCCCGTCCCGTCCGATGCCCCGCCTGCCGCTGGTCCTGGCGGCCTTGCTGGCCACGCCGGCCATGGCGCAGGACACCATCTACCGCTGCGGCAACGAGTACACCAACAACGCCGCCGTGGCCAAGCAGCGTGGCTGCACGCCGCTGCAGGGGGGCAATGTCACCGTCATCGAAGGCACGCGCCCCAGCCCGGCCGCCGCGCCGCGCAACCCCAGCGCCGGTGGCGGCAGCGGCAGCGCGCCGCGTGTGGACAACGCCGCGCAGCGTGCCCGCGACGCGGACGCCCGCGCCATTCTCGAGACCGAGCTGCGGCGGGCCGAAGAACGGCTCGCCGAGGCGCAGAAGGCCTACGCCAACGGGGAGCCCGAAAAACAGGGCATCGAGAGCCGCAATTACCAGCGCTACCTTGACCGGGTGGCCGAACTGAAGGCCGCCGTCGCGCGCGCCGAGAGCGACGTGGCCGGCCTGCGACGCGAACTGCAGCGCCTGGGACCCGCCGCCAACTGAGCTCTGCGGGCAGGGCGCTGGCGCCGCGGCTTCTGCCGCACAATGGGCGGCTTGAAAACGCCCGACGCCACCTCCCTCATCCACCTCGTCGCCCGGCGCGGCGCGGCGCCCAAGGAGCCCGCCGCTCACCCGCGCTTCCAGGCGCTCGATCTGCTGGCCACCCTGGTGGCGGTGGTGGACCACCAGGGCCGCGTGCTCTTCGCCAATGCCGTGCTGGAAGACGCGCTGGGCCTGTCCCGGCGCAGCATCACCGGCGCGCAGCTGCAGGACTGCTTCACCGAACCCGTGCTGCTCGACAACGCCCTGAAGGGCGCGCGCGACAACGAGTTCGCGGCCTTGCGCTACGACGCCCACCTGCGTCGCCTCAACCACGACGCGCTGTCCGTGCACGTCGTCGTGGCCCAGACCGAGGGCACGGGCGAGGTGGTGGTGGAAATGCTGCCGCTGGAGCAGCAGACGCGCCAGGAGCGCGAGGCGCGCCTGCTCGACCAGGCCCAGGCCAACAAGGAGCTCATCCGCAACCTGGCGCATGAGATCAAGAACCCGCTGGGTGGCATCCGCGGCGCGGCGCAGCTGCTGCAGATGGAGCTGCAGGCCAAGGAGCTGATCGAGTACACCCAGGTCATCGTCCACGAGGCCGACCGCCTGCAATCGCTGGTCGATCGGCTGCTGGCGCCGCACCGCCGCCCGCATGTGGTGGGCGACGTCAACATCCATGAGGTCTGCGAGCGCGTGCGCGCGCTCATCCTGGCCGAGTTCCCCAGGGGCTTGCGGGTGGTGCGCGACTACGACACCTCCATCCCCGAATTCCGCGGCGACCGTGAGCAGTTGATACAGGCGGTGCTCAACATCGCGCACAACGCGGCCCAGGCGCTGGCCGAGCGCATCGAGGCGGGCGATGCGCGCATCACCTTTCGCACGCGCGTGGGCCGCCAGCTCACCTTTGGCAAGCAGCGCTACCGGCTGGCACTGGAATTGCATGTCATCGACAACGGGCCCGGTGTGCCGGACTCGATCAAGGACCGCATCTTTTTCCCGTTGGTATCGGGACGCGAGGGCGGCTCCGGCCTGGGGCTGACGCTGGCGCAGACCTTCGTGCAGCAGCACCATGGCCTGATCGAGTGCGAGAGCGCGCCGGGGGAGACGGATTTCAAGATCCTGATCCCGCTGCCCTGACCGATTCGACACGCACGCGCTTGCGCGACTGAAGGGACGACCGATACATGAAGCCGATCTGGATAGTGGATGACGACCAGTCCATCCGCTTCGTTCTCGAGAAGGCTTTGCTCCGAGAGAACCTGCCCACCCGCAGTTTCACGAGCGCGCCAGAAGTGCTCAAGGCCCTGAGCGACCCGGGCGACACCGACGGACCGCAGATCCTGGTGAGCGACATCCGCATGCCGGGGGGCTCCGGCCTGGATCTGCTGGAGAAGGTCAAGGCGCGTTTCCCGCTGCTGCCCGTCATCATCATGACGGCCTTCTCCGACCTCGACAGCGCGGTCGCGGCCTTCCAGGGCGGCGCCTTCGAGTACCTGCCCAAACCCTTCGACCTGACCAAGGCGGTCGAATTGATCCGCCGCGCGGTGGACGAAAGCCTGCGCGAGGAGGTGTCCGAGGAGCGGCTGAGCGCGGCACCCGAGATGCTGGGCCAGGCCCCGGCCATGCAGGACGTCTTCCGCGCCATCGGCCGCCTCAGCCAGAGCCAGGTCACGGTGCTGATCACGGGCGAGTCGGGTTCGGGCAAGGAACTGGTGGCGCGCGCGCTGCACAAGCACTCGCCGCGCGCCAACGGCCCCTTCGTCGCGATCAACACCGCCGCCATTCCCAAGGATCTGCTGGAGAGCGAGCTGTTCGGCCACGAGCGCGGCGCCTTCACCGGCGCGCAGACCATGCGCCGCGGCCGCTTCGAGCAGGCCGACGGTGGCACGCTGTTCCTCGACGAGATCGGCGACATGCCTTTCGACCTGCAGACGCGCCTGCTGCGCGTGCTGTCCGACGGACACTTCTACCGCGTGGGGGGGCACAGCGCGGTGCGCGCCAACGTGCGCGTCATCGCCGCCACGCACCAGAACCTCGAGCAACGGGTGAAGGAAGGCGTGTTCCGCGAGGACCTGTTCCACCGCCTCAACGTCATCCGCTTGCGCCTGCCCGCGCTGCGCGAGCGCCGGGAAGACATCCCGATGCTCACGCGCTTCTTCCTGCAGCAAAGCGCCAAGCAGCTCGGCGTGGAGCCCAAGCGCATCGCCGAGTCAGCGCTCAAGCTGCTGGGTGGCTTCGACTTCCCCGGCAACGTGCGCCAGCTCGAGAACGTCTGCCACTGGCTGACCGTGATGGCGCCGGCCCAGGTGATCGAAGTGAAGGACCTGCCGCCCGAGGTGCTCCATGCCGTCGGTGCGACCGAGGTGTCGGGTGTGGTGGCCAGCGCGCCGGTGCCGGCCACGCGGCCGGTGGAGCCGGTGGCCGTGAGCGGGTACGCGACGGCGGCGCCCGGGGCGCCGGCGCCCCAGGCCACCTCCGTTGCCGTGGACGCGCCGCCGGCGGAAAGCGTGCCGGCCGCCTGGGAGGCCGGCCTTCAGGCCGAGGCCATGGCCTTGCTGGAGAATGGCCGCACCGATGTGTGGGACGTGCTCACGCGGCGCTTCGAGACCCGGCTGATCCAGACCGCGCTCGCGAACACCCGCGGGCGGCGCATCGAGGCCGCGCACAAGCTGGGCATCGGCCGCAACACCATCACGCGAAAGATCCAGGAACTGGGGATGGAGTGATCCACCCCATGAGGCGGTTCAGCCGAGCGTGAGCACCACCGGCGCGTGATCGCTGGGCTGCGGGTTCTTCCGCGGCAGCCGGTCGATCTGGCAGGCGATCACGCGGCCGCGCAAGGCCTCGCTCACGAGGATGTGGTCGATGCGCAGCCCCCGGTTCTTCTGGAAGCCGAGCATGCGGTAGTCCCACCACGAGTAGCTCTTCTCGGGCTGGTCAAACAGGCGGAAGGCGTCCGTCAAGCCCAACTGGAGCAAGGCCTGGAAGTGCTGGCGTTCTTCCACCGTGTGGTGGATCGTGTCCTTCAAGCCCACGGGGTCGTAGGAGTCGCGGTCTTCAGGGGCGACGTTGAAGTCGCCGAGCAGCACCAGTCGGCGGTGCACCTTCAGCTCCTCCTGCAGCCAGCGGTGCAGGGCCTCCAGCCAGCGCATCTTGTAGGCGAACTTCTCGGTGCCGGGCGCCTGGCCGTTGACGAAGTAGCAGTTGACCAGGCGCAGGGGCCCGTCCGGTGTGTCCAAGGTCCCCGCGATCACGCGCGATTGGTCGTCGGTGTGCTGCGGGATGTTGCGCACCACATCCGTGATCGGCGTGCGGCTCAGGATCGCCACCCCGTTGTACGTCTTCTGCCCGAAGGCCGCGGCGTGGTAACCGGCCTCTTTCAAGGCATCGAACGGGAACTTCTCGTCCACCAGCTTGAGCTCTTGCAGGCCGAGGGCGTCGACGGGGTTGGCGGCGAGCCAATCCAGCACCTGGGGCAGACGCACGGCGAGGGAGTTGATGTTCCAGGTGGCGAGCTTCATGGTTCTTGCGGTTGCGGATCGGCTCGACCCGTCGGACGGTCGTGGCTGACGAAGGCGAAGGGCAGGCCGTTCGCGGCGGTGTGGGCCTCGCGCGCCGTTTCGCGCCACTCGGGGCCCAGCGCGGGCATGAAGGCATCACCCTCGAAGTCGCGCGCGATCTCGGTCACCTCCACACGCTGCGCGCGTGGCAGGGCCTGGCGGTAGACCTCGGCGCCGCCGATCACCCAGACCTCGGACGCATCGGCGCACAGGGCCAGCGCTTCGTCGATCGAGCCCACCCGCAGGGCGCCCTCGGCCCGCCACGACGGATCGCGCGTGAGCACGAGATTGCGGCGCCCCGGCAGCGGCCGAAAGCGCGGCGGCAGCGAGTCCCAGGTCTTGCGGCCCATGAGCACCGGGTGGCCCAGGGTCTGGCGCTTGAAGTGCGCCAGGTCCTCGGGCAGGTGCCAGGGCAGGGCGTTGTCCTTGCCTATCACGCCGTTCGCGGCGCGGGCATAGATCAGGTGGAGGCGCGGCATGGCGTTCAGACCGCGACGGGCGCCTTGATGGCCGCGTGGTGCTGGTAGTCCAGGATCTCGAAGTCCTCGAGCGTGTAGTCGAAGATCGAGCCGGGGCGGCGCTTGATGCGCAGCGTGGGGTAGGGGTAGGGCTCGCGCGAGAGCTGTTCCTGCACCTGCTCGCGGTGGTTGCTGTAGATGTGGCAGTCGCCGCCCGTCCAGATGAACTCGCCCACCTCCAGGTCGCACTGCTGCGCGAGCATGTGCGTGAGCAGGGCGTAGCTGGCGATGTTGAACGGCACGCCGAGGAAGATGTCCGCGCTGCGCTGGTAGAGCTGGCAGCTCAGTTTGCCGTCGGCCACATAAAACTGGAAGAAGGCGTGGCAGGGCATCAGCGCCATCTTGTTCAGGTCGGCCACGTTCCAGGCGCTGACGATGATGCGGCGCGAGTCGGGGTTGGTCTTGAGCTGCTTGACCACCTCGGCGATCTGGTCGATGTGGCCGCCGTCGGGCGTGGGCCAGCTGCGCCACTGCACGCCGTACACCGGGCCGAGGTCGCCGTCTTCGCGCGCCCATTCGTCCCAGATGGTGCAGCCGCGCTCCTGCAGCCACTTCACATTGCTGTCGCCACGCAGGAACCACAGCAGCTCCACGATGATGGCCTTGGTGAAGACCTTCTTGGTGGTGACCAGGGGGAAGCCTTCCTTCAGGTCGAAGCGCATCTGGTGCCCGAACACGCTGACGGTGCCGGTGCCGGTGCGATCGGTCTTGGGCACGCCCGTGGTGAACACGTGGCGCATGAAGTCTTCGTATTGGGAGCGGGCGGGGCGGGGGGCTGTCATGGGGATGGCGCGGGAGAGGTGGCGCGGGTCGCCGGCATTGTGCACCGGCCCGTGCCCCCCCGTCAGCGCTGCGCGGATACCGGCTGCAGCAGCAGGGGCGAAGGCGCCGTCAACCGCGCGTCGAAGGGGTGCTCGGTGATGGCGAAGAAGCGCTGGATGCGGCGGACGTAGTCGCGCGTTTCGGCGAAGGGTGGCACGCCGCCGTACTTGTCCACCGCGCCCTCGCCCGCGTTGTAGGCCGCCACGGCCAGCGGCACCTGGCCACGGAAGTAGGACAGCAGCCAGCGCAGGTAGGCCATGCCACCGCGGATGTTCTGCTCGGCGTCGAAGGGCTTGCTGACCGCGAAGCGCGCCGCCGTCTCGGGGATCAGCTGCATCAGCCCCTGGGCGTTCTTGTCGGAGACGGCGTTGACGTTGAAGTTGGATTCGGCGCGGATGACCGCGTAGACCAGCCCGGGCTCCAGGCCGTAGCGCGGCGCCAGCTTGTAGACGATCTTCATGATGCGCTGCTGCTCGGCCGTGTCCACGTGCGCGCGGTAGGCGGTGGACAGGGCCTGCTTCTCCTCGGCCTGGCGCTGCTGCTCGGCCTGGTCGGCGGCGAGGCGGGCCTCGCGCGCCTCGGCCTCGCGCACGCAGTCGGGCTTGTCGGCGGGCACGCCCAGGCGCTGGAACATGGCCTCGGCCTTGTCGTCGCCCAGCAGGGCGGCGCGCGCGAACCAGTGGGCGGCCAGGCCGTCGTTGCGCGGGACGCCGCGGCCGTTGGCGTGGATCCAGCCGAGGTTCCAGGCCGAGGGCGCGTCGCCGGCCAGCGCGGCCTGGCAGTACAGGCGCATGGCCGCCGCCATGTCGCGCGCCACGCCTTCGCCGTGTTCCAGCGCGACGGCCTGCTCGCGCCAGGCCTGGCGTTCGCTGGCGTCGGCCGCCGCTTGCGCGGGGCCCGCGAGCAGGCCCAGGGCGAGCGCGCCCAGGGCGAGCCGCGAGGCGCCGCGGGGCCGGTCGGGCCGGCCCGCGGGCACCGCTCCCTCGAGGGGGGCGCGCGACGCGTGGCGAGGGTGTGTCACTGGATCACTCGGCCGGGGTTGAGGCGGTTGTGGGGGTCGATGGCCTGCTTGATGCGGCGCATCAGCGCGAGCGCGACCGGGTCCTTGAAGTGCGCCAGGTGCTCCACCTTGAGGCTGCCCACGCCGTGCTCGGCGCTGATCGAACCATCGTAGCGAGCCACCGCGTCGAACACCAGTTGGTTGACCCGCGTTTCCTGTGTCTGCAGGAACTTTTTGGCATCTTCGTCGGCCGGCGCCTGGACGTTGTAGTGAAGGTTGCCGTCGCCCAGGTGGCCGAAGTTGACCAGGCGCACACCCGGGATCTCGCGCGCCAGCCGGGCGTCGGTCTCGTCGCAGAAGGCGGGGATGCGCGACACCGGCAGGCTGATGTCGTGCTTGATGTTCAGGCCTTCCTGCGCCTGCGCGAGCGGGATGCTCTCGCGGATGTGCCACAGGCCACGCGCCTGGGCGATGGACTCGGCCACCACGGCGTCGCTCACCAGGCCCCGCTCGATGGCGGCCTCCAGCAGGCCTTCGAACTGGGTGCGGGCGTGGTCCTCGCCCTCGCTGTCGCTGTTTTCCAGCAGCACGCAGTACGGCGACTGCCGCCACAGCGGCACGCGCAATGGCGGCATGTGCCGGTCGACCAACGAGAGCGCGAACTGGCCCATCACCTCGAAGCCGGTGAGCCCGGCGGCCAGGCGCTGCTGCGCCAGGCCCAACAGGTCCACGGCGGACTGCAGCGTGGGCACGGCCGCCCAGGCCGTGAGCCTGGCCGCGGGCGGCGGAAAGAGCTTGAGCGTGGCCGCGGTGATGACGCCCAGCGTGCCCTCGCTGCCCACGAACAGGTCGCGCAGGTCGTAGCCGGTGTTGTCCTTGCGCAGGCCGGTGAGGCCATGCCAGACCTCACCCTCGGGCGTCACCACCTCCAGGCCCAGGCAGAGCTCGCGCGCGTTGCCGTAGCGCAGCACCTGGGTGCCGCCGGCGTTGGTGGCGAGGTTGCCACCGATGGTGCAGCTGCCCTCGGCCGCCAGGCTCAGCGGGAACAGCAGGCCCTCGGCCTCGGCCGCCTGCTGCACGGACTGCAGCACGCAGCCGGCCTCCACGGTCATGGTGAGATTGGCGCGGTCGATGGCGCGCACGGCGTTCATGCGCTGCAGGCTCAGCACCACCTGGGTGCCGCTGCCGTCGGGCACCGAGCCCACCACCAGGCCGGTGTTGCCGCCCTGGGGCACCAGGCTGGCGCCGTGCGCGGCGCAGGCGCGGACCACGGCGGCCACCTCGGCGGTGGAGCCGGGGCGCACCACCCCCAGGGCGTGGCCGTGCGCGCGCTGTCGCCAGTCGCGTTCGTAGGCGCTCAGGTCGTGGGTGTCGCGCGTGAGCACATGCGCGGCGCCCACCACCTCGCGCAGGGTGGCCAGCAAGGCGCCGCTCATGGCTGGCCGGCCGCGCGCTCGGCGGCCTCGTTGGCGGCGGCCACGTCGGCCGCCACGGCTTCGGGACCGGCGGCGCGCAGGCGGATGCGCACGTGCAGCGCGCAGGCCACGAAGAGCAGCAGGCACAGCAGGGTCTGCCCGGCGGCCAGGGCCGTGGACAGGGCGCTTTCGCCGCTGGTGGCGCGCACCACGCCTTCGGTGAAGTACAGCCAGACCAGCAGGCTGAGCCAGCGGTACGTGTACATGCGGTTCTTGAGCAGGCCGGCCAGCGGCAGGGTCAGTGGCAGCACCTTCAGCGCCCACCAGGAGCCGCCTTCGCGCAGCGGCGCGAGCCACAGTTCCCAGGCCAGGCCCAGCGCGATCAGGCCGACGAGGCAGGCCACCGCGAGGCGGCGGGTGAAGGCCACGCGCGAAGCCGTGGTGGAGTCGATGGAAGGCATGCGGGCGGGGCGAAAAACGAGGCTGGCATGATACCGGCATGACCCTGTCCGAGCGCCTCGACACCCTGCGCGAACTGGCGCGCGACGCCTGGCACGGCGCGCTGCGTTTTCCCTGGCGCACCACGGCCATCACCCTGCGCGAGCGCTTCCGAGAGGACCGGCTGGGCATCACCGCCAGCAGCCTGACCTTCACCACCACCATCTCGCTGGTGCCGCTGTTCACGGTGGCGCTGGCCATCTTCAGCGCCTTTCCCATGTTCGATCGCCTGCAGCGCAACCTGCAGCGCAACCTGGTGGAAAGTCTGGTGCCCGAGAGCATCGCGCGCCCGGTGCTGATGTACCTGAACCAGTTCGCGGCCAAGGCCACGCAGATGGGCGGCGCGGGCGCGCTGGCGCTGCTGGTGACGGCGCTGGCGCTCATTCTCACCATCGACCGCAAGCTCAACGACATCTGGCGCGTGCGCCAGCCGCGCCCGGTGACGCAGCGCATCCTGGTGTACTGGGCCGTTCTCACGCTGGGGCCGCTGCTGCTGACGGCCAGCACGGCGGCCACCACTTACGCCATCGGCAGCGCGCGCCACGCGGCGGCGCTGCCCGCCCCGCTGGGCTTCCTGCTCGACTCGCTGCAGCTGCTGCTGGTGACCGGCGGCCTGGCGGCCCTGTACCGCTACGTGCCGAACACGCGCGTGCGCTGGAGCCATGCGCTGGCGGGCGGCTTCTTCGCTGCGGTGGCGCTGGAACTGGCCAAGGAGCTGCTGGCCTGGTACCTGAAGCAGGTGCCCACCTTCTCGGTGCTGTACGGCACCTTCGCCACGGCGCCCATCCTGCTGGTGTGGATCTACCTGGCCTGGGTGATCGTGCTGCTGGGCGCGGTGATCGCGGCCTACCTGCCGAGCCTGCTGCGTGGCGTGGCGCGGCGCGGCGATTCGCCGGGCTGGAACTTCCAGCTCGCGCTGGAGGTGCTGGCGCAGCTCAGCGCCGCGCGCGCCGAGGTGCCGCGCGGCCAAAGCCTGGAGGCGCTGGCCGCCTCCCTGCGCGTGGAGGCGCTGCAGCTGGAGGAGCCCGTGGCGGCGCTGGTCGCGCTCGACTGGCTGGGCCGGCTGGACGAGGAGGGCGAGCGCTACGTGCTGCTCATCGACCCCGACCACACGGCGCTGGGCCCCTTGATGGAGCGTCTGCTGCTGGCGCGCCAGGGTCCCACGGCGCGGCTGTGGGAGCAAAGCCGCTGGGCGGGGATGACGGTGGCCGAGGCCCTGCCGGAGGCGATGGCGCTGCGCTGAGGCGCGGCGTGCGTCAGCCCACCGCGAACGGCGCCGCCAGAAACCCCCGAAAGCGCGCCCGTCCGCCGCGCGTGGGCGCGGCCGTGAGCCGGTAGTTCGGGAAGCGGTGCAGGAAGCGCCCGATGGCGATGCGGCCCTCCAGCCGCGCCAGGCTCAGGCCGGCGCACTGGTGGATGCCGAAGCCGAAGGCCAAGTGCTTGTTGGGCTCGCGCAAGACGTCCAGCGCTTCGGGGTCAGCGAACTGCGCCGGGTCGCGGTTGGCCGCGCCGATGCACAGCGTGACCAGCGTGCCCGCGGGCAGGTCCACGCCGCCGATGCTCACGTCCTTCACCGCGCGGCGGTTGCCGAGCTGGTTCGACGATTCGTAGCGCAGGAACTCGTCCACCGCGCGGTCCAGCACGGCCACCTCGTCCGCGCCGCCCAGGCGCCCCAGCAGCTGCTGGCGCACCGCCGGGTGCTCCTGCAGCGCCACCAGGGCGTTGCCGATCAGGTTGGTGGTGGTTTCGTGGCCGGCGTTGAGCAGGAAGATGCAGTTCTGCAGCAACTCCACCTCGCTGAGCTGTTCGCCGTCGGACTCGCCCTGGATCAGGCGCGTGAGCACGTCGCGCTCCGGGTCGCCGGGGGCCTGGCGGCGAGCGGCCACCAGGGTGCGCAGGTAGTCGCACATCTCGGTCACGGCGCGGTGGCCCCGCTCGGCCTGGGCGGGCGTGATGGTGGGCTCCAGGGCACCGAGGATGGCCAGCGACCAGTCGCGCAAGGGCCCGCGCTCGGCGTGGGGCACGCCCAGCAGGTTGCCGATGATTTCCACCGGAATGGCGGACGCGAAGTCCTCGATCAGGTCGCCGCCCTCGTGCACGGCGATGCCATCGAGCAGGCGGTCCACCAGCTCGACGAGACCGGCCTCCATGTCGGCGATGGCGCGGCGCGTGAGCGCGCCCATGATCAGGCGGCGCACGCGCGTGTGCAGCGGTGGGTCGTTGAACACCAGGCTGGTGGTGTGGTGCTCGAACAGCGGCGTGCCCAGGCCGTACTTGGGCGCGAACTCCACGTGCTTGTCGGAGCTGAACGAGGCGGCGTCGCGGTAGACGGCCGCCAGGTCGGCCCAGCGCGTGAGGAAAACCGAGCCGTCGGGCATGCGTCGCACCGGGTCCTGCTCGCGCAGCGCGCGGTACACCGGGTAGGGGTTGGTGAAGAAGTCGGGCGGCAGGGCGCGCAGGTCGAAAGCCTGTGCGATGGCCCGCGCGCGCGTGTCGCCCATCGGCGGGGTGATGTGGTCGGCGGAGATCGTCATGCCTGGAGGAAGTCGCGGATCGCGAACAGCGTGGCGTCGGGGGTCTCGGTCATCTGGTGGTGTCCCACGGGCAGGGTGACCACCTTCACGGTTTTGCCGGCCGCCTGGGCGGCGTCGATCAGCGGCTTCGCGGCTTTGGCCTGGGTCATCTGGTCCTGCGCGCCGAGCAGGAACAGCACGGGGCAGGTGAGGGCCTTCACCGCGGCCTCGCCGTGGGCGTAGGTGTCGCAGGCCACGAAGCCGCGGTGGAACACATTCACCCTCGGGTTGCTGCGCAGCACGCGCCGGCCCAGGGCCATGCTGGCGCCGTACACCCAGGTGCCCGGCCCCAGCGCCGAGGGCGGCGCGGCCAGGGTGCTGCGGCTGAAGACGTTGATCATGGCCAGCGCCTTCTCCGGCTGGTTCAGCGAGGCTTCGATCAGCGCCGGCGAGACTTTCATCGGGTAGGCCGTGCCGACCAGCACGGCGTGCGTGATGCGCTCCTTGAGCCGACCCGCGGCCTCCAGCGCGATCAGCGAGCCCCAGCTGTGGCCCACCAGCGCGGCCTTCTGCACGCCCGCGGCGTCGAGCAGCGCGGCGATGAAATCGGCCGCCGCCTCCACGCTGGCCGGCGCCTCGCCCTCGCTGCGCGCGTGGCCCGGCAGGTCCACGGCGAGCACGTTGAAGCCGTGGTGGGCCAGGTAGCGGCTCTGCAGGATCCAGACGCTGTGGTCGTTCAGCACGCCATGGATGAAGACCACGGTGGGCTTGGCGGCGTCGAAGGGCTTGCCGCCGGTGTAGCAGTAGGTCTTGGCGCCGTTGACGGTGAGCTCCATGTCAGGCCCCCGCTTTCTCGGCGGCCTTGAGCGCGCGCTTGAGGTCGTCGATCAGGTCGTCGGCGTCTTCCAGGCCAATGGACAGGCGGATGGTGCCCGGGCCGATGCCTGCGCCCGCCAGGGCCTCGTCGCTCATGCGGAAGTGCGTGGTGCTGGCCGGGTGGATCACCAGGGAGCGGCAGTCGCCCACGTTGGCCAGGTGGCTGAACAGCTTGAGCGCCTCGATGAAAGCGCGCCCCTGGGCGCGCGAGCCCTTGATGTCGAAGCTGAACACCGAACCCGCGCCGCGCGCGCCGAAGCGCAGCAGCCTGTTGGCCAGCGCGTGGCTGGGGTGCGACTCGATCAGCGGGTGGCCCACGCGGCCCACCAGCGGGTGGCTGGCCAGGAACTGCACCACCTTCTCGGTGTTGCCCAGGTGGCGCTCCATGCGCAGCGACAGGGTTTCGATGCCCTGCAGGATCAGCCAGGCCGTGTGCGGGCTCATGCAGGCGCCGAAGTCGCGCAGGCCCTCGCGGCGCGCGCGCAGCAGGAAGGCGCCCACCGTCGACTCCTCGGTGAACACCATGTTGTGGAAGCCGTCGTAGGGCGCGCTGAACTCGGGGAAGTGGCCGGCGGCGTCCCAGTCGAAACCGCCGCCGTCGATCAGCACCCCGCCGATGACCGTGCCATGGCCGCTGAGGAACTTGGTGGCCGAGTGGTAGACCAGATCCGCGCCCAGCTCCAGCGGCTTGACCAGGTAAGGGGTTGTCAGGGTTGAATCCACCAGCAAGGGCACGCGCGCCTCGTGTGCGATCTGCGCCACGGTGGGCATGTCCAGCACGTCCAGGCCCGGGTTGCCCACGGTTTCGCCGAAGAGCAGGCGGGTGTTGGGCCGGATGGCGGCGCGCCAGCCGTCGATGTCGCCGGGCTTGACGAAGGTGGTGTCGATGCCGAAGCGGCGCATGGTGTAGTGCAGCAGGTTCTGGCTGCCGCCGTACAGCGCCGTGCTGGCCACGATGTGCGAGCCCGCGCCCATGAGCGTGGCCACCGCCAGGTGCAGCGCGGCCTGGCCGCTGGCGGTGGCGATGGCGCCGATGCCGCCTTCCAGCGCGGCCATGCGCTGCTCGAACACCGCGTTGGTGGGGTTGCTCAGGCGGCTGTAGACGTGGCCTGCGCGTTCCAGGTTGAACAGGGCGGCGGCGTGGTCGCTCGACTCGAAAACGAACGAGGTGGTGAGGTGGATGGGCACGGCGCGCGCGCCGGTGGCGGGGTCGGGCGCGGCGCCCGCGTGCAGCGCGAGCGTGTCGAAGCCGGGGTCGGCGTGGCCTGCCATGGGGACGGTCTCCTCTGTGATTTCTGGGGGATTGTGGGCTATATTGACCCACCCGCTCAGAGCGGAAGCGACACCCCCTCAGAGGAGACCCACCATGAAAGTCAGCGACATCCTGCGCGTCAAGGGCGGCACGCTCTACACCGTCTCGCCCGACGAGCGACTCGACGTGGCCGTGCAGACCATGGCGCAGTTCGACATCGGTTCGCTGGCCGTGATGGAGCATGGCGAACTGGTGGGCATGCTGACCTTCCGCGAGCTGATCGAGACGCTGGCGGCCAACGGCGGCCAGCTGGGCGGCAAGATCGTGCGCAGCGTCATGGACGACCACCCCATGACCTGCACCCCCGAGACCGAGCTGGAAGCCGTGCGCCCCATGATGCTGGAGAAGCACACGCGCTACATGCCGGTGATGGAGGCCCGCATGCTCATGGGCGTCATCAGCTTCTACGACGTGGCCAAGGCCGTGGTGGACAGCCAGAACTTCGAGAACAAGATGCTCAAGGCCTATATCCGCGACTGGCCCGAGGAAGAGACGCCCGCGGACCCGCCGCCGCAGCTGCGCGTCGCGCGCTGATCGCCCACCGCCACCCGTCCCGGGACACCACGGAGCCGGCATCGCCGGGCCGGTGGTGTTGTCGTGCGTCATCGCCTGCGAACTGGCGCTGGACCTGGTGTGCCTGGCGCAGCGCGCAGCCCTGGCGCCACAGCCCCAGCCCTCGGCCTTAGGCCGATGCGCGAGCGGAAAAGCCCTGGCGCAGTAGGCGCGTCGCGGCCCCAGGGATGGACCGCTTCGCGTCGAATAGGATGGCGGCTCATGCACGACAACTTCTTTGACAGTCCCTTCAAAGGCAAGCTCCTCTCGGAGCAGGTGGCCAACCCGAACATCGAAGTCGGCCGCTACAGCTATTACTCAGGCTACTACCACGGCAGATCGTTCGACGACTGCGCCCGCTATCTCTCGCCCGAGCCCGGTGGCGCGGCCGATCGCCTGCGCATCGGCAGCTTCTGCTCGATCGGCACCGGCGTGTCGTTCGTGATGGCGGGCAACCAGGGACACCGGTACGACTGGGTCTCCTCGTTTCCTTTCTTCTACATGAAGGAAGAACCGGCCTTCGCCCAGGCGCTGGACGCGTGGCAGCCCGCGGGGGACACCGTGGTAGGCAACGATGTTTGGATGGGCGCCGAAGCGATCGTGATGGCGGGCGTGACCATCGGCGACGGTGCGGTGATCGCCAGCCGCGCCGTGGTGACGCGGGACGTCGAGCCTTACGCCATCGTCGGCGGCAACCCCGCGCGCACGATCCGCAAGCGCTTCAGCGACGAACGCATCGCATTGCTGCTGGAGATGCGCTGGTGGGACTGGCCCATCGAGCGCATCCGCGACGCGATGCCGATGCTGTGCTCCGGCGACATCGAGGCGCTGCATGGATGGTGGCTGGCCGGCGCCGACTGACAGGTGCGCGGGCGCTTGTCGGCCCGGCAAAGGCCTCGCCGATAATCGGCGGCCTATGAGCGGCAACACCCTAGGCACCCTGTTCCGGGTCACGAACTTCGGCGAATCCCACGGCCCGGCCATCGGCTGCGTCATCGACGGCTGCCCGCCCGGCATGGACCTGTCCGAGGCCGATATCCAGGGCGACCTGGACCGCCGCCGCCCCGGCACCAGCAAGTTCGTCACCCAGCGCAATGAGCCCGACGCGGTGGAAATCCTCAGCGGCGTGTACGAGGGCAAGACCACCGGCACCCCCATCTGCCTGCTCATCCGCAACACCGATCAGCGCAGCAAGGACTACAGCGAGATCGCGCGCACCTTCCGCCCCGGCCACGCCGACTACACCTACTGGCAGAAATTCGGCATCCGCGACCCACGCGGCGGCGGCCGCTCCTCGGCCCGCCTCACCGCCCCCACCGTGGCCGCCGGCGCCGTGGCCAAGAAGTGGCTGGCGCGGCAATACGGCACCCGCTTCCGCGGCTGCATGGTGCAGGTGGGCGAACTCGCCATCCCCTTCGAGGGCTGGGCGCACGTGCCGAACAACCCCTTCTTCGCCCCCGTGGCCGACGTCTCGGCCATCGAGGACTACATGAACGCCCTGCGCAAGCGCGGCGACTCCTGCGGCGCGCGCCTGCGGGTCACGGCCACCGGCATGCCCGTGGGCCTGGGCGAGCCCCTGTATGACCGGCTCGACGCCGACATCGCGCACGCCCTGATGGGCCTGAACGCGGTCAAGGGCGTGGAGATCGGCGCCGGCTTCGCCAGCGTGGCCGACTTCGGCAGCACGCACGGCGACAGCCTCACCCCCGAGGGCTTCGCGGCCAACAAGGCCGGCGGCGTGTTGGGCGGCATCAGCACCGGACAGGACCTGGAGGTGCAGATCGCCATCAAGCCCACGAGCTCTATCCTGGTGCCGCGCGAGAGCATCGACATCGAGGGCAAGAGCACCGAGCTCATCACCAAGGGCCGCCACGACCCCTGCGTGGGCATCCGCGCCACCCCCATCGCCGAGGCCCTGCTGGCCCTGGTCGTCATGGACCACGCGCTGCTGCACCGCGCGCAGTGTGGCGACGTGCGCACGGACACGCCGGACATCGCCGCGCGCGCCCGTGGCTGAGCGCGGCCGGCTCTTTGCCTTCTGCGCGCTGTCGGGCAGCTACTTCGCCCACATCGGATTCTTCAATCCTTACCTGCCGCTCTGGCTCAAGGACCTGGGTTTCGGCCTGCTGGCCATCAGCGTGCTCACCTCGGTGCAGGCGGCCACGCGCCTGTTCGCGCCCTATGGCTGGGGCTGGCTGAGCGACCACACCGGCGAGCGCGTGCGCCTGCTGCGGGTGGGCGCCGGCGTGGCGCTGCTGTGCTCGCTGGGCCTGTGGTTCGAACTGAGCGGCCCGCTGCTGTTCGTGGTGCTGCTGCTGATGTTCACCCACACCAGCGGCATGATGCCCATGAGCGAGGCCGTGCTGGCCCAGCAGGTGAGCCGCGATGGCCGGCTGGACGTGCGCCGCTACGGCCGCGTGCGCGTCTGGGGTTCGCTGGGCTTCCTGGTCACGGTGCTGGCGGCCGGTGCCTGGTTCCAGGCCTTCGGCATGGGCAGCTTCGCGGCCTGGACCTCGCTCAGCCTGGCCGCCGTGGCACTCAGCACCTGGCTGCTGCCCGACGCGCGCGAGCCCGCCGCGCACCAGGCCAGGGCCGAGCCGATCGGGCCCGTGCTGCGCCAGCCGCGCATGCGCTGGTTCTTCGCGGCGGTGTTCTTCCACGTGCTCGCGCATGTGTTCATCTACGTGTTCTTCTCGTTGCACCTGGACGCGCTGGGCTACCCCAAGTCGGCCATCGGCGCGTTCTGGGCCGCCTCGGTGCTGGTGGAGATCGGCTGGTTCCTCACCCAGGGGCGCTGGATGCCCGCGCTGTCCTTGCCGGGCTGGCTGGTGCTGGGTGGCGCGCTCACCGCGCTGCGCATGGCGATCACGGCCGGGCTGCCGTCGGTGTGGCCGCTGCTGGCGCTGGCGCAGCTGGCGCACGCCATCACCTTCGCGGCGCACCACACGGTCTGCATCGCCTGGATCAGCGAGCACTTCCCGGGCCGCCTGCGCGGGCGCGGGCAGGCGCTGTACGCGGTGCTGGGCTATGGCCTGTCGGGTGTCACGGGCGGCCTGCTGGGCGGCCTGGTGTCCAGCCGCTTCGGCCTGGCCAGCGTGTTCTGGCTGGGCGCGCTCTGCGGCCTGGTGGCGGCCGCTTGCGCGCTCAAGGTGCGGGCGTTGACGCGAGCCAGCGGCGCAAGGGGTTGAAGCCCGTCACCAGGCCCGTGGCCACCAGCACCAGCGCGCCGCCGATGAACAGGCCGCTGGAGAGCTCCTCGCCCAGGAAAAGGTGGCCCCAGGTGACGCCGAAGATCGGGATCATGAAGGCCGGGCTGATGGCCGCCACCGGCGAGACGTGGCGCAGGATGCGCAGGTGGACCCAGTAGGCGGTCCCCGAGGTGATGATGCCCAGCACGCCCACGGCCATGAGCGCGGCCGGCGTGAACGTGGCCTGCGGCCAGGCCCAGGCCGCGCCGGGCAGCAGGAACACCAGCGCGCCGGCGTGCAGGCCGGCCGCGATGGCCAGTGGCTCCATGCGCGTGGTGGCGCGCTTCATCAGCGGGGTGGAGGCCCCGTAGCCGGCCGAGGCGGCGATGCAGGCCAGCACGGCCAGGATGGTCGGGCCGTCGAGCCGGACCGGGCCCAGTTGCACGATGAGTCCCACGCCCACGAAACCCAGGGCGCAGCCGATGAGCTTGTGGCGCGTCAGCGTGTCTTCCTTCAGCCAGGCGGCGGCCAGGGTGCCGAACAGCACGGCCGTGGTGTTGAGCAGGGCGCTGTAGCCGGCCGGCAGGTACAGCGCGGCCCAGGCATAGAGCAGGAAGGGCAGGACCACGGTGAGCGTGCCCAGCCCCAGCAGCTCGCGCCAGTGCTTCCAGGGCCAGCGCTGGCCCAGCGCGCGCATGACGATGGTGAGCACCACCAGCGCCAGCGCCACGCGGATGCCGGCCAGCGGCAGCGGCGTGAGCGCCGGCGTGGCGATGCGCAGGAACAGGAAGGAAGCCCCCCAGAGCGCCGACAGCCCGACGAGCTGGGCGAAGTGGCGGGTTTTCACCGGGCGGCGGCCTTGCGGACCAGCCCTTCGATCGCGAGTTCGTAGCCCGCGACGCCGAAACCGACCACGATACCCGCCGCCACCGGCGAGACGTAGGAGTGGTGGCGGAAGGACTCGCGCGCGTGCACGTTGGAGATGTGCACCTCCATCACCGGCAGCGGCGCGACGCCGGCGATGGCGTCGTGCAGCGCGATGGAGGTGTGGGTGTAGGCGCCGGGGTTCATCACCACGCCCAGCAGTTCGCCGGCCTTGAAGCGCCGGCCGGCGGCGTGGATGGCGTCGAGCAGCGCGCCTTCGTGGTTGCTCTGCAGCGCCTCCAGCGTGTGGCCCAGGCGCTCTGCGGTGGCGCGGCAGCGGGCCTCCACGTCGGCCAGCGTGGCCGCGCCGTAGGTGGCGGGCTCGCGCGTGCCGAGCAGGTTCAGGTTGGGGCCGTTGAGCAGCAGGATGGCGGGCATGGGCGGGCTTTCCTTGTGATCCGACCGACTTTAAACCAGGGGCACCGACAGCCGCTCGATCACTTCGCGCGTGCCCGGTCGCACGCCGCGCCACCAGGCGAAGGCCTCGGCCGCCTGTTCCACCAGCATGCCCACGCCGTCGGCCAGCGCATGCACCCCGGCCTCGCGCGCCTGGCGCAGGAACGGGGTCAGGCCCTTGCCGTAGACCATGTCGTAGGCGAGGGCGCCGGGCGCGAACAGGCCACCGGGCAGGGGCAGGGCCTCGCCGGACAGGCCGGCCGAGGTGGCGTTGATCACCACATCGAAGCGCTCGCCCGCGAGGTCCGCGTAGCCGCCGCTCTGCAGCGTGGCGTGGGCGGCGAAATCGGCGCGCAGCGCGTGCGCCTTGTCGGCCGTGCGGTTGGCCACGGCCAGTGCGGCGGGACCTTGTTGCGCCAGGGGCAGCAGCGCGCCGCGCGTGGCGCCGCCGGCGCCCAGCAGCAGCACGCGCCGGCCCTTGAGCGCGTGGCCCAGGTTGCGCTGGATGTCGTTGACCAGGCCGACGCCGTCGAAGTTCTCGGCGCGGATGCGGTCGCCCGGCTCGAAGCGCAGGGCGTTGGCCGCGCCGGCCAGGCGCGCGGCTTCGCTCGGGTCGGTGGCCAGTTCGCAGGCCTGCAGCTTGAAGGGCAGGGTGACATTGGCGCCGCGCCCGCCCTGTTCGCGAAAGGCCCGCACCGTGGCCGCGAAGCCGTCCAGCGGCGCCTCGATGGCGGTGTAGGCGATGTCCTGCCCGGTGGCCTGGGCAAACGCGGCGTGGATCTGCGGGGACTTGCTGTGCGAGATCGGGTGGCCGATGACGGCGTAGCGGTCGGTCATGGAGGGGATGGGGGGCTATCACGCCCTGCGGGCAGGGTCATTGCGGGGAAGCCGGCATTGTCTCGCAGCGCCGGGCGGGACAATCCCGCCCATGAACATCCCACGCCTCAAGATCGATTTCGTCTCCGACGTCTCCTGCCCCTGGTGCGCCGTCGGCCTGGGCGGGCTGGAGCAGGCCCTGAAACGGCTCGACGGCCAGGTCGCGGCCGACATCACCTTCCAGCCCTTCGAGCTCAACCCCCAGATGGGTGCCGAGGGCCAGGACATCGGCGAGCACCTGACGGAAAAGTACGGCAGCACGCCCGAGCAGCAGGCGCAGATACGCGGGACCATCGCCGCGCGCGGCGCCGAGGTGGGCTTCCCATTCAACCCGGCGGGCCGGGGCCGCATCTGGAACACCTTCGACGCCCACCGCCTGCTGCACTGGGCGGCCGAAGAGGGCGCGCCCGGCCAGCAGCACGCGCTCAAGAAGGCGCTGATGGCCGCCTGCCACACGCGCAGCGAGGCCATGGGCCACCACGAGGTGCTGCTGGCCTGCGTGCGCGAGGCGGGGCTGGACGGGGCGCGCGCCCAGGCCATCCTGGCCAGCGACGAATTCGCGCAGGACGTGCGCGAGCGCGAGCAGTTCTACCTGTCGCACGGCATCCACGCGGTGCCGGCGGTGATCGTCAACGACCGCCACCTGATCTCGGGTGGCCAGCCGGCGGCGGCCTACGAGCAGGCGCTGCGGCAGATCGCGGCCGGGCCGGCGGAGTGATCGCGCGGCGGCGCGGGGCTCAGCGGGCCGCTTCGCGCGCCGCGCCGCCGTGCGCCGGCGCGGCCGAAGGCGCCGACGCCATGTCCAGCTCGGCGCGCAGGCGCGGCAGGTACTGCGGGTAGGCCCGCTGAAGAAAGTCGACCAGCTTCTCGCGCACCTCGCAGCGCAGGTCCCAGGCCGCGCCGGCCGAGCCCGCCGTCACCAGGCAGCGCAATTGCAGGGCGCGCTCGCCGGCTTCCGTCACCTGCAACAGGCTGAATCGCTTGTCCCAGTGGGGCGAGGCCTCGCAGATGCGCTGCAACTCCTCGCGCAGCGGCGCCAGCGGCGTGCGGTAGTCCACCCACAGGAAGACGGTGCCGATGAGATCGGATGTGGTGCGTGTCCAGTTCTGGAAAGGCTTCTCGATCCAGTACTGCAGCGGCACCACCAGGCGGCGCTGGTCCCAGATGCGCACCACCACGTAGGTTCCGGTGATCTCCTCGATCACGCCCCACTCGCCTTCGACGATCACCACGTCGTCGAGGCGGATCGGCTGGCTCAGGCCGATCTGCAGGCCGGCGATCAGGTTGCCCAGCACCGGCCGCGCGGCGAAGCCCGCCACCAGACCCGCCAGGCCGGCAGAGGCCAGCAGGCTGGTGCCGATCTGCCGCGCCTGTGGGAAGGTCATCAGCATGAGCGACAGACCGATCAGCAGCACCAGGCCCTGCAGCGTGCGTGCGAGCACGCGCGTCTGCGTCTGGACGCGGCGCGCGTGCAGGTTGTCGGCCGTGCTGGTGGGGTTGGCGGCGATGACGCCCTGGGCCGCGCCGCGCACCGCGTTGGACACCAGCCAGGTCACGGCGCCGATCAGCAGCAGAGCGCAGAGCTGCTGCGCGCCGGCCAGGCCCGGCGCGTCGGCCGGTGTGCCTTGCAGCACGGCGTTGACGGGCAGCAGCGGCAGGCCCCATTTCGCGGGCGAGCGGATGGCCTTGGCCACGCTGGCCGCGACGGGCGCATCGCGCGTGGCGCGGCGCACCACGCGTTCGCCGAGGCGAAAGGCCAGGCTGGCGAGCAGCACGCCGATCAGCATGCTGCCCAGCGAGGGCAGCCAGGTCAGCAGGGCGGGTGGCAGCCAGTTCAACGCGTCCATGCGGCCGCAGGGTAACCAGCGTGCCTATCCGCACGCAAGTCTGTGTGCTTTGAAAACCGCAGCAAGTCAGCCGCGTACCGCGTGAACGGCGCCTTCAACGCCCCAGCTGCGCCAGCGCCGCCTGCAGGCCGGCCAGACCGCCCACGCGCTGGTCATTGATGAAGATCTGCGGCATCTGGCGCACCGAGGGACCGCACTTTTCATAGAACGCGAGGCGTTCGGCCTCGTCGTCGATCTTGATCTCCTCGAAGTCCATGGCGCGGGACTTCAGCAGCATCTTGGCGGACTCGCACTGCGGGCAGGCGGACTTGGAATAGACGGTGATCTTGAGGCTCATGCGCAAAGTGTAGGGGGATGGCCGTTCAGGCCGCCTCGCGCTGCGCCAGCGCCCGCGCGATGCGCTGCTTCTTCACCGTGGGCCGTGGCACCGGATGCGCCAGGTGTTCGAACCAGGCGCGCACGTCCTCGTCCAGTCCGCTGCCGTGCATGTAGTTGTAGAGCGCCTTGCGCAGGCCGATGCCCAGCGCGTCGTGGTCCACGCCGGTGGGGTCGATGAAACCGATGTCGTTCTTCGCGAAGCTCACCGGTGGCAGGGGCACCAGCTCGATGCCATAGGCCTTCGGGTCCAGCCCCACGGGGGAGTGCACGGTGCACGAGAAGCGGTGGAAGAAGCCGCTCTGGATGCAGCCGTTGAGGAAGAGCTGGCGCACGTACTCCAGCGCGTCCACCGTGTCTTGCACGGTCTGCGTGGGAAAGCCGTACATCAGGTAGGCGTGCACCAGGATGCCGGCGTCGCTGAAGCCCTTGGTGACGCGCGCCACCTGGTCCACCGTCACGCCCTTCTTCATGAGCGCGAGCAGGCGGTCGCTGGCCACCTCCAGCCCGCCGCTCATGGCGATGCAGCCGCTGTCGGCCAGCAGCTGCGAGAGCTGGGGCGTGAAGGTCTTTTCGAAGCGGATGTTGCCCCACCAGCTGATGGCCAGGTCGCGGCGCAGCAGTTCCTCGGCCAGGGCTTTCAGGGCCTTGGGCGGCGCGGCCTCGTCGACGAAGTGAAAGCCGGTCTGGCCGGTTTCATCGACGATGCGTTCGATGCGGTCGACCAGCGTGCTGGCGGCGGCGGTCTCGTAGCGGCCGATGTAGTCCAGCCCCACGTCGCAGAAGCTGCACTTCTTCCAGTAGCAGCCGTGCGCCACCGTGAGCTTGTTCCAGCGCCCGTCGCTCCAGAGCCGGTGCATGGGATTGAGCATGTCGAGCAGGCTCAGGTAGTCGTGCAGCGGCAGGCCGTCCCAGGTGGGCGTGCCCACGTCCTCGAAGGGCACGTCGGGCTCGGCGAGGTTGAGGTACTTCACCGTGCCGCTGCCGGCGTCGCGCAGGAAGGTGCGCACCAGGCGCTGCGCGCTGCGCCGGCCCTGCAGGTGCTCGATGAGCGCGAGCAGCGGGCGTTCGCCCGCGTCCAGGGTGACGTAGTCGACGAAGTGAAACAGGCGCGCTTCCTTCAGCTCGCGCAGTTCGGTGTTGACGTAGCCACCGCCGAGCGCGATGGGCAGCGCCGGCCAGCGCGACTTGATGGCCTGCGCGATGCGCAGCGCGCCATAGACCGCGCCGGGGAAGGGCACCGAGAGCAGCACCAGCTGCGGGTTCGCGCGCGCCACCGCGTTCAGGGCCAGTTCGCGCAGCAGGTCGTCCACCAGCGTGGGCGGCGCGGCCAGGGCCTGGGCCAGGGGCTCGAAGGTGGGCTGACTGCTGGCCAGGGATTCCCCGTAGCGCACGAAGGCGAAGCGCTCATCCACCGCGTCGCGGACCACGTCGGCCAGGTCGTCGAGGAAGAGGGTGGCGATGTGGCGCGCGCGGTCGTTCGTGCCCAGGGCGCCGAAGGCCCAGCCCAGCGGGTCGCCGCCGCCGTCTTCGCCGTCGTCGCCCGTGAGGTGGCCGTATTGCTCCAGCGCGGCGAAGCGCGGGCCTTCGGGCAGCAGCTCGCGCGCGGCGATGCGGTGTGCCAGCGTGCTGTCGCGCCCCTGCAGGAAGGCGATGGTGGGCGCGATGGCGCGGCGGTGGCGCGCGAAGTCGTCGAGGAAGGCGTGCACGCTGGCGCTGCGCCGCCGCTCGGGCAGGGCCAGGGCGCGTTCGCGGATGGCGTCCAGCCCGGCGGGCGTGAACAGTCGCAGTACCAGGGCCAGGGCCAGATCGGTCTGTTCGGCCTCGATGCCGCGCGAGCGCAGGAAGCCCGTGAGGTAGGCGGTGGAGGGGTAGGGCGTGTTGAGCTGCGTCATCGGCGGGATGACGCTGAGCACGCGGAAGGCGGAGGCGGTCATGGCAGGGCGGAACCGGGCAGTGTACGGGGCCGCGGTCGGGGCGGCGCGATCCCCCGTTCAGTCGAGCGGGCGCAGCGCCTCGACCAGGCCGGCGATGTTGCCCACGCCCAGCTTGCCGTAGATGCCCTGGATCTGGTTGCGGATGGTGGCGGGCGCGCGCTCCAGCAGGCGCGCGATCTCCTTGTGGGTGTGGCCCTTGGCCACCAGGCGCGCGATCACCAGCTCGCGCGGCGACAGGTCGTCGGCCGCGCAGCGCGGGCGCGCACCCAGGAACAGCAGGCCCTGTTCCACGCGGTGCCAGACCACGGCGCGCGCGCCGAGGTAGCGGGCCTGGCCGCGCCGCAGGTGGTCCAGCAGGGCGGGGGCATGGGCGGCGCCGCCGTTCCAGCTGGCCCATTCGGCGCGCAGCGCGGACTCGAAGCCGGCGTCGGCGTGGTAGATCACGCCGTGCGCGTCGGCGATGGCCGTGCCGTGCGCCGGCCGGCGGGCGGCCTCCAGCCGGTCGAGGTGGGCGATGCGGTTGAAGGCCAGGGCCTGCATCACGTGCGGCGACAGCGCGGCCAGCAGGCGCTGCTCGTCGCCGGAGCAGCGCGCGCGTTCGTCGGCCCGGAACAGGGTGAGCCAGTGCACGAAGCGCGTGCGCGGGTCGTGCTCGGAGCTGATGAAGAAGTTGGCCTGCTCGAAGCGGCGGCCGTGTTCGCGCAGCGGCGCCTGTTCGCGGTGGTGGAACCAGTCGCGGGCGTTGAAGGCCAGCGTGGTGCGCGGCTGCAGACCAGCGGCCACGGCGGCGGTGTCCAGGTGCTTGATCTGCTCGTAGCTGGCCAGCATCTCGGGCGGCTGCTCGTGCAGGTGGATGGTGTGGATGTCGATGCCGTCGGGCCGGCTGGTGGCCGTGCCCCACATCGAAGAGTCGAAGGGCAGCGCCTGGCGCAGATGCTGCAGCGCCGCATCCTGGAAGCGCTCCAGCGGCAGCTCGTGCGAGAGGCGGTACAGCGTCAGGACGAACTGGCTGAAATCTTCGAGTGACATGGGCGGGTGGACGGCGGCTCGGGCTGTGATCTTCTTCGCGGGGTCGGTGCATTTGCACTATGCGGCCGGCACCGGGGGCGTTCCTAGAATGCCCGCGATGCCCGGGGATGATATGCCTGTGATCCGTTGTTCGCCGCCGCGCCTGGGGCGCTGGCTGGTCATGGGCGCCTCGGCGCTGCTCGTCGCGGCCACGGCCATGGCCCAGGTGCGGTCCCCCGGGCCACCCTTGCCGCCGATCCGCATCCTCGCGCCCGAGGCGCGGCTGCCGGTGCGGGTGCAGCGGGCCGTCGTGCGCACCGAGATCGTCGGCCTGGCGGCGGCCACGCGGGTCGAGCTGGAGCTGTTCAACCCGAACGCCGAAGAGCTGCAGGCCGAGCTGCAGTTTCCCTTGCTGGAAGGGCAGGTGGTGACGGGCTTCGCGCTCGACATCGGCGGCCAGCTGCGCGCGGCGGTGCCGGTGGAAAAGCCCAAGGGCCGCCAGGTGTTCGAGGACGTGGTGCGCGCCCGCGTGGACCCGGCGCTGCTGGAAACCACGCAGGGCGGGCACCACAAGCTGCATGTGTATCCCTTGCCGGCCCGGGGCCAGCGCCGCGTGGTGCTGGAGGTCCGCGAGTCCGTGCCCGCCAGCGCCCGTCCCGTCTGGCGCCTGCCGCTGCGCTTCGGCGGCGCGGTGGGCGCCCTGGACGTGGCGGTGCAGGTGGCCGGCGTGGCGCCGCGCGCGCTGTCGGCCACGCTGGGCGCCGAGCGCCTGCTCGCCACGGCGCAGAACGGCGGCAGCCGCATCGCCTTCGGGCGGACCCAGCACCAGGGCCGCGACGGATTGCGCGTCGCGCTGCCGGCCGCGCCGCGCGAGCCCCTGGTGAGCACCGACATCTGGCAGGACCAGCGCTATTTCCTGGCCGAACTGCCGGTGGCCGCGCCGCGCTGGGCCCGCCCGGCGCCGCGCCGCGTGGCCCTGCTGTGGGACGCTTCGGCCTCCGGCGCGCAGCGCGACCACGCGCGCGAATTCGCCGTGCTCGACGCCTGGTTCCGCCAGCTGGGCGAGGTGCAGGTGCAGCTGGTGGTGGTGCGCAACGAGGCCGAGCCGATGGAGCCGCACACCGTGCGCGGTGGCGACTGGAACGCCCTGCGCCAGCGCCTGCAATCGCTGCCCTACGACGGCGCGACGCGCCTGCAGGCCCTGCAGCCGCCGGCCGACGCCGACATCGCCGTGCTGTTTTCCGACGGCATGGGCAACTGGGGCGCCGCCGGCCTGCCCAGCCCCGCCCTGCCGCTGGTGGCCTTCTCGTCCTCGGCGGGCGCGGCGGCGCGCACCCTGCGCCACGCCGCCGAGGCCAGCGGCGGCGCCTACGCCGACCTGCAGGCCCTGGACACGGCGCAGGCCCTATCGCTGCTCACGCACGAGCGCCAGCGCGTGGTGGACGTGCAGGCCGAGGGCGCGCGCGACCTGGAGCTGGGATCGGTCTACCCGCAGGGCGGGCGCATCGGCGTGGCCGGCGTGCTGACGCAGCCGCGGGCGAGCCTGCGGCTCACGCTTTCTGCACCCGACGGCTCGCGCCAGGTCCGCCGCCTCGAGCTGTCCGCCGACGGCGCACCGCCACCGGTGCGCGGTGCCACGCGGGTGGCCGTGGCCGCGCACCGCTGGGCCGGCTGGCGCATCGCCCGGCTGGAGGCCGACCTGGAGCGCCAGCGCCAGGCGATCCGCCGCCTGGGCCAGGCCTTCGGCATCGCCAGCACCGAGACCTCGCTGCTGGTGCTCGACACCGCCGAGGACTACGTGCTGTTCGATGTCGAGCCGCCGCCCGATCTGCGCGCCGAATGGGACACGCTGATGCTGCACCGGCGCGAAGGCGCGGTGCGCCGACAGCGCATCGCGCTGGCGACAACGGTCGAGCGCTTCAATGAGAAGGTGGCCTGGTGGGAGAAGGCCTTCCCGAAGGACGCGCCGCCGCCGCCCCGGGTCGCGCCGGGCAGCGGCTCGGACAGCCGGCGCGCGGCGCCCGCGGCCATGGCCCGTCCGCCGGCCCCTGCACCCGCACCCGGTGGCGCGGCCCCGCAGCCGCCGCTGCCGGGCGACACCACCATCGCGCTGCGCCCCTGGCAGCCCGACGAGCCCTATGCCCGCCGCCTGCGCGCCGCCAGGGACGAGGACCTCTACGCCATTTACCTCGACGAGCGCCCCGGCTACGCGCAAAGCTCGGCCTTCTTCCTGGACGTGGCCGACCTGCTGGTGGCGCGCGGGCAGAACGCCCTGGCGCTGCGCGTGCTGTCCAACCTGGCCGAAATGGACCTGGAAAACCGCCACCTGCTGCGCATCCTCGCCTACCGCCTGCAGCAGGCCGGCGCCGTGGCCGACGCACTGCCCGTGCTGGAGCAGGTGCGGCGCCTGGCGCCCGACGAACCCCAGTCCTGGCGCGACCTGGGCCTGGCGCTGGACCAGTCCGGCGAGGCGCAGCGCGCGGTCGACACCCTGGTGGAGGTCGTCTCGCGGGCCTGGAACAACCGCTTCCCGGACATCGAGCTGATCGCGCTGGCCGAGCTCAACGCCATCGCCGCGCGCGCCGAGGCCACCGGCCGGCCGGTGGACCTGTCGCGCCTGGACCCGCGCCTGCGGCGCAACCTGCCGCTGGACCTGCGCGCCGTGCTGTCCTGGGACGCCGACAACACCGACATCGACCTCTGGGTGATCGACCCCAACGGCGAGCGCGCCTACTACGCCAACCGCCTCACCTACCAGGGCGGGCGCATGTCGCGCGACTTCGTCGGTGGCTACGGCCCCGAGGAGTTCTCGCTGCGCCACGCCAAGCCCGGCACCTACACGGTGAAGGCGCAGTTCTATGGCCACCGCCAGCAGATCGTGGCGCCGGCCACCACGCTCATGCTGCGCCTGTCCACCGACTTCGGCCGAGCCACGCAGAATGACCAGGACGTGGTGCTGCGCCTCAGCGGCCGGGGCGACGAGGTCACCGTGGGCACCTTCACCGTGGGCGAAGGCGCCAGGCCATGAGGCGCGCCGCGCTGGCCGCGCGGCTGGCACTCGGCGCCGCGGCGGCCGTGGCAGGCGGGGCCACGCAGAACATCGTGCCGCGCGGCCGGGGCACGCTCACCTGAGCCCCAGGCGGTTGGGCGCGTGAGAGCGAAGCGCCCCCGCGATCGGTCCACACACCACCGGCCAGCGGCGGTGGCCGTTTCGAGCGCCTGCCGGTGCCGCAACGCCCGGTCCATGGGCTGCCGGGCCTCGCCCACGCCCGACGAATGCCGTCAGGGCCACCGCGTGGCCGCCGCCCGCCTCAGTCCGCCAAGTCCCCGATCGGCACGCAGCTGCAGAACAGGTTGCGGTCGCCGTAGACGTTGTCCACGCGGCCCACGGGCGGCCAGTACTTGGCGTGTGCGCGCGTGTCCAGCACGGCGGCGCCGGTCTCGCGCGGGTAGGCGCGCGTCCACTCGCCCTTGAGCAGGCTGGCCGCGGTGTGCGGCGCGTGCTTCAGGGGGTTGTCGTCCTGCGGCCATTCGCCTTTTTCGACACGGCGGATTTCCTCGCGGATGGCGATCATGGCCTCGATGAAGCGGTCGATCTCCTCCAGCGTCTCGCTCTCGGTGGGCTCCACCATCAGCGTGTTGGCCACGGGGAAGGACAGCGTGGGCGCGTGGAAACCGTAGTCGATCAGGCGCTTGGCCACGTCCTCGGCCATCACGCCGCTGGTGTCTTTCAGGTCGCGCAGGTCGAGGATGCACTCGTGCGCCACATGCCCGTTGGCGCTCGCGTACAGCGTGGGGAAGTGGTCCTTGAGGCGCGCGCTGATGTAGTTGGCCGAGAGGATGGCCGTCTCGGTGGCATGCCGCAGGCCTTCGGCGCCCATCATGCGGATGTACATCCACGAGATCGGCAGCACGGCCGCGTTGCCCAGCGGCGCGGCCGAGATGGCGCCCACGCCGTTGACCGGCAGGCCGCCGGCCGCGTGGCCAGGCAGGAAGGGCACCAGGTCGTCCACCACGCAGACCGGGCCCACGCCCGGGCCGCCGCCGCCGTGCGGGATGCAGAAGGTCTTGTGCAGGTTGAGGTGGCTCACGTCGCCGCCGAATTCGCCCGGCGCGGCCACGCCCACCAGGGCGTTCATGTTGGCGCCGTCCACGTAGACGCGCCCGCCGTGCTGGTGCACGAGCGCGCACAGTTCTTTCACCTGGGTCTCGAACACGCCGTGCGTGCTGGGGTAGGTGATCATCACCGCCGCCAGGTTCTTCGAGTGCTGCTCGCATTTGGCCTTCAGGTCGGCCAGGTCGACGTTGCCGTTCTCGTCGCACTTGGTGACCACGACCTGCAGGCCCACCATCTGCGCGCTGGCCGGGTTGGTGCCGTGCGCGCTGCTGGGGATCAGGCAGATGTTGCGGTGGCCTTCGCCGCGCGATCGGTGGTAGGCCTGGATCACCAGCAGGCCGGCGTACTCGCCCTGCGAACCGGCGTTGGGCTGCAGGCTGATGCCGGCGTAGCCGGTGGCCTCGCACAGCCAGTCGCGCAACTGCTGGTCGAGCAGGGCATAGCCCTGGCGCTGGTCGGCCGGGGCGAAGGGGTGCACGTTCGCGAACTCGGGCCAGGTGATGGGGATCATCTCGCTGGTGGCGTTCAGCTTCATGGTGCACGAGCCAAGCGGGATCATGCTGCGGTCCAGCGCGAGGTCCTTGTCCGACAGCATGCGGATGTAGCGCAGCATGCCGGTCTCGCTGTGGTGGGTGTTGAACACCGGGTGCGTGAGGAAGTCGCTGCGGCGGCGCAGGCCGTCGGGGATCAGCGGCTCCACGCCTTTCTCGAAGGCCTCCACGGAGGGCAGGGCCTGGCCGTCGGTCGCGAAGATCGTCCACAGCAGGGCGATGTCTTCGCGCGTGGTGGTTTCGTCCAGCGTGACGATCACATACCCGTCCCAGGCCCGGCGCAGGTTGGCGCCGTGGGCCACGGCACGGGCCATGAGCGCGTTCGCCCGGGCCGGGTCCACTCGCAGGGCGAGGGTGTCGAACACGCCCCGGTCGCCGTGGTGCGTGTCGGTGTAGCCCAGCTGGGCCAGGCCCTTGGCCAGGATGGCCGTGTAGGCCGCCACGCGCTGCGCGATGCGCTTCAAGCCCTGCGGGCCGTGGTACACGGCGTACATGCTGGCGATCACGGCGGGCAGCACCTGCGCGGTGCAGATGTTGCTGGTGGCCTTCTCGCGGCGGATGTGCTGCTCGCGCGTCTGCAGGGCCAGGCGGTAGGCCGGCTGGCCGTGGGCGTCCACGCTCACGCCCACCAGACGGCCGGGCAGGCTGCGCTTGAACTCGTCGCGGCAGGCCATGTAGGCGGCGTGCGGGCCGCCGTTGCCCATGGGCATGCCGAAGCGCTGCGTGGTGCCGACCACGATGTCGGCGCCCATCTCGCCGGGCGGCTTGATCAGGGTCAGGGCCAGCAGGTCGGCGGCCACGATGAAGGCGGCGTTCTTGCCGTGCACGGTGGCGGCGTCCGCCGTCCAGTCGTGCAGCCAGCCACTGGAGGCCGGGTACTGCGTGAAGGCGGCGAAGTAGTCGTCGGCCGCCAGCATGGCGTCCCATTCTTCGCCCGACATGGCCACGCGCACCTCCAGGCCCAGCGGTGCCGCGCGCGTCTGGATCACCTCGATGGTCTGCGGGTGCGTGTCGCCCGACACCACGAAGGCATGGCCCTTGGCCTTCACGGAGCGCTTGGCCAGCGTCATGGCCTCGGCCGCGGCCGTGGCCTCGTCGAGCATGGAGCCGTTGGCGATGTCCATGCCCGTCAGGTCGGTGACCATGGTCTGGAAGTTGACCAGCGCCTCCATTCGGCCTTGGGAGATCTCGGCCTGGTAGGGTGTGTAGGCCGTGTACCAGGCCGGGTTCTCCAGGATGTTGCGCAGGATGACGCCCGGTGTGTGGGTGCCGTGGTAGCCCTGGCCGATGAAGCTCTTGAGCAGCTTGTTCTGCCGCGCGATGCCCTGGAGCTCGGCCAGCGCGGCGGCCTCGGTCAGCGGCGCGGGCAGCTGCATGCCCTGGCGGCGCGCGATCGGGCGCGGCACGATGCTGTCGATCAGCGCGCGACGCGAGGCCTCGCCGATGACCGAGAGCATGTGGCGCTCGCCCGCTTCGTCGAGGCCGATGTGGCGCGCGACGAATTCGCTGGCGTTCTCGAGTTCACCCAGGGGCTTGACGGAGGGCATGAGCATGGCGGGCCTCGGTGGCGGGGGAAAAATCAGGCGTTGTCCTTGACGAACTTCTGGTAGGCCGGTTCGTCCATGAGCGGATCGAACTGGCCCATGTCCTTGATCAGGACCTTGAAGAACCAGCCCTTGCCCAGGGGGTCGCTGTTGGCCAGCGAGGGGTCGGCGCGCAGGGCTTCGTTGACCTCGGTCACCTCGCCGTCCAGCGGCATGTAGACGTCGGCCGCGGCCTTCACCGACTCGACCACGCCGGCGACCTCGCCCTTGGCGTAGGTGCGGCCCACCTCGGGCAGCTCGACGAAGACCACGTCGCCCAGCGCGTCCTGCGCGTGCAGGGTGATGCCGACGACGGCGGCCTCGTGGTCCTCGAGCTGGATCCACTCGTGATCGGGGGTGTACTTGACGGTCATGGTTGTGCTCCTGCGGCGATCAGCCGCGGTGGTAACGGTTGGGAACGAAAGGCAGGGAGGCCACCTGCATGGGCACGGCCTTGCCGCGCACCAGCGCGTTCAGGCGCGTGCCCACGGCCGCGAAGGCCGGTGGCACATAGCCCATGGCGATGGGCTGGTTGATGCTGGGGCCGAGCAGGCCGCTGGTGACTTCACCGAGGCGCTCGCCGGCCTCGCTCTGCAGTTCGGTGTGCTCGCGCACCGGCACCCGCTCCTGCGCGAGCAGGCCCACGCGCACGCGCGACAGGGGCGCGCTGCCATCGAGCTGCGCGAGCACGCGCTCGGCGCCAGGGAAGCCGCCCGCGCGCGCGCCGCCCGTGCGGCGCACCTTCTGCATGGCCCAGTTGAGCGCGGCTTCCACGGGGGTCGTGGTGGTGTCGATGTCGTTGCCATAGAGACACAGGCCGGCTTCCAGGCGCAGCGAGTTGCGCGCGCCCAGGCCGACGGGTTTCACCTCGGGCTGCGCGAGCAGGGCGCGCGCGAAGGCCTCGGTGTCGGCCGCGGCCAGCGAGATCTCGAAGCCGTCCTCGCCGGTGTAGCCGCTGCGCGTGGCGAACAGGGGCTTGCCCTGCCAGCTGAAGGCGCCACCGGTCATGAAGACCAGCTTCTCCACGCCGGGCAGCAGGCGCTGCAGGGCCGTCACGGCCCGCGGGCCCTGCAGCGCGAGCAGGCCGCGGTCGAATTGCGGCTCCACGGTGCAGCGCGCGCCGATGCGCTCGACGATGTGCTTGAGGTCGCCGTGCTTGCAGGCGCCGTTGACGATGACGAAAAGGTCGTCGCCCCGGTTCACGAACATCAGGTCGTCGATGACCGTGCCCTCGTCGCTGAGCAGCAGGCCGTAGCGCTGCTTGCCGGGCGCCAGGCCGATCACGTCCACCGGCATCAGGCTTTCGAAGGCGGTGGCCGCGTCGGGGCCGATGAGCCGCAGCTGTCCCATGTGCGAGACGTCGAACAGGCCGGCGGCTTCGCGCGTGTGCAGGTGCTCGGCCATGAGGCCGGCCGGGTACTGCACCGGCATGCTGTAGCCCGCGAAGGGCACCAGGCGCGCGCCCAGTTCGAGGTGCAGCGCGTGCAGCGGGGTCTTGAGGAGGTCGGTGGAAGCGTCGGCGGACACGGCGGGTTCTCTGGCGGGGGCAGGCCCCTCGCGGGGCGGGACACGGGTTCATCCGTGCGCTGCCCCACTGTCCGCTTTACCTGAGAGATTCACGCGGGCGATGCCGCGCTTGCTCCTTCGGTGGACCCCATCGGGTGGGGCCTCTCTCCAGGGGGGATCGCCCGCCGGGTGGCGGGCGTTTGCCAGTCCTTTTGCCTGAGCGTTCGGGGCCTGATCCGGCCCCTGCGCCTTCGGCGGTTCCCCGGGGGAACGCTCTCCTGACAATGCGGCGAATTCTAGCCGGGAACCCGGCGTGCACGGACAACGCCACCCGGCGTCCCCAGGGGCGCGAGGGCGCGCTCAGGCGTCCTGCGGGGCGGTCTCGGGCAGCACCTTCGCCAGGCGCTCGCTGATCGAGGCGGCGCGCTCGGCGCCCGCGACACGCTCGATCTCGGTGAGCATGTCCTGGCCCACGGCCATCATGCTGGCGGCGTCGCGCGCCTCGCGCAGCGCCTGGCGGAAGCGGTCGGCCAGGGCGCGGTCGCGCGCGGCGAACATGCGGTCGGACAGGTCGAACAGGAACATGCGCGCGCTGGCCAGCGAGCGTGGCCCGCTGAAGGTGTCCACCGAGCCGCGCGGGGGCGGCGGCACCGGGCGCGCGGGCGGCTCGGCCGGGGCTTCGTCGATCAGGTAGCCGTCGGCCAGCAGCGCCTCCACCATGGCGCGGCCTTCGCCATGGAAGAGGGCATGGAGCGACGCGGTGGACTTGCGGCCATCGGCCACCAGCAGGATGGCGCGCTCGCGCTGGCCCAGCGAGCGCTGGCCCGGGAGCAGTTCGGTGCGGCCTTTGTCGGTCTTGATGAGCATGTGCGGTGCGCAGGCAGCGGTGGACGCCGCACTCTGGGCGGGGCGCATGACGCTCGCGTGTCACGCGGGCGTGAAAAAGCCGCCCGGGGGCGGCTTCGTGGCGATCGCGTGAGAGACGTCACACGCCCGCGGCCTCACATGCCCGCGTAGTTCGGACCGCCGCCGCCTTCGGGCGTTACCCACACGATGTTCTGGGTCGGGTCCTTGATGTCGCAGGTCTTGCAGTGCACGCAGTTCTGCGCGTTGATCTGCAGGCGGTCCTCGCCCGCATCGGTTTTCACGAACTCGTACACGCCGGCCGGGCAGTAGCGGCTTTCCGGGCCCGCGTACTTTGCCAGGTTCACCTGCACCGGCACCGTGCTGTTCTTCAGCGTCAGGTGCGCGGGCTGGTTTTCCTCGTGGTTGGTGTTGGAGACGAAGACGCTGGAGAGGCGGTCGAAGCTGAGCACGCCGTCCGGCTTGGGGTAGGCGATCTTGGGCATCTGGTCCGCGGGCTTGAGGTACTCGTGGTCGGGCTTGTCGCGGTGCAGGGTCCAGGGCGGCGCGCTCACGCCGATCTTGGGCAGGAACCACTGCTCGATGCCCGTCATCAGCTTGCCGATGGTCGGGCCCTTCTTGAACCAGGCCTTGAAGTTGCGGGTCTGCCAGAGTTCCTCGTGCAGCCAGCTTTTCTCGAAGGCCGCGGGGTAGGCCGAGAGCTCGTCGCTCGAACGGCCGGCCGTCACGGCCTCGAAGGCCGCCTCGGCGCAGAGCATGCCGCTCTTGATGGCCGCGTGGCTGCCCTTGATGCGCGCGGCGTTCAGGTAGCCCGCGTCGCAGCCCACCAGCGCGCCGCCGGGGAACACCGTCTTGGGCATGGCCTGCGGCGTGCCGTTGTTGATGGCGCGCGCGCCGTAGCCCAGGCGCTTGCCGCCTTCGATGTGCGCCTTGATCGCCGGGTGCGTCTTCCAGCGCTGCATCTCCTCGAAGGGCGAGAGCCAGGGGTTGCTGTAGTCCAGCCCGATGACGAAGCCCAGCGTGACCTTGTTGTCCTCGAGGTGGTAGAGGAAGCCGCCGCCGAAGGTGTCGTCCGTCATGGGCCAGCCGGCGGTGTGCACCACCAGGCCGGGCCTGGCCTTGTCGGCCGGGATCTCCCACAGCTCCTTGACGCCGATGGCCCAGCTCGACGGGTCCTTGCCCTTGTCGAGGTCGAACTTGGCGATGAGCTGCTTGCCCAGGTGGCCGCGAGCGCCCTCGGCGAACACGGTGTACTTGGCGTGCAGCTCCATGCCGAGCTGGAAGGCCTCGGTGGGCTCGCCGTCCTTGCCGATGCCCTGGTTGCCCGTGGCCACGCCCTTGACGGAGCCGTCGTCGTTGTAGAGCACCTCGGCGGCGGTGAAGCCGGGGAAGATCTCCACGCCCAGGGCCTCGGCCTGCTCGGCCAGCCACTTCACCACGTTGCCCAGGCTGATGACGTAGCAGCCCTCGTTGTGGAAGTTGCGCGGCATCAGGAAATCGGGCGTGCGGCTCGAGCCCGTCTCGCTGAGCATGAGCAGGTCGTCGCCCGTGACGGGCTGGTTCAGCGGCGCGCCGCGCGCTTTCCAGTCGGGGAACAGCTCGTTGATGGCGCGCGGGTCCATCACCGCGCCCGAGAGGATGTGCGCGCCGGGCTCGGAGCCCTTCTCCAGCACGCAGACGTTGACCTCCTTGCCTTGCTCGGCGGCCAGCTGCTTCAGTCGGATGGCGGTGGACAGGCCGGCCGGGCCGGCGCCGACCACGACCACGTCGTACTCCATGGCTTCGCGGGGACCGAACTGGGCCAGGATCTGATCATGCGTCATGGGGGGTCTCGCTCATAATGTTTGGCAACCTCCGGCCACCCTCCTTTGCGAAGGGCTCGTGTCCCGGAGCGGACCGCATTTTATGCGGCGACCGCACAAAATCGAACGACCGTTCACATTTCGGGAGACTGAGCATGGCGTACACCCTCGACCTGTCGGGCCGCGTGGCCCTGGTCACCGGCGCGTCCAGCGGACTGGGCGCGCAGTTCGCCAAGACCCTGGCCCAGGCCGGCGCCGCCGTGGTGCTGGCCAGCCGCCGCACCGATCGCCTCATGAACCTGCGCGCGCACATCGAGGCCGGCGGCGGCGCGGCGCACGTGGTGGCGCTGGACGTGACCGAGCTGGCCTCCATCAAGGCCGCCATCGCGCACGCCGAGACCGAGGTCGGGCCCATCGACATCCTGGTCAACAACTCGGGCGTGAGCACCACGCAGCGCCTGCAGGACGTGGACGAGGCCGACTACGACTTCGTCTTCGACACCAACACCAAGGGCGCCTTCTTCGTCGCGCAGGAAGTGGGCAAGCGCATGATCGCGCGCGCCAAAGGCGCGGCGCCGGGCACCTTCGTCGGTGGGCGCATCGTCAACATCGCGTCCATGGCCGGGCTGAAGGTGCTCCCGCAGATCGGCGTGTACTGCATGAGCAAGGCCGCCGTGGTGCAGATGACCAAGGCCATGGCGATGGAATGGGGCCGCTTCGGCATCAATGTCAACGCCATCTGCCCGGGCTACATCGACACCGAGCTCAACCACGAGCACTGGAAGACCGAGCAGGGCAAGAAGCTCATCGAGATGACGCCTCGCAAGCGCCTGGGGCAGGCGAGCGACCTCGATGCGCTGCTGGTGATGCTGTGCGCCAATGAGAGCCATTTCGTGAACGGCGCGGTGATCGCCGCCGACGACGGCTTTGGCGTCTAGATGACTTCGCTGGCGCTGCACCAACCCGGCGGTCTGCCGCCGGGCATGGCGACCGGCTTGGCCGCCGGCCTGGGCGCCGGCGCCTTCTGGGGCACCACCTTCGTGGCGCCGCTGGTGTTGCCCGAATTCGGCACGGTCGATCTCACGGTGGGCCGCTTCCTGGCCTGCGGTCTGCTGTCGCTGGCGCTGCTGCTGTGGGCCGCGCTGCGCGGGGACGCGCGCTGGCCCACGGCGCCCCAGGCCTGGGCCGCGCTGGGCCTGAGTCTGCTGGGCTACACGGGCTACTACCTGCTGCTGGTGCTGGCCATCCAGGCGGCGGGCGCGGCGCTGCCGGTGCTCATCATTGGCACCATCCCGCTGTGGGTGATGCTGCTGGGCAAGCCGCAGCGCCTGCGCTGGCGCGCGCTGTTGCCCGGCCTGCTGCTGACGGCCGCGGGCATCGCCCTGATGGTGCGTGCCAGCGCGCACGGCGGCGAGGCCGGCGCCGGCTCCGACCTGTGGCGCGGTGTATCGTTTGCCCTGCTGGCCACCGCGTCCTGGACGGCCTATGGCCTGCTCAACGCGCGCTGGCTGGCGCGCCACCCCGAGGTGAATTCCACGCTGTGGGCCAACTGGCTGGGCGTGGCCGCCGGCCTGGGGGCGCTGGGCATCGCGGCGGTGGCGGGCAGCGCACCGGCCGGGCTCATCGCCCAGCCGCGCTTCGGCCTGTTCGTGGCGGTGTGCCTGGTCACGGGCATCGGCGCGGCCTGGGTGGCCTCGGTGCTGTGGAACATGGCCAGCCGGCGCCTGAGCCCCAGCCTGGCCGGACAACTCATCGTGAGCGAGACCGTCTTCGGCCTGCTCTACACCTTCGCCTGGAACGGGCAATGGCCCGCCGCCGCGCAATGGCTGGCGTGCGCGCTGTTCGTGCTGGGCATCCTTGCCTCCATCCGAGCCCACCGATGAAATTCGAACTGCCTGAGAAGAAAAAACAGGTCCACCGCATGCGCATCCCCATCCGCTGGGGCGACATGGACGCGATGGGCCACGTGAACAACACGGTGTATTTTCGTTACCTCGAAACCATTCGCATCGAGTGGATGCAGTCCATCGGTTGCCAGCCCGACCCGCGCGGCGAGGGGCCGGTGATCGTCAATGCCTTCTGCACCTTCCACAAGCAGCTGGAGTTTCCTGGCGAGGTGATCGCCACCATGTACGTGAGCGACACCGGCCGCACCAGCTTCGAGAGCTGGTGCACGCTCACGCGCGCCGACGACCCCGAGACGGTTTACGCGTCAGGCGGCGCCACCACGGTGTGGGTGAACTTCCCGCAGCAGAAGTCGGCGCCGATCCCGGACAGCCTGCGCCAGCACCTGCAAGGCTGACCCGGGTGGACCGGACGCGCGGTGGCCGCGCCGCGGCGGCCCGGCGCGCTCACTGCTTGTTCTTCTTGAACTCGATGTCGTCGGCGTACAGCCGGCCGTCGCGGCGCTTGATGTCCACTTCCACGTAGTGGCCCTCGCGCAGGTCTTCGAAGCGCTTGTAGTCGTTTTCGTAGTCCGTTTTGTCGGTGACGTAGACCACTTCGCTGTTGATCGTGAAGCTGCGCGCGCTGTGGTCGATGGACTGGATGCGGCCTTTCAGGTCCTCGGCGTGCGCGGCGCCCACACCCAGGGCGAGGGCCGAGGCGAGCAGGAAGGCGCGGACGCGGAACGGGTGGCTGAGCGGCATGGTGAACCTCCGAAGTGATGACGAGAGGTATTGAAACGCCCGGGCGCCGCGCGTTCGGTTTTTTTTGGTTGCCTGGCGGTATCGGCCCGTAAAGGGGGCCTTGTCCTACAGCGGTCAGGCCGCCGGCTTGGCCTTGGGCACGCGCCCGAGCAGATAGAACTCGGGGTTGGGCGCCATGCCCGTGACGTTGGCCATGCGGTTGGACAGGCCGAAGAAGGCCGTGATGGCGGTGATGTCCCAGATGTCCTCGTCGTCGAAGCCATGCGCGTGCAGGGCCTGGAAGTCGGCGTCCTCCACCTCGTGCGAGCGCTCGCAAACCTTGAGCGCGAAGTCGAGCATGGCGCGCTGGCGCGGCGTGATGTCGGCCTTGCGGTGGTTCACGGCCACCTGGTCGGCCACCAGGGGCTTCTTCTCGTAGATGCGCAGGATGGCGCCGTGCGCCACCACGCAATAGAGGCACTGATTGGCCGCGCTGGTCGCGGTGACGATCATCTCGCGATCGCCCTTGCTGAGGCTGCCCGTCTCCTTGAGCATGAGCGCGTCGTGGTAGGCGAAGAAGGCGCGCCACTCCGCCGGGCGTCGCGCGAACGCGAGAAAGACGTTCGGGATGAAGCCCGACTTTTCCTGCACCTCGCGGATGCGGGCCTGGATGTCGTCGGGCAGGCTGTTGAGGTCGGGCAAGGGGTAGCGGGCCATGGCGTGTCTCCTGTGCGGGGGTGTCGATGGCCACCAGTATCCCCGAGCCGCGGGACGTGCCGCGCGCGCGTGGTGCGGTATCGTTGCGCCGCCCTGAATCCACGGAGCCCGCATGAACCTGCCCGACGACCCCGAATTCCAGCGCGGCCTGGCCGCGCGCACCGACGTGATGGGCGAAGCCTTCGTGGCCAGCGCCCTGGAGAGCATGACCCCGTTCACCGAGCCCATGCAGCACCACATCACGCGCCGCGCCTGGGGTGACGTCTGGCAGCGCGGCGTGCTGGACCGCAAGACCCGCAGCCTGATCACCGTGGCCATGCTCGCGGCCCTGGGCAAGCAGCACGAGCTCAAGGGCCACGTGCGCGGTGCGCTCAACAACGGCGCCACGCCCGAGGAATTGCAGGAGGTGTTGCTGCACGCCGCCGTGTACTGCGGCATCCCCACCGCCGTGGACGCCTTTCGCACCGCCGCCAGCGTGGTCGACGGCGAGCCGCGCTGATGTGTTCGTCCTTTCTTTTCTACCGGAGGTTTTCCATGTCGCGATCTTTCCCCCTGACCCGCCGCGTGGCGCTGCTGGCCGCCCTGGCCCTGGGCACCGGCCTGGCCCAGGCCCAGTCCAACGTGCGCATCCTGGTGGGCTTCCCGCCCGGCGGCGGCACCGACGCCATCGCGCGCATCCTGGCCGAGAAGCTGCAGCCCGAGCTGGGCCAGGCGGTGGTGGTGGACAACAAGCCCGGCGCGGGCGGCCAGCTCGCGGGCCAGGCCCTGAAGGCCGCGCCGGCCGACGGCAGCACCGTGTTCCTCAGCCACGACCACAGCGTGAGCATCCTGCCGCTGACCATGAAGAACCCGGGCTTCGACCCGGCGAAGGACTTCGTGCCCGTGGCCGGCTTCGCCACCTTCGTGAACGCGGTGGCGCTGTCGGGCGGCACGCCCGCGCGCGACTTCAAGGCCTGGATCGACAGCGTGAAAGCCGCCGGCGGCAAGGCCACCGTGGGCATTCCGGCGCCGGCCTCCACGCCCCAGTTCGCGGTGCAGGTGATCGCCAAGCGGTACGGCCTGGACCTGGTGGCCGCGCCCTACCGGGGCAGCGCGCCCATGATGGGCGACATGCTGGGCAACCAGATCCCGGCGGGCGTGGGCTCGGTGCCTGACTTCATTGAGAACCACAAGGCCGGCAAGCTGCGCGTGGTGGCCGTGATGGGCACGCAGCGCCAGGCCGCGTTGCCCGAAGTGCCCACCTTCAGCGAGCTGGGCATCAAGGGCTTCGAGGACATGCCGTACTACGGCATCTTCGCGCCCGCCGGCACGCCAGCGGCGGCCGTGGAAAAAATCGGCGCGGCGGTGCAGAAGGTGATTGCCTTGCCCGACGTGCGCGAAAAGCTCTCGGCCATGGGCCTGACGGTGGGCTACATGAGCGGCGCCGAACTCGGCAAGCGCGAGGCCGCGTACCGCGAGGTCTGGGCCCGCATCATCAAGGACAGCGGCTACCAGCCGCAGTGAGGCCCCTTATCCAGCCATCAGGCGGTGCACCAGGTCCGGCGTGCTGTGCGCCTGGTACTTGCGCATCAGTCGCGCGCGGTGCACCTCCACCGTGCGGTGGCTGATGGCCAGCAGCTTGCCGATCTGCTTGCTGGTCAGCCCGTCCATGATCAGCGCGGCGACCTCGCGCTCGCGCGCGGTCAGTTCGGCGCGCACCGGCCGGTGCGAGCTCAGGTCCTCGAAGCTCCAGATGCCCGCCGCGTGCGGCGCGCCGCGGTCCACCGCGCGGCCCGTCACGTGGCACCAGAAGGTCTCGCCCGCCTGGCGGCCGCCCACGCGCTTCATGATGCGGTTGTCGGCGTAGGTACCGCTGCGGCCCAGCAGCGGCGCCATGCGCGCGCCCAGGCGTTCGTACTCGTCTGCGCTGGGGTAGAGGATCTGGAAGCTCTGGCCCACCAGCTGCTCGCGCGTGGCACCGAACATCTCGCACAGGGCCTGGTTGCAGTCGACCATGAAGCGCTCGCGCGACAGCGCCAGCCCCACGGGGGCCAGGTCGAAGGCCAGCCGGTAGTCGATGTCCATCATGGTTGCCCTTTACGAAATACTACGTAATCCGCTACGTAGTATCGTTGCGCTTTTCCGCATTCCCCAGCACGACTCCCCGGAGGCAATCCCCGTGAACAAGATCTACCCCAGCGCGGCCGCGGCGCTCCAGGGCGTGGTCGCCGATGGCCAACTCATGGCCGTGGGCGGTTTCGGCCTGTGCGGCATTCCCGAAGCGCTCATCGACGCCCTGCGCGACAGCGGCGTGAAGAACCTCACCGTCATCTCCAACAACGCGGGCGTGGACGGTTTCGGCCTGGGCAAGCTGCTCGACACGCGCCAGATCAAGAAGATGATCAGCAGCTACGTCGGCGAGAACAAGGAGTTCGAGCGGCAGTACCTGGCCGGCGAGCTGGAGCTGGAGTTCACGCCGCAGGGCACGCTGGCCGAGAAGCTGCGCGCCGGTGGCGCGGGCATCCCGGCCTTCTTCACCAAGACCGGCGTGGGCACCATCGTGGCCGAGGGCAAGGAACTGCGCGAGTTCGACGGCGAGACGTATGTGATGGAGCGCTCGCTGGTGCCGGCCGTGTCGCTGGTGAAGGCGCACCGCGCCGACAAGAGCGGCAACCTGCAGTTCCGCTACACCGCGCGCAACTTCAACCCGGCCGCGGCCATGGCGGGCAAGGTCTGCATCGTGGAGGTGGAGGAGATCGTCGAGACCGGCGCCATCCACCCCGATGAGGTGCACCTGCCGGGCATCTACGTGCACCGCATCGTGCACAACCCGAATCCCGAGAAGCGCATCGAGAAGCGCACCATCACCGAAAAGGCCTGACCATGCCCTGGACCCAAGACCAGATGGCCGCGCGCGCGGCACAAGAGCTCGAGGACGGCTTCTACGTCAACCTCGGCATCGGCATCCCCACGCTGGTGGCCAACCACACCGGCACCAAGGAGGTGTGGCTGCAGAGCGAGAACGGCATGCTGGGCATCGGCCCCTTCCCCACGGAAGACCAGGTCGACGCCGACCTCATCAACGCCGGCAAGCAGACCGTGACCACCATCAAGGGCTCATCGATCTTCGGCAGCCACGACAGCTTCGCCATGATCCGCGGCGGCAAGATCAACCTGTCCATCCTGGGCGCCATGCAGGTGAGCGAGAAGGGCGACCTGGCCAACTGGATGATCCCGGGCAAGATGGTCAAGGGCATGGGCGGCGCCATGGACCTCGTGGCCGGCGTGCCCCGCGTCATCGTGCTGATGGAGCACGTGGCGAAGAAGAAGGACGGCAGCGAGGACCTGAAGATCCTGCCGCACTGCACGCTGCCGCTCACCGGCGTGGGCGTGGTCGACCGCATCATCACCGACCTGGGCGTGATGGACGTGACCCCGCAGGGCCTGACACTCGTGGAGCTGGCGCCCGGCGTCACGCGCGAGTTCATTCAGTCCAAGACCGGCGTCACCCTGGTCTGATGACCGTGGCGGGTATACTCCCGCCCGCACCCGTCATTGGGGAGTAGCCGCCCGGCGCGCCATGCGCCGGGGCTCGCGTCAACAGACTTGGCCCGCAGGCCATGGCGCGAGCAGCCTTCCAGCCTGGCAAGACCTTTGACCGCACCGCCTCCGCACGCGCCGGGGAGGCGCTGCGGTCTTTGGTTTGTTCGCCGGCCGTTGGAGTCCCCCCTTGGAAGCCTTTCTCCTGTCCACTGGCATCGTCGCGCTCGCCGAAATGGGCGACAAGACGCAGTTGCTGTCGCTGGTGCTCGCCGCGCGCTTCAAGAAGCCCTGGCCCATCGTCGCGGGCATCCTCGTGGCCACCCTGCTCAACCACGCGCTCGCGGGCGCGGCCGGGGCCTGGGTCATGGCCGCCGTGGGGCCGGTGGCCATGCGCTGGGTGCTGGGCCTGTCCTTCATCGCCATGGCGGCGTGGATGCTGATTCCCGACAAGCTGGATGGCGACGAGGTGAAGGCCTCGCGCGGACTGGGCGTGTTCGCCGCCACCGCCTGGGCCTTCTTCCTGGCCGAGATGGGCGACAAGACGCAGATCGCGACCATCGCCCTGGGGGCGCAGTACGAGCCCCTGTTCGCGGTGGTGATCGGGACCACGCTGGGCATGATGATCGCCAACGCGCCGGTGGTGTTCTTCGGTGAAGCGATCACGCGCCGCGTGCCCATCAAGCTGGTGCACGCGGTCGCGGCGCTGATTTTCGCGGTGCTGGGGGTGCTCGCCTTGCTGGGGGCGGGCCCCGCCCTGACCGGCGCTCAGTAGAGGTACACGGCCCCGCTGCCAGCGACGCTGTTGTCGGCCGGGTCGCCGTTGACGCCGGTGGCGTTGCTGGATTCGTTGACCGCGCCCACCGCCAGCGCCAGGGGGCGTCCGCCTGAACCGCCACCCAGCGCCACGCTGCCGCCGAACTGGTCGTTCGCGTCCGGGTTGGACGCCTTCACGTAGGCTTGCTGCGCCCAGGTGCTGCCCTGGCGGGCGAACACATAGGCGGCGCCGCTGTAGGCGCGGCTGTTGTCGGTCTGAATGCCATTGAGCCCCGTGGCATTGCTGCCTTCCTGCCAGGCGCCCACCGCCAGGACGTTGCCGTCGACAGACAGCGCGACCGACACGCCGAACTGGTCGCCGCTGCCGGCGTTGGAGGCCTTCACATAGGCCTGCTGCGCCCAGCCCGCGCCGTTGTGGGCGAAGACGTAGACGGCGCCGAAGTCCGGGCCGTTGTTGACGTGCTGGTTGCCGTTGATGCCGGTGGCGCCGCTCTGTTCGGCGGGCGCGCCAACGGCCAGGGTGGTGCCGTCGCCCGAGAGGGCGAGGGCGCCCCCGAAGGCGTCGCCCGCCTCGCCGTTGGAGGCCTTCACGTAGGCGTCCTGGCTCCAGGCCGTGCCGGCGCGCCGGACCACGTAGACCGCGCCCGCGTCGGGCGCGCTGTTGTCGGCCGGGTCGGGGGTGGCGACGCCGTTGGAGAAGCCATCTTCGCCCGGCGCGCTCGCGGCCAGGACGTTGCCGTCGACAGACAGCGCGACCGACACGCCGAACTGGTCGCCGCTGCCGGCGTTGGAGGCCTTCACATAGGCCTGCTGCGCCCAGCCCGTGCCGTTGTGGGCGAAGACGTAGACAGCGCCGAAGTCGGGGCCGTTGTTGGTGTGCTGGTCGCCGTTGATGCCCGTGGCGTTGCTCTGTTCGGACGGGGCGCCCACCGCGAGGGTGGTGCCGTCGCCCGAGAGGGCGAGGCCGCTGCCGAAGGCGTCGCCCGCCTCGCCGTTGGAGGCCTTCACGTAGGCCTCCTGGCTCCAGGCCGCGCCGGCGCGCCGGAACACGTAGACGGCGCCCGCGTTGGGCGCGCTGTTGTCGACCGGGTCCGGGTTCGCGACGCCGTTGGAGAAGCCGTCCTCGTCGACGGCGCTCGCGGCCAGCACCGAGCCATCGGCGGAAAGGGCCACATGGTCGCCGAACAGGTCGCCGGCGTCGTGGTTGGATGCCTTGATGTAGGCCTGTTGCACCCAGGTGCTGCCGCTGCGCGCGAACACGTAGACCGCGCCGCTGTTGGGGGAGCCGTGGTTGAGCGGGTCGGGTGCGCCGGCCGTGCCGGTGGCATCGCTGCCGTCCCCGCTGGCGCCCACGGCCAGGGTGTTGCCGTCGCCGGATATCGCCACACGGGCGCCGAAGCCCATGTTCTGGCTTTGTGCGGAGGCCTTCACGTAACCACTGGCGCCCGCGAGATGGCCACTGGCGTCGGCGCTGGCGCGGTTGGCGCAGCCATTGGCGTTGCAGGCCTGCAGCATGTAGCGCGCGTTGACGCGTGCCGGCAGAAACACCTCATGGTCGTACGCGCGGGCGCTGGCGGGCAGGGTGGCCACGGCCGTGTAGCCCGACTGGCCGTCGGGGTCCTCGAGCAGGACGTAGCTGGTGGCGTCGGCCACCGCGGCCCAGCTGAAATGAAAGGTCTTGACGCTCTGCGGCGTCAGGCTCAGCGCCTCGGTACCGCCTCCACCATCCGAGGGCGATTCACCGCCATCGACGACATGCCCGCCGCAGGCGGTCAGGAGGCAAGCGGCCGTCCAGACGGTCGCGCAAGACAGGTACCTTTTGAACGTGTTCATCTCGATGGCCTCAATGGGAAAAGGAGAAGGGCATTGAAAGAAAAACCCCGACGGAAAGCCATTCACCGGACGGCCTAGTGATGGCTGTGCCAAGGCATCGGCCGCCCTTTTGGCTGGCATCGGTTCGACGCGTCCCCCGCACTGGCGCACCACGCACGGGATCGACGCCTTCGTCACGCCGACGCGGGCCATCCTGCTGTTGTTCATCGGCAAGCACCCGATGCGGCGGGACGTGCGCACGGTCTGCACGCCTCCACGGCCATCGCCAACAGGGGTGCCGTCGTGCGCGTGTACGGCGCCGCGCCGCGCGCCTTCATCGTGGTGCCGCTGGTGTGCGGCTTCTTCATCGACCTGGTGAACGCGTGGGTGGTCGGGGTGCTGGCGCGCGCGGCCGATGCCCGGCGAGCGGGGGCGCCTAGGCATTCGGATGTAGAGCATCCAAACGATATACGGGTAGGGGTGGTGGGCATAAGGTGAAGACCTCACGGCTTCCAGCGACCGCGCCATGCAAACGCCCAGCAAAACGCCCAGCAAAACGCCCATCAAGATCGGTGTCCATGCCCTGCCCGAGGCGGTTCGGGTGCGATTCGCGGCCCTGTTCCCGGTCGCCAGGGCGCGATGCACCACGACGTGGGCGCTGGTGCGCCCGGCCGATGCCGAGGTGCTGGTGTGCCATGGCCCACCGCCGCGAGGCGCTCAGCGGGTGAACCTGTGCGTCGGGCCGATCCCGGTACTGGCCTGGGGCGCCTGCCCGGTGCCGCTGGAGGCAGGCTTTCGCGTGCTGTCGCTCATCGCCGCCCTGGAACAGGCCGCGGCGCTGGTGCGCCCGGCGCGCGAGGCCCGGCCAGCGCCGGCCCGCCGCAACCTGGCGGCGTTCGAGGAATGGCTGTCGGAGCTGCGGGAAGAGAACCTGCCGTCCGCCACGGCCTACTGAGGCGGTCCGGCCGCGTTCAGCCGCAGAAGGCGCGGACGATCTTGCCGGTCTTGGGGTCCGTCTCGATCGTGACCCGCTCTTGCCGGTAGTCCAGGGTCACGGGCTGGCCGGGGGCGATCTGCCGCACCAGGCTGGCGCCGGTGAGCTGGCGGGCCTGGTCGTCGCTGACGCGGTCCTTGCCGGCGAGCGCTTGCGCGGCATCGGGCCGGCAGGCGCCCGGGGTGGCTGGTGCGCTGGGCATGGGGCTTTGGCAGGCCGCGAGGCCCAGGAGGGTGAGTGCGGCGGCGCCGGCGGCGAGCGGTTTCAGCTTCATGGCAAGCCCTCCCGGCTCAGGTGGCGGCGGGCGGTGGCCATGTGGAATGGCGCGATGGCGCCCGCGGCTGGCGGTGTTGGAGCGGGTGATGGGAACCTTATCGTGTTCCCAACTCGTTGATTGATAACGAGTTTTCCGCACTCGGCGAACCGAGATGGACATAATTATGGACTGAAAAACCACGCTTGGTCAACGCGCGCTCCGAGCAAGTCCAGTGCGAGCCATGGACAGCCAGCAATAGCCAATGTACCCCAGCGCTCAACGTCACGAGGCCGGCTCATCTCCTTTTAGCAGGAACTCCTCGTGTGCGCGCTGCAGGAACCGCCTCATGGGTTCAGAGGGTTCGGCGCCGCGGCGCAGCAGGTAGGTGGACAGCATGGGTGGCGTACCGGCCAAGGGGCGGACGGTTATGTCGGGGCGGTTCAGGGTCTGCACCTGCGAAGCAATGGCGAAACCGATGCCGTAACCGGCACCGACCAGAGTCAGCATCACGCCTAAGCTCGTCACCTGATCTACCAGCTTGAGCGGCTTGGACGCACCTTGAAGCACTGCCTGGATCTGATGGTGGCAGCCCGATCCCGCGTCGGGATGGCACAGCACCAGCGGAAACTTCAAGGCTTCCTCCAGCGGCACTTCCGCATGCACAAGCAAGGGGTGGCGCACGGGCACGATTACTGATAGCGGATCGGTCCAAACAGGCACGGCGACGAGGCCATCATTCACCGCATCCGAGAGCGCAAAGCCGATGTCCAGCAGATCGTTGTGCAGGCCCTTGAGCTGCTGCGCGAAAGGCAGCTCGAAGACGCGAATCTCCAGTTCCGGTTCTTCCTCGCGGCTGCGCGCCAGCAAGGTGGCAATGTGGGGCTGCGCCAAGCTGTCGCAGATGGCGATGCGCAGATAACCCTGATAGCCTTGCGCCGCCGCCTTTGCGGCACTCACCGCCTGCTCCACGGTGGCCAGCACGCGCCGGCTCTCGCCGAGGAACACTTGGCCGGCCCAGGTTAGCCGTGTCTGGTTCGCGCTGCGGTCGAACAGCTGCACGCCGAGAGTGGCTTCGAGATTGCGCATTGCGCGCGACACGGGCGATTGCTCGACGCCAAGGCGCTCGGCCGCTCGTGCGAAATGCAGTTCTTCCGCGACCGCAACGAAATAGCGCAGTAGTCTGAATTCCAAAGCGGCCTCCTGTTTGCCCGTTCTTGGCCGGCGCCCACCTCATGTGGACTCCGTCTCGCTCTCTCCTACGATGATTGGAAAGAGGTTCTGGCTCTACAGAGGGAACAGATTCGCCACAGTCCTCCTTACTTCATCAACACCTCAGACTCACCTGTTTCGACTCACGCATCAGTTTTGAATGCCTGGTTTCTGCCCAAAGGCCTGCACTCCACCAGGCGAATATCCCAAGCCCCGAGCGACAAAGCCGCGTTATGGCGTCAGCAACTCCCGTAGCATCGCTACGTGAAGGCGCTCCCATGCGCTCATCGCATCAGGGGCCGCCGCGCCGCGGACCACGCAGTCGAGCATGGCATGTATGCCGGGCGACAGGATCAGACGCGGCTCACGCGTGATGGCACTGCTGCGCAGCGTGCCCTGCTGGACGCCACGCTGGAGCAGGCGCGCCACATCGGCGATGTGCGGCTCAAGCATGGTCTGGTGCCATTGGTCGAAGGCCTGCGGCGCACGCGTGCCGTCAGCCAGCAGCAAGCGCACAGCCTGCAGCACCGAGGCATCGCCGAAGGATTGGTACATCGGCTCCACAACGCGACTCACCAGGAGGTCCACGGTCACGGGTTCGTCGTCCGCCAAAGGCTCGGGGGCGGCCGGCACAGGCTGGACTAGGCGCTTGAGCAGTGCGCCGAAGATCTCCTCCTTGCTGGCGAAATGCGTGTAGACGCCGCCTTTGGACAGACCCGTGGCCGCGGCGATGTCGTCCAGGCGTGCGGATGCGAAGCCCTTGTCGGAGAACACATGCAGCGCTGCGTCGAGGATCTGCGTGACGCGAGTGACTGCAGGCAGGCGCCGGCGCGGCGGGCATGGCTCGCTGACGCCGGGCGATGCTGCCGAGATATCGTTTCTGATCATGGTGGTGTGTGCTAGATAAGAAGAAGCCGACGCCTTACCCCGGCGACTGTTCGCCTTGTCATCGTGGTCATGCAACAATATACTACTGACCGGCCAGTCGGTATTTAAAAGATGATCGATTGATATATGTCAAATTCATCCTCCGGGAAAGTCCCAAGATCCTACCCATGACCTCTGCAACCACATCCTCATTGCCAGGCGCGACGCTGGCGGATCGTCTCGACACGCAGGCCCACGCCCAGCTGGCTCGGGCCTCCAGCGGACTCTCGCCGGCCTCTGCGTTGTTGGCTTGGCAGGATTGGGCCGTGCACCTGGCCACCTCGCCCGGCAAGCAGATTGCGCTGGCGCAGCTGGCCGCCACGCAGGCCCAGGCGCTGGGTCAGTACATGCGCGAGCGCCTGCAGGCCGCGCCGCACCAAGAGCAGGTGCTAGTCGAGCCGCCGGCACAAGACCGCCGCTTCGTCGATCCGGCGTGGCGCAAGTGGCCGTTCTGTCTCTGGCAGCAGTCCTTCCTGCTGACGCAGCAGTGGTGGGATGCTGCGACCCATGGCGTGCGGGGCGTTGATCCGCACCACGAGAACATGGTGGCGTTCTGGGCGCGCCAGTATCTGGATGTTTTTTCACCCGGCAACCAATTGCCCACCAACCCGCTGGTGCTGCACCGGACGGCCGAGGAACTCGGCGCCAATCTTGTGCGCGGCGCGCAGCACCTGGCCGAGGATTTGCGGCAGGCCGCCACCGGCACCGCGCAGGAGACCGGCTTCACGGTCGGCCGCGATGTCGCTGTCACGCCCGGCCAGGTGGTGCTGCGCAACCGCGTGATGGAGCTGATCCAGTACGCGCCCGCCACCGCCACCGTGCACCCCGAGCCGGTGCTGCTGGTGCCGGCCTGGATCATGAAGTACTACATCCTCGATCTGTCGCCGCAGAACTCGCTGGTGAAGTACCTCGTGGACCAGGGCCACACGGTGTTCTGCATTTCCTGGAAGAACCCCGGCGAGGCAGAGCGCGATCTCGGCATGGACGACTACCTGCGCGACGGCTTCCACGCCGCGCTGGATGCCGTCAACGCCATCGTTCCCAAGCGCAAGGTGCATGCCACCGGCTACTGCCTGGGTGGCACGCTGTTGGCCATCGCGGCCGCCGCCATGGCCCGCGACGGCGATACGCGCCTGGCCAGCACCAGCTACTTTGCCGCGCAGACCGACTTCAGCGAGCCCGGCGAGCTGGCCCTGTTCATCGACGAGAGCCAGGTCAGTATGCTCGAAGCGCAGATGGCGAAGACCGGCTATCTGAAGGCCAGCCAGATGGCCGGCGCGTTCCAGATGTTGCGCTCCTACGACCTGCTGTGGTCGCGTCTGGTGAACGACTATCTGCTCGGCGAGCGGAGCGGCTTCAACGACCTGATGGCCTGGAACGCCGACGCCACGCGGATGCCGGCGACCATGCATTCGCAGTACCTGCGCCGGCTGTTCCTGAACGACGACTTGAGCGAAGGCCGCTACCCGGTCGGTGGCCGGCCCGTGTCGCTGGGCAGCCTGACGCTGCCGACTTTCATGGTGGGCACTGCCACGGACCATGTCGCGCCCTGGCGCTCGGTGCACAAACTGCACTTTCTCAGTCCGGCCGAGATCACTTTCGTGCTGACCAGCGGCGGCCACAACGCCGGCATCGTGAACCCGCCGGTGCCCACGTCCAAGCGCCATTACCAGGGGCTGACGCGCGAGGCCGGTGGCACCTATCTGGCGCCCGACGACTGGCTGGCCGCCGCACCCACCGTGCAGGGCTCGTGGTGGCCGGCTTGGCAGCAATGGCTGGCCGCGCACTCGGGCGAGCCAGTCAAGCCGCCGCGCCTGGGCAGCAGTGCCTATCCCGCGATCGCTGATGCACCCGGCAGCTATGTTCTGGAAAAGTAAATGACTAACTCATTGCAAGGCAAGAAGGGCCTGGTGGTCGGCATCGCCAACGACCAGAGCATCGCCTGGGGCTGCGCACGCGCCCTGCGCGATGCCGGCGTCGAACTTGCCCTCACCTGGTTCAACGACAAGGCCCGCCCGCATGTCGAGCCCTTGGCGCAGAAACTGCAGGCCGCTATCACGCTGCCACTGGACGTGGAGCAACCCGGCCAGATGGAGGCCGTGTTCGACGCCATCGCACAGCGCTGGGGCCAGCTGGATTTCGTGTTGCACTCCATCGCGTTCGCCCCCAAGAGCGATCTGCACGGCCGCGTGGCCGACAGCTCGCGCGAGGGCTTCGCGCGCGCCATGGACATTTCCTGCCATTCATTCGCACGCATGGCACATCTGGCAGAGCCGCTGATGCCGCGTGGAGGCAGCCTGATGACCATGAGCTATGTGGGCGCGGAGGAAGTGATCCCGGGCTACGGCCTCATGGGGCCGGTGAAGGCCGCGCTGGAGGCCAGCACGCGCTACTTGGCAGCCGAACTGGGCCCCAAGGGCATCCGTGTCAATGCCATCTCGCCCGGCCCGCTGGCCACGCGCGCGGCCTCGGGCATCCCCGATTTCGATACGCTGTTGCAAGAGGCCGTGCAGCGCGCACCGCTGCGCCGTCTGGTGGACATTGACGAAATCGGTGCACTGTGCACTTTTCTGGCCGGCGATGGAGCCAAGGCCATCACCGGCAGCACGCTCTACGTGGACGCCGGCTACCACATCCTCGGTTGAACGCATGCTGATATCCCGACTCCTCCCTTTGGCCGGCGCTCTGCTGCTGGCCGGTTGTGCCTCGATGGCACCTTCTTACGAGCGCCCGGCCGCGCCGCTGCCCGCACAGTACGGTGCCGGGCTGGCGGCCACTGGTGCTGATGCCGCCGCGCTCGACTGGCGCGGCTACTTCACCGACCCGGCGCTGCAGCGGCTGATCGAGCAGGCGCTGGCGCACAACCACGACCTGCGCACGGCCGTGCTGCGCGTGCAGGAGGCGCAGGCCGCCTACGGCATCCAGCGCAGCGCACGCTACCCCACGCTGGGCCTGTCCGCCGAGGCGGCGCGCGCCCGCACCCCCGCCGACCTGAGCCTCACCGGCCACGCCATCACCGCCAGCCAGTTCCAGGTCGGCCTGGGTGTCAGCAGCTGGGAGATCGACTTCTGGGGCCGCATCGCCAGCCTGAGCGAGGCTGCCAAGCAAAGCTTCCTGGCCACGGACGCGGCCCGCCGCGCCACCACGCTGAGCCTGATCGCGCAGGTGACCGATACTTACCTTGGCCTGCGTGAGCTGGATGAACGCCTGCGCCTGGCGCAAGGGAGCGCGGCCAGCCAACGTGAGTCCCTGCGCATCTTCACGCGCCGCTTCGATGTCGGCTCTGCCTCGCGGCTGGAGCTGACGCAGGTGCAGACCCTGGTCACGCAGGCGGATTCGCTGGTCGTCCAGATTCAGCAGCAGCGCGACCAGCAGGCTCATGCTCTGGACTTGCTGCTGGGCAGCCCAGCCGAACTGCCGCCGATGCCGGCTCCGGCTCCGGCCCAGGCCGAAGCGGCATGGCAGTTGCCACCGCTACAGGTGGGACTGCCATCGGAGTTGCTGTTGCAGCGTCCCGACATCGTCGCGGCCGAACACCAGTTGCGCTCTGCCAACGCTCAGATCGGCGCTGCTCGTGCGGCCTTTTTCCCTAGCATCCGGCTGACGGCCTTCGGCGGTACGGCCTCTAACGAGCTCGATGGCCTGTTCAAAGGGGCCAACCGCGCGTGGAGTTTCGCGCCCAGCCTTTCCCTACCGATCTTTGACGGCGGCCGAAATCAGGCCAACCTCGACCTGGCCGAAGTGCGCCGCAATCTGGCCGTGGCGCAGTACGAGCAGGCGGTGCAGACCGCCTTCCGCGAAGTGGCCGACGCGCTGTCGGCACGCCGCTGGCTCGCCAAGCAGGTGCAGGTCCAGGGCGAGGCGTTGACCGTGCAGCAGGAACGCGCCCGCCTGTCGCGCCTGGCCTACGACAACGGCGCCACCAGCTTTCTGGACGTACTCGATGCCGAGCGCTCGCTGATCTCCGCCGCGCAGCAACTGGTGCAAACCCGCCGCGCGCTGCTGGCCAGCCAGGTCGCCCTGTACCGCGCGCTGGGCGGCGGCGCACAAGCGCTGCCTGACGCGCCACTGCTGGCATCTCCCACTGTTCCTGCCTCTGCCGCAGCACCCACAGCCCACTGAAAACCATGGACAACGCATTGAAAAAGAAACTGATTACCGTCGGCATTGCGATAGCGCTGGCTGCGGGTGCCTGGTACACATGGCAGAAGTACAAAGGCGGCAAAGACGACGGCGCCTTACTGCACGGCAACGGCCGCATCGAGGCGACCGAAGTCGACGTGGCGACCAAGCTGGCAGGGCGCGTCGACAATATCCTGGTCAGCGAAGGAGCCTTCGTAAAGGCAGGCCAGGTGCTGGCCACCATGCAGGTGCAGACGCTGAACGCGCAGCTGCGCGAGGCCAAGGCCCAGCGCCAGCAGACCCTGGCCGCCGTCGCCAGCGCGCAGGCCCAGGTGGTCATGCGCCAGAGCGACAAGACGGCCCAGCTGGCCCGGATGCGCCAGGCCGAGGCCGAGTTCGACGCTGCCAAGCGCCGGCTGGCACGTTCGGAGACCCTGACAAAGGAAGGTGCAGCCTCGGTGCAGACGCTGGACGACGACCGGGCTCGCGCGCGCAGCGCCGAAGCCGCGATTGCCTCTGTGCAGGCGCAGGCCGATTCGGCCGATGCCGCCGTCGCCGCCGCACGCATGCAGGTCACCAGCGCGCAGTCCCAGGTCCAAGCCATCGATGCCACGCTGGAGCGCATCCAGGCCGAAATCGACGATAGCCAGCTGAAAGCGCCGCGCGATGGCCGCGTGCAGTTCCGCCTGGCCCAGCCCGGCGAAGTACTCGGCGCTGGCGGCAAGGTGCTAAACCTGGTGGACCTGTCCGACGTCTACATGAGCTTCTTCTTGCCCGAAACCGCGGCCGGCCGCGTGGCGCTGGGCACCGAGGTGCGCATCGTGCTCGATGCCGCGCCCCAGTTCGTGATTCCTGCCGAAGTGTCCTTCGTGTCGAGCACGGCCCAGTTCACGCCCAAGACAGTGGAAACCGCGAGCGAGCGCCAGAAGCTCATGTTCCGCGTGAAGGCGCGCATAGCGCCTGAGCTGCTGCAAAAGCATCTGGAGCAGGTCAAGACGGGCCTGCCTGGCGAGGCGTGGATCAAGCTTGACCCGCACAGCGCGTGGCCGGCCCATTTGCAAACCAAGCTTGCGCCTTAACGGCGCGACACAGGGCTAGGCTTCATGGTCTCTGCAACTGATTCAACCCCGGTCATCTCCCTGCATGATGTGCGCCAGCACTACGGCAAGACCGAAGCGCTGCGCGGCATCACGCTGGACGTCCCCGCGGGCGGCATGGTGGGCCTCATTGGCCCTGACGGCGTCGGCAAATCCAGTCTGCTGTCGCTGGTGGCGGGCGCACGTGCCGTGCAGCACGGGCAGGTGCTCGTGCTGGGCGGCGACATGGCCCGCCGCAGGCACCGCAATGCCGTGTGCCCACGCATTGCCTATATGCCGCAGGGCCTGGGCAAGAACCTCTATCCCACCTTGTCGGTCGAAGAGAACCTGCAGTTCTTTGCGCGCCTGTTCGGGCACGACGCCGCTGAACGCCGCCGGCGCATCGATGACCTGACGCAGAGCACGGGCCTGAAGAAATTCCTGAGCCGCCCTGCGGGCAAACTCTCGGGCGGCATGAAGCAAAAGCTCGGCCTGTGCTGCGCGCTGATACACGACCCCGACCTGCTGATCCTGGACGAGCCCACCACCGGCGTGGACCCGTTGGCGCGCGCGCAATTCTGGGACCTGATCAACCGCATCCGCGCCACTCGCCCGCAGATGAGCGTGCTGGTGGCCACGGCCTATATGGACGAGGCCCAGCGCTTTGACTGGCTGGTGGCTATGGACGATGGCCAGGTCCTGGCCACGGGCACGCCTGCGGAACTGCTGACGCGCACCCAGACCGAATCGCTGGAGGCGGCCTTCATCGCCTTGCTGCCTGAAGACAAGAAACGCGGCCACGCCGCCGTGGTGATTCCCCCGCTGCAGACCCGAGCGGACGACATCGCCATCGAGGCGCAGGACTTGACCATGCGTTTTGGCGACTTCGTCGCCGTGGACCATGTCAACTTCCGGATCCGGCGCGGCGAGATCTTCGGCTTTCTCGGCTCCAACGGCTGCGGCAAATCCACCACGATGAAGATGCTGACCGGCCTGATGCCTGCCAGCGAAGGCCGGGCCTCGTTGTTCGGCCACGAGGTGGACTCCGGCGACATCGCCACGCGCCGCCGCGTGGGCTATATGTCGCAGGGCTTTTCGCTGTACGGCGAGCTGACGGTGTTGCAGAACCTGGTGCTGCACGCCCAGTTGTTCGACGTGCCGGCGGCCGAGATCTCCGCGCGCGTCGAGGAAATGCTGGAGCGCTTTGGCCTGCGCGAAGAGCGCCATGACCTGCCCGACAAGCTGCCGCTGGGCCTGCGCCAGCGCCTGTCGCTGGCCGTGGCCATGGTGCACAAGCCCGAACTGCTGATCCTGGACGAGCCAACGTCGGGCGTGGACCCGATCGCCCGTGACCAGTTCTGGCGCCTGCTGGTGGAGCTGTCGCGCCGCGACCAGGTGACGATCTTCATCTCCACCCATTTCATGAATGAGGCCGAGCGCTGCGATCGCATGTCCATGATGCATGCGGGCAAGGTGCTGGACTCCGACACGCCCGCCGCCCTGGTGGCTAAGCGCGGCGCCGCCACGCTGGAGGAAGCCTTCATCGGCTATCTGGTGGAAGCCTCGGGCGAAGCGGCGCCCGCGCCGGCCGCCAAGGTGGAAGCGGCTGATGCCGATCCAGCCGGCGCCGCGGCTGCGCCGGCTCCAGAGCCGCGTCCGCGCGCCGCGGGCTTCAGCCTGCAGCGCCTGTGGAGCTATCTGTGGCGCGAAGCGCTGGAGCTGCAGCGCGACCCGGTGCGCGCCGCGCTGGCCCTGGTGGGCTCGCTGGTGCTGATGATCGTGATCGGCTACGGCATCAACATGGATGTGGAGAACCTGACGGTCGCCGTGCTCGACCGCGACCAGAGCACCTTGAGCCAGAGCTACACACATGGCCTGTCGGGCTCGCGCTACTTCATCGAGCAGGCGCCACTGCGCTCCTACGAGGAACTGGACCAGCGCATGCGCGCCGGCAAGATCGCGCTGGCCATCGAAATCCCGCCCGACTTCGGCCGCGATGTGCTGAGCGGCCGCGCCACCGCCATCGGAGCGTGGTTCGACGGCGCCATGCCCACGCGCGCGGAAACGGTCAAGGGCTATGTGCAAGGCATGCACCAGCGGTGGCTGAGCGAGCAGGTACGCGAACGCACGGGCCAGCAACTGAGCAGCCAAGTGAGCATCGAGACCCGCTACCGCTACAACCCCGATGTGAAGAGCCTGCCGGCCATCGTGCCGGCCGTGATGCCGCTGCTGCTGCTGATGTTCCCGGCCATGCTGACGGCGCTGGCCGTGGTGCGCGAAAAGGAGCTGGGCTCCATCGTCAACCTCTATGTGACGCCTGTGACGCGGGTGGAATTCCTGCTGGGCAAGCAGCTGCCCTACGTGGCGCTGGCCATGCTGAACTACCTGCTGATGAGCGGCCTGGCGGTGTTTGTGTTCGGGGTGCCGATGAAGGGCAGTTTTTTCACGCTGACGCTGGCCGCCCTGCTGTTCAGCTGCATTTCCACCGGCATGGGGCTGCTGGCTTCTGCGGTCACGCGCAGCCAGATCGCGGCCATGTTCTTCGCCATGCTGGGCACCTTGATCCCGGCCACGCAGTTTTCCGGCCTGACGGACCCGGTCTCCTCGCTGGAGGGGGCGGGCCGCTGGATTGGCGAGATTTACCCCGCCACCCACATGATCATCATCAGCCGCGGCGTGTTCAGCAAGTCGCTCGGCTGGCAGGACCTGAGCAGTTCCTTCTGGCCCATGCTGATCGCCATCCCGGTGATCGTCGGCATCGCCATCTGGGCGCTCCCCAAACAGGAAAAGTAGCCATGGCGCACCATCTGAAAAACATCTGGCGTCTGGGCGTCAAGGAGCTGTGGAGCCTGTGGCGCGACCCGGTGATGCTGGTGCTGATCGTCTACACCTTCACGTTGTCGGTCTACACGGCGGCCTCGGCCATGCCAGAGACGCTGCACCACGCGCCGATCGCCATCGTCGACGAGGACCAGTCGCCGCTGTCCGCGCGCATCACGTCGGCGTTCTACCCGCCGCATTTCACGGCGCCGCAGATGATGAACTTCGCGCAGGTGGACCCGGCCATGGATGCCGGCCGCATCACCTTCGCGCTGACCATCCCGCCGGGCTTCCAGCGCGATGTGCTGGCTGGAAAGACGGCGGAACTGCAGCTGAACGTCGATGCCACGCGCATGTCCCAGGCCTTCTCGGGCAGCGGCTATGTGCAGCAGATCGTGAGCGACGAAATCAATGAGTTCACCCAGCGCCACCGCGCGGCGAGCAGCTCTCCGGTGGACCTGACGCTGCGCGCGCGCTTCAACCCGACGCTGAACAAGACCTGGTTCGGCGGGGTGATGCAGATCATCAACAACGTGACCATGCTGTCCATCATCCTCACCGGCGCGGCGCTGCTCCGTGAGCGCGAGCACGGCACCATCGAGCATCTCTTGGTGATGCCCGTGACGCCCACCGAGATCATGCTGGCCAAGGTCTGGTCCATGGGGGCGGTGGTGCTGCTCGCGGCCGGGGTGTCGCTGAACCTGGTGGTGCGAGGCTGGCTGCAAGTGCCCATCGAAGGCAGCGTGGGGCTGTTCCTCGCCGGCTCGGCGCTGAGCCTGTTCGCCACTACGGCCATGGGCATCTTCATGGCCACGGTGGCGCGCTCCATGCCGCAGTTCGGCCTGCTGCTGGTGCTCACGCTGGTGCCGCTGCAGTTGCTGTCGGGCGGCGCCACGCCGCGCGAATCCATGCCGCAGATGGTGCAGGACATCATGCTGCTGGCCCCGACCACCCACTTCGTCAGCATGGCCCAGGCCATCCTGTATCGCGGCGCCGGGCTGTCCGTGGTGTGGCCGCAATTCCTGGCGCTGCTGGCCATCGGCTCGGTGCTGTTCGCGCTTTCGCTGGCGCGCTTTCGCAAGACCATCACGCAGATGGCCTGAGTTCCTTTCACCGTCATTCCTGTTGAATTGGAGATCGCCATGAGTCACGAAAATTTTGCCCTGAACCTTTGCAAGGCCAACGGCGAGTTGCAGCTTGAGTTCGGCCGCTTGCTGCTAGAGAACGCGCAGCGCAACGGCGAGCTGCTGCAGCGCAGCGCCGCCCAAGGTCTGGCCGAAGCCAAGGCCGGCATCGACGGCTTGCAGGGCGCTGCGGACTGGCAGGCCCTGACCCGCCTGCCCGCCGAATCCTTCCCGTCCGCGGTGCAGCGGCGCCTGGCCGAAAGCCAGACGATAGGCCAGCTGGCCGTGCAGAACCAGGCCGCCTTCGCGAGCGGCGTGCAGCAGGCGCTGGTCCACTGGCAGCACGCCGTGACCCGCAGCGGCGCGGAACAGCCGACGGCCGCCGCCGTGCCCGATTGGCTCAAACCTTGGGCCGCGCTGCTGCCGCAGCAAGGCACGACCGCAGTGGCTCAGAAGGAGTGATCCAATGACGCAACAACAACGCACCGCTCTGGTCACCGGCGGCATGGGCGGTCTCGGCGAGGCCATCGCACGCAGCCTGCACGACGCGGGCCACCGCGTGCTGCTGACGCGCGCGCGCGACGAGGGCGCCGCGGCCACTTGGCTGGCCGCGCAGCAAGGCGAGGGCTACGCCTTCCAGTCCTACGCCGCCGACGTGGCCGACTGGGAGTCCTGCCTGCGCATGGCCGCGCGCATCGCCGCCGACGGCCACCAGGTCGACATCGTCGTCAACAACGCCGGCATCACCCGCGACGCGACGCTGAAGAAGATGACGAAGGACGGCTGGGACGCCGTGCTGCGCACCGACCTGGACTCGGTCTTCCACGTCACCAAGCCCTTCCTCGACGGCATGCTGGAGCGCGGCTGGGGGCGGGTCATCAACATCTCGTCGATCAACGGACTCAAGGGCCAGTTCGGCCAGACCAACTACTCGGCAGCCAAGGCCGGCATGCACGGCTTCACCAAGGCCCTGGCCCAGGAGGTGGCGCGCAAGGGCGTGACGGTCAACACCGTGTCGCCGGGCTACCTTGCCACCCAGATGGTGACGGCCGTGCCGTCGGACGTGCTGCAGCAGATCGTCGCGGGCATTCCCGTCGGCCGCCTGGGCCAGCCTGCGGAGATCGCCGCACTCGTCAGCTTCATCGCCAGCGAGGCGGCCGGCTTCATGACCGGCAGCAACATCTCGATGAACGGCGGCCAGTACATGGGCTGAGCGCCGAGCCCCTTGCACCGACCGAGCCCCCCATGACCCCACCGGATGACAGCGCCCTGGCGGGCGCGCCGCCTGTCGCCTGCGGCGCGCCGGCCCCGTTCTCGCAGCTGGCCCAGGCCGCCTGCGCCTATGCCGCGGACGCCTGGCAGCGGGCGCTGCTGGTGGCCGACATCGAGCGCCAAGTCGGCGACCAATACCAGGCCCAGCGCGGCATGGACGCGCCGCACGTGCTGCACTTCGAGTTCGAGCCGGTGATGTCCGGCGCGGAGCTGCCGCGCCCGGTGAACTACGGCCTGGTGCGCATCCTTCCGTCCGAGGGGCGGCCCACCGAGGCCGGCATGCGGCCCTTCGTCGTGGTCGATCCGCGCGCCGGCCAGGGCCCCGGCATCGGCGGGTTCAAGGCCGAGAGCGAGGTCGGTGCAGCGCTGCAGGCCGGCCATCCCTGCTACTTCGTCGGCTTCACGCCCGACCCGGTTCCCGGCCAGACGGTGGAAGACGTGATGCGCGCCGAGGCGGCCTTCCTGCGCCGGGTGGCCGAGTTGCACCCGGACAGCGCCGGCAAGCCGGCCGTGGTCGCCAACTGCCAGGCCGGCTGGCAGATACTGATGACGGCGGCGGTCTGGCCCGAGCTGTTCGGCCCCATCATCGCGGCCGGCTCGCCCCTGTCCTACTGGGCCGGCGACAACCCGATGCGCTACGGCGGCGGGCTGACCGGCGGCAGTTGGCTGACCGCGCTGGGCGGCGACCTGGGCGCGGGCCGCTTCGATGGCGCCTGGCTGGTACAGAACTTCGAGAACCTGGACCCGGCCCACACGCTGTGGGGCAAGCACTACCACCTCTACGCCAACGCCGACACCGAGGGGCCGCGCTACCTGGGATTCGAGAAATACTGGGGCGGCTATGTGTTCCTGAACGATGTCGAGATGCAGTACATCGCCGACAAGCTGTTCATCGGCAACCAGCTGTCGACCGCGCAGCTGTTGACCTCGGACGGCGTCCGCATCGACCTGCGCAACATCCGCTCGCCCATCCTGGTGTTCTGCTCCTACGGCGACGACATCACGCCGCCCGCGCAGGCGCTGGGCTGGATCACCGACCTGTACCGCGACGACCGCGACCTGCTGGGCCACGACCAGACCATCGTCTACGCCACGCACGACAGCATCGGCCACCTGGGCATCTTCGTGTCCAGCACCGTGGGCGGCAAGGAGCACCGCAAGTTCGCCAGCGCCATCGAGCAGATCGAGCTGCTGCCGGCCGGTATCTTCCACGCCACAGTGAAGGACGCGCCGCCGGGCACCCCGCTGCAGGACCCGCACCTGCTGGCGATACGCCGCAGCGGCATCGAGGAGGTACGCGCCATCGTGCAGCCCGACGCCGTCTCCGAGCGCCGCTTCGCGGCCGCCGCGCGCGTCTCCGAGATCAACCTGGCGCTGTACCGCAGCCTGCTGCAACCCTGCGTCAGGGCCTGGGCCACGCCGCCGGTGGCGCAGGCGCTGCAGGCCTTGCACCCGATGCGCGTCAGCTTCGCGCACTGGTCCAGCGCGCACCCGCTGGCGCCCTGCGTGCAGGCCCTGGCCGAGCAGGCGCGCGCGCAGCGCGTGGCGGTGGCGCCGGACAACCCCTTCCTGCAGTGGCAGGCGCTGGCCTCGCAGGTGATCGAGCGTTCGCTGGACGCCTACCGCGTGCAGCGCGACGAAGGCTGGCGCCTCGCCTTCGAGACGCTGTACAGCTCGCCGTGGCTGCAGTCGCTCATCGGCGGCGACGCCGCCGGCCCCGTGCGCCCACACCCCGGCGAATCACCCGAGCACCGCGCCTTCATCGAGCAGGTCGAGGCCTATCTGCAACAGCAATTGCACGTGGGCGGCTTGCCGGAGGCCGCACTGCGCGCGCTGTTCTACATCTTCGGCCACTGCGGGGAGATGGACGAGCGCCTGCATCACGAGGCCGCGCGGCTGCTACATGACAACGTCAGCGGCCGGGCCGGCAGCGCGGAGCTCCGCCGTGTGCTGCGCGAGCAGGCCTTGATCGTGCGCTACCACGGGCCGGCCATCGTCGACGCGCTGCCGGTCCTGCTGCGCGGCACGCCCGCCCGCACGCTGCAGGCCACGGCGCGCTTCATCGAGCAGTTGCTGCGCAGCAGCGGGGCCGGGCTGACGGACGAAGGCGAACAGGCGCTGGCGCGGGTGCTCGACGCTCTTGCAGTCGCAGCGCAGGTCAAGCCGAAGCCGGCACGCCAGACCACCACATCCCGCCGCTCGCCGCGGGCAAACAAGAAAGACCAGGCATGAACGACACCACGCAGCCCATCGGCATGCTGCGCAACCACACCTTCGCCGAGCTGCAGCTCGGCGACAGCGCCAGCATCGAGCGCCAGCTGACCCAGCAGGACATCGAGCTGTTCGCCGTCATGTCCGGCGACCTGAATCCGGCCCACCTGGACGCCGAATACGCCGCCGCCTCGCAGTTCCACGGCGTCATCGCGCATGGCATGTGGGGCGGCGCGCTGATCTCGGCCGTGCTCGGCACCCGGCTGCCCGGCCCCGGCACCGTCTACCTGAGCCAGACGCTGAAGTTCCGCGCGCCGGTGCGCGTCGGCGACCGGCTCACGATCGGCGTCACCGTCAGCGCCAAGGACGAGGCCAGGCGCCGCGTCACGCTGGCCTGCCGTTGCGTCAACCAGGATGGCCAAGCCGCGATCGAGGGCGAGGCCCTGGTGCAGGCGCCCGAGCAGAAGATCGAGCGCCCGGCCACCACCCTGCCCGAGGTGCGGCTGCTGGCGGCCAGCGGCCTGCCGCGCCTGCTGGACCACGTCAAACCCCTGGGCCCGATCCGAGTGGCCGTGGTCCACCCCTGCGATGCCCTGAGCCTGGGCGGCGCGTTGGACGCGCGCGCGGCCGGCCTGATCGAGCCGGTGCTGGTGGGGCCGCGCGCCCGGCTGGAAGCGGTGGCCGCCGAGGCCGGGCTGAGCCTGGCCGGCATCGAGATCGAGGACGTGCCGCACAGCCACGCCGCCGCCGCACGCGCCACCGAGCTGGGCGGCCAGGGCGCGGTGCAGGCGCTGATGAAGGGCAGCCTGCACACCGACGAACTGGTCAGCGCCGTACTGGTGCCGGCCGCCGGGCTGCGCACCAAGCGCCGGCTGTCGCATTGCTTCCTGATGCAGACGCCGGCCTACCCGCGCCCCTTCATCATCAGCGACGCCGCGATCAACATCGCGCCCACGCTGGAGCACAAGGCCGACATCATCCGCAATGCCATCACGCTGGCGCATGCCATCGGCGTGGCCGAACCGCGCGTCGCCATCCTCGCGGCCGTGGAGACGGTGAACCCGGCCATGCCGGCCACGCTGGACGCCGCCGCGCTGTGCAAGATGGCCGACCGCGGCCAGATCACCGGCGCGGTGCTGGACGGCCCGCTGGCCTTCGACAACGCCGTGTCGGCTGCGGCCGCCCGCACCAAGGGCATCGCCTCGCCGGTCGCCGGTCAGGCCGACGTGCTGATCGTGCCCGACCTGGAGAGCGGCAACATGCTGGCCAAGCAGCTTGAATACATGGGCGACGCCGCTACCGCCGGCATCGTGCTGGGCGCCAGGCTGCCCATCGTGCTGACCAGCCGCGCTGACAGCCGCGAGACGCGCATCGCCTCCTGCGCGGTCGCGGTGCTGCTGGCCCATCACTTCCAGGGCAACCCGCCATGAGCATGAGCGTTCCTTCCTACATCGTGGTGCTGAACTGCGGCTCGTCGAGCATCAAGTTCGGCGTGTTCGAGGCCAGCGGCAGCGCTCGCCAGCCGGCTTGGAACGGCAAGGTCCAGGGCATCGGCGGTCCGCACCCCGATTTCGGCGCGCGCACTGTGCCGGTGCGCTCGGTGGACCTGGGCCGCGCGCACCCCTATGCCGCAGCGCTGCAGATCATCCGCGACGAGATCTTGTGCTGGCTGAACGGCCGGTCCATCGCGGCCATCGCCCACCGCGTAGTGCATGGCGGCGCCAAGTACTTCGCCCCTACACGCGTCGATGAGCAGGTTCTGGCCGAGTTGAAGACCTTGATCCCGCTCGCGCCGCTGCACCAGCCCTTCGCGCTGGAGGCCATAGAAATACTGCTGCGCGAGCGGTCCGATCTACCGCAGTTCGCCTGCTTCGACACTGCCTTCCACCACACGCTGCCGCCGGTCGAGCAGTTGCTTCCACTGCCACATGCGTTGGCCGAGCGCGGGCTGCGCCGCTACGGCTTCCACGGCCTGTCGTACGAATACATGGCCGTCGTACTGGCCGAGCGCCATGGCGAGGCCGCGTGCGGCCGCACCCTGGTCGCCCACCTGGGCTCGGGCGCCAGCCTGTGCGCGATGCACGGGCTCCAAAGCCAGGCCACGACCATGGGCTTCTCGGCCCTAGACGGCCTGATGATGGGCACGCGCACCGGCGCGCTGGACCCTGGGGCCGTGCTTTACCTGATGGAAGTCGAGAAGCTGACGCTGGAACAGGTCGGCCACATCCTGTACCACGAGAGCGGCCTGCTGGGCGTGTCGGGCATCTCGTCCGACCCGCGCGAATTGCTGGCCCGGGAAGCCACCGAGCCACGCGCCGCACTGGCGCTGCAGCTGTATGTACGCCGCATCGTGCGCGAGATCGGTGCGCTCACCTCCGTGCTCGGCGGGCTGGACATGCTGGTGTTCACGGCCGGCATCGGCGAGCACAGCGTGGCGCTGCGCCAACGCATCTGCTCCGAGCTGGGCTGGCTGGGCGTGGACATCGACGCGCTGGCCAACGCGACCGATGCCCCCCTGATCTCCACCGCCACCAGTCGCGTACGCGTGGCCGTGGAGCCGACGAACGAGGAGTGGATCGCGGCCCGCTATGCGCAGCGCCTGCTCGGTACCGCGGCCATTGACCCTTCCTAATTCCAGAGAGAACTCCATGTATTCCAGACTTCTAGTGCCGCTCGACGGCAGCGCCACTGCCGAACTCGCCTTGCACCATGCAGCCGCGCTGGCACGCCTGAGTGGCGCGACCTTAGTGCTGCTGCACGTGATCGAGGAGATGAAGCACTGCAATGGCTTCGAGCGGCCGCAGGTCTATGTCGAACAGGTCCGTCCCGGCTTCCTGGCTGCCGGCCAGGCCTTGCTCGACGCCGCTGCCGCGCGCCTGCGCGGCCAGGGCCTGACGGTGGAAACCCTGCTAATCGAGAGCAAGGGCGAGCGCGTGTCGGCGCTGGTCGCCCAGCAGGCCTTGTCCGCGCGCTGCGACCTGGTGGTGTTGGGCACGCATGGCCGCCGCGGCGTGGACCGGCTTCTATTGGGCAGCGACGCCGAGCAGGTCGCCCGCATTGCGCCGGTTCCGGTCATGCTGGTGCGCCAGCCCCCATCAGCCGCTACGACCAGCCAACCGCCGGGGTGGGGGGGCACTGCTGCGTGACGGCAGTCCAACCCGCCAACTTTGTTCAGAGGCTTGGCGCCGCAGCCGTACTGCTGCTGTCGCTGAGCATCGCGTCCGAGAATGCCTTTGGGCAGGAGCAGTCTTGCCCGCGCGACAACCCGCTGCGCTCGACTGGAACCCTCAATCTGCGGATCGACAATGACATGTTCGGAGGCGTCGGTCAGGACCGGGGGTACTCCAATGGGTTTCTCGTCAGTTGGGTCTCTCCAAACCTGATCGACTATATCGATGACCCATGCCTTCCGCGACTTGTCCGTGGACTGAATCGCTTTCTCGCAGTTCTGCAGCCCGAGGGTTTCGACGAGCAGAACATGACGATCGGACTCGGGCAGATGATGTACACCCCGACCGACAAGACGCGCAGTGATCTGATGGCTGATGACCGGCCTTTCGCCGGCGCATTGATGCTGAGTTTCGGCTACAACGCGAGGCTTGCAGATACGCTTCGTACCTCGCAGATTCGCGTTGGCGTAGTAGGGCCGTCCTCCCTGGCCAGACAAACACAGAACTGGTGGCACGGCATCATCGGCGTGGATCGCTTCAATGGCTGGGGACACCAACTGCGCGACGAACCGGTGCTGCAGTTGCTCCACGAACGCAGAAAGCGCGTTTTCAGGCAAGAGACGACCAACGGTTGGGGATGGGACTTGACCCGCCATTGGGGAGGCAGCCTGGGCAATTTCGCCACCTACGCGAACGCGGGCGCAGAACTGCGCTATGGAATACGGCTGCCCGATGACTTCGGTACCGCGCCGCTGCGGCCAGCCGGCGAGAACACCTCGCCCGTCAGAGAAACTGCTGGCGGCAACTGGAACGGGCACCTATTCGTTGCGCTTGATGCCCGCTGGGTCTTACACGACATCACACTGGACGGCAATACCTTCAAGTCCAGCCACAGTGTGGACAAGCGGCCCTTCGTAGCCGACATCGGCTATGGCCTCGCGTTCACGCATGGCAACTGGCGCATCGCGTTCGCGCGCTACCACCGCACACGCGAATTCCGCGGCCAGCAAGAGGTCCCCGTTTACGGGACGATCACCGTGGGGCGAAGATTTTGATGCGGATCAATCCCGTCCTGGGTGCCCCATGGGCCACCCTGAACAATTCATGAAGAACGAGAACACCCTTGCAACGACTGACTCTGGCCCTTCCCGGCAATGAAGCACTGGCCCATCAACTCGCCCAGGCCTGCGGCAGTGATGTCGGCAGTATCGAAACACGTCGCTTCCCCGACGGCGAGAGCTATGTCCGCCTGCATGGCGATCCAGCCGGGCGGGCCGTTGATCTGGTCTGCACGCTGGATCGGCCCGATCCACAGTTCTTGTCCCTAGTGTTCGCCGCCGATGCCGCGCGCGAGCTTGGCGCCAGCGAGGTGAACCTGGTTGCGCCGTATCTGGCCTACATGCGGCAGGACAAGCGATTTCATGATGGGGAAAGCGTGACGTCGCGGTCCTTCGCACGCTTGGTCTCGTCGACGTTCGACCAGCTGCTCACGGTAGACCCCCATCTGCACCGCCATCCAACGCTCTCGGCGGTCTACACCATTCCCACCACGACCTTGCACGCCGCGCCACTGCTGGCCGATTGGATCGCACAGGAGGTCGACCAGCCCTTGATCGTTGGTCCCGACGAGGAGAGCGAGCAATGGGCCGGTGCGATCGCGGCGCGCATCGGTGTCCCACATGCCGTGCTGCGCAAGACCCGCCATGGCGACCGCAGCGTGGACATCGACGCGCCCGACCTGTCCTCCTGGCGCGACAGAACCCCGGTGCTGGTGGATGACATCGCATCATCCGGACGCACGCTGATCATGGCGGCGCACAAGCTCGTCGAACAGGGGATGCGTCGGCCCGAGTGCGTCGTGGTACATGCGCTGTTCGCGGAGGATGCCTGGACACATCTCGTGCCCCTGTTCTCCCGAATCACCTCCACCGACGCGGTGCCGCATGCGAGCAACGGCATTGCCCTGGCCCCCTTGTTCGTCCAAGCCCTGCTTAGCGGCCAGACCGATTCGCGCAGCTGATCCCTGAGCGCCCCACATCCCCAGGAGAGCCGACATGCCCCCTCATCAGACCAACCCTCTTGCCGACTGGCAGGCCGGCTACGGCCCCATCGTCCACCGGGCTGAAACCATCGAACGCATGCAGGCCCTGGTGCAGCGCCTGGTCGCGCAGCAGCGCGTCGCGGACGAGGCCACGGCCCATACACTGCTGGCGGCGGCCGACCGCCTCAGCTGCACCGCCATGAGCGTGGTGGCGCACATGACCTATGCCCGGCGCATCGACCGCAGCGGCCGCCCGCTAGCGATCGAGGACTTCAAGCCAACACCCGAGGGCCACACCGGCGGCTCGCTGAACATGGTGCCGGCCTTCGTGGGTTACCTGCTGGCCAATGCGCTGACCGGAACGACTCGTGGCTGGCTGATGGGCCAAGGCCACTGCGTGGCCGCGATCGAGGCGGTGAATGCCTTGACCGGCGACGTCTCCGCCGCGCAGCGTGGCCGTTACGACCGCAGCGAAGTCGGCCTGTCGCGGCTGATCAGCGACTTCTACTCCTACGCCATCGACGAGCAGGGCCGGCCCGCCGTGCCGCTGGGTAGCCACGCGGGGCCGAACACGGCCGGCGCAATCTCCGAAGGCGGCTACCTGGGATTCGCTGGACTGCAGTACGTGCACACGCCACTGCCGGGAGAAAGCCTGGTCACGTTCCTCAGCGACGGTGCCTTTGAGGAGCAGCGCGGTTCGGACTGGGCGCCGCGCTGGTGGCGGGCCGAGGACTGCGGCTTTGCCATTCCCATCATGGTCCTCAACGGCCGGCGCATCGAGCAGCGCACCCAGATCGTGCAGGAAGGCGGCGCGGGCTGGCTGGCCGAGGACCTGCGCCACAACGGCTTCGATCCCGTCGTCGTCGATGGCCGCGACCCCGTGGCCATCGCCTGGGCCATCATCGAGGCCGAGGATGCGCTGAGCGCTTTCGCATCAAGCGCGGACAAGCGCTATCCCGCCAAGCTGCCCTATATGATTGCCGAGACAGAGAAAGGCTTCGGTTTTCCCGGCGCGGCGACCAACGCCGCCCACAACCTGCCGCTCGCGGGCAACCCGCGCGAGAACGCCCAAGCACGCGAGGCATTCAATGCGGGCGCGGCGGCGCTTTTCGTGCCAGAGCCAGAGCTGGAGCAGGCGCTCGCCGCGCTCGCGAACCACGAAAGAAGCCGGCGCCCACGCGAAAGCGCACACCCCATGGCCCAGCGCCATCCAGCGAGCCCCCAGTTGCCTCCGCCGAACGGGGTGCCAGTGGGCGCTTCGGCCAGCGCCATGGCCGCACTGGATCACTGGTTCGTCGCACTGGTGCAGGCGAACCCGCAGCTGCGCGTGCGCATCGGCAACCCCGACGAACTCGCCAGCAACAAGATGGGGGCCACCCTGGCGCTGCTGAAACACCGCGTCAACGCACCCGAGCCCGGCATTGCGGAAGCGGTGGACGGCGCAGTGATCACGGCGCTCAACGAAGAGGCCGTCGCCGGCGCCGCGCTCGGCAACAAGGGCGGGCTGAACCTGATCGTCAGCTACGAAGCCTTCGCCGTGAAGATGCTGGGCATGCTGCGCCAGGAGATCATCTTCGCGCGCCGGCAGAAGGAGCTTGGTCAATCGCCGGGCTGGATCTCGGTTCCGCTGATCGTCACCTCCCACACCTGGGAGAACAGCAAGAACGAGCAGTCGCACCAGGACCCCACCATCGGCGAAGCGCTGCTGGGCGAGATGTCGGACACTGCGCGGGTGCTGTTCCCGGTCGATGCCAACACGGCTACCGCCGCGCTGCGCGACGTCTACGCCAGCCGCGGGCAACTGGCCTGCATCGTGGTGTCCAAGCGCGACACACCGAACCGTTTCACGGCCGAAGCGGCCCAATCGCTGCTCGCGCAGGGGGCGACCCATGTGGCCGGCGACCCGGCCACCGCGCAGATGCAGTTCGTGGCCGTCGGCGCCTACCAGCTCGAAGAAGCCCTCAAGGCCCATGCGCGCCTGGCCCTCCACGGCCTGGGATCGTGCGTGACTGTGGTGATCGAACCCGGCCGGCTGCGCATGCCGCGCGACGAGATCGAGGCCGGTTTCGTGCTCGGCGATGCCACCCTGGAGAGCCTCTTTCCCCCACAACTGCCCCGTGTGCTGATGAGCCATACCCGTCCGGAGCCGATGCTGGGCGTGCTGCGCCGGATCGATACCGGCCCCGCCAAGACACGGGCGCTCGGCTACATCAACCGCGGCGGCACACTCGATGTCACCGGCATGCTGATCGCCAACCGCAGCACCTGGGTGAATGCCATTTATGCCGCAGCGCAAGTAACAGGCTGGAACAACCAGCGGGCTGCCGTTGATGGCGCGGCCGACCAGTCAGTGCCCCTCCGCGTTGAGTCGGGTGCTCCGGCCTCATCTGAAACCTGATCCAAACCCATCCAACAGCGAAAAAATTCCATGCTTTCATTGACCAGCCTCGGCGGAGCCGGCACTGTCACCGGCTCCAAGCACCTGCTCACCAGTGGCGACACACGCATCCTGATCGATTGTGGCCTGTTCCAGGGACTGAAGAACCTGCGTGAACTCAACTGGCAGCGCCTGGACGTGTCGCCGCGCGACATCGATGCGGTGGTGCTGACCCATGCCCACCTCGACCATTGCGGCTACCTGCCGCGACTGATACTGGACGGGTTCCGCGGCAAGATCTACTGCACGCAGGCCACGCGCGACGTGGCCGAGTTGATCCTGCTCGACAGTGCCTGGTTGCAGGAGAAGGACGCTGACTTTGCGAACCGCAAGGGCTTTTCCAGGCACAAACCGGCCCTGCCGCTGTACACCGTGCCCGACGCCGAACGTGCTCTTAAGCACTTCCAGCCGGTAGCGCTGCACAGCGAGGTCGAACTGCCCGGCGGCGCCAGGCTCATGCTGCGCCGCGCGGGCCACATCCTGGGCGCCACAACTGCACAGATCGATATCGGTGGCCAGCGCATCGTCTTCTCGGGAGACCTGGGGCGCTATGGCGACCGCGTCATGCACGATCCCGAAACGGTGCCATCGGCCGACTATGTCGTCATCGAATCCACCTACGGCAATCGCCGCCATGACCGATCGGACGCGGTCAAGGCGCTTGGCGACGTGATCTCCCGCACGGTGCAACGCGGTGGTACGGTGGTGGTGCCGGCGTTTGCGGTCGGCCGTGCCCAGTCCTTGATCCACGATCTGTGGCTGCTGCGTCAGCAAGGCGGCCTGAACAACGTCCCCGTGTTTCTGGACAGCCCTATGGCCACCAATGCGACCGAACTGCTGTACCGGCACAAGAGCGAACACAAGCTCGCGGAGCGCGACTTCGAGCAAGCCTTCGCCGCCGTCACCTACGTGCGCGAGGTGGAAGAATCCAAGGCACTGTCGGCCAACCGCTATCCGAAGGTGATTCTGTCGGCCAGCGGCATGGCGACGGGCGGCCGCGTACTGCACCACATTGCTGCTTTCGCACCGGACCACCGCAACACCTTGCTTTTCTCCGGCTTCCAGGCCGCGGGCACTCGGGGACGCAAACTGCTTGAAGGCGCGCGCGAGGTGAAGATGTTCGGCCAGTGGATCCCCGTGAACGCCGAAGTGGCCGAGTTGCCGATGCTTTCAGCGCATGCGGACAGCGACGAGCTTCTTCAATGGCTGTTGGGCTTTGGGCAAGCACCCAAACGCCTCTTCATCGTGCATGGTGAACCCGAGGCCTCCGAAGGCCTGCGCGAGCGTGTCCAGCGCGAACTAGGCTGGCAGGCCACGGTGCCGCTGCAAGGCCAGGAGTTCGAGCTGTGAGCGCGCGGCTGGCACCTCCACCGCCCCTGCGGGCGGTGCGCATGTACCTGCATGCCCAGCACCAGCCTGTAGCGCTCATGCGCACCGACTGCCACGTCTGTCGCTCCGAAGGTCTGGCGCCTCGCTCCCAGGTGCTGATCGTCGCAGGTGAGCGCGAGGTACAGGCTTTGCTGTACCAGATCGATAGCGACTTGCTAGCCACTGGCCAGGTCGCCTTGTCCGAGGCCGCCTGGACGGCCCTGGATATCGGCGACGGCGACAGCGTGGTCGTCCGGCATCCGCCGGTGCTGGAGTCGTTAGCTGGCATCCGCCGGCGCGTCCACGGTCAGCGCTTGAGTGCAGGGGAACTCGCGGCCATCGTGCGCGATGTGGTTCAGGGGCGCTACACCGACGTGCATTTGTCGGCTTTCCTGACAGCTACCGCAGCATTGCCACTCGACTTGCAGGAGACAGAGCACCTCACTCGGGCGATGGTCGAGGTCGGTGAAACACTGACATGGAACGCACCCATCGTGGTGGACAAGCATTGTGTCGGCGGTCTGCCAGGCAACCGGACGACGCCCATCGTGGTCGCTATCGCCGCCGCCAATGGCCTGGTCATGCCCAAGACTTCCTCGCGCGCCATCACCTCGCCGGCGGGCACAGCCGACACCATGGAGACGCTGGCGCCGGTGGACCTGGACATCGCTGCGCTAAGGCGCGTGGTGGAGACCGAAGGTGGATGCCTTGCATGGGGCGGCGCCATGCACCTGTCGCCCGCCGATGACGTTTTCGTCCGCATCGAGCGCGAACTGGACATCGACACCGAAGGCCAACTGATCGCATCCGTGCTGTCCAAGAAGATCGCTGCCGGTGCGACCCACGTCGTCATCGATATTCCCGTGGGTCCCACCGCCAAAGTGCGCAGCATCGAAGCGGCACAGCACCTGGCGGATCGTCTGACGGAGACTGCGGCGCAGTTCGGGTTGGTTCTGCGATGCATCTTCAGCGATGGCAATCAACCCGTGGGACGCGGCATTGGGCCCGCTCTGGAAGCGCAGGATGTGCTGGCGGTGCTTCGTTGCGATGAAGACGCTCCCATGGACTTGCGTGAACGCGCTGCCTCTGTGGCGGGCGTCGTGCTGGAGCTGGCTGGGACGGTGGCCGAGGGAGACGGCATGCGGCTGGCGTTGGAGACGATCGACAGCGGCTGCGCGTGGGAGAAGTTCCAGCGCATTTGCGCGGCACAGGGAGGATTGCGTCAACCCCCCGTTGCCGAGTACGTGGAACCCCTAATCGCGGCGCATGCAGGGCGGGTCGTGCACATCGACAACCGCAAGCTCGCCCGGCTGGCCAAGCTGGCGGGGGCTCCGCAGAGTCTGGCCGCCGGGATCAGCATACAAGTGCGCCTAGGCGACGAGGTTGCACGCGGCCAAACATTGTTGCTCCTGCATGCGCAAACGCAAGGGGAACTCGCCTATGCATTGGGCTACGCCAACGAGGTGGGGGAAATTGTCCGGGTGGCGCAGTAAGCGTCTAAATCTGACCCTGCCTCGTTTCCATGAATGCCAACCAAGAAAATGACGTGCCCAACAAGAACCGCTACCTGTCCTCTGCCGCCAGGAAAGAGGGAAGTACTCGACACGACCCTTGTCGAATTCGCGGGTCGGACATACAACGTTGTGTCGAAGGAGCCCCTGGCGGAATGTGCGGGCTTGTACAAGGCAGGCATCAACGCCTACTTCAAAAGCAAGGAAGAGATTTTTCACACCTTGTGCGAACGTACGGTGAAGCAGGTTTGCGATTTCCAGAGTTGGTTCCCGGATCTGACGTTGTCTGATCTGGTCGATATCTACCTTGACCGCCTGCATACGACGTTTGAATCCCCTTCCACGATGTCGATCTACCAGCTGCTTCTTACCGAAAGCGCTAGAACACCAGAACTGGTGCAGCGTTGGTACAACGAAGTTGCGCACGGGTTCAAAGAGCGGGCGCAGACCATCGTCCAAAGCAACATACGCCGAGGAGTCATTCGACCAGGCGTTTTGATCAAGTTTTTTTCCCGCTGGCCCTCGCTCCCGCACTGCTGTGGTTGAACTCCTCGATGCTATCCAGGAGCGATCCTTCCATCTCGTTCGTACAGCTACGAGATGCGCACCGGCAACTGCTGCTTGAGATTTTGCAGCCCCAATGAGCAGGGTTGCGCATAGAGTCCTGCGCGCCCTTGCGCGTCTGGCGATTGGCTTTGCGGTACAACTGCTGACAGTGTGGGGTGCACTGGCTCTGTGGTATCAGATGCCACAGCCTTCAGTGGCGCGAGGGTTCGTCGTTGCCATATGGTCTTCGTTGGGCGTTCCTGTTGTCTTGCCGCAGGCAAGCTTGCTTGGACGACAAACTCGCAACGTTACCGGATTCGCATTTGTGGTCGCAACTGCCTTCCTGCTCATGTGGAGGGGAACGCTGCATCCGTCACACCAACGCGTGTGGGCGGACGATGTCGCCCAGTTGCTGGAGGCCAGGATCGACGGCAACCATGTTCACCTGAAAAACGTACGCAACTTCGAGTGGCGCAGCGAAACCGACTACACCCCGCTGTGGGAGAGCCGCACATACGACCTGGATCGCCTGCGCAGCGCCGACCTGGTGCTTTCCTACTGGATGGGGCCGCACATTGCCCACACCCTGGTGTCGTTCGGTTTCGATGGTGGCGAACGGGTGGTGTTTTCGCTGGAAATACGCAAGGAGCGCCACGAGTCCTTCTCGGCGATCGGAGGATTCTTCCGTCAGTTCGAGCAAGTCCTGGTTGCTGCCGATGAGCGTGACATTGTGCGTACGCGCAGCAATGCGCGAGGCGAGGACGTTTACCTCTATCGGTTGCAGATAAGTCAGGCCAGCGTCCGCGCGTTGTTTCTGGAGTACCTGAAAGCGGCCAATGAACTACGGCACACACCGCGCTTTTACAACACGTTAACCAGTAACTGCACGACCATCGTATTCGAGCTGGCTCGGCTCATTGCACCCACGTTGCCGATCGACTATCGCTTGCTGCTATCTGGACATTTTGCGGAATATGTCTACGACCTGCATGGATTGACGCCCGGTTATCGCTATGGTGAATTGCAGGCACTTGGGTACATCAACGAACATGCCCTTGCTTCCGATGCATCAGGGGACGACTTCTCGATGTCGATTCGACAAAGCATCCCAGGCATCCCGGTCAACGAGGTACATCCATGAGATTCCCACAGGCCTGCCGTCTCATGGCATGGGTCGCCATTGCCCCAGTGTTGTTGGGGGGCTGCTCGATTTTCCGCCCAGCCGTTGAAGTTCATGCGCTGACGGCCAGGGAGGCCATCGAACTCAAGCGCAGCGACATCCTGACACGCGACAAGCTCAGCGATGCGACTATCCAGACCATCAGGGTGGCGGCATTGGATGTAAAGGCATGCGCAAAGCCGATCTCATCGGAGTGCGTTGAGGCCCTGGCCGCCGTGACGGGGATTGCCACGGATCGGCGCCTGGCGGCACTGTCCGAACTATGGCTGGCGCAGGCACAGGCCATGGAGCCCGGATCAGTGCAGCAAGCCGCTTGGCTTGAGACCATTCGCTATGCCTATGCCTATCTGTTCCTTGGCGACCATACTCCGGGAGAGCGGGCCTTCGAGGATCGCCAGACCCAAGTACGGGATTGGTATAACTATGCCGTCGAGCATGCTGCCGCTGGCATGTTTGAAATTCGGCAACAAATGCCTGCGCAGCTGCCAGCCCTGACCAGTGGGACCATTGCAGGCTGGGAACTGAAGTTGGATCTGCGCAGTGCGCGCATGTCGGGTAGTGCGGCGGTGCCAGCCGAACTGGTGCCGGCTTCGTCCCTGTCTTTTCGTGGTTTGCGCAGCCTCTACCGGCGCGACGGCTTTGGCGCCGAGCTTGTAGCGGTCATGCCGGACGACTCCCTGAACGCCACTCCGACTCAGGATGGCCACCCCGTGGCAAAACATAGTCAGCCAGCTCTGCCCTGGAGCGAGATGCCCGCGCCTTCCATGACGGTTCTTTTGCATCCCGACGGAGACAGCCTGGACAGCGTGTTGCATACCCATACCGCTCGTTTGACGGTGCATGACCCCTATGTGGAATCGGCCATCATGCTGCGCGGCCAACGTGTGCCGCTGGCCGCCAATTTCACGGCCGGCTACGGCCTGTGGTTGGCCCGTTCCAAGTTCAACCGACAGTCGCTTCGCAGTTTGCTTGGGCGCGAGGGGGGCATCGACCGCCCGCACGTTTACCTGATGCAGCCCTATGACCCGAACAGGCGGATCATCGTCATGCTGCACGGACTGGCCAGCAGCCCGGAAGCCTGGGTTGAACTCGCCAACGAAATCCTGGGCGATGAGGCTCTGCGCCACCATTACCAGATCTGGCAGGTTTACTACCCCACAAACATGCCAATAGCATTGAACCACGCCATGATTCGCAGGGCGCTCGGGGATACGCTGGCACATTTCGATCCATCCGGCCAGGCGCCGGCGTCGTCCGACCTCGTACTGGTGGGACATAGCATGGGCGGCGTCATCGCGAGGTTGATGGTGTCGTCAACCGATCAGTCGCTGGTGCAACTGGTTGCGGATGACGGACGGTTGACGCCGCAGCAGATCAAGCGCATAGACTCGATGCTGCACTTCGAGCCCGTTCCGAATGTCAGCAGCGCCATCTTCATCGCAGCGCCTCATCGGGGTACGTCGATCGCGGGTGGGCGCTTGGGGCGCTGGATGGCGGGATTCATCCGCTTTCCCATTACGATGCTCGAAGAACTCGCCCACACATTGGCGCCGAATGTGGCTGCCAGCAGCCGCGAAAGCCTGGGAAGCATGCCCAATAGCGTGGACAATCTCGACGAAAACGATCCTTTCGTGCGTACGGCTGCTGGCTTTCCCATTTCATCCCAGGTGCGTTATCACTCGATCGTGGCCCAGGCTGACCCCCAAGTGGCCCTCGTTGATTCCGATGATGGTCTTGTGCCTTACCGCAGCGCCCACCTTCCCGGCGCACAGTCCGAGAAAGTCATCACTTCGGGGCACAGCGTGCAACAGGACGCGGCCGCGATACTAGAGATTCAACGCATTCTGAGAAAAGACATGGCTCTGCGGGGAGAGTGTTCCACGCAGCGATAGACAATTGCCATCTGCTGCCTCATATCAGACGCGCTCCATTCTCAACAGATTCACCGAACTGGGCACGCCCAAGGCTGTGGCCGTGGTATAGCTGCGTCTGGGGTTGGGGTAGTTCGTTCTCAGGCAGATTTATGCAAAAAACCCCATGGCGCTTGGCTCGCTGTTGACGCAGACGTGGGTGAAAAGCATCCGACCATCACCCAAGGATAGCTCTCATCTCGATACAGACGTGATTCATCCGCACCTATGCGGCTCCCTACGATCATATGGACTGATCACATCGGTAGGGAGAAATCATGAACTTACGCCATCTTCGCTGTTTTATCGCCGTTGCCGAGGAACTGCACTTCGGCCGGGCTGCTCGACGGCTACACATTGAACAGTCTCCACTGTCGCGCACGATCCGCCAGATGGAGGCGGATATAGGGGTGCCGCTACTCGACCGCTTGCCACGCAGTGTTCGTCTCACGTCGGCGGGACAGGTCTTTCTCGAAGAAGCCCGGCGCGTACTGCTGGCCTTCGAGCAGGCTCAGACCAAGGCACGTGCCACAGCGAACCAGCGGAACACGCTGCGCATCGCGCTGTCGGGTGACATGGGGCAGGCCCGCTTGTCGGCGTTGCTTGCGCTGTGCCGGGAGGAGGCGCCACAGGTCGGCATTCGGATATTTGAAACGCCACTGGCGCAGTTGGTGACTGGACTGCGCAACGACTTGTATGACGCAGGTTTTGCATTGGCCAGTGAGGTGGATTCCGGCGTCGTCGCCGTGCCGGTGTGGCGAGACCCGCTGGTGGTGGTTTTGCCCGCCCGGCATCCGCTGCTGGCTTTCAAGGAAGTGCCGCTGGAGGAAGTGGCGAGCTATCCGCTGGTGCTGTGCGATCCCCAGGTCTGCGAAGGTTGCAGCCGGCAACGCGAACGGGTGCTCCGCACGGTGGATGCGCAGCCGACGGTAGCCGAGTACGTCACAACCCATTCCCTGATGCTCGCCCTCGTGGCCGCCGGCTACGGCGTGGGCTTTTCGAGCGCGGCGCACCTGGCGGGTTGCCATCAGGCCGATGTCGTAGTGCGGCCGCTGGCCGATGAGACCGCTTCGCTGACGACCTATCTACTGCGACCCGAAGGCGAAATCATGGAGCCGCTGCGGCAGTTCATCGACCGCGTGGAGCGTGTCGGACGCCCGCAAGGCGCCGATCAACGCCTGATGTGACGCGGGGATTCTGGACGGTGCGATTCCTTTTCGGTCTGGACCTTGACCCGAATTGCATCGGCGGCCGACCTTTTGCGTCACGGGCTTGAATGGCGAATCGGGCCTATCCACCCGGCATCAAGCAAGGCACCTTCAAGCTATCGAGGTCACTGCAGTGACGCAGAACGCATGAGCCCTTGCTGGATGCAAACCGGCTCAGCCGGAAGACGCATTGGCGCTTTACCTCGCCCGTTTTCCTACGAAAACTTTGCCCTGGTTTTCCGGTAAAGCGCGGCATCCCCTTCCTGATCGAACTTGGATGCGCGACTTTTCAAACCGTTGCGCCGGTAACAAGATTTTTCGCAGGTGCACTATGGTGGAGGTGTAGCGGGCACCGCAAGGAGTGTTAGCCCCCTGCGTAACGCTCGGCGACATCGCCGCACCCAACCTCCACCACGATGCCGACCGGCTCGCGCTTCATCGGGTTCTTTGGGCAATCGCTGCGCCCATGTGGGCCGCGCGCGCTTGCCATGTGTCGATCCGACGATGGGAAGAGCGCGATATGCCGAAATCGAGCAGCCACGCCTTTGGCGCAAAGACGTACTACCGACCGATCGAGGCGGCCGTCCGCTGGTGCGGTCTCCTGCGCTTCGAGCAGCGTATTCTGGAAGCGCTGGAGCAGCGGGTCATGCCGGAGCCCGGCGAGTTCCCGCGCTGGCCGCTGCTGCGCCTATATGTCGAGCGCATCTTCGACGCGCTGACACATGGCGAATTGCCCGGCGGCAAGGCCGGCATCGTGCTGGACTCGCAGCGGCCGGCGCTCGACGACCCCGAGTTGACCGTGCGCCACGTGGACTTGAAAGCGTGGATGTCGCAGTTCTACCCCGGCGATCGGCCGGGGTTTTTGTTTGACGGCATTGAACGCGTGGTGCATCCGGCGGTGAGCGTGGACACGCTCAACATCCTGCTGGCCGATCGCGAAGCAACGAAGTCGCAACTTGCCGAACTTGCCCTGGTGCATGAAACGCTGCGTATCGCGCACGAAGCATTGGCGAAGGAATATGCCACGCGCGCGGCCAACGACGAACAGGCGCGCGAGCCTGGCCTGCGCAGCGAGACGACTTACCTCAACATCATCGGCGGACTTCTGACGCTGCTGCTGGGCAATTCGCCGTCAGGTGCGGCCTATTCTTCATTCCGCAGCATGGATGCCGTGGTCAGCGCGCTGATCGCACACCACGAAGGGCGGCCGGGTCTCAGCGAGCGGACGCTGTGGAGCAAGCTCGCGCAGGCGCGGCGCCACCTTGAGGCGTCGCGCTGACGACGCGGCCAGCATGATGCCGATGCGGCGCACTGCAATTGCAGTCGCTGCTTCTGCAATTGCAGTGATTTCGGCGACCGCGGTGTATTGAATACGAGGCACTTTCCGAACAGCGCCAGTGAGCGTCAAGGAGTGTCTCTCATGTCTTCGCAGACCACCGAGCCGGCAGTGCCGGCCGAGCACCGCATCCTGCGCCGCGCCGAAGTCGAGGCCAAAACCGGCTTCAAGCGCGCGCACATCTACAGCCTGATGAAAGAAGGCAAGTTCCCCAAGGCGCTTCGCCTGGGCGTGCGCGCCGTGGGCTGGGACTCGGTGGAGGTCGAGCAATGGATCGCCGATCGCCTCAACGAGCGCGCCTGACGCTTTTCCTCGGTACATGCCATTCAACCGGGAGAAGCCCATGCAGGTGGTGTCCATCATTTCGACCAAGGGCGGCGTGGGCAAGACCACGACGGCGGCCAACCTGGGCGGCTTCGCGGCCGACGCCGGGCTGCGCGTGCTGTTGCTGGACCTGGACGTGCAGCCCACGCTGTCGAGCTACTTCACGCTGGCCGAACGCGCGCCGGCCGGCATCTACGAGATGCTGGCCTATAACGAGCAGCGCGCCGAGCAACTGGTGTCGCACACCGCGATCGAGCGGCTTGACCTGGTGCTGTCGAACGACGACCGCGGCGAGCTGAACACGTTGCTGCTGCACGCGCCCGATGGCAGATTGCGGCTGCGCCACCTGCTGCCCACGCTGGCGCCGCGCTACGACCTGCTGCTGATCGACACCCAGGGCGCGCGCAGCGTGCTGCTGGAGATGGCGGTGCTGGCCTCGAACCTGGCGCTGTCGCCGGTGACGCCGGAAATCCTGGCGGCGCGCGAGCTGCGGCGCGGCACGCTGCAACTCATCGAGGACATCGCGCCGTACCGCCACCTCGGCATCGAACCGCCGCCGCTGCACCTGCTCATCAACCGCGTGCATCAGGTGTCGTCCAATGCGCGGCTGATCCAGCAGGCGCTGCGGCAGGTATTCCAGGAGCAGCCCGGCGTGCGCGTGCTGGACACCGACGTGCCGGCGATCGAAGCCTATCCGCGCGCCGCGACGCGGGGCCTGCCGGTGCATCGGGTGGAGTACCGCCAACCGGCGGGCCGCACGGCACCCGCCGCATTGGAGACCATGCGCGCGCTGGCCGGCGAGCTGTTCCCGGCATGGCAGGATCGCTTTGCGCTCGTCACCGGCCGAGGCGATACGGGAGGGGCCGGCCATGGTCAGCGCACATGACATGGCCCGCGGCCACAAGCGGCTGCGAGGGCTGATCGAGTTCGCCCTGGGCGAAGGTTGGAAGGTGGTGCGCACCCGCGGCGGGCACCTGCTGTTCACGGAGCAAGGCTGCGCGCCGATCTACACCAGTTCGACGGCGAGCGACCACCGCGCGGAGCGCAACGCCCGTGCGCAGCTTCGCCGCGCCGACCGACAGGCGGCCCAGGGTGTTGCAGCATCTCAGGAGAACGGCCGTGGCTGACCTGACGCCGCAGGACATGGCCGCCAAGCTGCTGGCCTCGGGCTTCGAGCGCAACGGCCCTTCGGCCGCAACCTTGAGCGACCCCATCGCCGACACGCCGATGGTGGTGACGCTGGACCAGTTGCGCCCCTACGACCACGACCCGCGCGTGACGCGCAACCCGGCCTACGAGGACATCAAGGCCTCGATCCGCGAACGCGGGCTGGATGCGCCGCCCGCGATCACGCGCCGGCCCGGCGAACCGCACTACATCATCCGCAACGGCGGCAACACGCGCCTGGCGATCCTGCGCGAGCTGTGGAGCGAGACCAAGGACGAACGGTTCTTCCGCATCCCCTGTCTGTTCCGCCCGTGGCCGCAGCGCGGCGAAGTGGTGATGCTGACCGGGCACCTGGCCGAGAACGAGCTGCGCGGCGGGCTGAGCTTCATCGAGCGGGCCTTGGGCGTGGAGAAGGCGCGCGAGTTCTACGAGCAGGAAAGCGGCCAGGCGCTGTCGCAGAGCGAGCTGGCGCGGCGGCTCACGGCCGATGGGTTCCCGCTGCCACAGTCGCACATCAGCCGCATGCAGGACGCCGTGCACTACCTGCTCCCGGCGATCCCCACGCTGCTGTACGGCGGGCTCGGCCGGCATCAGGTGGAACGGCTCGCGGTGCTGCGCAAGGCCTGCGAACGCACCTGGGAGCGGCGTGCCCTGGGGCGCAACCTGTCGATGGACTTCGCTACGCTGTTCCAGGACGTGCTGGCGCAGTTCGACACGCAGCCCGACAACTTCTCACCGCAGCGGGTGCAGGACGAGCTGGTCGGCCAGATGGCCGAGCCGCTGGGAGCGGACTACGACACGCTGAGCCTGGAAATCGACGACAGCGAGAGCCGGCAGCGCGCATTGACCAGCGATCCTGCGCCGCTGCAGGCGGCAAGACCTGCGGTGCCGGTCGGGCCTTCGGCCGAGCCACCGCGACCACCGTCACCGCCTTCGCCGCCGACCGGCCCCTCGGTGCAGTCGTCGGAGCCTGGCCCTGGCCAGGCTCCGCAGGCCGGTTCCACGCCGGCCGCCAGCGACAAGGGCATGAAGCAGGGTGACGAGCGCCTGCAGGGTCACATCGTGTCCCCGGCCCCGACCACCGAACGCCTGCAATCCATCCAGCGCATGGTGGCCGATCAGATGGGCGACAAGCTGCCCGACTTCGAGGCCGACGCGCTGCGCGCGATCCCTGTGCAAGCGGGCGGGCTCTACCCCATCTCGGATGTCTGGTACATCGAGCCCGGCCTGGATGTGCCGGATCGGCTGCGGGTGCACATCGCGCAGTTCGCGCGCGAGATCGCCGAGGAAGCCGACGTGGCCGGGCAGGTCGAACCCAGCGAAGGCGGCATCGGCTTCGTCTGCGTGGCGCCCCCGGCGGTGCGCGCATTGCCTCCGTTCGCGTGTGCGGTGCTGACCTTGCTGCATGCGCTGTGCGCCGCGCCCCGACCCGCCGCCGGCTTCGATGGCGCCCGGCTGGCCGACGACCTGGCGGCCTTGCTGCATGGCGGCGGCGCATATCCGCGCCTGAGCGATGCCGGGCTGGTAAAGCTGTTCCGGCTGCTGCGCCTGGCGCGCCGGCTGCTGGATCTGGAGACCGGCGCGGCCTCCAGCAACCCCGGCCACGGCGCCTGAGCGGAGGCCATCATGTCGGCACCGCATCCGCTCAACCAGGCCGTCATCGCACAGGCGCTGCACGACCTGCGCAATGGGCAACTGCGGCGCTGCAAGGCGATGGGCTTCGGCGAGGAGGAGCTGGACGCGCTCAAGCACCCCGAACTCGTGAGCATGCTGGTCAACGCCACAGTGTCGTGGTGTTCGGTGTCGGTGAACCGCGATGTGCTGAAGCGGCTGCTGAGCCAAGTGCACGACGTGGAGCGAGAGATCGCGACGGTCGACCGCATGCTGCGCCTGGGCGCCAGCACAGAGATGGTCAGCCGCTTCTACGGGCTTACGCACCAGGAGGTGGCCCTGCGCCGCGACATCCTCGGCCTGCCCAAACGCAAGGGACGGCATCCGGTGTTGGATGAAGCGCAGGACACGGCGCTGTGGAAGCAGTGGAAGGCCAGCGTCATGGAGCGCGGCATCGCGCTGAACGACGAGGTGGCGATGCTGGCGATGACCATGGACCTGGCCGAGACCTTGAACCTGCCGATGTCGGTGATCTGGTCGGCGATACGCAACTGGATCGACCAGGGGCTGGTGTAGGCCATGGCGACCGGCGGCGCACCCCGGCGCGATGGCCCCGTGGCGCTGTCGGCACTGTTCGACGACGCGCTGCGGGAACTAGTGCCACCGGCACCACCGACACCACCAGCCCCGCGCGGCGCTGCTGCTGCATCGCTGGCCGCGCCGGTCAGCGACGGCTTCCTCTACAGCGGCAACCGGCACGAGAGCGTGCCGCGCGCGCTGTTCCTCGACCGGCGCCTGACGCCGCTGGAGCGCAACGCCTGGCAGGTGTTCCGCCTGCAGCTCCAGAGCGACGGCGTGACGGCGTTCCCGACCTACGACCAGCTCCGGCCCTATCTCGCTTCGATGCCGTGCGCGGCGCAGGCCTCGCACGAGACCGTGGCGCGCGCCTTGACGCTGCTGCGGCTGACGCGCTGGCTGAGCCTGGTGCGACGACGCCGCGACCCGAAGACCGGGCGCATCCTGGGCAACCTCTACGTGCTGCACGACGAACCGCTGACACCCTTCGAGGCGATGCAGCTCGACCCCGACTACCTCGGCTTGGTCAGCCAGGCGCTGACCCATGCGGCGAAGGCGGTGCAGATCGTCGGCATGAACACCCTGCGCGAGATCGCCGAAGACCCGATGCTCAACGGCCGCACGCTGCCCACGCGGCTGCAGGTGCTGGCACAGCGCATGGCGCGCAACAAATGGGCGGACGCGAGTTATCCACAAGCGCCTGTGGATCACGAATCCGAAGAAGGCCAGGACGGCCTGCTTCGGAATCTCGATGGCCCGTCTTCGGAATCCGAAGCAGGGCTGAAACCCGCGCCAGACGGCTCACTTCGGAATCCGAAGGAGGACCGTACTGTACGTATGGATCGTATAAATCAAGTACGTACAGTACCGCGCGCGAAGGCGTTGCAGCACCTGCGCCTGCCCGAGCGCCTGCTGCGCTTGAAGGACGAGCAGCAAAGCGGCGCGATGGTGGCCTTGCAGCAGGTGGACGAGTCGCTGCGGCAGGCGGTGCTGGACGAATGGGATGCACGCTGCCGCAACAGCGCGGTGCGCAACCCGGCCGGCTACCTGTTCGGCATCGTCCAGAAGGCGATCCGCGGCGAGTTCAAGGCCTGGGCCGGCGAAGCTGGTTCGGCATCGACGCCGCCTGCGCCGTCATCGCCGCCACGTCCTGCCGCACCGGCGCCCTCTGCACCGCCACCGCCTGCGCCGAACGGCCCCGGTCGCGAGGCGGCGCGGGCCTACCTGGCGAAGCTGCGTTCGACGCTTGGCGATTCCTGAGCAGCTATCCCCAGGGGATAGCTGGGACACGAAGCCTTCCAGCCATCGGCTTCGGTGCTGTCATGCGTCACATCGTCGCAGCCCGGTGCGGACCTATTCCCAGGGGATAGATGGAACACGCAGCCTTCCGCGCCATCCGGTTCACTCGCCGTCTTCATCGCTTGCGATGGCAGCTATCCCCTGGGGATAGACGGAACACGCGGCCTTCCCGAACGACAACCGGGAGCGCACCCGCTGCGGTTTGTTGACTGACGCCCTTCCGGGCGATGCCGATGCTGGCGGCTCGTTCCCTTACCGCGAGTCGTCACCATGGCCAACGAATCCCAGCAGCCCCTGCAGTTGAATCTCGGATCGCTGCGCAGCGCGATGTCGCTGACGCTGCACACCCACCACGCTTCACGCATCTGGCATGGCCGAACGCCCACCGAGGGCCGGCCCGGGATCATTGGCCTGAACGGCTACATCAGCGTGATGAACAAGATGAAGCGCGGCGCCGAGCAGGACGATCCCTACTCGGATTTCTGGATGCTGCGCATCGAGGACAAGCTGACGCAGACCAAGGCCAGCTTGCAGGCGCTGCGCGAGCAGGTGGACCAGGCGCTGGCCGACGTGCCGCCCGCGCTGACCCTGGGCGAGAACATGAACGTGCAGCCGGTGAAGCTGCCGCTGTTCGTCAATGCGCAGCTCGGCTTCATGGCGGTGTACCTGCTGGCCGATTACGACGACCTGGCGCGCAAGCTGATCCTCGCGCATCACACCGCACTGATCGACCGCAGCACGCTGGAACGCTGGCTCAACGACGGCGCGCACGCGCTGCGCAGCCTGTTCTCGCTGGCACAGCAGTACCGCTACTCCGGCGCGACGCGCGACGACTTCGCCTCGAAGAACGCAGTGGCGCGGGCGGCGCTGGAGAAGTTCGGCGAGTTGCCGCAGGACGTGCTCGAAGGCACGCGCCGCTCGCGCTTTGCGCCACCGATCGCGCGGCGGGCGGGCAAGCAGGGTGCAGCCCCCGATGCCGCACCCAGCGCTGGCGCAGCCGACGTGACGGACGACGATCTGGACGGCGAAGGCGCCAAGGCATGACGGCATCGTCTTCCACCGGCCAACCGGCGCGCTTCCTGCCGCTGGAACAGGCGGACTTCCAGCGCCTGGAACACGGCCCCTACCTAAAAGGCCTTTTACAGCCTTTTAAAGGTAAGGGGAGTCTGGAGACCTGGGCCAACCAATGCACGGCGCTGCGCGACGACTTGATCGGCCTGGCGCAGCGGCGCGTGCTGCAACAGGCGCGGGCCTATCCCTTCACGTTGCTCGACGTGCAACTGGCCCAGCAGACCACTGGCGCAGGCACGACCTTCCTGCGCTGGCGCAACCACGACCGTTCTTCCATGGGCGTGGCGCTGTGGGAATCGCTGCTCGACCGCCCGGCGACGCCGGCCTCGCTGATCGACGACCTGTACGCGATGGAGCTGCAGCGCATCGCTTTGAACATGCAGATCAGCCTCCTTCACACGCTGGGCCGCCAGGCCCAGGAGTGCGCCAGCAAGGCCGCGCAGGCCGAAGCGGCTTACCTGCGACGTGTCCACGGGCATGCCGCGTCCGTTCCATCCACCACCCCCAAGGAGTCACCATGAGCACGCACTTCGTCGGCGAGGGCAACATCGGTTCTGCGCCGGACTACCGCGAATTCCCCAACGGCAACGACGAGCCGCGCCGGCTGCTGCGCCTGAACGTCTACTTCGACAACCCGATCCCACGGAAGGACGGCGAGTACGAGGACCGCGGCGGCTTCTGGGCGCCGGTGGAACTGTGGCACCGCGACGCCGAGCACTGGCAGAAGTTGTACCAGCCGAGGATGCGCGTGCTGGTGGAAGGCCGCACGGTGAAGGACGAGTGGGAGGACGCCGACGACAACGAGCGCACGACCTTCAAGATCGAGGCCCGCCGCATCGGCATTCTGCCGTACCGCATCCAGGCCGTGACCCTCAGCGCCAGGACGCTGGAACCCGAGGCCGCAGTACCGCCGCCGAAGGAGGCCAAGGGGACGAAGGCGCCAAAGGAAACCAAGGCCAAGGGCTGACTCCCCCGCAGGGGGCGGCTGTAGCAACCGTCAGACGCCCGCCATGCACAGCTATCCCCAGGGGATAGCTCCAGGGTGTTCCACCGAATTCCAGCCGCCCTCCCGAAACGACGCTCCCGCTGCGCCAGCCGTTGCGGCTTTGCGCATGCCGCTGCGGCAACGCATCGCCTGCCGATCACAAAGCGGTGTCTGCGCTGATCGGCTTCCTTGCTGCCGTCATCCGCTGGCCCGGCCAAGCTGGGGCCATCCGATGAACCGCACACTTCCAAGGAGGCTTCATGCGCGTGTTCCTGTGCGAGAAGCCGTCCCAGGGCAAGGACATCGCCCGTGTGCTGGGCGCCGGTCAACGCGGCAACGGCTGCTACAGCGGTACGGGTGTCGTCGTGACCTGGTGCATCGGTCATCTGGTCGAGGCGGTTCCGCCCGAAGGCTACGGCGAACAGTACAAGCGCTGGGCCATCGAGCAACTGCCCATTCTTCCCCGAAGCTGGCGTGTCGAGCCCAAGGCGGCGACCGCAGCGCAGTTCAAGGTCGTGCAGCAGCTCGTCGCCAAGGCGGGCGAGCTGGTGATCGCGACCGATGCCGACCGCGAAGGCGAGATGATCGCCCGCGAGATCATCGAGCTGTGCGGCTACCGCGGCCCGATCCAGCGGCTGTGGCTGTCGGCGCTCAACGATGCGTCCATCCGCAAGGCACTGGGCGCGCTGAAGCCCTCGGCCGAGACCCTGCCGCTGTATTTCTCCGCGCTCGCCCGATCGCGTGCCGACTGGTTGATGGGGATGAACCTGAGCCGGCTGTTCACGCTGCTGGGCCGGCAGGCCGGCTACAACGGCGTGCTGTCGGTCGGGCGGGTACAGACGCCGACGCTCAAGCTGGTGGTGGACCGTGATCGCGAGATTGCGCGCTTCGTCTCCGTGCCGTTCTGGGCCATCGAGGTGGCGCTGTCGCATGCGGGCCAGTCCTTCGTCGCCACCTGGACGCCGCCGCAGGGCAGCACCGACGACGCCGGCCGCTGCTTGCAGCAGCCGGTGGCGCAGCAGGCCGCGGAACGCCTGCGCGCGGCCGGCGCCGCCCAGGTGCTGTCGGTGGAGACCGAGCGCGTGCGCGAAGGCCCGCCGCTGCCGTTCGACCTCGGCACCTTGCAGGAGGTGTGTTCCAAGCAATTGGGCCTCGACGTGCAGGAGACGCTGGACATTGTCCAGGCGCTGTACGAGACGCACAAGGCGACGACGTATCCGCGCTCGGATTCGGGCTACCTGCCCGAGAGCATGCTGGCCGAGGTGCCGGCCGTACTCGACAGTCTGGTCAAGACCGACCCCAGCCTGCGGCCGCTGATCGACCGCCTGGACCGCAACCAGCGTTCGCGGGCCTGGAACGACGGCAAGGTCACGGCGCACCACGGCATCATCCCCACGCTGGAGCCTGCGAACCTCTCGGCGATGAGCGACAAGGAGCTGGCCGTCTACCGGCTGATCCGCGCCCACTACCTCGCGCAGTTCCTGCCGCATCACGAGTTCGACCGGACGGTGGCGCAGCTCACGTGCGGCGGCCAGTCGCTGGTCGCGGTCGGCAAGCAGATCGCGGTGGCCGGATGGCGCCAGGTGCTGGCGGCGCCGGAGCCCGAAGACGGTGACGGCGAGGACACGCAGCGCGGCCAGGTGTTGCCGGCGCTACCGGCTGGAACTTCCTGCCAGGTCGGCCAGGTCGAACTGAAGGCATTGAAGACGCTGCCGCCCAAGCCCTACACGCAGGGCGAGCTGGTCAAGGCCATGAAGGGCGTCGCCAAGCTCGTGACCGACCCGCGCCTGAAGCAGAAGCTGAAGGACACCACGGGCATCGGCACCGAGGCCACGCGCGCCAACATCATCAGCGGGCTGCTGGCCCGCAGTTATCTCTTGAAGAAGGGCCGCGCCATCCGCGCGTCGGATGCGGCCTTCACGTTGATCGACGCGGTGCCGGCGGCCATCGCCGACCCGGGCACCACGGCGGTGTGGGAGCAGGCACTGGACATGATCGAGGCCGGCCAGATGACGCTGGACACTTTCATCGACAAGCAATCGAGCTGGGTCGCCCAGCTCGTGCAGCAGTACCGCGGCGCCACGCTCGACCTCAAGCTGCCGCCCGCGCCGAACTGCCCGCAGTGCGGCGCCCCGATGCGCCAGCGCAGCGGCAAGAGCGGTGCGTTCTGGTCCTGCAGCCGCTACCCGGACTGCAAGGGCACGCTGCCGATCGAAGATGCCGCGGCAGGCAAGCGCGGTGCATCCGGCCGCACCTCCAGCACAGCGCGTCGGCGCCCCAAGGCGAACTGACGCTCACGTCTCCCTCTGCCACGCCGGCTGCTGCCGACGGCGGGGCAAACCTCCCGCACCCCGCGGGATTCCCCAGCGCGCGTTCCCTTCTGCAACGGTGTGCGCGTCCTGCTGGCCCGAGACGGCCACAGGGCGAGAAGGTCATTGCTCCATCGAATCGCGCTCGACGCGGTTCCGCTGATCGAGGTGTTCGCGTCCATCCGCGAGCGGTCTCCTGACGCCTTGGCCCGCAAGGCTGCGAGGTGCCAGGAGACCGCTTGCGGTCGACGGTATTCGGTGCCGGTGCCCGCCGGTGAAAAAACGGGTTCCCTTTGTGTGTGGATACACGCCAGAGGATGCCGGCCCCAGCCACGAAACGGGCCGGGTGAGATTGCTGACGCAGCGAATGGCTTTGACGACGGCCTGGCCTGCTTGCAGCCCACAGGTGGATTGATTCCTCTCAGCCGAAGCCTTGCGGGGCTTCGGCGCCTTTGTCGTGGGCAGACGGATCGTGCATCGGTTCCTGCACCAGCACTCGGGGCAAACCGGACGGCGGGCGGTTCTGTTTGATCGGCGACGGCGCGCTGCCGCGCTTCCATCCTTCCCGCATGTGTCGCTGACGGTCGTCAGCACCATGCCCTGGCAGCTCCGGTCTTCAAGGCTGCAACGCGGTTCGCCGCGTTGACCGATCCAGTCCGCTTCGCACCGACCACCGCGGACGCGCGTCGCCACGACGCGGGTGCTTTCGATGTTCAACCCTTCGGGAGGTATCCGCTCCCGTCAGGGCGTGGTGCTCCCGGTCTTTCAACCACCAGGAGAAAACCATGTCCCTTGCGTTCGCATCGGCGCTCTTGAGCGCTGAACAGGCCCGCGCCGAATCCATCGGCTACCAGGCCCTGGCCTACGTCGGCAAGCGCCTGCCCCTGCAGGTGCTTTGCAGCGCAGCCGGCCACTACATCGGCACCGCCGATGCGGACGGCCCGGTCTCGCGCGAGTCGGTCAGCTACTTCCGCTCGCACCACGCCGCCGACCACGCCCTGAAAACGGGCCGCTGGCAGCAGCGCCTCAACCCGTGATTCCAAACACCTGGAGCCCATGTCATGAACCGTGCCCTGCCTCAAGAGGTACTTGATCAGATCGAGCTGGAACACCAGCACTTCGCCGCCGCGCCCCAAGCCTTCTTCGAGGCGTGGAAGCGCGGCGTCAACATCGCCGGTGCCGAATGGTTTGGCGACGGCACCCGCGACGGCCTGCAGCGTGCCACCACCAAGTGGGATCTGCGGCCCAAGCTGCTGATGCTCAACGACGCCCTCGGCGTCCTGAGTAGCGGCCAGCGGATGTTCCTGTCCGCGATGGTGAGCTTCTACAACGCCCGCGAGGGCGGCGCGATGCTCAAGCGTTGCGGCTTCGAGGGTCTGTCCGACCTGGGCGGCCTCGATCTGGAACGGCGCAAGGTCATCGCCGACCTGACGCTCAACTACAACGGCTGGTGAGCCGCGCTGCGGCGCACCGACGTTCTTTTCTTCCGACCCCACGAGGGACATGCGTCCCGCCAGGGGCCATGTCCCTCCTTCCACCCGGAGCCCTTGCGGCCTCGGGATGTCCCTGCGGATGCCTTCGTCCGCCAGGGGCGAGGGCTCCGCGCCTTTCATCGCAAGGAGTCCTTCATGGCCAACACCTACTCCGACGCCACCGGCGTCCTCATTCTCGACCGGGTGACGCCGGTCATCTCCGCGCTGTTCGGCGCCTTTCGCCTCGATGCGAGCTATCCCGGCAACGGGAGGGCTTATATCGCTCGCCTCGCCGAGATCAACGATCCGCAATGGAGCGACGTGCTCGACGGTCTGCTGACGCTGGCCGCTCAGCTCGATCTGCCCGCACCGGACGACGCCGAAGGCGAGGATGGCGAAGACCGTGACGCCGAACTGTCGATGCCTGCCCTTATCGACCTGATCGCCCCGCACTTCGGCGCCGACCAGAACCAAGACCTCGCCAATCTCATCGAGCACCACCCGTTTGAGGGCAGCGCAGACCTCGACGCGCTGTTCCTGATCGCCACGTGCTTCGACGACGGCCATCACCTGGTCGCCATCCAGCTCGAAGGATGCTGGCGTTGCAGCCGCCCACGGCTTTTCGAGTTCGGCGGGCATGGTTGCTTCATCAGCCGCGAGCTGACGGTATCGAGCGAATCCACGCATGCGCTGCAACTCGGCGCGGAACTGCGCACCGCAATCCTGGCCGGCGACCTTGCGGCGGCGGCCAACCGAATTGCCAACGAAACGCTGGCGCTACTGGCGGCCATCACCGACGACCAGGTTCGCGCACGCCTGCGCAGAACCGTCGCTGACCGCCTGCTCACCGACCCGTCCTCCGTCGCTGCCGGCTGACCGGCTGCCACTTTATCCACCCGCTGGGGTTCAATCCCCAGCAGGGGATTGCCTCGGCCATCCTCTGCTGGAGAAATCCCATGTCCTACTCGAACAACAATCCCTTTGTCCGTGGCTACGACGGCCTGTCCGTCCAGCGGCTGATTGCCATCTCCTACGACGACGATTGCCCGCTGACCTACCTGCCGCTGCATCCTTCGCAGTCGAATCTGCCGGACAGCCAGCTCGAACGGCGGGCCTGCATCTTCTCGGACGACTTCGTGCTGATTACCGAGGACCAGGCGGTCCCCGATGAATTGCAGGCGCAATGCCCCAGCCACGGGCTCGCCCGCAACGTGGTCTACGCCGTCATGGCCCAGGAAGAAGGCAAGCCGCTGCACGTCGGCGATACCTACTCCGACGAAGCCGCACGCGAGGTAGTGCGGCGCCTGCGCTATGAAACCGGCTTCTACAGCCGGTGCTGGGAGATCAGCAGCGGGCACCTCGACACCGAGGCTCATCGCTTCCTCGCCGAGCTGGCGGACATCGCCACGCCGACGCTGTTCCTGTTCATCGCCTTCCGCATCCCGTACAGCCCGGCCATCGGATTGAAGCTGATCGCCACGCCCTGGACCGACGAGAACCTGCGCGCGGTCGAAGGCATCACTGCCAAGCGGCTGATGCAGGAGCACCGCAAGAAGGGCATGCCGGAATCCTTGATGCAGGTGCTGCACCTGGCCGCGCTCGCCGACGTGCGCATGCTGGTCTTCGATGCCGATGCGCAGGTGCTGGACGGACTGCCGATCTACGACGACTGACACCACCTCACGAGCCTCCACGCGGGGCTCGTTTTTTTGGGGGAAGTCGGTGGCGGCGCAGTGCCGATTCCCTCGCGACGCTGGCCTGCGTCTGCCGCACGCTGATCGCATGTTCGCTGGAGTTGCCGGCAAGCATGCCCAGGCAGTCGAGACCTTCGAGGCTGCGGTGCGGTTCGCCGCGCTGGTTGTTTTTCCTTCCCGGGGCGCATGTCGCGTCCATCCACCTCACTCCAAGGGACACACCTCCCTTGCGGGCGGGAGTTCCTTGGATTGCCACAAGGAGCTTCCCAATGGATACCCAAGCCATCCGTGCACAGATGCCGACGCTGGTTCGCGGCCACGTGCCTTCCAACGTCCGCAGCTTCAAGTTCAACATCTTCGATGGTCAGCCCAAGGTTTCGACGCTGGGCTTCCACGTCGATCCCAAGCCTTTCGAGGGCAAGGTCATCGCCACCACCGACGAGGCCATCGTCGTCAAGACGGGGCGGGCCGAGTTCGCCGTGCTCGACAAGGCGCTCGTCACCGACGTGCCCGACGAAGGCGCCAAGGTGCAGGTCGAACCGTATGCGCGGCGCCGCTTCGACGGCCTGCGCGCGGACACACCCGAGGAGAGCACCGAGTTCACCGCCGGCGGCCAGCCGTACACGGTGAAGCGGCTCATCCTCGGCTCCGCGCCGGCCAAGCTGCCGATCCCCGCGCCGCAGTGCCCCGAGCTGCAGGAACTGGTCCACCAACTGGAGCAGTTGCCTGCACCCGATGGCTTCCGGCGCGTCACCCACCTGCTGGTGGATGCCGGCGCGCGGGACTTCACGGTGGTCGATCCGAGCCCCAGCAACATCATCGCCACGCCGCCGGCCATCGGCTTCACGGTCGCCTCGGCGAAGTTCCAAGGGCGCGTCACCGTGCTCTACGAGCGCGGCCTCGATCTCTACGCGGTGGAACTGCGCCGCGACGGCGAACTGGTCGAGCGGGTCGATGAAGTGTTCTTCGACACCCTGGGCCAGACGCTGGAGCGGCTGATCGACGACGGCACCTGGCGCCTCATCCGCGTGCAGCGCCTGTCTGGCAGCAAGCCGGTCTCGCACTGACCCCTCTGCGTCCCCATGCGGCTTCCCGTCCTCGCGGCGGGAAGCCTTCTTCTTGCATCCGCTGGAGATCACTTCCATGACTGTTCGATTCAAGGCCGCCGATTTGCGGCCCGTGCTGACCGAGGCGCTGGCCAACCAGTGCCGCGTCATCCTGGTCAAGGACCAGGGCGTCTATTTCATGGCCGAATGCGGCGAGCGTCGGCCCGATGGGCGACGCAAGACCATCGCCTACGCCGTTGGCTGCAACCCGGACGCCGATCCGTTCGACGACTGGTGGGAACTGGCGCGCGCCGAGTTCGGCGGCGACGACTTCGGCGAGTTCTTCGATTTGCACGATGGCGTGTTCGCGCGGCTTCTGCACAGCGAGGATAACCTCGAAGTCTCGGCCACCGCTACACACCTGTCGTTGCAGGTGGTGCCGCCGGCACAGTCCGGCCACTGACCGCCAGCCCTTCAAGCCTCCTCACGGAGGCTTCTTCTTTTGTGCCACGGCCGCAGCCGCGCGCACGCGCTTGTCTCCAGCCCCGATCGGGGCCGCCCACCGGCATCCGCCGGGGCCACCGACTGGAGACAGCCCGTATGCGCGACCCGTTCCGAATCGAATCCCCCACCTGCATCAGTTTCAGCGGCGGGCGCACCAGCGCGTACATGCTCTGGCGCGTGCTGCAGGCCAATGGCGGCTTGCCGGCCGACACGGTGGTCTGCTTCGCCAACACCGGCAAGGAGGTCGAAGCCACGCTGCGCTTTGTGCGCGGCTGCGCCAAGCATTGGCAGGTGCCCATCCACTGGCTTGAATACCGGCCGACAGAACCGGGCTTCGCGGTGGTGGACTTCGATACCGCCAGCCGTAAGGGGGAACCTTTCGAGGCGCTGATCCGCAAGCGGCAGTACCTGCCGAATCCCGTGGCTCGTGGCTGCACCAGTGCCCTGAAGATCAGGACGATGCACCGCTTCCTGCGGCGGCAGGGCTGGACCGATTGGGACCAGTTCATCGGCATCCGCGCGGACGAACAGCGGCGCGTCGCCAAGATCAGGGCGCGCGGCCATTCCACCGAATCTACCCACGAAACCATGTGCATGCCGCTGGCCGAGGCCGGCGTGACCGTGCGCGACGTGTCCGCCTTCTGGCAGGCGCAGCCCTTCGACCTGGAGCTGCTGACCGTCAACGGCCGCACGCTCGAAGGCAACTGCGACCTGTGTTTCCTCAAACCCCGCGGCCAGCGCCTGGCACTCATCAAGGCCAGACCCGAGGCCGCGGTGTGGTGGATACGCATGGAGTCGCTGAACCTCGCCAGCCGCCCCAGCGGCGCGCGCTTCCGCAACGATGGTCCGAGCTACGCCGACCTGGCGCGCTTTGCGGCCGACCAACGCGACCTGTTCGATGCCGCCGAAGAACCCATGGCCTGCTTCTGCGGCGACTGACGCGCGGGCCGTGCCGCCGCGGTTCGCCGTGAGGCCGCTGTCGCTGCGCGCGGCCAACGCCTTCGTGCAAGAACACCACCGGCATCACCGTCCTGTGCAAGGCGGCAAGTTCAGCCTGGCGGTCACGCTGGGCGACGGCGATGCGATGCCAAGCCGCATCGTCGGCGTGGTGATCGCGGGCCGCCCGGTGGCGCGGCACCTCGATGACGGCTGGACGCTCGAAGTCACGCGGCTGTGCACCGATGGCACGGCCAATGCCTGCAGCAAGCTCTATGCGGCTGCTGGCCGCGCGGCACGCGCGCTGGGCTACACGCGCCTGATCACCTACACGCTGCCGGCCGAGGGCGGCGCCAGCCTGCGGGCGGCCGGCTGGCGCCTGGTCGGACAGCGCGGCGGCGGCAACTGGAACCGTGCGCGCCGGCCGCGGCGGGACACGCCCGAGGCGCTGCGCGTGCCCAAGCTGCTGTGGGAGGCGCCGTAGAGGCGAGCCTGGCGCTCGGCGCCAATGCGGACAGCCGCAGATGCCGATTACCGCTCGCGCGGGCGCGCGTCTGGCGCCACGCTGCCGCCATGTTCCGCTGACACCCGTCAGCAGCATGCCCAGGCAGTCTCGATCTTCAAGACTGCGACGCGGTTCCGACCGCGTTGATCAACCAGTTCGCTCCGGCATCCCAGCGCGAACGGCCATCGGTTCTCCCGATGGTGATGCCACCCAAGCTGTTCCTTCAACCCACGCGGGGGTTCCACACCTTCCCCGCCTTGGGTCGGGTGTGTCTCCGCCTCTTTGTTCTGAGGAGATTCACCATGACCACTTCCACCGAAAAGTCTTTCTTCGACCTGCACATCACCGGCCTCGGGTATCTCAATCGCATCCGCGAAGTGAAGCCCAAGAAAGGCGATGCGTTCCTGGCCTGCGACATCGCGGCGCTCAACGGCCCCAGCGATGACGTTGCCTACGTGCGTTTCGACACGCGCGTCTCGGGCTCCGAAGCGCAGCACCTGGTGCGCCGCTGCATCCAAGCGGTCGATGCCGAGAAGAAGGTGATGATCGGCTTCCGCCTGGGCGACCTGTGGGCCGACACCTTCACCTACTCCAAGGGCAAGCGTGCCGGCGAGCAGGGGGTGAGCCTCAAGGCCCGCCTGCTGTTCGTCAGTTGGATCAAGGTCGATGGCAAGCTCGTTTACAAGGCCGAGCCCAAGCCGACCGATGCCGACGACCGCGACGTGCGCAACACGGATGTCCCCGCGACTTCCGCCGAACCGCAAGCCGCCGCGCCCGAGCCTTCCAGGCCCGCCGCCGAAGCTGCCGATGAAGCCGCTGCCGATGCCCCCGCATTGGAAGTTGCCGAGTCGTTCTGATCCGCAAGGCCCCGTTCCCCGGGGCCTTGTCTTCTCCCACTCGCGTGCGCACGCGCGCCGTCGCCATGACGGCCGTGTGCGTGATCGCAGCTTCGTCCGCAGGAGTTCTTCATGATCACCATTCCCGGCCAATTGGCCATCAAGACCATCCACGGCCGCAACGGCGACTTCAACGTCGGCCGCCTTGCGACCTCCATCGGCGAGTTCGTCGTGAAGAACGCCGAACTCGACCAGTACGCCGAAGGCAAGTACGAGGGCGATTTCGCCATCGCCGAGATTCGCCCGTCCACGTACACCGCTAACGGCCGCATGGTCATCGAGATTCGCGCCCTTCTGGGCGGGATGACCTTGTCCAACATCGACGCCCTGAGCCGCGACGATGCCAGCCGGCTGAGTCCGCAGGAAGTCGATCCGATCGACGAGGAAGCGCAGACCGCCGCACCGACTGCAACGACCGCCCCCAAGGCGGCCGGCAGGAAGAAGGCGCGCAGTCCGCGCGACCCGCTGGTCGATACCACGCCGTTCGGCAGCGAACCGGCGACTGCATCTGCTGAGGCTTCGGCCGATGCAGACGATGGCGGCGACGCGACGCTGTTCGGCGCGCTCTGGCCGCTGGGCGATGTCGTCAAGCTCGATGCTACCGTGGATCGGCGTGTGCTGCGTCAGCAGCGCGACCGCCTCGGTGATCTCGGCTACGAGTTCGCTCCGCTGTCCCAGGACTGGCACCTCGCCAGGGTCTGATTCCCACCGCCGCCTTGCGCGGCATTCCACCACCCACCGGGGTTCCTCCCCGGTGGGGCGGGGCTCCGGTCTCTTTTTTCCCAAGGAGATCGTCATGCAACTTGCATCCCGCTTCGCTCATCGCTCCCCGGTGCTGCGCTCAAGTCACCCGCTGTCGGATGATCAGATTCGCACCGTGGCCCCTTCCATCTTCGCGGACACCCCGCACGAAAGCCGCTCCGAACGGTACAGCTACATCCCCACGGCGGCTGTGCTGACCGAACTGCGCAAGGAAGGTTTCCAGCCGTTCATGGTGTGCCAGACCCGCGTGCGACACGAGGATCGCCGCGAATACACCAAGCACATGCTGCGCCTTCGCCACGCCAGCCAGATCAACGGCGCCGAGGCGAACGAGATCATCCTGCTCAATTCGCACGACGGCACCAGCAGCTACCAGATGCTGGCGGGCATGTTCCGCTTCGTCTGCCAGAACGGGCTGGTGTGCGGCGACACGTTCGCCGACGTGCGCGTACCTCACAAGGGCAACGTCACCGATCACGTGATCGAAGGCGCCTACGAGGTGCTGCACGGCTTCGAGAGGGTGCTGGACTCGCGCGACGCCATGCGTGTCATCACGCTCGACGACGGCGAGGCCGAAGTCTTCGCCAGATCGGCGCTGACCCTCAAGTACGACGATTCGGGCAAGGCATTGCCCATCACGGAGACCCAGATCCTGCGGCCCCGTCGCTTCGACGACAACTGCGCCGATCTGTGGTCGGTCTTCAACCGAATCCAGGAGAACCTGGTCAAAGGCGGCCTGGCCGGCCGCGCCGCCAACGGGCGCCAGCAGCGCACGCGCCCCGTTCAGGGCATCGACCAGAACGTCCGGCTCAACCGGGCGCTGTGGCTGCTCGCGGATGGCTTGCGCCAGCTCAAAGCCTGACCCACAAGCGGATCGTGTCCATGCGGCATGGTCCGCTTTTTTCTTTGATGGGTGAGTCTCTGGCAAACAGGGGTGCGCTGCGCGGCGGATTTTCGCTGCCGTAAACCACCCGCATGAGCGCAGGCTACGCCCATGTCCGTCGGCGCTGCCGACAACATGCCCAGGTAGCCCAGACCTTCAAGGCTACGGTGCGTTGCGACGCACGGTCTGATTCTTCGCCACGACGCTCACCGCGTTTTCTTCCATCCCCCTGGGGCAGTGACTGCCCTCGCGGGTGGTGCTGTCTCCGCTCACTTCGAGGACATCACCATGCCTGCACCTTCTTCCCCCAAGACGCTCTATCGCATCGACGAATGCCCCGACCTGATGGCCGATGGCGTCGTCGGTGACGAGAACGGCAACCTGGTCTTCATCTCCCTCTGGGCGCGCGACACCGCCGTCCAGGAATTCCTGGCTCGCCTCACCCTGGGCCGGGACGAACAGGGACTGGATCAGTTCCACGTCATCACCGAGCAGGGCGCGAGCATCCCGGTATTCGTCGGCAACGTCGAGAACCTGGAGAAGCGCAGCGCACGCGCCTACCGGCGCACGCTGTTCGGCTCGCTGACCAACATCTGGCTGTTCGACCGGCGCTGCGTCAAGCCCGACAAGGCCAACGCCAGCGCGCTGGCGCTCCTGCCTCGCGATTCCACGCACCGGCTCGACCGGCTGTGGAAGCTGGTGCGGGACACCTGCCCGCTGCCGCTTCTCGATCCCTGGCGCGAACCCGTGCTGGAACTGCTGCAGGCGAAGTCGATGCTGACGCGCCTGCCGTTCGCCCTCGGGGCTCTGGAAGGCCATCGGCTCGCCATCGACGTGCCGACGCTGACCCAGGTGCTGGGCGGCCTGATCCGCAGCGGCGCGCTCGTCGCCGGCACGCCCGCCAGCCGCATCCCCTCGGCACAACCGCTCGAAGCGGTGGCTTGAGGCTCCTTCACCGGACATGCACGCGCGCATGTCCGCATCCCTTCATCTTCAATGCCAGGAGATTCCCATGGCCCTCATGTTCCCGCGGCTCGCCCGCAACTTCGTCAAGAACGGGTACTTCCCCACGGATGAACCCACGCTCGAAAGAGCACTCGCCGCGCTGGCGCCCGCCGAATCCTCGAACGGGCCGCTGTGCATCATCGATCCCTGCGCCGGCGAAGGCGTGGCGATCGCCGAAGCCGCGCACGCCCTCGGGCGCGAGCAGGTCCAGGCCTTTGCCGTCGAGTACGAGGCCGAGCGTGCACGCCATGCCCGGCAACTGGTCGATCGCTGCATCCACGGCGACCTGATGGACACGCTGATCAGCCGGCAGAGCTTCGGCCTGCTGTGGCTCAACCCGCCGTATGGCGACCTGTCCAAGGACACCAACGGCAATGTCGGCTACCAGGGCCAGGGCCGCGCCCGGCTCGAAAAGCTGTTCTATCAGAAGGCGCTGCCGCTGCTGCAATACGGCGGCGTGCTGATCTACATCGTGCCGCACTACGTGCTCGACGCCGAGCTGGTCGGATGGCTGACCCGGCACTTCGCCGATCTGCGCATCTACCGCGCGGTGGAAGCGCAGTTCAAGCAGGTGGTGATCTTCGGCCGCCGTATTCGTCAGCGCGACCAGGCATCGGATTCGGTCAAGGCCACGCGCGCGCTGCTGCTGCAGATCGGGCAAGGCGACGCCGAAGCCGAGGAACTGCCAGTCGAATGGCCGTTCCTGCCTTACACGGTGCCTGCCAGCCCGGCCGAGCCGGAGCACTTCTACCGCGTGACGATGGAACCCGAGCAGTTCGCCGAGGAAGTCGGCCGGCTGCAAGGGCTCTGGCCGACGCTCGATACGCACCTGGGCGCCGCACAGCAATCGCTGCGGCCTCCGGCGCGGGCCTTGTCGCACTGGCATCTTGCCTTGGCGCTTGCTGCTGGCGCGATCTCCGGCGTGGTGAAGTCCAAGACGGGCCGCATGCTCGTCGTCAAGGGCGACACCCACAAGGAGAAGACGCTGCAGACGGAATACACCGAACGCGACGACGGCTCCGTGGCCGAGACGCGCATCCTGACCGACAAGTTCGTGCCGGTCATCCGTGCCTGGGACATGACACCAGGCTCGCCGACCTGCGGCGAGGTGTTGACCATCCGCTGATCGCTGTTCCCTGACGGTTCGCCGTCGATCTGTTCTTCCACTGCGGCTTCGCGCCGTTCTTCTCTTCCCACCCCGGGGCATGCCATCGCCCCGCAGGGGGAGGTGCATGCCCCATCTTCATTGGAGCATCACCATGTCCCTCGATACCGACGTTGTTCCCGCCGCCGATGGCACGCCCGTCCAGGGCGACCTGCTCGACGCGGCTGCTTCTCCACTGGCGATGAGCCTTCAGGATTTCGTTGCCGAATTCGGCGACGAACTGCTGGATTCGCTCAACCGCGCCAACCCTCCCGTCTACACCGGCCAGGCCCGGCCGCATCGCCAGCTCGTGCTGGCCAGTCTCAAGCGCAAGCTGTTCGGCGCGCAAGCCGAGGTGGTGCATGCCGTCACCGAGCTGCTGGCCGACCGCGGCGAACGCGCCGCGATCGTCAATGGCGAAATGGGCTGCGGCAAGACCACCGTTGGCATCGCCACGGCGGCCGTGCTGCACGCCGAAGGCTACCGTCGCACGCTCGTCTTGAGTCCCCCGCACCTGGTCTACAAGTGGCGCCGGGAAATTCAGGAGACCGTGGCCGGCGCGAAGGTCTGGGTGCTCAATGGCCCGGACACGCTGGTCAAGCTCATCAAGCTGCGCGAGCAGTTGGGCGTGCCGGTGCGCGGCCAGGAGTTCTACGTTCTCGGCCGTGTGCGCATGCGCATGGGTTTCCACTGGAAGCCAGTCTTCAACGTGCGGCGCACGCGACACGGCGATGTGGGCGCATGCCCGGACTGCGGCCAGGTCATCACCAACCTCGACGGCGAGCCGATCAACCCGGTCGAACTCGAAGCCGAGGACTACCGCCGCCGGTGCAGCCATTGCGCCGCACCGCTGTGGACGCTGATGCGACCCAGGAGCCTGTCCGCCAGCGACCAGTCCACGGCCGTCTTCAAAGCCTTGCAGCGCATCCCGACCATCGGGGAAGTCACCGCGCAGAAGCTGATGCGCAAGTTCGGCGACTCCTTCCTGGCGTCGATGCTCGGCGACAACATCCACGAGTTCATCAACCTCATGGATGGCAACGGCGAGCTGGTCTTCTCGGATCGCCAGGCGCACCGCATGGAGCGGGCGATGGCGAACATGGAGTTCGGCTTTGGTGAGGGCGGCTACCAGCCGTCCGAGTTCATCAAACGCTACCTGCCGCAAGGCACGTTCGACCTGCTTATCGCCGACGAGGCGCACGAGTACAAGAACGGCGGCAGTGCCCAGGGCCAGGCCATGGGCGTGCTCGCAGCGAAGGCGCGCAAGACCTTGCTGCTCACCGGCACGCTGATGGGCGGCTACGGCGACGATCTTTTCCACCTGCTGTTCCGAGCCCTGCCGGGACGAATGATCGAAGACGGCTACCGCCCGACCAAGAGCGGCAGCATGACCTCGGCCGCGATGGCGTTCATGCGCGATCACGGCGTCCTCAAGGACATCTATTCCGAGAGCACGGGCACGGCGCACAAGACGGCCAAGGGCAACAAGGTCTCGGTGCGCACGGTCAAGGCGCCGGGCTTCGGCCCGAAAGGCGTGCTGCGTTGCGTGCTGCCGTTCACGGTCTTCCTGAAGTTGAAGGACATCGGCGGCAATGTGCTGCCGTCCTACGACGAGGAGTTCCGCGAGGTGGCGATGGACACGGCGCAAGCCGCGGCCTATCGCGACCTGTCGGGCCGGCTGACCACAGCGCTGAAGCAGGCGCTGGCGAAACGCGACACGACGCTGCTCGGCGTGGTCCTCAACGTGCTGCTGGCCTGGCCGGATTGCTGCTTCCGGTCGGAGACGGTGGTGCACCCGCGCACGCGCCAGACCTTGGCCTTCGTTCCGGCTCAGTTCAACGAGCTGGAGGTGATGCCCAAGGAGCGCGAGCTGATCGAGATCTGCAAGCAGGAGAAGGCTGCGGGTCGCAAGACGCTGGTCTATTCGGTCTACACCGGCACGCGCGACACCACGTCGCGCCTGAAGGTGCTGCTGGAGCAGGAAGGCTTCAAGGTGGCGGTGCTGCGCGCGAGCGTGGATGCCTCCCGCCGCGAGGACTGGATCGCCGAGCAGTTGGATCGCGGCATCGATGTGCTGATCACCAATCCCGAGCTGGTGAAAACCGGCCTGGACCTGTTGGAGTTTCCGACGATCGTGTTCATGCAGTCGGGCTACAACGTCTATAGCCTGCAGCAGGCGGCCCGGCGCTCGTGGCGCATCGGCCAGAAGCAGCCGGTTCGCGTGATCTACCTCGGCTACGCGGCTTCCTCGCAGATGACCTGCCTGGGGCTGATGGCACGGAAGATCATGGTCTCGCAGAGCACGTCGGGAGACGTGCCCGAATCGGGATTGGACGTGCTGAACCAGGACGGTGATTCCGTCGAGGTGGCACTGGCCCGGCAGCTCGTCGCGGCCTGATCCACCCACCCATGCCGGCTGCCCTTCGGGGCGCCGGCTTCTTTTTTCTGCGCCACTGCGCCACGCCATGAAGTCGGGCGCATGCCAGTTCCCTTTGTTTGCTGCCCGAACGCTCTGTGGCGGCGATGGTGAGGGCTCCGTGTTCCAGGGAACTGCACCATGCAATCACTCACCTGCGTCGCCCATCGCCTGGTTGTGCCCGCCTTGCTCGTCGGCTGCGTGCTCATCTCCGGCTGCGCCGCCACCGGCGCGGCGAATGCCCCGACGGCCACTGCCGTGCCGCCCGAGCCGGTCTTGTCGGCCAGGATCATCTACCCGGAACCCGAGCCGACCCTGATCCCGGTCGCCCGCTACGGGCGCTACACGCTGGTCGAGCTGGTGCCGGAACCGGCGCAGCGCGACCTGACGCAACAGGTGATCGAGGTTTCGATTCCGCCGACCTTCGATGCGAACGTCGGCGATGCCCTGCGGCACGTGCTGCTGCGCACCGGCTACCGGCTCTGCGACACGACTGAGGCCGCGGCGCTGTACGCGCTGCCGCTGCCGGCGGCGCATCTGCGGCTCGGGCCGCTGTCGCTGCGCGATGCCTTGCTGGCACTCGCCGGCCCGGCCTGGGAACTGTCCGTCGATGACGCTTCGCGCGCGGTGTGCTTCACGCGCGTGACGGCAGCGCACTCCGCTGGCCGCGTCGCCGCCGTCCCCGCACCCGGCACGACGGAAGCCGAACCCGCGCAGCCCCAGGAGGCCCAGCCATGAACATCCCGCAACTTCCCGCCGAAGGCGCCGACCGCGCGCGCTGGCTGAAGATCGCAGCGGCCGCCTGGCTGCTGCTCGTGAGCGTGCTGGCCGTGGTCAACAGCGTGGGCCTGTCGCGCCTGGCCGAGCAAAGCCAGGCCAGTGCCCAGGATGCCCACGTGCAGGCGCTCAACACGCGCGTCGCTGAACTCGAACAGCAGTCCGCAGCCTCGAAGAACCAGCCCAAGCCCGTCGCCCAACCGGACTTCGAGGCCGCCCGCAAGGCGCTTGACGAACGGCTGTCGCAAGTGGAGCAGGCCCAAACCGCGGACAACCGTGCCGGCGACCTGCAGGCGCTGCAGGCCCGCATGGGCGACATCGAGGCGCGCCTGAAGAAAGCCGCTACACCTGCCGCGGCGCCCCGGCGCACCGCCGAGGCGGTCAAGCCCAAGGCGCCGGAGCCGCCGTTCAGCGTGGCAGGCCTGGAACTGCGCGGCGGCGAGCGTTTCCTGTCGATCGCGGCGCCGGGTGTGGCCGCCGTGCGCGAACTGCGACTGCTGCGCGAAGGCGATGCCATCGGCGCCTGGCAATTACAGGTCATCGAGGCGCACGCCGCCGTGTTCCGCGTGGACGGCCAGACGCAGCGCATCGCGCTGCCGTAGGAGCCGGCCATGAAACCAGCCGCGATCGGTCTTGCCGCCATCCTCACTGTCGTCGCGGGTGCTGCCTCGGCGCAGTCGGCGCCGGTTGCGTCCTCGCGCACGGTTCCCGCCCAGGTCCAGAACAGCGCCGACGCCGCGCTGGACGAGCGCCTGGCGCGTGATTGGGGTCTGCGGCCGGAGGAATGGGCGCGCTACCGGCAAGTGATGCAGGGACCGCTGGGCATCTATTCCCCGAACCTCGATCCGCTCACGGCCCTGGGCATCGAGGCGCGCAGCGACGAGGAACGCAACCGCTATGCGGAGCTGCAGGTGCAGGCGGAATCGAAGCGCGTGGGCAAGACGCTGGCCTACCAGCGGGCCTACGACGCCGCCTGGAAGCGGCTCTATCCGGGCCAGCAGCGCGTGGACATGCCGGGCGTGAAGGCGCCGGGCGCCGGCAACCGGGGTTCGGGCCGGCTGGCGGTTTTCGTGAAGGCCGAGTGTCCGCCGTGCGAGCAGCGCGCGCGCCAGTTGCAGGCGGCCGGCACCGCCTTCGATCTCTACATGGTCGGTAGCCGCCAGGACGACGCCCGCATCCGCCAATGGGCGACGCAGGCTGGCATCGACGCCGGCCGCGTGCGCTCGCGCGCCATCACGCTCAACCATGACGCCGGGCGCTGGCTGTCGCTTGGCCTGCCCGGCGATCTGCCCGCCGTGGTGCGCGAGGTCAACGGCCAATGGCAGCGGCAGTAACCCACCGCGCGGGCTGCGCGGCCCTGGTCCTCGGCCTCAGCGCCCATGCCGCCATCGCCTTCGGCCAAGAAGTGCCACCACCGGCCTACCAGCTCGCCGCCCAGCAGGCGGGCGTGCCGTCGCCGGTGCTCTACGCGGTGGCGCTGCAAGAGAGCGGCGCACGGCTGCGCGGCCGGCTGATCCCCTGGCCGTGGACGCTCAACGTCGCCGGCCGCGCCGAACGCTACGCGACACGCGCCGAGGCCTGCGCAGGCATCCGCCGGGCGCTGGCACGCACGCCGGCCAATCGCATCGACGCCGGTCTCGGTCAGGTCAACCTCGGCTACCACGCGCACCGCTACGCGCATCCCTGCGATCTGCTCGACCCCTACCGCAACCTCGCCATCGCCGCGGAAATCCTGCAAGAGCAGCACACGCCGGGCGAGGACTGGCTGGTCGCCATCGGCCGCTACCACCGCCCCGCAGGCGGTGCGCCGGCCGCCCGCTACCGCCGCAGCGTCCACCAGCACCTGACCCGCGTGCTCGGGCCGGGCGCTTCACTTCCCTCTGCCCGGAGTTCCATGCCATGAACCGCATCCTCCTTGCCGCGACCGCGGCGCTGCTGGCCGCCACCGCCGACGCGCAGGATCGCGGCCCCGCCACCAAGAGCAGTTCCCCGCCGCTGATCGTGGTCGAGGACAAGGGCGGCACCTCGGCGCTGCCGTACTACCGGGCCTTGAACCCGCAGGATACGCAGCCAGGCCAACCGGCCACGCCGCAACCAGTACCCCGCATCGGCGGTCCTGCCGAAGCCGAGGCGGCCATGCTGCCCGTGCGGTCGGCGCGGCTCACACCGGGCGACGAGCTGCGCCGCGTGATCCGCGCGCCGAGCCTGACGCCGCTGTTCCTGGTCGGTGACGACGACCGCTCGCGCGCCTGGCTCAAGCAGCGGCGCGTGGAGCTGCAAGCGCAGCGCGCCGTGGGCCTGGTGGTCAATGTCGCAACACCCGAGGCACTGGCCGCGCTGCGCCGCCTCGCGCCGGGTCTGGTGCTGTCCCCGGCCTCGGGCGACGACCTGGCACACCGCCTGGGCATCAAGCACTACCCGGTGCTGATCACCGCCACCGGCATCGAGCCCTGACGCGGTAGAGCCAGGTGAAGCGCCCACCATGGCCCACTCCCAAGCCGTCGAAGTCTTGCTGCGGCCAGCGGTGGAGCTTTACACCGTCGCGGTCTGTGCGGGCGCCGCGCTTCTGTGCCTGGTGGCCCCGTGGTCGCTCGCGCTGAGCCCCTTGCTCGGCCTGGGCAGCGCGCTGGCCTTCCTGACCTTCGGTGCGATCCGCTTCCGGGACGCCTGGGCGATCCTGCGCTACCGGCGCAACATCCGGCGCCTGCCGCGCTACGTGATGACCAGCCGCGACGTGCCGGTCAGCCAGCAGCGGCTGTTCGTCGGCCGGGGTTTCCGCTGGGACCAGCGCCACACGCACCGGCTGATGCAGACCTACCGGCCGGAGTTCCGCCGCTATGTCGAACCGACGGCGATCTATCGGGCGGCACGGCACGTCGAGGAGCGCCTGGAGTTCGCGCCGTACCCCCTGTCCAAGCTGGCGAAGGCCCTGGCCTGGGACAGCCCGCTCAACCCGGCGCGGCCGCTACCGCCGGTCGGTGGTCTGCCGCGCCTGCACGGCATCGAACCGCACGAGGTTGACGTCACCCTGCCTTTGGCCGAGCGCGTCGGCCATTCGCTGGTGCTCGGCACCACCCGCGTCGGCAAGACCCGCCTGGCCGAACTGTTCATCACCCAGGACATCCGCCGCAAGGTGGGCGGCCAGCACGAGGTCGTGATCGTCTTCGACCCCAAGGGCGACGCCGATCTGCTCAAGCGCATGTACGTGGAAGCCAAACGCGCCGGACGCGAAGGCGAGTTCTACGTCTTCCATTTGGGCTGGCCGGACATCAGCGCCCGCTACAACGCCGTGGGGCGGTTCGGGCGCATCAGCGAAGTCGCTACGCGCATCGCGGGCCAGCTCTCCGGTGAAGGCAATTCGGCCGCCTTCAGGGAGTTCGCGTGGAGGTTTGTCAACATCATCGCTCGTGCTCTGGTCGAGCTGGGGCAGCGGCCCGACTACCTGCTGATCCAGCGCCACGTCATCAACATCGATGCGCTGTTCATCGAGTACGCCCAGCACTACTTCGCCAGGAGCGAGCCGAAAGCCTGGGAGGTCATCGTCCAGCTCGAAGCCAAGCTGAACGAGAAGAACATCCCGCGCAACATGATCGGGCGGGAGAAGCGCGTCGTCGCGCTGGAGCAGTACCTCTCGCAGGTGCGCATCTACGACCCGGTGCTCGACGGGCTGCGCAGCGCGGTGCGCTACGACAGGACGTACTTCGACAAGATCGTGGCGTCGCTCCTGCCGCTGCTGGAGAAGCTGACCACCGGCAAGATCGCGCAGTTGCTCGCGCCGAACTACTCGGACCTGGGCGACCCGCGGCCGATCTTCGACTGGATGCAGATCATCCGGAAGCGGGCCGTGGTCTATGTCGGGCTGGATGCGTTGTCGGACGCTGAGGTCGCGGCCGCAGTGGGAAATTCCATGTTCAGCGATCTGGTGTCGGTCGCCGGGCACATCTACAAGTTCGGTATCGACGATGGCCTGCCGGGCGCGTCGGCAGGCGTGAAGGTGCCGATCAACGTGCACGCCGACGAGTTCAACGAGCTGATGGGCGACGAGTTCATTCCGATGGTCAACAAAGGCGGCGGCGCCGGGGTGCAGGTCACGGCCTATACGCAGACCATGAGCGACATCGAGGCCCGCATCGGCAACCGCGCCAAGGCCGGCCAGGTCATCGGGAACTTCAATAACCTGTTCATGCTGCGCGTGCGCGAGACCATCACGGCCGAGCTGCTGACGCGGCAACTGCCCAAGGTCGAGGTCTACACGACAACGGTGATGAGCGGTGCCACCGACAGTTCCGACCCGACCGGCAACACCGCGTTCACGTCCAACACGCAGGACCGCATCAGCAGCAACAGCGTTCCGCTGATCGAACCGGCACACGTCGTCGGCTTGCCCAAGGGGCAGTGTTTTGCGCTGATCGAGGGCGGCCACCTGTGGAAGGTGCGCATGCCCTTGCCGGCGCCCGATCCCGACGAGGCCATGCCCAAGGATTTGCAGGAGCTGGCCGGCTACATGCGCCAGCACTACGTCGAGGCCGGCGACTGGTGGGACAGCAAGGGGCTTCCCGGCCTGCAGGATCAGGCGCTGCCCGACGATCTGCTGGCGGACTTCAAGCAGATGGCGAGCGTGGATGAAGGGGCCGCGGCATGAGCGACCCCGCCGTCGCCGTCCAGCGCCAGCAGGTCCGCCAGCAGGGCCTGATCGCGGGGCTGGTCACGCTGCCGTTCCGGCTGTTCGGCGTGCTGTGTGGCTCGCTGCTGCTGTGCATCGTGATCGAGTGCATCGGCATGCACTTCTTCTGGCCCGAGCAGGGCTGGCGCCATGCGCAGGGCATGCTGAACTACGAGCTGTCGCAGGTCTCGGAGCATTTCACGCGCAGCGTGCTGGTGCAGGAGCCGGGGCGCAGTGCGCGGCAGCTCGTCGAGTGGGCCTACCAAGGACTGTTCGTGAAGACCGGGCTGCTGGACTGGATACGCGATGCCGCCTCGCAATCCCGTGCCGGCGCCCACAGCCAGGTGCAGGACTTCCGCTACTACCTCGGACAGGTCTACGTGCACGTGGAGAGCTACCTGATCGCCTCGGCCTACACCGTGTTGGTGTTCCTCGTGCGGCTGCTGGTGCTGATCCTGATCCTGCCGCTGTTCGTGATGGCTGCTTTCGTCGGCCTGGTCGATGGGCTGGTGCGCAGGGACGTGCGCGGCTTCGGCGCCGGGCGCGAATCGGGCTTCGTCTACCACCGGGCCAGGGCGAGCCTAATGCCGCTGGCGGTGCTGCCCTGGGTCACGTACCTCGCGCTGCCGGTCAGCGTGCATCCGCTGCTGATCCTGCTGCCCAGCGCGGCGCTGCTGGGCGTTGCCGTGGCCATCTCCGCGGCCACCTTCAAGAAGTACCTGTAGGCGCGTCGTTCCTTGCGCTGCCGGAAAGCGGTGGCGGGCCGGTTCCGATTGATTGCGGCGCCGGAAGACCGGGCGTTCGAGCATGAGCCATCCGCATCCCCGGAGAACGGCTCGATGGAAACCTTCCGCAGTCCTGCGCATGTCCGGCGCCACGCCATCGCCGCGCCGTTGGCCGCGCTCCTGCTCGCCGCTGCGGGGCTTCAGCCGGCCGTCGCTGCCGATGCCGCCGACAACGCCGCAGAGCGCGAGATGCTCGCCGCGGTGACGCGCCAGCTCGAACTGCTGGATCGCCTCGCCGAGCGTGGAGCCACCACCGCACCGCAGGAGCGCGCCCGCTACCACTTCGACTACGCCCGGCTGCGCGCCGACCTGCAGCGTATGCGCGCAGGCGTGCGGGACTACCTCGTTCCCCAGCGCGCCCAGCCGCGCGATCCCGTGCCGCTGGCCGGCGACTACACGCGCAGCGGCGCGGCCAGCGACAAGGAGGCGCCGTCGCCATGACGCCTTCCGCCGATCAGGTCGCCGCCTTCCAGGCCAACGGCGGGTTCGCGCCCGCGGCCGTCTCCACCGTCGTGCTCGGTTTCGTCTTCGCCGTTCTGCTGCTGTGGGGCGTGTGGGCGATGCGCACCGCCTATGTCGGCTGGGCCGAGCACCACCTGACCCAACGCCAGTTCCTCGGCGTCATCGTGCGCTTCGTCGCGATGTACCTGGTGCTGGGCTTCTTCCTCCTGTCCTGACCACCATGAAAGGGTGTATCGCCATGAACGCTTCGCTGATTCCTCGTCGCCCCGCTGCGCGCATCGCAGCCATGCTTGCCCCGCTGGGCCTCGCTGCCACGCCGCTCGTCTCGCTGGCGGCCCTGCCCACCTTGGAAGACCCGTCGCGCGGCACCGGCAGCGGCATCATGCAGACGCTGCAGAACTACGGCTACGACATCGTGCTGCTGATCGCGCTGCTCGTGGTCGCCTCGATGTTCGTCGGCGTCTGCTACCACGCCTACACGCGCTACGCGGAGATCCACACCGGCCGCGCCACCTGGGGCCAGTTCGGCCTGACGGTGGCGGTCGGCGCGATCCTCCTGGTCGTCGGCATCTGGCTGCTGACCAAGGCCACCGGCGTGCTGTAAGGGCCGGCGACCATGGCTGGCGCCCTGGAGAGCCCGCCGCGCGACGGGCTCGTGACCTTTATGCCGCATCGCCTGAACCGCCATCCGGTGGTCGTGCGCGGGCTCACGGCCGACGAGCTGTGGGTCTGCGCCGGCCTGTCGGGCGCGGTCGGGTTCGTGGCCGGCGTGCCGCTGGCCTGGCTGACCCACAGCATTGCGATGGTGCCCACGCTGGTCGTCGCCGGCATCGGCATCGGCGTCTTCGTGGGCGGCGGTCTGTTGCGGCGGTGGAAGCGCGGCCGGCCTGACACCTGGCTGTACCGCCAGTTTCAGTGGCGGCTCGCGCTGCGCTACCCCGCGCTGGCGGCCCACACGGGCGGTGGGCAACTCATCACCCGCTCGGGCTGGTGGTCCACGCGGCGCCTGCGGCCCAACCCGTCCCTGCGTCGAGGTACAGCATGAGCCGATTCAAGAACGAGGTCGCGCACCTGCAGGCGCATGTGAAGACCTTGCGCCTGGCCGGCGCCGCGCTGTTCGTGGTGGCGCTGCTACTCGGCTTCGGCTGGTGGAGTGCACCCAAGAGCCTGACCATCCACGTGCCGCCCGACCTGCGCTCGGGCAGCACCCGCAAGTGGTGGGACGTGCCGCCGGAGAGCGTCTACGCCTTCACCTTCTACATCTGGCAGCAGGCCCAACGCTGGCCGACCAACGGCGAGCAGGACTACCCGCGCAACCTGCATGGGCTGTCGGCCTACTTCACGCCGAGCTGCCGGGCCTTCCTGCAGCAGGACTACGAATTCCGGCGCAGCAACGGCGAGTTGCGCCAGCGCGTGCGCGGCATCTACGAGATTCCCGGCCGCGGCTACGGCGACGATCCCGCCGCGCGCGTGCGCACCGTGTCGGTGAACGACTGGATCGTCACGCTGGACGTGAGCGCCGACGAGTATCTGGGCGCCGAGCAGGTCAAGCGCGCACTCGTGCGCTACGCGCTGAAGGTCGTGCGCATCGACATCGATCCCGAGCGCAATCCCTTCGGCCTCGTGCTGGATTGCTATGCGCGTGCGCCCGAGCGCATCGAAACCCCGCCGCCCCCGGCGCCAGCCGGCAAGCCCGCCAGCCCCGGTGCCAATCTGCAGGGAGACACCCCATGAAGCGCTGCTTCCTTCCGGCCCTGGCCGGCGTCCTGTTGTGCCTGGGTTTCGTGCCCGCGGGCCATGCCATCGAAATCCTGCGCTGGGAGCGCCTGCCGCTGGCGGTGCCGCTCGTGGTCGGCCAGGAGCGCGTGGTCTTCATCGAGCGCAACGTGCGCATCGGCGTGCCGGCCGGCGTCGGCGAGCAGTTGCGCGTGCAGAGCGCCGGTGGCGCGATCTACCTGCGCGCCAGCGCGCCCATCCCGCCCACGCGGCTGCAACTACAGGACGTGGAATCCGGCGCGCTGATCCTGCTCGACATCGCCGCCGAGCCGGCCAAAGCAGGCCAGCCCGCACTCGAACCCGTGCGCATCGTCGAGGGCGATGTGCCGGCCACCCGCTACGGCGAGCCGGCCAGCCCCTCGGCCACCGTGGACGACGATGCGCAGCGCCCGACACCAGCCGCCCGCCGCGCAACGCCGGTGGCCGTGGTGCTGACGCGCTACGCGGCGCAGAACCTCTATGCGCCGCTGCGCACCGTGGAGCCCGTGGCCGGCATCGGCCGCGTCAACCTGCGCCGCAACCTCGCGCTGGACACCTTGCTGCCCACGCTGCCGGTGCGCGCGCAGGCGCTGGCCGCGTGGCGGCTCGAAGACCAGTGGGTGACGGCCGTGAAGCTCACCAACACCTCCGGGCGCTGGCTCGATCTCGACCCGCGGGCGCTGCAGGGCGACTTCCTCGCCGCGACCTTCCAGCACCCGACCCTGGCGCCGGCCGGTCGCGCGGCCGACACCACCGTGGTCTATCTCGTCACCCGTGGCCACGGCCTGGCCGAGTCGCTGCTGCCCAAGGTGGCGCCGATCGACGCGACGGTGAACCTGCCGCCGGCGGCGGCGGCCGGCCAGGCCGAAGGAGGAGGAGCGCGCGATGAAAAGTAACCCCCTCCTGAAGTGGCTGCTGATCCCGATGGCGCTGGTGCTGGTGTTCGTCGGCATCAAGCTCTTCTCGGGCGAGCGCAGCGCCAGGCCGGCACCTCCCGGCAGCGCCAACCCGCTCACGCCCGAAGAGATGAAGGCGCTGGGCATCGAAGGCGATACGCCGCGCGATACCGTCGCCACGCTGGTGGCCCAGGTCAAGCAGTTGCGCAACGAACTGCAGACGGCGCTCAACGATAACAAGAACCAGAAGACCGAGAACGAACGCATGCGCGCGAGGGAAAGCGCGATCGACCAGCGCATCCAGTCCGCGCTCGACGGCGAGCGCGGCCGCCTGCAGCAGGACCGCGAGCAGTTGGCCGGCGACCGCCAGCAGACCCAGGGCCTGCTGCAAGACCTGCAGCGGCGCCTGGACGGCCTCTCCGGCAAGAGCGGCCAGGCCGACCTGCCGGTGGGCCTCGGGCTGGAGGAAGGCGACGGCAAGAACTTCGGCGGCAACCAGAGCGGCAGTGCGCGCAACACCAACGGCACGCGCTGGGTGGAGCCGGACGATGCGAAACCCTCGGCGAAGAACGGCAGCAGCGGCGGCTTGAACTTCCCGACCAGCTTCGGGCCGGCGCAGAAGACGCTTTCCGACACGGCCGACGGTGTGGCAAGCACCGTCGCGGATGCGGGCAGCCGCGCCGTGGGCGCGTCGGCCAAGCCGGTCTACACGGTGCCGTCGAACTCGACGCTGATGGGCTCGATCGCGATGACGGCGCTGATCGGCCGCGTGCCAATCGACGGCACGGTCAACGATCCGTATCCCTTCAAGGTGCTGATCGGCCCCGACAACCTCACCGCCAACGGCATCGACATCCCCGACGTGGCCGGTGCGGTGGTCAGCGGCACGGCCTCGGGCGACTGGACGCTTTCCTGCGTGCGCGGCCAGATCCGCTCGGTCACGTTCGTCTTCAACGACGGCACGATCCGCACCGTGCCGGAGGACGGCAATCGGAATCGGAGCAGCGGCAGTCAGGGCAGCAGCGCGAACAGCACGACGCAGGGCGGCCTGGGCTGGATCAGCGACCCCTATGGCATCCCGTGCGTCTCGGGCGAGCGGCGCAGCAACGCGCAGCAGTACCTGGGTTCGCAGGCGCTGATCACCGCGGCCGGCGCCGGCGCGGCCTCGCTGATCAAGTCGGACAACGGCAGCGTGGCCGTGGTCGCCAACAGCAACGGCTCGCTCGGCACCGTCGGTATCAGCGGCAACGAGGCGATGGGCCGCATCCTGGCCGGCGGCGTGCGTGACATGGCCGATTGGGTCAACAAGCTCTACGGGCAGGCCTTCGCCGCAGTCTACGTGCGGCCCGGCGCCAAGGTCGCCGTGCATCTGGAGCAGCCGCTCAACATCGACTACGACGCCAAGGGGCGGCGGGTCAATCACCGCATCGGAGGCGCCCATGCGTCGGATTTGGATTGAATCGGCCGCGGCCCTGTGCGCGGTCATGGTGCTGGGCGGCTGCGCGACCAGCAAGGACGAGCTGCTGCCGCACGGCGAGCACACCATGCTCGACGTGTGGAACCAGGAGACGGGCGGCAGCGCCGGTGGCGGACAGGCGGCGCGGCAACTGCTCGATGCGCGTCAGGGCCTGCGCCGGCCGCTGACCGAGGCCGACGTGCAGGCGGCGCCCGCCGCCGCTGCCGCCTACACGCGCACCGCGGCCAACGAGATTTACCGCCAGTTCCACCGGCTGCCGAACCCGGACCTGGTGATGTACGTGTTCCCGCACCTGGCCGGCACCGACCCGGTGCCGGTGCCCGGCTACACCACCGTGTTCCCGCTCTACCAGCGCGTGCAGTACGCGATGCCCGGCGAGCGCCTGGAGGACTACTGATGGCCTGGTCGTTGCCCTGGGCACGCAAGGCCGCCACGCCTGCCGGCCCCGACCTGGATGCCGATGACGCCTGGGCGCAGCATGTCTCGACGCTGGCCGCGCACGGTATTCCCGAGCCCGGTAGCGCGGTGGGCGGCCAGCCGCGCCGGCCGGCCACCGAGGCGGACTTGCAGGCGCTCTACGGCGTGGCGCCGTCCTTCGCCGACCTGCTCCCCTGGGTGGAGTACCTGCCCGGTTCCAAGAGCTTGCTGCTGGAGGACGGCCAGTCGGTGGCGGCCTTCTTCGAGCTGGCGCCGGTCGGCACCGAGGGCCGCGAGATGGCCTGGCTGTGGCAGGCGCGGGATGCGTTGGAGAACGCGCTGCAGGACTCGTTCGACGAACTCGACGAGAACCCCTGGGTGGTGCAGCTCTACGCCCAGGACGAAGCAACCTGGGACAACTACCTGCGCGGGCTCACGAACTACGTGCGGCCGCGCGCTCAGGGCAGCGCCTTCACCGAGTTCTACCTGCGCTTCTTCGGGCATCACCTGCGTGCGATCGCCAAGCCCGGCGGCCTGTTCGAGGACACGACGGTGACGCGCCTGCCGTGGCGCGGCCAGGTGCGGCGCGTGCGCATGGTGGTCTACCGGCGCGCGAGTGCGTCTGGCGCGTCCCGGCGCGGCCAGTCTCCCGAGCAGGCGCTGACGACGATCTGCGACCGGCTCGCAGGTGGCCTCGCCAACACGGGCGTGAAGGCCCGGCGCATGGAGGCGAGCGACATCCACGACTGGCTGCTGCGCTGGTTCAACCCGCACCCCACGATGCTTGGCCCCGCCGCCGCCGACCGCGAACGGTTCTACGCGCTGACCCGCTACCCCGAGGAAGCCGAGCAAGGCGGGATTGAGCTGGCCAGCGGCGACTTCGCGCAGCGCCTGTTCTTCGGCCAGCCGCGCTCGGACGTGGCGAACGGCACCTGGGTCTTCGACGGCATGCCGCACCGGGTCATCGTGATGGACCGCCTGCGCATGCCGCCCGCCACGGGCCACGTCACCGGCGAGACGCGCAAGGGCGGCGACGCGGTCAACGCGCTGTTCGACCAGATGCCCGAGGACACGGTGATGTGCCTGACGGTCGTCGCGACGCCGCAGGACGTGCTCGAAGCGCACCTGAACCACCTGAGCAAGAAGTCGGTCGGCGAGACGCTGGCCTCGGAGCAGACGCGCCGCGACGTGCAGGAAGCGCGCGGGCTGATCGGCAGCGCGCACAAGCTGTACCGCGGCGCGCTGGCCTTCTACCTGCGCGGGCGCGACCTGGCGCAGCTCGACGCCCGCGGCCTGCAACTGGTCAACGTCATGCTCAACGCCGGCCTGCAGCCGGTGCGCGAGGAAGACGAAGTGGCGCCGCTCAACAGCTACCTGCGCTGGCTGCCGTGCGTGTTCGACCCGGCCGCCGACAAGCGCCAGTGGTACACGCAACTGATGTTCGCGCAGCACGCGGCGAACCTCGCGCCGGTGTGGGGCCGCAGCCAGGGCACCGGCAATCCGGGCATCACGTTCTTCAACCGCGGCGGCGGGCCGATCACCTTCGACCCGCTGAACCGGCTCGACCGGCAGATGAACGCTCACCTGTTCCTGTTCGGTCCCACCGGCTCGGGCAAGAGCGCCACGCTCAACAACATCCTGAACCAGGTGACGGCGATCTACCGGCCGCGGCTGTTCATCGTCGAGGCGGGCAACAGCTTCGGCCTGTTCGGCGACTTCGCGGCGCGGCTGGGCATGAAGGTGCATCGCGTCAAGCTGGCCCCCGGTGCCGGGGTGAGCCTCGCGCCGTTCGCCGACGCCCACCGGCTGGTCGAAACGCCCAGCCAGGTGCAGACGCTGGATGCCGACGCCCTGGACGAGGACCGCGACGAGGCGGCACAGGCAGCGGATGCCGACGAGCAGCGTGACGTGCTGGGGGAACTGGAAATCACCGCGCGGCTGATGATCACCGGCGGCGAGGACAAGGAAGAGGCGCGCATGACGCGCGCCGACCGCAGCCTGATCCGCCAGTGCATCCTCGATGCGGCCCAGCGTTGCGTGGCCGACCAGCGTACCGTCCTCACGCGCGACGTGCGCGATGCGCTGCGCGAGCGCGCCCGCGATACGGCACTGCCCGAGGTGCGGCGCGCGCGGCTGCTGGAAATGGCCGACGCGATGGATATGTTCTGCCAGGGCGTGGACGGCGAGATGTTCGACCGGCCCGGCACGCCCTGGCCCGAGGCCGACATCACCATCGTCGATCTGGCGACCTTCGCACGCGAGGGCTACAACGCGCAGCTTTCCATCGCCTACATCAGCCTCATCAACACGGTCAACAACATCGCCGAGCGCGACCAGTTCCTCGGCCGGCCGATCATCAACGTGACGGACGAGGGGCACATCATCACCAAGAACCCGCTGCTTGCGCCCTACGTCGTCAAGATCACGAAGATGTGGCGCAAGCTCGGCGCCTGGTACTGGCTGGCGACGCAGAACATCGACGACCTGCCCAAGGCCGCCGAGCCCATGCTCAACATGATCGAGTGGTGGATCTGCCTCTCGATGCCGCCCGACGAGGTGGAGAAGATCGCGCGCTTCCGCGAGCTGAACGCGGCGCAGAAGGCGCTGATGCTGTCGGCCCGCAAGGAGGCCGGCAAGTTCAGCGAGGGCGTGATCCTTTCCAAGAGCATGGAAGTGCTGTTCCGTGCGGTGCCGCCCAGCCTGTACCTAGCGCTGGCTCAGACCGAGCCGGAGGAGAAGGCCGAGCGTTTCCAGTTGATGCAGCAGTACGGCATCGGCGAACTGGATGCCGCTTTCAAGATCGCCGAGAAGATCGACCGCGCCCGCAGCATCGAACCGCTGGCGCTCGATGCGCTGGCGTGACGGGGAGTCCACGATGCGCATCCCTCGATTCGCGCCGTCCCGCACCGTCCTTATCGTCGCGCTGCTGGTGGCCGCGGCCCTGACCACGGCCGCGTGGCTCGGCCTGCAGCCGCCGTCGCCCGCCGAGCCCGCTTTTCCTTTGGCAGAAGCAACGCCTGCGCCGGCAACGGCACCAGCCGGCCCGCCCTGGCGCTATGGCCGCGCCGATGCGCGCTTCACGGTGGTCGAGTACGCCGACCTGGAATGCCCGTTCTGCCGCGCGTACTTCGCGGTGCTCAAGCGCTGGATCGACGCGCACCCTGACGTGAGCTGGCAATGGCATCACCTGCCGTTGCCTTTGCACGAGCCGGCCGCTTCCGCCGATGCGCGCCTGGTGGAGTGCGTCGGCGAGGCCGGCGGCCAGGCGGCGTTCTGGCAGGCCGCCGAGTGGGTCTACACGCACACCCGGGGCGACGGCCAGGGCCTGCCCGAGGGCCTGCGCTATCCCGACCTCACGCCGGCCGCGCAGCAATGCCTCGACAGCGACCGCCCCGATGCGCTGATCCGCGCACAGTCGGCGAGCGCGGCGCAGGAGGGCATCAAGGTCACGCCCACGCTGCGCCTGCAGGATCGCCAGTCCGGCAAGACGCTGCTGCTGCACGGCCCGGTCGAAGGAGATGCCTTGCTGTCCGCGATCGACCTGCTGGCGGCCAGTGCAGCGGCCGAGCCCGCATCGAAGGAAATGCCTGCCGAGTCTCTCGGCGACATGCCCAGGTAGCCACGATCTTCAAGGCTACGACGCGGCCTGACCGCGCTGATCGACCCCGTTCGCTTCGCATCCCTGGACGCGAACAGCCACTGCGCATGTGGTGGCGGATGCCCGCTCTTCTGCCGCTCGTTCTTCATCGTCCCCCGGAGGGTTTGTCCCTTCCGGGACAGGCGTCCTCCGACTTCATTCCGTGGAGGTTCGCCATGTCCTATGTCGTAGCCGACTCGCGTCCCGAGTCGCTCAGCCTGATCGCCGCCCAGCACGAAGACTGGATCATCCGCCAGGCCATCACCTTGCTGGAACAACGCATCTTCAAGGCCGGCCCGATGCTGAACAGTCCCGCCGCCGTGCGCGACTACCTGCATCTGAAGCTGGTCGCGGAGCCCAACGAGGTCTTCGCCGTCGTGTTCCTCAACTGTCAGCACCAAGTCCTCGCCTACGAGCCGATGTTCAAGGGCACGGTCGATCAAACCTCGGTTTACCCGCGGGTGCTGGTGCAGCGCGCCCTGGCCCTCAACGCCTCGGCGGTCATCCTGGCCCACCAGCATCCATCCGGCATGACCGTGCCTTCGACCGCCGATCAGGCGCTGACCGACCGGCTCAAAGCCGCCCTGGCGATGGTCGATGTCCGCGTGGTGGATCACTTCATCGTCGGCAAGGGCACGCCGTACTCCTTCGCCGAATCCGGCCTGCTGTAGCGGCGCTGACCGCCTGGTCCCCGCGGGAGCTTCGGCTCCCGCTTTTCTTTCGCCTGTCTGCCCAAAGCGGAGCGCGCGCGGTGCGCATTCCTTGTCGCGGGTGGACTGCCTTCGGCGTTCGACTAGAGCCTTGCTCTCATTCCCAGGACGCCCGCCATGACGGCTCCCTTCTTAAAATCCATCCCGCGGCTGCGGGCCACGCGCACCGCCTGCGCGGGAGGGCTGCTGCTGTGTCTGCTCGGCCAGGACGCATCCGCAACCGACGTGCTGGTTGTGACCGACAGCCGCCATCCCGTGCAGTCCGCATCCGACGCGCGCGTGATCGAGCTGGACCTGCCCGAGCGCATCGAGGCGGAACTGGCCGCGGGCCTGCCAAACGACCCCAGCCGAGCAGCCGCGCTCGTGCAGCAGCGCTTGCGCGATGGCGGCCAGGCACTGCAGCGCCGCATCGGCAGCGCCTATCAGGGCGTCGCCGATGCCTGGGGCCTGGGTATCGCCAAGGTGCCTGCCGTGGTGGTCGATCGCCGCTACGTGGTCTACGGCGAGCCCGATGTCGCGCGCGCCGTGGCCCGCATCGAATCCCACCGGAGGGCACAGCCATGAACCGCCTGCTGTCGGCGTCGTCGCGCCGGGCCCGCCTTGCCATCGCTTCGGTGCTGCTCGGCGGCGCCGCTTCGACGTTCGCGCTGAACACGGCCACCATCGTGTCCTCGGCCCTGTCGCCCGACTGCCTGGAATACCGCGTCGTCGGCATCTGCTACTGGCTGTTCTGCACCTGGACGGGTTGCACGGTGCGCACCTCGGTGAAGGTGCGCCACTACGTGCCCGACGCGGTGGTATCGAGCTACAGCAACACCGGCGAGAACCCGTGGATCGAGGTGCGCGCCATGAGCATGCCCAACCCCACGGCGCAGGCCGGCGGCGACGGGACGACGAACCACGACAACGAGAACAACCTGGCGAAGTTCAAGAACGCCGACGTGATCGGGCATCCCGGTGGTTCGGTGTTCAGCCAGTTCGCCAGCGCTTCCGGCTACGCCTGCCAGGGCGCAGGCACGGCCTTCATGCCGTACCTGCTGAGCACGCTCGACACGCTGGCCTGGCGCTACAACGTGCCGGAGATGGTGTACCCCGAGGCGCTGATCCCCGGCATGCGCGAGATCGGCGGCCGCACGACGCTCAACCTGTGGGGCAACGTCTATCCGCGCGGCGGCTTCTTGCACCAGACCGACGACTACAAGAGCGGCGCCGTCGTCGCGCAACGCGCGGGCGATGTCGTCACGCGGCGCATGCAGCCGCACGTCTACCAGCCGCTGCTCGCGAGTTCGAGCGACGGCTACTGGCCGGCCGGCGCCCTGGTGGAGAGCGATGCCTCCACCGGCAAGTGGCAGGAGCTGACGCCGACCCTCTCCAACTCCTGCGCGGTGTTCCCGCACTCCAACACGCGCGTGCAGGCCCAGCAAGGCGACTACGCCTGGGCGCTGTGGCGGCCCTATGCCTGCTGCCAGCGCCGCGGGCAGGTCTTCCTCGGCAGCGTCGATTTCCTCTGAGGTGTTCCCATGAAAGCGTCTCTCTCCCGTTTCGCACAGCGCGCCAGGCCCTACGCGCTCAGCATCGCGCTCGCCTGCGCCGTCACGGCAGCAGCAGGCGTCGCCTGGGCGCAGACCCGCATCACCCCCACCGGCGTCGGCGTGAGCGGCAGCGTCATCGGCGACGACGTGCTCTACAGCATCGGCGGCGGCCGCGCCGTGTCCATGGGCGGCGCCGGGAACATGCAGAGCATCGGCGTGGGCATCGGCTGGAACAGCAACCTGATCTGCGGCGACATGAGCATCACGACGACGCTGCAGAACCAGTTGAACGGCATCACCAATGGCTTTCAACAGATCATGAGCAACGTGATCCAGAGCGCGACCAGCGCCGTCGCCTCGCTGCCGGCGCTGATCATCCAGCGCGCCGATCCGGGCCTCTACAACCTGCTGACCAACGGCGTGCTGCAGGCGCGGCTCGATTTCGACCGCAGCAAGTTGACGTGCAAGGCGATGGCCAACCGGATGGCGGACATGGCCGGCGGCCAGGCCGGGTGGGATCAGCTCGCCGAAGGCTTCGCGCTGCGCGATGCGGTGAGCAGCACCGATGCGGTGTCCGCCGTCGAGCAGGCCGAATCGAACAAAGGCAACAACGGCGTGCCCTGGGTGGGCGGCGGCAACGCGGGCGGTTCGGGCCAGGGCTCGATCAAGGTGGTCGGCGACGTGACCCGCGCCGGCTACAACCTGCTCAACAGCCGCGGCGTTATGGACACGTCGTCCATCCCGCGCGCCTCCTGCGGCAACCGGCTGACCTGCCAAACCTGGTCCTCGCCGCAGGCCGCCGCCGACTTCGCAACCCGCGTGCTCGGCGAGCGCGAGCAACGCACCTGCGAGACCTGCACCAAGACGCAGACGACGCCCGGCGTCGGCCTCACGCCGGTAATCCAGGAAGAGTACGAGACCAAGCTGCAGGCACTGCAGGAGCTGGTGACGGGCGCGAAGCCGACGACGGTGGCGAACCTCGAAGCGGCCGGCAGCAACTCGCTGCCGATCACGCGCGGCGTGATCGAGGCGCTGCGCGACGAGCCCGATCAAGACCTGCTGGGCAAGCGCCTGGCGTCCGAGGCCGCGCTGTCGAGCGTGCTGGAGAAGGCCCTGCTGTTGCAGCGCACGCTGCTGACCGGCAAGAAGGAGCCGAACGTCGCCGCCAACGAGCTGGCTGTGAAGGCGGTCGATCAGGAGAACACGGCGCTGGAGCAGGAGATCAACAACCTCAAGACCGAGCTGGAGCTGCGGCGCACGCTGGCCGCCAATTCGGCGATGGCGATCGTGCAGCGCCACGGCACTCGCGCTGCGGGCTCGCGCGGCATCTTCGAGGGCGACACGACGCGCGACCGGCTCAAGGAAGTGCAGAAGCCGCGGAGCGGGCCATGACCAGCCGGGCCTGGCTGCGGCCGGCATGGCTGCTCGGCCGCCGCGTCGGCATCGTGCTGCTGTGGGTGCTGCTGGTGGCGGGCATCGCGGTCGGTGTGAACGTCGTCGGCCTCCATGTCGTCGGCAGCATCGACGGCTGGGAGCAATGGCTGCGCGAGCACTCGGGCCACTTCCTCGTCTGGCGGCTACTGCTCTACGCAGCGACGGCCTACGGCTGGTGGTGGATGCGTCGGCGCCTGCGCGAACGTGAGCCGTCGGCCGAGACCCATCAGCGCCTGCTGCGCGTCGAGATCGCGGCCGTCGCCACCCTCGTGCTGCTCGAAGGCAGCCAGCTACTGCGCAATGGCTGAGCCCCGGAGAACGCCATGACGCTCAACACAACGGACTACCTGGAGTATTACCTGACCCTGGTCGGGTGGATCGTCAGCAACGGCATCTGGAACATCCTCGTGGCCAGCGGCGTGTTCGCGCTGCCGTTCGTGGTCATGGTGGTGCAGGAATGGCTGCGCGCGCGGGCCGAAGGCGCGGACGAGGGCAACAAGGGGGTGCTGTCCTCGATGCGCATCGAGAACCGCGTGTGGGTGGCGATCGTCGTCATCCTGTTCGCCGGCATCCCCTTCATTCCGGTCGACCTCAGCACCATCAAGTTCGACACGACGCGCTCCGCGCAATGTCAGGTCAGCGTCCCGCAGCCCACCGACACGGGCTGGTCGAACGCCTACACCACGCTCAACAACCAGAGTGCGCTGGTGCCGGTGTGGTGGTTCTTCATGCACGCTATCTCGAAGGCGGTGACGGGCGGCGCTGTGGCGGCGATCCCCTGCGGGACGGATCTGCGTCAGATGCGCATGGACGTGGATGCCACGCGCATCAATGACCCGGTGCTGGCCCAGGAGGTTGGCGACTTCGTGCATGACTGCTACGGCCCCTCGCGTGCCAAGCTGTTCATGTCTCGGCCCACGCTCTCCGACGAGCAGATGAACGACGTGACCTGGATCGGTTCGAGCTACTTCCTGAACAACGCGGGCTTCTACGACACCTACCACTCCAACACGCCGCGCACGGCCTGGCCCTACGACGCGACGCGCGATGCGGGGCTGGCCCAGGTGGATAGCGGCGGGGGCTACCCCACGTGCCGGCAGTGGTGGTCAGATGGCGGCAGCGGCCTGCGCGCGCGCCTGCTGGCCCAGGTCGATCCCGACCTGCTGACGCGCATCGGCCGCTGGGCGGGCTTCCTGTCGCAGGGCGAGGTGAACGACTCGGTGATCCGCGCCGTGGTCTCTCCGCGGCAGCAGAAGATGAACCAGGGCTCGGTCTATACGGACTACGGCGGCCAGATCGAGAAGACGCTGCCCAACGTCGTGACGCGCGGCGCCGGCGACCTGGGGCTGACCATGGGCTCGCTGGGCTTCTTCCCGGCGATGGACGTGGTGCGCCAAGCGCTGCCGATGGTGCTGTCGCTGCTCAAGATGGCGCTGGTGATCTGCATCCCGCTGGTGCTGGTCTTCGGCACCTACGAGCTGAAGGCGCTGGTCGCCGTGAGCTGCGTGCAGTTCGCGCTGTTCTTCGTGGACTTCTGGTTCCAGCTCGCGCGCTGGCTCGACAGCACGATCCTCGACGCGCTCTACGGCTGGGGGTTCGGCGCGAACCGGCCGCACAGCAACTTCGATCCGCTGATCGGCCTGAACAACGCCTTCGGCGACATGCTGCTGAACTTCGTCATGGCGACGATGTTCATCGTGCTGCCTACCTTCTGGGTGGCTGCGCTGGGCTGGGTGGGCGTGCGCGCGGGAACGGCAATTCAAGGGCTGGCGGCAGGAACCAGGGACGCCCAAGCCGCTGGCGGCAGGGGTGCGGGTGTCGCTATGAAAGCAGCGAAGTAACGCCTCTAGGCTTGCTCGTCTTCTGGATCGTGGGGGTCGATCCGGTAGTCATCATGGGTGTAGAGGCCGTACCCGGCAGGGCCGTATCGCCATTCCGGCTTGTGTTCCTCGTCGTAGCTCCCATCGTCGTTGCGGACTACCCAGGCGCCGACCAGCGCGAACGCAAGCAACAGCGCCAGCCAGAACGCGGTGTAGAGCAGGACACCGATCGCAGCGAGCTTGACGGCCAGCAGCGCGGCCTTGGCAATGCCAGGCGCCCATCCCCGCGCGAGCAGCCAGCCCTGCGCCCGCCGATCCAGACGCGCGCAGCTTCGCCACGCCCGGCCCAGTGTCCGGCCGAGGCGTTCTGCGAAGGTGGTCTGTGCGGCGGTCTTCATGGTGGCTACCTCATGTTCATCCTGTCGTGTGGCTGTGATCCCTGTCCATATCGCGATTGAATCCTGTGCAGTTCTTCAACCGCGGCCTAGCCTTTGTCCGTTGCTCGCCAGTCGGCCTTGCTTGCGGCCACCAGCGCCGCCCAATCGTCCGGCGGGTTGCCGCGGCCCAACATCTTCTCGAACACCGCATAGGGGTCGGACTTGCTGCCCGTCGACCGCAAGGTCTGCTCGTCGTTGACCCAGGCGAACACGATCGCCTTGGCCTTGGAGTCGTAGCGGAAGAACAGTCGGAACCGCCGACCGATCTTCGCGCGCCGCCAGTGCCGGTAGGCCGGCCCCAAGGTGTTGCCCTGGCGGAATTCGTCGCGCGCGGGATCGCTCGGCACGGCATCCATGATCAACTGGCTCAACGCCCGGAACAGCTTGACGTTGGCGTTGCTCTCGAACCCCTGCGGGTCGTTCTGTTCGGCCCGTTCCGCGGCCGCGTGCAGCTTGCGCAACTGCTCGATCACGCCCTCGTGGAACAGGAGCGTCCAGCCGTGCCGCTGCATCAGAGCGCCACTTCGCCTTCGATGTCTTCATCGAGGTTCACCGGGTGGTGCGCGTTGGCCAGCATGGCCCGCGCCAGATCGTCCGGCAGGGACTGGACGTGTCGCCCGGCCCGGATGTCCGCTTCCAGCAGCCCCAGGAAAGCGCCGATGGCCGGGTCTTCATGGTCGGCGTCGGCGCGGGTTACGACGACTTCGCCGCCGCGCAGGTCGAACGCCACTTTGCCGCCGGTGTCCACGCCCAGCGCCTGCCGGATGGACTTGGGCAGCGTGATCTGACCCTTGGAGGTCAGCGTCGCGACTTCGTGGATTTCGGGCATGGCGGCACTCCTGATGGCAACGCCTGAATGGTAAGGAAATTTCCTTACCTTGTCAATCTGGGTGTGCATGGTGCTCCGTCCGGTCGATGAAACGGCTCCATCGTAGGGGCGGCACAGCCAGCCTTCCCGTATCAATCCGACTTGGGCCAAACCCGCATTGGTTGTGGTCTGGCAGGCGTCGTTGCCCTATATCCAAAGGTTTCCGTAAAGGCCAAAGGGCTGGGGAAGGGGCAAGGGAATGGGGCCAAGGGGAAAGGCCCTACCCGAAAAGGCCAAAAGGCTCTCCCGACCGGCCCGCCGTCCGGGGTTCGCCATGCTCTCGCTGTTCCAACGCAAACGGGTGCCGCCCGCCGCCAGTGCGCCGACGCCCAAACCTTCCGCCGAGCCCGGCAAAGGGCTGATGCGGCCGGAGCCGGCCGCATTGCTGCTGGCGACACCCCGCCGGCAGAAGCTGCTGGAACACATCTGGCAGCGCACCTCGCTCTCGCGCCGGCAGTTCGCCACGCTATACCTCGCCCCGCTGGAACGCTACGCCGAGCTGGTCCAGCAATTTCCCGCGTCGGAGGCCCATCACCACGCCTATCCGGGCGGCATGCTGGACCACGGCCTGGAGATCGTCGCCTACGCGCTCAAGCTGCGGCAGTCGCATCTGCTGCCCGCCGGCGCCACGCCGGAGGCGCAAGCCGCCCAGGCCGAGGCCTGGACGGCCGGCACCGCCTACGCGGCGCTGTTGCACGACATCGGCAAGATCGCGGTCGACCTGCACGTCGAGTACGCGGACGGCACGGTCTGGCACCCCTGGCACGGCCCGCTGCGGCGGCCGTACCGCTTCCGCTACCGCAGGGAGCGCGAATATCGGCTGCACAGCGCCGCCACCGGGCTGCTCTACGCCCGGCTGCTCGATCCCGGCATCTTCGACTGGCTCGCCGGCTATCCCGACCTCTGGGCCGCGCTGCTGTACGTGCTGGCCGGCCAGTACGAGCACGCCGGCATGCTCGGCGAACTGGTCGTGCAAGCGGACCAGGCATCGGTCGCCCAGGAACTCGGCGGCGATCCCAGCAAGGCCCTGGCAGCACCCCGGCACGCATTGCAGCGCAAGCTGCTCGATGGCCTGCGCTACCTCCTGAAGGAAGAGTTCAAGCTGAACCAGCCCCAGGCCTCGGATGGCTGGCTGACCCAGGACGCGCTCTGGCTGGTGAGCAAGACCGTCTCGGACAAACTGCGCGCGCATCTGCTGTCTCAGGGCATCGACGGCATCCCGGCCAACAACACGGCGGTGTTCAACGTGCTGCAGGATCACGGTATCGCCTTGGCCACGCCAGACGGCAAGGCGATCTGGAAGGCCACCGTCACCAGCGATGCCGGCTGGTCGCACAGCTTCACCTTTTTGAAGCTGTCTCCGGCCATGGTCTGGGATGCGGCAGACCGGCCGGCACCGTTCGCGGGTCGCGTACAGGCCGACGCGGAACAAGGGGTGCCGACGCCACAGGCACCGGCAGCCGAAGCGCCGGGCCTGGAAAGCGCCGATACCGTGCCACCGAGCACCGCGCCGACCGCGCCCGTGCCCGCCGACAACGGCGTGGCTGCGTTGCTCGATCTGCTGAGTGACACGGCCCCACCCGTAGCGCCGGAGCCCCCGAGCGACCCCGAGCCGGCCTCGCCACCGTCGCCTACGGTGCTGCCGCAGGTGAGCCCCGCGCCATCTCGGGATCGGCCGGAGCCTTCCGGCGAGCATTTCATGGCCTGGCTGCGTCAGGGCATCCAGACGCACAAGCTCATCATCAACGACGCCAAAGCCCTGGTGCATAGCGTCGCGGGAACGGCCTACCTGGTGAGCCCCGGCGTCTTCCAGCGGTATGCGCAAGAACATCTGCAAATTGCCGCACTGGCGAAACCGGAGAACCTGGAGGGATGGCAGTGGGTGCAGAAGCGTTTTGAGAAACTGAGCCTGCACCGCAAGCAAGCCAGCGGGTTGAATATCTGGACCTGCGAAGTCACGGGGCCGCGCAAATCCAGGCGACTGCACGGCTACCTGTTGAGCGCTCCCGAAGCGCTGTTCCAGGAAATGCCTCCGGACAATCCATACCTGCGCCTCCTCACCGAGGCCGTAAAGCGCGAAAATTCAGCCGCCGGTAATAAGAACGACAACGAACAGGGGTAGACAAGGGGCCACGGCGCGGGCCGGCTTCAGTCCGCGGACTTGGGCGTAGCCGTCTCTGCCAGCTTGGCTTCAGTCAGCGCCATCAAGTGGGCAGAACTGCATTTCAGCGCACGGGCGATTTTGAGAATGAGGGGGAGCGTGGGGACATGCTCTCCACGCTCGATCTTTCCCATGTGCGAACGCTCGATTCCTGACAGATGGGCCAGCGTTTCCTGGGCGATGCCTTGACTGGTTCTTTCTTCGCGCACGGAGGCCCCAAACGCGATGGCTGGTTCCGCTTCGTAGGTTGTTGTGCCGGTGGGCCGGCCTCTCTGAATCGAACGCTTTTGCATTGCCAAAAGCGTCGAGGATTGACACGATATAAACCACGTTAAACTTAACTCACGAGAAGCGACTTCATCGGTCGTCGCGAGTTCACTGCCTGGGGGAACTGGACGTGAAATCGAGCGATGCCTCCACTGAAATCCGGGTGGCTGTGCTCGGCGAGTGGGTGCCTTCACCGCTTGCCGACTTGCTGGCGTTACAGCGCGCCGAAGAGCCAGAAACCGCCACTGCTTTGATCGGATGCAGTGCCACGGCGCAGGCGCAGGAACTGCCGCACGATAACTTTGACCTAGCCCTGTCCACAGCCGCCTGGGAGTGGCCGGGCTGGGTGTGCGAACCGTTGTGGCATGACACGCTGGCGGTCGCCGTCGCCAAGCGCTCGCACCTGCTGTCCTACCGTGAAGTGCCTCGCCAAGAACTGCTCAAGCAGCCGTTGATCTGCGCGCAGTCAACGGCCGACGAGCCGTGGCGCGCGGTGGCGCAGCGCCTGTTCGAGGACGAGCTGCAGGGCCGCGAGCAGGTGGTCAGCACCTTCGACATGGCCATGACGCTCGTTGCAGCGGGCTACGGCATTGCCTTTGCGCCTGCCGCAAGGCTGGCCAGCTACCTGTGCCGAGGCATCGCCGCGCGGCCGCTGGCCGGCTCACCGGCCATCGTGATGGCCTATCTGCTGCGTCCCTGCACGTCCTTGACCGAGCCCCAGGAGCGATTCGCGCGCCGCGCCCGTTCCGTGTCCTGATGAGGGGCGCAGCGCAAGGCTGCTATGCGAACCCCACCACCTTCTCCTGATCCCACTCGCTTGCCTTCACGCTCGTGACCACGGCCATGATGATCTTGTCGAGATTGTTGGCGGTGGCGCCCTCCAGGGCCGAGCGGCCGCGCAGCATCGCACGCGGCTGCAGCAGCGCGTGGTAAATCTGCCAAGGGTCCGCGCCCCGGCTCAGCTTCATGACGGACTGGACCAGCTCGTGTTTGAGCGGGTCGAGGTGCCAGTCCGGCACCCGCTGGCCGCGGTTTCCCAGGTTCAGTGCCAGCAGGTTGCCCGCCTTGATCTCGTAGCTGATCCACCGGCGCGACTTGCCCGCCATCTTGGCGAACTCGACGACCGGAAGGTTGTGCGGCGACTCGAAAACATCGACGAGTTCCATCCGCTTGCGTTGAACGTCGGACAGTGGCTGCTCCATCACCGAGCGCGGCGCCGTGACCGCCGGCAGCCGCTGCGCCGCAGCTGACACCAGCGGCATCGCATCGCCAGGCTTGGTCACGAGCAGGATCGGCGTCGTCGCCGCCCTGGGCGGTGCGCTGTCAGCGGGATCGCCCCCGATGGCGGGCACGCCTTCCAGGTGAATGGTGAGCGGCATGCTCGCCGCTTCGACCATGTTCTGCTCAAAGAGGTCGAGGCGGTCGGCCCAATCCTGCATCATGCGGCGGCGCTGCTCCACGTACTCGGCGTGGTTGTACGTGCTGCTGACCTTGTTGGGATCGACGTGGGAGAGTTGCGCGTCCACCCAGGCTTTCGGATAGCCGAACTCGTTGAGCGCGGTGGACATCGTGGCCCGGATGCCGTGCCCGGTCAGCAGGTCACGGTAGCCCATGCGCTTGAGCGCACCGTTGAGGGTGTTCTCGCTCATGCGCTTCTTCAGGTCGTTGTCGTGCCGGAGCAGATAGCGCTGGGCCGGCTTGAACTCCTCCAGCATGTGCCGGACGATCTCGATGGCCTGCACCGACAGCGGCACGATGTACGGTGGAATGTCCTGCGGCCGCTGGCGCTTCCTGCGCATGTCCACCTGCAACTGTTTCACGACGTCGGGCGGGATGATCCACAACCCCTTGTCGAGGTCGAACTGATCGGGCGTCGCCAGCCGCAACTCGCCCGTGCGCACGCCGGTCAGGCACAGCAGCCGCAATCCAAGCTGGGTGCGCAGCCTGCCGCGGTACTTGCGCAGCCGCTGCAACAGTTTCGGCAGATCCTCCATGCGCAGGAACGGGTTGTGGTTCACCGGCGGCAACGGCACGGCGACCACATCGAGGTCGGACGCCGGGTTTTGCTCCAGCCCCGGCACGATCACCAGCGCGTAGCGAAACAAGTGGTTCAACCACGTCCTGACCTTCTCGGCGACGGAGAGCGCCTTGCGCTTCTCGATCTTGGCGATCACGTCCAAGAGGTCGGAGCGCTTGATCTCGTAGATCGAGCGCTTGCCCAGGTAGGGCAGTACATCCTTGTCGAAGACGCGCGGGAGGATGGAGTGCGTGGTCTGCCGGCCCTTCTTGAGGCTGAGCGCACGATGGGCAAACCACTTCCTGTAGATGACCTCGAAGGTGTGCTCGCCGGCGAGCTTGACCGCGGCGCGCTTCTGCTTGCGGTGAACACGGGGGTTGATGCTCTTGGCCACCAAGGCGCGCGCCTCGTCGCGCAGCGCGCGGGCTTCGAGCAGCGATACCTCGGGATAGGTGCCGAACGACATCCGCTTGGGCTCCTTGAGCCAGTAGTAGCGGAAGTGCCAGGTCTTGCCTCCCGTCGCTGCAACAGCGAGGGAGAGGCCCAACGTGTCGGGGAGGGTGTAGTCCTTGCCGGTGGCTTTGGCGCGTCGAACGGCCAGGTCGGAAAGTGCCATGCTTCTAGCTCCTGAACGTGAGTCAGGAACTCGATGCTGGTCACATCACCTGCGCGCCTCTACAAACAATCCGGAAGCGGTCGTGCCCGCAAAAATGGACACAATCATGGACATAAAAGTCCTGGCTTCAGGCGGATTTCCGTGGATGACAGCAGAACATCAAAGAGAGAGAAAACCGTTGCGTGACAACGACTTGCAGACTCCCTTGGATTTCAGCGGACCTCCGCAGAAAGATGCAGTGGAGCGGGTGAAGGGAATCGAACCCTCGTATGAAGCTTGGGAAGCTGCCGTTCTGCCATTGAACTACACCCGCGTGGGGGCGGATTCTAGCGCCCTGCGCTCAGTCCGCTCCGGTGGCGATGGGGGCGCCGGGGCGGCTGCACCACTCGCTCCAGGAGCCCGGGTAGAGCATCGAGCCGCCCAGGCCCGCGACCTCCATGGCCAGCAGGTTGTGGCAGGCGCTCACGCCAGAGCCGCACTGATTCACCACGGCCTCGGGCGGGCGGCCGTCCAGCACGGCCTCGAACTCGGCGCGCAGCGTGGCCGCCGGTTTGAAGCGGCCGTCGGCCTGCAGGTTGTCGCGGAACAGGCGGTTGCGCGCGCCGGGGATGTGGCCACCCAGGGGATCCAGCGTTTCGTTCTCGCCGCGGAAGCGGTCGGGCGCGCGCGCGTCCAGCACCAGCCAGCGCGGCGTGTCGATGTTGGCGCGCAGTTGCCCGTGGTCCGCCGTCGTGGCCAGCGAGGGGCGGGCCTTCAGCGCCGCGGGCGTGGGGCGTGGCGGCAGATCGGCCGTCACCGGCTGGCCCGCGGCCTTCCAGGCGCCCAGGCCGCCGTCGAGCACGGCCACCGCGCCATGGCCGATCCAGCGCAGCATCCACCACAGGCGCGAGGCGTACACGCCGCCGCTGTTGTCGTAGGCCACCACTTGCGTGTCGGTGCCGATGCCCAGCGCGCTCATGGCCTGCAGGAATACCAAGGGCTCGGGCAGGGGGTTGCGGCCGTTGTCGCCGGTGCGCTGGCCGGACAGCGTGCGCCCCATGTGCACGTGGTGGGCGCCCGGGACGTGGCCCGCCTCGTAGGCGCGGCGCCCGATCTCGGGGTCGCTGGTGTCGCTGCTGCAGTCGAGCACGGTGGGCGGGTTCGGCGAGCGCAGGGCGGTGGCCAGGTCGTCGGCGCTGATCAGGGTGGTGTGGTTCATGTCGAAAGGCAGAGAGGGAGGGTCAGGCCTTGTGGCCGCTGAGCTGGCTGCCCGCGTCGGGCGGCAGTCGCAGGCAGGCGGGCGTGGCCAGGGCGCCGATGAGGGCAAGCATGAGGAAGGCGATGCCGTAGTCGACCGGCGCGGCCTCGGCCCGGCCGGCGCCGCGCGCGGCCAGCGACACCACCACCGAAGACAGCGCGATGCCGACCATGATGGCGAGCTGCCAGACCATGGTGTTGAGCGTGGTGGCCGCGCCGATGCGCGCCGGCGGCAGTTCGGCGTAGGCGATGGCCGCCACCGCGTTGAACTGCACCGCGCGGAAGAAGCCCGCGATGGACACGGCCAGCGCGATGGCGCCCAGGCCCCAGGATTCGCGGAACAGCGCGCACACCAGCAGGCCGGCCACGCACAGGCTGCCGTTGGCCAGCATCACGCGGCGAAAGCCCCAGCGGCGCAGCATGGGCGTGGTCTGGGTCTTGGTGAGCATGGCGATCAGGCCGGCGGCCAGCAGCACCAGGCCGCTTTGCACTGGCGTGTAGCCCAGGCCCAGCTGCAGCATGAGCGGCAGCAGGAAGGGCAGGGCGCCGTAGCCCACGCGCAGCAGCGAGCCCGACCAGAACGAGGCCGCGAAGGTGGGCACGCGCAGCAGCGAGAAGTCGAGCATGGGCAGCTGCGCGCGGCGGTGGCGCCAGCCGTAGGCCAGGCCGAGCGCGGCCATCGGCACCAGCCACAAGGCCCCGCTCCAGCGCCCTTCGCGCAAGCCTTCGAGCACGACGATGGCGATGGCCAGCGCGCCGCCGAGCAGCAACCAGGACAGCGGGTCGAAGCGGCCGTCGGCCGCCTGCCGGATCTGCGGGAAGGCGCGCAGCGAGCCCAGCAGGCACAGCAGCGCAATGGGCACGTTGATGAGGAACACCCAGTGCCACGACAGCCAGGTGGTGAGCAGGCCCCCCAGGGGCGGGCCGAGCATGGGGCCGGCCATGGCCAGCGTGATCATCCAGGCCAGCGCGTTCACCAGTTGCGGCTTGGGCGTGACGTGCACGATCGAGGTGCGGCCCACCGGCACCATCAGCGCGGCCGAGGCGCCCTGCAGGGCGCGCGCCGCCACCAGCAGGGGCAGGCTGGTGGCCAGCGCGCACATCAGCGAGCTGAGCGCGAACACCGCCAGCGCGGCCTGGAACACGGTGCGCGTGCCGAAGCGCGAGGCCAGCCAGTCGCCGGTGGGGATGAAGACCACGCTGCAGAGCAGGTAGACGGTCATCGTGAGGTTCAGGCTCAGCGGGTCCACGCCCAGGCTCGCCGCGATGTCGGGTATGGCCGGCGCGATGATGGTCGAGTCCAGCTGCTCCATGAAGAAGGCCAGCCCCACGGTGAGGGGCAGCAGGCGCGCGTTCATGGGCAGCGGGAGGCCGGGCGGCTCAGCGGGCGCCGGGCGAGAAGGCGCTGGGGCGCAGCACCGTGGTGGTCTGGCGCGCCAGCAGCGGGCCGTTGGCTTCGCTGGCGGCCTTGCCTGCCTTCCAGTCGGGGTCGGCGCCGAAGGCCTTCCAGGCGGCCTCGCTGGCGGCCGCGTCGGCGAAGGCCACCAGGTAGAGGAAGGTGTCGGGCTCGCCCTCGGGCTCCCAGCAGTGCAGCAGGGTGATGCCGTGGCGCTGGAACAGGGGCATGGTGAGCCGGGCGAAGCGCTCGCGCAGGGCGGGGCCCTGGCCGGGCGCGGCCTCGTAGCGTTTGAGTTCGTGGATCATGGGCAGAGCTTACTGGGTGACCTGGATGCCGCTGGTCTTGACGAACTCCGACCACTTGCGCGCGTCGTTCGCCACCTGCTTGGCGAACTCGGCGGGCGAGTTGCCGCCGGGCTCGGCGCCCACGGTTTCCATGCGCTTGCGCATGGCCGGCGTCTGCAGGGCCGGGCGCAGCACGTTGGCGATGCGCTCGACGATGGCGGGTGGCGTGCCGGCCGGGGCGAACAGGCCGCTCCAGCCGGTGACGTCGAAGCCGGGCACGCCCGATTCGGCGATGGTGGGGATGTCGGGTGTCTGCGGGTAGCGGCGCGCGGTGGTCAGCGCGATGGCGCGCAGCTTGCCCGATTGCATCCAGGTCAAGGCGTCGGAGTAGTTGGCGAAGCTCAGGTGCACGTCGCCGGCCGCGGCCGCCGCCACGGCGGGCGCACCGCCGCGGTAGGGCACGTGGACCATGTTGATGCCCACCTGGTGCTTCAGGATTTCGCCCGCGAACTGCGTGAGCCCACCGGCCCCGCCGAAGTTGAGCTTGCCCGGGTTGGCCTTGGCGTAGGCGATGAACTCCTTGAGGTTGGTCACTGGCAGCGAGGGGTTGACCATCAGCACCAGCGGGTTGGTGTTGATGAGCGTGATGGGGGCGAAGTCCTTCACACCGTCGTAGCCGACCTTGAAGATGTACTGGTTCAGGGTCTGCGGCGCGGCCAGCGCGAGCAGCAGCGTGTAGCCATCGGGCGGGGCCTTGGCCACGAACTCGGTGCCCAGGCTGCCGGCGGCGCCCGGCTTGTTCTCGATGATCACCGGCTGCTTGAGTTCGTCCTGCAGGACGGGCTGGATCATGCGCGCGACGATGTCGCCGATGCCGCCCGGCGCGTAGGGCACGACGATGCGGATGGCCTTGTTCGGCCAGGGATCGCTGGCCAGGGCGAAGGGGCTGCAGAGCGCGAGGCCGGCGCCGAGCAGCGCCAGCGCCGCCAGGCGGCGCGGGATCTTGGGTGTCATGGGCTTTTGTCTCCGAAGGGGTGGGGGGTCAGAGCGGATAGACCATCAAGGTGTCGACCATCCGCGAATCCAGCACGACGCGTCTTTGCGCGATTCGCCATCCCTGAGGTCCCGGCTTGAGCACGTCGTCGTAGCGACCCGTCGCGAAGACCTCGGTCTCGCCGGTGTACATGGTCCGGTAGATCACGAAGGACGTGCGCGCCTCGCAGCATCCGTCGGCCCGGGGTTCGATGAGGGGCCGGCCCATCACATGGCGGTGGGTGTGGCTCTCGAAGATATTGGCGATGCGCAGCGCCTTGACGCGGTCGTCCAGCATGCCGCGACCCTCGCACAGCACGATGCCGATGGGACGGCCGGCCCGCAGGTTCTCGCGCGTGGTCACCTGGTAGACGCCGTCCGGCTCGAAAAAGCCGCTCCATTCCTCGACGCGGTCGTCGTCGAGCGCGTGGCCGTAGCGCTCCAGCAGGTCGGCGATGGCCTCGCGCGCCGCCGGGGAAAGGCTTGGCGCCGCGGCCTGTGCCGGGGTGGGCGTGGGGGTGGGGGAGAGAACGGCGGCGCTCATTCGTGGAATCCCATGATGGTCTGGTAGCCGTGCCAGAAGCCGCGCACGGCCGCTTCGGTGGCGCGCGAAGACTCGTTCGATTCGGCGAGCCTGCCGCCCATCTCGATGAACGAGGCCTTGTCGTCGGAGCCGCGCGTGCCGCGCTGCACGAAGGAGTTGATGCAGCCGTCCTCCAGCGCCACCAGGCCCGCGGCGCCGGTGAGGTTGGCCTGCATGACGCGCATCTTTTCCTGCTCGGGCGTGTCGGTCTCGTAGCCCAGGAAGATCCAGAACAGCTCGGTCTTGTCCACGCCGCGCGGCACCACGAAGCGCACCGCCAGCGAGTTCAGCGTGAGCTGGCTCACCAATGTGGGAAAGATGGTCTGGATGCTGTGCGTGATCTGGTCGTCGAAGCCGTCCCAGGCCTGCAGCAGCTGCGGGCCGTCGAGCTCGGAGCTGTACTTGGCCGAATGCACCTCGGCGCTCTGGTACTCGGCGGCGGTGTCCAGCGTGGCGCGCTTGCTGTAGCTGATGTGGTGCCACTTCTTCTCGGACAGGATGATGCCGCCGTCCATGTCGAGCCGGTTCACCTTGAAGGTGGTGTAGAAGGTGTGCAGCAGCGTGGCGTGGTAGGAGTCGCGCACGTTCTCGGCGTACAGCTTCCAGTTGTTGTGGATCATCTGGCTGTGCGTGCCGAGGATCTTCAGGGGGTGGTCCATGTTGCGCTTGAGGAAGGCGGTGATGCGATCGCCCAGGAATTCCTCCAGCGGCGGCGTCTCGTCCTGGAAGGTGCCGAAGACGATGCCCGCCATCACCGACACGCGGATCGGCTGCAGGCGGTGCTTGGACACATCGAAGTCCTCGGGCATGCCGCCCTTGCCCTTGACGCCCTTTTGGAAGGCCACGCCGCGCAGGCGGCCGTCGAGCCGGTAGTTCCAGGCGTGGTACACGCAGGTCAGCGACTTCTTGTTGTCGTGGTCCTTGAGGCAGACCAGGGCGCCCTTGTGCGCGCAGCGGTTGACCATGCCGTGCAGCTCGCCGTTTTCGTCGCGCGTGACGATGATGGGCGTGTCGCCGATCCAGGTGGTGCGGATGTCGCCGGGGTTCTTCACCTCCACCGCGAGGCAGAGGTAATGCCAGATCGGGCCGCGGAAGATCTTCTCCTGCTCCATCTGGTAGATGGCGGGGTCGGAGAAGACGCGGTAGGGCACGCGCGTGGCGCCGCCGGCGGGCCAGCGCAGGCTCACGGGCGGGGCCACGGGGGCCTCGGCCGCGCGCTGGCTCGCGGCGCCAGCGCACGCATCGGCGTCGTGCAGTTCGCAGGAGGTGGTGTCCATGTCTCGTGGGGGCGGGATGAAGAAGGTGTGCGGATGCTAGGGACGCGCCATTCATAAGTCGATAAGATGAAGGCGATCAACAGTATCTGGATTGCAGATGGGACAAGACGCAGCCCCCCGTTTCGACCTCAACCTGCTGCGGGTGTTTCTCGCGGTGTACGACGCCAAGAGCGTGGGCGGCGCCGCCCAGGCGCTGAACATGAGCCAACCGGGCCTGAGCACCGCGCTGGCGCGCCTGCGCAAGCAGCTCGGTGACCCGCTGTTCCTGCGCGGCGCCAGCGGCATGGAACCCACCAGCCGGGCGCGCAGCCTGGCCGATTCGGTGCGCGGCATCATGCGCGCGGTGGACGCCGAGGTGCTCAAGCCGCCGGTGTTCGACCCCACCACTTCCACGCGCGAGTTCCGCATCGCGCTCACCGACATCGCCGAGGGCATCTACCTGCCGATCGCGCTGCGGGCCTTGAAGGAAAACGCCTCGCGCATGAGCCTGCGCTCGGTGTTCATGTCGCCGCGCGACCTGGAGGAGGCGATGGCGGCGGGCGAGGTGGACATGGCGGCCGGCTTCTACCCCGACATCAAGGGCTCGGCCTTCATGCACCGGCGCATCGCGTTGCACTCGTTCGCCTGTCTCGCGGCCGCGCGCCACCCCGAGTTGGGCGAGCGCATGACGCCGGAGCAGTTCGCGCGCCTGCCGCACGTGGTGGTGGAGGCCACCGGCCGCAGCCAGGAGGTGTTCGACCGCTTCCTGCAGCGGCGCCAGCTGCAGCGCGACGTGGTGCTGCGCACGCCGCACTTCATGAGCGTGCCCGTCATCGTGGCGGAGAGCGATGCGGTGGCCGTGGTGCCGCAGGCGCTGGCCGATTTCATCATCGACCACCCGCGCATCAAGCAGGTGCGGCTGCCCTTTCGGCCGCCGACGTTCCAGGCCAACCTGTACTGGCACCGCAGCGCGCACACCGACCCGGCCAACCAGTGGCTGCGCCAGGCGCTGATCCGCGAGTTCCCGCGCCTGCAGGCGCGCGCCTACGACCGCAACGGCCGCGCGGCCAACGCACCGCGCGGCTGAGGGCTCAGGCGGCCTCGGCGGGCAGCGTGCGCATCCAGTCGTCGAGCGCGCGGGCCAGCTCGGCCGGGCATTCAGCGGCGCTGATGTGCGCAGCGTCGACCTCGACGATGCGCGCGCCCGCGATGTCGGCGGCGATGGCCTGCGACTGCGCCAGCGGCGTGGCGAGGTCGTGCCGGCCCGCGACGACCAGCGTGGGCGTGTGGATGCGTCGGTTGCCCGGGCGCAGGTCCATGGCCGCGATGGCCTCGCAGGCGCGCACGTAGCCCAGCGAATCGGTGCCAAGCAAGGTCTGGCGCAGGCGCTCGGCCACGGCCTGGCCGGCCGGGCTCTGGCGAAAGCCCGGCGTGAGCCAGCGGTCGAGCGAGGCCTCGGCCACGGCGGGCATGCCGCTGGTGCGCACGGCCTGGATGCGCGTGTCCCACAGCGCGCGGTCGGCGTAGTGCGGCGCGGCGTTGATGACCGCCAGGCCCCGCAGCAGCGAAGGGTGCCGCGCGGCCAGCGCCTGACCGACCATGCCACCGAGCGACAGGCCGGCGAACACCACGGGTCGCGATGAGACCGAGCGGATCACGGCGGCGGCGTCGTCCGCCAGGTCGTCGATGGTGTAGGGCGCCTCGGGCGAGGGGCCCCGTCCATGGCCACGGTGGTCGTAGCGGACCACGGTGCAGCGCGGGGCGAGCAGGGCGGTGAGCGCGTCCCACATGTGGCGGTCGAGGGCGAGTGCGTGGCTCAGGACCACCAGAGGTCCTTGTCCGTCCTGGGTGATGTTCATGGGGTCTGCCGTGGCGTTGAGGGAACGCCGGGCAGTCTACGGGCGGGGATGGCGCTGGCGCATCGCTCGCAGCGATACGCGGTATCGCGCCGGGCAAGCCCGCCGAGGCCGCCGAGGCCGCCTACGCGAACAGCCGCAGCGCCTGCACGCCCAGCCCCCGGGCCACGCTGGCGTCGCGGTCCCCATGCCAGGCGAGCGCCGCCGGCAGGCGGGCGGCAATGCGCTCGGTCAGGGGCCTGAAGCCGGTGGAGCCGCCGGTGAAGTACACGGCGTCCACCGCGTCGGCGCGCACGCCGCCCGCCCGCAGCGTTTCGTCGGCCGCCGCCACGATGCGCTGCAACTGCGCGTCCAGCGCCTGCACCGCCTGGGCGCCGTCGAGCGTGGCGTGCAGGCCGGGTTCCAGCCGGGCCAGGTCGATGCGGGTGGCGCCGCCCTCGGCGACGGCGATCTTGGCCGCTTCGGCCTGGCCGACGAGGGCGTGGCCCAGGCGCTGCTCCAGCACGGTCATCAGCCGCCGGTACTGCGTGGGGTCGCCGTAGAAGCCGCCCATGCGGCGCAGTTCGGCCATGCGCCGGGGGCTGTAGACCGTGTTGATGAGGTGCCAGGTGGCGAGGTCGAAGTACACGCGGCTGGGCACCTCGCGCGGCGTCTCGCCGGGGCGCTGCGGGCCCAGGCCCTTGTAGCCGCACAGGGGCAGGATGCTGGCCAGCTCGATGTGGCGGTCGAAGTCGGTGCCGGCGACGTGCACGCCGTGGTTGGCCAGGATGTCGCCCTGGCGCTCCAGTCGCTGGCGGCGTTCGGGCCCGACGCGCACGAGCGAGAAGTCCGAGGTGCCGCCCCCGATGTCGGCGACCAGCACCAGCTGCTCGCGCTGCACGGTCTGCTCGTAGTCGAGCGCGGCGGCGATCGGCTCGTACTGGAAGCTCAGCTCGCGCAGGCCGACGGCGCGCGCCGCGTCTTCCAGCGCCTGCTGCGCCTGGGCGTCGCGCACCGGATCGCCGTCGACGAAATAGACCGGCCGGCCCAGCACCGCGCGCTCCAGCGGCGCGCCGGCCTGTTGCTCGGCCAGCGACTTCAGGTGCCGCAGGTAGCCCGAGACCACGTCGAGGTAGCGCACCGAGCGGCCGGCGCCCACCTCGGTGCTCTGCTCGGCCAGGCTGGAGCCGAGGATGCTCTTCATCGAGCGCATGAGCCGCCCCTCATGCCCCTCCATGTAGGCGGCGAGGGCCTCGCGGCCGTACGCGCGCTGCGGCTCCTCGTGGGCCGCCAGCCCCTCCACCTGGTAGAAGACCGCGGTGGGCATGGTGCGCCGGCCGGGCTCGACCTCGACCAGTTCGACGCCGCCGCCGGGCGCTGGCAGCGCGATGGCCGAGTTGGAGGTGCCGAAGTCGATGGCGCAGCAGGGGGCGCGGGCGGGGGCTCGCGCCGCCGGGGCGCTCAAAACCCCACCGCTTGCCCGTCGCGCCGCGAGTCGCTGGCGGCCACGTAGCCGTCCTCCAGGTCGTCGCTCAGGCGGGCGATGAACTGGCCGCTGCCGAAGTCGAGGTAGCTGTCGGCGGTGGGCTCGAAGCGGTGGCCCAGGGCCTTGAGGCCCTCGCGCAGCGCGAGGTCCATGGTGGACTCGAAGTCCACGTCCAGGCCCTTGCCCCACTTCCAGCGCGGCGCGTCGCTGGCGGCCTGCGGCTGCTGGCCGTGCACCAGCATGCGCACCAGCGTTTGCACATGGCCCTGCGGCTGCATGTTGGCGCCCATCACGCCGAAGCCCATCACCGGCTGGCCGCCGCGCGTGAGAAAGCCTGGAATGATGGTGTGGAAGGGCCGCTTGCCCGGCGCCACCTGGTTGGGGTGGCCGTCCTGCAGCGTGAAGCCGTGGCCGCGGTTCTGCAGGCTCACGCCCCAGCCGGGCACCACCACACCGCTGCCGAAGCCCAGGTAGTTGGACTGGATCAGGCTGACCATGCGGCCCTGCGCGTCGGCGGTGGTGAGGTACACCGTGCCGCCGCGCGGCGGCTCGCCGGGCCCGGGGTCGATGGCGCGTTGGGGGTCGATGCGCTGGGCGCGCTCGCGCAAGTAGGCGGGGTCCAGCAGGTCGGCCGCGGTGACCTCGGTCATGTAGCGCTCGTCGGCCACCCAGCGGTAGGTGTCGGCGAAGGCCAGCTTCATGGCCTCGATCTGCAGGTGCTGGCCTTCGATGCTGTCGACCCCGAAGCGGCCGATGTCCAGTTGCTCCAGCATGCCCAGCGCCATCAGCGCGGCGATGCCCTGGCCGTTGGGCGGCAGCTCGTGCACCGTGTGGCCGGCGAAGCCGATCTCGATGGGCTGCACCCATTGCGCCTGTTGGGCGGCGAGGTCGCTGGCGCGCAGCTGGGCGCCGTGCTCGCGGGCGAAGGCCTCGATGGCGGCGGCGATCTCGCCGCGGTAGAAGGCCTCGCCGCGCGTCTGGGCGATGGCGCGCAGCGCGCGGGCGGCATCGGGGAAGGCGAAGCGCTCGCCCGCCTGCGGCGCGCGCCCGCGCGGCAGGAAGGCCTGGGCGAAGCCGGGCTTGTCGTGCAGCAGGGGCACGGCCTGCGCCCACTTCTTCGCGATCACCGGCGCCACTGCGTGGCCGCGCTCGGCGAGTTCGATGGCGGGCTCCATCAGATCGGCGAAAGGCAGGGCGCCGAAGCGTTCGGACAGCGCCGCCCAGCCGCTCACGGCGCCCGGCACGGTGACGGCGTCGAAGCCGCGCAGGGGCATCTGGCCACCGTGCTTCTGATCGAAGTAGGCCTTGCTCCAGCCCATGGGCGCCACGCCCGAGGCATTCATGCCGTGCAGGCGCTCGCCGTCCCAGACGATGGCGAAGTTGTCGCTGCCCAGGCCGTTGGAGCAGGGCTCCACCACCGTCAATGCGGCGGCGGTGGCGATGGCCGCGTCGATCGCGTTGCCGCCCTTGAGCAGCATGCGCAGCCCGGCCATCGCGGCCAGCGGCTGGGTGGTGGCCACCGCGTTGCGCGCCATCAGCGGCGCGCGTGAGACGGGGTAGGGGTTGTTCCAGTGAAATTGCATGACGAAGAGGCGGTGGAGAGCACGCCCCTCAGCCGGGGGCCGCGCGGAGCCGGCTTTGCCGGGCCGCAGCGGCCGCCCCCTGGGGGGGGACGGCCGCAGGCCGGCGCGGGGGGATCACTTCAGAACATCCCCCAGGCACAGGTACTTGATCTCGACGTAGTCGTCCATGCCGTGGTGCGAGCCCTCGCGGCCCAGGCCGGACTGCTTGACGCCGCCGAAGGGCACGTGCTCGGTGGCCAGGATGCCCACGTTGATGCCCACCATGCCGTACTCCAGCGCCTCGCTCACGCGGAAGATGCGCCCCACGTCGCGGCTGTAGAAGTAGCTGGCCAGGCCGAACTCGGTGTTGTTCGCGGCGTCGATGGCCTCCTGCTCGGTCTCGAACTTGAAGACCGGCGCGAAGGGGCCGAAGGTCTCCTCGCGCGCGCACAGCATGTCGGCCTTGGCGCCGGCCACCACCGTGGGCTCGAAGAACTGGCCCTGCAGCTTTTTGCCGCCGGCCACCACCGTGCCGCCCTTGGCCACGGCGTCGTCCACGTGGCGCTGCACCTTGTCCACCGCCGCGTCCTCGATCAGCGGGCCCTGCACCACGCCGTCTTCAAAACCGTTGCCCACCTTGAAGGCCTGGACCTTGGCGGCGAACTTCTTCACGAACTCGTCGTACACGCCGGCCTGCACGTAGAAGCGGTTGGCGCAGACGCAGGTCTGCCCGGCGTTGCGGTACTTGCTGGCCAGCGCGCCTTCCACGGCGGAGTCGATGTCGGCGTCGTCGAAGACGATGAAGGGGGCGTTGCCGCCCAGCTCCAGCGCCAGCTTCTTCACCGTGGGCGCGCACTGCGCCATGAGGATGCGGCCGACTTCGGTGGAGCCGGTGAAGCTCAGGTGGCGCACCGTGTCGCTGGCGCACAGGGCCTTGCCCACGGCGATGCTCTGCTGCGAGTCGGCGGTGATGACGTTGAGCACGCCGGCCGGGATGCCGGCGCGCACGGCCAACTCGGCGGCGGCCAGGGCCGTCAGCGGCGTGAGCTCGGCCGGCTTGATCACCACCGGGCAGCCGGCGGCCAGGGCCGGCGCCACCTTGCGCGTGATCATGGCCAGCGGGAAGTTCCAGGGCGTGATGGCCGCGCACACGCCAATGGGCTGCTTGAGCACCAGCAGGCGGCGGTTGGGGTCGAAGGTGGGCAGGGTCTCGCCGTTGACGCGCTTGGCCTCCTCGGCGAACCACTCGACGAAGCTGGCGCCGTAGGCGATCTCGCCCTTGCCCTCGGCGAAGGGCTTGCCCTGCTCGGCGGTAAGGATGCGGCCCAGGTCTTCCTGGTTCGCCATCAGCAGGTCGTACCACTTGCGCAGCAGGTTGGCGCGTTCCTTGGCGCTGCGCGCGCGCCAGGCCGGCCAGGCCTTGTCGGCGGCGGCGATGGCGGCCTCGGCGTCGGCCGCGCCCAGGTTGGCCACGTCGGCCAGCTTCTGGCCGGTGGCGGGGTCGTGCACGTCGAAGCGGGCGCCGCCCTTGACCCACTGGCCGTTGATGAGGCCGTCGGTCTTGAGCAGGCTGGGGTCTTTCAGCAGGGCCAGGGGGGAGGTTTTCATGTCCATGGGTGTCTCCGTCGGTTCGCGAGGCAGCGGGAAGGTGAAAATTTAACTTGTTAAATAATTCAGGGCGCGATTGTGCTCCCGATCCGGGGTGGGAGCATAGCCCCGGGGGTGGGGCGGGGTGCGCGAACGCCGGCGACCGCCCACCCGGGGCGGTGGTTTTCCCCGGGATGGTGGCGCCTGTCCCGCATGTTGGAAAATAGCGGGTTCGCGTGCCCGGCGCGCTCCCATCCCGCAGCCCCAAAGGTCCTATGACAGCCCCCACGACCGCTCCCGTCTCCGTCGCCGACATCCGCAAGAGCTTCCTGGACTTCTTCGCCTCCAAGGGGCACACGGTGGTGCCGTCCAGCCCGCTGGTGCCGGGCAACGACCCCACGCTCATGTTCACCAACTCGGGCATGGTGCAGTTCAAGGACGTGTTCCTGGGCACCGACAAGCGCCCCTACGTGCGGGCCGCGTCCGTGCAGGCCTGCCTGCGCGCCGGCGGCAAGCACAACGACCTGGAGAACGTGGGCTACACCGCGCGCCACCACACCTTCTTCGAGATGCTGGGCAACTGGAGCTTTGGCGACTACTTCAAGCGCGAGAGCCTGAAGTGGGGCTGGGAGCTGCTGACCGAGGTCTACAAGCTGCCCAAGGAGCGCCTGCTCGCCACCGTCTACCACGAAGACGACGAGGCCTTCGACATCTGGACCAAGGAAATCGGCCTGCCGCCCGAGCGCGTGATCCGCATCGGCGACAACAAGGGCGGCAAGTACAAGAGCGACAACTTCTGGATGATGGCCGACACCGGCCCCTGCGGCCCCTGCTCGGAGATCTTCTACGACCACGGCCCGCACATCCCCGGCGGCCCCCCGGGCAGCCCCGACGAGGACGGCGACCGCTTCATCGAGATCTGGAACCACGTGTTCATGCAGTTCGACATGAAGGAAGACGGCAGCGTGGTGCCGCTGCCCGCGCCCTGCGTGGACACCGGCATGGGCCTGGAGCGCCTGGCCGCCATCCTGCAGCACGTGCACAGCAACTACCAGATCGACATCTTCGCGGCGCTGATCGAGGCCGCCGCGCGCGAGACCCACACCAGCGACCTGGCCAACCCTTCGCTCAAGGTCATCGCCGACCACATCCGCGCGACCGCCTTCCTGGTGAGCGACGGCGTCATTCCCAGCAACGAGGGCCGCGGCTATGTGCAGCGCCGCATCGTGCGCCGCGCCATCCGCCACGGCTACAAGCTGGGCCAGAAGACGCCCTTCTTCCACAAGCTGGTGCCGGTGCTGGTGCGGCTGATGGGCGCGGCCTATCCCAACCTGGCCCGTCAGGAGTCGCGCATCGTCGAGGTGCTCAAGGCCGAGGAGGAGCGCTTCTATGAAACGCTGGCCAATGGCATGGAGATCCTGGACGCCGCGCTCGCGGGCGGCCAGACGGTGCTGCCCGGCGACGTGGCCTTCAAGCTGCACGACACCTACGGCTTCCCGCTGGACCTGACCAACGACGTCTGCCGCGAGCGCGGCGTGGCCGTGGACGAGGCCGGCTTCCAGGCCGCCATGGAGCGCCAGAAGGCGCAGGCCCGAGCGGCCGGCAAGTTCAAGATGGACAAGGCGCTGGAGTACGGCGGGGCGGGCAACCAGTTCGTGGGCTACGAGCGGCTCGAGGCCCCGGGCAAGATCGTCGCGCTGTACCTCGACGGCACCCCCGTGGCCGCGCTCAAGAGCGGGCAGAGCGGGGTGGTGGTGCTCGACAGCACGCCCTTCTACGCCGAGAGCGGCGGCCAGGTGGGCGACGAAGGCCTGATCAGCGCCGGCTCGGCGCGCTTCGCGGTGGCCGACACGCAGAAGATCAAGGCCGACGTGTACGGCCACCACGGCACGGTGGAACAGGGCACGCTCAACGTCGGTGATGCGGTGAACGCGCAGGTGAACACCGCCCAGCGCGCCGCCACCGTGCGCAACCACAGCGCCACCCACCTGATGCACAAGGCCCTGCGCGAGGTGCTGGGCGATCACGTGCAGCAGAAGGGCTCGCTGGTGAACGCCGAGCGCACGCGCTTCGACTTCGCGCACAACGCGCCGCTCAGCGACGAACAGGTCCGCCGCATCGAGGCCCTGGTGAACGCCGAGATCCTGGCCAACGCGGCCACGCAGGCGCGCCTGATGGACATCGAGTCGGCCCAGAAGACCGGCGCCATGATGCTGTTCGGCGAGAAGTACGGCGACACCGTGCGCGTGCTCGACATCGGCAGCAGCCGCGAACTGTGCGGCGGCACGCACGTGACGCGCACCGGCGACATCGGCCTGTTCAAGGTGGTGGGCGAGGGCGGCGTGGCCGCCGGCGTGCGCCGCATCGAGGCCGTCACGGGCGAGAACGCGCTGGCCTACCTGCAGTCGCTGGAAAGCACCGTGGCCCAGGCCGCGGGCGCGCTGAAGGCGCCGGCGTCCGAGCTCACCGCACGCGTGGGCCAGACGCTGGAGCAGATCAAGGCGCTGGAGAAGGAAATCGCCGCGCTCAAGGGCAAGCTGGCGTCCAGCCAGGGCGACGAGCTGCTGGGCCGCGCGGTGGACGTGAAGGGCCTCAAGGTGCTGGCCGCCACGCTCGACGGCGCCGACGCCAAGACCTTGCGCGACACGATGGACAAGCTCAAGGACAAGCTCAAGAGCGCGGCCATCGTGCTGGCGGCGGTGGACGGCGGCAAGGTGCAGCTGGCCGCCGGCGTCACGGCCGACAGCGTGGGCAAGGTGAAGGCCGGCGAGCTGGTGAACTTCGTCGCCCAGCAGGTGGGCGGCAAGGGCGGCGGCAAGCCCGACATGGCCATGGCCGGCGGCACCGACCCGAGCGGGCTGGCGAAGGCCCTGGCTTCGGTGCAGGGCTGGGTGGCCGAGCGGGTCTGATCAGCCCGGCTGGCCCGAGGTGTCCGCCATGTCCGCCGGGCGCGAGGCCACGAAGCCCAGCCGGCCGATCTGAAACAGCACGTTGCGCAGCAGGCGCGCCAGTTGCGCGCGCGCTTCGCGCGAGGGCGCGAGGGCCATCAGCGAGATCGAGGGCAGGCGGGTTTCCACCGCGTCGTCCTCGGCGGCGGCCCAGGGGCGCAGCAGGTGGTCGCGGCCCATGGCCAGGCGCGCGTCGACCAGGGCGACCGCGCGCTCCAGCTTGCGCATGTCCTCGAAGCCGATGTCCCAGCAGACCTGGCGGCCCTCGTGGCGTTCGATCACGCTGCAGCCCAGCGGCAGCGTCCAGCGCTTGGGCTCGGTCTTGCTGGAGAGCAGGCGGCGGGCGTGTTCCCACAGCGAACCGGTGTCGGCCACGAAGGACTCCAGCGCCTGGCGGATTTCCACCGCCATGTCGCCCTGCGAGCCCGGGCCGGGCACCACGACCACGCCGTCGCCGTCCAGGCGCGAGCCGTCCACCGTGATGCGCTGCGGGTGCCAGCTCTTGGCCACCGAATCGGCGACGCCGCGCACGAGCTCGCGCGCGGCCCAGGGGGCCAGCATGAGGGTGACGCCGCCGGACTGCAGCACGCGCAGGTCGACCGGCGTGGCCGAGCCCTCGCCCAGCAGGCGCTGCAGCACGGTGGCGGCCTCGCGCTGGTCGTGGCGGTCGGCGCCCATCAGCACCACCACCACGTGGGGCACGGTGCGCTTCATGGCCGGCGCGATGCAGACCATGCACTGCACCTTGGCCTGGGTCTGGGAGAACACGTCGCAGGAACTGCGCGGGGGCAGCACGGCGCCGTCGTGGTTGAGCGCCTGCACGACGGCGGCGGGCGTATCGATGGAAGTGCGGGGCATGTAAGGCGAAAGCGCGACAGCGGGTACAGCGAGGGCGGTGTCCCACCCTCTCTCGTCGGCAGCTTCGAGGTTTTCTTGACCTGGCGTTCCCCGCCAGCGGATCGCCTGCGCCTGTGGGCGACCGCCGGTCAGTGCAAGGGCCAGTCCAGCGTGCGCGCGCTCTCGAAGCGCCGGGCCTGGCCCGTCACCGGGTCGGTGAACGCGATGGCGCGCGCCAGCAGCCGCAAGGGGTCGGTGAAATCCTCGGCCTCGTCGGGGCCGCGCCGCACGCGTGGGTAGAACTGGTCCCCCGCGATGGGCAGGCCCAGGGCGTCGAGGTGCACGCGCAGCTGGTGGCGCTTGCCCGTGCGTGGTGCCAGGCCGTAGCGCGCCCAGGCGCCGCGCACCTCCAGCCGCTCGACGCGCGTCTCGCTGTTGGGCTCGCCCTCGGCCTCCACCATGCGGAAGAAGGCCTCCACGTCTTCCTCGATGCGGCTGCGGCGGGTGAGCGGCAGCGCGAGCGCGGGGTCGTGCGGCGCGATGGCCTCGTAGGTCTTGTCGACCGCGCGCTCGCGGAACAGCGCGTGGTAGGCGTTGCGGTCCTGCGGCCGGAGGTTGAACACCACCAGGCCGGCGGTTTCTCGGTCGATGCGGTGGATGGGGTTGAGCGTGTCCAGCCCCGTGCGCTGCTTGAGCCGCACCATCAGGCTGTGCCGCACATAGCGCCCGCTGGGCGTGACGGGCATGAAGTGCGGCTTGTCGGCCACCAGCAGGTGCCCGTCCTGGAACAGGATCTGGGGCTCGAAGGGAATCTCCGCTTCGTCCTTGATGTGGCGCCAGTAGTAGAGCCGGGCGCCGGGCTCGCAGGGGGCCTCGGGCGCCAGGGCCTGGCCATGGTCGTCGAGCACCTCGCCGCGCGCCAGGCGCCGCGCCCATTCGCCGGGGGCGATCACCGGCAGGCGCTCGCTCAGGAACTGCAGCACCGAGGCCCAGGGCGCCGGCTTGGCGAAGGGAATGGCCACGCAACTGGGCGACACGCCCTCGCGCGTGGGGATCAGGGGGTTCTTGGGGCGGTGCGCCATGCGGGTGTCAGACGGGCGAGAGGGCCGCTTTGTACCGCAGGCGCCGGTCGGGCGTGTCGGGCACGGGCGGCGGGCTGGCGTGGCGCACCCGCGGGGTCGTGGCCGGGCCCGAACAGCACGGGGCCGACCGACTGCGCTGCGCGCATCCTATGGGCGCCGCGCTTCAAAGCTGATGATTGCGTCGTCCTTCTGCGGCGCTTTGCCGTGCTGGTAGTTGCCTGACACCACCACATCAGTGAAACCGGCCTCTCGCAACGCGAGCGAGAATTCATGGACACCCCACCAGCGCAATTCGAACAAATCGAGCTCGGTCGCCATTAGGCGTCCACTGTGCCAATGCTCATAGCGGAGACTGGAAAGGGTCGTCTGCGAGATGTGGTTGGTTTCGAGTCGATGGTCCGTCAGTGTCAGCAGGTCGCCGTCTTCCGTCACCCAATGGCGAACGGAACCGGAAGGCCCAAGAAATCCGCCGATGGCATCGAGGTCGATGATCACCCTCCCATTGGGCGACAATTGATCATGGAACCGCTTCAATAAGGCGCCAGCCGAGGCCACATCCGTGACCAGCTGAAACGACCCGGCTGGAACGATGATGGCAGCAAAGCTCTTCTCGTAAGAGAATTCTTCGAATGTCTGTTGCGTCAAGCCGGCGGAGAGATTTCGGGCCTGGCACTCACGCCGGCAATAATCAAGCATCTCATTGGACGCATCGAAGCCCTCCATTTGGAAACCAGCTTCAAGCATCGGCACAAAAATGCGGCCGTTGCCGACAGCGGGCTCAAGAATGGGTCCGGCCGGGCCATTCTGCAGGCGCTGTCGATAGTACTCTATGTCCCCAAAGGAACGGCCGACCGGTTTGTCCAGGTTGTAAACCCAAGAGGCCAGTTTTCCATATCGGTTGTGCATTTCGTCTGTCGGGGGCATGGCTGGTAATGGGCCCCGCGCAGATTCCTGCGCATTGCATTGATGCGAGGCTTCACACTAAAGGCCGCCCATTCCGGCGAATTCTCGCCAGTATGCCATGGAAATATCTTCGGAAATTGGGCGGGCCAGCCGCTTGCCATGCACCACAACGCGAAATCCGGCGGGTCTCGGCGCGACAAAGCCGCCACGGCCAATGGGGACGGGTTCAAAGCATTCATCCGCAACAGCGCTGCAAAGCGTTCCATCGCGCAGGGAAATTTCACGCCCCGGATTCCCGATACCGCTTTCCATTGAAAACACGCAGGTTCCGCTGGATAGGCAGGCATCCTGTCTGACTCGGGAGGGTCTGCACCCACCCTGGCCCGCCCGCGTGACGCGAGGCATTGCCGCATGAAGCAAATGGGCCTGTGCGGCGGGTGTGGCGCAGCGCTTCCCTAAAGCTTGGCGGCCCCCTGGAGGCGCTGGCCCTTCTTCCACCGATCGAAGAAGCCTTGCACGGCGGACTCGGCGCGGCTGTCGTCCAGGCGGACGGCGCTTCGCCCCTGCGCAGGGCCGCCGTGCAGAGATCCCAGCGCTCCAGCGGGTCGATCAGCGTCAGGATGGCCTGCAGGCACAAGCGCGTGCAGCGAGCCGCTGGCCTCGTTGCGCGCCGGCAGTGGATTGAAGATGGCGTCGAACCGCTGGAGCCGCTCGCCGGGCGTGCATGGCAGGTGGCAGGCCTGCTCCAGCAGGGGGGGCAGCGTGCGCCCGTTCAATGGCCGATTCAATGGCCGACCGCCGGATGGGCCGGATGGGCCTCTCGCGCTCAGACCCGGCGCCAGACCAGGTCCCACACGCCGTGGCCGAGCTTCAAGCCGCGGTTCTCGAACTTGGTGAGCGGGCGGTAGTCGGGCTTGGGGGCGTAGCCACCGGCGTCGTCGCCCACGCTGTTGCGCAGCAGGGGCTCGGCGCGCAGCACCTCCAGCATCTGCTCGGCGTAGGGCTGCCAGTCGGTGGCCAGGTGCAGGTAGCCGCCGGGCTTGAGCTTGTTGGCCAGGCGGTTCACGAACGGGCCCTGGATGAGGCGGCGCTTGTGGTGTTTGGTCTTGTGCCAGGGGTCGGGGAAGAACACGTGCACGCCGTCCAGGCTGGCGTCGGCCAGCATGTGGTCCATGACCTCGACCGCGTCGTGGCGCAGGATGCGGATGTTCTCCAGCCCGCCGTCGCCCGCGAGCTTGAGCAGCGCGCCCACGCCGGGCTCGTGCACCTCGCAGCAGAGGAAGTTGTCCTGCGGCCGCACGCTGGCGATGTGGGCCGTGGCGCCGCCCATGCCGAAGCCGATCTCCAGCACCAGTGGGGCCTCGCGGCCGAAGGCGGCGCGGGCGTCCAGGTGCTGGTCGGCGGTGTAGGGCAGCAGGAAGCGCGGGCCGTAGACCTCGTAGGCCTTGGCCTGCGCGGCCGTGGTGCGGCCCGCGCGCAGCACGTAGCTCTTGACCTGCCGCAGGAAGGGCACGTCGCTGGGGGGAGTGCGCGGTTGCGCGTGGCGGGGGTCGGTCATGGTCGGGCCGGGATTTTAGGGGGCGTGCCGACCGGGCCGCCCATGGCCAGGCCCGCCAGGTCCGTCGGCGCGACGGCCTCCATCGTGCAGACAGACGGACAGCAGGCCTTGAAGGGCCCGGGCCGCGTCCTCGCGGTGCATCGACAGCAGCGCATCGGCCTCGACGCGATCGCGCAGCGCGGCCAGTTGGCGCCGGCGTTGCGCCAGGTCGGGCGCGTGCAGGGCACAGAACAGCTGGGCGAAGGCGGATACCGTGTGGGCCAGCGCTGGCGGCGCGTGCAGCGGCGACGCTTCCTCGGAGGGGCACAGGCCCTTGCGCAGCACGTACAGGGCCCCTTGCAAGGCCAGGAGGTGAACGGGCGGCCGGGCCGGCGTGAAAGGGGCGAAGGGAGGCCGCATCGACTGCTGGATCCACGAGGTGCAGGCGCCATAGAGCCGCTGCGCGAAGTGCGGTCGATGCGCCACGTCGATGGCGTGCGTCAGGTCGCTGAGCAACTCGAACAGGTGCTGGATGGCCACCGTGGCATCGCCCCCGTCGGGGTCCGACAGGCGCAGCAGCGCGCGCAGGACGAGGGCGTCGAGCCGGCGCTGGTTCGGCGCCGACTGCCTAGACCGCTGGAACGATTGCACCACCGGCGCCAACTGCGCGGCCAGCACGCGGCAGAGTTCGCGCCACAGGGTCCAGTGCGTCGATGGGCCCGGGCTCGGTGCGCGGTGCAGGGCCGCCCAGGTGCGTTCCGTCGCGCGGTGCTCGGGTTTTTGCAGGTGAGACACCAGGTGGAAGAGGCGGGCGGTGGGGTCGGTGGGCGCATGGAAGGGGTGCCACCGCTCGTAGCCGCGGAACAGGTCCGCGCGCGCCGCGGGATCTTGTTGCGCCAGCAGGACGCGGAGGACCGCGGCGTGCGTCGCCGCCTGCTCGGGGGTGCGCGCCGGCAGGCGGGGCATGAGCAGCAACCAGAGGGCCGAGGCCGGGCCGTGTGGCTGGCGGCCGCGGCTGAAGGGCGGGGGGTTGTCGCGCACCAGCCGCGCGGCACGCCCGGCGGCGAGCGGGTTGTGCGGTGGGTGTGGACCGGGGTTCGGCAGGCCCGGGCCAGGCCATGAGTGGCGCCGTGCGTGGGATGGGGACAGGGCTTTGCTGCAGGACATGGGCCGGGTTCAGTGGAGCGGGCTGGGCAGGAACAGCGTGTGGATGAGTCGGGCGATGTCCGGCGCGTGGCTCTTGGTGATGGACCGGTCGAATCGGAGCGACAGCGCGTTCAGCCAGTGCCGCCGGGACTCTTCCTGCTGGTCGCGGGCCGCCAGCTGGCACAGGAAGCCATGGGCGAACAGCACGGCCGCCTCGTCGACCACCCGGATTTGGCCAGCAGGCGGATGGCCCGGCCGATGCCCGGGCAGTGCTTCAGCGCGGGCGCTTGGTGGGCCAGCGGGATGAGTTCCGGCGAGAGCGCCTTCAGCAGGTTGAAGGCCAAGTAGTGGGTGTTGGCGGCCGCCATCGCCTCGGCGCCCCCGAGCGCGATGGCGCCGCGCGGGCGGGCGTCGGCCCAGGCCTGGCGCGCCATTCGGCGGCACAGGTCCAGTCCTTCGTGGTGCAGGCGCAGCGTGCGCGCCACCGCGTCGTGCCTGAGTTCATTCAGCGGGATCTGCGAGGCCAGCATGGCCTGCTGCGTGGCCGCGTGCCACCAGAGCGTGAGGCTGGCTTCGGGCGCCAGGTCCCGCGTCGAGATGGACCAGCCCGGGTCGCGCCAGTGGGGCAGGGTGTCGAGCTCGGCCGGCGAGGGCGACACCAGGGTCAGGGTCTCGACGGCCTCGAGATCGCTCAGGCAGCGCCAGGCCATGGGGTGCTCGTGCCCGAGCGCGCCGCTGACCACCTGACCGTCGATTTCGAGCTGGCCGAACAGCTCGGGCTCGGCCTGCAGCAGGCGGGCGAGGTCGGTCGCGAAAGTGCCGGGGTCGTGGTGCATGGTGTGAGGCCGGTGGAGCGGAACAAGAGTGGGTCCGGCTGGCCAGCGCCGCGGCCTTGGTCGCATCGCCGGCGTGATAGGCCAGCGCCGCCGAGGCGCAGCGGCGGAACAGCTCGATCAGGCGCGGCTTGTCGTCGCGGGACGGGGTGGTGAGCACCCCATCCAGGGGCGGGGGGGGCCGGGTCGCTGTGCGCGTCGATCAGCGCGCGCGCGGCGCCGCACAAGGCCGCCTGCGCCACCGGGAAGGCGGTCTCCGCGGGCCATTGCGCGTGGAGCCTTCGCGTGGCCTGCGCGTCCAGCGCCCGCAGCCAGTTCAGGCGCCGCTCGGGTGGCAGGTGCTCCAGGGTGTCGCTCAGCAGCTCGGCCATTCGCGGAACCCATTCGTGCGGCCGGGAGGGGTCGGGTTGGGCGAGTGTCTGAATGAGGGTGAGAACCGTGTCGCCATCGTCGGGACCTTGCAGGCTCACGATCTCACCCAGCCAGGCGCTGGCCACGGCACGCCAGACCGTCCAGTCGGCGCCGACGCACCACCGGAACAGGGCCGCCCGGAGCGTGGACGCGTCGCCGGCCCTGGCGGCGGCCTGGCGGCACCGGCGGGGTGTGCGTGGGGCGAAGGGCGGTGGGCCGATCAGGGTGCTGAACACCAGCGCGTGCAGGCGGGGGTAGTCGGCCGTCGTGGCGATGGCCGTGGCCGCTTGCGCGTCGTGCCCCCACGCCATGCGTTGGCGGTGGGCCTGTTGGTATTGGCCGTCTTGGTTGAGGGCGGCGTTGAGGCCGATGCCCATCCGCTGGAAGTGCGTGGATAGGCTGGATCCCCACCCGGTCGATGGGGGTGTGGCGGGTGGGCGCTCGGGTGGCGCGGTCTCGGCGCTGGTCCGCAAAGGCTGCGCGGTCTTTGGCGCCGTGGGCGATGTGTGGCGTTCCATGGTCGGGCGGTGAGGCTGCGGCCGGGGGCCGCGGTCGCTGAACGCCGGTTGAGTGGTCGGCCGGACAGGCCCGTTCCTGATGGAGCGCTTAAGGCGCAGAGCCGGCCCAGGCCCGGGACCAGTCCTTCAGTGCCGAGGCGACGGTCCCCGTGCGCGGGCTCAAGCCCAGCGCGCGCGCCGCCGCGTTCAGGGCCACGAGCGGGTCGCTCAGGTCCAGCGCCTGGGCACCGTTCTGCTTGCTCAGCTTCTCGCCGTTGTCGCCCCGCACCAGCGGCGTGTGCAGGTACTGCGGCGTGGGCAAGCCCAGCGCGCGCTGCAGCAGGATCTGGCGCGGCGTGTTGTCGGCCAGGTCCTCGCCGCGCACCACGTGGGTGATGCCTTGCGCGGCGTCGTCCACCACCACGGCGAGCTGGTAGGCCCACAGGCCGTCGGCGCGGCGCAGGATGAAGTCGCCCACCGTGGCCGCCACGTCCTGCGACTGCGGGCCGAGGCGGCGGTCGTGCCAGCGCACCGGGGCGCCGTCCGGCACCCGAAAGCGCCAGGCGCGCGGCGCGCGGCCCCGCAGGCCGCCGTTCTCCGGCCGGCAGGTGCCCGGGTACACGGCGGCCTGGTGGCGTTCGCGCGGCGTGCCGTTGGCCAGCAGCGCGCGCTCGATGTCCTGGCGCGAGCAGGCGCAGGGGAACACGTCGCCCTGCGCGATGAGCCGGTCCAGCGCGGCCTGGTAGCCGGCGCCGCGCGCCGATTGCCACACCACGGGCTCGTCGCTCTCCAGGCCGCAGGCGGCGAGCTGTTGCAGGATGAGCTGGTCGGCCCCGGGGATGCAGCGCGGCGTGTCCACGTCCTCGATGCGCACGAGCCAGGCGCCGCCGTGGGCGCGCGCGTCCAGCCAGCTGGCCAGCGCGGCCACCAGCGAGCCCGCGTGCAGCGGGCCGGTGGGTGAGGGCGCGAAGCGTCCGCGGTAGCTCACCGGTTCATGGGGCTGTCAGGCCACGGCCAGCGCAAGCTCCAGGCCGGACACGAAGGCGTCCTCCACCCGGTGGCCCAGGCACCAGTCGCCGCACAGGCCAATGCCCAGCGCGGTGTCGAGCAGGTGGCTGCGGCCCAGCGGGGTCTGCGTCTGCGCGTAGCGCCAGCGCTGCACCTCGGCGAAGGGCGGCGTGGCGCGGATGCCGGTGATCTCGGCGAAACCCTTGAGCAGCTTGGCCTTCACGCGCTCGCCGTCGTCTTCCAGGTGCTTGGTCGACCACGCGGGGCTGGCCTGCACCGTCCAGCGCTCGATGGGGTCGCGCGCCGGCTTGCTCGACTCGCGCGCCAGCCAGCTGATGCGGTGGTGCGTGCTGCGCGCCGCGCTCCACTGCGGGCCCAGGTGGTACAGGCCCGGTTGCATGGCCTGGGGGAAGGCGACCATCAGCGTCCAGCACGGCGCCACATGCACCGGCGCCAGCGCGGCGCGCAGCTCGGGCGCCAGGCCCGAGGCCAGCAGCAGCGCGTGCGCCTGCGGGTGGGGAATGGCCAGCAGCACGCGATCGAAGCCGCCCAGCACGCGCTGGCCGCCCTCGCCGTCGTCGGTGCGCAGTTGCCATTGCCGGGGGTGCAGGGCGTCGGCTTCGATTTGCGCCACCCGCGTGTCCAGCAGCGCCAGGGCCGACGCCTGGCCGTGGGCCTCGGGTTGCAGCAGCGGCTGCGCCCAGAGCGCGACCAGGGCGTTCATGCCTGGCGCGGCCACGAAGTGCGGCTCGGTGGGCGGCGGGGCGCTGGCCAGCACATGGCCGACGGCGTCGAGCACGCGCACGGTGCTGGCGCTCCACGCGCGCACGGCGCGGGTGGCGGTGGCGCGCAGCGCGAGCTCGAAGCGCGCATCGCGCACGGTGAAGTACTGCACGCCGGGGTCGAAGCCGCCGAACTCGGTGCGCCGGGTGGCCATGCGCCCACCGACGGCGGACGCGGCCTCGATCAGCGTGACGCGGTGACCGGCCTGCAGCAGGGTGCGCGCGGCGGTGACGCCCGCCATGCCCGCGCCCACCACGGCGACGTGCAAGGGAGCGCGCGGAATCGGGGCGGGGCGTGAAGTCATGGCGCGAATGTAGCAGTGGCGGTGCTCAACTCTGGTGGTGGTTGTTCAGCAAGGCCTCGCGCGTGCCGGCGTGCTTGAGGTGGTCCAGCCACCAGCGCAGCGCGCGGGCACCGTCGGCGGCGTGGCGCGTCTGACGCCAGGCATAGGCCACGCGGAAGCTGCGTTCGCCCTGCTGCACCGGCTTGACCACCAGCCGCCCGGCGTTGATGAAGGGCTGGGCCAGCGCCGTGGGCAGGAAACCCGCGCCCAGGCCGCGCAACTGCGCCTCCAGCTTGTGCTGCATGGTGGGCACGGTGAGCACGTCCTGGCCGGGCAGCAGGTTGTGGCTGACGCCGCGGCCGCGCTGGGTGCTGTCGGCCACGGCCACGGCGCGGTGCTGACGCATGTGCTCCTCGGTCAGCGTGGCCGCCACGCGCGCCAGCGGGTGGTGCGGCGCCACGGCATAGACGAAGCCCGCCGTGCCCAGCGGCGCGGCCTGCAGGCCCGGACCCACGGAATCGGCCGCCACGCCCAGGGCGATGTCGGCCAGCCCGTTCTGCAGGGCCTCCAGCGTGCCCGAGAGCGTTTCGGCGCGCAGCCGCAGCCGCGTGGGCGCGCCGGTGGCGTAGAAGGACTCGCACAGCTCGAACAGCGTGGCGCGCGAGATCAGCGCATCGGCCGCGATGGTGAACTGCGGCTCCCAGCCCGTGGCCACGCGCTTGACGCGGCGCGCCACGGCGTCGAACTCGTTGAGCAGGAATTCGCCCGCGCGCAGCAGTTCCTCGCCGGCGGGGGTGAGCATGGCGCGGCGCGCGCTGCGGTCGAACAGCAGCACGTCCAGCGCGTCTTCGATCTGGCGGATGCGGTAGGTGAGGGCGCTGGGCACCATGCCCAGGTCGCGTGCGGCGGCGGCCATGCTGCCGAGCCGGGAGACGGCCTCCACCAGGGCCAGGTTCTCGGCGGACAGGGCGCTGCGGGCGCTGATGGGAGCGGGCATCTGGGGGTGTTTGTGTTCAAAGATTTTGAATGATGCCATCAAAAGCCTGCGGCCCGGGTCGGGGGCTCGACGCCCAGAATTCAGCCCATGCCAGCCCGCTGGCCCCCGAAAGAAAGGACCCCACCATGATGCAGATCCGCCGCTCCGACGCCCGTGGCTACGCCGATCACGGCTGGCTCAAGAGCTACCACTCCTTCTCCTTCGCCGACTACTTCGACCCCGCCTGGATGGGCTGGGGCAACCTGCGCGTCATCAACGAGGACCGCATCGCCCCGGGCACCGGCTTCGGCACGCATGGCCACCGCGACATGGAGATCATCAGCTACGTGCTGCAGGGCAACCTGGCGCACAAGGACAGCATGGGCAACGTCAAGGGCATCCCGCCCGGCGACGTGCAGCGCATGAGCGCCGGCAGCGGCGTGCGCCACAGCGAGTTCAACCACGCGCCGAACGACACCACGCACTTCCTGCAGATCTGGATCGAGCCGAACCAGCGCGGCATCGAGCCGAGCTACGAGCAGAAGGGCTTCGCCGAGGCCGACAAGCGCGGCCGGCTGCGCCTGGTGGCCTCGCCCGACGGCCGGGACGGCTCGGTGACCATTCACGCCGACGCCGCCATGTACGCGGGCCTGTTCGACGGCGCGGAAGCCGCGCAGATCGCGCTGGACCCGAAGCGCAAGGCCTACGTGCACCTGGTGCGCGGCCAGCTCGAGGTCAATGGCCAGCGCCTGGCCGGCGGCGACGCGGCCGTGCTGGACGGCGAGACTTCGCTTACCCTGGACAAGGGCCAAGACGCCGAGGTGCTGGTGTTCGACCTCGCCCACTGATTCCCCCAACCGCTTTTCAACCCTGGAGAAACTCCCATGAACGCCCTGCAAAACCCCCTGGCCCTGATCGGCCGCATCCTCCTGGCCGTGCTCTTCGTGCCGGCCGGCTTCGGCAAGATCGCCGGTTTCTCCGGCACCGTGGGCTATGCCACGGCCATGGGCCTGCCGCTGCCGACCGTGGGGGTGGCGATCGCGCTGGTGATCGAGCTCTTCGGCGGCCTGGCGCTGCTGATCGGCTACCGGGCGCGCCTCGCGGCCATCGCGCTGGCGGTGTTCACGCTGGTGGCGAGCGTCTTCTTCCACGCCTACTGGGCGGTGCCGGCCGAGCAGCAGATGGTGCAGCAGCTGCTGTTCTTCAAGAACATCGCGGTCGTCGGTGGCCTGCTCGCCTTCGCCGCCTTCGGCGCCGGCGGCTGGAGCCTGGACGCCAAGCGCGGCGCCTGATCGCACGCCGGAGCGCACACGCATGACCAAAGTGCTTGTCGTCTACCACTCCGGCTACGGCCACACGCAGCGCATGGCGCAGTCGGTGGCCGATGGCGCGGGGGCCGAGCTCATCGCCATCGACGCCGATGGCAACCTGCCCCCAGGCGGCTGGGAGGCGCTGGACGCGGCGGACGCCATCGTCTTCGGCTCGCCCACCTACATGGGCAGCGTGAGCTGGCAGTTCAAAAAGTTCGCCGACGCCTCCAGCAAACCCTGGTTCGCGCAGAAGTGGAAGGACAAGATCGCCGCCGGCTTCACCAACAGCGCGGGCATGAACGGCGACAAGCTGGCCACGCTGAACACCCTGTTCACCCTGGCCATGCAGCACGGCATGATCTGGGTGAGCCAGGGACTGATGCCCGCCAACACCCAGGCGGCCCAGCGCGACGACGTGAACTACCTCGTGTCGTACAGCGGCGCCATCGCGCAGTCGCCGTCCGACGCGGGCGCCAAGGACATGCGGGCGGGCGATCTGGAAACGGCGCGCCTGTTCGGCGAGCGGGTGGCGGCGATCGCGGCAAGGTTCAAGAACTGATGCGTGCGGCAACGGTGGCTGGCGAAGACCGATCCGCCGCCGGGCCGCCCCAAGGCGGATCAGCCCCCCCTGGGGGCAGCGACCCGCGCAGCGGCGGAGCGCGGGGGTCTAATATTCCGCCTCCATGAAGATCTTCAGCATCCTCCCCTGGGCAGACTGGCTCGCGCTGGTCTGCTTTTTTTCGCTCTGGATCGGCTACGCGATGGTTGCCAAGCCCTGGGCCCGGCGCAGGCCCTCGCTGCTGGCCACCACCAACCGCTACCGGCGCTACTGGATGGAGCAGGCCATCGCCCGCGACCCACGCATGCTCGATGGCCTGATCACGCAGAACCTGTCGAGCACGCCGTCCTTCTTCTCGTCCACGTCCATCCTGATCATCGGCGGCCTGTTTGCGCTGCTGGGCACCACGGACAAGGCGACCGAGCTGATGAGCGAGATCCCCTTCGCGCAGGCGACCACGCTGATCGTCTTCGAGTTCAAGATCCTGGTGCTGATCGCGATCTTCGTGTATTCGTTCTTCCGCTTCTCCTGGTCCATGCGGCAGTACACCTTCGTGGCCCTGGTGATCGGCTCCATGCCACCGCCCGAGGATTTCGCCTCGGGCAAGTTCGACCGGCGGGCCTACGCCGACCGCGCGGGTGCCCTGGTGGCCTCGGCCGCCGAAACCATGAACGACGGCCTGCGCGCGTATTACTTTTCGTTCGCGCTGCTGGGCTGGTTCGTCTCGCCCCTGGCCATGGTGATGGCCACGGCCGTGGTGACGGCCATCCTGTACAGCCGGGAATTCCGCTCCGAGGTGCTGCGCATCCTGCGCGACTGAATCGGGGACAGAGGGGCGCCTTCTAAAATCGGGCGATGTTCGTTCACCTGCGCCTGCACACCGAGTTTTCCGTCGTCGACGGCACCAACCGCATCGATGAGGTGATGGCCGCCGCCGCGGCCGACGGCCAGCCCGCGCTGGCCATCACCGACCTCAGCAACCTCTTCGGCGCCGTCAAGTTCTACCGCGCGGGGCGCGATGCCGGCGTCAAGCCCATCATCGGCGCCGAGGTGCTGCTGCAAGGCTTCACCGAAGAAACCCCGAACGCCATGCCCGGCGCCCACCAGCCACCGCTGCCGCGCGTGTTGCTGCTGGTGCAGGACAAGCAGGGCTACCTGAACCTGAGCGAGCTGCTGGCGCGCGCCTGGACGCGCAACGTGGTGCGCGACCAGGCCGTGATCAAGCGCGAATGGCTCGCAGAGCTCAACGCGGGCCTGATCCTGCTGTCGGGCGCGCAGGCCGGCCCGGTGGGGCAGGCGCTGATGGCCGGCGATCCGCAGCGCGCGAGCGACGCCGCCCTGAACCTGGCCACCCTGTTCCCGCACCGCTTCTACATCGAGGTGCAGCGCGCCGGCCGCGCCGACGACGAACGCCACGTGGTTGCGGCCGCGCAGCTGGCCGCGCGGCTGCGCCTGCCGGTGGTGGCCACGCACCCGGTGCAGTTCCTGCAGCCCGACGACTACGAGTCGCACGAGGCGCGCGTGTGCATCGCCGAGGGCGAGATCCTGGCCAACAACCGGCGCGTGCGCCGTTTTACGCGCGAGCAGTGGTTCAAGCCCGCCGCCGACATGAGCGCGCTGTTCGCCGACCTGCCATCGGCCGTGGCCAACACGGCCGAGATCGCCAAGCGCTGCAACCTCACGCTGGTGCTGGGCAAGCCGCAGCTGCCCAACTTCCCCACGCCGCTCATCGATGGCGTGCCCATGCCCATGGAGGACTTCTTCCGCCAGTCTTCCTTCGACGGCCTGGAGGAGCGCCTGGCGCACCTGTACCCCGACGAGGCCGAGCGCGAGAAGCAGCGCCCGCGCTACGTCGAGCGCCTGGAGTTCGAGATCGGCACCATCCTCAAGATGGGCTTCCCGGGCTACTTCCTGATCGTGGGCGACTTCATCAACTGGGCCAAGAACAACGGCTGCCCGGTGGGGCCGGGCCGCGGCTCGGGCGCGGGCTCGCTGGTGGCCTATGCGCTCAAGATCACCGACCTCGACCCGCTGCAATACAACCTGCTGTTCGAGCGCTTCCTCAACCCGGAGCGGGTGTCCATGCCCGACTTCGACATCGACTTCTGCCAGGGCAACCGCGACCGCGTCATCGAGTACGTGAAGCAGAAGTACGGCAAGGACGCGGTGAGCCAGATCGCCACCTTCGGCACCATGGCCGCGCGCGCGGCCATCCGCGACGTGGGCCGCGTGCTCGACCTGTCCTACGGCTTCTGCGACGGCATCTCCAAGCTCGTGCCCAACAAGCCCGGCATGAGCGTGACCCTGCAGTACCCGCCCGTGCCCAAGAAGGAGGGCGACAAGAACAACTACGCGCTCGAGATGGAGCCTGTGCTGGCCGAGCGCGTGCGCCAGGAAGAGGACGTCAAGACCCTGATCGAGCTGGCGCAGAAGCTCGAGGGCATGACCCGCAACGTGGGCATGCACGCGGGCGGCGTGCTGATCGCGCCCGGCAAGCTCACCGACTTCTGCCCGCTGTACGCACAGCCCGGCAGCGAATCGGCCGTGAGCCAGTACGACAAGGACGACGTCGAGGCGATCGGTCTGGTGAAGTTCGACTTCCTGGGCCTGGCCACGCTCACCATCCTGGAAATTGCGCGCGAGTTCATCATGAAGCGCCACAAGGGCCAGGAGAACTTCCGCTACGAAGATGTGCGGCTCGACGATCCCAAGGTCTATGCCCTGTTCTCGCGCGGCCAGACCGAAGCCGTGTTCCAGTTTGAAAGCCGCGGCATGCAGGGCATGCTGCGCGACGCCAAGCCCACGCGCCTGGAGGACCTGATCGCGCTCAACGCGCTGTACCGGCCGGGCCCGATGGACCTGATCCCCAGCTTCGTGGCGCGCAAGCACGGGCGCGAGACGGTGGAGTACCCGCACCCGGCCGTGGCCGACATGCTCAGCGAGACCTACGGGATCATGGTCTACCAGGAGCAGGTGATGCAGACGGCGCAGATCCTGGGCGGCTACTCGCTCGGTGGCGCCGACCTGCTGCGGCGCGCCATGGGCAAGAAGAAGGCCGAGGAGATGGCCGAGCACCGCGAGAAATTCCGCGCCGGTGCGCTCAAGACCCACGGCATCCCGCAGGACAAGGCCGACGAGGTCTTCGACCTGATGGAGAAGTTCGCGGGCTACGGCTTCAACAAGTCGCACGCGGCCGCGTACTCGCTGCTGGCCTACCACACGGGCTGGCTCAAGGTGCACTACACGGCGGAGTTCTACTGCGCCAACATGACCGTGGAAATGGACGACACCGACAAGCTGAAGGTGTTGTTCGAGGACGCGCAGAAGATGGGCATGGCCTTCGAGCCACCCGACGTGAACCGCGGCGTCTACCGCTTCGAGCCGGTGACGGACAAGCTCATCCGCTACGGCCTGGGCGCCATCAAGGGCACGGGCCAGCAGGCCATCGAGGCCATCGTGGCCGCGCGCGAGGGCCGTGGCGAAGGCCCCAACGGCGGCGAGAGCGGCCCGTTCAAGAGCCTGTTCGACTTCTGCCTGCGCGTGGACCGCACGCGCCTGAACAAGCGCACGGTGGAAGCCCTCATCAAGGCCGGCGCCTTCGACGCCCTGCACCTGAACCGCGCCGAGCTGCTGGCCACGCTGGACATCGCCTTCGAATACGCGGCCACCACGCAGGCCAACGCGCACCAGGGTGGGCTGTTCGACATGCTGGGCGGCGACGACCATGGCTCCAGCACGCAGGAGCCCGATCTGGTCGCCGCCATGCCCTGGGGCGTGAAGGAAAAGCTCACGCACGAGAAGAGCGCCATCGGCTTCTACTTCTCGGGCCACCTGTTCGACGAGGTGGAGCGCGAGGTGCGCCGCTTCGCGCGCACGCGCCTGGTGGACGTGGTGGACAGCCGCGACCCGGTGATCCTCGCGGGCATCGTGACGGACTTCCGCGTCATCAATGGCCAGCGCGGCAAGCTCGCGCTGTTCAAGATCGACGACAAGACCGGCGTGATGGAAACCAGCGCCGACGAAAACCTCATCAACACGCACCGCGCCCTGTTGAAGGACGACGAACTGATCGTGGTGCAGGCGGTGGCGCAGCCGGACCGCTTCTCGGGTGGCCTGCGCCTGAAGATCCAGCAGGTCTGGGACCTCGCCAGCGCGCGCTGCCGCTTCGGCAAGTACCTGCGCGTGGCGGTGAACGGGCACGCGCCGTCCGTGGCTCAGCTGGTGCGCGACTTCCCGCCCAAGCGCGAGATGAGCGACCAGGGCGAGTTCGTGCGTGGCCTGCCGGTGCGCCTGGCCTTGCAGCGGGAGGGCGCGCGCTGCGAGCTGCAGCTGGACGACCGCGCGCTGTTTTTCCCGACGGACGCGGCGCTGGCGAGCTGGATGGCCCAGGCGCACGAGCAGCGGGCGGAGATCGTGTTCGATTGACCGAGTGCCGCGGGCACCGCGCGCTCGGCCGAGGCGCCGGGCCATGCGCGATGGGTCGGGCCTCAGATGCCGGCCTCAGGCGCCAGCCTTGGGCTTGGGCTTGAAGATGTGCACGGTTTCGCCGCGGGCGAGCATGTCCACCAGCTGCGCGATGCGCTTCGCGCGCGTCTCCGGCCGGACGGCCGTCTGGATGCGCCAGAGCACGGCGTAGCGGTTGCTCGCGTTGAGGGTGGCGAAGAAGGCCTTGGCCGGCGGCCTGGCGTCCAGCGCGGCGACGAGGTCGTCGGGCGCGGTAGACGTCCTCGCACCGTCGTAGGCCTGGGCCCAGCGGCCGTCGGCCTGGGCGGCCTCGATCTGCGCCTGGCCCGGCGGCTGCATGCGGCCGGCCTCGATCAGCCTGGCCACCTTGTCGACGTTGGTCTTCGACCAGAGGCTGCGCGGGCGCCGCGGCGTGAAGCGCTGCAGGAAGTGCCGGTCGTCCAGGCCCTTCTTCTGGCCGTCGATCCAGCCCCAGCACAGCGCGATCTCCACCGCCTCGGGATAGGTGACGCTGGGCTCGGTGGTACCGCGCTTGGCGATCTTGAGCCACAGCCCGTCGGACGTGGCGTGGTGCTTCCGGAGCCAGGCCTCGAAGGCCTCAGCGTTCTTGAACAGTGTGGGGGTGGCGGGTGCAGCGGCGGGCATGTGCGCAGTGTGCCGCGGACCCTAGTCCTGCGGTCGCAGGCCGATCAGCATGGGTGAGTACACGCGACCGTCGGTGTCGCGCGGCAGGGTGCCGGTGCGGTCGATGGCGCGCAGTGCCGCCTCGTCCCAGGCGGGGTGTCCGCTGCTCTTGACCAGCCGGCGGCCGGTGATGGTGCCGTCGGGCGCCACGCGCACCTCGACCTCGGCCCGCGGGTTGCCCGGCGCGATTTCGGTGAACACGATGTTGGGCCGGATGGCCGCGATCACCTTGCCCAGGTAGCTGCCCGAAGGCCCGCTGGACTGCTGGGCCGTGCCCGTGCTCTGCGGCGAGCCGCTGGCGCCGGCCTGTCCCATCATGCGGGCCATCTGCTCCTTGCGCAGCTGCTCCTGCAGCTGCGCCTGGCGCTTCTCCTGTTCGGCCTTGCGCTGGGCCTCGCGTTTTTCCTCGGCGAGCTTTTGCTGGCGCTCGGCCTCGGCGCGCTTCTTCTCGGCCGCCAATTTTTCCGCGGCGGCTTTCTCGGCCGCGGCCTTCTTCTCGGCGGCGGCCTTCTCCGCCGCCTTCTTTTCCTCGGCTTTCTTCTCCGCCGCGAGGCGCTCGGCGCGTTCGCGTTCCGCCTTCTCCTTCTCCTTGGCCTTCTGCGTGGCGATGTCGGCCTGCTGCTGCGCCGGGGCGGGCGGCGGTGGCGGCGCCGGGCGCGGCGCAGGGGCCGGCGCGGGGGCCGGCACAGGAGGCGGGGGCGGTGGCACCGGCGCGGGCGGCGTGGGGGCCGGTGCGGGTGGCGGTGGCGGGGCGGTGGCGCGCGGCGCGGCCTGCTGGGGCAGGCGCGACCACAGCTCGGCCTCCACGGCCGGCGTGTCGGCGTCGCGGCGCCAGTTCACGCCCCAGGTAAGCGCGAGGATCAGCAGGGCGTGAACGCCGATGGCCTTGCCCAGTGCGCCGCCCCAACGGCCCTGTGGTGGCGGGGCGAGGTCGAGGTGGTCGGCGGTGGAGCGCATGGCGATCGGGTCGGACAAGCTCAGCGGGTGGTCTGCACCGACAGGCCCACGCGCTGCACGCCGGCGCGCTGCAGGGCGTCCATGGTGCGCACCACGGTCTCATAGCGGATGGTCTTGTCGGCGCTGATGATCACGGGCACGCCGGCCTGATCGGCCTGGCCCGTGCCCTGCAGCTCGAGCACGCGCGCGGCCAGCAGGTTGAGGGGCACGAGCGCGCCCTCGCCACTGCTGCTGCCTTCGCGCACGCGCAATTGTTCTTCCTTGTCGATGGTCACCTGCACGAAGCGGTCGGGCTGGCGCTGGGCCTGGCCCACGGTGGGCAGGGCGATCTGGCTGGGTGTGATGAGCGGGGCCGTGACCATGAAGATGATCAGCAGCACCAGCATGACGTCGATGAACGGGACCATGTTGATCTCGTTCATCGTGCGGCGGCCGCGGCCGCGGGCGGCGAGCTTGGCCATGGTTCAGTGCCTCAGAAGGTGGATGCCGACGCCGTGGCGTGCTGGGGCGGGTGCGAGCCCAGGTTGCGCTGCAGGATGTTGGAGAACTCCTCCATGAAGGTCTCCAGGCCGTTGGCGACGCGGTCGATGTCGTGCGCGAAACGGTTGTAGGCCACCACCGCCGGAATGGCGGCGAACAGGCCGATGGCCGTGGCCACCAGGGCTTCGGCGATGCCGGGCGCCACCGTGGCCAGCGTGACCTGGGCCAGCGAGGCCAGGCCGGTGAAGGCGTGCATGATGCCCCAGACCGTGCCGAACAGACCCACGTAGGGGGCCACGGAGGCCACCGTGCCCAGGAAGGAGAGGTTGGACTCCATCACGTCGAGTTCGCGCTGGAAGCTGGCGCGCATGGCGCGGCGCGCGCCATCGAGCAGGGCGCCGCTGTCGGTGATGCGGCGCTCGCGCAGCTTGCTGAATTCGCGCATGCCGCTGGCGAAGATGCGCTCCATGGGGCCGGCCTGGCGGGCGTTCTGCGCGGCGGCGGCGTACAGCTCGTTCAGGTTGGTGCCCGACCAGAACTCGCGCTCGAAGGCGTCGTTGCGGGCGCGCACGCGCTTGAGCGTGCCGAGCTTGCGGAAGATGGCCGCCCAACTGATGAGCGACATCAGCACGAGCAGCGCCACCACGGCCTGGACCACCCAGGTCGCGTGGAGCATGAGCTGGACGATGGAGAGTTCTGGGGTCATGGGTGCAGAGATCGGAACAGGTGGAAAAGGTTTCGGTCTGTCACCGGGGGCGGTTCAGGCCAGGCCCAGGGCCTGGAGCAGGGAGGCCGGCATGCGCCGGGGCACCAGGGTGTGGGCGTCGACCCAGCCGATGCGGATGCTGCCTTCGCACAGGCATTCCCCCGCCGGGGTGTCCCGGCGCGCCGACTGGGCGATTGTCAGCGAGGCGCGGCCCGCTTCCGTGACCTCGGCGGTAACGAGAAGCAAATCATCCAGGCGCGCGGGGCGCAGGTAGCGCAGGTCGGTGGCGCTCACCACGAACATGGCGCCCTCGGCCTCGCGCAAGCGTTGCTGTTCCACGCCGCGCGCGCGCAGCCATTCGGTGCGGGCGCGTTCGAAGAACTTGAGGTAGTTGGCGTAGAACACGATGCCGCCCGCGTCGGTGTCTTCCCAGTAGACGCGCACGCGCCACTCGAAAGGCGCCATGAGCGGTGGCTGCGCGTTCACCAGGCCGCCTCCAGCCGCGCCACGGCCTCCTGCAGCTGCTCCATCGAGTTGGCGGTGGAGAAGCGCAGGTAGCGCCCGGCCTCGGCCTGCGCGAAGTCGCGCCCCGGCGTGGCCGCGAGCTGGCAGCGGCGCATGAGCTCGAAGGCCAGGGGCCAGCTGCCACCGGTCTCGGGGCTGTCGCCGGGCGGCGCAATGCCCCAGCGCTCGCACAGGGCGCCCACCTCGGCCCAGGCGTAGAAGGCGCCGTCGGGCATCACGGGCACGGTGAGGCCCAGGCGGTTGAGTTCGGGGATGAAGTAGTCGCGCCGGGCCTTGAAGGTGGCGCGGCGGCGCTCGTACTCGGCCAGGCTGTCGGGTTCGAAGCAGGCCAGCGCGGCGTGCTGCGAAATGGCGCTGGGGCAGATGAACAGGTGCTGCGCCAGGCGCTCGACCGCGGGCACCAGGGCGGGCGGCAGCACCAGCCAGCCCAGGCGCCAACCCGTCATGTTGAAGTACTTGCTGAAGCTGTTGACGCTGATGACGGTCTCGCCCAGGCCGTTGGGCAGGGTGAGCGCGGTCTGGCCGAAGGCGGCGTCGTGGCTCAGGCCGAGGTAGATCTCGTCGAGCAGCGTGATGCCCTGGCGTTCGCGCACGGCGGCGGCGATGCGCTGCAGTTCGTCGCGCGCGATCGAGGTGCCCGTGGGGTTGGACGGCGAGGCCAGCAGCACGCCGCGCGTGCGCTCGCCCCAGTGCGCGTGCACCTGCTCGGCGCTGAGCTGGAAACGCTGCTCGGGCCCGCAGGGGACCATGCGCGCCACGCCCTCGGCCGCCTGCACGAACTGGCGGTTGCAGGGGTAGCTGGGATCGGGCATGAGGATCTCGTCGCCGGCGTCGATCAGCGCCAGGCAGGCCAGCTGCAGCGCGGCCGAGGCACCGGCCGTGACGACGATGCGCGAGGCGTCGACCGCGGCGCCGAAGTGCGTGGCGTACCAGCCGGCGATGGCCTCGCGCAGCGCGGGCAGGCCCAGGGCCTGGGTGTACTGGCTGCGGCCGTCGCGGATGGCGCGCTCGGCGGCCTGCTGCACCAGCGGCGGGGCGGTGAAGTCGGGCTCGCCGATGTTGAGGTAGATCATCGGGCGCTGGCCGGCGCCGCCCTCGGCCGCGAGGCGGGTGGCGGCCTTGGCCAGCTCCATCACGTAGAAAGGCTCGACGCGCTCGGCCCGGCGCGAGACCCTCATCGACGGGCCCCGGCGCGGGGCGACGCCGCCACCTCGGCGGGGCGCAGCTGCTCGGCCAGGGGGTGCAGCACGCCGTTGACGAACTTGTGGCCGTCGGTGCCGCCGAAGGACTTGGCGAGCTCGATGCACTCGTTGAGCACCACGCGCCAGGGCACGTCCAGGCAGTGGCGCAGCTCGTAGGCGCCGATCCAGAGCACGCCGTGCTCGATGGGCGAGGTCTCGGCGAGCGGGCGGTCCAGTCGCGGCGCGATCAGCGCGTCGAGTTCGGCGGCCTGTTCGATGCAGCCGCGCACCAGGGCGTCGAAGTGCAGGCTGTCGCACTTGTGGAAACCGGTGAGGTCGCGCGTGAAGGCGTCGATGTCATCGACCGGGTTGTGGCCCACCAGGTGCTGGTAGAGCGCCTGCAGCGCGAATTCTCGGGCGCGGGTGCGGGCCGACTTGTCGGTGGCTTTGCGCGGCTTGGCGTGGCTGGGGTCGGAAGCGGGGGCGGTGCTCATGGAATCAGCCGATGCGGTCGAGCACCAGCGCCATTTCGACGGCCACTCGCGCGGCGTCGCGGCCTTTGTCGATCTGGCGCGCCAGGGCCTGGGCTTCGTTCTCGGTGGTGAGGATGGCGTTGGCGATGGGAATCTGGTGGTCGAGCGCGACGCGGGTGACGCCCGCGCCGGATTCGTTGGCCACCAGCTCGAAGTGGTAGGTCTCGCCGCGGATGATGCAGCCCAGGGCGATCAGGGCGTCGTACTCGTCGAGCTCGGCCATGGCCTGCAGGGCCAGGGGCACTTCCAGCGCGCCGGGCACCTTGACGTGGGCGATGTTCTTCTCGTGCACGCCCAGGGCGAGCAACTCGGCCTGGCAGGCGCTGAACAGCGCGTCGGTGATGGCTTCATTGAAGCGTGCCTGCACGATGCCGATGTGCAGGCGTTTGCCGTCGAGCAGGTCGGCCGTGCCTTTGTCTGCGCCAAACATGGAGGGGCTTTCGTTGTCGTGGGAGGGTTCAGTGGGGGTGGCCGATGAAGCCGGTGATCTCGAGGCCATAGCCCTGCATGCTGGGCATGCGGCGCGGCGTGCCCAGGAGCTCCATGCGGCTCACGCCGCACTCGCGCAGGATCTGCGCGCCCACGCCATAGGTGCGCAGGTCCATGCGGCCGCGCTCGGGCGCCTGGGCGGAACGGGCGGTGCCCTCGAACTGGGCGAGCAGCTGCTCGGCCGCCTCGCCGCAGTTGAGCAGCACCGCGACGCCGCGCCCGGCCTGGGCCAGGTGGCGCAGGCTGGCGTCCAGGCCCCAGCTGTGCATGGAGCGGTCGATCTCGAGCGCGTCGAGCACGGACAGCGGTTCGTGCACGCGCACGGGCACGCTTTCGTGGGCTTGCCACTCGCCCATCACCAGGGCCAGGTGCAGCGCGCCGCTGGGCTGGTCGCGGAAGGCGTGGGCGGTGAAGGTGCCGAAAGCCGTCTTGAGCGGGCGGCTGCCCACCTTGCGCACCAGGCACTCGGTGCGGCTGCGGTATTCGATGAGGTCGGCGATGGTGCCGATCTTGATGCCGTGCTCGGCCGCGAACAGCTGCAGGTCGGGCAGGCGGGCCATGGTGCCGTCGTCCTTCATCACCTCGCAGATGACGGCGGCGGGCGAGCAGCCCGCCATGGCGGCGAGGTCGCAGCCGGCTTCGGTGTGGCCGGCGCGCATGAGCACGCCGCCCTCGACCGCCTGCAGAGGGAAGATGTGGCCGGGCTGGACCAGGTCGCTGGCCTTGGCGTTGGGGGCCACGGCGGCCTGCACGGTGCGTGCGCGGTCGGCGGCGGAGATGCCGGTGGTCACGCCCTCGGCGGCCTCGATGGAGGCGGTGAAGGCCGTGCCCATCTTGGTGCCGTTGCGCGGCACCATGGGCGGCAGGTTCAGGCGCTCGCAGCGCTCGCGCGTGAGCGTGAGGCAGATCAGGCCGCGGCCGAAGCGGGCCATGAAGTTGATGGCCTCGGGCGTGACGTGGTCGGCCGCCAGCACGAGGTCGCCCTCGTTCTCGCGATCTTCCTCGTCCACCAGGATGACCATGCGGCCGGCGCGGATGTCGGCCACGATGGCTTCGACGGGGGAGATGGCCACGGGGGCCAGGGTTTCGGGGGCGTTCATGCGGGCTCCTTGGCCGGGCTGAGGCCCGCGCCGAGCATGCGCTCGACGTAGCGGGCCACGGTGTCGATCTCGAGGTTGACGGCGCTGCCGGCGACCAGGTCGCCCAGGGTGGTGTGCTGCACCGTGTGGGGGATGAGGTTGATGCTGAACTCGCAGCCGTCGGGCCGGTCGGCGACGCGGTTGACGGTGAGGCTCACGCCATTGACGGTGATCGAGCCCTTGTAGGCCAGGTACTTGCCCAGTTCCGGCGGTGCGAGCACGGCCAGTTCGTGGCTTTCACCGATGGGGGCGAATCGCACCACGGTGCCGGTGCCGTCCACATGGCCGGAGACGATGTGGCCGCCGAGCCGGTCGTGGGCGCGCAGGGCCTTCTCGAGGTTCAGGCGGGCGCCGACGGCGTCCAGCCCGGCGGTGCGGGCCAGCGATTCGGCGGAAATGTCGATGGTGAAGTGGTCGCGGCTGGGGTCGAGGGTGGTGACGGTCATGCAGGCGCCATTGAGGGCGATGCTGTCGCCCAGGCCGACGTCGGCCAGGTAGCCGGCCGGGGCCTCGATGGTGAGGCGCCGCCCGTGCTGCAAAGAACCGCCCAGCGCATGGGAGTCGGCGATGCGCCCCACGCCAGTGATGATGCCGGTGAACATCCCGGCATTTTCGCAGGGTTTGCAGGACCGTCCGTCGCGGGTGCGTCGCCGGCCCCGTGACGGGCGCGGTCAGCCGCCGCGGAAGCAGTCCGCCAGCACCGCGTTCGCGGCGGCGTTGCGCAGGGCACGGGCGCCGGTGTGGGCGAGTTCAAGGTCTCCGCAACGGTCGGCGGCCATGGCGCCGGCCCGCACGGCGCGCAGGGTGTAGCTGTGGGCCTGCGTGGCCACGCCAACGGCCTGGCCGTTCTCGACCAGCGTGAGGGTGTAGGCCGCCGCGCCTTCACGTGGGCTTTGGGCCATGGCGGGTGGCAGCGTCGCGCCCACGTGGGTGTCCATGCTGCTGTAGCGCCGGCGCAGGAACTGGCTGGCCTCTTCGAGGGCGCGCTGGGCGTCCGCCCGCCGGCCCTGGCGCACGTATTCGGCGTAGCTGGGGTAGGCGATGCTGGCCAGCACGGCGACGATGGCGCAGGTGACCATCAGTTCGATGAGGGTGAAGCCTCGGGGGCCGGGCCGGCGGTACCGGGTGATCCGGGCGGGGCGCGCCGGGACACGAAGCTCATTCATAGCCTTTTCCATTGAAGTGCACGGGCTCGGGCGAGATGACCGATTGCAGCCAGACCTCCGCCCCACCCAGCAACTGGCCGCTGCCATTGAAGCTGGCGCCCGCCGACAGGCCGCGCGCCGTGACGAGGTAGCGGCCATCGGCGAGGGGCTCGGCCAGGCAGCGCGGCGCGGGCGCGCCCTGCAGGGCGGCGCTGGCGTTCTGCCCGGCCACCGGCGCGGTGATCAGCACGGCGCTGGTGTCGGCCCAGTTGGCGATCCTGGACCAGGCGGCGTTCCGGTCGCTGGCGTCGGCGATGGTGGTGGTGCCCACGCGCTGCTTGATCACGCCCTCGAATCGGCCGCCGCCCTCGACCGAGTCGATGACCACGGCCTCGCAGTAGCGCAGGCCGCTCTCGGCGGACAGCCAGGCGACCTGGTGGACCCGCGCGTTGTTGCTGATCTCTTCGACGGTGGCGCTGCGGCGCGCCGCCAGCCGCCCTGGTCCATCTGGGCCTGGCCCTGCGCGTCGAGCCGGGGCCGCAGGGCATAGACCACGCGCTCGCCCCGGCCGCCGCTGCCCACCACCAGCGCGTTCCATGAACGGCCGTCGTACACATCGTGTGTGCTGAGTGGGCCGTCCAGTACGTAGCGGAAGCCGCTGTCGGGCTGGGCCTGGTCGAGCAGGCGGCGCAGGCTGCGCCGGGGCATGTAGGCCGCGATCTCCCGGCCGTTGGCGGCGTCGAGGGCGTGCACCACGCCGGCGTTGGTGGCCACGAACAGGGTGTCGGGGGGCAGGGCGATGCGGTCGCGGTAGGCCGCGTAGCGCTCCTTGCCGCTCACGGTGCTCTGGGCGTCTTCATAGCCATGGTGCTGCGACGCGCCGAGCAGCACCGGCGCGCTGTTGACGATGGCGCCGAGGGGCGAGGCGCGCAGGCGGTACGGCTGGTTCTTGAGGTCGACGACCGGATCCTTGCCGCGCAGGTAGTCGACGAAGCGCTCGTCGTCGGGCAGGTTGGCGGCCTGGTCGCCCGTGCGCAGGGCGCTGCGGATGCCGTTCGGCAGTCGGTCGAGGCGACCCTTCAGCTCGATGCCCAGCCCGTCGTCGCCGAGGCTGTAGAGCCGGCGGTCGGCGGGAGCGGGCGTCAGTTGCTGGGCCGACCAGTAGGTCTCGCTGGGGGGATTGAGTGCCTGGCCGTTGGCGTCCTGGTCGAGCGGCTGGGGCTTGCCGTTCTGATCGATCCGCTGGGCCGTGACGTTGCCCATGTTGTCGGTGGTGCGGTAGTCCACCTTGAACTTCAGGCGGCCGCCGAGCGGATTGGCCGCGGCCGGGGCGCTTCCCAGCGCGATGCCCGCGTCGTTGCCGCTGGCGTCGAGGATGTCCGAGAGGATGGCGTCGATGGTGGCGCGCACGCCAGCGGCGTCCTGCACGCTGAAACTGCGGCCGCCACCGGTGTAGCCCGATTGGATGAAGTCGTCGATGCGGTCGGATTCCGGGCGGGCGAATGCCCAGAATTTGTCGTTGTTGTTCCACGCGGTGGTGCGCAGATCGGCGCCCTTGGCGGGCCAATGGGGAGGCGTGGCGCCCTGGTACCCCTTCACCAGGTACTGGTTGCGGTAGGTGTTGATCTGCTGAAAGCTCAGGCCCGATGCGACGCCGCTGTCTCCCGAGGGGCGGATCAGGTAGCCGATGGCGTAGGTGGTGAGGTTCTGCCAGAACGCGGGCTGGAAGTCGCGGGTGGGCACGTTGTTCTCCAGTTGAGGCCGCAGGTCGGTATGCCAGTGGTACTGGGCGGCGAGATCGGCCAGCCCGCCCGTGGCGGAGCCGGGGTAGGGGATGTACCGTTGCCGGCCGCTGTTGATGCCCTCGGGCTGGTAGGCAAAGGTCTCGGCGGGGGCGTCGCCGGCGGTGCTGCGCGCGAAGCTCGGGCCTTGGGTGGCGTCCTGGTTGGGGGTGTCGGGCGGCGTGCCTCGCAGGTCGTCGTCGCTCCAGCCGCCGTCGGACAGCACCACCTGGTAGGCGCGCCGGCAACCCAGCTCGGGGTTGGTGTCGTCGCTCACGCGGCTCGGGTCTCGGGCCCAAGGGTTTTCCTTGGCCCCGGCGCCCACACCAAGGTAGTTGGCCACGTCCTTGTAGGCCCGTTGCAAGGGGGTGCCGCCGTTGGCGTAGCTGCCATAGAGCCACTGGTAGAACTGATCGTTGGCCGAGCCCTTCGCCCAGGGGCGCACGCCCCGCAGCACCTGGGGCGTGTTGGTGTCCTTGCCCAGGTGCGGCAATGCGCCGGACACGGGAGCCATGTTGATGGGGCGGTAGCCGACGCGCGCGAGGCCGTCGGTGAGCTTGTCGCTCTGCAGGGCCTGGCCCAGGGCGGTTTTGATCGCCTCGATCCGCGTGCGGTAGTAGCGGTACCAGTTGATGATGTTGGTGACTTCCTCTTGGTGGCTGCAGCGCAGGTTGGAGGCCTGTTTGCATTCGGTGCGCCGGTGGTCGGCCGGCAAGACGATCGCGTCCGTGTCGTCGTAGCGGATGTCGACGGTGCGCAGTACCTTGTTGCAGGTCGTGCCGGATGCCGTCGTCCTCAGCAGGCCATTGGGCGCGGAGGGGTCGCAGAGGACGTAGGTGAACGGCGGCGTATTGCCCTTGGGATCGGCGGCGCCATGGGCCTGATTCACCGGGGCCCATTGACTCAGGCTCAGGGAGTAGAGCGGCGCCTGGTCCTTGGGCTCCTGCACCGCCGGGTAGTGGGGGAACTGGGCGCTGAAGATCAGAACCGGGCCGCCCCCGGCGGGGGCCGCCGGATCGGCGAAGACTTTGTACGAGAACTGCGCGGAGCGGGCGTTGGAGATGAACTGGATGCCGTCGTTGGCCTGCAGCGGGTCACCCTTGGCATCCACCCGTGGCCGATAGGTGATCCGAGGGTTGTAGTACATGGGGTTGACGTCGGGTGAGCGCTGCGCCTCGAACATCGGCTGACCGTCGTCTCCGGCGGGCAGGCCGCGCCACCCTGGCCTGCTGACGTCGTACCCATCGGGATAGGGGATCGCCATCGACCCCGAGTTGTCCAGCGAGACCACGATGTTGGGTTTGGCGCCCGTGCTGCTGACCAGCAGCGGGCGCTGGCTGGGCTGGGCCTGGGCACCCACCGTACCCAGCCCGGCGGCGGTGCCGATGGCGCACAGCAGCCAGCCCGGCAGATGCGCTGCCGCGCGTGGGGCGCGTGGCGGACGGGCGATGGGCGCCGGGCCAGGCGCGGGATGGGGCAGGGGTCGGGAGCAGGGCGAGCGCGACATGGCCCGCGATGGTTCAGCCTGTGCGCCAGGCCCGCCGGGCATCAGCCGATGGGCTGCGCGGCCAAACGGATGTGGAACTAAGTGCTACTCACTTTGCGGTAGTTCGGCCGCCAGCGGTCGCGCTTGGATGATCAGCGGTCCGTGAGGAATGCGTCCCGGCCTTCGAGCCGCGCGCGCAGTCGCAGGTCGATGCCCACCGGCAGGGTGTCCAGCCAGCGCAGGGCCACGCCGTCGGCCAAACGTTCCAGCGGACCGAAGGGCGCCATGCCCGCTCCCTGGCCGAGCAGGCGGGGCGCCAGATAGACCAGCAGCTCGTCCACCCAGCCCTCGCGCAGCAGGGACGCGTTGAGCTTGGCCCCGGCCTCGACGTGCAGCTCGTTCACCTCGCGCCGGCCCAGCTCTTGAAGCGCGGCGCCCAGGTCGACCTTGCCGTTCGCGCCGGGCATCGGGAGGGTGTCGGCGCCGCGTTCCCGCAGCGCCGCGGCCCGGGCCGCCGCAGGGTCGGCGTGGAAGAACCACCGCTGGCGCGGCAGGCCGCCGTGCGGCGGCTCGAACAGCCGCGCCGTGGGCGGGGTGTCCAGGCGGCTGTCGATCACGGCCAGGTGCGGTTGGCGCAGCAGGCCCGGCAAGCGCGCGTCCAGGCGGGGGTTGTCTTCGAGCACGGTGCCCGCACCCGTCAGCACGGCACAGGCCCGGGCGCGCCAGCGGTGGCCGTCTTCGCGGGCGGCTTCGCCGGTGATCCACTGGCTCTGTCCGTTGGGCAGGGCCGTGATGCCATCGAGCGAGGCGGCCATCTTCATGCGCACCCATGGCCGCCCGCGCACCATGCGGCTGAAGAAGCCGATGTTGAGTTCGCGGCTGCCCCTGGCGATGGGGTGGTCGCCGGGCAGCAGCTCGACCGCGAGGCCGGCGGCGCGCAGCCGCTGCAGGCCTTGGCCGGCCACGCGGGGGTTGGGGTCGGTGGTGGCCACCACCACGCGCGCCACCTGGGCCGCGATCAGCGCGTCGCAGCAGGGCGGGGTGCGCCCGTGGTGGGAGCAGGGCTCCAGCGTGACGTAGGCGGTGGCGCCGGCCGTGCTCTCGCCGCGCGCCTGGGCGTCGCGCAGGGCCATGACCTCGGCGTGCGGTCCGCCGGCCTGTTGGGTGTGGCCCGAGCCGATCTCGCGACCGTCCGTGTTGGTGATAACACAAGCCACCCGAGGGTTGGGATTGGAGAGGAAGAGGGCTTGTTCGGCCAGCGTCAGCGCAGACGCTGGGAATATATGGTTCACCTATCGGCCCCAGCAATCGACGGTAAGGGCCGCTCGATTGCTGAGCACTCCACCCGCTCCTTTTACGTTTCGGTGATCAAGCATCAGGGTGCCACAGGTGTCGTTGGCCTGCGCACCCGCCGGCACAGCCTGCAAGATGAACGTGCCGGCAGTGGGCTGCCCTGCAACGAAGGAAATGTTGTATCGGATAGGCCCGCCCGCCGGGACGCTGCCAAAGCCTGTAGCGGCAATGAAAGCATTGTTCACGGCCCCTCCCGCTTGCGTGGCATTGTAACTGCCGGATAGAGAGTAATTCTGCTCCAACCGCTGCGCTACGGATTGCAAATAATTTTTGGCTTCCGCACGGTGGCTGCGCAATATATAGGCGGTGTAGCTGGGATAGGCAATGGCTGAAAGAATGCCGATCACCGCCACCACGATCATAGCCTCGATAAGCGTAAAACCTTTGCTCGGCTGATGTAATGTTTTCATGTGTTTACTTCGAGAGAAGTTCCCGCCAAGAGTAGCGGCCGCGTGGGGCAATGCTGGGTGCGAATTGCCCGCCGCCACCGACTTCCTTGCAGTGCTCTTGATTGCATACCACCACTTGCTTGTTTTGTTGGCTGGTGTAGGTGTTGCTGACTTTGATGACGCCAGATGAGTCGACCGCAACGCCACCTACTGCGACGCCATTAAAGATCAGATCGCCGGTTGCGCCAGAACAGATGTTGACCGCCATCAGGTATCCGGAATTTCCGGGGGTGCAAATGTCACCCGTAGGCTGGGTGGTGCCGAACAACACTGCGCCGGTATCAGGAGGTAGCGTGGAATTGGTCAGAACCCGCTCGCCACCGGAGAATGAAATTTTCCAGCCACGTTTGCCTGTCAGGTTCGGTGTGCTCCAATTTCGACCGACGAATCCATCGCCAAGGACCGGCTCGGTAAAGCTGGAAATCGTGGCGAGATCGGTGGCAGGAACCGTGAGCGAAGAGGACGGCGAGCGGTCCAGCACGTTGTAGAAACCGCGGGCGGAGTTGTCGGTATAGTCACCCGCTTCGTTGAGTTTCCCAGTGCCAAAAAGCACGTTCCAGCCAATGCCTGAGCATGCGGGTATTACAGATGGCGCTGTGGTGATGGGCTCTCCAGAGGCATACACTTTGCCCAGGTAGCGCCAAGCACCGTCGGCTTCCCCTGATTTGGCCAATACGAAATCGCCGCCCGATGCTTTGGAAAACTGAAACTTATGCATATTGCCGAGATAGTCACCAGCGTAGACTGTGTCGATCAGACCGTCGCGATCGGTATCTACCGGCGTGGGAGCGGACAGCCCGTTTTGAGCCGGACTTGCTGCTGTGGGTGCATAGGCCTGGAGTTTGGTGGCGACGGCCCCGGTGTTCGCGTTCAGCATGAATAGAATGGCTTTGCCGATGGGGTTGTTGCTTGCGTCAATCGAGCCATAGCCATTCCCCACAATGACCCGCCAAACGCCAGTTGCCTCTGTCGCATCGGCCACTTTCGAGATCTGGCGATAGGTACCATTGCCTGGATGGATTGACGGTTCATTGAACGTGAAACCGAGGTCCACATCGTCGGCGGAGGTAAATTCCCACATGGGAACGCTGGAGGCCAATGCGGCTTCAGTGGAAGTTGCGAAATTGCTTTGATTGGTAATGTCGAGCGCATAATAACCACGCCCGCCAGCACCCAGGCCTCCAACCAATATCGTGCCCCAGCTTGGGGCCGTAGCGGTTGAGCCGGTTCTCTCAAAGTCGCCCACCATGGGCGTGCCATCTACCAAATACTCATGACGGAAGCTAAATGCCGATAGGCCATTCAGCTTGTTAAATACGCTTCCGGGGATATAGCCAAATAATTCCTTGCCATTGACTCCGGAGAACGCGTGCAGCATGCCATCGTTGGCCCCAACATATACCACGGCTGGTCGGGTTTTATTGGTGTTTCTGTAGGCGGTATGGCCAGGAAAATTGGCGCCCGTCAATGCGGGGCCAGGGCCGGCCAGATAGGTAACGCCTGCATTGACGACATCCCCCAGAAGGTTGGTGGGGCGGACCCGAAAGAGTGTGCCCTCATGGGTGCGAGCGCCACGCAAAAAGGCGACGCGGTTGGCGCCGTTGGCGTCGCTATTCAGGGTATTTTGTTGCGTGCTGTTCAAGCTGTCCCACAGAAATGGCATCGATGCAAATGTGCCGCCGCTGCGCGTGGACGTGAAGATTTTTCGAGTGCTGGGGGTTAGCTTGTCTGCGGCCGCGACAGGATTGGTGGCGCTGTTGAGCCAATTGGATGCATCCCATCGAGGATTATTGGCGCATTGCGTGGCGGTCTGAGTCGGTGAACAGGAACGAACATTTCCCGTCCAGGTTTTGGGGTCATATCCCGCGTAAATGATTTCACTGGTGTCTGTCTGGCGGCTAGACGTTACCGCCGCACTGGAAGCCGCGCCGGCACCGGCTTCGGCATTGATGTTGCTGAAGGCCGCAGCGAGGCCTGACTTCAACAAGGTTGGCGTGCTTCCCGCAAACCAAGTGTCGGGGACGCCATCGCCGTCTTTGTCCCACGACACCGGACTGGCGGGGTCCAGTTTCACATTCGGGTTGTCTGCGGGGGTCAGTGTGCTGTCAAATCCGCCGTACTTGGCTGCGAGCCAGTACTGGGTCTTCAGCGTGCCGGCGGCGGGCATGCCACCAACGCCGTTCCCGTTTTCCAGCACGTCGACCCAGTACGTCCGAACCGTTTGTTTGCCAGGCATGGCGGATTCCTCGCGGATGTCATTGGTGTTTGCCCAATGTGCGAGTCCTGCGATGTAGGGTGTGCCGCCGCTGGCGCCACCTGTCCATGACGTGCTGCCTTCTTGGTCGGTAAGGTGGCTCCACAGGGTGTCGACGTTCAAGCCGTTGGGGTCGGAGGGTCCGCCGGTTCTGCCAGGCAGCTGGCCATCTTGGTGGGTGTAAATGTCCCCAATTCCCAGGATGAAGTTCTTCTGGCAGGTGTTGATCATCGGATCCCGGTTGCCGCCCCGCTCATGGGCGCTGCCAGTGATCACAGGGAACCCGTCTTTATAGGCGTTGGTGAGGTTGTCTGTGTAGCTGGTGGGCAGTGCGTAGCCGCGCATGTAGCGCAGGGCCGCGTAGTACAGCTCGCTGACGGGGTCATTGCCTTTGTAGCCTGCGGCATAACCGAACTTGTTGAGGTAGTTCATTAGGCCCGAATTGCTGACGCCGCTCGCTGTGGCATCGGTGGGATCCGGGTTGACCAAGATGACGCCAGTGGTCGTGTTCCATTCGACGTTTGCATTGGTGGTGACGCCTGTGCTGGTGGCCGCGACCGGCCCTACGCTTTTCATGGCCGAACGCAGCACGCCGCCGTTGCGGTCATTTCCCGTTTGGTTGAGGTAGCCGAAAGCTGCGAATCGCAGGGTCGCCGCGTACTCTTGAATCAATCCTTCGGGCTTGGCCACTCCCGAGTACTTGGCTTGGCAGTTGGCTTCTCGGGTATTTCCTGTGACCCCCTGAGCCGGCGACATAACGCAGGCCGACACTCGGATGTTGAAACATCCGAGTCGGTTCAAGTCGGTGTGTTGGCTACAGCTCTGCCTTTGTTGTGTGTCTGTCATATCGGAAAAACCGCTGTCAGACACAATGAATTTTGAGCCATAGCCCCCAGAGCGCACGGTCTTGCCCCGGAAAGTGCTAGGGAGTGGCGCGCTGGAGCCGCTGGGGAGTGTTTTGTTTGGGTTGTAGCTGTTCCGGTCACTAAATGATCGGATCAGGATGGTGCGGCTCGTGGTGTCGCCGTAGTAGTTGTTGTTGCTCAGGGCCTTTGCGGAGAAATTGTCGCGCGTGCCTCCTGTCATCACCGAGCGAAACTGATCCAAGTTGGTCATGGTGAGCCAATTCAGCAGGTTTCCGCTCCATTCGGAGCTGCCACACCCTCCGGTCGAGGTGATGGCGCTGGTGGGATTGAATACTTCAGCGGTGCTGTCGTAGGTATAGCATTTGCGATTGTCGAAGTAGCCCTCGTATTTGGTCGGGCTGCTGTACGTCGTACTTGTGTAGGAGACCTGGAGGCCTGTCGGAAATTCGACGGACAGCGCCAACATGACGTTGCCTGGCACGGCGCTGGTGGCGGGGGGTTGCTGAACAGGCTCGAATGCCAACGCCGTCACCGCGAAGGCGGAGGCCAGCAGGCCTGCCGCCAGTCGGAGTTCACATGAGGTTTTCATGATGAGGTTCCTGAGCGAGATCAAAGCGGTGAGAAAACCGATTGCAGAGTCACCGACGTGCGCCCTGCGACGCCTTGCGTGCGACCAAAGCCTACGGCGGTGATGCGGAAGAAGAGCTTGTTCGACGGTGGGGTAATGCCGAGATCGTCGGCTTTGAACAACTCGATGATGTATCGGGGCGCCGTAACGCCCGCGGGTAGGGGCGCATCGGTGAAAGTGCCGTATGCGATGGTTGGTACCGCGGCGCCAATCACCCCGGCGCAACTGCGGGGAGGGACTGCACCATCCCCCCAATTGGCCCCACCCCAGACAGGCATGCCGCAAGCGGTGGCTGAGCGGGCATTGAATACGCCCTGCTGCTCTGGTGCGCTGCCGATTCCACCATTGTCTAGGCCAATGTCATCGACAATGGGATTGGCAGCCACCCAGAAGTTGCCGGAGTCCGCATCGCTGGTCGGCCGGGTTCCGAGCGGGCGTACGGTAGTGCACGCAGTGGAGCCGTCAGGGGCTCGGCAATAGGTGGTGCCGTCGAAGCTCAATCCTAATATGTCGCGCTCAGCATCGCGTAGCGCCATTTCTGCGAATTCGCGGGCCGTGGCCATGTCGCGATCATTGGCGGCCATACGCTCTTCAAACAATGAGCCGCGCATGGCCATGACTCCCAATACCGAGAGCACGATAAGGAAAATGAGGCTCGTGACGAGCACGAAGCCCTTGGAGCGTTGGCGATGCATGTGTGCCGGGCTCATAAGGGGGTGGCGAAAACTGCGTTGCGAAGTGAGACAACGGAGACGTATCGCTTCCATAACCGGTTGTCACCTGCCGCCCTGGCAACGTTCGCGTCGAATGCGCCGTCGGCATCCCGCGTGCAAGTGGGTCGGGTCGCTTGCAGCGCTGCCGTGCCTTGCGCGGCTGCGCCAGACGTAACGGGCGTCGCCGCTACGATGCAGATCTCGACAGCCGTGACGGCAGCCCAACCCTGCGCACTGGCCGTGACGTCGCTGGCACTGAGATAGCGTTGTTGTCCGCTGCCTGCGGCGACGAGGTTGCCGGCTGTGCCAGGCGCCGACATCTGATAGCGCAACACAAACTCTTCGACGCCTTCGGCAATGGGTTGCGCACCGGCTGCCCCAGAGCCCTCGCACATCAATTGAGACGCCGCGCCTGCCGCTGGCGCAGGGGCTGAGAAGCGATTGATCACCATTACCCCGGCAGCGGGCACACGCTGCAGGCAATCCAGGCCGTCGCCAGTGGTCGTATCCGCAGGCACAAGGCTATTGCTTGGATTGGCCGGGTTGTTTGGCAGTCCTTGGTAGGCAATTTGCAGCGTATGGCGCGTGGCATTTGCTGCTCCGCAAGCTTGCGCTGCTGGTGGTGCCGACGTGGCGATTGTGTTGGGTGAGCTCGTCATGGCGCCATCGCAGCCAAACACCGGCGTCAGACCGCCGAAGAATTGGCTCAGCGGGGAAGGAAGGGGTGTGGCGGACGGCACCCGCACGAACATATTGGTTTGCACGGCGTTGCCTGGCACAAACACTGCCGCAGCCTGCGCGCGGTTGGCGGCGTCTAGGTCAAAAAAATCCACATACCCCGCTTGCGTAAGACTTTGCTTCAACATGCGCATCACTACCCTGGCAGGCTCGTTCAACTGCGCTTGGTCTTCGCGTTGCCGGGTGGTATTCGTAGTATTGAGGTAGACCGTGCCAATCGCGGCCAGGATCACCAGGCCGATGACCAGACTGACAAGCAATTCAATGAGGGTCAAACCTCTTTGTCGTGCGGTGGACGAAGCGATCTTCATGGTGTCACCCAAATGTTGAGGCACCGGATGCCAGGGACTGGGTCGCCAGGGCAGGATGCGTCGGCGGCCTCGGCGGTGTTCTCGTCGGTGACTGCCTCTGCCTTTTCACGCCACATGACAACCACCAGACGGGCATTGGGCTCCGTCGTTCCGCCTGCATTCGCGACAGGGAAAATTGAACCACGCCCTCCTGGCAGTTCACGCGCGAGTGACTGCCGCCATTCGCGGAGATCGCGCTGGGCGGATTGCGCTGCGGTGCAATCTGGTTGACCGCTAAGCCCGCATCCCGGGTCATCGGGTAACGCGTCGGCAGCGTCGTACTCGTCTTCTGCCAGATAGGCGGTTTCGGGGTTGGCTTGCGCTGTCAGGAGATTCGAAAAGGTGAGGTTGGCATTGTTGACACGCATCTTCTCGATGATGACGTCGGCTTGCAGGAGGGCTTGTGTGCGTACGGTCGATGTCTGCTGATACCGTGTGGAGGCGAGTTGCAGTCCGGCAACGCCGAGCAGGCCTATGGCCACCACCAGCATGGTGATGAGCACTTCTAGCAGTGAGGCACCACGTTGCCGTGAAATGCGGCCTGTGCAAGTCAGGGAATGTTGCATACGCCAGGGGTTACCACATTGATGCGCGCGGCCCGGGTGATGGTGATGTCGCGCGACAGATTGGCAAAGTCCGCTTCGGTTGAACACACGCGCAGTGTGTTCCCAGCGAAATTGGCGGCGGGCTGACCGTTGGGAAGGAACGTAAGGGCGCGACTGGCTACGGCGTTGTCGCTGAACGCGGTTCGAACCCTCGCCCTCGGCAGAGTGTCTTGAAGGATGGTTGGGGCGGCAGCATTGGGCAGGCCGGCGAAAACGATCCACCCGGCTTCCAGTGCGCTATCGGTGCAGTTGGTGCCGTTGTTGCTGGGGCAGATCGTGACGGGGGAGTTCTGGCGAACCGCCTCAGTTCTGGCGAAGTACACCGAAAGGGTGTAGTCGTTCGTCATTGAGCGGATCGCGTTGCGGACCACCAAGGTTCGCCAAGCTGGCGTCGCCAGCACGGCCAGCACGGCGAGCAAGGTGAGCACCGTCATCAACTCGATAACCGTGAACCCCTGCTGCTGGCGATGGAAACGGTAGGTGGTTAGCGGATGTTTCACGCCCGGATTGTCGACGGGCGGTCTAGGGGTATCCGGCACAAGCGCCGAAGTGTGGGCTGTGCGAGACGAACGGTTGGCTTTTCGACGGGGTTTTTTCTCGTCAATAAATACCCCTAAAGAACTATTTTTTCCGCCTATTCTCCATGCCATGCATCCGCCGATGGACTGGAGCGCCCGCAGGCCATCAGCGCTTCACCTCATCCACCAGCGCCCGGAACTCGTCGATGTCCTCGAAGCTGCGGTAAACGCTGGCGAAGCGGATGTAGGCGACCTTGTCGAGCTTCTTGAGCTCGCGCATCACCATCTCGCCGATGCGGTTGGCCGCAATCTCGCGCACGCCCAGGTTGAGCAGCTTTTCCTCGATGCGCTCGATCGCGGCATCGACCTGCTCGGTGCTCACCGGGCGCTTGCGCAGGGCCAGCGCGAAGGAGGCGCGCAGCTTGTCGGGTACGTACTCGACGCGGCGGCCGTCCTTCTTGACCACCATCGGAAAGCTGACGTCGGGCCGCTCGTAGGTGGTGAAGCGCTTCTCGCAGTGGCCGCAGCGGCGGCGGCGGCGGATGAAGTCGGCGTCTTCCGAGACCCGCGTCTCGACCACCTGGGTCTCGAGATGGCCGCAGAAGGGGCACCGCATCGCCGCCGCTCCGGGTTCAGCGGTAGACCGGGAAACGCGCGGTCAGCGCGTTGACCTTCTCGCGCACCGCGGCGATGTTGGCCGGGTCGCGGTTGTCGAGCACGTCGGCCACCAGGTTGGCGGTCAGGCGCGCTTCCTCGTCCTTGAAGCCGCGCGTGGTCATGGCCGGGGTGCCGATGCGCACGCCGCTGGTCACCATCGGCTTCTCGGGGTCGTTCGGGATGGCGTTCTTGTTGATCGTCATGTGCGCCTGGCCCAGCACCGCCTCGGCTTCCTTGCCGGTGATGCCCTTGGCGCGCAGGTCGACCAGCATGACGTGGCTTTCGGTGCGGCCGCTCACGATGCGCAGGCCGCGCTGGGTGAGCGTCTCGGCCACGATCTGGGCGTTCTTCAGCACCTGTTGCTGGTAGGCCTTGAACTCGGGCGAGAGCGCCTCCTTGAAGGCCACCGCCTTGGCGGCGATCACGTGCATCAGCGGGCCACCCTGCAGGCCGGGGAAGATGGCGCTGTTGATGGCTTTCTCGTGCTCGGCCTTCATGAGGATGAAGCCGCCGCGCGGGCCGCGCAGGCTCTTGTGGGTGGTGGAGGTCACCACGTCGGCGTGCGGCACCGGGTTGGGGTAGACGCCGGCGGCGATCAGGCCGGCATAGTGCGCCATGTCGACCATGAAGAGCGCGCCCACGTCCTTGGCCACCTTGGCGAAGCGCGCGAAGTCGATGCGCAGGCTGTAGGCCGAGGCGCCGGCGATGATGAGCTTGGGCTTGGTCTCGTGGGCCTTGCGCTCCATGGCGTCGTAGTCGATCTCTTCCTTCTCGTTGAGACCGTAGGAGACCACGTTGAACCACTTGCCGCTCATGTTGAGCGCCATGCCGTGGGTGAGGTGGCCGCCTTCGGCCAGGCTCATGCCCATGATGGTGTCGCCGGGCTTGAGGAAGGCCAGGAACACGCCTTCGTTGGCCGAGGCGCCGCAGTGCGGCTGCACGTTGGCGGCTTCGGCGCCGAAGAGCTGCTTGATGCGGTCGATGGCCAGCTGCTCGGCCACGTCGACGTACTCGCAGCCGCCGTAGTAGCGGCGGCCGGGGTAGCCCTCGGCGTACTTGTTGGTGAGCTGGGTGCCCTGCGCGGCCATCACGGCCGGGCTGGCGTAGTTCTCGCTCGCGATGAGCTCGATGTGGTGTTCCTGGCGGGCGTTTTCGGCCTGGATGGCGGCAAACAGCTCGGGGTCGGTCTGTTCGATGAGGATGCGGCGGTCGTACATGGCAGTCCTGAATGACGAGGAACCTTGCGCGTGACAAGGGCTGCCCAGGCGAACGGCTGAACGCCCGGCCTGGCGGCGCGGGCGGTGCGCTTCCCAGTGGTTGTCCCGGTGGTCGCCCTGAACAGGGGGCCGGGTGTCCACGTCAGCGGCCGATCCCCGCAAGGGGTGGCCGCCTATCGCCAGTCGCGCACCGCGCTAGTTTAGCCCAGCGGGATGCGGATCCCGCCGGCCGCGCGGGCGGGTGGCTTCAGGATGGAATGGCCGTGGACGGGGGCGCCACCGTGGGCCGGACCTCGGCCTCGACCTCGTTGCTCGGCGCCGGCGCATTGACGGGGATGGCGCGCGCCGGCGGCGGCGCGTCGAAGTGCTTGAGCGGCTTGCCCTGGGCCACGCGCTGGATGCGCAGGTGCTCGGCCATCACGCGGTTGATGTACCAACTGCCGTCGGTGGTGACCGCGCCCACGTACAGGCGCAGGCCTCCCTCCAGGGAGCCGGCGCGCTTGACCGCGTCGCTCAGCACGCGCGCGCCCACGCGCAGGTTGGACAGCGGGTCGAAGGCCGCCAGCTCGCCGCCGAAGTCCTCGTACTTGTCGGTGTGCACGCGCGTGAGCACCTGCATCAGGCCCTGGGCGCCCACGGGGCTCTGGGCGAAGGGGTTGAAGCGCGACTCGATGGCCATCACGGCCAGCAGCAGCGTCGGGTCCAGGCGGCTGCGCTCGCCGATCAGGTAGGCCTCGGCCACCAGGGCGCCCACGGGCTCGGGCGCCACGCGGTACTTGCGGCTGAGCCACTGCGTCACTTTGGCCTGCTGCTCGGTCAGGTCGCGCAGGTTGGCCACGGTCACGCGGTCGATGGCGGTGGGTTCCACCTCGACGTCGCGCTCGACCATCTGCTGCGCTTCCTGGCGCTGCAGCAGCCAGCTCAGCAGCCGCTCCTCGGCGCTGGCGCGCAGGTCGGCGCGCATGCCGAAGACGAGCAGGGCCACCGCGGCCACCGTGCCGAGCAGCGCCAGGCTGTTCTGCGTGGTGTGGATGAACCCCTGGTACACGTCGGAGGCGGCGTGGTTCAGGGACGATGCCAGGGCACGTGTCGTGCTCTTCTGCGGCGTCGGCGAGTGGGTCCTCATGGGTCGCTCCTTGCAGGTCGCCCGCGGCGTTCGTGGGAACGGCGCGGGCGGTCGTTGGGGGGGCTCTCGGTGGAGGGCCGCAGGGGGCCGCTTCCAACGAGTGGGCCTGCCGTGCAGGCCCGGGTTTACCCTCGCGTGGGCAAAAGTCGGCGGATGGTAGGGAGGCGTTAATAGCCAGTCAATGGTTTTGAACGCTGTTTGAAGAATAATTAGTAATATAAAATCGTCGGCCGACGTGCCAAAGTGGACAAACGCAGCGCCGCCGCCAATGGCCACGCGGGTTTGCGCGCGATGACAGGCGTATGACCGCTGGTCGGCCGATACCCACCTTTCATGGGGCAAAACGGGGTTTTGGGGGGCCGGAATGGGTTGCCGGGCCACGATTGAAAAGTTCCATGGTCGGGCGACGCGTGAGCCTTGATTCGACCGGTGGCGCGGCGTACGCTTCATCGGTCGGTCGCAGACCGGCACAGCCGACCCGGTGGAGTTCCACCGAACGGCCCCCTTGGGAGCAATCTCTTGCTCCCCGGCTGGCGGGACATCACCCTCCCACCACCCAACCGACGGCAAGTGCTTCATTGCCCGCCGTCAACCCCGGCGGGTTTTTCCCGCCGGGGTTTCTTGTTTTTGGGGCCGTCATGCGGCGGGGCCTTGGCTTGCGCGACACTCGCGCATGGCCGACACCGCAACGGATACCCCCGCCCCCCTTCCGCCCGCCGCCACGCCGCGCTCGCGCCTCGCGCGGGGCGTGGCCTGGGCGGCGGGCGGCCTGCTGTTGCTGTGGGGTCTGACCTGGCTGGGCCTGCCGCCGCTGCTGAAGTGGCAGCTGCAAAAGCAGGGCAGCGAGCGGCTGGGCCGTGCGGTCACGGTGGAGCAGGTGCGCTTTCACCCCTGGTCGCTGGAGTTGTGGGTGGATGGCCTGCGGGTGGCCGGCGCCGAGGGCGCCGACGACCTGCTGTCGGTGAAGCAGCTCTATATGAATGCGGAGTTGCAGTCCCTGGTGAGGCTCGCGCCGGTGATCGATGCCCTGAGGATCGACACGCCGCGTCTGGCGCTGCGCCACCTGGGGGGAGGGCGCTGGGACTTCGACGACGTGCTGCAGCGCCTGACGCCGCCGCCGCCCAGCGGGCCCCAGGACAACTCGCCCGCGCGCTTCGCCGTCTTCAATATAGAAGTGGCCGACGGCCAGGCCAGCGTGCGGGACGAGCCCGTGGGCGTGACCCACCACCTGGACGGCCTGCAGATCGCCGTGCCCTTCCTGAGCAACCTGGGTTCGCGCCGCGAGGTGGTGACCGAACCGCGCCTGGCTTTCACGCTCAACGGCAGCGCCTTCGACAGCCGCGTGGCCACCACGCCCTTCGCCGAAGACCACCAGACGCGCGCGCGGCTGCAGATACCCGAGCTGGACCTGGCCCCCTACCGGCCGTACTGGCCCAAGGCCTGGCCGGTGCAGTTCACTTCGGGGGCGCTGCACCTGGACCTGACGCTCGACTTCGAGCAGCACGCCGAGCCGACCCTGGTGGTGGCCGGCACCGTGGGCCTGTCGAACCTGCGCCTGGACGAAGCGGGCGGCGCGCCCCTGCTGCTGTCGCCGCGCCTGGACGTGGCGCTGCAGCGCGTGGAGCCCCTGCGCCGGCGCGTGGCCCTGGGCGCGGTGCGCTGGCAGGGGCTCGAACTCGACCTGGGCCGCGACGCGCAGGGGCGGCTCAATCTCCAGCGGCTGGCGGCCAGCTGGCCCATGGCCCCGGCGGCCGAGGCCACACCCGCCCCCGCCCCCGCCCCGGCGCCGGAAGCGGCCTGGCAACTGGCCATGCAGGGCTTCGAACTCCACGAGGCCCTGGTGCGCTGGCGCGACGCCTCGGTGCATCCCCGCGCCGAGCAGGACCTGCGCATCGCATCGCTGACGCTGGCGCCGATCGCCTGGCCGGTGAAGGACCCCGCGCGCCTGCAACTCGCCGCCGCCGTGGGCGAGGCCACGCTCAAGGCCGAGGGCGAGGTCGCGGGCGACCGCGCCCAGGTGCGCGCCGCGCTCGACAACTGGGGCCTGCGCCTGGCCGCGCCCTATCTGGCCAGCGTGCTGGCGCCCGAACTCGACGGCCGCGCCCGCGCCAGCCTGGTGTTCGATTGGGTGCGCGGTGCCGAGGGCCAGCCCGACCAGCTGGGCCTGCAGGGGGCGGAGCTGGTGCTGGAGAAGCTGCAATTGGGCCCGGCCAAGCGCCCGCTGGCCCGGCTGGACAGCCTGCGCCTGGCCGAGCTGAAGATCGACCTGGCGAAACACCACGCCGAGCTGGGCCAGCTGGCGCTGGACAACCCCGTGCTCGACGCCCACCGCGACGCGCAGGGGCGCTGGATGGTGGAGCGCTGGCTCACGCCCGCGCCGGCCGCGCCCGCGGCCACGAAGGCGGCTGGCCCGGCGGCCGAGCCCACCGCGTCCTGGACCTGGCGCCTGGCCGATGCCCGCCTGCGCGGCGGGCGCGTGCGCTTCATCGACGACAGCAAGGCCAACCCGGTGCGGCTGGACCTCGACCGCTTCGACGTCCGCCTGCAGGACCTGCAGCCCCCCGGCGAGCGCGCCCCCGAGGCGCCGCTGAACCTCAGGCTGCGCGTGGCCGGCGGGGGGGCCACCGCCGGCACCGTGGCCGCCGACGGCCGCCTGCGCCTGCCCGGGCCGGCCGGCGCCGGCCCCGACCTGCACTGGCGCGGCCGCGTGCAGGTGGAGCGCTTTCCCGTGCACGCGCTGGAGCCCTACCTGGCCGACTACCTCAACCTGGAGCTGCTGCGCGCCGACACCAGCGTGCGCGGCGACGTCGATCTGGCCTTGCCGGCCAAGGGCCCGCGCGTGCAGGCCGCGGTGGACCTCGCGGTGGAGGACTTCCGCGCCAACACCCGCTCGCCCGGCGAGGAACTGCTGCAGTGGCAGTCGCTGCAGGTGCGTGGCCTGCGGGTGCGCCAGGCGCCAGGGCAGCCCCTGTCGGTGCAGGTGGCCGAGACCGTGCTGAGCGACTACTACGCGCGCATCGCCATCGACCCCAACGGGCGCTTCAACCTGCAGGACCTGGTCAAGCCCGCGCCGGGCGAGCCGGCCGCGCCCGCCGCCCCGGCACCCGGCGTGGCCGCGCCCAACGCCGACACCACCACAACCGACGTGGCGGCGGCCGCGTCGCCGCCGCCCGGCCCGGCGGCCGACATCCGCATCGGCCCCATCAGCCTGGTCAACGGCCGCATCCTGTTCTCGGACCACTTCGTGCGGCCCAACTACAGCGCCAACCTCAGCGAGGTCACGGGCTCGCTCAGCGCGTTTTCCAGCACCCCGGCCGCGCCCGGCCAGCCGCCGGAGATGGCCACGCTGTCGCTCAAGGGCCGCGCCGAGGGCACGGCCACGTTGGACATCAATGGCCGCATCAACCCGTTGGCCACGCCGCTGGCGCTGGACATCAAGGGCGTGGTGCGCGACCTGGAGCTGCCGCCGCTGTCGCCCTACAGCGTGAAGTACGCGGGCTACGGCATCGAGCGCGGCAAGCTCAGCGTGGACGTGGCCTACAAGGTGGAGCCGAACGGCCAGCTCACCGCCAGCAACCAGATCGTGCTGAACCAGCTCGCTTTCGGCGAGCGGGTGCCCGACAGCCCGGCGAACCTGCCGGTGAAGCTGGCCGTGGCCCTGCTGGCCGACCGCAACGGCGTGATCGACATCAACCTGCCCATCAGCGGCTCGCTCAACGACCCACAGTTCCGGCTCGGCCCGGTGATCGTGCGGGTCATCGTCAACCTGATCGGCAAGGCCATCACCGCGCCGTTCTCGCTCATCGCCAGCGCCTTCTCGGGCGGCGGCGCGGACGCCAGCCAGATCGGCTTCGATCCCGGCCGCGCCGTGCTGAGCGACGCCAACCGCACGCAGCTCGAGTCACTGGCCAAGGCACTGGAGAACCGGCCGGCGCTGCGGGTCACCATCGTGGGCCACAGCGACCTGGAGGCCGAGCGCGCGGGCTGGCAGCGCGCCCGGCTGGACGGGCTGCTGCAGGCCGAGAAGCGCCGCCGCCTCGCGCGCGCCGGCGGTGAGGTGCCCGCGCGCGTGAGCGTGAGCGCGCAGGAGCGCCCCGAACTGCTGCGCGAGGCCTACCGCCGCGCCGACATCCCCAAGCCGCGCAACCTCATCGGTCTGGCCAAGGACATTCCGCTGGAAGAAATGGAGGCGCTGCTGTTGGCCGCCCAATCGCCCTCCGAGGACACCATGCGCGAGCTGGCGGTGGCGCGCGCGGTGGCGGTGAAGGACTTCCTGGCCGGCCTGCGCCTGCCCGAGGACCGCCTGTTCCTGGGCGCGCCCAAGACCCGGGCCAGCGGCGACCGGTGGGTGCCTCGGGCCGAACTGCAACTCGCGCCGCGTTGAGCGGCGCGACCGCAGGAGCGCCGGCGCCGCGCTGAGCGGCGACAATACGCGTTTATCCGCGCGGCCCGCCGCGCATCCGCTGCCCTTTTCACATGTCGCTGTTTTCTCCGCGCCAGACATCCGCCCCCGAGCCCGCCGTGAACACCCCCTCCAACCCCAAGTCCGCCAACGCCCATCCCCTGGACGCGCTCACCGGCGGCGTCTTCTCGGCCCCCACCGCCGGCGAGCGCGCCGCGCGCGTGCGCGATTGGCTCGCCACCGATCCCTCGGCCGAGCACATGAACGAGGTGTTCAAGGAGCTCAGCCAGCGCGACCGCGGCGCGGCCAAGGCGTTGAAGGAAAAGCTCGACGAGCTCAAGCGCCAGAAGTCGCAGGAGCAGGCCGCCAGCGAATGGTCGGCCAAGGCCGAGGCCCTGCTGGCCGCGTCGCGCCTGAACCTGGCCGACGCCCTGGCCTGGCAGCGCGACGCCGCGCGCGCCGGCGCGCCGCTGTCGCGCGAGCCCCTGGCCACGCTGCGCCAGCGCCTGGCCGAGCGCATCAAGTCCATCGAGGACCTGCAGCACGCGGTGCAGGTGGAGCGCGAGGCCGCCGTGCTGATCGCCCAGCGCATCGAGGTGCTGTCCACCAAGCCCTGGCAGGAGGCCCGCCAGGCCGCCGACGCGCTGCGCGGCGACGTGGCCCAGTGGCAGCAGCAGATCGACGGCCTGACGCAGGACCCGCAATGGGCCAGCGTGGAGGCCAAGTTCCCGCCCATGCTCGAGGCCTCGCGCCAGCAGCTGCAGTTGGTCTGGGACGCCTTCGATGCCGCGCTGGCCCAGGCCACCGCGGCCGCCGCCGACGCCAATGCCCCGCTGCCCGCCGTGCCCGTGTGGGCCGACGAGCTGCGCGCCGCGCGCGGCCTGGCTCCCGCCGAGCAGCAGGCCGCCAACGAGCAGGCGCAACAGGCCCAGCAGGCGCGCCGCGAGCGCGCCGGCGCCGAGATCGAAAAGGCCGTGGCCGCGCTCGAGGCCGAGGTGGCCGAAGGCCATGGCAAGGCCACGCCCAAGGCCGCGGCCGAGCTGCGCCAGCTGCTCAAGCAGCACGGCCGCCTGATCGGCCAGGCGCTGGAAGCGCGCGCGCATGCCGTGCTGTCGCAAGCCGGCGAACTCGAAGGCTGGCAGCGCTGGCGCGCCGACCAGCTGCGTGAGGAGCTGGTGGCCAAGGCCGAGGCGCTGACGCAGGCGCCCGAGGGCCAGCGGCCCACCGGGCGCAAGCTGCAGGAGGCCATCCGCCAGCTGCGCGAACAGTGGAAGACCACCGACCAGGGCGGTGCGCCCAACCACGCCCTGTGGAAGCGCTTCGACGAGGCCTGCACCGAGGCGCACAAGGGCGTGGAGGCCTGGCTGTCGCAGGTGCGCCATCAGGCCGAGGCCACGCGCGCCCAGCGCCAGGCCATCATCGACGAACTCAAGGCCTGGACCGCCGCGCACGCCGAGAGCAGCGACTGGAAAGCCCAGCTGCGCGAGCTGCATGCCTTCTCCGAGCGCTGGCGCCAGGCCGGCCACCTGAGCGAGAAGGCCTTCGCCGAGGTGCAGCCGCTGTGGAAGGACACCATGCACCAGGCGCACGCGCGCCTGGAGGCCGCGCAGGCCGAGAGCGTGGCGCGCCGCCGGGCCTTGATCGAGGAGGCCGCCGCGCTGTCGCAGGCGCTGCCGCTGCGCATCGACGCCGTGAAGGCCCTGCAGCAGCGCTGGCAGGCCGAGGCGCACGCGGTGCCGCTCGACCGCAAGCAGGAACAGAAGCTGTGGGAGGCCTTCCGTTCGCCCATCGACGCCGCCTTCGAGCGCAAGACCAGCGAGCGCCAGCAGCAGGCGGGGGCGCTCAGCGCCGTCGACCAGCGCGTGCTGGACGCCTCGCGCGAGCTCGAGGCCGCCACGCAGTCGGGCGACGCGCAGCGCATCCGCGCGGCCATGGCCGCGCTGGAGGCCGCCGGGCGCGCGGCACCGGCGGCCACGCCGGCCGCAGCGCCTGAGACCGCCGCCGGCGGAGAGACCGCACCGGCCGATGGCGCCGAGACCGCGCCGGCCCCCGCCGCGCCCCCGGCGGCGCCACGCAAGCTGGTGGCCATGCGGGGCGACGACCGCCCCGGCGCCAGGAAAGCCGAACCCGCGCCCCGCGACGCGCGCCGCGATGGCCGCCCTGGCCGCCCCGACGCGCGCGGCGGCCGAGACGGTCGCGATGGCCGTGACCGCCGCGACTTCCGCGATTCGCGCGAAGACCGCGAGCCGCGTGGCCCGCGCCTGGGCGACACCGCCTTTCGCGCGCAGCGCCAGGCCATGGAAGCCGCGCAGGCCAGCCTGCGCCGCCTGGCCGAGCAGGCGCACGGCGAGGTGCTCACCCAGGTGCTGGACGCCTGGCGCGCGCGCGACGCGCAGCAGCTGCCCGCCGCGCAGGCCCTGGGCGGGCGCGTGGCGCCGGCCCAGCGCTCGGCCTGGGCCTCCGCGCTTGGCCAGCCCGCGAATGCCTTGCCCGCCGAGGCCCTGCTGCGCCTGGAGATCGCCGCCGAGGCGCCGACCCCGGCCGAGCACCTGAGCGAGCGCCGCCTGCTGCAGCTGCAGCTGCTCACGCGCCGCAACGCACCGTCGCCCACGGAAACCTGGGCGCAGGACGTGGCCCAGGTGCTGGGTGGGGCGCACGACGAGAAGTCGGCGCGGCGCCTGCAGGCCGCGCTGAAGGCGCTGCTCAAACGCTGAGCGGGCGCGCGCTGAGGAAGAAGGCGTCGTAGAGCGCCAGCAGGGCGGGGAACTCCTGTCCGAAGCGCTCGCGGCTCACGAAATAGGCCTCGCAGGTCACGGCGAAGAACTCGGCCGGGTCCTTCGCGGCGTAGTCGTCCAGCCAGGGCGGCTCGCCGCCGAAGCGCTCGGCCATGGACACGGCTTCGCGAAAGCCCTCGAAGTGCTCCTTCATCACGCGCTGCCAGCGCGCGCGGGCCTCGCGCGGCTTGCGCGTGCCCAGGAAGCCTTGGGGCAGGGTGGGCGCGCCCTGCGGGTGCTCGCCGGCCTGCAGTTCGCGCATGTCCATCTTGTGCACGAACTCGTGGATCACCACGTTGTGGCCGATGGCGGCGCGCTCGCCCGCGCTGGCCACGTCCTCCCAGCTCAGCATCAGCGGGCCGCCGTCCATGGCCTCGCCGGCCAGGGCCTCGGTGTACTCGTGCACCACGCCGGCGGCGTCGTGCACCTTGCGGCGCGCCAGCACGGCGCCGGGCTGCAGGACGATGCCCACGAAGTCGTCGTACCAGTCGAGCAGGTCGGGCGCGCGGCGCAGGGCGCGTCCACCGGGGCCGTGCAGGTGCAGCAGCGGTCGGCAGGCCTGCGCCGCGATCGACAGCGCCATGGCGTCGGTGACCACCAGGCCGTTGGCGCCGCTGAACTCCTTCTCGACCAGGAAATGCTGGCACAGCAGGCGCAGGCGCGCGCGGTCCCCGCCGTCCAGCGCGGCGAGAAAGGGCAGGGCCGCGAGCGTATCGCGCCACAGGGCCTCGGGAATGGGGGCGGGGCGGCGCCAGCGGCGCCGCAGCGAGGCCAGCCAGCTCACGCGGCGCTCACCCGCTGCGCGCCGCGCTCGCTCAGGCGCAGGGCATCGGCGCGCGGCGGTCGGGCGCCCGCGTCCCAGTCGCTGAGCACGAGGCGCCGGCGCCCGGGGGCCAGCGTGTGCTCGGCGGGGCGGTGCGTGTGGCCGTGGATCAGCGTGGCGGCGCCGGCCTGTTCGAGCCAGGCGGTGGCCGCGTTGGCGTCGACGTCGGCCCACAGGCCGGGGTCGGGGCCCAGGCTGCGCTTGCGCGCCTCGCTGCGCGCGCGCAGATCGCGCGCGATGGCCTGGCGTTCGGCCAGGGGGCGGGCAAGGAAGTCGCGTTGCCAACCGGCGCCGCGCACCTGGGTGCGAAAGGTCTGGTAGTCGGTGTCGGCCAGGCACAGCGCGTCGCCGTGGCTCAGCAGCCAGCGCTGGCCGGCGAACACCAGCACGGTGGGGTCGTGCAGGGCCGTCATGCCGCAGGCGGCCAGGCCCTCGGCGCCGAGCAGGAAATCGCGGTTGCCGGCGATGAAGAAGGTGGGGGTGTGGCGGGCGAAGCCGCTCAGCGCCTGGGCGCAGCCGCGCCAGAAACGGCGGTCGGTGTCGTCGTGCGCCTCGTCGGGCGCGAGCAGGTCGTCGCCGACCCAGACCTCGAACAGGTCGCCGAGGATGAAGAGCGCGTCGGGCCGCGGCGCGCGCGCGAGGTAGGCGAGCCAGGCGGCGTGTGTGGCCGCATCGCCCGCGTGCAGGTGCAGATCGGAGATCAGCTCGACGGATCGCCACGACGCGGGCGCCACCAGCTCGGGGAAGCGCTCGGTCATGGGCGTGGGCCGGTCGCTCAGACGGCGACCGCTTTCTCGATCACGACGTCGGTCTTCGGCACATCGTCGTGGAAGCCGCGGCGGCCCGTGGGCGCGCCCTCGATCTGCTTGACGATCTCGCTGCCCGCGACCACCTTGCCGAACACGGCGTAGCCCCAGCCCTGCGCGCTGGGCGCGGTGTGGTTGAGAAAGCCGTTGTTGGTGACGTTGATGAAGAACTGCGCGGTGGCCGAGTGCGGGTCGCTGGTGCGCGCCATGGCCACGGTGTAGACGTCGTTCTTCAGGCCATTGTTGGCCTCGTTCTGGATCGGCTTGTCGGTGGGCTTCTGGTTCATGCCGGGTTCGAAGCCACCGCCCTGGATCATGAAGCCGGGGATGACGCGGTGGAACACGGTGTTGTCGTAGTGGCCCTTGTTCACATAGGCCAGGAAGTTGGCGGTGGACTGCGGCGCCTTCTCGGCATCGAGTTCGAGCGTGATGACGCCCATGCCGGCGATGTGCAGTTCGACTTTCGGATTGGCCATGTTCATTTCTCCAGGCTGGCTTTGACGATGGTGACGGGGGTCTGCGGAACGTTCTGGTGCATGCCGCGGTTGCCGGTGGGCACCGCGCGAATCTTGTCGACCACGTCCATGCCGGCGACCACCTTGCCGAACACGGTGTAGCCGTGGCCGTCGGGCGAGGGCGCGTTGAGGCCCGGGTTGTTCACGACGTTGATGAAGAACTGCGAGGTGGCCGAGTCCGGGTCACCGGTGCGCGCCATGGCGATGGCGCCGCGGTCGTTCTTCAGGCCGTTGCCGGCCTCGAGCGGCACGGGCGCGCGCGTGGGCTTTTGCTGCATGTCGGCCGTGAAGCCGCCGCCCTGGATCATGAAGTTGCCCATCACGCGGTGGAACACCGTGCCGTCGTAGTGCTTGTCCTTAACGTACTGCAGGAAGTTCTCGACCGTCTTCGGCGCCTTGGCGGGGTCGAGCTCGACGACGATGTCGCCGAGCGAGGTGGACAGGCGCACGCGCGGGGCCTTGTTGTCCTGGGCCTGGGCCGCGAAGGCCAGGGCGAGCGTCAGGCTGGTGGTCAGCGCGGTGGCCAGGCGGGCGAAGCCGCGGCGGTGCAGTGTCATGGGCGAAGTCCTCAGCGGGGGGGTGGGGCGAGCAGGTTCTGCACGGCTTTGAGTTTGGGCGCCAGGCGCGGGTTCTGCGTGTCGATCTCGCGCGCGCGCTGCCAGGCGCGCTCGGCCAGCCGCGCATGGACGTCGCCCAGGTTCTCCAGCGCCACCGCGTAGCGCGGGTTGGCGCGGATGGCGGCCTCGAGCGCAACGCGGGCTTCGTCGTAGCGGCCGGCCGCGGCGTGCAGCACGGCCAGGTTGTTGTGCGGTTCGGGCAGCTCGGGGTTGTCCTGCGTGAGGCTGGTGAACGTCTCGAGCGCGGCCGCGCTGTCGCCCTTCTGGTTCTGCGCCACGCCGAGCAGGAAGCGCATCTGCGGATCGCGCGGGTTGCTGCGCAGGTAGTCCTGCGCGCGGCTCAGGGCCTGGTCCAGCTGTTGGGCCCGCATGAGGCGCGAGACCTCGTCGTAGGCCGAGGGCGCGGGGATGCTGGGCGACTGGGCCTGCGCCAGCCAGGGCAGGGCGGCGGCCAGGCCGACCAGCAGCGCACGGGTGAAACCACGGAAACAAGCGAGGACGGCGCGGTCCAGCGGTGAAGCTCGGTGAGACATGGAACCTCATGGGATGCGCCGGGCGAAGCGGATGCCCGACCAGTGGCGCCCATCGGTGCGTGCGTGCGCGGGATGGGCGTCGATATACTGGCGCATTGTATCTGAGGGGTACCGGCGAGCCGGTCGTTTCAGACCGTGCCTGCGGGGCGCCGGACCCGTGAGGCGCCGCGCTGGCGAGCGTGGTTGGAAGCGGTCGGCACCGCGCCTGCCCTGCGCCTTGCGATGACCCTGCATATCCACAACACCCTCACGCGCCGGCTCGAGCCTTTCGCGCCCATCGAGCCCGGCCACGTGCGCATGTACGTTTGCGGCATCACGGTCTACGACCTGTGCCATGTGGGCCACGCCCGCTCCAACATCGCCTTCGACGTCGCGCGCCGCTGGCTCGAGGCCAGTGGCTACCGCGTCACCTTCGTGCGCAACATCACCGACATCGACGACAAGATCATCCGCCGCGCGGTGCAGAACGGTGAAACGGTGCGCGGCCTCACCGACCGCATGATCGAGGCCATGTACCAGGACTTCGACGCCCTGGGCATCGCACGCCCCACGCACGACCCGCGCGCCACCGACTACGTGCCGCAGATGCTCGACATCGTGCGCGCGCTCGAAGACAAGCAACTGGCCTACCGCGCGGCCGACGGCGACGTGAACTACGCGGTGCGCCGCTTCCCCGGCTACGGCAAGCTCTCCGGCAAGACGCTCGACGAACTCCAGGCGGGCGAGCGCGTGGCCGTGGCCCAGGGCAAGGGCGACCCGCTGGACTTCGTTCTGTGGAAGGCCGCCAAGCCCGACGAACCCGCCGACGCGCAGTGGGACTCGCCCTATGGCCGCGGCCGTCCGGGCTGGCACATCGAGTGCTCGGCCATGGCCTGCGCGCTGCTCGGCAAGACCTTCGACATCCATGGCGGCGGCGCCGACCTGCAGTTCCCGCACCACGAGAACGAGATCGCGCAGAGCGAGGGCGCCAACGGCGTGCCGCTGGCCGCGGTGTGGATGCACAACGGCTTCGTCAACGTCGACAACGAGAAGATGTCCAAGAGCCTGGGCAACTTCTTCACCATCCGCGAGGTGCTGCAGAAGTACGACGCCGAGACGGTGCGCTTCTTCATGCTGCGGGCCCACTACCGCAGCCCGCTCAACCACAGCGACGCCCACCTGGACGACGCGCGCGCCGCGCTCAAGCGCCTGTACACCGCGCTGTCGGTGGTGAAAGCGGCGGACGTTTCCATCGACTGGCGCGAGCCCTTCGCCGCGCGCTTCAAGGCCGCGATGGACGACGACTTCAACACGCCGGTGGCCTTGAGCGTGCTGTTCGAGCTCGCGAGCGAGGTCAACCGCGGCAAGGACCCGCGCCACGCGGGCCTGCTGCGCGCGCTGGGCGGCGTGCTGGGGTTGTTGCAGGCCGATCCGATGGCATGGTTGCAGGGCGGACCATCTAGGCATCATGAAGCGTCTGGTGCCCTTGTTGGGCAGGGCGCCTGCGTCTCTGGCAATGCCCATGTGACATCGGGCTTGGACGAGCCCGCCATCGCCGCGCGCATCGCCGCGCGCGCCGCAGCCAAGCAAGCAAAGAACTTCGCCGAAGCCGACCGCATCCGCAACGAGCTGCTCGGCCAGGGCATCGTGCTGAAAGACAGCGCCGCAGGCACCACCTGGGAGCGCGCCTGATGAGCGCCGTGCTGACCGTGCCCGAGCCCGCCTACTGGCAGGACGCCTGCAAGCACCTGATGAAGCGCGACCGCGTGATGAAGAAGCTCATCCCGCGCCACCCCGACGTGTGCCTGCAGTCGCGGGGCGACGCTTTCGTCACGCTGGCGCGCAGCATCGTGGGCCAGCAGATTTCGGTGAAGGCCGCCCAGTCGGTGTGGGACCGCTTCGAATCGCTCACCCGCAAGATGACGCCCGCGCAGGTGCTCAAGCTCAAGGTGGACGACATGCGCGCGGCCGGCCTGTCGGTGCGCAAGGTCGAGTACCTGGTGGACCTGGCGCTGCATTTCTCGGACAAGCGCGTGCGCGTGAACGAGTGGCCGCACATGGACGACGAGGCCATCATCGCGGAGCTGGTGGCCATCCGCGGCATCGGCCGCTGGACGGCCGAGATGTTCCTCATCTTCCACCTCATGAGGCCCAACGTGCTACCGCTGGACGACCTCGGCTTGCAGAACGGCATCAGTCAGGCCTATTTTTCGGGTGAGCCCGTCAGCCGCAGCGAGATCCGCGAGGTGGCCGGCTCCTGGGCCCCGTTCTGCAGCGTGGCCACTTGGTATATTTGGCGGTCGCTCGATCCGCTCCCCGTGAGCTATTGAGCCGCCTGAGCAAAGGAGCCTATCTTGGCCAAAAAGAACTTTCTCGACTTCGAGCAACCGATCGCGGAACTCGAATCCAAGATCGAGGAACTGCGCTACGTCCAGACCGAATCGGCGGTCGACATCTCCGAAGAGATCGACAAGCTGGCGTCCAAGAGCCTGCAGCTCACCAAGGACATCTACAGCAACCTCTCACCCTGGCAGATCACCAAGATCGCGCGCCATGCCGACCGGCCCTACACGCTGGACTACGTGCGCGAAATCTTCACGCACTTCGTCGAGCTGCACGGCGACCGCCACTTCTCCGACGACCTGTCCATCGTCGGCGGCATGGCGCGTTTCAACGGCCAGCCCTGCATGGTCATCGGCCACCAGAAGGGCCGTGACACGAAGGAGCGCGGCCTGCGCAACTTCGGCATGACCAAGCCCGAGGGCTACCGCAAGGCCCTGCGGCTGATGAAGCTGGCCGAGAAGTTCAAGCTGCCGGTGTTCACCTTCGTCGACACGCCGGGTGCCTATCCGGGCATCGACGCCGAAGAGCGTGGCCAGTCCGAGGCCATCGGGCGCAACATCTTCGAGATGGCGCAGCTCGAGGTGCCCATCATCTCCACCATCATCGGCGAGGGCGGTTCCGGCGGCGCGCTGGCCATCGCCGTGGCCGATCAGGTGCTGATGCTGCAGTACTCGGTGTATTCGGTGATCAGCCCCGAGGGCTGCGCCTCCATCCTCTGGAAGACCAGCGAACGCGCGAGCGACGCGGCCGAGGCCCTGGGCATCACGGCGCACCGCCTCAAGGCCCTGGGCCTGGTGGACAAGATCGTCAACGAGCCCGTGGGCGGCGCGCACCGCGACCACAAGCAGATGGCCGCCTTCCTCAAGCGCGCCCTGGCCGACGCCTACCGCCAGGTGGCCGACCTCAAGGTGAAGGAACTGCTGGAGCGCCGCCATGCGCGCCTCGATGGCTATGGCCGCTTCACCGACACCAAGGCCGACGCCAAAGACCGCCGCTGAGGCGGACGCTTTTCCCGGTGCCGCCGAGCTGCAGCGCTGGGCGGCGCGCCACGCCCTCGACCAGGACACCGCGCCGATCGGCATCGCCTGCAGCGGCGGCGCCGACTCGGTCGCCCTGCTGCTGGCCGCGCACGCGCGCTGGCCGGGGCGCTGCGTGGCCCTGCACGTGCACCACGGCCTGCAGGCCGCAGCCGACGGCTTCGAGGCCTGCGTGCGTGAGGTCGCGGCGTCCCTGGGCCTGCCCGTGCAGGTGGCCCGCGTCGACGCCCGGCACGCACCGGGCCAAAGCCCCGAGGACGCGGCCCGGCTCGCGCGCTACGCCGCGCTGGCCGGCCTGGCGCGGGACCAGGGCATCGGCTGGGTGCTGCTCGCGCAGCATGGCGACGACCAGGCCGAGACCGTGCTGCTCGCGCTCTCGCGCGGCGCGGGCCTGCCCGGCCTGTCCGCCATGCCCGAGGCCTTCGAGCGCCATGGTCAGCGGTTTGGCCGGCCCTGGCTCGGCGTGCCCGCGCACACGTTGCGCGAAGCGCTGATCGCGCGCGACCAGCGTTTCGTCGACGACCCCAGCAACGGCGACGAGCGCTACACGCGCAACCGCATCCGCGCGCAGTTGATGCCGGCCTGGGCGCGCGCCTTTCCGGGCTACCGCGCGGCGCTCGCGCGCAGCGCGGCGCACGCGGCGCAGGCGCAGCGCCTGCTGGACGAGTTGGCGGCGTTGGACCTGGCGGCCAGCGGCGAGCCGCCGCGCATCGCCACCCTGCAGGGCCTGTCGCGCGACCGCCAGGCCAACGCCTTGCGGCACTGGCTGCGCCGCGCGCACGGCGTGGCGCCCAGCGCCGCGCAGCTCGACGAACTGCTCGACCAGGTCGGGGCCTGCCGCACGCGCGGCCACGCGATCCGGCTCAAGGTGGCCGAGGGCTTCGTGGTGCGCGATGGCCCGTGCCTGGCCTATACCCCCTAGGTATAATCCCGCGGTTCTGCCCGGCCCCAGTGGCTGTGCGGCGCGCGCCCCGACGAAGCCCTGAAGGACGCGCCGCGCCGCGTCCTTCCTCCCTTCCAATGGCCCTCATCGTTCACAAGTACGGCGGCACCTCTATGGGGTCGACCGAACGCATCCGCAACGTCGCGCGTCGCGTCGCCAAATGGCACAAGGCCGGCCACCAGATGGTGGTGGTGCCCAGCGCCATGAGCGGCGAAACCAACCGCCTGCTGGCGCTCGCCAAGGAACTCGCGCCCGCCAAACCGGGCACGTCCTATGGCCGCGAACTCGACATGCTGGCGGCCACCGGCGAACAGGCCTCCTCCGCGCTGCTGGCCATCGCGCTGCAGGCCGAAGGCCTGGAGGCGGTGAGCTACGCGGGCTGGCAGGTGCCGATCAAGACCAACGACGCCTACACCAAGGCCCGCATCGAATCCATCGACGACGCGCGCGTGCGCGCCGACCTGGACGCGGGCAAGGTGGTCATCGTCACCGGCTTCCAGGGCATCGACGACGGCGGCAACATCACCACGCTGGGCCGCGGCGGCAGCGACACCTCGGCCGTGGCCGTGGCCGCGGCGCTCAAGGCCGCCGAGTGCCTGATCTACACCGACGTCGACGGCGTCTACACCACCGACCCGCGCGTGGTGCCCGAGGCGCGCCGCCTGTTGCGCGTGAGCTTCGAGGAAATGCTGGAGATGGCCAGCATGGGCTCCAAGGTGCTGCAGATCCGCTCGGTGGAGTTCGCGGGCAAGTACCACGTGCCGCTGCGCGTGCTCTCCAGCTTCACGCCCTGGGACATCGACCTGGCCGAAGAAGCGGCCTCCGGCACCCTGATCACTTTTGAGGAAGACGAAGACATGGAACAAGCCGTCGTTTCCGGCATTGCCTTCAACCGCGACGAGGCCAAGGTCTCGGTGCTCGGCGTGCCCGACAAGCCCGGCATCGCCGCGCAGATCCTGGGCGCGGTCGCCGACGCCAACATCGAGGTCGACGTCATCATCCAGAACCTGAGCAAGGACGGCAAGACCGACTTCAGCTTCACGGTGCACCGAAACGAATACCAGAAGACGCTGGACCTGCTCAAGTCACAGGTCGTGCCCGCGCTGGGCGCCGCCGACGTGGTGGGCGACAACCGCATCTGCAAGGTCAGCATCGTGGGCATCGGCATGCGCAGCCACGTGGGCGTGGCCAGCCGCATGTTCCGCTGCCTCAGCACCGAAGGCATCAACATCCAGATGATCTCCACCTCGGAGATCAAGACCTCGGTGGTCATCGACGAGAAGTACATGGAGCTGGCCGTGCGCGCGTTGCACCGCGAGTTCGATCTCGACCAGGCCGCCGACACGATCAGCGCCTGAGAGGGCCTGGCCCGCGTGTGCTTTGGGGCATAATGCGGGCTTCGCGGAGTGATGACCGAGTGGCCGAAGGTGCTCCCCTGCTAAGGGAGTATGGGGTGTAGAGCCTCATCGAGGGTTCGAATCCCTCTCACTCCGCCAGATGTTCACATCGACAAGGCGCCCTGCGGGGCGCCTTTGTTTTTTGTCCTCCTGCTGTTCTTGCCGCCGGACCCGCCATGTCTCAGAGCCTGTCGCGCACCGCGTTCGCCACCCTGTTGCTCATCGCCTTCATGATGGGCGCCAACCACGTGGCCGCGCGCCTGGCCTTCGACCACGGCGTGACCGTGGCCACGGCCGTGACCTTCCGCAGCGGCGTCACGGCGCTGGTGGTGGCCGGCATTCTGTTCTTCTACCGCGTGCCCCTGGCGCTCACCGCGCGGCACCGCAAGGCGCTGCCCGCCATCGGCCTGCTGGTGGGTGTGCAGAGCCTGTGCCTGTACGCGGCGGTGGCGCGCCTGCCGGTGGCGCTGGCGCTGCTGGCCTTCAACACCTACCCGCTGTGGACGGCGCTGTGGTCGCGCATCGTCTATGGCCAGAAGCCGGCACCGCACCTGCTCAAGGCCATGCCGCTGATGCTGCTGGGCCTGGCGCTGGCGCTGGACGTGTCGGGCGCGGCCTCGGGCCTGGGCGCGGGTGGGCATTGGGCGCGCATCGGCGTGGGCGTGGGCTTCGCGCTGGCGGCCGCGGCGAGCTTCGGATTGGCGCTGGTGTTCACGCAGCACGAAGCGGGCGATCTCGACGGCCGCCTGCGCACCGCCACCACCATGGGCATCGTCGCGGTGATCGCGCTGGCCGCGAGCGCCACGCAGGGCGGGCTGCATTTCCCGAACGCCCTGCCGGGCTGGTGGGGGCTGCTGGGCCTGACCTTCCTCTACGGCACGGCCTTCACCATCATGTTCACGGTGCTGCCGCGCCTGGGGGTGGTGGGCAACTCGGCCATCATGAACATCGAGCCCATCTTCGCGCTGGTGCTGGCCTGGGTGTTCCTGGGGCAATCGATCGCGGCCATTCAGGTGGCCGGTGGCCTGATCGTCGTGGCCACGGTCATGTGGCTGGGCCTGCGCAAGGGCTGAGGCCGGCGCGCGGGGCCAGGTTCATTCGCTGCCGTTGTCGTCGAGCGACGCGCTCCAGCGGTCTCCCCAGTCCTTGAGCGTGCGCCGGTCGCGCTTGGTGGGGCGTCCCATGGGTTGGCTCAATGCCGGTTCGGGGGCCAGGCGCCGCTGCTCGGCCGCGGCCAGCCGGCGCGCCACCGACGCGGGTGTTTCCTCGTAGAGCTGCTGCGCCACGGGCGCCGGCCCGCGCACCGCGCTCAGGCCCTTCACGGTCACCACACGTGCCTCATTGCCCTGGCGGAACTCGATGGTGTCGCCCACGCGCGGCTCGCGCGAGGCCTTGGCCGCCTGGCCGTTGACGCTCACGCGGCCCTTGTCGATGGCCTCGGCGCTGAGCGCGCGGGTCTTGAAAAAGCGCGCGGCCCAAAGCCATTTGTCCAGGCGCACGCGCTCGGGTTCGGTTCTGCTTGTCATGCGTTCGCGGGTGTCAGGGGCAGGCGCACCGTGGCGTCGAGTCCGCGCACGCTGCCGCCGTCGGTGCGGTTGTCCAGCTCGATCTGGCCACCGAGCGATTGCACGATCTCCCGGCAAATGGCGAGCCCGAGGCCCGAGCCCGAGAGGCTGGGGCCCGCGCGGTGGTCGGTAGCGAATGGCTGGAACAGGCGCTCGCGCAGCGCCGGCGCGATGCCGGGGCCGCTGTCGCGCACGATCAGCGCCGCCGTGCGTTCGTCGCTCAGCAGGCCCACGCGCAGCGCGCCGCCCGGTGGCGAGTGCTTGATGGCGTTGTGCAGCAGGTTGCGCGTGAGCTCGCGCAGCGCCCATTCGTGCGCGCGCACCGGCGCGGCCTGGCCGACGTCGAGCGCGAAGTCCAGGGACCGCTCGGCGATCAGCGCCGACAGGTCGAGCGCCACCGCGCGCACCACGGCGGCCCAGTCGCTCACCGGCACGTCGCGGTCCTGGCGCAGCTGCTCTACCTTGGCCAGGGCCAGCATCTGATTGGCCAGTTCGGTGGCGCGGTCCACGGTGTGCGCGATCTCGTCGAGCGCCTGGCGCGGCTCCACGTCGCCGCGCCGCGCCGACTGCACCTGCGTCTTCAGCACCGCCAGCGGCGTGCGCAGCTGGTGCGAGGTGTCGCGCACGAAGCGCTTCTGGTGTTCCAGCAACTGCGACAGCCGCTGCATGTGCTGGTTGGTGGCATCCAGCAGCGGCAGCAGTTCGCGCGGCGCGTCCTGGCCGGGCAAGGGCGACAGGTCGTTTTCGCTGCGCGAGGCCAGGGCGCGGCTGATGTCGCGCACCGGCCGCGTGGCGCGCTGCACCACCAGCACCACCACGAAGGCGATCACGGCCAGCAGCGCGGCCTGGCGCCACAGCGTATCCACCAGGATCTGGCGCGCCAGTGTCTCGCGCAGTTCCAGGGTCTCGGCCACCTGGATGGTGGCCATGCCCTGGCCCTGCACGCCGGCCACCGGCTGCAGCAGCACGGCCATGCGCACCGGCATGTCGCGGTAGTGGTCGTCGTAGAAGCTCACGAGCGCGGCGTAGATGTTGTCCGAGGGCGCGTGGCGCCGCGGCGCGGGCATGTCGGCGAAGCCCGAGACCATCTCGCCCTGGAAGCCGCTCACGCGGTAGAAGAGGCGGCTGCGGTTGTCGGCCTCGAAGGCCTCCAGCGCGGAGTACAGCACCGTGGCCTGCACATGCACCTCGCCGCCCTGCGACGTCACCTGCAGCTGTTCGCCCAGCGACTTGGCGGTGGCCAGCAGCGTGCGGTCGTAGGCGGTGTCGGCGGCCGCCAGGGCCTGGCGGTACAGCACCACGGTGTTGAACACCACGTAGCCGAACACCGGCAGCAGGATGCCCAGCAGCAGGGTGCGGCGCAGCGAGGTCGCGCGCGGCTTCATGGCTGGGCCTTGATGAGGTAGCCCAGGCCGCGCAGGGTGACGAGTTGCGCGCCGGTGTGCGCGATCTTCTTGCGCAGCCGGTAGGCCACGACCTCGATCGCCTCCGGCTGCACGTCGGGTTCACCGGGAAAGACGAGTTCGAACAGGCGCTCCTTGGCGATGGCATGGCCCGGGCGCGCGAGCACGGCGCGCAGCAGGGCGAGCTCGCGCGGCGGCAGCTCCAGGGGCTGGCCCAGGTGGTACACGGCGCCGCTCTCGCGGTCCACGGCCATGCCGCACCAGGCGGCGGGCGCGGCGTCGGCGTCGCCCGCGCGGCGCACCAGGGCGCGCACGCGGGCCTCCAGCTCGTCCAGGTCGAAGGGCTTGGGCAGGTAGTCGTCGGCGCCGGTGTTCAGGCCCAGGATGCGATCGCCCACGGTGCCGCGCGCGGTGAGGATGATCACGGGCGTCTTCAGGCCGCCGCCGCGCGCCTGGGCCAGCACCTCCAGGCCGTCCTTGCCGGGCAGCGACAGGTCCAGCAGCACGGCGTCGGGCTGGGTGTCGCGCCACACCGCCAGCGCGCGCTCGCCGTCGTCGCAGGTCACCACCTGGATGCCGCGCCGCTCGAAGGCGCGGCTCAGCGTGGCCTGCATGGTGGTGTTGTCTTCGACGAGCAGGAGTTTCATGGGGGGACCGATTATGGGGACGCGCGCGCCTCAGGGTTTATCCCAGGGTGCCCGACAGCCAACTGACAGCCCGCCCGCCGACCATTCGCGGCGTCGTTCCCATCAACCACGGAGACAAGCCATGCGCCGCGATACCTTCCTCAAATCCCTGGCCGCCCTGGCCGCCGCTGGCGCTCTGCCGAACGCGGCCTGGGCCAGCGCCAACATCAAGATGATGATCCCCGCCAACCCCGGCGGCGGCTGGGACGGCACCGGCCGTGCGCTGGGCGACGCCCTGCGCGACGCCGGCGTGGCCTCCTCGGTGACCTTCGAGAACAAAGGCGGCGCGGCCGGCGCCATCGGCCTGGCCCAGTTTTTCAACGCCAGCAAGGGCGACCCGAATGCGCTCATGGTCATGGGTGCCGTCATGCTGGGCGGCATCATCACCGGCAAGCCACCGGTGTCCATCACCCAGGTCACGCCCATCGCGCGCCTCACCACCGAGTACAACGTCTTCGTGCTGCCGGCCGATTCGCCGCTCAAGACCATGAAGGACGTGATCGAGCAGCTCAAGAAGGACCCCGGCAGCGTCAAGTGGGGCGGCGGTTCGCGCGGCGCCACCGAGCACATCGCGGCGGCGCAGATCGCGCAGGCCGTGGGCGTGCCGGCGGCCAAGATCAACTACGTGCCCTTCCGTGGCGGTGGCGAGGCCGTGGCGGCCATCCTGGGCAACAACGTCACCGTGGGCGGCAGCGGCTTCAGCGAGTTCCAGCCCTACATCGAGAGCGGCAAGATGCGCGCCATCGCCGTCACCTCGGGCAAGCGCCTGGACGGCATCAACGTGCCCACGCTGAAAGAGCAGGGCATCGACGTGGAGATCGGCAACTGGCGAGGCGTGTATGGCGCGGCCGGCATCACCCCCGCGCAGCGCGACGCGCTGGTGGCCATGGTGGTGAAGGCCACGCAGAGCAAATCCTGGGCGGAGGCGGTGAAGAAGAACAACTGGACGCCCGCGCTGCTGACCGGCAAGGCCTTCGAGGAGTTCGTGGACCGCGACTTCTCCTCCCTGCGCGCGACCATGGTGCGCGCGGGCATGGTCTGACGCGGACGGCGACATGAGCGACATGCAGCAGCCCGCGTCCACGGACGTGGGACAGGTGGCCATCGGCCTGGGCGCGCTGGGCGTGGCCTTGGTGCTCGCCGTGGGCGCCTGGCAGATCCCCTCGGCCGCGGGTTACTCGGGCGTCGGCCCCGACTTCCTGCCCTGGCTGATGTGCGCGGCCATGGCCGTGTGCGGCGCGCTGCTGGTGTGGCAAGCGTTGCGCGGCGGCTGGCGCCACGTGGAGACGCCTTCGGGCGCCGAGCGCGGCGACTGGCGCGCGCTGGCCTGGGTGGCCGGTGGCGTGGTGGCCAACGCCTCGCTCATCACCACCATCGGCTTCGTGCTGAGCTGCACGCTGTGTTACGCCCTGGCCGTGCGCGGCCTGCGCCTGAGCGAGGGCCGGGCCGGCGGCGGCGCGCGCGCCACCTTCATCGACCTGGTCACCGGCGTGCTGATTTCGGCGCCGGTGTTCTGGGTGTTCACCAAGGTGCTGGCGGTGAACCTGCCCGGCATCAGTCCCAGCGGCTGGATCTGACATGGGCGACATCCTCTCGCAACTCCTGGGTGGCTTCGCCACCGCCGGCACGCCCATCAACCTGCTGTGGGCGCTGGCCGGCTGCGCGCTCGGCACCGCCATCGGCGTGCTGCCGGGCCTGGGGCCGGCCGTCACGGTGGCCATGCTGCTGCCCATCACGGGCCAGGTGGAGCCCACCGCCTCGATGATTTTCTTCGCGGGCATCTACTACGGCGCGATGTACGGTGGCTCCACCACCTCCATCCTGCTCAACACGCCGGGCGAGACCGGCACCATGGTGACCGCGCTCGAAGGCTTCAAGATGGCCAAGCACGGCCGCGCGGGTGCCGCGCTGGCCACCTCGGCCATCGGCTCCTTCGTGGCCGGCACCATCGCCACCGTGCTGGTGACGCTGTTTGCGCCCATCCTGGCCGACTTTGCCGTGCAACTGGGCCCGCCCGAGTATTTCTGCCTGATGCTGCTGGCCTTCACCACGGTGAGTTCGGTGCTGGGGCAAAGCGCCTTGCGGGGGCTGGCCGCGCTGTTCCTGGGCATCTCGCTGGGCCTGGTGGGCATCGACCAGATCACCGGCCAGGTTCGCTACACCGCAGGCATCCTGGAGTTCATGGATGGCGTGGAGGTGGTGCTGGTGGCCGTGGGCCTGTTCGCGGTGACGGAGGCGCTCTACAACGCGCTGTACGAAGGCCGCATGCAGACCGCCATGAACCACCTCAACAAGGTGCACATGACGCGCGGCGAGTGGCGCCGGTCCTGGCCAGCCTGGCTGCGCGGCACGGCGATCGGCTTTCCCTTCGGCACCATTCCCGCCGGCGGCACCGAGATCCCCACCTTCCTGAGCTACGCGACCGAGCGCAAGCTGGCCGACGCCGAGGCGCGGCAGCAGTTCGGCACCACGGGCGCGATCGAAGGCGTGGCCGGCCCCGAGGCGGCCAACAACGCGGCCGTCACGGGCACGCTGGTGCCGCTGCTGACGCTGGGCATCCCGACCTCGGTGACGGCGGCGATCCTGCTGTCCGCGCTGCAGAACTACGGCATCAACGCGGGGCCGCAGCTGTTCCAGACGTCGTCCGCTCTGGTGTGGGCGCTGATCGCTTCGCTCTACATCGGCAACGTGATGCTGCTGGTGCTGAACCTGCCGCTGGTGGGCCTGTGGGTGAAGCTGTTGAAGATCCCGCGCCCGCAGCTCTACGCGGGCATCATGATCTTCGCGACGGTGGGCGTCTACGGCATGCGCCAGAGCGCGTTCGACCTGTACCTCATGCTGGGCATCGGCCTGCTGGGCGTGCTGATGCGCCGCTTCGATTTCCCGGCCGCGCCGGTGATCGTGGGCCTGATCCTCGGGCCGCTGGCGGAAGCGCAGATGCGCAACGCGCTGTCGATCGGCGAAGGCAACTGGCTGATCTTCGTGCAGCGTCCGATGTCGCTGGTGCTGCTGCTCGTGGTGCTGGCGGTGCTGGTGGTGCCGAGGCTGTTGGCGCGGCGGCAGGCGATGGCCGCCGCCTGAAACCACCCCACTTCGGCGCAGCGGCTCGCGGACCCCAGGCCGCGAGCCGCTTCTTGCTTTTCATCATTGCCTGAACCCGCCGATTCGAGGGCATCGTTGTCCGGGGTGCTCGCCTAGAGTCGCCCGCTTCTTCGCATGTGCCGATAGGCGAGCCATGAAAGCACTCTCTTGGCGGCTGTATGCCGTCGCCTACCTGGTGGCCTATCTGACGACAGTCCTGGGTACGGCGTTGTCGATTTTTCTTTGGGCAGCGCCAATGGATTCGTGGCCTGATATCTGGCGAGGGCTGCTCTGGAAAGCCTTGCCGCACGCCGTGCCGCTGGCATGCATCCTGCGTATCGCATGGAACAAACGACGTCAGCCCAAGGGTTGAGACAAGGCGGGGCAGAGACATGAATGGTGATGGGTTGGGTGGGGTGGCATTGGGCCTGACCTTGGCCGTGTTGCTGGTGCGGCCAAAGCCCCGCCATCAACTGCCGCTGGGCGCCGGCGCAAGCCTCTGCCAGTTGAGGGCCGCCCTGGAGGGACGATGGTCGCTGCTGGCCTGGCCACTGGGCGCGGCAGTGGTGGTGCTCGGAATGGCAAGCTGGGCAAGTCGATCGGAATAAGGCCGCTTTCTCTCGCATACCCGCCCCGGGTACCATCCCGGGCATGACCCGCGACGACCGCCTGCCCCGTGACGCGCAGAGCATCCTGGAGCTCGCCGCGCGCTCCATGTTCGATCTCTTCGCCAACGCCAGTGAGGGCATGCTGCTGGTGGACCGGCACGCGCGCGTGGTGTGGATCAACGACCAGTACCGGCGTTTCCTGCCCGCGCTGGGCTTCGACCGCGAGGAAGACTTTGTCGGCCAGCCCGTGAGCAATGTGGTGCACAACACCCAGATGCACCGCGTGCTGGAAACCGGCAAGCCCATCCTCATCGACCTGCTCACCAACCGCGCGGGCACCTTCGTGGTCACGCGCATTCCGCTGCGCGACGACGCGGGCGAGGTCATCGGCGTGCTCGGCATCGTGCTGTTCGACCACCCCGAGACCACGCTGCAGCCCCTCATCACCAAGTTCGCGCGGCTGGAGCAGGACCTGAACGACGCGCGCCGCGAGCTCGCCCACCAGCGCCGCAGCAAGTACACCTTCGCCAGCTTCGTCGGCACCAGCGCGGCGGCGGTGGAGGTCAAGCGCCAGGCGCGCCGCGCGGCGCTGTCCAGCAGCCCGGTGCTGTTGCTCGGCGAGACGGGCACCGGCAAGGAACTGCTCGCGCACGCCATCCACGCGGCCTCGCCGCGTGCGGGCCGGCCCTTCGTCAGCGTGAACATGGCCGCCGTGCCCGAGACCCTGCTGGAGGCCGAGTTCTTCGGCGTCGCGCCCGGCGCCTACACCGGTGCCGACAAGAAGGGCCGCGACGGCAAGTTCAAGCTGGCCGATGGCGGCACGCTGTTCCTCGACGAATTGGGCGACATGCCCATGGCCATGCAGGTGAAGCTGCTGCGCGCCCTGCAGGAGGGCGAGATCGAGCCCCTGGGCTCGAACCAGTTGGTGCCCTTCGACGTGCGCGTGGTGGCCGCCACCTCGCGCGACCTGCCGCTGATGGTGAGGGAAGGGCGCTTCCGCGAGGACCTGTACTACCGCCTCAACGTGCTGCCCATCCGCGTGCCGCCGCTGCGCGAGCGCCAGAGCGACGTGCCGCTGCTGATCGAGGCCCTGTGCGAAGACATCGCCGCGCGCGGCGGAGGACCGCAGCTGGAGTTCGGCCCCGAGGCCCAGGCCCTGCTGGCCGCGCAGGCCTGGCGCGGCAACATCCGCGAGCTGCGCAACGTGCTGGAGCAGCTCGCGCTGCGCACCGACTCGGCCCTCATCGATGCCGCGCAGGTGGACGAGGTGCTGCGCGAGGCCGGCCTGCCCGCCTTGGCGCCGGTGCGCGAGGCGCCGCCCGCCGCGCCCGCGCAGCAGGACGCTCTGCGCCCCCTGGCCGAGCAGATCGCCGAGCTCGAACGCCGGGCCATCGCGCAGGCGCTGGCGGCCACAGGCGGCAACCGCAGCGCGGCGGCCAAGCTGCTGGGCATCTCCCGCGCCAGCCTGTACGACCGGCTCGCCGCGCTGGATAAGCTGTCTGAAATTCCGGCAACTGTCTGAATTTCAGACAAATCGTGTGCGATGGGTTGTCTGAAATTCCGTCAATCGATCGGGTGTCAAAGAAAAATTCCTTTGATATCAAGGCATTGCTGGGTTGGCACGGCATGTGCAAAAGAGGCGCACGGCGCACCGCGCTGTGCCAGCAACCATCAGGAGACAAGCATGTTCGACACCACCCGCCGCCTGGCGGTGATTGCCCTGGCCTGCACGGCCACCCTGGGTTTCGCCCAAGCCAACAAGGGCGAGATCCGCATCGCCCACATCCACAGCAAGACCGGCCCGTTGGAGGCCTACGCCAAGCAGACCCAGGCGGGCCTGATGATGGGCCTGAACTACGCCACGGGCGGCACCATGATGGTGGCCGGCAAGAAGATCGTGGTGATCGAGAAGGACGACCAGGGCAAGCCCGACGTGGGCAAGAGCCTGCTGGCGGCGGCCTACGCCGACGACAAGGTCGACCTCGCCATCGGCCCGACCGCCTCGCCCGTGGCGCTGGCCATGCTGCCGGTGGCCGAGGAGTACCGCAAGATCCTGCTGGTGGAGCCTGCCGTGGCCGACTCCATCACCGGTGACAAGTGGAACAAGTACATCTTCCGCACCGGCCGCAACAGCAGCCAGGACGCGGCCGCCAACGCCGTGGCCCTCGACGCCCCGAACAACGTGATCGGTGTGCTGGCCAACGACAACGCCTTCGGCCGCGACGCCGTGAAGGCCTCCAAGGACTTCACCAAGAAGGCCAAGATCGTGCACGAGGAGTACCTGCCCGTGGGCACGACGGACTTCACTGCCGGCCTGCTGCGCCTGGTCGACAAGCTCAAGGACCAGCCGGGCAACAAGTACATCTCGGTGGTGTGGTCGGGCGCGCCCACGCCCTTCCCCAAGATCGCCGAGATGGAGCTGGACAAGCGCTACGGCATCAAGCTCGCCACGGGCGGCAACATCCTGCCGGCCATGGTGGCCTACAAGCAGTTCCCGGGCATGGAAGGCGCGCTGTATTACTACTTCGGCATCCCCAAGAACCCGGTCAACGACGCCATGGTGGCCGAGCACTACCGCCAGTTCAAGCAGCCGCCGGACTTCTTCACCGCCGGTGGCTTCTCGGCCGCCATGGCGGTGGTGACCGCGCTGAAGAAAACCAATGGCGACACCAACAGCGAGAAGCTCATCCAGACCATGGAAGGCATGAGCTTCGACACGCCCAAGGGCACCATGACCTTCCGCAAGGAAGACCACCAGGCCATGCAGAGCATGTACCACTTCAAGATCAAGGCCGACCCGGCCTTCGCCTGGGGGGTGCCGGAGCTGGTGCGTGAGATCAAGCCCGGGGACATGAACATCCCCATCCGCAACAAGCGCTGAACCTGGCGTGCGCCCGCCGGGCGCACGATCCCCATGCTGCAAACCTCGAACCTCACGGTCCGCTTCGGCGGGCACGTGGCGGTGAACGCTGTCTCCTGCGGATTCGCGCCGGGCACGCTCACCGCCATCGTCGGCCCCAACGGCGCGGGCAAGACGACCTACTTCAACCTGATCTCGGGACAGATCAAGGCCACGGCCGGCACGGTCACGCTCGATGGGCGCGAGCTCACGCCGCTGAGCGCGCCGCTGCGCACGCGCGCCGGCCTGGGCCGGGCCTTCCAGCTCACCAACCTGTTCCCGCAGCTCAGCGTGCGCGAGAACGTGCGCATGGCGGTGCAGGCGCGCGCGGGCGCGGGGCTGGACTTCTTCCGCATCTGGAGCGACCGCAAAGACCTGCTGGACCAGGCCGACGACATCCTGCGGACCGTGGCCCTGGCCGACAAGGCCGAGGCGCGCGCGGCCAGCCTGCCGCACGGCGACCAGCGCAAACTGGAGGTGGGCATCCTGATGGCGCTGGACCCCAAGGTCTACATGTTCGACGAGCCCACCGCCGGCATGAGCGTGGACGAGGTGCCGGTGATCCTGAACCTGATCCGCCGCCTCAAGGCCGACAAGAGCAAGACCATCCTGCTGGTGGAGCACAAGATGGACGTGGTGCGCGAGCTGTCGGACCGCATCATCGTGCTGCACAACGGCGAGCTCGTGGCCGACGGCGAACCCGAGGCGGTGATCGCTTCGCCCGTGGTGCAGCAGGCGTACCTGGGCATCAACCCCGAAGAAGAGGTCGCGGCATGACGCAGCCACTGCTGACGCTCGAAGGCGTGCACACGCACATCGGGGCGTACCACATCCTGCACGGCGTGGACCTCGCCGTGCCCGCCAACCAGCTCACCATGCTGCTGGGCCGCAATGGCGCGGGCAAGACGACCACGCTGCGCACCATCATGGGCCTGTGGCACGCGAGCCGGGGACGGATCACGCTCGCTGGCCAGGAGATCACCGCGAAGGCGACGCCCGACATCGCGCAGAGCGGCGTGGCCTACGTGCCCGAGAGCATGGGCATCTTCGCCGACCTGAGCGTGAAGGAGAACATGCTGCTGGCCGCGCGCGGCGCGCGCTCCATCGACGGCATCGACACGCAGCGCCTGGAGTGGATCTTCGACATGTTCCCGGCGATGAAGAAGTTCTGGCTGCACCCGGCGGGCAAGCTCTCGGGCGGGCAGAAGCAGATGCTGGCGGTGTCGCGCGCCATCGTCGAGCCGCGCCAGCTGCTGCTCATCGACGAGCCCAGCAAGGGCCTGGCGCCGGCCATCATCCAGAACATGATCGAGGCCTTCCGCGAACTCAAGGTCGCGCAGACCACCATCCTGCTCGTCGAGCAGAACTTCAACTTCGCGCGCCAGCTCGGTGACAGCGTGGCCGTGATGGACGACGGCCGCGTGGTGCACAGCGGCGCGATGGCCGAACTCGCCGAGGACAGCGCGCTGCAGGCGCGCCTGCTCGGCCTCTCGCTGGGAGCGCATCAATGAACACCACGGCCATCCCCACGCCCGCCAGCGGCAGCCTTGCGCGCTGGCAGGCGCTGAGAGACTTCGACTGGAAGCCCGTGGCCCTGGTGCCGCTGCTGGCCGCGCTGGCGCTGCCGGCCGTGGGCAGCGGCTCGACCTGGCTCACGCTCACCGTGGCCGGACTGGCCATGGGCCTGATCGTCTTCATCATCGCCTCCGGCCTGACGCTGGTGTTCGGCCTGATGGACGTGCTCAACTTTGGCCATGGCGTGTTCATCGCGCTGGGCGCCTTCGTCGCGGTCAGCGTGTTCGGTGGCCTGAACGCCTACGCCATCGCCGACAGCTTCTGGCTCAACCTCGTGGCCCTGGTGCCTGCCATGCTGGCCGCCATGGTGGTGGCCGGCGCGGTGGGCCTGGTGTTCGAGCGCGTGATCGTGCGCCCGGTCTACGGCCAGCACCTGAAGCAGATCCTCATCACCATGGGCGGCATGATCATCGGCGAGGAGCTCATCAAGGTGGTCTGGGGCCCGGGCCAGCTCGCGCTGCCGCTGCCCGAGACGCTGCGCGGCAGTTTCCTGCTGGGCGATGCCTCGATCGAGAAGTACCGCCTGCTCGCCATGGCCGTGGGCCTGGCGGTGTTCGCCGCCATGGTCTGGACGCTCAACCGCACCAAGGTCGGCCTGCTGATCCGCGCCGGCGTGCAGGACCGCGAGATGGTGGAGTCGCTGGGCTACCGCATCCGGCGCCTGTTCGTGGGCGTGTTCGTGGCGGGCAGTGCGCTGGCCGGCCTGGGCGGCGTGATGTGGGGGCTGTACCAGCAGACCGTGCTGCCGCAGATGGGTGCGCAGGTCAACGTGCTGATCTTCATCGTCATCATCATCGGTGGCCTGGGCTCCACGCTGGGCGCTCTGGTGGGCGCGCTGCTGGTGGGCCTGATGGCCAACTACACCGGCTTTCTCATGCCCAAGGTCGCGCTGTTTTCCAACATCGCGCTGATGGTGGCCATCCTGCTGTGGCGACCGCAGGGCGTGTACCCCGTTGCGAACCGCTGAGGAGCGCCGATCGTGTTGTCCCGTCTGCTCTCCCACGACCTGCCGCGCAGCCGCTGGCTGGCGCTGCTGCTCACGCTGCTGGTGCTGGGCCTGGCCTTCGCGCCTTTCCTGTTTCCCGGCGTGAAGGCGCTCAACGTCGCGGCCAAGGTGCTGATCTTCATCGCGCTGGTGGTCAGCTTCGACCTGCTGCTGGGCTACACCGGCATCGTGAGTTTCGCGCACACCATGTTCTTCGGCATCGGCGCTTATGGCATCGCCATCTCGGCCAGCGCGCTCGGCCCCACCTGGTGGGCGCTGGTCGTGGGCGCCGTGGGCGCGCTGCTGCTGTCCTTCCTGCTGTCGCTGCTCATCGGTCTGTTCTCGCTGCGCGTGCGGGCGATCTTCTTCGCCATGATCACGCTGGCCGTGGCCTCGGCCTTCCTCACGCTGGCCTCGCAGCTGTCGGACATCACCGGTGGCGAAGACGGCCTGACCTTCCGCCTGCCCGAGCTGCTGTCGCCCGGCTTCGCGCTGATGGAGGAGGACTTCCAGGGGCCCTTCGGCGCCGTGCCGCTCAATGGCCGCTTCATCACCTACTACCTGCTGTTCGTGAGCGTGGTGGTCATGTTCCTGGTGATGCTGCGCATCGTGAACTCGCCCTTCGGCCGCGTGCTGCAGGCCATCCGGGAGAACGACTTCCGCGCCGAGGCCCTGGGCTATCGCGTGGTGGTCTACCGCACGCTGTCCAATGTGATCGCCGCGTCCTTCGCCACGCTCGCGGGCTGCCTGCTCGCGCTCTGGCTGCGCTACAACGGGCCGGACACCTCGCTGTCCTTCGAGATCATGCTGGACATCCTGCTCATCGTCGTGATCGGTGGCATGGGCACGCTGTACGGCGCCATCATCGGCAGCGTGGTCTTCCTGGTCGCGCAGAGCTACCTGCAAGACCTGCTGCGTTGGCTCGGCGGGCTCTTCGAGGGCCTGCCGCTGCTGCCCGCGCTGCTCACGCCCGATCGCTGGCTGCTGTGGCTGGGCCTGCTGTTCGTGCTGTCCGTCTACCACTTCCCCACGGGTGTCGTCGGCAAGCTGCGCGAGCGCGCGGCGCACAAGGCGACGAAGGAGTCGACATGAACTTCGCCGCTCTCGAACCGCGCTCGCGCTACATCACCTGCGAGGAGCGCGAGATCCACTTCATGGACTGGGTGCCCGCGCAGGCCGGTGGCCCGGTGGTGGTGGCCTGGCACGGCCTGGCGCGCACCGGGCGCGACATGGACCCGCTGGCGGCGCATCTGTGCGCCCAGGGTTGGCGGGTGATCTGCCCCGACACCATCGGGCGCGGGCTGTCGCAGTGGAGCCCGGACCCGAAGGCCGAGTACTGCCTGGACTTCTATGCGCGTCTGGCGAAGTCGCTGGTCGACCAGCTCGGCCTGAAGCAGTTCCATTGGGTGGGCACGTCCATGGGCGGTGCCATCGGCATGGCCTGCGCGGCCGGGCCGCTGCGCGGGCGCATCGAGCGCCTGGTGCTCAACGACATCGGCCCGCAGCTCGCGGCGCCCGCGGTGCAGCGCATCCGCAGCTACGCGGGCAGTCCCGCGGCCTTCAACACCATGCGCGAGCTGGAGCAGTACTTTCGCGCCGTCTACAAGCCCTACGGCCACTTGCCCGACGCGCAGTGGCGCCTGCTCAGCGAAAGCTCCATGCGCCGGCTGCCCGACGGCCGCGTGACACCGCACTACGACCCGGCCATGGTGCAGCAGTTCGAGCACCACCCCGACGACTACGAACTCTGGCCGGTGTTCGACACCATCGATGTGCCCGTGCTGTGCCTGCGCGGCGCGGAGTCCGACCTGCTGCTGGCCGAGACCGCCGAGGCCATGCGCGACCGCGGGCCGCGCGCCCTGGTGGTGACCATCCCCGGCTGCGGACACGCGCCCGCGCTCAACGTGCCCGATCAGCTGGAGCTGGTGCAGCGCTTCCTGAGCGATCCGCGCGCGCACTGAGCCTGCCGGCTCAGTCCTTCGCGCCCAGGGCCAGCGCGCGTTCGCGGCTGGCGGCCCGCTCGGCCTCGTCGGCGGGCGCCGTGGGCCAGCCCTGCAGGTGCCGCGCGGCGATATCGCCCAGGGCTTGGATCCATTCGGGTCGGTCGTTGAGGCAGGGGATGTAGGCGAAGCGTTCGCCGCCGGCCTGCAGGAAGGCGGCGCGCGCTTCCATGTCGATTTCTTCCAGGGTCTCGATGCAGTCCGCCACGAAGCCGGGGCAGATCAGGTCCACGCTTTTCACGCCCTGGCCCGCGAGCTTCACCAGCGTGGGCTCGGTGTAGGGTTGTAGCCATTTGGCCTTGCCGAAGCGGCTCTGGAAGGTGACGGCGAAACGCTCCGGCGCCAGGCCCAGCGCCTGCGCCAGCAGCCGCGCGGTCTTGTGGCACTCGCAGTGGTAGGGGTCGCCCAGGTGCAGGGTGCGCTCGGGCACGCCGTGAAAACTCATCACCAGCCGCTCGGCCTGGCCATGGGCCTGCCAGTGCTGGCGCACCGAGCGCGCGAGCGCCTCGATGTAGCCCGGGTCATCGTGGTAGCGGTTGACGAATCGCAACTCGGGCACGGCGCGCTGGCGGGCGCTCCAGGCGTTCACGGCGTCGATGAGGCTGGCGGTGGTGGCCCCGCTGTACTGCGGGTAGGCCGACAGCACCAGCACGCGCGTGGCGCCCTGGGCCTTGAGCTCGTCGAGCACCGAGGCGATGGAGGGATGGCCGTAGCGCATGGCGTGGCGCACCAGCACCGCGTGCCCGCGCTCGCCCAGGTGGCCCAGCAGGCGCTTGGCCTGCTTCTCGGTCCAGACCTTCAGCGGCGAGCCTTCGGGTGTCCAGACGCTGGCGTACTTGGCGGCCGACTTCGCGGGCCGCACGCGCAGGATCACGCCGTGCAGGATCGGCCACCACAGCAGGCGCGGGATCTCGACCACGCGCGGGTCGGCGAGGAACTCGGCCAGGTAGCGCCGCAGGGCGGCGGGGGTGGGCTCCTCGGGGGTACCCAGGTTGCACCAGATCACTGCCGTGCGCTCGGCGCGGCCATGGCGGAGGGGCGGTTCGGTCGCGAAGGGCATGCGCTATTCTCTCGCAAGCATGAAAGACGATTCCTTGAGCACGGAGCCCGCGGGGTCCGGCGCCGCCACGCTGGAGCCGTCGCGCGTGCGCGCGATCAGCATCGACCTCGACGACACCCTCTGGCCCATCGCACCCACCATCGAGCGGGCCGAGGCCGCGCTGCTGGCCTGGTTCCGCGAGCACGCGCCGGCCGCGGCCATCCTCGCCGCCAACCCGCAGTCGCTGCGCGAGGCGCGGCACTTCCTGCAGATCAAGCGGCCCGATCTGTCGCACGACCTGAGCGCGCTGCGCCGCGAGTCCATCCGCTTCGTATTGCTCAAGGCCGGCGACGACCCTGAGCTGGCCGAGGAGGCGTTCGATGTTTTCTTCGCCGAGCGCCAGCGCGTGGAGTTGTTCGACGACGCCTTGCCCGCGCTCGAATGGCTGGCCGGGCGCTACCCGGTGGTGGCCCTGTCCAACGGCAACGCCGACGTGCGGCGCATCGGCCTGGGCCAGCACTTTCGCGCGGCCATCAGCGCGCGCGAGTTTGGTGTCGCCAAGCCCGACGCGCGCATCTTTCACGCGGCGGCCAGCGCCGCGGGCGTGCGCCCAGGCGAGGTGCTGCACATCGGCGACGACGCGCAGCTCGACGCGCTCGGCGCCCTGGTGGCGGGCCTGCAGGTGGCCTGGCTCAACCGCGACGGCCACGCCTGGGACCATGCGCCGCTGGCGCCGCACACCACCGTGGCCGACCTCATGACGCTGTGCAACCAGCTGGCCTGACGGAGTCCGTCCCATGAGCCTCACCATCCACGGCATCCCCGCGTCGCGCGCCCTGCGCCCGCTGTGGGCCGCGGCCGAGCTGGGCCTGGATGTCGCGCACGTGCCCACGCCCTACGTGGACGGCAGCACGCGCACGCCGGCGTTTCTGGAGCTCAACCCCAACGGCCATATCCCGGTGCTGATCGACCGGCGCCCCGAAGGCGAGGTGGTGGTGTGGGAGAGCATGGCCTGCACCCTGTACCTGACGCGCGTGCACGGCCGGCCCGATGGCCGCGGCATCGCGCCGGCGACGGCGCGCGAGGAAGCCGAGGCCCTGCGCTGGTCGTTCTGGGTGGTCAACGAGGTGGAACGCGACGCGCTCACCGTGCTGGCGCACCTGCACGCCATGCCCGAAGAGCGCCGCAGACCCGAGCTCGCGCTGGCGGCCGAGCGGCGCCTGGCGGTGCCCTTGCGCGTGCTCGAACAGCACCTGAAGCGCCAGCAGGCCGCGGGACAGGACTGGCTGGCGGCGGGGCGCTTCACCGTCGCCGACCTGTGCGTGGCCAGCGTGCTGAACTGGGTGCGCGTGTCGCGGCCCCTGCTGGGCGCGCACCCGCTGATGCACGAATGGCTGCGGCGCTGCATGGAGCGGCCGGCCTACCTGCGCGTGCGCGAGAGCGGCTGAGTTCAATGATCGGAGCAGACGCATGGCACTCGATTGGCGGCACACGGCCGAAGGCATCGATTGGGATGAGCTGAGCGCGCTCTATCGGGACGCGCCGCTGGGCGACAAGCCGCCGGACCTGTTGCGCACGGTGTTCGGCAACAGCCTGTTCAAGTGCTTCGTGTTCGAGGGCGGCCGCCTGGTCGGCGCCGGCCGGGCGCTGGCGGACGGCGCCGACTGCGCCTACCTCTGCGATATCGCCGTGCTGCCTGGTCACCAGGGCACGGGCCTGGGCAAACAGATCGTTGCCCAGCTCGTGGAGCGCTCACGCGGCCACAGGAAGATCATCCTGTACGCGGTGCCCGGCAAGGAGCCGTTCTATCGGAAGTTCGGCTTCCTGCGCATGAAGACGGCGATGGCCATCTTTTCGAATCCGCAGCAGCAGCTGGAGCGGGGCTACCTCAGCGAGGACTGAGCGCCCGCCCGCGCCTCACCAGCCCCAGACCAGGCGCTCGGACACCCAGCCCGACTCGCCCGTCTCGCGCTCCACGCGCACCCAGTCGCCGCGCTTCTCCAGGGTCTTGAGCAGTTCGCCGTACTGGGCCTGCACCACCACCTCGTTGTTCAGGCCGGGGCCGCTGCGCACGTTGAGGATCTTGCTGGTGACGATGTGGTGCGGTTCGTCGCCGGTGAGCGAGCGCGCCACCCAGCCGGTGTCGCCCTCGAAGTCCTTCACCTCGAGCCAGTTGCCGCGCCGCTCGGTCACCTGCAGCGGAAAGCCGCGCCGCAGCTCCCACAGCACGGTGCTTTTCAGGCTGGGGCCATCGCGCATGTTCACGGTGCTGCCGCTGATGCTGACCATGTTCTGGGCATGGGCGCTGATGGCGGCCACACCCAGAGTCAGGGCGAACAGGCCGCGGAACAGGGATCGTGCAACGGTGTTGACCGGCATGGCGATGGGCTCCTTTCCTCGGGTCAAGAAAAAACAAAGGGGGTGGGAGCCGCTCGCGCGACCCAGGTTCCCCCGAGGGGCCAAGGTTAACAGCCCCGATTCGCCATGCCGAGGGGCGAAGCGGTTCATGAGACCGCCGTACGTCACGGATGGGGCGTTTTCAGCGCCCGCGCGCGGCGGCCTGGCCCGCCGCCTGGCCGCTGCGCACCGCGCCTTCGATGGTGGCGGGGTAGGGGCCGTCGACGTGGTCGCCCGCCGCCCAGAGCCCGGGCGCCACGGTGGCCGGCGGACGGCGCAAGCCGGGCGTGCAGGCGAAGGTGGCGCGCCGCTCGGTGATGGTGCGCAGCGGGATCAGGCCCTCCAGGCCGAGTTGCGCGCGCGCCTGCTCCAGCGTGGCGGCCTGCAGGTCCTCGCGTTCGCCGTGGCTGTCGCTGAGCACGAAGGCCAGCACGCCGGCGTCGGCGGTGCGCAGCCGGCCGCGGTCGAAGGCGAACTGGGCGGGACCGCCGCGCAGCGACACCATGGGCGCGGGCAAGGGCGGGTGCTCGCGCGGGCCCAGGGCGTAGACCGTGGTGATGGCGGTGTGGGCCAGCGCCGCCGCCGTGCCGGCCCAGTCGGGGGCAATGCCACGCAGCGCGTCGGCCGCCACCGGCGCGGGCGTGGCCCAGACCACGCGGTCGACGCGCTCGCTCTGGCCTTCGCCGCTGAGGCGCCAGCCCTGCCCGTCCGCCTCGATGCGTTCGATGCGCCGGCCCAGGTGCACGGCGTGGCCGCGCTCGCGCAGCCAGCGCGCGGCCGGGTCGGGGCCGAGTTCGGACAGGTCGTGGCGCGGCAGCAGCAGGGCCGAGGGCGCGAAGCCCGGCGCGCCGCGGCCGAACAGCGCGTCGCGCATCACGCGCAGGAAGGTGGCGCCGCTGGCCTGGTCGGGCGGCAGGTTCAGGGCCGAGACGCACAGCGGCCCGATCAGCTCGTCCATCACGCGCGGGGGCAGGCCCTCGCAGACAGTGGCCACGGTGTCCGACGCGCCGCAGGCAAAACCTTGCGCGCGCCAGCGCAGCGACACGCGCAGCAGGGCCAGCCGCTCGGCGGCGCGCCAGCCGCGCGCGCCGAGCATGGCGGCCAGCGCGTCCAGCGGCGCGGGCCAGCGCGCGGCCCAGGGCGGCACCGCCAGGCCCTGGCCGTCGGCGAAGCGCAGCGACAGCGGCAGCGCCAGCAGGGCCTCGCGCGGGTTCACGCCCACGGCGCGCATGAAGGCCAGGGTGGCGGTGTAGGCGCCAATGAGGATGTGCTGGCCGTTGTCCAGCGGCAGGGGCGCGCCGTCGGGGGGGGCGATGTCGACCCGGCGGGCCCGCCCGCCCAGGGTGTGGGTGATCTCGAACAGCGTGACCCGGGCGCCACCTTGCGCGGCGGCCACGGCGGCGGCGCAGCCGGCCCAGCCGCCACCGACGATGGCGACGCTGGGGCCCGTGCTCACAGCCGCCCCAGCGCCTGCACCTTCCACGCGAGCCAGAACTTGCGCAGCGGCGTCAGGCTCACGCGGCGCGTGAGCACCAGCAGCGGCTCGGCCTCGATCTCGCGCAGCAGCGTGCGGTAGATGCTGGCCATCATCAGGCCGGGTTTCTGGCTGCGGCGGTCGGCGTCGGGCAGCAGGGCCAGGGCCTCGTCGTAGGTGGCCAGCGCGCGTTGGCACTGGAAGGCCATGAGCGCGGTGAAGCGGCGCTCGAAATCGGCCGCTTCGCCACCCGGCGCCGCGCCGCGGCGCAGCAGCTCGTGCGCCTTCACGTCGAAGCGCTGCAGCTCGTCGATGGGCAGGTAGATGCGCCCGCGCACCGCGTCCTCGCCCACGTCGCGCACGATGTTGGTGAGCTGGAAGGCCAGGCCCATGCGGTGCGCGTACTCGGTGGTGCGCTCCTGCGTCTGGCCGAAGATGCGCGCGGCAACCTCGCCCACGAGGCCGGCCACCAGGTGGCAGTAGCGCTGCAGGTTGGCGAAGTCGAGGTAGCGGCTCTGCTCCAGGTCCATCTGGCAGCCGTCGATGACGCCCAGCAGGTGGCGCGCCTCGATGCCGTAGGCGGCGGCCAGCGGCATCAGGGCCTGCGTCACCGGGTGGCTGGGCTGGCCCGCGAAGGCCTGCGCCACCTCGCCGCGCCACCAGGCCAGCTTGGTCTGCGCCACGCCCGGATCGCTCACCTCGTCGACCACGTCGTCCACCTCGCGGCAGAAGGCGTAGAAGGCCGTGATGGCGGCGCGCCGCTCGGGCGGCAGAAAGAGGAAGGCGTAGTAGAAGCTGCTGCCGGAAGCGGCGGCTTTCTGCTGGACGTAGTCTTGCGGGCTCATGGGGTGCCACGAGTGTACGCATGGCGCCCGGGGCCTCGGGACGCGCCGCCGGGGCCGCGCCCGGCGTCAGCCGGCGAAGGGCGGCGGCTCGGTGGCCGGCCTGTCGGTCGCGGGCAGGGGCGTGGTGGTCTCTGGCCGTGCGGGGACCAGCGCCCGCCAGGCCGCCTGCAACAGGCCCAGGCCTTGGGGCCGCTGCAATGGCGCGAGGTGTTGTGGGGCGGGCTGCAGCAGCGCGTGGCCGAACAGCTCGACCGGTGCGGCCTGGCGGCTCGATGGCTCGCGCCGGTCCAGCCGCAGCAGGGTGGGGTGCAGCGCGCGGGCCAGTTCGGCGCAGGCCTCCTCGGCCATGGCGGTGTGCTCGACGGGGGGCACGACGATATCGACGGCGAAGCGCAGCAGCTCGGGCGACTGCAGGCGGGCGGCGCTGTGGTCCTGCTCCAGCCAGGCGATCAGCAGCCCTTGGGCCAAGGAGCGCCACTCGGGCACGTCGGCGACGCCGCTGTTGTCGAGCGTGTGCAGCACGTGCGCCATCACCGCCTCGGGTTTCGTGCCTTTGGCCAGTTGGTTCAGGCCGAAGCACAGGGCGCCCACGGCCTGTTGCTCGGTGCGGGTGCCACGGGTCAAGGGACCCCGCTCCAGCCAGAGCTTCAGCAGCGTGGCCCGGGGACGCGGCGCGCGCAGCACCAGGGCGATCAGGCGCCCGCGCTGGGGAGTGGTCCACGGGGTGCCGCTGGGCAGGGCCTTCAGCAGTTGGGTCAGGCGCTCGGTGAGGGGGCCGCCGTCCAAGCGGTCGAGCAGCCGCAGCGCGCTGTCGATGGGGGTCGGGGTCGGGGCGGGGAAGGCGCTCAGGGTGAACTCCACCAGCCGCTCGATGAGCGCGCGGGGGGCTTGGGGGCTGTCCGCGAGGGCCTCGATGTAGTGCAGGAGCTGCGCCTGGCGCTGCAGAGCGAGCCCGGGCGTGGCCGCGTCGTCGCGCGACAGGTAGAGGCGCACGGCGTCGTCCACCGGGCGCTTGTCGAAGGACGGCAGCCAGGACGCCATCGCCTCGCGCATGTCGTCGATGCCTTGTTCGAGCGCGAGTTGCTGCGGGGTCTTCTGACCCATGGCTTGCAGGGCCGCCTGCACGGCCTGGGCCTGGGCGTCGTTCCCACAGACGGCGCACAGCGTTCGCATCAACGCCAGGGCGCCGCTGCCATCCAGGCCATTGGCGCCCAGCAGGCGGTGGACCTTCTGGATGTCGAGCACCAGCCGCGCCGCGAGGGCCTGCCGCTCCTCTGCCGCGCCCATGGCGCCCAGGCGCTGGATGTCCAGGGTGATGCCCCGCAGGCGAAGCCCGACGACGCAGCCCGGGGCCTGGTGCCGCTGGGCAATCGATTCAAAGGTCTGCAGCCATTCGGCGGGGAGCGCGCCACGGGCGACCAGCTCGCCGACGCGCGCGCACAGCGCCGTCAAGACTTCGTGGGGCAGTGCGCCGCTGCGGGCTGGCGGGGCACTGCCGAGGTGCTGTTGGGTGAGCCGGTCGAGCAGGGCCCTGCCGCAGCGTTCGATCAGATCGATTTCCTTGCCGCCTTGGTGGTGGGCGGCCAGGCTCAGGGCCGCGAGCAGGTTCGCCGCGCCGGGGATGTGCAGTGCCTGCAGTTGGTGGGCGAACCAGGCCAACTGGTCGAAACGCCCGCCACGCTCGTCGCCGGGGGGCACGAGGCAGTGCTGGCAGCCGCCGTCGTTCCACACGGTGAGTGCGGGCGGCTCGCCCGACTGCAGGGTGTCGAACGCTTGCCGCAGATCGTCGCGCTCCAGGGCCTGGCGGCGCTGCTCGGCGCTGGCGCCGAGCTGGTCCAGCAGCGCGTCGAAGGCGGGGTGGGGCGGCGGATCCTTCTCTGCTGAAAGGAACAGCGCGAGTTCATCGGGCGACAGCCGGTTCGCCTGGGCGCAGTCGCTGGCCAGGCCCTGCAAGGCCTGCAGCAGTTGGGGGTCGATGGCCCCGCGCACCTGGCGAACGGCCTGGCCGCAGGCGAGCATGAGCCGGGGCATCTCCGGGTGATGAGGGTCTTTCAGTTGCAGCACGGTCGCCGACAGCACGAACACGGCGCTCCTCTGTCGGTGCTGGAGCAGAAACTGGCCGAGGTGCAGCAAGTGCTCCACCTGCTGCGCATTTGTCGGCGTGGCGCTGCAGTGCCAGCCGCCGTTGCCGTCCCAGATGCGCAGCACCGGGGGGCGGCTGTCGAGCAGGGCATTGAGCGTCGACTCCAAGGCCTGCGTGGCCTGCGCGAGGACCCGCTGGTCCTGGATGTTCAGCGATGCCTCCAGGAACCGGGCGTTGCGTCGGTTGGCTTCGTTGCGACTGGAGGGGTGAGGTGTGTCGGCGGCCTCGGTGCCGCTTCGGTTGATGAGGGGCTTGTGCTCGGCGCGGGGGATGGACGGTGGTTTGGGATTCGAGAAGAAGAAGGACGAGAAGCGTTGCATGTCGAGGGAAAGCGCGAGCGGAGGGGAAGCGCCTTCAGTAACCGCCACGTCCCGCGCGGCTCATCACCTTTCCCTCACCTCAGTAGGTCACCGTCAGCACCACGCTGTCGCTGTAGCTGCCGGCCGGCACGCTCTGGTTGGCGGGTAGGCGGCCGTAGACGGTGTGCGACTTGCTGCCCGGCAGGCACACCAGGTTGAGCAGGCTGGTGGTGATGGTGCCGCCGGTGGTGGGACCGCTGGCGCCGCCATCGCCCCAGGGCTGCTGGCGCAGGCTGTCGCTGAACAGGCCGTAGGCCAGGCGGCCCGCGCCGGCGGCCAGTTGCCGCTGGGCGCCGCTGGCGTGGTCGCCCACGGACAGCGAGAGCGTGTAGCTGCTCTTGCAGGCGAGCAGCAGGTACTGGGGCGTGCAGGTGACCAGCACGGCCGCGCTGCTGTCGGCGCGCGCGCCGCCTGGCGAGGTGTAGTTGCCGAAGGCCAGGGCCGTGGCGCTCACGCTGCAGCTCTGCGCCCGGGCGGCGGTGCCGCAGAGCAGGGCGGTCAGCAGCAGGAGCAGTGCGCGCAGGAGGGGCTTGGTGTTCATGGTGTGCAGGTGAATGGGCCCAGGGTGGCGGCGGCGCCCTGGGTCGGTGCGAGCGCAAAGCTCACCCGGCACAGGCCCTGCGGGCCTTCGACGCGCAGGGTGTTGAAGTCGTCGAGATCGGTGAGCCAGACCTGGCCGCCGTGGGCGAAGGGCGCGCCTTCGTCGCCGGCCGGGGCGCCACCGGGCGCGCGGTAGGCGCGCGCGCCCGGTGGCACGGGGCTGCCGTCGGGCAGGCGCACGCTGACCAGCGCCGAGCGCGTGCGCCGGGCAGGGAAGCGCACGCGCACCACGGTCTGCGCGGGCGGGCGCACCTGCAGCTCGGGCACGCCCAGCACCACGTCCAGCGGCAGCACGTCGGCGGCCACGCCCAGGGTGTTCTCTTGCCAGGGCTGCAGGCCCCAGACCCAGGCCTGGCCTTTGGCGTCGGTGACGGCGGTGTCGCGGTGGTTGAGGCGCACGCCCACGCCGCCCATGCCCTCGATTTCCACGCGCGCGGCGGCGGCCTCGCCGATGGTGCGGCCCAGCATGGGCTGGCCGCCAATCCACAACACGCCGCCCTGCGCCGCGACGCGCAGGTGGGCCTCGGGGTCGTGGCGCCATTTCGTGGCTTGCGCTTCCACACGGCCGAGTTGGCCCAGCCAGCTGACGCCGGCCAGGGCGCTCAGCGCGTCGCTGCCCCCCTGCAGGCGCCAGCCCAGGCCGCCGGCGTCGGGCTCGCTGCGCTGCGCCTGCACGGTGAGGCCGGCGTCCGCGCCGGCCTGCGCGCGCGCGGCCAGCGTGGTGTCGGGGCTCAGCGCGCGGGTGAGCAGCAGGGCCGCGCTGAACTGGCCGTCGCGCCGGTACAGGCTCAGGCCGGCGTGCCAGTGCGCGCCCAGGCGGCGCTGCAGGCCGGCGGTGAGCACGCGTGTGTCCTGCCCCTGGGCGCCGCGCTGCCACACCAGGCCGGCGGACAGGCTGGTCTGGCCGATGCTGGTGCCGGCGAACAGGGTGGTGCGCCGCTGCGGCAGGCGCGAACCGTCGAGCGAGCGGAAGCCGGTGCCGGCGGTGTCGATCGTGGCGCTCAGGCTGCCGGCGCGCGCCACGCGCTCGAAGCCGATGGCGGTGCGCTGGCCGGCGCCGGTGCCGTCGGCCTGGCTGCGCCCGAGCTGCAGGCTGAGCACGCCCGCGCCCGCCACCACCCAATGCGCGCCCAGGTGCACGGCGCGCACGGCCTGGCCCGCCTCGGCGCGGCCCAGCAGGGTGAGCGTGTCGCTCAGTCCGTGGCGCAGGCTGCCGGCGATAAAACCGCCACCGTAGGTGTCGCTGGCCGAGGCGTAGCCGCGGCGCAGCACGCCGGCCTCCGCGCAGTGCTCGCTCAGGCCCTGGCGCAGCAGGCGCGGGCTGCTGTAGTAGGGCACCACCTGCACGCGCTCCACACCCAGCAGGTCGCGCTGCACCACGCGGATCTCGCCCGCGCCGGTCACGCCGGGCAACTGATCCAGGGTGTAGTTGCCCGGCCCCACCTGGGCGCTGCCGGCCGGGCGGTTGTCGATCAGCAGGTCCACACCGCTGGGCACCTGCGCGCTGCCCGACACCGAGGGCAGGGGCTGGGTGACGAGGTCGGGGCGCAGGCTGAAGTCGGTGCCGTATTGCGCGCCGGCGAAGCGCAGCGCGGGCGCAAGCTCGCCGCCGCAGGTGATGGCGTCGCCCAGGCTGGCGCGCCACAGGCCGTTGGGGTCGCTGTGCTGCAGGCTGGTGTCCAGCCGCTGCCAGCGCGGCAGTCCGGCCGGGTTGGCGCCGGCGCGCAGCACACCGCTGGCGCGCGCCAGGCCGCCGGTGCTCCAGCCGAAGCCGCGCAGGTCGAGCAGGGCGGCGGTGCTGCTCTGGCCGCCGCTGCGTTCGGCGTTCACGCTGTAGTCCATGGCCAGGCCGGGCAGGGGCTCCATCAGCGGCGCCTCGCTGTCGCTGCGACCGTCCAGGCGCAGGCGCTGGGCCAGGAACTGCTCGGGCGGCGCCTGCAGCGCCAGCCGCTGCTGGGCCTTGTCGAAGCGGGGCGACCAGTTCTGCAGGCCATGGTGCGCCACGCCGGCGATGGTGCGCGGCGGATCGGCGGGGCGCAGGCGCCAGCGCGCCAGGGTCTCGGCCGTGGCGTACCAGCGGCCGTCGTCCTCCATCAGCGGCGCGAAGCCGTCGACGCGTTCGCCGTTGAGCCAGACCTCCAGCAGGCGCGGCGCGGGTTCGGCCCGCGCGGGTGTGAGCGCGCCGCACAGGCCGATGGCGAGCAGCAGGGCCTCAACGCGGCGCCACCGCATCGACCACCCCGCGAAGCGGCCCCGCGCTGGTGTCGGCGTCGTAGCGCGTGGTGGCGGCCGACCAGCCGGCCGGCAGCGTCCAGCGGCACCCCTGGCCGGGCAAGGCGTAGCAGGGGCCGAAGTGGGTGCTGCCGCCCTGGTCCGACAGGAGTTGCAGGCCATGCACGTGCAGGTGGCGCCCGCCGGCGTTGTGCAGCTCCAGCGTGTCGCCGTGGCGCTGCCACTGCGGCTGGGCCGCCGGCGTGGCCACGCCGGTGACGAACACCGGCAGGCTCACGCGCAGCAGCAGCTGCACGCCGTCGTCGACGTCCCCAGGCGTGGGCACCTGGCTCAGCCAGAGGCGGTGGCTGCGCTCCACGCCCGACTCCACCGCCTGGCGCAGGCCCACGCGCACCACCTGGGTGGCGCCTGGCGCGAGCTCGAAGATGGGCGGGTTGACGATGAGCGCCTGCGTGGGCTTGAGCCGGTCGGCCCCGCCGTCCTGGCTCCAATCGAAGGCCTCGGCCTGCAGCAGCAGGGGGCGGGTGGTGGGGTTGTGCACCGTCAGCTGCGAGGCCGGGGCGCGGCTGCCCAGCTCCAGCCGCACGGGCCGCACCTGGAAGGCCGACGCGGCCGGCGGGAAGGCCAGCGCGAGAACCACTGGCGCGAGCAGCGGGGCGAGCAGGCGCTTCATGCCGGACCCCGCCTCAGTAGGTGGCGGTCACGGTGATGGTGTCGGCGTAGACACCCACCGTGGCGGTGGCGCTGGACGGCACCCGACCGTACACGGTGAAGGACTGCAGCAGGCCGGTACCGGTGCTGCTGTTGAACACGGTGCCGTTGGTGCCATCGCCCCAGAGCTGGGTGCGCCCGGCGTCGCGGTAGAGGCGGTAGGCCAGGGTGTCCGTGCCGCTGGTCATGCGCCGGTCGGCCACCGTGGCGCCACTGCCCGTGCCGGCGTCGAGCGAGAGGCTGTAGGGGGTGCCCACGGTGCAGGTGGCGGTGACGACGGTGCTGCTGTCGGCCTGCACGCCGGGCGACACGATGCCGAATGCCAGGGGAATGCCGCCGACCACCGTGCAACTGGCCAGCACGGTGGCCGTGACGCCGAAGGTGGCGCTGCTTTGCGCGAGCGCGGGCAGCGCGGCCAGGCACAGGCCGGCGGCGGCCAGGGTGCGGCGGATGGGGGTGTGACAGCGGGACATGGCGACCTCCTGGACGGACATCGAGACCTCGGCCGCACGGTCCGGGTGGGGTGCGTGCCTGTCTGCGATCTCGGAGGCCCGCAATCTATCTTTAGAGGGCGCGCGTTTCGGGCAGAGGTTTTCTTGAGGTTTGACGCCAAGTCGCAAGCTTTCCCGGCATGCGGTGGCGCGCGCCGTCAAGGTTTCCCGGCAGGCCGGGCGGCGCGGCTCAGCTCGCCTGGCGAAGGGCCTCGGTGCGCTGCGCGAACTCCTGGCGCAGCTGCTTGCGCACGCGCGCGGCGGCCTGGCGGCGGTGCTCGTCGGGCGTGGCGGGCTTGAGCGGTGGCACCGGCACGGGCTTGCCGCCGTCGTCCACCGCCACCATGGTGAAGAAGCAGCTGTTGGCGTGGCGCACCACCTGCGAGCGGATGTTCTCGGCCACGACCTTGATGCCGACCTCCATGGACGAGGTGCCGGTGTGGTTGATGGACGCCAGGAAGGTGACGAGCTCGCCCACGTGGATGGGCTGCAGGAACATCACCTGGTCCACCGAGAGCGTGACCACGTAGCGCCCCGCGTAGCGGCTGGCGCAGGCGTAGGCCACCTGGTCCAGCAGCTTGAGGATGGTGCCGCCGTGCACATTGCCCGAGAAGTTGGCCATGTCGGGCGTCATGAGCACGGTCATGCTCAGCTGGTGGGAGGGGAGGTCCATGGCCGGTTCGATGGGGTGCGCGCGGGGTGCGCCAATGTACACGGCACGGGGGCCCCGCCGGCGCGGGGGCCGGCGGGGGCGGGCGGCCTCAGGCCAGCGCGGCGCTGGGGTGGGGCGCGGCGCTGGTGCCCGTGCGGGCGGCGCCGCGCAGCATCGCCACCAGCGCGCGCGCGTCGGCGGGCACCGTGTCGCCGCGCCAGACCACGTGCTGGTCGGGGCGGCAGAGCAGCAGCGCGTGGCGGTACTCGGGCGGGCGCCGCACTTCGCGAGAGACATCCAGCACCGTCAGCGGCACGCCGGCCTCGGCGGCGGCGTCGAGCAGCGGCTGGGCCTCGGTGTCGGCCTGCGCGAGCAGCAGCGTGTAGCCGGCGCCGAAGGCGTCGTAGAGCGATCGGCCGTCGGCCAGCCAGAAGTGCGGCGCGCGGCAGCCCGGCACCGTGGAGGGCGTGAAGTCACCCATGGTGTAGGCCGGCGGCGCCTCGCCATCGGCCGCGATGATGGGCGAGCCGCTGTAGTAGTAGCCGTAGTTCAGGCCCGCGCAGCAGAACTGCTGCACGTTGAGCTGGTAGGCCTCGTCGCCGATGAGGGCGCGCGCCGCCGCGCCGGCCGCGTCGTTGGCTTCGATGTTCGGCGGCACCGCGCTGCGCGCCTTGATCATCTTCTGCGCGTGGTCCATGGCGAAGCGCGACACCTGTTCGGTGATGGGCTGGCGTTCGGCCTCGTAGGCGTCGAGCATGGACGGGTCGGCCCAGCCCTGCACCTGCGCGGCCAGCAGCCACGACAGGTTGAGCGCGTCCGCGATGCCCGCGTTCATGCCGTAGCCGGCATAGGGCACCCACAGGTGGGCGGCGTCGCCGGCGATGAAGGCGCGCCGGTCGCGGAAGCGGTCGGCCACCAGGCGGCGGCCCACCCAGTCCTCCTTGGAGATGACCTCGTACTGGAAGTCGTCACCCACGCCCAGGATGTGGCGGATGCTCTGGTCGCGGTCCACCGAATCGAACTCGGTCTCGTGCGGGTTGAGGTGGTTGTGCACCAGCCAGGTCTCGCGGCCGTCGATGGCGAAGGCCGTGCCGCAGCGGCGGGGGTTCACCGAGTAGTAGCACCAGGCGGGCTTGCCGGGCAGGCGGCTCAGCAGGTCCTTGGCACGGATGTAGGTGGACTGCACGCGCTGGATCACGGCCGTGCCCTCGAACCGCGCGCCGATGGCCTTTCGCACGCCGGAGGAGCCGCCGTCGCAGCCGACCAGGAAGCGCGCGCGCACGCGGCGCGGGGTGCCACCGTCCAGGCCGACGAGCGTGGCCGTGACGCCATCGGCGTCCTGTTCGAAGCCGTCCACGCGCGTGCGGTTGAGCAGGGTCACGTTCGGTAGCGCCGCCGCGTGCTCCAGCAGGATGGGCTCCAGGTAGATCTGGTTGATGCGGTGCGGTGGCTCGGCGGTGGGCCACCAGGTGTCGGGGCCGCCGTTGTCGACGAAACGCTCCAGCCGGTTCGGGATGGGGATGCGGGTGAGCTCGATGCCCGTCATGGCGGTGCGGAACACCACGTCGTTGGGGTGTTCATCGGGCAGGCCCGCCTGGCGCAGCCGGTCGGCCACGCCGAGCTGACGGAAGCGCTCCATGGTGCGCGAGGCCACATGGTTGCACTTCACGCTGGGCGGCTCCTTGTAGGCGCGCAGCTCGGCGATGGTGACGCGCACGCCGCGCGCGGCAAGGTCCATGGCGAGCGTCAGGCCCACGGGGCCGGCGCCCACGATGAGCACGTCGGTGGACGACGCGCTGGTCGGGTCGGTCAGGGGGGCGGAGGGGTTCATTCGAGTTTGATGCCAGCGGTGCGGATCACCTTGGCCCACTTGGTGGTTTCGGACTTGATGTAGTCACCGAAGGCCTTGGGCGTGGTCGGCGCGGGTTCCACGCCCAGGCCGCGGATGGTGGCCTGCGTGGCGGGGTCGTTGAGCGCCTCGACCAGGGCCGCGTTGAGCTTGTTGACGATGGCGTCGGGCGTGGCCGCGGGCGCGACGATGCCGAACCAGCCCACCGATTCGTAGCCCGCCAGACCGGCCTCGGCCACGGTGGGCACGTCGGGCAGGGCGGGCACGCGCTTGTCGCTGGTGACGGAGAAGGCCTGCAGCTTGCCGGCGCGGATGTGCGGCAGCGCGGCGGGCAGGTCGGTCACGGCCAGCGGGATCTGGCCCGCCAGCGCATCCACGGCGGCGGGGCCGGAGCCGCGGTAGGCCACCTGCACGATCTTCGTGCCCGCCATCTGATCGAACAACGAGGCGGTGAGGTGCATGGCCGTTCCGTTGCCGCCGTGGCCGATGGTCAGCTTGCTCGGGTCGCGCTTGGCCAGGGCGATCAGCTCGGCCTGCGTGCGCACGCCCACCGACGGGTGGCCCACGAACACGAAGGGGATGGCCGCGACCAGCGAGACCGGTTTGAAGTCCTTCACCGGGTCGTAGGGCATTTGCGGGTAGAGGCTGACGTTGGCCGACAGCGCGCCGGCCGCGCCCAGGCCCACCGTGTGGCCATCGGGCTCGGCCTTGGCCACGGCGGTCAGGCCGATGTTGCCGCCCGCGCCAGGGCGGTTCTCGATCACCAGCGGCTGGCCCAGCTTCTCGCTCACGCGCGGGCCGATGGCGCGCACGATGGCGTCGGCGCTGCCGCCGGGCGGGAAGGTCACGATCACGCGGATGGGCTTGGTGGGCCAGGCGGCCTCGTTGGCCAGCGCGGGGGCGGCGAGCGCGAGCAGGGCGCTGGCGCCAAGGGCGGCGCCCAGCGCGCGCCGGAGGGCGGAAGGCTTCATTGACTTGTCTCCTGTTTCTGGTGGTGCTTGTCCGCCCGCGATTCAACCCGCTCCCGATTCATGCGTAAAGTAAAACTTATCGAACCATTTATTATTCGAACTCATGAATATGGACGCCCGCTTCATCCCCAGCATGCGCCAGTTGCGCGCCTTCGCTGCGGTTTTCCACCTGCGCAAGGTGAGCGCGGCGGCCGAGCAGCTGTCGGTCACGCAGTCGGCGGTGAGCCTGTCGCTGCGGCAGTTGGAAGAGGGCCTGGGCGCGCGCCTGTTCGACCGCACCACCCGCACGCTGCAGCCCACGCAGGCCGCGCTCGAGGCCATCGTGCTGGCCGAGCGCATCCTGCGCGACGCGGAGGCCCTGGGCGCGGGCACGCTGGAGCTGTCGCAGCTGCGGCGCGGGCGCGTGAGCGTGGCCGTCACGCCCACGCTGGCCGAGCTGCTGCTGCCGGCGGCCGTGGTGCGTTTTCGCGAGCGCCACCCGGGCATCCACGTCGATATCAACGACTGCGCGCCCGACCAGTTCGTCTCGCGCGTGGTGGGCGAGCAGGTGGACTTCGGCATCGGTGTGCCCGAGCAGGCCGGCGCCGACGTGGACACCGACACCCTGGTGCGCGACCACCTGGCGGTGGTCTGCCCGGCGGGCCATGCGCTGGCGGGCCGCTCGCGCCTGCGCTGGGCCGACCTGGACGGCCACCCGGTGATCACCGTGCGCCCGGGCTACGGCGTGCGCCCGCTGATCGACGCCAGCGCCGCGCGCGCGGGCGTGCGGCTGCGCGTGGTGCACGAGGTGACTTTCCTCTCCACCGCGCTGTGGATGACGCGCGCCGGCATGGCGATCGCCATCATGCCGGCGGCGTATGCGCGCGCGGCGCGGCCACAAGAACTGGCGGTGCTGCCGCTGAGCGCGCCGCGCGTCTCGCGCGACATCTGCATCGTGACCAAGCGCGGGCGCGCGCTGTCGCTGACGGCGCAGGCGCTGGTGCGCGAGGTCCGGGCGGCGTTGCGGGCCTAGCGAGCCGCGCCGGTCGAGGCCGGTGCGGACGCCAGGCCTCAGCGCTCGCGCACGCGCTGTCCCTCGCGCACCCCGTTGCCCGGGTACAGCACCACCCGCTCGCCAGCGCGCAGCCCGTCGGTGGCGACGGCCTGCTCGTTGCCGCGCGGCCCCAGGGTGAGGGCGCGCGCCCGCGCCCGCCCGTCCCCGTCCACCACGAAAACCTGCCAGCCGGTTGGTGTGCGCACCAGGGCCGCGTTCGGCACCAGCAGCGCGTCGGTCTGCGCCAGCGTCACGATGCGGGCCTCCACGCGGTAGCCCTCGCCCAGCGGCAACCGGTCGGGCCAGGGAGCGGCCGGCTCCACGTGCACGTTGACGCGCTGCTCCTCGATGCCGAGCGCGGACACCTTGGTGAACGCCACCGGCTCCACGCGCGTGACGCGCCCCGGCAAGGCCGGCAGGCCGCTGCCCGCCTGCAGCGTGACCGCCGCGCCCGGCGGCACGCGCGCCGCATCCCCCGACAGCAGGTCCACGATGGCTTCCAGCCGCGTGGTGTCGCCCAGCTCCATCAAGGCCTGCCCTGCGCCCACCGGGCCCGCGCTGTCGCGGTGCACCGCGATCACGCGGCCCGCGATCGGGCTGCGCAGCGTCCACAGGCCCTCGCTGGCCTCGCCGCCGCCGTCGGCGCGCGCCAGCGCCGCGCGCGCCTCGCTCAGGCCATGCGCCGCCACGCGCTGCTCGGCCTGCGCGCCGGCCAGGGCCTGGCGCGCCGCGGTGAGGTTGAGCTGCGCCTGTTCGCGCGCCGACGGCGCCACGAACTGCGCGCGCGCCAGTTCCTCGCTGCGCCGCGCGTCCAGCTCGGCCTGCGCCAGCGCGGCCTGCGCGCGCGCGGCCTGCGCCCGTGTGGCCGCCAGCGCGGCCTCGGCGCTGCCGACGCGCTGGCAGCAAGACCTCGCGCGTGCGGCTGTCGATCATCGATGGCGCCGCGGGCCGCAGCACCGCCAGCGGCTCGCCCTCGGCGACGGTGTCGCCCACCTTCAGGCCGGGCCGCAGCAGTTCGCCGGCGGTGGGCGCCGCCACGGTGTAGCGCTGCAGCAGCCGCAGCACGCCGTCCTCCTCGATGGATTGCTCGAAGTCGCCGCGCTGCACCGTGGCGATCTCCACCGGCAAGGCCGCGGGCCGCAGGGCCCAGACGAGCAGGGCGGCGATGGCCAGGGCCGCGGCCGTGGCGGCGGCGATCAGGCGCACGCGGCGCCTGGGTGGGGTCTTGTCGTCGTTCATTCGCGCACCTTCAGAACAGCCACCAGGTCGAGCCGGTCGACGTGGCGGCGCACGAGCAGGGCACTGGCCGCGCCAGCGGCCAGCACGATGAGCGCCGCCCACGCGTAGGTGGACGGCGCGATGACCACGGGAAAATCGATGTTGTCCGATGACATGAGGCGCATGAGCAGGCCGGCCAGGGCGCGCCCCGCGAGCAGGCCCAGCGGCAGCGCCAGCAGCAGCTCCACGGCGAGCTGGCCCAGCAGCAGCACCGAGACCTCGGCGCGCGTCATGCCCAACACGCGCAGGCTGGCCAGGTCCCAGGCGCGTTCGGACAGCGCGATGCGCGCGGCGTTGTAGGTGATTCCCACGGCCATGGCAATGGCGAACAGCGTGAGGATGGCGCTGAAGGCCCCCATGTTGTGCTGGGTGCGCTCGTCGAAGGTCTGTTGGACCGATCGCTTGTCGAACACCCCGCCGATCGAGGGCGCTGCCTTCACGGCCGACCAGAACGCCGGCATCGAGGCCGGGTCCACCTGCAGCACGGCTTGCGACAGGCCCGCGCCATCGCGCGTGAGGCCCTGCAGGGTGGACAGGCGCATGTAGGCCTGCTGACCCATGAGGGCGTGCACCTCGGCCACCACGGGCAGGTCGATCCGGCGCCGGTGGCCGGTACGGAACACCACCGTCACGGTGTCGCCCACGCGCGCGTCCAGCGCGCGCGCGAGCAGGTGCGACAGCACGAGGCCTTCGTCGGGCAGTTCCACCGCGCCGAGCGGATCGTCCACCACGCGCATCAGCCGCGCCTCCGGCGGCATGCCGGCGAGGCTGGCGTCTTTCCAGCGCGCGCCGTGGTGCACGCGCACGGCCTCGTTGCGGTAGCCCTCGGCCTGCAGCACGCCGGGCAGGCGGCGCAACTCGTGCAACACGCCCTCGGGCGCGCGCGGCTCGAACTGCAGCGCCACGTTGCCGGGCTGCACCTGGCGGAACTGCACGTCCACGATGTGGGCGATGGCGTCGAGCCAGAAGGCGCCCGAGATCTGCAGCGCCATGGCCATGGCCACGCCGCCGATGGTGAAGGCGGTGCGCCAGGGCCGGTGCTGCACATCGCGCAGCACCAGCAGCGGCGCGGCGCGCACGCGCCGGCCCGCCAGGCGTTCCAGCAGCGTGCGCCGGTAGTGCGGGGGGGCCGGTGGCAGCATGGCCTGGGCCGGGCGCAGCCGCACCACGGCGCGGATCGAGGCCCAGGTGCCCAGGCCCGCCGCCAGCAGCGACAGCAGCACCGACACGCCCACGGCGGCGGTCGTGGTGCGGTAGGCCAGGGCATCGAATCGGAACACCGGCTCGTACAGGCCCAGCATGAGCCGGCCGATGACGGCGCTGAGCAGCAGCCCGCCGAGCACGCCCAGGCCGGCCACCACCAGCGCCAGCTGCAGGTAGTGCCCGCCGATGACCGCGTCGTCGTAGCCCAGGGCCTTGAGCGCGGCGATCTGCGGGCGCTGCGTGGCCACCTGGCGCGCCAGCACGCCGTTGAGGATGAACATCGCCACGCCGAGAAAGATGGCGGGCAGCACCGTGCCCATCACGCGCAGCTGGTCGAGTTCGTCGTCCACCACGCGCGCCGAGAGCTGGTCGGCGCGCGCCACCGCGCCCAGCGAGCCATAGGGCTCGAGCAGGCGGTCCAGCGCGTCGATGACGGCTTCGCTGGAGGCACCGGTGTCCAGCCGCAGCGCCGCCTGGTTGAAGGCGCCTTGCAGGTCCAGCAGCTCGCCCAGGCGGCGCGCGTCGGTCCACCAGATGCCGAAGCTGCGTTCGTCGGGCGCGGCGCCGCCGGAGGCGAACACGTACTCGGGCGAGATCGCCAGGCCGACGATGCGCACCGTCTGCTGCCGGCCGTTGAGCACGGCCCGCGCACTGTCGCCGGGCTTGAGGCCGCGCGCCTTGGCGAAGGCCTCGCTCACCAATGCCTCCAGGGTGGTGCCCGCCTCGGGCCAGCGCCCCTCGCGCAGACGCAGGGCGTTGAGTCCCTGTTCGCCGCGCTGCACGCGCGCCAGGTCCAGGGCCACGAAGCGGCCCGTCACGGGCGGGCCGGGGTCGCCCAGGTCGACGCGCGCATCGAAGGCCAGGCCAGTCTTTACCTCGGCCACGCCGGGCAGGGCGGCGATGCGCTCGCGCAGCGCCAGCGGCGCGCGCTTGAGCGCGACGAACACGTCGGCCAGGCGGTGACTGGCGTAGAACCGGTCGCGCGCGTCGAGCAGGGACGCGTGCACCGAGAACAGGCCGACGAAGCCGCCCACGCCGATGGCCACGACCATGGCGATGGTCAGCACCTGGGCGCGCAGGCGCCACAGGTCGCGGCCCAGCTTGATGGTCAGCGCGCGCATGGTCCTGGCCTCGCTGCTCACCAGCTCAGCGCCGCGGCGGCGAGCTTGCTCGGGTTGGCCTGCACGGAGGCGATGCGCCCGTCGGCCAGGCGCAAGACGCGGTCGGCCATCTGCGCGATGGGCGCGTTGTGCGTGATGACCACGGTGGTGGTGCCCAGTTCGCGGTTCACCCGCTCGATGGCTTCCAGCACGCGCACGCCGGTGGCGCAGTCCAGCGCGCCGGTGGGCTCGTCGCACAGCAGCACCTCGGGGCGCTTGGCGATGGCGCGCGCGATGGCCACGCGCTGCTGCTCGCCGCCGGAGAGCTGGGCCGCGAAATGGTCCAGACGCCCTTCCAGGCCCACGAGCGCGAGCGCTTCCTCGGGCGCCATGGGATCGGTGGCGAGGTCGGTCACCAGGGCCACGTTCTCGCGCGCGGTCAGGCTGGCGATGAGGTTGTAGAACTGGAACACGAAGCCCACGTGCTCGCGCCGGTAGCGCGTGAGCTCGGCGTCGCTGGCGCCGGCCAGCTCGTGGGTCTGGCCGGCGTGCGTCCAGCGCGCCGAGCCGCCCGAAGGCGAGTCGAGCCCGCCCAGGATGTTGAGCAGCGTGCTCTTGCCGCTGCCCGAGGCCCCGAGCAGCACGACGAACTCGCCCGGCATGACGTCCAGGTCGACGCCGCGCAGGGCGTGCACCGCGGTGGGGCCTTCGCCGTACACCTTGGTGAGCGCGCGCGCGGAAAAGACAGGCGTGGCAGGCATGCCGGGGATTGCAGCATGGGGGCGGCCCCGGCCGCTTGACGAACGTCAAGCGCGGGCCTCAAGCTGGCGGATCGGGGACGGATGGGCACACCGCTTGCCGCTCGCCCGACGGCCGCCGTACGGCCACACGGCCACCCGACGCCAGGAACACGCCATGAACCCACCTTCGCCTTCGCCCCGCACCGAACACGATGCCTGGGGCGAGATCCACATCCCCGCCGACGCGCCCTGGGGCGCGCAGACGCAGCGGGCCATCGGCCACTTTGCCATTTCCACCGAGAAGATGCCGCCTGAGCTGCTGCACGCGCTGGCACTCACCAAGCGCTGCGCGGCGCGCGTGAACGCGGCCCTGGGCACGCTGGAGCGGCCCGTGGCCGACGCCATCGCGCAGGCCGCCGCCGAGGTGGTGGACGGCCGCTGGCCCGATGCCTTTCCGCTGTCGCTCTGGCAGAGCGGCTCGGGCACGCAGAGCAACATGAACATGAACGAGGTGATCGCGCGCCGCGCCTCGGCGCTGCTGGGCCGGCCGGTGCACCCGAACGACGAGGTCAACCTCGGCCAGTCGTCCAACGACACCATTCCCACCGCCATCCACCTGGCGGCGCTGCTGGGCGTGGAACGCGCCTTGCAACCGGCGCTGCGCACCCTGCGCGACACGCTCGCCGCCAAGGCCGAGGGCGTGCACGATGTGATGAAGACGGGCCGCACCCACCTGCAGAACGCGCTGCCGCTCACGCTGGCCGACGAGCTGCTGGCCTGGGTGGCGCAGCTCGATCAGGCCGGGGCCGCGCTGGCGCCGGCGCTGCGCGCGGTGCAGGGCCTGGCCATTGGTGGCACGGCGGTGGGCAGCGGCGCCAACGCCCACCCCGACTTCGGCCCGCGCATGGCCGAGGCCTTGAGCGAGGCCACCGGCCTGCCGCTGCGCCGCGCCGACAACCCCTACGCGGCCCAGGCAGCGCACGACGCGCTGCTGCAGCTGCACGGCGCGCTGCGGGGGCTGGCGCTGGCGTTGTGCAAGATCGCCGACGACCTGCGCTGGGAGGCCAGCCCGGGGCTGGGTGAATGGCGGCTGCCGGCCAATGAGCCCGGCAGCTCCATCATGCCGGGCAAGGTCAACCCTACGCAGTGCGAATCGCTGCTCATGGTGTGCGCGCAGGTGATGGGCAATGACGTGAGCATCGGCGTTGGCGCCACGCTGGGGCAGTTCCAGATGCACGCCGCCAAGCCGCTGCTGGCGCACAACCTGCTGCAGAGCATCCGCCTGCTGGCCGATGGCATGCGCAGCTTCGAGGAACATGCCGTGCGCGGCATGGAGCCCGATCGCGAGCGCATCGCGGCCACGCTGTCGCCCGCGATGCTGCAGGCCACGCTATTGGCCAAGCGCATCGGGCACGAGGAAGCGGCGGTGTTGTACCGCGAGGTCCAGGCCTCGGGGAGACCGCTGCGCGAGCTGGTGCTCGAACGTGGGCTGGCCAGCGCGGAGCAGTTCGATGCCTGGGTGAAGGGGGGGTGAGCCAAGGGCCGGGGCGGGCCAGCGTTGCAAGCCGACGACCGGGTGGATGGCCGAGTGCCGGGTGCTTCGCCCCGGCCAGCCCCGCAGCGCTCAAACCCGCTCGACGATCACCGCGATGCCTTGCCCCACGCCGATGCACATGGTGCACAGCGCGTAGCGCCCACCCGTGGCGTGCAGGCGGTTGACGGCCGTGGTGGCCAGGCGCGCGCCGCTGGCGCCCAGCGGGTGGCCCAGGGCGATGGCCCCGCCCCAGGCGTTCACGCGCGCATCGTCGTCCTTCAGGCCGAGCAAACGCAACACCGCCAGGCCCTGGGCCGCGAAGGCCTCGTTGAGCTCGATCACGTCCATCTGCTCCAGCGTGAGGCCGGTGAGCGCGAGCACCTTCTCGCTGGCCGGCGCGGGGCCGATGCCCATCACGCGCGGCGCCACGCCGGCCGTGGCCATGCCGACCACACGCGCCTTGGGCGTGAGGCCATGCTTGGACGCGCTCGCCTCATCGGCCAGCAGCAGAGCGCAGGCGCCGTCGTTCACGCCGCTGGCGTTGCCGGCGGTCACGCTGCCCTCGGGCTTGACCACGCCCTTGAGCTTGGCCAGCGCCTCCAGGCTGGTCTCGCGCGGGTGCTCGTCCTTGTCGACGATGACCGGGTCGCCTTTCTTCTGCGGGATGGTCACCGGCACGATCTCGCGCGCCAGGTGGCCGGCCTTCTGCGCGGCCACGGCCTTGAGCTGGCTGGCCAGGGCCATGCGGTCCTGGGCCTCGCGCTCGATCTTGTAATCCACCGCCACGTTCTCGGCCGTCTCGGGCATGGAGTCCACGCCATACTGCCCCTTCATGAGCTTGTTGACGAAGCGCCAGCCGATGGTGGTGTCGTACACCGCATTGGCGCGGCTGAAGGCGCTCTCGGCCTTGGGCATGACGAAGGGCGCGCGGCTCATGCTCTCCACGCCGCCGGCGATCATCAGGCCCGCCTCGCCGGCCTTGATGGCGCGCGCCGCGCTGCCCACCGCGTCCAGGCCCGAGCCGCAGAGTCGGTTGATGGTGGCGCCGGGCACCTCGATGGGCAGGCCCGCCAGCAGCGCGGCCATGCGCGCCACGTTGCGGTTGTCTTCGCCGGCCTGGTTGGCGCAGCCGTACAGCACGTCGACCACGGCGGCCCAGTCCACGGACGGGTTGCGCTCCATCAAGGCTTTGATGGGGATCGCACCGAGGTCGTCGGTGCGCACGCTGGACAGCGCGCCGCCGTAGCGGCCGAAGGGGGTGCGGATGGCGTCGCAGATGAAGGCTTGACGGGTGCTCATGGGTTCTCCGGAAGAAGTGAAGGGGTTCAGGCGGGCGTGGCCGGGGCGGCGATGGGCAGGCCCACGAGGCGCTGCAGTTCGTCGAGCGAGAGGCCCTCGACCGTGTCGATCAGGCGCAGACCCTGGGGCGTGCATTCGAGCGTGGCCAGGTCGCTGTAGATGCGCTTGACGCAGCCGATGCCGGTGAGCGGGTAGCTGCATTGCGGCACCACCTTGCTCGTGCCTTGCTTGGTGAGCAGGTCCATCATCACCCAGGTCTGCTTGGCGCCGATGGCCAGGTCCATGGCGCCGCCCACGGCCGGGATGCTGCCGGGCTCGCCGGTGCTCCAGTTGGCCAGGTCGCCCGTGGCCGAGACCTGGAAGGCGCCGAGCACGCAGATGTCGAGGTGGCCGCCGCGCATCATGGCGAAGCTGTCGGCGTGGTGGAAGAAGGCGCCGCCGGGCAGCAGGCTCACGGGCTGCTTGCCGGCGTTGATGAGGTCGTAGTCCTCCTGGCCGCTGGCGGGCGCCGGGCCCATGCCGAGGATGCCGTTCTCGCTGTGCAGGATCACCTCGATGCCCGGTGGCAGGTGGTTGGCCACCAGCGTGGGCTGGCCGATGCCCAGGTTCACGTACGCGCCGTCGTGGATGTCTTGCGCGACGCGCTTTGCGAGCGCGTCCTTGGTGCGTCGGGTGTAGCTCATGCCGCCTCCTTGAAACCGCCGGCCTGCGTGGCCACGCGCGCAATCTTCACCACCGCGCTGACGTGGATGCCTGGGGTAACGATGGTTTCGGGGTCGAGCGCGCCGAGTTCGGCGATGTCGAATACGCTGGCGATGCAGCGCTTGGCGGCGGTGGCCATCACCGGGCCGAAGTTGCGCGCGGCCTTGCGGTAGACCAGGTTGCCCCAGCGGTCGCCGCGCTCGGCCTTGATGAGCGCCACGTCGCCGTGGATGGGGTACTCCAGCACATAGGGCCGGCCGTCGATGACACGCGTTTCCTTCGGCGAGCCGTCGGCGTTCTTGGCGAGCTCGGTGCCGTAGCCCGTGGGCGTGAAGAAGGCGCCGATGCCCGCGCCCGCGGCGCGCAGGCGCTCGGCCAGGTTGCCCTGGGGTACCAGTTCGAGCTCGATCTGCTTCGAGCGGTACAGGCCGTCGAACACCTGGCTGTCGGCCTGGCGCGGGAAGCTGCAGATGATCTTGCGCACGCGCCCGGTCTTGAGCAGCGCGGCCAGGCCGTGCTCGCCGTTGCCGGCGTTGTTGTTCACCACGGTGAGCTCGCGCGCGCCCTGTTCGATCAGGCCGGCGATGAGTTCGTTGGGAATGCCGGCGGTGCCGAAGCCGCCGATGAGCACGGTGGCGCCGTCGCGCACGCCGTGCAGGGCCTCGGCCACCGAGGAAGCGATCTTGTTGATCACGGGGGTTGGTCTCCGGACGGAACGCTGAAACAGCGGGGAGGGGCGCTTGCCGTGTCGATCGCCAGATGTTCTAATGACGAACACTTGTTCGATTGACGAATCATTCTAGTCGCCCACCAAAGCCCATGGCAACCCACGCCCGTCGCGCACCCGACGCCCCCACGCCCGGTGACGGCTACGTGCAGTCTTTCGCGCGTGGTCTGGAGGTGATCCGCTCCTTCAGCGCCGAGGCGTCCGAGCAGACCCTGTCCGAGGTGGCCGCGCGCAGCGGGCTCACGCGCGCCGGCGCGCGGCGCATCCTGCTCACCCTGCAGACGCTGGGCTACGTCGAGGGCGACGGCAAGCTGTACCGCCTCACGCCGCGCATCCTGGACCTGGGCTTCGCTTACCTCACGTCCATGCCGATATGGAACCTGGCCGAGCCGGTGATGGAGCGCCTGGCGGACGCGGTGGGCGAGTCGTGTTCGGCGGCGGTGCTGGACGGCAGCGACATCGTCTACGTGCTGCGTGTGCACACGCACAAGATCGTCTCGCTCAACCTCAACGTGGGCACACGCCTGCCGGCCTACTGCACCTCGCTCGGCCGTGTGCTGCTGGCGGGGCTGGACGACGCCGAGGTGAAGGCGCGGCTGAAGGCCAGCGAGCGGCGCGCGAACACGCGCCACACGGCCACCGAGCCGGCCGAGATCCTGGCGCGTGTGCAGCAGGTGCGTCGCCAGGGCTGGGCGCTGGTGAACCAGGAGCTGGAGGAGGGCCTGATCTCCATCGCGGCGCCGGTGAGGAGCCGCGCGGGCGCGGTGATCGCGGCGCTCAACGTGTCGGGGCAGGCGAACCGCACCTCGGCGACGGTGATGAAGGAGCAGCTGCTGCCGAAGCTGCGGGCGGCGGCGGACGAGGTGTCGTCTTTGCTGGGACGCGCCGGGCGGGGGTGAGTCGGTCGCTTGGGCCGGCCGTCCTGCGCTCCTCGCCTGCGCATAGTCGCCCCCAGCGGCCGGGCCCAAGCCCTCGGCTGGCGATGGGCGGGCGATCGCCGCGAAGCATTGGCGGGCGTGCGCCCTGGCGCGGATGTGGGCCGAGTGGTTTCGTGTCGACTGCGATCGCGGCTCACGGCCAGGAGCGGGCTCTTACCAAGCGCGGCGGTGGTGAACTCAGGCGCTTAGGCGTTCAGGAGAAACTTTTCGCTTTCAACTGCGGCGACCACGGCAGCCAATGTGAGTTCTGGCGACAGGCTTCGTATGTCCAGCACATGCTTGTTCAGCGCCCCAAGAGACGACAACTGGCGATGCAGGGATGCAATCACTTGCGCATCGGTGAGCGTGTCGCCGCCACGGGCTTGGCAGCGCGCAATTGCGCTGTCGACATCGATCTGAAGCACTATGTAGTGAAGGCGCGCCGAAAGCCCAATGAAGGCGTCCAGGAACCACGGCCCGACGATGCCATCCACGATGACAAAGTAGCCACCCTTCGCATAGCCCTCCGCCGCCTGGGCCAACACCTTGACGACCGTTTCGTTTTGTTTGTGCGCCGATTCCAGAAAAGGTGGGATCGCTCCGTGCTTGATGAAGTGCCAGAAGTCATCGCAATGAAGATGCACCTTGGGCGAGCCCGATGTCGCTGCTAGCGCCTTGGCGGTGGTCGTTTTCCCCGCGCCTGGAGTACCGGTAAGGATGAGGATGTCTTTTGCCTGATTCATTGAGGACCGGATTCTGCAGCGCGTTGTGGCCAGTGCCAAAGACGGCTTCGGGCCCCCAGCCGGCACCCGGAAACGAAGCAGGTGCCCCGTGGGTGCACCAGGGCGCCTTCCCTGACACCCGCCCACCCGCGGCCCCTTCACCCCGACCCGCCCAACACCTTCCTCGGCGCCTGCCCGAACTGCTTGGCGAACATCTTTCCGAAGGCCGACGCGCTCGCATAGCCGAGTTCATCCGCCAACTGCCCGATGTTCATGCCCTGGTCGCTCAGCGCGAAGGCGCGCATCAGCCGCGCCTGCTGGCGCCAGCGGTGCAGGCTCAGGCCCGTTTCCTGCGGGAACAGCCGGATCACGCTGCGCTCGGACAGGCCCACCTCGCGGCCCAGTTCGGCGATGGAGGCGGCCTCGCCCGGGTTCTCGATCAGCCACTGGCACAGGCGCGCGAGCCGCTTGTCGTCGGGCAGTTTCAGGGACAGGGGCCGGGGCTCCAGCCAGCCCACCTCGTCCACGATCAGGTCCATCAGGCGCGCGTCGGCGCTGTCGAGCGCGTAGCGCGGCGGGATCGTCATCGCGCGCAGGATCAGCTCACGCAGCAGCGGTGTGATCGCCAGCACCTGGCAGTCGCGGCCCTGGCCCGTGACCGTGCCGGGCTGGAAGTACAGGGTCCGCATCTCGACCTCGGTGTCCATGCGGATCTGGTGAACGGTGTGCGCGGGCATCCACATGCCGTGGCTGGGCGGCAGGGTCCAGATGAAGCCCTTGGCGCGGATCGTCATGACGCCACGGATGGCGTAGATCAGCTGGTCGCGCGCGTGCAGGTGGGGGGCGATTTCCATGCCGGCCGGATCGGAGCGCGCCAGCGCGGCCACGGGGCGCGGCACCCGGTTGGCGGCCTGCGCGTCGGCGCTGGGACCCCGGCGCAGCACGCCGGGACGGCTTGGCGGTTTTGGACGCATTTCTGGCGGTCTTGAATTTCTTCCGCGCAGCTTAACCGGCGATGATCGCCCCCATGCACAACAAGACCACCCAGACCCTGTTGAACGTGGGCCACGCCATGGACCACATGATGTTGCTGATCTTCGCCACCGCGGTGACCAGCATCGCCACCGAGTTCGGCCTGGCGCGCTGGGAAGACCTCATGCCCTACGGCGTGGCGGCGTTTTTCTTCTTCGGCATCGGCTCGCTGCCCGCAGGCAAGCTGGGCGATCACTGGGGCCGGCGCAAGATGATGCTGGTGTTCTTCTTCGGCATGGGCCTGGCCTCGCTGCTGGTGGCCGCCACGAACACGCCGCTGCAGATGGCGTTCGCGCTGGCGCTGCTGGGCGCCTTCGCGTCGATCTACCACCCGGTGGGCATTCCCATGCTGGTGCAGGGCGCGCCGCGCCCGGGCTGGACCATCGGCGTGAACGGCCTGGCGGGCAACCTGGGCGTGGCCTTCGCGGCCATCGTCACGGGCTTTCTCGTGAAGTACGCGGGGTGGCGTGTGGCCTTTGTGGTGCCGGGGCTGCTGTGCCTGGCCTGCGGCCTGCTGTTCGCTGTCTACGGCTCGCGCGAGAGCGCGGCGCCAGCCAAGAAAAAGGGCGGCGCGGCGCAGGTGTCCGGGGTGCCGATGGCGCGGCTGTTCCTCATCATGACCATGGCCGCCACCAGCGGCAGCCTGTTGTTCAACTTCTCCACCAACGCCAACTTCGAGCTGCTGACCGACCGCCTGCGCGAGGTCTCGCAGGACCCGGCGCGCATCGGCACGCTGCTGGCGCTGGTCTACGCGGTGGCCTCGGTCACGCAGCTCATCGTGGGGCACCTCATCGACCGGCACTCGCTCAAGCGGCTCTACATCGGCGTCATCACCCTGCAGGCGCTGCTGCTGTTGCTGGCCACCACGCTGAACGGCTGGGCCTTCCTGCTCATCCAGCTGCTGTTCATGTCGGCGATCTTCGGCGCCATTCCCTTCACCGACGCGATGATCGTGCGCTTCGTCGACGACGGCATGCGCTCGCGCGTGGCCGGCATGCGGCTGGCGGTGTCGCTGGGCGCCAGTTCGGTGGCGGTGTGGCTGATCGGGCCGGTGGTGAAGGCCGCAGGCTTCACCGCCTTGCTGGGCGTGATGGCGGTGACCTCGGTGGTCACGCTGCTGGTGCTCACGCAAATGCCGCGCACGCCCGCGCCGGTGCCGGCGCCGGTGGGCTGAAGGGGGCGGCGACCCCGTCTCGCCGGACTAGAACGCCAGGTGCCGTGAGCCGGGTTCGAGCCAGGCCACGGCCGCCAGGGCCTCGCGGTCCACGTCCACGCTGAGCACCGTCACCTGGCAGGCCTGGCCCGACACCGGCACGGTGGTGGTGCGCTGCTCGGGCGTGGTGCCAGCCTCGAACAGGCCTGGCTCGATCGACAGCCCACTGCCGATGGCCTTGAGGCAGGCTTCCTTGCGCGTCCAGCAGCGCAGGAAGGCGCGCAGGCGCCCGGCCTCGGGCAGGGCCAGCAGTTCGCGGCACTCGGTGGCGGTGAAGTTGCGCTCGGCCAGGGCCATCAGCTCGCCCATCTCGCGCGGCGCCTCGATGTCCACGCCGATGGGCGTTTGCCCGCCGATGCCGATCAGGGCCCAGCGCCCGCTGTGGCTCATGTTGAAGGCCGGCGCGCCGGGCAGGTCCAGGCGCGGCTTGTCGTGGCTGCCCGCCCCGAAGCGCAGGCTGGCCGCCGCCACGCCTGTGCGTTGGGCGAGCAGGTGGCGCAGGGCGCTGTGGCTGGCGCGGTAGCGGTGGGCGTCGCGCTCGAAGTGGAAGCGCGCGGCGCGCGCGCGCTCGGCGTCGTCCAGCCAGTCGCCGGGGGCGGGCGCCTCGTGTTCGCGCGCCGGGACCTCCAGGTCCACCAGCCACAGCTCGATGCCCGGGGCCGCGAGGGGCGCCTGTTGCTTGATCCGCATCCTTGGTTACACCCTCGTGGGCCGTTGCGTGAATATTTACTACCTATCTTTGGCCGGTGCCCGTCTAATCGCCTGCCGGCCCCGGCCGACATTCTGTAACGGGTATTCGGAGGCCCCCGGATTTCACCAGTTCTTCACTCTGCGCACGGTGCTCGCATGGAACTTGATACAGGTAGAGGAAGGAACGTGATGAAAGGCACTGAAATAGGGGGTCGGCGGAGCCGCCCGAGACGATACATTCGGTAACATCGAAGGCCAAAAACCCATACGTTCCCTCTACATGGGGAGCAGGTGCGCCCACCTGGGCGAGCCAGAGGAAGTCATCATGCAACGCAGGGTCGCACCAGCCGTCGACGCTCAGGTCTCCAGCCGCCGGGGCGCGCCATGAACAGCCCGTGGTTTCAGCGCTTCGTTCCCCGTCCCGGCGCGCGCCTGCGCCTCTTTTGTTTCGCCCACGCCGGCGGCAGCGCGGCGGTCTATCGGCCCTGGTGCAATGCCTTGCCCGACGCGGTGGAGCTGATCGCCATCCAGCTGCCCGGGCGGGCCAATCGCCTGAACGATCCGGTGGTCACGCGGCTGGACACCATCGTCGAGGCCGTGGTGGCCGCGTTGAGGCCGCACCTGGACCGGCCGTACGCGCTGTTCGGCCACAGCATGGGCGCCGTGCTGGCCAACGAAGTGGCGCGCGCGCTGCGCCATGAGGGCGCGCCCCAGCCCGGGCACCTGTTCGTCTCGGGCCGGCGCCCGCCGCACTGGCCCAACCCCGACCCGCTGCTGCACGTGTTGTCCGACGCCGATTTCGTGGCCGAGATCCAGCGCCGCTACGGCGGCATTCCGCCCGAGGTGGCCGAGCACGAGGAACTGATGGCCATGCTGCTGCCGTCCCTGCGCGCCGACATCCACGCGCTGGAGACGCACGCGCCGCTCGCCGGGCGCCCGCCGCTGGCCTGCCCGCTGTCCGTGTTCGGCGGCTCGCACGACCCGCTGACGCCGCGCGAGCACCTGGAGGCCTGGCGCAACGAGTCCAGCGGACCCTTCCGCTTGCGCGTGCTGCCGGGCGACCATTTCTACCTGAACGCCCAGCGCGACGCGCTGCTGGCCGAGGTGTCGGCCAGCCTGGCACCGCTGCTGGGGAGGGTGGTGGCATGAGCCCGGCACGGCCGCCCGAAGGGGCTCGCACCGCAGCGCGTTGCGCGCAGGTGTCTCGAATTCGCCCCGCACGGCCGCCCGAAGGGGCTCGCACCGCAGCGCGTTGCGCGGGGTTCTCCGAATGAGCCCGAATCCACCGATGCCCATCGCTGTCGTCGGCATCGGCTGCCGCTTTCCCGGAGGCGTGACCGATCCGGCGGGCTTCTGGCGCCTGCTGGCCGAAGGGGTCGACGCCATTGGCGAGATCCCCACCGACCGCATCGACCTCGGCCATTACTTCGATCCGCGCCCGGCCACGCCGGGCCGCATGATGACGCGCTGGGGTGGCTTCCTCGAGGGCATCGACCGCTTCGACGCCGGCTTCTTCGGCATCTCGCCGCGCGAGGCCGAGCGCCTGGACCCGCAGCAGCGCCTGCTGCTGGAAACCGCCTGGGAAGCTCTGGAGGACGCCGGCCTCGATGCGCGCGCGCTGGACGGCTCGCGCACCGGCGTGTTCGTGGGCCAGTGGCTCAGCGACTTCGAGGCCCGGCTGTTCGCCGATCCCGAGGGCGTGGATTTCTTCATGACCACGGGCAGCGGCCGCTACGCCAGCTCGGGGCGCCTGTCCTACCTGCTGGGCCTGCGCGGCCCCAGCCTCACGCTGGACACGGCCTGCTCGTCGTCCCTGGCCGCGGTGCACCTGGCGGCGCGCAGCGTGCGCAGCGGCGAGAGCGAAGTCGCCATCGCCGGCGGCGTGAACATCATCTTGCAGCCGCACATCAGCGTGGCCTACTCGCAGAGCCGCATGATGGCGCCCGATGGCCGCTGCAAGTTCGGCGACGCCCGCGGCGACGGCTATGTGCGCAGCGAAGGCGCGGGGCTGGTGGTGCTCAAGCCGCTGGACAAGGCCCTGGCCGACGGTGACCGCGTCTACGCCGTCATCCGCGGCAGCGCGCTCAACAACGACGGCCGCGCCAGCGGATCGATGGGCACGCCGAGCCAGGCCGGCCAGGAGGCCCTGCTGCGCAGCGCCTGCGAGGACGCGGGCATCGACCCGGCCCAGGTGGGCTACGTGGAAGCCCATGGCACGGGCACGCGCGCGGGCGACCCGGTCGAGCTCGGGGCCATCGCCGCCGTGCTGGGCGCCGGACGCGACGCCGCGCAGCCGGTGCGCGTGGGCTCGGTCAAGACCAACATCGGCCACACCGAAGGCGCGGCCGGCGTGGCCGGCCTCATCAAGGCGGCCCTGGCCCTGCACCATGGGCGCATCCCGCAGAGCCTGCACTGCCAGCAGCCCAACCCCGCCATTCCCTGGACCGACATTCCCGTGGTGGTGGCGCGCGAGGCCACGCCGTGGCCACGCGGTGAGCAGCCGCGTCTGGCCGGCGTGAGCGCCTTCGGCATCGCCGGCACCAACGCGCACGTGCTGCTGCAGGAAGCCCCCGCCGCCACCACCACCCCGCCCGCGCCGCGCCTGGCGCCGGCGGGCGAGGCGGCGCTGCTGGTGCTCAGCGCGCGCGACGAAGGCGCCTTGCGCGCCCAGGCGCGGCGCTTCGCCGAGGTGTTGTCGGATGGCGCGTCCCTGGCCGACCTGTGCTGGAACGCCGCCGTGCGCCGCACGCCGCACGAACACCGCGCCGCCTTCGTGGCCGGTGACGCCGCCGCCATGGCCGAGGCCCTGCGCCAGCACGGCGATGGCCAGGCGGCCGCGGCCGAAGGTCGCGCGCCCGAGGCCCGCCCGCGCATCGCCTTCATCTGCCCCGGGCAGGGCGCGCAGTGGGACGGCATGGCCCGCGAACTCATGGCGCGCGAGCCCGTGTTCAAAGCCGCGCTGCAGCGCTGCGACGCGGCCGCGCGGCCCTACGTCGATTGGTCCATCGTCGAGCAACTGGCGCTCGAACCCGGCGATCCGAAGCACCTGCTGGAGCGCATCGACGTCATCCAGCCCGTGCTGGTCGCCATCGCCCTGGCCTACGCCGAGCTGTGGCGTTCGCTGGGTGTGCGGCCCGACGCGGTGGTGGGCCACAGCATGGGCGAGGTGGCGGCGGCCTGCATCGCGGGCGCCCTCAGCCTGGACGAGGCGATGCGCATCATCTGCCGCCGCAGCGCGCTGATGCGCCGCACCAGCGGGCAGGGCGCCATGGCCCTGGTCGACCTGCCCATGGACGAGGCGCAGCGGCGCCTGGCCGGCCACGAGCACGAGGTCTCGGTGGCGGTGAGCAACAGCCCGCGCTCCAGCGTGATCTCCGGCCGGCCCGAGGCCGTGCAGGCGCTGATGGCCGCCTGGGAAGCGCAGAACGTGTTCTGCCGCCTGGTGAAGGTGGACGTGGCCTCGCACAGCCCGCAGATGCAGCCGCTGGCCGAGCAACTGCGCGCCGAACTCGCGGGGCTGAGCCCCGGGGCGCTGGCCGTGCCGCTGGTCTCCACCGTGCTGGCTCGCCGCGCCGAGGCGCACGAACTGGGCGCCGCCTACTGGGGCGACAACCTGCGCCAGCCGGTGCGCTTTGGCGCCGCCGTGCAGCGCCTGCTCGACGATGGCGTCACGGTGTTCATCGAACTGGGGCCGCACCCGGTGCTGCTGCCCTCGGTGGAGCAGACCGCGCAGGCGGCGGGCGCCGAGGTGGCGGTGATCGGCTGCGCGCGCCGCGGCGAACCCGAACAGGCGGCCTGGCTCGCGGCCGTGGGCGCCGCGTTCTGCGCCGGCGTGGCGCCCGACTGGTCGCGCCTGATGCCCGAGGGCGGGCGCTTCCTGGCCTTGCCCACCTACCCCTGGCAGCGCGAGCGGCACTGGATCGCCGCCGCCGAGCGGGCGGCCGCGGGCGCCCAGGGCCACGGGCGGACGGTGCCCAGCCAGCACCCGGTGCTGGGCGCGGGCATCGAACTCGCGGGCGCCCCGCGCGGGCGCCCTGTGGGCGCTGAGCCTGGACCCGCAGCGCGTGCCCGCCTGGTTCGGGCACGCCTTGCACGGCAGCGCGCTGCTGCCGGCCTCCGCCTACCTCGAGCTCGCGCTCGCGGCGCGCGCGCGCGCTGTCGCCCGGGCAGCCCCTGGCGCTCGAGGGCCTGAGCTTCGAGCGCGCCCTGCACCTGCAGGCCGATGCGGCCTGCGCGCTGCAGCTGCAGGCCAGCGCGGACGGACAGGGCGGTCTGCGGCTCGCGTTCCAGACGCACAGCGGCAGCGAGTGGCTGTCGCACGCGCGGGCCCGGCTGGCGGCGCCCAGCGCCCGCCGCGCCGGCCCGGTGTCGCCCGTGGACACGGCCGCGCTGCGGCGTGGCGCGGCGCTCTCGGCGGACGCGGTCTACCAGCGGCTCGCGGCGCTGGGCGCCGGCTTCGCCGCGCCACTGCGTGGCATCGCCCGCGCCTGGCTGTCGGCCGACGAGGCGCTGGTGGACCTCGAGGCCCGGCCCGAGGACACCGCCGCCGCGCCCGGCTTCTGTTGGGCGCCCGAGGTGTTGGACGCCTGCTTCCAGGCCGCCGCGCTGCTGGCGCCGCCAGGCCAGCTCTGCCTGCCCACCGGCCTGGACGACGTGGCGGCGCACGCGCGCCACGGGGCGCCTTGAGCGTGCACCTGATCCGGCGCGCCGGCAGCGGTCTGATCGATGCGACGCTGAGGGACGGGCAGGGCCCCGCGCTGGAACTGCGCGGCCTGCGCCTGCAGCCCTTGGGCGAGCGCGCCCCGGCAGACCCCGCCGACTGCTTCTACGACCTGCAGTGGGTGCCGGCCGAGCCGGCGGCCAGCGCCGCGCCGGCGGGTGCCCGCCGCTGGTGCCTGATCGCCGACCAGGGCGGGCTGGGCCCCGCGCTGCTGAACGCCCTGCGGCAGGCCGGTGAAACGGCCGAGCTGGTCGACGGCCCGCCCGCCGCCGACGACGCCGGTGCCCCCATCGAGCTGGTGGACCTGCGCGCGCTGGACCTGTCCCGCCTCGACGCCGAACACGCCGCCGGGCTGCACCGCCTGCTGCTGGGCGCGCAGGCGCTGGAGCGCCTGCCGCCGTCCTCGCGCGCCCGCCTGTGGTGGGTCACGCGCGGCGCCATGGCCGTGTCGCCGGCCGAGGCCGCCACGGCGCTGGCGCTGGCGCAGTCGCCGCTGTCGGGGCTGGCGGCCGTCATGGCGACGGAGCAGGGCGAGCGCTGGGGGGGCTGATCGATCTGGACCCTGCCGCCGCGCCCGGCGACGCGGCGCTCGCGCTGGCCCAGGCCCTGCCGGGCGCGGCGCCGGGCACCCTGGCCCTGCGCGGCCACCAGCGCGTCGAGCCGCGCCTGCGCCGCGCGCCCTGGGCGCCCGAGGCGCCGCCGCGTTGGCGCCCGGACGCGAGCTACCTCATCACCGGCGGCCTGGGCGGCATTGGCCAGCAGATCGCGCAGCGCCTGGTGGCGCAGGGTGCGCGCCACCTCGTGGTGCTGTCGCGCACGCCGCTGCCGGCGCGCGCGGCCTGGGCGGGCCTGGGCGCGGACACGCCCGCGGGCCGCGCCGTGGCGGCCGTGCGCGGTCTCGAGTCGCAGGGCGCCAGCGTGCGCCACGTCGCGCTCGACGTGGCCGATGAAGCCGCCCTGCGCGACTGGCTCGAGGGCTTCGCCGCCGAGGCCCATCCGCCCATCCGTGGCGTGTTCCACGCCGCCGGCCTCACCGACGACCAGCTGGTGCGCGACCTCGACGCCGCCTCGCTCGCCGCCGTGCTGCGCCCGAAGTTGGGCGGTGCCTGGAACCTGCACCGCCTGCTGCCCGAACTCGATGCCTTCGTGCTGTTTTCGTCCATGGCCGCTGTCATGCCGCAGGCCGGGCAGGCCAGCTACGCGGCGGCCAACGCCTTCCTCGACGGCCTGGCGCGGCACCGACGTGCCCTGGGCCAGCCCGCGCTGAGCATCGGCTGGGGCGTGTGGTCGCAGACCGGCGTGATGCGGGGCGACACCGGCCAGCGCCAGCAAGACGAGCTGCAGCGCCAGGGCATCGCCGCCTTTGCGCCGGCGCAGGCCCTGGCCCTGTTCGACGAGGCCCTGCGCTGGCCGCACGGTCACCTGCTGGCCATGCCCATTCACTGGGCGCGGCTGCGCGCGCAAGGCGGCGCGCGCCAGGCGCGTTGCTGCGCGACCTGTTCGAGTCCGAGGCCGCCCCGGCGCAGCCCGGCGCGGCGCCCACCGCGCCGGCACCCGCCGACCCGGCCGACCCGGCTGAGCGCCGCCGCGCCCTGGAGCTCACGGTGCGCGAGGTCGTGGGCCGCGTGCTCAAGCTCAACCCCGCGCGCATCGACCCACGCAAGCCCCTGGGCAGCCTGGGCCTGACCTCGCTCATGGCGCTGGAACTGCGCAACCGCCTGGAGCCGCTGCACGGCCAGCCGCTGTCGGCCACGCTGGCCTGGAACTACCCCACCATCGAGGCCCTCACGGGCTTTCTCGCCGGGGCGCACGCCGCCGCGCCGGCGCCAGCCGCCGCGCCCGTGGCGGCGCCGGCCGCCGGGCCAGCGCCCGAGCTCGCCGCCGCGCTCGACGACGTGAACCAACTCTCCGACGAGGACGCGGCCCTGCTGCTGCGCCAGCGCCGCTGACCCCCATGAGCGACACGCCTTCCTCTCCTTCGCTGGGCCAGCTGTCGGCCATCAAGCTCGCCTTGATGGCGCAGAAGGTGCGCGCGCAGAGCGAGGCCGTGCTGCGGGCCGACCCGATCGCCATCGTCGGCATGGGGTGCCGCTTCCCTGGCGGCGCGGACTCGCCCGAGGCGTTCTGGCAGCTGCTGGTCGACGGCGTGGACGCGGTGCGCCCCGTGCCCGCCGACCGCTGGGACGTGCAGGCCGTCTACGACGCCGACCCCTCGGTGCCCGGCAAGTCCATCGCGCGCGAAGGCGGTTTCCTGGAGCGCATCGACGGCTTCGACGCCGCCTACTTCAACATCCTGCCGCGCGAAGCCGAGCGCATGGACCCGCAGCAGCGCCTGTTCCTCGAAGTGGCGATGGAGGCGCTGGACGACGCCGGCTTCACGCGCGACAAGCTGCGCGGCAGCCGCGCCGGCGCCTTCGTGGCCAGCTACCACAACGACTACCAGCTGCTGGAGTACCGCGACCCCGAAGCCATCGACGCGCGCACGCTCACCGGCACGGTGCACAGCGTGCTGGTCAACCGCCTGTCTTATCTGCTGGACCTGCGCGGCCCCAGCGTGTCGGTGGACACCGCCTGCTCGTCCTCGCTGGTGGCCATCCACCTGGCCTGCCAGAGCCTGCGCCACGGCGAGAGCGACATCGCCCTCGCCGGTGGCGTCTCGCTGATGGTCACGCCCGACCTGATGGTGTCGCTCTCCAAGGTCGGCTTCATGGCCCCCGATGGCCGCTGCAAGACCTTCGACGACAGCGCCGACGGCTTCGGCCGCGGCGAGGGCTGCGGCGTCATCGTGCTCAAGCGCCTGAGCGACGCCGTCGCCGACGGCGACCGCGTGCTGGCCGTGGTGCGTGGCTCGGCCGTCAACCAGGACGGCCACTCCACCCTGCTGGCCGCGCCGAATGGCCTGGCCCAGCAGGACCTCATTCGCGAGGCCCTGGCCGCGGCGCAGCTCGAGCCCGGCCGCATCGGTTTCATCGAGGCCCACGGCACCGGCACGCCGCTGGGCGACCCGATCGAGGTGGAGGCCCTGGCGGCCACCGTGGGCCGCGCCGACGTGGGCGGCGGCACCTGCTGGCTGGGCGCGGCCAAGGCCAACCTGGCGCACATGGAGGCGGCGGCGGGGGTGGCCGGTGTCATCAAGACCGTGCTGGCCATGCGCCACGAGGCGATCCCGCCGCAGATCCATTTCAAGTCGCTCAACAAGCACCTCGCTGGACGGCACGCGCCTGGCCGTGCCCACGACGCTCACGCCCTGGCCGCGCGCGCGCGCACGCGCTGCGCCGGCACCAGCTCGTTCGGCGTGGGCGGCACCAACGCGCACGTCGTGCTCGAAGAAGCGCCGCGCCTGGGCGCCGCGCCGCAGGCGCCGGCCGGGCAGGGCACGCATCTGCTGCACCTGTCCGCGCAGAGCGGGCCCGCGCTGCGCGAACTCGCCCGGTCCTGGGCCGGGTTCCTGCCGCAGCCAGGCCTCGCTGACCGACCTTTGCTTCACCGCGGGCGCGCGCCGCTCCGCGCTGGACCACCGCCTGGCGGTGCTGGGCCGCGACCGCGAGGAACTGCGCGCCCGGCTCGAGGCCTTCGCGCGCGACGGCGAAGCGCCCGGCGCCTGCCTGGGCCGCGTGGCGCCCGACGCCGCGCCGCGCCTGGCCTTCGTCTTCAGCGGCCAGGGCCCGCAGTGGTACGCCATGGGCCGCGAGCTGTTGGCGCAGGAACCGGTGTTTCGCGCGCGCATGGACGAATGCGAGGCGCTGATCCGCGCGGCCACCGGCTGGTCGCTGCTGGCCGAGCTGTCCGTGGACGAAGCGGCGTCGCGCCTGCACCAGACCGAGGTGGCTCAGCCCGCGCTGTTCGCCATCCAGGTGTCGCTGGCCGCGCTTTGGGCCGCCTGGGGCGTGCGCCCCGGCGCAGTGGTCGGCCACAGCGTGGGCGAAATCGCCGCGCTGCAGGTGGCCGGTGTGCTCAGCCTGGCCGAGGCCGTGCGCGTGGTCTGCCTGCGCGCCCGCGTGATGCAGCAGGCCACCGGCCACGGCCGCATGGCCGCCGTCGACTGCAGCGCCGCCGAGGCCGAGGCCCTGCTGGCGCCCTTCGGCGAGCGGCTCTCGCTCGCGGCCCTGAACGCGCCGCGCAGCGTGGTGCTCTCCGGCGAGCCGCCGCGCTGGACGAAGCGCTCAATGCCCTGGCGTCGCGCGGCGTGCACCACCGCCTGCTGCCGGTCAACTACGCCTTTCACAGCGCCCAGATGGCGCCGCTGCAGCGCGAGCTGGTGGCGCGCCTGGGCGAGGTGGCGTCCTCGCCGGCGGCCGTGCCGGTGTACTCCACCGTCACCGGCGCCGCCGCGCCGCGCCAGCGCTTCGACGCCGACTACTTCGGCCGCAACGTGCGCGAGCCCGTGCGCCTGCAAGCCGCCATCGAGGCCCTGTCGGACGACGGCTTCAACGCCTTCCTGGAGATCGGTCCGCACCCGGTGCTCAGCGGCGCGCTGGGCGACACGCTGCAGGCCCGCGGCCGCGCCGCCACGGTGGCCGCCTCGCTGCGCCGGGGCAAGCCCGAGCGCGACACGCTGCTGGCCTCGGCCGCCGCGCGCGTGGTGGGCCACACGCTGGACACCGAGGCCTTGCTCGGCGGCCCGGGCGAGGTGGTGGACCTGCCGCGCTACCCCTGGCAGCGCCAGCGCTACTGGCTGCGCCCCACGCCGGTGGCCGCTGCCGCCCCCGCGCGGCCCAGCGGCGCGCACCCCTTGCTGGGCGCGCGCCTGCCGCTCGCGGCCACCAGCGACCGGGTCTACCAGGCGCGCTGGACGGTGGACAGCGCGGGCGCGCTGCGCGACCACCGCATCGGCGGGCGCCTGCTGATGCCCGGCGCGGCCATGCTGGAGACCCTGCACGCGGCCTGGCGCGCCGAGGCCGGCGCAGGCTCGCTCGAGGCCTTCGCCGTCGACCGCCCGCTGCCGCTGCCGGACGCGGGCGAACTGGCCTGGCAGGTGGTCGTGCGCGACGGCGCGGCGGGCGCGGTGCTGGAGCTGTTCCAGGCCATCGACGCGGCACCCGGCTGGCAGCGCGTGTGCTCGGCCATCGGGCGGCGCGAGGCCGCGCCGTCGCCTGGCGCCGCACCCGCCCCGATGGAAGGCGCCGCCGTCGACCGCGCCGCTTTCTATCAACGCTTCGACTCGCTCGGCGTGGCCTTCGGCCCCGGCTTTCGCGGCGTGCAGGTCTTGGCCGCCGGCGACGGCTGGGCCCGGGGCGAGCTGGCCCTGCCGCCCGAGCTGTCGCACGAGGCGCCGCGCTTCGGCCTGCACCCGGCCCTGCTCGACGCGGCCCTGCAGCTCTGCGCGGCCGCCGCCTCGGCCGGCTCGGCGGGGCTGCCCACCCAACTCTGGGTGCCCATGGGCGTCGAGCGCTTCGCGCTGTGGCGCCCGGGCCTGGCGCGGCTGCGCGCCAGCGCCACCCTGCGCGCCGAACCGGCGCCGGGCGCCGAGGCCTTCGCGGCCGACCTGCGCCTCGACGACGAGGCCGGCGAGCCGGTGGCCTTCATCACCGGCGCCCGTTTCGCGCGCGCCGACGCGCGGCGCCTGGCCGGCGACGCGCCGGACGAGGTGTGTACGAGGCGCGCTGGCAGCCGGCGCCCGCCGGCGCCGTGTCCCCCGAGCGTCCCGCCGACGGCGCCTGGCTGCTGTTGAGCGACGCCTCGGGCCTGGCGGCCTCGCTGCGGGCGGCGCTGCAGGCGCGCGGTGCGCGCTGCATCGAGGTGCGGCCGGGCGAGCGCCTGCAATCCCTGGGCGGGGACCGCTGGACCGTGGACCCGCACGGCCCGCAGGACTTCAAGGCGGTGCTGGACGCGGCCCAGGCCAGCGGCCGCTGCGCGGCGCGGTGCACCTCTGGGGCCTGGACGCCCCGGCGCTGGAGGCCGATGACCCCGAACACGCCGAGCGGCTGGCCGGCGCGCGCTGCTGCACCTGGCCCAGGCCCTGGTCGCGGCGCCGGCACCGCTCACCCTGGTGACGCGCTCGGCGCAATCGCTGCACGCCGGCGAAGCACCGGCGGGCCTGGCGGCCGCGGGCGCCTGGGCCTTCCTGGGTGTGCTGCGCGTGGAACACCCCGAACTGCAGCCGCGCGCGATCGACATCGATGCCGCGGCCAGCGACGGCGCGGCGCTGCTGCCCTGGCTGCTGGGCGCCGGTCCCGACACCGCGCTGCGCGGCGGCGGCGCCTGGGTGCAGCGGTTGGTGCCGCTGGCGCTGACTCACCCGGACGCGGCGCCGGCGCCCGTGGCCGACGCGCCCCGGCGCCTGGAAGTGGCGCAGGCCGGCACCCTCGACGGGCTGGCCATCCGCCCCTGGCGCGCCCGGCCTTGCAGGCCGGCGAGGTGCGCCTGCGCGTGGCCGCGGCGGCGCTGAACTTCCGCGACGTGCTGCTGGCCCTGGGCGTCTACCCCGGCACGGGCATCCCGCTCGGCGCCGAATGCGCGGGCACGGTGATCGAATGCGGCGCCGGCGTCGACGGCCTGCGCGTGGGCGACGCCGTGTTCGGCTTCGCCCACGGCAGCATGGCCAGCGAGGCCGTGGTGCCCGCGGCTTCCTGTCGCGCCTGCCCGCCACGCTGTCGTTCGAGCAGGCGGCCGCCTTGCCGGTGGCCTTCCTCACCGCCTTGTTCGGCCTGCAGCGCATCGCCGGCCTGCGGCGCGGCCAGCGCGTGCTGATCCACGCGGGGGCGGGCGGCGTCGGCCTGGCGGCGGTGCAACTGGCCCTGCGCGCGGGCGCCACGGTGTACGCCACCGCGGGCTCCGAGGACAAGCGCGCCTTCCTGCGCTCGCTCGGCGTGGCGCAGGTGATGGACTCGCGCAGCACCGGTTTTGCCGAGGAACTGAAGCGCGCCACGCAAGGCGAGGGCGTGCACGTGCTGCTCAACTCGCTGGCGGGCGATTTCATTCCCGCGGGCCTGTCGGTGGTCGCGCCGGGCGGCTGGTTCCTGGAGCTGGGCAAGCGCGGCATCTGGACGCCCGAGGCCGTGGCCGCGCGCCACCCCGGCCTGCGCTACCGCGCCTACGACTTCGGCGACGAGGCCTACGCCGACCCCGCGATGGTGGCGCCGCTGCTGGACGAGGTGCTGGCCGGCCTGGCCGACGGCAGCCTGCGCCCCTTGCCGGTGACGCCCTTCGATTTCGAGCGCGCCAGCGAAGCTTTCCGCCACATGGCCCAGGCCCGGCACACCGGCAAACTGGTGCTGCGCCTGCCCCCGGCGCCGCAGGCGGCACCGGCCGGTCTCGTGCGCGCCGACGCCAGCTACCTCATCACCGGGGGACTGGGGGCGCTGGGGCTGCACACCGCGCGCGGGCTCGCCCAGCGCGGCGCGCGCCATCTGGTGCTGCTGGGTCGCCGCGCGCCCTCGGCCGAGGCGCAGGCGGCCATCGCCGCGCTGCGCGGCAGCGGCGTGAGCGTGCGCGTGGCCGCGCTGGACGCCGCCGACGCCGGCGCCATGGGCGCGCTCCTGGCCGAACTCGCGCGCGCGCGAGCTGCCGCCCCTGCGCGGCGTGGTGCACGCGGCCGGCGCGCTGGACGACGGCGCGCTGATCCGCCAGACCTGGGCGCGCTGCGCCGCCGTGCTGCGCAACAAGGTGGGGGCGCGCGCGTGCTGCACGCGCTCACGCGCGAGTGGCCGCTGGACTTCTTCGTGCTCTATTCCGCCGCGGCGGCGGCTGGCTGGGCGCGCCCGGCCAGTGCGCCTACGCCGCCGCCAACGCCGAACTCGACGCCCTGGCGCGCGCGCGCGCGCGCGGGCCTGCCCGCGCTCAGCGTCGGCTGGGGCGCCTGGGCGCAGGGCGGCATGGCCACGCAGCTGGCGGCCTCGGGCCGCGACCCCTGGGCCGGGCGTGGCCTCAAGCCCATCGAGCCCGAGCTGGGCCTGCAACGCCTGGAAGCCCTGTGGCGCGAGGGGGCCACGCACGCCCTGGTGCTGCCGATCGATTGGTCGGCCTTCCTTTCGCACTTGCCGGCCGGCGTGGACGCGGCCCTGTTCCCGGCCGCCGCGCGCCGCCCCGCGCCCGCCGCCGAGGCCGTGCCCGACGCCACCCTGGCCGCCCGCCTGCGCCAGCTGCCCGCCGGCCAGCGCCGCGGCGCGCTCATGGCCCACCTCGCCGAGCGCGCGCTGCAGGTGCTGGGCCTGGACGCCGGCACCGCCATCGACCCCCGGCGCGCGCTCAAGGACATCGGCCTCGACTCGCTGATGGCGGTGGAGCTGCGCAACGCCCTGACGCGCTCCATCGGCCAGCCGCTGTCGGCCACCTTGCTGTTCGACTACCCCAACCTCGACGCGCTCACCGCCTACCTGATGCGCGCGCTCGGCCTGGAGGACGCGCCCGCGCCCCAGGCCACGGCCGGCGCGCCGGCCCATGGCGAGCTCGCCGCGCTCTCCGACGAAGAAGCCGAGGCCCTGCTGATGCAGGAACTCTCGGGCGGACCCGAAAGCCCCGGAACATGAACGACCCGCAGCCCGCCACCGAAGCCCTGTCGCCCGTCAAGCGCGCCCTGCTCGAAATCCGCGAGCTCAAGGCGCAGCTGGCGCGCGCGCAGTCGGCCGCGCACGAACCGCTGGCCATCGTCGGCCTGGCGCTGCGCCTGCCGGGCGGCGTGAAAGACATGGAGGGCCTGGGCGATCTGCTGTGGAACGGCCGCGACGCCATCGGCGGCATTCCCGCCGATCGCTGGCCGCTCGACGCGCTGTACGACGCGGACCCGGACGCGCCCGGCAAGATGACCACGCGCCATGGCGGTTTCCTCGACGGCGTGGACCGCTTCGACGCCGAGTTCTTCGGCATCTCGCCGCGCGAGGCCGCCAGCATGGACCCGCAGCAGCGCCTGCTGCTCGAAGTGGCCTGGCAAGCCCTGGAGAACGCCGGCCAGGCGCCGGGCGAGCTGGCGGGCACGCGCACCGGCGTCTACATGGGCGTGGGCAACAACGACTACGGCCGCGCCATCTACCGCCACCACGAACTCATCGACCCGTACTTCGGCACCGGCAACTCCTACAGCGTGGCCTCGGGGCGGCTGTCCTACGTGCTGGGCGCGCAGGGTCCCGCCGTCACGGTGGACACGGCCTGCTCGTCGTCCCTGGTGGCCCTGCACCTGGCGGTCCAGGGCCTGCGCCTGGGCGAGTGCGACACCGCCCTGGTGGGCGCGGTCAACCTGATGCTCACGCCCGAGATGAACATCAACTTCTCGAAGGCGCGGATGATGGCCGCCGACGGCCGCTGCAAGACCTTCGACGCCGCCGCCGACGGCTACGTGCGCGGCGAAGGCTGCGTGGTGCTGGTGCTGCGGCGCCTGTCGGACGCGCAGGCGCGGGGCGACCGCGTGCTGGCGGTGGTGCGCGGCAGCGCCATCAACCAGGACGGCCGCAGCGGCGGCCTGACCGCGCCCAACGGCCCGGCGCAGGAAGACGTGATCCGCGCCGCCCTGGCCAACGCGCGCGTGCGGCCGGGCGAGATCGGCTACGTCGAGGCGCACGGCACCGGCACGCCGCTGGGCGACCCGATCGAGGTCGGCGCCCTGGGGGCCGTGCTCGGCGCGGGCCGCGAGGCCGCGCGGCCCCTGCTCATCGGCTCCATCAAGACCAACATCGGCCACCTGGAGGCCGCGGCCGGCCTGGCCGGCGTCGCCAAGGTGGTGCTGGGCCTGCAGCGCGGCGAGCTGCCGCCGCACCTGCACTTCCGCCAGGGCAACCCGCACATCGACTGGGCCGCCTGGCCGCTGAAGGTGCCCACCGCCGTGACGCCCTGGGCGCCCATCGAGGGGCGCCGGCTCGCGGGCGTCAGCGCCTTCGGCTTCAGCGGCACCAATGCCCACGTGGTCCTGGAGGCCGCGCCCGAGGCGCGCGCGCGCGAGGCGCCCGCGCACGAGCGCACCACGCACCTGCTGGCCCTGTCGGCGCGGCACGACGGCGAGCTGGCCGAGCTGGCGCGGCGCTACGCGCAGGCCCTGGCCGCGCCCGACCTGAACCTGGCCGACCTGTGCTTCACCGCCAACGCCGGCCGCGCGCATTTCGCGCACCGCCTGGCCGTGCGCGGCCAGAACGCGGCGCAGATGATCGACGGCCTGCGCGCTTTTCTGGACGGGCGCGAGTCCGAGGCGCTGGTGAGCGGCCACAACGAGGCGCCACGCGCCCGCGCGTGGCCTTCCTGTTCACCGGGCAGGGCGCCCAGCACGTGGGCATGGGGCGCGCGCTGTACGAACAGCAGCCCGTGTTCCGCGCCGCCATGGACGCCTGCGACGCCGCGCTGCGCCCGCACATGGACCGGGGCCTGCTGGCGCTGCTGTACGCCCCGCCTGACGCGGCGGTGTCCATCGACGACACGGTCTACGCCCAGCCGCTCACCTTCGCCATCGAGGTCTCGCTGGCCGCGCTCTGGCGCTCCTGGGGCATCGAGCCCGAGGCCCTGCTGGGCCACAGCCTGGGCGAGTACGCGGCGGCCTGCGTGGCCGGCGCCCTGTCGCTGGAGGACGGCCTGCGCGCCGTGGCCGCGCGCGGGCGCCTCACGCACGCGCTGCCGGCCGACGGCGGCATGGCCGCCGTGTTCGCGCCGCTGGCCACGGTGCAGGCCCAGCTGGCCGCCAGCGGCGACCCGGCGCTCGCCATCGCCGCCGACAACGGCCCCGAGCGAGCTTCTTCGTCATCAGCGGCCCGCGCGACAGCGTGATGGCCGCCGTGTCTGCGCTGCAGGCCCAGGGCGTGCGCGCCAAATCGCTGCGCGTGCCGCACGCGGCGCACTCGGCCCTCATCGAGCCCGCGCTGCCCGGCCTGCGCGAAGCGCTGGCCAGCGTGCGCTTCTCGCCGCCGGCCATCGCCCTGGTGTCCAACCTCACGGGCGAGCCCGTGGGCCCGAACGAGCTGGCCGCCCCCGACTACTGGCTGCGCCACATGCGCCAGCCGGTGCGCTTCGCGCCGGCCCTGCAGGTGCTGCTGCGCCAGGGCATCACGCACTTCATCGAGGTCGGCCCGCACCCGGTGCTGCTGGGCATGGGGGCCGAATGCGCGGCCGGGTCGGCCGTCGACTGGCTGCCCTCGCTGCACCGCGAGCGGCCCGAGGCGAACGACATGCTGGAGGGCCTGCAGAAGCTCTACGCGGCGGGCGCCGAGGTGGACTGGGCCGGCTTCGACGCACCCTTCGCGCGCCGCCGCGTGGCCGCGCCGAGCTATCCCTGGCGCGCCACGCGCCACTGGATGGACGTGGTCAACCAGGCGCCGGGCATGGCCTTGAACGCGGGCCAGCGCTGGGCCGCGCTGAGCCAGGCGCTGGACCGGCAGGCACAACGCGGCCCGCTGGACCTGGGCATCGCCTCCTACCCCGCCAAATGGGCCTGCCTGGAGGCCATCACCCTCGCGCACGCCGCGCACACGCTGCACGAAGCGGGCTTGTTTCGCGTGGCCGGCGAATCGCGCACGCTCGACGAGGTGCTGCAGGCCGGCGGCATCGCGGCCGGCTACCGCCACCTGGTGGCGCGCTGGCTGGCCGGCCTGGCCGCGCGCGGCGATCTGCGCGCCGCGGGCGAGGCCTTCGTGGCCGACGCGCCGCTGGCCGCGCCCGACCTGCCCGCGCTGTGGGCCGGCGCCGAGGCCCTGTTCGCCGACAACCAGCCCCTGCTGGACTACCTGCGCCACTGCGGCTCGCTGGTCGAGCCCGTGCTGCGTGGCCGCGAAAGCCCGCTGGAAACCCTGTTCCCTGGTGGCTCCTTCGAACTCGCCGAAAACTTGTACCAGCGCTCGGCCACCATGCGCTACATCAACGGCCTGGCCGCCACCGCCTTCGAGTCGCTGGGCGCCTCGGTGCCGCCAGGCCGCCAGCTGCGCGTGCTGGAGATCGGCGCCGGCACCGGCGGCACCAGCGCCGCGGTGCTGGCCGCGCTGCCGCCCGATCGCGCGCGCTACCACTTCAGCGACGTGTCCGACGTGTTCCTCGACCGCGCGCGCGAGCGCTTCGCCGAGCACCGCTTCCTGAGCTTCGGCGCCTTCGACATGGACCAGGACCCGGCCGCGCAGGGCTATGCGCCGGGCGGCTTCGACGCCATCGTCGCCGCCAATGCGGTGCACGCGAGCAAGGACCTGCGCACCGCGCTGCAGCGCCTGCGTGGCCTGCTCGCCCCGGGCGGCGTGCTGGTGCTGGTGGAGTCCACCACCCACCTGGCGTGGTTCGACATGAGCACCGGCCTGATCGAAGGCTGGCAGCACTTCGCCGACGACCTGCGCACCGACAACCCGCTGCTGCCGCCCACCACCTGGGTGCGCGCCCTGCGCGAGGCCGGCTTCGACGAGGCCGGCGCCTGGCCGCCCGCGGGCTCGCCCGCCGAGGCCCTGGGCCAGCACCTCATCGTGGCGCGCGCGCCGGGCTCGGCCGAGGCCGCCGGTGGCGTGACGCAGGCGATCGAGCCGGCCGGTGCGCCAGCGAGCGCGCCCACGCGCACCGGGCCGCAGGAAGCGGCCGAGGCGCTGCGGCGGCGGGTGCGCGAGGCCTTGCCAGGCGAACGCCTGGACCTCTTGCGTGAATTCGTGCGCGATCGGGTCGTTCGCGTGCTGCGCCTGGACCAGAACGAGCCGCCAGGGCGGCACGATCGGCTGATGGACCTCGGATTCGACTCGCTCATGGCCGTGCAGCTGCGCAACCAGCTCGGCACCGGCCTGGGCCTGGACAAGCCGCTGCCCGCCACGCTGATGTTCGACTACCCCACCATCGACGCGCTGGCCGCGCACCTGCTGGGTCGCGTGGCGCCCACCGACACGGCCGCACCCGCCGCCCCGTTGGCCGCGCCCCGCCCCGCCGCCGCGCCCGCCGCATGGGGCGAGGCCGCCGTGGCCGCCATGAGCGACGCCGAGATCGAAGCGCTGCTGCTCGCGCGCCTGGACAAGACCTGAACGATGAACGACGCAAGCTCCCCGGCCCCCGTTGGCGAATCCGCCCTGTCGCCCCTCAAGCGCGCCTTTCTCGCGCTGGAGGCGGCGCAGGCGCGCGTGGCCGCGCTGGAGGCCGCGGCGCGCGAGCCCATCGCCATCATCGGCCTGGGTTGCCGCGTGCCCGGCGGCGGCAACGACGCCGACAGCTTCTGGCGCCTGATGCGCGACGGCGTGGACGCCATCGGCCCGCTGCCCGCCGATCGCTGGGACACCGAGGCCCTGTACGACCCCGACCCCGAGGCGCCCGGTCGCATCGCCACGCGCGCGGGCGGCTTCCTCGGCGCCATCGACGGTTTCGACGCCGGCTTCTTCGGCATCGCGCCGCGCGAGGCCCAGGGCATGGACCCGCAACAGCGCCTGCTGCTCGAAGTGAGCTGGGAGGCCCTGGAGCACGCGGGCCAGGCGCCCGACCGGCTGGAGGGCACGCGCACCGGCGTCTACATGGGCATGTGCAGCAGCGACTACGCCTACCTGCAGCTCATGAGCGGCGACCGTTCCCTGCTCGATGCGCACTTCACCTCCGGCATCGCCCACAGCATCGGCTCGGGCCGCCTCTCGTATCTGCTGGGCCTGCAGGGGCCCAGCCTCACGCTGGACACCGCCTGCTCGTCCTCGCTGGTGGCCGTGCACCTGGCCTGCCAGGCGCTGCGCGCGGGCGACTGCCGCATGGCCCTGGCCGGCGGCGTCAACCTGATCCTCTCGCCCGACCTGTACATCGCGCTGTCGCACGCGCGCATGCTCGCGCCCGACGGCCGCTGCAAGACCTTTGACGCGTCCGCCGACGGCTTCGCGCGTGGCGAGGGCTGCGGCGTGGTGGTGCTCAAGCGCCTGAGTGATGCGATGGCCGACGGCGACCGCGTGCTCGCGGTGATTCGCGGCAGCGCCGTCAACCAGGACGGTCCCAGCAGCGGCCTGACGGCGCCCAACGGCCCGGCGCAGGAAGCGGTGATCCGCGAGGCCCTGGAACGCGCCGGCCTGCGGCCGCACGAGGTCGGCCTGATCGAGGCGCACGGCACCGGCACGCAACTGGGCGACCCGCTGGAGGTGCAGGCCCTGGGCGCGGTGTTCGGCGCCGGGCGCGAACAGCCGCTGTGGCTGGGTTCGGTGAAAACCAACGTGGGCCACCTGGAAGCGGCGGCCGGCGTCACCGGGCTCATCAAGCTGGTGCTGTCGCTGCAGCAGCGGCAGATCCCGCCGCACCTGCACTTCAAGACGCCCAGCCCGCACATTCCCTGGGACGATTTCGCCCTGCGCGTGCCCACCGCGCTCACGCCCTGGGAGCCCATCAACGGCCGCCGCATCGCGGGCGTCAGCTCCTTCGGTTTCAGCGGCACCAACGCGCACGTGCTGGTGGAGGAGGCCCCCACGGCGCCGGCCAGGGCGGACCACGCCCTGGGCCGCCAGTGGCCGTTCGTGCTGTCGGCCAAGAACGAAGCCGCTTTGGCCGCGCTGGCCGCGCGCTGCGCCGAGGCCCTCGCGGGCCGGCCCGACGAATCGCTGGCCGATCTCTGCTTCAGCGCCGCCGTGGGCCGCGCGGCCTTCGCGCAGCGCGCCGTGGTGCTGGCGCGCAGCGTGACCGAACTGGTCGAGGGCCTGCGCGCCCTGGCCGAGGGCCGCGAGGCGCCGAACCTGCGCACCGCGCGCGTGAACCGCCGCGACCCGGCGCGCATCGCCTTCCTGTTCACGGGGCAGGGCGCGCAGTACCCGGGCATGGGCCGCACCCTCTATGAGCGCGAGCCGGTGTTCCGCCGCGCGCTCGATGAATGCGCCGCCGGGCTGCAGGGCGCGATCGAGCGCCCCTTGCTCGAGCTGCTGTTCGACCCCGAGGCGCCGGCGAAGCGGCTCGACGACACCGGCTTCACCCAGCCCGCGCTGTTCGCCATCGAGTACTCGCTGGCGCAGCTCTGGATCAGCTGGGGCGTCCGGCCCGACGCGGTGATGGGCCATTCGGTGGGCGAACTCGTGGCCGCCTGCCTCGCGGGCGTGATGCCGCTGGAGCGCGCCCTGTGGCTGATCGCCCGGCGCGGCGGGCTGATGCAATCGCTGCCCGCCGGTGGCCGCATGGCGGCCGTGTCCGCGCCCGAGGCCGAGGTGGCCGAGGCGCTCGCCCCGCGCGCGGCGCGTGTCGCCATCGCGGCGGTCAACGGCCCGCGCCAGACCGTGATCGCGGGCGCCGCCGCCGACGTGGACGCCCTGTGCGAGGGCTTCGCGGCGCGCGGCCACCGCTGCCAGGTGCTGCCGGTTTCGCACGCCTTCCATTCGCCCCTGGTCGACCCGGTGCTGGACGCCTTCGAGCAGGCCGCGTCGAGCGTGCCGTTCGCCGCGCCGCGGCTGCGCCTGGTGTCCAACCTCACGGGCGGCTGGGCCGACCCGGCCGAGGTGACCCAGCCCCGCTACTGGCGCCGCCACGTGCGTGAGGCCGTGCGCTTCGCCGACGGCCTGCGCACGCTGGCCGGCCTCTCGCCCGACGTGTGCATCGAGGTCGGCCCCCACCCCACGTTGCTGCCGTTCGTGGAGGCCACGCTGGGCGAGGGCGCGCCCGCCCGTCTGCCCACCCTGGTGCCGACGCTGCGCAAGGGCCGCGACGACCTCGACCAGCTCGCCGAATCGCTGGGCAGCCTGTTCCTGGCCGGCGCGCCGCTGGACTGGCGGGCCGTCTGGTCCTCGTCCGGCTGCCGGCCCGCCGACCTGCCCAGCACCCCCTTCCAGCGCGAGCGCCAGTGGTTCCGCGCGCGCGCCGTGGCGCCCCGGCCCGTGGGCCGCGACACCGCGCACCGCTGCTGGGCGCGCGCCTGCGCGGCGCCTTGCGCGAGGTGGTGTCGTTCGAACAGCGCCTGCGCGCCGCCGACCTGCCGTACCTGGCCGACCACCAGGTCAACGGCCGCGCCATCCTGCCGGCCACCGGCTTCCTGGAAATGGCGCTGGCCGCCAGCCGCCAGGTCTGGGGCGAGGCGCGTGCGCTGCACGAGGTGGCGATCGTCGAGCCGCTGGCCTTCGAGGGCGAGGAGGCCCGCACGGTGCAGGTCATCGTGCGCCGGCCCGAGGGCGAGGCCGCCAGCGTCGAGGTGCTGTCGCAGGCCGATGGCGCCGATGAGGACGCGTGGCAACGGCACGTGCTGGGCCGCTACGCCGACCCGGCCGAGCGCGCCGACGCGCCGCTGCCCGAGCCGCGCGAGGCCGTGCGGGAACGCTGCACCCGCACGCTGGACGGCGCCGCGCACCGCGAGGGCCTGCGCGCGCGCCGGCTGGACTTCGGTCCCAGCCTGCACGGCGTGCAACGCCTGCACCGCCAGGACGGCGAAGCCCTGGGCGAGATCGAACTGCCCGCCGCCGCCGGCGAGGGCGACTACCTGCTGCACCCGGCCCTGCTCGACGCCTGCCTGCAGGTGATGGCGGCGGCGCTGCCCGAGCGCACGGCCGCCGGCCAGGCCTACCTGCCGATGGCGATCGAGCGCCTGCAATGGCACCGCACGCCGGGGCCGCGGGTGACCAGCCACGCGCGCATCGCCGTGGGCGAGGGCGGGGCGGGGCTGCTCAAGGCCAGCGTCACCGTCGCCGACGAGCACGGGCCGGTGGCCACGCTGGAGGGCATCGCGCTGCGCCCGCTGGGCGCGGGCGAGGCCCCGGTCTACGCGATCGAATGGCCGCGCGCGAGCGACGCCGCCTGGCTGCCCGCGCCCGCCGAGCTGGCCGCGTGCGCCGGCCCGCTGCTCGACGGCCTGGCGCGCGAGCATGGCCTGGACGACTACCACCAGGCCTTCCTGGCGCTGGAGTCCCTGAGCGCCGACTGGATCGTGCGCGCGCTGGCCGAGCTGGGCTGGCGCCCCGCGGCCGGCGAGCGGGTGGAAGCCGCCGCGCTGGCGCGCACGCTCGGCGTGGCGCCGCGCTACCACCGCCTGCTGCCGCGCCTGCTGGCCATCCTGGCCGAGGACGGCGTGCTGCGCGCCGAGGGCGGGGCCTGGCGCGTGCTGCACTGGCCCACGCCGGCCGACCCCCTGCAGCGCCTGCCCGCGCTGCTGCAGCGCCACCCGGCCGCGCGCCCGCGCTTCACGCTCACCGCGAACTGCGGCGAGGCGCTGGGCGGCATCCTGCGCGGCGCGGTGGACCCGCTGCACCGGCTGTTCCCCGACGGCTCGGCCGCGCTGGCCGAGGCCCTGTACCGCGACGCCCCCGAGGCCAAGGCCTACAACCAACTGGTGCGCGAAACCGTTCGCGCCGCGCTGCGCCAACTGCCCCCGGGCCAGCGCCTGCGCGTGCTGGAGGTGGGCGGCGGCCCGGCGGCACCACCGCCTGGCTGGCGCCCGCGCTGCCCGCCGGGCGCTGCGACTACCTGTTCACCGACGTCGGCCCCTCCATGGTGGCGCGCGCGAAGGAGGCCTTCGCGGCGCACCGCTTCATGGCCTTCCAGGCCCTGGACCTGGAGCAGGACCTGGCCGCGCAGGGCCTGGACGGGCGCCGCTTCGACCTCGTGATCGCCTCCAACGTGGTCCACGCCACCGCCGACCTGCGCCGCACCCTGGGCCGCCTGCGCGGGGCGCTGGCGCCCGGCGGCACCCTGCTGATGCTGGAGGTGGCTGGCGACGAGCGCTGGATCGACATCACCTTCGGCCTCACCGAGGGTTGGTGGCGCTTCACCGACACCGACCTGCGGCCCCGCCAGCCGCTGCTGTCGCGCGAGCGCTGGCTGTCGCTGCTGGCCGAGACCGGCTTCGAGGCCGCGGCCATCGATTCGCCCGACCCGCGATCGCGCGAGGTGCTGCTGGCCGCGCGAAAACCGGTGGAAGCGCTGGAGCCGATGCCCACGGGCGGGCGCTGGCTGCTGCTGACCGATCAACAGGGCGTGGGCGACGCCCTGGCCGCCGGCCTGCGTGGGGCCGGCCAGGTGGTGGACCTGCGGCCCGCGAACGCCGCCACCGGGGCCGACGCCGCCGCGCTGCGCCAGGCCCTGGCCGGTGCCGATTGGCGGGGCGTGGTCCACCTCGGCAGCCTCGACACGTCCCCGGCCCCTGCCGGCGCCGTGGTGCCTTCGCTGCGCGCCGGCCTCGGCTCGCTGCTGGATCTGGTGCAGGCCATGGGCGCCACCGCGTTCGCCACCGCGCCGCGCCTGTGGATCGCCACGCGCGGCGCGGTGGCCGTCGATGGCGCCGACGCGGTCGACGCCGCGCAGGCGCCGACCTGGGGCCTGGGCAAGGTCATTGCGCTGGAGCACCCCGAGTGGCGCGCCAGCTGCGTCGATCTCGATCCGCGGGCCGATGCGTCCGCGATGGCCGGCGGCCTGCTGCGCGCGCTGGCCGCGGCCGATGCCGAGGACCAGGTCGCGCTGCGCGGCGGTCGGCGCCACGTGGCGCGCCTGGCGCCCTTCCCGCTGGTGGCCGCCGACGACGCGCCGGTGCGACTGGAAAAGGCCGCCAGCGGCGTGTTCGACGACATGGCCCTGCGCCCGATGGCGCGGCGCGCGCGCGCCCGGGCGAGGTCGAGATCGCGGTGCGCGCGGCCGGCCTGAACTTTCGCGACATCATGAACGCCGTCGCCCTGCGCGACGACCCCGAGCCCCTGGGCGGCGAATGCGCCGGGCGCATCGTGCGCGTGGGCGAAGGCGTCACCCGCTTCGCCGTGGGCGACGCCGTGGTGGCCACGGGCGAAGCCTGTTTCGCCAGCCACGTGATCACGCAGGAACGCCACGTGGCGCCGCTGCCGCGCGGCCTGGGCTACGCCCAGGCGGCCACGCTGCCCTTTGCCTTCATGACCGCCTGCCACGCGCTGCACACGCTCGGCGGGCTGCGCCCGGGCCAGCGCGTGCTCATCCACGCCGGTGCCGGCGGCGTGGGCATGGCGGCCCTCCAGCTGGCGCGGCGCGCGGGGGCGCAGGTGTTCGCCACCGCCGGCAGCGAGCCCAAGCGCGCCACGCTGCGCGCGCTCGGCGTCGACCACGTCATGGACTCGCGCACGCTGGACTTCGCCGACGAGGTGCTGCGCCTCACGCAGGGCCGCGGCGTGGACCTGGTGCTCAATTCGCTCGCCGGCGACTTCATCGCGGCCAGCGTGCGCTGCCTGGCGGCCGATGGCGTTTTCCTGGAGATCGGCAAGCGCGACATCTGGACGCCCGAGCGCTTCGCGCAGGAGCGCCCCCAGGCGCGCTACCACGCCATCGACCTCAACGCCCAGCGCTACCAGGACCCGGCCGCCGCCCAGGCCCTGTTCGAGCGGGTGATGGGCCTGGTGAACGCGGGTGAGCTGCAGCCGCTGCCGTACCACGCCTTTGCGCTGGCGCGCGGCGCCGAGGCCTTCCGCTTCATGGCCCAGGCGCGCCACACCGGCAAGGTGGTGCTCACGCGCCACGATCCGGCGCAGGCCTGCATGGAATCGCTCTCGCCCGAGGCCAGCTACCTGGTCACGGGTGGCCTCTCGGGCCTGGGCCTGATCAGCGCCATGCGGCTGGCCGAGCAGGGCGCGCGCCACCTGGTGCTGGTGGGCCGCCGCGCACCCGGCGAGGCCGCCCTGGCCACGCTGGACGCCATGCGCGCGCTCGGCGCGCAGCTCAAGCTGGTGCAGGCCGACATGTCGCGCGCCGACGAAGTGGCGCGCGTGCTGGACCTGATCGGCGAGGACCACCCGCTGCGCGGCGTCATTCACAGCGCCGGCGTGCTGGAAGACGGCGCCCTGCAGCAGCAGACCTGGGAGCGCTTCGCGCGCCCGCTGGGCCCCAAGGTGGAGGGCGCCTGGGCCCTGCACGCGCTCACGCGCGAGCTGCCGTTGGACTTCTTCGTTCTGTATTCCTCGGTGGCCGGCCTGCTGGGCTCGTCCGGCCAGGGCAACCACGCGGCCGCCAACGCCTTCCTCGACGCGCTCGCGCTGCACCGCCGCGCGCAAGGCCTGCCGGGACTGAGCATCGCCTGGGGCGCCTGGAGCGAGGTCGGCGCCGCCGCCGACCGCGCGATCGACCAGCGCGTGGGCGCGCGCGGCATCGAAGCGATCGCGCCGCGCATGGGCCTGGACCTGCTGCAGTCGCTGATGCGCAGCGAGGCCACCAGCGTGGGCGTGTTCCCGGTGCGCTGGGAGCGCTTCCTGGAAGCGGGCGCGCCGCCGCTGCTGGAGCGCTTCCGCGCCGCGGCGCGCAGCGAGGCGCCCCGCGCGGCGAGCGCGCCGGCGCCCGAGCGCGGCGCCTCGCTGGCCGATCAACTCAAGGGGCTGTCGAGCGCGCAGCGCGCCGAGCGCCTGCTCGCCTTCGTCGGCGAGCACGTGGCGCGCGTGGTCGACGTGGCCGACGCCCGCCGCATCGACCCGCGCCAGCCGCTCAACGAGCTGGGCCTGGACTCGCTGATGGCCGTGGACCTGCGCAACCGCCTGGGCAAGGCAACGACCTGGGCCTGGCGCGCGGCCTGCCCGCCACCCTGGTGTTCGACTACCCCACGCTGGACGCGCTGGCCGCGTACATCGGGCAGCTGCTGGCGCCGCAGGCCGAGACCGAAGCCGCCGCCGCGCCCGCGCCCGTGCCCACGGCCAGTGGCGCGGTCGAGGCCATCGATGACCTGAGCGACGAGGAGATCGAGGCCTTGTTTGCGAAGAAGCTGCAGAGAAAGCCATCGGATGTCTGACTTCCTGGAACGCATCAGCCACTTTTCGCCCAAGCGCCTGGCGCTGCTGGCCGACGAGCTGCAGGAGCGCGTGACGGCGCTGCAGGCGCGGCTCGCCGAGGCCGGCGGCACCGGCGCGCGCGAGCCGATCGCCATCGTCGGCATCGGCTGCCGCTTCCCCGGGGGGGCCGACACGCCCGAGCGGTTCTGGACCCTGGTGCGCGACGGCGTGGACGCCATCACCGAGGTGCCGCCGCAGCGCTGGGCCATCGACGACTTCTACGACGCCGACCCCGACGCGCCGGGCAAGATGAACACGCGCTGGGGCGGCTTCGTGGGCGACGTGGACGGCTTCGACCCGCACTTCTTCGGCGTCTCGCCGCGCGAGGCGCGCAGCATGGACCCGCAGCAGCGCCTGCTGCTCGAGGTGGCCTGGGAAGCGCTGGAGCACGCCGGCATCCCGGCCGATCGCCTGGAGGGCAGCCGCACCGGCGTCTTCATCGGGATGTCGGCCGGCGACTACTACCAGCTGCTGCGCGACGGCGGCAAGGAGCGCTTCGACGCCTACACCGCCTCGGGCATCGCGCACAGCATCGCCTCGGGCCGCCTGTCCTACGTGCTGGGCACCCGCGGGCCCAGCCTGTCGATCGACACCGCCTGCTCGTCCTCGCTCGTGGCCATCCACGAGGCCGTCATGAGCCTGCGCCGCGGCGAGTGCGACGCCGCGCTGGCCGGCGGCGTCAACCTGATCCTCACGCCCGACGTCAGCGTGGCGCTGTCGCGCTCGCACATGATGGCCCCCGACGGCCGCTGCAAGACCTTCGACGCGCGCGCCGACGGCTTCGTGCGCAGCGAGGGCTGCGGCGTGCTGGTGCTCAAGCGCCTGTCCGACGCGCAGGCGGCGGGCGACAACATCGTCGCGCTCATCCGCGGCAGCGCGGCCAACCAGGACGGCCGCAGCAACGGCCTCACGGCGCCCAACGGCCCCTCGCAGGAGGCCGTGCTGCGCGAGGCCCTGGCCGACGCGCGCGTCGACCCGGCGCGCGTGGGCTTCGTGGAGGCGCATGGCACCGGCACCTCGCTGGGCGACCCGATCGAGGTGCAGGCCCTGGCCAAGGTGCTGGGCGAGCCGCGCCAGGCGGGCGATGCGCCGCTGCTGCTCGGTTCGGTCAAGGCCAACGTGGGCCACATGGAAGCGGCCGCCGGCGTGGGCGGCGTGATCAAGCTGGCCCTGGCCCTGCGCCACGGCCAGGTGCCCGGCCAGCCGCACGTGCAGACGCTCAACCCCTACATCCCCTGGGACGATCTGGCGGTGCGCGTGCCCACCGCGCTCACGCCCTGGCCCGCCGGCGCGGGCCCGCGCCTGGGCGGCGTCAGCTCTTTCGGTTTCAGCGGCACCAACGTGCATCTGGTGCTGGAGCAGGCGCCCGAGCCCGCGCCCGCCGCAGCCCCCGCCGGCCCCGACCGGCCGCTGCACCTGCTCACCGCCGCGGCCCGCCAGGACGGCGCGCTGCGCGCCCTCGCGGCGGCCTATGCCGAGGCGCTCGACGGCGCCGGCGCCTCGCTGGCCGACATGGCCTACAGCGCCAACACCGGCCGCGCGCCTTTCGCGCACCGCCTCTCGGTGCTGGCGGCGTCGCCGCAGGAAGCCGCGTCGCGCCTGCGCGCGCACCTCGCGGGCGAGGACCCGCCCGGCGTGTTCGCCGCCACGGCCGGCGCGCGCCCGCCCAAGATCGCCTTCCTGTTCACCGGCCAGGGCGCCCAGTACGCCGGCATGGCGCGCGAGCTCTGCGCCAGCGAGCCGGTGTTTCGCGCCGCGCTGGAGCGCTGCGCCGCCGGGCTCGACGCCGAGCTGCCGCGCCCGCTGCTGGAGGTGCTGTTCGCGCCCGAGGCCGACGGCGCCATCGACGACACCGCCTTCACCCAGCCCGCCTTGTTCGCCGTCGAGTACGCGCTGGCGCAGCTCTGGCTGTCCTGGGGCGTGCGGCCGGCGGCGGTGATGGGACACAGCGTGGGCGAATACGTGGCGGCCTGCGTGGCCGGCGTGTTCGCCCTGGACGACGCGCTGCGGCTGATCGCGGCGCGCGGCCGCCTGATGGGCGCCTTGCCGCGCGACGGCGGCATGCTCGCGGTGATGGCCGAGCCCGCGCGCGTGGCCGCGCTCATCGCGGCCTGGCCGCGCGAGCTGTCCATCGCCGCGGTCAACGGGCCGCAGAACGTGGTGGTCTCGGGCCTCCTGCGCGCCATCGAGGCCGTCGAGGCGCAATGCCAGGCCCAGGGCCTGCGCTGCTCGCGGCTCAAGGTGTCGCACGCCTTCCACTCGCCGCTGATGGAGCCCATGCTGGCCGAGTTCGAGCGGGTGGTGGCGTCGGTGGACCTGCGCGCGCCGCGCATCGAGCTGATCTCCAACCTCACGGGCCGCCCGGTGGGCGAGGCCATCACCCGGCCCGGCTACTGGCGCGAGCACGTGCGCGAGGCGGTGCAGTTCGCGCCCGCGGTGCAGGCGCTGGCGCAGGCGGGCGTCGAGGTCTTTCTGGAAGTGGGCCCGCACCCCACCTTGCTGGGCCTGGGCCAGGCCTGCCTGCCGGACGGTTCGGGCGACGGCCAGCGCCATTGGCTGCCCTCGCTGCGCCGAGGGCGCGGTGATTGGGAGAGCCTGCTCGGCAGCCTGGCCCGCCTGCACGGCCTGGGCGCCGCCATCGACTGGACGGCCTTCGACGCCGGCCGCGCGCGCCGCCGTGTCGCGCTGCCGGGCTACCCCTTCCAGCGCGAGCGCTACTGGGCGCCGGACGACCACGCGCCCGCGCGCGGCGCCGAGCCGCTGCCCACGCCGCTGCACCCGCTGCTGGGGCTGGGAGGTGGCGCAGTCGCTCACCAGCGACCGCCTGTTCGAGACGCGCTGGGGCCTGGCGGCCCAGCCCTGGCTGCGCGACCACCGCATCCTGGGCCGCTGGCTGCTGCCTTCGCCCGTGTACATGGAAATGGCGCGCGCCGCCGCGCAGCTGCAGTTCGGCGACGGCCCGGTGGAGATCACCGATGTCGTCGTGCACCGCGCGATGCCACTCGACGGCGACGAACCGGTGCGCGCGCAACTGGTGCTGGGCGCGCCCGAGGCGGGCGTGAGCGCCCTGCGCATCGCCGCCTTCGACGCCGAGGAGGGCGGCTGGCCGGTGAACGCCAGCGCGCGGCTCGCGGCCGCCACCGCGCCGGTGCCCGCGCACGAGGCGCCCGCCGCGATCGCGGCGCGCCTGGGCGAAGCGATCGACGTGGACCGCTACTACGGCTGGCTCAAGACCCTGGGCCTGGACTTCGGCCCGCTGTTCCGCGGCGTCGAGTCGATCCGGCGCGGCGAGGGCGAGGTGCTGGCGCGCATGTGCTGGCCCGAAGGCCTGGCGCCCGAGGCCGGTCTGCTGTGGCACCCCGCCTGCCTGGACGCCTGCTTCCACGTCATCGGCGCTGGCCTGCCCCAGCAGGGGGCGACCCTGGACCAGGCCTTCCTGCTGCTGCAGGTGGACCGCATCCGCCTGGACGGCGCGCCGGGGCGCGCGGTCTGGAACCACGTGAGGCTGCGCCCCGGCGAAGGCCGCGACCCGGCCCGGGCCGAGACCTTCAGCGCCGACCTCACGCTGCTCGACGACGCCGGCGCCGTGCTGGCCCGCTTCGAGGGCATGCACTTCAAGCGCGCGCGGCCCGAGGCCCTGGCGCCGCAGGGCCGCGTGCCGGCCAGCGTGCGCCGCATGCTGCATGAGATCGTGTGGCGCGAGCTGCCGCCGAACGCGGCCGGCGCCGCCTCGCCCGCCGCCATCGCCCAGGCCCTGGGCCCACGCGTGGACGCACTCGCGCGCCAGCACGGCCTGGACCGCTACGCCGCTTTCCTGCCCGAACTCGACGCCCTGGCCGCCGACTACGTGCGCCAGGCCCTGCATGGCCTGGGCCTGGACCCGCGTCCCGGCGAAGCCCTCGGCCCCGCCGCCGCGCTCGCCACGCGCCTGGGCGTGCTGCCGCGCCACGGCCGCCTGTTCGAGCGCATGCTGGGCATGCTGGTGGAAGACGGCGCGCTCGTGCGCGGTGCCGGCGGCTACGCGGTGCGGCACTGGCCCGGGGCCGGCGACCCCGAGGCGCGGTACCACGAGCTGCTGGCGCGCTTCGCCGACTGCGACGCCGAGCTGAACCTCACCGCGCGCTGCGCGCGCGAACTCGCGGCGGTGCTGCGCGGCCAGGCCGACCCGCTGGCCCTGCTGTTCCCCGGCGGCTCGCTGGCCGACACCGAGCGCCTGTACCAGCACTCGCCGCCAGCCCAGGTCTACAACGCCCTCATCGCCGACGCGCTGGCGGCCATCGCGGCGGCCTGGCCCGCCGGGCGGCCCCTGCGCGTGCTGGAGATCGGCGCTGGCACCGGGAGCACCACGCACCACGTGCTCTCGCGCCTGCCCACGGCGAACCTGGACTACACCTTCACCGACGTGTCGCCGCTGTTCCTGCACCGCGCGCGCGAGAAGTTCGCCGCCCATGGCTTCATGCGCTACGCCGTGCTCGACATCGGCGCCGCGCCCGCCGGGCAGGGCTTCGCCGAGGCCGCCTACGACGTGGTGATTGGCGCCAACGTGCTGCACGCCACGCCCGACCTCGACACCACCATGGATCACGTGCGCCGCCTGCTGGCACCCGGCGGCACGCTGGTGCTGCTGGAGGGCACCACGCCCCAGCGCTTCGGCGACCTCACCGTGGGCCTGCTCGAGGGCTGGTGGGCCTACGCCGACACCCAGCGCCGCCAGTACGCGCTGATGCCGCGCGGGGCCTGGATCGATCTGTTCCAACAGCACGGCCTGGGCGAGCCGGCCGCGCTGCCCGGCGACACGCCACACCCCGTGCTGCAACAGCAGGCCGTGTTCCTGGCCCGCCAGCCGCTGGCCGAGGCCAAGGCCAAGGCCGAGGCCCACGCGGCGCGGCGCGGCGCTGCTGCTGCCCGACGCGGCGGGCCTGCAGCAGGCGCTGGCCAGCGAACTGCGCGCGCGCGGCGACGAGGTGCGCGTGCTGGCCGAGGGCCCGGCCGGCCTGGCCGCCGCGCTGGGCGAGGGCCCCTGGCAGGGCGTCGTGCAGCTGCAGCCGCTGGACGCGCGCCTGGACGAGGCGCTGGACCTGGACGCCGTCGAGCAGCAGCAGCAGCGCCTGATCGGCGGGCTGTTGCCCACGGTGCAGACGTTGGCCGCCCAGGCGGGCAGCGCCGACGGCGCGCCGGGCCTGTGGCTGGTCACGCGCGGCGCGCAGGCCGCGCGCGCGGACGACAGCGCCGACGCCGCCCAGGCCACGGCCTGGGGCCTGGGCCACGTGGTGGCGGTGGAGCACCCCGAGCTGCGCTGCGTGCGCCTCGACCTCGATCCCGCCAGCGAGGACGCCGAGGCGCGCGCGCTGGCGGACGAACTGCAATCGCCCTCGCGCGAGGACCAGATCGCGCGGCGCGGCGGCGCGCGCCTGGCGCGCCGCCTGGTGCGCCACGACGCGGCCACCGCGCCGGCCGGGGGCCGACGCGCCTCGCCGCCGACCGCGCCTACCTCGTCACCGGCGGCCTGCGCGGCCTGGGGCTGCGCGTGGCCGAGTGGCTGGTGGAGCGGGGTGCGCGCCACCTCGTGCTGATGGGCCGCCAGGCGCCCGACGCCCGCGCGTTGGCGGTGATCGAAGGCCTGCGGGGGCAGGGCGCGCAAGTGCTGGCCGCGCGCGGCGACGTGGCGCGCCGCGCCGAGCTGCAGCGCGTGCTGGCCGAGGCCGCCGCGCTGGCGCCGCTGGCCGGCGTGGTGCACGCGGCCGGCGTGCTGGACGACGGTGTCATCGCGGCGCAGACCTGGCCGCGCTTTGCCACCGTGATGGGGCCCAAGGTGCGGGGCAGCTGGAACCTGCACACCCTGTGCCCGGGCCTGGACTTCCTGGTGCTGTTCTCCTCGGGCGCGTCGGTGGCGGGGCCGGCCGGCCAGTCCAACCACGCGGCGGCCAATGCCTTCGAGGACGCGCTGGCCTGGTACCGCCAGGCGCGCGGCCTGCCCACCGTCAGCATCAACTGGGGCCCCTGGGCGGAGATCGGCGCCGCCGCCGACCGCCGCCTGGACAAGCCCGGCTCGCTGCGCGCCATCGCACCCGCCGACGGCCTGGCCGCGCTCGACCACGCGATGCGCCGGTCCGCGCCCGGCGCGCTGTTCCCGAACGCCCAGCTGGCCGTGCTGGACAGCGACTGGGCGCACCTGGCCGACGGCGCGCCGCCGCTGTTCGGCGAGCTGCTGCGCGGGCTGGCGCGGCCCGGCCACGCGCCGGCGCCCGGCCAGACCGCCGCCGCACCCGAGCCGTCCTTGCGCGAGCGCCTGGCATCGGCCGCCGCCAACCGGCGCAAGACCCTGCTGCGCGACCACGTGCGCCAGCTCACCGTCAAGGTGCTGGGCCTGCAGCGCGGCGAAGACCTGGACGTGACCGAACCCCTGCGCCAGCTCGGCCTGGACTCGCTGATGGCGGTGGAGCTGCGCAACCGCCTGGGTCAGGCGGTCGGGCGCACCCTGCCGGCCACGCTCACCTTCGACCACCCCAGCGTCGCGGCGCTCACCGAGCACCTGGCGCGTGAGGTGTTCGCCGACCTCATGCCCGCGGCCGGCGCGCCGGCGCCCCAGGGGCCCGCACCCGACCCCGCGCCCACCCCCGCCGCCGCGCCCGACGTCGACGCCTTCGACGAACTGTCGGAAGACGAACTGGCCCAGCAGCTGATGCGCCGTCTCGACGGCCTGGGCTGAAGCGATTCACACCCTTTAGGAAACACCGTGACCGAACCCCGCCAAGGCACCGACCACGCCGCGCTGCTCAAGCGCTCGCTGGTGGCCATCGACCAGTTGAAAGCCCAGCTGGCGGCCGCGGAACAGGCCCGCAGCGAACCCATCGCCATCATCGGCATGGGCTGCCGCTTCCCCGGCCAGGCCGACACGCCCGAGGCCTTCTGGTCGCTGCTGCACAGCGGCCGCGACGCCGTGACCGAGGTGCCACCGCACCGCTGGGACGTGGAGCGCTACTACGACCCCAACCCCGACGCCATGGGCAAGAGCTACACGCGCTGGGGCTCCTTCGTCGAGGGCGTGGACCGCTTCGACGCGCCCTTCTTCGGCATCTCGCCGCGCGAGGCCGTGAGCCTGGACCCGCAGCAGCGCCTGCTGCTCGAGGTGTCGTGGGAGGCGCTGGAGCGCGCGGGCCTGGCGCCCTCGTCGCTGGCGGGCTCGCGCACCGCCGTGTACATGGGCATCACCACCAGCGACTACGCCGGCCTCATGAACGAGGAGCGCGGCCCCTGCCACGGCGATGCCTACACGCCCTCGGGCACCGCGCACAGCGTGGCGGCCGGGCGCCTGTCGTACTTCTTCGGCCTGCACGGCCCCAACGTGGCGGTGGACACCGCCTGCTCGTCCTCGCTGGTGGCCATCCACTGGGCCATCCAGTCGCTGCGCAACGGCGAGGCGGAGCTCGCGCTCGCCGGCGGCGTCAACCTCACGCTGGCGCCCAATGGCGCGGTGCTGACCTCGCGCGCCCGCATGATGTCCTTCGACGGCCACTGCAAGACCTTCGACGCCTCGGCCGACGGCTACGTGCGTGGCGAGGGCTGCGGCGTGCTGGTGCTCAAGCGCCTGTCGGACGCCCAGCGCGACGGTGACCGCGTGCTGGCCGTGCTGCGCGGCTCGGCGCTCAACCAGGACGGGCGCAGCAGCGGCCTCACCGCGCCCAACGGCGCCGCGCAGGAGGCGGTGATCCGCGCCGCGCTGGCCAACGCGCGCCTGCAGCCCGGCGACATCGGCTACGTCGAGGCGCACGGCACCGGCACGCCGCTGGGCGACCCGATCGAGATGAAGGCGCTCAACCAGGTCTTCGGCGACCGCCCGCGCGAGCGCCCGCTCATGGTGGGTTCGGTGAAAACCAACATCGGCCACCTGGAGGCCTCGGCCGGCGTGGCCGGTGTCATGAAGGTCGTGATGGCCCTGCAGCACGCCACCGTGCCGCCGCACCTGCACCTGCGCCAGCCCAATCCCCTGATCGCCTGGGACCAGTACCCCATCACCGTGCCGACCACGCCGACCGCCTGGCCGCGCCCCGGCGACGCGCCCCGGCGCGCCTGCGTCAGTTCCTTCGGTTTCAGCGGCACCAACGCGCACGTGGTGCTGGAGGAGGCGCCGCCCCCGCCGGCGGCGCCCGCCAGCGGCGAGGCGCCGCGCGCCGAGCACCTGGTGGTGCTGTCGGCGCACACCGCCACCGCCCTGGCCGCGCAGGCGCGCCGCCTGGATGAGGCGCTGGCCGCCGGACCCGGGCTGCCGCTGGCGCCGGTCGCGGCCACGCTGGCGCTGGGCCGCTCGCACTTCGTGGAGCGCCTGGCCCTGGTGGCCGCCAGCACCGACGAGCTGCGCGCCCAGCTCAAGGCCTTCCTGGACAGCGTCGCTGCCCCGGATGGCGAGAGCGTTGCGCCCGCCGGCGTGGTGCGCGCGCGCGCCGCGCTCGGCGCCGCGCCCGAGGTGGTCTTCATGTTCACCGGCCAGGGCGCGCAGTACGCGGGCATGGGCCGCCAGCTCTACGAACAGGAACCGGTGTTCCGCGCCGCCCTCGACGAATGCGATCGCCTGGTCTCGCCGCTGCTGCCGCACGGCCTGCTGGACACCCTCTTCGGCAGCGGCGAGGACGCCGCGCGCCTGGACGACACCGCTTTCACCCAGCCCGCGCTGTTCGCCATCGAGTACGCGCTGGCGCAGCTGTGGCGTTCCTGGGGCGTGGTGCCCACGGCCGTGATGGGCCACAGCGTGGGCGAGTACGTGGCCGCCTGCCTGGCGGGCGTGTTCAGCCTGGCCGATGGCCTGCGCCTGATCGCCGCGCGCGGCCGCCTGATGGGCCAGCTGCCGCGCGACGGCGGCATGGCCGCCGTGTTCGCCGACGAGGCCACGGTGCGCCAGGCCATCGCGGCCGACGCGGCGGTGCTGTCGATCGCGGCCGTCAACGGCCCGGGCAACACCGTCGTCTCCGGCCGCAGCGACGCGCTCGCGGCGGCGCTGGCGCGCCTGCGGGCGCAGGGCGTGGAGTCGCAGCCGCTGGTGGTGTCGCACGCCTTCCACTCGCCGCTCATGGAGCCCATGCTCGAAGCCTTCCGCGCCGAGCTGGCCACGGTGCAGCTGAACCCGCCGGGCATGGACCTGGCCTCCAACCTCACCGGCACCCTGGCCGGCGAGGAGGTGTGCACGCCCGAGTACTGGTGCCAGCACGTGCGCGACGCGGTGCGCTTTGGCGACGGCATCGCCGCGCTGCAGAAAGAAGGCTACCGCGTGTTCGTGGAGGTCGGCCCGGCACCCACGCTGGTGAACATGGCCCAGCGCGCCAGCGCGCTCGCCGACGCCAGCTTCATCGCTTCCCTGCGCAAGGGGCGAGCGGACACGCGCTGCCTGCTGGAAAGCCTGGGCCGCCTGCACGCGCGCGGCCTGCCGGTGCAGTGGCGCGCGGTGCTCGGCGAAGCCACCGCGCGCCAGCGCGTGGTGCTGCCCACCTACGCCTTCCAGCGCGAGCGCTACTGGTTCGAGCCGGGCGGCCGGGCCGAGGGCGCCGCGCTCGCGCCCACGCGCAGCGGCCACCCGCTGCTGGGCGGCGTGGTGCCCAGCCCGCTGTTCATCTTCCAGAACCGCATCGGCGTGGCCTCCCAGCCCTGGCTGGCCGACCACCGCATCTTCGAGTTCACGCTGTTCCCGGGCACCGGCTTCCTGGAGCTGGCGCAGATCGCCGGGCGCGAGGCCGCGGGCAGCGACGACGGCCAGCTGTTTGACGTGCTCATCCGCGAAGGCCTGCCGCTGCCCGAGGAGGGCCAGCGCACGGTGCAGGTGGTCGTGGACGAACCCGATCAGGGCCGTTACGCGGTGCGCGTGTTCAGCCGCGCCGACGCCGAGGCGCCGGGCGCCGACGCGCCGGCCTGGAAGCTGCACGTCGGCGCCAACTTCGTGGTGGGGCAGGGCAGCGCCGCGCCCGCGCCCCTGCGGCGGGCCGGCCTGCTGGGCGCCGCCGCGCGCGAGCACGACGTCGACGCCTACTACGCGCGGCTCGCCGAGCAAGGCGCGCACTACGGCCCGGCCTTGCGCTGCATCACCGAGATCCGCAGCGAGGGCCGCCAGGTGCTGGGCCGCGTGGCCCTGCCGGCGGGCGTGGCCGCCGCGGCGCCGTCCTTCGTGCTGCACCCGGCCCTGCTCGACGCCTGCCTGCAACTGGTGGGCGTGGGCCTGTCCTGGGGCGATACCGCGCCCGACGGCACGCCCAGCGACGACCTCTGCGTGCCCGTGGGCATGGGCAACTACCGCGTCCACCAGAGCGGCCTGTCGCAGGCCTGGTGCCATGTCAGCGTGGACGAGGCGACGCCCGACGCCGAGGCGGTGGGCGCCGACGTGACCCTGTTCGACGACCACGGCGTGGTGGTGGCCGAGGTGCGCCGGCTGGTGCTCAAGCGCGTCACGCGCGCCCTGCTGCAGCGTGCGATGGCCGGCAACGCGCCGGCCGCCGAGTGGGCCTTCGAGGCCGATTGGCAGGCGCTGCCGCCGGCCCCGGCGCCGGACGCGGACGCCGAGGGGCGCTGGCTGGTGCTGGCCGACGGCAGCGGCGTGGGCCAGGCACTGGCGGCGCGGCTGCGGCGCGACGGCGCGGGCGTGGCGGTGATCGCCCGGGGCGAGGGGTACGCCGAGTGCGGCGCCGAGGGCTGGCGGGTGGACCCCTCGAACGCCGCGCAGATCCGCCAGGCGATCGAGGCCGCGGCCCGCGCCGATGCGCGCGCGCTCGAGGGCATCGTGGTGGCCTGGACGCTCACGCCCCCGGCCGGTGGCGCCGACCTGCAGGACACGCACCTGGCGCTGCTGGGCGACCTGCTGCGCGCGGTGCAATCGCTGGGCGAGTCCAGCGCGCGCCTGTACTGGCTCACGCGCGGCGCGCAGGCCGTGGCCGGCTCGGTGCCCGACCTGCTGCAGGCGCCGCTGTGGGGCCTGGGCGGCGTGGTCGCCTCCGAATACCCCGCCCTGCGCTGCGTGCGCGTCGACCTCGACCCCACGCCCCGCGACGACGAGACCGAGCTGCTGTGCGCCAGCCTGCGCTCGGCCGACGCCGAGGACCGCGTGGCGCTGCGCGGTGGCCTGCGTCACGTCTCGCGCCTGGTGCCCGGCGACTTCGTGCCCGAGCCCCGGCCGCTGCGGCTGGAGATCACCGAGCGCGGCTCGCTGGACCGCCTGGCCCTGCTGCCGGTGCCGCGCGAAGCGCCCGGGCCGGGGCAGGTGGAGATCCGCGTGCACGCCACGGGCCTGAACTTCCGCGACGTGCTCAACGCCCTGGGCATGTACCCGGGCGACCCGGGGCCGCTGGGCAACGAATGCGCGGGCGTCGTCTCCGCCGTGGGCGAGGGCGTCACCGACCTGGCCGTGGGCGACGAGGTGGTCGCCATGGTCGACAAGAGCTTCGCCACCTGGGTCATCGCGCCGGCCGTGATGACGGTGAAGAAGCCGCCCAGCCTCACGTTCGCCGAGGCCGCGACCATTCCTGTCACCTTCCTCACCGCCGAGTACGCGCTGCGCCACCTGGCCGGCATGAAGAAGGGTGACCGCGTGCTGGTGCACGCCGTCACCGGCGGCGTGGGCATGGCCGCGCTGCAGCTGGCGCGCCGCGCGGGCGCCGAGGTCTTTGGCACCGCCGGCTCGCCGGCCAAGCGCGCCCTGGCCACCGAGCTGGGCACCCACCACCTGGCCGACTCGCGCTCGCTGAGCTTCGTGCCCGACGTGCGCCGCGACTCGAAGGGCGAGGGCGTGGACATCGTGCTCAACTCGCTGGCCGGCGATTTCATCCCCGCCAGCCTGGGCCTGCTGCGCCCGGGCGGCCACTTCATCGAGATCGGCAAGACCGGCATCTGGGACGCGGCCAAGGTCGGCGCCGAGTTCCCCGGCGTGCACTACCACCCGCTCTACCTGGGCGAGGTGGCCGCCGAGCGGCCCGAGTTCGTGCGCGACATGCTGCGCGATCTGCTGGCCGACTTCGAGACCGGCGTGCTCAAGCCGCTGCCGCAGCGCCTGTACCCCATCGAAGCCGCGGAGGACGCCTTCCGCTTCATGGGCCAGGGGCACCACGTGGGCAAGATCGTCATCACCCAGCACGACGCGCCCGCCGTGCGCGCGGACGCCAGCTACCTCGTCACCGGCGGTCTCACCGGCCTGGGGCTGGTGACGGCGCGCTGGCTGGCGCGCGAAGGCGCGCGCCACCTGGTGCTGATGGGCCGGCGCGCGCCCTCGGCCGAGGCGCAGGTCGCCATCGCCGAACTGGAAGCGGCGGGCGTGCGTGTGCGCGTGGCCCAGGCCGACGTGGCCGACGCCGGGCAGGTGTCGGCCGTGGTGGACGGACTGGGTCGCGACATGCCGCGCCTGCGCGGCGTGGTGCACGCCGCTGGCCTGGTGGACGACGGCACCCTGGCCGAACTCGCCCCCGAGCGATTCGAGGCCGTGCTGTCGCCCAAGGTGCGCGGCGCCTGGAACCTGCACCAGGCCACGGCGCGGCTGGCGCTCGACTTCTTCGTCTGCTTCTCGTCGGGCGCGGCGCTGATGGGCTCGCCCGGCCAGGGCAACTACGCGGCGGCCAACACCTTCATGGACGCGCTGGCGCACCTGCGCCGCAGCCAGGGCCGCCACGCGCTCAGCATCAACTGGGGCAGCTGGGCCGAGGTCGGCATGGCCGCCGGCCTGGGCGAGCTGCACCACCGCCGATGGGCCGCCATGGGGCTGGGCATGATCACGCCCGATGACGGCATGCGCATGCTCGGGCAGATGCTGCGCGGCGCGCGCGCGCCGCAGATGGCGGCGATGCCGCTGGTGCGCGCGCGACTGCCCGCCAACCTGGGGCCCTTCTTCAGCGCGCTGGTCAACGCGCCGGCGGCCCAGGCGGGCGCGCCGGTGGCCGAGCCGGTGGACATCCTGCCGCGCCTGAGCGAGACGCCGGCGCCCGAGCGCCACGCCGTGCTCTCGGACTTCCTGGCCGATCAGGTGGTGCGCGTGCTCGCCCTGGGCGCGGCCCACCACGTCGATCCGCAGCGCTCGCTGATCGACCTGGGCATGGACTCGCTCATGGCCATGGAGCTGCGCAACCGCATCCAGGCTTCGCTCAAGGCCACCGTGGCCGTGGCCGATCTGCTGCAAGGCCCCAGCGTGTCCTCGCTGGCCAGCAGCCTGCTGGACGGCCTGGACCTGCCGGGCGGCGAGGCGGCGCTCGAGGCCGGTACGGTCGAGGGCGTCGAATGGGAGGAGGGAACCCTGTGAACCGTGTGCCGTTCGTGCGCCCCGCGCGCCGCTGGCTGGCCCAGCGCTCCAGCCGCCAGTGGGCGGTGCTGTTCGCGCTGGCCTTCGCGCTGGTGTGGTCGCTGGTCGAGGTGCTGGTCACGCAGTTGCACCAGGCCTACAGCCTGGTGCAGGTCGAGGGCGTGCGCTTCGGCGTGCAGCTGCTGCTGATGGTGCTGCTGTGGACCTGGCGCGGCGACGCCGGCCAGGGCTGGTGGCGCAGCCGGCGCGCGCCCTGGCACGTGTTGCGCGGCCTGTCCATGCTGGCCTTGCCCTTCGCCTTCGCCGCCGCGGTCTACTCGGGCGTGTCCATCCCGCTCGCGCTCTCGGGCCTGTGGTTCGCGCCCCTGTTCGCACTGGCGCTGGCGGCGCTGTGGCTGCGCGAGCGGCCGCCCGCCGTGCTGTGGCTGGGCGCGCTGGCGGGGCTGGGGGCCGTGTTGCTGCTGTTCCAGCCGGCGTTGCCGGGCTCGCCAGCGGCGCTGCTGATGCCGCTGCTGTCGGGCGCGGCCCTCGCGGTCTACCTGTTGCTGACGCGCCTGCTGCGCGACGAACCCGTGCAGACGGGGCTGTTCTTCGTCGCCGCCGTGGGCCTGCTGGTGTTGCTGCCCTTCCTGCCCGGCGTGTGGGTGCGGCCCAGCGCGCGCGACCTGGCGCTGCTGGCGGGCGTCGGCGCCTTCGGTTACCTGGCGCTGTGGCTGCTCGACCAGGCGCTGCGCCGCTGGTCGCTGTCGCACCTGGCGCCCCTGCTGTACGCGCACGTGCTGGTGCTGCAGTGGCTGCCGGCGCTGTGGCGGGGCCAGTGGCCGTCGTGGCGATTGGTGCTGGCCTCGGCGCTGATCGGCGGGGTGGTGGCCATCGTGTGGTGGCGCGCCTCGGCGCGCCGCGTGGCGAGGACCGGAACCGGCGATTCCTTGCTCGGCGATTCGGGGCTCGGTGCACCGGTGTCGGTGCGGGGAGGGCTGTGATGAGCGCCGCCGCGCCGCGCGCCGCACGGAGCGTGGTCCCATGACCACCGGTCTGGCCACGCCGGCCTGGGCCGCGCCGCTGGGCGACGGCCGCCGCGCGCTGCTGCTGCTCGCGCTGTTCGTGCTCTCCTGGACGCTGCTCGAAGGCGTGGTCGGCGCGCAGTTCCAGCAGCCCTACCACCTGATGCAGATCGTGTGGTGCCGCTACGCCGTGCACCTGGCCTGCCTGCTGCTGGTCTGCGGCTGGCGCGAGCCCTCGCGGCTGTGGCGCACGCGCCGCCCGGTGTTCCAGCTGCTGCGCTCGCTGTGCATGCTGGTCATGCCCCTGAGCTTCGCGCTGGCCCTGGTCGGCGGTGTGGGCGGGCACACCGTGTGGGCGCTGTTCTGGGTGGCTCCGCTGCTGATCCTGGCGCTTTCGCGCGGCTGGCTGCGCGAAGCCGTGCCGCCGCTGGCCTGGGCGGCGGCCGCGCTCGGCGCGCTGGCCGCGGTGCTGCTGCTGCAACCCCATTGGCCCGCCGCGCCGGGCCGGCTGGCCTGGCCGCTGGCCATGGCGGCCTCGTTCGCCCTGTACGTGGCCATGACGCGCCAGCTGCGCGAGGAGACCGTGCAGGCCAACCTGTTCTACACCGCCGCCGGCGTGTTCGCGCTGCTGACGCCGCTCATGCCCTGGGTGTGGGTGACGCCCAGCGCGCACGACGCGCTGGTGCTGGCCGGTATCGGCGTGGTGGGCCTGCTGGGCCTGTGGGCGCTGGACCGCGCCTGCGAGGCCGCGCCGGTGTCGCTGGCCGCGCCGGTCCTGGTGCTGCACCTGGCTGGTATGTTCGGCATCGAATCCCTGGCCCGAGGCAGCGGGCCGTCGCGCGGGCAGTGGCTGGCGCTGTTGTTGATCGGCGTGGCCGTGCTGCTCGCCTGGCGGGTGTCCGCCGGCCCGCGCGGCGCGCCAGGGACTTCCCCATGAAAGGCAATGAGCACGTGTCCGAGGAGCTGAGGCAATGGATGGCCGCCCTGCAGGCGCAGGGCGTGGAGCTGTGGGCGGAGGGCGGCCAGCTGCACTTCCGCGCCCCGCCGGGCGCGCTCTCGGCCGAGACGCGCCAGCAACTGGCGGGCCGCCGCGCGGAGCTGCTGGCCGCGCTCGGCGACAAGGCCGCGCCCGCGCCGCCGGCCTCGGGCGGCGTGGCCGATCTGCTGGCGCGACTGGCGCGACTGGACATCCGCCTCTCGGTCGACGGCGACAAGCTCAACGTCAGCGCGCCCAAGGGCGCGTTGACCCCGGCGCTGCGCGAAGAGCTCGGCCGGCGCAAGGAAGAGGTCAAGGCGCACCTGGGCGCGCAGGCCGGGGCGGGCGCGGCCCCCGCGCGATCGGCGCTGCCCCCGCTGGTGCCGGTGCCGCGCCAGGCCGACATGCCGGTGTCGCACACCCAGCAGCGCCTGTGGTTCCTGCGCCAGGTCGATCCGCACAGCCACGCCTACAACATCCCGGCGGTGCTGCGCTTCACGGGCGCGCTCGACGACGGCGCGCTGGAGCGCGCGCTGCAGATGCTGGTGGTGCGCCACGAAAGCCTGCGCACGCGCTTCGTCACCGTGCAGGGCGAGCCGCGCTGCGTGATCGAGGCGCAGACGCCGCTGGCCATCGAACGCATCGACCTGTCCCACCTGCGGGGCGAGGCGCTGGCGGCGGCGTCCACCCGGGCGGCGGAGGGCGTCGTGCAAAAGCCCTTCGACCTCACGCGCGCGCCGCTGCTGCACGTGGGCCTGATCCGCGAGGCCGCCGATCGCCACGTGCTCGCCATCGCGATCGACCACATCGTCTCGGATGGGCTGTCGATCGGCATCTTCATGCTGGAATTCCAGTCGCTCTACACCCACCTGGTCACCGGGCAGGAGCCCAACCTGGCGCCGCCGCCGGTGCAGTACCACGACTACGCCGAGTGGGAGCGGCAGGCCTTCGCGCAGGGCGCGCTGGACGAGCACGCGGCGTTCTGGAAGCGCGAGCTGCAGGACCTGCCTTCCCTGCTGCAGCTGCCCACCGATCGGCCGCGCCCGCCGGTGCAGACCACGCGGGGCGCGCGCCGCACGCTGCAGCTCTCGCCGGAGCTGTCGCAGCGCCTCAAGGCCTTCGGCCGCCAGGAAGGCGTCACGCTGTACATGGTGCTGATGTCGGCCTTCCAGGTGCTGCTGCACCGCTACAGCGGCGAGACCGACATCGCCATCGGCTCGGCCATCGCCAACCGCAACCGCACCGAGGTCGAGCACGTCATCGGCTTCTTCGCCAACAACCTGGTGCTGCGCGCCGACCTCTCGGGCAACCCCAGCGTGCGCGAGCTGATGGCGCGCGTGCGCGACCGCGCGCTCAAGGCCTACCAGCACCAGGCCATGCCCTTCGACATGCTGGTCGACCTGCTGGGCACGCGCCGCGAGCTCGACCACTCGCCGCTGTTCCAGGTGCTGTTCGTGCTGCAGCACATGCAGCTGACCGGCCTGGACCTGCCCGACCTGCGCTGCGAGCCCGTGGAGCTGGAGGTGAAGTCGGCGCGCTTCGACCTCGCCGTCGACGTCTTCGACATCCCCCAGGGCCTGCGCTGCTACTTCGAATACAACGCCGACCTGTTCGACGACAGCACCATCGCGCGCTGGCAGGGCCACTACGAGCGACTGCTGCGCGGGTTCATCGACGCGCCCGAGGCGCGCATCGCCGACCTTCACCTGCTGACCCCGGCCGAGGAGCGCCAGCTGCTGCTCGACTGGAACGCCACCGCACAGGACTACCCGCGCCAGCAGACCGTGCACGGCCTGTTCGAGGTCCAGGCGGCGCGCACGCCCGAGGCGGTGGCCGTGCGCTTCGAGGAGCAGGCGCTGGGCTATGGCGAGCTGAACGCGCGCGCCAACCGCCTGGCCCACCACCTGCGCTCGCTCGGCGCGGGGGCGGGTTCGCTGGTGGGCGTGTGGATGGAGCGCGGCCTGGACATGGTGGTCGCGGTGTTGGGCATCCTGAAGGCCGGCGCGGCCTACGTCCCGCTGGACCCGGCCTTTCCCAAGGACCGGCTCGACTACATGATGGAAGACGCCGAGCTGGGCATCGTGGTCACGCAGTCCGCGCTGGCCGATGGCCTGCCCGATGGCGTGCACGGCGTGCGCCTGGACGCGGGCGAGGCCGAGCTGGCGGCGCTGTCGCCGCTGAACCCGCCCGCGATCGCGGGGCCCCACGACCTGGCCTACGTCATCTACACCTCGGGCTCCACCGGCCGCCCCAAGGGCGTGATGCTGGAACACCGCTCGGTGGTGAACTTCCTGCTGTCCATGCAGCGCGAGCCGGGCATTGGTGCGCAGGACCGCTTCGTGGCCGTGACCACGCTGTCCTTCGATATCGCCGGCCTGGAGATCCATGGCCCGCTGACCGTGGGCGGCACCGTGGTGCTGGCCGCGCGCGCCACCGCGCTCGACGGCCTGCGCCTGGCGCAGTTGCTGGACTGGCACGAGGCCACGCTGCTGCAGGCCACGCCCGCCACCTGGCGCCTGCTGCTCGACAGCGGCTGGCGCGGCCGGCCCGGCCTGAAGATGCTGTGCGGCGGCGAGGGCCTGCCGCGCGAGCTGGCCGACAAGCTCATCGCCACCGGTGGCGAGCTCTGGAACATGTACGGGCCCACCGAGACCACCATCTGGTCCACGGTGCAGCGCATCACCGACACCGCGCGCGGCATCTCCATCGGCCGGCCCATCGCCAACACCCAGGTCTACGTGCTGGAGCCCTCGGGCCTGCCGGCACCGATCGGCGTCGGCGGCGAGCTGTGCATCGGCGGCGACGGCCTGGCGCGCGGCTACCGGCACCGCGACGAGCTCACGGCCGAGAAGTTCGTGACGCTGGCGCTGCCCGGCGTGGGTCCCACGCGCGTGTACCGCACCGGCGACGTGGTGCGCTTCCTGGCCGACGGCCGACTGGAGTTCGTGGGCCGGCGCGACCACCAGGTGAAGGTGCGCGGCTTTCGCATCGAGCTGGGCGAGATCGAGACCGTGCTCTCGCGCCACCCCGGCCTCAAGGGCAACGTGGTGCACGTGCGCGAGGACACGCCCGGCGACCAGCGCCTGGTGGCCTACGTGGTGCCCGAGGCCGGCGCCCGGCCCGAGGCCGAGGCCATGCGCGCCACGCTGCGCGCGCAGCTGCCCGAGTACATGGTGCCCGGCCAGTTCGTGGTGCTGGAGGCCTTTCCGCTCACGCCCAACGGCAAGGTCGACCGCAAGGCCCTGCCGGTGCCCGAGGCGGCCGCGCCGAGCGAGGCCGACGAGGTGACCGAGGCCCTGATGTCGCCCGTGCAGCGCCAGGTGGCCGCGCTGTGGCGCGAGATCCTCAAAATCGATCGCGTGGGCCTGCACGCCAACTTCTTCGACATTGGCGGGCACTCGCTGCTGCTGGTGCGCCTGCAGGCCGCGCTCAAGCGCGAGTTCGGGCAGGAGATCGCGCTGGTCGAGTTGTTCCAGCGCACCACGGTGGCGGCGCAGGCGCAGCGCCTGGGCGCGCCGGTGGGCGCGAGTTCGGCGCTGGAGCGCGCGCGCGCCCGGGCCGCGAAACAGATTCAGGGTTGACGGATGAACCTCAAGGACCAGTACCCCGCGCACGCCATCGCCATCGTCGGCCTGGCGGGGCGTTTCCCCGGCGCGGCCGACCTCGACGCCTTCTGGCGCAACATCCGCGAGGGCGTGGAATCGCTGGAGGACTTCAGCGACCAGGACCTGCGCGAGGCCGGCGTGGACCCCGCGTTGAGCGCCTCGCCGGGCTACGTGAAACGCGGCACCGTGCTGCAGGAATCGGAGCACTTCGACGCCGCCTTCTTCGGCCTGTCGCCGCGCGAGGCGCAGGTGATCGATCCGCAGCAGCGGATTTTTCTGGAATGCGCGTGGGAGGCGCTGGAGCACGCGGGCTACGCGCCCGGCGCCATCGAGGCACCGGTGGGCGTGTACGCGGGCGCCAGCATGAACACCTACCTGATGTCGCAGATCCTGCGCCAGCCCGCGCTGGCGGCGGCGGTGGGCGGCTACCAGCTCATGCTGGGCAACGACAAGGACTTCCTCTGCACGCGCGTGTCCTACAAGCTGGACCTGCGCGGCCCCAGCATGACGCTGCAGACCGCCTGCTCCACCTCGCTGGTGGCGGTGCAGGCGGCCTGCCGCGCGCTGGAGCGCCACGAATGCGACATGGCCCTGGCCGGCGGCGTCTCGCTGAGCTTCCCGCAGCGCGGCGGCTACCTCTACCAGGAGGGCATGATCCTCTCGCCCGACGGCCGCTGCCGCCCCTTCGACGCCGAGGCCAAGGGCACGCGCCCCGGCGCGGGCGCGGGCATCGTGGTGCTCAAGCGCCTGGCCGACGCGCTGGCCGACGGCGACACCATCCACGCGGTCATCCGCGGTGCGGCCATCAACAACGACGGCGCCGGCAAGGCCGGCTACACCGCGCCCAGCGTGGACGGCCAGGTCGAGGCCATCGCCACCGCACAGATCCTGGCCGACGTGGCGCCGCGCAGCATCGGCTACATCGAGGCGCACGGCACGGCCACGCCGCTGGGTGACCCGATCGAGATCGCCGCGCTGCGCCAGGTGTTCGAGGGCGACACCGACCAGCGCGGCTTCTGCCGCCTGGGTTCGCTCAAGGCCAACCTGGGCCACCTGGACGCGGCGGCCGGCGTGGCCGGGCTCATCAAGGCCGTGCTGGCGCTCAAGCACCGCGAGCTGCCGCCGCTGGTGAACTTCCAGCGGCCCAACCCGCAGCTCAACCTGGAGGCCTCGCCCTTCACCGCCAGTGCCGAGGCCGCGCCCTGGCCGGCCGGGCCCACGCCACGCCGCGCGGGCGTCAGCTCCTTCGGCATCGGCGGCACCAACGCGCACGTGGTGCTGGAAGAGGCGCCCGAGCGGGAGCGCCCGCTGGCCGACGAAGGCCCGCAGCTCATCGTGCTGTCCGCGCGCACCGAGGCCGCGCTGGACGCCGCCACCCAGCGCCTGAAGCAGCACCTGCAGGCCCATCCCGAGGCGGCCCTGCGCGACACCGCCTGGACCCTGCAGACCGGCCGGCGCGCCTTCGCGCAGCGCCGCGCGGTGGCCGTGTCCTCGGTGGCCGAACTCATCGCCGCGCTCGACGCGCCGCAGCGCCCGCCCATGCACGGCGCGCGGCACGAAGGCGGCGAGCGCCCCGTGGCCTTCCTGTTCAGCGGCCAGGGCAGCCAGTTCGCGGGCATGGGCGCGGGCCTGTACGCGCAGTACCCCGTCTACCGCGAGGCCGTGGACCGCTGCGCCGGGCTGCTGCGTGAACCCCTGGGCCGCGACCTGCGCGAGCTGCTGTTCGCGCCGGCGGGCGACACCACCATCAACGAGACGCGCTACGCCCAGCCCGCGCTGTTCGTCACCGAATACGCGCTGGCCCTGCTGTGGCAGAGCTGGGGCGTGCGCCCCGCCGCCATGCTGGGCCACAGCATCGGCGAGTACGTGGCCGCGCACCTGGCGGGCGTGCTGTCGCTGGCCGACGCGCTCGCGCTGGTGGCCGCGCGCGGCCGCCTGATGCAGGGCATGGCGCCCGGTGGCATGGCGGCCGTGCACATGGACGAAGGCGCGCTGCGCGCCTGGCTGGCGGCGAACGCGCCGGCGCTGGAGATCGCGGCCGTGAACGCGCCCGGCCTGTGCGCCATCGCCGGCCCGCGCGAGGCGCTGGAGGCCGGGCTGGCCGCGCTCGCGGCGATGGGCACCGAGGCGCAGCCGCTGCACACCTCGCACGCCTTTCACTCCTCCATGATGGACGGCGTGCTCGAGCCCTTCACCGCACTGGTGCGCGGGATCGCGCTGCACGCGCCCACGCTGCCTTACGTGTCCAACCTCACGGGCCAGTGGATCACGCCCGAGCAGGCGACCTCGCCCGCGTACTACGCCGAGCACCTGCGCCGCGCCGTTTTGTTCGACGCCGGTGTGCGCACGCTCTCGGCCGATGCCTCGCTGCACCTGCTGGAGGTGGGCCCGGGCCGCGCGCTGGCCACGCTGGCCGGCCTGGCGCTGGGCCCGCAGGGCGCGCGGCGCGTGGCCGCTTCGCTGGGCGGCGCGCGCGAGGCGAAGCAGGAAGCGCCGGCCGCGCTGGACGCGGCGGGCCGCCTGTGGCTCGCGGGCGTGGCGCTGGACTGGGCCGGCCTGCATGGCGGGCGCCCCGCGCGCCGCGTGCCCCTGCCCACCTATCCCTTCGAGCGCCAGCGCTGCGCGATCGATGCGTCCGCGCCGGCGCCCGCGCCGGCTGCCGACGCGCCGGTCGCAAAGGCGGGCGGGGCCCAGGACCTGGCCTTCAGCCGCGACGTGGCCGACTGGCTCTACGCGCCCACCTGGTCGCGCGCGCCGCGCAACCGCGCGGCCCGGCTGTCGGGCACCTGGCTCATCGCCGGTGGGGCCGACGCGCTGGCCGAGGCGCTGGCGCGCCAGGTCGGCGACGCCGGCGGCCGCGCCGTGCGCATCGCCTCGCCCGCCGAGGCCGAGGCCGCCGTGGCCCAGGCCCGCGCGGCCGGCCAGCCGGTGGCGGGCGCCTTCGCGCTCTGGGGCCTGCCGGTGCACGAGGGCAGCGACACGCAGGCCATCCAATGGCTGCACCACGCGCCCGTGGCGCTGGCCGCCGCGCTGGCGCCCTCGGCCCGTGAGCCGGTGCGGGTGATCGTGGCCACGGCCGGCGCGCACAGCGTGTTGGGCGAGGCCGTGGCGCGCTCGGTGGCCGCGCTCGCCATCGGCCCGGTGCTGGCCCTGCCGCTGGAAATGCCGGGCCTGCGCCTGCGCCAGCTCGACCTGGAGGCCGCGGGCGCCGAGTCCGCCGAGTCGGCCGCGCAAGGCCTGCTGGACGAAGCCCTGGCGCGCGACGAGGAAGACATGGTGGCGCGCCGCCAGGGCCAGCGCTGGCTGCGCCGCCATGAGCGCACCGCCTTGCCCGCCGTGGACGCCGACGCCCTGCCGTTGCGCGACGGCGCGGTGGTGCTGATCACCGGCGGCCTCGGTGGCATGGGCCTGGCCATCGCGCAGCGCCTGGCCGAGCGGCGCCGCGCGCGCCTGCTGCTCACCGCGCGCACCGCGTTGCCGCCGCGCGCCGGGTGGGACGCCTGGCTGGCCACGCACGGCGGCGATGAGCGGCACGCCCAGACCATCGCGGCGCTGCGCGCCATCGAGGCCGCGGGCGGCGAGGTGGAGCTGGCCCAGGCCGACGCCGCCGACGCCACGGCCATGGCCGCCGCCGTGCGGGCCGCGCGCGCGCGCTGGGGACGCATCGACGCCGTGGTCCACGCGGCCGGCGTGGCCGGCGAAGGCGCGCTGTCGGCGCTGAAGACGCCCGAGTCCATCGAGGCCGTGCTCGCGCCCAAGCTCGGTGGCCTGCGCGTGCTGCGCGAGCTGCTGGCCGATGAGCCGCTGGAACTGGTGGTGCTGATGAGCTCCATCAACGCCGTGCTGGGCGCGCCCGGCGTGGCCGACTACGCCTCGGCCAACGCCGTGCTCGACGCCTTTGCCGAATCGGCCGAGGCGCCGCCGGCCTGGCGCCGCGTGGTGGCCTTCGACTGGGGCGCCTGGCGTGAGGTCGGCATGGCCGCGAAGCTGGAGGTGCCCGCCTGGCGCCGCGCCGCCTGGGACGCGTACCTGGCCCAGGCCATCGGCACGGCCGACGGCCTGGATGCCTTCGAGCGCGTGCTCGCCAGCGAGCTGCGCCGCGTGGTGGTGGTGCCCTACGACCTGCCACAGGCCCTGTCGCTGGCGCGCTCGGCCGCGCTGAACCCGCCGATCGAGGCGCCGCGCGCCGACGCGGCGGCGCGCGACACCGCGCCCGCCCGCCAGGCCGCGTCCGCGCGGCCCGCGGGTGCCGACGATGCCCCGCCGGGCGACGTGCAGGCCCGCCTGGCCGCCATCTGGGTCGAGCTGCTGGGCGTGGACAGCGTGGCCGCGCACGACGACTTCTTCCATCTGGGGGGACACTCCCTGCTGGCCACGCGGGTGCTCGCGCGCATCCGCGAATCGCTCGGGGTGCAGCTGGCGCTGCGCGACATGTTCGACGCCTCCACCCTGCAAGCCCTGGCGCAGCGGGTGCAGGAGGGCCTGGCCACGACCGAAGCCAACGACGACGATCGGGAGGAGATCGAGTTTTGAATGCGCGAGAACTGCTGCACCGGCTGGAGGGGCTGGGTGTGGACCTGGAGGTGGCCGAAGGCCGGCTGCGCGTGAGCGCCAGCCGCGGCCGGCTCGACGACGGGCTGAAGGCCGACATCGCCGCGCACAAGGCCGAGCTGATGGCGCTGCTGGCCGAGCGCGGCGCGGTGGCGCACGCGGTGCCGGCGCCGAGGGACGGCGGCGCGCCGCGCGCCCGCGTGGCGCACGACGGCCTGCTGCCGCTCTCGCTGTTCCAGGAGCGCCTGTGGATCCTGCAACAGCTGGAGCCCGAGAGCACCACCTACCTGCTGGCCCTGGCCTGGCCCGTGCGCGGCGAGGTGCCGCGCGAGCAACTGCTGGCCGCCGTGCAGCGCGTGCACGCGCGCCACCTGGGCCTGCGCGTGCACTTCGTGCAGGAGGACGGCGTGCCCGGCGCGCGCCGGGTGGACGTGCCGCCGGTGACCGTGCACGACCTGCGCCACCTGCCGGCCAGCGAGCGCCTGGCCGCCGTGCAGGCCGCGCGGGAGCGCGCGGTGCACACGCCCATCGACCTGTCGCGCCAGACCCCGCTGCGCTTCGAGCTGCTGGACTTCGCGCCCGAAGGCTACGGGCTGATCGTGGCGGCCCACCACATCGCGGTGGACGCCTGGTCGCTGCAGATCCTGCTGCGCGAACTGGCGCGGGAGCTGCAGACGCCGGCGCCCGAGCCGCAGGGCGGGCCCACGCGCCTGCAGTACGCCGACTACGCCGCCTGGCAGCGCGAGCACCAGCGCCCCGAGGCCATCCGCGCCGCACTCGACTGGTGGGACGACACCCTCAAAGGCGCGCCGCCCACCTCCATGTTCCCGCCCGACCTGCCGGCGAGCGACGCGCCCGCGCGCGGCGCCACGGTGGATTTCGAGTTCGACGCCGCCTTCAGCGCCGCCCTCAAGCGCTGGGTGCAGGAGCGCCAGGCCACCGTCTACATGGCTTTCCTGGCCGCCAGTGCCGCGCTGCTGCGCGCGCACACGGGGCAGGGCGACGCGCTCATCGGCAGCCCCATGGGCGTGCGCGAGCGCGCCGAGTTCGAGGACCTCATCGGTCCCTTCGTGAACCTGCTGGTGATCCGCCTGCGCACGGCCGACGACCCCAGTTTCAGCGAGCTGCTGCGGCGCGCGCGCGGCGCGCTGCTGGACGCGCACGCGCACCGCGACACCCCCTTCGAGGCCGTGGTGGAGCGCGTGCGCCCGGTGCGCAGCTTCCAGCACTCGCCGCTGTTCCAGCTGGCGGTGGTCTACCACCAGGCCGCCGCCGCACCCGAGCAGGGCGACGTGGTGGTGCACAGCGGCGGCGCGCTCAACGAGATCACCTGGTTCGCGCGCGAGCACGAGGGCCGCATCCTGTGCAGCCTGGAATACCGCAGCGACCTGTACTCCGCCGCCCACATGCAGCGCCTGGCCTCGCAGCTGCAGGTGCTGCTGCGCGCCGCGCTGGCGCAGGGCGAGGCACCGATCAGCCGCCTGCCCCTGCTCACGGACGGCGAGCGCCGGCAGCTGCTGCTGGACTTCAATGACACCGCGCGCGCCCTCGACACCGCGCCCTTCGCGCGCCAGTTCGAACGCCAGGCGGCGAGCGCGCCCGAACGCACCGCCGTGGGCTTCGAAGGCGAATTCCTGAGCTACGGCGAGCTCAACCGCCGCGCCAACCAATGGGCGCGCCACCTGCGCGGCCTGGGCGTGGCCGCGGGTGTGCGCGTGGGCGTGTGCACCGAGCGCTCGCTGGACATGCTGGTGGCCCTGCTCGCCGTGCAGAAAGCCGGCGGCGCCTACGTGCCGCTGGACCCGGGCTTTCCCGCCGATCGCCTGGCCTACATGCTGGACGACAGCGGCGCGAGCGTGCTGCTCACCACCGGCGAGGCCGCCGATGCGGTGGACCCGCCGTCCGGTGTGCGGCTGTTCGACCCCGCGCGCGAGGCCGGCGCGCTGGCGGCGCTCGACGGTGGCGACCTCGACGGCACGCCCGCGCCGGGCGACCCGGTCTACGTGATCTACACCTCCGGCTCCACCGGCCGACCCAAGGGCGTGGTGGTGTCGCACGGCGGGCTGAGCAACTTCCTCGGCGCCATGCGACAGGCGCCCGGCCTCGCGGCCGAGGACGTGCTGGCGGCCATCACCACCATCTCCTTCGACATCGCGGGCCTGGAGCTCTACCTGCCGCTCCTGGTGGGCGCGCGCGTGGAACTGCTCTCGCGCGACACCGCGAGCGACGGACCCTCGCTGATCGAGGCCTTGCAGGCCAGCGGCGCCACGGTGCTGCAGGCCACGCCCGCCAGCTGGCGTCTGCTCATCGAATCGGGCTGGACCGGGTCGCCCGCGCTGCGCGCCTTCTGCGGCGGCGAAGGGCTGCCGCGCGAGCTGGCCGACGCGCTGCTCAGCCGCGTGGGTGAGCTGTGGAACCTCTACGGCCCCACCGAGACCACCATCTGGTCCACCGCCGAACGCGTGGCACCGTCGCCCGCGGCGGTGGGCATCGGCCGGCCCATCGCCAACACCCAGGTCTACGTGCTCGATGCGCACCAGCAGCCCCTGCCCGTGGGCGTGCCCGGCGAGCTGTGGATCGGCGGCGCGGGCGTGGCCCTGGGCTACCACGGGCGGCCCGAGCTCACGGCCGAGCGCTTCGTGGCCGACCCCTTCGCGGCCCAGGCCGGCGCGCGCTTCTACCGCACCGGCGACCTCGCGCGCTGGGACGCCGAGGGCCGGCTGCACCACCTGGGCCGGCTCGACCACCAGGTGAAGATCCGCGGCTTTCGCATCGAACTGGGCGAGATCGAGGCCCGCCTGGCCACGCACGAGGCCGTGCGCCAGACCGTGGTGATGGGCCGCGAGGCCGCGCCCGGCGACCTGCGCCTGGTGGCCTACATCGTCTTCGAGCCGGGCGCCGACCTCACCGCCAGCGACGTGCGCCGCCACCTGCGCCGCGACCTGCCCGACTACATGATTCCCTCGGTGGTGGCGGCGGTGGACGCGATCCCGCTCACGCCCAACGGCAAGGCCGACCGCGCCGCGCTGCCCGACCCGTTCAAGAACGCGGTGCAGGCCGCGCGCCACTACGTGGCGCCCGAGGGCGGCCCCGAACAGACCATGGCCGAGATCTGGCGCGACATCCTGCGCGTGGAGCGCGTGGGCGCCGAGGACAACTTCTTCGAGCTCGGCGGGCACTCGCTGCTCTCGCTGCGCGTGGTGCTGGCGGTGGAACAGAAACTGGGCTGGCGCATGGACGCGCGCACGCTGTTCTTCCAGAACCTGCGCCAGGTGGTGGCCTCGGCCGCGGCAGGAAAGGGGGTGGTCAAGGCATGACGCCCCTGTACTTCGGCGAGCGATCGCGCCGCCTGTTCGGCCTCTACACCCCCGCGCGCGCTGGCGGCGGCCGCGCGCGCGGCGCCGTGCTGTGCGCGCCCTGGGGCCCCGAGTACCTGCGCGCGCACCGCAGCATGGCCCAGCTGGGCAAATGGCTCAGCGAGGCCGGCGTGCACGTGCTGCGCTTCGACTGCCACGGCACCGGCGACTCGGCCGGCGACATGGGCGATGCGCGCATCGACGGCTGGACGGGCGACGTGATGACCGCCATCGACGAACTGAAGGACACGGCGGGCCTGCAGCGTGTGACCCTGGTGGGCCTGCGCCTGGGCGCCACGCTCGCGGCGCGCGCGGCCACCAAGCGCCGCCGCGACGTGGACGGCCTGGTGCTGTGGGACCCGGTGCTCAGCGGGCGCGAGCACCTGGCCGAACTGCGCGCGCTGCACGAACAGACCCTGCGCACGCGCGGCCTGAGCGCGGGACCCTCGGAGCTGCTGGGCTTTGCGCTGAGCGAGGCGCTGGTGCAGGACATCGAGGCCATCGACTTGTTGAACCCCATGCCCACCTGGCCCGCGCGCAGCCTGGCCGTGGTGAGCGAACACCGCGAGGCCTGGGGCGCGCTGGGCGCGGCGCTGCCGCCGGGCGACGGCTCGGCGCTGGAGCGCATCGAGGTGCAGCCCGCCTGGCTGGAGGACCGGCACTCGGGCGCGGGGGCCGTGCCGGTGAAGCTGCTGCGCCGCGTGGTGGAGTGGACGGTGTCATGACGACCCCCCACGCCGCCGAACAAACGCTCCTGCTCGGCCCGGCCAATGGCCTGGTCGGTGTCATCACGCCGCCGCTGCCGCCAGCGAATGGCCAGGCGCCGCGCGAAGACCCGCCCTTCGTCATCATCCTCAACGCCGGCATCATCCACCGCGTGGGCCCCAACCGCCTGCACGTGTCCCTGGCCCGTGCGCTCTCGGCCGATGGCTTCCCCGTGCTGCGCGTGGACCTTTCGGGCCTGGGCGACAGCCAGGGCCGAGAGGACGGATCGGCCCCGCTGGACGCGGCCCTGGCCGACATCCGCGACACCATCGACACCCTGCAGGCCACGCGGCAGGTGAAGCGCGTGGTGCTGATGGGCCTGTGCTCCGGCGCGGACCACTCGGTCATCTACGCGGCCAGCGACCCGCGCGTGGTCGGTGTGGTGCTGCTGGACCCATCAATCCCGCGCACCAAGGGCTACTACCTCAAGCACTACTCGGGCCGCCTGCTGAGCCTGCGCACCTGGAAGAACGTGGCCCTGGGGCGGCACCCGGTGTGGCAGCTGCTCAAGCGCCGCGCGCATGGGGCGCCGGTGGGCGAGGGCGACGCGGCGGGCGGCGACATGGCGGCGGCCCGCCCGGCCGTGACCCTGGAGCACCCCGAGGTGCGGGCCTTCCTTGAGAACGCCTATGGCCGCGCGCTGGGCAACGGCGCCTTGTTCCTCACCGTGCTCACCTCCGACCGCGAGCGCCAGCACAACTACCGCCGGCAACTGCAGGACGCGTTCCCCGCGCTGGACTTCAACGGCCGCCTGCTGATCGAGTACTTCGAGCGCTGCGACCACACGTTCACGACACTGGCGAGCCAGCAAAGGTTGGTGGGCTTGGTGAGAAGGTGGATGGGGGCGGCGGGGTTTCGGTGAGGGAGGACGTCAGGTCCCGCACAGGCCTTCGGGCGCGGCCGGGATGGTCGGGTAATGACCGGCGGGCGGCGCAAGACGTGATCACTTCATAAGGCGCTTTTCGCGGGCCTGCGAGGCAGCCGCGGCATGATGCGCGCCCGTGATGCTCTCGGCTTTCTATACACGGCAAGGCGACGCCCGCGACGTGCTTCGGGTGGACGAACTGAATCTGCCCACGCCCGCAAGGGGTGAAGTGCGCGTCAAGGTGTTTGCGTCCGGCATCAACCCGGCCGACGTCAAGCGGCGTGCCGGTGCCATCGCGAGGCCCATGGTGTTTCCGATCGTTATTCCGCACAGCGATGGCGCGGGCGTGATTGATGCGGTCGGCGCTGGCGTGTCACCGGCCCGCGAGGGTGAGCGCGTATGGTTGTGGAACGCGCAATGGTGTCGGGCGTTCGGCACCGCCGCCGAATTCATCGCGCTTCCCAGCGCACACGCGGTCCCGCTCCCGCCGTCGGCGTCGTTCGAAGTGGGTGCCGCCTTGGGCGTTCCCGGCATGACCGCGCACCGATGCATCTCCGTGTTGAACGATTTGCGGAACCGATCGGTCCTGGTCTTCGGGGCAAGCGGCGCCGTCGGGCGCCTCTGCGTCCAGTTCGCCAAGTCACGCGGCGCCATGGTTGCGGGCGTCGTCCGCACGCCATCGGGCAAGGCGTCCCTGAGCGACGTCGGCGCCGATGGCTGCTTCATTGCCAGCGACCCCGGGTTCGTGCAAGCCGTGACGTGCTTCGCCGGGTCTCGCGGCGTGGACCACATCGTGGACGTCGACTTCGCGGCAAACGTTGGGCTCTACTTGGGTTTGCTCGCAAGACACGGGTCGGTGGTGGTCTTCGGTTCGGCGTCCGGCATGCGGCCCGCCGTCGACGTTCTGCCGCTTCAGAAACACGGCGTCACGCTGCATTTCGTCTCTGGCGCGGAGCAGCCCCGTCATTGCCGCGACCAGGCCATTCAACACATCAACCAGATGCTGGCGGCGCGTCGTCTGTCCGTTCGTTTGCCTGTTGCCTACCGCCTTCAGGACATCGCCGGCGCGCACGAGCGTGTCGAGGCCGGCGCCGCCGGCAAGGTCATTCTCGACATCGCCCTGCCGGGCGCTGCCGGTTGACGCCGTGCACGCTGGTCTTCTTGCCCTCGCTGCGGCGCTTCTCTTCTCGAGCAAGAGCGTGCTGATCAAGCTCGCTTATGCCGCCGGCGGCAACGCGGAGGCGCTGCTGGCCTTGCGAATGCTGATCGCGCTGCCCATCTACCTGTCGGTCTGGCTCGTGGCCCGTCTCCGCGGGTCGGTCAGGCCGGTTTCTCGGTCGGCCCTGGTGACAAGTGCGGGAATAGGCGTGCTGGGCTATGCGGTATCGAGCTACCTCGACATGAAAGGTCTCGAGTACGTCTCGGCGCCTGTCGAGCGCTTGATCCTGTTCACGTACCCCTTTTTTGTGGCGGTGATGGGAGCCGGTTGGTTCGGCCATCGACTGCAGCGCCGTGCGTTGGCCGGCCTTTTCGTCAGCTATGCGGGCCTGGCTTTGGTTCTGTTTGAAGGTTTGGCAGGCACCACCGCCACGGTGGGCGCCATCGGTGTCGTCCTGGTTTTTGGCTCCGCCTGGACCTATGCCTTGTTCCAACAGCTGGCGAGCACCGCCGTGCGCGGCGTGGGCGCCGTCGCCTTCACGTGCATCTCGATGTCGGCTGCCGCTCTTTGCACGATCGCCGCCTGTGGCATTGCACAACCGACGGACGGGTGGTTCGCGCACACCGACGTTCTGGTCTACGCGGGTCTCCTGGCCGTGCTCGGCACGGTGCTCCCGTCCTTTCTTCTCAGCGCCGCGCTGAAAACCTTGTCGCCTCAGGCCCACTCGGCCATTGGCGCGGTCGGCCCCGTCTTCACGATCCTGCTGTCCATGGCCATCCTCGGTGATTCGATGGGGCCTCTGGCCATGCTGGGGAGCGTGTTCGTCGTTGCCGGCGCGACATGGTTCGTCAGCAAGGACAGCGGCGCGTGAGGCCTGCCCCCACCTCAGTCGCTCGCTGCTGCCTGGCGGGCGTCGCAGCCGGCGCGCAGCCGAAACAGGGCACCGGTTTCGGTGAGGGCGGCGTCGGCAGCGCGCAAACCGCGGACGGCGGCCTGGGCGGCGTCGTCGAAGCGAACCAGGAAGCTGGCCGACTCGCCGTCCGGTGGCGAGAGCATGTAGGCGCAGAAATCGGGGTTCGACAGAAACGCCCGGACCGGCTCGGCGGCGAACACCGGCGCGGGATGGTGAGGCGGTTCGGCGCGACCCGTCCCCAACGCGCCGGCCAACAAGGCGATGACCACACAACTTCTCGACCCATGCTGCTGCTTCATGTTCTTCCTTTCGCCCCTTGGCGGAGGCTGGAAAAAAAGGAGCGATTGCACCGCAGCAGCCCTGGGCGGGGGGGCGTGGCGGGGACAGGCTGATGATTTGCAAAAAAAGCAGCGCGATTGACGAGGCGTGCGAAAAAGCGTACGCTTTGACCCTTTCCGGAGTGCCCCATGAACGTCTTGACCGCATCCGCCGCGCGCGCCAATCTCTATCGCCTGATCGACCAGACGACTGAATCCCATCAGCCCGTCATGATTGCCGGCAAGAACGCGTCTGCCGTGCTGGTGTCGGCCGAAGACTGGGCCGCCATTCAGGAAACGATGCACCTGCTGTCCGTGCCGGGCATGCGTGAGTCCATCCGCGAAGGCATGGCCGAGCCCTTGTCCAAGAGCGCGCGCGAGCTGAAATGGTGAAGTGGGAGCTGGCCTACGCGAAGCAGGCGCTCAAGGACGCGAGGAAGGTCAAGGCAGCAGGGCTCAAGCCAAAAGTCGACGAGCTGTTGGCGATCCTCGAGAAGGATCCTTTTCAGAATCCGCCGGCCTTTGAGAAGCTGGTGGGCGATCTCGCCGGCGCGTACTCGCGGCGGATCAACATCCACAATCGGCTGGTCTACGAAGTTTTCGCCAAGGAGCGGGTCGTCCGCGTCCTTCGCCTGTGGACGCACTACGAGTGACGGTCAGCCGCCGGCACCACCCGCTCCCGCACCCATCCCGTCGTCATGTCGATGAACGCCCGCTTCGCCGGCCCGCTCGTGATCAGGTGGTCCGTCGTCTCCAGCAGCTCGAACGAGACCTTGGGCAGCCAGGGCTGGCCCGCGAACATGGCGGCGAACTGTCCCCGGTGGTTGAACCATTCGGGTTGGCCGCCGCAGTAGGCGAACAGCAGTTCCACGCCCTGGTTCGTGAGCCGGTCCACGCGGCCCATGAATTCGTCCTTGGGCGGCGACACCGACATCTCGCCCTTGGGCTTGGCCGGCGTGTCGTCGGGCGGCATCAGGCGCAGTTGCCGCAGCAGCATCACGCCGGCCTTCTGCGCCGAGCCGATGAGCCCGGCGCGGCCGATCTTGAAGGCGAGCTTGCGCAGGCGCGACTGCAGCGTGGGGTAGGCGTACATGTCCCACAGCAGAACGGCGCGCATGCGCGGGTCTTCCAGGGCCACCAAGTGGCCGATGATGGCGCCCGAGCACAGACCCACCATCACGAAGCGCGCGCAGCCGAACTGGGCCTGGGCGGCGTCCATCACCTCGCGCGTGTCGGCCACCCATTGCTCGGTGACGGAGCGGGTGCTGTCGCTGCGCTGGCTGTCGCCCAGGCCGCTCATGTCGAAGCGCACCGAGGGGATGCCCATGGCGGCGAACTCGCGCGCCAGCAGCACGTTGATGCGGTGCGGCCCGCCGCGCGGGATGACGCCGGAGTTGCTGAGCACGGCCACCACGGGCGGTGTCGCGCCCGGCGCGCCCTGGGCGGGGGTGAAGGTGGCGACGAGGTGGCCTTCGGCGCCGACGGTACGGGTCTGCTCCTGCATGCGGGTCAATCGAGGGTGGCGAGCAGCACGCGCGGGATGTCGGGGGGGGCGATGGCGGTGCCCATGGCCTGACTGGACATCCAGTCGGTGGGGTGTTCCACGGTGTGCAGCTTCAGGGCCGCCAGGCCGGCGTGGGCGGCCAGCGGGTGGGGCTGGTCGCCGCGCACGGCGCAGGTGATGCGCAGGCCGCGGCGCAGCGCCGGCAGCACGTTCAGGTCGGGCAGGGCGCGCAGGTCGGCGACCAGGCGCTCGCCGAAGTCAAAGCCCAGCACGTCGCCGGGCAGCGCGGGTTCGGCCACTTTGCCGCTGGCCGCGATCTGCTCCCAGGGCTGGGCGAACATCATGGCCAGCTCGGCCTTGTGGCCGGCGACCAGGGCCTGCAGGTAGCCCGGGCCGTTGAACACCGGCTCCCACAGCACCAGGTGGCGCGGCGGGTGCTTGGCCAGCAGCGCGGCGCGCAGGGCGATGACCGCACCCAGGCCCATGCCGAACCAGTGCACGGGCGGGCCGCCGTCGCCGACGATGAGCTCGTGCGCGGCCAGGGTGTCGCGCACCCAGTCGTCCAGCGACTGCGCGCCCTCGTCGCCGGGCGAGTCGCCGGTGCCGTGGTAGTCGAAGCGCAGGGACTCCACGCCCTCGCGCGAGAGCCGTTCGCCGGCCACGCGGAAGACAGCCGAGCTGCGCACGGCTTCCTGGCCCAGGGGGCGGCAGAGCAGGAAGCGCGCGCGCGGCCTGGCGCCGCCGTCGGCCGCCATGTGAATGCCCACCATCGGCCGGTCCCAGTGGCCGAAGTGCCGGATCGAGATCGTCATGGGAGGCGACGGTAACAGGCTTGGCCGTTCACCGCTTCAGGCGCCTTGCACCAGGCGACGCAGGCGCGACATCAGGCCGCCACCGTTCTTCGGTGGGAGGGACGGGGCGTCGGTTTCGGGGGCGGTGGTGGTGGCGCCGGCGGCCTGGCCGTCGTAGGCGGCGGCAAGCTGGGCCAGGGTTTCCGAGACGTAGCGGCGCGGACTCACCTGTTTGCCCACGCGTTTCTCCAGCTTCTGCACCGCCTGCATGGCGCTCAGCGAGGTGCCGCCGAGGTCGAAGAAGTTGTCGTTGCGGCGGATGGCGGTGGTGCCCAGCAGCTCGCTCCAGACGAGGAAGATCTCACGCTCGGTGGCCGTGCCCTGGAAGTGGTCGGCGGCCGAGGCGGCACTGTCGCGGCGGCGCAGGCGCGAGGCGGTGGGCGCGAAGCGGCCCTCGGCGGTGGTGGCCAGGCGCTCGCAGCACAGCACCTGCAGGTGGGCGCGCGCGGCGGCGGGCAGGTGCTGGGCCAGGCGCTGGTCCACGCGCTGCAGCAGGGCGTCCAGGCCGGCGTCCTGCAGGCCGGTGTCGGGCTCCAGGCCCAGCAGCAGGCGGCGCTCGCCTTGCGGGCCGATCTGCAGCGCGGCGGCGGCGCGGGCCACCAGGGGCAGCTGGGCAATGCCCTGTTCGATGGCGTCGAGCGCCAGGCGCTGGCCGGCGATCACGGCGTGCGCACCGTCTTCGCCGATGGCCTGCAGCACGCCGTCGGAGCGCCAGCGCGCCAGCGTGCCAGTGGCGCGCCAGCTGCCGTCGGCCCCGCGCGCCCACAGCGGCGCGGCCACGCCGATGGCGGCGGGCCGCTCGGCCGCCTCGCCGATGCGCAGGCTGTCGGGCAGCAGGGGCTTGCCGAAGGTGTTGTGGTCGGCCGGGCCGTGCGCCCAGCCCATGGCCAGGGGCAGGCCGGTGGCGGGGTCTGGGGCCAGGTTGAGGGCGCTGGCCTGGGTGTCGGCCAGGGCCTGCATCCCTTCGGGGCTGGCCTCGCGCACGTCCAGCGCGGCGATGAGCGAGAGCGCGCGCCCGGCGTTGGCCTGCAGCAGCGTGGCCCAGCCGTTGGCGTCAGCGAAGACCAGGGCGGTGTTGTCGGCGTGCAGGGCCTCCAGGGCCTCGGGCGCGCCAGGGTCGTCGGCCAGCACCAGCTCCACGCCGTGGCGCAGCGCCAGGCCCAGCAGGGCCAGCCGCAGGCCGGGGTGGCCGCCGTGGGCGATGAGGCGGTCGCCGGGCAGCAGTTGCACTTGGGCGGCCAGGGCTTCCACGGTGTCGCTCCAGCGGCGGGCGTCGGTGTCGGCGCCGCCGGGCCAGCGCAGCGCCCGGTTCGCGCCGAAGGCGGCGAGGGCGCGGGCCAGGGCCTCAATGGGGTCCTGGGTGGCGATCTCCACGGCGGAGCGGCCACTGCCCTGCTGCGCGCGCGCGGCGGCCACGCGGGCCTGCAGGGCGGCGCCGTCCAGGGCGTTGGCGCCGTGGCGCAGCAGTGGGGTGCCGTCCGCGCGGGCCAGGGCCTTGAGCAGGTCGTGGCCGACCACCGGCGCGGCGTCGAGCGTGCGCAGGCGCTCCAGCTCGGCGGCGCCGGGCAGCAGGACGTCGGCCACGCGGCGGTTCGGGTTGTCGGCCAGGCCCATCAGCGTGGCCAGGAAGCGCTCGCGCAGCAGCTGCGCGGTGCTGGGCAGGAAGAGCTGGGTGTCGTACTGGATGCCGCCTTCGATGCCGCCGGGGATTTCCACCAGCCAGAAGTTCAGGTCCTCGGTGGCGCCGCGGTGTTTGAAGCGCGTGCGCTCATGCGTGAGCGGGCCCCAGTTGGCGGGACGTGCGCGCGCGTCCTGGAAGGTGAACAGGGCCTGGTAGAGGCGGCCGTGCTGGCCGGGCTGGGCGGTCTCCAGCGCGGCGGACAGGCGCTCGAAGGGCACGTCCTGGTTGGCGAAGGCGTCCACCATGGTGGCGCGCACGTGCTTGATCCACTCCAGCCAGCTCATCTCGGGCCGCACGGCCAGGCGCACCGGCAGCATGTTGTTGAAGAAGCCCATGATGGGCTCCAGGTCCGGGTGCGGGCGGCCGCGCACCGGCACCCCGATGGTGGGCTCGGGGTCGTGCAGCAGCTGCGAGGCCAGCACCGCGTACACGGCGAGGGCGACGATGCTCAGCGTGGAGCCGGTCTGCTTGGCGACTTCGCGCACGCGCTCCGCATGGGCGGATTCGATGCGCATGTACTCGGTGCTGCCCACGCGCTGCGCGCCGGGCAGGCGCGGCAGGTCGGTCAGCGCGGCCGGCACGGGGCGTTTGAGGAACTGGCGCTGCCAGTGGTCGAGCTGGCTGGCGATTTCTTCGCCCTGCATCCATTCGTTGTGCCAGGCGGCGAAGTCCACGTACTGCAGCGGCATGGCGGGCAGCACGGGTTCGCGCTGCTCCAGCAGGGCCGAATAGAACGCGCTCATGTTCTCGTACAGCAGGTCGAAGGACCAGCCGTCCCACACCACGTGGTGGGTCATGAAGAAAAAGATGTGGTGGCGCTCGTCCATGCGGATGAGCCGGGCGCGGAACAGCGGGGCCTGGTCCAGGGCGAAGGGCTGGGCCACCCAGGTGGTGACGAGGTCGGCCATGGCCTCCTCGCGCCGGGCCTCGGGCACGTGGCTCAGGTCTTCGACGGGCAGCAGCGAGCAGGGCACGCTGTCGAGCGTGCGCTGCACCCAGGTGTCGCCGTCGCGCACGACGATGGTCCGCAGCGAGGCCTGGCGCCGCACCATGGCCTGGAAGGCCTGGTCGAACAGGGCTTCGTTCATGGGGCCGCGCAGGCGGTGGGCCGAGGGCACGTTGTAGACCACGCGGCCGGGGTGCATTTCCTCGATGAAGCGGATGCGCTCCTGCATGAGCGTGAGCGGGGCCTGGCGCCGCTCGGGCTGGTGCACCAGCGGCGGGCGCTGCGGGGCCTTGCCGCCGCGCTGCTCGTCGATGGCGCGCGCCAGCTTTTGCACCGTGGGCGATTCGAACAGCACGCGCAGGTTCAGCTGCAGGCCGAGGCCCTTGTTGAGCTGGCCCATGAGCTTGGCGGCGAGCAGCGAGTGGCCGCCGAGCGCGAAGAAGTCTTCGTCGGCGCCGATCGCGGGCAGCTTGAGCACGGCCTGCATGGCCTCCAGCACGGCGCGTTCGGTGTCGGTGGCCGCGGCGGTGAGCGGGCCGCTGGCGGCCGGGGCCATGGCCACGGGTTGCGGCAGGGCCTTGCGGTCGATCTTGCCGTTGGGCAGCAGGGGCAGGGCGTCCAGCAGCACCACCTGCTGGGGCAGCATGTAGTCGGGCAGGCCGCCGCGCAGGGCCTCGCGCAGCGCGGCGGGCTCGGGCGTGGCGCCGGCGGCCGGCACGGCGTAGGCGATCAGGCGCACATCGCCGGGCGTGTCCTCGCGCGCCATGACCACGGTGCGCGCGACACCGGGCAGCGCGGCCAGGCGGGCCTCGATTTCGCCGAGTTCGATGCGGTAGCCGCGGATCTTGACCTGGAAGTCCAGGCGGCCCAGGTGTTCCAGGGTGCCGTTGTCGAGCCAGCGGGCGAGGTCGCCGGTGCGGTACAGGCGCGCGCCCGGCGCGGCGCTGAAGGGATCGGCCACGAAGCGCTCGGCCGTGAGTTCGGGGCGGTTGAAGTAGCCGTTGGCCACGCCGATGCCGCCGATGCACAGCTCGCCTTCCTGGCCGATGCCGCAAGGCCTGCCCTGCTCGTCGAGCACCCAGACCTGGGTGTTGGCGACGGGGTGGCCGATGCTGATCTTCTGCGTGGCATCGGTGATGCGCTGCACCGTGGACCAGACCGTGGTCTCGGTGGGGCCGTACATGTTCCAGAGCTCGATCTTCTGGTCCAGCAGCTGGGCGGCGAGCGAGGGCGGCAGCGGCTCGCCGCCGCACAGGGCGCGGAAGTTCGCGGGCGCGCGCCAGCCCGCGTCCAGCAGCATGTGCCAGGTGGTGGGCGTGGCCTGCATCACGTTGATGCGCTGCTCGGCGATGAGGCGGCCCAGCACCTCGCCGTCCATGATTTCCTCGCGCTGCGCGAGCACGGTGCAGGCGCCGATGGCCAGGGGCAGGTAGAGCTCCAGCACCGCGATGTCGAAGGACAGGGTGGTGACGGCGAGCAGGCGGTCGCTGGCCGTCAGGCCCGGCTCGCGCCGCATGGCCATGAGGAAGTTGCTCACCGCGCGCTGCGGCACCACCACGCCCTTGGGCTTGCCGGTGGAGCCGGAGGTGTAGATCACGTACATCGGCGCGTCGCCGCTGGGGTTCTGCGGCGTGGGCAGCTCGGTGTCGGGCGCGGCGTCGATCAGGGCGCGGTCGTCGTCGACGCGGACCTGCTGCTCGCGCGACAGGCCGCTGAGCGCGGCGTGCGCCGATTCGGTGATGACCAGGCGCAGGCCCGCGTCCTCGGCCATGTAGCTCAGGCGGTCCTTGGGGAAGTTCGGGTCCAGCGGCACGTAGGCCGCGCCGGTCTTGAGGATGCCCAGCAGCGCGGGCACCAGCTCGGGGCCGCGCGCCATGCAAACGCCCACCAGGTGGCCGGGGCCGACGCCGCGCTGCGCCAGCAGCTGGGCGAAACGCCGGGCGCGCTGTTCGAGCTGGGCGTAGGTGAGCGGGGCGCCGTGCGCGATCACCGCGATGGCGTCGGGCGTGGCCAGGGCCTGCTGGCGGATGGAGGCCTCGACGCGCGTGGTGACGTCGAAGGGCATGTCGGTGGCGCGGTTCCAGGCGCCCAGGCGCGGGTCGACGGTGGGCGTGGCGGCGCTGGCCGGCGCCGCGGATGCCTTCGGCGTGGCGGGCGCGGCCACCGCGGGCGAGCCATTGAGCCGGTCGATCTGCGCCAGCAGGCCGTCCACCAGGGATTGCGCGCGCTCCAGGCTGAAGAACTCGGCGCTGTGGTGCAGGTCCAGCGTGAGCGCGGCGTCCTGCTCGTAGAAGTTGAAGAACAGCTCGGCCAGCAGGCCCTGCTTGCGGCCTTCGTGCAGGGCGGCGCGCAGCGGCAGGTAGCCCGAGAGGTCGACCTTGGGGTTGAGGTTGAAGTAGATGCCGGTGAGCGGCGGGCGGTCGCCGCGGCTGGGCAGGCCCAGGGCGCGGGCCAGCGTGCCCTGCGTCATGACCGGGTACTCCAAGGCATCCATGAGGTGCGAGCGCACGCGCGTGAGCAGCGCCTCATCGGTGTCCTGTGGCGAGCACGACAGTCGCAGCGGCAGGTCGAGCACGCCGTCGGCCATGAGCGGGCCATGGCGCTGCAGCGCCTGGCTGGCGTAGGGGATGCTGACGACGAATTCGTCCTGGCCGCCGCGTTCCTGGATCAGGCGCGTGACGGCGGTGAGCAGCCACTGGAACAGGGTGGCGCCGCGCGCCTTGGCGCGCTGGCGCAGCTGCTCCAGCCGCGGGCCCTCGATGCGCACGCGCACGGTGTCGGCCGTGAACTGGCGGCGCCCGGCCGGGCTGCGGTCGCCCAGGTTCACCGGAGGGGGCGGCTGCTGCATCACGTTGGTCCAGAACGCCAGCGCCTCCCGGGCCTGCGCGCTGTCCTGGCGCGCCTGCTCGGCGGCGGCGAAGGCCAGCGGCGACTCGGCGGGTTTGGCGAAGGCCGGCGCCATGCCCTGGCGGCGCGCCTGGTAGGCCTCGGCGAGCTCGGCGTTGAAGACGCTGGAGGCCCAGCCGTCGAAGATCAGGTGGCTGGCGACCACGTGCACCACCACGCGGCCATCGGACAGCTCGAGCAGGCTGAAGGCGGCGAGCGGGGCCTGGTCGAAGGGGAAGTCGCGCCGGCTGGCCTGTGTGCAGAAAGCGTCGAGCGCGGCGTCGGCGTCGGCCTCGTGGCGCAGGTCCACCTCGGCGATGGCCACGGGCTTGAGCGGCTGCAGGCTCTGGCGCGGCTCGCCGGTGTCGAAGGCCAGGTGGAAGGCGGCGTGGCGCTGCGCCACGTCCTGCAGGGCCTGGCGCAGCGCGGCCTTGTCGGCGCCGCCCTGCAGGCTCACGCAGAAGGACTCGTTGAGCGCGCGGCGCGCGTTGTCGTCGAAGGCGCCGACCAGCCAGCGCTCGGTCTGGCCGGGCGAAAGGGCGGCTTCGGTGGGCGCCGCGGTGGCGGTGGTGTTCGTGGGCGTGGGCTCCACGGGCTGGCCGCCGCCGGGCGAGCCGCCATCGCGGCGCGTGATGAAGCCCTGGGCCATCAGCTCGTCCAGGGCCTTGAGGATGGTGTCGGCGATGCGGGTGGTGATGTCTTCCGTCATGGCCTCGGTCACGAAGTGGCCGAACTGCTCGTAGACGTGCAGGCCCAGGTGGCGGATCAGGTAGTAGAAGAGGCTGACGTTCTTCTGCCCTTCGTCCCAGTGCAGGCGCCAGATGGAGGCGCAGTGCACCGCGCTGCAGGGCGCGCCGCGCTGCGCGAAGCCGGCGTTGAGGCGGTCGATCATGCGCTGGGTGCGCGCGTTGATCTCGGTATAGAAGGCCGGGCCCGCGCGGTCGATGTGCTCCAGCGAGGCCTTGGCCGCGGCCAGGGCCAGCGGGTGGCGCACGAAGGTGCCGGCGAAGTAGGTGACGCCCGCCTCGGGATAGGAGTGGTCGCCGTACTGCCAGTGGCCGCCGTCCAGGGCGTCCAGCCAGTTGGCGTTGCCGGCGATGGCCGCGAAGGGCAGGCCGCCGCCGATGACCTTGCCGAAGGTGGCGATGTCGGCGCGCACGCCGTAGAACTCCTGGGCGCCGCCGCGCGCCACGCGAAAGCCGGTGACGACCTCGTCGAAGATCAGCGCGCAGCCGTGCTGGTCGGCGATCTCGCGCAGCGAGCGCACGAACTCGCGCGGGCGGATGTTGGGGTACTTGTTCTGGATCGGCTCGGTCATGATGGCCGCGAGCTGCGGCCCCTGCTCGCGCAGGACCTTGAGCGATTCCTCGCTGTTCCAGTCGAGCACGAGGATGTTCTCGACCGCGTTGGCCAGGATGCCCGGCGCGGCCGACAGCGAACGCAGCTGCTTGGTGCCGCGCACGATGACCTCGTCGAAGATGCCGTGGTACGAGTTGCTGAAGATGGCGATCTTCTTGCGGCCGGTGACGGTGCGCGCGATGCGCATGGCGCCCATCACGGCCTCGGAGCCGGTGTTGCAGAAGCCCACGCGCTCCATGCCGGTGAACTGCGAGATGAGGCGCGCGACGTCGGCCGACAGCGGGTGCTGCGGGCCGACCTCCAGGCCCCGGTCGAGCTGCTGGTGCATGGCCTGCAGCAGGTAGTCGGGCTGGTAGCCCAGCATGTTGGCGCCGAAGCAGGAGAGCAGGTCGATGTACTCGTTGCCGTCCAGGTCCCACAGGCTCGCGCCCTTGGAGCGCTCGACGACGATGGGATAGACCAGGTCCTTCCACATCGGGTTGAAGCCGGTGACCACGCGCGGGTCGGCCATGACCTTGCGGTTGTCCTGGCTGAAGGACTTGGATTTGCCGGTGCGCGCGTTGTACTGGGCGATGAAGTCGTCGATCCAGCGGTGCTGGGCGGGCGTGAAGTCCTGCCCGGCCTGCAGCGTGAGGCGCGGCGAGGCGCCGAAGGGTTTGTCGACCAGGGCCTTGATGGAAGGCTCGGCGCCGTCGGCACCGGGGGTGTTGCCCCCGGCGGCGGGTGCGGGGGCGGTTGCGCTGGCGCGGGCCACGGGCGCGGCCGCGCTGGCGGCGGCGCTGACCGGGGCGGCCACCGGTGCGGCCATCGGTGCGGCCACGGCGGCCGGTGCCACCGGTGCGCCGGCGAGCAGCGCGAGCTGCTGCGACATGAGCTGCATCTGCTGTTGGATGAGCGTGTGCAGCGCGCCGCCCTGGCCGGCGGCCAGCGGGGCGGCATGGAAGGCGGGCAGGGCCACGGCTTGCGGCGCGGCCATCGGTGCGGCCATCGGTGCGGCCAGGGCGACGGCATCGGCCACGACCGGTGCGGCCACCGCGGCCGGCGCGGGGGGCGCGAAGCGCTCGGGCGGCATCTCGGCGTCGAGCAGGGCCGCGAGCTTGTGCGTGTTGTCCAGGTCTTCCAGCAGGCGGCGGAAGCGCAGCTTGACGCCGAACACGCGCTCGATCTCCAGCGTGGCCTGAGTCAGCGAGAGCGAGTCCAGGCCCTGGTCCACGAAGCTGGCTTCGGGCGCGATCTCGTCGGCGGGCAGGCCCGAGACATCGCTGAGGATGCGTTGCAGTTCGGCTTCGACGGCGGGGATGCGACTCATGGCAATAGGGGCCTGCTGGGGTGCCGGGGCACCGGTCGATGAAAGGGTGGGGGGGGGGGGGGCGCGGCGCGTGAACCAGTGGCGCTCGCCGCCGAAGGGGTAGGTGGGCAGGGCCGCGCGGCGCGCGCTCGCGGCCACGGGCCAGGCGATGTCCACGCCCGCGCACCACAGCGCGCCGATGGTGGCGAGCGCGTGCGCGGCGGGCTCGCCGGGCTGGTTGGCGGGACCGAGCAGGGCCAGGCAACGCGGCACCGCGTTCTGCGCGCTGCGGTGCTGGCGCACCAGCGCGGACAGCGCCTGGCCGGGGCCGACCTCCAGGAAGACGCACTCGCCCTGGGCGAGCTCGGCCTGCACGGCCTGGCTGAAGCGCACGGGCGCGCGCACCTGGCGCGCCCAGTAGCCGGGGTCGGTGGCCTCGGCGGCGGTCAGCGGCGCGCCGCTGACGCAGGAATAGACCGGCAGGCGCGGCGCGCCCAGGGGGGCCTTGGCGAGCGCGGCTTGCACGCGCGGCAGCGCACCGTCCATGCTGGCGCTGTGGAAGGCGTGCGAGACGCGCAGGCGGGTGCAGTGCACCTCGCTGGCTTCCAGGGTCTTGGCCAGCGAGTCGATGGCCTCGAAGGGGCCCGCGACGACGGTGAGCGTGGGCGCGTTGATGCCCGCGATGTCGATGCCTTCGGGCAGGCGCGCGCGCAGTTCGTCCGCGCCCAGGCGCACGGCCAGCATGGCGCCAGGGGGCTGTTCGGCCATGGCCTGGCCGCGCGCGACCACGGCGGCCAGTGCGTCGTCCAGCGGCATCACGCCGGCGTGGCAGGCGGCCGCGTACTCGCCGATGCTGTGGCCGATGAGCGCCGCGGGCTTCAGGCCCAGGCTGTCGAGCCAGCTGGCCAGCGCGTAGGACATGGCGAACAGCGCCGGCTGCGCGTGGCGCGTGTCGGCCAGCTGGGCCGCGATGGCCTCGTCGGCCGGATCGGCCTGCACCAGCCAGGGCAGCAGGTCGGTGCCGCCGAGCAGGGGTTGGAGCGCCTCGGTGCTGCGCCGCAGGGCCTCGCCGAAGGCGGGGGCCTCATCGAACAGCTGGCGCGCCATGCCCGGGTGCTGCGAGCCCTGGCCGGGGAACAGGAAGACCAGGCGAGGTGCGGCCAGGGCGGTGGTGGGGGATTTGAGCCCGCGCAGCGCCGCGATGGCCTGCGCGGTGGAGGCCGCGACCACGCTCAGGCGCTGCGCCATGGCCCGGCGCCCGCGCATCAGCGTGGCGGCCACGGCGGGCAGCGGCAGCTCGGGGTGGGCCTGCAGGTGGTCGGCCAGGGCGTGGGCGCGCGCCAGGGCCTCGTCGGCCGTGCGGGCGGACAGCGGCAGCACCCAGCGCTGGCCTTCGGCCTGCTCGCCGGTGGAAGACGGCGCAGCAGGTGCAGCAGGCGCGGCCTCGATGACCACGTGGGCGTTGGTGCCGCCCACGCCGAAAGAACTGACGGCGGCGCGGCGCGGGGCGTCGCCATGGCCTTCGGTCCAGGGCGTGTTGCGCGCCACCACCTGGAAGGGTGTGCGCCCGAAATCGATCTGCGGGTTGGGCTGGGTGTAGTGCAGCGTGGCCGGGATGACGCCGCGCTGCAGCGCCAGCGCGGCCTTGGCCAGGCCCACCACGCCGGCGCCCGCCGCCAGGTGGCCGATGTTGCTCTTGACCGAGCCGATGGCGCAGAACTGCGTGTCCGCGGTGTCTTCGGCCCAGGCCTTGCTCAGCGCGCTGATCTCGATCGGATCGCCCAGCGCCGTGGCGGTGCCGTGCGCTTCCACGTAGCCGATGCTGCGCGGGTCGACGCCGGCGTGCTCCAGCGCCATGCGAATGGCTTCCATCTGGCCCGCGACGCTGGGCGCGGTGAAGCTGGCCTTGTCGCCGCCGTCGTTGTTGAGGCCCACGCCGCGCACCACCGCGTAGATGGTGTCGCCGGCCGCGACTGCGTCGTCCAGGCGCTTGAGCACCACCATGCCGCCACCGCTGGCGAACACGGTGCCGCTGGCCTGGGCATCGAAGGGGCGGCAGTGGCCGTCGGCCGACTCCATGCCGCCCTCAACGTGCAGGTAGCCCGTGGCCTGCGGCACGTGCACGTTGGCGCCGCCGGCCAGCGCGATGTCGCACTGCCCGCTGGCCAGCGCGTGCCAGGCCTGCGCCACGGCCACCAGGCTGGTGGAGCAGGCGGTGTGGATGCTGAGCGCCGGGCCCTTGAGGTTGAGGCGGTTGGCGATGCGCGTGGCGACGTAGTCCTTTTCGCTCGCCAGCATGGTGGCGAACTCGCCCACCTGGCGGATGAGCTCGGGGTTCTCCTGGCGCAGAGCGAGCGCGTAGGCGTTGTTGCCGGTGCCGGCGTACACGCCCACGCGTTCGCTGGTGCGCGTGTGGTCGATGCCGGCGTGCTCCAGCGCGCTGATGCTGAGTTCCAGCATCAGGCGCTGCTGCGGGTCCAGCAGCACGGCCTCGCGGGCGGAGACACCGAAATGCGCGGCGTCGAAGCGGTCGGCGTGTTCCAGCGCGCCGTGCGCGGGCACGAAGTTCGGGCGCGCGCGTTGTTCTTCCGGCACGGCGGGGTCGAGTTCGTCCGGGCGGAAATGGCGGATGCCCTCGCGCCCGTCCAGCAGGTTCTGCCAGAAGGATTCGAGGTCGGGCGAGCCCGGCACGCGCACGGCCATGCCCACGATGGCGATGCCACCTGCGGCGTTGGCCGGGGCCGCGCGGCGCGGGCGGCGCGGCGCGCTGGCCGTGCCCGCCATGGCGGCGGCCATGCCGGCCAGGGTGGGGCGGTCGTACACATCGGCCACGCCAAGGGTGGTGATGCCCGCCTCGCGCACACGCGAGACGAAGCGCATCACCAGCAGCGACTTGGCGCCGATGTCGAAGATGTTCTGCTCGTCCGCGATGCGTTCGACCCCCAGCAGCTCGCACCACAGTCGGCGCGCCAGGGCCAGCGGGTCGCTGGCGTCCAGCGGGCTCGCGTCCATCGCGGGCAGGGGCAGGCTGCGGCGGTCGATCTTGCCGCTGGGCGTGACGGGCAGGCGGTCGAGCACCACGTAGCGCACCGGCACCATGTACTCGGGCATGCGCGCGCGCAGGTGCTGGCGCCACAGGGGCGACAGGCTGGCCGCTGCTGCGGCCACGCCGGGGTTCAGCACGACGTGCGCCACCAGCTGGCGGCCCGCGCCGGGCAGCTCGGGCGCCGTCACCACGGCTTCCTTCACGCTCTCGTGCGCCATCAGGGCGAGTTCGATTTCGCCGGGCTCGATGCGAAAGCCATCGACCTTGACCTGCTGGTCCGCGCGGCCCAGGTAGGTGAGCACGCCGTGTTCGTCGCGGCGCACCAGGTCGCCGGTGAGGTACCAGGTCTGGCCACCGGGGCCGGGCTCGGGGCCGACGTCGGTGCGGAAGCGCTCGGCGCTCAGATCGGCGCGGCCCAGGTAGCCGTTGGCCAGGGTTTCCCCGCCCAGCAACAGCTCGCCCACGGTGAAACCTTCGCCGTCGTCGTGCGCCTCGCGCAGGGCCACCTGCACGTGCGGCAGGGCCTTGCCGATGGGGGGGATCTCGGGCCACTGCGCCGGGTCGCCGGTGAGGTCGTGCGCGGTGACGACGTGGCTTTCGGTGGGGCCGTAGTGGTTGTGCAACTCGGCGCCGGGCAGGCGCTGGAACAGGGCGCGGATGGCCGGGCTCACCTGCAATTGCTCGCCGGCGCTGACCACTTCGCGCAGGTGGCGCGGCGCCTCGTCGCGCGAGGCGTCGGCGATCATCTGCAGCGCCACGTAAGGCACGAAGAGGCGCTCGACGCGCAGGTCGATCAGCGCACGGTGGAGCAAGGCCGGGTCGCGGCGCTGGGCGTCGGGCACCAGCACCAGGGTGCCGCCCGTGGCCACGGTGGAGAAGATTTCCTGGAAGTGCACGTCGAAGGACAGCGGCGCGAACTGAAGGGTGCGCGCGGCCTGGCCCAGGCGCGGGTGCGCCACGTGCCAGTGAATGAGGTGGCGCAGCGGACCCTCGCCCATGGCCACGCCCTTGGGCCGGCCGGTGGAGCCGGAGGTGAAGAGCACGTAGGCCAGGCGGGGTCCGGCGGCGTGCAGGTCCGACGTGGCGGGGGCTGGCCGCTCCAGCGTGGGCAGCTCGCCCACGCGTTCGCGCAGCAGGGCCAGTGCCGATGCCTCGCCCACCACGGCGCGCGGGCGCGCGTCATCGAGCATGGCGGCCAGTCGTTCGGCGGGGTACGCCAGATCGAGCGGCACGTAGCCCACGTCCAGGTGGGCGGCGGTGAGGATGTGGACGATGGACTCGGGCGAGCGCGTGGCGGCGATGGCGATGCGCTCGCCACCGCGCACGCCCGCCTCCCGCCAGCGGCGCGCGCCGTCTTCGACGCGCGCGAGCAGTTCGCGGTACGTCAGCGTCTGACCGTCGGCGGTTTCCAGGGCGGGCCGCTCGGGCCAGGCCCGCGCCGCTTGGACGAGCCATTCACCCAAACGGGACACGCGCCGTGCCGATGGTTCCGTTTGAGCTTTCTTGTCCATCCTCACCTCGTAGAACCAGAGCCGGAGAATCTAATACAAAATAACGCCACTCGAAACCGACTGTAACAACGGCGTTCCCGAAGGCCAATCGCCGTGGCCGCGCGGTTGTGAACTTTTTGACGGTACCGGTGGCGGTATGGGGAATCAGGCGCCAAGCGGTGCGCTGAGGCCTGCTGGCGGCGGAATGCGAGTACCAGTAAGGCGATTGTGTTGATGATTGACATCTCATGCATCGCCATTTCGTGGAGATATCGCACGTTCGGATGTGCATCGAAGGTATGTAAATGTGCATCCCTGTGCTAGCTTCGACGGATGGTGGCGGCCCTTGGGCGCCCATTCGCGCAAATCAACTGGAGGCCTTCGCATGACGAGCCCGACTTCACACGATGCCCAACGCGTCAGCCGCGAGGCCGAGATCTACGACAACGACGAGCTGGAGCGCGACCGCCTGGAGGCGGTCATGGCCTATACGCAGATGGGCCCCGCGCGGCGCCGCCGCGACGAGCTGATCCGCGCCGTGCACACGCGCCACACCGACACCCGCGTGCTGGAAGTCGGCAGCCAGGCCTGGGAGGCCCACTACCTCAAGTGGAACCTCAAGCCCACGCAGCTCACGTGCATCAACATCTCCGACCGTGAACTCGACAAAGGCCGCCAGGTGGCCCAGGCCAAGGGCCTGCCGGTGGAGTTCAAGCTGATGGACGCGCACGAGCTGCAATTCCCCGACGCCACCTTTGATCTGGTGTTCGGCACGGCCATCCTGCACCACCTGGAATTCGAGCGCGCGGTCAAGGAGATCGCGCGCGTGACCAAGCCGGGCGGCGAGATCCTGTTCGTCGAACCTTTGCTGCTCAACCCGGTGGCGCGCCTGGTGCGCGCCCTCACGCCCAAGGCGCGCACGCCCGACGAGAAGCCGCTGGCGCGCGAGGAACTCGACATCCTGGACCGCTACTTCGCGCCCAAGCACCTGTACACCGACCTGTTCGCCTTTCCCGCCGCGGTGCTGTCCAAGGCGGTGCGCGCGCAGCCCAGCAACTGGATGGTGAACGCGGCCGACCGCGTCGACGCCGCCATCGCCTCGTCCATGCCCTCGCTCGGCGCCTACTACCGCACGGTCACCGTGCACGGCACGCGCCGCGTGTGAGCCCGGCGCGTTCCACCGCCCGCCCGATGGTCGCCGGCTACCGCCCGATCGATCACCCGGAACTGCGTCCGGTGCCGGCGCGGCGTTCGTCCGATCGGCCCCTGTTGCTCGTGGTGGTGGACACCGAGGAAGAGTTCGACTGGACCCAGCCCTTCAACCGCGACGCCGTGGCGACGGAGTCGATCCCCGCGCAGGACCATGCCCACGCGGTGTTCGACAAGTACGGCATCGTGCCGACCTACGTGCTGGACTATGCGGTGGCCCGCTCGGCGCCGGCGGCGAGCTACCTGCGGCGGCTGGTCGACGCGGGCCGCGCCCACTTCGGCACGCACTGCCATCCCTGGGTGACGCCGCCGTACGACGACGAGGTCAACGCCTACAACTCCTTTCACGGCAACCTGCCGCCCGAGCTGGAAGCCGCCAAGCTGGAGGCCAGCACGGAGGCCGTGGCCCAGGCCTTCGGGCAGCGGCCGCTCATCTTCAAGGCCGGACGCTATGGCGTCGGCGCGGCCACCATGGGCGTGATCCGGCGCCTGGGCTACCGCATCGATTGCAGCTTCGTGCCGGCCACCAGCTTCGAGCGCGTGCACGGGCCCAACTTTCTGGGCACGTCCATGCACCCCTTCTTCGCCGACGAGTCGCGCGATCTGCTGGAGGTGCCGCTGACCGTGGGCTACGGCGGGCGCGCCTGGTGGGCCGGCCAGCGCTTCGCCGCGCTCTGGGACAACCCCATGCTGCAGCAGCTGCGCGTGCAGTCGGTGCTGAGCCGCCTGGACGTGCTGTGGCGCGCCCGCCTGAGCCCCGAGGGGTTCGACGCGGACACACAGATCCGATTGATGGAGGCGCTGTACGCGCAGGGCGTGCGGGTGTTCAGCCTGACCTACCACTCACCCTCGCTGGCACCGGGCAACACGCCTTATGTGCGCAACGAGCACGACCTGCAGGAGTTCCTGCGCCGCATCGACCGCGTCTGCGCGCACTTTCGCGACCGGCTCGGCGGCCAGTTTTCCACGCTGCTGGACCTGTGGCGCGATGTGGCCGCCACACCGGCGACCGCCCCGAGCGAGCGCGCGGCGGTTTGAACCGCCAGCTGCTCAGCGCGGCACGATGGCGTAGGACGGGTCGCTGCTGAAGCCGCGCGCACCCGACTCCAGCTGGGGCGTGAACGCCCTCCAGCGCGCATAGGCGGTGGCGGCGTTGTTGGCTCCGGCGTTGCTGGCGGCGGCGAGCATGCCGCGCGCCACGGCCGCGTAGCCGCCGGCCCAGTCGGGATAGGCGGGATCGCCGGCCGCGGCAGAGCCTTCGCAGGCGGCCGAACCGTAGTTGGCGCGGTAGAAGTCGGCCCAGTTGTTGATGTAGCTGCCGCCGCTCATGGTTTGCAGCCAGTAGCCCGCGGCGCGGCTGGTGCAGAAACCGGCCGACTGGGTGCTGGCCAGGAAGCGGTCGATCTGCATGCGGCCCACGCTGTTGAGCACGGCGCTGGCGTTCGGCACGTTGTTCTCGGCCAGCCAGCTCATCACGGTGGCGAAGAAGTCCGACTCGTACGACGGCGTCTGGTTGTTGTTGTACTGCGAGATCAGCGCGCCCATGGGCGAGAACAGCGGGCCCGATTTGCCCGGGCCGTAGGTGGCCAGCGCCCAAGCCATGTTGTTCGACAGCATGGTGTCGAAGTAGCCGTTCATGGCGTGCGAGTCCGGGGCGGCGAAAGCGGCCTCCGCGATCGAGCGGATGCCCCAGGCCTGGCCGCGCACCTGTTCGGGCATCAGCAGGCCCTTGTCGCGCTCGCGGTAGATGGGGTCGTTGGCGGCGATGTTCCAGGCGGCCCAGAACATCATTTCGTCGAGGTAGAAGGCGTCGCCGGTGACCAGGTAGGGGATGTACGAGTACGACCCCTGGTGCGCGATGTCCGGCGTCCAGGCGCTGGAGCCATTGCCCGCGGGCACCGAGGGACTGGAGGCGCCGTAGCGCAGTGCGATGCCGGGGTACTTGACGACGCTGATGGGCTGGTCGGTGGACTCGTCGCGGTAGTGCACGGGGGCGCTGGCGGCGGCGTCGGCGTTGGCCAGCATGGAGGCGCGGGCGCGGTCGTCCTGCGTGATGAGGTAGAGCGCCGTCCAGCGCGGCAGCGGCGCGATCTCGTCGCGGCCACCGGTACCGGGCATGTTGGTGGTCAGCATGGCCGTGCCCATGGGCCCGGTGTTGCTGCTCGACAGCGAGCGCGCCTCGTCCAGCAGCACGCTGTCGGGAATGTTTAGGCCCAGGTTGTAGTTCCAGGTGGCGCGGCTGGCCAGGAAGTAGGGCATGTGGTGGCGCAGGCGGACGTTCGGCGCGGCGCCGCCGCTCCACACCACCTTGTGCCAGCGCGCATGGTGCGTGTGTGTGAACGAGGGCTGCGACAGCAGCGTCTGGCCGTTGGCCGTGACGGTCAGCGAGTAGCTCAGGTTGGTGGGGTTGGCCTTGAGCGCCCAGTTGTTCTCCATCACCACGTCGGTGCGGATGCGGCTGCCACCGTTGTACAGGCGGGTGTGCAGGCGCGCCACCAGGTGCGGGTGGGCCGCGCCGGTGGCCTGGTTGATCATGGGGGCCACGACGTTGAACTCGCTGGCCACCGGGCCGTGCAGGCGCCGGCCGGCGCCCGAGGCGATGAGTTGCCGCAGCTGCTGCTGAGGGTTGGCCACCAGGGTGGTGCCGTCGGACAGGCGCGCCGTGACCTGCAGGTTCCAGGCCGGATCGGCCGGTAGCGAGACGGCGGGATTGCTCTTGGCGGCGGGGTAGAGGTTGATCAGGCGCGCGGTATTGGCCGGCAGGCTGGGCAAGGTGGCGCTGAGCACGGCGAAACGCACGGAGCCGTTGGCGTGGGTGGACACCTCGTCCATCTGCACGGGCACGGTGTTGCCGGCGCTGTCCTGGGCGCTGAGGCCCTGGCTGGTGGAGAGGTCGCCGCTGCGGAAAGGCTGGCCGAAGGTGATGGGCAGGTTGGTCTGGGCGCTGCCGGACGTCACCTCCACGCAGGTGATGGCGCCCGCGGCGCAGGCCAGACCCGCTGCGCCAGCCGAGGGAGCGGGTGGCGGCGGCGGGGGCGGCGGGAAGCCGGGCGGCGGCGCGGGCGGCTGCGACGCGCCGGGAGGCGACACTGCGCCGGGTGTCTGGGCCGGTGCGTCGCTGACCAGCCCGCCGCTGCCACCGCCGCCACCACAGGCGGCCACCAGACAGGTGGCGGCAAAGAGCGTCGCGAGCATGGTTCCGCGCTGTTGAACCTCGAAAAAGTAGGTGTTCATGGATGACAGGTCAAACAATCTCTGCGCCGGGCCACGCGGCACCGACAGAAGGTCACCGAGGTTCTTGGAAGCGGGAAGGACGGGCGCCGCGTGAACGCCTGGAGGGAATTTGGCGGCGCGTGGATTTTTTCACGAATTCGTGACGCCAAGGATTCAGAATGTGAGTTCCGCCGAAATCGAAACCATCTGAAAAGGCCCGGGCTTTGTCTCGGTGGCCTGCAGGGTCTGCGGGCCCTGGCGGGGCAGATACCGTGGTTTCGGATTGATACATTTGGGTCTTCATGACCGTTCGAGCCCTGAAGACGCTGGCGGCCGCCGCCCTTGCCCTGAGCACCGCCGCCGCGGCCTTGATCGGGGCATCGGCCCACCCGGTCCTGCCGCTGGGCCTGGGCGCAGGGGTACTGCTGGCGATGGCGCTGACGGCCTGGCGCCCATTGCTGGGCGCGTGGCTGCTGCCGGCGCTGCTGCCCTGGGCCAGCCAGGCCGTGCACACCGGCTGGCTCATGTTCGACGAGTTCGACCTGATGGTGCTGGCCGTGGCGGCCGGCGGCTGGGGCGCCTGGGCGCTGCAGGCCTGGCGGCACCGCGACGGCGGGCCGGCGCTGGACCGGCGCTCGCTCGCGCTGTCGGCCGCCTTGCTGGTGGTGGCGGCCTGGGGTGCGGGCCGCGCCCTGGGCGATGGCGGGGCCTGGCCGTCCTGGGCCTTGTTCCCCTTCGCCGACTACGCGTCGCCGGCCAACGCCTGGCGGTCGAGCAAGTCGCTGGTCTGGGCGGCGCTGCTGTTGCCGCTGTGGAGCAGCGGCAATGGCGAATCGCGGCAGCGCTGGCGCCTGGCCTGGTGGCGCGGCTGCCTCACGGGCCTGGCCACGGTCTGCGCTCTGGTGCTGCTGGAGCGCGTGCTGTACGCCGGCCTGTTCGACCTGTGGTCGGGCTACCGCACCACCGCCTGGTTCTGGGAAATGCACGTGGGCGGCGGTGCCATCGACGCCTACCTCGCCCTGAGCCTGCCGCTGGCCGCCTGGTGGTGGTTGCGCGCGCGCGGCCCATGGGCCTGGTGGGCGGCGGCCGCGCTGTTCGTGCTGGGCTGCCATGTGGTGCTGACGACCCAGTCGCGCGGCCTGTACGGCGCGGCGCTGATCGGCACGCTGCTGGCCGCCGCCTTGCACCGGCTGATGCCACTGGGGGCATCCGACGGCGACCGGGCGCCGCCGCGCCTGGGCAATGCCGTGGTGGTGTCGCTGGTGCTGGCCCAACTGGTCTGGGTGCTGCTCGGGACCACCGCCATCGCGCAGCGGCTGGCGCGCTCGGGCCAGGACTTCAGCGATCGCTTCGGCCATTGGCGGGCCGTGGCCTCGGCGGCCGATGGCATGGCGGACGTGGCCCTGGGCATCGGCGCCGGCCGCCTGCCGGCGCGCTGGGCCGAGCGCCCCGACGGGGGATGCCGGGCCGCGTGCAGTGGCCGACGGCCGACGGCGCGACGCGCCTGCGGCTGCACGGCCCCGATCGTGCGGGCCTGGACGGCGTGCGCTTCGCGGTGGTGCAGCGCCTGCGCGGCTTCGAGGCCGGCACCTACCGCGCGCGACTGGTCTACGAGGCGCGCCCCGGGCTGCGGCTGCTGGTCAGTGCCTGCGAACGCCACCTGATCTACGACCGCCGCTGCCAGTGGCGCTTCATCCGCCACGCGGACGACGCCGCCGGCGAGACCGGCCGGGTGGTGCGCGAGGTGGATCTGTTCGGCGATTCGCTGGCCCCCGACGCGCCGCTGGCGGGCTGGCGTGAAGGCTTTTTCAGCCTGTCGGTGCTGAACCCCGGCGTGGCGGTGACGGTCGAGCGCCTCGAGCTGTTCGATCCCCAGGGCCGCCAGCGCTTGCTCAACACCGGCTTCGAGCAGGGGGCCGCCCGCTGGCTGCCCGCCGCCCAGGGGCATTTCGAACCCTGGCACGCGGACAACCTGTACCTGGAGGTGCTGGTCGAGCGCGGCGCCGTCGTGCTGGTGGCGCTGCTGGCCTGGCTGGTCGGCACGGCGCAGGCTGCCTGGCGCGGGGTGCGGGAACGCGAGCCATTGGCCGGCGCCTGGCTGGCCGGCGTGGTCGCCATCGCGGCGCTCGGTCTGCTCATCAGCGTGACCGAAGTGCCCCGGGTGGCCTGGTGCTGGTGGGTCACCCTGGGCCTTGGCTTGGCATTCGGGCGAAATACTTCACACAAAAGCAGGATGTAAGCGATTGTGTTGACATGGTGTGGCCACTATCCTCGGACGAATGGGCAGGATGCGGTAGGGAGTACCCACATGACACCGATCTGCCGTGCCCGGAGAACCGCGCGTGATCAGGATCTTCAACCACTATTTCGACCGACACACCCTCATCCAGCTGTTGCTTGACGTCACGCTGGTCGCCGGCGTTTTCGTCGGCGCGCTGATCGCACTCTCCAAGCCCGAAGACCTCACCAGCGCCCAGATCGGCCGCGGCGCGGCGCGCGGCCTGCTGATGGGCATCGGCTTCCTGGCGATCAACGCCGCCCTGGGCTTCTACGACCGCCGCACCATCCTGTCCACCCGGCAAGCGCTGGCGCGTTCGCTGGTGTCGTTCAGCCTGACCACGGCCCTGGTGGTGGCGGTGTTGCTGCTGCTGCCGCTGCAGGCCTTCTACGGCCGCACCTGGTCGGTGGTGCTGATCATGATGGTCACCGCCGTGCTGCTGCTGTACCAGGTGCTGGTGGGGGAATTCCTGCCGAAGGCCATTCCCAGGCGCCGGGTGCTGGTGTTCGGCACCGGCGCGCGCGCGCTGGCCGTGGGCCGTGCGCTGGAATTGCCCGGGGCCAACGCCGAACTCTGCGGCTACCTGGCCGGCCCCAATGAACAGGAGCAGCAGGTGCCCGCCGGCAAGGTGATCACCACCCAGCAGGCCTTGACGGATCTGGTGCAGAGCCGGCGCATCGACGAGATCGTCGTGGCCATCACCGAGCGGCGCGGCGGCAGCATGCCCATGCGGGCATTGCTCGACTGCAAGCTGGGCGGCGTGCGCGTCACCGACATCGCCGCCTTCTATGAGCAGAACCTCGGCCAGATCCGGCTGGAGGCCGTGTCTGCCGGCTGGCTCATCTTCGGCGACGGTTTCAACCAGGGGGTGGTGCGTACCACCATCAAGCGCCTCTTCGACATCCTGGGCGCGTCGGTGCTGATCCTGATCTCGCTGCCGATCATGGCGATCGCGGCGCTGGCCATCAAGCTGGAGAGCCCTGGCCCCATCCTGTACCGCCAGGAACGCATCGGCCTGAACAACCGCCCCTTCAACGTGGTGAAGTTCCGCAGCATGCGCACCGACGCCGAGAAGGACGGCGTGCCGCGCTGGGCCACCGCCGGCGACAGCCGCGTCACCCGCGTGGGCAAGGTCATCCGCAAACTGCGCGTGGACGAACTGCCTCAGCTCTTTTCGGTGCTGAACGGAGACATGAGCCTGGTGGGGCCGCGCCCGGAGCGGGGCTTCTTTGTTGACAAGCTGATCCAGGAAATCCCGTTCTACGCGGTGCGCCACAGCGTTAAGCCGGGGGTGACGGGCTGGGCCCAGGTGCGGTACCAGTACGGCTCGACCGTGGAAGACACCGCCGAGAAGCTCCAATACGACCTGTATTACGTGAAAAACCACTCACTTTTTCTTGATCTGGTGGTGCTGTTCGAGACGGTGGGGGTAGTGTTAACAGGTAAGGGCGCGCAATGAGGCTGCCGGCCGTCCAGACGATTACTTTTTGCTACAGATCGATCTACAATACCCCGTATACGTGCGGCCAAACTCGCGGGGTTTTGGCTGTCAGGCCGAAGGAGTTTTTCCATGTCCGATGTGAACCAATCTGAAGACGGCGCCGTGCGGGAAGCCGGGGCCCAAAAGTCCGGGGTCTCGCGTCGCCATTTGGTTCGGGCCGGCCTCAGCGCCGCGCCCGTGCTGGCCGCGCTCAAGAGCAACACCGTGCTCGCTGGCGGCGACCACACCTGCATCAAGCCCTCTACCTTCTCCTCGCTGCGCGCGGCGCAGATGAAGGTGAGCGCTCGGCGCGAGATCAAGACCGACTACGAGTGCCAGTCGCACGGTTACTGGAAGAACCGCGACAACGGCCTGCCGCGCGACTACAAGACCACCACCCGGTTCCTGTCCACGGAAACGGGCTTCACCCAGAACCCGGCCGGCGTCTTCACCGGCAAGAGCCTGCAGCAGGTGCTGGAGTCCGGCGGAAACCAGGGCAATACCGCGCTGGCCCGCCACGTTGTCGCCGCCTTCCTCACGGCCAAGGCCTACCAGAACGACCCGTCGCGCGTGATGCTCACCCAGGCGCAGTGCCGCGCCATCTGGAACGGCCAAGGTGTCTGGCAGCCCTTCGCGGGCACCACCTGGACGCTGAGCCAGACCATGGCCTATTTCGACCTGGTCTACGGTCCTTCGTTTCTGTGACCCTGGCACCAGGCGATCCGTTCGCCTGGGTCTGTCGGCGCACGCAGGCGCTGTACCTGCGGCGATGGCCCGATGGCGGCGTGGTCTACGACGCCGCGGACGGCAGCCTCAGTGCCATTTCGCCCGTGGCGGCCGAGCTCATCGAGCGGCTGCTGGATGGGCGGCCCGCCGACGCCGAATCCCTGGCGCGGCATCTGCTGCAAGCCCCCCCTGAAGCCGAGGACGTCGAGGGCGTGCGCCAGCACCTCGCGCAGTTCGAGCACATGGGTTTCATCGAACGGGTGTCTGCGTGAGGGCGGTCCGCGGACGCGTCGCCGACCTGACGCCCACGGAGCTGTCGGCCCGGCTCAACAACGGCGGTCTGGTGCTGTCGGTGCCGCCGTTCACCGTGCGTGTGCGAAGCCCCATTCCCATCGTGCGCGAAGGCATCGAGCGGCTGTACGCGCTGCATGAGCACGCGGGCGACGAAGACGTGTTTTGCGACTTCCACGTGAGCATCCTGCCCAGTCTGGGCTGGACCAGCCTTCGCTGCGAACTCGACGTCGACGGCCAGCGGCCGTTCACGCCGTTGGCGCGCGGCGAGGCCTTCGCCTTCTTCGAGTGGGGCTTGAACTGGTGCGTGACCAGCCACTGCCACCACTGGCTCACGGTGCACGCCGCCGTGCTGGAGCGCGACGGCCGCGCGGTGCTGCTGCCGGCGCCACCTGGCTCGGGAAAAAGCACGCTGTGCGCCTGGCTCATGCACCGGGGCTGGCGCTTGATGTCCGATGAGCTCGCGCTGATCGATCCGGCGAGCGGGCAGCTCAGCGCCTCGCCGCGGCCCGTGAGCCTGAAGAACGAATCCATTCCCTTGATGCGCAAGCGCATGCCGGACGCGGTGATCGGCCCATTGGCGCACGACACGCTCAAGGGCGTGGTGGCGCACCTGCGGGTGAACGAGGCCAGCCTGCGCCAGGCGGCGCTGCCGGCCCTGCCGCGCTGGATCGTGTTTCCGCGTTTCGAGAAGGGCGCGCCCCTGAGCGCCGTGCCGCGCCCGAAGCCGCAGACGCTGGTGGAGCTGGCGTCGAACAGCTTTAACCACCACGTGCACGGCCCGCGCGGTTTCGAGCGCATGGCCGACATCGTTGACGGCTGCGACGCTTTCGATCTGCGCTACAGCGAGCTCGACGACGCGGCGGCGTGGTTCGATTCCCTGGCGAGGGCCGCATGAGCGCCGCCGACCTGTGCCCGCATCGCTCGGCACCGCGGTATGCGGCACGGAGGGTCGCCCCGTGACATTGCCCGCGCTCGACCTGCTGATGCTGCCGCTGCGCGAGCCCGAGCGCCTGGGCTCGCTCACGCCGGGCCAGTGGGACCTGCTGGTGCGCCAAGGCCGCCGCGCCGATCTCCTGGCCCGCATGGCCGAGCGCATCGACGCCGCCGGCCGCTGGGCGGACGTGCCGCCTGAGGTGGCGCGCCACCTGTGGTCCATGCAACTGCTGGCGCGGCGCCAGCACGAGGAACTGCGGCACGAGACGCAGCAACTGCTGCGCGTGTTCGGGCAGGCCGGTCTGCCGCTGGTGTTGCTCAAAGGCGCGGCCTACGTGCTGCAGGGCTTGCGCGTGGGCGAGGGGCGCATGGTGTCGGACATCGACATCCTGGTGCCGCGCGAGCGCCTGGCCGAAGTGGAGTCGGCGCTGATGCTCAGCGGCTGGGTCAGCACCAACACCAATGCCTACGACCAGCGCTACTACCGCACCTGGATGCACGAGCTGCCACCCATGCGCCACCTGCGCCGGGGCACGGTGCTGGATGTGCACCACGCCTTGGTGCCGCTGTCGGGCCGGCTGCGGGCCGATCCTTCGGCCATGCTGGGCGACATCCGCCCCATCCCCGGCCACCCGGGCGTGCACGCGCTGGCACCCGTGGACATGGTGTTGCACAGCGCCGCGCACCTCTATGCCGAAGGCGAACTGGAGCTGGGTTGCCGCGGCCTGCTGGACATCGAGCTGCTGGTGGGCGAGTTCGGGCAAGACCCCGCGTTCTGGCCCGCGCTCACCGCGCGCGCCACGGCGCTGCACTGGGAGCGTCCGCTGGCACAGGCCCTGGTTTATCTGGACGAGCTGCTGCGCACCCCGCTGCCGCCCGAGGCGCGCGACTGGGCCGCGCGGGCGCACCGCCGCTGGGCACCGGGCTGGCGCGGCCGCCTGCTCGACGCCATGTACCGGCGCGCGCTGCGCCCCGACCACCACTCCCTGTCGGACCACTGGACCGCGCTGGCCCGCGCCGGCCTGTATGTGCGCGGCCATTGGCTGCGCATGCCGCCCTGGCTGCTGGCCGGACACCTGGCCCGCAAGTCGCTGATGGCGCTGCGGGCGCCGCGTGGCGCCACGGAGAACTGACATGGACAGGCGGCACTGCCTGGGTTTGATTGGTGCCCTGCCGCTGTGGGGGATGCCCGGCGCCGCGCGGGCCGCGCTGGCCGATACCGTGGCGCGCATGAAGCCTTCGGTGGTGTTGGTGGGCACCTGGCGCGAGACCGACAGCCCGCGCTTCCAGCTGCGTGGCAGCGGCTTCCTGGCCGGCCGGCCCTCTCAGGTGGTGACCTGCGCACACGTGCTGCCCACCCAGGAGGACGGCGCGCCGCCCGCGCAGCTGGTGGCGCAGGTGTGGCAGCGCGACGGCGGCTGGTCGCTGCGCCAGGCCCGCGTGCTGGACACCGAGCGCCACGGCGACATCGCCTTGCTGGGCATCGACGGTCCGCCCGGGCCGCTGGCGGCACTGGGCGATTCGGCGTCGGTGCGCGAGGGCGACGACCTGGCCTTCATGGGCTTTCCCATCGGCAACGTGCTGGGCTACGCGCACGTGGTGCACCGGGCCATGGTGTCCAGCATCGCGACCTCGGTGCCGCCGAGCCCGGACGCCGATCGCCTGCGTGGTCCGGCGATCCGTGGCGCGCGCGAAGGCGCCTTCGATATCTTCCAGCTCGACGCCGTGGCCTACCCGGGCAACAGCGGGGGGCCGCTGTTCCGCCCGGACACGGGAGAGGTCGTGGGCATGATGAACATGGTGCTGATCAAGGGCACGCGCGAGTCGGCGCTGAGCCAACCCTCGGGTATCGCCTACGCCATCCCTTCGGCGCGTGTTCGCGAACTGATGAGGACCCAGCGATGACGGCCGAGCGCGTCGATGCGGTGGTGGTGGGAGCGGGCGTGGTCGGCCTGGCCGTGGCGCGCGCGCTGGCGCAGGCCGGCCGCGAGGTGCTGGTGCTGGAACGCGAGGCGGCCATCGGCACCGGCACCAGTTCGCGCAACAGCGAGGTCATCCACGCGGGCATTTACTACCCCGCAGGCTCGCTCAAGGCCCGGCTGTGCGTGCAGGGCAAGCGGGCGCTGTACGCCTACGCGGCCGAGCGCGGCATCGCGCACCGGCGCTGCGGCAAGTTGATCGTGGCGAACACGCCCTCGCAGCTGGCGGGACTGCCGGGCATCGTGGCGGGCGCGGTGGCCAACGGCGTGGACGACCTGGAGATGCTCTCGCGCGACGCGGCGCGTGAACGGGAGCCTGCGCTGGAGTGCCTGGGCGCGGTGCTCTCGCCGTCCACCGGCATCGTCGACAGCCATGCGCTGATGCTTTCGCTGCAGGGCGACCTGGAGGCCGACGGCGGCATGGTGGTCTGCCACAGCGGTGTGCGCGAGATCGAACGCCAGGGCGACGCCTGGCTGATCGTGTCCGAGGACGGCACGCCGCTGCTGGCGCGCACCCTGGTCAACAGCGCCGGCCTGCACGCCTGCGAGCTGGCCGGCCGCATCGCCGCGCTGCCCGCCGGCAGCGTGCCGACGCCGCGCTACGCCAAGGGCAGCTACTTCACGCTTGCCGGCCGTTCGCCGTTCCAGCGGCTCATCTATCCCGCGCCCGAGCCCGACCAGCACTTGGCCGGCCTGGGCGTGCACCTCACGGTGGACCTGGGCGGGCAGGCCAAATTCGGGCCTGACGTGCAGTGGGTGGACCGCGCCGACGACCTGGTGGTCGACCCCGCCCGCGGCGAGGGCTTCTACGCCGCCGTGCGACGCTACTGGCCGGCGCTGCCCGACGGCGCACTGCAGCCGGGCTACGCCGGCCTGCGGCCCAAGATCAGTGGCCCCGGCGAGCCCGCGGCCGACTTTCTGATCCAGGGCCCCGCGCAGCACGGGCTGCCGGGGCTGGTCAACCTCTTCGGCATCGAATCGCCGGGGCTGACCAGCTGCCTGGCCATCGGCGAGCGGGTGCGCGAGATGCTGGCCGGCTGAGCGGGTGCAGCTTCAGCGCTTGAGCGCCGCGATCGCCTTGGCCGATTCGTAGACCAGCGCCGGGCCCTGGTAGATCAGGCCGGTGTAGATCTGCACCAGGTCCGCGCCCGCCTCGATCTTGCTCAGCGCGTCGCGCGCGCTCAGCACGCCGCCCACGCCGATGATGGGAAACGAGGCCCCCAGGGCCGTTCGCAGGGCGCGGATCACGCGGTTGCTGGCCTCCAGCACCGGCGCGCCCGACAGGCCGCCGGCTTCTTCGGCGTGGCGCAGGCCCTTCACGGCCTCGCGCGACAGCGTGGTGTTGGTGGCGATCACCCCCAGCTCGCCGCTGGCCTGGCCGTCGGCGCGGCAGCCGTGGCGGCGCAGGGTCTCGGCAATGACGCCGATCTGAGCCTCGTCCAGGTCGGGCGCGATCTTCACGAACACCGGGATGCGGCGCTGGTGCCGCTGCGCCAGCTGTTCGCGCCGCTCCATCACCGCGCCCAAGAGCGCGTCCAGCGCAGCGTCGCTCTGCAGGCTGCGCAGGTTCTGCGTATTTGGGCTGGAGATGTTGACGGTGACGTAGTCGGCGTGTGGGTAGACGCCGTCCAGGCAGGTGAGGTAGTCCTCGGTGGCGCGCTCGATCGGCGTGCTGGCGTTCTTGCCGATGTTCAGACCCAGCCGCATGGGCGTGGCGCCGCCGTCGCGGCGAAAGCGCGCGCGCTGCACGTTGGCCAGGAAGGCGTCAAGGCCGTCGTTGTTGAAGCCCAGCCGGTTGATCAGGGCCTGGCGCTCGGGAAGGCGGAACATGCGCGGCTTGGGGTTGCCGGGCTGGCCCTTGGGCGTGACCGTGCCCACCTCCACGAAGCCGAAGCCCATGGCGGCCAGGCCGTCGATGCAGCGCGCGTTCTTGTCCAGGCCCGCCGCCAGGCCCACGCGGTTGGGAAACTGCAGGCCGGCGAGCGTGAAGGGGTCGCTCACGCGCGGCTGGCTGTACAGGCAGGTGAGCGGCGAGTGCTGCACGCGGGCGATGGCGCCCAGCGTCAGTTCGTGGGCGGCCTCGGGGTCCAGGCCGAACAGGAAGGGGCGCGCCGCGCCGTAGGGAAAGAGTGACATCGGATAATCCGCGGTTTTTCGACCAACCCCGGATTCTCGCAAATGACCCAGGACGAACTCAAAACGCTGGTGGGCCAGGCCGCCCTGCACTACGTGACGCCCGGCGAGGTGGTCGGCGTGGGCACGGGCTCCACGGTGAACAAGTTCATCGAGGCCCTGGCCAGCATGAAGGACCGCGTGCCCGGCGCGGTGTCCAGCTCCGAGGCCTCCACCGCCCGGCTCAAGGCCATCGGCATCCCGGTGCTCGAGGCCAATGAGGTGGGCGAGCTCTCGGTCTACATCGACGGCGCCGACGAGATCGACCCGCGCGGCCACATGGTCAAGGGCGGCGGCGCCGCGCTGACGCGCGAGAAAATCGTGGCGGCCCAGTCGCGCCGCTTCGTCTGCATCGCCGACGAGTCCAAGCTGGTGCAGACCCTGGGCGCGTTTCCCCTGCCGGTGGAGGTGATCCCCATGGCCACGGCGCGCCTGGTGCGCCAGTTCGCGGCCCTGGGCGGCCAGGCCCGGGTGCGCCTGAAGGACGGCCAAGCCCTGGTGACCGACAACGGCCAGCACATCCTGGACGTGACCGGCCTGCGCATCACCGACCCGCTCGCCTTCGAGAGCGAGGTCAATCAGTGGCCGGGGGTGGTGACGGTGGGCGTGTTCGCCCACCAGAAAGCCGCCGTGTGCCTGCTGGGCACGCCGGCGGGGGTGAAGACCCTGAACTTCTGAGCGCGGCTCAGAAGCGGATGCCGGCCGGGTTGGTGACCGGCGGCTGCACCGGGGTCTCGGCGGGCGCGGGCTGAGGGGCGGCGGTGCCGTCGGCGGACGCTTCGCCCGCTGGGGTGGGCGAACCCGGCGCCGGCGTGGCGGCCACCAGCGGCGCAGGTGCCGGGCGGCGGTAGTTGGACGGCAGGGCCGACTGCTTGGGGTAACCCGCCGCATCGAGGTACTGCGTCCACTCGGTTTCGAGGTAGCCGCGCAGCTTCTGGCCGCCGATGGTCAGCAAGGGGAGGGTGGCGTCGCTGTTGAGGCGGCGCAAGGCCTGCACATCGTCGGCGGTGTTCACCGTCTTTTCGGTGTACGGAACGCCGCGCGAGTTGAGCAGGTTGCGGCCGGTGTTGCAGGGCGCGCAGCTGTCGCCGGTGTAAAGCACCACGGGATAGCGCGAGGCGATCTGGCGCAGCTCGTACGGCAACTGGCCCCCCCCGCCGGCCGAGGTGGCCGGGGCGCTGCCGCTGGCGCCCGGCTGAGGGCGCGCCGAGGCGCTGGGGGCGGCTGGTCGGAGAAGGTGACGCGGCCGTCCGGGCCGACGATGCGGTGGACCCCCTGGGCCATGGCCGGCAGCGCGGCCAGCAGGGCCAGGGCGGTGGTGACACGGGCGGCGGCGGAGCGCTTCTTCATCTTCGTCCCTCGGTTCTTTGGGCTGGTCGGCGGCCGGCGCGCGGGTTCAAACCATGCCTTGGTGCCGCAGCAGGGCGTCGATCGATGGCTCGCGGCCGCGGAAGGCCTTGAACGATTCCATCGCAGGGCGGCTGCCGCCGGCCTCCAGAATCGACTGACGGTAGCGCCGGCCCGTCGCAACGTCCAGGGTGCTGCGACCCTGTTGCGCCGCGGCCTCCTCGAAGGCGGCGTAGGCGTCGGCGCTCAGCACCTCGGCCCACTTGTAGCTGTAATAGCCGGCCGCGTAGCCGCCCGCGAAGATGTGGCTGAAGGTGTGCGGCGTGCGGCTGTAGGCGGGCGGCTGCAGCACCGCCACGTCGTCGCGGACGCGGTTGAGCAGGGTGAGGATGGCCGCACCGTCCGCTGGCGGTGGGGTTTCGCTGTGCAGCAGCATGTCGAACAGGGCGAACTCCACCTGGCGCAGGGTCTGCAGGCCGCTTTGGAAGTTCTTGGCGGCCAGCATCTTGTCGAACAGGGCGCGCGGCAGCGGCTGACCGCTGTCCACATGGGCGGTCATGTGCTTGAGCACGTCCCACTCCCAGCAGAAGTTCTCCATGAACTGGCTGGGCAGTTCCACGGCGTCCCACTCCACGCCGCTGATGCCCGAGACGTCGCGCTCGTTCACCTGGGTGAGCATGTGGTGCAGGCCGTGGCCGAACTCATGGAAGAGCGTGATGGCGTCGTCGTGCGTGAGCAGCGCCGGCTTGCCGCCCACGCCCTCGGCGAAGTTGCAGACCAGGTGGGCCACGGGCGTCTGCAGGGCGCGCGAATCGGGGCGCAGCCAGCGGGCGCGCACGTCGTCCATCCAGGCGCCGCCGCGCTTGCCGGTGCGCGCGCCAGGGTCCAGGTAGAACTGGCCCACGAGCTGGCCACCGCGCTCGATGCGGTAGAACTCCACGCCCGGGTGCCAGACCGGCGCGCTGTCGCGGCGGATGGCCACCTCGAACAGCGTCTCGACGATCTGGAACAGGCCGGCGAGCACCTTGGGGGCCGTGAAGTAGGGTTTGACTTCCTGTTCGCTGAAGGCGTAGCGCGCCTCCTTGAGCTTTTCACCGATGTAGGGCCAGTCCCAGGCCTGGGGGTCGGCGATGCCCAGGTGATCGGCCGCGAAGGCGCGCAGGTCGGCCAGGTCTTGTTCCGCGAAGGGGCGGGCCTTCGTCGCCAGGTCGCGCAGGAAAGCGCTCACCTGCTCGGGCGACTCGGCCATCTTGGGCACCAGCGAGACGTCGGCGAAGTGGCGGTGGCCGAGCAGGCGCGCTTCTTCGTGGCGCAGGGCCAGCAGCTCGACCATGAGGGCGGTGTTGTCGAAGCGCGCGAGCTCGGCCGGGGCCTGATCGCTGGCGCGGGTGACGTAGGCGCGGTAGAGCTTTTCGCGCAGCGCGCCCGAGCGGGCGAACTGCATCACCGGCAGGTAGACCGGCATCTTCAGGCTGAGCTTGTGGTCCGTGCGGCCTTCGGCGCGCGCCGCGGCGGCGGTGGCCTGGACCACGTCCTCGGGCACGCCGGCCAGTTCATCGGTGTCCACGTACAGCGCGAAGGCGTCGGTGGCGTCCAGCGCGTTCTCGCTGAATTTCTGCGCCAGTTCGGCCGCGCGTTCCTGGATGGCAGCGAAGCGGTCCTTGGCGGCGCCCTGCAGCTCGGCGCCGCCCAGCACGAAGCCGCGCAGCGCGTTGTGGTGGGCTTGGGCCTGCTCGGCCGTGAGCGAGGCCGGGTCCATGGACTTGTATTTGGCGTAGAGCCGCTCGTCGGCGCCCAGGCGGGTCCAGAACTCGGTGACCTTGGGCAGGGCCGCGTTGTAGGCGGCGCGCAGCGCCGGGGTGTCGGCCACGCTGTTGAGGTGGCTCACCGCCCCCCAGGCCCGCGACAGGCGCTCGGTCGCCACGTCCAGGGTGCCGGCCATGGCGGCCCAGTCGGCGGGAAAGCCGGCGGCCGTCACCGCCTCCAGCGCGGCGCTGGCCTGGTTCAGCAGCTCATCGACGGCCGGGCCCACGGTGTCGGGGGTGATGGCGTCGAAGCGCGGCAGGCCGCTGAAATCGAGCAGGGGGTTGAGCTGGGCGGGGTCTTGGCGGACGTTCATGGCGGCTCAGATGGGTGGCGGCGGGCGGGAGTTCAAGCCATCGGCGCGAGCGGGCGCTCAGCCGGCGGTCTTCTTGACACTCTTTTTGCGGACTTTGGCGCGCTTGACCTGGCCGCCGGGCGTGATGCGCTGGTTGCCCAGCACCTTCACGACCTTGACCTCGGGTTTCTGGCCGGGGCGCTTGCCGAACTTGAGCACCTTCACCTCGCGCGGACCGGGTTTGCGGTCTTCGTCGGCGGGGCGGGCTTTTTCGGGCAGGGGGCGCCAGAGCACCAGCAGCTTGCCGATGTGCTGGATCGGCGCGGCGTCGAGGGCCTCGGACAGCTCGGCCAGCATGGCCTCGCGCGCGGCGCGGTCGTCGTTGAGCACGCGGATCTTGATGAGGCCGTGCGCCTTGAGCGCGGCATCGGCTTCCTTGCGCACGGCGGGGGTAAGACCGTCGTTGCCGATGTGGACCACGGGGTCGAGGTGGTGGGCCTCGGCGCGGTGGACCTTGCGTTGGGCGGGCGTGAGGGTGATGGAGGGCATGGGAGAATTATCGTTTACCACCCCCGAGCACGCATGGGCATCAAGGTCCGCACCCAGAGCAAGAAGGTCAACAAGGCCTGGCTCAACGAGCACGTGAACGATCCTTACGTGCGCCTGGCCCAGAAAGAGGGCTATCGCGCCCGGGCCGCCTACAAGCTCAAGGAAATCGACGAAACCCTGGGCCTCGTGAAGCCCGGCATGGCCGTGGTCGACCTCGGCAGCGCCCCGGGCGCCTGGAGCCAGTACCTGCGCCGCCGCCTCAGCCCGCAGGGGGCGGCGCTCGGCCAGCTCAACGGCACCATCGTCGCCCTCGACCTGCTGCCCATGGAACCGGTGGAGGACGTGCTCTTCATCCAGGGCGACTTCCGCGAGGCCGAGGTGCTGGCGCAGCTGGAGGCCGCGCTGGCCGAGCGCGGCCTGGCCCAGCTCGACCTGGTGGTGTCGGACATGGCGCCCAACCTGTCGGGCGTGGCCGACGCCGATGCCGCCCGCATCGAGCACCTGATCGAGTTGGCCGTGGATTTCGCCCGGGCCCACCTCAAGCGCGAGGGCGCGCTGGTGGTCAAACTCTTCCACGGCGGGGCCTATGACCCCATGCTGGCCCTGTTCCGGCAGAACTTTCGGGTTGTCAAGGCGATCAAGCCCAAGGCCAGCCGCGACAAATCCGCCGAAACCTTCCTCGTTGGGCTGGGTCTGAAGGGCTGAACCGCCCGTTCGTCCGATGAGTGGGCGGTGCGGCAGGGGCCAAGCCAAGACGCCCATTGACATTTCCACGTCACCGACGAACGGCAGGGGGACTTGAAAGTCCTAGAATGCCTTGCATATGCGTGCAAATGCGCGCGTGCGCACCCAGGAGCAGCAGTTGAACAACCAGTGGTTCTCGAAAATCGCCGTGTGGATGGTCATCGCCATGGTGCTCTTCACGGTCTTCAAGCAGTTCGACGGCCGTTCGACCGCAGGCGCGGGGTACATCGGGTACTCCGAGTTCCTTGACCAGGTCAAGGCCCGCCAGATCAAGAGCGCCACCATCCAGGAAGGCCAGGGCGGCACCGAAATCGTGGCCGTCACCCAGGACGACCGGCGCGTGCGCACCACCGCCACCTACCTCGACCGGGGCCTGGTCGGCGATCTCATCAACTACGACGTCAAGTTCGACGTGCGCCCGCGCGAAGAAGGCTCGCTGCTGATGACCCTGCTGGTGAGTTGGGGCCCCATGTTGCTGCTGATCGGCGTCTGGATCTACTTCATGCGGCAGATGCAGGGCGGGGGCAAGGGCGGTGCCTTCAGCTTCGGCAAGAGCAAGGCGCGCATGCTCGACGAGAACAACAACACCGTGACCTTCGCCGACGTCGCGGGCTGCGACGAGGCCAAGGAAGAGGTGAAGGAGGTCGTCGATTTCTTGAAGGACCCGCAGAAGTTCCAGAAGCTGGGTGGACGCATCCCGCGTGGCCTGCTGCTCGTGGGGCCGCCGGGCACCGGCAAGACCCTGCTGGCCAAGTCCATCGCGGGTGAGGCCAAGGTGCCGTTCTTCAGCATCTCGGGCTCCGACTTCGTGGAGATGTTCGTTGGCGTGGGCGCGGCCCGCGTGCGCGACATGTTCGAGAACGCCAAGAAGAACGCCCCCTGCATCATCTTCATCGACGAGATCGACGCGGTCGGCCGCCAGCGCGGCGCCGGCCTGGGCGGGGGCAACGACGAGCGCGAGCAGACCCTCAACCAGATGCTGGTCGAGATGGACGGCTTCGAGACCAACCTGGGCGTGATCGTGGTGGCCGCCACCAACCGCCCCGACATCCTTGACGCCGCGCTGCTGCGCCCGGGCCGCTTCGACCGCCAGGTCTACGTGACGCTGCCCGACATCCGCGGCCGCGAGCAGATCCTCAACGTGCACATGCGCAAGATTCCGCTGGGTACCGACGTGAACGCCGCCATCATCGCGCGCGGCACGCCGGGCATGAGCGGCGCCGACCTGGCCAACCTCTGCAACGAGGCCGCGCTGATGGCCGCCCGCCGCAACGCGCGCACGGTGGAGATGCAGGACTTCGAGAAGGCCAAGGACAAGATCCTCATGGGCCCCGAGCGCAAGAGCATGGTCATGCCCGAGGAAGAGCGCCGCAACACGGCCTACCACGAGGCCGGCCATGCGCTCATCGGCAAGCTGCTGCCCAAGTGCGACCCGGTGCACAAGGTCACCATCATCCCGCGAGGGCGCGCGCTGGGCGTGACCATGAGCCTGCCCGAGAAAGACCGCTACAGCTACGACCGCGAGTACATGCTCAACCAGATCAGCATGCTGTTTGGCGGCCGCATCGCGGAAGAGGTGTTCATGAACCAGATGACCACCGGCGCCAGCAACGACTTCGAGCGCGCCACGCACATCGCGCGCGACATGGTGATGCGCTACGGCATGACCGACGCCCTGGGTCCGATGGTTTACGCCGAGAACGAGGGCGAGGTCTTCCTGGGCCGCTCGGTCACCAAGACGACCAACATCTCCGAGCAGACCATGCAGAAGGTCGACTCCGAGGTGCGCCGCATCATCGACGAGCAGTACGCCGAGGCGCGCCGCCTGATCGAGGAGCACGCCGACAAGATGCACGCCATGGCCAAGGCCCTGCTCGAATGGGAGACCATCGACGGCGAGCAGCTTGATGACATCATGGCCGGCAAGCCGCCGCGTCCGCCCAAGGACTGGACGCCGCGCAACCCCGTGGGTGGCGGCGGCAACGGTGGTGGCTCGTCCACCGTGACGCCCGACCCGGCGCCCAACGCGGCCTGATCGCCAAGACACCCACACCACCCGAACGGGGCCCTCGCCGGCCCCGTTTTCTTTTCCCGCCCACGTGCCCGCCATGCGCTGGACCACCGCCCGCTTCGATATCGACCTCACCGAGCCCCGCGTGATGGGCATCGTCAACGTCACGCCCGACTCCTTCTCCGACGGCGGTCAGCACGCCAGCGCGCGCGCGGCCATCGTGCATGCCGAGCGGCTGGTGGCCGAGGGCGCGCACCTGCTGGACATCGGTGGGGAGTCCACCCGCCCGGGCAGCCAGCCCGTGCCGCTGGAGGAGGAACTGGCGCGCGTGCTGCCCGTGCTGCGCGAGGCCTTGCGCCTGAACGTGCCCCTGTCCGTGGACACGAACAAGCCGGAGGTGATGCGCGCCGTGCTGGACCTCGGCGCCGACATCGTCAACGACATCTGGGCCCTGCGCCAGGGCGATGCGCTCGGGGTGGTGGCTGCCCATCCGCGCGCGGGCGTGTGCCTGATGCACATGCACCGCGATCCCTCGACCATGCAGGTGGCGCCGCTGGAGGGCGACGTGCTGCCCGTGGTGCGCGGCTTCCTGCGCGAGCGCGCCCAGGCCTTGCGCGAGCGCGGCGTGGCGCGCGAGCATCGTGCTCGATCCCGGCATCGGTTTCGGCAAGACGGTGGCGCAGAACTTCAGCCTGCTCGCGCGCCAGGCCGAGCTGCTGGACGAGGGTATCCACTGCTGGCGGGCTGGTCGCGCAAGTCCTCGCTGGGCGCGGTCACGGGCGTGCAGAGCCCCGCCGAGCGCGTGCACGCGAGCGTGGCCGCTGCGGTGCTGGCGGTCGACCGTGGTGCGCGTGTGCTGCGCGTGCACGACGTGCGCGCCACGGTCGAGGCCCTCACGGTGTGGCAGGCCTCACGCTGAGGGCGGCCGTTCGCCCCGGGGGATCGCGATAATCAAAAGGTCACACAAAACAAGCCATTCCCAGGAGAACAAGACATGGCCCGGCAGTACTTTGGCACCGACGGCATCCGCGGCACCGTCGGTCAAGCCCCGATCACCCCCGATTTCGTGCTGCGCCTGGCGCACGCGGTGGGCCGGGTGCTCAAGCGCACCGAGACCCACCCCACGGTGCTGATCGGCAAGGACACGCGCATTTCCGGCTACATGCTCGAGGCCGCGCTCGAGTCGGGCTTCAACTCGGCGGGCGTGGACGTGGTGCTGCTGGGGCCGGTGCCCACGCCGGCGGTGGCCTATCTCACGCGCGCGCAGCGCGCCAGCCTGGGCGTGGTCATTTCGGCCAGCCACAACCCCTTCGCGGACAACGGCATCAAGTTCTTCAGCGCGCAGGGCACCAAGCTGCCCGACCAGTGGGAGCTCGATGTCGAGGCCGCGCTGGACGAGCCCCCGGTCTGGGTGCCGGCGGCCGGACTGGGCAAGTCGCGCCGGCTCGACGACGCCGCAGGCCGCTACATCGAGTTCTGCAAGAGCACCTGCCCGCAGAACCTGAGCCTCAAGGGCCTGAAGATCGTGGTCGACGCGGCGCACGGCGCGGCGTACCACATCGCGCCCGCCGTGTTCCACGAGCTGGGGGCCGAGGTGGTCAAGATCGGCTGCTCACCCGACGGCCTGAACATCAACGTCGGGGTGGGTGCCACCCACCCCGAGGCCTTGCTGGCGGCGGTGCGCGAGCACGGTGCGGACTACGGCATCGCGCTCGACGGCGACGCCGATCGCCTGCAGATGGCCGACCGCCACGGCCGGCTCTACAACGGCGACGAGCTGCTCTACCTGATGGTGGCCGACCGCCTGGCGCGCGACGAAGACGTGCCCGGCGTGGTGGGCACGCTCATGACCAACATGGCGGTGGAGGTGGCGCTCAAGGCGCGCGGCGTGCGCTTCGTGCGCGCCAAGGTGGGCGATCGTTACGTGCTCGAAGAGCTGGAGCGCCATGGCTGGATCCTCGGCGGCGAGGGTTCGGGCCACCTGCTGGTGCTCGACCGCCACTCCACGGGCGATGGCCTGGTCTCGGCCCTGCAGGTGCTCTATGCCTGCGTGGGCAGCGGCAAGACGCTGGCGCAGCTGCTGACCGACGTGACCCTGTTTCCGCAGACGCTCATCAACGTGCGCCTGCAGCCCGGGCAGGACTGGAAGACCAATCAGCGCCTGGCCGACGCCACGCAGGCCGTGGAGGGCGAGCTCGGCGAGGCTGGCCGCGTGCTGATCCGTGCCAGTGGCACCGAGCCGCTGCTGCGCGTCATGGTGGAGGCGCGCGACGCCAGCGTGGCCAAGGCCAGCGCCGAACGCCTCGCCGAGGCCGCGAGGGCCGCCTGATGTCGGCCGCTTTCTCGGTGCGCCCCGCCGACTACGGCCGCCCCAGCGATGCGCGGGCCATCGTGGCCCTGCTCGACGCCTACGCCAGCGACCCGGCCGGTGGCGGCGAGCCCCTGAGCGACTTTGCCCGCTCGCGGCTGGTGCCCGAGCTCGCGAGCCGGCCCCAGGCCTTCAGCGTGCTCGCCTTCGATGGCGAGGCCGCCGTGGGCCTGGTCAACTGCATCGAGGGGTTTTCCACCTTCAAGTGCCTGCCGCTGGTGAACGTGCACGACGTGGCGGTGCTCGCCAGCCACCGCGGCCGCGGCATCGCCGAGGCCATGCTGGTCGAGGTGGAGCGCCTCGCGCGCGAGCGCGGCGCCTGCAAGCTCACGCTGGAGGTGCTATCGGGCAACGCGCCCGCCATGCGGCTGTACCAGCGCGTGGGCTTCGAGGGCTACCAGCTCGATCCCGCGATGGGGACCGCGCAGTTCCTGCAGAAGTGGCTGGACTGAGGCGCAGGCGCGCTCAGTAGAGCAGGAAGGGCCGGCGCGCCTCGGTCCACGCGGCCTCGTCGGCCCGTGCCGGCGCGTCCAGTGCCTCGGGTGGCGCGTCCACGTCGTCCACCCATTCGCGCAGCGCCGGGCCGCCGTTGATGAGATCGATGGCCAGGCGGTCGCGTTCGTATTCGTAGGGGAAGTCGCGCCACAGCGGGTAGTCGGGTCGCTGCAGGCGGATGGCGCGAAAGGCCAGGGCCTGCAGGCGCCAGGGCTGGAAGGCCGCGTGGCCATAGTGCGCGGGGTCTTCCACATGGATCTGCACGCCGGCGCACAGCTGGCCCGCGTGCTTGTGGAAGGTGGGCTCGAACCAGCACTCGCGCAGCACGCAGCCGCGCAGCCACTGCGGCGCCAGCTGGCGCATGTGGGCCAGCAGGCGCGTGGTGTCGATGTCGGGGGCGCCGAACAACTCCAGCGGGCGCGTGGTGCCCCGGCCTTCGCTGAGCGTGGTGCCTTCCAGCATGACCGTGCCCGCGTAGGCGCGCGCCATCGACAGGTTGGGCGCGTTCGGGCTGGGGTTGACCCAGCTGCGCTCGCCGATGGGCCAGCCAAAGCCCGGCGCCTCGTCCGGCCGCCACCCGTCCATGGCGATCACCCGGTACTCCAGCGACAGGCCCAGCGTGGCGATGAACCACTGGCCCAGCTCGCCCATGGTGAGGCCGTGCCGCATGGGCATGGGGCCGGCACCCACGAAGCTCTCCCAGCCCTCGCGCAGCGTGAGGCCTTCCACCGGGCGACCCGCCGGGTTGGGCCGGTCCAGCACCCACACCGCCTTGCCCCGGCGCGCGGCGGCCTCCAGCACGTAGCGCAGCGTGGTGATGAAGGTGTAGATGCGGCAGCCCAGGTCCTGCAGGTCGACGAGCAGCACGTCGAAGCTGTCCATCATGGCGTCGCTGGGGCGGCGCACCTCGCCGTACAGACTGAACACCGGGATGCCCCAGCGGGGGTCGGTGTAGTCGGGCGACTCGACCATGTTGTCCTGCTTGTCGCCGCGCAGCCCGTGCTGCGGGCCGAAGGCCGCGCTGAGCTGGAGGTCGGGCAGGGCGGCCAGGGCGTCCAGGCTGTGGGTGAGGTCGCGCGTGACGGAGGCCGGGTGGGCCAGCACGGCGACGCGCCGACCGGCCAGCGGCGCGCGCAGCGCGGGATCGTTCAGGAAACGTTCGATGCCGAATTGCATGGGCGGTGTGTTCAATCGGCGGGCAGGCGCAGCGTCCAGCCCGCGGGGTCGTGGAAATCGGGTAGGGGTCGGGGGTGGTGCAAGGCCCAGTGCGAGACCTGGCCGCGCTGGTCTTCGATCACGGTGCTCAGGCCCAGCTGCCAGGGCCCGGGCGGCAGTTGCCGGCGATCGAGCACGGCGACGAGTTCGACGCTCTCGGCCGTCTCGCGCCGCTCGATCAGGGGCGCGTTCGGCGGTCCCCTCAGCGCATCGCGCACGCGCGTGCGGCTGAAGGCGTAGTCGGCCCACTGTCCCGAGGGGGAGAAGTTGAACTCGCGGTAGGCGCCCTGGCCGGGCTGGCCGATGAAGGCCTCGAAGCAGGTGTGGCGCCACAGGCCGTCGGCCATGCCCCTGCCCTGAGGTTCGGGCCAGCGCACCGCGGCGGTGTCGCCGCGCACGCGGTAGTGCAGCACCAGTTCGCGCGGCTCGGCGCTCACCAGCACCGAGACCGACAGTTCGATGCGCGGCGATGCGGGGTGGGGGCTGAGGTGGAGGGCGGCGGACACGGGCGCCATTGTGTCAGCCCGCGCCCCGCACCGAGTCACGGAACGGTCATTGGTCTGCCATGGGTGCGCCACGCAAGCGGCGCAGCATGAAAGGCCATGGACAAGACCTTGATCTCCGCGGCGCCGGCGCCGCCCATGGCCCCGCCCGCGCCCGAACGCGCCAGCGGCCTGCAGGTGCGCTGGGCGCGCCACCTCGACGACGTGCGCGCGGCGCAGCGCCTGCGCTTCGAGGTCTTCGCGGGCGAGATGGGTGCACGGCTGTCCACGCCGCTGCCCGGCCACGACATCGACCTCTTCGACGACTTCTGCGAGCACCTGCTGGTGTGCGACGCCGCGACCGGCGCGGTGGTCGGCACCTACCGTGTGCTCACGCCCGTGCAGGCGCGCCGCGTGGGCAGCACCTACAGCGACACCGAGTTCGACCTCACCCGCCTGCGCCAGGTGCGAGAGCGCATGGTGGAGCTGGGCCGCAGCTGCGTGCACCCGGCGCATCGCCAGGGCGGCGTGATCCTGGCGCTGTGGGGCGCGCTGGGCGACTTCATGCAGCGCAATGCGCTGGACGTGATGATCGGCTGCGCCAGCATCCCCATGCAGCACGACGGCCGCCTGGCCGCCAGCCTCTGGCGCCAGGTGCGCGAGCGCCACCTGGCGCCCATCGACTGGCACGTTCGCCCGCGCCTGCCGTTGCCCGTCGACCGGCTGGACGATTCGCTCGAGGTGGAGCCGCCGGCCCTCATCAAGGGCTACCTGCGGCTGGGCGCCAAGGTACTGGGGCCGCCGGCCTGGGACCCGGACTTCAACACCGCCGACCTGCCCATGCTGATGCGCTTGGGCGATCTGCCCGCTCGCTACCGCAAACACCTGTTGGGGAACGCCTGATGCGATCCGCTTTTGATGCACTGGGTGGCTGGGCGGCGCGTTCGCGCCTGCCGGCTGCGGCCGGTGGTGTCCTGCCCATCGACCTGGGGGCCGACGACGACGGCGACGACACCCCCGACGGCCCGGAGCGCGCCCGCTACCGGGCCGTTTTCATCTCCGACCTGCACCTGGGCACAGCCGGCTGCCAGGCGCGCCAGCTGCTGGAATTCCTCAAGCGGCACCCGAGCGACACCCTGTACCTGGTCGGCGACATCATCGACGGCTGGCAACTGCGCCGCAAATGGTTCTGGCCGCAGTCGCACAACGACGTGGTGCAGAAGCTGCTGCGCCGCGCCCGCAAGGGCTGCCGCGTGGTCTTCGTGCCCGGCAACCACGACGAGTTCGCGCGCCAGTTCGACGGCCACCAGTTCGGTGGCATCGAGGTCAGCAACGAGGCCGTGCACCTCACGGCCGACGGTCGCCGCCTGTGGGTGGTGCATGGCGACCACTTCGACGGCGTCATCCAGTGCGCGAAGTGGCTGGCCTACCTGGGGGACAACGCCTACGAGCTGCTGTTGCGCCTGAACCGCCACCTCAATTCGCTGCGGGCGCGCCTGGGCCTGCCGTACTGGTCGCTCTCCCAGTACCTCAAGCACAAGGTCAAGAAGGCCCTGAACTACGTGATGGACTTCGAGCGCGCCGTGGCGGCCGAGGCCCGCTCGCGCGGCTACCACGGCGTGGTCTGCGGCCACATCCACCGGCCCGAGATGCGCAGCATCGACGGCACGCTGTACTGCAACGACGGCGACTGGGTGGAAAGTCTGTCGGCCCTGGTGGAGCACCTGGACGGCCGGCTGGAGTTGGTGCACTGGGCGCCGGGCGCCTTGCCCGAGGGCATCGCGCATGGTGAAAATGCGCGCGGCCAAACCATAATCGGCGCATGATCGGCTCTGCCTCCATTCCGCGCTTTTCCCTCCTCGATCGCGACCACAGCATCCTCGCGTTCAACGAACGCGTCATGGACTGGGCGCGCCGCCCCGACGTGCCCGAACTGGAGCGCCTGCGCTACCTCAGCATCGTCTCCAGCAACCTGGACGAATTCTTCGAGGTGCGCATGGCGCCGCAGCTGGCGGCGGCCAAGGCCCACGAGACGCGCGGCCTCTACACCGCCCAGACCTTCGAGGCCCTGTCGGCCAAGGTGCACGAGTTGGTGGCCCAGCAGTACGCCATCTACAACGACGAGCTGCTGCCCGCGCTCGAGAAGAAAGGCATCAAGATCGTCGCCCACAGCGAGCGCAACGCGCGCCAGCGCCGCCACGTGCGCGAGATCTTCCACAACGAGGTGCAGCCCCTGCTGATGCCCGTGGGCCTGGACCCGGCGCACCCGTTTCCGCAGGTGGCGAACAAGTCGCTCAACTTCATCGTGCGCCTCACGGGCAAAGACGCCTTCGGGCGCGAAAACGAGATCGCCATCGTCAAGGTGCCGCGCATCCTGCCGCGCTTCTTCCGCCTGCCGTCGGTGAAGGGCTCGCGGCAGATCCACTTCGTCTCCATCTCCAGCCTGATCCGCACGCACCTGGGCGACCTGTTCCCCGGTCGCCAGGTGACCGAGTTTTCGCAGTTCCGCGTCACGCGCCACTCCGACCTGGCGGTGGACGAGGAAGAGGTGAAGAACCTGCGCACCGCGCTGCGCAAGGGCCTGCAGCAGCGCCACTACGGCCAGGCGCTGCGGCTGGAGGTGTCGGCCGGCGCCTCCACCTTCCTGTCCGACTTCCTGCTGGAGCAGTTCGGCCTGCCCGAGGCCTGCCTGTACCGCGTGCCCGGCCCGGTGAACCTGGTGCGCCTGAACCAGCTCATCGACAAGGTCGACGCACCCGAGCTGCGCTTCGAGCCCTACCTGCCCGGCTGGCCGCTGCAGCTCACGCCGGGCCAGTCCTTCTTCGAGCGGCTGCGCCAGGGCGACGTGCTCATCCACCAGCCGTACGAGAGTTTCGACGCGGTGCTGTCCTTTCTGCGCGAGGCGGTGGAAGACCCCGATGTGCTGGCGATCAAGCAGACCATCTACCGCACGGGCGCCAAGAGCGAGCTCATGGACCTGTTGCGCGAGGCGGTGCGCCGCGGCAAGGAAGTGACGGCGGTGGTGGAGCTCAAGGCCCGCTTCGACGAGGAAGCCAACATCAACTACGCCGAGCGCCTGGAGTCCGTGGGCGCGCAGGTGGTGTACGGCGTGGTCGGCCTCAAGACGCATGCCAAGATGCTGCTGATCACGCGCCGCGAGGCCGAGGGCCTGCGCCGCTACGCACACCTGTCCACCGGCAACTACAACCCCGGCACCGCGCGCGTCTACACCGACCTGAGCACCCTCACGGCCGATGAGGCGCTCACCGCCGACGTGGACCAGGTCTTCCTGCACCTGGCCAGCCAGAACCGCCTCGCCCGGCTCAACAAGGCGCTGATCGCGCCCTTCCTGCTGCACAAGGCCATGCTCGACAAGGTGGCCGCCGCGGGCGAGGCGGCGGCGCGCGGGCAGGACGCGCGCATCACGCTGAAGATGAACGCCCTCACCGACGAACCGCTGGCGCGCGCGCTGGCCTCGGCCTCGCAGCAGGGCGTGAAGATTGACCTCATCGTGCGCGGCGCCTGCGTGCTGCCGGCCGGCGTGCCGGGTTTCACCGACAACGTGCGCGTGCGCTCGGTCATCGGCCGCCTGCTGGAGCATTCGCGCGTGTACCACTTCCGCGTGGGTGGCGAGGAAGAGGTCTGGCTGGCCAGCGCCGACTGGATGAACCGCAACATGCTGCGCCGCGTGGAGCTGGCCTGGCCGGTGACCGATCCGGCCTTGCGCCAGCGCATCGTGGACGAATGCCTCAACGCGTATCTGCACGACACGCGCGATGCCTGGCTGCTGCAGCCGGACGGCCGCTATGTGCCGGCCGGGCAGGGCGCCTCGGGGCGCCAGCGTCACCACCTGCAGTCGGCCCAGGCCAGCCTGATGGCCCGGCATGGCGGGAAAGGCTGAAGGCATGGCCATGGCGGTGCGCGGCATGGACCTGATCCTGTGGCGCCACGCCGAAGCGCAGGACCACCCCGACGCGGCCGAAGGCCTGCCGGGCGACCGCCTCGACCTGGCGCGCCGGCTCACGCCGCGCGGCGAGAAGCAGGCCGCGCGGATGGCGGCCTGGCTGGACCGCCAGCTGCCGGAGGGCGCGCGGGTCTGGAGCAGCCCGGCCGCTCGCTGCGAGCAGACGGTGATGGCGCTGGGCCGGCGCTACAAGCTGAGCGAGGCGATCGCACCCGAGGCCAGCGCCGAGGCCCTGCTGGACCTGGTGCAGTGGCCGGCGGGAAGAAGCCCCGTGCTGGTGGTGGGCCACCAGCCCACCCTGGGCCAGGTGGTCGCGCGCCTGCTGGGCTTTACCGAGGACGATTGCTCGGTGAAAAAAGGCGCGTTGTGGTGGCTGCGCCACCGCGAGCGCGCCGGCGTGGGCGAGACCGTGGTCGTGACGGTGCAGACGCCCGAAATGCTGTGACGCCGGCTCAGGCGGCCTTGGCGGGCGCCTTGCGGGGGGAGGCCTTCCTGGCGGGGGCCGGCTTCGCCGCAGCTTTGGCCGTGGGCTTCGCGGCGGTTTTGGCCGGCGCCTTGGGCGCGGCCCTGGCGGCGGGTTGTGTGGCGGGTCGGGTGGCCTTCTTGGCGGCTGGCTGCTTCGCCGCGGTCTTCTGCTTCGACGGGGCCGGCGGGGCGGCGGGCGCTTCGGCGGCCGGCCGGCCGGTCTTGAGCGTGGGCACGGCGGCCACGGCGGCCTTGTAGGCAGCGTCGCTCAGGCCTTGCAGCACCATCAGTCCGGCGCGCAGCAACTCGCTCTTCTTGACACTGATGCCCAGGGCGATGGCGCGGGTCTTGAGCGTTTCGATCGCGGCGAACTCGTTCTTCGGGATGGTGAAGCTGTCGCGAACGAGCTTGGGCTTCTTGCTGGTGGACTTGTCGGTGGCAGGCGCCATGAACGCTCCTTGGTTAATGGGGCGTTCAGTATAAACCGTATAAACGGTTTATATGAAAAAGGCAGGGCGGCGTCAGCGGACGTCCGCCGTGAACTTCCAGGCCGACACTTTCTGCCAGGCCTGTACCTCTTCACCCAACAGCCAGGCAGACTGCGGGAAGCGCCGAGCCCAGCCCGATGGCGTGGACAGCTTGAAAGCGCCCGACTTGTAGTTCAGGCGCATCGCCTGGTACTCGGGCATCTGGCGCGCGTGGCACAGCAGCACCGCCAGTCGCAGGCAGATGAGCTGTTTGGCGAACAGCTCGTCCTGCAGCGACTGCTCCAGCTTGCGCAGCTTGCCGCGCTGTCCCAGCACCAGTTCGCTCATGCGGTGCAGCTCGCGCAGCGAAAAACCCGGTGCGTCCAGGTTGTCCAGGATGTACGCCCCGTGGTGGTGGTTGCGCTCGTGCGAGATGTGTGAGCCGATCTCGTGCAGCTGCGCCGCCCAGGCCAGCTTCTGCGAGTAGCGGCTGTCCTGCTCGTCCGGCGCGGCGATCTGCGAGAACAGGGCGTTGGCCACCTCGCCCACGCGGCGCGCCTGCGCCTCATCGGCTGAGAAGCGCTGCGCCAGCCAGCGCACGGTGCGCTCGCGCACATCGCCGCCATCGCTCTCGCGGTCGATCAGGTCGTACAGCGCGCCGTGGCGCAGCGCGCCCTGCGCGGGCAGCATCTGGTCCAGGCCGTAGAGGTCGAAGATCGCGCGCAACACCGCCAGGCCGCCCGCCAGCACGGGACGGCGGTCGTCCTTCAGGCCGTCGAGGCGCAGGTTGTCCACGTGGCCGGCGCGCAGCAGCCGCTCGGTCAGCCAGTCCAGGCCCGAGCGGGTGATCAGTCCCATGGCCCAGCCGTTGGCACCCAGCATGTCGGCGATGGAGCCCACCGTGCCGGAGGAACCGTAGGCCACGTGCCACTGCGCGGGCGGGAACTTGTCCAGCGCCTCGTCCAGCACGGCCTTGGCGGCCACCTCGGCCGTCTTGAGCGTGGACGCGGTGAACTGGCCGCGCGGGAAGTAGCGCGAGGACCAGGCCACGCTGCCCAGCCGGTAGGACTCCAGCACCTCGGCGGTGTAGCCCTGGCCCATGATCATTTCGGTGGAGCGCCCGCCGATGTCGACGACGAGGCGGCGCTCGTCGGAATGCGGCAGCAGCCGCGAGACGCCCTGGTAGATCAGCCGCGCCTCCTCATGGCCCGAAACCACCTCGATCGGAAAGCCCAGCACCTGCTGCGCCCGGTTGAGGAATTCGTCCCGGTTGCGGGCCTCGCGCAAGGTCTGCGTGGCCACGGCGCGCACCTGCTGCTTCTTGAAGCCCTGCAAGCGCTCGCCGAAGCGCGCCAGGCATTCCCAGCCGCGCACCATGGCGGCCGAACCCAGGTTTTTTTCCTCGTCCAGCCCGTTGCCCTGGCGCACCGTTTCCTTCAGGTACTCCACCCGCTCGATGTGGCCGGCGTGGTAGCGGCCGATCTCCAGGCGAAAGCTGTTCGAGCCGAGGTCAACGGCGGCGAGGAGGGTTCCGTTTTGCATGAAGAAATGGGGGGCGTGCGGGTGAACCCCGCAGGGAGGCGAGGCGCCGATTGTGACGCATGCCCCGGGCGTGGGCGGTGGCGGGGGTGGCGTGGGTGGTTCTTTTTGTGACGGGCTTTTGATGTCACGCAGTTGTCACACAGCCTCCATAAAGTCCGTTCGTCCGCCTTTTCCGCAACCCCTGAGGACCCCTCGCATGAACAGCAAACGCACCCTCCTGAAAGCCCTGGCCGCTGCCGCGATGGCCACCGTCGCCCTCGGTACCGCGCACGCCGCCGACATCACCGGCGCCGGCGCCACGTTCCCGTTCCCGATCTATGCCAAGTGGGCGGAGATGTACAAGGCTCAGACGGGTACCGGCCTGAACTACCAGTCGATCGGCTCGTCGGGCGGCCTGCGCCAGATCCGCGCCAAGACGGTGGCCTTCGGCGCCTCCGACGCCCCGGTGAGCGGCGCCGACCTCGACAAGGACGCCATGGTGCAGTTCCCCGCCATCATCGGCGGCACCGTGCCGGTGTTCAACCTCGAAGGTTTCGCCCCCGGCTCGGTGCGCATCACCGGCCCCGTGCTGGCCGAGATGTTCCTGGGCAAGATCACCGCCTGGAACGACGCCAAGATCGCCGCGTTGAATCCCGGCAAGACCCTGCCCAACACCGCCATCACCGTGGTGCACCGCGCCGACGGTTCGGGCACGACCTTCAACTTCACCGACTACCTGAGCGCCGTCAGCAAGGACTGGGCCGACGCGGTGGGCAAGGGTGCCGCCGTGAAGTGGCCGGCCGCCACCTCGGTGGGTGGCAAGGGCAACGAAGGCGTGGCCGCCAACGTCAGCCGCACCCGCGGCGCGATCGGCTACGTCGAGTACGCCTACGCCAAGAAGAACAACATCCCCCACATGACGCTGCAGAACGCCGACGGCCAGTACGTGCAGCCCGATGACAAGAGCTTCGCGGCGGCCGCCGCCGGCGTGGACTGGTTCAGCGTGCCGGGCATGGGCGTGTCCATGGTGAACGCCAAGGGCAAGGACAGCTGGCCCATCAGCACCGCCTCGTTCATCCTCATGTACAAGCAGCCGGCCGACAAGGCGCAGTCGGCCGAGGTGCTCAAGTTCTTCGACTGGGCCTTCAAGAACGGCAAGCAGGCCGCCATCGACCTGGACTACGTGCCGATGCCCGACGCGGTGACCGGCCAGATCCGCGACAAGGTCTGGTCGCAGATCGCCCGCTGATCGTCGGGGCCCGGGCCCCGACGAACCCACCGGTGGGCACAGGCCGGCCGGTGGGTTTTTTCGGTCCGATGTCTGTCATACAGTCCGTCATAAACGGCCCGAAGGGGGTCCGATGAACACCACCACCCGCAGCGCAGGCACCAGCATGGCTTCCTCCCGTTCCCCATCCGGTGCGCGTGACCAGCGCAGCGACGACGCCATGATGGCCGTCGCCCGCCGCCAGCAATGGCAAGACCTCGTCTTTCACCGCCTGACCCAGGCCTTCTCGCTGCTGGTGCTCGTGGCGCTGGTGGGCATCATCGTTTCCCTGTTCCTCAACGCCTGGCCCACCTTCAAGACCTTTGGCTTGAAGTTCCTGTGGACCGTGGAGTGGGACATCGTCAATGAGCAGTACGGCGCCGCCATCGCGATCGTCGGCACCCTGCTCAGCGCGGGCATCGCCATGCTGTTCGGCGTGCCGCTGGCCTTCGGCATCGCGCTCTTTCTCACCGAGACCTGTCCCGTGTGGCTGCGCCGGCCGCTGGGCACCGCCATCGAGCTGCTGGCGGCCGTGCCATCCATCATCTACGGCATGTTCGGCCTGTTCGTGTTTGCACCGGTGTTCGCCGACTACTTTCAGGTGCCGGTGCGCGAATTGATGATGGGCATGCCCCTGATCGGCTGGCTGTTCGGCGGCGCGCCCAACGGCCTGGGCATCCTGGCGGCGGGCGTCATCCTGGCGTTCATGGTGCTGCCATTCATTGCGGCGGTGATGCGCGACGTCTTCGAGATCACGCCGCCCATCCTTCGCGAATCGGCCTACGGCCTGGGCTGCACCACCTGGGAGGTGGTCGCCAAGGTGGTGCTGCCGTACACGCAGAAGGGCGTCATCGGCGGCATCATGCTCGGCCTGGGACGTGCCCTGGGCGAGACCATGGCCGTCACCTTCGTGATCGGCAACGCCAACCGCATGCCCACCTCGCTGTTCTCGCCCGGCACCTCCATCGCCTCGGTGCTGGCCAATGAGTTCGGCGAGGCCGAGGGCCTGCACTTCAACACCCTGTTCGCCTTGGGCTTCCTGCTGTTCTGCATCACTTTCGTGGTGCTGGCACTGGCCAAGTGGATGATCCTGCGCACCGAGAAGGCCAAGGGCGCCTGAGCCCCGAGCGAGACACACCATGCAGATGAACCAATCGCTCTACAAGCGCCGCCAGCGCACCAACCTCGTTGGCCTGAGCCTTTCCATGGGCGCCATGGGCCTGGGGCTCTTCGTGCTGCTGTGGATCCTGTGGGTCCTGTTCTCCAACGGTCTGGCGGGCCTGGACCTCAACGTCTTCACCGCCGACACGCCGGCCCCGGGGTCGGAAGGGGGCGGCCTGCGCAACGCCTTGCTGGGCAGCCTGATGATCGTGGGCCTGTCGGTGCTGGTGTCCACGCCGGTGGGCATCCTGGCGGGTATCTACCTCACCGAGTACGGCGACAACAGCAAGGTGGCCGAGTTCACGCGCTTCGTCACCGACATCATGCTGTCGGCCCCATCCATCGTGCTCGGTCTGTTCGTGTACTCCATCGCGGTCGCCACGGCGGGCCATTTCTCGGGCTACGCGGGCAGCCTGGCGCTCTCGCTGATCGCCGTGCCGGTCGTCGTTCGCACCACCGAGAACATGCTGCGCCTGGTGCCCGGCAGTCTGCGCGAGGCGGCCTTCGCGCTCGGCGCGCCGCGCTGGAAGGTCTCGCTCATGGTCACGCTGCGCGCGGCCAAGAGCGGCGTCATCACCGGCCTGCTGCTGGCGGTGGCCCGCATCAGTGGCGAAACCGCGCCGCTGCTGTTCACCGCACTGAGCAACCAGTTCTTCAGCACCGACATGAGCCGCCCCATGGCCAACCTGCCGGTGGTGATCTTCCAGTTCGCCATGAGCCCCTACGACAACTGGGTCCGCCTGGCCTGGGCTGGCGCGCTGATCATCACGCTCACCGTGCTGGCGCTCAACATCCTGGCGCGCGTGTTCTTCCGCGACAAGGTGAAAGCCTGACGCCCACGCGAGCCGACCGCACCACAAGGAACACGACCATGTCCGAATCCGCCATCGCCATCCGCCCCGAGAACCTGGCCGCCAGCCGTGCGCCCGCCGCCCCGGGCGAAGCGCGCAACGCCCTCGAGGTGCGCAACCTGAACTTCTTCTACGGCAAGTTCCAGGGCCTCAAGAACGTCACGCTGGACATTCAGGAAAAGCGCGTCACGGCCTTCATCGGCCCCTCGGGCTGCGGCAAGTCCACGCTGCTGCGCACGCTCAACCGCATGTACAGCCTGTACCCCGGTCAGCGCGCCGAGGGCGAGATCCGCCTGTACGGACAGAACATCCTCGACCCCAAGCAGGACCTGAACCTGCTGCGCGCGCGCATCGGCATGGTGTTCCAGAAGCCCACGCCGTTCCCGATGTCGATCTACGACAACATCGCCTTCGGCGTGCGCCTGTATGAGAACCTGTCGCGCAGCGACATGGACGACCGCGTGGAATGGGCATTGACCAAGGCCGCGCTGTGGAAGGAAGTGAAGGACAAACTCAACCAGAGCGGCCTGTCGCTGTCCGGCGGCCAGCAGCAGCGCCTGTGCATCGCGCGCAGCGTGGCGGTCAAGCCCTCGGTGCTGCTGCTCGATGAGCCCACGTCCGCGCTGGACCCGATCTCCACCGGCAAGGTCGAGGAACTGGTGCATGAGCTCAAGTCCGACTACACCATCGCCATCGTCACGCACAACATGCAGCAGGCCGCGCGCTGCAGCGACTACACCGCTTACATGTACCTGGGCGAATTGATCGAGTTCGGCGCCACCGAGCAGATCTTCTTCAAGCCGACCAAGACGGCGACCGAAGACTACATCACCGGCCGCTTCGGCTGACCCGGCCCTGCAGACGCCAACCCCACGGGAGACACGCGAATGAGCGACAAACACCTGTCCAGCCAGTTCGACGCCGAGCTGAACTCCATCTCCACCCACGTGCTCGAGATGGGCGGCCTGGTCGAATCCCAGCTTCACCAAGCGGTCTACGCCCTGGGCAACATGAGCCTGGAGTCCGCCCTCCAGGTGGAAGAGAACGAGAACCGCATCAACCAGATGGAGCTCTCGATCGACCACGAGATCATCTCCACGATCGGACGCCGCCAACCCACGGCGCGTGACCTTCGCTTCCTGATGGCGATCTCGCGCACCACGCAGAACCTGGAGCGCGCGGGCGATGAGGTGGCGCGCATGGCGCGCATGGTCAAATCGATCATCGGCAACGGCACGCCGCGCAACCTGCCGATCTCCGAGCTGCGCCTGGCGGCCGATCTGGCTGCCGCGCTGCTGCGCAAGTCGCTCGACTCCTTCGCGCGCCTGGACACGCAGATGGCGGTGTCCATCATCAAGGCCGACGACCAGATCGACGAGGAGTACAACGGCTTCCTGCGCAAGCTCATCACCTACATGATGGAAGATCCGCGCACCATCTCGCCGAGCCTGGACCTGCTGTTCCTGGCCAAGTCCATCGAACGCATCGGCGACCACGCGAAGAACATCGCCGAGCAAATCATTTTCATCGTCAAGGGCGAAGACGTCCGTCACACGCCCGTCGACAAAGTGGAGTCCGTTGCCGGATGAGAAAGCTGCCCCGGATCCTGGTCGTCGAGGACGAGCCCTCGATCGCCGAACTGATCGCCGTCAACCTGCGCCACAACGGCTTCGCGCCCACCATCGTGTTCGATGGCGCGGCCGCACAGCGCGAGGTGGACGCGGTGTTGCCCGACGTGATCCTGCTCGATTGGATGCTGCCCGGCGAAAGCGGCGCGGTGTTGGCGCGCCAGTGGCGCAAGAGCGAACGCACCAAGAGCGTGCCCATCCTCATGCTCACCGCGCGCAGCGACGAGAGCGACAAGGTGCAGGGCCTGGACGCCGGTGCCGATGACTACATCACCAAACCGTTCTCCACGCAGGAGCTGCTCGCGCGTATCCGCGCGGTGCTGCGCCGCCGCGCGCCCGAGATCGTCAACGACTCGGTGCAGGTGGGCGAGCTCACACTCGACGCGGCCACCTACCGCGTGAGCTTTCGCGGGCGTGAACTCAAGGTGGGGCCCACCGAGTTCAAGCTGCTGCACTACCTCATGAAGCACGCGGAGCGCGTGCACACCCGTGGTACGCTGCTCGACAAGGTCTGGGGAGACCATGTCTTCATCGAGGAGCGCACCGTGGACGTTCACGTCAAGCGATTGAGAGAGTCCCTGGGTGAGGCCTCGACCATGGTCGAGACGGTGCGCGGCGCGGGTTACCGCCTCACCGCCATGGGCAGCCCCGCACGCCAGACGCCCGGCACGCCGCTCTCGGCGACATGAACCCGGCCCGGCCGCCCGCAAGGGCTCGCACCGCGGCGGCTTGCGCGCCCGTGACCCCATGAGCCGCCGGATTCTGGAGCTGCTGCTGCTGGTGGCGTTGGGAGCGGCGGTCGGCTGGGCCGCCGACCGCGCGGCCCTGGCGTTCGTGGGCGCCCTGGCGGGCTGCTCGATCTGGATCGTGCGCGACGCCCTGCGCGCCCAGCGCGTGCTGCGCTGGCTGAACAAGGCCGATGCCTCGCGCATGCCCGAACTCGGCGGTTTCTGGGGCGAACTGCTCGACCGCTGCCGCAAGCTGATCAAGAAGCTGGAGAAAAAGGCCGCCAGCAGCGACGCCCGCCTGGAAGACTTCCTGGCCGCGATCCAGGCCTCGCCGAACGGTGTGGTGCTGCTGGACGCCACGGGCCGCATCGAGTGGGCCAACCTCACCGCGTCCAACCAGCTGGGCTTCGATCCGCAGCGCGACCTGGGGCAGTACGTGCGCAACCTGGTGCGTCACCCGGCGTTCAACGCCTACCTGAGCGCGGGCGATTTCGGGCACGAGATCACCATCGACGGCATCGGGCCGCGCCCATCGCAGCCGACCAAGATATCGCTGCAGATCCACCCTTACGGCAAGAAGCGCAAGCTGATGATCACCCGCGACGTCACGGCCGTGCAGCTGGCCGAGACGATGCGGCGCGACTTCGTGGCCAACGTGTCGCACGAGATCCGCACGCCGCTGACGGTGCTCAGCGGCTTCGTGGAGACCATGCAGAGCCTGGAGCTCAGCGAAGAGGAGCGCCAGCAGTACCTGGGCCTCATGAGCCAACAGGCGCACCGCATGCAAACGCTGGTGAACGACCTGCTGACCTTGTCGCGGCTCGAAGGCAGCCCGGCGCCGGGGCCGGGCGAGTGGACCGGCACGCAGGAGTTGTTGGAGCATGTGGTGCAGGAGGCGCGTGGCCTGAGCCAGGCGATTGCCAGCACGCCGCACCGCATCGAGCCGTCGGCGAACAGCGCCTCGTTCTGGGTGTCGGGTGCCAAGACGGAGCTGATCAGCGCGATGTCCAACCTGATGAGCAACGCCGTACGCTACACGCCGGGCGGCGGCCGCATCGAGCCGGGCTGGCGCATCAACGACGAAGGCCTGGCGGAGTTCTATGTCAGCGACTCGGGCCCCGGCATCGCGGCCGAGCACCTGCCGCGCCTGACGGAGCGCTTCTACCGCGTGGACCGCAGCCGCTCGCGCGAGACCGGCGGCACGGGCCTGGGGCTGGCGATCGTGAAGCACGTGGCGCAGCGGCATGGCGGGCGCATCGACGTGCAGAGCACGGTGGGGCAGGGCACAACCTTCACCATCACCCTGCCGCCCACACGGGTGAGGACCACGGCGCCGGACTGAGGCGAGCGGAGCCGAGGCGCGGCAGGCTCAGCGGCCTACGCGCAGGTACAGCACCAGACTTTCCTTGCTGTCGTTGAGGCGCCAGAGGTTGGCCTTGAAGGCCCACTGCGTGAGGTCGACGCGCTGGTGCAGGCTGCTCTGGCTTTGCGGGGTGGCGATCAGGCTGCGGCAGTCGGCGCCGGCCGGGTCGTTCTGGCCGGTCCGCACCAGCCTCAGCCCGCCGTGGTGCCGCAGGGCCGCGATCTGCGCCTGGGACAGGCCGTCGGCGAGCACGCAGGACGTCGGGGGCACCAGCTCCGCGATGCGCCGCGAGATCGGCCCATAGCTGCGGCCGAAGTCCAGCAGCGGCAGCCACAGGGTCATCAGCAGAAGCCAGCACAGCGTGCTGCCGGCCGCGGGCAGCACCAGGCTTTTCCAGATGGCTTCGCGGTGGCGGCCCACCCGCCAGGACACGAGCCACAGCCAGGCCAGCGTGGCGGCGGCGCCGAGCGCGAACAGCAGGAAGGAGAACTCGGGCACGAAACCCGGTGCCAGGCGCGCCACGTTGGCGGCGGGCTTGGCCGGCACGCCGGTCATCATGGCCACCCAGATCACCCAGATGACCAGGGCGCAGAAGGAGAAGAAGAGCAGCGTGAACCAGTCGATCAGCGCCGCCACGCTGCGCCGCAAGGTGGGCAGGGCGAAGGCGGCCAGCGCGGCCAGCGCGGGCAAGGCGAGCAGCAGGGCGCGGTCGCGATCCGGGTCCAGCGCGGAGTGCAGCACCACGACCAGCGCGGCCCACAACGGCAGGGCCACGTGGGGCTGCTGCCACTGGCGGCGCCAGCGCCACACCGTCCAGAGCGCCAGCGGCCAGGCCGGCCAAGTGAACCAGAGCAGCAGCCGGCCCCAGCTGTCCCAGGGACGGCTCAGCGCCAGGGACGTGTCGGGCAGCGCCAGGGCTCCCGACCAGGCGCTGCCCAGGGCCATGAGCGCGCCGACGGCGCTGGCGGCACCCAGCGTGGCGGCATCGTGGCGTTCTTCGCCGGGCTGAGCCTGGCGGTTGAACCACAGCAGCGCCAGCCAGCCCAGGCCCAGGGTCAGCGCCAGGGTGGCCGAGCCGCTGAGCGCCAGCGCCAGCCAACCGCCCGCCCACCACATGAGGCCGCGCCAGGCGCGGGGCAGGCTGGGATGCGCCAGCCGGGCGGCGCCGAGCAGCATGGCGGCGGTGGCGGCCAGGCGCACCCCGTCGGGCGTGGTTTCATGCGAGAACTGCGCCAGGCCCAGGCAGGCCACCAGGGCCAGCAAGCCGGCGTCGGCCAGGGCGCGGGCGTAGTCGGCCGGTTGCGCCTCACCGCCGAAGGCGAAGGCCACGGGCAGGGCGGCGGGCTGGCGCGCCAGCTGGTACACCGCGTACCAGGTGCAGCTCAGGGTGAGCGCCAGCAGCAGGCCAAAGGGCAGGCGGGCCGCGAAATCGGGGGGCAGGAACGGCAGGGCCTTGATGAACAGCGCGCCCAGCCAGTAGGGCAGCAGGGCGGCGTCCTCCACCGGCAGGCCCAGCACGGCGGGGTGCCACCAGCTGCCGCCGGCGGCCATTTCGGCCATGGCCCCGAATGCGCCGACGTCGGCGTTCTTCCAGGGCTCGCGGCCCAGGAAGCCGGGCAGCACATAGGCCACGCAGAACAGAATCAGGGCCACGCGCGGCAGGCGGCGCACGGCCGACTGGCTCACGATGGCGGGCGTCGGGCGGTTCACGGCTGGGGACTATACAAGCGGCATGGCCGGGGCAAGCGGCGTGCGCGTGGCGGCGGGGGCAAAAAAAAAGCAGCCGGTGGCGGCTGCTTTTGGGGGGCCAGGCGCCAGGCTTACTTGGCTGCCTTGGCGTAGCGGTTGCGGAACTTCTCGACGCGGCCGCCCATGTTGTCCACGCTCTTCTGCGTGCCCGTGTAGAAGGGGTGCGACTCGCTGGAGGTGTCGAGCTTGAACAGCGGCAGTTCGCGGCCATCGTCCAGCTTGACGGTTTCCTTGGTGGGGGCGCAGGAATTGATGATGAACTGGGCGCCGTTCGACAGGTCCTGGAAGCAGACCGGGCGGTAGTTCGGGTGGATGCCTTCTTTCATGGCGGTTCCTTGAGGTCGGTTGCGACAGCCGCGCCGGAACCCTTCCGACGTACTTGCCGCCAAGCAAAGCCGGCGATTATAGCCGAGCGCGAATGTCTGGCCGGGAATGGCGCGGGACCGGCTTGGCCGGGCCGCGGGCCTGGGCCCCCGTCCAGGGGGGCGCGGGAGGCTTAGCCTCCTCGGCGCATCATGTCGAAGAACTCGGAGTTGTTCTTCGTCGCCTTCATGCTCTTGAGGACCATTTCCATGGCCTCGATCTCGTCCATGTTGTACATGAACTGGCGCAGGATCCGGGTCTTCTGCAGGATCTCGGGCTGCAACAGCAGCTCTTCGCGGCGGGTGCCGCTGCGGTTGAGCTGGATGGAAGGGAAGACGCGCTTTTCGTACAGGCGGCGGTCCAGGTGGATCTCGCAGTTGCCGGTGCCCTTGAACTCCTCGAAGATCACCTCGTCCATGCGCGAGCCGGTATCAACCAGGGCGGTGGCGATGATGGTCAGCGAGCCGCCTTCCTCCACCTTGCGCGCCGCGCCGAAGAATCGCTTGGGCCGCTGCAGGGCGTTGGCGTCCACGCCGCCGGTGAGCACCTTGCCCGAGGAGGGCAGCACGTTGTTGTAGGCGCGGGCCAGGCGGGTGATCGAGTCGAGCATGATCACCACGTCTTTCTTGAGCTCGACCAAGCGCTTGGCGCGTTCGATCACCATCTCGGCCACGTGCACGTGGCGGGCGGCCGGTTCGTCGAAGGTGGAGGCGATGACCTCGCCGCGCACGGTGCGCTGCATCTCGGTCACTTCCTCGGGGCGCTCGTCCACCAGCAGGACCATGAGCTCCACGTCGGGGTGGTTGGCGGTGATGGCGTGGCAGATGTGCTGCATCATCACCGTCTTGCCGCTCTTGGGCGGGGCGACGATCAGCGCGCGCTGGCCGCGGCCGATGGGCGCGATGATGTCGATGATGCGACCGGTGATGTTCTCTTCGCTCTTGATGTCGCGTTCCAGGCGCATCTGCTCCTTGGGGAACAGAGGCGTCAGGTTCTCGAACATGATCTTGTGCTTGTTCTCCTCGGGAGCCAGGCCGTTGATCTTGTCGAGCTTGTTGAGGGCGAAGTAGCGTTCGCCGTCCTTGGGGATGCGGACCTCGCCCTCGATCATGTCGCCGGTGTGCAGGTTGAAGCGGCGGATCTGGCTGGGCGAGATGTAGATGTCGTCGGTGCTGGCCGTGTAGCTGGTGTCCGGCGCGCGCAGGAAGCCGAAGCCATCGGGCAGGACCTCGAGCACGCCGTCGGCGAAGATCTGTTCGCCGGCTTTCGCTCGCTTCTTGATGATGGCGAACATCAGCTCCTGCTTGCGCATGCGGCCGGTGTTTTCGATTTCGAGCGCTTCGGCCTGCTTGACCACTTCGGAAACGTGCAGGGCCTTGAGTTCGTTCAGGTGCATAGCCGTCACTCCAGGGCGGAGGCGATAGGGGGATGAGCGGGGAGGTGGGCGCTGCGGTCCGGATGACGGACGTTGCGCTGGGGGAAAGCGGCGGGCTTGCTGCCCGCGTTGCGGCGGATTATGACAGGAATCGCTGCGTGTGCGCCCTGTCGCCGAGCCCGCGCGCGGCTCGGGGCCCGGGCGGGTGCCCGGGCCAGGGAGGGGGGTCAGGCCAACTGCTGGTCGATGAAGGCGGTGAGCTGGGCCTTGCTGAGGGCGCCCACCTTGGTGGCGGCGAGCTGGCCGTCCTTGAACAGCATCAGCGTGGGGATGCCGCGGATGCCGAATTTGGCGGGCACATCGCGGTTGTCGTCGACGTTGAGCTTGGCGACCTGCAGCTTGCCGTCGTAGGTGCCGGCGACCTCGTCCAGGATGGGCGCGATCATCTTGCAGGGGCCGCACCATTCGGCCCAGAAATCCACCAGCACCGGGGCTTTGCTGTCCAGCACATCGGCCTTGAAGCTGGCATCGGAAACGTGTTTGATCAGGTCGCTGGCCATGGTTCGTCCTTGGGTGTTCGGTGAGCGGTGGGAGGTTACAGTGCGGCGCTTGCGGCAGGCCGGGCGACGACATCGGCTCCCTCGTGCAAGCGGCCGCATTGTGACAGAAACCCCCCATCCATGACGCCAGCGCCCGCGAGACCTCACGACGAGTCAGCCCTTGTGGCCGGCGCTGTGCAGGACGGCGGGATGCCGTGCGCGTGGCGCCTGCCCATGGACGAACTGGCGCGCCAGGTCGCCCAGGCGGGCCTGGCGCCGTCGCGCGTGGTCGTGCTGCTGCCCTACGGAGCGCTCGTGGCCGAGGCGCGCCGCGCCTGGGCCGCCCGTGCGCCGCAGGCCTCGGGCTTCGCGCCGCGCTTCACCACGGCGCGCGATTGGGCCGCCGCGCTGTCGCCCTGGCGGCCGGGCTCGGACGACATCAGCCACGACATGGCGCGCGACGCGCTGGTCGCCGCCGCCTGGATAGAGCGCGTGGTGCGCGAGCGCCTGGAGCCCGGCCTGCGCCGCGAATTGGTGGCGCGCCTCATCGGCGCCGCGCGGCAGCTGGCCCCGCTGGCGGCCGCGCAGCCGCCCGAGCGGCGCGCGGCCTGGGCCGAGGACCGCCGCGCCGCGTTGGCCGCCACGCTGGGCTCGGCCGCCGCGCAATGGGAGTCGCTGGTGGCGAGCCTGGCCATCACCTGGGCGGGCAGCTCGGCCTACGTCACCGACGCCTTGTGGTCACCGCTGGCCGCACCCGGTGCCGACGCCGACCGCCTGCTGTGCCTGCCCGGCCACCACCCCGACCCGCTGGCCGAGGCCTTGCTGGCCCACTGGGGTGATCGCGCCGCTCGGCTCGCCTGGTCGGCGCCCGCCGAGCCGGCCCCGCGCGTGTGGGCCTGCGAGGACTTCGAGGCCGAGGCCCAGGCCGCGGCCGCCTGCGCCATCGAACACCTCAACGCCGGGCGTGCGCCGGTGGCGCTGATCGCCAACGACCGCTTGCTCACCCGCCGTGCGAGCGCGCTGCTGGTGGGCGCCGGCGTGCGCCTGCGCGACGAGACCGGCTGGAAGCTGTCCACCACGCGCGCGGCCGCCAGCCTGATGGCCCTGCTGCGCGCGGCGGACGCGCGCGCCAGCACCGACGAGGTGCTGGATTGGCTCAAGCTCTCGCCGGCCTTCCCGCCGCTGGCGGTGGAGTCGCTGGAGCGGCGGCTGCGGCAGCGGGGTGTGGCGCGCTGGTCCGCCGTGCCGCTGGACTGGCGCGGCGCCGACATCGATCCCCAGCGCGCCGAACTGCAGGCCTCGCGCCCCTTGCTCCTGTGGCTCAAGGACACCGCGGCGGCCCTGGAGCGCAGCGGCCAGTGGGCTGCCCTGCAGGCCGACGAAGCCGGCCGCCAACTGATTGGCGTGTTGCGATTGGGCGAGGGCGCGCACGAACTCGACGGCCTGGGTGAGGCCGCCGCCGGTGAGCGCGGCGCCAAGGCCCGCTGGCCGCTCACGGCCTTCGCCGCCTGGGTGCGCGACGTGCTCGAGGGCGCGGTGTTCCAGCCACCGTGGCGTGGCGCGCCGCAGGTCGTCGTGCTGCCGATGGCGCAGCGCCTGGGCCGCCGCGTGGCCGCCGTGGTGGCGCCCGGCAGCGACGAACGCCACCTGAGCGCCAGCCCCGAACCCGACAGCGCCTGGACCGCCGCACAGCGCGCGCTGCTGGGCCTGCCCGACCGCGAGGCCCTGGCCCGCGCCGAGGCCTCGGCCTGGGCGCAGTTGTTCGACGGCGCGCCGGTGGACGCGCTGTGGCGCCGCCACGAGGCCGGCGAGGCGCTGCTGCCCAGCGCCTTCATCGACGGCATCGAACCGCGCCCGGCCAGCGAGCTGCTGCCCGCCAGCGCCGTGCCCGCGGGCGGCACGGCCCCGCCCGCGGCCCGCGCGCCCGCGCTGCTGCCCGAGCGCCTGTCCGCCAGCGCCTACGACGACCTGCGCACCTGCCCCTACCGCTTCTTCGCGCGCCGCCAGTTGCGGCTCGACGAGGTGGACGAGCTCGACGCCGAACCCGACCAGGGCGACCTGGGCAACTGGCTGCACGCGGTGCTGCGCGCTTTCCACGAAGCGCGCGGCGACGATCGCCCGGGCGAGGACGCCGACCGCGCCGCGCTCGACGCGCTGGCCGAGCGTGTGGCGCTGGACATGGGCCTGGGTGATGAGGTGCAGGCCGGCGGCTTCCTGCCGTACCGCGCCGTCTGGCCCGCGCTGCGCGAGGCCTACCTGCGCTGGCTCTGGCCGCACGAGGCCGAGGGCTGGCGCTTCGTGGCGGCCGAGGCCGAGCGCGAGCAGCGCGCGGGCCGCTGGGCCTTGTATGGCCGGCTCGACCGCATCGACGCGCGGCGCGACGCCGATGGCCGCGAGAGCTTCGTCATCGACCACAAAACCGAGAGCCGCGCGCGCACCGAGGCGCGCGTGAAGGAGCCGATGGAGGACACGCAACTGGCCTTCTACGCCGCGCTGCTGCCCGAGCCGCGCCTGCGCGCGGCCTACCTCAGCATCGCCGACACGCGCGGCGAGCGCGACGAACCCGCGAAGCTGATCGAGCAGACCGAGGTGCTGGCGGCGCGCGACGCCATCGTGCAGGGCTTGGTGCACGACCTCGACCGCGTGGCCGGCGGTGCCGCCATGCGGGCGTTGGGCGAGGGCATGGCCTGCGAGTACTGCGCGGCGCGCGGCCTGTGCCGCAAGGATTTCTGGACCCCGTCGACCGACGGCGTGCAGGGACTGCCATGAGCGGGCTTGCTTACCGCGTCGATGGCCAGCCTGCTGGCCCCGAGGCCTTCTATGCCCGCGCCTGCGACCCGGCGCGCAGTGTGGCGGTGGAGGCCTGCGCCGGCGCCGGCAAGACCTGGATGCTGGTTTCGCGCATCCTGCGCGCGCTGCTCGACGGCGCGCTGCCGCAGGACATCCTGGCCATCACCTTCACCAAGAAGGCCGCAGGCGAGATGCGCGAGCGCCTGCAGCAGGCGGTGGCCGAATGGTCCCGGCTGAGCGACGACGAACTGTGCGCCGCGCTGGTGATGCGCGGCCTGAACGAGGCCGCCGCGAGCGCCCTGGTGCCCGCCGCGCGCGGCCTGCGCGAGCGGTTGCGCCAACACGGCCGTCCGGTGCAACTGCGCACCTTCCACAGCTGGTTCGCGGCGCTGCTGCGCGGCGCGCCCCTGTCGGTGCTGCAAGAGCTGGGCTTGCCGCCCCAGTACGAGCTGCAGGAAGACGACAGCGCCATCCTTCAGCGGTTGTGGCCGCGGTTTTATGCCGCGCTCGCGCAGGACGCCGCCGCGCGCGAGGACTTCTTCGCCAGCGTGGCCGACATCGGTCGCCACCAGACCCTGGCCGCGCTGCGCAACGCGGTCGCCAAGCGGGTGGAGTTCCAGTGGGCCGACAGCGCGGGCGCCGTCGACGGCGCCGTGCGGCCGTTGGCCGAGCAGATGCCCGACTGGGCCGAGGCGGGCGACGACCCTGTCGCCTGGCTGGTGCTCAACGAACGTTTCCGTGCGGAACTGATGGCCGCCGCGACAGCGCTGGGTGGTTTCAGCAAGCTCAAGAAGTCTGAGAAGGCGGCACGCGAGCTAGAAGAGGCAGTGACCAGTGGCGATGGACGGGCCGCTATTTCTGCCCTCACCACGGCGAAGGGGACGCCACTCAAACTGGGGGCCCAGCCCGACGCGCTGCCCGCCGTGCAGGCCGCGCACGCGCGCATCGAAGAAGCGCTGCAGGCCGAACGCCAGCAGCGCGCCTGGGTGCACCACCAGCGGCTGGCGCGGCTCACGCGTGTGCTGCTGAGCGCGCTGGCCGAGCTCAAGCGCGAACGCGGCTGGGTCGACATGAACGACGTGGAGGGCGCGGCGCGCCGCCTGCTGGGCGACGCCGAGCTCTCCGGCTGGCTGCAGCAGCGCCTGGACGCGCGCGTGCGCCACCTGCTCATCGACGAATTCCAGGACACCAACCCGCTGCAATGGCAGGCCCTGTACGGCTGGCTCTCGGCCTACGCGGGTGCCGGGCCGGGACAGGCCCCCAGCGTCTTCATCGTCGGCGACCCCAAGCAGTCCATCTACCGCTTCCGCCGCGCCGAGCCGCAGGTGTTCCGCGCGGCCCAGGCTTTCGTGGTCGAGGGCCTGGGCGGCTCGCTGCTGGCCTGCGACCACACGCGCCGCTGCGCCATCGCCGTGGTGGACGCCGTCAACACCGCCTTGCAGCGGGCCGTGGACGCGGGCGAGTACGGCGAGGCCGTGGGCGCGGCCTTCCGCCCCCACACCACCGCCAGCGCGCAGGCGGGCGCCGTGCTGTCCCTGCCCGTGGTCCCGCGCGAGGCGCGCACCCCCACAGAGGCGGGGGACCCGAGCGCCTGGCGCGACAGCCTGGCCACGCCCCGCCACCTGGCCGAGGACCTGATGAGCGAGCGGGAGGCCCGCCAGGCGGCCGACTGGATCGCCGATGAGATCGCCGCCGGCCGGTTGCGCGCCGACGAGGTGATGGTGCTCGCTCGCAAGCGCGAGCGCCTGGGCTGGATGCATGAAGCCTTGCGCGAGCGCGGCATCGCCAGCGAACAGCCCGAGAAGCTGGACCTGGCCGAGGCGCCCGCCGTGCAGGATGTCATCGCGCTCATCGACGCCCTGGTGTCCCCGGGCCACGACCTGAGCCTGGCGCGCGCCCTGCGCTCGCCCATCGGCGGCTGGGGCGACGAGGACCTGGCCGCGCTGGCCGCCGCCGTGCGCGCGGCCGGCGCGGGCGCGCGCTGGTGGCCCGTGCTGCAGGACGCGGCCGGCTCGGCCGAGGTCCCGCCGCTGTGGCGCGACACCGCCACGCTGGCTGGCGGGCCTGGCGCGAGGCACTGCTGAACCTGCCGCCGCACGACGCGCTCTCGCTCGTGTTCCGCGACGGCGATCTGCCCGCGCGCTACCTGCGCGCCGTGCCGCCTGCGCAGCGCGCCGCCACGCTGGCGCAGCTGCAGGCCCTGCTGGGGCAGGCGCTCGACCACGAAGGTGGCCGCTTCCTCAGCGCCTACCGCTTCGTGCGCGCGCTCAAGGCCGGTGGCACGCCGCTGCCGCCGGTGGCCACGCCCGGCGCGGTGCGCCTGCTCACCATCCACGGCGCCAAGGGCCTGGAGGCCGACACCGTGCTGCTGCTCGACACCGACGCGGCGCCCGCGCGCGCCGAAACCATGGGCGTGCTGGTCGACTGGCCCGGCGAGGCGCCGCAGCCGCGCCGCTTCGTCTTCCTGGCGAGCGAGAAGTCGGCGCCGCTCTGCGCCCAGGCGCTGCTCGACGCCGAGCGCCGCGCGCGCTCGCTGGAAGAACTCAACGCGCTCTACGTGGCCATGACGCGCGCGGGCCGCCGGCTCGTGGTGTCCAGCTTCGAGCCCGGCCGCGCGGGCACCGGCGCGTCCTGGTGGCAGCGGCTGTCGCCGCTCGCCGAGCCGCTGGCCGCGCCCGAGGCCGCCGCGCCCGCCGCGCGGGCCGACGCCGAGCCGTTTGTCCTGCACGCGTTGCCCGGCTTGCGCGTGGCCCCGGAACCGGTGGCCGACACCGAAGCGGCCGAGGCCGACGAGCAGACCCGTTTCGGTCGCGCCGTGCACCAGCTGCTGCAGTGGTGCCCCACACCCGCGCGCGGGTTTGACTGGACCCCCACGCACCAGCGCGCCGCCGCCGAGCGGCACGCGCTCGACGCCGCCGGCGGCGCCCGGGCCGTCGAGGCCGCGCGCCGCATCGTGCGCGGCGAAGCGGCCTGGGCCTGGGACGACGGGCTCGTCGAACAATGGGGCAACGAGGTGGAGCTGCTGCACGGCGGGCAGCTGCGCCGCCTCGACCGCCTGGTGCGCGAGCGCGCCAGCGGCACCTGGTGGGTGCTGGACTTCAAGACCCACGAAGCGCCGCACACCGTGCCCGCGCACCGCGAGCAGATGGCGGCTTACCGCGCGGCGGTGTCGGCCATCCACCCCGGGGAGCCGTTGCGCCTGGCGTTCATCAACCCGCAAGGGCGGGTGTTCGAATGGAGCGGGGAATGAAGCCTGATCAACGCGTGGCCATCGTCGGCGGTGGCCCGGCGGGCCTGATGGCGGCCGAGGTGCTGTCGGGCGCTGGTGTGCCCGTGGACCTGTTCGACGCCATGCCCTCGGTGGGGCGCAAGTTTCTGCTCGCCGGCAAGGGCGGCCTCAATCTCACGCACGCCGAAGCCTTCGACGCCTTCGTTTCGCGCTTCGGCGAACGCGCCGGGGCGCTGAGGCCCCTGCTCGAACGCTTCGGCCCGCAGCAGGTGCGCGACTGGGCCGAGGGCCTGGGCATCGGCACCTTCGTCGGCAGTTCGCGGCGGGTGTTCCCCACCGACATGAAGGCCGCGCCGCTGCTGCGCGCCTGGCTGCACCGGCTGCGGCACCCGGCGCCGGGCGGCGAGGCCGTGCACTTCCACATGCGGCACCGCTGGCTGGGCTTCGGCGCCGATGGTGGGCTGCGCTTCCACACCCCCGACGGCGAGCGGACGGTGCACGCGCGCGCCGCCTTGCTGGCCCTGGGCGGTGCGAGCTGGCCGCGCCTGGGCTCCGACGGCGCCTGGGTGCCGCGCTTGCGCGAGGCGGGTCTCGACGTGGCCGATCTGCGGGCCGCCAACTGCGGCTTCGACCTGGCGGGCGCGCCGGCGCGCGGGGTGGCCGAGGGCTGGAGCGCCGTGTTCGCCGAGCGCTGGGCGGGCCAGCCCTTCAAGACCGTGGCGGTGGCGGTGGGCGGGCCGCCGCCGCCGCCGCGCGGCCGGACGCGCGCCCCGATGCGCGGCAGTGGCATCGCGGCGAGTTCGTCGCCACCGCCACCGGCGTTGAAGGCAGCCTGGTCTATGCGCTGTCGGCGCCGCTGCGCGAAGGCATCGCGCGTGAGGGCTCGGCCACGCTGTGGGTTGACCTGCTGCCCGACCGCTCGGCCGAGCGGGTGCTGGCGGAGGTGGCGCACCCGCGCGGCTCGCGCAGCCTGTCCAGCCACCTGAAGGGCCGGCTCGGGCTCGACGGCATCAAGCTCGCCTTGCTCAACGAATGCCTGGACCGTGAGGCCATGCACGACGCCGCGCGCCTCGCGGTCGCCATCAAGGCCCTGCCGCTGCGCCTGATCCGCCCCCGCCCGATGGCCGAGGCCATCAGCACGGCCGGCGGCGTGCGCCTGGCGTGTTTGGACGAGGGCCTGATGGCGCGCGGGCGGCCCGGCCTGTTCGTGGCGGGCGAGATGCTCGACTGGGAGGCACCCACGGGGGGCTACCTGCTGACGGCCAGCCTGGCCAGCGGGGCGTGGGCGGGAGACGCGATGCGGCGCTGGGTGCGGCCGGGCTGAACGGCCAGGGCTGGGTGGCGGTGGCGAGGGGCGCGGATGAACTTTGCCCTGGGGCCCGTTACTCAGCGCAGGCCCCGGCCATCCGGGGTTGCCATTTGCCCTCATCTCCTTCCTTCGTGAAAGCCCTTCGATGACCCAACCCACCGCCATCAAGCGTTCATCGACTCCCGTGACAGCGCCGCAGGTGCCCGTCGACCAGGGCAGCGCCACCGCCCAAAGAGTGGATAGGGTGCTCGGTCGCAATCCCCAGGCGAAGCAAGCCTTCGTCTTCAAGCTGCCGGGGTTTCGAGAGCTGTCGATGGCGACGCCCAACTGGTTCAAGCGGTGTCAGAAAGGCATGGATGCCATCAACCGGGATACCCACCGGTTCTTTCACAAACTGGGCGTCGAGAACCTGTTCCACCCGGATCCCACGGTGCGCGAAGCGGCGACATTCGTGGCGCAAATCGCTGAAAAGAACGGCAGCGATGCGTTCGACGTGACACCGAAGCTGCGCGCGGCGGTACGCACACTGGCCGACCCCTCCAGCGGAGCCTTTCAGCGTTTCCAGCGCCGCGAAGAGAAAGACCGATTCTTGAAAGAGACCGGCTTTGGCAACCAGCTGACGGCGCTTGCCCGACAGAAGCTGGCGTCTGGTGCTGCCAGTGCGAGCCCTCTCGTGGAACTCGATGCGGTCGTGTCGGCGTTCCATCCTGCACTTCCTCATGAACTGCAGGAACGATACGACGCGATGCGCCAAGGCCGCGTCAGATGGTCTCGCGAACTCGACGCCGCCGTGACCGCCTATGCGCGTCAGACGTACGGCGGCGAGAACCCTTTCGAGGCGCGGTCATCCGCGGGCCAACCGGTGTCGGACCTGCTGACGTTCATCACGACGGGGGGGACGGAAAAACTGGCCAAGGGGGGGCGTTCGATCCAAGCCTTGAACGGATTCGATGGCATCACATTCGGCACTCGCACCGAGGCGCTTCACCACCTGCTGTGGAATACGCCCTTCCTCGTCCGCGTGCCGCCCTCGGAAGCCAACCGGTTCATGAAGCTGTACAACGAACTCGCGAACGCGGGGCTGTAAGGGCGCGCTGACGCGCGGTGGACCAGCATCGCGATCCACCTCAACGGGAGATGCTGTCGGCATCTCCCGTTGTGTTTGGGGCGGATGAATCGCCAAGCCGCCTCCCGCCGCTAGGCGGGCGCGGTTCGGTCGCTTAATTCAGTCGCTCAAGGCGCTGAGGACCAGCGCATACGACCTGCCCAGCCACAAGGCGCTGTCGCGGTGGTCGCCCAGTTCATCGCCGGTGTTGGGGTGGATGAACACATCAAGCGCGCCATGGTTGAGCGCGAGCCAGCTGGTCACACACGAAAACTGGTCGGCCTCAAAGGCCAGTTGGTACGACCACATCGGGTGTGGCCCCACGGGTTTTTCGTGGAAACGGCCGATCTGCACCCGCTCGGCCAGATCGCTGGCGATCAATTCCCGCAGGGCCCAGGCCGCGTCGCGCGTGGCGGCGTCGAAGTAGACGTGGGCGTGCCAGCTGGCGATGGAAGAGGGATCGCGCGGGGACATGGGAAGAGAAAGAAGGTGACGAGCCTTGACCCCGGCACTGGCTCCACAGTTAGGGCTGCTTGGTTCCCCACCTGACCCGGTTGGCCGCTTCACCATGCGGGAAGGCCCGTCACCCGCGATTGTAGGCGACGGGGCATGACCGCCACCGGGGCACGGGTACCCCGACGCATAGAATCGCCCGATGTCCTACGTCGTCCTCGCCCGCAAGTACCGGCCGCGCAATTTCCGCGAGATGGTGGGCCAGGGCCACGTGGTGCAGGCCCTCGCCAACGCGCTCACCAGCCAGCGCCTGCACCACGCCTACCTGTTCACGGGCACGCGTGGTGTGGGCAAGACCACGGTCTCGCGCATCCTGGCCAAATCGCTCAACTGCACCGGGCCCGACGGTCAGGGCGGCATCACCGCCGAGCCCTGTGGTGTGTGCCAGGCCTGCACCGACATCGATGCCGGCCGCTTCGTCGACTACACCGAACTCGACGCGGCCTCCAACCGCGGCGTGGACGAGGTGCAGTCGCTGCTGGAGCAGGCGGTCTACAAGCCGGTGCAGGGCCGCTTCAAGGTCTTCATGATCGACGAGGTCCACATGCTCACCAACACCGCGTTCAACGCGATGTTGAAGACGCTGGAGGAGCCGCCCGAGTACCTCAAGTTCGTGCTCGCCACCACCGACCCGCAGAAGGTGCCGGTGACGGTGCTGTCGCGCTGCCTGCAGTTCAACCTGCGTCCCATGGCACCCGAGACCGTGGCCGAACACCTGCAGCAGGTGCTGCAGGCCGAGGGCGTGAACGCCGAGCCGCAGGCGCTGCGGCTGCTGTCGCGCGCGGCGCGCGGCTCCATGCGCGACGCGCTGTCGCTCACCGACCAGGCCATCGCCTTCGGCGGCGGCCAGCTGCTGGAGGCGCCGGTGCGCCAGATGCTCGGCGCGGTCGACCGCAGCCATGTGCTGCGCCTCATCGACGCGCTGGCGCGCGCCGACGGCGCGGCCGTGGTGGACACCGTGAACACGTTGCGCATGAACGGCTTGAGCGCGGCGTCCACGCTGGAGGAGATGACCGGCCTGCTGCAGCGCATGGCGGTGCTGCAGAGCGTGCCCGAGTCGGCCACCACCGACGACGACCCCGACGCGCCCGAGATCGCGCGCCTGGCCGAGGCCCTGCCCGCCGACGAGACGCAACTGCTCTACAGCCTGTGCCTGCATGGCCGCACCGAACTGGGCCTGGCACCCGACGAGTACGCGGCCTTGACCATGGTGCTGCTGCGCCTGCTCGCCTTCAAGCCTTCGGGCGCGGCGGAAAAAAAAACTCTGAGGCCGGCTGAGGCCCGGCCAGCGCCGGCGGTACCGGTCGCCACGGCGGCGCCCGCCGTGCCCGCTGCGCCTGTGGCCGTCGCACCGCGTCCGGTGCCCGCTGCGCCCGTGGGGGCGCCGGTCGCTGGCGAACCGGGCGCGCGACCGGCCCCCGCCGCGCCAGCGCAGGCCCCCGCGCCGGTGGCGCCCGTGGCCCGGGAGCCCATCGCCGCGCCGCCGCTGCCCGCGACCGCCGCCGATGGCCCGCCCGACGACGAAGCCCCGTGGCCCGAGCCCGACGAGGACCTGCCGCCCTGGGACCCGGTGCCGGCGCCCACGGCGGCTCGGTCACCCGCGGCACCGGCCCCCGCCGCCGCGCCGGTGGTGCGCATCCCCGTGCGCGACCCGGGCTCGCCGGGCCGGCTAGACCAACCCCGGCCCGCCGCCGCGCCCTTGCAGCCCACGCCCGAGGGCGACTTCTGGTCCGGGCTGGTGCAGCAGCTGGCGGACAGTGGCGCTATCACCGCGCTGACTCGCGAGCTCGCGCTGCAGTCACAGCTGGTGTCGCGCGAGGGTGCGCGCTGGCTGCTGCGCATCGAACGCGAAACCCTGGCCCAGGGCAGCAACCGCGAACGGCTCATGGCCGCGCTGCACGCCGCGGGCCACACCGTCGAACTCGCGCTGGAGAACGGCGTGGTCACCGATTCGCCCGCGCGGCGCGCCACCGCCGAGGCCGAGCGCCGCCAGCGCGAGGCCGAGCAGCAGATCCTCGGCGACCCCTTCGTTCAGGCCATGATGCGCGACTTCGGCGGCACAATCGTGCCCGGCTCGCTCAAGGCGATAAGCTGAATCACCCCCGCCGCGCTTCGCGCGACCCCCTCCAGGGGGCACACCAGCGGCCCGTCCTGCACATGTCAAAGGGCGGTTCCGCGGTGTGCCCCGATCAACCCCAAGGATTGCCATGTTCAACAAAGGACAACTTGCCGGCCTCATGAAGCAGGCCCAGGCCATGCAGGACAACCTCAAGAAGGCCCAGGAAGAACTCGCCCACATCGAGGTCACCGGCGAGTCCGGCGCCGGCCTGGTCAAGGTGGTCATGACCTGCAAGCACGACGTCAAGCGGGTCACCATCGACCCCAGCCTGCTCGCCGACGACAAGGACATGCTCGAAGACCTGGTGGCTGCCGCCTTCAACGCCGCCGTGCGCAAGGCCGAGGAGACCTCCAGCGAGAAGATGGGCAAGCTCACCGCTGGCATGCCGGGCCTGCCGCCGGGCATGAAGTTTCCCTTCTGATCCCCCGCCCGGTGGCCGACAACCATTCCCTGGAGAACCTGGTGCAGGCGCTGCGGCGCCTGCCCGGCGTGGGTGTGAAGTCGGCCCAGCGCATGGCCTTTCACCTGCTGCAGCACGACCGCGAGGGCGCGCAGCTGCTGGCAGGAGCCTTGCAGGCGGCGGTGAGCGAGGTGCGCCACTGCGCGCTCTGCCACACCTTTACCGAAGACGAGGTCTGCGCCACCTGCCGCGACCCGCGGCGCGACCGCAGCCAGCTCTGCGTGGTGGAAACCCCGGCCGATCAGGCCGCCATGGAGCGCACCGGGGCCTACAAAGGCCTGTACTTCGTGCTCATGGGCAAGCTCAGTCCGCTTGACGGCGTGGGCCCGCGCGACATCGGCCTGGACAAGCTGTTCGACCGCGTGGACGACCCCGCCGCCGAGGTGCCGGTGCGCGAGGTGATCCTGGCCACCAACTTCACCGCCGAGGGCGAGACCACCGCGCACGTCATCGCGCAGGCGCTGAAGGACCGGGGCCTGCAGGTCACGCGCCTGGCGCGCGGCGTGCCGGTGGGCAGCGAGCTCGAGTACGTCGACCTGGGCACCATCGCGCACGCCCTGGTCGATCGGCGCTGAAGTTCCCGTTCCGCGGGTCGGTGTAAACCCGCTCAGGACTCGCCCGGATGGCGGGCGCGCCTCGCCCCCCTAATCTCGGCGCATGGGTCCCCTGAACCGCCGCCAGTGGAGCGCCGCCATGGCCGGGCTGGCGCTGGCCGCCGGTGCGGGGCCGGCCGGGGCCGCTCAGCCCACCCCGCGTCCGGCCCCCTGGCCACCCAAGCTGGTGGACACCCGCATCGTGATCGCGCTGGAGCCGCGCACCGGCCTGGGCAACCTGCCGCTCACGGTGGCCGAACAGCGCCACTTCTTCCGCGAGGAAGGCCTGGACGTGGAGCTGCGCGAATTTCCCGACCTGGGCCAGGCCATGGCGGCGGTGCAGGCCAAGGCGGCGCACGTGGTGTGCGTGCCCTTCGCGCAGCTGATCGCGCCGCCGGCGCACGCCCTGGGCTGGCAGAGCTTCGTGGTGCAGGGCCGCGCGCCGCAGGTGGTGCTGGGCGTGTCGCACAAGACGGTGCCGGGGTTTCGTGGCCCGGCCGATCTGCGCGGGCGGCGCGTCGGACTGCACGCCAAGGACCCGCTGGCCCGGCGCGTGCTCACGGCGTTCCTGCAGCGCGAACAGGTGAGGGAGGACGAGGTGCAGGTGCTGCCCCAGTCCAGCCCCGGGGCGGCGCTGCTGGCGTTTCGCGGCGGGCAGCTGGACGCGCTGTGCCATGCCGATCCCATGATGACGCTGCTGGAGCAGTTGGGCGAGCTGCGCGTGGCGGTGGACACGCGCAGCCTGGGCGGCACCACCGAGGTGTTCGGCGGGCCCGTGCCGGTGGGCTGCCTGAGCGCGCCGGCCGAATTCCTGGAGCAGTACCCGCGCGTGACGCAGGCGCTGACCGACGCCGTGGTGCACGCGCTCAAATGGCTGCAGACGGCCGGTCCCTCGGACCTCATCAAGACCGTGCCCGAGAGCCACTTCCAGGGCGACCGGGCAATCTACCTGGCCACGGTGGAGCGATCGCGCGACGCCTGGACGGCCGATGGCCTGATGCCGCGCGGCGGTCCCGAGGCCATGAACCGCGTGGGGGAGGGAACGCCGCTGGCGCCGGCCGAGGTGGCGCGGCATTTCACGAACGCCTTCGCGCAGAAGGCGAAGGCGCGCTTCAGGGCCTGAGGCCCGCCCGCGCGCCGCGTCACTGGCGCGCGGTCTTGCTCGACCCCGAGCTGGCCGTGCGGGACTTGCTGGAGGAGGTCTTCGCGGCGGTCGCCGACTTTTTGGCCGCGGGTTTTTTTGCCGCTGCCGAGCGGCTCGCGCTGGCGCGTGGCTTGACCGCCTTGGTGGACCGCGCCGTGGTCGTGGCCTTGGCGCGCTGGGACGGCAGATGCAGGGTCACGCGCTGGCCGGTCTTGAGCGAACTGCCCACCGAGAGGCGGTTCCATTCGGCCACGCTCGCCGCGCTCAGGCCGTAGCGCCGCGCCAGGCGGGCCACGTTCTCGCCCTTGCGGGCCTTCACCACCACGCGCCGCGTGGTCACTTCGGGCTGCAGGCTGAGGGTGCCGTTGTCGGCCACGTGGGCGGGCACGTCGCGGTCCAGCTTGCCGTTGCGCGGCACGATGAGGCTGGAGCCCGCGCGCAGCCGCATGCGCGGCGGAATGGCGTTGACCTTGCGCAGTTCGGCCTCGCTCATGCCCACGCGCTCGGCCGCCTGCGCCACCGTCATGGTGCTGGGCACCACCCAGGCCGTCCAGCTCGCCAGCGGGCCGCTGTAGGCCTGCAGCTTGCGTTGGAAGATCACCGCGTTGTCCCAGGGCAGCAGCACCTGGGGCGTGCCGGCGGCCATCACCACGGGCTGCTTGAGGGACGGGTTGAGCGCGCGCACGTCGGCCTCCTCGACCTCGGCCAGGCGCGCGATCACGGCCACGTCCATGTCGCGCTCGATGCCGACCGTGTCGAAGAAGGGGTGGTTGCCGATGTCGGGCAGGGTGGCCGAGTAGCGCGCCGGGTTGGCCACGATGTTCTTCACCGCCTGCAGCTTGGGCACGTAGTGGCGCGTCTCGGCGGGCATGATGAGGTCGCCATAGCCCGTGGGCAGGCCCGCGCGCTGGTTGCGCGTGATGGCACGGCTGACGTTGCCCTGGCCCCAGTTGTAGGCGGCCAGCGCGAGGTGCCAGTCGCCGAAGCGGGCGTGCAGTTGCTCCAGGTAATCGAGCGCGGCGCGGGTGGAGGCCAGCACGTCGCGCCGGTCGTCGCGGAAGGCGTTCTGCTTCAGGTCGAAGGAGGCGCCGGTGGCCGGCATGAACTGCCACATGCCGGCGGCGCGCGCGCTGGACACGGCCTGCGGGTTGAAGGCGCTTTCGATGAAGGGCAGCAGCGCCAGCTCCATGGGCAGGCCACGCGCCTCGATCTCCTCCACGATGTGGAAGAGGTAGCGGCTGGAGCGCTCGGTCATGCGCTGGATGTAGTCGGGGCGCGAGAGGTACCACTGCTCGTGCTGGCGCACCAGCTCGTCGTTCAGGTCGGGCAGGGCCAGGCCGCGGCGGATGCGCTCCCACAGATCGGCGGGCGCGGCCAGCGAGGTGACGGTGGGCGCGTCCATCGGCGCGACGGCGAGGTCACTCAGGGGCACGTTGCCGGGCAGGCGCACGGCGGGACCGCCGCGCGCGCCGGTGGCGGGGTCGCTGGCGGGCGCGCTGGCGGTGGGCGAGCCGGGGGCATTGACGGCGACGGTGCTGGCGCAGCCGGCCAGCGCCACGGGGAGGGCGAGGGCCAGCGCCAGGCGCTGGGCACCGCCACGCAGGCGCGCGAGCGCCGGGGCAAGACAAGGGATCATCGAAAAACGTTCTTCCATTCGCGCAGCGTGGCGAACACGGCCACCGGATCGGCCGAGAGGCCGGGCGCCTGTTGCTGAGCCGCGGCCACCACCTCGGGTTCCGCGGTGCGCAGAAATGGGTTGATGCGCCGCTCCAGATCGATGGAGCTGGGCAGGGTGGGCTGGTTGCGCGCGCGCTGCTGCTGGCAGTGCCGCGCATAGGCCGCGAGCTCGGCGTTGCCGGGTTCCACCGCTTGCGCGAATTTCAGGTTGGAGAGGGTGTACTCATGCGTGCAGCACACGCGGGTGGTGCCGGGCAGGGCCGCCAGGCGGTTCAGCGAATGGTGCATCTGCGCGGGCGTGCCTTCGAACAGTCGGCCGCAGCCGCCCGAAAACAGCGTGTCGCCGCAGAACAGCAGGGGCAGGCCGTCGAGTTCGGGGGTGTAGTACGCGATGTGGCCGCTGGTGTGGCCCGGCACGTCGATCACCTCGAAGGCCAGGCCCAGCGCCGCGACCCGCTCGCCCCCGCCCACGCGGTGCAGCGGCTCGGGCATGGGCTCGTGGACGGGGCCGATGACCTGGGCACCCGTGGCCTCGCGCAGGGCGGCCACGCCGCCGGTGTGGTCGGCGTGGTGGTGCGTGATGAGGATGGTGTCGAGCGCCAGGCCCAGGTCCTTCAGCGTGGCCAGCACGCCCGAGGCCTCGCCCGGGTCGACCACCAGCGCGCGGCGGCCGTCGTGCAGCAGCCAGATGTAGTTGTCGGTGAAGGCGGGGATGGGCAGGAGCTGCATGGGGGCTGCGGTGGGCGTAGGGGTGGGGCGTGTAGAGTGCGGGCACTGTGAACACGCCCCCGCGCCGATGACCGAAAAAATTATAGGGTTGACCGAATGGTTCGCGACCCCGCCTGGCAGGTACCTGCTGGCCTGGGAGCAGGACCGGTTCGACCTGGCGGTGGCCGATGTGTTCGGTTTCCATGCCTTGCAGCTCGGTGTGCCCGAGCTCGACGCGCTGCGCGCCAACCGCATGCCGCAGCGCTGGCTGGCCTTGCCCGAAGGCGATGCGCCCGCCATCGATGGCGCGCGCGTGGCGCTCGTCACCGACGCCGCGGCCCTGCCGTTTCCCGAGGCCAGCCTCGACCTGGTGGTGCTGCCGCACACGCTGGAGCTCAGCGCCGACCCGCACCAGGTGCTGCGGGAGGTCGAGCGCGTGCTGGTGCCCGAGGGTCGGGTGGTGCTCACCGGCTTCAATCCCGCGAGCCTGTGGGGCCTGCGCCAGGCGCGCGCGCGCGCCCTGCAGCGGCTGGGCCGGGGCACGCGTCCGTACCTGCCCGAGGCGGGCGAGTTCATCGGGCCGGGCCGCCTGCGCGATTGGTTGCGGTTGCTGAGCTTCGAGATCGAGGCCCAGCACTGCGGCTGCTACCGTCCCGCGGTGCGCACCGACAAATGGCTGCACCGCCTGCGCTGGATGGACCGCGCCGGCGCGCGCTGGTGGCCGATCTTTGGTGCGGTGCACGTCACCACCGCGGTCAAGCGGGTGCGCGGCATGCGCCTGCTGGGCCCGGCCTGGAAGCCGCGCCGCGTGCCGGCCACGGCGCCGGTGCCGCTGGCCAACCGGCAGCGGCGCTGAGGCGCTCGCCGTCGCGCCGCGCGGCGGCACGCACGGCCACCGGGCATTTTTTCTTTGGATGGAGCATTCTTTGGACCACGTGGTGATCTACACCGATGGCGCCTGCAAGGGCAATCCCGGCCCCGGCGGCTGGGGCGTTTATCTGAAATCCGGCGGGCATGAAAAGGAGTTGTGGGGCGGCGAGCGCGACACCACGAACAACCGCATGGAACTCATGGCGGTCATCCAGGCTCTGTCCGCCCTGAAGCGGCCCTGCCGGGTGTCGCTGCACCTGGACAGCGAGTACGTGCGCAAGGGCATCACCGAATGGATCCACGGCTGGAAGAAGAAGGGCTGGGTGACGGCAAGCAAGCAGCCGGTCAAGAACGCCGATCTGTGGCAGCGCCTCGACGCCTTGGTGCACGGCGGGCCGCACCGCGTCGAGTGGCACTGGGTGAAGGGCCACGCCGGCCACGCCGGCAACGAGCGCGCCGACGCGCTGGCCAACCGGGGCGTGCCGGGCTGAGGGTTCTGCGCGAAAAATCGCCCGGTTCGACTGTTACCGTTTGTCAGCGGGACACATTCGGACTGCACAATGTCGGGATTGTTGGCATGGAAACTGTTGCCTCAGGGGCACAGGGCTGACAGCAGCATTCGAGCGGAGACTTCATGGCGAAACCCAAATCAACGGTCTGGCTGGCGGTGCTGGGCCTGGCGCTGGCGCTGGGCGGTGCCTGGTGGTGGCAGCAGCAGCCGCGCGCCTCGGGCGTGTCCGGCTCGGCGGGCGCGGCCTCAGCGCCCCGTGCCGCCAGCGGCGCCGGTCCGGTCAGCGTGGAGATCGCCGCCGTCAAGCAGGCGCGCCTGCAGGACGACGCCCAGGCCGTGGGCTCGCTGAACTCGCGCCAGGCCGTCACCCTCAAGCCCGAAACGGCGGGCCGCGTCGCCCGCATCGCGTTCAAGGACGGCCAGGGCGTCAAGCGTGGCCAGTTGCTGGTGCAGCTCGACGACACGCTGCAGCGCGCCGAGCTGAGCCAGGCCCAGGCCCAGCTGTCCATCGCGCGCGCCAATCTCAAGCGCAATGAGGAGCTGCTGGCGCAGAGCTTCGTGGCCGCGCGCGTGGTGGACGAAAGCCGCGCCGCCCTGCAGGTGGCCGAGGCTCAGGTGGACCTGGCCCAGGCGCGGCTGCAGCGCATGCGCATCACCGCGCCCTTCGATGGCACGCTGGGCCTGCGCAGCATCAACCTGGGCCAGTACGTGAAGGACGGCGATCCGCTCGTCAACCTGGAGGACACCTCCCAGCTGACGGTGGATTTCCGCCTGCCCGAGCGCTATCAGAACCGCATCGCCCCGGGCCAGTCCGTGCAGGTGCAGCTCGACGCGCTGCCCGGCCAGCGCTACCCGGCGCGTGTGCTCGCGGTCGATCCCCTGCTGGACGCCAACGGCCGCTCCATCGCGGTGCGCGCCGAGATGCCGTCCTCCCGCGGCCAGGAGCTGCGCCCCGGCATGTTCGCGCGCGTGCTGATCGTGTTCTCGGTGAACGAGAACGCGCTGGTGGTGCCCGAGGAGGCCCTGGTGCCCCAGGGCGGGCGCCAGTACGTCTACGTGCTCGACGAGCAGGGGCAGGGCGACGCGCGCAAGCGCACCTCGCGCCGCGTCGAGGTGGAGCTGGGGGTGCGCCGCGGCGCCGACGTGCAGATCACCCAGGGCCTGAAACCCGGCGACACCGTGGTGGTGGCCGGCCAGCAGCGCCTGCAGCGCGACGGCACCGTGGTGCGCGTGGTGGACCTGGCGGCCCGCGCCGCCGCCGCGAACTGACGCCGCCGCGCGCCCGCCACCGGAGGCCCGCATGCAACTGCCCGAAGTCGCCATCCGCCGGCCGGTGTTCGCCACCGTGCTGTCGCTGCTCATCCTGCTGGTGGGCCTGGTCTCGTTCAACAACCTCACGGTGCGCGAGTACCCGCGCATCGACGAACCCACCGTCACCGTCACCACCCGCTTCGGCGGCGCCTCCAGCGAGGTGATCGAGTCCCAGGTCACCAAGGTGCTGGAAGACTCGCTCGCCGGCATCGAGGGGGTGGACATCATCACCTCCATCAGCCGGCAGGAGCAGAGCCAGATCACGGTGCGCTTCAAGCTCGAGCGCGACCCCGACTCCGCCGCCGCCGACGTGCGCGACAAGGTCAGCCGCGTGCGCCAGCGCCTGCCCGACGACGTCGACGAACCCACCATCGCCAAGGTCGAGGCCGACGCCACGCCCGTCATCTGGCTCGCGCTCAACTCCGACACGGTGTCGGCCCTGGACCTCAGCGACGTGGCCAACCGCCTCATCAAGCCGCGCCTGCAGACCGCGCCCGGCGCGGCCGACGTGCGCATCTGGGGCGAGCGGCGTTTCTCCATGCGCATCTGGCTCGACCCGGACCGCCTGGCCGCCTACAACCTGACGGTGCAGGACGTGGAGGACGCGCTGCGCCGCTCCAACCTGGAGGTGCCGGCCGGGCGCATCGAGAGCTTGCAGCGCGAGTTCAACGTGACGGCCGCCACCGACGTGCAGACGCCCGAGCAGTTCCGCGCCATCGGCATCCGCACGGTCAAGGGCCAGACCATCCGCATCGGCGACGTGGCGCGCGTGGAGCAGGCGCCGCAGGATGAGCGCACGTCGGTGCGCTACAACGGCCGCGACGCCGTGTCGCTGGGCGTGATCCGACAGGCCACGGCCAACCCGCTGGAGCTCTCGGCCGCGGTGCAGAAGATGCTGCCCAGCATCAGCGCCGAACTGCCCAGGGGCGTGAGCATCGAGGTCGCCAACGACAACTCCATCTTCATCGACCGCTCCATCAAGGCGGTCTACACCACCATCGCCGAGGCGGTGGTGCTGGTGGCGCTGGTGATCTTCCTGTTCCTGCGCACGCTGCGCGCCTCGGTCATTCCGCTGATCACCATCCCGGTCAGCCTGATCGGCTCCTTCGCGCTGATGGGCCTGTTCGGCTTCTCCATCAACACGCTCACGCTGCTGGCGCTGGTGCTGGCCATCGGCCTGGTGGTGGACGACGCCATCGTGATGCTGGAGAACATCTACCGCCACATCGAGGAGGGCATGAAACCCTTCGACGCGGCGATCAAGGGCGCGCGCGAGATCGGTTTTGCCATCGTGGCCATGACGCTCACGCTGGCGGCGGTGTACGCGCCGCTGGCCTTCACGCCCGGGCGCACCGGGCGGCTGTTCGCCGAGTTCGCGCTGGCGCTGGCCGGCGCGGTGGTGGTCTCGGGCTTCGTGGCGCTCACGCTCTCGCCCATGATGTGCTCCAAGCTGCTGCGCCACGTGGACCAGCCCGGCCGCTTCGACCGCTTCATGGAGCGTGTTCTGGTGCGCATCAACCAGGGCTACGACCGCCTGCTGGGCCTGTCGCTGCAGGTGCGCTGGCTGGTGGTGGGGGTGATGCTCGCCAGCGCCGGCGCGAGCTGGTGGCTGCTGAGCTCCACGCGCTCGGAGCTGGCACCCATGGAAGACCGCGGCGTGGTGCTGGCCAACATCAATGGACCCGACGGCGCCACCCTGGCCTACACGCGCCGCTATGTGGACGCGATCGAGAAGATGGCCAGGGAGCAGCCGGAGTTCGACCGCATCTTCGCGGTGGTGGGCAACCCCTCGGTGGCGCAGGGCAGCGTGACCATGCGCGGCAAGGCCTGGGAGGAGCGTGAGCGCAGCACCATGGAGATCGCGCGCGCGCTGGCGCCGCGCATGGCGGCGCTGCCGGGCATCAGCGCTTACCCGATCACGCCGCCTTCGCTGGGCCAGGGCTTTCGCGAGCGGCCGCTCAACTTCGTCATCGTCACCAACGACACCTACGAAAACCTCGCAGCCGTGGTGCGCCAGTTCCAGGACCGCATGGCGCAGAACCCGGGTCTGGTGCAGGTCGACACCGACCTGCGCCTGAACAAGCCCGAGATCCGCATGGACGTGGACCGCGAGCGCGCCGCCGACATGGGCGTGAGCGTGGACGCCATCGCGCGAACGGTGGAAACCATGCTGGGGGGGCGCACGGTCACGCGCTACAAGCGCGACGGCGAACAGTACGACGTGGTGGTGCAGACCGTCTCGGCCAACCGCAGCACGCCCGAAGACATCGACCGGCTGTTCGTGCGCGGGCGCGGCGACGCGATGATCCCGCTGGCCTCGCTGATCAGCACGCGTGAGGTGGTGGTGCCGCGCGAACTGAACCATTTCGGCCAACGCCGCAGCGCCTCGATCACGGCCAACGTGGCGCCCGACTACTCGCTTGGCGAGGCGCTGCAGTTCATGGAGCAGACGGCGCGTGAGATCCTGCCCGCGGGCTACGCCACCGACCTGAACGGCCAGAGCCGCGAGTTCCGCAACGCCTCGGGCTCGCTGGCGCTGGTCTTCGTGCTGTCGCTGCTGTTCATCTACCTGGTGCTGTCGGCGCAGTTCGAGAGCTTCGTCGATCCCTTCATCATCATGCTGTCGGTGCCGCTGTCGATGATGGGCGCGCTGCTGGCGCTCAAGCTTTCAGGGGGCACGCTGAACGTGTTCAGCCAGATCGGCCTGATCACGCTGGTGGGGCTGATCACCAAGCACGGCATCCTGATCGTGGAGTTCTCCAACCAGCTGCGCGAGCAGGGACTGGAGAAGCTGGACGCGGTGAAGCAAGCGGCCGGCCTGCGCCTGCGGCCCATCATGATGACCACGGGCGCCATGGTGCTGGGCGCGATTCCGCTGGCGCTGGCCACGGGCGCCGGCGCCGAAAGCCGCCAGCAGATCGGCTGGGTGATCGTGGGCGGCATGTCGGTGGGTACGCTGCTCACCATCTTCGTGGTGCCCACCATGTACACGCTGCTGTCGCGCCGCCAGTCGGGCGAGTCGGCGCACCCGGTGATGCGCGACGAAGCGGGTGGCGATCACGCCGGGGCGATTCCCGCCAAGTAGGCGGGGTTACAGGGGCACGCCCACGGCGTCGGGCAGCGGTACGGCGCGCCGCGCCCCGCCTGGCTCGGGGGCCTCACACACGCTGAGCGCGGCCTGAAGGTCCCGCGCCGCGCTGCGCAGCGCCTTGCCATTGCGCACGTCCTGCACGGGGATCCGTGCAAGCAGCTTGTGCGCCATGTTGCGAACCAGAAGGAAGGGGTGCTCTTCGGCCAGGACGCGGCAGGCGGTCTTGAACCGAAGGCTGGCCGCTTGCCTGGCCGACTGGCGGGTCTGCCGGTACTTCGTGATGTTGAATCCGCAGTCGAGCAGCCGCCGCAGGGACATCGGTTCCTCCCATGCGCATTGCCCGTGGTCCATGCAGAGGGCCTTGTCGGCTTGTTGGTCGGCGGTGAGCAGCGCCATGAACCCCTTCACCACCCCGGTGGCTTCGTCGAGCGATGGGGCGCTGGCCTCATGGGGACCGCTGGCGTCCCCTGGGGGCTGCTCGAGGGGGGCGGCGTCGGGAGGGGAAGGGCAATGTCTCATATCGGTCCGTGGAGTCGATGCTGACAATGCCGCTTCAGTCGCCGCGGGCCGCCATTCGTTCCGCGTTCGGCCGCATGGCCGATGCCGGGCCTAGGGGGGAGCGGGCCTCGCGGCCCAGGTCTTCAGATCACCCCGTCGAAGACCATCACCTCGACGGTGTCGCCCACGGCCACGTTGCCCTGGTCGTGCCGCAACACGATCAGCCCATTGGCCTGGACCATGGAGCTGAGCACGCCCGAGCCCTGGTTGCCGGTGGTGCGGGCCACCAGCGTGCCGTCGGCCGCGCGCTCGACGGTGCCGCGCTGGTACTCGGTGCGGCCGGGTTTCTTGCGCATGGCTTCGCCGCTCCTGGCCTGCAGCAGCACCGGTGGCGCCACGTCCGCGCCCATGAGCCGCTGCAGGGCCGGGCGCACGAAGGCCAGGAAGGTCACCATCACGGCGACCGGGTTGCCCGGCAGGCCAAACAGCACCGCGGACTGGGCGCCTTCGTTGATGCGGCCCACCGCCATCGGGCGGCCCGGGCGCATGGCGATGCGCCAGAAGGCCACGTCACCGAGCTGTTTCATCATGGCCTTGGTGTGGTCGGCCTCGCCCATGCTGACGCCGCCGCTGGTGATGACGGCGTCGGCGCGCGCGGCGGCTTCGCGGAAGGCGGCTTCCAGGCGCGCGGGCTGGTCGGGGACCACGCCCATGTCGATCACCTCCACGCCCAGGCGCGTGAGCAGGCCGAACACGGTGTAGCGGTTGCTGTCGTAGACCGCGCCTTCGCGTGGGGCTTCGCCCAGGCTGAGGATCTCGTCGCCGGTGGAGAAATAGGCCACGCGCGCGCGGCGCCGCACGCGCACCGTGGGCAGGCCCAGGCTGGCCACCAGGCCCAGCGCCGCGGGGCCCAGCACCTGGCCGCGGCGCAGCGCGGGCTGGCCCGCCATCAGGTCTTCGCCCATGAAGCGGCGGTTGTCGCCGGGCTTGACCACGCCGGGCGGAATGGTGACCGTGTCGCCATCGACCCGGACGAATTCGATCGGCACCACCGTGTCCAGGCCCGCCGGCATGATGGCGCCGGTCATGATCTTCAGGCACTCGCCCGCGCCCACGGGGTGCGTCCAGGCCTTGCCCGCGAAGGCCGTGCCTTGGCAGCGCAGCACCAGCGGCGACGAACCCAGCGCGGCGCCATCGAAGGCAAAGCCGTCCATGGCGGAGTTGTCGTGGGGCGGCACGCTGATGGGCGAGACCACGTCCTCGGCCAGCACGCGGCCCAGGGCCTCGAAGATGCCGACGTCCTCGGTGTCGTTGATCGGCTCGACGAGGCGCGCGAGGAATGCACTGACGCGCTCGGCCGACAGGGCCTGGGGGTCATAGCCCTGCAGCTCGGCCGCGATCTGTTCGATGGTCTTCATGGGCGGCCCTGCTCCAGCGCGTGCAGCTCGTCCAGGGTGTTGGTGTTGAAGAAGGCCAGGGGGTCGTCGCCGGGTTGGTCGAAGGGCACGAGCACGGTGTGGTGCTGCTCGGTCCAGCGGTCGATCTTGCGGCCGCCGGCCTGCGTGAAGGCCACCAGGCTCTCGAGCAGTTGTACGCGCAACAGGCTGAACACCGGCTGCGCCCGCGGCGCGCTGCCGTTCTCGGGCGCGCTGGCCATGGCGATGTCGGTGGCCGGGTCGTCGAAGGCGGCGGCCAGGCGCCGCGCGAGGTCCAGCGGGAAGCGCGGCGTGTCGCAAGGCACCGTCAGCAGGTAGGGCGTTTCGGCGCGCTCCAGGCCGGTGAGAAAGCCGGCCAGCGGGCCCGCGTAGTCGCTCAGGGTGTCGGGCCATACCGGCACGCCGAAGGCCTCGTAGGCGCCGAGGTTGCGGTTGGCGTTGAGCATCAGCTCGCCGATGTGTTCGCCCTCCTGCAGCTGCAGGCGCATGAGCGCGTGCAGCGCCAGCGGCGTGCCGTTGAACTTCTGCAGGCCCTTGTCGGCCCCGCCCATGCGCGAGCCCCGGCCGCCGGCCAGGACCAGTGCCGTGATTTCTCTGGGGTGGATCATTCGAGGAAGTGAGGCTTAGCCACCGATGTAGCTCATCTCGACGCGCCGCTTGCCCGAGCCGGGCTCGGGCGGCAGCGAGGCGCGCAGCTGCGAGTAGCGGTCGTCGCGGCCTTGCCAGATGGCGCCGATGGCGCTGGCCAGCTCGGCGTCGCTCGCGCCGCCGCGGATCAGGTGGCGCAGGTCATGGCCTTCGGTGGCGAACAGGCAGAGGTAGAGCTGGCCCTCGGTGGACAGGCGCGCGCGGTTGCAGTCGCCGCAGAAGGCCTGCGTCACGCTGCTGATGGCGCCGATCTCGCCCGAGCCGTCGGCGTAGGCCCAGCGCTCGGCGGTCTCGCCAGGGGCGGTGGGGTCCAGCGGCACCAGGGGCAGTTCGCGCTGAATGCGTTCGATGAGCTCGGCGCTGGGCAGCACCTCGTCCATGCGCCAGCCGTTGGTGGCGCCCACGTCCATGTATTCGATGAAGCGCAGCACGATGCCGGTGCCCTTGAAGTGGCGCGCCATCGGCAGGATCTGGTCGTCGTTGGTGCCGCGCTTGACCACCATGTTGACCTTGATCGGCCCCAGGCCCGCGGCCTGCGCGGCCTCGATGCCGGCGAGCACCTCGGCCACGGGGAAGTCGACGTCGTTCATGGCGCGGAAGACCTTGTCGTCCAGGCCGTCGAGGCTGACCGTGACGCGCTGCAGGCCGGCGGCCTTGAGCGCGGCGGCCTTGCGCGCGAGCAGCGAGCCGTTGGTGGTGAGCGTCAGGTCCAGCGGCCGGCCCTCGGCGGTGCGCAGCGCGGCCAGCTGGCCGACCAGGATTTCCAGGTTCTTGCGCAGCAGCGGCTCGCCACCGGTGAGCCGGATCTTCTGCACGCCGTGCGCGGCGAACAGGCGCGCCACGCGGGTGATTTCCTCGAAGCTGAGCAGGGCGCCGTGCGGCAGGTACTGGTAGTCCTTGTCGAACACTTCCTTCGGCATGCAGTAGCTGCAGCGGAAGTTGCAGCGGTCCGTCACGCTGATGCGCAGGTCGCGCAGCGGGCGGCCCAGGGCGTCGCCCAGCAGGCCGGTGGCGGGCACGGCTTGTGCCGGTACCGTGGCGGCGCGCCGCTGCAGGCGCTGGTCGATGAGGGGAATGACCCGTTCGGACATCCCCCGATTGTGGTTCAAACGCAGCGGGCGCCGTCCACCTCCAGGCAAACCCCGGAAATGAACGCGGCTTCGTCGCTGGCGAGGTAGAGCACGGCGTTGGCCACGTCCTCGGGGGTGGAGAAGCGCCCCAGCGGGATGGTGCTGCGGAACTTGGCCAGTCGCTCGTCGGTGAGCTCGCCACCCGCAAAGGCCGTGCCCAGGCCGGTGAAGGGGTTCATCACCGGGTTGATGCAGTTGACGCGGATGTTGTCCGGCCCGAGTTCGGCCGCGAGCGACTTGCTGGTGGTGATGACCGCGCCCTTGGAGCCGTTGTACCAGGTGAGGCCGGGGCGCGGGCGCACGCCGGCGGTGGAGGCGATGTTGATGAAGGCGCCGCCGCCGTTGGCGCGGAACACCGGCACCGCGTGCACGGCCGAGAGGTAGATGCTTTTGACGTTGACCGCGTAGCAGCGGTCGAACTCTTCCTCGCTCACGTCCAGCGCGGGCTGGTTCTTGTGTGTCCAGCCGGCGTTGTTGACCATGGCGTCGAGGCGGCCGTGGCGCTGCACGGCGGCCTGCACCAGGGCCTTCATGTCGCTGGAGCGCGTGACGTCGGCGGCGAAGAAGCTGGCGCGCCCGCCCTTGGCCGTGATGTCGGCGACCACGCGCTCGCCGCCAGCGGTGTTGACGTCGTTGACGATGACCCGCGCGCCTTCTTCGGCCAGTCGGTGGGCGATGCCCTCGCCGATGCCGCCGCCCGCGCCGGTGACGATGATGGATTTGTCTTTCACTCGCATGGGATGTGCCTCTGTGGTCTTGCTGAATCAGCCGTGGCGGATGGCCACGGTCTTGAGGGTGGTGAAGCCCAGCAGGGCCTCGAAGCCTTTTTCGCGGCCATGGCCGCTGGACTTGACGCCGCCGAAGGGCAGCTCCACGCCGCCGCCGGCGCCGTAGTTGTTGATGAACACCTGCCCGGCCTTCACGCGCCGCGCCATGCGCAGCTGCCGCGCGCCGTCGCGCGTCCACACGCCGGCCACCAGGCCGAAGGACGTGCCGTTGGCCAGGCGCACCGCCTCGTCCTCGTCCTCGAACGGCATGGCCGCGAGCACCGGGCCGAAGACCTCTTCCTGCGCCAGCCGGTGCTGGGGCGGCACGTCGCGCACCAGGGTGGGCGCGGCGTAGTAGCCGTTGGCGTCGGCGGCGGGGTCGATGCGGCCCTGCGCGACGATGGGCAGGCCGTCGCGCCGCACCTCGTCCAGGAAGCCGCGCACGCGTTCCTGCTGGGTCTGGCGGATCAGCGGACCGAGGTCCAGGTCCAGGGTGGGCGGGCCGGCGCGCAGGGCGGTGAAGGCCTCGCCCAGGCGCTGCAGCAGCGGCTCGTACAGGCCGCGCTGCACCAGCAGGCGCGAGCCGGCGCTGCAGGTCTGGCCGCTGTTCTGCACGATGGCATTGACGATGAAGGGCAGGGCCGCGTCCACGTCGGCGTCATCGAAGACGATCTGCGGGCCCTTGCCGCCCAGCTCCAGCGTGACCGGGCAGTGGCGCTCGGCCGCGGCTTGCTGGATCAGCGTGCCCACGCGCGGGCTGCCGGTGAAGCTGATGTGGTCCACGCCGGGGTGGCGCGCCAGCGCGTCGCCCACCTCGTGGCCGTAGCCGGTGACGATGTTGATGGCGCCGGGCGGAAAGCCCACCTCGGCCGCCAGTTCGGCCACGCGCAGCAGCGAGAGGCAGGCGTCCTCCGAGGGCTTGACCACGCAGACGTTGCCCGCGGCGAGCGCGCCGCCCACGCTGCGCCCGAAGATCTGCATCGGGTAGTTCCAGGGGATGACGTGGCCGGTGACGCCGTGCGGTTCGTGCCAGGTGAGCACGCTGTAGCCGTCCAGGTAGGGGATGGTGTGGCCGTGCAGCTTGTCGCCCGCGCCGGCGTAGAACTCGAAATAGCGCACCAGGGCCAGGGCGTCGGCCTTGGCCTGTTTGGTGGGCTTGCCGCAGTCGCGCTGCTCGATGGCGGCCAGCTCGTCGGCGTGCGCGGCCACGGCGGCGCTGAGCTTCATGAGCAGGCGCCCGCGCTCGGCCGCCGTCAGGCGCGACCAGGCGCCGTCCAGGCAGCGCCGCGCGGCCTGCACGGCCGCGTCCACGTCGGCGGCGTTGCCGCGCGCGATGCTGTCGTAGGTCTGGCCGTCGGCGGGGTCGATGACGGGCAGGGTCTGGCCCGAGGCGCTGGGCACGGACCGGTTGTCGATGAAATGCAGGGCCATGGAAGGAACTCCTTCACTGCGGGCCGATGGCGGGCGCGGGCCCGATCGGCGCCACGGCGGCGGGCTTGTGGTAGACGAGGTCGCGCAGGGTGAGCGAGACCGAGGGGAAGTAGGTGATGACGGCCAGGCAGCCGACGATCACCAGCACGAAGGGCACCAGGTGGGCGACCATGCGGTCCAGCGATATCTTGGCGACGGTGGCCGCGGCGAACAGGTTCACGCCGAAGGGCGGGGTGATCATGCCCATGGCCAGGTTGACCACCATGATCATGCCGAAGTGAACCGGGTCGACGCCGAAGTGCACGGCCACCGGCACCAGGATGGGCGCCAGCACGATGATGGCCGCCGAGGTCTCGATGAACATGCCGATGACGAACAGCGCCGCGTTCACGCCGAGCAGGAACCACAGGGGCGACTGCAGCACGTCCTTGAGCCACAGGCCGATCGCGTCGGGGATGCCGGCGCGCGTGATGAGGAAGGCGAAGAGGCCCGCGTTGGCGATGATGAACATGATCACCGCGCTGGAGATGACCGACTTGCGCAGCACCGGCATCAGGTCCTTCAGGGCCAGCTCGCGGTGGATGCCCAGGCCCACCAGCAGCGCGTAGAACACCGCCACCACCGAGGCCTCGGTGGGCGTGAACACGCCGCCGTAGATGCCGCCCAGGATGATCACCGGCATCAGCAGCGCCCAGCCGGCCTCCCGCGTGGCGCGGCCCACGGTGAGGCGGCCGTCGCCGTCGTTCTTGCCCAGGCCCTTGAAGCGGCACCACAGGTGCACGAACAGCATCAGCGTGCCGCCGATCAGCAGGCCCGGCACCACGCCGGCGATGAACAGCTCGCCAATGGACACCTCGGCCGCCACGCCGAACAGGATCATGGGGATGGAGGGCGGGATGACCACGCCCAGCTCGGCCGAGGTGGCCTGCAGCGAGGCCGCGTAGCCCACCGGGTAGCCGTGCTTGACGAGCGCGGGGATGAGGATGGAGCCGATCGCGAAGGTGGTGGCCACCGACGAGCCCGACACCGCGGCGAAGATCATGCAGGTGAGCACGCAGGTCATGGGCAGGCCGCCCTGCACGCCGCCCACCAGCGACTTGGCGAAGTTGACCAGGCGGCGCGAGATGCCGCCGGTCTCCATGAGGTTGCCCGCGAGGATGAAGAAGGGGATGGCGGCGAGCGGAAATTTGTCGATCGCGCTGAACATCTCCTTGGGCACCAGGATGAGCTTGTCGCCGTCGAACAGCGCCAGGCCCAGCATGGCCGAGCCGCCGATGGCGACCGCGATGGAGATGCTGAGCGCGAAGCCCAGCAGCATGGTGAAGATCAGGGTGAAGGTCATGGCGCGGTCCGGCGTGGTCGGCGGGTCTGGGCCTTATTGGGCCGTGGCGAGTTCTTCGTTCTTCGGGTCCAGGTGGTGCGCGATCACCGCGACCATGCCCAGCGCGGCGCCCACGGGCAGCGCGGCGTATGCCCAGGCCATGGACAGCTCCATGCTGGCGAAGGTCTGGAAGCGCACGCGCGTCACGAGGTCGATGCCGAACCAGAGGATCACGCCCAGGAAGCCCAGGTTGACCAGCGTGATGACCCAGCGCACGGTGTGGTGCCAGGCGCCGCGCGACAGGCGCAGCATCAGATCCACCGAGACCAGCGCGCCCTGGCGCAGCGCGGCCACCACGCCCAGCATCACCATCCAGATGAGCAGGCGGCGCATGGCCTCCTCCGTCCAGGTGGAGGGCTGCGAGAGCACGAAGCGGCTGGTGACCTGCCACAGGCCCAGGCAGGAGATGAGCGCGAGCAGCACGCAGGCCAGCGTGAGGCACAGACCGGTGAGCGCGCGGTCCAGCCGCAGAAAGAGGGATTTCATGAGAGCACCTTCGAGGGCAGGCCCGCCCAACCAGCGATGCCGCGGATCCGGCGTTGCCGGTCCGCAGGCACCGTCTCTTGGGGGGGTGACGGCCCACGCCAGTGGGCCGGCGCGGGGGGACCTACTTCACCGCTTGAATGGCGGCGATCTTGTCGGCGCCGAACTCCTTGGCGTACTGCTGGTAGGCGGGCGCCACGGCCTTGCGGAAGCTCTCGCCGTTGACCTGCTTGACGACCTGCATGCCGTCCTTCTCCAGCTGGGCGATGCCCGTGTTCTCGTCGTCGTTGACCTTCTTGCGCTGCGCGGCGGCGGCCTTCTTGCCGGCCTCCAGGAAGACCTTCTTGTCGCCGGCCGAGAGCTTGTTCCAGACGGCGGGCGAGAGGATCAGCGCGGCCGGCGAGTACACGTGGCCGGTCAGCGAGAGGTGCTTCTGCACCTGCGAGAACTTGGAGGACAGGATGACCGGAATCGGGTTCTCCTGGCCGTCCACCGTGCCCTGCTGCAGCGCGGTGAACAGCTCGGGGAAGGGCATGGGCGTGGGCAGGATGCCGAAGGTCTTGTAGCCGTCCATGTGCACCTTGTTTTCCATGGTGCGCATCTTCAGCCCGGCCGCGTCGCTGGCCTGGGTGATGGCCCGCTTGCTGTTGGTCATGTGGCGGAAGCCGTTCTCCGTCCAGGCCAGGTTGATCAGGCCCTTGGCCTCCATCTTCTTGCTCAGGTCCTGGCCGATGGGGCCGTCCATCACCTTGCGCGCGTGGTCGTAGTCGCGGAAGAGGAAGGGGATGTCGACGATCTTGACCTCGGGCACGAAGTTGCCCAGCGGGCCGGTGGAGGTGTTCACCAGGTCCTGCGTGCCCAGCTGCACGGCCTCGATCTGCTCGCGTTCGCCGCCCAGGGCCGAGTTGGGGAACTGCTGGCACTTGTAGCGGCCTTGCGTGCCCTTCTCCATTTCCTCGCAGAACACGGTGGAGCCCACGCCGTAGTGCGAGGTGGGCGAGGTGGCGTAGCCGATCTTGAGCACGGTCTGCGCCTGGGCGCCGGTGGCGGCCAGCAGCGCGGCCATGGCCAGGGGGGTGAGCAGCGTTTTTTTCATGCGTTTGTCTCCTTGGGGTGGGTCACTGGCAAAAAAGGACTCAGCGCGCGGGTGTCGGCCGTGGGCGCGCCGCAGGTGGTTTCACGGCATCGGGGTGGTCCTGAGCGTACTGGCGCAGGACGGCATGGAAATCGGGGTCTGCCTGTAGGCCCAGGGCGCGCGCGCGCGGGCTGTCGAAGCGCGCGGGCCAGCCGGCCACGATGCGCGCGGTGGCGGCGTCGGGCTCGTGGCCCACGAGCGCGGCGGCCTCGGGGCCGGCAAAGTCGACGAGGGCGTCCAGCATGTCGCGCACGCGCAGGCTCAGCGCGGGCAGGTTGATGGCGGTGCGCCCGCCGAAGGCCTCGCGGCTGGCCTCGGCCACGGCGAGGATGCCGGCCACGGTGGTGGCCGGCGAGGACAGTGCCACGGGCGTGTCCAGTGGCACGGGGCAGTTGCTGGGCAGGCCGGCCAGGGGCTCGCGCAGCATGCCCGACAGGAAGCCCGAGGCCGCGCCGTTGGGCCGCCCGGGCCGCACCGAGACCGTCATCAGGCGCGCCGCGCGGCCGTCGATGTGGCCCTTGCGGGTGTAGTCGGCCACCAGCTGCTCGCACACGAACTTGTGGATGCCGTAGCTGGACTGCGGCGTGGGCAGGGTGTCGTCGCCCACCACCGCGGGCAGGGGCAGGGCCGGGTCGCTGCCGTAGACGGCGACCGAGCTGGAGAAGAAGAACAGGACCGGCGCATGGCCGTCGGCCGTCTGCCGGCGGCAGGCGTCGAGCAGGGCGCGCGTGGTGTCCAGGTTGGCGCGCAGGCCGAGGTCGAAGTCGGCCTCGCACTCGGCGGACACGGCCGAGGCGAGGTGAAAGACCGCGTCCCAGCGCTGGGCGAACAGGGTGGGCAGGCTGTCCATGAGGTCGCCGGCCAGGGACCGCACGCGCGGGTCGCGCGTGAGCGCCGCGTCGCCGGGCGCGAACAGGTCGGCCAGCATCAGGCTGTCGATGGGACGTCCGGCGAGCCGGCCGCGTTGCAGCAGCTCGCGCGCGAGGCGGCTGCCCAGGAAACCGGCGCCGCCGGTGATGAGGATGTTCATGCGGTGAAGCGGTGGGCGGATGGGCGGGGCGGTGGGGACTGGGGCCTTACCAGGGGGCGCCAAAGCGCTGGCGCAGTTCGTCGATGCGCGCGTCGCTCAGTGGGGCGGGGCGGGGGGAGCAGAGCAGCCACAGGCGCGCGGTCTCTTCCAGTTCTTCCAGCAGGGCCATGGCCTGCGCGGGGCCCTGGTGCCACACGACGGGGCCCAGGCGTTCCAGCATCACGGCGCGCAAGGGCTGTTCGGCCCGGGCGATCAGGCCGGCCACCTCGTGGGCCACGGTGGGGTCGCCGGGCACGCGGTAGGCGACGTGGGGCACGTGGCCGACCTTCATCACCTGGTAGGGCGTGATCGGCGGCAGGATGTCGTGCTCGGCCCACACGCCTTGCAGGCTCAGCGCCACCAGGTGGGTGCTGTGGGTGTGCAGCACGCAGCGGGCCTGGGGCGCGGCGTCGTAGATGTGGCGGTGCAGGGCCAGGGTCTTGCTGGCGCGTTCGCCGCCGCGCTGGTGGCCGTCTTCGCCCACCCAGGCCAGGGCCTCGGGGCGCAGGTGGCCCAGGCAAGCGTCGGTGGGGGTGATGAGGAAGCCGCCGCCCTGCGAGGCGTCGAGCCGCAGGCTGATGTTGCCGGCCGTGGAATGCGCGTAGCCGCGCAGGAACAGCGAGGCGCCCACGCGCACGATCTCGTCGCGGCAGGCCTGCTGGGCGGGGGGGATGGCGTCGCTCATTCGGGGCGGGACAGGGTGGGTTTGAGCAGCGCGTCCAGGGCGCGGCGCACGGGCGGCGAGGCGTGTTCGATGCGGTGCGCGGCGTTGGCCATGTGGCGCATGGCGGCCTCGCGCGCGGCGGTGACGTCGCCGCGGCACACGGCCTCGGCGATGGCGCGGTGCTCGTGGTGCACCTCCACCATGTAGCCGCTGTCCAGGGATTCGTTGGTGCGCGTCACGCGCATGGCGTCGCGCTGGTACTGCTCCAGGAAGCCCAGCAGGCGCTCGTAGTGCGGGTTGTCGGTGGCGCGGGCGATGCTGCGGTGAAAGCGCAGGTCGGCCTCCACGCCGGGGGCGCCCACGGGCGGGCAGGCCTCCAGTTCGGCCAGCGCGTCCATGATGGCGCGCGCTTTCTCGGGCGTGATGCGCCGCGCCGCGAGTTCGGCCACGTCGGCCTCCAGGCCGCGCCGCACCTCCACCACCTGCAGCACGGCCTCCATGGAGTGCAGCACGGTGGGGTCGAAGGCCAGGGCGCGCGCCTGGTGGCTGGGCGCCACGAACACGCCCGCGCCCTGGCGCGAGGTGAGCAGGCCGATGGACTTGAGCTGGCTGATGGCCTCGCGCACCACGGTGCGCGACACGCCGAACTGCTCGGCCAGGCGCTGCTCGGTGGGCAGTCGCTGGTCCGGGCCCAGTTCGCCCGACTCGATGCGCTGCATCAGCAGGGCCGCCAACTGGTCGGTCAGGCGGGGCGGCGCCTGCAGGGGCTCGGCGCTGTCGGGGTTCATGGTGTCTCGGCCATTGGTGTGCTTGTCAGGTCATCATACAAGTTGAGCGGGCGAAAAAAATCCCGGGAAAACCCGGGACGCGCACTCGTTCAGCGACCGGCAGCGCTCACCGGCACGAACTGTTCGTTGTGTTCGCGCAGCCAGGTGGCCGAGCGTTCGCTGTGCTGCTGGTTCGGGTGGAAGTCGGGCCGGAAATAGGCCCGCCAGGCCGGCCAGTTCGTCCTCAGCAGGCCTTGCCGGCCCAGCAGGTGGCGCGCGGCGCTGCGCCAGGTGGACCAGCGCCACAGCGTGCCGTCGCGCCGCAGGTTGGAGACGGTCTGGCGCAGGGCGTCGCTGAGGAAGAAGACGGTGACGCGGCGCATCCATTTCGCGCGCCAGGCGTGGTCGCCCCCCAGGGCCTGGTAGAGGTCGAATGCGGTGCTCTTGTGCTCGGCCTCCTCGGCGCTGTGCCACAGCCACAGGGTTTGCAGGCGCGGCTCGCTGCCGTCCAGCACCTGGGGATGCGACAGCAGCCACTCGGCGAAGAGGGCGGTGAAGTGCTCGTAGGCCGCGGTCACGCCCAGCGGGTGGCGGGGATCGGCGCCCTCGAACAACACCATGCGCGACTCGGCGCGCGGCGCCCACGCGTTCACCAGGCCGTGCTTCTCGATCTGCGCGTTGAACAGGGCGTGGATGCGCCGGTGCGTGGCCTCCTGGCCCACGAAGCCCTTGATCTCGGCTTCCCAGCGCGCCTGCTGGTCGGCGGGCAGGGCCTTGGCGCCTTCCCGCACGGCGTCGATGAAGAACTGCTCGCCCACCGGAAAGCTCATGGACAGGGCGTTGAACCAGGCGGTGAGGAAGGCGTCGCCGCCGCACCAGTGGCGCGCGACGGGCGTTTCCAGGTCGATGAGCAGGCGTCGGATGGTGAGGTTGGTCATGTTGGTACAGGTGAGTACCGGGCGACTGTGCGCGCCTGCGCAAGGGCTGTCAAGCGGGTGGGGCTGTCGAATCGGTGACGGCTGATCCGTCGTGCAGACGGGGCCGGCTCCAGCGTTCGCGTCGAACCGCGGCCGCCCCAGCGAGGACTGAACCATGCCCATGCGACCCCTTCGGTATTCCATCCACCTCACGCTGGACGGCTGCTGCGACCACAGCGCCATTCCCGCGGACGAGGAGCTGCACCGCCACGCCGTGGAGAACCTCCGGCAGGCCGATGCCCTGCTGTTCGGGCGGGTGACCTATGAGTTGATGGAGTCGGCGTTCCGGGCGCCCGCGGGGGCGGCCGCAGGGTCTCACGCGGTGGACCCCTTTGCCCGGACGATCGACGCCGCGCGGAAGTACGTCGTGTCCGACAGCCTGGACGTGGTCGACTGGAACGCGGAGCTCGTGCGCGGGGAGCTGGGGCCGCTGGTGCGGCGGCTCAAGCAGCGACCGGGCAAGGGCCTGTTCGTGGGGGGCGTGAAGCTCCCGCTGGCCCTGGCGGAGCTGGGCTTGATCGACGAGTACGAGTTCATCGTGCACCCGCGGCTGGCCGGCCATGGGCCGAGCGTGTTCGCGGGCTTGTCGAAGCATGTCGACCTGAGGCTGGTGAGCCGGCTCGAGTTCGGCTCGGGGGCGGTGGCGATGCGGTATGTGCCGAAATAAACGAAGGGCGCGCGCCTTCAGGCCGCCGCCCCCCGCGCCACCCCCGGCCCGCTCCCCCGCACCCGCCAGAACAGGAACAGCGCGATGCCCATGTTGAGCAGGTTCCAGCCGATCCCGTTGAGGAAGGCCGCGCGGTAGCTGCCCGTGAGGTCGAACACCCAGCCCGACATCCAGCCACCCAGCGCCATGCCCACCAGCGTGGCCATGATCACCGCGCCCACGCGGGCGCCGGCCTCCTGCGGCGCGAAGTACTCGCGCACGATGATGGCGTAGCTGGGCACGATGCCGCCCTGGAACAGGCCGAACAGGGCAGAGATCACGTACAGCGGCACCAGGCCGTCGAAGGGCAGGAACAGCAGCAGCGCCACGCACTGCAGCGCCGAACCCAGCAGCAGGGTGCGGATGCCACCGATGCGGTCGCAGATCCAGCCCGAGACCAGGCGGCTGACGATGCCGCTGGCCAGCATGAGCGAGAGCATCTCGGCGCCGCGCGCGGCGCCGAAGCCCAGATCGACGCAGTAGGCGACGATGTGCACCTGCGGCATGGACATGGCCACGCAACAGCCCACGCCGGCCAGGCACAGCAGGGTCTGCGCCCGCGCGGGCGTCATGCCGAAGGGGCGGCGGGTGTCGGGCACGGCGCCGCCGGGCGTGGCGGGCGCGGCCATCACGACCACGGGCGGGCGCTGGCGCATGCGGTTGGCCAGCAGGAACATGCCCGTGCCGCAGACGATGGCCAGCAGGAAGTAGGTGTTGCGCCAGCCGATGGTCTCGATTCCCCATTGCACCAGTGGCGGCCACACCGTGCCGGCCACGTAGTTGCCGCTGGCCGCGATGGCCACCGCGATGCCGCGCCGCTTGCGCCACCACAGCGCCGTGTCGGCCAGCAGCGGCGCGAAGGTGGCCGAGCTGCCCAGCAGCCCCAGCAGCAGCCCGTGCGCCAGACCGAAGGTCCAGATGTTGCCGGACAGCGCGGCGGCCGCGAAGCCGCCGGCCACCGCCACCGCGCCCAGACGCAGCACCGGCGTGATGCCGTGGCGGTCGGCCATGCGCCCGGTCCACAGGCCGCCCAGGCCCAGGCAGACCATCATCAGGGTGTAGGGCAGGGAGGCGTCGCCGCGGCCGATGCCGAACTCCGTCTGCACCGCGGGCAGCACCACGGCCACCACGTACATGCCGCTGTTGCCCAGGGTGACCAGGCCCAGCACGGTGAGCAGCCGCCAGGCGGCGGCGCGGGAATCGATGAGGCTGGGGTCGGCGGGCGTGTTGTCTCGGTGGGGTGTTTTCATGGCCGGGCGATGCTACGCCGGGCCGCCGCCGCGCGCTGTCGCCGGTGAAATATCAGTGCGCCTGCAGTTGCGCACGCAGCAGGTCGATGGCGTGGCGGTGCACCTGGCTGACGCGGGACTCGCTCACGCCCAGTTCGCGGCCGATGTCCTTGAACATCATGTCCTCGCCGTAGTGCCTGAGCATGACCTGCTGTTCGCGCTCGGGCAGACCCTGGATGGCGTCGACCAGGGCCAGGCGCATGCGCTGCTGTTCCAGCACGCTCAGCGGGTCGTGGGTGCTGTCGCCGAACTCGCTGCCGTGCAGGCCGTCGTCGTCCTCTTCCCCCACCAGGCCGGTGTCGTCCAGCGGCATCAGCTGGGAGCGGTGCAGCTTGGCCTGCAGCGCGTGGTATTCATCGAGCGTGAGGCACAGCTCCGCGGCCATTTCGCTGTCGTGCGGGCGGCGGCACAGGCGCTGCTGCAGGCGCTGCGCGGCCTCGTCGATGTCGCGCCGGCTCTGCCGGCAACCGCGCGAGGCCCATTCGGTCGCGCGCAGCTCGTCGATCATGGCGCCTCGGATGCGCGGCATGGCGAATTTCTCCAGTCCGCCGGCCTCGGCCTCGGCCGGGTCGCAGCGGCCGATGGCCTCGTTCAGGCCGATCATGCCGGCCTGTATCAGGTCGTCCACGTCGACCGAGGGCGGCAGCTGGGCGCGCAGGTGGCGGGCCACGCGCCGCACCAGGGGCTGGTAGAGGCGGATCTGGGCGTTGCGCGGGTCGGCGAAACAGGCGGTGGTGCTCATGCGGATGTCCCTTCTGACGGCCTGGACGCGGGGCTCAAGGGCCGCGTGGCCATGGCAGAAATTCTGGGGATCGGTCGCCCCACCGTCTGTGGGGATTGCTGGATGCGCCCTGTCAGCACCGGGCGGCGAAGGCCGTAGGCGTTTCCGGTACCGCCGCGCGCGCTTAGGTATTTTTTAAGCTTCGCCTAGGAAAGATTTAGGACGGAGGACTGAGCCCCTTGCGAACAATGCCGGCACACCAAAACAAGGAGTGTTTTCATGTTCCGCACCGCCGCGCTGGCCCTGGGCCTGTTCGCGTCCACGGCCGCACTGGCCAATGGCCCGGCCCCCGTCCGTCCGCCCGAGACGGACCTCGTGGCCCTGGGCCGCTACCTCGTCAAGACCTCGGGCTGCAACGACTGCCATACCCCCGGCTACGCCCCCAGCGCGGGCGCCGTGCCCGAAGCCCAGTGGCTCACGGGCGATGCTGTGGGCCTGCAGGGCCCCTGGGGCACCACCTACCCGAGCAACCTGCGCCAGCAGTTCCAGCAGATGAGCGAGGCGCAGTGGCTGCAGCGCGCCCGCCTGCCCATGCGCCCGCCCATGCCGTGGTTCGCGCTGCGCGACATGGCCGACACCGACCTGAAAGCGATCTACGCCTACGTGCGCGCCGCCGGCCCGGCCGGCCAGGCCGCGCCGGCCTACGCCCCGCCCGGGGTGGCCGTGAGGACGCCGGTGGTGGCGTTTCCCTCGCCGCCGCCGGCTGGCAAACCCTGATCCGCCAGGCGTGTCGGCGGGCCGCCACACGCGCTCGAAAAGCCCTCGTCAATTCCCCCGGGATTGCGGCTTAATCCGCAACTCCCTCAGCGCCACACCCCCTACCCGGGGGTGTCGGCGCCGGCATTTTCTGGAGCACCCCCATGCCAGCCAAGTCCCACGGGCGCATCCCCGCCCTGGCCGTCCTGTTCCCCGTGCTGTTGTCCCTTCTGCCGGCCTGCGGCGGCCCCGCCGACGCGCAGGGCGCGCCGCCACCGGCCATGCCGGTGAGCGTGGCGCCCGCGGTGCAGCGCAGCGTCACCGACGTCGAAACCTTCAGCGGCCGCCTGGAAGCGGCCGAGTTCGTGGAGCTGCGCCCGCGCGTGGCCGGCACCATCGACAAGGTGCACTTCACCGACGGCGCCAGCGTCGCGGCCGGTGCCTTGCTGTTCACCATCGACCCGCGCCCTTTCGAGGCCGAGGTGGCGCGCGCCGAGTCGCAGCTGGCGGCCGCGAAGTCGCGCGCCGAGCTGGCGCAGACCGAGTACGCCCGCGCCCAGAAGCTGCTCGACAGCCGCGCCGTGTCGCGCCAGGAGTTCGATCAGCTCGCCGCCGGCGCGCGCACCAGCGAGGCCGACATCAAGGCCGCCGAGGCCGCGCTGCGCGTGGCGCGCCTGAACCTGGCCTACACGGCGGTGCGCGCGCCCATCGGCGGGCGGCTGTCGCGCGCCAGCGCCACGGCGGGCAACCTGGTGAACGAACAGGTGGTGCTCACCACCATCGCCGCCACGAACCGCGTGTACGCCTACTTCGACGGCAGCGAGCAGACCTTCCTGCGCCTGCGGGCCGCCGGTAACGCCAAGCCCGTGGTGCGTCTGGGCCTGGCCAACGAGACCGGCTACCCGCACCAGGGCACGCTGGACTTCGTCGACAACCGCCTCAACCCGCAGACCGGTGCCATTCGCCTGCGCGCCAGCTTCGACAACCGCGACGGCCGCTTCGTGCCCGGCCTGGCCGCGCGGCTGACCATGACCACCAGCGCGCCCTACCAGGCCACGCTGGTGCCCGAGCGCGCCATCGGCACCGACCAGAACCGCAAGACCGTGGTGGTGGTGGGCGCCGACGGCCAGCCGCAGTTCCGCGTGGTGCAGCTCGGCGCCCTGCAGGACGGCATGCGCGTGCTGCTGGGCGACGCGGTCAAGCCCGGCGAGCACGTGGTGGTGGAAGGCCTGCAGCGCATCATGCCCGGCGTGCCGGTGCAGCCGCAGGTGCTGAAGGTGGACGACAAGGGCATGCCCCTTCCTCCGCCGACTTCGGCCGCGCCGCAGCAGCCCGGCCAGTAAGGGAGCGCCCGAATGGACATCTCCCGGTTCTTCATCGACCGGCCGCGTTTCGCGGCCGTGCTGTCGATCTTCCTGTTCCTGGTCGGCGCGCTGGCCATCTTCCAGCTGCCGCTGTCCGAGTACCCCGAGGTCGCGCCGCCGCAGATCGTGGTGCGCGCCCAGTACCCGGGCGCCAACCCGCGCGTCATCAGCGAAACCGTGGCCACGCCATTGGAGGAGCAGATCAGCGGCATCGAAAACCTGCTCTATTACGACTCGTCGGCCACGGCCGACGGCGGCATGGCGCTCACGGTCACCTTCAAGATCGGCACCAGCCCCGAGGCGGCCGAGACGGCGGTGCAGAACCGCATCAACCGCGCGCTGCCCCGGCTGCCGGACATCGTGCGCCAGATCGGCGTGACCACCGAGAAAAGCAGTCCCAACCTGACGATGGTGGTGCACCTGCTGAGCCCGGACAACAGCCGCGATGCGCTCTACCTGCGCAACTACGGCCAGATGAACGTGCGCGACGACCTGCTGCGCCTGCCCGGCATGGGCTCGGTGTTCCTGTTCGGCGCCGGCGACTACGCCATGCGCATCTGGCTGGACCCGGGCAAGCTGGCCGCGCGCAACCTCACCACCGCCGAGGTGGTGGGCGCCATCCGCGAACAGAACGCGCAGGTGGCCGCCGGCACGGTGGGCGCGCCGCCCGCGCCCAAGGGCACGGAGTTCCAGCTCTCGGTGAACACGCAGGGCCGGCTGACGACCGAGGAGGAGTTCGCCGACATCATCGTGCGCACCGACCCGGCCACGGGCGGGCTGATCCGCATCCGCGACGTCGGCCGCGTGGAACTGGCGGCCGGCACCTACGCCATGCGCAGCCTGCTCAACAACAAGGAGGCCGCGGCCATCGCTGTCTTCCAGGCCCCGGGCTCGAACGCGCTGGCGCTGTCCAACAGCGTGCGCGAGACCATGGAGCGGCTGTCCAAGGGCTTCCCGCCCGGCGTGGAGTACGACATCGTCTACGACCCCACGCGCTTCGTGCAGACCTCGATCGAGAAGGTCGTGGCCACGCTGCTGGAGGCCATCGCGCTGGTGGTGCTGGTGGTCATCGTGTTCCTGCAGACCTGGCGCGCCTCGCTCATCCCGCTGCTGGCGGTGCCGGTGTCCATCGTGGGCACCTTCGCCTTCCTGCTGCTGCTGGGCTATTCCATCAACACGCTCACGCTGTTCGGCCTGGTGCTGGCCATCGGCATCGTGGTGGACGACGCCATCGTGGTGGTGGAGAACGTGGAGCGCAACATCGAAGAGGGCCTGTCGCCGCGCGAGGCCACCATCAAGGCCATGCGCGAGGTCTCCGGACCCATCATCGCCATCGCCCTGGTGCTGTGCGCGGTGTTCGTGCCGCTGGCCTTCGTGCCCGGCCTCACGGGCCAGTTCTACAAGCAGTTCGCGGTGACGATCGCCATCAGCACGGTGATCTCGGCCTTCAACTCGCTCACGCTCAGCCCGGCGCTGTCGGCGCTGATGCTGCACCCGCACGACCAGTCGCCCGACCGGCTGACGCGCGCCATGGACAAGGTCTTCGGCCGCTTCTTCCGCTGGTTCGACCGCGCCTTCCACCGCCGCAGCGAAGGCTACGGCCGCCGCGTCGGCTACATCGTGCGGCACAAGACCGTCTCGCTGGTGGTGTACGCGGTGCTGCTGGGCGTGACCGGCCTGCTGTTCGCGCGCATCCCGGCCGGCTTCGTGCCCGCGCCCGACAAGCAGTACCTCATCGGCATCGCGCAGCTGCCGGCGGGCGCCTCCATCGACCGCACCGACGCCGTGATCCGCGAGATGACCGACATCGCGCTCAAGGTACCCGGCGTGATCGACTCGGTGGGTTTCCCGGGCCTGTCGATCGCGGGCTTCTCGGCCGCGCCGAACGAAGGGATCATCTTCTTCGGCCTGGCGCCCTTCGAGGAGCGCACCTCGCCCGAGATGAGCAAGGAGGCCATCCTGGGCCAGGTCAACGGCGCGATCCAGCAGATCCAGGGCGCGCGCATGTTCGTGGTGCCGCCGCCGGCGGTGGACGGCCTGGGCAACGTCGGCGGCTTCAAGCTGCAGGTGCAGGACCGCGGCGGCCTGGGCGAGCAGGCGCTGTACGGCGCGGTCTGGGGCACGCTGGGGCAGGTGTACGCCAACCCGAAGTCGGCCGTGGGCACGCCCTTCTCCAGCTACGACATCAACGTGCCGCAGCTCTACGCCAACGTCGACCGCACGCGCGCCAAGCAGATGGGCATTCACCTGGCCGATATCTACGACACCATGCAGGTGAACCTGGGCTCGCTCTACGTGAATGACTTCAGCCGCTTCGGCCGCACCTACCAGGTGGTGGTGCAGGCCGACGCGCCGTTTCGCGCCGACGCCGAGGCCATCACCAATCTGAAAACGCGCAACGCCGCGGGCGAGATGGTGCCCCTGGGCGCGCTCATGACGGTGGAGCCCAGCTTCGGTCCCACGCGCGTGACGCGCTACAACGGCTACCCCTCGGCCGACATCAACGGCGCGCCCAATCCGGGCTTCTCGTCGAGCCAGGCCGAAGGCGAGATCGAGACCCTGCTGCAGCGCACGCTGCCGCGCGGCATGACCTACGAGTGGACGGAACTCAGCTACCAGGACCGGCTCACGCGCGACTTCACCGTCCCGGGCACGCACATCACCCTGCCGGTGCTGGCGGCGGTGCTCCTGATTTCGGTGCTGCTGGTGATCCTGGTGCTGGCCGCGCAGTACGAAAGCTGGACCCTGCCGCTGGTGATCGTGCTGATCGTGCCCATGGGCATTCTGTCGGCCTTGTTCGGCGTGTGGCTGTCCAGTTTCCCGCCCTTCATGCAGCCGGGCGACCTGAACGTCTTCACCCAGGTGGCGCTGGTGGTGCTGGTGGGCCTGGCGTGCAAGAACGCGATCCTGATCGTGGAGTTCGCCAAGGAACTGGAGGAGCGCGGCGAGACGCTGGTCGACGCCATCGTGCACGCCTGCCGCATGCGGCTGCGGCCCATCCTGATGACCTCCATCGCCTTCTGCGCGGGCGTGATCCCGCTCATCGTGGGCAGTGGGGCGGGCAGTGAGATGCGCCGCGCCATGGGCATCGCGGTGTTCTCTGGCATGGTGGGAGTCACCCTGTTCGGCATCTTCATGACGCCGGTGTTCTACGCGCTGCTGCGCTCGCGCCGCGCGCACCGCCTGGGGCAAGACGAGACGGAGGCCCGACATGCGTGAGGGGAGCCTTTGCACGGTCGCACTGGCGGCGCTGCTCACCGGCTGCGCCGCCGTGGGGCCCGACCACCAAGCGCCGACCGTGGCGCTGGACGAGCGCTTCATCAACGCCGGCGCCAGCGGCAGCAACGTCCAGGCGCCGGGCGAAGACATCGCGCGCTTCTGGCGCGCCTTCAACGACCCGGCGCTGGACGCGCTGATCGAGCGCGCGCTGGCGGCCAACACCGACATCCGCCTCGCGCAGGCGCGCCTGCAGGAGGCGCGGGCTGCAGGGCGAGGCCGACGCGGCCGCGCGACCCGGCGTGGCCATCGAAGGCAGCGCGCAACGAGCGGTCACGCCGCTGACGCAGCAGCCCGGCGCCTCGCGCAGCGAGCGCACAGGCAACAGCTTCGACGCCAGCTTCGTCGCCGGCTGGGAGCTCGACCTGTTCGGCCGCGTGCGCCGCACGCGCGAGGCCGCCGCCGCGCAGGTGAGCGCGAGCGAGGCGGGCCTGCACGCGGTGCACACGGCCGTGGCGGCCGAGGTGGCGCGCTACTACCTGGAACTGCGCGGCCTGCAGGAGCGCCAGCGCGTGACCGAGGCCAGCCTGACGAAACAGCGCGAGTCGCTGCGCATCACCGAGGCGCGGCTGGAGGCCGGCCGCGCGCGCCAGCTCGACGTGGCCGGCGCGCGCGCCCTGGTCGCCAGCACCGAGGCGCTGCTGCCCGTGTTGCAGGCCGGCGTCGAGGCCGCGGCCTACCGCCTGGCCACGCTCAGCGCCCAGCCGCCGCGCGCGCGGCGCTGGCCGAGCTGTCCACGCAGCGGCCCCTGCCGTCGCTGCCGGTGACGGACCTGGCCGCGCTGCCGGTGGGCACGCCGCAGCAGTGGTTGCAGCGCCGGCCCGACGTGATCGCCGCCGAGCGCCGGCTTGCCGCCGCCACCGCGGGCATCGGCATCGCGCGCAGCGAGCTGTACCCGCGGATCTCGCTCTCCGGCCTGCTGGGCTTCAACGCCGCGCGCCTGGGTGACCTGTTCACCAGCGACGCGGCGCGCTATGCGCTGGGCGTGGGCCTGTCGTGGACGCCGTTCGACTTCGGCGCCATCCGCTCGCGCGTGGCCGCCAGCGAGGCGCGCGCGCAGCAGGGCCTGGTGGTGTTCGAGCAGACCGTGGCGCTGGCGCTGGAGGAAACCGAGGGCGCGTTCAGCGGCTACAACCGCCACGCGCAAAGCGCCGGGCGCCTGCTGGAGGCCGCGCGCCACGCCGACGAGGCCGCGCAACTGGCGCGCGCGCGCTTCGAGGCGGGCGTGACCGACTTCCAGGCCGTGCTGCAGGCCGAGCGCGAGGTGCTGTCGATCCGGGAACAGCTGGTGCAGGCCCAGGTGGGCACGGCGGGCGCGCTGGTGGCGGTGTACCGGGCCATCGGCGGTGGCTGGTCGGCGGGGGCGGCGACCACCGCCGCGCGCTGACTCAGTTCACCAGCACCAGCTTGCCCTTGACCGAGCGCGATCCCATGATCGCGTAGGCTTTGCGCAGGTCGGCCATGGGCAGGGTCTGGTCGATGACCGGTTTCACCTGGCCCTTGGCGTACATGCCGGCCAGCGCCTGCATCATGGCCGCGTTGGCCTGGGGCTCGCGCTTGGCGAAGTCGCCCCAGAACACCCCCACGATGCTGGCGCCCTTGAGCAGCGCCAGGTTGAGGGGCAGGCTGGGAATGGGCCCGCTGGCAAAACCCACCACCAGGTAGCGCCCGCGCCAGGCGATGGAACGGAAGGCCGGTTCGGCGAAATCGCCGCCCACGGGGTCGTAGACCACGTCCGGGCCCTTGCCCCCTGTGAGGCGCTTGATCTCGTCGCGCAGGCCGCCCAGGGGGCCGTGCTGGGTGTAGTTGATGGTGGCATCGGCGCCGAGCGAGGCGCACAGCGCGCACTTGTCGTCGCTGGATGCGGCCGCGATCACGCGCGCGCCGGCGGCCTTGGCGATCTGGATGGCGGCCGTGCCCACGCCGCCGGCCGCGCCGAGGACCAGCACCGTCTCGCCCGCCTTGAGCTGCGCGCGGTCCATGAGCGCGTGGTACGAGGTGGCGTAGATCATGATGAACGCGGCCGCGTCCACGGCGGGAAAGCCGTCGGGCAGGGGCATGCACAGCGCGGCGGGCGCCAGGGTGTGGGTGCCGAAGCCGCCGGTGCCGCTCAGGCAGGCCACGCGCTGGCCCGGCTTGAGGTGCTTGACGCCGTCGCCCACGGCCTCAACGACGCCGGCGTATTCGCTGCCGGGAACGAAGGGCAGCGGCGGCTTCATCTGGTACTTGTTCTGCACGATGAGCAGATCGGGGAAGTTCAGGCTGGCCGCCTCGATGCGCAGGCGCACCTGGCCCGCGCCGGGTTCGGGCGTGGGCAGTTCCTTCCATTGCAGGGCGTCGACGCCGATGGGGTTCTCGCACAGCCAGGCGTGCATGGTGGGTCTCCTCTTGGAATGGGGGCGGGGCATGATAGGCACCGGTTTTGCATTCGCGCAGTGGGCTTTGTCCCTTGGGCGACGGGCGTGGCCGCCGCCGCAACGCCACCCGGGATAAGAAGAAAGCGCCACACCTCGGGTCAATAGAATTTCGCCCATGAAAATCCTGATCTCGAACGACGACGGCTTCCAGGCCAAGGGCCTCGTCGCCTTGTACGACGCCGTCAAGGCCCTGCCGGGCGTCGAGGTCGAGGTCGTCGCGCCCGAGCACAACAACAGCGCCAAGAGCAACGCCCTGAGCCTGCACTCGCCGCTCTACGTGCAGACCGCCGCCAACGGATTCCGCTACGTCAACGGCACCCCCGCCGACTGCGTGCACATCGCGCTCACCGGCCTGCTGGGCTACCGGCCCGACCTGGTGATCTCCGGCATCAACAACGGCGCCAACATGGGCGACGACACCATCTACTCGGGCACCGTCGGCGCGGCCATGGAGGGCTACCTGTTCGGCGTGCCCGCCATCGCGTTTTCGCAGACCGAGAGGGGCTGGGCCCACCTGGACGTGGCCGCCACCAAGGCGGCCGAGCTGGTGCAGCAGCTGCTGCCGTCGCTGCCCGAGATGCAGCAGCGCGGCCAGGCCTGGCTGCTCAACGTCAACATTCCGTGCCGGCCCGCCGAGCAGATCCGCGGCGTGAAGGTCACGCGCCTGGGGCGGCGCCACGCGGCCGAGCCCGTGATCGCGCAGGTCAACCCGCGCGGCGAGACCATGTACTGGATCGGCAGCGCCGGTCCCGCCCGCGACGAGGCCGAAGGCACCGACTTTCACGCCACGCAGCAGGGCTACGTCAGCCTGACGCCCCTGCAGGTGGACCTGACCGACCACGACACCCTGGCCTACTGGGTGCCGACGGCGGCCGCGCTGTCCAAGGAGGGCGCGTGAAAGCGCCGCCGCCACGCCAGCGCCCGGGTTTTCCGGCCCGCCTGCCGGCCGGCACGCCGGCCCCCGTGCCCGCGCGCCAGCACAAGCCCGACGCACCGCCCGCGCATGCCCCGGCCCGGCCCAGCGGCGTCGGCATGGACTCGGCCGCCGTGCGCGCCGCCATGGTGCGCAAGCTGCAGGGGCAGGGCATCTCGCACCCGGCGGTGGTGGCGGCCATGCTCGCGGTGGAACGGCACCGCTTCGTCGACTCGGCGCTGGTGAACCAGGCCTACGAAGACACCAGCCTGCCCATCGGCCAGGGCCAGACCATCAGCAAGCCCGGCGTGGTGGCGCGCATGGTGGAGCTGCTGTGCCAGGCGCGCGTGCAGCCGCTGGGGCGGGTGCTCGAAATCGGCACTGGCTGCGGCTACCAGGCCGCCGTGCTGGCCCGCGTGGCCAAGGAGGTCTACAGCATCGAGCGCATCCGCAGCCTGCACGAGAAGGCGCGCGACAACCTGCGCGCCCTGCGCGTGCCCAATCTGCACCTGCTCTTCGGTGATGGCATGGTGGGTTTCCCGCAGGGGGCTCCTTATGCGGGCATCATTGCGGCGGCCGGCGGGAACGATCTGCCCGCCGCCTGGATCGATCAGCTCGCGGTCGGTGGCCGGCTGGTGGCACCGGCCGTGACGGCCGCCGGTCGACAGAACCTCGTGGTGGTTGACAAAACCGCCAATGGCGTGGTCCGCACCGAGCTCGAGGCCGTTCATTTCGTGCCCCTAAAATCGGGCCTCGCCTGACGGTCCCGCCCTTGCCGGCGTCGAGCGTGTATCGAAATGGGCCCCTTCGGGGCCCGCAAGACAATGGTGGAGTCTTCATGAACCAAATGGCAAGACACGACCTGGGTCACACCCGGGCGCAGGGACGCACAGCCCAGCGCGCGCTGACCTGGTCCGTGCTCGGCTTGGCCCTGCTCGTGAGCGCTTGCGGCTCGCAGCGCGTGGCGCGTCCCGCACCGGTCGACGACCGGGGCACATCCCGGCCCGCCGCGGAGTCGGCAACGGCCACCCCGGCCCCTGCCGCCGCGCAGCCCCGCGTGGGCTATGTGACGGTGCAGCCTGGCGACACGCTGTACCGCATCGCCCTCAACGCCGGCCAGGACTACCGCGACATCGCGACCTGGAACAACCTGCCCAACCCGAATGCCATCGAGGTCGGCCAGCTGCTGCGCGTGGTGCCGCCCACCGCCGCGGCGCCAGCCCCGGCCCCGGCCCCGGCCCCGAGCGTGGGCACCGCGCCCGTCACCAGCGGCAGCGTGGCCTCGCGGCCACTGAGCGAAACCAGCCCGTCCGCGGCGCCGGCGCCCGCGCCCGCCCCCGCGCCAACGCCGGCCCCTGCGGCGGCGGGCGACGACATCCAGTTCGTGTGGCCCGCCTCGGGCCCGGTCATCGCGGGCTTCGATGAGAACACCAACAAGGGCGTGAGCATCGGCGGCAAGATCGGCGATCCCGTGGTCGCGGCGGCCGATGGGCGCGTGGTCTACGCGGGCGCCGGTCTGCGCGGCTACGGCAACCTCATCATCCTGCAGCACAACAACACCTACCTCACGGCCTACGCGCACAACCAGGCGCTGCTGGTGCGCGAGAACCAGTCGGTGCGCCAGGGCCAGAAGATCGCCGAGATGGGCAGCAGCGACGCCGACCGCGTGAAGCTGCACTTCGAGGTGCGTCGCCAGGGCAAGCCGGTGGACCCGCTGGCCCACCTGCCGAAGCGCTGAGCCCGGCCGCGCATGGCCTGGCCGGTCCTCGTCTTCGACATCGAGTCCATCCCGGACGTGGACGGCCTGCGCGCGCTGCGCGGGGCCGGCGCCGAACTGAGCGATGAGCAGGTCTACGCCGCCTGGGTGGCCGAGCGCAAGGAAAAGGGGCAGAGCGACTTCATGCCCCTGTACCTGCAGCGCGTGCTGGTCATCAGCTGCGTGTTCCGCAACGCCGAGGGCCTGCGCATCCACTCCTTCGTCGACAGGGACAGCCAGAGCGAGGGCAAGGTCATCCAGAGCTTCTTCCAGGCGATCGAGAAGCACGTGCCCCAGCTCGTGAGCTGGAACGGCGGCGGCTTCGACCTGCCGGTGCTGCACTACCGCGGCCTGCGCCACGGACTGGAGGCCAACAAGTACTGGGACATGGGCGAGGACGACCGTGAGTTCAAGTGGAACAACTACATCGGCCGTTACCACATGCGCCACCTGGACCTGATGGACCTGCTGGCCATGTACACGCCGAAGAACAACGCGCCCCTCGACAGCCTGGCCAAGCTCTGCGGCTTTCCCGGAAAGCTGGGCATGGACGGCTCGCAGGTCTACCCGCAGTTCCTCGCGGGGCAGACCGACGCCATCCGCCGCTACTGCGAGACGGACGTGATGAACACCTACCTCATGTATTGCCGCTTCCAGAAAATGCGCGGCGGCTTCACGCCCGACGAGTACGAACGCGAGATCGCCTACGTGAAGGAGACGCTGGGGGGCCTGGCGCCGGGCGAAGCGCATTGGCAGGAATACCTGGCGGCCTGGGCGTGAGCGATCGCTGGCGGCCGGCCTGAGACAATCGCGGGATGTCCGCAGAGTCTCCCCACAACACATCCCCCGCCTACCCCGACGGCTCGCTCGCCGTCGAGTCCCTGGACATCGAAGCCCAGGGCATCGCCCACCGCGCCGACGGCAAGGTGGTGTTCATCGAGGGTGCGCTGCCATTCGAGCAGGTCAGCGTCTCGGTCCATCGCAAGAAGAACAACTGGGAAGCCGCCACCACCACGGCCGTGCACCGCGAGTCCTCGCAGCGCGTGCGGCCCCGCTGCCCGCATTTCGGCCTGCACGCGGGCGCCTGCGGCGGCTGCAAGATGCAGCACCTGCACCCCGCCGCGCAGGTGGCCATCAAGCAGCGCGTGCTGGAGGACAACCTCTGGCACTTGGGCAAGGTGCGCGCCGAGACCATCCTGCGCCCGATCGAAGGCCCCGCCTGGGGCTACCGCCACCGCGCGCGGCTGTCGGTGCGCCACGTGCACAAGAAGGGCGTGGTGCTGATCGGCTTTCACGAGCGCAAGAGCCGCTACGTGGCCGACATGGGCGTGTGCCTGGTGCTGCCGCCACACGTGAGCGACATGCTGGCGCCGCTGCGCGAGCTGATCTTCGAGATGGACGCGCGCGAAACCTGCCCGCAGATCGAACTGGCCTGCGGTGACAGCGTCACCGCGCTGGTGCTGCGCCACCTGGAGCCGCTGAGCGAGGACGACCTGTCGCGCCTGCGCGCCTTCGGCCAGCGGCATGGCGTGCAGTGGTGGCTGCAGGCCAAGGGACCCGACACCGTGCGCCGGCTCGACGAGGGCGGCGAGGAACTGAGCTACGCCCTGCCCGAGTTCGGCGTGGTCATGCCCTTCAGGCCCACCGATTTCACGCAGGTCAATCCTTCGATCAACCGCGTGCTGGTGTCGCGCGCGCTGCGTCTGCTGGACGCGCGCGCCGACGAGCGCGTGATCGACTGGTTCTGCGGCCTGGGCAACTTCACCCTGCCCATCGCCACCACGGCGCGCGAGGTGCTGGGCGTGGAGGGCAGCGAAGCGCTGGTCGCCCGCTCGCGCGAGAACCTGGCGCGCAACGGCGAAGGCCGGGCGCGGGCCTTCGCGCCCACGCGCTTTGCCGCCCGCAACCTGTTCGAGATGACGCCCGAGCAGTTGGTGGCCGATGGCGTGGCGCAGAAGTGGCTGGTCGATCCGCCACGGGAAGGCGCCTTTGCCCTGGCCAAGGCATTGGCCGATCTGCACCAGCAACCCGAGCTGCGGGGCGGCGGGTGGACGCCCCCGAAGCGCATCGTCTACGTGAGCTGCAACCCCGCCACGCTGGCCCGCGACGCCGGCCTTCTGGTGCACCAGGCGGGCTACCGCTGTGTCGCGGCGGGGGCGGTCAACATGTTCCCCCACACCGCCCACGTCGAGAGCATGGCTGTGTTCGAGCTGGCGGACGCCGGGCGCCCCGCGTAGCGAATCAGGGGAGGTGGGCCGGCGCAGCCGCTCCGGCGGGGGTCGTTCGTGGAGCAGCGTGCCCTGTGGCCGCCAGCGCCGCGAGCTGCGGGTTCGCCGTCTTCAGGACGTGGGTTTGTCCGACGAAGCCTTCTCGGCCGGCGCCGCCTCGCCTTCGGAGGGCATGCCCACGACGTTGTTGTCCCGCATGTACTGATCCATCTCTCGCCAGCCCGCGAACACCGCGGCCTTGCCCGCGCGCGGGTTGGTCTGGAAGCAGGACTCGATGCTGCGCACCGCGTGGCGGCAGGCGCTGCCGATGGCGCGGCCCTCCGACTCCTTGCGGGCGTTCACCTGCGTGGCGGTTTCGATGCCCAGGGCATCGCAGCCGGCCAGCCAGGTGCTGGCGAGTGTGAGCAGGATGAGGGCGGGGCGTCGCATGGTGGTCTTGGTGGCTTGCCCTTGCATTTCGGCGAGCCGGGCCGGAACTTGACGTCCGTGGCCAAGAAAAAAGGGCCCGAAGGCCCTTGTTTCATGGGATGAAACGGCTCACTCGCGGTCGCCGCCAAACACGCCCAGCAGCATCAACAGGCTCTGGAACACGTTGTACAGGCTCAGGTACACGCCCAGCGTGGCGCTGATGTAGTTGGTTTCCTCGCCGTCCTGCACGCGCTTGAGGTCGACGAGGATGAAGGCGGAGAACACACCCACGGCCAGCACGGAAATGGTGATCATCAGCGCGCTGGACTGGATGAACACGTTCGCCACGGCCGCCACCACGATCAGGATCGCGCCGATGAACAGGAACTTGGCCATGTTCGACAGGTCGCGCTTGATGATGGTGGACAGCGAGGCCATGCCGAAGAACACGGCGGCGGTGCCGCCGAAGGCCATCATGATCAGGCTGGCGCCGTTGGAGAAGCCCAGCACCATCGCCAGCAGGCGCGACAGCATCAGGCCCATGAAGAAGGTGAAGGCCAGCAGGATCGGCACGCCGGCGGCCGAATTCTTGGTCTTTTCGATCGCGAACATGAAGCCGAAGGCGCCGCCCAGGAAGACGATCAGGCCCAGGCCGCCCGTGAGGCTGGCGGTGATGCCGGTGCTCACGCCCACCCACGCCCCCAGGACCGTGGGCAGCATGGACAGCGCGAGCAGCCAGTAGGTGTTGCGCAGCACGCGGTTGCGTTGCGTGGCGCTGGCCGAAACAGCGGTGCCGAAGCGGCCGTTGGTTTGCACGTGGTCGGACATGGTGGAATTCTCCTTAAGTCTGCCGTAAGACTCTGGCATTGTGCACGAGGTTCCTTGGGGCCCTCAAATTCCTGGCCGGCGCCCTTGGGCCTCCGGTGAGGGCAGTTGTGACTGTCGGGTCAGGAATCGCCGGGTTATCGTCGGGCTTTCCTGCTTTTCGATCTTGAATACAGAAAGACGTTCATGAAGACCAAACACCAGCTCGACGCCGCCGACGTGAAGGCGATGGCCGCCGCCGCCGAGGCCGAGGCCCTGAAAAACCAGTGGCACGTGACCATCGCCATCGTGGACGACGGCGGCCACCTGCTGTGGCTGCAGCGCCTGGACGGCGCGCCGGCCATCTCGGCCCACATCGCGCCCGCCAAGGCGCACACGGCCGCGCTGGGTCGCCGCGAGAGCAAGGTCTACGAGGACGTCATCAACCAGGGCCGCACCTCGTTCCTGAGCGCGCCGCAGCTGCAAGGCATGCTGGAGGGCGGGGTGCCGGTGATGAAGGACGGCCAGTGCATCGGCGCTGTCGGCGTGAGCGGCGTGAAGTCGAGCGAGGACGCGCAGATCGCTCGTGCGGGCATCGCCGCGCTCGGTCTTTGAGGATCGGGTAAAAAACGCCTGGCTATCGGCGGGTGACCGCCCTGGCTGGCTAAAAACGACGCGCGGGGATGGAGAATCCCCGGGTCGCCCCACGATACGTGACGCGGTCCCCGCCCCTCAGGGCGTGGGCTCCGTGATGAAACCGATCTTGCGCAGCCCGGCCTTCTGCGCCGCGGCCATGGCCAGGGCCACGCGCTCGTAGCGCACGGCCTTGTCGCCGCGGATGTGCAGCTCGGGCTGCGGGTCCTGCGCGGCGGCGGCGCTGAGCCTGCCCTCCAGTTCGCCATCGGCCAGGCGCTGGTCGTTCCAGAAGTACTGACCCTCGGCGTTCACCGAGAAGCGGATGTTCTCGGGCTTGTCCTGCACTTTTTCGACGCTCACCTGCGGCAGGTCGATGTTCACCGCGTGCTGGATGACCGGCACCGTGATGATGAAGATGATGAGCAGCACCAGCATGACGTCGATGAACGGGATCATGTTGATCTCGCTCATGACTTCGTCGCTGGTGTCTTGCGTGCCAATGGCCATGTGATCAACCCCGCTGTTGCTGCTGCTTGATGGGCAGTACCTTGCCCTCGGCGCCCACGCTCACGCGGGCACCGGTGACGAAGTAGGCGTGCAGGTCGTGCGCGAAGCGGTTGAGCTTGTGCAGCACGGCCTTGTTGCCACGCACCAGCGCGTTGTAGCCCAGCACGGCGGGAATGGCCACCAGCAGGCCCAGGGCCGTCATGATCAGGGCCTCGCCGATCGGGCCGGCGACCTTGTCAATGGCCACCTGGCCCGAGCTGCCGATGCTCAGCAGCGCGTGGTAGATGCCCCAGACCGTGCCGAACAGGCCGACGAAGGGCGCGGTGGACGCCACCGAGGCCAGCACCGACAGGCCACCCTGGGCGCGGATGGTGAAGTCGTCCACGCTCTTGCGCAGGGCGCGCTCGATCCAGTCGCTCACGTCCAGGTTGTCGTGCAGCTGCGGTCGGCTGGCGCCGTCCTGGTGGGTGATGTGGCGTGCGGCCTCGCGGCCCTCGATGGCGGCGGTGCGGAAGGGGTTGCCGTCGGCGTCGCCGAGTTTTTCCAGGCCTTCGGCGAAGTCGCTGCTGTGCCAGAAACCTTCGACGCCGCGCGCCTGCGCGCGCTGGGCGCGCAGGTCCAGCGCCTTCCACAGGATGATGATCCACGAGGCCAGCGACATGGTCAGCAGCACCAGGGCGACGCTGCGGGTGACCCAGTCACCCTGGGTCCAAACGTGGGCGAGGCCGGATGAGACGAACGGCGAATCCATGAAAAGCGGGCTCCTGAGAAAAAGCGGTTGACTTCAGTTCGAAAAGTTCAGTTCGAAAACGATCGGCACCTCGACCCACATGGCCACGGGTTCGCCACCGCGCTTGCCGGGCACGAAGCGCCAGCGCAGCACGGTGTCGACGGCGGTCTTGTCCAGCCGCTCGAAGCCGCTGGAGCGGGCCACCTCGACCCGGCTGGGCATGCCCTTGGTGTCGACGAAGGCGCGCACCAGCACCCGTCCCTGTTCGCCCATGCGCTTGGACAGCGAGGGATAGGCGGGCTTGGGGTTGCTGAGGTAGTCCGCATCGCTGGAGGGGGGGATCACCACGGGCGCTGGCGCTGGCGGTGCAGGCGGTGCCGGCGCGGGCGCCGGCGCGGCCACCACGGGTGCCGGCGGCGCCGGCACCACGGGCTCGGGCGGCGCGGCCTGGATCGGCGCGGGGGCGGGCGAGGGCGTGGCCACCGGCAGCGGGCGCGGCGGGGGCGGGGCCGGGCGCGGCTTGGGCGGTGGCGGCCTGGGCGCGGGCGGCGCAGGGGCCGGGGCCGGCGGTTCGGGCGTCACCTGGGGCTGCGGCAGCTCGATGAGCTCGGCCATCACCTCCACGGGAATCACCAACTCCACCGCGCGGCGCAGCAAGCCGCTCTGCAGGGCCCAGACCGCCAGCACGTGAAAACCCACCACCGAGCCGACCACGGCGAGGCGGCGGTTCAGGCGCCGCGACGGGGCCGGTGCGGGGACGGTCGTGTCAAAGCTCATTCGCGTCGAAAGATCCAGTACAGCGCGATCAGCGTCAGCATGAGACTGGCAACGTGAACGACGAGGCCTGTGATCATGGAGGACATCCTTTCGCGACAGCGGCGCACACGGGGTGTGACAGGAAAGTGGAGGCATTCTAAACGAGAATGTTTCTCATTCTCATGGTTGGCGCAAAAAAATTCCGCCGACACACCGCCGAGTCCGATTGTGCGCTTCGGCGAGGGCTTGCCCGATCGATCCCGGCAGGCGAGTGAGGGTCTGTTTTGAGAGTAAAAACAATTCTCATTTATGATTCAGACCCATCGACGAACCCGCCTGATCACTCCATGCCCTCTTTCCTGTCCCGTCCCGCCGCCCGGTGGGCCCCCGTCCTGCTCACGGGCGCGCTGGCCTGGCCCGGCCTGTCCAGCGCGCACAGCCTGCTGCTGGTCTGCCAGCCCGCCGCCGACAACATGGTGCAGTGCAAGGGCGAGTTCTCCGACGGCAGCGATGCGGCCGGCATGGCCGTGTCGGTGAAAGCCTACGACGAGCGCGTGCTGGCCAAAGGCACGCTGGGCGGCGACTCCACCTGGCGCTTCCACCCGCCCGAGGGCGAGTATTTCGTGCGCCTGGAAGACGGCGGCGAACACTCGGTAGAGGTGGACCACACCGACGTCAAGCCATGAGCGCCGCTGCGCGCCGCGGGGAGGTGTCCGCATGACCACCCAAGTGGTGAGGCCGGCCGGCGCCGGCCACGAAACCCTGTGGGTGCTGCTCGCCGCGGCGGGTGTGCTCGCCTTGGCGGCGCTGGTCGTCGGCGTGCGCTCACAGGCCCCGGCCGCCGCCGCCCTGGCCGCGCACCAGGTGGACGCGCGCACGCAGCTGAACGCGGCCGAGCAGGGCGTGCACGCCGACCTGCTGGTTGCCGCCGATGAGATCGCCGCGCTGCGCGACGAAGACCAGGCCATGCCCACGCTGGACCGCCTGCGCGAACTGGGCCTGCCGCCCTTCGCCCCCGGCCCCGAGGCGCGTGCCCGCGGTGCGCACGAGTGGCGCTCGAGCCCGCAGGGGCAGGACCTGGCCTTCGTCGGCCGCAGCGCCGAGCCGCAGGTGGCCGCGTCCCTGCTGCTGCGCGTGCCGGCCACGGCCGTCGCCGCCGCCGATGGGCACGCGCACCACCACGCGGTCGAGATCTGGATCCAGCGCGAAGGCCCCGTGGTCTGGCCCGAGGGCATCGACGGCCCGGCGCTGATGCGCCAGGGCTGGCGCCAGGTGGTCACGCGCTACGACGCCGGCGTGACGCGCAAGGACATCGCGCACTGAGCCCGGCGCCCACATTCACCGAAGACATCACCATGCAAGACCTTCAGATGCCCTTGGCGCGCCGCCGCCTGCTCGCGGCCCTGGCCAGCACGCCCCTGGCGCTGGCCGCCACCGGCCTACCCGCCTTCGCCCAGGCCAGGCGCCTGCGCGTGGGCGTGACCCTGCACCCCTACTACAGCTACGTTGCCAACATCGTGGGCGAGCGCGCCGAGGTGGTGCCCGTGATTCCCGCCGGCTTCAACCCGCACGCCTACGAGCCGCGCACCGAAGACATCAAGCGCATCGCTTCGCTCGACGCGATCGTGCTCAACGGCGTCGGCCACGACGACTTCGCGGGCCGCATGATCAAGGCCAGCGAGAAGCCCGACCTCAAGGTGATCGAGGCCAACGCCCAGGTGCCGCTGCTGGCGGCGGTGGGCGCGGGGCGCGGCACCTCGGGCAAGGTGGTGAACCCGCACACCTTCCTGTCGGTCACGGCCTCCATCTCGCAGGTCAACACCATCGCGCGCGCGCTCGGCCAGCTCGATCCCGCCAACGCCGCCGCCTACACCGCCAATGCCCGCGCCTACGCGCAAAAGCTGCGCAAGCTGCGCGCCGACGCGCTTGGCCAGCTGGTGAAAACGCCGGGTGCCGATTTCCGCATCGCCACCATCCACGGCGCCTACGACTACCTGTTGCGCGAGTTCGGCCTGGAGGTGGCGGCGGTGGTGGAGCCGGCGCACGGCATCGAGCCCAGCCCGGCGCAGCTCAAGGGCACCATCGATCAGATCCGTGCGCTCGACGTGAAGGTGATCTTCTCGGAGATGGACTTTCCCTCGGCCTACGTCGACACCATCCGCCGCGAGACCGGCGTGCGCCTGTACGCGCTCACGCACATCTCGCACGGGCCCTACACGGCCGAGAAGTTCGAGCAGGACATCGCGAAGAACCTCGCCACCGTGGTGCGCGCGATCCAGGAGGCGGCGTGAGCGCGGGGCGCCCCGGCGCGCCGCCGCGCGGGTCGTCGCCTCCCGGGGCCGACGGCCCGGCGGGCCGTGGCGGGCCCGCCCTGGCGTTCGACGGGGTCTCCCTCACCCTTGGCCAGACCGGGATCCTGCAAGGCGTGGACCTGCGCGTGGCCGCCGGTGGCGTGCATGCCCTGGTGGGGCCCAACGGCGGCGGCAAGAGTTCGCTGTTCAAGGCGCTCCTGGGCCAGGTCCCGCACCGCGGCCGCATCGCCCTGGAGTGGCCGGGCGAGCGGCCCGGCGTGGTGGGCTACGTGCCGCAGGCCCTGGCCTTCGACGCCGGCTTGCCGATGACGGTGCTGGACTTCATGGGGGCCATGTGCCAGCGCCGCCCGGTGCTGCTGGGCCTGTCGCGGCGCTGGCAGGTGCCGGTGGAGCAGGCCTTGCGCCGGGTGGGCATGTGGGACAAGGCGCGGCGCCGCATGGGGGCGCTGTCGGGTGGCGAGCGCCAGCGCGTGCTGCTGGCGCAGGCGCTGATCCCCGCGCCCGACCTGATCCTGCTCGACGAACCCATGTCCGCGCTCGACGAGGCCGGCATGCGCGTGTTCGAGGACCTGCTGGCGCACTGGCGCGAGCGGCGCACCACGGTGCTGTGGATCGAGCACGACCTGGACGCCGTCACGCGCCTGGCCGACCGGGTGACCGGCCTGAACCGCCAGGTGCTGTTCGACGGCGCGCCCACCGAGGCACTGACGCCGCAGCGCGTGCTGGCGCTGTTCTCGCACCGCCCGCGGCACGAGGGCGCATCCGCCGCCGAGGAGGTGGCCGCATGACCGGTCTGATCGAGGCCCTGCGCCACGCCATCCAGCGCCTGGCCGAGCACGGCGCGCTGCCGAACTCGCTGAGCTATGGCTTCGTGGTCAACGCCGTGCTCGCGGGCCTGTGCATCGGCCCCGTGCTCGGTGGCCTGGGCACGCTGGTGGTGGTCAAGCGCCTGGCCTTTTTCTCCGAGGCCGTGGGCCACGCGGCGCTCACCGGCGTGGCCATCGGCATCCTGCTGGGCGAGCCCTACACCGGGCCCTACGGCAGCCTGTTCGCCTACTGCACGCTGTTCGGGCTGCTGCTGATGTACCTGCGCAACCGCACCGGCCTGTCGCCGGACACGCTGATCGGCGTCTTCCTAGCGGTCTCGCTCTCGCTGGGCGCCAGCCTGCTGCTGGTGCTGTCGGGCCGCGTGAACATCCACATCCTGGAGAACGTGCTGTTCGGCTCGGTGCTCACGGTGGACACCAGCGACCTGCTGGTGCTGCTGGTGGTGGCCACGCTGGTGGTGGCGCTCACGCTGCCGCTCTACAACCGCTTCATGCTGGCCAGCTTCAACCCGCAACTGGCCAGCGTGCGCGGCGTGCGCGTGAAGCTGCTCGACTACCTGTTCGTGGTGCTGGTCACCCTGGTCACCGTGGCCTCGGTCAAGGTCATCGGTGCCATCCTGGTGGGCGCGCTGCTGATCATTCCGGCCGCGGCCGCGCGCCTGCTGAGCCTGTCGCTGCGCGGCTTCTTCTGGCTCAGCGTGCTCATGGCCACCCTCAGCACGCAGGTCGGCATCCTGGTGCCGATCGAACTCGAGCTGCCGGTGCCTTCGGGCGCGGCCATCATCCTCACCGCTGGCGCGCTGTTCGGGCTCGCCGCCATCGTTCGCGGCTTCACGCCCGCCCTCAAAGGACACGCCGGATGAACCCACGCTCCGTTTCCCGCCGCCTGGGCGGCGCCTGTCTGGCGGCGCTGCTGATCGCCACCGCGCCGCTGGCGGCGCACGCTCAGACCGCCGCCCCCGCCGCTCCGTCTGCCGCGACCCCTGCCGCGCCCGCGCGCCTGCTGGTGGCGCACCCGGTGGTGGCCTCGCTCACACAAGCGGTGGTGCAGGGCACCGGCATCGCGGTGCTGCGGCCCGTGCCCGAGACACTGCCGGCGAACCGCCAGCTCGCCTTCTTCGGCAGCCGCGGCGCGGCCGGCCTGGCCCAGGCCGCGCGCCAGGCCGACGCGGTGATCGCGCTGCGCTCCATCTGGCCCGACGACCCGCTGTTTCCGCTGGCGCGGCGCCAGAACATCCGCCTGATCGAGATCGACGCCGCGCGCCCGCTCGACGCCTCGCTGCCCGGCATCGCGCTGCGCGAGGGCGCGGACCCGGCAGCCGCGCTGCCCTGGCTCGACGCCGTGAACCTGGGCCGCATGGCCGACGTGATCGCGGCCGACGTGTCGCGCCTGGTGCCGCACGCCAGGCCGCGCCTGCAGGACAACGCGGCCGCGCTGCGCCAGCGCCTGATGGCCGTCACCGCGCGGAGCGAGGCCCGCCTGGCGCGCGCGGCCAATCTGTCGGTGTTCAGCCTGTCCGACCGGCTGGACTACCTGGTGAGCGGATTCAACCTGGACCTGGTGGGTACCGATTCGCGTGAGGACGATGCGGCCTGGACACCCGAAGCCCTGGCGGCGCTGACACAGCGCCTGCGCGACGGCTCGGTGGCCGCCGCGCTGCACCACCGCGAACCGCCGATCGCCGTGGCGCAGGCCGTGCAAGCCGCCGGCGCGCGGCTGATCGTGCTGCAGACCGAGGGCCGCGACCCGCTGGCCGATCTGCAGGCCAACGCCGAGCGCCTGGGCGCGCTGGCGCCGTGAGCCCTCAGGGCTCGTACTTGTAGCCCAGGCCGTACACCGAGTGGATGAGATCGCGGCCCGGCGCGGCGTCCTCGATCTTGCGCCGCAGCTTCTTGATGTGGCTATCCACCGTGCGGTCGGAGACGATGCGCTCGTCGCGGTACATCGCGTCCATGAGCTGCTCGCGCGAAAAGATGCGGCCCGGCCGCGCGCTCAGCACCTTGAGCAGCTGGAACTCCACCACGGTCAGGCCCAGGTCATGGCCGTCGAGTGTGGCGCGCCAGGCGGCTTCGTCCAGTCGCAGGCCGCCCGGCGCGCTGGCGGGCGCGTGCCTGCCCCGGCGCAGCACCGCCTTCACGCGCGCCACCACCTCGCGCGGACTGAAGGGCTTGCAGATGTAGTCATCGGCGCCCAGCTCCAGGCCCAGCAGGCGGTCGATTTCCTCCACGCGCGCCGTGACCATGACGATGGCCGGCGCCGGCCGGCCGGGCTGGCCGCTGCGCAGGGCCTTGCACACGTCCAGCCCGCTCTTGCCGGGCAGCATCAGGTCCAGCAGCACCAGGTCCACGGGGTGCTCGGCCAGCCAGCCCTCCACCTCGTCGCCGCGCGTGAGGTGGTGCGTCTCGAAGCCCGACTGCGCGAGGTAGTCGAGCAGCACGCCCGCGATCTTGTTCTCGTCCTCGACGATGAGGATGCGGCCCGCCGGTTCAACCATGCGCGGCCTCCGTGTGCAGCGGCAGCCAGATGTCCCAGCGCAGTCCGCCCAGCGCGCTCGCCGCGGCGATCATGCGGCCGCCATGGCCTTCGATGATGGCGCGCGCGATGGCCAGGCCCAGGCCCGAGCCGCCGCTGGCGCTGGCACGCGATTCGTCCACGCGGTAGAGCCGGTCCGTCAGGCGTGGCAGGGCCTCGGCTGGCACGCCGGGCGCGGAGTCTTCCCAGCTCAGGCGCGCTTCCTGTCCCTCGCGCGCCAGGCGCACGCTCAGCGTGGCCGGGTCCTTGGTGTAGCGCCGCGTGTTCTGCAGCAGGTTGGCCAGCACTTGGTCGAGCCGGTCACCATCGGCGCGCACGCGCAGGCCGGCGGGCAGGTCGGTGTGCAGCTGCAGGCGCGGGCCCGGCCGCGCGGTGGCGTCGTGCAGGTAGTCGGCCACGAAGGGGCCCAGGTCCAGCGGCGCGAAGCGGTAGTCCAGCGCGCCCAGGTCGGACAGGGAGAGCAGGCGCAGGTCATCCACCAGGCGCGTGAGGCGGTTCACTTCCTGCGCAAGCGAGTCGAGGTTGGCTGCGTCGGGCCGGCGGATGCCGTCCTGCAGCGCTTCGATCTCGGCGCGCAGCGTGGCCAGTGGCGTGCGCAGCTCGTGGGCGATGTCGGCGATCCACTGCTGGCGCGCCTGGCGCGCGGCCTGCAGCGACTCGGCCATGCGGTTGAAGCCGTCGGCGAGCTGGGCCAGCTCGTCGTGGCCCTGGGCGTTCAGGCGCACCCCGTAGTCGCCCTGCGCGATGGCGGTGGTGCCAGCGCCCAGGGCGCGCAGGCGGCGCGACAGCCACTGCGCGATCAGCGCCGCGTTCAGCAGCACGGCCGCGAACAGGCCGAGCGCGATGGCCGCGTAGGTGCGCGCCTGCTGCGCCTGGAATACGCGCTCCAGCGAAGCCACCATCTGCAGGCGCGGCACATAGCCCAGGTAGCCGACCAGGCGCTCGTCCACCGTGATGGGCTTGAACACGGCCTGCTCGGCGCGCCACTCGGGGCCGATGAGCACGCGGCGCTCGGCGTCCAGCAGCAGCAGGCGCGGGTCGATGGTGAGCGCGGGCGGGTTGCCGGGCGGCGGCGCGTCGGTCGGTGGGCGCGAGGCCGATGGCGCGGGTGCGTTCGCGGGCGGCGGAGCGCCGGGCGGCTGGCCCTGTTCACCCGCGCGGCGCGGCACGCGCCCGGAGCCCAGCACCTCGCGCGAGAGTTCGAACCAGCGCTCGCGGTCGTTCACGATCCAGTCCCAGTGGCCCTGCTCGCGGTAGCCATTGGCCAGGCGCACCACCAGGGGCTGCAGACGCGTCTCGTCGGCCTTGTTCAGGTACTCGACCAGGCCCTTGTCGAAACTCCAGCTGTAGATGAGGTAAGCCGCCATCACCAGCACCACGTTGGCGCCTGCGATGGCCAGGAAGAGCTTCACGCGCAGCGAGTCGAAGCGCGAGAGCCAGGCGCGGGAGCGTGCGCGGGAAGGGGACGGGCCGGCGGACATGGGGCGAGCCTAAACCGGAATCGCGCAAACACTGTGCAAGGCCCGCGCCTGGCCGGGTCCCTTGTGTGAACCGGTCTTCGCATGCCGTGCGTTTTCTTTCCATATTTGCCCCGCACCATGCGCCCTCAAAGAACCGCCGAACGCGGCCGCGCGTACCCGACCATGAACCCGACCCAGAAGACTTCCTCTGTCCGCCGCCACCCCTGGCGCACCGCGCTCCTGATCCTGGCCGCCCTGGCCCTGCTGGGCGGTGGCGCGGCCTGGTGGTTCAAGTGGGGGCCCGGCGCCAAGACCGAGAGCACCTACATCACCGCCACCATCCAGCGCGGCGATATCGAGGACCAGGTGGCGGCCACGGGCTCGCTGCAGCCGCGCGACTACGTGGACGTGGGCGCCCAGGTTTCGGGCCAGTTGCGCAAGCTGCACGTGGAGGTGGGCACCGAGGTGAAGGAGGGCGACCTGCTCGCCGAGATCGACGCCGAGACCTCGCAGGCGCGGGTGGACGCCAGCCGCGCGCAGCTGCGTTCGCAGCAGGCCCAGATGGCCGAACGCGAACTCGCCCTGGTGAAGGCCGAGCGCGACCTGCAGCGCCAGAAGAACCTGATGGCCGAGGAGGCCACCACCGCCGAGACCCTGCAGAACGCCGAGACGGCGGCGCGCACCGCGCGCGCGCAGATCAACTCGCTGAAGGCGCAGATGGAGCAGGTGCAGGCCAGCATGCGCGTGGAAGAGGCCAACCTCAAATACACCAAGATCTACGCGCCCATGGCGGGCACCGTGGTCAGCATCACCGCTCGCCAGGGCCAGACGCTCAACACCAACCAGCAGGCGCCCACGCTGCTGCGCATCGCCGATCTGTCGGTGATGACGGTGCAGACCCAGGTCTCGGAGGCCGACGTGAGCAAGCTGCGCCAGGACATGCCGGTGTACTTCACCACCCTGGGTGGCCAGGGGCGGCGCTGGTACGGCGAGCTCAAGAAGATCGAGCCCACGCCCACGGTGACCAACAACGTGGTGCTCTACAACGCCTTGTTCGAGGTGCCGAACAGCAACCGCAGCCTGATGACGCAGATGACCGCGCAGGTGTTCTTCGTGGTGGCGGAGGCGCGCGACGTGCTGATGGTGCCGATGTCGGCGCTGACGATCCAGCGCGGCGCGCCGGGGGGGCGCGAGCGCGGAGCCGGGGCCGGTGGGCAGGGCGGTGTCGCGCCTGGACGCCAGTCCGGCACCGCACCGGTCGCGCCGCAGGCGCCGAGCACCGAGCGCCCGCGCGTCGACCGCGAGGCCTTCGAGAAGATGACGCCCGAGGAGCGCGAGCGCCTGCGCGAGCGGCGCCGCCAGGCGCGCGAACAAGGGCAGGGCGGTGCCGGCGCGCCCGCAACCTCACCCTCAGCGACGCCCAACGCAAGTCCCCAGGCCGCGGCCGGCCCTGGCGCCGCGCCGCGCGCCACGCGTGGCCCCCGCCAGGCCAAGGTCAAGGTCCTGCTCGCGGACGGCACGGTCGAGGAGCGCGAGGTCACCATCGGCATCGGCAACCGCGTGCATGCCGAGGTGCTGTCGGGCTTGAAGGAGGGCGATCGGGTCATCGCCGGCACGCGCGAGGCCGAACCGCGCAACAGCAGCCCGCAGGGTTCGGCCCTGGGTCAGCGGGGGCCGGGCGGTCCGGGCGGCATGCCGGCAGCCGCACCGGCCGGAGCGCGCCGATGAGCCAGTCGCCCGCCGCCCCCGGCGCCACCGTGCGGCCAGCGGCCGCGCCGGCCGAAGCGGACCTGCCGCTGATCGACCTGCGCGGCATCACCAAGACCTACCGCAATGGCGAGCTCGCGGTCGAGGTGCTGCACGGCATCGACCTGCAGATCTACCCCGGTGAACTGGTGGCCATCATGGGCGCCTCGGGCTCGGGCAAGTCCACGCTCATGAACATCCTGGGCTGCCTGGACAAGCCCACCACCGGCAGCTACCGCTTCATGGGTCGCGACGTCTCCGAGCTGGAGCGCGACGAGCTGGCCGAGCTGCGCCGCGACGCCTTCGGCTTCGTGTTCCAGAGCTACAACCTCATCGCCACCGGCACCGCCGCCGACAACGTGGAGGTGCCCGCCATCTACGCCGGCGTGCCGCCGGCCGAACGCCACGCGCGCGCGGCCGAGCTGCTCGCTTCCCTCGGCCTGGGCGAGCGCTCGCACCACCGGCCCAACCAGCTCTCGGGCGGCCAGCAGCAGCGCGTGTCGATCGCGCGCGCGCTCATGAACGGCGGGCGCGTGATCCTGGCGGACGAGCCCACCGGCGCACTGGACAGCAAGAGCGGCGCCGACGTGATGGCGCTGCTCAAGGACCTGTCGGCGCAGGGCCACACGGTGATCCTCATCACCCACGCGGCCGAGGTGGCCGCGCACGCGCAGCGCGTGATCGAGATCAAGGACGGCCACGTGGTGGCCGACCCCGGCCCGCAACCGCCGCAGGGCGAGGCCGCGCAGCTGGCGCGCGGCTGGGTGCCGCGGCGCGGCCGCATCTCCCACCTGGGCGACATGGCCGAGGCCGCCAAAACAGCCCTGCGCGCGCTGCGCGCCAACGTGTTTCGCGCCATCCTCACGCTGCTGGGCATCGTCATCGGCGTGGCCTCGGTGATCGCCATGCTGGCCATCGGCGACGGCGCCAAGCAGTCCGTCATCGACCGCATCAGCGCCATGGGCTCCAACCTGCTGCTGGTGCGCCCGGGTGCGCCCAACCAGCGTGGTTTCCAGAACATCGCCACCCTGGTGCTGGCCGATGTGCAGGCCATCGACAAGGAGGTGCCCAACGTGCTGGCCGCCGTGCCCGAGCAGACCAGCAGCGTCACGCTGCGCTTCGGCGAGTCGGACTACGCCAGCAGCGTGCGCGGCACCTCGTCCAAGTTCCCGCTGGCGCGGCAGTGGAAGGTCGAGCGCGGCACCTTCTTCTCCGAAGAAGACGAACAGGAGTACGCCACCGTGGCCGTGCTGGGCAAGACCGTGGCCAAGGCCTTGTTCCCCGGCGGGCAGGAGCCGCTGGGCCAGTACATCCTGGTGAACAACCTGATCTTCCAGGTGATCGGCGTGATGAGCACGCGCGGCGCCTCGCCCAACGGCGACGACCAGGACGACATCGTCATGGTGCCGTACGCGACCAGCCAGCTGCGCCTGTCGGGCCAGCGCTTCCTGCGCAACGTCACCGTGGCGGTGGACGACGTGACCCGCATCGACGAGACGCAGTCGGCGGTGGAGTCTCTGCTGGCCGAACGCCACGGCGTGATCGACTTCCAGATCCGCAACATGGCCTCCATCATCGACACCGCCACCGAGACGCAGAACACCATGACGGTGCTGCTCGGCTCCATCGCGGCGATCTCGCTGCTGGTGGGCGGCATCGGGGTGATGAACATCATGCTGGTGAGCGTGACCGAGCGCACCCGCGAGATCGGCATCCGCATGGCCACCGGGGCGCGCACGCGCAACATCCTGCAGCAGTTCCTGATCGAGGCCCTGGTGGTCTCGGCCCTGGGCGGTGTCATCGGCGTGGTCGTCGGCCTGGGCGTGGCCGCCGTCGTGGGCGCCTCGGGCACGGCCGTGCAGTTTTCCGTCGCCCCGGTGGTGCTGGCCTTCGGCTGTGCGTTCGCCACCGGCCTCATCTTCGGCTTCCTGCCAGCGCGCAAGGCCGCGCGGCTCGACCCTGTCGTGGCCTTGGCGTCCGAATGAACCCCCCCGCCGCGCCTGGAGCAGTGGAATGAACCGTGGTCTTGTCTTGAAGTTGTCCCTGCTGAGCAGTGCATTGGCCTTGCAGGCCTGCGCGATCACGCAGGACCCGGCGCGCGACCCTGTGGTGGACATGCCCGCGCGGTGGGACGCCCCGGCCGCTGCGGTCGACTCGCCCGCGCTCACCACCGACTGGTGGCAGGGCTTCGGTTCGCCCGCGCTGGTGCAGCTGCTGGACGAAGCCCAGGCCGGCAGCGCCGACCTGCGCATCGCCGTGGAGCGCATGCGCCAGGCCGACATCGCCCTGCAGCAGGCCGGCATCTCGCGCTTGCCCTCGGTGGGCGCCAGCCTGGGCACCAACGCCGGCCGCAACGACGCGCCCGGCACACCGTCCACGTCGCGCGAATCCACCAGCGCCGGCCTGGCCGTCAGCTACGAGCTGGATCTGTGGGGCCGCATCGCCGCCGGCGTGCGCGCGGGCGAGGCCTCGTTCGAGTCCAGCCAGCACGACTGGCGCGCCGTCCGCCTGGGCCTGCTCGCGGACGTGGCTGGCAATTACTTCCTCTGGCTCAGCGCCGGCGAGCGCCTGGCGATCGCGCGCCAGAACCTGGAGACCGCCGAGCGCGTGCTGCGCATCGTCGAGGCGCGTCAGCGCAACGGCGTGGCCACGGCACTGGAGGTGTCTCAGCAGCGCGCCACGGTGCTCTCGGCGCGCACCGCGCTGATCCCGCTGGAGCTGCAGCAGCGCCAGACCGCCTCGGCCCTGGCCCTGCTGCTGGGCCGCGTGCCGCAGGGCTACACGCCGGCCGGCGGCGCGTTCTCGCAGCTGCGCGTGCCCGAACTCGCCCCCGGGCTGCCCACCGCGCTGCTCACGCGGCGGCCCGACCTGGCCTCCGCCGAGTCGCAGCTGTCCGCCGCCGACGCCAACGTCGCCGCCGCGCGCGCGGCGCTGCTGCCCAGCGTATCGCTCTCGGGCTCGCTGGGCCTGGGCACCTCGGCCCTGCTGAGCCTGGCCGACCCCACGCGCAGCGTCTCGCTGGGCCTGTCGCTGGCGCAATCCATCTTCGACGGTGGCCGCCAGCGCCTGCAGGTGCGCACCACCGAGTCACAGCGCGTGGTGCTGATCGAAAACTACGGCAAGGCCATCCGCACCGCCTTGAAGGAAGTCGACGACGGCCTGGGCAATCTCTCCCGCAGCGAGCGGCAGGAATCGCTGCAGCGCGAGCTGGTGGCGCAGGCGCAGCGTTCGCTGCAACTGGCCGAACTGCGCTACCGCGAGGGCAGCGGCGACCTGCTCTCGGTGCTGGACGCGCAGCGCACGCTGTTCTCGGCGCAGGACGCGCTGGCCACGCAGAAGCTCTCGCGCTTGACGGCCGCGGTGGATCTTTACAAGGCCCTGGGCGGCGACTGGGTCGAGTCCCCGCCGCTGTCGTGAGCCCACCCCCGCCCGCGCTTCGCGCGATCCCCTTCACGCGTGCGCCACCTGCGGCCTGGCCAAGCCGGCCCTTCGGTACCTCTTGGCTTTTTTGCAAATGAGAATAGTTATAATTTGCAAACTGTGAACACCCGGTCAATCACCTCCGCACAACCCCCTTCGGCCGCCCCGGCGGCGTCCAGCCGGGCCTATTGGCTCAAGACCCTGCACCAGTGGCACTGGATCAGCTCCGCGCTGTGCCTGATCGGCATGCTGCTGTTCGCCTTCACGGGCATCACGCTCAACCACGCCGCCGATATCCCCTCGACGCCCGTGGTGCAGAACAAGGTGCTGGAGCTGCCCGAGGACCTGCGCGCCGCGCTGGCGGTGAAGGACGACGAGCCCGGCAACGCCGCGTTGCCGCCCGCCGTGCATGCCTGGCTGTCGGCGGCGCTGGACCTGAGCCTGCCCGCCAGCGAGGCCGAGTGGTCGCCCGAGGACATCTACCTCTCGCTGCCGCGACCGGGTGGCGATGCCTGGCTGCGCATCGAGCGCGAGACCGGTGGCGTGGAATACGAGCGCACCGATCGCGGCTGGATCTCTTACCTCAACGACCTGCACAAAGGCCGCCACACCGGCCTGGCCTGGAAGTGGTTCCTCGACATCTTCTCGCTGGCCTGCCTGGTGTTCGCCATCACCGGCCTGTTCATCCTCAAGTTCCACGCCGCCGCGCGGCCCACCACCTGGCCCATGGTGGGCGCGGGGCTGGTGATCCCGCTGCTGCTCGTGATCCTGTTCATCCATTGACCCTCGAAGGAGCCGTTTTCCCATGACGACCATCCGTTACGCCGCCGCGCTCACCGCGGCCGGCCTCGCCTGGCCCGCCGTGGCCGCCGACATGGCGCTCAAGGTCGAGATCCCGCGCCTGTCGGTGGCGGAGTACCACCGCCCCTACGTGGCGATCTGGATCGAGAAGCCCGACCAGTCCTTCGTGGGCAACCTCGCGGTCTGGTACGACATCAAGCTGCGCAACAACGAGGGCACCAAGTGGCTCAAGGACATGCGGGCCTGGTGGCGCAAGAGCGGGCGCGAGCTGAGCATGCCCGTGGATGGCCTGAGCGGCGCCACGCGCGCGCCCGGCGAGCACAGCCTGCAGTTCGGCGACGCCGCCCTGGGCCAGCTGGCCCCCGGGGAATACGCCGTGGTGCTGGAGGCCGCGCGCGAGGTGGGCGGCCGCGAGCTTGTGAAGGTGCCGTTCGTGTGGCCGCCCAAGGGCGCCACCACCACGCAGGCCAGCGGCCAGCACGAACTCGGCGCGATCCGCGTCACCGTCAAACCCTGAAGCCCCGAAACCGACCGGAGACCTCTCGATGAAGAACATCCCGCTTCGCGCCCGCGCGCTCGTTCTGGCCGCTGCCGCCACCCTGGCCCTGCCGCTGGCCGCACACGCGCACCGCGCCTGGCTGCTGCCCTCGGGCACCGTCTACTCGGGCCAACAGCCCTGGGTGAGCGTGGACGCCGCCATCTCCAACGACATCTTCTATTACGAGCACAACGCCGCCGGCCTGGACAACTTGGTTGTCATCGGCCCCAACGGACAGCCGGTGCAGGCCGAGAACCAGGCCAAGGGCCGCTACCGCAGCATGTTCGACGTGAAGCTCGAGCAGCAGGGCACCTACCGCATCGCGCTCGTCAACGACGGCCTGATCGCCAGCTTCAAGGTCGGCGGCGAGACCAAGCGCCTGCGCGGCTCGGCCGAGTCCCTGGCCAAGGACATCCCGGCCAACGCCACCGAGTTGCGCGTGAGCCAGAACAACAGCCGCGTGGAGACCTTCGTGACGCGCGGCAAGCCCAGCACCGACGCGCTCAAGCCCACGGGCGCGGGCATCGAACTGGTGGCGGTGACGCACCCGAACGATCTGGTCGAGGGCGACACGGCCACCTTCCGTTTCCTCGACAACGGCAAGCCCGCCGCGGGCTACTCGGCCACCGTCATCCTGGACGGCCTGCGCTACCGCAGCGAGCTTGGCGAGATCCGCCTTGACACCGACCAGAACGGCGAGATCCAGGTGAAGTGGCCGGCGGCCGGCATGTACTGGGTGAACGTGGCCCCGCCGCGGGCGCCGCGCGTGGAAGGCGCGCCGCCCGCGCCGCCCAGCGGCCCCGCCGGAACCCTGGCCGAGCCGGTGCGCCGCTCCAACTACAGCCTGACGCTGGAAGTGCTGCCGAAATAGGTTCACCCCCGCCGCGTGTCGCGCGACCCCCTCAAGGGCGCGGCAGCGGCGGCCCGGCGAAGCCGGTTCCGCGCTGCCCCCGGTGGCGCGGAACCGGCCGCGGCGGATCGTGTGATGAGTGAGATCACCCTGTCATGACGCGCGTGCTGGTGCCCGAGCACATCGCTGGCGCCGCGCCCCTGCTGGGCGCGCGCCTGCAGCGCTTGCATGGCGAGAGCATGGGCACGACCTGGCAGGTGCTCTGGGCCGAGCGCGACGCGGCGCGCCAGGGGCCGCTGCGCGCGGCCATCGAGGCCGAGCTGGACCTGGTGGTGGAGCAGATGAGCACATGGCGGCCCACGTCCGAGCTGTCGCGGTTCAACGCCGCGCCCGCCGGCGCGCGCCAGGTCCTGTCGGAGGCCTTCGCCGAGGTGCTCGCGGCGGCGCTCTGGCTGGCCGACAGCTCCTCGGGCGCCTTCAACCCGGCCTCGGGTGCGCTGGTCAACCTCTGGGGCTTTGGTCCCGCGCCGCGCTACACCGACCCCGGCTTCGCACCGCCTTCGGCCGAAGCCGTGCGGGCCGCGATGCCCGCCACCGACTGGCGCGCGCTGCGCTTCGACGCCGCCGCGCGCGAGGCCACGCAGCCCGGTGGCCTGCGGCTCGATCTTTCGGCCATCGCCAAGGGCCACGCGGTGGACCGTGTGGCGCGGCGGCTGCGGGCGATGGGCGTCTCGCACGCACTGGTGGAGCTGGGCGGCGAGCTGCGCGGTCAGGGCCTGCGGCCCGACGGCATGCCCTGGTGGGTCGACCTGGAAACGCCGCCCGTGCGCGCCGGCCAGGTCGCGCCGCGTGCCACGCGCGTGGCGCTGCACGGCCTGTCGGTCGCCACCTCGGGCGACTACCGCCGCGCCTACCTCGTGGACGGCCAGCGCCTGCCGCACAGCATCGACCCGCGCAGCGGCCGGCCCGTGGCGCACGGCCTGGCCTCGGTGAGCGTGCTGCACGCCGACTGCCTCTGGGCCGACGCCTGGTCCACCGCGCTCACCGTGGCCGGCCGCGAGCAGGGCCTGGCCCTGGCCGAGGCCCACGGCATCGCGGCCCTGTTCCTGCAGCGCGAGGCCGACGGCCGCCTCAGCGAAACCCTCACCAGCGCGATGGCGCGTCTCGCGGGCTGAACCGCGTCCGCCGTCCGCCGCGCCCACACCACCCGATGCCCCTCCCGGAAAAGATCACCTACGCCCTGGCCGTGCTGGTCCTGTACGCCCTGATGTGCGGCGCCTTCGCCTGGCAGCACCGGCGCCGCCAGGCCGAGGCGCGGCGCCGTGTGGCCGCGCTGCTGCCCGCCACGCCCGGCGTGCCCGCCTGGTGGGTGGCCTACGCCAGCCAGACCGGGCAGGCCGAGGCACTGGCCCTGCAGACCGCCCAGGCCCTGCACACCGCCGGCGTGCCGGTGCGGCTGGCGTCCTTGGACGAGCTGGGCCTGGCCGAACTGCGGCAGGCCGATCGCCTGCTGTGCGTGGCCAGCACCTATGGCGAGGGCGATCCGCCCGACAGCGCCGCCCGGTTCGCGCGCCAGGTCATGGCTTCGGCCGACGTGAGCCTGTCGCACCTGCACGTGGGCCTGCTGGCCCTGGGCGACACCGCCTACGCCCACTACTGCGGCTTCGGCCGCGCGCTCGATGCCTGGCTGCGGGCGCGCGGCGCCTTGCCGCTGTTCGAACGCATCGACGTGGACAAGGGCGATCCCGAGGCGCTGCGCCAGTGGCGCCAGCACCTGGCCCACCTGGCCGGCACCAGCGACCTGCCCGATTGGGAGGCCCCGGCGCTGCAGCCCTGGCGGCTGCGCGCGCGCCGCCACCTCAACCCGGGCAGCGCGGGCGAACCGGTGCACCACCTGGAGCTGGTGCCCAGCACTGGCGCACTGCCCGACTGGCAGGCCGGCGACCTGGCGCAGGTCGAGGTGCCCGGGGCACCGGGTGCGCCGCGCGACTATTCCATTGCCTCGGTGCCGGCCGATGGCGCGCTGCACCTGCTGGTGCGCCGTTCGCGCCGCGCCGACGGCCAGCCGGGTGTCGCCTCGGGCTGGCTCACCGAGGGCCTGGCGCTCGATGGCACCGTGATGCTGCGCGTGCGCGCGCACGCGGGCTTTCGCATCGCTGGCAATGCCGATCGCCCGCTGATCCTGATCGGCAACGGCACCGGCCTGGCCGGCCTGCGCGGGCACCTGCGCGAGCGCCTCGCCGCCGCGGGCCGTCTGCACGGTGCCGCGAACGCGCCGCGCCCGCCCGATGTGGCGCCGATGTGGCTGCTGTTCGGCGAACGCCAGTCGGCCCACGACGCGCACCACCGCGAGGAGATCGACGCCTGGGCGCGCCAGGGCTGGCTCAGCCGCGTGGACTGGGTGTTCTCGCGCGACCAGGCACAGCGCCGCTACGTGCAGCACGCGCTGGCCGACGCGGCCGGGGCCGTGCGCGACTGGGTGGGGCAGGGCGCCGCCCTCTATGTGTGCGGCAGCCTCGACGGCATGGCAGGCGAGGTCGACCGCACGCTGCGCGGGATCCTGGGCGACCGGGCCTTGGAAGACCTGGCCGCGCAAGGCCGCTACCGGCGCGACGTGTATTGAGGCCTCCGGCCCGCGCGCTTCTCGGTCCCCGGGTAGCATCCGCCGCTTCCCTCACTCATACGGAAGGCAAGGACATGGCGGCAGTCAAGGTGGCGATGGTCACGGCGGGTGGCAGCGGCATGGGCGCGGCCGTGGCGCGGCGGCTCGCGGCCGATGGGTACGGCGTGGGCGTGCTCTCGTCCTCGGGCAAGGGCGAGGCCCTGGCCAAGGAACTGGGCGGCGTGGGCGTGACGGGCTCGAACCAGTCCACCGACGACCTCAGGCGCCTGCTGGACGCGCTGCTGGAACGCTGGGGCCGCATCGACGTGCTGGTGAACAGCGCGGGCCACGGGCCGCGCGGCCCCATCCTCGACATCAGCGACGAGGACTGGCATCGCGGCATGGACACCTACCTGATGAACGTGATCCGCCCGACGCGGCTGGTGACGCCGCACATGCAACAGCAGAAGGGCGGGGCCATCATCAACATTTCCACCGCCTGGGCCTTCGAGCCGAGCGCCATGTTCCCCACCTCGGCGGTGTTTCGCGCGGGGCTGGCGTCCTTCACCAAGGTCTTCGCCGACACCTACGCGGCGGACAAGCTGCGCATGAACAACGTGCTGCCGGGCTGGATCGACAGCCTGCCGCCCACCGAGGCGCGCCGCGAGAGCGTGCCCATGAAGCGCTACGGCACGAGCGAGGAGATCGCGGCCACCGTCGCTTTCCTTGCCTCGGACGGCGCGGGCTACATCACGGGGCAGAACCTGCGGGTGGACGGCGGGCTGACGCGTTCGGTCTGAAAAGAAAAAGGCCGCGCGGTGGCGCGGCCTTTTTCACGGCGGCAACAAGCCTTACTTGTAGCCCACCCGGTCGAGCATCTGCTGCACCTTGGTCAGGTTCTTGGCCACGGCCGCCAGCGGCACGGTCTCGAGCTTGAAGTGCTCGCCGCCCATGGCCTGCAGCGCCGGGTTGTCCAGCTTCACGCCCTTGGCGGCGGCGAACTCGTTGTTGCCGTCGGCGAAGTACTTCTGCGCCGCCGGGCTGGCCAGGTACTCCATGAAGGCGATCGCGCTGTCGCGGTTCTTGGCGTGTTTGGCCACCGCCGCGCCGGCGATGTTCACGTGCGTGCCCGTGGTGCCCTGGTTCGGGAACACCACTTTCACCTTGGCGGCCACCGCCTTGTCCTCGGGCTTGTCCGACTTCAGGATGCGGGCCATGTAGTAGCTGTTGGCGATCGCCACGCCGCACTCGCCTGAGGCCACGCCGCGGATCTGGTCCGTGTCGCCGCCCTTGGGCGCGCGCGCCTGGTTGTCCACCAGGCCCTTGAGCCAGGCCTCGCCCTTCTGGTCGCCCAGCCGCTCCACCACCGTGGCGAACAGCGACATGTTGTACGGGTGCGAGCCCGAGCGCGTGCACAGCAGGCCCTTGAGCTTGGGGTCGGCGAGCTGCTCGTAGGTGGCCACGTCCTCGGCTTTCACGCGCGCCGGGTCGTAGATGACGATGCGCGCGCGGGTGGAGAAGCCGGTCCAGGTCACGCCATCGGCGGTGGGCGCGGCGCGCAGCGTGGCGGGGATGGTGTCGTCCAGCTTCTTCGACTTGATCGGCTGGAACAGGCCCTGCGCGTCGGCGGCGGCCATGCGGGCGGCGTCCACCATGAGCACGATGTCCGCCGGCGAAGCCGCGCCCTCGGCGCGCAGGCGCGAGACGATGCCCGCGTCGTCGGCTTCCACCCGGTTGATCTTGATGCCCGTGGCCTGGGTGAAGCCGCTGTACAGCGCCTCGTCCGTCTGGTAATGGCGGGCAGAGTAGATATTGAGCACCTTCTCCTGCGCCTGGGCGGCACCGAGGCTCAGCGTGGCGGCGGCCGCCAGGGCCGAGACGATGGTACGGGTGGTTTTCATGGTGGTCTCTTGGTTGCGAAAGAGGGTGCCGCCCGGCGCTTTGGGACAATCCCGCACCCGCCGGACAGCGGTGATAGATGCTAGCAGAGACGAGAATGATTCTTAAGCGCTTTCAATGGTTCCCCGGTGGCCGCGCGTGGGCGTGCGCGCTGGCCTTGCTGATCACGGGCTGTGCCCTCGTGCCCCCGCAGGCGCCCGACAGGCCGGTGCCCCCGGTGGTGGTCGAGCCCGTGGTGCCGCCCGTGACGCCACCCGTGACGCTCACGCGCCCGCCGCGCCTGGGCCTCGCGCTGGGCGGCGGCGCGGCGCGCGGCTTCGCGCACATCGGCGTCATCCAGGAGCTGGAGCGCGTGGGCATCCGGCCCGACCTGCTCGCCGGCACCTCGGCCGGCAGCCTGGTCGCCACCTTCTACGCCAGCGGCATGCCCGGCAAGGAACTGGAGCGCCTGGCGCTGCGCATGCAGGAGGCCGAGATCGCCGACTGGTCGCTGCCCATCCTGGGCCGGGGGCTGCTGCGCGGCGAGGCGCTCGCGCGCTACGTGCGCCGCACCATCGACGGCAAGCTGCTGGAGGACATGGCCTTGCCCGTGGGCGTGCTCGCCACCGACCTGCACACCGGCCGTGGCGTGCTGTTTCGCCGTGGCGACGCGGCGCTCGCGGTGCGTGCCTCCAGCGCCGTGCCGGGCGTGTTCGCGCCGGTGAAGATCGGCGGCACCGAGTACGTAGACGGCGGCCTCACCGCGCCGGTGCCGGTGCGCCAGGCGCGCGAGATGGGCGCCGAGATCGTGCTCGCGGTGGACATCTCCGCCACGCCCGAGACCAACGCCGCCACCGGCAACCTGGACGTGCTGCTGCAGACCTTCGCCATCATGGGGCAGAGCATCAACCGCCACGAACTCGCCACGGCCGACCTGGTGGTGCGTCCGGTGCTCAACGGCATGGGGGGCGCGGATTTTTCCTCGCGCGAGCGCGCCATCGAGGCCGGGCGCGAGGCCATGCGCGCGGCCTTGCCTCGGCTCAACGCGCTGCTGGCGCAGCGGCGGCCGCTGTAGCGGGGGGCCTGGCCTGGGCCGCGCGTTCCGAGCGGATCGACAGCCAGGCGAACAGCAGGCCCACGGCCGCGCCGGCCAGCACGTCGATGAACACATGCTGGCGGATCGCCATGGTGGACCACACGATGGCCACGCACTGCAAGGCGCTGACCCAGCGCGTCCAGGCCGGCGCGCCCAGCTCGCGCAGGTGCCAATGCAGCCAGCAGGCCGCGTGCAGCGCCGCTGCCACGTGCAGCGACGGGCAGGCGTTGCTGGACGCGTCGATGCCCTTGAGGAAGGCCAGGCGCGGGTAGGCCGACCAGTCGACGTCGAACACCGGTGTGCGCGTGGGCCAGAGCCAGAAGATCGCCAGGCACAGCGCGCACATGAGCGCCACCCAGGCGCCATAGCGCACCAGCGGACGCCAGCGGTCCAGCAGGCCCGGCGCCACCGACACGTAGACCCAGAGCCAACCGTAGGCATAGATGGCCCAGGGTTCGAACGTCACCCAGCGGTCCGGCGCCAGCAGGGGCAGCTCCAGCGATTCGCCCGAGGGGTTTTTCAGTACCCAGAAGTAGGCGTGGAAGAACAGCACCATGAAGGCGGTGGTGCCCACGGCCTTGAGCGGCCACAGGGCGAAGAAGCGGCGCGCGAGGGCGCGGGTCCAGGCCGGTGCGGGGGTGGCGGTCAAGGCGGCGGGCGCGGGTGCTGTGGTGGGGTAGAGCGGGGGCCACTGTACCCGAGGCGTGTGACATCCCCCGTCGGGGTGGTACACCCCAGGGCGGCCTGAGGGGCGCTCACTATAATTCCGCACTTTTTTCGGGCCCACATGAACGCCATCGAACTGATCCGCCAGTTTCTCGTCGATCGCCTGGGCGTGGCCGAGTCCGCCGTGGTGCCCGGGGCGGCCCTGGCCGAGCTGGGCGTCGATTCGCTGATGCTGGCCGAGCTCATGTTCGAGGCCGAAGACCGCCTGGGCATCGAGATCCCCTCCGATCAGACCCCGCCCAAAAGCGTGGCGGACATGGTGGCGGTCATCGAATCGCTCGTGCCCAGCAAGACGGAGTGAGCATGGCGCGGCACCGCGTCGCGATCACCGGCCTGGGCCTTGTGAGTCCCTACGGCGGCGATCTCGAGGATTTCTTTCAGCGCGTGTGGGCCGGCGAATCGGCCGTGCGGTGGATGGTCACCGAGGACGAGCCGCGCCCCCTGTGCCTGCCCTACGTGCGCTGCGAGGGCTTCGACGCCGAGCGCGAGCTGGGCAAGCCGCTGGCGTCCATGATGGAGCGCTTCTCGCAGCTGGGCATGGCCGCCGTCTTCAAGGCCTGGCGCCACGCGGGCCTGGCCCGGTCGGCCGCCGAGGACGGCAGCGACCGCGGCCAATGGGGGTGCCTGTGGGGCACCGCGCTGGGCGGCCTGGCGGCGCACGAGCGGGGCGCGCGCGAGCTCTGGCTCAAGGGCCGCGAACGGGTGTCGCCGTTGTCGGTGGTCATGGGCATGAACAACGCGGCCAACGCGCACATCTCCATCCAGCTGGGCCTGGGCGGCGTGAGCAGCAGCCACACCGCCGCCTGCGCCTCGGCCTCCATGGCCATCGGCGAGGCGTTTCGCCGCGTGCGCTCGGGCGAGGCCGAGCTGATGGTGACCGGCGGCTCCGACGTCTGCCAGTCCGTGAGCGTGGTGAAGGCCTGGGAGGCCATGCGCGTGCTCGCGCGTGGCGACGAGCACACCGCGCCCAGCGCCTGCCGGCCCTTCTCGAACGATCGCAATGGCCTGGTGCTGGGCGAGGGCGGGGCGGCGCTGGTGCTCGAGAACTGGGACCGCGCCGTGGCGCGCGGCGCGCGCATCCACGGCGAACTCATCGGCTTCGCCACCAACTGCGACCACACGCACCTGGTGCGGCCCGACCGCGCCGGCCAGGTGCGCGCCCTGCGCGCCGTGCTGGACGATGCCGGCCTGACCCCGCGCGAGGTGCACTACGTCAACGCCCACGGAACCGCCACGCCCGAAGGCGATCCGATCGAGGTGCAGGCCTTGCGCGAGGTGTTCGGCGAACAGGCCGAGCGCCTGCCCGTGAGTTCCACCAAATCGATGCACGGTCACTTGCTGGGCGCGGCCGGGGCCATCGAGGCCGTCGTCACGGCCATGGCCCTGCGCGAGCAAGCCATCCCCCCCACCGCCCATCTGGCGGGCCGCCTCGACCCGGCCTGCGAGGGCGTGGACCATGTGCCACAGGGCCGGCACGCGAACGGCCTGCGCGTGGCGCTGTCCAACTCCTTCGCCTTCGGCGGCAGCAACGTCGTGCTGGCGTTCGCGGCCCCCGCCCACTGATCACCTCACGCTCCCCAGGAGTTCGCCATGCAGGAAGACACCGTCAACGCCGAAGCCGTGGAGCAGCTGATTCCCGAACTCGTGCAGCTCATCATCGAGGCGCTCAACCTGGAGCTGAGCCCGGGTGAGGTCGACCCCGACGCGCCCCTGTACGGCGAGGGCATGGGCCTGGACTCGATCGACATGCTCGAGATCGCGCTCGTCATCTCCAAGCGCTACGGTTTCCCGATGCGCTCGGACAGCGAGAACAACCAGAAGATCTTCGCCAGCCCACGCGCGCTGGCGGCCCACATCACGCGCCAGCGCACCACATGAAAACCCGCACGCTCCACCGCGGCGCGGGTCGCAAGGCCTGGCCGGGGGCGGCCCGGCGCCGGATCGCATGAGCCCATCGGCCCCGCTGCGCGCCGCCGCGTCCGGCCTGCTGCTGCTGGGCTGGGTCGTGGCCTCGCACCTCGGCAGCACGGGCCGCGGGCCGGTGGACCTGCACGTGGCGGTGGCGGTGGCGCCCTTCGCCGCGGCGTTGGCCGTCGCCTTCGCGCGCCTGGCGCGGCCGGCGCTGCGCCGGCTTGCCTGGCTGGCGGTGGCGGCGCTGCTGTGGGGGCTGTGGCCCTGGCTGCGCGGCGAGGTGGCGCTGCTGTATTACCTGCAGCACCTGGGCATCCACCTCGCGCTGGCGGCGCTGTTCGGCGCCAGCCTGCTGGGGCCGGGCGACGCGCTGGTCACGCGGCTGGCGCGCCTGGTGCATGGCGCCGAACTCTCGCCGGGCCACCTGCGCTACACGCGCCAGGTCACGGCCGCCTGGGCCGCCTTCTTCGTGCTGAACGCGCTGGTGTCCACCGCGCTGTTCCTGTTCGCGCCACGCGAGCTCTGGTCGCTGCACGCCAACGTGCTCACGGGTCCCCTGGTGGGCCTGACGTTCCTGCTGGAAACCCTGTGGCGGCGGCTGGCGCTGCCGCCGCACGAGCGGCCCAGCCTGTCGGCCGTGCTGCGCGCCTGGCGGGCCGACAGCGAACGCCGCCAGTCGGCGCGGGGGCAGCCATGAGCCTTTCCCCGCTGATCAGCGTGCACGCCATCGACGGCGTGTTCGCCTGGTGCCCCGACGGCCCGGTGCGCGTGGGCGAATTCCTGGCCGACGCCGTGGCCTTCGCGCAAGCGCTGCCGCCCGAGGGCGATCTCATCAACCTCTGCGAGGACCGCTACCGCTTCGCCGTGGGCTTTGCCGCCGGCCTGCTGCGCGGGCGCGTGAGCCTGCAGCCGTCCTCGCTGGCGCCGCAGAGCCTGCGCCAGCTGGCGCAGGACTTCCCGGGCGCGCTGTGCCTGGTCGACGGCGCCGAGATGTCGCTCGCGGCCGAGGCCGCCGGGCTGCCCCGGCGCGAGGTGGCCGCGCGCCCCGGCGCCGGCCGCCCGCCGGTCGCCGAGATGCCCTGGATCGACGACGCCCGGCGGGCCGCCGTGCTGTTCACCTCGGGCTCCACCGGCCGGCCGCAGCCGCACCCCAAGCACTGGGGCCGCCTGGTGCGCAACGGCCAGGCCGAGGCCGCCGCGTTGGGGCTGGACCGCACGCCGCACGTGCTGGTGGGCACCGTGCCCATCCAGCACAGCTATGGTTTCGAATCCACCTTTCTGCTGGCGCTGCACGGCGGCTGCAGCTTCTGGTCGGGCAAGCCCTTCTTCCCGCAGGACATCAACGACGCCCTGGCCGCCGTGCCGGCGCCGCGCCTGCTGGTCACCACGCCCTTTCACCTGGCCAACTGGCTGGCCAGCGCCGCGTCGGGCGCCCTGCCGCAGCGCCTGCTGTCGGCCACCGCGCCGCTGGCCGAGGGCCTGGCGCAGCAGGCCGAGGCCGCCTGCGGCGCCGAACTGCATGAGATCTACGGCTCCACCGAGTCCTCCGCGCTGGCCAGCCGGCGCACCGTGGCGGGCCCGGCCTGGACGCTGCTGCCCGGCGCGCGCCTGCGGTTCGCGGGCGACGTGGCCAGCGCCGAGGGCGGGCATGTCGAGGGGACCGTGCCGCTGGCCGACCTGATCGAGCCGCTGGCCGACGGCCGCTTCGTGCTGCACGGCCGGCACGCCGACCTCATCAACATCGCGGGCAAGCGCACGTCGCTGGCCTACCTGAACCGCCAGCTCGCGGGGCTCGAGGGCGTGCTCGACGCCGCCTTCTTCCTGCCCGAGGCGCCGGGCGGTGACGCCGCCGTCACGCGGCTGGTGGCCTTCGCGGTGGCGCCCGGCCGCCAGCCGGCGCCGCTGCTGGCCGAGCTGCGCGAGCGCGTCGACGCCATCTTCCTGCCGCGCCCGCTGGTGCTGCTGCCGGCGCTGCCGCGCAACGCCACCGGCAAGCTCACGCGCGAGGCGCTGGCTGCGCTGTACCGCCGCGAGGTGCTGCGTGAGCCTTCTTGAGCGCGTCTGGCGCGTGCCCCCGGACCACCCGGCCTTCGCGGGGCATTTCCCGGGTCAGCCCATCCTGCCGGGCGTGGTGCTGCTGGACGAGGCCCTGCGCGCGGCGCGCGAACTGGCGCCCGGCGCGCGCGGCTGGGGCCTGCCGCAAGCCAAGTTCCTGCAAGCCGTGCGGCCCGGCGACGAACTGCGGCTGAGCCTGAGTGCCTTGCCCCGCACGGGCTTCGCCTTCGTTTTCACGCGCGGTGGCGAGCCGGTGGCCACCGGCCAGCTGCGGCCGGTGGACGCATGAGCGCTGCCCGGCCGTTCCCCAGGCACCCAGCCCCGCGGTGCGCGGCATGGGGGGGCACCCGGTGAATGGGCGCGCGCTGCCCGAGTGGCGCCAGCGGCCCGAGCGTGGCCACCTGGGCTTGCTGCGCTTCATGGTGCGCCTGTCGCTGTGGGGGGGCCGACGGCTCAGCCGCGCGGTGCTGCACGGCGCCACGCTGTACTTTCTGCTGTTCGCGCCGCGCCCGCGCGCGGCCAGCCGCGACTACCTGCGCCGCGCCCTGGGCCGCCCGCCCACCTGGCGCGAGCGCTACCGCCACCTGCTGAGCTTCGCCACCACGGTGCACGACCGTGTCTACCTGCTCAACGGACGTGTCGACCTGTTCGACGTGGAGGTGCAGGGCGCCGAGGCGCTGCTGCGCGCCATGGACAGCGGTGGCGTGCTGCTGATGGGCGCGCACCTGGGCAGCTTCGAGGCCCTGCGCTGCGTGGGCCGCCAGCGGCCCGGCCTTCAGGTGAGCATGCTGATGTACGAGGACAACGCGCGCCAGATGCGCGCCGCGCTCGCCGCCATCAACCCTGAGGCCCGGCAGGACGTGGTGCCGCTGGGCCGGCCCGACTCCATGGTCGAGGCCGCGCAGCGGCTGGAGCAGGGCCACCTGGTGGGCATGCTGGTCGACCGCTCGCTGGACGCGGACGACCGCGCCCTGCACGATTTCCTGGGCGACCCCGCGGCCTTTCCGGTCGCGCCCTGGCGCGTGGCCGCCGTGCTGCGCCGGCCGGTCTTCTTCATGGCAGGCCTGTACCTGGGTGCGAACCGTTACCGGCTGGTGTTCGAACCGCTGGCCGACTTTGGTACGGTTGGCCGTGGCGCGGCCCGCGATGCCGCGATCCAGGCGGCCCGCGCCGCCTACGTGGAGCGCCTGCAGGCCGCTTGCCGGCAGGCGCCGTTCAACTGGTTCAACTTCTTCGACTTCTGGCAACGATGATCTCCCGCAGGCTCTGGCTACTGGCGCTGATGCTGCTGCCCCTGACGGCCGCGCGCGCGGCCGACGAACTCGAGCGCCTGATGGCCCTGCTCGCCGCGCACCCCGGCGGCACGGTGCGCTTCGTCGAGCGGCGCCACATGGCCATGCTCGACGCGCCCCTGGTCTCGCGCGGCGAGATGAGCTACCGCGCGCCCGACTGGCTGGAGCGGCGCACGCTCTCGCCCCGGCCCGAGCGCCTGCTGCTCGACAAGGACACGCTCACGCTGGAGCGCGACCAGCGTCGCATGAGCATGCCCGTGAGCCAGCGCCCCGAGGTCGAGGCCTTCGTGGCCAGCATCCGCAGCACCCTGCAGGGCGACCGCGCGGCGCTGGAGCGCCACTACCGCGTGGCCCTGCAGGGCCAGCCCGAGAAGCGCTGGACGCTCACGCTGGAGCCGCTGCAGGCGCGCCTGCGCGGCATCGTCACGCAGATCGTCATCTCGGGCGTGGGCGTCGCGGTGGACCGCATCGACTACAGCCAGTCCGACGGCGACCGCACCGAGATGCGACTGGAACCGGTGGGCAAGCCGTGAGCGCCGCCCGGCCGTCCGAAGGCGCTCGCACCGCAGCGCGCCCGGGGGGGCTCCGATGACCCGCCGTGCCGCGTGGATCGTGCTCGCCTGGGCCCTGGCCATGGCCCTGGGCGGCTGGCTGGCCTCGCGCACGCGCTTCACCACCGACCTGTCCTTCTTCCTGCCCTCCCACCCCAGCGCCGAGCAGCAGGTGCTGGTGGAGCAGTTGCGCGAGGGCGTGGTCTCGCGCCTGCTCATGGTGGCCATCGACGGCGGCGACAGCGCGGCGCGCGCCGAGGCTTCGCGCGCGCTGCGCCAGCGGCTCTCGGCCGACGGCGCCTTCGTCTCGGTGCAGAACGGCGAGCTGGAGGCCTTGGACCGCGAGTTCGCGCTGCTGCAGAAGCACCGCTACACGCTGAGCCCGGCCGTGGGACCGCAGCGCTTCACGCCCGAGGGCCTGCGCGAGGCCATCCTCAACGCCATCGACATCGTGTCCTCGCCGGCGGGGCTGCCGTTCAAGGCGCGGTTCCCGTCCGACCCCACGGGCGAGGCCTTCGAGGTGCTGATGGGCTGGCAGTCGCAGGGCCAGCCCAACATGGCCGAGGGCGTCTGGGTGTCGCGCGACGGCGCGCGCGCGATGTTGCTGCTGCAGACGCGCGCGGCGGGCGCGGACACCGACGGCCAGGCCGAGGCCGTGGCGCGCGTGCAGGCCGCCTTCGACGCGCTGCCGCCGGGCGCGCTGCGGTTGGAGGTGTCGGGGCCCGGCGTGTTCGCGGTGAAGACGCGAGCAGCCATCCAGGCCGACGTCGCGCGGCTGACCCTGTTCAGCGCCATCGGCATCAGTCTGCTGCTGTGGTGCATGTTCCGGCGCTGGCGCCCGCTGCTGCTGACCCTGGTGCCGGCGGTGAGCGGCTCGCTCGCGGGCCTGGTGGCGGTGGGGCAGGTGCACGGCTCGGTGTTCGCCATCACGGCCGGCTTCGGCGCCGCGCTGGTGGGCGAGGCGGTGGACTACGGCATCTACTACTTCGTGCAGACCGGGCGCGAGGACAGCGGCGAGGGCCGGCGCTGGCACGAGAACTTCTGGCCCACCATCCGCCTGGGCGTGGCCACCTCGGTGCTGGGCTTCGGCGCGCTGCTGTTCGCGGGTTTCCCGGGGCTCGCGCAGCTCGGCCTGTACGCCATGACGGGTGTGTTCGTCGCCGCCCTGACCACGCGGCTGGTGCTGCCCGCCATGGCCGGCGGCCAGGTGGCGCGCACGCCCGAGCTGCCGGCCTGGGTGACGCCGCGCGTGCTGGCGCTGCGGGCCTGGCGCTGGCCCGTGCTGGGCGCGGCGCTGCTGGCGCTGGCCTGGCTGGTGGTGCAGCGCGACACGCTGTGGGAGCCGAACCTGTCCGCCCTGTCCAGCGTGAGCCCGCAGGACGCCGAGCGCGACGCCCGCCTGCGCGGCGACCTGGGCGCGCCCGACGCGCGCTACATGGTGGTGGTGCGCGCCAGCGACCGCGAGGCCGCGCTGCGCGGCGCCGAGGCGGCCGCCGCGCGCCTGCAGCCGCTGGTGGCGCAGGGCCTGATCGGCGGCTACGACAGCCCCGCGCGCTTCCTGCCCAGCGAGGCCCTGCAACGTGAGCGTCAGCGCGCCTTGCCCGCGCCCGAGGCGCTGTCGCGCGACCTGAACCTGGCGTTGCAGGGGCAGCCCCTGTCGGCCGCGCGGCTCAAGCCCTTCGTGGACGCCGTGGCGCAGGCGCGCGCGGCCGCGCCGCTGCGGCGCGAGGACCTCGACGGCTCGGCCCTGGCCATCGCCGTGGACTCGCTGCTGCAGCCGCACGCCGATGGCTGGACCGCCCTGCTGCCGCTGCGCCCCGCGCCCGGCGCGGTCGGCGCCGACCTGCCGGCCGAGGTCTTGCGCGCGGCGCTGCAGGGCAGCGGTGCGCGCTTCGTCGACCTGAAGCAGGAATTCGAATCGCTCTACGGCAGCTACCTGCGCGAGGCCATCGCGCTGTCGCTGGCCGGGCTGGCGGGCATCGTGCTGGTGCTGGGCGCCTCGCTGCGCGGGCCGGGCCGCCTGTTGGGCGTGCTGCTGCCCATCGTGGCGGCGGTGCTGATCGTGATCGCCAGCCTGCACGCGCTGGGCGTGCGCCTGCACCTGCTGCACCTCATCGGCATGCTGCTCATCGTGGCCGTGGGTTCCAACTACTCGCTGTTCATCGAGCGCTGGCGGCGCGACCCGCACGCCGATCCGCGGGCCCTGCTGTCGGTGCTGGTGGCCTGCGCCACCACGGCCATCGGCTTCGGCGTGCTCTCGCTGTCCTCGGTGCCGGTGCTGCAGGCGGTGGGTGTGACGGTGGCGCCGGGCGCGGTGCTGGCGCTGCTGCTGTCGGCGGTGCTCACGCCGGCGCACAAGGACCCCGTCCCATGAAGGCCCAGCGCTTCGCGGGTTGGACCGGCGAGGCCCCCTGCCGCCTGGTCTGGCTGCCCGGCGCGGCCATGGGCGCCGCCGACGTGGCCGCGCAAGGCTGGGACGCCGAGGCCGCCGCCGCGGGCCAGGCCATCGACATGGTGGCGCTCGACCTGCAGGCACAGCGCTACGACGGCGCCGACGCCATCGAGGCCCTGGCCACCGAGTGGCTGCGGCCCGCACGCGAGGCGGGGCGCCGCGTCTGGCTGGGCGGTCTTTCGCTGGGCGGCTGGCAGGCCGTGCTGTGCGCGCGGCGCCACCCGGACCTGGTCGATGGCCTGTGCCTGCTGGCGCCCTACCCGGGCGATCGGCTGGCCTGGAACGCCATCGAACGCGCGGGCGGGCTGGACGCCTGGCCCGGCCCTGCGCCCGACGACAGCGACCCGGCCTTTGAGGTCTGGGCCTGGTGGAAGCAAGCACCACCGCGCCCCGTGGCCTGGATGGGCTATGGCCGCCAGGACCGCTTCGCCGACGGCATGGACCGCATGGCCGCGCGCCTGCCCGCCGAGCGCGTGCTGCGCATCGACGGCGGTCACGACTGGGCCTGCTGGCAGGCCCTGTGGTCCGCCCTGGTGGCGCGGCGGCCCTGGGCGGCGGACGGGGAGGGCGCGCCATGACGCCGGCCCGGCTGAACGGCCCGCGCTGGCGGCCCGCGCCGCTGCTGCAGGCCAGCGTGCTGCTGCACGGCGCTGCGCTGGGCGCGGGGCTGTGGCAGCCCGGCTGGTGGCCCTGGCTGGCGAGCGGTGTGGTGGCCAACCATGCGGCCGTGGTGGCCGCGGGCCTGTGGCCGCGCTCGCAATGGCTGGGCGAGAACTGGGTGCACCTGCCCGCGGCCGCGGCCGCGCGCGGCGCCTTTGCGATCACCATCGACGACGGCCCCGACCCCGAGATCACGCCGCGCGTGCTGGACCTGCTCGACGAACTCGGGGCCAAGGCCAGCTTCTTCTGCATCGGCCGCCGCGCGCAGGCGCAGCCGGCGCTGTGCCGCGCCATCGTGGCGCGTGGACACCGCGTGGAGAACCACGGCCAGTCGCATTCCAATGCCTTCTCGCTGTTCGGGCCCGGCCGCATGCGGCGCGACATCGCCGCCGCGCAGGCCGCGCTGAGCGACATCACCGGCCAGGCGCCGCGCTTCTTCCGGCCCACGGCCGGTCTGCGCAATCCCTTCCTCGACCCGGTGCTGCACGGCCTGGGCCTGCGGCACGCCAGCTGGACGCGCCGCGGCTTCGACACCCGCACCGGCGATCCGGCCACCGTGCAGCGCCGGCTGCTGCGCGGCTTCGCCGCTGGCGACATCCTGCTGCTGCACGACGGCCACGCCGCGCGCGCCCCCGACGGTCAGCCGGCCCTGCTGCACGCGCTGCCCGCCGTCATGGCCGAGGCGCACCGCCGGGGGCTGCGGCCCGAGACCCTGTTCCAATCCCTTGAATGATCCCGTCCCTCGCATGAGCCACGCCTTCGTACACGAACTGGTCGACCACGCCAGCGAACGCTTCCGCGCCGGCGGTCGCTTCGCGTACCACTACGCGCGCGGCAAACTCGGCCACGACACCATCTTTCACGACATCCTGCGCCGCGGCCTGCTGAGCGGCGCGCCGCGCGTGCTGGACCTGGGCAGCGGGCAGGGCAGCCTGTTTTCCTGGCTGCTGGCCGCGCAGCAGCTGGCGGCGCGGGGCCGCTGGCCCGCCGACTGGGCGCCGCCGCCCACCCCCCGCGCGCTGCGCGGCATCGAGCTGATGGACAAGGACGTGGACCGCGCGGCCCAGGCCTTCGGCGCCACGCACCCGGTGGTGCGCATCGAGCGCGGCGACATGACACGCACCGAGCTCGGCCGGCCCGACGCCATCACCATCCTGGACGCGCTGCACTACGTGGACCACCAGCGCCAGAGCGAGCTGCTGGCGCGCATCCGCGCCGCGCTGCCGGCGGGCGGCGTGTTCCTCACCCGCATCGGCGACGCGTCGGCCGGCTGGCGCTACCAGATGGGCCTGAACATCGACCGCGTGGTGACCTTCGCGCGCGGGCACCGGCTCTCGCGCCTGTACGCGCGGCCGCTGGCCGAGTGGCGCGCCGAGCTCGAATCGCTGGGCTTCGAGGTGGACAGCCGCGACATGAGCGGCAACAAGCCCCTGGCCAACGTCATGCTGTACTGCCGCGTGCGCTGAGCGCCGCGTCCCGGGTTTCCCCATGCAAGCCGTTTCCCTCACCGCCTACACCGCCACCTCCTGCCTGGGGCAGGGCCTGGCCGAGCACACGCGGGCACTGCGCGAATCGCGCAGTGGCTTGACGCCCTGCCGCTTCGAAACCGTGGACCTGCCCACCTGGATCGGCGAGGTGCCTGGCGTCGACGCCGTGGCATTGCCGGCCGCGCTGAGCGCCTTCGACTGCCGCAACCACCGCCTGGCCTGGATGGGCCTGCAGCAGGATGGCTTCGCCGAGCGCGTGCGCGAGGCCGTGGCCCGCCACGGCGCGGACCGCGTGGGCGTGTTCGTCGGCACCAGCACCTCGGGCATCCTGCAGACCGAACTGGCCTACCGCGAGCGCGACCCCGCCACGGGCGCGCTGCCCGATTGGTTCCACTACGACACCACGCACAACACCGGCTCGGTGAGCGCCTTCGTGCGCGCCGCCTTCGGGCTGCAGGGCGTGGCCATGGCGCTGTCCAGCGCCTGCTCGTCCAGCGCCAAGGTGTTCGCCGCCGCCGCGCGCCAGCTCGCGGCGGGGACCATCGACGCCGCCGTGGTGGGTGGCGTCGATTCGCTCTGCCTCACCACGCTGTACGGCTTCGCCTCGCTGCAACTCACCTCGGCCGAGCCCTGCCGGCCCAGCGATGCGCGGCGCGACGGCATCTCCATCGGCGAGGCGGCGGCTTTCGCGCTGCTGGAGCGCGACGGCGCACCGGCCGCCGTGCGGCTGCTGGGTGTGGGCGAGTCCAGCGACGCGCACCACATGTCGGCCCCGCACCCGCAGGGCCTGGGCGCGCGCCTGGCCATGCAGGCCGCGCTGCGCTCGGCTGGCCTGCGGGCGGACCAGATCGGCTACATCAACCTGCACGGCACCGCCACGCCGGCCAACGACGCGGCCGAGGGCCTGGCCGTGGCCGCGCTGTTCGGGCGCGGTGCGCCGTGCTCGTCCATCAAGGGCGCCACCGGCCACACGCTGGGCGCGGCCGGCGCGCTGGAGGCGGTGGCCTGCGCCATCGCGCTGCGCGAGGGCTGGATCCCCGGCAGCCCCGGCACGCGCGAACTCGATCCGGCGCTCGAACTGGACTACCGCCTCGACGGCGCGCCCGCGCCCGGGCTGCGGTACGCGCTCTCCAACTCCTTCGGCTTTGGCGGCAGCAATTGCAGCCTCGTGTTCGGTGGGGGCCAAGCATGAACCAGCGCCCCCACGCCGCACCGCACACCGCCGTCTGGCTGCACGGCGTCTCCATCATCGCCCCCGGCCTGGCCGACTGGCCCCAGGCCGCGGCCGTGCTGCGCGGCGAGCAGGCCTGGGCGCACGCGCCTTCGGTGCTGCCGCCGGCCCAGGCACTGCCGGCCGCCGAGCGCCGCCGCGCCAGCCGCGTGGTGCGCCTGGCGCTGGCGCTGGGCCAGCGCGCGCTGGACGGACAGGACCCGGCCGACATCGCCACGGTCTTCACCTCGTCCGGCGCCGACGGCCACAACTGCCACGCCCTGTGCGAACAGCTGGCGGGCGAGGACCGCGCCATCTCGCCCACGCGATTCCACAACTCGGTGCACAACGCGGCGGCCGGCTACTGGGGCATCGCCACGCGCTCCATGGCGCCGAGCCAGGTGCTGTGCGCCCACGACGCCAGCCTGGGTGCGGGCTGGATCGACGCCGTGGGCCAGTTGCTCGACGGCGCGCCCGAGGTGCTGCTGGTGGCCTACGACAGCGAGTACCCCGAGCCGCTGCACGCCTGCCGGCCCGTGCCCGATGCGGCGGGCATCGCGCTCTGGCTGGGCACCGCGCCGCGCGAGCGAAGCCTGGGCACGCTGCACGGCGCGCTCACGCGCGATCCGGTGGACACGCTGGCGGCGGCGCCGCTGGACGGCCTGCGCAGGGCCTTTCCCGCGCTGCGCGGTCTGCCCTTGCTCGAGCGCATCGCGCGCGGCGATGATCGCCCCGTGGTGCTGGACTACCTGGCGCCCCAGCACCTGCGGCTGCGCTTCACGCCCCGCCAACCATGACCGACCCGACCCCCCACGCCCCGCTCGACCGCGACGCGATCGCGCGCCGCATCCCCCACCAGCTCGACATGTGCCTGCTCGACGCCGTGCGGCACTGGTCGCCCGAGGCCATCCACTGCGAGGCGCGGCTCGACAGCCTGGCCACACACCCGCTGCGCGGCGCCGATGGCGCCCTGGGCGCGGTGCACGCCATCGAATACGCGGCCCAGGCCATGGCCGTGCACGGCGCCCTGGTCGCCGGCCTGCACGAGGCGCCGCGCGCGGGCTACCTGGCCAGCGTGCGGGGGGTGAACCTGCACACGCTGAGCATCGAAGCCGCCGACGCGCCGCTGCGCGTGCGCGCCGAGCGCCTGTCGGGTGATGCGCGAAACGTGCTCTACGGCTTCAGCGTCGAGGGCGCCCGCGGCGCCCTGGCCGATGGCCGCGCGGCGGTGGTGCTCGATGCCGCGGGCCTCGCCAGCGACGGGGGGGCGGCATGACGGCCCCGAAACGGGCCCTGGTCACGGGCGGCAGCGGCGGCCTGGGCGCGGCCATCGCGCAGCGCCTGGCGCAGGACGGCCTGGAGGTGCTGGTGCACGCCAACCAGGGCATGGAACGCGCGCAGGCCGTGGTCGACCGCATCCTGGCCGCCGGTGGCCGGGCGAGCGCCTGCCGATTCGACGTGACCGACCGCGCGGCCTGCGCGGCGGCCCTGGCTGGCCTGCTTGAGCAGGGCCCGGTGCAGGTGCTCGTGAACAACGCCGGCGTGCACGACGACGCCGTCTTTCCCGGCATGACGGGCGAGCAATGGGACCGCGTGCTCGACGTGTCGCTCAACGGCTTCTTCAACATCACGCAGCCGCTCATGCTGCCCATGATCCGCACGCGCTGGGGCCGGGTCATCAACATCACCTCGGTGTCCGGCGTGGTGGGCAACCGCGGGCAGGTGAACTACTCGGCGGCCAAGGCCGCGCTGCACGCGGCGGGGCGCTCGTTGGCGCTGGAGGTGGCCGCGCGCGGCATCACCGTCAATGCCGTGGCGCCCGGCATCATCGACAGCGGCATGGCCGACGGCGTGTTCGACGCCGCCACGGTGAAGCAGCTGGTGCCCATGCAGCGCGCGGGCCGCGCCGAGGAGGTGGCCGATCTCGTGGCCTTCCTGGCCTCCGAGCGGGCCGGCTACATCAGCGGGCAGGTGATCGGCATCAACGGGGCGATGGCCTGAGCCGCTGCCACAACAGCCGGGGCAGCCGCAGCACGAAACCCGCGAACAGCCGGCTGTGCATCCAGGAGAGCAGCAGGTTGTCGCGCAGGTACTTGAAGTGCGACACGCCGCCTTCCTCGGGGGCGAGGTAGCGCACCGGCGCGTCCACGTTGATCGGGCGCACGCCGGCCCAGCACAGGCGCACCACGGCCTCGGGGTCGAAGTCGAAGCGGCGCATGAAGCGCGTGGAACGCATCACGTCGATGAGCGCGCGCACCGGGTAGACCCGAAAGCCGTAGAGCGAATCGCCGACGCCCATGCCCAGGGTTTCCATGTTGGCCCAGGCGTTGGAAATGCGCCGCCCCTGCACGCGCAGCGCGGGCGCCTCGGGACCGAAGACCGGCTTGCCCAGCACCATGGCCTCGGGCTGGGACAGCGAGGTGGCCATGAAGCGGGGGATCAGTTCGCCCGGGTGCTGGCCGTCGGCGTCCATGGTCAGCGCGTGCGTGAAGCCCGCCCGCGCGGCGGCCTGCAGGCCCGCCAGCACCGCCGCCCCCTTGCCTTGGTTGCGGGGCAGCACGATCACGCGCAGCTGGGGGTCCTGCGCGGCCAGGGCCTGCACCTCGGCGGTGGAGCCGTCGGTGCTGCCGTCGACCACCACCCACACCGGTGCCCACTGCGCGCGCGCCGCGCGCACCGTGCGCGCGAGCAACTCGCCCGGGTTGTAGGCGGGGATCAGGACGAGGTGGGTGGTGGACGGCTGGGGCATGGGTTCGCGGACGCGACCTGGGCGTTCTTGAGCGCCTGGTCGAAGTGGCTTTGCAGTTCGTCGGTGAAGGTGCGGGCGTCGCTGGGCGGCTCGAAGCGCCGCCCCAGGCGCGCGCTCACCCGCAGCGGCAGCTCGGGGCGGCGCCACAGCGGCCAGGCCTTGCCCAGGTAAGGGCTGGAGAAATCGAGCAGCACCGTCTGCACCGGCACCTGCGAGCGCACCGCCAGCAGGCCGATGGAGGCGGGCACGCGGTTCATGGGCCAGTCGGTGGTGCGCGTGCCTTCGGGAAAGACGATGACCTGGGTGCCTTTGCGCAGTTCGCTGCGGCATTGCAGGATCACGTGCAGCAGGTTGTCGTTGCGCACATAGCCCGCGAGCTGGGCACCCGCGCCGAACAGCGGGTTGTCCATCAGGCCGGCCTTCATGATGCAGACCGCGTTGGGCAGGCGCGAGACCAGCAGCAGGGCGTCGAGCAGGCTGGGGTGGTTGGCCACCACGATCATCGGGCCTTGCCCGGCCAGGCCATCGAGCGCGTCCAGATCGAAGCGGCAGCCGCAGGCCGCGCGCAGCGCGCCCAGGTAGAAGCGGAAGCAGGCCGTGGCCACACGCCGGCCCACGGCCTGCCCCCAGCGCCGCGGCAGCGCGTGGTGCAGCACCAGGGCGATCGGCGACCAGCTCAGGCACAGCGTGGCGAGCAGGCCCAGGCCCAGCACCATGGCCAGGTGCTCGCGCAGCGCCTGCAGCCACTGGGTGGGGCGGGACAGGGTGAGCCGCATCAGCGCAGGACGGCACCGTGGGCCAGGGACTCCACCTCGACCAGCAGGTCCTGGCGGCAGATGTCGGCCTGCATCAGCGTGAGGCCGGCGCCGCCCAGGCAGCGCTCGAGCGTGCGGCGCACGACGGGGAAATCGGCCGCGTGGCGCACGTACACGCGGTGGCTGAGTGCCTCGGCGCGATGCCCGCTGGTGCGCGTGGCGCGGTTGGCCTCGTCCAGCACGGCCCGCAGGTTGCGCGCGGTTTCCTCGCATTGCGCGACCACGTCGCCCGGGTGCACGGTCTGGTGGCCGACGATGCTCGCGGTGCCGGAGACCAGAAGCCACTCGCCGGCGCCCGAGTCGGCCAGCACCGCGCGCGCGAACAGCGGCGGGCGCGGGCCGTAGTCGCCCGGGTAGTGAAAGGCGCTCACCTGGCGCGGGTTCTCGATCGGGCGCGGGGCCCGGCGCCCGGCGAGGAAGGCGATCGACAGCGGCCCGTGGCCCGCCCAGCCCAGGGCGCTGGCCGCCGGCATCTGGGCGGCGGCGGTGGCGCCCAGGGCCTGGTAGGCGTCGTGGCGGCCCAGGTTGAACCAGCGGTAGCGCTCCAGGCCCTGCTCATCGCTGTTGATGCCGGCCATGTAGTTCCACACGCGCCACAGGTGCGGCGTGCCGCGCGCCCCGAGCAGGGCGAACAGGCGCAGGTAGGCCTCGCGGGTGCGTTCGCGCAGGCACGCGCCGCGCTCGGGCGCGTCGGGCGTGGGCTCGTCGAGTTCGATCAGGCCGTACAGCCAGTCGCCGTCGCCGCGCCAGCGCAGGCCGCCGTCCTGGCCCTGCTGCAGCGGGCCGTCGCTGGCCCAGGCCTCGCGCCAGGCGGCCGCGGCGCCGCGCTCGCCCGGCATGCGCAGGCGCTGCTCGGGCCAGGCGGGCGTGCCGCACGCGCCGTCCAGGGCGGCCCCGCCCAACACGCCGGACGGGGCAAGAGCGTCGACGACGCGCGGCGTGAGCAATCGCAGGCCGCTCATGCGCTGGAGGAGGCACTGGCCGAAGCGGCGGGCCGGATGTTGCGCCGGCGCTGCCGCCAGGCCCGCCAACTGCGCAGCGGGTTGCCCAGATTGACCGTCAGGTACAGGCCTTTGAAGGCCCACAGCGACGGCCAGATCGGCGTGCGGCCGAACAGATCGCCCGCCAGCACCGACAGCAGCGCCTCCTTCATGCGCAGGGGGTTGTGCGGCTCCATGAAGAAGCCGCGCATGGTCGGGTTGGTCATGCGGTAGATGAACCAGGAAAACTCGCGCGGGCCATGGCGCATGTGGCGGTCGAAGCGGCGCAGGGCCTGGGCCGCGCGCGCCGGCTCGCGCAGGCAGGTGTCCACGGTGCGCGCGCCGATTTCCGCGCTGCTCATGGCCAGCCACACGCCCGAGGAGAACACCGGGTCGACGAAGGCATAGGCATCGCCCAGCAGCAGGAAGCCGGCGCCGTGGCTGAGGGTGGAGCGGTAGGAGTAGTTGCCGGTGGCCTCGGCGGGCGTTGAGGGCTGCGCGCCGGCCAGGCGCTCGGCCAGTGCCGGGCAATGGCGGATGTTGTCCAGCAGGAAGTCCATCAGCTCGCGCCCGCCGCGGGTCTTCATGTGGTACGGCCAGGTGACCATGCCGACGCTGGTGGCGCCGTCGCTCAGCGGGATGAACCAGAACCAGCCGTGCTCGAACCAGAAGATGGTGATGTTGCCGGCGTCCTGGCCCTCGTGGCGACGCGCGCCGCGGAAGTGGGCGTAGACGGCGGCGCTGTTGTGGTCGGGGTTCTTCTGTTTGGTCTTGAGCCGGCCCGCGAGGAAGGTGTCGCGGCCCGAGGCGTCGACCAGGAAGCGCGGTCGCCATTCGGTGCTGCGCCCCTGTGCGTCGGTGGAGACGACCGATGCCACACGCTGGCCGTCGGCGGCCCAGCGCAGTTCGCGGGCCAGCGTGCCCTCGTGAACCTCCACACCCTGTTCGGCGGCGTTGCGCAGCAACAGGTGGTCGAAGTCGGCCCGCTTGACCTGGTAGGCCGTCGGCATGGACTTGTCCCAGGCGTCGGCGAAGTAATAGGTCTGCGTGTGGCTGTGCTGCGGCGAGACGAATTCGGCGCCGGGCTTGAGCATGCCGATGGCCCGCACGGCTTCGCCCACGCCCAGCCGATCGAGCAGGGGCAGGTTAGCCGGCAGCAGCGACTCGCCGATGTGAAAGCGCGGGTGGTGGTCCTTGTCGAGCAGCACCACGCGGTGGCCCTGGCGCGCCAGCAAGGTGGAGACCGTGGAGCCCGCCGGCCCGCCGCCGATCACCAGAACGTCGCAGTCGCGCGGCGCGGTGTCTGTCGCTTGCATGAAACCTCGCTGATCACTGGGCGCTGCCTTGGGAGGCGGCGCGGAAATCCAGGGATTCTAGGAGGCCCACTCGGCACCAGAGTGGGGGGGCATGTAACCAAAAAAAGAAGCCCTCACCGAAGGGTGAGGGCTGTGAAGGGTCCGATGAAACCGAATTTCGAAAAGGACCCGAGGAGACAACCAGAAAAACCGATGACAGCAAACCTTGGGTGTTCAGACTAAGGCCTGCGATACGCTGTCAATTGTGGGCGGGCGACGGAAAGTCAAGTCCCGCGATCAACGGCAGCGTTCTTGTGCTATTTCAGCGCTTCTTGGCGGCGGTCTTGGAGGCGTTCACGGCGGTGGCGGCCACGGTATTGAAGTTGGATTCGGCCATTTCGGTGGCCTGCTTGACGGCCTTCTGCACCGACTCGATGGCGTTGTTGGCGGCGGACACGGCGCTCTTCATCACGGCGACGGCGGTTTCGGAACCGGCCGGGGCGTTCTTGGCGGCGTTGTCCACGACGGCCATGAACTTCTTCTGGGCGTCGGCGGCGGTGGCTTCGGCGGCCTTGCCGAACTCGGCGCCGGTGCCGGAGGCGATGTCGTACAGGTGGCGGCTGTAGGCCACGGACTTCTCGGCCAGGGGCTGCATCAGGCTGGCTTGCAGGTTCAGCAGTTCCTGGGCGTCCTTGACGCTGAGCAGGGCCTGGGCGTTGTTGGCGGACTCGGACAGTGCGGCCTTGGTGGCTTGCAGGTTGAGCTCAACCAGCTTCTCGACGCCTTCGAAAGCCTTCTGGGTCAGGCCAAAGAGGGTGTCCATCTGGGACTTCTGGGCGGCGATGATTTGTTCGGCGGTCAGCATGAAGATTCTCCTGAGGGGTGGATGGGGGACAACAGAGGCTGCGGCGTGGAGGCGGGTGGCCTCGGCTCGAACGGTGGTCTCGTTCGTTATGCTGCGCTGCAACATGGATCGAATTATTCAGGAGCTGTGCCAGGGATGCAAGCCCTTTTTGCTGCGTTGCAGCAATTTAGGGGGCGCTTTCTAAATCCGGGGCCCGCGCTGCGGCTTCGCGCCGCGCCCACAATGCGCCGCCGCCGTTTCGCCCGCGCCCCGTGCACGCCTACTACGCCGACCACTTCGTGCTGCCCCTGCCCAGCGGGCACCGCTTTCCCATGGCCAAGTACGGCCGTCTGCGCGAACGCCTGGCGCGCGAACTGCCCGAGGTGGATCTGCACGAGGCGCTGCCCGCCAGCGACGGGGAGTTGGCCCTGGTGCACGCGCCGGCCTACATCGCCGCGGTGGCGGACGGCTCCTTGAGCCCTGCGATGCAGCGTGAGATCGGTTTCCCCTGGAGCCCGGCGATGGCCGAGCGCGCGCGCCGTTCGGTGGGCGCGACGCTGCAGGCCGCGCGCCGCGTGATGGGGCAGGGCGGCGGCCTGGCGGCCAATCTGGCGGGCGGCACGCACCACGCCTACGCCGACAAGGGGGGTGGCTTTTGCGTCTTCAACGACTTCGCGGTCGCCGCGCGGCTGATGCAGGCCGAACACGCCCGCCGCCACCGCCAGCCGCTGCGCGTGGCCATCGTCGACCTTGACGTGCACCAGGGCAATGGCACGGCACGCCTCTTCGCGGCCGACCCCAGCGTGTTCACGCTCTCGCTGCACGGCGCCAAGAATTTTCCCTTCCGCAAGGAGCCGAGTGACCTGGACGTGGAGCTGCCCGACGGCTGCGGCGACGACGACTACCTGCACGCCCTGGACCTGGCGCTCGACGAGCTGGCGCGCCGCTTCGAGCCCGGACTGGTGCTCTACCTAGCGGGCGCCGACCCGCACGAGGGCGATCGCCTGGGACGCCTCAAGCTCAGCTTCGACGGCCTCGAAGCGCGCGATCGCCGCGTGATGGACTGGGCCTGGTCGCGCCGGCTGCCGCTGGTCTTCGCCATGGGCGGCGGCTACGGCCACGACCTGGAGGCCACGGTGCAGGTGCAGATCAACACCTACCGCACGGCGCTGGCCTTCGAGCGCCGCTGGCTGGCAAGGCCGCCGGCGCTGGCGGCTGGAACCCCCTCCGGTACGCACTGGCACAATCCTGCGCCATGACCGCACCGGCTTCCCGTCCCCAGGCCCGGCCCCGCAGCGACTTCCGCGTCTTTCGCGCCATCGGCACCCGCTGGGCCGACAACGACGTCTACGGCCACGTCAACAACGTCGTCTACTACAGCTGGTTCGACACCGCGGTCAACGCGCACCTGATCGAATCCGGCGCGCTCGACATCCACGCGGGCGGCGTCATCGGCCTGGTGGTGGAGACGCAGTGCCACTATTTCGAGCCGCTGAGCTTTCCCCAGACCGTGTGGGCCGGCCTGCGCGTGGCGCACCTGGGCACGTCCAGCGTGCGCTACGAGGTGGGCCTGTTCGCCGACGGCGCGGACCGCACGGCGGCGCACGGCCATTTCGTGCACGTCTACGTGGACCGGACCAGCCGCCGACCCGTGTCCTTGCCCGACGCCTTGAAGAAGACCCTGGAGACCCTGAGATGAACCTCGCCGAGCCCGTCGCGATCGACCCCGCGAGCGTCGACGCCGCCATCACCAGCCGCATGTCGGTGCGCGCCTTCCTGCCCACGCCGGTGCCGCGCGAGACCATCGAACACATCCTGGACGTGGCCAGCCGCGCCCCGTCGGGCACCAACACCCAGCCCTGGCGCGTGTACGTGCTGCAGCATGCGGCGCGCGACGAACTCGTGGCCAAGGTCTGCGCCGCCCACGACGCCATCTACGCCAACCCCGCGCTGGCCGCCGAGTACCGTGAGGAGTACGACTACTACCCCGAGAAATGGGTCAGCCCCTACATCGACCGCCGGCGCGAGAACGGCTGGGGTCTGTACGGTCTGCTGGGCATCAACAAGGGCGAGAAGGACAAGATGCATGCGCAGCACCACCGCAACTTCCGCTTCTTCGACGCGCCCGTGGGCCTGATGTTCACGCTCGATCGCGTGATGGGCCGCGGCTCGCTGGTGGACTACGGCATGTTCCTGCAGAACATCATGGTGGCCGCGCGCGGCCAGGGCCTGCACACCTGCCCGCAGGCGGCCTGGAACGGTTTCGCGAAAATCATCCTCCCGCACATCGGCGCCGGCCCCGACGAAATGGTGGTCTGCGGCATGGCGCTGGGCTACGCGAACCCCGACGAGCCCGTCAACGGTTTTCACACGCCGCGCGAACCGGTCCGGTCGTTCACCCACTGGTTGGGTTGAGGCCACCCGCTCTTTCCGTTTTTCCTTTTCTTCTTCAGGAGACAGACATGATCACCACCCCCAGCGGCCTGCAATACGAAGACACCGTGGTCGGGCAGGGCGAGGAAGCCCAGGCAGGCCGACCGGTGCAGGTGCACTACACAGGCTGGCTGTACGTCAACGGCGCCGCCGGCAGCAAGTTCGATTCGAGCAAGGACCGCGGCCAACCCTTCGAATTCCCGCTGGGCATGGGCCACGTCATCCGCGGTTGGGACGAGGGCGTTCAGGGCATGAAGGTCGGTGGCACGCGCCGCCTGGTGATCCCGGCCGAGCTGGGCTACGGCGCGCGCGGCGCGGGCGGCGTGATCCCGCCCAACGCCACGCTGCTGTTTGAAGTCGACCTGCTGGCCGTCTGAACGGGAGCGCGTCGTGAGCTCCCTTTCGCTCAGGGCCCTGGCCCTGTCGTGCCTGTTGTTGCCCGGCCTGGCCGGCGCCGCCGAGCTCGACGGCAGCCAGCTGTCCGCCTGGTGGGGCCTGCCCTTCGCCGGCGTGCTGCTGTCCATTGCCGTCATGCCGCTGCTGGCGCCCATGTTCTGGCACCACCATTTCGGCAAGGTGTCGGCAGCCTGGGCCCTGGTCTTCCTGGTGCCCTTCGCCCTCACGTTCGGCGCTGGCGCCACGGGCGCCGCGGTGGTGCACGCGGCGCTGGCCGAGTACATCCCCTTCATCATCCTGCTCACGGCGCTGTTCACCGTGGCCGGCGGGATCTTCGTGCGCGGCAACCTGCACGGCAGCCCGGGGCTGAACACGGGCATTCTGGCCATCGGCGCGGTGCTCGCCAGTTTCATGGGTACCACCGGCGCCTCCATGCTGCTGATCCGCCCGCTGATCCGCGCCAACGACAACCGCCGGCACCAGGTGCATGTGGTGGTCTTCTTCATCTTCATCGTGTCCAACGCCGGTGGTGCCCTCACGCCGCTGGGCGATCCGCCGCTGTTCCTGGGCTTCCTCAAGGGCGTGGGCTTCTTCTGGACGCTCGAGCATCTGTGGGCCAAGACCGGTTTCATCATCGGCGTGCTGCTGGTGCTGTTCTATCTGATCGACTCGTACTACTACCGCCGCCGCGAGGAGGTCCGCGCGCCCGATCCCACGCCCGACACGCCGCGCCTGGGCTTCGACGGCGCCATCAATTTCGCGCTGTTGGGCGTGGTGGTGGTGCTGGTGTTGATGAGCGGCCTGTGGAAGTCCCCTGTGGTGTTCAACGTGGCCGGCACCGAGGTCGGCCTGCCCGGCATCGTGCGCGACGTCGGTCTGATCATCGTTACGCTGGTCTCGCTGCGCATCACGCCGGAGAGCGCGCATGAGGGCAACCAGTTCAACTGGGCTCCCATGCAGGAAGTGGCCAAGCTGTTCGCGGCGATCTTCCTGACCATCATCCCGGTCATCGCCATGCTCAAGGCGGGCGTGGACGGACCCTTCGCGGCCGTGATCCGCGCGGTCACGCACGCCGACGGTTCGCCGAACAACGCCATGTACTTCTGGGCCACGGGCGCGCTGAGCTCCTTCCTGGACAACGCGCCCACCTACCTGGTGTTTTTCAACACGGCTGGTGGCGATCCGCAGGTGCTGATGACCACGCTGGCGCCCACGCTGATCGCCATCTCGGCCGGCGCGGTGTTCATGGGCGCCAACACCTACATCGGCAATGCGCCCAACCTCATGGTCAAGGCCATCGCCGAGGACCGTGGCGTGAAGATGCCCAGCTTCTTCGGCTACATGGCCTGGTCGGTGGCCATTCTGGTGCCGCTGTTCCTGGTCGTCACCTGGATCTGGTTCCTCTGACCCGCCCCGTTTCCCGACAACACCACCCCAAGGAGACCCGCCGCATGGCCGCCAAGCCCGCCATCCTCATCAGCCGCAAGATCTTCCCCGAGGTCGTCGAGCACCTGCGCCAGCACTTCGAGGTCGATCACAACGACGCCGATGGCGTGCTCGCGCCGGCCCAGCTCATCGAGCGCCTGCAGGGCAAGGTGGGCGCCCTGACGACCGGCAGCGAGCGCATCGACGGCGCCATCGTCCAGGCCGTGCCCTCGCTGCGCATCGTGGCCAACATCGCGGTGGGCTACAACAACTTCGACGTGCCCGCGCTCAGCGCGGCCGGCGTGCTGGCCACCAACACGCCCGACGTGCTCACCGAAACCACGGCCGACTTCGGCTTCGCGCTGCTCATGGCCACCGCGCGCCGACTCACCGAGAGCGAGCATTTCCTGCGCGCCGGCCAGTGGAACCGATGGGCGCTCGACATGTTCGCCGGTGCCGAGGTGCATGGCAGTACCCTGGGCATCCTGGGCATGGGCCGCATCGGCCAGGCCATCGCGCGCCGCGGCGCCCTGGGCTTCGGCATGAAGGTGATTTACCACAACCGCTCGCGCCTGGATCCGTCCACCGAAGCCGAATGCCAGGCCCGCTACGTGGACAAGGCCACGCTGCTGCGCGAGGCCGACCACCTGATCCTGGTGCTGCCCTACAGCAAGGAAAGCCACCACGCCATCGGCGCGGCCGAGATCGCCCAGATGAAGCCCAGCGCCACGCTGGTCAACATCGCGCGCGGTGGCATCGTGGACGACGCGGCGCTGGCGAAGGCGCTGAAGGAGCGGCGCATCGCCGCCGCCGGCCTGGACGTGTTCGAAGGCGAACCCCAGGTGCACCCCGATCTGCTCACCGTGCCCAACGTGGTGCTCACGCCGCACATCGCCAGCGCCACCATCCAGACGCGGCGCGCCATGGCCATGCTGGCGGCCGACAACGTGATCGACTACCTCACCACCGGCCAGCCGCGCACGCCGCTCAACGCCGAGATCATCGGGAAAGGCGCGCGCGCCTGACCATGGACACCTGGTTGCTGATCGCGCTGCTGGCGCTGGCCTTCGTGGGCGTGGCGCTGCAGCTCCTGCTGTGGCGCCGCCGGCCCGAACCTCCCCCGGTGTCGCCGGAGGACATCGCCCACCGCCAGGCGGTGCTGGCGCAGCTCCAACAGATCGCCCAGCGCGTGGAGCATGTGGAAGGCGAGCTGCGGCGCGAGGTGAGCGACAACGCCCGCAACGCACGACAGGAGCAGCAGGAGAGCCTGAGCCGCTTCCAGGAATCCATCACCGCGCAGTCGGCCGAAACCACGCGCACGCAGAACGCGCAGCTCGACGGCTTCGCCCAGCAGCTGGTGCAGCTGCGCGGCGCGCTGGGCGACGCGCTGACGCGCCAGCTGCAGGACATGAGCGAGGCCAACGCGCGCCGCCTGGCCGAGATCCGCACCACGCTGGACGCCCAGCTCACGCAGCTGCAGCAAGGCAACGCCGCGAAGCTCGACGAGATGCGTGCCGTGGTCGACGAGAAGCTGCAGAGCACGCTGCAGGCGCGCCTGGGCGAGAGCTTCAAGCAGGTGGCCGACCGCCTGGAGCAGGTGCACAAGGGCCTGGGCGAGATGCAGACGCTGGCGCAAGGCGTGGGCGATCTCAAGCACCTGCTCACCAACGTGAAGACGCGTGGCATGTTTGGTGAGGCCCAGCTGGCCGCGCTGCTGGAGCAGGTGTTCGCGCCCGACCAGTACGCGGCCCAGGTGGTCACGCGCCCCGGCACGCGCAACCCGGTCGATTTCGCGGTGCGCCTGCCGGGCCGTGGCGACGACGGCGCGCCCTGCTGGCTGCCGATCGACGCCAAGTTCCCGAACGAAGACTACGAGCGCCTGCTCGACGCCCAGCAGCGCGCCGACGGGGACGGCGCCGAGGCCGCGGGCCGTGCGCTGGAGCAGCGCATCCGCCTGGAGGCCAAGTCCATGGCCGACAAGTACCTCGAGCCGCCGCACACCACCGACTTCGCCATCCTCTTCCTGCCCACCGAGGGCCTGTACGCCGAGGTGCTGCGCCGCCCCGGCCTGATGGAGTTGCTGCAGCGCGAGCACCGCGTCACCCTGGCCGGCCCGACCACGCTGATGGCCATGCTCAACTCGTTGCAGATGGGCTTTCGCACGCTGGCGCTGGAAAAGCGCAGCAGCGAGGTCTGGCAGGTGCTGGGCGCGGTCAAGACCGAGTTCGGCAAGTTCGGCGACGTGCTGGCGCGCGTGAAGAGCCAGACCCAGACGGTGCTCAACACCCTGGACCAGGCCGAGGTGCGCAGCCGCGCCATGGGCCGTGCGCTCAAGACCGTGGAAGCGCTGCCGCAGGACCGCAGCAGCGCGCTGCTGCCGCTGGACAGCGACCCCTCCGACCCCGAGGCCCCTTGAACCCCCGCTTGCGCGTGGATCTCGCGCGGCTGATCGCTTCGCAGATCAGCGTGCACGCCTGCATGACCGGCTTTCGCATGGCGGCGCCCCTGATGGCGCTGCGCGAAGGCCACAGCGCCTGGTCGGTGGGCGTGCTGCTGGCGCTGTTTGCGCTGGCGCCGGTGTTCCTGGCGCTGCCGGCCGGCCGCTTCGCCGACCGGCACGGCCTGCAGCGCCCGGTGCGCCTGGCCGTGACCGTGGCAAGCCTGGGCGGGTTGGCGGCCGTGGCCTGGCCCACGTTCTGGGTGCTGTGCCTGTCGGCCACCACCTGTGGCGCCGCCAGTGGCCTGGCCATGATCGCGCTGCAGCGCCACGTGGGCCGGCTCGCGCACGACGCGACCGAGCTGCGCCAGGTGTTCAGCTGGATGGCGGTGGGGCCGTCGATCTCCAACTTCCTGGGACCGGTGCTGGCCGGCTTCGTCATCGACCACGCGGGGTTCCGCTGGGCCTACCTGGTGCTCGCGCTGCTGCCCTGGCTGGCCTGGTGGTGGGTGCGGCGCACGCAGGAACTGCCGCGCGAGTCCGCGCCCGAAGGCGCCCGCAAACGTTCGTCCTGGGACCTGCTGCGCCAGCCCGATTTCCGCCGCTTGATGGCCCTGAACTGGATGCTGTCGTCCTGCTGGGACGTGCACACCTTCCTGGTGCCCGTGCTGGGCTACGAGCGCGGCCTGAGCGCCACCGCCATCGGCGCCATCCTGGGCGGCTTCGCGCTCGCGGCCACGGCCATCCGCGTGCTCATGCCCTGGATCGCCGCGCGCCTGCGCGAATCGGCGGTGATCGCCGCGGCCATGTTCGCCACCGCCACGCTGTTCGCCCTCTACCCCTTCGCGCACGCGGCCTGGGCCATGGCCACGCTGTCGGTGCTGCTGGGTTTCGCGCTGGGCTCGGTGCAGCCCATGATCATGAGCATGCTGCACCAGATGACCCCGCCGCACCGCCACGGCGAGGCCCTGGGCCTGCGCGCCATGGCCATCAACGGATCGAGCGTCGCGATGCCCCTGCTGTTCGGCTCGGCCGGCGCGGCGGTGGGCGTGGCCTACGTGTTCTGGGCCGTGGGGGGCGTGGTGGGCATGGCCTCGCCCATGGCCTGGCGCTTGCGGCCGGCGGTCGCGCCGCCGGAACGCTCTCGGCCCTGAGGACCGTCGGCCGCTGGCTCCCGAAAGCCCAGGCCGGTGAGGTAGATGTCCATGGTCTGGCGTCCGCGCGTGACCAGGTCGAAGGCCTTGGGGTCGAGCAGCCAGTTCTGAATCAGGCCGTCGATCATCACGTGCAGGCCCAGCGCCGCCGCCGACAGGGGAATGGGCAGGCTCAGGCCCTGGCGCTGCGCGGCCAGCTGCAGGGTATCGCGGGTCACCGCCATGCACTCGTTGCGCACCCGCAGGTGGCGATCGCGCACGGCCTGCATCTCGTCGGTGTATTCCACTTTGTGCGTGGCCACCTCGAACACGCGCCGCGTGCGCTCGTCGCGTGCCGTCTGGCGCAAGGCGCTGCCCATGGTGTCGCGCAGGGAGCGCAGGGGATCGTCCTCGGCGGCGGCCGCACGGCCCGCCTCGGCGAGTGAGGTCTCCAGCGGCAGGGTCACGCGCTCCATCATGGCGTTGAACAGGTCGGCCTTGTCCCTGAAGTGGTGGTAGACCGCGCCGCGCGTGGCGCCCGCGGCGGTGGCGATGTCGTTCAGCGTGGTGCCCGACACGCCCTTGGCCTGGAACAGGCGCTCGGCGGCGTCGAGCAGCCGGTTGCGCGTTTCCTGTGCTTCGGCTTTGGTGCGGCGGGCCATGAATGGACTTTGGTAAAAGAGGGGCTTTGCGGAAAAAAGCCGAATATACATACATTCACGTATGTATACTCGCGCGTTTCCCGAGCCCACCCGCGCGCCGAGGTCTATTCCATGCCCAGTTCCTTCCCGCTGCCGCGCTCCCGCGCGGCCAAAACCGTTGTTGCCATCGCCCTGGTCACCCTGGTGGCCGCCTGCGGCAAGCAGGGCGCCCCGGCCCAGGCCGGCGGCGGCGCGCCGCCGCCGCCCGAGGTGGGCGTGATCACCGTGGCCCTGGGCGACGTGGGCCTGGTCAACGAACTCCCGGGTCGCCTGGAGGCTTCGCGCGTGTCCGAGGTGCGGGCGCGCGCCGCCGGGATCCTCCAGCAGCGCCTGTTCCGCGAGGGCAGCGAGGTCAAGGCCGGCCAACGCCTGTTCCAGATCGACTCCGCGCCGTACCAAGCCACGCTGCAGAGCGCGCGCGCCACGCTGGCCCGCGCCGAGGCCAACCTGAGCCAGGCCAAGGCCCTGGCCGACCGCTATGGACCGCTGGTGAAGGAAAACGCCATCAGCCAGCAGGAATACGCCAACGCCCAGGCCGCGCAGAAGCAGGCCGAGGCCGACGTGGCCGCCGGCCGCGCCGCGGTGCAGACCGCCAGCATCAACCTCGGCTACGCCAACGTCACCGCGCCCATCAGCGGGCGCATCGGCCGCGCGCTGGTGACCGAGGGCGCGCTGGTGGGGCAGGGCGAGCCCACGCCGCTGGCCGTGATCCAGCAGATCAACCCCATGTACGTGAACTTCACGCAGTCGGCCTCCGAGGTCTACCGCCTGCGGCGCGCCTTGCAGAGCGGATCGCTCAAGGGCGCGGGCGATCAGGTCGCTCGCGTGAAGATCGTGCTGGAGGACGGCTCGGTCTATGGCCGCGACGGCCGCCTGCTGTTCTCCGATCTCACCGTGGACAGCGCCACCGGCCAGGTGACGCTGCGCGCCGAGGTGCCCAACCCCGACGGGGTCCTGCTGCCCGGCCTGTACGTGCGCGTGCGCATCGAGCAGGCCACGGCGGGCAATGCGTTGCTGCTGCCCCAGCAGGCCGTCACGCGCACGGCGCAGGGTGATTCGGTGATGGTGGTCGACGGCGAAGGCAAGGTCGCGCCGCGCAACATCACCGTGCGGGGCCAGCAAGAGGGCCAGTGGGTCGTGACCGAGGGCCTCAAGTCCGGCGACCAGGTCATGGTCGACGGCTTTCAGAAACTGCATCCGGGCGGCACCGTCAAGCCCGTGCCCTGGAAGAAGCCGGGTGAGCAGAATCCCAATGGGGCCGCGCCTTCCAAGGCCAGCTGAGGCAAGCACACATGGCGAAGTTCTTCATCGACCGGCCCATCTTCGCGTGGGTGATCGCGTTGTTCGTGATCGTGATGGGCGCGGTCTCCATCACGCAGCTCCCCATCGCGCAGTACCCGCCGGTGGCGCCGCCCTCCATCACGATCAACGCCACCTACCCCGGCGCGTCCGCCAAGACGCTCGAGGATTCGGTGCTGTCCATCATCGAGCAGGAAATGAACGGCTCGCCCGGCCTGATCTATATGGAGTCGGTGGCGCAGGCCAACGGCACCGGCTCGATCACGCTGAGCTTCCAGCCCGGCACCAACCCGGCGCTGGCGCAGGTGGACGTGCAAAACCGGCTGTCGCGCGCGTCGCCGCGCCTGCCGGCGGCCGTGACGCAGCAGGGGGTGCGCGTGGACCAGGCGCGCAGCAACTTCCTGCTCTTCACCATCCTCACCAGCGACGACCCCAAATGGGATCCGGTGGCGCTGGGCGACTACGCCGCGCGCAGCGTGCTGCCCGAAATCCAGCGCGTGCCCGGCGTGGGCCAGGCCCAGCTGTTCGGCACCGAGCGCGCCATGCGCATCTGGATCGACCCGGCCAAGCTGCTCGGCTTCAACCTGAGCGCGGCCGACGTGAACGCGGCCATCCGCGCGCAGAACGCACAGGTCTCGGCGGGTGAAATCGGCGCGCTGCCCAACGTGGCGGGGCAGGGCATCTCGGCCACCGTGGTGGTCAACGGCCAGCTCGGCACGGTCGAGCAATTCGGCAACATCGTGCTGCGCGCCTCCCCCGGCGGTGCCACCGTGCGCCTGAAGGACGTGGCGCGCATCGAACTTGGCGCACAGGCCTACGCCACCTCCGCCCGGCTGAACGGCAAGCCCTCCACCGGCATCGGCGTGCAGCTGTCGGCCAGCGGCAATGCGCTGGCCACGGCCGACGCGGTGCGCGCCAAGCTCACCGAGCTGGAGCGCTTCTTCCCCGAAGGCATGAGCTGGACCATTCCCTACGACAGCTCGCGCTTCGTGAAGATCTCCATCCAGCAGGTGGCGCAGACGCTGCTGGAGGCGGTGGCGCTGGTGTTCCTGGTGATGTTCCTGTTCCTGCAGAACTTCCGCTACACCATCATCCCGACCATCGTGGTGCCGGTGGCGCTGTTGGGCACCTTCGCCGTGCTGCTGGCCATGGGCTTCTCGATCAACGTGCTCACCATGTTCGGCATGGTGCTGGTGATCGGTATCGTGGTGGACGACGCCATCGTGGTGGTGGAAAACGTCGAGCGCATCATGAGCGAGGAAGGCTTGCCACCCTTGCAGGCCACGCGCAAGGCCATGGGTCAGATCTCGGGCGCCATCATCGGCGTGACCGTGGTGCTGATCTCGGTGTTCGTGCCGCTGGCCTTCTTCAGCGGTTCGGTGGGCAACATCTACCGCCAGTTCGCGGCGGTGATGGGCGTGTCCATCGCCTTCTCGGCCTTCATGGCGCTGTCGCTCACGCCCGCGCTGTGCGCCACGCTGCTCAAGCCCGTGCCCAAGGGGCACCACGTCGAGAAGAAGGGCTTCTTCGGCTGGTTCAACCGCGGCTTCGCGCGCACCACCGGCGGCTACTCGCGCACGGTGAGCGCGCTGCTGCCGCGGGCTGGCCGCATGCTCATCGTCTACCTGGCCATCGGCGCGGCGGCGGCCTGGGTGTACGTGAACCTGCCCACCTCCTTCCTGCCCAACGAAGACCAGGGCACCATGCTCGTGAACGTGCAGCTGCCCCCGGGCGCCACGCAGGAGCGCACCCTGGAGGTGATGGAGCAGGTCGAGGGCTACATGCTCAAGCAGCCCGAGGTGCAGAGCATGGTCAGCGTGCTGGGCTTCAGCTTCTCGGGGCAGGGCCAGAACGCCGCCTTGGCCTTCATCACGCTCAAGGACTGGGCCGAGCGCCACGCGCCCGGCAGCTCGGCCGAGGCCGTGGCGGGCCGCGCCTTTGGCGCGCTCATGGGCATCCGCGACGCCTTCATCTACCCGCTGAGCCCGCCGCCGATTCCGGAGCTGGGCGCGTCTTCGGGCTTCAGCTTCCGCCTGCAGGACCGGGGCGGCCTTGGCCGCGAGGCCTTGACCCAGGCGCGCGGGCAACTGCTGCAGCTGGCCGCGCAAAGCCCGGTGCTCACCCAGGTCCGCCCCGACGGCCTGGAGGACGCGCCGCAGCTGCAGCTCGACATCGACCGCGACCGCGCGCAGGCGCTGGGCGTGGGCTTCGACGCCATCAACGCCGCCATCGGCACCGCGCTGGGCTCCAGCTACGTGAACGACTTCCCGAACAGCGGGCGGCTGCAGCGCGTGGTGGTGCAGGCCGAGGCCGCGGCGCGCATGCAGCCCGATGACCTGCTGCGGCTGAACGTGGTGAACAACCGCGGCCAGGCCGTGCCGCTGTCGGCCTTCGCGTCCACGAAGTGGATCACCGGACCCATGCAGACGGTGCGCTACAACGGCTACCCCACCATGCGCATCAGCGGCATGGCGGCGCCGGGCTACAGCACGGGCGCGGCGCTCAACGAGATGGAGCGCCTGGCCACGCAGCTGCCTCAGGGCATCGGCTACGAATGGACCGGCACCTCGCGCGAGGAGAAGCTCGCCGGCGCGCAGGCCATGGTGCTCTATGGCTTCGCCATCCTCGCGGTGTTCCTGTGCCTGGCCGCGCTGTACGAAAGCTGGACGATCCCGCTGTCGGTGATCCTGGTGGTGCCGCTGGGGGTGGTCGGGGTGCTGCTGGCCACGCTCTTGCGCGGCTACCAGAACGACGTGTACTTCCAGGTCGGCCTGATCACCATCATCGGCCTGTCGGCGAAGAACGCCATCCTGATCATCGAATTCGCGAAGGACGTGCAGGCCCAGGGCAAGAGCGCCATGGAGGCGGCACTGGCCGCGGCCCGCCTGCGTTTCCGGCCCATCATCATGACCTCGATGGCCTTCACGCTGGGTGTGGTGCCGCTGTTCATCGCGTCGGGCGCAGGCTCGGCCAGCCAGCGCGCCATCGGCACCGGCGTGATCGGCGGCATGATCTCCGGCACCTTGCTGGCCGTGTTCTTCGTGCCGCTGTTCTTCGTGGTGGTGCGCCGCTTCTTCAAGGGCAGCGAGCGCCAACACCAGCGCGACCGCGAGAGCGCGCGCGCACATGGAGTCGACAACGATGAATCCTGATTTCACTACCCGCCTTGGCCCGCTGGCGGCGGCGCTGCTGCTGGCCGGCTGCTCGATGATCCCCACCTACGAGCGCCCCGCCGCGCCCGTGCCGCAGACCTATCCGCAAGCGGCCGACACCGCGGGCGTGCGCAGCGCGGCGGACACCGCTTGGCGCGACTTCGTGCAGGACGCGCGCCTGCGCGAGCTCGTGCAGCGCGCGCTCGACAACAACCGCGACCTGCGGGTCGCCACGCTCAACATCGAACGCGTGCGCGCGCAGTACCAGATCCAGCGCGCCAACCAGTTCCCCACCATCGGCGTGGCCGCCAGCGGCAACCGCCAGCCGAACGGCAGCGGCGGCATCCAGAGCACCTACAGCGTGGGCCTGGCCCTGAGCACCTGGGAGATCGACTTCTTCGGCCGCCTGGGCGCGCTCAAGGAGGCCGCGCTGGCCGACTACCTGGCCAGCGAACAGGCGCGCAACGCCGCGCAGACCAGCCTGGTCTCGGCGGTGATCAGCAGCTGGCTGAGCCTGCAGACCAACGAGGCGCTGCTGGCCATCACGCGCCAGACCCAGGCCACGCGCGAGGACTCGCTGCGCCTGACCAAGCTGCGCTTCGACAACGGCGCCGCCTCGGCGCTGGACCTGCGCCAGGCCGAGTCGCTCGCGGCCACGGCCCGCGCGGCGCTGGCGCAGCAGCAGCGGGCGCGTGCGCTCGACGTGAACGCGTTGAACCTGCTGGTGGGTGAGCCGGTGCCGGCCGAGCTGCTGCAAGTGGCCGAGGGCGACGCCGCCTTGCTGGCGGACGTGCCGGCCGGCCTGCCCTCGGACCTGCTCACGCGGCGCGCGGACATCCGCCAGGCCGAACAGACCCTGATCGCGGCCAACGCCAACATCGGTGCGGCGCGCGCGGCTTTCTTTCCACGCATCACCTTGACCGCCAGCGCGGGCACGGCGAGCAGCGACCTGTCGGGCCTGTTCAAGGACGGCAGCTGGGGCTTCACGCTGAACCCGGTGGCGCTGCTGCCGATCTTTGACGCGGGCCGCAACCGCGCGGGCCTGCAATCGGCCGAGGTCTCGCGCGACATCGCCGTGGCGCAGTACGAAAAAGCGATCCAGACGGCGTTCCGCGAGGTGGCCGACGCGCTGGCCGGGCGCGCGACGCTGGCCGACCAGCTGCAGGCGCAGCGCGACCAGGTGACGGCGGAGGAGGACCGCTTCCGCCTGGCCGACCTGCGCTACCGCAACGGTGTGGCGAGCTTCCTCGACGTACTGGACGCGCAGCGCGCGCTGTTCGCGGCGCAGCAGGCCGAGGCGCAGACGCGCCTGGCCCTGCAGCAGAACCGCGTGGCGCTGTACGCGGCGCTGGGCGGGGGCTGGCTGGAGTGAGCCCGGGCCGGTGGGCTCAGCCCGCCGGCAACTGGTAGAACTTCACGATCGCCTCCCAGGCCACCTGGGGGTCGTCCACGTACTGGAAGAGCTGCAGATCTTCGGGCGAGATCGTGCCTTCTTCCACGAGCAGCTCCAGGTCCAACAGGCGCTTCCAGTAGTCGCTGCCGTACAGCAGGATGGGCACCGGCTTGGACTTCTTGCACTGCACGAGCGTGATCACCTCGAACAGCTCGTCCAGCGTGCCGAAGCCGCCCGGGAAGGCCAGCAGTGCCTTCGCGCGCATCATGAAGTGCATCTTGCGCAGCGCGAAGTAGTGGAACTTGAAGCTCAGCCGCGGTGAGATGTAGGGGTTGGCCGACTGCTCGTGCGGCAGCGCGATGTTCAGTCCCACGTTGAGCGCGCCCTCGTCGTGCGCGCCCCGGCTGGCCGCTTCCATGATGCCCGGCCCGCCGCCGGTGCAGATGAAGAGCTTCTCGTGCGGCAGGCAGTGCGCGCTGTACTGGGCCACGATGCGACCGAACTCGCGCGCCCGGTCGTAGTAATGCGCGTTGCGCACCATGGCGCGGGCCTTGGCGATGGCGCGCGGTTCGCCCGAGGCCTCGGCCGCGCGCAGGCTGGCCTCGGCCTCGCTCTGTTCGCGAAAGCGCGCGCTGCCGAACACCACGATGGTGCTCTCGATGCCCAGCTGTTGCTGCGCCAGGTCGGGCTTGAGCAACTCCAGCTGCATGCGGATGCCGCGCGTCTCGCGCCGCAGCAGGAACTCGGGGTCGGCGAAAGCCAGGCGGTAGGCGTCGGCCGCCAGCGGGTTGCCGCTGTCCGAATGGGCCTGCAGTTCGGCCCAGGCGTCGGCCAGGCGGCGTTCGGTGATGTCGTGCGTGGCAGGGGGGGCGGTGTGGGGGTCGGTCATGTTCTTCACTCCGGGGTCACAGCCCGAGGGCCAGCGCCAGCGGCACGAAGACCACCGCCAGCGCATTGCCCACCATGATGGAGGCGGCCACTTTCTCGGGCTCCTGATGGTATCGGTCGGCCAGCATGAACTGGATGACGGCGGGCGGCAAGGCGGCGAACAGCAGCAGCTGGCCGCGCGCCGCGCCCTCCAGACCCATGGCCCAGGCCAGCGGGATGCCGATGGCCAGGCCGATCAGGGGGCGCGCCAGCGCGCCCAGCAGGCCCAGGGCCAGGCCCTGGCGCGTCAGGCCGGTCAGCCGCACGCCCAGGGCGAACAGCATCAGGGGCAGCGCGGCGTCGCCCAGCAGCTTCAGGCCCGACAGCAGCACCGGCGGTGGGCGCAGTTCGGTGAAGGCGCTGAAGAAGCCCAGCATGGTGGCGACCATCAATGGGCTGAGCAGCAGGTCGCGCGTGCGCGCGGCGGCGCTGGTGACGCGCGCGCCCAGCGAGAAGTGCAGCAGGTTGCTGACCGAGAACAGCGCCACCGCGGCGCCGAAGTTCGCGGGTCCGAAGGCCAGCAGGGCCAGTGGCAGGCCCATGTTGCCGCAGTTGTTGAACATGACCACCGGCACCAGGGTGCGGGGCTGCGCGCCGAAGGCCTTGGCCAGCGGCCAGGCCAGCAGGCCGCTGCCCAGGATCAGCGCCGTGCCGCCGATGAGCAGTGGCACGTGCTCGCCGATGGCGAAGTCGCGCGAGGCCAGGGCCGAGTACACCAGCAAGGGCGCCAGCACGTCGAGCGAGATGCGGTTGAAGCTGCTGAGGTCCGGCGGGCGGCGGCGCGCGTAGCCATAGCCAATGGCCACGATCAGGAAGACCGGGATGATGATGTCGGCGATGCGGGTGATCAGGTCCATGGCGTTCGGGCGTGGCGTTCCAAACAGAAGGGCTCCCTGTGGAGCCCTTCGTATCACGCAATGGAAGCGGTCAGACGCGCTTGCGGTATTCGCCCGTGCGCGTGTCGATCTCGATGCGATCGCCCTGGCTCACGAACAGCGGCACGGGGATCTCGAAGCCGGTGGCGATCTTGGCCGGCTTGAGTACCTTGCCCGAGGTGTCGCCCTTGACGGCGGGTTCGGTCCAGGTGATCTCGCGCTCCACGCTGGTGGGCAGTTCCACCGAGATGGCCTTGCCTTCGTAGAACACCACCTCGACGGCCATGCCGTCTTCCAGGTAGTTGAGGGCGTCGCCCATGTTCTCGGCCTCCACCTCGTACTGGTTGTAGTCGGTGTCCATGAACACGTACATGGGGTCGGCGAAGTAGGAGTAGGTGCACTCCTTGTGGTCCAGGATGATCTGGTCCATCTTGTCGTCGGCCTTGAAGACGACTTCGGTGCCGATGTTGCCGAGCAGGCCCTTGAGTTTCATGCGCACGGTGGCGGCGCCGCGGCCGCCGCGGGCGTATTCGGTGCGCAGGACGATCATCGGGTCCTTGCCGTGCATGATCACGTTGCCGGCGCGGATTTCTTGGGCGATTTTCATGAGGGAGTTCCGTTGAAGGGATCGCCCGGCGGTTCGGGCGAGGGGCCGGCATCGGCGGTGGATGGACCGGGCCCGGGTTGCGGGTTTGTCGCGAAACCCACTATTTTACCGTTTTCGCCCCACCGCCTCGGCCAACTGCGTGGCGAGGTCGGGCTGGGCAAGCAGGCGCTGGCGCGCGGCCTGCACCACCTCGCGCCAACCGTCTACCTCGGCCCAGCCGGGCCAGGCCGCTGCGGCGGGCGCGCCCGGCAGGCCGTTCCAGTGGTGGTGGAAGGCGCGCAGGCTGGCCGGCGCGTCCAGCCAGTCCAGGAAGGCCTGCAGCTTGGCGTGGTGCGCGCCGTCGTGCTGCGGGTAGATCTGCCAGACGAAGGGTTGGCCGGCCCAGAGCGCGCGCACCAGGGAGTCCTCGCCGCGCACGAGGTTGAGGTCGGCGCTCCAGAGCAACTCGTCGAAGCCACGCTGGCTCAGCCAGGGCAGGGCATGGCGCGTGGCGCCCGGCGCCAGCGGCAGGTCCATCGCGGCGGCGGCGGCGCGGCCCCGCGTGACCAGCCAGTGCGCCTCGGCCTGCGCCATCATGGCCGGCAGGCTCGGCGGTTCGTAGCAAAAGAGCGCGATGCGCCGACCCTGGGCGGGCAGGCCCTGCGCCGTGAGCCAGGCCCCGCGGTCGAATGCCGCCTGGCGGCTGGCCAGGTCGTCTTCGCGCAGCAGCCCGCCGGTGCGCGCCGTGAAGCCGGGATAGAAGAAGCGCTTGGTGAGGCCCCGGCCCGGGCCGCTCATCACGGGGGAGGGCAGGCCGTGGCAGCGCTCGACCCAGGCCTCGGCGCTCAGGTACTCCAGGTTGATCCAGACCGGCTCGCCGGTGCGCGCGGCGACGAAGGACTCGGGCAGCTCGCAGCCGAAGGCCTCGATCCAGACCTCGCCGGGCACCAGGCCCTGCGCGTCGAAGGGCTCGCGCCAGGGACGCACGCTCACGCCGGACGCGCCCTCGGGCGCCATCCAGGCCAGCGGCGCGGGGTCGTCGATCCACAGCCGCACGGCCTGGCCGCGCGCGCCCAGCTGCGCGGCCAGGCGCCAGCAGACGCCGGCGTCGCCGTGGTTGTCGATCACGCGGCAGAAGATGTCCCAGGTGCGCGGGGTGCTCATGCGGGCGATCATGCCCGCATCCGACGCGGGGCCGGCCGGCCCTGGAAAACTGATTTCCGCGCGCCGGGTTGTCGCGGGGGGTGTGCGTGGACACACTCGCCGCCCTGGACCGCCGACAAAGAGGAGACACGCACGTGAGCCAAGCAGCCGAGTGGACGGAAGCGGGCATGGCGCCGCCGAACGCGGGCGCGATCGGCGGCCCGCGGGGCTGAGCCGGACATGGCGCAGCGCACCCTCATCCGCGGCGCGTCCATCGTCACCATGGACGCGCAGGGCGACCTGCCCGCCGGCGATCTGCTGGTGGTGGACGACACCATCGAGGCCATCGCGCCGCGGCTGTCGGTGGACGGCGCGCGGGTGGTCGACGCCACCGGCTGCATCCTGGTGCCGGGCTTCGTCAACGCGCACATGCACACCTGGCAGACCGCGCTGCGCGGCGTCGCCGCCAACTGGACGCTGCTGCAGTACTTCAGGCACATGCACGCCGGCCTGGCCACGGTGTTCGGTCCCGAGGACCTGCGCATCGCCACGCTGGCGGGGGCGCTCAACCAGCTCAACTTCGGCACCACCACGTTGGTGGACTGGTGCCACAACAACCCCACGCCGGCGCACAGCGACGCGGCCGTCGACGCGTTGCTGGCCTCGGGCATTCGCGCGGCCTTCTTCCATGGCACGCCCAAGCCCGACCCCCAGCCGGGCCAGGTGCCGTTCTGGGAGGTGCCCCACCCGCGCGCCGAGGTCGAGCGCCTGCTCAAGGCCCACCAGGGCCGGCCGCTGCTCAGCGTGCACGCCGCCGTGCTGGGCCCGCACTACAGCACGCTGGAGGTGGCGGTGCACGACTTCCGCATGGCCCGCGACCTCGGCCTCATCGCCTCGCTTCACCAGGGCGGCGGTGCGCCGCGCACGCCCGAGGGTTGGGCGCACCTGGAAGCGCTGGGCTTGCTGGGCGAGCAGATCAACATCGTGCACGGCCACGCGCTGAGCGACGAGCAGCTCAAGCGCTTCTGTGGCCTGGGCATGAGCTTTTCGGCCGCGGCCGAGAACGAGATGACCCAGGGCCACGGCCACCCGCTCACGGGCCGGCTGCGCGCGCTGGGCCACGCGCCCTCGTTGGGCGTGGACCTGGAAAGCGTGCTGGGCGGCGACATGATCGGCCAGGCGCGCATCGCGCTGGGCATGCAGCGCAGCCTGGACAACGAGGCCCACCGCGCCGCTCACGGCGGCATCCCGGACACCACCAGCATCACCACGCGAGAGGCGCTGGCCTGGATCACGGTCGAGGGCGCGCGCATGCTGCGCCAGCTGCACCGCATCGGCACCCTGGCCCCGGGCAAGCAGGCCGACCTGGTGCTGATCCGCGCGGACGGCTTGAACATGCAGCCCGTGCACGACCCGGTGAGCGCGGTGGTGTTCCAGGCCACGCTGGCCAACATCGATTCGGTCATGGTCGCGGGGCAATGGCGCAAGCGCGCCGGCCAGCTCGTCGGCGTGGACCTGCCCCCCCTGCTCGCTGCGCTGCGCGCGTCGGGCGAGAAGATCATCCGCGCCATGGGCATGGGCGCATCGAATGGAGTTTTTGCATGAAGGTTCACTTCATTGGCGTCGGCAAGATGGGCTTGCCCATGGCGCGCCACCTGCTCGCCGCCGGCCACGGTGTCACGGTGGAGGACCCGGCGTCGGACCGACTGGCGCTGGCGCGCGAGGCCGGCCTGGCGGTCGCCGATGGCCTGGCCCAGGCCGAGCTCATCGTTTCGTCGTTGCCGCACGACGGGGCGCTGCTCGCCGTGGGCGAGCGCGTGGCCGCGCACGCGTCGAAAGGCGCGGCCTGGGTGGACACCAGCACGGTGTCGCCCGAGGCCTCGGCCCGCGCGGCCGAGGCCTGCGCGCGCGCCGGGGTGCAGGTGCTGCGTTGCACCGTCTCGGGCAACAACCACATGGCCGAGGCCGCGCAGCTCACGGTGATGGCGTCGGGCCCGAAGGCGCTGCATGAGCGCCTGCTGCCCCTGCTGAGCCGCTGGGGGCCGACGCAGTTCTGGCTTGGCGAGGCCGAACAGGCGCGCCTGATGAAGCTGGTGGTGAACCTCATGATCGCGCAGACCAGCGCCATGCTGGCCGAGGCGCTGAGCCTGGGGCAGAAGGGCGGCCTGGCCTGGCAGGACATGTGGCGGGTCATCGGCGCCAGCGCCGTCGCCTCGCCCATCGTGAAGGCCAAGGGCGTGCAGCTGAGCCAGCGCGACTACACACCCACTTTCACCGTGGGACAGATGAACAAGGACATCGACCTCATCCTGGGCGAGGGCGCCCGCCTGCGGGTGCCCTTGACGCAGACGGCGGCCACGCGCCAGCTCATGTCGGCCGCGCAGGCCCAGGGCGACGAAGCCTTGGACTATGCGGCCATCATCCGCGTGGCGCAGCGGGCCGCCGGCCTGGACACCGATTGACGCGACAGACAGAAAGGCAGCGCATGCGATCGTTCGTTTATCAAGGCTTGCCCAGCCGCGTGGTGTTTGGCGCGGGTGCGCTGGCCCAGCTGCCGCAGGCCATCGAGGCCATGGGCGCGCGGCGCGCGCTGGTGCTGTGCACGCCGGAGCAGCGCGCCAGCGCCGAGCGCGTGGCGCAGTTGCTGGGCGACAGGGCCGCCGGCATCTTCGACCGCGCGGTGATGCATGTGCCGATCGAGACCGCGCGCGAGGCGCGCGAGGTGGCGCAGCGGCTCGGCGCGGACTGTGCCGTGGCCATCGGCGGTGGTTCCACCACCGGCCTGGGCAAGGCCATCGCGCTCGACTCGGGCCTGCCCATCCTGGCCATTCCCACCACCTACGCGGGCTCGGAGATGACGCCGATCTACGGCATCACCGAGGCCGGCCTGAAGAAGACCGGCAAGGACCTGAAGGTGCTGCCGCGCAGCGTGATCTACGACCCCGAGCTCACGCTGACGCTGCCCGTGGGCCTGAGCGTGACCAGCGGCCTCAACGCCATCGCGCACGCGGCCGAGGGGCTGTACTCGGCGGAGGGCAATCCGGTGATCGACCTGATGGCGGAGGAGGGGATCGCCGCCATCGGCCGCGCGCTGCCGCGCATCCGCGCGAGCGCCGGCGACGTGGAGGCGCGCGGCGACGCGCTGTACGGCGCCTGGCTGTGCGGCATCGTGCTGGGCTCGGTGGGCATGGCGCTGCACCACAAGCTGTGCCACACCCTCGGCGGCAGCTTCAACCTGCCGCACGCCGAGACGCACACCGTGGTGCTGCCGCACGCGCTGGCCTACAACGCGGCCGCGGCGCCGCAGGCCATGCGGCGCATCGCGCGGGCCCTGGGGCGCGACGACGGGCAGGCCGCGCGGGCGGTGTTCGACCTGGCGAAGGACAACGGCGCGCCGGTGGCGCTGCGCGACCTCGGCATGAAGGCCGAGGACCTGGACCGCGCGGGCGAGATCGCCTTGCAGAACCAGTACCCGAACCCGCGCCCCCTGGAGGCGCGGGCCATCCGAGCGCTCTTGCAGGCGGCCTGGGAGGGCGCGCCGCCGGCCTGAATGGCCGGGGCCGCCCCCGTGCGGCCGTCAGCTGTCCGAGCGCTCGCCCTCGGGCGCGGGCGGATCGATGGGCAGCTGGGTGGCCAGCACCTTGTCGATGGTTCGCCCGTCCATGTCCACGATCTCCAGGCGCCAGCCTTCCCAGGTGGCGCAGTCGCCGACGCGCGGCAGGCGGCCCGTCAGCAGCATCAGCATGCCGCTGAGGGTGTGGTAGCGGCCGCGCTCTTCGTCGGGCACGCTGAGCAGCCCCAGCCGGTCTTTCAGCTCGGGCACGGGGATGTGGCCGTCGAGCAGCCAGGAGCCGTCCTCGCGCTGCATGGCCCAGGCGGTTTCCGGGTCGCGCGGTTGGAACTCGCCCGTGATCGCTTCGATGAGGTCCTGCAGCGTGACGATGCCCTGCAGCTCGCCGTACTCGTCGATCACGAAGGCCATCTGCACGTCGGAGAGGCGGAAGTTGTCCAGCAGCTCCATGCCCGTGATGGTCTCGGGCACGTACAGGGGCGTTTGCAGCGGCTGCTCGGCCAGTTCGCGCGCCGTGCCGCGGATGGCCTGCGCCAGCCATTGGCGCGCGTTGAGCACGCCCTGCAGCTGGCCCAGGTTGCCCTTGACCACCGGAAAGCGCGAATGGTTGCTGCTTTCCACGCGCGCCATGTTGACCTCGAAGGGCTCCTCCAGGTCGAGCACCACCACATCGCTGCGCGGCACCATCAGCGAGCCGATCTGGCGATCGTCGAGCCGGAACACGTTGCGCACCATGGCGTGCTCGTGCGATTCGATCACGCCCGCGCTGGTGCCCTCGGCCAGCATGGCGTGGATTTCCTCCTCGGTGACGGCGTTGGCGTTGCCTTCTTTGACGCCCAGCAGGCGCAGCAGCGCGCGCGTGGACACCGACAGCAGGATCACGAACGGCTTGGTGGCCTTGGACAGCCAGTCGATGGGCCGCGCCACCAGGCGCGCCAGCGATTCGGGGTAGGTCTGACCCAGGCGCTTGGGCACCAGCTCGCCCACCACGATGGAGAAGTAGGTGATGACCACCACCACCAGCGCGGTGGCTCCGAACTGGCTGGCCTGTTCGGGCGCGCCCAGGCTTTGCAGCCAGATGGCCAGCGGCCCGGCCAGGGCGGCCTCGCCGACGATGCCGTTGAGCACGCCGATGGAGGTGATGCCGATCTGGATGGTGGAGAGGAAGCGGTTCGGGTCTTCCCCGAGCTTGACGGCCGCGGCGGCCGCGCCGTCGCCTTCGTCGATGAGTTTCTGCAGTCGCGCCTTGCGCGCGGTGACGAGCGCCAGCTCCGACATGGCGAAGACGCCGTTGAGGAGGATGAGCGCGATCAGTAAGGCAATTTCCATGGGGGTGTGTCAAGCAAGTGCCGGGCCGTCCGCGGTGGCGCGCGGGTGGCGCCACGTCGGGGCGGACGGAGCAGGAAAGGGGCGTGGCTCAGGCGCGCCGGGGCGGGCGGAACGGTCCGTCCAGCAGGGGCGCCGGCGGCGGACCCAGGTCGGCCGGCGCCTGGGCCGGGGTCATCACGTGGGACAGCGGTGGCGCGGCGCGCCGTTGCAGCGTGTCGGGCAGGTCGGGGAGCTCGTCGCCCAGCGCGTGTTCCAGGTCGGCCAGGCCTTTCTGGCTTTTGGCGAGCGGGTGGTTCGCGTTGGCGTCGATCAGCGCGTCGGCCGCGCGCGGCACGTCGACGATGTGGTCGGGGATGCCGAAGCCCACCACCCCGAGCAGGAAATGGCAGGCGAACAGCGCAATGAGCCAGCGGCGCATAAGAGCGGCGATTTTACGAAACCGTCCCGCGGGACCTTGGCAGGCCCCGTCAATGCGCCTTTTCCAGCGGCGGTGGCGCCAGCACGTGGCGCGCCATGGCGTGCGCCAGTTCGGCCTCGCCCAGGAACACCGTGCCCACGCCCGCGGCCTTCATGCGCTCGGCCTCGTCCTCGTTGTGCGAGCGCACCACGATCTGTATCTCGGGGTTGAGCGTGCGCGCGGTCTCGATCATCTGGTGCAGCGACAGCGTGTCCTGGGTGGCGATGACCAGCATGCGGGCCTGCGCAATGTGGGCCTGGATCAGCACCTCGGGATCGCCCGCGTTGCCCACCACGGCGGCCATCCCCTTGGCGCGCAGGGCTTCCACCCGCTCGCGGTTCTGGTCGGCCACCACGAAGGGCTGCCCCGCCGCCTTGAGCGCCTGCGCGATGCGCCGGCCCACGCGGCCGTAGCCCACCAGCACCACCTGGCGCGACAGGTACTTGGCCTCGGTGCTGCGCGGCAGCTCGGCCAGCGGGTCGTCGCGCGCCTCCAGGCGGCGGACCAGCAAGGAGTGCTCGCGCAGCAGCTGGCGCAGCGGCTCGATGGCCTTGAACAGCAGGGGGTTGAGGGCGATGGAGATCAACGCGCCTGCCAGCACCAGGCTGTGGCCCTCGTCGGGCATGAGCCCCAGCTGGGCGCCCAGTCCCACCAGGATGAAGGAGAACTCGCCGATCTGCGCCAGGCTGGCCGAAATGGTGAGCGCGGTGTGCAGCGGGTAGCGCATCAGCAGCACCAGGGCCACCGCCGCCAGCGACTTGCCCACCACGATGATGGCCACCACGCCAAGCACGTGGACCGGCTCCTCGATCAGCACGTAGGGATCGAACAGCATGCCCACCGAAACGAAGAACAGCACCGCGAAGGCGTCGCGCAGCGGCAGCGATTCTTCGGCTGCGCGGTGGCTGAACTCGGATTCGCGCAGCACCATGCCGGCGAAGAAGGCGCCCAGGGCGAAGGACACGCCGAACAGCTCGGCCGAGGCGAAGGCGATGCCCAGGGCCGCGGCCACCACGCACAGCGTGAACAGCTCGCGCGAGCCGGTGCGCGTGACCTGCCACAGCAGCCAGGGGAAGAGCTTGCGCCCCACCAGCAGCATGAGGGCGACGAAGCCGCCCACGCGCAGCAGCGTCAAGCCCAGGGCGGTGCCCACGGACTCGGCGCCGCTGCTGTCGGGCGGGTGGCCGCCCAGGAAGCCGGCCAGCGGCGGCAGCAGCACCAGCACGAGAACCATGGCCAGGTCTTCCACCACCAGCCAGCCGACCGCGATGCGTCCCGTGATGGAGCCCAGGATGCCCAGGCTTTCCAGCGCGCGCAGCAGCACCACCGTGCTGGCCACCGACAGCGAGATGCCCAGCACCAGCGCGGGGCCGATGGCCCAGCCCCACCAGCTCGCCATGGCCATGCCCATCAGCGTGGCCACCACCATCTGCACCACGGCGCCGGGCAGGGCGATCTTGCGCACCGAGAGCAGGTCGTCGAGCGAGAAGTGCAGGCCCACGCCGAACATCAGCAGCATCACGCCGATCTCGGCGAGTTGCGAGGCGATCTCGGTGTCGGCCACGAAACCGGGTGTGTAGGGGCCGATGATCACGCCCGCCAGCAGGTAGCCCACCAGGGCCGGCAGCTTCACGCGCGCACAGATGAACCCCAGGATCAGCGCCAGCCCGAGTCCGGCGGCGATCGTGTTGATCAACGTGAGGTTGGTGTGCATGCGGCGGCTGGGGCGGTGGGTGGCGCGGGGACAGAGGCACCCGAGTGTCGCGCAATTTCGCGCCTGGCCCGGGCGCTGGCATTTCTCATTGGGCGAGCGACTGGCCGTGGGCCTTCACGATCTCCAGGAAGCGCCGCAACCGCGCGGTCTGGAAGCGCGCCGGCGGGTACACGAGCTGCACCGGCAGTGGCTCGGCGCGCCAGTCGGGCACCAGGTGCACCAGCCGGCCCTCGCGCAGGTCCTCCGCCACCAGCCAGGCCGACACCACGGCCACGCCCAGTCCGGCCAGCACCGCGCTGCGCAGCGCGTACAGGCTGTCGGTGCGCAGGCGAGGGCGGATGTCGAAGCGCAGCGCGGCGCCACCGCCCACGGGGTTGAGCACCACGCGGTCGCGGTAGTAGGTCTGCAGCGCCAGCCAGGGCAGTTCGCGCAGTTGCTCGGGCGCGCGCGGCGCCTTGTGCAGGTCCAGCAGCGCGGGCGCGCCGATCACGATGCGCGGCAGCTCGAACAGCGGCACGGCCACCAGGTTGGGGTCGCGCACCTTGCCGACCTGGATCGCGCAGTCGATGCCCTCGGCGACGAAATCGGCCTCGCGGTCGGCGAGCAGCCACTCCACGCGCACCTCGGGGTGGGCGCGCAGGTACTGCGCCAGCGGGGCCACCAGTTGCTCCTGCCCCAGCGCATGCGGCACCAGCACCTTGAGGGTGCCACTGGCCGAGCGCCGCGAGCCGCGCAGCTCCTCCTGCATGGCGTCCCATTCGTCGATCAGCGAGCGCGCCATGGCCAGGCAGCGCTCGCCGTCGGGCGTGAGCGTGGCCGCATGGGTGGAGCGGCGCAGCAGGCGCACGCCGAAGTGGCGCTCCAGCGCCTGCAGGCGGCGGCTCACGGTGGGCTGCGTGGTGTCCAGGCGCTGGGCCGCCGCCGAGAGGCTGCCGCTCTCCACGATGCGCACGAAGGTCTGCAGCAGTTCGATGCGGTCGAGGGCGAGAGGGGCTTCTTTCATGCGTTGAACGTATGAAGTTAGTTCACCGGACAGTCTATCCCGGGCGTTGATATACGGGAAGAATCCGCGCTATTCCGTTTTTTGCTCAGGAGTTCTCGTGTCTTCCATTCATATGACGCATGACCAGAAGGAGGGCCATGCCGCGCCCGCCGGCCTGCCCGCGCTGCTCGCGGCTGGCGCCGGCTTCAGCGTCGCCTCGATCTACTACAGCCAGCCCATGCTGCCCGAGCTGGCGCGAGGCCTGCAGGCCGGCGAGGGCGCCATCGGGGCAGTGCCCATGCTCACGCAGCTCGGCTACGCCGCCGGCATCCTGCTGCTGGCGCCGCTGGGCGACCGCTACGACCGCCGCCGCGTGATGCTGGTGAAGGCGGGTCTGCTCGCGCTGGCGCTGCTGGCCAGCGCATTCGCGCCGGGTGTCGCCGTGTTACTGGCTGCGAGCCTGTTCGTGGGCGTCACCGCTTCGCTCGCGCAGGACTTCGTGCCCGCGGCCGTCTCGATCGCGCCAGAACACAGCCGCGGCCGGGCCGTGGGTGCGGTGATGACGGGGCTGCTGTTGGGCATCCTGCTGTCGCGCGTGGTCAGTGGCCTGGTCACGCAGGCGCTGGGTTGGCGCGCGATGTTCGGCCTGGCCGCCGCGAGCGTGGTGCTGCTGGCGCTGGTGGTGTTCTGGCGTGTTCCCGCTTTCCCCCCGGCCACGCGGCTGGGCTATGGCGAGCTGTTGGCCTCCCTCGCCAGCCTGTGGCGCCGGCACCCGCCGCTGCGCCGCGCCGCGTGGGCGCAGGCCCTGCTGGGCGTGGGCTTCAGCGCCTTCTGGTCCACGCTGGCCGTGATGCTGCACGCACGATTCGGCCTGGGCAGCGGCGCGGCGGGGGCCTTCGGGCTCGCCGGCGCGGCGGGGGCGCTGGCCGCGCCGCTCGCCGGCCGCCTGGCCGAGCGGCACGGCCCGCGCCGCGTGGCCTTGTTGGGCGCCGGCGTGGCGGCGCTGGCCTACGCGCTGATGCTGGGCATGGAGGTGCTGCCGGCGCCGGCACAGTTGCTGCTGCTGGTGCTCGGCGCCATCGGCCTCGACTTCGGCTTCCAGGCCGCGCTCATCGCGCACCAGAGCACGGTCTACGGCCTGGACGCGGCCGCGCGCAGCCGGCTCAACGCCATGCTCATCACGGCCATGTTCGTGGGCATGGCCAGCGGCTCGGTGGTGGGGGCACTGGCGTTCGCGCATGGCGGCTGGCCGGCCGTCGCCGCCATCGGCGTGGCGAGCGCGGCCCTGGCCCTGCTGTGGCGCTGGCGGGCATAGCGCAGCCCGGTGCACGGGCTTCGTGTGACTGTCATGTGAATGTCACGCATCGAGGCAATACTGGGTGGTTCAGTAGGGAAAGGACCGCCCCATGCTTCTGAACGGCAACGACGACCTGATGCGCCGCCTGAGTGACGACCTCATGGATGGCTACGACGAAGAACTCGAGATGGAGATCGAGGACCGCGGCCTGGACGACGGCGCGGACCCGCAGGCCGCCGCTCAGCGCAAGGAGGCGCGCCGGGTCTACTTTCGCGAGCTGTTCCGCCTGCAGGCGGAGCTGGTGAAGCTGCAGGACTGGGTGGTGAGCACCGGCCACAAGCTGGTGGTGGTGTTCGAGGGCCGCGACGCGGCCGGCAAGGGCGGGGTGATCAAGCGCATCACGCAGCGCCTGAACCCGCGCGTGTGCCGCGTGGTGGCGCTGCCGGCCCCCAACGACCGCGAGCGCACGCAGTGGTACTTCCAGCGCTACGTGACGCACCTGCCTGCGGGCGGCGAGATCGTTCTGTTCGATCGCAGCTGGTACAACCGCGCGGGCGTCGAACGCGTCATGGGTTTCTGTGACGACGAGCAGCTGGAGTCGTTCTTCCGCACCGTGCCCGAGTTCGAGAAGATGCTGGTGCATTCGGGCATCCAGCTGGTGAAGTACTGGTTCTCCATCTCCGACGAGGAGCAGGAGGCGCGCTTCCTCGGCCGCATCCACGACCCGCTCAAGCAGTGGAAGCTCAGCCCCATGGACCTGGAGAGCCGCCGCCGCTGGGAGCTCTACACCAAGGCCAAGGAAGAGATGCTGGCGCGCACGAACATCCCCGAATCGCCATGGTGGGTGGTGCCGGCCGACGACAAGAAAACGGCTCGGCTGAACTGCATCCACCACCTGCTCTCGCTGATCCCATACCACGAGGTCGAGCGCCCCGGCATCACGCTGCCCGAGCGCATTCGCCACGAGGGCTATCGCCGCCACCAGGTGCCGGGTGAAATCTACGTGCCGCAGATCTACTGATTCCGCCCCGCCGCCAGGGCAAAAAAGGAAAAACGCCAGGCCGAAGCCTGGCGTTTTTCTTGGGTTCTGCGGGGCCGTTCAGAACTTGTAGTTGGCGGTGAACGTCGCCGAGCGGGGCGCGCCCAGGGCCAGTCGGCCGCCGCCGTTGTTCAAGGTCATCAGGTACTCCTCGTCGAACAGGTTGTAGATGTTCAGTTGCAGGCTGAGCTTGGGGTTCACCTGGTACTTGGCCATGGCGTCGGCCACCCAGTAGGAGGGCACGTTGGGCATGTTGCCCTGGGCGCCGCTGGTGTTGACGAAGCGCTTGGCCTCCGACACGTAGCGCGCGCCCAGGCCCATCGTCAGCTTGTCCCACTGGTACGAGGTCCACAGCGTGGCGCTGAGGTCCGGCGACCAGCGCACGCGGTCGGTGCCCACGCCGGAGGCGTTGCGCACGTCGATCTGCTTGGTGCTGGTCTTGGCCAGGCCGGCGGTGATCTGCCAGAAGGGGGTGATCTGGCCCGTGGCCGACAGCTCGATGCCCTGTACCTGGGTCTTGCCTTCCTGCACGGTGGCCAAGGTGACCTGGTCGACCGTGGTCTGGTTGTCGTTGACCGTGCGGAAGACCGCGGCCGCGACGTTGAGGCGCTTATTGAGCAGGTCCCACTTGGTGCCCAGCTCGACCGTGTTGGTCTTCTGCGGGTCGAACGCGGGGTTGTTGATGCTGGTGGCGCTGGTGCTCAACTGCGTAAAGGCGCCGGGCGGGGTGGCGGAGGTCGCATAGGACGCGTAGACGCTGCCGTTCTCCGCCGGCTTGTAGACGCCGCCGACGCTCCAGCTCACCAGGCTGCGCGAGTCCTCGAGCGGGGTGGCCCCGACGGCGGCGCTCGAGCTCAGCTTGTAGACGTCCACGCGCGCGCCGCCGTTGATGGACCAGCGCTCGTTGATGTTGGCGTTGTCGAAGGCGTAGACGCTGATGGTGTTGGTGGTGGTGCCCGACTCGTCGCCCGTGCGCGGGCCGAAGTTGACCATGGCCCGGTACGGGTCCGGGTTGTACAGATTGGCTGGCGAGGTACCCGTTGCGGTTCCGTGGCTGAAGTTCGTCTGCTTCTCGTGCAGCAACTCCACGCCGGCGGCCAGCGAGTGCCGCATGCCACCCGCGTCGAACTCGGTGTTCAGGCTGGTCTGGTTGGCCAGGATGCTGTTTTCCTGATCGACGCGCTGGCGCGAGAGGTTCACGGTCCAGGTCGAGAGCGGTCCGCCCGTGTTGCCGATGCCCGCGCCGCCGGTGTTCATGCCGGTGAGCGTGCGGTCCATGTGCGTCTTGCCGTAGCGCGTGACGTTGCGGATCGTCGTGGCCTCGCCGAGGTCGTGCTCGACCTTCACGGTGAACATGTCGGCGTCGACCTTCTCTCGGTCGTTCACGCTGCCGTAGAAGTTCTCGCGGCGCACCTTGGGGCCGATGACGGAGGTGTAGCCCTCATAGCCGATGGCGGGAATGCCGCCGTCGGGCACGTTGTCCTGGCGCAGGTGCTGGCTGAACAGGTGCACGCGGGTGGGCGTGCCCAGGCCGGCCACATACGACAGGCCCACGCCGTAGCCCTTGTTCTCCACGAAGTCGCGGCCGTCGACGCCGCTGTCCTGCACCATCGCGTTGAGGCGCAGGGCCGAGGTCTCGCTGAGCTGGCGGTTCAGGTCGACCGTGGCGCGGCGGCGGTCGCCCGTGCCCACGGTGCCGGAAACGCTGCTCTCATCGCCCAGGTGCGCCTGCTTGGAAATCAGGTTGATGAAGCCGGCGCTCGCGCCGCGGCCGGTCTCGGCGCCGGCGGCGCCCTTCACGACCTCGACCTGCTCGAGGTTGAAGGTGTCGCGCGTGACCGCGCCCAGGTCGCGGATGCCGTCGACGAAGGTGGATTGCTGCAGCGAGAAGCCGCGCAGTTGAAAGGTGTCGCCGGCCGAGGTGTTGCCGTTCTCGCCCATCTGCATGGTGATGCCGGGGGTGTTGCGCAGGGCTTCCATCAAGGTGACGGCGCCTTGCTCCTCGATCACTTCCTTCTTGATGATCTGCACCGTCTTGGGCGTGTCGAGCAGGGGGGCGGTGAACTTGTCGTTGGCCGACTTCTCGGCCTTGTACGGCACCTCGGGCGCTTCTTTCACCGTGACGGTCGGCAGGGTGGTGGCGGGCGCGGTTTGCGCCATGCCCGCGGCGGGCAGGGCGGCGGCCAGCAGGGCCAGGAGTTGGGTGGATGGGCGGGCGGTGCGGCGGCGGTAGCGAGCCATGGGCGGTCCTTGAGGCTGTTGTGGTGAGTCGGCTGGCTGGCTTCCTCGTCACGGCGCTCAGGTGCCGGGGCACGGATGGGGGAGGCGCTGGGTCGGTGGCTGGCTGCCGCCTATTATTGCTAATGAAAACTGTTCTCATTAACAATTCGTGCAGAATTTCTTCACACAGTGTTGTGTGGGTGCATCAGCGGGTGATGGGCGCGCGGTTTGCCCGGGAACAACCGGCCGCCGACATGTGCCCAGCACAAAATTCCCTATGAGTCGGATAAATACTATTAATCCGAACAATTCATAGTCATCGACTATGATTGCCCCTGTCGCGCTGAACAGCGTTCGGCGCCGCCTCCGTTGTCCCCTTTTCCTTCAACCGCAACCAGGAGTTCCCATGTCCCTGATCAACACCACCGTTCAACCCTTCTCCACCACGGCCTTCCACAACGGCAAGTTCGTGCCCGTGAGCGACGCGAGCCTGCGTGGCGAGTGGTCGGTGCTGGTGTTCATGCCGGCGGCCTTCACCTTCAACTGCCCGACCGAGGTGGAAGACGCGGCCGACAACTACGCCGAGTTCCAGAAGCTGGGCGCCGAGGTCTACATCGTCACCACCGACACCCATTTCTCGCACAAGGTGTGGCACGAGACCTCGCCCGCCGTGGGCAAGGCCAAGTTCCCCCTGGTGGGCGACCCCACGCACCAGCTGACCAACGCCTTCGGCGTGCACATCCCCGAAGAAGGCCTGGCGCTGCGCGGCACCTTCATCATCAACCCCGAGGGCGTGATCAAGACCGCTGAGATCCACGACAACGCCATCGCCCGCGACATGAAGGAAACCCTGCGCAAGCTCAAGGCCGCCCAGTTCGTGGCCAAGAACCCGGGCCAGGTGTGCCCCGCCAAATGGAACGACGGCGCCAAGACCCTGACGCCCTCGCTGGACCTCGTCGGCAAGATCTGATCGCCGCGATCCGCTGAAAACCCGTTGAGGGTTTTGCGTTGAACCTTGGGCGCCAGGCGCCCAGGGTTCCTCGCAAAACGCTGAATCGAAAGGAGTCCCCCATGCTCGACGACACCCTCAAGGCCCAGTTGCAGGCCTACCTGGGCAAGCTGCAGCGGCCCATCCGCCTCATCGCCTCGCTCGACGGTTCCGCCGCGTCGCAGGAGCTGCGCGAATTGCTGCAGACCATCGCCGGCCTGTCGGACCAGGTGAGCTACGACGACAGCGGCACGGACGCGCGCAAGCCCTCGTTCGTGATCGCCCGCGAAGGCGAGACCACGGGCGTGCGCTTCGCCGCCATTCCCCTGGGCCACGAGTTCACCTCGCTGGTGCTGGCTCTGCTGTGGACCGGCGGCCACCCGCCCAAGGCCGAGCAGGAAACGCTGGACGCCATCGCCACGCTGCAGGGCGACCTGCGCTTCGAGGTCTACATGAGCCTGAGCTGCCACAACTGCCCGGACGTGGTGCAGGCGCTGTCGCTGATGGCCATCCGCAACCCGGCGGTGCAGGTCACGGTGATCGATGGCGGCCTGTTCCAGGCCGAGGTGGAGCAGCGCCAGGTGATGGCGGTGCCCATGGTCTTCCTCAATGGCGAGGAGTTCGGCGGTGGCCGCATGTCGCTGGAGGAGATCGTCGCCAAGCTCGACGTGAACGCCGACGCCCGCGAGGCGGCCAAGCTGGACGCCAAGGACCCGTTCGACGTGCTGATCGTCGGTGGCGGCCCCGCCGGCGCCGCGGCGGCCGTGTACGCGGCGCGCAAGGGCATCCGCGTGGGCGTGGCGGCCGAGCGCTTCGGCGGCCAGGTGAACGACACGCTGGCGATCGAGAACTACATCAGCGTGCTGGAAACCGACGGTCCGAAGTTCGCCGCCGCGCTGGAGGCCCAGGTGCGCCACTACGGCGTGGACATCATGAACCTGCAGCGCGCCGAGAAGCTGGTGCCCGCCAGTGAGCCGGGCGGTCCCGTGCAGGTGGTCATGGCCAATGGCGCCACCCTGAAAGCGCGCAGCGTGATCCTGTCGACCGGCGCGCGCTGGCGCAACGTGAACGTGCCTGGCGAGGCCGAGTACCGCAACAAGGGCGTGGCCTACTGCCCGCACTGCGACGGCCCCCTGTTCAAGGGCAAGCGCGTGGCGGTGATCGGCGGTGGCAACTCGGGCGTGGAGGCCGCGATCGACCTGGCCGGCATCGTCGAGCACGTGACGCTGATCGAGTTCGCCGACGCGCTCAAGGCCGACGCGGTGCTGGTCACCAAGCTCAAGAGCCTGCCCAACGTGGCGATCCACACCAACGCGCAGACCACCGAGATCACCGGCGCCAACGGCACGGTGAACGGCCTGAGCTACAAGGATCGCGCCAGCGGCGAGCAGCACCACGTCGAACTGGAAGGCGTGTTCGTCCAGATCGGCCTGGTGCCCAACACCGAATGGCTCAAGGGCACGGTGGAGCTCAGCCGCTTTGGCGAGATCGTGATCGACGCCAAGGGCCACACCAACGTGGACGGCGTGTTCGCGGCCGGCGACTGCACCACGGTGCCGTACAAGCAAATCGTGATCGCCGCCGGCGCAGGATCGACCGCCGCCCTGAGCGCCTTCGACTACCTGATCCGTCAGCCGCTGGTCGAAGCGGCCACCACCGCCTGAGGTCGCCCCCCCGGGGCAGCGCGGAACCGGTTTGGCCGGGCCGCCGCTGCCGCCGCTCGAGGGGTCGCGCGCAGCGCGGCGGGGCGCGGCGGGTCAATATTCCAGGCGTTCGGGCCGCACCTCCTGCAGGATGGTGGTCGCAATCTCCTCGATCGACTTGGTGGTGGTGGAGAGCCAGCGGATGCCCTCGCGGCGCATCATGGCCTCCGCCTCGGCCACCTCCATGCGGCAGTTCTCCAGGTCGGCGTAGCGCGAGTTGGGGCGGCGCTCGTTTCGGATCTCGCTCAGGCGATCCGGCGCGATGGTCAGGCCGAACAGCTTCTTGCGGTGCGTCGCCAGGGCGGGTGGCAGCTTGCGGCGCTCGAAGTCCTCGGGAATCAGCGGGTAATTGGAGGCTTTCAGGCCGTACTGCATGGCCAGGTACAGCGAGGTCGGCGTCTTGCCGCTGCGGCTCACGCCGACCAGGATCACGTCGGCGCTTTCCAGGTCCTTGTCGCTCTGGCCGTCGTCGTGCGCCAGCGAGTAGTTGATGGCCTCGATGCGGTCGTGGTAGGCCTTGCTCTTGGACGCGTCGGAGAAACGCCCCACGCGGTGGTTGCTCTTGATTCCCAGCTCTTCCTCCAGCGGCTGCACGAAGGTGCCGAACATGTCGAGCAGCATGCCGCGGCAGTGGTGCTGGAAGACGTCGAGCACCTCGGCATTGACGACGGTGGTGAACACCAGCGGGCGGCGGCCCTCCACCTCGGCGGTGTGGTTGATCTGGCGCGCCGCCTGGTGGGCTTTGTCCACGCTGTCCAGGAAGGGCAGGCGCACGCGGCGCACCGTGGCCTCGAACTGGGCGAGGATGGCGTTGCCGAAGGTTTCGGCGGTGATGCCGGTGCCGTCTGAGACGAAAAAGACCGTTCGGTGGGACATGGGAGGGGCGTCCTTACAATCCGCTGCTGTTGCGTGGCGGGCCATTATCCGGGCCCGTGGCGCTTCCCCGATTTCCGCCTTGCCCGGTGGCCGACCCACAACACAACCACAGGTCACACGCTGGTGCATGGAACCCCGGTTTTTCAACCTTAGGAGTTTTTCCATGTCCAACCTGTTCGAGGCGACCGCTTTGGTCGTGCCTTTCGAGAAGCTGCGGATGAGCGACGTCGAGTCGGTCGGCGGCAAGAACGCCAGCCTGGGCGAGATGATTTCTCAGTTGCCCAGCGGCGTGAAGGTGCCCACCGGCTTCGCCACCACGGCGCACGCCTTCCGCGAATTCCTCAAGCACGGCGGCCTGGCCGAGCGCATCAACCAGCGGCTGGCCACGCTCGACACAGAGGACGTGCGCGCCCTGGCCGCCGCCGGCGCCGAGATCCGCGCCTGGGTCGAGGCCCAGCCCTTTCCGGCGGACCTGGAAAAGGCCATCCGCGAGGCCTTCGCCGCCCTGAGCGAGGGCAACGCCAAGGCCTCCTTCGCCGTGCGCTCCTCCGCCACCGCCGAAGACCTGCCCGACGCATCCTTCGCGGGCCAGCAGGAAACCTTCCTCAACGTGGTCGGCATCGAGGAGGTGCTGCACAAGATGAAGGAGGTGTTCGCCAGCCTCTACAACGACCGCGCCATCAGCTACCGCGTGCACAAGGGCTTCGCCCACGCCGACGTGGCCTTGTCGGCCGGCGTGCAGCGCATGGTGCGCTCCGACCTGGGCGCGGCCGGCGTGATGTTCACCATCGACACCGAGAGCGGCTTTTCCGACGTCGTCTTCATCACCAGCAGCTACGGCCTGGGCGAGACGGTGGTGCAGGGCGCGGTGAACCCCGACGAGTTCTATGTGCACAAGCCCATGCTCAAGGCCGGCAAACGCGCGCTCATCCGCCGCAACCTGGGCAGCAAGCTGATCCAGATGGTGTTCAGCACGGCCGAGGAGAAGGCCGCCGACGGCCCGCTGAAAGGCAAGCTGGTGAAGACCGTGGACGTGCCCGTGGAGCAGCGCAACCGCTACAGCCTGAGCGACGCCGACGTGGCGCAGCTGGCCCAGTACGCGCTGGTGATCGAGCAACACTACGGCCGTCCCATGGACATCGAGTGGGGCAAGGACGGCACCGACGGCCAGCTCTACATCCTGCAGGCGCGCCCCGAAACGGTGAAAAGCCAGAGCGCCGGCAAGACCGAGGTGCGCTACAAGCTCAAGGGCAAGGGCTCGGTGCTGGCCAGCGGCCGTGCCATCGGCCAGAAGGTGGGCACCGGCCCCGTGCGCCTGGTGCACAGCATCGGCGAGATGGACAAGGTGCAGCCGGGCGACGTGCTGGTCACTGACATGACCGACCCCAACTGGGAGCCCGTGATGAAGCGCGCCAGCGCCATCGTCACCAACCGCGGCGGACGCACCTGCCACGCGGCCATCATCGCGCGCGAACTCGGCATCCCGGCCGTGGTGGGCTGCGGCGACGCCACCGAGCGGCTCAAGGACGGCACCCTGGTCACCGTGAGCTGCGCCGAGGGCGACACCGGCAACATCTACGACGGCCTGCTCGAGACCGAGATCAGCGAAGTCAAGCGCGGCGAGATGCCCGACCTCGACGTGAAGATCATGATGAACGTGGGCAACCCGCAGCTGGCCTTCGACTTCGCCCAGATCCCCAACGGCGGCGTGGGCCTGGCGCGGCTGGAGTTCATCATCAACAACAACATCGGCGTGCACCCCAAGGCCATCCTCGACTACCCCAACGTCGACGCCGACCTGAAGAAGGCGGTGGAGTCGGTGGCGCGCGGCCACGCCTCGCCGCGCGCGTTCTACGTCGACAAGGTTGCCGAGGGCGTGGCCACCATCGCCGCGGCCTTCTGGCCCAAGCCGGTGATCGTTCGCCTGTCGGACTTCAAGAGCAACGAGTACCGCAAGCTGGTGGGCGGCTCGCGCTACGAACCCGACGAAGAAAACCCCATGCTGGGTTTCCGCGGCGCGGCGCGCTACATCAGCCACGACTTCGCCGAGGCCTTTGCCATGGAGTGCGAGGCGCTCAAGCGCGTGCGCGAGGACATGGGCCTGAGCAACGTGCAGGTGATGGTGCCCTTCGTGCGCACGCTGGCGCAGGCGCGGCGCGTGACCGAGCTGCTGGCGGCCAAGGGCCTCAAGCGCGGCGAGAACGGCCTGCAGCTCATCATGATGTGCGAGATCCCCAGCAACGCCGTGCTGGCCAAGGACTTCCTGCAGTACTTCGACGGCTTCTCCATCGGCTCGAACGACCTGACGCAGCTCACGCTCGGCCTCGACCGCGACTCCGGTCTGGAGCTGCTCGCGCACGATTTCGACGAGCGCGACCCGGCCGTGCGCGCGCTGCTCAAGCTGGCCATCGGCGCCTGCAAGGCCGAGGGCAAGTACGTCGGCATCTGCGGCCAGGGCCCCAGCGACCACCCCGACTTCGCGCAGTGGCTGCGCGACGAGGGCATCAGCTCCATCTCGCTCAACCCCGACACGGTGATCGACACCTGGCAGCTGCTGGCGCGGGGCTGAGCGCGCGCGGCAGCCCGCGCAAACACCTAGGCGGGGGCGCGCGCGCAATGCGATGATCCCGCGATGCCCCCCGCGCCCGCCACGAACCCGCGCCACGACCGCCGCGCACTGGCCTTGAAGGCCGTGTTGCTGGCGGTGCTGGTGCTGGTGTCCTTCGGTACGTGCTTCTTCGCGCGAGAGCTCAGCTTCTCCGTGATGGGCTGGCCCCTGCATTTCTGGATCGCCTCCCAAGGCGCGGTGCTGGTGTTCATCGCCATCCTGGCGGTCTACACCTGGGCCATGAACCGCCTGGAGGCGCGCGACGGCGAGGGCGGCGGGGACGGGCCGGACGGGGACGGCGGTGGCTGAGGGCCCCGTGTACGCCGCCTACCAGCGCCGCCTGCACCGCATCCTGGCGCTCTATGTGCTGGCGCTGATCGCTTTCCTGCTGCTGATGGCCTGGGCCGAGCAGAGCGGCCTGTCGCGCCGCTGGCTGGGGCCGATCATGTTGTTCGCCACCGTGATGATGTACGGCGGCATCGGCGTCTATGGCCGCACCGCCGACCCCGAGGAGTACTACGTGGCGGGCCGGCGCATTCCGCCGGTCTACAACGGCATGGCTGCGGCCGCCGACTGGATGAGCGCGGCGTCCTTCATCAGCCTGGCCGGCGGTCTTTACCTGCAGGGCTTCGGCGGCACCGACGTGCATGCGGGGGGACTGGCTTTCGTGCTGGGCTGGACCGGCGGCTTCTGCCTCGTGGGCCTGCTGATTGCGCCGCACCTGCGTCAGCTCAACCTCTACACGGTGCCCGAGTACTTCATGCACCGCTTTGGCGGCCGGTGGCCGCGCCGTCTGGCGGCGTTCTCGGCGATCTTGTGTTCCTTCACCTACGTGGTGGCGCAGATCTATGGCATCGGTCTGGTGGCTTCGCGCCTGACCGGGGTGCATTTCGAGATCGGCATCATGCTGGGCCTGGGCGGGGTGGTGCTGTGTTCCTTCCTGGGCGGCATGCGGGCCATCACCTGGACCCAGGTCGCGCAGTACGTGATTCTGCTGCTGGCCTTCCTGGTCCCTGTGTCCTGGCTGGCCTACCAGCAGTTGGGCAACCCCCTGGCGCCGCTGGCCTACGGCAAGCAGCTCGAGAAGATTGCCGCGCTCGAGAAGAAGCTGCAGGCCTCGCCGCAGGAGCAGGAGGTGCAGGCCGAGTTCCAGGCACGCGCCCGCCAGTACCAGCGCTGGCTCCAGGACGTGGAGGGCTCGCTGCGGGAGCAGCGCACCCTGGCCCAGGAGCGCGTGCGCGAGCTGGTGGCCCAGAACGCCCCCGTCGAGCGCGTCGTGGCCGCGCGTCGGGCGCTGTCGGCCTTGCCCAGGGACGCGGCCGAGGCGCGCGAGCAGTGGGCGCGCGCCATGAAGGACAGCCAGGACCGTTCCCGTTTCCTGGGCGGGCTGCCGCCGCACACGCAGGCCTATGTCGGCGATCCGAACGGCAGCGAGGCTGAGCGTCAGGCCTTTCAGTCGTCCCGCGCGAACTTCCTGGCGCTCATGTTCTGCCTCATGGTGGGCACCGCCGGGCTGCCCCATCTGCTGACGCGCTACTACACCACGCCGTCCGTGGCCACCGCGCGGGCCTCCGTGGCCTGGTCGCTGTTCTTTATTGCGCTGCTGTACCTGAGTGCGCCCGCGCTGGCGACACTGGTGAAGTACGAGCTGATGCAGAACGTCGTGGGCAGCCACTTCAACGCGCTGCCGTCGTGGATCGCGCAATGGTCCCACTACGACGATTCGCTGCTCTCGGTGCGCGACATCAATGGCGATGGCATCCTGCAGTTCGGCGAGATCCGGCTGGGGGCCGACCTGATCATGCTCGCCACGCCCGAACTGGGCGGCATGCCCTACGTGGTGTCCGGCCTGGTGGCCGCGGGTGGTCTGGCCGCCGCGCTGTCCACGGCCGATGGCCTGTTGCTGACCATCAGCAACTCGCTGGTGCGCGACACCTACTTGCAGGAGTTCGGGCGCCATGTGGCCCCCGAGCAGCGCGTGATCCTCTCCAAGTTCGCGCTGTTGAGTGTGGCCACGGTCGCGGCCTTCGTGGCATCGCTCAGGCCGGCGGAGATCCTGCCGCTGGTGGCCTCATCGTTCTCGCTGGCGGCCTCAGCCTTGGTGCCGGCCATGATCATGGGCATCTTCTGGTCGCGCACCACGGGCGCGGCGGCGGTGGCCGGCATGCTCGCGGGCCTGAGCGTGACGGTGGGCTACATGGTGCTCAACGCCCCGGCGGTGCGGGCCGTGCTGCGGTTGCCGGCCGGCCAGTCGCTCTGGTTCGACATCCAGCCGGTGTCCGCGGCGGTGTTCGGCGTGCCGCTGGGTTTTGCGGTCATCCTTGTCCTGAGTGTGCTGACGCGCCGCCGCGTGGCGGGGGCGTAGTCGCGTCGGCCTCGGGCCGGTCGCGCACCGGCATCGGTGCCGCTTTAAGTTCTTCTTCAGCCTCGGGTCAGTTTGAAGTCAGTTCCGGGTCAGGGGCTGGTAAGCGCGCGTCTCTACAAATCGGCTCCGGAAGCCATCGGGCCTTCCAGCCCATTGAATGAGGAGACGCATGTGAACAGGAACACCGCAGCCATGGCGGCTGGCGCAAGCAGTGCGCCGGACCCCCGAAAACGTCCCATGACCCGCGAAGAGAAGCGGGTCATCCTGGCCTCATCGGCCGGCACCATCTTCGAGTGGTACGACTTCTATCTCTACGGCTCGCTCGCCGCGATCATCGGCGCGCAGTTTTTCTCCTCCTTTCCCGAGGCCACGCGCAACGTGTTTGCCTTGCTGGCCTTCGCGGCGGGCTTCCTGGTGCGGCCCTTCGGTGCGCTGGTGTTCGGCCGCCTCGGTGACCTGGTGGGCCGCAAGTACACCTTCCTGATCACGATCCTGATCATGGGCATCTCGACCTTCGTCGTCGGCCTGCTGCCCAGCTACGACTCCATTGGCTGGGCCGCGCCCGTGCTGCTGATCGCGCTGCGCATGCTGCAGGGTCTGGCGCTCGGTGGCGAGTACGGCGGTGCCGTGGTCTACGTGGCCGAGCACGCGCCGCACGGCCGCCGTGGCTTCTTCACGAGCTGGATCCAGACCACCGCGACGCTGGGCCTGCTGCTCTCGCTCATGGTGATCCTGGTGGTGCGTTCGGCGGTGGGTGAACAGGCCTTCACCACCTGGGGCTGGCGCATTCCTTTCCTGCTGTCGATCTTCCTGCTCGGGGTCTCGCTGTGGATTCGTCTGCAGATGGAAGAGTCTCCCGCCTTCAAGAAGATGAAAGCCGAAGGCGCCCAATCGAAGGCCCCGATCTCCGAGGCCTTCGGCAACTGGAAAAACGGCAAGTACGCCTTGCTGGCCTTGCTGGGCCTGGTGGCCGGCCAGGCGGTGGTCTGGTACACGGGCCAGTTCTATGCGCTGTTCTTCATCCAGACCATCCTGCGCGTGGACATGTTCACCGCCAACATGCTGATTGCCTGGGCGCTGATCTTGGGCACCGGTGGGTTCGTGGTGTTCGGCTCGCTCTCCGACACGATCGGGCGCAAGAAGATCATCCTGGCGGGCTGCCTGCTGGCCGCGCTGACCTACTTTCCTGTCTTCAACGCGATCACGCGACTGGCCAACCCCGCGCTGCACGCGGCCCAGCAGAACACCACCGTGACGATCATCGCCGACCGGTCCGATTGCTCGTTCCAGTTCAACCCCACCGGCACGGCCAAGTTCACCAGCTCCTGTGACGTGACCAAGGCGCTGCTGGCGCGCAACTCGGTGAGCTACTCGGTGCAGTACCAGGCCGGCGCCGTGCCCGCGAAGGTGCAGATCGGCAGCACGGAGATCACCGCCTACGAGGCCGCCAAGCTCAGCGGCGACGACGCCAAGGCCGTGCCTGCCGCGTTCACGAAGAGCGTGAACGCGGCGCTCGCCGCGGCCGGCTACCCCGCGGCCGACAAGCCCGCGCCCGGCATCGTGAAGGTGGACGGCTTCTTCGGCGTGTTCAACGCACAGGCTTTCCCGCTGGTGATCATCCTTGCCTACCTCGTGGTCCTGGTGACCATGGTGTACGGCCCGATCGCCGCGGCGCTGGTCGAGCTGTTCCCCACCCGCATCCGCTACACCGGCATGTCCCTGCCGTACCACATCGGCAACGGCTGGTTCGGCGGCCTGATGCCGGCCACAGCCTTCGCCATGATTGCCCACACCGGCGATCCGTACTACGGCCTCTGGTACCCCATCGTCATCGCCTTGGCCACGGTGCTCATCGGCGCGGTGTTCGTGCCCGACAACCACAAGAAGGACATCTTCGCCGCCGACTGAATTCGGCGTCACCGGACCGTCCCGGTCAGGCAAAGGGCTCTTCGGAGCCCTTTCTTGTGTCTGCGATCTAGGGATAACCCTCACAGGGATCACCCGCTGTGGGGCGCCTGGCGTGAGGAATCGTAAGTAAACCGTAAGGGGCAGCGAAAGAATGGCGGCAACCCCAGGTGTCACTTACGCATGTTGCTTTTCCTGTCCATTGCCAAGCTGATCTGCGAGATCGCGCTCATGTCGCTGTTCGGCCAGTGGGTGTTGGGCCTGCTGGCGGGCGCCAAGCGCGACACCAACTTTTTCTACCAGCTGCTGGCGCAGATCGGCCGCCCCTTCGTGGTGATGGCGCGCTTCATCACGCCGCGCAGCATCGTGCTGGACCGCCATGTGCCGCTGGTGGCTTTCCTGGTGCTGGCCTTCGCCTGGATCGTGGTGACGGCGCTGCGCATCCAGCATTGCCTGCGCATCGGTGTGGAGCTGTGCAAATGAACGCCTCGATGCAACTGCGCTTCCTGCGCTGGCAGATCAAGCTGTTGCTGGCCCTCGGCCGGCGTGCGGCGGCGCTCGAGCGTGTGGAGCGCATGCTGGCCATCGATCCCGACGAGGCCTACGCCTGGGCGACGCTCGCCCATCTTCGGGCGGAGCAGGGCGACAAGGCCGGCGCGGTGGCGGCGCTCGAGCGCGTGGTCGCCGTGCGGCCGCAGCAGGCGGCGGGCTGGTTCAACCTGGGTTTCCTGCGCGAGGAACTGGGTCTGCTGGAAGACGCCGAGGCGGCGTTTCGCCAGGCCATCGCCCTTGAAGAAAAAATGGACCGGGCCTGGTACGGCCTGGCCCTGTGCCTGATCCGCCAGCGGCGCTTCGACGACGCCGTGGTCGCGCTCAAGCGCAACACCCAACTGCAGCCCATGAGTCCGTACGGCTGGTATCAGCTCGCGCGGGTTCATGTCGATCGGCAAGAGCCCGAAGAGGCGGCGAAGATCATTCGCCACCTCAAACGGTTCGAGCCCAAGGTGGCCGCCCAGCTGGAGCGCGAGACAGGGCTGGTTCAAGAACCGACCTGAGGCGCGCTGCCGCCGAGCGGCCGCAAAAAAGGGGCACCGCCCGCAAGGCGGTGCCGACAACATGGACTTGGCGTGCAGGTCACCCATGAGGAGACGGGTGGTGTCCGTGACGTGCCCGTGAGGGTTTGTTGATGGAGGTCGATGCAATGCAATTGACAGAGAAGCACCGCCAGTACTGGCGGAAGAACCTCAACATCACGGCCATATTGCTTGCAATCTGGTTCGTCGTGACGTTCGTGGTGGGCTACTTCGCCCGGGATCTGCACTTCAACTTCTTCGGTTGGCCGTTCAGCTTCTGGGTGGGGGCGCAGGGGGCGCTGGTGGTCTATGTGGCCATCATTGCCTACTACGCCTGGTACATGAACAAGCTCGACATCGAACACGGTGTCGACGAGGCCGAGGAGTAAACCATGGCAGGCATGTTTGAAACAGGCGGCGCCGCTGGCGCCGGCTCCAACGCTGCGTTCAAGCAGCAGCTCAACAAGGTCTACAAGTGGTACACGGGGGGCTTCTTTGTCTTCGTGATTGCACTGGCCATCTTCGAGCAGCTCGGGCTGTCGCGCGAGTGGATTGGCTTCATCTTCCTGATCGCGACGATCGCGCTCTACGCCGGCATCGGCATCATGAGCCGCACCACCGACGCGGCCGAGTACTACGTGGCCGGGCGCCGCGTGCCGGCCGTGTACAACGGCATGGCCACCGGCGCGGACTGGATGTCGGCCGCGTCCTTCATCGGCATGGCGGGCACGCTCTACCTCACGGGCTATGGGGGCCTGGCCTTCATCATGGGCTGGACCGGTGGCTACTGCCTGGTGGCGCTGTTCCTGGCGCCCTACCTGCGCAAGTTCGGCCAGTTCACCATTCCCGACTTCCTGGGTGAGCGCTACGGCGGCAACCTGCCGCGTTTCCTGGGCATCCTCGCGGCCATCCTCTGTTCCTTCACCTACGTGGTGGCGCAGATCTACGGCGTGGGCATCATCACGGCGCGCCTGACCGGCGTGGCCTTCGAACTCGGGATCTTCCTGGGCCTCGGCGGCATCCTGGTGTGCTCGTTCCTGGGGGGCATGCGCGCGGTGACCTGGACGCAAGTCGCCCAGTACATCATCCTGATCATTGCCTACATGATCCCGGTGGTCTGGCTGTCGGTGAAGCAGACCAACGTGCCCGTGCCGCAGCTCATCTACGGGCAGCAACTGGTCAAGGTGACCGAAGCCGAGACGCGGCTGATCAACGATCCCAAGGAGATCGAGGTCCGCAACGTGTTCAAGCAGCGCTCGGACGCCCTGGCCGAGAAGCTGAAGGACCCGGTCGCCGCGCTGGCCGCCGACAAGGCCGCTGCCGACAAGAAGCTGGCCGACCTGCGCGCCGCCAATGCGCCCAGCGCCGAGATCGCGGTGGCCGAGAAGGCCGTCGCGGATCTGCCGAAGGACGAGGCCGCCGCCAAGGCTGCCTGGACGCGCGCCAAAGCCGCCGCGGACGCGAAGACCAAGCCGCTCAACGGCATGCCGCGCCACGCCGCGCAGTACGCGGGCGACCCGAACGGCGACGCGGCCGCGAAGAAGACCTTCGACGAATCGCGGCGCAACTTCCTCGCGCTGATCTTCTGCCTGATGGTGGGCACCGCCGCGCTGCCGCACATCCTGATGCGCTACTACACGGTACCCAGCGTGAAGGAGGCGCGGGCCTCGGTCACGTGGTCGCTGTTCTTCATCTTCCTGCTGTACTTCACCGCGCCTGCCCTGGCCGTGCTGGTCAAGTTCGAGGTGTTCAACGTCCTGGTGGGCACACCGTTCAACAACCTGCCGGAGTGGATAGCGGCATGGAACCGCGTCGACCCGACCCTGCTGTCGGTGACCGACGTGAACAAGGACGGCATCCTGCAGCTCAACGAGATGAGCATCGGTGGCGACATCATCGTGCTGGCAACCCCCGCCATCGGCGGCCTGCCGTACGTGATCTCGGGCCTGGTGGCGGCCGGCGGCCTGGCCGCGGCGCTGTCCACGGCCGACGGCCTGCTGCTGACGATCGCCAACGCGCTGTCGCACGACCTGTACTACAAGATGATCGACCCCAACGCCTCGACGGCCCGCCGCGTCACGATCTCCAAGACGCTGCTGCTGGTCGTGGCCCTGGCCGCCGCCTATGTGGCATCCCAGAAGCCGGCCGACATCCTGTTCCTGGTCTCCGCGGCGTTCTCGTTCGCTGCCTCGGCGTTCTTCCCGGCGCTGGTGCTCGGCATCTTCTGGAAGCGCGCCACCGGCATCGCCGCTTCGCTGGGCATGATCGCGGGCCTGGGTATCACCTTCTACTACATGGCCACCACGCAGCCTTGGCTGCGTGGCATCTTCGGCGTCACCTCGCCGATCGAGCTGTGGTGGGGCATCCAGCCGATCTCGGCCGGCGTGTTCGGCGTGCCGCTGGGCATGGCGGTGATCGTCCTGGTCAGCCTGGTGACCCCGGCACCGAGCAAGAAGATCCAGGAGCTGGTGGAGCATGTGCGCTACCCCAACCTGAAGGCCGCCTGAACGGCACCCGATAGGCCCTCGCCCGCCGCGCCGGCGGGCGATTCCAGGCCCGGACCACCGGCAGGTGGCCCGGGCTTTTCACTTTTGTATAATCGGGGGCTTGCCTTGCTGCACCCCTGCTGACGCCTGGGGGCGGCTGTCAAACTCCCAGGCCAGGGTTTTCCGATCGGCCGGGGGCATCCACAAGGAGAGTCCATGCGTCACTATGAGATCGTCTTGCTGATCCATCCGGATCAGAGCGAACAGGTTCCGGCCATGCTGGAGCGCTACAAGGGCATGATCACCGCCGGTGGCGGCAAGATCCACCGCGTTGAAGACTGGGGCCGCCGCCAGCTGGCCTACCAGATCAACAAGCTGTCCAAGGCCCACTACCTCTGCGTCAACATCGAGGCCGACCAGGCCGTGATGAACGAGCTGGAGCACGCCTTCCGCTTCAACGATGCGGTGCTGCGCCACCTGAGCGTGCAGCGCAAGAAGGCCGACACCGGCCCGTCGTCCATGATGAAGACGGTCGAGCGCGAAGAGGCCCGCAAGGCCCAGCAGCAATCGCAGGAGCAATCCGCCTGACGCCCCTGGCGTGAGGTTCGCGGGAATCGGGTGAACCGTCTCCAGTTGCAGGCCGCGGTGGTGCAGGTGCAGAACCTGCGTTACACACCGGCAGGCATCCCGGTGCTCAATCTCGTGCTCGAACACGAGTCACAGCAGACCGAACTGGACACACCCCGCACCGTCGCCCTCCAGATCCGTGCCGTGGCCTTCGGGGCCCTGGCCGAGACCCTGCAGAAGCAGGCGCTCAACGAACTGGCGGACTTCGACGGGTTCCTCGCGAATGCGCGCAACGGCAAAGGCGTGGTCTTCCACATCCAGGCATTCAGCAAGACATAGGAGAGGCCCATCATGGCTGCACCCAAGCGTTTCAACAAAGACAAGCGCCCCAAGCGCAACACCCAGTCGCTGCTCTTCAAGCGCAAGCGCTTCTGCCGCTTCACCGTCGCCAAGGTCGAAGAGGTGGATTACAAGGACATCGACGTCCTTCGCGATTTCATCTCTGAAAACGGCAAGATCATCCCGGCGCGCCTGACCGGCACCCGCGCGATCTACCAGCGCCAGGTCACCACCGCCATCAAGCGCGCGCGCTTCCTGGCCATGCTGCCCTACAGCGATCAGCACCGCGTCTGATTGAGGAGCCCGACATGCAAGTGATTCTTCTCGAAAAAGTCCACAACCTCGGCGCCCTCGGCGATGTCGTCAAGGTCAAGGATGGCTACGCCCGCAACTTCCTGATCCCGACCGGCCAGGCCCGCCGCGCCACCAAGGACGCCCTGGCGGCCTTCGAGGCCCGCCGCGCCGAACTGGAGAAGGCCGCCGCCGCCAAGCTGGCCGCCGCCCAGGCCGTGGGTGAGAAGCTGGCCGCCACCACCCTCAAGCTCACGCAGAAGGCTGGCGTGGATGGCCGTCTGTTCGGCTCCGTCACCAACCACGACGTGGCCGACGAGCTGCACAAGCAAGGCTTCAAGGACGTGGTCAAGTCGCAGGTGCGCATGCCCAATGGCCCGCTCAAGGCCGTGGGCGACTACACCGTGCAGATCAACCTGCACACCGACGTCACGGTCGACGTGGCCGTCTCGGTGCTGGGCGAAACCGCCTGATCGCCCGCGGGCTCCGGTCCGCCAGAAAGCCGCTGTCTTCGGGCAGCGGCTTTTTCTTTTCACCGGGGATGCACCGCATTCCCACCGGTTCTCCACAGGGTTGTCCCCTGACGAGGGCTACCCGGGGGCGTACCATGCCCCTTTGCCCTGACGCCGCATGTCCACCGCCTTCTCCAGCCCATTTCCTGACCTTGGCAGCGGCCTCGACGAGACCGGTGACCGCCAGGTCGCGCAGCTCCGCGTTCCGCCGCACTCCATCGAAGCCGAGTCCAGCGTGCTCGGCGGCCTGTTGCTGGACAACGGGGCTTGGGACCGCGTGGCGGACCTGCTCAACGACTCCGACTTCTACCGCTACGAGCACCGCCTGACGTACTCGGCCATAGCTGCGCTGGTGAACGCCTCCAAGCCGGCCGACGTGGTGACCGTGTTCGAGCACCTGCAGAATTTGGGCAAGGCCGACGAGGCGGGCGGGTTGGCCTACCTCAACTCGCTCGCGCAGTACGTGCCCAGCGCGGCCAACATCCGCCGCTACGCCGAGATCGTGCGCGAGCGCGCCGTGCTGCGAAAGCTCGTGGCCGCCAGCGACGAAATCGCCACCTCCGCCTTCAACCCGCAGGGCAAGCCGGTCGCCAAGATCCTCGACGAGGCCGAGCAGAAGATCTTCAAGATCGGCGAAGAAGGCTCGCGCATGAAGGAGGGCTTCCAGTCGATGGACCGGCTGGTGGTCGACCTGCTCGATCGTGTGCAGGAGATGGCCGACAACCCGCAGGACGTGACCGGCGTGCCCACCGGCTTCATCGATCTCGACCGCATGACCGCGGGCCTGCAGGGGGGCGATCTGATCGTGCTGGCGGCGCGTCCGTCGATGGGCAAGACCGCCTTCGCCATCAACATCGCCGAGCATGTGGCGCTGAACGAAGGCCTGCCCGTCGCCGTGTTCTCCATGGAAATGGGCGCGGCCCAGCTCGCGGTGCGTATCGTGGGCTCCATCGGACGCATCAACCAGGGCCACCTGCGCACCGGCAAGCTGACCGACGACGAATGGCCGCGCCTGACCGAGGCCATCGAGAAGCTGCGCAATGTCTCGCTGCACATCGACGAGACGCCCGGCCTCACGCCCAGCGAGCTGCGCGCCAACGCACGTCGCCTGGCGCGCACCTGCGGCAAGCTCGGTCTGATCGTGGTGGACTACCTGCAGCTCATGAGCGGCTCCAGCAGCGACGGCGGCGACAACCGGGCCACCGAGCTCGGCGAGATCTCGCGTGGCCTGAAGATGCTGGCCAAGGAGCTGCAATGCCCGGTGATCGCGCTGTCCCAGCTCAACCGTTCGGTCGAACAGCGCACCGACAAGCGCCCGATGATGAGCGACCTGCGCGAATCGGGCGCCATCGAGCAGGACGCGGACATCATCATGTTCATCTACCGCGACGAGTACTACACCAAGGACGCCTGCAAAGAGCCGGGCGTTGCGGAGATCATCATCGGCAAGCAGCGAAACGGCCCCACGGGAACGGTCAAGCTGGCCTTCTTGAATATGTTGACCCGTTTCGAATCGCTCGTGGGCGGCGGCGACTACTGACCCCTTCGCGCCGGGAAAGCGCGGGCGTTCCCACCCCGACGCCCTGAGTTCTCACCATCTGCTGTTCTCTAGGGTCCGACCACACCAGTACCGGTAGGGGGACGCACATAGTTCGCGCCTCTTGATGCAGGGAGGACGCATGATCAGCCAGTCGCCACCATGGGATGTGCCGGCCGTGGTGCCACCAAGCCCCGCCAATCGGCGGGGCCACCCAGGCCCTGAGGGCGTGACGATCGGATCGCTGGCCCTGCCGGCCCAGGACACCACCATCCTGCGGGCGCTGGTGCGCTGGCTGGACGGGGCGCTCGGGATGGGGCTTCGGTACAGCGAGGACGTCGCCGGTTGCCATGTGGTCTTTGCCTCGCCGGCGGCACTGAGCACCTGCCCGGGCCGCACCACCGTCGTGGTCACCGACGCCGCCACCGTGCCGTTCGGGTGGGGTGGCCCGATCACCGTCAGTTCTCCCTTGCGCATGAGCGGCGTCATCACGGCCTTGCAACAGGCCATGCCCCGGCGGCGGTCTTCGAACCCCCGGCATCGCCAGCGGTGGTTGTCCTTTCTGTTCGAGCGGCTGCGGGCGGCGCTTCGGACCTGTGGCCACAGCGTATTGCCGATCGGCGGAGGGCAGTTGCTCCGCCTCGATGCGGTGTCGCAGTCCATGCAGGCCAGCGTTCCGGTTGAGCAACTGCTTTCGCACGCCCATGACCTGGGTGCGCTGCGCCCGTGCACGGCGGCCGACGAAGACGTGCTGCAAGGCGCCGAGACGCATTCGCTGAGCGCGTTCCTGTGGCGCCTGAGCGCGACCATGGTGGAGGCGCGCGCCCCCCATCCGCCTTTGCGCGGTGCCTGGCGCCTGCGGCGCTGGCCTCAGGCCATGGGGCTCATGGCGCCGGGCCATCCGCACCTGGCGGCCTTGCTGTGGCGCCGGCCATACACCGCCCTGGAATTGGCCGAGCGTGCGGGTCTGCCGCTGCCGGTGGTGCGCGCCTTTGTGCTCACGGGGGACGCGTTGGGCCTTGGCCAACTGGAAGAGACCACCCGTCCCCTGGGGGCGGTCCGCGACGCCACGGTGTCGGCGCGGTTCAAGCCCTTGCGCGAGAAGTGGCGCTTGTGGTGACCCCCGCCACGACACCTGCCGAATTCAAGGTTGTCATCACCGGGCCCAGGGGTGCTGGCAAGGCCACCGCCAGCCGATCCATGGGTGAGGGCATCGCCGTGCCCATGAGCCTCGACGGAAGTGGTGGAGCACTGAATGGCAAGCCCCCCGCCGCCGCTGGCGCGTGGGGCCTCATCGTGCTGGCCGACAACAGCCAAACCGACCCCATTGCCCAGGTGGAGCGGCACCTGCGAGTGCTGGCCGGGCCCATCGGGCCCCTGCCGACAGTGGTGGGCGTGGGGCGGCTGGAGACGCATCCCTCGCCCGGCGTCGAGGCCTACTGCGCCGGCCTGGAGGCGGCGGGCTGGCGCGTGCCGGTCATCGACGTGGACGTGCGCCGTGAGACCGATGTCCGGCTGTTGCTCTCCGTTCTGGTGGGCCTGGCCGAGGCCGACGGCGGCGCGCCACCCGAATGAAGGCGGGCCTTAGAGCACCTCGGAGGCGAAGTCGGCGAGCCTTGAGCGTTCGCCACGCGCCAGCGTGATGTGCCCGCCGTGCGGCCAGCCCTTGAAGCGGTCCACCGCGTAGGTCAGGCCCGAGGAGCCTTCGGTGAGGTAGGGCGTGTCGATCTGCGCCAGATTGCCCATGCAGATCATCTTGGTGCCTGGGCCCGCGCGCGTGATCAGCGTCTTCATCTGCTTGGGCGTCAGGTTCTGCGCCTCATCGATGATCACGTACTTGTTCATGAAGGTCCGGCCGCGCATGAAATTCATGCTTTTGACCTTGATGCGGCTGCGGATGAGTTCATTGGTGGCTGCGCGGCCCCATTCGCCCGCATTGCCGCCGTCGCCCTTGGCCAGGAACTCCAGGTTGTCGTCCAGCGCGCCCATCCAGGGGCCCATCTTTTCTTCCTCGGTGCCGGGCAGGAAACCGATGTCTTCGCCCACGCTGACGGTGGCCCGGGTCATGATGATCTCGGTGTAGCGCCGGTCGTCCAGCACCTGCGTGAGGCCGGAGGCCAGCGCCATCAGCGTCTTGCCCGTACCGGCGGTGCCGGCGAGCGTCACAAAGTCGATCTCGGGGTCCATCAACAGGTTGAGCGCGAAGTTCTGCTCGCGGTTGCGGCTGGTCACGCCCCAGACGGCGTTCTTGAGGTGGGTGTAGTCCTTGAGCGTCTTGAGCACCGCGGTCTTGTCGCGGATCTCGGTCACGCGCGCATACAGCGAGGGCTCGCCCGGCGCTTCGAAGTAGACGAACTGGTTGATGTGGAACTGGCCCACCGCCGGGCCGCTCACGCGGTAGAAGGTGTGGCTGCCGCTCTGCCAGCTTTCGATGGTCTTGCTCTGGCGCGTCCAGAAGTCCTGCGGAAGGGCCAGCGAGCCCGGGTACAGCAGCTCGCCGTCGTCCAGGGTCTTGTCGTTCTCGTAGTCCTCCGCGGCCAGACCCAGTGCGCGCGCCTTCACGCGCATGTTGATGTCCTTGGACACAAGGATCACTTCACGATCGGCGTGGCGCTGGCGCAGCGCAGCCACCACGCCGAGGATCTGGTTGTCGGCCTTGCCCTGGGGCAGAGACGGGGGCAACTCGCTCAGCAGCGGCTCGGTCTGGAAGAACAGCAGGCCGCGCGCGGATTGGTGGCCGGTGGCGGAGAGCTTCAGGCCCTTGGTCATGTCTCCACCGGCCTGGGCCGCCAGGGCATCGAGCGTGCGACTGGTCTGGCGGCCGTTGCGGGCGACCTCGGTCATGCCCTTTTTGTGGCCGTCCAGCTCTTCCAGCACGATCATCGGCAGGTAGATGTCGTGTTCCTCGAAGCGGAAGAGGCTCATCGGATCGTGCAGCAGCACGTTCGTGTCGAGCACGAAGAGGCGGGCGGGGCCGCCGCTGGCCAGCTTGCCGCCAGCGCGGCGCCGCGGGGCGGCCACGGGCGAGGAGGGCGCGAGGCTGGTGGAGGCGGGCGCGGCCGGCTCGGGGCGCTCGGTGCGGTCCTTGAGTTCCAGGGCGGGGGGTGGTGCGCGGCGGGCCTTGGCGGCCGGCGCGGGGCGCGCTTTTCGCGGGGCGGGTGCGTCGACCGGCTCGGGCGCCGCCAGCGTGTCGTCGTCCGGGAGGATGTTCAGGCCGCCGGCGCGCTCGTCGTAATCTTCGAGGTTGGCGTTGGAGGCCTTGAGGGTGTAGGCGTCGGGGGCGAGGAGGGCGGCGCGTTTGGAGGGGGCGGGGGGCAGGGGCATGTGGGCTTGGCGTTCAGCGCGCGGGCTCGAAAAAACAAAAAGCCGCCGGGAAAACCGGGCGGCTTTGCGTGCGTCGGAGGGGGCGGAAACAGCGGTGGACAGGGAAGATGCCCGAAGACATGCGAATCACTATACACCTTCCGCATGTCACCGAAAGCGCGGTGACGCGGTCGGGCAGCGGGGTGTCGCTGCGCCGCACCACCGGGCGTTCAGGCGGCCTTCTTGAGTGCCTTGACGGCCTTGAGCACTTCCTCGACGTGGCCGGGAACCTTCAGGCCGCGCCACTCTTGGCGCAGCACGCCGTCGGGCCCGATCAGGAAGGTGCTGCGCTCGATGCCCTTGACCTTCTTGCCGTACATGATCTTGTTCTTGACCACGCCGAACATGTGGCACATCTTTTCCTCGGTGTCGGCGATGAGCTCGAAGGGCAGCTCCAGCTTGGCCTTGAAGTCGTCGTGCGATTTCATGTTGTCGCGCGAGACGCCGAACACCTGGGCGCCGGCCTTGACGAAATCCTTGTACTTGTCGCGAAACTGCATGGCCTCGGTGGTGCAGCCAGGCGTATTGTCCTTGGGGTAGAAATACAGCACGAGCGTCTGACCGAGGTGGCTCTGGTGGCTGACCTTGACGCCGCCGGTGGCCAGGGATTCGAACTCGGGGATGGGTTTGTTGACAACGACGGCCATGCTGTGGAGACCCCTGACGTAAGTGGATGGTGTTGCGTTGGCTGCCCGAGTGGCCGGACCGACGCTGCGCATGCATACGGAAGGTCTGACCGGGCAACAACCCAGTATTTTACCTCTTTGAGGGCCCGATTACCCGGATACGGGCTGGGATCCACCTTCTTGTAGGAGGGCCGCCGCGACGCGGCGCCCTTCGCCGGCCAGGATGTTGTAGGTCCGGCAGGCGGCCGCGGTGTCCATGGTTTCCACGCCAATGCCGCGTTCCAGCAGGGCGCGCAGCAGCCGGGGTGCCACGAAGCGCAGCCGCGCGCCGCTGCCGAAGACCACCAATTCCGGCGTCACGCCGGCCGGGTCCAGCAGTTCCTCGAAGTGCCCGGGGCCCAGGTCCTCGAAACGCTCGCAGTTCCAGGGGCGCAGTTGCCCACCGGCCGTGAGCACCACACTGGCCGTGTGGCGCTCACCGTTGATCGCGATCCAGCCCTCGCCGAGGGCGGTAATGGCGAGCTGGTGGGGCGTGTCGGCGTGCAGTTTCATGGGGCGTTCGCGCCCTGGGCGGGCTGGAGAACTGTGGTCAAATCGCAAGTTTGCTCGTGACCGGCGCGGCACCCATCTTAGCCTTACCGCGCCAGGCTTCCGCCCTCGGAGGGACTTTGAAGACCATCCAGAAATCCGCCAAGCTCGCCAACGTCTGCTACGACATCCGCGGTCCCATCATGGACGCGGCGCGGCAGATGGAGGAAGAGGGCCACAAGATCATCAAGCTCAACATCGGCAATCTGGCGGTGTTCGGTTTCGATGCGCCCGAGGAGATCCAGCAGGACATGATCCGCAACCTGCCGAATTCGGCGGGTTACTCCGACAGCAAGGGCATCTTCGCGGCGCGCAAGGCGGTGATGCACGAGACCCAGCTGCAAGGCATCCAGGGTGTCACGCTGGAGGACATCTACCTCGGCAACGGCGCCAGCGAGCTGATCGTGATGGCGACCAACGCATTGCTCGACGACGGCGACGAGCTGCTGCTGCCGGCCCCCGACTACCCCCTGTGGACGGCGGCGGCCAGTCTCTCGGGCGGCACGCCCGTGCACTACATGTGCGACGAGTCCAAGGGCTGGATGCCCGACATCGAGGACATCCGCCGCAAGATCACGCCGGCCACCAAGGGCATCGTGGTCATCAACCCGAACAACCCCACGGGCGCGCTGTACCCCAAGGAGCTGCTGCAGCAGATCGTGGGCCTGGCGCGCCAGCACGGCCTGGTGATCTTCGCCGACGAGGTCTACGACAAGGTGCTGTACGACGACGTCAAGCACGTGCCGATCGGCAGCCTGTCGAACGACGTGCTCACGCTCACCTTCAACTCGCTGTCCAAGAGCTACCGCTCCTGCGGCTACCGCGCGGGCTGGCTGGTGGTGTCGGGCGACAAGAAGCCCGCCAAGGACTACATCGAGGGCCTGAACATGCTCTCGAACATGCGCTTGTGTGCCAACGTGCCGGGCCAGTGGGCGATCCAGACCGCCCTGGGCGGCTACCAGAGCATCAACGACCTGGTTCAGGAGGGCGGGCGCCTGCGCCGCCAGCGCGACCTGGCCTACGAACTCATCACGGCGATCCCGGGGGTGAGCTGCGTCAAGCCGCAGGCGGCGCTCTACATGTTTCCGAAGCTCGATCCGGCGATGTACCCCGTGCAGGACGACCAGCAGCTGTTCCTGGAACTGCTGCAGGAAACGCGCGTGATGCTGGTGCAGGGATCGGGCTTCAACTACCCCGACAACCAGCACTTCCGCATCGTCTTCCTGCCGCACGAGGACGACCTGCGCGAGGCCATCGGCCGCGTCGCGCGCTTCCTCGAACACTGGCGAAAACGCCACGGCAACTGAGTTTTTCCTTTCCGATCGACCGATGAAACCGATTCAAGTGGGCCTGCTGGGCATTGGCACCGTGGGCAGCGGCACCTTCAACGTGCTGCAACGCAACCAGGAAGAGATCCGCCGCCGCGCCGGCCGCGGCATCCAGATCACCATGGTGGCCGACCTCGACGTGGCGCGTGCCAGGGCCGTGGTGGGCGAGGGCGTCACCGTCGTGGGCGACGCGCGCGAGGTGATCGCCAATCCCGACATCGACATCGTGATCGAGCTCATCGGCGGCTATGGCATCGCCAAGGCCCTGGTGATGGAGGCCATCTCGGCGGGCAAGCACGTGGTCACGGCCAACAAGGCCCTGCTCGCGGTGCACGGCACCGAGATCTTCGCGGCGGCCTCGGCGCGCGGCGTGATCGTGGCCTTCGAGGCCGCCGTGGCCGGTGGCATCCCGATCATCAAGGCGCTGCGCGAGGGCCTCTCGGCCAACCACATCGAGTGGATCGCCGGCATCATCAACGGCACCACCAACTTCATCCTCTCGGAGATGCGCGACAAGGGGCTCGACTTCGAGGTCGTGCTCAAGGAGGCGCAGCGCCTGGGCTATGCCGAAGCCGACCCGACCTTCGACATCGAGGGCGTGGACGCGGCGCACAAGGCGACCATCATGAGCGCCATCGCCTTCGGCATCCCGGTGCAGTTTCACAAGGCCTACGTCGAGGGCATCACCCGGCTGTCGGCCACCGACATCCGCTACGCCGAGCAGCTGGGCTACCGCATCAAGCTGCTGGGCATCACCAAGCGCGCGCCGCGCGGCATCGAGCTGCGTGTGCACCCCAGCCTGGTGCCGGCCAAGCGCCTGCTGGCCAACGTCGAGGGGGCGATGAACGCGGTGGTGGTGCACGGCGACGCCGTGGGCACCACGCTGTACTACGGCAAGGGCGCGGGCAGCGAGCCCACGGCCAGCGCCGTGATCGCCGACCTGGTGGACGTGACGCGCCTGCACACGGCCGACCCGCACCACCGCGTGCCGCACCTGGCCTTCCAGCCCGACGCCCTGAGCGACCTGCCGGTGCTGCCCATGAGCGAGGTGGTCACCAGCTACTACCTGCGCCTGCGCGTGGCCGACGAGGCCGGCGTGCTCGCCAAGGTCACGGGCGTGCTCGCGCTCAACGGCATCAGCATCGACGCCGTGCTGCAGCGCGAGGCCGACGAGGTGGGCGGCGAGGGCGCCACCAGCACCGACCTCATCATCCTCACGCACGACACGCGCGAAGGCACCATGGACAAGGTGCTGGCCGAGCTGCAGGCCCTGCCCACGGTGCTTTCGCCCATCGTGCGCATCCGCAAGGAAGAGCTCCGCTGATGCGTTACCTGTCCACGCGCGGCCACGCCGAACGCAAGCGCTTCTGCGAGATCCTGCTGGAAGGCCTGGCACCCGACGGTGGCCTGTACCTGCCCGAGCGCTACCCGCAGGTGGACGCCGCCGCGCTGCAACGCCTGCGCGCGGTCTTCAACGAAGGCAAGCCTGGCGGCTACGCGGCGCTGGCCTTCGAGATCCTGTCGCTCTACATCGACGACATCCCCGCGGCCGACCTGCGCGCCCTCTGCGAGCGCACCTATACGGAGGCGGTGTTCGGCAACCCGGCCATCGTGCCGCTCAAGCAGCTCGAGGACGGTTTCTACCTCGAGGCCCTGTCCAACGGCCCCACGCTGGCCTTCAAGGACATGGCCATGCAACTGCTGGGGCAGCTGTTCGAGTACGAGCTGGGCCGCCGCGGCGAGTCGCTCAACATCCTGGGCGCCACCAGCGGCGACACCGGCAGCGCGGCCGAGCACGCCATGAAGGGCAAGCGCGGCGTGCGCGTCTTCATGCTCAGCCCGCACGGCCGCATGAGCCCCTTCCAGCAGGCGCAGATGTTCAGCCTGACGGACCCGAACATCCACAACATCGCCATCGAGGGCGTGTTCGACGACTGCCAGGACATCGTCAAGGCCGTCAGCAACGACCTCGACTTCAAGCGCCGCCACAAGATCGGCACGGTCAACTCCATCAACTGGGCGCGGCTGCTGGCCCAGGTGGTCTATTACTTCGCCGGCTACTTCCAGGCCACGGGGCACAACGGCGAGCGCGTGAGCTTCACCGTGCCCAGCGGCAACTTCGGCAACGTCTGCGCGGGCCACGTGGCGCGGCAGATGGGCCTGCCGATCCACCGGCTGGTGGTGGCCACGAATGAGAACGACGTGCTCGACGAGTTCTTCCGCACCGGCGTCTACCGCGTGCGCGGCAGCGCCGACACGCACGAGACCTCCAGCCCCTCGATGGACATTTCCAAGGCGAGCAACTTCGAGCGCTTCGTCTTCGACCTCGTGGGCCGCGACCCGGCGCGCTGCAAGGCGCTGTTCGCCGACGCGCTGTCGAGCGAAGGCCGCTTCGACCTGAGCGGCGATGCCGTTTTCGCCGACGCCGCCGCGCACTACGGCTTCCTAAGCGGGCGCAGCACCCACGCCGACCGCCTGGCCACCATCCGCGAGGTCGACCGACGCCATGCCGTGGTGATCGACACCCACACCGCCGATGGCGTCAAGGTGGCGCGCGAGCACCTCGAGCCGGGCGTGCCCATGGTGGTGCTGGAAACCGCCCTGCCGATCAAGTTCGCCGAGACCATCGTGGAGGCCCTGGGCCACGAGCCCGAGCGCCCGGCCGCCTACGTGGGCATCGAGTCGCTGCCCAAGCGCGTGACCGTGATGCCGGCCGACGTCGACCGGGTCAAGGCCTACATCGCCCAGCGCACCGCGGCCGCATGAGCGTCGCCGGGCCGTTCCCCAGGCGATCAGCCCCGCCAGGCGCGGCGCGGAGGGTGCTCCGGTGAACGTCGTCGGCTTCGCGGGATTCTCGGGTTCGGGCAAGACCACGCTGGTCGAACAGCTCATTCCCGCCCTGCGCCTGCGCGGCCACCGCGTCTCGGTCATCAAGCACGCGCACCACAGCTTCGACATCGACCACCCCGGCAAGGACACCTGGCGCCACCGCGAGGCCGGCGCCGTGGAGATCGTGGCCGCGTCGCCCCGGCGGGTGGTCTTCATGCGCGAGCTGGAGACCGAGGCCACGCACGACGTGCACGCGCTCATCGCACGGCTCAGCGCCGAGGTGGACTGGGTGCTGGTCGAGGGTTTCAAGGGCAGCAGCCTGCCCAAGATCGAGGTCTGGCGCCAGGCCAGTGGCCAGCCCGTGATCTACCCGGCGCAGCCCCGGGTCCTGGCCGTGGCCACCGACAGCCCGGCGGCCCTGCCCGAGCCACCCGCACGCCCGGTGCTGGATTTGAACGCGCCCGATGACGTGGCCGCGTGGCTGGTCGACAATGCCAGCCGGTTCCACTACAGACCCCCCGACGCCCCATGAACGCTCCGGCCCGCGCGCCCCTGATGGCCCTGGACGACGCCCTGGCCGCTTTGCTCGGCCGCGTCATGCCCCTTGCCGACACCGACACGGTGCCCACCATCGACGCCGTGGGCCGCGTGCTGGCGCAGGACCTGGTGAGCGCCCTGCAGGTGCCGCCGCAGGACAACTCCTCCATGGACGGCTACGCCGTGCGCTGCGCCGACGTGACCGACAAAGGCGTGGTGCTGCCCATCAGCCAGCGCATCCCGGCCGGTCACTCGGGCGGGCCGCTGCAGCCCGGCACCTGCGCGCGCATCTTCACCGGCGCGCCCATGCCCGAAGGCGCCGACGCGGTGGTCATGCAGGAAGACACGCGCGAGGTCGGCGGCGACCTGCACGCGGTGCACATCGACACCATTCCCGAACCTGGCCAGTGGGTGCGCCGCTCGGGCGAGGACGTGACGCGCGGCGCCACCGTGCTGACGCGCGGCCAGCGCCTGGACGAGGGCGCCCTGGGCCTGGCGGCCAGCCTGGGCCTGCCCCATCTGCGGGTGGTGCGCCGCCCGCGCGTGGCCCTGTTCTCCACCGGCGACGAGCTCGTGATGCCCGGCGAGGTGCCGCCCGAGGCCATGAAGCCCGGCGCCATCTACAACTCCAACCGCTTTTTCCTGCGCGCGCTGCTGCAGCGCTTCGGCTGCGAGGTGAGCGACCTCGGCATCGTGCCGGACCAGCGCGAGTCCACGCTGGCCGCGCTCAAGACGGCGGCCGACCACCATGACCTGATCCTCACCAGCGGCGGCGTGTCGGTGGGCGAGGAAGACCACATCAAACCCTCGGTGCAGCAGTTGGGCGGGCTCGATCTCTGGCAGATCGCCATGAAGCCCGGCAAGCCCTTCGCCTATGGCCATGTGCGGCGCGACGCGGGCGCGGGGCAGGGCGTGGGCAGCCATTGCCACTTCATCGGCCTGCCGGGCAACCCGGTGTCCAGCTACATCACCTTCCTGCTGCTCGTGCGTCCCTTCCTGCTGCAGCTGCAGGGCGTTGCCGATCCCCACGCCCTGCGCCTGCCCGCGGCACTGCCGCTGCGCGCCGACTTCAGCCTGCCGCGCGCCGACAGGCGCCGCGAATTCCTGCGCGCGCGCCGCAACGCCAGCGGCGGCGTCGAGCTGTTCCCGAACCAGAGTTCGGGCGTGCTCACCTCCGTGGTCTGGGCCGACGGCCTGGTCGACAACCCCTCGGGCACCACCATCGCGCCGGGCGACACCGTGCGCTTCATCGCCCTGTCGGACCTGCTTGCATGAACACCATCCAGTTGCGCTACTTCGCCTCCATCCGCGAGGCCATCGGCACCGGCGCCGAGCGCCTGAGCACGGCCGCGCCCACGCTGGCGGCGCTGCGCGACGAACTCATCGCGCGCGGCGGCGCGCATGCGCAGGCGCTGGCGCGCGGCAAGGCCGTTCGCGTCTCGCTGAACCAGGCCATGGCCGACGAAAGCGCCGCGCTTGCCGACGGTGCGGAGGTGGCCTTCTTCCCGCCGGTGACCGGCGGTTGAACATGGTCGCGCGCGTTTCCATCCAGACCGCCGACTTCGACCTCAGCACCGAGGTCGCGCTGCTGCGCCTGCAGGACAAGGGCGTGGGTGCGGTCTGCAGTTTCATCGGCACCGTGCGCGACCGCAACGACGGCCTCGCCGTCAGCGCGATGGAGCTGGAGCATTACCCCGGCATGACCGAAAAGGCCATCGAGTCCATGATCGACGAGGCCTTCCGGCGCTTCGACATCCTCGGTGCGCGGGTCATCCACCGCGTGGGGCCGCTGCAGCCACTGGACCAGATCGTGCTCGTGGTGGTCAGCGCCGCCCACCGGGGCCAGAGCTTCCAGGCCTGTGAGTTCCTGATGGACTACCTCAAGACCCAGGCGCCGTTCTGGAAGAAGGAGCAAACGCCCGAGGGCGCGCGCTGGGTCGACGCGCGCGTGAGTGACGACGCCGCGCTGGCCCGCTGGGGCCTGCCCGCGAGCAACGCCTGAGGACCGAGGGCATGGACAGCCGCACCGTCGAGGCGATCGAACGCAACACGGTGCAGGCCGTGGCGCCCGAGCAGCTCGACGATGGCCTGCCGGGCTGGCTGCTGCCCATGGACCGGGGCACCGTGGGACGCGCGCAGTGCGCCGTTCCGCTGTCGCACGCGGCCCCCGATCCCGCCCTCATCGACGCCATCGCGGAGCGCTACGGCGCGCGCGGCTTCCCCGTGGCCTGGCGCCTGCCCGAACGGCCCGACTGGGCGGCCTTCACCCAGGCCCTGGGCGAACGCGGCTTCCGGCGGGCCCAGCCCACGCAGACCCACATCGCCGAAACGGCCGAGCTGCTGCGCCGCCTGCCCGACCCGCCGCACGGCGTCGAGCTGCGCCTGGCCGATGCCCCGGACGCCGCCTGGCTCGCCATGTTCCTCGGCGAGGGCCTCGACCCGGTGGATGGCGCGAGCCGCTCGCGCGCGCTCTCGCGCGCCCAGGGCACGCGCTTCGCCAGCCTGAGCGAGGCGGGGCAGACCCTGGCCTGCGGCGCCGCCAGCGTCGGCCACGGCTGGCTGGGCGTGCATGGCATGCGCACGGCCGCCCGCCAGCGCGGGCGAGGGCTGGCGGGCATGGTGCTGCGCGCCATGGCCGGCGAGGCGCTGCGCCGCGGCATTCCTCGCGTGTTCCTGCAGGTGGACGCGGGCAACGCACCGGCGCTGGCGCTGTACCAGCGCGCGGGCTTCCAGCTGGCCTGGCCCTACGCCTACTGGCGCCGCTGAGGCAGGCCACTCCGGCTTGACCTGGATCAAGCGCGGGCGTTGGCAGGCAGGCCGGGCCGGCTTGAAAATGGCTCCATTGCCGCCATGTGCCTGGCAATCCACATTTTCGGAGCGCCCCTCCCATGCGTCTCGACAAACTCACCACCAAATTCCAGGAAGCCCTGGCCGACGCCCAGTCCCTCGCGCTGGGCAATGACCACGCCTACATCGAACCCGTGCACCTGCTGCTGGCCATGCTGCGCCAGACCGACGGGCCGGTGTCCATCCTGCAGCGCGCCGGCGTGAACGTGCCCGGCCTCGTGCAGGCGGCCGAGGCGGCTGTCAAGCGGCTGCCCCAGGTGCAGGGCCAGGAGCAGGTGCAGGTCGGCCCCGAACTGGCCAAGCTGCTCCAGGCCACCGAAAAGGACGGCATCAAGCGCGGCGACGCCTTCATCGCCAGTGAGCTCTTCCTGCTCGCCGTGGCCGACGCCAAGGGCGAGCTGGGCCGCATCGCCAACGAGAACGGGCTGTCGCGCAAGAGCCTGGAGGCGGCCATCGCCGCCGTGCGTGGCGGCCAGCAGGTCAACAGCCCCGAGGCCGAGGGCCAGCGCGAGGCGCTCAAGAAATACACCATGGACCTGACCGAGCGCGCCCGCGCGGGCAAGCTCGACCCGGTGATCGGCCGCGACGACGAGATCCGCCGCGCCATCCAGGTGCTGCAGCGGCGCAGCAAAAACAACCCGGTGCTGATCGGTGAACCCGGCGTGGGCAAGACCGCCATCGTCGAGGGCCTGGCGCAGCGCATCGTGGCCGGCGAGGTGCCCGACAGCCTCAAAGGCAAGCGCGTGCTCAGTCTGGACATGGCCGCGCTGCTGGCCGGCGCCAAGTACCGCGGCGAGTTCGAGGAGCGCCTCAAGAGCGTGCTCAACGAACTGGCCAAGGACGAGGGCCAAACCATCGTCTTCATCGACGAGCTGCACACCATGGTCGGTGCCGGCAAGGCCGAAGGCGCCATGGACGCGGGCAACATGCTCAAGCCCGCGCTGGCGCGTGGCGAGTTGCACTGCGTGGGCGCCACCACGCTGGACGAGTACCGCAAGTACATCGAGAAGGACGCCGCGCTGGAGCGCCGCTTCCAGAAGATCCTGGTGGACGAGCCGTCGGTGGAAGCCACCATCGCCATCCTGCGCGGCCTGCAGGAAAAGTACGAGGTGCACCACGGCGTGGAGATCACCGATCCGGCCATCGTGGCCGCGGCCGAGCTGAGCCACCGCTACATCACCGACCGCTTCCTGCCCGACAAGGCCATCGACCTGATCGACGAGGCCGCGGCCAAGATCAAGATCGAGATCGACTCCAAGCCCGAGGCCATGGACCGGCTGGACCGCCGGCTCATCCAGCTGCAGATCGAGCGCGAGGCCATCAGGAAAGAAACCGACGAGGCCTCGCAGAAGCGCCTGGGCCTGATCGACGAAGAGATCGAGCGCCTCAAGCGTGAGCTGGCCGACCTGGAGGAGATCTGGAAGGCCGAAAAGGCCCAGGCCCAGGGCTCGGCCCAGGTGAAGGAAGAGATCGACAAGCTGCGCCACCAGATCGAGGAATTCACCCGCAAGGGTGACTTCAACAAGGTCGCCGAGCTGCAATACGGCAAGCTGCCCGAACTGGAAAAACGCCTGAAGGACGCCCAGGCGGCCGAGACCGGCAAGAAGGAGGGCGGCCGCCCGCAGCTGCTGCGCACCCAGGTCGGCGCCGAGGAGATCGCCGAGGTGGTGGCGCGCGCCACCGGCATTCCGGTGAGCAAGCTCATGCAGGGCGAGCGCGACAAGTTGCTGCAGATGGAGGACCGCCTGCACCAACGCGTGGTGGGCCAGGACGAGGCCATCAGCGCGGTGGCCAACGCCATCCGCCGCTCGCGCTCGGGCCTGTCCGACCCGAACCGGCCCACCGGTTCCTTCCTGTTCCTGGGCCCCACCGGCGTGGGCAAGACCGAGCTGTGCAAGGCGCTGGCGGGCTTCCTGTTCGACAGCGAAGACCACCTCGTGCGCATCGATATGAGCGAGTTCATGGAGAAGCACTCGGTCGCGCGCCTGATCGGTGCGCCGCCCGGCTACGTGGGCTACGAGGAGGGTGGCTACCTCACCGAAGCGGTGCGCCGCAAGCCCTACTCGGTGCTGCTGCTCGACGAGGTGGAGAAGGCCCACCCCGACGTCTTCAACGTGCTGCTGCAGGTGCTCGACGACGGTCGCCTCACCGACGGCCAGGGCCGCACCGTGGACTTCAAGAACACCGTGATCGTGATGACCAGCAACATCGGCTCGCACATGATCCAGTCCATGGTCGGCCAGCCCTACGACGAGGTGAAGGAAGCCGTGTGGGGCGAGCTCAAGGGCTATTTCCGCCCCGAGTTCCTCAACCGCATCGACGAGACCGTGGTGTTCCACGCACTCGACGCCAAGAACATCGAGGCGATCGCCGCCATCCAGCTGCAGGCGCTGCAGGCGCGGCTGCAGAAGATGGACCTCAAGCTCGAGGTCTCGCCGGCGGCGCTGGGCGAGCTGGCCAAGGTCGGCTTCGATCCGGTGTTCGGTGCGCGCCCGCTCAAGCGCGCGATCCAGCAGCGCATCGAGAACCCGCTGTCCAAGCTGCTGCTGGAGGGCCGCTACCCGCCCAAGTCGGCCATTCCGGTCGGTGTGGACCCGGTGCGCAACCCGGGCGTGTTCGAGTTCGGCGAGCCGCTGCCCATGGCCTGATCGGCCGCCGCGCGTGGCGCGGCCGGCCCTCAGGCCGCCTCGTCGTCCACGTCGGCCAGTACCGGCGTCTGGTTGTCCAGCAGATAGCCCTGCGCGGCCAGGCGGCGGGCCAGTTCGTGCACGTCCTCGTCCAGCAGGCGCGAGAGTTCGCGCAGGCTGCGCCGGCCGTTGGCCATCAGCAGCAGGGTGTGCGCCCGGCGGTCCAGCCCGTCGGGGCGGGCCAGCGCCTCCCAGGCGCGGGGCGTCTTCGTGTAGAGGTGGCCTTCCATGTCCCTGAAGCGTGCATTGGCGGCGTGACTTCACCGTGAAACCGCGCCCGATGCCCGGGCATACAAGTTCCGGGCCAGCCGCGGGCGCGCGCCTGCGGGGCCGTCCGGCAGCCCCGGGCGACCGATTGGAGCCCCAGGGGCTACCCCTGTCCGGAAATCGGCCGATCACCACTTCGTTCACACCTCGGGCGGCTATAACCGTGACCTGCATCACGTGATGCTTTCATCACCTGGTGACCGCCGCTCCCCTGGCCCCTTTGCCGACATGACCGTTCCTTCTCCCTTGCTGGAGCAGTGCTTCGAGGAAGCCGTCCGCCACGCCGCGCCCATGCTGGGGCGCTGCATCGACGTGGGCGTGTCCTCCCTGCAGGCCGAGGAAAAGGACCTGCGCGAGGTGGCCGCGCGCGACCGCGCGGCGCGGTCCTGGTTCGCGCTGCTCAAGCACCGCAATGGCTGGGGCCCCAATTTCGCGCAGCGCCTGAAGGCGGCTTTTCACACCGGGTACAACGAAGGCAATACCTCCAGCCTGGCCTTGCTGTCCAACACCGAGCTGCTGGCGCTGGTGGACGACAACGCGGTGGCCGAATCGATCGAGTCCGCCAAGCTGCTGCAGAACCTGCTGCCCGAGGTGGAGCAGGCCCTGGCCGTGCTCGACGCGCGCATGAGCTCGCTCATCGGCCTGGACACCGTGCACGCCGAGAAAAACCCGCTGCGCCCCTCGGTCTACGTGCGGGTGCTGCGCGAGATGCTGACCGCCAGCGAAAGCGACGCCGAGGTGCGCACGCTCTGGATGCGCCACCTGGCCCCGGTGCTGGGCCGCGAACTGCGCGGCCTGTACGAAAACCTGGCGCTGATGCTGCAGCGCGCGAACGTGCAGGAGGCCAGCTACCGCGTTCGGCTGGTGGCCGATCCGCAGGCGACGCGGCCCGCACAGCCCAAGCGCGACCTGCTCGATTTCGGCTTCACCCCCAGCGGCGTGGCCACCGAGGCCGCGCCGGCCCGGCCCGAGCCGGTCCATCCCTTCATGCCGGCCATGGGCGACCTGGCCCGCGCCCACCCCACGCTCGACCACGACGTGATGCAGCAGTTCCTGCAGCAGGGCGGCGAAGAGTATGCGCAGGCGCTGAACGAGCAGTATTTCCGCCAGCTCGACCGCGAAATGGCCGCGATGCAGGCCGAGGCCTCGCTGCCCGTGCTCGACGACGCGGTGCTCGAAGAGGAGCGCACGCGCTTTCGCGACCTGCCCGTGGTGGACCGCCCGGCGCGCGGCGTCAGCATCGGCTCGCAGCTCAAGGCCGAGGCCTGGGGCGATTTCGCCAGCGCGGTTGCGCGCACGCGCGCGCTGCTCGACCTCAAGCGCCAGGCCCGCTCGGTGGGCCAGGCCATCGGCCTGGACGTGGTGCGCAAGCTGGTCAACCAGGTGGCGCGCGACCCGCTGCTGCTGGCGCCGGTGCGCGAGGCCGTGGTGGCGCTGGAGCCCGCGCTGCTCAGCCAGGCGCTGACCGAGCCGCGCTACTTCAACGAAGACGCCCACCCCGCGCGCCGCCTGGTGGAAAGCGTGGCGCAGCGCAGCTTCCGCTACAACGACGAGTTCAGCGAGGAGTTCGAATCCTTCTTCGGGCCGGTGCGCGATGCCTTTCGCCAGCTCAACGAGCGCGCCAGCAAGGAGCCCAAGGCCTTCGGCGAGGCCCTGGACAAGCTGCGCGGCCACTGGCGCTCGCAGGACGACCGCGAACAGCAGCTGCAGAACGACCGCCTGCACGCCCTGCGCCACGCCGAGGAGCGCCAGGCCCTGGCCGATCGCACCGCCTGGGACCTGAGCCAGCGCCCTGACGTGGAGAACGCGCCGGGCTTTATCCTGGATTTCATCTACGGCAGCTGGGCCCTGGTGCTGGCGCAGGCCGAAATGGGCCTGCCCGACAGCCAGGCCGAGCTCAACGCCTACCGCAAGGCGGTCACCGACCTGCTGTGGAGCATCCGCAAGGAAGTGACCTTGCGCCGTCCGGCCGACCTGTTCCGCATCGTGCCCGGCCTCATCAAGACCCTGCACCAGGGGCTGGACGCCCTGGGCAAGACGCGCGAGGAGACCCAGCCGTTCTTCGACGCCCTGATGCGACTGCATGAGCCCGTGCTGGGCCTGCGCCGCGCCAAGGTGCGCAGCGATTCGGGCCATTCCGACCCGATCCCGCTGGAGCCCGCGTTCGACCCCACCCGGCTCGACGAATTCGCGCCGGCCACGCCCGAGCAGCGCCTGCCCAAGGCAGCGGCGCAGCCCTGGCTGGGCCAGCAAGAGCTGGCCAACGCAGGCTTCGAGGACACCCTGGCCTCCGACCTCGGCAGCCTGCACGGCGAGGGGGATTCCGACCACGCGCCGCTGGAGGCGCCGGCCATGGACGCCGAGCAGCTGCTGATGTCGCTGCGCGAAGGCACCTGGGTCGACATGTACTCACACGGCGAGTGGCTGCGCGCCCAGCTCATCTGGGCCAGCACGCGCGGCACGCTGTTCATGTTCACCAGCCGAGGCGGCCGGGCGCACTCCATGACCAAGCGCGTCTGCGTGCGCCTCATCCGCAACCGCTGGCTGCGCCCGGTGGAGGCCCGTCCGGTGGTGCAGACGGCGCTGGACACGGTGCTGGCCTCGGGCGCACCGCCGGTGCTCGAGCCGGTCAGCGTGCAATAAGGGCCCGCCCCCGCCGCGCCGCGCGCCACCTTTCGGTGAAAACCCGTGAGCGCCCGGGGCGGGTGCCGCCTGGGTACCATCTCGGCCCATGACTTCCGCCGCCACCGCGCTGGGCACGCTGCCGCCCGCGAACCCCGTTCCGCTCAGGCAAGACGCCGCCGTCATCGGGCTGGTCGGCCTGGCGCACGGCACCTCCCACTTCTCCCACATGCTGCTGGCGCCGCTGTTCCCGTTGTTCATCCGCGACTTCGGTCTGGGCTTCGCCGACGTGGGCCTGCTCATGACGGTGTTCTTCATCATCTCGGGTGTGGGCCAGGCGCTGTCGGGTTTCCTGGTCGACCGCGTGGGCGCCCGCCCGGTGCTGTTCGCCGCCATCGGCTGCTTCCTGCTGGCCTCGCTGGTCGCCTCGCAGGCCACCGGCTACTGGGGCCTGATGGCCACGGCCGTGCTCGCGGGTCTGGGCAACGCGCCGTTCCACCCCTGTGACTTCACCATCCTCAACCAGCGCGTGTCCACCGCCCGCCTGGGCCATGCCTTCAGCGTGCACGGCGTGACGGGCAGCCTGGGCTGGGCGCTGGCGCCGGTCTTCCTGGTCGGCATCACCAGCCTGAGCGACTGGCGCACGGCCTATTACTCGGCCGCCCTGCTGTACACGGGCGTGCTGGCGCTGCTCTGGTGGCAGCGCGACAAGCTGCGCACCGAGGTGGTGGTGCGCGCCCCCGCGGCGCACGCCGGCGGGGCACACGACCTGGCCTTCCTGAAGCTGCCCGTGGTGTGGTGGTGCTTCGCCTTCTTCCTGCTCTCCACCATGACCTTGGCCGTGGTGCAGAGCTTCGTGCCCTCCATCCTGCAGGCGCTGTACGGCACCTCGATGGAGGCGGCCACGCTGACCGTCAGCGCCTACATGCTGTGCTCGGCCTTCGGCATGTTCGTCGGCGGCTTCGTCACCGTCTATGGCCAGCGGCACCAGATCTCCAGCGACACGGTGCTGGCCTGGGGCATGGGCCTGGGCGCGCTGCTGATGCTGGTGTGCGCCACCGGCTGGTTCGGCGAGTTCGGCACCATGGCCGTGCTGGCCATCACGGGCTTCGCCCTCGGCGTGGCCGGGCCGAGCCGCGACATGCTCATCAAACGCGCCACGCCCAAGGGCGCCACCGGCCGGGTGTACGGCACGGTCTACTCGGGCCTGGACGTGGGCTTCGCGCTCGCGCCGCTGGTGTTCGGCGTGCTCATGGACCACGGCTGGTACGCGGCCACGCTGGCGGGCGGCGCGGTGGTGCTGGCCCTGTCCGCCTACGCCGCGCTGGGCGTGGGCAAGCGGGTGGCGGTGGCATGACCGCGTCCACCAAGCTCGCGGGTCACCTGCTGGTCGAGTGCCTGATCGAGCAGGGCGTGACGCACGCCTTCGGCGTGCCGGGCGAGAGCTTCCTGGCCGTGCTGGACGGCTTTCACGCGCACGCGAAGCGCATCCGCTTCGTCACCAACCGGCAGGAGGGCGGTGCCGCCTTCATGGCCGAGGCCCAGGGCAAGCTCACGGGCCGGCCCGGCGTCTGCTTCGTCACGCGCGGTCCAGGCGCCACCAACGCCTCCATCGGCGTGCACACGGCCTTCCAGGACAGCACGCCGATGGTGCTGTTCGTGGGCGACGTGGCCAGCGACGCGCGCGACCGCGAGGCCTTCCAGGAAGTGGACTTCGCCGCCTTCTTCGGCCCGTCCACCAAGGGTATGGCCAAGCGCGTGGAGCGCATCGACGACGCCCGCCGCATTCCCGAGTACGTGGCGCGCGCCTTCGCCACCGCCATGAACGGCCGCCCCGGCCCCGTTGTGTTGGTGCTGCCCGAGGACATGCTCACGCAGCGCGTGGACAGCGTGCCGCTGCCGCGCGTGGAGCCGGTGCAGGCCTGGAGCGACCCGGGCGCGCTGCGTGAGCTGCGCACGCTGTTGCTGGCGGCCGAGCGGCCCCTCGTCATCGCCGGTGGCGGTGGCTGGACGCCGCAGAGCGCCGCCGCCCTGCAGCGCTTCGCCGAGGCCTGGCGCCTGCCGGTGGCCAACGCCTTCCGCTTCCAGGACACCTTCGACAACCACCACCCGCAGTACGCGGGCGACGTGGGTTTGGGCATCAACCCCGCGCTGGCGCGCCGCGTGCGCGAGAGCGACCTGCTCATCGCCCTGGGCCCGCGCCTCGGCGAAAGCACCACCGGCGGCTACACGCTGATCGAGGCGCCGCTGCCCCGCCAGAAGCTGGTGCACATCCACGCCAGCGCCGAAGAGCTGAACCGGGTGTACCAGCCCGCGCTGGCCATCCAGGCCAGCATGAACGCCGCCGCGCGCAGCCTGGAGGTGCTGAGTCCGCCGCCCAGCCTGCCCTGGGCCGCCTGGACCGCGGCCTGCCACGCCGACTACCTGGCCAACATCGACCCCGCCAACGGCGGCGTGCAACTGCCCGGGCCGATCGACATGCCGGCCATCGTGCACACGCTGCAGCGCCTGCTGCCGGCCGACGCCGTGCTCACCAACGGCGCGGGCAACTTCGCCAGCTGGCTGCACCGCTTCTACCGCTACCCGGGCCTGGCGCGTGGCCACAAGACGCAACTGGCGCCCACCAACGGCGCCATGGGCTATGGCGTGCCGGCCGGCATCGCGGCGTCCCTCCTCACCGGGCGCACCGCCTTCACCATCGCGGGCGACGGCGATTTCCTCATGAACGGTCAGGAACTGGCCACCGCCGTGCAGCACGGCGCGCGCAGCATCGTGCTGCTGCTGGACAACGGCAGCTACGGCACCATCCGCATGCACCAGGAGCGCGAGTACCCGGCACGGGTGAGTGGCTCGAACCTGAACAACCCCGATTTCGCGGCCCTGGCGCGCGCCTACGGTTACGCCGGCGAGCGTGTGGAGCGCACCGCCGACTTCGAACCGGCGTTGCGGCGCGCGCTCGCGCAGCCTGGCGGAACGCTCATCGTGCTGCCGCTGTCGCCCGAGGTGATCACCACCCGGGGCACGCTGAGCGCGATCCGCGACACCGCGCTGAAGCGCTGATTCGCTTCCGCTGGCGGGGGGCGGAATGTGAATGCATCACAGGTTTAGGCCCCACCACGGCACAGCAATCCCGCCCCGTCGATGAAAAACTGCCGGTCATACGGAGGTATTCATATGCGACAGGCAACGGAAACGGTTTGGGGTAACAGCACGCAGTACGCCACGGGCGAGGTCCGGGCGCTGAGTCAGGCGCACCTGCTGAGGGTGTTCGACGAGGTGGACTACGGCATGCTGCTCCTCGACCCGCAGGGACGCATCCTCCACGCCAACCACCTGGCGCGCCACGAACTGGCACAGCGGCGCGTGCTGCGCGCCTGCAGCGGCAGCCTCATGGGCAGCAGCGCCGAGCACAGCGAGCGCATCCAGCAGGCACTGGACGCGGCCAGTCGGGGCCAGCGCCGCCTGCTGCTGATGCGCGAAGGCGAGCGCGACCTGTCCATGGCCTTCACGCCGCTGTCGCACCCGCTGGAAGACGACTCGCCCACCGTGCTGGTGCTGCTGTCGCGCCAGAGCGCCAGCGACAACCTGGCCGTGCGCATGTTCGCCCGCGCCCTGAGCCTGAGCCCCACCGAAGAGGTGGTGATGCTGGCCCTGTGCCGCGGCCTGGACGTGCAGGAGATCGCCGCCGAGAACGGCGTGGCCATCTCCACCGTGCGCAGCCAGGTCAAAACCCTGCGCGAGAAGGCCGGCGCCAGCAGCGTGCGCCGCTTGCTGCAGCGCGTGAACAGCCTGCCACCCGTGGTGCCTGCCTTGCGCATCATCACGCCGGTCGCGCACAATCCGGCGGGTTACTCCCACCCCTAGACCCCACCGGATGCCCCCCGCCAGCGCTTCGACTCTCTCTTCGCAGAACACGCAGCACATCGAAGCACTGGCCGCGCAAGGCATCCAACGCCGCTACCGGCGCGGCGCCCTGCTGATTCAGGAAGGCGAAACCGGGGACACCCTCTACATCGTGCTGCAGGGCCGCCTGCGCGCCTACGTGGCCGACGCCTCCGGCCGTGAACTCACCCTGGGCCTGTACGGCCCGCTGGAATACGTGGGCGAGATGTCGCTCGACGGCGGCCCGCGCTCGGCCAACGTGGAAGCGGCCGAGGCCAGCACCTGCTCGGTCATCACGCGCGAGCGCCTGCTGGCCTACATCGCCGAGCACCCGGAATTCGCCTTCGAGCTCATGGCGCGCCTGATCCGGCGCGCCCGCCTGGCCACCGAAAGCGCGCGCAGCGTGGCGCTGATCGACGTCTACGGCCGTCTGGTGAAGCTGCTCAACGGCTGGGCGTTGGCGCCGCAGGACGACGGCGCGCGCCCGCTGCGCGAGCGGCTGACACACCAGCAGATCGCCCAGCACCTGGCCTGCTCGCGCGAGATGGTGAGCCGGCTGCTGAAGGACCTGGAGAACGGCGGCTACGTCGCCGTGCGCGAGCGGCGCCTCTGGTTGCTGAAGAACCTGCCGGCGCGCTGGTGAGCCGGCCAGGGGCAGAGGCCCCACGCCACGCCGCCGCGCGGGCCGCGGCCGCCGAGGGCGCGGCCCGGCGCGACTGGCCTCAACCCAGGCCGTTGAGCAGGCGGCGCGCTTCCTTCGGGGCCGACGAGCTGGTGCCTGCGAGCCGCACCGTGCTCCCGCTCAGGCTGCCCACGCCGCGCACGCCCCACAAGGCGGTGTTGCTGTCGCAGGCCGCCAGGGTTTCTGGCGTGATCTTCACGCCCGGGCGCTGCGCCCGGGCGGGGCCGGGGTCGGGCCGCTGCGGCGAGTAGCGCGCAAAACGCGCCAGCTCCTGCGCTCCACTGTCGGACGCGCGCGTGCCGCCCACGCTGATCGTGTGCTGCCCCGTGGACAGGCTGTTGAACACGCCGCTGCGGCGGATGGCCGTGGGATTGCCGGGCTGGTCCACCCAGCCGTTCAGGTTGCCCTGGGTGTCGTAGTGCGCGTCTTCCAGGTAGGACTGCCGCGCGCCCGTGTTCACGCCCAGGGCCACGTCGTCGCGCTCCACGTAGGCGTCGAACACCACGGGGGTGCGTCCCCGGTTGCGCAGGGTCACCGTCCACACGCCGCAGGGCGCGAGCGGGTGCTCAGGGTCGTGGCTGGCCGTGCATTCCAGCACCAGCAGGGCACAGGTGCCCCGGCCCAGCGCGGTGCTCGACGGGTAGATCAGCGACCAGATGGGCAGGCCTTGCGCGTTGGCCCACATGCCCGACTGGCCCTGGGTGAGCGTCACCGCCTGATCCGGTCGGTCCGGTGGCGCGACCGACAGGCTCAGGCCTTCGGCGCCGTCGGGCAGCCAGATCTCCAGGAAGTTCTGCGTGTGGTCGTCGGGCTGGACGCGCCAGTGCAGCGCCTGCGATTCGCTGGGCGCGAGCGCGCCGTTGGCGTGCGTGCGGCTCTGGTAGGCGTTGCCGCCGGGCACGGTGATGCGCAGGCGCCCGCCCAGCTTGTCCACCAGCTCGTCCATGGCCGCCTCGAGCAGCGAGCTGCCGTCGTGCGGTCCGGCCAGGGTGCCCCAGCTGACGTTGACCACGATGTCCGCGTCGGCCGCGCAGCGCGAGACGATGTAGAGCAGGCCGTCGAGCACGCTCACGTTCATCGCGCCACCCGAGGTGTCGAGCACGTTGGACCAGTCCAACTGCACGGCCACGATGGCGCTGCGGCTGGCGGCGTCGTTCAGGTCGGGGTCCAGCAGTCCGCCGGGCGCGGTGGCCAGGCTGGTGACGTGCGTGCCGTGGTTGACGGGGCGCGCCAGGTCCCAGAGCTGGAAGTACCGGTACACGGCGTCTTCGTCCACCTGGCCGTTGCGCGTGTGCTCGGCCATCACGCGGTCTATGGACTCTCGGTCGAGTTCGTGGCCATAGCCCAGGTCGGGTGGCCGGGGGCCGGCGCGGCGCGGGTCCAGCGGCACGCGGTGGTTGTCGGGGGAGCCGGGCCAGCGACCGCCGTAGAAGTTGTCCTGCCGCCAGAAGTGGCGCACGCGGGTGCGGCCCCGGTCATCGAAGAAGGCGGCGTTGGCGATGGCCAGGCCGCCGTCGATGACGCCCAGCACCGGCCCGCGCACGCGCTGGCGCGGCGGTTGCGGGCGGCAATGGGGTGTGCAGAACTCGGTCAGGCCCAAGGGAAGCTGTTCGACCGGCAGGCCCAGCTCGAAGCGCTCGATGAGCGCGCGCAGAGCCGGGTCTTGGCGCCAGTGGCGGAAGAACTCGCGCGAGACGCGCGCGCTGCAGTGGCGCAGGCCCGGCACCAGCAGGTAAGCCAGGGGCACGCGCAGCCAGCGGGTGGCGGTGGCGTTCACCAGCTGGCGCACGTCAACGCCTTCGTGCAGGCCGATGACGATGGGCAGCCACTTGAGTTTTTCCGGCTCGCGGCCATGGACGTGGTAGCCCATGAAACCGTCGGCCTCGGCCCAGGCCAGGTAGGGGTCCATGCCATCGATGGCGCCAGGGGCGGACCAATCGATTCCGGTGAACTCGCCCTTGGGCAGGGGCTTCCAACTCATGGCAGCGCCTCCGCGCCAGGCGCTGCGGCGCGAGGAGCGCCTTCGGGCAGCCGTGCGGCGTTCATGGCCATTCCTTCACGGCTTCCTGCCACAGCCAGGCCAGCAGCGGCGCCTCGCCCACGGCGCGGGCGCGCGGGTCGCGGGTGTAGGGGTAGCCGCTGGCGTGGTCCATGGGGTCGTTCAGGCTGAAGTCCTTGGGCGCGCCGTCGGGCTCGTGGAACAGCGCGGAGTTGAAGCCGCGCGCGTGCACCTTGCCGCTGGTGGCGCGCGCCACGATGAACTCGGCCAGCGCGGTGCCCAGCAGGCGGCCGGCGGCGCTGTCCACCGGGTAGTGCACGCCGGCCACGGTGCGGTTGACGGCGATGCGCGCGGCCAGGCGCTGCAGCTGCTCGCGGCTTTCCTGGCCATTGCCGGGGTGGCGGGCGGTGGCGGGCATGCCGGCGTCCAGCAGGGCCTGCAGCAGGTTCGCGGCCAGGAAGGCCTCGGTGGCGTGTCCGCTGGGCCAGGCGCCGTGCCCCGGGGTGGGGATCATGGGTTGGATCTGCGGCGAGAACTCCACCGGGCGGGTGGTGGAGAACATGAACTTGAAGCGCTGGATGACGCTGGACGTGAGGTTCAAACCGACCTCCAGCAACTGCAGCGTGTACTTGTGCCGGTGCGCGGTGAGGCCCACGACCGAGCCCCAGAACGGGATGGGATAGCCCATCTGCTCGGTGATCTCCAGCGAGCGGTCGCTGCGCAGGTCGGCGTAGGCGGCGACGAGCGAGAGCTGCTTCTTCAGCAGGGCTTCGTCCGGCCCTTTGAGCGTCACCAGCGGCTGCGGGCGGCCCTGGCGGGCGTATGTCAGTTCGGCGCGGTACTGGCGCGCATTCGTATCGAAGCTCAAGCCCTCCATGAGCTCCGAGCCGATGGCTTGCACGCGTGGGCCGTTGTCCCAGCGCTTGAGGTTGGCCGGGTCGTTGAACGCCGGCCATTTGATGCGCAGCACCGGGCCTTCGTAGGGGCCGACGATGGCGGCGCGCGAGAGGGTGAGGGCGTCGGCGGACGCCAGGGCGCCTGGGGCGTTGCCCCCGAAGCCGCCGCTGAACCCGCCGCTGAACCCTCCGCTAAAGCCGCCGCTGAATCCTCCACTCATTGCTTCTCTCCTTCCTGCTGGTTAATTGAGGCCTAAGGCTGACAAAACTTTTGCCGTGCGCTGACGAGTCGGGCTCACAGTTCCCGTCTGCAGATACGTGGCCAGCGTGAGCGACGGCTGAAGCTGTTTGACCAGCCCGAACATCTCGCGCGCCCGCTCGATCTGGCCCAATTCGTAGTGCGCGGTCATCAGCGTACGAATGGTCGGCAGGTGGTATCTGTTCTTCTTCAGCGAGCGTTCGCCATGCTGGATGGACTTCTCCAGCTCTCCCGCGCCCAGGTGGCTGGCGGCCAGCATCATTTCGAAGTAGTAGCGCTGTGGGTCCAGTGGAGACAACTCCAACGCCCGGGAGGCCTCGGGAATGGCATCCGCCGTATTGCCCCACATCGTTGACCAGACGCACCGGTACAGCCAGGCCATGGGGTCGTTGGGATTGGCGTCTGTGGCGGAGAAGAGCAATCGCTGGGATTCGCCTATGTTTTCGCCCAGGTGACACAGCGCGTGGCCCTTGATGGCCATGGCCAGCGAGCTGTGCGGTTCCAGATCGAGTGCGCGGTCGGCCACGCTGACCGCCTCGCGAAAGGCATGGGCGGGCTCCGCCGTCAGGCCCTGCACCACCTGCATGATGTGCCACTTGGACAGCCAGGCCCAGGGCGTGGCCACGCGCTTGTGGCGGTCCACCACGGCCTCCAGCAACTGCTGGCTGCGCTGCAGGTCGCGCGGCGTGGAGCGGTGCATCAGCGTGATGCCGCCCAGCATCAGCGCGTTGCTGTCGAGCTGTGGCACCGGCAGCACCAGGGTGCGCTGCACCATGTGGTGCAGCAAGGCTTCGGAGCAGGCTTCGCTCAGCTGGTGGATCAGTTGGCTCTCGGTCTGCAGCAGGTCCATCACCTCGCCGGCCAGGCGATCGGCCCAGACCACCTCCCCGCGCCGGTTGTCGCAGAGCTCGGCGTTGATCACCACCTTGTCGCCGTAGCTCACGTAGCTGCCGCTGAGCGTGTACGCCGCCTCCAGGCGCTGGCCGACCTCGGTCGCGCTGGCCTGGCGGCCGCGGAAGGCGCTGGTGGACAGGCGCGAGATGACGCGCAGGTCGGGGCTGCGCGAGAGCTGGGTGATCACGCCGTCGGCCAGCAGGTCGCCGATGACGAACTGTTCCTGCGAATGGCTGCGCGTCTCGAAGGGCACCACGGCGATGCTGGGACGGAAGTCGCTGGTGGCGGCCTCGGGCGCGGGCATGCGCGGCACCGCGCCCTGGGCGGCCACGGGCGTCACCGTCCAGGTGCGCACCGGCTCGGGCCAGTGCTTGAGGTAGCTCTCGCCGCGGTCCTGCACGTCGGCGTCGATGCCGACCACGATGGCGTCGTACACGCTGGCGGTGACCACGGTCTCGCCGGGCATGGCCAGGTCGGCCACACGCGCCGCCAGGTTCACGCCCTGGCCGTAGATGTCGTTGTCGTCGATGTAGAGCTGGGTGGCGTTGAGGCCGGCGCGCAGGTGCAGCTGCTGGGCCGCCGGCAGGTTCCGGTTGGTGTTGTCGAAATGGCGGTGCAGCGCCATCGCGGCGCGCACGGCCTGGGCCGGGTGCTCGAACTCCGCCAGCAGGCCGTCGCCCAGGCTCTTGACCAGGCGGCCCCCATGCGCGGGGAACACCTCGGTGGTGGCGTGGTGCACGAAGCCGCGCCACATCCGCACCACCTGCTCCTCGTTTTGCGCCATCAGCCGCACCGATTCCACCAGGTCGATGACGAGCACCGTCTTGTGTTGCACCGGCGGCAGCTCGACGGCCTGGCCATGGGCTGGCGAGGCAGGCTCGGGGGAGGAGGGCGCGGGTGAGGGGACCATGCAAGCGGATGTGACAAACAATTCAGTTTCGCACAATCGAATTCGTGCGATGGAGCCAATGCCCGATGAACGAGCAGAAACGACAAAGCCGACGGGACGTCGGCTTTGTCGGGTTCACCGCCGTGCTACGGGCGGCAGGGGGATCACTTGAGGTGATCGTTGACCAGCTTGGTCATCTCGAACATGGAGGCCTGGGCCTTCTTGAAGATCTCCTTCAGCTTGGCGTCGGCGTTGATCATGCGCTTGTTCACCGAGTCCTGGAGCTTGTTCTTCTTGATGTAGTCCCAGACCTTCTTGGTCACTTCGGTGCGCGGCAGCGGGTTGGCGCCCACGATGGCGGCCAGGGCGGCGCTGGGGGTCAGGGCCTTCATGAAGGCGGCGTTGGGGGTGCGCTTCTTGGCGGGAGCCTTCTTCGCCGGGGCCTTCTTGGCAGGAGCGGCCTTCTTCGCCGGAGCGGCTTTCTTGGCCGGGGCGGCCTTCTTCGCCGGGGCGGCTTTCTTGGCCGGAGCGGCCTTCTTCGCCGGGGCGGCTTTCTTGGCCGGAGCGGCCTTCTTCGCCGGTGCCTTCTTCGCGGCGGCTTTCTTCGCAGTTGCCATGGTGGATGTCCTTCTAGAAGTTGATGTGTTCGCTTGCGGAAAACGCGCTCTCACACAAGCGACATGATGCTAATGGAGTTGCACGCGGCTTCCAAGGAGGAAGACGCGGTTTTGCGAGGGGTGTCCAGGGGGAAACCGCGCTTTTTGGCGCGGAAAACAACACTCCTCGGGGTGTGCGGCCCGTGGGCCGTTCCTGCGGGGGCACCCGGGCGCGCGCCGGGCGGGTTTGTCTCGACAATGCGCGCGAGTCGAAACCCCTCTCTGCGGAGCCCGCCATGAACACGCCTTCCCCCGCCACCTGCGATCTTTGCGACGCGCACAAGTCGGACGACAGCGGTGCCTTTCGGGTGCTGCCGCCGGTCTGGCGGCACTTTGGTGCGCGCCGCCGCTTCCACGGGCCGGTGAGCACGGTGCAGTGCTTCGAGGACAACTCGCGGGTGAAGGAGGCGGTGGAAAGCGCGGGCGAGGGGCGGGTGCTGGTGGTGGACGGCGGCGGCTCGATGCGCCGTGCGCTGCTGGGCGGCAACCTCGGCGCGGCGGCGGCGCGCAATGGCTGGGCGGGGGTGGTGATCGACGGCTGCGTGCGCGACGTGGCCGAGCTGGCCGGCAGCGAGGTGGGCATCTGCGCGCTGGCGCCGGTGCCGCTGCCGACGCAGCGGCGGGGCGAGGGGCAACGCGACGTCGCCGTGCGCGTGCAGGGCGTGTGGGTGCGCCCGGGGGACTGGCTCTACGCGGACGAGGACGGGATCGTGGTGGCCGCGACCGCGCTTTAAGCGGCCAGGCCCTTCCAGAGCATGTACGCCGCGAGCGCGTACAGGATGCCCGCGAACACCCGCCGCAGCGTGGCGATGGGCAGCGCGTGCGCCGCGCGCACGCCCAGCGGCGCCATCAGCACGCTGGCACTGGCGATGACCACCAGGGCTGGCACGTAGATGTAGCCCACCGAGCCGGCTGGCAGCCCGCTCACGCCCTGGCCCGAGACCACGTAGCCCAGCGCGTTGGCCAGCGCGATTGGAAAGCCCAGCGCGGCGCTCGTGGCCACCGCGTTGTGGATGGGCACGTTGCACCAGGTCATGAAGGGCACCGAGACGAAGCCACCGCCCGCGCCCACCAGGCCGGACAGAAAACCGATGACGCCGCCCGCACCCAGCTGGCCGGCCGTGCCCGGCATGGTGCGCGTCGGCTGGGGCTTGCGGTCCAGCAGCATCTGTGTGGCCGAGAAGCCCACGAAGAGCGAGAAGAACAGCGCCAGCCAGGAGCCCTTGAGCAGCGCGAACACGCCCAGGCTGGCGAGCGCCGCGCCCAGCACGATGCCTGGTGCCAGCCGCTTCACGATGTCCCATCGCACGGCGCCGCGCTTGTGGTGTGCGCGCACGCTGGAGATGCTGGTGAAGATGATGGTCGCCATCGAAGTGGCGATGGCCATCTTGACGGCCAGGTCGGGCGCGACGCCGCGGCCGTTGAGGATGAGGGTGATGAACGGGACCATCAGCATTCCGCCGCCGATGCCGAGCAGGCCCGCGAGGAATCCGGTTCCCACGCCGAGCAGCGCGAGCTCGGCGATCAACAGGGGTTCAAGTGGCATGAAAAGGTGTCTGCAAGTGAGCGCCGGGTCGTTGGCCTGAACCGGGGTTCAGGTGGGCAAGGGCAGCGCGGCGTCGGGTTCGTCTGACGCGAGACGCTCGCACCAGCCGCGCAATGTACCAAGCCCGGGCTCAATGAGCATTGGTTCAAGGACATGAGAACCCGGCACACACTGCAGACGGTGTTGATTCTAGAAGCACCGGGAAAGCCCTGCGGACCATCGGTCGGTGTGGCCGCGCGCGCTGATGGGCGGCGGCCGTTTCAAGCGGCTCTCGTCAGAGCAGCCGGCCGTCCTTGTCGAGCGTTTGATCGAGCCGGCGCATGAGGTCTTCGACGCGCGAGAGCGTCTGCGGATCGATGGCGTCCTGCTCGAAGCTGCCACCGGCCTCGGCGAAGGCGCTGCCCTCGGCCTGCGCGAAGGACGAGGCCTGGAACTGCTGCTGTTCGGCCTCGCGCTCGGCTTCCTTGCGCTCCAGTTGCGACAGCTCGAACGCCAGGTTCAGCGAAGCCAGCACGGCGATGCGGTCGCGCGCCTTGACCTTGCCCGCGTCGCGGATGCGGCACATGGCGGTGTCCACGCGCTCCACGGCGTCGAGCAGCGCGGTCTCTCCGCCGTCGGGGCAGGACAGCAGGTAGCTCTGTCCCATGATCTGCACCTCGATCTGCTTGAAGCCGGGCCGGTTCATGTGCGCTCCTTGCGTTCTTCGGCGCTGGCGCCGGGCAGCCGCTCCAGCAGCGCGTCGATGCGCGCGCGCGCCGCCATCAGGCGCGACTTGAGCGAGTCGCGCTCGGCCTGCAGCGCGTGCACCTGCTCGACGAGCAGTGCGTTGGTGCGTTGCAGCTCCTCGTGGCGCAGCAAAAGCCGCTCCACCTTGTCGGTGATCTGGTCGATGGGCGAGGGCGCGGCCATGGTCTTTGCGTGGCGAAGGGCGTGGGGCATTGTAGGCGTCACCAAAGGCTTTGCTTAGAATCACGGGCGTTGGTGCTCGCGGCGTGGTTCACGCGCCGCGGTTAAACGGGAAGCAGGAGGGCGCGCTGCCAGCGGCGGCGAACCTAACCTGCGCTGCCCCCGCAACGGTAAGCAGACGAGATGGCCGGCGGCCCCAAGCCGCCGGATGCTCTGCCACCCTCACACCGCCACTGGCCGGCGCCCCGCGCGCCGGCTGGGAAGGCGAGGGTGGTTGGTCTGCCAGCCCGGATACCGGCCAGCGAGGTGGCGGTGCGTCTTCGGGCGCGCCGCCGTGATGCCCATGCACCGTCGGGGAAGGCGGTGAGGGCTTGCCACCGCTTGTTCACAATGAAAATCCCCGCCCCGCGCGCGCCCCAGGCCGCGCTCCCGCTGGCCCTTCTGGCCGCCTTCGGCGTGTCCGCGTCCCACGCCCAGTCCGCTGCCGACGCCACCCTCAAGGAAACCGTGGTCACCGCCACGAGGGTCGAGACCCGCAGCGATGAGCTGCTCAGCGACGTTGTCGTCATCGACGCCCAGGCCCTCGAGCAGGCCGCCGGCCGCACGCTGTCCGAGGTACTGGTGCGCCAGGCCGGCCTGCAGATGAGCGCCAACGGCGGCCGCGGCAAGCAGACCGGCCTGTTCGTGCGCGGCACCGAAACGCGCCACGTGCTGCTGCTGGTCGACGGCGTGCGCTACGGCTCGTCCACGTCCGGTACGCCCAACTGGGACAACATCCCGCTCGGTCTGATCGACCGCATCGAGGTGCTCAAGGGCCCGGCCTCGGCGCTCTACGGCAGCGACGCCGTGGGTGGCGTGGTGCAGATCTTCACCAAGCGCGGCGTGCAGGGCTTCCACCCCGACGCGCGGATCACTGTCGGCAGCGAAGGGCACCGCGAGCTGGCCGCCGGCCTGCGCGGCGGTACCGACAGCTTCACCTACAGCCTGGGTCTGAGTTCGCTGAGCGAAGACGGCTTCTCCTCCACCAACCCGCGCATCGGCGCCAACTACAACCCCGACCGCGATGGCGTGAAGCAGGACAGCGTCTCGGGCTCGCTGCGCTGGCGCCTCGGCGAAGGCTGGTCCACCGACCTGAACTTCACCCAGGCCGACGGCGTCAGCCGCTTCGACCAGGGGCCGGGCCCCTTCGATGCCCGCTCCAAGGCGACGACGCGCGTGCTCGGCTGGGGCCTGGAACGCCAATGGTCCACCGACTCGCGCACGCGCCTGAACGTCTCGCGCAGCGACGACGACACCGACAGCTTCGGCGCCCCCGGCGCGCCCTCGGTGTTCGACACCTCGCAGACCCAGGTCACGCTGCAGCACGACTGGAACACCCGCGTCGGCAAGCTGCTCGTGGGCGCGGAGTCGATCAAGGAGGCCGTGTCGGGCACGCAGGCCTACGCGGTGAACTCGCGCACCACCGATGCCGCTTTCGTGGGCCTGACCGGTGGCCTCGGCCAGCACCTGTGGCAGGCCAACCTGCGGCGCGATCAGAACTCGCAGTTCGGTGGCGCCACCACCGGCTTCGCCAGCTACGGCTACCAGCTCACGCCGAACTGGCGCCCGCACATCGCCTACGGCACGTCCTTCAAGATGCCGTCGTTCAACACGCTGTACTACGTGTCGCCGTTCTTCACCGGCAACCCCACCACGCAGCCCGAGCGCGGCAAGAACAGCGAGATCGGCCTGACCTACACCCAGGGCCTGCACGAGGTGAAGCTGACCCGCTTCGACAACCGCGTGCGCGGCTTCATCACCCTGCAGCCGGCGGTGGCCAACGTGCCGCAGGCGCGCATGGAGGGCTGGTCGCTGGGCTACAGCGGCGAGGCCGGTGCCTGGTCCTGGTTCGCGCAGCTGGAGCTGCTCGACGCCCGCAACGTCCGCACGCGCCAGAAGCTGCAGCGCCGCGCCGACGAAACCCTCAGCGCCGGCCTGGACCACCGCCTCGGCGCCTGGAGCTGGGGCGCTTCGCTGCAGTTGGTGGGTGAGCGGTTCGAGAACGCCGCCAACACCATCCGCCTGCCCGGCTTCGGCACGCTGGACCTGTACACGCGCTACGCCATCAACAAGGACTGGTCGCTCGCCCTGCGCCTGAACAACGTGGGCGACAAGGACTACCAGACCGCCAACGGCTACAACCAGCCGGGCCGCGCGGCCTACCTCACCCTGCAGTGGGCGCCCCAGCGATGAGGCACCAGGCGGCGGCCGTTCTCGTGGCGGCCCCGGCCTCGGGCCAGGGCAAGACCACCGTGGCCGCCGCCCTGGCGCGGCTGCACGCGCGCGCCGGGCGGCGCGTGCGCGCCTTCAAGTGCGGGCCCGATTTCCTGGACCCGCACTGGCTCGCGCTGGCCAGCGGCCAGCCGGTGCACAACCTGGACCTCTGGATGACCGGCGAGGACGACGCCCGCGCCCGCCTGCACGAGGCGGCCGGGCAGGCCGATCTGATCGTGGTCGAGGGCGTGATGGGCCTGTTCGACGGCGAGCCCAGCGCGGCCGAGCTCGCGCGGCGCTTCGGCCTGCCGGTGCTGGCGGTGATCGACGCCTCGGCCATGGCCGGCACGTTCGGTGCGCTGGCCTTCGGCCTGCGTCACTTTCGCGCCGGCCTGCCCTGGGCCGGCGTGCTGGCCAACCGCGTGGCGGGCGAGCGCCATGCCCAGCTGCTGCAGGACGCCCTGGGGGAGGACCGCGACAGCTGGCTGGGCGCGGTGAACCGCGACGCCGCCTTCTCGCTGCCCGAGCGCCACCTGGGCCTGACCGTCGCGTCCGAACTGCCCGACGCCCTGGCCCGGCTCGACGCCGCCGCCGACGCGCTGGCGGCCACGCCCCTGGGCGGCATGGACCGCGCCGCGCTGGCGCGCTGGACCGTCTCCTTCGAGGCCCCCGCGCCGCGCCCCGACCCGGGCCGCCCGCTGGCCGGCCGCACCGTCGCCGTCGCGCGCGACGCGGCGTTCTGCTTCATCTACCCGGCCAACCTGGACACGCTGCGCGCGCTGGGCGCCGAGCTGGCCTTCTTCTCGCCGCTGGCCGACGAGCCCTTGCCGCCCTGCGACGCCGTCTGGCTGCCCGGCGGCTACCCCGAACTGCACGCGACCGAACTGGCCGCGAGCCAGCGCTGCCGCGCCGGCCTGGCCGCGCACCTGCAGGCGGGCCTGCCGGTGTGGGCGGAATGCGGTGGCATGCTGTTGCTCATGGACGGACTGCGCACGCACGAGGGCGGCGCCCATGCGATGTGGGGCCTGCTGCCCGGACAGGCCGCGATGCAGCCGCGCCTGGTCGCGCTCGGGCCGCAGCGGCTGGACCTGCCGGCCGGCTCGCTGCGCGGCCACACCTTCCACCACTCGCGCACCGAATCGCCGCTCGCGCCGATCGGCCGCACGGTGCCCCAGCGCGGCGGCGCGGGCGAGGCCCTGTACCAGGCCGGCGGCCTGCGCGCAAGCTACTTCCACGCCTGGTTCCCCTCCAGCCCGGCGGCCACCGCCTCGCTGTTCCTGCCGGAGGCCTCTGCATGAACACCGCCACGCTCGGCCCGCAGCGCATCGTCTGCCTCACCGAAGAGACCACCGAATGGCTCTACCTGCTGGGGCAGGAGGCGCGCATCGTGGGCATCTCGGGCTACACCGTGCGCCCGCGCCGCGCGCGCGAGGACAAGCCCAAGGTCAGCGCCTTCCTGAACGCCAAGATCGACAAGATCCTGGCGCTGGAGCCCGACTGCGTGTTCGGCTTCTCCGACCTGCAGGCCGACATCGCCTCGGCGCTGATCCGCGCGGGCGTGCAGGTCACCGTCTTCAACCAGCGCAGCGTGGCGCAGATCTTCGACATGCTGTACCAGGTGGCCGCGGTGGTGGGCCAGGCCGAGCAGGGCCTGGCCTGGATCGCGCGCACCCGGGCGCGGCTGGCGGCCATGGCCGAGGCGGGGCGCGCCCTGCCGCGCCGCCCGCGCGTGTACTTCGAGGAGTGGGACGAGCCCTGCATCAGCGGCATCCGCTGGGTGTCGGAGCTGGTGGGCATCGCCGGCGGCGACGACTGCTTTCCCGAACTGGCCCTCATGCCGCTGGGCAAGGACCGCATCATCGGCGAGCCCCAGCGCATCGTCGATCGCGCGCCCGACATGGTCGTCGGCTCCTGGTGCGGCAAGAAGTTCCGGCCCGAGCGCGTGGCCGCGCGGCCCGGCTGGCAGGCCGTGCCCGCCGTGCGCGACGGCGAACTGCACGAGATCAAGTCGGCCGACATCCTGCAGCCCGGCCCGGCGGCGCTCACCGATGGCGTGGAGCGGCTGCACCGCCTCGTGATGGACTGGAGCGCGCGCCATGGCTGAGACCATCGCCCGCAGCGAATTCATCCTCGGCGGCCAGCGCAGCGGCAAGTCGCGCCGCGCCGAATCGCTGGCGCGGCGGTGGCTGGACGCCGGCGCCAGCCGCCGCGCCGTGCTGATCGCCACCGGCCAGCCCTGGGACGAGGAGATGCGCGCGCGCATTGCCCAGCACCAGCGCGACCGCGCCGAACGCGTGCCCGGCATGGCCACGGTGGAGGCGCCACTGGCGCTGGCCGAGGCGCTGGGTGAACACGCCTCGCCCGACACCCTGGTGGTGGTGGACTGCCTCACCCTGTGGCTGACCAACCTGCTGATGCCGGCCGAGGGCGGGGCCGCTGACCCCCAGGCGCCCACGCAGGCCCTGCTGGACGCCATCGCTGGCGCGCGCGGCCCGGTGGTGCTGGTGGGCAACGAGATCGGCCTGGGCGTGATCCCCCTGGGCCGCGAGACCCGCGCCTTCGTGGACGCACTGGGCCGCCTGAACCAGGCCGTGGCCGGCGCCTGCGAACGCGTGACCCTGATGGCGGCGGGCCTGCCGCTGACCTTGAAAGCCCCGCGATGAAACGCCCCGCCTTTGCCTGGCTGCTGGGCCTGTGGCTGGCCCTGGCCAGCGCCGCCGCCCCGGCGCACGCCGGTGAGATCCGGGTCGTCGACGACCGCGGCGTGGCCGTGAGCCTGCCGCGTTCGCCGCAGCGCATCGTCTCGCTGCTGCCCTCGCTCACCGAAACCGTGTGCGAGCTGGGGCAATGCCACCGCCTGGTGGGCGTGGACCGCTACTCCAACTACCCGGCCTCGGTGCGCGCGCTGCCGCAAACGGGGGGCGGCATCGACCCGAACATCGAGGCCATCGTCGCGCTGCGCCCCGACCTGGTGCTGGCGGCCACGTCCTCGCGCGGTGTGCCGCGTCTCGAGTCCTTCGGCCTCAAGGTGCTGGCGCTGGAGCCGCGCACCGCGGCCGGCGCGCAGCGCGTGATGGGCGTGCTGGGCCAGGTGCTGGAGGTGCGCGACGCCGAGCGCGTCTGGCGCGCCATCGAGGCCGGCGTGTCGGCCGCGGCGTCTTCACTGCCGCCGCCGGCGCGTGGCCTGCGCGTGTACTACGAGGTCAGCACCGGCGGCTACGCGGCCGGGCCGGGTTCCTTCATCGGCGAGCTCATGGACCGCCTGGGCGCGCGCAACATCGTGGGGCGCGAACTGGGCCCGTTCCCGCGCATCAACCCCGAGTACGTGGTGCGCGCCGACCCGGACCTGATCATGATCGGCCAGCGCAACGTCGCTGGCCTGGCGCAGCGGCCCGGCTGGCAGGGCATGCGCGCTTTGCGCGAAGGCCGCGTCTGCGTGTTCAGCGCCGACGAGTCCGACGTGCTGGTGCGTCCCGGGCCACGCATGGCCGAGGCCGCGCGCATCATGGCGCGCTGCCTGTCGGACAAGGGGCGGAAATGATCCACCCCCGCCACGCTTCGCTCGACCCCCTCAAGGGGGCGACACCAGCGGCCCGGCAGAGCCGGTTCCGCGGTGTCATTGGATTGGGGGTGGCGCTGCTGCTGGCCGGGCTGCTGCTGTTGCTGCTGGGCGCGGGCGTGGGCAGCACCGGCTTCGACAGCGTGCTCAACGCGCGCCACGACGCGGTGGCCTGGCAGATCCTGTGGGACATCCGCTTGCCGCGCACCCTGGGCGCCTGGGTCGCGGGCGCGCTGCTGGGCCTGGCGGGCGCGGTGGCGCAGGGCCTGTTCCGCAACCCGCTGGCCGACCCGTACCTGCTGGGCAGCGCCTCGGGCGCCGCGCTGGGCGTGGCCATCGCGCTGGCGCTGTTCGGCGCCTCCACCCTGGCCACGCAGTGGCTGGTGCGCCTGGGCCTCACCGGCGCGGCCTTCCTGGGCGCGGTGCTGGGCGTGGCGCTCACGCTCCTGCTGGCCAAAGGCGTGCAGCAGACCCTGCGCCTGCTGCTGGCCGGTGTCATCGTGGGCGTGGTGCTGGGCGCGGCGCGCGACCTCATCACCATCGCCGAGCCCGACGTGCTGCAGGCCATGCAGGGCTTCATGCTGGGCAGCACGGGCTTCGTGGGCTGGCCGGCCTGCGGCGTGATGGCGGCCATGCTGCTGGTGGCGCTGGGGGTGTCCGCCGCGCTGGGCCGCGTGCTGGACGGCCTGGCCCTGGGCGAGGCCACGGCCTTGAGCCTGGGCCTGCCCCTGGGCGCCGTGCGCGTGGTGCTGGTGGCGGTGCTGGCCCTGGCCACCGGCGCGGCCGTGGCGCAGACCGGCCTGATCGCCTTCGTGGGCCTGGCCGCGCCGCACCTGGTGCGCTCGCTGGTCAAAACCACGCACGCGCGGCTGGTGGTGCTGAGCGCCTTCATGGGCGGGCTGCTGCTGATGGCGGCCGACGTGCTCGCGCGCTGGGTCATCGCGCCGCAGGAACTGCCCGTGGGCGTGCTCACCGCGGTGCTGGGCGGCAGCTACCTGCTGTGGCTGATGCACCGGCGCCGCCGGCCGGGGGGTGGGCTGTGAGCCGCGCACGGCCACCCGAAGGGGCTCGCGCCGCAGCGCGCCGCGCGGAGGTCTCCGAATGAGCGCCGCGCTGCAAGCCAAGGGCATCGGCGTGTCGCTCGGCGGCGTCGAGGTCCTGCATGGCATTGAGCTGAGCCTGCCCGCCGGGCGCTGGACCAGCGTGGTCGGCCCCAACGGCGCGGGCAAATCGACCCTGCTCAAGGCCCTGGCCGGGCTGCTGCCGCACAGCGGCCAGGCCGAGCTGCTGGGGCGGCCTTTCGCCAGCTGGCGCGGCCGCGAACGCGCGCGCCGCCTGGCCTGGCTGGGGCAGGGCGAGACCGGCGCCGAGGACCTGAGCGTGTGGGACGTGGCCATGCTCGGCCGCCTGCCGCACCAGCCCTGGCTGGCCCCGCCGTCCGAGGCCGACCGCGCCGCCGTGGAGCAGGCCCTGCGCGCCACCCAGGCCTGGGACTGGCGCGAGCGCGCCCTCGGCGCGCTGTCCGGCGGCGAGCGCCAGCGCGTGCTGCTGGCGCGCCTGCTGGCGGTGAACGCCGACGTTCTGCTCATGGACGAGCCCCTGGCCAACCTGGACCCGCCGCACCAGGCCGACTGGATGCAGCTCGTGCGCGGTCTCGTGGCCCAGGGCAAGACCGTGGTGAGCGTGCTGCACGAAATCGGCGTGGCCCTGCACGCCGATCAGATGGTGATCGTGGCCGCTGGCTGCGTGCGTCACCAGGGCGCCTGCGAAGCCGCCGCCACCCACCGCGCGCTGGAAGCCGTGTTCGACCAGCGCATCGCCATCCACCCGCTGGGCGACCAATGGGTTGCCTTGCCCCGTTGATTCTCAGGAGCCGCCATGCAGATCGAAGCACCCCCCGTCGACCGCGACACCCCCAAGCCGCAAGGCGAACGCCGAGGCCTGGTCATCGTGCACACCGGCAACGGCAAGGGCAAGAGCACGGCCGCCTTCGGCCTGGCACTGCGCGCGCACGGGCGCGGCAAGGCGGTGAAGGTGTACCAGTTCATGAAGGTGCCGTCGGCGCGCTTTGGCGAACACCGGCTGTTCGAGCAGCTGCGCATTCCCATCGAAGGCCTGGGCGACGGTTTCAGCTGGAAGAGCCGCGACCTGGACCACTCGGCCGAACTCGCGCGCGCGGGCTGGGCCAAGGCCGAGGCCAGCATCCGCTCGGGCGATCACTTCATGGTGGTGCTCGACGAAATCATGTACCCGCTGCGCTACGGCTGGGTCCCGCTGGACGCGGTGCTGGCCTGCCTGCGCGAGCGCCCGGCCGCGGTGCACGTGGTGCTGACCGGGCGCGGCGCGCCGGCCGAGCTGGTGGAGCTGGCCGACACGGTGACCGAGATGGCGCTGGTCAAGCACCACTTCCAGGCCGGCGTGCCGGCGCAGCGTGGCATCGAGGACTGATGAAACGCGCCGCATGACCACCACCACCGAACTCATCGTCTGCACCACCTGCCGCCCGCCCGGCGCGCCGCGCGAGGGGCTCGCCGCGGGCGAAGAACTGCTGGACGCCGTGCGCTGGGCCCAGACGGACGGCCCGGCGAGCGCCATGGCCAGCGTGCGCGTGCGCGGCGTGGCCTGTCTCGGCGGCTGTTCGCGCGCCTGCACCGTGGCGCTGCAGGCCCCCGGCAAGGCGAGCTACCTGTTCGGCGATCTGGGGCCCGACGCCGAGACCGCGCGCCAGGTGCTGCAGTGCGCCGCCCTGCACGCCGCCTGCGCCGACGGTCAACTGCCCCGCCAGGCCCGGCCCGAGCGGCTGCGTGGCGGCTTGCTGGCGCGGCTGCCCGCCCCGCTGGCGGCGAGCGAGGCATGAGGGCGCGCGCGGGAGGCGCCGATTGATGGAGGTGTTCGGCCCGTTGTCCGCGCCGGTCATTCCCCTGGCGCTGCTGCTGGCGCTGGCGCTGGACCGCGCGCTGGGCGAGCCGCCCGCGCGCTGGCACCCGGTGGTGGCCATGGGGCACTACCTCGGCTTCATGGGCCGGCGCGTGGCGCCGCGGGTGGGCGCGCCGCCCCGGCCGGCGCGGGCCTTCGTCGGCGGCGCGCTGGCCTGGGGCCTGGGCGCGCTGGGGGTACTGGCCCTGGCGGTCGCGCTGAACCGGCTGGTGGCTGGCTGGGCGCTCGGGGTGCAGGCGCTGGCGCTGGGCGCGCTGCTCAAACCCCTGCTGTCGTGGCGCATGCTGCGCGACGAGGTGGCGGCGGTGGAGGGCGCTCTGGGCGAATCGCTGGCCGCCGGTCGCGCGCGCCTGGCCGGGCTGGTGAGCCGCGACGTCACCACGCTCGACGCCTCTCAGGTGCGCGAAAGCGCCATCGAATCGCTGGCCGAGAACCTGAACGACTCGGTGGTCGCGCCGCTGTTCTGGTTCGTGCTGGCGGGCCTGCCGGGCGCCGCGCTCTACCGCTTCGCCAACACCGCCGACGCCATGTGGGGCTACCGCGGCGAGCGCCAGGGCCGCGACTGGACTTGGGCCGGCAAGTGGGCCGCGCGCGCGGACGACGCGCTGTCCTGGCTGCCGGCGCGCCTCACGGCCCTGCTGCTGAGCCCGCTGCGGCTGTGGCCCGCGCTGGCGGGCGAGGCCGCCCGCACGCCCTCGCCCAACAGCGGCTGGCCCATGGCGGCCATGGCGCTGGCCTTGGGCGTGCGCCTGCGCAAGCCCGGCGTGTACGCGCTCAACGCCGACGGGCGCGCGCCCGAGGCCGCCGACACCCGGCGCGCGCTGCGCCGCGCCGGCCGCGCGCTGGCCGGGCTGGTGGCGCTCGCGCTGCTGTGGGCCTGGTTCGAATGGAGCCCCTGGACATGAGCTTCCCGACCCCCGCCGCGCATGGCGGCCCCGACGCGCTGGGCGCGCCCGCGCACGACTTCTCCACCAACGCCAACGCCCTTGGGCCCTGTCCCATGGCGCTGCTGGCCATCGCGCGGGCCGATGCCTCGCGCTACCCCGATCCCGCCAGCACGCGCCTGAAGGCCGCGCTGGCCGACTTCCACGGCGTGGCCCCCGAGCGCTTGCTGCTGCTGGCCAGCGCGAGCGAGGGCATCCAGCGCTTCTCGGCCTGGGCCGCGCGAACGGCGGGCGCCTGCGTGTGGCTGCCGCCGCACCACTACGGCGATCTGTCGCGCGCCGCCGGGGCCTGGGGACTCGTGCGAACGGACGACCCGGGCCGTGCGCGCCTGCTCTGGGCCTGCGAGCCCTCGTCGCCGCTGGGCCAGGCCGAGGCCGGCCTTGCCGAGCGCGTGGTCGGCCTGCGCCCGGACCAGGCCCTGGTGCTCGATCAGGCCTACGCGCCGCTGCGCCTGAGCGGCGCGCCTTCGCTGGACGGCGCCGCGCTGGACCGCGTGTGGCGCCTGGTCTCGCCCAACAAGGCCCTAGGCCTCACCGGCGTGCGCGGCGCCTACGCCATCGCGCCGCTGGCCGCGCGCCAGGCCATGGCCGAGCTGGAGGCGCTGGCGCCGTCCTGGCCGCTGGGCGCGCACGCCGAGGCCATGCTCATGGCCTGGACCGCGCCCGACACCCAGCGCTGGCTGGGCGACGGCCTGGACACCTTGCGCGAATGGAAGGCCGCCCAGGCCGCGCTCTGCGAATCGCTGGGCTGGACCGTGCTGCCCAGCGAGGCCAACTATTTCGTCGCGCGCCTGTCCGAGGCGAGCGACATCGAGTCGCTGCCCGGCTTGCGCCGCGACCATGGCGTGAAGCTGCGCGACGCCGCCTCCTTCGGCCTGCCGGGCCAGGTACGACTGGGCGTGCGTTCACCCGAGGATCAAGCCGCCCTGCGCGCGGCCTGGCCCCGCGCGCGCGGCGGCGACAATTCCGCGCGGTGACGGCCCCCGCCGCCGCCTTGAGAGAGAAAGACCCCCCATGCAAGACACCGCCGAACAGACCATCCGCCTCATGCCGCGCGCCAGCGCGGCACCGTGCGCGCCGTCCACCGACCGCTGGAGCGTCGAGGCCATCGAGGCCCTGTTCGATCTGCCCTTCGCCGACCTCATCCACCGCGCCCAGACCGTGCACCGCGAGCACCACGACCCGCACGAGGTGGAACTGGCCACGCTGCTGTCCGTCAAGACCGGCGGCTGCCCCGAGGACTGCGGCTACTGCCCGCAGTCGGTGCACTTCGACACCGGCGTGCAGGCCGGCAAGCTGATGGCCGTGGACGCCGTGCGCGAGGCCGCGCAGCGCGCCAAGGCCGCGGGCGCCACGCGCTTTTGCATGGGCGCGGCCTGGCGCGCGCCGAAAGACCGCGACGTGCAGGCCGTGGCCGAGCTGGTGCGCGCCGTCAAGGCCGAGGGCCTGGAGGCCTGCGCCACCCTGGGCATGCTGGACGAGGGCCACGCCGAGCAGCTGCGCGACGCGGGCCTGGACTACTACAACCACAACCTCGACAGCGACCCCGACTTCTACGGCGACATCATCTCCACGCGCGACTACCAGGACCGCCTGGACACGCTGGCGCGCGTGCGCGGCGCGGGCGTGAAGGTCTGCTGCGGCGGCATCGTGGGCCTGGGCGAGTCGCGCCGCCAGCGCGCCGGCCTGGTCGCGCAGCTCGCCAACCTGTCGCCCGACTACCCCGAGTCGGTGCCCATCAACCACCTGGTGAAGGTGGCCGGCACGCCGCTGGCCGACCAGCCCGACCTCGACCCCCTGGAGTTCGTGCGCACCATCGCGGTGGCGCGCATCACCATGCCGCGCGCGCGCGTGCGCCTGTCGGCCGGGCGCCAGCAGATGGGCGAGGCCGTGCAGGCCCTGTGTTTCCTGGCCGGGGCCAACAGCATCTTCTACGGCGACAAGCTGCTCACCACCGGCAACCCCGACGTGGCGGCCGACCAGGCGCTGCTGGACAAGCTGGGCCTGCGCGCCCGGCGGGGCTGACGCCATGGCCGCGGTTTGCGTGATGGTGCTGGGCACCAGCAGCGGGGCGGGCAAGAGCTGGATCGCCACCGCCCTGTGCCGCCACTACGCGCGCCAGGGCCTCAAGGTGGCGCCGTTCAAGTCGCAGAACATGAGCAACAACGCGCGCGTGGTGGCCGGGCCCGGCGGCGCCTGGGGCGAGATCGGCAGCGCGCAGTACTTCCAGGCCCTGGCCGCGCGTGCCGAGCCCGACGTGCGCATGAACCCGGTGCTGCTCAAGCCCGAGGCCGACACCCACAGCCAGTTCGTGCTCCTGGGCCGCGTCGACGAGGCCATCACGCGCCTGCCCTGGCCGCAGCGCGGCGCCAAGGCCTGGCCGGCGGTGGCCGAGTCGCTGCGCGCGCTGCGCGCCGAGAACGACGTGGTGGTGATCGAGGGCGCGGGCTCGCCGGCCGAGATCAACCTCATGCGCCATGACATCGTGAACCTGCGCATCGCGCGCGAGGCCGAGGCGCGCTGCTGGCTGGTCACCGACATCGACCGCGGCGGCGCCTTCGCCCACCTCTACGGCACCTGGGCGCTGCTGCCCCGCGCCGACCGCGCGCGCCTGCGCGGCTTCGTGCTCAACAAGTTCCGCGGCGACGAATCCCTGCTCGATCCCGCGCCGCGGCGGCTGCAGACGCTCACCGGCGTGCCCACCGTTGGCGTGATCCCCATGCAGTGGCACCACGGCCTGCCCGAGGAGGACGGCGTCTTCGACGACCGCTCGCACGCGGCCGGCGCGGTGCACACCAGCATCGCCGTGGTCGCCTGGCCGCGTATCAGCAACCTCGACGAGTTCCAGCCGCTGAAGAACCTGCCCGGCGTTCGCCTGCGTTGGGTGCGCTCGCCGGCCGAAGGCGCCGGGGCCGACGTGATCGTGCTGCCCGGCAGCAAGGCCACGGCCGCCGACCTGGCCTGGCTGCGCGCGCAGGGCCTGGACCGCTGGGTGGCTGAGCACGCCGCGCGCGGCGGCCGCGTGCTCGGCGTGTGCGGCGGCCTGCAGGTGCTGGGCGAGGCGCTCATCGACACCGAAGGCATCGACGGCAACGCGCCCGGCCTGGGCCTGCTGCCGCTGGTCACCACCTTCGAGCGCGACAAGACCGTGCGCCGCACCGAGGCGCGTTTCGGTACCGTGCACGGGCCCTGGTCTGCGCTGTCGGGCGTGCCGGTGCGCGGCTACGAAATCCACCACGGCCAGACCGCGCCGCACCCGGCCCTGCAGGCGGCCGGACAGACGGCGCACGAGGCCATGCCCGGCCTGGCCTGGCAAAACCGCGACGGCAACGTGCTGGGCCTGTACCTGCACGGCCTGTTCGAGGACGATCGCGTGCTTCAGGCCCTGTTCGGTGCCCGCGTGCCCACGCTGGAGACAGTGTTCGAGCGCCTGGCCGACACCCTGCAGGCCCACGTGGCCCCGGGCGCGCTGGACGCGCTCATCGCTTCATGAGCAACACCATGCCCCACACCACCCCTTCTCCTTTCCGCGTGCCGGAAATCGCCGACCTGCACGACGCCGCGCTGGCCGCCGCGCTGCAGGCCGCCATCGACGGCAAGACCAAGCCCCTGGGTTCGCTCGGGCGCATCGAATGGTTGGCGCAGCGCGTCGGCGCCGTGCTGGGCACGGCCACGCCCGAGCTGCGCGAGCCGCAGATGCTGGTGTGCGCGGCCGACCACGGCCTGGCCGCGCGTGGTGTGTCGGCCTACCCGAGCGAGGTCACGCACCAGATGGTGCGCAATTTCGTCGCCGGCGGCGCGGCGGTGAGCGTGCTGGCGCGCCAGCACGGCATCGCCCTCACCGTGGTGGACTGCGGCGTGCGAGAGGCCGTGCCCGAGCAGCCCGGCCTGCTGTCGCGCCGCCTGGGCCCGGGCACGCAGGACGCACTGGAAGGCCCGGCCATGAGCGCCGAGCAGTGCGAGCAGGCCCTGGCCCACGGCGCCGACGTGGTACGCGGCCTGCCCGGCAACGCGCTGCTGCTCGGCGAAATGGGCATCGGCAACACCTCGGCCGCTTCGCTGCTGCTGGCGCGCCTGGGCGGCTTCGAGGTGAGCGACGTCACCGGTGCCGGCACCGGCCTGGACGCCGATGCCGTGCTGCGCAAGATCGGCGTGCTGCGCGCCGTGCTGCAGCGCCACGCGCAGGCGCGCGAACCCCTGGCCGCGCTGGCGGCCTTCGGCGGCTTCGAGATCGCCACGCTCGCGGGCGCGGCGCTGCAGGCCGCCGCCGAGCGGCGCGTCATCCTGGTCGACGGCTTCATCGCCAGCAGCGCGGTGCTGGTGGCCAGCAAGCTGCGCCCGCACCTGCTGCAGCGCTGCGTGTTCGCGCACCGCTCGGGCGAGCGCGGGCACGCGCTCATGCTGGCCCACCTGCGGGCCGACCCCTTGCTCGACCTCGGCCTGCGCCTGGGCGAAGGCTCGGGCGCGGCCCTGGCGTGGCCGCTGCTGCAAAGCGCCTGCGCGCTGCTCAACCAGATGGCCAGCTTCGCCAGCGCGGGCGTGTCGCAGTCGGCCATCGACGCGGCGCCCACCGCGCGGGCCGAGCCCGAGCTCACGGCGGCCGACGCCTCGCGCAAGCCCGCTCGATGAGCCGCTTCCTCAGGCACTACCTGCTGGCCCTGCAGTTCTTCACGCGCGTGCCCGTCACCGGCCGCCTGGCCGCCTGGGTGGGCTACAGCCCGGCCATGCTGCGCGCCAGCGCGGCGCATTTTCCTGGGGTGGGCTGGCTGGTGGGCCTGTGGGTGGCGGCGGTGTTCGCCGCCTTGCTGTGGGCCTTGCCCGCGCTGCCCGCCGCGCCCTGGGTGGCGGCGCTGGGCGCCACCGTGGCTGGCGTGCTCATGACCGGCGCCTTCCACGAGGACGGGCTGGCGGACCTGGCCGACGGCCTGGGCGGCAGCGCGGACCGCGCGCGGGCGCTGGACATCATGAAGGACTCGCGCATCGGCAGCTTCGGCGCCGTCGCGCTGGTGCTGGCGCTGTTGGGCAAGGTGGCCTTGCTCGCGCTGCTGGCGCAGGGGGAACCGGCGCGCGCGGTGGCGGCGCTGTTCCTGGCGCAGGTGGTGTCGCGCGCGGCGCCGCTGGCGGTCATCTACACGCAGCCGCACGTGGGCGACGTGGCGGGCTCCAAGAGCAAGCCGCTGGCCGATGGCCTGACGCTGGCCGCGCTCCTGGCCGGCCTGTCGTGGATGGCGCTGGCGCTGCTGGTGGTGGTGGCGCGCTTTCCTGGCATGGGCTGGTGGGCCGGCGTGCTGGGCGCGGCGCTGGGCACCGCCTGGATGGCGCGCCTGCTGTGGCGCCGCCTGCGGGGCTTCACCGGCGACGGCCTGGGCGCCACGCAGCAGGTGGCCGAGCTGCTGTTCTACCTGGGCCTGGCCGTCGCCTGGTCTGTCGAAGGACCCACCGCATGAAGCTCTGGTTGATCCGCCATGCCGCTGTCGCCTTGCCGCCGGGCCTGTGCTACGGCATCACCGACGCGCCCGCGCGCGCCGACGCCACGCGGCAGGCCGCAGAGGCCGTGGCCGCCCGGCTGCCGCGGTATGTGCCGCTGTGGGTGTCGGGCCTGGTCCGCGCGCAGCAGCTGGCGGCCGCGCTGCAGCACCTGCGGCCCGACCTGGGCGCCGCGCGCGTGGAGCCGCGCCTGAACGAGATGGACTTCGGCCGCTGGGAGATGCGGGCCTGGGAGGCCATCCCGCGCGCGGCCTTCGACGACTGGATGGCCGACTTCTCGCACCACCGCTTCGGCGGCGAGGAAAGCACGCAGCAGGTGATCGACCGCGTGGCCGAGGTCGTGCTGGCCTTGCATGCGGCCGGTATCCGCGAGGCGGCCTGGGTCACGCACGCGGGGGTGGTCCGTGCGGCGCTGTACCTGCGCGAGCACGGTCCACGCACCATCGCGGGCGCGCACGAATGGCCCGAGCGGGTGATCGAGCCGGGGGGCTGCGTGGAGCTGGTGTTCTGAGGAGCGCTGGGGGGCGGCGCGTTTCGCAGGGCGCTGCTGTGTGTCTCTGCTTTTGGCCGCTGCTTCGCGTCTTTGCTTTGAGCCACTGCTTCGCGTCTCTGCTTTGAGCCGCTGCTTCGCGAGGGCCGCCGGTGTGGGTGCCCGTTCTCCGGCCCACGCTCGCGGGCGTCGGCCCGGGTAGGCCCACGTTGTTTCATGAACACCGGGCTGGCGCTCAGCCTCTGTGGCAGCCGCGAATGGGGCCTGCGCCCGGGCACCCACACCGCCGTCCCCAGTGGCGTGCAGGCAAGCCAAAAGAAGAAGGAAGCCCGCGGGCAGGAAGACGGAAAACCGGGAAGTAGGGAAACCGGGCTTTCCTTGCGGTGTGCTGGGGTGCGGGTGGGACGGATGGTGGGGTCCGCGGGCGCAGGCCCCATTCGCGGTTGCCACAGAGGCTGAGCGCCGACCCGGTGTTCATGAAACAACGCTGGCTTACCCGGGCCGACGCCCGCGAGCGTGGGCCGGAGAACGCGGACCACGCCAGCCGTCCGCGCGAGGTCGTGGAGCGAAGAGCAAAGAGCGAAGAGCAGCCGGGCGAAGAGCAGCCGGGTGAAGAGCGAACGGGCCCGCGCTGCGCTAAGCTGCCCCTTCACCCGACCCGGGTAGGCCATTCAAAACAAACGGAGCGTACGCATGGGCTGGTTTTCCAAGGCACCCACCGGTTTCTTCCTCAGCACCACCACACCGCCCGGCGTGGAACGCGACCAGATGCTGGGCGTGGTGCATGGCGAGGCCATCATCGGCGCCAACATCTTCCGCGACATGTTCTCCTCCATCCGCGACGTCGTCGGCGGGCGCGCCGGTGGCTACGAGCGCGCGCTGTCCGGCGCGCGCGACGCAGCGGTGGAAGACCTCGTCGAATCGGCCCGCGAACTCGGCGCCAACGGCGTCATCGGCATCGACTTCGACTACGAGGTGCTGGGCGAGGCCAACGGCATGATGATGGTCGCCGTGAGCGGGACGGCGGTGAAGCTCTGAGCCCCCTGGCTCAGGCCTCGATCCGCATCGCCGGGCGGGCCTGCACCCGCGCCAGCCAGGCCCGCACGTTCGGGTGCTGGTCCACCGGTGCGCCGATGTAGGCGCTGTAGCCGATCACCGAGCCCACCGACAGGTCCACCAGCGAGTAGGCCTCGCCCAGCATCCAGGGCCGCTTGGCCAGGTGCGCGTCGAGCAGGGCCAGCAGCTGGTCCATGCCTTCGCGGCCCGCGCGGCCGTGCGGATCGTCGGGTGTGCCCATGTCGCGCGCGGCCTGCAGCCGCACCAGCTGCGCGCCGTAGGTGACGTAGGCCCAGGTGCACCAGGAGAAGGCCTGCAGCTGCGCGGGCGTGCCGGGCGCCGGCCACAGGCCGCGCTCGACGCCATAGCGCTCGCCCAGCCACAGCTCCATGGCCAGGGCCTCGAACATGGGCGCGCCGTCCACCGTCAGGGTGGGCACCTTGCCATTGGGGTTGAGCGCCAGGAACGCGGGGCGGCGCTGCTCGCCGGTGGTGATGTCGACCTTCACACGCTCGTGCGGCAGGCCCAGTTCGGCGAGGGCGCAGGCGATGGGGGTGGCGCTGGACATGGGGTGCCAGTAGAGGACGAGGGACATGGCGGGCTCCTGAATGAATTGAGGGGTGAAACCGGTCCGGCACCGCGCCGATCCGTGCCACGCACTGTCGCAGCCATTGCGGACAGATTCCGCCCTCGATAAGGGATAGAGTGCGGCCCATGCTCAGTTCCTCCTCACGGCTGCTGCGGGTGCTGTCGCTGCTGCAGGCGCGCCGCCACTGGGCGGGCGCCGAGCTGGCCGAGCGCCTGGGTGTGCACCCGCGCACGCTGCGCCGCGACATCGAGCGCCTGCGCGAGCTGGGCTACCCCATCCACGCCAGCAGCGGCGTGGCCGGCGGCTACGCCTTTCGGGCCGGGCAGGCCCTGCCACCGCTGCTGCTCGACGACGAGGAGGCGCAGGCCGTGGCCATCGCCCTGCAGACCGCCGCCGCCGGCACCGTGAGCGGGGTGGAGGAGGGCTCGCTGCGCGCCCTGGTGAAACTGGAACAGGTGATGCCCGCGCGCCTGCGCCGGCGCATCGATGCCTTGCGCTCGGCCATCCTGCCGCTGGAGAGCCTGCGGCCGACGGTGGATGCGGGCGTGCTGGCCAGCCTGGCCCTGGCCTGCCGCGACCAGTTGCGCCTGGCCTTCGCCTACCGCGACAGCCGAGGACAGGGCACGGCTCGTTCGGTGGAGCCGCAGGGCCTGGTGCACACCGGCAGCCGCTGGTACCTGGTGGCCTGGGACATGGCGCGCGTCGACTGGCGCACATTCCGACTGGACCGCATCGACGGCGCGCCCACCCTGGGCGGGCATTTCGCGCCGCGCGCCGGCCCCGAGGGCGGGGACCTGCGCGCCTATGTGTCGCGCTCGATCGGCGTCTCGGCCTACAACGAGCAGGCGCGCGTGGTGCTGCACCAGCCGCTGGAGGCGATGGCCCGGCGGATCCCGCCCACGGTGGCGCGACTCGAAGCCTGGGACGGCGGGCGCTGCGTGATGCACAGCGGCGCCCACCACCTGGAGTCGCTGGCCTACTGGCTGCTGGCGCTGGATGTGGAGTTCGAGGTGCTGGAGCCGCCCACGCTCACCGCCTTGCTGCAAAAGGCGAATGCGCGCGTGGCGCGGGCGCTGGCGCGCTCGGGCGGTGGCGAAGGCGGGCCGGCCGCTGGCGCCTGACGGCGGCGTGCCCCGGCGCGGGGCGGCGGGCTCGGTGTCTCAGCCCCCGCGCAGCGCTCTCAGCAGTTTCTGCCCGGCGCGGCCATTGGCCTCCCAGCCCAGGCGCGTTTGCTCGGCGCGCACGGCGCTGCGGGTCTTCTCGCCGAGCAGACCGTCAACTTCGCCGATGTCGTGGCCGCGCGCCAGCAACAGGGTCTGCAGCTCGCGGCGTTCGGCGCGCGTGAGGCCCAGGTCGTCGGTGGGCCAGGGCGTCGCGAAGGGGCCGCCGCCGCGCAGGCGGTCGGCCAGGTGGGCGATGGCCAGGCCGTAGCTTTCGGCCGCGTTGTAGCTGTAGATGGCGTCGAAGTTGCGCGTGACGAGGAAGGCCGGACCCTGCGCACCGGCCGGCGCCAGCAGGCCCAGGCTCATGTCTGCCGGCACCGGCGTGCCGTCGACGCGCTGGACGCCGCGCGCGGTCCATTCGCTGCCGGGGCGTTTGGTGCGCCGGCCTTCGCCGAGCACGGAAAAGCCCTCGGGCAGCTTCACCTCGAAACCCCAGGGCAGTTCCTGGCGCCAGCCCGCACGCTGCAGGAAGTTGGCGGTGGAGGCCAGCGCGTCGGGCACGCTGTCGATGAGGTCGGCGCGGCCGTCGCCGTCGAAGTCCACCGCCAGGCGCTCGTAGGTGCTGGGCATGAACTGCGTGTGGCCGAAGGCGCCGGCCCAGGAGCCCTGCAGCCGCTCGGCGGGGAAGTGCCCGGCCTGCAGCAGGCGCAGCGCGGAATAGAACTCGGTGCGGAAGTAGGCCTGGCGCCGGCCATAGCACGACAGCGTGGCCAGCGACTGCACGATGGGCGTCTTGCCGAAGCCCTGGCCGTAGTTGCTCTCCACGCCCCACACCGCGACCACCGTGGCCGGGTCCACGCCAAAGCGCTGCTGCACGCGCTGCAGCAGCTCGGCGTTCTGCTGCAGGCGCTGCGCGCCTTCCTCCACGCGCTGGGGGTCGACCAGCACCGTGAGGTAGTCCCAGATCGGGGTCTTGAACTCGGGCTGCGCGTCCAGGTTGCCGATGACCGACATCAGCGGCTGCAGGCTGTCGGTGTGGGCGCGGAAGGTCGTCTCGTTCACGCCGTTGGCGCGGGCCGTGGGGCGCAGGCCGTCCAGGCACTGGTGGAAGCTGGCGTCCTGGGCGAGGGCGGGAGCGGCGAGCGTGGCCGCGAGGCAGAGGGAGCTGAGTCGTTGCATGGCCATGGGGTCGCCGGGGGGCGGAAAAGTTCAGGCCGGACCGCCGCGGGGCGGGCCGGTTCAGGCGAGCCAGGTGCTGCCGTGCTCCGGCACCAGCGCGGGCCAGCCCAGTTCGTTTTCGATGCGCAGGCGCAGCGCGTCGGCGGCGTCCATGTCGCCGTGGGTCACGAAGGTGCGCCGCGGCGCCTTGGGCAGGCCGCGCAGCCAGGCCATGAGCTGCTCGGCGTCGGCGTGCGCCGAGCCGGCGGTGAGTTGAACCACCTCGGCGCGAACGGGCCACTGCTGGCCGAAGATGCGCAGGCTGGCCTGGCCGGCGGCCAGTTGCGCGCCGCGCGTGCCCGGCGCCTGGTAGCCGGCCAGCACGACCATGGCCCGGTGGTCGCCGAGGTGGTGGGTGAGGTGGTGCAGCACGCGCCCGCCCGTGGCCATGCCACTGGCCGACAGGATGACCTTGGGCCCATGCCGCTGCGCGATGGCCTTGGACTCGTCCACGCTGGTGACCATCTGCGCGGTGCGCTCCATTTCGCGGCACTGGGCGGCGTCGAGGCGGTGTTGCCCCAGGTGGCGTTCGTACAGCTCGGTGGTCGCCACGGCCATGGGGCTGTCCAGGTACACGGGCAGGGCGCGCGGCAGCTCGCCCCGCGCCTTGAGCCGCGCGATGGCCAGCAGCACGGCCTGCGCGCGGCCCACCGCGAACACCGGCACCACCACCGTGCCGCCGCGCGCGGCGGCGCGAGACAGGGCGGCGCCCAGTTCGGCGAGCAGGTCTTCCTTGGGGTGCAGGCGGTTGCCGTAGGTGGACTCGCACAGCACCACGTCGGCCGCGGGCGGTGGCTCGGGCGGCAGCATGAGCGCGTCGTCCGGGCGGCCCAGGTCGCCCGAGAACAGCAGGCGCCGGCCCCCCACTTCGAGCAGCACGCTGGCCGCGCCGAGGATGTGGCCGGCGCCGCTGAAGCTCGCGCTCCAGCCGGGCAGGGGCTCGAAGCGCTCGTGCAGGCGCGCCGTGTGCAGGCGCTTGAGGCAACGGCGCGCGTCTTCCACGGTGTAGAGGGGCAGGGCGGGCTGGTGCTTGCCGAAGCCCTTGCGGTTGGCGTACTCGGCCTCTTCCTCCTGCAGGTGGCCGCTGTCGGGCAGCATCACGTGCAGCAGGTCGCGCGTGGCAGGGGTGCACCAGGCGCGGCCCGTGAAGCCCTCGCGCGCCAGCAAGGGGAAGTAGCCGCTGTGGTCGATGTGCGCGTGCGTGAACAGCACCGCGCCGATCTGGTCGGGCGCCACGGGCAGTGGCTCGCGGTTGCGCAGGCGCAGCTGCTTGTAGCCCTGGAACAGGCCGCAGTCCACCAGCAGCCGCTGGCCACCGTGTTCGATGAGGTACTTGGAGCCGGTGACGGTACCGGTGCCGCCGAGGAAACGGATGCTGACGCCCATGCGGGCCATCTTAGCCGTGCGCGGGTGCGGCCCGATCAGGCCAGGGCGCTGTCCAGCCAGATCATGAAGACGAAGCCCGCCAGCAGCGTGGCGCTGGCCGCGCCTTCGAAGCCATCGCGGTGCGTCTGCGGAATGATCTCGTGGCTCACCACGAAGACCATGGCGCCGGCGGCCAGGGCCAGGCCCAGCGGGTAGAACACCGGGGCGCTGCCCAGCACCAGCACGCCCAGCAGGGCGCCCAGGGGCTCGGCCAGGCCGGTGAGGGCGGCCACGCCCCAGGCCCGGCCGGCGCCCAGGCCCAGGGTGCGCAGGGCCATGGCCACGATCAGGCCCTCGGGCATGTTCTGCAGCCCGATGGCCAGGGCGACAGCGGCGCCGTCGTGCACCGCGTCCTCGCCCGACGGGCCGGCGTAGGCCGCGCCCACGGCCAGACCTTCGGGCAGGTTGTGGATCATCAGCGCCAGCACCATCAGCCAGGCGCGCTGCGCGGACGGCCCGCGCGGCGGCCATGCGCTGGCGTGGGTGGGCGCGGCCGGCGGCAACACGGCGTGTTCGTGCGGCAGGGCGCGGTCGATGGCCAACATCAGCCCCATGCCCAGCGCCAGTCCGGCGCCCGAGAGCAGGGCGCTGGCGCCGCCGTCGCCCACCAGGTCGCGGCTGGCTTCCAGCGAGGGCAGCAGCAGCGCGAACACGGCGGCCGCCAGCATCACCCCGGCCGAGAACGCCATGAAGGCCGACTCCTGCCGCTTGCTCACGCGCTGCACCAGGAACACCGGCAAGGCGCCCACGGCGGTGGCGATGGCCGCCAGCAGCGAGGCCTGCACGCCCGCGACGAGGGCGCTGCCCCCTTCCACGGCCAGCCACCAGGCGCGGGTGGGTGCCCAGAAGGTGGAACCGGCGGCGATGCCCGCCATGGCCAGCACGCCCGCGGCCAGCGCCAGCAAGGCCTTGCGCAGGGCGTGGGCGGGGACGGGCCACTCCAGCCGCTGAAGCTGGGCCCAGGCGGGTGGGATCTGGCGAAGGAGGGTGGACATGGTTTGGCTGCTATCGATGTTGCTCCGTAGTTTGGGGAAAGCTATTAAAAAAGGCCAATCGATACCGCTGATGGTGGCGATAGGCACACCGGTGGCGGCGGACGCGCCCGGCACCGAGGGACCGCGAAGGCCCAAAAAAAAAGCGACGCCGTGGCGTCGCTTTTTTGGGGGGAGGGGCAGGCTCAGCTGAAGAAGTCCTTCGCCTTCTCGAACCAGCCCTTGTCGTTCGGGCTGTGCTTGTGGCCGCCTTTCTTGAACGACTCGTCCAGCTCCTTGAGCAGCTTGCGCTGGTGCTCGGTGAGCTTCACCGGCGTTTCCACCGCGACGTGGCAGTACAGGTCGCCCGGGTAGCTGGAGCGCACGCCCTTGATGCCCTTGCCGCGCAGGCGGAAGGTCTTGCCGCTCTGCGTGCCTTCGGGCAGGTCGATGGTGGCCTTGCCCTGCAGCGTGGGCACGTCGATCTCGCCGCCCAGGGCGGCTGTGGTCATGCTCACCGGCACCTGGCAGTGCAGGTCGTCGCCGTCGCGCTCGAAGATGTCGTGCTTGCGCAGGCGGATCTCGATGTAGAGGTCGCCCGCCGGGCCGCCGTTCTGGCCGGGCTCGCCGTTGCCGGTGGAGCGGATGCGCTGGCCGTCGTCGATGCCGGCCGGGATCTTGATCTCCAGCGTCTTCTGGCGCTTGATCTTGCCCTGGCCGTGGCAGGTGGTGCAGGGCTCGGGGATGACCTTGCCGCGGCCCTGGCAGGTGGGGCAGGTCTGCTGCACGCTGAAGAAGCCCTGGCGCATCTGGACCACGCCCTGACCGTGGCAGGTGCCGCAGGTCTTGGCGCTGGTGCCGGGCTTGGCGCCGCTGCCGTGGCAGGTGTCGCAGTCGTCCCAGCTGGGGATGCGGATCTGCGTTTCCTTGCCGCTGGCGGCTTCCTCCAGCGTGATCTCCATGGCGTAGGAGAGGTCCGCGCCGCGGTACACCTGCCGCCCGCCGCCCGCGCCGCGGCGCGCGCCGCCGAAGATGTCGCCAAAGATGTCGCCGAAGGCGTCGCCGAAGCCGCCGAAGCCTTCGGCGCCGCCCGGGCCGCCGCGCATGTTCGGGTCCACGCCGGCGTGGCCGTACTGGTCGTAGGCGGCCTTCTTCTGCGCGTCGGAGAGCATCTCGTAGGCCTCCTTGGCCTCCTTGAATTTCTCTTCGGCACCCTTGGCCGCATCGCCCTGGTTGCGGTCGGGGTGGTACTTCATCGCGAGCTTGCGGTACGCCTTCTTGATCTCCTCGTCGGAGGCGTTCTTCGGCACGCCGAGCACTTCGTAAAAGTCGCGTTTGGCCATGGTTTCTCAGGCTGGTGTTTGAACACGAACGCCGCGTCAGGTTGCCCGGACGCGGCGGTGTGGCGGACGTCGCGGCGCGATCAGCCCTTCTTGACTTCCTTCACCTCGGCGTCGACGACGTCGTCGTCGGCCGCCTTGGACGCTTGCTGCGGCTGGGCGTCGGCGGCCCCCGCCTCGGCACCGGCCTGATCGGCCTGCTGCGCGGCGTAGACCTTCTCGCCCAGCTTCTGGCTGGCGGTCATGAGCTCGGTGGTCTTGGCCTCGATCGCGTCCTTGTCCTCGCCCTTGGCGGCTTCTTCCAGGGACTTGATCGCGTCCTCGATGGCCGATTTCTCGCCCGCCTCCAGCTTGTCGCCGTGCTCGCCCAGGCTCTTCTTCACGCTGTGCACCATGGCCTCGGCCTGGTTGCGCGCCTGCACGAGCTCGACCTTCTTCTTGTCCTCGGCCGCGTTGAGTTCGGCGTCCTTCACCATCTGCTGGATCTCGGCCTCGGACAGACCCGAGTTCGCCTTGATGGTGATCTTGTTTTCCTTGCCGGTGCCCTTGTCCTTGGCGCCCACGTGCAGGATGCCGTTGGCGTCGATGTCGAAGGTCACCTCGATCTGCGGCAGGCCGCGCGGCGCGGCGGGAATGCCTTCCAGGTTGAACTCGCCCAGCAGCTTGTTGCCCGCGGCGATCTCGCGCTCGCCCTGGAACACCTTGATGGTCACGGCCGGCTGGTTGTCGTCGGCGGTGGAGAACACCTGCGAGAACTTGGTCGGGATGGTGGTGTTCTTGGCGATCATCTTGGTCATGACGCCGCCCATGGTCTCGATGCCGAGCGACAGCGGGGTCACGTCCAGCAGCAGCACGTCCTTGCGGTCGCCCGAGAGCACCTGGCCCTGGATGGCGGCGCCGACGGCCACGGCCTCGTCGGGGTTGACGTCCTTGCGCGGCTCCTTGCCGAAGAACTCCTTGACCTTCTCCTGCACCTTGGGCATGCGGGTCATGCCGCCGACCAGGATCACGTCGTGGATGTCGCCCACGCTCACGCCGGCGTCCTTGATGGCGGTGCGGCAGGGCGCGATGGTGCGCTCGATCAGCTCTTCCACCAGGGCCTCGAGCTTGGCGCGCGTGAGCTTGATGTTCAGGTGCTTGGGACCCGAGGCATCGGCCGTGATGTAGGGCAGGTTGATGTCGGTGGCGGCCGAGGACGACAGCTCGATCTTGGCCTTCTCGGCCGCTTCCTTCAGGCGCTGCAGGGCCAGCACGTCCTTGCTCAGGTCGACGCCCTGGTCCTTTTTGAACTCGGAAATGATGTAGTCGATGATGCGCTGGTCGAAGTCTTCGCCGCCCAGGAAGGTGTCGCCGTTGGTGGACAGCACCTCGAACTGCTTCTCGCCGTCGACATCGGCGATCTCGATGATGGACACGTCGAAGGTGCCGCCGCCGAGGTCGTACACGGCGATCTTGCGGTCGCCCTTGTCCTGCTTGTCCAGGCCGAAGGCCAGGGCCGCGGCGGTGGGCTCGTTGATGATGCGCTTGACGTCGAGGCCGGCGATGCGGCCGGCGTCCTTGGTGGCCTGGCGCTGCGCGTCGTTGAAGTACGCGGGCACGGTGATGACGGCCTCGGTCACGGGCTCGCCCAGGTAGTCCTCGGCGGTTTTCTTCATCTTGCGCAGGATGTCGGCCGAGACCTGCTGGGCCGAGATCTTCTTGCCGCGCACCTCCACCCAGGCGTCGCCGTTGTCGGCGGCCACGATGGAGTAGGGCATGAGGTCGATGTCCTTCTGGACTTCCTTCTCACTGAACTTGCGGCCGATCAATCGCTTGATCGCGTACAGCGTGTTCTTGGGGTTGGTGACGGCCTGGCGCTTGGCCGAGGCGCCGACCAGCACCTCGCCGTCTTCCTGGTAGGCCACGATCGACGGCGTGGTGCGCGCACCCTCGCTGTTCTCGATCACCTTGGTGTTGTTGCCTTCCATGACGGACACGCACGAGTTCGTGGTGCCGAGGTCGATGCCGATGATGCGTCCCATGTGAGTGACTCCGAGGATGTGGTTAAAACTGTTGAAGAAGTGTGGATAAGCCTGGGGAATTCAAGGGGAGGGCGTGTGCGCAAGTCCCTTGGCGGCCCTTACTTGGGGGCGGACACCGTGACCAGGGCCGGGCGCAACACGCGCTCGGCGATGAGGTAGCCCTTCTGGAGCACGGTCACCACGGTGTTGGGTTCCTGCTCGGCCGGCACCATGCTGATGGCCTGGTGCTGGTGGGGGTCGAATTTGGTGCCGGCGGGCGGTGCGATCTGCACGACCTTGTGGCGCTCCAGCGCGCTCAGCAGCTGCTTGAGCGTGGCCTCGGTGCCCTCGCGCAGCTGTTCGCGCGTGGCCTCCTGCACGGCCAGGCCGGCCTCCAGGCTGTCGGCCACGGCCAGCAGGCTCTCGGCGAAGCTTTCCACCGCGAACTTGCGGGCCTTGGACATTTCCTCCTCGGCGCGGCGGCGGGCGTTTTCGGCCTCGGCCTTGGCCCGCAGGAACTGGTCGGCCAGGTCGGTGTTCTGGGCTTTCAGGGTGGCCAGTTCGGCCTGCAGGGAGGCCTGGGCCTCGGCCTCGCCGGCCGCCCGGGCGGCTTCGGCCTCTTCGGGGCTCACGGGCGCCGGGGGCGCGGTGTTGTCCTGGGGCGGCGGGGCGTTGGGGGGCGTCTGGCTCATCGTGGCGAGTCTGTGGATAAGGTGAAACGGAGGCGGAGGCGGAAGTCGGCTTGCCCGACAAGTCGGGCAGCTGGGGCCGCCGCGGCGGATTTCAAGGGCCGGCCGGGACCGGATGGCCCCAGGCGGCAGAATCGGCGGTTTTCACCACCACCGAAGCCCAGCATGAAACTGATTCGCCACGGCCTGCCCGGCGCCGAACAACCCGGTCTGATCGACGCCAGCGGCACGCCGCGTGACCTCTCGGGGGTGCTGGCCGACATCGCGCCGGCCACGCTGGGCCCGGATTCTATGGCGCGCCTGGCCGCGCTCGACCCCCTGACGCTGCCGCCCGTGCCCAGCGGCACCCGCCTGGGCCCCTGCGTGGGCGAGGTGGGCAACGTCATCGGCATCGGCCTGAACTACGCCGACCACGCCGCCGAGGCCGGCCTGAAGGTGCCGGGCCAACCCATCGTGTTCAACAAGCACGTCAGCGCCATCAACGGACCGAACGACGAGGTCTGGCTGCCGCCGGGCTCGCAAAAGCTCGACTGGGAGGTGGAGCTGGGCGTGGTGATCGGCCAGCGCGCCTTCCACGTGGGCGAGGACCAGGCCCTGTCGTACGTGGCCGGCTACTGCCTGCTCAACGACGTGTCCGAGCGCGCCCACCAGATCGAATATGAAGGCCAGTGGGTCAAAGGCAAGAGCTACCCCACGCACTGCCCCCTGGGCCCCTGGCTGGTGACGCCCGACGAGCTGGGCGATCCGCAAGACGTCGCGCTGTGGCTGGAGGTGAACGGCCAGCGCCGCCAGAACGGCAGCACGCGCACCATGGTGTTCGGCGTCGCCACGCTGGTGAGCTACCTCAGCCGCTTCATGGCCCTGCAGCCGGGCGACGTGATCGCCACCGGCACGCCGCCTGGCGTGGGCATGGGCCACCAGCCGCCGCTGTACCTGAAGGCGGGCGACGTGATGACCCTGGGCGGGCGCGGCCTGGGCGAGCAGCGCCAGCTGGTGGTGGACAGCCCGGCGGGCTGAGGCGCGGGGAGCGGCGTCAGGCGGCTGCGGCCTGGGCGGCCCGCAGCCAGCCCAGCCCGGCCGAGGTGCCCCCGGGCACCGCGCCGCGGCTGGGGCGGTACTCGCAGCCGATCCAGCCGTCCCACTGGCCGGTGGCCATGAGCTCGTCGATCACGCCGAACAGGTAGGGGTGGTTCAGCTCGCCCAGGTCGGGCTCGTGGCGCTGCGGCACGCCGGCGATCTGCAGGTGGCCGACGCGCCCCGTGGGCAGGTACCGCCGCAGCTTGGTGGCGACGTCGCCCTCGACGATCTGGCAGTGGTACAGGTCCATCTGCACTTTCAGGTTGGGCGCGCCGACCGCGTCGAGGACCTGGTGCGCGTGGTCCTGCCGGTTGAGGAAGAAGCCGGGAATGTCGCGCGGGTTGATCGGCTCGATGAGGATGTCGCGCCCGGCGCGGGCGGCCTGTTCGGCGGCCCAACGCAGGTTGTCCAGGTAGGTGGCCTGCATGTCCTCGCGCCGCAGGCCCGGGGCCACCAGGCCGGCCATGGCGTGCAGGCGGGGGCAGTCCAGGGCGTCGGCGTAGCGCAGGGCCAGCTGAACCGCCTCGCGGAACTCGGCCTCGCGGCCGGGCAGGGCGGCCAGGCCGCGCTCGCCGGCGTCCCATTGGCCGGGCGGCAGGTTGAACAGCACCTGGCGCAGGCCGTTGGCCTGGAGGCGGGCGGCGAGCTCGTGCGCCGGGTAGGCGTAGGGAAAGAGGAATTCGACGGCCTCGAAGCCGTCGCGCGCGGCGGCCTCGAAACGGTCCAGGAAGTCGAGCTCGGGATAGAGCATCGACAGGTTGGCGGCAAAACGGGGCATGGCAGGGGTCCGGTGGTCAGTGCGCGGCCGCGGGTCGGTGCGCGCCGTCTGGGGGCGGGGTGGTCAGCGAGAAGGCCCGGGTGAAGAAGTCTTCGCCGCCGAAATTGCCCGATTTGAGCGCCAGCCAGAGCGGCGCGCCAGCGGCGGCGGCGGCCGTGGCGTGGCACCAGGGCACGCCGGGGTCGATCTGCGGGCCGATCTGCAGCCGGGCGATGCCCAGCGCCTGCACACAGGCGCCCGAGGTCTCGCCGCCGGCCACGATGAGCCGGCGCACGCCGGCCCGCACCAGGCCGCTGGCGATGGCGGCGATGCAGCGCTCCACCAGTTCACCCGCCTGCGCGCCGCCCAATTGCGTCTGCGCGGCGCTGACCGCCTGCGGCGGCGCGGTGGAGTACAGCAGCACGGGCCCGCTGCCCAGGTGCGGCGCCGCCCAGGCCAGGGCCTCGCCGACCACGTCCTCGCCGGCGGCAATGCGCAGCGGGTCGAGCTGGAACGCCGGTCGGCCGCTGGCGATGAAGTGCGCCACCTGCTGGTTGGTGGCCTGCGAGCAACTGCCCGAGACGATGGCCTGCGCGCCCGCCACCGGTGGCAGCGCGCTGGCCCGCGCCGAGGGCACCAGGCCGGCGTTGGCCGGCAGCGCGATGGCCACGCCGGAGCCGGCCGTGAGCAGCGGCAGGTCGGCCAGGGCCGGGCCCAGGCGCAGCAGGTCGTCATTGGACAGCGCGTCGACCACGGCGATGCCCACGCCCTGCTGCCGCAGCGCCTGGATGCGTTCGCGCACGGCCGCGGCGCCCGCGGCCACCACGCGGTAGTCGATCAGCCCCACGCGGCGGCGGCACTGGGCCTGCAGCACGCGCACCAGGTTGGCGTCGGTCATGGGCGTGAGCGGGTGGTCCTTCATACCGCTTTCGTTGAGCGGCACGTCGCCCACGAACAGGTGGCCCTTGAAGACGGTGCGGCCGTTGTCCGGGAAGGCCGGCGTGGCGATGGTGAAGTCGATGCCCATGGCGTCCATGAGCGCCTCGGTCACCGGGCCGATGTTGCCGGCGGGCGTGCTGTCGAAGGTCGAGCAGTACTTGAAGTAGATCTGGCGCGCGCCCTGCTCGCGCAGCCAGCGCCAGGCGGCCAGCGATTGCTCGACGGCCTCGGCCGCCGGGACGGTGCGCGACTTGAGCGCGACCACCACCGCGTCGATGCCCGCCTCGACGGGCTCGCGCGGCACGCCGATGGTCTGCACCACCCGCATGCCGGCGCGCACCAGGTTGTTCGCCAGGTCGGTGGCGCCCGTGAAGTCGTCGGCGATGGCGCCCAGCAGGAGGCTCATGGCAGGGGCCTCGGCAGCTCGATGCCGGGGAAGATCTTGATCACGGCGCTGTCGTCTTCTTTGGCAAAGCCCGCGGTGGAGGCCTGCATGAACATCTGGTGCGCGGTGGACGACAGCGGCAGCGGAAACTTGCTGGCGCGGGCCATGTCCAGCACCAGGCCCAGGTCCTTGACGAAGATGTCGACCGCCGACAGCGGGGTGTAGTCGCCCGCGAGCACGTGGGCCATGCGGTTCTCGAACATCCAGCTGTTGCCCGCGCTGTGGGTGATGACTTCGTACAGCGCGGCCGGGTCCACGCCTTCGCGCAGGCCCAGTGCCATGGCCTCGGCCGCCGCGGCGATGTGCACCCCGGCCAGCAGCTGGTTGATGACCTTGACCTTGCTGCCCGCGCCGGCCCGATCGCCCAGGCGGTAGACCTTGCCGGCCATGGCCTCGAGCACGGCCTCGGCCTTGGCGTAGGCCTCGGGCCGGGCGGCGGTCATCATGGTCATCTCGCCGCTGGCGGCCTTGGCCGCGCCGCCGGAGATCGGCGCGTCGATGTAGAGGATGCCCAGGCGCGCCAGCCGCTCCTCGAAACCGATGGACACGCCCGGGTCCACCGTGGAGCACATGACGAAGACGCTGCCGGGCGCCATGGCCGCGGCCAGGCCGCCTTCGCCGAACAGCACGCTCTCGGTCTGCGCGGCGTTGACCACCACGCTGACCACCACCTCGCTGCCCGCGCCCAGCTCGGCCAGGCTGGCGCAGGCCTGGCCGCCATCGCGAGCGAAGGCCTGCGCCACGTCGGTGCGCAGATCGAACACCCGCGGCGCGAAGCCCGCCCGGCGCAGCGATGTCGCCATGCCCAGGCCCATGGCGCCCAGGCCCACCACTCCCACTCGGCTCATATTGGTTTCTTCCACAACTCTCAACTCAGGAAATCGACGACGGCGTCGCTGTTCGTCAGCATCATCAGGTGGCCGCCGGGCGCCTCGGCGATCGGCCAGCCGGCCTCGCGCGCGATGGCGGCGTAGCGCAGGTAGGGCTGCGGCGAGCGGTCGCTGGCCAGCAGGTAGCGGCCCGGGAAGCCGCGCACCTCGGCCTGCGGCGCGGTGACGGGTTCGGCGAAGCTGCGCAGCGGCTGCGGCGTGAGCTGGCGGGCCACGGCCTGCGCCATCTCGTCCGAGGGCAGCTGGAACTGCGCCACGTCGGGCGGGGGCATCCACCAGCCTTCGCCGCGCGAGGCGGCTTGCGCCACGTAGCGCGCAGCGGCCTCGGGCGTGGTGAGCTCCAGCATGCGCTGGCCAGGCGAGGGGATCACCGCTTCCAGCCAGGCGATCTCCACCAGGCGCTCGCGCAGGCGGTGCAGCAGGGCCGGGCCGAGCAGGCCGGCGTAGGAGTGCAACACCAGGGTTACGCCGCGCAGGTCGAGCGCCTCGATCAGCGAGGCGACGTCGTCCACATGGGTGTCGGCGCTGGTCTCCCGGCTCAGCCCGGCGCGGCGGTGCGCCAGGCCGCTCAGCGTGGGAGCGTAGCAGCGCCGGCCCTGGCGTTCGAGCTTGTCGGCCACCTCGCGCCAGCACCAGCCGCCATGCCAGGCGCCGTGCACCAGCACCAGCGGTCCGTGGTTCTTCGGTTCCATGGGCGGGGCGATTCGTGTTCAGCCGTGGCTGGCCTGGGCGGCCATGCCGTTGGCGTCGAAGCCGGCACCCACGGCCTTGGCTTTTTCGGCCAGCGCGGCGTCCCATTTCACGCGGCCCGGCGTCTTGCCGCCCAGGATGGACACCAGCATGCCGCCGCTGGCCGGGTCCTCGCCGTCCAGGCTGCGGAAGGCGCGGTGCACGAAGGGTGGCACGCTGATCGTGTCGCGCGGCCCCAGGGTGACGGTGTGGGTCTGGCCGGTGGCGCCGTCGATCCAGTCGAACTCCCAGCGCCCGGCCTGCACCACGAAGACCTCTTCGCTGTCGTGCCAGTGCAGGGCCGCGCCGCAGCCTTTGGGCGCGACGATGTAGTCGACGTGGAAGTTCTCGGCCGCGGCGATGCTGGGCTTGAAGTTCGGGTCGTCGGTGACGCCGGAGCCGATCACGCTGTAGAGCGTGCGCTCATGGCCCTTGACGTAGGTATCAACGAAGGCGCGCGGGCTGGCGGGGATGGCGCCCCAGCGCGCCACGCGCCGGGCCATGTCGTCGGGCGAGCAGGGCTGCGACGGCGCGACGTAGTCGTTCCAGGAGTCGATCAGTGCTTGTTTGTCCATGGTGGGTCCTCGAAGGTGGCGGGCTCAGCCCTTGACCGCGCCCGCGGTCAGGCCGGTGATGATCTGTTTGGCGGCGACGAAGGTGAAGATCAGCGGCGGCAGCGCGATCAGCACGCCGGCGGCCATGATCTTTCCCCACTCCACGCCGGTGTCGGTGATGTAGTTGGAGATGGAGGCGGGCAGGGTGCGCGTGATGCGGTTCGTCAGGATGAAGCCCAGGATGAACTCGTTCCAGGCCAGCCGGAAGGTGAAGATGGCGGCCGCGGCCAGGCCGGGCTTGAGCAGCGGCAGCACGATCTTGTAGAACACCCGGAAGGGGCCGCAGCCGTCGATGGCGGCGGCTTCCTCCAGCTCGATCGGCAGCTGGTCGATGAAGCCGTAGAGCAGCCAGATGGTGAAGGGCAGGTTCAGCGCCACGTACACCAGCACCACGCCCGACAGCGTGTCGCCGATGCCCCAGGCCGACCAGATGACGAACACCGGCACGGCCAACACCGCGGGTGGCAGCGTGCGCAGGATCAGGGTCGAGTAGCTCAGCGGCTCGCGGCCGAGGAAGCGAAAGCGCGCCATGGCGTAGGCGCACATGGTGCCCAGCATCAGGGTGATGAGCGTGGCCGCCAGCGAGACCTTCAGGCTGTTGAGCATGTAGCGCTCGATGTGGTTTTCCTCCACCACCGCGCGGTAGTTGTCCAGCGTGGGCGCGAACAGCCAGGACCACTGGGTGTCGAAGATCTGCGCCTCGGTCTTGAGCGAAGTCATGGTCATGATGACCAGCGGCAGCAGGCAGGCCGTGGCCAGCAGCGCGAGCATCAGGTAGTGCAGCGGCGAGCCGCGCGGCACCGAGGTGGGATGGCTCATCGGCGGGCCTTGGCTTTGAGGGGGTTGGAGATCAGCAGGATCGCGAGCGACAGCGCCGAGACGATGACCAGCAGCAGGATGGACAGTGCCGAGGAGTAGCCCAGCTTCTGGCTGATGAAGGCCGCCTTGAAGATGTGCAGCGAGAACAGTTCGGTGCTCAGGCCCGGGCCGCCGAAGGTCATGACGTAGATCACCTCCAGGCCGCGGAAGCCGTCGATCATGCGCGCCAGCAGCGTCACGATCAGGATGGGCTTGAGAATGGGCAGCTTGACCCGCACGATCTGCTGCCAGGCGCTGGCGCCGTCGATGCGGGCGGCTTCGATGACGCTTTCGTCCAGGCCCTGCAGGCCGGCCAGCACCATGATGAGCACGAACGGCGTCCACTGCCAGATGTCGGTGATCACCATGGCGCTGAAGGCCAGGACCGGGTCGGCCAGCCAGGCCTGGGGCGACAGCCCCAGCCAGGCGCTCAGGTGGTTGATCGGGCCGAAGTTGGCGTCGAACAGGTAGCGCCAGATCAGGCCCACGCAGATCGGCGCGACCATCATGGGCAGCACGAAGACCGTGCGGAAGAAGCGCATGCCGCGCACGGGCTTTTCCAGGAACAGCGCGAGCGCGATCCCCAGCACCAGTTCGGCCGACACGGCGATCAGCACGAAGGCGACGGTGATGCCCATGGAGGTCCACACCTGCGTGGACGCCAGCATCTCGGCGAAGGCCTGGAAACCGACGAAGCGCGCGCTGTCGAAGTCGGTGCCCAGGGGCCAGTCGTAGAAGCCGAGCCGCACGGCGCTCAGGATGGGGTACACCAGCCCGGCCAGCATGACCAGCACGGCCGGCAGGATATAGACGTACGGCGTCAGGCGCGCCAGGCGGGCGGAAGGCATCGGGGCGCGGTCCTCAGGCCTTGAGCCAGCCGCCCTGGCGGACGACGTCCTCGGCGGCCTTCACCACCGCGTCCAGCGCCTGCTTGGCCGGCTTGCCGCCGGTGATCACGTCGGGCAGCGCCTGGCCGAGGATCTGCTGGCTGATGTGGTCCCACTCGGGGATCAGCGGGCGCCAGTCGGGGTTGGCGATCTTGAGCGACTCGCGCAGCGCCGGCAACTCGATGGGGTACTTCCTGGCGACGTCGGCGTTGTCCAGCGTGCTCCAGCGGTTGATGTTGCCGCCCGCCAGTGCGATCTTCAGGTCGGCTTGCTTGCTGGTCATCCACTGCATGAAGAGGAAGGCGGCGTCCTTGTTGCGCGCGTTCTTCGGGATGGCCATGGCGAAGCCGCCGCTCTGCGCCGAATGCTTGCTGCCCTTGGGGTGCACCGCGTAGGCGATCTTGCCCGCGACGCGGCTCTTGGCCGGGTCCTGCGCCGGGCCGAAGATGGACACGGAGTCGAGGTACATCGCGGCCTGGCCCTGCAGGAAAGCGTTCTGCATCTCGCCAAAGCCGTAGCTGGGAATGCCGGCGGGGCCGGTGTCCACGATTTCCTTCAGGATCTCGGCGGCGCGCACGCCCTGGGCGTTGTTGAAGGCCGCGCGCCACTGGCTGTCGAACACCTCGCCACCATTGGGGGTGAGGTGCAGCAGCCAGGCGGCCGTGACCTGATGGCCGGTCTGCCCGCGCGAGGTCAGGCCGCCGATGCCTTCCTTGTCCTTCATCAGCCGGCACGCGGCCAGCAGCTCGTCGTAGGTCTTGGGCGCGGCGAGCTTGTGCTTGGCGAACAGGTCGGTGCGGTAGGCCAGCACACCGGTCTCGGCGCCGAAGGGAATGCCGTAGGGCCGCGCGCCGGGGCCGGGCAGGTACATCTTGGGGCCACCCACCAGGGCGTTCGTCTCCCAGTAGCGGTCGATGATGTCCTTCTGGTCCCAGGCGGGATCGGCCAGGGCGCTGTTGGCGAAGTAGCCGTCCAGGGGCTGCAGCAGGTCCTTCTTGACGTACTCGGTCTTCCACATCACCACGTAGACCACCACGTCGTAGTCGCCGTTGCCGCGCTTGCCCATCTCCAGCACCTGCTTGTCCTTCATGCGCAGGTACTGCATCTTGTCGCGCTCGACCTTGATGCCGGTCTCGGCCGTGAACTCGGCGAACAGCTTCTCGGCCTGGTCGTAGTGCGGATGGGCCGGGTAGTTGACGACGATGGTCTGGCCCTTGTACTTGGCGTAGCGGTCCTGGGCCAGGGTGTGCACCCAGGGGCCCAGGGCGGCGCCCGCGGCGGCGCCTTGAAGCAGTTGGCGGCGTTTCATGCTGTGTCTCCTGTTGTGGGTGGGGCGGATCGGATCAGAGGCCGAGCGAGCGGCCGTGCTCGCCCGGTTCGAAGGCATGGAGGCTGTCGAGCGGTGCGTGCACCGCGACGGTCTGGTTGATGAGGCCGGTGTGGTTGCCCGGCGCGCTGAGGGTGAGTTCGCCGGCCTCGCCCGGCAGCGAGCCGCTGAGCACGCTCTCCGTGCCCAGGTACTCGCAGACCTTGACCTGCAGCCGCAGGCCCAGGCCGTGTTCGCTGGCGCCCAGGCGCAGGGCCTGCGGGCGAACGCCCAGCACCACCGGGCGGCCGGTGAAGCGCCGCGCGTGCGGCGCCATGGCGGCGGGCACCTCGCAGGCGAAGTCGCGGCCCACGAAGCGCAGGGGCCCGCCGCCGTCGTGGACCTCGGCGTCCAGGAAGTTCATGGTCGGGCTGCCGATGAAGCCGGCAACGAAGCGGTTGAGCGGACGGTTGAAGACCTCGTCCGGGCTGCCCATCTGCTGGATGCGGCCCTGGTCCATCACCACGATGCGGTCGGCCAGCGTCATCGCCTCGACCTGGTCGTGCGTGACGTACACCGTGGTCTTGCCAAGCCGGCGGTGCAGCAGCGCGATCTCGATGCGCATGTGGCCGCGCAGCTTGGCGTCCAGGTTGGACAGCGGCTCGTCGAACAGGAAGACCTTGGGCTCGCGCACGATGGCGCGGCCCATGGCCACGCGCTGGCGCTGCCCGCCCGAGAGCTCGCGCGGCTTGCGCTCCAGCAGGTGCTGGATGTTGAGCACCTGGGCCGCGGCCTGCACGCGCTCGGCGATCACCGCCTTGGGCGTGCGCGCCAGCTCGAGCGCGAAGCTCATGTTCTGCGCCACGTTCATGTGCGGGTACAGGGCGTAGTTCTGGAACACCATGGCGATGTCGCGGTCGGCGGGCGTGGCCGCCGTCACGTCGCGGCCGTCGATCACGATGTGGCCCGAACTGGGCGATTCCAGGCCGGCGATCATGCGCAGCGTGGTCGACTTGCCGCAGCCCGAGGCGCCCACCAGCACGATGAACTCGCCAGCCTCGGCGCTCAGGTCCATCGCCTGGACCACCTGGACATCGCCGAAGCGCTTGGCGACTTTCTGGAGTTGCAAATAGGACATCAGTACGCCAGGGCTTTGGTGGAAGGGCCGGCCTCATGCAGCTCGGCGGCATCGAAGGTCAGTTCGATCGTCAGACCGACGGGGTCGATCAGGAAGATCTGGTGCAGCGGGGCGCCGGGCACGGGCGCCTCGCGCCAGTCCAAGCCCTGCGCCTGCAGGTGCTCGCGCGTGGCCTTCAGGCCGGTGGCGCGCAGCGAGACGTGGTTGAACTTGCCCGTGGGCAGGGCGGCGGGCGCGGCGGGCTCGCCGACCGGCTCGTTGCCCGCCAGGTGCACCAGGGCCTGGCCCTGCGCGTACAGCCAGTGGCCGGGGAAGTCGAAGGCCGGGCGATCGCCCTCGCGCAGGCCCAGCACGCGCGTGTAGAAGTCCAGCAGCTCGGGCAGGCGGGCCGCGGCCACGCGCAGGGTGAAGTGGTCTATGTGTTCGAGCCGCATGTCGCTTGATTGATCCGGTGATATGGTCATCATATGACTTGGTTTCAGCCATCGGCATCGGGAAATCCCTAGGTGGGAGCGGCCGGGCTCAGCGCGGCGCGTCGGGCGCCCGGTCCACCATGAGCGCGCGCGCCAGCACCGCGCCTTCCTGGCGCCAGAAGGCCGGGTCGGCCTCTTCGATGCGGCGGATGGCGTTGTTCATGTGGTTGAAGGCGGCGGCGCGGGCGGCGGCCGAGTCCTGGTCCTCGATGGCGGCCAGGATGGCCTCGTGCTCGTCGCGCACCTGGCGCGCGAAGTCGCCGCGCCGTGCCTCGTTGGCCCGCGTCACGCGCGTGGCGCCGTGCAGGAAGCGGCTGAGGTACTGCAGGGTGCTCAGCAGGAAGGGGTTCTTGGCCGCCTCGGCGATGGCGCGGTGGAAGGCCACGTCCTCGCGCACGCCGTCGCCACCGGCCTGCACGGCCTGGTCGAGCGTGGCGATGGCGTCGCGGATGGCCTGCACGTCGGCCGCGGTGCGGCGCTGCGCGGCCAGGCCGGCGACTTCGGCCTCCAGGGCGCGGCGCACCTCCACCATCTGGATCACCGCCTCCTTGGACACCGCGTAGCTGGCGTCGAAGCTCAGGGGGGGGATGCTGGCCTCCAGAACGTAGACGCCGCTGCCCTGGCGCGACTCGACCAGTCCGATCGATTTCAGGCGCGAGACCGCCTCGCGGACCACGGTGCGGCTGACCGAGAACTGCTCGGCCAGCTCGGGCTCGGTCGGCAGCTTGTCGCCGGGGCGCAGGCGGCCCGAGCGGATCTCCGCGCTCAGGGTGTCCGCGACCCGCTCCGACAGCCGCGCGCCCGGGGCGATGGCGGGAAAGGGCGATGAACCCGACATAATGGCCTCTCCTGAATTCATCCTACGACTTTATCGCATGAGCCCCGCCTTGCCCACGTTCCTCGTCGACGCCCTGGCGCACTGGGGTCCGCGCTGGCACCAGGACATCACGGCCGGCCGCGACGCCATGTTCGAGGCCTGGGCGCCGCTGCTGGCGGCCTCGGCGCTGGCCCCGACGGCGCGGGACCTGCCGTATGGCGAGGACCCGCGGCAGGTGCTCGACGTCTACGCCCCCCAGGTCGAGTGTTCAGGCGGCGGGCCGGGCGTGCCCATCCTGGTGTTCGTGCACGGCGGCGCCTTCGTGCGCGGCGACAAGGAGCAGACGCCCTGGATCTACGCCAACGTGCCGGCGGAATTTTCCCGCCATGGCTACCTGGCGTTCAACGTGGAGTACCGGCTGGCGCCCCAGTCGCCCTGGCCGGGCGGCGCCGAGGACGTGCGCGAGGCCTTGCGCTGGGTGGTGCGCCACGCCGCGCGCTGGGGCGGCGACCCCTCGCGCCTGTTCCTGATGGGGCATTCCGCGGCCTGCGCCCATTGCGCCAGTGCGCTCTGGGACGCGCGGGTGCGCCCCGACGGCGGCCTGCCCGTGGCCGGCCTGGTGCTGGTGAGCCCGCGCGTGGTGGCCGACACCCGCGCCGACAACCCCAACGCGCACGGCGTGCGCGCCTACTATGGCGAGGATGAGGCCCTGTACGCCGGGCGCGAACCCCTGGGGCAGGCGCGCGCCGACGCCCCGCCCACCTTCATCGCCCTGGCCCAGTACGAAAACCCCTTGCTGGACTTCTATGCGCTCGCGCTGGCGCAGCGCCTGGCGGTGGTGGCGGACCGGGACAAGGGGCCCATGCCGCGTGTCGTGCAACTGATGGACCACAACCACGTGAGCATCGTGGCGCAGTTCAACACCCCCTTCAACGCACTGGGCGGGCCGATCCGCGACTGGTTCGCACGCGTGCTGGCCGGCCAGTACGCCGGCGCGCCGGCCCTCAGCGCCTGAGCGCGGGCGCGGCGCCCGTCACCTCGGCCGCCGGTGCGTCGGCACGGCGCGCGTAGCGCTGCGCCAGCACGGCGCAGACCATGAGCTGCATCTGGTGGAACACCATCAGCGGCAGCACGATCGCGCCGGCCACGCTGGCCGAGAACAGCACGTTGGCCATGGGCACGCCGGTGATCAGGCTCTTGGTCGAGCCGCAGAAGACGATGGCGATCTCGTCCTCCTTGGCGAAGCCCAGCCGGCGGCTGCCCCAGGCGGTGAGCACCAGCACCACGGCCAGCAGCAGCGCGCACACCGCCAGCAGGCCGGCCATCGCCGACAGCGGCAGCTGCGACCACAGGCCGTCGACGACGGCGTGGCTGAAGGCGGCGTAGACCACCAGCAGGATGGAGCCCTGGTCCACCACCTTCATGACCACGGCGCGGCGCTGCAGGAAGCCGGCGATCCAGGGGCGCATCAGGTGGCCGACGACGAAGGGCAGCAGCAGCTGCAGGCTGATGCGGCCCACGGCCTCCAGCGGATCGCCCATGGCGGCGTCCTGCGTGAGCATCAGGCTCAGGGCCACGGGCGTCAGGAACACGCCCAGCAGCGTCGAGGCCGAGGCGGCGCAGACCGCCGCCGGCACGTTGCCGCGCGCCATGGAGACGAAGGCGATGGCCGATTGCACGGTGGCGGGCAGGGCGCACAGGTAAATGACCCCGGTGTAGAGGTCCGGCGTCACCAAGGGGCGCAGCACGGGCGCCAGCGCCCAGCCGAACAGCGGGAACAGGGCGAAGGTGGTGGCCACCACCATCAGCTGCAGCCGCCAGTGCCCGATGCCGGCAAAGATGGCCGGGCGCGAGAGCTTGGCCCCGTGCAGGAAGAACAGCAGGCTCACGGCCGCCTTGGTGGCCCAGGCCAGCGCGTCGGCGAACACGCCCTGGGCCGGGAACAGGCTGGCCAGGATGACGGTGGCGATCAGGTAGAGCGTGAAGTTGTCGGGCAGCAGGCGGGAGCGGGCCATGGGAGAGCGCGGGCAGCGTGGTGGGCGATGAAGCGCGTGATTGGACCCGAGCGGTCAGCCAAAGAGAAATGAATTTGTGTGATCCATATATGATTCGGAATCATGAATGTGAGCTTGCGCCAATTGCGGGTGTTCCAGGCCGTGGCCGCGCATGGCAACTTCACCAAGGCCGGCGAGCACCTGGGGCTGACGCAGCCGGCCGTGAGCCGCTGCGTCACCGAGCTGGAGCACCAGCTGGGGCTCAAGCTGCTCGACCGCACCACGCGCGAGGTGGCGCTCACCGCCGCTGGCCGCAGCCTGGCGGCCCGCCTGGAGCGGGCGCTGGATGAGCTGGACGCCGTGCTGCTGGACGTGCGCGGCCTGGCCACGCAGCGCCAGGGCCGGGTGCGCGTGGCCAGCAGCCCCACGCTGTCGGCCCACCTGCTGCCCGAGTGCATCGCGCGCTGCCAGCGCGAGCACCCCGGCCTGGACCTGGTGCTGCTGGACCGCATGCAGAACGACGCGCTGGCCAGCGTGCTGTCGGGCGAGGTGGACTTCGGCGTCGTGATCGACCCCGGACCGCACGAGGACCTGCACGCCGAGGCCATCCTGTCGGAGCCCTTCTGCTTCGTCGGTCCGTCCGGGCACCGGCTGGTCCGCCGGCGCACGGTGCGCTGGGCCGACCTGGCCGGCGAGCCGCTGGTGCTGCTGGACCACGCCTCGGGCAGCCGGCGGCTCATCGACGAGGCCTTGCGCGCACACGGCGTGCAGGCGCAACTGGCGCAGGAGGTGGGCCACGTCACCACCATCTACCGCATGCTGGACGCCGGCCTGGGCGTGTCGGTGGTGCCCACGCTGGCCCTGCCGCCCAGCGGCCTGCCGGGCCTGCAGGCCCGGCCCCTGTCGCCGCGCGTGGAGCGGCGCATCCTGCTGGTGCGACGGGCGCGGCGCGTGCTGGCCCCGGTGGCCGAGCTGGCCTGGCAACTGGTGGCGCGCGTCGCGGCCGAGCGCGCCGCGGCCTAGGCGCGATCGGCTACCGACCGTTGGCGCGGGCGGCGGCGCGCTGCTGCCAGCGGCTGGCGAAGCCGCGCATCTCGGCCAGCCGGCGCGCCAGGTCGGCGCCTTGTGGGGTGAGCCGGTAGCCGCTGCCGTTGTGGTCGATCAGGCGCGCGGCGCGCAGCTCCTTGATGCGGGTATTGAGCGTGTTGGGTGTGATGCCGCCCACGCTGTCCTGCAACAGGCGAAAGGTCTGCGGGTGGCCGTCGGACAGGGCCCAGAGCACGCGCATGGCGTAACGCGATTCCAGCAGTTCGAACAGCTGGGTCACGGCTTGCTGGTCCTTGCTCATCGGCGGTCTCCTGGCGCGGCCTGGACTGGGCTCTTCGCGCGTGTCTCGGATGAGCACTATAGGCAGCAAGCCGCCCGCTACCAAGTTGCTAGCTGTGTGCGGTGCAGCAATGTCGCGCCGCCGTCACCCGGGTTTGCCCCGATGGGCGCGGCGCGGGGCTTCAGATGGCGTCGTCGCCCAGGCCCTGCGCGGGGCCGCGGCGGTACACCTTGCGCAGCAGGCCAATGAGGGTCTGCACCTCGTCGGGCGTGAGCGCGCCGGTGGCTTCCGTCTCGAGTTCGGTGGCCGTCGCCTGGGCCTGGCGGTGCAGCTTCTGGCCGGCGGGCGTGAGGTGCAGGCCCTGGGCCCGGCGATCGCTGGGGTGGGGCTTGCGCACGACCAGGCCGCGCGCGTGCAAGGCCTTGACCATGCCCACCAGGTTGGGCGGCAGGATGTCCAGCGCGGCGCAGATCTGGCGCGAGGTGACGCCCGGGTTGTGCGCGATCACGGTGAGCACGGAGAAGTCCACCGGCCGCAGGCCATAGGGCGCCATGCGGCGCAGGAACACCGCGATGACGGTGAGGGCCGCGCGCCGCGCGTTGTAGCCCACCAGGGTTTCCAGGAAGTGGGTGTCGGGCAGGCCGTCGCCAGCGCCGCCGGCGTCATCGCCCGGCGGGCTGCCTTTGCGCGCGCCGCGGGGGCGGCGCATGGCGTTGGCGATGGAGACGTCGCTCATGCGGAGCTCGAGCGGGGGCTCAGTGGCACAAGGCCTTGATGTCCTCGGGCACGGGGATGGCGCGGATGCGCGAGGCGTCGGCCGGGTCGCGCTCGCAGAAGGCGCGCACTTCGGTGCCTTCGCACAGCAGGGTGTCGCCACGCATCACGCGGTGCTGGTGTTTGAAGACCTTGGCGCCCCATTCGATGACGCTGGTGTGCACCTGCAGGCGCTCGCCGTAGGTGGCGGGCTTCATGAACTTGGTGTGGATCTCCAGCAGCGGCGTGCCGATGATGCCGCGCGTCTTGACCAGTTCGCGCCAGGGCTGCACGCCGCACTTGACGAAGAAGTTCAGCGAGGACGCGTCCATCCACTTGCTGAAATTGGGAAAGAAAACGATGCCGGCGGGGTCGCAGTCGCCGAACATGACTTCCACTTCATAGATCTGGGTTTTGCTCATCGGGGGGCCATGCGAAGCGCGCCGTCGAGACGGATCACTTCGCCATTCAGGTGCGTATTGGTGACGATGTGCGCGGCCAGGGCGGCGAACTCCTCGGGCTTGCCCAGGCGCGGCGGGAAGGGGATGCTCGCCGCCAGCGAGGCCTGCACCGCGTCGGGCAGCTGGCGCATCAGCGGCGTGGAGAACAACCCGGGCGCGATGGTACACACGCGGATGCCGTGCTGCGCGAGGTCGCGCGCCATGGGCAGCGTCATGCCGACCAGCCCGCCCTTGGAGGCGCTGTAAGCCTGCTGGCCCACCTGGCCGTCGAAGGCGGCCACGCTGGCGGTGAACAGCATCACGCCGCGTTCGCCGTCCTCCAGCGCATCGAGCTTCGCGCAGGCGGCGGCGAACAGGCGGCTGGCGTTGTAGGTGCCGATGAGGTTGACCTGGATCACCTTGGCGAAGTCGTCCAACGGCGCGGCGCTGCCGTCCTTTTGCACCACGCGCTTGGCGGTGCCGATGCCGGCGATGTTCATGAGCAAACGCGCCGGGCCGTGCGCGGCGGCGGCCGTGTCCAGCGCCGCCTGCACGCTGGCGGTGTCGGTCACATCGCACTTCACCGCGATGCCGCCGATGTCCTGGGCCACGCGCTGCGCGCCTTCCAGGTTGACGTCGAGCACGGCGACCTTGGCGCCCAGGCGGGCGAGCTCGCGCGCGGTGGCTTCGCCCAGGCCCGAGCCGCCGCCGGTCACGAGCGCGGCCTGTCCTTCGATCTTCATGCGTGTCTCCTCTGTTCGGTGGTGGGAAGCAGGGTGTTGGCCGCCGCGCCCGCGTGCAGGGCGGCGACGAGTTCGGCGCGGTGCTTGAGCACGGCGCGCTGGTTGATGGAGCCCTTGTCGGTGACCTCGCCCTTGTCGATGCTGGGCGGTTCGGCCAGCAGGATCAGGCGCGCCACGCGCGTGGCGCTGCCGGTGGCCGTGGCCGCCAGGTCATTGAGCACCTGCTGGAAGTGCCCGAGCACCTTGGGGTGCGCCAGCACCTCGGCCAGCGGGGCCTCGGGCCCCAGGCCGGCCAGGCCGCGCACCGCACCGGTGGGGAACAGCATGGCGCCCACTTCGCGCTCGTTCAGGCCGGTGATGACCGCGTCCTGCACGAAAGGCGCGCCGGCCGCGATGATCTTCGCGCGCAGCGGGCCCACGCTGACGAAGGTGCCGGTGGCGAGCTTGAAATCCTCGGCGATGCGGCCGTCGAAGCGCAGGCCCAGGTTCGGCCGCGCGGGATCGATCCAGGCCACCGCGTCGCCGGTGCAGAAGAAGCCTTCCTCGTCGAAGGCCTCGGCCGTGGCCTCGGGGCTGCGCCAGTAGCCGGGCGTGATGTTGGGGCCGCGGTAGCGCACCTCGGTCTTGTCGCCACTGGGCACCAGCTTGAGCTGCAGCCCGGCCGCGGGCAGGCCCAGGTCGCCCGAGCGCACCTCGGGCCGCGTGATGTACAGGCCGAAGGGACCGGACTCGGTCATCCCCAGGCCGGTGCCCATCACCACACGCTCGCCGATGGCCTGCTCCTGCACGCTGTGCAGCGTGTCCCACACGGGCTGCGCGAGCGCGGCGCCGGCGTAGAAGAACAGGCGCACGCGGCTCAGCAGGTTCGTGCGCAGCACCTCGTCGGTCTTCATCGCATTGGCGATGGCCTCGAAGCCGGTGGGTACGTTGAAGTAGACGGTGGGCGCGATCTCGCGCAGGTTGCGCAGGGTTTCGCCGATCAGCGCGGGCGTGGGCTTGCCGTCGTCGATGTAGAGCGTGCCGCCGTGCATGAGCGTGAGGCCCACGTTGTGGTTGCCGCCGAAGGTGTGGTTCCAGGGCAGCCAGTCCACCAGCACCGGGGGCGTGTGCGGGTCGGCCAGCACGGGCATGCTCTGCGCCATCTGCTGCTGGTTGGCGCACCACATGCGCTGGGTGTTGATGACGGCCTTGGGCAGCTTGGTGGAGCCCGAGGTGAAGAGGAACTTGGCGATGGTGTCGGGGCCGGTGGCGCGCATGGCCGCGTCCACGGCCGGCGTGGGAGCGGTGGCGCGCAGCGCCGCGAAGCTGGTGGTGGCGCGGCCGGGCACGCTGCCGCTGGCGGTGACGATCTCCACGTCCTCGCCGAGGGTGGCGAGCAGGGCGCGTTCGTAGCGCGGCGCGTCGGCGGCGAACACCAGGCCGGGCGTGAGCGTGTTCACCAGGTGGCGCAGCTTGTCGTAGTCCTGGCTCACCAGCGAGTAGGCGGGCGAGGCCGGCGCCCAGGGAATGCCCGCGTACAGGCAACCCAGCGCGATCTGCGCATGCTCCAGGTCGTTCTCGCTCACGATGAGCACGGGGCGTTCGGCGCTCAGGCCGCGGTCGAGCAGGGCCTGGCCGATGCAGCGCGCGGCGTCCAGGGCCTGGGCGTAGCTGAGCCGGACCCAGTCGCCTGTGCTGCCGTCGGCGTTCTTCGCGCGGCGCGCCATGAAGGTGCGCTCGGGCGCGGCGCTGGCCCAGTGCACCAGGCGGTCGGTCAGGCGGTGGGGAAAGGCGTGCAGCGGCTGGCGGGCCTGGAGGTAGGCGGTGCCGTCGGCCGTGTGGCGCAGTTCGGCTTCGGTGATGCCGAAGTCCAGCGCCCGGTAGCGGGGCGCTGCGCCGTCGCAAGCCTGTGCGCTGCGCGCTGCGGCGCGAGCGCCTTCGGGCGGCCGGGTGGCGCTCATTGCTTCTTGACCTTCGGGCCGCGGCCTTCCAGGAACTCGCGCACGCGGGCCTTGGCCTCGGGGGCGTCCTGGACGATGGCGGAGATCAGGGCCTCGGTGAAGAAGCCATGGTCGGCCGTTTGGTCGGCGATGCGCGGCAGCGCCTGCATCAGCGCGTAGTTGGTGAGCGGCGCGTTGCTGGCGATGCGCGTGGCCAGCTCCAGCGCCTTGTCCAGGGCCGTGCCCTGGGGCACCAGGTACTGCGCCAGGCCGGCGCGCTCGCCTTCCTCGGCGTTGAGCACGCGGCCGGTGAACATCATGTCGGCCATGCGCGCGGTGCCGATCAGGCGCGGGATGCGCACCGAGCCGCCGCCGCCGACGAAGATGCCACGCGAGCCTTCGGGCAGCGCGAAGAAGCTGGAGGTGTCGGCCACGCGCAGGTGGCAGGCGCTGGCCAGTTCCAGGCCGCCGCCCACCACGGCGCCGTGCAGCGCGGCCACCACGGGAACGGGGCCACGCTCCACCTGGTCCAGGGCGTGGTGCCACATGCGCGAGTGGTGCAGGCCGGCGGCGGCGTCGCGCTCGCTCAGCTCGGACAGGTCCAGGCCGGCGCAGAAGTGTTCGCCATGGCCATGGATGACGGCGGCGCGCACGCTGTGCGGCATGCCCTGGAAGACGTCGCGGATGGCAAGCACCAGGCCGTCGTTGAGTGCGTTGCGCTTGCTGGGGCGGTTGAGGGTGATGAGGGCGATCTGCTGCTGGTCTCCGCGCAGTTCGATCGTCAGGTCGTTGGTCTGGATGGGCATGGGAAAGGGCCGCTGCGGCTTCTTGTGAAGGTGTCGGATTATTGTTATAAACGATAACCAAATTCAACCGTTTCCCTCTGAAAGAGGGTGCGGGTTTTCCCTTACGTGGAGACGTGCTCTTGGCTGCGATGGCTGGGTGCTTTGTTCGCTTGGGTGGTGGGCTTCAGGTCTTGTTGGCGCCGACGGGGTTGGCGGGCCGAGGGCTTGGGCTGTGCCGCCGAGAGTTCCGATGCGCAGCCCTTCGCTGCGCGAAGGGTGCCCTGCGGTGCTCGGGTGGCCGGCCCCGCGGCATCACTCACTGCACGCCTCGGCTGCGCATAGGCGCCCCCAGCGGCACACCGCCCTGACACCACCAGCCAACCTGGCGCGAGATCCCCGCATCCGCCAACCAGAAAAAAGCCCAAAGCCGAGAAGACAAAAGAGACCCCATGGACCACCAGAACCTCATCGCCATCGACATCCACACCCACGCCGAAGTGAGCTGCTGGAACCCCTTCGACAACTACGGCGAGGAATACGACCGCGCGGCCGACAAGTACTTCGGCAGCAACCGCCGCCCCAGCATCGCCGAGACCATCGCCTACTACCGCGAGCGAAAGATCGGCCTGGTGATGTTCACCGTGGACAGCGAATCGAAACTGGGCCGCCGCCGCATCCCGAACGAGGAGATCGCCCAGGCCGCGCGCGAGAACAGCGACATGATGGTGGCCTTCGCCAGCATCGACCCGCACAAGGGCAAGATGGGCGCGCGCGAGGCCGAGCGCCTCATCCGGGAGGAAGGCGTCAAGGGCTTCAAGTTCCACCCCACGGTGCAGGGCTACCACCCCTACGACAGGATGGCCTGGCCCATCTACGAGGTGATCAACGCCCACAAGCTGCCGGCCATCTTCCACACCGGGCACAGCGGCATCGGCAGCGGCATGCGCTGCGGCGGCGGCCTGCGGCTGGAGTACAGCAACCCCATGCACCTGGACGACGTCGCCATCGACTTCCCCGACATGCAGATCGTGATGGCCCACCCCAGCTTCCCCTGGCAGGACGAGGCCCTGTCGGTGGCCACGCACAAGCCCAACGTCTGGATCGACCTGAGCGGCTGGAGCCCCAAGTACTTTCCCAAGCAGCTGGTGCAGTACGCCAACACCCTGCTCAAGGATCGCATCCTCTTCGGCAGCGACTACCCGCTGATCACGCCCGAGCGCTGGATGAAGGACTTCGAGGTCGCCGGCTTCAAGCCCGAGGTCATGCCCGGCATCCTCAAGGGCAACGCCGTGCGCCTGCTGGGCCTGGCATGAGGGCCTTCACCTCGCTCGCCGACATCGAGGCGCTGGAGCGCCGCCCGCTGGCCGAGGTGGCACCGCTGCGCACGCCCTATGGCCTGATCCGCGCCGCCGCCGAGCGCTTCCCCGAGCGCGAGGCCTTCACCTTCCTGCCCGACGCCGACCTGGCGCGCGCGCCGCGCCGCGTGAGCTACCGCGAGCTGCTGGCCATGGTGCACCGCGCGGCCAACGCCTTGCGTGCATTGGGTGTGGGACCCGACGACAGCGTGGCCCTGCTCGCGCCCAACACGCCCGAGGCGCACGCCGTGCTGTGGGGCGCGCAACTGGCCGGCCGCGTCTGCCCCATCAACACGCTGCTGCAGCCGGACCACATCGCCTCGCTCATGCAGGCCGCGAACACCAAGGTGCTGGTCGCCCTGGGGCCCAACGCCGAGCTGGCGGTCTGGCCCACGGCGCTGAAGGCGCAGGCGCTGCACCCCTGCGCGCTGGTGCCGATCGCGGTCGACGAGGCCGTGCCGGGCCTGGCCTCGCTGCAGGAGCTGATGGCCGCGCAGCCCGACACGCTCGGCTTCGAGCCCGACCTGAACGCCGACCGGGTGGTCGCGCTGTTCCACACCGGCGGCACCACCGGCGCGCCCAAGCTGGCACAGCACACCGCCGGCAACGAGGCGCACACCGCCTGGTTCGCGCACGCTTTCTACGACTGCGACGAACACAGCGTCGAGGTGAATGGCTTTCCGCTGTTCCATGTGGCCGGCGCCTTCGTCTACGGCCTGGCGCTGCTGGCCATCGGCGCGCGCCAGGTGCTGCCCACGCTCAGCGGCATGCGCAACACCGGCTTCGTGCAGCGCTACTGGCGCTTCTGCGAGCGCGAGGGCGTGACGCACCTGGCCTGCGTGCCCACGGTGCTGGCCAGCCTGCTGGGCGTGCCCATCGACGCCGACCTCTCGCGCGTGCGCGCGGCCTACACGGGTGGCTCGCCACTGCCCGGCGAGCTCGCGCAGCGCTTCGAGGCCACCACCGGCATCGCCGTGCGCAACATCCTGGGCATGACGGAGTGCGCGGGCCTGGTCAGCATCGAGCCCCTGCTGGCGCCGCGCGTGGCCGGCTCGGCCGGCTGGCGCCTGCCGTTCACCGAGGTGCACGCCGTGCCCTGGCGCGACGGCGAGGCCCGGCTGGACGAGCGCTGCGCGCCCGGCGAAACCGGCGTGGTGGTGCTGCGTGGGCCGCACATGAGCCCGGGCTACCTCGACGCGGCGCGCAACGCCGGCCTGTTCGAGCGGGGCTGGATCGTCTCGGGCGACCTCGGCCACCTCGACGCCGACGGCCGCGTGCACCTCACCGGCCGCGCCAAGGACGTGATCATCCGCGGCTCGCACAACATCGACCCCGGTCTGGTGGAAGACGCCTTCCTCGCCCACCCGGCCGTGGCGCAGTGCGCCGTGGTGGCCGAACCCGACGCCTACGCGGGCGAGGTGCCCGCGGCCTTCGTGGTCTTGCGCGAGGGCGCCAGCGCCGAGGCCGATGCCTTGCTGCGCGAGGTGGCGCCGCGGGTGTACGAGCGCCCCGCCGTGCCCAAGCGGGTGGTGGTCGTGCCGGCCCTGCCGCTCACCGCCATCGGCAAGGTGTTCAAGCCCGCGCTGCGGCTGCGAGCGATCGAACTCAAGCTGGCCGATCTGGCGCGCGAGCTGGCGCCGGACCGGGAGGCGGAGGTGAGCGCGGTGGACGAGGGCGGGCGCCAGCGCGCCACGGTGCGCTTCGCCGGCGCGGCCGACGCGGCGCTGGCCGAGGGCTTGCGGGCCGCCCTGGCGGCGATCGCGGTGCCGACGGCGGTGGAGTTCAGCGGGGTGGGCTGAGCGGCCTCACCAGCCGCCGCGCGCCAGCCAGCGCTCCAGCTGCTCCAGCTTGTCCACGCCCCAGAAGGGTTCGCCGTCCACCACCACCGTGGGCGAGCCGAACACACCTTGCGCCAGCGAGGCGTCGACCTCGGCGCGCAGCAGCGCGGCCGCTTCCTCGCCGGCGGCCGCGCGCGCCAGCGCCTCGCCCAGCACGGGCGCCAGCGCGTCGGGCGTGGACAGGTCCAGTCCCTGGCCCCAATAGGCACCGTAGACCGCGTGCACCACCGCGCTGGCGCGTTCGGGCGCGTGGCGATTGGTCCAGGCCAGGGCGCGGGCGCAGGCCAGCGGGTTCATCACCGCGTCGCGCGGCTGGCGCTTCATGGGCACGCCGAGCTCGCGCGCATAGCGGCGCACGTCGCGCTCCACGTAGTCGCCCTTGAGCGGCGTGTCCATCAGGGGCTTCAAGCCCATCACCTTCATCACCGCCACGCCCAGCAGCATGGGGTGCCAGGCGACCGAGCGGCCATGCCGGGCGGCGATGGCTTCCAGTCGCAGCGAGGCGAAGTAGCCATAGGGGGAGATGAAGTCGAGGTGGCAGTGCAGGGGCGCGGGCATGGGGTCGGGAGGCGGTATCGGGGCAATGGTTTCATACCATAACGGCATATCAGCCAGTCCCGAAACCGGCTTGTGCCGCCCCGCCGGCGCCTGCACAGTGGAGGCCTTGTGTCTGACGTGGCACATGCCTTCGGCGCGCCCTGGGTGGGCGCCGCCCGTCGATTGTTTTCTTCAGCCAGGTTCTTCCCATGACCCTTCTCCGTCGCCGCAGCGCGATCGTGGCCGCCGCCGCATTGGGCGCCACCTCGATCGCCGGCAAGGCCTTCGCCCAGCAGACCGTGACCCTGCGCCTGCACCAGTTCCTGCCGCCGCAGGCCACCATCCCGGCCCGTGCCATCGTGCCCTGGGCCAAGAAGGTGGAAAGCGAATCGGGCGGCCGCATCAAGGTGCAGCTGTTCCACTCGATGTCCATGGGCGGCTCGCCGCCGCAGCTGTTCGACCAGGCGCGCGACGGCGTCGCCGACATCGTCTGGACCGTGCTCGGCTACACCCCGGGCCGCTTCAACAAGGCCGAGGTGTTCGAGCTGCCCTTCATGAGCGGCAAGGCCGAGCCGGCCTCGCGCGCCTTCCACGAGTACGTGCAGCAGCACGCCGCCGACGAGTTCCGCCAGGTGCACCTGCTGGCCGCGCACACGCACGGCCCGGGCCTGTTCCACAGCAAGTCGGCCATCACCGGCCTGGACAGCCTGCGTGGCCTGAAGGTGCGCGGCGGCTCGCGCATCATCAACAACATGCTCACCAAGCTGGGCGCCGCCCCGGTGGGCATGCCGGTGCCGGCCGTGACGGAAGCGCTGTCCAAGTCGGTGATCGACGCCACCACCATTCCCTGGGAGGTGACGCCCTCGCTCAAGATCGCCGAGCTGGTGAAGCACCACACCTCGTTCTCGGGCCCCACGGGGCTGTTCACCCAGACCTTTGCGCTGGTGATGAACCGCGGCAGCTACCAGAAGCTGCCGGCCGATCTGAAGGCCATCATCGACAAGAACTCGGGCGTCGAGACGGCGGCCCTGTTCGGCCGCGCCATGGACGACGGCGACAAGGACGGCCTGGCGGTGGCGCAGAAGGCCGGCAACAGCATCGTCACCCTGGACGCCGCCGAAACCCAGCGCTGGAAAACCACCGCTGCCGCGGTGGAGGCCGACTGGGTGAAGGAGATGCAGGGCAAGAAGCTCGATGGCGCCAAGCTGGTCGCCGACGCGCGCGCGCTGATCGCCAAGCACAGCAAGTAAGCGGGTCAGCCCCGCGCGAACACAGGGCGGCCGCTGGCCGCCCTGTGTGTTTCAGCCCCAGACCTCGCGCGCCGTCTCCACCACCAGCGCCAGCTTCTTGCGCTGGTCTTCCACCGCGATGTTGTTGCCGTGCACCGTGCTGGAGAAGCCGCACTGCGGCGACAGGCAGAGCTGCTCCAGCGGGGCGTACTTCGCGGCTTCGGCGATGCGGCGCTTCAACTCGTCCTTGCTTTCCAGCTGGCCGAACTTGGTGGTCACCAGGCCCAGCACCACGGTCTTGCCGGGCTTGAGGTAGCGCAGCGGGCGGAAGTCGCCCGAGCGGTCGTCGTCGTACTCCATGAAGTAGGCGTCCAGGTGCATCTCGGTGAGCAGGGCCTCGGCCACGGGCTCGTAGTTGCCGGCCGCCGCGTGCGTGCTCTTGAAGTTGCCACGGCACAGGTGCATGGCCAGGGTCATGCCCTTGGGCTTCTTCGCCACCACCTTGTTGATGAAGGCGGCGTAGCGGTGCGGCAGCTCGTTCGGATCGTCGCCGCGCTGGCGCGCGGCCTCGCGCATCTTCTCGTCGCACAGGTAGGCCATGTTGGTGTCGTCCATCTGCACGTAGGTGCAGCCGGCGTCGGCCAGGCTCTGCAGCTCGTCCGCGTAGGCCTGGGCCACGTCGTCGTAGAACACCGGATCCAGCTCGGGGTAGGCGTCCTTGCTGATGCCGGCGCGCCCGCCGCGAAAGTGCAGCATGGTGGGGGAGGGGATGGTCACCTTGGGCATGAGGCCCGGCAGGCCCAGCGCCTTGACCTGCGCCTGCAGGTACTGGAAGTCGGCGAGCTGGATGTTCTTGGCGTGGCGCACCTTGTCGATCACGCGGATCACGGGCGGGGCCAGCTCTTCCGTGCCGTCGGGCTTGCGGATGGTGACGGGGATGTCGGTCTTCACGCCACCCAGCTGCTCCAGGAAGTCGATGTGGAAATAGGTGCGGCGGAACTCGCCGTCGGTGATGGACTGCAGGCCCACGTCGGCCTGGAACTTCACGATCTCGGTGATCGCGCGGTCTTCCACCGCGCGCAGCTGGGCCGCCGTGATCTCGCCCTTGGCTTTCTGTTCGCGCGCCTGCAGCAGGTAGGCCGGACGCAGAAAGCTGCCGACGTGGTCGGCGCGAAAGGGGGGATTCAGGCTCATGGGGTCTCCTCGGGGTTGCGGAAATGGACGGCGCCGACGGTAGCCCAAGCCCCGTTGGGCGGCAAGATCGGCGTTTTCAATGGATACATAAAAGCCAGAATCCGAGCTTGATTGAAGGATTTCATGGGGAAAACGGCGATTCATGTATACATTGCGTATCCATGAATACCGATCCAGCCCACTTCCCGCTCAACGCCTGGTACGCCGCCGCCTACGACGTTGAGGTGGGACGGGCCCTGTTCCCCCGCACCGTCTGCCAGCAGAAGCTGGTGCTCTACCGCCAGACCGACGGCCGCGTGGCCGCCCTGGAGGACGCCTGCTGGCACCGGCTGCTGCCGCTGTCCATGGGCCGGCTGGAGGGCGACGAAGTGGTCTGCGGCTACCACGGCCTGGTGTTCAACGCCGAGGGGCGCTGCACCCACATGCCCAGCCAGGAAACCCTCAACCCCTCGGCCTGCGTGCGCCGCTTCCCGGTGGCGGAGCGGCACCGCTTCATCTGGGTCTGGCCGGGCGATCCGGCGCTGGCCGACGAATCGCTGATCCCCGACCTGCACTGGAACCACGACCAGGCCTGGGCGGGCGACGGCAAGATGATCCGCGTGCAGTGCGACTACCGCCTGGTCATCGACAACCTGATGGACCTCACGCACGAAACCTTCGTGCACGGCAGCAGCATCGGCAACCGCGCCGTGGCCGAGGCGCCTTTCGTGGCCACGCACGGCGAACGCACGGCCACGGTCACGCGCTGGATGGAGAACATCGAGGCGCCGCCGTTCTGGGCCGGGCAGCTGCGGCAGGCGCGCGGCCACCAGGGCCCGGTGGACCGCTGGCAGATCATCCGCTTCGAGGCGCCGTGCACCGTGGCCATCGACGTGGGCGTGGCGCCCACCGGCACCGGCGCTCCGCAGGGCGACCGCAGCCAGGGCGTCAACGGCATGGTGCTCAACACCATCACGCCCGAAACCGGCAACAGCTGTCTCTACTTCTGGGCCTTCGCGCGCAACTACTGCCTGGACGAACAGCGCCTGACGCACCAGCTGCGCGAGGGCGTGGCCGGCATCTTCCGCGAGGACGAGCTGGTGCTCGAAGCGCAGCAGAAGGCGATCGAGCAGCACCCCGACCACAAGTTCTACAACCTCAACATCGACGCCGGTGCCATGTGGGCGCGGCGCCTGATCGACAAGATGGTGGATGCCGAGCGCGGCACGCCCGGCGCGGGCTCCAGCGTCATTCCCATCCGTCGCGCCGGCTGATCCCATGGCCACCAGCACCTCCAACCCCATGCCCGACACCGCGCCCGAAAGCGCGCAGGTGCGCACGCTGCTGCAGCTGCGCGAACTCATCCTCTCGGGTGAGCTGCCCGGCGGCTCGCGCATCGCCGAGCTCGCCATCGTCGAGCGCCTGGGCGTGTCGCGCACGCCGGTGCGCGCCGCGCTGCTGCGCCTGGAGCAGGAAGGCCTGCTGCGCGCGCTGCCCGGCGGCGGCCACGTGGTGCAGACCTTCACCGAGCGCGACATCGCCGACGCCATCGAACTGCGCGGCACGCTCGAAGGCCTGCTGGCGCGCCTGGCGGCCGAGCGCGGCGCGCCGGCCGCCGTGCTGACCGAGGCGCGCGGCGTGCTGGAGCGCATCGACGCCGTGCTGGCCGCGCCCGCGCTGGACGCCGAGGCCTTCTCCGAGTACGTGGCGCTCAACAGCCGCCTGCACGAGTTGCTGGCCGAAATGGCCGACAGCCCCACGGTGGAGCGCCAGCTGGAGCGCGTGTGCGCGCTGCCGTTCGCCTCGCCTTCGGGCTTCGTGCTGGCCGAGGCCGGCTCGCCAGCGGCGCGCGACATGCTGGTGGTGGCGCAGGACCAGCACCGCCAGGTGCTGGACGCCATCGAACGCCGCGAGGGCGCGCGCGCCGAGGCCATCCTGCGCGAGCACTCGCGCCTGGCCCAGCGCAACCTGCGCGCCGTGCTCGCGGGCCACAGCAACAGCCCGACCCACGCGCCCGCGCTCAAACTCATCCGCCGCCGCTGACCCCATGAAAAGCAACCCGATCTGGCAGAACGCGCGCGTGGCCGCGCTGCGCGACCTCACCCCCAGCGTGCGCGAGTTCGTGCTGCAGCCGCTCGACGGCGCGGCCATCGCCTGGCCGCCCGGCGCGCACCTGCAGGTGCGCCTGCGCGTGGCCGGGCGCGAGCAGACCCGCTCGTACTCGCTGGTGGGCCAGCCGGCCGACACGCCCGGCGGCTACCGCATCGCCGTCAAACGGCTGGACGACGGGCGGGGCGGATCGCGCGCGATGTGGTCGCTGGCCGAGGGCGACGCGCTGAGCCTGAGCGCACCGCAGAACCACTTCCCGCTGGACCTCGACGCGCCCGCCAGCCTGCTGGTGGCGGGCGGCATCGGCATCACGCCGATGGTGGCCATGGCCCAGGCCCTGGCGCGGCGCGGCCGTGCGGTGCGCCTGCTGTACGCCGCGCGCCACGCCGGCGAACTGGCCTATGCCGAGCGCCTGCGCGACACCCTGGGCGACCAGCTGGTGACGGCCGTGTCGGGGCAGGGCCAGCGCCTGGACCTGGCGGGCGAGCTGGCGGCCCTGCCGCCTGGCGCGCCGTGCTACGTCTGCGGTCCCAGCGGCCTGCTGGCGTCGCTGCGCTCGCTCTGGGCCCAGGCGGGGCGCCCCGCCAGCGGCCTGCGCTTCGAAACCTTCGGCAGCGGCGGCCAACGGCCCAGCCAGGCCTTCGCCCTGACCGTGCCCCGCCATGGGGCATCGCTCACCGTGTCGGCCGACGAGTCGCTGCTCGACGCCCTGGAGGCCGCCGGCATCGAGGTGATGAGCGACTGCCGGCGCGGCGAATGTGGCCTGTGCGCGATGGACGTGCTGGCCGTGGAGGGCGAGATCGACCACCGCGACGTCTTCCTCAGCGAGCACGAAAAGCAGGGCAATCGGCGCATCTGCGCCTGTGTCTCGCGCGTGGTGGGGCGCATCACCCTGGACAGCGCCTGGCGCGCCGACGCGGCGCACCACTGACAAACCCTGTGAGGGTTCCTACTGGTTTCATAACATAACGGCATAGCTGAAAGTCCTTCCCCGGACTGGCTGCTGTGCCAAGCCGCATGCACAGTGTGGGTGTTCAGTTCCCCCATCGCCCGTGCCAATGAGCACCCCCACCGAAGAGGGCCGGGCGCAACCCGAACGGAGACAAGGATGAAACCGATGAAGCGACGCGCCGCGCTGGCGCTGCTGGGTGCCTCGGCCACGCTGGCGCTGCCGGCCCTGGCGCAGCAGACGGTCACGCTGCGCCTGCACCAGATGCTGCCGCCGCAGGCCACCATTCCGGCGCGCGCCCTCACGCCCTGGGCGCAGAAGGTGGAAGCCGAATCGGGCGGCCGCATCAAGGTCCAGCTGTTCCACGCCATGCAGCTCGGCGGCGCGCCGCCGCAGCTCTATGACCAGGCCAAGGACGGCGTGGTCGACCTGACCTGGACGGTGCTGGGCTACACGCCCGGGCGCTTTCCCAAGACCGAGGTGTTCGAGCTGCCCTTCATGAGCGGCAACGCCGAATCGTCCTCGCGGGCGCTGCAGGAGTATGTCGAGAAGTTCGCGCCCGAGGAGTTCAAGGACGTCAAGCTCATCGCGGTGCACACGCACGGCCCCGGCCTGTTCCACACCAAGACGCCCGTCACCGGACTGGAAAGCCTGCGCGGCATGAAGATCCGCGGCGGCTCGCGCATCATCAACAACATGCTCACCAAGCTGGGCGCCACGCCCGTGGGCATGCCGGTGCCGGCGGTGACCGAGGCGCTGTCGAAGGGCGTGATCGACGGCACCACCATTCCCTGGGAGGTGACGCCCTCGCTGAAGGTGACCGAGCTGGTGAAGAACCACACCACCTTCGCCGGCAAGGAAGGCCTGTACACCCAGACCTTCGCCTTCTCCATGAACAAGGCCGCCTACGACAAGCTGCCCGCCGACCTGAAGGCCGTGATCGACAAGAACTCGGGCATCGAGACCGCCGCCATGTTCGGCCGCGCGATGGACGAGGGCGACAAGGCCGGCCGCGACATCGCCGTCAAGGCCGGCAACAACATCGTCGCGCTGGACGTGCAGGAGACGCAGCGCTGGCGGCGCACCGCCGCCTCGGTGGAGACCGACTGGGTCAATGAAATGAAAGCCAAGAACATCGACGGAGCCAAGCTGGCCGCGGAGGCCAGGGCGCTGATCGCCAAGTACAGCAAGTGATCCGTCCCTGCGGGATCAACGGCCGTCCTCGCCAGAGGGCGGCCTTTTTGTTGAGGGGGCGTGCGGCCGATGTTGGACAATCGCGCCTCTCAGTCTTTCGTAGAAAGCCATTCGCATGATTGCATTCATCTACCGGCTGTCCCAATGGGCGGCCATCATCGGCGGCTTGGCGCTGGTCGCGCTGACGCTGATGATCGTGGCCAGCGTGAGCGGCCGCGCGATGCTCGGGCTCGGCCTGGGCCCTGTTCCCGGTGACTTCGAACTCGTTGAAGTCGGCACCGCCATCGCGGTGTTTTTCTTCCTGCCCTGGACCTACCTCAAGGGCGGCCACGCCACGGTGGACCTGCTCTACATGCACCTGCCCGCCTGGGCGCAGAAGTCCATCGTTCTGGTGTGCGACCTGGTCATGCTGGTCGTGTGGCTGGTGCTCACCTGGAAGCTCTACGAAGGCATGATTGAAAAGAAGGACTACTTCGAGACCACCTTCATCCTGCAAATGCCGATCTGGTGGGCCTACGCGGCCTGCCTGGTGGGCGCGCTGGTCGGTTGCCTGGCCTACCTCGCCAAGACGGCGACCATGCTCGGCCTGGGCAAGGAGCCCGAAGGCTGGACCACCGAAGCGGGAGCGCACTGATGTCTGGCGTCGAACTCGCGGCCTGGTCCTTCCCGATCCTGCTGCTGCTCATCTTCGTGCGCGTGCCCATCGGGCTGGCGATGCTGGTCTGCGGCATGGCCGGGGCCTGGATGATCTACGGCACCGCCGATCCCATCCTGAACCAGCTCAAGCAGCTGACCTACAGCACCTTTTCCAACTACAACCTCTCGGTGATCCCGCTGTTCCTGCTGATGGGGCAGTTCGCGGCGCTGGGGGGCCTGTCGCAGGCCCTGTTCAAGGCGGCCGAGGCCTGGATCGGCCACCGCAAGGGCGGCGTGGCCATGGCCGCCGTCGGCGCCTGCGCCGGCTTCGGCGCCATCTGCGGTTCCTCGCTGGCAACCGCGGCCACCATGGGCCAGGTGGCGCTGCCCGAGCTCAAGCGCGCGGGCTACGCCGGCGGCATCTCCACCGCCACGCTGGCGGCGGGCGGCACGCTGGGCATTCTGATCCCGCCTTCGGTGGTGCTGGTGATCTACGCCATCCTGACCGAGCAGAACATCGCCAAGCTGTTCCTGGCCGCCTTCGTGCCCGGCGTGCTGGCCGCCATCGGCTACGTCATCGTCATTGCCGTTTACGCCCGCCTGAAGCCCGAGGAGGTGGGTTCCATGGCGCCGGTGCCCATGGCCCAGCGCTGGAAGGCCACCGTGAAGGTCTGGCCCGTGCTCACCATCTTCCTGGTGGTGGTCGGCGGCATCTACCTGGGTTACTTCACCCCCACCGAAGGCGCGGCCGTGGGCGCCTTCGGCACCGGCCTGGCGGCCTGGGCGGCCGGTGGCCTGAACCGCAAGACGCTGGTCGCGGCCGTCCTGGGCACGGCCGTGGCCACCGGCATGATCTTCATGATCGTGCTCGGCGCGGGGGTCTACAACACCTTCCTGGCCCTGTCGCAGCTGCCGCAGGAGGCCGCCTCGCTGGTGTCGGGCTCGGGCCTGAGTCCCATGGTGGTGCTGGTCGCCATCCTGGTCATCTACGTGATCCTGGGCTGCTTCATGGATTCCCTGTCCATGATCCTGCTGACCATTCCGGTGTTCTTCCCCGTGGTGACGGCGCTGGACTTCGGCATGCCGCCCGAGCACTTCGCCATCTGGTTCGGCATCCTGGTGCTGATCGTGGTGGAGGTGGGCCTGATCACGCCGCCGGTGGGCATGAACCTCTTCGTCATCAACAGCATGGCGAAGGACGTGCCCATTCTGGCGACCTACAAGGGCGTGCTGCCCTTCGTGTTCAGCGATTTCATCCGCACGGCGATCCTGGTGGCGTTCCCGGTGATCGTCACCTTCGTGCTGTAGCGGTGGCGGGCATGCGTCGCCGCCGCTTGATCGCCCTGGCCGCCGCGGCGCTGCCGCTGGCGGCCGTCAGGGCGCAGACATTCCCGTCGAAGAACCTGCGCCTGGTCGTGCCCTTCGCGGCCGGCGGCGTGGGCGACCTGACGGCGCGCATCGTCGCCGGGCGGCTGGCCGAGGGCCTGGGCCGTTCCGTGGTGATCGAGAACCGCCCCGGCGCCGGTGGCGTGGTGGCCGCCGAGACGGTGGCGCGCGCCGAGCCCGACGGCCACACGCTGTTCCTCATGTCCAACGGCACGGCGGTCACCGCCGGCCTGTTCAAGTCGCTGCCCTTCGACACCGTCAAGGACTTCGCGCCGGTCTCCACGCTGGGCTTCTTCGACATCGCCGTCGTGGCCCACCCCGAGGCGCCGTTCAAGAGCCTGCCCGAGCTGCTGGCCTTCGCGAAGGCGAACCCCGGCAAGCTCAACATCGGCAGCATCAACATCGGCAGCACGCAGCACCTGGCGGCCGAGCTGTTCAAGAGCAGCGCCGGCATCGACGCGCAGACCGTGCCGTTCAACGGCACGCCCAACCTCATCGGTGCCCTGCGCGGGCGGCAGGTGGACGTGGGCGTGGAAATCCTCGCGCCGGTGCTCGCGCAGATCCGCGGCGGGGCGCTCAAGGCCCTGGCCGTGGCGGGCGAGAAGCGCTCGCCCGTGCTGCCCGAGGTGCCGACCGCGGTGGAGTCGGGCGTGGCGGGGTTCGTGGCCTCGTCGTGGAACGCCATCGCCGCGCCGGCGAAGACGCCGCGCCCGGTCATCGAGCGGCTGCAGCGGGAGATCGCCGCGGCCGTGGCCGACGCCGAGGTGCAGAAGAAACTGCGCGAGCTCAACATCGACCCGCGCTCGTCCACGCCCGAGCAGGCGACGGCGCTGCTGGTGAACGACATCAAGCGCTGGAGCGCGGTGATCGAGCGCGCGGGCATTCCGAAGCAGTGAGGCCTGGCGCGGGCCGGTGGGCCCGCCCGCGCCAGCGCGCTCTTTCGGGCTACTCGTTGGACGGCGTGACGCCCTCCATGAGCCCATCAATCACCGTCACCGAGCTGGGTGGGTGCGCACAGGCCTGCGCCGACACGCTCTCGTCGGCGGTCTCGCCATCGACCACGACCTCGACGGGCTCGGGTGAGACCCGGTCGCCGGGAGAGGGGGGCCGGTAACTGGGTGGCGGCGGGCCGTCGCTGTGCTCGTCGTCGTCGCTCGCCGATGGCGCGCCACTCTCGCATGGGACCGCCGGGCGGCCCATCCACACCACGGCGGCGTACAACAGGTTCAGCAGCAGCTCGGCGCCGGGGATCGTCGCGGCCCGCAGCGAGAAGGCCGCGATGAGGATCCAGCCAGCCCCGGTCGAGTAGCGCTGGGTGTCCTCGGGGACCCCGAACCAGGCCTGGGTGCCATTGATGAAACCCGCGTCGCTCGTGTGGGCCCAGGAGTCGCTGCCGTTGATCGCGGCGCCGAAGGGCACCGATGCCGCGGTATCCGTGAAAGGCATGGTGCTGGCGAACAGGGTGTACAGATAGAACAGCGAATACACCTGGACGAGCATCGCAAGCATGTTGCCCACCACCTCGCCGGTGGTGCGCAGGCGGATCGCGGCCGGCGAGCGGTTGATGAGCCTGTGCGGTGTCTTGCCCGCGCCTTCGAAGACGATGGCGCCCGTCTTGTTGCGGGCGATCTGATCGCGGCCCTGCGTGGTTTCCATGAGCGCGCTGCGCTGCTGGTACTTCCTGTGCACCCGCTGCAGCCGCTCGATCGCGGGATCGAGCAGGGGCAGCACCAGGGCCTCGAAGCGCGCCAGCCGCAGGCGCTTCTCGGCCGGGCTCAGGGAACTCTCGAGAATGCTCGCCTCGATGGCGCTGCGGGTGTTGACCAGCTCGAGCAGCGAGGGCGTGACCGCCAGGCACTTCTTCAGCGCCACGGGTTGTTCCTGCTTCCAGGTCTGGTGCAGGCCCGGCTTGTCGGCGCCGTGCTGGATCCAGGCATTGCCCAGCATGTGCAGGCTCATGGTGGAGATGCCGGCGAGCTGGCCCATGGCGGCCGACGCCAGGAAGTCCGACAGCGCGAACAGCCCGGCCTTCTGGGCGACGGTGGCGGGCAGTCGCTCGATCCACAAGCGCAGGTGCGGCGCCAGGCTGCCCGAGAACAGGTACACCACCGAATAGCTGAAGAAGGCCAGGTGGAAGTGGCCGTTGCGCAGCCAGCCGCCGAGCAGGGGGTGTTCACGGAAATCGAAGCGCAGGGGCGTGCCCTTGTCCTGCTCGGCCTGGGCACGGGCGATCACGCCGTCCACCAGTTCCTGCAGGGCGGCGGCGATCTCATCGGCGTGCGGCGCATCGCCCCGCGCCGAGGCCACGTACCACATGCCCAGCAGGGTGACGTAGTTGTCGAAGGCCGCCTTGTCCGGGGCCTGGGGGCCGCCGTAGTTGGCGCCGGGTCCGAAGGCCACGGTCTTGGCCACCGTGGCGTGCAGGAACGAGGCGATCAGGTCGAACCCCGCCGCGCCCACGAGGAAGAAGAGGCGCGGATCGCTCTTGGACAGCGTGGGCAGGAACCCCCACAGCGAGGTCCAGGCCTTGGCCAGCATGAAGGACACGCTGAACCCCAGGCTGCCGGCGCCGCAGACGGCCCTGGCCTTGTCCCGGGTCGAGACCTGCGCCGCGCTGGCGGGCGCGGGCACGGCGGCCACCTGCTCCAGGGCGGTGCTCAGCAGGTGGTTGACGTACGCCTGCGGGTCCTGGCGCCATTGGCGTGTCCGCTTGCGGCTCAGCCCGGTGTAGGCGGCGAAATCCGCGGGTGTCTCGGGGCGTTTGTCGGGGTTGTTGACGATGCGCTGGTTGTAGTCGGGGCTGAACTTGCGGTGCTTGGCGTTCGTCTGGGGCTGCATGCGGCGCTCCTTCAGGCCAGCGTGGTGCGGGGCCCATGGGCGCCATCGCGGGGTGGCGGGCCGGCGCGGGCCCCGTCCCACACGAACATGCCCGCCAGCAGGGTGGCGCGCCATTGCTTCACCTGGGCCGCCATGCCGCGCAAGGCCTGGGCCAGCCAGGGGCCGGTCATGTCCTCGCGCAGCGGCACGCCGAGCATCAGCACCACCGCGTCGCCGCCCTCGTCGTAGCCGAAGCGGATGCCAGGCTGGTGCCAGGTGAGCAGTTGAAGGGCCAGCAACTGCCGGTAGACCTGCGCGGGATCCTCGGCCGTGATGCGGCCAAGTTCCGCGAGCACCAGCATCGAGGCGCTGGATTCGTGGTGCGTCACCTCCAGGCTGACGCCATCGATCTCGACGGTCTCCTCCTGGCCCATGCCCTCGGTGTTGTCCAGGCGCAGCTCCCGGCTGGCGTGGCGGCACAGGTCGTCAAAAAAAGCGGCGGTCACAAAGGGGCTCCTCTTCATCGGGGTTCCACGCGGCTTGCGTGTGGCCCTGTGTCGGGAGCGCACCAATATGGTTCCAAAGGCCGTCGGCCCTATGGCCGATGGTCATCACAATGTCATCGATCTGACGGCCGCCTCTCTGCGGCTGGCGGCCTGGCCCGCCGCCGCTAGCCCGCCGCGCACAGGAACCTCCGCAAGGCCTCGGCGCTCACCGGCTTGTGCAGCAGCGTGAAGCCGTGGCGGTTCGCCTGCTCGATGCGCTCGGCCGACATGTCGCCCGTGACCATGCAGACGGGCAGCGGACCGAGGTGCCGCGCGCGCAGCCCCAGCAGCAGCTCCAGCCCGTCCATGGAGGGGTCGAGCATGTAGTCGCAGATCACCGTGTCGATGCGCGCCGGCTGCGCCTCGCACAGCCGCATGGCCTCGCCGGCGTTGGCCGCGCTGAGCACCTGGTGGCCCCACGACGTGAGCAGGTGCGTGGTGGCGAGCAGCACCTGTTCGTCGTCGTCGATCAGCAGGATGTGCCGGCCGGCGCCCGCGGGCGATGGTTCGTCGGGGGCCGGCGCGTGCTCCTGCCGCTGGGGTTCGCATGGCGGCAGCCGCACGGAGAACATCGAGCCCTTGCCGGGCATCGAGCGCACGTCGAGCCGCGCGCCCAGCTGGGCGGCCGCGCGCCGCACGATCGACAGGCCCAGGCCTTCCGAGCGGCCGTCGCGCGTGGGCGCGGTGTCGACGCGGAAGAACGCCTGGAAGATGGCGTCGATTTTTTCGGGCGGGATGCCAATGCCCGTGTCCCACACCTGCACCTCGACGCTGGTGCCGCGCTGGCGCGCGCCCAGCACGATGCGCCCTTGCTGCGTGTAGCGCACGGCGTTGGACACCAGGTTGGCCAGGATGCGGCGCAGCACCGTGGGGTCGGCCAGCACCCAGGCGCGGCTGGGCACCGCGTGCAGGCTCAGGCCCTTGCGCGCCGCCATGGCCGCGAATTCCGACATCAGGTCGTCGAACGTCGCTTGCAGCGGCGTGGGGCGTGGATGGATCGGCTTTTGCCCGGTGCCGTGCAGGGAGGCGCCGAGCAGCATGTTGAGCAGCTCCATCAGGCTGTCCAGCGAGGCGCGCATGCGCTGCACGATGGGCACGAAAGGCTTGCTGGGCAAGGGCGAGGACGCGTGGCTGAGGCTGCGGATGGTGGTGAGGAACAGGCCGAGCGCGTGGATGGGCTGGCGCAGGTCGTGGCTGGCCGAGGCCAGGAAGACGGATTTGCCACGATCGGCCGCCTCCGCGCGTTCGGTCTGCCAGCGCAGGTCGACGAGCAGGCGGTCGATGCGGCGCTGGGCCTGGTAGCGGTAGCTCACGTCCTGGATCAATACGGCCTGGCAGGGACTGTCCCCGTCCATGAAGGTGATGGCCTGGATCTGCATGGGGGGCTTGTCGTGCGCGCCGGGGAGCAGGGACAGGCTCAGGTCGATGGACGGGCCGCCGCCCGCCCAGGCCTCGGGTGGCACGCCCAGCCGGTCCAGCGCCTGCGCCAGCGACAGGCCGACCAGCTGCTGCCGTTCAAGGCCAGTGTGGCGGCTGGCGATCGGGTTGGCGTCCGTGATGACGCCCCGGTCGCACAGCAGGATGCCTTCGATGCCGGCCTCGAACAGGGCGTTGAGCCGCTCCAGCGTCTGGCGCAGGGCCTGCATGCCGCGGTGGCGCAGCGTGACGTCGCGGGTGAGCGTGGCCATGCGGTTCACCTGCCCGGGCCCGCCCGGTATCGGCCACAGCAGCACATCCATCACGCGGTCCTCGCCCTCGCCGCTGACCAGCGGGCGTTCATAGCGCACGGGCCGCAGGGTGCGAAACAGCTTGGCCCGGAACGGCGCGGTCATGGCGTGGTTCTCTTCCCCCATCACGGCAAGCACCGAGCGGCCTTCGGCCTGATCCGGCGTGGTGCTGTAGAAGCGCGCGAACGACACGTTGGTGAAGAGCATGGTCTCGCCCTCGGTCACCATGGACATCAGTTCCTGCAACTGGTCCAGGGTGTGCCGAAGGTGCCGCAGCGTCAGCGCGCGGCGGCCGCGCCGTTCCTCGACGTCCGTCAGGTCGACGGCCGTGCACAGCCAGTCGCCGTTGCCCAGGGGCGCCAGGTCGAGGTGCAGCAGGCGCGCGCCATGGCCGTCGGCGGCGGGTTCAAGGCGCAGGCGCCCGTGAAACGGCTGGCCACGCCGCAGGGGGGCGGACAACTCGCCGCCAGCGGTGAAGGCCCGCCGCCATGCGGCCGCTGCGTGCCCCTCCGCGCCCAGCAGCCCCTGCAGGGCCGCATTGGGCGTGAAGCGCCAGGGGCTGGGCCGCAGCACGGCGGCCAGGCCTTCTATCTGCTCGATCCAATCGGGTGAAACCGTCGCACCGTGGTTCATGGGATGGAGGTCGCTCGGCATCGCTGTCGGTGCCCATCGGCGCAGCGTGCGATGCTCGCATTCATCCCTGTTCCAGCACTTGTCGCAGTAGATCGTGCTGCACCGGCTTGTGCAGCAGCGATAACCCCAAGGCCCGGACGTTCTGGGCCACGGGCATCGAGGTATCGGCCGTGAAAACGTGCACGGGCACCGGCCGCACCAGACAGGCGCGAACGGTGCCGATGAACTGCGCCGCGTCGACCTGCCCGCCCAGGTGGTAGTCCGAGAGCACCAGGTCGATTTCGTCCGCGTGCATGATGGCCAGCATGACCGCCTGGTCCTGGTCGGCCGCGCACCAGACCTGGTGGCCCCAGGCCTGCAGCAGCTGCTGCATGGCCTGCAGCACCATGGCGTCGTCGTCGATGACCAGCACCCGCCTCGGGGCGCTGCGGGCCCTTCGTTTCGGGGCGGGCGAGGGCGGCGGCGCCAGCGGGGCCGGAGCGGGTGTGCCGCGGGGCACGGTGATGGAGAACATGGAGCCGCGCCCGGGCGCCGAGCGCACGTTCAGCCGGGCGTCGAGCAGCTTGGCCGAACGCTTCACGATGGACAGCCCCAGGCCGAGGCCGCGCAGGCCGCTGTCGGTCGCGCTGGCCGGGCTGACCTGGTAGAACTCGCCGAAGATGGCGTCGAGCTGGTCGGCCGCGATGCCGATGCCGCTGTCCCAGACCTGTATTTCCACGCACGCGCCGCGGGGCCGAGCGCCCACCAGGACCCGGCCCTTCTGGGTGTAGCGGATGGCGTTGGAGACCAGGTTGTCCACGATGCGGCGCAGCACCACCGGGTCGGTGAACACCCAGGCGCGGGTGGGCACCACGTCCAGGCGCAGGCCCTTGCCGCTGGCCGCATCGCCGAGATCGGCCGCCAGCTCGGCGAACAGGGGGGCGAGGGGCGCCGCGATCGGGTGCACCACCACCGCGTTGGCGTCCAGGCGCGAGACGTCGAGCAGCGAGTTGAGCAGGCGGCCCAGCGCGTCCAGCGAAGCGCCCATGCGCCGCGTCACGTCCTCCAGCGCCGGCAGCGGCAGGTGCCGCGACTGGACGAGGGTTTCCAGGCTGGTGAGGAACAGGCCCAGCGCGTGGATGGGCTGGCGCAGGTCGTGGCTGGCCGCGGAGAGGAAGAGCGACTTGGCGCGGTCGGCCGCTTCGGCCCGGTCCCGCTGGGCGCTCAGGTGGCTGATGAGCTCGTGGATGCGCGCCTGCGCCTCGCGCCGGTCGCGCACGTCGCGAACGATGGCCATGCGCATGCGCTGGCCCTTGCGCTGCAGGGTGCGCCCGATCAGCTCGACCGCGATGCGCGTGCCGTGCCGGTCGACCAGGTGGCATTCCTGCGCCTCGTGCGAGGCCGCGTCGGCGTGGGCCCGGCTGGCCGCCTGGTCCTCCGCGGCGATCAGGTCCAGGAAACGCTGCTCGCGCAGCGCTTCGGCCGAGGTGGAGAGCAGGCGGCAGGCGGCGGGGTTGGCATCGACGATGCGCTCGTCGATGTGCACGACGATGGCGTCGCTGCTCGCGATGACGAAGCGGCGCAGGCGCTCTTCGGAGGCGGTCAGCGCGGACATGGTGGCGTGGTAGGCCGTGGTTTCCAGGGAATCGAGCAGGTGGCCGCTGGGGCGGCCCTGGCCGTCGATGAGGGTGCGCAGCGTGCCTTCCAGCACGCGCAGCTGCCCCTGGTCGTCGTGCGCGCGCCAGATGAAAGGCCGCGCGCCGCCGGCCGGCTGGATGGCCTGAATCTCCTGGCTCAGGTGCGCGAACAGCGCCGGGCCGAACAGGCCGAGCGCCGCCTGGCCCACGGGGTTCTGCCGGTACGGAACCAGCAGCCGCAGCAGGCTCCCGGCCGCGAAGGCGCAGCGCAATTCGGGGCTGGTGTCGAGCTGAATCACCAGCAGCGGCAGGCTGTCGACCATGTCCTGCAGCTGCAGCAGGGCGCGGTCGGTGGTGTCGTGGGCCGTCTGCAGGTCGCTGATGTCGGCGAGCTGGCAGAGGTGGGCCTGGCGCGCGGCCTGCCAATGGCCTTCGCAGCGCACGTGCACGGGCTGGCCGTGGGCGTCGTCGAGCAGGCGCAGGCTCAAGGCGAAGGGCCGCGCCTGGCGCAGGGCCGCGAGCAGGGCGGCGCGGGCGGCGGGCGCGACGATGGACCAGTCCGACCAGTGGCCCGGCAGGCGCGCCTCCAGCGCCCGGCTGGCCGCGCTCAACGCCGTGGGGGTGCCGCCGAACGGCACGGTGAACCGGGCCCCGGGCAGATCAGGGGCCTGGACGTTCATTGACCACGCATCCACGACAGTGCCAATCGGCGTTGAAGTTTGATGGGATTCTGACCACGCAACCCCGCTTTGGGAAGCTGGCCCGGCGGCGCCGGCACCGGGATGGTGCGACGCCAAGGCAGGCGATGCGCCGGTGGGGATTTGCTTCGTCGCCCAAGCGCACTAGCATGGCCGCACCGGCCGGGTGCCGCGTCAGGAGCCGTCCATGAGCGATGCGTCGAACCTGTGGGTGGAGTTGATCAAGGTGTCGCCCAGCCTGCTGATGGCCCTGGTGGCCATCGTGCTGCTCATCGCCAACGCCGATGCCATCGCGCGCCTGCTGAAGAAGGCGACCAAGGTCAGCGCGCTGGGGATCGAAATCGAGGCCTCGGCGGCGTCCCTGGACAAGGCGGTCGAGCTGCGGGGCCTGGACAAGGTGGTGAGCCACCGGGCCCGCATGGCCGTGCTGCGCCGCCTCTCGGCCCATGCGGCCCTGTTGCGGGGCACGCGCCTGCTGTGGGTGGACGACCAGCCGCCCAACAACCGCAACGAGCGGGCGCTGCTCGAGGCGCTGGAGGTGCGCATCGACCTCGCCACCACCAGCGCCGCCGCCGAGCAGTTCCTGCGCAACCACCAGTACCTGCTCATGCTCACCGACGTGCGGCGCGAAGGGATCGCCGACGAAGGCATCCGCTTCGTGCAGGGCCTGGCGGCGAAGGGCTTGCTGCTGCCCGCCATCGGCTACGTCGGCACGGACCAGGGCGGTCTGGCGCGGCCGGCGTTCTTCTTCGGCATGACGAACCGCCCCGACGAGCTGCTGCAGCTGGTGTGCGACGTGGCGCAGCGCGAGGGGGTCTGAGCGTGTTCGTGCAGCGCTGCATCAAGGGGATCTGGGGGGGACCGGGCGGGCTGGCCGGCGAGAACGACGCCGATGCCGAGCGCATCACGCAGGGCGGCGAGGGCATTCGCTGCAACTGGTGGCGCCACCTGGGCCAGCCCGCGCCCGAGCAGGTGGAGGAGCGGCTGCGCGCGCACGAACTGCACGACCACATTCACCAGTACGCCAGCGCCGGGCCGCGCACGCCCTTCATCTCGCTCACCGCGGGCAGCGTCGAGCGCGACCGCGTGGCGAGCATCAACCGGCTGCTCACGGCCGAGGAAGTCGCTCTGCGCTTCGCCACCGACTGGGGCCGGCGCCCGGGCTACCTGTTCCACTGCTGGGTGCTGGTCGGCCTGAACCCGGCGGTGGAGGTGCAGGCCGTTGCCGAAGAGGTGCGTGAGCTGCACACCTACACGCGGTGGTCCGACTTCCAGCTCGAAGGCGAGATCACCGCCAAGCTGCTGGTGCCCTCGCACCAGATCGAACGCTGGGCGTACTGGGACGTTTCCATTGACCCCGCGGCGCCGCTGCGGCAACGCAGCAATCCGCGCTACCGGCCCCCCGAGCGCGTGTCCAACCTGCGCGAGGCCCTGGCCCGATGACGCTGCTGCAAGCCATCACCCGGCAGGCGCCACCGGACGAAACGCAGGAGCTGCGCTCCACGCTGCAGGCCCGGCTGCGCTATCTCATCGCACGGGCCGAGGGCCTGCCAATGGCGGGGCGCGCGCCGGACATGGCCATTGCCACGCTCTGGCTCGACGCCTGCGAAACGGCCAGCTTCCTGGGCGACGACGGGGCCGCGCGCCGGGCCTTGCGCGGCGCCGCGCGCGCGCTCACGCTGGCCGGCAATCCGTTTGGCGAGACCCTGAGCGCCGCGTTTCTCGGCCGCTCGCCGCCGCTGTTCGTGGCGTTGGAAGGCGTGGACGAGATCGCGCCCGTACAGGGTGCCGAACGGGCCTGGGCCGTCTTCAACAGCGCGCAGCGCCAGCCCTGGAACGCCGAGGCCCTGGCGGCGCAGCGGGGCGGCTTCGCCGGTGCCGAGCGGTTCGGCCGCCTGGGCTGGACCCAGGACGAGCTGCTGTCGGTGGTCACCGAGGGCCGCGAGCAGCGCCAGGCCTTTGTCGCCACCCACCTGCTGGCGCAGTACCACGCCTTGCGCGCGGCCCAGCGCAATACCGACCTCTGGCGGCGCCAGCTGGCGCCCGTGGCGCTGTTCGACATGGAACTGGCCGTGCTGATCCGCCATGGCCTGGCCGAGCGCTGGGGCGAGGTGAGCACCCATTGGACGGCGCAGACCGTGGAGGACCCCGAGCGGCGCGACTTCATGCGGGCCTATCTCGACAGCGTGTCCCGCCTGATCGAACCCGAACCGGGCGGCGAGCTGCCGCTCCGGGTGGAGCAGCCGGTCTGAGCCCGCCGCGCGGCGGCGGCCATTGACGCCCGGCGGCCTCGCGGCGAGCATCGCCCCATGTCGCTCGATACCTGGCTCATCTACCTGGCCGCCGCCATCGGCCTGTCGCTGTCGCCCGGCCCCAACGGCCTGCTCGCGCTCACGCACGGCGCCCTGCACGGGCGCCGGCTCACGCTCTACACCATCGCCGGCGGGGCACTGGGCTTCGTGCTGGTCATCGCGCTGTCCATGTTCGGCATCGGCGCGCTGCTCAAGACCTCGCTGGTCTGGCTCACGGTGTTGAAGTGGGTGGGCGGCGCTTACCTGGTGTGGCTGGGCATCCAGGTGTGGCGCTCGCCGCCGCTGGGCGAGGGCATGGCGCAGGCCGCGGCGCCGCGCAGCGGGGCCTCGCTGTTTCGCCAGGGGCTGCTGTCGGCGGTGAGCAATCCCAAGGCCGTGCTGTTCTTCGCGGCCTTCCTGCCGCAGTTCATCGACCCGGCGCGCGGCCTCGTGATGCAGTTCGTGCTGATGGCGGGCACCTTCGCGCTGGTGGAGATCCTCACCGAGCTGTTCATCGCCAGCGCCGCGAACCGCATCCGCCCTTGGCTGCAGCGCACGGGCAAGGCGTTCAACCGGGCCTGTGGCGGCGTGTTCGTGGCCATCGGCCTGGCCTTGCCGCTGCGCGGCTGAGGGCGCGTGCCGGCCTGGCCGGCGCGCGGCGGGGCCTTCAGAAGTCGGTGTTCACCGTGGAGCGGGTGAAGGCCTCGTTGTGGTCGATGAGTTCGTCCAGGGCCTTCGCGGCCAGGGCTTCGTCGCCGTCGGCGATGGCCTGCGAGATGCGGGCGTGCAGCACCGCGATGGGCTGCGTGTCGTCGGCCTGGCGGTGGTGCATGAACCAGAAGCGCCGCGACAGCCCATGCATGAGGCCCATGGCGCCGCTGGCGAACTCGTTGCGCGCGGCGCGCAGCGACAGGTCGTTGAAGGCCTTGTCGGCGCGCATGAAGCGCGTCTGGTCCTTGGCCTTGGCGGCGGCGTTGAATTCTTTGGCCAGTTCGGCGAACTGCTGGCGCTCCTGGTCCGTGGCGCGGCGCGCGGCGCAGCGCGCCACCAGGCGCTCGACCTCCCGGCGCGTTTCGAGCAGCCGCAGCTGGCGCTTGATGTCCAGCGCCGACACCAGCACGCCGCGCTGCGGCAGGATCTGCACCAGGTGTTCGCGGGCCAGGCGCTGCAGCGCCTCGCGCACCGGTGTGCGCCCGATGCCCAGGCGGGCCGACAGCTCGGCCTCGCTGAGCGCGGTGCCGGGCAGCAGTTCGAGCTGGACGATCAGCGCCTCGATGCGCTCATAGGCCTGGGTGGTCAGGCTGCTGGGCCGCGCTGCGGGCGCGTCGGCCGGGGAAGTGGCCTTGCTGCCGGCCTTCTTCGCGGTGGCCCGCGCGGTGCTGGGGGTCCCTGGTGTTTTTTTCGCCGTCGCTTTTCTCATGGGCGCGATTCTCCGGAAAGTTCTCCGTGGTAGGCATGGTGCACGATGCGGGCATAGGCCTCGCTGGCCGGCCCCCCTGGCCAGGCCTTGGTCAGCCGCGTCACCGCCAGGCCGTCCGACACCAGCTGAGCCAGTTGTGATGGCCCGACGCCGAAACTTATCAGATCGCCGGCCAGGCCCAGCCGGCGCACCAGCGCGCGCGTGAGCACCGGCGCCTGCCGGGCCAGGGTCAGCGGGTCGTCGCCCGTGGCGCCCGCCAGGCGCGCGATCTCGGCGAGTTCGTCGCGCCGTGTCTCGACCAGCGCGTCCATCACGTAGGGCAGCATCACCGCGTTGGTGCTGCCGTGGCTGGCGTGCGTCAGTCCGGCCAGGGCATAGGCCAGGCCGTGCACCGCGTTCAGGCCCGCGGTGGCGTAGGACATGGCCGCGTACAGGCTGGCGCGCGCCATGGCGTTGCGGGCGGCGCGGTCGTTCGGCCGCTCGAAGGCCGTGGCCAGGTGGGTGAAGGCCAGCGCCGTGGCCTGGCGCGCGAACTGCACGGTCAGTTCGTTGCGGCCGCTGTAGCCCGGGTCGGGGTCGTCACCGTTGTCGAAGAGCGCCGCGTCCAGGGTCAGCCAGGACTCGATGGCGTGCGTCAGGGCGTCCAGGCCCGCGTCGGCCGTGACGCGCGGCGGGCAGGTCCAGGTCAGCTCCGGGTCGATCAGCGCGATCGCGGGCCGCAGCGCGTTGGCCATCAGCGCCACTTTGGTGGCGCTGCCGGGCTGCACCAGGATGGCGCCGGGCGTGATCTCCGAGCCGGTGCCGGCCGTGGTGGGCACGGCCACCAGCGGCAGCGGCGCCGCCGGCCAGTTCGCGCGGTCCATCAGCTCGGCCACGGGCCGGCCGCTGGGCAGGGCGACGCTGAGCGCCTTGGCCAGGTCGATGTTGCTGCCACCGCCCCAGGCGATCAGGTGGTCGGGCCGCGCGCCCTGTTCGCGCACCCAGGCGCTGGCGCGGTCGGCCAGGGTGGTGGACGGGTCGGGCTCGCCGCCGTCGAACACGCGCACCGCGATGCCCTGCGCGCGCAGCGCCGACAGCACCTCGGCCAGGGCGGGGCTGTTCTGCTGGAACCAGGCGTCGGTGACGACGAGGGCCTCGCGCCAGCCCAGGCTTTTGCAGAGCGGCGCGAGGCGGTGGCGGGCGCCGTCGGCGCAGATGACGCGGGGTGGCGTGCACAGGGTGACGGGCTGATCGGAGAGGGGAAGGTGGGACATCAGGGTCAAAACGGATAGGCGTTGCGGAAGGTCTGTGAAACCATTGAAACACTATTGATATGTTACTTGTATGGCAAATCCTTCCATCGACCGATCGGCACAAACCCTCGAATGCAGGCTGGTGGGGCAGGGCGCTCCCTTGCTGTTGCTGCACGGCATCCAGGGCACGTCCGAGGCCTGGGCGCCTGTGCTGCCCGCGCTGCTGGCGCGCCGCTGCGTCCTGCCCAACCTGCCCGGGCGTGGGCTGTCGCCTCGCTGGCGCGCGGACCAGCCCATGGCGCACGCGAGCTACTACCACCTGGACCACTACGCCGACCTGGTGCACGCGCTGGTGACCGAGCTGGCGCAGCGCACCGGTTCGCCGGTGGCCGTGGCTGGCTGGAGCATGGGCGTGAGCGTCATCCTGAACCTGCTGGCGCGCCACGGCGATGCCGCGCTGGAGCGCCTGGTGCTCGTGTCGGGCACCGCCTGCGCCACGCCGGGCGCGGTGTGGTTTCGCGGCGAGACGCCCGAGGCCCTGGAACGCGAGGCCCGCGAGCGCGCCGAGCGCCTGCAGCTGAAAGCCGTGGCCGATGCCGACGCGGTGGCCGCCAGCTGGGCCTCGGTGCGCGGCGCCGACCTGCGCGCGGTGGCGCGTGGCATCCGCCGCCCGACCCTGGTGGTGCATGGCGACCGCGACGGCGACTGCCCGTTCGAGCACGGCCGCTGGCTGGCCGATCACGTGCCCGGCGCGGCCTGGCTGCCCTTGCCCGGGGTGGGGCACTCGGTCATGACCCAGGCGGGCGAGGCCCTAGGGTCTTCCATGAGTGCCTTCCTCGGTTCTTGACATGCCTATGATCGACTTCTACTATTCGACTAGTATGTTAGTTGGATTGCACAGGAGACGAAGCCATGATGACTGAAAAGCAGCGCCGATTCCGAGAGAAGTACAAGGGCGGCATCAGCCCCTTCTACAACGGCATCGTGCACACCAGCGTGATGTTTGCCGCCGGCATCGCGGCGCTCTGGTATTGCGCGCAGCGGCTCGACAACCCGACCTGGGAATGGCTGCTGGTGCTGCCCGTGTTCCTGGCGGGCAACTTCATCGAGTGGTTCATGCACAAGTACGTGATGCACCGCCGCATCGACGTCTTCGCGCTGCGCGCCATCTATGAGCGCCACACGCGCGAGCACCACCAGTACTTCACCGACAACGACATCACCATCGACACGACGCGCGAGTTCCGCATCGTGTTCTTTCCCTGGCGCGTGCTCATCGTGCTGGGCGTCTTCGGCACCGGCCTGGGCTGGATCGCGGCGCAGATCTTCAACCCCAACGCGGGCTACATCCTGTTCATGACCATGGTCTGCCACTACCTGGTCTATGAGGTGTTCCACCTGTGCTGCCACGTGCACGAGAACTGGTTCGTGCGGAACATGCCCTTCATCAACACCATCCGCCGCCACCACACCGCGCACCACAACCAGGGGATCATGATGCACAAGAACATGAACCTCAGCTTTCCCATCTTCGACTGGATCATGGGAACCAGCGACCTGGACCGCGGCCTGATCGGCACGCTGTTCAACGGCTACGACGAGCGCTACATCAAGCCCGAGTTGAAGCCCATCGTCGCGCGCTTTCGCAACAACGAAACGCAGGAGCAGCGCGTCACGCTCGACGGCCCCGAGCTGACCGCCGAGGAAAAGCAGGCCCTGGCCTGAACATACGGGCCACGGTCTGAACACATACCCACACGCAGGAGACAACAGATGAAGCGACGTCAACTCATCGGCACCGGCCTGGCCGGCGCCGGCCTGCTGGCCAGCGCCAGCGCCAACGCCCAGTCCGGCCCCACCTACAACTGGAAGATGGCCACCGGCTGGGCGGGCGGTCCCTTGATGGACATCGGCGCCAAGGCCTTCGCCGAGCGCATGAACCAGCTCTCGGGCGGGCGCTTCAAGATCCAGACCTTCCCGGGCGGCGGTCTGGGCAATGCGCTGAAGGTGCCCGAGACGGTGAAGAACGGCCTGGCCGAATGCGGCCACACCTGGATCGGCTACGACTGGGGCAAGGACGTCACCACCGCGCTGTTCGGCGGCTACGCCGGCAGCTTCGACGCCGAGCGCATGCTGCACTGGCTCTACGAGGGCGGCGGCGTGGAGCTGCAGCGCGAATTCCGCGAAGGCGCCGACGGCGTCATCTCCTTCCCGCTGTTCATGCGCACCGCCGAGGTCTTCGTGCACTCGCGCAAGCCGGTGAAGACGCTGGAAGACCTCAAGGGCCTGAAGCTTCGCACCGCTGGCGCCTGGCTGGAAATGTCCAAGGAACTGGGCGCGGCGCCGGTGACCACGGCCGGCGGCGACATCTTTCCCATGCTGGAGCGCGGCGCGATCGACGCGGTGGAGTGGGGCACGCCGTGGGAGAACGTCTCCTCGGGCTTCTACAAGGTGGCGCGCTACCTGAGCTACCCGGGCGTGCACCAGCCCTGCGCCCCGTTCGAGCTGGTGCTCAACAAGGGCGTGTGGGACAAGATGCCCGAGGCCGACCGCAAGCTGGTCGAGGTGGTGGCCAAGCTGGTCACCTTCGAGAGCTGGGCCCGCATCGGCGCGGAGGATGCCAAGGCCTTCGAGTTCTACAAGAAGAACGGCGTCACCCTGATCGAGCTGGACGACGAGGTGCAGTTCGCCACCCGCAAGATCGGCCTGGACTGGGCCGACAGGACCGCCAAGGAAGGCAAGTCGAAGTGGTTCGCCAAGGTGCACGAAAGCCAGAAGGCGTTCGATGCCGCCTGGCGCGACGCCGACGACTGGCGCAAGGTGAAAGTCAAGCGCACCTGATGCGAATGGGCGGCGCGCACCGCTCCCGGTGCGCGTCCGCGAACGGCGGCCGCGCGCCGCCGCCTTTTTGATTGGGGTTTTCCTTGAATCGACTGATTGACCTCGCCGAGCGCTGGGTCGTGGGCGTTGGCGTGCTCGCGGCCTTGTTGCTGGTGCCCCTGGTGCTGGCCACCACCTGGGAGGTGGTGTCGCGCTACGCGCTGCACGCGCCCACCATCTGGGCCTACGAGATCGGCTACACGCTGACCGGCGCCCACTTCCTGCTGGCCCTGGCCTACACCCTGCGCCAGGGCGAGCACATCCGCATCGACGTGCTCAGCGTGTTCCTGTCGGCGCGCGCGCGCCGCCGCATCGACACCGTGGTGTATGCGCTGCTGCTGCCCATCCTGGTCTGGGTCTCCTGGACGCTGTGGCACTACATGGCCGAGGGCTTCGCGCGCGGCGAGACCTCGGGCCAGTCGGCCCTGAACCTGCCGGTGTGGCCCTTCCGCGCGGTCTTCACGCTGGCCTTCGCCACACTGGCGCTGCAGGTGCTGTGCGAACTGCTCAAGTCCTTCGTCCGCCGCGACACGGAGGCGCAAGGGTCATGATGGAATACCTGCCCTTCTTCATGCTGCCCGTCACCTTCGGGCTGATGTTCCTCGGTGTGCAGGTGGCGTTCGCGATGCTGCTCACCGCCACCATGTTCGGCCTGATCACCTTCGGTCCGGCCGTGGCGCACCAGTTCGTCGAGAAGATCGACGACCTCGCCTCCAACTTCGTCTTCGCCGCCATTCCGCTGTTCGTCTTCATGGGCGCGGTGCTGGAGAAGTCGGGCATCGCCGACCGGCTGTTCGAGGCCATCCACATCTGGACGCGGCGCCTGCCGGGTGGCCTGGCCATCGCCACGGTGCTGATGTGCATCGTGTTCGCTGCTTCCAGCGGCGTCATCGGGGCCACCGAATCCGTGGTGGGCCTGCTGACCATCCCCATCATGCTGCGCTACGGCTACGACAAGCGCCTGATCAGCGGGGTCATCTGCGCCGGCGGCTCGCTGGGCACCATCATCCCGCCGTCGGTGGTGGTGGTGGTGATGGGGCCGCTGGCCGACGTGTCGGTGGGCGACCTCATGTACGGCATGGTGTTCCCCGGCCTGCTGATGGCCGGCCTGTACCTGGTCTACATCCTGGTGCTGTGCATCGTGAAGCCCGAGCACGGCCCGCGCATTCCGCGCGAGCCCGGCGAGCCGGGCTTCGCCGAGAAGCTGGGCATCACCCTGCGCAACCTGGTGCCGCCGCTGCTGATGATCGTCGCGGTGCTGGGCTCCATTCTGGGCGGCCTGGCCTCGCCCACCGAGGCCGCGGCCATCGGCTGTGTGTGCGCGGTGCTGCTGACCATGCTCTACCGCCGCTTCACCTGGGCGGGCCTGTACGACTCGCTGCTGAAAACCGTGCGCGTCACCGCCATGATCATGGCGGTGCTGCTGGGCGGCACGCTGTTCACCGGCGTGTTCGTCGGCGGCGGCGGCATCAGCCTGGCCAGCACGGTGATCGAGCAGTTCCAGCTCGGCCCCTGGGGACTGGTCTTCCTGCTGCTGCTGATCCTGTTCATCGCCGGCTTCTTCCTGGACTGGATCTCGATCGTGCTGATCTTCCTGCCGATCTTCACGCCGCTGGTGACGGCCGCGGGTTTCGACCCGGTGTGGTTCTGCATCCTGTTCCTGATCATGATCCAGACCAGCTACCTCACGCCGCCGCTGGCGCCCGCGATCTTCTACCTGCGCGCCGTGGCGCCGCCCGAGATCACCATGCGCCACATGTACGCGGGCATGGTGCCTTTCATCCTGCTGCAGGTCCTGGTGCTGGCGGTGACGATGGTCTGGCCCCAGATGGTGACCTGGCTGCCCGGCTGGGCCATGCAACTGCGCTGAAGGAGAAACGACCATGGACCAACGACCTGTGGAGCGCGTGCGCACCGACGTGCTGGTCATCGGCGGCGGCGCCACCGGCGTGGCCGCGGCCTGCACGGCGGCGCGCGCCGGCCTGTCGGTGCTGCTGGTGGAGCGCTACGGCTTTTGCGGCGGCGGGGCGGTGGCGGGCCTGTCCGGCACCATCTGCGGCCTCTACGAGGCCAGCGACACGCCGGTGACGCCGCGCCAGCTGGTGCACGGTTTCGTCGACGACTTCATCGCCCAGATGGAGTCGCGCGGCGGGCTCACCGAGCCCATGCTCTACGGCAAGACCTTCACGCGCGTGCATGAGCCGCTGGCCTGGCGCGAAAGCGCCGACGCCCTGCTGGCCCAGGCCGGCGTGCGCGTGCTGTACCACGCGCTGGCCACCGGCGTGCACCGCGACGGCGACCTGGTGGGTGGCGCGGCCATCTGGACCAAGTCGGGCATGCTCGACGTGCGCGCGCCCATCACCATCGACGCCAGTGGCGACGCCGATCTGCTGGCCATGGCGGGTTTTCGCACCTGGTGCGGGGCCGACGGCGTGGTGCAGAACCCCACCATGATCTTTCGCCTGCAGGGCGTGGACACGGCGCGCTTCATTGCCGAATACGGGCACGACACCATCATGCCGGCGGCCGTGAGCGAGCGCATCCTGGCGGCGCAGAAGGGCGGCCTGGACCTGCCGCGCGCCAAGATCTGGCTCTTCACCACCACGCGACCCGGCGAGCTGCTGTGCAACTGCACCCGCGTGCGCGGCGCCGACGGCCGCGAGCTCAACGCGGCCATCGCCGCCGACCTGAGCGAGGCCGAGCCCCAGGGCCGCGCGCAGGTGCGCGCCTATGAGCGCTTCTTCCGCGAGAACCTCGCCGGCTGCGAGAACGCCTGGGTCAACGACACCGGCGTGCAGGTGGGCGTGCGCCAGACGCGCCAGGGCGCGGGCACCGCGGTGCTGCGCAACAGCGACGTGGTGGCCGGCAGCAAGTTCGCCGACGGCGTGGCGCGCTCGCCCTGGCCGATCGAGCTGCACGCCGGCAGCAAGCCGCGCGTGGAATGGCTGCTGGGCGACTTCTACGAAGTGCCTTACGGCTGCTTCGTGCCCGAGGTGGGCGAGGGCCTGCTGTTCGGCGGACGCTGCCTGTCGGCCGAGCACGAGGCCGTCGCCTCGGCGCGCGTCACGGCGCAGTGCTTCTCCTACGGCCAGGCGCTCGGCGTGGCGGCCACGCTGGCCGTGCGCGAACGGCGCCAGCCCCGGGCCATCGACGGGCGCGAGGTGCGCACCGAACTCAACCGCCAGGGCGCGCGGCTGGACGACTGAACCCTTTCCAGGACACCAATGACCTATCGCAGCAACTTCGAACGCGGCTCCACCCGCTGGGCCGTGCGCATGGCGCAATGGACGGCCATGGGCATTCCCGAGAGCGACTTCGACAAACCGAAGATCGCCGTGGTCAACACCTCCAGCGGCCTGTCGGTGTGCTTCTCGCACCTGGACCGCATCTCGAAGATGGTGCAGGACGCCATCCGCGCCGCCGGCGGGCTGCCGTTCGAGATCCGCACCGCCGCGCCCTCGGACTTCATCACCAGCGCCGGGCGCCAGGGCCGCTACCTCATGCCCACGCGCGACCTCATCGTCAACGACATCGAGGTGCAGGTCGAGGGCGCGGAACTCGACGGCATGCTGCTGCTGTCCAGCTGCGACAAGACCACGCCGGCCCACCTGATGGCCGCCGGCCGCCTGGACGTGCCCAGCCTGGTGCTGGCCTGCGGCTACCAACTGGGCCGCCAGTGCGGCGAGCACCACGTCGACATCGAGGAGGTCTACAAGGCCGTGGGCACGGTGAAGGCGGGCCAGCTCTCGCTCGACGGCCTGGAGGGCATGTGTCGCGCCGCCATCGACGGCCCGGGCGTGTGCGCCGGCCTGGCCACGGCCAACTCCATGCACTGCCTGGCCGAGGCCCTGGGCCTGGCGCTGCCGGGCAACGCGCCGATCCGCGCCGACGGCCCGCGCCTGCCCGCCCTGGCCGCCGAGGCCGGCGCGCGCATCGTCGAGCTGGTGCGCGAAGGCCTGCGGCCGCGCCAGATCCTCACGCCCGCCGCGCTGCGCAACGCCGTTCGCACCGCGGTGGCCATGGGCTGCTCGGTGAACGTCATGCGCCACCTCATCGCCATCGCCACCGAGGCCGAATGCCCGGTCGACGTCATCGCCGAGTTCGAGGCCTGCGCCGACACCGTGCCCATGCTCACGCAGATCCGCCCCAACGGCCCCGACCGCATCGAGGACCTGGACGCCGCGGGCGGCGTGCGCGCGGTGATGCAGCGCATGGGCCCGCTGGTGGACGGTGGCGCGCTGAGCGTGTCCGGGCGCACGGTGGGCGAGGTGCTGGCCGAGCCGCTGGCCATCGACGACCAGGTCATCCGCACGCTGGACGAACCTTTCGCGCGCGAGCCCGGCCTGATGGTGATCCGTGGCTCGCTCGCGCCCGACGGCGCGCTGGTCAAGCTGGCCGCCGTGCCCGCCGGCATCCGCCGCTTCGTGGGCACCGCCAAGGTCTTCGAGGACGAGTCCCTGGCCATCGACGGCCTGCGCACCGGCGCCGTGCAGCCGGGCCAGGTGATCGTGCTGCGCATGCTGGGGCCGCGCGGCGGCCCGGGCACGGTGTTCGCGGCCAGCTTCATGGCGGCCCTGGTGGGGGCGGGGCGCGGCGCCGACGTGGCCGTGGTCACCGATGGCGAGCTCTCCGGCCTCAACAGCGGCATCACCATCGGCCAGGTCATGCCCGAGGCCGCCGAGGGCGGTCCACTGGCCGCCGTGCGCGACGGCGACACGGTCGAGATCGACCTGAACGCGCGCCGCATCGAACTGGCCGTGCCGGCCGAGGAGATCGCCGCGCGCCTGCGCGACTTCAAGCCGCCGGTGCCGCAGGGCCGCTTCGGCTGGCTGCACCTGTACGGGCAGCTGGTACAACCGCTGTCCAAGGGCGCGGTGCTGGGCGAGCGCGCGCCGCTGAAGTGACACGAAAGGGCATCCGATGACCGCCATGGCCGAACGCGCCGAGCGCTTTGTCGAGCTGCACCGCCGGGGCTGCTTCATCGTGCCCAACCCCTGGGACCGCGGCTCGGCCGTGCTGCTGGCGGGGCAGGGCTTCCAGGCCCTGGCCAGCAGCAGCGCCGGCCACGCCTTCGCCCTCGGCCTGCCCGACGGCGGGCTGGGCCGCGAGCGCACCATCGCCCATGTGCGCGACCTGGCCCAGGCCACGGCGCTGCCCCTCACGGCCGACCTGGAGAACGGCTTCGGCGACGACCCGCAGGACTGCGCCGACACCGTCCGTGCCGCCGCCGAGGCGGGCGTGGTGGGTGGCTCCATCGAAGACGCCACCGGCCGCGCCGACGACCCGATCTACCCCTTCGACGCCGCCGTGGCGCGCGTGCGCGCGGCGGTACGGGCGGCGCGTGCGCTGCCCCATCCCTTCGTGCTCACCGCGCGGGCCGAGAACCTGCTGTGGGGCCGGCCCGACCTGGACGACACCATCCGCCGCCTGCAGGCCTTCGCCGAGGCCGGTGCCGACGTGCTCTACGCCCCCGGCCTGAAGACCGCCGAGCAGGTGGAGCGCGTGGTGCGCGCGGTGGCGCCCCGCCCGGTGAACGTGGTGATGGGCCTGGCCGGCGGCACGCTCACCCGCGCCGAGCTGGAGCGCCTGGGCGTGCGCCGCATCAGCGTGGGCTCCTCGCTGGCGCGCGCGGCCTACGCGGCGCTGCTCAAGGCCGGCGAGGAAATGAACGGCCCGGGCAGCTTCGGCTACGCGGCGGGCCTGCCCGGGCTGGGCGCGTTCAACCAGATGTTCCGCTAGGCCGCCGCGCCCGTGTCCGTGCCCGCGCCGGGCCGCGCCGGGCCGGGCACGGCGGGCCGTGCCTCAGGCCCGCAGAAGCCGGGCCGCCTGCGTGTGCGTCCAGGCCTCGAACAGGGTCCAGGCGCCGGCGCCGATGAACAGCACCCCCACCAGCACCAGCAGCAGCGGCAGCCCCACCAGCACCAGCAGCGCGCCGAACACATAGGCCATGGTGGTGGGCATGCCGTAGATGGCGCGCGTCTGGTCGTTGCGCATGGCCAGGGCGCGGAAGCTGCCGTTCTTCATGCGCCCGGCCAGGGTCACGCGCTCGCCGTCCTGCACGTCGGGCATGTTCATGAGCTTGATTTCGGCGGGCTGCCCGTCCACGCGGAAGGCGATCACCTGCTTGGTGTGCACGTTGCCGCCGTTCTTGCCGATGTGGCCCGAGGTTTCCGAGGAATGGCGGATGCCGCTGACGGTGCCGGACAGGGTGATGAGGGACATGGTCGCGAAGCCTGCGTGGATGGACTGGACGCGACGATAGGCAGGCGCGCGCCGCGCGGCACCTCCCAAATGGGAGGTGCGGATGGGAGGTGCGGCTGGCGAGCGCGGATCGCGCGGCGCCGGGGTCACCCCGGACCGAGGGGGCGCGGCAGGTCGCGGCGGATGCGCTCGACCAGCGCGGCCTGGCGGTGCGTGCCCGTCTTGCCGAACACCGCCTTGAGCCGCGTGCGCGCCGTGCCGTAGGTGATGCGCAGGGCCTCGGCCGCCTCGCGCAGGCTCAGGCCTTCGCACAGCGCGTGGGCCAGGCGGGCCTCGGCGGGCGTAAGGTGGTACAGGCCCTGCAGCACCTCGGTGGGTGGGCCGTCGCGCGGGGCGCCCGCCGGTCCCAGCGACACCAGCACGCAGCGCCGCGGGCTGTGCCAGGAGGACAGCGGCAGCGTCCAGCCCGAGGCGCGCAAGGCCAGCGGCAGGCGGCTGGCGCCGCGCGCCAGGGTCAGCGTGTCGGGCACCGAGGCCGCGCGCAGCGAGCCCGCCGCATGCGCCTTGAGCCAGGCGGTGAAGCGCGGGCGCTGGCCGGGGTGCAAGGGCTCGACGCCGCCGTGGCGCAGCTGCAGGCCGTCGCGGCGCGCCAGCCAGTCCAGCGCGGCCCGGTTGCCGTGCAGCAGCCGGCCGCCGTCGTCCAGCAGGAGCAGGGCGTCGCCCAGGCCGTCGAGCATCGCGGCCAGGCCGTCCCGCGTGGCGCGCAGGGCGTCGAGGTGCTGGCGCACGCGCAGCGCCCGCACGAAATGCACGCTGAGCTGCTCGAACAGGCGAACCTCGGCGGCGTTGAAGCGGGGCAGGTCGGGCGCGCGCAAGAGCGTCACGTTGGCGATGGCGCGGCGGTCGCTGGTGAGCGTGTTGCCGATGCTGTGGTGAAAGCCCTGCGGCACCATCCACTCGTGGTAGTAGCTGGAGCGAAAGAGCGCGCCGCGCTGGCGGGTGAAGGCGTCGAGGCGCTCGTTGGTGCGCACCATGCCCTGGCGGTGCAGGGCGGTGGAGTGCACGTTCCAGGGGTTGTCGGGCGCGAAGTAGAAGCGGTTGAAGTGGCCCACCCAATAGGGCGACACGCCGGCCAGGTGGGCCTCGCCGATCTCGCGCGTGGCGAAGTCGAGCACGTAGAAGGTCTCGGCCTCGGTGCGGAACGCGGTCTTGAGCCGGCGCAGCACCGCAGGCCAGTGCGCGGCGTCCAGCGCGGCGTCGTAGATGGCCTCGGTCAGGGCGTGGGTGGCGGGCGCGTCCATGAGCGCATGGCTTGTAGCATCCGCGGCCCTGGCGCACAAGGTGTCGGCGCGGCGACATTCGCCCCGAGGCCCATCGGGTAAGCCCCGCTGGTCACCCCCGGTCCGCGCTGCCTACGATGCCGCCATGAGCATCTACGACCAGCACCTGGACCGCACCCCGGCCAATTTCGTGGCCCTCTCGCCCGTGAGCTTCGTCGAGCGAACGGCCGAGGTCTTTGGCGACATGCCCGCCGTGGTGCACGGCGCGCGGCGCCTCAACTGGGCCCAGGTGCGCGAGCGCGCCGCCCGCCTGGCCGCCGCGCTGCGCGCCCTGGGCATCGGCCCCGGCGACACGGTCAGCACCCTGCTGCCCAACACGCCCGAGATGGTGGAAGCGCACTACGCCATTCCCGCGCTGGGCGCCGTCATCAACACCCTCAACACGCGCCTGGATGCCGCCCTGCTGGCCTGGCAGATGAACCACTGCGAGGCCAAGGTGCTGATCACCGACCGCGAGTTCGCGCCGGTGGTGGCCCAGGCCCTGGCCGCCCTGGGCCGGGGCATCGTGGTCATCGACGTCTGCGACAGCGAATACAGCGGCCCGGGTGAGCGCCTGGGCGCCCACGAGTACGAGGCCCTGCTGGCCGCGCACGCGCCGCTGCCGCGCCTGGACGGCCCCGCCGACGAGTGGGACGCCATCGCCGTGAGCTACACCAGCGGCACCACCGGCGACCCCAAGGGCGTGGTCACGCACCACCGGGGGGCCTACCTCAATGCCGTCAGCAACGTGGTCACCTGGACCATGCCGCAGTTTCCGCGTTACCTGTGGACCCTGCCCATGTTCCATTGCAACGGCTGGTGCTTCCCCTGGACGGTGGCGCTGCAGGCCGGTGTGCACGTCTGCCTGCGCCGCGTGGAGCCGGGTGCCATCCTGGCCGCCATGCGCGAGCACGGCGTGGACCACTACTGCGCCGCGCCCATCGTGCACAACGGCATCCTCTCCGCCGTGGGCGCCGACCCGGCGCTCAAGCACGGCATCGGCGCCGTGCGTGGCATGGTGGCGGGCGCCGCGCCGCCGGCCGCCATGATCGAAGGCATGGCGCGCCTGGGCTTCCAGATCACCCACGTCTATGGCCTCACCGAGGTCTATGGCCCGGCCTCGGTGGCCGTGGCGCGGCCCGGCTGGGCCAGCGCCGAACTCGGCGAGCAGGTGCGCCTGAACGGCCGCCAGGGCGTGCGCTACCCGCTGCAGGAAGGCATGACCGTGATGGCGCCCGAGACCCTGCAGGAGGTGCCCGCCGACGGCCAGACCATGGGCGAGATCATGTTCCGCGGCAACATCGTCATGAAGGGCTACCTGAAGAACCCCGCGTCCACCGCCAAGGCCTTCGAAGGCGGCTGGTTCCACACCGGCGACCTGGCCGTGCTGGAGCCCGACCGCTACGTGAAGATCAAGGACCGCAGCAAGGACGTGATCATCAGCGGCGGCGAGAACATCAGCTCCATCGAGGTGGAAGACGCCCTGTACCGCCACCCCGCCGTGATGGCCTGCGCCGTGGTGGCCAAGCCCGACCCGAAGTGGGGGGAATCGCCGCTGGCCTTCGTGGAGCTGCGCCCCGGCGCGCAGACTACGGAAGCCGAACTCATCGCCCACTGCCGCACGCTGCTGGCCGGCTACAAGGTGCCCAAGGCCGTGCGCTTCGAGGCCATCCCCAAAACCAGCACCGGCAAGATCCAGAAGTTCGAGCTGCGCGAGCGCGCCAAGAGTTCGAGCGCCATCGAATGACCGAGCGAGACAGACCATGAACGACCGGCTTGACCCCTCCATCGCCCACGAACCCCTGCGCTACGAGCGCGACCCGCGCGGCGTGGTCACGCTCACGCTGAACCGCCCGCAGTCCTTCAACGCCCTGAGCGAGGGCATGCTGGCCGCGCTGCAGGCCGCCGTGGACCGCGTGGCCGCCGACGAGGGCGCGCGCGTGGTGGTCATCGCCGCCGAGGGCAAGGCCTTCTGCGCCGGGCACGACCTGAAAGAGATGCGCGCCGAACCCTCGCTGGACTACTACAACCGCCTGTTCGCCCAGTGCGGGCGCTTCATGATGGCCGTGCAGCAGCTGCCCGTGCCCGTCATCGCACAGGTGCAGGGCATCGCCACGGCGGCGGGCTGCCAGCTGGTGGCCATGTGCGACCTGGCCGTGGCCGTGCGCGAGGCGCGCTTTGCCGTCAGCGGCATCAACGTGGGCCTGTTCTGCAGCACGCCCAGCGTGGCACTGAGCCGCAACCTGGGCCGCAAGGCCGCCTTCGAGATGCTGGTGACGGGCGACTTCATCGGCGCCGAGGAGGCGAAGGCCAAGGGCCTGATCAACCGCGTGGTGGACGCCGCCGACCTGGCGGCCGAGGTGGCCAGGCTGGTGGACAGCATCCTCGCCAAGCCGCGGATGGCCATCGCCGCCGGCAAGGGCCTGTTCTACCGCCAGCTGGAAACCGGCATCGCCGCCGCCTACGACGACGCGGCCCGCACCATGGCCTGCAACATGATGGACCCGAGCGCGCTGGAAGGCGTGCAGGCCTTCATCGACAAGCGCAAGCCCAACTGGTGAGCGGCCCATGAAAGCCGCGTTCTACGAAGCCGTGGGCCCGGCCCACGAGGTGCTGCAGCTCGCCGACATCCCCGAACCGCAACCCGCCCCCGGCGAGGTTCGCGTGCGGGTGGCCTGGTCGGGTGTGAACCCCTCGGACGTGAAGTCCCGCGCCGGCCTGCGCAGCCAGACGCTGCCGTTCCCGCGCATCGTGCCGCACAGCGACGGCAGCGGCGTCATCGACGCGGTGGGCGAGGGCGTGAGCCGCGCGCGCATCGGCGAGCGCGTGTGGCTGTGGAACGCCGCCTGGGGCCGCGCGCACGGCACCGCCTGCGAGGCCCTGTGCCTGCCGCAGCGGCAGGCCGTGCGCCTGCCCGACGCCGCCAGCGGTGAGGCCGGCGCCTGCCTGGGCATTCCCGCGCTCACCGCGCTGCACGCGGTGCTGATGGACGGCGGCGTGGCCGGCAAGACCGTGCTGGTGGCCGGTGGCGCGGGCGCCGTGGGCCACTGCGCGGTGCAGCTGGCCAGCCAGTTCGGCGCGGCGCGGGTCATCGCCACCGTGAGCTCCGACGACAAGGCGCGCATCGCGCGCGAGGCCGGTGCCGACGCGGTGGTGAACTACAAGACCGAGCCCCTGGCCGAGCGCATGGCCGAGCTCACGCAAGGGCAGGGCGTGGACCGCATCATCGAGACCGACATGGCCGCCAACGCCGCCGCCAACCTGGACATGCTCAGGCCCGGCGGCGAGGTGGTGGCCTACGGCAGTGGCGCCTCGCCCCTGGCCATTCCCTTCTACCCGCTGATCGTGAAGAACCTGCAGCTCAAGTTCTTCATGGTCTACCACCTGAGCGAGTCCGACCGCGCGCGCGCCACCGGCACGCTCAACCGCCTGCTGGAGCGCGGCGCGCTGCGCTTCCCGATCGCCGAGCGCCTGCCGCTGGAGCGCATCGCCGACGCGCACCAGCGGGTGGAAAGCGGCCGCGCCGTGGGCAACGTGGTGCTGCGCGTGGGCGCGGCCGGAGACACCCCATGACCACCCCACCCACCAAGGGCCACCTCTACACCCCCATTGCCCACGTGCGCGGCGGCCGCGCCGAGGCCACCAAGGACGGCTGGGGCCCGAACCGCTCGCGCATCGAACTGTGCGACCCGCGCCTGGGCCCCGACAGCCTGCTCGGCCTGGACCAGGTCTCGCACATCGAGGTGGTCTTCCACTTCCATGTGGACGAACAGGAGCCCGTTGAAACCGGCGCCCGCCACCCGCGCCACCGCGCCGACTGGCCGCGCGTGGGCATCTTCGCGCAGCGCGCGCGCATGCGGCCCAACCGCATCGGCCTGAGCATCTGCCGCGTGCTGGGCGTGAGCGGCACCACCATCGAGGTGGAGGGCCTGGACGCCGTGGACGGCACGCCCGTGCTCGACATCAAACCCGTGTGGAGCGCCACGCTGCCGCGCGGCGAGTTGCGCGAACCCGCCTGGGCCCAGGCCCTGATGGCGAACTACTGGTGACACCCCCCAGCCATGCAAGACGACATCCCCACCCTGAGGCGCGTGCTCAAGGACTGCCGCACCATCGCCGTGGTCGGCCTCTCGGCCGAATGGCACCGGCCCAGCTACTTCGCGGCCAAGTACATGCAGGAACACGGCTACCGCATCGTGCCGGTGAACCCCAAGTACCCCGACATACTGGGCGAGACCAGCTATGCGCGGCTGGAGGACATTCCCTTCCCCGTGGACATGGTCGACGTGTTCCGCAAGGAGCAAGACATTCCGCCCATTGCGAAGAGCGCCGTTGCCATCGGCGCCAAGTGCCTGTGGCAGCAGCTGGGCCTGCGCAATGAAGAGGCCGACCGCATCGCCACCGAGGCCGGTCTGGACAGCGTGTGGGACCGCTGCGTGAAGATCGAACACGCGCGCCTGTTCGGCGGCCTGAACTGGGCCGGCGTGAACACCCAGGTCATCTCCGCAAAAAGGCCGGTGTGACATGGCCGACCGACAGTTCCACCCCGAGACCCTGGCCATCCACGCCGGGCAGATCCCCGACAGCAGCACCGGCTCGCGCGCGCTGCCCATCTACCAGACCACCAGCTTTGTCTTCGACAGCGCCGAACACGCCGCCAGCCTGTTCAACCTGCAGACCTTCGGCAACGTCTACTCGCGCCTGAGCAACCCCACCGTGTGTGCGCTGGAAGAGCGCGTGGCCGCGCTGGAAGGCGCGCGCGCCGCCGTGGCCTGCGCCAGCGGCATGGCCGCCGAAACCCTGGCCCTGACCACCCTGCTGCAAAGCGGCGACCACGTGGTGGCCGCCGGTGCCCTGTACGGCGGCAGCGTGACCATGCTGGCCGTGAGCCTGCGCAAGTTCGGCATCGAAACCACCTTCGTCGATGCAACGAACCCCGACGCCTTTGCCGCCGCCATGCGGCCCAACACCCGCGCCGTGTACGCCGAGACATTGGGCAACCCCAGCATGGTGGTGCTGGATATCGGGGCAATAGCCGACGTGGCCCACGCCCACGGCGTGCCCCTGATCGTGGACAACACCGTGCCCAGCCCCTTTCTGTGCAACCCGGTGAAGCTGGGCGCGGACATCGTCATCCACAGCGCGACCAAGTACCTGGCCGGCCACGGCACCACCCTGGGCGGCGTGGTGGTGGAGGGCGGCAAATTCCCCTGGGACAACGGCAAATTCCCCGGCATGACCGAGCCATCGCCCGGCTACCACGGCGTGAAGTTCTACGAAACCTTTGGCGACTTTGGCTTCAGCATGCGCTGCCGCATGGAAGGCCTGCGCGTCTACGGCGCCTCACTGGCGCCCACCAGCGCCTGGCAGATATTGCAGGGCGTGGAAACCCTGCCGCTGCGCATGGAACGCCACTGCGCGAACGCGCTGGCCCTGGCCCAGTTTTTGAAAGACGACCCGCGCGTGAGCTGGGTGAACTACCCCGGGCTGGAGGACCACCCGCAGCACGCGCTGATGAAGCGGCAGATGCGCGGCGCATCCGGCCTGCTGGCCTTTGGCGTGAAGGGCGGGATGGAGGCCGGCGTGCGCTTCATCGAAAGCGCGCAGTTCATGAGCCACCTGGTGAACATCGGGGATACGCGAACGCTGATCTCGCATCCGGCGAGCACGACGCACCGTCAATTGGATGAGGCTCAGCAGATTGCTGCGGGGGTGCTGCCGGACATGATTCGGATATCGGTCGGGCTGGAGCACATTGAGGACATTCTTTGGGATGTGGGGCAGGGGTTGGGGAGGGCGACTTCTATTAAGTAGTCTGGTGCTAATATCCTTCGACAACTGCTGTGGTTGCTTTTTTAGAGCGTTGAGGTGTTCATGAAATCTGTCGCGATGTTTAATAACAAAGGAGGGGTGGGGAAAACTACACTGCTTTGCAATTTGGCAGCCTATTTATCTATTCAGATGGGTGTTCGGGTGTTGTTGGTTGATTGCGATCCGCAATGCAATACGACTCAGCTCGTTATGGGGGAGGAGTTTGCGTCTTCTTTTTATTGGAATGATCATCATGAGCCTGCAACTACGATTGCGGATCTTATGAGGCCAATTCAGGAGGGGGATTCGCAAATTAGTGATCAATTCGCCCCGATTTATCGAGACAGAAACCGCTTCCAGTGTGACGTTATTGCAGGACATCCTGATTTCTCGTTTTTGGAAGACCGGCTCAGTTTGGCTTGGTCAGAGGTGTCGGCTGGGCAGATCGGAGGCTACAGAAAAACTAACTGGGCGCGTTTGCTGTGCTCGAAAGTTGCGGAGCACTATGATTTGATTCTTTTTGATGTTGGGCCAAGCCTTGGGGCAATTAATAGAAGTGTTCTCTTGGGGTGTGACTATTTTGTTACGCCAATGGGTTCGGATATCTTTAGCATTTTAGGGGTTCGAAACATACAGAGGTGGCTTAGCGATGCTATTGCCACGTACGAGCATGGCGTTCGACGATGTGATGAGTTGACTGCAGGCGCGTTGGATCGATACGACATTCCTAGGGTACCTAGCATCAGGTCTGGATTTGTCGGGTATACGCTAAATCAATACCTTACTAAATCCAAGGGTGGCGAGCGAATCGCTACGGATCGATATGAGGAAATTTTGCGCAAAGTTCCCCAGGAAATCGCTCAGTTGCAGGCCAATTTTGGCGCGCCGACCTTGAATGGAGGCGATGCAAAGTTGGGAGACGTTCCTCATATGTATAGCTTAATCCCACTCGCGCAGACTAGAGCGGCACCTATTGGCGAACTCGCCTCTAGAGATGGGATTGTGGGCTCGCACTACAAAATGATTGAAAATTACGAAGGGAGGATGCAGGAAATTGCAACGAACTTCATCGTCAATACCGGCTTGGAGTAGATGATGATTGAATGGGGAGGGTCCTTGATAAAGGAGTTGGCCGCTAGGAGATGTATCGTCTTCTTGGGGGCAGGGGCTTCTGCCGATTGCACGCCAACTGTCGGTGATTTGACTCGTCGTCCACCTAGTTGGACTCAGTTGTTGCGTGCGTTAGCGAGTAAATTGCCTGAGGCGAGTGCGGATAGAGCTTTTGTCGAGAAACAGATCGACGAATTTAAATACTTGGATGCAGCGGAGATTATTGCGGCTTCTCTTAATGCTGCTGATCATGCCGATTGCATGCGGCAAATTCTTGAGCTACCAAGATTTTCGCAATCTTCCGTGCATGAATCAATATTGGCTCTTGACCCTAAAATCGTGATAACGACCAACTACGATACGATCTACGATAGATATTGCACAAAAGGAAGTGCGGCCGATGGCTACAATATTATTCGCTACACTGACCACCATCTTGTTCAGCAATTGCGATCGCCTGCGCGGATAATTGTTAAGGCTCATGGATGTATTACCAATACAGACAATCTTGTACTTACTAGATCGAGCTATTTTAATGCTCGGAGATTGCATCCGCATTTTTTCAAAATTCTGGATGCTCTTTGTCTCACTCATACGATATTGTTTGTGGGCTACAGCTTGAATGATCCAGATGTTCAGTTGGCGTTGGAGAATGCGAATATTTCTGCACCCAGTACGAATAGGCACTACTTTGTTGTGGAGAGAGGTGCCCATGCAGCTTTGAAAAATGCCGCTGCGAAGGCATTTAATTTGGAGTTTCTTGAGTTTGATCAAGGAGACTATGTGGGGCTCCAAGAATCCCTTCGGCAGCTCGTGGATAGGGTGCTGGCCTATCGGAATGAAAATCCCGATGCCTAGGGAAGGTCTGCACAACGCCGGCCCGCCCCGCGTGATGTGAGACATTGCCGACATGAAACAAATGAGCTTGGGCGAGAGCGGATTCGAGCGCAAGACCAAGAGGACGCGCAAGCGCGAGTTCCTGGATGAGATGAGCCTGGTGGTGCCGTGGGCCGAGCTGGCGGCGCTGATTGCGCCGCACGCGCCGGCGCCTAGCGCCAAGGGCGGGCGCCCGCCGTTTGCGACTGAGACCATGCTGCGCATTCACTTCCTGCAGCAGTGGTTCAACTGAGCTGACAGCTCCCGCTGCAAATCCGACTCTCAGCCGATCAGTACAACCCGTTCGACCCAGCCCGATCTATTTGCTCAACAACGCCTCAAGCGATAGATCGAGCGAAGCCGCAAGCTTCGCCAGCGTTTGAAGCGATGGGTTGCGCGCCTGGCGCTCGATGTGCGCGATGACGTACATGCTGACGCCCGACCGCTGCCCCAGTGTGTCCTGGGTCAGCATCAGCGCTTTCCTTGCCGAGACGAGCTTGTGTGCCAGCACCTCCTCGATCGGCGGATCACCCTCTTGTCGGGCCACTGGCCTCAGGCCGACCAGAGAGCCGGTGGTGACGCCGAGCGCCCGGGCCAGCTTGTCCACCGTGTTCAAGGAGACGTTGACCTGCCCCTGCTCCATCAACCGGATCATTCGTGGGTTCACACGCGCCTGCTCCGCCAGCGCGCCAAGGCTCCAGTTACCTTTTGCTCGCAGAGCAATCAGGTTCGCAGCCAGTGGGGCAAGAAAGGGGGGTGTATCGGGGGCTTTGGCAGACACAAAAAAAGTGTTGGCTTCGAAAGCCTTCGTGCAAATACTTTGAGGCAGAATTTCCCTCCCTTTGGCCTTTGGGACTCCCACCGTGTTCATCACCGCCCCCGGCCTCGTCCAGCACCTCCACCCCACCCAGGTCGCCCCGCCCCAAACGCACTGGCCGGCCATCACGCTCGCGCTGGAGCGGCCCTGGTACCTGTTGGTTCATGAGGTGTCCTGCAACGGCCAGAAGCGGTCGCAGACCTCGCTGGTGGCCTGGGACACGACGCTGCTGGACCTGCTGGCCCGCATTCCCATTGCCGACCTCAGCGGCATCGCGCGCCTGGACCGGCGCCGCGAGGCGGGGCCCAGTTGGGCACTGGAGTGGATAGGCGCGCTGTGGGCGCCCGCGCCGGGCGAGTCGCCGGCCCTCGGCCCCTTGCTGCTCCAGCTGGGCCAAGACCCGCAATTGCGCAACACCGATCTGCAGCCCGTGGGCGAGGCCGCCGGCCGGCGCCTGCTGTATGAAGCGGCCCGCGCGCGCCCTGCAGGGCCAGACCCAGGCCCTTCCGGCGCGGCTTGGCGTAGAGCGTGAGGCGACCCTGGCGTCGAACGGCCCCGCCTCAGCCGGACCGGGACAGCTCGTCCAAGGCCTGCAGCGCGTCGTCCAGCCTGTCCCTGGGCACGAACAGGTGGTCGTGGTGGAAGGCCGAGACCACGTTGCAGGCGATGCCCCGGGCCGCGAGCGCGGCGCTGATGCGGGCCAGGAAGCCCACGGCGTCCAGGGCCGAGTGGATGGTCAGCGTCACCATCCGCGATTCGAACTGGAACGCCAGGCCCAGCGCCTGCGCCTGCCGCAGCGGGACGATGGCCGTCAGGCCCTCGGGTTCATGGAAGCTGCCGACCGGGCTGAGCGCTTCGGGGAGCCGGCCGTTGGAAAAGCAGCAGAAAACGAACACCTCGGGGTGGACCGAGGGGGTCATCTGCTTCAGCAGGGTGGGGAGGTGGTGTTCGGCGGGCATGTGTCGATCCGGCGCTCCGGTGTTCAGAAATCCCACGCCCACCGCTCCCGCCCCCGCGTGAGCATCACCCGTTGCCGCGTGGCCTTGCAGTGCCAGGTTTGCAGGGTGCCGTCGAGTCCGCCCGGGGGCTCGCGCAGGCACTGGGGCAGCAGGGCCACGGCGCAGAACTGCCCCGGCGCGCGCACGGATTCGTAGCGCAGCCATTGCAGGCCACGCGCCTGCGCCGCCGTGGCCACGGCGTGGGTGGCGCTGTAGTCGCTGTCCTGCGTCCAGTCGGCGCGGGCCTGGTGCCAGGGTGGGGCGCTCAGGTCGATGGAAGGGCCTTCGATCTGGCCCTGGAAGAAGCTGTGCTCGGTCAGCAGCTCGCGGTCTCTCAGGCCTTCGCTGTCGCTGACGAAGCGGTGGCGCCAGTAGGCCACTTCGGCGCCGGCGGCGAACAGGGTTTCGGCGCCGTACCACTGCCCCTTGGCGTGCGCCGCGCGAAAGCGGCTGGCGTGGGCTGGCGCGTAGCGGAAGGGCGTGGCCAGCAGGTAGTGCAGCCCCTGGGCCGCCGCGGGCAGGGCGGGTTTGCTGTCGTCCAGCAGTTGTTCCAGCAGGGCTTGTTCGTCGGGGTCGTCGACCAGGCGCAGGGTGGAGACCACGTGCTGGGCCTCCACGCCGCGCCAGGCCAGGGTGCGGCGCACGGCGGTGGCGCCCGCCGCCGCGAACCATTCGGTGGACCAGGCGCTCACGCGGGCGCCCGCATGCCGTCCAGGTAGTTCAGCGTGGCCACCAGGCCTTCGGCCTTCTGCACCAGCTTGAGGGGGACGCCGGCCAGGGCGTCGTTGGGGGTGCCCATCCAGGCGCGGCGCTTGGCGTCGTCGGTGCCCACCAGGGCGTCCAGCGATCGGTAGACGCGCACCAGCAGCAGGGCCAGTTCGCCTTCCTTGGACTGCGGGTTGAGGGTCTTGTCGCCGCGCACCAGCCGCGAGACGCTGGGCTCGCTCAGGCCCAGGGTGCGGCCCAGGTCGGCGCCGGACAGGCCCAGCAACTGGCTGGCGCGCACCGTGGCCTTGGCGAGGACCTGGTCGGCTTGGGGCTGGGGTTTGGGCTGGGCTTGCTGGGCAAGGCGTTTCACGATGAGACTCCCATTGAGGCTTTCCAGTGAAATTTTACGTGGAAATTCTTTAATTTTTTGCTGGATTCTTGTTCGTCTCGAGTCCTTCAGTCAGCAGGCGCAAGGTCTGCTCGTCCGGCTGGCCTTGGTAGAACACCGCCAGTGCCTGGGCGAAGCAGGGCTCCTGCGGCGCCACCGCCGCAAACAGCGTCAGACACGACCGGAGCTTTATCGCGTCCACCTCGCCCAGCATCGCCACCGCGGTTCGATCGGGGTGGCCGAGCAGGGCGTTGACGCAGTCCACCAGGCGGGGGCCCAGCACGGGGTGGGCCAGGTAGTCGGCGGCTTCCTGGCGGTCGCGGATGCCGTACTCGCGCGCCCTCTGGCTTCGGCCCAGCTCGCGCAGCTGCGGCAGCACGTACCAGATCCAGTGCGTGCGCTTCTGGCCCGCCTTCAGTTCGGCCAGGGCCTGCGGGTAGTCGCGGGCCTGGGCGTGCAGGAAGCGGTCGAGGGGCGAGGGCGGGGCGGTCATGGCGGCGCGGGGGGTGGCGGGCTTGTCTCCCTCAAGGGTGCACGAAATTACCGCCCTCGCGGTATTTGCGGTCGGCCTGGGCGCTGATGCAATCGCACGCGCTGTTTTTCCCGGGCCGCCCCGTCGCCGCCCACCAACGGCCCCTGACGCCATCGCCCGGTGACAGGCCTTCAGCCCCGCGCTGACGCCTCGCCCCACGCGCTCCCCATCCACGTTTTTTTCCGTCCCAGCGGCTGCCCGGCGAGGCCAGCCGCCGGGAGGCTTTGCCCCGTCCTGCCTCGCCGTCCGAGAACCAAGAAAGTCTTTTCATGAAGCTGTCCCATGCCCTGTTGACCACCGCCTTCAGCCTGTCGCTCGCCGCCTGTGGCGGTGGGGGCGGCGATGCCCCGGCGACCGCCTCCGCCGACCAAGCCAAGGTGTCGCTGGCGGAGTTCGAAGGCGTCTGGAAACGCGACGCCGCCCACGACGTTTGCGTGCCCGACTTTGTCTACAACAAGGACTACGCCGCCCGCGTGCGCGACGTCACGCTGACGAAGACAGGCAGCAACGAGCTGGAAATCGCCTACGCGGTGCAGGTCTACAGCGACGACGCCTGCACGGTCAAACAAGGCCTGGTGAGGGAACGCTTCACCGTGAGCCTGGTGCCGGTGACCCGGGCCGGCCGGGACAACGTGGTCAAAGGCATTCCCCGCTTTGTCGGGGTCGTGGCCAGCGCCGATGGCGGGGCGGGCATCACCCTCACCGCGCTGCCCGACGGTCGCATGACCGGTTTGACCAACGTGAAAACCATTGGCGACGTGCAAGGCGGCCGGCTTCAGTTCTCCGTGGCCGAGTCGGGCCAGCCGGTGGACGCCGACGGCTACCCCAACGACTTCAACGCCAACGACTACTTCGTTCGCTGAGCGCCGCGCCCAGGCGACCGATCCTGGGAGGGCTCTCACCCCAAAAGGATTTGCCCTCCCAACGAAAATCGCCGCGATGCAATCTTCCTCTTATTACCGAATGGCCCTGATCCTGGGCCTGCTGTCGGCCATCGGCCCCTTCGCCATCGACATGTACCTGCCCGCGCTGCCGGCCATCGGCAGCGCCCTGGGCGCCGAGGTGGGCGCCGTGCAGTTCAGCCTGACGGCCTTTTTCCTGTCGCTGGGCGTCGGGCAGCTGCTCTACGGGCCGGTGTCCGACATGGTGGGGCGCAAGCCGCCGCTGTATTTCGGCCTGGGCCTGTTCGTGGTGGCCAGCGTGGGCTGCGCGCTGGCGTCCGACATCCAGACCCTGGTGGCTTTCCGCTTCCTGCAGGGCCTGGGCGCGGCGGCCGGCATGGCCATTCCGCGCGCCGTGGTGCGCGACCTGCACACCGGCACCGAGGCCGCGCGCCTGATGTCACTGCTGATGCTGGTGTTCAGCGTGTCGCCCATCCTGGCGCCGCTGGCCGGCAGCGGGGTGATCGCGCTGGCCGGCTGGCGCGGCGTGTTCTGGGCGGTGGCGCTGGCGGCCGTGGCCGGGCTGGCGCTGGTGGGGGCCACGCTGCGCGAGACGCGCCCGCCCGAGCAGCGGGTGGACAGCAGCGTCGGCGGCGCGCTGCGCGCCTACCGTCTGCTGCTGGGCGACTGGCACTACCTCGGGCTGGTGGGCATCGGCAGTTGCGCGCTGGCGGGCTTCTTTGTGTTCCTGGCAGGCTCGCCCTTTGTGCTCATCAACCACTACGGGCTCACGCCCACGCAGTACAGCCTGGCGTTCTCGTTCAACGCGGTGGCCTTCATCGGCGCCTCGCAGTTCACCGCCACGCTGGGGCGGCGCTTCGGCCTGGCGCCCATGGTGAAGGTGGCGGCCACGGCCTCGGGTTCCACCATCGCGTTGCTGCTGGCCTATTACCTGTTCGGCGGTGACGCTCTGTGGGTGCTGATGGCGCTGAACTTCATCGCCAGCGCCTTCATGGGCCTGGTGATTCCCACGGTGTCGGTGCTGGCGCTGGAGGAGCACGGCCCCATCGCGGGCACGGCCTCGGCGCTGATGGGCACGCTGCAGATGCTGGTGGGCGCCCTGGCCATGGCGGTGGTGGGCGTGTTCGCCAACGGCCAGCCGCTGCCCATGGTGGTGGGCATGGCGCTGGGCTCGTTCAGCAGCGTGGCGCTGACCTGGCTGACCCTGGCGCGACCGGCTGGGGGCTCGCGCCCCCAGGCCCTCAGAACGTGATGTTCGCGGACAGCCAGAAGGTGCGGCCCGGCAGCGTGGTGCCGCTCACCGAGGCGCCGCCCTGGAAGTACCCGTTCACCCAGGTGGGCGTGCCGTTGAGGTTGACCAGGCGGTACTCCCGGAAGTCCTTGTCGAACAGGTTGTAGATGTTGGCGTTGAGCGTCACGTTCTTCGACAGCTTGTAGGCGCCGCCCAGGTGGAAGAGGGCGTGGGCCTTGATGTCGCCCACGGCCTGGTAGATGGCCAGGTTGTTGCCGGTGAGGCGGGCCGGGTCGCCGCTGAAGCGCGGGCTCTTGCCGCGGTACTCGCCGCGCAGCCACAGGCTCCACTTGTCGCTCGGGTCCCAGCTCAGCTGGGCGTTGGCCACGTGCCGGGCGGTGTTGGCCAGCTGGCCGTTCTTCACACCGTTTTCGATCACCTCGCTGCCGGTCCAGGTGTAGCCCAGCTTCAGGCCCCAGTCCTTGGCGATCTGGACACGGCTGCTGAGCTCCAGGCCGTAGGTGGTGGCCTCGTCCACGTTGATGGCGTAGGTGGCGTTGGGGTTGGCCGAGCAGCTCGACACCCAGTTGACCGTGCAGTCGCCGCCGCTGCTGATCTTGTCCTTGACCTTGTTGTGGAACAGGGTCACGGCGCTGCTCAGGCCGGCCTGGCTGTCGAACAGCGCCGAAAGTTCGGTGCTGGTGCTGGTCTCGGGCTTGAGGTTCGGGTTGCCGATGTTGATGGTGGCGCCCTGGCCGCTGACGCCGCTCACGCCGTCGATGAGCTGGTTCAGGCGCGGCGCGCGAAAGCCCTTGCTGACGCCGCCCTTGAGGGTCCAGTGCCGGGTGGCGTCCCACACCAGGTAGGCGCGCGGGCTCACCTGGCCGCCGAAGGCGCTGTGGTTGTCGTAGCGGGCGCCGAGCGTGGCGGTCAGCGCCTGGCTGAGTTTCCATTCGTCCTCGGCGAACACCGCCCACAGGGTCTGGTCGTGCTTCTGGGGCAGCAGGCCGTCGGTGAGCTGGGCGTCCCACCATTGGCCGCCCAGGGTCAGCACGTGCGCGTCGCCCACCGGGGCCACGAGCTTGCTGTCGAGCACCAGGTTGGTGGTCTTGAGCTCGCGCGGCGTGCCGCGGCGCGGGTCGCCGGCGGGCACGGCGCCGCCGGGGATGGTGCGGCCGATGGTCTCCGTCTCGGTGTGCATCAGGCTGGACTCGAGCAGGCCCACGCCCAGGCGCGCGGTGTGGCCCACGGCCACCTGGTCGCGGTTGAAGCGCAGGGCGTCCTGGTAGCCGGGCGGGTTGTTGCCGAGCAGGTTGGTGGTGGCGTCGCGCGTGCCCAGGCGGCCGTCGCTGTTGTCGTACCAGGTGCGGCCCTGTTCCACGTCGAGCCAGAGCTCGTGGTGGCGGTTGGGCGTGAGCGTGAGGCGCGCGCCCAGGTTGTGCTGGCGGCTTTCGGCGGGGGCGGGGTTGCGCGCGGCGGCGGGCTGGGCCGCGCCGGGGGCGAGCACGAAGTCCGAGGCCTCGCGGCGGTAGAGGTTGCCGCGCACGGCCAGGCCCAGCAGGTCCTGCACGAGGGGGCCGCTGGTGTAGAGGTTGTAGCGCTGCTGCACGCCCCAGTCGCTGTCCTGCGGAATGCCGGTCTCCAGCGTGAGCTGGCCGCCCCATGCCTTGGCCACCTTGCGGGTGATGATGTTGATCACGCCGCCCATGGCGTCGGAGCCGTAGAGCGTGGACATGGGCCCGCGGATGATCTCGATGCGCTCGATGGCGGCCACCGGCGGGATCAGGCTGGTGTGCGCGGCGCCGAAGCCGTTGGGCGTGACGTCGCCGGCCACGTTCTGGCGGCGGCCGTCGATGAGGATCAGCGTGTACTCGCTGGGCATGCCGCGGATGCTGATGTCCAGGCCGCCGGTCTTGCCCGTGCCGCCGAGCACGTCGATGCCTTCGACGCCGGCCAGGGCTTCGGCCAGGTCGCGGTATTGGCGCGTTTCCAGTTCCTGGCGCGTGACGACCGAAATCGAGGCGGGCGCCTGCTTGAGCTCCTGCTCGAAGCCCGAGGCGGAGACCACGACCTCGCTGAGCGAGACCTCGGCGGTCTGGGCGTGGGCGTGGCCCAGCAACAGCAGGCCGCAGGCGAGGGCGGTGGCCTGCAGGGGGAACCGGCCAGCCGGCGGGGTGCGCCGCCGCGCGGGCGGCGGGGTCAGGTGTCGAGACATCAGCTTCCTCTGTGGGATGTGTTGGGTTGGCGGACTGGCTGGCTACGGCTGCAATCCGACCCACACACGGCGCACAGGGGCGCGGCCGACGGGAGAAGGCGAACTTGGCTGGCTGGTTACGGATTATTGCAAATAAAAATGATTCTTCTTAACTTGATCTTAAGTTTTGATCGGGAAAGGGGCGATTCCGTGCCGCCCGCGCCTCCGGGCGGGGACCGCCCTGGGCGCTGGATTTTTATTGCCATTGGCAAATGAAAACTTGACAATGGCAAGTATGTCGACGCCCCAAGCCCCCAGCCCCGTGCCCGCCGCCGCCGTCAAGGCGGTGCGCCGTTTCAACCGCTTCTACACCCGCCGCGCGGGCGTGCTCTCGCCCTACCTGGGGGGCGATCTGTCGCTGACCGAGGTGCGCGTGCTCTACGAACTGGCGCACCAGCCGGGCCTGGTGGCCACCGAGCTGGCGCGCGAGCTGGGCATGGACGGTGGCTACCTCAGCCGCATCCTCAAGCGCTTCGAGCAGTCGGGCTGGCTCAGCCGCGCGCCCAGCCCGAAGGACGCGCGCCAGAGCCTGCTGACCCTCACCGACGCCGGGCACGCGGCCTTCGCGCCCCTGCAGCAGAAGTCGCGCGAGGAGGCCGCGGCGCTGCTGGCCCCACTGGCGCCGGCCGAGCAGCAGGCGGTGGTGGACGCGATGGCGCGCATCGAGCGGCTGCTGGACCCCACGGCCGTGCCGCGCACGCGCGCGGCCGTGCTGCGCGAGCCGCGCCCCGGCGACATGGGCTGGGTGGTGCAGCAGCACGGCGAGGTCTACGCGCGCGAGTACGGCTGGAACATGGCCTTCGAGGCGCTGGTGGCCGACATCGTGGCCAAGTACGTGCGCGAGTTTCAGCCCGACTGGGAGCGTTGCTGGATCGCCGAACTCGACGGCGAGCGCGTGGGCTCGGCCTTCGTGGTGCGCCAGTCGGCCAGCACGGCGCAACTGCGCATGCTGCTGCTGACGCCGGCCGCGCGCGGCCTGGGCCTGGGCGCGCGCCTGACCGACGAATGCCTGGCCTTCGCGCGGCACAAGGGCTACCGCAAGATGGTGCTGTGGACCAACAGCTGCCTCACGGCGGCGCGCGAGATCTACGCCAAGCGCGGGTTCGAGCGGGTGAAGTCGGAGCCGTACGAGGGCTTCGGGCAGTCGCTGGTGGGCGAGACCTGGGAACTGAAGCTTTGAGGCGGTTCGGGGGGGCCTCGGCCCGCCCACCCATCGCGCCTGAAGTCCTGAACCTTCAGAAACACCCACTCGGCTTTTCGTGTCGTCGCTGCTACATTCGAATTTACTTATGAATGAGACGGCCGCCCCCCACCCCCGTTCCCGTGTGCAAGCCCCCGGCCACCCCCTCGGCTGGACCCGGCTGAAGCGCCGGGCGCGCGCCGCCCTGGCGGCGCTGGCGGGCGCGGGGGTCCTGTCCGGCGCGCTGGCGCAAACGCCCGCGCCCCAGCCCTTGCCGGTCCAGCAGGTGGCGCCCGGCATCTGGCTGGCACAGGGCGAGGCGGCGCTGGGCTCGCCGGCCAACCGCAACTTCATCTCCAACGCCGCCTTCGTCGTCACGCCCGAGGGCGTGGTGGTGATCGACGCGCTGGGCTCGCCCGCGCTGGCCGACGGCCTGCTGGCCGCCATCGCGCGCATCACCCCGTTGCCGGTGCGCTACGTGATCGTCACGCACTACCACGCCGACCACATCTACGGCCTGCAGCGCTTCAAGGCGGCGGGGGCCCGCATCGTGGCCGGCACGCAGGGGCGCGAGTACCTGGCCTCGGACACCGCCCGGCTGCGCCTGCAGGCCAGCCGCGAAGAGCTGGCGCCCTGGATCGACGAGCGCACGCAACTGGTGCCCGCCGACCGCTGGCTCGATGGGCCGACCGTGATCGAACTGGGCGGCGAGCGCTTGCGCGTGCAGCCGGTGGGTCCCGCGCACACGCCGGAAGACCTGGTCGTGCTGCACGAGCGCACGGGCGTGTTGTTCACCGGCGACCTGGTCTTCCAGGGGCGCATCCCCTTCGTGGGCCAGGCCGACAGCAGCAGCTGGATCCGCTCGCTGGACCAGCTGCTGGCCCTCAAGCCCCAGCTGCTGGTGCCGGGCCACGGCGCCATTTCCTCGCAGCCGGCGGCGGACCTGCGCCTCACGCGCGACTACCTGGTGCACCTGCGCCAGGCCATGGGCGAGGCGGCGGCCAACCTGGAGCCCTTCGAGGACGCCTACGCGCGCACCGACTGGTCGCGCTTCGAATCGCTGCCGCTGTTCCAGGCGGCCAACCGCATCAACGCCTACAACACCTACCTGCTGATGGAGCGCGAGGGCATGCGGCGCTGAGGCCCGGTGCGTGCGTCGTCGCCTAGAATCGATCGGCTCTTTTCCTGGCCGCGCTCGAGCGGCGGCCGCAGACACCGGGGTGGCTCGATATGCCTAGGATCCTGACCGCATGGGGCCGCAGGGGCTGGCGCGCCGGCTCGCTCGGCCTGTGGCTGGCCGCGTTCGCGGCCGCGGCCTCGGCACAAGCGCCCGCGCCGTCGCCAGGCCCGGCGGCCACGCCCATCGCCTTCACCGCCGCCTGGGACCAGCTGCTGCGGCGCTCCGACCGGCTGGCGGCGGCCCGCGCGGCCACCGACAGCGAGGACCTGCGCGCCAGCGGCCTCGCCGGGCTGGGCGGGCCGGTGGTCAGCCTGTCGGGCGCCGCCTACGCCTACAACGCCAACCTGGACGTCAACCTCGACCCGGTGAACCAGCGCATCGCGCAGCTGGAGCAGCGCCTGCCGATCCCGCTGCAGAACCTGCCCATTCCGGTGGCGGTGCCGCAGTTCCCCTCGCGCTACACCTACAACCGGCACGACAGCGGCACCACCGCGTCCATCGGCGCGGTCTGGCCGATCTACGCCGGCGGCATGGCCGACGCGGTGCGCGGCGTGCAGGAGGCGCGCGCCAGCGAGTCGCGCGCCGACGCCGACAAGGCCACCCACGAGCTCGCCACGCTGCTGGTGCAGCGCTACTTCGGCGCCCAGCTCGCCGCCCGCGCCGCCAGCCTGCGCGAGGCGGCGCTGCAGACCATCGCCCTGCACGACGCCTCGGCGCAGAAGATGCTCGACGCGGGCGTCATCGCGCGGGTGGACCGGCTGCAGGCGCGCAGCGCGCTCGAAGAGGCGCGGCGCAACGCCATGAAGGCGCGCGACGACGCCGAGCTGGCCGCCACCGCGCTCACGCGCACCATCAAGAGCGACACCCCGGTGGTGCCCAGCAACCCGCTGTTCGTGCTGTCGGCCCCCATCGAGCCGCTGCCGCATTTCCTGTCGGCCGCGCTGCAGCGCCACCCCGGCCTGGCCAAGGTGGCGGCCAAGAAGAGCGAGGCCGAGCGCCTGCACGCCGCCGGCGAGGCCTCGCGCAAGCCCCAGGTCTTCGCCTTCGGCCAACGCGAGCTCAAGAGCGGCAACGCCGACTGGGTGGCCGGCATCGGCGTGCGCTACACCCTGTGGGATTCGGTGGACCGGCACAAGCTGTCGGCGGCCACGCTGCAGCAGATCGAGCAGGCCGAGCGCACCGACGCCCAGGCCCGGGCCGACATCTCGCTGCTGGTCGAGCGCCACTGGCTGGCGGTGGAGCAGGCGCGTCGCCAGTTCATGGCCATGGCCCCGGGCGCCGAGCTGGCCGACGAGGTGCTGCGCCTGCGCGAGGCCGGCCTGCGCGAAGGCACCAGCACCATGCTCGACCTGATCGACGCGCGCACCAACGTCACCAAGGTGGCGACCGAGCGCGCCCAGGCGGCCAACGACTACGTCAATGCCCTGGCCGCGCTGCTGGAAGCCTGCGGCCTGTCCGAGGAATTCGCGGGCTACATGGCGCGCGCCGACATCCGTCTGGAATGACATGAGCCCTCAACAGAAACGCCTGTCCGCGGCCGCCGCCGGCGCGGCGCTGATCGCCTTGCTGGCCTACGGCTTCTGGCGCGCCTCGGCGCCGCCGCCGGACTACTTCCAGGGCCAGATGGAGGCGCGCGAGACGGACATCGCGCCCAAGATCGCCGGGCGCATCGCCGAGGTGCTGGTGATCGAGGGCGACCGCGTCGCGGTGGGCACGCCGCTGATGCGCATGGACAGCCCCGAGGTGGAGGCCAAGCTGGCCCAGGCCACCGCCGCGCAGCAGGCCGCCCAGGCCGTGGCCGAAAAGGCCGAGCGCGGCGCGCGCAAGGAAGAGGTGGAGATGGCGCGCCTGAACTGGCAGCGCGCCCAGGCCGCCGCCGACCTGGCCCAGAGTTCCTTCCGCCGCGTGGAGAACCTGGCGCGCGAAGGCCTGGTGGCGGCGCAAAAGCGCGACGAGGCCGAGGCCAACTACAAGGCCTCGCGCGACCAGGCCATGGCCGCGCGCGCGCAGTACGACATGGCGCGCGCCGGCGCGCGGCCCGAGGACAAGGCCGCCGCCGCCGCGCAGGCGCGCCAGGTGGCGGGCCTGGTGGCCGAGGTGGAGGCGGCCCGTGCGGAGACCGCCTTGCAAAGCCCGGTGGCCGGTGAGGTGGCCAAGGTGCTGGCGCGCCCCGGCGAGCTCTCGCCCCAGGGCGTGGCCGTGGTCACCGTGGTCGACCTGAACGACCAGTGGGTCGTGCTCAACGTGCGCGAGGACCGGCTCTCGCGCTTTCCCATCGGCGCCGAATTCGAGGCCACGCTGCCGGCCCTGCCGGGCCTGAGCGCGCGCTTCAAGGTCTTCTACAGCGCGGCGCTGCCCGACTTCGCCACCTGGCGCGCCACGCGCGCGGGCCAGGGCTTCGACGCGCGCACCTTCGAAGTCCGGGCCCGCCCCCTGCAGCCCATCGAGGGCGCGCGGCCCGGCATGAGCGTGCTGGTGCGCTAAGGCGATGTGATCGGCAGGCGAGGGCCATGCGCTTTACCCGGGCCTTCACGCAGGCGTGGTCGCGCGAATGGGCGCGCCTGCGCGCCAGCCCCTGGGACCTGGCCATGCTCAGCTGGGTGCCGCTGGCGGGTGTGGCGCTGCTGTGGTGGCTGTTCTCGGCCGGGCTGCCCACCCAGCTGCCGATCGGCGTGCTCGACCAGGACCACAGCGCGATGTCGCGCCAACTGGTGCGCTTCCTCGACGCCACGCCAGGCCTGCGCGTGGCGCGGCAACTGCCCGATCCGCACGCCGCGGCTGGCGCGCTCACCCGGGGCGAGCTGCACGCCGTGGTGCTCATCCCGAGCGGCTTCTCGCGCGAGCTCAAGCTGGGCCGCGCGGCCCAGCTCACGCTGCTGCACAACGCGCAGCTCGGCACGCACTCGGGCCTGATCCAGCGCGACGTGCGCACGGTGGTGGGCACGCTGTCGGCCGGCGTGGAGATGGCGGCGCGCCAGAAGCGCGGCGAGCCGGCGCGCGGCGTGCGCGTGGCCATGGAGCCGATCAAGGTCGACATGGTCACGCTGTTCAACCCCTCGCTGAACTACGAACAGTTCCTCGCGGCCGCGCTCATTCCCGCGCTGCTGCACATCCTGGCCATGACGGCCGGCGCCTGGGCCGTGGGGCGCGAGCTGCGCGACGGCACGGTCTGGTCCTGGCTCGGCGTGGCGCCGTCGCCCGCGGCCACGGCCGGCGCCTTGCTGGGCAAGCTGGCGCCGGCCTGGCTGCTGCTGCTGGGCGTGGCCAGCGCGGGCCTGCTCTGGTTGACCGGTGGGCGCGGCTGGCACCCGGCCGGGCACCTGTCCTGGGTCTGGCTGGCGCTCGCGGCCCTGCTGGCCCTGTCCATCGGTCTGGGCGCGCTGGTGGCGTCGGCCACCGCCTCGCTGCGCACGGCCCTGTCGGCCACGGGGCTGATCACGGCGCCGGCCTTCGCCTTCAGCGGCGTGGGCTTTCCGCTGCAGTCCATGCCGGCCGGCGCGCGCGCCTGGGCCGAGGCCTTGCCCTACACCCACTACATCCGCCTGCAGATGGAGCAGCTGCAGATGGGCGCGCCCGTGTCGCTCAGCGCGCCCACGCTGGCGGTGTTCGGGCTCGCCACGGCGGCCTTGCTGGCCGCTTGCGTCTGGCCGCTGATGGGCGCCAGCCGCTACCCGCACCGATGGGGGGGGCGATGAGCGGGCCGGGCTTCTGGCGCGAGCTGGCGGACCACTGGCTCGCCACCCTGCGCGCGCTCTCGCGCGACGCGGGCATCCTGCTGATCCTGGTGGGCGCGCCGGTGCTCTACGGCTTTTTCTATCCCTGGCCCTACGCGCACCAGGCCGTCACGCGCGTGTCGGTGGCGGTGGTCGACCTGGACCGCAGCGGCCTGTCGCGCCAGATCACCCGCTTCGCGTCGGCCAGCCCGCGCATCGACGTGCGCTGGGTCGGCGGCAACGAGGAGGACGCGCGCCAGGCCCTGTGGCGCGGCGAGATCGAGGGCTACGCCGTGCTGCCACGCGAGCTCAAGCGCAGCGTGGTGCGCGGCACGCCGGCCGTGGTCGGGGTGCACGCCAACGGCGCCTATGCGCTGCTCAACAAGGCCGTGCTCTACGGCTTCGCCGAGGCCGTGGGCACGGTGTCGGCCGGGGTGGAGATCCGCAAGCTCGAAGCGCGCGGCCAGCCCGCGCTGCAGGCCCAGGCCAGCCGCAGCCCGGTCAACCTTCAGATGGTGCCGCTGTTCAACCCCACCGAGGGCTACGGCGACTACGTCGTGCCCGCCGTGGCGCTGCTGATCCTGCAGCAGACCCTGCTGATGGGCTCGGCCATGCTGGCCGGCACGCTGGCCGAGGCGGGCCGCCTGCGCGCGGGCGCGGCGGCCTGGGCGGGCCGGGTGCTGGCGCTGTGCGGCGTGGGCTGGCTCAGCGGGCTGTTCTACTTCGGCTGGGTCTTCCTGATCGAGGACTTCCCGCGCGGCGCCAACCCCGGTGGCGCCCTGGTGCTGCTGCTGGCCTACATCCCCGCCGTGTGCCTGGCCGGCCTGGCGCTGGGCCGCTGGTTCGGCGACCGCGAGCGCGCGCTGCAGGTGCTGCTGTTCACGGCGTTGCCCATGGCCTTCCTCTCCGGCTTTTCGTGGCCGGTGGAGGCCATGCCCACGGCGCTGCAGTGGCTGCGCTGGCTCATTCCCAGCACGGCGGGCATCCAGGCCTCGCTGCGGCTGAACCAGATGGGCGCCTCGCTGGGCGATGTGATGCCGCTGATCGGGTGGCTTCTGGCGCTGGCCGTGCCCGCCGCGCTGCTGGCGGCGGGCCGTGGCCGGGACCGCGCGCTCAGAACCTGAGGCGCGCGCCGACGTAGAACGAGCGCGGCTCGCCGGACTGCAGGATGGCGTCGTTGGTGCCGGCCCTGTCGCGCACGCTGAAGTACGACACGTGGTTCTTGTCGGCCAGATTGCGCGCCTCGGCGAAGACCTCCCAGTCCTTGCCGGTCCAGCCCGCGCGCAGGCCCCACAGCGTGTAGCCATCCACACGGTAGGTGTTGCTGAAGTCGGCCCAGCGCTTGCCGACGATGTCCAGCGTGGGGCCGAAGAAGAAGCCGCTGGCGTGGCGCGCCAGCAGCTCGGCGCGCAGCGCGAGCGTGGGTGCGGCCGGCAAGCGGTTGTTGCCGTAGAGGGCGTCGTGGCGGAAGCGGAAGTGGTTGAGCGTGAGGCTGGCCAGCGGCTCGATGCGGTAGTCGCCGCCGTCGCCGATCGCGAAGCTGCCGCCGACCAGGGCCTCGACACCGGCATGCACCGTGTTGTCGGCGTTGATCGACAGGCTGGTGCCCGGTGCGCTGGGGTTGTCGCGCGAGAGGATCTCGTTGCGCAAGCGGGTGTAGTACATGGCCACGTCCCAGCGCCAGCGGTCGCCCCGGCCCAGGGCCTGCTGGCCGCGCGCGCCCACCTCGACCACCGTGCCGCTCATGGCGTCCAGCAGGGTGTTCGGCGGGCCGCCGGGCGTTTCGTCCTTCAGCTCGTACAGCGTCGGCGCTTCGTAGACGCGGCTGAGGTTGGCGAACAGCTGCGCGTCCGGCGCGAGCTGGCGGATCAGGCCCACGCGCGGGTTGACGCTGTCGTAGCGGCCCTTGAGGCCGTCGCCGGTCAGCTCGCGGCCGGTGGACACGGCCTGGGCACCGTAGACGGCGGTCCAGTTCGGCGCGAAGCGCCAGCGGTCCATTGCGAACAGCTCCAGGCTGTCGGCCCGGTTGTCGACCACGGCGAAGCGCGTCTGCGCGCCGCCAGGCACATAGCTGAAGTTGCCGCCTTCGACCGTGGTGCGGGCCCAGTTCAGGCCCAACAGCAGCTCATGTGTCCCCAGGCGGCGCTGGTAGCGCGCCGAACTGCCGGCCGTGCGCTGTTCGGTGTCGATGAGCAGCGAGAAGAACGGCGGGGCGTAGACGATGGGGTGGTAGAGGTTCTGGTTCTCCAGCGACAAGCCCAGGCTCAGTTGGCTGTCGGCGTCGATGTCCCAGACCGTCTTGTTCGCTAGGCGCCAGGTCCGCACGTTGTAGCGGTAGTTGCCGGCGACCGCCGCTGCCTCGGCCTGGCGCGGGTCGTCCAGCCACTGCTGGCGCGTCAACGCGCCGGGCAACTGCTGATCGTTGTCGATCTGGGTGAGGTAGACGCGCGTCTGCACCCGCTCGCCCAGTTGCCAGCCGCCGTTGGCGTACAAGGCGGTGCGCTGCTGCCGCTGGTGCTCGCGAAAGCCTTCGTAGCGCCGCGTCTCGGCGGTGACCAGCCCATCGAAGTCGCCGGAGGTGGTGCCCAGCGTCAGCAGCCCTTGGCGCTGGCCGTGGCTGCCCAGCTGGAGCAGCAGCTCGTTCGGCGCGCCGTCGCGCGCGGTGGGCGTGACGAAGTCGATGGCGCCACCCAGCGTGCTGGCCCCGTGGGTGAGCGCGTTGGCACCGCGGGCCACCACGGCGTGGCGCGCCGACAGCGGATCGACCTGGCGGTTGTGGTTGTTGCCGTCCGCGGCCGTCACCGGCAGACCGTCCTGCAGCAACTTGATGCCGTTGCCATCGTAGTTGGTGGCGTCCAGATTGGAGCCGCGGCTGGAGAGGAAGGCCGAATCGCCGGTGGCGCCGCCGGCCGCCCACAGGCCGGGCACGTAGCGCAGCATGTCGGCCAGGTTGGTGACGCTGCGCTGGCGCAGGGCCTCGCCATCGATGAGCGATACGCCGCCGGGCGTGAGGGCCTGCTCGGCTTCCAGGGCTTCCCTGGCGGTATCGGTGTACGGGCTGGCCTGGATGACGACAGGGGCCAGTTGGGTCGGCGAGGGGGGCAGAGGGGCGGGCTGGGCCTGGGCGAGCGCGCAGGGGGCCAGCACGGCCGCGCACAGCGCGGCGTGGGACGGGCGGTTCATGGTGTGTCTTTCGCTGGTGTTCGGAACGCAGCACAGCCGGCAGGCCCGCAGGCCGGCCGCCGTGGCGGGGCGAGGCGTCAGGCCCGCGCGGGCGGGCCGCGCGGCGGCGGCGGCAGGGCCTGCCGCCGCGCCGCGATCGGCGCCATTGGCGCCGGTGCCAGCGTCTCGCCCGCTACCCCCGGCAGCGGGGTGGCGCCTGGCGCGGGCCAGGGAGCCGGCGTGGTGCCGACCGCGCACAGTTGGGCGCAGCTGGCCAGGTGATCGGCACCGATGGCGTCGCGCGCGAGCGCGTCGCGGATCTCGTCCGGCAAAGAGGCGGCGGCCTCGCGCGCATTCGCCGGCTCGCCGCACCAGGCGGCCATCGCGCCACCGGGCGCGCCCGCCATGGCGGCGTGCGCCACCGGTAAGCCCAACTGCATGAGCCAGGCCAGCAGGACGAGTGTCCAGCTCAGGCGGCGGCGCAGAGGAGCGGATGGCATGGGCGCGGATTGTAGGCAGCGCCCGCGCGGCCCCTGGCGGGCCCACTGGAGCGGCGTGGCGTTCTGGGTCTCGCGGCGGTCGGCGTGCGCGCGACCGGCTGAAAATTTCATTGGAAGTTTTATTTCACATTTGATATTCTGTGAAAAAATAATTTCAAACCGGCGAAGCGCTGAGCACGCGCCCGCCATTGGCAGGAAGACCATGACCCAGAGACAAGCCGCCCGCGCCAGCGCGCCGCCCGCCGCCGACCCCGGCATACAGGCCCGCATCGCGGCGGCCCTGCCCCGGCTCACCGGCGCGCAGCGGCAGTTGGCCGAATTCGTCAACCACGAGCTGTTCCGCGCGGCCACCATGCGCATCGAGGAGATCGCGCAGGCGGCCGGCGTGTCGGCGGCCTCGGCCAACCGCTTCGCGCGCGCGCTGGGCTTCGACGGCTACCCCCAGTTCCGCGCGGCCATGGTGCGGGAGTTCCAGGCCACGATGGCGCCAGTCGAGCGCCTGCGCGACGCGCTGGCCTCGCCGGCCAGCTCGCACGATGTGGTGCTGTCGGCGCTGGAGACCGACATCGACAACCTGCGCGCCACCCAGCGCACCCTGACCGGCAAGGCCTGCAACGACGCGGTGGGCGCCCTGGTGGCGGCACGGCGTGTGTACGTGCTGGGCTTCGGCAGCAGCGCCCAGCTTGCCGCGCAGCTGGAGTACGGCCTGACCCCTTACCTGGGCGATGTGCAGTCCCTGGCCACGGCGGCGGGGCCGGCCAACGCCGCGCGCCGCCTGCACGACCTGGGCGCCAAGGACGTGGTGGTGTCCATCGCCTTTCCGCGCTACCTGCGCGACACCGTGGCGCTGACGCGCATCGCGCGCGACAACGGCGCGCGCGTGCTGGCGCTGACCGACACGCCGTCCTCGCCCCTGGCCCGGCTGGCGCACACCACCTTGCTGATCAACGCCTACCGGCGCATGGCCGCCAATTCGGACGCGGTCGTGCTGTCGGTCATCCAGGGCCTGTGCGGCGCGGTGGCGCACCGCGTCGCGCACTCCGCGGGCTCGGCCGCGTCCATGACGCAATCGACCTTGCCCTGGCTCTACCAGGAGACCGGCCAGCTCGAGCCCGAGCCGGCCGCGCCCAACACCAGGCGCGCGCCATGAGCGCCCCCGCTTCGCTGTCCGCGCGCTGGCGGCGCGCGGGTGACGCCCTGTCGTTGCTGCGCTGGTCGCGCGTGCTGCACCTCGGCCTGGTGTGGCTGGTCTACCTGTTCATGCTCGCGCCCCTGATCTTCGTGGTCTGGCTGAGCTTCTTCCAGGACGCGATCCTGCACTTCCCGCCCTCGGGCTACACGCTGGACTGGTACCTCAAGGCCTGGCAGGACAAGGCCTTCAGCCAGGGTTTCATCTTCAGCTTCCAGGTGGCGCTGGTGGCGGCGCTGATCGGCGTGGTCGTTGGCGTGATGGCGGCGGTGGGCATCGTGCGCCACCGCTTCGCGGGCAGCGAATGGGTCAACACCCTGCTGCTGTCGCCGCTGCTCATCCCCGGCATCATCGTCGGCGTCGCGGTCTACCTGTTCTACCTGCGCGCCGAGAGCGTGCTGGACCAGGACATCGTCGGCACCTACACCGGCCTGGTGCTGGCCCACGTGTGCCTGACCATTCCCTGGACGGTGCGCCTGGTGTCGGCCGGCCTGCTGGGCCTGGACCCGTCCATCGCCGAGGCGGCGCGCAACCTGGGTGCCAGCAGCGGCGTGGCCTTCCTGCGGATCACGCTGCCCATGCTGCGGCCCTCCATCGTGGCCGCCGCGCTGTTCAGCTTCATCGTCTCGTTCGAGAACCTGGAGCTCTCGCTTTCGCTGGTCGGTCCGGGGCGCACCACGCTGCCCATCGCGATCATGCAGTACCTCGAATTCAACCTCGACCCGACGATCGCCGCGGTCTCGTCGGTGCAGGTGCTCTTGCTCGGGGCGGTGATGCTGCTCACCGACCGGTACGTCAAACTCAGTCAAGTGGTGTAGCCATGGCCCGCGTCTCCCTGCAGAACCTTCAGAAGCGCTTCGGTCCCACCACTGCGGTGGCCGATTTTTCCCTGGACATCGACGACGGCGAGCTGGTGACCTTCCTGGGCCCCAGCGGCTGCGGCAAGACCACCACGCTGCGCATGATCGCCGGCTTCATCGCTCCCACGGCGGGGCGCATCCTGGTCGGCGACGACGACATCACCCGCCTGCCGGTGCACAAGCGCCACACGGGTATGGTGTTCCAGCGCTACGCGCTGTTCCCGCACATGACGGTGGAGCAGAACGTGGCCTTCGGCCTGGAGATGCACAAAGTGCCGGCGGCGGCGCGCGGCGCGCGCATCGGTGAGGCGCTGGAGCTGGTGCGCATGGGCCACCTGCGCACGCGCTATCCGCGCGAGCTCTCGGGCGGCCAGCAGCAGCGCGTGGCCATCGCGCGGGCGCTGGCCATCCAGCCGCGCGTCTTCCTGCTGGACGAGCCTTTGTCCAACCTGGACGCCAAGCTGCGGCTGGAGGTGCGCGAGGAGATCCGCGCGCTGCAGCAGCGCCTGGGCCTGAGCACCGTGTTCGTGACGCACGATCAGGAGGAGGCCCTGGCCATCTCCGACCGCATGGCCATCATGCACGACGGCATCGTGCAGCAGGTGGGCGCGCCGCGCGAGCTCTACGAGCGCCCGGCCAACCTGTTCGTGGCCGAGTTCCTGGGCCGCATGAACCTGTTCCCCGGTCGGGCCGAGGGGCCGGACCGCTTCGTCAGCGAGACCGGAACCGTGATGGCCACCGACACGGCGCCGCGCGGCGCCACCCACCTGGGCATACGGCCGGAACGGCTGCGCCTGGCAGCGCAGCCGATGGCGGGCGGCAACGCGCTGGCCTGCACGCCGCAGGCCATCAGCTACCTAGGCGCGCACATCGAGGTGAAGGCGCTGCTGGCGGATGGCGCCACCGTGACCAGCCAGTTGGCCAACCACGTGGACGGCGGTTTCGACCCCGGGCAGATCGCAGTCGGCCGGCCCGCCTACGCCTGCTTCCGCCCGCAAGACTGCATGTTGTTCGACCGATGAGCCCGCACCTCACGCCCCCGCCGCGCCGCGCCCTGGCCCTGACCGGACCCGGCCTGGCCTTTCCCGCCTCCCTGGTGGTGCTGCTGGTGGTGCTCGCGCCCATGTTGTTGCTGCTGCTGGGCAGTTTGCGCGCCGACGCCACGCCCGGCACCGACGCCGCCAGCGGCTACACGCTGGCGAACTACGCGCTGTTCTTCACCGACCCCTACTACCACCGGGTGCTGTTCGACACGCTCTGGGTCTCGGCCGTATGCACCCTGGCGGCGCTGCTGCTGGGCTTCCCGGTGGCTTACTTCCTGGCGCGCACGCAGAGCCCGCGCAAGAGCCTGTTCATCGTGCTGCTGGTGTTCCCCCTGATGGTGGGTGGGGTGGTGCGCGCGGCGGGCTGGATGGTGATTCTGGGCAACGCCGGCATCGTCAACGCGGTGTTGACCGGCCTGGGCCTGAGCGAGGCGCCGGTGAAGCTGCTCTACACGCCGCTGGCGGTGATCCTGGGCACCACGGGCGTGGTGTTGCCCTACCTGATCCTGGCGCTGCAGAGCGTGCTGGAGGGGATCGACTTCTCGGTCGAGGAGGCGGCGCAGAACCTGGGGGCGAACTTCTTCACCACCTTCTGGCGCGTGCTGTTGCCCATGGCCGCGCCCGGCGTGGCCGCCGGCACGGTGCTCGTCTTCATCCTCTGCATGAACGCCTATGCCACGCCGGTGCTGCTGGGTGGCACGGGCCTCACGATGATGGCGCCGGCCCTCTACGACCAGATCACCAAAGCCGCCAACTGGGGCTTCGGTTCGGCGCTGGCCTGGGTGCTGGTGACCGTCACGCTGGCCATGGCCGTGCTGTCCAACGGATTCATCCACCGCCGTTACCGGCGAACCATGGGCGGCTGAGCCCGCCGGGGCCCGCAGCGAGCCATTCCCTCCCCACCTCAACCACCAACAGGAGTGTGTTTCATGAGACTGATCCGTCGTCGATTCATTCAAGGGGCTGGCGCCATCGCCCTGGCCCCGGCCCTGGGCCTGGCCGGCCGGCCGGCCCTGGCCGCCGGCGAGGCCTGTTCGGGCCGCGTGGTGGTGGGCACCTGGGGCGGTGACTACCAGCGCCTGTTGCAGGAGAACATCGACCCGCTGGCCAAGGCCGCGCAGCTGGAGGTGGTCTACGACGTGGGCGCCGCGCTGACGCGCCAGACCAAGATGCGCGCCGAGCGCAACGCCCGGCGGGCCACGCTGGACGTCTCGCTGCTGCGCGACAACGACATGTACCAGATGTTCGCCGAAGGCACGACCCAGGCCATCGACAAGGCGCTGGTGCCCAATCTGAAGCATGTGCTGCCCGGCCTGTCGCGCAGCTACGCGGTGCCGCACATCTTCAGCGCGCTGGTGCTGGTGTACGACACCGAGAAGGTGAAAACCGCGCCCACCGGCCTGGCGGCGCTGCTGGATGCCTCCCTCGCCGGCCGGGTGGGCGTGGTGGACGACCAGTACGACTACCTGACCCTGGCCGGCTCGCTGGCCTCGGGCAAGGGCGCGAGCGACCTGGCGGCCGGCCAGAACTTCCTGCGCGAGTTCAAGAACAACAAACCCAAGGTCTACCCCTCGGTCGACGCCCTGGCCAGCGCGCTCAAGAGTGGCGAGATCTGGGCCACGGTGACCTGGAAGGCGCGCGCGCTGCAGTGGAAGAAGGCCGGCCTGCCACTGGCCTTCGTGTTTCCGCGCGAAGGGGCCTTGCCCGCGACTTTCGAGGCCGCCGTGGCGGCCGGCAGCCGGGTGGGCGCCTGCGGCATGGGCTACCTCAATGCCATGCTGGACGCGCGCGCGCAGCGGGCTTTCGCGGAAACCATGGGCTACGCGCCCACGGTGGCCAACGCGGAGCTGCCGCCCTCGCTGGCCGAGTCCGTGGGCTTCAGCCGGGCCGAACTGGACCGCCTGGCCCAGGTCGATTTCGAGCTGCTGATGAAGAACAAGGCCGCATTGCTGGCCTTCTGGACCAAGGACTTCCGCGTCGGTCTCTGACGCGATCGCTGAACCGCGCGCGCGGCGCAGAGCCGCGCGCCATGGGAATTGACTGTGATTGTTATTGCGAACAACGAAGGCAAGTCGGGCATCCCCACGGCCGCGCGCCTGCTGGCGGCGGGCGCGCCCGGCCTGGATGCGCTGGAAGCCGGCATTGAGCTGGTGGAAGACGACGAGGAGGTCTGCACCGTCGGGCGAGGCGGTTGGCCCAACCTGCTGGGTGAGGTCGAACTCGACGCCTCGGCCATGCACGGCACCAGCCTGCGCACCGGCGCGGTGGGCGGGCTCAAGGGCTTTCGCCACCCCATCCGCGTGGCGCGGCAGGTGCTGGAGCGCCTGCCGCACGAACTGCTCATCGGGGCGGGCGCGGAGCGCTTCGCGGCGGAGATCGGCGCCGAGCGCATCGAGCTGCTGACCGAGCGCTCGCGCGGCGCCTGGCAGCGCTGGTTCGAAGCCGAGGTGAGCGAAGAGGACCGGCGCCGCTGGCCCGAAGTGGCGCTGGAGCGCTACTGCCACGACGCCGTCGACCCCGAGATCGGCAAAGACACCACGGTGTTCCTCGCGCAGGACGCCGAGCGCCACCTGGTCAGCGGCACCAGCACCTCGGGCTGGGGCTGGAAGTACCCCGGCCGCCTGGGCGACAGCCCCATCATCGGCGCCGGCTCCTACGCCGACAGCCGCTATGGCGCCTGCGCCTGCACTGGCGCGGGTGAGATGACCATCCGCGCGGGCACCTCGCGCGCCGTGGTGCTGTACATGAAGATGGGCATGTCGGTCGGGCGTGCGGTGGAGGAGGCCATCAACGACATGCGGGCCCTGCAGGGCGGCTTGCTCAACCGCGTGACCATCCACGCCATCGACAACCGCGGCAACCACCGCGTGGTCGCCGTCAACGGCATGGAGGGCAACCACTACTGGCTGTGGACGCCCGGCATGGACGCGCCCCAGGCCTTTCCGGCCGAGATCGTGGAGATCACGCCCCAGGTGACCCGCAAGAAAGGCGCGATGAGCGTCTACACGCGACCCGACGGGATGCCCGGCTGAATGAACGCCGCTGGGCGCTGCGGTCTCAGAGCGGCGCAACCATGTAGGCCGCGTCCTCGCCGTAGCTGAGCAGGTGGCGCTGCTGCTGCGGATCCGTGACGGCCCGCCGCGTGAAGCCGTGGCGCGCCCAGTAGGCTTGCGAGCCCTGCACCGAGACCAACGCGGCCTGGCGCACGCCGCGCGCGCGGGCGCGCTGGAAGAGGGCGCCGAGCAGCGCGCCCGCCGCGCCGCGCCCGCTCCACTCGGGCGCCACCGACACGTCGTGCAGGTAGAGCACGGGCTGGTGCGCGCGCGGCGGCAGGAAGTCACCGTCGAAGGGCGTGACCTTGCCGGGGTCCGACCAGTAGGCCGCCGCGTAGGCGCGCAGCGCGCGCGTGCGCTCGCAGGCGATGCCCAGCGACTGCTGGTGGTCGCTGGCCAGCCGCCGCGCGTAGACCTCGGCGCTTTCGAGGAAGTCCTCGCCAAAGCATTGGGCCTGCAGGTCCAGCAGGTCGTTCAGGTCGTCGGGGAGCAGGGAGCGGATGGTCCAGGAAGGCGCGGCGGGCATGAAGGCAAAGCGTGGCGCGAAGGCCGGTGGGCGCAGGGGCCCCGGAAAAACGAAAGGGCCCGAAGGCCCGACGCGCATTTTATCGGGCGCGGGTTGGCCCCCCGGTGGGGGCGGGCGGGCACTTCAAGCGGTCCACACCGTGCGCCCTCCCAGCACATGGCGCAGGACCCGCGTGCGCCGCACGGCGGCGGCCTCGGCCTGGAACGGGTCCGTGTCCACCAGGATGAGGTCCGCGTCGGCGCCCACGTTCAGGTGACCGATGCGGTCCCACAGCCCCATCGCCCGCGCGGCGTTTTCCGTGTGGCTGCGCAGGGCCTCGGCCGCGTCCAGGCGTTCGCGGGCGCCCAGCACCGCGCCCGAGGGTGTGCGCCGCTCGCGCGCGTCCGCCATGGAGGCGAAGGGGGAGAAGTCGCCGGCGGGGGCGTCCGAACTGCCCACCAGCCGCACGCCGCGCTCGACCAGGCTGCGGGCGGGGTAGAGGCGCTGGGCGCGCTCGGGGCCGAGCGCGGCCGCGAAGCCGTCGCCCATGCGCCCGATGAAGCTGGGCTGGGTCGCCACCGCGGCGCCGGTGGCCGCGAGCCGGTCCAGCGCGCCGTCGGACAGCAGGCCGAGGTGCTCGACGCGGTGCGGGCGACCGTCGGCCAGCGGCGCCGCGGTGCGCAGCGCGTCCAGCGCCTCGTCCACGCCGTGGTCGCCGATGGCGTGGATCGCCACCTGCCAGCCCGCCGCCGCCGCCACCGACACGCCGTGGCGCAGCGCCGCCGGGCTGTCCATGAGCAGGCCCTTGCGCTGCGCGCAGGCGCAGTAGGGCTGGTGCAGCGCCGCGGTCTGGCTGCCCAGGGTGCCGTCGCTGAAGCACTTGAGCGTGGCGGCGCGCCAGCGCGGGTCGAGCGAGGGCCGCAGGCCGCGCAGCGCGGCCTCGGTGGCGCCGATGGCGAACATGAAGCCCATGCGCAGCGGAAAGCCGCCCTGGTCGCGCACACGGCACCACAGATCCCACTCGGCCTCGAAGCCCGCGGTGAAGCCGACGGCCGCCTCCACCACGGTGCCCACGCCGAGCGACAGCGCGTGCCGCGCCACGGCGTGCAGGGCGCTGGCCAGTTCGTCGGCGGCGGGGCGCGGCAGCAGCGGGTACAGCGGCACCGCGGCGGCCTCGCGCAGGATGCCGTTGGGCACGCCGCCCTCGCGCTCGAGCAGGCCACCGGGCGGGTCGGGGCTGTCCTCGCGGTAGCCGGCGCGGCGCAGGGCCTCGGTGTTGACCACGGCCGCGTGCCCGCACACCCGCCGCAGCACCACCGGCCGGTCCGCCACGGCGCGGTCGATTTCGGCGCGCGTGGGCAGGCGCCGCTCGGCGAGCCGGGCCTCCGACAGCCCGTGGCCCACCAGCCAGTCGCCGTCCCCGCGCGCGCGCTCGCGCAGCGCGTCCAGCAGCTCGGGGATGGAGGCGGGGGCCTGCGGCCCCGACAGCTGCCAGACCAGCCGGTCCATCGCCATCCACCACAGGTGGGCGTGCGCGTCGATGAAGCTGGGCAGCACGGTGGCGCCGCCCGCGTCGATGACCTCGTCCGCCGGGGGCAGGGCCTCGCCGGCCTGGCCCAGCCAGCGCACGCGGCCGCCTTCCATCAGCAGCGCCGTGGCGTGCGCGCCCGACGCGTCCGGGTAGATGCGGGCGTTGCGCAGCAGCACGCGTCCGGTGGGGTTGCGCGCCTCAGGCATGGGTGGCCCCGCTGCCGAGGTAGCTGTCGATCACGCGCGGATCGCGCGCCAGTTCGCTGGAGGGCCCGTCGAGCACCACGTCGCCCATCTCCAGCACGTAGGCCCGGCCGCTGAAGCGCAGCGCCAGGCGCGCGTTCTGCTCGACCAGCAGCACGGCCAGGCCCTGGCTCGCGCGCAGGGCATCGAGGGCCTGCAGGATCTGCAGCGTGATGCGCGGCGCCAGGCCGGTGGAGGGCTCGTCGAGCAGCAGCAGCCGGGGGCGCGACATCAGCGCGCGGCCGATCGCCAGCATCTGCTGCTCGCCGCCCGACAGCGTCTGCGCCATCTGCGACTGGCGCTCCCGCAGCACGGGGAACAGGCCGAACACGAAGTCCACGTCGGCCTTGAGCGCGCCCCGGGCCTGGTGCCGACGCAGGTAGGCGCCGAGGCGCAGGTTGTCTATCACCGACAGGCCGCCGAACAGCTCGCGCCGCTCGGGCACCAGGGCCATGCCGGCGCGCAGGCGCTGCGCCGTGCCGGGCCCCAGGGCGCGACCGTTCCAGGTCAGCGCGCCCGAGGCCTGTGCATTGAGGCCCATGAGCGCGTTGAGCAGGGTGGTCTTGCCCGCGCCATTGGGGCCGATGACGGCCACCGCCTCGCCGGCGTCCACGCGCAGCGACAGGTTCTGGATGACCTCGGAGCGGCCATAGCCGGCCTTCAGTCCCTCGACGTTCAACATGCCTCGTCTCCCATGCCCAGGTAGGCCTCGATCACGCGCGGGTCGCGCCGCACCGCCGCCGGCGCGGCGTCGGCGATCAGGCGCCCGCGGTCCAGCACCACCACGCGGGTGGCCAGGGCCATCACGATGTCCATGTCGTGCTCCACCAGCACGATGGTGCAGCCCTGCGCGTGCAAGGCGCGAATGAGCGCCACCAGGCGCTCGCGGTCGGCGCGGCGCAGGCCGGCGGCCGGCTCGTCCAGCAGCAGCACCTCGGGGTCGGCCATGAGCGCGCGCGCCACCTCCACCAGACGGCGTTCGCCGAGCGAGAGGGTCTCCACCAGGCGCTGCGCGTGCGCGTCCAGGCCCACGCGCGCCAGGCAGTCGCGGGCCGAGGCGGCCACGCGGGCCTCGTCTTTCGCGTCGCGCCCGAACACGGCCGCCAGCACGCCGCTGCGGGTGCGCCGGAACGCGCCGAGCATGACGTTGTCGAGCACCGTGCGGTCTTCGAGCAGGCGCGTGTGCTGGAAGCTGCGCGCCAGGCCGCCGGCCGCGCGCGCCTGGGCCAGGGGCTCGCCGCGCAGGCGCACGCGCCCGGCGTGCCGCGCATTGACGCCGCTGATGACGTCGAAGCAGGTGGACTTGCCCGCGCCGTTGGGACCGATGAGGCCCAGCACCTCGCCGCGGTGCAGCCGGAAGCTCACGTCGCTGAGCGCCTTCACGCCGCCGAAGGCCACGCCCACCGCTTCGACGTCGAGCAGGGGCTCGCCGGACTCGCCGGACGCGGCGCCGGCCCGCGAGGGCAGGGCCACGCCGCCCGGCCGCGTCCCGCGCGTCGCCAGCGCGCGGTCCAGCCGGGTCCAGAGGCCTTCGGGGAAGAACAGCATGACGGCGATGATCAGCACGCCATAGAACAGCGGCTCCAGGCTGCTGGCCGTGGACGAAACGGCGGGCAGCACCGCCTGCAGCACCCAGTTCAGCCCTTCGACGATGCCGGTCCCCGCGAGCGCGCCCATGGCACTGAGCTCGCCACCCACCACGGCGATCATCAGGCCCTTGATGGAGCCCGACAGGTCGAACGGCGAGGGGCTGATGAAGCCCAGGTAGTGCGCGTACAGGCCGCCGGCCCAGCCCGCCACCATGGCCGACACCACGAAGGTCCACAGGCGCACGCCGCTGACCGAGATGCCGAAGCTCTCGGCCATCACCTCCTGCTGGCGCACCGCGCCGAGCGCGCGGCCGGTGCGCGAGCGCTGCACGCGCAGGATGGCGAAGACCACCAGCAGCGCGCAGCCCCAGCTCAGCAGGGCCATGGGGCGGGGCGCGCTCAGCGACTGGCCGAACAGCGTGAAGGGCGCGATGCCCGCCAGGCCCGAGGCGCCGCCGGTCCAGTCGGCCGCCGCGCGGAAGCACACGGCCAGCGCGATGCCCCAGGCCAGCGTGGTCAGGGCCAGGAAGTGGCCGCGCAGGCTGCTGGTGGCGCTGCCGATGAGCCAGGCCGCCGCGCCCGACACGCCCAGGCCCGCGATCAGGCCGGCTGCCGGGTGCAGGCCGGTGCGCGCCACCAGCAGGGCGCTGGCGTAGGCGCCCAGGCCCATGAAGGCGGCGTGCCCCAGCGAGACCTGGCCACTGAGCGCCAGGATCACCAGCGACAGGCCGAGCAGGGCGTAGATGCCCATGGTGGCGAGCACGGAGGCGTGGAACTCCGCGCCCGCGACCGACACCAGCGCGACCAGTGCCGCGACGACAAGAAGTCCGCGCGCCTCAATGCCCATGAACGACTCCCCGGCGCTTGTGGCGTGCGGTCTGCAGCAGCAGGATGGGAATGATGAGCAGGAACACCAGGGCGTCGCGGTAGGCGCTGCTCAGGTAGGAGAACACCGACTCGAAGCCGCCGATCAGCACGCCGCCGACGATGGCGCCGGGGTAGCTCACCAGGCCGCCCAGCGTGGCGCCCACGAAGCCCTTGAGCCCGATGAGGAAGCCCATCTCGTAGTGCACCCCGACCACGGGGGCGATCAGCACCCCGGCCACGGCGGCCAGGCCCGCGCCCAGGCCGAAGGCGCGGCGTCCGGCGCTCGCGACCTCGATGCCACACAGGTCGGCGCCCGTGCGGTTGACCGCGCAGGCGCGCAGTGCCGTGCCCGCCAGGGTGTGGTTGAAGCCCAGGTAGAGCGCCACCACCAGCAGCACCGTGAGGCCCAGCACCAGCAGCGACTGGTGGCTGATCACCACCGCGCCGATGGCAAGGCTGCCGTCGAGCAGGGGCTCGACCGAGTGCGCCTGCGGCCCCCAGAGCTGCAGGGCCAGGCCTTGCAGGATGAGGTGCATGCCCAGGGTCACGATGATGTAGACCAGCACGCTCGCGCGCGCAATGGGCTCGATCGCCAGGCGGTGGAACATGGGGCCGAGCGCCGACACCATGAGCACGGCGGCGGCGGCGTTGAGCGCCGCGGGCGCCCGCAGCGCCGCCAGGGCCAGCGGCAGCGCGAACGCGAGCGCCGCGGTGGCCAGCGCGCCCAGGCAGGGCCGCGCGATGGCCCAGGCCCCCTGGCGGCGGGCCGCCAGGGCGCTGAGCGCGCCCCACAGCAGCGCGCCCGCGCCGAGCAGGTAGCTGGTGCCCGGCAGCAGGCCTTGCTCCAGGCTCACCAGGGTCATGGCCGCGAGCATGGCGAAGTCGCCGTGGGCGATGTTGATGACGCGCGTCACCAGGTAAATGAGCACGATGCCCAGGCCGAGCAGCGCGTACACGGCGCCGCTCGTGAGCCCGTCGATGCCGAGGAACAGCAGGGTGTCCAGCGATGCCACCGCTCAGTCCCCCAGCAGCTTGAAGCGCCCGTTGTCGACGCGCAGCATGACCAGGCCGACATCGTCGAGGCCCAGGTGGTCGTCCTTGGACAGGTTGAAGATGCCGTTGGCGCCGGCGTGGCCGCGGATGCGCTCCATCTGGTCGCGCGCGGCGGCGCGCAGCGCGGGCAGCGGCGCGCCCGCGGGCGCCGCCTTGGTGGCGGCCGACAGGGCGCTGAGCGCGAGGTGGGCCGCGTCCCAGCCCTGGCCCGCGAACAGGTCGGCCGTTTCGCCGGGGAATTTGCGCGCGTAGGCTTCGACGAAGCGCTGCAGCGGCTGCTTGAGCGGGTGGCTCGCCGGCAGCTGCTCATGCACCTGCAGGGCACCGCTCACCACGTAGGCGCCGTCCAGCGTGCCCTTGGCCATGGCCAGAAAGCCCGCGTTGGCCGCGCCCGCGCTGTGGAACACGGGCCGGTCCACGCCCACGCGCAGCAAGGCCTGGTGCGCCAGCACGCTGGACGGCGGGATGGCGTGCAGGTAGACCGCGTCGGCGCCGGCCTGGCGGATGCGCAGCGCCTGCGGCGTGAAGTTGGTGTCGGCGCGGGAGAAGCGCTCGTTGGCCACGATCTGCAGGCCGTACTCGGGGGCCAGCTTGCGGAACTCGTTCCAGCCGGCCTCGCCATAGGCGTCCTCGAGCCCGAAGTAGGCGATGCGCTTGGCGCCGCTTTTCCTCAGGCGCTCGAGCGTGAAGGCGATCTGCATGCGGTCGGTCATCGGCGTCTTGAAGGTCCAGTGCCGCTCGGCCACGGGCTCCACCACGGTGGCGGCCGAGGCCATGGAAATGTTGAGCACGCCGGCCGCCTTGACGGTGTCCAGCACGGCCATGGAGGCGGGCGTGGTGGTGCAGCAGATGACCACCGCGGCGCCGTCCTCGCTGGCCAGCTTGCGCACCGCGTTGACGGCCCGCGTGGGATCGGAGCCGTCGTCCAGGTAGACGAAGCGCGGCTGGAACGGCAGGTCGCCGCGCGAGCGCGCCATCTCCTCGACCAGCTCGATCGCCTTCTTCTCGGGCAGGCCCAGGGCGGCGGCCGGCCCGCTGGCCGATGCCACCACGCCGATCACCAGCGTCGGTTTGCCAGGGGCCTGTGCCCAGGTCGTGGCGTGGGTTGCCGCCAGCAGCAGGGTCGCCGCCAGCAGCCGTTTGATGGGCTTCATGTGAGTGCTCCTCGTTGTGGATGCCGCGACGGTACGCAGCGCGCGCGCTCCTCGCGGTATCGGCCGATACAAGCGCGCTAAGGGAATGCCCTGGCGTGCAGGTATCGATCGATACAGACGTTGCGCGCCGGGCTCGCGAGACTGCGGCCCACCATCAATCACAACGGAGGTCCTCAGGATGGACAGCACTCTCGACAGCCGCCGGTTTCGCGCCGCGATGGCCTGTCTTCCCACTGGCGTCACCGTGGTGGCCTGCGGCACGGCCGAGGCACCCGCGGCCATGACGGCCAACTCGGTCACCTCGGTGAGCCTGGAGCCGCCGCTGCTGCTCGTCTGCGTGCGCAACGAAAGCCGCTGGCTCTCGCCGCTGCGGCGCCACGGCCGCTTCTCGGTCAACGTGCTCAAGGCCGGCCACCAGGCCGTGTCCCAGTACTACGCCGGCCGCGGCGAGGCGGGCTGCGAGGCCCCCTGGGCCATGGAGCAGGGCGTGCCCGTGCTCGACAACGCCGGCGCCGCCCTGGTCTGCGAGGTCGTGGCGCAGCACGCCGCGGGCGACCACACCATCGTCGTCGGGCAGGTGAACGCCCTGCGCGACGGCGATGTCGACGCGCGCGCGCTGGTGTACCTGCGGGGCCAGTACCACGAGCTTGGGGGGGCCGCCGCATGAGCCGCATCGCACCAGCTTCACCCGCCCCGGCCATCGAAGAACTGGTGGCGCGGGCGCGCGGCCTGGCGCCGCTGCTGCGCGACTGCGCGCCGCGGCACGAGGCCGAGCGCCGCGTGTCCGACGAGGCGATGGCCGCGATGCGCGGCATCGGCCTGTTCCGCATCGTGCAGCCCCTGTCCTGCGGCGGCTGGGACATGCACCCGCGCGCGCTGTTCGAATGCGCGCGCGAAGTGGCCCGCGCCGACACGGCGGCCGGCTGGATCCTTTGCCTGGCGGGCGTGCACCCCTGGCTGCTCGGCATGTTCGAGCCGCGTTTTCAGGACGAGGTCTTCGCCGGTGGTCGCGACGCGGTGGTGCCCGTGCTCAGCGGCGGTGTGGGGCGCGATGTGCAGGTGCGCCTCGAAGGCGACGCGCTGCGCCTGTCGGGCCGCTGGCTGTACGCCTCGGGCGTGGACGTGGCCGACTGGCTGTGCGTGATGGTGGCGGTGCCGCGGGACGGTGGCCCGCCCGAGCAGCGGCTCGCGGCGGTGCCGCGCAGCGCCTTCACGGTCGACCACGCCAGCTGGCAGGTGGCCAGCATGCGCGGCACCGGCAGCAAGGACGTGAGCCTGAGCGATTGCCTCGTGCCGCTGTACCGCACCCTCTCCTGGACCGACGCGCAGCGCGGCGTGTACCCGGGCCAGGCCCGCAACCACGGCCCCATGTACCGCATGCCGCTCAACGCGGTGTTCGCCTTGTGCACCGCGGCGGGTGTCGTGGGCGGGGCCTTTGGCCTGCTCGACGCCGTCATCGCGCTGGGTCGCAAGCGCATCGCCAACGCCACCTCGACCGCGCAGTCGGAGGACCGCCACAACCAGATCGAACTGGGCCAGGGCGCGGCGCAGATCCACATGGCGCACCGCCTGATCGTCTCCGACATCGACGAGATGCACGCCCAGGCCGAGCGCGGCGAGCCCTTTGGCCAGGAGCAGCGCGCCCGCTACCGGGCCGACGCCGCGCTGGCCTCGCGCATGGCGGTGGCGGCCGCTGGCCGGCTGGTGGCCACATGCGGCGGCGCCATCCTGCCGCAGGGGCCGGTGGAGCGCTTCTTCCGAGACATCCACGGCATGGCCTCCCACTTCCTGCTGCAGGCCGAGGTGGGTGGCGAGCTCTACGGCAAGACCCTCTATGGCCTGGAGCTGCCGCCCACCACGCGCCTGTGAGGGCGCCATTGAAGGATCGCGGCCATGAAGCTAGATTCCCCCGCCATGAGCGAACGCCGACAAGAAACCTGGGGCCTGTCCCCCGAGGACGTGGAGCTGTGGCTGCGGCACGACTACCTGGCCGACCGCCTGCGTATCCGCAAGGGCAACCTGCTGTACGGACAGGGGGAGGTGTCGCCGCACTTCTTCCTGATCCTCTCGGGCGAGGTGCGCATCTCCTGCTTCGAGGAAGACGGGCAGGAGATCACCATCGAGGTCATGGGCCCCAACGGCCTGTGCGGGGACGCCCCGGCGTTCGACGGGCTGCCGCGTTTCTCCACCGCGGTGGCCCTGCGCGACGCCGAGGTGCTGCGCTTCGACGCGCGGCGCCTGCGCGAGGCCTTCGCCACCCATCCCGAGCTCGCCCTGTCGCTGCTGCGCATCGTGAGCATCAAGCAGCGCGTGCTGGCCATCCGGCTCGAATACGCCTTCTCCCTGCCGCCCGAGGCGCGCGTGCTGCACCTGCTGCGGCGCGTGGCTGGCATCTTCGGCACCACCACCGCGCAGGGCCGGGAGATGACCGTGCACCTCACGCACGAGCAGGTGGGGCGCATGACCGGCACCTCGCGCGTGACCGTCACGCGCGTGATCAACCGCCTGCGCCAGCGCGGTCAACTGGCGATGAATGGGTCGCGCTTCGTGATCCTGAACGAAGGCGACCCGCCGGGCGAGGGCTGGCCCGAGACGCGGGCCGAGGCCTCCAATACGCGCTGAGGGCGCGCGCCCGGCGCACCCTCAGGACGGACTCAGGCCTTGGCCTCGGGCCCGTTGTCGTTGTCCATGTCGAGCATGGCGCGCCATTGCCCGTCGACCTTCTTCCACACCACCACGTACTTGCCGACGAAGCTCACCGGCCCTTCGTCCTTGACCATACTGATGCGGTAGCGGCCAATGTCGTAGGCCATGTCACCGGCGTCCGACAGGTGCAGCGTGGGCGTGTATTCGGCCACGAAGTCCTTGCGCTGCAGGTAGCCGCCCCAGACCTCCTTCAGCTTGGCCCGGCCCGTGGCCAGCGGCCGCCCGGGTGGCATGTAGGTGGCGTCGTCGGCGTAGATGGACAGGATGGCCTCCAGGTCGCGTTCGCGGATGGCCTTCATCCACTCCTGGTAGCGCTGGGTGATCGCCGCGACGGCGTCGGGGTGCTTGCTCATGAAATCTCCATGTGATCCGTGCAACCGCTTGTGCACGGGGCCATGGTGCGCACGGCGGCCCGCCGTGTCTGTATAGGCCGATACCGATCGCGGCTCAGACGCCGAGCCGGCGCATGCGATCGGCCATGTCGGACCAGACCTCCTTGGAGGCGATGAGGCCGTTGTCGATGTCGAAGCGGTCGATGTAGCGCACGCCATCGAAAGCCTGGCCATTGGCGAACACGCCGCTGACCGTGCCTTGGGCGAAGACCACGGTGTGGCCTTGGTGGCTCTGCGCCAGCTCCATCGCGCCATAGGTGTAGGCCACGCGCTGGTAGCGAGGCCCGCTCAGGGCGAGGAAATCGGCCACGCGCTGGAAGCGGGTGGGGCCGGGAAAGACCAGCTGGACGTCGGGCGTGAGGCAGCGCTGGGCCGCGTCGGCGTCTCCGTTGTTGACGGCGCGGATGAAGCGCTCGATCAGTTCGCGGGCGTGTTCTAGGGGTGTCATGGCGAAGGCCCAAGTGAAGGAAGCCCCATTCTTGGGTCGCGGCGCGGGTCGCGGCTGTATCGGGCGATACCGGCGCGGCGGGGCTGGCTTCGAGGGGGGGGCGTTCAGGGCCTGCCTGGAACGAATGGGGCGGTGGCGCTATCGCCTTTGGGGCCACATCCGAAGCAGCGTGTTGTCTCGGGTGACGAAGTGGTGGAACAGCGCCGCCAGGGCATGCGCGCCGACCAGGAAATAGCCCAGCGTGCCGAGCGCTTCGTGGACCTCTTTCAACTGCTTGCCGAGGTCTTTGTTTTCCGCCAGGAGCGCTGGCAGCTGGATGCCGAAGAACGGGATCGGCTTTCCCGAGGCGCTGAGCGTCAGCCAACCGAGCAGGGGCATGGCCACCAGAAAGACGTACAGAGCGATGTGCATGGCGCTTGCCAGCCCTTGCTGCCAGCGGGGCAAGGGTGGCGCGACGGCCGGGGTCTCGCCCAGGACGCGGTTGAACAGGCGCGGGGCCATGAGGGCCAGCACCGCCAGGCCGAGCATGAAATGCCCGTCCTTCAAGGCTTCGCGCGGTGCGCTGCCCTTGGCGAAGAGGTCGGTCAGGTTGATGCAGGCATAGACACCGATCAAGACGAGCACGGTCAACCAGTGGAGGGCTATCGAGACGGTTCCGTAGCGGCTTGAGGTGTTCTTCCAAGGCATCGTGAGCTCCTTGACCACGCCGAAAAGCTGAGGGTGGGCCATACGCCCTCTTCAGTGCATTCTGCGCTCGATCGTTGGGATGACCCAAGCCCATGGCGAGGTTAGGCGGGGTTCAGGCGCGCGGGGCTTGCGCTGCATCAAAGGGCCGGCTCTTGGCGAGGGTGCAAGGGATGCGCCGCGTGATTGGTCGGTCGTGGGCGGTGCACCGGGATGCACGAAAAAAAGCCCCGCAACACGAGGGTTGACGGGGCTTTCAGGGCTCTGGGTGAAGCGACCTGGGTCGTTCTGAGCGTGATGGTTGGCGGAGAGGGCGGGATTCGAACCCGCGGTGGGGATTAACCCACACACGCTTTCCAGGCGTGCGACTTAAACCGCTCATCCACCTCTCCGCGAAGCGCGGGATTGTAGCGCACCCGCGCAGGGCCTTAGCCGGTGTGGCTGCCGTCTTCGGCCTTGCGCCATGCGTGGCGCTGCAACACCTCGAGCGGGACGTGCTGCAAGGCGTTCTGGTGCGTGGCTTCGAGCACCACGGGCGGGGCCACGCCGGCCTGCAGCGCCTCCAGCCAGCGGCTCACGCACAGGCACCAGCGGTCGCCGGCCTTGAGGCCCGCGAAGCGCTGCTCGGGCCGGGGCGTGGCGAGGTCGTTGCCACGCTGGCTGGAGAAGTCGAGGAACTCGCGCGTGACGCGCGCACAGACCACGTGCGTGCCTTCGTCGTCGGCGCCGGTGTGGCAGCAGCCGTCGCGGTAGAAGCCGGTCAGCGGGTCGAACGAGCAGGCTTGCAGCTCGCCGCCCAGCACGTTGTGCGCGAGGTCGTCCATGTCAGGCTCCCGGGGTTTTGCCCGCCTGCACCATCTTCATGGCCGAGCCGATCAGTGCCGAGACCTCGGTCATGTTGCTGGGCACGATGAGCGTGGTGGTGGCGTCGGCCGCCACGCTGGCGTAGGCCTCGACGGCCTTCTCGGCCACCTTCAGCTGCACGGCCTCCTGGCCTCCAGGTTGGCGGATCGCCTCGGCCACCTGCCGGATCGCGCCAGCCGTGGCCTCGGCCACGGCGAGGATGGCGGCTGCCTCGCCCTGGGCCTTGTTGATCTCGGCCTGCTTCTCGCCCTCGGAGCGCGCGATGAAGGCCTCGCGCTCGCCGGTGGCGATGTTGATCTGCTCCTGCCGGCGGCCTTCGGAGGCGGCGATCAGGGCACGCTTCTCGCGTTCGGCCGTGATCTGGGCCTGCATGGCGCGCAGGATCTCGGCCGGCGGCGTCAGGTCCTTGATCTCGTAGCGCAGCACCTTCACGCCCCAGTTGAGCGCGGCCTCGTCGATGGCCGAGACCACCTGCGCGTTGATCATGTCGCGCTCCTCGAAGGTCTTGTCGAGCTCGAGCTTGCCGATGACCGAGCGCAGCGAGGTCTGCGCCAGCTGCGTGACCGCGACGATGTAGTTGGACGAGCCGTAGCTCGCGCGCATGGGGTCGGTCACCTGGAAGTAGAGGATGCCGTCCACCTGGAGCTGGGTGTTGTCGCGCGTGATGCAGACCTGGCTGGGCACGTCCAGCGGGATTTCCTTCAGGCTGTGCTTGTAGGCCACCTTGTCGATGAAGGGCACGATGATGTTCAGGCCGGGCGCGAGCGAGGCGTGGTACTTGCCCAGGCGTTCGATCACCCAGGCGGTCTGCTGGGGCACGATCTTGACGGCGCGCGTGACGAAGATCGCGGCGACGACGATGAGCAGGATGGCGATTTCCATGGTCGGGTCTTGTTCTTTCTAGGGAGCGGTTGCGGGGCGGCCTGGACTCAGGCCTTCTCGACGAGCAGGCGGTTGCCCACGAGTTCGGTGACGCGGTAGGCGCCGGGTGTGGGCGCGTTGCCGGGCCGCTGGATCACGGTCCAGGCGGCGCCGCGGTATTTGACCGTGGCCGTGCCGTCGTTGTTCCATTGCTCGATGTGAATGACCTCGCCAATGTCGAGGTTGACGCTGCGCAGGCTGCGCACCGAAGGGTCGCCGGGCCGGCGGCGCGAGTGCCAGTGCCACCCCGCCACCGCGGCAGCGCCCACCAAGGCGGCCACCACCAGCTGTCCCGTCAGGGGCAGTCCCAGGTGCGCGGCGATGGCGCCGGCCGCGGCGCCCAGCGCCAGCATGAGCAAGTAGAACGTGCCGGTGAGCAGCTCGGCGCCCACGAGCACGCCCGCCAGCAGCCACCACCAGGTCGAATCGGCCATGTGCCTTGTCCTCCGTGTAGCGGTCCCCCGTCGGGACCGCTTCGCATTCTGCGCCAATCCAGGCCCGACAAGGCCGGACGGACATGCGTTTTCCGTACACTTGCGCGCTTCGCCAGGAGAGCCGCATGAAGTTCCGTTTCCCCATCGTCATCATCGACGAGGATTTCCGCTCCGAGAACACCTCGGGCCTGGGCATTCGCGCGCTCGCGCAGGCCATCGAAAGCGAGGGCATGGAGGTCGTGGGCGTCACGAGCTATGGCGACCTGTCGCAGTTCGCGCAGCAGCAAAGCCGCGCCAGCGCCTTCATCCTGTCCATCGACGACGAGGAGTTCAGCCAGGGGCCGGACCTCGACCCCGCGGTGCTGAACCTGCGCACCTTCATCGAAGAGGTGCGCCGCAAGAACGCCGACGTGCCGATCTATATCTATGGCGAGACCAAGACCAGCCGGCACCTGCCCAACGACGTGCTGCGCGAACTGCACGGCTTCATCCACATGTTCGAGGACACGCCCGAGTTCGTGGCGCGCCACATCATCCGCGAGGCCAAGAGCTACCTCGAAGGTATTCAGCCGCCGTTCTTCAAGGCCCTGCTGGACTACGCCGAGGACGGCTCCTATTCCTGGCACTGCCCGGGCCACTCGGGTGGCGTGGCCTTCCTCAAGAGCCCCGTGGGCCAGATGTTCCACCAGTTCTTCGGCGAGAACATGCTGCGCTCGGACGTGTGCAACGCGGTCGAGGAGCTGGGCCAGCTGCTCGACCACAACGGCGCCATCGGTGCCAGCGAGCGCAACGCGGCGCGCATCTTCAACGCCGACCACTGCTTCTTCGTCACCAACGGCACCAGCACCAGCAACAAGATGGTCTGGCACCACACGGTGGCCCCGGGCGACGTGGTGGTGGTGGACCGCAACTGCCACAAGTCCATCCTGCACAGCATCATCATGACGGGCGCCGTTCCCGTCTTCCTCAAGCCCACGCGCAACCACTACGGCATCATCGGCCCGATCCCGCAGAGCGAGTTCGAGATCGAGGCCATCCAGGCCAAGATCCGCGCCAACCCGCTGCTCAAGGGCGTGGACGCCGCCGCCGTCAAGCCGCGCATCCTCACCCTCACGCAGAGCACCTACGACGGCGTGCTCTACAACACGGAGGCCATCAAGCAGATGCTGGATGGCTACGTCGGCAACCTGCACTTCGACGAAGCCTGGCTGCCGCACGCGGCCTTCCATCCCTTCTATGGCAACTACCACGCCATGGGCAAGAAGCGCGCGCGGCCCATGGAGTCGGTGGTGTACGCCACCCAGTCCATCCACAAGCTGCTGGCCGGCATCAGCCAGGCCAGCCATGTGCTGGTGCAGGACTCGCAGAACGTCAAGCTCGACCGGCACCTGTTCAACGAGTCCTACCTGATGCATACCAGCACCAGCCCGCAGTACGCGATCATCGCGAGCTGCGACGTGGCCGCGGCCATGATGGAGCCGCCCGGTGGCCGCGCGCTGGTCGAGGAAAGCCTGCTGGAGGCGCTGGACTTCCGCCGCGCCATGCGCAAGGTCGAGGACGACTTCGGCGCCGACGACTGGTGGTTCAAGGTCTGGGGCCCGGACCGCCTGGCCGACGAGGGCGTGGGCGAGGCCAAGGACTGGGTGCTCAACCGCCGCCGCGACGACGCCGCCGAGCACCACACCGAGCGCGACTGGCACGGCTTCGGTGATATGGCGCCGGGCTTCAACATGCTGGACCCGATCAAGGCCACCATCGTCACGCCCGGCCTCGACATGGACGGCAGCTTCGGCGAAACCGGCATCCCCGCGTCCATCGTCACCAAGTTCCTGGCCGAGCACGGCGTGGTGGTGGAGAAGACCGGCCTCTACAGCTTCTTCATCATGTTCACCATCGGCATCACCAAGGGCCGCTGGAACACGCTGCTCACGGCGCTGCAGCAGTTCAAGGACGACTATGAGAAGAACCAGCCGATGTGGCGCATCATGCCGGAGTTCTGCGCCAAGCAGCCGCGCTACGAGCAGATGGGCCTGCGCGACCTGTGCCAGCACGTGCATGCGCTCTACGCCAAGTACGACATCGCGCGCCTGACCACCGAGATGTACCTGAGCGACCTGCTGCCGGCCATGAAGCCCAGCGAGGCCTTTGCCCACATCGCCCAGCGCACCACCGAGCGCGTGCCCATCGACGAGCTGGAGGGCCGCATCACCACCAGCCTGGTGACGCCGTACCCGCCGGGCATCCCGCTGCTGATCCCGGGCGAGGTGTTCAACCGCAAGATCGTGGACTACCTCAAGTTCAACCGCGAGTTCGCGCGCGAGTGCCCGGGTTTCGAGACCGACATCCACGGCCTGGTGGAGACCGTGGGCGAGGACGGGCGCAAGGCCTATTTCGCGGACTGCGTGAAGGCCTGAGCGGCCGGCGCGCATTCAGCAAAAAGGCCCTGCGCTGCAGGGCCTTTTTTTGTGGCCGACGCCCGGGGATCAGGCCTCGGCGTTGGCCGAGTCGCCCACCACGTGGCTGAAGCCGCCGTCGACGTAGATGATCTCGCCCGTGATGCCCGAGGACAGGTCGGACAGCAGGAAGGCCGAGGCATTGCCCACGTCTTCGATGGTGACGTTGCGGCGCAGCGGCGACACGGTGGACACCAGGTTCATGAGCTTGCCGAAGCCCTTGATGCCGCTGGCGGCCAGGGTCTTGATGGGGCCGGCGCTCACGCCGTTGACGCGCATGCCCTTGGGACCCAGGGATTCGGCCAGGTAGCGCACCGAGGCCTCCAGGCTGGCCTTGGCCAGGCCCATGGTGTTGTAGTTGGGCACGCAGCGTTCGGCGCCCAGGTAGCTCAGCGTGAGCAGGGCGGCGCGCTGGTTGAGGTAGGGCAGGGCCGCCTTGGCCATGGCCGGGAAGCTGTAGGCGCTGATGTCGTGCGCGATCTTGAAGGCCTCGCGCGACAAACCATCCAGGAAGTCGCCCGCGATGGCTTCGCGCGGCGCGAAACCGATGGCGTGCACGAAACCATCGAAGGTGGGCCAGGTCTGAGACAGATCGCTGAACAGCTTCTCGATCTGGGCGTCGTCGCCCACGTCGCAGTCGAAGACCAGCGTGGAGCCGAAATCGGCGGCGAACTCGGTGATGCGGTCCTTGAAGCGCTCACCCACGTAGCTGAAGGCCAGTTCAGCGCCTTGTTCGTGGCAGGCCTTGGCGATGCCGTAGGCGATGGAACGGTTGGACAGCACCCCAGTGATGAGCAGCTTCTTGCCAGCGAGAAAACCCATTGATCGGACTCCAGGAAAAAATCACGCAGAATTGTCGCATGCACGTTACGCCCCTTTCCTTGCTGCGCCGGCTGTGCCGCTGGGGCGTGGCGTGGACCCTGGGCCTGGCGGCGCCGGCGCTGTGGGCTGCGCACGGGTATGCGATCTGGGGCGAATTGAAGTACCCGGAGGGATTCACCCACTTCGATTACGTCAATCCGCAGGCGCCCAAGGGCGGCGAACTGCGCCTGGTGAGCAATCTGCGCGTCAGCAATTTCGACAAGTACAACCCGTTCAGCTTGCGCGGCACCGCCCCGGCTTACCTCAGCGGCCTGATGTTCGATTCGCTGCTGACCGGGGCGCTGGACGAGACCGGCTCCGGCTACGGTCTGCTGGCCGAGGACGTGCAGGCCGCGCCCGACGGCTTGTCCGTGGTGTTTCGGCTGCGCGACACGGCCAAGTTCCACAACGGCGACCCGGTGCTGGCCGCCGACGTGAAGTTCAGTTTCGACACCCTGTTGGGCCCTTACACCTCGCCGGCCTACAAGACCATCCTGGCGGACGTGGCGGGCCTGGACGTGCTCGGCGAGCGCACCGTGCGCTTCCGTTTCAAGCGGCCCAACCGCGAACTGCCGCTCACCGTCGGGGCCATACCCATCTTCAGCCGGCAGTGGGGCAATGAGCCCGATCCCGCCACCGGCCAGCGCAAGACTTTCGACAAGGTCGTGATGGACCCGCCCATCGGCAGCGGCCCCTACACCATCGGACCGGTGAAGTTCGGCCGCGACATCACCTATGTGCGCGACCCGGGCTACTGGGCGCGCGACCTGCCGGTGCGCCGCGGCACGGCCAACTTCGACCGCATCTCGGTGAAGATCTACAAGGACAACACGGCGCGACTGGAGGCGCTCAAGGCGGGCGAGTTCGACCTGATGCGCTTCTTCTCGGCCGGTGACTGGGCGCGCCGCGTCAACGGCCGCAAGTTCGACAGCGGCGAGCTGGTCAAGATCGAGCTGCCTCACAAGCTGCCCACTGGCTTCCAGAGCTATGTGCTCAATACCCGGCGCAAGCCGCTGGACGACATCCGCGTGCGCGAGGCCCTGGACCTGGCGGTGGACTACGAGTGGATGAACCGGCAGATGTTCTATGGCGCCTACCAGCGTGTGCGGGGCCTGTTCGGCAACACCGAGTGCGCGGCCCAGGGTTCGCCCTCGCCCGAGGAACTGGCGCTGCTCGAGCCAGGCCGCGCGCAGCTGCCGCCGGCCGTGTTCGGGCCCATGTATGCGCCGCCACGCACCGACGGCGGGCAGTCGCTGCGCGGCAACCTGCGAAAGGCCCAGGCGCTGCTGCGGGAGGCGGGCTGGACGGTGCAGGACGGCGTGCTCAAGAACGCCCAGGGCGAGCCCCTGGTGCTGGAGTACCTCGACAGCAACGAAACCGGCGCGCGCGTGGTCTCGCCCTGGATCCGCAACCTGCAAAAGCTCGGCATCACGCTGCGCTTCCGGCCCGTCGACTTCGCGCTCTACCAGCAGCGCCTGCGCACCTTCGACTTCGACATCATTTCGATCGCCTTCCAGGGCACGACCAACCCCGGCGCCGAGTACGCCGACCTGTTCGGCAGCGAGGCCGCGAAAACGCCCGACTCGGGCAACTACGCGGGCATGGCCAACCCGGTGGTGGACCGGCTCATCGCTCGCATGGTGGGCGCCAAGACCCAGCCCGATTTCCTCGCCGCCTGCCGGGCATTGGACCGCGCGATCGCCCACAGCCACATCCTGATTCCGCAGTGGTCGGCGTCCACGCACCGCCTGGCCTACAACGCCTGGCGCCTGCAGCGCCCGCCCGAAATGCCCCCGTACGCCACCGGCGAGGCCTGGGCCATCGACACCTGGTGGGCCGCCCCACGGCAGCAGGACTGACGCGCCATGTGGGCTTACATCCTCAAACGCCTGCTGCTGATGCTGCCCACGCTGTTCGGCGTGCTGCTGATCACCTTCGTGGTGATCCAGTTCGTGCCCGGCGGTCCGGTGGAGCAGTACCTGGCCGAGGCGCGCGCCGCGGGTGGCACGGGCGCTGAAGGCGGTGCCCTGTACCGTGGCGGGCAGGGCGTGGACCCGCAGCGCATCGAGCAGATCAAGGCGCTCTATGGTTTCGACAAACCCGCGCACCAGCGCTTCGTCGAGATGATCGGCCGCTTCGCGCGCTTCGACCTGGGCACCAGCTTCTTTCAGAACAAGCCGGTGTCCCAACTCATCGCCGAGAAGCTGCCGGTGTCCATCAGCCTGGGGCTGTGGACCTTCCTCATCAGTTATGGCGTGGCTGTGCCGCTGGGTGTGGCCAAGGCGGTGCGCGCCGGCACGCGCTTCGACCTGGTCAGCACGCTGATCGTGCTCGTGGGCTACGCCATCCCGGGCTTCGTGCTGGGCGTGGCGCTGCTGGTGGTCTTTGGCGGGCAGCTGCAGTGGTTCCCGCTGCGCGGCCTCACCTCGGCCAACTGGGACGAGCTGGGCTGGGGCGCGCGCATCGTGGACTACCTGTGGCACATCACCCTGCCGGTCACGGCCATGGTGCTGGGCAGCTTCGCCGTCATCGCGATGCTGACCAAGAACGCCTTCCTGGAGGAGATCCGCAAGCAGTACGTGATGACCGCCAGGGCCAAGGGCCTGGGCGAGCGCCAGGTGCTGTGGAAGCATGTGTTCCGCAACGCGCTGATCCCCATCGTCACGGGTTTCCCGGCCGCCTTCATCGGGGCCTTCTTCACCGGCGCGCTGCTCATCGAGACCCTGTTCTCGCTCGACGGCCTGGGCCTGCTGAGCTACGAGAGCGTGATCCGCCGCGACTACCCGGTGGTGCTGGGCACGCTGTTCCTGTTCACCCTGATCGGCCTGGTGACCAAGCTGATCTCCGACCTGTGCTACGTGTGGGTGGACCCGCGCGTGAAGTTCGACTGATGGCAGCGGTTTCCTTGAGCCCCGGCCGGCGCGCCTGGCAGCGCTTCAGGCGCAACCGCCTGGGCTACTGGAGCCTGCTGCTGTTTGGCGCATTGGTGGTGGCCAGCCTGTTCGCCGAGGTGCTGTCCAACGACCGGCCGCTGGTCGTGCGCTACGAGGGCAAGACCTATTTCCCCATCGTGCAGGACCTGCCCGAGACCGTGTTCGGCGGCGACTTCCAGACCGCCGCCGACTACCTCGACCCGTTCATCCGCGAGCAGATCACCCGGGACGGCAACTGGGCCCTCTACGCGCCCAATCCCTACGGCTCGCAAACCATCAATTACTTCGCCGAGAAGCCCAACCCCTCGGGACCCAGCGCCGCCAACTGGCTGGGCACCGACGACCGCGGCCGCGACCTGCTGGCCCAGCTCATCTACGGCTTTCGCGTGAGCGTGCTGTTCGCGCTGGCGCTCACGGTCATCGGTGTGCTGCTGGGCGTGCTCACCGGCGCCATCCAGGGCTTCTTCGGCGGCAAGACGGACCTGGCCTTCCAGCGTTTCATCGAAATCTGGGGCGCCATGCCCGAGCTGTACCTGCTCATCATTTTCTCGGCCGTGTTCGCGCCCAGCGTGGGCCTGCTGCTGGTCCTGCTGAGCCTGTTCGGCTGGATGGGCCTGTCCGACTACGTGCGCGCCGAGTTCCTGCGCAACCGCCAGCTCGACTACGTGCGCGCCGCGCGCGCCATGGGCCTGAGCAACGTGCAGATCATGTGGCGCCACATCCTGCCCAACAGCCTGACGCCGGTGGTGACCTTCCTGCCTTTCCGCATGAGCGCGGCCATCCTGGCGCTCACCTCGCTGGACTTCCTGGGCCTGGGTGTACCGCCCGGCACGCCCTCGCTGGGCGAACTGCTGAGCCAGGGCAAGAACAACATCGACGCCTGGTGGATCTCGCTGTCCACCTTCGGCGTGCTGGTGCTCACCCTGCTGCTGCTCACCTTCATGGGCGACGCGCTGCGCGACGCGCTGGATCCCCGAAAGGCCGACCGATGAGCGAACGACCGGCACTGCTGGACGTGCAGGACCTGCGCATCGCCTTCGGCGGCCAGCCGGTGGTGCACGGCGTCGGCTTCACCATCGCCGAGGGCGAGAAGCTCGCGCTGGTGGGTGAGTCGGGTTCGGGCAAGACGGTGTCGGCGCTGTCGCTGCTCAGGCTGGTGGTCAACGCCGAGGTCTCGGGCCGGGCCCTGTTGGGCGGGCGCGACCTGCTGGCCCTGGGCGAGCGCGAGCTGCGCGGGGTGCGCGGCGACGAGGTGGCGGTCATCTTCCAGGAGCCCATGACCGCGCTCAACCCGCTCTACAGCGTGGGCAACCAGATCGGCGAGGTGCTGCAGCTCAAGCGCGGCCTGACGCCGCGCCAGGCGCGGGCCGGGGCGGTGGAGCTGCTGGCGTCCACCGGCATTCCCGAGCCCGAGCGCCGGGTCGACGCCTTCCCGCACCAGCTCAGCGGCGGCCAGCGCCAGCGCGCCATGATCGCCATGGCCCTGGCCAGCCGGCCCAGGCTGCTGATCGCCGACGAACCCACCACCGCGCTGGATGTGAGCCTGCGCGGCCAGATACTGGCGCTGCTGTCGGACCTGCAGCGCCAGCACGGCATGGCGGTGCTGCTCATCACGCACGACCTGCACCTGGTGCGCCGCTTCGCCGACCGCGTGGCGGTGATGGAGAAGGGCCAGCTGGTGGAGCAGGGCAGCGTGGCCGAGGTGTTTCAGCGCCCGCAGCACGCCTACACCCGCAAGCTGCTGGCCAGCCAGCCCGAGCGCGCCGTGGTCGAGCCCCCGGCCGGCGCCGCGCCGGTGATGCGCGCCGAGGGCCTGCGCGTGAGCTATCCCGTGCCCCTGCCAGGCTTCAAAGGCTGGTTCCGCAAGGGGGCGTTCACGGCGGTGCAGGGCGCCGACCTGGCCGTGCCGGCGGGCGGCACCCTCGGGGTGATCGGCGAATCGGGCTCGGGCAAGAGCACCCTGGCCCTGGCCGCGCTGGGCCTGCTGCCGTTCGAGGGCCGGCTGGACGTGACCGGCAGCGGGTGGGCCGAGGCCAGGCGCGACAAGCGCCTGCGTGAGCTGCGCCAGCGCGTGCAGGTGGTGTTCCAGGACCCGTTCTCCTCGCTCTCGCCGCGCCTGACCATCGAGCAGATCGTGGGCGAGGGGCTGGCGGTGCACCGGCCGGACCTGTCGGTCGCCGCGCGCCGGGAGCGCGTGAGCGCGCTGCTCGCCGAGGTGGGGCTGGTCGATGACCCGCAGCGCGGCGCCGATTGGCTGCAGCGCTACCCGCACGAGTTCTCCGGCGGCCAGCGCCAGCGCCTGGCCATCGCGCGCGCGCTCATCGTGGAGCCGCAGCTGCTGGTGCTCGACGAGCCCACCAGCGCGCTCGACGTGACCGTGCAGAAGCAGGTGCTTGCCCTGCTGCAGCGTCTGCAGCGCGACCGGGGCCTGAGCTTCCTGCTGATCACGCACGACGTGGACGTGATCCGCGCCATGGCGCACGAGGTCATCGTCATGAAGGACGGCGCCATCGTCGAGCGCGGCCCCGCGCTGCAGGTGCTGGCCGCGCCCGCTCACCCCTATACGCGCCTGCTGGTTCAGGCCGCGGCTTGATCCAGGTCAGTGCCGCGCCGGCGCCCTCAGCCCAGAATCGCCCGCACGCCATGGCCGAGACGATCCCGCCCATCACCCCCCGTTCCTGCCTGCGCTGGCTGGCCCTGGGCTGGCGCGACCTGTGGGCCCAGCCGCTGCCGGGCCTGCTGCACGGCGCGCTGATCGCCGGCTTCGGCCTGCTGCTGCTGACCCTGGCGCGCGACCGCTTCTGGTTGCTGGCGGGGGCGTTCTCGGGCTTCCTGATCGTCGCGCCCATCCTGGCCACTGGCCTGTACGTGGTCAGCCAGGCCCTGGCGGCCGGGCGCCGCGCGCCGCTGTCCGAGGTGCTGGGCCTGTGGCGCTCGGGCGACGGGCGGCTGGTGCGCTTCGGCCTGCTGCTGGCCCTGGCCGGCACCGGCTGGGTGCTCACCTCGGCCGGGCTGATCACCCTGGCCTCGCCGGTGCCGATCGAAAAGCCCCTGGATTTCCTGCGTTACGTGGTGCTGGCGCCCGAGCCGGGGCTGTTCGAGGTCTGGCTGCTGCAGGGCGCGCTGCTGGCGGCGCCGGTCTATGCCAGCACCGTGGTGGCCCTGCCCATGCTGGTGGCCCGGCCCGTGCCGGTGCATACCGCCGTGGGCGCCAGCTGGCGCGCCGTGGCCAGCCACCCGCTCACGCTCACCCTGTGGGCGGTGCTGATCGCGGCCCTGGTGGCCCTGGGCATGGGGCTGGCCATGCTCGGGCTGGTGGTGGCGATCCCCTGGCTGGCGCACGCCAGCTGGCACGCGGGGCGCGAGTTGCTGGCCGACGCGGAGCGTTGAGGCGCCATGGCCACCGGCACCCTGTGGGGCTTTACCGAGGCGCAGATCGCCCAGTTCGGCATGACCGTGGGCATCGGCGCCTTCATCCTCTACATGCTGTTCATCGTGTTCAACCTGGCCCGGGAGTCCAAGGCCGGGCGCTTCGGCACCTTCGTGCTGTTCATGGTGCTGTCCTTCGGCATGCTGGGTTTTCTGGCCAAGAGCCTGATCCAGTGGCTGCTGGGCATCTGAGCCTGGCTCGCAGCTTGCTAGGCCAGGTTTGGCGCGCTACAATGCGCGCTTCACGACCAATTGGGCGGGTACTTACCGGCCCTTTTTTTTTGGCCGGGCGGGAAACCGATGCCGGCCTGATGCATTTCAACCATGGGCTGGCAAGACACCGTCGCGCAAACCGTCACCGCGCTGGGCTTCGACCTGGTGGACCTGGAACGGTCCGCCGGCGGCCTGCTGCGCGTCACGGTGGACTGGCCCTGGCAGCCTCCCGCCGACGGCCAGCCCCGCCCGCCCGAGCGCTTCGTCACGGTGGAGGACTGCGAGCGCATCACCCGCCAGATGCAGTACGCGCTGGAGGTCGAGGGCACGGACTACCGGCGCCTGGAAGTCGGCTCGCCGGGCATCGACCGCCCGCTGCGCCATGAGAACGACTTCCTGCGCTTCGAAGGCCAGGTGATCGACATCACGCTCAAGGCGCCGCTGGGCGCCAATGGCGCCGTGTCGGCCAATCGCAAGAAATTCCGCGGCACGCTGGAGCGCGCCGCCGACGGGCGCTGGCAGATCGTCTGGAGCGACGAGCCGCCGGTGAAGCCGGGCCAGCGCGTGAGCAAGAAGCGCGAGCCCGCACCGCTGCAGGCGCTGGGCTTCACGCTCGACGAAATCGCTCAGGCGCGGCTGGCGCCGATCGTTAACTTCAAGGGCCGGGGCACTGCCGGCGAGGCGGGCGCCGAGCCGGCCGACAGAACATAACAACGGACCGTATTGGATTGGAAAGGTGGGCTGAACGATGAACCGCGAAATGTTGATGCTGATCGATGCCATCTCGCGCGAGAAGAACGTCGAGCGCGACGTGGTGCTCGGCGCGGTCGAGCAGGCGCTGGCCTCGGCCACCAAGAAGCTCTACAAGGGCGAGGTCGACATCCGCGTGGCGATGGACCCGGACACGGGCGCCTACGAAACCTTCCGCCGCTGGCTGGTGGTGCCTGACGAGGCCGGCCTGCAGAACCCCGACGCCGAGGAAATGCTGTCCGACGCGCGCGACGAGATCGCCGACATCGAAGAGGGCGACTACATCGAAAAACCGGTGGAAAGCGTGCCCATCGGCCGCATCGGTGCCATGGCCGCCAAACAGGTCATCCTGCAGAAGATCCGCGACGCCGAGCGCGAGATGCTGCTCAACGATTTCATGTCGCGCGGCGACAAGATCTTCGTCGGCACCGTCAAGCGCATGGACAAGGGCGACCTCATCGTCGAGAGCGGCCGCGTGGAAGGCCGCCTCAAGCGCGGCGAGATGATCCCCAAGGAGAACTTCCGCACCGGCGACCGCGTGCGCGCCATGATCATGGAGGTCGACCTCACGCTGCGCGGCGCGCCCATCCTGCTGTCGCGCTCGGCACCCGAGTTCATGATCGAGCTGTTCCGCCAGGAAGTGCCCGAGATCGAGCAGGGCCTGCTGGAGATCAAGAAGTGCGCCCGCGACGCCGGCTCGCGCGCCAAGATCGCCGTGCACAGCTTCGACAAGCGCATCGATCCCATCGGCACCTGCGTGGGCGTGCGCGGTTCGCGCGTCAATGCGGTCACCAACGAACTCGCGGGTGAGCGCGTGGACATCGTGCTGTGGTCCGAAGACCCGGCACAGTTCGTGATCGGCGCGCTGGCGCCGGCCAACGTGGTCTCCATCGTGGTCGACGAAGAGCGCCACGCCATGGACGTGGTGGTGGACGAAGAGAACCTGGCCATCGCCATCGGCCGCGGCGGGCAGAACGTGCGCCTGGCCAGCGAGCTCACCGGCTGGCGCATCAACATCATGACGGCCGACGAATCGGCCCAGAAGCAGGCCGAGGAGGCCAGCTCGATCCGCACGCTGTTCATGTCCAAGCTGGACGTGGACCAGGAGATCGCCGACATCCTGATCGAGGAGGGTTTCACCAGCCTCGAAGAAGTGGCCTACGTGCCGCTGCAGGAGATGCTGGAGATCGAGTCCTTCGACGAAGACACGGTCAACGAGCTGCGCACCCGCGCCAAGGACGCGCTGCTGACCATGGAGATCGCCCGCGAGGAAAGCGTCGAGGAAGTCTCGCAGGACCTGCGCGACCTGAACGGCCTCACGCCCGAGCTGATCGCCAAGCTGGCCGAGGCCGGCATCCACACCCGCGACGACCTGGCCGATCTCGCGACGGACGAACTCACCGAGATCACGGGCCAGTCGGAAGCGCAAGCCACCGAGCTGATCATGCAGGCGCGCGCGCACTGGTTCACCGGTGACGAAACGCAGTCCCAGTCTTGATCACCCGGAGGCCCACGGAGCACAGAACACATGACCAGTAATACCGTCGCCGAATTCGCCGCCGAACTGAACAAGCCCGCCGCCGTGCTGCTGGAGCAGCTGGCGGCCGCCGGCGTGCGCAAGTCCACGCCGTCCGACCCCATCACCGAGACGGACAAGCAGCAGCTGCTCGGCCACCTCAAGGCCGCGCACGGCACGGCCGGGGGCGAGCGCAAGAAAATCACGCTGGTCAAGAAGTCCACGTCCGAGATCAAGCAGGCCGACGCCATGGGCCGCGCGCGCACCATCCAGGTGGAGGTGCGCAAGAAGCGCACCTTCATCAAGCGCGACGATGAGCCGACGGCTGCGCCCGCCGTGGCCGAGGAGCCGGCGGCACCCGCCGCCCCCGTGGTCGACGAAGGCGAACTGGCCCGCCGCGAGGAAGAGGCGCGCCGCCAGGCCGAGCTGATCCGCCGCCAGGAAGAAGAGCTGGCCGCCAAGCGCGCCGCGCGCGAGGCCGAGGAGGCCAAGGCCGCCGCCGAAGCCGCCGCCAAGCAGGAACGCGAAGCGGCTGCCGCCGCCGCAGCTGCCGCCGCCGCCGTCGCGGCACCGGCGGTCGAAGAAGCGGCGCCGGCCAAGCCCGCGACCACGGCCGTGAAGGTCAAAGGTCCGGACAAGGAGGCCGCCGCCAAGGCCGCCGCCGACAAGGCGGCCGAGGAACGCAAGGCCGAAGAGCTGCGCGCCGCCGACCTGCAGGAGCGCCGGCGCAAGGCCGAAGCCGAAGCCGCGAACATCCGCGCCATGATGGCCGCGCCGGCCAAGACCCTGGTGGCGAAGAAGCCCGAGCCCCCGGCCGACGCCAAGGCCGGCCTCAAGGGCACGCTGCACAAGCCCGCGGGCACCGTCGCCAAGGCCCCCGCCGGTGCGGCGGCGGGCGCGGCCGCGGGTGCCGGCAAGAAAGAGGTCAAGTCCGAGAACCTGTCCTCCACCTGGAAGGACGACGCGGCCAAGAAGAAGGAAATCAAGACCCGTGGCGACACCAGCTCCGGCCGCGGCAACTGGCGCAGCGGCCCGCGTGGCGGTGGCCGCCGTGGCGACTCGCGCGATTCGCGCGACGGCCAGAGCAGCTTCCAGGCACCGGCCGAGTTCAAGCAGATCGAGGTGCACGTGCCCGAGACCATCACGGTCGCCGAGCTCGCGCACAAGATGGCGGTCAAGTCGTCCGAGCTGATCAAGCAGTTGATGAAGCTGGGCCAGATGGTCACCATCAACCAGTCGCTGGACCAGGACACCGCGATGATCCTGGTCGAGGAGCTGGGCCACAAGGCCGTCGTGGCCGCGCTGGACGACCCCGAGGCCTTCACCGACGAAGAGGTGTCGCAGCAGCAGGCCGAGGCCAAGCCGCGCGCGCCCGTGGTCACCGTCATGGGCCACGTGGACCACGGCAAGACCTCGCTGCTCGACTACATCCGCCGCAGCAAGGTGGCGGCGGGCGAGGCGGGCGGCATCACGCAGCACATCGGCGCCTACCACGTCGACACGCCGCGCGGCATGGTCACCTTCCTCGATACCCCGGGTCACGAGGCCTTCACGGCCATGCGCGCCCGCGGCGCCCAGGCCACCGACATCGTCATCCTGGTCTGCGCCGCCGACGACGGCGTGATGCCGCAGACCAAGGAAGCCATCAAGCACGCCAAGGCGGCCGAGGTGCCGATCGTGGTGGCCATGACCAAGGCCGACAAGCCCGAGGCCAACATCGAGCGCGTGAAGTCCGAGCTCGTGGCCGAGCAGGTCGTGCCCGAGGAGTTCGGCGGCGAGTCGCCCTTCGTGGCCGTGTCGGCCAAGACCGGCATGGGCATCGACGACCTGCTCGAGCAGGTGCTGCTGCAGGCCGAGGTGCTGGAGCTCACCGCGCCGGTGGACGCCATGGCCAAGGGCCTGGTGATCGAGGCGCGCCTGGACAAGGGCCGCGGCGCCGTGGCCACCGTGCTGGTGCAGAGCGGCACGCTCAAGGTGGGCGACGTGGTGCTGGCGGGCCAGACCTCGGGCCGCGTGCGCGCCATGCTGGACGAGAACGGCAAGGCCACCAAGGAAGCCGGCCCCTCCATTCCGGTGGAGATCCAGGGCCTGGCCGAGGTGCCGCAGGCGGGCGACGAGTTCATGGTGATGGCCGACGAGCGCCGCGCGCGCGAGATCGCCACCTACCGCGCCGGCAAGTTCCGCAACACCAAGCTGGCCAAGCAGCAGGCCGCCAAGCTGGAGAACATGTTCGCGGACATGGCCGCCGGCGAGGTCAAGACCTTGCCCATCATCATCAAGGCCGACGTGCAGGGCTCGCAGGAAGCGCTGGCCGCCTCGCTGCTCAAGCTCTCCACCGACGAGGTGAAGGTGCAGCTGGTGTACGCGGGCGTGGGTGGCATCAGCGAAAGCGACGTCAACCTGGCCATCGCGGCCGGCGCCGTGGTGATCGGCTTCAACGTGCGCGCCGATGCCGGCGCGCGCAAGCTGGCCGAGGGCAACGACGTCGACCTGCGCTACTACAACATCATCTACGACGCGGTGGACGAGTTGAAAGCCGCCATGTCCGGCATGCTCGCGCCGGAGAAGCGCGAAGAGGTCATCGGCATGGCCGAGATCCGCACGGTGTTCGTGGCGTCCAAGATCGGCACGGTGGCGGGCTGCATGGTCACGCAGGGCATGGTCACGCGCAGCGCGCACTACCGCCTGCTGCGCGAGAACGTGGTGGTGCACACCGGCGAGTTGGAGTCGCTCAAGCGCCTCAAGGACGACGTGCGCGAGGTCAAGGAAGGCTTCGAGTGCGGTATCAAGCTGCGCAACTACAACGACATCAAAGAGGGCGACCAGCTCGAATTCTTTGAGGTCAAGGAAGTGGCGCGCACGCTGTAATCCACCCGAGCCAGCCAGAGACACACCATGCCCCGCAAGGCCTCGTCCGTTCCCAACCGCGGTTACCGCGTGGCCGACCAGATCCAGCGCGATCTGGCCGAGCTGATCGCGCGCGAGTTGAAGGACCCGCGCGTGGGCATGGTCACGCTCAACGCGGTCGAGGTCACGCCCGACTACGCGCACGCCAAGGTGTTCTTCAGCTTGCTCACCGGCAACCCCGAGGAAACCGCCGAAGGCCTCAACGCCGCGGCGGGCTTCCTGCGCAACGCGCTGTTCAAGCGCCTGCACATCCACACCGTGCCCACGCTGCACTTCGTGTTCGACCGCACCACCGAGCGCGCGGCCGACATGAACGCCTTGATTTCCAAGGCGGTGGCTTCGCGTTCCAAGAACGAGGACTAGCCATGCAGCGCCAACGCACGAGGGTGCAACGGCGCCCCGTGCATGGGGTGCTGCTGCTCGACAAACCGCTGGGCCTGTCCAGCAACCAGGCCTTGCAGAAGGCCAAGTGGCTGCTGCGCGCCGAAAAGGCCGGACACACCGGCACGCTCGACCCCCTGGCCACAGGCGTTCTGCCGCTGTGTTTTGGCGCGGCCACCAAGTTCAGCCAGCTGCACCTGGACGCCGACAAGACCTACGAAACCACCGTGCGACTGGGCGTGCGCACGCGCACGGCCGACGCCGAGGGCGAGGTCATCGACACCCGTCCCGTGTCGTGCTCCGCCGGCCAGGTGGTGGAGGTGCTGGACCGCTTCATGGGCGAGATCGACCAGGTGCCGCCCATGCACAGCGCGCTCAAGAAGGACGGCAAGGCCCTGTACGAGTACGCGCGCGAGGGTGAAACCGTGGCGCGCGAGCCGCGCCGCGTGCGCATCCACGAGATCGAGCTGCTCGATCTGCAGCTGCACGGCGAGGCCCCCCAGCTGCGCCTGCGCGTGGTCTGCAGCAAGGGCACCTACATCCGCACGCTCGGCGAGGACATCGGCGAGGCTTTGGGCTGCGGCGGTCACCTGATCGCGCTGCGCCGCGTGGCCACCGGGCCGTTCGGCGTGGCCGACGCCGTCACGCTCGACGCGCTCGAGGCGATGGGCGAAACCGAGCGGCTGGGCGCCCTGAAGCCGGTCGAGGCCCTGCTCGAGGGCCATGAACGGATCGCGCTCGACGCCGAGCATGCCGGGCGCTTCCTGAGCGGCGTGCGCCGCCGCGGCGACTGGCCCAACCGCGAGCGCGTGGCCGTCTTCGGCCCTTCGCCCGCGGACCCCACGCCCACCGTCCTGCTGGGCACCGCCCACGTCCAGGGCGGCGAACTCATCCCGGGGCGCCTGTTGAGCCCCACCGACATCCAGCAAATCCTCGAAACCGAGGCACCCGCACCATGAGCAGACCCATCCGCAACATCGCCATCATCGCCCACGTCGACCACGGCAAGACCACCATGGTCGACCAGCTTCTGCGCCAGTCCGGCACCTTCGCCGAGCACGAAAAAGTCGTCGACACCGTGATGGACAACAACGCCATCGAACGCGAACGTGGCATCACCATCCTGGCCAAGAACTGCGCCGTGAGCTGGAAGGGCACGCACATCAACATCGTCGACACCCCCGGCCACGCGGACTTCGGCGGTGAGGTCGAGCGCGCGCTGTCCATGGTCGATGGCGTGGTGCTGCTGATCGACGCCCAGGAAGGCCCGATGCCGCAGACGCGCTTCGTGACCAAGAAGGCGCTGGCCCTGGGCCTCAAGCCCATCGTGGTGGTGAACAAGGTGGACAAGCCTGGCGCCAATCCCGACAAGGTGATCAACGCCGCCTTCGACCTGTTCGACAAGCTCGGCGCCACCGACGAGCAACTCGATTTCCCCGTCGTCTACGCCTCCGGCATCAACGGCTGGTCCTCGCTGGAGGAAGGCCCGGCGGGTGAGCAATGGGGCCCGGACATGTCGGCCCTGTTCGAGACCGTGCTCAAGCACGTGCCCGCGCACGAAGGCGACCCCGATGCGCCGCTGCAGCTGCAGATCTCGGCGCTGGACTACTCCAGCTTCGTGGGCCGCATCGGCGTGGGCCGCATCAACGCCGGCACGCTCAGGCCGTCCATGGACGTGCTGGTGATGGAAGGCCCCGACGGCAAGAGCGTCAAGGGCCGCGTCAACCAGGTGCTGACCTTCCAGGGCCTGGACCGCGTGCAGACCAGCGAGGCCCGCCCCGGCGACATCGTGCTCATCAACGGCATCGAAGACATCGGCATCGGCGTAACCCTGACCGACCCGGCCAACCCCGCGCCGCTGCCCATGCTCAAGGTCGACGAGCCCACGCTGACCATGAACTTCTGCGTCAACACCAGCCCGCTGGCCGGCCGCGAAGGCAAGTTCGTCACCAGCCGCCAGATCTGGGACCGCCTGCAGAAGGAGCTGCAGAGCAACGTGGCCCTGCGCGTGAAGGACACCGATGAGGACGGCATCTTCGAGGTCTCGGGCCGCGGCGAACTGCACCTGACCATCCTGATCGAGAACATGCGCCGCGAGGGCTACGAGCTGGCGGTGAGCAAGCCGCGCGTGGTGTTCCAGGAGATCAATGGCGAGCGCTACGAGCCCATCGAACTGGTGACGGCCGACGTGGAAGAGCAGCACCAGGGCGGCGTGATGCAGGCCCTGGGCGAACGCAAGGGCGAGCTCATCAACATGGAACCCGATGGCCGTGGCCGCGTGCGCCTGGAGTACCGCATTCCGGCGCGTGGCCTGATCGGCTTCAGCAACGAGTTCCTCAACCTCACGCGCGGCTCGGGCCTGATCGCCAACATCTTCGACGGCTACGAGCCGCACAAGGGCGAGGTCGCCGGCCGCAAGAACGGCGTGCTGATCAGCATGGACGACGGCGAGATCTTCAACTACGCACTGGGCAAGCTCGACGACCGTGGCCGCATGTTCGTCAAGGCCAACGACCCGGTGTACGAAGGCATGATCGTCGGCATCCATAGCCGCGACAACGACCTGGTGGTGAACGCCACGCGCACCAAGCAGCTCACCAACTTCCGCGTCAGCGGCAAGGAAGACGCGATCAAGATCACGCCACCCATCCAGCTCACGCTGGAGTACGGCGTCGAGTTCATCGAGGACGACGAACTGGTCGAGATCACGCCCAAGAGCATCCGCCTGCGCAAGCGCTTCCTCAAAGAGCACGAGCGCAAGCGCGCGTCACGCGACGCCTGAGCCGACCATGCCCTTCCGCCTGCTGAGCCGCCTGACGCACACGCAGGCGGTCTTCCTGATGGTCGCGGTGACCCTGATGTGGTCCATCGCCGGCGTGGTCGCGCGCCAGCTCGAATCGGCCGCTCGCTTCGAGGTGACCTTCTGGCGCAGCGCCTTCACCGCGCTGTCGCTGCTGGTTATCCTGCCGCTGTGGCGCTCGGCCGACCGCGCGGCGGGCAGCCTCGAGGACGAACCAGGGCAGGGCCCATGGCAGCGCCACTGGGGCATGCAGCCGGGGTCCGGGGCATTCTGGATGAGCGGTGTGTGCTGGAGCGTGATGTTCACCGCCTTCATGCTGGCGCTGACCTTCACCACCGTGGCCAACGTACTCGTCATCATGGCGGCGGGGCCGCTGTTCACCGCGCTGCTGGCGCGCTTCACCATCGGTCAGACGCTGGCGCCACGGACATGGGCCGCCATCGTGGTCGCGGGCCTGGGCATCGTCTACATGTACGGCAGCCAGTTCCTGCAGGCCTTTGCCCGGCCCGACATCGACACCAGCGCGCTGGTGATCGGCTCGCTGGTGGCGCTGTGCGTGCCCATTGCCGGCGCCATCAACTGGACGGTGATGCAGCGCGGCAAGTCCCAGGGCCGGCACATCGATCTCGTGCCTTCGGTGCTGCTCGGCGGGCTCATCTCTTCCTTGTTCACGCTGCCCATGGCCTTGCCCTTCGATGCCACGGGCCGCGACATCGCCTGGCTGGCGCTGCTGGGCCTGGTGCAGCTCGCCATTCCCTGCGCGCTGGTCGTCGTCTGCTCGCGCGCCCTCAAGGCGCCCGAGGTGTCGCTGCTGGCCCTGTTGGAGGTGATCTTCGGCATCCTGCTCGCCTGGCTGGGTGCGGGAGAAGAGCCCGGTGCCGAGGTGCTGATCGGCGGCAGCCTGGTCATCGGCGCGCTGCTCACCAATGAGCTGCTGGGCTGGCGCTCGCGCAGCGGCACGCCCCGCATACAAACCCTGGACGCCCGCGACGCCCGCGACTCGCGTGGCGCCTGAGGAAGAACAACCACCGCCTGGAGTACCCGCATGTCTTCGACCGAACCGCTCGTGATCACCGAAGTGCAGGGCCGCGTGGGCCTGATCACGCTCAACCGTCCCAAGGCGCTGAACGCCTTGTCGCTGGGCATGATCCGCGGGCTCACGGCCGCGCTGCTGGCCTGGCGCGAGGACCCCGCGGTGCTGGCCGTGGCCATCCGCGGCGTCAACAAGGAGGGCCCCTTCGGCGCCTTTTGCGCGGGCGGCGACATCCGCTTCTTCCACCAGGCGGCGCTGGCCGGCAACCCCGAGCTCGAGGACTTCTTCACCGAGGAGTACGCGCTCAACCACCTGATCCACACCTACCCCAAGCCCTACATCGCCTTCATGGACGGCATCTGCATGGGCGGGGGCATGGGCATCAGCCAGGGCGCCAGCCTGCGCGTGGTGACCGAGCGCAGCAAGCTGGCGATGCCCGAAACCAACATCGGCCTGTTCCCCGACGTGGGCGGCGGCTACTTCCTGAGCCGGTGCGCGGGCCACCTTGGCGAGTACCTGGGCCTCACGGGCCGGATGCTGCAAGGCCGCGAGGCGTTGAGCGCGGGCCTGGCCGACGGCCACATCGAATCGCAGCGCCTGCCCAAGCTCTGGGACAGCCTGGGCGCCACGCCCTTCGAGAACGGCGAGGCCGTGCAGCGCTGGGTGGAAAGCCACCTGCAGGCGCAGGCGCCCGCCGCGCCCTGGCCGGTGGACGAGGTCAACGCCGTCTTCGGCCTGGGCTCGGTGTCCGCCATGGTGGCCGCACTGGGGGCCAGCGGCAGCGAGTGGGCGAAGGAGACGCTGCAGGTGCTGCGCCAGCGCTCGCCGCTGATGCTGCACGTGGTGCTGGAGCAGATCCGCCGCGCGCGCCGCGTGGGCCTGGCCGAGGACCTGCGCATGGAGCGCGACCTGGTGCGCCACTGCTTCCACCTGCGCCCGGGCGCGGCGAGCGAAACGGTGGAAGGCGTGCGCGCGCTCGCCATCGACAAGGACCACGCGCCGAAGTGGAACCCGGCGCGCATCGAGGACGTCACGCCCGAGCAGGTGGCCGCGTTCTTCGTCTCGCCCTGGCCGGCGCACGCGCACCCGCTGCGCTCGTTGGGCTGAGGCCGGCGGGCCCACGCGCCAGGCGCGGGGCCCTGCGTGCCGTCAGGGGGTGTAGCGTTCGGTCGAGTTGACCTCGACCCCGGCGACAGAGCCGCTCACCACCAGCACCTGGCCGTCGTCCAGTCGACTGGCCACCGCGGCCTGGCGCACATGGGCCATGGAGGCGGCGCTGGTCCAGACGTTGAGGTCCGGGTTGTAGATCTCGGCGGTGGTCTGGCCAGAGCCACCCGCCAGCAGCACGCGGCCGTCGGCCAGCAGCGTTATGGTGGGCAGGAGCCGGCCGGTGTTTTGCGTGCTCGTGGTCCAGGTCGAGGTGTGCGGGTCGAAACGCCACGCCGTCGTGCCGGCATCGCTCGTCACGAGCACGCTGCCGTCGTCCAATGGCACCGACAGCATGACGTTGCCGCTGCCGCCAAAGGCGATCGGCGTGGTGGCGCTGCCGTCCACCGCGTAGAGCTCGGCCGAGGTGACGAAGCCCCCGCTGTTGACGCCGCCCGCGACCAGCAGCGTGGTGCCGCCCGGCAGCAGCTGCGCCGCGTGCTGCGCCCGTGCGGAAGACAAGGGGGTGGGCAGCACGGTCCAGGTGCCGGTGGCCGGGTCGTACACCTCGGCCGTGCTCGAGAAGCTGAGGGGCGCCGGGCCGCGGAATCCGCCGACGACCAGGACCTTGCCATCGGTCAACACGCGCGCGCTGTGCCGCGTGCGCGCCTCGTTCATGCTGCCCGTGGCCGTCCAGGTATTGGCCAGCGGGTCATAGAGCTCGGCGCTGGCCAGCGTGCTGAAGCCGGCGGCATCGCCGCCGAAGACCAGGACCCTGCCATCGGCCAGGACCACGGCCGCCGGATCCGCGCGCGCGACGAGCATGGGGGCCGCCGCGCTCCAGCTGCCGCTGGCGGGGTCGTAGATGTCGGCCTCAGAGGACGGGCCGCCGAGGGCATAGCCGCCCGCCAGCAACTGGCGGCCATCGGGCAGGCGCGACAGGGTCGCGTAGTGGCGGGGCGTCGGGACGGTCGCGACGGATGTCCACGCGCCGCGTCCCGTGACGGTCAGGCGCAGCTGCGTCTGGACCGAGCCCGCGGGGTGGCTGGCGCTGACCGTGTGGCTGGTCTCGCGCTGCAGCGCGGTGGGCGTGCCGGTGATCGCGCCGGTGAGCGTGTCGAGGGTCAGCCCGCTGGGCAGGGCCGGCGAAACGGTGAACGCGCTGGCGGAGCCGCCGCTGAGCCGCGCATGGTTGGTGGCAATGGACTCGCCCACCACGTACAGCGCCCTTGGGGTGTCGTAGGTCAGGGCCGTCGCAGTGGGTGTGCCGGAGTGATTGCCCCCGCAAGCGGCCAGCAGGGCCGCGGCCGACAACGCCAGGCCCCGCAGCCACGCCGCGGGGCCTGTTTGCTTTTTCACTATGGAATTGGGAGCAATCGAATACGCCATGGCCGAATCTACCATCGGCGGCCCGATCGCCCCCTGTCGTACCAGCGCCCGCGCGGGGCCGGCGTTGCATGGCCGGCTCCCTGCGCTGGCGTGTTCAGGCCGGCGCCGCCAGGCGACCGAAGCGCCCGCTCTGGAAGTCGTGGAAGGCCTGCACGATCTCCTCGCGCGTGTTCATCACGAAGGGACCGTGGCCCACCACGGGTTCCTCGATCGGCTCGCCGCCCAGGAACAGCAGCTTGGCGTCGGTGTTGGCCTCGATCTCCAGCGCGTCACCGTCGCGCTGGAACTGCACCAGCTGGGCCTCGCGGGCCACGGCCTCGCCGTTGACCAGCACGGTGCCCGCCAGCACCACCAGCGCGGCGGTGTGGCCTTTGATCAGCGGCAGGCGCGCGGTCTTGCCCTGGTTCAGTCGCACGTCCCACACGTCCATGGGCGTGTGCGTGCGCGCCGGGCCGGCGTGGCCGCGGTAGGCGCCTGCGATCACGCGCACGCGGCCCGCGCCCTCGGGCAGGTCCACGCCGGGGATCTGCGCGTCCAGGATGTTCTGGTACCCGGGCGCCTCCATCTTGCTGCGCGCGGGCAGGTTCACCCACAGCTGCACCATCTCCAGCTGGCCCCCGCGCTGCGTGAACGCGGGCGAGTGGAACTCCTCGTGCAGGATGCCCGAGGCCGCGGTCATCCACTGCACGTCGCCGGGGCTGATGGTGCCGCCCGCGCCGGTGGAGTCGCGGTGCGCCACCTCGCCGTCGTAGACGATGGTCACGGTCTCGAAACCGCGGTGCGGGTGCACCCCCACGCCGCGCGGGCGATCGCTGGGCGGGAATTGCGCCGGGCCGGCGTAGTCGAGCAGCAGGAAGGGGCTGAGCTGGGCGCCGTGGTCGCCGTAGCTGAACAGCGAGCGCACGGGAAAACCGTCGCCCACCCAGTGCGGGCGGGGCGCGCTGTAGACCCCTTGGATCGGCTTGAGCATGGACTTCTCCTGAGAACACCACCCCGGTGGAACGGGGAATGGTGAGAGGATATGTGTGGAACGATGCCCTGGGTAGATGGCGATAATCGGTTGCAATGTTCTATAAGTGGAACGATGAAGCTGCCCGATCTCAACGACCTCTGCTACTACGCCCAGGTGGTGGAGCACGGCGGCTTCGCGCCGGCCAGTCGCGCCCTGGGCATCCCGAAGTCGCGCCTGAGCCGGCGCATCGCGCTGCTGGAAGAGCGCCTGGGCGCGCGGCTGATCCTGCGCTCCACGCGCAGCTTCTCCGTCACCGACGCGGGCCGCGGTTACTACACGCACTGCCGCGCCATGCTGACCGAGGCCGAGGCGGCCGAGGAGTCCATCGCCGTGGCGCGCGGCGAGCCGCGCGGCGTGGTTCGCATGAGCTGCCCGGTGGCGCTGCTGGCCACGCGCATGGGCGGCATGCTGGCCGACTTCCTGGCGCGCCACCCGCGCGTGGAGCTGCACCTGGAGGAGACCAACCGGCGCGTGGACGTGGTGGCCGAGGGCATCGACCTGGCCGTGCGCGTGCGCCCGCCGCCGCTGGAGGACAGCGAACTGGCCATGCGCGTGCTGTCCGAGCGCAGCCAGTGCCTGGTGGCCAGCCCGGCGCTGATCGAGCGCCTGGGCCACCCGCAGGGGCCCGGCGACCTGGCGCGTTTTCCGAGCATGGACCTGGGCCAGCCGCAGGAGGTGCATCAGTGGGTGCTCGAGGGCCCCAACGGGGCGCGCGCCGAGGTGCGGCACCAGCCGCGCTACGTCACGCGCGGCATGCTGGCGCTGCGCGCCGCGGCGGTGGCGGGCGTGGGCATCGTGCAGTTGCCGCGCATGATGCTGGCGGCCGAGTTCGGGCCGGGCGAACTGGTGCCGGTGCTGCCGGGCTGGGCACCGCGGCGCGAGATCGTGCACGCGGTGTTCGCCTCGCGGCGCGGCCAGTTGCCCGCGGTGCGGCTTCTGATCGATCACCTGGCCGAGCGCTTTGCCGCGCTGAGCGAGGACTGAGCCACGGGCGGGCGACGCGGCGGCGAAGGCCGTGCGGCCCTGGCGGCGTCTCGTGCCCTGTTCGCGTGCTGTCCGCGCGGCGGCCTCAGGCCGACGCCGTGGCCCGTGCGGCCAGCCAGGCCTGCAGCGTGGTCGGTGCCAGCCAGGCGCCCGGGCCGGGCAGCAGCGAGTCGGTTTGGAGCGGCGCGCCGAAATAGCCCGCGCCCTCGTCCGTCACGACCTCGCGCCCATCGCCGCGCTGGCGCAGCAGGTCCCGCAGCAGTTCGTCCATGGGCCAGGCCTGGGGGCCGGCGATCTCGGTGAGGCCATTCAGGGGCTCGGCCGTGGCGGCGCGCGCCACGGCCGCGGCCACGTCGGACGCGGCGATCGGCTGGATGCCCGCCGAGGGCGCGTGCACGCGCCCGTCCCGTGTGGCGGCGTCGGCGATGGCGCCGAGAAACTCGTGGAACTGCGTGGCGCGCACGATGGTGTGGGGCAGGGCGCCGTCGCGGATCAGCTGTTCCTGCGCCAGCTTGGCGAGGAAATAGCCGCTCTCGCGCAGGCGATCGGTGCCGACGACGGACAGCGCCACGACGTGGCGCACACCGGCCGCGGTCGCTTCGCTCAGGACCCGGCGCGTGGAGGTCTGGAAGAAGTGCATGACCGCCGCTGCCTCGAACGAGGGCGAGTTGCTCACGTCCACCACCACCCGCGCGCCCCGCAGCGCCTCGGGCAGGCCGTCTCCGGTGAGCGTGTTGACGCCGGTGGAGGGGGCGGCGGCCAGCACGTCGTGCCCGCCCTGGCGCAACAGCGCGCCGACCTGTTGGCCGATGAGGCCAGTGCCTCCGATGATCACGACTTTCATATGGGTCCTTTGTGTCTGGGGATGGCGAGGACCCGCGGTCGCGGCGCAGGCCGAAGCGGCGTCCTCAGGCCCAAGACGGCGCCGGTGCCCCGCTTGTGACCGCCGCGAACGACCATCCGTCGGCGGGGTCTTTGCCGCTGGCCCGGATCACATCCAGAGCGCGCGCCACAGCAGCCGCGGCAGCTCGCTCTTGTCCACGGTGACGCGCTGCGCCCAGCTGCGGTGCTGGATGGCGGCGATGCGGTCGAGCACGCGCAGGCCGCCTTGCACCACCAGGCGCAGCTCCCAGCCGGCGCGGCCGCCAACCTGGTGCACCAGCGGCGCGCCCATCTGCATCAGGCCACGCGCCTGCGCGCACAGCTCGGCCACCACGGCCTGGCGCTCGCGTTCGCGTGCGCTGGCACCGGGCAGGAAGTCCTCCACCGCCACGCCGTGGCGGCGCAGCGTGTCAGCCGGCAGGTACACGCGCTGTCGCGACAGGTCGACGCCCAGGTCCTGCCAGAAGTTGATCAGCTGCAGGGCGCTGCAGATGCGGTCGCTGCGCTCCAGCGCGGCGGCGTCGGCCACGCCCCACAGGTGCAGCAGCAGCCGCCCCACCGGGTTGGCCGAGAGCCGGCAGTAGGCGAGCAGCTCGGCCGTGTCGGCGTAGCGGTGGCCGCTGGCGGTGTGGCGCACGTCCTGCTCGAAAGCGCTGATCAGGTCGCGCAGCAGGTCCGAAGGCCAGGCGTGGCGCTGCACGGCGGCGGCCAGGGGCGCGAAGACGGCCTGCCAGCGCGGGGGCACGGGGCGGCCAGCCAGGGCCTCGTCCAGCGCCGCGCGGTAGGCGGCCAGCTCGGCCAGGCGCGTGGTGGCGTCGGCCTCGCCTTCGTCGGCGATGTCGTCGGCCGTGCGCGCGAAGCGGTAGAGCGCGGCCACCGCGGGACGCAGCGGGGCGGGGCAGAGCCAGCTGGCCACCGGAAAGTTCTCGTAGTGCTCGACCGAGGCGCCGAAGGCGGCCGATGCCCCGGGTGGCGCGGCGCCGCGGGGCGCCTTCGCCGTGTCGGGTGCGGCCGTGCCCGTATTCCCGCTGGGATGGGCGGTGTCGGTGGGGTGGGGGGTTTGCACTAGAATTTCGGTTACTAACCGGTCAGTCATTAATATCCGGCGCCGCATCCGGCCCGAACGCGGGGGAATTCCATGAAAACGACGCTGATTGTCTGCGTATTGGCCAGCACCGCCGCGCTGGCCGCCTGCGCCCGGCCCGAGCCGGCGCCCGAGCCGGTGCGCTCCGTGAAGCTGCTCACCGTGGGCCCCTCGGTGCTGAACGCCAACAGCGAATACGCCGGCGAAGTTCGTGCCCGGGTCGAATCGCGCCTGGGGTTTCGTGTCGGCGGCAAACTGGTGGAGCGCCCGGCCGAGGTGGGCCAGCGCGTGAAGGCGGGTCAGCTGCTGGCGCGGCTGGACGCGCAGGACCTGGCGCTGTCCGGCCAGGCCGCGCAGGCCGCGGCCACCGCCGCGCTCACCCAGCGCGACCTGGCGCGCGCCGACCTGGAGCGTTTCAAAGGCCTGCTGGCCCAGGGCTTCGTGAGCCAGGCCGAGATCGACCGGCGCCAGGCCGCGCTGGAGGCGGCCGAGGCCTCCTTGCGCCAGGCACGCGCGCACAGCGCGGTACAGGGCAACCAGGCGGGCTACGCGCGCCTGCTGGCCGACGCGCCCGGCGTGGTGACGGCCGTGCCGGCCGACCCCGGCCAGGTGGTACAGGCCGGCAGCCCGGTGGTGGTGCTGGCGCAGGACGGCGAGCGCGACGTGGTCTTCGCCGTGCCGGAGGACCGGCTGGCCCTGGTGCGCCCCGGCACGCGCGCGCGCGTTCGGCCCTGGGCCCATGCCGATGGCAAGGAGCTGGAGGCCACCGTGCGTGAGGTGGCGGCCAGCGCCGATCCGGCCACGCGCACCTACCAGGTGAAGCTGGCGCTGCCGGCCGACGCGAAACTGCCGTTGGGCGCCACCGCCTACGTCACGCTGGCCACGGCGCACACCGGTCAGGCCGCCATCACCCTGCCCACCACGGCGGTGATGCAGTCGGCCGAGGGCGATCGCCGCGGCAGCGTGGTGTGGGTGTTCGACGAGGACAAGGGCACCGTGCAGCCGCGCCCCGTGCAGGTGGCCGGCGCCGACGGCAACCGCGTGGTGATCGCGGGCGGCCTGGAGCCGGGTGACGAGGTGGTGGCCACCGGCGGCCATGTGCTCAGCGCGGGCCAGAAGGTCGTTCGCTTCGTGGCGCAATAAAGGCCTCGGGCGAATCAACATGCAGGACACGCCACCCGGCCAGACAGGCCCGTTCTCGCGCTTCAACCTCTCGCGCTGGGCGCTGGATCACCCGGCTTTCACACGCTACCTCATGGTGGTGCTGATGCTGTTCGGCATCGCCTCCTATTTCCAGCTCGGACAGGACGAAGACCCGCCGTTCACCTTCCGTGCCATGGTGGTGCGCGTGTTCTGGCCCGGCGCCACCGCGCCGCAGGTGGCTGAACAGGTGGCCGACCGCATCGAGCGCACCCTGCAGGAAGTGCCCTACGCCGACAAGATCCGCAGCTACACCAAGCCGGGGGAGGCGTTGATCCTTCTGCAGCTGGACGATGCCTCGCCGCCCGGCGAGGTGCAGGACATCTGGTACACGGTGCGCAAGAAGGTGGGCGACATGCGCGGCGAGCTGCCGCAGGGCGTGATCGGTCCCTTCTTCAACGACGAGTTCGGCGACGTCTACGGCGTGATCTACGCCCTGCAGGGCGAGGGCTTTTCCGATGCCGAGCGCAAGGACGTGGCCGAGGCCGTGCGGCAGCAGTTGCTGCGCGTGAACGATGTGGCCAAGGTCGAGCTGTTCGGCGTGCAGGACCAGAAGATCTATGTGGAGGTCTCGCAGAAGCGCCTGGCCACGCTGGGCCTGAACCTCAACGCCGTGCTCGACCAGATGGGCCAGCAGAACGCCGTGGCCTCGGCCGGCGCGGTGCAGACGCCACTGGACGTGGTGCAGGTGCGCGTGGACGGCGGTTTCAACTCGGTGGATGAGCTGCGCGCGATGCCGATCCGCTCGGCCGCCAGCGGGCGCACGATCCGGCTGGGCGACATCGCCGACATCGCGCGCGGCACCATCGACCCGCCCGAGGTGCTGGTGCGGCACGACGGCCAGGACAGCATCGCGTTGGGCATTTCCATGGCCAAGGGCGGCGACATCATCGCCCTGGGCAAGGCGCTGAAGACGGCGGTGGCGGGCATCGGGCCCACGCTGCCCGCGGGCATGCACCTGGTGCAGGTGCAGGACCAGCCGGCCGCCGTGGCGGCCTCGGTCAACGAGTTCGTGAAGGTGCTGATCGAGGCGGTGGTGATCGTGCTCGCGGTGAGCTTCCTGGCGCTGGGCCTGCACCGGCGCCCCGGCGGCCGGGGCCTGCGCCGCTACGTGCTGGACATGCGGCCCGGCCTGGTGGTGTTCATCACCATCCCGCTGGTGCTGGCCATCACCTTTCTGGCGATGAACCACTACGGCATCGGCCTGCACAAGATCTCGCTGGGCTCGCTCATCATCGCCCTGGGCCTGCTGGTGGACGACGCCATCATCGCCGTCGAGATGATGGTGCGAAAGTTGGAGGAGGGCTACGACATGGTGCGCGCGGCGACCTTCACCTGGGACGCCACCGCCATGCCCATGCTCACGGGCACGCTGATCACGGCCGCGGGCTTCCTGCCCATCGGCCTGGCCCAGTCGGTGACGGGCGAATACACCTTCGCCATCTTCGCGGTCACGGTGATCGCGCTGCTCGTTTCCTGGGTGGTGGCGGTGCTGTTCGTGCCCTACCTGGGCGTGAAGCTGCTGAAGATCAAGCCGAAGGTGGACGCAGAGCCGCACGAGGTGTTCGACGGCCCCTTCTACCAGCGCTTCCGCCGCGCCGTGGACTGGTGCGTCGAGCACCGCTGGCTGACCATCGGCGCCACGGTCCTCACCTTCGTGCTGGGCCTGGCGGGCATGGGCCAGGTGCAGCAGCAGTTCTTCCCCGACTCGAGCCGGCCCGAGATCCTGGTCGACATCTGGCTGCCGGAGGGCAGCAGCATCCGCGCCATGGACGAGGTGGCCGAGCGCGTGGAGCAGCGCTTGCTGAAAGAGCCCGGCGTGAAGGCCGTGACCACCTGGGTGGGCTCGGGCGTGCCGCGCTTTTACCTGCCGCTGGACCAGATCTTTCCGCAGAGCAACGTGGCCCAGTTCATCGTGCTGCCCGGCGGCCTGAAGGCCCGCGAGCGCATCCGCCGCGACCTGCCGGCGCTGCTGGCCGCCGAGTTTCCCGAGGTGCGTGCCCGCGTGAAGCTGCTGCCCAACGGGCCGCCGGTGCCGTATCCCGTGCAGTTCCGCGTGGTGGGCGACGATCCGGTGGTGCTGCGCGGCCTGGCCGACGAGGTCAAGCGCGCGATGGCGCACAACCCCAACGCGCGCGGCGTGAACGACAACTGGAACGAGGCCGTCAAGCAGATCCGCCTGGAGGTGGACCAGGCCAAGGCGCGCGCGCTGGGCGTGAGCAGCGCCAGCATCGCGCAGGCGGCGCGCACCATCCTCGTGGGCAGCACCGTCGGCCAGTACCGCGAGGGCGACGAGCTCATCGACATCGTGCTGCGCCAGCCGCTGGAAGAGCGCGACACCATCACCGACCTGGCCAACGCCTACCTGCCCACCGCCAGCGGGCAGGCCGTGCCCCTGCTGCAGGTGGTGCGCGTGAACTTCGGCTGGGAGCCGGGCGTCATGTGGCGCGAGAACCGCGAATACGCCATCACCGTGCAGAGCGACGTGGTGGAGGGCCTGCAGGGCGCCACCGTCACCGCGCAGCTGCAGCCCCGGCTGCAGGAGATCCAGCGCCGCTGGCTGAGCGAAGGCCTGGGTGGCTACCGCATCGAGGTGGCCGGCGCGGTGGAGGAAAGCAGCAAGGGATCGGCCTCCATCGCCGCGGGCGTGCCGCTGATGCTGTTCATCGTGTTCACGCTGCTCATGGTGCAGCTGCAGAGCTTCAGCCGCGCGATGCTGGTGTTCCTGACCGGCCCCATGGGCATGGCCGGCGTGGCCGGTGCCCTGCTGCTGCTCAACCGGCCGTTCGGCTTCGTGGCGCTGCTGGGCGTGATCGCGCTGATGGGCATGATCCAGCGCAACTCGGTGATCCTCATCGACCAGATCGAGCAGGACCGCGCGCGCGGCGTGCCGGCCTGGGACGCGATCGTGGAAGCCGCCGTGCGCCGCATGCGGCCCATCGTGCTGACGGCCGCGGCGGCGGTGCTGGCCATGATCCCGCTGTCGCGCAGCGTGTTCTGGGGCCCGATGGCCGTGGCCATCATGGGCGGCCTGATCGTGGCCACGGTGCTCACGCTGCTGGCGCTGCCGGCGATGTACTCGGCCTGGTTCCGGGTGAAACGACCGCAGGCGGCCTGATGCCGTGGCCGTGGCCGTGGCCGCGGCAGGCACTGGCCATGCATGCGGCGCGGGGCTTGACGGGCCGGGCTTGCCGCGTCAATACTTTCCTTTTTTGGAAACTATTGACGCCGCCATGCCCCACCCGACGCTGCACTACCACCCGCTGTCCTCCTACTGCCACAAGCTGCTGATCGCGCTCGACGAGTTGGGCGTCGAGGTCGACAAACGCCTGCTGAACCTGGGCGATCCCGCGCAGCGCGAGGCCTTCCTGGCGCTCTGGCCGCTCGGCAAGATGCCGCTGCTGGAGGACCAGGGCCGGGTGATGGCCGAGACCAGCATCATCATCGAGCACCTGCAGCGCCGCCATGCACCGAGCGGGCGGGCGCTCATCCCCGCCGATCCCGAGCAGGCGCTCGAGGTGCGCCTGTGGGACCGTCTGTTCGACCAATACGTGATGACGCCCATGCAGGCCTTCACGGCCGACCTGCTGCGCCCCGAGGCCCAACGCGACCCGCTGAACGTGGCCCAGGCGCGCGAAGCGCTGCTGAAGTCTTACGCGCTGATCGACAGGCACCTGCAGGGCCGCCGGTGGGTGGCCGCCGATGGCTTCAGCATGGCCGATTGCGCGGCGGCGCCAGCCCTGTTCTACGCGGTGACCTACGTGCCGCTGCCTGAGGACCACGCCCGCCTGGCGGCGTACTTTGAACGCCTCATGGACCGCCCATCGGTGGCGCGCACCGTGGATCAGGCGCGGCCTTTCTTCCAGTTCTACCCGGGGCGCGCCGGCCTGGCGCGGCGCTTCTTCGAGCCGCAGGGGCGCTGAGATGCCCACGCGCATCGAACCGGCGCAGTTGGACCGCCTGTTTTTCGCGCTGTCCGATGCAACCCGCCGCGACATGCTCGCCCGGCTGGGATCGGGCCCGGCCTCGGTGAGCGAGTTGGCCGAGCCCCTGGGCATCGCACTGCCTTCGGCGGTGAAGCACCTGGCGGTGCTGGAGCAAGGCGGTTTCGTCGCCTCCCGCAAGTCGGGGCGCGTGCGGACCTACCAGGCCGACCCGGCGGCGCTTGACGCCATGCAGGCCTGGGTCGAGCGGCACAAGGCCATGCTGCACGCGCAGTTCGACCGGCTGGATGCCTATCTCAAGACACGCGAAGAAAAGACCCGCCCATGACGACGCCGCCCAGTGCCCACACCGACTTCGTCATCGAACGCCGCTTTGCCGTGCCGCCCGGCGCGGTGTTCCAGGCCTGGGCCGACCCGCAGGCGCGGCGCCTCTGGTCCGACTGCCACGGCGAGTGCGGCAGCGAACAGCGGTTCGACTTCCGCCCCATGGGGCACGAGACGCATCGCGTGGTGCATGCCGACGGACGGACGCAGACCATCGAGCGCGTGTACTTCGACATCGTGGTCGATCGGCGCATCGTGTTCGGCTATGACATCCGGCTCGACGCCAGGCCGCTGTCGGTATCGCTGGTGACGGTGGAGTTCTTCGCGGCGGGCCGAGGCGCACGCATGGTCTATACGGAACAGCTGGCGTACCTGGACGGACACGAGGACCGCGCCCGGCGCCTGCAGGGGACGCAGGAAGGACTGGACCGTCTGGTGCTGCTGCTGTCACCGCAGGAGCGGGCGTCATGAACCAGCGGCCGGCGAGTCCGCAAGACGCCCCGCCCGAAGCCCCCGGGCTCACCGCGGCCGAGGCGGCCCGGCGCCTGGCACAGGAGGGCCCCAACGCGCTGCCGGGCGGTGAGCGCCACACCCTGCTGGCGATCGCGCGGGAGACCTTGCGCGAGCCGATGTTCCTGTTGCTGCTGGCCGCGGGCCTGCTGTACCTGGCGCTCGGCAATCTGCAGGAGGGCCTGACGCTCCTGGGCTTCGTGGTCGTCACGCTGGCGCTGACCCTGTACCAGGAGGGCCGCACGGAGCGCGCCATCGAGGCGCTGCGCGAGCTCACCAGCCCGCGCGCGCTGGTCATCCGCGACGGGCAGCCGCAGCGCATCGCGGGCCGCGAGGTGGTGCGCGGCGACCTCCTGGTGCTCAGCGAGGGCGACCGCGTCCCCGCCGACGCCTGGCTGCTGACGGCCGACAGCGTGCAGGTCGATGAGTCGCTGCTCACGGGCGAATCCGTGCCGGTCGGCAAGCGCCAGGCCCGCGCCGAAGAAGGGGCCGATCCCGACGCGCCCGCGTCGGCGCGCACCGCCCCCGGTGGCGACGACCAGCCGATGGTGTACGCCGGCACGCTGATCGTGCAGGGGCACGCGATGGCGCGCGTCGCCGCGACCGGCGCGCGCAGCGCGATTGGCCGCATTGGCGAGGCGCTGGGCACGCTGGCCAGCGAGCGGACCCCGCTGCAGCGGCAGACGGACCGGCTGGTGCGTCGCCTGGCCCTGCTGGCCTTGCTGTTCAGCCTGGCGCTGGTGCTCATCCTGGGCGCGTCCAAGGGCGACTGGCTGCAGGCGCTGCTCGCCGGCATCGCGCTGGCCATGGCCATGCTGCCCGAGGAGTACCCCGTGGTGCTGACCGTGTTTCCCGCCCTCGGGGCGCGCCGCCTGTCGAAGGAGGGCGTGCTGACGCGGCGGCTCACCGCGATCGAGACGCTCGGGGCCACCACGGTGTTGTGCGCCGACAAGACCGGCACCCTGACCGAGAACCGCATGACGGTGACGCACCTGGTGGCGGGCGGACCCGCGGTCAGCGAGCGCCTGGTGCTGGACCCGCTGGCCGACGGCGAGCTGCCGGAGGCTTTCCACGGCCTGGTCGAGGTGGCGATTCTGGCCAGCGAGATCGATCCCTTCGACCCGATGGAGAAGGCCTTCCACCGCCTGGGCCAGCGCTTCCTCGCCCACACCGAGCACCTGCACCGGGACTGGCGCTTGGTGCAGACCTATGCCCTGACGCCGGCGCTGCGCGCCATGTCCCACGTCTGGGCCGATGGCAGCGACGGTGCCCGCACGGTGGTGGCCAAGGGCGCGCCGGAAGCGGTCGTCGACCTGTGCCACCTGGGCCCGGCGGACAGGCAGCGCATCGCCGCCGCGGTCGATGCGCTGGCCGCCCAGGGGCTGCGCGTGCTGGCGGCGGCCCGCGGTGTGGTGGCCGGGCACGAACTGCCCACCCACGAGCACGGCTTCGACTTCGAGTTCGTGGGCTTGCTCGGGCTGGCCGATCCGGTGCGGGCCGAGGTGCCGGCCGCCGTGGCCGAGTGCCGTGCCGCCGGCATCCGTGTGGTGATGATCACCGGCGACTACCCGGTGACGGCGCGCGCCATCGCCCGCCAGGCTGGCCTGGCCGACGGCGGCGCGGGCGTGCTGTCGGGCGATGAGATCGCCACGCTCAGCGACCAGGCCTTGCGTGAGCGCATGGCCGAGGTCAGCGTGTGCGCGCGCATTGCCCCCGAACAGAAGCTGCGCATCGTCCAGGCGCTCAAGGCGCGCGGCGAGGTCGTGGCGATGACCGGCGACGGCGTGAACGACGCGCCCGCGCTGCGGGCGGCGCATGTCGGCGTGGCCATGGGCGGGCGCGGCACCGACGTGGCGCGCGAGTCGGCGTCTTTGGTGCTGGTCGACGACAACTTCGCGGCCATCGTGCGCGCGGTGCGGCTCGGGCGCCGCATCTTCGACAACCTGCGCAAGGTCATGTCGTACATCCTCGCGGTGCATGTGCCGATCGCGGGCATGGCCCTGCTGCCGGGGCTGCTGGGCTGGCCGGCGCTGCTGTATCCGATGCACATCGCGCTGCTCGAACTGATCATCGACCCGGCCTGTTCCCTGGCGTTCGAGAACGAGCCGGCCGAGCGCCGGGTGATGCAGCGCCCCCCTCGGCGGCCCGAGGCGCCGCTGTTCGGTGGGGCGACGCTGTGGCTCGCGCTGCTGCAAGGCCTGGGCGTGCTGGCCGCGGTCCTGCTGGCCTTCGCCTGGGCCCGTGGGTCGATGGCGGAGGAGCAGGCGCGGGCTTTCGCGTTCGCGACGCTGGTGACCGGCAATCTCGCGCTCATCCTGTCGAACCGCTCCGCCAGCGGCTCGTTGTGGGCCTCCCTGCGCACCCCGAACCGCACGCTGTGGTGGGTCATCGGCGCGGGGCTGGCGCTGCAGGCGCTGGCGCTGTACCTGCCCTGGGCGGCGGGCGTGCTGCGTTTCGCGCCGCTGGCCCCGCTCGAACTGGCCGCGGCCGTGGCTGGTGGCCTGGCGAGCGTGGTCTGGTTCGAGGTGATCAAGTGGGTGCGCCGGCGAGCGCCCGACCCGGGCCCGCCCGCCCCCCGTGCCGGACAAGGTGTCGGGCCACCGGGGTGACGGCGCCCGGCGCAGCTGCTATGGTTGTCGGGGTAGGAGGTTCATGCGTGAAGATCCTGATCGCGGCCGATGGCAGCGCTTGCACCAAGCGTTTGCTGGCCTTCATCGCGGCCCACGAGGAATGGCTGGGCCCGCAGCACCGCTACACGGTGCTGCATTGCGTGCCGGCGATTCCCCACCGCGCGGCGGCCTTTGTGGGCAAGCCGCAGGTGCAGGCCCTGTACCGCGACGACGCCGAGACGGTGCTCAGGCCGATACGGACGTTCCTGAATCGGCATTTGCAGGGTGTCGCCTTTGTCCACCGGGTCGGTTCCCCCGGATCGACCATCGCCAAGTTCGCCAGCGAGCGCCGGTTCGATCTGGTCATGATGGGCACCCACGGCCATGGCGCGATGGCCGGGCTGGTGATGGGGTCGGTGGCGACGAAGGTGATGTCCTTGTGCCGCACGCCGGTGCTGCTGGTGCGCTAGCTGTTGAGTCTCAGGCCCCGCCTGGGCTTCACCTGCTCATCCCATGGGGGAATGCAAGCGACCCCGAGAACGGTTCAGCTGCACCCGAGAGCTTCCTGACGGGTCGCTTCGCAAAGCCATGCACGCAAGGGAGCGAGGGTCTGCGCGCGGCCGAGGGGCGCATTCAGGCATTGATCCACCGGCGGTAGGCCCTGCGCCATGCCTTGCGCGCCTGAAACGATGGCAATCAGCTCGCGTGGGGCTTCGTTGGGCGAACCGTTCTGCCCATGGCCGTAGACAGCTCCCCCGGAATCACCGAAGCAGCTTCGGGTCCTTCGCCCTTTGGTCGGTGCTATGTAGACCAAGCCTCCGTCCAAGGCGGTGGGGCCGTCGTGGTGGCTCCATCCAACGATGGGGTTGCCGTCGTCCGCAATCTCTCGCCGGTCGGTGAGCCCGAATCCGAGTGTGGTGATCAAACCTGGGACCGATGGCTCGGATGGGAGCCGTGCAAAACGAGAAGGGGTGTCGGCAGGAAAACGCACCTTGACGACGGCAAGGTCGGGAACGGGAAAGGCGGCGCCGATGCCCTTGGCATCTGCCCAGGCCACGTCCGGATGAAATACGACCTCTCCTTGCGGAAAGCCGACGTGATAGCCGCAATCATTCGCGTGCGTCCAACACCTCATGAGATCGCGCGAGCGTGGCGTGTTCGCTTGTGCCGCGGCGTCTGACGGAATCAGGGCCAGCAATCCGTTCATGAGCGGTTCGGACGCCAACACTTTGCCTTCCCGACGGTCGCTTGCCGCTACGCAGTGGGCCGCGGTCACGATATACGTTGGCGACACGCGAACAAACGTGCAGTGTTTGACGATTTCGATGCCACCGCTTTTGAATGCAAGAACGCCGACTTCGCGAAAGCCTGTGGGGTCGTACAAGAGGTTCGTCGTGTTGTGAGTGGCATCGATCCGCCAGTCGACATCCTCGGCCGGCCGCCAGCAAGGCGCCCCATCGGGCATGCGGCCGCCCGCCACCAATTCACCACCAGGTGCCCCGCCCAGTCCGCCCTCGGGCACCGCGGTTCCTCCACCGGTCTGGCAGTTGGTGCAGCCCGCGTCGCCGATCTTCTTTTTCAAGCCTATGGGTGTTTGCACCCAAATGGAGTCCTTGATGGTCCTCGACCCCAGTACCCGAAACCACTGGTTTTCGTCGCTACTGACGCGGGCCGTCAACCAGGGCTCGAGCGCTGCCACGCCGCGCAACCGTTCGGCCACGCGTCCTGGCTCATAGGGGGGGGCGGCGGTCGAGGGCCTCGCGCCAGTGGTCCATTCGCTGCGATCCGGCCACACCTGCCGGGTCACGCCAGTGCCGAATGGCCCGCGGGTACCCGCGGCGTCACCCAGGACCAACGGGAATTCACTGGGCGGGGCCCATGGGCCCGGCGATCCTCTGTCCGACCCGATCCGGCCCGAATACCCCCGCAAGGCGATGGACGAGGTTTCGCTGGTAGGTGGCTTCATGGCAGCGGCGATTGCCGATGCAAGGGCCGCGGCAACAGCGTCGGCGCTGGGCGGGGAGGTGCCGAGGCTTGCTGCTGCCTGGGGTGGGCACCGCGGCAAGGCATGGCTGGCCGAGGCAAGGACCATCAGCGCAGCGGTGATCGCCCAGGGCCGGAAGTCAGGTGGTCGCATGGACACCTCGCGCGCCTAGGATGCCGGACTCGGCGCCGGGTCGATGGTTTTGGGTACGGACTGCGGCTGATGGAAGTTGGCCTCCCCAGGTGGGGGTGACCGCGACATTTCACCTGTTTCAAGGTTAACCCGCCACCGGATACCGCGGTAGCCAATGGCGATAGGGCGCTCATAGGTTGCGCGCAGGGCCACATCGCCAGTGGAGGCGGCCAACACCTGGGCGGTGACGCCCGGTGCGGGCTGGCTGGGCACGGATCTCCACTGCGCCAGCGAAGCATCGCGCAGTGCTTGGGCGGCGGACGAGGCACTGGCGGGTGTCGAGGTGTCTTTGTTGGCCGGGCCGTTGGCGCCGTCCGAAGCGCTCGTCGCGGTGGGTGTCGCGGGCGCCCCCGATGCTGGGGCGACGTCGATCGCTGCGCCGGCCTGATCCGAGGCATGGAGTGAAACGTCGAATGTTCGAACGACGTACAGCTCCGTCACCAGCGTGAGATCAACCAGCCGCTGGGAGGCATCCTGGTTGCCGGCGGCCGCGAAACGCAGCCACGCGAGTTCGATCGGATTGATTTTTGTCGTCGCCTGGGGTTCTTGCGACATCATGACCCAGTGCCTGGCGAAGGGTTCAAGCGCGACCCTTGCTGGAAGTCCATAGCTTTCACCCGCGGACACAGAAACCGTGGCGCTTCTCGCGGACGACGCGCCAGCGCGGACCGCGACGGCATATACATCCGGCGGCAGGTAGGCACCCAGCTGAGCGGAGTTCACCTGGGCACGGACAAACAAGGGAAAGGCGACCTGCCTCAAGAGATCACCGGTCCGCCCGCCATTGCAGCCTGCCGATGGCACTGGCATGCCGCTCGATGTGTTGCCGGAAGCCGTCTCGACGGTGCGGGCGGGGAATCGATTGCGTTCAGCGTAGTGCCGGTCCAGTTCGGCTTTCATGTTCACATGGGCGTGAAACGATCCGATCGGCACATATCCCGTGGGATCGGACAGCGGCTTCTGTGGGTCGGCGCTGACCGGGCTGACGAACAGGTCGCCCACGCAGACGTCTTCGCGTGGCGGGAACATGGGATATATGCCAAGTTCGCGCAGATTCGTGGACCAATCACGAACCACGAACCCGGGTTTGCTGGCGCTGCAGCCGACCAGCAAGATGGACGACAAAGCAAACGCGCACACGGTGCGACTAGGCATCATGGATGTCTCTCCTGGGATCACACACTGTCGGCGTCGCTGCGGCTCTGTCGGCGACAGAAAGCAGCGAATATTCAGTCCGTGTCGCGGAGCGCCACTCGGTTGGAGGGAGCGTGGCGCCATGAAATCTGCGGAAAATTCTGTCGGAAACAGTTTGTAGCGAACATCCCACGCTTTGAGGATGAGTCGCCTGCGTCGACGAGCGGCGTCGAGGTGGCCCACTCGGCCCGGCAGTGGCGTCTATTTCTCTTGAACGACCAGGCGCTTCTTCCTTCCCGACGCGCCCGTCTTGATGCCCACCTCGGCCTTGGCGCAGCCGAAGCGCCTGGCCACCAGCGCGATCAGCTCCTCGTTGGCCTTGCCGTCCACCGGCGGCGACTTCAGGCGGGCGGTCCAGGTGCCGTCGCCGTTGTCCACCAGCTCGCTCACGCGCGCGTTGGGCTTCACCTGCACCTCGATGATGCGAGTCGCCACGGGCCTGGCCGCTCCGTTCAGATCGTGCGGTTGCGCGCCAGCGGTGGGTTGGCCTCGAAGTACTTCACGATGCCGCGCAGCAGGGCGTCGGCCAGGTCGTCCTGGTACTTCGGGTCGCGCAGGCGGCGTTCCTCGTCGGGGTTGCTGATGAAGGCGGTTTCCACCAGCACGCTGGGGATGTCGGGCGCGCGCAGCACGGCGAAGTTGGCGTGCTCCACCTGGGGCTTGTGCAGCTTGCCCAGGCGGCCCACCTCGCCCAGCAGCTTGGTGCCGATCTTGCGGCTGTCGTTGATCTGGGCCGTGGTGCTCATGTCGAGCAAGGCGCGCTGGATGGTGGCGTCCTTGGCGCGCACGTTCAGGCCTCCCACCAGGTCGGCCTTGTTCTCCTTGTCGGCGATCCAGCGCGCCGCGGCCGAACTGGCGCCGCGCGTGCTCAGCGCGTAGACGCTGGCGCCCTGAGGCCGGGCGTTGTAGAAGGCGTCGGCGTGGATGCTGATGAACAGGTCGGCGCGCACGCGCTGGGCCTTGGCCACGCGGATCTGCAGCGGCACGAAGAAGTCGGCGTCGCGCGTCATGAAGGCGCGCATGGGGTTGCCGTTGACGGTGGTGGCGTTGATGCGGTCGCGCAGCTTGCGCGCGATCTGCAGCACCACCTGCTTTTCCTGCGTGCCCTTGGGGCCGATGGCGCCGGGGTCTTCACCGCCGTGGCCGGGGTCGAGCGCCACGATGATGAGGCGTTCGGTGGGGGCCTGCCTGGCGCCCCCACCGGGGCGTTGCTTGCTCGGGCCAGGCGGCAGCGGGGCCTTGGCCACGGGCGGTGGAGTGGACGGGGTGTCGGCCGGGGTTTCGGGCGGCGGCGCCTCGCCGCGCTGGCTGCGCGCGATCAGATCGCCCAGCGGGTCGGGCTGGGTGCGGGCCAGGCCCTCGGTTTCCTTGCCCAGCAGGCGCGCGGCGCGCTCGCTGGCGGCCTTGTCGGCCTGGGACTGCTGCTCCACCAGCTGCAGCAGCGGGTCGGGCGGGGCGCTGGGGTAGAGGTCGAACACCAGGCGGTGCTGGTAGGCCGCCACGGGCTGCAGGTTGAAGATCTGCGGCTTGATCGGGTGCTTGAGGTCGATCACCAGGCGCACCACGTTGGGCGCGTTCTGGGCCACGCGCAGGCCGGCGATGTTGGGGTCGTCGGACTTGAGCTGGCCCACCAGCTCACGCAGGCCGGGCAGCAGGTCCACGCCCTCGATGTCCACCGCCAGGCGCGGCGGGTCGTTGACCATGAAGGAGTTGGTCTTGAGCACCGAGTCGCTTTCGATGGTGACGCGCGTGTAGTCCTCGGCCGGCCACATGCGCACGGCCACGACCTTGGCGCCGCGGGCGAGGTGCGCGGTGCCCAGCAGCAGCACCAGGGTGCCGGCCTGCAGCAGCCTGCGGCGGGGCAGGGGGGGGTGATTCATCGGTCCCGTCATTGGACTGCGGCCAGCAGCAGCTGGCCGGCGGAGGTTCGGGCCTCGGCGCGCACCTGGCGCGCGTCGTCGTGCTCGGGGTCGGTGTTCATCGGGTCGGGCGTGATGTACAGGTCCAGGTCGATGGGGGGCAGGAAGCCCGCGGCGCGTTCGGGCCATTCGACGAGCTTGAGGCCGGGACTGGCGAACAGTTCCCGAAAGCCCGCTTCTTCCCATTCGCGCGGGTCGCTGAAGCGGTAGAAGTCGAAGTGCCAGATGGACAGCGCCTCGCCCGGCGGCATGAGGGGGCAGTCGATGGCGCTGTGCGGCTCGACCACGGCGTAGGTGGGGCTCTTGATGCGGCCGCTGACGCCGAGCGCGCGCAGCAGGTGGCGCACGAAGGTGGTCTTGCCGGCGCCGAGGTCGCCGTGCAGGGCCAGGGTGGCGTGGGCGACGGCGGGGCACAGGGCCAGGCGCTGGGCGAAGGCCTGGGTGTCGGCCTCGTGGGCCCAGCGGCCCTGCCAGGTGGCGGGCGCCGTTGCTACCATCGGCGCCCCATGAAGGCTGTGTTGGATGCTGCTCAACTCGTCTCGCAGTTGCGTGCTTGGGGACGACAGCTTGGATTCTCCCAAATCGGGGTGGCCGGGGTGGATCTGAGCGCCGCAGAACCGGGATTGATGGCCTGGTTGTCGGCTGGATGCCACGGTGAGATGGCCTACATGGCCGCGCACGGCCTCAAGCGCGCCCGCCCGGCCGAGCTGGTGCCCGGCACGCTGAGCGTGATCACCGCGCGAATGGACTACCTGCCGCGCGACGCGGCGCCCGACTGGGTGGCACAGGAATGGGCCCGCCTGCAGCGCCCCGGCGAGGCCATCGTCTCGGTCTACGCGCGGGGGCGGGACTACCACAAGGTGTTGCGATCGCGCCTGCAGCGGCTGTCCGAGCGCCTCGCGGGGGCCGTCGGCCCATTCGGCCACCGCGTGTTCACCGACTCCGCCCCCGTGCTGGAGGTGGAGCTGGCGGCGCGCAGCGGCATCGGCTGGCGCGGCAAGCACACGCTGACGCTGCACCGCGAGGCGGGCTCCATGTTCTTCCTCGGCGAGATCTACGTGGACCTGGCCCTGCCCCCCTGCGAGCCGGTGACGGAGCACTGCGGCAGCTGCAGCGCCTGCATCGACGTCTGCCCCACCCAGGCCATCACCGGTCCGCGCCGCGTGGACGCGCGGCGCTGCATCAGCTACCTCACCATCGAGCACGCCGGGCCCATCCCGGTCGAGCTTCGCCCGGCCATGGCCAATCGCATCTATGGCTGCGACGACTGCCAGCTGGCCTGCCCCTGGAACAAGTACGCCCAGCGCTCGCCGCTGCCGGACTTCGATCCGCGCGAGGGCCTGGGCGGCGCCACGCTGATCGAGCTGTTCGCCTGGGGCGAGGACGAGTTCCTGCGCCGCACCGAGGGCAGCGCGATCCGCCGCATCGGGCACGAGCGCTGGCTGCGCAACCTGGCGGTGGGCCTGGGCAACGCGCTGCGGGCCACCGGGGACGAGGCCGTGCGGCGGGCCTTGCGGGCGCGCGCCGAGGACCCCAGCGCGCTGGTGCGCGAACACGTGGCCTGGGCGCTGGCGCAGGGCTGATAAGGGGTCAGCCACCCGGCAGGTTGTCTTGCAGCCGGTCGAGCAGGGCGAGCAGGGTGGCGCGCTCCTGCGCGCTGAGTCCGGCCGTCAGGGCCTTCTCGAAGCGGGCGCGGTGCTGCTGCAGGCGGCGCTGCAGGGCCTGGCCGGCGGGGGTCAGGCGCAGGCGCTGGACGCGGCCATCGGCCGGGTCGGCCTGGCCCTGCAGCAGGCCGCGTTCGTGAAGGCCCTTCACCAGGCGCGCGATCTGCGCCTTGTCACGCCCGGCGTGCTGCACCAGGTCGCTCTGGGTGTGGCCCTCGTGGAGCGCGAAGTAGTTGAGGCAGCGGGCCTCCATCGGGTTCAGGCCCTCGGCGTCCTCGCGCAGGGCCTGCTGCAGGTGGCGGCGAAGGCCGTGCATGACGGCGTGCAGCCGGTCGGTCACATCGGTGGTCGTGGGGCGGGTCATGATGTCCACATGGTTGATGTGGTCAACCAGTTCGGGGAATGATCGTTGTTATTGTCAACTAAAAAGGCCCTTGTGACCATCTCTACCCCGTCTTCCCTGAGCGTGGAGCGTGTGCGCCACGCGCTGAAAGTGCGCCGCCTGCGGGTGAGCGACATCCGGCGCCTGGGCGCGAACTTCCTGCGCCTGCGCCTCTCGGGCGACGGGCTGGGCGATTTCGTCAGCGCCTCTTTCGACGACCACCTCAAGCTCATGCTGCCCGCGCGGGCCGGCGCGCCGCTGGTGCTGCCCGCGCCCGGTCCGGACGGCCTGGCCCTGCCGCCGGGCGCCGAGAAACCCCGGATGCGCGACTACACGCCGCGCGCCTTCGACGCCGCCGCCGGCTGGCTGGACATCGAGTTTCTGCTGCACGGCGACGGCGCGGCCAGCGAATGGGCCGCCGGCGCCCGGGTGGGCGACGAGGTCGGCGTGGGCGGGCCGCGCGGCTCCTTCGTGGTGCCCACGGGGTTCGATTGGCACCTGCTGGTGGGCGACGAGACCGCCTTGCCGGCGATCTCGCGGCGCCTCGAGGAACTGCCCGAGGGCGCGCGCGTGCTGGTGGTGGCGCAGACCGCCGATGCAGCCGACCGCCGCGGCTTCGGGGGGCGGGCGCTGGCCGAGGTTCGTTGGGTCCGGGCCGATGCCGCCGACGCGCTGGCGCGCGAGGTGGCCGCGCTCACGCTGCCCGCCGGCGAGGGCTTCGCCTGGGCCGCGGGCGAGGCCGCCAGCATGGCCGCCGTGCGCCAGGCCCTGCTGCAGGGCCATGGCCTGGACAAGGCGCGCGTGCGCGCCTCGGCCTACTGGAAGCGCGGCAGCGCGGGCCACCACGAAACCCTGTGAGCGCGCGCCGGCGCGGGCGCGCGCTCAGCCCGTCGCGTAGCGCACCCGCAGCTCGCGCTTGAGCAGCTTGCCGCTGGGATTCTTGGGCAGGGCGTCGGTGAACAGCACGCGCTTGGGCGCCTTGAAGCCGGCCATGTTCGCGTTGCAGTGCGCGATGACCTCGTCCTCGCTGAGCGACTGGCCGGCCTTGACCACCACCACCGCCGTCACGGCCTCCACCCACTTGGCGTCGGGCAGGCCGATCACCGCGACCTCGCTCACCGCGCCCAGGCGGTAGATCATTTCCTCGACCTCGCGGCTGGCCACGTTTTCGCCGCCGGTCTTGATCATGTCCTTCTTGCGGTCGACGATGGTGATGTAGCCCTCGGCGTCGATGGTGGCGAGGTCGCCGCTGTGGAACCAGTCGCCGGAGAAGCTGGCGGCGGTTTTTTCGGCGTCGTTGAAGTAGCCCAGCATCAGGTGCGGCGAGCGGTGCACCACCTCGCCCACCTCGCCGGGCATGACGTCTTCCATCAGTTCGTTGACGACGCGCGTCTCCACGTTGAGCACCGCCTTGCCGCAGGAGCCGGGCTTGCGCAGCTGGTCCTCGGGGCCAAGCATCGTGGCCAGCGGCGCGATCTCGGTCTGGCCGTACAGGTTCCACAGCCGCACCGCCGGCAGGCGCGCGGCCAGTTCCTTGAGCACCTCCACCGGCATGATGGACGCGCCGTAGTAGCCCTTGGCCAGGGTGGTCAGGCGCGCGGCGTCGAAGGCCGGCGAGCGCAGCAGGGCGATCCACACCGTGGGCGGGGCGAAGAAGCTGGTGATGCGGTGCTTCTCCAGCAGGTTCAGCAGGTGGTCGGGCACGGGCTTGCCCGTGATGACGTTGCTGCTGCCGATGTAGATGGCCGGGCCGAAGAACACGTCGAGCTGGGCGCAGTGGTACAGCGGCAGGGCGTGCAGGGCGACGTCGGCTTCGGCGATCTCGGCGTTGATCACGCAGCTCACGTACTGCCACAGCACGGCGTCGTGCGTGAGCATGGCGCCTTTGGGCATGGACTCGGTGCCGCTGGTGTAGACGATCTGCGCCAGGTCGGTGCTTTGCAGACCCACCTCGGGCAGCGGGTCCGCGCAGGCCGCGAGGTGGTCGAAGCGGTGCATGGCGGCGTCGGGCTCGCTGGGGTCTTCGCTGGGCAGCCAGATGAAGCGCTCCACGGCGGTGTCCTGCGCGGCGGCGGCGCGCGCCAGCTCGGCCAGGCCGCTGTCGGTGGCCAGGGTCTTGGCGCCGGCGTGGCGAAGGATGTAGGCGACCTCGTCGGCCTTGAGCATGAAGTTGATGGGCACCAGCACCGCGCCCCGGCGCGCGATGGCAAAGCGCAGCGCCGCGAAGCCATGCGAGTTGCGCGCCAGCACGGCCACGCGGTCGCCTTCCTCGACGCCGAGCTGGGCCAGGCCGGCCGCCAGGCGCGTGACCAGGGCGTTGAAGTCGGCGTAGCTCCAGCGCGTGTCGCCGCAGGCGATGGCGAGCTTGTCGGGCAGGCGCTGGGCGGTGCGGTGCAGCGCGTCGGCGATGGTCTGGCGGCGCACCACGGGTGCGATGGCGGTGGTCATTCTCGGTGTCTCCTGGTAAACGGGCGGCGGCAACAGGCTTCGATTGGAGCGGCCGCCCGCGGCTTGGCCATCGGCGTTTTCACCATGTTGTCGCCGGCGCGACCCCGGTTTTCTCAGCTTGAGACACGCGGGCCCGACGCCGGCGCTGGCTATCATGCGCCGCATGCGTGGCATCACCTCCAACGTGGACCAGGGCTTTCGGCGCCAGACGCGGCTGCGCCGCGCCCAGGTGGTGGCCTGGTGGCACACGCTGCAGATGGGCGCGCAGATCATGGTGCTGATGCTCTCGCCCAGCAGTTACACGGGCGGGCGGGCGCGCACGGTGCTGTCGCACCTGGTGGTGGCGGTGCTGCCGCTGCTGCCCTGGTTCCTGGTGCTGTCGGCGCTCATCAGCCTGGTCATCATCCGCATCGTCACGGCCACGGCCGGCAGCTATGGGCTGTCGCAGTACGCGCTGGAGGTGCTGGTGCGCACCCTGGTGCTGGAGCTGATCCCGCTGTTCGCGGCCCTGTTCGTGGCGCTGCGCCACGCCATGCCGGGCGCCGAACTGCTGCGCCACCAGCTGGACCAGCGCCAGCGCGCGGGCGGGCGCATTCCCGGCATCGCCGGCCTGGCCGGCACCCTGCTGCCGCGTGCCCTGGCCAGCGTGCACGCCGTGGTGCTGCTGGCCGCGCTGTCGGGCGTGGTGGCCCTGGTGCTCACTTATCTGATGGTGCACGGGCTGTCGCCCTGGGCGGTGCCGTCCTACACCTACGACGTCGGGCGCGTGTTCAACTCGGTGGTCTCGCTGATCTTCGTGCTCAAGACCGCGTTCTTCAGCCTGGCGGTGGCCGTGGTGCCGCTGGCCGCCGCGGCCGAACCCGACGAGCACGGCCGCTACGTGGCGCGCAGCGAGATGGTGGAGTTCGCGCGGCTGTTCTCCGTGCTGTTGATGGTCGAGATCGGATCCCTGGTGGGCAACTACTACTGAACGCATGAACGAACACGAGCGATCGCCCGCATCCGAGGAACCCCTGGTGCCCGAGCCACCGCCCGTGCGCGGTCTGGAGTTCAAGGCCGCGCTGCTGATGGCGCTGACCCTGCTGCTGGTGGTGGGCTCGGCGCTGTACGTGATGTTCGCGCGCGGTGTGTTCGAGCCCACGCAGCGCGTGGTGCTGATCGCCGACGATGCCGAGGGTGTCACCGTGGGCATGGACATGACCTTCGCCGGCTTTCCCATCGGCCGCGTCACGCGCGTGGAGCTGGCCCCTGACGGCAACGCGCGCATCCTGATCGACGTGCGCGAGCGCGACGCCAAGTGGCTGCGCACCTCCAGCATCTTCACCATGGAACGCAGCCTGGTGGGCGGCACGCGCATCCGCGCCTTCAGCGGCGTGCTCGACGACCCGGCGCTGCCCGACGGCGCCGAACGCACCGTGCTGCGCGGCGACGCGGCGGCCGAGATCCCGCAGATCACGGCGGCGGCGCGCTCGCTGCTGGACAACCTCAACGCCATCACGCGCGAGGACGCGCCGCTGCAAGGCACGCTGGCCAACCTGCGCGCCACCACCGAGAAGCTCAATGGCCCGCGCGGCGCCATGGGCGTGCTGGTGGGCAACGAGGCCGATGCGAAGCAGCTCAGCCAGGCCATCGAGCGCAGCAACGCGCTGATCGCGCGCGCCGACGCCCTGGCCACCCGCCTGGACAGCCTGGTGGCCAACGCCGACCGGCAGGTTTTCGGCCAGGGCGCCAAGCCCGGCGAGGGCAGTGTGGTGGGCGATGTGCGCGCCACCGTGGTGCAGATGAACGGCCTGCTCGAGCAGGCGCGGGGTAGCCTGCAGAAGCTGGACGCCGTGCTGGTGGAGGCCCAGGGCGTGGCCAGCAACGCGCGCGAGGCCACCACCGACCTGGGCCCCTTGCGCGCCGACGTGGAAAGCAGCCTGCGCAAGATCGACGGCCTGATCGACGACATCAACCGCAGGTGGCCGTTCGCGCGCGACACGGAGATCAAGCTGCCATGAGCCGGGCCGTGGTTTCCCTGCTGCTCGCGCTGGCGCTCGCGGCCTGTTCCAGCGGACCGCCCACCCCGGCCTGGCAGATGAGCGCGCGCAGCGGGCTCGACGCCGCCGCCCTGGCCTGGCTGGAAGGGCGCACCGCCACCGAGGCGGTGGAATTCACGCGGGCGCGCGCCGCCATCGCGCGCACCGGCCGCCTGGACCTGCTGGCGCGCGCCGAGTTGCACCGCTGCGCCTTGCGGACGGCCACCCTGGTGTTCGAGCCCTGCGCGGGCTTCGAGGCCCTGGCGGCCGACGCCACGCCCGAGGACGCGGCCTATGCGCGCTACCTGGCCAACCGCTTGCGGCCGGGTGACGCCGAGCGCCTGCCGGCCGCGCACCGCGCCGCGCTCGCGGCGGCCGACCCGGTCGGCGCGCTGCGCGGCGTGCCGGACCCGGTGACGCAACTGGTGGCCGCTGGCGCCGCCCTGCAGCGCGGTCAGGCCAGCCCGGCGCTGGTGCAGCTGGCGGTGGACACCGCCTCGGCCCAGGGCTGGGCCCGGCCGCTGCTGGCCTGGCTGCTGGTGCAGCAGCGCGCGGCCCAGGCCGCTGGCGACACGGCCAGCGCCGAACGTCTGCAGCGGCGCATCGACGCGGTGGCGCCGCGCGGGCGCTGAACGCGGCGGGGCCGAATGGCCATGTGGTCTAGCGAATGGGGCCCGGTGCGGGGTCGAACCCTTGCGCCATGGTGTGACACTGAGAGAGGCCAATGCCTGAGCCCATCGGCTTCGGCTCCTTCAGTTCATGGGTACGGAGAGTGATTCATGGGTGCCATCAGCAACGCCATTCGCCACGTCGTCAAAGATTTCAGCAACAAGAACCGGGCCATGGGTCCGGAGGCTCGGGTCGCCGATCCCGAAAAATTCATCAACTTCGTTGTCGACCCCAAACGAGAAGACCGGTATGGGCGCGTGGCCTATAGCAAGAACGGTGGCGTGTTGACAACGCACAAGCGGTCGGTTCAGGCCGGGCTGCGCGCTTACCTCAAGAACCGGAGCAAGGGCACGGAAGAGCTGGGTTCCTTGAAGCTGGATTCCGAGCGCAAGGCCTTCGTGTACGCGCAGAGAAGTATTGCCAGGCAGTTCCAGAACCACCCTGATCCCCATGTGCGCGCGGCGGTGGAGTACATCCTCGGCAAGGATCAAGGGCGTGGTCAGGCCTGGGAGCGCTCAGCCTGGGAAAGAACGTGTTTCCGTATCACGCCCGAGCTGCGCGCGGCCAACCTGGCCATCCAGGGAGCGCTGCAGCAACAGGCCGCGGCAGCACAGCAGGCCGCTGCCTAGGGCGCGGGCGGCGTGTCCTCGCGGTAGTGGGCGCACGTCGATCACGGGACGTGCGCCCCCCTGGGAGCATGGGCTTGGCCTGCGCGAGCGTTCATCGCCCCGTCAGTTCACCTTGCCGATGCGCTGCACCACGCTCTTCATGGCCGCGGCGTCGGCCTTCACGAAGGCGTCGAACTCGGCCGCGTCCTGGTACTGGAACTGCGTGCCGGCGGTGGTCATCACCTGGATGGTGCGCTCGTCGCGCGCCGCGGCGCGCGCGGCCTCGCGCAGCTTGTCGATCACCGGCTGCGGCGTGCCGGCCGGCGCGAACAGCCCGGCCCACTGCGAATAGCCGATGTTCACGCCCAGCTCCTTGAAGCTGGGCACGTCCGGCAGCAGGGCCAGGCGGCCTTCGCCCCAGTGCGCCAGCGCGCGCATGCGCCCGCTCTTGATGTGGCCCACGATGCTGGCCGGCCCGCTGGCCAGCGCGTCCACCTGGCCGCCCAGCAGGCCCACGATGGCCGGGCCCGCGCCGGTATAGGGCACGTGCAGCATGAAGCTGCCCGTGGCGGCCTTGAGCTGCTCCATCGGCACCTGCATGGTCCCGTAGTTGCCGGACGAGCCGAAGCTGACGCGCCCCGGGTTGGCCTTGGCGTAGGCGATGAACTCGGCGTAGGTCTTCCAGGGGCTGTCGGCACGCACCACCAGCACGGTGGGGTCGGCCGTCATGCGCGCGATGGGCGCCAGCTGGTTCACCTCGAACTGGGGCGGGCGGTTGAGGATGCGGTCGGCCTCTGGCAGCACCACCAGGGACGACAAGGCCATCAGCACGGTGTAGCCGTCGGCCGGGGCCTTGGCCACCTGCGCCATGCCGATGGCACCGCCCGCGCCGCCGCGGTTCACCACCACCACCGACTGGTTCAGGTGGCGCGCCATGGCCTCGGCCACGGGCCGGCCCACGGCGTCGGCCACGCCGCCGGGCGGGAAGGGCACCACCATGGTGATGGGCTTGCTCGGGAACGGGTCCTGTGCGAAGGCGGTGGCGGTGCCGCCCAGGCCGCCGAGTCCGAGGGCCGAGGCGCCCAGCAGGCGGTGGAAGTCGCGTCGTTGCATGCTGTCTGTCTCCTGTGGTGGTGGGGAAAGGGCGCGGGCTCAGGCAAAGCGGTTTTCGATGAAGCCGATGCCGTCGATCTCGACCCGCACCACGTCGCCGGCCTTCAGGAATTGCGGCGGGTTCAGGCCCATGCCCACGCCGGCCGGCGTGCCGGTGGCGATCAGGTCGCCGGGGTAGAGCGTGATGCCACGCGAGACGGTCTCGATCAGCGTGGGGATGTCGAAGATCAGGTCCTCCGTGCGGCCGTCCTGGCGCTGCTCGCCGTTGACCCAGCAGCGCACGCGCGTGTGCTGGCCATCCAGCTCATCGGCCGTGACGATCCAGGGGCCCATGGGGCAGAAGGTGTCGAAGCTCTTGCCCATGTCCCACTGCTGGTGGCGCATCTGCACGTCGCGCGCGGTCACGTCGTTGACGGCGGTGTAGCCCCAGACGTGCTTCATGGCATCGGCCTTGGCGATGTTCTTGCCACCGGTGCCGATGACCACGGCCAGTTCGGCCTCGTAGTCGATCTGCGACGAAATGGCCGCGCCGGGCAGGGTCACGGCGTCGGTGGGGCCGACCACGCACTCCGGCACCTTGGTGAAGACGATGGGCCACTGGGCCGGGTTGGCGTTGTTGTTCTTGAAGACCGAGCCCTGCAGTTCCTTGGCGTGCTCGTGGTAGTTGCGGCCCACGCACCAGAGGTTGCGCCGCGGCCGGGGGATGGGCGCTTCCAGCCGCACGGCCGACAGGGCGATGGGCTCGCCGCGGGTGGACGGCAGGGCCCGGCCCTCGGCCTGGGCCTCGACCAGGGCGAGGGCGCCGCGCTGGGCCTCGGCGGGCGACAGGTCGAAGGGGGTCACGGACCGGGCGTCGGCCGACACGAGGCCGACACGGCGTTGGCCCTCATGGGCGAAGGTGGCGATGCGCACGAAATCTCCTGATGGTTCAATTCAAGATACCAATAAATACCATTTGGTACCAGAACGGCAATGGTAGGGCGCCAGAGTATGAATCGACCAGGGGAATACCCTTGGGCCCGATCGGCTCGATGAATTGGTCTGGTTTGGTACAGTGCCGCGCATGAGCCTGTCCAACCAGTTGCACCAGAGCCTTCTCGACCAGGTCCAGAGCGGCCAGTGGCGCGCGGGCGATCGCCTGCCCACCGAGCGCGAGCTGTCCGAGCAGCACGGTGTGAGCCGCACCACGGTGCGCAAGGCGCTGCTCGCGCTCAAGCAACAGGGCCTGATCGAGCAGACCGTGGGCAGCGGTACCTACGTCACCGAGCAAGCCGGCGAGCGCCTGGGGCGCCGCGCCGCGCAGGACTCGTCGCGCACCACCAGCCCGGCCGAACTCATGGAGGCGCGCCTGGCGATGGAGCCGGCCATCATCGACATGGCCATACGCAACGCCAACGCGGCCGACCTGCAGCGCATGGACCGCTGCTGCGACGAGGCCGAGCGCGCGACCACGCTGGAGGCCTTCGAACATTGGGACGCCGAGCTGCACCAGGCCATCGCCGACGCCGCGCACAACAGCTTCGTGGCCAACGTGTTCGAGCTGATGAAGACCGTGCGCGCCCAGGGCGACTGGGGCCAGCTCAAGAAGAAGAGCGTGACGCCCGAGCGCCGCCTGGCCTACCAGGCCGAGCACCGCAAGATCGTGAACGCGCTGCGCGACCGCGACGCAGCGCGCGCGAAGGAGATGACGCGAGCGCACCTGTTGCGCGTGCGGCAGAACCTGCTGGGGTCCTGAGCGGGGCGAGGCCTCGGGGCGCGGGAATAATCCCGGCTTCTTCACGACGCCTTCGCTCATGGCAGATCCCGTCATCGTTCTCGGCGCCGGCATGGTCGGCGTGTGCACCGCGCTGCACCTGCGCCAGCGCGGCCACGCCGTCACCCTGGTCGACCGGCGCGGGCCTGGCCGCGAAACCTCCTACGGCAATGCCGGCATCATCCAGCGCGAGGCGGTGGAGCCCTACGCCTTCCCGCGCGACTGGGCCATGCTCGCGCGCGTGGCGCTCAAGCGCGGCGCCGACGTCAACTACCACCTGGGCGCCTTGCCCGCGCTGGCGGGGCCGCTGGGCCGCTACTGGTGGCACTCGCGCCCCGCGAGCCACCAGCGCATCGCGCGGTCCTACGCGCGCCTCATCGAACACTGCCTGGGCGAGCATCACGCGCTGATCGAGCGGTCGGGCGCGCAGGACCTGGTGCGCCGCGAAGGGTTTCGCGACGCGTTCCGCGAGGCCGACTCGATGCGCCAGGCCGTGGCCGACGCGCGCCGCGTGGCCGACGGGTACGGCGTGCGCTACGCCGTGCTCGACAGCGAGGCGCTCGCGCAGGCCGAGCCGGCGCTGCGCCGGCGCCTGGCCGGCGCCATCCACTGGCTGGACCCCTGGTCGGTGAACGACCCGGGCGAACTCGTGGCGCGCTACGCCGCGCTGCTGGGCCAGTCGGGCGGGCGCGTGCTGCGCGGCGACGCCGGCACGCTGCGCCAGGCGGGCGCGGGCTGGCGGGTGCGCACCGACGAGGGCGAGATCGACGCGCCGCACGCCGTGGTGGCGCTGGGCCCCTGGTCCGACGGCCTGCTGCGCTCGCTGGGCTACCGCTACCCGCTGTTCGTCAAGCGCGGTTACCACCGCCACTACAGCGGCGGCGAGCCACCGCGCCTGCCGATGCTCGACGCCGATGGCGGCCTGGTCATCGTGCCCATGCGCCAGGGCGTGCGCGTGACCACGGGCGCCGAGTTCGCGCGGGTCGACGCACCGCCCACGCCGGTGCAGGTGCCGCGCGCGCACGCGCTGGCCAGCGAGCTCTTCGATCTGCCGCAGGCCGTGGAGGCGCAGCCCTGGATGGGCTCGCGTCCCTGTACGGCCGACATGCTGCCCGTCATCGGCGCCGCGCCGCGCCACCGGGGGCTGTGGTTCAACTTCGGCCACGCGCACCAGGGCTTCACGCTGGGGCCGGTGAGCGGGCGGCTGCTGGCCGAGCTGCTGGGGGGCGAGTCGCCGGTGGTGGACCCGCGGCCGTACGCGCCGGCACGCTTCGGCTGAGCCAGGGTCTGGCGGCCTGGCGGCGTGTGGGGGCTGATGGCGAAGACCTCGTCCTTCAGCCAGGCCTTCACCTTCAGCCAATTGGCCTGGCGGTCCTCGCGGTTGGCGTGGCTGAGAGAGAACGCGTCCTGAACCGTGTGCAGCAGGGCGCCCAGCGCGATGGGGCCGTTGTGTCGCAGCAGACGCGGTTGCCGACGTGTGCCGCGTCAATCTTGCGCACGAAGCGCTCGATGTCTTGCGCCGACACCTTGCAACGCAGCTCCCCGGGCCGCTGCCAGGCGAGCGGGCTCGGCGGGCCGGTGCCTCAGCCGGCCAAGCGCTCCAGCACCGCCACGTGCACCTTCGTCCGTACCCGAAAACCCAGCGTCTCGTACAGCGCGATCGCCGGCGTGTTGGTTTCCCAGGCGTGCAGGAAGGGCTGCTCGCCGCGTGCCTGGATGCGCGCCGCCACCGCCGCCGACAGGCGCCGCGCCAGGCCCAGGCCGCGCGCCTCGGGGTGCGTGCACACGCCACTCACTTCGGCGTAGCCCGGCACGCGGAAGCGCTCGCCGGCCATGGCCAGCAGCCGGCCGGGCCGGCGCACGCCCAGGAAGTCACCCATCGCATGGGTGCGGGGCAGGAAGGGTCCGGGCTCGGTGAGCGTCGCCAGCGCCAGCATCTCGGCCGCGTCGGGCTCGCCCAGCCGCAGCAGGGCGTCGGGGCCGCCGTCGTCGCGCAGCGCGCGTGTGGCCAGCATCTGCACACACAGGCCTTGCTTGGCCACCCGCAGGCCCGGCGGCACCACCAGCGCGGGCACCTGGGCCAGGAAGACGCTCTCGCCCGGCGCCAGCAGGGCCGCCAGCGCGGCCAGGGCTTCGGGACCGTCGTCGGGTGTGGCGGCGAAGCGGTTGACGTCGGGCCGGTAGCGGCGCGCCAGGGCGCCGCCCACGGACAGGGGCGCGTGCGCGCCGGTGAGGCTGGCCCAGACGGGGCGGTCAAGCGGGTGCATGGGGTTCTGCGGCGGCGCGCGGGTGGCGGTTCACGCGCGCAAGCAGGTCTTGCGCGTCCAGGGCCTCTTCCAGGGCCTGGAGCAGCGCGAGCAGGGTGGGGCCGTGCGGCGCGCAGGCCTCGGCCACGGCGGCCTCGATGGCCGGCCAGGTGTAGCGCCAGGCATGCGCCACATGGCGCTGGCCGGCCTCGGTCAGTTCGATGGTGCGCAGCCGCAGGTCGCCGGCCGACTGGCGCGCGATCACCAGGCCGGCTTCCTGCAGCTTGCCCAGCTGCCGTGTCACGCCGGGCTGGCTCACGCCCAGCGCCAGCGCGATGTCGCCCACCGTGAGGGGGCCCAGGCGCTGCAGCGTGGCCAGCACCGGCAGGTGGGACGAGGGCAGGTCCACGCCCTCGGCTTCGATGACGGCCTGCGTCTGCGCCTGCAGCCGCTCGCCGACGCGCTTCAGGCGCGTGCCCAGGGTCAGCAGACCGAGCGCTTTGACAACGTCTTCCATGGCCATAAATATAACAAGATATATGCCTTGGAATTGATTTAATTTAAAGCCCGGAGAAATTGCCACGTCAGCCGGACCATTCCCTCCGCCCGCGCCGGAAACGGCGGACCCTCTACCATTCGACCCCACCCGCCCACCGGAGACGCCCCTTGGTTCCCCTGAACGACTGGCTGCTGTTCGCCGCCGCCGCCCTGTTCGTGGCCGTCACGCCCGGCCCCAACATGGTGTACCTGCTGTCGCGCTCGCTCTGCCAGGGCCGGCGGGCGGGCGTGATTTCGCTCCTGGGCGTGGTCGTGGGCTTTCTGGCGCACATGTTCGCGGCGGCCGTGGGGCTGACCGCGCTGTTCATGGCGGTGCCGCTGGCCTACGAGCTGCTCAAGTGGGCCGGCGCGGCCTACCTGCTCTACCTGGCCTGGCAGTCGGTCAAGCCGGGCGCGCGCTCGCCCTTCGAGGCGCAGGACCTGCCGGCTGACCCGCCGCGCAAGCTCTTTCTCATGGGTTTTTTCACCAACCTGCTCAACCCCAAGATCGCGGTCTTCTACCTGTCGATCTTTCCGCAGTTCGTCTCGCCCGCGCACGGCTCGGTGTTCGCGCAGAGCGTGCAGCTCGGCCTGACGCAGATCGTGGTGAGCTTCTGCGTGAACCTGAGCATCGTGCTGTCGGCCGCGACGCTGGCGCTGTGGTTCGCGCGCAGCCCGCGCTGGCTGGCGGCGCAGCGCTACGTGATGGGCACGGTGCTGGCCGCGCTGGCGGTGCGCCTGGCCATGGAACAGCGGCGCACGGCCTGAGCGCTGCCGCCACCGTTTGCCCCTGTCCGTGCGCCGCTGGCTGTTGATCTTGCTGCTGCTGTGCGTGCCGCTGGTGTCGGCGCTGGCGCACGGCGGGCACGGCGTGGTCTCGGCGGCCGTGGCGGTGGCCGCCGCCACCGGCGATGCGGCGGCGCCCGAGGCCGTGACCCCGCAGACCGTCCAGACCGCGGCGTCCGCTGGCCTGGATGGCGACCCCTGCCACGCGCACGGCGTGGCGCTGCCTTCACCCGGCGCGGTGCCGCCCGCCTGCCGGGGCGCCGCGCCGAGCGCCGCCCACTGGCGCCCGAGCGACGGGCACCCGAGCCGCCCCGAGCGCCCCAACTGGCCCGCCGCGCGCCACGGGGCGCCGCGTCAAGCCGCCTGAGGCCCCGCGCCTGGCGGTACGCCGCGCCATCCCACACGTTCCCTTCCTTCGCCGCCCGCGCGGCGCCGGGCCCGCGCCGCCCAGGCCAGGGCCCCCGTTCCGATCCGATTCCCCATGAAAACCAGACCCCTCACCACCGCCGTCCTGCTGGGCGTGCTCCTGACCTTTTTTGCGCTCGGCCTGTGGGCCTGGCAGCAGCGCGCGCCGGCCGAAGCGCCGGCGCCCCAGCGGGCCGACCCGGCCCGCCTTCAGCGCATGCATTCGCCGGTTCTGGGCCCGGCCGGCGCGCCGGTGACGATCGTCGAGTTCTTCGATCCGTCCTGCGAGGCCTGCCGCGCCTTCCACCCCTTCGTCAAGGCCTTGCTGGAGCAGTACCCCAGCGAGGTGAAGCTCGTGATCCGCTACGCCCCGTTCCATCCGGGCTCGGACAGCGTCGTCAAGCTGCTGGAGGCCGCGCGCCGCCAGGGGCTGTACCAGCCCGTGCTGGAGGCGGTGCTGGACGCGCAGCCCGCCTGGGCGGATCATGCGCAGCCCAACCCCTCGCTGGCCTTCGCCGCCGCCAAGCAGGCCGGGCTGGACATCGAACGTGCCCTGCAGGACATGCAGCGCCCCGAAATGGCGGCCCTGCTGCAGCAGGAGGTGGAAGACCTCAATGCGCTCTACGTGGAGAAGACGCCCACCTTCTTCGTCAACGGCCGCGGTCTGACGCGCTTCGGTCCCGAGTCGTTGGCCGAGCTGGTCGCCGAAGAGGTGGCGATCGCCCGCCGCGCGCGGCCGGGGCCGTGAGACCATCGCGGTCTTTGCGTTCCACCCACGACGGGAGTCGACCATGGACTGGCTTGTGCTCGGACTGGTGCTGTTTCTTGGCATCCATTCGGTGTCGATCGTCGCGCCGCGCGGGCGGCACGCGGTCGCGCACCGCATCGGCGAGGGGCCCTGGAAAGGCCTCTACACGCTGGTGGCCCTGGCCGGTTTCGGCCTCATCGTGGCCGGCTACAGCGCCGCGCGGCAGAACCCGGTGCTGCTGTGGACCCCGCCCGTGGCCATGCGCCACGCGGCCGCCGTGCTGATGCTGCCGGTGTTCGTGCTGCTGCTGTCGGCCTACCTGCCGGGGCGCATCCAGCGCGCCGCGAAGCACCCCATGCTGGTGGCCACCAAGTTGTGGGCGCTGGCCCACCTGCTGGCCAATGGCGGCCTGGCGGACGTGGTGCTGTTCGGCGCCTTCCTGGCCTGGGCCGTGGCCGACCGGGTCTCGCTCAAGCGCCGTGCGTCGGCCGGCCTGCTGCGCGCCCCGCACACCTTCGGGCCCGGCAAGGCCAACGACGCCATCGCGCTGGTGGGCGGCCTGCTCCTGTACGCGGTGTTCGCGTTCTGGGCGCACGGCTTCCTGATCGGCGTGCGGCCGTTCGGTTAGGGCCTGGGCAGGCCCCCACGGGAACCCGGGCGCTGGCGCTCGCCTCCATCGGGGCACGCCTTGAACACCTCACACCGATGGGAGACTCCATGATCCGACGCCTTCGCCCCCTGTTCATCGCCCTGACCGGGGGCCTGGCCTTCGCCTGTGCCCTGGCCCAGCCGTCGGTGCGCCTGACGCCCGAGGTGGTGGCCGGCGGCCTGCAGAACCCCTGGGGCCTGGCCTTCATTGGCGATGGGCGCCTGCTCGTGACCGAGCGCCCCGGGCGCCTGCGGGTGGTGGAGGCCGACGGCCGCCTCAGCCCGCCACTCAAGGGCCTGCCCGAGGTCGATGCCGTGGGCCAGGGCGGCTTGCTCGACGTCATCACCGACCGCGACTTCGCCCGCAACCGCACCGTGCACTTCTGCTACAGCGAGCCCGGGCTGGTGGGCAATTCCACCGCCATGGCTTCGGCGCGGCTGTCGGACGACCGCACCTCGCTCGAGAACCTGCGCGTGGTCTTCAGCCAGAAGCCCAAGGTGGGCAGCCGGCTGCACTTCGGCTGCCGCATCGTGCAGGCGGACGACGGCAGCCTCTTCCTCACCCTGGGCGACCGCTACCAACGCATGCACGACGCGCAGACCCTGGACAACCACCATGGCAAGGTGGTGCGCGTGCAGGCCAATGGCCAGCCGCACCCCGACAACCCGTTCACGCAGCAGGCGCGCGCGCTGCCCGAGATCTGGACCCTCGGCCACCGCAACATCCAGGGCGCGGCCCTGGGGCCGGACGGCGCGCTCTGGACCATCGAGCATGGCCCCCAGGGCGGCGACGAACTCAACCGTCCCGAGGCCGGCAAGAACTACGGCTGGCCCCTCATCACCTACGGCGAAAACTACGGCGGCGGGCGCATCGGTGCCGGCCTGACCAGCCGCGCGGGCCTGGAGCAGCCGGTGCAGTACTGGGTGCCTTCCATCGCGCCCTCGGGCCTGGTGTTCCTGCGCGGTGACCGCTACGGCGCCGCCTGGCAGGGCAACGCCTTCACCGGCTCGCTCAAGTTCCGCCACCTGGTGCGCCTGCAGATGGAGGGCGGGCGCGTGGTGCACCAGGAGCGCCTGCTGACCGAGCTGAACCAGCGCATCCGCGACGTGCGCGAAGGGCCGGACGGCTGGCTCTACGTGCTGACGGACGACAGCGATGGGAAGGTGCTGCGGCTGGTGGTGCGGTGATCATTCGCATCGCCCAAGGTGAACAAGGAGATGTCCTCGCCGGTCCTTGAGGCGCATGTTCTGCTAGGAACGGTAATCGGTCAGAAGCGCTTCGAGTGACAAGCCGAGCGAAGCGGCAAGCTTTGCAAGGGTGAGCAAAGAGGGGTTGCGCGCTTGACGTTCGATGTCGGCGATGGCGGGCATGTTGACGCCCGACTGCTGACTCAACTTCTCTTGCGTCAGCTTGAGCCCCTTCCTCGCCGAGACAAGGTTCCTTGCCACAACTTCCTCGATCAAGGCATCACCTTCTTGCCGGGCCAGCGGCCTGTTTCCTACCAGTGAGCCCGCCGTGACGCCGAGGGCGCGAGCCAACTTGTCTATCGTCTTCAGCGAGGCGTTGACCTGCCCCTGTTCCACCAGCCGAATCATTCGTCGATTCACACGCGCTTGCTCCGCCAGCGCACTGATGCTCCAGTTCCCTTTTGCTCGAAGAGCAACGAGGTTCGCCGCCAGCGGGGCAAGGAAGGGCGGTATTTCAGATGCTTGTTCAGACACCAAAAAAGTGTTGGCCGTGCATGCGCTTAAGCTGGTAATTTGAGCTATAAATAGGTGGCTTTGGGATTTTGGGAGCTCGCACTTGTTCATCACCGCCCCCGGCCTCGTCCAGCACTTTCACCCTTCTCAGGTCGCCCCTCGCCAGAGCCACTGGCAGGCCATCACGCTCTCGATGGAGCGGCCCTGGTACCTGCTTGTCTACGACGTTTCCTACCGCGGCAAGAAGGTCTCGCAGACCTCCCTGGTGGCGTGGGATTCCACCTTGCTGGACATGCTGGCCCAGATTCCCGTCGCGAACCTCACCGGCATTGCCCGTCTGGACCGGCGCCGCGATTCAGGCCCGAGTTGGAGCGTGAGCTGGATTGGCGCGCTGTGGGCGCCAGCGCCGTGCGAGGCCGCGTCGGTCGGACCTCTGCTGTTCAAGCTCGACGACGATCCACACGTCCGCAACGCCCTCCTGCTGCCCATGCCCGCCGCACCCGGCCGGCGGCTGTTGTACAAGGCGTCTGCGTAGTCGCGCGGCTCAGCGCGTCATCCACCGCCGGGCCCCGTGGCTGGCAGCGTCCACCAGGGCCACCATCAGCAGCATCGCGCCGAGGATGGTGGCCGTCTTGCCCATGTGGAACAGGCCCATGTGAAAGGCCAGCATCTGGCCCAGGCCGCCCGCGCCCACCACGCCCAGCACGGCGGCGGCGCGGATGTTGTTCTCCCAGCGGTAGAGGGTGTAGCTCAGCAGCTGCGGCAGCACCTGCGGCAGCGTGGCGTAGCAGAACACCCGTACGCCGCCCACGCCCTGCACGCGCAGCGCGGCGGCCGGGCCGGGCGGGGCGTTCTCGATGGCCTCGGCGAACAGGCGGCCCAGCACGCCGGCCGTGTGGAAGGCCAGGGCCAGGGTGCCGGCGAAAGGCCCCAGGCCGGCGCTGATGAGCAGCAGCGCGGCCCACACCAGCTCGGGGATGCTGCGCAGCGCATTGAGCAGCAGCCGCGTGGGGCCGCGCGCCCAGGACGCACCACCGCCGGGCCGCCGGCTGGCCGGCAGCGCCAGCGCCAGGCCCGCCGCGGCCGCCAGGCCGGTGCCCAGGGCCGACATGGCCAGCGTTTCCCAGGTGCCCTGGGCCACGCGGCGCAAGAACGCGGGCGAGGTGTCGGGCGGGAAGAACTCGCCGAGGAAGCGGCCCATGCTGCGCGCCGCGTCCAGCGACAGGAACTGACGCCACTGCAGGTCCAGCGACCAGAAGCTGGCGACGACCAGCGCGGCCAGCGCCAGCAGGAACCACAGGGCCTTGCCGCGCGGGTCGAGCAGGGAGGGCGGGGCGGGCGGCCAGGGATTCATCCGAGCGCCTTTCGCAGTCCCGCGCTCACGCGGTCGGCCAGCGCCACCAGGGCCATGAAAACCAGCAACATGGTGGCCACCTCGCCGCCGTTGAACATCTTCATGGAGTTGTCGAGCTGCTGACCCAGGCCGCCCGCGCCCACGAAGCCCAGCACCACCGAAGAGCGGATGGCGCATTCCCAGCGGTAGACGGTGTAGCTGGTGAGCTCGGCCGCGTTGGTGGGCAGCAGGCCGTAGCAGAAGGCCTGCAGGCGCGAGGCGCCGTTGCGCAGCAGGGTCTGCGTGGCGTGGGGCTCGCCGCTTTCCAGGATCTCGCCGTAGACCTTGCCGAGCATGCCGCCGTAGGTGAGGGCGATGGCCAGCACGCCGGCGGTGGGTCCCAGGCCCACCACGCGCACGAAGACCAGGGCCCAGACCAGCTCCGGGACGCTGCGCAGCACGATCAGCAACCAGCGCACCGCCTGGCGCACCACCCAGGGCCCGCGCGCCATGCGCCCCGACAGGGCGGACAGCGAGAGCACGCGCGTGGCGGCGAGCGTGAGCGGCACGGCGATCAGCATGGCCAGCGCCATGCCGGCGGTGGCAATGGCCACCGTGCGCCAGGTCTCTCGCGCCACCAGCGCGAGGAATTCGCCGTCCCGCGCGGGCGGCAGGAAGCTGCCCAGAAACTGCGCCGAGACGCGCAGGTTGCGGGGCTCGAACAGCACCCAGGGCCGGAACTCGGTGGCCACGCCCAGCGGCCACAGCATCACCAGCGCGGCGCCGATCCAGAACACCCGCGACAGCCAGGCCGGGTCGCGGGTGGGAGCGGCGCGCGGGGCCGGGGCGGTGTTCATTGCGGGCTTCAGCGGCACATCAGCATGGGCGGCACGGCCGCCCCGGGCTCGGGCGATGGGGTCGCGGGCGCGCCGCCTTGCAGCTCGTGCTCGAACCGGTCGTACAGGCGCGCCAGGCGTTCGCGCGTGACTTCGGCGGCGGGCAGGTCGAAGGCCAGGCGGCCGTCGCGCAGGCCCACGATGCGCGGGAAGTGCGCCAGCGCCACGTCCACCTGGTGCAGGGTGGCCACCAGCGTGGCGCGGCGCTCGCGCGCGCCCTCGACGAGGGTGCGGATGGCCTGGCGCGCGCGCGTCGGGTCCAGGGCCGAGAGCGGTTCGTCCACCAGCCAGGCGGTGGCCGGCGCCAGCAGGGTGCGCGCCAGGCCCACGCGCTGGCGCTCGCCGCCGGAGAGGCGGTCCACGCGCTCGAAGAGCTTGTCGCCGAGGTCGAAGCGCTCGAGCGCGGCGAAGGCGGCTGGGATGTCGCTCGGGCGCAGCAGCGAACGCAGGCTGGCCCACAGGCCCATGGCGGGCAGCCGGCCCGCCAGCACGGCCGTGACCACGCGCTGGCGCGGCGGCAGCGGCGGGACCTGCGGTGCGAGCAGCAGGCGCCCGCGCAGGCGGCGCAGCTCGGCGCGCGGCAGCGTCCAGGGATCGGCGCCATCGAGCCTCAGGCGCCCTTCGCTGGGCGGCATGGCGCAGGCCATGAGCTGCAGCAGCGTGGTCTTGCCAGCGCCCGACGGGCCAATCACCGCGAGCTGTTCGCCCGCGGCCACGCGCAGGCTCAGGTCCTGCACGGCGGCGGGCTGGGTGGCGCGCGCCGCGGGGTGGCGCGCGCTGAGCTGTTCGAGGGCAATCTCCAAGACGGGTGGCTCCGGTGCGGGGACGAAGCCCGGATTAGACCGCGAATGCCCATCCCGGCCGCAGGGCCGGCCCGCGCCACCCGGGGCGCGTTCAGCGCGCGGCCGGCAGGGCCACGCTGCGAAAGCCCGCGAGGATGTCGTTGCGCGGCGCGCCGAAAAAATTGCGGTAGCGCGGGTGGCGCATCTGCGGCGCGCTGGCCCAGCTGGCGCCCTTGAGCACGGGCCGGCCGTCAAACCAGGGCTGGGAGTAGTCGCGGTAGGGGTGCGGCTCGAAGCCCGGGTGGGGGGCGAAGGCGCTGGCGGTCCATTCCCAGACCTGGCCCCAGGCGAAGCCGGGCGCGCTGAGCGCCGCGCGCTCCCATTCGGCTTCGGTGGGCAGGCGCCGGCCGGTCCAGGCGCACCAGGCCTGGGCTTCGGTGGCGCTGACGTGGCAGACCGGCGCCTGCGGGTCCAGCACCCGCCAGCGGCCCTGGGCGCGCTGCCACCAGCCGCCGGCCTTGTGTTGGAGGAAGCGTGGCACGGGAACGGCCCCGGCCTCGATGGCGGGCAGGTAGCGCGCCCAGCTCACCGGGGCCGCATCGATGTCGACGGCCGCGAGCTCGACGGTCTGGCCCGGCCATTCGTTGTCGAAGGCGAAGCCCGGGCCGCGCCAGCCCAGGGTCCAGGGCCCGGCGGGCAGGTGCAGCGTGCCTTCGCGCGCGGCCGGGGGCGAGGGCGCGGCCTCGCCGGGATCGATGTCCAGCACCTGGGCCATGCAGATCCATGCCTCGTTGTGCATGTCCTCGTGGAAGAGGGCGAGGCGAAAGGCGTACAGGCCGTCGTCGGTCTCGGGCGCGCGCGCCAGCCAGGCCAGGGTGTCGTCCAGGCTGGCCTGCAGGTCGGCGCGGGTGGTGGCCAGGTCGGGCAGGGGCAGCGACCAGCGGGCGTCGTGCGGCACCGCGCTGCTGTCGTAGAGCGCGTCGGCGTCGAGGCCGCGCACGGCCTGGCGCGCCGGGGCCAGCGGCGCCAGGGGGTCGGCGCGCGCGCCGCGCTCGCGTTGCGGCGTGGGCTGGCGCGCGATCCAGCGGTCGGCGAACCAGCCGAGGTGGCCCAGCTCCCACAGCGGCGGGTTGAGTTCGGGCGACCGCGGCACGCGCAGGCCAGGGCCCAGCGCGGCCTCGTAGGCCTGGGCCAGGCGCAGGGTGCGCGCGCGCGTGCGGCGCAGCAGGGCGGCCAGCGTTTCCCGACCACCCCGGCGGGCCTGCTCGGCCGCCGCGCCGCAGGCGTCGCCGGGCTCCGACAGAATCCCTTGATCGATGGCCACCATCCACAAACCCCTGTTGTGCATCGTCACGCCGTCGCTGGCCGACGCGAACAACGGCAATTGGCAGACCGCGCGGCGTTGGGCGCGCCTGCTCGCGGGGCATTATCGGGTGGTGGTCGTGCGCGAATGGCCCGAGGCCAGGCTGCACGAGACGCCGGCGGCACTGATCGCGCTGCACGCGCGCCGCTCGGCGGCGTCCGTCGCGGCCTGGGCGAAGGGGCACCCACTCGCGCCCCTGGTGGTGGTGCTGACGGGCACCGACCTGTACCGCGACATCCAGGGCGACGCCGACGCCCGCCGCTCGCTGGCACTCGCGCACCGCCTGGTGGTGCTGCAAGAGCGCGGGCCGCTGGCGCTGCCGCCGCCGCTGCGCGAGCGCTGCCGCGTGGTGTTCCAGTCGGGTCCCGCGCGCGCGCCCCTGCCCAAGCCCCGGCGCTTCCTGCGCGCGCTGATGGTGGGCCACCTGCGCGACGAGAAATCGCCGCAGACGCTGTTCGAGGCGGCGCGGCTGATCGTCCCCGGCGAAGGCATCCGCATCGACCACATCGGCGATGCCCTGGACCCGGCGCTCGGCGCGGCTGCGCGGGCCACCGCCGCGGCCTGCCCGCACTACCGCTGGCTGGGCCCGCTGCCGCACGCCGACGTGCTGCGCCGCCTGCAGCGCGCGCACGTGCTGGTGCACGCCAGCCGCCTGGAGGGCGGCGCGCACGCCGTGCTGGAGGCGGTGCGCGGCGGCACGCCGGTGCTGGCCTCGCGCATCGACGGCAACGTCGGCATGTTGGGCGAGGCCTATGGCGGTTACTTTCCGGTGGGCGATGCGCCCGCCCTGGCGGCCCTGCTGCGCGGGTGCCGTGCGGACATGGCCGAGGCCGATGGCAGGCTCGCGCGCCTGGCCGCACAATGCGCCGCACGCGCGCCGCTGTTCGAGCCCGAGGCCGAACGCCAGGCGCTGCTGGCCCTGTTGAACGACGTCCGCCCGCGCGAACCCGCGCCGGCCACCGAACCGGAGACCCCTTCGTGAACGCCCCCATCCCCACCGCCGCCGCCCAACCCCGCCTCACCAGCCTGTCGCACGGTGGCGGCTGCGGCTGCAAGATCGCCCCCGGCGTGCTCAGCGACATCCTCAAGGGCAGCACCGGCATGCCCATGCCCCAGGAATTGCTGGTGGGCATCGAAACCGCCGACGATGCGGCCGTGTACCGCCTCAACGACGAGCAGGCGCTGATCGCCACCACCGACTTCTTCATGCCCATCGTGGACGACCCCTACGAGTTCGGGCGCATCGCGGCCACCAACGCCATCAGCGACGTCTACGCCATGGGCGGCACACCCATCATGGCACTCGCGCTGGTGGGCATGCCCATCAGCGTGCTGAGCACCGAGACCATCGGCCGCATCCTGCAGGGCGGGCAGGACGTGTGCCGCGCCGCCGGCATCCCCATCGCGGGCGGCCACACCATCGATTCGGTGGAGCCCATCTACGGCCTGGTGGCCATGGGCCTGGTCCACCCCGCACGGATCAAGCGCAACGCCGACGCCCAGACCGGCGACCGCCTGGTGCTGGGCAAGCCGCTGGGCGTGGGCGTGCTGTCGGCCGCGCTCAAGAAGGAGCGGCTCGATGCGGCCGGCTACGCCGCCATGATGGACACCACCACGCGCCTGAACACGCCGGGCCCCGACCTGGCCAGGCTGCCCGGCGTGCACGCCCTGACCGACGTGACCGGCTTCGGCCTCGCGGGCCATGCGATGGAAATGGCGCGCGGCGCGAACAAGACCGTGCGCCTGGACTGGTCGCGCGTGCCGCTGATCCCCGGCGTGCGCGAGCTGGCCGGCGCCGGCATGGTGACGGGCGCCTCGGGCCGCAACTGGGCGGCCTATGGGCACGAGGTGCGCCTGGGCGCGGGTCTGCAGTCGGTCGAGCAGGCCCTGCTGAGCGACCCCCAGACCAGCGGCGGCCTGCTGGTGGCCTGCGACGCCGCCAGCGTGGACGAGGTGCTGGCCACCTTCCGCCGCCACGGCTTCGAGCAGGCGGCCGAGATTGGCGAGGTGCTGGACGCCAGCGGCGACGGCGCGCGCCTGCGGGTGGATTGAGACCGGAGGGGGCGCGGCGGGCGCCCTCAATGGCCTTCGAGCGTTTCCAGCAGTTCGGTCTCGATCTGGATCTGCCGCTTGTTCACCTGCAGCTCGGGCCCGCTGATGAGGAAGGTGTCCTCCACGCGTTCGCCCAGGGTGGTGATCTTGGCCAGCTGCACGCTGATCTCGTGGCGCGCCAGCACGCGCGAGATGCCGTAGAGCAGGCCCGCGCGGTCGCTGGCCGAGACCGACAGCAGCCAGCGCTGGGCCTTTTCGTCGGGCCGCAGGTCCACGCGCGGCGTGATCGGAAAGCTCTTCACGCGACGCGACAGCCGGCCCTTGGTGGGCGGCGGCAGCGGGCCGCGCTCGTCGATGACCTGTGGCAGCCGGGCCTCGACCATGGCCACCAGTTCGCGGTAGTGCTCGGCCATCTCGGGCACGATGACCTGGAAGGTGTCCAGGGCGTGGCCGGTCAGGGTGGTGTGCACGCGCGCGTCCAGGATGCTGAACTGCGACATGTCGAAGTAGCCGCAGATGCGCGCGAACAGGTCGGCCTGGTCGGCCGCGTACACCAGCACCTGCAGGCCTTCGCCGGCCGGTGAGAGGCGCGCGCGCACGATGGCGCGGCTGGGGTCGCGCCCGGGCTTGGCCAGCTCGCGCGTGAGCACCCGCGTGTGCCAGGCGATCTCGTCGGCCTGGTGGCGCATGAAGTAGCTCACGTCCAGCGTGTCCCACAGCGCCTTGTGCGCGTTGTGGGGCAGGGCGTGCAGCGCGAGCATCTGCAACGCCTCGCGCTTGCGGCCTTCGATCTCGGCGCCCGGGTCGGGCGCGCGCCCGCCCAGCACGCGCAGCGTGTAGCGGTACAGGTCTTCCAGCAGCTTGCCCTTCCAGGCATTCCACACCTTGGGGCTGGTGCCGCGGATGTCGGCCACGGTGAGCAGGTACAGCGCCGTGAGGCGGCGCTCGTCGCCCACGCGCTGCGCGAAGGCGGCGATGACGTCGGGGTCGGACAGATCGGCCTTTTGCGCCAGCCGGCTCATGGTGAGGTGCTCGGCCACCAGGAATTCGATCAGGCGCGTGTCCTCGCGCGGGATGCCGTGCTGGCGGCAGAAGCTGCGCACGTCGTGCGCGCCGAGCTCGGAGTGGTCGCCGCCGCGGCCCTTGGCGATGTCGTGGAAGAGGGCGGCGATGTAGAGCAGCCAGGGCTTGTCCCAGCCGGCCGCGAGCTGCGAGCAGAAGGGGTACTCGTGCGAGTGCTCGGGGATGAAGAAGCGGCGCATGTTGCGCAGCACCATCAGGATGTGCTGGTCCACGGTGTAGACGTGGAACAGGTCGTGCTGCATCTGCCCCACGATGTGGCGGAACACCCAGAGGTAGCGGCCCAGCACCGAGGTCTGGTTCATCAGCCGCATGGCGTGCGTGATGCCCTGCGGCTCCATCAGGATGCGCAGGAAGAGGGCGCGATTGGTCGGGTCGGCGCGGAACTTCGCGTTCATCACCGGGCGCGCGTTGTACAGCGCGCGCAGGGTGCGCGCCGACAGGCCCTTGATGCCGACCGTGGTCTGGTAGATGTGAAAGGTTTCGAGGATGGCGTGCGGCTGCTGGAAGTAGAGGTTGTCGCTGGCCACCTCCAGCATGCCGGCCTTGTCGAAGAAGCGCTCGTTGATGGGGCGCAGGCGCATCACGCCGGGCTCGGTGTCGCCCAGACGCTCCTCGATGTTGAGCAGCAGGATCTGGTTGAGCTGCGCGACCGCCTTGGCCGCCCAGTAGTAGCGCTTCATCAGCGCCTCGCTGGCGCGGCGCGTGCCGCGCGGGTTGGTCTCGCCGGGCGCGGGCAGCTGGGGCTTGAAGCCGAAGGTCTCGGCCACGGCGGTCTGCAGGTCGAAGACCAGGCGGTCTTCGCGGCGGTGGGCGAGCAGGTGCAGGCGCGCGCGGATCAGGCTCAGCAGGGCCTCGTTGGCCTTGATCTGGCGCGCCTCCAGCGGCGTGGCCAGGCCGCGGCGGGCGAGCTCGTCCCAGCTGCGGCCCAGGCCGGCGGCCTTTGCCACCCAGAGGATCATCTGCAGGTCGCGCAGGCCGCCGGGCGACTCCTTGCAATTGGGCTCCAGCGCGTAGGGCGTGTTCTCGAACTTGTGGTGGCGCTGGCGCATCTCCAGCGTCTTGGCCACGAAGAAGGCCTTGGGGTCCATGGCCTCGCCCAGGCGGCCCACCAGGCGCCGGAAGCCCGCCTGGTGGCCGGCGATGAGCCGGCATTCGAGCAGCGAGGTCTGGACGGTCACGTCCTTCTCGGCTTCGGTGGCGCACTCGTCGACGGTGCGCACGCTGGAGCCGATTTCCAGGCCGAGGTCCCAGCAGGCGCCGATGAAGCCCTCGATGCGGGCCTTGAGGGTGTCGTCGGCGTCGGGCTCGCAGCCCTCGGGCAGCAGCACCAGCACGTCGACGTCGGAATGCGGGAACAGCTCGCCGCGCCCATAGCCGCCCACGGCCACCAGGGCGAAGCGCGGGCCGAAGCCGGCGCGCTGCCACAGCGTGCGCAGGGTCTGGTCGGTCAGGCGGGCGAGCTGGTGCAGGGCCTGGCGCACGCCGCGGGTGGAGGCACCCGTCTGCAGCAGGGCGGCGAACACCGCCTGCTTGTGCTCACGGTACTGCTGGCGCAGGCTGGCCAGGTCGTCCACCGGGACGCCCCTTCAGGCCGCGACGCTGGCCGGGGCCGGGTTCACGAAGGCCGGCGGCGCGATGTTGCCGGCCGACCAGGTGAGCACCTCGTAGCCGGTCTCGGTGACCAGCACGGTGTGCTCCCACTGGGCCGAGAGCGAGCGGTCGCGCGTGACGATGGTCCAGCCATCGCCCAGTTCCTTGATCTCGCGCCGGCCGGCGTTGATCATGGGCTCGATGGTGAAGGTCATGCCGGGCTTGAGTTCTTCCAGCGTGCCCGGGCGGCCGTAGTGCAGCACCTGGGGCTCTTCGTGGAAGCGCTGGCCGATGCCGTGGCCGCAGAACTCGCGCACCACGCTGAAGCCATTGCCTTCGGCGTAGGTCTGGATGGCGTGGCCGATGTCGCCCAGGCGCGCGCCCGGACGCACCAGCACGATGCCCTTCCACATGGCCTCGAAGGTCACCTGGCACAGGCGGCGGGCCTGGATCGAGCAGGCGGCCTCGCCGCCGATCAGGAACATGCGGCTGTTGTCGCCATACCAGCCCTCGGGCGTGATGACGGTGACGTCGACGTTGAGGATGTCGCCCTTCTTGAGCGGTTTTTCGTTCGGGATGCCGTGGCAGACCACCTGGTTGATGGAGGTGCACAGGTGGCCGGGGTAGGGCGGGTAGCCGCTGGGCTGGTAGCCGATGGTGGCCGAGCGGGTGCCCTGCTGCTTCATGTAGTCGGCCGCGAGGCGGTCGATCTCGAGCGTGGTCATGCCGGGCTGGATCAGCGGCGTGAGGTAGTCCAGCACTTCGGAGGCGAGGCGGCAGGCGGTGCGCATGCCCTCGATGCCGGCGGCGTCCTTGTAGGTGATGCTCATGGGGCGCAATTATCCCACCGGACCCCGCCCGCACACCGCCCGCCGGGCCAATCGCCATGGGGGCGGCGGGTAGAATTCGAGGCTTCCCAACGCCTTAGCCAACCACTTCGCTTCGCGCGACCCGCACCGCTTGCCGGGGTCGAACCAAGAGGCACCACGGAACCGGCTTTGCCGGGCCGCAGGTGCCGCCCCCTGGAGGGGGTCGCGCGCAGCGCGGCGGGGGTGATTCCATTTCATGTCCCTGCACCTGCGCACTTTTGATGGCGGGCACGCCATCAGCGACTTCAAAGTCCAGCAGCTCCTCCCCCGTCTCCAAGCCATCCACGACAGGATCGTCGGCCTCAGCGCCCGTTTCGTGCACCTGGCGGCCTTCGACGCCGCGCCCGACACCGCCACCGGGCAGCGCCTGGGCGAGCTGCTCACCTACGGCGAGCCCGCGCAGCCCGCCCACCTGGCGCTCGAGACCGAGGGCGCGCCGGCCCTGCTGGTGATGCCACGCCTGGGCACCGTCTCGCCCTGGGCCTCCAAGGCCACCGACATCGCCCGCAACTGTGGCCTGGTGGTGCACCGGGTGGAGCGCCTCATCGAGTACCGCCTGGCGCTCAAGCCCGGCCTGCTCGGCGGCAAGCCCAGCCTCACGCCGGAGCAGACCTGGGCCGTGGCCAGCCTGCTGCACGACCGCATGACAGAGGCCGTGGTGGCCACGCGCGAGGAAGCCCACGCCCTGTTCACCGAGCTGCAGGCCGCGCCCATGGAGCGCGTGGACGTGCTGGGTGGTGGCCGGGCGGCGCTGGAGCGCGCCAACGCCGACTGGGGCCTGGCCCTGGCCGAAGACGAAATTCAGTACCTCATCGAGGCCTTCCAGGGCCTGGGCCGCAACCCCACCGACGTGGAGTTGATGATGTTCGCGCAGGCCAACAGCGAGCATTGCCGCCACAAGATCTTCAACGCCCAGTTCACCATCGACGGCGTGGCGCAGGACAAGAGCCTGTTCGGCATGATCCGCCACACCCACCAGAGCAGCCCGCAGCACACGGTGATCGCCTACGCCGACAACGCCTCGGTGATGGAAGGCCACGCGGTGCAGCGTTTCGTGGCGCGCTACGACGGCGGCCAGGCGCCGGCCTACCGCGCCGAGCCCATCACCCAGCACGTGCTCATGAAGGTGGAGACGCACAACCACCCCACGGCCATCTCGCCTTTCCCGGGCGCCTCGACCGGCGCCGGCGGCGAGATCCGCGACGAGGGCGCCACCGGCCGCGGCGCCAAGCCCAAGGCAGGCCTCACGGGCTTCACGGTCGGCAAGCTCTGGGGCGGCCTGAGCGACCAGCCGGGCGGCAAGCCCGAGCACATCGCCAGCCCGCTGCAGATCATGACCGAGGGCCCGCTGGGTGGCGCGGCCTTCAACAACGAGTTCGGCCGGCCCAACCTGCTGGGTTACTTCCGCGAGTACGAACAGCTCGTGGACGGCGTGCAGCGCGGCTACCACAAGCCCATCATGATCGCCGGCGGCGTCGGCACCATCGACGCCCGCCTGACGAAGAAGGTGCTGTTCCCGGCCGGCACGCTGCTCATCCAGCTCGGCGGCCCGGGCATGAAGATCGGCATGGGCGGCGGCGCGGCCAGCTCCATGGCCACCGGCACCAACGCCGCCTCGCTCGACTTCGATTCGGTGCAGCGCGGCAACCCCGAGATCGAGCGGCGCGCGCAGGAGGTCATCAACCATTGCTGGGCGCAGGGGGAGAAGAACCCCATCCTCGCCATCCACGACGTGGGCGCGGGTGGCCTGTCCAACGCCTTCCCCGAAATCACCCACGACGCCGGCCGCGGCGCGCGCTTCGACCTGCGCGCCGTGCCGCTGGAAGAAAGCGGTCTGGCGCCCAAGGAGATCTGGAGCAACGAAAGCCAGGAGCGCTACGTGCTGGCGATCGCGCCCGACTCTCTGCCACAGTTCCAGGCCTTCTGCGAGCGCGAGCGCTGTCCCTTCGCGGTGGTGGGCGTGGCCACCGAGGAACGCCAGCTGCAGCTGGTGGACGAAGGCCAGGACAGCCCGGTCGACATGCCCATGGACGTGCTGCTCGGCAAGCCGCCCAAGATGCACCGCGACGTGACGACCGTGGCGCGCCAGTCGCCGGCCCTCGACCTCACCGGCGTCGACCTGCAGAAGAGCGTGATCGACGTGCTGAGCCACCCCACGGTGGCCTCCAAGCGCTTCCTCGTCACCATTGGCGACCGCACGGTGGGGGCCTTCAGCCACCGCGACCAGATGGTCGGCCCCTGGCAGCTGCCCGTGGCCGACTGCGCCGTGACCCTGGCCGACCACGCCGGCTTCGCGGGCGAGGCCATGGCCATGGGCGAGCGCACGCCGCTGGCCGCCACCAACGGCGCCGCCTCGGGCCGCATGGCCGTGGCCGAGGCCATCACCAACCTGCTGGCCGCGCCGATCGAACTGCCGCGCGTGAAGCTCAGCGCCAACTGGATGGCGGCCTGCGGCGAACCCGGCGAGGACGCCACCCTGTACGAGACCGTGAAGGCCGTGGGCATGGGGCTGTGCCCCGCGCTGGACGTGTCCATCCCCGTGGGCAAGGACAGCCTGTCCATGCGCACCCAGTGGCAGGCCGATGGGCAGACGAAGAAGGTCACCGCGCCGGTGAGCCTGATCGTCAGCGCCTTCGCCTCGCTGGCCGACGTGCGCGGCACCTTCACGCCCCAGCTGAACCGCGACATCGACGACACCACCCTGGTGCTGATCGACCTCGGCAAGGGCCGCCACCGCCTGGGCGGCAGCGTGCTGGCCCAGACCCTGGGCCACCCCGGTGGCGAGGTGCCCGACCTGGACAGCCCGCAGGACCTGAAGAACCTGGTGAACGCGGTGAACGCCCTGCGCGCGCAGGGGCGCGTGCTGGCCTACCACGACCGCAGCGACGGTGGCCTGCTGGCCGCCGTGGCCGAGATGGCCTTCGCTGGGCGGGTGGGCGTGGCGCTCAACATCGACCAACTGATCACCGAGGGCGACGGCATCAGCGACAGCCGCGCCGAGACCGGCGACGCCAAGAACTGGGCCCAGCAGGTCGGCGCGCGGCGCGAAGAGCTCACGCTGCGGGCCCTGTTCAACGAAGAGTTGGGCGTGGTGCTGCAGGTGCGCACCGAACAGCGCAACGAGGTGATGCAGGTGCTGCGCGAGCACGGCCTGTCCAAGCACAGCCACTTCATCGGCAAAGTGCAGAGCCGGGCGTGGCCGCCAGCGTCCGCGCGCGGCCCCGCCGGTTCCGCCAGGGACGCCGGCACGGGCGAGCTGCAGGTCTGGCGCGACACCAAGGCGGTCTTCAGTGCCCGGCTGTCCGACCTGCAGCAGGTCTGGGACAGCGTGAGCTGGAAGATCAACCAGCGGCGCGACAACCCCGAGTGCGCCGACGCCGAGCACGCGGCGGCCGGCGACCCGGCCGACACCGGCCTGCACACGCACCTCACGTTCGACCCCAACGACGACGTGGCCGCGCCCTTCCTGAACCTCTCGCGCCCCCGGGTGGCGATCCTGCGCGAGCAGGGCGTCAACTCGCACGTGGAGATGGCCTGGTGCTTCACCCAGGCCGGCTTCGAGGCGCTGGACGTTCACATGACCGACCTTCAGGCCGGTCGCGCCGACCTGAAGGACGTGCGCGGCGTGGTGGCCTGTGGCGGCTTCAGCTATGGCGACACGCTGGGCGCGGGCATTGGCTGGGCGCGCTCCATCACCTTCAACCCGCGCCTGGCCGAGCAGTTCCAGGCCTTCTTCGCGCGAGCCGACACCTTCGGCCTGGGCGTGTGCAACGGCTGCCAGATGTTCGCCGAGCTGGCCGACATCATTCCCGGGGCCCAGGCCTGGCCGCGCTTCACCACCAACCGCAGCGAGCGTTTCGAAGCGCGCCTGTCGCAGGTGGAGGTGCTGGACTCGCCCAGCCTGTTCTTCCAGGGCATGGCCGGCACGCGCCTGCCCATCGCCGTGGCGCACGGCGAGGGCTACGCCAACTTCCGCCACCGGGGCGACCCGGCCCAGGCCATCGCCGCCATGCGCTTCGTCGACAGCCAGGGCCAGGCCACCGAGCGCTACCCCTACAACCCCAACGGCAGCCCGGCCGGCCTCACCGCCGTCACCACCGCCGATGGCCGCTTCACCGCGCTCATGCCGCACCCCGAGCGCGTCTTCCGCAACGCGCTCATGAGCTGGACCGATCAGGACGTGTCCGCCCCCAGCGGCTGGACGCGCCTGTGGCGCAACGCGCGCCGCTGGGTGGGCTGAACATGTCCCCCCCGAAGCGCCTGCGGCGCCTCCCCCCAGGGGGCAACACCTGCAGCCCGGCAAAGCCGGTTCTGCGGTGTTCCCGATGAAGGCACGGCGCATGGCACGCACCCACACACTAGACCCTTCCACGATCGCGGCCTACGCGCGCGACGGCGCCGTGGTGCTGCGCGGCGTCTTCACCTCGGCGGAGCTGCGGCGCCTGGAGGAGGGCATCGAGCACAACCTGGCGCACCTGAGCCCGCTGGCCCTGGTGGCCAGCGAACCCGACGACCCGGGCCGCTTCGTCGAGGACTTCTGCACCTGGACCGACAACCCGGCCTATGCGGACGTGCTGCGCCACTCCGCGCTGCCGCACCTCTCGGCCCAGCTCATGGGCAGCCGCCAGGTGCGGCTCTACCACGACCACCTGCTGGTCAAGGAAGCCGGCACGCGCCAGCCCACGCCCTGGCACCAGGACCAGCCCTACTACAACGTGGACGGCGCGCAGAACGTGAGCTTCTGGATCCCGGTGGACCCGGTGCCGCTGGCCAGCACGCTGCGCTTCGTGGCCGGCTCGCACCACGGCACCTGGTACATGCCGCGCACCTTCCGCGATCAGCAGGCCAAGTGGTTCCCTGAAGGCACGCTGGCCGAGCTGCCGCCGGTGGAGCAGGAGCCGCAGCGCTATCCCCAGCTGGCCTGGGCCCTGGAGCCCGGCGACTGCGTGGCCTTCCACATGCTCGCGCTGCACGCCTCCAGCGGCACCGGCCCGGGCGCGCGCCGCCGCGTGTTCTCGGCCCGCTACCTGGGCGACGACAGCGTGCACGCGCCGCGCCGTTGGCGCACCTCTCCCCCGTTTCCCGGGCTGGACGCCCGCCTGCCCCCCGGCGCGGCCATGGACGACCCCCTGTTTCCCCTGGTCTGGCCTTCGGCGCCTACCTGAACCTGCGGAGCCCCCATGGCCGGTACCAGCCTGCTCGCCCTCATCGACGACATCGCCACGCTGCTCGACGACGTCTCGCTCATGACCAAGGTCGCGGCCAAGAAGACGGCGGGCGTGCTGGGCGACGACCTCGCGCTCAACGCCCAGCAGGTCACCGGCGTGAAAGCCGACCGCGAACTGCCCGTGGTGTGGGCCGTGGCCAAGGGTTCGCTGCTCAACAAGGCCATCCTGGTGCCGGCGGCGCTGCTCATCAGCGCCTTCGTGCCCGCGCTCATCACGCCACTGCTCATGCTCGGGGGCCTGTTCCTGTGCTTCGAGGGCGTGGAGAAGCTGGTCCACGCGCTGGGCGCACACAAGGCCGAGGACACGAAGGGCCGCGAGGCGCTGGTGAGGGCCGCGGCCGACCAGGCCGTGGACCTCGTGGCCTACGAGAAGGACAAGATCAAGGGCGCCATCCGCACCGACTTCATTCTCTCGGCCGAAATCATCGTCATCAGCCTGGGCACGGTGGCCAGTGCCACCATGGGCCAGCGCATCGGCGTGCTGGTGGGCATCGCGGTGGTGATGACCGCGGGCGTGTACGGCCTGGTGGCCGGCATCGTGAAGCTCGACGACCTGGGCCTGCACCTGAACCGGCAGGCGCAGGCCTGGAAGCAGGCCATCGGTCGCGGCATCCTGGCCTTCGCGCCCTGGCTGATGAAGTCGCTGTCGGTGCTGGGCACGGCCGCCATGTTCCTGGTGGGCGGCGGCATCCTGCTGCACGGCCTGCCGCTGCTGGCGCACGGCGTGGACACCTGGGCCGAAAGCCTGGGCTGGTTCGGCGCCTTCGTGCCCAGCCTGGCCGGCGCGCTGGTGGGCATCGCGGCCGGCGCGGTGGTGGTGGGCGTGGTGGAAGTGGTCAAGCGCCTGCGCGGCGCGCGAGCCAAGGCCGGCTGAGCCCTGCGGCCTTGACATGGGTCAAGGCGCCGTGGCGGGCGCGGCATAGACTGGATTGGCCCACCGATCCTCCGCAGGAGTCCTGCCATGAACAGCACCGCCACTGCCGATCAAGCGCCCCTGACCAACTTCACGCAATGCCACGCGGGCATCGTGCGCCGGCTGCACGCGCTCGATGAGTTGCCCGCGCTGCTGGAGCCCGCGATGCGGGCCCGGCGCATTGCCGAGGAATCGCTCGCCTTTTTTCGCGAAGCCATCTTCGAGCACCACCTCGACGAGGAGCGCGAGCTCTTTCCCGCCGTGCTGGCCAGCGCCGAGCCGGGGCCGGAGCGCGAGCGCGCGCAACGCCTGGTCGAGCACCTGACCACCCAGCACCGTCAGCTGGAGGCGCTGTGGCGCTCGCTGGAGCGCGAGCTCAAGCGCGTGGCGCGCGGGCAGGACAGCGAACTCGACGTCGGCGATGTGCGCCGGCTGGTGGCTGACTACACCGCGCACGCGCGGCTGGAAGAGACGGAGTTCCTGCCGCTGGCCGAGACCATCCTCGGGCGCAACGGCAACCACATGGCGGCGCTGGGCCTGTCGCTGCACCTGCGGCATGCGCCGCAGCCGGTGCCTTACGTCTGAACGACTGCGGGTTATTGCCTAGAGCCGCGTCGACGCGCACGGCCTATGCTCCGCAAATCACTCACATGTGAGTGATTTGCGGCGGACGCCGTTGTCCGCTGGAAAAACATCCAGGAGACAAGGCATGACATTCTTCCGATGGGCCGGCGCGGCGCTGCTGTGCGTCGCGGCCTTGAGCGGCCACGCGCAGGACAACTTCCCCAACAAGACCATCCGCATCGTCATTCCGTACGCGGCCGGTGGCGGCGTCGACGCCGCCGCGCGGCTGGTCGCCCAGTCGCTGGGCGACGCGATGGGGCAGAGCGTGATCGTCGAGGCCAAACCCGGCGGCAACACGGTCATCGGCGCCTCCACCGTCGCGCGCGCCGCGCCCGATGGCTACACGCTGCTGCTCACCGGCGGCTCGACCATGACCCTGCTGCCGCTTACCCAGGCCAAGCTGGCGTTCGATCCCCTGAAAGACTTCGCGCCCATCGGGCTGGTGTCGCGCCTGCCGTTTTTCCTCACGGTGTCCAGCACCCAACCGTACAAGACGGTGAAGGAATTGTTCGCCGATCCGAAGATGAAGGACGGCTCGCTGGCCTACGCCAGCAACGGCGTGGGCTCGATGGCCCACGTGGGCACCGAGATGCTGGTGCAGAGCGCGGGCGCGAAGATGATCCACGTGCCCTACAACGGCTTCACGCTGGCGATCGCCGACCTCGTCACCGGCCGCGCCATCATGGTGATGGCCGATCTGGCGCCGCTCAGCGGCCAGATCAAGTCTGGTGGCCTGCGCCCGCTGGCCGTGGCCTCGCTGAAGCGCTCGCCCTTCCTGCCCGACGTGCCGACCCTGGCCGAGGCGGGCTACCCCGGCACCGAGTACGAGGTCTGGTTGGCCCTGTACGCCCCGGCGGGAACGCCCGCGGGCGTGCTCAAGCGCCTCTCGGGCGAACTGGAGAAGGCCCTGGCCGTGCCGGCCACGCGCGAGGCCTTCGCCAAGCTCGGCCACGAAAGCGACTTCGTGGGGCCCGAAGGCATCCGCCAACGCATCCAGGCCGAACAGAAGGCCTTCGCGCCCGCCGTGCGCGCCGCCGGCCTGGCCGCCCCGACCAACTGACAGGACCCCATGCTCCCCGACAGCCCCCACGGCGCCGCGCGCACCGCCGCCCACCACCTGCTCCAGGCCCTGCTGGATCGCGGCATCGAGTACCTGTTCTGCAACCTCGGCACCGACCACGCGCCCCTCATCGAAGAGATGGCGCGCTGGCGCGAAGAAGGCCGGCGGCTGCCTGAACTGGTGCTGTGCCCGCACGAGAACACCGCGATCCACATGGCCGGCGGTTACGCGGTGGCCACCGGGCGCGGCCAGGCCGTGCTGGTGCACGTGGACGCGGGCACGGCCAACGCCGCGATGGGGCTGCACAACCTGTTCCGCGCGCGCGTGCCCATCCTGCTGATGGCCGGCCGCGCGCCGGCCACCACCTTCAACGGCGTGGACGGCGGGCGCGACACCTACGTGCATTTCGTGCAGGAGCCCTTCGACCAGGGCAGCGTGGTGCGGCCCTACGTGAAGTGGGAGTACACGCTGCCCTGGCCGTCGATGGCCGAGGAGGTCATCGCCCGCGCGCACGCCGTGATGCAGAGCGATCCGCCCGGTCCCGTGTACCTCATGCTCCCGCGCGAGGTGCTGGCCGCGCAGTGCCCGCCGCAGGAGCTGCGGCCGTTCCCCGCCGCGCGCCACCCGCCCGTGCGCGCGGGCATCGCGCGGCCCGATGACATCCGCCGCATCGCCGAGCGCCTGGTGGCCAGCGAGGACCCCTTGCTCGTCACCGGCTATGCCGGTCGCAACCCGCGCGTGCCGGCCCTCGTGGAGGCGCTGGCCACGCGGGTGGGCATGCGCGTGTGCGAGTTCAACAGCGTGCACCTGAACATCCGCCGCGACAGCCCATGCTTCGGCGGCTACCTGCCCGGGCCGTTCGCCGAGCGCGCCGACGTTGGCCTGATGCTGGACGTGGACGTGCCCTGGGTACCCAAGACCACGAACGTCAACCCCAAGGCCTGGTGGGCGCAGATCGACCTGGACGCGCTCAAGCGCGACATGCCCATGTGGGGTTTCGCCACCGACCTGCGGCTGGAGGGCGACAGCGAGCCGCTCCTGGCCGATCTCATCGAGGCCGTGTCGGCCCTGGCCACGCCGGCCTTCCAGGCGCGCGCCGCCGCGCGCCTGGCCCGGCTGGCGGCCGAGCACGCCGAGCGCGGTCGGCGCGTCGCCGAGGCCGCGCGCGCGCCGGGCGAGCCCGGCGCCATCAACGCCGCGCACCTGTGCGCCGCCATCCACAGCGCCCTGGGCGAGGACGACATCGTGCTCAACGAAGGCATTCGCCACACACTCACCGTGTTCGACCAGGTGCCGCGCCAGCGGCCGGGCACGCTGCTGGGCTTGCCGGGCGGCGGGCTGGGCTTTTCGGCCGGCATGGCGCTGGGCATGAAGCTCGCCCACCGGGGCCGCCGGGTGGTGCACTTCGTCGGCGACGGCACCTTCTACTTCAGCAACCCCACCTCCACTTATGCGGTGGCGCGCGAAGCCGGCACGCCCATCTTCACCGTCGTGCTCGACAACAGCGGCTGGGCCGCGGTGAAGGAATCGACGCTGCGCATGTACCCCAAGGGCCACGCTTTCCACAGCGGCGAGTTCGCCTCGGTGCTGCCGAGGGACATGGACTTTGCCGCCGTGGCCGAAGCGGCCGGCGCGCACGGCGAGCGCCTGAGCGAGCCGGGCGACATCGACGCCGCCGTCGCGCGCTGCATCCGCGCGCTCGATGAGGGCCGCAGCGCGCTGCTGCACGCCCGCATCGCCCCCCTTTGAAGGAGACACCCGAATGAACACCCCATGGAGCACGGTCGCCGAGGCACAGGCCACCGTGGACAAGGCCGCCCAGGCCTTCGTGGCCTGGTCGCGCAGCGGACCGGGCCTGCGGCGCGAACTGCTCGGCAAGGCGGCCGATCTGCTGCAGGCGCGCGCCGAAGCCTTTGTCGAACGCATGGTGGCCGAGACCGCGACGTCGGTGGCCTGGGCGCAGTTCAACGTGAAGGGCGGCATCGCCGCGCTGCGCGAGGCGGCCGCGCTCACCACGCAGGTGGGGGGCGAGACCATCCCGTCCGACCAGCCCGGCTGCCTGGCGATGACGCTGCGCGTGCCCGTCGGCGTGGTGCTCGGCATCGCCCCCTGGAACGCGCCCCTGCTGCTGGGCCTGCGCGCGCTCATCGTGCCGCTGGCCTGCGGCAACACGGTGGTGATGAAGGCCTCCGAGGTCTGTCCCGACAGCCACCGCCTCATTGGCGAGCTGCTGAACGACGCGGGTTTTCCGCCCGGCGTGGTCAACGTCGTCGCGCACGACCCGGCGATCGCGCCCCAGGTGGTGGAGGCGCTGATCGCCCACCCGGCGGTGCGGCGCGTGAACTTCACCGGCTCCACCCGTACCGGACGCCTCATCGGCGCGCTGGCCGGCCAGCACCTCAAGCCCGCCTTGCTGGAGCTGGGCGGCAAGTCCCCGCTGGTGGTGCTGCGCGACGCCGACATCGATGCCGCGGTGAACGCCGCCGCCTTCGGCGCTTTCATGAACCAGGGGCAGATTTGCATGTCCACCGAGCGCATCGTGGTGGAGGAAGCCATCGCCGATCGCTTCGCGCAGGCCCTGGCGGACAAAACCGAGCGGCTCGCCACCGGCGAGGTGCCAGCGCTGGCCGGCGCGCTCATCAGTGAACGCGCCGCCGGGCAGGTGTCGGACCTGGTGGAGGACGCCCTGGCGCAGGGCGCGCGGCTGCTGGTGCCGCTGCGGCGCCAGGGCGCGCGCATCGCGCCGCTGGTGCTGGACCACGTGCGCCCCGGCATGAAGGTCTATGGCGACGAGTCCTTCGGCCCCATCGCCGCGATCGTGCGCGTGAACGACCTGGAGGAGGCGATCCGCGTCGCCAACGACACCGGGTACGGCCTGGCCGGCGCCGTGTTCGGACGCGACATCTCGCGCACCCTGCAGGTGGCGCAACGCCTCGAATGCGGCGTGTGTCACATCAACGCGCCCACCGTGCGCAGCGAACCGCAGCTGCCGTTCGGGGGCGTCAAGGACAGCGGGTACGGCCGCTTCGGCGGCAAGGCGGCCATCGCGGAGTTCACCGAGCTGCGCTCGATTACGATCCAGACCGAACCCCAGGTCTACCCCTTCTGACACCTTGCCCCGCCCCCGAACACCTCCCGCCAGCCCCGTTCCCCAGCCCGCTCCCCGCGCGCGCCGCAACCTGCCCTTGCTGTTGTTGCAAGCGCGCGGCGGGCTCATCGCCCGCTTTCGGCCCGTGCTCAAGAAGACGGGACTGACGGAGCAGCAGTTCCGCATCCTGCGCGCGCTCGACGTCTACGGCACGCTCGAGCCGCGCGAGATCTGTTCCATCTGCCACATCTCCAGCCCCAGCCTGGCCGGCGTGCTGGCCCGCATGGAGGCGCTGGACCTGGTCTGCCGCGAGCGCCTCAAGGGCGACCAGCGCCGCCAGCACGTCTCGCTCACGCCGCGCGCCGTGGGCATGTTCAAGGACGTCAGCGGCGACCTGGAGGACGTCTACCGCCAGCTGGAAGCCGATCTCGGCCCCGAGTTCGTGGCGGAGGTGTACGCCATGCTCGACCGCCTGCTGGCCGTGCTGCACCCCCCCGGCGACGCGGGGGCGGAGCCCGAGGACGCCTGACTCAGTGCGCGCCGCGCGCGCTGGGCCGCGTGCGGTGGAAGGTGATGGGACTGGCCGCCGCGGCCTTCATCACCGAGGGCTTGATGCGGCCCACCACGTGCATCTCGCAGGGCTTGCAGTCGAAACGCAGCGTGAGCTTCTCATTGTTGTGGGTGATCGTCAGCGGCTCGGCGCGCACCGTGCCCTGCACGCCGGTGACGCCCTTGGCCTGTTTGGGGCACAGGCTGAGCGAGAAGCGCACGCAGTGCTTGGTGATCATGAGGCTGACCTCGCCGGTCTCCTCGTGCGACTCGTAGGCGCTGGCGATCACCTTCACGCCGTGCTTTTCATAGAAGGCGCGCGCCCGGTGGTTGAACACATTGGCCAGGTAGGTCAGCGTGTCCTCGGGGTAGGGCGCGGGCGGCTCCACCGCCTGACCGCGCGGCAGCCGCCGAAAGGCCTTGGCGCGCGCGGCTTCCAGCGCGGCCACGGCCTCGCGGCGCAGCGGGTTGAGCAGCGAGGCCGGCACGAACCAAGGTTCCTTGAAGGCGAGCGAGATGTCGATGGGCGCGAACAGCGTGTCGCCCAGCCGGCCCAGGGCCTCGCGCAGCTTGTCGTGCGCCTGCGCGGCGTCGCGCGCGGGCGCCAGCGCGCAGGCCAGCTCGGCGTGGGCGGCATGGCCGTCTTCGTCGGTGAGGTCCAGGCGCAGGCCCTCGGCCGTGCGGGAGAGGGCCATCCAGACGCCGATGCGGCGCTCGGCGGACTTCTTCTCGAGCGCGCGCACCCAGTCCATGTCGCGGTTGCGGTTCACCACCGTGCCGCGCTTGAGGTGGCGCAGGCCCTCCAGGGCGTCCTTGGGAAAGACGCGGAAGCGGCCGGCTTGGCCGGTGGCTTCCGCGCGGTTGATCTGCAGGCCCACGAGTTCACGGTGCAGGTCCAGGTAGCACAGGCCGTCGCCGTTGTGGATGACCGTGGTGTCGTCGTCGCACTGCAGCTCCACCCAGTTCGGGCCCAGCTGCGTGACGAAGCCGATGGGGCGACCCGGGTTCTTGGGCGTGTCGAAGGCGCCGATGTCGTCCTGGCGGCCGTTGACGAAGTAGTCGGTGAACTCGCGGTTGAAGTTCTGGTCGGGGTCGGGCGTGAAGCTGAAGTGGCAGCGCCCCGAGGAGGCGCGGCCCAGCTCGGGGCGCTCCTCCAGGATCTCGTCGAACAGCCGGCGGTAGTGCGCGGTGATGTTCTTGACGTAGCCCAGATCCTTGTAGCGGCCTTCGATCTTGAAGCTGCGCGCGCCGGCGTCGATGAGGGCGCGCAGGTTGCCGCTCTGGTTGTTGTCCTTCATCGAGAGCACGTGCTTGTCGTGCGCCACGATGCGGCCCTGGCTGTCCTTCACCTCGTAAGGCAGGCGGCAGGCCTGCGAGCAGTCGCCGCGGTTGGCGCTGCGGCCGGTGTGGGCATGGCTCACGTAGCACTGCCCGCTGTAGGCCACGCACAGCGCGCCGTGGATGAAGAACTCGACGATGCAGCGCTGCTCGTCCAGGGCCTCGTAGATGGCGCGGATCTGCGGCAGCGTGAGCTCGCGCGCCAGCACCAGCTTGGACAGGCCCGCGTTCTGCAGGAACACGGCCTTGTCCACCGTGCGGATGTCGGTCTGCGTGCTGGCGTGCAGCTGGATGGGCGGCAGGTCGATCTCCAGCAGGCCCATGTCCTGGATGATGAGCGCGTCGGTGCCCGCGTCGTAGAGCTGGTGGATGAGCCTGCGCGCGGGCTCCAGCTCGTCGTCGCGCAGGATGGTGTTGACCGTGACGTAGATGCGGCTGCCGAAGCGGTGCGCGTGCTTCGCCAGGCGAGCGATGTCCTGCACGCTGTTGTCGGCCGAGGTGCGCGCGCCGAACGAGGGCCCGCCAATGTAGACGGCGTCGGCGCCGTGGTTGACGGCCTCGATGCCGATGTCGGCCGTGCGGGCGGGGGAGAGCAGCTCGATCTGGTGGGGCAGCATGGGGGCGGGCAGAATCGCGGAACCGCGTATTGTCCCGGAGAAGGCCTTTGTCCGCACCCACGTCCATCGTTCTGGTCCATGGCGCCTGGCACGGCGCCTGGTGCTGGCGCCGCGTGCTGCCGCTGCTGCGCGCGGCCGGCGCCGAGGCGCACGCGCTCACGCTCACCGGCCTGGGCGAGCGGGCCCACCTCATGGGCCCGGCCATCGACCTGCACACGCACATCCAGGACGTGCTGGGCCTGATCGAGGCCGAAGAGCTGGACCGGGTGGTGCTGGTGGGCCACAGCTACGCGGGCATGGTCATCACCGGCGCGGCCGACCGCCTGCTGCGCGAGCGCCCGGGCTGCCTGGCGCAGCTGGTCTACCTGGACGCCGCGCTGCCATACCCCGGCGACAGCTGGAGCAGCCACCACAGCGAAGAGACCCGGGCCGCGCGCACCGCCGCCGCCCAGCCCAGCGGCGGTCTGCACTTTCCGCCGCCGGATGCCTCGCTGTTCGGCCTGCAGGGCGCCGACCGCGATTGGGTCAACCGCCGCCAAACGCCGCAGCCGTTCCGGCTCTACCAGCAGCCGCTGGATTTCGACGGCGAGGCCTGGGCCCGCGTGCCGCGCTGCTTCATCGACTGCACCTCGCCGGCCCTGGCCACCATCGCCCCGTCGCGTGTGCGCGTGCGGCAGGAGCCCGGCTGGCGGCTCATCGAAATGGCCACCGGCCACGACCCCATGGTGAGCGAGCCCCAGGCCCTGGCGGGGCACCTGCTGGACCTCTGGCGCGCGGCGGGCGCATGAACGGCACCCGGTACGACCGCATCGACCAGCTGCGCGCCCTGGCGCTGCTGTGGATGACGGTCTACCACTTCTGCTTTGACCTGAACCACTTCGGCCTGATCCACCAGGCCTTCCTGAGCGACCCGTTCTGGACCACGCAGCGCACGGCCATCGTGAGCCTGTTCCTGTTCACGGCCGGTCTGTCGCAGTCGGTGGCCCTGCGCCAGGGCCAGGGCTGGCCGCGCTTCTGGCGCCGCTGGGCGCAGGTGGCGGGCGCGGCGCTGCTGGTCACGCTGGGCTCGTGGTTCATGTTCCCCGAGAGTTTCATCTACTTCGGCGTGCTGCACGGCATCGCGGCGATGCTGGTGGTGGCGCGGCTCACCGGCGGCTGGGGGCGCTGGCTGTGGCCGCTGGGCGCGCTGGCGATCGCGCTGCCCTGGCTGGCGCCCACCGCCATGGCGCAATGGCCCGCGCTGGAGTTGCTCAACCAGCGCGGCTGGAACGCGCTGGGCTTCATCACCCGCAAGCCCTTCACCGAGGACTACGTGCCCCTGCTGCCGTGGATGGGCGTGGTCTGGTGGGGCCTGGCCGCCGGGCACTGGGTGCTCGTGCGGCGCCCCCATTGGCTGGGCGGCTCGGGGCAGGGCGGCGCGCTGGGCCGCTTCATGGCGCGCTGGGGGCGCTGGAGCCTGAGCTACTACCTGCTGCACCAGCCCATGTTGGTGGGGCTGGTGGGGCTGTCGGTGGTGGTGTGGCGGGGCTGAAGCGCGAGGATCGACAGCTTCAGGCGGCATGAAGCCACCTGTTGGGCTTCTAACCGACCAGTGATGCGGAAGGTTTGGCGGTAACGCCGCGGGCGGCGGTGTTACGCAGCGGCACCTTCTTCAACACGACACAGCACATGAAACGAGCTGGCAATGGCATTCAACGGACGCGCTCACCAGCCTCGACGCGCCAACCCGTGACGCGTGTGACGCGGATCGCCGAGCAATTGCGCAAAGATGCGGTGAAGCCCGATCAGTACCCGGTGGACGGACGGGTCCGGTCCTTCCTGACCGACGAACACCACAAGCACGATAGACGCGACGAGCCCGACATCATCGACTGGTGCGTCCAGGCCAGGGCGGCGGCGCTGCTGAGCCCGCTGCTTGAGCGGTGGGGGCGTCCGAGCGTGTACTTCCAGGACGGTGATGCCTATGTGCTGGAGGCCGCCATTGCGGCGGCCTTGGCCGGCGGTACAAAACACATTGCCGTGGTTCACTGCTTCCACCCCGCGCAAGCGGACAGTTTCGGCAGCCCGAAGCTGGTGGACGCCTTGGTCGCTGCGGCCGCACAGTGCCAGTCCTTGACCCTGGAGCGCTTTGGCCTGTTGACGCCGGATGAGGTGCATCGGTTTCTGGAGCGTGCCCGTGAGGGCGGTTGCGTTCTCCAGTGCCTGACCCTGAACCAGGTGGCCGGCATGGACCGCGAGGCCATGGAGTTGCTCGCGCGGTTGTTGCCGACATCGGTCATCCAGGAACTGCAGCTGGGCGAAGTCGATCCTGTCGTGCTCATCGATTTCCTGGCCGCGCTCAGTCGATGCACCCAAGGACAGTTTCTTGCCTTGCAGACCCTGGGGTTCAGCTATTCCGTTGTTGGCGAGGCCGCTGGGCGCTACAGCGAACTGGGCCGCTTGCAGGTCGACGAGATCGAATGGCAAATCGCCCTGCTGAAGTCCCTGCACGACAGCCGGTGCAAGACGCTCGCGGTCAACGCCAAGCGATCGGTGGTCGTCTCGGACGATGGGACGAGCGGCCATGCGACCGATCCATTGCCGCCCGACTACGTCTGCGCTGGCACCACGCAGATGCTGACGCCGCCGCCCTCTCTTTCCGGGACACCGCCGCACGCTTTGCTGGAGCTTGAAGGTCACCGCGAAAATGTCCCGCGCACCTGCATCGAATGGCACCCGCGCGTGGTGGGCCGCAACGGCTTTCTGGTCGATCTCGCCGAGGGTTTGAACCGGCGTTGGCTGGCCGAAGAGTGCTTGCCGGCGGTCGTCAAGCGCAATCGCTCGATGACGGTGACAGAGAAGGACATATCGGGACGCATCGCCTTCTACCTCTCGGATGGCGATCCCGTGACGCTTTGCTGGATCCGCGCGCTCAACACGGACCATCGCCAGCTGTGGGACCACACGTACAACCGCCACTTGGAAGCGATCGCGCAAGAGAGCAAGACGACCCTGGAGGAGATCGACGCCTTGTTGAGGGCGGGCCTGACCATGGATTTGATCGGCTATGTCCGGCAATTGCGCGAGCGCGACCAGCTGCCGCTGCCTTCGGCGATGGATGCGCTTCGATCGCGGTACATCGACCATCCCGTGCGGAAAGAGACCTGGCTCTGGGCCTTCGATCCCGTGGGTGCCATCAAGTACCTGATCCAGGAGGGGAGGGCCGGCGAACTCAAGGGGTGGTCCACCGCGCTGAGGAAAATGGGCGCGCTGCCTCCGTTCGAGGACTTGGCGCCCTTGATCACCCATTGCCTGGACCAGAAGCAGGAGCAGCCCGAACTGGTGGAGCTGCTGTGCAATTTCCAGCCGTAGCACGCGGGCGCATCGGCCTCAGCGATCGGCCCGATGCTCAGCGCGGCGCCGTGGCCGCCAGCGTCTGGCGGATCAATTCCAGCGTGGACTGTTGGGTGAGCGTGGTGGGCCGCTGCGCGCTGGTGGCCAGGCTCAGGCGCGTGCGCAAGGGGGGATCGATGCCGCGCAGCCGGTAGGCCGAGGGCCGGATCGAGCTGGCCACGGCGTTGCGCGAGAGCAGGGCGGCGCCCGCGCCGTCGGCCACCAGGTCCAGGATGGCCGAGACGCCATCGATCTCCAGCGCCACCTTCGGGCGCAGGCCGATGGCCGCGAGCTCGTGCTCCAGCTGCATGCGCACCGCGTTGGGCCGGCTGGGGATGATCAGCGGCAGGTCGGCCAGGTCGCGCAGCGCGATCGGCGAGGGCGGCGGATCTTCCGGCAGGCCGGGCGGTCGCGGCTGCACCAGCCACAGGTCCTCTTCGGCCAGTGGCTGGATCTCCAGTTCCGGTACCGGCTGGGCGTTGTAGAGGACGGCGATGTCCAGCCGGCCGGTGAGCAGCCATTCCTGCATGGTGGCCGACAGGCCCTCGGTGATGGACAGCGAGGCCTCGGGCAACTGCTGGCGGAAGGCCCGCGTGAGGGGCACCGACAGCGTGCGCGCCAGCGTCGGCGGCAGCCCGATGGCCACCCTTCCGGCCAAGGCGCCGCGCACGCGGCCCAGCTCCTCTCGGGCGCGCTCCACCTGGTGCAGGATGCCGCGCCCGTGCGCCAGCAGCAGCTTGCCGGCCTCGGTGGGCGTGGCGCCCCGGCCGTTGCGCACCAGCAGGTTCTGGCGCAACTCCACTTCGAGCAGCCGCACCTGGCGCGACAGGGCGGGCTGCGCGACGTCCAGCGCGATGGCGGCGCGCGTGAAGCTGCCGAGCTCGGCCACGCGCACGAAGTATTCGAGTTGCTTGAGGTCCATGGGAAAGGGGCCGGGTCGGCGTTGCACAGCAGGTATGTGATTTTGTTCTAGCTGCTAGCCGGCTGTATGGGTTTTCGTACAGCGCCAGGCTGCCGACAATGGCCGTCTTTCTTCTGGACGCCCATGAACGCCCCCCTGACCGGCATTTCTTCCATGGCCACCCGCCAGGTGCTGGCCGAACTCACCGGTGCCTACACGGCGCGCGCCGGACAGGCCGTGGCCATCGAATCGGTGGGCGGCGTGGACGCGGCCAAGCGCGTGGCGGCCGGCGAGGCTTTCGACGTGGTGATCCTGGCCTCGGACGCCATCGACAAGCTCATCGCCGCCGGCCACCTGCAAGCGGGCCGCGTGGACCTGGTGCGCAGCGGCGTGGCCGCCTGCGTGCGCGAAGGCGCGCCGGCCCCCGATCTGTCCAGCGAGGCGTCGGTGAAGGCCGCGCTGCTGGCGGCGGACAAGATCAGCTACTCCACCGGTCCGAGCGGCGTGGCGTTGCAGAAGCTCTTCGAGCGCTGGGGCATCGCCGAGGCCATGGCCGCCAAGACCGTGCAGGCGCCGCCCGGCGTGCCGGTGGCCTCGCTGGTGGCCAAGGGCGAAGTGGCCCTGGGCTTCCAACAGCTCAGCGAGCTGCTGCACGTGCCGGGCATCGCCATCGTGGGTGGCCTGCCCGAGCCGATCCAGATCGTCACCGTGTTCAGCGCCGGCATCCCGGTGAACGCGCCGCGCGCCGAGGCGGTGCGCGCGCTGCTGGCCTTCATGACCTCGCCCGAGGCGGCCGAGGCCAAGCGGCGCCAGGGCATGTCGCCCGCCTGATTTGTTTGATTCCCCCAGAACACCCGAGAGGAGCACCACGCATGTCCCTGATCATCGACTGCCACGGCCACTACACCACGGCGCCCAAGGCGCTGGAGAACTGGCGCAACGCCCAGATCGCGGGCATCAAGGACCCGGCCCAGATGCCCAAGGTCGCCGACCTGAAGATCAGCGACGACGAGCTGCGCGAGTCCATCGAGACCAACCAGCTCAGGCTCATGAAGGAGCGCGGCAGCGACATCACGCTGTTCAGCCCGCGCGCCAGCTTCATGGCCCACCACATCGGCGATTTCGGCGTGTCCAGCACCTGGGCCGCCATCTGCAACGAGCTCTGCTACCGCGTCTCCACGCTGTTCCCCGAGCACTTCGTGCCCGTGGCCATGCTGCCGCAAAGCCCTGGCGTGGACCCGGCCACCTGCATCCCCGAGCTGGAGAAGTGCGTCAAGGAATACGGCGCGGTCGGCATCAACCTCAACCCCGATCCCTCCGGTGGCCACTGGACCAGCCCGCCGCTGACCGACAAGCACTGGTACCCCATCTACGAAAAGATGGTGGAGTACGACCTGCCGGCCATGATCCACGTGAGCACGAGCTGCAACGCCTGCTTCCACACCACCGGCGCGCACTACCTCAACGCCGACACCACGGCCTTCATGCAGCTCATCCAGGGCGATCTGTTCAAGGACTTCCCGACGCTGAAGTTCCTGATCCCGCACGGCGGCGGCGCGGTGCCCTACCACTGGGGCCGTTTCCGCGGCCTGGCGCAGGAGATGAAGAAGCCCCTGCTGGACACCCACCTGATGAACAACGTGTTCTTCGACACCTGCGTGTACCACCAGCCCGGCATCGACCTGCTCAATACCGTGATCCCGGTCAAGAACGTGCTGTTCGCTTCGGAGATGATCGGCGCGGTGCGCGGCATCGACCCCTTGTCCGGGCACTACTACGACGACACGAAGCGCTACATCGAGGCCTCGAAGATCCTGTCTGCCGAGGACAAACACGCGATCTACGAGGGCAACGTGCGGCGCGTCTTCCCGCGCCTGGATGCGCGCTTGAAGGCCAAGGGGCTGTGATCTTGTTCGGGCGCTTTTGCCGCGACGTCCAGGAACACCAACACATTCAAACAGGAGCCATGACATGTACGAACTAGGCGTCGTCTACCGCAACATCCAGCGCGCCGACAAGGCGGCCGCCGACGGCCTGGCCGCGCTGGGCTCGGCCACCGTGCACGAGGCCATGGGCCGCGTGGGCCTGCTGAAACCCTATATGCGACCCATCCAGACCGGCGTGCAGGTCAGCGGCACGGCCGTCACCGTGCTGCTGCAGCCGGGCGACAACTGGATGATGCACGTCGCCGCCGAGCAGATTCAGCCGGGCGACATCGTGGTCGCCGCCGTCACCGCCGAGTGCACCGACGGTTACTTCGGTGACCTGCTGGCCACCAGCTTCCAGGCCCGCGGCGCGCGCGCCCTGGTCATCGACGCCGGCGTGCGCGACGTCAAGACCCTGAAGGAAATGAACTTCCCGGTCTGGAGCAAGGCCATCAGCAGCAAGGGCACGATCAAGGCCACCCTGGGCTCGGTGAACATCCCCATCGTCTGCGCCGGCATGTTGGTCACGCCGGGCGACGTGATCGTGGCCGATGACGACGGCGTGGTCTGCGTGCCCGCCGCGCGCGCGGCCGAGACCCTGGCCGCCGCCCGCAAGCGCGAGAGCTTCGAAGGCGAGAAGCGCGACAAGCTCGCCAGCGGCGTGCTCGGCCTGGACATGTACAAGATGCGCGAGCCGCTGGCCGCCGCCGGCCTGCGGTATATCGATTGAAAGGCCGCCATGAGCAAACCCACCACCGGTGATTTCACCAAGACCGCCGGCTGGCTCGACTGGTTCGACGGCCCGAGCAAGCCCCGCTTCCAGCTGCCCCCGGGCAGCGTGGACGCGCACTGCCACGTGTTCGGCCCCGGCGCCGAATTCCCCTACGCGCCCGAACGCAAGTACACCCCCTGCGACGCCAGCAAGCAGCAGCTGTTCGCCCTGCGCGACCACCTGGGCTTCTCGCGCAACGTGATCGTGCAGGCCACCTGCCACGGCGCCGACAACCGCGCCATGGCCGACGCCTGCCGCAGCAGCGGTGGCCGGGCGCGCGGCGTGGCCACGGTCAAGCGCAGCGTGAGCGACCAGGAACTGCAGGACCTGCACGCCAGCGGCGTGCGCGGCGTGCGCTTCAACTTCGTCAAGCGCCTGGTGGACTTCACGCCCAAGGACGAGCTGATGGAGATCGCCGGTCGCATCAAGGCCCTGGGCTGGCACGTGGTCATCTACTTCGAGGCCGTGGACCTGCCCGAGCTGTGGGACTTTTTCACCGCGCTGCCCACCACCGTGGTGGTGGACCACATGGGCCGCCCCGACGTGAGCAAGCCCATCGACGGCCCGGAGTTCCAGCTCTTCCTGAAATTCATGCGCGAGCATGAGAACGTCTGGAGCAAGGTGAGCTGCCCCGAGCGCCTCAGCCTGGGCGGGCCCAAGGCCCTGAACGGCGAGCAGGCCGCCTACCGCGACGTGGTGCCCTTCGCGCGCCAGGTCGTCGAAACCTTCCCCGACCGCGTGCTGTGGGGCACCGACTGGCCGCACCCCAACCTCAAGGACCACATGCCCGACGACGGCCTGCTGGTCGATTTCATTCCGCACATCGCCACGACGGCCGAGCTGCAGAAGAAGCTGCTGGTCGACAACCCGATGCGCCTCTACTGGCCTGAGGAGGTCTGACATGGCTCTCGACAAACCCTACAAGGACGTGCCCGGCACGACCATCTTCGACGCCGAGCAAAGCCGCAAGGGCTACTGGCTCAACCAGTTCTGCATGAGCCTGATGAAGGCCGAGAACCGCGAGCGCTTCAAGAAGGACGAGCGCGCCTACCTCGACGAGTGGGCCATGACGGAAGAGCAGAAGCAGGCCGTGCTGGCGCGCGACCTCAACTGGTGCATCCGCCTGGGCGGCAACATCTACTTCCTGGCCAAGATCGGCGCCACCGACGGCAAGAGCTTCCAGCAGATGGCGGGCTCCATGACCGGCATGACCGAGGAGGAGTACCGCAACATGATGATCGGCGGCGGCCGCTCGGTCGAAGGCAACCGCCGCATCGGCGAGGACGGCGATGCGCAGGCGCACCGCCAGCCCCAGGGTTCGCAAGGCAAACAAGGGAAGCACTGACATGGCCCGCATCACCGCATCCGTCTACACCTCGCACGTGCCCGCCATCGGCGCGGCCATGGACCTGGGCAAGACCGGCGAGCCGTACTGGCAGCCGCTCTTCAAGGGCTACGAGTTCTCCAAGCAGTGGATGAAGGACAACAAGCCCGACGTGGTGTTCCTGGTCTACAACGACCACGCCACCGCCTTCAGCCTGGACTTCATCCCCACCTTCGCGATCGGCACGGCCGCCGAGTTCCAGCCCGCCGACGAGGGCTGGGGCCCGCGCCCGGTGCCCGTGGTCAAGGGCCACCCCGAGCTGGCCTCGCACATCGCGCAGAGCGTGATCCAGCAGGACTTCGACCTCACCATCGTCAACAAGATGGACGTGGACCACGGCCTGACGGTGCCGCTGTCGCTGATGTGCGGCCAGCCCCAGGCCTGGCCCTGCCCGGTGATCCCCTTCGCGGTGAACGTGGTGCAGTACCCGGTGCCGAGCGGCCAGCGCTGCTACAACCTGGGCAAGGCCATCCGCAAGGCGGTGGAGAGCTACGACGAAGACCTGAACGTGCACATCTGGGGCACGGGCGGCATGAGCCACCAGTTGCAGGGCCCACGCGCCGGCCTCATCAACAAGGACTTCGACAACCGCTTCCTTGACCTGCTCGAGACCGACCCCGAGGCGGCGGCCGCGATCCCGCACATCGACTACGTGCGCGAGGCCGGCAGCGAGGGCATCGAACTCGTGATGTGGTTGATCGCGCGCGGCGCCATGGCCGATGCCGCCGGCGGGCCGCGCCCGAAGGTGGCGCACCGCTTCTTCCACGTGCCCGCGAGCAACACTGCCGTGGGCCACCTGATCCTGGAGAACCAATAAATGAGCAACAACAAGACCATCAAAGTGGCGCTGGCCGGCGCCGGCGCCTTCGGCGTCAAGCACCTGGACGGCATCAAGAACATCGACGGCGTCGAGGTCATCTCGCTGATCGGGCGCGAGCTCGACAAGACGCAGGAAGTCGCCAGCAAGTACGGCATCGGCCACGTCACCACCGACCTGAACGAGTCGCTGGCCATCCAGGAGCTGGACGCCGTCATCCTGTGCACGCCCACGCAGATGCACGCCGAGCAGAGCCTGGCCTGCCTGAAGGCCGGCAAGCACGTGCAGGTGGAGATTCCCCTGGCCGACAGCCTCAAGGGCGCGCAGGCCGTGGTGGACCTGCAGAAGCAGACCGGCCTGGTGGCCATGTGCGGCCACACGCGCCGCTTCAACCCCAGCCACCAGTTCGTGCACCAGAAGATCCAGGCCGGCGAGTTCAACATCCAGCAGATGGATGTGCAGACCTATTTCTTCCGCCGCACCAACACCAACGCGCTGGGCCAGGCCCGCAGCTGGACCGACCACCTGCTGTGGCACCACGCCGCGCACACCGTGGACCTGTTCGCCTACCAGGCCAACAGCCCCATCGTGCTGGCCCACGCGATCCAGGGCCCGATCCACCCGGTGCTGGGCATCGCCATGGACATGAGCATCCAGCTCAAGGCCGCCAACGGCGCCATCTGCACGCTCTCGCTCTCGTTCAACAACGACGGTCCGCTGGGCACCTTCTTCCGTTACATCGGCGACACGGCGACCTACATCGCGCGCTACGACGACCTGTTCAACGGCAAGGACGAGAAGATCGACGTGTCCAAGGTGGACGTGAGCATGAACGGCATCGAGCTGCAGGACCGCGAGTTCTTCGCCGCCATCCGCGAAGGCCGCGAGCCCAACGCCAGCGTGGGCCGCGTCTTCGCCTGCTACCAGGTGCTGCACGACCTGGAGCAGAAGCTCAAGGCCCAGGGCTGAGCCCGGACGCTCCTGCCGGGGCCGCTAGGATCGGGGCATGCATCCCAGTGCCCTTGACAACGGCGGCCTCTTTTTCGACACCTACCTGAACGCGGGCGAGGCGCTCACGGTCCTGGACATCGGCGCCCAGGACGTGAACGGCTCGCTGCGCGCGCTGGCGCCCGCCGCCTGCCGCTACGTCGGCGTGGACTTCGCGCCCGGTCGCGGCGTCGACGTGGTGCTGGACGACCCCTACCGGCTGCCCTTCGCCGACCAGAGCATCGACGCCGTGGTCAGCAGCTCGTGCTTCGAACACGTCGAAATGTTCTGGCTCAGCTTCAACGAGATCCTGCGCGTGCTCAAGCCGCCGGGGCTCTTCTATCTGAACGCGCCCTCCAACGGCGACTTCCACCGCTACCCGGTGGACTGCTGGCGCTTTTATCCCGACGCCGGCGCGGCGCTGGTGCGCTGGGCCGTGCGCTCGGGGTACCGGCCGGCCTTGCTGGAGTCGTTCACGGCCTACCAGAAGCTCGACGTGTGGAGCGATTTCGTGGCCGTCTTCGTGAAGGACGAGGCCCAGGTGGCGCGCCACCCGCGGCGCATGCTCGACCGCCTGGACCGCTACATGAATGGCCGCCGCCACGGCGAGCAGGGCATCCTGTGCCCGCAGGAGCACCCCGAGGACGGCGCGCGCCTGCGCCGCCTGACCGGCCACCCCAAGGGACTGGGCTGAAGCGTTCGAGCCGGCCCGCCGAGGCCACAATGAGACCCGCACCGCGATCGCCCCACCACCGCCCATGCCGCACGCCGACCCTTCCGCCCCATTCGATCCGCGCACCGTGGCCCAGTTGGACGCGGCCTGGGGCGACCCCGCGAGCTGGACCGAGCACGGCCTGCAGTGGACCCATTTGTCCACCGTCAAGGCCCGCATCGCTCAGGCGGTGTCGGGGGACCCGGCGGTGCACCCGCTGCAGTGGTTCTTCCAGCGGGTCGCGGCCGAGCGCCCGCTGCCACTGCGCCGCGTGCTGGTGCTGGCCTGCGGCGAGGGCCATGTCGAACGCGAGACCGTGAGCGCCGGCTGGGCCGAGTCCGCGGTGGCGCTGGACCTGTCCAGCCGGGTGCTGGAGCGCGCGCGCGAGGCCGCCCAGGCCCAGGGACTGGCGATCGACTACCACCAGGCCGACATGAACCGGTTGCCCGTGGGCGCACCCGGCTTCGAGCCCGGCAGCTTCGACGCCGTGCTCGGCGTGGCGGCGGTGCACCACTGCAGCGAGATCGAGCGCCTGTACGCGGACGTGGCGACGCTGCTGCCCCCCGGGGGCTGGTTCTTTCTCGACGAGTACGTCGGCCCGGACCGCTTCCAGTGGTCGCCAAGCCATGTGCGCCACCTCAATACCTTGCTGGAGCTGCTGCCGCCGCGCCTGCGCACGACGCTGGACGGCCGCCTCAAGGCCCACGCGCGCCGGCCCACGCCGCAGGAGGTGATCGCGGTGGACGCGAGCGAGGCGGTGCGTTCCTCCGAGCTGCTGCCGCTGCTGTCGGGCCATTTCGAGCGCCTGGCCTGGCGCCCGTACGGTGGCGCGCTGCTGCACGTGCTGCTGAGCGATATCGCGCAGAACTTCCTCGGCGATGCCGAGGCGCCTTACCTCGATGCCCTGTTGGACGCCGAAGAGGAGCTCCTGCGCAGCGGCCAGCTGGACCCCTGCTTCGGCTGCGTCATCGCGCGCCGGCCGCGCTGAGCCAGCGCGCCAGCCACGCCGGGTCGTTGGGGCCCAGCGCCAGCACGCGCTCGGGCTCGGCGACCACGCCATCGGGGGGCAGGGCGGCGTAGCTCTCGCGGATGGCCTGGCGCCGCTCCCGCAGCCGCGTGGACGAGGGGTCCAGGCCCGTCACCACCGTGAGGCCGGTGGGCGCCGTGGACAGCGTCACGACGCGCAGATCGGGCCGCAGGGCGCGCAGGCAGGGCACGATCTTCCAGCCGTCTCCCGTGTGAAAGCCGGTGCGCCGCTCGCGGCCCGCCGTCGCGGCCGTCAGCGGCACGGTGTCGTGCAGCAGCAGCACGGCGCCCGGCGCGGCCAGGCGTTCGGCGCCGATGAAGTCGTCCAGCACCGCGTCGAAGGCGTGGTCGCCGTCGATGAACGCGAGGTCGAAACCCTGCGTGGCCAATGCGTCGTCCGCGGGCAGCCCGGCGAAGAACGCGGCGCTGGTGCAGGGGAACAGGCGCGTGGGCGCCTCGCAGCCGCTCAGCGGGTCGCCGCGCGGCGCGGGGTCGACGCCGGTGGCCTGGGTCCCCGGCCGCGCCAGCCTCAGCGTATGGCCGAACTCGACGCCGATCTCCAGGTAGAGGCGCGGCTTCAGGTGCCCGTGGAACCAGCCCAGCCAGTGCCGGTAGTCGGGGCCCGGCCAGCGCTGGCGCGCCAGCGCCACGTGCACGCCGGGCAGGTTGGGCTCCTGGGCCAGCGCGTCCCACAGCACGGCATCGGCGTCGGCGCCGCGACCCTCGGCGCGCAGGCGGCGCCAGCGGCGCAGCGCCGCGGTTTCGAGGGGGTGCACGGCGGCGCTCATGCCGGCCCCTCGGGGCGGCCCCGCAGCGCCTGGCGCAGGACCCGGGCGAAGCGCTCGGGCGCGTAGCGCTCGGCGCAGCGTTGCCAGGCGGCCGCCTGTTGGCGCTGCCACAGGGCGTCGTCGCGCAGCAGGCGCAGGACGCCGGCGGCGAAGGCCTCGGCGTCGCGCGCGGACTGGATATCGCGGCCGGCGATCCAGCCGAGCTGGCGCACCAGCAGCGCCGAGGCCACGACCGGGATGCCCTGGGCCGCGGCCTCGATGACCTTGGCCGGCACGCCGCCGGCGAAGCGCACCGGCGCGATGAACACCCGCGCGCCGTCGTAGTGCGGCGCCAGTGCCTCTTGCGGACCCAGCAGGCGCACGTCGTCGCCGGCCAGCCGCGCCAGCCGGGGCGAGCGGTTGACGCCGACCACGGACAGCACGGGCGGCTGCGGCAGTCGCTCGCGCAGCCGCGGCAGCACCTGCTCGATGAACCACAGCAAGCCGTCCTCGTTGGGCGTGTCGGGGTGCAGCGCGCCCACGAAGAGCAGGCCCTGGCGCGCGGCCGGGCCGGGCACTTCAGGGCGCACCGCCATGCCATGGCTCAGCAGGCTCACGCGGTGGCCGGCGGCGGCAAAGCACGCGGCGTCGCGCTCAGAGACCACCAGCACCTCGCTGGCGCCGCGCGCCAGGGCGATCTCGCGCGCCAGGTGCGCCTGCGCGGCCGCGCGGGGCATGGGCCGGCCGCGCACCGCCGCCTCGGCGATCTCGCGCAGCGCGAACAGGGCCTCGGCGTCGTAGACCAGGCGCATGCCGGCAAAGAGCTCGGGTCGGCGCGCGCGCAGCGGCTGCAGCGCCTTCAGGTTGGGGGGGCGGCTCACCAGCAGCACGTCGTAGACGCCGCGGCGGCGTTCCAGGAAGGCTTCCAGCCGCGCCATGCCGTGGCCCAGCACCACCTCCACGCTGCTGGGCAGCGAGGCCTGGATGTCGCGCCAGTCGTCCTCGGTTTGCCAGAGGGGGAAGAAGCTCACGGGCCAGTCGCGCAGGGCCTGCAGCATGAGGCGCGCGCGCGGCAGGCCGCCGCCCTTGTGCATGTGCGGCACCTCGTTGTCGATGATGAGCACGCGCGGGCGGCGCGGATGGTCCTCGGGCGAGCGCCAGCGGTCGCCGTCCAGGCGCGGCGTGTGCGGATGGGGCTGGCCGCGCAGCCAGTCCGCGTGGCGGGCCTGGAAGCGCGTGCGGTTCTCGCGCATGCGGCGCTCGGCTTCGTCGCCGGGGGCGCTGCCCCATTCCAGGTGCTCGACCAGCACCTCGGGGTCGACCACCACGCGAAAGCCCGCGCGCCACACGCGCAGGCAGAAGTCGCTGTCTTCGTAGTAGGCGGGGGCGAAGGCCTCGTCGAAGCCGCCCAGCATGCGCCACAGCGGCGCCGGCACGGCCAGGAAGACGCCGGAGACATAGTCGGTGGCGCGGCTGCACATGGCAGCCGGGCAGAAGGGGTCTTCGCCGCGCCCCACGCCATGGGCGCTGCCGTCGCGAAAGAGGACGTTGCCCATCTCCTGCAGCCCGCCCGCGCTGAGCACGATGCGCCCGCCCAGGGCACCGATGGCGGGCTCGGTGTCGAGGCGGCGCACGGCGGCCCGCAGGCTGCCGGCCTGCACGATGGCGTCGTTGTTGAGGAACAGCAGGTGGCGCCCGCGCGCCAGGGCCGCGCCCTGGTTCGCGGCGCGCAGGAAGCCCAGGTTGTGTTCATTGACCACCACGCGCGCGCCCGAGACGCGCGCGAGCAGCTCGGCGGTCTCGTCGCCGGAGGCGTTGTCGATGACGATGGTCTCGAAGCGCACGCCGCGCTCATCGGCCAGCGCCTGCAGGGTGCGGCGGGTGAGTCCGGCCTGGTTGTAGAGCACGACGATGACCGACAGATCGGGCGGCGTGTCGCCATCGGGCAGGGGCAGCGCCAGCCGGGCGGGGCGGTCCAGCCAGGCGCGCAGCGCGCGGCGCGCCTCGGCGCGCTGGCGGGCCTTGGGGTCGGCGCCGAACTCGGCGGGGTCGGCGCTGTCGACCGCCTGCTGGCAGAGGGCTTCGATCTGCCGCGCCAGGCGGCGGCCGTCGCAGAGCGGCGAGTCCAGCAGGCGCTGGCGCAGGCTGGCGCGGTGTCGGGCCAGCGCGGCGGGGTTCTGGGCCAGGGCCACGGCGGTGGCGACGAAGGCCTCAGGCGTGTCGGCCACCCATTCCTGCAGGCCCAGGGCGGCCAGCAGCGAGTGGCCCTGGCGGGCGCCGGCCCAGGCGCCGCTCAGCGTGAGCACGGGCACGCCCATCCAGAGCGGGTCCAGCAGGCTGAGGCCCCCGTTGCCGGGGAAGCTGTCGAGCACCAGATCGATCCGCTGGCACCAGCGCAGCAGGTCTTCGTAGGCGCAGGGCGGGTCGAAGGCCACGCGCGCGGCCGCCACGCCGTGGGCGTCCAGGGCACGCAACACCTGGGCGCGCTGCGGCCAGTCGTGCGCCAGTTCGCCGATGAAGCGCAGGCGGGCCCCTGGCGTGGCCAGCAGGACGCGGGCCCAGGCCCGCAGGCTGGCCTCGTTGATCCGCAGGCCGCGCGCGAGCACGCCGAAGGTCGGTGCGCCGGTGGCTTGCGCGGGCGGGGGCGTGATCGCGGGCGCGTGCAGCGGCGGGTCCCAGCACCACTGGCCGCCGTCCAGGCGCCACAGGGCCTCTTCGTGCAGCGCTTCGTGCGCGGGCGGCACCGAGGTGGCGTCGCACAGCAGGGCGTCGAACAGGCCGCCGGCCGTGCCCCAGCAGCCCAGCCAGCCGATCTGCAGCGGCGCGGGTCGCCGCGCCAGGGCCTGCAGGACCTCGAACTGGCCTTCGAAGGGGTGCAGTCCGCCGGCGTCGATCAGCACATCGATGCGCAGCGCGGCGCAGCGGCGCGCCAGTTCGGCCGGGTCCAGCGCCCGCTGGTGGATGTGGGCCGGCAACCCGGCCATCGGCCGGTTCGTGAAGACGTGGACCTCGGCGGCCTGCGCCTCGTGGTTCGCCAGCACACGGCGCAGCAGCCGCTCGTGCCCTTGGCCCGCGAGGTAGGCGATGCGGGGGCGTGAGCCGGGCCGGCGCGCGGGCGCACCGGGCGCCCGGCGGTCCAGGCCCGTGCGCAGCTTGAGCGCGCGGTAGGCGTGGCGCGAGGCCAGGGCCAAGTCCTGCGCCGTGGACCGCTCGCTGAGCGAGCGCGCGTACAGCGCGGCGCTGCCGAGCCAGAGGTCGTCGGGACAGTCCGCCTCGGCCCATTGGGCCAGGCGCAGCAGCGCGCCGTGGCCGTGGCGGTGGGAGGCCTCGGCCAAGGCCTCCCGCAGCGCGGCGCGGCGGTCGCCGCGGGGCAGCAGCGCCAGCACCGGCGCCGCTTCGTCCACGCCCAGGGCGTACAGGCGCAGCAGCGAGCGCGCCGCGTCGCTGGCGCGCTCGCGGGCACCGATGAGTTCGCGGCACAGGGCCACGGCCTGGCGGTGGTCACTGGGGGTGGAGCGGGGGTCTTCGCTGAGCAGGCGCGCGAGCAACAGGCGCGCCGGCGTTTCGCCGGGGCGCAAGGACAGCAGCCGCTCCACGGTCCGCCGGCCCAGCGCGAATTCGCCCGAGCGCAGACAGGCCTCGGCCAGCTCGCGCAGCGGCACCGGGTTCTGATCGTCGAGTTCGCTGGCGTGCAGGAAAGCCAGCCGCGCCGCGCCGAAGCGCTGCGCGTCGAGCAGGACCCAGCCGAACTGGCGCAGCGTGGCGGGGTCCGCGGGCGCCAGGGTCAAGGCGGTTTCGACGGCGGACTGCGCCTCGTCCAGGCGCCGCTGCTGGCAGCGCACCTGCGCCAGCGCGCGCCAGGCCAGCGCGCTGGCCGGGTCCTGCGCGACGGCGGCCTCGGCCTGTTGCTCGGCCGCCGCGAGGTCTTGCGCGGCCGCGAGCACGAAGGCGGCCTGCACGCGCACCGCGAGGTCTTCCGGGCGGTGGCGCAGCAACTCGCGCACGGCGCCGGCGGCGGTGGGCAGATCGCCCTGGTCCTTGGCGAGCCAGGCCAGCTGGCGCAGCACGTCGACCGCGTCGGCGCCAGCGCCGCCGGCGCGGGCCAGGCAACGGCGGGCCAGCGCCCAGCGGCCGCGCTGCGCGTGCACTCGCGCGAGCACCTGCCAGGCGTCGGGGTGGCGCGGCTGGGCGCGCAAGGCCTGCAGCAGATGCCGGCGGGCCGCGTCCAGCTGGCCCAGATCGAGCTGCGCCTGCCCCAGCAGCGCTTGCGCGGGCAGGCAATCGGGCTGGCGCGCCAGCACCTGCATCGACAGCCACTCGGCGTCCACCGGGCGGCGCCAGTGCAATTGGATCTGGGCCCGCCGCAGCAGCGCGTCCCAGCGGTCCATGTCGCGCTGCTGCACTTCGTTGAAGCTGGCGTCGGCGCCGCGCAGGTCGCCGGCGCGCTGCTGCAGCGCGCCCAGCAGGTGCCAGGCGGCGGCGTCGTCCGGCGCGGCGTCCACCCGCTGGCGCGCCAGGGCGATGGCGCGCTCCAGGTGGCCGTGCCGGCATTCCCACTCGATCAGGGCGTCCAGCAGCTCGGGGTGGGCGGGCCAGCGCTCCAGGCCCTCGGCCAGGCATGCGGCGGCGCGCAGGGGCAGGCCGAGCGCGGCCAGGCACTGGGCGCGGTGCAGGTGCAGGCGCACCTGTTCGGGCGCGGCCCAGGCGTAGGCGGCGATGGCTTCCTCGTACAGGTCCAGCGCAGCCGCGGGATCACCGCTCTTTTGCCGCAGCCAGCCGAGCTGCAGCAGCCGACCCGGCTGGCGTTCGGCCTGCAGGGCGCGCTCGGCCCAGGCCACGGCCTCGGGCAGCTGGTCCAGGTCGTGCAGCACCCAGGCCAGCGCGAAGACGGCCTCGTGCCGCGAGGGGTCGAGCACGCAGGCCATGCGCAGCGCCTCGGCGGCCCGCGCCAGCTCGCCTTGCCGCTGGTGCTGCAGGCCCTGTTGCCAGTACCGCGCGGCCTCGGCGGGTGTGTCGTCCGGTTCCTGGCCGCTCACGCCCTCAGGCCCCCGGTCGTTCGCAGACCACGGTGAACATGGGCACCTGGCGGTTCTGCGAGGGCTGGCTCTGCTCGTGCAGGATGACCCGCGCGTCGGTGAAGCCCAGCAAGCCCAGCGTGGAAACGAAGAACTGCGGTGTGAACAGCCACCAGGTGTCGACCTGCTGCACGCCGCGGTGCGGCTGCAGCTGGCACAGCGCGCGCGGACCGAGCGACGGGTCGTAGAGCTCGGTGACGATCACCGTGCGCCGCGTGCGCGCCGCCACGCTCTGCACCATGTCGAAGGGCCGGCGGCAGTGCAGCAGCACCGAGGCCATCAGGCCGACGTCGAACTCGCCGAGCTCGGCCGGCAGGGCGTAGGGATCGGCCTCGATCAGGCGCACGCGCGAGCGGCGTTGCCGGTGCACGTACCAGAACGAATTGCGCACGCCTTCGATGGAGCGCGTGAACCCGTGGCGCCACCGCGGCGTGTCGAAACCTTCGTGGGGCACCACGTCCCACAGGTGCGACATGGGCGGCTCCAGGCAGGTGACCTGGGCGCCGGCCGCTTCCATGTGGAAGGACAGGTGGCCGCTGGCGGGGCCGATCTCCAGCACCGAACGGCCGCTGAAGTCCACGCCGCCCAGGTACTGCGCCGTGTTGGGCCGCAGGTCCCAGTCACCCACCACCTCCTCGCCATCGGCCAGCGTGGTGGAGTGGTAGAACAGACAGTCCTCGCGGCGCGGCTGGCGGGGTGGCACCTCGCGCACGGCGGCGTGCGCGGGCATTGGCGGCGGCGGGGCCGCGGGCGGCGCGGCAACCGGCCGGTGCGGCGCCGTGCGCGCGGCGTGCAGCTGCAGCAGGCCCAGCAGCCGGGCCTCGGTGGACGCGGTGCCCGCCACGTGGGCGGCGCCGCGGCGCAGGGCGGCCGCGCGCTGCGCTGCCGCGCCGGGGCCGTGCAGGTGGCGCAGCGCCGCCGCCCAGTCGGCCAGCGGCGCCTCCAGGTCCAGCACGGCGCCGCCGTCGCCCACCAGTTCGGGCAGCGCACCGCGCCGGCTGGCCAGCACGGGCAGGCCATTGAGCTGGGCCTCCACCACGGTGCGGCCGAAGGATTCTTCCCAGACCGAGGGCATGAGCAGCACGCGCGACTGGCCGAACACCTCGCGCATGCCGTCGCTGGGCCCGCGCCACTCGACGTTGCCCAGCCGCGCCGCGCGCGCCTGGCCATGGGCCCGCCAGGCCGCGTTCAGGGGCCAGCTTTCCATCACCAGGAAGGGCAGCTCGGGACAGGCCGCGGCCAGCTCGAACAGGCGCTCCACGCCCTTGATGGGCGTGGGGTTGACGAACAGCACCTTGTCGCCCTGGCGCTCGGCCCGGTAGGCGGGGGCCGAGACGGTGGGTGGGATCACCGCGCAGTCCAGGCCGTAGAGCGCGCGCCAGCGCCGTGCCGTGAAGTCGGAGTTGGCCAGGTAGAGCAGCGAAGGGTCGGCCACCAGGTGGCCACCGATCTGGTGGGTTTCGACGTTGTGCAGGTAGACGGCCGTGGGCCGGCCGGTGTCCAGGCTGGCCAGCACCAGCGAGCTCAGGTAGGTGCCGCTCTGCACCACGATGGCGTCGGGCTCCCAGGCGGCCACGGCCTGGGGCAGGGCCTCCAGGGGCCGCGTCGCGCGCAGCACGGGGTAGCCCAGGTGCTCGTCGCGGCTGAACGGGGCGTCGGCGCCAGCGGCCTCGGCCTGTCCGCACAGCACGGCGGCCTCGGCCCCCAGTTCGCGGATCGCCAGGCAGAGGTCGTGGGTGGTGGTTTGCAGGCCGCCGGTGACGTCCGGCAGGTGCGGGTAGCTGGAAACAAACAGGACGCGCATGGCGGCGAGGGGCGGCGCTCGCGCCAGGGCGCGGTGGGCCGCCGGTCAGGGTGGAGGGCGCCGGCGGCCGGGGTTCAGGACACCTGCAGCACCTGAGAGGAACCCAGCAGGTCCCTCAGGGTCAGGGAAGGGTTGCTGCCGGCGTTGTTGTCCACGATGCCTTTCAGGCGGTCGTTGGCCAGGATGCCGCCCGGATTGCTGGCGCCGCCCGGGAGGCTGCCGGTCGAGAGGAGCTGGCCGGTGGGGGCCGGCGGCGGGTTGCCATTGGCGGTATTTCCCGTCGGGCGCGACTCGAGCCGGTTGAGCATGGCGTTGAGGTTGGTCGTGGCGGTGCGTTGCGGCGTGCCGACGCCGTTGCCCGACATGTCGACGCCAAAGCCGGCGCGGGTGATCGTCGTGGTGTTGCCGTCGCTGCTGGTCGCGCGCATCTGCTGGCCGAACAGGAAGGTGCCGCTCGTGCGATCGCTGCTGGTGTCCACCAAGGCGATGCCGCCCAGGAGTTCGATCTTGCCGTGCGGCGTGGCGATGACGGTGGCGGTGGTCTTGCTGATCTGCCCGCCCACGACGCGCACCACGCCCTTGGCCAGGCCGAGCCGGATCTGGCCCTGGCGGGTGGCGGGGTCGAAGCGGAATTCGTCGATGGTGAGTTCGGAGTCGGGGCCCAGGGTCAGGGCCGACTGGTCAAGAAAGAGCAGGTGCAGCTGGCCGTTGGCGTCGGTGCGCAGGCGCTGGCCGGGCAGCACGCTGCTGCCCACCACCATCACTTCGTTGTTCCCGGTGACGGTGCCGCCGGGCGCGACCGCCGTCACCACGCCGGTGCGGTTGGCCGATGCCGCGGGGCCCTGGGCCATGGTCGTGGGCAGCGCAGCGGTCGACAGGGCAGCGGCGAGCCACCAGTCCTTGGAAATCGGCGGGGTCATATCGGGGTCCTCGGGAAACGGTCTTGAGAGGGGGGCCGTGGGTGGGCGCGGGCGTCAGAAGCGGTAAGCGGCCGCCACGAACAGCGAGGTGTTCTTGCTGTCGTAGTTGGGCAGCTTGCTGTCCGTCTTCACATGCTCCAGCTGCACCAGCAGGGACCAGGCCGCCGACAGCGGCACCGTCTGGCCGATGCCGATGCGCCATTCGGTGTCGCGGCGCGCGACGTTCGGGTCGATGGCCGGGTCGGCCGCGTCGTAGGCGCGCCGCTGCAGGCCGCCCCAGACCGAGGTGGTCCACAGGCCGCCGCCCTTGAGCGGGCTGGCGTAGCTGCGCAGGTAGGTCACGCGCGCTTCCTGGCTGTCGTTGTCGTAATAGCGCCGATCGGTGCGCTGCCAGTACGCGCGCAGCTCGCCGCTGAGCAACTGGCCCGGTGCGAGCTCGCGCGTCAGGCGCACGCGCAGCAGCTTGCTGGGGCCGCCGAGTTCGCTGGCGGCGGGCACGTCGATGCGGGTGGCGTAGTCGACGTCGCGGTATTCGAGGCCGCCGTCGACGAGGGTGCGCTCGTTGAGGCTGTAGGCTGCGTCCAGGCCCAGGCCGTAGTTGCTCAGGTAACGGTGACCCTGGGCCGACAGCGTGGCGGCGATCAGGTGCGGGCGGATGCTCAGGCCGGGCAGGCCGGCCGGCGAGGGCTTGAAGCGCAGGCCGGAGGTGAGCTCGACCAGGGCCAGGTTGTACGGATCGGTCTGGTTCACCTGCAGCGTGCTGCCGGACGAGGAGCTGAACTTGACGATCTGCGCGGCGAGCGAGCTGACGATGGCGGCCTCGTTCTGGCGGCCCAGGTCGTACTGGTGGTCCAGGCGCAGGCCCAACTGCAGGTCGGTGTCCGACTGGGGCTTGAGCGCGTCGGGCACGGCCACCGGCGCGCCGGCGGCCAGCACCGTGTCGCGGCTGGTGCGCGAGCTGGGGTTGGTCTGGGCCCGCAGGCCCAGCAGCACCTGGCCGTCGAGGCGCGAGACCTGGGTGCGCTTGCCGATGTCGCGCAGCAGGGTTTCGGCCTGGCCTCGCTCCACCGGCCCCAGGCGCGGGTCGTCCAGGGCGCGGCGCAGCATGCCGGCGGCCATGTCGTAGGAGCCGAGGCGGTAATACAGCACGCCCAGGTCCAGGCGCACGGAGGGCGGTGCGTTCGGGTCCAGCAGCAGGCGCTCGAGGGCGGCGATGGCGCCTTCGTGGTTGCCCGACTGTTCCAGCAGGCGCGCATAGCGCGCGGTGGCGTTGCCGTCGGCGGGCGATTGCAGGGTCTGGCGGAAGGCTTCGTCGACCTGGCTTTGCAGGGGCGCGTTGGGCGCGGTCTGGGCCCAGGCGCTGGAACAGAACAGAGCCGTTGCCAACAATTTGATAGCAAAGACCTCAGGAGAATGGCAGGCCGTGGGGCGCTTCAATTGGGATTCCTCCTGGATGGCTGGGGCTGGCTGAAAGGTCGCGGGCGATTGTTACATATTTGCAAGCACGCTTATCATTCTCGGCCCGTACCCGGAGGGCCCTGCGGTCCTCGGGCCGACTGTGTTTCGACCGACGCCCAGCGTCTTCTGATGGCCGCGATTCCCTCTCTTCCCGTGGCGCCGCCGGCGCCCCGGCACCCGCTCGATTTCCGCTTTGGCGCCCAGGGCCCGAAGGCCCGCACGGTGTTGGTGTATGGCAACTGCCAGACCCCGTACCTGGCGCGCATGCTCAGCGCCCTGGACGACCTGAACGACGACTACCGCTTCGTGGCGGCCCTCAACCACGCGCAGCCGGGTGATGCCCAGGCGCTGCCGGTGGCCGACGAGGACCTGCACAACGTGGCGCTGCTGCTGCGCCAGCACGAGATGGCGCCCGGCAACCCGGCCTTGCAGGCGATCGAGGCGCGCCTGCCCCCGGGCTGTCCGGTCATCACCTTCCCGAGCTACCTGCTGAACTGCCTGTGGCCCTTCGAGTGCGCCGAACCGCGCGAGCGCCACGACCCGGCCTATCCGACCTGGAAGCGCTACCCGACGGGTGACCTGGTGGCGCTCGAAATCGCCGAAACCGGTCTGAGCGGTCCGATCGCCGTGGCCGCCTACATGGACCTGTCCGCGCGCAGGATGCCCGACCTGCAGCGCCGCCTGGAGGACGACCTGGACCTGATGCGCCTGTTCGACGGCCACTGCGACGTGCGCATCGCCGACCACGTGGTCGCGAACTTCCGCGACCAGCACATGTTCTGGACGCGCGGCCACATGTCGGCCGCCGCGATGCGCGAGCTGGCGCGCCGCGTCGCCGATCAGGCCCGCCGCGTGATCGGCGGCCAGGCGCAGCGCGCCGAGCTGTGCCTGGACGCGGCCATGGACTTCGAGGGCATGGGCGGCGTGCAGATGCCTGTCCACCCGCTGGTGGCCGACGCCCTGAAGCTGAGCTATTGCCCACCCGACCGCACCTACCAGTGGGCGACGCAGCAGTGGACCTTCTACGAATACATCGAGCGTTACATCGCCTACGACACGAGCTGGTAGCCTGGGGCCGCAGTGCCCGGGCACGCGCCCGCTTCCATTCCCTTTTTCCCGACCTGAACCCGCCATGCCGCAGCAACGACCACTTGGACCCTTCACCGTCTCGGCCATCGGCCTGGGCTGCATGAACATCTGCCACGCCTACGGTCCGCCCGTGCCCGAGGCACAGGCCGAGCGCCTGCTGCTGGCCGCGCTCGACGACGGCGTGACGCACTTCGACACCGCCGCGCTCTACGGCTTCGGCGCCAGCGAAACCCTCATCGGCAAGGTGCTGGCCCCGCACCGCCACCGCTTCACCCTGGCCAGCAAGTGCGGCATGCAGGGCGTGGACCTGAAGGGCGACGGCCAGTTGGTGCGTGTGATCGACGGCCGGCCCGAGACCCTGCGCGCCACCTGCGAGGCCTCGCTGCGCCGCCTGCGCACCGAGGTGATCGACCTGTACTACCTGCACCGCTGGGACAAGCAGGTGCCGGTGGAGGAGAGCGTGGGCGCGCTGGGCGACCTGGTGCGCGCGGGCAAGATCCGCGCGGTCGGCCTGTCCGAGGTCTCGGCCGCCACCCTGCGAAAGGCGCACGCCGAGTACCCCATCAGCGCGGTGCAGACCGAGTACTCGCTGTGGACGCGCAACCCCGAGATCGCGGTGCTCGATGCCTGCCGCGAGATCGGCGCGGCCTTCGTCGCCTTCAGCCCGACGGCGCGCGGCTTCCTGGCGATCGACCTCGACCCGCAGGCGTTCGACGCCAAGGACATCCGCCGCGCCATGCCGCGTTTCACGCCCGCGCACTGGGCCGCCAACCAGCGCCTGCTGCCGGCCTACCGCGCCCTCGCGGCCGAGGTGGGCTGCACGCCCGCGCAGCTGTCCATCGCCTGGCTGCTGCACAAGGCGCCGCACATCCTGCCGCTGCCGGGCACGGGCAACGTGGACCACCTGCGGGAGAACAACCGCGCCGACGGCGTGCGCCTGAGCGCCGACGTGATGCAGCGCCTGGAGGCGCTGATCAACCAGCACACCGTGAGCGGCAACCGCTACAGCGAGCAGTCCAACCGCGAGGTGGACACCGAGGTGTTCGCGTGAGCGCCACCCCGGGCGCCGGGCGTCCCATCCTGGTGGTGGCCGCCGGCCAGACCTTCGACGAGCTGAGCCGCGCCGAAGGCGATTTCCCCGACTGGATCGCGCGCGGCCTGGGCGATGGCGTGACGCTGCGCCACGCCGACGCGCGCGAGGCGCCGGACTACCCGGACCCGCGCACGCTCGGCGGGGTGGTGGTGAGCGGCTCGCACGCCATGGTCAGCGACCGCGCGCCCTGGAGCGAGCACCTGGCGCGCTGGCTCAAGGACTGCGTGGCGGCGGAGCTGCCGGTGCTGGGCATCTGCTTCGGCCACCAGCTGTTGGCGCACGCCCTGGGCGGCGAGGTGGACCGCTTGCCCGAGGGGCCGGAGGTGGGCACGCGCGAGGTGCGGCTGGGCCCCGAGGCCGGCGACGATGCCCTGCTGGGGGCCTTGCCGGCCCGCTTCCCCGCGCAACTCATCCACTACCAGTCGGTGCGGCGCCTGCCGGCGGGCGCGGTGCCGCTGGCGCGCAGCGACATCGAATCCCACCAGGCCTTCCGCGTGGGGCGGCGCGCCTGGGGCGTGCAGTTCCACCCGGAGTTCTCGGCGACGGCCATGCGCGGCTACCTGGAGCGCCTGAAGGGCGAGCTGGGCGAGGAGGTGGAGCGGCGCCTGGACGAGGTGGGCCCCACGCCCCAGGCGGCGCAGGTGCTGCGCCGCTTTGCCGAGCTGACCCGGCAAGCCTGAGCGGCCGCCGCTACCGCGGCCGGTCCTGGTGTGGGTGGGCCGGCGGGCTGTCCGCCGGCCGCGCCTCGACCGCCTGGCGAAAGCGCGACAGGGGAACATGGCCCAGGCGATGGACACGCTGAGCAGGCCGGTGGCCCGCACGATCAGCAGCAGGTCGCGGCCGATCGGGGTGGATGTCACCGCGCCCAGCAGCGAGCGGTCGTGGGCGGCGTCGGCGGCATCGTTGGCGGTGGTCCAGGACAAGCAGGATGCGCATGCCGTGGGGCCGCCTCAAGGCCGCACCGGGCGCAGGCAGCCCAGGTCGCCTTCGGGGCAGTTGAGCTGGCGGCGCAATTCCTGGGTGCGCTCGCGGGTCAGCCGCGTCTGGCAGTGCAGGCGCACCATGGGTTCGGCGCTGCCGCCGCGCACCGCGCTGGCCTCGAACCCGCAGGTCGCGGTGCGGTAGGTCAGCCAGTCTTTCTGGGCGGTGCGCAGCAGGGTGCGCCTGGCGGGGTCGAGGCGCGCGGACAGCTCGCGCAGCACCGCCGCGTGGGCCGCCTGCGCGTGTTCGAAGTCCTGGTAGGCGCAGGCGGTGAGTTGGCGCTGCGTTTCGGCCCGGGCGCAGTCGGCCGGCAGGTCGTGGGGCGGCTTCGCCGCGGGTGCGGTGGCACCGGCCGAGTGGGCGAACAGCCCCAGGCAGAGCAGGGCGGCGAGACGAGGCATGAAGGGTCCTTCCTGGCGGGACGCGGCGACGGACCATTCTCCGCCGAAACAAAACGACAAGAAGCGATACCGCCACGAGACCCGGTGTCGGCGCGCGCCGCGCACCATGGCGGCCACGTTCCACCCCGTCCCATGAAAGGACCCGTCATGAAACCCTGGATCAAGCGAACCCTCATCGGCCTCACCAGCGTCACCGTGCTCGCGGGCGGCCTGGCGGCCTGCGGCCACCGCGCCCACCAGGCCGAGGGCCCGGCCTCGGCCGAGCGCGTGGCCGAGTGGCGCGGCAAGGCGGTCGATCGCGTGACCCGCAAGCTCGACCTCACGGCCGAACAGCGCCAGAAGCTGGAGCTGCTGGCCGACAAGCTGATCGCGCAGCGCAGCGCCATGATCGGCCAGACCCCCAGCCCGCGCGCCGAGATGAAGGCCCTGGTGGCCGGCGAGAAGTTCGACCGCGCCCGCGCCCTGCACCTGCTCGACGAAAAGACCCGCGCGCTGCAGCTCACCACGCCCGAGGTCATCACGGCCCTGGCCGATTTCTACGACAGCCTGAACGCCACCCAGCAGGCCGAGGTGCGCGAGTTCCTCGAGAAGCGCCGCGGCTGGTTCCACCGCGGCTGAGCGGGGCGCGCCATGTCGCCCGCGCTGCAAGCCATCGCCCACCCGCTGCGCGAGCACGGCCCCGTGCTGCTGGCGGATGTGAACGACCCGCACGACGAGGTGCTGGCCCTGGTCTGGGGCCCGCGCTTCGACCGCGAGCACGCGATGTGGCTGTGGTCGCGCCTGTCGCGGCGCGCGCCGCAGCAGGCCGTGCCGGTGCTGCCCGCGCTCATGGGCGCGGCCGAGCGCTTCGATGCGCTCGATGTGCCCGCGCAGCGGCGCGTGCGCCGGCTCATCCTGCGCCACCGCGCCCTGCGGGCCGCGTGGGCGGTGTGAGAATGCGCGAATGCCCCGCATCCTGCTGATCGACGACGACACCCAGCTCGGGCCCCCCCTGGCGAGCTACTTCCAGCGGTTCGATCTGGCGCTGGTGCATGCGCACACGCCCAGCGAGGGCCTGGAGCATCTGCGCCGGGGCGGCTTCGACGCCGCCATCCTGGACGTGATGCTGCCCGAGATGGACGGCTTCGAGCTCTGCCGCACCATCCGCAAGGACAGCGACATCCCCATCGTCATGCTCACCGCGCGCGGCGACGTGATGGACCGCGTGGTCGGCCTGGAGTTGGGCGCCGATGACTATTTGCCCAAGCCCTTCGAGCCGCGCGAGCTGGTGGCGCGCGTGCAGACCGTGCTGCGCCGCCGGCCGACGGTGGCGGCGGCCGCGTCCGACGTGCTGGCCTTCGAGGGCCTGAGCATCGACCCCGCGCGGCGCCAGGTGCTGCGCCAGGGCGAGGCGGTGGACCTCACGGGCACCGAATTCGAGCTGCTGCACCTGCTGGCGCGCGAGGCCGGGCGCGTGCTCAGCCGCGACGACATCCTCAACCACCTGCGCGGGCACGAGGCCGAGCTGCTCACGCGCGCGGTGGACATCGTGGTGAGCCGCCTGCGCAAGAAGCTGGAGCCACTGGACTGCATCAAGACCCTGCGCAACGCGGGTTACTCGCTCGCGCTGCGGCGCGCACCGGCACCGCGCCCATGAAGCCGGCCGCCGACCACCGTCCGCGCTGGCGGCATTCGCTCAAGCTGCGCCTGCTGGGCGTGTTCCTGCTGCTGGCCTTCCTGGTGGCTTTCATCTTCATCGGCGGCGCGCAGAAGGCCTTCACCCTGGGCTGGAAGGAGGCCGGGCGCCCGCTGCTGATGGACTACGTGACGCGGCTGGCGAACGACGTGGCGCCCCAGGGCCGGCCCGATGTCGAGAAGGCCCGTGCGCTGGTGGAGCGCCTGCCCATCGTCACCATCGACATCACCGGGCCGGTCGTGCAGTGGCGCTCGCACCCGGCACTGCCGCGCCCGCACTGGCGCAAGGACAGCGGCGCCGACGACTGGAACGACGACGAGAACTGGCGCGCCCTGGTGCAGCGCCGCACGGCCGACGGGCACGTGATCGAGTTCGGCCTGAACGACACCGCCATCGAACGCCGCCCGCGCCTCTTCGTTTTCGCGCTGGCGGCCCTGCTGGTGGTCACCGGGCTGGCCTTCTGGTACGTGCGCCGCCTGCTGAGTCCGCTCGACGCCATCCGCGCCGGGGCCATGCGGTTCGGCGCGGGCGATTTCTCGCAGCCCATCGCCGTGCCCGCGCGCCGCTGCGACGAGCTGGGCCAGCTCGCGCAGACGGTGAACACCATGGGCCAGGACATCGAGCAGATGCTGCAGGCCCAGCGCGCGCTGCTGCTGGCCATCAGCCACGAGCTGCGCAGCCCGCTCACGCGCGCGCGCCTGAACACCGAGCTGCTGCCCGAATCGCCCGAGGTCAACCCGCAGCGCGAGGCCCTGCTGCGCGACCTGGGCGAGATGGCGCGCCTCATCAGCGACCTGCTGGAAAGCGAGCGCCTGGCGGGCCGCCACGCGGCCCTTAATCGGGAGCCCACCGAGCCGGCCACGCTGGCGCGCGAGGTGATCGCCGAACTGGCGGCGACGCGGCCCGAGGTGCGGCGCATCGGCCTGCGCCTGGACGAGGGCTTGCCCCTGGTCTTGCTGGACCGCGTGCGGGTTCGCCTGCTGCTGCGCAACCTGCTCGACAACGCGCTGCGCCACGGCGCGGAGGCGGCCACGCCGCCGGAGTTGCGCGTGGAGCGCGTGGACGGTGGGGGGCTGCGCTTCGTGGTGCGCGACCATGGCCCGGGCGTGCCCGAAGACCAGATCGCGCACCTGGCCCAGGCCTTCTACCGCCCGGACAGCGCCCGCACCCGGCACGCGGGTGGGGTGGGGCTGGGGCTCTACCTGTGCCGGCTGGTGGCGCAGGCGCATGGTGGGCGCTGCGAAATCCGCAATGCCCACCCGGGGCTGGAGGTGAGCGTCACACTGCCGGCGCAGGCTTGAGGCGCAGGGCGCGAGACCTGCCGGCATGGGGCAGGGGGCAGGGGAACCGGGTGTTCAGAACCGCCTTGCCAGGGACCGTTCTGCACCCGTTTTCCGCCGGTTTTCGACCGATTGGCCGAGGGGGTCCCGGCCTAGAGTCGCGGGCTATGTACCGGCCGCTGCCCCTGGATTCCTTTGCCTTGCACGAACCCGTTCCGGTCAACATCTGGGACGCCAAGGGCGTTCTGCTGCTGCGCAAGGGCGAGACCATCACCTCGGAGCAACACCGTGGCGTGTTGCTGCTGCACGCGCCGGTGGTGCTGGCCAGCGACTGGCAGGCGCTGAACTACGGCTACACCGCCTCGCTCGACCGCATGGTGCGGGACAACCAGGCGCTCAATCGCATCGCCGGGCTGAGGGCGCTGTCGGCCTCGCCGGCCGAGGTGGCGGCGCGCGACGCTGGCGTGTCGGTGCCCGAGGCCTGGGCCGAGCTGCACGCCACCCTGGCGGCGCTGCTGCACCAGGGGGCCAGCGCGCACCAATTCCTCGAACGTGTGCTGCGCGTGCAGTCGCAGGGCGAGCAGCTCTGGCACGACCAGGCCGACAACAGCCTGCTGGTGCTGGTGCAGCTGCTCTTTGACACGCGCGTGTCCTACAGCGCCACGCACGCGCTGCTGGCCGCCGGCCTGTGCGCCCTGGTCGCGCCCCTGGCCGGGCTGGACGAAAAGCAGCGGCGCGCCCTGGTGCTGGCCGCGCTGACCATGAACCTCGGCATGACCCGCGAGCACGACGAAATGGCTCGCCAACCGGGGCCGCTCAGCTCGGCCCAGCGCAAGGTGGTGCGTGAACACCCCCAGCAAAGCGTGGCCCTGCTGCGCCAGCTGGGCGTGCTGGACGCCGAATGGATCCGCCTGGTGGCGCAGCACCACGAGAAACCCGATGGCACGGGCTACCCCAAGGGCGAGCGGGTCGACCGCATCACCCACCGCCTGCTGCAGATGGCCGACGTGTACGTGGCCTGCATCAGCCCGCGCAGAAGCCGCGGCGCGCTGCTGTCGCAGCAGGTGGCGCGCGAGCTGTACATGGGCGGCCACCGCGCACCCGACCAGTTGGGCGCGCTGTTCGTCAAGAGCGTGGGCTTCTACCCGCCCGGCAGCTACGTGCGGCTGGCCAGCGGCGAGCTGGGCGTGGTGGTGCGCCGGGGCGAGAAGGCCAACGAACCCCGCGTGGCCGCGCTGGTGGGCCGCCAGGGCCTGCCGCTGGGCGAGCCCGTGCTGCGCGACACGGCCGATCCGGCCTGGGCGGTGGCCGCCAGCCTGCCGCCGGGCGAGGTGAAGGTCATCGTCAACGTGGACCGGCTGATCGCGCGCGGCTGAGCCGCGCCGGTGGACCACGGCCCGCGGCGAGGGGGGCCTCAGCGCCGGATGCGCGCCAACCGCTCCTGCAGCGTCGCCGCCGACAGCTCGCCGATGCGCGTGGCCACCAGGCGCCCGTCCGAGTCGAAGAACAGCGTGGTGGGGAACGCCTTCTGCTGAAAGGCCGCGCCGGCGGCGCGCGCCTCGTCGATGAGCGCGTTGTCCAGATCCAGGCCGCGCGACCGCAGCCAGGCCCGCACCTGGTCCGCCGCTTCGCCCTGGTTGAGGAACACGACGTTCACGTCCGGCGACTGCCGCTGCGCGGCCGCCAGCACAGGCATTTCCCGCACGCAGGGCGGGCACCAGGTGGCCCAGAGGTTGATCACGGTGGGCTTGCCCTGGAAGGCCCGCAGGTCCACCTCGGCGCCTTGCAGGGAGCGCACCGTGAGCGCGGGGAGGCGCCGGTCGGTGTCGGGCAGCGCGCTCAGCGCGCCCATGCCGGCGACGAAGACGGCCGTGCCGGCCAGCAGCGCGGAGCGCAAGGCCGGCCAGGTCTGGGGCGCACGCCGGCGGGCGCGGACGAGGGCATACAGCCAGGCGCCCAGCAGCCCGGCCACGGGGTTCCAGCCGCCGTCGCGGATGTCGAGCATGCTGAGCGGCTCGGCCAGGTAGGCCGAGCGGTACTCGACGATGAATGCGATCCGCGCGAGCAGGGCGCCGGCCCAGAGCGCGCCCCACAAGGCATCGCCCGGATCGACGCCCTGGCGCCTGCCCAGCCACCGGCCCAGGGCCCAGGCCACCAGCAGCGAGGCCAGCACGGCGCCCAAGCCCCAAGGCAGCACCAGCGGTCCCAGGGTGATGGCGGGGTTCATGTCGTGTGGGCTCCTGGGGGGATGGCGGCGCGCTGGCGCCGGGATGGGACAATAAGAGGTTCGGGTGCAGGCCTTGTGGGCCGCGCGAGGCGCGCCGGGCCGCCGCACCCGATGGACCGTTCTCCGATGGAAAAGATTCCCCCCACACCACCATTCAGTCCATGGCGCCTGTCCGTCGCGCCGATGATGGACTGGACGGACCGCCACTGCCGCTTCCTGCACCGCCTGCTGACGAAGCGCACGCTGCTCTACACCGAGATGGTGACGACCGGCGCGCTGATGCACGGCAGCGTGCAGCGCCACCTGCGCTTCAACGCCGAAGAGCACCCGGTGGCCCTGCAGCTGGGTGGCAGCGAGGCGGACGAGCTCGCCCAGGCCGCCCGCCTGGGCGAGCAATGGGGTTACGACGAGATCAACCTCAACTGCGGCTGCCCCAGCGAGCGCGTGCAGCGCGGCGCCTTCGGGGCCTGCCTGATGGCCGAGCCGCACACCGTGGCCGATGGCGTGAAGGCCATGCGCGACGCGGTGTCCCTGCCGGTGACGGTGAAGCACCGCATCGGCATCGACAAGACCGAGAGCTACGACTTCGTGCGCGACTTCGTCGGCACCGTGGCCGAGGCGGGCTGCGAGGTTTTCATCGTGCACGCGCGCAACGCCTGGCTGCAGGGCCTGTCGCCGAAGGAAAACCGCGAGGTGCCGCCGCTGCGCTACGGGCTTGCGCACCGCCTCAAGCGCGACTTCCCGCGCCTGACCATCGCGGTCAATGGGGGCATCACCACCAATGAGCAGATCGCCGAGCACCTGCAGCACGTGGATGGCGTGATGCTGGGCCGCGAGGCCTACCACCACCCCTGGCTGCTCACCCGCTGGGACGAGGCCTTCTTCGGCGCGCCACCCAGCGCCCTGGACCGCGACGCCGTGGAAGACGAAATGGTGCGCTACATGGAGCGCGCCCACGCCGAGGACGGCTGTCCCTGGTACGCCATCGCGCGCCACATGCTGGGCCTGCGCCACGGCTTGCGCGGCGCACGCAAGTGGCGCCAGGTGTGGAGCGACCACCGCCTCAAGCCGCTGCCGCCGCGCGAGGTGTGGCGCCTGGCGCGGGCGCACGTGAGCGACGAGACCGAGACGCTCGCCGCCTGAACGGCGGTGCCCAGGGTGGGACGGCGCTCAGGCCGCCCGCAGCATGGCCTCGGGCGTGTCGTTGATGGTGGTGCGGCGCAGCTCGCGCCGCTCGCTGATGTCGTAGCGGCGGCCGCGGTGCAGGGTGCTGCGGTTGTCCCAGATCACCAGGTCGCCCGGCATCCATTCGTGCACGTAGACGTTCTCGCGCCGCGTGGCGTGCTCCAGCAGATCGCTCAGGTACATGCGGCCTTCGGCGATCGGCCAGCCGATCACCTCGCGTGCGTGCACGCCCACGAACAGCACCTTGCGGCCCGAGCCCGGGTGGGTGTCCGCCAGCGGCCAGACCGCCGGCGGGATCTCCTTCTTCTGGTCGTCGGTGTAGGCGTCGTCGCCCAGCAAGATGCGCGTGTGCAGCGCGAAGTGCTCGGCCTGGAGGTCTTCGATCTCGGCCTTCGTGCGCTCGTCCAGCGTGTCGTAGGCGTGGCGCAGGTCGGCGAACTCGGTGTTGCCGCCCCAGCTGGGCGTGATCACGCAATGCAGCATCGAGTAGGCCGCGCGCGGGTTCATGAAGGAGCTGTCGCTGTGCCAGAGCTGGTTGGCGAAGTTGGAGAGGTTCTTGGGCGAGTCGCGGTGCGCGACCTTGCCCTGCGCGTCGACGTTGGAGATGTCGATCAGGCGCTCATCCTCCAGGCGCTCGGGGCGTTTGAACACGCGCTTGAGGCCGATGTCGAGCGGGCCGAAGTGCCGGGCGAAGTCGAGCTGCTGCTGGGCCGACAGGGGCTGGCCGCGAAAGACCAGCACGGCGTGTTCGTTCATGGCCGCGTTGATCGCGCGAACGTCTTCGGGCGCGAGCGGGCGGGTGAGGTCCAGGCCGCTGGCCTCGGCGCCGAAGACGGGGTGGATGGGCTTGAGTTGCAGGGAGCTCACGGTGCGGTGTCCTTCGGATTCATTCCTGTTCGATCTTGGCTTCGGTGACGATGCGGCCCCAGCGCTTCATCTCCGAGGCGATGAAGGCATCGAACTGCTCGGGCGTGGAGCCCACCACCTGCAGGCCGAATTCCTGGGCGCGCTTTTGCACGTCGGCGCTGGCCAGGGCCTTCGCGGTGTCGGCCTGGATCTTCTGCAGCACCGGCTTGGGCGTGCCGGCGGGCGCCACGAAGCCGAGCAGGGCACCGACGTTGAAGCCGGGGATGGTTTCGGCGACGGTGGGGTAGTCGTGGCCCGCCACGCGCTTGTCGCCCATGGTGGCGATGATCTTCATGCGGCCGCCCTGCACGTAGGGCAGGATGGACAGGAAGGGATCGACCACCAGGTCGAGCCGCCCGCCCATGAGTTCGGTGTGCGCGGGCGCGCTGCCTTTCATGGCGATGTGCTGCATCTCGAAGCCGGCCTCGCGCTTGAGCAGCTCGGCGCCCAGGTGCGTGGTGCTGCCGGCGCCGGGCGTGCCGTAGTTCAGCTTGCCGGGGTTCTTGCGGGCGTAGTCGATCAGTTCGCGCAGGTTGTTGAAGGGCGCGTTGGGGTGGGCCACGATGGCCAGCTGCATGTTGAAGAGCTGTGTGACGCCGGCCAGGTCCTTCTGCGTGTCGTAGGGCAGTTTCTTGCGCAGCGTGGGGTTCACGGCCAGCGAGGAGTTCACCATGCCGATGGTCTGGCCGTCGGGCGCCGACTTGGCGACGAAGTCGGCGCCGATCACGGTGCCGGCGCCGGGCTTGTAGTCGATGATCACCGGCTGGCCCCAGGTCTCCTGCAGCTTCTGGCCGAGCAGGCGGCCCACGGTGTCGGTCGGTCCGCCGGGGGGGAAGGGGATGATGATTTTCACCGGGCCCTTGGGAAAGTCCTGGGCGGCGGCCGGTGCGAGAGCGGCCAGCCCGAGGGACAGGGCGAGAGCGGTGTGCTTGATCCAGTTCAAAGTGTGTCTCCGGGTGGTTTAGTTAAAATGGAACGTCGTCTCAAAATTATATAGGCGAGAAGAAAAAATGGAACATCGTCTCGAAAAACGCGCGGTGGGTGGCGCGCCGGAAGAGGCCGTCGCTTCGGGCAAGGACGAGGTCAGCGCGCTGGCGCGGGGGCTGGCGGTGCTCAAGGCCGTGGCGGAGGCGGATGAGCCGCTCTCCAACCGCGAGCTGGCCGAGGGCACCGGCATCCCCAAGGCCACCGTGTCGCGCCTGGCGGCCACGCTGCTGTCCAGCGGCTTCCTGCGGCAGACCGCCGGCAGCGAGCGCTTCAGCCTGGGCCCGGCCACTTTGCAGCTGGGCAACGCCTACCTGCGCACCTTCGATTTCCGCCAGCGGGCCCGGCTGCACCTGGCGGAATTGGCCGAGGCGGCGGGCGCCAACGTCCATCTGACGGTGCGCGACGGCCTGGACATGCTGCTGATCGATACCCTGCGGCCGCGCTCGGCGCTGATCCTGTCGCGCATGGACGTGGGCTCGCGCATGACCATCGCCACCTCGGCCGCCGGCCGCGCCTACCTATCGGCCCTGCCGCCGGCGCAGCGCGCCGCCCTGTACGACGAGATCCGCGCCTCGGTGGGCGAGGCGGCCTGGCCTCAGACGCAGTCGCGGCTGGAAGCGGCGGCGCAGGAGCACGCGCGGCTGGGCTACTGCAGTTCGTTCGGCGAATGGCACCCCGACATCCACGCCCTGGGCTTCAGCCTGCGCGGCGTCGAAGGCGAGCTGTACGGCGTGAGCGTGGGCGGGCCGGCCTACAAGCTGCCGCGCGAATGGCTGGTGGAGAAGGTCGCGCCCCAGCTGCTGGAGACGCGGCGCGCGATCGCACGCGAGATCGGCGAGGACTGAGCCGGGCGGGGCGCCGGCCGCGGCCTCAGGTGGCGGCTTCGAGTCCGCTGGCGAAGTGCTCGCGCATGCGCTGCATGGCCTGCGCGCCGTCGCGCCCGCGCAGGGCGGCCATCACGGCGCGGTGCTCGGCCAGCGACTCCTCGATGCGGCCCGCCTTGAACAGCGAATGGTGGCGGTTGAGCTTCATCACCTTGCGCAGGTCGCTCACCATCTGCAGCCGCCAGCGGTTGTCGGCCAGCTCCAGCAGGCGCAGATGAAAGCGCTCGTTGATGGCGAAGAAGCGGTCGCGCTCGTGCACCGCGCCTTCCAGTTCGCCGTGCAGGGCGGCCAGTTCGTCCAGCGCGGCGGCGTCGCCGCGCGAGGCCACTTCGCCGGCGGCGTCCGATTCGAGCAGCGACAGCAGGTGGTAGACGTCGCGCAGGTCCTTCTCGGACACTTCGGTGACGTAGGCGCCGCGGCGCACCTTCATCGTCACCAGGCCTTCGGCGGCCAGCACCTTCAGGGCTTCGCGCAGGGGGGTGCGGCTGATGCCGTACTCCTCGGCGATCTTGAGTTCGTCGATCCAGCTGCCCGGCTCCAGTTCGCGCTGGAAGATGCGCTGGCGCAGCCGTTCGGCCACTTCCTCGTACAGCGCGCGCGGCGCCAGGGAGGGGGCGGTGGGGGTGGCGGTGTCGGTGTCCATGCAGGCGCCGATTCTATCCGCGCATTGAAATTCTGCATCAATAATTATGAATGATGTACACTCGCCGTGGTGCCTGAGCCGCAGAACACCTGGGCCCTTGCCTTGCTCCCGCCGTTTTCCACGCCCGCCGCCATGAGCCAACACCCCGACGCCTTCGCGCGCGCCACGCTGTCCGACTGGACCAAGGCCGCCGCCAAATCCGCCCCTGGCGGCCCGCTTGACGCGCTGACCTGGACCACGCCCGACGGCATCGCCGTCAAGCCGCTGTACACCGCGGCCGACCTGCAGGGCCTGGCCTACACCGACACGCTGCCCGGCTTCGAGCCCTTCATCCGCGGCCCGCAGGCCACCATGTACGCGGTGCGGCCCTGGACCATCCGCCAGTACGCGGGCTTTTCCACCGCCGAAGAGTCGAACGCCTTCTACCGCAAGGCCCTGGCGGCCGGCGGGCAGGGCGTGAGCGTGGCCTTCGACCTGGCCACCCACCGCGGCTACGACAGCGACCACCCGCGCGTGACGGGCGACGTGGGCAAGGCCGGCGTGGCCATCGACAGCGTGGAGGACATGAAGATCCTGTTCGACGGCATTCCGCTCGACAAGGTCAGCGTCAGCATGACCATGAACGGCGCGGTGCTGCCGGTGCTGGCGGGCTACGTGGTGGCGGCCGAAGAGCAGGGCGTGCCGCAGGACCAGCTCAGCGGGACCATCCAGAACGACATCCTCAAGGAGTTCATGGTCCGCAACACCTACATCTACCCGCCCGAGCCGAGCATGCGGATCATCGGCGACATCATCGAGTACACGGCCAGCCACATGCCGAAGTTCAACTCGATCAGCATCTCGGGCTACCACATGCAGGAGGCCGGCGCCAACCAGGCGCTGGAACTCGCCTTCACCCTGGCCGACGGCAAGGAGTATGTGAAGACGGCCATGGCCAAGGGCCTGGATGTCGACGCCTTCGCGGGCCGCCTGTCCTTCTTCTGGGCGGTGGGCATGAACTTCTACCTCGAGATCGCCAAGATGCGCGCGGCCCGCCTGCTGTGGTGCCGCATCATGAAGGGCTTCGGCGCGAAGAACCCCAAGAGCCTGATGCTGCGCACGCACAGCCAGACCTCGGGCTGGAGCCTGACCGAGCAGGACCCGTACAACAACGTGGTACGCACCACCATCGAGGCCATGGCCGCGGTGTTCGGCGGCACGCAGAGCCTGCACACCAACGCGCTCGACGAAGCCATCGCGCTGCCCACCGAATTCAGCGCGCGCATCGCGCGCAACACCCAACTGATCATTCAGGAAGAGACCCACATCACCAGCGTGGTCGATCCCTGGGCCGGCTCCTACATGATGGAGACGCTGACGCAGCAGATGGCCGACGCGGCCTGGGCCATCATCGAAGAGGTCGACGCCATGGGCGGCATGACCAAGGCGGTGGACAGCGGCTGGGCCAAGCTCAAGATCGAGGCCGCCGCGGCCGAGAAGCAGGCACGCATCGACTCGGGCAAGGACGTCATCGTCGGCGTCAACAAGTACAAGCTCAAGAACGAAGACGCGGTCGAGATCCTCGACATCGACAACGTGAAGGTGCGCGAGGCGCAGATCGCGCGCCTGAAGCGCGTGCGCGCCGCGCGCGACGATGCCGCGGTGAAGGCCGCGCTGGCCGCGCTCACCGAGGCCGCCGGTTCGGGGCAGGGCAACCTGCTCGATCTGTCCATTCAGGCGGTGCGCCTGCGCGCCACCGTGGGAGAAGTCAGTGATGCCCTTGAAACCGCCTTCGGCCGCCACCGCGCCGACACCCAGAAGGTGACCGGCGTGTACGCCGCCGCCTACGACAGCGCCGAAGGCTGGGCGCAGCTGCAGAAGGAGATCGCCGATTTCGGCGAGCAGCAGGGCCGCCGCCCGCGCGTGATGATCGCCAAGCTCGGCCAGGACGGCCACGACCGCGGCGCCAAGGTGGTGGCCACGGCCTTCGCCGACCTGGGCTTCGACGTCGACATGGGCCCGCTGTTCCAAACGCCCGAGGAGTGCGCGCGCCAAGCCATCGAGAACGACGTGCACGCCGTGGGCGTGAGCACGTTGGCGGCCGGCCACAAGACCCTGGTGCCGGCCATCATCGCCGAGCTGCGCAAGCAGGGCGCCGACGACATCGTGGTCTTCGTGGGCGGCGTGATTCCGCGCCAGGACTACGACTTCCTCTACGAGGCCGGCGTCAAGGGCATCTACGGCCCGGGCACGCCCATCCCGGCCAGCGCCAAGGACGTGCTGGAACAGATCAAGAAGGCGGTGGCTTGAGCCTGGCCGCGTCGCCGCAGACCTTGCTCGACGCCATCGTGCAAGGCCAGGGCATGGCGCAGCGCCGCGCCATGGCCAAGGCCATCACGCTGCTCGAGTCCACGCGCGCCGACCACCGCGCCCAGGGCGACGAGCTGCTCACCGCGCTGCTGCCGCGCACCGGACGGGCCTTCCGCCTGGGCCTCTCCGGCGTGCCCGGCGTGGGCAAGAGCACCTTCATCGAGGCGCTGGGCCTGCACCTGATCGGGCAGGGCCAGCGCGTGGCCGTGCTCACCATCGACCCATCGAGCACGGTCTCGGGCGGCTCCATCCTGGGTGACAAGACGCGCATGGAGCGGCTGTCCATGGACGAGCGCGCCTTCATCCGCCCCAGCCCCAGCGGCGGCACCCTGGGCGGCGTGGCCGAAAAAACGCGCGAGGCCCTGCTGGTGTGCGAAGCCGCCGGCTACGACGTGGTGATCGTCGAGACCGTGGGCGTGGGCCAGAGCGAGACCGCCGTGGCCGGCATGACCGACTGCTTCGTGCTGCTGCAGCTGCCCAACGCGGGCGACGACCTGCAGGCCATCAAGAAGGGCGTGATGGAGATCGCCGACCTCGTGGTCATCAACAAGGCCGACATCGACGCCGACGCCGCGACGCGGGCGCGCGCGATGATCACCTCCGCCCTGCGCCTGCTCGGCCAGCACGGGCGGCCCGAGCACGCGGCGCACGACGCCACGCACTGGCACCCCACGGTGCTGCAGCTCTCGGCGCTCAAGGCCCAGGGCATCGCCGCCTTCTGGGCCGAGGTCCAGCGCTTTCGCCAGGTGCAGAGCGCCAACGGCGAGCTCGCCGCGCGCCGCCAGCGCCAGGCCAAGGCCTGGATGTGGGAGCGCATCGACGCCGGCCTCAAGCAGCGCTTTCGCGAACACCCGGCGGTGCGCGCCGCGCTGGCCGACACCACCACGCAAGTGCTCGATGGCCGCCTGCCCGCCAGCACCGCGGCGCGGCAGCTGCTCGCGCTGTTCGACTGAATTCTCTGGAGAAGAACCATGCAAGACATCCTGCAACAGCTCGAAGACAAGCGCGCGCGGGCGCGCCTGGGCGGCGGCGCCAAGCGCATCGAGGCGCAGCACGCCAAGGGCAAGCTCAGCGCGCGCGAGCGCCTGGAGGTGCTGCTCGACGAGGGCACCTTCGAGGAATGGGACATGTTCGTCGAGCACCGCTGCACCGACTTCGGCATGGCGGACAACAAGATTCCCGGCGACGGCGTGGTCACCGGCTACGGCATGATCAATGGCCGCCTGGTCTTCGTCTTCAGCCAGGACTTCACCGTCTTCGGCGGCGCGCTCTCCGAGGCGCACGCCGAGAAGATCTGCAAGGTGATGGACCAGGCCATGAAGGTCGGCGCGCCCGTCATCGGCCTCAACGACTCGGGCGGCGCGCGCATCCAGGAAGGCGTGGCCTCGCTCGGTGGCTACGCCGACGTGTTCCAGCGCAATGTGCTGGCCAGCGGCGTGGTGCCGCAGATCAGCATGATCATGGGGCCCAGCGCGGGCGGCGCGGTGTACTCACCCGCCATGACGGACTTCATCTTCATGGTGAAGGACTCCAGCTACATGTTCGTCACGGGTCCCGAAGTGGTGAAGACCGTCACGCACGAGGAAGTGACGGCCGAGGAACTGGGCGGCGCCATCACCCACACCACGCGCAGCGGCGTCGCCGACCTGGCCTTCGACAACGACGTGGAGGCGCTGCTGATGCTGCGCCGCCTGTTCAACTACCTGCCGCTCAACAACAGGGAGAAGGCGCCGGTGCGGCCCAGCGGCGATCCGATCGACCGCATGGAGCTGAGCCTGGACACCCTGGTGCCCGACAACCCCAACAAGCCCTACGACATGAAGGAGCTCATCCTCAAGATCGTGGACGACGGGGACTTCTTCGAGCTGCAGCCCGAGTACGCCAAGAACATCGTCATCGGCTTCGCGCGCATGGACGGCCAGACCGTGGGCATCGTGGCCAACCAGCCGCTGGTGCTGGCCGGCTGTCTGGACATCAAGAGCTCCATCAAGGCCGCGCGCTTCGTGCGCTTCTGCGACTGCTTCAACATCCCCGTCGTCACTTTCGTCGACGTGCCCGGCTTCATGCCCGGCACCAGCCAGGAGTACGGCGGCATCATCAAGCACGGCGCCAAGCTGCTCTATGCCTACGCCGAGTGCACGGTGCCCAAGATCACCGTGATCACGCGCAAGGCCTACGGCGGCGCCTATGACGTGATGGCCTCCAAGCACCTGCGCGGCGACGTGAACTTCGCCTGGCCCAACGCCGAGATCGCGGTGATGGGCGCCAAGGGTGCGGTGGAGATCATCTTCCGCGAGGAGAAGAAGGACCCGGCCAAGCTCGCGCAGCGCGAGGCCGAGTACAAGGCCCGCTTCGCCAACCCCTTCGTGGCCGGCGCGCGCGGCTTCATCGACGACGTGATCCTGCCGCACGAGACGCGCAAGCGCATCGGCCGCTCGCTGGTGATGCTCAAGGACAAGAAGCTGGAGAACCCGTGGCGCAAGCACGGGAACATCCCGCTCTGAAGGCCCGAGGAGAGAAAGACATGTTCAAGAAGATCCTGATCGCCAACCGCGGCGAGATCGCCTGCCGCGTCATCGCCACGGCCAAGAAGCTGGGCATCGCCACGGTGGCGGTGTACTCCGACGCCGACAAGGAAGCGCGCCACGTGCAGTTGGCCGACGAGGCCGTGCGCCTGGGCCCGCCGCCGTCGCGCGACAGCTACCTGTTGGGCGAGGCCATCATCGCCGCGGCGAAGCAGACCGGCGCCGAGGCCATCCACCCCGGCTATGGCTTCCTGTCCGAGAACGAGGACTTCGCGCGCCAGGTGGAAGAGCAGGGCCTGGTCTTCATCGGCCCCAAGCACTACTCCATTGCCGCCATGGGCGACAAGATCGCGTCCAAGAAGCTCGCGAACGAGGCGAAGGTGAGCACCATTCCGGGCCACAACGAGCCCATCCAGTCGCCCGAGGAGGCGGTGGCGATCGCGCAGAAGATCGGCTACCCGGTGATGATCAAGGCCAGCGCCGGCGGCGGCGGCAAGGGCCTGCGCGTGGCCTTCAGCGACAAGGAGTGCTTCGAGGGCTTCACGAGCTGCCGCAACGAGGCGCGCAACAGCTTCGGCGACGACCGCGTCTTCATGGAGAAGTTCGTCCAGGAGCCGCGCCACATCGAGATCCAGGTGCTGGGCGACGCGCACGGCAACGTCATTTACCTGAACGAGCGCGAGTGCTCCATCCAGCGCCGCCACCAGAAGGTGATCGAGGAGGCGCCGTCGCCCTTCATCAGCGAGGCCACGCGCCGGGCCATGGGCGAGCAGGCCGTGGCCCTGGCCAAGGCCGTGAAGTACCAGAGCGCGGGCACGGTGGAGTTCGTGGTCGGCAAGGACCAGGACTTCTACTTCCTGGAGATGAACACCCGCCTGCAGGTGGAGCACCCGGTCACGGAATGCATCACCGGGCTGGACCTGGTGGAGCTGATGATCCGCGTGGCCGCCGGCGAGCAGCTGCCGCTGGCGCAGGCCGACGTGAAGCGCGAGGGCTGGGCCATCGAGTGCCGCATCAACGCCGAGGACCCGTTCCGCAACTTCCTGCCCAGCACGGGCCGCCTGGTGCGCTTCGCCGCGCCGCCGCAGACCATGTGGCAGGCCGACACGGAGCACCGTTTCGGCGTGCGCGTGGACACCGGCGTGCAGGACGGCGGCGAGATCCCCATGTACTACGACTCGATGATCGCCAAGCTCATCGTGCATGGGCGCGACCGCCAGGACGCCATCAACAAGATGCGCGAGGCGCTCAACGGCTTCGTCATCCGCGGTGTGCAGAGCAACATCCCTTTCCAGGCCGCGCTGCTCGCGCACCCGAAGTTCGTGGCGGGCGATTTCAATACCGGCTTCATCGCCGAACACTACGGCCAGGGCTTTCGCGCCGAGGACGTGCCGCACGACGACCCCGACTTCCTCGTGGCGCTGGCGGCCTTCGTGCGCCGCAAGAGCCGCGAGCGCGCGGCCGGCCTGAGCGGCCAGCTGCCCGGCTACGGCGTGAAGGTGGGGCACGACTACACGGTGATCGTGCTCGACAAGGCCGGCGCGCACCGCCGCGTGAACGTGCACGTGGACGAGGTGCTGGGCCAGGTGGGCGCGGCGGTGGTGATGGTGGGCGAGAAGCGCTACGCCTTCCAGAGCCCATCGCGGCTCAACGACATCTGCACCGTCGGCGTGTGCAACGGCCAGCCGTTCACGGCCCAGTTGGAGCGCGGCACGCCGCGCAACCCGCTGGCGCTGGTGGTGCAGCACAACGGCACGCGCATCGAGGCCATGGTGGTCTCACCGCGCATGGCCGAGCTGCACGCGCTCATGCCCTTCAAGGCGCCGCCCGACATGAGCAAGTACGTGCTGTCGCCCATGCCGGGCCTGCTGGTGCAGGTGGCCGTGCAGCCGGGCCAGAAAGTGCAGGCCGGCGAGCGCGTGGCCGTCATCGAGGCCATGAAGATGGAAAACGTGCTGTTCGCCTCCGCCGACGGCACGGTGGCCAAGGTGCTGGCCCAGCAAGGGGAGTCCCTGGCCGTCGACCAGGCCATCGTCGAGTTCGAATGAAGTCCGCGCCAGCCCGGCCGGCTGTTTCCTCTGCTGACGCCACAAGCCTGCCGCGCTGGGTTACCCTGCGGGCTCCACGGCTTGTTGGAGCACGGCACATGGCGGACGGACGCGGTCAGGGGCTGAGTGGTTTGGCGTTTGCATTGGCCTGGGTGCGCAACCCGCGGCGGGTGGGGGCCATTGCCCCGGCCTCGCGGGCGCTGGCGCAGGCCATCGCGGCGGAGGTGTCCCGCGTGGGCCCCGAGCTGCTGCTCGAAATCGGCGCCGGCACCGGCGCCATCACCCAGGCGCTGGCCGACCTCGGGCCGCCACCCGAGCGCTTCTTCATCATCGAACGCGACCCCGGCCTGGTGCGCCACCTGCACCACCGCTTTCCGCGCGCCGAGGTGCTGCACGCCTGCGCCACGCGGCTGGACGCGCTGCCCCTGCCGGCCGCCGGCTCGCTCATGCTGGTGTCCTCGCTGCCGCTCCTGTCCATGCCGCGCGACGAGGCCAGGCGCTGCGTGCAGGCCATGCTGGCGCTGCTGGAGCGCCAGCCCAACGCCCGCCTGCTGCAGTACACCTACGCGGCGCGCCACGTGCGGCCCTTCGATCAATTGCCGCCGGGCTGGCGCTGGCGGCGTGTCACCACCGTCTGGGCCAACCTGCCGCCGGCGACCGTCTGGTCGCTGGAGCCGGCGGCCCACGCCACCCACGGCATCCATTGACCATGAGCACCTCTTCCTCCCGTCCCTTCCGTGTCCTGGGCGTGCAACAGATCGCCATCGGCGGCCCCGACAAGCACCGCCTGCAGACCCTGTGGGTGGACATGCTGGGCCTGGAACTGACGGGCACCTTCCGCAGCGAGCGCGAGAACGTGGACGAGGACATCTGCGCCATCGGCAGCGGGCCGTTCAAGGTCGAGGTGGACCTGATGCAGCCGCTGGACCCCGACAAGAAGCCGGCGGTGCACGCCACGCCGCTCAACCACATCGGCCTGTGGATCGACGACCTGCCCAAGGCGGTGGAATGGCTCACGGGGCGCGGCGTGCGCTTCGCGCCCGGCGGCATTCGCCAGGGCGCGGCGGGTTTCGACATCACCTTCCTGCACCCCAAGGCCAGCGAGGAATTCCCGATCGCGGGCGAGGGTGTGCTGATCGAGCTGGTGCAGGCGCCGCCCGAGGTGGTCAGCGCCTTCGATGCACTGGCCGCGGGGACGCCCGCCTGAGGCGCGGCGCCTCATTCCTCGAAGCCAGGGCGCGAGGCCGGGGGCCATTCGAACCGTTCGATCAGCTCCGGCGATCGGCGAAAGAGCGCGAACAGGGCGTCCTCCCCGTCGGCGGGAAGGGGCGGGCGGCGCAGCTGCGCGTTGGCCACCCAGCGCACCATGTTCGCGTGGCGGCCGGGGCCCGGCACGCCCGCGCCACGGCTGGCAAGGCCTGTCGGCGGCAGCAGGCGGGTGGCCTGGTGCTTGGCGCGCGAGGCCTTGACCAGGCTGTCCAGATCGATCAAGCGAAAGCAGAGCTGAGCGATGTCCAGCGGACCGGGCAGCGCCCGCTGGACATCGCGAAACTCGGCGGCCTGCAGGTCTTCGCAGGCCAGGTCGTGGCGGTCGGTGTAGGCGCGCACATGGTCCATCACCTCGTTCTGCTGCAGGTCGTTGCCGTCCATGGCCACGGCGATGGGCCGTCCTTCGTAGCAGACGGTGAAGAGCACCACGAAGCCGTGGTGGTCCCGGTACAGGCGCCCGCCCTGGCCGGGACCCAGCGCATGGGCCATGGTGAGGCTCAGCGGGCCGTGAACCCCCAAGCCGGCGATGCGTTCGGCGCCCGGGTCCTCCTCGGTCCGCGTGTCCAGCGTGTCAGGTCCGTCGGCCGCGGGCTCCAGCGCCATCAGCTGATCCGCGCACAGGTCTCTGATGAGGGCTTCCTGCAGGCGCTCGCTGTGCGCCAGGCAGTCGGCGAAGGCCTGGAAGCGGTAGCGGGCGACGGCCTGGGGAAACCAGGGCATGCGCCGCAGCACGCCCAAGACCTCGGGCGGGACGAGGTGGCGCCGGCTGGCGCGGTGGAGTGAGCCGGTGTGCGTGGTGCGGCCGGTGGAGAAGAGGCCGGTGCCGGAGGGTGTGAGTCGTTGCATGGCGTGGGTTCAGGAAAACGGAGGGTGCTCGCCCCGTCGGGCGGGCGCCGCTGGGTGGCCTGGCCAGGGCGGGGGTTGCTTCCCCTTCGCTGACCGGGTGATCGCCGGCGCAAATGGCCGGCGCAAATGGCCGACTTTCGGGGGTTTGTTTTCGCCATTGCCGGGCGCGGGCTCCTTCTAAAGTCGTCAGCAAGCCCCTGTGGGCCCAATGGCAGAGGAGCACAAGCCCCATGACCCCCTCTTCGAATCCCCTGATGCGCCCAGGCGTGTGGCTCATGCGCCGCTGGCGCCTGGGCGGCAAGCTGGCCTGCCTGGCCTTGGCCGCGGCCTGGCCACTGGTGGCCGCGCTGGCGCTGGCCGCCACGGACCGCGCCGGCGCCATCCTCCCCGTGGCGGCGTCCGGCCTCGTCCTGCTGGCCTACCTGCTGATGGCCTTTCGCGCCGCGTTCCTCGGTGACTTCCGACGCCTGCTCGACGCCATGGCCGACACGGCCGGCGGCAACCTGCGTGCGCACCCGCGGGTGGACGGCCACGACGAGCTGGCCGACCTGGCGCGCCTGCTCGACCGCATGATCGGCAGCCTCTCGGGCATGGTGGCCGAGGTGCGCAGCAACTCGGCGCTGGTGGCGCACGCCGGCCGCAGCCTGGCCGTGGGCAACCGCGACCTGGCCGAGCGCACCGAGCAGCAGGCCGCCAACCTCGAGCAGACCGCGGCCAGCGTGCAGCAGCTCACCGGCGCGGTGGCGCAGAACGCGCAGACGGCCAGCGACTCGGACCGCCAGGCCGCGCAGGTGCGCGACGTGGCCGAACGCGGCGCCGGCGCCATGCACCAGGCGGTGGGCACCGTGGAGGGCATCCAGAAAGGCGCCGCGCAGATGAACGAGATCATCGGCGTGATCGACAGCCTGGCCTTCCAGACCAACATCCTTGCGCTCAATGCCGCCGTGGAGGCCGCGCGCGCCGGCGAGCAGGGCCGCGGTTTCGCGGTGGTGGCGGGCGAGGTGCGTTCGCTGGCCCAGCGCTCGGCCGCCTCGGCGCGCGAGATCCGCGCCCTCATCGAGGCCTCGCGCGCGCAGGTGGAAAGCGGCGCCGCGCAGATCCGCGACGCCGGCCAGAGCATGGCAAGCATCGTCGACGGCGTGCGCGGCGTGGCCGGCAAGCTGTCGTCGATTTCGGCCTCCAGCGCCGAGCAGAGCACCGGGCTGGCCGAGATCAGCACCGCCGTGAGCCAGCTCGACCAGATCACCCAGCGCAACGCGCAGATGGTGGAGCTGGCCGTGCAGCAGGCCAACCGGCTGGAGCAGCGCGCGGCGCACCTGTCGCGCGCGGTGAGCCGTTTCATGCTGCAGCAGGGCACGGCCGAGGAGGCCATGGCCCTGGTGGACAAGGCCCTGACGCACCGCCGCCAGGTGTCGGCCGAGACCTTCGTGCGCGACCTGACCGAGCCCGCCCGCGGCTTCCACGACCGAGACATGTACGTGTTCGCGCTCGACGCCTCGGGCGTCTACCGCGCCTTCGGCGGCAAGCCCGACAAGCTGGGCAGCCGCGTGCACGACATCGCCGGCGTGGACGGCGCGGCGCTGCTGGCCGCCATCGTGAGCCAGGCCGAACAGGGCCCGGGCTGGGTGGAGTACGACATCGTCAACCCGGCCAGCGGCGCGGTGCAGGCCAAGATGTCCTATGTGGTGAAGGTGGACGCCCTGTACGTGGGCTGCGGCGTCTACAAGACGGTCGCGGCGCGCTGAGAAGGCCGTCCAGCCTGGGAGCGGATGTCGCGCAGGACTTCATCGGGGATGCGGGCAGCGACGGGGATGGTGTGGTCACCAAGGATGGGGCCTTCGCAGTCGATTCCTCCATGCTGGCCCCATATGGCCTTCGGATGACCTCTCCAGACAACCCGCACGGTCAACGGTGCGCGCGGGCTGCCGAGCGCCATGATCGATCGATTGCCCTTTGCAACGATCGACGATGCATAGATTGATGTTCCCCTGTCGTTGCAAAAGACAAGGCCCTCCATTTCAGCACCCGGTATCGCGTCGACCACAAGCACGAGCGCGATGCCACGAAAGCGCCTCTGCTGATCAGGGCCTTGACCTGCGTCGCTGCCAAACTGAGCGCGCCGTCGCGATAGCGCACTTGCCTGTCTTCCGATCCCGGGGCAGGTGCTCCCGTCTGAATGCTGTTGCTTTTGTCGTGGAGAACCGGGTCGGGATGACGGTCGATGGGGGGGTATGCATCGTCACCCCTGCCGCTTGGGCTTGCTCAACCATCCAGACCAGCGCTGCCCTGGCCAACTGGCTGTCGTTCTCCCCGAAGCCACCCCCAATGTCGGCGTGCGCACCGAGGAACCCGCGCTCGATGCGCGTGCGAGCAGCCGCACAAGAGCGAGCACGCCCAGCCGGCGTCTGGCGCGGCGGCACGCGGCCTCGGGCTCTGCGCCCTGGTGGTGTCTGTGCATGCCCCGTCCCCCGATGCGATCCGAAACGCCCGTGCCGTCGGCACGAGCGCGCGATCACATCAGGCGGCGGCACGGGGCGTCGGCGCTGCGGACGGCGTGCCTCGGCCGGTCTTCGTGGTTGGGACAAGGAGCGCCAGGGCGGCTCAGCCGCCGGGCTGGCGTTTTGCCCGCGCGCGGGCCAGCGCGGCCTCGATCACCGCGCGCTTGCGATCGAGCACCTCGGGGTCGGTGATGGCCGAGGCCGCGGGCAGGTCGGCGAGCTTGGCCTCGGCCTTGGCTTCCAGCCGGGCCTCGTGCTCCCGCGTCTCGCGGGCCAGGCGCTCGCGCCGCGCGTCGTAGCGCGCCTTGGCCAGGGTTGCCTGCGCGGCCGACCAGCCGACCCAGCCGGTGCGCTCGCCGCTCACGTTCTCCAGCGAAATGCAGTCCACCGGGCAGACGGGAATGCACAGCTCGCAGCCCGTGCACCAGGGCTCCACCACGGTGTGCATGCGCTTGTTCGCGCCCGCGATGGCGTCAGTGGGGCAGGCCTTGATGCACAAGGTGCAGCCGATGCACCAGTCTTCGTCGATCACGGCCACGGTCACCGGCCCCTCGATGCCGTGCTGGCGGCTCAGGGGCAGGGCGGGGCGGCCGGTGATGGCGGCGAGGCGATCGACGCCTTCGGCGCCGCCGGGCGGGCACTGGTTGATGCCGGCCTCGCCGTCGGCCACGGCCTGGGCGTAGCTGGCGCAGTCGGGGTAGCCGCAGCGCTGGCACTGCGTCTGCGGCAGGGCATCGTCGATGCGCCGGGCGAGTGGATTCATGCCGTGTCGGGCGGCCGGGGGCCGCCGGGCTTCAGACCGTGGCCGGCTTGCGGCGCGCGGGGGATGTCGGCGCCGCCTTGGCGGCCGGCTTCGCGCGGGCTTTGGCGGCGCCGGTCTTGGCCGCGGCCTTCGGCGCGGCACGCACGCCGGCGGCCACCGCCTGGGGCGGCTGGTGCGCCGCGATGAAGGCCTTGACCACCGGGTAGACCATCTCGCGCCAGCGCCGGCCGCTGAAGATGCCGTAGTGGCCAGCGCCCTTGGCCTCGTAGTGCAGGTGGTGCGCTTGGGGGATGCCGGCGCACAGCCCGTGGGCGGCGGCGGTCTGGCCGGCGCCCGAAATGTCGTCGAGCTCGCCCTCGATGGTCAGCAGGCCGCCCTCGCGGATGTCCTGCGGGCGCACGCGCTCCAGCTCGCCCCGTTCGTTGCGCACGTCCCAGGTGCCCTTGACGAGCTCGAAGTCCTGGAACACGGTCCTGATGGTTTCGAGGTAGTAGTCGGCGTCCATGTCGAGCACGGCGTTGTACTCGTCGTAGAACTTGCGGTGCGCCTCGGCGCTGTCGTTGTCGCCTTTCACCAGGTCCTGGAAGTAGTCGTAGTGGCTGGAGGCGTGGCGGTCCGGGTTCATGGCCACGAAGCCGCTGTGCTGCAGGAAGCCCGGGTACACGCGCCGGCCGGCGCCGGGGAACTTCTCCGGCACACGGTAGATGACGTTGTTCTCGAACCACTCGTAGCTGCGCTGCATGGCCAGGTTGTTCACCGCCGTGGGCGATTTGCGGGCGTCGATCGGGCCGCCCATCATGGTCATGGACAGGGGCACCTTTTCACCCCGGCTGGCCATCAGCGACACCGCGGCCAGCACCGGCACCGTGGGCTGGCACACGCTCATCACGTGGCAGTTGCCGTAGATGCCCTGCACGTGACCGATGAACTCCTGCACGTAGTTGATGTAGTCGTCCAGGTGGAACTCGCCCTCGGCCAGCGGCACCAGGCGGGCGTTCTTCCAGTCGGTGATGTAGACCTTGTGGTCCTTGAGCAGGGTGCGAACCGTGTCGCGCAGCAGGGTGGCGTAGTGGCCCGACAGCGGCGCCACCACCAGCACCACCGGCTGCACCTTGAGGGCGGTCAGGGTGTTGGGGTCGTCCGTGAAGCGCTTGAAGCGGCGCAGCTCGCAGAAGGGCTTGTCGATGTCCACCCGCTCATGGATGGCCACGTTCACGCCGTTCACGTCCACCGTCCGGATGCCGAACTCGGGTTTCTCGTAGTCCTTGCCCAGACGGTGCAGCAGGTCGTAGCCGGCCGAGATGCGCTGGGCCAGGGGCAGCTGCGCGAAAGGCAGCTGCGGGTTGCTGAACATCCGCGAGGCGACTTCGGCCAGGTCGGTGAAGGGCTCCATGAATGAGCGCTGGGTTTCGTAGATCTGGTACAGCATGGCTCATGCCTTCGTGAAATGTTGCAGTGCAATGTAGCAGGATGCGGATGGCCTTGTTCTGGGGAGAACACGGGGGCAAAGACCCCAACTGTCGCCTTTGTGCACCAGGCTGGCCGACAATTCCGTCCATGAACGCCCCCCATCGCCTGCCTGTGCTCTTCGTCGGTCACGGCAGCCCCATGAACACCATCGAGGACAACCACTGGCGCCGCACCTGGCAGGCGCTGGGGCCTCAGCTGCGCGAGCGCATCCCCGGCGTTCGCCTGATCCTGTGCGTCTCGGCCCATTGGCTGACCCATGGCTGGTGGCTCACCGGCATGGACCGGCCGCGCACCATCCACGATTTCGGGGGGTTCCCCCAGGCGCTGTTCGACCAGCAGTACCCCGCACCCGGCGCGCCCGGCCTGGCGCGCGAAATCGCACAGTCGCTGCAGCTGCCCGAGGGGCAGGGCACGGTCGGTGTCGACGAAGGGGAGTGGGGGCTGGACCATGGGGCCTGGTCGGTGCTCAAGCCCATGTTTCCGCAGGCCGACATCCCCGTGGTTCAGCTCAGCATGGACTATGGCCGACCGCCGGCCGAGCACCTGGCCATCGGCCGCCAATTGAAGGACTGGCGCTCGCGCGGCGTCTTCGTCGTGGCCAGCGGCAACATCGTGCACAACCTGCGCGTCATGCGCCGCGACGTGCCCGACAACCAGGCCTACGACTGGGCGGTGGACTTTGACACCCACATCGCGGGCCTGATCCAGGCGGGAGACGCCCCCGGCCTGGCGGCGTTCCAGTCGCAGGGCGAGATGGCCCAGCTGTCGCAGCCCACCTGGGACCACTACCTGCCGCTGCTTTACGCGGCCGGCGCGGTCGACCCGGACGAGCCCATCGAGTTCTTCAACGAGGGCTTCCAGGCCGCCGCGATCTCGATGAGATCGGTCATCTGGGGGTAAGCCACGGCGCGCTTGCCTGACAGGGGCGGCGCCTGCGGCCCGGCGAAGGCGCTTGCGGGGCGCCCCCTGGCCAGGCTGCGCTCAGAGCACCGCGGCGATGGACTGGCAGACGTGCCCGATGTTTTTGCCGTTGAGCGCGGCCACGCACATGCGGCCGGTGTCGGTGCCGTAGACGCCGAACTCGTTGCGCAGGCGCACCATCTGGTCCTTGGTCAGGCCGGAGTAGCTGAACATGCCGATCTGGTCGGTGATGAAGCCCATGTCCTGCTTCACGCCGGCGGCCTTCAGCCCGTCCACCAGTTGCTGGCGCATGGCCTTGATGCGCACGCGCATCTCGCCCAGCTCTTTCTCCCACAGCGCACGCAGCTCGGGGTTGGTGAGTACGGCCGCCACCACCGCGCCGCCATGGATGGGCGGGTTGGAGTAGTTGGTGCGGACCATGATCTTGAGCTGCGAGAGCACGCGGTCGGCTTCGGCCTTGTCCGCGCACAGCACCGACAGGGCGCCCACGCGCTCGCCGTACAGGCTGAAGCTCTTGGAAAACGAGGTGGAGACGAAGAACACCAGGCCGGCGGCCACGAACTTGGCGATCACCGCACCGTCCTCGGCGATGCCGTGGCCAAAGCCCTGGTAGGCCATGTCCAGGAAGGGCGTGAGGCCGCGCGCCTTGACGACCTCGATCACGCGGTCCCATTGCGCGGGCGTGATGTCGTAGCCGGTGGGGTTGTGGCAGCAGGCGTGCAGCACGGCGATGGTGCCGGGCGCGGCGGCCTGCAGGCTGGCCAGCATGCCGTCGAAGTCCACGCCGCGCTTGGCCGCGTCGTAGTAGGTGTACGTGCCGACCTCGAAGCCGGCCTGGGTGAAGAGGGCGCGGTGGTTTTCCCAGCTCGGGTCGCTGATCAGCACCTTGGCGGAGGGGTTCAGGCGCTTGAGGAAGTCGGCGCCGATCTTGAGGCCGCCGGTGCCGCCCAGGGCCTGCACGGTGGCCACGCGGCCGCTTTTGACGGGTTCGCTGTCGGCCCCGAACACCAAGCCCTTGACCGCGTTGTCGTAGGCGGCGATGCCGTCGATGGGCAGGTAGCCGCGCGCCGCAGGCTTGTCCATCATGGCCTTCTCGGCCGCCTGCACGCATTGCAGCAGCGGCAGCTTGCCGTTCTCGTCGAAATACACGCCCACCCCAAGGTTCACCTTGTTGGGGTTGCTGTCGGCGGCGAATTGCTCGTTCAGACCCAGGATCGGGTCGCGGGGGGCCATTTCAACGGCGGAGAAGAGGCTCATGAGGGGGCTGGGGAAGAGGTGGAAGACCCGGAATTCTAGAGCGCAGGCCACCGCACGGCCGGGGGTATCGGAGCTTCGTCAGGTGTCGACCTTTGACTGCGGTTCCGTCGCCATGATGTACTGCGCGTGCAGTACTGCATGGAGTCCCACGTTTGAATGAGCTTCCCGAGGCGTGAAGGTGGTTCACCATAGGGTGCTGGGGTATATTCGCCGACTGTTTACTTTTATTAACACTTGTCCCTTCTTTGGAGGCCGTGAGCATGCAAAAACATACGTCCATCCGCTTCCGCGTGGCCATGTTGGCGGCTGCGGCCATCCTGGCTGGTTGCGCCAGCGGCGGTTCGTATCCGCCCGCGCCGCCCACCGCATCCGCCGCCGCGTCCTACAACTACCTCGTCGGCCCGGGCGACACCCTGTCCATCAGCGTGTGGCGCAACCCGGAGCTGTCGGCCGTGGTGCCCGTGCGGCCGGACGGCAAGGTCTCTGCCCCGCTTGTCGACGAACTTCTTGCCCAGGGCAAGACCTCCCAGGAAATCGCCCGCGACGTCGAGAAGGCGCTCGGCAAGTACGTGCGCGATCCGGTCGTGACCGTGATCGTCACCAACTTCGTGGGCTCGCACAGCGAGCAAGTCCGCGTGGTGGGTGAGGCCGTCAAGCCCCAGGCCCTGCCGTTCCGCCACAAGATGACGGTGATGGACGTGCTGATCGCCTCCGGCGGCCTGACCGAATTCGCCAGCGGCAACAAGGCCACCATCGTGCGCGCCGCCGAGGGCAACAAGCGCTACAGCGTGCGCCTGGACGACCTGGTCAAGCGCGGCGACATCTCGGCCAACGTCGAGATGCTGCCGGGCGATGTGCTGATCATTCCCCAAGGCTGGTTCTGACCAGGCCCTTCCGTTTGATCACCGTCGCCCGACGGTGATCGCGCTTGCCCCGATCGTCCCGCAATCCGCATGCATGAACTGATCCACCAACTCACCAACGCGCTGCGCGGCATGTGGCTGTACCGCCGCACCGGTGTGGCCGTGGCATGGGCCGTGGCCCTCCTGGGCGCCGCCGCCGTGATGTTCATCCCCGACCGCTTCGAGGCATCGGCCCGGGTGTACGTCGACACGCAATCCATCCTGCGTCCGCTGATGGCGGGCCTGACGATCCAGCCCGACGTCGAGCAGCAGGTGGCGATGCTGGGCCGCACACTCATCAGCCGGCCCACCATCGAGAAGCTGGTTCAGTCCGAGGACCTGGGCGTGCCCCTGGCCGGCAAGGCCGAGCGGGACGCGCTGGTCGGCCGCATCATGGGCAACATCCAGCTCAAGTCCACCGGCCGCGACAACCTGTACACCATCTCGTACCGCGACCAGAACCCCCAGCTGGCGCTGCGCGTGGTGGACGCGCTGATGAAGACCTTCATCGCCTCGCGCACGGGGGCATACACGGCCGATGCGCAGAACGCGCGCAAGTTCATCGAGGAGCAGATCCGCAACTACGAGTCCAAGCTCACCGACGCCGAGACACGGCTGAAGGACTTTCGTCTGCGCCATATCGACATGCAGACCCAGGGTGGGGTGGATATGGCCGGCCGCATGGCCGAAATCAGCACCACGCTGAGCCAGGCGCGGCTGGAGTTGCGCGAGGCCGAAAGCGCCCGCGAAGCGGCCCGTGCCCAGCTCGAGCAGGCGCGCGCCGCGGCCCGCAACGCCGCCGCCACCTTGCCCGCCCAGACCTTTGCCACGCCCGAGATCGACGCCCGCATCGACGTGCTGCGCCGCAACCTCGACGGCCTGCTGCAGCGCTTCACCGAGCAGCACCCCGACGTGCAGAACACCCGCAAGCTGATCGCCGAGCTCGAGCAGCAAAAGGCGCGCGAGGTCGAGGCCCTGCGCAAGCGCGCCCAGCAGGCCGAGGCCGCCGGCCGGCCCATGCCCGACATGAACCCCGCGATGCAGGAGATGTCGCGCACGGTGGCCGCCACCGAAGTGCAGGTCGCCTCGCTGCGCGCCCGCGTGGCCGAGTACGAAGGCCGCGCCGCCCGCATCCGCGAACAAGCCAAGGTGGCGCCGCAGGTCGAGGCCGAGCTGGCCCAGCTCAACCGCGACTACGACGTGCACCGCAAGAACTACGAGGACCTGGTCGCGCGGCGCGAGACCGTGGCCCTGAGCAACGAGCTGCAAAGCGACGCGCACGTGGCGCAGTTCCGCGTGGTGGAGCCGCCTCAGGTGTCGCGTCGCCCGGTGGCCCCCAACCGCGTGGTGCTGCTGCCGGGCGTGCTGCTGCTTTCGCTGGTGGCTGGGGCGGCGGTGGCGTTCATGGTGAGCAACCTGCGGCCGGTGTACTTCGATGCCGCCGGCCTGCGCAGCGCGGTCGACCTGCCCCTGCTGGGCGTGGTCACCCAGGTGCGAAACGAGGTGATCCGCCACCGCCAGGGGCGCAGCTTGCTGCGGGTGATCGTCGCGATCGTCGCGCTGGTGCTGCTGTTCGCGCTGGGCATGGTGGCGCTGTCCATTCACCAATCATCCGTTTGAATGGGGCCTGAAGCGATGGCAAGTCTGATCGAAAAAGCGGCGCAACGGCTGGAGCAGCTTCGCCAGGCCGGGGCCGACATACCCGACACCCCCGAGGCCCCGCCGGCTGCCGCGGCGCGCCCGCCCGTGGCCATGCCGAGGCCCACGCAGTCCCTGCGTCCGCAGAGCAGCTCCAAGGTCGTGCAGCTCGACCTGGACGCCCTGACGGAAGCGGGCTTCGTCACCCCCAAGGCCCAGCGCTCCCTCACGGCCGAGCAGTTCCGCGTCATCAAGCGCCCGCTGCTGGCCAACGCCATGGGCAAGGGCGCCGCGCCCGTGACCCACGGCAACCGCATCATGATCACCAGTGCGCTGGCGGGCGAGGGAAAGACCTTCACCGCCATCAACCTGGCGGTGAGCATTGCCATGGAGCTTGACCACACGGTGCTGCTGGTCGACGCCGACGTCTCGCGTCCCTCGGTCATGAAGACCCTGGGTCTGCCGTCCGGCCGGGGCCTGATGGACCTGCTGGTGGGCAACGAGACCGAGATGTCCGAGGTGCTGCTGCGCACCAACATCGACAAGCTCACGCTGCTGCCCAGCGGCACGCCGCACGCGCGCGCCACCGAACTGCTGGCCAGCGACGCCATGAGCACGCTGGTGGAGGAGATGGGGCACCGCTACCCCGAGCGCATCATCATTTTCGATTCGCCGCCGCTGCTGATGACCACCGAGTCGCGTGTATTGGCCACGCACATGGGCCAGATCGTGATGGTGGTGCAGGCCGGCCAGACGCAGCGCGCCCAGGTGCGCCACGCGCTGGAGGCGATCGAGAACTGCCCGATCAAGCTCATGGTGCTCAACCAGGTCCGCGAGGAAGAGCGCAACTCCTACGGCTATGGCTACGGCTACGGCACGGAAGCGCCGGCCGAGGCGAACACCACGGCCTGAGGGCCAGCGAGGCAGACCATGCGCCCGATAGCGACCCCCTCGATCCCGCGCCCCCGGTGCCGCCTGCCACTGAGCGCCGTGGCCCTGGCCACCCTGGCGCTGGCGGGAACGGCTCGCGCGCAGGTGCCGATGGAAGTGCCGGGCGCCGCCACCCAGGTGCAGGAGTCGATCACGCCGCAGGGGCCGCCGCCGCGCGTGTGGATCGAACCGCGCGTGTTCGCCCGCCAGTGGTACACCGACAACTACCTGCTCAGCGGCACCGACCGCCAGTCCGAATGGACCACCGAGCTGGGCGCCTCGGTGCTGGCCGTGTTCAATCTGCCGCGCCTGACCGGCAGCGTGGACTACTCGCTCAGCGGCCTGTACCAGGCGCAAGGCGTGGGGCAGGAGGACCACCTGCAGGGCCTGGACGCCAACCTGCTGCTCGACGCCTGGAACAACACCGCCTTCGTCGAATTCAACGGCAACGTCGGCCGCAGCCGCGTGTCGGCCTTCGATGTGCAGCCGGTGGGCGATTTCGAGCGCCCGAACCTGGCGGAGACCAAGCAGTTCCGCATCTCGCCCTACCTGCGCGGCAGCTTCAACGACGCTGTCGACTACGAGCTGCGCTACAGCCGCTTCACGTCGCGCACCCAGGCCGACAACCGATCCGACATCGACGAGAACACCGTTTCGGGCCGCCTGGCCAGCAGCGAGGGCGTGGCCCGCCTGGGCTGGGCGCTGGACGCCTCGCGCAGCAACCTCGACTACAGCCTGGGCCGCAAGGTCACGCTGCAGCAGGTGATCGGCCAACTGAACTACGCGGTGACCCCGACGCTGCTGGTCTACGTGCAGGGCGGCCGCGAATCCAACAACGTGCTCACGGCCGACACCGAGTCCTACTCCACCTGGGGCGGCGGCTTCAACTGGCGGCCGACGCAGAACGCGCGCATCGCCATGGGCGCGAACAAGCGCTTCTTCGGTCACGACCACAACCTGCAGGCCGAGTACCAGATGCGCCGCGCGGTGGTGCGTTTCACGGACTCGCGCGACATCTCCACCAGCCAGCTGGGACTGGGCGACGGCAGCACCACCCTGTCGGGCCTTCTCGACGCCCTGTACGGCGGCAGCATCCCCGACCCGGTGCAGCGCGCGCAGCGCGTGCAGAGCGAGCTGGAGCGCCTGGGCCTGCCGGGCAACACCACCAACTTCCCCGGCTACCTCACGTCCTTCGTCACCGAGCAGCGCATCCAGGAACTCGCCTTCGTGCTGATGCTCAACCGCGGCGCCCTCACGGCCGCGATCCAGCGCACGCGCTCGAACCAGCTCAACAACAGCCTGGTCACCGGTGACGACTTCAACTTCGCCAGCGAGATCCTGCAAAAGGGCTGGAGCGTGGCCTACGCGCACCGTCTTTCGCCGCGCTCGGCGGCCAGCGTCACCTTCCAGCGCCAGGAAAACGTGGGTGTGGGCACCACGCTGTTCAACCGCCTCGATTCGATCACCCTGGCGCTGACCACGCGCCTGAGCGCCCGCACCACCGGTGTCGTGATGCTGCGCCGCTCGTCTTTCGACGCCACCACCCCTTACCGGGAAACGGCCATCCAGGCCATGGTTTCCCATCGGTTCTGATCCATGTACGAAGCCTTCTACGGGCTCAAGAGCAAGCCTTTCCAGCTCAACCCGGACCCGCGTTTCTATTTTTCGGGCAAGCCGCACCGGCGGGCGCGCTCCTACCTGGTGTACGGCGTCATGCGCGGCGAAGGCTTCATCGTCATCACGGGCGAGGTGGGCGCGGGCAAGACCACCATCGTGCGCGACCTGCTCGACAGCTTGGAGAACGGCTCGGTCGTGGCCGCCCAGCTCGTCAGCACCCAGCTGGGCGCCGAGGACGCGCTCAAGCTCGTGTGCGCTGCGTTCGGCGTGTCCGTCAAGGGCAACAGCAAGGCCGACATGCTCATGGCCCTGGAGGCCTACTTCATCACCCAGGTCTCGCAGGGCAAGCGCTGCCTGCTGATCGTCGACGAGGCGCAGAACCTGCAGCCCCAGGCGGTGGAAGAGCTGCGCATGCTCTCCAACTTCCAGTTCGGCGACCAGGCGCTGCTGCAGACCTTCCTGATCGGCCAGCCCGAGTTCCGCGACATCCTGCAAAGCCCGCGCATGCTGCAGCTGCGCCAGCGCGTCACGGCGCGCTGCCACCTGGGCCCGCTGGACGAGGAGGACACGCGCGGCTACGTGGAGCACCGCCTCAAGTGCGCCGGCGCCACCGACAAGCCGACCTTCGACGAAGGCATCTTCGCGCTGCTGCACCAGGAGTCGGGAGGCATCCCGCGCCGCATCAACCTGCTGGTGGACCGGCTGCTGCTGCAGGGCTTCCTGGCCGAGACGCCGCACCTCACGCTGGAAGCCTTCCAGGACGTGGTGAACGAGGCCCGGGCCGAGACCGCCGCCTCGCCCACGCGCACCGAGCAAGACGCCAGCCGCTGGGGCCCGCTGGCCGAGATTCCCCCGCGCGGCATGCCGCCCACGCTCACCGACCAGGTCGAACCGCTGGACCTGGACATCGACCCCGGCATGGTCGAGGGCATGTCCGAGCAGCTCACGCAGGTGGCGGCCGAGCAGCTCAGCGCGCGCCTGTTGCGCATCGAGCGCAGCGTGCTGCGCCAGGAGCGCATCAGCCTGGAAATCCTCAGCTCGCTGCGGCGCATCGTCGCGGGCGCCCGCAAGGGTCGCAACGGAAACGGTCCGCAGGGCGGCGCGCCCAGCGACGCGCCGCCGGGCTGACCCCTTTCAGGGAGAGCACCTCATGTTGATGAAAACCGATCGCCTGAATGCCCTCACCATCGACGTCGAGGACTACTTCCAGGTCTCCGCCCTGGCGCCCTACATCCGGCGCAGCGACTGGGACAGCGTCGAGTGCCGCGTCGAACGCAACGTGGACCGCATCCTGCAGATGCTGGCCGACGAGGGCGCGCAGGCCACCTTCTTCACCCTCGGCTGGATCGCCGAGCGCTACCCGGCCATGGTGCGCCGCATCGTCGAGCAGGGCCACGAGCTTGCCAGCCACGGTTATGGCCACCAGCGCGTGAGCGACCTGGACGCCACCGACTTCCGCGAAGACGTGGTGCGCGCGCGGCGCGTGCTGGAAGACACCGGCGGCGTGGAGGTGCTGGGCTACCGTGCGCCGAGCTTCTCCATTGGCGAGGGCAACCTCTGGGCCCTGGACGTGCTGGCCGACACCGGGCACCGCTACAGCTCCAGCATCTACCCGGTGCGCCACGACCACTATGGCTCGCCCGACGCACCGCGCTTCGTGCACCCCGTGCGCGAGGGCCTGATCGAGGTGCCGCCCACCACGCTGCGGGTCTTCAGCCGCAACCTGCCGTCCAGCGGTGGCGGCTACTTCCGCCTGCTGCCCTACAGCCTGTCGCGCTGGATGATCGAATCGGTGAACCGGCGCGACGGCGAGTCCGCCATCTTCTATTTCCACCCCTGGGAGATCGACGCCGAGCAGCCGCGCGTGCCCGGCATCGACCTGAAGACGCGCTTTCGCCACTATGTGAATCTCGAGCGCAACGAGGCCAAGCTGCGCCGGCTCCTGAAGGATCTGCCCTGGGGCCGCATGGACCAGATCTTCCTCGGGCGCCGGCAGGCAGAGGTGGCGCTTGCCTGAGACCACGAACCTGAGCCTGCACCGCCTCGACGGCTCGCGCGCCGCGGATGCCGCGCGCTGGGACGCCTTCGTGACGGCCTGCCCCGAGGCCACCTTCTTCCACCGCGCGGGCTGGGAGCGCATCACGCGTGAGGTGCTGCGCCACGACACCCATTTCCTGTGGGCCGAATCGAACGGCCAGATCCGCGGCGTGCTGCCGCTGGCGCGCGTACATAGCCGCCTGTTCGGCCATTCGCTGAGCAGCCTGCCGTTCGCGGCCTATGGCGGCGTGGCCGCGCTGGACGACGAGGCCCGCGCCGCGCTGGAGGCCGAGGCCCAGGCCATCGCCCAGCGCCTGGGCGTGGACCATTTGGAGCTGCGCCACATGCAGCGCCGCCACCCCGACTGGCCCGCGCAGGACGCGCTGTACGTCACCTTCCGCAAGCCCATCGAACCCACCGAAGAGGCCAACATGCTGGCCATTCCGCGCAAGCAGCGCGCCATGGTGCGCAAGGGCATCAAGAACGGCCTGGTCTCGCACATCGACCCCGGCGTGGACCGCTTCTTCGCGCTCTACGCCAGCAACGTGCACCGCCATGGCACGCCGGCGCTGTCGCGGCGCTACTTCCAGGCCTTGCGCGACACCTTCGGCGACGACTGCGAGGTGCTCACCGTCACCGACGACCAGGGCAAGCCGCTGTCCAGCGTGCTGAGCTTCTATTTCCGCGACGAGGTGCTGCCCACCTTCGCGGGCGACGACACCGCCGCGCGCGACCTGGCCGGCAACGACTTCAAGTACTGGGAACTCATGCGCCGCGCCTGCGCGCGCGGCCTCAAGGTCTTCGACTACGGCCGCAGCAAGGTCGGCACCGGGCCGTTCTCGTTCAAGCGCAATTGGGGCTTCGAGCCCACGCCGCTGCACTACGAGTACCGGCTCTACAAGCGCGACAGCATCCCCCAGAACAACCCGGCCAACCCCAAGTACAAGCTGATGATCGAGACCTGGCGGCGCCTGCCGCTGCCGGTGGCCAACTGGCTGGGCCCGCACATCGTCAGGAATCTGGGATGAGGGCAGGGCGATGACACCGCTGCTCTACCTCGTCCACCGCATGCCTTACCCGCCCGACAAAGGCGACAAGGTGCGCTCGTACCACCTGCTGCGCCACCTGCAGCAGCGCCACCGCGTTTTCCTGGCCACCTTCATCGACGACCCCGCCGACGAGGCCCACCTGGACGCCCTGCGCGCCCTGTGCCCCGACCTGTACGTGGCGCGCCTGAACCCGCGCTGGCGCAAGCTCGCCAGCGCGCGCGCGCTGCTCACGGGCGAGGCCCAGTCGCTGGCCTATTACCGCCACGCCGGCCTGCGCCACTGGGTGCAAAAGGTGGCGGCCGAGCACCGGCCCGTGGCCAGCGTGGTGTTCTCGTCCACCATGGCGCCCTACGCCCAGGCGCTGCTGCCGCGGGTGCCCATGCTGGTGGACCTGGTGGACGTGGACTCGGCCAAGTGGACGCAGTACGCGCCCGCCCACCGCTGGCCCCTGTCCTGGGTGTACCGCCGCGAGGGCCGGCGCCTGCTCGCGCACGAACGCGACATGGCCCTGGCCGCGCGCCGCAGCTTTCTCGTCACGCCGCAGGAGGTGGAGCTTTTCGCCTCGCTCGCGCCCGAGTGCCGCGACCGCGTGGAAGCCGCCGGCAACGGCGTGGACGCCGAGCGCTTCCGGCCCGACCCCGCCCTGCCATCGCCCTTTGCCGCCGATGAGCGCGCCATCGTCTTCACCGGCGCCATGGACTACTGGCCCAACGTGGACGCCGTGGTCTGGTTCGCCAACGAGGTGCTGCCGCGCATCCGCGAGCGCGAGCCCCGGGCCAGCTTCTGGATCGTGGGCCGCAACCCCACGCCGGCCGTGCAGACCCTCGCCAGCGACGCGGTTCACGTCACCGGCACCGTGCCCCAGGTGGAGCCCTACCTGCAGCACGCGGCCGCCGTGGTGGCGCCCCTGCGCGTGGCGCGCGGCATACAGAACAAGATCCTGGAGGCCATGGCCATGGGGCAGCCCGTGATCACGGTCCCGTCCTGCGCCGAGCCCATCGGCGCCACGGCCGAGCAGGGCCTGTGGCGCTGTGATGAAGCCGACTGCTTCGCGCAAGGCGTGCTCGCCTGGCTGGCCGATCCAGCGCGCCGCGAGCGCCTGGGCGCGGCGGCGCGCGAACACGTCGTCCAGAACTTCAGCTGGCAGGCCAACCTGGACCGCTTGGCGGCCTGGCTGCCCACCACGGAGAGCTCCTGATATGTGCGGCATCGCCGGCCTGTTCGACCCCGTGGGCCTGCGGCCCTTCGACCCGGCGCTGATGCGCCGCATCAACGACGTGCAATCGCACCGCGGCCCCGACAGCGACGGGCTGCACCTGGAGCCCGGCCTGGCCTTGGGCCACCGGCGCCTGTCGGTCATCGACCTGTCCACCGGCGACCAGCCGCTGTTCAGCGAGGACGGCAGCATCGCCATCGTCTTCAACGGCGAGATCTACAACTTCCAGCAGCTCGTGCCCGAGCTGCGCTCGCTGGGCCTGAAGTTCCGCACGCGCAGCGACACCGAGGTCATCGTCAACGCCTGGCGCGCCTGGGGCCCGGCCTGCGTGCAGCGCCTGCGCGGCATGTTCGCCTTCGCGCTGTGGGACCGCCACCAGCAGACCCTGTTCCTGGCGCGCGACCGCCTGGGCGTGAAGCCGCTGCACTACGCCTGGCTGCCCGACGGCAGCTTCGTCTTTGGCTCCGAACTCAAGACCATCACCTCGCACCCTGGCTTCCAGCGCCGCATCGACCCGCTGGCGGTGGAGGAGTACTTCTCGCTCGGCTACGTGGCCGACCCGCGCTGCATCTACCAGGGCGCGCACAAGCTGCCCTCGGCGCACACGCTCACGCTGCGCCGCGGTGGCGCGGCGCGCCCCGAGCCCCAGGCCTACTGGGACGTGCGCTTTACCACCGACAACCCCATCAGCGCCGCCGACGCCCAGGCCGAGCTGCGCGAGCGCCTGCGCGAGTCGGTGCGCCTGCGCATGATCGCCGACGTGCCGCTGGGCGCCTTCCTGTCGGGCGGCGTCGATTCGAGCGCCGTGGTGGCCACCATGGCCGGCCTGTCCGAATCGCCCGTGCACACCTGCGCCATCGGCTTCGACGACCCCCGCTTCAACGAGTCGGACTTCGCCAGGATGGTGGCCGATCGCTACCGCACCAACCACACGCTCGACGTGGTGGGCAGCGACGACTTCGGCCTCATCGACACCCTGGCCTGGCTCTACGACGAGCCCTTTGCCGACAGCTCCGCCATCCCGACCTACCGCGTCTGCCAGATGGCGCGCCGGCACGTGACCGTGGCCCTGTCGGGCGATGGCGGCGACGAGAGCTTCGGCGGCTACCGCCGCTACCGCCTGCACCTGGGCGAGGAGGCCGTGCGCCGCCGCCTGCCGCTGGGCCTGCGCCGGCCGGTCTTCGGCCCCCTGGGCCAGATCTACCCCAAGGCCGACTGGGCGCCGCGCCCGCTGCGCGCCAAGACCACCTTCCAGGCCCTGGCCATGGACAGCGTGGAGGCCTACCACCACAGCATGTCCCACCTGCGCGCCGACCAGCGCAGCGCGCTCTTCAGCGAGGGCTTCAAGCGGGGCCTGGGCGGCTACAGCGCGCTGGACGTCTTCACCCAGCACGCCGACCAGGCGCAGACCGACGATCCGCTGGCCCTGATCCAGTACCTGGACTACAAGACCTGGCTGGTCGGCGACATCAACACCAAGGTGGACCGCGCGAGCATGGCGCACTCGCTGGAGGTGCGCGAACCGCTGATGGACCACGAGCTCATCGAGTGGCTGGCCACCTTGCCCAGCCACCTGAAGATCGATGGCAGCGAAGGCAAGGCCCTGCTCAAGCGCGCCATGGAACCCAAGCTGCCGCACGACGTGCTCTACCGGCCCAAGATGGGCTTCTCGGTGCCGCTGGCCGACTGGCTGCGCGGTCCGCTGGCCGGCCGCGTGAAAGAAGCCGTGCTGGGCGATCGCCTGCGCGACTCGGGCTATTTCCAGGAGCGCCAACTCCAGCGCCTGGTGGACGAGCACCAGCGCGGCACCAGCGACCACGCCACGCCGCTGTGGATGCTGGTGATGTTCGAGGCCTTCCTGCGCCGGCACGAACTGAGCCCGGAGGACAAACCGTGAACGCCGCACGGCCGCCCGAAGGCGTTCGCACCGCAGCGCAAAGCGCGGAGGCGTGCCGATGAGCGCTGGGGCGCGCCGGCTGCGGGTGCTGCACGTGGTCTACCGATTCGACATCGGTGGGCTGGAAAACGTCATCGTGCAGCTCATCAACCGGCTGCCGGCCGAGCGCTTCGAGCACGTGGTGCTCTCGCTCACCACGGTGAGCGACTTCCGCCAGCGCGTGGAGCGCGAGGGCGTGCGCTTCATCGCGCTCGACAAGCCGCCGGGCCACGCGCTCAAGCAGTACCCCGCCATCTGGCGGCTGTTGCGCGAAATCCGCCCCGACGTGCTGCACAGCTGCAACCTGGCCCCGCTCGAGGTGGTGCCGGTGGCCTGGGCCGCGGGCGTGCCCTGGCGTGTGCACGTCGAGCATGGCTGGGACGCGCACGACCCCCAGGGCCTGAGCGCCAAGTACCGCTGGCTGCGCCGCGCCTACGCGCCCTTCGTGAGCCGCTTCGTGTCCGTCTCGGCCGATCTGGACCGCTACCTCGGCGAGGCCGTCGGCGTGCCGGCGGCCAAGCGCCACCTGATCGGTAACGGGGTGGACACGCGCCGCTTTTCGCCCGGCCCCGCGACGGCCATCGAGGGCTGCCCCTTCGAGCCCGGCCGCCACTGGCTGGTGGGCACCGTGGGCCGGCTCATGACGGTGAAGAACCAGCCGCTGCTGGCGCGCGCCTTCGTGCGCTGGCTGCGTGAGCGGCCAGAGCTGGCCGCTCGCGCTCGGCTGGTCATCGTGGGGGAGGGCGGCCTGCGCGCCGAGGTCGAGCGCGTGCTCGACGAGGCCGGCCTGCGCGCCCTGGCCTGGCTGCCGGGCGCGCGCAGCGACGTCGCCGCCATCCTGCGCGCCCTCGACGTGTTCGTGCTGCCCTCGCAGGCCGAAGGCACCTCGTGCACGCTGCAGGAGGCCATGGCCAGCGCCCGCCCCGTGCTCGCCACGGCCGTGGGCGGCACCCCCGACGTGTTCGAGGACGGCGTCAGCGGCCTGCTGGTGCCCTCGGACGACGAGGCCGCCATGGCCCGGGCCCTGAACCGGCTGCACGACGACGCTCCCTTTGCCCAGGGCCTGGCCCGCGCCGCGCGCGAGCGCGCCGAGCTGCACTACTCCATCGACCGCATGGTCGACGCCTACGCCGCGCTGTTCGCGCGCGCCGAGGCGCCGCGCCTGCAGGTCGCCTGAACCCGCCATGCGCATCCTGTACCACCACCGCACCGCCAGCAAAGACGGCCAGGCCGTGCACATCGAGGAAATGATCGAGGCCCTGCGCGGCCTCGGCCACGAGGTGCGCATCGTCGCGCCCGCCAGCGGCGGCGACGAGGGCCGCATGGGCGGTGGTGTGGGCTGGGTGCACCGCCTCAAGGCCGTGCTGCCGCGCGCGCTCTATGAGTTGATGGAAATCAGCTACAGCGCCGTGGCCTACCGCAAACTGGTGGCCGCCGCGCGCGAGTTCCAGCCCGACGTGATCTACGAACGCTACAACCTGTTCCTGCTGGCCGGCGTCATGGCCAAGCGCAAGCTCGGCCTGCCCCTGCTGCTCGAGGTCAACGCCCCGCTGGTGCACGAGCGCGAGCAGCACAGCGGCGGCCTGTCGCTGCGGCGCCTGGCGCGCTGGGCCGAGGGCATGGCCTGGCGCGGCGCCGATGCCGTGCTGCCGGTGACGGCCGTGCTGGCGGACCACGTGAAGGCCTACGGCGTGCCGGCCGAACGCATCCATGTGGTGCCCAATGGCATCAACCGCTCGCACTTCGCGCAGGCGCCGGGCCGCGACGAGGCCAAACGCCAGCTCGGGCTGCAGGGCCGCCTGGTGCTGGGCTTCACCGGCTTCGTGCGCGAGTGGCACGGCGTGGACCGCATCATCGACTGGATGGCCACGCCCGACGCGCCGCCCGAGGCCCACCTGCTGATGGTGGGCGATGGCCCGGTGCGCGGCGCGCTGGAGGCGCAGGCGGCGCGCCTGGGCCTGTCCGACCGGGTCACTTTCACCGGCGTGGTGCACCGCGACGCCGTGCCCGCGCACGTGGCGGCCTTCGACATCGCGCTGCAGCCGGCCGTCACACCCTACGCCTCGCCGCTCAAGCTCATGGAGTACCTGGCGCTGGGCAAGGCGGTGGTGGCACCCGCCACGCCCAACCTCATGGAGGTGCTCACGCACGGGCTCAACGCACTGCTGTTCGAGGAACAGGGCCGCGGCGCGCTGGAAGCAGCGCTCACCCGCGTGTGCCGCGACGCGGAGCTGCGCGAGCGGCTGGGCGAGGGCTCCGCCAACACCATCGACCGGCTGGAGCTCACCTGGACCGGCAATGCGCGCCGCGCGGTGGCGCTGGCCCAGGCGGCCCAGGCGACACAAACCCGCGGGGCGGCCGCATGAAACCCATGAAGGTGCTGCTCTTCTCCTCGCTGTTCCCGAGCGGCGTGCGGCCCATCCACGGCATCTTCGTGGAGACGCGGTTGCGCGAGCTGGTGAAAAGCGGCGAGGTGCAGGCCAAGGTCGTGGCGCCCGTGCCCTGGTTCCCGTCCACCGCCAAGCGCTTTGGCGAGTACGCCCAGTTCGCTGCGACCCCCCGGCGCGAGGAGCGCAATGGCCTGGAGGTGTTCCACCCGCGCTACCTGCTGTTGCCCAAGGTGGGCATGAACCTCGCGCCCTGGGCCATGGCGCTGGCGGCGCTGCCGCTGCTCAGGCGCCTGCAGCGCGAGGGCTTCGATTTCGACCTCATCGACGCCCACTATTACTACCCCGACGGCGTCGCCGCCGGCCTGTTGGCGAAGTGGCTGGGCAAGCCCTTCGTGGTGACGGCGCGCGGCACCGACCTCAACCTCATCCCGCAATACGCCTACCCGCGCCGCCTGATCCTGGACACGGCGGCGCGCGCCAGCGGCTCCATCGGCGTCTGCCAGGCGCTCATGGACACGCTGCGCGACCTGGGGGGAGAGGCATCCAAGCTGCACACCCTGCGCAACGGCGTGGACCTGGAGCGCTTCGTGCCCGAGCCGCGCGCGGCGGCGCGCGAACGCCTGGGCCTGCCGGTGGACGGGCGCTACCTGCTCTCCGTCGGCCTGCTGATCGAGCGCAAGGGCCACCACATCGCCATCGAGGCGCTCACGCAGCTGCCGGACGTCACCCTGCTGATCGCCGGCTCCGGCCCGGACCGGTCGACGCTGGAGGCCCTGGCCGTGCGCCTGGGCGTGGCCGATCGCGTGCGCTTCGCGGGCGTGGTGCCGCAGGCCGAGCTGAAGTGGTGGTACGCCGCGGCCGACGTGCTCACGCTGTGCAGCAGCCGCGAAGGCTGGGCCAACGTCTTGCTCGAAGCCATGGCCTGCGGCACGCCCGTCATCGCCACCAACATCTGGGGCACGCCCGAGGTGGTGAGCACGCCGGACGCCGGCCGGCTCATGCGCGAGCGCGACGCCGCCTCGCTGGCCGAGGCCTGGCGCGCGCTCATGCTGACGCCGCCCGCGCGCGAGGCCGTGCGACGACACGCGGAGCGCTTCTCGTGGGAGGACACCACCCGCGGGCAACTCGAGCTGTTCCGGTCGGTGATCGGGCGGGCCCCTCTCGCGGCGCGAGGTCAAGGGCATGAAGCGGCGTAGTTCATGGTGGCTCGTCAGCGCCGTGCTGGTCGCGGTGCTGGCGCTGCTCTACTGGCAGTCGCCGCGTGGCGGTGCCTTCTGGTGGAGCGACGCGGCGCGCCACGCGCTCAACAGCGCCTTCGTGGCCGACCTGCTGCGCGACCGGCCCTGGCAAGACCCGGTGGGCTACGCCTACCACTACTACGCGCAGTACCCGGCGCTCACCATCCTTTTCTATCCGCCACTACTCTATGCGCTGACCGCGCCGTTCTACCTGCTGTTCGGCGTGTCGCACGAGGTCGCGCTGCTGGTGGTCTTCCTGCATTACTTCGCCTTTGGCCTGGGCTGCTGGCGGCTGGGGCGCAGCTGGCTGGCGCCGCTGCCGGCGCTGGCCTTCGCGCTGCTCATGGTGCTGCTGCCCGAGATCGCGCTCTGGGGCCGGCAGGTGATGACCGAGGTGCCGGCCTACGCCTTCCTGGTCTGGAGCGTGGTGGCATTCGTGGAGCACCGGCGCAGCGGGCGCATCGGCTGGCTCGGCCTGAGCGCGGCACTGCTGGTGCTGGCCATGAACACCAAGCTCACCGTCGGCTTCGTGGGCCTGGTCTACCTCGCCGTGTTGGCGCGCGACCAGGGCCTGGGCCTGTTGCGGCGGGGGCGGCACTGGGCGATCGCCGCGCTGACATTGGCCGCCCTGATGCCGGTGGTCGTGATGACCCTGAAATTCGGCCAGGCCAATCTGCAGTCCGTCGCCGGCGTGGCCGACGCCGTGGCACCGCGCTGGAGCGTGCAGGGCTGGCTGTGGTACCTGCAGCAACTGCCTTCGCAGATGGGCTGGCCTCTGCTGGCCGTGGCGCTGTGGGGCGTGTGGCGTGCCTGGCGCCAGCGTGCCGCGCTGCCCTGGTGGGGTTTGTGGCTGAGCTGGTTCGTGGTGGGCTATGTGTTCTTTTCCCTGATCGACCTCAAGGAAGCGCGCCACAGCGTGTTCCTGCTGCTGCCCCTGGCCTTCGTGGCCGTGTGGGCGGTTCAGGACGCCCTGCCGGTGCTCAGCGGCCAGGCGGCACTGCTGGCCCTGGTGCTGTCCACCGGTGCCATCACCTTCTGGTGGCGGCCCGTGCCGTACGTGGATGGCTATGCGCGCGTGGTCGACCAGATCGCGCGCCTGGCGCCGCGCCACAGCGTGGTGCTGTTCTCCGGCTACCGCGACGGCTCCTTCATCTTCAACCTGCGCGCGCGCGAGGACCGGCGCGACCTGAGCGTGCTGCGCGCCGACAAAATCCTGCTGCGCCTGTCCGTGCGGCGTGAGCTCGGTGTCGAGGAAAAATCCCTGAGCGAAGCGGAACTCGGCCAGCTGCTCAACGATCAAGGCGTGCACTACGTGGTGATGCAACCGGGGTTCTGGACCGACCTGGAGGCCATGCGCCGCTTCGAGCACCTGATGGCCAGCCCCCAGTTCGAGGAGGTCGCGCGCATCCCCACGCCCGCCAATCACCACGCGCACGAGACCGAGCTGGTGATCCTTCGCAACAAGGGGCCCGTCAATCCGAACCCGAGGCCGCTGAACATCGAACTCAAGATGATTGGCCGCACGATCCCCGCGAACTGAAGCGAACCGCCATGGAAGCCCTCATCTTCATGTTCGACGTGGCCTGCATGACCTACGTCTGCTGGCGCATCTACAAGGCCGACCCGAAGCGGCCCACACCCAACGACCTCGGCTACTTCCAGTACCGAGTGCATGAGCTGCATCCGCCGACCGATGCCGGCGATGGCAAGCGCCAGCGCAAGGGAAGCACGAGCGGCCGGCCTGGGGAGCGTCGCGGTGCGTGATCTGCTCTTTGCCCTGGCCATGCTGGCCCTGATCCCGCTGGCCTTCGTGCGCCCGTTCAACGCCTACATGCTGTGGGGCTGGACGTCCGCCATGATCCCCACGGGCTTCCTGTTCGGCTTCATGGCCAGTGCGCGCGTGAACTTCATCTTCGCCGGCATCACCTTGCTGCTGGTGGTGCTGCGCCGCGTGGACTGGAGCCAGTACCGATTCAACTGGGCCGTGGTCCTGTACCTGGTGTTCCTGCTGCATGCCACGGTCTCCTGGCTCACGGGCTACGCCGGCAACGACAACAACTTCAAGTACTTCGACCTGCTGATGAAGGGGCTGGTCTTCAGCATGCTCATGCCGATGTTCGTGCAGACGCGCATGCACTTTCACGCCATCCTGTTGGTGGTGGTGTTCGGCCTGGGCCTGCACGGCGTGATCGAGGGCCTGAAAACCGTGGTCTCGGGCGGCTCGCACAACATGTTCGGCCCGGCCGGCAGCATGCTGTACGACCGCAACCACCTGTCGACCGCGCTGGCGATGGTGCTGCCGATCGCCTATTACCTTTACCTGCACTCGGTGCACCGCTTCGCGCGCTGGGGTTTTCTGAGCGTGTTCGTGCTCATCGTTCTGGCCATCATGGGCGGCGGCTCGCGGGGCGGTTTCGTGGCGCTGGCGGTGGTGGCCTTCTGGCTCATCCTCACCTCGCGCCACCGCTGGCGCACGCTGTTCATTGTGCTGGCCATGGGCCTGCTGCTGTCGCAGTTCGTGCCCGACTCGGTGGTGGCCCGTCTGGAGACCATCGGCGAGGCCAAGGAGGACGACTCCTTCATGGGCCGCGTGCACGCGTGGAAGATCAGCTCGGCCCTGGCGCTGGAGCACCCCTTCTTCGGCGGCGGCTTCCACGCGGTGCAGGTGCAGTACGTGTGGGACCATTTCAAGACCGCCCCCAGCCTGCTCGACTTCCTCAACTTGCCCGAGCCCGAATTCGTGCGGGCCAAGGCCGCGCACAGCGTGTACTTCGAGGTCATGGGCGATCTGGGCTTCCTCGGGCTGTTCCTCTACCTCTTGATCTTCTCCCTGCCGCTGCTGAACCGCTTCTCCGTCAAGCGCATGGCCACGCGGCTGGGGCCCGACTACGTGTGGGCGCGCGACCTGGGCGACATGCTCATGCTGGCCGTCATGGCGTATCTGGTGGGCGGCGCCAGCGTGAGCGTGGCCTATCTGGAAATGGCCTACTTCATGGTCATGCTGATGGCGGTGCTGCAGGTGCATTTGCGCCAGCGCCTGAATGAGCACCAGCGCGAGCAGGCGCGCCTTGCGCGCGCGGCGCCCGACAGGGGGGTGGCGTGAGCGAGCCTGTGCAGCGCGATGCCGCGCCGATGGTCTCGGTGATCATGCCGGCGTGGAACGCCATGCGCTACATCCACGCCGCCATCGACAGCGTGCTCTCGCAGTCCTACCGCGACCTGGAGCTGATCGTCATCAACGACGGTTCCAGCGACGGCGACTACGCCGCGTTGGAACGCATCGACCCCCGCGTGCGCGTGATCGAAGGCCCGCGCGGCGGCGTCTCGCGCGCGCGCAACCTGGGCATGGAACAGGCGCGCGGGCGCTACCTCGCCTTCATCGACGCGGACGACCTCTGGGTGCCCGGCAAGCTGAAGGTGCAGGTGGACTACCTCGAAGCCCACCCCGAGGTCGGCATCGTGTTCGCCGAGATCCACCGCTGGCGGCCCGGACCCGACGGCACCTGGCCCGACCCGTCCGAGCACTACCCCGACGAACAGGCCCTGGCGCGCACCAACCCCGAGTGGAGCGGCTGGATGTACACGCGCATCCTGATGGGCTGCACCCTGGGCATGATCACGCCGCTCATGCGGCGCGAGGTCTACCGCCAGGCCGGCGGTTTCGACGAAAGCATGGAGCGAGGCGAGGACTACGACTTCTGGCTGCGCTGCTCGCGCCATGCGCACATCCAGGGCTTCTCGTCGGTGATGGCGATCTACCGCATCCACCCGGCCAGCGCCATGCACCGGATGATCGAGCGCAACCACCTTGCGGAGCTGCTCGAGCGCGCCCGCGAGCGCTGGGGCCTGAGCGACCCCGACGGCCATCGCCTGCCAGCGCTGCACTACCGCTACCGCCTGGGCCGCGCGCATTTCGACCACGGTTACACCCACTACTGGTCGGGCGACCCGACCGTGGCGGCGCGCGAGTTCGCGCAATCGCTGCGCCGGGGTTGCCTGGTGGGCCGATCGGCCGCGTTCTGGGTGCTGAGCCAGGTCAAGCGCCTGCGAGGCTGAAACCTCGCCCGCCGCGAACCCGCGCCGCGCTCAGGCCCCGCGCTGGCGCCAGCGCACGAACAGCGTGCGCAGCTCCCCGTACAAGGGCAGGCCAAACAGCCGCAGCAGCACGGCCCAGCCGATCGCCGCCGGCAGGCCCAGCGCCAGCACGGTGGCCCAGGCGGGCAGGGGGGGCAAGGCCCACTTGAGCGCCAGCATGCTGCCGAGCAGCACCAGCGTGAGACCGACCACCCGGGCGGCCATGGCCAGCCAGCGCCCGGGGGCGATGCCCAGGTAGCGGTACTGGATCCACAGGCCCATGGGCACGGTCAGCACCTGCGCGACCACCATGGCCTCGGCGAAGCTCTGCAGCGAGCCGTTGAACAGCAGAAGGATGAACACCGCCTTCAGGCACAGCAGCAACACCATGGGCAGCCCAGCCACATAGGGCTTGCCGATGCCCATGAGCGCCGCCGGCACGAAGGAGAACAGCACGCCCAGGCCCGCCGACACGCACAGCCAGGGCACGGCCACGGCGCTGGGCAGCCACTTGGCGCCATAGAGCAGGAAGATCACCTCGTTGGCCAGCAGCGCCGTCATGGCCATGGCCGGCAGCAGCAGCGTGGCCAGGTAGGAGGTGACGCGGCAGACCTCGGCCGCGATGTCGCCCTGGCCGTGGTGCAGGCGGGCCATGTAGGGCAGGGCGAAGTAGTTCACCGCGGGCATCACGCCGCTGCTGGCGATGTTGATGGTGGAGTTGGCCTTGCTGAAGAAGCCCACGTTGGTGGGCGTGCTGAGCCGGCCCAGGGCGATGTCGGGAATGGCGTTGTCGATCGCCGTCATGGCCGAGGTGATCATGGCGCCGACGCCGAAGTTGGCCACGCGGCCCCAGTGCTTGAGACCGGGGATCCAGGGGGTTTTCGTGGTGGACAGCAGCCGCACCGCCGTGACGTGGGTGGCGATGTTGATCAGGTTGGCCCAGGCCATGGTCATGTGGCCGAAGCCTTGCAGCGCCAAAACCACGGAGACCACGAAGTAGACGCCGAGCGCGATCAGCCCGGCCTTGGCGGTGCGCACGACCTCCATGTTGCGCACCAGGATGGCGCCGGGCAGGGCGCCGAAGGGGATGAGCACGAAACCCATGGCCAGCACCTGCACCACGTGCTCCACCCGCGGTTCGTTGAAGAAGGCCGACCACAGCGGCGCGCTCAGGAACATGACCAGCGCCATCGTCCACGACGTGCACATCACCACGCCCAGGGCGGAGCGCAGGGTGTCTTCGCTCAGTTCCTTCTGCCGCTTGATGAAGGCCGTGACGCCGAAGTCGCGGAACAGGTGGGCCACGGCCACCAGCACGGCGCTCATGGAGTACACGCCGATGTCGTCCGGGTCGAGCAGGCGGGCCAGCACCATGCTCAGGATCAGCTGCCCGGCGACTTCCGCATTGCTGAAGATCAGCTGGAAACCGAATTTCTTGCGCGTGGAGTTCAAGGGCGGCCTTGGATGTGTGCGAAATCCGGCATTCTGAAGGAAGCCGGACGGCTGCCCCTTGGCACGGTCTGGGCCGGCGAGCAGAATGCCGCACAAACACGCGTCGCCAGAGGCGCGGATGCGATGGGGGCATAGCTTGAACGGGAATGCGGCCGGTGCGCCGCAGGAGGATTCGGCATGCTGCGCTGCTTTGATGAGGGCGTCGACGCTTCTTTGCTCGACCGGGGTTCTTTTGCCTGCGGCCACCGCTTGATGGGGCATCCCGCCCTGTCCATGGAAAACCTGGCCAAGGTCATTCCGCGCTTGCCTCAGGGGCAGGTGATGTTCGCCACCCGGCGCCTGGACACCGGGGACAACTTCGAGAAGACCTTCCGCCAGAAGCCGCTGGACCGCTCGATCGAGGAAACCATCGAAACCATCCGCGAGTCCGACGCCTACATCATGGTGAACTCGCCGCAGGCGGACCCCAGCTTCGCCGAGCTCTACCAGGACATGATCCACGACGTCGAGTCCCTCATGTGGGAACGCGGCGTGGGCGACAAGGCGATCTCGCCCAAGCTCTACCTGTTCATCGCCTCGCCCAACAGCGTGACGCCCTTCCACATCGACCGCTACTCCACCTTCCTGCTGCAGTTTCGCGGCAGCAAGTGGGTCACCGTGTCCGATCCCTGGGATGATCGCGTGGTGACCTCGCCCGACCGTGAAAACTACGTTTCCTACGTGAGCACCCAGCTGCCCTGGACGCCCGAGAAGGACGGCATCAGCACACGCTACTGGTTCGAGCCCGGGCAGGCGCTGCACATCCCCTTCGTGGCCGGCCACCACGTGCACAACGGCGCCGACGACGTGTCCATCTCCATGTCCATCATCTTCAACACGCCGCAGACCGTGGACTGGCGCGACGCGCTCAACTTCAACCAGCGCGCGCGCAAGGTGCTGCGGCACGTGGGCCTGGGGCCGGGCCCGGTGGGCGTGAACCCCGGGCGCGACGCCATGAAGGCCAAGGCGTGGCGCACCTGGGCCGGCTGGCGCGGATACTAGCTTTGGCCCCCCTCTCTCCCTCGCTCTCGATCTGGCTCGACCTCTGCCGCGTGGTGGCCGCGCTGGCGGTCTACGTGGGCCATTCGGTGGTGCTGGGGCTGGCGCCCGCGGCGCTCTCGCTGACCTGGCACCGCTCGGCCGACGACGCGGTGATCGCCTTCTTCGTCATCTCGGGCTTCGTCATCGCACACAGCACGCTGTCGCGCCACGGCAGCGCCGGGCACTATGCGCTCGCGCGGGTCTCGCGCATCTACTCGGTGGCCATTCCCGCGGTGCTGCTGGCGCTGCTGCTCGACCGCATCGGCCTGGGTCTGAACCCGGAGGGCTATGCCGGCTATGCCTGGCAGTACCCCAAGGCCGCGCTGGTGCCGCCCTACCACTGGCTGTTCCTGGGCGAGGGCTGGTTCGGCTCCTGGCAGCCCTTCAGCATGGAGCCGTACTGGTCGCTGGCCTACGAGGTCTGGTACTACGCGCTGTTCGGCGTGTTCGTCTACGCGCGCGGCTGGTGGCGCTGGCCCCTGCTGGTGCTGGTGCTGGGTTTCATGGGGCCGGCCGTGCTGATGCTCTTGCCGGTGTGGTGTCTGGGCGTGTTCCTCTGTCGCCACCTGGGCGCCCTGCGCCTGGGGCCCTGGCCGGCGCGCGCCTTGATGCTGGTCTGCGCCCTGGCGTACGCGGTCTTCTTGCTGTCGGGTGCCCGGCAGGCCACGGATGGGGCCTCGCGCGCCCTGTACGCCGCCATCGCGGCTGGGGCGCCGTGGCCCTTCGAGCCGGGCTCCACCGAGCACGTGCTGTCCGACTACGTCACGGGCCTGTTGTTCGCCGGCTTCGTGGTGGGCTGCGCGGGGGCCGGCTGGAACTTCCCAGACCGCGCCGGTCGTCTGATCCGTTGGCTGGCCGACCGCACCTTCAGCTTCTACCTCATCCACTTCAGCCTGTTGGTGCTGGCGCGAGCGGCGGGGGTGTCGGCCTCGGGCTGGGCGGGCTACGCCGCCCTGCTGGCCGGCGTGCTGCTGGCGACCTGGGCGCTGGGGCAGATCGGCGAGCAGCGGCGCGAGGCCTATCGCGCGGTGTTCCGGCGTGTGGCCGACACCCTGCGGCGCGGCCTGGGTGCGCTGCTGCCGCGCGCCCGGCCCTGAGGCCCGGACGGGCAGCGGCGGGGCGCGACAATACGCCCCATGTCCGAGGCGCATTCCGAACAACTGCTGGGTGAGGTCGCGGCGCTGCCCGCGCTGCCGGGGGTCTACCGCTACTTCGACGCCCAGGGCCAGCTGCTCTACGTGGGCAAGGCGCGCAACCTGAAGAAGCGCGTTTCCAGCTACTTCCAGAAGAACCACGACGGCACGCGAATCGGCCACATGGTGAGCCGCATCGTGCGGCTGGAGACCACCGTGGTGCGCAGCGAGGCCGAGGCCCTGCTGCTCGAGAACAACCTCATCAAGACGCTCAACCCGCGGTTCAACATCCTGTTCCGCGACGACAAGAGCTACCCCTACCTCAAGATCACCGGCACGCGCGAGGCGCTGCGCCCGCTCACCGGCCGCGCGCCCAGCGCCTCCACGCTGTTCCCGCGCATGGCCTACTACCGCGGCGCGGTGGACAAGCGCCACAGCTACTACGGCCCTTACCCCAGCGCCTGGGCGGTGAAGGAGTCCATCCAGCTGCTGCAAAAGGTCTTCAAGCTGCGCACCTGCGAAGACACGGTCTTTGCCAACCGCACGCGGCCCTGCCTGCTGTACCAGATCAAGCGCTGCAGCGGCCCCTGCGTGGACCTGATCCACCAGGCCGAGTACCTGAGCGACGTGGCCAACGCCGAGCGTTTCCTGCGCGGCGAAACGCAGCAGGTGCTGCAGACGCTGGAGCGGCGCATGCTGGCGCACAGCGAGAAGCTGGAGTTCGAGCAGGCGGCCGAGATCCGCAACCAGATGACGGCGCTCTCGCGCGTGCTGCACCAGCAGAGCATGGAGGTGGGCGGCGACCAGGACGTGGACATCCTGGCCGTGAAGGTGCTGGGCGGGCGCGCCTGCGTGAACCTGGCCATGGTGCGCGGCGGTCGCCACCTGGGCGACCGGCCGTACTTTCCTGCCCACCTGGACGATGCCAGCGCGATCGAGGAGCAGATGGCGCAGGCCGAAGCCGACGGGCCCGAGGCCGTCGGGCCGTCCGCCGCCGAGGCAGTGGAGCCCGGCGAGCGCGCCGCGCGGCGCGTGCTGGAGGCCTTCATCGCCCAGCACTACCTGGGCGCGCCCATGCCGCCGGTGCTGGTGACCAGCCAGCCCGTGGGCCGGCCGCTGCTGGACGCGCTGAGCGAGCAGACCGGCCAGAAGGTGCACGCGGTGCACCAGCCCCGCGAGCACCGCCGCGCCTGGTTGGAGATGGCGCAGAAGAACGCGGGAATCGCGCTGGCGCGGCTGCTGGCCGAGGAGGGCAGCCAGCAGGCCCGCACCCGCGCCCTGGCCGAGGCCCTGCAACTGCCGGATGACGATCTGGAGGCGCTGCGCATCGAGTGCTTCGACATTTCGCACACGGCGGGCGAATCCACGCAGGCCTCCTGCGTCGTGTTCGAGGGCCACAAGCTGCAGAACAGCCAGTACCGGCGCTACAACATCGATGGCATCACGCCCGGCGACGACTATGCCGCCATGCGCCAGGTGCTGACGCGCCGCTACGGCCGCATCGCGGAGGCGCTGAAGGCCGAGGCGGGCGAGGCGGCGCTGCCGCCGGGCACGGAGGTGGCCGTGGCCGCCGGGCCCGATGGCGAGGCCGAGCCGCTGCCCCCGGCGGTGGAGGACGCGCCGGCCGTCCCCTCAGCCCCCAAGGACTCGGGCAAGGACATGCCGGCCACCGGTCCGCGGCTGCCGGACATCGTGCTCATCGACGGCGGCAAGGGCCAGGTGGGCGTGGCGCGCGAGGTGTTCCAGCAGCTCGGGCTGGACCTGGGCAGCATCGTCGGGGTGGAAAAGGGCGAGGGCCGCAAGGTGGGCCTGGAGGAGCTGGTCTTCGCCGACGGCCGCGCCAAGGTCTACCTGGGGCACGACTCGGCGGCGCTGATGCTGATCGCGCAGATTCGCGACGAGGCGCACCGTTTCGCCATCACCGGCATGCGCGCGCAGCGCGCCAAGGTGCGGGTGGGGGCGAGCCAGCTCGAAGACATCCCGGGCGTGGGCCCCAAGAAGCGCGCGCGGCTGCTGCAGCGCTTCGGCGGGGTGCGCGGCGTCGCCTCGGCCAGCGTGGAGGACCTGGCCACGGTGGAAGGCATCTCGGCCGATCTGGCCGACGCGATCTACCGGGCCCTGCACTGATGAGGGGGCGCGCCGCGCGCCAGGCTCAGTGGTCCTGCGAGGGCGCGGACATCAGCCGGTCGGCCAGCGCGATGGCCAGGGCGCTGAACAGGAAGGCGATGTGGATGAGCGTTTGCCACATCAGCACCTTCACCTCGTAGTTGCCGGCGTTGATGAAGGTCTTGAGCAGGTGGATGGAGCTGATGCCGATGATGGCCGTGGCCAGCTTGACCTTCAGCACGCTGGCGTTCACATGGCTCAGCCACTCCGGCTGGTCGGGGTGGTCTTCCAGGTTCATGCGGCTGACGAAGGTCTCGTAGCCGCCCACGATCACCATGATCAGCAGGTTGGAGATCATCACCACGTCGATCAGCGCCAGCACCACCAGCATGATGATGGTCTCGTTCAGGCTGGTCGGCACCACGTCGCTTTTGTAGCCGATGCTGCTGACCAGCTTCTGCAGGGCGATCTCGCTGCCGAAGGCGGCTTCGATGAGGTGCACCAGTTCCACCCAGAAGTGGTAGACGTAGATGGCCTGCGCGGCGATCAGGCCGATGTACAGCGGCAGCTGCAGCCAGCGGCTGGCGAAGATCAGGTTGGGCAGGGGCCGGATCGGGCGGGCGGCTTTGAGGGGGTCGGTCATGGTGTGTCGGGGCCAAAAAAAGCGGCGCACCGAATGGGCAGCCGCAGGCGTCGGTTATTGTAGAAGCCTCGTCCCGTGTCAGTTGGCCGTAAGTGCCTTTGCGCACAGTGCCGCCGGCCCCGTTTTCCAGCACAACAGTCGAGGAGACACCCGCCATGTCATCGCCTTCGTCGTCGATCGAATCCGTCCTGGTCGAGAACCGGGTGTTCGAACCCAGCGCCGCCACCGTCGCCGCCGCCCGCGTCTCGGGCATGAAGGCCTATGAAGCCCTGTGCGCCGAGGCCGACAAGGACCCCGAGGCCTTCTGGGCCCGCCTGGCCAAGGAACACCTGGCTTGGCACAAGCCCTTCACCCAGACCCTGGACGCCAGCGACAAGCCCTTCTACAAGTGGTTCCAGGACGGAGAGCTCAACGCCTCCCACAACTGCCTGGACCGCCACATGGGCACGCCGGTGGAGAACAAGACGGCGATCGTCTTCGAGGCCGACGACGGCGCGGTGACCCGGGTCACCTACAAGGAGCTGCTGGCCAAGGTCTCGCAGTTCGCCAACGCGCTCAAGGCCCGGGGCGTCAAGACGGGCGACCGCGTCATCATCTACATGCCCATGACCATCGAGGGCGTGGTGGCCATGCAGGCCTGCGCGCGCATCGGCGCCACGCACAGCGTGGTGTTCGGCGGCTTCTCGGCCAAGGCCCTGCAGGAGCGCATCCAGGACGCCGGCGCAGTGGCCGTCGTCACCGCCAACTACCAGATGCGCGGCGGCAAGGAACTGCCGCTCAAGGCCATCGTCGACGAAGGCATCGCCATGGGCGGCTGCGAGTCGATCAAGACCGTCATCACCCTGCAGCGCACCCCCACGGCCTGCCACATGGTGGCGGGCCGCGACATCACCTGGGCCGAGGCCATCGCCGGCCAGGGGACCGACTGCCCGCCGGTGTTCGTCGGCGCCGAGCATCCGCTGTTCGTGCTCTACACCTCCGGCTCCACGGGCAAGCCCAAGGGCGTGCAGCACAGCACCGCGGGCTTCCTGCTGTGGGCGCGGCTCACCATGCTCTGGACCTTCGACCTGCGGCCCGAAGACCTGTTCTGGTGCACGGCCGACATCGGCTGGATCACCGGCCACACCTACGTGGCCTATGGCCCCCTGGCCGCCGGCGCCACGCAGCTGGTGTTCGAGGGCGTGCCCACCTACCCGCACGCGGGGCGCTTCTGGCAGATGATCGAGAAGCACAAGGTCAGCATCTTCTACACCGCGCCCACGGCGATCCGCTCGCTCATCAAGGCGGCCGAAGGCGACGAGAAGGTGCACCCGAAGAACTGGAACCTGGACAGCCTGCGCCTGCTGGGCTCGGTGGGCGAGCCCATCAACCCCGAGGCCTGGATGTGGTACTTCCGGAACGTCGGCCATGAGCGCTGCCCCATCGTGGACACCTTCTGGCAGACCGAGACCGGCGGCCACGTGATCACCCCGCTGCCGGGCGCCACGCCGCTGGTGCCAGGCTCCTGCACGCTGCCGCTGCCGGGCATCGACGCGGCCATCGTGGACGAGGCGGGCCACGACGTGCCCAACGGCGCGGGCGGCATTCTGGTCATCAAGAAGCCCTGGCCCTCGATGATCCGCACCATCTGGGGCGACCCGGAGCGCTTCAAGAAGAGCTACTTCCCGCCGGAGCTCAAGGGCTACTACCTGGCGGGTGACGGCGCGGTGCGCAGCGCCGACCGCGGCTACTTCCGCATTACGGGCCGCATCGACGACGTGCTCAACGTCTCGGGTCACCGCATGGGCACCATGGAGATCGAGTCGGCCCTGGTGGCCAAGACGGACATGGTGGCCGAGGCCGCCGTGGTCGGCCGCCCCGACGACCTGACCGGCGAGGCCATCGTGGCCTTCGTGGTGCTCAAGCGCGCCCGCCCCACGGGCGACGAGGCCAAGGCCATCGCCAAGGAACTGCGCGACTGGGTGGGCAAGGAGATCGGGCCGATCGCCAAGCCCAAGGACATCCGCTTCGGCGACAACCTGCCCAAGACGCGCAGCGGCAAGATCATGCGCCGCCTGCTGCGCGCGGTCGCCAAGGGCGAAGCGATCACGCAGGACATCTCCACGCTGGAAAACCCGGCGATCCTGGAGCAGCTGGCGCAGAACAACTGACACCCCACGCTGCGCCGCTGCGCGGGGCGCGGCCCCCCGAGGGGTGCGTTTCGCCGGCGGCGATACAGCCGGCGGCGTCAAAGCTGGTGGTACACGGCCTCGGCCAGCGCCATCAGCGCCTCGCGCGGCAGCGGGCCGCTGAGCGCGTAACCGAAGCCCTGGTCCACCCAGTAGAAGCCCGGCACCGGGCCGTCCGGCGCGAAGCGGAAGGCGGTTTCGCGGCCGGCGGGCGTGGCCGCCGAGGCCGGGTCCACCGCCCCCAGGTACAGGGTCACGCGCTGGCCCCCGGCGTTCTGGAACATGAACTGGGCGCGCGCGCCGGCCTCGCCGGGCAGCAGCCGTCCGCCCACCAGCGCGTAGCCCTGGGCCTGCAGATCGGGCACCTTCAAAGGCCGGCCGGTGCGGCGGGAGAGCCACTGCACCAGGTGTTCCTGCTCGGCGGCGGCCACTTCCACGGGGTGGCGCTTCTCGGGCGAATAGACGGCGTGCGCCAGGGCCGCGTCGTGCGCGAAGGCGGGCAGGGCGGCGGCCGGGCCTCGCGCGGCCAGCCGGGTCTCGGCCGGTGCGCGCCACTGGCCGTGCGCCAGCCAGCCCGCGCCAAAGGCCAGCAGCACGCCGGCGGCCATGCCGCCCCAGCGCCACCAGCGCTCGCCGCGCTGGCGGGCCTCGCCCACGCGCTGGGCGGCGTCCAGCAGGGCGGGCGGCAGCGGTTCGTCGAGCAGGGCGCGGTGCAGGCCGCGGATCGCCTCGCGTTGCGCCCGCCAGGCGTCCAGGCGCGCGCGCGCGGCGGCGTCGTGCGCCAGGCGATGGTCGAGGGCGGCGCGCTCGGCCTCGCCGAGCTGGCCGTCGAGCAGGGCGTTGATCTCGGCGTCGCTCAGCGGGGGAGGGAAAGGGGGCTTGTCCATGGCGGCGGGGGCGGCGTCATTTCAGCCGCTTCAGGTGCGGGGAAGGCGGGGCGCTGGCCACGCCCCGGGCCGGCGCGTCCAGCAAGGCCTGCAGGCGCGCGCGGGCGCGCGACAGGCGCGACATGACCGTGCCGATGGGGGTGTCGGTGATGCGGGCCACCTGCTCGTAGCTCATGTCCTCCAGGCTCACCAGCAGCAGCACGGCGCGCTGCTCCTCGGGCAGTTGCAGCAGGCAGCGCTGCAGGTCCAGCGCCAGGTCTTGCGCGGCGTCGGGGGCGGCCAGCTCGTCTGCCGCCGCGTCCACGTCAACCGGCGTGAAGGCGGCCGAGCGCCTCAGCTGCTGTCGCACGCCGCTCACGTGCAGGTTGTGCATGAGCGTGAACAGCCAGGCCCGCAGGTCGGTGCCCACGGCCCACAGCCGCCACTTGCCGCAGGCGCGCTCCAGCGTGTCCTGCACCAGGTCGTCGGCGGCCCAGGCGTCGCCGGTGAGGGCCCGCGCGTAGCGGCGCAGCGCGGGAATCTGTGCGATCAGCTCGGGCGGGTTCATGGGCGACGGCGACCCGTGCTCGGGCGGCCTCAGGGCTTGGCGGCGCGCCAGACGTTGTTGAAACCGTCGCCGGTCTTGTCGCCCGGCTTGGTGTCGCGCACCCAGTAGTACAGGGGCTTGCCCTTGAAGGCCCATTGCTTGGCGCCGTCGTCGCGGGTGACGATGCTGTAGTCGCCCGCGGCCTTGTCGCTGGCGCCGGCCATGAAAGGCGGCCAGTTGGTGGCGCAGGGCCCGTTGCAGACCGATTTGCCGCTGCCCGCCGCGTCGCGGTCGAAGGTGTAGAGCGTCATCTGGTTGGGGCCGACGAGCACGCCGTCGGCCATCTTGGCCGGTGCGGCGGGGGCAAGCATCGAGGCGCAGCCGCCGAGCAGGGCGGTGGCCAGGGCAAGGGACATCAGCGATTTCATGGCGTGTTCTCCGGGTGGATGGTGGCGCAGGACGGGGCGTCCTGCACTGGAGTCAACGCCGGGCGGGGGCGGTTTATTCCCGCGCGCCGAAAAAATCAGCGCTTTTGCTCTTTCATCGCCCGCTCCACCTCACGTTTGCCCTCGCGGTCCTTGATGGTGTTGCGCTTGTCGTGCTCGCCCTTGCCCTTGCCCAGGGCGATCTCGCACTTCACGCGGCCGCCTTTCCAGTGCAGGTTCAGCGGCACCAGGGCGAAGCCCTTTTGTTCGACCTTGCCGATCAGGCGGTGGATCTGCGCCTTGTGCAGCAGCAGCTTCTTGGTGCGCGCGGACTCGGCGCTCACGTGCGTGCTGGCGGTGCGCAGGGGGTTGATCTGGCAGCCGATCAGGAAGAGCTCGCCGTCGCGGATGACCACGTAGCCGTCGGTGAGCTGCACCTTGCCTTCGCGCAGGGCTTTCACTTCCCAGCCCTGCAGCACCATGCCCGCCTCGAAGCGTTCCTCGATGGCGTAGTTGAACAGCGCCTTCTTGTTGTCGGCGATGCGGCTGTCGCTGGGCTGGTGTTGGCTGGTGGTGGACATGGGTGGGAGGTGGGGGCGAAAGCCCGGGCGGCAAGGGCGGGGGCGACACTAGAATCGCCGAGGCCCTGTCGCGGCGCCCGCGGGCGCGGTGCCCGCGCGGGACCGGCGATTGTATGAAAACCATTCACAAGTCCGTGCTGCTGTGGCACAGCGCCCATGAGATGTTCGCGCTGGTCACCGATGTGCAGCACTACCCCCAGTTCCTGCCCTGGTGCGACCGCGCCGACGTGATCGAGCGCACGCCCGAGGGCATGGTGGCCCGCGTGGGCATGTCCATTGGCGGCCTGCAGCAAGGCTTCACCACCCGCAACACCCATGTGCCGGACCGCGAGGTCCACATGGCGCTGGTCGATGGCCCCTTCTCCCAGCTCGACGGGGTCTGGAAGTTCCTGCCCCTGGGCGACGGCTCGCAGCGCGCCTGCAAGGTCGAGTTCACCCTGCGCTACGGCTTCTCCAGCGCCGCCCTGGCCGCGGTGGTGGGGCCGGTGTTCGACCGCATCGCGGGCAACCTGGTGGACGCCTTCGTCAAGCGCGCCGACCAGGTCTACGGCACCGCCTGAGCCATGCGCGTGACCTTGCTGTACGCCAGCGCGCCGCGCACGGTGCACCAGGCCGAGGTGGACCTGCCCGACGGCGCCAGCGCCCGGGACGCCTTGCGCGTGGCGGGCTGGCCCCTGCGGTTCCCCGAAACGGCCTCGCTGGGAGATGGCTTGAGTCTGGCCGTCTGGGGCCGCCGCTGCGAGCCCGACCAGGCCTTGCGCGAGGGCGACCGCCTGGAGCTGCTGCGCGCCTTGCGCGTGGACCCCAAGGTGGCGCGGCGCGAGCGCTTCGCGGGGCAGGGCGCGCGCGGTACCGGTCTGTTCTCGAAACGCCGGCCGAACAGCAAGGCCGGGTACTGAGACCGCTACTGCGGCAGCGGCCCGCAGTCGCTGGCGATGATCTGCTGCAGGCGCTGGGCCTCGCTGGCCCGGCGCGCGTCGTCCATGATCTCGCGCTCGCCCTTGGCGTTGGTGGTGGCCAGGCGCTGGCCCGAATCGAGCGTGGTCTTGGCGGTCTTGGCGCGCTGGCAGTTCTCGGCCCGGGCGCGCGCCAGTTTCTCGGCCTCCTGCTTTTTCTTCGCGGCCTCGGCGGCCTCCGCCTCCTTCTTGCGCGCCTCGAGTTCCTTGTCGACGCCCGGGGCCTGGGGCGTGGGCGGCGCGGCGGCATCGCCCGGGGAGGACGACGAAACGGCAGCGGGCGCCGGCGGGTGGGCCGGTGACGCGGACATGGGCCCGGCGGCGGCGGCGGGGCGCTTGAGGATGTTCTTGTCGGGCGTGCCGGCCGGCGGCGCGGTGTCGCTGTAGACCTTGCGGCCGGCGTTGTCGATCCATTGCCACTGGGCCAGGGCCGGCGCCGCCATCGCGGCGGTGAGTGCCAGGGCGGCCAGCGAGCGCAGGGCGAGGGGAGCGAAGGGCGTGTTCGGCATTCGGCCAGTGTATGTCCGGGGTGCCGCGCCCGGCCCCCCGCGGCCGCCGAAGCGATGCCCTCAGGCAACGGACGGCACCGGCCCGGCGCCGGACGGACGACCAGGGGGCCACGTTTACAATCCGCTTTTTGGAGTCTCCCTCATGCGCCTCCTCGGCAACGCGCTCACCTTCGACGACGTTTTGCTGGTGCCCGCGTACTCCCAGGTCCTGCCCAAGGACACCTCGCTGGCCACCCGTTTCTCCCGCAACATCCAGCTCAACCTGCCGCTCGTGTCCGCCGCCATGGACACCGTCACCGAGGCCCGCCTGGCGATCGCCATCGCCCAGGAAGGCGGCATGGGCATCATCCACAAGAACCTCACGGCCACCGAGCAGGCCGCCCAGGTCGCCAAGGTCAAGCGCTACGAAAGCGGCGTGCTGCGCGATCCGGTGGTGATTGCGCCCGACACCACGGTGCGCCAGGTGATGAAGCTCTCCGACGAACTGGGCGTCTCCGGCTTCCCCGTGGTGGACGCGGGCAAGGTGGTGGGCATCGTCACCGGGCGCGACCTGCGCTTCGAGACCCGCTACGAGCTGCCGGTGCGCGAGATCATGACCCCGCGCGAGCGCCTGATCACCGTGCCCGAGGGCACCACGCCGGAAGAGGCCAAGGCCCTGCTCAACAAGCACAAGCTCGAGCGCCTGCTGGTCGTCAACGAGGCCTTCGAGCTCAAGGGCCTGATCACGGTCAAGGACATCACCAAGCAGCTCAACTTCCCCAACGCCGCGCGCGACGCGGCCGGCCGCCTGCGCGTGGGCGCGGCGGTGGGCGTGGGCGAGGGCACCGAGGAGCGTGTCGAGGCCCTGGTCAGGGCCGGTGTCGACGCCATCGTGGTGGACACCGCGCACGGCCACAGCCGCGGCGTGATCGAGCGCGTGCGCTGGGTCAAACAGAACTACCCGCAGGTGGACGTGGTGGGCGGCAACATCGCCACCGGCGCGGCCGCGCTGGCGCTGGCCGAGGCCGGCGCCGACGCGGTCAAGGTCGGCATCGGCCCGGGCTCCATCTGCACCACCCGCATCGTGGCCGGCGTGGGTGTGCCGCAGATCATGGCCGTGGACAGCGTCGCCACCGCACTGCGCGGCAGCGGCATCCCGCTCATCGCCGACGGCGGCATCCGCTACAGCGGCGACATCGCCAAGGCCATCGCGGCCGGCGCCAGCACCGTGATGATGGGCGGCATGTTCGCCGGCACCGAAGAGGCGCCGGGCGAGGTCATCCTCTACCAGGGCCGCAGCTACAAGAGCTACCGCGGCATGGGCTCGATCGGCGCCATGCAGCAGGGCAGTGCCGACCGCTACTTCCAGGAAAGCAGCACCGGCAACCCCAACGCCGACAAGCTGGTGCCCGAGGGCATCGAAGGCCGCGTTCCCTACAAGGGCTCGGTGGTGTCCATCCTGTTCCAGCTCTCGGGCGGCGTGCGCGCCAGCATGGGCTACTGCGGCTGCGCCACCATCCAGGAGATGAAGGAGCGCGCCGAGTTCGTGCAGATCACGGCCGCCGGCATGCGCGAAAGCCACGTGCACGACGTGCAGATCACCAAGGAAGCGCCCAACTACCGAGCCGATTGATCCCCCGCGCCGCCGCCTGCGGCGTCACCCCCAAGGGGGCGGCACCTGCGGCCTGGCAAGGCCAGTTCCGCGGTGCCCTGGAAGGGGGAGCCTCCTGCTCAACGGGTCGTCTTTCGAGACGGCCCGTCTCTTTTTTTGACGTTCACCGACCACCATGCAGCACGACAAGATCCTCATCCTCGACTTCGGCTCCCAGGTCACCCAGCTCATTGCGCGCCGCATCCGCGAGGCGCACGTCTACTGCGAGGTGCACCCCTGCGACGTCAGCAGCGACTGGGTGCGCGGGTTCGCCGCCGACGGGCGCCTGAAGGGCGTGGTGCTCTCGGGCAGCCACGCCAGCGTGTACGAGGTGGACGACAAGGCGCCCGAGGCCGTCTACGAACTGGGTGTCCCGGTGCTGGGCATCTGCTACGGCATGCAGACCATGGCGCAGCAGCTGGGCGGCAAGGTCGAGGGCTCCCACACCCGCGAGTTCGGCTACGCCGAGGTGCGCGCGCGCGGCCACACCGCGCTGCTGAAGGACATCGCCGACTTCACCACGCCCGAAGGCCACGGCATGCTCAAGGTGTGGATGAGCCACGGCGACAAGGTGACCGAGCTGCCGCCCGGCTTCAAGCTCATGGCCAGCACGCCCAGCTGCCCCATCGCCGGCATGGCCGACGAGGCGCGCCGCTTCTATGGCGTGCAGTTCCACCCCGAGGTCACGCACACCGTGCAGGGCCGCGCCCTGCTCGAGCGCTTCGTGCTGGAGATCTGCGGCACCAGCCCCGACTGGGTGATGCGCGACCACATCGCCGAGGCGGTGGAGAAGATCCGCGAGCAGGTGGGCGACGAGGAGGTGATCCTGGGCCTGTCCGGCGGGGTGGATTCCTCCGTGGCGGCCGCGCTCATCCACCGCGCCATCGGCGACCAGCTCACCTGCGTCTTCGTCGACCACGGCCTGCTGCGCCTGAACGAGGGCGACATGGTGATGGAGATGTTCGCCGGCAAGCTGCACGCCAAGGTGGTGCGCGTGGACGCCAGCGAGCTTTTCCTCGGCGAACTGGCCGGCGTGAGCGACCCCGAGCAAAAGCGCAAGATCATCGGCCGCCTGTTCGTTGACGTCTTCAAGGCCGAGGCCGCCAAGCTCACCTCAAGTGGTGCTTCAACAAAAGGCGCCAAGTGGTTGGCACAAGGCACCATTTACCCGGATGTGATCGAGTCTGGTGGCGCCAAGAGCAAGAAGGCCGTCACCATCAAGAGCCACCACAACGTGGGCGGCCTGCCCGAACAGCTGGGCCTCAAACTGCTCGAGCCGCTGCGCGATTTGTTCAAGGACGAGGTGCGCGAACTCGGCGTGGCCCTGGGCCTGCCGCACGACATGGTCTACCGCCACCCCTTCCCGGGGCCGGGCCTGGGCGTGCGCATCCTTGGTGAGGTGAAGAAGGACTACGCCGACCTGCTGCGACGCGCCGACGCCATCTTCATCGAGGAGCTGCGCTCCACGATCGAGCCGCATTCCGGCAAGAGCTGGTACGACCTGACCAGCCAGGCCTTCACGGTGTTCCTGCCGGTCAAGAGCGTGGGTGTCATGGGCGACGGCCGCACCTACGACTATGTGGTGGCCCTGCGCGCGGTGCAGACCAGCGACTTCATGACCGCCGACTGGGCCGAGCTGCCCTACAGCCTGCTCAAGCGCGTGTCGGGCCGCATCATCAACGAGGTGCGCGGCATCAACCGCGTGACCTACGACGTGAGCTCCAAGCCGCCGGCGACGATCGAGTGGGAGTGATCCGGCGTCTGGCACTGGCTGGCATCTAGTAGCACTAAAACACACCTAAGCCCGCGTCACTGCGGGCTTTTTTGTGATTTCGTTCAGCACCGCCTGGCAACATTTGGCATCGCCAAGCACCGTTTTTTCATGGCATGATGGATGGCATTGAATGCTTCTATGCCATGAGAAGTCGCCAATACCATGCAACCACCTTGCGGATGTTCATGGTATCGAATTTGTGTAAGACGATGATTTAATTGTTGTTTTACGCCAGGATGGGCCGGTTTTCTGATCATGGTATTTGAGCTGAATCAGGGCGAGAACCATGTTGACCGATACCAAGCTGCGCAACCTCAAGCCGAAGGACAAGCTCTACAAGGTGAATGACCGTGACGGCCTCTATGTAGCCGTCACGGCCGCCGGAGCGATCTCGTTCCGCTACAACTACTCGATCCACGGTAGGCAGGAGACCATCACCTTCGGCCGCTACGGTGTCGGCGGCATCACCTTGGCGGAAGCCCGCGAGCGGTTGGGCGAGGCCAAGAAGATGGTCGCGGCCGGGAAGTCACCGGCCAAGGAAAAGGCGCGGGACAAGGCCCGCGTCAAGGACGCGGAGACGTTCGGGGCCTGGGCGGAAAAGTGGCTGCGCGGCTACCAGATGGCCGACTCCACCCGCGACATGCGCCGCTCGGTCTACGAGCGCGAGCTGAAGCCGAAGTTCGGCAATCAGAAGCTGGTGGAGATCACCCACGAAGACTTGCGCGCGCTGACCGATGCCATCGTCGAGCGCGGCGCGCCGGCGACAGCCGTGCATGTCCGCGAGGTGGTGCTCCAGGTCTTTCGCTGGGCCATCGAGCGCGGCCAGAAGGTCGAGAACCCGGCCGAGCTGGTGCGCCCGACGACCATTGCCAAGTTCGAGCCGCGCGACCGTGCGCTGACGCCCGACGAGATCGGCCTGATGTACCAGTACATGGAGCGCATCGGCACAGCGCCATCCATTCGGGCGGCGGCCAAGCTGCTGCTGTTGACGATGGTGCGCAAGAGCGAGCTGACTAACGCGACATGGAGCGAGATCAATTTCAGCGACGCGCTTTGGACGATCCCGAAGGAGCGGATGAAGCGGCGCAATCCGCACCTGGTGTTCCTGTCCCGGCAGGCGCTGGACATCTTCATTGCCCTGAAAACCTTCGCAGGGGGATCGGACTACGTGCTTCCGTCGCGGTATGACTCGGATTTACCCATGAGCAGCGCCACGCTCAACCAGGTGCTGACGCTGACGTATCGGCTGGCGCAGAAGGAGGGGCGGTCGCTCGCCAAGTTCGGGCCACATGACTTGCGGCGCACGGCCAGCACGTTGTTGCATGAAGCCGGCTACAACACGGACTGGATCGAGAAGTGCCTGGCACACGAGCAGAGAGGCGTCAGGGCCGTCTACAACAAGGCCGAGTACCGCGAGCAGCGCACGGCGATGTTGCAGGACTGGGCGGACATGATCGACGAATGGACGCTGAGACGGCCGAAGGTGTAAACCAGACGAAGGCAGGTTAGGCAGCGCCGCCTGAGCATCGAGGCATGGCCTCGGGTTTCATTGACACTTGAGGGGCGCAGCGTTTTAGCCGCTAAAAGGGGCAGCAGAGCCGCCGGCCACGGCAGACGGAGTGAAGCCAGGGCGCATGGCCTGAGTGCCCGACGACTTCCGCGCCTCTATCCATTCCTCGACCTCGGCCAAGTCCCAGGCGACGTTTCGGCTGGTGAGTGCGATCCGGCGCGGAAACTCCCCGCGCTGCTCCATGTTGAAGATCGTGCGCTCAGACAGCGGGATCATCGCCAGTAGCTTCTTCCGATTGATGAGCGTCTTGCTTGTCGTTGCCTGCATCCCCTGGCCTCTTTCAGTCACTTGCGAACATGTGCCTGATGGTGCCTGGCAATGCGGATTGTTTCGTCCTATTAGTTGGTCAATTAGGTTGACGCCGTGAGCGCGGCTTTGTACTCAAGCGGAACATTGCGGGGATCGCCGCCAGCGCCTTCGATACCGCTTGGCGCTCGATGCCGAGCTTTCGCGCAATCTCCGACTGATTGAGTCCAGACCACTGGAGCATCAGCATCTGCTTTTTGCGATCCGATAGCTTCGAGTCCACCATCAGCCGTGCTTGATTGCGCAGCTCTGCCTTGTCCGCCGGCTGTAAGGTCTGGCCCGCGACATAGTGGAAGAAGTAGCTGTCAACCAGTTGATCGCCCGATTTCACTTGGGCAGTGGCCGGCTTCGCGCATTGCTGGTTGAGTCTCGCCAGTTCGAGGTCGAATTGCGCGAGGGATCGCCTTGCTTGTCTGTAGACAGGGTTCCATGCGCCGCTCGGCAATTTAGGCCGGTGATCCAGGCAATACAGGCTGCTTAGTCGAAGCTTTTCCTCTGGATCGTCCGCCTTCGGATCATCGCTCCCACCGGCGAATGAGGTCAGCTCGGCGAGTGATCCGCAGAACCGGCAGAACCCCTGGAGGCGTTCGCCATTCAGTCGGGTGTCGCGCACCTTCGACTTCACCGGCCGTTTGCAGGCGCAGTCCCATACAAGCCCAATCAACGATTCCAGTGTCGCAACAAACCGCCGATCTCTTGGCGTCTGCCTATCCTCCGTTTTGATGAACTGGCGCAGCAACTGCCTCTGCATGCGAACCATCGCATCAAGTCCAACCAGTCGAATGATCCCGCTGAGGCCCACCCCTGTCCCTGCTCCGGGGATATGGCCCAAGTAGCGTTGTGGCAGCGTCGCCGTGTACGCAGCCACGGCGGGGTCAATGAGTTCCTGTAACAGCCCAACGATGGGGTAGCGCCGCGAGGAGGCGGAATACGGCCGCCAGCGATCCTCAAACTGCTCGATGGCTTCCGAGACAGTGGGATCGCAGCCTTCCCAGATGACAATGGTTGGATCGTTTTTCATGTCAACCATTTTGGACAACTAATAAGATGTAGACAACCCCCAATAGCGCCTAATCTTCGTTGCAATTCAGTTGATAACGGAGGTTTACGCAATGACGATAGAAGACACGCTGCTGCAACGCTTTGGCCCGCTGCTGAGCATGGCGCAGCTCGCCTCTGTCCTGGATCGATCGCCTGATGGATTGCGGATCAGCCTTCGCGCGACGAACGAGTGGACGCAGCGGATCAACAAGGCTCGGTTGAAGATCGGCCGACGGGTCTACTTCCGAACCTCGCAGATCGCCGAGGTGTTGAGCGACGAGTCCCTGTACGGAACGGGGAACTGAGCCGTGGCGATTGACGTCCTGGCGGCGTTCGAGTGCGAACCGCCGGTGCTGGACTTCATATGGCCGGGCTTCCTCGCGGGAACCGTCGGCGCGCTCGTCGCCCCAGGGGCCACGGGCAAGAGCTTCTGGGCACTGGAAGCGGCCATGAGCATCGCATGCAGCGTTGCCGGCGGCGACCTCGTGGGCCTGGCCCCCGCACACACCGGGCGCGTGGTTTATCTGGCTGGGGAAGACCCGCCGCCCGCGCTTGTGCGGCGCATTCACGCCATCGGCCAGCACCTCGGACACGCAGCACGCCAAGCCATCGCAGAGAACCTTGCACTTGAGCCGATCATGGGCAAGCGCCTGAACGTCATGGACGAGGCTCACTTGCGCCGCGTCATCGAGTACAGCGCCGGGGCGAGGCTGATCGTGCTGGACACCCTGAGCCGCATCCACGCCCTCGATGAGAACAGCAACGGCAACATGGCCCACCTCGTGGCCGTGCTGGAGCAGGTCGCGGCTACCACGGGCGCATCCGTGCTCTACCTGCACCACGTCAGCAAGGGAAGCGCCCGCGAAGGGCAGACCGACCAGCAGCAGGCCGCGCGTGGCGCGTCCGCGCTGATCGACAATGCCAGGTGGTGCGGTTACGTCGCCCGCATGACTGAGGACGAGGCGAAGCGCCTCAGCGACCGCGCCCATGATCGGCAGCCCATCGGCGATGAGCGGCGCGGCTACTTCGTGCGTTTCGGCGTCAGCAAGCAGAACTACGACGCCACGCCGCTTGATCGCTGGTACATGCGGCACGCCGGCGGCGTGCTGGTACCGGTGGAGCTGTATGAGGCGTGCAGGAATGAGGAAAGACGTGATGGTCGGAGGCGAGGCGATGGCTTTTGACCTCACCCATGCCAGGCACGATCCAATGCACTGCTTGGTCCCCGGCTTGTTCCGCAGTCTCAAGCGCGGCGAACGGAAGAAGCTCAAGCTCGATGTGACGTATCACTACGCCGAAAATGAACAAGCGCGGTTCGTCGGCTTCGAGCCTCTTGGTGCTGATGACATGCGGCTACTGCAAGGTCTTGTGGCTCTTGGAGGGCCGAAGGGCATCATCCTGACGCCAGAGCCAACAGCGGATTTGCCGAAGCAACTCCGTCTATTCCTTGAGCCGAAGTTCGACGCGGTAGGGCAGGATGCGCTGGTCGTGAGAGAGAGTATGACCAGCCTGCTAGGCGAAATCGGCTTGACCGATGGCGGCGACAATATCAGGGCGATCAAGGCGAGCTTGCTGCGCATGGCAAACGTGACGGTGGTAGTCACCAAGGGGAACAGGCAAAGGTCTTTTCACCTGATGAGCTACGCCTTCGACGAGGAGGACGGACGGCTATTCGTCGCGTTGAATCCCCAGATTGCAGAGGCGATTCTTGGTAGGCGCCCGTATACCCGCATCGAGATGGCCGAGGTGCGGGCGCTACAGACCGACCCGGCCCGCCTGATTCACCAACGGTTATGCGGCTGGATCGATCCGGGCAAAGCCGGGCGCGTGGAGCTGGATACCCTTTCCGGTTACGTCTGGCCGGACGAGGCGAACGCCGAGGCCATGAAGAAGCGCCGCCAGAAGGCCCGCAAGGCTCTGGCCGAGCTTGCCACCGTGGGCTGGAAGGTCAGCGAGTATGCGGCAGGGAAGTGGGAAATTGGCAGGCCGAAGCCCGTAGTAACGTTCCCCAAGCTCCGTAGCAATGTTCCCCTTCACCCGTAGCAACGCTCCCCGCCTCAAGCCGGAAAACACAGCAACGGCGCGGGCTTGCGGCTAGTTCGCAAATTCCATCCATGATCTTCCAAGATCATCCACGAGGCGCGGCACTTGCCGCCGCCCTTTAGGGCGACGCCAAGCCCTTGCCGATGGTCGGCCTTCGGCCGAGTTGTACGCCAGAAGGGTGTTCAGCTCCGGCCGGTTCTTTTTAGCGGCTAAAACGCTGCGCCCCTCAAGTGTCAATAGGCAGGTGTTGTACGTTGTATGTTGTAGCGCGCTACAACATACAACAGTTCAATTCGATTCCCGGCCACGCAATGAGGCCGGCCATTCTTTTGCGCGCACGTCGAGCTGCAGCATCGTCATTTTCGGCGAGGCTGGCCACGTCCAGGCCACGGTCGACTATCGCCAGTTCCGACGATGGCGGCCGCCGGCGCTGGATCTCGCATCGCCGCTTCTGACGATGAGATCCACTCTTTGACACTTGAGGGGCCGAGCGGCGGGGGATTCTCCCGGCCTCCCTCTTGGCGTTCAACCTTCCGTGCTGAATGGGCTGCCATCCCTGTTTCGATGGGCGTGCCTGTGTCGTCGGCTCCATGTCAACCATTTCGGCCAATTATTGGAATGTTGTGTAGGCCGGCACTCCGTAACCTTCGGAGTAGTTCAGTTGATAACGGAGGTTTACGGACATGGCGACGACAGAAAGCAGCTATCCCGACGAGCTGGCCGCACGGCTCGCTCTTCAGCAGCAGACCTCGCAGATAAAGCGCAGGGACTACCTGGCCGCTTTCATGGCGGCGCGCGCGGACGTGAAGGAAGCGATGGAGGCCGGCTACGCGCTCAAGATCATCTGGGAGCACATGCGCGAGATCGGGCGAATCCCTTTCCGCTATGAGACGTTCCTGAAATACGTTCGCCAGCACATCACCAATGCGCCGCCTGGCTCCACGGGTCAGGGCACGGAGTAAGCAAAGTCTCATGCTCAATCGCTGCCAGCGCATGGCTGAAACGCTGTTACCGGCCTCTTGGATCGCTGCAAGCACATGGACATTGGCAATTTCCGTTGGTTTTCCCGCTGCTGGCGCGCTGTTGCGAAGCAATGGTGCGGTTACAGCGCGAAATTCGATGAGTCATACGAGGCAAAAACAACGCCGTAAGGCGGGCAGGATGTGTGAAGTAGGCCCACCGGCAAGCCGGTTGTCCTTCTTCACTGTCCCTTATTCGCGCGGGGCGCTCAACGTGCATCCTGCTCTGCGAGGCTGCCGGCTACCGCCGGTTGGAGGACAAATGGGCGACGAGAATCGAATCACCAGGAAGGGCAGCCCACCGATCAAGGTGTACTGCCTTCCAGAAGAACGCGAACTGATTGAGGCGAACGCCAAGATGGCGGGAATCAGCGTGGCGCGCTACCTGCGCGACGTAGGCCAGGGCTACCAGGTCAGGGGTGTCATGGACTACCACTATGTGCGCGAGTTGGTGCGAGTGAATGGCGACCTTGGCCGGCTGGGCGGATTGCTCAAGCTATGGCTGACCGACGATCCGCGCACAGCCCGGTTCGGCGATGCCACGATCCTTGCCCTGCTGGGTCGAATCGAGGCCACCCAGGACGAAATGAGCCGGCTCATGAAGTCGGTGGTGCAGCCGAGGGCCGAACCTTGAGAGTTTTAGCAGCTAAATTACCGTGTGCTGCACGCGACACAAGCCCCTTCCAGGCCGCCGGCCCGGACGTTATCAACTCTTGGGAGAACGCATAAGGCCAGGGACACCCCGTAAGGGCCGAGAACAGAATCACCGAAGCCCGGGCCTCAGTGCCAAGGGCGATACCGATTAGCTAGTGGCGTAGCTCTTCGATGAAACCTTGCCGTGGGCAAGCGCGAGCTTGGTCAAGGCATTGCCTTTCTTTCATCGAATGGAGATTGCGACCATGAAGCACGTCCGTTTTTTAGCGGCTAAAACCGCGCTCGCCGCCGCTCTGGCCGGCAGCATCATCATCACCCCGGCGCAGGCAGGCATCCCCGTCATCGACGGCGGCAACCTGGTGCAAAACGTCATGACGGCCATCGAGTCGGTGGCGCAGACGCTCAAGCAGATCGAGCAGTACCAGACCCAGTTGCAGCAGTACGAAAACATGCTGCAAAACACAATGGCCCCGGCCGCGTATATCTGGGATCAGGCGCAGTCCACCATCAACGGATTGATGGCCGCCACCGACACGCTGAACTACTACCGGAATCAGCTCGGCAGCGTCGATGCGTACCTGGGCAAGTTCCAGGATGTGGCCTACTACCGTGGTTCGCCGTGCTTCTCGGCCGCCGGGTGCTCGGATGCCGAGCGCGCCGCGATGGAGCAAAACCGCAGCCTGGCGAGCGAGAGTCAGAAGAAGGCGAACGACGCGCTTTTCAAGGGCCTGGAGCAACAGCAGCGCAACCTTTCCGCCGATGCTCGCCAGCTCGAACGGCTCCAGTCCGCCGCGCAGGGCGCGACCGGGCAGATGCAGGCCATCGGCTACGCCAACCAGCTCGCCGCCAACCAGGCAAACCAGCTCCTGCAAATCCGTGGCCTGCTGATCGCACAGCAGAACGCCGCGACCGCCAGGATGCAGGCGCAGGCCGACGTAGAGGCGCAACAGCAGGCCGCCGGCGCGACTTCCAGGGAATCCAGGATCGAGCGCACGGCCAACCCAAGAAACTGGCTCGAACTGACCCGCTGACGGAGGCCCTGCACCATGAAGAATACGATGCTGCTTGCCGGCCTCGTGGTGGTGCTGGTGGCTGGTTGCGACAACAAGCCAGCCATCCCGCCCATGCCCGAGGTCAATGACACCAATTGCCAGATTGAGGCGATCACGAAGATCGAGGATAGGGCCACGCGCGAGAAATTCGCCGGGCTGTGCTCGCGCCGGTCGCCGGCCGCCGGCGGCATCGCGCCGACCGAGAAGCCCATGAACTGGCTCGAACTGGCCGACCCGAAAGACCAGAAGGAGGCGAAGCCATGAAAGCACTGCACAAGGCGGCGCTGATCGGCGTCGCCCTCGCGCTTTACTCCACCGCCGCGTCGGCCCAGCTCACCAACCAAGGGATGCTTGACCAGGTGGTGACGGAGTTCGCCACGCGGGCCACGTCCTGGCAGACGGTGGTGATGAATGCCGCGATGTTCCTGTTCTGGACGCTGGGCACGATCTCGCTGGTTTTCACGTTCGGCTTCATGGCGCTGCGCAAGGCCGACATTGGCGAGTTCTTCGCCGAGTTCATCAGGTTCATCCTGTTCTTCGGCTTCTTCCTCTGGCTGTTGCGCTATGGCCCGACCTTCGCCAACTCGATCATCCAGTCACTGGCCCGGCTTGGTGAGCAGGCGTCTGGGGTGGCGTCGGTGACACCCTCGGGCATCGTGGATATTGGCTTCATGATCTTGAAGCAGGCATTCAGGAACTCGTCGATCTGGTCGCCCGTGGATAGCTTCATCGGTGTGGCCTTGAGCGTCGGCATCCTGATCCTGCTGGCCGTTGTCGCCGTGAATATGTTGCTGCTTCTCGTGTCAGGCTGGCTGCTGATGTACGCCGGTATCTTCTTCCTTGGCTTCGGCGGCTCGCGTTGGACGTCAGACATGGCGATCAACTACTACAAGACCGTGCTGGGCGTGGCCGTGCAGATCATGACGATGGTGCTCCTGGTCGGCATCGGGAACGACCTGCTTTCCAGCTTCTACGCCAGGATGAACACCGGCACCCTGAACTTTGAAGAGCTGGGCGTGATGCTCGTTTTCTGCGTGGCGTTGCTCATGCTGGTCAATCGTGTGCCCCCGCTTGTCGCTGGCATCATCACCGGCTCGGGTATCGGTGGCGCTGGTGGCATCGGCAACTTCGGTGCAGGTGCCGCCATCGGTGCGGCGATGGGCGCGGCGAGCATGGCCGCCGGAGCCGCAAGCGTGGCTGGAGCGGCCGTGATGGGCGGTGCAGCCTCGGCCGCCGGCGGCATGTCGGCGATTAAGGCAGCGTTCGAGAAAGCAGGGACTAGCGCCGGTGGCGAATCGGGCGGAATGCCCATGTTTGGTGGCGGTGCTGGTGGTGATTCCGATGCTGGATCGTTCGCGCAGGCAGCGGGCGTCGGTGGCGGCAGTTCCAGTGCCGGCACAAGTACGCCGCTCGGCCAGGCGGCCGGCTTCTACAGCTCGGGAAGCTCCAGCAGTTCGGGCAGCAGCGGCGGCGAATCGAGGGGCGGCGACAAAGCCGGCTCCAGCTCGAAGGCCAGCGGAGGCGGCGACGCTGGCGGCCAAGCCGGCCAAGGTGCGGGAAGCCTTCTCGCTGCGACGGCTGCGAACCTGGCGCAAGGCATTGGCGACGTTGCGAAGGCCAAGGCGGCCAGCATCCGCGACGCCGCCGCCGAACGCATCGCCGACACCACGGGCGGGAAGATCGCTGCCGCGATCCGGGCGAGCAGCCAGACGGACCAGGCGGCCGAGGATGTGCCCAGCTTCGGCGGCAACAGCTTGGCAGGTGCCGATTCGGGCGCTGCTGATCCTGACGATGAAGTGGCCGCATTCGCCAACCGCGACAAGGAGGTATGACGATGACGCAGAGAGGATTTTTCGACTGCCTGGACGTTGCCGCTGCCGAGCAGCGCCAGGCGCAGGCGGTGGAGTTTGAGCCGGTCGGCGACCAATCGACCGATGCCGGCCGCGAGGCGGAAGTCACCGCCTTCGTGAATCGGCCTGCCTCGGCCACCATCGAGGCCGCCAGGCCGGCTGCCAAGGTGAGCGGCAACGCCAGCAACTACAGCGGTGGCAGCGCGAGAAGTACGCCGCTGGCCGAGGCCGCCGGCTTCTACAGCAGCGGCAGCCGATAAGCGCGCCGGCCGGCGTGGGGCCGGCCGACACTTCCACAAACCCACCTGTTAGAGAGGTGAATCATGGCAACTCTGAATCCTACCAATGCAACGCAGGCAGTTCATCATGCAGCCGTGCAGCTCGCCGCGCTCGACTGGCTCGACCAGGACACAGCGCGGCAGCTCGGGCCGCTCGCCGAGGCCGTGGCAAACGCTTTCATGGTCGTGTTCTACCAGGCCGAGACGGGGCAGGCGACGCCTGCTGACGGCACTGTTGCAAATAGTCGGTGGTGATAAACTTATCATCCCCTTTTGCTGATGGAGCTGCACATGAACCCATTCAAAGGCCGGCATTTTCAGCGTGACATCATTCTGTGGGCCGTACGCTGGTACTGCAAATACGGCATCAGTTACCGTGAGCTGCAGGAGATGCTGGCTGAACGCGGAGTGAATGTCGATCACTCCACGATTTACCGCTGGGTTCAGCGTTATGCGCCTGAAATGGAAAAACGGCTGCGCTGGTACTGGCGTAACCCTTCCGATCTTTGCCCGTGGCACATGGATGAAACCTACGTGAAGGTCAATGGCCGCTGGGCGTATCTGTACCGGGCCGTCGACAGCCGGGGCCGCACTGTCGATTTTTATCTCTCCTCCCGTCGTAACAGCAAAGCTGCATACCGGTTTCTGGGTAAAATCCTCAACAACGTGAAGAAGTGGCAGATCCCGCGATTCATCAACACGGATAAAGCGCCCGCCTATGGTCGCGCGCTTGCTCTGCTCAAACGCGAAGGCCGGTGCCCGTCTGACGTTGAACACCGACAGATTAAGTACCGGAACAACGTGATTGAATGCGATCATGGCAAACTGAAACGGATAATCGGCGCCACGCTGGGATTTAAATCCATGAAGACGGCTTACGCCACCATCAAAGGTATTGAGGTGATGCGTGCACTACGCAAAGGCCAGGCCTCAGCATTTTATTATGGTGATCCCCTGGGCGAAATGCGCCTGGTAAGCAGAGTTTTTGAAATGTAAGGCCTTTGAATAAGACAAAAGGCTGCCTCATCGCTAACTTTGCAACAGTGCCCCGGCAAGTACCTGGTGCGCCAGTTCACCGCGCAGGAGGTGGTCGACGCCATCGCCGTGCGCGGCCACCTGGAGGGCATGGCCGCGCGGCTGGTGGCCGAACACGGGATACCGCGAGCCTTGCAGAACGACCTGCAGGCCGTGCTGGACGAAGGCGACCGCCTGCTGGCCGACGACCCGCTCACGCTGGAAAGCTACGCGGCCTACGCGCGCATGAACGACCGCTTCCACGGGCTCATCCTGCAGGCCTGCGGCAACCGCGCCCTGCAGCGCGCCGTGGTGCTGAACGACAAGCTGCCCTTCGCGCCGGCCTCGGCCATGCTGCCCATGCAGGGCACCGTGGCCATGGACCGCGACTGGATGCTCTATGCGCACCGCCAGCACCACATGCTGTTCGATGCCCTGAAGCGCGGCGAGGGCGCCCGCGCCCAGGCCCTGGCGGTGGAGCACACCCAGGTGGCGCAGATGAACATGCGCCTGGCGCTGGAGCGGCGCAGCGAAAGCGAGCGCGTGATGCCGCTGATGAAGCTGGTGGTGGGCTGAGGCGGTTGGCGGGGCGGCGCCGGTTAGCGCCAATCGCTTGGCCGTACGGGGCGTAGGCCCTTTGCGGCGCGGCCGGAGAATGCGGGTGTCGGCGGCCTGTGGGCCGCGCCCCTTCATCCGGAGAATCCGCCCATGACCACCCTGTTCGAGCCCACCCGCGCGGGCGACATCGCACTCAAGAACCGCATCGTGATGGCGCCGCTCACGCGCAACCGCGCGCCCGGCGCCGTGCCCACGCCGTTGATGGCGACCTACTACCGCCAGCGCGCCAGCGCCGGCCTGCTCATCACCGAGGCCACCGCCATCAGCCACCAGGGGCAGGGCTACGCCGACGTGCCGGGCCTGTACGCGCCCGAGCAGATCGCCGGCTGGAAGCGCGTGACCGAGGCCGTGCACCAGGCCGGCGGCAAGATCGTCACCCAGCTCTGGCATGTGGGCCGCGTCTCGCACACCGAGCTGCAGCCGGGCAAAGGCGCGCCGGTGGCGCCCTCGGCCGTCACGGCCAAGACCAAGACCGTGCTCATCGTCGACGGCGTGCCGACCTTCGTGGAGACCTCCGCGCCGCGCGCGCTGCGCACCGACGAACTGCCCGGCATCGTGGACGACTACCGCCGCGCCGCGCTCGCCGCCATCGAGGCCGGCTTCGACGGCGTGGAGATCCACGCCGCCAACGGCTACCTGCTCGACCAGTTCCTCAAGACCGGCGCCAACCAGCGCGACGATGCCTACGGCGGTGCCATCGAGAACCGCGCGCGCCTGCTGCTGGAAGTCACGCGGGCGGTCGTCGGCGCCATCGGCGCGGGCCGCACCGGCATCCGTCTGTCGCCCGTGACGCCGGCCAACGACATCGTCGACGCCGACCCGCAGCCGCTCTTCGAGTACGTGGCGCGCGAGCTCGGCCCGCTGGGCCTGGCCTACGTGCACGTCATCGAGGGCGCCACCGGCGGTCCGCGCCAGATCGAAGACCGGCCCTTCGACTACGCCGCGCTGCGCCAGGCCTGGCGCGCGGCCGGTGGCCAGGGCGCCTGGATGGTCAACAACGGCTACGACCTCGCGCTGGCCGAGCAATCGCTGAAGGATGGCGCCGACCTGGTGGCGTTCGGCAAGCCCTTCATCGCCAACCCCGACCTGGTGGAGCGCCTGCGCCAGGGCGGTCCCTTCAACCCCGCCGACCGGGCCACCTTCTACGGCGGCGGCGAGAAGGGCTACACCGACTACCCGGCGCTGGCCGGCGCCTGAGCGCCCCGGTGCAGAAGCCCCCGGGGGTTATCCTCGGGGGCCATGAAGCTCTACAACTACTTCCGCTCTTCGGCCTCGTTTCGCGTGCGCATCGCGCTCAACCTCAAGGGCCTGCCCTATGAGTACGTGCCGATCCACATCGCGCGCGGCGAGCACAAGCAGGCGGCCTGGTCCGAGCAGCTGCCCGAAGGCCTGGTGCCCACCCTGGAACTCGGCGACGGCACGCGCCTGACGCAGTCCATGGCCATCATGGAGTACCTGGACGAAACCCAGGCCGGCGCGAAGCTGCTGCCCACCGATGCCCTGGGCCGCGCCCGCGTGCGCGCGCTCTCGCAGATCGTGGCCTGCGAGATCCACCCGATCAACAACCTGCGCGTGCTCAAGTACCTCGTCAACGAGCTCAAGGTGGGGGAGGAGCCGAAGAACGACTGGTACCGCCACTGGGTGCGCGTCGGTCTCGAGGCCTTCGAGAAACAGCTCGCCGCCGGTCCCTCGGGCCGCTTCTGTCACGGCGACACGCCCACCATGGCCGATTGCTGCCTGGTGCCGCAGATTTTTAACGGCCAGCGCTTCAAGGCCGACTTCAGTGGCCTGCCGCGCACCATGGCCGCGTTCGAGGCCTGCATGGCGCTGGACGCCTTCCAGAAGGCGCAGCCCTCGGCCTGTCCGGACGCCGAGGCCTGATGGCCCAGGCCTGTTGCGGCATCGCGGCCTGATGGCGCCGGACACCCCCGCCGCCGTTTTCACGCCGGACTGGCCCGCGCCCGCGGGCGTGCGCGCCTTGTGCACCACGCGCGCGGGCGGCGTCTCGGCGCCGCCCTTCGACAGCTTCAACCTGGGCGACCACGTGCGCGACGATCCCGCCGCCGTCGCCGTCAACCGGCAGCGGTTGGCCGCGTTCTGCGCGCCGGCGCGCCCGGTGTTTCTGCGCCAGGTGCATGGCACGGGCGTCGCGGTGCTGGACGCCGGCACGCCCGATGGCGCCGAGGCCGACGCGGCCGTGGTGCACACGCCCGGCCTGGCCGCCACCATCATGGTGGCCGACTGCCTGCCGGTGCTGTTCGCCCACGCCAGCGGCCGTGCCGTGGCCGCCGCGCACGCGGGCTGGCGCGGCCTGCACGGCGGGGTGCTGGAGGCCACGCTCCAGCGGCTGCGCGAGGTGGCTGGTCCGGGCGAGGTGATGGCCTGGCTGGGGCCGGCCATCGGCCCCACGGCCTTCGAGGTGGGAGAGGAGGTGTGGGAGGCCTTCGTCAGCGCCGACCGCGCGGCCGCCGCGCACTTCCACGCCCACCCCACGCGCGGCAAGTGGTGGGCGGACCTGCCCGCGCTCGCGCGCCAGCGCCTGTCGGCGGCCGGGTTGCGCTCCTTGTATGGCAACGACGGCAGCGCCGGCTGGTGCACCGTCAGCGAGCGCTCAAGGTTCTTTTCGCACCGGCGCGACGCCGCCCGCCTCGGCGGCGCCGGCCGCTTCGCCGCCTGCGTCTGGCTGGGCTGAGGGAGCCGCCCGACCGGCCGCGTGCGCCGCGTCCTCGGCCGCTTCGCGCGCCTTGATCGCGCGGCGCCGCTGCGGCGTGCGCAGCAGGTACACGACCACGACCAGGGGGAGTACCCCATACAGAAAAAAGGTCACAATGGCCCCGAGCACCGAGCCGGTCGTGTTCGTGGCCTCGGCCACCGACATCATCAGCACGACGTACATCCAAGCGATCACGACCAGGTACACGGCTTGCTTTCTCGTTGATTGGCGTCAAGCCCCCCATTGGGCGGCGCAGGGATACTGGGACATTCCTGAAGACAAGGGCCGACACTGTAGGCCTAGCGTGAAAGCTGAGGAGACTGGCATGGCATCGGGCAAGAAGAACGACACGGCCGACTGGGCGCAGGCGGCCCAGGAGTTCCAGCAGGGCCTGGTGCGGCAGTGGACGCAAATGGCCCAGTCGTTTCCTGGCGCCGCGGCCGCGGCGGCCGGGCCCACGCCCGATCCCATGGCGGCCTTGCGCGCCTTCATGCCCCCCGCGCAGGGCGCCGCGCCCATGGGCATGCCGGCCTTCACCGAGCTGTTCCAGCAGGCCGGTGGCGCCCAGGCCTCGCTCGATCCGGCCACGTTGCTGGAGATTCAGCAGACCTACCTGAAGGACGCCGCGGCCTTGTGGAACCAGGGCCTGGCGGCCAAGCCCGAGGGCGACCGCCGTTTCGCGTCCGAGGCCTGGGGCGGCAACCCCCTGGCGGCCTTCACGGCGGCCACGTACCTGCTCAACGCCCGCACCCTCATGGCCATGGCCGAGGCCGTGCAGGGCGACGCCAAGACCAAGGCGCGCGTGCGCTTCGCCGTGCAGCAGTGGATCGACGCCAGCGCGCCGAGCAATTTCCTGGCCTTCAATGCCGAGGCGCAGAAGAAGGCGATCGAGACCCAGGGCGAAAGCATCGCCAAGGGCGTGGCCAACCTGCTGCACGACATCAAGCAGGGCCACGTGTCCATGACCGATGAAAGCGTGTTCGAGGTCGGCAAGAACGTGGCCACCACCGAAGGCGCGGTGGTGTTCGAAAACGAGCTGTTTCAGCTCATCGAATACAAGCCGCTCACGGCCAAGGTGTACGAGCGGCCTTTCCTGCTGGTGCCGCCCTGCATCAACAAGTTCTACATCCTCGACCTGCAGCCCGATAACTCGCTGATCCGCTACGCGGTGGAGCAGGGCCACCGCACCTTCGTCGTGAGCTGGCGCAACCCCGACGAGTCGCTGGCGCAGGCCACCTGGGACCAGTACATCGAGGACGCGGTCATCCGGGCCATCGAGGTGGTGCGCGACATCAGCGGCGCCAAGGACATCAACGCCCTGGGTTTCTGCGTGGGCGGCACCATGCTGGGCACGGCGCTCGCCGTGCTGGCCGGCCGGGGCCAGCAGCCGGTGCACAGCGCCACCTTCCTCACCACGCTGCTCGATTTCCGCGACACCGGCATCCTCGACGTCTTCATCGACGAGAACTTCGTGCGCTTTCGCGAGATGCAGTTCGCCCATGGCGGCCTCATGCCCGGGCGCGACCTGGCCACCACCTTCAGCTTCCTGCGGCCCAACGACCTGGTCTGGAACTACGTGGTGGGTAACTACCTCAAGGGCGAAACGCCGCCGCCGTTCGACCTGCTGTACTGGAACTCCGACAGCACCAACCTGCCCGGCCCTTACTACGCCTGGTACCTGCGCCACATGTACCTGCAGAACGACCTGATCAAGCCCGGCGAGGTGACGGTCTGCGGGCAGAAGATCGACTTCCGCCAGGTCAAGCTGCCGGTCTATATCTACGGCTCGCGCGAGGACCACATCGTGCCCATCGGCGGCGCCTACGGCAGCACGCAGCTGTTCCCGGGCAAGAAGCGCTTCGTCATGGGCGCCTCCGGCCACATCGCCGGCGTCATCAACCCCGCGAGCAAGGGCAAGCGCAGCCACTGGACCAGCGGCTCCAGCGCCTTCCCGGAGAACGTGAAGGACTGGATCGCCCAGGCCACCGAGCACCCGGGCAGCTGGTGGACCGACTGGGCCGCCTGGCTCAAGCCCATGGGAGGCAAGCAGATTCCCGCGCCCAAGACCTATGGCCGAGGCAAAGCCTACGGCGCCATCGAACCCGCGCCGGGCCGCTATGTGAAGGCCAAGGCCTGACCCACTTTTTGCATCACACAGGAGCATCCATGGAAGACATCGTCATCGTCGCCGCCGCCCGCACCGCCGTCGGCAAGTTCGGCGGCATGCTGGCCAAGACGCCCGCCACCGAACTCGGCGCCACCGTCATCAAGGCGCTGCTGGAGCGCAGCGGCCTGCCCAACGACGCCATCGGCGAAGTGATCATGGGCCAGGTGCTGGCGGCCGGCGTGGGCCAGAACCCCGCGCGCCAGGCCATGATGAAGGCCGGCATCGCCAAGGAAACGCCCGCGCTCACCATCAACGCGGTGTGCGGCTCGGGCCTGAAGGCCGTGATGCTCGCGGCCCAGGCCATCCAGACCGGCGACAGTGAGATCGTCATCGCCGGCGGCCAGGAGAACATGAGCGCGTCGCCGCACGTGCTCAACGGCAGCCGAGACGGCCAGCGCATGGGCGACTGGAAGATGACCGACACCATGATCGTGGACGGCCTGTGGGACGTCTACAACCAGTACCACATGGGCATCACCGCCGAGAACGTGGCCAAGGCGCACGGCATCACGCGCGAGATGCAGGACGCGCTGGCCCTGGGCAGCCAGCAGAAGGCCGCGGCCGCGCAGGAGGCCGGCCGGTTCAAGGACGAGATCGTGGGCGTGAGCATCCCGCAGAAGAAGGGCGACGCCCTGGTCTTCGACGCCGACGAGTTCATCAACAAGAAGACCAGCGCCGACGCGCTGGCCGGCCTGCGTCCCGCGTTCGACAAGGCGGGCACGGTGACGGCGGGCAACGCCAGCGGCATCAACGATGGCGCCGCCGCCGTGGTGGTGATGAGCGCGAAGAAAGCGGCTTCGCTGGGCCTGAAGCCGCTGGCGCGCATCGCCGCCTTCGGCACCAGCGGCCTGGACCCGGCCACCATGGGCATGGGTCCGGTGCCGGCGTCGAAGAAGGCGCTGGCGCGCGCGGGCTGGAAGGCGGCCGACGTGGACCTGTTCGAACTCAACGAAGCCTTTGCGGCCCAGGCCTGCGCGGTGAACAAGGCGCTGGAGCTGGACCCGTCGCGCGTTAACGTCAACGGCGGCGCCATCGCCATCGGGCACCCGATCGGTGCCTCGGGTTGTCGCGTGCTGGTGACGCTGCTGCACGAGATGCAGCGCCGCGACGCCAAGCGCGGCCTCGCGGCCTTGTGCATCGGCGGCGGGATGGGGGTTTCCCTTGCTGTCGAGCGCTGAGCGCGCGGCTAGCATGAACGTGTTCAACAACAATCGCCTGGAAAGGTCACCATGAGTCAGAAGGTTGCATACGTCACGGGGGGCATGGGGGGCATTGGCACCGCCATCTGCCAGCGCCTGCACAAGGAGGGCTTCAAGGTCGTTGCCGGCTGCGGGCCCACGCGCGACTACCAGAAGTGGCTCGACGAGCAGAAGGCCCTGGGCTTCACGTTCCACGCCAGCGTGGGCAATGTGGCCGAGTGGGATTCCACCGTCGCCGCGTTCGCCAAGGCCAAGGCCGACCATGGCTCCATCGACGTGCTGGTCAACAACGCGGGCATCACGCGCGACCGCATGTTCCTCAAGATGACGCGCGAGGACTGGGACGCGGTCATCAGCACCAACCTCAACTCCATGTTCAACGTGACCAAGCAGGTCGTGCCCGACATGGTGGAGAAGGGCTGGGGCCGCATCATCAACATCAGCTCGGTCAACGGCGAGAAGGGCCAGGCCGGCCAGACCAACTACTCGGCCGCCAAGGCCGGCATGCACGGCTTCACCATGGCGCTGGCGCAGGAGCTGGCCAACAAGGGCGTCACGGTGAACACCGTGAGCCCGGGCTACATCGGCACCGACATGGTCAAGGCGATCCGCCCCGACGTGCTGGACAAGATCGTGGCCACCGTGCCCGTCAAGCGCCTGGGCGAGCCGAGCGAGATCGCATCCATCATCGCCTGGCTGGCCGGTGACGAGGCGGGTTATTCCACCGGCGCCGACTTCTCGGTCAACGGCGGCCTGCACATGGGCTGAGGGCTGCGGCCCCGCGGCATCAGGCGCCGGGCGCCACCTCGAAGTCGATCAGGTCCACCGACACGATCTCGTCTGGCTTGCCGCTGCACCAGTGCAGGTACAGCGTCATGTCGGTCGAGATGCCGCCGTGCAGCGCGCCCGGCGCGTTGTACATGAAGCTGCCTTCCCTGGCCACGACCCGACCGCGCGTGTCGTAGTAGGCGCCTTTCATGATGTAGACCTCTTCACCGAGTTCGGGTGCGCGGCCCATGATCTTCCAGGCCTTGCCCGGCGGCGCCACGAAGCGGGCGATGACCGTCAGGCCGTGCGCGTCGCGGCGCAGCACGCGGCGGAAGCGCCCGTATTCGCGGCCGTCCTCCCAGAGGATGTTGTAGTCCGCGGGCTCCCAGGGGCTGTCGTCGGGATGGAGCTGGAAGGAGCGGGGGCGAGGGACTTGTGACATGGCGGTATGGCGGGGGTGGTGGAAGGGTGTCTGGGGGGCGCCTAGATCTGGGTCGCTGGCAGTTCAACGATCAGCCCGTCGCTCAAGCGGTCCGCCAGCACCTGGCAGGCCAGCCGGCTGCCCTTTCGCCGCGGCGCGGCGGTGAATTCGAGGACCTGCCGTTCCATCTCGCTGGCCGGCGGCAGCCTGGCCAGGGAAGCGTCGTCGAGGTAGACATGGCAGGTGGCGCAGCAGCAGGCGCCGCCGCATTCGCCGAGGATCTCGTCCACCGCGTGCTGCGTCGCGGCGCGCATCAGGGTTTCGCCATCGGGTGCGTCGATGGTCTTGCGCCCGCCATCGGGGCTGACAAAGGTGATTCGGGGCATGGGCGTCGTGGATGGGGTGTGTGCTGGCGCTGGAGTCTGCGGCCCCCGGTGCTAGGATTCAAACGCTGTTTTTTGACCCACCCATAAGTTCAGCTGATGCACATCAGTCTCCGGCAACTGCGGGCCTTCATCGCCGCGGTCGAGACCGGCGGCTTCACGCGCGCCGCGCACCGACTGCACCTGACGCAGTCGGCCGTCAGCATGGTGATCCGCCAGCTGGAGGCCGAGGTCGGCCTGCCCTTGTTCAATCGGGAGGGCAAGCGCATCACGCCGACCGAGATGGGCCTGCAGCTGGTGCCCATCGCCAAGCGCATGCTCGACGATCTGGACCGCATCGCCATCAGCGCGGCCGACGTCCGCCAGCTGCAGCGGGGCTCCTTGCGCTTCAGCGCGCCGAGCCTGCTCGCCTGCACGCTCATTCCCCCGGCGCTGGCCGCGTTCTCGGCCCGGCACCCGCAGGTCAGCGTGCAGATCATGGACACGGCGCTGGAGGACATTCCCGCCGCGGTCTCGCGCGGTGCGGTGGAGTTCGGCATCGGTCCGGACCGGCCATGCGATCCCGGCGTGGAACGCCGTTTCTTCCGCAAGGTCGCGATCCAGTTCGTCTGTTCGTCCGCGCACCCTTCGGCGCGCAAGCGGTCCATCCGGTGGAGCGACACGCAGGACGATCCCTGGATCTGCTACCCGAGCACGTTCGAGAAAGACATCCGCGAGGCGCTGTGGCGGCACGGCCGCACCCAGCGCATGGAAGACGCCACCGTCGTCGAGCACCTGCCCACGGCGCTCGCGCTGGTCGGCCAGGGCCTGGGCGTTACCACCGCCCCCGACTACGCCAGGGCCCTGCGCCGCGATCTCAAGCTGAGCTTCATCCCGCTGGTCGAGCCCGCGATCGAGCGCGCGTTCTATATCTACCAGCGCAACGGCCATCCGCTGTCGCCGGCGGCGCGCGGATTTCTCGATGAGCTGATGTAGACCGCAACCATGGACCACCTGCCTTTGCGCCTGAGCCCCGGTGACGACCTGCGCGCTGCGCTGCAATCGGCGGCGCGCGAGCGCCGGCAGCGCGCGGCTTTCGTGGTCGCGGGCATCGGCAGCCTGGTGGACGCTCGCCTGCGCCTGGCGGCGGCGGAGGATGTGCTGCTCGTGCCCGGGCCCAGTGAGATCCTGACGCTCAGCGGCTCGCTGGGCACAGACCACGCGCACCTTCACATGAGCGTGGCGGACGCCCAGGGCCGTGTGTGGGGCGGGCATGTGATGGCGGGTTGCTGCGTGCGCACCACGGCCGAGCTGCTGATCGCCTGGCTGCCCGATTGGGACTTCGCGCGCGAGCCCGATGCGGCGACGGGCTACCTTGAGCTGGTCGTGCGGCCCCGCCGCACCTGATCCACTCGACCAGAAAAAAAGGGAGCCAATGGCTCCCTTTTTTCTGCTCAACCCTCCCGATCAGAGCGAGTCGATGAAGCTGCGCAGCTTGTCGCTTCGGCTCGGGTGCTTGAGCTTGCGCACCGCCTTGCTCTCGATCTGGCGGATGCGTTCGCGCGTGACATCGAACTGCTTGCCCACTTCTTCCAGCGTGTGGTCGGTGGACATCTCGATGCCGAAGCGCATGCGCAGCACCTTGGCTTCGCGCGGCGTGAGGCTGTCGAGAATTTCCTTCACCACCTCGCGCAGGCCGGCCTGCATGGCCGCTTCGATGGGGGCGGTGTTGGTGGTGTCCTCGATGAAGTCGCCCAGGTGCGAATCGTCGTCGTCGCCGATCGGCGTTTCCATGGAGATCGGTTCCTTGGCGATCTTCATGATCTTGCGGATCTTGTCCTCGGGCATCTCCATCTTCTCGGCCAGGATGGACGCATCGGGCTCGAAGCCGAACTCCTGCAGGTGCTGGCGGCTGATGCGGTTCATCTTGTTGATGGTCTCGATCATGTGCACCGGGATGCGGATGGTGCGCGCCTGGTCGGCGATCGAGCGCGTGATGGCCTGGCGGATCCACCAGGTGGCATAGGTCGAGAACTTGTAGCCGCGGCGGTATTCGAACTTGTCCACCGCTTTCATCAGGCCGATGTTGCCTTCCTGGATCAGGTCCAGGAATTGCAGGCCGCGGTTGGTGTACTTCTTCGCGATGGAGATCACCAGGCGCAGGTTGGCCTCGATCATTTCCTTCTTGGCGTCGCGCGAGGAGGCCTCGCCGTTGTTCATCCGCTTGTGGATGTCCTTGAGGTGCTCGATGGGCACCACCACGCTGCTCTGGATGTCGATCAGGCCCTGCTGCAGTTCCTGCACCGGCGGGATGTTGCGTTCGAGCACCGTGCTCCAGGGCTTGCCCGCGGCGGCCTGCTTCTCCACCCACTTGAGGTTGAGCAGGTTGGGCGGGAAGTCCTTGATGAAGGTCTCCTGCGGCATGCCGCACTTGTCCACGATGATGCGGCGCAGCTCGCGCTCTTTCTTGCGGATCTCGTCGACCTGGCCGCGCACGGTGCTGCACAGCTTCTCGATCGCCTTGGCCGTGAAGCGGATGGTCATCAGCTTCTCGGTGATGGCCTGCTGCGTCTTGGCGTAGTGGGGGCTGCCGTAGCCTTCCTTGTCGTAGGTCTTGTGCAGCTTCTCGAACATGCCGCGCATGGCGTCGAAACGCTCCAGCGCCTCGCGCTTGAGTTCCTCCAGCTTGCGCGTGAGTGCCTTGGAGCCGCCCTTGCCATCGTCGTCGTCGGCCTCGTCGTAGTCGTCGAAGTCTTCCTCGGCGACGTAGTCGTCGGCCTCGTCGGCGTCGGCGAAGCCGTCCACCACGGTGGAGATCACGACCTTGCCTTCGCGGATCTCCTCGGCCATGGCCAGGATCTCGGCGATGGTGGCGGGCGATTCGCTGATCGCCTCCATCATGCTGTGCAGGCCGCCTTCGATGCGCTTGGCGATTTCGATCTCGCCCTCGCGCGTGAGCAGCTCCACCGTGCCCATCTCGCGCATGTACATGCGCACCGGGTCGGTGGTGCGGCCGAATTCGCTGTCCACGGTGGACAGGGCGGCTTCGGCTTCCTCTTCCGCCTCTTCTTCGGTGGCGGCGGTGGGGCCGGTGTTGTTGAGCAGCAGCGTCTCGGCGTCGGGCGTCTGTTCGTAGACGGCCACGCCCATGTCGTTGAGCAGCGAGACCACCACTTCCAGGGTCTCGGCTTCGACCAGCTTGTCGGGCAGGTGGTCGTTGATCTCGCCGTGCGTGAGGTAGCCGCGCGTCTTGCCCAGCTTGATCAGGGTCTTGAGGCGCTCGCGACGGGCGCGCGCCTCCTCCTCGGACAGGACGGTCTCGTCCAGCCCGAATTCCTTCATCAGCGCACGCTCCTTGGCCTTGCTGATCTTCATGCGCAGCGGCTTGGCCTTCTCGACCGGCTGCGCTTCCTCGGTGCTGGCCTCTTCGGGCACGTCGTCGCCGACGAGGTCCTCGTCGATATCACCGAGGTCGGCGTCGTCGAGATCGTCCTCGCCCTTGCCCTTGGCGTCGGCCTTGGGCTTGCGGCCGCGCTTGGCGGCGGGCTTGTCGGCCGCGGCCTTGGCGGGGCGGCCAGGCTTCTTCTTGGCGGGGGCTTCGCCTTCCAGCAGCTCCTCGGCCAGGGCCTCGGGCTTGGCTTTTTTCGCGGTGCTGCTGGCGGTGGTCTTGGCGGCGGCCTTCTTGGCCGGCGCGGCCTTGGCGGCGGCTTTGGTGGGGGTGGTCTTGGTCGTCACTGCAGGGGCTTTCTTGGGAGCGGCCACCGGTTGGGCTTTGGCAGGAGCGGCCTTCTTGGCGGCGGTCTTGGTGGCGGCAGCGGACGGACTGGCTTTCTTCGCGGGCATGGGAACCTCAAAAAAACGTCGATGGAACCGGCAGAACACCCAACAGCCGCCAGAAAACCCTACTTGGGGTCAACCGGTGGTTTTGGAAGAGCACGGCACCCGCCACGGGCCGGTGCGGGCGGGCCTGCAAGCTGTGGGGCGATCATTTGGTGTGCAGTCCTTGCGGGTTTCCGCGCGCCCGGGGAGGGCGGGGTGGCCAGGCGGTGTTGCCATGTAGCCCTTGCAGGAGGGCCGGGCCGGTGCCGGAGGTGCTGCTGTCGCGCTTGCGGTGCAACCGAGGATTATACCGGTGCGGCCCCGATCTGGTGCTCCAGCGCCTTGCGCTGGGCCTGGATGTCGGCATAACGCCGCAGTTCGGCCGGGTCGTTGCCGGCGCGGGCGATGGCCTCGACCTCCAGGGCCTTCAGGTGCTCGATGCGCAGGCGCAGCATGACGCCGCCCAGTTCCTCGGCGTCTTCCTCGGCGCCCGGGGTCAGGGCGCAGCGCTCCACCTGCTGGCAGGCCAGCGCCTCGTGCTCGTGGCCGCGCAGGGCCTCGCGCAGGGCGGCCCAGGGCTGGTGACCGTGTTCGTGCAGTTGCGCCTCGAGCCAGGCGAACAGGGGGCCGTGCGGCGCAGGCAGCTCGGCCAGCAGGTGGTGGTCGTCGGCGGAGAGCTGGTCCCAGGACGGCGTATGCGACAGCAGCAGGCCCAAAGCCCGGTCCTCGCGGCTCATGAGGCCGCGGCGCGAAGCCGACGAGCGGCCATGCCAGGCGTGCTGGGTGGCGGCCTGCCCCTGGCGGCGGCGCGGGGCACCGGGCCCGTATCCGCCACCGTGTTCGTACCCATGATCGCGCTCAGGGCCCGCACCGTGGTCGCGCGGTTCCTGGCGGGCGCGGGCCGTGCGCGGCGAGGCGCTGCCCGGCTGACCGCGGCCGCCCGCCGGCGCCCACAGGCGCAGCAGGTCCTGGGCGTCCAGCGCGGCGGTATGGGCGATGTCGGCCAGCAGCTGGCTCTTGAGCGCGCCGTCGGGCAGGGCGCTCCACATCGGGCGGGCCTGGCTGGCCATGCGCGCGCGGCCTTCGGCGGTGTCGAGCTCGCAATCGGCGCCGGCGGCCTCCAGCAGGAAGCGCGACAGCGGCATGGCTTCCTTCACGCGGGCGGCGAAGGCCTCGGTGCCATGCTCGCGGATGAAGCTGTCGGGGTCGTGTTCCGTGGGCAGGAAGAGGAACTTCACGCTGCGCGTATCGCTGGCCCAGGGCAGGGCGGCGTCCAGCGCCTTGCGCGCGGCGCGCCGGCCGGCGGCGTCGCCATCAAAGCTGAACACCACGGCGTCGGTGAAACGGAACAGCTTCTGCACGTGGTCGGCCGTGCAGGCCGTGCCCAGCGTCGCCACGGCGTTGCCGAAACCGAGCTGGGCGAGCGCCACCACGTCCATGTAGCCTTCGGTGACCAGGGCGTAGCCGTGCTGTCGGATGGCGGTGCGCGCCTCGAACAGTCCGTAGAGCTCGCGGCCCTTGCTGAAGACCGGCGTCTCGGGCGAGTTGAGGTACTTGGGCTCGCCCTTGTCGAGCACGCGCCCGCCAAAGCCGATGCACTCGCCCTTGACGTTGCGGATGGGGAACATCACGCGGTCGCGGAAGCGGTCGTAGCGCTTGGCCTGGCCATCCTGGCCCTTTTCGTCGGCGTGTTCGATCACCAGGCCCGACTCGGTGAGCAGCGGCGACTGGTAGTCCGGGAACACGCCGGCCAGGTGGCGCCAGCCCTCGGGCGCGTAGCCCAGGCCGAACACCTTGGCGATCTGGCCGGACAGGCCGCGGCCCTTGAGGTAGCCGATGGCGCGCGGCGAGGCTTTCAGCTGCTTCTGATAGTCGCGCGCGGCTTTCTCCAGCACGTCGGTCAGCGTGGCCTGCTGCTGGCGCTGCTGCGCGGCGCGTTCGCGGTCCTGCGGCGAGGCGGCGTCGTCGGGCACCTGCAGGCCGACCTGGGCGGCCAGGTCCTTCACGGCTTCCACGAAGCCCATGCCCGTGTGCTCCATGAGAAAGCCGATGGCGTTGCCGTTCGCCCCGCAACCGAAGCAGTGATAGAACTGCTTGGACGGGCTGACGCTGAACGAGGGCGATTTCTCGCCGTGGAAGGGGCACAGCCCCATGAAGTTGGCGCCGCCCTTCTTGAGCTGCACGTAGCGGCCCACCACGTCGACCACGTCGACGCGGGTGAGCAGTTCCTGGATGAAGCTCTGGGGGATGGCCATGGGGAAGGGGGAGAGTATGAAGCACCCCCGCCGCGCCGCGCGCGGCCCCCTCGAGGAGGCCTGGCCGACGGAGCGGCACGGCCAGGTCCGTGGCCTGTGTGGACGGGACCTCTCGCGCCGACGGGGGGGGGCGGTCAATCGCCTGCGACGATGCCCTCGCGCCGCGGATCGGCGCCGCCCAGCCAGCGCGCGCCGCGCCGCACCAGGGCCTGCGCGCCGCTGGTCATCTCCACCGTTTGCACGGTGTGGCCGAGGGCGCGCAGCGCCTGCACGGTGGCGTCGGGGAAACGGTTCTGCTCCAGCATCAGCGGGCCGCCCAGGGTGCCGAAGTTGGGCAGGTCCAGCGCGGCCTGCGGGTGCAGACCCCAGTGCAAGCTGCCGTGCAGGGCCTTGGCGGTGTAGTGAATGATGAGCGCGCCGCCCGGACTGCCCGCGCTCATGAGGGGTTCGCCGCTGTGCGCGTCGAACACCAGCGTGGGCGCCATGGACGAGCGCGGCCGCTTGCCCGGCTGCACGCGGTTGGCGATGGGGCGGCCCTGGGCATCGGCGGGCGCGAAGCTGAAGTCGGTGAGCTCGTTGTTGAGCAGGAAGCCGCCGGGGCGCGAGGGATCGGTGCTCACCATCAGGCGCGAGCCGAAGGCCGATTCGATGGTGGTGGTCATGGCCAGTGCGTTGCCGCGGCCATCGACGATGCTGATGTGGCTGGTGCCGGCCTCGGGTTGCGCGGGCATGGGCGCGAAGGCCAGCGTCGCGCCGGCCGGCCGGCCCGGTCGGGCCTCGGGCAGGCGCTGCGGCCCGATGAGCTGGGCGCGTGCGTTGAGGTACTCGGGGGCCAGCAGGCTGTTCCAGTCGCCGCCGGGCGCGGGCACGAAGTCGGGGTCACCCACGTACTGGGCGCGGTCCGCGAACGCCAGGCGCGAGGCCTCGGTGTAGGCGTGCAGCCAGTCGGCGCCGGGTCGGCCGTCGCGCAGCCCGGCCAGGGCCTGCGGCGTGCGCGAGAGCAGGCCCAGGATCTGCCCGACCGCGATGCCGCCCGAGCTGGGCGGCGGAAAGCCGCACAGGCGCACCCAGCGCCCGCCGGTGCGCAGCGGGTGGCACAAGGCCTCGCGCTCGCGCGGCTGGTAGCGGCGCAGGTCGTCCAGCGTGAGCGCGCCGGGCAGGCTGGGGTGCTGGCGAACCTTGTCGACGATGGCGCGCGCGACCGGGCCGTCGACCAGGGCCCGTGGCCCGATGGCCGCGATGTCGCGCAGCACCGCCGCGAGCTCGGGATTGCGCAGCGCATGGCCGACGGGATGCGGCGTGCCATCGGCGCGGTAGAAGTAAGCGCGGGCCACGGGGTCGGCCGGCAGTGCCCGCTCGGCGGCCAGCAGCGTGTGCAGCCGCGGGCTCACGGGAAAGCCGCGCTCGGCCAGGTCGATGGCGGGCTGGAACAGCCGCGCCCAGGGCAGGCGGCCGTGCTGCCGGTGCGCCAGTGCCAGCATGGCCACGGTGCCCGGCACGCCCACCGAACGGCCGCTGGCCACGGCCTGCGCGAAGGGCATCGGCTGGCCCTGGGCGTCGAGGAAGAGGCGCTCGTCGACGGCGGCCGGCGCGGTCTCGCGGCCATCGAAGGCCTGCACGCGCCGGCCGTCCCAATGCAGCAGGAACGCGCCGCCGCCGATGCCGCTGGACTGCGGCTCCACGAGCGTCAGCACCATCTGCACCGCAATCGCGGCGTCCACCGCGCTGCCCCCCTCGTGCAGGACGCGCGCGCCCGCCTCGGTGGCCAGCGGGTTGGCGGCAGCGACGGCGAAGCGCTCGAAAGACCAGCCCGGCTTCGCCGTGTAGCCGGAGGCGGCTTCGGGCTGAGGGGGTGCGGCGGGCGGCTGCGCGCAGGCCGCCAGCAGCAAGGTCAGGAGGAGGGGGGAGAGCCAGCGCTTCATGGCGCGACTCTACGCCCGAAGCGCCGGCTTACCGAGGCGCCAGGCGGATCGCGCCGTCCAGGCGGATCACCTCGCCGTTGAGCATGTCGTTCTCGATGATGTGCTTGGCCAGTTTGGCGTAGTCCTGCGGCGTGCCCAGGCGGCTGGGGAAGGGCACGCTGGCGGCCAGCGCGTCCTGCACCTCTTGCGGCATGCCGAACAGCATGGGCGTGCCGAAGATGCCGGGGGCGATCGTCATGTTGCGGATGCCGTTGCGCGCCAGGTCGCGCGCGATCGGCAGCGTCATGCCGACCACGCCGCCCTTGGAGGCGCTGTAGGCCGCCTGGCCGATCTGGCCGTCGTAGGCCGCCACGCTGGCGGTGCTGATGAGCACGCCGCGTTCGCCGGTCGACTCGGGATCGTTCTTGCACATCGCGTCGGCGGCCAGGCGGATCATGTTGAAGCTGCCCACCAGGTTGACCATGATGGTCTTGGTGTAGACGGCCAGCGCGTGCGGGCCGTTCTTGCCCACGGTCTTCTCGGCCGGGGCGATGCCCGCGCAGTTGACCAGGCCCATCAGCTTGCCCAGCGACACCGCCTTCGCGACCGCGGCCTGGCCATCGGCCTCGCTGCTCACGTCGCACTTGACGAACACCCCGCCGATGTCCTTGGCCACGGCCTCGCCCTTGTCGGCCTGCATGTCGGCGATGACGACCTTGCCGCCGTTGGCCGCCAGCATGCGCGCCGTGCCTTCGCCGAGGCCCGAGGCGCCGCCGGTGACGATGAATACCTTGCCTGCAATCTCCATGCTTGTGCTCCTGAGGGGATGGGTGCGCCGGGGTGGCGTTGACGTTGACGTAAACGTCAATTATGCAGTGGCGCTCGGTGGCTGCGGCCCCCGTCCTTGCCCGCGCGGACCAGCCCGCATAATCCGCCCATGTTCTTCAACCTCCCCACCCTGCTGACCTGGGCCCGCATCGTGGCGATTCCGCTGATCGTGGGGGTGTTCTACGTGGGCCATCTCGGCCCGGCGGAGCAGAACCTGGTGGCCACCGCCATGTTCATCGTCTTCGCGCTCACCGACTGGGCCGACGGCTATCTGGCGCGCAAGCTCAACCAGACCTCGGCCTTCGGCGCCTTCCTCGACCCGGTGGCCGACAAGTTCCTGGTCTGCGCCAGCCTGCTGGTGCTGGTGCACATGGGCCGTGCCGACGTGTTCGCGGCGCTCATCATCATCGGTCGCGAGATCGCGATCTCCTCGCTGCGCGAGTGGATGGCCATCATCGGCGCCACCAAGAGCGTGGCCGTGCACATGATCGGCAAGGTCAAGACCATGGTGCAGATGATCGCGATCCCTTTCCTGCTGTTCGACGGCCGGCTGTTCGGTCTGATCGACACCCGCCTGTGGGGCACCTGGCTGCTGTGGATGTCGGCCGTCCTCACGGTGTGGTCCATGGTCTATTACCTGCAGAAGGCGCTGCCCGAGATCCGCGCGCGTTCCCGTTGAAAGCGAGCCCGTGAGTCCTCCCGCGACCGACAACGCCTGGCTGCGCGCCATGCCCTGGGTGTTCGTGCTGATCTGGAGCACGGGTTTCATCGTCGCGCGCTACGGCATGCCGCACGCACCGCCGCTGTCCTTCCTGGCGATGCGCTACGCGCTGTCCATCCTGTGCTTCCTGCCGTGGATCGTCTGGGCCGGCGTGAAGTGGCCGGCCAACCGCGCGCAGTGGCTGCACCTGTCGGTCGTCGGCGTGCTCATGCACGCGGGCTACCTGGGCGGCGTGTGGGCGGCGGTGAAGGCCGGCATGGGCTCGGGCCTGTCCTCGCTCATCGTCGGTCTGCAGCCGGTGCTCACCGCCATCTGGCTTAGCGCCGTGGGCGGCGCGCAGGGACAGGTGTCGCGCCGGCAGTGGCTGGGCCTGCTGCTGGGGTTTGCGGGGCTGGTGCTGGTGGTGTCGCGCAAGCTGGTCGACGGCTCGCCGGGCGACCACGCCAATGCGGAGAACCTGTCGTACGCGGTGTTCGCGCTGTTCGCCATCACGGCCGGCACCCTGTACCAGAAGCGCTTCGTTCAGGCCTGCGACGTGCGCACCGCCAACACGGTGCAGCTCATCGCGGCCTTCATCGTCACGCTGCCCCTGGCCCTGCTGGAGTCCGAGCCCATGCACTACACGGGCGAGTTCATCGGCGCCATGGCCTGGTCGGTGTTGGGGCTCACGCTGGGCGGCAGCTCGCTGCTCTACCTCTTGATCCAGCGCGGGGCCGCGGCCAGCGTGGCCAGCCTGATGTACCTGGTGCCGCCGACCACGGCCGTCATCGCCTGGCTGTTGTTTCGCGAGCCGATCACGCCGCTCACGGTGGCGGGCATCGCGGTCACGGCCTTCGGCGTGAGCCTGGTCGTGCGCTCGCCGCGCTGAGCGCCGGCGCGGGCCGCCAGGGCTCGTCGCGGAAGGCCTCGGCCAGGGCGGTCACGAGCAGCCGGATGCGCTTGGGCGACTGCGCCTGCCAGGGCGCCAGCCAGTGGATGTCGGCGTCGCGGTGGCTCCAGGCCGGCAGCACGTGCACCAGCTCGCCGCTGGCGATCTGCGGCGCGATGTCCCACAGGCTGCGCAGCATGATGCCCTGGCCCGCGAGGCACCAGTCGCGCACCAGCTCGCCCGAGTTGCTCGACAGCGGCCCGGCGATGGCCACCCGGCGCAGGGCGGCGTCGCCCTCGTGCTGCAGCGCCCAGTGGTCGTGGCGCCTCGGGTCGGCGTCGGTGTGCTCGCGCACCACCAGGCAGTGGTGCATGGCCAGGTCGTCCAGCGTGTGCGGCGCGCCGTGCACCGCCAGGTAGGCGGGGGCGGCCACCAGCACGCGCCGGTTGGGCGCCAGCCGGCGCGACACCCACTCGCCCGCGCGCTGGTCGGGCGCGCTCCACAGCCACACGGCGCCGTCCAGCCCTTCGGCGGCCAGGTCGGGCAGGCGCTCGGTGAGCTGCAACTGGATGGACACCGCCGGGTGCTTCGCCTGAAAGGCCGCCAGCGCCGGCCCCAGCCAGCGCCGCCCGAAGCCGAAGGTGGCCGCCAGGCGGATCGGCCCGGCGGGCTCGGCCTGGCGCTCGCGCAGCTCGGCCTCCGCCGCCTCGAAGCCGCGCAGCAGCTCGACCGCGCGCAGCGACAGGGTCTCGCCGTCGGCCGTGGGGCTGACGCGGCGCGTGGTGCGCTGGAACAGGCGCACGCCGAGCGAGGCCTCGAGCGCCGCCAGCCGCCGCGTGATGGCCGACGGCGTGAGTCCCAGGGCCTGAGCAGCCTGCGCCAGGCTGCCGTGCTGGCGAACGGCTTGCACCATCTCCAGATCGGCGCGGTCCATGAATTGCTCCTGGCTCAATAATCAATGCACGGATTATTGCGAATGGATTCGTTACAGTGGCGCACCGATTCGACGGCACCACCAGGAGACCCCCCATGAGCAAGCACCGCATCGCGGTCATCGCCGGCGACGGCATCGGCACCGAAGTCATGCCCGAGGGCCTGCGCGTGCTCGAGGCCGCGGCCACGCGCTTCGGCATCGACCTGCAGTTCGACCACTTCGACTTCAGCAGCTGTGACTACTTCGAGAAGCACGGCCAGATGCTGCCCGACAACTGGAAGGACCTCATCGGGGGGCACGAGGCCATCTACTTCGGTGCCGTGGGCTGGCCCGCCAAGGTGCCCGACCACGTGTCCCTGTGGGGCTCGCTGCTGCTCTTTCGCCGCGAGTTCGACCAATACATCAATCTGCGACCCGCGCGCCTGATGCCCGGCGTGGTCGCGCCGGTCGTGCGCCGCGACGGCAGTCCGCGCCAGCCGGGCGAGATCGACATGGTCATCGTGCGTGAGAACACGGAGGGCGAGTACAGCAGCATCGGTGGGCGCATGTACGCCGGTACGCCGCGCGAAATCGTGATGCAGGAAACCGTGATGTCGCGCCACGGCGTCGACCGCGTGCTGCGTTACGCCTTCGAGGTGGCGCGTTCGCGGCCCAAGAAGCACCTGACCAGCGCCACCAAGAGCAATGGCATCGCCATCACCATGCCGTACTGGGACGAGCGCGTGGCCGAAATGGCGAAAGAGTATCCAGATGTGACGGTGGACAAGTTCCACATCGACATCCTCACCGCGCATTTCGTGCAGCGGCCCGACTTCTTCGACGTGGTCGTCGGCAGCAACCTGTTCGGTGACATCCTGTCGGACCTGGGGCCGGCCTGTACCGGCACCATCGGCATCGCGCCCAGCGCCAACCTCAACCCCGACCGCACCCAGCCGTCGCTGTTCGAGCCGGTGCACGGCTCGGCGCCGGACATCGCGGGCAAGGGCGTCGCCAACCCCATCGGACAGATCTGGTGCGGCGCGATGATGCTCGACTTCCTGGGCCACCGCGAGGCGCACGACGCCGTGCTGCGCGCCATCGAGGCCACGCTGGAGCCCAACAGTGGTGCGCCGCGCACGGCCGATCTGGGCGGGCGCGCGGGCACGGCCGACGTGGGCCGCGCGATCGCCTCGCTCCTCTGACCGCTGATCTCGCCGACGCGCCGATGCCCCAGGCGAAGGAGGCCTGTGTGGGGCATCTGCGTCTAGAATCGCCGCTCGTGTGGCCCATGGGCCTCGGCGCCCGATGTCTTGTTGACACGCGCCGCGGCACATGGGTCTAATCGTTCGGCGCATGGATTCCGGCACTTCCGCCAGGGCCTGCGCTCCCGGGCAGACACCGGCCGGCCCCCGCGGCGGCCGTCGCACCCGGCCCAATACACGCTTCACCCAATCCATTTCAAGAGGGGCTCTTCGTGAACAAAACCGAACTCGTCGAACACATCGCCAAGCACGCCGACATCTCCAAGGCCGCTGCGACGCGTGCTCTCGACTCCACCATCGCCGCCATCCGCACCACGCTCAAGAAGGGCGGCACCGTTTCCCTGGTGGGCTTCGGCTCGTTCGGCGTGAGCAAACGTCCCGCTCGCAAGGGCCGCAACCCGCGCACCGGCGCCGAGATTAAAATCAAGGCCGCCAAGGTGCCGAAGTTCCGCCCCGGCAAGGCACTGAAGGACGCGGTCAACTGACCTGGCCATTCAAGTACATGGGTGCTTAGCTCAGTCGGTAGAGCGGCTCTCTTACACGGAGTAGGTCGGCGGTTCGACCCCGTCAGCACCCACCACAAAAAGGCGAACCCGGGTTCGCCTTTTTTGTTGTCCCTCAGAATCCGGCACTCGACCCGCCACCTCAAGGACGTTCGCATGTTCGATTCCATTCGCGATCACAAGAAGTACCTCATGGGCTTCCTGCTGATCCTGATCATTCCCTCCTTCGTGCTCTTCGGGGTCGAGGGTTACACCCGGTTCAGCGAGGGTGGCGAAGCGGTGGCCACGGTCGATGGCAAGAGCATCAAGCGCACCGAGTGGGAGCAGGCGCACCGCCAGGAATCGCAGCGCTTGCGCGAGATGATGCCGACGATCGACCCCGCCATGCTGGACTCCGACGAGGCGCGCTACGGCACGCTGGAGCGCATGGTGCGCGAGCGCGTGCTGGCCGCCGCCGCGCAGAAGCTGAACCTCTACACCAGCGACCAGCGCCTCGCGCGCGAGTTGCAGTCCAACCCCACCATCGCCGCCATGCGCCGCCCCGACGGCAGCCTCGACGTCGAGGCCTACCGGCAACTGCTCTCGCGCCAAGGCATGACGCCCGAGATGTTCGAGGCATCCGTGCGCGCCGACCTGTCGCAGCGCCAGGTGTTGCAGAGCGTGCAGGACAGCGGCTTCGCCGGCAGCGCGATGGCGCGGATGTCGCTCGATGCCTTCTTCCAGAAACGCCAGGTGCGCGTCAAGACCTTCGCGGCCAAGGACTTTGCCTCGCGCGTGGCGCCAAGCGACGCCGACATCGAGGCCTTCTACAACCAGAACCAGGCGTTGTTCCAGGCCACCGAGCAGGCCGACATCGAGTACCTCGTGCTTGACGCCGCGGCGCTGGAGCAATCGGTCAAGCTCAACGAGGCCGACCTGCGCGCCTACTACGAGCAGAACGCCGCGCAGCTCAGCGGGGCCGAGGAGCGCCGCGCCAGACACATCCTGCTGAGCGTGCCCCCGGGCGCCACGCCCGAGCAGAAGGCGGAGATTCGAAAAAAGGCCGAGGAACTGCTCGCCAAGGTCAAGGCCGATCCCTCCAAGTTCGCCGAACTGGCCAAGGCCCATTCGCAGGACCCGGGCTCGGCTGCGAACGGCGGAGACCTCGACTTCTTCGGTCGCGGCGCCATGGTGCCGCCGTTTGAGCAGGCCGTGTTCTCACTCAAGAAGGGCGAAATCTCCAACTTGGTCGAGAGCGATTTCGGCCTGCACATCATTCAGCTCACGGACATCAAGGCGCCACCCAAGCGCTCGTTCGAGGAACTGCGCCCGCAGATCGAGGCCGCGCTGCGCAAGCAGCAGGCCCAGCAGCGCTACGCCGAGTCGGCCGACAGCTTCACCAACCTCGTCTACGAGCAGCCCGATTCGCTCAAGCCCGCCGCGGAGCGCCTGAACCTCACGATCCAGACCGCCAAGGGCCTGCACCGCGTGCCGGCCCCTGGTGCCCAGGGCGTGCTGAGCAACCGCCGCCTGCTCGAAGCCCTGTTCGCGCCCGAGTCAACCGCCAGCAAGCGCAACACCGAGGCCATCGACACCGGCAGCAACCAGCTGGTGTCGGCGCGCATCGTGGAATACCACCCCGCGCGCACCCTGAGCCTGGCCGAGGTGCGCGACGATGTGCGCGCCCGACTGGTCGCGCAACGCGCCGCCGAACTGGCCAAGCAGGAGGGCGAGAAGCAGCTGGCGGCCTGGAAGGGCGGTGCCGATGCGGGCGCGCTGGGCGCCGCGGTCACCGTGTCGCGCGACGCCCCGCTCGACCTGGATCCGCGCGTGCTCGACGCCGCCCTCAGCGCCGATCCCAAGGCCTTGCCGGCCTGGGCCGGCGTGAACCTGGGCGAGCAGGGCTATGCCGTGGTGCAGGTCAGCCAGGTGCTGCCGCGCGGCGAGGTGAACGCCCAGCGCCTGGGCCAGGAAGTGCAGCAGGTGTCGCAGTGGTGGTCGGGCGCCGAAGGCCTGGCCTACTACGAGACGCTCAAGGCCCGCTACAAGGCCAGCATCAAGGTGCCCAAGCCCGGCGCGGCCACCGTGGCCGCGCGCTGAAGCGCTTTCCAGCTGAGGCTATAATGCGCGGCTTGCGGTGGCTGTAGCTCAGTTGGTAGAGTCCAGGATTGTGATTCCTGTTGTCGTGGGTTCGAGTCCCATCAGCCACCCCACCCTTTGAACCCCAGCATTCATGCGGCCTCCAGGCTGGTGTGGGTGCATGCTGGGGGTGCACGATAAGAGCCTCGCTGACGCGGGGCTTTTTCGTTGTGGCGGTGCGTTGAATCCCGTAGGCGACAAGCGAGGCCCGATGATGGCTGAGGCACTGGTGCTGGCTCGCCGTCATGGCCTGCTCGGAATGCCCTGCTTGATCGAGCGGCTCAGTTGGGTCGACTCCGCCAGGCCCTGCGCACACCTGCGCCCCGTTGCGGACGCCGATACCTTGTGGCAAAGGACGCGCACCGAGAAAGCCCACCCCCGGGGGCTTCAAGAGCCGGACGCGAAGGAAGCGCTGTCGGTAGGCCCTCCCCGTACTCCGTTCACACCGGGAACCGCGCCCCGATGGACTCCAGCGGCATCCGCAGCCCGTTGGTGAGGTAGCTGACGGTCCGGTAGAACCCGGCGAGCATCAGCAGCTCCATGATGGCGTTCTCGTTGAACCGCTCCTTCAGCTCCTGCCACAGGCTGTCGTCGATGTCGCAGGTTTCGTGGAGCGCATCGCAAAGGCGAATCAGCACACGGTCCTCGGGGGTCCAGCAGGCATCCTCGGCGGTGCCCGCAGCGGTCGAGTGGACCTGCTCGGGAGTCAGTCCTGCGTGTTGCGCGAAGGCCGTGACATGGACTCCCCACTCGTACTCCGATCGACATAGGGCGGTGGTCCGGTGGATGACGACCTCTCGTTGGCGGATGGTCAAGTTGCCTTTGTCGAGCAGCCCTCCCGCGAAGAACTTCTTGGCGAGGCGCGAGTCACGGGCCAGCGTGGCGAAGAGGTGAAGCGGGGGCTGCCCTTTCATCGTGCGGTCGATGATGGTGGCGACCTCGGGCTCGAACGGCGGAACGGCGGGGGCTACTCGCGTGGGCATGGCGTCTCCAGAGTTGCTGTATATTTTAAAGCATGGTACCTCGCATCGGCTCCCCCGCTCGCGGCTCTAAGTCTGGGCGTCCCATCATGGTCGCGCTCGACCTTCTGGGGCGGCGTACGGCGCTGCGCATCCTGTGGGAGCTGCGCGGAGACCCGTTGACATTCAGGGCGCTACAGGACGCATGCGAGACCAACTCGCGCTTGCTGAACACGCGGCTCGCCGAGTTGAAGGAGGCGGGGCTCGTGGAGCACGTCGCTGGGGGCTATCAACTGACTGCAGAAGGCCGGAAGCTGGGAGTGGCCCTTGAGCCGTTGACCTCATGGGCGACGGGCTGGGCGCGAAGACAGACGTAGCTGCCGCACCTGGCCTCGACCTGGGCTGCAGTCAAGCTGCACAGTTCCTGTTCGCGGGCCCCTGTGAAGAGGCCCAGGCTGATGAGGTCGGGGACGCAGCTGTGCGTAGGCCGCCGCTTCACAACAGCGCCGGAAACTTCTGCTTCGCGCGCTCCAGCTCGGGCAACAGCTTGTCCATGATGGCCGGAATGTCCATTCGGCTCGTTGCCACCGACAGGCTCATGGCCGCGATGGTGCGGCCTCGGCGGTCGAGTATGGGCACCGCGATCGAGCGCAGGCCGATCTCCAGTTCCTGGTCGCACAGCGCGTAACCCTGGCGCTGCGCCAGCTCCACTTGTTGCATCACCTTCGGCAGGCTGGTGATGGTTTTGACCGTGAGCGCGGGGCGGCCCATGCGGCTGAGCATGAAGCGCACCGCGTCGCGCGGCTGCCCGGCCAGCAGCACGCGCCCGGTGGCGCTGGCGTAGGCCGGCAGGCGCGCGCCCACGCCCAGTCCCACAGATAGGCTGCGCCGGTGCGTGGCGCGGGCCACGAACACCGAGTCTTGCGAATCCAGTACCGCGATCGAAGCCGATTCCTTCGTGCGCTCGGCGGTGGTTTCCAGGATGGGCTGGGCCAATCGCGTGAGCGCGTCCGACACCACGAAGGCAGAGCCCAGGCGCAGCGCGCGCGCGGCGAGCTGGAACTGACGGCCGTCCTGCGTGGCGTAGCCCAGGTGGCACAGGGTATGCAATGAACGGCGCACCGACGCCTTGGTGTGGCCTGTGACGTCGGCCAGCTCGGTGAGCGTGGCCCCGCTGCGCAACTGACCGAAGGCTTCGATGATGGCCAGCCCTTTTTCCAGCGCCATGACGTAGTCGCGCTCGCCGCGTTCGGCGCGTTCATCCGTTTCATGGCTCGCGCCGTCGGCAGGGGTGTCAGGAGAGGGTTTGGGTGAAGTTCGCATGGCGCACATTTTGTTCGAATTCGTTGATGTGCATCAAGTACGCGCCTAGACTGCGCCGCCGTGCCGGTGTTTGGCCGCCACGTTCTGCCCACCCCCAGTAGAGGAATGACATGAACTCCCCACGAATCACGCGACGCGCGCTGGCCGCGGCGTCGGTCGCCGCCGGCCTCAGCGCCGTGCTGCCCTTCAACGCGCAGGCCCAATCGGCAGCGGCACCCAAGGTGCTGCGCCTGGTGGTGCCGTTTCCGGCCGGTGGCACGGCCGACGTGCTACCGCGCGTGCTGGCGGAGAAGATGCGCGACGCCTATCCCGCCGGCATCGTGGTGGAGAACCGCACCGGCGCGGGCGGCAACATCGGCGGCGAGTTCGTCGCGCGCGCCGAGCCCGATGGCAGCACCTTGCTCGTATCGCCCCCGGGCCCGATCGCGATCAACCACCACCTCTACAAGTCCATGCCGTTCGACCCCACCAAGTGGGTACCGGTGACCGTGGTGGCCACGGTGCCCAATGTGCTGGGCGTGTCGAACCGACTGCCCGTGACCAACCTGGCCGAGTTCATCGCCTACCTCAAGGCCAACCCCGACAAGGTGACCTATGCCTCGCAAGGCAATGGGTCCACCTCGCACCTGACCGCCAACCTGTTCATGCAGCTCACGGGCACGCGCATGGTGCACATCCCCTACCGCGGCACCGCGCCCGCGCTCACGGACCTGGTCGGTGGCCAGGTCGACGTCTTCTTCGACAACATCGCGTCGTCGGCCCAGTACCACCAGGGCAAGCGCATCAAGGTGCTGGCCGTGGCCGACAGTCGCCGCTCCAAGGCCTTGCCCGACGTGCCGAGCTTTGCCGAGCTCAAGTTGCCCGACATGCAGGCCGTGACCTTCTTCAGCGTGGTGGCGCCCGCCGGCACGCCCGACGCCGTGGCCCAGCAGGTCCAGAAGCATTTCGCCGAAGCCATGGCCTTGCCCGACGTGCGCGAGAAGTTCGCCGCCCAAGGCGCCGAACCCGGTGGACAGACGCCCAAGCAGACGGCCGCCTTCATCAAGGCCGAGTCGGACAAGTGGGCCCGCGTGATCAAGACCGCCAACGTGACCCTCGAGTAATGCCAGCCATGCCAGACGTGCAAACCATCCGGTGGACCGATCGGCTCAGCCGCGTGCCCTACGCGGTCTATGCGGACGACGGCGTCCACGAGCAAGAGCAGGCGCGCGTGTTCAGAGGCGCCACCTGGAACTACCTCTGCCTGGACGCCGAGTTGCCCGAGGCCGGCAGCTACCGCACCACGCACGTGGGCGAGACGCCGGTGGTGGTGGTACGCGACGCCGATGGCGAGGTCTACGCTTTCGAGAACCGCTGTGCGCACCGCGGCGCCTTGATCGCGCTGGAGAAGTCAGGCAAGGCCGAGAGCTTTCAGTGCGTGTACCACGCCTGGAGCTACAGCCGCCAGGGCGACCTCACCGGCGTGGCCTTCGAGAAGGGTGTGAAGGGCCAGGGTGGCATGCCGCCGGATTTCTGCAAGGAAGACCACGGGCCGCGCAAGCTGCGCGTGGCCGTGTTCTGCGGCCTGGTGTTTGGCAGCTTCAGCGAAGAGGTGCCGCCGATCGAGGAGTACCTGGGGGAGGACATCTGCGCGCGCATCGAGCGCGTGCTGCACAAGCCAGTGAAGGTGATCGGCCGGTTCACGCAGGCCTTGCCCAACGACTGGAAGCTCTACGTGGAGAACGTGCGCGACAGCTACCACGCGAGCCTGTTGCACCTGTTCTTCACCACCTTCGAGATCAACCGCCTCTCGCAAAAGGGTGGGGTGATCGTGGACGAATCGGGCGGCAACCACGTGAGCTATTCGATGATCGATCCCTCGGCCAAGGACGCGTCGTACAAGGAGCAGGGCCTGCGTTCCGACCACGACCGCTACCGGTTGAAGGACCCGAGCCTGCTCGAAGGCTTTGACGAATGGCCTGATGGCGTCACGCTGCAGATCCTGTCGGTGTTCCCCGGCTTCGTGCTGCAGCAGATCCAGAACTGCCTGGCCGTGCGCCAGGTGGTGACCAAGGGCAAGGACCGCGCCGAATTGCATTGGGTCTACCTCGGCTTCGAGGACGACACGCCCGAGCGGCTGCGCGTGCGGCTCAAACAGTGCAACCTGGTGGGCCCGGCGGGCTTCATCTCCATGGAAGACGGCGCCGTGGGCGGCTTCGTGCAGCGCGGCATCGCTGGCGCGCGAGACCAGCAGGCCGTGGTGGCCATGGGCGGCGAGGTGGTGGCCTCGGGCGAAGGCCGTGCCACGGAGACCTCGGTGCGCGGCTTCTGGAAAGCCTACCGCCAGCACATGGGGGTGGCGTCGTGATCGACCTGCTGAGCCTGATGGCCTTTCACGCGGCCTACGCCGACACCATCGATAGCGACCGCTTGGAGCAGTGGCCCGACTTCTTCGCGCCCGATGCGCTCTACCGCATCACCCATGTGGAGAACGAGCAGCAGGGCCTGCCAGCCGGTATCGTCTGGGCCGACTCGCGAGCCATGCTCGAAGACCGTGTGGCCGCGCTGCGCGAGGCCAACATCTACGAGCGCCAGCGCTACCGCCACCTGCTGGGCGTGCCGGTGCTGGAGTCGGCCGAGGCGCCATCGGCGCGCGCCCGAACGCCGTTCATGGTGGCGCGCATCATGGCGCACGGCGAAACGCAGCTCTTCGCGACCGGCGTCTACCACGACCGTTTCATTCGGTTGGACGGCAAGCTGCTACTGGCCGAGCGCGTGGCGGTGTGCGACAGCACCGTCACCGACACGCTCATGGCCTTGCCGCTGTGAACGGCTGCGGGGCAGCGATGAACAAGCCGCGCGTGGCCTTGAGCCTGGGCGATCCGAACGGCGTCGGCCCGGAGATCGCGCTCAAGGCCCTGGCCGAGCTGGCGCCCGAAGCGCGCGAGCGCCTCGTGGTCTATGGGCCGGGCGAGGTGCTGCGCGCCACGGCACAAAGCCTGGGTCTGCAAGGCATGCTGGCCGGCCTGAAGCAGGTGCAGGTGGGCGGCCTGCCGAGGGGCGCGCACCGGCCCGGTCGCATCGACGCCGTCGCCGGCCGCAGCGCGGTGGCCAGCGCCAGCGCCGCCATTCAGGCCTGCCGTGCGGGGGAGGTGCAAGCCGTGGTGGCCGGCCCGCACCACGAGACCGCCATCGCGCAGGCCGGCATCGCGTTCAGCGGCTACCCCAGCCTGGTGGCCTCGGTGTGCGGACTCGGCGAAGACGAGGTCTTCTTGTTGCTCATGGGCGGCGGCCTGCGCATCGTGCACGCCACGCTGCACGAAAGCGTGGAGCGCGCGCTGTCGCGGCTGAGTCCCGAGCTGGTGGCGGCGGCCGCGCGCGCCGGCGTGCGCGCCTGTCAGCGGCTGGGCCTGCCTCAGCCGCGCGTCGCGCTGTTCGGCATCAATCCGCACGCCTCCGAAGGGGGGCTGTTCGGTCCGCACGACGCGCGCTGCACCGTGCCCGCGGCGCGAGCGCTGCGCGAGCAGGGCCTGGACGTGGGTGAGCCGCAAGGCGCCGACGTGCTGTTGGCCGACCACGCGCGACGCCCGCACGACCTGTACGTGGCCATGTTCCACGACCAGGGCCACATCCCCATCAAGCTGCTGGCCCCGCAAGGCGCCAGCGCCCTGTCCATCGGCGCCGAGGTGCTGCTGGCCAGCACCGGCCATGGCAGCGCCATGGACATCGCCGGCACCGGCCGGGCGCGGCCCGATGCCTTGCTGCGCAGCCTGCGCCTGGTGCTGGACCCGTTGCGCGACTGACCTTCTCCTTTCATTTGCCATGAGCCACCAGATCCGCATCGTGGGCTCCGACGTGTGTTTCGGATGCGAGCCCGGAGAAACCATCCTCGACGCCGCGTTGAAGGCCGGCATCGAGATGCCGTATTCCTGCCGCAAGGGCGTGTGCGGCAACTGCGCCGCGCGCGTCGAGGGCGGCGACTTCGAGCGCGGCACCGTGTCCGCCGAAGCGACGCCGCCTGGTCAGGAACTGCTGTGCCAATGCCGCCCGCGCGCCGACCTGGCGATCGCGCCGTCGAGCTGGCGGCGCCTGGAGCCCGGCGCGCGCAAGCGCCTGCAGCTCAAGGTCTACCGCAACACCCTGGCCGCACCCGACGTCAGCCTGTTGCAGCTGCGCCTGCCGGCGGGTCAGCGCGCCAAGTTCCGCGCGGGACAGTACCTGCAGGTCCAGCTGCCCGATGGCGAACGGCGCAGCTACTCGATGGCCAACCCGCCGCATGAAAGCGACGGCGTGCAATTGCACGTGCGGCACGTCGCGGGTGGGCGCTTCAGCGCCCTGGTGGCGGACCTCCAGCCCGGTGACCTGCTCGATGTGGAGCTGCCGTTCGGCCAGGTGGACCTCGATCCCGAAGCCGGTGGCCCCTTGCTGTGCGTCTGTGGCGGAACCGGCTTCGCTCCGGTGAAATCCCTGCTCGACGACCTCGCGAAACGCAAGTCGGCGCGTTCCGTGACCCTGATCTGGGGCGCACGCGACCGCGCTGGCCTCTACCTGCTGGAGCACGCCGCCAAATGGGCCAGGGCCTTGCCGAACTGGCGCTTCGTGGCGGCGCTGGAGGACGGTGCAGAGGCGAAGGCCCTGGGCGCCTTCCATGGCAGGGTGGACGCCGCCGTGCGGGCCCTGGCCAGCGAGCTGCCGCGCGGCGGCGAGGTCTACTGCTGCGGCGCGCCACCCATGGTGTCCGCCGTGCGTGCGGCCTGCGTCGACGCGATGCAACTGCCGGCCGAGCGGTTCCACGCCGACATCTTCGTGCCCGGCCCGGCGGGCTGAGTCCGCCGCGCGCGGGCGCCTCAGGTCAGCGCCAGCGACAGCACCGGAAACACCGCCACCAACAGCAGCACGAACAGCATCGCGACCACGTAAGGCAGGGTGCCGCCGAAGATGGCCTCCACCGACACACGCGGATCGTTCAAGGTGGACTTCACCGTGAACACCGAGATGCCGAAGGGCGGCGTGAGCAAGCCGATCTCCACCGCGAGCACGGTCAGCACGCCGAACTGGATGAGGTTGAAGCCGAGGTCGCTGGCGATGGGCACGGCCACGGGCGTCATGATCAGCAGGATGGAGCTGGAGTCCAGGATCATGCCGAGGAAGAGCACGATCAACACGTAGATCAGCAGAAAACCATAGGGCCCCAGGCCGGCGTCCTGCACCAGGTCGCTGATGGCCACCGGGACGCCCGCCACCGACAGCATGCGGCTGTAGAAGCTCGCGGCGATCAGCAGGATCAGGATGGTGACCGAGACGCTGCCCGTTTCGTGCAGCACGCGCCAGAAGCGGCCCTGGCCCAGGCTGCGCCGCGCCAGCGCCACCACCAGCGCGCCGAACGCGCCGATGCCGCCGGCCTCGGTGGGGGTGAAGAAGCCGCTGTAGAGCCCGCCCAGCACCAGCGCCACCAGGGCCACGATGGGCACCAGCTTGCCGGCCATCTGCGCGCCGCTCAGCAGTGGGCCGCTGACGCGCTGCAGGGCCATGTCGCGCTGGCGCTTGAGGTCGAAGACCATGCCGGGCGCGAAGGTGGCCATCAGCACGATCATCGTGACGAACACCGCGGCGAGCATGAAGCCCGGGATGATGCCGGCGATGAACAGCGTGCCGATGGACTGCTCGGCGAGCACGCCGTAGATGATCATCAGCAGGCTGGGCGGGATCATCATGCCCAGCACCGAACTGCCCGCCACCGTGCCCGCCGCGAAGGCCGTGCGGTAGCCGTGTCGGGCCATCTCGGGCACGGCCACGCGGGTGAAGACGGCGGCCGAGGCGATGGACACGCCCGTGACCGCAGCGAACACGGTGTTGGCCGCCACCGTGGCCACGCCCAGTCCGCCGCGCACGCGGCGCAGCAGGGCTTCGGCCACCTCGAAGGTGTCCTTGCCCACGTTGGATATGGACACCAACAGGCCCATCAGAACGAACAGCGGGATGGTGGCGAAGATGTAGTCGGCCACGCCGTTGTAGGCGGAAAGGTAGAGCAGGCGCATGGCCATCTCCACGTCCTCTCGCATGAGCCAGATGCCTGCGAAGCCAATGCCGATGAGCGCCACGGCGATGTGAACGCCCAGCAGCACGAAGACCACGAGCGCACCGATCAGCAGCCCGCCAAAGACCAGTTCACTCATGCGGATCTCCGAATTCGCCCGCGTGACGCCACAGCGAAGGGATCTGCAGCAGGTAGGCGCCCGCGGCCACCAGCGAGCCGCCCACGATCAGTGCGCGAAAGGGCCAGGTGGGCACGGTGTACACGCCCTGCACGCCGAAGAACTCGTTCGTGCTCCAGGCCTGGGAGAGTTCGGGCCAGGCGATGAAGGCCAGAGCCACGAATAGCAGGCAGCCCAGCAGGGCGTTGCCCACCTCGAGCACGCGCAGCGCGCCGAGCGAGCGCGCGCCGATCAGCCGCAGCAGGAAGTCGCTGCGCGTCATGCGGCCCGAGCAAATGGCGGCGGCGAGCTGCAGGAACACGATGGAGGCCACCGAGCGCGCGGCGAACTCCGCCACGCCCGTGATGGGTTTGTCGAGGAAGTTGCGACCGACCACATCGGCCACGACCATCATCATCATGAGGAAGATCCACATGGTGCCAACGGCCGCGAGCGTGCGCGCGATGCCCTGCAGCGGGTGCGGGTCGGCCGGGGCGGGGGCGCCGCCCTCGGCGGCGGGTTCAGCTTGCTTGTGCACGGTTCACTTTCACGGGGGCGCCCGTCGCCGCGTGGCGCCGGGCGCGGGCGCCGGGGCTCAGCGGTTCTGGCTGTCCCAGTCGCGCAGCGGCTTCACGCCGTGTGCGCGCAGCTCGTCGAAGTAGGCCTTGAGCACGGCCTTGCCCTTGTCGCCCGTGGCCTGCAGCCAGGGCTGCACGATGTTGGGCAGGCCGTTGACCCACTTGGCCTTCTCGGCCGCTGGCAGGTCGGCGATCTGCAAGCCCGCGGCCTTCATGGTGTCCAGCGCGGCGTTGGCCGTCTTCGTGACGTGTTGGCCATGCGCCTTGGACGTGGCCTTGCCGGCCTGGGCGAAGGCGTCCTGCACTTCCTTGGGCAGGGCGTCGTGGAACTTCTTGTTCGCGGCAACGCTGCCGAAGTACATGGAGCCCACGTCCACCCTTGTGAGGTACTTGGCCACTTCATATACGCGCGCCGGCCCGATGCCGCTGGCGAAGGACAGCGCGCCCTGCGTCACGCCGGTCTGGATGTTGGTGTAGTAGGTGGTGAGGGCGCCGTCCACCGGCGTGGCGCCGGTCTCGCGCAGCCAGTTGGCCGAGGTGCCGGGCGCGTTGATCTTCTTGTTGTGAAGATCGGCCATGGTGCGGATCGGGAAGTTGGCGTAGATGTCGTAGCTGTCGGTGATCAGCGAAGACAGCGGCACCATGTTCTGTGCGGTCCAGCTCTCGCGCAGTGCGGGCACCGTGGTGTTGAGCTTGTCGAAAATCTCGATCAGCAGCTCGTGGTTGGTGGTGGCGAAAGGCGTGAAGTAGGTGACGTTCTGCAGCGGCATCGCCGAGTTTTCCCAGACCGTACCGACCATGCCCACGTCAACGATGCCGTCGCGCACGGCGGTGCGCGTGTCGGTGAACTTGTAGAGCGTGCCGCCGTAGTTCTCGCGCCAGCGGATCTCGTACTTGCCACCGCCGGCCTTGAGGATGCGGTCCACCTCGGGCTGGAACACCTCCTTCATGGCATAGGCCCAGATGTTGGAGGTGGGGTGGCTGGAGCCGATGTTGACCGTGATGCGCTGTTGCGCGGCGGCGGGCAGCGCGGCCAGGCCGGCGCCCAGGGCCAGTGCGCTGGCCACGGCGAGGGTCGAAAGCTTCATCTGTCGTGTCTCCTTCTGTTGCTCTTGGGGTGGTGGCTCATCGAGCCGGGTTCTTCTGGGTGAGCAGTTCGCGGCTGGCTTGCAGGTAGCCGCGCACGCGGTCGCGCACCAGGGCTTCGTCGCAGGTGTCGTGCATGGCTTCGCTGTGCACGTCCTGGCCATAGATCCAGCGGCGGATCGAGATGTAGAACATGCCGCCATGCAGGCCCATGAGCAGCTCGAGTTCGCGCTCGCTGGGCTTGGCGCGCGAAGTGGAGCCGCGGAATCGCCGCGTCTCGCGGATCAGGCGCGGGAACAGGCGTTCGCGCAGCATGGCGAAGAAGCGGTCGGAGATGGCGTGGTCCATCAGGCCCGAGAACATGAGGATGCGGACGAACTCGCGCGAGAGCGCGTTGTTCACGTAGTCCGCATAGAAGGTGGTGAACTTGTCCTCGACGTCGGCCTTGGTGTCGTCCAGCAGTTCGTCCCAGCTGTCGCGCCAGCGGCCCTCGAACACGTCGAGGTACACGCGGTCGATGAGCGCCTGCTTGGTGGGGAAGTAGTGGTAGAGCAGGGCGTGCGTCACGCCAATGCTCTTGGCCAGGTCGCGCAACTGGCCACCGAAGCCGTTGGAGGCGAAAAATTGGATCGCACCGTCGACGATCTGGCGCTCGCGCTCGGACACGCTGAGCCGGCGGCGCGCGGGTGCGCCTTCGGCCGCTGTCGCGTCGACTTTTTTTGCTCGCTCAGGGTTTTTCTGTATGCGCACGCTATTTACCGAACGGTCAATGAGACATAGCATTGTTGAACGGTTGGTAAACAAGCGCACCCGTGAAAACCCGGGGGCAGAAAAATCGAATGGAACTCAACGGAGACATCCTCATCGCGGCACCTCGCGACAAGGTCTGGGTCGCGCTCAACGACCCGCAGGTGCTGGCGCGCTGCATTCCCGGCTGCGAAAGCCTGGAGGCCACCAGCGACACCGAGCGCACGGCGCGCGTGGCGGTGAAGGTGGGGCCGGTGCGCGCGCGCTTCACGGGCCAGCTTCGCTTGCAGGACGTGCGCCCGGGCGAAGGCTGCACGCTGCAGTTCGAAGGCTCGGGTGGCGCGGCCGGCATGGCCAAGGGGCAGTCCACCGTGTCGCTGGCCGACGAAGGCGGTGACACGCGGCTGCGCTACACGGCGCAGGCCTCGGTGGGGGGCAAGCTGGGGCAGGTGGGCGGGCGAATGATCGACGCGGCCGCCAAGCAGATGGCCGACCAGTTCTTCGCGGCCTTCCAGGGCGAGCTGGCGCCTGGCGCGGCGGTGCCGCTGGCCGAAACCGTGTCGCAAGAGACCGCGTCCGCTGACGCTGCGCCACCTGCGGCGGCGGCGGGTGCGCCGGTCACGGCCACTGCGTCCGTCGCGCCCGCACCCCGGACCGCGTCGGTCGCCGCGCCGGCGCCGCTCGGCGAGGGCGTGCGCGTGTTGTGGTTCGCGCTTGGCGCCCTGGCCACCGGCTTCGGCGTGTGGATCGCTTCCCTGTTGTCCGCTTGAGGAGGATGCCTTGAAGGCCGCTGCATTCGATTACGTCAAGGCCGGCTCGATCGAGCAGGTGGTCGACTTGCTGTCCCGCCATGGCGACGACGCGCGCGTATTGGCCGGAGGGCAAACGCTGATGGCCACGCTGAACATGCGCCTGTCCGAGCCCGCGCTGGTGATCGACATCACTGGCCTCGCCACGCTGCGCGGCATCGAGCACCGCGGCGAGGTGCTGCGCATCGGCGCGCTGGCCACGCACTCGCAGATCGAGCAAAGCCCCTTGGTGGCGCGGCACGCGCCACTGCTCGTCGAGGCCGCGCCCCACATCGCGCACCGCGCCATCCGCAACCGCGGCACCTGGGGCGGCTCCATCGCCTACGCCGACCCGGCGGCCGAATGGCCCGCCTGCCTGCTGGCGCTGGGCGGCACGGTGGTGGCGCAAGGGCCGGCGGGCGAGCGCCGCATCGCGGCCGACGACTTCTTCACCGGCCTGTACACCACCGCGCTGCGGCCCGACGAGATCGTGGTCGCGGGCGAGGTCCCGGTGGCGGCGCCCGATGGGTGGAGTGGCATGGCCCAGCTCGCGCGCCGCCACGGCGACTACGCCATCGTGGGCCTGGCGGCTTCGGCGCGACGCAGCCGCGGCGCGCTGTCGTCGCCGCGGCTGGCTTTCATGGGCGTGGCCACCACACCGTGGCGCGCGCGCCGCACCGAAGCCCTGCTCGAGGGCAAGGCGCCCGATGAGGCCACGCTGGCGCTCGCCGTGGCCAGTCTGCGCGCCGAGATCGATCCCTTGCCCGACCTCACCAACACCCCCGAGACCAAGCGCCACCTGGCCGGCGTGCTGTTGCAGCGCCTGCTGGCCGCGGCGCGCGCCTGACCCGAAAGCCCCCCGCCCATGTCGGACCTGCACCCCATCCAAGTCAGCGTCAATGGCCACACGCGCCATTGCCGCGTCGAGCCGCGCACCCATCTGGTGGATTTCCTGCGCGAAGACCTCGGCCTCAAGGGCAGCCACCTCGGTTGCGAGCACGGCGTCTGTGGCGCCTGCACCGTCGAACTCAACGGCCAGATCGTGCGCGGCTGCCTCACGCTGGCCGTGCAGGCCGACGGTGGCGAGGTCAGGACCATCGAAGGCCTGAGCCAGAGTGGCGCGATCCGCGACCTGCAGCAGGCTTTCGTTGCGCGCAACGCGCTGCAGTGCGGCTTCTGCACCTCGGGCATGCTGATGGCGGCCAAGGAGCTGGTGGAGACGCGCCCCGAGGCCACACGCGCCGAGGTGCGCGACTGGATCTCGGGCAACTACTGCCGCTGCACCGGCTACCACGCCATCGTCGACGCGATCTGTGATGTGCTGCGCCAGCGCAAGGAGGCGGGCCTGTGAAACGCGACATCGTCAATCTGGAGCCCGGCGTCGAACAGGCCGCGCCGATCGCGCCCGTCACCGAGGACCAGCGCTACATCGGCGCGCCGGTGCCGCGCGGCGGCATCGAGCGTCTCACGCAAGGCCTGGGTCAGTTCATCGACGACATCGAGCTGCCGCGCCTGGCGCACGTGGTGTTCTGGCGCAGCCCGGTGGCGCACATGCGCATCAAGGCCGTGCAGGCCGATGCCGCGCGCGCCATGCCCGGCGTGCTGATGGTGGCCGACGGCCACGATCTCGCCAAGGTCTGCAAGCCCTGGGTGGCGGTGCTGGGCCACCTGGCGGGCATGAAGTCCGCCCCGCAGCATGCGCTGGCCGTGGAACGCGCCTGCTGGCAGGGCGAGCCCGTGGTGGCGGTGGTGGCGGAAACGCGCGCGCAGGCCGAGGACGCGCTGCAGCACGTGGTGGTGGACTGGGAGGAGCTGCCGCTGGCCACCGACATGGAGTCCGCGCTGGACGCCGGCACGCCACCGATTCACGCCGAGCTGGGCGACAACCTGTGCTTCACGCGCAGCCTGAACGTGGGCGAGGTGGACCGGGTGTTCGCCGAAGCCGATGCGGTGGCCGAGGCCACGTTCGAGTTCGGCCGCCACACCGGCGTGACGCTGGAGCCGCGCGGGCAGATCGCGCACTGGAATCCGGCCGAGCAGCGCCTCACCGTCTACCACTCCTGCCAGGCGCCGCACATGATGCAGGACCTGTACGGACGCCAGTTCGACCTGCCCGCGAGCGCCATCCGCGTGATCTGCAAGGACGTGGGCGGCTCCTTCGGCATCAAGGTGCACGCCTACCCCGACGACTTCGCGACCGTGGCCCTGTCCATCCTGTTGTGCCGTCCGGTGAAGTTCGTGGCCGACCGGCTGGAGAGTTTCACCAGCGACATCCACGCGCGCCACCACCGCGTGCGCGGCCGCATCGCGGCCAACAAAGACGGCGAGATCCTCGGCTTCGAGATCGACGACCTCACCGCGATCGGACCCTACTCGATGTTTCCGCGCACCAGCGCCATCGAAGGCAACCAGGTCGTCAACCTGGTGGGCGGGCCCTACAAGCACCAGCACTACCGCGCCAAGCTGGACGTGGTGTTCCAGAACAAGACGCCCACCTGCCAGTACCGCGGCGTGGGCCACCCCATCGCCTGCGCCGTGACCGAGGCCCTGATGGACCTGGCGGCGCAGAAGATCGGCATGGACCCGTTCGACATCCGCGCCCGCAACGTGATCCCCGACGACGCCTACCCGGCCACGGGGGCCTCGGGCATCAAGCTCGAGGTGCTGTCGCACGAGGCCAGTCTGAAGAAGCTGCGCGAGCTGATGAACTACGACGCGTTGCGCGCCGAGCAGACCGCGCTGCGCCAGCAGGGCATCCACCGCGGCATCGGCTTCGCGGTGGTGATCGAGCTCACCAACCCCAGTGCCGCGTTCTACGGCGTGGGCGGCGCGCGCATCGCCTCGCAGGACGGCGCCACCGTGCGCCTGGACCCGGAGGGCGACATCACCGTGCTGGTGGGCGTGGGCGAGCAGGGCCAGGGCACCGAGGGCATCTACCGCCAGATCGCGGCGGACGCGGTGGGCGTGGACATCACCAAGGTCAAGGTCATCACCGGCGACACGGACGTGACGCCCTACGGGGGAGGCACCTGGGCCTCGCGTGGCGCCGGCATCGGCGGCGAGGCCGTGCTGCTCGCGGGCCAGGCGCTGCGCGACAACATCCTCAAGGTGGCGGCGGCCATCCTGAAGCGCGAGCCGGACACGCTGGCGCTTCGCCGCGACCGGGTCGTCGACGCCGGCGATGGCCAGGAACTGCTGCCGCTGCAGGAACTGGGCCGCATCGCCTACTTCCGATCGGACACGCTGCCGGCGGGCTTCACGCCCGAGCTCATGGTCACGCGCCACTACGCGCAGCGCGACTACCCCTTCATCTTCACCAACGGCGTGCAGGCGTCCTACGTGGAGGTCGACCCCGAAACGGGCTTCGTGAGGCTGCTCAAGCACTGGGCCGTGGAGGACTGCGGCCGCGTGCTCAACCCCATGCTGGTGGACGAGCAGATGCGCGGCGCCATCGTGCAGGGCATCGGCGGCGCGCTGTTCGAAGAGTGCCTGTACGACGAGGCAGGCCTCATGCTCAACGCCAACATGGCCGACTACCTGGTGCCCATGTCGGCGGAGATGCCCGACATCGAGCTGGCGCATGTGATGACGCCCACGCGCAGCTCGAAGCTGGGGGCCAAGGGCGCGGGCGAGGCCGGCACGGCCGGTGCGCCAGCGGCGGTGATGAACGCCATCAACGACGCCATCGCGCCCTTCGGCGCGCTGGTGCACTCGCAGCCGATCACGCCGCAGAAGCTGCTGCGGGCGCTGGGCAAGGTGGCGTGAGCGGGGGTGGTCGCGGCGGTGCTCAGCCGCCGATCCACACCGCCGGCAGCCACAGCGACACCAGCGGCACGTAGGTCACGATCAGCAGCACCGCGATCAGTGCCAGCGTGAACGGCAGGGCCTCCTTGAACACCGCGTGCAGCGGCGAGCCCGCGATTTGCGCGGTGAGGAAGGTGATGACGCCCGAGGGCGGCGTGAGCTGGCCGATCATGAGGTTGAGCACCACGATCACGCCCAGGTGCACGAGGTCGATGCCGTAGGCGTTGGCGATGGGCACCAGCACCGGCACCAGCGTCACCAGCGCCACGGCGGGCTCCAGCGCCAGGCCCCAGAGCAGCAGCACGATGTTGATGAGCGCCAGCATCACCCAGGGGCTGTCGGTGAGGGTCTTGAGCGTGGTGGCGAGCGTTTCGCCGATGGCCAGGTTGGCCACCAGCCACGAGAAGATGCCTGAAGCCGCGATGGTGAGCAGGATGATGCCGGAGCTGACCATGCACTCGCGGAAGATGTGCCAGGTCTGGCGCCACGTCAGCTCGCGGTAGAACAGCACGCTGATGACGATGGCGTAGAGCACGGCGGTGATGCCGGCCTCGGTGGGCGTGACCACGCCGCCGACGATGCCGCCAATGATGATGACCGGCATGGCCAGCGCGGGCAGCGCGTCCCAGGCGGCGCGGCCCACGGCACGCAGCGAGGTGCGCTCGGAGTAGGGCAGGTTGCGCCGGTGCGCGACCCAGCTCGCCGCGGCCAGCAGGTACACACCCATCAGCAGGCCCGGGATGGCGCCGGCCAGGAACAGCTGGCCCACCGACACGTCGCTCACCAGGGCGTACACCACGAAGGCGATGGAGGGCGGAATGATGGGGCCCATGGTGGACGCGGCGGCCACCACGGCGGCGGCGTAGGCGCCGGGGTAGCCCTTGTCCTTCATGGCCGGGATCATCGAGGAGCCGATGGCCGAGGCGTCGGCCACTGCCGAGCCTGACACGCCCGAGAACACCATGCTCGCCAGGATGGCCACGTGCGACAGGCCGCCGCGGATGTGGCCCACCGCCGCCGAGGCGAAGTTGAGCAGCCGGCGCGTGATGCCGCCGGTGTTCATGAGCTCGCCCGCGAGGAAGAAGAAGGGGATGGCCAGGAAGGCGAAGGAGTCCATGCCTTGCACCATGGACGAGGCCACGATGTTGAGCGGCACGGCCCCGCCGCTGCAGGCGATGAAGACCAGCGCCGCCAGGCCCATGGCGAAGAACACCGGCACGCCGATGACCGCGAAGGCCATGAAAGCGGCCATCAGGATGCCGAAGAGGATCAGCTGTTGCATCAGGCCGCTCCGCGAACGCCGCTCCACTGCTGCCACAGCTTGTCCAGCAGCGCCAGCGCCATCAGCGCCGCGCCCACCGGCAGCGACCAGTACAGCAGCGGCTGCGTGGCCGGCATGGAGGTGAAGGGGATGCCCTCCATGGCATCGATGACGAGGCGGCTTTCCCAGCCGTAGACCGCCACGAACACCAGCGAGAGCAGCAGCGCCAATGTGCGCATCAGGGCGCGCTTGCGCTCGGACATGGCCAGGCCCAGGAAGTCGGCCGAGAGGTGGCTGTCGCGGCGCACGCCCACGTAGCCGGTGAGCATGGTGGCCCAGATCATGAGCACCACGCTGAATTCGGTGGCCCAGGGCAGGGGGATGTCCGCGAGCTCGCGCAGCAGGATCTGGCCGCCCCCCACCAGCACGAGGACCAGCAGGCAGGCGCCCAGAAGGGCCAGCATCACCCGGTCGAGCCAGCCGAGCAGCCGGTTCATTTGACGGCCCGGATTTTCTCGATCGTGCCCTTGGACCAGAGCTGGCCGTCGAAGCCCGTGATCACCTTGTCGGCCGCCTGGCGGAAGGCGGCGAGGTCGGGCTCGACGATCTCCATGCCATTGGCCTTGAGCGTGTCGATGGACTTGGTGGCCACGTCCCAGGTCATCTGGCTGGCCCACTTCTCGGTGGCGGCCACGGCCTCGGTCATGGCCTTCTGCTGGGCCGGCGACAGGCGCGACCACTTGTCCGCGGCCATCAGCACCATCAGGCCCGACTGGATGTAGTCGATGCGCATGGCGTACTTCTGCACCTCGTAGTACTTGGCGCCGGCGATGGCGTCGAAGCCGTTGTCCTGGCCGTCGACCAGGCCCTGCTTCATGGCGAGGTAGAGCTCGGCCGCGGGCACGGGCGTGGGCGCGGCGCCCCAGCCCTTCATCACTTCCAGGATGGCGGGCGTCTCGGGCACGCGCACCTTCAGGCCTTTCATGTCATCGGGCTTGAGCACCTTGCGGTTGGACGTGGTGAGCTGGCGCGGCGAGCGGTCGGACACGTAGCCCACGTACTTGAAGCCGGCTTCCTTCTCCACCGGCGCCAGCATCTGGCGGAAGGTGTCGGACTGCATGAAGGCCTTGAAGTGCGCGTGGTCGCGGAACACATAGGGCGCGAACAGGGCGTTGAAGTCCTTGCCGCCCTTGGCCAGCGCCAGCGTGCCGGTGTCGGCCAGCATCATGTCGATCTGGCCGGTGCGCAGGCCCGCGTAGTTCTGCGGCAGGCTGCCGAGCTGCCCGGCGCCGAAGGACTGCACCTTGAGTTCGCCGTTGCTGCGGTCGGCCACTTCTTTCGCGTAGTGGTCGGCAATGGGCCCCCACACCGGCGGTGGTGCGACGTAGGCCATGCGCAGCGCGGGTTGCGCGGTCGCGGCGAAGGCGAGGCTGGCGAGCGCGAGCCCGGCCAGCAAGGGGCGGATGCGTTTCATGGCGTGGTCTCCTGTTGGGGTGGCATGGGGCGCTGGGCTTGCCGGGCGGCCACGTAGTCCCGGTAAGGGGTGCCGTTGGACACCAGCATGCCGCCATCAACGTCGATGGTGCTGCCGGTGATCATGGCGGCGGCGGGGGAAAGCAGGAAGGCGATGGACTCGGCCACGTCCGCGGCCTCGACCCAGCGGCCCAGGGGCACGGTCTCGGCCACGGCGGCGATGCGCTCGGCGCTGAGGCTGCGGTGGATCATGGGCGTGAGCGTGGGGCCGGGGCACACGGCGTTCACGCGGATGCGCCGGCCCGAGAGTTCGAAGGCCATGTGGCGCGTGAAGGCAAGCACCGCGCCCTTGGACGCGGTGTAGGCCGCGTCGCCCGAATAGGACATGCGCTTGCCCGCGATGGAGGCCACGTTGACCACCGAGCCGCCGTCGCGCATGAGCGGCGCGGCCTCGCGCAGACAGAGCATGGTGCCGCGCAGGTTCACGTCGAGCACGCGGTCCCAGTCGGTCACGGTCATGTCGTCGAGCAGGTGGCGCGATTCGATGCCGGCGCTGTTCACCAGGCCGCCGATGCGGCCGAAGCGCTGCGCGATGGCAAGAAAGGCGGCGCACACCGCGTCCTCGCGCGCCAGGTCGCAGGCGATGTGCGTGAGGCGCCCGTCGGCCACCGCGCCCGCGAGCGTGGCGTCCGGCACGGCGGCGCGGTCGAGCGTGACCACCTGGTGGCCGCGCCGCGCGAGCAGGGCGGCGGTGGCGGCGCCGATGCCGCTGGCGCCGCCGGTGACCACGCTCACCGGCGCGTCGTCGGAGGTCGAAACAAAAGACATGACAGCATCCTCGGTTCGGCCATATAGTAACGATCGTTACCAAATACCGAACCCTCTCGTTTACCCTAAGGAGCTTCGATGAACGCCGTCCACGAATCGCAGAAGGGCCAAAGCGCCGGCTGGATACCCGGTCACCAGGCGCTGCCCGGCGTGTACGCCTACGACCTGGAGAGCCTGCCCTGGCGCACCACGCCGCGCGGCACCGCGCGCGAGAAGGCGGTGCGCCGCGACGAAGCCGCGGGCCTGTTCCTCGGGCTGATCGCCTTCGATCCCATGAGCCGATCGGGCGTGCACCAGCACCGGGGCACCGCGAGCAGCTACTTTCTGTCGGGTGAGCTGGTCGACTTCCAGTGCACCACGCGCGCGGGCGCGGTGGGTATCAACCTCGCGGGCGCCACGCACGATGCGGTGACCTACGGCGGCTGCACGCTGTTCTCGCGCCTGGAGGCGCCCGTGACGATCGAGCCCGATGGCGCGGCGATCCACCCGCACGCGAAGAAGACCACGGTGGTCAACGAATCGCCGTTCACGCCCCCGGACATCACCGTGGTGCTCGACGAGGTGGTGCCGGTGGCTTCGCCGTTTGCGCGCGTGTCGCGCCGCGCGGTGTTCGACTACGCGGGCACGGGGCACAACCGGCGCCTGTGCATGTTGCAGCTGTGGCCCGGCGCGCACCTGCCCGATCTGCAGCACCAGGGCCTGACCGACTGGTTCCTGATGGCGGGCGACCTGCGCATCGGCGACACGCGCGTGGCGGGGCCGTCGGTGGTGGTGATCGAGCCGGGGTCGCGCGTGGACGTGTCGTCCACCTTCGGCTGTTCCTTGCTGGCCTGGGCCGAAGCGCCCGCGCACGCTGGGGGGGATCCGGCGCTTGAGCCCTACGGCTTCTGATCCGGAGTCTTGGCGGTTCTGCGCTTCGGGGGCCGTTGTGGCTCTTGCTGCTGCGCTGGCAGGCCTGCGCGGCCACTGGGCCGACGGTGTGGGTGCCCCGATTTCTTGTTGGTGCGCGCGGGTGTCACTCTCGACGGATGGTGGGGTTCGCGGGCACAGGCCCCATTCGCGGTGGCCACAGAGGCTGAGTGCCCGCACGGTGTTCACGAAACAACGCAGGCCTGCTCGGGTGGTCGCCCGCGAGCGTGGGCCGGAGAACGCGGACCCCGCCAGCCGTCAGCGCGACGCCGAGGCGAGAAGCGAGAAGCGCCTGGATCACTCGTTCGGCTCGTCGCCCGCCGGGTCATTGCGCGCCTGCAGCAGCAGCTTGCCCAGCAACTGGTGCAAGGTCTTGAGCTCGCTCTCGCTCAGGCTGGCGTAGACATGGGCCTCGCGCTTGATCGCGGCCTGCGCGATCTCGCCATACACGGCCCAACCCTCGTCGGTGAGGCTGAGGTGGAAGCTGCGGCGGTCCGCTTCGCTGTTCTCGCGAGCCAGCCGGCCCTGTGATTCGAGCTTGCGCACCACGCGCGAGACGCTCATCTTGTCCAGGCCGGTGAAATCCGACAGCGTCTGCGCCGTGATGCCGGGCTTGTCGGCCACGGTGAGCAGCACGCGCCATTCGGTGAGGTTGAGGTCGAAGCGCTCGCCAAAACGCAGACCGAAGGGTTTGCCCGTGACGTTGGTGAGCACCCAGATGCGGTAATAGGGCGAACTCTCGGTGGAGAGCAGCGCGCGTTTCGCGGACCGGGCGCGGCCACCGCCGCCGGCGGTGCGTGAGGGGGGTGTCGCGCGCGAAGCCATGGCGCGGCAGTGTATGCGAGGCCTGCCATGCCCCGGGTCGCCTGTGTTCAGTGGGGCACGCGCGGCGCCGCGGCGTCGGCGTTCGACCAGCGCACCAACTGCGCGCGCGCCTCGTCGCTGGCTTCGGTGAGCTGGCGCGCCAGGTGCAGGCCCACAAACCAGCGCCGCTCGGACAGCGCGGCGCAGGGCTGCAGGTCTTCCATCAGCGAGCGCAGCGCCAAGGCGGACGCGTGCAGCGCCTCCAGTCGGGCGGACAGGTCTTGCAGTGGGTTCATGCGCCCCCCATCGATGGCAGTGCGCGCAGCACCATGGTGACGCCCAGCGCGCCGATGGCGATCTGGAACCCGCGTTTGAACGCGGCCTCGCTGAGCCGCTGGCGCGCGAAGGCGCCGAGGCCCAGCCCTGCCAGCGCGGGCAGCAGCATGGCGGCCGAGGCCGCGAAGGCGTCCGTGCGCACGCCACCGGCGCCCAGGCTGATCCACAGGCACAGGGTGCAGACCGTGAAGGTGAGGCCCAGCGCGCCGACCAAGGCGTCTTTGTTCAGGCCCAGCGATTGCAGGTACGGCACGCTGGGCATGACGAACACGCCGCTGGCCACCGTGAGCGCGCCCGTGGCCAGGCCCATGGCGGAACCGATCCACGTGTCGTGGCGCCCCGGCGGGGGCAGGCGCAGGCCGAGCAACCCGGCCAGGCCGTAGAGCGTGAGCAGACCGCCGGTGAGCGCCTGCGCCCAGGGGCCTGCGCTGGCCACCTCGGGCAGCGGCGAGAGCCAGGCCCCGGCCACGATGCCCAGGCACAGGCCGTGCGTGCGGCGCCACACCGCCCAGGCCACGCCGCAGCGCAGGTACTGCCAGACGTTGGTGAGCAGGGAGGGCAACACCAGCAGCGCCGCGGCCTGCGCGAGCGGCAGCATCAGCGAAAGCCCGGCGATGGCCACCGTGGGCAGGCCCAGCCCGGTCACCCCTTTGACGGTGCCCGCGACCACAAACACGGCGGCCACCGCCACCAGTTGCTGCATTTCCATGCGGCGCGATTCTGTCGAGGCCGCGCGGGCAGAGCCATCGCAAAGAAGCGGAGGGGGCGTTCGAAAAAACCGGAGGCCGCGCGGGCCGTGGCGCGGTTCAGCCGCGCGCGGACTGCTCGTGCAGAAAGCCGATCAGTGACTTCACCGAGGCCGGTGCCGTGTCGTGCGCGTGGTGCGTGCACAAGAGGAGGCGGCGCTTGGCCCAGCTGTCGCGCAGCGGGCGCCACTGCAGGCCGGGGTACTGGCGCACCAGCTCGCGCGTGGCGAGGCTGGAGACGATGGACAGGCCCACGTCGAGCGCCACCATCTTGAGCACGCCCTCGAAGGTGCGCAGGCTCACGCGGTAGCGAATCACCTTGCCGAGATCGGCCGCCTTCACCTGCAGGTAGGTGTAGAGCGCACTCTGCGCGGGCAGGCCTACCATGGGGTGATCCAGGCACTCGTCGAAGCGCGGCGCATCGCCGAGCGCGGCCAGGCGGTGCAGGGTGCCCACCACCACCAGATGGTCGTCGGCCAGCGGCATAGCGTGCAGGCCGCTGGTGTCCATGGTGTCGGCCAGCACGCCCACATCGGCCTTGCGGCGGTGCAGGGCCTCGAGGATTTCGCCGGTCCACATTTCCTGCAGATCGACGTCGACCTCGGGGTGTTCGCTGAGGAAGCGCGACAGCGGCTCGGGCAGGTAGCCCGAGAGCGCGGCGGTGTTGGCCAGCAGGCTCACGCGGCCGCGCACGCCGTGCGCGAACGGCGCCATCTCGCGCTGCAACCGGTCCAGTTCCACCAGCACCGACCGGGCGTGGCGCGCGAGCTCGATGCCCGCGTCGGTGGGCCGCACGCCGGAGGCGCGGCGCTCGAACAGGCGCACGCCCAGGGCCGATTCCAGCTCCTGCAGCCGGCTGCTGGCCGCCGCCACGGACAGGTGGCAGCGCCCGGCACCGGCTGTGATGGACCCGGCGTCGAGCACCTCGATGAACAGCTTGAGCTTGGCGACGTCGACTTTCATGGGGGGAGGGCGCGGGAGGGCGTGGCGATCATAGACAGGCACGGATCCAGGAGACCCGGCCGCAATGCCCAAGCGTTCCCGCCGAGAACTAAGGGTTTACCCTAGTTATTTGGGTCATGAGCGTGCAAAATTCCGCGCGTTCGTTGACGGGACGCGTTTCTGCGCGTCCTCCAGCGGGAACTTCCCGCCGACCTGTCTCCCAGGTCATCCGATGCGATTGACGCCCTCGCGGCGCGGTCCGCCGGTCGGGCGAACACCGCACCGCCACATCGCCGCCCCTTGGCGTCCACACCGCGCGAGCGCGCCCACCCGGCGTGCCCCACGGGTTTTTCGTTTTCCGTTCCGTTCATCCCGCCGGTGCCCCACGAGGGCGCGGTGGTGACGCTTTTTCGGGCCCATCCCTGGCCCGCCCGCCATGAATACCGAACGCATCCTGCTCGTCGACGACAGCGAGAACGACAACCTGTTCCACGAGATCACCATCCGCAAGACCGGCTTCGCGGGTGAGATCCGGGCCTTCGAATCGGCCGAGGACTTCTTGCAATTCCTGCGCCAGGACGCTGAGCGCCCGGCGACCCTGGTGCTGCTGGACATCAACCTGCCCGGCATGAATGGCTTCGACTGCGCGCGCCAGATCGAGGCCCTGGTGGGCGAGGGCCGCCCGGTGTTCGTGAGCGTGCTCACCTCGTCCACCTGGCGCGACGACCGCCGCGCGGCGCAGGATCTGCCCATCATCGAGGACTTCCTGGTCAAGCCGCTCACGCGCGAGGCGCTGGATCGGGTGATGGCCCGCGCGCGCGCCAAGGCCAGCGCGGGCTGATCCGAACGGGCGCGGCGCGTCGCCCAGGCGGCGTCCGCCGCGCGCAACGGCATGCACAATGCCCCGCACCCGTGCACCGCACACGGGCAGAGGAGACCGCATGCACCACGACGAACAGGTTCGGCTGATCCAGCGCGCGCTCGCGCTCATCGAGGCCGGCGCCAGCGAGCGCGGTGAACCCACGTTCAGCCCCGTGAGCCGCTACCTGGACCCGGCGCGCTTCGAATCCGAGCGGGAGCGGCTGTTCCGCGCCTTGCCGATCGCGGTCTGCGCCTCGGGCAGCCTGGCGGCCGCCGGCGACAGCCTGGCCCTCGACGTGGCGGGTGTGCCGCTGCTGCTGGCGCGCGGCGAGGGCGGCGAACTGAACGCCTTCATCAATGCCTGCCGCCACCGCGGGGCGCGCCTGCTGGGCGCGGGAGCGCACCACCAGCGCGCCTTCGTCTGCCCGTACCACAGCTGGACCTATGGTCTGGACGGCGCCTTGCGCGGCCGTCCGCACGCCGCGGATTTCCCGCACGCACCGCCCGAGCGCTGCGCGCTCGTCCGCGTGCCGGTGGGCGAAGCGCTGGGTCTGGTGTGGGTGGTGCCGCGCGCACGGCGCGAGGGCGAGTCCGATCGCATCGACCTGGAGCGCCACCTGGGCCGCTTCGGCCAGGACCTGCGCCATTGGGGCTATGACGGCTGGGTGCCCTTCCATGAGCGCAGCTTTCCCAATGCCGCGAACTGGAAGATTCCCTTCGAAGGCAACCTGGAGACCTACCACTTCCAGTATGCGCACCGCCAGAGCATCGCCCACCTGTTCCACGACAACCTGCTCATCGCCGACCACGACGGTGACCACCAGCGGCTGCTGCTACCCAAGCGCAGCATGGCGGGGCTGCGCGAGCAGCCGCATGAGCGCTGGGCGATTGGCCCGCACTCAAACATCATCTACTTCTTCTTCCCGGCCACCTTCATCCTGCACGAGGGCGACCACGCCAACCTGTTCACCGTGCTGCCGGACAGCGTGGGCCACAGCACGGTGCGCGCGGTCACGCTGATCCCCGAGAAGCCCACGAGCGAGAAAGCGGCCCGCCACTGGCAGAAGAACGTCGAGTCCTTCTGGGGAGCGCTGGACGAGGACTTCGCGCTCGGGGTGAGCTGCCAATCGACCCTGGCCAGCGGGGCGAACGCGCACTGGCACCTGGGCGCGACGGAGTGCAGCGCGGCGCGCTTTCATGCGGCGGTGGAGCGGGTGTTGGTGGGTCGATAGCGCACCGAACGACCGGGCGGCCTGTCATCCGCCAGATTGGCCGGTGGCCGCGGTCCAGCCTAGGCTTGCTGCTTGACCCGATGGAGGCTGTCCTCCTGCGGAGTGAAGCTGACCAGGCGACCTTGAGAGAGGCGAAGTACGTAGTCGGCGATCTGCGCCAGGTCGCTGTCGTGCGTGGCGAACACCATGACCTGGCGTTCGCGAGCCTTCGCGTGAAGCCAGGAGACGATGTTGGCGCGCCGTCCGGCATCCAGGGCGGTGGTGGGTTCGTCGAGGAACAAGGCCGCGTCTGGTGGCACCATGGCGCGCGCGATGCAGACGCCTTGGCGTTCCCCGCCGGACAACTGGCCCACTCCTTCCATCGGGCTGGGCTGCGCCGTGAGCAGCGCGTTCAGATCCAGTCGGTGCAGGCTCTGCTCGGCGGCATTCGGTGACTGACGACCGAGCATCACGTTCTCGACGATCCCACAGTTGAAGAGGTGTTCCTGTTGAGAGAGGTAGACCAGGTCGGTCCGGGTGGCCGGTGCAAGCCCATGCACCAGGGCGACACCTGAGCTGGGTGCGTACCAACCGCTCAGAAGCTTCAGAAGCGTGGTCTTGCCGGAGCCGGATTCTCCGAGGATGGCCAGCGACTTGCCCGGTGGAAGCTCGAAGCTGATGCCGTCCAGGACGGGCCGACCCTGGGGTGTGCGAAACGAAAGATGGCGTGCGACGACGGCCGATTCGGTGCGCGCAGGCAGTACGGTATTCCTTGGCGCGGATGCTTGTTTGCCGGCAAGAAACTTCCTCATCTGTGCCTGCGACTCATGGAAGGCGGTGCGTCGTTGAAGCAGTGGCGCGATTTGCCGAACCTGCGCCGAAATCTGGCGTAGCAGCATGTTGGCCATGACCAGTTGCCCGACGGACAATTTCCCGGCCACCACCTCATACGCTCCCACGCCCAGCACGATGGCCAGGGAGATCCGCTCGAACGACAAACTGACCAAGCCTTGCACAACCGACGCGGTGCTCCAGCGCTGCAGCGCGATTTCGTAAGCGTGTTTGCTGGCCTGCCACCGGTTGATGCAGAAGTCGAAGGCATGGTGGGCCTTGAGGCTGAGGGCGCCGCGAAGCATTTCTTCGACGGACGCCAGTTCTTGCTCGCGCGTGCGCTGCAGGCCGCGCGCGGCATGGCGTTGCGTTCGGGTCATCGCGAAGTGGGCCGCCATGAAGACCACCGTGAGGCCCGCAATCGGCAGGCACAGTGTCGAGCTCACTAGGAACAGCGCCGACATGCCGACGAACAGGCACAGTGGAATGGCGGCGGAAGCCACGGCCCAGTCGCTGCGGAAGCGGACATCGGTGCCAATGCTGAGGAAGCGCGCCAATCCATCGTCCTTTGCAAGCCTTTCGAGTTCGGGGTAGGGGGCGGCGGCCAACATCTTCCAGAACCCGGTTTCGGCCTGGACCACGGCGGAGTGCGTGATGTAGAGCATCAGGCGATCGTGGACATAGGTGAAAACGGCTTCGCAGGCGTAGAAGATGGCGAAGGCCAGAAGCACGGCCAGCAAGGTGGCGAATGCCCGGGTCTGGATCACACGATCGAGGATCACGCCAACCGTCAGGGCCGGAATGAGCGAAATCAAGGCCAGAAGAACGGTGAGCACCATGCAGGCGGCGAGTTCGCGTCGGCAGTGCGTGAAGGCATCGAGGGCTGGTTCGGACATGCCGCCTCACCTTCTTTCGCGAAAGGCCTCGTTGCCGAAGCGAAGGAAGGGGTCGAGCCAGATGTCGATGGGGCGTTGCTTGCCCACTTCAATATCGGCGATCAGCTTCATGCCATGCCGGATGTCGAGCGCCTGCAGATCGTCCGACGCTGGCGTCAGGCGTGCGATGGCGACGTAGTCCGCGAGTCTTTCGTCGCCAGGGAGCACCTCCCTCAAGACGCGAACGACCACGGCGGGACGGCTGCCGTAGATCGTGAACGGATAGGCCTCGAACTTGACGTCGATCGCTTGGCCGGGTTTGACGAATGGATAGTCCTCATTGCGCACGCGCAGCTGAAGCTCCAGCGGTGTGCGAACAGGGACGACCGACATCAGCCGTTCTCCCGCGCGCACCGCATTGCCAGCGACCTGTTCCGAAACGTGCTCGATCACGCCGTCGGCGGGCGATTCAATGGCGCTGTTTCGGCTCAGGTCTGTCAGGCGCTGGAATTCGGCAGACGCTTGCAGGAACTGCGCGTGGGTTTCCGCGGCCTTCTGACGCCGGATCCGGTCGACCTCCATCCGCGCAGCGGACAATGCCGCGCGGTGAAGCCCCACGTCTTCCTTGGCGTGAGCGAGTCGTTTTCTGGCAATGAGGACCTGTTCTCCCGCGTCGACGGCATCCTGCTGCATCGCCAGCAGGGAGACGTGTGACTGGAATCCTTTTCGCACCAGTTCCGCATGCCGCTCCAGGCGCTCGCGCGCAATGGGCTGCAGGGCCTCGCGCCGGCGCAGTGTCGCGGCTTCGACATCTTCCTGCGCTAGGCTTTCCATCAGTTCGCCTTTCACGGTTTCGAGGCGTGCGTTCGCCGCCAGCAACTCCGCCTCCACGGCGCGCCGAACAATCCGCTGAGTCTCGATCTCGGCGCTGTCCAGCGGTTCCACAGGGACCGAAAGCCCCGAATACGCGCCGTAGGCCGAGGCGTGGCGGATCATGTTGAGCCGGGCCTGATGGACGCTCAGGCCATTCGCGTCGGGCTCGATGGTCATGAGGCGATCCCCCTGGTGGACGAAGTCGCCTTCGCTGACCTGGACGCTCTGGATGCGACCAGCGAGCGGCGCGACGATGTGTGCGCTTTGTGCCACGGATCGAACCTGACCTTCGGCCCGTACCACTTTCTCCACCTCGATGGCGGTGGCACAGGCGATCGAAGCCATGATGGTCGTCAGCGCGCAGAGCCACGCGGCGTGCATCCAACGGGAAGGCCGCTGCAGGATGGGACCCGTCACAGGCGCTCTCTTCGATCCACCCGTACCGAGAAGACATCTCCCCAGTGCGAGTACCCGCGCAGTTCCAGCAATCGACAGACGCGGTCCACGGATATGCCGCCGGACGTACCGAGGAGTGCCCCAGCCAAGCCCCGCTGACACGCGGTGGCCGAGAAGGCGTCGAACAGTTTCAACGGCAGCGCACCGGCCCTGTAATCCGGGTCGACATAGAAGAAGGTGCTGTGAAGGCAGCGGAGCGTCGTCAGAGAGGGCGAGCCCTCTCGGCCTGCAATGAAGCCGACGATCTTTCCGTCGGCATGGGCGAGGTAGGCAAGGCCCTTGCCATCGCTGCCCAATGCAGACGTAAACAAACGATCGAAATCCAGTGAGAGCGGGCCCAGGGAGAATCGGGCGCTTTCCTTGAAGAAGGCTTCGCCGAGCGTTTGAATCTGTCCGACTTCGGTGGCGTCCAGAACGTGGGGTGGGCGATCGAAGGCAGACAGTGACGGGGATGGAAGTTCTTCTGAACCCATTCCCTCAAAGGCGTGCATGAGCGCGGATATGGAAGTGGCCCCCGCTGAGTAGTGGTGTGAGGCAGCGATTCGCGACTCCCAGCCCATATGGCAGAAATGGCAAGGCGTTCCGTACGCAGGGCTGAAAACGGACGATATGCAAAGGGTGCGCGATCGGAAGTAGGCGACCAGTCCCGACGCCGCCGGCGTTAGATCGAGCTGCTCATAGAACTCGGCGATGCGGGCTTCGCTGTATCGAGCCAGGAGAAGCACCCAGAGTTGATGGCCACGGGCGGGTGAGGTGGCCGATGCCCCCTGCGGGAACGAAGCGAAGACATCTACGGGTACGCCAATGATGTTGTCACGGAGCAAGTCGCGCCAGTATTCGTCGGTGGATGCGATGCGAATCAGAGAAAGACGCTCCTCGGGGTTTCCCAATGGGCGCAAGACACCTCTTGCCAGAAGAAAGTCTCGCGTTGCCTCGTGCGGCAAGTCGTGTTCTGTCGTGCGCTCCTTCAGCATCGCCTCGGTGATCAATGTCAGTTTCTCATCGCGAAGCCGATGCATCAGTTGATTGAACTCGTGGTTGACCAATCTGACGACCGAGCGTGCCGTCACGAGTATGGGTGAGCCATTGCTCGTCTCAAGATGGAATGGATGAACTTGGTACTGATTCACGACGTGATCCAAATCGCTGGCGGCGCTACTGGTAGTGGGTGTGGTCAATGGCGACGCGGAATGACCTTGTCGCCATCTAGACTGACGCTGACGAATCGTCAGGCGGTGGGGCTATTGCCACCCGTGCCGCCGCTACCGCTTCCACCGCAGCCACCGCTGCCACTGCCACTACCGCCGCAGCCGCCGCAACCTCCTGCGACACCTCCGTCATCACCTCCGCCGCCACCGCCATGCGTTCCGCGTTGAGAAAGCTCTTGGTACAAGACGTCGCCGAATTCAGCTTCAATGAGATCCATAGGGATTCCTTTTTGGTATGAACGTGCGTCGCACGTCTTCGCGCACCATGCGCAAAGTGGGTTGCCAGGCGGGATCGGCAATCAATGTCCGTAGAAAACCTGGTATTCGAGCGGTGCCGGCGTCGTCGCGGACCAGTGCCAGAAAAAGCTGCCGTCGCGCAGGATGGCTTCAATCAGTTCATCGGAGAACACGCTGTTAGCTGTCAGGAAGGGCCGATCTTGGTGAAGTGCCTTCAAGGCGGTAAGAAGCTCAGGCGCCATAGCTTCCACGCCGTGGGCGGCGTGAAACGGTTGCTCGTACCACTTGGGTGCGCCGCGCTCTTCCGGGGGCGGTTGCAGTCCGCGCTGAATGCCATCCACGCCCGCGCAGACCAAGGCGGCGAACGCGAGATAGGGGTTGGCGGAGGGATCCGGAAAGCGGATTTCGATGCGGCAATCCTGCTCGCCGGTGAAGTGTGGGATTCGAATGGCGGTGGTCCTGTTGCGATAGCCCCAACCCGGGCCGCGCATCAGGGAGTAGAAGTGATTCAAGCGCTTGTAGCTGTTGACGGTCGGGTTGGTGATGGCGTTCAAGGACTGAAGGTGCACCAGGATGCCGGCGACAAAGGCCAGCCCCTCTGCACTGAGTTGGCCGCTGGGCGCTTCAGGCGAGTGAAAGATGTTGCGACCATCCCGCCACAGCGACACATTGACGTGCATGCCGTTCGATTCGGCATAGGGAATCGGTCGCGGCATGAACGTAGCCGTTCGATCGTGGCCAACAGCCACGGTTCGAACCACATGTTTGAGCAGTTGCACTTGATCGGCCGCCCGGCACAAGGGCGCGTGTTCGACGGCGATTTCATGTTGGCTGGGCCCGGCCTCATGCGCCTGATGAAGCGGTTGGATACCAGCCGCGGTGAGGCGTTCGCAAATCTCGGATCGGATGGGTGCGTGTTGATCGGCTGGCCCCGCCAGGAAGTGCAAGGTCCGGTGTCCGATGCGGTAACCGCTACCGAGTTCGCCCGCGTTACCGGCCCAGCCATCCTCTTCTGCGATTTCCACCAAATTGCGTTCGGCGGTGGTGGCGAAGCGAACGCCCTTGAACAGATTGAATTCGAGTTCGACGCCGACCTGCGCCCTTTCCGCGATGCGTAGGGTGCGCAGCATGGCTTCGGCGCGCTGCGCCACGCCCCGAGCGTCCATGGGGTAGGACCCACGCGGCTCGCCGGGCTGAACCGGTTGCGCAAAGACGAGTCGGTCACCGCCGAAAGGATCGGTGAGCGAGCTGGCTTCGTCGGGCAACAGTTGCAAATCCGATTCGGCTTCGGATTGCCAACCCGGGACGAGGGCGCCGGAGATGGGAACGCGGGAGAGCACGCCGGAGACTCGTCCATTGCGGGCGACTTGCATGAGAAACCCGCGAATGTCGGTGAACAGGTACTTGAGTGCCATCAAAGGGTAGGTGTTGGATGTCCACAAGCAACGCGGCCTACCGGTGCGGATGCGGGTGGTCACAAGGCGCGGCAGTCTATGAGTGCAGGCCCAGCGGCAGATGCCGCGTTTGGTGTTGGTCATAATTTCTTGCGCGTTTCAAACACCACCCGCCCATGCACCGAGATCCGCACGACACCCGCCTGCTGCAAGCCCTCGCCGCCGTCGCCGGCGAGAAGGGACTGGCGGCCACCACCGTGTCCGACGTGGTGCGCGTGGCGGGCGTCTCCAAGCGCACCTTTTACGAACACTTCAGCGACAAGGACGCCTGCTTTCTCACGCTGTACCGCCAGGCCAGCGCCTCGGCGCTGCGCACGCTGCGCGAGTCGGTGCAGCCCGAGCGGCCCTGGCAGGCGCAGCTGGAAACGGCGCTGCAGGCCTACTTCGCTCACCTTGCGGCCGGGCCGCAACTGCTGCGCACGCTCTTTGTGGAGATCCACCACCTGGGCGAGGCGGGCGCCAACGTGCGCCGAGAGGTCATGCGATCTCTGGCCGACTTCATGCGCGACACGGTCAACCGCGATCGCGACGCCGAACACGCGCTGAGCGAGGCCATGGCCATGGCGGCCGTGGGCGCGATCACCGAACTGGTGCTCGACGCGATCGAACGCGGCGAGCAGGCGCAGCTCACCTCGCTCACACCAGCGGCCAGCGACATCGTGCGCCGGCTCGCGCAGGCCTGAAAACAGAAAAGCCCGCGCGGGGCGGGCTTTCTGATGGGCTTGCCGAGGGTCAGGTCAGCGGCAGCAGCGGCACGATCAGCAGCGCCACGATGTTGATGATCTTGATCAGGGGGTTCACCGCCGGGCCGGCCGTGTCCTTGTAGGGGTCGCCCACGGTGTCGCCGGTGACGGCGGCCTTGTGCGCCTCAGAGCCCTTGCCGCCATGGTGGCCGTCCTCGATGTACTTCTTGGCGTTGTCCCAGGCGCCACCGCCGGTGCACATGGAGATGGCGACGAACAGGCCGGTGACGATGGTGCCCATGAGCAGGCCGCCCAGCGCCTTGGGGCCCAGGAACACGCCCACCAGGATGGGCACGATCACCGGCAGCAGACTGGGGACGATCATTTCCTTGATGGCCGCCGTGGTCAGCATGTCCACCGCCTTGCCGTACTCGGGCTTGGCCGTGCCTTCCATGATGCCGGCGATCTCCTTGAACTGGCGGCGCACCTCCACCACCACCGAGCCGGCCGCACGGCCCACGGCCTCCATGGCCATGGCGCCGAACAGGTAGGGAATCATGCCGCCGATGAACAGGCCGATGATCACCATCGGGTCGCTCAGGTCGAAGCTGACCTTGGCACCGTAGGTTTCCAGCTTGTGGGTGTAGTCGGCGAACAGCACCAGCGAGGCCAGGCCGGCCGAGCCGATGGCGTAGCCTTTGGTGACGGCCTTGGTGGTGTTGCCCACCGCGTCCAGCGGGTCGGTGATGTCGCGCACGCTGCTGGGCAGCTCGGCCATCTCGGCGATGCCGCCGGCGTTGTCGGTGATGGGGCCGTAGGCGTCGAGCGCGACCACGATGCCGGCCATGCTCAGCATGGACGTGGCGGCCACGGCGATGCCGTACAGGCCCGCGAGCATGTAGGCGGCCACGATGGCCGCGCAGACGAACAGCACGGGCCAGGCGGTGGAGCGCATCGAGACACCCAGGCCCGCGATGATGTTGGTGCCGTGGCCGGTGGTGGAGGCCTGTGCGATGTGCTTGACCGGGCTGTACTGCGTGCCCGTGTAGAACTCGGTGATCCACACCAGCACGCCAGTGAGCACCAGGCCCACGGCGCAGGCGCCGAACAGGCGCAGCTGGCTGCCGCTCTGGGCAATGGCGTTGTCGGGCATGACCCAGGCCGTGACGAACCAGAAGGCGATCAGCGAGAGCACGCCGGCGATGACCAGGCCTTTGTACAGGGCGGGCATCACGTTCTTCATGCCGGGACTGGCCTTGACGAAGAAGCAGCCGATGATGGACGCGATGATGGACACGCCACCCAGCACCAGCGGGTAGATCACGGCCTGCAGCGGCGCGGTCGCCACCATCAGCGCGCCCAGCACCATGGTGGCGATGAGCGTGACGGCATAGGTTTCGAACAGGTCGGCCGCCATGCCGGCGCAGTCGCCCACGTTGTCGCCCACGTTGTCGGCGATCACCGCGGGGTTGCGCGGGTCGTCCTCGGGGATGCCGGCCTCTACCTTGCCCACCAGGTCGGCGCCCACGTCGGCGCCCTTGGTGAAGATGCCGCCGCCCAGGCGCGCGAAGATGGAAATGAGCGAGGAGCCGAAGGCCAGGCCAATCAGCGGGTTGAGCATCTTGGACAGGTTGGAGGCGGCGTTGAGGTTGCCGTTGCCCACCAGGAACCAGAAGAAGCCGGTGACGCCCAGCAGGCCCAGCCCCACCACCAGCATGCCGGTGATGGCGCCGCCGCGGAAGGCCACGTCCAGCGCCGGGCCCATGCCTTTGGTGGCGGCCTGCGCGGTGCGCACGTTGGCGCGCACCGAGATGTTCATGCCGATGAAGCCGCAGGCGCCCGAGAGCACCGCGCCGACCACGAAGCCGATGGCGGTGGGGCCGTCGAGGAAGATGCCGATGAGCACCGCGAGCACGATGCCGACGAGGCCGATGGTCTTGTACTGCCGCGCCAGGTAGGCGGCCGCGCCGGTCTGGATGGCGCCGGCGATTTCCTGCATGCGGGGATTGCCGGCGTCCTGCGAAAGGATCCAGCTGCGCGACCAGAAGCCGTAGACCACGGCGATCAGGCCACAGACGAGCGCGAAGATCAGCGCACTTTGACCAACCATGAAGTTCTCCTGCCAGTGAGTTCGACTTGGAGGGGGCAACGCCTCCGGGGTATGCCCCCGCTGCGTTGCTTCCTCGCTGTCGCCCGCGCTGCGGAACTTGCAGCAGGGCACCGGCGATTGGCCAACCGATGCAATGTAGCCAGATTCCCCCCGTTTGCCATCGGGGGCGTCAGGCTGACGTCGGTAAAATCAGGGTAAATACGGAGCGGGCCCCGCGCCCACCCGTCGCGCCCGTGACGGCTCCGTTACCGGATCCCCTTCAACCTCCCCTCGAGTCTTTCATGTCCCTCGACAACGTCACCCCTGGCAGCAAGGTTCCCGAAGCGTTCAACGTGATCATCGAAATCCCGATGAACGCCGACCCGATCAAGTACGAGGTCGACAAGGAAACCGGCGCCATCTTCGTGGACCGCTTCATGAGCACGTCCATGCACTACCCCACCAACTACGGTTACATCCCCAAGACCATCTCGGGCGACGGCGACCCGGTGGACGTGCTGGTGATCACCCCCGTGCCCCTGCACCCCGGCGTGGTGGTGACCTGCCGCGCCCTGGGCATGCTGCGCATGGAGGACGAGGCTGGCGAGGACGCCAAGCTGCTGGCCGTGCCGGTGGACAAGATCCTGTCGATCTACACCCAGTGGCAGAAGCCCGAGGATCTGAACCCCATGCGCCTGAAGACCATCCAGCACTTCTTCGAGCACTACAAGGACCTGGAGCAGGGCAAGTGGGTCAAGGTGCTGGGCTGGGCCGACAAGGCCGCCGCCCACAAGGAAATCCTGGACGGGATGGCCAACTACGAGAAGGCCCAGAAGAAGGCCTGATCGGCCAGGGTGTTCAGGACGCGGCGGGCGGCTGCACCAGCACGTCGCGCAGCACCGGCAGGCGGTCTTCGACCTGCAGGGTATGGAAGGGGCCTTTCAACTGGGCCCCTTCGTACATCTGCAGCCGCCGCGCGAACAGGGTGCCGGTGCTGACGCCGGACTTGCTCACGTAGACCATGCCCTCGCATTCCAGGCTGGTGTCGTGCGGGCCGCCGCTGGGCGAGCCGAGCTGACCGAAGAGGTAGAGGTCGCCCATCACGCGGATGCGCCCGCGCACGCTGGCGCCGGTCCAGATGATGAGGCGGCCGTCGACGCGGATGTGGCCTTCCAGGTGCCCCTGGACCAGCAGGCCGCCCTCGAAGTTGAGGTCGCCGCTGAGATCGCAGCCCGCGGCCACGCGGTTGGTGATCTCCATCGCCACCGGGTCGATGGTGAGGGTGTCCTGCGCGTTCTTGCTCACCATGGCAGCCTCTGCAGCAAGGGGGCCAGCCAGCCCTGGGACCGGGCGGTGAGCACCAGGCCCGCGGCCAGCGCCACCAGACCCAGCGCGGCGATGGCCAGGGCGTGGCGCTCCAGCCAGCGGCGCAAAGGCCTGGGGCGGCGCCGCGGCTGCCCCGCGGGCAGCGTGGCCAGGCGCTCGATGGCCCAGGACCGCCAGGCCGAGCTCAGGCGGCTGTCGCCGCTGTTGGGGTCGAGCCGCAGGCCCTGCGCTTTGCGGTCGCCCGTGTTCAGGCGCCGCCCGAGCAGCACCGAAAATGGGGCGCCCACGATGCCGTGGGTGAAGAACGCGTCCTGCTCGTCCATGGCGGCCGAGTGTAGCGAATGGGTTTGCTCAAGAGGGCTCGGCCTTGAGCGGGTTGCGCGCGGCGAGATGCCCCAGGTACTGCTCCACGCCTTCGCCCTCGCGTTCGAGGAAGCGGTCCACCGCCTCGGCGAAGGCCGGGTGGGCCAGCCAGTGGGCGCTGGTGGTCTTGACGGGCAGCAGGGCGCGCGCCATCTTGTGCTCGCCCTGGGCGCCGCCCTCGAAACGCTGGTAGCCCTGGGCGATGCACCACTGCAGCGGCTGGTAGTAGCAGGCCTCGAAGTGCAGGCAGTCCACGCGCTGCAGGGCGCCCCAGTAGCGGCCATAGGCCACGCGGCGCGCCGGGTCGATGGCGATCAGGCTGCTGGCGATGGGTTGGCCCTCGCGCTCGGCGATGAACAGCAGCCAGTGCTCCGGCATGTCGCGGGCCATGCGCTCGAAGAAGCCGCGGCCGAGGTAGGGCGGGTTGCCGTGCTCCCAGTAGGTGCGCTCGTAGCAGCGGTAGAAGAAGTCCCAGTCGGTCGGGGCGATGGCGCGGCCCTCGGCGTGGCGGAACACCACCCCGGCCCCGGCCACCTTGCGGCGCTCCTGGCGGATCTTCTTGCGCTTGTCCTGCTGCAGGCTGGCGAGGAAGGCGTCCCAGTCGGGCCATCCGGTGTTTTGCCAATGGAACTGCACCGTGTGCCGCAGCATGAGGCCGGCCTCGGCGCAGGCGGCCGCGTCGCGCGGCTGGGCGAACAGGAGGTGCAGGGAAGACAGGCGCTGCTCCTCGCACCAGCGCACGAGCGAGCGCACCAGCGCGGCGCGCGCGGCGCCGTCGCGCGCCAGCAGCCGCGCGCCCGGTACGGGGGTGAAGGGCACGGCCACCAGCGCCTTGGGGTAGTAGGCCAGGCCGTGCTGCGCATAGGCGTTGGCCCAGGCCCAGTCGAAGACGTATTCGCCGTAGGAATGCGACTTGAGATAGACCGCGCAGGCGGCTTCCAGTGTGTCACCCCGCCACAGGGTGAGGATGCGCGGCGTCCAGCCGGTGTCGGGCGTGGCGCAGCCCGTGTCGCTCAGGGCCCGCAGGTACTCGTGCCGTGCGAAGGGGCTGGGGTCGTCCTCCAAGGCCAGCAACTGCGCCCATTGCGCGGCGTCCACCGCGCCCCAATCGGCCAGGACGCGGGTGACATAATCGATTTCAGCCACGCCCGGCCCCTGCCTTCGCACCAGATTCCATGTCGTTTTCCGTATCGGTTGCCCAGCTCAACTTCGTGGTGGGCGACATGGCGGGCAATGCCCGCCGCATCGTCGAGGCCGCCACGGCCGCCCACGCGCGCGGGGTGAGGCTGCTGCTCACGCCCGAACTCGCCCTCTGCGGCTACGCCGCCGAAGACCTGTACCTGCGGCCCGCCTTCGTCGACGCCTGCGATGATGCCCTCAAGTCGGTGGCGGCTTCCACGGCGCAGCTCAAAGGCCTTTGCATCGTGGTGGGCCATCCGGCCCGCACGGTCGGCGGGGCGCGCGGGCGCAGCGTGGCCGTGGCCTCGCTGCACAACGCCGCCACGGTGCTGTGCGAAGGCCGTGTGGTGGCGACCTACGCCAAGCGCGAGCTGCCCAATTACCAGGTCTTCGACGAGCGCCGCTACTTCGTGCCCGGCCACGCCCCCTGCGTGTTCGACGTGCCCGGCACCGACGGCCAGCCGGTGCGCGTGGGCCTGCTCATTTGCGAAGACGCCTGGTTCGAGGCGCCGGCCGCCGAGGCGCGCGCCGCGGGCGCCGAGCTGCTGACGGTGATCAACGCCTCGCCCTTTCACGCCGGCAAGGGCGGTGAACGCGAGGCCACGATGCGCGAACGCGTGCGCGCCACCGGCCTGCCGCTGGTCTATGCCCACCTGGTGGGGGGGCAGGACGAGATCGTGTTCGAGGGCCGCAGCTTCGTGCTCGACGCGGCGGGCGAACTCGCCGGGCGCGCGCGCAGCTTCGAGGAAGCCGAGTTCGACGCCCGCTTCGAGCGCGCGGGGCCGGGCGCCTGGCGCATCCACGCGGCCATCGACCGCGAACACAGCGCCGAGGCCGACCTGTGGCACGCCCTGGTGCTAGGCGTGCGCGACTACGTCGGCAAGAACGGTTTTCCCGGCGCCATCCTGGGCCTGTCGGGCGGCATCGATTCGGCCCTGGTGCTGGCCATCGCCGTCGACGCGCTGGGCAAGGACAAGGTGCGCACGATGATGATGCCCTCGCCCTACACCGCCGACATTTCCTGGATCGACGCGCGCGACATGGCCGCGCGCCTGGGCGTGCGCTACGACGAGATCGCCATCGCGCCCGAGTTCGAGGCTTTCAAGGCCTCGCTTGCGCCGCTGTTCGAAGGCCGCGCCGAGGACACCACCGAAGAAAACCTTCAGGCGCGCATCCGCGGCACGCTGCTCATGGCGCTGTCCAACAAGTTCGGCAGCATCGTGCTGACCACCGGCAACAAGAGTGAGATGGCCACGGGCTACTGCACGCTGTACGGCGACATGGCCGGGGGCTTTGCGGTCATCAAGGACGTGGCCAAGACCACGGTCTTCAAGCTCGCGCGCTGGCGCAACGCGCACGACCCTTACGGCACCGGCGGCAACCCCATCCCCGAGCGCATCATCACGCGCCCGCCCAGTGCCGAACTGCGCCCCGACCAGACGGACCAGGACAGCCTGCCCGAGTACGCCGTGCTCGACGCCATCATCGAGCGCTACATGGAGAACGACCAGAGTCCGCAGACCCTGGTGGCCGACGGTTTCGAGCGCGCCGACGTCGAGAAGGTGGTGCGGCTGATCCGCATCAACGAGTACAAGCGCCGCCAGGCGCCCGTGGGCATCCGCGTGACGCACCGCAGCTTCGGCAAGGACTGGCGCTACCCGATCACGAGCAAGTACCGGGCGTGAGCCACCCGCCTGGGGCCCTTCAGGCGGCCGACAGGTGCAGCACGGCCCGCAGCTCGCCCACTTCCGCGCCGGCCGCGTTTTTCATCGGCGGCGGCAGCAGCCGGGCCAGCTCCTCGCGGTCGACGCCGTCGTCGATCCAGCCCAACTGCTCCAGGGCAGCCACCAGCGCCACCATCAGCGGGGTGAGTTGGCCGTCGCCGCACTTGGCCGCGATGGCGATGCCGCGGCTGAAGCTGGCCAGTGCCTGTACGCCGTCGGCGCCCACCTTGCTCACCCAGTCACCCCGACCCGCGCGCATGAGGAACAGGTCGTTGCGGCCCCGGCCGCTCACCAGGTGGGGGTGCCGGCTCATGGCTCGCGCGATGCGCTGCGGCGCCTGGCCGTACTCGGGGTCGGGCTCGGGCGACGCGAGCCGCGCGAAGGCCTGTGCCAGCGAGCGCAGCGGCAGCGCGAAGTTCGGCGCGCTGCAGCCGTCGAGGCCGCGCACCAGCGCGGCCTCGGGCAGGCCCGACCAGTGGCTCACGCAGCGCGCGATCTCGCGTTGCGCGGGGTGGTCGGGCGCCAGGTAGCCCGCCAGAGGGGCACCCAAGGTCTCGGCCAGCAGCAGCATGCCCGCGTGCTTGCCCGAGCAGTTGTGGTGCAGTGGGCCGTAGCGCTCGCCGGTCGGCGGCGTCAGGCCATTGAAGCGGAACACATACGGCTCGTGCGCGCCGCAGGCCAGGGCCGATTCGTCGGCACCGACGCGCGCGAGCAGCGCGGCCACGCGCGCCACGTGTTCCGGCTCGCCGTTGTGACTGGCGCACAGCAGGGCCATGTCGGCCTCGTCCAGCGACAGCCGCTCGGCCGAACGCGCGATCAGCGGCATGGCCTGGAACGGCTTGAGCGAAGAGCGCGTGAACACCGGTGTGTCCACGTCGCCCGCTTTCGCCAGCACCCGACCCGCGCGATCGACCACCGCGAACGAGCCGTGGTGCACGTTCTCCGGGTGACCACCGCGGCAGCTCACGGCGATGGGGACGTGGCGGGGCCAGTGAGGGGGCATGGCGTGGGGCGGGAGTGAGGAGTCAGTATGGCACGCGAGAGAGCCGGGGGCCGCGACTGATCCTTTTCTGATGGCCGCCGTCGGCTCGCCTGGGCCGTGGCCAGGGCATTCCTAGACTGCGGCCGCGCTCGCGGAGCTCCACAGACCGCGGGCATCACCTGAGACCCCACGGAGAACGCATTTGTCCGCCATTGACCCTTTCATCGGCGAAATCAGCCTTGTCGCCTTTTCCTATGCCCCGGCCGGGTGGGCGCTGTGCGATGGGCGTCTGTTGCCCATCAGCCAGAACGAAGCCCTCTTCGCCTTGCTGGGCACCCAATATGGGGGCGACGGTGTCTCCACCTTTGCCTTGCCGGACCTGCGGGGCCGCTCGGCCATCGGCGTGGGCCAGGGGCCCGATCTGCGCGAGGTCGCGCTGGGTGAGTACCTGGGCACCGAGCAGGTCTATCTGATGCAGAGCCAGTTGCCGGCCCACACGCACGCCGCCAGCTTCACCAGCCCGGGCGCGCGTCCCGTGGCCTATGGCGGCGGGGGGTCGATCACCGACCCCACCGGCGCCATTCCCGCCAACCCCGTCGGGGAGGGTGGTGCGGCACTGCCGGCGTTCGCTCCGGCGTCCGAGGCCAGTGCCGGCCTGGCGCCCTTGCCGGTGCAGGGGCAGGTGAGCGTGTTGCCCACGGGCTCGGGGCTGCCCCTGGACATTCGCAACCCCGCGCTGGGCCTCAACTACATCATCGCCCTCGAAGGGGTATTTCCGCCGAGGCCTTGATGCGCTGGATTCAAGGGTTTTCCGTTCGCGCGCTGGCGATCCTGCTGGTGTCATCAGCGATGCTGGCGGCCTGCGGTGGAGGCGATCACACCCAGGTGGTTGAGCGCGTCGAGCAAGCCCCGGCGCAAGCGGTGGTCTTGAGTGGCATGGGGCCACCCGATGCGGCCCTGGGTCAGGACGGCCAGTTCTACCTCGATGCGCAGGCGCTGAAGCTCTATGGGCCACGAGCGAACGGTCAGTGGCCGTTGCTGACGGCCATCGGCGGCGCTCCCGGGGCCGACGGTCAGGACGGGCGGGATGGCTCGCGCATCTACCGCGGAACGGGCGCCCCCTCCAATGCCCTGGGCCAGGATGGCGACTTCTATCTGGACGACGCCACGGCAACGCTTCTGGGGCCGAAGGTGGCGGGCGCCTGGCCGCCGACGGGCTTGTCGCTCGCCGGCCCGGCGGGCCCTGCCGGGGCGAACGGGCAGGACGGCCAGAATGGCCAGAACGGCGCAGCGGGGCCGCAGGGACCGGCCGGGCCTGCCACCGTGGATATTCAGTGGGGCATCGCATCCAACAGCACCTTCGGCAACGGTGCGTATTACCTGTGGCCCCAGGGACCCAATGCGGCGGCCCGCAATCCGGTGCTGCTGCCCCGAGCCTGCACCCAGGCCCGCTTGCGCGTGGCCACCTTCGGCGTGCCTTCGCCAGGCGACACCTTCACCTTCACGGTGTGGCACACGCCAGGGCCCGCCTTGCTGGAGGCCAGCAGCACCGCCACCGCGCTGGTGTGCCAGATCGACAGCGGCACGCGCGCCTGCGACGTCGGCGCCGCCATGAACCTCGCCGCAGGCGATGCCATCGAGGTTCGCCTGGTGGGCACCGAGGCCGTCACCGCCATGGCGACGCCGGGCTCATGGGGAATCGGCTTCACTTGCCAGTGACAGGGCCCCGGGTCGGGGCGGGGCCGGCCGATGACGTGAGCGTGATACATTTTTCGGCACGTTCCGTCATCCATAAGGGCCCCGCTCATGAAACAGATCACCGCCGTCATCAAGCCGTTCAAGCTCGAGGAGGTGCGCGAAGCGCTGGCCGAACAAGGCGTGACCGGCTTGACGGTGACGGAGGTCAAGGGTTTCGGGCGGCAGAAGGGGCACACCGAGCTGTACCGCGGCGCCGAATACGTGGTGGACTTTCTGCCGAAGGTGAAGGTCGAGGTCGTCGTGAAGGACGAAGACGTGGACCGCTGCGTCGATGCCATCGTGCGGGCCGCGCGCACCGGCAAGATCGGCGACGGCAAGATCTTCGTCACCTCTGTCGAACGCGTGGTGCGCATCCGCACCGGCGAAGAAGACGAAACCGCGGTCTGAGCGCCGCGCGCTCTCCCGCACAGGTTCAGGCGTTCAGAGTTCGTCCAGACGAGGCTGTGGCGCCGTGCCCGCGGCCTCGATGAGCGCCGGCAGCAGGCGCTCGGTGTCCGCGCCCACGCGGATCAGGTCCATCTGCCAGTCGTTCATGAACTGCGCCTGCACGGCGGTGCGCAGGAAGGCCATCAGGCCCTCGTAGTAGCCGCCGACGTTGAGCAGGCCCACGGGCTTGTCGTGGTAGCCCAGCTGGCGCCAGGTCCAGACCTCGAAGAACTCCTCGAAGGTGCCGATGCCGCCGGGCAGGGCCAGGAAGGCGTGCGCGTGCTCGGCCATGAGGCGTTTGCGCTCGTGCATGGTGTCCACCACGTGCAGCTCGGTGCAGCCGTTGTGGGCCCATTCCTTTTCCACCAAGGCCTTGGGAATGATGCCCACCACGCGGCCGCCGGCTTTGAGCGTGCTGTCGGCGACCACGCCCATCAGGCCGTTGCGGCCACCGCCATAGACGAGCTGGCCACCGTGGCGGCCGATCCATTCGCCCACCTGGCGGGCGGCCTCCAGGAAGGCGGGGCTCCCCCCCGGCCTCGAGCCGCAGTACACGCAGAGGGAAAAACTCGGGGCGCTCACAACAGCTCCTTCGCATGCACCCACAACGCCGCCAGCCAGGTGCCGCCGCACAGCAGCAGGCTCAGCAGCACGGCGGCGCTGCCCATGTCCTTGGCACGCTTGGACAGGGCGTGCCATTCGGGCCCGATGCGGTCGATGGCCGTCTCGATGCCGGTGTTGAGCAGCTCGACCACCATCACCAATACCACCGTACCGATCAGCAACGCCACCTCGACCCATCCTTCTCCCACCCAGAAGGCCAGCGGCACCAGCAGGAAGGCGGCGAGGGCCTCCTGGCGAAAGGCGGGCTCGCCCCAGCCGGCGCGCAGCCCGGCCAGGGAGTAAAACAGCGCGTGCCACACGCGGCTGACGCCGCGCCGGCGTTTCTGCGGGTTCACTTCGGGGGCATTCACGGGTGGCGCGCTTTCTTCGGCTTTTTGGGTTGGGGTGGCGGCGCATGGTGCACAAGCCGGGTGCCGGCCAGCGCGTCATGCAGGAACTGGCGCTGCGCGTGCAGGCGCGAGAGCAGCGCGTAGACCAGCACCCAGCCGATCAGCAGCACGGCGGCCTCGCCACCCTGGGCACCCAGCACCCAGCTCAGCGCCAGTGGCGGCAGCAGCCACAGCCACGAGAACACGTAGCGCACCAGGGCCCGTGCCTGGCCTATCGGCCGGCCGGCGGTATCCACCACGCGGATGTGCCACGTTTTCTGCGCCAGGGTCTGCCCCTTGTGCCAGAACCAGGTGAAGTAGATGCCGAAGACCACGAACAGGAAGCCCTGCAGGGCGTGGCGGCCTTCCAGCGCGTGGCGCTGCTGGGTGAGGGCGGAGAACAGGTAGCCGGCGATGAAGACCACGCCGAACATCAGCATGCCTTCGTACAGCCAGCAGGCCATGCGGCGGCGAAGCGAAGGGGCGGTGAGGTCGGGGCGGTCGGCGGCGCCGGAAGCGGGGGCGTCGGGGGTCATGAGGGCTCTGGGGGAAGGGCGGAATTGTCGCATTCCGGCCCGGGCCGACGAAAAAGCCCTGGCTGGCATTTGCTGCGGTGCCATAATCCCAGGCTTCCGTCTTCACAAGGCAAACGGATCAGGGTCCGGCGGCAGATCGTTCCGCCCATGGCCACTGGTCTCAAGTCCCGAAGCCGCCCCACAAGGGTGGGCCAAGGGGCACCCAAGGTTTTTCGTCAGAGAAATTCTCGAAAGGTTGATCATGGACATCACCAAGGCCGAACTGGCCTCGGCGGCCGCCGCTTCCGCATCCGGCCAGCCCCCCCTCGAACTCCGCGGCGCGGAAATCCTCGTCAAGGCGCTGCAGGCCGAAGGCGTCAAGTACGTCTGGGGCTACCCCGGCGGCGCCGTGCTGCACATCTACGACGCCTTCTACAAGCAGGACAGCATCCAGCATGTGCTGGTGCGCCACGAGCAGGCCGCCGTGCACGCCGCCGATGGCTATGCGCGCGCCACGGGCGACGTGGGTGTGGCCCTGGTCACCTCCGGCCCCGGCGTGACCAACGCCGTCACCGGCATCGCCACGGCCTACATGGACAGCATTCCGATGGTGATCCTCACCGGACAGGTGCCGTCTGCAGCCATCGGCCTGGACGCCTTCCAGGAATGCGACACGGTCGGCATCACGCGCCCCATCGTCAAGCACAACTTCCTGGTGAAGGACGTGCGGCACATGGCCGAGGTGATGAAGAAGGCGTTCCACATCGCGCGATCGGGCCGACCCGGCCCCGTGGTCGTGGACATCCCGAAGGACGTGTCCTTCAACAAGGCCACCTGGACGGGTTATCCCGAGTCGGTGGCCATGCGCTCCTACAACCCGGTGCGCAAGGGCCATGGTGGCCAGATCCGCAAGGCCTTGCAGCTGTTGTTGAGCGCCAAGCGCCCGTACATCTACACCGGCGGCGGCGTGCTGCTGGGCAATGCCACGCAGGAATTGCGCACCCTGGTCGACATGCTCGGCTACCCCGTGACGAACACGCTCATGGGCCTGGGCGCCTACCCCGCGTCGGACCGCAAGTTTCTCGGCATGCTGGGCATGCACGGCACCATCGAAGCCAACAATGCCATGCAGAACTGCGATGTGCTGCTGGCCGTGGGCGCGCGCTTCGACGATCGCGTGATCGGCAACCCCAAGCATTTCGCGCAGAACGAACGCAAGATCATCCACATCGACATCGACCCGTCGAGCATCTCCAAGCGCGTCAAGGTTGACGTGCCCATCGTCGGCGACGTGAAGGACGTGCTCACCGAGCTGATCCACATGGTGCGCGAGACGCCGCAGCGCGCGGACGACAAGGCGCTGGCGGACTGGTGGAAGACGATCGAGGGCTGGCGCTCGCGCGACTGCCTCAAGTACGACCGCCACAACACGGACGTCATCAAGCCGCAGATGGTCATCGAGACCCTCTGGAACATGACCAAGGACACGGAGACCTACATCACCTCCGACGTTGGCCAGCACCAGATGTGGGCGGCGCAGTTCTATCGCTTCGACGAGCCGCGCCGCTGGATCAACTCGGGTGGCCTGGGCACCATGGGCGTGGGCATTCCCTACGCCATGGGCATCAAGCTCGCCAAGCCCGAGTCCGAGGTGTTCTGCATCACCGGCGAAGGCTCGGTGCAGATGTGCATTCAGGAGCTGTCCACCTGCCTGCAGTACAACACGCCGATCAAGGTGGTCTCGCTCAACAACCGTTACCTGGGCATGGTGCGCCAGTGGCAGGAGATCGAGTACTCGGGCCGCTACAGCCACAGCTACATGGACGCGCTGCCCAACTTCGTGAAGCTGGCCGAGGCCTATGGCCACGTGGGTATGCTGATCGAGCGTCCGCAGGACGTGGAGCCGGCGCTGCGCGAGGCGCGCAAGCTCAAGGACCGCACGGTCTTCATGGACTTCCGCACAGACCCGACCGAGAACGTGTTCCCCATGGTCCAGGCCGGCAAGGGCATCACCGAGATGCTGCTGGGTTCGGAAGACCTCTGATCCATCCCCCGCGGACCGGCTGCGAGGCCGGTCCATCCCCAAGTCGAATCTATTGACCGTCGAGCCCGTGCATTACCGTGCGCGGGGGAGGGCGGCGAAAAGAGGAAGCTGCATATGAAGCACATCATTGCCGTGCTGCTCGAGAACGAGCCCGGCGCACTCTCCCGCGTGGTGGGCCTGTTCTCGGCCCGTGGCTACAACATCGAGTCGCTCACCGTGGCGCCGACCGAGGACCCGAGCCTCTCGCGCATGACGATCCAGACCACCGGGTCGGACGACGTCATCGAGCAGATCACCAAGCACCTGAACCGCCTCATCGAGGTGGTCAAGGTCGTTGATCTCACCGAAGGCGCCTACACCGAGCGCGAGCTCATGATGGTGAAGGTGCGCGCGGTGGGCAAGGAACGCGAGGAGATGAAGCGCATGGCCGACATCTTCCGCGGCCGCATCATCGACGTGACCGACAAGAGCTACACCATCGAACTCACCGGCGACCAGGGCAAGAACGACGCCTTCCTGGAAGCCATCGACCGCGGCGCCATCCTGGAGACGGTGCGCACCGGTGCCAGCGGCATCGGCCGCGGCGAGAGAATCCTGCGCGTCTGATCACCCCTTCCATTCCAACGGAGCAACCATGAAAGTTTTCTACGACAAGGACTGCGATCTGTCCCTCATCAAGGGCAAGACGGTCGCGATCATCGGCTACGGCAGCCAGGGCCACGCGCACGCGCAGAACCTCAACGACAGCGGGGTGAAGGTGGTGGTGGGCCTGCGCAAGGGAGGCGCGAGCTGGGACAAGGTGGGCAAGGCGGGGCTGAAGGTGCTGGAGGTCAACGAGGCGGTGAAGTCCGCCGACGTGGTGATGATCCTGCTGCCCGACGAGCAGATCGCCGAGGTCTACCGCAACAACGTGGAGCCGAACATCAAGCAGGGCGGCTCGCTGGCCTTCGCGCACGGCTTCAACGTGCACTACAACCAGGTGGTGCCGCGCGCCGACCTGGACGTGTGGATGGTGGCGCCCAAGGCGCCGGGCCACACGGTGCGCAGCACCTACGCGCAGGGCGGCGGCGTGCCGCACCTGGTGGCGGTGCACCAGGACAAGAGCGGCAAGGCGCGCGACCTGGCGCTGAGCTACGCCATGGCCAACGGTGGCGGCAAGGCCGGCATCATCGAGACCAACTTCAAGGAAGAGACCGAGACGGACCTGTTCGGCGAGCAGGCGGTGCTGTGCGGCGGCGCGGTCGAGCTGATCAAGATGGGCTACGAGACGCTGGTGGAAGCCGGCTACGCGCCCGAGATGGCCTACTTCGAGTGCCTGCACGAGCTGAAGCTGATCGTGGACCTGATCTATGAGGGCGGCATCGCCAACATGAACTACTCGATCTCCAACAACGCGGAGTACGGTGAGTACGTGACGGGCCCGGAGGTGATCAACGAGCAGTCGCGCGCGGCCATGCGCAACGCGCTCAAGCGCATCCAGAACGGCGACTACGCCAAGATGTTCATCCTGGAAGGGCGCACGGGCTACCCCAGCATGACGGCGCGCCGGCGCAACACGGCCGAGCACAGCATCGAGGTGGTGGGTGCCCAGCTGCGCGCCATGATGCCCTGGATCGCCAAGAACAAGCTGGTCGACCAGAGCCGCAACTGATCGGCAAACGCCGTTCCCGGGCCAGGGCCGTGCGCGGCCCTGGCCCTTTTTTGTTTGTTCGCCCCCACGTACACTGCATAGCTTTCCGGCCGACGAATTTCATTCCAACACACGACATGCACGACGGAAACGACACCGAAGTGGAGCCCCTGAGCGAGGCGCGTCGGCGCCCCAAGGGCATCTACTTCCTGCCCAACATGATCACCCTGGCCGCGCTGTTCGGCGGCTTTTACGCGGTGGTCATGGCCATGAACGGCCGCTACGACCTTGCCACCGTGGGCATCTTCGTGGCCATGGTGCTCGACAGCCTGGACGGCCGTGTGGCCCGGCTGACCCACACGCAGAGCGCCTTCGGCGAGCAGATGGATTCGCTCTCTGACATGGTGTCCTTCGGCGCGGCGCCCGCGCTCATCGCCTACGAATGGAGCCTGCGCGACCTGGGGCGCTGGGGCTGGATCGCCGCCTTCGTCTATTGCGCCTGCGCCGCGCTGCGCCTCGCACGCTTCAATGTCAACACGGGGGTGGTGGACAAGCGCTACTTCCAGGGCCTGCCGTCACCCGCGGCGGCCGCGCTGGTGGCAGGCTTCATCTGGCTCATGCAGGAGGCGGGGGTACCGCCGCAGGACGTGAGCTGGGTGATGTTCGTGCTGACGCTTTACACCGGCCTCACCATGGTGACCAACGTGCCCTTCTACAGCTTCAAGGACCTCAGCCTGAAGAAGAGCGTGCCTTTCGCCGCGCTGGTGTTGGTGGCCCTGGGCATCGCGGTGATCAACATCCACCCGCCCACCGTGCTGTTCCTGCTGTTCGTGCTGTACGGCCTCTCGGGCTACGGGGTGTACCTGTGGCGCAAGTCCAAGGGGCGGCCCACCAGCGTGATCAGCACCTCCACCGACGAGCCCGACGAGCGCGGTCTGCACGACTGATCGGCCATTGAGCCCATCGGCATGCCCTATCGGCCCTCGCGGGCTTTGTGATACATTGCATCGCATGTTTTCCCAAGCCGCCTCGCTGCTACTACTGGCTGTCCTTCACGGGCAGATGCGGTAGCGCGCGAGCGACTCACACCAACGGCCCGTTTGCACCCGCAACGGGCCGTTTGTATTTTGGGGTTGCGGGTTCTGTCGACACGAGAGAGTCCACACCATGCTGAAGCAACCTGCAAGCAAGTACGCCGCCTTCCGGCCCGTCGGCCTCAAGGACCGCACCTGGCCAGACGCCGTGATCCAGAAGGCCCCCGCCTGGCTGAGCACCGATTTGCGCGATGGGAACCAGGCGCTGATCGAGCCCATGGACCTGGAGCGCAAGCTGCGCATGTTCCAGCAGCTCGTGAAGATCGGCTTCAAGGAAATCGAGGTGGGCTTCCCCTCGGCCTCGCAGGTCGAGTTCGACTTCGTGCGCCGCCTGATCGAAGAGAACCTGATCCCCGATGATGTAACGATCCAGGTGCTCACCCAGGCCCGCGAGCCCTTGATCCGCCGCACCTTCGAGGCGTTGCGGGGTGTGCGCGGCGCCATCGTCCACCTCTACAACGCCACCGCGCCCATCATGCGGCGCGTGGTGCTGGGCATGGACGAGGACGCCATCGTGGAACTGGCCGTGGACAACGCGCGCCTGTTCGCCCGCCTGGCGGCCGAGCAGCCGGACACGCGCTGGACTTTCCAGTACTCGCCCGAGATGTTCTCGGGCACCGAACTCGCTTTCTCCAAGCGGGTGGTCGATGCGGTCACCGCGGTCTGGGCGCCCACGCCCGAGCACAAGTGCATCGTCAACCTGCCGTCGACGGTGGAGCACAGCACGCCCAACATCTTTGCCGACATGATCGAGTGGATGCACCGTCATCTGGCGCGGCGCGAGTCCATCGTCCTGTCGGTGCACCCGCACAACGACCGCGGCACCGGCACGGCGGCGGGCGAATTCGCGCTCATGGCCGGGGCCGACCGGCTGGAGGGGTGCTTGTTCGGCAATGGTGAGCGCACGGGCAACCTCGACCTCGTCAACGTTGCGCTCAACCTCTATACGCAGGGCGTGTCGCCCGGGCTGGATTTTTCCGATATCGACGAAATCCGCCGGACCGTGGAGCACTGCAACCAGTTGCCCGTGCACCCGCGCCACCCCTACGTGGGCGACCTGGTTTACACCTCGTTCTCGGGCTCGCACCAGGACGCGATCAAGAAGGCCTTCGCGGCGCGCCGGGCGGACGACATCTGGAACGTGCCTTATCTGCCCATCGATCCCAAGGACCTGGGTCGCAGCTACGAGGCCGTGATCCGCGTGAACAGCCAATCGGGCAAGGGCGGCATCGCTTACCTGCTGGAGTCCGAGTACGGCGTGGAGCTGCCGCGCCGCCTGCAGATCGAGTTCAGTCAGGTGGTGCAGGCCGTGATGGACCTGGATGGCAAAGAGCTCACGGCGAAGGATTTGTGGCAGCTGTTCGAGCGCGAGTACGCGCTGTCGGCGCCTGCGCCCGCCAACGCGACCACCACCGAGCAGGCCGGCGGCAGCGTGCGCGTCACGGCCGACGTGGACTGGGCGGGCGCGGTCGTGCCCGTGCAAGGGCAGGGCAATGGCCCCATCGACGCCTTCGTCAATGCCCTCAACGCGGCCACCGGCCGGTCGGTGCGTGTGCTCGACTACCATGAGCACGCCATCGGCGCCGGTGCCCAGGCGCAGGCCATGGCCTACATGGAACTGCGCGTGGACGAGCGCCACACGGTTTTCGGCGTGGGGCGCGACACGAACATCGTGTCCGCCTCGTTCAAGGCCATCGTCTCGGGCCTGCGGCGCGTGGCGCCCGAGCAGACACAGGAAACGATGGAACGCGTGGCGCCCTGAGGCGCGCGAACACAACAAGGAGTCCCCATGAGCGAACAGCTGATCATTTTCGACACCACTTTGCGCGATGGCGAGCAATCGCCCGGCGCGTCCATGACCAAGGACGAGAAGCTGCGCATCGCGCGCCAGCTCGAGCGCCTGAAAGTCGACGTGATCGAGGCCGGCTTCGCGGCCAGCTCCAACGGGGACTTCGAGTCGGTGAAGGCCATCGCCGACCATATCAAGGACTCCACGGTGTGCTCGCTGGCGCGGGCGAACGACCGCGACATTGCGCGCGCGGCCGAGGCGCTCAAGGGCGCCAACCGCGCGCGCATCCACACCTTTATCGCCACCAGCGCGCTGCACATGGAGAAGAAGCTGCGCATGACGCCCGAGCAGGTGCTGGAACAGGCGAAGCAGTCGGTGCGTTTCGCGCGCAACCTGGTGCAGGACATCGAGTTCAGCCCCGAGGATGGCTACCGCAGCGACGTGGACTTTCTCTGCCGCGTGCTCGAGACCGTGATCAAGGAAGGCGCGACCACGCTCAACATCCCCGATACCGTGGGTTACGCGGTGCCCGAGCTCTATGGCCACTTCATCCGCACCCTGCGAGAGAGGATCCCCAACTCGGACAAGGCGATCTGGAGCGTGCACTGCCACAACGACCTGGGCATGGCCGTGGCCAACTCGCTCGCGGGCGTGAAGATCGGGGGGGCGCGCCAGGTGGAATGCACCATCAACGGCCTGGGCGAGCGCGCGGGCAACTGCTCGCTGGAGGAGATCGTGATGGCGGTGCGCACGCGCCGCGATTACTTCGGCCTCGACGTGGCCATCGACACGACGCAGATCGTGCCCGCCAGCCGCATGGTGAGCCAAACCACCGGCTTCGTGGTGCAGCCCAACAAGGCCGTGGTGGGCGCCAACGCCTTCGCGCACGCCAGCGGCATCCACCAGGACGGCGTGCTCAAGGCGCGCGACACCTACGAGATCATGCGCGCCGAGGACGTAGGCTGGAGCGCCAACAAGATCGTGCTGGGCAAACTCTCGGGCCGCAACGCCTTCAAGCAGCGCCTGCAGGAGCTGGGCATCGAGATGGCGTCCGAGGCCGAGATCAACACGGCCTTCGCCAAGTTCAAGGAACTCGCCGACCGCAAGGCAGAGATCTTCGATGAGGACATCCTGGCCTTGGCGAGCGACGAGAGCGTCACCGCCGAGAAAGAGCAGTACGGCTTCGTCTCGTTGGCCCAGCGCAGTGAGACCGGTGAGCGTCCGCACGCCAGCGTGGTGTTTACGGTCGATGGCAAAGAACTGCGCGGCGACAGCGACGGCAACGGCCCGGTCGATGCCTCGCTGAAGGCGATCGAGCAGCACGTCAAGAGTGGCGCCGAGTTGCTGCTGTATTCGGTGAACGCCATCACCAGCGGCTCCACCGAAAGCCAGGGCGAGGTCACCGTGCGGCTGCAGCACGGTGGCCGCGTGGTGAACGGCGTGGGCGCGGACCCGGACATCGTGGTCGCGTCGGCCAAGGCCTACCTGAGCGCGCTCAACAAGCTGCACAGCAAGGCCGACAGGGTGGCGGCGCAGGGATAAAGTTCAAACGTTTCAAGGACTTGTAGCACTTCCTTATTGATCGGCGGAAATTGACCTCCAAACGGCCGTCTATTCCACCGATCACTTAAGACCACCGTCCAAGCTTTTGATATTGCTGATTTTTTTTTGAATCCCTATACTCCGCCCCAGCGCTGGTCCCGTCTTGCTGGAGTTGAGTCATGTTGTTCCGTCCGATCGCCCTGAAATCGCTGATTGCTGCCATGGCGGTTGCGTTGATCGGGGTGCTCGGGCCGGCGGGTGTGGCGCAAGCGGCCTCCGGTTCCTCGGCCAAGACCAGCAAGGCCGCCAAAGCCCCGGTCAAGAAGGCCAGCAAACCCAAGGTGGCCAGCCGCTCCACCAAGAAGGTGACCAAGAAGGTCACCAAGACCACCAGGGTCACCACCGCCAAGCGCAAGCAGAGCGTCGATTCGCGCAAGCTCACGCTCGTCAAGGCCGCGCCGGCATCCAAGTCCCGTACCGTCAATGTCAAACCCAGTGTGGTCCGTGTGGCCGCGCCACCGGTGGTGTCGGTGGGTCAGCGCCTGGGCCTGCATGGCATGGACGACGCGCTGGACCTGAACTCCAGCGTGGCCCTGGTCGTGGACCAGCAGACCAATGAGGTTCTGTTCTCCAAGAACGATTCGGCCGTGCTGCCCATCGCCTCGCTCACCAAGCTCATGACCGGCCTGGTCGTCGTGGAGGCGGGCCTGAACATGAACGAAATGATCACCATCACCAGCGAGGACGTGGACACCCTCAAGGGAAGCCGTTCGCGCCTGGCCGTGGGCACCCAGCTGACGCGCGGCGAGCTGATGCACCTGGCGCTGATGTCGAGCGAGAACCGCGCGGCGCACGCTCTGGGCCGCACCTATCCCGGCGGCCTCGATGTGTTCGTGCGCCGCATGAACGCCAAGGCCGCCGAGCTGGGCATGCACGACACGCGCTACGTGGAGCCCACGGGGCTGTCCAGTGACAACCGCTCGAGCGCCCGTGATCTGGCCACGCTGGTGTCGACCGCCTATGAGCGTCCCATGCTGCGCGACCTGTCCACGTCGCCCGGCTATGAAGTGGACGTGGGCCGCCGCACCCTGCAATACAACAACTCCAACCGCCTGGTGAAGAACCCCGAGTGGGACATCGGCCTGCAGAAGACGGGCTACATCTCGGAAGCGGGTCGTTGCCTGGTGATGCAGGCCCGCGTGGCCGGACGCCAACTGATCATGGTGTTCCTTGACGCGAGCGGCAAGCTGGGCCGCGTGCAGGACGCCGAGCGCGTGCGCCGCTGGGTGGAGCACCAGGGCGAATTGCTCGCCAGCAAGGTGCGCCCCCAGGGCTGATGCCCAGGCAAGGCCGGCGCGTCAGCGGCCGGCCGGAAAGCCCAGCGCGGCCGAGATCTCGGCCGCCGTGGCCTTGAGGCGGGGCAGCCAGCCTTCGTCGATGCGATCGGCCGGCGCCGAGATCGACAGACCCGCCACCAGCTTGCGCTGGTCGTCGTAGATGCCGGCGGCCATGCAGCGCACGCCCATCTCCAACTCCTCGTTGTCGCGCGCCACGCCCGCCTGGCGGCATTGCGCGAGTTCACGCTCCAGTGCCGGCAACTGCGTGAAGCTGTTGCGTGTATTGCCGGCCAGGCCGGTGCGGGTGGCGTAGGCGCGCACGCGCGTGGGGTCGTCGTCGGCCAGGAAAAGCTTGCCCACCGAGGTGAGGTGCAGCGGCGCACGGCCGCCGATGGCGCGCACCACCTGCATGCCCGAGCGTTCGCTGTAGGCGCGCTCCACATAGACGATCTCGTCGCCCTGGCGCACGCTGAGGTTCACCGGTTGCTGAATCTGTTTGTGCAGCTCGCGCATGGGCCCGAGGGCGGCGTCGCGCACGCTCAGCCGGGCCTTGACCAGGTTGCCCAACTCCAGCAACCGCATGCCCAGCCGGTAGCTGCCCGCCTCGGGTCGGTCGACGAAGCGGCCGATGGTCAGGTCATTGAGGATGCGGTGCGCCGTGGAAGGATGCAGGCCGGTCTTCTCGCTGATTTCCTTCAGCGAGACCGCCTCCTCGCGCGAGGCCAGCACCTCCAGCAGGTTGAACATGCGCTCCAACACCTGAACGGTGGGGGCGGTGGGGGGGGAGTCGGATCGTTTGCTCATGGTCGGATGTGCAAACCCCATCTTACAAGATGAAATCGCCGCACCGCAGCATCGGTGAAAAACCCTGCGGGGGAGTCGAATCAGGCGTCGGCCGCGGTCCAGCGACCGTCCACCAGAACCTCGTGCGGGCGAAAGCCCGCCTTGTAGTTCATCTTGGGGCTCTGCGCGATCCAGTAGCCCAGGTAGACGTGGGGCAGCTCGAGAGCCCGCGCCTGCTCGATCTGCCAGAGCACGCTGTAGGTGCCGTAGCTGCAGCGCTCGTCGGGCTCGTAGAAGGTGTAGACCGCCGAGAGGCCGTCGTTGAGCACGTCGATGATCGAGACCATCTTGAGCCGCGCCGGCCGGTCCTGGGCGTCGGGCTCATGGAACTCCACGAGGCGCGAGTTGACGCGGCTTTGCAGCAGGAACTGGGTGTACTGGTCCACGCTGTCGTGGTCCATGCCGCCGCCCGCGTGGCGGCTGTTCTGGTAGCGCAGGTAGAGCTGGTAGTGCTCGGGCATGAAGCACAGCTTGAGCACGCGGGTGATGAGCCCACCGTGCTGGCGCTGGCTGCGCCGTTGGCTGCGGTTGGGTTGGAAGCGCTCCACCGGCACGCGCAGCGGCACGCAGGCGCTGCAGCCGTCGCAATAGGGGCGGTAGGTGAACATGCCGCTGCGACGAAAGCCGTGCGTGACCAGATCGGAATAGGCGTCGTTGTGGATGAGGTGGCTGGGTGTGGCCACCTGGGAGCGCGCCTGCCGTCCCGCCAGGTAGCTGCAGGGATAGGGCGCGGTGGCGTAGAACTGCAGCGCCTGGAGCGGAAGGTCCTTGAGGTGCGTCACACGCGTTCGTCGCCGATGGAAAGGTGCTCGCGCCAGTATACGGGCCGGAATTCCCAGCGGGGCGCGGGCTGCAGCAGCGCCAGGCGCACGTGCTGCACGAAGGGGGCGCGTGGCATCAGCCGCCCGCCCATGGAGGCCAGGTGGGCGGTGTTCTGCTGGCAATCCACCAGCGTGATGCCGTGCCGGCGGCACAGTGCCATCAGGCCCGCCAGGGCGATCTTGGAGGCGTCGCTGCGCCGGCTGAACATGGATTCGCCAAACACCATGGCGCCGAGGTTGACCACGTACAGGCCGCCGGCCAGCTCGCCGTCGATCCAGGTTTCCACCGAATGGGCCATGCCGGCGCGGTGCAGGCGCGTATAGGCCTGCACCATGGCCGGCAGAATCCAGGTGCCGCTTTGGCCGTCGCGGGGGGTTTGGGCGCAGGCCAGGATCACGCGCTCGAAGTCATGGTCGATGCGCAGCTCCAGCCGCTGCGTATTCAGCAGCTTCTGGATGGTCTTGCGCAGCGAGCGGTGCAGCCGGAACTCGGTCGGCGGCAGCACCATGCGGGGATCGGTGCTCCACCACAGGATGGGCTGGCCCGAGCTGTACCAAGGAAAGATGCCACGCGAATAGGCGGCCACGAGCGTGGGCACGTCCAGCACGCCGCCGGCGGCCAACAGGCCGGGGGCGGGGTCGTGCGGGCCCCAGGCCTGCTCCACCGGCGGGAAGGGCTCCCCCGGCTCCAGCCAGGGCAGCGGTCGGGTCGGTGGCGTCTGGGTCATGGCGCGAGAGGTATTGCCGCTATTGTGCGCGGCGCCCCCGCGGCATCAAGTGCGCGCGGGCAAAACGCGACCGGTCAAGCGTCCCGGCAACAGGCGCCAGGGCAGCCACACGGCCAGCACGCCGATGGCGTCGGCCAGCCAGTCGATCCAATCACCAGAGCGCCAGCCGGCGGCCAACTGCATGAGTTCGATCAGCCCACCCCACAGGATCAGCCCGGCCACCACCGCGCCGGCCTGGCGCGGGTAGGCGAGCAGCCCCAGCAGCGCCAGCCAGGCGAAGCCCACGGCGTGCTGGGCCTTGTCCCAGATGGACATGGCCTGGGGTGGCAGCAATTCGATCGGCACCAGCGAGGCGATGGTGAGGCCGAGCAGGCTGCACCAGAAACCCATCGCGATCAGGCGTTGCATGGCGTGCGTGAAGACGAAGGCGCAAAAACGACAACGGCCTTCGTGAGAAGGCCGTTGTGCGGGTGTTGGGTGGCTCCCCGACCTGGACTCGAACCAGGGACCTGCGGATTAACAGTCCGTCGCTCTACCGACTGAGCTATCAGGGAACAGCCTCAAATTATAGCGTTGTTTTGAAGCGTTTCCGGGCGGGCCCGAAGAAAGTCAGCGTTCGGCCTTGGGGGCCACGCCGAGCAGGTGGTGCAGGCGGGGGCTGGTGGTGGTGTATTGCAGCGGCACACGCTCCTCGGGACGCAGGCGCGCGGCGGCGGCGAAGGCGGCCAGCGTGGCTTCATGGAAGCCGCAGAGGATGAGCTTTTTCTTGCCCGGATAGGTGTTGATGTCGCCCACCGCGTACAGGCCGGCTTCGCTGGTCTCGAAGCTTTCGGGGTTCACCACGAGTTGCTTGCGCTCCATGGCCAGGCCCCAGTCGGCGATGGGACCCAGCCGCGGCGACAGGCCCAGGGCGACGATCAATTGATCCAGCGCGAGGGCCTGGTTCTGGCCTTGGGGGTCGAGCAACTGCAGGCCCCGCAGGTGCGCGCCCTGAAGGTCCAGCCCCAGGGGTTGGCCGACCACCAGCCTCACGCGGCCCGAGGCGATGGCGTCCCGCATGCGCGCGAGCGCGGCCTCGTCGTCGGATTGCAGCACCTCGCGCCGGTGCAGCAGGCTCAGGCCCGCGGGGGGCTGGGCGCTGTCGAGCAGGCGCAGCGCCCAGTCGATCGCCAGCGCGTCGCCGCCATGCACCACCACGTGCTGGCCGCGCCAGTCGCGGGTGGCGTCGAAGCGGTGGTGCACCTGCAGGCCTTCCAGGGCGCCGATGCCGTCGAGCTTCAGGCGCTTGGGCTGGAAGGCGCCCACGCCCGCGGCGATGAACACCAGGCGCGCGAGGAAACCCTGGCCCGCGCCGGTGCGAACGGCCCAGCGGCCGTCGGCCTCGCGCGCAAGCGCGCTCACCGATTGGTCGAGGTGGAGCCGAGGCTGGAAGGGTTTGACCTGCAGCAGGAGCCGATCAACCAGCTCCCGGCCGCTGCACACGGGCAGGCCGGGGATGTCGTAAATGGGCTTGTCGGGGTAGAGCTCGGCGGGCTGGCCGCCGGCGTGGGGCAGGGCGTCGATCACCTGCGCCCGGATGTCCTGCAGGCCGAGCTGGAAGACCTGCCACAGCCCCACGGGGCCGGCGCCGATGACGAGCGCGTCGGTCTCGATCGGCGCGGCAGGGATCACTGGACAACCTTCGTGCGGCGCGCCGCGGTGCGATCGCCTTCGGGCGGCCGGACGGCGCTCATGGGCTCAGCGGATCAGCTGGTCGAGCTTGCCGGTCTTGTCCTTCCACTCTTCGGCGTCGGGCAGCGCGGCCTTGCGCTTGGTGATGCTCTTCCAGGTGGGCAGGCGGGCCAGCTCGGCGTTGAGCGCCGTCATGTGCAACTGGTCCTTGGGCAGGTCTTCCTCGGCGTAAATGGCGCTCACCGGGCATTCGGGGATGCAGACCGCGCAGTCGATGCACTCGTCGGGGTCGATGGTGAGGAAGTTGGGGCCTTCGCGGAAGCAGTCCACGGGGCAGACATCGACGCAATCGGTGTACTTGCAGCGGATGCAGGCTTCGGTGACGACGTGGGTCATGGTGGCGGATCGGGCAGACGGAAAGCGGCGATTTTACGGTGCCGCACCCGACCGGCCGGGCTTGCCCTTGGTGGCTTCCCGGTCGGTGTCTGTGGGGTTATTCAGCGCACGAGCACGGCGCCGGCCGTGCGGTGGCTGGCGGTGTCCACCAGCACCAGCGAGCCCAGGGCACGCGATTCGGCGAACGGCCGCGTGGCCAGTGGCTCCTGCAGCGCCAGTTCGATGTGGCCGATGGCGTTGGGCGGCAGCTCGCGGGCGTCGTGTTCGGCGAGGGTGTGGATGTCGAGCTGGTGCGCGATGCGCTTGACCTTGGCCTTGACCCAGCGGTGGCCGTGCAGGGCCCAGTAGACGCGGCCCGGCACCAGGGGCTCGTCGTCCAGCCAGGCGACGGTGGCGGCTATCTCGCGGTGTGCGTCGAGCGAGGCGTCCCCATCGTCCACCCCGAGCAGCCAGTCGCCGCGTGAGACATCGAGCTCGCGGTCGAGCACGATGCCCGCGCTGTGGCCGGCGACCACCTCGCCGGGCCGGCGCACGTGGTCGAGCACCTGCGCCACCACGGCGGTCTGGCCCCGGGGCGCCACGCGCACGGCCTGGCCCGGGCGCAATTGCCCGGCCGCCACGCGGCCCCAGAACACGCGCCGACCCTGGGAAGTGTCGGACGAGGACGAGAACTTCTCCACCCACTGCACCGGGAAGGCCAGCGGCAGCTCGGCATCGGGTTCCGTCACCGGCAGGTGCTCCAGGATTTCCAGCAGCGTGGGGCCGTGATACCCGCACCAGCCGGCCAGCGCGGCCTCGTCCACCACGTTCCAGCCGTTCAGGGCGGACACCGGCACCACGGCCGTCACGTCGAGCCCGGCCTGCTGGGCAAAGGCGTACAGCGCGGCCTTGATGTGGGTGTAGGCGGTGGCGCCGTCGTCCACCGCGTCGAGCTTGTTCACCGCGAACACCACCGAGGGGACGCGCAGCAGCTTGACCAGCAGGCTGTGGCGGCGCGTCTGCGGCAGCAGCGCCAGGGCGGGGTCGCGCCAGTCGAGCTTGGTGGCGTCGACCAGCACCACGGCGGCGTCGGCGCTGCTGGCGGCGGTGACCATGTTGCGCGTGTACTGCTCGTGGCCCGGGGCGTCGCCGATGATGAACTTGCGCTGCTCGGTGCTGAAGTAGCGGTAGGCCACATCGATGGTGATGCCTTGCTCGCGCTCGGCCGACAGGCCGTCGGTGAGCAGGGCCAGGTCGGTCTGGCCCTGGCGCTGCACGCCGGCCAGGTGGTCCTGCAGCACGGCCTTGCTGTCGACCAGCAGGCGGCCGATGAGCGTGCTCTTGCCGTCGTCGACGCTGCCGCAGGTGATCAGGCGCAGCGCGGCGCGGGTGTCTTGCGAGGTGGCGGTGCTCATCAGAAGTAGCCCTCTTTCTTGCGGCGCTCCATGGAAGCGTCGCTGGTCTTGTCGTCCATGCGGGTGGCGCCGCGCTCGCTGACCTCGGCGGCCAGGGTCTCGATCACGATGTCCTGCGGCGTGGCGGCGGTGCTTTCCACGGGGCAGGTGCAGGTGATGTCGCCCACGGTGCGAAAGCGCACGTCGCGCCGTTCCACCCGCTCGCCGTCGCGCGGCGGGGTGAGTTCGGTCACCGGCACCAGCAGGCCGCGGCGGTCCACCACCTCGCGCGGGTGGGTGTAGTAGAGGGAGGGCAGGCCGATGTCCTCGCGCGCGATGTACTGCCAGACGTCGAGCTCGGTCCAGTTGCTGATGGGGAACACGCGGAAGTGCTCGCCGGGCTGCAGGCGGGTGTTGAACAGGGTCCAGAGCTCGGGGCGCTGGGCCTTGGGCTGCCACTGGCCGAAGCCGTCGCGGTGCGAAAAGATGCGCTCCTTGGCGCGCGCCTTTTCTTCGTCGCGCCGCGCGCCGCCGATCAGGGCGTCGAAGCGGAATTCCTCGATCGCCTCCAGCAGCGTGACCGATTGGTGCACGTTGCGGCTCTCGCCCGGGTGGGCCAGGCGCACGGTGCCGCGCGCCATGGAGTCTTCCACGCGGCGAACGATCAGCTCGGCGCCGAGTTCTTTCGCGCGCTGGTCGCGAAAGTCGGTGACTTCGGGGAAGTTGTGGCCGGTGTCGATCATCAGCAGCGGGTAGGGGATGCGGCCGGCGCCGAAGGCCTTCTCGGCGCACTTGAGCATGACCAGCGAATCCTTGCCGCCCGAGAAGAGCAGGGCGGGGCGCTCGAAGGCGGCGGCCACCTCGCGCAGGATGAAGATGGTTTCCTCTTCCAGCGCGTCCAGGTGGGCGTTGCTGAGCTGGTGGCCGCTGTCGTGCAACAGGGCGGCTTCGATCACGGCGGGGTCTGGGCGGGCGTTCATGCGGGGGTCCGATCGAGAGAGGAGGCGGCGGGCGGCGCGTGCAGCCCGCATTCCTTGGCGCTTTCCTGCTCCCACCACCAGCGGCCGGCGCGGAAGTCCTCGCCCACGCTGATGGCGCGGGTGCAGGGCTCGCAGCCGATGCTGGGGAAGAAGCGGTCGTGAAGTTCGTTGGTGTCCAGGCCGTGCAAGGCGATGAAATGCCACACGTCGCCCCAGGTCCAGTCCACCAGCGGGCTGATCTTCACGCGCTCGGCTTCCTGGATCACTTCGCCGACGTCGGCGCGCGCGTTCGACTGCTCGCGCCTCAGGCCGGTGATCCAGCCGTCGTGCCCGGCCAGGGCGCGCGACAGCGGCTCCATCTTGCGCACGTCGCAGCAGGCCTTGCGCAACTCGATGCTGCGGTACATGGCGTCCTCGCCGTGGCGGCGCACGAAGTGCACCACCGATTCGTGCCTGGGCCGGAACACGCGCACGCTGGTGGCGTAGCGGCGTTCGATCTTGGGGATCATGGCCAGGGTTTCGGCGTGCAGCTTGCCGGTCTCCAGGACGAAGACGCTGGCCTCGATGCCGGCGAGGTGGACCAGGTGGGTGACCACCATGTCCTCGGCGCCCAGGCTGGACGCCTGCGTGAGCCGCGGGTGCGCGGCGGCCTGCTCGCGCAGCAGCGCGATGGCGCGTTCCACCTTGACCGCGAAGTCGGCCGAGGGGCGGTTGTAGAGATCGATGGCGCTCATTTGGGGGCCTCAGGCGTTCGCGAAGCGCGGCTGCGGCTGCACCGCGTCGCCCTGGTAGAAGCCGCCGTAGTGCCGCAGCAGGCGCTCGGCGTGCGCCAGGTCCTGGTCGGCCTTGAGTACGGCCTGGCTGAAGCCGCTGCGCTGCATCTGCAGCAGCTGGTCGATCAGCACCTCGCCGGTGGCGCGGATCTCGCCCGTGAAGCCCAGGCGGCGGCGCAGCAGGAAGGCCTGGCTGAAGGCACGGCCGTCGCTGAATTTGGGGAACTGCAGTTCGACCACGCGCACACCGCTCAGGTCGATCTCGCGCGGGTCGTCGGTATTGGCCAAGACGCGGCGCTCGGCCTCGGCTTCGGGTGCGCTGAAGGTGTCGGCGCGCAACAGCTGGATGCTCATCGTCGGTTCCTGGCTCAGGCGGTGGCGGTGTCCGCCTCGGTGTTCGGGCGCGCGGTGGTGCTGCGCACGGCGTTGGCGGCCTGCTTGAACGGCTCGAGGCCGATCCGCCGCAGGGTGGCGATGAAGGGCTCGCCGTCCTCGCGCTGGGCGCGGTAGGTATCGAGCAGGGCCTCGATGACCTCGGGCACCTCGTTGGCCGCGAAGGACGGGCCGATGACCTTGCCCGGCGTGGCCTCGCCCGACAGGCGCTTGCCGTCGGAGCCGCCCAGCGTCACCTGGTACCACTCCTGGCCGTCCTTGTCGACGCCGAGCACGCCGATGTGGCCGCTGTGGTGGTGGCCGCAGCTGTTGATGCAGCCGCTCATGTGCAGATCGATCTCGCCGATGTCGTGCAGCTCGTCGAGGTCGGCGTAGCGCGCGAGCACGGCCTGGGCGATGGGCAGCGAGCGCGCGTTGGCGAGGTCGCAGAAATCGCCGCCGGGGCAGGCGATCATGTCGGTGAGCAGGCCGATGTTGGGTTTGGCCAGGCCCAGGCGGCGCGCCTCGCGCCACAGCTCGGGCAACTGGTCGCAGCGCACCCAGGGCAGCAGCAGGTTCTGGGTGTGCGTCACGCGCGCCTCGCCGCCGGAGAAGCGGTCGGCCAGCTCGGCCGCGCGCTCCAGCTGCTCGGCCGTGGCGTCGCCGGGCGACTGGCCCAAGCGCTTGAAGGAGAGCGTGACCGCGCGCAGGTCGGGGTTCTTGTGCGCCACCACGTTGCGGGTGAGCCAGCGGCTGAATTCCAGGTCGTCCTCGGCCGCGGCCTTGAGGATGTGGGCGATCTTGGCATCGGCGCTCTTGCGGTCGCAGGCCAGCGCGGGCGGCGTGAAGAAAGCGCTCACGCGGGCCAGTTCGGCGGCGGTGATGGTGTGCGGCGCGCCGTCCAGCTCGAGGATGTCGCGGTACTCGGCCTCGACCTGATCGGCGAAGGCCTGGCCCTCGGCCTTCACGATGATCTTGATGCGCGCCTTGTACATGTTGTCGCGCCGGCCGAAGCGGTTGTAGGCGCGCACCACGGCTTCCAGGTAATTGAGCATCTGGTCCCAGGGCAGGAACTCGCGCAGCACGGTGCCGATGATGGGCGTGCGGCCCATGCCGCCGCCCACGCGCACCTGGAAACCCAGCTCGCCATCGACGTTGTGCAGCAGGCGCAGGCCCACGTCGTGCCAGGGCGTGGCGGCGCGGTCTTCGCGGGCGCCGGTGATGGCCACCTTGAACTTGCGCGGCAGGAAGGCGAACTCGTGGTGCAGGGTGCTCCACTGGCGCAGGATCTCGGCGAAGGGACGGGGGTCGGCGACCTCGTCCACGGCGATGCCGGCCAGGGCGTCTGAGGTGGTGTTGCGGATGCAGTTGCCGCTGGTCTGGATACCGTGCAGGCCCACGCTGGCGAGCAGCTCCATCACGTCGGCCGAGCGCGCCAGCGGAATCCAGTTGAACTGCACGTTGGAGCGCGTGGTGAAGTGCGCCGTGCGGTCGGGCAGGCTCGGCACGTCGGACAGGCCGGCGTTGGCCTTGGAGATGTCGTTGTCTTCCTTGTGGTCGAACTCGCGCGCCACGCGCGCCAGCACGCGCAACTGCTCGCTGTTGATCTCCCCGTAGGGCACGGCCACGCGCAGCATGGGCGCGAAGCGCTGGATGTACCAGCCGTTCTGCAGGCGCAGCGGCTTGAAGGCGTCGTCGGAGAGGGTGCCGGCCTGCCAGCGCTCCAGCTGGTCGCGGTACTGGGCGGCGCGCTGTTGCACGAACTGGCGGTCGAAGGCGTCGTGGCGGTACATGGATCGGGCGATGGGACCACCGGGGTGGTCGGCAATTCGTGGGGATGCCCGGCACTGTAGAAAGCCGGGCTTATTCGACGAACTACTTTTTTTTCATGCCCGTATATCGGTTTGGAATAAGCAAAGCCCGATGGCCCATGGAGCAAAAATTGGCTATCACAATTTGTCTGAAGTAACATCCCCCAACATGACGAGCGTGGTTCGGGTTCAGGTGATCGGTTTTTCAGACGTGGAACGCCACGCGTTGAACACCGTTTTCCGGCTGTCGCGTGAGCGCGAGGTGTCCTACGGACCCTGGCGGGCGGCCTCGGGTCTGCTGGAAGAAATGCCTCCCGTGCTGCTGGTGGACGGCGACTGCGCCGAAGCCGTGCTGGTGCACGCGCGCGCGCCGCGTCCCGGCCAGCGGCTGATCTGGGTGGGCGAGCAGGCGCCCGAGCACGCCTGGCGGGTCGTGGCGCGGCCCATCGCCTGGGCGCACCTGCTGCACGACCTGGACGCCACCTTCGCCGCCACGCAGAGCGATTCCGGCTTCCTGGACTTGGATGTGTCCCAGCCCGCCCCGCTGGACATCGAGCTTGGTGAATTTCCTTCGGCCGAGGTGCGCCGGGCCCTGGTGGTGGGCATCGCGGCGAACGAGTCGGGCTACCTGCGCGAGCGCCTGACGCAGGCGGCCGTGCCCTATATCGACGAGGCACCCAGCACCGAGCGCGCCGCCGAGTGCATGGCGCAGCATCACTATTTGTGCGGCGTGTTCAATCTCGATGACCACCACATCGACGCCTGGGGCCTGATGCAGCTGTTCCGCCAGCGCTACCCCGAGGCCATGACCCTGGCGACCAGCGAGCACGCGCAGCGCTTCGCCGGTCCGCTGACGGGCTGGTGGCACCGGCGGCGCGTGCGCGCGCACACACGCCGCCTGGGCGTTTCGGGCCTGCTGGCGCTGCCGCTGCAGCCGCCGGTGGTGTCGCGTTACCTGGAAATGCTCTGAGCCGGGGGTGAGCGCCGGCCGGCGGCTCAGCCGCGGGTGCGCCGCGCGCGCCGCCAGGCAAAGCGCGCGGGGTCGATGGCGGCGCGCAGTTCGGCGTCGAGGCCCGGCGCTTCGCCGTCCATCTCGGCCGCCAGCCACTGACCGCAGGCTGCGGCGAGCGACAGCCCGCGCGAACCCAGGGCCGTGAGCAGCCAGAGCCCTGGCAGCCGCGGCACGGCCGATGCCGCGTCGCCCGCGCTGTCGCGCGCGGCCCAGGCCGCCGGGTCGGGCGCGGCGCCCACCAGGGGCAGGCGGTCCATGGAGGCGCAGCGCACGCCGGCCCAGCCCAGCAGGCGGCCTTGCGCGAGCTCGTCCTCCAGCCGGTCGGCGGCGGCGGGCGCCAGGGCGCGCAGCCGGGCGGCGTTGTCGCGGTGGGCCGCGTCGCTCGGGGTGGTGTCGGTGTGGCCGCGCGCGTAGGTCGAGCCCATGGCCCAGATCGCCGCCGGCCAGCGCGGGGCCAGCCCGCTGTCGCGGTACTCGGGCACGAAGACGCCGTCGTCGCGCTGCGGGCGCTCGCTCAGCGGCGCGCCGTCCAGCGGGCCCAGGCTCATCTGGCCGAGCACCGGGCCCAGCGGCCAGGCGCCACCCGCCTCGGGTGCCAGATCGCGGCTGCCCAGTGCGGCGGCGATCACGGCGTGCGGCGCGGCGGCGATGGCCCGGCCCGCGGGGTCCAGCGCCTGCCACTGACCGGTCCCGCGCGACAGGCCCGCCACGGGCGTATTCCAGCGGGCGTCCAGCCGCTCGCCGGCCTCGGCCAACCAGGCCCGCACCAAGGCGCCCGGGCGCACCAGCGCGGCGGACTGCCGGCCGGGGGCGTGGGCGCCGCGGTTGTCGATCGTCGCGGCCTGCCAGCCGGCGCCCGGGGTCACCAGGCGCTCCAGCTCGGCCCGCGCGAGGGGCACGCCCAGGGCCGTGAGGCGCGACATCGGCGTGGGCTGGCGCGTGAGGTGCGGGCTCAGCACGCCCACGGGCAGGGCCGAGGCGGCGCGGGCCGGGCCCTCGGCGGCGTCGAGCAGCGTGACGCGCCAACCGCGCCGGCACAGCGCGGCCGTGACCGCCGCGCCCGCCAGGCCGGCGCCGATCACCAGCGCGCGGCGCGTCTCGTCAGGGCTTGGGGCGGGAGGGGGCATGCGCAAAGCAAGAGGCCCGCGCGTGGCGGGCCTGCGGGTGCCGGGGTACCGGGCATCAGGACGCGCTGGGCGGCACGTAGCCGGCGGCCTGGTCGGCGCCTTCGCCGAAGAAGTGCTTTTCCATCTGGCGCGCCAGGTACTGGCGGGCGCGGGCGTCGGCCATGTTGAGCCGGTTCTCGTTGAGCAGCATGGTCTGCTGCTTGAGCCAGGCGGCCCAGGCCTCCTTGCTCACGTTCTCGAAGATCTTCTTGCCCAGTTCGCCGGGGTAGGGCGGGAAATCCAGGCCTTCGGCTTCCTTGCCGAGCTTGATGCATTGAACCATTCGTGCCATCGGTGAATCCTTGTCGTGGGCCCCTCTTTATGCGAGGGAGTTATATCGGATGGAATAAACGATTCGTTCGGTTTCGCGCGCCGCTGCGGCAATATGCACGCCCAGCGGACACGGGCCATCGCGAGGCCCGCACTGTAGCAATCTTTGATCGGCCTCAATCCCGTCAGGGTCGGGCCACGGCGCCGCGACAACGCGACTTTCTACAATAACGACCCGTCTTTCTCCCGGGATCATCTTTCATCATGAGTGCATTCAACGAAGAGCGCGTGCTGAGCGTTCACCACTGGACGGACCGGCTCTTCAGCTTCACCACCACCCGCGACACCTCGCTGCGCTTTTCCAACGGCCACTTCACGATGATCGGTCTGCGGGTGGACGGCAAGCCGCTGCTGCGCGCCTACAGCATCGTCAGCCCCAACTGGGCGGAGCATCTGGAGTTCCTCAGCATCAAGGTGCAGGACGGCCCGCTCACCTCGCGTCTGCAGCACATCCAGCCCGGGGACACCGTCATCGTGGGCCGCAAGCCCACGGGCACCCTGCTCACCGACTACCTGCTGCCGGCCAAGCGCCTGTACCTGCTGGGCACGGGCACCGGCCTGGCGCCGTTCATGAGCATCATCCGCGACCCCGACACCTACGAGCGCTATGAGCAGGTGGTGCTGATCCACGGCGTGCGCCAGGTCAAGGAACTCGCCTACCGCGAGCTCATCACAGAGCAGCTCAAGCAGGACGAATTCCTCGGCGACATGGTCAAACAGAAGCTGCTCTACTACCCCACGGTCACGCGCGAACCCTTCATGCACCAGGGCCGCATCCCGCAACTGCTGGCCGACGGCGTGGTCGCCAAGGACCTGGGTCTGCCCCCGCTGAACCCCGCCGAGGACCGTGTGATGATCTGCGGCAGCCCCGAAATGCTGCGCGACCTCAAGGCCCTGTGCGAGAAGCTGGGCTTCAAGGAAGGCAACACCACCACGCCGGGCGAGTTCGTCATCGAACGCGCCTTCGTGAGCTGAGGTGGGCATGACCCGCTTGCTCGCGCTGCCCGGCCAGCGTCCCCGGCTGGTGCTTGCCCTCATCGCCGCGGTCAGCGTGGCCCTGTTGGCCTTCGGCATGTATTTGCAGCACGTGGTGGGGCTGGAGCCTTGCCCCATGTGCATCGTGCAGCGTTACGCCCTGATCCTGGTGGCGGTGCTGGCGGGCGTGGCGGCCTGCCTGCGCTCGCCCGCGGCGCGCGCCACCGGCGTGTCGCTGATGGGCCTGTTCGCGGCCTTCGGCGCCTTCACCGCCGCGCGCCAGAGCTGGCTGCAGTGGAACCCGCCCGAGATCATGGCCTGCGGGCGCGACTTCTTCGGGATGATCGAGGCCTTTCCGCTGGGCCGCGCCATTCCCATGATCTTTCGCGGCAGCGGCGACTGCGCCAAGGTCGACTGGACCTTCCTCGGCCTGACGATCGCGAACTGGTCGTTCCTGTGGTTCGTGGCCTTCGGGGGACTGGCCGTTGGGATGCTGCTGGCGCGCCGCCGCGCGTCGGCCTGAGCGGCGCTCAGGCCAGCTTTTTCACCAGCACCTGGCTGCGCCGGTCCCAGTTGTACTTGCGCTTGCGCGCTTCGGGCAGCCAGTCGGCGCCGACCTGCACGAAGCCGCGCTTGATGAACCAATGCATGGTGCGCGTGGTGAGCACGAAGATGCTCTGCAGACCCTGGGCGCGCGCACGCGCCTCGATGCGCTTGAGCAGGCGCTCGCCGTCGCCCTGGCTCTGTGACTGCCCCGATACCGTGAGCGCGGCCATCTCGCCGGTGCGTTCCTCGGGGTAGGGATAGAGCGCGGCGCAGCCGAAGATCACGCCGTCGTGCTCGATGATGGTGTAGAGCCCGGCGTCGCGCTCGATCTCGTGGCGGTCGCGCTTGACCAGGGTGCCGTCCTTCTCGTACGGCTCGATCAGCGCGACGATGCCGGCCACGTCGTCGATCGAGGCCTCGCGCACGCTCTCCAGCTTCTCGTCCACCACCATGGTGCCGATGCCGTCGTGCGTGTAGATCTCCAGCAGCAGCGAGCCGTCCACCGCGAAGGGCACGATGTGGCTGCGCTCGACGCCGCCTTCGCAGGCGCGGATGCAGTGCTGCAGGTAGAAGGCGGTGTCGGTCGGCCGCTCGGGCTTGGGCAGGCTGGCGAGCAGGCGCTTGGCGTCGGCCAGGGGCAACTCGGTGTCGATCTCGCTGTCGGGGTTGGCTGCGTCCACGCGGATGCCGGGAATCTCGGTGAGGAAGATCAGCTTGTCCGCCTGCAGCGACATCGCCACGGAGGTAGCCACATCCTCCATGGTCAGGTTGAAGGCCTCGCCGGTGGGCGAGAAGCCGAAGGGCGAGAGCAGCACCATGGCGCCCATGTCCAGCGAGCGCTGGATGCCGTCGGTGTCGATCTTGCGCACCAGGCCCGAATGCAGGAAGTCCACGCCGTCGATCAGGCCCACGGGCCGCGCGGTGACGAAATTGCCCGAGATCATGCGCACGGTGGCGCCGGCCATGGGCGTGTTGGGCAGGCCCTGGCTGAAGGCAGCCTCGATCTCGTAGCGCAGCTGGCCGGCGGCTTCCTGCGCGCAGTCCAGCGCCACCTCGTCGGTGATGCGCACGCCGTGCGAGTACCTCGCCTCGTGGCCCTTGAGGCGCAGCTGCTCGTTCACCTGTGGCCGGAAACCGTGCACCAGCACGATCTTCACGCCCATGCTCTGGATCAGTGCCAGGTCCTGCGCCAGGTTCTGCAGCTTGCCCGCCGCGATCGCCTCACCCGCGATGCCCACCACCAGGGTATTGCCTCGGTGCTTGTGGATGTATGGCGCGACCGAGCGGAACCACGGGACGAAGGTGAAGTTGAAGACGTTGGACATCAGGGCGGGGGTGGCTGCAGGGGGCGTGGGGGCACCGGATAATCGCGGGTTCGCCGATTTTCACCGAAGTCCCGTTTTGCCCACGCCCGCCCTGCACCTGGAGTTCCCCGAGGCCTTGCCCGTGTCGGCGCGCCGCCACGAGATCGAGGCGGCGGTGCGCGAGCACCAGGTGGTCATCGTCTGCGGCGAGACGGGCTCGGGCAAGACCACGCAACTGCCCAAGATCGCGCTGGCCATGGGGCGCGGGCGCCTCAACGCCCCCCCGGGCCAGCGCGGGCGCCTGATCGGTCACACCCAGCCGCGGCGCATCGCCGCCAGCTCGGTGGCCAAGCGCATCGCCGAGGAACTGAAGACCCCGCTGGGCGAGGTGGTGGGCTACAAGGTGCGGTTCCAGGACCGGCTCTCGCGCGAGGCCTCGGTCAAGCTCATGACCGATGGCATCCTGCTCGCCGAGACGCAGACCGACCCGGACCTGAACGCCTACGACACGATCATCATCGACGAGGCGCACGAGCGCAGCCTCAACATCGACTTCCTGCTCGGCTACCTGCGCCAGCTGCTGCCGCGCCGGCCCGACCTGAAGGTGATCGTCACCTCGGCCACCATCGACGCCGACCGCTTCGCCGAGTACTTCGCGCGGCCGGCCCCGCCGCCGGGCCGCCCCGAGGCGGGGCGAGCCCCCTCGGGGGGCAGCGACGACGCGCAGCGCGCAGCGGGGGGCCCATTGATCAAGGCGCCGGTGCTCATGGTCTCGGGCCGCACCTACCCCGTCGAAGTGCGCTGGCGGCCTTTCGAAGAAAGCCGCGAGTTCGACCTGAACGACGCCATCACCGACGGCGTGGACGAGCTGTGGCGCGGCGGCCAGGGCGGCGACATCCTGGTCTTCCTGCCGGGCGAGCGCGAGATCCGCGAGGCCGCCGACCACCTGCGCAAGCACCTGGCCCACCAGCCGCTGAACCGCCATGCCGAGGTGCTGCCGCTGTTCGCGCGCCTGAGCCAGGCCGAGCAGGACCGCATCTTCCAGCCGCACGGCCAGCGCCGCATCGTGCTGGCCACCAACGTGGCGGAGACCTCGCTCACCGTGCCGGGCATCCGCTACGTCATCGACGCCGGCACCGCGCGCGTCAAGCGCTACAGCTTCCGCCAGAAGGTCGAGCAGCTGCAGATCGAGCCCATCAGCCAGGCAGCGGCCAACCAGCGCGCGGGCCGCTGCGGACGCGTGGCCGACGGCATCTGCATCCGCCTCTATGACGAGGCCGACTTCAACAGCCGCCCCCGCTTCACCGACCCCGAGATCCTGCGCAGCTCGCTCGCCGGCGTGATCCTGCGCATGAAGTCCCTGCACCTGGGGGCGGTGGAAGACTTCGCCTTCGTCGACGCCCCGCAGCGCCGCGCCATCGCCGACGGCTACCAGCTGCTGGCCGAACTCGGCGCGGTGGACGATGACAATCAACTCACGCCCACCGGCCAGTCGCTCGCGCGGCTGCCGCTGGACCCGCGCGTGGGCCGCATGATCCTGGCTGCGCGCGAGCACCAGGCGCTGGACGAGGTGCTGGTCATCGCCGCCGCCCTGAGCGTGCAGGATGTGCGCGACCGGCCCATCGACAAGCAGGCCCAGGCCGACCAGGCGCACGCCAAGTTCGACGACGAGAAGAGCGAATTCACCGGCACGCTCAAGCTCTGGAAGTGGCTGGAGGACAGCCGCGGCGGCCACGGCCAGGCGCACAAGCTCAGCCACCGCCAGTACGAAAACCTGCTGCGCGAGAACTTCATCAACGTGCGCCGCGTGCGCGAGTGGCGCGACACCCACAGCCAGCTGCACACCGTGGTGGGCGAGCAGGGCTGGAAGCCCAACACCACGCCGGCCAGCTACGAGCAGCTGCACAGCGCCATGCTCAGCGGCCTGCTGGGCAACCTGGGCGTCAAGAGCGAAACCGAGGACTGGTACCTGGGCGCGCGCGGCATCAAATTCCACCGCCACCCCGGCGCCCATCTCAGCAAAAGGCCGGGCCGCTGGATCGTCTGTGCCGAACTGGTGGAGACCACGCGCCTGTTCGGGCGCGGCATCGCGGCCATCGAGCCCGCCTGGGTGGAGCGCGTGGGCGCGCACCTGCTCAAGAAGCAGTTGCTGGACCCGCACTGGGAGAAGAAGGCCGCGCGCGTGTCGGCGCTGGAGCGCGCCACGCTCTATGGCCTGGTGATCTACCACAACCGCCGCGCCGACTATGGCCGCATCGATCCGGCCGGCGCGCGCGAGATTTTCATCCGCGAGGCCCTGGTGCAGGGCGAGTGGGACACGAAGCTGCCCTTCCTGGCCGCCAACCAGAAACTGGTGCGCCAGGTGATGGAGCTGGAACACAAGTCGCGCCGCCAGGACGTGCTGGTGGACGACGAGGTCATCTACGCCTGGTACGACGAACAGGTCCCGGCCGAGCTGTGCAACGGCGCCGCTTTCGAACGCTGGTACACCCAGGCGGCGCGAGAGAACCCCAAGCTGCTGTTCCTCACACGCGAGGACCTCATGCGCCACGAGGCCGCCGGCATCACGGCCCAGGCCTTCCCGCGCACCGTGCGCCTGGGCGGCGTGGACTGCGCGGCGGCCTACCTGCACAAGCCCGGCGATCCGCGCGACGGCCTCTCGGTCACGGTGCCGATCTACGCGCTCAACCAGGTGAGCGAGGAGCGCATCGACTGGCTGGTGCCCGGCATGCTCAAGGACAAGGTGCTGGCCCTGCTCAAGACCCTGCACCAGCGCCCGCGCTCGCGCCTGGTGCCGCTGCCGGCCACGGCCGAGCGCTTCACCGAGGCCTTGTGCGCGCCCGAGGCCTTCGCCCAGGGCAACTTCCTCGACGCCGTGCTCAAGCTGGTGCGCGCGGCGACCCAGCTCGACATCGTGCGCAACGACCTCAAGGCCGACCAGCTGCCGGCTCACCTCTTCATGCACCTGCGCGTGGTGGACGAGCACGGCCGCCAGCTGGGCCAGGGGCGCAGCCTGGCCGCGCTCAAGGCCGAGCTGGGGTCGCAGGCGCGCGGCGCCTTCCAGGCCCTGGCGGCGCTCAAGGCGCCGGCGGCCGCGCCGGTGCCGGCGGGTGTCTCGCCGGGCGCGGCATCGCCGGCCCCGGCGGGCCAGGCCACGCGGGTGGCCAAGGCCGCGCCGCCGGCCGCGCCTTCGGTGGACGCCAGCCAGCGCCACACCCGCTGGGACTTCGGCGAGCTGCCCGAGCTGCTGGAGATCCGCCGCGGCGGCCAAACCCTGATCGGCTTTCCGGCGCTGGTGGACGATGGCGACGCGGTGCGCATCGAGGTCTTCGACGAACCCGAGCTGGCCCAGGCGCGCCACCGGGAAGGCCTGCGCCGCCTGGTGGCGCTGCAGATCAAGGACGCGCTGAAGTACCTGGAGAAAAACATCCCCGGCCTGCAGGCCATGGGCGCGGCGTTCATGGGCGTGGACAAGGAGCGCGGCGGCGGCACCCTGGAGGAGCTGCGCCAGCAACTGCTGGAGCTGGCGCTCGACCGCGCCTTCCTGCAGGAGCCGCTGCCGGCCGACGCCAAGGCCTTCGAGCAGCGCGTGGCCGACGGGCGTGGGCGGCTCAACCTCATCGCCGCTGAGATCGCGCGCTCAGCCGGCGCCATCCTCACCGAATTCGCCGCCGCCCAGCGCAAGCTCAAAGACGCCAAGCCGCCCGCCGACGTGGCCGCCGACGTCGCCCAGCAGCTGCAGCGCCTGGTGGGGCGGCGTTTTCTGGTCGAGACGCCGCACGCGCAGCTGCAGCATTTGCCGCGCTACCTGAAGGCCGTGCAGCTGCGGCTGGACAAGCAGCGCGGCGACCCCGCGCGCGACGCCGCCCGCCTGGCCGAGCTCAAACCCCAGGACCAGCGCTACTGGCGCCTGGTGGCCGAGCGCAAGGGCGTGCAGGACCCGCGCCTGCAGGAGCTGCGCTGGCTGCTGGAGGAGCTGCGCGTGAGCTTCTTCGCCCAGGAGCTGCGCACGCCGCAGCCGGTGAGCCTGAAGCGGCTCGACAAGGCCTGGGCCCAGCTCCAGGCCTGAGGTCCGCCGGTTCCGGCGTTTCACCCACGCGGCGCTCGGGCATGGCCGCCACGAATTGACGGGCGGGGCCTGCTGCGCTTCACTGGCACGGTCATGAGGAGACCGCCCATGGACCGCCGTGATTTCGTCGAATCGTGCGCCGTCGGCGCCGCCGCCCTGAGCGGTGTCCTGGCCCGCACCGCCTGGGCCGCCGACGCCCGGCCGCGCGCCTACGCGCGCACCCTGCTGGTGGACGAGCAGGGCCAGCCGGTCAAGGCCAGCCGCTTGCGCGCCCAGGTCAACTACGTTTTTCATTACCCCTTCGAGGCCACGCCGGTCTTCCTGCTCGATCTGGGCAAGGCCGCGCCGCCCACGACGCTGGCGACCCAGGACAAACAGACCTACGAATGGCCCGGCGGCGTGGGGGCGAGGCGCAGCGTGGTGGCCTTTTCGGCCATCTGCGCGCACCAGTTGGTCTACCCCACGAAGGAGCTGAGCTTCATCAGCTTCCGCAAAGGCCCGGCGGCCAACCCGCAGACGCCCAGTCAGGGCAACGACCTGATCCACTGCTGCGCCGACCACAGCCAGTACGACCCCGCGCGCGGCGCCCAGGTGCTGCGCGGCCCGGCCGAGCAGCCGCTGTGCGCGGTGCTGCTGGAGCACGATGCCCGGAGCGACCAGCTCACCGCCACCGGCACGCTCGGCGGCGAGCTGTTCGAGGCGTTTTTCAAGAAGTACGAAATGAAGCTGAGCCTGGAGATGGGCCCCGGCGTGCGCCAGGCGGCGGCGGGGCGCAGCACGGTGCGCGAGCTGGAGCGCTTCTGCCGCAACCCCATCCGTTGCTGAACACGGTCCCCGCGCGCCACGGCTGTCCCCGAGGGGGCCGATCCGGCCGGGGGCGGCCCGGCGCCGGATCGATCACAGCCGCTGCAGGCGCTCCAGAGCGGCGACCAGGGTCTCGTCCTTCTTGGCGAAGCAGAAGCGGACCACCTTCTGGTCGAAGCCGTCGCCATAGAAGGCCGACAGCGGGATCGCCGCCACGCCGATCTCGGCCGTGAGCCAGCGGCAGAAATCGGCCTCCGGCAGTTCGCGCTCGGGCACGGCCAGGGCGGAGATGTCCACGCACTGGAAGTAGGTGCCTTCGCCCGGCAGCAGTCGGAAACGGGTCTTCGCCAGGCCCTGGCGGAACAGGTCGCGCTTGTGCTGGTAGAAGGCCGGCAGATCGCGGTAGGGCGCGGGGTCGGCCATGTAGGCCGCCAGGGCGTGTTGCATGGGCGTGTTCACCGTGAACACGTTGAACTGGTGCACCTTGCGGAACTCGGCCGTGAGCGGGGCGGGCGCCAGCACGGTGCCCACCTTCCAGCCGGTCACGTGGTAGGTCTTGCCGAAGCTGCTGACGATGAAGGCGCGCGCCGCCAGGCCGGGGTAGCGCGCGGCGCTGTGGTGCGGCAGGCCGTCGAACACCATGTGCTCGTAGACCTCGTCGCTGATGAGCACGATGTCGGTGGGCGCGAGCAGTTCGTCCAGGCGGCGCATCTCGGCGTCCGTCCAGCACATGCCGCTGGGGTTGTGCGGGGTGTTGACGATCAGGGCGCGCGTGCGCGGCGTGATGGCCGCGGCGATGGCGTCGAAGTCGGGGCGGAAGCTGCCCGGCACCAGCGGCACGCGCACCACGCGCCCGCCGGCCAGCTCGATGTTGGGCACGTAGCTGTCGTAGCAGGGTTCCAGCACGATGACCTCGTCGCCCGGGTGCACCACGGCCAGGATGGCGGTGAGGATGGCCTGGGTGGCGCCGGCGGTGACGGTGATCTCGGTGTCCGGGTGGTAGCGGCGGCCGTACAGCGCCTGCACCTTGTCGGCCATGGCCTGGCGCAGCGCGGGCACGCCGGTCATGGGCGGGTACTGGTTGTGGCCGGCGCGCATGGCCCCGTCGACCGCGTCCAGCAGGGCCGGGTCGCAGCCGAAGTCGGGAAAGCCCTGGCCGAGGTTGACCGCGCCGTGCTCGGCCGCCAGCGTGGACATGACGGTGAAGATGGTGGTGCCCACCTGGGGCAGGCGCGAGGCGAGGGCGGGGGTGCGGGGCTGGGTCACGGTGTCCATGGTGTGGGGTTCAGATGTCGTATTCGTCGGGTTCGCCGGCCATGGCGCGCTGGATCAGCTCGCGCGACAGGCGCTCGGACAGCAGCTCGGCAAAGCGCAGAACGAACTGGCGCAGGTAGGTGCCGCGCTTGAAGGCCACGCGGGCGAGGTTGTGGCCGAACAGCGCGCCCGCGGGCCGCGAGACCAGGTCGGGCGTCTGGTTCTCGCCCTTGACCGCCATCTCGGCCACGATGCCCACGCCCATGCCCAGCTTCACGTAGGTCTTGATCACGTCCGAGTCGATGGCCTCGAGCACGATGTTGGGCTGCAGGTGGCGCAGCGCGAAGGCCTGGTCGATGCGCGTGCGCCCGGTGAAGCTGGGGTGGTAGGTGATGAGCGGCAACTGCGCCAGCTCCTCCAGTCCGATGCGCTCGCGCGCGAGCATCGGGTGGTCGAAGGGGAACACCAGCACGTGCTGCCATTCGTAGGCGGGCAGGGTGACGAGCTCGGGGTAGTTCACCAGCGATTCGGTGGCCATGCCGATCTCGGCCACCTCCTCGATCAGCATGCGCGCCACCTGGTCGGGCGAGCCCTGGTGCAGGCTGATGCCGACCTTGGGGTAGGCCTGGCGCAGCGCGGCCACCGGCCCCGGCAGCACGTAGCGCGCCTGGGTGTGGGTGGTGGCGATGGACAAGGTGCCGCTGTCCTGTGCCGAGTACTGCTCGCCGATGCGCTTGAGGTTGTTCACCTCGCGCAGGATGATGTCGATGCTCTTGAGCACCTGCTGGCCCGGCTCGGTGACGCGTTTGATGCGCTTGCCGTGGCGGGCGAAGATCTCGATGCCGAGCTCGTCCTCCAGCTCGATGATGGCCTTGGACACGCCGGGCTGCGAGGTGTGCAGCGCCTTGGCGGCCTCGGTGAGGTTGAGGTTGCGGCGCACCGCCTCCTGCACGAACTTGAACTGGTGCAGGTTCATGCACCCTCCTTCAAGGCCTGTGTGGCCAGCAAGTCGATCAAACGTGGGTCTTCGCCGGCGGTGGGCATGAGCTCGATGGGCACGCCCGGGTGCTCGCGCCGCACGCCCTCCACCAGCCGGGGCAGGTCCTCGCGCGCGTGCCGGCCCATGCCGAAAAACAGTGGCAGCACGCGCAGTCGAGTGGCGCCGGCGCGCACCAGGCCGCGCGCGGCCGTGGGCAGATCGGGCTCGGTGAGCTCCAGGTAGGCGGTGCCGGCCAGCGTGTCGGGCGCGCGTTCGGCGATGCGCCGCGCCACGGCCTCCACCGGCGCGCGCCACTGCGGGTCGCGCGAGCCATGGGCGAAGACGATGACGCCCAGCATGGTCAGCGCTTGAGCACCAGCCACCCGAAGGCGCCCAGCGAGAAGACCGAATAGATGAGCGCCGGCGAGGCCGCCGCCAGCCAGGGCTGCCACTGGTTGAGGTTGCCGATGTAGCCGAACACGTTGTTGAGCAGGAAAAAGCTGATGCCGATCATCACCCCGCCGAACACGTAGCCGGTGATGCTGCCCGAGCGGAAGTGCAGGTAGGCGAAGGGCAGGGCCAGCACCACCATCACGAGACAGGACAGCGGGTAGAACACCTTGCGCCAGAACTCGATCTCATGGCTCTGCGCGGTCTGGCCGTTGGCCTCCAGGTGGCGGATGTAGGCGAACAGGTCGGCCGTGCGCATGCGCTCGGGCTTGAGCAGGGCCACCGACACCATTTCGGTGTTCAGGCTGGTGGGCCAGCGAAAACTCTCCAGGGTGCTGCGCTGCACCTTGGCCGACTGCTGGCCGGCGGCGTCGAACTCGCGCCGCTGCACGTGGCGCAGCGTCCAGCTCTCGTCGTTCTCGATGCGCCCGCTCTGCGCGTGCAGCGTGGACACCAGGAAGCCCTGGTTGTTGAACTCGAAGATGCGCACATTGCCCAGCTCGCCCTGCGGCGACATCGAACCCACGTTGACCGAGAAGTTGCTGTAGGGCTGCTTCTCTTTCAGCCAGGCGCCGGTCTGGCCCAGGCTGATGGCGCCCTGGAAGCGTGCCTTGTGCAGTTGCGCGCCGCGGTCGGCCAAGGGCGCCAGGTAGTCGCCGATGGCGAAGGTCAGCAGCACGAACACCGCGCCCAGCCCCAGCATGGTGCGAAGGGCGCGCCAGGGCCCCAGGCCGCTGGTGCGCAGGATGGTGTACTCCGAGCCCTGGGCCAGGCGCGCGAGCACGAACACCGAACCGATCAGCACCGCGATCGGCAGCAGCTCGTAGATGCGGCTGGGCGTGAGCAGGCCCACGTACAGCAACGCGTCCGGCAGGCCGTAGACGCGCGTCGGGTCGAGCACCGAGGCCTTGCCGATGTCGGGCAATTCGTCGACGAAATCGAAGAAGAAGAACAGCGACAGGAAGGCCAGCAGCACGAAGAACACGGCAGCGAACACCTCGCCATAGATCAGCCGGCGGATGGTTTTCATGCGTCGGCCTCCCGGCGGCGCCAGCCCGTGAGCAGGTCGCGCAGGCTCAGGCCCTGGTGGCGCTTGTAGAACCACACCAGCGTGAGCAGCAGCACGCCGCCGTGCAGGCCCAGCATGAAGGGCAGCAGATCGATCACGCCGCGCGCCACCCAGTTCTGCCCGATGTTGAGCAGGTTGTAATAGAAGACGAAGGCGAACAGCGTGAAGAACAGGTTGCCGCTGCGGCCCGCGCGCGGGTTGCCCACGGTGGTGGCCAGGGCGATCAGCACGAAGTTGAAGGCCGTGATCGCCAGGCCCACGCGCCAGCCCAGCTCGGCCAGGTTGGCGCGGCTGGGGTCCATGATGAGTTCCCAGCTCGGGCGGGCCTTGAGCTCCACGCCCGCCCCGAGGTTGCCGCCCGCCTGGCCGATCTGCGTGCCGTACTCGCCGAAGTCGCTCACGCGCAGGCCGCCGTCGGGCCGCGTCTCGAGCCGCTGCCCGTTGTTGAGCATCAGGAACTGGCGCTCGTCCAGCCATTCGACGCGGCCCGAGCGCGCCGAGGTGATGGTTTCGCTGCCGTTGGGCTCGGTGCTCGAGATGAAGATGTTGCGGCCCTCGGTGCCGTCGGCCGTGTCCTTGTCGATGAAGAACACGCGTCGGCCGCTGGAGGACTCCTGGAATTGCCCCGGCTCCACGCGCTCCAGGTCGCCGCGCCGCTCGAAGCGGTCGCGCAGGTCGTTCACCTGCTGGTTCGCCCAGGGCCAGACGAAGAACACCATCAGCATGATCACCAGCAGCACCGGCCAGGCGAAGCGCAGCAGCGGCCCCAGAAAGCCCCCGAGCGAGCGTCCGCTGGTAAACCAGATGATCATTTCGCTGTCGCGGTACATGCGCGAGAGCGTGAACACGATGGAAATAAACAGCGCCAGGGTGAGCACCGTGGGCATGCGCCCGATGACGGTGTAGCCCAGCACCAGCATGATCTCCTGGGGATCGACGCTGCCCTTGGACGCCGCCCCCAGCGTGCGGATGAGCAGCATGGTGAGCACGATGGTGAAGAGGATCACCAGGGTGGCCCCGAAGCTGCGGGCGAGCTCCTTGCGGATGGACGAATGGAATAACATCGATTGGCTACAGAACGAACCCGAATTATGAACTTCGACCTCAAGACCCTGAGCCCGGCCCAGGCCGCCGAATTCCCCGCCGATGCGCTGCTGGTGCTGGTGCCCGATGCGCTGCCCAAGGGCCAGTCGCCGCTGCACGCGCTGGTGGCCCGGGCGCTCAAGGACGACGACCTGGAAGGCGGCGTGAGCAAGAGCCTGGCCTGCTACCGGCCCGAAGGCATCAAGGCGCCGCGCGTGCTGCTGGTGCGCGCCGGCACGGCCGACGCCGCCGCGCTGCGCAAGGCGGTGGGCGCGGGCGTGGCCCAGCTCAAGGCGCCGGGCGTCACCCGCCTGGCGGTGGTGCTCTCTCTCGTGGCAGTCGACGCCGATGGGCTGCGCGCCGCCGTGCAGGCCTGCGCGGATGCCTCCTACGTGTACACCACCACCAAGCCCAGCGCCAAGCCGCGCGCCCTGGCCAAGGTCACCTTCGGCGTGAGCGACGCCGGCGCCGTGCGTTCGGGCTTCCAGGCCGGCAAGGCCGTGGTGGCGGGTGTGGAGTTCGCCAAGGAATGGGCCAACCGCCCGGCGAACCACGCCACGCCCAGCCGCCTGGCCGACGCCGCGCGCCAGCTCGGCCGCCTGCCCGGTATCAAGACCGAGGTGCTGGGCCCGCGCGAGGTGGAGGCCCTGGGCATGGGCTCGTTCATGGCGGTGGCCCAGGGCTCGGCCGAGCCGCTGCGCTTCATCGTGCTGCGCTACCAGGGCGCCGGCAAGGCCGACGCCCCCGTGGTGCTGGTCGGCAAGGGCATCACCTTCGACACCGGCGGCATCAGCCTGAAGCCGGCGGCCGAGATGGACGAAATGAAGTTCGACATGGGCGGCGCGGCCAGCGTGCTGGGCACCTTCGCCGCCCTGGCCGAGGCCAAGCCGGCCCTCAACGTGGTGGGCCTCATCCCCAGCTGCGAGAACATGCCCGACGGGCGAGCCATCAAGCCCGGTGACGTGGTCAAGAGCATGAGCGGCCAGACCATCGAAATCCTCAACACCGACGCCGAGGGCCGGCTGATCCTGTGCGACGCGCTCACCTACGCCGCGCGCTTCAAGCCGCGCGCGGTGGTCGACATTGCCACGCTCACGGGCGCCTGCGTGATCGCCCTGGGCGCGGTGCGCAGCGGCCTGTTCAGCGCGCGCGACGAGCTGGCCCAGGCCCTGGCCGAGGCCGGCGAGCAGTCGGGCGACCTGTGCTGGCGCCTCCCGCTGGACGACGACTACGCCGAAGGCCTGAAGTCCAACTTCGCCGACGTGGCCAACGTGGCCGGTCGCGCGGGCGGCGCCATCACGGCGGCCAAGTTCCTGCAGCGCTTCGCCACCGAACTGCCCTGGGCGCACCTGGACATCGCCGGCACGGCCTGGCGCGGTGGCGCGGCCAAGGGCGCCACCGGCCGCCCGGTGCCGCTGCTGCTGCAGTACCTGTTGAACGAGGCCGCGCGCCCCGCCGGCCAGGCCAAGGCCAAGGCCAGGGCCAAGGCGCGCAGCGCCAGCCGCTGAAACCGGGTCGCGCCGTGGCCGAGGTGGCCTTCCATTTCAACGCGCCCGACAAGGCCGCTTACGTCTGCCGCCTGCTGCGCAAGGCCTACCTGAAGGGCGCGCGCGTGACCGTGCTGGCGCCCGGCGACCAGATCGACGCCCTGGACCGCGGGCTGTGGCTGCTCGCCCAGGGCGAGTTCGTGCCCCACTGTGTTCAGGCCGACCCCGAGCCCACGCGCCGCCACTCGCCTGTCCACCTGCTCGATCGGCTGGACGAGCGCGCGCCCACCCAGGTGCTGGTCAACCTGGGCGAGGCCGTGCCGGACGACTACGCGCGCTTCGAGCGCGTGATCGAGGTCGTGGGCCTGAACGACGAGGACCGCGCCTCGGCGCGTCAGCGCTGGCGCCGCTACCAGGCCGACGGCATCGAGCCGCAGCGCCACGACCTGAAGGCCGCTGGCGAGTGAGCCGCGGGCCGCGCGAGGGCTTCAGGAAAACCCTCGAACGGCTCTCCGAACCCTGCTTTAGGCTGCTGTCCCGGCCAAAAGCCGGATCGTTTTGGAGTATCTTTATGCGGTGGAGAAAAAAAGTTCCCTCCGCAAATCAATCCATCCTTATCAAGGAAATCCCATGCAAGTGAACATGAAACTGGCAGTGCTTGCCGCCGCCGTCGCGCTCGCCGCCTGTGGCAAGAAGGAAGAGGCTGCTCCCGCTCCCGCCGCGGCGCCCGCTGCGGCACCCGCCCCGGCCGCACCGCAGGAGGTCGTGGTCAAGATTGGTCACGTCGGCCCCACCAGCGGCGCGATCGCTCACCTGGGTAAGGACAACGAGAACGGCGCCCGCATGGCGATCGAGGAACTGAACGCGGCTGGCCTCACCATCGGTGGCGCCAAGGCCAAGTTCGAGCTGCTGGCCGAAGACGACGCCGCCGATCCCAAGCAGGGCACGGCCGCCGCGCAGAAGCTGGTCGACGCCAAGGTCAATGGCGTCATCGGCCACCTGAACTCCGGCACCACCATCCCCGCCTCGCAGCTCTACAACGACGCGGGCATTCCCCAGATCTCGCCCTCGGCGACCAACCCCAAGTACACCCGCCAGGGTTTCCCGGGCGCGTTCCGCGTGGTGGCCGACGACGTGCACCTGGGCGGCACGCTCGGCAAATACGCCATCGAAACCCTCAAGGCCAAGAACGTGGCCGTGATCGACGACCGCACGGCTTATGGCCAGGGCGTGGCCGACGAGTTCGAAAAGGGCGTGAAGGCCGCTGGCGGCAGCGTGGTGGGCCGCGAGTTCACCAACGACAAGGCGACCGACTTCAACGCCATCCTGACCACCCTGAAGGCCAAGAAGCCGGACGTGGTGTTCTTCGGCGGCATGGACGCCGTGGCCGGCCCCATGCTCAAGCAGATGAAACAGCTCGGCATCAAGGCCAAGTTCATGGGCGGCGACGGCATCTGCACGTCCGAGCTGCCCAAGCTGGCCGGCGACGGCATCAGCGACGAGCAGGTTTACTGCGCCGAGGCCGGTGGTGTTGAAGGCGAGCAGAAGGCCGGCATGGACAAGTTCCGCGCCGACTTCAAGACCAAGTTCAACGCCGACGTGCAGGTGTACGCCCCGTACGTGTACGACGCCGTCAAGGTCATGGCCAACGCCATGGTCACCGCCGGCTCGGCCGATCCGAAGGTCTACCTGCCCGCGCTCAAGGCCACGAACTACAACGGCGTGACCGGCAAGATCGAGTTCGACGAAAAGGGCGACATCAAGAACGGTGCCCTGACGCTCATGACCTACAAGGGCGGCAACCGCACCACCATCGCCGTGATCCGCTGATCCCCTCAGCCCTCGGCCAGCAAAAAGCCACCGCTTGCGGTGGCTTTTTCTTTGGGCGCACGGTGTTCAGCCCTTGGCCGCCAGCGCCGCCTCCACCGCCCGGGTCAGGGTGCGGCCCATGGGCTCGGTGGCGCTGGCGAACTGATCGATCACGCGGCCGTCGCGGCCGACCAGGTACTTGTGGAAGTTCCAGCGCGGCGACACGCCCGTTGCCTGGCGCAGCTGCAGGTACAGCGGGTTGGCCTGCGCGCCCGTGACCACGCTCTTGTCGAACATCGGGAAGCGCACGCCGTAGGTGTTGAAGCACAGCTCGGCGATCTGCTTCGCGTCGCCGGTTTCCTGGGCGAAATCGTTCGACGGGAATCCGAGGACCACCAGCCCCTGCTCGCGGTACTTGGCGAACAGCGCCTCCAGGCCTTCGTATTGCTTCGTGAAGCCGCAGTAGCTGGCGGTGTTGACCACCAGCAGCACCTTGCCCGCGTACTGGCACAGGTCCTGTGGCGCGCCGTCCTGCAGGCGGGGGAAGCGGTGGTTCAGCAGGGCGGGGCAGGCGCCCGCCCGGGCGAAGGGGGCGCCCAGCAGGGCCAGCGGGGCGGCAAGGCAGAGGAGGCGGCGTTTCATGCGAGGCATTGTGGGCCGCCGCCCGACGGTCGACAACCGGGCGTCCCAGCGCCCCTGGCGCGAGCCGGGAGAAACCTCAGCGAAGGCCGCCCAGCACCCCCAGTGCGAAGGGCAGGCTCAGCATGCCCAGCAGCGTGGACAGCGTCACCAGTCCGGCCACGTAGGGCCCGTTGTAGCCCATGCGCGCGGCCAGCACGTAGCAGCTCGACGCCGTGGGCACGGCAGAAAAGGTCAGCAGCACGGCGGTCTGCGTGGCATCCAGCCGGAACAGCCGGGCCAGGCCGAAGGCCATCAGCGGCATGGCCAGGTGCTTGATGGCCAGCACCGCCACCGCCAGCGTCTTGGCCGAGGCCATGCTGCCGAACTGCATGCCCGCGCCGGCCGCCATGAGGCCCAGCGCCAGCGAGGCCTGGCCGATGCGGTTGACCGTGGGCGCGAGCCAGTCGGGCAGCGAGAAGCCCAGCAGGTTGGCGAGCAGGCCCGATGCCGTGGCGATGATCAGCGGGTTGCGCAGCAACTCGCGCCCGAAGCCCTTGTTGGCGTGGCGCGCCATGGGCCAGACGGCCCCCACGTTGAAGATGGGCACGCAGCAGCCGATGATCACCGCCACCATCAGCAGCGCCTGCGGGCCCGCGATCCGGTCGGCCAGCGCGAGCAGGATGAAGGAATTGAAGCGAAAGCCCACCTGCGCACTGGCCGCGTGCAGCCGCACGTCGATGCACCGGCCCAGCCAGGGCCAACGCGGCAGCGAGTAGGTGAGGGCGATGGCGCACAGCGCGAGCGACACGGCCGCGCCGACCAGGGCGGAGGCGGCCCCCAGGTCCAGCGGGTTTTTGACGATGCTCTGAAACAGCAGCACCGGGAACAGGAAGTAGTAGACCAGGCTCTCGACCTGTTCCCACACCGGGCGGTTGAGCTTGGTGAAGCGGCACACCAGGTAGCCGCACAGGATGAGCGAGAAATCGGGAAAGAGCAGTTGGGCGAAGTTCACGGCGCGAATCGTAAGGGCGCGACGTGGCCTCAGCGCGACGCCGCCCGCTCGCAGGCCGTCATTTCGGTGACCTTGCCATCGGAGCGCAGCCAGTGGCCCATGGGCTGGCAGCGGCCGTTCACGCACAGCTCGAAGTCGGCGGTGAACTCCGAGCGCGTGAGCGGCAGCCGCCGGGGCGATCGCTCCGTGGGCGTGTAGTGGTACCAGCCGTCGCGCAACCGGGCGTCGGGCGGCGGCTCCATGCCCGCCGCGGAGCCCTTGATGCGCGCGGCGGTGGCCAACAGGCGCGCGGGCGGTCCGCTCACCTCGTAGTCTTCTTCCCAGCGCACCTTTTCGATGCTGTGCACCCACGCCAGGGTGAAGTGCCGGCCCGGCACGAAGACCGCGTGTTGCGGGGCCGCGGCCAGCGCCAGGCACAGCCCCAGCAGGCCCGCTGCCACTTTGTCGCCCGCCTCAGCGCGCGCCGGCCCGGCCCATCGCCGGGCGGCGTGTGCGCCACCAGTGCCAGGCGACGAAGAGCACGATCGCCGCCAGGCCGATCTCGTCGGTGAGCGGCAGGGCGGCCACCAGGAAGCAGGCGGCCACCACCGCCCACAAGCGCTCCCACCACGCCAGCGGCGCGAACAGGAAGCCGATGGCGCCCGCCCCCCACATCGCGATGGCCAGCACCGCCTTGAGGACGACGTAGGCCACGGCGCCCCAGTCGTCGCTCTGCATCATCAGCGCGGGGGAGTACACCGCCATGAAGGGCATGATGAACCCGGCGATGGCCACGCGGATCGCCTGAACGCTGATCTTCAGCCCCGTCTCCCGTGCGATGGGGGCGGCTGCGAAGCAGGCCAGGGCCACCGGCGGGGTGAGGTCGGCCATGATGCCGAAGTAGAAAACGAACATGTGCGAGACGATCAGCGGCACGCCGAGCTCAAGCAGCACCGGCGCGGCGAGCGAGCTGGTGATGATGTAGTTGGGGATGGTCGGAATGCCCATGCCCAGCACGAGGCAGGTGAGCATGGTCAGCAGCAGGGCCAGAAACAGGTTGTCGTGTCCGATGGCGATCACGCGTCCGCCGATTTCGGCCGCCACGCCCGTGAGGTTGATGACCCCGATGATCACGCCCACGAGCGCGCAGGCGATGGCCACCGGCAGCGCGTGGCGTGCCCCATCCACCAGGCTTTGCACGGCCAGCTGGCGGGCATCGCCGCCGCGGCGAAGCGCAAAGCTCAGGGCGACCAACAGCAGCGTGATCACGTAGAAGGTGCCCACCCCGAAGTGGTAGAAGCCCGCCGTGGCCAGGCCCAGCAGCACCCAGGCCAGCACGCGCAGCGCGTTGCCTTTGACGCCGCTGATGACGGCGGCGCCAAAGATCAGGATGACCGTGAGCCCCAGCCCTACCGTGCCCGAGAACAGCGGTGTATAGCCGGAGAACAGCAGGCCGACCAGGCCGGCCAGTGGCAGCAGGAGATACCAGCGGTCCTTGACGGCGGCCCAGGGGTTGGGGCATTCGTCTTTGGGCAGTCCCAGCAGGCCCTTGCGGCCGGCTTCGAGGTGCACCATCCAGAACGCGGTGCCGAAGTAGAGGATGGCGGGAATCAGGGCGGCCTTGACGATGTCCACATAGGGCACGTTGATCGTCTCGGCCATGATGAAGGCCACCGCGCCCATCACCGGCGGCATGATCTGCCCGCCCATGCTGGCGGTGGCCTCCACGCCGCCGGCGAAGGCCGGCGAGTAGCCGAAGCGTTTCATCAGCGGAATGGTGAACTGGCCCGTGGTGACCACGTTGGCCACGCCGGAGCCGTTGATGGTGCCCATCAGTCCGGAAGAGATGACCGACACCTTGGCCGGGCCGCCGCGGGTGTGGCCCACCGTGCCCATGGCGAAGTCGTTGAACAGGCGGATCATGCCGGCCTGTTCCAGGAAGGCGCCGAACAGGATGAACAGAAAGATGTAGGTGGACGACACGTAGGTGGGCGTGCCGTAGATGCCCTCGGTGCCGAAGCCGAGTTGGCCGACGACCTGGTCGAGCCCGTAGCCCCGGTGGGCGAGCACGCCCGGCAGGTATTGGCCGAAGAGGGCATAGGCAAGAAACATCGCGCAGATCAGCGGCAGGCCCCAGCCCATGACCCGTCGCGCGGCCTCGAACACCAGTGCGATGGTGACCACACCGACCACCCAGTCCGGTGCGATCAGCTCGCCCGCGCGCGCGGTCAGGTCGGCTTCGTAGACCCAGTGGTACAGCCCGAACAGGAAGCCGACCCCGCCCAGCACCCAGCCCAGCGCTCGGCCGAGCGCGCCCAGTGCCCCCTCGCGCTGTTCGAAGGGCGGGTACAGGGCGAAGATCATCAGCAGGACGAAGCCCACGTGGATGGCCCGAATCACCTGGCTCGACAGGGGGTGGAAGGAGGCCATCCAGATCTGGTAGGCCGAGAAGGCGATGGCCACCCAGAAGATGGCGCCGCGCAAGGGCGCGTGGGTGGGGGTGTCGGCGGAGGGTGTCGCGTCGCTCATGAAATCCTCGACTCGGGACGGGCAAGAAAGCACAACGGCCCCGTGCGGGGCCGTGTGTTCAAGGCAGAAGGGCTATTTGATGAGGCCCGCTTCCTTGTAGTAGCGCTCGGCGCCCGGGTGCAGGGGAACCGGCATGCCCTTGATGGCATTGGCGGGGTTGATGGCCTTGGCCGCGTTGTGCGCGGCGTGCAGCTTGTCCAGGTTGGCGTAGAGCTGTTTGGCCATCTGGTAGGCCAGTTCATCGGACACGCCCGAATGCGTGACGAGGAAGTTCGGGATCGCCGCCGTGGGCACATCGGCCGCCTGGCCGCCGTAGGTGTTGGCCGGGATGGTGGCCGGCTGATAGGCCGGATCGCCGACCTTCGCGACGACCTCGGCGGGGATCGGCACCACCACGATCTTCACGGCCGTGGCCAGGTCGCGGATAGAGGCCACCCCCAGGCCGGCGGACTGCAGCGTGGCGTCGAGCTGGCGGTTCTTGATGAGCTCGACCGATTCGCCGAACGGCAGGTACTCCACCTTGCCCAGGTCCTGGTAGCTCAGGCCCGCGGCCTTGAAGATGGCGCGGGCGTTGAGTTCGGTGCCCGAGCGCGCGGCGCCCACGGACACACGCTTGCCCTTCAGGTCGGCCAGGGTCTTGATGCCCGAGTCCGCGCTGGCCACGATCTGGATGTAGTTGTTGTAGGTGGCCGAGAGGCCACGCAGCTTGTCGAGCTTCTTCGGGAAGCCGGCCTCGGCGTTGCCGTTCCAGGCGTCGGACACCGCGTCGGCCAGGGAGAAGGCCAGTTCACCGCGGCCGGCCTGCAGCAGGTTGAGGTTTTCGGCCGACGCCTTGGTCACCTGCGCGGTGGCACGCGCGTTCGGAATGCTCTGCCCGTACACCTGCGCCAGCGCCACGCCGAGCGGGTAGTACACGCCGGCCTGGCCACCGGTCAGCACGTTGACGAACTGCTGTTGCGCCAGGGCGGCGCCACTGGCGGCGAGTGCGGCGGCCAGGCTGATGCCCAGGCCGATGTGGCGGATCAGACGCATGTGATGTCTCCTGATGTTGTGGTGGGTGAGGGATGGGCGACCTTAACCCAGGGTTCGGCCCCCGCGCTTCGCGGGAAACGCGTAGGCGGCCCCGGGTTTTCCCCAGGCCGTACCACCCCCAATTCGGGGCGCGCGCCCGTGGCCCACAATGGCGCCCACTGTGGGCACGCGATTTGCGAGCCGCGGTCCTTACCGTTCCTCTGGAGTGAATCGCATGACACAACGCCGTTTCTTCAACCTGGCGTCTTTGGCTGCCGGTCTGGTTCTTGCCGCCGGCCCGGCGCTGTCCCAGGGTTTTCCCAGCAAGCCCGTCACGCTGCAGGTGCCGTTCGCGCCCGGTGGCACCACCGACATCATCGCCCGCGTCATGTCCGAACCGCTGGGCAAGGCACTGGGCCAGAACGTGATCGTGCTCAACCGCGCCGGCGGCGGCGGTGTGGTGGGGGCGCAGGAACTGGCGCGCGCCACGCCCGACGGCCACTACATCGGCGTGGCCACGGTGTCGACCACGGCGGCCAACCCCGCGATCAACCCCAAGATCCCGTACGACACGCTCAACGACTTCACACCCATCATGAACATCGCGGCCACGCCCAACGTGATCGCGGTGCACCCCAGCTTCCCGGCCAAGGACTTCAAGGCCTTTCTCGAAGAGGTGAAAAAGAACCCCGGCAAGTACAGCTACGCCAGCTCGGGCACGGGCGGCATCGGCCACCTGCAGACCGAGCTGTTCAAGAGCCTGACGGGCACCTTCATCACGCACATTCCCTACCGCGGCGCGGGCCCGGCCCTCAACGACACCATCGGCGGCCAGGTGCCGATCATTTTTGACAACCTGCCCTCGGCGCTGCCGCACATCCTGGGCGGGCGCCTGATCGCGCTGGCGGTGGCGGCGCCGCAGCGCGTGGCGGCCCTGCCCAACGTGCCCACCTTCAAGGAAATGGGCCTGGAGCCGGTGAACCGCATGGCCTACTACGGCCTGATCGGTCCCAAGGGCCTGCCGGCCGACGTGGTGAACAAGATCCACGCCGCCGCCGCCGAGGCGCTGAAGGACCCGGCGGTGCGCAAACGCATCGAGGACACCGGCTCGCTGGTGGTGGGCAACTCGCCGAGCGAGTTCGCGGCGCAGATCAAGGCCGAGTTCGAGGTCTACAAGCAGGTGGTGGCCAAGCAGAAGCTGCGGCTCGACTGATTCGGCGGATGGCCCCCAGCAAGAAGGCCGACGAGCACCCCACGCTGTCGGCCTTCATCGACAGCCTCTGGCTCGAAGAGGGCTTGTCGCGCAACACCCTGGATGCCTACCGCCGCGACCTGGCGCTCTTCGACGCCTGGCTGCGCGGCCAGGGCAAGGCCTTGCCCGAGGCGCTGGAAGCAGACATCCACGGCTACTTCGCCGAGCGCCACGCGCAGACGCGGGCCAGCACCGCGAACCGCCGCCTCACGGTGTTCCGCCGCTACTACCGCTGGGCCCTGCGCGAGCGTTTCATCACCGCCGACCCGACCCTGCGGCTGGCGCCGGCGCGCCAGCCGCTGCGTGTGCCCAAAACCTTGAGCGAAGCCCAGGTGGAAGCCCTGCTGGCCGCGCCGGACGACGACACCCCGCTGGGCCTGCGCGACCGCAGCATGCTGGAGCTGATGTACGCCAGCGGGCTGCGCGTGAGCGAACTGGTCACCCTCAAGACCTGGCATCTGGGCCTGGCCGAGCAGGTGCTGCGCATCACCGGCAAGGGCAACAAGGAGCGGCTGGTGCCTTTCGGCCAGGTGGCGGGCGACTGGCTGCAGCGCTACCTCACCGAAGGCCGGCCGGCGATCCTGGGCGGCCTGGCGAGCGAGGACCTGTTCGTCACCTCGCGCGGCGCGCGCGCCGGCTCGGCCATGACGCGCGTGATGTTCTGGCAGCTGGTCAAGCGCTACGCGCGCGAGGCCGGCATCACCGCGCCGCTGTCGCCGCACACCCTGCGCCACGCCTTCGCCACCCACCTGCTCAACCACGGTGCCGACCTGCGCGCCGTGCAGATGCTGCTGGGCCACGCGGACATTTCCACCACCACCATTTACACCCATGTGGCGCGCGAGCGGCTCAAGACGGTGGTGGCGCAGCACCACCCGCGCGGCTGAGGGCCGTCAGAGCGGCTTGAGGACCAGGCCGATCACCAGTCCCGTCTCGGTCACGGTGATGGGGCCTGGCTGCAGGCCCATGGCCTCCACTGCCTTCAGGTCCTGCGGCTGCAGCTGGTGCAGCACCACTTCGCGCAGCGACTGCTCGGCCAGCGCGGGAGCGTAGGCGTTGAGCATGTCCACCACCTCGGGCCGCAGCGTGGGAAAGCGCAGGCGGCTCAGGTGCAGCTGCCGCGCGCGCAGCGTGCGGTCGCTGGCCTCGTAGCGCAGGGCGAAGTCGACGTCGAAACCGCCCTGGTGCGCGCGGTGGAGGGCCGGGCCGCTGGCCTGTACCGCCATCTCGGCGAGCAGTCGGTTGCGTTGGGGCAGCAGGCGCAGGCGGGGCGTCTGCAGGTCCAGGTTCAGCACGCCGGGCACCGGGTAGCGCAGTGGGAAGCGCTGCGCCAGCGCCTGCTGCATCTGCTCGGTGGAGACGGCGTACCCGGGAGGCTTGTCCTGGTCTGTGTCGGCGTCCGCCGCGCGGGCCGGTGCCGTGGCGCCGAGCGCGGCGGGCAGGCAGGGGAGGGACAGGAGCAGGGTTCGGCGTTGCATGGGCCGTTGGAGGCCCACCCGCCGCGAGGGTTCAGCCGCCCAGCGTGAAGTACACCGTGGCGCCCCGGCCCACCTCGCCCTGGGCCCAGATCTCGCCGCCGTGGCGCTGCACGATGCGCTGCGCGATGCTCAGCCCCAGGCCCGAGCCGCCGTAGTGCTGCTCGTCGTGCAGGCGGAAGAAGGCGCCGAAGAGCTTGTCGGCGTGGACCATATCGAAGCCGCATCCGTTGTCGCGCACGAAGTACACCACCCGCCCGTCCTCCTCCTGCCGGCCGATCTCGATGAGGCCCTGGTCCCGCCCGCGCGTGAACTTCCAGGCGTTGCGCATGAGGTTGTCGATCACGCTGCGGATCAGGGCGTGGTCGGCCTGCACGCGCAGGCCCTCGGCCACCTCGACGCGCATCTCGCGCCCGGGTTCGGCCTCGCGCAGGGCGCGCTCCACCTCGCGCGCCTGCGCGCCCAGGTCCACCTCGGCGCGGTACAGCGGCGCGCGCGACAGCTTGGACAGGCTCAGCAGCGCATCGATGAGTTCGCCCATGCGGTGCGCCGCGTGCGACATGCGATCGAGCATGCGGCGGCCGTCCTCGCCCAGCGCGGCGCCGTGGGTTTCGGCCAGGATCTGTCCCAGGCCCGAAATGGCGCGGATCGGTGAGCGCAGGTCGTGCGCGGCGGTGTGGCTGAAGGCTTCCAGCTCGCGCACGTGCTGGCGCAACTCGGCGGTGCGCTCCAGCACGCGGTCTTCGAGTTCTTCGTTGACGCGCTGCATCGCCAGGCGGGCCTGTTCGCGCTCCGTGACGTCCTGCACCACGCCGCGAACCCGGCCGTCCGGATCGGCCACGGTGTCGAGTTGCAGCCAGCGGTGGCCGCCGTCCATGGCCCGCGCGCGCAGGGTGTGGCGCCGCGGCCCGGGCTGCGCCCAGTCGTCCCCCAGGCGCTCGCGCTCGGCCTCGTCCAGCCGCTCCAACAGGGCCGACAGCGGGTGCTCCCCGGCCGGGTCCAGTCCCAGCCGCTCGGCCGGCGGCCCGCTCAGGCGCAGGCGGTCGGCCGCGGGCAGGCAGTCGATCAGCCCCATGGCCGCGGCGTCCAGCGACTGGCGCAGCAACGCCTGGCTCTCGCTCAGCGCCGATTGCATCGCGTGGCGCTCCAGGGCCATCTGCACGGTGGCGTGCAGCTCGCGTTCGGAGAAGGGCTTGATGAGATAGCCATAGGGCCGCGTGCGGCGCGCGCGCTCCAGCGTGGTGTCTTCCGAGTACGCGGTGAGGTAGATGATGGGCAGATCGAAGTCGCGGTTGAGCGCGCGGGCCAGCTCGATGCCGTCCATTTCGCCCTTGATGTGGATGTCCATGAGCACCAGGTCGGGCCGCTCGCGCGAGACCAGCGCCAGGCCCTCGGCGCCCGATTCGGCCAGGCCGGTGATGCGGTAGCCCATGTGCTGCAGCCGCTGCTGCAGGTTGAAGGCGACGATGCCTTCGTCTTCCACGATCAGGATCTTCGATGCACTCGCCGCTGCCGTCATGCCTCCGCCTCCAGGTCGAAGCGCAGCGTGAACCGCGTGGGGTTCGCGCGCTGGATGTCCAAGCTGCCGTTGAGCTGTCGCGTGAGCAGCTGCACAAGCTGCAGCCCCAGCGTGGTGGTCTGTTCGAGGTCGAGCGTGCCGGGGATGGCGTGGCCGTCGTTGCTGACGGACAGCTCGATCGTGCGCTCGCCATGCTGCTGCACGGACACCGTGATCTGCCCACCGCGCCCTTGCGTGAAGCCGTGCTTGAGCGCGTTGCTCACCAGCTCGTTGATGACCAGGCCGCAGGGGATGGCCTCGTTGATGGGCAGCTTGACCTCGTGCGCGTCGATGGCGATGGACACCAGGCCCGCCACCGAGCGGTAGGACTCGGTCAGGCTGGGCAGCAGCTCGTCGAGGAAGCGCTGGAAATCGACGCGCGCGAAGTTGCGCGACTGGTACAGCGTCTGGTGGATCAGCGACATCGAGCGGATGCGGTTCTGGCTGTCGCGCAGCACCTCCACCACCTCGTGGTCGGCCAGCTTGAGGGCCTGCAGGTCGAGCAGGCTGTGGATCACCTGCAGGTTGTTCTTCACGCGGTGGTGCACCTCGCGCAGCAGCAGGTCCTTCTGCGTGAGCGCGTCCTGGATGCGCTTTTCGGCCTGTTTGCGTTCCGACAGGTCCAGGATCACCGACAGGATCATGGGCCCCTCGTCGGTTTCCACCGGGTTGATGCCGATTTCCACCGGGAACTCGCTGCCGTCCTTGCGCAGGCCGCTCAGGTCGCGGCCCAGGCCCATGGGGCGCGCACTGGTCTCGGCCAGGAAGCCCTGGCGGTAGTGCGGGTGCGCGGCGCGAAAGCGCTGGGGGATGAGGGCCTCGACGGGTTGGCCGATGAGCTCGCTGGCTTCGTAGCCGAACGTGGTCTCGGCGAGCTGGTTGAGGCGTGTGATCTGGCCGCGCTGGTTCACCACGATCATGGCCACAGGCATGCGGTGGAACGCCTGGCCCAGGTAGTCGTCGAGTTCGATTCGGTTGCCGGGCATGCCAAACGTTCCTCCTCGGTGCATGTTATGTCACCAAACGTATCGGCTCAAGCGGGGCAGAGATTGAGCCCGTCGTGACCCCGCTCATTGCGCAAGGCGTCACGGCGCCGGGCTGTCCCACAAAGGGTTAACCCTTGTCCTTGGATCGGTGGCGCAGCGGGCGGTGCCCCGGTGTGGGCGCCGGCCCGGTGGGGCTCAGTCTTCCAGCACGCGCACCTTCACGCCCTTGCCTTTGATGCGGCCGGCGTTCAGCCGGCTGGCCGCCTGCTGCGCGATCCCGCGCTCCACCGCGACATAGGTGGACCAGTCGTTGACGTTGATCTTGCCGACCTGTTCGCGCGTGTAGCCCAGGTCGGCCGTGAGCGCGCCCAGCACGTCGCCGGGGCGGATCTTTTCCTTGCGGCCGCCCTGGATATGCAAGGTGGCCATGGCCGGCAGCAGCGGGCCCTGGCCGGTGGGCACCAGCTCGCTCACGGGAGACCAGTTCGATGCCTGGCCTTGCAGCTGCTCGATGCGGCCCACGCTGCCCATTTCGTCCAGGCTGGCCAGGTTCAGCGCCAGGCCGCTTTCGCCCGCCCGGCCGGTGCGGCCGATGCGGTGGATGTGCACCTCGGGATCGGGCGTCACGTCCACGTTGATGACGGCGGCCAGGCTGGCGATGTCCAGGCCGCGCGCGGCCACGTCGGTGGCCACCAGCACCCGGCAGCTGCCGTTGGCGAAGCGCACCAGCACTTGGTCGCGTTCGCGCTGCTCCAGCTCCCCGAACAGCGCCAGCGCACCGATGCCCTGGGCCCGCAGCACGGCCACCAGGTCGCGGCACTGCGCCTTGGTGTTGCAGAAGGCCAGCGCGCTGGCGGGGCGGAAGTGGGCAAGCAGGCGACCCACCGTGTCCAGGCGCTGGGTCTCGCTCACTTCGTACCAGCGCTGCTCGATCTGCGCGCCCGCGTGCTGGGCCTCCACCTTCACGGTGACGGGCTCGCGCATGAAGCGCGCGCTGAGCTGGGCGATGCCTTCGGGGTAGGTGGCGGAGAACAGCAGGGTCTGGCGCGCCGCGGGGCACTGCCTGGCGACAGTGGCGATGTCGTCGAAAAAGCCCATGTCGAGCATGCGGTCGGCCTCGTCGAGCACCAGGGTGTTGAGCGCGTCCAGCCGCAGGCTGCCGCGCCCCAGGTGGTCCATGACCCGGCCCGGCGTGCCCACCACGATGTGCGCGCCGTGCTCCAGCGAGGCCAACTGCCCGCGCAGCGGCACGCCGCCGCAGAGCACCACCACCTTCACGTTGTCCGCCGCGCGCGCGAGGCGGCGGACTTCGGTGCTCACTTGGTCGGCCAGCTCGCGCGTGGGACACAGCACCAGCGCCTGCACGGCGAAGCGGCGCGGGTTCAGGTTGGCCAGCAGCGCCAGGGCGAAGGCGGCGGTCTTGCCGCTGCCGGTCTTGGCCTGGGCGATGAGGTCCTTGCCCAGCAGGGCCGGCGGCAGGGCGGCGGCCTGGATCGGCGTCATGGCCGTGTAGCCCAGCTGCTCCAGGTTGGCCAGGGTGGCGGGGGACAGGGGGAGGGCGCTGAACGCGGTCGGGGAAGCGGAAGTCATCCCCGGATTGTCCGGGTTCGCCCCGTTCAGGGTCCGAGCAGGGCGTCCAGCTCGGCCTGGGTGAAGCCCGCCGCCCGTCGGGCGGTGTCGTTGAACGGCGGCCTCAGCCGCGGCGCGGCGTGCTCGCGCGCCAGCACGCGGTAGTGCGCCACCGGCTCCAGCCCGCGCTGCGCGCACAGCCAGGCGTACCAGCGGTTGCCCACGGCCACGTGGCCGATTTCGTCGCGCAGGATGGTGTCCAGGATCTCGACCGCGCGCTGCGCTTCCTGCTTGACCTCGCGCGCCGTCACCTGGCGCAGGCGCGACTGGATCAGCGGCGTGGCGTCCAGGCCGCGCGCCTCCAGGGTGCGCGGCACCAGGGCCATGCGCGCCAGCGGGTCGTGCTGGGTCTTCACGCACATCTCCCACAGGCCGTTGTGGGCGGGGAAGTCGCCGTAGTCGTGGCCCAGTGCCTGCAGCAACTCGCGCAGCAGGCCGAAGTGCGTGGCCTCCTCGTGCGCCACCTGCAGCCACTGGCGGTAGAAGTCCAGCGGCAGGCCGGGGAAGCGCCACAGCGCGTCCAGCGCCAGGTCGATGGCGTTGAACTCGATGTGCGCGATGGCGTGCAGCAGGGCCGCCAGGCCGTCGCGCGTGAAGGGCGAGCGCTGGGCCACGGCCTGCGGCGGCACGAGTTCGGGGCGCGCCGGGCGGCCGGGCAGGGTGGCGCTGGCCAAGGGGGCGATGGGCGCCTGCGCGGCCCAGGCCGCCCCGTCCTGCGCGCCCAGGGCGCGCCAGCGCGCCCACAGCGCCTGCGCCGCCGCTGCCTTGGCCGTGGGATCGGCCGTGCACAGGGCCTCCAGGGCCTGCTCGCGCAGGCTGGCGGGCGTCTCGGCGGGTACGGTGAGGGGCATCCCTACAATTCTAGGTTTCGACACCCGAGCACCCGAGGAGACTGCCGCATGGCTTTGTACGAACTCGATGGCGTGGCGCCGACGATGGCCGATTCGGCCTGGGTCGCGGACAGCGCGCAAGTCATGGGCAACGTGCACCTGCACGAAGACAGCAGCGTCTGGTTCGGCGCGGTGCTGCGCGGCGACACCGAGACCATCACCGTTGGCCAGGGCAGCAATGTGCAGGACGGCACGGTGATGCACGCCGACTACGGCTTCCCGCTGGTGGTGGGCGAGCGCGTGACCATCGGCCACCAGGTGATGCTGCACGGCTGCACCATCGGCGACGAGTCGCTGATCGGCATCGGCGCCACCGTGCTCAATGGCGCGAGGATCGGCAAGAACTGCCTGGTGGGCGCGCGCGCCCTGGTGACCGAGGGCAAGGAATTCCCCGATGGCTCCATGATCCTGGGCAGCCCCGCCAAGGTGGTGCGCCAGCTCACGCCCGAGCAGATCGAGGGCCTGCGCCGCAGCGCGGCCCACTACATCGAGAACGCCCAGCGCTACCGCAAGGGCTTGAAAAAGACCGGCTGAGCGCCACCTGTGCCGCTTTGGTCGAAGGAACCCCGTGTCCGAGCTCCACAAATTCGTGTTTGAAGGCCTGCCGGTGCGCGGCATGCTGGTGCGCATCACCGACGCCTGGCAGGAGATCCTGCAGCGCCGCGCGCAGGCCGGCGGCTACCCCACGGCCGTGACCGAGCTGCTCGGCGAGATGACGGCCGCGGCCACGCTGATGCAGGCCAACATCAAATTCAACGGCGCCCTGGTCATGCAGATCCATGGCGACGGCCCGGTGAAGCTGGCCGTGGCCGAGGTGCAGCCCGACCTGAGCCTGCGCGCCACCGCGACGGTGGCCGGCGAGGTGGCGGACGACGCGCCCCTGTCGCACATGGTGAACGCCACCAACCAGGGCCGTTGCGCGATCACGCTCGACCCGAAGGACCGCCAGCCCGGCCAGCAGCCCTACCAGGGGGTGGTGCCGCTGTTCGGTGACCGCCGCGAGAAGCTGGAAAAGCTCAGCGAGGTGATCGAGCACTACATGCTGCAGAGCGAGCAACTCGACACCAAGCTGGTGCTGGCGGCGAACGACAAGATGGCCGCCGGCCTGCTGATCCAGCGCCTGCCGCTGCAGGGCGAGGCCAACCTGGCCGGCCAGTCGCAGCAGCGCGACGAGGACCAGATCGGCCGCAACGAGGACTACCAGCGCATCGCGATCCTGGCCAGCAGCCTCAAGCGCGAAGAGCTGCTGGGGCTCGATGCCGACACCATCCTGCACCGCCTGTTCTGGGAAGAGAACCTGCGCCGCTTCGACCCGCTGCTGGCCGGCGCGGGACCCCGCTTCGCCTGCACCTGCTCGCGCGAGCGCGTGGGCGGCATGCTGCGTTCGCTCGGGCGCGAGGAGATCGAGTCCATCCTGGAAGAGCAGGGGCAGGTGGAGGTCAACTGCGATTTCTGCGGCGCGCAATACACCTTCGATCCGGTGGATGCGGCGCAGGTGTTCCTGCAGCCGCTGGCGCAGCCGCCCGGGACCGATCGGCCGCAGTGATCCTCAGCCGCCGCCGCGGCGCGCGAGCAGGGCGCTGAACAGCCGGTGCTCGCAGTCGGGGTCGCTGCAGGCCTCGCAGGCCCAGCGGCCCGAACCGTCGCGCAGCAGGGGGTCGTCGGGCAGCAGCTCGCGGCCCAGGGCGGCCCCCACGGCGCGCAGCGCGGCCTGCAGGCGCCGCGCGCCGTGGCCATAAACCGTCTGGAAGCCGATGCCCGCGCCTTGCAGCTCGCGGCGCAACAGGGTGTCGGTGGCCTCGCGCACGGCGGGGCTGTCGCTGAGCCGGCCGCCGGGTACCCAGGGCAGATCCAGGCCCATCAGCAGCGTCAGGCCGATGCGGCGCTGCGCGGCCAGGGCTTCGGGCCAGAGGCCGCGGTCATTGAAACGAAGCTCGTTGTGGGCCGCCGCCATCAGCGCGGTGGCGTCGGCGATCACGACCCCGGCGATGCCCCGCGCGTCCAGGGCCTCGCGCAATTGGCGCGCCAGTGTGCGCTTGCCGGTGAGCGGCCCGCCGAGCAGTGCCACCGTGAGCATGGGACGGCCAGGGAAGGGCGCCGATCCGCGGCGGATCAGCGCGCGATCTGCACGAAAACCTCGTTGGGCTTGACCATGCCGAGGTCTTGGCGCGCCAACTCCTCGACCATCTCCAGCCCTTCCTGGAGGTCGCGCAGCTCGCTGGCGATCTGCGCGTTGCGCTGCCGCGCCAGCTCGTTCGCCTCCAGCTGGGCGGCCAGGTCGCGGCGCAGCTGCGCCACCTGCGGCACGCTGCCCCGGCCGAACCAGAGCTGCGCGTGCAGCACCAGCAGCAGCGCGACCAGCAGGCCGGGGATCAGGCGGTTGGCCATCGGGGGCGTGGCGGTCAGCGCAGGTTGTAGAAGGCGGCGCGGCCGGGGTACACGGCCACTTCGCCGAGGTCTTCCTCGATGCGCAGCAGCTGGTTGTACTTGGCCATGCGGTCCGAGCGCGAGAGCGAGCCGGTCTTGATCTGGCCGGCGTTGGTGCCCACGGCGATGTCGGCGATGGTGTTGTCCTCGGTCTCGCCACTGCGGTGGCTGATCACGGCGGTGTAGCCCGCGCGCTTGGCCATCTCGATGGCGGCGAAGGTTTCGGTCAGCGTGCCGATCTGGTTGATCTTGATGAGGATCGAGTTGGCGATGTCCTTGTCGATGCCTTCCTTCAAGATCTTGGTGTTGGTGACGAAGAGGTCGTCGCCCACCAGCTGCACCTGCTGGCCCAGGCGCTCGGTGAGGACCTTCCAGCCGTCCCAGTCGCCCTCGGCCATGCCGTCCTCGATGCTGACGATGGGGTACTTGTCGCACCAGGTGGCCAGCATATGGGTCCACTCCTCGGCGCTGAGCTTCAGGCCCTCGCCGTCGAGCGCGTACTGGCCATCCTTGTAGAACTCGCTCGCGGCGCAGTCCAGGCCCAGCGCGATCTGGTCGCCCGGGGTGTAGCCGGCGGCCGAAATGGCGTCCATCAGCAGTTGCAGCGCGGCCTCGTGGCTCTCGACGTTCGGCGCGAAGCCGCCTTCGTCGCCCACCGCCACGCTCATGCCCTTGTCGTGCAGGATCTTCTTGAGCGCGTGGAACACCTCGGCGCCCCAGCGCAGGGCCTCGCGGAAGTTCGGCGCGCCCACGGGGATGATCATCAGCTCCTGCAGGTCGAGGTTGTTGTTGGCGTGGGCGCCGCCGTTGATGACGTTCATCATGGGCACGGGCATCTGCACCGCGCTCATGCCGCCGAAGTAGCGGTACAGCGGCAGGCCGGCTTCCTCGGCGGCGGCGCGGGCCACGGCCATGGAGACGGCCAGCATGGCGTTGGCGCCCAGGCGGCTCTTGTTCTCGGTGCCATCGAGGTCGATCAGGGTCTTGTCCAGGAAGGCCTGCTCGGAGGCGTCCAGGCCCAGCACGGCCTCGCTGATCTCGGTGTTGATGTGCTCCACCGCCTTGAGCACGCCCTTGCCCAGGTAGCGGCTCTTGTCGCCGTCGCGCAGCTCGATGGCCTCGCGCGAGCCGGTGGACGCGCCCGAGGGCACGGCCGCGCGGCCCATGACGCCGCTCTCCAGCAGCACGTCGCACTCGACGGTGGGGTTGCCGCGGCTGTCCAGCACTTCGCGGCCGACGATGTCAACGATGGCACTCATGAATCAAGGGTCCTCAGGTTCGGAAAGTCAAAGAAAATTGGGCGCGGCTCAGGCGTTGAAGCGGTCCTCGAGGTAGCCGTTCCTTTTGGTCACGGCGTCGAGCGCGAGCAGGGTTTCGAGCAGCGCGGGCATGTGCTTGAGCGGCACGGCGTTCGGGCCGTCGCTCAAGGCCTTGGCCGGGTCGGGGTGGGTTTCCATGAACAGGCCGGACACGCCGACCGCCACGGCGGCGCGCGCCAGCACGGGCACGAACTCGCGCTGGCCGCCCGAGCTGGTGCCTTGCCCGCCGGGCAGCTGCACGCTGTGGGTGGCGTCGAACACCACCGGCGCGCCGGTCTCGCGCATGATGGCCAGGGCCCGCATGTCGGAGACGAGGTTGTTGTAGCCGAAGCTCGCGCCGCGCTCGCAGGCGAGGAAGCTGTCCTCGGGCAGGCCGGCGTCGCGGGCCGCGTCGCGGGCCTTGTCGATCACGTTCTTCATGTCGTGCGGCGCGAGGAACTGGCCCTTCTTGATGTTCACCGGCCGTCCGCTCTGCGCCACGGCGCGGATGAAGTCGGTCTGGCGGCACAGGAAGGCCGGCGTCTGCAGCACGTCGCACACGGCGGCGGCGGGGGCGATGTCGTCCTCGCTGTGCACGTCGGTGATGACGGGCACGCCGAGCTGGGCCTTGACCTTGGCCAGCACCGCCAGGCCCGCCTCGCGGCCAGGGCCGCGGAAGCTCTTGCCGCTGCTGCGGTTGGCCTTGTCGAAGCTGCTCTTGAAGATGAAGGGGATGCCCAGCGAGCCGGTGATCTCCTTCAGCCGCCCGGCCACGTCCATCTGCAGCTGCTCGGACTCGATGACACAGGGGCCGGCGATGAGGAAGAAGGGCTTGTCCAGGCCGACGTCGAAACCGCAGAGCTTCATCGTGGGGCTCTCCGTCGGGGCCTCAGGCCACGGCCCGGGCGGGCCGGCGCTGCGCCTGGTGGGTCAGCGCCGCCTTGATGTAGGCGTTGAACAGCGGGTGGCCGGCCCAGGGCGTGGACTTGAACTCGGGGTGGAATTGCACGCCCATGAACCAGGGGTGCACGGACTGCGGCAGCTCCACGATCTCGGTGAGGTGCTCGCGCTGGGTCAGCGCGGAGATCACCAGCCCGGCCTGGCGCAGCTGGTCGAGGTAGTTCACGTTGGCTTCGTAGCGGTGGCGGTGGCGTTCGGTCACCACGTCGCCGTAGATGCTGTGCGCCAGCGTGCCCTTGGCCACGTCGGAGCTTTGCGCCCCCAGGCGCATGGTGCCGCCGAGGTCGGAGTGGGCGTCGCGCTGCTGGATGCTGCCGTCGGCGTCCTTCCACTCGGTGATGAGGGCGATGACCGGGTGCGGCGTGCCGGGTTCGAACTCGGTGCTGTTGGCGTCCTTCAGGCCGGCCACGTGGCGCGCGTATTCGATGGTGGCCACCTGCATGCCCAGGCAGATGCCCAGGTAGGGCACTTTCTGCTCGCGCGCGAAGCGCGCCGCGCAGATCTTGCCCTCGATGCCGCGCTTGCCGAAGCCGCCGGGGACCAGCACGGCGTCGAAGCGACCCAGCACCTGGGCCACGTTGGCCGGCGTGATGGTCTCGGAATCGACGTACTCGATGGCCACCTTGGCCTGGTTCTTCAGGCCGGCGTGGCGCAGGGCCTCGTTGAGCGACTTGTAGCTGTCGGACAGGTCGACGTACTTGCCGACCATGGCGATGTGCACCGTGCCCTGCGGGTTCTCCACCGCATGCACCAGGTCGTCCCAGCGCTTGAGGTTGGCCGGCGGCGTGTTCAGGCGCAGCTTGTCGCAGATGAGGCCGTCCAGCCCCTGCTCGTGCAGCATGCGCGGCACCTTGTAGATGGTGTCCACGTCCCACATGCTGATCACGCCCCATTCGGGCACGTTGCTGAACAGGCTGATCTTGGCGCGTTCCTCGTCGGGGATGCGGCGGTCGGCGCGGCAGAGCAGGGCGTCGGCCTGGATGCCGATGGCGCGCAGCTCCTTGGCGGTGTGCTGCGTGGGCTTGGTCTTGAGCTCGCCGGCGGCGGCGATCCAGGGCAGGTAGGACAGGTGCAGGAAGGCCGAGCTGTTGGGGCCCAGGCGCAGGCTCATCTGGCGCACGGCTTCCAGGAAGGGCAGGGACTCGATGTCGCCCACGGTGCCGCCGATCTCGACGATGGCCACGTCCACCGCGTCGGGCGTGCCTTCGCCCGAGCCCTTGCGGATGAATTCCTGGATCTCGTTGGTGACGTGCGGGATCACCTGCACGGTCTTGCCGAGGTAGTCGCCGCGGCGCTCCTTCTCCAGCACCGACTGGTAGATCTTGCCGGTGGTGAAGTTGTTGGACTGGCGCATGCGCGTTTCGATGAAACGCTCGTAGTGGCCCAGGTCCAGGTCGGTCTCGGCGCCGTCGTCGGTGACGAACACCTCGCCGTGCTGGAACGGCGACATGGTGCCCGGATCCACGTTGATGTACGGGTCGAGCTTGATGAGGGTGACTTTGAGGCCGCGCGATTCGAGCAGCGCGGCGAGAGACGCAGAAGCAATGCCCTTGCCCAGGGAGGACACCACACCGCCGGTGACGAACACGTATTTGGTCATGACTCGGGCCAGCCCGGGGGCTGGCTCAGGTGGGAAATTCCGATTATAGGTGGCCCCTCCCGCTCGGCCCGTCCACCGGGGCTTCTCGCGGGGCGCTGCTACATTGCGCCTCCATGAGCGATCTCGCGGGAAAACACATCGTGCTGGGCCTCAGCGGTGGCGTGGCCTGTTACAAGGCCGCCGAATTCTGCCGCGGCCTGGTGAAGGCCGGCGCCACGGTGCAGGTGGTGATGACCGAGGCGGCCGAGCACTTCATCACGCCGGTCACCCTGCAGGCGTTGTCGGGCCGCACGGTCTACGGCTCGCAGTGGGACCCGCGCGAGGGCAACAACATGCCCCACATCAACCTCAGCCGCGAGGCCGATGCCATCGTCATCGCGCCGGCCAGCGCCGACTTCATGGCCAAGCTGCTGCATGGCCGCGCCGACGACCTGCTCTCGCTGCTGTGCCTGGCCCGGCCCCTGGAGCGCGTGCCGCTGATCGTGGCCCCGGCCATGAACCGCGAGATGTACGCCCACCCCGCCACGCAGCGCAACCTGGCGCAGCTGCGCGCCGACGGCACCGTGGTGCTGGGCGTGGGCGCGGGCGAGCAGGCCTGCGGCGAAACCGGCGATGGCCGCATGCTCGAACCGGACGAACTGCTCTATGAGCTGGTGCGTCACTTCCAGCCCAAGGCGCTGGCGGGCCGGCATGTGCTCATCACGGCCGGGCCCACCTTCGAGGCCATCGACCCGGTGCGCGGCCTCACCAACCGCTCCAGCGGCAAGATGGGCTTCGCGCTCGCGCGCGCCGCGCACGAGGCCGGTGCCCAGGTGACGCTGGTGGCCGGCCCGGTGGCCCTGCCCACGCCGCGCGGAGTTCAGCGGGTGGACGTGGTGTCCGCGCAGGACATGCAGCGCGCCGTGCTGGCCAGTGCCGACGCGGCCGACGTCTTCATCGCGGCCGCCGCCGTGGCCGACTGGCGCCCCGCCAGCACCTCCGACCAGAAGATCAAGAAGGACGGCAGCGGCGAAGCGCCCACCCTGGCCTTCGTGGAGAACCCCGACATCCTGGCCGGTGTGGCCGCCAGCCCGCGCGCTCGGGCCGGCGCGCTGTATTGCGTGGGTTTCGCCGCCGAAAGCCACGATCTGCTGGCCCACGCCCAGGCCAAGCGCGCGCGCAAGGGCGTGCCGCTGCTGGTGGGCAACATCGGGCCCGACACCTTCGGCCGCGACGACAACGCGCTGCTGCTGGTGGACGAGGCCGGCAGCACCGAGCTGCCGCGCGCCGGCAAGCTGGCCCTGGCGCGCCAGCTGGTGACCGAGATCGCCCGCCGGCTGCCACGCCGCTGAGCAGCGGCTCCCGCGCCCTTGGCGCTCAGGCCTGGATCGCCGAACGCGCGGTGGGCGCCAGCCTGTGGTGGCGCGCCGGGCGATCGAGCCATGGCGCCAGCGCCGCCTGCGCGTCGCGGTCCCAGGCGCCGCTGCGCTCGAAGGCGTTTAGCGAGGGCAGGTCGGGAAACAGGGCAAAGCCCACCAACACCGGCTTCCCCTCCCGCACGGGCAGGCGAGGAAAATCGTTCGGCGCCTCGTCGGTGACGTACCAGCCGAGGACGTGCGCGCCACCCTTCCGCAGGCACGGCGACAGGGTGTCGCGGCAGAGGCTCAGCAGCGCCGCACCGGCCGTCTCGCGCAGGGGCAGCACGCTGACCCGCAGCAGGCCCGGCGCGGTCGTCTGCCCCGTGGACTGCGGGCGGCGGCGGCCCTGCATCGAGAGGCCCGAGCCCGGCCAAGCCGGGCGCAGCAGCAGCACGTCGTCGGAGTCGACCATGGTGGCGTTGGCCGCGCCGCCGTGCTGTCGCCAGACGGGGCCGCCATAGAACGCCGCCAATCCCCTGGTGCGGCTGTCCCTGTCGGCAAAGCCGCGCAGCCAGACGAAGTGGTCGGGCGCATCGAGGTCGCGGAACTGGCCCATCACGGCCATGGCCAGTGCTTCCTGCGGTTCGACCAGGGCCCGCTCGAACAGCTCGATCAATGTGTCGCGCTGGCCCGGATGAAGGGTGTACCGGCGCAACTCGACCACCTGGCAGTCGAGGCCGAGGGCGGGTGGCGGCGCCGGTTCGGCCGGGGACGGGGCCTCGCGCTCAAAGTCCATGACCCAGTTGACCTCCCAGCTGCGCCCGCCGTCGTCGGAGAAGGCCTGCTGCCAGCGCGCCCGCTCGCTGCCCCAGCGCTGCCAATGGAAGCGCACGCGGACCGTGCGTCCCTCGAACCGGTCCTCGCCCTCGAACAGGCCTTCGCTTCCCTGGAAGCGGCCGACCACCGGGGCGCCGAGCTGCCCCGTCGCGGGGTCGATGCCTCCGCCTTCGTTGGTGACCCAGTAGATGCTCCAGAGGTTGGTCGCCGGGTTGAACAGGCGCAGCGACATGCCCACCCAGCCCGGTTTCCAGGTCGGCGCGACCAGGGTATCGAAGTTGATCACGCCGCCCGGCAGGTGCTGGTTGGTGGTGGAGGCGGTGAAGGTTTCCCATTCGTCGCTGCCCTGCAGGCGCTGTTTCAGGCGCCGCTGGCGGGTGGTCCAGTGGCCGACCAGGAAATCGAAGTCCTGCTTCGCGCTCGTTGCGCCGGGGTCTGGGGTGTTCATGGTGTGCCTGCCTGGTGGTGATGAAGGAAGGGCGATGCTGGCACCACCAATATGACAAGGGGTGTCATGATTGGGCGGCCATGAAAGCCCACCGCCTGTTGTCCATCCTCATGCTGCTGCAGGCCCACGGTCGTTTGACGGCCGGCGCCATCGCGCGCTCGCTCGAGGTGTCCGAGCGCACCGTCCTGCGCGACATCGATCAACTCTCGGCGGCCGGCGTGCCCCTGTGGGGCGAACGGGGCCACCAGGGTGGCTTCCAATTGCAGCCGGGCTGGACGACGCAGCTCACCGGCATGACGGGCGACGAGGCGAACGCCCTGTGGCTGGCCGGCCTGCCGGGGCCGGCGACGGCGCTGGGCCTGGGCGAGGCCGCCGCGTCGGCACGGCTCAAGCTGATGGCCAGCGTGCCGGCGCCCTGGCGCGACCAGGCGGCCTTGGTGGCCGAGCGGCTGCACATCGACCCCCTGGATTGGTACCGGGCCTCCGACACACCGGCGTTCCTGCGGGACGCGGCGCAGGCCGTCTGGAGCGGCAAGCGCCTGCGGGTCGACTACATGAGCTGGCGCGGTCTGTCGCGGCGGGAGCTTGAACCCTTGGGGCTGGTGCTCAAGGCCGGCGCCTGGTACCTCGCGGCACGCGAAAGCCGGCAGACCGCCGTGCGCACCTACCGCCTGGCCAGCGTGCGGGGCCTGGCGGTCCTGGGCAGCGGCTTCCGGCGTCCCCGCGGCTTCGACCTGGCGCGCTACTGGCAGGAGTCGTCGGCGCGGTTCGAGGCCGGGTTGCGGCCGCTGCAGGCCCGGGTGCTGGTGTCGCCCCGGGCGCTGGGCTGGCTGGAGCACGCGCGCCACCGTTTCGCCGAGGTGCCGGTGGCGCCGCAGGACAGGGCGCCCGACGGCTGGCGCTGCGTCCTGTGGGCGCTGGAGTCGGTCGAGCACGGCGCGCGGCAGATCCTGGGCCACGGCGCCGAGGTCGAGGTGGTGGAGCCGGCGGCGCTGCGCGCCGAGGTCGCGCGGCAGGCCGAAGCCATCCGCGCGCGCCACGCCACGCCGCAGGACGGCCTGTCCGCGCCCCGGTGAGCGGTCGCCCCCGGGCCGGGCGGCGTGCCGTTCTCCGTCGGTCTGGCTATGATCTGAAAATAAGCAATAACTGATGGAGACGCCGATGCCCACCCGCCACCTCCCCACCGACCGCCTCACCCGCCGCCACTGGCTGCGCGCCGGTGCCGGCCTGGCACTGGGCGCCGCCGGCCTGGCCGCCGTGCCCGAGGCGCGGCTGTTCGCGCAGCAGGTGCGCGACTTCGTGGTCGGTCCGCCCATGCCCGACATCCCCGCGCAACAGCTGTCCCCGCACGTGTGGATGGTGTTCGCGGAGGACGGATTTCCCACCCCGCAGAACCAGGGGATGATGGCCAACGTGGTTTTCGTGGTCACGAAAAAGGGCGTGGTGGTCCTGGATTCGGGCGGCTCGCTGCAGATCGGGCAGATGGCGATCCGCATGATCCGCCGCGTGACCGACCGGCCTGTGGTGGCTGTGTTCAACAGCCACTACCACGGCGACCATTGGCTGGGCAACCACGCCTTCGTCGAGGCCTTCCCGGGCGTGCCCATCCACGCGCTGGCGCACACGCGCGAGCAGATCCTGGGGGCCGAGGGCAATGCCTGGCGCGGCATGATGGAGCGCTGGACCAACCAGGCCACGCTGGGCACGAAGATCGTCGCACCCAACACCGACGTGCGGCCCGGCCAGGTGTTCGACTACGGAGACGTGCAGCTGCGCCTGCACCACCACGGCGTGGCGCACACGCCGTCCGACCTGTGCATGGAGGTGGTGCAGGACCGTCTCACCTACGTCGGCGACATCGCCATGGGCAACCGCATCGCCAACATCGACGACGGCTCCTACGTGGGCACCTTCAAGACCTACGACACGCTCATGAAGGACCTGGGCGAGCAGCTCTGGGTGCCGGGCCACGGCCACGCGAGCCGCGACCTGCTCCAGACCTACGGTGATTTCCTGCGCGGCATTTACGAGCCCTGCCTGAAGGCGGTGAAAGACGGCCTGCCGCTGGACAAGGCCAAGGGCCTGGTGCTGGCCGATCCGCGCGTGGCCGCGCGCGCGGCCAGCATGCAGGGCTTCGACAGCAACATCGGCAAGTACACCAGCCTGGCGTACCTGGAAGCGGAGAAAGAGGCGTTCTGAACGCGCTGGCCGGCCCCGAGGGGCCGGGCCCCAGGGTCATGGCCCGCGCCAGCGGCCTGCGGTGGCGCACACTGGTGCCTCAATACCCCCACCGCACCGCCCGCCGCCATGAACACCCCCCGCGACCCCGCGCCCGCCGACCCGCTCGAGTCCCTGCTGTCGCGCCTGTCGGTCGGCACCAAGTACCTGCGCGAGCCCGCGCCTTCGCCCGACGAGCTGCGGCGCATGGCCGCCGCCGCGCTGCGCGCGCCCGACCACGCGGGCCTGGTGCCTTACCGGTTTGCCGTCGTGCGCGGGGAGGCCCGGCAGCGCCTGGCCGACCTGTTCGAGACCGTGGCCCTGGCGCAGGGGAAACCGGCCGAACAGGCGCGGCGCGACCGTGGGCGCGCCACCGAACCGCCGCTGCTGGTGGCCGTGATCGCGCGCATCGACGCCGGCCACCCGGTGGCCACAGTGCACGAACAGTGGATCGCCCTGGGCGGCGCGCTCGCCAACTTCCTGACGGCCGCTCACGCCCTGGGTTACGGCGGCAAGATGCTCTCGGGCAGCAAGGTGCGCGACCAGGCCGTCATGTCGGCCTTCTGCCGGCCCGGCGAAACCCTGGTCGGCTGGATGGTGCTGGGCACGCCCTTGGGCGTGGGCCGGCCGAAGTTTCACAAGCCTTCGCCGGACGAGCTGCTGGGCGACTGGCCGGGGTGAGGGCGGAGGGCGGCTCGCAATGTCTCGCGCCATTCCCGGCGCTCCTTCCGGGGCGCCTTCGGGCATGCGCTCAATGGCTTGAAAGGAGCCGCGTCCTTGACGCAGACCGGCCCGTGGCCGCGTGGACTAGGATTCGCGGTCCGCGCTCGCGCGCCGGCGCCCGCCAGGGCATGCCGCCTTCCTTTCTCGCAAGGCCGCGCCCTTTGTTCTTGAGCCGCTTCCTCCCTTCATCAGGAAACCACCATGACCCGCCATTCCCTGTTTCACCGCTGTCGCCACGCCCTTGTGCTGGGCCTGGGCCTGGTGGCCGCCGCCGCGCACGCTCAGCAGGTGTTCCGCGTCACCGCCATCCCCGACGAATCGCCCACCGAGCTGGCGCGCAAGGCCGCGCCGCTGGTGAAGTACCTGGAGGGCGCCCTGGGCATGAAGGTGGAATACACGCCGGTGACCGACTACGCCGCCGCCGTCGAGGCGCTGGTGAACAGGAAGGTGGACATGGCCTGGTTCGGCGGCTTCACTTTCGTGCAGGCCAATGTGCGTTCGGGCGGCAAGATCATCCCGCTGGTGCAGCGCGAGGAAGACGAGAAGTTCCGCTCGGTCTTCATCTCCAGCGACCCGGCCGTGAAGTCGCTGGCCGACCTCAAGGGCAAGGACGTGAGCTTCGGTTCGCAGAGCAGCACCTCGGGCCACCTCATGCCGCGCAGCTTCCTGCTGCAGGCCAACATCAACCCCGAGAAGGACTTCGGCCGCGTGGCCTACAGCGGCGCGCACGACGCCACCATCGCCGCCGTGGCCTCGGGCAAGGTGCAGGGCGGGGCGCTGAACATCTCGGTGTGGGAGAAATTCGTGGCCGACAAGAAGGTCGACACGGCCAAGGTGCGCGTGATCTTCACCACCCCGCCGTACTACGACTACAACTGGTCGGTGCACGCCGACATGCCCGCCGCGCAGCGCGAGAAGCTCGCCGCCGCGCTGCTCAAGCTGGACCGCGCCACGCCGCAAGGCAAAGAGGTGCTGGACCTGCAGCGCGCCACCCGTTTCGTGCCCACCAAGGCCGACAACTACAAGGGCATCGAGGCGGCCGCGCGCAGCGCGAACCTGTTGTGAGGGCGCGAGCGGCTCAGCCCCACCAGGGCAGCAGCCGCTTCATCGCCGCCACCTCGCCGCAGTGGTCCGGCCGGTAGCCGGGCAGGGCGGCCAGGCGTTCCTGCCAGGGGCGGCTGCGCAGCCGCTCCAGCAGGCGCTGCAGGGGCGGCTCGTCCAGGGTGTTCTTCAGGCAGACCAGCAGGTAGCGCTCGTCGGTGACGGGCACGAAGCCCAGGCCGGCGCTGCGCGCGGCGTACTCGGTGCCCAGGCCCACGTCGGCGCTGCCGCTGGCCACGGCGTGCGCCACCGCCGCGTGCGAACGCTCCACGCGCTCGTAGCCGTCCACGTCGCCCGACGGCAGGCCGGCCTGGGCCAGCAGCTCGTCCAGCAGCAGGCGTGTGCCCGTCCCCTTGGCGCGGTTCACGAAGCGCGCCTGCAGCCGCGCCACGTCGGCGACGTCGCGCAGGCGCAGCGGGTTGCCGGGCGCCACCACCAGGCCCTGCGTGCGCCGCGCGAAGCCGATGATCTTGTGCAGGCCCGGTTTGAGCAGCGGGCGGTAGGTGCGCGCGGTGAGCGTGTGCGCGTCGGCGAAGGGCTGGGTGTGAAAGCCGGCGATCTTGCAGCGCCCCTCGTTGAGCGCGCGGATGGCGTCCACGCTGCCGCAGAACTGCACGTCCAGGTGCAGGCGCTGGGCTTCCCCCTGGCCGCTGCCGCCAGCGTCGCGCGCCGCGAAGTCCACCAGCTCGGCAAGGGCGTGGTCGTGGCTGGCATAGAGCGTGAGCTGGGGGTGCTCGGTGGCCTCACCGTCGAGCATGAGCGCGAAGGCGCGTTCGAGTTCGGCGCGCAGGTTCTCCATCTGCGGGCCCAGCCGGGCCTGGGCCAGGCGCTCGGCCGCCAGCAGCTTCTCGCCGAAGGGCGTGAGGCGCGCGGCCTGGCCGCGCTCCCAGAAGATCAGGCCCTGGCCGAGATCGGCCTCCCATTCCTTGAGCTGCCCCCACACGTGGCGGTAGGACAGGCCCAGCTCGCGCGCCGCGCCGGAGATGGAGCCTGAGGCCTTCACGGCGTGCAGCACGTCCATCATGGGGTTGCGCAGCAGGGCCGATCCATTGCCGGCGGGCCGCTCGCGCGTGCTCAGTTGGTACGCCAGCTCGATTCGTCGCATGGTCGTCAAGTGTGCATCAAGGTGTCTTATGCACCAACGTTCATACCGCGTCAGTACGTAGCGCGGGCAGGTCTCTGGCTCGCTAAGCTCACCCACATATGAACACCTTTGCCGATAGCGTGGCGACCGCGATCGGGCTGATCCTTTCCGGCGATGCGGGCCTGTGGGCCATCGTGTGGCGGTCGCTGGCGGTCAGCGTCACCGCCACTGGCATTGCCTACGCCCTGGGCCTGTGGCTGGGCGCCTGGCTGGCGGCCGCGCGCTTCGCCGGGCGCGGCGCGGTGCTCACGCTGCTCAATACCGCGCTGGCGGTGCCGGCGGTGGTGGTGGGGCTGGTGGTGTACCTGCTGCTGTCGCGCTCGGGGCCGCTGGGCTTCCTGGGCTGGCTGTTCAACTTCGAGGCCATGGTGGTGGCGCAGGCCGTGCTGGTGCTGCCGCTGGTGACCGCCCTGGTGCGCCAGGCCGTGGAGGACGCCGACCGCAGCCACGGCGAGCAGCTGCGGTCCATGGGCGCGGGCACGCTGATGCGCAGCCTGCTGCTGGCCTGGGACGAGCGCTACGCGCTGCTCACGGTCTTCATCACGGCGTTCGGCCGGGCCATCGCCGAGGTCGGCACCGTGATGATCGTGGGCGGCAACATCGACGGCTTCACGCGCGTCATGACCACCGCCATCGCCCTGGAAACGAGCAAGGGTGACCTGCCGCTGGCGCTGGGCCTGGGCCTGGTGCTGCTGGCCGTGGTGCTGGTGCTCAATGCGCTGGTGTCGCTGGTGCGGCGCTGGCGCGAGCGGCAGGATGGGCTGCTGCCCGTCGGAGCGGCCGCATGAGCGGGGTGCCGCCCCCCGCCATCGCCGAGCCGTGTTTCGAGTTGCGCGGCGCCCAGGTGCGCCTGGGGCCGGCGCCGCGCCCGCCCGCGCTGGACGACGTGAACCTGCGCATCTTGCCCGGTGAGCGCGTGGCCTTCATCGGCGCCAATGGCAGCGGCAAGAGCACGCTGCTGCGCACCCTGCACGGGCTGTTGCCGCTCACGGCGGGCACCCTGCGGGCGCCGGGCGGCCAGCGCGTGGCCATGCTGTTCCAGCGCCCGCACATGCTGCGCATCCGCGCGCTGCACAACGTGGCCCTGGGCCTGTGGTTGCAGGGGCGGCGCTGGGGCGAGGCGCGCGCACTGGCGCTCACCGCCCTGCGGCGCGTGGGCCTGGTCGAGCTCGCGCAGCGCAACGGCCGTGCGCTCTCGGGCGGGCAGCAGCAGCGCTTGGCGCTGGCGCGCGCCTGGGCCCTGCAACCCGACATCTGGCTGCTCGACGAGCCCACCGCCAGCCTGGACCCGCACGCCAAGCGCGAGGTCGAGCAGCTCATCGCCGAGTTCACCGCCACGCCCGCGCAGGGCCAGCCCACCACGCTGGTGTTCGCGAGCCACAACCTCGGCCAGGTCAAGCGCCTGGCCAGCCGCGTCGTCTACCTGGAGCAGGGCCGAGTGCTCGCCGACCTGCCCGTGCACGATTTTTTCAACGCCGACCTGCTGCGCGCCGTGTGCCCGCACGCCCATTTGTTCGTTCAAGGAGAAAGCTGGTGAAACCTATCCGTTCCATCCTCACCCTGGCCGCCGGCCTGCTGATCGGCGGCGCCGCGCTCGCGCAGAGCATCGTCGTGGCGTCCACCACGTCCACCGAGCAGTCCGGGCTGTTCGGTCACCTCCTGCCGCAGTTCAAGCAGGCCACGGGCATCGACGTGAAGGTGGTGGCCCTGGGCACCGGCCAGGCGATCGATATGGCGCGCCGCGGTGACGCCGACGTGCTCTTCGTGCACGACAAGGTGGCCGAGGAGAAGTTCGTGGCCGAGGGCTTCGCCGCCAAGCGCCAGGAGGTCATGTACAACGACTTCGTTCTCGTGGGCCCCAAGGCCGACCCGGCCAAAACGGCGGGCAAGGACATCGTGGCCGCGCTCAAAAAAGTGGCGGCGGCCAACGCGCCCTTCATTTCACGCGGCGACAAGAGCGGCACGCACGCGGCCGAGCTGCGCTTCTGGAAGATGACCGGAGGCGACGACAAGGGCAGTGGCTACAAGGAGTGCGGCTGCGGCATGGGCCCGGCGCTCAACATCGGTTCGGGCGCCAACGCCTATGTGCTCACCGACCGCGGCACCTGGCTCAACTTCAAGAACCGGGGCGACCTGACGGTGCTGGTGGAGGGCGATCAGCGCCTGTTCAACCAGTACGGCGTGATGCTGGTGAGCGCGGCCAAGCACCCGCAGGTGAAGACCGCCGAGGGCCAGAAGTTCGTGGACTGGGTGACAGGACCCGCCGGCCAGGCCGCCATCGCCGCCTACAAGATCGGCGGCGAGCAGTTGTTTTTCCCGAACGCCGCGAAGTGAGCCTCGGGCGCTCAGTCGCCCGCTGAGGCCAGTGAGACGGCAGCCTGGTGGTGCGTGAGGAATACGCGCCCGCTCAGGCGCTGCAGGAAGTCGCTGCGCTGCAGCTTGTCCATCACCGGGCCTTTCACTTCCGAGAGGTGCAGCTGCAGGCCGGCGTCGCGCAGGCGCTGGTCGATGGCCTCCAGGCTGTCGAGCGCGCTGGCGTCGATGTCGTTGATGGCCGAGCACTGCAGCACCACGTGGCGCAAGGCCGGGCGCTGCGCCACCGCGGCGTTGATGCGGTCCTCCAGGGCGCGCGCGTTGGCGAAGTACAGGCTCTCGTCCATGCGCAGGGCCAAGACCTGCGGGTGGGTGATGACCTGGTGGCGCAGCACGTTGCGGTAGTGCTCGGTGCCGGGCACCTGGCCCACCTCGGCGATGTGCGGCTGACTGGTGCGCCACAGGTGCAGGGCCAGCGACACGCCCACGCCGGCCACCAGGCCGCTTTCCACGCCCACCGCGAGCGTGGCCACCAGCGTGGCGAGCACGGCGGTGAAGTCCGCCTTGGAGTAGGTCCAGGTGCGGCGCAGGATGCCGACGTCCACCAGCGACAGCACGGCCACCACGATGGTGGCGGCCAGCGTGGCCTGCGGCAGGTGGAAGAGGGCCGGCGTCAGCAGCAACGAGGCCAGCAGAATGCCGACGGCGGTGTACACGCCGGCGGCGGGCGTCTGCGCGCCTGCGTCGAAGTTCACCACCGAACGCGCGAAGCCGCCAGTGACGGGAAAGCCGCCCGTGAACGCGGCTGAGAGGTTGCTGCCCCCCAGGGCGACCAGCTCCTGATCGGGCTCGATGCGCTGGCGGCGCTTGGCGGCCAGCGTCTGGCCCACCGAGACCGACTCCACGAAGCCCACCACGCTGATCAGCAGCGCGGGCACCAGCAGCGATTGCCACAGCGCCTGGTCCCACAAGGGCAGGGTGAATGGCGGCAGGCCCTGCGGTACCGCGCCCACGAGCTTGACGCCCTGCGCGCCGCCATCGACGGCCCAGGTGAACAGCGTGGCGCCCATGATGGCGGCCACCGGTCCGGCCTTGGCCCCCAGCTCGGCCGCGCGCGGTGGCACGCCCAGGCGGCGCAGCAGCGGCTGCAGGCCGCGCCGCACCCAGAACAGAAAGGCCAGGCTGGCCGCGCCGATGCCCAGCGTGAGTCCATGCACATGGCCCCGTTGCGCCCACAGCGCCGCCAGCATCTCCACCAGGTTGTGTCCGCCGGCCGACACCCCCAGCAAGGTTTTGAGCTGGCTCGCCGCGATCAGCAGACCCGACGCCGCGATGAAACCCGCGATGACCGGATGGCTCAGGAAGTGCGCGAGAAAGCCCAGGCGCAGCAGGCCCATGGCCAGCAGGATCAGTCCCGAGAGAAAGGCCAGCGTGATCGCCACCGCCAGGTAGTGGGCGCTACCGGCGGCGGCGTGTTCGCCCACGGCGGCGGCCGTCATCAGCGAGACCACGGCCACCGGTCCGACCGCCAGTACGCGGCTGGTGCCCAGCAGGGCGTAGGCCAGCAGCGGCGCCACGCTGGCGTACAGGCCGACCTCGGGCGGCAGGCCCGCCAGCTGGGCGTAGGCCAGGCTCTGCGGGATCAGCATGAGCGTGACGATCACCGCGGCGACGGCGTCGCGCAGCAGGGTGTCGCGGCCGTACCCGCGGGCCCAATGCCTCATGGGCAGGTCGGGCCACCAATGGCGTGTGGACAGGTTCATGGTCGTGCGTCGGTGTTCAGGCCCGCGCCGGCGGCGGGGGCATTCGGCTCAAGTCGTAACCCGCGGCGGCTGCCGTCTGCAGCACCTCGGCCCAGGGGCGCTGGCCGGCCTGCGACAGCGCCCAGAGTTGGGTGCTGCGCGTGCCGCTGCGGCAGTACGCGAGCACGGGGCCCTCGGCCTGCGCGAGCGCTTCGCCGAAGGCGCGGCCCTGTGCTTCGTCCAGTTGTCCGGACACGACGGGCAGGAACACGAAGCGCAGGCCGGCCGCCTGGGCGGCGCGCGCCATGGTCTCGTGGTCGGGCTGGCCGGGCTGCTCCCCATCGGGCCGGTTGCAGATCAGCGTGGTGAAGCCGGCGGCGGCGGCGGCGGGGAGGTCGCCCGGCGCGATTTGGGGGGCGACGGACAGGGTGGGGGTGAGGCGTTTGAGGTCCATGGTCATCCTTCAGGTCGTTCGGGTCTTCGCGCTCATGCGCTCCAGCCATTCGAACACGACCATGCCCATGAGCATGGCCAGCACGAAGACAAGACCCTTGACCTCGCCCGCGGCCATGGACACCAGCCCCGGTCCGGGGCAAAAGCCCGCCAGGCCCCAGCCCACGCCGAAGAGGAGGCTGCCCAGCACCAGCCGGCGGTCGATTTCCGTGGCCTTGGGCAGGTACATGCCCGAGCCCAGGAAGCTGCGCGTGCGCCGCTTGGCCACCGCGAAGGCCAGCAGCCCCACGGCGATCGCACCCCCCATGACGAAGGCCAGGGAGGGGTCCCAGGCACCGGCCAAGTCCAGGAAGCCCTGCACCTTGCCGGGGTCCGTCATACCCGAGAGCATCAGGCCCAGGCCGAACAACAGGCCGATGAAAAAAGCGGAGAGTTTTTGCATGGTGGCGTCCTCAGATCAGGTGGCGGATGACGAACACGGTGGCGAAGCCGGTGGCCATGAAGGCCAGCGTGGCGACCAGCGAACGCGGCGACAGGCGCGACAGCCCACACACGCCGTGGCCGCTGGTGCAGCCCGAGCCGTAGCGGGTGCCGATGCCCACCAGCAGGCCGGCCAGCACCACCAGGCCGGTGCTGGCGTCGATGCGCGGCGCGCTCAGCCAGCCCGCGGGCGCCAGCCAGACGAACACCAGCGGCGATACCAGCAGGCCCGCGACCAGGGCCAGGCGCCAGCCGATGTCCCCGGCCTTGGGGTTCAGCAAGCCGCCCACGATGCCGCTGATGCCCAGCACGCGGCCATTGAGCAGGATGAAGAGCGCCGAGGCCAGGCCCAGCAGCAGCCCGCCGGCCAGCGAGGCCCAGGGCGTGAAATTGACCCAATCGATCGTCATGGTGGAAAACTCCTTCAGCGGGAACAGAACTGTTGGTACACGGTGCGGATGACGGCCTGCGCGGGCGGGCTGTCGAGGCTGTAGAAAACGTGCTTGCCCTCGCGGCGCGTGAGCACCAGCCCCTCGTCGCGCAGCACCGTGAGCTGCTGGGACAGCGTGGGCTGCGTGATGCCCAGCGCGGCCTCGAGTTCGCCCACGTTGTGTTCGCCCTGGGACAGCTGGCACAGGAGCATCAGGCGGTCGGGGTTGGACAGCACTTTCATGAGGCGGCAGGCCTCGGCGGCGGCCGATTGCATGTCGTCGATGTCGAGCTTGGTGGCGGGCATGGGACACTCCATTCAATGTGCCGTTCATCGGCGGCACGGTCGACACTATATTGACTGATAGATTGTTTGTCAATATATTGTTGTTCACTTATTGAAAGGAGCCTGCCATGTCCGTCGCCACCGCCGTCCGGCCCCAGGTCCAGGGACTGTTCGACCCCGCCACCTGGACCGTCACCTACGTCGTGCACAACGGCCCGGGCACACCCGCGGCCATCATCGACTCTGTGCTGGACTACGACCCCAAGTCAGGCCGAACGCGCACGGCCTCGGCCGACCAGGTGATCGACTATGTGCGCGCCAACCGCCTCACGGTCGAATGGATCCTGGAAACACACGCGCACGCCGATCACCTGTCGGCCGCGCCCTACCTGAAGAAGCACCTGGGTGGGCGCATCGGCATCGGTGGGCGCATCACGCAGGTGCAGAAAGTGTTCAAGGCCGTGTTCCATCTGGAGCCCGAGTTCCGCCTCGACGGCTCGCAGTTCGACCACCTCTTCCAGGAGGGAGAGCGCTTCCGCATCTGTGAACTGGAGGCCGAGGTGCTCTACGTGCCCGGCCACACGCCTGCCTGCGCGGCCTACCACGTGGGCGACGCGGTGTTCGTGGGCGACACGATGTTCATGCCCGACGTGGGTACCGCGCGCTGCGACTTTCCCGGTGGCGACGCCAAAACGCTGTACGCCTCGGTGCGGCGCCTGCTCTCGCTGCCGGGCGACACGCGCCTGTTCATGTGCCACGACTACCCGCCCAACGGCCGCGACGTGCGCTTCGAAACCACGGTGGCCGAACAGCGCGCGAAGAACATTCACGTGCACGACGGCGTGAGCGAGGCCCAGTTCGTCGAGATGCGCACGAAGCGCGATGCCACGCTGGACATGCCGACACTGATCCTGCCGTCGGTGCAGGTCAACATCCGCGCGGGCGAGTTGCCGCCGCCCGAGGCCAACGGGGTGTCGTACCTGAAGATTCCGGTGAACGCGCTGTGAGTCAGCGCGCGGCGGCGAAGGCCTCGGTCAGCGCATCGGCCAGCACCCGCACGCGCGCCGGCATGAGCCGCTGCGTGGGCATCAGCAGGTGGATGGGCATGTCGGGCGGGCGCAGCCGCGGCAGCAATTCCACCAGCGCGCCGCTGGCCAGCTCGTCCTCCACCATGTAGTCGGGCAATTGCGTGAGGCCCAGGCCCAGCGAGGCCGCGCGGGCCATGGCCTCGCCGTCGTTGATGCGCAGCGCGTGCTCGGGGTGCAGCGTGCGCGTCTCGCCGTTCACCCGGAACTGCAAGGGCCGGTTGCGTCCGCTGGAGTGCTGGCGGTAGACGATGAAGCGGTGACGGGCGAGGTCCTCATAGCGGCGCGGGCGGCCCGCGCGGTCCAGGTAGGACGGCGCGGCGCACAGGATCATCGATTGCTTGGCGAAGCGCCGCGCCACCAGGCTCGAGTCATCAAGCTCGCCCACGCGCACGCTGGCGTCCAGGCCGCCTTGCACCAGGTCCGCGTAGGCGTCGGAGAGCTGGATGTCGAGCACCAGGCCCGGGTGGCGTTCGGCGAGTTGCGCCAGCACTGGCAGCAGCTTGCGCCGTCCGAAGGCGATGGGCAGGTCCAGCCGCAGCGTGCCGCTGGGGCGCGCGCGGCGGCCATCGGCTTCCTCCTGCAGTTCCTGCAGTTCGCTCAGCACGCGCTGACAGCGCGCGAACAGGCGTTCTCCGTCGTCGGTGAGGCTCACCTTGCGCGTGGTGCGGTGGAGCAGGCGCACCCCCAACGAGGCTTCCAGCCGCGCCACGGCCTTGGCCAGCGTGGAGGGCGCCTGCCCCATGTCGCGCGCGGCGGCGGCGAAGCTCTGGCGGCGCGCCACCTCGGAGAACGCGATGAGGGCCTGTGCCCCTGCAATGCTGCTCATGGTGGATTGACGAAGTTGGTTCGGCAATGAAACGGCTCTGAAGCGTATTCCATCGTCAATAACTTCGCCAGACACTGCGCGCCGAACGGGCCGTGGTGGTCCGTCAAACCGGGACGAAAGGAGTCCAGCATGTACGTGATCGATCAGTCCATCCCCGAAGCCACCCCCATCGCGGGCGTGGCGCACGCCACCTGGGCCAGCGCCAGCGACGGCCTGACACAGCTCTCCGTGTGGCGCCAGACCCTGGCGCCTGGTGCCGCCACGCCGCCGCACAGCCACGCCTGCGACGAGGTGGTGCTGTGTCACGCGGGCGCGGGCGAACTGCACATCGACGGCGAGGTCCAGCGCTTCGGCGCTGGCCAGAGCGTGGTGTTGCCGCGCGAGAAGCTGCACCAACTGTTCAGCGTGGGCGCCACGCCCCTGGAGCTGACGGGCGTGTTCGGGCAGACGCCGGTGCCCGTGCGCCTGCCCGACGGTCAGGCGCTGGAGCTGCCCTGGCGGAGCTGACGTGGCCCATGGACAAAAAAAATGCCGGCGCGATGCCGGCATTTTTGTGGGGGGCGTGAAATTACTTCTGGCTCAGCACCCAGGCCGCAAGCTTCTTGGCCTCGGCCTCGCTCACCTGGGGGTTGGCGGGCATGGGAATCGCGCCCCAAACGCCCGAGCCGCCTTTCATGATCTTGGTGGCCAGCATGTCGACGGCCTTGGCGTCGCTGCCGTACTTCTTGGCCACGTCTTTGTACGCAGGGCCGACCAGTTTCTTGTCCACCGAGTGGCAGGCCATGCAGTTCTTGGCCTTGGCCAGGGCCTCGTCGGCCATGGCGGGGGCCGCCAGGGTGGTCATGGCGGCCATAATCAGAAGCGCACGTTTCATGGGGTGTCCTTTGGAATGTCAGGGGCGAACGGGGCAAATTCTATCGACTGGGTTGGCCGAGCCCCTGTTATCGGATTTTCTTTGCCGGAATTTACCGGTCATTTACCGGAGGCTGAGATGTATTTGCTGGGTCTGGGCATCGCGCTCTTGCTGATGAAATACCTGGAATTCGGCCCGGTCGCCGAATGGTCGTGGTGGGTCGTGCTGGCCCCGTTCGCGCTGGCGGCGGCCTGGTGGGCCTGGGCCGACTTCTCGGGCTACACCAAGCGCAAGGCCGTGGAGAAGATGGACCAGAAGAAACGCGACCGCCTCGACAAGCAGCGCGAGGCCTTGGGCATCAAGACGGGCAGGCGCCGCTGAAGCAGCGCCTGCCATCCGTGCCGGCTCAGAAGTTGTCGAGCACCGCGCCCTTGCTGGCGCTGGCCGCGTTGAACGCAAACTTGGCCTGCACGCCGCGCGTGTAGCGCGGGGCCGGCGCTTTCCAGTTGGCGCGGCGTTTCGCCAGCTCGGCCTCGGCCACGTTGAGTTCCAGCACCAGCTGGTGGGCGTCGATGGTGATGGAGTCGCCCTCGTGCACCAGCGCAATGTTGCCGCCCGCGGCGGCCTCGGGCGCCACGTGGCCCACCACCATGCCCCAGGTGCCGCCGCTGAAGCGACCGTCGGTGATCAGGCCCACGCTTTCGCCCAGGCCGGCACCGATCAGCGCGCCCGTGGGCGCCAGCATCTCGGGCATGCCGGGGCCGCCCTTGGGGCCCAGGTAGCGCAACACCATCACATCGCCGGCCTTGATCTTGCCGTCCAGGATGGCCTGCAGCGCGGACTGCTCGTCGTCGAACACGCGCGCCGGGCCGGTGATCACGGGGTTCTTCAGGCCGGTGATCTTGGCCACCGCGCCCTCGGGCGAGAGGTTGCCCTTGAGGATGGCCAGGTGGCCCTGGGCGTACATGGGGTTGCTGATCGGCCGGATCACGTCCTGGTCCTTGCGCGGCTCGTCGGGCACGTCCTTCAGCACCTCGGCGATGGTCTGGCCGCTGATGGTCAGGCAGTCGCCGTGCAGCAGGCCGGCCTTGAGCAGGACCTTCATCACCTGCGGGATGCCGCCGGCGTTGTGCAGGTCCACCGCGAGGTACTTGCCGCTGGGCTTGAGGTCGCACAGCACCGGCGTGCGCTGGCGGATGCGTTCGAAGTCGTCGATGGACCACTCCACACCGGCCGCGTGCGCGATGGCCAGGAAGTGCAGCACCGCGTTGGTGGAACCGCCGGTGGCCATGATCACGGCCACGGCGTTCTCGATCGCCTTCTTGGTGACGATGTCGCGCGGCTTGATGTCCTTCTTGATGGCTTCGATGAGCACCTTGGCCGATTCCTTGGCCGAGTTCTGCTTCTCGTCGTGGGGGTTGGCCATGGTGGACGAATAGGGCAGGGAAATGCCCAGGGCCTCGAAGGCCGAGCTCATGGTGTTGGCGGTGTACATGCCGCCGCAGGAGCCGGTGCCGGGGATGGCGTGCTGCTCGATGTCCTTGAGTTCCTGGTCGCTGATCTTGCCGGCCGCGTTCTGGCCCACGGCCTCGAACACGCTGACGATGTTGAGGTCCTGGCCCTTCCACTTGCCCGGCAGGATGGTGCCGCCGTAGACATAGATGGCCGGCACGTTGGCGCGCAGCATGCCCATGAGGCCGCCGGGCATGTTCTTGTCGCAGCCGCCGACGACGACCACGCCGTCCATCCACTGGCCCTGCACGCAGGTCTCGATGCAGTCGGCGATGACCTCGCGGCTGACCAGCGAGTACTTCATGCCTTCGGTGCCCATGGCCATGCCGTCCGAGATGGTGGGCGTGCCGAAGATCTGCGGATTGCCTCCGGCTTCCACGATGCCCTGCACGGCCGCGTCGGCGAGCTTTTGCAGGCCGCTGTTGCAGGGGGTGATGGTGCTGTGCCCGTTGGCCACGCCCACCATGGGCTTGCCGAAGTCGCCTTCCTTGTAGCCCATGCCGTAGTACATGGAGCGGTTGGGCGCGCGCGATTTGCCCTGGGTGATGTTGTCGCTGCGCAGAACCTGTCGGGGGGTCTTGTCGGCCATGTCGTCTCTCTCGGGTCTCGTGGGAAGGAGGGGAAAGCTTCGCAGTATGCGCCAGCGCCGCAGGGGCATCCAATCGGATCGGCTGGGTTCATTGATATGCTGGGCTTATGAACAAGGGCCAAAATCCACAGCGCAGCGAATGGCGTCAATGGCGCCAGTTCGCCGTGCTGGCCGAGGAGCTGCACTTCGGCCGCGCGGCGGCGCGGCTGCACCTCACGCAGCCCGCGCTGACGCAGGCCATCGCCTCGCTGGAGGCGGCGCTGGGGGTTCGCCTGTTCGAGCGCAGCCGCCGCCAGGTGGCCCTGAGCGCGGCGGGTGAGGCCCTGCTGCCCGAGGTGCGCGAGCTGCTGCGCCGCGCGCAGGCGCTGCCCGCGCTGGCGCGCTCGGCGGCACAGGGCGAAAGCGGGCGGCTGCGCATTGCCTTTGTCTCCACCGTGGGCTTCAGCCTGCTGCCACCCTGGGTGCGGGCGTTTCGCGAGCGCTGGCCGGGGGTGGCGCTGGAGCTGATCGAGGCCACGGGCGACGTGCAGCGCGATCTCATCGCCAGCGGCGACGTGGACGCGGGCTTCGTGCTGCATGCGCCGGGCGACAGCGCGCCGGGCCTGCAGCACCGGGCCCTGGTGACGGAGCCGCTGGTGCTGGCCTTGCCCGAGGCGCACCCGCTGGCGGCGCGAACGCGCCTGTCGCTCGCGGCGGTGGCGGACGAGCCGCTGGTGATGTTCCCGCGCCGCATCCTGCCCGAGGTGTTCGACGAACTCATGCGCCTGTACCGCACCGCCGGGCGCGAGCCGAACGTGGCGCAGGAGGCGATCCAGATGCAGACCATCGTGAACCTGGTGTCGGCCGGGCTGGGCCTGGCCTGGGTGCCGCAAAGCGTGCGGCAATTCCAGCGGCCCGGTGTGGTGTACCGCCCCGTGGGCCTGCCGCGCGGCCAGGCCGTGCCGCAGTGCGAGACCAGCCTGGTCTGGCGCGACGCCGCGCTCAGCCCGGCGCTGCAGCGCTTCATCGATGCCGGGCGTTCACAATAGCCGCATGCTGCAACACCCCCAGATCGACCCCGTGGCCCTGCAGATCGGGCCGCTCGCCATCCACTGGTACGGCCTGACCTACCTCGCGGCCTTCGCGCTGTTCTTCTGGCTCGGCCGCCTGCGCCTTCGCCACGAGCCGTACGCCAGCATCACCCAGCCGCGCCCCTGGGAAACGCGCGACGTGGAGGACATCCTGTTTCTTGGCGTGCTGGGCGTGGTGGCGGGGGGGCGCCTTGGCTACTGCCTGTTCTACCAGCCGGCCTACTACCTGCAGCACCCATTGGAGGTGTTCTACGTGTGGCAGGGCGGCATGAGCTTTCACGGCGGGCTCATCGGCGTGATGCTGGCCATGGTCTGGTACGCGCGCAGCCGCGGCCGGCCCTTCTTTCAGGTGATGGACTTCGTCGCGCCCTGCGTGCCCACGGGCCTCGCGGCCGGTCGCGTGGGCAACTTCATCAACGGTGAGCTGTGGGGCCGCGTGGCCGATCCCTCGCTGCCCTGGGGCATGGTGTTCCGCGGCGCGGGCGGCCTGCCGCGCCACCCCTCGCAGGTCTACCAGTTCCTGCTGGAGGGGGTGCTGCTCTTCGTGCTGCTGTGGCTCTATGCGCGCCGGCCGCGCCAGACGGGCCAGGTCTCCGGCCTGTTCCTGTTGGGCTACGGCGTGTTCCGCTTCATTGCCGAGTTCTTCCGCGAACCCGATGCCTACCTGGGCCTGTTGGCCCTGGGCCTGAGCATGGGCCAGTGGCTGTGCGTGCCCATGATCATCGGCGGCATCGGCTTGTGGTGGTGGAGCGGGCGGCGCGGCGCGACGGCCTGATCGGGGCAGGGGCCGGCGTGGCGTTCGATCGGTTGCTGCGGCAGGCCTAGGGGTACGGTGCGGCCACCGGCCGGTCGACGCCGGCGATGGAGATGGAGGGCGTCATGGGCGACTTGCACCTGTGGGCGCTGGCGCTTGCCGACGGCGATCTCATGGGTGCCGCTTCCTCAGCGGCCCGTACTGCGTGGCCATGGGCTTGAGTTCGTTCCGCAAGGCCGCCTTCTCCGGCTGGGACCAGCCCCGGGTGAGGGCCTTCGCCGCTTCGGCCACGGTTTGGAACAGCCATGGGGGAACCAGGGGCACAGCGTGTTCGGGGGACGGGGGGCTGGCCACTTCGGCGAAGCGCTGGCGCAGCCAGCCCAGCAGCAGGTAGGCGTGCGCCCGCGCGCTGAGCCGGTCGCCCGACAGTTGTTCGAGTTGGTTGCGGGCGATGGCCCGCTCGGGGCAGAGCGGCAGGTAGTGGCCGAGCACGAGCCAATCGGCCGGCGACAGCGGCTCCTGCGGTTCGTCTGAGTTTTCCCGGTTCGCGCAGGCACTGAGGAACAGCAGCCAGTTGGCCCAGGGGTCGCGGTTGTCCTGGGCCAAACTCAACAGCGTGACCCGCCCCCACCACGACAGCAGCGCGGGCAGCCCCCGGGGCCGAAGCATGGACGGCGACTCTTCAAGGCGCTCGCGAAAGGCCCTGAACATGTAGTACGCCCAAAGAGAGGCATTGGGGCGCCGGCGCAAATGGTCGATCAGCGCGTTGGCATTGGCTGCCGCCAGCGAGCGGTGCAAGGTGTCAGCGAGTTCGTCGAACACCATGCGGTGATCCAGGTGCGGCAGGAGGTGCACCAATTGATCGGCTTGCCGTTCAAGGGGCAGCTCGGGGTTGTCCGCGAAGAACTGGTCCAGGTCGAAAAGCAGGGGCATCGACAGCCAGAGGCCGGGCAAAGGCAGGCGCAGCACGGCGAGGCGGGTCGCGGGCGGGCAGCGCGCGAAGAGTTCCTGGACCGTCACCGACGGATCGTGCAACGCCTGCGCGGGCTGGAGCCATTCGGGTGGACACAAGAGCGCCAGCGTGTGCCGCAAGGCCACGCTGTGCGAGGCGAACAGGGCCAGGCAAGGGGCATGCACCGCGCTGTCGGACTGGGGAGGCACGCTGTCTTCGTCGGGGGACAGCAGGCCCAGCGCGGCCTTCGTCACCCATACCCAGCGGGCGAGTGCCGTCCAGTCGGGGTCCAGCGGGTCCGTGCAGCGGTGCATCAGCTGGGTGAACGCCGCCACCGTGTGGTCGAGCAGCCGAACAGCACGAACAGGTCCATCAGCGCGGTGGCGGCCCGGTGGGCGTGGCGCACGCGCTGTGGCACGCCGCACGACGCCATCGCGTTCAGGCGGTGGTTGAACCCCTGTTCGATCGCCTGGCGCTTGTCGCCGTCTTTGGGGTGGCCGCGCGGCGCCAGGGCGGGGTGCGTCCAGTGGTCCGGTACCGGGACGTCGGTGGGGGGCTGAGGCGGGCGCTGGGGCGGTTGTGGTGGGGTAAGGGCGCTGGATTGGAGGGCCTCGGGGCGTGTGCCGGTGGAGAGGCTGCGGGCACGGGTCTTGGTGAGGGCATGGGGGCCGGAGGCGGGGCGCATGGCGGGCTGAACCTTCGTGTGGCGTGCCGTCCGGCACGGGCGCGGGTTCGTCGCGGGCGGGGGTTGGGGGTTCCCGCTGGCGAGGCGCCGTCATGGCTGCGTGGTGGGGCGGTGGGGCGGTGGGGCGGTGGGGCGGTGGGGCGGTGGGGCGGATCGAAGCGATGCCGCAGAATGGGCGGCGCTGGCGCAGCCGCTGCCGCCACGAGAGGAGAGCAAGCCATGATCACCCCCGAAAGCTTCAACCAGCGCAGCGCCGGCAAACTGCCCGGCCACCTGGGTCTCGTTGTCACCCACGTCGCCTCGGGCGAGGTGCGTGCCGAACTGCCGGTGCGCGAGGCCCTGATGGCGCCCAATGGCTTCCTGCACGCGGGCAGCCTGGTCACGTTGGCCGACACCTCGGCCGGCTGCGGTTGTCTGGCCAGCCTGCCGCCCGGCGCCAACGGTTTCACCACGGTGGAACTCAAGTCCAACCACCTGGGCACGGCACTGGAAGGCACGCTGGACTGCGTGGCCAAGGCCGCGCACCTGGGCCGGACCACCCAGGTGTGGGACGCCACCGTGACCCACCGCGAGACCGGCAAGACCCTGGCGCTGTTCCGCTGCACGCAGATGGTGCTGTACCCCAAGGCCGGTGGCTGAGCCGCCGCCGGTCGGTGGCACGGGTTTTCCCCGTGCCGGGGCGCCGTTCCCGACTGGAAGAATTAGCTGTAATTACCAGTGATTACCCATGCGCGTGGTGCTCAACTCCCTGCACGATGAAGCGGCCTCGCAACTGCGCGAGCGCATTTTCTCGGGTGAGCTTGCGCCTGGCAGTTACCTGGACGAACCCGCCCTGTGCGCGGCCCTGGGCATTTCGCGCACGCCGCTGCGCGAGGCGCTCAAGGTGCTCACCGCCGAGGGGCTGCTGCGCCACGAGCCGCGCCGCGGCTGCTTCGTGGCCGAGGTCACCGAACGCGACCTCGACGAGATCTTTCCCGTGATCGCTCTGCTGGAGGGCCGCTGCGCGTTCGAGGCCGCGGGCAACGCCAGCGACGCGGAACTCGCCGCGCTGGAGCAGTTGCACGACAAGCTCCAGCGCGCCGCGCGCGCCAAGCGCATCAACGAGTACTACGCCGTCAACTACGCCATCCACGAAGCCATCATCGCGCTGGCCGACAACCGCTGGCTGGCGCAGGTCATCGGCGACCTGCGCAAGATCCTCAAGCTGGCGCGGCAGCAGCAGCTGCGCGCGCCGGGCCGGCTGGAGCAGAGCCTGTCGGAGCACCTGGCCGTGTTCGCCGCGCTCAAGGCGCGCGACGCCGAGGGCGCCGAGGCGGCCATGCGCACCCACCTCACGCGCCAGCGCGTGGCGCTGCGCGAGCTGGCGCGGCAGCAGAAGTCGAGGTTGAGCGCATGAGCCTGGGCCGGCCCTTGCAAGGCCTTCGGTCCGCGGCGCGGCGCGCGCAGCGTGGGGGCATCCGCCTCGACCCCCCGCAGTGGATCGCCGAGCGCGTCTCGCGCCTTCGCCCGGCCGTTTCGGCCGCGCCAGCCCCCGCGCCGCGCTCCACCGCCGAGCGCCTCGGCGCGCGCCTGCGCCAGGAAGGCGAGGCCCTGGCGCCGCGCGCCTTGCGCCGCCTGCTGAACGACATCAAGGCGGTGGTGGACCCCATGGTCAGCGAGGTGGAGGGTGGACGGCGGGCGCAGGCCCTGATCGACTGGTACGGCAAGGCCGAGCCCGCCCAGCGCCGCGACCTGTGGCTGCTCATGAGCGAGCACTTCATGGCCGACCCGCAGAAGGTGAAGCGGGCCCAGTCGGAGTACCAGGCGGCCGTGGGAACGCCCGACGAGGCCGCCGCCGAGGTGCGCTACCGGCGCGCCACGGTGTCGCCGCGCCGGCGCATCCTGCAGCGCTTCAGCGCCAACCCCCAGGGCATACCCTTCCTGGTGGCGCTGCGCGCCGAACTGCAGCCCGCGCTGCGCCAGGAGCCGCGCCTGCAGGCGCTGGACGTGGAGATGGAGTACATGTTCTCCACCTGGTTCGACGTCGGCTTCCTGGAGCTGCGCCGCATCAGCTGGGATTCGCCGGCCTCGTTGATCGAAAAGCTCATCCGCTACGAGGCGGTGCACGACGTGCGCGGCTGGGCCGACATGAAGAACCGGCTGGACAGCGACCGCCGCTGCTACGGCTTCTTCCACCCGCGCCTGCCGGGCGAGCCGCTGATCTTCGTGGAGGTGGCGCTGATGAACGACATCGCCGGCAGCATCACGCCGCTGCTGGACGAGTCGGCCGCGCCGGCCGACCTCTCGCGCGCCACCACCGCCATCTTCTATTCCATCAGCAGCACCCAGGTTGGCCTGCGCGGCGTGAGCTTCGGCGACTCGCTGATCAAGCGCGTGGTGGAGACGCTGAAAGAGGAATTCCCGCGCCTGCGCACCTTCGCCACCCTGTCGCCCATTCCGGGCCTGCGCGCCTGGCTGTCCCGGCAGGCCCCGTCCGCGCTGCTCGCCGCCTGGGAGCGCTGGACGGAACTCGACGAGAAGGCGCCCGAGCGCCAGGCCCTGCTCGCCTGGGCCGCGCGCTACCTGGGCCAGGAACTGCGCGACGGCGAGCCGCTGGACCCGGTGGCGCGCTTCCACCTGGGCAACGGCGCGCGGATCGAGCGCATCCATTGGGGTGGCGATCCCTCGGCCAAGGGCAACAAGCAGTCCTTCGGCCTGATGGTGAACTACCTGTACGACCTGCGGCGCCTGGACAAGCACAGGGCCATGCTGGCAGCGGGAAAAGTCCCGATAGGCGGGGCCGTCGAGGCCCTGTACCGTTGACGCGGACCTGGGCGCCAGGTCGCGTCGGCTTCATAACCACCAAGGAGACCACATGAACCAGCCCATCCAACGGCGCGCGCTGCTGCGCGCCGCCGCCGCGAGCGCCGTGCTCGGCCCCATCGGCAGCCAGGTCGCGCGCGCGCAATCGACCTGGCCTTCGCGCCCGGTGACCATGGTCGTGCCGTTCCCGGCCGGCGGCGGCACCGACGCCTTCGCGCGCCCGATGGCGGCCTCGTTCGCGCGCCTGTCGGGCAAGGCGCTGGTCATCGACAACCGCGGCGGCGCCGGCGGCACCGTGGGTGCCAGCATCGCGGCCAAGGCCGCGCCCGACGGATACACCCTGTTCATGGGCGCCGTGCACCACTCCATCGCGCCCAGCATGTACCCCAAGCTGGACTACAACATCGAGACCGACCTGGTGCCGCTGATCCTGGTGGCCAGCGTGCCGCAGGTGGTGGTGGTGAACCCGAAGAACATCACCGCACCCGACTTCAAGGCCTTTCTGGCGCAGGTCAAGGCCAATCCGGGCAAGCTCAACTACGCCTCGGCCGGCAGCGGCACCTCGCACCACCTGGCGGGCGAGCTGTTCAAGCAGCAGACCAACACCTTCATCACGCACATTCCCTACCGGGGCGCCGGCCCGGCGCTGGCCGACCTGATCGCGGGCAACGTGGACCTCATGTTCGACGGCCTGGGCTCCTCGGCCGGCCACATCAAGGGCGGGCGCATCAAACCCATGATGGTGTCGGGCGCCAAGCGCAACCCGGCCTTCCCCGACGTGCCCTGCGCGGCCGAGGTGGGCCTGCCCCAGTACAACGTGACCACCTGGTACGGCGTGTGGGCGCCCAAGGGCACGCCGGCCGACGCACAGGCGCGCGCGATCGAGGAGATCCGCAAGGCCTGCAGCACCGACGAGGCCAAGGGCGTGTGGGCCGCCCAGGGCGCGGAGTTCCCCGACATCACCGGCCCGGCCTTCGGCCAGTTCGTCAGCACCGAGGTGCGCAAGTGGGCCCAGGTGGTCAAGGCCTCGGGCGCCAAGCTGGAGTGATGGATTGCCCGCCGACGGACTGCACCTGGCCATCGACGGCGCCATCGCGCGCCTGACCCTGCGCCGCCCGGCGAAGTTCAATGCCATGTCGCGCGCGATGTGGCGCGAGCTCGCCGAGGCCCTGGCCGCCGTGGCCGCGCGCGCCGAGGTGCGCGCGCTGGTCGTGGCGGGCGAGGGCGGCCACTTCTGCGCGGGCGGCGACATCGCCGAGTACCCTGGCTTTCGCTTCGACGAGGCCAGCCTGCGCGACTTCCACGAGCGCGAGGTCTGGGGCGGGCTGTCCGCGCTGCTGGCGTGCGACAAGCCGGTCATCGCGATGATCGACGGCCATTGCATGGGCGCGGGCGTGGAGATCGCCTGCTGTTGCGACATCCGCGTGGCCAGCGCCTCGGCCCGCTTCGGCGCGCCCATCGCGCGCCTGGGCTTTCCCATGGCCCCGCGCGAGGCCGAGCTGGTGGCGCGCGAGGCCGGCCTGGCCAGCGCGCGCGAGATGCTGTTGCAGGCGGCCGTGCTGGACGCGCCCACCATGCTCTCGCGCGGTTTCCTGCACGCCGTGGTGCCCGACGCCCTGCTGGCCGAGGAGGTGCTGGCGCGCGCGCGGCGCATGGCCACGCTCTCGCCCGCGGCCGCGCGGCTGAACAAGCGCACCCTGCGCGCCCTGGCCGGCGGCGCGCGCGCCGACGCGCTGCTCGACAGCGCCTACGATTACGCCGGTCACGCCGAGCACCGGGAAGGCATCGCCGCCTTTCTCGACAAGCGAACGCCCGCTTTCTGAGTCCCTCCATGAACCCGCAGAACCACAACCTCTACGCCGCGCTTCGCGCGGCCTTCCCCGCCGACCTGGACACCACCGCCGTGGAGGTGGTGGGTGGCGCCAGCGACGGCCTGCGCTACAGCTGGCGCGACCTCGACCGCGCCAGTGCCATGCTGGCCAACCTGATCGACGGCCTGGGGCTGCCGGCGCGCTCGCGCATCGCGGTGCAGGTGGAGAAGTCGGTGGAGAACCTCATCCTCTACCTGGCGGTGCTGCGCAGCGGCCATGTGTACCTGCCGCTCAACACCGCCTACCAGTCCGGCGAGATCGAGTACTTCGTGGGCAATGCCGAGCCCGCCGTGGTGGTGTGCAGCCCGGCCAACTTCGGCTGGGTCAGCAAGATCGCGTTCAAGGCCGGCACGCGCCACGTGTTCACGCTCGGCGAAGACCGCGGCGGCACGCTGCTGGAGCGCGCCTCGCACCACGCCGACACCCACGCCGTGGCGCACAGCGGGCCCGACGACCTCGCGGTCATCATCTACACCAGCGGCACCACGGGGCGCAGCAAGGGCGCCATGCTCACGCACGGCAACATGCTGAGCAACGCGCGCGTGCTGCAGTCGTACTGGGGCTGGCAGCGGGGCGACGTGCTGATCCACGCGCTGCCCATCTTCCATGTGCATGGCCTGTTCGTGGCCATCCACGGCGCGCTCATCAATGGCAGCGCCATGCTGTGGCTCAACAGGTTCGATCCCAAGGCCGTCATCGGCCTGCTGCCGCGCGCCACCGTGTTCATGGGCGTGCCCACGCTGTACACGCGCATGCTGGCCGAGCCCTCGCTCACGCGCGAACGGGTGGCGGGCATGCGGCTGTTCGTCTCGGGCTCGGCGCCGCTGCTGATCGAGACCTTCAACGAATGGAGGGAGCGCACGGGCCACACCATCCTGGAGCGCTACGGCATGAGTGAGACCATCATGCTCACCTCCAACCCCTACGCGCCCGACGAGCGCCACAACGGCGAGCGCGAGCGCCGGGGCGGCACGGTGGGCTTCCCGCTGCCGGGCGTGAGCCTGCGCGTGGTGGACGAGGCGGGCCGTCCGGTGGAAACGGGCGAGATCGGCGGCATCCAGGTGCGCGGGCCCAACGTGTTCGCGGGCTACTGGCGCATGCCCGAGAAGACGGCCGAGGAGTTCACCACCGACGGCTACTTCAAGACGGGCGACGTGGGCCGCATCGACGAGCGCGGCTACGTGACCATCGTGGGGCGCAGCAAGGACCTGATCATCTCGGGCGGCTACAACGTCTACCCGGCCGAGATCGAGGGTGCGCTGAACGAGATGCCCGGCGTGGCCGAGAGTGCGGTGGTGGGCGTGCCGCACCCCGACTTCGGCGAGGTGGGCGTGGCCATCGTGATTCCCCGCCCGGAAGGCGCGCCGGACCCCGAGGTGCTGATCGGGGCGCTGAAGGCGCGGCTGGCGAACTTCAAGATTCCCAAGCGCTGCTTCGTGGTGAGCGAGCTGCCGCGCAACACCATGGGCAAGGTGCAGAAAAACCTGCTGCGCGAACAGTACAAGGGACTGTTCGCGTGAAAGCGAGGGGGGCGGGCGCCCGGGCGGCGTTCGCGCCTGGCTTACCGCAGCACCAGCACCGGCGTGTGCGAATGCGTCAGCACCTGCTGCGTCTCGCTGCCGAGCAGCAGCCGCTTGATGCCGCGCCGCCCGTGCGAGGCCATCACGATCAGGTCGCACTTCTGCTTCTTGGCCGTGGCGATGATGGCTTCCGCGATCAGGTCGCCCTTGGCCGTGACCGGCTTGACCTTCACCTCCATCAGCTGCCCGGCCGCCTTGACCGCGTTCACCGCGTCCATGGCTTCGGTCTGCCACTGCTTCTCGATGCGGGCCACCTCGGAGGCCGCCAGGGTCACGCCGCCTTCGAAGTAGGTCTGCGGGTAGCGCGGCACCACCTTCAGGGCCACCACTTCGGCGCCGGTCAGGTCCGCCAGAGACAGGGCGTGCTCCACGGCCTTCTGGGACAGCTTGGAGCCATCGGTGGCGACGAGGATTCGCTTGTACATGGTTCTTCTCCTCAGGGAATGATGGAACGGAGCCCCAGGCTACTCCCGGGCGGCGCGGCCCGGCTTGACCTGCGTCAAGGGGATGGCGCAGCCTTTGCGAGTACCCTACGCCCCCATGAGTTCCGCCACCTGGTCGAGCGAGCACCGGGGCCCCCTCACGGTCACCGATGACTTCGCCGTGCTCGACGACCCCGTCGAGCAGGCCGCGTTCACCCAGCCGGTGGACGGGGTGGACGCGCAGCGCGAGTCGGTGCTGGTGGTGCAGGGCATGACCTGCGCAGCCTGCGCCGACACCATCGAATCCGCGCTGGACGGCGTGCCCGGCGTGGATCTGGTCCGCGTGCACGCCGGCACGCGCCGCCTGCAGCTGCGCTGGGACCCCGCCCGGGTGCGCCTGTCCGAACTGGCCCGGCGCGTGGGCGACCGAGGCTACCGGCTGCTGCCGCTGCAGCAGGCCCTGTCCATCGATGAGCGCCTGCGTGAAACCCGCCAGGCCCTGTGGCGCCTGTTCGTCGCCGGCTTCTGCATGATGCAGGTGATGATGTACGCGTGGCCCGCCTATGTGGCCGCGCCGGGCGACATCCCGCCCGACATCGAACAGCTGCTGCGCTGGGCCAGCTGGGTCATCAGCCTGCCGGTGGTGTTCTTCGCCAGCGGCCCCTTCTTCGAGCGCGCCTGGGCCGATCTCAAGGCCCGCCGCATCGGCATGGACACGCCGGTGTCCGTGGGCATCCTGGTCACCTTTCTCGCCAGCTCGGCCGCCACCTTCGACCCCAGCGGCCCCTGGGGGCACGAGGTCTGGTTCGACTCGCTCACCATGTTCGTGTTCTTCCTGCTCGGCGGGCGCTACCTGGAGGCGCGCCTGCGCCAGCGCACGGCCGGCGCGCTGGACGCGTTGATCAATCGCCTGCCCGCCACCTGCGAGCGCGAGCGCGCCGACGGCGCGCGCGAAACCGTCTCGGTGCGCCGGCTGGCGGCCGGCGACGTGGTCTGGGTGCGCGCCGGCGAGGCTTTTCCCGGCGACGGCGTGCTGCTCGATGCGCGCGCCTCGGTCGACGAGGCCCTGCTGACCGGCGAGGCGCGCCCGCAGACGCGGCGCTGCGGCGATGCCCTGGTGGCCGGCAGCCTCAACCTCGCCGGGCCGGTGCGCCTGCGGCTCGACCGCGTGGGCGTGGACACGCGCTACGCCCAGATCGTGCGGCTGATGGAGCGCGCCGCCACCGACAAGCCGCGTCTGGCCGTGCTGGCCGACCGCATCGCCGGGCCTTTCCTGGTGCTGGTGATGCTGGCCGCCGCGGCCGCCGCCTTTGCCTGGTGGCAGGTCGATCCCTCGCGCGCCCTGGCCATCGCCGTGGCCGTGCTCATCGTCACCTGCCCCTGCGCGCTGTCGCTGGCCACGCCGGCGGCCATGCTGGCCTCGGCCGGCGTGCTGGCGCGCCGCGGCGTGCTGGTGCGCCGCCTGCAGGCGCTGGAGTCCATGGCCTCGGTGAACGCGGTGGTGTTCGACAAGACCGGCACGTTGACGCGCGAGCACCTGATGCTGCGCGAGGTGCTGCTGCGCAGCGGCGCCGACCGTGCCCAGGTGCTGGCGCTCGCGGCCGCGCTGGCGCGCGATTCGCTGCACCCGGTGGCGCGCGCCGTCGCGGCGGCGGCCCCGCCGGCCGACGAGCCCCTGTTCGATTGGCACGAGGAACCGGGGCAGGGCATTTCCGCGCGCCTGGCCAACGGGCGCTGGCTCAAGCTCGGTTCGCCCCTGTTCACCGGCGCCATGCCCGAGCACGATGCCGAGGGTCCGCGCACCTACCTGGTCGATGAGCACGGCTGGCTGGCCACCATCACCCTCAGCGAGGGCCTGCGCGAGGACGCGCGCGTGGCGGTGCAGCGTCTGCGCGCCCTGGGCATGCAGACCTGGCTGCTGTCGGGCGACCGCGCCTCCCAGGCCCACCGCATTGGCCAGGCTGTGGGCGTGGACCATGTGCTGGCCGAGGCCACGCCCGAGCGCAAGCTGGCCGAGGTTCAGGCCCTGCAGCGCCAAGGCTGGCGCGTCGCCATGGTGGGCGACGGCCTGAACGACGGCCCGGTGCTGGCCTGGGCCGACGCTTCCTTCGCGCTCGGCCGCGCCGCGCCGCTGGCGCAGGCGCGCAGCGACGCCGTGGTGCAGGGCGGGCGCGTGATGGACGTGGTGGACAGCCTGCTGCAGGCCCGGCGCACGCGGCGCGTGGTGCGCCAGAACCTGGCCTGGGCGGCGCTCTACAACGCGGTCTGCGTGCCGCTGGCGCTGATCGGCTGGATGCCGCCCTGGCTGGCCGGCCTGGGCATGGCCGCCAGCTCGCTGCTGGTCATCGGCAACGCGTGGCGCCTGAGCCGCCCCGACCCTGAACCGAAAGGCTGAGCCGCCATGGATGTCCTGTACCTGCTGATCCCGCTGTCGGTCCTCATCGTCTTTGGCGTCATCGGTGTGTTCTGGTGGGCGCTGCAGTCGGGCCAGTTCGACGGCGTCGAGCGCGAAGGCGAACGCATCCTCCACGAGGAATGACACCGGCTTGACCTAGGTCAAGCCGGTCCGGCCGCCGGACCGGGACACTCCCGGTGCAACATCGAGAGGAGTATCTGCATGGCCGTCAACCACAAGGCATCCGCCGACCCCACGGTCTACAACGACAAGGTGGTCAGGCAGTTCGCCCTGGCCACCGTTTTCTGGGGCGTGGTGGGCATGCTCGTCGGCGTGATCATCGCCGCGCAGCTCACCTGGCCGGCCCTCAACCTGGGCATCGAATGGCTCAGCTACGGCCGCTTGCGACCGCTGCACACCAACGCGGTCATCTTCGCCTTCGGCGGCTGCGGCCTGTTCGCCGCCAGCTACTACGTGGTGCAGCGCACCAGCCAGGTCCGGCTGTTCTCCGACGGCCTGGCCGCTTTCACCTTCTGGGGCTGGCAGGTGGTCATCGTGCTGGCGGCCATCACGCTGCCCCTGGGCATGACGCAGGGCAAGGAGTACGCCGAGCTCGAGTGGCCGATCGACATCCTGATCGCGCTGGTGTGGGTGGCCTATGCGGTGGTGTTCTTCGGCACCATCGGCCTGCGCAAGGTGCGCCACATCTACGTCGCCAACTGGTTCTTCGGTGGGTTCATCCTGGCCGTGGCGCTGCTGCACATCGTCAACAGCGCGGCCCTGCCGGTGAGCCTCACCAAGAGCTACTCGGCCTACGCGGGCGTGCAGGACGCCATGGTGCAGTGGTGGTACGGCCACAACGCCGTGGGCTTCTTCCTCACGGCCGGCTTCCTCGGGATGATGTACTACTTCATCCCCAAGCAGGCCGAGCGCCCGGTGTATTCGTACCGGCTGTCCATCGTGCACTTCTGGGCGCTGATCTTCACCTACATGTGGGCGGGGCCGCACCACCTGCACTACACCGCGCTGCCCGACTGGGCGCAGTCCGTGGGCATGGTGTTCTCGCTCATCCTGCTGGCGCCCAGCTGGGGCGGCATGATCAACGGCATCATGACGCTGTCGGGCGCCTGGCACAAACTGCGCGACGACCCGATCCTGCGCTTCCTGATCGTCTCGCTCTCGTTCTACGGCATGTCGACCTTCGAGGGGCCGATGATGTCCATCAAGACGGTGAACGCGCTGTCGCACTACACCGACTGGACCATCGGTCACGTGCACTCGGGCGCCCTGGGCTGGGTCGGCCTGGTGACCATGGGCTCCATGTACTACCTGATCCCGCGCCTGTACGGCCAGAAGAAGATGTATTCGGTGCCCGCGATCGAGCTGCACTTCTGGATCGCCACCATCGGCATCGTGCTCTACATCGCCGCCATGTGGATCGCTGGCGTGATGCAGGGCCTGATGTGGCGCGCCGTCAACCCCGATGGCAGCCTGACCTACACCTTCGTCGAATCGGTCAAGGCCACCTTCCCGTTCTACGTGATCCGTCTGGCCGGGGGCGTGCTGTACCTGGCCGGCATGTGCGTGATGCTCTGGAACACGGTGATGACGGCGCGCAACGGCCGCATCGAGCCGGTGAGCATTCCGGCCGCCCAACCCGCCCACGCCTGAGGTGAATCGCATGTCGCAACAAGACAAACCCACCGGCTTCACGCACGAGCGCATCGAGACCAGCAACTTCCTGATGATCGTGCTGATCGTCCTGGTGGTCTCGGTCGGCGGCCTGGTCGAAATCGTGCCGCTGTTCTTCCAGAAATCCACCACGCAGCCGGTGGAAGGGCTCAAGCCCTACACCGCCTTGCAGCTCGCGGGCCGCGACGTTTACGTGAAAGAGGGCTGCTACAACTGCCACTCGCAGATGATCCGCCCCTTCCAGGCCGAGACCCTGCGCTACGGCCACTACTCGGTGGCCGGCGAGTTCGTCTACGACCGCCCGTTCCAGTGGGGCAGCAAGCGCACCGGCCCCGACCTGGCACGCGTGGGCGGCCGCTACAGCGACGAATGGCACCGCATCCACCTGAACAACCCGCGCGACGTGGTGCCCGAGTCCAACATGCCGGCCTACAGCTGGCTGGAGAAGAAACCCGTCGATGCCGCTGGCCTGCCTGCGCGCATGAAGGCGCTGCGCACCCTGGGCGCTCCCTACAGCGACGAGGAGATCACCGCCTCCAGCGAGGCGGCGAAGGGCAAGACCGAGATGGACGCGCTCATCGCCTACCTGCAGGTGCTGGGCACCGCTTTGAAATAGCGAGAGGCTGCCATGGACATCAACACCCTGCGTTCCATCGTCACCGTCATCAGCCTGCTGGTCTTCCTGGGCATCGTGGTCTGGGCCTGGTCGCGCCGCAACCGCGAGCGCTTCGACGAGGCCGCCCGCCTGCCGTTCCAGGACGAATGAGCCACCCCCACACACGGGAACCATCATGAGCGATTTCACCAGCGACTTCTGGTCTATATACGTCGGCGCCATCACCGTGGTCAGCATCCTGGCCTGCGGCGTGTTGCTGTGGGTGGCCGGCACCACCAAGGTCAAGCCGGGCCAGGACAACACCACCGGCCACGTGTGGGACGGCGACCTGCGCGAACTCAACAACCCCCTGCCGCGCTGGTGGGTCTGGCTGTTCGTCATCACCATCGTTTTCGCCCTGGCCTATGGCCTTCTGTACCCCATGTACGGCCGCTACGCGGGCGTGCTGGGCTGGACCTCCAGCGGCCAGCACACCGTCGAGGTGCAGCGCCACCAGGAAGCCATCGCGCCGCTGTACGCGCAGTTCCACGACCAGCCGCCCGAGCGCCTGGCCGGCGACGCGCAGGCCATGGCGATCGGCGAGCGCCTGTTCATGAACCAGTGCGCCCAGTGCCATGGCTCGGACGCGCGTGGCTCCAAGGGCTTCCCCAACCTCACCGACAGCGACTGGCTGCACGGCGGCGAACCCGCGGCCATCGAGACCACCATCACCCAGGGCCGCCACGGCGTGATGCCGCCCATGGCCGCGGCCGTGGGCAACGCCGATGACGTGCGCAACGTCGCCCATTACGTGCTCAGCCTGTCCAACAGCCCGCACGACCGCGTGCGCGCCTCGCAGGGCCGCACCAAGTTCGCCGCCTGCGCGGCCTGCCACGGCATGGACGGCAAGGGCAACACCGCGCTGGGCGCACCCAACCTCACCGACGGCGTGTGGCTGCACGGCTGGGGCGAGGAGGCCATCGTGCGCGCCATCACCAACGGCATCGACAACCGCATGCCGGCGCAGAACCAGCTGCTCAACGCCGACCAGATTCGCGTGCTGACGGCCTACGTGTGGGGCCTGTCGAACCGGCCCGCCAAACCCTGAGGACCCGGCGGCGGCCCGCGCGCCGGGCCCGCCAGACGACATGAAGACCATTCCGATCCAGCCCGCGCCGCCCGGCGACGACGAGGAAATCGTCGTTTCGCTCTATGCCGCGCAGGAGAAGATTCAGCCGCGCTCGGTCACTGGCGTGTTCGCGCGCTGGCGCTGGTTCTTCGTGTGGGCCACGCAGCTGGTGTTCTACGGCCTGGCCTGGCTGCCCTGGAACGGCCGCCAGGCCGTGCTGTTCGACCTGGAGGCGCGGCGCTTCTACCTGTTCGACCTGATCCTGTATCCGCAGGACTTTATCTACCTCACCGGGCTGCTGGTCATCTCGGCGCTGGCGCTGTTCCTGTTCACGGCGGTGGCCGGGCGCCTGTGGTGCGGCTTCACCTGCCCGCAGACGGTGTACACCGAAATCTTCATGTGGATCGAGCGCCGGGTCGAGGGCGATCGCTCCGCCCGGCTGCGCCTGGACGCCGCGCCCATGAGCGCGGCCAAGTTCGGCAAACGCGCGCTCAAGCACGGGCTGTGGGGCGCGCTGGCGCTGTGGACGGGCTTCACCTTCGTTGGCTACTTCACGCCGATCCGTGAGCTCGCGGGATTGGTGGCCAGCCTCTCGCTCGGGCCCTGGCAAACCTTCTGGATCCTGTTCTACGGCCTGGCCACCTACGGCAACGCGGGCTTCCTGCGCGAGCAGGTGTGCAAGTACATGTGCCCCTACGCGCGCTTCCAGAGCGCCATGTTCGACCGCGACACGATGATCGTCACCTACGACGAGGGGCGCGGCGAGCCGCGTGGCGCGCGCAGCCGCAAGGCCGACCCCAAGGCCCTCGGCCTGGGCAGTTGCGTGGATTGCACCCTGTGCGTGCAGGTCTGCCCCACCGGCATCGACATCCGCAAAGGCCTGCAGTACGAGTGCATCAGCTGCGCGGCCTGCGTGGACGTGTGCGATGAGGTGATGGACAAGGTCGGCTACCCGCGCGGCCTGATCCGCTTTGCCACGCAGAACGGTGTCGCCAAGGGCTGGAACCGCGCGCAGATGCTGCGCCGCGCCCTGCGCCCGCGCGTGCTGGTCTACAGCGGCGTGTTGCTGGCCGTGTCGCTGGCGGTGCTGGGCAGCCTGTGGCTGCGCACGCCGCTCAAGGTGGACGTGATCCGCGACCGCGGCGCGCTGGCGCGCGAGGTGGAACAAGGCCGCGTCGAGAACGTCTACCGGCTGCAGATCATGAACGCCACCGAGGTGGCGCAGACCTACGAGCTGCGCGTGGAAGGCCTGCCGGGCATCGCCCTGGCGTCCGGCGATCGTGTGGAGGTGGCGCCCGCCGAGGTGCGCGCCGTCGCCGCGCGGGTCCAGGTGCCGCCCGGCGCGGCCGCGAGCGGCTCGCACCCCATCCAGTTCGAGGTGCGCGCCGCCCAGGACGAGCGGGTGCGGGTGCGTGAGAAGAGCACCTTTCTCGTTCCCCGATAACGCTTCCGCAGGAGACCCCATGAACCCCGATCCGATGAGCACCGACGCGCCCGAGCCCTGGTGGCGCGTGGGCCCCATGTGGCTGGTGGTGGGCGGGCCGCTGGTGGTGGTGGTGGCGGCCATCGGCACCGCCGTCATTGCCATCGAGGGCGCCGACCCGGTGCTCGACAAGGCCGCCTACCAGGCCACGCTGGAGCAGGCGCGCCGCCTGCAGGGCGCGCAGCGCGACGAGGCCCTGATCGGTCTTCAGCCCGCGCACCAGGCGCGCAACCACGCGGCCTCGCCCGTGGTCCGCGAGGGTGGCCACTGACATGGGCCGCCGCTGGATGTGGGTGGGCTGGCCGTCCTTCCTGATGGCCGGCGTGCTGGAGATGCTGGTGTTCGCGGTGGTGGACCCGGGCGAATTGCACTGGCAGGGCGTCGCGCTCGACTGGTCGCGCCCCGCCGTCTACACGGTGGCCTTCTTCGTGTTCTGGGCGGTGACGGCGGTCGCTTGCAGCCTGAGCCTGTGGCTGGCCCTGCCACCGCAGGACGCGCTCAGGAGCAGGTCTGCGGATTGACGATGCGCCGCAGCGCCTCGGTGTCCTTGATGTGCACGTAGCGCTGCTTGACGTCGATGATGCCGTCGTCGACGAACTTGGAGAAGGTGCGGCTCACCGTCTCCAGCTTCATGCCCAGGTAGCTGCCGATCTCCTCGCGCGTCATGCGCAGGTTGAACTCGGACGGCGAGAAGCCACGCGCCTGCAGGCGCTGCACCAGGTTGAGCAGGAAGGCCGCCAGCCGCTCCTCGGCGCGCATGCTGCCCAGCAGCAGCATCACGCTGTGGTCGCGCACGATCTCGCGGCTCATGATGCGGTGCACGTGGTGTTGCAGCGGGGTGAACTGGCGCGACAGTTCTTCGACCTGGTTGAAGGGCATGACGCAGACCTCGGCGTCTTCCAGCGCCACCGCGTCGCAGGCGTGGTGGTCGCTCACGATGCCGTCCAGGCCGATGATCTCGCCCGCCATCTGGAAACCCGTGACCTGGTCGCGCCCGTCGGCGGTGGTCACGCAGGTCTTGAAGAAGCCCGAGCGCACGGCGTAGAGCGAGGTGAAGCGATCGCCGACGGAGAACAGGGCTTCGCCGCGCTTGACGCGCTTGCGGGAGGAAATCAGTGTGTCGAGCTGGCCCATTTCCTCCGCGCTCAGGCCCATGGGCAGGCAGAGTTCGCGAAGGTTGCAGCTTGAGCACGCCACTTTGATGCGTTGCGCGTCCATGTGCGTCGTTCCTGAGTGCATGACAGGGAGCGAGCATACCCCTTTGGGTCCGGGATCACAGGGCCGCTTGACCAGGATCAAGGCGTCTGGACACGCCAGCCGGCACAGTGGGGCCATGCCAGAAGGACCCGCCGTGAGCCATGTGATCCCCGATGAACTGCTGCGTCGCTTTGACGTTCCGGGGCCGCGCTATACCTCTTACCCCACGGCCGACCGCTTCGTGGAGGCCTTCACCGAGCAGGACTACCGCCTGGCGCTGGGACAGCGGCGGGCCGGGTCGATGGCACTGCCCCTGTCACTGTATGTGCACATCCCGTTCTGCGAATCGGTGTGTTACTACTGCGCTTGCAACAAAGTTATTACAAAGCACCATTCGCGCGGCGCCGAGTACCTGCGCCACCTCTCGCGCGAACTGGACCTGCAGATCGAGCACCTGGGCGCGGGCCAGTCGGTGTCCCAGCTGCACCTGGGCGGCGGCACGCCCACCTTCCTGAGCGATGCCGAGCTGGAAGACCTGATGGCCATGCTGCGGCGCCACTTCGCGCTCGCGCCGGGCGGCGAGTACTCCATCGAGGTGGACCCGCGCACCGTGAGCGCCGAGCGCCTGCGCGCGCTGCACCGCCTGGGTTTCAACCGCCTGAGCTTCGGTGTCCAGGACTTCGATCCCGCCGTGCAGAAGGCCGTGCACCGCGTGCAGCCGGCCGAGCAGGTATTCGCGCTGGTCGACGCGGCGCGGCAGATCGGCTTCGAGTCGGTCAATGTGGACCTGATCTACGGCCTGCCGCTGCAGACGCCCGAGTCCTTCCGGCGCACGCTGGCGCAGCTGCAGGCCCTGCGGCCGGACCGCGTGGCGCTGTACGCCTACGCGCACCTGCCGGCGCGCTTCAAGCCGCAGCGGCGCATCGTGGCGGCCGAGCTGCCGGGCGCGGCCGACAAGCTGGCGATGCTCTCGGCGTCGCTGGACATCCTGCGCGCGGCGGGCTACGTTTACGTCGGCATGGACCACTTCGCCCTTCCCGACGACGCCCTGGCCGTGGCCAAGCGCCAGGGCCGGCTGCACCGCAACTTCCAGGGCTACAGCACCCAGCCCGATTGCGACCTCATCGCGCTCGGTGTGTCGGCCATCGGCCGGGTAGGCGCCACCTACAGCCAGAACGCCAAGACCCTGGACGAGTACGTGGACCTGCTCGACCAGGGCCGCCTGCCCATCGTGCGCGGCCTGGCGCTCACGCGCGACGATGTGCTGCGCCGTGCGGTGATCATGTCCCTGATGTGCCAGGGCGAACTGCAGTTCGAGGCCATCGACCTGGGCCACCTGATCGACAGCCGCCGTTACTTCGCCAATGAGCTGCGCGCGCTCGAGCCCTTCGTGGACGAGGGCTTGGTCACCCTGGACGAGCAGGGCGTGCAAGTGACCGAAACCGGCTGGTACCTGGTGCGCGCGATCGCCATGGTGTTCGACCGCCACCTGCAGGCCGACCAGGACCGCGCGCGGTTTTCAAGGATTCTCTGAGCGCGCCGATGTCCGGTTCCCTGTTGATCACGGCGCTGCTCATGGGCCTGGTGGGTGGGCCGCACTGCATTGCCATGTGCGGCGCGGCCTGCGCGGGCATCGGCCGCGCGGCCGGCGAGCGCGGCACGCGCGCGCTGCTGGCGTTCCAGCTCAGCCGCGTCGCTGGCTACGCCAGCGTGGGGGCGCTGGCGGCGGGCTCGGTGCAGGGGCTGGCCTGGCTGGGGGCGCATACGCAGGTGATCCGGCCGCTGTGGACCATGTTCCACGTCGCGGCCCTGCTGCTGGGCGCCTGGCTGCTCTGGCGGGCGCGCCAGCCGGCGTGGATCGACGGCGTGGGCCAAGGCATCTGGCGCCGCGCGAAACCCGCCATCGCGCGACTCGGCCCGCGCGCGCCCTGGGTGCTGGGCTTCGGCTGGGCGCTCATGCCCTGCGGCCTGCTGTATTCGGCGCTGCTGGTGGCCTCGCTCTCGGCGGACGCGGTGCAGGGCGCGGCGGTGATGGCGCTGTTCGCCATCGGCTCGTCGGTGTCGCTGTTCGCGGGGCCCTGGCTGCTGCTGCGCCTGCGCGAGGCGCGCTCGGGCGCCTGGGGCATCCGTCTGGCGGGGCTGGCGCTGCTGCTGGCCTCGGGCTGGGCTCTGTGGATGGGCATCACCCAACCCACGGGGCTTTGGTGCCTGTGAGCGCACCAGCCACGGGCAGCGGTCGTTGAGCGTCAGGTCGTGGCACGACCAGGGAGCGTGGCCAGCACCAGGCCCAACACAGCGATACCGAAAGCCAGCAGTTGCAGGGCGCTGAGGCGCTCACCCATGAAGACCACGCCAATGAGCGCCGCGCTGATCGGCAGCATCACGGTGAACACGCCGGCCTGCGAGGCGGGCACGGTCTTGAGCCCGGTCATCCACAGCCACACCGTCCACACGCTGGCCGCCAGCGCATAGAACACCAGCAGGCCCCAGGTGGGCAGGGCCACGGCGCCGAAGTCGAAGCGCAGTGCGGCCCACACGCCCAGAGGCGTGACCAGCGCCAGGCCCCACAGGTTGATGATGGCCGAGATGCGCTTGGGGCCCAGGCCCTCGGTGAGGCGCTTGCCGATGACGACGTAAGACGCCTCGCACACCACCGCTGCGAACACGAGCAGGTTGCCCAGCAGGGCCTGGCCACCGCCCGCGGCCGGGCCGGCCCCCTTGTCGAGCGAGAACAGGCCGATGCCCAAGGCCGCGCAGGCGATGCCCGCCGCGCTGCGCGCGCCGATGCGCTCGCGCAGGAAGATGGCGCTGAGCACCGCCACCACGGCGGGAATGGAGGACATCACCACGCCCGCAGCCACCGCGGTGGTCAGGCTCACACCGTAGAGCATGCAGATGGAGAACAGGAAATTGCCCAGGAAGGACTCGAGAAAGAGCAGGGCGCGCGTGCGCGGGCTCAGGGGCGGCTCGTCGGCGGGCTTGCGCAGCCAGCGCCACATGGCCAGGGCGCCGATGCCGAAGCGCAGCCAGGCCAGCAGGAACACCGGAAACACCAGTACCAGGGGCTTGGACAGCGCCACATAGCTGCCCACGAGCGCCATGCTCAGGGCCAGGCAAGCGTAGGCCGTGGCACGGTGAAGGGAGGTCACGGGAAGGGCGCGGCTGGCGGCGGGTGGGGGCGGGTGGCCCGCATCATGCCTCAGCCTCCGGCGTGGGTTTCGGGATGAGGAATTTGTTTTTCACATCGAGAAAATGTCGAATGCTGCGTCGCGGAAAAATTTCTCGATATGGGAGATGAAATTCCGTATTGAAAAATTTATCAAAAATTCCATTGATTCAAAAGGAGAAAATTTTTGTCTTGTATAAGACATAAGAGGCGATTTAGGTCTTCTACAAGACTTAGAGTCATGTCCAACGGCACCGCCTTTGCCGCGAACGCCGCCCCGGTACCCATCAACCCCCCAAGGAGTGTCCCCATGCCCCAGTCCCTCACCGAACAGCTCAGCCGCTCGCAACAGATCGAAGCCCTGGAGAAAGACTGGGCCACGAACCCGCGCTGGAAAGGCGTCAAGCGCGGCTACAGCGCCACCGACGTGGTGCGCCTGCGCGGCAGCATGCACATTGAGCACACCCTGGCCAAGCGCGGCGCGGAAAAGCTCTGGGAAAAAATCAACGGTGGCGCCAAGAAGGGCTACGTGAACGCCTTCGGCGCGATCTCCGCCGGCCAGGCCATGCAGCAGGCCAAGGCCGGACTGGAGGCGGTCTACCTGTCGGGCTGGCAGGTGGCGGCCGACGGCAACACCAGCGAAACCATGTACCCGGACCAGTCGCTCTACGCCTACGACTCGGTGCCCACCATGGTCCGCCGCATCAACAACACCTTCAAGCGCGCCGATGAGATCCAGTGGGGCCGCGGCATCGAGCCGGGCAGCAAAGAATTCATCGACTACTTCCTGCCCATCGTGGCCGACGCGGAAGCCGGCTTCGGCGGCGTGCTCAACGCCTTCGAGCTGATGAAGAACATGATCGCGGCCGGCGCCGCAGGCGTGCACTTCGAGGACCAACTGGCCGCCGTGAAGAAGTGCGGCCACATGGGCGGCAAGGTGCTGGTGCCCACGCAGGAAGCCATCGAAAAGCTGATCGCCGCGCGCTTCGCGGCCGACGTGATGGGCGTGTCCACCATCGTGCTGGCCCGCACAGACGCCGAGGCGGCCAACCTCATCACCAGCGACCACGACGCCAACGACAAGCCCTTCCTCACCGGCGAGCGCACCCAGGAAGGCTTCTACCGCGTGAAGAATGGCCTGGAGCAGGCCATCAGCCGCGGCGTGGCTTACGCGCCCTACGCCGACCTGGTGTGGTGCGAGACCGGCACGCCCGACCTGGGCTTTGCCCGCGAGTTCGCGCAGGCCGTGCACGCCAAGAGCCCGGGCAAGCTGCTGAGCTACAACTGCTCGCCCTCGTTCAACTGGAAGAAGAACCTGGACGACAAGACCATCGCCCGCTTCCAGGACGAGCTCTCGGCGCTGGGCTACAAGTACCAGTTCATCACCCTGGCCGGCATCCACATCAACTGGTTCAACACCTTCCAGTTCGCCCACGCCTACGCCCGCGGCGAAGGCATGAAGCACTACACGGAAATGGTGCAGGAGCCCGAATTCAAGGCGCGTGAGCAGGGCTACACCTTCGTGTCGCACCAGCAGGAGGTGGGCGCGGGCTACTTCGACGACGTGACGACGGTGATCCAGGGTGGGTCGTCGAGCGTGAAGGCGCTGACGGGCTCGACCGAGGAAGAGCAGTTCCACTGAGCTGAATCCATCCGGACACGAGGAGACAGGGCCGCCCTTCGGGGCGGCTTTTTTTTGGGGTGGTCGCTCGCGTGGCGGTTCGATCCGCCGGCCACTCAATGTTGCAGGCGCTCGGCGATGCGGTTCATCTGTTCGATCTCGGACCGCTGAGCTTTGGCGATCGACTCGCACAGGGCCAGCAACTCCGGATCCGCCAGCCTCGCTTCCCGGCACATGAGGATGGCGCCGGAGTGGTGCGGCACCATGGACGCGATGAACTGGTGGTCGCCGACAGCGACCTGCCAGCGCGTGGCGAAGAAGGCGCCGGCTGTGAGCAAGGCGAAGACCAGGTGCAGGGCGATGTTGAGCGGCCGGTTCGACAACATGGCGGGCATGGTTGCCAGCATGAAAATGCCCATGGGCGCCCACATCCTTTGGTGTCAGGGGCTCGGCCGCGGCCGTGTCTCCACGCGTGCGATGAAGGCGCCCATGAGCGCCGCGCATTCGGCCGCGTGCGTTTCCAGAAGGAAATGAGGGCCATCGAGGATGTGCGCCGCCATGCGCGGCAGGTCCTTCATCCACGAGAGGGTTTCCTGGAGATCGAAGAAGGCGTCGTGTCGGCCCCACAGCATCAGCGCCGGCGGTTGCCAGCGGGCGAGCCAGTCGGCGATGTCTGCGAAGCGCGCGACGTGGTGGCGGTAGTCCAGCACCAGCTGGCGCTGCGTCGCCAGCCGGCCGGGCAGGTTCATGGTTCGCCAGTCCCGTTCCCACCGTTGCGGGTCAATGCGCGCCGCCAGATCGTCCGGTATGCCCGCCACGTATTGGTCGCGCGTTCCCTTGAAGCTCAGGTGGGCGGTCGCCTCGGCTTCCCGTTCGGGTGAGGGGTCCCTCCAATAGGCCCGGGTGGCCGACCACTGCGGCCCCAGGCCGCTCTCATGGGCGTTGGCGTTCTGGACGATGAGTCCACGGATGCGGTCCGGTGCGCGCGTGGCGAGGTGAAGTCCGACCGCCGCGCCGTGGTCGTGCAGGTAGAGGTGGAAGGAGGCGACGCCGAGCCGAGCCAACAGTTCGTCGACGATGTCCGCCAGGCGCGAGAAGGAGGCGGGCTCGATGGGCGGGGAGCGGCCGAAGCCGGGGAGATCGGGGGCGATCACGAAGCAGTCGCGCGCGAGCGGGGCGATCACGTGCCGGAACGATTCGGACGAGCTCGGGAAGCCGTGGATCAGCAGCAGGGCCGGTCGGCCCCGGTCGCCGCTCAGGCGGACCGCCACGTCGGTGCCCTGGACCCGAAGAAGGGTGATGGGATTCATGGGACGTCTGGCCGGCAAACGCCGTGCCTTGTCCGCCGGCGGCCGGGGACGGGCAGGTGCCTTTGTGGGACAATCGTGGTTTCTGTCCACCAGCAAGAGCGAGAAAGGCACGTCGGTTATGACACCGCGAACTCAGGCGTTTTTCTTCGCGGCCCTTTGAGGCCAGCAGTTCGCGCCTGCCCGATTCCTTTTCCTCTTCCCCCATGAAAGCGCGGCCCCAGCCGCGCTTTTTTGTTTTCCGGATACCCACCATGCCCCAGATCACGCTCCCCGACGGTTCGCAACGCAGCTTTCCCGCGCCGGTGACGGTGGCCGACGTCGCCGCCTCCATCGGCAGCGGCCTGGCCAAGGCCGCGCTGGGCGGCAAGGTGGACGGCCGGCTGGTGGACGCCAGCTACACCATCGATCGCGACGCCTCGCTCGCGATCGTCACGGCCAAAGACGCCGACGGCCTGGAGATGATCCGCCACTCCACCGCCCACCTGCTGGCCTACGCCGTGAAAGAGCTGTACCCCGAGGCGCAGGTCACCATCGGCCCGGTCATCGAGAACGGCTTCTACTACGACTTCTCGTACAAGCGTCCCTTCACGCCCGACGATCTGGCCGCCATCGAGAAGCGCATGGCCGAACTCGCCAGCAAGGACGAGAAGGTCGAGCGCCGCGTATTGCCGCGCGATGAGGCCGTGGCCCACTTCAAGGCCATGGGCGAGCACTACAAGGCCGAGATCATTGCCAGCATCCCGGCCAACGAGGACGTGAGCCTCTACCGCGAAGGCGGTTTCGAAGACCTCTGCCGCGGCCCGCACGTCCCCAGCACGGGCAAGCTCAAGCACTTCAAGCTCATGAAGGTGGCCGGTGCCTACTGGCGCGGGGACCACCGCAACGAGATGCTGCAGCGCATCTACGGCACGGCCTGGTCCACCAAGGAAGAGCTGCAGCAATACCTGACGATGCTGGAGGAGGCCGAGAAGCGCGATCACCGCAAGCTGGGCCGCGAGCTGGACCTGTTCCACCTGGACGAGCACAGCCCCGGCACGGTGTTTTGGCATCCCAAGGGCTGGGTCGTCTGGCAGGAGGTGGAGCAGTACATGCGCCGCGTCTACCGCGACAACGGCTACCTGGAGGTCAAGGGCCCGCAGATCCTGGACAAGGCGCTGTGGGAAAAGACCGGCCACTGGGACAAGTACCGCGAGAACATGTTCACCACGGAGTCGGAAAAGCGGGACTACGCGCTCAAGCCGATGAACTGCCCCGGCCACATCCTCATCTACAAGCAGGGCATCAAGAGCTACCGCGACCTGCCGCTGCGCTTCGGTGAATTCGGCAACTGCCACCGCAACGAGCCCACGGGGGGGTTGCACGGCATCATGCGCGTGCGCGCGTTCACGCAGGACGACGGCCACATCTTCTGTACCGAAGACATGATCCAGGCCGAGGTCGCCGCCTTCACGACGCTGCTGCAGAAGGTCTACAAGGACTTTGGTTTCACCGAGATCCTCTACAAGCTGTCGACGCGCCCCGAGAAGCGCATCGGCAGCGAGGAGAGCTGGGACAAGGCCGAGGCCGCCCTGGCCCAGGGCCTGCGCGCCTCGGGCTGCGAATTCGAGTACCTGCCGGGCGAGGGCGCCTTCTATGGCCCGAAGATCGAGTACACGCTGAAGGACGCCCTGGGACGGCAGTGGCAGTGCGGCACGATGCAGGTCGACCCGAACATGCCCGAGCGCCTGGACGCCGAATACGTGGCCGAGGATGGCTCCCGGCAGCGCCCCATCATGCTGCACCGCGCCATCGTCGGCAGCCTGGAGCGTTTCATCGGCATCCTGATCGAACAGCACGCCGGCGCGCTGCCCACCTGGCTGGCGCCGGTGCAGGTGGCGGTGCTCAACATCACCGACGCGCAGGCCGATTACTGTCGCGAAATCGCGAAATCACTGCAGAATCAAGGGCTTAGAGTCGAAACGGACCTGCGCAACGAGAAAATAACGTATAAAATACGGGAGCACGCGTTGCAAAAGCTGCCTTTCATTGCCGTTGTGGGCGACAAGGAAAAGGCCGCTGGCGCCGTGGCGGTGCGGGCCCGGGGCAACAAAGACCTGGGCGTGATGTCGCTGGAGGCCTTCTCCCAGCTCGTCGCGACATCGGTTTCATCCAAGGCTTGAACGCCCTCGGGCATGGCCCGGTGAAGCCGCCGCATCACCGGGCGCCCATGGTGCGAGCAGCCCCGCGGCCGACAGGCCGTTTTTGATTCATCGGCCCACTTGAAGGAAACGCACCATCGCTACCAACTTTCGCGACCGCCGCCAGCGTGAAGAACGCGCGCACCGCCTGAACCGGGAAATCATGGCCCCCGAGGTTCGCCTCAACGGCCCGAACAACGAGCCCCTGGGCATCGTGAGCTTGCAGGAAGCCCTTCGGATGGCTGGCGAGCTCGACGTCGATCTCGTGGAGATCGCCGCCACCGCGAATCCGCCGGTGTGCCGCCTGATGGATTACGGCAAGTTCAAGTACCAGGAACAGAAGAAGGCGGCCGAAGCGAAAGCCAAGCAGACGGTCATCGAAATCAAGGAAGTCAAGTTCCGCCCGGGTACCGACGACGGCGACTACAACATCAAGATGCGCAACATCCGCCGGTTCCTGGACGACGGCGACAAGTGCAAGATCACGTTGCGCTTCCGTGGCCGCGAGATCACGCACCAGGAACTCGGTCTGGCGCTGCTGAACCGCATCCGCGACGAGTTGGGCGACCTGATCATCGTGGAGCAGTTCCCGAAGCTGGAAGGGCGCCAGATGATCATGATGATCGCGCCGAGCCGCAAGAAGGTGGCGGCGAAGCCCACAGCCGAAGCGGCAGCGCCGGCGGCCAGCCCCACGGCGGCCTGAGCCGCCGGGGTTTTCTGAAGGATTGAGCGGGCAGGGTTGGTCCCCTGCCGGCTTGAGGCACCAGCCGCAAGGCCAGTGCCGAAAGGAAGGCCCGAAAGGGCCTTACCAAAAGTGGCTCGGGGCCCATCAAGACCGTGGCTGGTTGCCGCGGCGCCTCGCGAGCACAAATCAAAAGGAGCATTTCCATGCCCAAAATGAAGACCAAGAGCAGCGCGAAGAAGCGTTTTCGTGTTCGTCCCGGTGGCACCGTCAAGCGCGGTCAAGCCTTCAAGCGTCACATCCTGACCAAGAAGTCCACCAAGAACAAGCGCCACCTGCGCGGGGCCGTCAACGTCCATGAGACCAACATGGGTCACATGGCGCAGATGCTGCCGTTCGCTGGCCTGTAATCAAGACGAACAAGGAGAAGCACTATGCCTCGCGTCAAACGTGGTGTCACGGCTCGCGCCCGCCATAAAAAAGTCCTGGCTCTGGCCAAAGGTTTCCGCGGCCGCCGCGGCAACGTCTTCCGCATCGCCAAACAGGCGGTGATGAAGGCGGGCCAATACGCCTACCGCGATCGCCGCACCAAGAAGCGTGTGTTCCGCCAGCTGTGGATCGCGCGTATCAACGCCGGTGCTCGCGCTTGCGGCCTGACGTACAGCCAGTTCGCCAACGGTCTGAAGAAGGCCCAGATCGAGATCGACCGCAAGGTCCTCGCCGACCTGGCCGTCAACGATCCGGCGGCTTTTGGCAGCATCGTGGAGCAGGTCAAAGCCAAGCTGGCCACCGCTTGATTCCCGGCCGGGCGCGCAGGCGCCCGCTGCCGTTCTAAGGGGTTGAGGCTTGAGGGGTGACCCGCCGGCTTCAACCCTTTTTTCATTGCATCGGACACGCATCGAATGAACGAGTTGGACAACCTGGCCGAGGCAGCACGCGCCGAGTTCGCGCAGGCCGCCACGCCGGCCGACCTGGAGAACGCCAAGGCGCGCTACCTGGGCAAGTCGGGCCGCATCACCGAGTTGATGAAGGGCATGGCCGCCCTGTCGGTGGACGAGAAGAAGACGCGCGGTGCTGCGATCAACCTGGCCAAGCAAGCCATTGAGAGCGCGCTGAGCCAGCGGCGCCAGGCCCTGGCCGATGCGGAGCTGGACGCTCAGCTCAAGGCCGAGGCGCTGGACGTGAGCCTGCCGGGCCGCCAGCGTGGCGCGGGAGGGCTGCACCCGGTGAGCCTCACGCTGGAGCGCATCGAGGCCATCTTCGGGTCCATGGGTTTCGAGGTGGCCGAGGGGCCCGAGATCGAATCCGACTGGTTCAACTTCACGGCCCTCAACACGCCGGAAGACCACCCAGCGCGCTCCATGCACGACACGTTCTACGTGGAAGGCGGCTCGGCGAAGGCGCCCAATCTGCTGCGCACGCACACCAGCCCCATGCAGATCCGCCACGCGGTGCAGCACGTCAAGCGCCACCGCGCGGCCCTGGACGCCGGCCAGGGCATGCCCGAGATCCGCGTCATCGCGCCGGGCCGCACCTACCGCGTGGACAGCGACGCCACCCACTCGCCCATGTTCCACCAGTGCGAGGGCCTGTGGATCGGTGAGAACGTGAGCTTCAAGGACCTCAAGGTTGTCTTCACCGACTTCTGCCGTACCTTTTTCGAGAGCGGCGACCTGGTGCTGCGCTTTCGCCCCAGCTTCTTTCCGTTCACCGAGCCGAGCGCGGAGATCGACATCCAGTTCCAGAGCGGCCCGCTGGCCGGGCGCTGGCTCGAGGTGGCGGGCTCCGGCCAGGTGCACCCGAACGTCGTGCGCAACATGGGCCTCGACCCCGAGCGCTACATCGGCTTTGCCTTCGGCATGGGACCCGACCGCCTGACCATGCTGCGCTACGGCGTCAATGACCTGCGCCTGTTCTTCGACGGCGACGTGCGTTTCCTCAGCCAGTTCCGATAAGCGACCACCATGCAATTCCCCGAATCCTGGCTGCGCAGCTTCTGCAACCCGCCGCTGACGAGCCAGCAACTTGCCGACACCCTCACCATGGCTGGACTCGAGGTCGAAGAGCTGCGCCCGGTGGCGCCGCCGTTCACCCGGGTCGTGGTGGGCGAGATCAAGTCCGCCGTGCAACACCCCAACGCCGATCGCCTGCGGGTGTGCGAGGTGGACGTGGGGCAGGGCGCGCTGCTCAACATCGTTTGCGGCGCGCCGAACGCGCGCGTGGGCATCAAGGTGCCCTGCGCGCTGGTGGGCGCCGAGCTGCCCCCCGGCGAGGACGGCAAGCCCTTCGCCATCAAGCTCGGCAAGCTGCGCGGCGTGGAAAGCCAAGGCATGCTGTGCTCGGCGCGCGAGCTGCAGCTGTCCGATAGCCACGAAGGCCTGCTCGAACTCGCCGCCGATGCTGTGGTGGGGCGTGACATCCGCGAGCAGCTGGCGCTGGACGACATGCTGTTCACCCTGAAGCTCACGCCCAACCTGGCGCACTGCCTGAGCGTGTACGGCATCGCGCGCGAAGTGGCGGCCATCACCGGCGCGCCGCTGCAGGCGCCCAGCTTCTCGGCCGCGCCGGTGTCGCTGGACGACCGGCTGCCGGTGCGCATCGAGGCGCCCGACCTGTGCGGCCGCTTCAGCGGCCGCGTGGTGCGTGGCGTGAACACCCAGGCGCAGACGCCGGCCTGGATGGTCGATCGCCTGGCGCGCTGCGGACAGCGCAGCGTCACCGCGCTGGTGGACATCTCCAACTACGTGATGTTCGAGCTCGGCCGCCCCTCGCACATCTTCGATCTCGACAAGATCCATGGCGGGCTGCAGGTGCGCTGGGGTCGCGAGGGTGAAACGCTCAAGCTGCTCAACGGCAACACCATCGCCGTGGACGCCGGCGTGGGCGTGATCGCCGACGACCAGGCGGTCGAGTCGTTGGCGGGCATCATGGGCGGCGACGCCACCGCGGTGTCCGACGACACCGAGAACATCTACATCGAGGCCGCCTTCTGGTGGCCCAAGGCGGTGGCCGGCCGTTCGCGCCGCTACAACTTCAGCACGGACGCCGGCCACCGCTTCGAGCGGGGCGTCGATCCGTCCACCACGGTCGAACACATCGAGCGCATCACGCAGCTTGTGCTGGAGATTTGCGGCGGCCAGGCCGGTCCCATGGACGATCGGGTGGCGCGCCTGCCCGAGGCCAAGCCCGTCACCCTGCGCGTGGCGCGCGCGGCCAAGGTCATCGGCATGCCGCTCACGCAGGCGCAGTGCGTGGGTGCGCTGCGCCGCCTGGGTCTGGCCTTGCACGAGGGCGAGGGCACGGTCACCGTGACGCCGCCACCGTACCGCTTCGATCTGCAGATCGAGGAGGACCTGATCGAAGAAGTGGTGCGCCTCGTGGGCTACGAGCAGCTGCCCACCACGCCTCCGCTGGCGCCGATCACCGCCAAGCTGCGTCCCGAGGCGCGCCGCGGCGCTTTCGCCGTACGCCGCCAGCTCGCGCAACTGGGTTACCAGGAGACGATCAACTTCAGCTTCGTGGAAGAGCGCTGGGAGCGCGAGCTCGCGGGCAACGCCGACCCCATCCAGTTGCTCAACCCGATCGCCAGCCAGATGAGCGTGATGCGCTCCTCGCTGATCGGCAGCCTGGTGGCGGTGTGCAAGTTCAACCTCGACCGCCGCGCCGAGCGCGTGCGCCTGTTCGAGATCGGTCGCGTGTTCCGCAAGGACGCGGGCGTGGCCGACAGCGACACCACCGTGGCCGGCTTCGACCAGCCCATGCGCGTGGCCGGCCTGGCGGGTGGGCCGCTGAACGCCTTGCAGTGGGGCGAGAGCGATCGTGGAGCTGATTTCTTCGACGCCAAGGGCGATGTGGAGGCCTTGCTGGCGCCGCGCCGCGCCGAGTTCCGCGCCGCCGAGCACCCGGCGATGCACCCGGGCCGCTGCGCGGCCGTGTGGTTGGATGGCCGCTGCATTGGCCACGTGGGCGAATTGCATCCGCGCTGGCGCCAGGCATACGAATTGCCCCAGGCGCCGGTGCTGTTCGAACTGGAACTCGACGCCGTGCTGGCCTGGCCGGTGCCGACCTTCCGCGCGGTCAGCCGCCACCAGCCGGTGCAGCGCGACCTGGCGCTGGTGGTCGACGAAACCGTGTCGCACGACGCCGTGATGGCCGCCATCCGCGCCGCCAGCAACCCCTGGCTGCAGGACGCCGTGCTGTTCGACGTCTACCGACCGAAGAAGGGCGCCACGGTGCCCGGCCTGGCCGAGCATGAGAAGAGCCTGGCCGTGCGCCTCGTCATGAACCGTGAGGACGCTACACTGGCCGACGAACAAATCGAAGCCGCCGTGCAGCAGACGCTCGCGTCCCTGCAGCAGCGCGTGAAAGCCCGTCTGCGCGCTTGAGCCCCGACACCGACAAGAAGGAGTACCCGATGGAACTGGCCGTCGAAAGCCTGGAAACCCCCGCCCTCACCAAGGCGCAGCTCGCCGAGCTGCTGTTCGACCAGATCGGCCTGAACAAGCGGGAATCCAAGGACATGATCGACGCCTTCTTCGATCTCATCACCGAGAGCCTGGTCAATGGCACGGACGTGAAGATCTCGGGCTTCGGCAACTTCCAGATCCGCACCAAGGCGGCCCGCCCGGGCCGCAACCCCCGCACCGGCGAACCGGTGGCCATCCAGGCCCGGCGGGTTGTCACTTTCCACGCCAGCCCCAAGCTCAAGGAGCAGGTGCAGGCGGCGGTCATCGGCGGCTGAACGGCGCTGTCGCGCGGCCCGATAGGGGTCGCTTACAACATTTCGCACGAAAAGCCCCGGGGTAGTCCCCGGGGTTTCCTTACTTAGAGTAAATTCAAGCTTCGGTTTCTACCGCCTTGATTTACATGGAAAAATCGCTGCCCCCCATTCCAGCGAAGCGCTACTTCACCATTGGTGAGGTGGGCGAGCTGTGTGGCGTCAAGCCGCATGTGCTGCGCTACTGGGAGCAGGAGTTCACGCAGCTTCGCCCCATGAAGCGCCGGGGCAACCGGCGCTACTACCAGCACCATGAGGTGCTGATGATCCGCCGCATCCGCGAGCTGCTGTACGACCAGGGCTTCACCATCAGCGGCGCGCGCAACAAGCTGCAGGAGCTGGCCCAGGCCGAGCGCGAGAAGCGCCGCCAGGACGATGACGATCCGATCGACGTGATCGACCTGGACGCCGTCATCCACGACGACGACACCACCGTGGTGTCGGCGGTGGTGTCGCCCGCCGCACCGGCGGCATCGGCCGAACCCACGCTGCTGAGCGACATGCGCCGCGAACTGCTCGAGATTCGTGAGTTGCTTCGGCTATCGGCCTGAGAGCGCGCTTTTTTGCCGGCTATAATGCGAGGCTTGTCGGCGTGTAGCGCAGCCTGGTAGCGCACTTGCATGGGGTGCAAGGGGTCGCGAGTTCGAATCCCGCCACGCCGACCATTTATGCAAAAGCCCGTCATCGCGAGATGACGGGCTTTTTCTTTTGCCTCGGGTGCCCGCGCTTCAGCGCAGCACCTCCAGCAGGCGGTCCAGTCCGCCACTGTCGATGGACACCATGGCCTGTTCGCGCACGGCGGGCTTGGCGTGGTAGGCCACGGACAGGCCGGCCACGCCCATCATGGGCAGGTCGTTGGCGCCGTCGCCCATGGCAATGCATTCCGAGGGCTCGATGCCCAGCAGCGAGGCGACCTCCAGCAGGGTGCGCCGCTTCTCGGCGCCGTCGCATATGTCGCCCCAGGTCTGGTCGACCATGCGGCCCGTGAGTTCGCCGCAGTTCGCGCCGCTGGCGATTTCCAGCACGTTGGCGCGCACGAAGTCGATGCCCAGCGTGTCGCGCACACGGTAGGCGAAGTAGGTGAAGCCGCCGGAGACCAGCAGCACCTTGAGCCCGGCGGCCTGGCTGGCGCGCACGAGTTCGGCCGCGCCGGGGTTGATGCGCAGGCGCTCGACCAGCACCTGCTCCATGTCGGCCACGGTCACGCCCTTGAGCAGGGCCACGCGGCGGCGCAGGCTGTCCTTGTAGTCGGCGATCTCGCCACGCATTGCGGCCTCGGTGATGGCGGCGACCTCCGCCTTCTTGCCGACCACGTCGGCGATCTCGTCCACGCACTCGATGCTGATGAGCGTGGAATCCATGTCGAAGGCGATGAGCTTGAAGTCGCGGAGCTTGAGCGGCGGCGTGAAGCCGCGCACGGTGAGACCGGGGGAGATGGCAGTGGCAGGGGCAGTCATGCGGTTTCGGTGGTGGTCTTTTGGGGTTGGCCCAGGGCGCGCAGCACGTCGCGCACGAGTTGCACGCGGTCTTTCACCTCGGGCAGCGCGCGCTCGATGCGCAGCTTCTCGTTGCCCGCAAGTTTGATGTGCTTGTGCTTCTGGATGAGCTCGACGATGCGCATCGGCTCGATCGGCGGGTTGGGTTTGAAGGTGATGTTGACCACGCCCGGCGCCGCGTCGACCTTGGCCACGCCGTAGGGCGCGCTCAGCACGCGCAGGCGGTGCACGTCGATGAGGGTCTGCGTCTGCGCCGGCGGCTTGCCGAAGCGGTCGACGATTTCCTCTAGCAGGGCATCGACCTGCTCGGCGCTGCGGGCGGTGGCCAGCTTCTTGTAGAAGCTCAGGCGCAGGTGAACGTCGCCGCAATAGTCGTTGGGCAGCAGGGCAGGGGCGTGCAGGTTGATGTCGGTGGTGACGGACAAGGGCGCCAGCAGGTCGGGTTCGCGGCCGGCCTTGAGCGCCTTCACGGCCTCCGAGAGCATCTCGTTGTAGAGCTGGAAGCCCACCTCCAGCATGTTGCCGCTCTGGTTCTCGCCGAGCACCTCGCCAGCGCCACGGATCTCCAGGTCGTGCATGGCCAGGTAGAAACCGCTGCCCAGCTCCTCCATCTGCTGGATGGCGTCCAGCCGCTGCGCGGCCTGCTTGGTGAGGCCCTCGATCTCGGGCACCAGCAGGTAGGCGTAGGCCTGGTGGTGGCTGCGGCCCACGCGGCCGCGCAGCTGGTGCAGCTGCGCCAGGCCGAACTTGTCGGCGCGGCTCATGACGATGGTGTTGGCTGTGGGCACGTCGATGCCGGTCTCGATGATGGTGGAGCACAGCAAGAGGTTGTAGCGCTGCGCGACGAAGTCGCGCATCACGCGCTCCAGCTCGCGCTCGGGCATCTGGCCGTGCGCGACGGCGATGCGCGCCTCGGGCAGGATCTCTTCCAGTTTGGCCTTGCGGTTCTCGATGGTTTCGACCTCGTTGTGCAGGAAGTAGACCTGGCCGCCACGCTTGAGCTCGCGCAGCACGGCCTCGCGGATGACGCCGTTGCCTTCGTTGCGAACGAAGGTCTTGATGGCCAGGCGGCGCTGCGGGGCGGTGGCGATCACACTGAGGTCGCGCAGGCCCTCGAGCGCCATGCCCAGGGTGCGTGGAATGGGGGTGGCGGTGAGCGTCAGCACGTCGACTTCGGCCCGCAGCTGCTTCATGGCCTCTTTGTGGCGCACGCCGAAGCGGTGCTCCTCGTCGATGATGAGCAGGCCCAGGTTCTTGAACTGGGCTTTCTCGCTCAGCAGCTTGTGCGTGCCAACGACGATGTCCACCGAGCCGTCGGCGATGCCCTTCATGGCCGCCGTGATTTCCTTCTGTGACCGGAAGCGGCTCATCTCGGCGATCTTCACTGGCCACTTGCTGAAGCGGTCCACCAGGGTCTGGTAGTGCTGTTCTGCCAGCAGCGTGGTGGGCGCGAGGAAGGCCACCTGCTTGCCGCCGGTCACGGCCACGAAGGCCGCTCGCAGCGCCACCTCGGTCTTGCCGAAGCCCACGTCGCCGCAGACCAGGCGGTCCATGGGCCGCGGGCTGATCATGTCCTGCACCACGGCGTGGATGGCGGCGCGCTGGTCGGCGGTTTCCTCGAAACCGAAGTCGTTGGCGAAGGCCTCGTAGTCCTGCGGTGAATACCGGAAGGCGTGGCCCTGGCGCGCGGCGCGGCGCGCGTAGATGTTGAGCAGCTCGGCGGCGGCGTCGCGCACCTGTTCGGCGGCCTTGCGCTTGGCTTTCTCCCACTGGCCGCTGCCCAGCTTGTGCAGCGGCGCCTCATCGGCGCTCACGCCGGTGTAGCGGCCGATGAGGCCGAGCTGGCTCACGGGCACGTAGAGCACGGCCTTGTCGGCGTATTCCAGGTGCAGGAACTCCTGCAGCGCGGGCGTGCCGTCGGCGTTCTTCTCGCCCATGTCCAGGTTGATGAGCCCGCGGTAGCGGCCGATGCCGTGCGCCGCGTGCACCACGGGATCGCCCACGTTGAGCTCGGACAGGTCCTTGATGAGCGCGTCGACGTCGCTCACCTGCTCCTGCTTGCGGCGCCGACGGGTGGTGGGGCCGGCGGCGAACAGCTCGGTCTCGGTGACGAAGTCGATGCCGGCTTCCAGCCAGGCGAAGCCGGTGGCCAGGGCAGCGGTGGCGATGCCCGCCTTTTCCTCGCTGGCCTGGAATTCGGCCAGGCTGTCGAAGGCGGGCGGGTTCAGGCCGCTGGCGCGCAGGAAGTCGAGCAGGCTTTCGCGCCGGCCGTCGCTTTCGGCCAGGATCAGCGCGCGTTGCGGGCTGGCGCGCAGGTGGGCCTGCAGCTTGGCCAGCGGTTCGTCGGCGCCGCGCACCACGGCCAGATCGGGCAGTGCCTGGGCGAAAGCGCTGTCGCTCACGTCGCTGGCGCCCGGGCGCATCACCACCTGGGCGTGTGCCTTGGCCCGGGTGAAGAACTGCTCGGCGTTGAGGAAGAGGGCGTCGGGCGGCAGGATGGGGCGGTCGGGATCGCCCTGCAGCAGGCGGTGGCGCTCGCGCGTGTCTTGCCAGAAGCGCTGGAAGGCGGGCTCCAGCTCGCCATGCAGCACCAGGGTTGCGGCCTCGCCGAGGTAGTCGAACACCGTGGCGGTGTCCTCGAAGAACAGCGGCAGGTAGTACTCGATGCCGGCGGTGGCCACGCCGTTGCCCATGTCCTTGTACAGGCGGCTCTTGGTCGGGTCGCCTTCGAGCAGTTCGCGCCAGCGGCTGCGAAAGCGCGCGCGCGCCGCGTCGTCCATGGGGAACTCGCGGCCGGGCAGCAGGCGCACCTCGTTCACCGGGTACAGGCTGCGCTGGCTGTCGGGGTCGAAGGTGCGGATGCTGTCGATCTCGTCGTCGAACAGGTCCACGCGGTAGGGCACCGGGCTGCCCATGGGGAAAAGGTCGATGAGGCCGCCGCGCACGGCGTACTCGCCGGGGCTCACCACCTGCGTGACGTGCTGGTAACCCGCGAGCGTGAGCTGGCCCTTGAGCCGCGCCTCGTCCAGCGACTGCTTGACCTTGAAGTGAAAGGTGTAGCCCGCCAGGAAGGACGGTGGCGCGAGCCGGTAGAGCGCCGTGGTGGCCGGCACCAGTACCACGTCGGCGCCGCCGTCCTGCGCGCGCTGGGAGATGCGCCACAGCGTGGCCAGGCGCTCGCTGATGAGATCCTGGTGAGGCGAGAAGGTGTCGTAGGGCAGGGTTTCCCAATCGGGAAACAGCGTGGTGCGCAGATCGGGCGCGAAGAAGGCGAGCTCGTCGATCAGGCGCCGGGCGTCGTTCGCGTCGGCCGTGACGATGGCGGTGAGCCGGCCGTCGCGCTGTTCGCGCTCGGCCAGGCGGGCCAGCCACAGCGCGTCGGCCGAGCCGCCGGGGTGGGGTAGGGTGTGGCGCTTGCCGGGGCTCAGCGCGGGCAGGGTGAGGGACATGCGGTCGGTACCAACAATGCAAATACCCCCGGTCGGATCGGGCCGGGGGTGTGGGTGAATTCTAGAATGGCGCCGCCCATGAGCGCCGCTTCCCCTTTTCCCGCCCCACCGTCCTTGCCCCGCTGCCATGCGTTGCTGCCTTGCGCGGGCACCGGTTCGCGCGCGGGCGCGCCACTGCCCAAGCAATACCAGCCCGTCGCGGGACGGCCCCTGGTGCAGCACACCCTGGCTGCGTTGCGCGGCGTGCCGCGGCTGGATCGGATCGTGGTGGTGCTGGCGCCCGACGATGCGCACTGGCCCGCCGATATCGACGGCGTGCAGGCCCTGCGCCGCGGCGGGGCCACGCGCGCCGAAACCGTGTTCAACGGCCTGCGGGCCCTGCGCGAAGCCGGCGTGCCCGATACCGACTGGGTGCTGGTGCACGACGCCGCGCGCTGCCTGGTCACGCCCGAGGAGGTGACGGCGCTGATCGAGGCCTGCGCTGGCGACCCGGTGGGCGGCCTTCTGGCGCTGCCCTTGCCCGATACGCTGAAGGACGAGGTGGACGGCCGTGTGGCCCGCACCATCGAGCGCCGCCACAAGTGGCTGGCCCAGACGCCGCAGATGTTCCGCCTGGGCGAGTTGCTGGACGCGCTGTCGGAGGCCCGGGCCACCGGCTTCGAGGGCATCACCGACGAGGCCAGCGCCATCGAGCGCACCGGGCGGCGCCCGCGCCTGGTGGAAGGGCGCGCCAGCAACATCAAGGTCACGTACCCGCACGACTTCGCCTTGGCCGAAGCCATCCTGAGGAGCCGCACATGAACGCCATCCGCATCGGCGAAGGTTGGGATATCCACCGCCTGGTCACCGGCCGCCCACTGGTGTTGGGGGGCATCACCGTGCCGCACACGCATGGCCTGCTGGGGCATTCCGACGCCGACGCGCTGCTGCACGCCATCACCGACGCGCTGCTCGGCGCCGCCGCGCTGGGCGATATCGGCCGCCACTTTCCCGACACCGACGAGCGCTTCCGCGGTGCCGACTCGGGCGCGCTGCTGGCCGAGGCCGCGCGGCGCGTGCGCGCCGAAGGCTACGAGATCGGCAACGTCGACAGCACGGTGGTGGCTCAGGCGCCCAAGCTGGCGCCGCACATCCCGGCCATGGTCGAGCGCATCGCCGCCTTGCTCGACCTGGCGGTGGACCAGGTGAACGTGAAGGCCAAGACGGCCGAGAAGATGGGGCCGGTGGGGCAGGGCGAGGCCATCGAGGCCCGCGCCGTGGCCTTGTTGCTCAAGGTCTGAGCGGCTGGTGCCCGGCAGCGCTCAGCCCGGCGAGCGGCGCAGCTTCATGTGCGCCGCCAGGCCGCCCGTGCTGCTGTTGGCCAGTGCGAAGCGCCCCCCCATGCGCGTGATGGCGCGCTCCACGATGGCCAGACCCAGGCCCGTGCCGGTGGCGTCGGAGCGCGCGGCGTCGCCGCGGAAGAACGGCTGAGTCAACTGCTCCAGCATTTCGGGCCGCACGCCGCGGCCGTGGTCGCGCAGCTTGACCAGCACCGAGTCGTCCTTGGCCTTGGCGGCGATGTCGATTTGCACCACCCCGCTGTCGGGGTCGCGGCCGTAGCGCGAGGCGTTTTCCAGCAGGTTGCTGAACACGCGTTGCAGCTCCACCGGGTCGCCCAGCACGAACAGCGCGGGCTCGATGCGGGTCTTGATGACCGTTTTGGGGTCGTCGCCGAGCGCGAACAGCGCGGTCTCGATCACCTCGTTGAGATTGACCTCCTCCGGCTTCATGTGGTCGGGCCGCGCGTAGTCGAGGAACTTGTCGATGATGGCGTTGACCTGCTCGATGTCGGCCGACATGTGCTCGCGCGCCATCGGATCGGCCACGCTCATTTCGGTTTCCAGCCGCAGGCGCGCCAGCGGCGTGCGCAGGTCGTGTGAGATACCGGCGAGCATGAGCGCCCGGTCCTGCTCGATCTTGGACAGGCGCTGCGCCATGCGGTTGAAGCCGATGTTGACCTCGCGAATCTCGCTGGTGGCCACGGTCTCGTTGAGCTGGCTGGCGTTGAAGTCGCCCTCGCGCACCCGGCTGGCGGCGAAGGAGAGCTTCTTCAAGGGCCGGTTGATCAGGCGCGCGATGAGCGCGGCGCCAGCGAGCGAAAGCAGGGCGGCCGTGCCCAGCCAGATCAGCCAAGTGGTGCCCGCCACCGGGCCGATGCGGGAGGGGTCGGTCAACAGCCAGTACGGGTCGCCGTCGATCGAGAAGCCGATCCACAGCCCCGCCTGGTGATTGACCTCTCGCGCCACCACCGTGTCAGGCCCCAGGCGGGCCTTCAACTGCCCGGCCACGTTGCGGCTGAGCAGGTCGGTGTCGTAGAGCTGGAAGGTGTCGTTGGGCTCGCGCGGTGCGATGCGAAGGCCTTCCTCGGACGCCAGGGTCTTGATGAGTGAGACGCGCGCGATGGAGTCCGAGTGGATCAGCGCCGCACGGCTCAGGTTCACCAGCGAAGCGAGCTGCTGCGCGCTTTGCAGGGCGCGCGGCTCGTATTCCAGCGCGCGGAAGGTTTGCAGCCACGCGATGATGCAGCCCGTGAGCAGCAAGGTGAGAAAGAAGAACGTGCGCCAGAACAGGCTCACGCCGCGCGTGGGCCGCACCTCCAGCGGGGCTGGGGCGGTTTCCAGCGCGGTGGGTTCGGTCTCGAACGGTACGCGTGATTCGCTGTCCATCAGGTGTTGCCGTCCGGCACAAACACGTAGCCCACGCCCCATACCGTCTGCAGGTAGCGCGGCGAGGACGCGTCGTCCTCGATCAGCTTGCGCAGGCGCGAGACCTGCACATCCAGGCTGCGGTCGAAGGGCTCGAACTCGCGTCCGCGCGCCAGCTGGGCCAGCTTCTCGCGCGACAGCGGTTGGCGCGGATGGCGTACCAGGGCTTTCAGCATGGCGAATTCGCCGGTGGTCAGCGGCAGGTCGTTGCCGTCCTTGCGCAGCGTGCGCAGGCTCAGGTCGAATTCGTAGGGGCCGAACTTCACCACTTCGGCATCTTGCGAGGGCGCGCCGGGGACCTCGGCTGGCGGACGGCGGCGCAGCACGGCGTGGATGCGAGCCAGCAGTTCCCGCGGATTGAACGGTTTGCCGAGGTAGTCGTCGGCGCCGACCTCCAGGCCCACGATGCGGTCCACGTCCTCGCTCTTGGCGGTCAGCATGATGATGGGCGTGCGGTCGCCGTTGGCGCGCAGGCGGCGGCAGATCGACAGCCCGTCCTCGCCGGGCATCATCAGATCAAGCACGATGATGTCCACGGCGTCGCGCTGCAAGACCCGATTCAGGGCCTTGCCGTCTTCGGCCAGCATCACTTCGAAGCCTTCCTGCATCAGGTAGCGGCGCAGCAGGTCGCGGATGCGCACGTCGTCATCGACGACGAGAACCTTGTTGGGGCGGGGGTGGTTCTGTGGCATGGGAGCAACTTCCGATAAATGTAACAAAGCCGATTTTGGCAGCGGCAAGTGCTTGTCAACGCTCGTTTTTTGGTTTTTTGACAGGCTGTTACAGATGTTGCCCCACATGCCATTCGCTTGACCCGGGCCTCACTCGCACAATCGGACTTCTGTTCATACTCCTCCACACCATGAAGTCCGTTTGGATGGGAACCATTGCCTGCTTGACCGCGTGTCTGGCGTACGCCAATCCGGAGCGTCCGCGCGACGCCGGCATGATCGGCGCCGACGCTGCGACGGTGACGGTGGTGCCCATCTCAATCGATGGCGGCGAGGCGCGTGCGCCCATGCGGCTGCGTGACGCGCTGCGCCAACCCTTTGACGACATGGACGACGGCGGCAAGCCTTTCCGGCTGTCCGTGGAGGAGCGCCAGCGCCTGCGCGAGCAGCTCAGGGTGCAACCGCCCTTCGAGTCCCATCGCCAGCCCTGAACAAAACCCAGCACACATGCCCATGCCCTATCTGCCCGCCCGTTCGGCGGCTGCGGTTCGCCGCGCCGCTTCCGCTCTCAGCCTCATCGCCGCCGTGGCCGCTTCGCCGGTCGCGTTGGCGCAGGCGCCTGAGGTGCCCGCCAATGTGGTGAGCCTCTCCGCCAGTGGCCACCTGGAAGTGCCGCAGGACTGGCTCACCGTGGTGTTGAGCACCACCCGCGAGGGCAGCGATGCCGCCACCGTGCAGAATCAGCTCAAGGTGGCTGTGGATGCCGCACTGGCGATCGCTCAGCCGCAGGCCAAGCCTCAGCAACTGGAGGTGCGCACTGGCAATCTGCGCCTCTATCCGCGTTATGGCAGCAATGGCCGCATCAGCGGTTGGCAGGGCCAGGCCGAGGTGGTGATCGAGGGCCGAGACATCGCCAACGTGAGCGCGGTGGCCGGTCGCGTGCAGACCCTCACCGTTTCCAGCATGGGCTTCTCCCTTTCGCGCGAGGCGCGCCAGGCGCTTGAGTCCCAGGTGCAGGCCCAGGCCATCGAGCGTTTTCGCGCGCGCGCCAGTGAAATCGCCAAGGGCTTCGGCTTCAGCGGCTACACGCTGCGCGATGTATCGGTGAGTTCGACCGACATGCCCGAGCGACCCATGCCGCGCATGATGGCCATGGAGGCCAAGGCGGCCGCGAGCGACGCCGCCATTCCGGTGGCCGCCGGCACCAGTACCGTGAGCATCACGGTGTCTGGCGCCATCCAAATGCGTTGAGGCCTTACTGGGCGGCCCAGCCGCCGTCCATGTTCCAGGCCACGCCGCGCACGTTGCCGGCGGCGGGCGAGCAGAAGAACACCGCCAGTTCGCCCAGCTCCTCGGGCGTGGTGAATTGCATCGAGGGCTCCTTCTCGCCCAGCAGCAGCTTGGTGGCTTCCGCATTCGACAGCTTCAGTGCGGCGGCCTTCGCGTCCACCTGCTTCTGCACCAGCGGCGTCAGCACCCAACCCGGGCAGATGGCGTTGCAGGTGACGCCCGAGGTGGCGGTCTCCAGGGCCGTCACCTTGGTCAGGCCCACGATGCCGTGCTTGGCCGCCACATACGCCGACTTCTCCGCCGACCCCACCAGCCCATGCACCGAAGCCACGTTGATGATGCGTCCCCAGTTGGCCTTGAGCATGGCCGGCAGGGCCAGGCGCGAGGTATGGAAGGCACTGGACAAGTTGATGGCGATCACCGCGTCCCAGCGTTCGACCGGGAAGTCCTGCACCTTGGCGACGTGCTGGATGCCCGCGTTGTTCACGAGGATGTCCACCTGGCCGAAGGTCTTGGCCGCATAGGCCATCATGTCCTCGATCTCCGCGGGCTTGCTCATGTCGGCACCGTGGTAGCCGACCTGGGTGCCCAGCGCCGCCACCTCGGCCTGCGGACCGGCGCTGTCCCCGAAACCATTGAGCACCACGTTGGCGCCCTGGCGCGCGAGGGCCTTGGCGATGCCGAGGCCGATGCCGCTGGTGGATCCGGTGACGAGTGCGGTTTTCCCGGTGAGCATGGGTTACTCCAGTTCCATTACGATTGGTTGGACGTGCTGCCATGCATTATGGATGGCGGACGCCAGCCCCGAGCCGCACCATGACCGAACCCCAACTCCAGCACACCGTCGTCGGTGGGGCCGCGGCCCGTGAAGGCGGCCCGCGCTGCATGGCCTGGTGGGACTGGCGCAGCACCGGCGGGCGCGACGATCACGTGGTCGTCTGCGTGCACGGTCTGTCGCGCCAGGGGCGCGACTTCGACACCCTGGCGCGCGCGCTGCAACCCTTCTGCCGCGTGGTCGCGGTGGATGTGGCGGGGCGCGGGCACAGCGATTGGCTGGCCGACCCCATGGCCTACCAGGTGCCCACCTACGTGGCCGACCTTGCCGTGCTGCTGCAGCAGTTGCGCGCGCAGCGGCCCGGCGTACGAATCGACTGGGTTGGCACCAGCATGGGAGGACTCATCGGCATGGGCGTGGCGGCGCAGCCGCTGCTGGCGCCCACCCGCCTGGTGCTCAACGATGTGGGGCCCGTGGTGCAGTGGGAAGCGCTCATGCGCATCGGCACCTACCTGGGCCTGGACCCCGACTTCGACTCCGCTCAGGCCGCGAGCGACTACCTGGCCAGCATTTCCCAGGGCTTCGGCCCCCACACGCCCGAACAATGGCGGGCCCTGTCCCTGCCGATGCTGCGCGAGCGCGGCGGGCGCGTGCGCCTGCACTACGACCCGGCCATCGCCGTGCCGTTCAAGGCCATGACGCAGGGCGTGGAAACGCAGGTGCTGCGTGAGGCGGTGCGCGCCGGCGAGGCCGCGCTGTGGGACCTGTACGACGCGATCGCTGCGCCCACCCTGGTGTTGCGCGGCGAGGACTCGGACCTGCTCAGCATGGACACCGTGCGGGCCATGCAGGCCCGCGGGCCGCGCCCGCGCTGCGTGAGCTTCGCTGGCGTGGGTCACGCGCCCACGCTGGTGGCCGACGACCAGGTGCGCGCCGTGCTCGATTTCCTGCTCTCGCCATGAAGCGGGCCAACCCCTCGTTGGACGACGCGGCGCCAGCCACGGCCGCGATCGTGGCCGCCACCGCCGCAGGCCTGCCGCAGCAGGCCAATGCGCTGGCGCGCGCCCGCGCCTTTGCCGAGCCCCTGTTGGAAGGCGAATGCCTGGACACGGGTGAGAACACCTGGACACACGCCGAGGCGGTGGCACGCATCCTGGCCGACATCGGTGGGTCCGAGGCCATGCAGTCGGTGGTGTACCTGGTGTATGCCTGCCAGCACCTGAACCGGCCGCAGGAAGTCATCGCCAAGGCCTTCGGCGAGCAGCACGCCGCGCTGGCGCTGGAGACCACCAAGCTCGTCCAGCTGCAGCGGCAGGCGCGCCTGAAGGCGGCGGAGAAGCTCGCGCGCAAGCAGGAGGAGCGCATGGCCGCGCAAGACGCAGGCCAGCCCGCGCCGGGTTTGTCCAAGGCACCGGTGTCCGAGCTCGCGGCCAGCCAGACCGAGAACGTGCGCAAGATGCTGCTGGCCTTTTCACGCGACCTGCGCGTGGTGATGCTGCGCCTGGCGTCGCGTCTGCAGACACTGCGCTATTTCGCCTCCATCAAGGGCGATCCGGGCGAACTGCTGGCCAGCGAATCCCTGCATGTGTTCGCGCCGCTGGCCAACCGTCTGGGCATCTGGCAGATCAAGTGGGAGATGGAAGACCTGGCCTTCCGCTTCCTGGAGCCGCAGACCTACAAGAACGTGGCCAAGCTGCTCGACGAAAAACGCGCCGAGCGCGAGGCGCACGTCGAGCAGGTGCGCGAGGACCTGCAGCGCGCGCTGCTGGCCCAGGGCATCGCCGCCATGGTGCAGGGCCGGCCCAAGCACATCTACAGCATCGTCAAGAAGATGCGGGGCAAGGCGCTGGACTTCGAGCAGGTGTTTGACATCCGGGCCTTGCGCGTGATCGTGCTCGAAACCGCCGATTGCTACGCCGTGCTGTCCTTCGTGCACGAGCACTTCACGCCGGTGGCGGATGAGTTCGACGACTACATCGCCAAGCCCAAACCGAACGGCTACCAGTCGTTGCACACGGTGGTGCGCGACGCCCAGGGGCGGGCCTTCGAGATCCAGATCCGTACCCAGGCCATGCACGATCACGCCGAGCACGGCGTGGCCGCGCACTGGGCCTACAAGGAAGCGGGTGCCAAAGGCTACTCGGGCGTGACGGCCAACTCCGAGTACGACGCCAAGATCGCCGTGCTGCGCCAACTGCTGGCCTGGGAGCGCGATCTCAGCGGCACCGCCCAGGGCCTGTTCGACGACCGCATCTACGTGCTCACGCCGAATGCCGCCATCGTCGAATTGCCGCAAGGCGCCACGCCGGTCGACTTTGCCTACACCGTGCACACCGACCTGGGCCACCACTGCCGCGGTGCGAAGGTCGATGGCGCCATGGTGCCGCTGAACACGGCGCTGCAGAACGGTCAGACGGTGGAGATCGTGTCCGTGAAGGACGGCGGCCCTTCGCGTGACTGGCTCAATCCCGAGCTGGGTTATCTGGTGAGTCACCGCGCCAAGAGCAAGGTGCGCGCCTGGTTCAACGCCCAGGCACTGGCCGAGACCATCGCGCGCGGGCGCGAGGCGGTGGAAAAGCTGCTGCAGCGCGAAGGCCGCACGGCGCTCAAGTTCGAGGACCTGGCCATTGAAATGGGCCTGGGTTCCGCCGACGAGCTCTTCGAGCTGGTCGGCAAGGACGAGCTGTCGCTGCGCTCGATCGAGACCCAGTTGCGCCCGCCCGAACCCGAGGCCGCGCCCGAGCCCAGCAGCTGGGTGCGCAAGCCCCGTCGCGGCCAGCAAAGCCCCAAGGGCGACGTGCTGGTGGTGGGCGTGGGCTCGCTGATGACCCAGCTCGCCAAGTGCTGCCGGCCGGCGCCGCCCGACGAGATTCGCGGCTTCGTCACGCGAGGCAAGGGCGTGAGCATTCACCGTGCCGACTGCACCGATTTCGCGCACCTGGTGCGCAAGAGCCCGGACCGCGTGATCGAGGTCGATTGGACCGGTCGCGACGATGCGCGCGGCGGCGCGCAGGCGGTGTATCCGGTCGACGTGGCCATCGAGGCCGTCGACCGTCAGGGCCTGCTGCGCGACATCTCCGACGTCTTCGCCCGCGAGAAGATGAACGTGATCGGGGTGCAGACCCAGTCCGTCCGGGGCGTGGCCTGGATGACCTTCACCATCGAGGTGGCAGACGCCCGCCAGGTGGCGCGCGCCATGGCCGTGGTGGGGGACGTGAACGGCGTGCGCATGGTGCGCCGCAAATAGTGCGGCCAGGAACTGCTATACTGCGAGGCTTCGATTCGTTCGAAGGCGCGTAGCTCAGCTGGTTAGAGCACCACCTTGACATGGTGGGGGTCAGGGGTTCGAGTCCCTTCGCGCCTACCAACTTTCCCAAAGGGCCTGTTGCCACCGCGACAGGCCCTTTGTCTTGGCCATGAGGCGGAGTGGATTGCACAGGGAAAACCATGCCCGGTGCCCCCCCGCCGGTTCCTAGAATGCCGGGATGGCGACCAAATCCAAGACCGAAGCAGCGGGTGCGCGTGGCGTGCGCGTCATCAAGAAGTACCCCAACCGCCGGCTGTACGACACCGACACCTCGTCGTACATCACCCTGGCCGAGGTCAAGGCCTTGGTGATGGGCAACGAGTCCTTCGTGGTGCGTGACGCCAAGACCAACGAAGACCTCACCCGCAGCATCCTGCTGCAGATCATCCTGGAAGAGGAAACGGCCGGCGCGCCCATCTTCACCGAACAGGTGCTGGCGAACATCATCCGTTTCTACGGCCACGCCATGCAGGACTTCATGGGGTCTTACCTGGAAAAGAACATCCAGATCTTCATGGATCTGCAGCAGAAGATGGCGGAGCAGGGTGGTGGCGGGCTCAACCCGGAGGCCTGGAAGCAGTTCATGAACCTGCAGTCGCCCATGATGCAGGGCATGATGGGCACTTACCTGGAGCAGTCGCGCACCGCCTTCACGCAGATGCAGGAGCAGATGCAGAAAAACAGCGAGCAGATGCTCGCCGCGCTGGGCCTCAAACGCTGAATGGTCTGAACGCTCGGGCGGGGTCTGAGACAATCCCGCCTCTATGAGTGAATCCACCGCAACCGCCCCGGGCGCCGTGCCCAAGGTGGGCTTCGTCAGCCTGGGCTGCCCCAAGGCGCTCACCGACGCCGAGCTGATCCTGACCCAGCTCAGCGCCGAGGGCTACCAGACCTCCAAGTCCTACGACGGCGCTGACCTGGTCATCGTCAACACCTGCGGCTTCATCGACGACGCCGTGAAAGAAAGTCTGGACGCCATCGGCGAGGCCTTGGCCGAAAACGGCCGTGTCATCGTCACCGGCTGCCTGGGTGCGCGCGCGGGCGAGGAGGGCGGCAATCTGGTGCGCCAGATGCACCCCAGCGTGCTGGCCGTCACCGGCCCGCACGCCACGCACGAGGTGATGGAGGCGGTGCATCAGCACCTGCCCAAGCCGCACGACCCCTTCGTGGATCTTGTGCCGCCGCAAGGCATCAAGCTCACGCCGCGCCACTACGCGTACCTCAAGATCAGCGAGGGCTGCAATCACCGCTGCACCTTCTGCATCATTCCGTCGATGCGCGGGGACCTGGTGAGCCGGCCCGTCGGTGACGTGCTGACCGAGGCGCGCAAGCTGTTCGAGGCGGGGGTGAAGGAGTTGCTGGTGGTGAGCCAGGACACCTCGGCCTACGGCGTGGACCTGAAGTACCGCACCGGCTTCTGGGATGGCCGGCCCGTGAAGACGCGCATGCACGACCTGGTGCGCGAATTGGGCGAGCTCGCCAAGCCCTTCGGCGCCTGGGTGCGCCTGCACTATGTTTATCCTTACCCGCACGTGGACGAGATCGTCCCGTTGATGGCCGAGGGCCTGGTGCTTCCTTACCTGGACGTACCCCTGCAGCACAGCCACCCCGACGTGCTGCGCCGCATGAAACGGCCCGCGAGCGGCGAGCGCAACCTGGAGCGCATCGCGCGCTGGCGCGAGATCTGTCCGCAGATCGTCGTGCGCAGTACCTTCATTGCGGGCTTTCCCGGCGAGACCGAGGCGGAATTCGAGCACCTGCTCGATTTCCTGCGCGAGGCGCGCATCGACCGCGCCGGCTGCTTCGCGTATTCGCCGGTGGAGGGTGCCGCCGCCAATGGGTTGGCCGACCCGGTGCCCGAGGCGCTGCGCGAGGAGCGCCGCGCGCGTTTCATGGCCGTGGCCGAGCAGGTGTCGGCCGACAAGCTGCGCGCTCGCATCGGCGCCAGCATGCAGGTGCTGGTGGACAGTGCGCCCGGCCTGGGCAAGAAGGGCGCCTTGGGCCGCAGCTACGCGGACGCGCCCGAAATCGATGGCGTGGTGCGGCTGCTGCCGCCCGAGAAGATCAGCAAGACGCTGAAGGTGGGCGAGTTCACGCGGGCCCGTATTGTTGATACCGATGGCCACGATCTTGTGGCCATGCCCGTTTGATCCGGGGCCGCCGGCCCTGGCCGACGCCACTGCGGCCGTTGGCCAAAGAAAAAGCCTGCAGTCTTGTGGACTGCAGGCCCTTATATGATGGTGCCCAAGAGAGGACTCGAACCTCCACGCCTCTCGGCGCTAGTACCTGAAACTAGTGCGTCTACCAATTCCGCCACCTGGGCATCTCAGGAAACCAGCAGTATAGCAGAGAAATAGTGAGCGATAAAAACAACCTCCTCGCAGAATTTGATGGCGTCGTTTCCGGACACCGCGATGGACACGGTTTCGTGGTCCGCGACGACGGCCAGCCCGACATCTACCTCCCCTCCAACGAAATGCGCGCGGTGCTGCACAAGGACCGTGTGAAGGCCCGCATCGTGCGGCTCGACCGCAAGGGCCGTCCCGAGGGCCGCGTCACCGAAATCATCGAGCGCTCCACGGCGCCCATCATCGGCCGTCTGCTGCAAGAGGGCGGCGTGTGGCTCGTGGCGCCCGAGGACAAGCGCTACGGCCAGGATGTGCTGATTCCCAAAGGTGCCACGGGCTCGGCCAAGCCGGGCCAGGTGGTGGTGGTGGAACTCACCGAGCCGCCTGCGCTGTACGGGCAGCCCGTGGGGCGTGTGAAGGAAGTGCTCGGCGAGATCGACGACCCGGGCATGGAGATCGAGATCGCGGTCCGCAAGTACGGCGTGCCGCACGAGTTCTCGCCGACCGCCACGGCGCAGGCGCGCGCTTTGCCCGACCATGTGCGGCCGAGCGACCTGCGCCACCGGGTGGACCTGCGCGACGTGCCGTTGGTGACCATCGATGGCGAAGACGCGCGCGACTTCGACGACGCGGTGTACTGCGAGCCCGCGAAAGTGGGCAAGGCCAAGGGCTGGCGCCTGCTGGTGGCCATCGCCGACGTGAGCCACTACGTGCAGACCGGTTCGCCCATCGACGTGGACGCTTACGACCGCGCAACCTCGGTCTACTTCCCGCGCCGCGTGATCCCCATGCTGCCCGAGAAGCTGTCCAACGGCCTGTGCTCGCTCAACCCGGGGGTGGAGCGCCTGTGCATGGTGTGCGACATGCTCATCACCGCGCGCGGCGAGATCCACGCCTATCAGTTTTATCCGGCGGTCATGTTCAGCCACGCGCGCCTCACCTACACCGAGGTGGCGGCGATCCTGCAGAACACGCGTGGCCCCGAGGCCATGAACCGCAAGCCGCTGGTGCCTTACCTGCTGAACCTGCACGACGTGTACCGCGCGTTGCTGGCGGCGCGCAACGCGCGCGGCGCGGTGGATTTCGAGACCGTGGAGACGCAAATCGTCTGCGACGAATCGGGCCGCATCGAGCGCATCGTGCCGCGCACGCGCAACGACGCGCACAAGCTGATCGAAGAAGCCATGCTGGCCGCCAACGTCTGCTCGGCCGAGTTCATCGAGCAGGGCAAGCATCCGGGCCTGTTCCGCGTGCACGAAGGTCCCACGCCCGAAAAGCTGGAGGTGCTGCGCAACTACCTCAAGGCCATGGGCGTCAACGCCTCGCTCAGCGACGAGCCCAAGCCCGGCGAGTTCCAGCACATCGCGGAGATCACCAAGGATCGGGCCGAGTCGCAGCAGATCCACACCATGCTGCTGCGTTCCATGCAGCAGGCCATCTACACGCCCATCAACAGCGGCCACTTCGGCCTGGCGTTCGAGGCCTACACCCACTTCACCAGCCCGATCCGTCGCTACCCCGACCTGCTGGTGCACCGCGTGATCAAGGCCATCCTGCACAAGCAGAAGTACCAGCTGCCGGCGCTGCCCACGCCGGGCGAGGCGCACGCCAAGCTCAGCAAGCGCCTGGCCAGCCGCGTGAAGCCACCGGCACCCCATGCGCGCAAGCCCTCGGCCGATACCCTGGGCTGGCAGGCCGCGGGCCTGCACTGCAGCGCCAACGAACGGCGCGCCGACGAGGCCAGCCGCGACGTGGAGGCCTGGCTCAAGTGCAAGTACATGCGCGAGCACCTGGGCGAGGTGTTCGCGGGCGTGGTCAGCGCGGTCACGAGCTTCGGCCTCTTCGTCACCCTGGACGCGATGTACGTCGAGGGCCTGGTGCACATCACCGAGCTGGGGGGCGAGTACTTCCGCTTCGACGAAGCGCGCCAGGAACTGCGTGGCGAGCGCACGGGCATCCGCTACACGCTGGGTTCGCGCGTGCAGGTCCAGGTCAGCCGGGTCGACCTGGACGGCCGCCGCATCGATTTCCGCCTCGTGAGCGGCGAAGACGACGTGGTGCTCAAGGCCATGCGCGACAAGACCGGCGGCGATGCCGCGTCGGCCGGCGCGGGGCGGCGGGAGCGCGGTGCCGCCAAGCCGCGCCCGGGCGCTGAACTCAAGTCCGCGGTGCGCCGCGCGGCCGACAAGAAGTCGGTCGCCAAGCCTTCGCGCGCGGGGCCCTCCAAGTCGAGGCGGGGCAAGCGATGAGCGTCGCGGCGATGAGTACGAAGGGCAGCCTCGGTGGCGCCGGGGGCCGAAAATCGCCGCGCGTCGAACAGGAACGGCCCTTGCGCATCGGCGTGTCGGCGCGGCTCATGCACCACGTGCCGCCCGAGCTGGGCTTTCGCAACAAAAGCCTGCAGTACATCGAGGCCTCGCTGGCGCACTGGATCATGGCGCACGGTGCCGTGGCCTTCATGGTGCCGGCCGTCACGCAGGACACCCAGCTGGCCGCGCGCCACCTGAAGGTTGAACACGTGGTACAGGAGCTCGATGCCCTGGTGCTGCAGGGCGGGGCGGACGTGGCGCCCGAAACCTACGGCCAGGAACCGCTGCGCGAGGAGTGGCGCGGCGACGTGGTGCGTGACCGCTACGAGCTCGCGCTGATGCGCTGCTTCCTGGCGCAGAAGAAGCCCGTGCTGGGGGTGTGCCGCGGCGCGCAGTTGCTCAATGTGGCCTTTGGCGGCACGCTGTTCCAGGACATCGCCACCCAGTGCCCGGCCGCGCACGAGCACGTGGACGTGGAGCTGTACGACCAGTTCGAGCACGACGTCACCTTCATCCAGGGCTCGGCGCTCACCGAGCTCTACCCCAAGTCCACGCAGTTGCGCGTCACCAGCATCCACCACCAGGCGGTGGCGGACCTGGGCAAGGGCATCGTGGTGGAGGCGGTGTCCTCGCTCGACGGCCTGGTCGAGGCGATCCGCTGGACCGGCGAGGCCTACGCGCGCGGCGTGCAGTGGCACCCCGAGTTCCACCACGGCCGCCACGCCCTGGTGGACAGCTCGCCCATCATGCTGGACTTTCTGGAGGCCTCGCGCGCCGAGGCCATGCGCCGCTTCGATGCCGGCCTGGAGCTGGACCCCCGGCCGCCGCGCGCCGGTCTGCGCCTGTCGGCTTGAGGTTCCCGACGGCCTAAACTCGCCGGCATGCGCATCCTCCTGTTCCTGCTCGACACCGTCTTTTTCTTCCTCGTGGCCGCGGCGCTGCTGCGCGCCTGGATGAACCACCTGCGCGTGCCCATGCAGGCGCAGCCCGGGCGCTTCGTGATGGCCATCACCGACTGGCTGGTGCAGCCGCTGCGCCGCCTGTTGCCAGCGGCCATCGCCAAGGGCCGCATCGATGGCGCGAGCCTGGTGGCCGCGGTGCTGCTGTCCCTGCTGCACGCGCTGCTGTGGCTGCTGATCGCCTCGGGCGGCGAGTTGCCCTGGGCGGCGGTGCCGGTGCTGGGCCTGCGCTTTCTGGTGCGCGACCTGCTGCAGGGCCTGATGCTGCTGCTGATCGTGTATGCGATCCTGTCTTGGGTGCAGCCGCGCTCGCCCCTCATGGGCCTGCTCGACCGCCTGTCCTCGCCCATCGTGGCGCCCGTGCGGCGCGTGGTTCCGCTGGTGGGTGGGGTCGACCTGTCGGTGCTGGTGGTGATCATCGCCCTGCAGGTGGGGCTGATGCTGCTGGGCTGATTCCCCGAGCGGCTCGCGTCAGAGCGGCCGCACCGCGCGCACCAACCGCCCGGCCGTGAGCGTGTGATCGGCGGGCCAATGGTCCGCCAGCGCGCCGTGTGCGGCGACGGCGCGGCGCACGGCGTCGGCGCTATGTTCGTGCGGGCGCGCCAAGGCCGCGCCGATCATCCCGGCCAGCACGTCGCCAGTGCCAGCGGTGGCCAGGCGGGCGTTGCCGGTGGCGTTGATCCAGGGCGCGCCGCCGGGCTCGGTCACCACGGTCCCCGACCCCTTGAGCACCGTGACCGCGCCGAATCGCTCGGTGAGCTGGCGCGCGGCGCCCAGCCGGTCGGCCATGACCTCGGCGGTGCTGGTGCCCAGCAGGCGGGCGGCTTCCAGCGGGTGGGGCGTGAGCACCGTCAGCCAGCCGCGCGCTGCGCGGCGCTGGGCCAGGCGCTGCAGCGTGGGGTCGCGGGCGAGGGCGTTGAGCCCGTCGGCATCGATCACCAGCCGGGGGCAGACCAGGGCCTGCGGCATCCATTCGCGGATGGCCTCGCCACCGCCGCAGCCCGCGACGAGCACGGGCAGGGCGTGCTCGTCGGCGCCCAGCAGCGCGGCGGGCAGGCGGTGCATCAGCTCGGGGGACAGCGGGTCGTGCGAGGGGGCCGGCCCGTTCCCCACCAACGCCAGGTACACGCGCCCCGCGCCCGCGTGCAGGGCGGCCCGCGCCGCCAGCACGGCGGCGCCCGCCATGCCCACGCCGGTGGCGCCGGGCAACTGGCCACCGAGCACGCCCACATCCCCATGGCTGCCTTTGTGGGCGGCGTGGGGGCCGACAGCCGGGGCCGCCTGGGAGGGCAGGTGCCCGCCCCACCAGGCGGCGGGCGGCGCCCCATCGGGGGGGGCGCCGAGGTCGTGAAGCCAGACCGCGCCCGCAACGTCACGCCCGCCGGCTGTGAAGAGCCCGGGCTTGAGCGTCAGCAGGCTCAGGGTCTGGCGCGGGCCGGCGTCGGGGCTGGCACCGGCGCTGTCCACGCCGCTGTCGGCATTCAGCCCACTCGGCAGGTCGACGCACAGCACCGGCGCGCGCTGGCCGCGCACCTCGCGCACGCGCGCGGCCAGCGGGTCCCGGCCCAAGGCGCGGGCGCCGATGCCCAGCAGGGCGTCGATGACCAGATCGGGGTTGTCGGGCGGGGCGGACTGCACCGTGACGCCGGCGGCCAGGGCTTCGCGCAAGGCCCAGGCGGCGTCGGCTGGCAGGCGCTCGAGGTGGGCGTCGTGCGTCACCACGATCTCGCGCCAGCCGGGTGGCGCGGCCTGCAGCAGATGGCGGGCGGCGACCAGGCCGTCGCCGCCGTTGTTGCCGGGGCCGCAGGCCACCCAGAGGCGCCGTGCATGTGGCCGCCAGGCCAGGGCCAGGCGGGCCACCGCCTCGCCGGCGCGGGCCATCAGGGTGTGCGGGGGCAGCGTGGCCGCCAGGGCCTGCTCGATCGCGCGTGTGCCCGCCGTGTCGTGCAGGGGTTCGAGTTGGTCGGCACGAAGGGCTCGCATGGCAGGCATTTCACCACGCGGGCGGGTTTCACAGCCCCAAACGCGAGGGAGCAAAGGCGGTGGCGGGGCCCTCGGCCGAGGGGTGGGTGATGGCGTTGGCGAGATGGCGCGCTGCGCCGCAGGCCATGGCCCAGCCGGCCGCGCCGTGGGCCAGGTTCAACCACAGGCCGGGCAGGCGGCTGGCGCCGATGCAGGGCAGGCCGTCCTCCGACATGACCAGGGCGCCGCGCCAGCTCTGTATCGATGCCTGCGGACCCGAGAAGCGGGCCGCCGCCGGGAACCAGTGCGACATCACCTGGCCCAGCCGGCACAGGCTGGCCGGGTCGGTGCCGGCGGCGGAACCGCCGAGATCGGCCCCGCCCGAGGCACGCACCCGCTGGCCCAGCCGGGTGATGGCGATGCGCGACTTGAGGTCGAGCACAGCCGAGACGGGCGCGTCCATGGGCTCGCGCAGACCCGCGCTCAGGGAGTGCGACCACAGCACCGTCCAGGGTGTGGGCAGGCCGAGGTTGCCGAGCAGCTCGTCCGCGCCGACGCCGGCGCACAGCACCACGGCGTCGAAGTGCGCGTCGCTGCCGTCCGAGGCGCTCAGCCGCCACCCCAGGCCGTCCGGCCGCAGCCCGGTGACGCCGGTGCGCAAGCGCAAGGCACCCCCCAGGCGCGCGATGCGGTGACGCATGAGCATCGTCCATTCGCGGCAGTTGGCCACCCCGGGGCCGCGCAGGTGCACGGCCGAATGCAGGGGCGCGGTCGGGTTGAGGGCGGGTTCGATGGCGCGCGCCTCGTCGGCCGAGACCGTGCGCAGCTCCAGCCCCAGGCCGCGCAGGCGGTCGATGGCGGGCTGCGCGCCGGCCGCCTCGCGGGCGTCGCTCAGCAGCACCAGCAGGTCGTCGCTGCGGTCATGGTCCAGGTCGAGTTCGGCGGTCAGTTCGATCTGGCGCTGCAGGCCCTGGTCGATCAGGTCGCGCAGTGCCAGCAGGGCGTCGTTGCCGCGGCGGCGCTCCTCGCGCCGCCAGCGCCGCCACCACCGCCAGGCGTCGCTGTCCAGTCCGGCGCGCCAGCGCACGCCCGGGCCAGGGGGCGCCCAGGGGGCGTGCAGCCGGTGCTCGGGGCCCGCCCAGGCCAGCGCCCAGGCGGTGGACACCAGGCCGGCTGGCGCGAAGCTCGCTTCCTCGGCGGGCGTGCCGCGCTTTTCGTACAGGGTCACCGTGTGACCGTCGTTCAGCAGCTCATGGGCGGTGGTCACGCCGCAGACACCTGCGCCCACGATGGCGATGTTCATGCAAAGGGAGGGAAGAGAAGAGGGCGCCCAGACACCGGGTGCTATAATCGACAGGCTTTGCACCAGGGGCTTCTCCTGAAGCCCATCGGCGCAGAGTCAATCGCAAACCGGCCCATCCGGGTGTCGCGTCGGCCAGCGTGGAATTGCTCCACCCGCCACCGCCGCGATCGGGGCCGGATTTTAGACCTAACCTCAGGAAACAACTCATGTCCATTTCCATGCGCGAAATGCTGGAAGCCGGTGTCCATTTTGGTCACCAGACCCGCTTCTGGAACCCCAAGATGGCGCCCTTCATCTTCGGGCACCGCAACAAGATCCACATCGTCAACCTCGAGAAGACGTTGCCGATGTTCCACGATGCGCAGAAGTTCGTGCGCCAGCTGTCGGCCAACCGCGGCACCCTGCTGATGGTGGGCACCAAGCGCCAGTCGCGCGACATCGTGGCCCAGGAAGCGCGCCGCGCCGGCGTGCCCTTCGTCGACCAGCGCTGGCTGGGCGGCATGCTGACCAACTTCAAGACCGTCAAGACCTCCATCAAGCGCCTGAAAGACATGCAGGCCCAGAAGGAGGCCGGCCTGGACAGCATGAGCAAGAAGGAACAGCTCATGTTCAACCGCGAGATGGAAAAGCTCGAGAAGGACATCGGCGGCATCCAGGACATGACCGCGCTGCCCGATGCCATCTTCGTGGTCGACGTGGGCTTCCACAAGATCGCCGTGCTCGAGGCACAGAAGCTGGGCATTCCGCTGGTGGGCGTGGTCGACACCAACCACTCGCCCGTCGGCATCGACTATGTGATTCCCGGCAACGATGACTCGGCCCGCGCCGTGGCCCTGTACGCCCGCGGCATCGCCGACGCCGTGCTGGAAGGCCGCGCCAACGCCGTGTCCGACGTGGCCAAGGCCGTGTCGGCTGAAGGCGGCGACGAGTTCGTCGAAGTGCAGGACGACGCGGCCTGATCCCGTTTCGCGTGCGAACGAGGGGCTCGCGTAGCCCCTTTTTCGTCACCGGAATCCATCATTGACCCGCCGGCGCACCCGACGCGCCGGACCCCAGGAGAACACACATGGCAATCACCGCAAGCATGGTCGCTGAGCTGCGCGCCAAGACCGACGCCCCCATGATGGAGTGCAAGAAAGCCCTCACCGAGGCCGACGGCGACATGGCCAAGGCCGAGGAACTGCTGCGCGTCAAGCTGGGCACCAAGGCTGGCAAGGCCGCCAGCCGCGTGACCGCCGAAGGCGTGGTGGCCGCCGCCGTGCAGGGCAGCACCGGCGCGCTCATCGAAGTCAACTGCGAAACCGACTTCGTGACCAAGAACGACAGCTTCCTGGCCCTGGCCAACGCCGCGGCCAAGCTCATCGCCGAGCACAACCCGGCCGACGTCGACGCCCTGGGCGCCCTGGCCTACAGCCAGGACGGCTTCGGCCCGACGCTGGAAGACGTGCGCAAGGGCCTGATCGGCAAGATCGGCGAGAACATGTCGTTCCGCCGCTTCAAGCGCTACAGCGGCCCGGCCAAGCTGGCCAGCTACCTGCACGGCACTCGCATCGGCGTGGTCGTCGAGTTCGACGGCGACGAAGCCGCCGCCAAGGACGTGGCCATGCACGTGGCCGCCATGAAGCCCGTGGCGCTGACCAGCGCCGACGTGCCGGCCGAGCTGATCGAGCGCGAGCGCTCGGTGGCCACCGCCAAGGCCGCCGAGTCGGGCAAACCCGCCGACATCGCCGCCAAGATGATCGAAGGTTCGGTGCAGAAGTACCTCAAGGAGGTCTCGCTGTTCAACCAGCCTTTCGTCAAGAACGACAAGCAGACCGTGGAGCAGATGCTCAAGGCCGCCAACACCACGGTGAAGTCCTTCACCCTGTTTGTGGTGGGCGAGGGCATCGAGAAGAAGGTCGACGACTTCGCCGCCGAGGTGGCGGCCCAGGTCGCGGCGGCCAAGGGCGCCTGAGCGCCCAGCTCCCTCAGACAACGGGCCGCAAGGCCCGTTGTCATATGTGTTGACCATTTTTCGGCGGCGGGGCGGCCAGTGGCCCCCTGGACCGCCGCTACACTTGGCGGCTGCCCGCGCCGCGAACCGATCCAGAAAGCCTTTCATGCCCGCCTACCAACGGATCCTGCTGAAGCTGTCCGGTGAAGCCCTCATGGGCGATGACGCCTTCGGCATCAACCGCGCCACCATCGTGCGCATCGTCGACGAAATCGCCGAAGTCACCCGCCTGGGGGTGCAGGTGGCCATCGTCATCGGTGGGGGCAACATCTTCCGCGGCGTGGCCGGCGGCTCCGTGGGCATGGACCGCGCCACGGCTGACTACATGGGCATGCTTGCCACGGTCATGAACTCGCTGGCGCTGGCCGACACCATGAACAAGGCCGGCCTGGTGGCCCGCGTGATGTCCGCCATCGGCATCGAGCAGGTCGTCGAGCCCTATGTGCGGCCCAAGGCCCTGCAGTACCTCGAAGAAGGCAAGGTGGTGGTGTTCGCCGCCGGCACCGGCAACCCCTTCTTCACCACCGACACCGCGGCCGCACTGCGCGGCGCCGAGATCGGCGCCGAGATGGTGCTCAAGGCCACCAAGGTCGACGGTGTCTACACCGCCGACCCGAACAAGGACCCAAGCGCCACGCGCTACACCACCATTTCCTTCGACGAGGCCATGGTCAAGAACCTGCAGGTGATGGACGCCACGGCGTTCGCGCTGTGCCGCGACCAGAAGCTGCCCGTCAAGGTGTTTTCCATCTTCAAGCCCGGCGCGCTGCGCAACGTGGTGATGGGCGCCGACGAGGGCACCCTCGTTCACGTCTGAGCGCGTCCGCCCACAGGAGACCCCCAAGATGACCATTGCCGATACCCGCAAGAACGCCGAGCACAAGATGCAGCAGTCCATCGAGGCGTTCAAGAACAGCCTCACCAAGGTCCGCACCGGCCGCGCGAACCCGGCCTTGCTCGACACCGTGCATGTGGACTACTACGGCTCCATGCTGCCCCTGTCGCAGGTGGCCAACCTGTCGCTGCTCGACTCCCGCACCATTGGCGTTGCGCCCTGGGAAAAGGGCATGGGCGCCAAGATCGAGAAGGCGATCCGCGAGTCCGACCTGGGCCTGAACCCCGCCTCGCAGGGCGACCTCATCCGCGTGCCCATGCCGCCCATGACCGAAGAGCGCCGCCGGGAGCTCACCAAGGTGGTGAAGGGCGAGGGCGAGTCCGCCAAGGTCGCCATCCGCAACCTGCGCCGCGACGCCAACGAAGCGCTGAAGAAGCTGCTGAAGGACAAGGAAGTCTCCGAGGACGACGAGCGCCGCGCCCAGGACGACATCCAGAAGCTGACCGATCGCATGATCACCGAGGTGGACAAGCTCGTGGCCAGCAAGGAACAGGACATCATGGCGGTCTGAGCCGCCGGTCCCGTTCGATCGAGGCCGAGGCATGCAGAACACCGTCGCCCAGAACCTGCCGCATCACGTCGCGATCGTGATGGACGGCAATGGCCGCTGGGCCCAGAAGCGCTGGCTGCCGCGGGTGGCCGGCCACAAGCAAGGCGTGGACGCGCTGCGCCGCATCGTCGAGGCCAGCGTGCAGCGCGGGATCCGGGTGCTCACCGTGTTCGCGTTTTCGTCCGAGAACTGGAGCCGCCCGGTGGACGAGGTGGCCAGCCTGATGGACCTGCTGGCGGTGGCGCTGTCGCGCGAGGTGCCCCGCCTGGCCGACAGCGGCGTGCGCCTGCATTTCCCCGGCGACCGCTCGCGCCTGTCGCCGCGCCTGGCACAGGGCCTGGCCTCGGCCGAGGCGGCGACGCAAGGCAATGAGCGCCTGGTGCTCAATGTGTGCTTCAACTACGGCGGACGCTGGGACATGGCGCAGGCCGCGCAACGGCTGGCCGAGCGTGGCGAAGCCATCACCGAAGAAAGCCTGTCGGCCGCGATGGCAATGGCCCATGTGCCCGATCCCGACCTCATCATCCGCACCGGTGGTGAGCAGCGCATCAGCAACTTCCTGCTGTGGCAGGCGGCCTACGCCGAGCTGGTGTTCAGCGATTGCCTCTGGCCCGAGTTCGACGCCGCGCAGCTGGACCTGGCCCTGGCCGAGTACGCGCGCCGCGAACGCCGCTTCGGCCAGACCTCCGCGCAGCGCGCCGATGCCGCCGTGACCGCCGACGCCGGAACCCGAGATGCTTAAGCAGCGGGTCATCACGGCGCTGCTGCTGCTTGCCGTCTTCCTGCCCACGCTGCTGTACCCGTCGATCGAGCCCTTCGCCGCCTTCACGCTGGTGTTGATCGGCACGGCGGGCTGGGAATGGGCGCGGCTCAATGGCTGCGGCCAGACCCGCGCGGTGAGCGCCGGACTGGCGCTGGGCGTCGCGGGCCTCGTTTTCTGGCTGCTGGGTGGGGTGGAGCGTCCCTGGCCTAGCCTGTGGCTGGGCCTGTGCGGGGTCTGGGTGCTGCTGGCCCTGGTGCTGCTGCGCGGCGGCACCGAAGCGCTCACCCGCTGCCCGCTCTGGATCCGCCTTTGGCTGGGCCTGTTTCTGATCGCCTGCGCCTGGCTGGCGCTGGTCCAGGCGCGCCTGATCGGCCTGGGCTTCCTGCTGTCCGTGCTGCTGCTCGTGTGGGCGGCGGACATCGCCGCGTATTTCGGCGGCAAGCGCTTCGGGCGCCGCAAGCTCGCGCCCCGCATCAGCCCGGGCAAGAGCTGGGAAGGCGCTATCAGCGGCCTCATCGGCGTGTTGTTGCTCGCCGGCGTCTGGCTGGTGGGCACTCAGCGGGGCTGGCTGGCGCCGGGCCACCTGTACGACACGCTCTGGAGCCTGGGGCCAGCGCTGGCCCTGGTCTCCCTGGTGTTCCTCACGACAATGAGCGTGGTGGGCGACCTGGTCGAGTCCCTGGTCAAGCGCGCGGCCGGCGTCAAGGACTCCAGCGGCCTGCTGCCGGGCCATGGCGGCGTTCTCGACCGCATCGACGCCTTGCTGCCCGTGCTGCCGCTGGCCATGATGCTCGTCTCCTTCTGATCCATGTCCGACGCCCCGCAGTTCATCACCATCCTCGGCTCCACGGGCTCGATCGGGCAGAACACGCTCGACGTGGTCGCGCGCCATCCCGGGCGCTACCGCGTGTTCGCCCTCACCGCCGCGCGTCAGGACGAAGCCCTGTTCGAGCAGTGCCGGGCCTTCCAGCCGCGCGTCGCGGTGCTGGTGGACGCCGCCGCCGCGGCGCGCCTGCGCGAGCGCGTGCGCGAGGCCGGCCTGGCTGTCGAGGTGCGGCAGGGCGCCCAGGCCCTGTGCGAGGTCAGCGAAGCGCCCGAGGTGCACGCCGTGATGGCCGCCATCGTCGGTGCCGCCGGCCTGGCGCCCAGCCTGGCCGCCGCGCGCGCCGGCAAGAAATTGCTGCTGGCCAACAAGGAGGCGCTGGTGGTCGGGGGCGATCTGTTCATGGACACCGTGCGCGCCGGCGGCGCCACGCTGCTGCCCATCGACAGCGAGCACTCGGCGGTGTTCCAGTCGCTGCCCGAGGACCCGGCGAGCTGGGACCGGCGCGTGGACAAGATCGTGCTCACGGCCTCCGGGGGGCCTTTTCGCACCCGCGCGCCCGGCACACTGGCCGAGGTCACGCCCGAGCAGGCCTGCGCCCACCCCAACTGGGTCATGGGCCGAAAGATCTCGGTCGACTCCGCGACCATGATGAACAAGGCGCTGGAGGTCATCGAGGCGCGCTACCTTTTCGGCCTGGCGCCTGAGCGCATCGAGGTGGTGATCCACCCGCAGAGCGTCATCCACTCCATGGTGCAGTACCGCGACGGCTCCATCGTGGCCCAGCTCGGCACGCCCGACATGCGGGTGCCCATCGCCTATGGCCTGGCCTGGCCTGAGCGCATCGCCTCGGGCGCCAGCGCGCTCGACTTCGCCACCCTGGGCACGCTGAGCTTCGAAAGCGCCGACGAGGCGCGTTTCCCCGGCCTGCCACTGGCCTGGTCCGCGCTGCGCGGGCCGGCCGGTACCACCGCGGTGCTCAACGCCGCCAACGAGGAGGCCGTGGCGGCCTTTCTCGACCGGCGGCTGCGCTTCGACCACATCCACGCGGTCAACGATGCAACTTTGCAGCGCGTGAGCCCTTCCAAGCCACAATCGCTGGCCGACCTGCTGGCGCTCGACGAAGAGGCCCGCGCCTGCGCGCGGCAGCAAGTCACCCGTTTGCAGACCTGATCCTTCGCGCCGGCCCGGCCCGTCCCCTGGCGCAGCGAGTCGCCCATGCTCACCGTCATCGCCTTCCTCGTTGCCCTGGGTCTGCTGATCGCGATCCACGAATACGGCCATTACCGCGTGGCCGTGGCCTGCGGCGTCAAGGTGCTGCGCTTTTCGGTGGGCTTCGGCAAGCCTATCCTGCGCTGGCACCGCCCCGGCAATCCCACGGAATTCGTCCTTGGGGCATTGCCGCTCGGTGGCTACGTGCGCATGCTCGACGAACGCGAGGCGCCGGTAGACCCCGCCGAGCGCCACCTGGCCTTCAACACCCAGCCGCTGCGCTCGCGCGCGGCCATCGTCGCCGCCGGCCCGCTGGCCAACCTGCTGCTGGCCACCTTCATCTATTCGGTGATCAATTGGGTGGGCATCGAGGAGCCGCAGCCTGTGCTGTCGGCGCCGGCCGCCGGAACCGTGGCCGAGCGCGCCGGCCTGCGCGGTGGCGAATGGGTGCTGCGCGCCAGCGAGGCCAACGACGGCTCCGATGGCCTGGCGGCGGGCGAGGGCGTCGCCTCCTTCGAGGACCTGCGCTGGCGCATCACCCAGGCGGCGCTGGATGGCCAGGACCTCACCCTGTGGGTGGCCACCGCGCCCGAGGCGCCTGCGCGCCCGGTGACGCTGGCACTCGCTGGCCTGGACGTGCGCGAGGCGGATGCCGCCCTGTTCCGCCGCATCGGCATCACCTCGCCGCACACCGCGCCGCGCGTGGGACAGGTCTTCGACGGCGGCGCGGCGCAGGCCGCCGGCCTGCGCGACGGCGATCTGGTGCGCCGCATCGACGGCCGGCCGGTGCGCGACGGCCAGGAACTGCGCCGCCTGATCCGCGAGGCGGTGGGCCCGCAGGGCCAGCCCAAACCCCAGCGCTGGGACATCGACCGCGGCGGCCAGGCGCTCAGCCTGGCGGTGGCGCCACGCCCGCAGCAGCAGGGCGGCCAGTGGATCGCGCGGGTGGAGGCCTACGTGGGCGACGCCCCGGCCATGCTGACCGTGCGCCATGGCCCCGTCGACGGCCTGGTGCGCGGCGTGCAAAGAACCTGGGAAATGTCCTGGCTCACCCTCAAGATGATGGGGCGCATGCTGATTGGCGAGGCCTCGCTGAGCAACCTCAGCGGCCCCCTGACCATCGCCGACTATGCCGGCAAGTCGGCCAGCCTGGGCCTGACCTCCTACCTTCTGTTCCTGGCCCTCATCAGCGTGAGCCTGGGCGTGCTCAACCTGCTGCCGCTGCCGGTCCTCGATGGGGGGCACCTCATGTATTATCTTTGGGAGGCGCTCACGGGCCGAAGCGTGTCGGACGCATGGATGGAGCGCCTGCAGCGTGGTGGTGTCGTGGTGCTCATGGCGCTCATGTCCGTTGCCCTGTTCAACGATGTCGTCCGCCTCGCCGGCTGAACATTTCCTTCGCATGAATCAAACCAAACGAGGTCTTCGCGGCCTGAGTCTTTCTGCGCTCGCGATGGGCCTGCTGGCCGCCTTGCCGGCATGGGCGGTCGATCCCTTCACCCTGCGCGACATCCGCGTCGAGGGCTTGCAGCGGGTCGAACCGGGTACGGTCTTCGCGTCGCTGCCGTTCCGCATCGGCGATCAGTACAACGACGACAAGGGCAGCGCGGCCATCCGCTCGCTCTTCGGCCTTGGCCTGTTCAGTGACGTGCGGCTGCAGATCAGCAACGACGTGCTGGTCGTCATCGTGGAAGAGCGGCCCACCGTGGCCGGCCTGAGCTTTTCGGGCATCAAGGAATTCAGCGACGAGGTGCTGCGCGGCGTGCTGCGCGACATCGGCCTGACCGACGGCCGGCCCTTTGACAAGGCCCTGGCCGACCGCGCCGAGCAGGAGCTCAAGCGCCAGTACATCAACCGCAGCTTCTACGGCGCCGAGGTGGTGACCACCGTCACACCGACCGAACGCAACCGCGTCAACCTGAACTTCAGCGTGACCGAAGGCGAGATCGCCAAGATCACCGAGATCCGCATCGTCGGCAACCAGGCATTCTCCGAGTCGACCCTGCGTGGCCTGTTCGATCTCGACACGGGCAACTGGCTGAGCTGGTACACCAAGAGCGACCGCTACTCGCGCGCCAAGCTCAACGCCGACATCGAGACGCTGCGCTCCTACTACCTCAGCCGCGGCTTCATCGACTTCCGCATCGACTCCACGCAGGTCGCGATCTCGCCCGACAAGCAGAGCATGTCGGTCACCATCAACATCACCGAAGGGGACCGCTACGTGGTGTCCTCGGTGGCGCTGCAAGGCGATTACCTCGACCGCGAGGACGAATTCAAGTCGCTCGTCACGCTCAGGCCCGGCGAGGCCTACAACGTCGAGGACGTCACCAACACCACCAAGGCGTTCACCGAGTACTTTGGCGCCTTCGGTTACGCCTTCGCCCAGGTCGAGGCCACGCCCGACATCGACCGCGTCAACAAGCGCGTGGCGTTCACGCTGCGCGCCACGCCGCAGCGCCGTGTGTACGTGCGCCGCATCCACGTCGAGGGCAACAACCGCACGCGCGACGAGATCATCCGGCGCGAGTTCCGGCAGTTCGAAGCCGCCTGGTACGACAGCGATCGCATCCGCCTCTCGCGCGACCGCATCGACCGCCTGGGCTTCTTCACCTCGGTCGACCTGAACACCGAGCCTGTGCCCGGCTCGCCCGACCAGGTGGACCTCACCGTCACCGTGGTCGAAAAGCCCACGGGCAACCTGACCCTGGGCGCCGGCTACTCGCAGGAAGAGAAGCTCTCCATCATCGCGGGCATTCGCCAGGAGAACGTGTTCGGCACCGGCAACTACCTGGGCCTGGACATCAACACCAGCAAGTTCAACCGCCAGCTGGTGGTGAGCACGGTCGACCCGTACTTCACCAAGGACGGCGTCTCGCGGGCTTTCGACGCCTACTACCGCACCACGCGCCCCTACGACAACCAGGACGGCGACTACCGCCTGGTCACCAAAGGCCTGAGCGTGCGCTTCGGTGTGCCCTTCACCGAGGTCGACACCGTGTTCTTCGGCGCCGGCGTGGAGCAGACCACCATCGAGCCGGGCAACTTCCTGCCGACGGCCTACGAGGACTACGCCGCGCAGTTCGGCCGCACCAGCAACACCCTGCCATTGACCCTGGGCTGGACGCGCGACAGCCGCGACAGCGCGCTGGTGCCCACCAAGGGCCGGCTGATGCGCGTCAACGGCGAGATGAGCCTGTCGGGCGACGCGCGCTACGCCAAGACCAACCTGCAGTTCCAGCAGTACTACCCGCTGTCGCGCCAGTACACCCTGGCCTTCAACGCCGAGCTGGGCTACGGCAAGGGCCTCGGTGGCCGCCCGTACCCGGTCTTCAAGAATTTCTTCGGCGGCGGCCTGGGTTCGGTGCGCGGCTTCGAGGGCGGCACCCTGGGCCCGACCTCCCCGGTGATCAATTCCCCCAACGGTTCCGTCATCAACATTGGCGGCAATCGCAGCATTGCGCTCAATACCGAATTCATCATGCCTTTTCCCGGCGCGGGCAACGACCGCACCCTGCGCATGTTTGGCTTCTTTGACGTCGGCAACGTTTTTGGCGACAACGACACCCGTCCCAATGCCCGCGACCTGCGCGCTTCCGTCGGTCTTGGCGTGAGTTGGCTGTCGCCGATCGGCCCTTTGCGTATTGCATTCGCTAACCCCGTTCGCAAGTTCGAGGGCGATAGAATCCAGAGATTCCAGTTTCAGATCGGAACGTCCTTTTGATGAACACCCCAATTCGCCTGTTCGCACGGCAATTCGCCCTGGCGGTGTCGCTGGCGCTGGCCATGGTCGGCGGTGCCGCGGCGCAGGACGCCAAGGCCGGTGCCAAGGTTGGCGCCGTCAACGTCGAGCGCATCCTGCGCGACTCCTCCACGGCCAAGGCCGTCTCGGCCAAGCTGGAGCAGGATTTCTCCAAGCGTGAGCGCGACCTGCGTGCCTCCGCCGACCAGCTCCGCCAAGCCGTCGAGAAGTTCGAGCGCGAATCGCCCACGCTGCCCGAGAGCCAGCGCACCCCGCGCCAGCGACAGCTGGTCGAGCAGGAGCGCGACCTGCAGCGCCGCCAGCGCGACTTCCAGGAAGAGCTCAACCTGCGCCGCAACGAGGCCCTGCAGCAGGTCGTCGAAAAGCTCAACCGCGTGATCCGCACGATCGCCGAGGCCGAAAAGTACGACCTGATCGTGCAAGAAGCCTATTACGTGAGCCCGCGCGTGGACATCACCGATCGCGTGATGTCCCAGCTCGACGGCAAGTAAGCCGCGGCCGTGGCAGCACCGCTGGGCGCCATCGTCGATGCCCTCGGTGGCAGCCTGGTCGGTGACGCCGCCTTTCTCGTTCAGCGGCTTGCGCCGCTGAACAGCGCCCGACCCGATGAGCTGGCCTTCGTGGCCAGCGCGCGCTACGCCACCCAGATCGCGGCGTCCCAGGCGGGCGCCCTCATCGTGCCGCCCGCGCTCGAGGCCACCACGGCCGATCGCGCCGCGCGCATCGTCACCGACGACCCTTATCTCTATTTCGCGCGCCTGACCCAGTGGTGGCGCGAACGGCACGAGCCGGCGCGTGCGCCGCGGATCGATCCGCTCGCCAGTGTGCACCCCGACGCGGTGCTGGGGCCAGGCGTCGATGTCGGGCCGTTCGTGGTGATCGCCGAAGGCGCCCGGGTGGGCGCTGGCGCGCGCATCGGCGCCCACGCGGTGATCGGTCGCGACGCGGCGGTGGGCGAGGGCAGCGTGCTGCACCCTCGCGTCACGCTGGGCGAGCGCTGCTCCGTGGGCGATCGCTGCATCCTGCACAGCGGCGTGGTGATCGGCGCCGACGGCTTCGGCTTCGCGCCGCACCAGGGGCAGTGGATCAAGATCGAGCAGCTGGGCGCGGTGCGCATCGGCCATGGGGTGGAGATCGGTGCCAACACCTGCATCGACCGCGGCGCGCTCGACGACACCGTGATCGAGGACGGTGTCAAGCTCGACAACCTGATCCAGATCGGCCACAACGTGCGCGTGGGCGCGCACACGGCCATGGCCGGTTGCGTGGGCGTGGCCGGCAGTGCCGATATCGGCGCGCGTTGCACCATCGGCGGCGGCGCCGTGGTGCTGGGTCACCTCAAGCTGGCCGACGGCGTCAACATCTCGGCGGCCTCGGTGGTCACGCGCTCCATCCTGCAGCCCGGCCACTACACCGGCATGTTCCCCATCGACGACAATGCCGCCTGGGAAAAGAACGCTGCTTCGCTCAAGCAGCTCAACCGCCTGCGCGAACGGCTCAAGGCCGTGGAACAAGCGATCGCGCGGGCCCAGACCAGAACGGACGACGCCTGATGGACATCCACCAGATCCTCAAACTCCTGCCCCACCGCTACCCCTTTCTGCTCGTGGATCGCGTGATCTCGATCGACAAGGGCCAGCGCATCCAGGCGCTCAAGAACGTCACCATCAATGAGCCGTTCTTCACCGGCCACTTCCCCCACCGGCCCGTGATGCCGGGCGTGCTCATGCTCGAAGCGATGGCGCAGACGGCCGCGTTGCTGACCTTCGACACCATGGGCGTGGCACCCGACGACAAGACGGTCTACTACTTCGCCGGGATCGACGGCGCGCGCTTCAAGCGCCCCGTGGAGCCAGGCGACCAGCTCGTGATGGACGTGAGCCTGGAACGCGCCAAGGCCGGCATCTACAAGTTCAAGGGTGTCACCCGCGTGGGCAATGAGGTGGCCTGCGAGGCCGAACTCATGTGCACCATGCGCACGGTTGCCTGACGGCGGGACGCAACGCATGAGCACCGCACGGCCGCCCGAAAGGGCTCGCACCGCAGCGCGTGGCGCGGAGGTCTGCCAATGACGCGTATCCACCCCACGGCGATCGTCGATCCCGCGGCCTCGCTCGACAGCACGGTCGAGGTCGGTCCGTACACCGTGATCGGTCCGCACGTGAAGATCGGCGCCGGCACCACGGTCGGCCCGCACTGCGTGATCGAGGGCCACACCACCATCGGCCGGGACAACCGCATCTTCCAGTTCAACTCGCTTGGCGCGATCCCGCAGGACAAGAAGTACGCGGGCGAGCCCTGCGAGCTGGTGATCGGCGACCGCAACACCATTCGCGAGTTCTGCACCTTCAACATCGGCTCGCCCGGTGACAAGGGCCTCACGCGCCTGGGTGACGACAACTGGATCATGGCCTACGTGCACCTCGCGCACGACTGCATGGTGGGCAACAAAACCATCTTCGCCAACAACTCGCAACTCGCGGGGCACGTGCACGTGGGCGATTGGGCGATCCTTGGCGGCTTCACCGTGGTTCACCAGTTCGTGCGCATCGGCGCGCACGCCATGACGGCCATGTGCTCCGCGCTGCTCGCCGACGTGCCACCGTTCGTGATGACGCAGGGCCAGCCCGCCAGTGCGCGCTCGATGAATTTCGAGGGCTTGCGCCGGCGCGGCTTTTCGGCCGAGCGCATCGCCGCCGTCAAGGCCATGCACAAGGCGCTCTACCGCGAGGATCGGACGCTTGAGCAGGCCATGGCGCGCATCGACGCGCTGCGCCTTGAAAAGCCCGAGGCCGGCGAAGACGTGGATCTGATGCTGGGCTTCCTGCGCGGCACCTCGCCGCAGCGCGGCATCGTTCGCTGAAGAGGGGTCTCGCGTGAGCGCATCGCCACGTTTCGCCCTGGTGGCAGGCGAGGCCTCGGGCGACCTGCTCGCGGGTCTGCTGCTGGGTGGCCTGCGCCAGCGCTGGCCGGGGCTCACGGGCGTGGGCATTGGCGGTCCGCAGATGGTCGCCCAGGGTTTCGACGCCTGGTGGCCCAGCGAGCGGCTGGCCGTGCGCGGCTATGTCGAGGTTCTGCGGCACTACCGCGAAATCGTGGGCATACGCCACCAGCTGCGCCAGCGCCTGCTGCAAGGCGAGCGGCCCGACGTGTTCATCGGCGTGGACGCGCCCGACTTCAATCTCGAACTCGAAGCGAACCTCAAGGCGGCGGGCGTGCGCACGGTGCATTTCGTCTGCCCCTCGATCTGGGCCTGGCGGCCCGAGCGCGTGCGCAAGATCCAGGCGAGCGCCGACCACGTGCTGTGCATCTTTCCGTTCGAGCCCGCGCTGCTGGCCGAGCACGGCATCGCCGCCACCTATGTGGGGCATCCTGTGGCCAATGTGGTGCCCTTGGAGCCCGATCGCCAGGCCGCGCGCCGCCAGCTCGGCTTGCCCGAGGACGCAGAGGTGGTGGCGCTGTTGCCGGGCAGCCGTGGCTCCGAGGTCGACTACCTCGCGCACCGCTTCTTCGAGGCCGCGCGGCTGATGCAACAGGCGCGCCAGGGGCTGCGCTTCGTGCTGCCCGCCGTGCCGGCGCAGCGCGAGCGCATCGGGCGCGTGGCCCGCGAGGCCGGCGTGGCGGACCTGGTACAGCTGGTGCCGGGCCAGTCGCATGCCGTGCTGGCCGCCTGCGACGCCACGCTGATCGCCAGCGGCACCGCCACGCTGGAGGCCGCGCTGTTCAAGCGGCCCATGGTCATTGCGTACAACATGAACTGGCTGTCCTGGCAGATCATGCGTCGCCAGCGCCTGCAGCCTTGGGTGGGCCTGCCCAACATCCTGTGCCAGGACTTCGTCGTGCCCGAACTGCTGCAGGAAGAGGCCTCGCCCCAGCGCCTGGCTCAGGCCGTGCTCGACTGGCTCGATGCGCCCGAGCGCGTGCGCGCGCTGCAGGCCCGTTTCACCCAACTGCACCACGAGCTGCGCCGCGACACCGCGGCGCTGGCCACCGATGCGATCGAAGCGCTTCTTGCTCGCTGAACAGGCCACGCTGGTGTGGGACACGCCCGGCCTGCACGCCGGCGTGGACGAGGCCGGCCGCGGTCCGCTCGCGGGTCCGGTGGTGGCGGCCGCGGTCATCCTCGACGAACTGCAGCCCATTGCGGGCCTGACCGACTCCAAGCAGCTCAGCGCCGCACGGCGCGAGCGCCTGTACGACGAGATCCGCGCCAAGGCCCTGTGCTGCAGCGTGGCCCAGGCCTCGGTGGAGGAGATCGACACGCTCAACATCCTGCAGGCCACCCTGCTGGCCATGCAGCGGGCGGTCGCCGGGCTGCGCCTGAAGCCGGCAAAGGTGCTGGTGGACGGCAACCGCCTGCCACCGCTGGACGTGCTGGCCGAGGCCATCGTGCAAGGCGACGCCAAGGTGCAGGCCATCTCGGCCGCTTCCATCCTCGCCAAGGTCACGCGCGACCGCCTGCTCGACGAGCTGCACCTGCGGCATCCGCACTACGGCTTCAACCAGCACAAGGGCTACGGCACCGCGCAGCACCTCGAGGCCTTGCGCCGACACGGCCCCTTGCCCGAACACCGGCGTTCCTTTGCGCCCGTGGCCCAGGCCCACGCGGCGCGCGGGAGCGCCGCGTGGCCGCACGACGGCCTGGGCACCGCCATGCCCGACGCGCGGGCCAGGCCATGACCGCGACGCCGCAGGACATCCAGTCGCGCGACAACCCGCTCGTGAAAGAGCTGCGCGCGCTGGCGCAGGACAACACCGCCTATCGCCAGCGCGGACGGGTCTGGCTGGACGGCGACCACCTCTGCCGCGCGCTGCTGGCGCGCGGCCAGCGGCCGTCCATCGCGGTCTTCAGCGCCTCCGGCTGGCCGCGCGCCGACGCCGAACTGGTGGCCGCCGCGCCACGCGTGGTGCGGCTGCCCGACGCCGTCATGGCCAGCGTGAGTGGCCTGGAGTCGCCCCCCGCCATGGGCTTCGTGGCCGATCTGCCCGACGTGGCGGGGCTGCTGCCCGACGCGCCTACCGTGGTGCTCGACCGTCTGCAGGACGCCGGCAACGTGGGCTCGGTGCTGCGCAGCGCGGCCGCCTTCGGCTTCACGCAGGTGGCCGCGCTCAAAGGCACGGCCGCGCTGTGGTCGCCCAAGGTGCTGCGCGCGGGCATGGGCGCGCATTTCGCCCTGCGCCTGGTCGAGGGCCTGGTGCCCGAGGCGCTGTCGTCCCTGTCGGTGCCGCTGCTGGTCACCAGCTCGCACCAGGGCGATTGGTTGCACCAGGCCACCTTGCCCTGGCCCTGCGCCTGGGTCATGGGCCACGAAGGGCAGGGCGTGGGCGAGGCGCTCATGGCGCGCGCCAGCCGCTTCGTGCGCATCGCGCAACCCGGTGGCGAGGAGTCGCTCAACGTCGCCGCAGCGGCCGCCATCTGCCTGCACGCGAGCGCGGCCGGACGTTTCAACGGCGCCTGCGACTGAGGCCTGCGGGTGTCCTGGCTGCTGCGCCGCAACACGGCGGCGCGCTATAATTCGACGGTTTAACTGCAATCGGCGCCATGCCCCGCGCGCCGCGGCTCCACACCCCAGGATTTCGCCCACCCAGCGCCCCCCGGCCGGTGGACGCGAAGCCTGCGCGGCACCCGCCGACCGCGCGCGACGGCCAGCCCACCCCTTTTCTGGAGATCCCTGTGCTGCCCGTCCACCCGAAAGCCCTTCTCGCGCTCGCTGATGGAACGGTCTTTGAAGGCATCTCCATCGGCGCCACCGGCCAGACGGTGGGCGAGGTGGTGTTCAACACCGCGATCACCGGCTACCAGGAGATCCTCACCGATCCCAGCTACTGCCGCCAGATCGTCACGCTGACCTATCCCCACATCGGCAACACCGGCGTCAACCGCGAAGACGTGGAAGCCACGCGTGTCCACGCCGCCGGCCTCATCATCAAGGACCTGCCGCTGCTGGCCTCCAACTTCCGTTGCGAGGAGACCCTGTCCGACTACCTGCGCCGCGAGAACACCGTGGCGATCGCCGACCTGGACACGCGCGCGCTCACGCGCCGCCTGCGCACCCACGGCGCGCAGAACGGCTGCATCGTGGCGCTGGCGGCGGGCGAGGCCCTCACCGACGCGCACCGCGCCGCCGCCCTTGCCGCCGCGAGGGCCGCGCCCAACATGGCGGGGCAGGACCTGGCCAAGGTGGTGTCCGCCGACAAGCCCTACGCCTGGTCCGAGACCGAGTGGACGCTGGGCCAGGGCTACGGCGAACTCGGCCAAGCCGCCTTCCACGTCGTCGCCTACGACTTCGGCGTCAAGCACAACATCCTGCGCATGCTGGCCTCGCGCGGCTGCCGCGTGACCGTGGTGCCCGCGCAAACGCCCGCGGCCGAGGTCTTCAAGCTCCAGCCCGACGGCGTGTTCCTCTCCAACGGCCCCGGCGACCCGGAGCCCTGCGACTACGCCATCGCCGCCGCGCGCGAGATCATCGAGGCCGGTATGCCCACCTTCGGCATCTGCCTGGGCCACCAGATCATGGCCCTGGCCAGCGGCGCCAAGACCTTCAAGATGAAGTTCGGCCACCATGGCGCGAACCACCCGGTGAAAGACCTGGACGACGGCCGCGTGTCCATCACCAGCCAGAACCACGGCTTCGCCGTCGACGAGAAGACCCTGCCCGCCAACCTGCGCCCCACGCACGTGAGCCTGTTCGACGGCACGCTGCAGGGCCTGGCCCGCACCGACCAGCCGGCCTTCTGCTTCCAGGGCCACCCCGAGGCCTCGCCCGGTCCGCACGACATCGGCTACCTGTTCGACCGCTTCGTCGCGCTCATGAAGGAGCGCGCGGCGGTCGCCGCCTGAGAAGGCCCGAATGAAGCTGTTCAGCTTTCCCGCGGCTGCCATCGAGAAGGCCATCGCCAAGCGCCAGCTCACGCTGCCGCCACCGCACAAGGAGTGGTTCGCGCAGCGCTGGGCGCAGAAGCCCTACCGCAAGGCCTTTCTCGACCAGAAGGCCGTGCCGCTGGTGACGCTGCTGGCCAAATGTAAGACCTGGGACGACGAGACCTTCAACAGCGAAATGGCCGCGTGGGACGCGCGCTTCCACGAGGCCGAGGCCGAGGTCCTGCGCCCCCTGGTGCAGGGTGACGGCCTGTTGCAGCTGATGCAGAAGGCCATCCCCGCCGAGCGCGCGCAGGCGCTGCTGAACAAACTAGACCAACGCGCGGACCAATAACCCGCGAGCGACACAAGATGCCCAAGAGAACAGACATCCAGACCGTGCTGATCATCGGCGCCGGTCCCATCATCATCGGCCAGGCCTGCGAGTTCGATTACTCCGGCGTGCAGGCCTGCAAGGCCCTGCGTGAAGAGGGCTACCGCGTGGTGCTGATCAACAGCAACCCCGCCACCATCATGACCGACCCGGCCACGGCCGACGTCACCTACATCGAGCCCATCACCTGGCAGACGGTCGAGAAGATCATCGCCAAGGAGCGCCCCAAGACGGCCGGCGGCTTCGCCATCCTGCCCACCATGGGCGGCCAGACCGCGCTCAACTGCGCGCTGGACCTCTGGCGCCACGGGGTGCTGGCCAAGTACGGCGTCGAACTGATCGGCGCCACGCCCGAAGCCATCGACAAGGCCGAGGACCGCCTGAAGTTCAAGGACGCGATGACGCGCATCGGCCTGGGCTCGGCGCGCTCGGGCATCGCCCACACGCTGGAAGAGGCCTGGGGCGTGCAGAAGACCGTGGGCTTCCCGGTCGTCATCCGCCCCAGCTTCACGCTGGGTGGCACGGGCGGCGGCATCGCCTACAACCCCGAAGAGTTCGAGACCATCTGCAAGCGCGGCATCGAGGCCTCGCCCACCAACGAGCTGCTGATCGAAGAGTCGCTGCTCGGCTGGAAAGAGTACGAGATGGAGGTCGTGCGCGACAAGGCCGACAACTGCATCATCGTCTGCTCGATCGAGAACCTGGACCCGATGGGCGTGCACACCGGCGACTCCATCACCGTGGCGCCCGCTCAGACGCTGACCGACAAGGAGTACCAGATCCTGCGCAACGCCTCGCTGGCGGTGCTGCGCGAGATCGGCGTGGACACCGGTGGCTCCAACGTGCAGTTCTCGATCAACCCGAAAGACGGTCGCATGGTCGTCATCGAGATGAACCCGCGCGTCTCGCGTTCCTCCGCGCTGGCTTCCAAGGCCACGGGTTTTCCCATCGCCAAGGTCGCGGCCAAGCTGGCCGTGGGCTACACGCTCGACGAGCTGCGCAACGAGATCACCGGCGGCGCCACGCCCGCGAGCTTCGAGCCCTCGATCGACTACGTGGTCACCAAGATTCCGCGCTTTGCCTTCGAGAAGTTCAAGGACGCCGACGACCGCCTGACCACGCAGATGAAGTCGGTGGGCGAGGTCATGGCCATGGGCCGTACCTTCCAGGAGAGCTTCCAGAAGGCCCTGCGCGGCCTGGAGGTCGGTGTCGACGGCATGAACGAGAAGACGCAGGACCGCGAGACGCTCGAGAAGGAGCTCGGCGAGCCCGGCCCCGAGCGCATCTGGTACGTGGGCGACGCCTTCGCCGCCGGCTGGACGGTCGACGAGGTGCACCAGTTCACCAAGATCGACAAGTGGTTCCTCGTGCAGATCGAGGAGATCGTCAAGCTCGAACTCGCCATGGACGCGCTGACCGCGCAGAAGGGCGAGGGCGCGCTGGCCTCGCTGGACGTGGCCACGCTGCGGGGCCTGAAGAAGAAGGGCTTCTCCGATCGCCGCCTGGCCAAGCTGCTCAAGACCAGCGACACCGCCGTGCGCGCGCGCCGCCGCGAGCTGGGCGTGCGCCCGGTCTACAAGCGCGTGGACACCTGCGCCGCCGAATTCGCCACCACCACGGCCTACCTGTACTCCACCTACGAAGGCCATGGCCAGGCCGAGTGCGAGGCCGAACCCACCGGCAACAAGAAGATCATGGTGCTGGGCGGCGGTCCGAACCGCATCGGCCAGGGCATCGAGTTCGACTACTGCTGCGTGCATGCCGCGCTCGCCATGCGCGAGGACGGCTACGAGACCATCATGGTCAACTGCAACCCCGAGACCGTGTCGACCGACTACGACACCAGCGACCGCCTCTACTTCGAGCCGCTCACGCTGGAAGACGTGCTGGAGATCGTCGACAAGGAAAAGCCGGCCGGCGTGATCGTGCAGTACGGCGGCCAGACGCCGCTCAAGCTCGCGCTGGGCCTGGAGGCCGCGGGCGTGCCCATCATCGGCACCTCGCCCGACATGATCGACGCCGCCGAAGACCGCGAGCGCTTCCAGAAGCTGCTGCACGAGCTCAAGCTGCGCCAGCCGCCCAACGCCACCGCGCGCACCGAGACCGAGGCGCTCGAGAAGGCCGCCGCGCTGGGTTACCCGCTGGTGGTGCGCCCGAGCTATGTGCTCGGCGGCCGCGCCATGGAAATCGTGCACGAGCAGCGCGACCTCGAGCGCTACATGCGCGAGGCCGTGAAGGTCAGCAACGACTCCCCGGTGCTGCTCGACCGCTTCCTCAACGACGCCATCGAATGCGACGTGGACGCGGTGCGCGACGCCACCGGCCGCGTGTTCATCGGTGGCGTGATGGAGCACATCGAACAGGCCGGCGTGCACAGCGGAGACTCCGCCTGCTCGCTGCCGCCGTACTACCTGAGCAAGGCCACGGTGGACGAGCTCAAGCGCCAGACCGCGGCCATGGCCCAGGGCCTGAACGTGGTGGGTCTGATGAACGTGCAGTTCGCGATCCAGGAAATCGAAGAGGGTGGCCAGAAGAAGGACGTGATCTACGTGCTGGAAGTGAACCCGCGCGCCTCGCGCACGGTGCCCTTCGTCTCCAAGGCCACGGGCATCCAGCTGGCCAAGGTGGCCGCGCGTTGCATGGCCGGCCAGTCGCTCGACTCGCAGGGCATCGGTGAAGAGGTGGAGCCGCCGTACTTCAGCGTGAAGGAGGCGGTGTTCCCCTTCGTCAAGTTCCCGGGCGTGGACACCATCCTCGGCCCGGAGATGAAGTCCACCGGCGAGGTCATGGGCGTGGGCAAAACCTTTGGCGAAGCCTTCGTGAAGAGCCAGATCGGCGCGGGCACCAGGCTGCCCACGGCGGGCAAGGCCTTCCTGACGGTGAAAAACAGCGACAAGCCGCGCGCCGTGGATGTGGCGCGCCAGCTCGTGGAGCTGGGCTTCGAACTGATCGCCACGCGCGGCACGGCGGCGGCCATCGAGGCCGCCGGCCTGGCGGTGCAGACGGTCAACAAGGTCACCGAAGGCCGCCCGCACATCGTGGACATGATCAAGAACGGCGACATCGCGCTGGTGATCAACACGGTGGAAGAGCGCCGCAACGCCATCGCCGACTCGCGCGCGATCCGCACCTCGGCGCTGCTGGCCCGCGTGACGACCTTCACCACCATCGCGGGCGCCGAGGCGGCCGTCGAGGGCATGAAGTTCCTGAGCAGCCTGGACGTGATTTCCGTGCAGGACATGCACGCGCAACTGGTGTAACACCCCCGCCGCGCTTCGCGCGACCCCCAAGGGGGCGGCACCTGCGGCCTGATGAAGCCAGTGACCGTATGTCCTCGGCGCGGTGGTCGTGCAGGCAGGCCGTCTTCTTGCTCACCTTGGTGGGGCTCGCCGCTGCGGGTTTGCGCCAAGGCCGGGCCCGCGCCAAAGGCCTACAGTGCGGGCCATGCCAGCCGCCGCACCCGTTTCCCCCAGCGCCAGCGCCCGGCGCTGGAGCACCGAGGCCGTGCCGCCCGAGCGGCGGCTCGACTATTGGGTCGGCGCCATCTGTGAAGCCTTCCTGGAGATGGACTGCAGCTCGCGCGAGGCGCGGCACTTCGACGGCCGGCTGGTGAGCGTGGCCTCGGGCGCCTTGTCCTTCAACCAGGTCGAGGCCAGCACGCAAGATGTCTACCGAACGCGCGCGGCCATCGCGCGCGGCGCGCAGCAGCCCTTCTACCTGATCACGCACCGCCGCACGCCGTGGCACGTGGTGCAGGGCGGCCAGCGCGTGGGCCTGCGCCCCGGCGATGCGGTGCTGGTCGATTCGGCGCGCACCTACGAGCTGCACTACCCCCGTGCGGTGGAGGTGGTGTCCATCCAGTTGCCGCGTGCCTGGGTGGGGCAATGGCTGCGGCAGCTCGACCATCCCGTGGCGCGCGTGGCCTGGCGCGACCGGGGCTGGGGCCAGGCGCTGTCGGCCTGGAGCCTGCAGTTCGCGCACGAGCCCGAGCTGGCCTCGCTGGTGCCCGAGCACCTGCTGGCCGATCAGCTCGGCGCGATGCTGTCGGCCGCGCTGGAGCCCGCGGTGGCGCCCACGCATGCGGGCCGTGATCTGGCCGTGCGCGCCGAGGCGCTGATGCGCGATCGCCTGGACACCGCCGGCCTGCAAGCGAGCGACGTGGCGCTGGCGCTGGGCGTGTCGCTGCGCACCCTGCACCGCGCCTTCGCGGCGTGCAGCGCCACGTTCGCCGACACCCTGCGCGGCCTGCGCCTGCGGCGCGCCGCCGAGCTGCTGGCCCAGCCCCGATTGGCGGGCGTGAGCGTGGCGGAGATCGGCCGGCGCTGCGGCTACGCCGACGCCTCTCACTTTGTGCGCGAGTTCCAGCGCCGGCACGCGCAGACCCCGGCGCGCTGGCGCCGCGACCGGCTCGCCCACTGAAGTCCGCATGCCGCGTGGCACGCGCAGGCCATCGGCGTGGCGCGCACAGGCCATCGCGTCAAGCGCGCCACGCCTACGCTGCGCGCAGCGCTCGGCGGATCGGGCGCCTTCCTTCAGGAGACCTGCATGGCCGATACCTATGTCCTCGTTCACGGTGCCTGGCACACCGGTGAACTTTTCCAACCTGTGGCCCAGGCCTTGCGCGAGCGCGGGCATGTGGTGCACACGCCCACGCTCGCGGGCAATCGCCCCGGCGACGACCGCGCCACCAGCGGCCTCACCGAAGCCGCCGACTCGCTCGCCGCCTACCTTGAGCAGCACGACCTGAACAACGTGCGCCTGGTGGGCCACAGCTACGGCGGCATGGTCATCAGCCAGGTCGCGGCGCGGCTGCCGCAGCGCATCGCGCGGCTGGTGTACTGGGTGGCCTTCGTGCCGCTGGACGGCGAATGCCTGAACGACATGGTGCCGCCCCACTACAAGGCGCTGTTCGATCAGATCGCCGCCGCCAACCACAACGCCGTGATGCTGCCGTTCCCCATTTGGCGCGAGGCCTTCATCAACGACGCCGACGCCGCGCTGGCGCGGAGCACCTACGACCAGCTCAACCCCCAGCCCTACCGCACCTTCACCGAACCCGCGCGCCTGGGCACGCAGCTGGCCGCGCTGCCCATGGGCAAGAGCTACCTGCTGTGCACCGACGACACCGCCATGCCGCACAGCCTGCCGTGGCACCCGCGCCTGTCGGAACGGCTGGGCCTGTACCGCCTGGTGTCCACGCCCGGCAGCCACGAGCTGTGCTTCACCAACCCGGTCCTGCTGGCCGAAAAGATCGAGCAGGCCGGGCGGGATTGACCCCCGTGCCGGTCGCGGCATAATGCTTTTCACGACACCGCCGAGCGGCAACGCCCGGCGGTTTGCTTTTGTGGAGAGAAAGATATGGCCACCATCCCCATCACCAAGCGCGGCGCCGAAAAGCTCAAGGAAGAGCTGCACCGCCTCAAGACCGTCGACCGCCCCGCGGTCATCAACGCCATCGCCGAGGCGCGCGCCCAGGGCGACCTGAGCGAGAACGCCGAGTACGACGCCGCCAAGGACCGCCAGGGCTTCATCGAAGGCCGCATCGCCGAGATCGAGGGCAAGCTGTCGACGGCGCAGATCATCGACCCCTCGGCCCTGAACGCGGGCGGCAAGGTGGTGTTCGGCGCCACCGTGGAACTCGAAGACGAGGACAGCGGCTCGGCCGTCACTTACCAGATCGTGGGCGAGGACGAGGCCGACCTGAAGGAAGGCTTGATCAACATCGGCAGCCCGATCGCGCGCGCGCTGATCGGCAAGGAAGAGGGCGACACCGCCGAGGTGCAGGCACCCGGCGGCTTGCGCCGCTACGAAATCGTGGCCGTGCGCTACGCCTGAGCGCGCGGACCATGCGCCTGCAACGCCCCGCGCTGATGCTGGCCGCCCTCTGGTGGGGCGGCATCACGGCCTTGAGCTTTCTGGCCGTGCCCACGCTGTTCGCTTCGTTGGGCAACCCGGCTGTGGCCGGGCCGGTGGCGGCGAAGCTGTTCTCGTTGCAATGCCAGGCGGGCCTGGTCATCGGCCTGGTGCTGCTGATCCTGGTGCGCCAGGGGGGGCCGTCGCCGATGGCCCGCACCGCGCTGGCCCTGATCTGCGTGGCCATGGCCCTGGCCGTGCTGCAGGAGTACGGGGTGGCGCAGAAGATCGTGAGCGCGCGCGCCAGCGGCGGCGACCTCAAGCTCTGGCACGGCGTGGGCAGCGCGCTGGTGTTGGGCCAGTGGCTGTGCAGCGGCGCCCTGCTGTGGTGCCTGGGCCGGCCCCGGCCCGTCGGGGGCGATCAGCCGGCCTGAACGCCGGCCTGGCGCTCGGCCGAGTCGAGCGTGTTCACCATCAGCATGGTGATGGTCATGGGCCCGACGCCACCGGGCACGGGCGTGATCCAGCCGGCCACGTCCTTGACCCCGTCGAAGTCCACGTCGCCGCAGAGCTTGCCGGCCTCGTTGCGGTTCATGCCCACGTCGATCACCACGGCGCCCGGCTTGACCATGTCGGCCGTGAGCACATTGCGCTTGCCCACGGCGGCCACCACCACGTCGGCCTGGCGCGTGAAGGCCGCCAGGTCCTTCGTGCCGCTGTGGCAGACGGTGACGGTGGCGTTGGCCTGCAGCAGCATCAGCGCCATGGGCTTGCCCACGATGTTGCTGCGCCCGATCACCACCGCGTGCTTGCCGCGCAGCTCGTAGCCGATGTGCTCCAGCATCTTCATGCAGCCATGCGGCGTGCAGGGCCAGAAACCGGGCAGGCCGGTCATCAGCGCGCCGGCGCTGGCCACGTGAAAACCGTCCACGTCCTTGGCGGGGGAGATGGCCTCGATCACCTTCTGCGCGTCGATGTGCGCGGGCAGCGGCAGTTGCACCAGGATGCCGTGGATGGTGGGGTCGTTGTTCATCGCCTGCACGCGCGCCAGCAGCTCGGCCTCGCTCAGCGTGGCGGGCCAGGTTTCCAGCACCGAGTGCATGCCGGTGTCCTCGCAGGCCTTGACCTTGTTGCGCACGTAGACCTGCGAGGCCGGGTTGTCGCCGACCAGGATGACGGCCAGGCCGGGCGTGAGGCCGCGGTTGCGCAGGGCCTGCACGCGTTGCGCCACGTCGGCGCGGAGTTGGCGGGAGAGGGCGTTGCCGTCGATGAGCTGGGCGGTCATGGCTGCAAGAGAGTGAAGGCTGGGAAAACGAAACGCCCGCCAAGGTGGCGGGCGTTGGTGGGAGGCTGTGGGGTCAGGCTTTCGCGGGCGTCTGGCCCAGGGCGATCTTGAGCAGGTCGGCCACCGTGTTGGCGCCGAGCTTTTCCATGATGTTGGCGCGGTGCGCCTCCACCGTCTTGATGCTGATGCCCAGGTCGTCGGCGATCTGCTTGTTCAGGCGGCCGGCGACGATGCGCTCGAGCACCTGCGATTCGCGGCCGGTGAGCTTGGAGAGCAGGGCGTCGCGGCTGGCGGCCTGCTGATGGGTGGTGAAGGCCTCGCGCGCGTGTTCCAGCATGCGCTCGACCAGGGCCACCAGCTGGTCTTCCTTGAAGGGCTTCTGGATGAAGTCCAGCGCGCCCTTTTTCATGGATTCGACCGCCATGGGCACGTCGCCGTGGCCGGTGATGAAGACGATGGGCAAGGGGGACTGGCGCTCGACCAGGCGGTCCTGCAGCTCCATGCCGGTCATGCCGCCCATGCGGATGTCGGCGATGAGGCAGGCCACTTCGCGGGCGTCGTACCGGGAGAGGAAGGCCTCCGCCGATTCAAAACAGCGAACCCGGAAGTCCTTGCCCTCGAGCAGCCACTGGAGGGAATCGCGCACGGCCTCGTCGTCATCGACGACATAGACGGTGCCCTTTTTGGGGATCAGGCTCATCTCGCTCTCTCGGTGTCCGTCAGTGGTTCGTTGGCGGCAGTGTCCGACGAACCCTGGGGTTGAAGTCGCGGCGCGACGGGGATCCAGAAGCTGAAACAGCACCCCGTCACCTCGGTGCCATTGTAGAGGTTCTCCATCCGCATCCGGCCGTGGTGCGACTCGACGATGCTGCGGCACAGCTTGAGGCCGATGCCCATGCCCTCGCTCTTGGTGCTGTAGAAGGCCTCGTAGATGCGCTCGATCATTTCGTCGGGCACGCCTTTGCCCGAGTCGCGCACCTCGAACTCGACCACACCCTCGCCGTCGAGCTGGCGCGGCGCCACGCGCAGTTCGACCAGGCGTTCGCCCAGCGGGCGGCCCGCCTGCACGATGGACTCGCCCGCGTTCTTGAGCAGGTTGATGAGCACCTGCTCGATCAGGATCGGGTCCACCATCAGCGCCGGCAGGCGCGCGGCCACGTAGGGCGTGAGCCGCACCTGCTGGCGGCGCAGCTCGATGTCGGCCAGCTCGATGGCGTTGTTCACCATCTGGGCCACGTCCGACAGCGTGGGGTTGGGCTCGCTGCGTTTCACGAAGGCGCGGATGCGCTGGATGATCTGGCCCGCGCGTTGGGCCTGGCGCGCGGTCTTGTCCAGCGCCACCAGCATTTCCTCGGGTGAGATGCGCTGCTCCTGCAGGCGCGAAATGATGCCGGTGCAATAGTTGCTGATGGCGGTGAGCGGCTGGTTCAGCTCGTGCGCCACGCTGGAGGCCATCTCGCCCATGGTGATGAGGCGGCTGGCGGTCTGGGCACGCTCCGTCTGGCGCGCGGCCTGTTCCTCGGCGGCGCGCCGCGGCGTGATGTCGCTGGCGATCACCATCTGCGCCAGGCGCCCGTCCACCCAGGTGAGGTAGCGCGTGCGCACCTCCAGCCAGCGATCGAGTTCCTGCACGAAGACCTCGGCGTTCTCCACGCCGGCGTCGGTGAGCGTGCCGGTGGGCATGCCGGCGAAGGCATCGACCGGGTCGGCGTCGTCCATGCTGGGCTGGGGCTGGTTGCCCGCCAGGTCCACCAGGTGGCGGTGGCCCTGGCCGCGCGTGCCGAACCACAGCCGGTACATCTTGTTGGCGAACAGCAGCTCCTCGCTGCCCAGCGGCGCCACGGACACGGCCGAGTCCAGCGACTCCAGCACGGTGGTGAAACGCTCGTAGGAGGCCGACAGCTCCTCGCGGATGCGCTTGGGCTCGGTGATGTCGGTCATGGAGGTCATCCAGCCGGTCTGGTGTCCCTTCGGGTCGATCAGCGGCGAGACGTACATGCGCGCGTCGAACACCGTGCCGTTGCGCCGGCGCACGCGCACCTCGAAGCCGCCGGGCGTGGAGCGGCCGTTGAGCTCGTCTTCCAGTCGCGCGTGCAACAGCTCGTGGTCCTCCTCGGGCCAATAGGGAAAGGGCGCGGTGCGGCCCACCAGCTCGGCCTCGGTCCAGCCCGTCATGGAGCAGAACGCGGGGTTGACGTAGGTGATGCGGCCCTGCATGTCCAGCGCGCGCATGCCGGTGAGCATGGAGTTCTCCATGGCGCGGCGGAAATTGGTCTCGGCCACCAGGGCCTGCTGGGCCTGCACGCGCCGGCGCGTGTGGCGCCAGGTGCCGATCAGCATCCACACCGTGAGCGCCGACAGCGCGCCGATGACCCCGACAAAGCCCGAACCCACGATGTCCTGCGAGGTGCGGTAGCCCTGGGCCTTGAGGATCAGGCCGTTGCCCACGGGCGAGACCGGCACCTCGTGCTCCAGCGAGGGCGTGGACCAGGGCAGGAAGGACAGCACCGGCTCGGCCGTTTGCAGGCTGCCGGCCAGCACGGTGCCGCTGTCGTCCAGCAGGGCCACGGCGTAGCGCGCCATGATCTCCGGCGGCATGCCGAAGCGCATCAGGCCGTCCACGGAGTACTCGCCCATCACCGTGCCGGCGAAGCGGCCCTGTTCGGACAGCGGCACGTGCAGCATCAGGCGCGCGCTGCGCGGGTCGTTGTCGGCGAGCGGGCGCGAGTAGATCGGTTGGCGCAGGTCGCGCGCGAGGTCGAAGCTGCCGTCGGTCTCGGACGGCGAGAGCGAGCTGCCCACGCTGCGCATGAGTGCGACGGGCGCACTGGGCGAGGTGTAGCCCGACAAGACGCGGCGGCGGCTGTCCACCCAGGTGATGGCCAGCAGCTCGGGAAACTGGCTCACCAGGGTCTCGGCCTGGAAGGCGAACTCCTCCGTGTCCAGCGCCTGGTTGTCGATCTCGCGGGCCAGGCGCATCAATTGCTCCTGGCGTTCCAGCAGCCGCAGCCGCAGGCGCTGCTGGGCGTACTCGACGTCGCGCGTGACGGCCTCGCGCTCGCGGTCGATCTCCTCGAAGCGCAGGTAGGCGATGGCCACCACGATGGCGGCCAGGAACAGCAGCACCGCCAGCAGCGGGCCGAGCGTGGCGAAGCGGTCCTGCCGCGACGGTGGCAGCCGGCGCCACCAGCGTTTCCACCACGGCGGGGTGGTGGCAGGGGGGGTATGTGACATGGCCGCAGGAGTCTACGTGAGAGGAAATGGTTTCATGGCCGGCCCCCGTCTTGAATTTCATATAAAGAAATCAATAGGCGCATATTGAAATGCCCGGGCCGCTGTGGAAGAATTCGAGACTTCACCGAACGGGCTCCTTAAGCTCGCCTTCACACATCAGGAGACAGCGATGTCAGCGAACGACACGAACAGCGGCGCGGGCGCCGTGGACCACGACGTCCAGGAGACGCGGGAATGGATGGAGGCGCTGGCCGCCGTCATCGAGAAAGAAGGCCCCGAGCGCGCGCACTTCCTGTTGGAACAGCTCCTCGAAGAGGCCCGCCAGCACAGTGTGAACATGCCGTTCTCGGCCACCACGGGCTACGTCAACACCATCGAGCCCGGTGAAGAGGCCCGCAACCCGGGCAACCTGGAGCTTGAAGGCCGGCTGCGCGCCTACATGCGCTGGAACGCCATGGCCATGGTCGTGAAGGCCAACCGCCTGGACCCGGCCGACGGTGGCGACCTGGGTGGCCACATCAGCTCTTTCCAGTCGCTCGCGCACATGTTCGCGGTCGGCTTCAACCACTTCTGGCACGCCGACGACACCGACAACGGCGGCAAGCACGGCGGCGATCTGCTCTACATCCAGGGCCACAGCGCGCCCGGCATCTACGCCCGCGCCTTCATGGAAGGCCGCCTGAGCGAGGAGCACCTGCTCAATTTCCGCCAGGAGGTGGACGGCAAGGGCCTGTCCAGCTACCCGCACCCCAAGCTCATGCCCGGGTTCTGGCAGTTCCCCACCGTGTCCATGGGACTGGGGCCGCTCATGGCGATCTACCAGGCGCGTTTCCTCAAGTACCTGCACGCGCGCGGCATCGCCGACACCTCCCAGCGCAAGGTCTGGGTGTTCTGTGGCGACGGCGAGATGGACGAGCCCGAGAGCCTGGGCGCCATCGGCCTGGCGGCGCGCGAAAAGCTCGACAACCTGGTCTTCGTCGTCAACTGCAACCTGCAGCGCCTGGACGGCCCGGTGCGCGGCAACGGCAAGATCATCCAGGAGCTGGAAGGCGAGTTCCGCGGCTCGGGCTGGAACGTCATCAAGCTGCTGTGGGGCAGCGAGTGGGACGCCCTGCTGGCGCGCGACAAGGACGGCGCGCTGCGCAAGGTCATGATGGACACGCTGGACGGCGACTACCAGGCCTTCAAGGCCAACGACGGCGCCTTCGTGCGCAAGAACTTCTTCGGCCGCGACCCGCGCACGCTGGAGCTGGTGTCCAAGATGAGCGACGACGACATCTGGGCGCTGCGCCGCGGCGGCCACGATGCCCAGAAGGTGTACGCCGCCTTCCACCGCGCCTTCCACCACGAGGGCCAGCCCACGGTGCTGCTGGTCAAGACGGTCAAGGGCTATGGCATGGGCAAGGCCGGCGAGGGCAAGAACACCGCCCACCAGACCAAGAAGCTGTCGGACGATGACATCCGCTACATGCGCGACCGCTTCAACATCCCGATCCCGGACAGCGAGCTGCCCAAGATCCCGTTCTACAAGCCGGCCGATGACACGCCGGAGATGAAGTACCTGCACGACCGCCGCAAGGCCCTGGGCGGCTACCTGCCGCACCGCCGCGCCAAGAGCAGCGAGAGCTTCACCGTGCCGGCGCTGGAGACCTTCAAGGCGGTGCTGGAGCCCACGGCCGAAGGCCGCGAGATCAGCACCACCCAGGCCTATGTGCGTTTTCTGACGCAGCTGCTGCGCGACCAGGCCCTGGGCCCGCGCGTGGTGCCCATCCTCGTGGACGAGGCGCGCACCTTCGGCATGGAGGGCCTGTTCCGCCAGATCGGCATCTACAACCCCAAGGGCCAGCTGTACACCCCGGTCGACAAAGACCAGGTCATGTACTACAAGGAAGACAAGGCCGGCCAGATCCTGCAGGAAGGCATCAACGAAGCCGGCGGCATGGCCAGCTGGATCGCCGCGGCCACCTCGTACTCGACGAACAACCGCATCATGGTGCCGTTCTACGTGTACTACTCGATGTTCGGTTTCCAGCGCATCGGCGACCTGGCCTGGGCGGCGGGCGACATGCAGGCGCGCGGCTTCCTGCTGGGTGGCACCTCGGGGCGCACCACGCTCAACGGCGAGGGCCTGCAGCACGAGGATGGCCACAGCCACATCATGGCGGGCACCATTCCCAACTGCGTGAGCTACGACCCGACCTTCGCGCACGAGGTGGCGGTGATCATGCACCACGGTCTCAAGCGCATGGTGGAGCGCCAGGAAAACGTCTTCTATTACCTGACGCTGCTCAACGAGAACTACCCCATGCCCGGCCTGCAGCCTGGCACCGAGGAGCAGATCATCAAGGGCATGTACCTGTGCAAGCAGGCGCCCGCGCTCAAGAAGGACGCGCCCACGGTGCAGCTGCTGGGCAGCGGCACCATCCTGCGCGAGGCGTTCGCCGCGCAGGAGCTGCTGGAGAAGGACTGGGGCGTGGCCGCCGGCATCTGGAGCTGCCCGAGCTTCAACGAGCTGACGCGCGACGGCCAGGACGTGGAGCGCTGGAACCTGCTGCACCCCACCGAGAAGCCGCGCACGGCCTTCGTGACCGAGCAGCTCGCCAAGACCACGGGCCCGGTGATTGCCTCCACCGACTACATGAAGAACTACGCGGAGCAGATCCGTCCCTTCGTGCCCAAGGACCGCACCTACAAGGTGCTGGGCACCGACGGCTTCGGCCGCAGCGACTTCCGCAGCAAGCTGCGCGAGCACTTCGAGGTCAACCGCCACTACATCGTGCTGGCCGCGCTGAAGGCGCTGGCCGACGAGGGCAAGCTGCCGGCGGCCAAGGTGGCCGAGGCGATCAAGAAGTACGGCATCAAGGCCGACAAGATCAACCCGCTCCACGCCTGAGCACCGGAGACCGACATGGCAAGTATTGAAGTGAAGGTCCCGGACATCGGGGATTTCGACGAAGTGGCGGTGATCGAGCTGCTGGTCAAGCCCGGCGACGCCGTGAAGGCCGAGCAGTCGCTCATCACGGTGGAAAGCGACAAGGCCTCGATGGAGATTCCGTCCTCGCACGCGGGGGTGGTGAAGGAGCTGAAGGTCCAGCTCGGCGACAAGGTGAAGCAGGGCTCGGTGGTGGTGCTGCTGGAGGCCGATGCCGCCGCCGCGCCGGCGCCCGCCGCGGCCGCACCGGCGCCGGTCGCAGCCGCACCGGCGCCCGCTGCCTCGCCCGCGCAGCCGCCGGCCGCCGCGCCCGCCGCAGCGGCGCCTGCCGGCCCGGTCGAGGTGCGCGTGCCCGACATCGGCGACTTCAAGGACGTCGCGGTGATCGAGGTGCTGGTCAAACCCGGCGACGCGGTCAAGGTCGAGCAGTCGCTCATCACCGTGGAGAGCGACAAGGCCTCGATGGAGATTCCATCGTCGTCGGCCGGCGTGCTCAAGGAGCTCAAGGTCAAGGTGGGCGACAAGCTCAACATCGGCGATCTGATCGCGGTGCTCGAAGGTTCGGCCACCACGGGCGCGCCCGCGCAGGCGCCGGCCCCCACGCCGGCCGCCGCCGCTCCCGCCCCGGCGCAGGCGCCCAGCCCGGCGCCCGCCGCGGCGGCGCCCTCGGCCGCGCCGGCCCAGGCGCCCGCGCACAACCCCACCGTGCCGCCTGTGGGCCTGCCACACGCCTCGCCCTCGGTGCGCAAGTTCGCGCGTGAGCTGGGCGTGCCGCTGGCCGAGGTCAAGGGCAACGGCCCCAAAGGCCGCATCACGCTCGAGGACGTGCAGAACTTCACCAAGGCCGTGATGGCCGGCAGCGCGCAGACGCAGGCCCAGGCCGCCAAGGCCCCGGCCGGTGGCGGCGGCGTGGGCATGGACCTGCTGCCCTGGCCCAAGGTCGACTTCACGAAGTTCGGCCCGGTCGAGCGCAAGGACCTCTCGCGCATCAAGAAGATCAGCGGCGCCAACCTGCACCGCAACTGGGTGATGATCCCGCACGTCACCAACAACGACGAGGCGGACATCACCGAGCTGGAGGCCTTCCGCGTGGCCACCAACAAGGAGAACGAGAAGTCCGGCGTGAAGGTCACCATGCTGGCCTTCGTGATCAAGGCGGTGGTCTCGGCACTGAAGAAATTCCCCGAGTTCAACGCCAGCCTCGACGGCGACACCCTGGTCTACAAGCAGTACTTCCACATCGGCTTCGCGGCCGACACGCCCAATGGCCTGGTGGTGCCCGTGCTGAGGGACGCCGACAAGAAGGGCATCCTGCAGATCAGCCAGGAAATGGGCGATCTGGCCAAGAAGGCGCGCGACGGCAAGATGGGCCCGGCCGACATGACCGGGGGCTGTTTCTCCATCAGCTCGCTCGGCGGCATTGGCGGCACGCACTTCACGCCCATCATCAACGCGCCCGAGGTGGCCATCCTCGGCCTGTCCAAGAGCCAGATGAAGCCGGTGTGGGACGGCCAGCAGTTCGTGCCGCGCCTGACGCTGCCGCTGTCGCTGTCGTACGACCACCGCGTCATCGACGGCGCGGCCGCCGCGCGTTTCAACGCGTACCTGGGCCAGGTGCTGGCGGACTTCCGCCGCGTGCTGCTGTAAGGAGACCGACATGCCTCTCATGGACATCAAGGTCCCGGACATCGGCGACTTCAAGGACGTCGCGGTCATCGAGGTGCTGGTGAAACCCGGCGACACCATCAAGCTCGAGCAATCGCTCATCACCGTGGAGAGCGACAAGGCCTCGATGGAGATCCCGTCCTCGGCGGCCGGCGTGCTCAAGGAGCTCAAGGTCAAGATCGGCGACAAGCTCAACGTCGGCGACCTGCTCGCGGTGATCGATGGCGAGGGCGCGGCCAGCGCGCCGGCGCCCTCGGTGTCGCCGGCACCCGCGCCCGCGGCGCCCGCGGCGCCCGCCGCGGCCGGCCCCGCGCCGGCCCCGCGCGCGGCCACGCCCGCCGCCCCGGCCTGCGCCGGTGCCGCCGACCTGGAGTGCGACGTCGTCGTGCTGGGCGGCGGCCCCGGTGGCTACTCGGCCGCCTTCCGCGCGGCCGACCTCGGCCTGAAGGTGGTGCTGGTGGAGCGCTACGCCACGCTGGGCGGTGTCTGCCTGAACGTGGGTTGCATCCCGTCCAAGGCGCTGCTGCACGTGGCTGCGGTCATGGACGAGGTGAACCACTTGGCCGGCTATGGCATCGAGTACGGCCGCCCCGTGGTCAACATCGAGAAGCTGCGCGGCCACAAAGACAAGGTGATCGGCAAGCTCACCGGTGGTCTGTCGTCCATGGCCAAGATGCGCAAGGTCACCGTGCTGCGCGGTTATGGCAGCTTCGTCGGCCCCCATCACCTGGGCGTGGAACTCACCGAGGGCGCGGGCCAGGACAAGACCGGCAAGAAGCAGGTGGTGGCCTTCCAGAAAGCCATCATCGCGGCCGGCTCCCAGGCCGTGCGCCTGCCCTTCATGCCCGAGGACCCGCGCGTGGTCGACAGCACCGGCGCGCTGGCCCTGGCCGGCGTGCCCAAGCGCATGCTGATCCTGGGCGGCGGCATCATCGGCCTGGAGATGGGCACGGTCTACAGCACCCTGGGTGCGCGCCTGGACGTGGTGGAGATGCTCGACGGCCTGATGCAGGGCGCCGACCGCGACCTGGTGAAGGTCTGGAAGAAGATGAACGCGCCGCGCTTCGACAACATCATGTTGAAGACCAAGACGGTGGCGGCCAAGGCCACGCCGGCGGGCATCGAGGTGAGCTTCGAGGGCGAGAACGCGCCCGCGCCGCAGACCTACGACCTGGTGCTGCAGGCCGTGGGCCGCAGCCCCAATGGCAAGAAGATCGGCGCCGACGCGGCGGGCGTGGCCGTCACCGAGCGCGGCTTCATCGACGTCGACATCCAGATGCGCACCAACGTGCCGCACATCTTCGCCATCGGCGACATCGTGGGCCAGCCCATGCTGGCGCACAAGGCGGTGCACGAGGGCCATGTGGCGGCCGAGGTGATCGCGGGCGAGCTGCAGGGCAAGGCCGACCTGGCCGCTGCCGCCTTCAATGCGCGCGTCATCCCCAGCGTGGCCTACACCGACCCCGAGGTGGCCTGGGTGGGCCTCACCGAGGACCAGGCCAAGGCGCAGGGCATCAAGGTGAAGAAGGGCCTGTTCCCCTGGACCGCCTCGGGCCGCGCCATCGCCAACGGCCGCGACGAAGGTTTCACCAAGCTGCTGTTCGACGATTCGCCCGAGGCGCACGGCCACGGACGCATCCTGGGCGGTGGCATCGTGGGCACGCACGCGGGCGACATGATCGGCGAGATCGCACTGGCCATCGAGATGGGCGCCGACGCGGTGGACATCGGCAAGACCATCCATCCACACCCCACGCTGGGCGAGAGCATCGGCCTGGCGGCCGAGGTGGCGCACGGCAGCTGCACGGACGTGCCCCCGCCGCGGCGCTGAGCCGGCCCGCTGCGAACAAAAAGCCCCCGGCCGCTGAACCGCCGGGGGCTTTTTTTTGGGGCGGAGGCAATTCAAGCGCAAGGAGCGGAGTGTCCTGGCCGGCGGGGCTTCCTACACTGGACCCATGCCAAGCGCCGCCCTTGAGGACCCCGCCGCGCCCCACGACTGGGTGGGCATCGAAGCGTCGCTCGACGCCCATGGCCACGCCGTGCTGCCCGGCCTGCTGACGGCGGCGCAGTGCGAGGCCCTCGCGGCGCTTTACCCGCGCCAGGAGGGCTTCCGCTCGCGGGTGGTCATGGCGCGGCACGGCTTCGGGCGCGGCGAGTACAAGTACTTCGCCTACCCGCTGCCGCCCCTGTTGCAGGAGCTGCGCCACGCCCTGTATCCCCGGCTGGCGCCCATCGCCAACCGCTGGAGCCACCAACTGAGCCTGGCCACGCGCTACCCGGACAGGCTGGACAGCTTTCTGCGGCGCTGCCACGCGGCCGGCCAGACGCGGCCGACGCCGCTGATCCTGCGGTACGGCGAGGGCGACCACAACTGCCTGCACCAGGACCTGTATGGCGAGCTGGTCTTCCCGCTGCAGGTGGCCATCCTGCTGTCGCGGCCCGGTCGGGACTTCGAGGGCGGCGAATTCGTCATGACCGAGCGATCGGGCGAGGGCCAGCGCGCGGAGGTTGTCCCGCTGGACCAGGGCGACGCGGTGGTGTTCACCGTCCATCAGCGGCCGGCCTCGGGCCGGCGCGGCGTGCGCCGGCTGGCCATGCGGCACGGCGTCGGCCGCGTCCACGCGGGCCTGCGGCACACGGTGGGCCTCATCTTCCACGACGCGGGCTGAGCATGGAAACGATGGATCTGTTCGAGCCGGGCGAGCGCCAGCAGCGCCTGGGGCCCGGCGCCTGGCTGCTGCACGGCTTCGCGCTGCCGTGCGTGCCGCAGCTGCTGGCCGCCATCGCGGCCATCGAGGCGGTGTCGCCGTTCCGTCACCTGGTGACGCCAGGCGGTTTCACCATGTCGGTGGCGATGACGAATGCCGGCGAGCTGGGCTGGACCAGCGACCGCCGGGGTTACCGGTACAGCGCCATCGATCCCGAGCGCGGCACGCCCTGGCCGGCCATGCCGCCGGCCTGGCGAACGAAGCGGCGGCCGCGGTGGGCTTCGAGGGCTTCGCGCCCGACGCCTGCCTGGTCAACCGCTACGCGCCCGGCGCGCGGCTGTCGCTGCACCAGGACCGCGATGAGCGCGACCATTCGGCGCCCATCGTGTCGGTCTCGCTGGGCCTGCCGGCCACGTTTCTGTGGGGCGGCCAGGCGCGCACCGACCCGACGCTCAAGCTGCCGCTGCGCCACGGGGACGTGGTGGTGTGGGGCGGCCCCGATCGGCTGCGCTTCCACGGCGTGTCACCGCTCAAGGATGGGGCCCACGCCGTGCTGGGCCCGCAGCGCATCAACCTCACTTTCCGCCGGGCAGGATGAACATGAACGCCAGCATCACCGTCGCCTACCGCACCGAGGACGAGCGCTGGGCCGCGGTGCAGGCCCGCGAGGCCGCCGCCGATGGGCACTTCGTCTATGCCGTGCGCACCACCGGCGTGTACGGCCCGCCCAGCTCGGCGGCGCGGCGGCCCCGGCGCGAGAACGTGGCCTTCTTCGATTCGGCCGACGCCGCCGAGGCGGCGGGCTACCGACCCAGCCGCCGCGCCCAGGGCGACCAGACCCGCGCGGCGGCCGCGCGGGCCGAGCGGGTGGCGCGCGCCTGCCGGCTCATCGAGGCCGCGCAGACGCCGCCCTCGCTGGACGGCCTGGCGGCCGAGCTCGGCATGAGCCCCTTTCACTTCCACCGCCTGTTCAAGGCGGAGACGGGCTTGACGCCCAAGGCCTATGGCTCGGCCTACCGCGCCCGCCGGCTGCGCGAGGAACTGGCCGCGCCCCAGGCGTCCATCACCGACGCCATCTACGGCGCGGGCTTCAACTCCAACAGCCGCTTCTACGAGGCCGCCGACCAGTTGCTGGGCATGCGGGCGCGCGACTACCGGGCCGGCGGCGCCGGGGCGCAGATCCGTTTCGCGGTGGGGCAGTGCTCGCTGGGCGCCATCCTGGTGGCCCAGAGCCAGCGCGGCGTCTGCGCCATCCTGCTGGGCGACGACCCGGAGGCACTGGTGCGCGAGCTGCAGGACCAGTTCCCCCGGGCCCGGCTCATCGGCGGCGACGCCGCGTTCGAGCGCTGGATCGCCGAGGTCGTGGGCTTCATCGAAGCGCCCGCGATCGGTCTGCGGCTGCCGCTGGACGTGCGGGGCACGGCCTTTCAGGAGCGCGTCTGGCGCGCCCTGCGCGAGATCCCGCCGGGCACGACCGCGAGCTACACCGAGATCGCCGAGCGCATCGGCTCGCCCCGGGCGGTGCGCGCCGTGGCGCAGGCCTGCGGCGCGAACCGCCTGGCCGTGGCCAGTCCCTGCCACCGCGTGGTGCGGCGCGATGGCGACCTGGCCGGCTACCGCTGGGGCGTGGACCGCAAACGCGAGCTGCTGCGCCGCGAGGCCCAGGCGTGACCGGGCCGCGCGCCACGGCGCCTGTCGACGCGGCCGTCGACCGCCTGGACTGGGCCGCCCTCGCGGCGCAGCTGGACAGCGAGGGCCACGCCCTGTTGCCCGGCTGGCTGGGCGCCGACGCGGCGCGCGCCCTGGCGCAGCGGCTCGCCGCCGCGGCCACCGCCCGCGTGCCGCTGGCCGCCCTCGGCCTGGGGCGCGGCGAGGCACTGGGCATGGACGGGCCCCTGCCGGCGCCGCTGGGGGCCTGGCGCGCCGCGCTCTACCAGCCCCTGGCGGGCATCGCCAACCGGTGGAACGAGGCCCTGGGCCTCGATGGCCGCTACCCGGCGGCGCCGGACGACCGTCTGTTGGGCCCGCGGCGGGCGGGGCCGGCGCGGTGGCCGTGCTGTCTCAGCCGGCTCGGGGCCGGCGACGAAGTGCTGCTGCACCCGGGCCCGGCAGGCGACGCCGGGTTGCCGCTGCGGCTCGTCGTGCTGCTGTCGCAGCCCGGCCAGGACTTCGAGGGCGGCGACTTCGTGATGACCGAGCAGCGCCCGCGCATGCAGTCGCGCCCGCTGGTGCTGCCGCTGCGCTTGGGCGACGCGGCCATCATCGCCACGGACCAGCGCCCGTTCCAGGGCAGCCGGGGCCACTACCGGGTGCGGATGCGGCACGCCATCGGCCGCGTGCGCCGGGGCGAGCGCATTGGCCTGGCGCTGGACTTCCCCGCCGCCCCCTGAGGCCACGGGGCGGCGATGCGCGCCTCAGTGCACCGTGGCCCCGCCGGCCTCAGGGCTGGCGGGGGGCGGCCCCTTCGGGCACGCGGCGCGCGCCATTGAAGCGCTTGTTCCAGTAGGCCACGCGCATGTCCTCCACCCGCACCTGGGCGCCGGCGCGCGGCGAGTGCACGAACTTGCCGTCGCCGATGTAGATGCCCACGTGGCTGAAGGAGCGGCGCAGGGTGTTGAAGAACACCAGGTCGCCGGGTTGCAGCTCGCTGCGCTCGATGGGCTGGGTGGCGGCGGCCTGCTCGTCGGAGCGGCGCGGCAGCAGCTTGCCCATGGACTGCTCGTACACGGCGCGCACGAAGCCGCTGCAGTCGAAGCCGGTGTCGAAGGAGTTGCCGCCGTAGCGGTAGGGCACGCCCAGGAAGGCCAGGGCGTTGATCACCAGGCTGGAGGCCTGTTGGCTGGCGGTGGCGCCGGCCTGCTGGACCTGCTCGCCCAGGCGGCTGATGAAGCCCTTTTCGGCGAGCATGGACTCCATGTTTTCCCAGCTCCCGCTGGGCGGCGTGGCCTGTGCCACGGCCGAACAGCCAAGAAGGAGGAGGGGGAGCCAGCGGCGCATGGGCGTGGAGGGTAGTGGCTGCCACCTCTCCCGTCAACTGAAAAAAGCCTTGTAACTGCTTGATTCAGGCCGATTTTGTTGCTTTGGTATTCGTTGGCAAGCTCACCATCATGGGCTGGCCGGGCTGGGTGCAGCCGCTGTCGCAGCAGCGGCCGGGCTGGCGGTTGCGCGTGATGGCGCGCGCCGGATCGGCGCTCAGGCCGCGCTCGAGCAGGCGTTCCACCAGGTCGACCTTGTCGCCCACCGGGTAGTGGCGCCAGATTTCCTGCTTCATGGCGGCCGGCGAGCCGCCGCCGTGCAGGCTGATGACGCTGTACCAGCCGCCCTGGTAGCCGGCGGTGAGGTCTTCGATGAAGCGCGCGGCCTGGATGCGCTGCTCGTAGGGCACGTCCGGGCTGGCGCGCAGCACGTCGGACAGCCGGCCCGCCGTCTCGGGGTTGTGGTCCTCGTCGGGGCCGGGCAGGGTGACGATGAGGCCGCCGCTCACCGTGTGCGCGAGGCGGTGCATGTCGTAGATCTTGGTGGCCAGCAGCAGCTTGCCGATGTTGGCGAACACCGGGTCGGGCATGAAGACCTCGGCGTGTTCGTCGCGCCGTCCGTAGACGCTGGCCGCCACGCCGCAGGCGTAGAAGCCTTCCACGATGGTGATCAGCTCCACCATCTGTTCGCGCAGGTGGCTTTCGGCGCCGGGGTCGAAGCCGTTGGCCTCGCACATCAGCGCGCCGGCGCCGATCAGCAGGTCGCCGAAGCCCGCGCGGGCGGCGATGCAGGTCTGTCGGTGGTGGGTGGCGTAGCTGTAGGTGAGGTGGCCCGAGTGGTCCCACTCGCCGGCCAGGAATACGCGCTCCCAGGGCACGAAGACGCGGTCGAACAGGCACACGCCGGTGCTCTGGCCGAAGCGGCGCGAGAAGAGGGCGTCGCCGTGCTCCAGCCGTTCGCCGGGGCGGCCCGCGGGCCGGGCCACGATGGTCAGGCCTTCGGCGTCCACCGGCACGGCGCAGCAGACGGCGAAGTCGGCGTCGGCCTCGCCCATGTTGCGGCAGGGCATGACCAGCAGCTCGTGCATGTAGGGCGCGCCCGTGACGATGGCCTTGGTGCCGCTGATGACGATGCCCCTGGCGTTGCGCTCGACGATGTGCACGTAGGTGTCGGGGTTGGCTTGCTGGTGCGGACGGCGGCTGCGGTCGCCCTTGGCGTCGGTCATGGCCACGCCCAGGGTCAGGTCCTGGTCCTGCACGCGGTGCAGGTAGGCCAGGAAGCGATCGCCGCGTTCACGCCCGCCGCTGGCGTCGTCCAGCCGGGCGCTGAGCTGGGCGATGGCGTGCAGCGCGTCGTGGGTGAGATAGCGCTGGGCGCAACCGGTTTCCTGGCAGATCAGCCGCACCGCCTCCAGCTTGTTCAGCAGGTCGCCCGCGCTGGTGGACAGATGGGTCATGCGGTTCACCGTGCGCCCGCTGGTGTGCTGCGTGGCCGTCATCAGCGGCGCGTACTTCGGCTGGTGGGCGAAGTCGTAGGTCAGGGCCACGGCGTTGATGCCGGGCCGCAGCGCCGGGTCGTCGGCCACGCTGTCCACCCAGCGCCCGTCCACGCTCACCCGGGGACGGTAGCGCCGCAGCGACTCGCGGTAGTCGGCGCCGGTCATCAGCGCTGGCGGGGGGGCCATGGTGTTCATGCGTTTGTCTCCTGTGTGTGGGCCGGCTTTGCCGTTGAATTTTGATGGCGGCACTCAAAAGATTAAACAGTGTTCAATTCTTTGACAAGAGTTCATGAAATAAAACTGAGTTCGACTCCCTCGCTACACTGCGCGCCATGAACGTGCACCTCGATGAGCTTCGTCCCCTGCCCAGCGCGGCCGACCAGGCCGAGGCCCAGCGCCAGCTGGAACTGCGCCAGCAGCGGCAGCTGGCCATGTCGGACACGCGGCGGGCCCATGTGCTGGACGCGGCGCGCCGCGTCTTCGCCGACAAGGGCGTGGAGGGCGCCAGCATCCGCGAGATCGCGCGCGAGGCGGGCTACACCGCCGGGGCGCTCTACAGCTACTTCGACAGCAAAGAGGCGATCTACGGCGCGCTCCTGGCCGAGTCGCTGGACCGCTTGCTGGCCGAGGTGCAGGCCGCGCGCGCGCCCAAGGGCCAGCCGGGCCAGGCCCTGGCGGCCAAGGCCCAGGCCTGGTTCGGCTTCTACGCCAGCCACCCGCGCGACCTGGACCTGGGCTTCTACCTGGTCAATGGCCTGGCCCCGCATGGCCTGACGCACGAGCTGGACCGCGCGCTCAACGATCGGCTGCTGGAGGCCCTGCGCCCCTGCGAACAGGCGCTGGAGGACCTGGGCCTGCCGCCCGACGCCGCGGCGCGCGAGAATGCCGCCCTGTTCGCCCACGGCATGGGGCTGCTGCTGCTCAAGCACACCGGCCGCATCCGGCTGTTCGGCCAGGCCGCGGAGGCGCTGTTCGCGCAGTACGTGGACCGCCTGGTCGAGCGCTTCGACCCCGCCGCGCCCGGCCGCACCCTGCCGCAGCGCGATCTGTTCGCCGATTGACCCTTTTCCCGCTCGCCATGCTGCTCGACGCCGACGACTCCCAACTGGTGCTGGTGGACTACCAGTCCCGCCTCATGCCCGCCATCCACGAAGGCCCGCTGGTGCTGGCCAACGCCCTGCGCCTGGCGCAGATGGCCCAGGCCCTGGACGTGCCCGCCTGGGGCACCGAGCAGAACCCCGACAAGCTGGGCCCCAACCCGCCCGAACTGCGCGCCCTGTGCCGTCGCACCCTGGCCAAGATGCACTTCAGCGCCGTGGCCGACGGCCTGGCCGACTGGCTGCGCCCGCCCGCGCGCCCGCAGGGCGGCAACGTGCGCAGCCTGCCCAAGCACCTGCAGAAGGAACGCGCCCAGGCGCCGCGCGAGGCCGAGCGGCCCAGCATCGTCATCGCCGGTTGCGAGGCCCACGTCTGCCTCATGCAGACCGCGCTGGAGCTGCTGGAGCAGGAGTTCGAGGTCTGGGTGGTGACGGACGCCTGCGGCTCGCGCACCGAGCGCAACCGCGACGCCGCCTTCGACCGCCTGGCCGGCGCCGGCGCCGAGCTGCTGACCACCGAGATGGTGGCCTTCGAGTGGCTGCGCACGGCCGAGCACCCCGACTTCAAGGCGGTGCAGGGGCTGATCAAGTAAAGCCCGCGCGACCGGACGCTGGCGCGCGGGCCGAATGGCCCGGCGGGTCAGGCCGGTGGCCGCGCGCTCAGTCCAGGATGTCCAGGCGCTGCGGGCGCCAGGTGTAGCGCAGGGCCTTGAGCGGGGGCTCGCAGCGCGGCTTCATCGCGCCGGCGTCGAGCAGGCCCCAGTCCTGCCGATGGGCCTTGCCCAGCACGCGCAGCCGGTGCATGTCGAAGCAGGCCAGGTCCAGCGAGTCGGGCACCAGCAGGACGCGGCTGGGGTCCTCCTGCATCCAGCGCCAGGCGTTGCGCTCTTGCTCGGCCACCGGGGCCAGGACGCTGAAATGGGTCAGCGGCCGGCGCGAGAACAGCAGGAATTGCTCCTTGAATTGCAGCAGACCGACCTCGTGCCGGGCGTCCACGGCGCGCTCGAGCTCGAGCATCACGGCCTTGGGCGTGCGGTGGGCGTCCATCGCGGGCCAGACCCAGCAGGACAGCGCGAACCAGCACAGCAGCGAGACCGCGGCCAGCGAAGCCAGCGCGTCGCGGCGCCAGGTGGCGGCGGCCAGGGCCAGCACGCCCACGCCCATGCCCAGCACGGGCAGGGCGATCTCGGCCAGCACGTCGCCATAGTCGTCGACCTTGGGCCCCAGCAAGGCGGGGTGCAGCCAGGCCACCGCGCCCAGCCCGGCCAGGCCCAGGCCCAGCAGCACCACCACCCCCCGCAGCGCCAGGGCCGAGGCGCGCGTGCCGCCTTCGTCGAGCGCCCGCTGCCAGAGCGCGCCCGCCACCAGGCAGAGCATGGGCAGCGCCGGCAGGATGTAGACCACCCGCTTGCCCCGGCTCAGCGAGAAGAAGACCAGCACCATCAGCGCCCAGGCGAAGAGCACGCGGGCGGTGCGGTCCTCCCGGAGCAGGCGGCCCAGGCGCCGCCACTGCGTGAGCATCAGCACCAGCAAGGGCAGCCAGACGGAAGGGATGGCCACCGTGAACAGGTAATGCCAGGCGTTGATGTGGCCCCAGGGGTTGGCGTAGCGGCCAGCGGTCTGGTGGAACAGGATGTTGTCGCGGTAGGCGCGCAGGGCGTCGCTGCCGGAGGCCGCGACCGTCCACAGCATGGGCCCCAGCCACAGGGCCAGCGTGCCCAGCAGCACCAGCAGCCCCAGCCAGCTCCTGGCGCCCCAGACCTTGCCCGAGGTGCCCGGGCCGCTGCGCGGGGTCCAGAGCGCGAAGGGGATGAGCATGAGCGCTGGCAGAAAGCCCACGCCCTTGGTCATGATGCCCAGTGCCATGGCCGCGAAGGCCCCGCAGTACCAGGCCCAGGACGGGCCCAGCAGGAAGTGCCTCAGCAGGCCGTAGCAACCGAGGGTGATCCAGAACGTCACCAGCGCGTCGAGCTGCGCCGATTTGGCCTGCATGAAGAACTGGGGCGTGAACAGCAGGATGAGCAGCGCGTACCGGGCGACGTCGCGTCCCCAGAGGCGGCGGCCGATGTCGTGCACCAGCCAGAGGGTGCCCAGCCCGGCCAGCGCGCTGGGCAGCAGGAAGGCCACCTTCAGCTGGCCGGTGGCCAGGTAGAACAAGGCCACCAGCCACATGAAGACGGGTGGCTTGTCGGGGTAGGGCTCGCCGCCGCGCATGGGGAACAGCCACTGGCCGGACTCGACCATCTCGCGCGCGATCTGTGCGAAGCGCGGCTCGTCGGCCGGCCAGGGCGAGCGCAGGCCGATGCCGGCCGCCAGCACGACGACCGCGGCCAGCAGGATGAACGCGACGGGCCAGGCCCATCCGCCGTCGGTGGGGCGGTCGGCCTGGGTCATTGCGGCTGGGCCTCGCCCCGCAGGCGCTCCAGGCGCTGCCTGAAGCCGTGGCGGTACAGGTACACGCCCAGCGCCGTGGAGGCGGCCAACGTGGCCAGGCTGATCCACAGGTGCGCGCTGTTGTGCAGGGCCAGGCCCGAGCCCGCGTAGGCGAACAGCAGCATCTGCGGCAGATAGCCCAGCAGGCTGCCCACGACGATGGGCCGCAGGTCCAGCCCCGACAGCCCGGCGACGATGTTGGTGGCCAGGTTGCTGCCCACCGGCAACAGGCGCAGGATGCAGACCCACTTCCAGGTGTCCTCGGCCATGAGCTGGCGCAGCGCTTCGACCCGCCGCGGGTACTGGCGGCGCAGCCAGCCGCCGGCGGCGTAGCGCGCCACGACCATGGTCAGCAGGGCGCCGAGTCCGGTGATGAGGGTGCTGACCAGCGCGCCCTGCCATCCCCCGAGCAGGTAGCCGCTGCTGAAGGCCAGCACCTGGCGCGGGCCGCCCAGGGCCGTGTAGACGACCCCGATGGCCACGAAGGCCGGCCAGGCGATGCCCCAGTGGTAGAGGAACAGCGCGTGCAGCAGCTCCTTCTCCGTGAAGGCGCCCAGCCAGCCCTCGTGCAGCGCCACGAAGGCCAGGCTGAGCGCGGCGGTGAGCAGCAGCGGCTTGGCGAAAAAGCTGAATTCGGTCTTCACGGCGTGGGCTCGCCAACGACCTCTTTGGACGACAGGGTGGGGTGCTGGCTGCGCAGCATCAGCCAGCGCACGCCGAGCATGTCGATGATGCCGACCCACACCCGGTTCCAGGCGGTGTACTTGGACACGCCGGTGCGCCGCGGGCGGTGGTTGACCGGCACCACGGCGATCCGCCCGTCGATGCGCTGCACGAGCGCGGGCAGGAAGCGGTGCATGTGGTCGAAGTACGGCAGGCGCTGCCAGGTCTGCCGCGGGATCAGCTTGAGGCCGCAGCCGGTGTCGGGCACGCCATCGTCCAGCATGCGCCGGCGCACGCCATTGGCGATGCGCGACTGCAGGCGCTTCCAGCGCGTGTCCCGGCGGTTGCGCCGGTAGCCGGCGATGCAGAAGTCGGGGCCGGCCGCGCTCAGCCGACGGGCTTCGGCGATCAGGGCGGGGATGTCGGCGGGGTCGTTCTGGCCGTCCCCGTCGATGGTGACGAGGTAGCGCCCCTGGGCGTGCTGCGCCGCCGTGGCCAGTGCGGTGCTCTGGCCGCAGCTGCGGGCGTGGCGCAGCAGCTGGCCGCGCACCCCACGCTGGCGGCATTGCTCCAGGAATTCGGCGCCGGTGTGGTCGGTGCTGCCGTCGTCGACCAGCACCACCTCGAACGCGTAGTCGGCGCCCAGGGCGGCGGCGATTTCCCGCACCAGGGGACCGATGTTGCCGGCCTCGTTCTTGGCCGGTATCAGGACGGAGACTTCAAGGGCAGGGGGGTAGGACATGGCGGCATCGGTGGCAACGGGGATCGGGGAAAGCGGCGGTTCGCTGTCGGCGGGCGTCCACGGCCACAGCCGGCGCACGGCCAGGGCGCAGGCCGCGGCAATGGCCGCGCCCGCGATCACATCCAGGGGGAAGTGAACGCCCAGGGCCACGCGGCTCCAGGCGATGAGCAGGCCGGCGAGCAGGAAGAGCGCGCCGACCGCGCGCCGGGGCGCAGCCAGCAGGCCGGCGAACCCGAAGGCCAGGCCGACGGTGGCGTGGCGGCTGGGGAAGGCCGGCGAGTTGCCATGCTCCAGCCACTGGGTGCCGATGCCCAGCGCCGCTGGCCGCGCCTGCGGCCACAGGCTGTGCAGGCCCCTGGCGATCAGCCAGGCGGCGCCCATGGCCAGCAGCATCTGCCAGGCGGTGCGCCGCCAGGGCTCGCCCAGGCTGAGCAGGACGGCGACCGAGAGAAAGGCGATCAGGGGAAGGGTCTGGCTGGCGACGCGCGCGAGCAGCACCAGCGCGGAGGGGGCGGAAGGGGAGAGGTTCCACAGCGGCATCAGCCACTGGTTGATGGCGTCCATGGCACGTCCTGGCGGGGGCGGTGATCACGGCCGGCATCAGAACGGCGCAGGATTAAGCGGACGTTAGGCGCCGGCCCGGGCAGCGCGGGTTAGTCCCGTCAGCCCCACGCAAGCCAGCTCTCCATAATTAAGAATTCAGAAGCGGCCGCCAGCCGGGGCCGGCCGCACCAGGAGACACGCATGGGATACGCCGATTTCCACCGCCGCTCGGTCGAGGACCCCGAGGGCTTCTGGGCCGAGCAGGCCCGCCTGATCGACTGGCACACGCCCTTCACCCGCGTCTGCAACAACGACAAGCCGCCGTTCACGCGCTGGTTCGAGGGCGGCCGCACCAACCTCTGCCACAACGCGGTGGACCGGCACCTGAAGGAGCGCGCGAAGCAGAACGCGCTGATCTTCGTGTCCACCGAGACCGACGTGGAGCGGATCTACAGCTTCGATGCGCTGCACGCCGAGGTGCAGCGCATGGCCGCCGTGCTGCTCGCCCAGGGCGTGAAGCAGGGTGACCGCGTGCTCATCTACATGCCCATGATTCCCGAGGCCGCCTTCGCCATGCTGGCCTGCGCGCGCATCGGCGCCATCCACTCGGTGGTGTTCGGCGGCTTCGCCAGCCATTCGCTGGCCAGCCGCATCGACGACGCCACGCCGGTGGCCATCGTCAGCGCCGACGCCGGCTCGCGCGGCGGCAAGGTGGTGCCCTACAAGCCGTTGCTGGACGAGGCCATCGCCCTGGCCAGGCACAAACCCGCCTCGGTGCTGCTGGTGGACCGCGGCCTGGCGCCCATGGAGCGGGTGGCCGGGCGCGACCACGACTACGCCGCCCTGCGCGAACAGCACCTGAACGCGCAGGTGCCCTGCACCTGGCTCGACGCCACGGACATCAGCTACACCATCTACACCAGCGGTACCACGGGCAAGCCCAAGGGCGTGCAGCGCGACGTGGGCGGCTACGCGGTGGCCCTGGCGGCCAGCATCCAGCACATCTTCATGGGGCAGCCGGGCGAGACGTATTTCTCCACCAGCGACATTGGCTGGGTGGTGGGCCACAGCTACATCGTCTACGGGCCGCTGATCGCGGGCATGGCGACCATCATGTACGAGGGCCTGCCGATCCGCCCCGACGGTGGCATCTGGTGGAAGCTGGTCGAGAAGTACAAGGTGACGGTGATGTTCAGCGCGCCCACGGCGGTGCGCGTGCTCAAGAAGCAGGACCCGGCCTACCTCAAGCAATACGACCTCTCCAGCCTCAAGGCCCTGTTCCTGGCCGGCGAGCCGCTGGACGAGCCCACGGCGCGCTGGATCGCCGACGGCCTGGGCGTGCCCATCATCGACAACTACTGGCAGACCGAGTCGGGATGGCCGATCCTGACCGTGGCCAACGGCGTGGAGAGGCAGCCCAGCAAGTTCGGCAGCCCGGGCGTGCCCATGTACGGCTACCGCGTGAAACTGCTGCACGAGTCCACCGGCGAGGAACTGACCGGCGCCGATCAGAAGGGCGTGGTGGTGATCGAAGGCCCCACGCCGCCGGGCTTCATGCAGACGGTGTGGCGCGACGACGCGCGTTTCGTCAACACCTACTGGAAGAGCATCCCGGGCCAGCTGGTCTATTCGACCTTCGACTGGGGCATCCGAGACCAGGACGGCTACTACTACATCCTGGGCCGCACGGACGACGTGATCAACGTCGCCGGTCACCGCCTGGGCACGCGCGAAATCGAGGAGAGCATCGCCAGCCACGCCAACGTGGCCGAAGTGGCGGTGGTGGGCGTGGCCGATTCGCTCAAGGGCCAGGTGGCCATGGCCTTCGTGGTGGCCAAGGACGCCTCGGCGCTGGGCGATGCCCAGGCCCAGCTTCGGCTGGAAGGCGAGATCATGAAGCTGGTGGACGCGCAGCTGGGCGCGGTGGCGCGGCCGGCGCGGGTGCGTTTCGTCTCGTTGCTGCCCAAGACGCGCAGCGGCAAGCTGCTGCGCCGCGCGATCCAGGCCGTGTGCGAAGGCCGCGACCCGGGCGACCTGACCACCATGGACGATCCCGGCGCGCTGCAGCAGATCAAGGACCTGGTGGGCGCCGCCTGATTGTCCCGCGGCCGGCGGCCGCCCGTTCAGGCGGTCGCGGGCCCGGCCAGGGTGGCCAGCAGGTGGTCGCGGTAGCGCTCCATGGGCTTGGAGAAGTAGGCCGTGCGGCGCCAGAACAGGCCCAGGGGCGTGACCCAGGGGCCCTGCGGCGAGGCCACCGTGGCCAGGCCCGCGCCCATGGGCGAGGCCAGCGTGTCCACCGTCATGGCGCTCAGCAGGTCGGTCTTGCGGATCAGCGTGGCGAACAGACCGGGCGAGGCATCGGCCTCCACCATCAGGCGTGGCTTGTCCAGGCCGGCCTGCGCGAACAGGGCCTCGACCCAGGTGCGCGTCATGATGCCGCGCGGCGGCAGCAGCCAGGGCTGCTGGCGCAGGTCGTCCAGGGTGCCCGGGCGGCGCAGCAGCCAGTGCCCCTTGCGCGCCACGATGTGCGTTTCCTGCCGCCACAGCGGCAGGCAGGACAGCCCGTCCGGCACCGGCTCGGGGATGGCGGCGAGCGCGAAGTCCAGCTCGCCGGCCTGAAGCGCGCGCAGCAGGCCGCCGCTGAGCTGCACGCTGACGAAGAAGCGCAGCGGGTCGTCGCCGCCCAGTAGCTGCGCCAGCACCGGCGCCAGCTTGGTGTCCAGGATGGTGGGCACCGCGCCCACGCGCAGCTGCCCCGACTGGCCGGTCTTGAGGTCGGCGATCTCCATGCGCGTGTCGTCGACCAGCCGAGCGAGCGAGCGGCCACGCTCGTGCAGCAGACGGCCGGCGGCCGTGAGGGCCACGCCGCGCGGCAGGCGCTCCAGCAGGCGCACGCCCAGTTCGGTTTCCAGCCGGCGCACCGACTTGGACAGCGCCGGCTGGGTCAGGCCCAGGGCGTCGGCCGCCGCGTGCAGGTTGCCGTGCTCGGCGATGCGGGCGAAGGCCTGGAGGTCCTTGAGTTGCATGGGGCAAGCCTGAGCGGCGCTGTTCTGCGATTCCAAAACGTTATCAGAAAACCCCTGCTTCGCGATCCATTCGGGGGAGGGCGCTTCCACAATGGCCCGGCGACAGTGCCCATGAACAACGACAGGAGACAAGCCATGCCCCCCGCCTCGATCCCGTTGCGCTTCCGCTGCCTGCTGCTGGCGGTGGCCGCGCTGGCCAGCACCGGCGCCGCCGCCCAGGCCGACGCCGGCTACCCCAACCGGCCGCTGCGTGTGGTGGTGCCGTACCCGCCCGGCGGCAACACCGACGACATGACCCGCGAGGTGATGAAGGAGCTGTCGGCGCGCCTGGGCCAGACCATCGTGGTGGACAACAAGCCTGGGGCCAACAGCATCATCGGCACCGAGTCCGTGGCCAAGTCGGCGCCCGACGGCTACACCCTGGGCGTGGTGATCGGCGCCTACGCCATCAACCAGTCGCTCTACAAGAAGCTGCCCTACACGCCGCAGTCGCTGGTGCCGGTGTCGCTGATGACGCGCACGGCCCTGGTGCTGGTGGCCGCGCCGCAGATGCCGGGCGCCTTCAAGGACTTCGTCGCCCTGGGCCAGAAGGGCCAGCCGCCGCTGAGCTACGCCACCAGCGGCAAGGGCGGGGCCAACCACATCCTGGGCGAGCGCTTCGCCGTCGCCACCGGCCTGCGCGGCGCCTTCGACGTGGCCTACAAGGGCTCGAACGAGGCGCGTGGCGACCTGCTGACCGGCCGCGTGCAGTTCAGCTTCGACGCCATTCCCACCATGGAGCCGCACATCGCCAAGGGCGCGGTGCACGCCCTGGCGGTGACCAGCCACCAGCGCTCGCCGCAGCTGCCCAACGTGCCCACCATCGGCGAGCTGGGCCACCCGGAGCTGGTGACCTACGCCTGGGCCGGCCTGCTGGCGCCGGCGGGCACGCCACCCGCCATCGTGGACAAGCTGTCGCGCGAGATCGCCCAGGTGATGAAGAACCCCGAGTTCCAGCAGCGGCTGGCGCGCAAGGGCTCCGAGGGCATCGGCGGCACGCCGGCCGAGTTCGGTGCCTTCCTGCGCGAGGAGGTCGACACCGCCGGCCAGATCGTGCGCCGCCTGGGATTGAGCGCCGACTGATGAACCGCACCGCTTCCAAGACCGTCACCATCGGCGGCGCCTGTGCCTTCGTCGGCGACAGCATCCTCGGGCCGCGCCAGCTGGTGGCGGTGCCGGGCATGCAGTACCTGGTGTTCGATTACCTGGCCGAGATGACGCTGTCCAGCTTCGCCCACACCCGCCAGGGCGACCCGGCGGCCGGCTGGGCCAGCGAGTTCGTCGAGCTCACGCTGCGCGAGATCCTGCCGGCCTGCCAGCAGCGCGGCATCCGCCTGGTGGCCAACGCGGGCGGCCTGAACCCCGCCGGCTGCGCCCAGGCCATCGAGCGGCTGCAGCGCGAGCTGGGGACGCAACTGAAGGTGGCCTGCGTCGAGGGCGACGACTGCCTGGACCTGATGCCCGGGCTGCGCGCGGCGGGCGTGGCGGACTTCTACACCGGCGAGGCCATGCCGGCCGAACTGGTCAGCGCCAACGCCTACCTGGGCGCGCTGCCCATCGCGCGGGCCCTGGCGATGGGCGCGGACATCGTGGTCACCGGGCGCATCGTCGACAGCGCGACCACGCTGGGCGTGCTGATGCACGAGTACGGCTGGACACCCGACGACCACGACGCCCTGGCCATGGGCTCGCTGGCGGGCCACATCCTGGAGTGCGGGCCGCAGGCCACGGGCGGCATCCACACCGACTGGCACACCGTGCCCGATTGGGAAAACATCGGCTACCCCGTCATCGAATGCCACGGCGCCGACCACTTCGTGGTGAGCAAGCCCGCCGGCACCGGCGGCCTGGTCACGCGCGGCACGGTCAGCGAGCAGATCCTGTACGAGGTGGGCGACCCGGCCCGCTACCGCTTGCCCGACGTCTGCTGCGATTTCACCGGCGTCACCGTCACCGAGGCCGGTCCCGACCGCGTGGTGGTGCGTGGCGCGCGCGGTCGGGCACCCGGCCCGCACTACAAGCTGTCCGCCGCCTACCTCGACGGCTACCGCTGCGTGGCGCAGCTGCCGGTGTTCGGCATCGACGCGGTGCGCAAGGCGCGCCGCACCGGCGAGGCGCTGCTTGGCCGGGCCCGCGCCATGGCGCTGGCGCGCGGCCTGGGCGATTTCGAGAAAGTGGCCGTGGGCGTGGTGGGCGCGGAGGACGGCTACGGTCCGCGCGCGCGCGCCTTTGACCTGCGCGAGGCGATCGCGCGCGTGGCGGCGACGCACCCGCGCCGCGAGGCCCTGGAGCTGTTCTCGCGCGAGGCGCGCGTGCCCGGCGTGTCCTTCGCGCCCGGCACCACCACCGGCAGCGCGCTCATGTTCAACAGCCGGCCCGTGGTGGAGCCGCGTTACCGGCTGTTCACCTGCCTGGTGGACAAGGCGCGGCTGGCGCCGCCGCGCGTGACGCTGGGCGCGCAGTGCGTGAGCGTGCCCATTCCCGCCGGTGCTCCGCAGGCCGCGGCGCCCGCCGTGGCCCCGCGCGCCGGGGCCGCGACCGCGCGCGGGCCCGGACCCGGCGGGCGCCGCGTGCCGCTGGTGCGCCTGGCCTGGGGCCGCTCGGGCGACAAGGGCAACACCTCCAACATCGCCGTCATCGCGCGCCGGCCGGCCTTTCTGCCTTTCATCGAGGCGGCGCTGAGCGCCGAGGCGGTGAAGGCCTACCTGGCCCACCTGGTCGAGGGCGCCGTGGTGCGCCACGCGGTGCCCGGCCTGCACGCCCTGAACTTCGTGCTGGACGGCGCGCTGGACGGCGGTGGCCCCAGCTCGCTGCGTCCCGACCCCATGGGCAAGGGCATGGCCCAGCAGCTGCTGGAGTTCGACATCCCCGTGCCCGACGACCTGGACGTCTGAGGCCGGCGAACGCTTCCCACCCCGCCCGGCACCGCCCGGGCCCCACAGAGGACACATCGCATGCTGGAACTTCACTATGGCCCGGGCACCTGCTCGTTCGTGGTCCACGCCGGCCTGGAAACCATCCGGGCGGCGATCGGCCAGGACTTCGCGGCGCACGCCGTGCGCCTGCACAAGGGCGAGCACCTGAGCGCCGCGCACCTGGCGCTCAACCCCCTGGGCCAGGTGCCCGTGCTGGTGGCCGAGGGCAGGCCGCTGACCCAGGTGCTGGCCATCGCCGATTACCTGGACCGCCGCTTCCCCCAGGTGGGCCTGCTGCCCACCGACCCCTGGGCACGCGCGCAGGCGATGTCGCAGCTGGCCTTCATGAACAACACCGCGCACCCCACCTTTGCCCACGTCTTCAAGCCCCACCTGTTCGCCGAGGACGGGGCCGCGCACGCCGAGCTCAAGCGCTTCAACACGAAGCGTTTCCGCGATCACCTGGAGCGCATCCAGGGCTGGGTGGCGCAGGCCACGCCGTTCTGGTTCGGCGAGCGGCCGTCCTTTCACGACGCCTACGCGCTCACCCTGCTGCGTTGGGGCGGCTACGCGGGCATCGACCCGCAGGGCCTGCCGGCGCTGTGGGCGCACGCGCAGCGCGTGGCCGCATCGGCGCCGGTGGCCGCGGCCATGGCGCGCGAGAAGCTGGAACTCAACGTTTACCGCGCCGCGGCCTGAGGGAGCCCCACCATGGACTTTGCAAGCTATTCGTCGCTTCGGTTCGCGCGCCGGGGCCGCGTGCTGGAGATCACCATGAACCGGCCCGACAAGCTCAACGCCATCGACGAGCGCATGCACGCCGAGCTGGCGCGCGTCTTCGTCGAGGCCTCGGGCGACCCGGACAGCGACGTGGTGGTGCTCGGTGGCGCGGGCCGCGCCTTCTCGGCCGGCGGCGACATCGACTGGATGCAGAAGATGATCGACGAGCCGGGCGCCTTCGAGACCACCGCCCGCGAGGGCAAGCAGATCGTCTACTCGCTGCTCGACTGCGAGAAGCCGCTGGTGGCCAAGCTCAACGGCCACGCCACCGGCCTGGGCGCCACCATCGCGCTGTTCTGCGACGTGGTGTTCGCCGCCGAGACCGCCAGGATCGGCGACCCGCACGTCAGCGTGGGCTTCGTGGCGGGCGACGGCGGCGCGGTGATCTGGCCGCAGCTCATCGGCTACGCGCGCGCCAAGGAGTACCTGATGACCGGCGACCTGATGAGCGCCGCCGAGGCCGCGCGCATGGGGCTCATCAACCACGCCGTGCCGGCGGCGGAGCTGGACGCGCGCGTGGCGCAGTTCGCCGATCGGCTGGCCGGCGGCGCGGTCAAGGCCATCCGCTGGAGCAAGATGGCCGTGAACATCGGGCTCAAGCAACTGGCCCATTCGATCATGGACGCCTCGCTCGCCTACGAGGCCCTGTCCAACCGCAGCCAGGACCACCAGGAGGCGGTGAACGCCTTCCGCGAGAAGCGCGCACCGGTGTTCACCGGGCGCTGAGTCCGCGATGGCCAGTCCCGACCACGAGCCCCCGTCGCCCGCGCAGCTGCAGGGGCTGAGCGTGAGCGCGCTCATCGATCGGCGGGCGCTGCAGCGGCCCTCGGCCATCGCCCTGTCCGCGCGCGCCGCCGCCGGGCACCGCGAGCGCCTGAGCTATGCGCAGCTCGCGCGCTGGCAGCGCCGCGTGGGCGAGGGCCTGGCCCGCCTGGGCGTGGCGCGCGGCGACCGCGTGGCCGTCTACCTGGACAACGACGCCGGCCGCGAGGCGGTGCTCACGGCGCTGGGCTGCTGGGCCATTGGTGCGGTGGTGGTGCCGCTCAGCACCCGCGGGTCCGACGGGCAACTGGCCCAGGCCCTGGCGCTGGTGCGGCCCCGCCTGGTGGTGGGCCTGGCCGCCAGCGCGCCGCGCCTCGCGGCGGCCAGCGAGCTTCCCCTGGCGCTGCTGGACGGACCCCAACCCGCCTGGCCGGCGACGCTGGACGGGCCGGCCCCGGGGCCGGCCGAGGCGGCCGGCCCGTCCGTGTCCCCCACCGAACCCGCCTGCCTGCTGTTCACCTCGGGCACCACGGCCCAGGCCAAGGCGGTGGTGCACACGCACCGCAGCCTGCTGCACGCGGGCCTGGCCATGGGCGCCGCGGTGGGGCTGGTGGCGGGCGACCTCTACCAGGGCGCGTTTCCCTTCTTCACGAGTTCCTGCCTGAACCTGGGCTGCATGTCCTCCTGGGTGCACGGCGCGGGTTTCGTCATGGAACACCACCTGGACAGCGCGCAGCGCCTGGCCCTGGCCGACGCCGAAGGCACCACCGTCTACCACGGCGTGCCCTCGGTGATCCAGCTCATGCTGGCCGAGGCCGAGGCCGAGCGCGGCGCCGAGGGCCTGCGGCGCGTGCGGCGCCTGGCCTACGGCGGCGCGGCCATGCCGGCGCCCCTCATCGGGCGCGCGGCGGTCCGCTGGCCCTGGATGGAGCAGGTGCACGTCTGGGGCATGACCGAGAGCGGCCCGGCCGGGGCCTACCTGCCGCCGCACTGGCTGCCGGCCAAGGCCGGCCTCATGGGCCAGGCCATGCCGCACTGCGAGCTGCGCGTGGTGGACGGGGCGGGGCGGCCGGTCGGCCCCGGCACCCCGGGCGAGCTGCTGTTCCGCGGCCCCAGCCTGGCGGCCGGCTATTTCGAGGACCCCGAGGCCACCGCGCTCGCCTTCCGCGACGGCTGGCTGCACACCGGCGACCTGGTGGTGGCCGACGGGGACGGGCTGCTGCGCTTCATCGACCGCGTGAAGGACGTGATCAACCGCGGCGGCCTGAAAGTGTCCTCGGCCGCCGTTGAGGCCGCGCTGCTGCGCTTCCCGGGCATCGCGGACGTGGCCGTCGTGGCGGTACCCGACGAACGGCTGGGCGAGGAGGTGGCCGCCTGCGTCGTTCCGGCGCCGGGCCACACCCTGGACACGCAGACCCTGGGCGAGTGGTGCCGCGCCCACCTGGCCCGCCACGAGGTGCCGCGCCGCTGGGCGGTGATGCCGGCGCTGCCGCGCAACCCCATGGGCAAGGTGCTCAAGCGGGAACTGCGCCAGGCGCTGGCGGACGGGGGCGGCTGAGCCTCGCCCGCCGGGACCCTGGCGGCTGGCTAGGCGGGGGCCGGGGCCTGGGTCTATCATCCATGCTTATATTTCCAACCAAGCGCGGATGCCATGGCCGACATGATCGCCAGTGATGCCCAGGTCGAGAAAGGGCGGGTCTTCGAACTCGCCGCCGAGCTCTTCGGCGTGCTCTCCACCCCCATGCGGCTGCGCATCCTCAGCGCCTTGTGCGACCAGGAAAAGTCGGTCTCCCAGCTGCTGCGCGAGATCGACACCACCCAGCCCAACCTGTCGCAGCACCTGAACCTGCTCTACCGCTCGGGCGTGCTCGCCAAGCGCAAGGACGGTACGCAGGTGTTCTACCGCGTGCAGAGCGAGAAGGCCGTGATGCTGTGCCGCACCGTCTGCACCCAGATCGCGATCGAGATGGACGAGCCGGCCTCGGTGCCGGCGTCCGAGCGGCTGTCGCCGCGCGTGGCGCCCTGAGCACGCCCGCCGGTCACGCCCGCTTCACCACCCGTCACAGTATCGGCGTGGGCTTTGGCCCATGATCGCCCCCTTGGCGCGGGGCGGTGGCACAATGCCGTTCGCAGTCAGGTCCTTCCCATCACTGTCGCATCCGCCAACCGGTCCAGCCGTGTCGCGGAAGGTTGTCTTAACCAGCTAATGTCTTCCCGAGGAAGACGGAGGTCAGCGGATCCATGAGCGATACCCCATCGAACGCGGGCAACATCTACGTTGCCTATCAGGGCAACTCGTATCTCTTCGGCGGCAACGCGCCGTACGTGGAAGAGATGTACGAGAACTACCTCGCCAACCCCACGAGCGTGCCGGACAACTGGCGCGAGTACTTCGACGCCCTGCAGAACGTGCCCGCGGTCGACGGCAGCAACGCCAAGGACGTCCCGCACCTGCCGGTCGTCAACGCCTTCGCCGAGCGCGCCAAGCAGGGCGGCACCACCGTGGTGGTGGCCTCCGGCGCCGATTCCGAGCTGGCCCGCAAGCGCACCGCCGTGCAGCAGCTCATCGCGGCCTACCGCAACGTCGGCGCCCGCTGGGCCGACCTGGACCCGCTCAAGCGCGCCGAGCGCCCCCACATTCCCGAGCTCGAGCCCTCGTTCTACGGCTTCACCGACGCCGATTACGAGACGGTGTTCAACACCAGCAACACCTTCTTCGGCCGCGACTCCATGTCGCTGCGCGACCTGCTGAACGCGCTGCGCGAAACCTACTGCGGCTCCATCGGCGCCGAGTACAACTACATCACCGACCAGAACCAGAAGCGCTGGTGGCAGGAAAAGCTGGAAGCCACGCGCACCCGCCCGGCCTACAACGCCGAGAAGAAGAAGCACATCCTGGAGCGCCTGACGGCCGCCGAGGGCCTGGAGCGCTTCCTTCACACCAAGTACGTCGGCCAGAAGCGCTTCTCGCTCGAAGGTGGCGAGAGCTTCATCGCCTCCATGGACGAGCTGGTGCAGCAGGCCGGCCAGGCCGGCATCCAGGAAATCGTCATCGGCATGGCCCACCGCGGCCGCCTCAACGTGCTGGTCAACACCCTGGGCAAGATGCCCAAGGACCTGTTCGCCGAGTTCGACCACACCGCGCCCGAGGACCTGCCCGCCGGTGACGTGAAGTACCACCAGGGTTTCAGCTCCGACGTCGCCACCCCCGGTGGCCCGGTGCACCTCTCGCTGGCCTTCAACCCCTCGCACCTGGAGATCGTCAACCCGGTGGTCGAGGGCTCGGTGCGCGCCCGCATGGACCGCCGCGGCGACCCCCTGGGCAAGCAGGTGCTGCCCGTGCTGGTGCATGGCGACGCCGCCTTCGCCGGCCAGGGCGTGGTCATGGAAACCCTGGCGCTGGCCGAGACGCGTGGCTATTCCACCGGCGGCACGGTGCACCTGGTCATCAACAACCAGATCGGCTTCACCACCTCCGACCCGCGCGACAGCCGCTCCACCCTGTACTGCTCGGACATCGTGAAGATGATCGAGTCGCCCGTGCTGCACGTGAACGGCGACGACCCCGAGGCCGTGGTGTTCGCCACCCAGCTCGCGCTCGAGTTCCGCCTGGCCTTCCAGAAGGACGTGGTGGTCGACATCGTCTGCTTCCGCAAGCTGGGCCACAACGAGCAGGACACCCCCAGCCTGACCCAGCCGCTGATGTACAAGAAGATCGCGGCCCACCCCGGCACGCGCAAGCTGTACGCCGACCGCCTCGCGGCCCAGGGCCTGGGCGAGACGCTGGGCGACGACATGGTCAAGACCTACCGCGCCGCGCTCGACGAGGGCCGCCACACGGTGGACCCGGTGCTCACCAACTTCAAGAGCAAGTACGCGGTCGACTGGAGCCCCTACCTGGGCAAGAAGTGGAGCGACAGCGCCGACACCGCGATCCCGCTGACCGAGTGGAACCGCCTGGCCGAGCGCATCACCACCATCCCCGACACCGTGACGCCGCACCAGCTGGTGAAGAAGGTCTACGGCGACCGCGCGGCCATGGCCCGCGGCGATATCCCGGTGGACTGGGGCATGGGCGAGCACATGGCCTTTGCCTCGCTGGTGGCCAGCGGCTTCCCGGTGCGCCTGTCCGGCGAGGACTGCGGCCGCGGCACCTTCACCCACCGCCACGCGGTCGTGCACGACCAGAACCGCGAGAAGTACGACGAGGGCACCTACATCCCGCTGCAGAACGTGGCCGAGAACCAGGCCCCGTTCGTGGTGATCGACTCCATCCTCTCGGAAGAGGCGGTGCTGGGCTTCGAGTACGGCTACGCGTCGAACGACCCGAACACCCTGGTGGTGTGGGAAGCGCAGTTCGGCGACTTTGCCAACGGCGCGCAGGTGGTGATCGACCAGTTCATCGCCTCCGGCGAAGTGAAATGGGGCCGCGTCAACGGCATCACCCTGATGCTGCCGCACGGCTACGAAGGCCAGGGCCCCGAGCACAGCTCGGCCCGCCTGGAGCGCTTCATGCAGCTGGCGGCCGACACCAACATGCAGGTGGTGCAGCCGACCACGGCCAGCCAGATCTTCCACGTGCTGCGCCGCCAGATGGTGCGTCCGCTGCGCAAGCCGCTGATCCTGTTCACGCCCAAGAGCCTGCTGCGCAACAAGGACGCCACGTCGCCGCTGTCCGAGTTCACCAAGGGCGGCTTCCAGACCGTCATCCCCGAGCAGAACGCCGAGGTGGTGAAGAAGGCCGAGAAGGTCAAGCGCGTGATCGCGTGCTCGGGCAAGGTCTACTACGACCTGGTCAAGAAGCGCGAGGAGAAGGGCAGCGAGGACGTGGCCATCATCCGCGTCGAGCAGCTCTACCCCTTCCCGCACAAGGCGTTCGCCGCCGAGCTCAAGCGCTTCCCGAACGCGGCCGACATCGTGTGGTGCCAGGACGAGCCGCAGAACCAGGGCGCCTGGTTCTTCGTGCAGCACTACATCCACGAGAACATGCTCGAGGGCCAGAAGCTGGGCTACGCCGGTCGCGCGGCCTCGGCCTCGCCGGCAGTGGGCTACGCCCACCTGCACCAGGAGCAGCAGAAGCAGCTGATCGACGCCGCCTTCGGCAAGCTCAAGGGCTTCATCCTCACCAAGTAAAGACAGTCTGTCGGGTGCGTGGCCTCGCGGTCGCGCCGCCAGGCGCCCGACGCTTCCCCTATAGAACGAACGCACGGAACAGAACATGGCAATCGTTGAAGTCAAAGTCCCGCAGTTGTCCGAATCGGTGGCCGAGGCCACGCTGCTGCAGTGGAAAAAGAAGGTCGGTGAGGCGGTGTCCGCCGACGAAATCCTGATCGAGATCGAGACCGACAAGGTGGTGCTGGAGACCCCGGCTCCCGCTGGCGGCGTGCTCACCGAAATCCTGCAGGCCGACGGCGCCACCGTCGTCGCCGACCAGGTGATCGCGCGCATCGACACCGCCGCCGTGGCCGGCGCCGCCGCGCCGGCGGCTGCCCCTGCGGCCGCCGCGCCCGCACCGGCCCCCGCCGCTGCCGCCGCCGTGTCGAGCAGCAAGGCCGGCGTGGCCATGCCCGCCGCCGCCAAACTCATGGCGGACAACAACCTGGCCGCGGGATCCGTGGCCGGCACCGGCAAGGACGGCCGCGTCACCAAGGGCGACGTGCTGGCCGCCGTGGCCGCACCCAAGGTCGCCGCGCCGGTGGCCATCCCCACGGGCGCGCCCACCAAGGCCTTGCCGCAGGTGCCGGTGGCCGCTCCCAACCTGGGTGAGCGTCCGGAAGAGCGCGTGCCCATGACGCGCCTGCGCGCCCGCATCGCGGAGCGCCTGCTGCAGTCGCAGTCCACCAACGCCATCCTCACGACCTTCAACGAGGTCAACATGGCCCCGGTGATGGAAATGCGCAAGAAGTTCCAGGAGAAGTTCGAGAAGGAGCACGGCGTCAAGCTGGGCTTCATGAGCTTCTTCGTCAAGGCCGCTGTGCACGCGCTCAAGAAGTACCCGGTGCTCAACGCCTCGGTCGACGGCAACGACATCGTCTACCACGGCTACTTCGACATCGGCATCGCCGTCGGTTCGCCGCGCGGCCTGGTGGTGCCCATCCTGCGCAACGCCGATCAGATGAGCTTCGCCGACGTCGAGAAGAAGATCGCCGAGTTCGGCCAGAAGGCCAAGGACGGCAAGCTGGGCATCGAGGAAATGTCCGGCGGCACCTTCTCCATCAGCAACGGCGGCGTCTTCGGCTCCATGCTGTCCACGCCCATCATCAACCCGCCGCAGTCGGCCATCCTGGGCGTGCACGCCACCAAGGACCGCGCCGTGGTGGAGAACGGCCAGATCGTGATCCGGCCGATCAACTACCTCGCCATGTCGTACGACCACCGCATCATCGATGGCCGCGAGGCCGTGCTGGGCCTGGTCGCCATGAAGGAAGCGCTGGAAGACCCCGCGCGCCTGCTGTTCGACATCTGAGGACCGCACGATGAGCCAGCAATTCGACGTCATCGTCATCGGCGGCGGCCCCGGGGGCTACATCGCGGCCATCCGCGCCGCGCAACTGGGCTTCAAGGTGGCCTGCATCGACGAGTGGAAAAACGCCAAGGGCGGTGCCGCCCTGGGCGGCACCTGCACCAACGTGGGCTGCATCCCCTCCAAGGCGCTGCTGCAGTCGTCCGAGCACTACGAGCACGCCGGCAAGCACTTCGCCGAGCACGGCATCGAGGTCAAGGGCCTGAGCCTGGACGTGGGCCAGATGCTCAAGCGCAAGGACCAGGTGGTCGAGCAGAACAACAAGGGCATCGAGTTCCTTTTCAAGAAGAACAAGGTGGCCTTCGTCCACGGCCGCGGCTCGTTCGTGAAGGCGGTCGAGGGGGGCTACGAGATCAAGGCCGGCGAGGAGAGCCTCGTCGGCAAGCAGGTCATCGTCGCCACCGGCTCCAATGCGCGCGCGCTGCCCGGCGCGCCCTTCGACGAGGAGAACATCCTTTCGAACGACGGCGCCCTGCGCGTGGGCGCGGTGCCCAAGAAGCTGGGCCTGATCGGCTCGGGTGTCATCGGCCTGGAAATGGGCTCCGTCTGGCGCCGCCTGGGCGCCGAGGTGACCATCCTCGAAGGCCTGCCCACATTCCTGGGTGCGGTGGACGAGCAGATCGCCAAGGAAGCCAAGAAGGCCTTCGACAAGCAGGGCCTGAAGATCGAGTTGGGCGTGAAGGTCGGCGAGGTCAAGTCCGGCAAGAAGGGTGTGTCCATCGCCTACGCCAACGCCAAGGGCGAGGCGCAGACGCTGGAGGTGGACAAGCTGATCGTCTCCATCGGCCGCGTGCCCAACACCATCGGCCTCAACGCCGAGGGCGTGGGCCTGCAGCTCGACGAGCGCGGCGCCATCGTGGTCGATGGCGACTGCCGCACCAACCTGCCGGGCGTCTGGGCCGTCGGTGACGTGGTGCGCGGCCCCATGCTCGCGCACAAGGCCGAGGAAGAGGGCGTGGCGGTGGCCGAGCGCATCGCGGGCCAGCACGGGCACGTGAACTTCAACACCATCCCCTGGGTGATCTACACCAGCCCCGAGATCGCCTGGGTGGGCGAGACCGAGCAGCAGCTCAAGGCCCGCGGCGCCGCCTACAAGGCCGGCACCTTCCCCTTCATGGCCAACGGCCGCGCGCGCGCGCTGGGCGACACCACTGGCATGGTGAAGTTCCTGGCCGATGCCGCGACCGACGAGATCCTGGGCGTGCACATCGTGGGCCCCATGGCCAGCGAGCTCATCTCGGAAGCCGTGGTGGCGATGGAGTTCAAGGCCAGCAGCGAGGACATCGCGCGCATCTGCCACGCGCACCCCTCGCTGTCCGAGGCGACGAAGGAAGCCGCGCTGGCCGTCGACAAGCGCACGCTGAACTTCTGACACCGCCTTGAGCGTCCGCAGCGCCTACGAGGCCGCGCTCAAGGAGCGCGGCTACACGCCCGACCCGGCCCAACTTCGGGCCGTGGACGCGCTGGAGCGCTGCGCGCAGGAGTGGACCCAGTACAAGCAGAAGCGCTCGAACGCGCTGAAGAAGCTCATCAACCGGCCGGACGTCCCGCGCGGCGTGTACATGTTCGGCGGGGTGGGGCGCGGCAAGAGCTTCCTCATGGACTGCTTCTTCCACGCCGTGCCGCTCAAGCGCAAGACGCGGCTGCACTTCCACGAGTTCATGCGCGAGGTGCACCGCGAACTGCGCGACCTGCAGGGCACGCAGAACCCGCTGGACGTGCTGGGCGAGCGCATCTCCCGGCGCTACAAGCTGATCTGCTTCGACGAGTTCCACGTCGCCGACGTGACGGACGCCATGATCCTGCATCGCCTGCTGGACTCGCTGTTCCGCAACGGCGTGGGCTTCGTCACCACCTCGAACTTCCACCCCGACCAGCTGTACCCGCAGGGCTTGCACCGCGACCGCATCCTGCCGGCGATCGAGCTGCTGAAGGAGCGGCTGGAGGTGGTGAACGTGGACAACGGCACCGACTACCGCCAGCGCACGCTGACGCACATCGCGCTGTACCACACGCCGCTGGGCCCCGAGGCCGACGCGGCGATGGAAGCCACCTTCAACCAGCTCGCGGAGGTGGGCGACCAGAGCCCGGTGATGGGCATCGAGTCGCGCCAGATCCAGGCCCTGCGCCGCGCGGGCGGGGTGATCTGGTTCGACTTTCGCACCCTGTGCGGCGGACCGCGCTCGCAGAACGACTACCTCGAGATCGCGAGCCAGTTCCACACGGTGCTGCTGTCCAACGTGCCGCAGATGTCGGTGCGCATGGCCTCGGAGGCGCGGCGCTTCACCTGGCTGGTGGACGTGCTCTACGACCGGCGCTGCAAGCTCGTGCTGTCGGCGGCCGTGCAGCCCGAGGCGCTGTACCTCGAAGGTCCCCTGTCGCACGAATTCCCGCGCACGGTGTCGCGCCTGACGGAAATGCAGTCGCAGGAGTACCTGGCCCTGCCGCACCGGGTGGTGGACACGGCGCTGACCTGAGCGCGGCGCTCAGATCAAGGGGTCGAGCTTGACGACCACCAGCGAGAGGTTGTCTCCCGTCCCCCGCGCCCGGGTGCGCGCCTTCTGGATCAGGAACTCACAGGCCTCGCGCGGCGAGAGCATGGCGATGGTGCTGGCCAGCTCCTCGGGCGAAAAGTAGTGCCAGATGCCGTCGCTGCAGGCCATCAGCGCGTCGCCCGCGTTCAGCTTGGGCACCGCGTGCAGGTCGATCGGCGGGTCGTTCTCGGTGCCCAGGCAACCCATCAGGATGTTGGCGTGCGGGTGGTCCAGGGCTTCCTGTTCGGTGATCTCGCCCTGGTTGACCAGGGTCTGCACGTAGGAGTGGTCCGTCGTGCGGTGCAGCAGCTTGCCCTGGCGGAAGTGGTAAACCCGGGAGTCGCCGGCGTGCACCCAGTGGCTCTCGCCGTTGGGCAGCAGCAAGAAGGCCGCGATGGTGCTGTGCGGCTCCTGCTCGGCCGACACCGCCGTCAGCTTGATCACCATGTGCGACTCGTTGACGATCTGCTTGAGCAGGGCCCGTGGGTCGTCGGTTTCGGGGTCGAAGCGGTTGAACAGCTGGCGTGCCGTGAGCATCACCTGGTCCGAGGCCTTGCGGCCGCCGCTGCGCCCGCCCATGCCGTCGGCCAGCACGGCCAGCAGGCAGTTGGGGATGCGCGTGTGCTGCATCAGTTCGACCTGGTCCTGCTGGTAGTCGCGGTCACCCTTGTGGATGCCGGTCGATGCCAGGATGCGATAGCCTTTGCTCATATGGATTCGATCGGTTGGAGCGGCGGGGGCGCGGTGGTCGCAATGGTATCCACTAATCCCCGTCCGGCCGGCCGGACGGGGGAAGCCCGCGTGGGCCTCGCACGGCGGCCCGATGAGGCCCGCCTCGCGGCGCGCTGCGCGCAGGCGTTCGCATGAGCGAACTCGGCGCCCGCGTGGCACAGGCACTCGCGCCCGGTGGCGCGCTGGCCCGGGCCTGGCCCGGCTGGACCGCGCGAGCGGCGCAGGCCGCCATGGCGCAGGCGGTGGCGCAGGCCATCGAGGGCGGGGGCGCGCTGTTGGTCGAGGCCCCGGCGGGCAGCGGCAAGACCCTGGCTTACCTGCTGCCCTGGCTGCTGTCGGGCCGGCGCGCGCTGGTCTCCACCAGTACCCATGTGCTGCAGCGCCAATTGGCCGAGCGCGACCTGCCGCGCCTGGCCAGCGCCACCGGTCAGCCGGTGCGCGTGGCCCTGCTCAAGGGCCGCGGACGCTACGTCTGCCTGGCGCGCCTGCAGGCGGCGGTGGAGCAGGGCCCGCGCGCGGGCGCGCCGGCCGAACACGCCTGGTTGCGTGAACTGCTGGCCTGGGCGGAGCGCGGCGGCGATGGCGACCTCGACCAGGTCGCCGGCACCGACGCCATCGCCGGCCTGCACGGGCGCATCACCTCCACCAGCGAGAACTGCGCGCGCCAGGCCTGCGCGCGCTGGGCCGATTGCCACGTGGAGCGCGCGCGCCGCGCCGCGCTGGCGGCCGACGTGGTGGTCATCAACCACCACCTGTGGCTGGCCGAGCTGCAGCGCCACCACCTGGGTCGCCCGCGCCTGCTGCCGGAGGTGGACGTGGTGGTGTTCGACGAAGCGCATGCCCTGCACGCGCTGCGCGCGCAACTGGGCGCCGAGGCCTTCGACCAGGCGGCGCTGCAGCGCCTGTGGGCCGATCTCGCCGCGCTGGCCGACGGCCCGCTGCGCGGCCTGCAGGCGTGGCGGCTGCTCGCGCACGACGGGCAATCGGCCACGCGCGCGCTGGCCCAGGCGCTGGCGGCGCTGCCGCCGCGCGAGGGCCGGCAGGCCTGGCCTCTGGGCGATCGACTGGCGCCCTGGCGGCTGGCCCACGCCGTCGCCGCGGCGCAGGCCGCGCTCACGGCCAGCGGCGAGGCCGATCCGCGCCCGCGCCGCCTGTTGGAGCGCACCCGCTCGATGGCGCAGGTGCTGCACACGCTGCTGAGCAGCGAGGACCCGTCGGCGGTCTGGCTTGATTGGCGTTCGCCCGGAGACTGGACCTGCCTGCGGCCGGCGGCGCAGGGCCAGGATGTGGCCGCGCTGGCCCTGGCCACCGCGGCGCCGCTGGGCGCGCGCAGCGTGGTGCACGCCTCGGCCACGCTCGGTCTGGACGACGCACTGGGCTGGCACCGCCAGGCCCTGGCGGTGGATGCCGCCTGGTCGCCGCGCGCGCGCGCCTGGTGGCGGACGACCAAGACCCCAGCGCCGCCGCGCTGTTTGTGCCCGAGGACCTGCCCGAGCCCGCCGAGGCCACGCACGCGCAGGCCCTGGCCGAGCGCATCGTGCCCTGGATCGCGCGGCTGGGCGGCCGCTGCCGGGTGCTGGCCACCACGCGGCGCGCGGCGCAGCGGATCGCGCAGGCCCTTCAGGCGCGCGCCCGGCCGGACTGGCGGGTGTTGCTGGTGGGCGAGCGCCCCACGCACGCCGCGCTGGAGGCCCTGCGCCGCGCGGGCGGCGCGGCGCCCACGGTGGTGGTGGCCAGCGGCGCGCTGTGGCAGGGCATCGACGTGCCGGGCGAGGCCCTGCAGCTGCTGGTGATCGACAAGCTGCCGTTTGCGCCGCCCGACGACCCCTGGCTGCGGCAGCGCCTGGCGCGCGCCCAGGCGCTGGGCGCCGACCCGTTCAGCGAGGTGCAGCTGGCCGACGCGGCGATGGCCCTGCGACAGGGGGTGGGGCGACTGATCCGCCGCGCGGGCGATCGGGGCCTGATCGTGATCGGCGACGTGCGCCTGCGCCGGCGCGCCTACGGCCCGGCGCTGCTGGCGGCGCTGCCGCCCAGCCGCTGGCTGGACACGGAGGCGGAGGTGGACGCGTGGCTGGGCGAACTGGCGGCGCTCACCAGAGCTTCCACCACGGATCGCTCGACTTCTTGAAGCCGTGCTCGACGTACTCGCTGTTCGGGTAGCTCGCGCGCATCACCCGCGCGGCGTCGTCGCGCAGCTGGGTCATGCCCAGGGCGTCGTAGGACTGCACGAGGATGTACAGCGCCTCTTCGAGCGCGGGCGCGTCGGTGTAATCGGTCAGCGCCGACTGCGCGCGGTTGATGGCCGCCAGGTAGGCGCCCCGGCCGAAGTAGTAGCGCGCCACGTGCACCTCGTACTGCGCGAGCGAGTTCACGATGTAGCGCATGCGCGCCACCGCGTCCGGCGTGTAGCGCGACTGGGGAAAGCGCGTGCTCAGCTCGCGGAAGGCCTCGTAGGATTCCTTGGCCGCCTTCTGGTCGCGCTCGGACAGGTCCTGGCGCGCCAGCGAGCCGAAGAGACCCAGGTTGTCATTGAAGTTGACCAGGCCCTTGAGGTAGAGCGCGTAGTCGAACGCGGGGCTGGCCGGGTGCAGGCGCATGAAGCGGTCCAGCGTGGCCAGGGCCTGCGCGGGCTCGTCGCCGCGGTACTGGGTGTAGGCCTTGTCGAGCTGGGCCTGCTGCGCCAGCGGCGTACCGGCGGCGCGGCCTTCGAGCTTTTCGAACAGGGTGACGGCGCGCGCGTAGTTGCCGGCGTCGCGCTCGTCCGTGGCCTCGCTGTAGAGGCGGTTGGGGCTCCAGCCAATGGTCTCATCGACCGGGGTCGTGCTGCAGCCCTGCAGCAGCAGCGCCAGGGCGACGGCGGCCAGGGACGGGGCCGATAATCCACGGCTCAACTTCAAGGGCATGGCGCTGGAACAGGACTCGTTGAACGAAGCGGACAGTATATCGGCCGGGGGTGTGGCGCCCGAGGGCGAGCCCTGGGACGAACAGGCCGAGCAGCGCCGCCACGAGGTCCCCGCCGGGCTGCATGGCTGGCGGCTGGACCGCGCGCTGGCCGCGCTGGTGCCCGAGTTCTCCCGCTCCTACCTGCAGCAGCTGCTGGCCGACGGCGGCGTGCTCTGGCGCGAGCGCGCCTGCACCAAGGCTGCCACGCGCGTGTCGGCGGGCGACACGGTGGTGGTCGCGCTGCGGCCCACGCCGCAGGCGCGCGCCTTTGTGGCCGAGCCCATGGCGCTGGACCGGGTGTTCGAGGACGAGCACCTGCTGGTCATCGACAAGCCCGCCGGGCTGGTGGTGCACCCGGCGGCCGGGCATTGGGGCGGCACGCTGCTCAACGGCCTGCTCGCGCACCACCCGGGCGCCGCCGCGTTGCCGCGCGCGGGCATCGTGCACCGGCTCGACAAGGACACCTCGGGCCTGATGATGGTCGCCAAGTCGCGCCCCGCCATGCAGGCGCTGGTGAGCGCCATCGCGGCCCGCGAAGTGGGGCGCCAGTACCTGGCCATCGCGCACGGCGCCTGGCGGCACGAGGGCCTGCGCACGGTGCGCGAACCGATCGGCCGCGACCCCCGCAACCGCCTGCGCATGGCGGTGGTGGGCGAGGGCGCGGGCAAGCCGGCGCAGAGCGACTTCCTCGCCCTCGACCGCTGCGGCGAGGCCATGCTGGTGGCCTGCAAGCTGCACACCGGGCGCACGCACCAGATCCGCGTGCACATGGCCTGGCTGGGCCATCCGCTGGTGGGCGACACGCTGTACGGCGGCCGGCCGCTCTGGGGCCTGCAGCGGCAGGCGCTGCACGCGGCGTCGCTGCGCCTGTCGCACCCGGTTTCCGGGGTGCCGCTGGCCTTCTGGCGCGACCCGCCCGAGGACCTGACCGCCGCCTTGGCCGCCGGGGGGCTCCGGTACAATCCGCCCCCTGCCGGCCAGGGCCTGATCGACTGATCCGCCCGCATCGGCGGACGCCCCTTTCGCGGCCCGTGCCGCGGCCCATGCCCGGGACCTCTTCCCCGGCCCCGCCCACCCAGAGCCCATTCTTCGCGGCCCCGGCGCCGAGCGACCAAGACCATCATGAACACCACGGATGCCAAGCGTGTCCTCGAGACGGCCCTCATCTGTGCCGCGCAGCCGATGACGCTGCGCGAACTCTCGGTGCTGTTCGACGGCGAACTCGCCAATGACACCCTCAAGACCCTGCTGGGCGAGCTGCAGCTCGAATGGACCGGGCGCGGCGTGGAGCTGGTGCCCGTGGCCAGCGGCTGGCGCTTCCAGAGCCGGCCCGAGATGCGCCACTACCTGGACCGCCTGCACCCCGAGAAGCCGCCGCGCTACTCGCGCGCCACGCTGGAGACGCTGGCCATCATCGCCTACCGCCAGCCCGTGACGCGCGGCGACATGGAGGACATCCGGGGGGTCACCATCAACTCGCTGATCCTCAAGCAGCTGGAGGACCGCGGCTGGGTCGAGGTGATCGGCCACCGCGAGACCGTGGGCCGTCCGGCGCTGTTCGCCACCACCCGCCAGTTTCTCGACGACCTGGGCCTGAGCTCGCTCGACCAGCTGCCGCCGCTGGAGGCCAGCGGGGTGCAGGAGTCCTCGCTGGGCTCGCTCGATTTCGAGAGCCTGGCGGCGCAGCTGCCGGTCGAGGCGGGCGAGGGCGGCGATGCCGCTGGCGATGCCGCGGCCGAGCCGCCCGCCGAACGCTCGGCCGACGAGACCGCCACCCTGGCCGAGGGCGAACCGCCCGCGGCCGAAGAACCCGCCCCTGAGGACGATTCCGATGAGCCCGGCCACCCCACGCAAACCCCGGCCTGATCGGCCCAGCGCCAGCAAGCCCCGGTCCGATCGGCCGCGCGCCAGCCAGCCGCGCACCGACGCGGCGCGCGTCGACAAGCCGCGCACCGAGCGCCCGTGGCGCGCGGACGCACCCGCGGCCGACGCCGACGCCCTGCGCTTCGACGAGGTCGTCAGCGGCGCCTTCGACGAGGCCCAATCGCAGGCCCCCGAGGCGCCCGCCGAGCCGGCCAAGCGCGTGCTCGCGCCCGAGGCCGAATCGCCCAAGCTGCACAAGGTGCTGGCCCAGGCCGGCCTGGGCTCGCGGCTCGAGATGGAGCAACTCATCGTGCAGGGCCGCCTCTCGGTCAACGGCCAGCCCGCCCACATCGGCCAGCGCATCCAGCACGGCGACCAGATCCGCCTGGACGGCAAGCCCCTGCGCGTGCGCCTGCAGCCGCCGGCGCCGCGCGTGCTGGCCTACCACAAGCCCGCCGGCGAGGTCGTCACCCACGACGACCCGCAGAACCGCCCCACGGTGTTTCGCCGCCTGCCGCGCCTGTACCAGGGCAAGTGGCAGTCGGTGGGGCGGCTCGACCTCAACACCGAGGGCCTGCTGCTGTTCACCAACGCCGGCGAACTGGCCAACCGCCTGATGCACCCGCGCTTCGGCCTGCAGCGCGAGTACGCCGTGCGCGTGCTCGGCGCCATCTCCAACGAAGAGCGGCAGCGCCTGCTGGACGGCGTCCAGCTGGAAGACGGCATGGCGCAGTTCCAGTCCATCGAGGACGGCGGCGGCGAGGGCGCCAACTGCTGGTACCGCGTCACCATCGGCGAAGGCCGCAACCGCGAGGTGCGCCGCCTGTTCGAGGCCGTCGGCCATGCCGTGAGCCGGCTCATCCGCATCCGCTACGGGGCCGTGGTGCTGCCGCGCGGCCTGCCGCGCGGGGCATGGATCGAACTGGGCGAGCGCGACGTGCAGCGCCTGGGCCAGGCGGCCGGCCTGGCCGATGCCACGCCCCGGGGCTCGCGCGGCGACGCCCCGGCCCCGGTCAGCGCGCGCCGCCGCCAGGGGCCGGGTCCCAAATCGCCGCCGCCCAAGCCGTCCGCGCCGCGCCGCGCCGAGGGCGCCGCGGCCCGCGGTCGAAGCAGCGGCGGCCCGCCCGATCCGATGAAGACCAGCCAGGGCTACATCGGCCACGACGCGGTGCAGCGCCAGCGCCGCCAGGGCGGCAAAGCCCCGGGCAAAGGCATCGGCAAACCCCCCCGTCCACAGGGGCGCCGCCCCAGGGGCTGACACTTCCGCCATGTAGAATGGCGGGCTTTGCGGACCACGGGTCCGCTGCTCCGATCGCTCTCAAAACTTCAGGAAACCCATGGCCATCGAACGCACCCTCTCGATCATCAAACCCGACGCCGTCGCCAAGAACGTCATCGGCCAGATTTACGCCCGTTTCGAGGCCGCTGGCCTGAAGGTCGTGGCCGCCAAGATGGCCCACCTGTCGCGCCGCGAAGCCGAGCAGTTCTACGCCGTGCACAGCGCGCGCCCCTTCTTCAAGGACCTGGTCGAGTTCATGATCAGCGGCCCGGTGATGATCCAGGTGCTCGAAGGCGAGGGCGCCATCCTCAAGAACCGCGACCTGATGGGTGCCACCGACCCGAAGAAGGCCGCCGCCGGCACCATCCGCGCCGATTTCGCCGACAGCATCGACGCCAACGCGGTGCACGGCTCCGACGCGCCCGAGACGGCCGCCGTGGAAGTGGGTTTCTTCTTCCCCGGCATGAACGTTTACTCGCGTTGATCATGTCATGACGGTCAACCTGCTCGACTTCGATCTCGAGGGGCTGGCCGCCTTCTGCGAAGGGCTGGGCGAAAAGCGCTTCCGCGCCGTCCAGCTCTTTCGCTGGATCCACCAGCGCGGTGCGTCCGATTTCTCCCAGATGACCGACCTCGCGCGCAGCCTGCGCGAGAAGCTGCCCGGCGTGGCGCGCGTCGAAGGCCTGCGCGTGCTCTCGCGCCAGGACTCGGCCGACGGCACCATCAAGTGGCTGTTCGACGTCGGTGACGGCAACGCCGTCGAGACCGTGTTCATCCCCGAGGACGACCGCGGCACGCTGTGCGTGTCCTCGCAGGCGGGCTGCGCCGTGGGTTGCCGTTTCTGCTCCACCGGGCACCAGGGCTTCTCGCGCAACCTCACCACCGGCGAGATCCTGGCCCAGCTCTGGCACGCCGAGTTCTTCCTGCGCGTGTTTCTCAACCGCCCCGGGGAACGCGTGATCACCAACGTGGTCATGATGGGCATGGGAGAGCCGCTGCAGAACTACCACGCGCTGGTGCCCGCGCTCAAGACCATGCTCGACGACCACGCCTATGGCCTGTCGCGCCGGCGCGTGACCGTCTCCACCTCGGGCGTGGTGCCCATGATCGACCGCCTGGCGCAGGACTGCCCGGTGGCCTTGGCCGTCTCGCTGCACGCGCCCTTCGATCCGCTGCGCGACGACCTGGTGCCGCTGAACCGCAAGTACCCCATCGCCGAACTGCTCGACGCCTGCCTGCGCTACCTGCCGGCCGCGCCGCGCGACTTCATCACCTTCGAGTACTGCATGCTCGACGGCGTGAACGACCAGCCCGAGCACGCGCAGGCCCTGCTCAAGCTGCTGCGCGGGCACGCCGGCCGCGGCGTGCCGGCCAAGCTCAACCTCATTCCCTTCAACCCCTTCCCCGATTCGGGCCTGCGCTGCTCGCCGCGCGCCGCGGTGCAGCGCTTCGGCCAGGCGCTCAACGAAGGGGGCATCGTCACCACGATCCGCAAGACGCGCGGCGACGACATCGACGCCGCCTGCGGCCAGCTCGCCGGCGACGTGCTGGATCGCACCGACGCCGCGCGCCGCATGGCGCGCCGCCGCGAATCGGTGCAGCCCATCCGTTTGATGACCAAGGAAAAGGAAAGGCAGGCATGACCCCCTTCGCGAACCGACCGCCGCGCAGCCGCACCGTCCAAGCCCTGTGGCTCCTGTCCATGGTGCTGGCGCTGGCGTGGTTGGCCGGTTGCGCCTCCTCGCAGGCGCCGCGCGTGTCGGCTTCGCCCACGCCGGGCGTGGAGCCCATCACCGCCTCCGACGAGCCGCCCGCGGTGCGCCGCGCGCGCATCCGCTACGAGCTGGCCGCCAGCTACTACGAGCAGGGCCAGACGACCGTCGCGCTCGACGAGATCAAGCTCTCGCTGCAGGCCGATCCGAACTACGCGCCGGCCTACATCCTGCGCGGCCTGGTCTACATGCGCCTGAACGACGTGGCGCTGGCCGAGGAGAGCTTTCGCCGCGCGCTGCAGATCAACCCGCGCGACGCGCAGGCCCTGCACAGCTACGGCCTGTTCGCCTGTGAGCAGGCCCGCTACGTGCAGGCCGACGAGATGTTCAACCAGGCCCTGGCCGTGCCCACCTACGGCGGGCGCGCGCGCACCTGGCTGGTTCAGGGCGTCTGCCAGATTCGCGCGGGCAAGCTGCAGGACGCCGAGGCCACGCTCGCGCGCGCCTACGAGTTCGACCCGAGCAACCCGATCGCCGCCTACAACCTGGCCAGCCTCAAGCACCGCCGGGGCGACAGCCAGGGGGCCCAGTTCATCATCCGCCGCGTCAACAACTCCGAACTCGCCAACGCCGAAACGCTGTGGCTCGGCGTGAAGGTCGAGCGCCAGCTCAACAACGACGTGGCGGCGGCGCAGCTCGCCCAGCAGCTGGGCCGGCGTTTTCCACAGTCGCCCCAATGGGCGGCGTACCAACGGGGGGCATTCAATGAGTGAGTTGGGGGAGCAGACCCTCGAATCGGCACCGGCGGCGAGCCGGCCGGTGCGTTTGAGCGAGGCCCGCGAGGCCGCGGGACTGCATATCGCGGCACTGGCCGCCGCGCTCAAGGTGCCTGTGCGCAAGCTCGAGGCCCTGGAGGCCGGCCGCTACGAGGAACTGCCCGACCTGACCTTCGCGCGCGCCCTGGCCTCCAGCGCCTGCCGCCAGCTGCGGATCGATCCGGCGCCGGTGCTGGAGCAGATACCGCTGAACCCCAAGCCCGCGCTGCGCGACAGCGACAGCACCATCAACGCGCCCTTCAAGCCCGCGAGCGAGGCGCCCGCCGCCAGCCCGCTGACTTGGCTGTCGCGCCCCGCGCTGCTGGGCGCCATCGCCCTGCTGCTGGCGGCGCTGGTGGTCATGTTCCTGCCCGACATGGAGCCCGCGGACGTGGCGCAGGGCACGCCCGACACCGCCCAGGAGGCCGCCGTGCCCGCGGCCCCCGCCGCCGCGCCGGGGCTGCCGATCTTCCAGCCGTCCGAGGCCACGCCGGGCGCGCCCAGCGCGCCCGCGGGCGAAGAAACCACCGGCCCGGCCGACACCGGGGCGGCCTCGCCGCCGCCGGCCCATTTGCCCACGGCCCCGGGCGCGGCGCCCAGTGCAGCCGCCGCCGCACCCGTCGTCGTCCCCGAGGCGCCGGCCGCGGCCACGCCCCCTGGCGGCGCCGTGCTGCAGATCGAGGCCCGCGACGAGTCCTGGGCCGAGGTGGTGAACGGCACCGGCACCGTGGTGCTGCAGCGGCTGCTGCAGCGCGGCGAGCGCGTCGAGTTCTCGGCCGCCCCGCCGTACGCGGTGACCATCGGCAAGGCCAGCGCGGTGCAGGTCAAGTTGCGCGGCCGCGCCTTCGACGCCGCCGGCGTCGCGCGCAACGACGTCGCGCGCTTCGACGCCAAGTGAGCTCCCGCATGTTCGACGGCCCGATTCCCCTGCCCGAAGCCCCGCGCCGGCGCACCCGCCAGGGCGTGGTGCGCTGGGGCGATCACGGCGTGTCCATCGGCGGCGACGCCCCGGTGCGTGTGCAGTCGATGACCAACACCGACACGGCCGACGCCATCGCCACCGCCATCCAGGTGAAGGAGCTGGCCCAGGCCGGCTCCGAGCTCGTGCGCATCACCGTCAACAACGACGAGGCCGCGAAGGCCGTGCCGCACATCCGCGAGCAGCTCGACCGCATGGGCATCGCGGTGCCCCTGATCGGCGACTTCCACTACAACGGCCACCGCCTGCTCAGCGACCACCCGGCCTGCGCCGAGGCCTTGTCCAAGTACCGCATCAACCCCGGCAACGTGGGGCGCGGCGAGAAAGGCGACCGCCAGTTCGCGCAGATGGTCGAGATCGCCGCGCGCCACGGCAAGCACGTCCGCATCGGCGTGAATTGGGGCAGCCTGGACCAGGACCTGCTCGCGCGCCTCATGGACGACAACCACGCGCGCGCCAAGCCCTGGGACGCCAAGCAGGTGATGTACGAGGCGCTCATTACCTCGGCCATCTCGTCCGCCGAACGCGCCGAGGCCATCGGCCTGCCGGGCGAGAACATCGTGCTGTCCTGCAAGGTCAGCGCGGTGCAGGACCTCATCGCCGTCTACCAGGCGCTGGCGCAGCGCTGCGACTACCCCCTGCACCTGGGCCTCACCGAGGCCGGCATGGGCACCAAGGGCGCGGTGGCCTCCACCGCCGCGCTGTCGGTGCTGCTGCAGCAGGGCATCGGCGACACCATCCGCATCTCGCTCACGCCGCAGCCCGGCGAGGCGCGCACGCAGGAGGTGGTGGTCGGCCTGGAGATCCTGCAGGCCCTGGGCCTGCGCAGCTTCGTGCCCAGCGTGACCGCCTGCCCCGGCTGCGGCCGCACCACCAGCACCACGTTCCAGGAACTGGCCAAGCAGATCGACGATTACCTGCGGGCCTCGATGCCGGTCTGGCGCGAGCGCTATCCGGGTGTCGAGGGGCTGAAGGTCGCGGTCATGGGCTGCATCGTCAACGGCCCGGGCGAAAGCAAGCACGCCGACATCGGCATCAGCCTGCCCGGCACCGGCGAGGCGCCGGCCGCGCCGGTGTTCATCGACGGCCAGAAAGCCGTCACGCTGCGCGGTGAGGGCATCGCGCGCGAGTTCCAGACCATCGTCGAAAACTACATCGAGAAGCGGTTCGGCGTGTTGCACGCCTGACCGCCCTTTTTTCCATGGCCGAGAAACTGGTTGCCGTCAAAGGCATGAACGACATCGCCCCTCCGCAGTCGGCGCACTGGGAGTGGCTGGAAGACACGCTGCGCGCGCTCATGGCGGGCTACGGCTACCGCAACCTGCGCACGCCCATCGTGGAGCCCACGGCGCTGTTCGTGCGGGGCCTGGGCGAGGTGACCGACATCGTCGAGAAGGAGATGTACTCCTTCGAGGACCGGCTCAATGGCGAGCAACTCACGCTGCGGCCCGAGAACACCGCCGGCGTGGTGCGCGCCGCCCTGGAGCATTCCATGCTCTACGACGGCCCCAAGCGCCTGTACTACATGGGCCCCATGTTCCGGCACGAGCGCCCGCAGCGTGGCCGCTACCGCCAGTTCCACCAGTTCGGCGCCGAGGCCCTGGGCTTCGCCGGCCCCGACGTCGACGTCGAACTCATCGTGCTGGCCAGCGACCTGTGGGCCACGCTGGGCCTCACGGGCATCGAGCTCGAGATCAACAGCCTGGGCCAGCCCGCCGAACGCCTGGCGCACCGCCAGGCGCTGATCGCCTACCTGGAGTCGCACGCCGAACAGCTCGACGAGGACGCCAAGCGCCGCCTGCACAGCAACCCGCTGCGCATCCTGGACACCAAGAACCCCGCCATGCAGGCGCTGGTGAACGCGGCGCCCAGGCTCATGGACCACCTGGGTGCCGAATCGCTCGCGCACTTCGGGCGCGTGAAGGCCCTGCTGGAGGCGCATGGCATCGCCTACCGCGTCAATCCGCGCCTGGTGCGCGGCATGGACTACTACAACCTGACGGTGTTCGAGTTCGTCACCACCCAGCTCGGCTCGCAGGGCACGGTGTGCGCGGGCGGCCGCTACGACGGCCTGTTCGAGCAGATCGGCGGCAAGCCCACGCCTGCCGTGGGCTGGGCCCTGGGCATGGAGCGCATCCTGGAGCTGCTGAAAGAGCAGGGCCGCCTGCCCGAAGCGCCGGTGCCCGACGCCTACGCCGTGGTGCCCGACGCCGCCGAGCTGCCGCGCGTCATGCCGCTGCTGCGCGCCCTGCGCCAGGCCGGCGCCCGCGTGCAGATGCACGCCGCCGGTGCCGAGGGCATGGGCAGCATGAAATCGCAGTTCAAGAAGGCCGACGCCAGCGGCGCACGCTTCGCGCTCATCTTTGGAGCCGAGGAAATCGCCTTGGGCCAGGTGGCGCTCAAGCCCCTGCGCGGCGAGCGCGAGCAGGCGGCGGGGCAGGTGATGCTGCCCCTGGCCGATCCCGGCGCCATCGCTGCCCGCCTTCGCGCGCGCTGAGCGGGTCGCCCGCCTACCTACAATCCAGCACTTTCGCGAACGACGAGTCCCATGGCCAAACACCTCGACCTCGAAGAGCAGGAACAGCTCGACCAGATCAAACACTTCTGGGCCAAGTACGGCAACGCCATCAGCTGGCTGCTCATCGTGGTGTTCGGCGGTTTCGCCGCCTACAACGGCTGGAACTGGTGGCAGCGCAACCAGGCGGCCAAGGCGGCGGTGCTCTATGAAGAGGTCGACCGCGCCGTGCAGTCCAAGGACCTGGACCGCGTGGGCCGCGTGCTGGCCGACATGCGCGCCGATTTCGCCCGCACCACCTTCTCCGCCCAGGCCGGCCTGCTGGCCGGCAAGGCGCTGTTCGATGGCGGCCAGCTCGACAAGGCGCGCGAAGCCCTGCAGGCCGTGTTGAACGAGAGCAAGGACGAGGGCCTGCAGGCCGTCGCCCGCCTGCGCCTGGCCTCGGTGGAGCTGCAGGCCGGCAAGCCCGACGCCGCCCTGCAGGTGCTGCAGGCCAAGGTGCCGGCGCCCTTCGAGCCGCTGCTGGCCGACCGCCGTGGCGACGTGCTGCTGGCGCAGGGCAAGACCGACGAGGCCAAGGCCCAGTACGAGGCCGCCTGGAAGGCACTGGATGCCGGCAATGAGGTGCGTCGCCTGGTGGCGGTGAAGCTGGCCTCGCTGGGCGTGGCCGTGGACGCGGGGGCCAAGCCATGAAGCGCCTGGGCACCGCCAGTTTCTGCCTCGTGGCCGCGCTCACGCTCGCGGCCTGCTCCTCCGGGCCCAAGAAGCCGCAGCCGGCGGATCTGGGCCCCGCCACCCAGCTGATGGGCACGCGCCAGATCTGGACCGCCAACGTGGGCGAGGGCGGCCCGGGCTTCGTGCCCGTGCACGCGGGCGGCCGCGTGTTCGCGGCCGGGGCCACCGGCGTGGTGGCCGCCATCGACGCCAACAGCGGCGCCGACGCCTGGCGCGTGGACCTGCGCACCCGCCTGGCCACGGGCGTGGGCAGCGACGGCCAGACCGCCGCCGTCGTCACCGCCGCCAACGTGCTTGTGGCCATCGTCGACGGCGAGGCGCGCTGGCGCGTGCGCCTGCCGGCGCGTTCCTTCACGCCGCCGCTGGTGGCCGGCGGCCGGGTGTTCGTGCTCACCGCCGATCGCAGCGTGGTGGCCTTCGATGCCGCCAATGGCGCGCGCCTGTGGAACCAGACCCGCACCGGCGACCCGCTCACGCTGAACCAGCCGGGCGCGCTCGCGGCCGTGGGCGACACCCTGGTGGCCGGTGTGTCCGGCCGCCTGGTCGGCCTCAATCCCGACAACGGCACGGTGCGCTGGGAAGCGCCCGTGGCCACGGCGCGCGGCACCAACGAAGTCGAGCGCCTGGTCGACGTGCTGGCGCCCGTCAGCCGCATCGGCACCAACATCTGCGTGCGCGCCTACAGCGCCGCGGTGGGCTGCCTGGACGGCGTGCGCGGCTCGGTGATCTGGACCAAACCGGCGCAGGGCGTGGTGGGTGTGCACGGCGACGACCGCCTGCTGTTCGGCACCGAAAGCAACGGCACCCTGCTGGCCTGGCGGCGCGACAGCGGCGAACAGGCCTGGAGTTCCGAGCGCCTGAAGTACCGCCAACTCAGCGCCCCGCTGGCCCTGGGCCGCGTGATCGCGCTGGGTGACGGCACCGGTCTGGTGCACGTGCTGTCGCGCGAGGACGGCAGTGAAATGGCCCGCCTGAGCACCGACGGCTCGGCCATCGTATCGCCGCCCGTGCTGGCAGGCGACGCGCTGGTGGTCATGACAGCGCGCGGCGGCCTGTACGCCTGGCGCCCGCAATAAGGCCCGTGCTCCGTCCATGAAACCCGTCGTCGCGCTCGTGGGCCGCCCCAACGTGGGCAAGTCCACCCTGTTCAACCGCCTCACGGGCACACGCGACGCCATCGTGGCCGACCTGGCCGGCCTCACGCGCGACCGCCACTACGGCAATGGCCGCCTGGGCAAACGTGAGTACATCATCGTCGACACCGGCGGCTTCGAGCCCGACGCCGGCGAGGGCAGCATCTACCGTGAAATGGCGCAGCAGACGCGCCAGGCCGTGGCCGAAAGCGACGTGGTGCTCTTCGTGGTCGATGCGCGCGCCGGCCTGAGCGCGCAGGACCACGACATCGCCAACTACCTGCGCCGCCTGGGCAAGCCCTGCGTGCTGGTGGCCAACAAGGCCGAGGGCATGACCCAGGGCGCCCAGCTGGTGGAGTTCTTCGAACTCGGCCTGGGCGAGGTGCTGCCCGTGTCGGGCGCGCACGGGCAGGGCGTTCGCTCCATGATCGAGACCGCCCTCGACCAGGTCCCCGGCCTGGCCGAGGACGAAGAGGGCGAGGCCGAGGACAACACCGGCACCATCCGCCTGACCGTGGCGGGCCGCCCCAACGTCGGCAAATCCACGCTGATCAATGCCTGGCTTGGCGAGGAGCGCCTGGTCGCTTTCGACATGCCCGGCACCACGCGCGACGCCATCAGCGTGCCCTTCGAACGCAATGGCCAACGCTTCGAGCTGGTCGACACGGCCGGCCTGCGCCGCAAGGGCCGCGTGTTCGAGGCGATCGAGAAGTTCTCCGTCATCAAGACGCTCCAGGCCATCGAGAACGCCAACGTCGTGCTGCTGCTGCTCGATGCCACCCAGGGCGTGACCGACCAGGACGCCCACATCGCGGGCTACATCCTGGAGAGTGGCCGCGCCGTGGTGGTGGCCATCAACAAATGGGACGCGATCGACAGCTACCAGCGCGAGCAGCTGGAGCGCCAGATCGAAAACCGCCTGGCGTTCCTCAAGTTCGCCGCGCTGCACCGCATTTCAGCGAAGAAGCGCCAGGGCCTGGCGCCGCTGTGGGCTTCCATCGCCCAGGCGCACGCCTCGGCCATGCGCAAGATGCCCACCCCGGTGCTGACCCGCCTGCTGCAGGAGGCGGTGGCCTTCCAGGCGCCGTCGCGTGGCGGCCAGGCCCGGCCCAAGATGCGCTACGCCCACCAGGGCGGCATGAACCCCCCGGTGATCGTCATCCACGGCAACTCGCTGGACCGGGTGCCCGACGCCTACCGGCGCTTCCTGGAGGGGCGTTTCCGCAAGGCCTTCGACCTCGTCGGCACCCCGCTGCGCATCGAGTTCAGGACCTCGAGCAACCCTTTCAAGGCCGAATGACCGAGGCACAAATAATGGCCCAGTGAGGCGCAGGGCATGCCCGTGTGGTATGTTTCCACCCTCCAAAACCAGCCGAACACGGAGCATATCGTGAGCAACAACAAAGGCCAGCTCTTGCAAGACCCGTTCCTGAACCAATTGCGCCGGGAACACGTCCCTGTCTCGATCTACCTGGTCAACGGCATCAAGCTGCAGGGCCAGATCGAGTCCTTCGACCAATACGTCGTGCTGTTGCGCAACACCGTGACGCAAATGGTCTACAAGCACGCCATCTCGACCATCGTTCCCGGTCGTCCCGTGCAGTTCTCGGCCAACAACCCCGACGATTCCAACGCCGCCTGAGTCCGCCGCTGCGAGACACGCGCAACCCGAGCCGCCAGGCACGTCCTGACGGCCGGGTGGGCAACGCAGGGCGCGTTGCCCCACCGATTTGACATCTCCCACCGCCCCCCTTCCGAACGCCACACCATCGGTCATCCTGGTGGGGGTTGATTTCGGGCTTCCCCATTTCGATGCCGACCTGCAGGAGCTGGGCCAGCTGGCCGAGACCGCGGGTTACCGCGTGGCCGACCGCGTCAGCTGCAAGCGCCGTGCGCCCGATCCGGCCCTGTTCGTGGGCTCGGGCAAGGCCGACGAGATCAAGATGCTGGTGCAGTCCACCGGCGCCAGCGAGGTGCTGTTCGACCAGGCGCTGAGCCCGGCCCAGCAGCGCAACCTCGAGCGCCACATGGGCTGTCCCGTCAACGACCGCACCCTGCTGATCCTGGAGATCTTCGCGCAGCGCGCGCGCAGCCATGAGGGCAAGCTGCAGGTCGAACTCGCGCGGCTGCAATACCTGTCGACCCGGCTGGTCCGGCGCTGGTCGCACCTGGAGCGCCAGAGCGGCGGCATCGGCATGCGCGGCGGCCCGGGCGAGACGCAGATCGAGCTCGACCGCCGCATGATCGGCGAGGCCATCAAGCGCACCAAGGAGCGCCTGGAAAAGGTCAAGAAGCAGCGCGCCACGCAGCGCCGCCAGCGCCAGCGCCGCGAGGCCTTCACCATCTCCCTGGTGGGGTACACCAACGCCGGCAAGAGCTCGATCTTCAATGCCCTGGTGAAGGCCCGTACCTATGCCGCCGACCAGCTCTTCGCCACGCTGGACACCACCACGCGCCAGCTCTACCTGGGCGAGGCCGGGCGCACGGTGTCGCTGTCCGACACCGTGGGCTTCATCCGCGAGCTGCCGCACGGCCTGGTGGAGGCCTTCGCCGCCACTTTGCAGGAGGCCGCCGACGCCGACCTGCTGTTGCATGTGGTCGACGCCTCCAACCCCGACCACCCCGAGCAGATCGCCGCCGTGCAGCGTGTGCTCGGCGAAATCGGGGCGGCCGAGGTGCCGCAGTTGCTGGTTTTCAACAAGATCGACGCCATGGACCCGGCGAACCGGCCGCTGCGCGCGCTGGACGCGATGGAGGTCGATGGGCAGAGCGTGCCGCGCGTCTTCGTGAGCGCGCTCTCGGGCGAGGGCCTGGCCGAACTGCGGTCCTGGCTGGCGGCCGAGGTGGCGCGCCGCCACGGCGCGCCGGCCGAACAAGACCCCATGCGGCCCGCCGAAGCGGCCGACCCGCTGGTTTGATTGGGCACAATGTGAACTCCGAGTCGATAACAGGAACAACACCGAGCATGGATGTGAACCTTGGGACCCCGCAGGCCGCGCGCGACGCCGCGCCGGCCCGTCCGCGTGGCTGGCGCCGCTGGCTGGGCGTGTTCAACCTCAATGACCCGCGCTGGGGTCGCGAGGACGGTGAGCAAAACGGCCGCGAGGACGATCCGCGATCGCCCCAGCGTCCGCGCGGGCAGGGCCCCAACCAGGGCCCGCCCGATCTGGACGAACTCTGGCGCGACTTCAACCGCAAGCTCGGCGGCCTGCTGGGCAACCGCCGGCCCGGCGGCCCTGGCGGCCCCACGGGCGGCGGCAACGGCGGCGGTCAGGGGTTCAACCCCAACCCCAAGGCCGCCGGCGTGGGCGTGGGCCTCATCGTCGGCATCGCGTTGCTCATCTGGCTGGGCACAGGCTTCTTCATCGTGCAAGAAGGCCAGCAGGCCGTCATCACGCAGTTCGGCCGTTACCACAGCACCGTGGGCGCCGGCTTCAACTGGCGCCTGCCGTACCCCGTGCAACGCCACGAGACCGTGTTCGTGACGCAGCTGCGCTCGGTCGACGTGGGTCGCGACAACATCGTGCCGGCCACGGGCCTGCGCGAGTCGTCCATGCTCACCGAGGACGAGAACATCGTCGACATCAAGTTCGTTGTGCAGTACCGCCTGAGCGACGCGCGCGCCTTCCTCTTCGAAAGCCGCGACCCCGATCTGGCCGTGCTCAAGGCCGCCGAGACCGCCGTGCGCGAGGTGGTGGGCAAGATGAAGATGGACGCCGTGCTGGCCGAGGAACGCGACCAGATCGCGCCTCGCGTGCGCAGCCTCATGCAGACCATTCTCGACCGCTACAAGGTGGGCATCGACGTGGTGGCCGTGAACCTGCAGCAGGGCGGCGTGCGCCCGCCTGAGCAGGTGCAGGCGGCCTTCGACGACGTGCTGCGCGCCGGCCAGGAGCGCGAGCGCGCCAAGAACGAGGCCGAGGCCTACGCCAACGACGTGGTGCCGCGCGCCCGAGGCACGGCCTCGCGACTGAAGGAAGAGGCCGAGGGTTACAAGGCGCGCATCTCCGCCCAGGCGCAAGGCGATTCGCAGCGCTTCAAGTCGCTGCTGGCCGAGTACCAGAAAGCGCCGCAGGTCACGCGCGACCGCCTCTACATCGACACCATGCAGCAGATCTACGGCAACGTGACCAAGGTGCTGGTTGACACGAAAAACGGCGGCTCCAACCTGCTGTACCTGCCGCTCGACCGCCTGATGCAGTCCGCGGGCGCCATGCCGCCGAGCGCGCCCGCCAATGCCCTGCCGAGCACGTCCTCGCCGGCCACCACGGCGGTGCCGACCGAGCGCTCCGGCGATGGCGCCCGCTCGCGCGAGCGCGAAAGCCGCTGATCCAGGGAGCCAGAACATGAACAAACTCGGTTTCGTCATCACCTCCCTCATCGTGCTGCTGGCCGTGGCCAGCTCCATGCTGTTCGTCGTCGACCAGCGCCAGTTCGGCGTGGTGTATCAGCTCGGTCAGATCAAGCAGGTCGTGACCGAGCCCGGCCTGAACTTCAAGCTGCCGCCGCCGTTTCAGAACGTCACCTACATCGACAAGCGCCTGCTCACGCTCGAGAGCCAGGACAGCGAGCCGACCCTCACCGCCGAGAAGCAGCGCGTGGTGATCGACTGGTACGTGCGCTGGCGCATCAGCGACCCGCAGGCCTACATCCGCAACGTGGGCACGAACGAGCGCGCGGGCGCCCTGCAGCTCAACCGCGTGGTACGCAACGCGTTCCAGCAGGAAGTCAACAAGCGCACCCTGCGCGAACTGCTCGCCACGCACCGCGAGGAGCTCATGCGCGAAGTGCAGCGCGGCGTGGTGGCGGCGGTGCAGAGCGCCAACCAGCCCTGGGGCATGGAGGTGGTGGACGTGCGCATCAACCGCGTCGACTACGCCGAGTCCATCGTGTCTTCCGTCTACCAGCGCATGGAGGCCGAACGCAAGCGCGTGGCCAACGAGCTGCGCTCCACCGGCTACGCCGAGGGCGAGGCGATCCGCGCCGACGCCGACCGCCAGCGCGAGGTGATCGTGGCCGAGGCCTACCGCGACGCCCAGCGCATCAAGGGCGAGGGCGACGCCGCCGCCGCGGCCTCGTTCGCCGAGGCCTTTGGCCGCGACCCGGCCTTCGCGCAGTTCTACCGCAGCCTGGAGGCCTACAAGGCCAGCTTCACGGGCCGCAACGACGTGATGGTGGTCGATCCCTCGACCGACTTCTTCCGGGCGCTGCGCAGCCCGAGCGCGGCGACGCAGCGCTGAACATGAACGGCGGTGGCGGCGACGCCTGGTGGCTGGCGCTGGGACTCGTCCTGGTGTTCGAGGGCTTGCTCCCGCTGCTGTCTCCCGGCGGCTGGCGCCGCGTTTTTACGCAGATGCTCTCGCTGCGCGACGGGCAAATCCGCTTCTTCGGGCTCATCAGCGTGGCCGCGGGCCTGCTGATTGCGGGCCTGTTCGCCTGAGCCCAGGCCGGTGCCTGCCGGGGCCCCGCATGGGTCCCGGTAGAATCCGGTTTTTAACAGCGCCTGAAAACGCCATGTCCGCCTGGGTCCTCCCGGATCACATCGCCGATGTCCTGCCGTCCGAGGCCCGGCACATCGAAGAGCTCCGCCGAAGCCTGCTCGATACCGCCCGCGCCCACGGCTACGAGCTGGTGATGCCGCCGTTGCTCGAGCACATCGAGTCGCTGCTCACCGGTACCGGTGAATCGCTCGATCTGCACACCTTCAAGCTCGTGGACCAGCTCAGCGGCCGCACGCTGGGCCTGCGCGCCGACAGCACGCCCCAGGTGGCGCGCATCGACGCGCACCTGCTCAACCGCCAGGGCGTGGCGCGCCTGTGCTACTGCGGCCCCGTGGTGCACACGCGCATGGAGCGCCCGGCGTCCAGCCGCGAGCCGCTGCAGTTTGGCGCCGAGATCTATGGCCACGCCGGGCTGGAGGCCGATCTGGAAGCGCTTGAGCTGGCCCAGGCCTGCCTGCGCGGCGCCGGCCTGCGCGAGCTGCAGGTCGATCTGGCCGACGTGCGCATCATCGACGCCGTGCTGGATCCGCTGAAGCTGCCCGCCGCCCGGGTGGCCTTGCTGCACGCGGCCCTCACCGCCAAGGACGTGGCCGAGCTGCGCCTGCTCTCCAAGGCCCTGCCCGCGGCCGTGCAGCGCGACCTGAGCGCGCTGGCCACGCTGTTCGGCGATGCCGCGGTGCTGGCCGAGGCGCGCCGCGTGCTCACGCCGTCGCCGGCCTTGCACGCCGCGCTGGACCAGCTGCAGTGGCTGGCCGAGCACGTGCAGGGCATGGCGGTCTCGTTCGACCTGTCCGACCTGCGCGGCTACGCCTACTACACCGGTGTGCGTTTCGCCGTCTTCGCGCGCGACGCGCGCGGCCCGGCCGCCGACATCGCGCGCGGCGGCCGCTACGACGAGGTGGGGGCCGTGTTCGGGCGCAAGCGCCCGGCCGTCGGCTTCAGCCTCGACCTCAAGGAACTCGTCGCCTGCGTGGCCCCGCGCCCCCTGGTGGCCGCCATCCGCGCTCCCTGGGGCATGGACGCCGGCCTGCGCCAGGCGGTGGCCCTCCTGCGCGCCCAGGGCCACACCGTGGTCTGTGCCCTGCCGGGGCACGAGCACGAGGTCGATGAGTTCCTGTGTGACCGCGAGCTGGTGCCCGACACCGGCCGCCCGGACGGCTGGACCGTCCGGCCTCTTTGACTGGAAACCGAGATGAGCAACAAGGACCGCGCCGCAACCCCCGGGCGCAACGTGGTGGTGGTCGGCACCCAGTGGGGCGACGAAGGCAAGGGCAAGCTGGTCGACTGGCTGACCGAAACCGCGCAGGGCGTGGTGCGTTTCCAGGGCGGCCACAACGCGGGCCACACCCTCGTCATCAACGGCGTGAAGACGGCGCTGCACCTCATTCCCAGCGGCATCATGCGCGCGGGCGTCAAGTGCTACATCGGCAACGGCGTGGTGCTCTCGGTCGGCAAGCTGTTCGAGGAAATTGCGGGGCTGGAGAAGGCGGGCGTCGAGGTGCGTTCGCGCCTGCGGGTGAGCGAGGCCTGCCCGCTGATCCTGCCCTTCCACGCCGCGGTCGACATCGCGCGCGAGGCCGCCAAGGTCAAGGCCGGCACCGAGAAGATCGGCACCACGGGCCGCGGCATCGGCCCGGCTTACGAAGACAAGATCGCGCGCCGCGCGCTGCGTGTGCAGGACCTGAAGTACCCCGAGCGCTTCGCCGCCAAGCTGCGCGAACTGCTGGACCTGCACAACCACGTGCTCACCACCTACCTGCATTCGGCCGACATGGCCTGGGACGACAAGATCGCGCCCTACATGAAGGACGGCGCCATCCAGTTCGAGCGCGTCTACGCCGAGGCCATGGCCCAGGCCGAGCAGCTCAAGCCCATGATCGCCGACGTCTCGCGCGAGCTCAACGAAGCGCACCAGGCCGGCGCCAACCTGCTGTTCGAGGGCGCGCAGGGCACGCTGCTCGACATCGACCACGGCACCTACCCCTTCGTCACTTCCAGCAACTGCGTGGCCGGCAACGCCGCGGCCGGCGCGGGCGTGGGCCCGCAGCTGCTGCACTATGTGCTGGGCATCACCAAGGCCTATTGCACGCGCGTCGGCGGCGGCCCGTTCCCCACCGAACTCGACTGGGAAACGGAAGGCACGCCGGGCTGGCACATGGCCACCGTCGGCGCCGAAAAGGGCGTCACCACCGGCCGCTCGCGCCGCTGCGGCTGGTTCGACGCCGCGCTGCTCAAGCGATCGGCCCAGGTGAACGGACTGTCGGGCCTGTGCATCACCAAGCTCGACGTACTCGACGGTCTGACCGAGCTGCAGCTGTGCACGGGCTACGAGCTCGACGGTGAGCGCATCGACATCCTGCCCATGGGCGCCGACGAGATCGCGCGCTGCCGCCCGATCTACGAGACCATCCCCGGCTGGACGGAGTCCTCCGTGGGCGTCACGCGCTTCGAGGACCTGCCCGCGAACGCGCGCCACTACCTCAAGCGCATCCAGGAGACCACCGGCGTGCCGATCCACGTGGTGTCCACCAGCCCCGACCGCGACCACACCATCCTGCTGCAGCACCCCTTCCAGGGGTGAGCACGGGTAAGCCCGGGTAGGGCGTTCGCCCGCCCCACGACACACTGTTCCGACCCTCCCAGCCTGGAGTCCGCACGCATGCTCACCGAAGACGGCAAACACCTCTACGTCTCCTACGACGAGTACCACAACCTCATCGAAAAGCTGGCGCTCAAGGTGTACCAGTCGGGCTGGGAGTTCGACACCATCCTGTGCCTGGCGCGCGGCGGCATGCGCCCGGGCGACATCCTCTCGCGCATCTTCGACAAGCCGCTGGCCATCATGTCCACCAGTTCCTACCGCGCCGAGGCCGGCACGGTGCAGGGCAAGCTCGACATCGCGCGCTACATCACCACGCCCAAGGGCGAAATCGCCGGCAAGGTGCTGCTGGTCGACGACCTCGCCGACTCGGGTCACACGCTCAAGGTGGTGATCGACCTGCTCAAGAACAACTACTCACCCATCACCGAGCTGCGCAGCGCGGTGATCTGGACCAAGCAGCTGTCCACCTTCACGCCCGACTATTCGGTGGAATACCTGCCCACCAACCCGTGGATCCACCAGCCCTTCGAGGGCTACGACAGCCTGCGCCCCGCGCAGCTGCTGGAAAAGTGGAAGCTCTGAGCGAATGAGCCGCGAGCGCCTGTCCACCCAGCTCATCCACCACCCTTACAAGCCCCCCGAGGGCTTCGAGGCTGTCGCGCCTGGCGTGCACAAGGCCTCCACCGTCATCTTCCCGAACGTGCACGCCTTGCGCACGTACGACTGGAAGGACAAGAGCGGCTACACCTACGGCCTGCACGGCACGCCCACCACCTTCACGCTGGAGGAGCGCATCTCCACCCTGGAGGGCGGCACGCACTGCGTGCTGGCGCCCAGCGGCCTGGCCGCCGTGGCCCTGGTGGACATGGCCTTCCTGCGCACGGGCGACGAACTGCTGATCCCGGACAACGCCTACGGGCCGGGCAAAACCTTCGCCGAGGGCGAACTGGCGGCCTGGGGCATCCCGCACCGCTTCTACGACCCCATGAGCCCGGCCGATCTGGCCGCGAAGATCTCGCCGGCCACCCGTCTGGTCTGGCTGGAGGCGCCCGGGTCCATCACCCTGGAGTTCCCCGACATTCCCGCGCTGGTGGCCGTGGTGCGCCAGGCCAGCGAAGGCCGTGAGAGGCCCATCGTCACCGCGCTGGACAACACCTGGGGCGCGGGCATCGCATTTGCCGCCTTCGATCTGGGGGTGGACCTGTCCGTACAGGCGCTCACCAAGTACCCCAGCGGCGGTGCCGACGTGCTCATGGGTTCGGTGGTCACGCGCGACGAGGCCCTGCATCGCACCGTTCTGCTGTGCCACATGCGCCTGGGCCTGGGCGTGGCCGGCAACGACGCCGAACTCGTGCTGCGCGGCCTGCCCAGCATCGAGCTGCGCTACCGCGCCCAGGACGCCGCCACGCGCGAGCTGGCGCACTGGATGCAGGGCCAGCCCGGCGTGGCGCAGGTCTTCCATCCGGCGCTGGCGGGCTCGCCCGGCCATGGCACCTGGCAACGCGATGCCCGGGCGGCCGGCTGCCTGTTCAGCGCGGCCTTCGACGCGTCCATTCCCCAGGAGCGCATCGACGCCTTCTGCGACAGCCTGCGCGTGTTCAAGCTGGGCTGGAGCTGGGCCGGTCCCATCAGCCTGTGCGCACCGTACCGCATGAGCGCCATCCGGACATTGGGTTGGCCTCACGCGGGGGGTCTGGTACGCTTTGCCATCGGTCTGGAACACGTCGAAGACCTGCGGGCCGACCTGGCGCAGGCCTTGCCCCGCTTGCAGTCCTGACCCCCTTCAACCCGACGAAAGCGCGATTTGGCTACACCCAACTACGGTTACGAGAAACGGCAGCGCGAGCTGGCCAAGAAGCAGAAGAAGGAAGAGAAACTGCGCGCCAAGGCCGCGCGCAAGACCAGCGAGCACCCGGACGGTGCCGACCAGCCCGATGGCGAGGCGACCGGTGCGCCGAGCGATGCCGGGCAGGGCGATGGTGGCGCCGGCGGCGCCAACTGAACGTCTCAGCCGGCCTTTGGGGCCGGTGCCGTTTCGCTGTCGATGAGGCGACGCGCGGCCGCGCGCATCGCCGCCATCGACCGGTCGGCGGGCTCGCAGGGCAGGGCCTCGGCGAAGCGGCGGAAGTTGCGCGAGGTCGAGGCCGCGTAGGTGGGGTCGTAGTGCTGGGCCAGCAGATCGCGCACCATGTCCGGCGTGCGCCCCGCGCGCACCAGCCCGATCCAGCCGTTGACCACCTCGCCGCCCCGCACCGCGCGCAGGGCCTGCAGGCGCCCGATCAGCAGTTCGGGGTCGCGCACGAAGTAGTCGTAGTCCTCGAGCAGCAAGGCGACGCGTTCCTCGTCGCTCAGGCGCAGGGCGATGCACTCGCTGGCGCGCAGGGCGTCCATCAGTCCATCGGGCACGCGCAGGTTGCCCACCTTCTTGCTTTCGCTTTCGGCGTACACCGGCCGCCCGGGGTCGAAGCGGCGCAGCGCGTCCCACAGCAAGGAATCGAAGCCCTTCTGGCTGGGCTGTGGCTGGCCGGGCAGGTGGCCCAGCACCGAGCTTCGGTGGCAGGCCAGGCCCTCCAGGTCGAGCACCTGCGCACCCTCGGCCGCCAGCGCGTGCAGCAGCCGCGTCTTGCCGCTGCCCGTGGGGCCGCAGACGACGCGGTAGCGCAAGCCCTCGGCCAGGCGGGGCAGGTCGTCCACCAGCGCGGCGCGCCAGGCCTTGTAGCCGCCGTCGATGAGCGTGACCTGGAAACCGATGGCGCCCAGGATGGTGGCCAGGGCGCCGCTGCGGTTGCCGCCGCGCCAGCAGTAGACCAGCGGGCGCCAGCCCTTGGGCTTGTCGAGCACCTCGCGCTCGATATGGGCGGCGATGTTGCGCGCGGCGAGCGCCGCGCCGCGCTTCTTGGCCTCGAAGGCGCTCACCTGTTTGTACATGGTGCCGATGTCGATGCGCTCGGCGTTGTCCAGCGTGGGCCAGTTCAGGGCGCCGGGCACGTGGTCGAGCGCGTGCTCGTCCTCGGTGCGGGCGTCGATGATCGTGTCGAATTCGGCGAGGCGGCGCAGGGCGTCGCCCGCGCTCAGGGTGGCAACGGGCATGGGCCCGATTATCCCGCCGTGACCAGTTTGCGCAGTTCAGGCCAGACCGTGTCGCGCATGGTGGGCTGGGCCTTCTCGTTCGGGTGGATGCGGTCGCTCTGGAACAGCGCCAGCGGGTCGGCGCCGTCGGCCACGCCCTTGAGGAAGAAGGGCACCAGCGCGGCCTTTTCCTGCCGCGCCACGAGGGCGAACAGTTCGCGGAATTCCTGTCCGTACTTCGCGCCGTAGTTGGGCGGCATCTCCATGCCCAGCAGCAGCACGCGCGCGCCGGCGGCCTTGGCGGCGCGCGCCATGGCGGCGAGGTTGTCGCGCGTCATGCTCAGCGGCAGGCCTCGCAGGGCGTCGTTGCCGCCCAGTTCGATGACCACGACCGAGGGCCGGTGCTGCTGGAGCAGCGCCGGCAGGCGCGAACGCCCGCCCGAGGTGGTGTCGCCGCTGACGCTGGCATTGACCACCCGCGCCGGAACCTTTTCGGCCTTGAGCCGCTCTTCGGTGAGCGCGACCCAGCCGCTGCCCCGGCGCAGGCCGTACTCGGCGCTGAGCGAATCGCCCACCACCAGCACCACGGGCTCGGCCTTGCCCTGGGCGCGCAGCGCGCCCGCCTGGCCGAGCGCCCACGCCGCCACCAGGCTCAGGCTAAAGTGGCGGCGGTTCGTCTTCAGGGAATGCTTCATGTCCGATGTGATGATTGCGGTCAGCCATGTGTTCAAGTCGGTGTCCGACTCGACGGGCACGCTGACCATTCTGCGCGATATCGATTTCAGCCTGCGCCGCGCCGAAACCGTGGCCATCGTGGGCGCCTCGGGCTCGGGCAAAAGCACCTTGCTGTCGATCATCGCGGGCTTGGATACCCCGACGCAGGGAACGGTTCACATCGATGGCGTCGATCTGTTCGCCATGGACGAGGACCGCCGCGCCGCGCTGCGCGCCGAGAAAGTGGGTTTCGTGTTCCAGAGCTTCCAGCTGCTGGCCAACCTGACGGCATTGGAGAACGTGATGCTGCCGCTGGAGTTGGCTGGGCGGCGCGATGCCCGCGCCGCCGCCACGCAGATGCTGCAGCGCGTGGGCCTGGGCGAGCGGCTCAACCACTACCCCAAGGTGCTGTCGGGCGGCGAGCAGCAGCGCGTGGCCCTGGCGCGGGCCTTCGTGGTGCGCCCGGCCGTGCTGCTGGCCGACGAGCCCACGGGCAGCCTGGACTTCGCCACCGGTGCCAGCGTGATGGAGCTGATGTTCGAGCTCAACCGCGAGCAGCACACCACGCTGGTGCTGGTCACGCACGACCGCGGCATCGCCGAGCGCTGCGAGCGCCGCATCACCATCAGCGCGGGCCAGGTGGCCGACATCAGCGCCGGCGTCGCGGCCTGAGGCGCCGCGCGCGGGCTGGCGGGGCCGCCGGGGCCGGGGGCCGATAATCGCGGCCATGTCCGCTCCGCCCAAAGCCCCGTCCGCCACCAAAGTCCTGTTCGGTTTCCACGCGGTCGGCGTGCGCCTGAAGACCGCGCCGCAGAGCCTGGTCGAGGTCTACGTGGACAGCTCGCGGCGCGACGCGCGCATGCGCCAGTTCCTCGACCGCGCCAAGGAAGCCGGTGTGCGCCTGATCGAGGCCGACGCCTTGCGCATCGCCAAGCTCGCGGGCAGCCACGGCCACCAGGGCGTGGCCGCGCGCGTGCTGCCCGTCGAACAGGCCCGCTCGCTCGACGATCTGCTGGACCAGGTGGACGGCGTGGGCCAGGCACCGTTGCTGCTGGTGCTCGACGGCGTCACCGATCCCCACAACCTGGGCGCCTGCCTGCGCGTGGCCGATGGCGCCGGCGCGCACGCCGTGGTGGCGCCCAAGGACCATGCGGTGGGCCTGAACGCCACCGTGGCCAAGGTGGCCAGCGGCGCGGCCGAGACCATGCCGTACTTCATGGTGACCAACCTGGCGCGCACGCTCAATGAGCTCAAGGAACGCAACATCTGGGTCATCGGCACCAGCGACGACGCGCCCCAATCGGTCTACGAGGTTGACCTACGGGGCCCGGTGGCCCTGGTGCTGGGCGCCGAAGGCCCGGGCATGCGCCAGCTCACGCGCAAGACCTGCGACGAGCTGGTGCACATCCCCATGCGCGGGGCGGTCGAGAGCCTGAACGTTTCCGTGGCCAGCGGCATCTGCCTCTACGAGGCCCTGCGCCAGCGCGGCTGATCCCCCCATGGACGAAGAGCTCCGCGCCTGGGTCCGCTCGGCGCGGCGCATCGCCGTGCTCAGCGGGGCGGGCATGAGCGCCGAATCGGGCGTGCCCACCTTCCGCGACGCGCTCACCGGCCTGTGGGCGCGCTTCGATCCGCGCCAGCTCGCCACCGAGGCGGCTTTCCGCCGCCAGCCACAGCTGGTGTGGGACTGGTACGTCGAACGCCGCGTGGCCGTCGAGCGGGTGCGGCCCAATGCCGGACACGCGGCCATCGCTGACTTCCAGCGCCGCCACCCCGGCCGCCTCACGGTGATCACCCAGAACGTCGATGGCCTGCACCAGCGCGCCGGCAGCCCGGGCGTGCTGGCCCTGCACGGCAACCTCGCCCAGGACCGCTGGCTCGACGCGCCGCGCGGTTGCTGTCGCGAGGACGCCATCGCGCCGGGCCATCCGCCGCGCTGCCCGGTGTGCGGGAACCGGCGCCGCCCCGACGTCGTGTGGTTCGGCGAGAGGCTGCCGCAGGCCGAACTCGAGGCCGCGCAGGCGGCGGCCGAGGCCTGCGAGCTGCTGCTGGTGGTTGGCACCTCGGGTGAGGTCTACCCGGCCGCCGGCCTGGCCTCGCTGGCGCGCCACGCGGGCGCGCGGGTGCTGATCGTGAACCCCGAGGCCTCGGCGCTCGATGGCGTGGCGACGCGCCGCCTGCGCGCGACGGCGGCCCGCGCCCTGCCGGCCCTGCTGGACGGGCACTGAGCGCAAGAAAAAAGCCCCGCGGCGAGGGCCGCGGGGCTTGGTCTGGATGCCGTGTCGCTCAGCGCGGCACGATCGCGTAGGACGGGTCGTTCTTGAAGTCCGGGTCCAGGTTGGGCGTGAACTGCACCCAGCGGGCCTGTGCGGTCGAGGCGTTGGTCGCGCCGGCGTTCTTCGCCGCCGCCAGCATGCCGCGCGCCACGGCCGCGTAGCCGCCGGCCCAGTCGGGGTAGGCCGGGTCGTTGGGCTGGGCGGTGGTGCCGCAGGTGGCGGTGCCGTAGTTCAGCTTGTAGAAGTCGGCCCAGGTGTTGACGTACGAGCTGCCGTTCATGGTCTGCAGCCAGTAGCCCGCGGCGCGGCTGGTGCAGAAGCCGGCCGTTTGGGAGGTGGCCAGGAAGCGGTCGATCTGCATGCGGCCCACGCTGTTGAGCACGGCGCTGGCGTTCGGCACGTTGTTCTCGGCCAGCCAGCTCATCACGGTGGCGAAGAAGTCCGACTCGTACGACGGCGACTGGTTGTTGTTGTACTGCGAGATCAGCGCGCCCATGGGCGAGAACAGCGGACCCGACTTGCCCGGGCCGTAGGTGTCCAGGAACCAGGCCATGTTGTTCGACAGCATGGTGTCGAAGTAGCCGTTCATGGGGTGGTTGTCCGGCGTGGCGAAGGCCGCCTCGGCGATGGAGCGCGCGCCCCAGGTCTGGCCGCGCACCTGCTCGGGCATCAACAGGCCCTTGCCCTGTTGGCGGTAGTACGGGTCGTTGGCGGCGACGTTCCAGGCGGCCCAGAACATCATTTCGTCGAGGTAGAAGGCGTCGCCGGTGACCAGGTAGGGGACGTACGAGTACGACCCCTGGTGCGCGATGTCCGGCGTCCAGACGCTGGACGTGCTGGCGGTCGGCACGGCGGGGCTGGAGGAGCCGTAGCGCAGCGCGATGCCTGGGTACTTGACGACGCTGATGGGCTGGTCGGTGGCTTCGTCGCGGTAGTGCACGGGAGCGCTGGCGGCGGCGTCTGCGTTGGCCAGCATGGAGGCGCGGGCGCGGTCGTCCTGGCTGACCAGGTACATCGCCGTCCAGCGCGGCACCGGGGCGATCTCCGCGCGGCCGCCGGTGCCGGGCATGTTGGTGGTCAGCATGGCCGTGCCCATGGGGCCGGTGTTGGTCTTGGCCAGGTTGCTCGCCTCGGCGGCCAGCACGGTTTCGGGAATCGTCAGGCCCAGGTTGTAGTTCCAGGTGGCACGGCTATCCAGGAAATAGCGCATGTTGTGGCGCAGGCGAACGTTCGGCGCGGCGCCGTTGTTCCACACCACCTTGTGCCAGCGCGCGTGGTGGTGGTGCGTGAACGAGGGCTGTGACAGCAAGGTCTGGCCGTTGGCCGTGACGGTCAGCGAATAGCTCAAGTCGGACGGAGAGGCCTTGAGCGCCCAGTTGTTCTCCATCACCACGTCGGTGCGGATCTGGCCGCTCTGGTACAGGCGGGTGTGCAGGCGCGCCACCAGGTGCGGGTGGGCCGCGCCGGTGGCTTGGTTGACCATGGGCGCGACCACGGTGAATTCGCTGGCAACCGGGCCGTACAGGCGGCGGTTGGTGCCGCTGGCGATCTGCTGCTTGAGCTGCTGCTGAGGGTTGGCCACCAGGGTGGTGCCATCGGCGAGCTTGGCCGTGACCTGAAGGTTCCAGGCCGGGTCGGCCGGTACCGAGACGCTGGGGCTGGTCTTGGCGGCGGGGTAGAAGTTGATCAGGCGCGCGGTGTTGGCCGGCAGGCTGGGCACGCTGGCGCTGAGCACGGCGAAACGCACGGAGCCGTTGGCGTGGGTGGACACCTCGTCCATCTGCACGGGCACGGTGTTGCCGGCGCTGTCCTGGGCGCTGAGGCCCTGGCTGGTGGAGAGGTCGCCGCTGCGGAAAGGCTGGCCGAAGGTGATGGGCAGGTTGGTCTGGGCGCTGCCGGACGTCACCTCCACGCAGGTGATGGCGCCCGCGGCGCAGGCCAGGCCGCCGATGCCGGCCGCCGGAGCGGGGGCAGGCGCCGGAGCGGGGGCAGGCGCCGGAGCGGGGGCAGGCGCCGGAGCGGGAGCAGGCGCCGGAGCGGGAGCAGGCGCCGGAGCGGGAGCAGGCGCCGGAGCGGGAGCAGGCGCCGGAGCGGGAGCAGGCGCCGGAGCGGGAGCAGGTGCCGGAGCGGGAGCAGGTGCCGGAGCGGGAGCAGGTGCCGGAGCGGGAGCAGGTGCCGGAGCGGGAGCAGGTGCCGGAGCGGGCGACTTGATCGATTCCCAGAATTTCTTGAAGCTGTTCCAGGACCAGCCACGGGCCGCCGCCGCGTCCATCTCGGCTTGGGTGGGCGAACCGCCGTTGGCGGGCGGCGGGGGCGCCGCGCTGGCCGTGTTGTCCACGGGGGCCGCGGAGGCGCCTTCGCTACCCCCCCCGCCACCACCGCAGGCGGCCAGGGCCACGCAGGTGAACAGGGCCGCCAGTACCGGGCGGGACAACTGCCGTTTCTGGCGGGGATTAACCAATTCGATTTCCATGATGTTTGGCGTTCGCAATGAGTTGAATTGAAAGTTCCGACGCCCGGCGAATTTCAGCCAAAAGCGTTAATACGAATGTTTGGGGTTCTGCAGTCCGACCGTGAAGTGCCTCACGTTTTTGGCCCCATTGCCTTGTTTCTCGACGCCACTGCGAATGACTTTAGGGGGGGTGAAAGCGTGAAAAGCGGCACAGTTGATCGGCTGTTCAAAATCGGCGATGTGCGGAAGTGCGCGGAAACGCACGGCTTTTTTGGCCGACGAACGGTATTCTTCGTACAAAAAGACACAAATTGACCCACCACTTCATCGGTGTACCGAATAGGTAGTAGGCGCCGGATGGGAGGCTGATTCGAGCGAATCAGAGGGGTGCGATATCGCGAAATACCGTCAATGAATTATTGACGGCGAATGGCCATTGATCGCCGTGTCAATTGGTAACTCATTCGGCCCTGTGCGCGGGCCGAATGGGAATTCCCTGTCACCGATTGTTGAAAATCGGTGACGAATTGTGAATTCAGGGGAGCAGCGCGCCCGGTGTCGAATGGCCCGCGCGCGATTGGCCATTGAAATCGCTGGAAATGCCTGTGGTGGCGGAGCCATCCAGCGCGGCCCGCCGCCATTGCCATTGCAGGGCCCGGGCCGCCGCCGGGTCCAGCCACCGGGCCAGCGGGGCGGCGTCGCGCTCGTCCACCACGCTGCGGTCGCGCCGCCAACTGCCGCCGTCGACGAGATTGGCCTGCAGGCGGGCACTGGAGCCCGCCCGCACGGTGATGCCGGCCGTATTGATGAGCGTGTTGTGCGCCACCCGCACGTCCACGCCCCGGTTCACGTCCACGCCCGCGTCGTTGCAATGTGCGACCACGTTGTTGGCGGCGAGGCCGCCGCGGTGCTCGAACGTCCGGCAGGTGCCGTCGCGGCACACCTGGGGGTCGGTGCCACCGCCGCCCACCGAAATGCCGACGCGCTCGCCGGGTTGCGAAATGCCCTGGGGCGTGCAGATCACCAGGTTGCGTTCGATTCGGATGTCCTCGCTCGCGCCCTTGGCAAATAGGCCATAGGCCACGCGGTTGCCCTGGGTTTTCACGAAATTGGCGACGTGGTTGTCGTGCACGCGCCAGCGGTGGGCGCCGACCAGGTCGAGCATGACCACGGGTTGGGCGGTGTCGCGCGGGGTGGTGTTGCTCAGGGTGTTCCAGGCCAGCTCGCCCGCGTCGGGCCAGTCGCCGTCCTGGCCATTGACCTTGATGGGGGCATTGAAGTCGCTGAGCCGGTTGTTGCGGATGCTCACCCGCGCGCCGCGCCCGATCACGTGGAAGGCGTGCTCGCAATCGCCGTGGCGTGCGCAGGTGCCGCGGATGTCCAGGTTCTCGAACATCCAGTGCGGACGGTCGACGCGGATGCCGTCCACCTGGGTGAAGGCGAACCACACGGTGCCCGGTCGCTCGGCGCGCAGGGCGATGGGGGCGTCGGCCCGGCCGTCCTGGCCCAGGCGCAGGGGGGTGTCGAAGGGGTAGAGGCCCGGCGCCACCACGATCTGCGTGCCGGGCGTGGCCCGCAGCAGGGCGTCGCGGATGGCCTGCGGGGTGTCGACCGCCCAGCGGGTGGAGAGGCCGGCCGGCAGGGGCAAAGAATCGGGGCGCTGGCCCTTGCCCAGGTCAGGCAGGGGGCCCGCGGGCGGCTCGGGTTCCACCCGCGAGCGCAGGGCGTGCAAGGGCGGCAGCAGCCAGCGCTCCAGCCGGGGGTGGCCCTGCAGCCGGCGTTCGGTGTAGCGGATCAGTTCGTTGGGGCTGCGACTCGTGGCCTGCTCCCAGACGGCCCGGCCCCGTTCGGTGCCGGCCAGCCAGGCCAGCGGCGCCAATGCCAACAGCAACAGCAGGCCAAGCGCCAGCGCGAACAGCTTCACGCGGCGTCGCCCATACGGGGGAGGGTACGACGAAAGTGCCATATTCGTTCGCTATCATGCCGCGTCCCCGCCATGGGGGGCGCCGAACAAGGGATTCGCAATGAAAGTGACGGTGGTGGGAACGGGCTACGTGGGGCTGGTCAGCGGCGCCTGCCTGGCCGAGGTGGGCAACGACGTGCTCTGCCTGGACGTGAACCCTGAGAAGATCCGCATTCTCGAGTCGGGCGGCATCCCGATCTACGAGCCGGGCCTCAAGGAGATGGTGGCACGCAACGTGGCCGCCGGCCGCCTGCATTTCACCACCGACGTGGCGCGCGCCGTGAACCACGGCACCATCCAGTTCATTGCCGTCGGCACGCCGCCCGACGAGGATGGATCGGCCGACATGCAGTATGTGCTGGCCGCGGCGCGCAGCATCGGCCGCCTGATGACGGACTACAAGGTGGTGGTGGACAAGAGCACCGTGCCCGTGGGCACCGCCGACAAGGTGCATGCCGCCATCGCCGACGAACTGGCCCAGCGCGGCGTGAGCACGCCCTACGCCGTGGTCTCCAACCCCGAGTTCCTGAAAGAGGGCGCGGCGGTGGACGACTTCATGAAGCCCGACCGCATCGTGGTGGGCGGCAGCGACGAGCAGGCCATCTTCCTCATGCGCGCGCTCTACGCGCCGTTCCAGCGCAACCGCGAGCGCCTGCTGGTGACCGACGTGCGCAGCGCGGAACTCATCAAGTACGCGGCCAACGCCATGCTGGCCACGCGCATCAGTTTCATGAACGAGCTGGCCAACCTGGCCGAGAAGCTGGGCGCCGACATCGAGATGGTGCGCCAGGGCATCGGCTCCGACCCCCGCATCGGCTACCACTTCCTGTACCCCGGCGCGGGTTACGGCGGCTCCTGCTTCCCCAAGGACGTGAAGGCGTTGATCAAGACCGCCGCCAGCGACGCCGACCTGAACCTGCAGGTGCTGAGCGCCGTTGAAGCCGCCAACGACGCGCAGAAGCAGGTGCTGGCGCGCAAGCTCAAGCAGCGCCTGGGCGCCGACCTCAAAGGCCGCCACATCGCGCTCTGGGGCCTGGCCTTCAAGCCCAACACCGACGACATGCGCGAGGCGCCCAGCCTGAGCTTCATCGAGGAGGTGCTGGCCGCCGGCGCCACCGTCACGGCCTACGATCCGGCCGCCATGCCCGAGGCGCAGCGCATCCTGGGCGACGAGCCGCGCGTGCGTTACGCCCAGACGCCCAACGAGACCCTGGAGGGCGCCGACGCCCTGGTCATCGTGACCGAATGGAAGGAGTTCCGCAGCCCGGACTTCGACCTGATCAAGGAACGCCTGAAGCAGCCGCTGATCGTGGATGGCCGCAACCTCTACGACCCGGTGTTCGTGCGCCGCATGGGCTTCGACTACCTGGCGATCGGGCGCTGAGGCTCAGACCCAGCCCAGCGCGCCCAGCACCCCGCCCGCGCCGATCAGCCACAGCAGGTGCAGCCGGGTGCGCCAGACGATCAGTGCGGTCACCGCCGTCAGCAGCCACAGCCGCCAGTCGCGCGCCGGCTGGTCGTGCGCTGCGGTGAGCACCCAGCCAGTGGCGATGAGCAGCGCGATCACGATGGGCGCCATGCCCGCCTTGAAGGCGCGCACCCCGCGCCGCTCGCGGTGGCGGTGCGCCCAGCGGGTGGCCGTGTAGGTGAGCACCGAGGACGGCAGCAGGATCGCCACCATCGTCACCCCCGTGCCGAACAGCCCCAGCGCCCAGGCGCGCCAGCCCGCCGAGGGCCCGCCCGCCGCGTTGATGCCGATGTTGAAACCCAGCAGCGCGATGAACAGCACGTTGGGCCCGGGCGCGGCCTGCGACAGCGCGATCGAGGCGGTGAACTGCGCGTCGCCGAGCCAGCCGTTCTGCACCACCAGGTAGCGGTGCATATCGGGTGCCACGGTGATGGCCCCGCCGACGGCCAGCAGGGAGAGCGTAAGGAAGTGGGTGAACAGGTCCAGCCAGTCCACGGCCAGGGGCAGGGTGGTCATGGCCTCATCCCCCCGTGCGGCCCAGTTGGCGCCAGGCCCAGGCGCAGGCCAGCGTGCCCAGGCCCAGCAGCACCCAGGCCAGCGGCCAGCGCAGCAAGGCGATGGCGGCGAAGGTGCAGGCGGCGAAGCCCATGCACACGCCCAGTCCCATGACGTTGCCGCGCAGCGCCGCCACCAGCTTCAGGCCCGTGGCGGTGATCAGCCCGGCCGCCACCGCGCCCATGCCGCGCAGCGCGGCCTGCGCCTGTGGCAGCGTGGCGAGTTGGCTGTAGAGCACGGCCAACAGCAGCAGCAGGGCGAGCGGCGCCACCAGCATGCCGGCCAGCGCCGACAGCGCGCCCGGCAGACCGAAGTGCCGCCCGCCGATCATCAGGGCCAGGTTCACCACATTGGGGCCCGGCATGATCTGCGCGACCGCCCAGTCCTCGACGAACTGGTCGCGCGTGAGCCAGCGGCGTTTTTCCACCAGCTCGCGCTGCACCACGGCCAGCACGCCGCCAAAGCCCTGCAGGGCCAGCCAGGTGAAGGCGGTGAAGAGTTCGGCGCGCGAGCGCGGCCGCAGGGGGGCTTCGTCGGGCCCCGGCTCAGGCATCGCGGGCCAGCATGCGGCGCACCATGTCGGCGGTGAGGGGCTTGGTGACGTAGCCCTGGATCACCGGCAGCTCGGCGGCGCGCTGGCGGTCCTGCGGCGCGTCGGACGAGGTGAGCATCAGCAGCACGGTGGCCGGCTTGCCGCTCAGCAGATCGGTGGCCTGGTGCGCGACCTCGAAACCGTCGAGCACGGGCATGTTGATGTCCAGGAAGATGCAGGTGGGCAGCGCGAGCGGGTCGTCGCGCAGGAAGTTCAAGGCGTCCACGCCGTTGTCGAAGACCCGCACCTCGCCGGTGAAGCCGGCGCGGCGGATCATGATCTCGTGGTACACGTTGTCGGCGTCGCTGTCGTCGATCAGGATGAAACGCGCGGGGGCTGCCATGTGTGGGGGTCCTCAGGCGCGACCCGCCGGTGGCAGGTGCAGGGTGAAGCGGCTGCCGGCGTCGGTGGACGACTCGAGCGTCAGGCGGCCTTGGTGGAGTTCGGCGATGCGCTGGCAGATCGGCAGGCCCAGGCCGGTGCCGTCGTAGCGGCGGCGGTTGTGCAGGCGGTTGAACAGGCCAAAGATGCGGCCCTGGTGCTCCTGCGCGATGCCCACGCCGTTGTCGCTCACGTGGATCTGGTCGAGTTCGCCGCTGCGCGAGGCGCCCACGGTCACCACCGGCGGAATGCCGGGGCGCGTGAACTTGAGCGCGTTGCTCACCAGGTTGTGCAGGGCCACGCGCAGCAGGCCGGCGTCGGCCATGACCACCGGCAGGGCCGTGTTGATCTCGATGCGGCCCTGGCAGCGCTGCAGCACCGGTGCCAGGTCTTGCGTGACGTGTTGCGCCAGGGCGGCCGGGTCCACCAGCTCGATGCGCAGCGGGTGGGTGTCGAGCTGGGCGAACTCGACCAGGTCGTCGAGCAGGCGGCCGATGCGCCGGCCCCCTTCGCGCACGAAGCCCAGGTAGCGCTGCGCGGCCGGCATCAGCTCGGCCTGGTGGTCCTCCACCAGCAGCGAGCTGAAGTTGTTGATGGTATTGACCGGCTCGCGCAGGTCGTGCGAGAGCATGTAGATGAAGCGCTGCTGCTCCACCGTCTTGCGCTCCAGCAGCGCGACGGTGCGGTTGAGCCGGACCTCGTTGCGCTTGAGCGTCTCGACGTCTTGCGCGCCCTGCTCCAGCAGGGTGGCCGACAGCGCGGCCAGGTGGCGCAGTCCGTCCACCTGGGGGGCGGACAGCCGCCGGGGCCGAACGTCCATGACGCAGACCGTGCCCAGGGCCAGGCCGTCGGCCGTGACGATGGGCGCGCCCGCGTAGAAACCCAGATCGGGCTGCTCGCGCAGCAGGGGGTGGTGCTGCACGCGCGGGTCGTGGCGCACGTCTTCGATCACCAGCACCTCGCCGGGCGTCTGGATGGCGATGGCGCAGAAGCTCCAGTCGCGCGGGGTTTCGCTCAGGGGCAGGCCGATGCGGGCCTTGAACCACTGCCGCTCGGCGTCCACCAGCGAGACCAGGGCGATGGGGGTGTCGCACAGGGTCTGGGCCAGGGCGGCGATGCCGTCGTAGGCCCGGTCGGGCAGGGTGTCGAGCACGCCCAGCGCGCGCAACCGCGCGAGGCGCGGGCCTTCTGGGGCGGGCGGCGGAGAGGGCTGCATCGGGGGCTGGGAGCGAGCAAAACCCTGATTTGTAACACGCTGGCCCGCCGCCGGTTGTCCGCCGGGCGGCTGGACAGGGTGTGATATTCCTCACATCCCCACCTTGGGGGATGCGAGATTGCGGGGCCGCCTCAGACCGACATGCCGCCGCTGACCTCGATCACTGCGCCGTTGACATAGCTGGCGTCGTCGCTGGCCAGGAAGGCGTAGACGCTGGCGATCTCCTCGGGCCGGCCCAGGCGGTGCAGGGGCACGCGCTGGCGCATTTCGTCCAGCACCTTGTCGGGGATGGTGGCGAGGATGGGCGTTTCGATGAATCCCGGTGCGACGGCGTTGACGCGGATGCCCTTGGGCCCCAGCTCGCGCGCCCAGGTCTTGGTGAAGCCAATGACGCCGAACTTGCTGGCGGCGTAGTTGGTCTGGCCGTAGTTGCCGTACAGGCCCACCACCGACGAGGCATTGAGGATCACGCCATGGCCCTGGCGCACCATGGCGTCGGCCACGGCCTGGGCGCAGTGGAAGACGCCGCGCAGGTTGACGTCGATGACGCGATCGAACTGCTCGATCGTCATCTTCTGCAGGCGCGCGTCCTGCGTGATGCCGGCGTTGTTGACCAGCACGTCGATGCGGCCGTGGCGCGACAGCACCTTGGCCACCACCCCGTCCACTTGCGCGCGCTCGGTCACGTCCAGCGCGTGGCCCTCGGCCTGGGCCCCCAGGGCCTGGCAGCGGCGCACGGCCGCGTCCACGGCCTCTGGCTTGAGGTCGGCGACGACGACGGTGGCGCCCTCGCGGGCGAAGGTTTCGGCGGTGGCCAGGCCAATGCCCTGGGCGGCACCGGTGATGAGGCAGACCTTGTTCGACAGTCGGGACATCGTTCGGGGGTTCAGTACTGGGGTTGGAAGCGGCGGATGGCGTCGCGCGCCGCGCCGTCGAGCAGGAAGCCGCGGCCGAAGCGGCGCGCCAGCACGTCGCAGCGGCGCTCGAAGGCCTCGATGCCCTGGCCGTAGATGAATTGCAGCGCGCCCCCCGTCCAGGCCGGGAAGCCGATGCCGAAGATGGAGCCGATGTTGGCGTCGTGCGCGCTGGTGAGCACGCCCTCGGCCAGGCAGCGCGCGGTCTCCACCGACTGGCGGTAGAGCAGGCGGTCCTTCACGTCCTGCAGATCCCAGGGCAGCTTGGGATCCTCGAACAGGCCCTTGAGCTCCACCCACAGGCGCTTGCGCTGGCCCGTCGGGTATTCGTAGAAGCCACCACCCGACGCGCGACCCGCGCGCCGCAGGGTCTTGACCATGCGCTCGACCAGCAGCTCGCCGGCGCCGGGTTCGTAGACCTTGCCTTCGGCCTTGAAGTCGGCGCGCGTCTGGTCGAGTACGTGCACCGAGAGGGCGAGCGAGGTTTCGTCGAGCACGGCCAGCGGGCCCACGGGCATGCCGGCCTGCACCGCGGCGTTCTCGATCACCGGCGCGGGAATGCCTTCGCCCAGCATGGCTGCGCCTTCCATCACGTAGGTGCCGAAGGTGCGGCTGGTGTAGAAGCCGCGCGCGTCGTTCACCACGATGGGCAGCTTGCCCAGCGCCAGCACGTAGTCGTAGGCGCGCGCGATGGTCTCGTCGTCGGTGCGCTGACCGCGGATGATCTCCACCAGCTTCATCTTGTCCACCGGGCTGAAGAAGTGGATGCCGACGAACTTTTCGGGACGCCGGCAGGCCTTGGCCAGGCTGGAGATGGGCAGGGTGGAGGTGTTGCTGGCAAAGAAGCCGCCGGGCGCCAGCTGCTCTTCGGCCTCGCGCGTGATCTGTGCCTTGACCTCGCGGTTCTCGTACACGGCCTCGATGATCAGGTCACAGCCCTTGAGGTCCTTGGGGTGGTCGGTGGGCAGGATGCGGTCGAGCAGGCCAAGCTGCTCTTGCACGCTCATGAGCCCCTTGTCGACGCGCATCTGCGTGAGTCGCTGGCTGTAGGCCTTGCCGATGTCGGCGGTCTCCAGGTTCACGTCCTCCAGCACGGTGTTGATGCCGCGGCTGGCCTGGGCATAGGCGATGCCCGCGCCCATCATGCCGGCGCCCAGGATGCCCACCTTGCGCGGCGTGAAGCGCGGATAGTCCTTCGGACGCGAACCGCCGCCGCGCACGGCGTTCATGTCGAAGAAGAAGGTGTTGATCATGTTCTTCGCCACCGGGCTCACGATGAGCTGGGCGAGGTAACGGCTCTCGATGCGCAGCGCCGTGTCGTAGTCGACCATCGCGCCTTCCACCATGGCGGCCAGCGCGGCCTCGGGGGCGGGGTACAGGCCCTGGGTTTTCTGCCGCAGCAGGGCCGGCGCCACGCTGAGCATGCCGGCCACCTTGGGGTTGCTCGGCGTGCCGCCGGGCATCTTGTAGTCCTTGGCGTCCCAGGGGTGCTGGGCCGTCGGGTGGGCGCCGATGAAGGCCTCGGCCGCGGCGCGCAGGCTCAGCGCGTCGGGTGCGAGCTCGTGCACCAGGCCCAGCTCCAGCGCCTCGCGCGGACTGAACAGGCGGCTTTCCAGGATGAAGGGTTGGGCGCCCTGCAGGCCCAGCAGGCGCGTCATCTTGGTGATGCCGGTGGCGCCCGGGATCAGGCCCAGCGTGATCTCGGGCAGGCCGAGCTGGATCTTGGGGTGGTCGATGGCGATGCGGTGGTGCCCCACCAGCGCCACCTCCCAGCCGCCGCCCAGGGCGGCGCCGTTGATGCAGCTCACCACCGGCACACCCAGGGTTTCCAGCGTGCGGAAATTCTTTTTGGTCTGCTCGATCTCGGCGTAGACCTGGCGCGCGTCGCTGGCCTTCAGGCGCATCGTGCCCTTCAGGTCGGCGCCGGCGAAGAAGGTGCTCTTGGCCGAGGCCAGGATGATGCCCTTGATGAGCGCCTTGTCGCGCACCACCAGGCCCGTGACCGTGGTGAGGTCGCGCTGCCAGTCGGTGCACATGGTGTTCACCGGCGAGCCGGGCTCGTCGAAGGTGATGGTGGCGATGCCGTCGTGCAGCTCGTAGCGGATCGTTTTCATTCGTTCAGACCCGTTCGATGATGGTGGCGATGCCCATGCCCCCGCCCACGCACAGCGTGGCCAGGCCGCGCTTGAGGCCGCGGCGCTCCAGCTCGTCGAGCAGGGTGCCCAGAATCATGGCGCCGGTGGCGCCCAGTGGGTGGCCCAGGGCGATGGCGCCGCCGTTGACGTTGACCTTTTCGTGCGGCACGCCCATCTCGCGCATGAATTTCATCGGCACGGCGGCGAAGGCCTCGTTCACCTCGAAGAGGTCGATGTCGTCCACCGTCAGGCCAGCCTTCTCCAGGGCCTTGCGGCTGGCGGGCATGGGGCCGGTGAGCATGATGGTCGGGTCCGCGCCCGACAGGGCCGCCGCGACGATGCGTCCGCGCGGCGTCAGGCCGTGCGCGCGGCCCGCCGCCTCGCTGCCGATCAGCACGGCCGCCGCGCCGTCGACGATGCCCGAGGAATTGCCCGCGTGGTGCACGTGCTCGATGCGCTCGACCTGCGGGTAGCGCTGCAGGGCCACGGCATCGAAACCCATCTGGCCGAGCTGTTCGAAGGCCGGCTTGAGCGCGCCCAGGCCTTCCAGGGTGGTGTGGGGCTTGATGAACTCGTCCTCGCCCAGCACGGTCTGGCCCAGCATGTCCGTCACGGGCACCACGGAGCGGTCGAAGCGGCCTTCGCCGCGCGCGCTGGCCGCGCGGCGCTGCGACTCGAGGGCGAAGGCGTCCACGTCCTCGCGGCGAAAGCCTTCGATGGTGGCGATCAGGTCGGCGCCGATGCCCTGGGGCACGAACATCGTCGCGCTGTTGGTGGCGGGGTCCTGGGCCCAGGCGCCGCCGTCCGAGCCGATGGGCACTCGGCTCATGCTCTCCACGCCGCCGGCCACGACCAGCTCTTCCCAGCCGCTGCGCACCTTCATGGCGGCCAGGTTCACCGCTTCCAGGCCCGAGGCGCAGAAGCGGTTGAGCTGCACGCCCGAGCAGCGCCAGTCCCAGCCGGCCTTGAGCGCGGCCACCTTGGCGATCACCGAGCCCTGCTCACCGATGGGCGAAACCACACCCATGACCACGTCGTCCACCGCGGCGGTGTCCAGGTCGTGCCGCCGCTGCAGCGCGCTCAGCGTGCCGGCCAGCAGATCGATCGGCTTGACCTCGTGCAGGCTGCCGTCCTTCTTGCCCTTGCCACGGGGCGTCCGGATGGCGTCGAAGATGAAGGCTTCGCTCATTGTCATGACCTCCGCGCAGCGGGCTGCGGTGCGAGCGCCTTCGGAATGGCCGGGCGGCGCTCATGGTTTGTCCTCGGTGGTGACCGATACCTCGGCCCAGTATATTGACTTTCGCCAAGCACTTGCTTGCCAAAAATCCCCAACCGTCCAGTCGGTGACAGCATGATCGAACGCACCCTCTTCAACAGCGACCACCAGGCCTTCGCCGACGCCTTCCAGCGCTTCGTCGACAAGGAGATCGCGCCCTTCCACGAGGCCTGGGAGGAGCAAGGCTACGTGGACCGCGAGGTCTGGCGAAAGGCCGGGGCCAACGGCTTCCTGTGTCCGTCCATGCCCGAGGCCTATGGCGGCGCGGGCGCCGACCGGCTCTACTCGGTGGTGCAGATGGAGGCGCTGGCGCGCGGCGGCTTCAGCGGCATCGGCTTCGGGCTGCACAGCGAGATAGTGGCGCCCTACATCCTGCACTACGGCACCGAGGCGCAGAAGCAGAGGTACCTGCCGCGGCTGGCCAGCGGCGAAATGGTGGGCGCCATCGCCATGAGCGAGCCCGCGGCCGGCAGCGACCTGCAGGGCATCCAGAGCACGGCCCTGGTGCAGCCCGACGGCAGCTACCGCCTCAACGGCAGCAAGACCTTCATCACCAACGGCTGGCACGCCGACCTGGTGATCGTCGTCGCCAAGACCGATCCTTTGGCCGGCGCCAAAGGCACCACGCTGCTGCTGGTGGAGCGCGGTATGCCCGGTTTCGACAAGGGCAAGCGCCTGAAGAAGCTGGGCCTGAAGGCGCAGGACACCTCCGAGCTGTTCTTCCACAACGTGGCGGTACCGGCCGAAAACGTGCTTGGCGGGCCGGACTTTCTGGGGCGGGGCTTCGTCTGCCTGATGGAGCAACTGCCCTGGGAGCGGCTGCAGATCGCCATCGGCGCGGTGGCGGCGGCCCAGGCCGCCATCGACTGGACCGTGCAGTACGTGAAGGAGCGCAAGGCGTTTGGTGCCACGGTGGCGGCCTTCCAGAACACGCGCTACACCCTGGCCGAGCTGCAGACCGAGGTGCAGGTGGCGCGCGTGTTCGTGGACAAGTGCTGCGAGCTCGTCAACGAGAACCGACTCGACTCGGCCACCGCCAGCATGGCCAAGTACTGGTGCTCCGACCTGCAATGCAAGGTGATGGACGAGTGCGTGCAGTTGCACGGTGGCTACGGTTTCATGTGGGAATACCCCATCACGCGCGCCTACGCCGACGCGCGCGTGCAGCGCATCTATGGCGGCACCAACGAGATCATGAAGGAGCTGATCTCCCGGCAGATGGGCCTGGGGGGGCGCTGACGGCGCGCGGTCCCCCACCGGTCATGTCAAGCCGCTGGCATGGGTGTAGGCTGTGGCTCGGCACGGTGGTTGCTGGAGCGCTTGGCCATGAAAAACGCCGACATCAAGCAGTTGGCCCTGATGTGCGAACTGATCGATACGCAAAGCCTCAGCGAGGCAGCGGCCCGCCTGGGCATGACGCCGTCGGCCGCCAGCCAGTCCCTCAGCCGATTGCGCGCCGCGTTCGCGGAAGAGGTGTATGTGCGGCACGGCAATGCCTACCGGCTCACGTCCCACGGCGAGCGTGTGATCGGGGGCATTCGGACGATCGTCAAGCGCTGGCACGAGAGCCTGCAGGCCGTGCAGGGCTTCGACCCGTCCGAGAGCGCACTGCGGTTCAACGTGGCCTGCGTGGGCCACTCGGCCTTGCCCGATTTCGTGCGCCTGCAGGCCGATCTGCGCGAACAGGCGCCGCAGGCGCGGCTGGATCTGCAGGTGCCCCTGTACAACGCGGTCGACTTCCAGCTGCTGCGCGCGGGCCGGCTCGATGTGCTCTGCGCCAGCGCCCCGCCGCCGCTGGATGCGCGGGACATGCGCCATGAACTGCTCTGTTCGCACGCATTGACGCACGTGCTGCTGAGCAAGTCGCACCCTCGCGTGGGTGAGCGCATCAGCCTGGCGCAGTACCTGGCCGAGGAGCACCTGGTGGCGCACTACCGCAACCTCGACGCCACCTCGCGCAGCCCGCTGGACGCGGCCTTGCAGGCGCGGGGCGAGGTTCTGCGCCGCTCGACCTACGTGCAGTCCCTGTGGACCTGCCTGCAGTTGGTGTCGCGGGGCGACTTTCTCATGACGATGTCGGCCGACGGTGCCCGCGTGGTGGTGGCGCTGCTGAGCCAGGTGCGCAGCCTGCCGTTGCCCCCCGACTTTCCGGCGGTGCGCAGCGAGCTCTACATGATCTGGCATGAGCGAACCGATAGCAGCCGTCCTCACCAATGGCTGCGAGAACGCCTGCGGATGGTGTCGCGGGCCGCGGGCCGGTCGATGGAGGTGCCTGGGTGAATACCGAAGGTCTCGGTGCGTCGCGCGTTGCGCGCGCCATCAACACGGCAGACATGCGCCAGATCGCGCTGATGGTGGCCTTGCTGGACGCGCAGAGCCTGAGCCAGGCCGCGGAGCGCATGGGCCTCACGCCGCCGGCGGCCAGCCAGTCGCTGCAGCGACTGCGCGAGTTCTTCGGCGACGAGCTCGTGCGGCGCCAGGGCATGGACTACGTGGCCACGCCCCTGGGGCAGGGCGTGCTGGCGTCCTTCCGGGAAATGGTGCATCTGTGGCAGGACGTCACCTCGGGCGCGCCCTTCGATCCCGCCAGCGGCGAGGCGCATCTGCGGGTCATGAGCGCCGAGGGCTTCACGCGGATCGACCTGAACGCCTGCTACAGCGCCATCGTCACCCTGGCGCCGCATGTGCGGCTCGACGTGCGCGAGCCCGACGCAGCCACGGGGGGCTATGCGGGGCTGCAAACCGCGAGCGCCGATGTCTTGCTGACCGCATGGCCGCCTCCCGAGGACGCACCGGATTTGCACGCCGAGCAATTGCCGGTGACCACGGCCACCCATTGCTGCCTCAGCGTGGCGCATCCGCGCATCGGCGACAGCTTGAGCCTGCAGCAATACCTGGCCGAGCACCACTTGTTGGCCTCGGTGACGATGCGCGTCACCGATGCCGGCGGGCTGCCCATAGACCGCTGGCTCAAGAGCGTTGGCCTGCCCCCGCGGTCGTGCAGCGTGGTCTATCCCATCGATCGTCTGGCCCACATCTTGTCCACGACGGATCGCTTGGCCACGGTGGCGCCCATCGATGGAGCCGATCTGCGCCGACGCGCTCCGGGACTGAGGCTATTGCCCTTGCCGCCCGAACTGCCCCGGTCCTGGCGCCCGAACTACATGGTGTGGCACCACCGCACCCACCAAAGCCCGCCCCACCGCTGGCTGCGGGAGCGATTGCGGGAACATGTGGCGCCGGATCCTGTGGTGGCGGCCTAGAAGCCGGCGCATGGAACGGCTGCTGTCAGCGCATGAGGCGGTAGAGCTCGTGCACGCGCAGCACGGCGATGGCCGGGCCTCGGGTCCTGACCATGAGGTCAAAGCACTCGAAGAACAATTGGCGCAGGGCTTCGGCGTCGGTGAGGGAGATCAGCGCCGCGTAGAGCGCTTGGTCCGAGGCCTCCAGGTAGTTCACGTAGTGGCCTACCGTCTGGACGACGATGCCGCGCGCGCGTTCCATGGCGTCGGCGGGAGATTCGTGCGGCGGCGTCGCTGGGCGGGGCGCTGTCTGCCAACGCGCCATCAGCATGTCGAGCATGGAAGCGGTCAGTTGCGACTCGGCAAAGGCGGCATGGCTCATGGTGGCTCCTGGATTCCAACGGCGGCCGGCAACCTGGTGGGCGGCGACTGGCCCCGGCTCGGCATGGACGCGAATCTAGGTGGCCCCCGTCACCCTGTCGATTTCGAAGTTCGCAAGGACGATTTAGCAGCGCTAAAAACCGGCCAGAACCGGCCCTATGAGGCCGTCAAAGTACTGCGCGGGCAGTAGGTCCGCGCCATTCGCCTGTGCCTCAGGTGCCGCTCAGGCTCAGAATCAACCCCTCGGGGGTATTTGGCGGGGCGGCGTGATCGGCCACCACCCAGGCGCGGCGGGGGTGCTCGGCGACCTCGGTCAGGCAGTCGGCCAGAAAACGGGCCGATGGGGCGTCCAGCGCGGCGAACGGCTGGTCGATGAGCGTGACGGGCGCGCCCGCCGCCAGCGCGGCGGTGAGCCAGACCTTGCGCCGGCTGCCCGTGGACAGCATGTACAGCGGCTTGTGCAGGTGCTCGGCCAGGCCGAAGCCGTCCACGAGATCGGCCAGGGCGGCGTCGCTCAGGCCCGGCCAATGCGCGCTCACGCCCTCCAGGTAGCCAGCGGCGGGCAGGGCGTCGTGGGCTTCGGTCTGGGGGTCGATCCAGAACACCTGGCGGCGGTAGGCCACCGGGTCCTCGTCGGCCCAGTGCCCAGCCGCCCACAGCCGCCCAGCCTGGGGCGCCTGGGCACCCGCGAGCAGCGACAGCAGGGTGCTTTTGCCACAGCCGTCGTCGCCGGTGACCCAGGTGAGACCGGGGCCGAGTGCCAGCGAGAGGCCGTCGAACAGCGGCCGGCCGCCGGGCCAGGCGAAGCGCAGGTGTTCGGCGCGCAGCAGCGGGGTCATCTTGGGTCAGTAGGGCAGGCGCAGCCGCTGGCCCTGGTGAACGATGACCGCGCTGCGCGGGCCGATCGACTCCAGCTTGAGCCCCGGCACGATGTCCTGGCCTTCCTGCACCACCTGGCCGTCGACGATGAGCATGCGCAGCTTGGGGTTGTCGGCGTAGGTGCTGCCGCTGAGCTTGAGCGGCGGCAGGGCCGCCCGCGCGGCTGGGCCGAGCTCGTTCACGCGTGGCAGGTGGGTGTCGCCGCTGACGGTGGGAGCGGGCGTTGGCGCGGGCGTGACCGGGGGCGGCGGCACGGGCGGGGTGGGTGGGCGCACCGGCGCGGCGGACGGAGCGGGCGGTGGCGGTGGCGGTGGCGGTGGCGGCGCCAGGATGGGCTGCACGGGCGCGGCCGGCGCCGGGGCAGGGGCCACGCCCATGCGGGGCGGCGGTGCCGGCGGCGGCTCGGGTTGGAACGCCGGTGCCGACGAGGGGGCCTGGGTCACCGGGCCGGGGGGCGGCGCCGAAGCGCCGTCGCGCATCAGCCACCAGGCGATGCCGGCGATGGCGGCCGCCAGCACACCGAGGCCGATCCACAGCGGGCCGCGCGAGGGCCGCGCGCCTCGCGCCGCCGGCGGGTCGGTGGTTCGCGAGGGCGGCACCTGGGTGTGCAGGCCCGGCACGCGACCGCGTTCGCGTTCGGCGTCGGCGCGGCGCAGGGCGTCGAGGATGTAGGACATCGGTGGCTCAGGAGCGCGGCAGCAGCCGGGGCTCATCCACCCCGCTGGCCAGGTTGATCTGCATGAAGGTCACCGGGCCCGCCGGGCCACCGGCGTCGATGCCCTGCGCGCGCTGGAAGGCCAGCAGGCGCGCCGCCAGGTCCTGGCCCGAGGCGGGCACCCGGCCGCTGGCCTGCAAGGCCGCGATGCGCTCGCCGAGCCAGCGGCCAGCCGGGCCGTCGCGGCCATCGGCCAGGCGGCCGGTGTGGCCGGGGGGCAGTCGCCACAGCGTGGCGTAGTCGCCGCGCCAGGCCTCGGCCAGTTCGGTCAGGGGCACGCGCCAGCGGCGCTCGCCGCGGGCCAGTACGGCGCTGTCCTCGCCCAGGGCGGTGAGCAGCAGCCGGCCGCTGTCGCCGCCGGGCAGGCGCAGGTTCAGGATGCCGGGGCGATCGAGCTGGCGCAGGCCATGCACGGTCATGCGTGTGGTGCGGTAGCACTGCAGCCCGCCAGCCAGGGCGTGTTCGCAGGGGTCGCCACCGTCGGCGAGCGCGGCGCCCCACAGTGGGGCCAGTTCGCGCCAGGCCTCGGCCTCATTGGCCAGCAGGGCATCGCCCGCGGGCCAGCCGGGGGTGGGGGCGGGATCGCGGGTCGTGGCGGGGTCGGGCGGGGCCGTGGGGCTGGTGGCGGGGTGGTCGGTGACGGCAGGGGCGACCGCGGCGGCGGCCACGGGAGCGGCCACTGGGGTGGCGGGCCCGGCGGCGGCCGGCGTGCCCGACCGCTGCAGCCAGAACCACAGCACCGCGGCGGCGACCAAGGCGCCCACGACGGCGCCGGCCAATGCGCCCAGGCCCGCGGTGCCCAGCCCGGCGGGTCGCGCGGCACCCATCGGACGGGCGCGCCGAGGCGGTGGTGGGGAGCCAGCGCTCTCGAACACCTCGCCGGCGGCCTTGTCGACCACCGGGCGCTCGACGCGGTTCTGCCCATTCGCGTAGGCGCCGAGCAGGGCGCGGTCGCACAGCAGGTTGATGCGGCGCGGCACACCGCGCGACAGCTCATGGATGCGCTCGATGGCGGCCGGGGAGAACGGCAGTGGGCCCTTGAGGCCAGCCACCTGCAGGCGGTGCTGGATGTACTGGCGCGTCTCGGCGGCGTCCAGGGCGTCGAGGTGGAAGCGCGCGATCACGCGCTGGGCCAACTGCTCCAGTTCGGGCCGCGCCACGATGCCGCGCAGCTCGGGCTGGCCGATGAGAATGATCTGCAGCAGCTTGCGCTCGCTGGTTTCCAGGTTGGTGAGCAGGCGCAGTTGCTCCAGTACGTGGGGCGTGAGGTTCTGCGCCTCGTCGATGATGAGCAGGTTGCGCTCGCCACGCGCGTGGCTGGCCAGCAGGAATTCGTTGAGCGGATCGAGGTGGTCGTGCACCGTGGCCGGGCCCAGGCCTTCGTGCTTGACCTCGATGCGGAACTCGCGGCAGATGGACTTGAGCAGGTCCGCGACCGTCAAGCGCGGATTGAAGATGTACGCGACGTTGCAGTTGTCGGGTACCTGCTCCAGGAAGCAGCGGCAGATGGTGGTCTTGCCGGCGCCGATCTCGCCGCTGAGCAGCACGAAGCCGCCACCGCCCCGCACGCCATAGAGCAGATGAGCGAGCGCTTCACGGTGGCGCTCGCTCATGAACAGGTAGCGTGGGTCGGGCGCGATCGAAAACGGGTCGCTCTGGAGCCCGAAAAACTCGGCGTACATGCCCCGAGCATACCGGGGCCCCCCGGGGCGGGCAAACCGCCCACCGGGGTTGGGCGCGACCTTAGGCCGCGAGCTGCATCGACGGCTTGGTGCCGGACGACGACGCCTTGGCCGCGCCGTTGGCGGCGCACTCGACGTCACCCGAAAGCTGGCCGCCTTCCTCGATGACGATCTTGCCGTAGCGGATGCGGCCGGTGACCTTGCCCGTGGCGTGGATCACCAGCTTCTGGCGCACCGTGAGGTTGCCGTCGATGGTGCCGTAGATCTCGGCCAGGTCGACCTCGCAAGAGCCCTTGAAGGCGCCTTGCTGCGCGATCTGGATCACGCGCGAGTCCATGGTCGCCTCGACCGTGCCCTCGACCACCAGCGTGTCGCAGTCGGTGATCTCCACGCCCTTGAGCTTGATGTTCGGCCCGACGGTGAGCTTGCTGCCGCCTTCGGGGGTGGTGGGCGTGGCGCTGGTGCTGGGTTTCACTTCGGTCTCCTGGGTGGCCACCGGGGCGCTGGTGCTGGCGGAGGTTTGTGATTGACCGTAAGCCGTGTTGCGCGGTGTGGCCATGCCGCCGCTGCCCAGAGGGCGGGAAGGCTCGTTGTCGCGTTTGCCGAAGTGCAGTGCCATGGGTTTCTCCTGAGGTGTAGTGGGCAGAAGTCCCCATGCTAGGGAGCATGGCCCTTACATTCGCGCCTGTCCCGTAAGAGCTGTGTCGAGATGAACGGGCGACCAGCGGTTCTCAGCGGTTGGTACGCCGGCGATCCTCCATCTCGCGGATCAGCGCTCGGGCTTCATCGCCTTCTGGAATGGGTCGGCCGCTGTCGCGCCACTGCACGGCGGCCTTGAAGCCCTGGTCTTGCGCATAGCGGCGGAACCACAGGCCTTCGGGGTTGTGGCGCGTGATGCCGTCGAACAGCGTGGCCAAGGATTGCGTCTGCTCCAGTCCCATGGTGAGCAGCACCTGGTTGACCACCATCTTGTGCATGGCCAGGTGCGAGCGCGGCACGCCCGCGATGCGCTCGGCCAGGGCCAAGGCGCGCATCTCCAGCTGGTCGAGCGGCACGGCTTCGTTGGCCAGGCCCCAATCGGCGGCGGTGCGGCCATCGATCAGGTCACCGGTGAACATGAGCTGCTTGGCGCGCGTGGGCCCCAGGCGGTAGGTCCACATGGCCGTGGTGGGGCAGCCCCACACGCGCGTGGGCATGTAGCCGATGCGCGCGTCCTCGGCCATCACCAGCAGGTCGCAGCACAAGGCGATGTCGCTGCCGCCGGCCACGGCCGCGCCATGGACCTTGGCGATGGTGGGCTTGGGGCTGCGCCACAGGCTCATGAAGTCCTCGGTGTTGCGCTTCATGAAGGCGTAGTCGTCCAGGGGGTCCCAGGGGTGGCGCTCCTGCTGACAGGGGTGGTCGATGTCGCCTTCGCCGAAGTGAGAGAGGTCGTAGCCGCCGCAGAAGCCCTTGCCCGCTCCCTCGACCAGGATGACATGCACGTCGTCGTTGGCGTTGGCCCATTCCACCGCTGCGCGGATCTCGCGCGGGGTGTCGTCGTTGATGGCATTGAGTCGTTCAGGGCGGTTGAGCAGCAGGCGCGCCACGCGCGGGTTCCTGGGATCCTGGTCGATGCGCAGGGTGTTGAAGTTCGGCATGGCTGTCTCCTTCGTTGGTGTGAAAACCATCTTATCGACGGGTGGTTGTGGCGCGGAGTCGCGGAGGCGATACAGTTGCGTGCGCAACTAAATGGGTGAACCGTTCATGGACCAGATAACCGAAGAACACGTTCCGGTGCTCATCGCCGGTGGCGGCCCGGTGGGCCTCACGCTGGCCGCGCTGCTGTCGCGCCAGGGCATCCGCAGCCAGGTGATCGAGGCCGACGAGGGCTATTGCACCGGCAGCCGCGCCATCTGCATCTCGCGCCGCTCGCAGGAGATCCTGGGCTGGGTGGGCGCCGACGCGCCGCTGGTGGCCAAGGGCCTGGGCTGGACCGCCGGTCGCAGCCATTTCCGCCAGAGCGAGGTGTTGCGCTTCGAGATGCCCAGCGAGCCCACGCAGCGCTTCGCGCCCATGGTGAACATCCAGCAGTTCTATGTCGAGGAATACGCGCACCGCGCCATCGACGAAGGGGGCGTCGATGGCACGACCGTGCGCTGGGGCGAGCGTGTGCAGCGCGTTCAGGCGCGCGAGCGCGACGTGCTGGTCGACATCGAGTCGCCGCGCGGCTACCGGCGCGTGCGCGCCGACTGGCTGCTGGCCTGCGACGGTGGGCGCAGCGCCGTGCGCGAGCAGCTGAACCTGCAGTTGGAGGGCACGCAATACGAGGGCCGCTACGTCATCGTCGACATCCGCCAGAAGACGCAGCGCCCGGTGGAGCGCCTGGCCTGGTTCGACCCGCCGTCCAACCCTGGCTCCACCATCCTCATGCACCGCCAGCCCGACGACGTCTGGCGCATCGACTACCAGATCCGCGACGACGAAGACCCGGCCGAGGCGGTCAAGCCGGAGAACGTATTGCCACGCGTGCGCAGCCACCTCGAGATGATCGGCGAGACCGAGCCCTGGGAGCCGCTGTGGATCTCGATCTACAACGCCAAGTGCCTCACGCTGCCCAGCTACCGCCATGGCCGTGTGTTCTTCGCGGGCGACGCCGCCCACCTGGTGCCCATCTTCGGCGTGCGCGGGCTCAACTCCGGCCTCGACGACGCCGGCAACCTGGCCTGGAAGCTGGCCCGCGTGGTGCGCGGCACTTCGCCCGAGGCGCTGCTCGACAGCTACAGCGTGGAGCGCGTGCATGCCACGCGCGAGAACATCGCCTATGGCGCCAAGAGCACCGAATTCATGGCACCGCCCGATTTCGCCTTTCGCCTGATGCGCGAGGCCGCGCTGCGCCTCGCGCTGGACGACGAGGCCGTTCGCCCCTTGATCAACCCACGCCAGTCCTCGGCCATCCAGTACCTGGGCTCGCCGCTCAACGCTGGCGAGTCTGGCGAATGGGCGAGCGCGCAGGCCATGCCCGGCGCCCCCGCGCCAGAGGCCTTGCTGCGCGACGCGCACGGCCACGCCTTTCACCTCAGCAGCCGTTTCGGTCGTGGCTTCGTGGCGCTGGTGTTCAACGGCCCACCCGAGGGCGGCTTGCCGCGCGACGTGGAGGCCCTGCCCATCCACCCCACAGCCGACCCGCACGGCCAGGCCTGGCGGCGCTATGGTCTGCCGGCCGGTACCGAGCCCGCCCTGGTGCTGGTGCGTCCCGACGGCTACGTGATGGGCCGCTGGCGCGGCTTGGACACCGCGCCATTGCGTGCGGCCCTGCAATCCTCTGGAGTCCTCGAATGACCGATGCCGATCTCGACACGAGCTATACCGCGCTGTGCCGCGCCCTGGGCGAGGTGGGTGAACAGCAGGCCCCGCTGCTGCTGGCCATGCTGAGCCTGTCGCTGCTGGGCCGGCTGGACAGCGCCGCGCAAGCCCTGCCCCTGATCGAGCGGGCGCGCGAACGCTGCCTGCAGGAGCCTTTGCATGGACGCTGACGCCAAGCCGCTGCCGCTGGAGCAGCAACTGAGCTGGCGCCTGCATCGCCTGGGCAAGCTCACCGATGCCGCGACCGCCGCCGCCTACGCGGGCGAATTGGGCCTGGGCGTGGCCGAAGCGCGCGCCCTGGCCGCGATCGGCGCCTTCGAACCGCTGTCGGTGAACGACCTGGCCGCGCACGCCCACCTGGACAAGGCGCAGGCCAGCCGCGCCGCGCAGATGCTGGTGGAGCGCGGCAGCGTCATCAAGGCGCCCAGCGAGACCGACGCGCGCGCCGTGGTCTTGCGCCTGTCGCGCCCGGGGCGTGCACTGCACGCGCGCGCGCTGCGCCTGATCGACCGCCGCAACCGCGAAATCATGGGCTGCCTCGGGGCGGCCGAGCGGCGGCAGTTGCTCGGCTTGGTGGACCGGCTGATCGCGCACGCGGTGCCGCGCCGCCCGGGGGGCTCCGGAGGCGATACACCTTGATACGCGCATCGTCGCTATAACGCCCCTCATGAAACGCAACCCTTTTGCTCCCACGGATTTCGGTGCCGATTCGCTTGAAGTGCGGGTGTCCGAGTTGTTGGTGGCCACGTCCGACCAGACCGACGCGGCATTGGACGCGGCCATCGGCGAGGTGCTGCGCCTGCTTCGCGAGCGCCTGCAGATGGACGTGGTCTTCGTCTCCGAATTCGTCAATGGCCGGCGCGTGTTCCGCCAGGTGGCCCAAGCGCCCGGCGTGGGCGTGATCGCCGAAGGCGAGGGCGCGTGGCTGGAGGAGAGCTGGTGCCAGCGCGTGGTCGACGGCCGACTGCCGCAGTACATCGCCGACGCGAAGCGCGATCCCGCCGCATCGCCGCTGCTCAAGGACCTGCCGTTTCCCATCGGCACCCACATCAGCACGCCGCTGGTGCTGTCCAGCGGCGAGGTCTACGGCACGCTGTGCTGCTTCAGCTTCGAGGCCCATGGCCGGCCCAACCCCGAGGACCTGGCCAAACTCAAGCTCACCGCGCGGCTGGCCGCGCAGCGGCTGGAGACCCGGCGCCAGGCACGGCCGATGCCGGCCAGCGTGCCCGACTGGACGCTCAAGTCCCGCTAGGCGGGATGGCCCGCGGGCAGCGGGAAAAGGGGGGCGCCGGTAAAATCGTGTCCTTCGCCCCGCTGCGCCCGCCATGGGTTCGCGCCCACCCATGAACGCTCCCATCGACGTCTCCCTCTTCGCGCGCAACGCCAAGCCGCTCACCAGCTACCGGCCCTACTGGGCCAAGCGCTTCGGCACCGCGCCCTTCCTGCCCATGAGCCGGGCCGAGATGGACGCGCTCGGCTGGGACAGCTGCGACGTCATCATCGTCACCGGCGACGCCTACGTGGACCACCCCAGCTTCGGCATGGCGGTCATCGGCCGCGTGCTCGAGGCGCAGGGCTTTCGCGTGGGCATCATCGCCCAGCCCGACTGGCAGAGTGCCGAGCCTTTCAAAGCCCTCGGCAAACCGAACCTGTTCTGGGGCGTGACGGCCGGCAACATGGATTCCATGATCAACCGGTACACCGCCGACCGGAAGATCCGCAGCGACGACGCCTACACGCCCGGCGATGCGGGCGGCAAGCGCCCCGATCGCGCCGCCATCGTCTACAGCCAACGCTGCCGCGAGGCGTACAAGGATGTGCCCATCGTGCTCGGTGGCATCGAAGGCAGCCTGCGCCGTATCGCGCATTACGACTACTGGAGCGACAAGGTGCGCCGCTCGGTGGTGGTGGACAGCAAGTGCGATCTGCTGCTCTATGGCAACGCCGAACGCGCGCTGGTCGAGGTGGCGCACCGGCTCGCGGCGCGCGAGCCCATCGAGCGCATCACCGACGTGCGCGGCACGGCCTTCGTGCGCCGCCCGGGGGATCCGTCGGCCGAGGGCTGGTTCGAGATCGATTCCAGCGAGGTGGACCAGCCCGGTCCGGTAGACGCGCACATCAACCCTTACCAGACCACGAGCGAGCAGGCGCAGTCGGCGGGCCAATCGTGCGCGAAGGACGAGGCCGCGCAAGCGCCGGCGACGCAGGGCGCCTCGATCCAACCGCTGAACTTCGTGCCCAACCCCGCGCTGCAGGGCAAGGCCAAGCGCCCGCCGCGCGATCGCAGCGTGATCCGCCTGCCCAGCTACGAACAGGTCAAGAGCGACGCCGTGCTCTACGCCCACGCCAACCGCGTGCTGCACGTGGAGGCCAACCCGGGCAACGCGCGCGCCCTGGTGCAGGCGCACGGCGAGGGGGCGACCGCGCGCGATGTCTGGATCAACCCGCCGCCCATTCCGCTGACCACGGCCGAGATGGACCACGTGTTCGACCTGCCGTACGCGCGCAGCCCGCACCCGGCCTATGCCGACGCGCAGGGCCGCCACGACGGTGAAACCAAGATTCCGGCGTGGGAGATGATCCGCTTCAGCGTGAACATCATGCGCGGCTGCTTCGGTGGCTGCACCTTCTGCTCCATCACCGAGCACGAGGGCCGCATCATCCAGAGCCGCTCCCAGGCCTCCATCCTGAAAGAGGTCGAGGAGATCCGCGACAAGGTCGAGGGCTTCACCGGCGTCATCAGCGACCTCGGCGGCCCCACGGCCAACATGTACCGCCTGGGCTGCGCCAGCCCCGAGATCGAGGCCGCCTGCCGCAAGCCCAGCTGCGTCTACCCCGGCATCTGTCAGAACCTCACGACCGACCACGGGCCGCTGGTGCGCATCTACCGCCGCGCGCGGGCGCTGCCGGGCATCAAGAAGATCCTCATCGGCTCGGGCCTGCGCTACGACCTCGCGATCAAGAGCCCCGAGTACGTGAAGGAACTGGTGCAGCACCATGTGGGTGGCTACCTGAAGATCGCGCCCGAGCACACCGAGACCGGCCCGCTGTCGAAGATGATGAAGCCCGGCATCGGCAGCTACGACCGCTTCAAGCAGATGTTCGAGAAGTACAGCGAGGAAGCGGGCAAGAAGCAATTCCTCATCCCGTACTTCATCGCCGCGCACCCGGGCACCAGCGACGAGGACATGATGAACCTCGCGCTGTGGCTCAAGAAGAATGGCTTTCGCGCCGACCAGGTGCAGACCTTCTACCCCAGCCCCATGGCCACCGCCACGGCCATGTACCACTCGGGCCTGAACCCGCTCAAGGGCATTCACCGCGACGAACGCGGCGAGCGCGTGGACATCGTGCGCGGCGAGAAGCGCCGCCGCCTGCACAAGGCCTTCCTGCGCTACCACGACCCCAACAACTGGCCGCTGCTGCGCGAGGCGCTCAAGGCCATGGGCCGCGCCGACCTCATCGGCAACGGCAAGCACCACCTCATCCCCACGTTCCAGCCGCTCACCGACGGCGGCTACCAGAGCGCGCGGCGCAAGAACAGCACGCCCACCGCCCGCGCGCCAGCCGCGGCGCCCGCGCCGCGCAAGGGGCAGATGCTGACGCAGCACACCGGCCTGCCGCCGCGCGCCGGCATCGGCGCGGCGCGGCGGCCCAAGCCGCGCTGAAGGCGCTCAGGCGCCGCCGCCGGCGAACAGCGGCCAGGCCACCCAGACCAGCAGGGCGACCACGTTGAACACGGCGCAGGCCACGAAGGTCTGCTGGAAGGGCCTGTCGTCCAGGCGGTGTCGAAGCGACTGCCGGGCCAGCCAGGCCGCTGGCCAGCCGCCCAGCGCGGCCGCCGCGTGCAGCAGTGCCAGGGGCCAGGGCGCACCGCCCTCCGTCATCACGTGCTGGTCGCGCCAGTACAGGAAGAAGGTGGCGATGTTCACCAGCACCACACCGGTGAGCACCACCCAGGGAAGGCGGCCGGCGGCGACGCCGATGAGCCACAGCAGCAGCCAGCCGCCCAGCAGGCCCAGGGCCACCCGGGTTTGGCGGCGCTGCGCGCGTTCCTCGCGCCAGCGCTGGGCCTTGGACGTGCCGGCCGGCGCCAGCACCGGCTCGGGCGCCGGCCCGCTGGGGGCGCCGGCCTCGCGCAGCGGCGGCGGAGGCGGCAGCGCGATCGACAGCGCGCGCGGCCCCTTGCCGCCGACCACGATCTCCTCGTACACCACCGCCGTGCCCGGCACGATGGGGTGTGGGCCTTCGTAGTCGCGCAGGTGGAAGTACACCTCGGCGGCGGTGTCGGGACTGCGGATGAAACCGGACGCGCGCTCGGCGTCCCAGTGGACGATGGTGCCTTGCTTCCTCATGGCCTCAGGCCAGCGTGTGCATCGGGATGTCGCGCTCGACCGCCAGCCGATCCAGTTGCGCGCGCGTGCGACCCGCCAGAAAGCGCGCGATGGCTTCGTGCGTGGCGGGTGCGAACAGGGTCTTCATCCGCTGGCCGTCGGCCACGCCCGCCGCCTCGCACAGCGCGGCGGCGAAGTGCGGCTCCAGCGCGGCCACGGCCACGCGCCCGTCCTTGCAGGGGTAGATGCGGTAGCCCGCGTGGGCGCCACCCACCGCCCCCGTCGGCTGGGTCAGGCCCCAGCTGCGCGGCAGCGCGAGCCAGGCGGCGGCGTCGGACAGGGCCACCTCATGGGCGCTGCCGCGCCCCGTGGAGCGCAGCAGCAGCACGGCCTTGAGCACCGCCTCGGCGGCCATCAGCGCGCCGCCCATGTCGGCGAACAGCGTGGCCGGCAGGTCCAGGCCGGTCACCAGGCCGGCGTCGGCCAGGTAGGTGAGGTCGTGGCCGGGCTCCTCGGCGCGTTCGCCGGGCGCGCCCACGATGCTCACCATGGCCAGCGCCGGGTAGCGCTTGCGCAGCGCCGGCCACGACAGGCCCAGCTTGGCCAGGGCCGAGGGGCGGAACGAGGTCAGCAGCACGTCGGTGCGCAGCAGCTGCTTGTGCAGCGCGGCCTGGCCGGCCTCGGTCTTGAGGTCGGCGGTCAGCCGCTTCACGCCCTCGTGCATGCGCGCGTAGGCCGGGGGGTTGTACTGGCCCATGGGGTCGCTGCTGGTGCCCTCGCGCGCGGGCGGTTCCAGCTTGGTGCAGGCCGCGCCCAGGGCGCGCAGCCGCATGAGGGCGGCCGGACCGGGCAGATTGAGCGCGAGGCTGAGCACGCGCACGCCGCGCAGGGGCTGAGGGCTTCGGGTGGTGGGCATAGAACAGTGGCCGCAGGTCGGTTGACGGTGCGGCCACTGTAACGCCGGCGATGGCCCGGCCCCCGAGGCACCGCGGCACCGGCTGGGCCGGGCCGCGCAGGCGTCGCCCCTGGAGGGGGCTCGCGAAGCCCGGCGGGCGTGGGGTCTACTTCTGGCCGAAGTCCAGCGGCAGGCCCACGTAGTTTTCCGCGAGCGAGCGCGACATGGCCTCGGAGTTCACCAGGTACTCCAGCTCGGCTTCCTGCACCTTCTGGCCGAAGCCGCCGGTGTCGGGGAAGCGGTGCATCAGCGAGGTGAGCCACCAGCTGAAGCGCTCGGCGCGCCACACGCGCGCCAGCGCGCGCTGCGAGTAGTGGTCGATGCCGGCGTCGCTTTTCTCGCGGTAGTGCTCGATGAAGGCGGTGGAGAGGTACTTCACGTCGCTGGCCGCCAGGTTCAGGCCCTTGGCGCCCGTGGGCGGCACGATGTGCGCGGCGTCGCCCGCCAGGAACAGGCGGCCGAAGCGCATGGGCTCGGCGACGAAGCTGCGCAGCGGTGCGATGCTCTTTTCGATGCTGGGGCCGGTGACGATGGCCTCGGCCATGGCCGGGTCGAGGCGGCGGCGCAGCTCGTCCCAGAAGCGATCGTCGCTCCACTGCTCGACCTTGTCGTCGATGGGGCACTGCACGTAGTAGCGGCTGCGCGTGAGGCTGCGCATGGAGCACAGGCCGAAGCCGCGCTCGCTGTTGGCGTACACCACCGCGTGCGGCGACACCGGCGGCACGTCGGCCAGCACGCCGATCCAGCCGAAGGGGTAAACCTTCTCGTATTCGGTGATCGAATCCTGCACGCTGGCGCGGCAGACGCCGTGAAAGCCATCGCAGCCGGCAATGAAGTCGCACTGCAGTTCGTGCGTCTGGCCGTCTTTCTCGTAGCGCACGCTGGGCTTGGCGCCGTCGAAGCCGTGGACGCTGACGTTGGCGGCGTTGTAGACGGTGGGCAGGCCGGCGGCCTGGCGCGCGTCCATCAGGTCGCGCGTGATCTCGGTCTGCCCGTAGGCCGTGACCACCTTGCCTTGGGTGAGGCCGGTCACGTCGATCGGGTGGCGCGTGTTCTTGTAGACCAGCTCGATGCTGTGGTGCACGGTGCCTTCCTTGGCCACGCGCTCGCCCACGCCAGCCTCGTGCAGCAGGTCGACCATGATCTGCTCCAGGATGCCGGCGCGGATGCGGCCCAGCACGTAGTCGGGGCTCTGGCGTTCGATGATGACGTTGTCGATGCCGGCCTTGTGCAGCAGCTGGCCGAGCAACAGCCCCGAGGGGCCGGCGCCGATGATGGCGACCTGAGTTCGCATGGGTCTTGTCTCCGGGGAACGGGCGAAACCCGCAGGCTAGGGCGCCGCTGCGCCCGCCACAAGCACCGCTGGCGGGCATTGCGCGATCATCGCGCGCTTTGTGCGATCATCGCGCAGTTCCTGGAGCGCCCCGCCATGCCCGACCCGACCATCGCCAAGGCCGACTTCATCGAGGGCATGGCCAAGGGCCTGGCCGTGCTCGAGAGTTTCGACACCGAGCGCCAGCGCTTGAACGCCACGCAGGCGGCCGAGCGCGCCGGCCTCACGCGCGCGGCCGCGCGGCGGCACCTGCTCACCCTGGCCCACCTGGGCTACCTGGACACCGACGGCAGCCACTACTGGCTCTCGCCCAAGGTGCTGCGCTTTTCGGGCAGCTACCTGTCTTCGGCGCGCCTGCCGCGCCTGGTGCAGCCCACGCTGAACCGCCTGGCCTCGGCCACGCGCGAGTCGTTTTCGGCGGTGGTGCTGGACGGTGACGAGGTGGTGATCGTGGCGCGCAGCGCCGCACCGGGCGCGCCGCGCCTTATGCCCTATGGCCTGCACCTGGGCTCGCGCATGCCGGCGCACGCCACCTCCACCGGGCGGGTGCTGCTGGCGGCGCTGCCGCGCACAGCTTTCACGTCCTGGCTCAAGGGCCGGTCGCTGCCGCGCCTGACGCCGCGCACCACGGACGAGCCCAAGGCCTTCCGCGCGGTGATCGACACCGTGCGCCGCGACGACTTCGCGATCGCGAGCGAGGAGCACGAAATCGGCGTGATTGCGCTCGCCGTGCCGTTGCGCAACATGAAGGGCGAGACCCTGGCCGCGCTCAACGTGGTGGTGTCGCCGGGCCGCATGGACGCAGCCGGCCTGCGGCGCGAGCTGCTGCCGGTGCTCATGGACGCCGCGCGCGAGCTGCGGCCGCTGCTCTAGGCGGCGGGCTCAGACCCCCAGGTGCTGCTCCAGCAGCCCCGGCTGCGCCAGCAGCGCCTCGGTGCTGCCCTCGAACACCACCTCGCCCTTGACCAGGATCAGGTTGCGGTCGGTGATCTGGGTCACGTGTTTCCAGTTCTTGTCGACGATGACGCTGCTGATGCCGCTGTCGCGGATCAGGCCGCAGATGCGCCAGATCTCGCGCGCGATCAGCGGCGCCAGGCCTTCGGTGGCCTCGTCGAGGATGAGCAGGTCCGGATTGGTCATCAGCGCGCGGCCGATGGTGAGCATCTGCTGCTCGCCGCCGCTGAGCTGCTGGCCGCCGTGGCCCAGGCGCTCGGCCAGGCGCGGAAAGGTCTCGAGCACGCGCTCGTAGGTCCACTCGCGCTGGCCCCGGCTGCCCGGCCGCGCCGCCATCACCAGGTTTTCCTTCACGCTCAGGTTGCCGAAGATGCCGCGCCCTTCGGGCACGTAGGCGATGCCTTCGCGCGCCACGGCGTAGGGCGTGGCGCCGGTCATGTTCCGGCCCTTCACCTGCACGGTGCCGCCGCTGGGCTTGACGATGCCCATCAGCGACTTGAGCAGCGTGGTCTTGCCCATGCCGTTGCGGCCCATCAGGCCGATGGTCTGGCCCGCACCCACGTGGAAATCCACGCCGCGCAGGATGTGGCTCTGCCCATAGTGGGTGTGCAGGCCCTTGGCTTCAATCAGCGCCGTCATCAGTGTTCCTCGCCCAGGTAGGCGGCCTGCACGCCGGCGTCGTTGCGGATCTGCTCGGGCGTGCCGCTGGCGATCACCTGGCCGTTGACCATGACGGTGAGCACCTCGGCCAGTGCGAACACGGCGTCCATGTCGTGTTCCACCAGCATGATGGCGTGCTCGCCCTTGAGGCGCTGCAGCAGCGCCACCATGGACTCGGCCTCGGCGGCGCCCATGCCGGCCAGGGGCTCGTCGAGCAGCAGCACCGTGGGCTCGGTGGCCAGGGTCATGGCGATCTCCAGCTGGCGCTGCTCGCCGTGGCTGATGGCTGCCGCGACGCTGCTCGCGCGCGCGGTGAGGCCCGCGAGTTCCAGCGCGCGCTCGCAGCGCTGGTTCGCGTTCGTCAGCTGGCTGGCGGCGCTGAACCAGTGCAGCGGGTTGAAGGCCGCGTGCCGCTCGCGCGACTGCGCGGCGAGGCGCACGTTGTCCCACACCGTGAAGGGCAGGAAGATGTTGGTCTTCTGGTAGCTGCGGCCCAGGCCCTGGCGGGCGATGCGTTCTGGCGATCGCCCGGTGATGTTCTCGCCGTTGAGCCGGATCTGCCCGCTGCTGGGCGGCAGGTCGCCCGAGAGCAGGTTGGTCAGCGTGGACTTGCCCGCGCCGTTGGGTCCGATGACCGCGTGGATGCGGCCGCGGTGCAGATCGACCGATACATCGCTCACGGCGGCCAGGCCGCCGAAGCGCTTGGTGAGGTTCTTCGCGGAGAGCAGCGGATCGCTCATGACTTCCCCCCGCGCTGGGTGAAGCGCTCGACCAGGCCCAGCAGGCCGCGCGGCGCCACGATCACCACCAGCACGATGAAGCCGCCCATGAGCAACTGCCAGTGCTTGGTCAGGTCTTTGAAGACGTGCATCACGTACTCGAAGGCGAAGGCGCCGACGATGGCGCCCGCGAAATTGCCCATGCCGCCCAGGATGACCATCATGATCGCGTGCGCGCTCATGTGGAAACCCATGAGCTCGGGGTTCACGAAGCCGGTCTGCGCGGCCCACAGGTAGCCCGCCACACCGGCCAGTGCGCCGGCCAGCGTGAAGGCCGTGAGCTTGTAGCCGAAGGTTCCGTAGCCCACGGCGCGCATGCGGTGCTCGTTCACGCGGATGCCCGCCAGCACGCGGCCGAAAGGCGAAAACAGCAGGCGGCGCAGCGCGAAGTACAGCGCCAGCAGCACCGCCAGCGTGAAGTAGTAGAAGACCAGCTTGTTGTCGAGATCGATGCCCAGGGCGGTGGCGTCGGGACGGAAGGTGACGTAGATGCCGTCCGAGCCGCCCAGGGCCTTGTTGTCGAAGAACAGGAAATAGACCATCTGCGCGAAGGCCATGGTCACCATGATGAAGTAGATGCCGTGGGTGCGCACCACGAAGAAGCCGATGACCAGCGCGGCCAGGCCGGCGGCGGCGGCGGCCAGCGGCAGCGACCACCACAGCGCGATGGGCGCGTCCTGTGGCGTGACAAAGGCCAGCGCGTAGCCGGCCAGGCCGAAGAAGGCCGCGTGGCCGAGCGAGACCAGGCCGGTCACGCCCTGCAGCAGGTCCAGGCTCATCGCGAAGATGGCCAGGATCATCATCTGCGAGAGCATGCCGAGGTAGAAGTCGCCGCCCTCCACGGGCAGCAGCGGGAAGGCCGCCAGCGCGATCGCGCCCAGGGCGAGCACGAACTGGATGCTGCGCGGCAGTTTTTCGAGTTGGGCCTTGGCGGTGCTCATTGCTTGAAGAGCCCTTCGGGTTTGTAGAGCAGCACGAGGGCCATGAGCATGTAGACGGCCATGCCGGCGATCTGCGGCACCAGCACCTTGCCGAAGGTGTCGACCAGGCCCACCAGCAGCGCGGCCACGAGCGCGCCGCGCACCGAGCCGATGCCGCCGATGACCACGACCACGAAACACATGATGAGCACCGAGCTGCCCATGCCCGGGTACACGCTGGCGATGGGCGAGGCGATCATGCCGGCGATGGCGGCCAGGCCCACGCCCAACGCGAACACCACGCCATGAATGAGCCGGATGTTCACGCCCAGCGACTCGGCCATCTCGCGGTTGAAGGCGCCGGCGCGGATCTTCATGCCCAGGCGGGTCTTGCTGATGAGCAGGTACAGCCCCACCGCCAGCAGCAGGCAGATGCCCGACATCACCAGACGGTAGACCGGGTAGGAGAGGGTGTCGGTCAAGGGGATGGACCAGTTCAGCACTTCGGGCACCTGCACGGCGTGCACGTCGTCGCCCCAGAAGATGGAGCGCATCTCCTCGAAGATGTAGATCAGGCCGAAGGTGAGCAGCACCTGGTCGAGGTGGTCGCGGTGATAGAAGTGGCGGAACAGCAGCCACTCCAGCAGCCAGCCGAAGATGACCGCGAGCACCGTGCCCAGCACGATGGCCAGCGTGAGGCTGCCCAGCTGCGAGCTGAGGTACCACGCGAGGTAGGCGCCGATCATGTAGAAGCTGCCGTGCGCGAGGTTGACCACGCCCATGATGCCGAAGATCAGCGTGAGGCCGGCGGCCAGCATGAACAGCAGCAGCCCGTACTGGACGCTGTTGAGGAGCTGGATGAGGAAGTTGGCGAAGTCCATGGGGTGCAGACGTCAAACCGGCGCCGCTAGGGCGCCGGCTTGCAGGGGGGAGGACGCAAGCTTCAGGCCATGCGGCAGCCGGTGGCCGGATCGGCCACGGCCTTGGCGGCGATGCCGATCACCTTGTTCTCGCCGTTTTCCACGCGGCGCAGGTACATGTCCTGGATCGGGTTGTGCGCCGGGCTCATCTTCCACTTGCCGCGCGGGCTGTCGATCTCGGCGCCGCGCATGGCCGCGTACAGGGCCTGCTTGTTGTTCAGGTCGCCCTTGACGGCGTTGGCGCCCTTGACCATGAGCAGGCCGGTGTCGTAGCCCTGGACGGCGTAGACGTCGGGCTGCAGCTTGAAGGCCTTGGCGTAGTCGAGGCGGAATTTCTTGTTGCGCGGCGTGTCCAGCGAGTCGCTGTAGTGCATGGTGGTGAGCACGCCGTTGGCGGCGTCACCGGCGGCGTCGAGCACGCCTTCGGTGAGGAAGCCCGAGCCCCAGAGCTGGATGTTCTTGCTCAGGCCGGCCGCATGGTAGTCGCGCAGGAACTTGGCCGCGCCGCCGCCAGCGAAGAAGCAGGCCACGGCGTCGGGCTTGATGGCGGCGATCTCGGTCAGCAGGGCCTGGAACTCCACGTTGGGGAAGGGCAGGCTCAGCTTCTTGACGATCTGGCCGCCCGCCTCGGTGTAGCTCTTTTCGAAACCTTCGAAGGCCTCGTCGCCGGCGGCGTAGGCCCAGGAAATCCACACGGCCTTCTTGTGGCCTTTCTCCATCATGGGCTTGCCCAGGGCCAGCGTGGGCTGGCTGTTGGTGAAGGAGGTGCGGAACACGTTGGGCGCGCACTGAGCGCGCGTGGCGATGTGCACGCCGGCGTTGGGGATGAGGTTGAGCACGCCGGACTCGCGCGCCACCTTGTGGATGCCCATCTGCACGCCCGAGTGCACGGTGCCGATCAGCACGTCGACCTTGTCGCGCTGCACCAGGCGGGTGGCGTTCTCGATGCCCTTGGCGGGGTTGGACTCGTCGTCGACCTTGAAGAATTCGATCTCACGCCCGCCGAGCTTGCCGCCTTGTTCGTTGACGGCCATGCGAAAGCCGTTCTCGATGGCCACGCCGAGCTGCGCGAAGGTGCCGGTGTAGGGCAGCATGAAGCCCACGCGCACCTTGTCGGACTGGGCGCGCGCGATCTGCGGCAGCAGCAGGCCGGTGGACGCGGCGCCAATGACGGCGGCACTGCGGGTCAGAACGAGGCGGCGGGTGGTCATCTGGGGTCTCCTGGGGTTGTGGTCAGACTGCGGCTCACTGTAGGTGGGGGCATGGGGCTTGGCGATCCAGAATTACCCTAGCCGCTTGAAGCCTGAATGATTGAATTCCAAACAGTTTTGATCTTCAGGACACCTCGCTGGGCGCGAGCGCCAGCGCCAGCCAGTCGCGGCACCAGGCCGCGCCGGCCGCCTCGGGGGCGGTCTCGGTCGAGGCATCGAGCGTGCAGGGCTCGCCCACGCGCACCGCGCCCAGGTCGCGCAGGCGCTCATCGAACTGGCGCCCGCCGTTGGCGAACGTCATGGGGTATTGCGCGCTGTCGCCCAGGGCGATGACGCCGAAGCGCACATGACCCAGGTAGCGCGGCTGCGCGTCGAGCGAGGCGCAGAAGGCCTGGGCGTTGTCGGGCACGTCACCGGAGCCATAAGTGGATGTGCATATGACGTAAAGTGCATCTTGCTCGAAGACGCTGGGGTCCAGCCCGTCCATCATCCGCACCTCGATGGCGCCGATCATGTCGGCACACTCCATCTCGATGGCCCGCGCGACGGAGGTGGCCGTGTCGGTCATGGTGCCCACGAGGATGAGCAGCTTGGCGGGTGGCATTGGGGGCATGACACGCACTTTAGTGCATGTTCCGAGGGAGGGGCACCGGGTTAACCCGTAGCGGGGACGGCTGGGCGTGCCGTTTGCCAGCGGCGGGCATCCGGCCCACTGGCCGCGACGAAGATCGTGCCCGAGGAGCTGGTGCCGCTGCGGCCCGTGGGGCGCCTAGTGATCAACCGCAACCCCGACAACTTCTTCGCCGAAACCGGGCAGGTGGCGTTCTGCACCGCGAACGTGGTGCCGGGCATCGACTTCTCCAACGACCCGCTGCTGGCCGGGCGCATCCATTCGTACGTGGACACGCAGATTCACCGCGGCCGCGTGTCCTACGAGGCCAACACGCTCGGCGGCGGCTGCCCCTTCCAGGCCGGCCCAACCCGAAGTGAGGCAATCGCCCGCGCTCGGGGTGCACCTGGAGGCCACGGCCTCGCTGGAGAACCACCCGGGCGTCCTGTTCGGCGCGCTCGCCTGGCCGCACGGCGAGGAGGGCGTGGCCACGCTGGCGCCAGATGGCCACACGATGACCCGCCGCTGGTGTGCGGCTCAGTGCTTGGCCAGCAGTTCGGACGCCCGATAGCCCGGCGCCACCCCCTGCACCAGCACCGTGGCGCCGTCCGCGTTTTGCGTGCGCAGCGGCAGGATGGCCTGATAGGCATCGGACTGGTACCAGGCGCGCGCCTGGTCCATCGACGGAAACTCGATCACCACGAGGTGTCCGGGGAAGGGGCCTTCCATGACCACCGGGTTGTCGCCATGCACCAGGAAGCGGCCGCCGTGCGCGTCCAGCGTGTCGGTGATTTCCTGGATGTAGGTGACGATGTCGGGGCCCCACTCGACGTGGCGCAGGTGAGCGATGGCGTAGGCACTCATGGCGGATCTCCGGGCGGATGGTGGGTGGGCCTCGGGAGCTTCCCTTGGCCTGCCTTCATCTTCCCCTGGGGTGTTCCGGCTGGCGATGACCTGTGAGGTCATGCCCTCGGTCCGGGTCGGGTCAGACCGCCTCGCGGACCGCCTCGCCCAGCGGCAGACAGGCCACCAGCCCGGCCGGTGTGCGGACCTGCAAGGCCAGGAAGTCGCCGAACTGCACGAGGCGCGCGATCGGCGCTGGCGCAGCGGTCTCGCTCGGCCCGGCAGGCGCAAAAGCGGCTGACGCGGCCATCGCCCGGGGACTCGACACCTGCAACACGGCGACCAGCCCCGCTGGATCGCGCTGCGCCAGCGCCCACTGGCACAGCGCCAGCAGGCAGTCGGTGTCCTCGTCCGAGGACCGCGCCGGTGCCGCCGGCCGGCGCAAGCGCTGCAACAGGCGGTGCAGTTGCTGGCGCGAGGCCGCCTCGCTGCGTCCGGTCAGGCGCCCCAGCTCGGCGTGGCTGAAGTCGAATACCTCGACCAGCAGGACGGCCGCAGCCTCGTTCGCCGGCAATGTGTGGACCACATGCCGCAAGGCCTGCTCGACCCGTTGCGCCTGTTCGGCCAGTGCCTGTGGCGCTTCGCTCTCGACGGCTGCCAGGCCGCCGTCACCTGCCCGCTCCAGCAGGGCGTGGTAGCGCTGACGCCGTCGCCAGGCGTCGATGCACAGGTGGCGCAACACGGTGACCAGCCAGGCCTCCCGGCCACCGGCATCGGGCGGCAGGCCACCCTGCGCGGTGCGCAGCCAGGTGTCCTGCACCAGGTCTTCGGCTTCATCGCCGTGCGCCAGCCAATGCCGCGCCAGCGCGACCAGGCGGCGGCGCAGCGCTTCATCGTCGATCAGGGGATGGGAGTCGGCCGGAGGTGTCACGAAAAAACCCGCTCGTTCGTTTACCGGATGAAGCTAACACACAGGAGCGATTCCCATGCTTTCCCCGGACACCGACACGCCCACCCGCCCCGCCAACGCCCAGGACAGCGCCTTCCTGGAGGAGAAGGCCTTTCGCGCCCGCACCGTGCTGGTGTTCGGCACCATCACCGATGCGCTGGCCGCGGAGACGGTGCGCAAGCTGCTGGCCCTGGACGCCGAGGCGCGCGCGCCCATCACCCTGGTCGTCTCTTCGCCGGGCGGCCACCTCGAATCGGGTGACGCCATCCACGACGTGGTGCGTTTCGTGGCCTCGCCGGTCCACATGGTCGGCACGGGCTGGGTGGGCAGCGCCGCCACCCACCTCTATCTGGGCGCGGCCCGCGAGCGCCGCGTCTGCCTGCCCCAGACGCGCTTCCTGATCCACCAGCCCAGCGGCGGTGCGGGCGGTGCCGCCAGTGACATGGCGATCCAGGCCCAGGAAATCCTCAAGGCCCGAGAGCGCATCGCCGAGGTCATTGCGCGCGAAACCGGCCAGCCCCTCGAGCGGGTGCGCCAGGACATCGAGCGCGACCGCTGGATGCCGGCGCAGGAAGCCGTCGCCTATGGCCTGGCGTCGCGCGTGATCCGGCGGCGCGAGGAATTGGGGCTCTGAGCTTGGAGACGGCGTTCTGGCCTGCCCGGAGGGACTCGAACCCCCGACCTGCTGCTTAGAAGGCAGCTGCTCTATCCAGTTGAGCTACGGGCAGTGCGGTGCGGGTGCCGCTGGAAAAAAGGCCCACGGGGGTGGGCCTTCGTTCTTGGTGTGAAATGGTCGGAGCGGCGGGATTCGAACTCGCGACCCTCTGCTCCCAAAGCAGATGCGCTACCAGGCTGCGCTACGCTCCGACAAGGCGCGGATTCTAACCGCAGGCACAACTGGGCTTTCCTCTGATGGCTCGCCAGGCGGCTTAGGCCGCTGGCACGCGCCCGCGCCGCAGGACCGCCAGCAGGCCAGTGCCGAGCAGCGCGCACGCCAGGGAGAAGGCGGCAAAGGGCAGGGCCAGGCTGTCGAACTGGTTGACCACGAACACCCCGGTGGCGCCCAGCGCCATCTGGCCGAAGCCCGCCATGGCGGCAGAGACCCCGGCGGCGTGCGGCGCGACGCTGGTGGCCCCGGTCAGTGCCAAGGGCAGGCAGGCGCCGCTGGCCAGCGCGTAGATCAGCATGGGCCCGACGAGCCGGGCCACCGTCAGTTGCTCGGCCAGCAGCAGTGTGAGTGCCAGGCCGACGATCGCCAACACGCTGGCGAGCAGCAAGGCGCCGTCCAGCCCCAGCCGATGCGCTGCGCGCGAGGCGAGCAGGCCTCCAGCCACGATCGGAACACCCAGCAGCAATTGGCAGAAGCCGTAGGCCGCCGGGCTCATGCCCAAGCCGTCGATGAGCAGCGGTGGCGCCACGGACAGAAAAACCATGAGGCCCACGCCGAGCAGGCCCATGTTGGCAACGTAGGCTACGTAGGTGGGGCTGCGCAGCAAGGCGGCATGCCGGCGGGCCACGGCCCGCGTGCCATCGGCCAGGCGGCGCTGAGGCGGCAGTGTTTCGGCCAGGCGCATCCATTGCCAGACGAACATGGCTGCGCCGTAAGCGGTGCAGAAGAAAAATACCGCACGCCAGCCCCAGCCGCTGACCAGCAGTCCAGCCACCAGTGGCGCCAACGCCGGCACCACGGCCAAGGCCAGCGTCACGCGCGTCATGGCGTGGACGGCCGCTGGCCCCTGGTAGGCGTCACGCACCGCGGCGCGCGGCACCACCAGCGCGGCACAACCACCCAGAGACTGGCAGATGCGGGCCGCGATCAACCCAGGCATGTCCTGCGCCAACGCCGCGCCCAGGCTGCCGCCCACGAACATCGCCGTCGAGGCCAGCAGCACCGGGCGGCGGCCCAGTCGGTCGGACAGCGGACCCAGCACCAGCTGCGCGAGGGCATAGCCCAGCAGGTAGAGCGACAGGGTGAGCTGCACCATGGAATGCGGCGCCTCGAAGCTGGCACCAATGGCCGGCAGGGCCGGCACGATGACATTCAGGCCCAGAGGGGCGATCGCCGTCACACAGAAGAGCAGGCCGAGCGGCGCCGCGGCCGGGGCCGCGGCGGGATCAGGCCGCATGGGTCGGGTTCACACCGAGCGCGGCGGAGACCCCATCCGCGCCCCGGTTCACGGCTTCGCGCGCGACCGACAGCAGCCGGCCATTGCGGATGAAGCCATGCGGCACGCCTTCATGCACCTGCAAGCCCACCGCCACGCCCCGCGCCACCAGCCGCTCGCGCAGCCGGCGTGAATCGTCGAGAAGGGGATCCAGGCTGGCTGCGTGCAACTGAACGGGCGGCAGGTCGTCGAGCCGGGCGTCGAGCGGCGCGGCGCGCCAGTCGGTGCGCTGCTGCTCGTTGGCGAGGTAGTGGCTGCGGATCCAGTCGATCTGACTGATCGACAGGCCGAAGGCCCCCGAGCCCAGGCGCCGCCAGGAATCGGTGTCGGTCTCCCAGGAGAAGACGCCGTAGTAGAGCAGCAGGAACTTCAGCGGCGAGGCCCCGGCATCGCGCAGCGCACAGGCCGCCGCCAGCGCCAGGTTGGCGCCAGCGGAGTCGCCGCCAGCGGCCAGGGCATCGCCCTGCACGCCGTGGGCCGTGCCATTCGCCGCAAAGTGGCGGATGGCCGCCACCGCTTCGTCGAACTGCACCGGAAAACGCGACTCGGGTGAGCGCCGGTAGTCCACGTTGATCGCGGCAACGCCGCTGCGGCGCACCATCTCGCGCATCATGCCGCGCCATTCGTCGACACGGCCGAGTGCGAAACCACCGCCGTGGAAATACACCAGCGCGGGTACCGGCGCCCGCGCGCCGTCGGGGCGATAGACCAGGCAGCGGATCAGACCGTGCGGACCTGGCACCATCACCTCGGTCTCGTCTTGCAGCGCTTGGCTGTTTTCGCACAGGTAGGCGCCGATCGCGTCGTAGGCCGCTCTCGACTCGGCCAGCGGCGCCTGCTCCAGCACCGGCGCCACCAGTCCGCGCGCGCGCAGCGCCGCGCCGAGGACGGCCACCTCGGGGTGAACCCAGGGATCGGTTTCGTCGCTCACACCGTCACGCCCATGAACTCCGTGCCGATCTTCTGGTAGCGGTGGATCACGTCCATGCCGAAGCGTTCGACCATCATCTTGCTGTCCTCGGGACCGACCGCGATGTCGTTGAAGTCCTCGTCGCCCTGGCCCGTGATGAGCACCAGCAGCAGTGCGTCCTCGTCGTCCATGTTGGTGAAGTCGCGGCACACGCCGGGCGGCACGGCGATCATGTCGTAGGGTTTGAGGACGGTCTCGTGCTCACCCCTGTCGCCCCAGCGGATGCGAAAACGCCCGGTCAGGCACATGAAGGTCTCGTGCGTCTTGAAGTGCGCGTGCAGCAGCGGCTTGTCCCCCGGTGGGCAGCGGGCGATGATCACCGACAGACCCTTTTCGCCCGCGATGGCGGGCTTCTGCGCCATCGGGCCGCCTTGGCCTTCGGGGGCCATCAGCAGATACAGGGTCTTGGCGGCCATCAGCTCGTAGGCTTCGCGCGGAATGCCGGTCTCGCTCTGGTACATCGCGCTCTGCGGCTGCAAGGTGTCGAAGCGGGCGATGCGCGACTCCATCTGCTCGGGCGATACCGACACGGTTGTCATGGTGCTCAATGGGAAATCCTCCAGGTTCAGCGGATGAAGGCCGTGGCCATCCACGGCATGGCAATCACCATCAGCGCCACGGCCAGCATGACGGCGGCGAAAGGCAGCGTCCCCATGAAGATGTCGTTTAGCGAGATGGTCTTGTCGTTGATCGAGGCCTTGACGATGAACACGGCCATGCCGAATGGCGGCGTGAGCAGTCCGATCTCGACCACGATCACGGTGATCACGCCCAGCCACACCACGTCGACCTGGAAGGCCTGGAAAACGGGCAGAAACAGCGGGACGCAGATCAGCAGGATGGACGCGGAGTCCATCAAGGTGCCCAGGATGAGCAGCACCAGCAGGTAGACCACCATCAGCGCCGCGAAGCCCAGGCCGGCAGCCTGGATCTCCTGCGCGAGGTACATCGGCAGCCCCGACACCGACAGCATGCGCGAATACACGTTGGCTGCGATGATCAGCAGGATCAGTGAGGAAGTGACGTGGCCGGTCTCGGTGAGCAGCCGCCACAGGCCCTTGGCGCTGAGCCGCTTCTTGGCCAGGGCGATCACCAGCGCGCCAAGCGCGCCCACCGCGCCCGATTCGGTGGCCGTGAAAACGCCGCCGTACAGGCCGCCGAGCACCAGGACGATCAGGAGCACGATAGGCAGAACCATGCCCATCATCTGGCCCGTGCCCAGGCGCTCCCGGATCACGGCCTGCGGGCCGTTGCCGAATCGCTCGGGCTGGCGGCGCGCGCGCCACCAGATCAGCGCCGCGTAGGCCACCGCCAACACGATGCCCGGGATGATGCCGGCGAGGAACAGATCGCCGACCGAGGTGTTGGTCACCAGGCCGTAGATGATGAAAAGCACGCTGGGCGGGATCAGCATGCCCAGCACGGAACTGCCCGCCACCACGCCCACCGCGAAACGCTTGTCGTAGCCGTAGCGGATCATCTCCGGCACCGCCAGCTTGCTGAACACCGTGGCCGCCGCCACGCTTACCCCGGTGATGGCCGCGAAGATGGCGTTGGCCATCACCGTGGCGATCCCCAGATTGCCCGGCAGTCGCCGGAACGCCTGGTGGGCCACCGCGAAGCTGTCCTTGCCCAGGTCCGCGATCATCACCAACAGACCCATCAGGACGAACAGCGGTATCACACCGAAGACGTAGGCCTCGATCGAGTCCGTGGCGGCAAAGGCCAGCATGGTGCCGGCCAGTTCGAGGTTGTCGCGGATCAGCCAGATCCCGGCGAAGGACACGACGATCATCACGATCGGCACGTGCATGCCGCTGTAGACCAGCAGCACCAGGAACAGGATGGACCACAGGCCGATGGCGGTGCCGCTCATGTCCGCTCCTTGCGCATGGCCGCCAGGTGCTTCCAGGCGATCAGCAGGAATTGCAGCAGCATGGCGGCGCAGCCCGCGATCATGATGGCGCGCACCGGCCACTTGGGCAGAGAGAACACCGCCGGGTTGCCATAGGCGTCGCCGCTGGCGAGCGCGCGCTGCAGAAACGGTACCGTGGCGTACAGGATGACGCCGAAGGTCACGGCTCCCAGCACGTGGAAGAAGACCTGCAGCGCGTGGTAGGCCCGTGGCGCCCGCCTCTCCAGCAGGCGCAGCAGGGCGTCGGCCTGAATGATGCGTCCGGCGCGCAGGGTGTCGGCGAACTGCAGGAAGACGATCGCCGCGATCGAGGCGATGACCATTTCGGTCACGCCGGTCAAGGGGCGGTTGAAGGCGAAGCGCCCGATCACATCGGCATTGACCACGATCATGATGAAGGCGATGAGCACGGTGCCCGCGGCATTGAGCGCCGAACAGAGCCAGCCGAGCCAGCGCTCGACCGTGCCATCCGCTTCGATGGTGTCGGGCGCGGACGGATCGTCCGCCTCCCCGTGAAGGTCCAACTGGGCCACGGCGCGCTCAGGGTCGGGTCCAGTCGCGCGCCGGCTGGGCGCCTGCCTTGCGCAGGCCGTCCACATAGGTGCGCAGCACCTCGCGCGCGGGCAGACCCTTGGCTTCCAGCGGAGCGGCCCAGCGCTCAGCGATGTTGGGCAGCGTGTTGGCCCATTTCGCCTTTTCTTCCGCACTGAACTCCACCACCGTGGCGCCGTGCTTGGTCATGAGCTGGAGGGCGGCATCGGTCTCGCGCTCGATGCGGGCAACCATGGATTCCTGGTGCGCGTCCGAGGCGCGCTGGATGGCCTGGCGCACCTCGGCCGGCAGGCGGTCCCAGCTGCTTTTGTTGAAGACGATGTCAAATGCATTGATGGCGCCGAACCCGGTCTTGATGATTTGCGGGGCCACCTCGTACATCTTGCCAGCGGCCGACAGCATGGCCGAGTTGATGGCGGCCTCATAGACGCCTGTCTTGATGTCGTTGTAGGCCGTGCCCATCGTGGCCGCCACCGGCGTGGCGCCGGTGCCCTCGAGCCAGAGGGTGTTGGACGCGGCGGCCGCGATCTTCATGCCCTTGACGTCGCTCACGCTCTTCACCGGCTTGCTCGCGATCAGCAGGTAGCTGTCGAAGGAATAGCTGGTCAGGTAGACCAGGTTGAGGTTCGCCCAGGACTTCTGCATCGCCGGCATGGTCTTCTGCATGTCGTGCAGCACTCGGGTGGCAATGCGCGGGTCGTTGGTGGCGAAGGGAGCGGCCGACACCACGTTCTGCAGCGGCAGGCGGGCGGGCTCGAACAGGTGCACCACATGGCCCATGTCCGCGATGCCCGTGGATACCGCATCGAGCATGTTCGGCATGGTGGCCAGCGTGCCACCCACCGCCACGTTCCAGTCCACCCGGTGCCTGGAGCCGGCTTTCTCCAGCTCCTTGTTGACATTGGGCAGGAAGGTTTTGATCTGCTCATCGGTCCAGGCAAAGGTCGCCGGATAGCCCGAGGCAAAGGTGAGCTTGTGGGTGACGGTCTGCGACTGGGCGGCACCCGTCGACACGAGCAAAGCCAGGCCCAAGGCCCCAACGAGGGATTGAATCTTCACGCTGTCTCCTAGTGTTTTGATAGCGGGGTGCGCCAACCCCGAGCCGACGTTAAGCGCTGTGACCAGGGCGCGCAACCGCATCGCCGCCAATACCGACATTGCCGCCATCAATGGCGCGCAAGGCGATCTCATCCTGCGCCGGATCGAAGCGGAACCCAGGCACGCGGGCGTGCTGGTAGAAGCCCGAGTCCTGCACGACCAGGCTTAGCATGGTGGTCGGGCCGCGGTTGTGATGCGAATGCGGTTGCCCCGCGGGCGTGACCATCACGCCCCAGGGTGCCCAGTCGAGGCGTTGTCCACCCACGAACGAGCTGCAGCTTTCACCCTGCAGGCTGAGCGTGATGGCCGCGCCGTTGTGGCAATGCGTGCGCTGGTCCCGCCCCGCTTCCAGCGTATTGATGTTGGCGATGAAGAACGGCGTGGTGAGGTGCTGCGCCTGCAGGGAGTCGCGGGTGAAGATCACCGCGCGACCCACGGCCTCTTGCCGTTCCGCCAGTTGGTCCAGCCGCTCCATCTCGCTGGCCTGCGCCGCGGCGGTGTAGTGCACGGCACTGGGCTTGTCTTCCAGCAGCGCGCGCACGCCCAGCCAGCGCCACAGCGGCTCGTCGCTCACGCAGAAAAGCAATGCGTTCTGCTGCGCCACATGCCGGATGCCGGCCGCCGCGGGCAGAACAAGCACGTCGCCCTCCTGCCAGGTGATGTCTTCATTGCCCGCGAACGAGCGGCCCCTGCCGCGCAGCACCTGGCAAATGCTGGCCAGTGCCGGCCCTTCCTGCTCTAAGGGGTCGCCGGGGCTGAGCTGCAGGTACCGCGCGAGCATGGTGTGCGTGGTGGCGGGGAACGGCAGCCCCAGTGCCGCCGCGCGGTCCAGCGCCACGGCGCGGCTGCGCCGCACCCCGTCCGGCGACAGCACCAGGCGGCGCTCGGCCTCGAAGGTCTGGGCCACGTCCGGTGGTGTGTGGTCCTGGAAGTGGTTGACGGGAATGTGGTACCGGGCCCGTTCGGTTGCGCGGTGCATGTGGCTAGCTGGCCATGGTGCCATCGGCCTTGTAGATGCCCGCCTCGATCAGGCGTTGCACGCCTTTGGGGGATATCTCTGCGGCCGGCGCGTTGCCGCCGATCATGCCGAGCAAGAGGCCTTCGGGTTCCCCCAAGGGCGCTTCGACGCATTCGAACCGCCGTTGCACGCCCACGGGCAAGGCGATGAAGTCCAGCGGCTCCAGCAGCACGTGGGCATCGCCCTCGGCGCCTTCCCATTCCACTTTCCAGCGGCCCTTCATCGCCATGAAGGTCTCCACCGTGTCGTGGGTGTGCATCAGAACGCCCTTGCCCGGCGCGGCCTGGATAAACGACACACCGAAGCCCGCGGTGAGGTGGGAGACCTTGGCGCGCGCCTTGTCGCCAAAGGGTGAGAACTGGCCTTCGCCACGTGGTTGCTCAAAGCCCAGCACGTTCAGAAAGGCCCGCCGGCATTCAGGCAATTGCATATCAGGCAGTCCTTCCTCGCAGCGAGAAAGCTCGGAGAAACGGGCCACGCAACGCTGCATGTCCTGGTGCGTGGGGCGGACGGTGTCGATGCTCATGGGGTGCCTTCTCTATATAGTCGGTCGCAGGGAGCGGTGAATTCCCATTGCATCACCCGAGCGCGGCCTGGGACAAGCAAGCACATGCAATGCGCACATTGATGACCGGTATGGAGACCCGCGGATGAATCGCAACCACATCAACCTGCTCGTCTGCCTGGACGCGTTATTGAGCGAGCGCTCGGTGACGCGTGCTGCGCAGAAGCTGGAGATGAGCCAGCCGGGTATGAGCAACGCCTTGTCCCGCCTGCGCCAGTTGACTGGCGACCCTTTGCTGATCCGAACGCCTCAGGGCTTCAAGCTCACCGAGCGGGCGGAAACGTTGATCGACAAGGTGCGGGCGAGCCTGTCGCTGGTCGATGAGATCTTCGGCAACGAAGCGCCACTTGATCCTCAGCAGGCGGCCGGCAGCGTCACCCTCGCGGCCCCGGACTCGGTGGGTATCGCGCTCATGCCGATGCTGGCGGGCGCCTTGGCCGCCACGGCGCCGCAGGTGACGCTGGACTTTCGGCTACCGGACGCGGAACGCCTGCGCGACTGGCTGGCCGAAGGCGAGTGCGACATCGCGGTGGGACATTTTCCGAATTTGCCCTCGGATCTGCGCTGCACCGAGCTGTTCACGCAGACCTTGTCGTGCATCCGTTCGAACCGCGCGCAGGCCGCGGGGCCGATCGAGCTGCAGGACTACCTGGATGCCACGCATGTGGTGTTCGGATCGCCTTTCTCGCCGCGTTCGACCATGGAGGCCACTATCGATGCTGCGTTGGGTGCGCAAGGGCATACCCGGCGGCGCATGGTGCGCGTGTCCTCGCTGCCGCCCATGGCCCACATCGTCGCGGCCAGCACGCACCTGGCCGTGTTGCCGACCTGGATGGCCACGCACTACGCGTCCTTCCTTCCGATCGAGGTGCACCCCTTGCCCTTCGAGGTAGACCCCGTGCGCTGCAGCATGGTGTGGCATGACCGCACGCACCGGCAAGGCCTGCAGTCCTTCGTGCGCGAGCAGCTGCGGGCCGTGACGCAAGCGCTGCTGGAGCCAACGCCGCCGGCAACCGGGTCGCTGCTGAGAGACGGGATCCGGGCGTAGCGCAGGAGGGCAGCGCCTGCGAGCCAGGCACGCCGTGCGCCGCTGCGCTGCCTTCAGCGCTTCTCGTACTGCGTCTTGCCGAACAGGATGTCGCGCGACTTGTCGTCGGTGAGTGGTTTGCGCGCGTCGGCCAGCACGGCCACGCCGCGCTGCACCGCCGGGCGCGCGGCGATGCGGTCGAACCAGTCCTTCAGGCGCGGGTAGTCGGCCCAGGCGATGCCCTGGTTCTGCCAGCTGCGCAGCCAGGGAAAGATGGCGATGTCGGCGATGGTGTATTGCTTGCCGGCGATCCAGGGCTGGCCCTTGAGCTGGCGGTCCATCACGCCGTACAGGCGCTTGGCCTCGTTGGTGTAGCGGTTGACGGCGTAGTCGATCTTCTCGGGTGCGTAGAGGCGGAAGTGGTGCGCCTGGCCCAGCATGGGGCCGACGCCGCCCATCTGGAACATCAGCCACTCCAGCACCTGGAAGCGCTCGCGGTCGCCCTTGGGCAGGAAACGGCCGAACTTGCTCGCCAGGTAGACCAGGATGGCGCCCGACTCGAACAGGCTGATGGGCTGGCCGCCCGGGCCGTTGGGGTCGACGATGGCCGGGATCTTGTTGTTCGGGCTGATGGCCAGGAAGTCGGGCTTGAACTGGTCGCCCGCGCCGATGTTGACCGCGTGCACCTGCCAGTCCCGGCCCAGTCGCTGGCCGCACTCCTCCAACATGATGTGAACCTTGTGCCCGTTGGGCGTGGGCCAGGAGTGGACGTCGATCATCAGCTTCCTCGTGTGATGGGCATCTCGACCTCGCCAGGCACGGCCATGTGCTTGGCGAGTTCGAGTTTGGCGATGGATTGGCGATGGACCTCATCGGGCCCGTCGGCCAGGCGCAGGGTGCGCTGGTTGGCGTAACTGTAGGCCAAGGGAAAGTCCCCACTGACGCCACCGCCTCCATGGGCCTGGATCGCCATGTCGATTACCTCGCAGGCCATGTTGGGCGCCACCACCTTGATCATGGCGATCTCGGCCTTGGCGACCTTGTTGCCCACGGTGTCCATCATGTAGGCGGCCTTGAGCGTGAGCAGGCGCGCCATCTCGATGCGGCAGCGCGCGTCGGCGATGCGCTCGTGCCAGACCGACTGCGCCGACACCGGCTTGCCGAAGGCCACGCGGCTGTTGAGGCGCTGGCACATGAGCTCCAGCGCCCGCTCGGCGGCGCCGATGGAGCGCATGCAATGGTGGATGCGGCCCGGGCCCAGGCGGCCTTGCGCGATTTCGAAGCCGCGGCCCTCGCCGAGCAGGATGTTGCCGGCCGGCACGCGCACGTTCTTGAGCACCACCTCCATGTGGCCGTGCGGCGCGTCGTCGTAGCCGAACACCGAGAGCGGTCGCACCACGGTGATGCCGGGCGCGTTCGAGGGCACCACGATCATGCTCTGCTGCGAGTGGCGCGGCGCGTCCGGGCTGGTCTTGCCCATCACGATGTAGACCGCGCAACGCGGATCGCCCGCGCCCGAGGACCACCACTTGCGGCCGTTGATGACGTAGTGGTCGCCGTCTCGCTCGATGCGGCACTGGATGTTGGTGGCGTCGCTGGAGGCCACCTCGGGCTCGGTCATGAGGAAGGCCGAGCGGAACTCGCCCTTGAGCAGTGGCTCCAGCCACTGGTCCTTCAGGGCCTCGGAGGCGTAGCGCTCCAGCGTCTCCATGTTGCCGGTGTCGGGCGCCGAGCAATTGAAGACCTCGGGCGCCCAGGGCACGCGGCCCATGATCTCGCACAGCGGCGCGTACTCCAGATTGGACAGGCCCTCGGGCGCGCGCGGGCTGCGCGGCAGGAAGAGGTTCCACAGCCCGGCCTTGCGGGCCTTGGGCTTGAGCTCCTCGATGATCTTGGTGGGCACCCAGGCGTTGCCCTTGGCCCGGTTGGCCTCGATCTCCTGGAAGAAGCGCGCCTCGTTGGGGTAGATGTGCTCGTCCATGAAGGCGAGCAGCCGTTCGCGCAGGCCCTTGACCTTGTCGCTGTAGTCGAATTCCATGGTTTCTCCTGGTGTGTGGGGCGGGGCGGCTCAGCCGCCGTTGGCGAAGCGCCAGGCCATCTCGGCCATGGGACGTGCGCCCGCGGCCGACTTCACGGCCTGAGCGCTGGACGCGGTGCCGGCCTCGACGCGCTTGGCGATGCCTTGCAGGATCGCGGCGAGGCGGAACATGTTGTAGGCGAGGTAGAAGGCCCAGTCGGCCCGCAGTTGCTCGGGCGTGGCGAAGCCGGTGCGCTCGCAGTAGCGGGCGATGTAGTCCTGCTCGCTGGGGATGCCCAGTGCCGGCAGGTCCAGGCCCTGGATGCCTCGGAACAGGCCCGGCGGGATGTGCCAGGACATGCAGTGGTAGCTGAAGTCGGCCAGCGGGTGGCCGAGCGTGGACAGTTCCCAGTCGAGCACCGCGAGGATGCGCGGCTCGCTCGGGTGGAACATCAGGTTGTCGAGCCGGTAGTCGCCGTGCACCACCGAGACCAGGGTCTCGTCGCGCGCCATCGCGGGGATGTTCTTCGGCAGCCAGTCGATCAGGCGCTCCATCTCGGGGATGGCCTGGGTGATGGAGGCCTGGTACTGCTTGCTCCAGCGGCCGATCTGGCGCTCGAAGTAGTTGCCGGGCTTGCCGTAGTCGGCCAGGCCGATGGCCGTGGGCCTCACCGAATGCAACGCGGCCAGCACGCGGTTCATCTCGTCGTAGATGGCGCCGCGCTCGGCGTTGCCGAGGCCGGGCAGCGACTGGTCCCAGAGCACGCGGCCGTCCACACACTCCATCACGTAGAAGGCGCGGCCGATGACCGATTCGTCTTCGCACAGCGCGTGCATGCGCGCCACCGGCACACCGGTGCCGGCCAGCGCGCTCATCACGCGGAACTCGCGCTCGATGGCGTGGGCCGAGGGCAGCAGCTTGGCCACCGGGCCGGGCTTGGCGCGCATCACGTACGCGCGCGCGGGCGTGATCAGCTTGTAGGTGGGGTTGGACTGGCCGCCCTTGAACATCTCGACCGTGAGCGGGCCCACGAAGCCCTCCAGCCGCGGGGCCAGCCAGCGCTCCAGCGCGGCGGCGTCGAAGGCGTGCTGGTCGGACACCGGCCGCGTGCCGGTGAAGTTCTGTGCGTCGTTCATGCGGCGGTCGTCGGCTGGTGGGAAAGGGTCAGCTGTCGGCTTCGGCGATGCGCATCAGCGCGGCCCGGTTGCGGATCACGAGGCCCCCCTGCTCGATGCGGATGGCGTCCTCGCGCTCCATGGACTTGAGTTCCTGGTTCACGCGCTGGCGCGAGGCACCCAGCAGCTGCGCCAGCTCCTCCTGCGCCAGTTGCAGACCGATGCGCGTCTCGTTGCCGTCGTTCAGGCAGGGCACGCCGTAGCTGCGCACCAGGTGCAGCAGCTGCTTGGCCAGCCGTGCGCGCAAGGGCAGGGTGTTGAGGTCCTCCACCAGCCCGAACAGGGTGCGGATGCGCCGCGCCTGCAGGCGCATCAGTGCCTCGTACAGCTCCACGTGCGAGGACAGGATCTTCTGGAAATCGTTGCGGGCCACGCACAGCAGCGTGGTCGCGCCATGCGCATAGGCGTCGTGCGTGCGCTGGTCGCCGTCGAACATCGCCACGTCGCCGAACCACACACCCGGCTCCACGTAGGTCAGCGTGATCTGCTTGCCCGACAGCGAGGTCGAACTCACGCGCACCGCTCCCTTGGCCACGGCCGTCCATTCGGACGGCGGCTCGCCGCGCGCGACGATCAGGTCGGCGTCCTTGAATCGCTTGACGTAGGCGCATCGAAGGATGTCGTGACGCAGGGAAGGTGAGAGGGTGTTGAACCAGCGACCGCTGTTGATCGCCTCGCGTTCTTCCATTGTCAGAATGGGCTCGTCCATGGTCTGTCGTTTGAGTGACTGGAGGGGGCTGGCCTGTCGCGCCGGGGACCGGCCCCGCCGAGCCGGTGCGGCCGGGTGCGGGTCAGCGGTACTGGGCGGTCCGCTTCTCCAGGAAGGCCGCGATGCCCTCGCCGCCGTTGGGGTGGTGCAGGTTGCGCACGAAGTGCTCGCGCTCGGCCGCCAGGTGCGTGTGCAGCGGGTTCGTGTCCGCGTCGTTGACGAGTTCCTTGATGCTGGCCAGGGCGTTCGGCGCGCGCCCGTTCAGCTTCTCGGCCAGCGCCAGGGCTTCGCCCAGCGCGGCGCCGGCGTCGGTGAGCGTGTTGAGCACGCCGAGCTGCTGCAGCCGCTCGGGCGCGATGCGCTCGCCGGCCATCAGCAATTGCATCACCGTGGCGCGCGGCAAGGCGCGCGCCAGCGCCCAGCTGCCGCCGCCGTCGGGCGAGATGGCGACGTTGCTGTACGCCATGACGAAGACCGCGTCGCGCGCGGCGACGATGAAGTCGCAGGCCAGCGTGAGCGAGAAGCCCGCGCCCGCGCAGGCGCCCTCGACGGCCGCGATCACCGGCTTGGGGAAGGCGCGGATGGTCTCGATCCAGTTGTGCAGGCCCGAGATGGTTTCGGCCTGCACCTCGGGTGGCTGCTGCCGGTTGCCCTGCAGGCGCTGCAGGTTGCCGCCCGCGCAGAAGTGGCGGCCTTCGCCCACGATGACCACGCTGCGCACGTCGGCGCTGCTCTCGGCCACGTTGAGCGCTTCCACCCCGGCCGCGTACATCTCGGGACCGAGCGCGTTGCGGTGCTCGGGGTTGCTGATGGTGAGCACCATGGTGGCGCCCACGCTGTGGCTCTTCAGGCTGGCGCTCATGTCAGATTTCCTCGTGCGTGAGGCTCAGGCCCAGCGCGCCGCGGCGGCGCAGCCAGGGCGAGGGGCGGTAGCGCGGATCGCCGTACACCGTCTGCAGGTTGAAGAGGATCTCGAGCACGTTGGTGGGGCCGATGCGGTCGCCCATGGCCAGCGGGCCCATCGGGTAGCCCAGGCCCAGGGTGACGGCCACGTCCAGGTCGGCCGGCGAACAGATGCCTTGCTGGCACATGTCGGCGGCGATGTTGACGATGGTGGCCACCACGCGCTGCGTGACGAAGCCGCCGCTGTCGCGCACCACGCTCACGGCCTTGCCGTCGCGGGCGAACAGGGCGTGCGCGGCGTCGCGCATGTCGGGGCGGGTGGCGGGGTTGGTGGCGAGCACGCGGCGCCTGGTGGCGCCGTCCTCCAGCATCATGTCGATGCCCAGGGTGCGCGTGGCGTCCAGGCGCTCCACGGCGGCCAGGGTGGTCACGTCCATGCCCAGCGGCGCCACCAGGATCAGGGCCTGTTCGCTGGGCGCGGCGCCGGTCTCGATGCGGGCGTCCAGGTTCTTGAGCAACTGGTACAGCTCCTGGCGGCGGGCGGCCTTGGGCGAGACCCACACCGGCGGCAGCGTGTTCACGGCCGGCACGGGCGGCTCGGGCGGCACCTGCGCCGCGCCGTCCACGTAGCGGTAGAAGCCGTCACCCACCTTCTTGCCCACCACGCCGCCGGCCAGGCGCTGCGCGGTGATCACGCTCGGGCGGTAGCGCGGTTCCTCGTAGTACTGGTGGTAGATGGACTCCATCACCGGGTGCGACACGTCCAGGGCGGTGAGGTCCATCAGCTCGAAGGGCCCGAGGCGGAAACCCATCTGGTCTTTCAGGATGCGGTCCATGGTGGCGAAGTCGGTGACCCGCTCGCCCGCCACGCGCAGGGCCTCGGTGCCGTAGCCGCGGCCCGCGTGGTTGACGATGAAGCCCGGCGTGTCCTGCGCGCTCACGGGCGTGTGGCCGTAGGCGCGGGTGAAGCCGGCCAGGCGCTCGCAGACGGCCGGGTCGGTCTTGAGGCCGGCGATGACCTCCACCACCTTCATCAGCGGTACCGGATTGAAAAAGTGGTAACCCGCGAAGCGCGCCGGATGCTGGAGCGCGGCGGCGATGGCGGTGACCGACAGCGAGGAGGTGTTGCTGACCAGCACCGCGTCGGCGGCCACGACGTCCTCCAGTTGCTTGAAGACCGATTGCTTGACGTCCAGCCGCTCCACGATGGCCTCGATCACGAGGTCGCAAGCCGCGAGGTCCTGCAGGGACTCGGCCACCCGCAGGCGCTGCACGCAGGCGTCGCGCGTGGCGGCGTCGAGCTTGCCTTTGCCCTGCAGGGTGTCCCAGGTCTTGGCGAGGGCGTCGCGCGCGCCGGCGGCGGCACCGGCCTGGGCGTCGAACAGCCAGACCTCGGCGCCGGCCTGCGCGGCCATCTGGGCGATGCCGCGGCCCATGGCGCCGGTGCCCACGACCGCCGCACGTTTAAAAAAGGATTGCATATGTGTGTTGTATTTCGGTTGATAGCCAGTTTGCCTATGACAAAATGTTTCAACCTTCTGGAGGGAAATCCGACGTGCGCCAGATCTGGACAGCCTGCATTTTGCTATCAACCGCCGTGAGCAGTCCGGCGGTCACGCTCGGGCGCCACAGTGGGGCGGCGCTGATCGGCCAGCCACTCGATGTGCAGTTCCAGGTGATGCTGGCCCCCGGCGAGGACATCGCCACCCAGTGTCTCCAGGCCGACGTCTTCTACGGCGACGTCCAGGTCACGCCGAACTTCGTCACCGTCACCCCGCGCGCCGCGCCCGGCGAACTCACGGGCATCGCCCGCGTCGTCGCCAGCCTGCCGGTCAACGAACCCATCGTCACCCTGTCGGTGCGCGCCGGCTGCGGCCTGCCGTTCACCCGCCGTTATGTGTTGCTCGCCGATCTGGTGAGCGAACCGGCGGTGGCGGCGGCTCCCGCGCCCCGCGCCGTCGACGCGATGCCCTTGCCCGCGGCTCCCATGCCGGCGCCGGCCCCGGCGCCCCAGGTGGCGGCGCCGCCCGCACGGGCCGCCACGCCTGAGCGCGCCCCCGCGCCCGTGGTGCGCGAGCGCCCGCGGGCCCCCATCAAGCCGTCCAAGGTGCCCGTGGCGCCGCGCCCGAAGCCAGCGGCGGCGCCCGCGCCGGCCGCTTCCGCCGCGGCGGCACCAGCCCCCACGCCCGTACCCAGCGCCAAGGACGGCGCCGCCAAGGCACCGGCCGGTGCGCCGCGCCTGCGGCTCGACCCCCCCGACCTGAGCGCGGGCACCTCACCCAACGCCGCGCCCGAGGCTGCGGCCGCGGCGCCCGCCGAACCCAGTCCGCTGGAAGCCGCGCTGGCGGCGGCCAACGAGGAGTCGCGCCGCAACGCCGAGCGCCTGGCCGCTCTGGAGGCCGACATGGCCCGCTTCCGCGAGTCGCAGCAGCGCGATCAGGCGCGCGTGGCCGAACTGAGCGCGCAGCTTGCGCAGGCCCAGGAGCAGCGCTACGCCAACTGGCTCGTCTTCTTGCTCGGCGGTTTGCTGCTGGTGTCCCTGGCGGCGCTGGTCGCCCTGGTGCGCCGCCAGCGGCAAGACACCCCCATCGCCTCCGACGCGTCGCGCGCCTGGTGGACCGACGGCCCGGACGAAGAGGGCGAGGCCCAGCCGCGCGCCTCGCGCCATGCGGCGTTGCAGCCCAGCGCGCCGGTGCCACTGGACGCCGTGGACGTTGACCTGGACGTGGATTCCACGCCCGCGCCCCTGCAGGCGGCGCCGCGCCGCACACCGGGCTTTGGCGCCACGGTGCCGCCCCAGGACCGGCGCGACTTCGCGCCCAGCGCGATGAACGTCTCGCGCTCCGTGGCCGCCGAGGAACTGTTCGACGTGCAGCAACAGGCCGACTTCTTCGTCTCGCTCGGTGAGGACGACCAGGCCATTGCGGTGCTGCGCAACCACCTGGCCGAGAGCCACGAGCCCAGCCCGCTGGCCTACCTTGACCTGTTCCGCCTGTACCACCGCCTGGGCCGCCGCGACGAATACGGGGCGCTGCGCGAGGAGTTCAACCGCGTGTTCAACGCCGGCGCGCCGCCCTTCGACCGCTACGCCGACAAAGGCCGCGGTCTGGACGCCTACGAGTCGGCCTTTGGGCGCATCCAGGCGCTGTGGCCGCAGCCGCGCGTGCTGGACCTCATCGAGCGCAGCCTGTTCCGTGATGCGGAGGAGGGCGACACCGAGGTGTTCGACCTGGAGGCCTACCGCGAGCTGCTGATGCTGCACGCGATCGCCAAGGACATCGTTCAGCGCGAATCGCAGACGCTGCCGCCGCAGGAGTTCCGCAATACTTCCATGCAGCCGCTCAAGGCGGTGTCGCGCAACGCGCCGCTCACGGTCACGGGTGATGACCCGCAGCGCCGCACCGTGCCGATGGACCTGCACGTGATCCCGCCCGCCTCGGCCCGCCAGGGGCTGGACGTGAACCTGGAAGACCTGGAGGCCGAGTCGCAGTTCGAGGCCTCGCTGCCCGAGGTGGACGTGCCGGTGGAGCCCACCGCCGGGCGCGGTGGTGCGCTGCGCAGTGGCGAGAGCAGCCTGATCGATTTCGAGATCGTGGACAACGACCCCCGCCCCAACGAGGTGCGCGCCCCGCGCGACGAGGGCGACAGCGAGGGCGGAGAGCGCCGCTCCTGAGCGGTGACCTCTCCGCTCCAAGCCGGCCGGGTCACATGACCCGGCTTTTTTTCAGCGGCGCACCTGCAGCGCCCCGGGGTTGACGATGTTCGTCGGCGTGCCCCGGATGAAATTCACCACGTTGTCGAAAGCCGCGCTGAAGTACATCTCGTAGCTGTCCTGTTCCACGTAGCCGATGTGCGGGGTGCAGATGCAGTTCTCCAGCCGCAGCAGCGCGTGGCCCTGCAGGATGGGTTCCGACTCGAACACGTCCACGGCCGCCATGCCGGGGCGGCCCCGGTTGAGCGCGGTGATCAAGGCGTCGGGCTCGATGAGCTCCGCGCGCGAGGTGTTCACCAGCAGCGAGGTCGGTTTCATGCGCAGCAGGTCGTCGAGCTTGACGCAGCCCAGGCTGCGTTCGCCCAGCCGCAGGTGCAGGCTGAGCACGTCGCAGCATTCGAAGAAGCCCTCCTTGGAGGTGGCCACGTCGTAGCCGTCGTCCACGGCGCGCGCACGGGCTTCCTCGGAGCCCCACACCACCACGCGCATGCCGAAGGCGCGGCCGTAGCCGGCCACCAGCTGGCCGATGCGGCCGTAGCTCCACACGCCCAGGGTTTTGTCGCGCAACACCATGCCCACGCCGAAGTTGGGCGGCATGGCGGAGGACTTGAGCCCCGACTGCTGCCAGGCGCCGTGCTTGAGGTTGGCGACGTACTGCGGGATGCGGCGCATGGCCGCGAGCACCAGCGCCCAGGTGAGCTCGGCCGTGGACACGGGCGAGCCCACACCCTCGGCCACCGCGATGCCGCGCTCGGTGCAGGCGCCGACGTCGACGTGGCTGCCCACGCGCCCGGTCTGGGCGATGAGTTTGAGGCGGGGCAGCTTGTCGACGAGCTGGCGGGTGATGGGGGTGCGTTCGCGGATCAGCACGAGCACGTCGGCGTCGCGCAGGCGGATGGACAGCTGGCCGACACCCTTGACGGTGTTGGTGAAGACCTTGGCGGGGTAGGGCTCGAGCTTCTCGGCGCAATGCAGCTTGCGCACGGCGTCCTGATAGTCGTCGAGGATCACGATGTTCATGCCGCCTATTGTGCCCGGCCCCTTTGTGGCGACCGGGCAGCGGCGCGCTCAGGCCACCCGGCGTTGCAGCGTGGCGGGCGCGGCGCCGTCGAGCGCCGCGAGGCGGTCCAGCTCACGGCAGACCTCGTCGATGCGGCCCGCGAGCGCGACGCGGCCGTCGTGTGCGTGCGAGGCGTTGGCCGCCGAGCGGCCCAGCCAGCCCGCGCGCGCAAAGCGGCGCACGGCGGGGGTGGCGGGCGGCGTGGGCCTGGGGGTCGCGCGCGTGTGCGGCTCGGGCAACCAGCAGTCGATCAGTTGCAGGGGCTTGCGCCAGCTGTTCGATGCAAAGGAGTGGAAGAACAGTCCCATGTGAAACACCTCGTCAAGGGGTTGAACACAGGCAGGATTGATCTGGAATGCCGTCGCTGCGGGGTTGCGTGAGCGGCCGGTGGCCGCTTCAGGCAACGCCCGCCACCCGCAGTGGCGGCGCCGACCCCTCGGGTCAGTTCTGGAAGTTGTTGCGGATCAGGCCCACGGCCAAGCCCTCGATTTCGAAGGGTTCACCGGGTTCGACCACGATGGTGGGGTAGTCGGGGTTTTCGGCGTGCAGTTCGATGTGGTCGCGCAGGCGCATGTAGCGCTTGACGGTGACGTCGTCGCCCAGGCGGGCCACCACGATCTGGCCGTTGCGCGCCTCGCGCGTGGAGGCCACGGCGAGCAGGTCGCCGTCAAGGATGCCGGCGTCGCGCATGGACATGCCGCGCACGCGCAGCAGGTAGTCGGGGGTGCGCTGGAACAGGCTGGGCTCGACGCTGTAGGTCTGGTCGACGTGCTCCTGCGCGAGGATGGGCGAGCCCGCCGCGACGCGGCCGATGAGGGGCAGCACCAGCTGCGCCAGACCGGGCAGCGGCAGGGAGAGCTGGCTGTCGCGGGCCGCATGGATACTCTGCAGGTCGGCCCGGCGCAGGCGGATGCCGCGCGAGGTGCCGCTGACCAGTTCGATGACGCCCTTGCGCGCCAGGGCCTGCAGGTGCTCTTCGGCCGCGTTGGCCGACTTGAAGCCCAGTTCGGCCGCGATTTCGGCGCGCGTGGGCGGTGCCCCGGTGCGCGCGATGGCGGTCTGGATCAGCGCCAGGATCTGCTGCTGGCGGGCGGTGAGCTTGGGAGCGGCTTGGGTGTCGAGCATGGAACCTCGCATCAAGGGCTGGTGGGCCGGAACTGGGCACTGTCTGGGCATCCAGTATCTGTATTTTTAACCAGTTATTTGGAGAAGGCAAGTGGGTGAGGGCACAAAGGCCACGCGGATCGTCGTGCTGGGCATGGGCGGGACCATCGCCGGCCGGGCCGAGCGCGCGGGCGACAACGTGGGCTACGACGCGGGGGCGGTGCCGGTCGAGGACCTGGCGGCCGGCCTGCCCGCGCTGCGCGGGCGGGACATGGCCTTCGAACAGGTGGCGCAGATCAACAGCAAGGACATGCGCCTGGCCGATCTGCAGCGGCTGGTGGGGCGGGCGGGCCGGCACCTGGCCGACCCCGCCGTGCAAGGGCTGGTGGTCACGCACGGCACCGACACCATCGAGGAGACCGCGTACCTGCTGCAGACGCTGCTGGCGCCGGCCAAGCCCCTGGTGTTGACCTGCGCCATGCGCCCGGCCACGGCGGTGTCGCCCGACGGCCCGCAGAACCTCAGCGATGCCGTGGCCGTGGCCACCGAGCCGGGCGCGCGCGGCGTGCTGGTGGTGTGCGCGGGGCGGGTGCACGGCCCTCTTGAAGTGGCCAAGCAGCACCCGTACCGCACCGACCCTTTCGATTCCGGCGACGCCGGCGTGATCGCGCTGGTGGAGGAGGGGCGCGTGCGGCGCTTTCGCGATTGGCCCGCGGCGGCGCGCCACGCGGCGCGGCTGCAGGCCTTCCTGCGTGCGACCGCGATGCCGCGCGTGGCCTGGCCTGAGCAGCCACGCCGACGCGGCGGCCTGGCCGGTGCACGCACTGCTGGCCGCGCCGCCCGCGGCGCGGGTGCAGGGCATCGTGGTGTCGGGCACGGGCAATGCGTCGCTGCACGCCGAACTCGAGGCCGCGCTGCGCGAGGCCGAGGCGGCCGGCGTGCGCGTGGTCATCGCCAACCGCAACGGCGCGCCGCCGGTGCCGTACCCCCAGCAGCCCTTCGCCGACATCGACGGCCTGTCGCCGCCCAAGGCGCGCTGGGCGCTGGCGCTCGAGTTGCTGGACGCCTGAGGGTGGACGCCTTCGCCGCGCTGGGCGCCCATCCCTGGGCCTACCCCATGCTGGAGGTGGCGCACCTCGTGGGCGTCGCCTTGCTGCTGGGCAATCTGCTGCTGCTGGAGGCGCGCGTGTGGGGCCTGGGCGCGGCACTGCCGGTGCAGCCACTGGCGCGCTTGAGCCTCGGGCTGGCCGTGCTGGGATTCGGTCTGGCGGCGGCCAGCGGCCTGACGATGTTCGCCACCATGCCCTCGGAACTGTTGGGCAACCGGGTGTTCACAGCCAAGATGGCGCTGATCGCGCTGGCGGCGTGCAACGCGGGCTGGTTCCATGGCCGCCGCTCGCTGCAGCGCCTGGATGGCACGGCGCGCGCCCTGCTGGGCGTGTCCACGCTGCTGTGGCTGACGGTGCTGACCTGTGGCCGCTGGATCGGCTACGTCTGAAGGAGTGCAGGACGATGGACAGACGAACCCTGTTGCAGGCCGGCGCCCTGGCGCTGGGGGGCGTGGCCGGTGCCGCGCGCGCGCACCATGGCTGGAGCAGCTTCGACCAGAGCCGCCCCCTCTACCTGGAGGGCAAGGCCGTGCAGGTGGCGTGGCGCAACCCGCACGCCGAACTGGTGCTGGAAGTGCCCGAGAACCTGGCCGTGCCCGCGGGTCTGGCGAGCCGGTCGCTGCCGGCGCAGTCGGCCGGCGTGGACGGTGCCGCGCTGCTGGCGCGCGCCACGGTGCCGCGCCGGCGGGACCGGCGCTGGCAGATCGAACTCGCGCCCATTTTTCGCCTGAACCAGTGGCAGGTACCCGAGCTGAAGGTGGGCGACAGCATGGCCATGGTGGGCTTCGCCTTCGAGGGCGAGCGCGGCGAGCCGGTGCTGCGCGTGGAGTACCTGTTCGTCAGCGACAAGGCCTACGGCTTGCGCTCCAGCCCGGTCTGAGCCGCGCCGGCGCGGCTCACAGCGTGGCCAGCATGGCGCCCACGGTCAGCGCCATGGCGACCGTGGCGATCCAGCCGAGCACGCGCAGCCGCGGGCCGATGACGTGCGGGCCCATCGTCGAGGGCTGGGCGGCCAGCAGCATCATCACGGCCATGATGGGCACGGCGATCACGCCGTTGATCACCGCCGACCAGAACAGCGCCCGGACGGGGTCCATCGACGTGAAGCACAGCAGCACGCCGCCCACGGTGGCGGTGGCGATCACGCCATAGAAGCCGCGGCCTTCCCCCTTGTCCAGGCGCGCGCTCAGGCTGCCCGACCAGCCCGCCGCCTCGGCCACGGCGTAGCCGGCGGAGCCCGCGAGCACCGGCACCGCCAGCAGTCCGGTGCCGATGATCCCCAGGCTGAACAGCATGAAGGTGAATGGCCCGGCCACGGGCCGCAGGGCCTCCGCCGCCTGGGCCGAGGTCTGGACGTCGGTGACGCCCGCGGCGTGCAGCGTGGCCGCCGTGCTCAGGATGATGAAGAAGGCGATCAGGTTGGAGAACACCATGCCGATGCTGGTGTCGATCTTGATGCGCCGAAGGTGGCGGCGCACGTCCTGTCGGGTCTGGGGCGGCTGGCCGCTGGCGTCTTCCATTTCCTGCGCCGCCTGCCAGAAGAAGAGGTAGGGACTGATGGTGGTGCCGAACACCGCGACCACCATCAGGAGCACGTCGTGGCCGAGGGCGAGAGGCGGGCGCACGATCTGCCGGGCCACGGTCCACCAGTCCAGGTGCACCGTGAACACCACGGCCACATAGGACAGCAGCGCCAGCGTCAGCCACTTCAGCCAGCGCACGTAGGTCTGGTAAGGCAGGAAGACCTGCAGCACCAGGCAGAGCAGGCCGAACGTCACCGCGCACACGTGGGCCGAACCGCCCACCAGCAGGCGCAGCGCCTCCGCCATGGCCGCGATGTCCGCGGCCAGGTTGAGCGTGTTGGCCACCAGCAGCAGGCCGACCACGGCCAGCAGCACCCAGCGCGGAAAACCCGCCCGGATGTTGGCGGCCAGGCCCCGCCGCGTGACGTGTCCGATGCGCGCGCTGACGATCTGGATCGCGATCATGAGCGGCAGGGTGAAGACCACCGTCCACAGCATGGAGAAGCCGAACTGCGCGCCGGCTTGGGAGTAGGTGGCGATGCCGCTGGGATCGTCGTCGGCGGCACCGGTGATCAGGCCGGGTCCGAGCTTGCGCAGACCGCGCCGCAGGCCGAATGGACGGATCGCTTTCATGAGGCTCCCTGCCCGTTGGGCCCCGAGGCGGCCGGGGCGAGGCGCGGATCGTGGCCCGGCCGGCCATTGCGCGTCAATGGCCCCAGGCCGTTGGCCGGTGGAGAAAAACCCGGTTCGGGCTTACCAGTCCACCCGCAGTCCCAGGCTGCCGTTGAGCCCACCCCGGTGCCGCGCCGCGCCGCCCAGGGACCAGGCGCTGCCCACTTCCCCATAGAGGCTGATGCCGGTGGACAAGGCCAGCGTGGCGCCAGCGGCCAGCTCGGCGCTGGCGCCGCCCGTGCCCGTGGCCACGTCCGCGGAGCCGGCGGGTCCGATGAAGCGCGCCACATCCCTGCCTGGGCTGCTGCGGTACAGGTTCACGCGACCGTACGGTCGCAGCACGCCCGCGGCGGTCGACACCTCGCCCTTGACCCGCAGACCCAGCCGGGCCGCCCAGCTGCCATGGGGCTGTTGCTGCACGTCGGCGCCGGCGATGCTCACGCCGTCGAGCGCCATGCGCTGGTGCACCAGTTGCAGCTGCGGCTCCAGTTCCCAGCCCGCCGCGAGTGGGTAGCCCCGCCCGACTTCCACCGAGGCCAGGAGGCTGTCGCCCTTGCCATGGCTGGCCGGCGCGGTCAGCGGCGACACGCTGTAGCGGTGGCGGGCGCCCTGCAGCACCGTGTCCAGGTAGAAGCCGTTGGCACGCCGGTAGGTCGCATAGACGCCCAGGTACTGGCTGCGCAGCGCATTGCTGCCCAGCGCCTGTTCCGCGATGCCGCCAGCCAGGCCCCGCAGCCGCATGTCGCCGTCGAGCTGACCCACGTACAGGCCCGCGCGCCAGCCCGGCCGGGCCCACAGGTCGATGCCGGCCTGCAGACCGTGGAGCCGGCCCCGGCTGCGCGGGCTCACGTCGCCGCGCTGGCTCACGCGGCGTTCGGCGCTGATGATCCGCGCCCAGGTCTGCCGTTCGGCGGTGGCGCCATCGCCGACGCGCAGGTGCAGGTTGCCCACCATCACGGCATTGCCCAGGCGCAGCTGCTCAGGCAGCGCGGCGAACAGTGGTACCTCCACGCGGTAGGCGGGCGCGGCGGCCCCCGCGACCGCGCTGGACCGCAGAAACCAACTTTCCCCGGCGCCGTTGGCGTCGGCCGCGTACAGGCGGTACTCGTAGGCGCCGGCGTCGACGTGCTCGCCGGCCAGGCGGAACGCGTCCCTGGTGGTCTGGGCGGTGGTGGTGGCGCCGTTGAGCGCGCTGATGACTTCGATGCCGTCGCCCGTGGTCAGCGCGCCCAGGCCGCCCAGGTTGGTGATGTGCAAGGTGGTGGTGCCGCTGGCGCTGGCGCCGGCGCCATCGAGCACCAGCCGGTCGCTGAGGCTGCCGCTGTGGCCCAGCGCGGTGCCCATCCTCAGCGTGCCGTTCTGGCCGACATAGGCGCCGTTGACGGTCAGCCGGCTGCCGGGGACGGCGCCCAGCAGCGAGACCGTGCCCGCGTTGTCCAGGCTGGCCACCGCCTGGTCCAGGCCCGCCGTGTCGAGCGTGGCGCCGGCCGCCACGGTGTGCGCGGAGTGGGCGCTGAAGGCGCCGGCGGCGCTGGCACGCAAGGTGCCGCCCGCCACGCGGGTGGCACCCGTGTAGGTGCTCAGGCCGCCCAGCGTCAGCGTGCCCAGGCCCAGCTTGTTGAAGTCCGCCGCGCCGGTGAAGGCCGTGCCGGCGCCGACGGCGTGGTTGTTCGTGTCGATCCACACGCCCTCGGCGCCACCCGACAGCGTGGCGAAACCTTGCAGAAAATCGGCCTCGTTCAGGGTCGCGCGCAGGATGCCGCCGTTGAGGTTGAGCGTGGCGGTGCCACTGCCCCGGATCACCACGTTCGTTTCGAGCACGCCGCGCCCGCTCGCGTCGCCGAGCAGGCTCAGCGTGCCGCTGGAGCCGGCCTGGACGGCGATCTGGGTGCGCGGCGCCAGCACCGTGCCGCGGTCCTCGATGGTCAATTCGCCGATGCCCTCGTAGCCCACGTTCAACTGCGCCGAAAAGTCCAGGCTGGACGCGCGGGCGCTGATGGCGTCGCGGCCCGTGACCGTGACCAGGCCGTTGCCGCCCGCTTCGTAGCCGATGTAGACGGTGTGGCCGCTGACCGCGCCACCCGCTTCAACGGTGAGATCACCCGGGTCCGAAAAACCCACGTAGAGGTTGTCGCCCAGGCTCCAGGTCGAGACCCGGCCGTTGCCGTCGCTGCCGGAGACGGTGACCGTGCCGCTGGAGACGCCCGGGCCCACGCCGGTGGTGCCACCGATGGCGCCCTGGACGCTGCGCACCAGGCCCCCGTTTTCGATGAGCAGCGAGCCCACGCCGGCATTGCCCACGGTGAGCGTGCTGGTGTTGATCCAGGTGGAGGCGTTGCCATGGGCATCCACGCCCGAGACGGTGGCCGAGGCCGTGCCGCCGCCAAAGGCGATGTTGCCGTGCGCGTTGCTGACCAGACCGCCGTTGAGGATCGAGAGCGACGCCGTGCCGCCCGCCCCGACGGCCAGATCGCCCGGCATGGTCCAGCTCGACACGTTGCCGCTGCCGTCGCTGCCCGTGACGATCACCGTGCCCGTGCCCCCGGTGTAGCCCAGCGCGCCGTTCCCGCTGCTGGCCGTGCCGCCGTCTTCGATGGTCAGGGTGCCGACGCCGGTGTCGCCGACGTAGATCTCGCCGGCCTCGACCCAGTGCGGCGACGGGACCGGCAAGGGGCCCGGGTTCACGTCGCCCACGCCGGTGACGGACTGCGCGACCGCCACGCGGGTGCCCAGCGTTGCCCACACCAGGGCCATGGCCGCCAGGGACAGGCGCGAGCGCCGGTGGGGAATGAACGCGTGTTGCTGGCCCATTGGTTTGTCATCGGTCCATGCTGGCGCAACTTGATGGCCTTCTGGCCCGTGCCTTGGCCGTCGCCGATCGCGCGGCTGCGCCGACCAAGAAAAATGCCCCGCGGTTGCGGGGCATTGTGCTGGGGCTCAGGCGGGGGGGCGCTCAGGAACCGAGCGCCTGCAGGGCGCGCGCGGTGATCTCGTCCACGCTGCCCAGGCCGCTGATGGCGCGGTACTTGGGCGCGGCCGCCGGTTCGGCCTTGGCCCACTGGCTGTAGTAGTCCACCAGCGGGCGCGTCTGCGCGCTGTAGACCTCCAGGCGCTTCTTGACGGTGTCTTCCTTGTCGTCGTCGCGCTGGATCAGCGGCTCGCCGGTCACGTCGTCTTTGCCGTCTACCTTGGGCGGGTTGAACTTGACGTGGTAGGTGCGGCCCGATGCGGGGTGCGAGCGGCGCCCGCTCATGCGCTCGATGATGGCGTCGAAGGGCACGTCGATCTCGAGCACATAGTCGAGCTTGACGCCCGCCGCCTTCATGGCGTCGGCCTGCGGAATCGTGCGCGGAAAGCCGTCGAAGAGAAAACCGTTGGCGCAGTCGGGCTGGGCGATGCGCTCCTTGACGAGATTGATGATGAGGTCGTCGCTCACCAGGGCGCCGGCTTCCATCACGGCCTTGGCCTGCAGGCCCAGCGGCGTGCCGGCCTTGACGGCGGCGCGCAGCATGTCGCCGGTGGAGATTTGCGGAATGCGGTACTTCTCGCAGATAAACGCGGCCTGCGTCCCTTTGCCCGCCCCCGGTGGGCCCAACAGAATCAATCTCATCGCTTTCCTTTTGTCAGAGTTTCAACCGCGTCGCCGCTGCCCCCTCGCGCGGCGGCCCCAGGGCGTGCCGCCGGGGTAACCGACGGAGGATAGCACGCGACCCTTGACAAGCCCTTGCCGCGCACCAGGCCGGTGCGGGGCTCAGGCCGCGCCGATCAAGGCGCGCACGCGGGCCAGGTCTTGCGGGGTGTCGACGCCGGGGCCGGGCGCGTGCGCCGTGAGGTGCACCGCGATGCGCTCGCCATGCCACAGCGCGCGCAGCTGCTCGAGCGACTCCAGACGTTCCGTGGGCGCCGCGGGCAGGGTGGGGAAGCGCCGCAGGAAAGCGGCCCGGTAGGCGTAGATGCCGACGTGGCGCAGCGGCGCGGGCGAAGGCAGGTCGTCGCCGGCCATGCCGTCGCGCCACCAAGGAATGGGCGCACGGCTGAAATACTGGGCGGTGCCGCGCGCGTCGGTCACCACCTTCACCACGTTCGGGTCCAGCCAATCGGCGCGCCGCTCGATGGCGTGCGCGGCCGTGCTCATGGCGCAGTCGGTGCGCGCCTGCAGTTCGGCGGCCACGGCATCGATCAATGCGGGCTCGATCAGGGGTTCGTCGCCCTGCACATTGACCACCACCTCGTCGTCGGCCAGCCCCAGCGCCGCGCAGGCCTCGGCGAGGCGGTCGCTGCCGCTGGGGTGGTCGGCGCGCGTGGCCAGCGCGGCGACGCCGTGCTGCGCGCAGGCGGCCAGGATGCGCGGATCGTCGGCCGCCACCACGCAGCGCGTGGCGCCACTCAGGGCCGCGCGGCGCGCCACGCGCACCACCATGGGCAGCCCGCCGATGTCGGCGAGGGGTTTGTCCGGCAGGCGGCTGGACGCCAGGCGCGCCGGGATGAGCACGGTGAAGCCCTGGGCCACGCTCAGTCCTGCGGCGCGGCGGGCTTGGGCGGGCGGGCGGCCTCCTCTTCGCTCAGGGGCCGCGCCTCGTGCTCCAGCAGGATGGGAATGCCGTCGCGGATCGGGTAGGCCAGCCGGGCGCTGCGCGAGAGCAGTTCCTGGCGCTCGCGGTTGAGCACGAGCGGGCCCTTGGTGACCGGGCAGACCAGCAGTTCGAGGAGTTTGGAATCCATCCGGTGATGATAGGGGCGCCGGGGGGCGCTCAGGCCGGCGGCGGGCCGAGCCGTTCGTCCACGGCCGCGAAGAAGGCCGGGTCGATGTCGAGCACCAGTGGCACGGCCCAGAGGTCGGGGCGTGCGCTGGTGGACAGCTTCACCAGGTCTTTCTCGGTGCACAGCACCGGGCCCGGCGCGCCGCGCAGGGCCTGCTCGAGGCTGGCGGCGCCGGCGTGGTCCGCCAGCGCGAGGGTGGCGGACAACCGCAGGCCGCGCGCGCGCAGCATGTCGAAGAAGGCTTCGGGCCGCGCGATCCCGGCCACGGCGGTGAGCGCCTGGCCCCGCAGGGACTCCAGCGCCAGCCTGTCGCCGCGCGCGTTCACGGCGCGCGGCGCGAGCGAGCGCCGCGCGCCAAAGGCCGGCAGGCCGCCGGCCAGTGGCGCGGGGGGTGGGCCGCCATCGCGTGCCTGCTGAAGCACCAGCTGAGGCGCGCGCGGGGCATCGGTGGACGGCCAAGGCTCGCGCAGCAGGCCGGCGGGCAGCAGCCAGCCATTGCCCAGTCCGCGGTCGTCGAACACCGCCACGCGCAGGTCGCTGCCCAGGGGCCAGTGCTGCAGGCCGTCGTCGCAGACGATCAGATTCACCTCGGGGTGGGTGCGCAGCAGGGCCTGCGCGGCCTCGGCGCGCGCGCGGGCCACCCACACCGGCGCGCCGGTCGCACGGCGAATCAGCAGGGGCTCGTCGCCGCTGAGTGCGGCGTCGGCGTCGGCGGGCACGGCCTGGGGCGCTGCGCCCGCGCGGCCGTGTCCGCGCGAGACCACCCCCGGCCGCCAGCCGCGCCGCTGCAGGTGCTCGACCAGGGCGATGGTGGTGGGGGTTTTGCCGGCGCCGCCGACGATCACGTTGCCGACCACGATCACCGGCACCGGCAGGCGCGTGGGCTGGTGGCGCCCCGACCGGTACGCCGATCGGCGCCAGGCCAGCAGCCCGCCATAGAGCCAGGCCAGCGGCAGCAGCGCGCGCGCGGCCGGCCCTCGGCGCAGGCTCAGCGCCCGCCAGCAGGCCTCGAGGCGGGCCCGGACCGTCATGGGCTTGTCAGGGGCGCTTGCGCGCCGGCGCGGCGCTGGCGCTCTGCTGCGTGGCGAAAGTGATCTGCACCAGGCCCGCGCGGCGGGCGGCGTCCATCACGTTGATCACCGACTGGTGGGCGGCGGCGGCGTCGGCGCTGATCACCACCACGGTGTCGCGCCCGTCTTCCACGCTGGACTGCAGGGCGCTGGCGATGAGTTCGACACTGGTGCCTTCGAGCACCGTGCGGTTGACTGCGTAGCGGCCGTCGGCGCCCACGGTCACCAGCACCTCCTTGGGGTTCTGCTTGGGGGCCTCGGCGTCCGCCACCGGCAGGTTCACCTTGAGCTCGGTGAACTTGCTGTAGGTCGTCGTGAGCACCAGGAAGATGACGACGACCAGCAGGATGTCGATGAACGGGATCAGGTTGATCTCGGGTTCGTCGCGGTGACCGCGCGGGCGGAAGTTCATGGCTTGCGCACGCTGAGCAGGTGGCGGGCGAAACGCTCGGTGGACACCTCCATCGCCAGGAGGTACTCGTCCACGCGGGCGCGGAAGTAGCGCCAGAAGATCAGCGCCGGGATCGCGATGATCAGGCCGAAGGCGGTGTTGTAGAGCGCGATGGAGATGCCGTGCGCGAGCTGCGCCGGGTTGCCGCCGCCGGCCGAGATGCCCATGCCGTCGCCGGCCTGCGAGCCGAAGATCTCGATCATGCCGATGACCGTGCCCAGCAGCCCCAGCAGCGGCGCGGCCGAGGCGATGGTGGCCAGCGCGCCCAGGTAGCGTTGCAGTTTCGCGGCGGCGTGGCGGCCCGCGCCTTCCAGGTTGGCGCGCAGGTCCTCGGCCGTGGCCTTGGGGTTGGCATTGAAGGTGCGAAAGCCCGTGGCCAGCACCGCGCCGAGCACCGAGTTCTGTTCGAGCTGGGTCACCACGTCGGGGCCGGGGATGCCGTTGCGCGAGACCATGATGGCTTCGTCGAGCAGCTTGGGGGGCACGATGCGGCTGGCCTTGAGGCTCACGAAGCGCTCGATGACGAGGGCCAGACCGAGCACGGAACACACGATCAGGGGCCAGATCGGCCATCCGGCCGCTTGTATGATGGACAACAACTCAGGGCTCCGGTCTAGGGCGCGCTGGCGGCGCCGGGCAACAGCGCCGGATTATGGCCCAGCCCTCCGCGCGCTTGCCTTCCATCGAACGATGCGCGCGCCCTCTGCCGTGACGGCCGGAGGCGCCCCCTGAAGTCCACACCGCCTGTGGACATCTTTGTGAAGAACCCGGCGGACAAGCCCCACAACCCCAGCGTTTGCGCGCTTTTCGACAGATTGATGAAAATTTGGGCAGTACAAAGTGCTTTGGAATCAAGGCACTGCGCGCCAAGCCTTGGTCTGTCGGGCTTTGGCGACATCAACCCCAGTATTGGTGCGGCTTGTGGACACGTTTGACCCTTTCGAGCCAGCAATGAAGCCACTGCGCATGGCCGACGGCCCAGGCGGCGCGCGTTTCTGGGCGGTTGGCGCGCTGGTGCGAGCGGTGGCGGACGCCTTGGCTTCGCGCTTCAATCCCGTCGCGGTCCAGGGGGAGATTTCGGGCTTCTCGCGCGCGGCCAGCGGGCATTGCTACTTCTCGCTCAAGGACGACGCTGGCCAGCTGCGCTGCGCCATGTTCCGCCGTGCGGCCGAACAGGTGGGCTTCCCCGTGCGCGACGGCCAGCGTGTGCAGCTGCAGGGCCGGCTGGACGTCTACGGCCCGCGCGGCGACCTGCAGCTGATTGTGGAGAGCCTGCGCCTGGCCGGGCAGGGCAGCCTGTACGAGCAGTTCCTGCAGCTGAAGGCCGCGCTGCAGGCCGAGGGCCTGTTCGACGCCGAACGCAAGCGGTCGCTGCCCACCCAGCCGCGGCACATTGGCGTGGTCACCTCGCTGGGCGCGGCCGCCCTGCGCGACGTGGCCACCGCCTTGCGCCGGCGCGTGCCGCACATCCCGGTGACGGTGTTTCCCGCCTCGGTGCAGGGGGCGCAGGCCCCGGCCGAGCTGGTGGCCGCGCTGGCCGCGGCGGCGGCGCACCAAGGCCCGCGCGGCGCCTGCGACGTGCTGCTGCTGGTGCGCGGCGGCGGCTCGCTCGAAGACCTCTGGGCGTTCAACGACGCGGCCGTGGTGCGCGCGGTGGCGGCCTCGCCCGTGCCCGTGGTGGTGGGCGTGGGGCACGAGACCGATTTCAGCCTGGCCGACTTCGCCGCCGACCTGCGCGCGCCCACGCCCACCGCGGCGGCCGAGCTCTGCGCGCCCGACCGGCGCCAGCGCGAGCTCGAACTGGAGCGCCTGCAGGGCCTGCTGCGCCAGGGCGTGCAGGACGCGCTCGATGGTCGCGCGCAGCGGCTCGACCGGCTCGCGGCCCACCTGGGCCGGCCTTCGGCGCGCCTGGCGCAGGCGGGCGAGCAGCTGGCGCGCTGGCAGGGGCGGCTGCACAAGGGCATGGCGCTCGCGGTGCAGCGCCAGCATTGGCGGCTCGACGAACTGCAGGCCCGCCTGCCGCCCGCCCTCAAGCGCGGCCTGGACGCGCGCGCGCAGCGCCTGCGGCGTGCCGAGGACTCGCTGGCCCTGCTCGATCCGCGCCTGGTGCTGCAGCGCGGCTACGCCTACCTCACCGATCCGCAAGGCCAGGCCATCACCCGCGTGGCACAGGCTTTGCCGGGGACCGAGGTGCAGGCCACGCTGGCCGACGGCGTGCTGCCGCTGCGCGTGCGCGGGCCTGGCGCATAGGCCGCGCATAACCCCGCGGGCGATGCCGTCACCGGCGCTGCCTACAATCCGCCCCGACCCCACCCACAACCCATCAAAAAGAGGACGCACATGGAACACACCCTGCCCCCGCTGCCCTATGGCCTGGACGACCTGGCCCCGAACTACAGCCGCGAGACGCTGGAGTACCACCACGGCAAGCACCACAACGCCTATGTGGTGAACCTCAACAACCTGCAAAAGGGCACCGAGTTCGAGAGCATGGACCTCGAGTCCATCGTCAAGAAGTCCAGCGGCGGCATCTACAACAACGCCGCCCAGATCTGGAACCACACCTTCTTCTGGAACTGCATGAAGCCCAACGGCGGCGGCGAGCCTTCGGGCGCGCTGGCCGATGCCATCAAGGCCAAGTGGGGCAGCTACGCCGCCTTCAAGGAAGCCTTCACCAAGAGCGCCGTGGGCAACTTCGGCTCGGGCTGGACCTGGCTGGTGAAGAAGGCCGATGGCAGCGTGGACATCGTCAACACCGGTGCCGCCGGCACGCCGCTGACCACCGCCGACAAGGCCCTGCTGACCGTGGACGTGTGGGAGCACGCCTACTACATCGACTACCGCAACGCGCGTCCCAAGTTCGTCGAGACCTTCCTCGACAAGCTGGTGAACTGGTCCTTCGCCGAGAAGAACTTCGCCTGATCGGCATGCGCCAGGCACAAGGGCTCGAGGGGCGACCTTCGGGCCCTTTTTGCTGCCCGGCCCGCCCGGCGCGTGCAAATTTCCTCGTGCCTGTTTTGTATTGTGGGAGTTCGATCCCAAAATCAAAGGTTTGGCGCTTGCGCTGAAAGCACAATCACGGGATACGGATCACCGTATCCGCGCGACCTGTCCGCCTGCCGGTCGGCCAGCGCCGCACCCAACAACCTCCGGAGATAAGCCATGAGCAGCCAGCAACCCACCATCATCTACACCCTGACGGACGAGGCGCCCCTGCTGGCCACCAGTGCGTTCCTGCCCATCATCCGCACCTTCGCGGCGCCGGCGGGCATCAACGTCGAGACCAGCGACATCTCGGTGGCCGGCCGCATCCTGGGCCAGTTCCCCGAGCTGCTGACCGAAGAGCAGCGCGTGCCCGACAACCTCAGCGCGCTGGGCAAGCTCACCCTCAAGCCCGAGGCCAACATCATCAAGCTGCCCAACATCAGCGCCTCGGTGGCCCAACTCAAGGCCGCCATCAAGGAGCTGCAGGACAAGGGCTACAAGATCCCCGACTTCCCCGAGAACCCGAAGACGGACGAAGAGAAGGACATCCGCGCGCGCTACAACAAGTGCACCGGCAGCGCCGTGAACCCCGTGCTGCGCGAGGGCAACTCGGACCGCCGCGCGCCCAAGGCGGTGAAGGAATACGCCCGCAAGAACCCGCACAGCATGGCGGAGTGGAGCCAGGCCTCGCGCTCGCATGTGTCCCACATGCACCACGGCGACTTCTACCACGGCGAGAAGTCCATGACGCTGGACAAGGCGCGCGACGTCAAGATGGAGCTGATCACCAAGAGCGGCAAGACCGTCGTGCTCAAGCCCAAGGTCTCGCTGCAGGACCGCGAGGTCATCGACTCCATGTTCATGAGCAAGAAGGCCCTGTTGGCCTTCTATGAGCAGCAGATCGAGGACGCGCACAAGACCGGCGTGATGTTCTCGCTGCACGTGAAGGCGACCATGATGAAGGTCTCGCACCCGATCGTGTTCGGCCACTGCGTGAAGATCTTCTACAAGGAAGCTTTCGAGAAGCACGGCAAGCTGTTCGACGAGCTGGGCATCAACGTCAACAACGGCATGGTCGATCTGTACAACAAGATCGCCACGCTGCCGCAGAGCAAGCAGGATGAGATCAAGCGCGACCTGCACGCCTGCCAGGAGCACCGCCCCGAACTGGCCATGGTGGACTCGGCCAAGGGCATCACCAACTTCCATTCGCCCAACGACGTGATCGTGGACGCCTCCATGCCCGCGATGATCCGCGCCGGCGGCAAGATGTACGGTGCCGACGGCCGCCTGAAGGAAGTCAAGGCCGTGATGCCGGAGAGCACCTTCGCCCGCATCTACCAGGAGATGATCAACTTCTGCAAGTGGCACGGCGCCTTCGATCCCAAGACCATGGGCACCGTGCCCAACGTGGGCCTCATGGCGCAGCAGGCCGAGGAATACGGCTCGCACGACAAGACCTTCGAGATCCCCGAGGACGGCGTGGCCAACATCACCGACCTGGCCACCGGCGAGGTGCTGATGAGCCAGAACGTGGAGCAGGGCGACATCTGGCGCATGTGCCAGGTCAAGGACGCCGCCATCCGCGACTGGGTCAAGCTGGCCGTGAACCGCGCCCGCAATTCCGGCATGCCCGTGGTGTTCTGGCTCGACCAGTACCGCCCGCACGAGGCGCAGCTGATCACCAAGGTCAAGATGTACCTGCACGAGCACAACACGGCCGGCCTGGACATCCAGATCATGAGCCAGGTGCGCGCCATGCGCTACACGCTGGAGCGCGTCATCCGCGGCCTGGACACGATCAGCGCCACCGGCAACATCCTGCGCGACTACCTGACCGACCTGTTCCCCATCATGGAGCTGGGCACCAGCGCCAAGATGCTGTCCATCGTGCCGCTGATGGCCGGCGGCGGCATGTACGAGACGGGCGCCGGCGGCTCGGCGCCCAAGCACGTGCAGCAGCTGGTGGAAGAGAACCACCTGCGCTGGGATTCGCTGGGCGAGTTCCTGGCCCTGGCGGTGAGCTTCGAGGATCTCGGCATCAAGAACAACAACGCCCGCGCCAAGCTGCTGGCCAAGACCCTGGATGCGGCCACCGGCCAGCTGCTGGACAACAACAAGAACCCCAGCCCCAAGACCGGCCAGCTCGACAACCGCGGCAGCCAGTTCTACCTGGCGATGTACTGGGCCAAGGAACTGGCCGCGCAGACCGAGGACAAGGAAATGGCGGAGAAGTTCGCCCCCCTGGCCAAGGCCCTGGCGGACAACGAGCAGGCCATCGTCAAGGAACTGGCCGAGGTGCAGGGCAAGCCGGTCGACATTGGCGGCTACTACAAGCCCGACTTCAAAAAGCTGGAGACCGTGATGCGGCCCAGCGCCACCTTCAACAAGGTGCTGGCCTCGATGAAGGCCTGAGCCCCGGCGGGCCGCCCGCCAGGGGCCCGAACGAAAAGGCCGCCGGATCCGGCGGCCTTTTTATTTGCCGAAGGCCTGTCCGCTCAAGCGCGCGCCGGCCTGGATGCCGCGCTTCTTGAACCAGCCCTGGTGCATCTCCAGCACGTAGCGCACCGGCTTGTCCGAGCAGTGCGAGTCCAGGCTCTGCGGCTGCATGTCCGCCAGGTTGACGATGGTGCCGTCGTCGTCCACGAAGGCCGCGGTCAGCGGCAGCAGGGTGTTCTTCATCCAGAAGCACTGGGTGGCGGCCTGCTCGAACACGAAGAGCATGCCTTCGTTGGCCGGCATCTCCCGGCGGAACATGAGGCCGATGGTGCGCGCCTGCGGCGTGGCGGCCACCTGCGCGTGGATGAGGTGCATGTTGGCCGACAGGCTGATGCGGGGCAGGTTGAGCTGCGGGCCGTCCTGGGACCAGGCCGGGCCCGAGGCCAGCAGGCACAGGCCAAGCAGTCGGGTGAACAGGGCTTTCATGCGGCGTGTGGGGGCGGTGACGAGGGGCTTGCATTGTCTGCCATCGGGGCAGGGCGGGCCAGAGCGCCCGGCGAAAGGCCAGCGTCTAGAATTTCCGGTCCCCCTCTCTCATTCGCCACCCGGAACGTTCCCCGACATGACCCAGCACATCAAGGTGCCGCCACAAGGCCAGAAGATCACCGTCCGAGCCGACCTGTCGCTGCAAGTGCCTGATGAGCCGATCGTGCCGTACATCGAGGGCGACGGCGTCGGCGTGGACGTCACGCCAGTGATGCTCAAGGTGGTCGACGCGGCGGTGGCCCGGGCCTATGGCGGGCGCCGCAAGATCCACTGGATGGAGGTCTACGCGGGCGACAAAGCGGTGAAGGTCTATGGCCCCGGGGTCTGGCTGCCCGAGGAGACCGTGGCCGCGCTCAAGGAGTGCGTGGTCTCCATCAAGGGCCCGCTGACCACGCCGGTGGGCGGGGGCATCCGCTCGCTCAACGTGACCCTGCGCCAGGAGCTGGACCTGTACGTCTGCCTGCGCCCGGTGCGCTATTTCAAGGGCGTGCCCTCGCCGCTGAAGGAGCCCGAGAAGACCAACATGGTCATCTTTCGCGAGAACTCGGAAGACATCTACGCCGGCATCGAATACGAGGCCCGCTCGGACAAGGCGCAAAAGCTCATCCGCTTCCTGCAGGACGAGATGGGCGAGACCACGATCCGCTTTCCCGAGAGCTCGGCCATCGGCGTCAAGCCGGTGTCCATCGAGGGCACCGAGCGCCTGGTGCGCCAGGCGATCCAGTACGCCATCGACCACGACAAGCCCAGCGTGACGCTCGTGCACAAGGGCAACATCATGAAGTTCACCGAAGGGGGCTTTCGCGAGTGGGGCTACGCGCTGGCCCAGCGCGAATTCGGCGCGGCGCCGATCGACGGGGGTCCCTGGTGCCGCCTGCAGAACCCGAAGACCGGCCGCGACATCGTCGTCAAGGACGTCATCGCCGATGCCTTCCTGCAGCAGATCCTGCTGCGCCCGGCCGAGTACGCGGTGGTCGCCACCCTCAACCTCAACGGCGACTACATCTCCGACGCGGTGGCCGCGCAGGTCGGCGGCATCGGCATCGCGCCCGGCGCGAACATGAGCGATTCCGTGGCCTGCTTCGAGGCCACGCACGGCACGGCGCCCAAGTACGCCGGCAAGGACTACGTGAACCCGGGTTCCATGATCCTGTCGGCCGAGATGATGCTGCGCCACATGGGCTGGAAGGAAGCCGCCGACCTGCTCATCGCCTCGATGGAAAAGGCCATCCTGTCCAAGAAGGTCACCTACGACTTCGCCCGCCTCATGGACGGCGCCTCGCAGGTGAGCTGCTCAGGCTTCGGCCAGGTGATGATCGACCAGATGGAGTGAGCGGTGCGGCTCAGCGCGGCGGGCCCTCGGGCAGCAGCCGCCGCAAGCCGGCGCCAACCGCCGCGCGGATGCGCGGGCTGTGCAGGCAGGCCGCGCCCACCAGGCCCAGCGTGGACCCGACCACCGTGTCCATCAGTCGGGCCTGCATCAGCGGCTGCGGCGCCGCCACGAAACCCTGTCCCGCTTCCGCCAGCAGCAGCGCCAGCGGCGTGATGAAGACGGCCGCCAGCCCGTAGTGGCGCACCACCAGGGTCTCGATCACCAGGGTCAGCGCCGTGACCACGGCGGCCACGGTCCATGGCCCCAGTGGCAGTTGGACGATGCCGAGGAACACCAGCAGGCCGAGCGCGGTGCCGAGGGTGCGCTGCACCTGCCGCGTCCAGGCCGCGCGCAGCGAGGCGCCCTGGATGATGGCCAGGCAGCTCACCGGTACCCAGTAGGGCCGGTCCAGCTGCAGGGCGTGCGCCGCCACCAGCGACAGGCCGACGAAGCCGCCGATCATCACCGAGTCCACCACCACGTGGTCGAAGCCCGGCTGCGCGGGCGCGCTCGGCGCCGGCACGCCGTGCCGGCTCACGATGTGCAGGCTGTAGAAGAAGGCGATGGCGACGGCCAGCACCGTGCCCAGCGCCACGGCCCCCACCTGGAGGATGGCGTCGCGCCCATGCACGGGGCTGTAGGCACCGATCGCCGCGGCCATGACGAAGAACAGGCTGCCGGGCGGGGGCGCCGCGTAGAAGCGGCAGACCATGGTGACGAGCACGGTGATGAGCATGAGCAAGGGCACCACCAGCGGCGGGACCAGGTGCCCCAGCAGGCCCAGCGCGTAGCTGCAGCCCATGCCGAAGGCGCAGGCCATCAGCCAGGCCATGCGGTGCGCCAGCCGCGTGGCGGGCAGGTGCAGGAAGACCAGACCGCCCAGCGAGCCGGCCAGACCCAGGCCCAGCTCACCATAGGCTGCGCCGATGAAGATCGGCAGGCCACTGGCGAGCGCGGCGGCCACCGGCATTTCCCAGGGCCGGTCGCTGCGGTTCACGCGCGCCAGCTGGCGCCATTCGTTGAGCAGAAAGGGCTTCAGGGCCATGGGTTCCCCGTCGGCGGCCGTGCCAGCGCGGCCGCCACGCGCGCGCGCAGGGCCGGCAGCACCTCGTCTTCAAACCAGGGGTTGTCGCGCAGCCAGCGGTTGTTGCGCGGGCTGGGGTGGGGCAGGGGCAGCAGCCCCGGGCCGCCGTCGCGCCAGGCGCGCACCGTCTCGGTCAGCGTGGCGCGGGCCGCCGGCCCCAGGTGCCAGGCCTGTGCGTGGCGGCCGACCGCCAGCACCAGTTCCACCCGCGGGAGCTGAGCCAGCAAGGCGGCGCGCCAGGCCGGGGCGCATTCCGGGCGGGGCGGCAGGTCACCGCCCGGGCCGGTGCCGGGGTAGCACAGGCCCATGGGCAACAGGGCCACGGCGCTTGGGTCGTAAAAGGTGCGGGTGTCCACGCCCATCCAGTCGCGCAGGCGCTTGCCGCTCGCGTCGTCGAAGGGAATGCCGCTGAGGTTCACGCGCCGCCCCGGCGCCTGGCCCGCGACCAGGACGCGGGCCGTGGCGCCCAGCTGCAGCACGGGGCGTGGCGGGTGCGGCAGCCGCTCCGCGCAGAGCCGGCACTGGCGCACCTCGCCCAGCAGGCGTTCGAGGGCGCTGGCGGAAGGAGAGGATGGGGTGCGCGAAGCCATGGCGGACCGGAAGGCGCCCATTGTCGCGCCCTGGCGACGGTGGGGCGTGGCCGAGCGCGCGGGCGCGCGCATCGCGCGGCGGTGCCGCCGCCAGTGGCGTCAAGGGGCACTGGGGCGGGCGGAAGAAACACCCCGCGCGGGCGGGCGGGGGCGTTTCGGCGAGGCGCGAACCGGTGTCAGCGCTGCTGCTGGGACGGGTCGCCGCGCTGACCGCCCTGACCACCCTGTTGACCGCCTTGCTGGTGGCGCGGGCCGTCCTCGGCGCGCTGCTGCTCCTGCTTGCGCGGGCTGGGGCTGTCGTCCGGGCGCGGCTGGCCGGCCTGGTTGCGGTTCTGACTCGGGTTCTGGGGATTCTGGTTCTGCTGCTGGGACGGGTTCTGTTGCGCCTCCTGCTGCTTCTGTCCCGCGCTGGGTTTTTGCTGGTTCGGGTTCTGGTTCTGCTGGTTCGGCATGTCGATCTCCTGGGGTTGATGAAGCCGTCGCCAACGCGGCGCCGACACGCAGCGATTGGCAATCCCCGTGCCCATCGCCTGCGCCGGCGACACGGCACGCGGCTTGCCCGCTGCGGTGTCTTTGCAGGAGGTCCGATATGCCCAAGCCCCCTTCACCGCGCCGTGGCGCGGCGGTGCCCCGCGCCGCACCGCGACAGTCCGTCAACACCGGCCAACCACCGCTGACGCCCGGCGCCGGTCCCCGGCCGCGGCACGAGGCACTCGAATTGCCTCACGAGCGCGACGAAGGCCTGCGCGCCACTCGAGCCGAGCCCGATCCCGTGATCGAGCAGGCCGGGCGGGACCTTGAGTCGGGCCAGGTGGACACCGACCTGCGCGCCACACCAGGCCTGGACGCACGGCGCCGCGAGGCGCTGCTGCGCCGGGGTGGCTGAGGCCCCGGTCGGCCGCCGGCCGGCTGGGCATGGCACTTGCCGGGGGTTGGCAGGCCGGCACGAGACGCCGGCGCCCTCATTTCCACAGCAAGGAGCATGTGATGGCACAGCAGGAACGCGGCCGCCCCCCGGGCGGCCAGGCCCAGGGGTCGGACCAGCACCCGTACGGCGGCCGGGGCGGCTATGGGCGCACGCCCGGCCCGGCGGAGCGGGAGGACGAGCGGCGCGCCCGGCCCCCGTCCCCACCGGGCGCCGGCCGTGGCCCGGCCGGCACGCCGAATCCCGAGGGCCCATCGAACGGAACACGGGACAGCGCTTCCGGCGACCGGCGCGGGCGCTGAACACTCGGCGGGCCCGCCTCCGTGGGCCCATTGGCCGGCCCCCGCGCCGGCCTTTTTTCGGGGCCGGCCTCAGCCGTGCCGGCGGCGCTTGTCCACCGGCTCGATGCGCAGCAGTTGCCGGTATTTGGTGACGGTGCGCCGCGCCACCACCAGGCCCTGGGCGGTGAGCTGGCGCGTGATGTCGGCGTCCGACAGCGGGCGCGCCGGGTTCTCGGCCTGGATGATGTCGCCGATCAGCCCGCGGATGGCGGTGCCCGAGCAGGCGTTGCCGGCCGCGCTGACCATGGGCCGCGAGAAGAAGTACTTCAACTCGAACACGCCCAGCGGCGTGGCCATGTGCTTGTTGTTCGTCACGCGCGAGACGGTGGACTCGTGCACGCCGACTTCCTCGGCGATCTCGCGCAGCACCAGCGGCTTCATGGCCATGGGGCCGAACTCGAGGAAGTGGCGCTGGCGCCGCACGATGGCCTGCGCCACGTCGAGGATGGTGGAGAAGCGCTGCTCCACATTGCGCAGGGTCCAGCGCGCGTCCTGCAGCTGCTCGCCGAGCGCGCCGCTGCTGCGGCTGCGGTGGCGCTGGTACAGCTCGGCGTAGACCTGGTTCAAGCGCACGCGCGGCACCACGGCGGGGTTGAGCTGCACCGACCACTGGCCGCGCTGGCGGCGCACGATCACGTCCGGCACGATGTAGTCGACGCGCGAATCGCCGACGCGCCAGCCGGGCCGCGGGTCCAGGTGGCGGATGCGGTCGACCACCGCTTCCACGCGGCGCAGGGGCTCGCGCAGCGTGGCGGCCAGGCCGGGCACGTCGCGCGCGGCCAGCGCCTGCAGGTGCTCGCCCACGATGCGCTCGGCCAGCGCCCGGCAGGGGCCGTCCTCCATCTGCCGCACCTGCAGCAGCAGGCATTCGCCTACGCCGCGGGCGGCCACGCCGACGGGCTCCAGCGACTGCACCAGCCGCAGCGCGACCAGCATCTCGGCTGGGGCCGCGGGCGGCGCGCAGGGCACCAGGCCGGCGATCTCCTCCAGCGGCGTGCGCAGGTAGCCGTCGTCGTCCAGCGACTCCACCACCGCGCGCGCCAGGGTCAGGTCGCGCGGCGTCAGCGCCATCACGTTGAGCTGGCCGTGCAGGTGCATGGCCAGCGTGGTGGCGCTGGCGGTGAGGTCCATGGCCGTGGCGTCGCCGTCGCCGGTGGGGCGCAGTGGCGAGCCGCCGTCGTTGATCCACAGCTCGCGGTCGTCGGTGCCACCGATCGGCCCGCTGTCCCACGCTTCGTTGGAGGCCTCGACCTGGGGTGCGGTGCCGTCGTCGCCGTCCGGGGTCTCGGGGGTCGCGGTGGCCGGGTCGCTGTCGTCCTCGCTTTCCAGGAAAGGGTTGTCGCCCAGCTTCTGGCGCACCAGCGCCGCGAAGTCCAGCGAGGACATCTGCAGCAGCTGCACGGCGCGCTGCAGGCGCGGTGACAGCGTCTGTGTGGGCGTGGGGGCCTGCAATGGCCGGATCTCGTTGCGCAGCGCGAGTCCCATGGAACCTCCTCTGGTGTGTGGGGCGCCGCCCGCCGGCGCCTGAAGCGCCTGTGTCGCAAGGCCTGTGCCGCCGCTGGCCGACGGGCGGTTGGTCGACCCGCAAGCCGCGCCCTGCCTGGTGTTGCGGGGGCGGGAAGGGGCGATCGAGTGGCCCGCTGGGCGGTGGCGCTGGGAAGAATCTGCCGCCCCGGGCGCGCGAATTGCCGCAAAAGCTGCCGCCCGCTCGATCGCGCGCTCGACCGCCCGCTCAGTCAGGCGCTTCGTCCTGCAGCCAGGCGGCGCGTCGCTCGGCCAGTTCTGTCTCCAGGAAGGACCGCTGGTCCCCGGCCAGGCGGGGCCACACGTGGTGCCGCTGCCAGGCGGCGTGCGTGTGCAGCGCCTGCGCCAGCGCGCGCGCCTCGCGTTCGGTGTGCGCCAGGTCGCTCACGCGGGAGGCCAGGCGCTCCACGCGGGCCAGCAGGTCGGCGAGCTGCGATTCGGTCTCGCCGCGCAGGGCCGGGGCGGGCAGGCGCGGCAGCACCTCGTCTTGCTCGAAGCCCACGATGGCGCGCACGCGGCCGCCGATGCGACCCAGTCGCGCGCCCAGGTCGGTGGGGCCGGTGCCGGCGTCCACCAGCCGCTCGTATTCGGCGAACAGGCGCGCGAGGCGGTCGAACTCCTGTTCCAGGGCGGGCAGGGGCGAGGGGGTGGCGGTGGGGGTGGCGTCCATGGCCAGGGCAGGCAAACGGCGCACCCGAGGCGCACCCGGGCGGGCGCGCCTTTTGCCCGCGACCGTCAGAAGAACAAGAGAACCCTTTTCGCCATGGCTCTGCGCGTTCGCCTGATCCTGTTGGTCCTGGCCGTGTTGCTGCCCGCTGTCGGGGCGGCGGCCTGGGCCGCGCTGGCCGCCTGGCGCTCGGGCCAGGCCGCGCTCGAGCGGCAGGCCAGCGAGGACGCGCGCGCCCTGAGCCGCGCGATCGACCGCGAGTTCACCCGCTACGCCGCCATCGCGCGCGCGCTGGCGGCCTCGCCGCTGCTGGACCACGCGCCGCGCCTGAGCGAGCCGGAGCGCGCCGCCTTCGACCGGGGCGTTCGCCGAGCGATCGATGGCTCGCCGGTGTCGGTGGAGCTGCTCAGTGCGTCGGTGCGCTGGCTGGACACCCGCCTGCCGGTGGGCGCGCCACCGAGCCGCCGCCCTTCCGGGACCCCCGCGCTGGTCGCCTCGTCCGGCGTGCGCGCGCTGGAGCGGGGCGAGGGCCTGGCCTGGGTGGAGCCGGTGTTTCGCCAGGGGCCGGGCCCGGCAATGAACCTGCGCCTGGTGGTGCCGCCGGCCGAACTGCAGCGGCTCATGGACCAGCGCTCCCTGCGCGAGGGCTGGGGGAGGCAGCTGCTCGATCCGCGCGGGCGGGTGGTGGCGCGCCGCCCGGCGCCGGTCGCGGCCGAGGCCGAGCGCGCGCTCGACGGTCTGATCCGCGAGAGCCTGGCGGGCCGGGGCGAGGGCCGCTTCGCGCTGCGCACGCCCGCGGGCGTGCCGCTGCGCGTCCACTTCAGCCGCACGCCGCAGGGTTGGACCGCGCTCACCACCGTGCCGCGCGCACCGCCCCCGCCCGCCTTCGCCGGCGGGGGCGGTGGCACCCTGCTGGCCACGCTCGTGCTGCTGGCCCTGGCGGTGGCCGGGGCCGCGTGGGTGGCGCGCGCCGAACTGCACCGCCAATTGGCCGAAGCCGTGGAACGCGCGCGCCAAGCCGAGCGCGGGGCCGCCAGCCGCGAGCGGGTGGAGGCGCTGGGGCGCCTGACGGGGCGCGTGGCGCACGAGTTCAACAACCTGCTCGGCGTGATCAGCAACAGCGCCTACCTGATTCAACGCCAGGCCACGCAGCCGGCGCTGGCCATGCCGGTGGCCGCCACGCTGCGCGCGGTGGAGGCCGCGAGCCGGCTCACGCAGCAGCTGCTGCGTTTCGGCGGGCGCCCGCGCGCGCGGCCCCGCACGCTCTCGCTGAGCGAGTGGCTGCCCGAGCGGCGCGACCTGCTGGGCGTGGTGCTGGGCCGGCGCGTCGAGCTGCACATCGAGGTGCCCGACGAGGAACTGAACGTCTGCGTCGACCCCGACGAGCTGGAGCTTGCGCTGGTCAACCTCGCGCTGAACGCGCGCGACACGCTGTCCGAGGGGGGGCGGGTGTGGGTGGGGGCCGAGCGCGCGAGCGCGGCGCTGTCGGCGGACCTGCCGGACGGCCGCTACCTGGGCATCGCGCTGCGCGACAGCGGCCCGGGCCTGGAGGCCGCGCGGAGCCGGCGCGTGTTCGAGCCCTTCTTCATGGCCCAGGAATCGACACCGGAGTCTGGCCTCGGGCTGAGCCAGGTGCGTGGCCTGTGCGCGCAGGCGGGCGGCAAGGCCGTGCGGCGCCAGCGGCCAGGGCAGGGCAGCGAGGTCGTGCTGGTGCTGCCCGCGGTGGCGGCCGAGGCGCCGGACGAGGTGCCGCCGAGGACCGCGGCGGGCGGTGACGGGCTGGCGCCGCTGCGCGCCCGCGTGCTGCTGGCCGAGGACAACGACGCGCTCGGCGACGTGACGGAGGCGCTCATTGAAAGCATGGGCGCGCGCGTGGAGCGCGCCGCGCACGCCGCCCAGGCGCTGGAGCGGCTGGAGCGCGGCCCCGCCGTGGACGTGCTGCTGACCGACCTGGCCATGCCCGGCGCACTCGACGGCCTGGACCTGGCGCGCACCGTGCGCCGGCGCTGGCCCGGCGTGCGCGTGGTGCTGATCAGCGCGCAGGGCGACGCGCTGGCCGAGGTGGAGAACTTCCCCGTGCTGCGCAAGCCCTGTGCCCCGGCGGTGTTGTTGGCGGCACTGCGGCCGGCGTCGGCGGATGGCTGGGCGGCCGCACCGGGGGCGGGCACGCCATGTGCCCCATGAGCGTGTCGCGCACCGCGACTGCGCGCGTGACCTTGTTCAACCCCTTCGAGGACACACCACCATGGACCAGAAAGCACTGATCAACTGCCTGAACGACCTGATCGAAACCTGCAAGGACGGCGAGTTCGGCTTCCGCAGCACGGGCGAGCACCTGCACATCGCCGACCTGCAGCGCCTGTTTCTGGCGCGCGCCGAGGAATGCAGCCAGGCCGCCTCTGAACTGCAGGCGCTGGTGCTGCAGCTGGGCGGCAACGCGCAGGAGCGCGGTTCGGTTGCCGGGGCCGCGCACCGCGGCTGGGTCGCGGTCAAGGGCACGCTCGCCGGCTACAGCGATGTCGCCATGCTCGAGGAAGCCGAGCGCGGCGAGGACGTGGCCATCGAGCGCTACCGCGAGGCCCTGGCCAAGGAACTGCCGCCCGATGTGCGCGTGGTGGTCGAGCGCCAGTACGAAGGCGCCAAGCGCAACCACACGCAGGTGAGGGCGCTGCGCGACCAGGCCCGGGCGATGGCGGAGTGAGTCGTCCGATCGCGGCCCGCGCTGCGCGGGCCGCCCGCGCCGGGCAGCCCGTTCAGTGCCGCGCGTTCAGTGCCGCGCCGGTGGCTCGCCCGCGTATTCCTTGAGCCGGTTGTAGAGCGTCTTCAGGCTGATGCCCAGCACGGCGGCCGTGCGCTCCTTCTGCTGTTGGCAGTCGTTCAGCGTGGCCTCGATCAGCAGGCGCTCGGCCTGCGCCATCGACACGCCGACCGGCAGCGTGATGGCGGACGCCCCTGGGCCGGACAGGGCGGGGGCCGCTTCGGCGGCGGGCAGGGGCAGCCACTGCGCGTCGATGGACTCGCCGTCGGCCATGACATAGGCGCGGTGCACGGCATTGCGCAGCTCGCGCACGTTGCCGGGCCAGGGGTAGGCCGCGAGCTGGCGCAGGGCCGAGGCGTCGAAGCGCCGGACCCGGCCTTCGCGGCGCGAGATGTCTTCCAGGAAGTGCCGCGCGAGCAGGGGCACGTCGTCCAGGCGCTCGCGCAGCGGCGGCAGTTCGATGGGGAAGACCGCCAGGCGGTAGAGCAGGTCCTCGCGCAGCTTGCCCTGGGCCACGGCCTCGTGCGGGACGCGGTTGGTGGCGGCGATGATGCGCACGTCGGTCTGCAGGCTCTGCGTGGAGCCCACGCGCATGAAGCGGTGGGTTTCCAGCACGCGCAGCAGCTTGACCTGCAGGTCCAGCGGCATCTCGGTGATCTCGTCGAGGAACAGGGTGCCGCCACAGGCGCGCTCGAAGAAGCCCAGGTGCTGGCGGTCGGCGCCGGTGAAGCTGCCTTTCTCGTGGCCGAAGATCTCGCTTTCCATGAGGTGGGGCGAGATGGCGCCGCAGTTCACCGCGAGGAAGGGGCCGGCGTGGCGGCGGCTGAAGCCGTGCACGGTCTGCGCCACCAGTTCCTTGCCGCTGCCGCTTTCGCCGGTGATCAGCACCGTGACCGAGGTGGGCGCGACGCGGTGGATCTGCTCGTAGACGCGGCGCATGGCGGGGCTCTGGCCCCACAGCAGGCCGAAGCGGCCGCCGTCGGCGGCGGGGTCGCGCGGCGCGGGGACCGGCGCCGCCGCGGCCTCCCCGGCGGCCCGGGCACCGCAGCGCGTGAGCACGCGCTGCAGCTGCTGCATGGCGATGGGCTTGACCAGGTAGTCGGCCGCGCCGCGGCGCATGGCTTCGATGGACGAGTCCAGGCTCGCGTGGCCGGTGACGAGCACGATGTCGGAGTCGTTGATCAGCTGAGGGTCGGAGAACAGATCGAGGCCGTTGCCATCGGGCAGCTGCAGGTCGAGCAGCACCAGGTCCGGTGGCTGCAGGGCGATCTGGCGGCGCGCGTCGCGCAGGGTGTGGGCGACGGCCACCGAGAAGCGGTCGGCGCGCACGAGTTCGCGCAGCGTGGTGGCGGAGTCGGTGTCGTCATCGACGATCAGCACATGGTTCATTCGTGGCGTTCTCCCTGGTGGTCTTGGCTGTCACGGGACTGGACCGGCCATCATGGGCGCCGCAGGGGCCAGCGTCTGTTTCGATATGTGTGCGCGCCGGGCACGTGGCTTGCCCCCCGCGGCCTGGTTCCCGGCGGAAACCGGCCATGACACGCGAGCGGCCGACGGACGGTCGGGCCGGCGCGGGCGGCCATCGGGGGCCCGACCCGCTCAATCGCCCCGCGGCGCGCGCTGCCCGCGCCGGCGCGCGGACACGCAGGTGAACTCGGCGCCGATGAGAAAGACCTGGGCGCAGAAGTACACCCACATCAGCAGCGCCACCAGCGAGGCCGCCGCGCCAAAGGCGGAGAGCACGGCGCTGCCGCCGATGTACCAGCCCAGCGCGGTCTTGCCGAGCGAGAACAGCAGGGCCGCCACGGCCGCGCCCAGCCAGATGTCGCGCCAGGGCAGGCTCAGGCGCGGCATGCCTTTGTAGAGCGCGGCGAACACGGCGGTCATGAGCGCCAGGCTGAGGGCGAAGTTGAAGGCCTCGGCCAGCCCCGGCAGTCCGGGCGCGAGCCAGGCCGGCCACCACCAGGTGGTGGCCGCGGCCAGCGCCGCGCTCAGCGCGATGGAGCCCATCAGCAGCAGGCCGCAGGCCAGGATGGCCACGACGGCGAGCGCCCGCGCGCGCAGACCCACCCACCAGGGCGGCGGCGGCAAGGATTCGCTGCGCCAGATGCGGTCCAGCGCCGACTGCAGCTCGGCCAGCACGGTGGTAGCGCCGAACAGCAGGGCGGCCCCACCGGCCAGGCCCGCCCACCCCGCCTCGGGCCGGTGCAGGGCTTGCAGCACCGATTGCACCGAGCGCGCAGAGGCTTCGCCGATGAGCGGCGCGAGGCGGTGCGTGAGTTCGCCGGTGGCCGCCCGCTCGCCGAAGAACAGGCCGGCCACCGAGACCGCGATCAGCAGCAAGGGGGCGGCGGAGAACAGCGCGTAATAGGCGATGGCCGCACCCATGCTGGTGGCGCCGTCCTCGCGCCAGGCGGCGTAGACCTCGCGCAGGAAGGACCAGGCGGCGCGCATCGCCGGCCTCACGGCGCGGCGGCCGTGGCCGCAGGCCTGCGCTGGTGGTCGAGCAGGTGGCTGATCTGCAGCGGGCTCACGGGTTTGGTCAGGTGCAGGTCGAAGCCGGCCTCCAGCGCGAGCTCGCGGTCGTGCAGCTGGCTCCAGCCGGTGACGGCCACCAGCAGCGTGTTCCCGCCCCCGGGCGAGCGGCGGATCTCGCGCGCCACCTGGTGGCCGGTGCGCCCGGGCATGCCGATGTCGAGCAGGCAGACGTCGGGGCGCTCCTCGCGCCACCGGGCCACGGCCTCGTCGCCGTCGTAGGCCATGTGCACTTCGTGGCCGTCGGCGTGCAGCAGGGCCGCCAGGGTGTCGGAGGCGTCGCGGTTGTCGTCGGCGATGAGCACGCGCAGGCGCCGCCGCTCGCGCGTGGCCGGCTCGTCGCCCCCGGCCGGCGCCGGCACAGAGGCCTGGCCCGCCGGCAGGCGGACGGTGAACACGCTGCCCTGGCCGACACCGTCGCTGGCGGCCGTGAGCGTGCCGCCGTGCAGCTCCACCAGCCCCTTGGACATGGCCAGGCCGATGCCCAGCCCGCCGCTGGTGCGCTCGCCCGCGTGGTGCAGCTGGGCGAACATGCGGAAGGCCTCGGGGATGGAGTCGGGCGGGATGCCGATGCCGTTGTCGCGCACTTCGATGACGATGGCGTCGCCGCGCTGGCCGGCGTGCAACTCGATGGTGCCGCCCGGGTCGGTGTACTTGGCGGCGTTGGTGAGCAGGTTGCCCACCACCTGCGCCAGGCGCAGGGGGTCGGCGTCGAACACGGTGGGCCGCTCGTCGACGAAGCTCAGCAGCTGGTGGCCCTTGGCGTCGATCAGCGGGCGGGCCGTTTCCGCCGCCGAGGCCAGCACGCCAGCCAGGTCGGTCGGCGAGCGGCGCAGGGCCAGCGCGCCGCGCGTGATGCGCGAGACGTCGAGCAGATCGTCCAGCAGCAGGGCCATGTGCGAGACCTGGCGGTCGATGACCTCGCAGCTCCAGCGTTTCTGCTCCTCGCTGGCGTGTGGCGACATGGCCAGCAGCGTGGCCTGGCGGATCGGCGCGAGCGGGTTGCGCAGCTCGTGCGCGAGCGTGGCCAGGAACTCGTCCTTGCGGCGGTCGCTGTCGCGCAGCAGCTGTTCGTTGCGCATGCGCTCGGAGATGTCGGTGAACCACACGCCCAGGCCGTCGGGAATGGGCGAGGCGATGCAGTGCAGCCAGCGCGGCTCGGCGCCCGCGTGGTCGACGGCGTCGAACTCGCAGGTGTGGGCCGATTCGATGGCGGTGACGCAGTAGCTGAAGGCGGGGTGGCCCATCCAGCGGCAGCTGGCGTTCTGCAGCACGCGCTGGCCCACCACCTCGCCCGGCGCGCAGTCCAGCGCCTGCGCGGCCGCGCGGTTGAGGTAGACCCACAGAAAGTCGACGATGCGCTCGCCCTGCCGCACGGGTCGCAGGATGACGAAGGGCGCGCCGGAAGACGTGAGCACGGCCTCGAAGCGCCCCTGCGTGGCGAGCAGCTCGTCCCGGGTGTGCGCGCGTTCGGTGAACATGGCGGCCTTGCGGGCGCAGATGTCGGCCAGGCGGTGCTCGCGCTCGGTGGGTGGGCGCGATTCGTCCAGGTGCACGGTGATGGCCCCCAGCACCTGGCCCTGGGAGCTGATCAGGGGCGTGCTGTGGACCGCGCGGATCGCCTGGGTCTCGAAGAAGTCGCGGCAGGCCTTGAAGGTCTCGCTGGCGCGGGTGTCTTCCACCACCACGCGCGCGCCCTGGCGGCAGGCCTCGGCGCAGGCGCCGGTGCTCAGGCCCTCGGCCATGGCGAGCGCGGCATCGTCGAAGCCCAGGCTGGCCTCGACGCGCAGGCCGTCCGCGCCGGGCTCGCACAGCGCGACCATGCCACGGCGCGCGCCGTGGAAGTGCACCAGGGCGGCCAGGATCATGCGCAGCTGCCGCGCGAGCTGCGGCGTCTCCAGCAGTTGCGTGCTCAGTTCGTGCAGGTGGTTCAGGTCATCGACCTGCTGGCTGAGCTGTTCGCGCGCGGCCTCCAGCTGGGCGTCGACCCGTTTGCGCTCGGTGACGTCCACGCAGGCGCCGCGCAGGCGCACCGCGCGCTGGCCGCGCCAGACGACGTGCACGCGCAGCAGCAGCTGCCGGGGCGGCGCGCCGTCGGCCGAGGGCACGCTCAGTTCGCGCTCGTAGTAGGCCGCGCCCTCTTTCAATCGCCGCTTGATGTGCTCGCGGCTGTCGGCCAGCAGGTGGGGCGGGATGCGCGCGGTCCAGTCGTCCAGGGGCACGGCCCCATTCGACACCGGCGCGCCGGCCAGCCGGGCCAGCACGGCCGAGGCCCGCACGGTCCGCTCCACGAGGTCGATGTCGAACACGCCGATGCCCGTGCCCTCGATGGCCATGGAGAGCCGGTCTTCCGCCAGGGCCGCACGCGCCCGCGTGATGCGCAGCGACCCCCCCAGGCCGACCAACAGCCCGCCCAGCAGCAGGTAGAGCGCCAGTCGCATCGGGTCGGCGCCGTTGGGGCTGGTCCAGGCGTCCAGCGCGGCCAGGGGCCAGCCGGTGCCGATGGCCCCGGCCAGCAGCAAGAGCACGCCGGGCCCCGGGCCCAGCGCGGCGGCCGCCACGGCAGCCGCCGGCAGGTAGAACACGAAGGGCCGCAGAGCGCCCACCGACGGCCACAGCAGCCAATGGAGCGCGCCGGCCAGCAGGGCGATCACCAGGGCGATGGCATACCGTTGCGCATTCGACATTTCCTTACCGTAGCGCCATTGGTTCATGGTGTCCGTATCCAGAAGAAAGCGTGGGCGCCCGGTCATCGGTGCCGGCGCCGGGAAAGGAACGTTCGCGGCGGCCGCCGGCTCCATGCGAAAAGGACGTTGCGATGGAACGCACCACCCCGACCCTCTCCCTGTGGCAACGCGCCCTGCGCCAGATGGCCGGTCTGCTGGCGAGGCCGGGACGCGACACGGCGGCCCGGGTGGCGCCACCGGGCGACGCGGACTGGGCGGCCCGCTCGGCGGTGGGCGAGGAAGACCCCGGCGCCAGCGTGGATCTGCTCGACACCCGGCCGCCGTCGCCGGAGGCGATCAGGGCGGGTGGGCCGCCGCGCGGCTGAGGCGACCGCGCGCCGGCGGCGGCGGCTCGGTCGGGCCGGGCACCGGCGGCGCGGGCGGCGGATCGCCCATCGGCGGCGGCACGGGATCGGTGAGGGGCGGTGGCGCAGGGGGCTGCACGGGTGGCGGAGGCGGTGTGGGCGGCATGGTGAGGCCGGGCCGGCAAAGGGCGTGCCCGGTGGCGGGGGCGCCCTGGGCGCGCCGCTTGCCAGCGGGCGGCACCTCCCTCCCTCAACCCCTTTGGAAAGGACCTCCCCATGAACCAAGTCAGTGAAGTGATGACCCGTGGCGTGCGCACCCTGTCGCCGCAAGACACCCTGCGCCTGGCCGCCCAGGCCATGGAAGAGATGGAAATCGGCTCCCTCCCCGTGTGCGATGGCCAGCGCCTGCTCGGCATGGTGACCGACCGCGACCTCGTGGTGCGTGGCGTGGCCCAGGGGCTGGCGCCCGAGCGCACCACCCTGAGCGAGGTGATGAGCCCGCATGTGCAGTGGTGCTACGAGGACCAGTCCATCGAAGAAGCCGCCCAGCTGATGTGCGACGCGCAAATCCGTCGCCTGCCGGTGGTGGACCACGACAAGCGCCTGGTGGGCCTCCTGTCCTTGGGCGACGTGGCGGTGAAGGCCGGCCCCGGCGACGCCGCCCAGGCCCTGCGGGACATCTCGCGGCCCGCACAGCCGGAGCGCGGCGGCCTGTCGCAGGCCAGTGGCCCGGCGGGCGGCGGCGCCGACGCCGCCGGGCGACGCTCATGAACCTTTGGAGGCGCTGCCCCTGGGCGGGGGCAGTTCCTTCGCCATCGTCAGGTGGCGCCGCAGGCCGGGCAGGCCGCGCGAAGCGAAGGCCTTGACGTCCGGGTCGTCGGCCCGGGCGGCGGCCTTGTCGAACAGCTTGATGGTGTCTTCGTGGGCATCGATGCCGAACGCCTCGACGTAGCGGCGGTGAAAGGTATCGCCCTGCGAGGTGGACAGCAGCTTGAGCCGGCCGCGCTGCAGCATGGAGGCCTCGCGCGGCAGTTCCACGCCCTTGGCGCGGGCCAGGGTGGCGAGCTCTTCGGCCAGTCGGGTGTGTTCTTCCACCATGGTCTGCGCGAAGCGCTGGACCTGCGGGTCGCTGGCTTTCTGCACGGCCAGGCGGCTAGCCTCGATCTCGGCGTGGCCGTTCTGCGCGGCCTGTTCCATGAAGCCGCTGTCGGCCCGGCTGGCGCGCGCGTCGGCCGGCGGCGGGCTGGGCGAGGCGCCCGTCTGCGCCCAGGACGGCAGCGAGAGCAGGGGCAGCGTGGCGAGTGCGATGGCGCGGCGGCGATGAAGTCGGGTCATGGCGGAATCTCCGGTGAACGAAAGGGCCCCGCGGGCGGCAAGCCGGGTGCCTGTGCCACGGCGCTTACGCCACGGCGGCGGGCGGGCACAGACCTTGCCGCCCCACCGGCGCGGGCCCTTCCACCCCGCGATGCAGGAGTCCCCATGAAAAAGTCCCGTGCCGCTGTCGATCTGCCCGCCACGCTGGAGCGCTCCTCCCCCAAGGCCCAGCGCACCTACGCCAAGACCCTGCTCAGCGCCGAGCAGCAATACGGCCCGGGCGAGCGCGCCAGCCGAACCGCCTTCGCCACGCTCAAGCGCGGCTTTGAAAAGGTGGACGACCGCTGGGTGGCCAAGCGGCGCAAGGGCCCCTCGGACCCGCGATCGGCCGGCCCGCGCTCGGCCGCCCGCCGCAACCGGGGCGAGACCTACGGGGGCGTCGACGGCATCGGCCACACCCGGGCCGAGCTGTACCGGCGCGCCGCCGCCCTGGGCATCCGGGGCCGCTCCACCATGCGCAAGGCCGAACTGGCCAAAGCGATCGGCGACCAGCAAAAACCCTGAGCCGCGCCAGCGGCGCCAGCGCCCAATGGGCGGAATTGGGCCGGTTTTGCGTGCGCTGCTTGGCGCCTAGGCTGCACGGCCTGATCGCACAATAGCCCCTGGCGGTATCCGTTGCCCGGCCAATGGGCTGTGTCCCGGATGCCATCGGGGGCGCGGTGCGCTCGCTAGAATGAATTTCATGGCTTCGCAGATACCCAAGAAACCAGAGACCCCGGCGGCCCCGCCCGCGACGGGCAGCGACGATGCGGTCGTGCTGGAACGGCGCACCCAACGCGTCCAGCCGCCCCAGATGTACCAGGTGGTGCTGCTCAACGACGACTTCACCCCCATGGAATTCGTCGTGCAGGTCATCCAGGAGTACTTCAGCAAGGACCGTGAAACGGCCACCCAGATCATGCTGAAGATTCACCTGGAGGGAAAAGGGGTTTGCGGCGTGTATTCGCGCGACGTGGCCAGCACCAAGGTAGATCAGGTGCTGCAGGCCGCCCGCTCGGCGGGTCACCCCTTGCAATGCTTGAGCGAACCTGTTGAATAAGCGTTCAAGCTCCCCATCTAGACCCTACATTCGTCTCAGGACGCGTATTCCGACCCCCAGCACAAAGGACGTGCCACATGATTGCCCAGGAACTTGAAGTCAGCTTGCACATGGCCTTCGTTGAGGCCAGGCAGCAGCGGCACGAATTCATCACGGTGGAACACCTGCTGCTGGCCCTGCTCGACAACCCCAGCGCCGCCGAGGTCTTGCGCGCCTGCTCGGCCAACATCGACGACCTGCGCAAGTCCTTGACCAACTTCATCAAGGACAACACCCCGCAGGTGGCCGGCACCGACGAGGTCGACACCCAGCCCACCCTGGGTTTCCAGCGCGTGATCCAGCGCGCCATCATGCACGTGCAGTCCACCGGCAACGGCAAGAAGGAAGTCACCGGCGCCAACGTGCTCGTGGCCATCTTCGGCGAAAAGGACTCGCACGCCGTGTACTACCTGCACCAGCAGGGCGTCACCCGCCTGGACGTGGTGAATTTCATCGCCCACGGCATCCGCAAGAGCGACCCGCCCGAGCCGACCAAGTCGAACGAGAGCGCCGCCGAGAACGAAGAGGCCACCGAAGCCAAGGGCAACGAGAAGGCCTCGCCGCTGGAGCAGTTCACCCAGAACCTGAACCAGATGGCCAAGGACGGCAAGATCGACCCGCTCATCGGCCGTGAGTACGAGGTCGAGCGCGTCATCCAGATCCTGTGCCGCCGCCGCAAGAACAACCCGCTGCTGGTGGGTGAGGCCGGCGTGGGCAAGACGGCCATCGCCGAGGGCCTGGCCTGGCGCATCACCCAGGGCGACGTGCCGGAGATCCTGGCCGAGTCCAACGTGTACTCGCTGGACATGGGCGCGCTGCTGGCCGGCACCAAGTACCGCGGCGATTTCGAGCAGCGCCTCAAAGGCGTGCTCAAGTCGCTCAAGGACAAGCCCAACGCGATCCTGTTCATCGACGAGATCCACACCCTGATCGGGGCCGGCGCGGCCTCGGGCGGCACGCTGGACGCGTCCAACCTGCTCAAGCCGGCGCTGTCCAGCGGCCAGCTCAAGTGCATCGGCGCGACCACCTTCGCCGAGTACCGCGGCATCTTCGAGAAGGACGCGGCCCTGTCGCGGCGCTTCCAGAAGGTCGACGTGGTCGAGCCCACGGTCGAGCAGACGGTGGACATCCTCAAGGGCCTGAAATCGCGCTTCGAGGAGCACCACAACGTCAAGTACGCCGTGGCGGCCCTGCAGGCCGCGGCCGAGCTGTCCGCCAAGTACATCAACGACCGCCACCTGCCCGACAAGGCCATCGACGTGATCGACGAGGCCGGCGCGGCGCAGCGCATCCTGCCGGCGTCCAAGCGCAAGAAAACCATCTCCAAGAGCGAGGTCGAGGAGATCGTGGCCAAGATCGCGCGCATCCCGCCCGCGAACGTGTCCAACGACGACCGCGGCAAGCTGCAGACGCTGGAGCGCGACCTCAAGAGCGTGGTGTTCGGCCAGGACAAGGCGCTGGAGGTGCTCGCCGCCAGCGTGAAGATGGCGCGCTCGGGCCTGGGCAAGGCGGACAAGCCGATCGGCGCCTTCCTGTTCAGCGGTCCCACCGGCGTGGGCAAGACCGAAGCGGCCAAGCAGCTCGCCTACATCATGGGCATCGAGCTGATCCGCTTCGACATGTCCGAGTACATGGAGCGCCACGCGGTGAGCCGACTGATCGGCGCGCCTCCGGGCTACGTGGGCTTCGACCAGGGCGGCCTGCTGACCGAGGCCATCACCAAGAAGCCGCACTGCGTGCTGCTGCTTGACGAGATCGAGAAGGCGCACCCGGACATCTTCAACGTGCTGCTGCAAGTGATGGACCACGGCACGCTGACCGACAACAACGGACGCAAGGCCGACTTCCGCAACGTGATCATCATCATGACCACCAACGCGGGGGCCGAGACCATGAACAAGGCCACCATCGGCTTCACCAACCCGCGCGCCGCGGGCGACGAGATGGCCGACATCAAGCGCCTGTTCACGCCCGAGTTCCGCAACCGCCTGGACGCCATCGTGAACTTCAAGGCGCTGGACGAGCAGATCATCCTGCGCGTGGTCGACAAGTTCCTGCTCCAGCTGGAAACGCAGCTCGCCGAGAAGAAGGTGGAAGTGACCTTCACCGACACGCTGCGCCAGCACCTGGCCAAGAAGGGCTTCGATCCGCTGATGGGCGCGCGCCCGATGCAGCGCCTAATCCAGGACACGATCCGCCGTGCGCTGGCCGACGAGCTGCTGTTCGGCCGCCTCACCGAAGGTGGTCGACTCACCGTGGACCTGGTCACCAAGACCGGCGAAGACGGCAAGGAAACGCAGGAAGTCGATCTGGACATCCAGCCGCTGCCGAAGAAGGAAGGCAAGGCCAAGCCGGAGGAGGCGACGGAGGTCTGAACCCGGCCGGTGCCAGGCACCTGCATTGCCTCAGATGCCCCGCGGAAGCGGGGCATTTTTTTTGGTTACGTTTCCGTCATCGGTGAGGTGACGGGTGCACCGCCATCTCATGCATTGGAGGTCTAGACTGCGCGTCCGGCGTCAGTCTTCAACGAACGCATTCAGGAGATGACATGTCCATTCCTGATCCCCTGTCCAGCGACGCGCGCGCGCATCTGCGCACCCAGTTGCACCACCGCCGCGAACAGCTCATTGCCCGCTTGCACCGGCGTGATCTGTCCGCCCTGGAAACCGACGACACCCTTGAAGCCGTCGATCGCATCGACAGCGCGATGGCGGGTCTCGACGAGCCCACGCCGGGCTGTTGCGTGTGGTGCGCGCAGCCCATTGCCCTGACCCGGCGCACCCTGATACCGCATGCGACGCTGTGCACGGCGTGTGCGCTGATGGGGGAGGGCCGGCGTCGCGGCGAGCGTTCCGGGCCCTCGTCGATCTGGGGCGAAGAGCTGCTGGCGGAGCTGGGGTAGCGCGCCTCCATTGGGCTCAGCCGGCGCGCGCCGGGCGCGCTGGCCGGCGGCAGGGGTCAGCGCTTGCCGCCCAGCAGCCCGCCCAGCACCCCGCGCAGAATCTGCCGCCCCAGGCCGCTGGCCACGGTGCGGGCGGCGGTCTTGGCCATGGTCTGCACCAGGCCGTCGTACTGGCCGCCGCGCGGGCCGGTGCGGCCGAACAGCACCTCGTTGATGACGCTCTTCTCCTCGGCGGCCGGCGCGTCCTTGGCCGCGCCGGGGATGCGCGGGGTCTTGACGGCGGGCTTGCCCCCGGCTGCCTCGGCCGCTTCCTCGCCGCCACCGCCGGCGCGCCCGCGGAAAATTTCGAACGCGCTCTCGCGGTCCACCAGCTTCTCGTACGTGCCGGCCACCAGCGAGTCCTGGATCAGGGCGCGCCGCTGCTCGGGCGTGATGGGGCCGATCTGGCTGCCGGGCGGCACCACGTAGGCGCGCTCGGTTTCGCAGGGGCGGCCCTTGGTGTCGAGGAAGCTCACCAGGGCCTCGCCCACCGCGAGTTCGGTGATGGCGGCCTCGATGTCCAAGCCGGCCTTGGGCCGCATGGTCTGGGCGGTGGATTTCACCGCCTTCTGGTCGCGCGGCGTGAAGGCGCGCAGCGCGTGCTGCACGCGGTTGCCGAGCTGGCCGAGCACGCTGTCGGGGATGTCCAGCGGGTTCTGCGTCACGAAGTACACGCCCACGCCCTTGGAGCGCACCAGGCGCACCACGAGCTCGATGCGCTCGACCAGGACCTTGGGCGCTTCGTCGAACAGCAGGTGCGCCTCGTCGAAGAAGAACACCAGCTTGGGCTTGTCGGGGTCACCGATCTCGGGCAGGGTCTCGAACAGTTCCGAGAGCATCCACAGCAGGAAGGTGGCGTACAGGCGCGGCGCGTTGAGCAGCCTGTCGGCCGCGAGGATGTTGATCACCCCCTTGCCGTCCACGGTCTGCATGAAGTCGGCGATGTCGAGCATGGGCTCGCCGAAGAACTTGTCGCCCCCCTGCGATTCGACTTGCATCAGCCCGCGCTGGATGGCGCCGATGGAGGCGGCGCTGATGTTGCCGTACTCGGTGGTGAACTGCTTGGCGTTGTCGCCCACGTGCTGCAGCATGGCCCGCAGGTCCTTCATGTCGAGCAGCAGCAGGCCGTTGTCGTCGGCGATCTTGAAGATCAGGTTCAACACGCCGGACTGCGTGTCGTTCAGGTTCAGCATGCGCGCCAGCAGCAGCGGGCCCATGTCGCTGATGGTGGCGCGCACGGGGTGGCCCTGTTCGCCGAACACGTCCCACAGGGTGGTGGGGCATTCGGTGGGCTGGGGCAGTTCGATGCCGCGCTCGGCCAGCACGCCGGCCATCTTCTCGCCGATCTTGCCGGTCTGGCTGATGCCGCACAGGTCGCCCTTGACGTCGGCCATGAACACCGGCACGCCAATGCGCGAGAAGCCTTCGGCCATGGCCTGCAGCGTCACCGTCTTGCCCGTGCCGGTGGCGCCGGTGATGAGGCCGTGGCGGTTGGCCAGGCCGGGCAGCAGCTGGCAGGTGGTGTGGGCGTTCTTGGCGATCAGCAGGGGGTCGGCCATGGCGGGGTCCTGAGGGGGTGGGCGGGGCGCAAAGGGACGGGAAGGGGCGCAATCGTAAAATCGCGGGCTCATTAGATCAAAGCCAGCAGGCATTTCGAGGACTTCCCATGGCCGGACACAGCAAATGGGCGAACATCCAGCACCGCAAGGGGCGCCAGGACGAGAAGCGGGGGAAGATCTGGACCCGCGTGATCCGTGAAATCACGGTGGCCGCGCGCAGCGGCGGCGGCGACCCCGCCATGAACCCGCGCCTGCGCCTGGCCATCGAGAAGGCCAAGGCGGCCAACATGCCGGCCGACCGCATCAAGTACAACGTGGACAAGGCCTCGGGCACGCTGGAAGGCCTGTCGCTGGAGGAGATCCGCTACGAGGGCTATGGCATCGGCGGCGCGGCGGTGATCCTGGACACCATGACCGACAACCGCGTGCGCACCGTGGCCGAGGTGCGCCATGCCTTCAGCAAGTACGGCGGCAACCTGGGCACCGAAGGCTCGGTGGCCTTCCAGTTCAAGCACTGCGGCCAACTCATCTTCGCGCCCGGCACCTCGGAAGACGCGGTGATGGAGGTGGCGCTGGAGGCCGGCGCCGAGGACGTCATCACCGACGAGGACGGCGCCATCGAGGTGCTGACCGCGCCCGGCGACTTCGAGGCCGTGAAGGACGCGCTCGAAGCCAAGGGCCTCAAGCCCGAGATCGCCGAGGTGACCATGCGCGCCGAAAACACCGTGGCCCTGGCCGGCGAAGACGCCGCGCGCATGCAGAAGCTGCTGGACATCCTGGAAGACCTGGACGACGTGCAGAACGTCTACCACAACGCTGAAATCTCGGAATGAAGGTTCTTGTCATCGGCGGCGGCGGCCGCGAACACGCGCTCGCCTGGCGCCTGAAGCAGTCCGAGGGTGTGGACCAGGTGGTCGTGGCCCCCGGCAACGCCGGCACCGCGCGCGACCCGCAGCTCACCAACCTGCCCATCACCGACAAGGTGGCGCTGCGCGAATGGGTGCAGGCCAATGGGGTGGCGCTCACCGTGGTGGGCCCCGAGGCGCCGCTGGCGGCGGGCGTGGTGGACGAGTTCCGCGCGCACGGCCTGGCCATCTTCGGCCCCACGCAGAAGGCCGCGCAGCTGGAAAGCTCCAAGGCCTTCAGCAAGGCCTTCATGCAGCGCCACGGCATCCCCACGGCCGAGTACCAGGCCTTCACCGATCCGGTCCAGGCCCACGCCTACGTCGACGCAAAGGGCGCGCCCATCGTCGTCAAGGCCGACGGCCTGGCGGCCGGCAAGGGCGTGGTGGTGGCCATGACGGCGGCCGAGGCGCACGAGGCCATCGACTTCATGCTGTTGGACAACAAGCTCGGCGTGGCCCACAACGAAGGCGGCGCGCGCGTGGTCATCGAAGAGTTCCTGCAGGGCGAGGAAGCCAGCTTCATCGTGCTGTGCGACGGCGAGCACGCCCTGGCGCTGGCCACCAGCCAGGACCACAAGCGCCTGAAGGACGCCGACCAGGGTCCCAATACCGGCGGCATGGGGGCGTACTCGCCCGCGCCGGTGGTCACGCCGGCCGTGCACCGGCGGGCCATGGACGAGGTGATCCTGCCCACGCTGCGCGGCATGAAGGCCGACGGCATCCCCTACACCGGCTTTCTCTATGCGGGCCTCATGATCACGCCCGACGGTGCGGTCAAGACCCTGGAGTTCAACTGCCGCATGGGCGACCCCGAAACGCAGCCCATCATGATGCGGCTGCGCAGCAACTTCGCGCAGGTGCTGCTGGCCGCCACGCGCGGCGAACTCGATCGCGTGCAACTCGATTGGGACCCGCGTGTCGCGCTGGGCGTGGTAATGGCCGCGGCCGGATACCCGCTGGACCCGCGCAAGGGCGACGCCATCACCGGCCTGCCCGCCGACGAGGCCGACCGCATGGTGTTCCACGCCGGCACCGCGCAGGACGGTGCGGCGGTGCGGGTCTCTGGCGGGCGCGTGCTGTGCGTCACCGCACTGGCCGACTCGGTCGCGCAGGCGCAGCGCCGCGCCTATGAGGTGGTCGATGCGATCGCCTTCGACGGCATGCAATGCCGCCGCGACATCGGCTTTCGCGCGCTTTGATCGCCCCGGATCCGCACGGGCCCGTCCCGCTGCCGCCACCCCACGCGGTGCGCTTTCGCGGCTCCCGCCTGGCGCACGCGCTGCTGCGCCTGGCGGGCTGGCGCGTCGTCGAGGACGGCTTCCCGGCCCGCCAGGGCGTGGCCATCGTCTACCCGCACACCAGCAACTGGGATTTCGTGGTGGGCGTGTTGGCCAAATGGGCCATCGGCATTCCGGTGCGCTTTTGGGGCAAGGACACGCTGTTCGACGTGCCGCTGTTCGGCCGTTGGCTGCGCTGGCTCGGCGGCATCCCCATCGAGCGCCGTTCGCCGCGCGGCGCCGTGGGCGCCATGGTGCACACCATGCGCGAGGCCGTGGCGCGCGACGAACTGCTGTGGCTGGCGCTGTCGCCCGAGGGCACGCGACGGCGCACGCCGGGCTGGCGCAGCGGCTTCTACCGCGTGGCGCTGGACGCCGACGTGCCGCTGGCGCTGGTGGCCCTGGATTACAGTCGCCGGGAGGTGAGGGTGTGTGGCTTTCTGCGCCTGAGCGGCGACGCCGCGCGCGACTACGCCTGCCTGGCCGAGGCCTTCGCCGGGGTGCGTGGCCTGCGCCCCGCGCAGGCCAGCCCGGTGCAAGCCCTGCCCAAGCCTGATACGGTGTGAGCATGTCCGACAACCCGATCGCCAACGTCCGCGAATACCTCGTCGATCTGCAGGAGCGGATCACCTCCACCGTGGCCCTGGTCGACGGCGGCCAGTTCGTGGTGGACCGCTGGAAGAAAAAGCCCGGCGAGAAGCTCCAGGGCAGCGGCATCACCCAGATTCTGGAAGACGGCCCGGTGTTCGAGCGCGCGGGCTGCGGCTTCTCTCACGTGCGCGGGCGCCAGCTGCCGCCCTCGGCCACGCAGCACCGGCCCGAGCTGGCCGGCGCACCGTTCGAGGCCATGGGCGTGTCGCTGGTCTTTCACCCGCGCAACCCCTACGTGCCGACGGTGCACATGAACGTGCGCATGATCGCCGCCACGCCCAAGGGCGGCGCGCCCGTGTGCTGGTTTGGCGGCGGCATGGACCTCACGCCGTACTATGGTTTCGAGGACGACGCGCGGCATTTCCACCGCGCCTGCAAGGCCGCGCTCGACCCCTTCGGCGTCGACAAATACCCGCGCTTCAAGCGCTGGTGCGACGAGTACTTCTACCTGAAGCACCGCGATGAGCAGCGCGGCGTCGGCGGCGTCTTCTTCGACGACTTCTCCGAGCTCGGCTTCGACGGCAGCTTCGCCATGATGAGCTCGGTGGGCGACGCCTTCCTCGACGCCTACCTGCCCATCGTCGACCAGCGCAAGAACACCGCCTATGGCGAGCGCGAGCGCAGCTTCCAGCTCTACCGGCGCGGCCGCTACGTGGAGTTCAACCTGGTGTGGGACCGGGGCACGCACTTTGGCCTGCAGTCCGGCGGGCGCAGCGAGTCCATCCTGTTGTCCATGCCGCCGCTGGTGAGCTGGGCCTACAACCGCCAGACGAAGAAGGGCACGCCCGAGGACCGGCTCTACCGCGACTTCCTGGTGCGCCGGGACTGGGTCTGATGGCCGGTTCCGGTGCTCCGCTCCAGCGCGTCGGCATGTTCGGCGGCGCCTTCGATCCGCCGCACACCGCGCACCGCGCGCTGGCGCTGGCGGCGCTGGAGCAGCTCCGGCTGGACGCGTTGCACGTGATGCCCACCGGCCAGGCCTGGCACAAGGCGCGCACGCTGTCGCCGGCGCACCACCGCATCGCCATGTGCGAGCGCGCCTTCGGCGACCTGCCTCGGGCGCGCATCGACCGCCGCGAGACCGAGCGCCTGGGCCCCAGCTACACCGCCGACACGCTGGCGGAACTGCGCGCCGAGTATCCGCAGGCCACGCTGTACCTGGTGCTCGGCGCCGACCAGTTGCTCGCCTTCAAGTCCTGGGTGCGCTGGGAAGAGGTGCTGTCGCTGGCCACCCTGGCGGTGGCCAACCGGCCCACCGACATCGGCGCCCAGGCCCTGCGCGGCGACGCGCCGCTCATCGACCTCAGCCGCGTGGATCTGCCTTTCGTGCCGCTGCGCATGCCACTGCAGCACATCAGCGCCACCGCGCTGCGCGCCAAACTCGCCGCCGACCCGGCCGAGGGACCGCCGCTGGACCTGTTGGTCCCGGACGCGGTCGCAAGCTATATTTCACAGCACCACCTTTACCAGACCGCTTCATGACCAGCGAATCCGCCGCGAAGAAAGACATCCAGAAACTGCAAAGGGCCATCGTCGATGGCCTGGAGGACGTCAAGGGCCAGGACATCGTGGTCTTCAACACCGAGGAACTCTCGCCGCTGTTTGAGCGCGTGATCGTCGCCAGCGGTACCTCCAACCGGCAGACCAAGGCCCTGGCCGCCAGCGTGCGCGACGCGGTGCGCGAGGCCGGCTTCGACAAGCCGCGCATCGAGGGCGAGGACAACGGCGAATGGATCATCGTGGACTGCGGCCCGGCCGTGGCGCATGTGATGCAGCCCGCGATCCGCCAGTACTACCGGCTCGAGGAAATCTGGGGCGCCAAGCCCGTGCGCCTGACGTCGGCTGCGAAGAAGGCCGCCGCGGCGAAGAAGCCCGCCAAGCCGGCCGCTGAGCGCGCCGCCGAGGCCAAGCCGGTGTCGGCCAAGGCCGTGGCGCGCAAGGCCGCGGCCAAGGGCGCGAGCCGTGGCGCCACCCCGGCGGGCAAGGCCGCCCCGGCCAAGAAGGCGCCGGCCAAGAAAGCCGCGCCCAGCCGGGCCCCCGCCGCCAAGAAGGCGGCGCCCGCCAAGCCGCGCGCCGGCATGGCCAAGGTGGTGGTCAATGCCCCGGCGGCGAAGAAGAAGGCCTCGCCCAAGGCCGCCCCCTCGGCGGCCCGCAAGCCGGCCAGGCCCGCCGCCAAGAAGAAGGCATGAAGCTCGTGATCGTCGCGGTCGGGCAGAAGGTGCCCGACTGGGCCCAGACCGCCTACGACGATTACGCCAAACGCTTTCCCCCCGAGCTGCGCGTCGAGCTCAAGGCGGTCAAGACCGAGCCGCGCGGCTCCAAGACCACCGAGACCCTGTGGGCCGCCGAGCGCCAGCGCATCGAGGCGGCCATCCCGCGCGGGGCGCGCGTGGTCGCGCTCGACGAGCGCGGCACGCCGCTCACCACCCAGGCACTGGCCCAGCAGCTGCGTCAGTGGCAGCTGGGCGGGGACGACGTGGCCCTGGTGATCGGCGGGCCCGACGGCCTGGACCCGGCCTTTCGCGAGGCCGCGCACCAGCGCATCCGGCTGTCCGACCTGACCCTGCCGCACGCCATGGTGCGCGTGCTGCTCATCGAGCAGCTCTACCGGGCCTGGTCCATCAACGCGAACCACCCCTACCACCGCGAATGAAGCAACCAGGCCCCGGCGGCGAACCCTTTGTCTATCTGGCCTCCCAGAGCCCGCGCCGGCGCGAGCTGCTCACGCAGTGGGGCGTGCGCCACGAACCGCTGCTGCCCGACGCGGACGAGGACGCCGAGTCGCTGGAGGCCGCGCGGCCGAACGAGGCCCCCGCGCGTTATGTGCAGCGCGTCACCGCGCTCAAGCTGGAGGCCGCGCTCGCGCGCCTGAAGCGCCGCGGCCTGCCGCCGGCGCCCGTGCTGTGCGCCGACACCACCGTGGCCCTGGGCCGGCGCATCCTGGGCAAACCCGCCGACGCCGCCGAGGCACGGCGCATGCTGGCCGAACTGTCCGGCCGCACGCACCGCGTGCTCACGGCCGTGGCCGTGGGCCGGGGCGCGCGGCGCTGGGCCGCGCTCTCGACTTCCCTGGTGAGCTTCGACACGCTCACGCCGACGCAAATCCGCCGCTATGTCGAGGGCGGCGAGCCCATGGGCAAGGCCGGCGCCTACGCCATCCAGGGCCACGCGGGCCTGTGGGTGAGCCGCATCGCCGGCAGCCACACGGGCATCGTGGGCCTGCCCGCCTTTGAAACCGCCGGGCTGCTGCGCGCGGCCGGCCTTCCCATCCTCTGACGGGGCACAAGCCATGAACCAGGACATCCTGATCAACTGGTCTCCGCAGGAGACGCGCGTGGCGGTGGTGGAGCAGGGCGCCGTGCAGGAGGTGCACATCGAGCGCACGCTGGAGCGTGGGCTGGTGGGCAACATCTACCTGGGCAAGGTCTCGCGCGTGCTGCCGGGCATGCAGTCGGCCTTCCTGGACATCGGCCTGGACCGCGCGGCCTTCCTGCACGTGGCCGACCTGATGCCCAATATCCAGGCCAAGCACGCCACGCCGCGCGCGCCGGCCGACGCCGAACCGGCGCCAGCTGCGGGCGGTGCCGCGCCGGCCGCCGCGCCCAAGGTGCTGGCGCCCAACCCGGTGCTGCCGATCGAGAAGCAGATCTTCGAAGGCCAGGCCCTGATGGTGCAGGTGCTCAAGGACCCGATCGGCACCAAGGGCGCGCGGCTGACGGCCCAGATCAGCATCGCGGGCCGACTGCTGGTGTTCCTGCCGCAGGACAACCACATCGGCGTGTCGCAGAAGATCCCCGCCGCCCAGCGCGAGGCCTTGCGCCAGCGCCTGCTGGCCCTCACCGCCACCGCCGACGGCAGCCCGGCGGGCGGCTTCATCCTGCGCACCAACGCCGAAGACGCCGACGACGAGGAACTGGCCGACGACGTCGCCTATCTGCGCAAGACCTGGCTGCGCATCAAGGAGGCCGCGCTGCGCCAGCCGCCGGCCTCTCTGCTGCACGAGGACCTGAACCTCATGCAGCGGGTGCTGCGCGACCTGTCGGGCGCCGGCACGCAGTCCATCCGCATCGACTCGCGCGAGCAGTTCGGCCTGATGCAGGGCTTCGCTGGCGAGTTCATGCCCGACACGGTGGCCAAGCTGCAGCACTACAGCGGCGAACGGCCAATCTTCGATCTGTTCAACGTGGACGAGGAGATCGTGCGCGCCCTGGGCCGGCGGGTGGAGCTCAAGTCGGGCGGCTACCTGGTCATCGACCAGACCGAGGCCCTGACCACGGTGGACGTGAACACCGGCGGCTTCGTGGGCGCGCGCAACTTCGACGACACGGTGTTCCGCACCAACCTGGAGGCCGCGCAGGCCATCGCGCGCCAGCTGCGGCTGCGCAACCTGGGCGGCATCGTCATCGTGGACTTCATCGACATGACGCGCGACGACCACCGAGAGGCGGTGCTGGCCGAGTTCCGCAAGCAGCTCGCGCGCGACCGGGTCAAGACCATGACCGGTGGCTTTTCGCAGTTGGGCCTGGTGGAGATGACGCGCAAGCGCACGCGCGAATCGTTGGCCCACATGCTCAGCGAGCCCTGCGAGGCCTGCGGCGGCAAGGGCGCGGTGAAGACGCCGCGCAGCGTGTGCTACGACATCCTGCGCGAGATCCTGCGCGAGGCCCGCGCCTTCAACCCGCGCGAGTTCCGCGTGGTGGCCTCGCCCAAGGTGGTGGAGCTGTTCCTCGACGATGAGCGCGCGCACCTGGCGGGCCTGTCGGAGTTCATCGGCAAGCCGATCTCGCTGCAGAGCGAGAGCTCGATGACGCAGGAGCAGTACGACATCGTCCTGATGTGAGCCTTCAGCCGCCCGCCGCCGGCCAGTAGTGGCTGTCCGGCAGCGCACGCGCCCCGAAGATGGCCTGCCCGACCCGCACCACGGTGGCGCCTTCTTCGATCGCGATCTCGAAATCGCCCGACATGCCCATGGACAGCGCCTCCAGGTCGATGCCCGCGGGCGCGTCCTGGCGCAGCCGATCGCGCAGTTCGCGCAGCAACACGAAGCAGCGCCGCACACGCTGCGCCTCGGACGACAACAGCGCCAGCGTCATCAGGCCGCGCACGCGCAGCGCCGCGAAGGCCGGCAGGGCCCGCAGGAAGGCCGGCACCTCATCGGGCGCCAGGCCGTACTTGCTGGCCTCGCCCGAGGTGTTGACCTGCACGAACACGTCCAGCGAACGGCCTTCCAGTTGCAGGCGGCGGTCCAGCGCCTCGGCCACGCGCAGGCTGTCCAGGGCCTGGAACTCGCTGGCGAAGCGCGCCACCAGCTTGGCCTTGTTGGTCTGCAGGTGGCCGATGACGGACCAGCGCAGACCGGCCAGGTCCTGCGTGCGCTCCCACTTGCCCAGGGCCTCCTGCACCTTGTTCTCGCCCAGCAGGCGGCAGCCCACCGCGTGGGCCAGGCGCACGCGTTCCACGGGCTGGGTCTTGCTGACGGGCAGCAGGCGCACCTCGGCGGGGTCGCGCCCCACGCGCCGGCAGGCCGCGGCGATGCGCGCCTGCACCTCGTCGAGGTGGCGGCGCAGGTCGGCCTCCGTCAGGGCCTGGGGGTAGCGGCCGTGCCGGTCGTGCCGGGTGGGGGTGGCGGGCGTTGGCGTCGTCATCAGGGCCTCGCTGCCTTGTCCGCCAGCGCCGTGCGCGCCGGCCGCCCCGGCCAGTGGCCGTGCAGCGCCGCGTGCGCGGCCAGTCCGATCACCAGGCCCCAGAAGGCGCCGCCGATGCCGAACAGGCTGATGTTGGCGGCCGCCGCCAGGAAGGTGATCAGCGAGGCCTCGCGCGTGCGGGCGTCGGCCAGGGCGCCGGCCAGGCTGGCGCCAATGGTGCCCAGCAGCGCCAGGCCCGCCAGCGTGGTGATGAAGGTGGCCGGCAAGGCCATGAATGCGGCGGCCAGCGTCACCCCGAACACGCCCACCAGCACATAGAACAGGCCCGCGGCGATGCCGGCGATCCAGCGCTTGGACGGGTCTTCGTGCGCCTCGCGGCCGGTGCAGATGGCCGCCGTGATCGCCGCGAGGTTGAAGGCGTGCGAGCCGAAGGGCGCCATCAGCAGCGAACCCAGCCCGGTGGCGCCCACGATGGGATCGGCGCGGCTCTTGAAGCCGTCGTTGCGCAGCACCAGCATGCCCGGCATGTACTGGCCGGTGAGGGTGATCAGGAACAGCGGCAGCGCCACGCTGAGCAGGGCGTTGAGCGTGAACTCGGGCGGCGTGAACACCGGCGCGGCGAAGCGCAGCGCCAGCCCCGAGAGATCGACGCGGTTCTGCGCCAGCAGGAAAGCCAATCCCAGGGCCAGGATGCCCACCACGGCGTAGCGCGCCGTGATCCGCTTGAGCAGCACATAGGCCACGATCAGCAGGCCGGCCAGCGTGGGGTCCACGCTCAGGCCGCCCAGGGCCTTGATGCCAAAGGGCAGCAGGATGCCGGCGAGCAGGCCGGCGGCCACCCCGGGCGGGATCAGGCGGATGAGCCGCTCGAACCAGCCCGACAGGCCCAGCACCACGAAGGCGGCGGCCGACACCAGGTAGGCCGCGATGGCCTGCGGGTAGGGCGTGGTGGCCAGGGCTGTCACCAGGAAGGCCGCGGCCGGCGTGGACCAGGCGGTGATGATGGGCTCGCGCGAGCGCCAGCTCAGCAGCAGGCCGGTCACGCCCACGCCGATGGACACCGACCAGACCCAGGAGGCCGTCTGGGCCGCGCTCAGTCCCGCCACCTGGGCGGCCTGAAACACCAGGATGAAGGTGCCGCCATAGTTGACGATGACCGAGACCAGCCCGGCGACGACCGGGTGGGGCAGGTCGCTCCAGCGAAGGGGCGTGGGGGAGGGGGTGGAAGGCATGGGGGTGTTGTAGAGTGAAAATGGTCGGATATCTCCGGCCATTTTTCTGACGTTACCCAGACCAATTGTTCAAACACGCCCTGCTCGAATCGGTCAAGGCCGGCGTCGCCGATCCGGCGCGGGCCGCCTTGCCCCTGCACGCGCGCGTGCAGCGCGCCGTGCGCCAGCTCATCCTCGACGGCGCGCTGGAGGCCGGCCGGCCTTTGCCGGCCTCGCGCGCGCTGGCCCGGTCGCTGGGGGTGTCGCGCGACACGGTCGAGGCCGCGTACGGCCAGCTGCACGCGGAAGGCTTCATCGAGCGGCGCGTGGGCCGCGGCAGCGCCGTGTCGGCGCGGGCCCGGGGCCTGGGGGCGCGCGCTCCCGCGGGGCGCCCATCCGCCCACCCGGGGGAGGCGCGCCTGAGCCGGCGCGGCGCCGCCCTGTTCCAGGGCGGTGGCGTGCGGGACTTTGTCGCGCCGCGTGCCTTCGCGCCCGGCGTGCCGGAGGTCCGGGCCTTTCCGCTGGCCACCTGGGAGCGGCTGGAGCGCCAGGTGCTGAAGGCGCACGGTGCGGCGGCCCTGCTGCACAGCCCCCCGCAGGGCATGGAGGCGCTGCGCCGGGCCATCGCGGCCTACGTGAATCTGGAGCGCGGCGCGCGCGCCACGCCCGAGCGCGTGCTGGTGCTGACCAGCTCCCAGCAGGCGCTGAGCCTGTGCGCCACCGTGCTGCTGGACGCCGGCGAGCGCATCGTCGTCGAGGACCCCATGTACCACGGCGCGCGCAAGGCCTTCGAGGCCGCCGGCCTGGCCTGCGTGCCGGTGCCGCTGGACGCCGAGGGCATGCGGGTGGACCTGCTGCAGCAGGCGGCGCCGCTGGCGCGGGCGGTGTTCCTGACGCCGTCCCACCAGTTCCCGAGCGGGGCCACGCTGTCGCTGGACCGGCGGCTGGCCGCCATCGAATGGGCGCGCCAGCAGCAGGCCTGGATCATCGAGGACGACTACGACAGCGAATTCCACTACGCCGGCCGGCCCACGGCCTGCGTGCAGGGGCTCGATCCGCACGAGCGCACCGTCTACATCGGCACCTTCACCAAGTCGTTGTTCCCGGGGCTACGCATCGGCTACATGGTGCTGCCGCCGTCGCTGGTGGCTCCCATGACGGTGGCGCGCACGCTGCTGGACGGGCACAGCGCGCCGATCCCGCAGCTCACGCTGGCCCGCTTCATCGAAGGCGGCCACTTCGGCGCGCACGTGCGCACCATGCGCGCCGTCTACGCCGAGCGGCGCGACGCGCTGGCGCGCCTGGTGCGCCAGCACCTGGCCGGCCTGGTGGAGCCCCGGGTGCCGGACGGCGGCCTGCAGATGCCCTGCGTGCTGGTCTGCGGCGTCCCCGAGCGCGAGGCCGTGGACGCGGCCCGCCGCGCGGGCATCGACCTGCTCGGGTTGACGGCCTTGCACGCCTCGCCCGGCGGGCACGAGGCGGGCTTCCTCATGGGCTTCGCGGCCCACGCGCCGGGCGAACTGGAGGTCGCCGTGCGGCGGCTCGCCAGGGTGCTGCGCGCGCTGGCGCGCTGAGGGCAGGGGCGATCGATCGCGCCCGGCGCGGGCCTCAGGCCGCGCGGGCAGGGGCGTGGTCCCGCACCGGGCCCACGCGCGCCTCGATGGCCTGCTGCAGCTCACGCCGCAGGCCGAGCAGGAAGCCGGCCTCCGCCACCACGAACAGCGGGCCGATGACCAGGCCCACCAGGTCGTCCACGAAGGCAGGCTTGCGCCCCTCGTAGTAGTGGCCGACGAACTGGATCACCCAGCCCACGACGAACAGGCCCACGCCCACCGTGAGCCACACGGCCGTGGCCTGCGCCGCCACCGCCTGCGCGAACCAGAGCGACAGGGCCATCAGCGCCGCCATCACCGCGCCCAGGCGCAGGTCCAGCTTGAGGTAGTACAGCACCGTGAGCAGCGTGACCGCCGTGGCGGGCGACAGCGCCACCGCGCCCCACTGCGCCAGCAACGGCCGCGCCAGCAGCACGGCCACTGCGAGCACGATCATGGGGATACCGACGAAATGGGTGAGGATGTTGCGGCGGTCGCGGTGGTAGGCCGCGTACTGCGTGAGCTGTTCGCTGAGGTTGCGCATGGCGGGTCTCCGGCCGGGGCGGGCGTGTTGTCCCGCGCTTGTACACCCACGCGCCGCGGCGCTCAATCCGGGGTGACCTGGGGTGGGCTGGCCTGGGCGTCGGCGCCCGCCGTGCCCAGCCCTTGCGCGTGCAGCCGCGCGTACACGCCGTCGGCCGCCAGCAGATCGGCGTGTCGTCCCTGTTCCACGATGCGGCCCTCGGCCAGCACGATCACGCGGTCGGCGTGCTCGATGGTGGACAGCCGGTGCGCGATGACCAGGGTGGTGCGGCCCTTCATCAGGCGCGACAGCGCGTCCTGCACCAGGCGCTCGGACTCGTTGTCCAGCGCCGACGTCGCCTCGTCCAGGATCAGCACCGGCGAGTCCTTGTAGATGGCGCGCGCGATGGCCAGGCGCTGGCGTTGGCCGCCCGAGAGCTCGGTGGCGTTGTGGCCCACGTTGGTGTGCATGCCCTGCGGCAGCCGCTCCAGCAGCTCGCCCAGGTTGGCCGAGAGCAGGGCGGCGTGCACGCGGGCTTCGTCGAGTTCGTCGTCGGTCGCGCCCAGGGCCACGTTGGCGGCCAGGCTGTCGTTGAGCATCACCACGTCCTGGCTCACCAGCGCGAACTGGCGGCGCAGGCTGGCCAGGTCCCAGTCGGGCAGCGGCACGCCGTCCAGCGTGACCACCCCGCGCTCGACTTCCACGAAGCGCGGCAGCAGGTTGATGAGCGTGGTCTTGCCCGAGCCCGAGGGGCCGACGAAGGCCACCACTTCGCCGGGGCGGATGTCCAGCTCGATGCCGCGCAGCGCCAGGCCGGCCTCGGCCGCGTCGGCGCCGTCGGCCTTGGGCGGGTAGCGCACCCACACGCCGCGCAGCGCGATGGCGCCTTGCACGCGCTCGGCCACGTGCGAGCCGCCGGTCTGTTCGGGCGTGTGTTCGATGAGCTCGATGCCGCGCTCCAGCGCCGCCAGGCCGCGCGTGATGGGCGAGGCGATCTCGGCCAGGTGCCGGATCGGGGCGATCAGCATCAGCATGGCGGTGACGAAGGCGACGAAGTTGCCCACCGTGACGCCGGTGGTGCTGCTCTGCCACAGCGCCACCGCGATCACCGCCGACAGCGCGGCCGAGGCCAGCAGCTGGGTGAAGGGCGTCATGGCGGCCATGGCGATGGTGCTCTTGAGCGCCAGGCGGCGCAGCGCCACGCTCAGCTGGTCGAAGCGCTCGGCCTGGCGGCGCTGCGCGCCGTGCAGGCGCACCACGCGGTGGGCCAGGGCGTTTTCCTCCACCACGTAGGCCAGCTCGTCGGTGGCCTGCTGGCTGGCGCGCGTGAGGCGGTACAGGCGCTTGGAGAGCACGCGCATGATCCAGGCCAGGCCGGGAAACACCGCGATCACGATCAGCGTGAGCTTCCAGTTCAGGTAGAGCAGGTAGCCCATCAGCGCCAGCAGCGTGAGGCTGTCGCGAGCGAGGGTGAGCAGGGACGACACCAGCATCTGCGAGCCGGTCTGCACCTCATAGACCAGGGTGTTGGACAGCTTGCTCGCGCTCTGGCGCGAGAACAGCGCCAGCTGGGCCGCGTTGAGCTTGGCGAACATGGCGCGGCGCAGGTTGAGCATGCCCACGTTGGCCGTGTACGACAGGGCGTACTGCGCCACGAAGGAGGCGATGCCGCGCACGCCGAACAGGCCCATGAAGGCCAGCGGCACCATCCACAGCGGAATGCGGCCGTCGTCGAAGCCCTCGTCGAGCAGGGTCTTGAGCAAGGCGGGGATCAGGGGCTCGGTCAGCGCGCCGATCACGGTGGCCAGCGCGGCGAAGACGATGCCGGTCTTCGCGTCCCGGAAATAGGGCCAGACGCGCAGCAGCCGCTGGCGCAGCGGGCCGGAGGGGAGGGCAGCGGACGGGTCGGAGGGGTTCAAATCGGGGCGGATGGTGGGGAACCAATGGGCGCGATCGCGGTCCAGCAGGCCGCGAGGGCACACATCTTGTCACGGCTTGCCTGCGGGCGTCCGGTATTATCGGCCGCTACTTACAAGGGCACCGGGCCTCGCGTCCCGCACTGCCCGACAATCCCAACACCATGCACCAACCGCCCCGACTCCATCCCTCCACCGGGATGCCGCGCCGGCATGCCCTGGGCCTTCTCTCCGCTTCCACCCTGCTGGGCTGGCCCGCCGCGGGCGCGCTGGCGCAGTTCCGGGTCGAGGTCACCGGCGTTGGCCTCACCCGCTTTCCCTTCTCGGCCGTGAGCTTCCGCGGCAACGACGCCGCGAGCGAGAACATCGCCGCCATCGTGCGCGCCGACCTGGAGCGCTCCGGCCAGTTCGTGGCGGTGCCGCCGCTGTCGGGCGCGCTCGACGAAACCTCCCGCCCCGACCTGGCCCCCTGGCGCGAGCGCGGTGCCGACTCCCTGCTCACCGGCAGCGTCACCCGCCTGGCCGACGGCCGTTTCGACGTGCGCTTCCGCCTCTGGGACGTGGTGCGCGCGCAGGACCTGGGCGGCATGAGCCACCCCAGCACGCCCAACAACCTGCGCCTGGCCGCCCACAAGATCGCCGACTACGTCTACGAGAAGATCACCGGCGAGAAAGGCGTGTTCTCCACCCGCATCGCCTACGTCACCAAGGCGGGCAGCACGCACCGCCTGTGGGTGGCCGACGCCGACGGCGAGAACGCCCAGGCGGCCTTCACCAGCAACGAGCCCATCATCTCCCCGAGCTGGGCGCCCAATGGCGCGCAGCTGGCCTATGTCTCGTTCGAGAAGCGCAAGGCCGAGATCGTCTCGCACGAGGTCGCCACCGGGCGCCGCCGCGTGCTCGCGAGCTTTCGCGGCTCCAACAGCGCGCCGGCCTGGTCGCCCGACGGCAAGACCGTGGTGGCCGCGCTCACCCTCTCCGGCAACGCCCAGCTCTACGCGGTCGACGCCAACGGTGGCGAGCCGCGCCGCCTCACGCAAAGCGGCAGCGGCAGCATCGACACCGAACCGGTGTTCAGCGCCGACGGCAAGCAGATCTACTTCGTGAGCGACCGAGGCGGCTCGCCGCAGATCTACCGCATGCCCGCGCAGGGCGGCAGCGCCCAGCGCGTCACCTTCACCGGCAACTACAACATCTCGCCCGCGCTCAGCCCCGACGGCCGCTGGCTGGCCTTCATCTCGCGCATCAACGGCGCCTTCCGCCTGCACGTGATGGAGCTGTCCAGCGGCACCGTCACCGCGCTCACCGACACCAGCGGCGACGAGAGCCCCAGCTTCGCGCCCAACAGCCGCATGATCATCTACGCCACCCGCGACAAGGGGGGCGACGCGCTCATGACCACCACCGTGGATGGCCGCATCAAGACCCGCCTGGCCGGCGCGCAGGGCGATATCCGGGAACCCGAATGGGGACCCTTCCTTCGTTGAACCCGCGCCGATCGATCCTCCCGTCCCGATTGTTTCCTCATCAACAACGCACTTCAGGAACCGCCATGTCCCGTACCACCCCCTTCCGACGCCTCAGCGGCCTGCTCGCCGCGCTGATCGCCGCCGCCGTGCTCGCGGCCTGCGGTTCCAACGTCCGCCTGGATGAGCCGCCGGTGGAAGACCGCTCGGGCACGGCCGCGGGCGGAGCGGCTGGCGCGGGCGGGCAGGGCAGCGGCGTCGACCCGCGCGGCGTGGCCGGTGTGCAGGTGCCGTCCAGCACCAGCGCCCAACCCGCGCAGATGCAGCGCATCATCTACTTCGACTACGACAGCTTCGAGGTCAAGCCCGACGCCACGGCCCTGCTCGAGGCCAACGCGCGTTACCTCAACGCCAACCGCAGCGTGCGCGTGCAGCTGGAGGGCCACACCGACGAGCGCGGCGGCCGCGAATACAACCTGGCCCTGGGCCAGAAACGCGCCGAGGCCGTGCGCCGCGCGCTTTCGCTGCTGGGCGTGCAGGACAGCCAGATGGAAGCCGTGAGCTTCGGTGAAGAGAAACCCGCGCAGACCGGCAGCGACGAAACCGCCTGGTCCAAGAACCGCCGCGTCGAGCTCACCTACCGTTGAGCCAAGGAATGAGCATCGCGCGCTGGAAACCCACGCTGGCCACGGGAGCCCTGCTGCTGGGCGGCCTGTGGGCGCCGTCCGCGCACGCCCTGTTCGGTGACGACGAGGCGCGCCAGGCCATCATCGAACTGCGCCGCCAGGTCGACGCCAACCGCCAGGCCGCCGATGCGGCCGCCGCGCAGCAGCGCGAGGGCGACGCGACCATCAAGCGCAGCATGCTCGAACTGGCCAACCAGATCGAGCAGCTGCGCGGCGAGATCGCCCGCCTGCGCGGGCAGAACGAGCAGCTCGCGCGCGAGGTGTCCGAGCTGCAGCGCGCGCAGAAGGACGTGCAGGCCGGCATCGACGAGCGCCTGCGCCAGGTCGAGCCGGTGAAGGTCGAGCTCGACGGCCGCAGCTTCACGGCGCAACCGGCCGAGAAGGCCGAGTTCGAAGCCGCCATGGCCACCCTGCGCAAGTCCGACTTCGCGGGCGCCACGGTCGCCTACACGGCCTTCCTGCGGCGTTACCCCACCAGCGGCTACACCCCGGTGGCGCTGTACTGGCTGGGCAACGCACAGTACGCCGCGCGCGCCTACAAGGACGCGGTGGAGTCGCATCAGCGCCTGGTGCGCGAATTCCCCGACCACCCACGCACGCCTGAGGCCATGCTGGCCCTGGCCAACAGCCAGGTCGAGCTGAAGGACACCAAAGGCGCGCGCAGAACGCTGGAAGACCTGGTGAAGCAGCACCCGCAGAGCGAGGCCGCTGGCGCGGCCAAGGAACGCCTGGCCCGACTGAAGTGAGGGACCATGGGGCCGCCCCTACAATCGCGGCCCTATGGACGAACTCGCCACCCTGCAATCCCTGAACCAGACCGTGCTGTGGGCCGCCTTCGGCGTGGCCGCGGTGTTCGGTTTCATCGCCCAGCGCACCCATTTCTGCACCATGGGCGCGATCAGCGACATCGTGAACATGGGCGACTGGACCCGCATGCGCATGTGGGTCATGGCCGTGGGTGTGGCGGCCATCGGCTTCTACGGCATGGGCTGGCTGGGCTGGATCGACACCAGCCAATCGCTCTACACCGGCAGCCGCTTCCTCTGGCTCTCGGCCCTGGTCGGGGGCTCCCTGTTCGGCTTCGGCATGGTGCTGGCCTCGGGCTGCGGCAGCAAGACGTTGGTGCGCATCGGCGCCGGCAGCCTGAAGTCGCTGGTGGTGTTCTTCGTCATGGGCCTGGCCGCGTTCATGACGCTGCGCGGCATCTTCGGCGTGGTGCGCGTCAACACCGTCGACCGCGTGAGCCTGGAACTGCCATCGGGCTCGGCGCTGCCCACCTGGGTGGCCAAGGCCCTGGGCATGGAGCCGGGCCTGGCGGGCCTGCTCAGCGCCTTGGTCATCGGCGTCGTGCTCATCGCCTGGTGCCTGCGCAGCGCGGATTTCCGCACCGGCAACAACCTGCTCGCGGGCGCCGGCATCGGCCTCACCATCGTGGGCATGTGGTGGGTGAGCGGCCATCTGGGCTTCCTGCCGGAGCACCCGGAAACGCTGGAGCCCGTCTACACGGGCAGCAACAGCGGCCGCATGGAGGCCCTGACCTTCACCGCGCCCATGGCCTACGTGCTCGACTGGTTCATCTTCTTCAGCGACAAGAGCAAGGTCTTGACCTTCGGCGTCGTCACTGTGTTCGGCGTGGTCGCGGGCTCCTTTCTCTGCGCGCTCATCGAGCGCAGCTTCCGCTGGGAAGGTTTTCGCGACACACGCGATACCGCGCTGCACCTGGTGGGCGCGGCGCTCATGGGCGTGGGGGGCGTCACGGCCCTGGGTTGCACCGTGGGCCAAGGGCTATCCGGCCTGTCCACGCTCAGCCTGCTGAGTGCCGTCGCGGTCGCGGGCATCGTGGGCGGCGCGGTGCTGGGCTTCAAATTCCAGATGTGGCTGCTGGAGCGCGCGGGGTGAATCCGCTTGACGCCGAGCGCTTCGAACGCCGCTTCGGCGGGCTGCGGCGGCTCTACGGCGTGCAAGGCGCGCAGCGCATCTTCGACGCGCATTGCGTGGTGGCGGGCCTGGGGGGCGTGGGCTCCTGGGCGGCCGAGGCGCTGGCGCGCAGCGGCGTGCGCCGCCTCACACTGATCGACCTCGACCACGTCGCCGAGTCCAACATCAACCGCCAGGTGCACGCGTTGGACGCCACGCTGGGTCAGGCCAAGATCGAGGCCTTGCGGGACCGCCTCCTGGGCTTTCATCCGGGCATCGAGCTGGATCTGGTGGACGACTTCGTGACACCCGAGAACTGGCCTGGCCTGCTGCAGGGCCAGCGACCCGACGGCCTCATCGATGCCTGTGACCAGGTGCGCGCCAAGACGGCGATGGCCGCCTGGGCCCGCGCCGAGCGGGTGCCCTTCGTGGCGGTGGGCGCGGCCGGCGGCAAGCGCCGCGCGGAAGCGGTGCAGTTGGCGGATCTGGCCGAGGTCACGCACGACCCCTTGCTCGCACAGCTGCGCTACCGCCTGCGCAAGCACCACGGTGGCGCGCGCCAGGGTCGCATGGGAACGGTCTGCGTGTTCAGCCGCGAAGCGGTGGCGCCGCCGGACCCTTCGTGTGGGCTCGATGGCGGCGATGGTTCATTGAACTGCCACGGCTTCGGCTCGGTGGTCACGGTCACCGCGACCTTCGGCTTGTGCGCCGCGGGCTGGCTGCTCGAGACCCTGGCGAACGCATCGCAAGAAAAAAGCGATCGGCCTTCAGAGAGCCATCGAAACCACGCTATAATCTGAGGCTTCGCAGCAAGCGATACGCAAGCGGCGAAGAGAGTGGGACGTTAGCTCAGTTGGTAGAGCAGCGGACTTTTAATCCGTTGGTCGGCAGTTCGAGCCTGCCACGTCCTACCAGAGTCAAGAGGGGTCTGATCGTGAGGTCAGACCCCTTTTCTCGTTCTGGCGTAGCCAAAGCGTAGCCCCGATGGGATTTATGGGCCCCGCTCGAGAAGCGCAGCAAGTGCGCTTTTTCTCTCGCTTTGGACTCTTCGGCTCCCTCTGTACCTGCGTATATTCAGGACCGAACCACGGTCGACCGATGCTTCGGTGTCAGGGAGGGGAGTTATATGAAGCGGACGCTCGTTTTCGTCATGGTTGCAGCCTTGCCACTGATGGCACCGTCTGCAACGATTTATCTCTGCAAGGCATACGGTGGCGGGACGTTCTGGGCGAGCAACCACTGCAACCAGCACAATGCCTTGATCGAGCGCATCGTCTCTGTGCCTGACGGTATGCCGTTCAACCAGCAGGTCGACATAGGCAACCAACAGCTGCGGGGTTCAAGTTCGACCAGCTCGAACAGAACAACCATCATCAACAACGGTGGCGCACAGGGGCATAACAAGTCTGCAGAGTGCGAAGCCCTTGACCAGACGATCAAGGCCCTGGACTCCGCTGGCCGAGCTCCCCAGAGCTTGCAGTCTCTGGATCGCATCAGGGCCCAGCGGAAGAATGCGCGCGATCGGCAGTTTGCGCTCAAGTGCTAGCGCAGTTGCTCGCTGCTTGTCGCCTCGGAGAACATGCCTGCCGCTGCCGTGCGGGCATAGCCGGCCATCACACCGTCAAGACGAGCAGCTGCAGTTTGTAGCCCCTCTGGAGCAACGTGAGCGTACCTCTCCACCATCGAGAGCGTTTTCCAGCCCCCCAGCTTCTGTAGCTCGTGTGTGGGCGTGCCGGCTTGGCGGTGCCAGGTGGCGAAGGTGTGCCGCAGGTCATGCCAGCGGAAGTCCTCGATGCCTGCACGTTTCAGAGCGGCCCACCATGCTTTCGTGGACACGTTGGCGATGGGGTGGCCTTGGTACGTGAACACGTAGGAGTCGTGCCGCCCGAGCTGGCGCTTCAGCACCTCCACCGCTATCTCATTAAGTGGCACGGCGTGCGCTCGACCTGCGCTGCCCCCGGATTTCGTAGCACTGCGATCTAGAGTCCGGGGGATTGCATCGTAGTGGATGCGGTACGCGTTGTCGTCCAGGATGAACGGGAACAGCTTCGCGCCCTTGTCATGGACCCGGAAGAAGTGGGAGCCGACTGGCCACTGTGCCTTGGCCTGTTCTTCAGGATGCTCGGACTGCGCGTAGCCCTTGAGCTTGTTCAGCGCGTCGAGAGACTCAGGGTGCAGCTCGCCCGAGTACGACAAGTACAGACTGTCAACGCCCAGGCGAAGCAGCCGGAACCCGTCGGGCAGTGACCCATTGCATGTATGGGGTGCTGTGTTACCAGGCGGCGCACCCCGTTCCGACCCGGGTTCGGAGCTGCGCGCACGGCGCGCAGCATCCGAACCCGGGTCGGCTTGTGTGGAGGGCAGGGGGATGCCAGCAGGCTTGACGGCATGGGGACGCTTGGAGGGCATGGTTCAACCTTTTTCCGCGCCAGGCATGCCACTGTGGCTTCCTCGAACGGATACCGATTGAATGCATCACGCCCTCGGTGGGCGACCATCTCAAACCGCGGATTCAGATGGTTGTGTACCGGCGGAAGTTGCGGTACTGGGCGCGCAGGTTCTTCCGTGCGCCAGGTGACTTTGGGTACACCTTGAGGGTGTCGACCATCAAAGTCTCAAGCTGCGCATCAGAGAGGTCGTGTATGCCCATCTCGCTCAGCAGGATGAAGGCGTAGCGCATCGGGTGCAGCCCCTCCCATTGCTTCTTGCCTGGCCCGGCCAAGGCGCTTCGGAGTCTGGTGAAAAAAGCCTTGTTGTTGCGAAGCTGCGCGCGCGCGATGCGCTGCATGGCGGTCGGGCAGCCGATGACGGCGCGATCCATCCGGATGACCTTGAACAACGCGTCTAGGTCGCCACGCTCCCTCGCGTCGTGCAAGAGCCCCGAAATGCTGCGGCCGTAAGTGGCCATGCTCGTGACGGTCTGACCAATTGAGTAGATCAGCGCCATCGCCATCGACTCATCTACACCCTCGAAGAGCGGACGATGGTCCTCTGGCTCTCCCATGTTGCGAACAATGCTTAGGATTTCCTCTTGCGGACCAGTCGTCTGAGCAATCTTGTGAACGTCAAGATGTCGATTCATCATGACAATCACAATCGAAAGATGGCCAACGAAAGATTCTTCGTAAACGTGGCAATAGTCGCCGTATGAGCCGGGCAACAACGCATCGAATCGCGAGGCGGATGCATCGGCCATATGCGACCCCAAGTCACCTACTAACTGCAGCAACTTGGGTGTAAAATGAATGAGTTCGGAGAATTGAGCTGCAGTGAGCTTGCCGAACTCTTTCTCCATTTGATGGCTCGTGAATGCACCTTTGATTGGTGGGTGGAGAATGCGGTCACGCAGTGATTTTGCAACTAAGTATTGCGCACGATTCGGATGAATTCATAATAGCGCCGCGATAGTTTTGTAAATAACTGGGGGTCAACGTTCTCGACAAAGGCTAAGTGGCCGACTAAGCTCGCGTTTTCGTCGGGATTGAGCCTGCCCGCCGCATACAGCTTTAGCAGGAGGCGCACGTGATCGCGATAATTGGGATGAACGCGAATCTGGCCTACGTTGTTGACTCTTAGTCCTGTAACCAGCGTGGAGCCGCCTGGACGACTCATGAATTTGGTTTTCTTGTCGTTGATCTGGAGTCTCGGACTGGGACACCTATAGATGGCGTCCTTTAGTGCCTCAAGAAACCGTCCGCATGCACCGCGCACATTGGTTGAAAATACAAAGTCGTCGGCGTAACGCGTGAGCTCTGCAGTGCCAAAGCGCCCAATATCGTTCTTCACCAGGTTGTGCAGACTGGCGTCGAAGTCCAGCATTACGATGTTTGATATTGCAGGCGAGGTCGAATAGCCGATCGGTAATGTGCCTCTCTCGTCAAAACAGGCAGCATCCAAGACCGAAAAAGTGTCTTTATGCGTCGCCCACCTAGGGAGGGTGGGCCGGTTTGAATATATCTTCCCCTTTAAATCCTCTAGGGTGATCGATGGAAAAAAATCCTTCAAGTCCACCCTAATGGAGTAGAGGTTGCTTGAATGCTTTTGAGCATTGTTGAGAATCGAAGCGCCAGTCCGGAACGCGCTGGCAATTGCGCTTTGGGGAAAGTTTGAGAACAGCCGCAGCGACAACCAATCCTGAATCATCCTTAGCTCGGGCGTGGGTTGCCGTATCTCACGGTGGCCGCCCGTCTTCTTCTTGATCCTAAATTTACGATGCTCATTTTTCCCATTCCATAGAGCATCGAATATGTTCTCTATTGGGATGGAAAGTTCTTCGCTAATGAGTTTGGCCGTTGACTGCATTATCCAAACCGCCCTGGATTGTGTCTTAGATGAAAGCCTCGGAAGGCGGCAATCAATGGCTTTGTATCAAGTTCATGCCGCATCAATGGGGTTCCTATGGCTGAACGGAAAATCCGGTTCCGACGTTCTCCAGTGCTATTTATGAATCCGGAGGCTTTAAGGATTCCAAGCAGACGCTTAAGGATGCCATAGTCCTTCTCCCCAAAGCCGGACTTTAGTATGTCAATGATCTCTTCGTAGGTAATTGGCTCTGAAAAATGAATGACATCATGAATGAAGTAAAGACTCGTGCGATCTGCTTTAAGGTCGGATGCATCACCTCTAATTCTTCTTGCTCTAGCGCCTGACGCAGCATTTAGTGCATCCCCCAAGTCGCCGAAGACAGCTCCGATGCCGTCCAGTTGTTGAATCCCCCCGTTGGCCATGGGATACCATAGTACAGGGGATTTGACCTCTTCTAATGCAGCTATTGGTCCCGTGTTAATGAATGACTCTTGACTGCGGAAGTGGGAGTCGTTAATGACTATTACATTTTTTCTTAACGTTGCATGAGAAAAAGCCCCAAGCTCACAAAATGCGCTGGGGCTTTCTAGAATTATGAGAACCTTATCCGCGATTCTGGAAATTTCGTCTTCCAGATCGAGTGAATTTTTATTGCCCCCCAAGTTCTTGAGTTCCGTGAATACATTTTCTGCATAGATCACGCGGAACTGTGGGGATAGGCTTTCGATGAAGCGTTTTATTTCCTTTCGTCTTGCCGATGGTATGCCTGTATTGGCGTTTGCACCGCAAAGGAATATTAGCTGAGAGTGAGGGAGAAAAAGAGGCGGGCGCCTCAGAGTGAGGCGCCCGAATTTTTTCACCTGTGCGCCAATGGCGCTTTTGTGTGATGCAACGATCTTACTAAGCATGCCTACTTGAAGGACGCTGGATTCCGCTTCGGAGTCCTGCCGACTGGCGGGACTCCGAAGCGGAATCCAGCGCCATGTCTAAAAATGCTAGGCGGACTGCGACCCGCAGACCGGTTCGGGCGTACCGAACAAAACGCTAGGCAGTTTCATTATGCATACGAAGCGCAAAGAGGCGATAGTGTGCAAGCAACACTCAACAAACCGGGGGGTGGGGGCAGCTTGAATTTGTGGACCCGGCGGGTGCTAGCTAGCCGTGCCTTTGCTGGCGTGGTCTGGCGAGTGACGGCGAGCGAGGGCGGGCTAAGTTGTTGATAAATATGGGGATTCCTCCCCCCCCTAATCCGTTGGTCGGCAGTTCGAGCCTGCCACGTCCTACCACCAACAGGAAGGCCCTGGTCGTGAGACCAGGGCCTTTTTCTTTGTGTCGCGCGATGACCTGCTGTGGTGCCGCGAGGGCCGCGGCGCCGGGGCCTCACTTCTTGAACATGCCCCAGATCACCAGGATCACGATCGCGCCGACCACGGAGGCGATGAAGCCCGCCGCCTGGCCCGGGGCGTACCAGCCCATGGCGGCGCCGAGGTAGCTCGCCAGGAAGGAGCCGGCGATGCCGAGCACGGCGGTCATGATCCAGCCCATGCTGTCATTGCCGGGCTTGAGCATGCGGGCCACGAAGCCGGCGACGAGACCGATGAGGATGGTGCCGAGAATGGACATCATGGTGTGAGCCTCCTGTGGGATGTTGAATGGGCCGCCTCTCGACGGCCCGCACCCACTGTAGCGCGCTTCGCTTGCGCGCGGCTCAGGCCTGCTGCGCCTGTTCGATGGCCTCGCTGAGCTCCAGCCAGCGCGCCTCGACGGTCCCGTTCTCGGCTTCCACCACCTTCAGGCGCTTGCCCAGTTCGGCCAGCTTCGCCGGTTCGGGCGCGGCGAGCAGCTCGGCTTCCAGGCGCTCGCGCTCCTGGGCCAATGCGGCCATGCGCTGTTCCACCTGGGCCAGTTCCTTCTTGATCGGACGCAGCCGCTCGGTGAGGGCTTTCTGCCGCTGCGCGTCCGCGCGGCGGTCCTCCGCCGGCGCGGCCACGGGGGCCGGGGCGGGGGCCTCGGCGCGCGCGGCGGCGCGTTGCGCCTCGCGCGCCTGCCGGGCCATCTCGATGAGGTGGCGCTGGTAGTCGTCGAGGTCGCCGTCGAAAGGCTGCAGGGCACCGCGCGAGACCAGCCAGAACTCGTCGCACACGGCGCGCAGCAGGGCGCGGTCGTGGCTCACCAGCATGACCGTGCCCTCGAACTCGTTGAGCGCGATGGACAGGGCCTCGCGCGTGGCGAGATCGAGGTGGTTGGTGGGTTCGTCGAGCAGCAGCAGGTTGGGGCGCTGCCAGACGATCATGCACAGCACCAGCCGCGCCTTCTCGCCGCCGCTCATGCTGCCCACGGCCTGGAAGACCTGGTCGCCGGTGAACTGGAACATGCCGAGGAAGTTGCGCAGGTCCTGCTCGCGCGTGGGCTGGCCGCTCAGGCGGCCTTGCGCGCTGCACTCCTTCACCAGCCGCACCATGTGCTCCAGCGGGTTGTCGCGCGGGCTCAGCACGTCCAGTTCCTGCTGCGCGAAGTAGCCGATGTTGAGGCCCTTGCCTTCGGTCACCGTGCCCGCGAGGGGGGCGAGCGTGCGCGCGATGGTCTTGACCACCGTGGACTTGCCCTGGCCGTTGGCGCCCAGGATGCCAATGCGCTGGCCAGCCATCACCGAGCGCTGGATGCCGCGCACGATGGTGATCGGCTCGCCGCCATCGCCGGGGTAGCCCACGTCCACGCCGTCCAGCACCAGCATGGGGTTGGGCAGGCTGGCCGGCTCGCTGAACTCGAAGCTGAACTCGGCGTCGGCCAGCACCGGGGCGATGCGCTCCATGCGCTCCAGCGCCTTCACGCGGCTTTGGGCCTGCTTGGCCTTGCTGGCCTTGGCCTTGAAGCGGTCGATGAACTTCTGCAGGTGCGCGATCTTGTCCTGCTGGCGCGAGAACGCGGCCTGCTGCAGGGCCATCTGCTCGGCGCGCATGTCCTCGAAGCGGCTGTAGTTGCCGCCGTAGCGCTTGAGCTGGGCGTGCTCGATGTGCACGGTCACGTTGGTCACCGCGTCGAGGAACTCGCGGTCGTGGCTGATGACGAGCAGCGTGCCGGGGTAGCGCGCCAGCCAGGCCTCCAGCCAGACCAGGGCGTCCAGGTCCAGGTGGTTGGTGGGTTCGTCGAGCAGCAGCAGCTCGCTCGGGCACATGAGCGCGCGCGCCAGCTGCAGGCGCATGCGCCAGCCGCCAGAGAAGCTGTTGACCGGGCGATCGAGCTGGTTGGTCTGGAAGCCCAGGCCCAGGATGAGCGCCTGCGCGCGCGCGGTGGCGTCGTGCGCGCCGGCGTCGTTGAGCGCCATGTAGGCGTGGGCCATGCGCTCGCCGTCGCCGCTGGCCTCGGCCTCGGCCACCTCGCGCTCGGCCGCGAGCAGTGTGGTGTCGCCTTCGACCACGAAGCGCGTGGCGTCGAGTTCGGTCTCGGGCATGTCCTGCGCGACCTGGGCCAGGCGCCATTGCGCGGGCACGCTGAACTCGCCCTTGTCTTCGTGCAGGTTGCCGTCAAGCAGTCGGAACAGGCTGGACTTGCCGGCGCCGTTGCGGCCCACCAGGCCCACTTTTTCACCGGGGTTGATGGTGAGCGAGGCGCGGTCGAGCAGCACCTTGGTGCCGCGGCGCAGCACCACATCGCGGACGACGATCATGCGGCCTCCAGTGCGTCGCGGGTGAGCAGCAGCACCTGGTCGTCGCCCGCGCTGGTGCTCAGCCAGACCGGGTTGAGCGCGGGGAAGGCGGCTTCGAAGTGCGCGCGTTCGTGACCGATCTCCAGCACCAGCACGCCGTGCGGGCTCAGGCGCGCGGGCGCGTCGCGCAGCAGCGCGCGCACGAAGTCCATGCCGTCGGCGCCGCCGGCCAGCGCCAGCGCGGGCTCGGCGCGGAACTCGGGTGGCAGCTCGGCCATGCTGCGCGCGTTCACGTAGGGCGGGTTGCAGAGGATCAGGTCCCAGGGGCCGGGGCAGGCCGCGAGGCCGTCGCTCGCCACGAGCGCGATGCGGTCCGCCAGGCCGTGCCGGTCGACGTTGATGCGCGCGACCTGCAGCGCCTCGGGCGACAGGTCGGCGCCGGTCACGCGCACTTCGGGCCAGGCCAGGGCGGCCAGCACGGCCAGGCTGCCGTTGCCGGTGCACAGGTCCAGCACACGCACGGTGTCGTCGCTCAGCCAGGGGTCGATGCCACCGTCGGCGATGAGTTCGGCGATGAAGCTGCGCGGCACGATGGCGCGGCGGTCCACATAGAAGGGCACGCCCTGCAGCCAGGCCTCTTGCGTGAGGTAGGCGGCGGGCTCGCGCGTGGCGATGCGCCGCTCGATCAAGGCATCGACGGCGGCGGCCGCGTCGGCGTCCACGGTGTCGGCGGCGTGCGCGTCGAGGTCGGTGTCGAGCGGCAGGCCCAGGCGCCACAGCACGAGCCAGGCGGCCTCGTCGCGGACGTTGGTGGTGCCTTGGCCATAGGCCAGCGGGGCGCTGGCCAGGCGGGCTTCGGCCCGGGCCATCAGTTCTTGCAGGTTCACGGTGGGTATCAGGCGGTCTGCTGCGCCTGCGCGTGCAGGTGCTGCAGCGTGCGGCCGTAGATCGCGGTGAGGGGTTCGATGTCGGCGAGCTTCACGTGCTCGTTGACCTTGTGGATGGTGGCGTTGGGTGGGCCGAGCTCGATCACCTGCGGGCACACGGCCGCAATGAAGCGGCCGTCGCTGGTGCCGCCGGTGGTGGAGAGCTCGGTCTCGAGGCCGGTTTCCTCGCGGATGGCGGTGCGCACGGCGTCGACCAGCGTGCCCGGGGTGGTGAGGAAGGGCCGCCCGCCCAGGGTCCAGGCGAGCTCGTGTTCGCTGCCCGCGCGCAGGCCATGGCGCGCCAGAATGTCGACCACCTGCGCCTGCAGCGACTCGGGCGTGCGCTCGGTGCTGAAGCGGAAGTTGAAGTCGATCACCACCGTGCCGGGGATGACGTTGCTTGCGCCGGTGCCGCCATGGATGTTGCTGATCTGCCAGCTGGTGGGCGGGAAGAAGTCATTGCCGCGGTCCCATTCGGTGGCGGCCAGCTCGGCCAGCGCGGGCGCGGCCATGTGGATGGGGTTCTTCGCCAGGTGCGGGTAGGCGATGTGGCCCTGGATGCCCTTGACCGTGAGCTTGCCGCTGAGCGTGCCGCGCCGGCCGTTCTTGATCATGTCGCCGGTGCGCTGGACCGAGGTGGGCTCGCCCACGATGCACCAGTCCAGGCGCTCGCCACGCGCCTTCACGGCATTGCAGACCACCACCGTGCCGTCCAGCGCGGGGCCTTCCTCGTCGCTGGTGAGCAGGAAGGCGATGTCGATGGCGGGGTCGGGCCGCTCGGCGAGGAAGCGCTCGCAGGCCACGACCATGGCGGCGATCGAGGTCTTCATGTCGCTCGCGCCGCGGCCGTACAGCGCGCCGTCGCGGTGGCTGGGCACGAAGGGGTCGCTGGCCCAGGCCTCCAGCGGTCCGGTGGGCACCACGTCGGTGTGGCCGGCGAACACCAGCGTGGGCCGCTGGCCGCTGCCGCGCCGTGCCCAGAGGTTGCTGACACGGAAGTCGTCGGGGCCGCTGTCCAGGCGCTCGCACTGGAAGCCGATCGCGCGCAGGCGCGCCGCGATCAGCTCGAGGCAGCCCGCGTCGCGCGGGGTGACGGAGGGCAGGGCGATGAGCGCCTCGGCGAGGCGCAGGGTATCGGTCATCAGAATTTGACGTCGAGCGTGAACTCGGTGAAGGACGGCGCGTCGCTGGCTTCTTCTTCGGCCGCCTCGTAGCCACTGGCGCGGCTGTGTTCGAAATCGTTCTGCAGGCGCCAGAGCAGGTTGTTGGGGGAGTCGGCGTGGGCCAGGCCTTCCTCCCGCGTGACGAGGCCTTCGTGGATGAGGCGCGCCAGGTCCTGCTCGAAGGTCTGCGAGCCCTCGGCGAGCGACTTCTCCATCGCCTCGCGCACGCCCGAGAAGTCGGCCTTCTGGATCAGGTCGGCGATCAGCGCGGTGTTGAGCAGCACCTCCATGGCCGGCACGCGGGCGTTGCCCTGCTGGGTGCGCAGCAGGCGCTGCGAGACGATGGCGCGCAACGCGGCGGCCAGGTCGCCCAGCATGGTGGGGCGAACCTCCACGGGGTAGAAGCTCAGGATGCGGTTGAGCGCCTGGTAGCTGTTGTTGGCGTGCAGCGTGGCCAGCACCAGGTGGCCCGACTGCGCGTAGGCCAGCGCGGCCGACATGGTCTCGCGGTCGCGGATCTCGCCGATGAGGATGACGTCGGGCGCCTGGCGCAGCGCGTTCTTCAGCGCCACCTGCAGCGAGGCGGTGTCGGGCCCGATCTCGCGCTGGTTCACCACCGACTTGCGGTTGCGGTAGGTGTACTCGATCGGGTCTTCCACCGTGAGGATGTGGCCGCTGACGCGCTCGTTGCGGTGGTCGATCATGGCGGCGAGCGTGGTGCTCTTGCCCGCGCCGGTGGCGCCCACCATCAGGATCAGGCCGCGCTTTTCCATGACTAGGTCGGCCAGCACCGGCGCGACGTTGAGCGTGTCCAGCGCGGGAATGTCGCCCGGCACGAAGCGCACCACCACCGCGATGGAGCCGCGCTGGCGCAGGGCGCTGACGCGGAAGTTGCCCAGGCCGTCGAGCGGCACGCCCATGTTGAGCTCGCCGGTCTCCAGCAGCTCTTCCATGCGCGTGGCGGGGACGATCTCGGCCAGCAGGTTGCGCGGGGCCTCGGGCGGCAGCGCCTGGCTGTTGATGGGGATGACCTGGCCGTTGATCTTGATCATCGCCGGCGCGTGCGCCGTGAGGTACACGTCGGAGGCGCGTTTCTCGGCCATCAGGCGCAGGATGCGCTCCATCGTTCCGCTGCTCATGCCGTCTCCCTCGCTCGTGGTGGGGTGGGTCGAATTCAGTCGCGCAACAGGTCGTTCAGGCTGGTCTTGGCGCGGGTCTGCGCATCCACCGTCTTGACGATGACCGCCGCGTAGGTGGTGTAGGCCTTGCCGTCGGCGGTCTGCTTGGGCAGGCCGCCGCTGATGACCACGCTGCCGGCGGGCACGCGGCCGTACAGGATTTCGCCGGTGTCGCGCTTGAAGATGGGCGTGCTCTGGCCGATGTACACGCCCATGCCCAGCACCGAGTTCTCTTCGACGATGACGCCTTCCACGACTTCGGAGCGCGCGCCGATGAAGCAGTTGTCCTCGATGATGGTCGGGTTGGCCTGCAGGGGCTCGAGCACGCCGCCCAGGCCCACGCCGCCGGAGAGGTGCACGTTCTTGCCGACCTGGGCGCAGCTGCCCACGGTGGCCCAGGTGTCGACCATGGTGCCTTCGTCCACATAGGCGCCGATGTTCACGTAGCTGGGCATGAGGATCGCGCCCTTGGCGATGAAACTGCCGCGGCGGGCCACGGCCGGTGGCACCACGCGCACGCCGGTGGCCTTCATTTCGTCTTCGCTCAGGTGGGCGAACTTGGTCTGCACCTTGTCGAAGAAGCCCAGGTCGCCGGCGCGCATGATCTCGTTGTCCTTCAGGCGGAAGGACAGCAGCACGGCTTTCTTGATCCACTGGTTCACCGTCCACTGGCCCACGCCCTGGCGCGTGGCCACGCGCAGGCGGCCCTTGTTGAGTTCGGCGATCACGTGCTCGACCGCATCGCTCACCTCCTTTGGCGCGGCCGACGGCGAGAGCGTGGCGCGGTTGTCCCAGGCGGTGTCGATGATGGCTTGCAGTTGTTGGCTCATGGAAGTGCTGCGTTGAGGTTCAGGGTTTCAAGGAAAGCGGGGGGCCGGGGCCGGCGGCATCAGCCGCCGCGGCAAAAGGCGACGATGCGTTGCGCGGCCTCGAGGCATTCGTCGACGCCGGCCACCAGGGCCAGGCGCACCCGGCCGGCGCCGGGGTTGTCGCCTTGCACGGTGCGCGCGAGGTAGCTGCCGGGCAGGGCGGTCACATTGTATTGAGCGAGCAGCTCGCGGGCGAAGGCCTCGTCGGCGCCCAGGCCCGGGGTGTGCGAGGCGAAGCGCTGGGGCACCCCGGCCCACAGGTAGAAGGACGCGTCTGGCAGCGCCACGTCCAGCACCTCGGCCAGCAGCGGGGTGACCTGGGCGAACTTCTCGCGGTACAGGCGGCGGTTCTCCACCACATGCGCCTCGTCGTTCCAGGCGGCGATGCTGGCGGCCTGCACCACCGGGCTCATGGCGCCACCGTGGTAGGTGCGGTAGAGCAGGAAGGGCTTGATGAGCGCGGCGTCGCCCGCCACGAAGCCGCTGCGCAGCCCCGGCACGTTGCTGCGCTTGGACAGGCTGGTGAAGGCGATCAGGCGGCGGAAGTCGCTGCGGCCCAGCTGCGCGGCGGCCTGCAGGCCGCCCAGCGGCGCCTCGTCGCGGAAGTAGATCTCGCTGTAGCACTCGTCGGAGGCGATGACGAAGCCATGGCGGTCGCTGAGCTCGAACAGGCGGCGCCACTCGTCCAGCGGCATGACCGCGCCGGCCGGGTTGCCGGGCGAGCAGACGAAGATGAGCTGGGTGCGGGCCCAGACCTCATCGGGCACGCTGTCCCAGTCCACCGCGAAGTTGCGCTCGGCCACGCTGGGCACGTAGTGCGGCTGCGCGCCCGCGAGCAGGGTCGCGCCTTCGTAGATTTGGTAGAAGGGATTGGGGCAGAGCACCGTGGCGCCGGGCCGGGTGGGGTCGACCACCACCTGGGCGAAGGCGAACAGCGCCTCGCGCGAGCCGTTGACGGGCAGCAGCTGTGTGGCCGGGTCCAGCGCCACGCCATAGCGGCGCTGCACCCAGCCGGCGCAGGCCTCGCGCAGCGCCGGGGTGCCGGCGGTGGCGGGGTAGTTGGACAGGCCCTCGTCCAGCGCGTCGGCCAGGGCGCGCTTGAGGAAGTCGGGGGCGGCGTGCTTGGGTTCGCCGATGCCCAGGCTGATGGGGCGGTGGGCGGGCGAGGGCGTGATGCCCGCGAAGAGCTGGCGCAGCCGCTCGAAGGGGTAGGGCTGCAGCCGCTGGAGCAGGGGGTTCATGGCCGGGGATTATCGGGGGTGCGGGGCATACCCCCGGGCCGTCCCCGGCCCTCAGGCGCGCTGCGCGCGCAGGGTGCGCCCGCGCAGGTGCTGGTAGATCTGGTCCAGCGACAGCAGCACCGTGAGCATCACCGTGGTGGCGATCACCAGCAGCGGCAGGCGAAAGGCCGAGATGAAGCCCGCGCCCTGCGGGATGGCGGCGCGTTCGCTGGTGGTGCAGACGAACTCGGCGGCGGCCATGCCGGTGTAGTGCATGGCGCAGACGGCGATGCCCATCACCACCGAGGCCGCCAGGCGGCGCGCCAGGGTCTTGCTGTTGAAGGCCAGCCAGAGCGCGGCGGTGGCGGCCACCACGGCGATCAGCATGGACGTGGCCACCAGGGCCATGTCCCAGGAAATAAAGCCGTAGATCTTCAGGCCGAACATGCCCAGGTAGTGCATGACGACCACGCTCATGCCCAGCAGGAAACCGGCGCTCAGCAGCCGCGTGAAGCTCTCGGGCCGGCGCGCGGCGAAGGCCACCGAGCCGGCCGTGGCCAGGACCGCGGCCACCAGCGAGGTGATGGTTTCCAGCATGGAGTAGCTGCTGCCCACGTCCATTTGCAGGGCCAGCATGCCGATGAAGTGCATGGACCACACGCCCACGCCACCCAGGGCGATGCCCACGGTGAACACGCTGTTCCAGTCCAGGGCGCCGCGGCGGTCGCGCAGGCGCGTGGCGGCGCTCAGGGCCACGAAGGAGCCGATGACGGCGAAGGCGAACGACAGGGCGATGAGGCTGGGGTCCCAGGCGGTGTTGACGATGGTGTTCATGGGCGGGCGAAAAGTGATGACTTGGTTCTCAGAAAGGGTGCCAACGATTCTGTTGGCATGCTTCCAGTGAAACAAGCTGTTACCCGGATCTCCAGGCGGAGGGCGTTAAAACGTCCCGTTAAAAACCGCACCCCGCCGCCGTTCAGGGCCCCAATAGCCCCGCAGGTATCATCCCGCGATGGTCCGCCCGCCGGACCGCCGCCTCCCGCCAACGCCGCCTCACCCGGACCGCCGTGCGCCTCAATTCCATCAAGCTTTCCGGCTTCAAGTCCTTCGCCGAACCCACCAACTTCATGCTGCCCGGCCAACTCGTGGGCGTGGTGGGCCCCAACGGCTGCGGCAAGTCCAACATCATGGACGCGGTGCGCTGGGTGCTGGGCGAATCCAAGGCCTCCGAGCTGCGTGGCGAGTCCATGCAGGACGTGATCTTCAACGGCACCACCAGCCGCAAGCAGGCCAGCCGCGCCAGCGTGGAGCTGGTGTTCGACAACAGCGACCACCGCGCTGGCGGCCAATGGGGCCAGTTCACCGAGATCGCCGTCAAGCGCGTGCTGACGCGCGACGGCACCAGCAGCTACTACATCAACAACCAGCCCGTGCGCCGGCGCGACGTGCAGGACGTGTTCCTGGGCACGGGCCTGGGTCCGCGCGCCTACGCCATCATCGGCCAGGGCACCATCAGCCGCATCATCGAGAGCAAGCCCGAGGAGCTGCGCCTGTTCCTGGAGGAGGCCGCGGGTGTCTCCAAGTACAAGGAGCGCCGCCGCGAGACCGCGCACCGCCTGGCCGATACGCGCGAGAACCTGACGCGGGTGGAAGACATCCTGCGCGAACTCAACGCCAACCTCGACAAGCTGGAGAAGCAGGCCGAGGTGGCGGCCCAGTACCACGCGCTGAACGCCAGCGCCACGCTCAAGCAGCACCAGCTGTGGTTCCTCAAGCGCGCCGACGCCGAGGCCGAGCAGGCCCGCGTGCAGAAGGACGCCGCCCAGGCCGCGACCGACCTGGAGTCGCGCACCGCCGACCTGCGCCGCGTGGAAAGCGAGCTGGAGACCATTCGCCAGGCCCACTACGCGGCGGGCGACCAGGTGAACCAGGCGCAGGGCAAGCTCTACGAGGCCAGTGCCGAGGTCGGCAAGCTGGAGGCCGAGATCCGCTTCGTGGTGGAAGGCCGCCAGCGCGTGGAGCAGCGCCTGGCGCAGCTGAAGGAGCAGATCGCCTCCTGGTCCACGCGCAGCCAGGACGCCGCCGTGGAGCTGGAGCAACTGGCCGAGAACATCGTCGGTGCCGAAGAGCAGTCCGTGGTGCTGGCCGCCCAGGGCGAGGAGCAGGCCGGCGCGCTGCCCGCGCTGGACGACGCGCTGCGCGCCGCCCAGGCCCGTTCCGCCGAGCAGCGCACGGCGGTCAACCAGGTGCAGCAGCAGATCCAGGTGCTGGCGGCCGAGCAGCGCAGCATCGAAGAACAGACGCGCGGCTTGAGCCAGCGCCGCGAGCGCCTGGCCGCCGACAGGAACGCCCTGGCCGCGCCCGACGAGGCGCGCGTCAGCGCGGCCCAGCAGGCCATGGCCACGGCCCAGGCCCTGGCCGAGGAAACCGACGCCCGCCTGCACGAGCTGCAGGACAGCGTGCCCCAGCTCGACGACGCGCGCCGCCAGGCGCAGGCGGCGGTGAACGCCGAATCCGCGAAACAGGCCGACCTGAGCGCGCGCCTGGAGGCCCTGAAGGCCTTGCAGGAAAAGGTGCGCACCGACGGCAAGCTCAAGCCCTGGCTGAGCAAGCACGGGCTCGACGGCCTGCAGGGGCTGTGGAGCCGCATCCACGTGGAGGCGGGCTGGGAGAACGCCCTGGAGGCCGCCCTGCGCGAGCGCCTGGGCGCGCTGGAGGTGTCGCGCCTGGAGATGGTGCGCGCCTTCGCCAGCGACGCGCCGCCCACCCGGCTGGCCTTCTACCAGCCGCCGCCGGCCGGCGCCACGAACGAGGGCAACGGCGCGCTCAAGCCCCTGGCCAGCTGGCTGCGCCTGAACGACGCCGCCCAGCAGGCGCTGCTGGGCGACTGGCTGCGCGGCTGCTACAGCGCCGCCACGCTGGACGAGGCCCTGGCCCAGCGCGGCCAGTTGCAGCCCGGCGAGACCCTCTATGTCGCCAGCGGCCACGCCGTCAGCGCCCACAGCGTGAGCTTCTATGCGCCCGACAACGAGCAGGCCGGCCTGCTGGCGCGCGCGCAGGAGATCGAGAACCTGGACAAGCAGCTCAAGGCCCAGGCCCTGATCGCCGAGCAGGCGCGCTCGGCCCTGGTGCGCGCCGACGCCGCCTTCACCGACGCCTCGCAGCGCCTGGTGGTGGCGCGCCGCGAGGCCGCCGAGGCGCAGAGCCGCTCGCACGAGCTGCAGGTGGAGGCGATGCGCCTGACCCAGCAGGCCGAGCAGACGCGCGCGCGCAGCGAGCAGATCAACGCCGACCTCGCCGAGGTCGACGCCCAGCTCGAAGCCCTGCAGGAGCGCCGCGTGACCGCCGAGGCGCGCTTCGAGGAACTGGACATGCAACTGGCCGACAGCCAGGAGCGCCACGCCCAGCTCGACGACGCCGTGATCGAGGCCGAGCGCAAGCTCAGCCACGCGCGCGAGCAGCAGCGCGCGCTGGAGCGCCAGGCGCAGGAGGCCACCTTCTCGCTGCGCAGCCTGCAGGCGCGCCAGGCCGAGCTGCAGCGCTCCATCGACACCGCCGGCCAGCAGGAACAGTCGCTGGCCGACGAGCAGCGGCGCGCGCAGGACGAGCTCTCGCGCCTGACCGACGCCGCCGCGCAGGCCGGCCTGCAGTCCGCGCTGGCCGCCAAGACCGAGCGCGAACAGGCCCTGGCCGCGCTGCGCAGCCAGTACGACGACCTCACCATGAAGCTGCGCGCCAGCGACGAGCGCCGCCTGCAGTTGGAGCGCGAGCTGGAGCCGCTGCGCAGCCGCATCACCGACTTCCAGCTCAAGGAGCAGGCCGCGCGCCTGGGCGTGGAGCAGTACAGCCAGATGCTCGACGAGGCCGAGGCCGACCGCGCGGCCATCGCGCAAAGCATCACCGAAGGCAATGTGCGCCTGGCCGGCCTGCAGGGCGAAATCGACCGCCTGCACCGCGACATCCAGGCCCTGGGCGCGGTCAACCTGGCCGCGCTGGACGAACTCACCGCCGCGCGCGAGCGCAAGACCTTCCTGGACGCGCAGACCGCCGACCTGAACGAAGCCATCACCACGCTGGAAGACGCGATCAAGAAGATCGACAACGAAACGCGCGAACTGCTGGGCTCCACCTTCGAGACCGTCAACGCGCACTTCGGCCGCATGTTCCCCGAGCTGTTCGGCGGCGGCAACGCCAAACTCATGATGACCGGCGAGGAGATCCTGGACGCCGGCGTGCAAGTGATGGCCCAGCCGCCCGGCAAGAAGAACCAGACCATCCACCTGCTGTCCGGCGGCGAGAAAGCGCTCACCGCCATTGCCCTGGTGTTCGCCATCTTCCAGCTCAACCCCGCGCCGTTCTGCCTGCTCGACGAGGTGGACGCACCGCTGGACGACGCCAACACCGAGCGCTACGCCAAGCTGGTGAGCGCCATGGCCAAGGAGACGCAGTTCCTCTTCATCAGCCACAACAAGATCGCGATGGAGATGGCCCAGCAGCTCATCGGCGTGACCATGCAGGAGCAGGGTGTCTCGCGCATCGTGGCGGTGGACATGGAGTCGGCCGCCGGGATGATGGAAGCCACTTGAGGAGCCCCGTGCCATGAGCAGCCTGCAGATCGGACTGGTCATCGTCGGCGGCCTGGTGCTGGCGGCGGTGGTGGCCTACAACGCCTGGATCACGCGCCAGAGCGCGCCGCGCACGGCGCGCGAGCGCCTGGCGCCGGGCGAGGCGCTCGAACCCGCCGTGGGGCCCCCGGGCGACCCGCTGGCGGAGCGGCGCGAGCCGGGTTTCGGCGACGCCGTGCCGGACGGCGAGCGTGAGGCGGCGCCGGCCGAGGCGCCGCGCGAGGGCCTGGGCGGCGAGGCCGCCGGCACCGGCACCGGTGACGAGGGGCCGATCGAGCCCACCCTGGCCCCGCTGCCCGAGCGCCGCCCCGGCCCCGCGCTGGACGCGCTGATCGACGTCATCGCGCCGCTGGCGCTGGAGCACGAGGTGTCGGGCGAGGCCGTGCTGGCGGCGCTGCCCGCCACGCGGCGCGTGGGCAGCAAGCCCTTCGCGGTGGAAGGCCTCAATACGCAGAGTGGCGAATGGGAGGTGGCGCGGCCGCACCAGCGCTACCGGGCGCTGCAGGCCGGTGTGCAGCTGGCCAACCGCGCCGGCCCGCTCAACGACATCGAGTTCTCCGAGTTCGTGGTGAAGGCCCAGGCCTTCGCCGACGCCGTGGGCGCCAGCCCCGACTTCCCCGACATGCGGGCCGAGGTGGCGCGCGCGCGCGAGCTCGACGCCTTCGCCAGCGGCCACGACGCCCAGCTCGGCTTCACCCTGCGCGCGCGCCGCGCGGCCTGGAGCCCGGGCTATGTCTCGCAGCACGCGGGGCGCCTGGGCTTCGTGGCGGGCACGCTGCCCGGTCGCATGGTGCTGCCGGCCAGCCAGCCGGGCCAGCCGCCGCTGCTGGCCCTGGCCTACGACTCCCAGGCCGCCATGGCCGACGACCCCGAGCAGAGTGCGCTGCGCGAGATCACGCTCTCGCTGGAGGTCACGCATGTGGCGCGGGGCGAGTTGCCCTTCGCGCGCCTGCGCCAGGCCGCCCAGGCCCTGGCCGAGGCCATGGACGGCGTGGTCACCGACGACACCGGCGCGCCGCTGCCGGCCGAGGCCATGGACCAGATCGGCTCGGACCTGGAAGGCCTGTACGACGCGCTCGACGAACGCGACCTTGCCGCCGGCTCGCCGCAGGCGCGCCGCTTGTTCTCATAGTCCCCATGACCGCCGATATGTTTGCCGAGTCGACGCCCCCCGCGTCGGCCGCCGAGCGGGCCGCCGAGCTGCGCGCGCTGCTGCACCACCACGCCCACCTCTACTACACGCTGGACGCGCCCAAGATCCCCGACGCCGAGTACGACCGCCTGTTTCAGGAGCTGCAGGCGATCGAGGCGCGGCACCCCGAACTGCTGACGCCCGACTCGCCCACGCAGCGGGTGGGCGGTGCCGTGCTGAAGGAACTGGCGCCCGTGCGCCACGCGGTGCCCATGCTCAGCATCCGCACCGAGACCGACACCGAGGCCAGCGGCGCCGCCGCCTTCGACGCGCGCGTGCGCCGCGAGCTGGGCCTGGCCGAGTCCGATCCGCCCGTGGAGTACCTGGCCGAACTCAAGTTCGACGGTCTGGCCATGAGCCTTCGCTACGAGCGCGGCGTGCTGGTGCGCGCCGCCACGCGCGGCGACGGCGAGACCGGCGAGGACGTGACGCACAACGTGCGCACCATCAAGCAGATTCCCTTGAAGCTCCCCGACGGCGTGCCCGAGGTGCTGGAGGTGCGCGGCGAGGTCTACATGCGCCGCGACCAGTTCGAGGCCCTGAACGAGCGCCAGCGCGAGAAGATCGCCCAGGGTGCCAAGGGCGAAAAAACCTTCGTGAACCCGCGCAACGCCGCCGCCGGCGCCGTGCGCCAGCTCGACTCGCGCATCGCGCGCGAGCGGCCCCTGAGCTTCTTCGCCTATTCCTGGGGCGAGGTACTCGGCGATCGGCACCCGCCCGCCAGCCAGTACGACTGGCTCATGCGCCTGAAGGCCTGGGGCTTCCCCGTGGCCGAGCAGACGGCCGTGTGCCGCGGCGCCGACGAGCTGGTGGCTTTCCACCGGCGCATCGGCGAGCAGCGCGACGCGCTGCCCTACGACATCGACGGCGTGGTCTACAAGGTCAACAGCCTGGAGACGCAGAAGCGCCTGGGCTTCGTGACCCGCGAGCCGCGCTGGGCCGTGGCGCACAAGTACCCGGCGCAGGAGCAGCTCACCACGGTGCAGGCCATCGACGTGCAGGTGGGCCGCACCGGCAAGCTCACGCCCGTGGCCAAGCTCGCGCCGGTGTTCGTGGGCGGCGTCACCGTCACCAACGCCACCCTGCACAACGAAATGGAGGCGCGTCGCAAGGACGTGCGCGTGGGCGACACGGTCATCGTGCGCCGCGCGGGCGACGTGATCCCCGAGGTGGTGTCGGTGCTGCTGGACAAGCGCGAGGGCGACCCGCCGGTGTTCACCATGCCCAGCCACTGCCCCGTCTGCGGCAGCCTGGCCGTGCGCGAGGAGGGCGAGGCCGACCACCGCTGCACCGGCGGCCTGTTCTGCGCCGCCCAGCGCAAGCAGGCCATCCTGCACTACGCGCAGCGCCGCGCGGTCGACATCGAGGGCCTGGGCGACAAGCTGGTCGAGCAACTGGTGGACAGCGGGCTCATCAAGACCCTGCCGGACCTGTACAAACTCGGCCTCGCCGCGCTCGCGGGCCTCGAGCGCATGGCCGAAAAGTCGGCGCAGAACGTGCTGGACGCCTTGAACAAGCGCCGCGAGACCACGCTGCCGCGCCTGCTGTTCGGCCTGGGCATCCGCCACGTGGGCGAGGCCACGGCCAAGGACCTCGCGCGCCACTTCGGCGGGCTGGACCGCATCATGGACGCCAGCGTGGACGAGCTGCTGCAGGTCAACGACGTGGGCCCGGTGGTGGCGCAGAGCATCCGCACCTTCTTCGAGCAGCCGCACAACCGCGAGGTGGTGGAACAGCTGCGCGCGGCCGGCGTGCACTGGCCCGAGAACGAGGGCGAGCACAACACCCCGCAGCCCCTGCTGGGCAAGACCTTCGTGCTCACGGGCAGCTTTCCCACGCTCAAGCGCGAGGACGCCAAGGCCATGCTCGAGGCGGCCGGCGCCAAGGTGGCCGGCTCGGTGAGCAAGAAGACCGACTATGTGGTGGCGGGCGAAGAAGCCGGCAGCAAGCTGGACAAGGCCCGCGAGCTGGGCGTGGCGGTGATCGACGAGGCGGCGATGCTGGCACTGCTGGCCACGCCGGCGCAGGAGCCGCCTACGGCTTGAACCGGTAGTGGTCCCGGTTGAGCACCGCCGCGATGGCCGTGACCTCTTCGGGAAACAGCTGCAGGTTCAGCCGCGTGCTGCAGTTCTCCACCATGCCGCGCAACAGGGCGGCGTTGTTGATGCGGCCCTGGGGGCGGTAGATGGCGCTGCCGTCGCCGCCCACCTGCTTCATATGGCATTGGGCGCATTGGTTGTCGGCCAGGAGTTTTTCGCCCAGCGCGAGGTCGGCGTCTTTGAAGATGGCGGCGCCCTGGGCATGGGCGAGCGCCGGCAGCGCGAGGGCAAGGGCAGGGAGCAGGGACTTCATGGCGTCGTTCCGTGGGGTCGATCGGCGGACCTTCGCCCATGGCGCCGCCCGCGTCAAGCCGCGGCGGTCCTCGGCGCTTCAGGGGCCCGCCAGGCGCCAGCTCAGCGTGAGGCCGGCGCGCCAGCGCTTGCGGGTGTTGTCCAGCGGTGTGTCGCCCGTGGGCTTGGACGCGCTGATGTCCACGCTGTAGCGCTGGTGGTCGCTCAGGCGCAGGCCCAGGCTCACCGAACGCAGCGTCTGCGGCAGGGGCGTGCCCTGGTCGGCATAGACGCGCGCGGCCTCCCACAGCAGGTAGGGCTGCCATTGCCGCAGCCAGGCGCCGTCCATGGTGAAGGCCTTGTTGAGCTCCAGGCCCAGGCCCCAGCCCGAATCGCCCACCGCTTCGCCGCTGGCGTAGCCGCGCCCGAAGCGGCCACCGCCGAACGAGGTTTTTTCGCTGCTGGGCAGCGGGTCCGCGCTGGCTTGCAGCGCCAGGGACACCACCGTGCCGAAGCCATTGGCGAAGCGGTTGGCCTGCGAGGCCTCGGCCTGCAGCCGCGTGAAGCCCAGCTCGACCGGGCTGGGGCCCGACAGGCCGGGCAGGTTGCTGAGCAGGCCGGCGCGCGCGCCCAGGCCCTTGAGGCCGTGCGACAGCGTGAGGCTGGCCTGGCGGCTGCGCTCGGGCAGCTGGCTCGCATAGGCCATCTGCCCTTGCAGCACGCGCACGCGCGAATCGTCGGTGAGGTAGGCCCCATTGGCGGGGTTGCTCGTGGTGTCCTGCGTGTCCACGCCGTACAGGCCGAGGCCGATCGTGAGGCTGGCACTGCGCGACAGCCGCAGCGGGTAGCTCGCGCCGATCTCGGCGCGCCGCACGCGGGTCTCGCGCGGCAAGGGCCCTTCGATGCCGAGCTGTTCGTTCGGGTCGCCGCGGTAGCGCGACAGCGTGCCCTTGAGGGACCAGCCCTGGCCGCCGACGAACTGCAGGTAGTGCAGGGCGTTGTAGTGGTCGTGGCGGGCCGATGACACCAGCGTGGACGCACCGATCTGGCTGCCCGGGGCCAGCAGGTCGTTCACCGAGCCCGTGAGCACCGCGCGCGGGTGCGGTTGGCGCGCCTCCAGGCCCACGGCCAGGTCGTAGGGCTTGCGCCGCACCTTGAGCGTGAGCGTGCTCGCGCCGTCGGTGCTGGTGGGCAGGCGCACCTCGGCTTGCAGCGTGATGCCGGGCAGGCGGCCCAGCAGCTCGGTGACGCGCTCGAAGGTCTCGCGGCGCAGGGGCTTGTCGGCGCGCAGCCGCTCGGCGATCTCGCGCAGCTTGGGCTCGGCGCGGCCCGCGTCGCCTTCGAGGCGCACGTCCTGCACGTGGCCTTCCACCGCCACCACGCGCACCACGCCGTCGCGGAAGTCCTGCGCCGGCACGAAAAAGAACGACAGCGCGTAGCCGCGCCGCTGATAAATGGCCGTGGCGCGTTGGCTGGTTTCGATCAGTTGCGCCACGGTGATGGGCTGCCCGGCCAGCGGCGCGAACAGCGCGGCCACCTCGTCGAAGGGCAGGGACCGGACGCCTTCGATGCTGAAGCGGCGCGGCGTCAGTCCGCGGTTCAGGATGTCGGCGCCCGGCGGGGCCGGGGGCTTGACGTCGATCCGCACCTCCGCGTCCGGCGGCGTGGGCCGTTGCGGGCGCGGCAAGCTGTCGAGGGGGTTGCCCAGGGGCGCGGCGCTCTGCGCGCCCGCGCCCGTGGCGGCCCACCCCGTCAGCCAGGCCAGCAGAAGCCGTCGGGCGTGTGGCCGGGGCATGCGGCGTCTGCCTCAGCGACCGAGCAGGCCACCCACGGTGTTGAGCACAGGCGCCAGCGCACCGCCGGTGCCTCCCGTGCTGCCCGTGAGGCTGCCCACGGTGTTGGTCACCGGCGCCAGCACACCACCGGTTCCGCCTGTGAGGGTGGTCACCGTGTTCGTCACCGGTGCCAGCACGCCACCTGTGCCGCTGGTGCCGCCCAGGGCCGTGCCCAGGCCGCTCACCAGATCGCCGGTGGGGGTGACCACCTGGCCCAGGCTGTTCGTCAGGGGCTGCGAGCCGTCGCCCTGCAAACCGGTGCCGAGTGACTGCGTCGCATCGCCCACGTCCACCACCAGGTTGCCAATGGGCGTGTCGAGGTCGGTGCTGTCGTTCACGCGGCCCGCCAGGCCGCTGGCGGCGGCGGTGATGGGCACGATGAGTGTGCTGACGCCACTGCCCACCCGCTCGACCGGGTTGTCGCCGGGCGCCGAAGGATCGTCCACCGCCTGGCCCACGTGGCCCGCGGTGCGCGTGGTGTTGCCGAGGATGCTGTTTCCCTCCGGCGACAAGGGCAGTTGCGCGTTCCGTTCGCTCAGCACGCGGGTGGCCGGGTTGAGCACGCCATCGCCCAGTGCCGCGCCCAGACCCGTGCCCTGGCCCACGGCCTGGGTGGCGCTCACGGCGGTGTTCGCCGCGCCTTCCAGCGCGGGGGTGGTGCGCTCCAGCAACTGACCTGCTGAGCCACGGGTCGTCTGCGTTTCTATGCCCTGGCCCGCGCGGCGCACCAACTGGCCCGCCCGGTCCACCCGCTGGCTCGCGGGGTCGCTCAGGGGACTCAGGGCGGCGGTGGCTGGGTTCTGGCCCAGGCCGCGCACCGCGTCGCCCGCGCTGGACACCGCTTGGCCCGTCTGGCCCACGGCACCGCCGACGCCCGCGGCCGTGATGCCGAGCGGGTTGTCCACGGTGCCCAGCTGGCCGAGGCCATTGGACAGGGCGCCGCCCAGCGCGCCCACCGCGCCACCGGTGTGGGCGACAACGCCATCGACGCCTTGGGCGGAGGCATTGCCGACCACGGGCGCCAGCGCGCCGGACAGCGGGCCGCCCAGGCCCGAGACGGCCCGCCCGGCGTCGGTTATGGTGTTGCCTTGCTCGCGGACCACCCCGGCCAATGGCGAGGTGGCGCTGGCCGGGGTGTCCGACCCGCCGCCCGAGCCCCCGCCGCCGGAGGCCACGCCGCCGGAGGCCACGCCGCCGCCACTGCCCGCCGAATTGAGCGAGCCGGTGCCCGAACAGCCCCCCAAGGCCAGCAATGCGACGGTCAATGCGGTCAGCCCGGCGCGGGATGGGAAACGTGAACCTTGTTGAGTCCTGCTCATGGAATCCTCCTGGAGAAGAAATGGAACGCTTGCACATGGCTCGGGCCAAAACCCGGGGAGTCCCAAGGCTTCATCGGTGGCCCTTGCGGCTCAATTAATTGCTGGCGTCTCGCGGAATTCAATGCACCCCGGTCAGACCGGTCTTTCGCTATCGCCGACTCCCGGGGTGCAGTCTAGCCGGGCCCCGGCCCAGAAGGACGGGGGCCGTTGGAGGGGGATTTTTCTCCAATTGATGATGAAATATGGGCTGTCGAAACCTTTCGGTGCAGGGGAAACTGGATTCCTTGTTGAGAATGAAATCCTTCCGTCCTGAAATTCCAATGGATGGCTTGGATTTAAATAATTGGCATGCTGCCGGTCATTGATTCGGATAGGCCGACGAATTGCGCAATTCCACACACCCGGCGGGCCTCGGCCCAATGGCCTCGTTGCTTGTTCACCATCGCCATGAGCATTCACCCTATTCTGAAAATGGGCGATCCGCGCCTGCTGCGCCACGCCCAGCCCGTCACCGCCTTCGACACGCCCGAACTGCACCGGTTGGTGGCCGACCTGAAGGACACCATGGCCGCCGCCAACGGCGCGGGCCTGGCGGCGCCGCAGATCGGCGTCGATCTGCAGGTCGTCATCTTCGGCAGCGGCGCGCCCAACCCTCGCTACCCGGACGCGCCGGTGGTCCCGCGCACCACGCTGGTCAATCCGGTCATCACGCCCCTGGGCGACGAGCAGGAAGAGGGCTGGGAAGGCTGCCTGTCGGTGCCCGGGCTGCGCGGCGTGGTGCCGCGCTGGCGGCGCATCCGCTACCAGGGCTTCGACGAATTCGGGCAGGCGATCGTGCGCGAGGCCGAGGGCTTTCATGCGCGCGTGGTGCAGCACGAATGCGACCACCTCTGGGGCATGCTGTACCCCATGCGGGTGCGCGACTTCCGCCGCTTCGGCTTCACCGAGGTGCTGTTCCCGGGGCTGGACGCCAGCGACGACGACTGAGGGTGGCCTGGGCGCGCGCAGGCGCCACCCACTGCGCAAACGCTGTTACGCCATTGAAATGATTTGAAATGTTCAGGCCTGAGCTTCGACTAGAGTCTCGGCGCCAAGAACAACACTCAGGGGGGCATCCCCTTTCGCACCATGAAGCGACTGCTCGTGGCGCTGGTCGCTGGCGCCCTGCTGGGCGCGTGCAGCGTGAGCCGGCCACCGACCGAAGTACCCGTCGACCTGCCCGAGCGCTGGGTGGCGCCGCCGCTGGCGCACCAGGGCAGCGCCCAGGCCCTGGGCGACTGGTGGGCCCGTTTCGACGACCCGGTGCTCAGCGACTGGATCACGCGCGCCCAGCGCCACAGCCCCGACATCGCGTCCGCCCGGGCCCAGGTGTTCGCGGCGCGCGCCGCGCTGGCCGGGGCCGAGGCGCAGGGCCGCCCCCAGGCGAATGCGGTGGCCATCGCCAGCCGGGGCCGCACCGACGTGAACACGCCGCTGGGCACCACGCTGAGCGGGGGGGTGCAGGCCTCCTGGGCCGTGGGCCTGTGGGGCGAGGGCCAGGGGCGCGTGGACAGCGCGCAGGCCCAGCAGGACGCCGCCGGCGCACGCTGGCACGAGGCCCGCGTGCTGGTGGCGTCCGAGGTGGCGCAGCTCTATTTCGGCCAGCGCCTGTGCCGCGAACAACTGGCCGTGGCGCTGAACGACCGCGACTCGCGCCGCGTCACGGCCGACAGCAACGACGTGACCGAGCGCGCCGGCCTCACCGCGCCCGCCGTGGCGGCGCTGGCGCGCGCCAGCGCCGCCGAGGGCGTGGCGCGCTGGCGCAGCCAGGAGGCCCTGTGCGAGCGCCAGGTGAAGTCCATCGCCGCCATCACCGCCCAGCCCGAAGCGGACGTGCGCGCCCAGCTCGGCGGCGCGCCCGACCTCAAGGCCTGGCTCGCCTCTGGCCAGGTCGAGCGGCTGCTGGGCGTGAACGCCGTGCCGGCCGACGTGCTGCGCCAGCGCCCCGACGTGTACCGCGCCCAGCGTGAGCTGGTGGCCGCCAGCGAGGACGTGGGCGTGGCCCGCGCCGCGCTGCGCCCGGGCCTCACCCTGCAGGGCAGCGTGCTGCGCAACCACTTCTCGGGCGGCGGCCTGGACTTCACCGCCAATTCCTGGTCCATCGGCCCCATCACCCTGAGCCTGCCGCTGCTGGGGCGCGGCGCCCTGCACGCCAGCGCGGACAGCGCCCAGGCCCGCTACGAGGCCGCCGCCATGGCCTACGCGCGCACGCTGCGCCAGGCCGTGGCCGAGGTGGAGCAGTCGCTGGTCACGCTCTCGGGCCTGAGCGAGCGCCTGGCCGCCACCGAAACCGCGGTGGCCGGCTACAGCCGCTCCTTCGAAGCCACCGAAGCGCGCTACCGCGTGGGCTTCGCCAACCTCAACGAGCTGGAAGAGGCGCGCCGCCTCAAGCTCAACGCCGACAGCAGCGCCGTGGCCCTGCAGCAGGAGCGCCTGGACGCCTGGCTGCAGCTCTACGTCGCCCTGGGGGGCGGCTTCGATCCCGCCGCGATCCCCGCCACCTACCCCGGTGATGCCCTGAATCCCAACGCTTCGAACGACGCCCGATGAACGCCACCTCCACCCCCCGGCGCCGCTGGTTCTGGCCCCTGGCCGCGCTGGCCCTGCTCATCCTCGCACTGGCCGCCTGGCTGTTGCTGCGCCCATCCGCCGATGCCCCGGCCGCCAGCCCGCAGGGCGCCGGTGGCGCCAGCGCACCGGCCGCGGGCGACCAGCCCCGGCCCGCGCTCACCGTCACGGTGGCCCAGCCGCAGCGCGAGTCGATGCCCATCCGCCTGCAGGCCAACGGCAACATCGCCGCCTGGCAGGAGGCCAGCGTGGGCGCCGAGGTGAACGGCCTGCGCCTGTCCACGGTGAACGTGAACGTGGGCGACGCCGTGCGCAAGGGCCAGGTGCTGGCCGAGTTCGTGCGCGAGACCACCCAGGCCGACACCCTGCAGGCGCGCGCCAGCCTGATGCAGGCCGAGGCCAGTTACCAGAACGCCAAGGCCGACGCCGAGCGCGCGCGCGCCATCGAGAACACCGGCGCGCTGTCGAAGTCGCAGGTGGCGCAGTACCTCACGCAGGAGAAGGTGGCGTTGGCGCAATGGGAGGCCGCCAAGGCTGCGCTCGGCGCCACCGAGGTGCGCCTGGGCAACACCCGCGTGCTGGCGCCCGACGACGGCGTGATCTCCGCCCGCGCGGCCACCGTGGGCGCCGTGGTGGGCGCGGGCCAGGAGCTGTTCCGCCTGGTGCGCCAGGGCCGCCTGGAGTGGCGCGGCGAGGTCACGCCCAGCGAGGTGGACCGCGTGAAGATCGGCCAGTCCGTGGCGGTGACGGCCGCCACCGGCCGCGAGGTGCAGGGCAAGGTGCGCGCCATCGCGCCCAGCGCCGACCCGCAGACGCGCAACATCCTGGTCTTCGTCGACCTGCCGCGCCATGCCGAGCTCAAGGCCGGCACCTTCGCGCACGGCGCCTTCGACCTGGGGCAGAGCGAGGCGTTGACGGTGCCCAGCCAGTCGGTGGTGGTGCGCGACGGCAGCAACTACGTCTTCGCCATCGACGCGCAGAGCCGCGCCAGCCAGCTCAAGGTGCGCACCGGCCGCCGCGTGGGCGAGCGCGTGGAAGTGCTCGAAGGCCTGCAGGCCGAGGCATCCGTGGCGGTGCAGGGCGCGGGCTTCCTCAACGAAGGTGATCTGGTGAAAGTGGTGCAGTGACATGAATGTCTCCGCCTGGTCCATCCGCAACCCCATTCCGGCGGCGATGCTGTTCGTCATGCTGACGCTGGCGGGCCTGTTCTCCTTCAAGCAGATGAAGGTGCAGAACTTCCCGGACCTGGACCTGCCCACCATCACCGTGGTGGCGGCCCTGCCGGGCGCTTCGCCCAACCAGCTCGAGAACGACGTCGCGCGCATCATCGAAAACAGCCTGGCCTCGCTGCAAGGACTCAAGCACATCTACACCAAGGTGCAGGACGGCACGGTCTCGCTCACCGTGGAGTTCCGCATCGAGAAGGACACGCAGCAGGCGTTGGACGACGTGCGCTCGGCCGTGGCCAAGGTGCGCAGCGAACTGCCCACCGACCTGCGCGACCCCATCGTCAACAAGGTGGAGCTGGCCGGCGGGGCGGTGCTGGCCTTCACGGTCGCGTCCGACAAGATGGACGCCGAGGCCTTGTCCTGGTTCGTCGACAACGACGTCTCCAAGCTCCTGCTGTCGGTGCCAGGCGTGGGCGCGGTCAACCGCGTGGGCGGCGTGGACCGCGAGGTGCAGGTGCTGCTGGACCCGCTCAAGCTGCAGGCGCTCGGCACCACGGCCACCGACGTGTCGCGCCAGCTGGCGCGCGTGCAGATCGAAAGCGCGGGCGGCCGCGTGGACCTGGGCGGCAGCCAGCAGCCGCTGCGCACGCTGTCGCAACTGGCCTCGGCCGAAGCACTGGCCGGCATGCAGGTGGCGCTGAGCGACGGCCGCTACATCCGCCTGGACCAGATCGCCGAGGTGCGCGACACCGTGGCCGACCCCACGGCCGCCGCCTTCCTGGACGGCAAGCCCGTGGTGGGCTTCGAAGTGGCGCGCAGCCGCGGCGCCGGCGAGATCGAGGTGGGCGACGGCGTGCGCGCCAAGCTGGAGCAGCTGCGCGCCGCCCGGCCCGACCTGCACATCACCGAGTCCTTCGACTTCGTCACGCCGGTGAAAGAGGAGTTCGACGCCTCCATGACCCTGCTGTACGAAGGCGCCCTGCTGGCGGTGCTGGTGGTCTGGCTGTTCCTGCGCGATTTCCGCGCCACCGTGGTGTCGGCCGTGGCGCTGCCGCTGTCGGCCATCCCGGCCTTCATCGGCATGTACGCCATGGGCTTCACCATCAACGTGGTGACGCTGCTCGCCATGTCGCTGGTGATCGGCATCCTCGTGGACGACGCCATCGTGGAGGTCGAGAACATCGTGCGCCACATGCGCATGGGCAAGACGCCCTACCAGGCCGCCATGGAGGCGGCCGACGAGATCGGCCTGGCCGTCATCGCCACCACCTTCACGCTGATCGCGGTGTTCCTGCCCACGGCCTTCATGGCGGGCATCCCGGGCAAGTTCTTCAAGCAGTTCGGCTGGACCGCCGCGCTGGCGGTGTTCGCCTCGCTGGTGGTCGCGCGCGCGCTCACGCCCATGATGGCTGCCTACCTGCTCAAGCCCGTGGTGATGGCCAAGGAGATGCCGCGCTGGGCGGCCTCCAACGCCCTCACGCGCGGCCTCTGGCGCTGGGCGCACAACCAGGACGAGCCGGCCTGGGTGGACACCTACCAGAACTGGGCGCGCTGGTGCATCCGCCACCGCTGGCTCACCAGCCTGGGTGCCGGTCTGTTCTTCATCGGCTCGCTGATGCTGATCCCGCTGTTGCCGCAGGGCTTCGTGCCGCCCGACGACAACTCGCAGACCCAGGTCTTCCTGGAGCTGCCGCCCGGCGCCACGCTGGAGCAGACCGTGGCCACGGCCGAGCGCGCGCGTCAGCTGGTGGCGGCGGTGCCGCACGTGCGCTCGGTCTACACCACCATCGGCTCGGGCACGGCCGGCACCGATCCGTTCGCGCCGCAGGGCGCGGCGGAGTCGCGCAAGGCCGCGCTCACCATCCAGCTTGATCCGCGTGGCCAGCGCCCGCGCAAGCAGGGCATCGAAAACCAGATCCGCGACGCCATGTCCAACCTGCCCGGCGTGCGCAGCAAGGTGGGCCTGGGTGGCTCGGGCGAGAAGTACGTTCTGACCCTGACCGGCAGCGACGCGCACGCCATGACCACCGCCGCGCGGGCGGTCGAGCGCGACCTGCGCACCGTGCGCGGCGTGGGCAGCATCCAGTCCACCGCCGCGCTGGTGCGCACCGAGATCATCGTCACGCCCGACCTGGCGCGCGCCGCCGAGCTCGGCGTGACCAGCTCGGCCATCGCCGAGACGCTGCGCATCGCCACGGTGGGCGACTACGACAACCTGCTGCCCAAGATGAACCTGCCGCAGCGGCAGATCCCCATCGTGGTCAAGCTCGACGTCGGCGCGCGCCACGACCTGGACGTGCTGCGCCGCCTGGCCGTGCCCGGCGCCAAGGGGCCGGTGATGCTGGGCCAGGTGGCCTCGCTCGAGTTCGGCGGCGGCCCGGCGGTGATCGACCGCTACGACCGCTCGCGCAACATCAACTTCGAGGTCGAGCTCGCGGGCATCGCGCTGGGCGACATGAAGGCGGCGGTGGACAAGCTGCCCAGCCTGCGCAACCTGCCGCCGGGGGTGTCGGTGCTGGAGGTGGGCGACGCCGAGGTGCAGGGCGAGCTGTTCGCCAGCTTCGGCCTGGCCATGCTCACCGGTGTGCTGTGCATCTACATCGTGCTGGTGCTGCTGTTCAAGGCCTTCCTGCACCCCATGACCATCCTGGCGGCGCTGCCGCTGTCGCTGGGCGGGGCCTTCGTGGCGCTGCTGATCGCCAACAAGAGCTTCTCCATGCCCTCGCTGATCGGCCTGATCATGCTGATGGGCGTGGCGACGAAGAACTCCATCCTGCTGGTGGAATACGCCATCGAGGCGCGGCGCGCGCACGGCCTGTCGCGGCTGGACGCCATCCTGGACGCCTGCCACAAGCGCGCTCGGCCGATCGTGATGACCACGATCGCCATGGGCGCGGGCATGCTGCCCATCGCGGTCGGCTGGGGCGAGGCGGACGGCAGCTTCCGCTCGCCGATGGCGGTGGCGGTGATCGGCGGACTCATCACCTCGACCTTCCTGAGCCTGCTGGTGATCCCGGCGGTGTTCACCATCGTCGACGACGTGGCGCTGTGGTTCGCGAAGCTGTTCCACCGGCGCGACGCGTCGATGCCGCCGGCCACGCCGCCCGGCGCGGCCCACCCGCCGGCGGCGGAGCACCCGGGGTCCTGAAGGCGCCTGGCGCGGGCGGGGCATGGGCCGAGCACAATAGGCGCCCATGCGCCTGCGCCACATCGAGGTCTTCAACGCCGTCATGCTCACCGGCAGCGTGAGCGCGGCGGCCCGCATGATCAACGTCACCCAGCCGGCGGTGAGCCGCACGCTGCAGCACGCCGAACTGCAGCTCGGCTTTCCGCTGTTCCAGCGCGCCGGCGGGCGCCTGGTGCCCACCACCGAGGCCCAGACGCTGTACCCGCACATCGAGCGCCTGTTCGCCCAGCTCGACGAGGTGCAGCGCCTGGCCACCAGCCTGAAGGCCGGCCGCACCCACGGCGAGCTGCGCGTGCTCACCGTGCTGGGTCTGAGCTACGAGGTGCTGCCGCGCGCCATGCGCCTGTTCCGCGAACGGCACCCCGACGTGCTGGTGCACCACCAGGCCCTGCACTCGGTGCAGATCGTCTCCGCCCTGGCCCTGCAGGAGGCCGACGTGGGCTACGTGTTCAACCCCGGCTCGCACCCAGCCCTGGTGCAGGAGCGCCTGGGCGAGCGGCGCGTGATGGTGGTGGCGCCCAAGGGCCTGCTGCCGCCGCGCGTGCTCAAGGCCGGCGGCATCGGCTGGTCGCAGCTGGCGCGGCTGCCCGTGATCGCCCTGGACGGCCAGGACCCGCTGGGTGTGCAGCTCTCGCACGCCATGCGCGACCACGGCGTGGACCTGCGCCCGATCATGACCGTGCAGACCTACCACGTGGCGCTGGCGCTGGCCCAGCACGGCGTGGGCGTGGCCCTGGTGGAGGGCTGCACGGCGACCTCGGCCGATCGCACGCGCGTGGATGTGCTGCCCTTCGAGCCGGCCATGCTCACCGCCGTGCACATGCTGCGGCCCACCGCGCGGCCGCATTCGGTGGTGGCGCGCGCCTTCACGCGCTGTTTTCAGCAGGCCTTGCAGCAGATCGGATGAGCGCGGCGGCCGTGCGCGGCCGCTCCGCCACGCCTTGCAGCTGGCGCGACAGCCGCCGCGCGCTGCCGGCGGCCAGGGTGAAGCCCAGGGCGCCATGTCCGGCGTTGAACAGCACATTGGCGGGCGCGCCGCCCACCCGGCCCACGATGGGGACGCCTGTGGGCGTGGCGGGGCGCAGGCCGGCCCAGGGGCGGGTCTCGGTGCCGGCGCAGGCCAGCGGGAAGACCTCGCGCGCGGCACGCCGCAGCTGCTCGACGCGGCGGGTCTCGATGCGCGTGTCGTGGCCGGCCAGCTCGGCCAGCCCGGCCACGCGCAAGCGCTGGCCCAGTCGCGCGAACACCAGCTTGCGCTGCGCGTCGGTCACGCTCACGTTCGGTGCCAGGCCGCTGCCGACCGGCGCGTCCAGCGTGAGGCTGTAGCCCTTGAGCGGGTAGACCGGCAGGCTCACCCCGAGCCGGCGCGCGAACGCGGTCACGCCGGTGCCCAGGGCGGCAACGAAGCCGTCGGCCTCGATCCAGTCGTTGCCCGCCTGCACCGCGACCAGGCGATCGCCCTCGCGCCGCAGCGCACCCAGGGGCGCGCCGAGCACGAAGCGCACACCGCGCGCCTGCAGGGCGCCGTGCAGGGCGTCGCACAGGCGGGCGCAGTCGGCCGCGCATTCGCCCGGCGTGTGGATGCCGCCCACGTAGCGCGCCGCGCTGCCGGCCAGCGCCGGTTCGACGCGCAGGCAGTCGGCGAGCGACAGCGCGTGCTGCTCGGCGCCGCCCAGGGCGCGCTGCAGATCGAGCTGGTGGCGCGCCGCCGCGAACGAGGCCTCGCTGCCGTACATCACCAGCTTGCCGCTGGTGGTGAAGTCGCAGTGGGCCTGCGTGTCGGCCAGCAGCTGCTGCAGGACCTCGCGGCTTTCCTCCGCCAGGGCCAGCAGCGTGCCGGTGCTGCGGGCGGACACCTCCGCGCGGCAGGCGGCCAGGAAGCGCAGGCCCCAGGCCCACTGCGCCGGGTCCAGGCGCAGGCGCAGCGAGAAGGGCGATTCGCGCGAGAGCAGCAGCTTGGGCAGCTGCGCCCAGATCGAGGGATCGGCCAGCGGCTGCACGTAGGCGTAGCTCAGCTGCGCGCCGTTGCCGAAGCTGGCGCCTTGACCGGGGCGATGCGCGTCGATGACGGTGACGTCGAAGCCGTCGCGCTGCAATTGCCAGGCGGTGGCCAGGCCGACGATGCCGGCGCCCAGCACGGCCACGCGGCGCGCGGCGGGCGGGTTCAGGGACAGGGCAGGGGGGTTGTGCATGGTGGGCCGCACTGTAGGCAGGCGCCTGGCGCCTGTGAAATGCAGACCGAGGCATCGCCCATGACCGGAACTCATGGGCAGGGCGGCGAGGCATAACCTGAAGGCATGGCCCGGGCCGATAAAAGCATGTGGACAGCGGCGGACGCTTGCCTAGACTGGCGCATTCCCCCCACCGCTCCCCCAGCCGCCCATGCAATCCAGCCACGTTTTCCACCGCCAGCTGCTCCAGGATATGCCCGTCGCCGTCAGTGGCAAAGGCATCACGCTCACCGACAGCCAGGGCAAAACCTACCTCGACGCCTCCGGCGGCGCGGCCGTCTCCTGCCTCGGCCATGGCCACCCGGACGTGATCGCGGCCATGCACGCGCAACTCGACCAGCTGGCCTACGCGCACACCAGCTTCTTCACCACGGCCGTGGCCGAGGAACTGGCCGACACCCTGATCGACACCGCGCCGCAGGGCATGAGCAACGTGTACTTCGTGAGCGGCGGCTCGGAGGCCGTGGAGGCCGCGCTCAAGATGGCGCGCCAGTACTTCGTGGAAATCGGCCAGCCGCAGCGCCAGCACTTCATCGCGCGCCGCCAGAGCTACCACGGCAACACCCTGGGCGCGCTGGCCGTGGGCGGCAACGCCTGGCGCCGCGAGCAGTTCAAGCCGCTGCTGATCGAGGTCGAGCACGTCTCGCCCTGCTACGAATACCGCGACAAGCGCGCCGACGAGACCGCCGAGCAGTACGGCCAGCGCCTGGTGGCCGAGCTGGAGGCCGCCATCGAACGCCTGGGTGGCGACAAGGTCATCGCCTTCGTGGCCGAGACGGTGGGCGGCGCCACGGCCGGTGTGCTCACGCCGGTGCCGGGCTACTTCAAGGGCGTGCGCGAGCTGTGCGACCGCCATGGCATCCTGCTCATCCTGGACGAGGTGATGTGCGGCATGGGCCGCACCGGCACGCTGCACGCGTGCGAGCAGGAAGGCGTGGTGCCCGATCTGCTCACCATCGCCAAGGGCCTGGGCGGGGGGTACCAGCCCATCGGCGCGGTGCTGGCGCAAAACCGCATCGTCGAGACCTTCCGCAAGGGCAGCGGCCTGTTCCAGCACGGCCACACCTACCTGGGGCATGCCGTGGCCTGCGCGGCCGCGCTGGCGGTGCAGCGCGTGATCCAGCGCGACGGCCTGCTGGCCCAGGTGAGCGAGCGCGGCGCGCAGCTGCAGGCGCTGTTCCAGGACGCCTTCGGCGAGCACCCGCACGTGGGCGACGTGCGCGGCCGCGGCCTGTTCTGGGGCGTGGAGCTGGTGGCCGACCGCGCCAGCAAGCAATGGTTCGACCCCGAACTCAAGCTGCACGCGCGCCTCAAGCGCGCCGCCATGGCCGAGGGCCTGATGGTCTATCCGGCCGGCGGCTCGGTGGACGGCCGCTGCGGCGACCACATCCTGCTGGCGCCCCCTTTCATCAGCACCCCCGACGAGCTGGCCCAGATCGTGCATCGCCTGCGCACGGCGATCGACAAGACGCTGGCCGGGGTGCCCAAGCTGGCCACCGCCTGACGCCATGCCCGCTCTGCATGGCGTCACGGGGTAAACCCCGTGACGTCGCGGCGGGGGCGGGCCGGGCGATTGCATTAGCATTCCCGGCCTGCGCGCGACCGTTCCACAAGAGCATCACGCCTTTCCACAACCAGTGACCCGCAGGAGAACCACCATGAAGAAACTCACCGCCTGTCTCAGCGCCGTGGCCGCATCGGCCGCGATGATGGCGCCCGCCGCCCCCGCCTTCGCCCAACAGAAGTTCATGACCATCGGCACCGGTGGCGTGACCGGCGTGTACTACGCCGCGGGCGGCGCCATCTGCCGCCTGGTGAACAAGGACCGCGCCAAGCACGGCTTCCGCTGCACGGTGGAATCCACGGGTGGCTCCGTCGCCAACATCAACACCATCAAGGCCGGTGACCTCGACTTCGGCGTGGCGCAGTCCGACTGGAACCACCACGCCTACAAGGGCACCAGCACGTTCCAGAAGGACGGCGCTTTCAGCGATCTGCGCTCCGTCTTCTCGCTGCACCCCGAGCCCTTCACCGTGCTCGCCCGCGCCGACGCCAACGTCAAGAACTTCAGCGAACTCAAGGGCAAACGCGTGAACGTGGGCAACCCCGGTTCCGGCACCCGCGCGTCCATGGAGCAGCTGCTGACGGCCATGAACTGGAAGCTCAGCGACTTCGGTCTGGCGGCCGAGCTCAAGGCCGACGAGCACGGCGCCGCGCTGTGCGACAACAAAATCGACGCCTTCTTCTACGGCGTGGGCCACCCGAGCGCCAACATCCAGGACCCGGTGACCACCTGCGGCGCCAAGCTGGTGAACATCTCCGGCCCGGCCGTGGACAAGCTGGTGGCCGAGTTCCCGTTCTACGCCAAGGCCGTGATCCCCGGCGGCCTGTACAAGGGCAATGACCAGGACACCAACACCTACGGTGTGTTGGCGACCTTCGTGACCTCGGCCAAGGCCTCGGACGATCAGGTCTACACCCTGGTGAAGGCGGTGTTCGACAACTTCGACGAGTTCAAGAAGCTGCACCCGGCCTTTGCCAACCTGAAGGCCGAGAACATGGTCAAGGATGGCCTGAGTGCGCCGCTGCACCCCGGTGCCGCCAAGTACTACAAGGAAAAGGGCTGGATCAAGTAATCTGCTGATCCGTTGCCGCTGAGCACCCCATGTGCGGCCCGCCGCTCATGGGGTGTTCTGCATTGAGGGCCCCTGAGCATCCACCTCATCCATCATGAATAAAGCCGACAACATCGCCGACGTGGACGTCAACCAGCTGGTGAAGGACAACGACGCCGGAGGCCGAGACGCGGGGCCTCTGGTCAACCGCCTGATCCTGGTCGTGGCCGTGGCCTGGTCGCTGTTCCAACTCTGGATCGCCTCGCCGCTGCCCTTCAGCCTGGGCGTCTTTCTGCTCAACGACACCGAGAGCCGGGCCATCCACCTGGCGTTCGCGGTGTTCCTGGCCTACCTGGCCTACCCCGCGTCCAAGCGTTCGCCGCGCGATCGCGTGCCCGTCGGCGATTGGGTGTTCGCGTTGGTGGCCGCGTTTTGTGCGGGCTACCTGTTTCTCTTCTACCGCGAGTTGGCCGGTCGTCCGGGCCAGCCGAACACGCTCGATGTCTGGTCATCGGTGATCGGCGTGCTGCTGCTGCTGGAGGCCACGCGCCGCGTGCTGGGCCTGCCCATGGTGGTGGTGGCCGTCGTGTTCCTGGTCTACACCTTTGCCGGTCCGTACATGCCGGACATGCTGGCGCACCGCGGCGCTTCGCTGGACCGCGCGGCATCGCATTTCTGGCTCACCACCGAAGGCGTGTTCGGGGTGGCGCTGGGCGTCTCCAGCGGCTTCATCTTTTTGTTTGTGCTGTTCGGCTCGCTGCTCGACAAAGCCGGGGCGGGCAACTACTTCATCAAGAGCGCGTTTGCCCTGCTGGGCCACATGCGCGGCGGTCCGGCCAAGGCGGCCGTCGTCTCGTCGGCGGCCACGGGCCTCATCTCCGGCTCGTCCATCGCCAACGTCGTGACCACCGGCACCTTCACGATTCCGCTGATGAAGCGCGTGGGCTACCGAGGCGATCAGGCTGGCGCCGTGGAAGTGTCGAGTTCCGTGAACGGCCAGATCATGCCGCCCGTGATGGGGGCGGCCGCTTTCCTGATGGTGGAGTACGTGGGCATTCCCTACGTACAGGTCATGAAGCACGCCTTCCTGCCGGCGATCATTTCCTACATCGCGCTCTTCTATATCGTTCACCTCGAGGCGCTGAAGGCCGGCATGCAAGGCCTGCCGCGCCGGACACAGGCCTCGGCGTCCCAGCGGTTGCTGTCTTTCCTGATGACGGTCACCGGGTTCATCGTGATCGCGGGCGTCACGTACTACGTCATCGGTTTCATCAAATCGATGCTCGGAGCGGCCGCCGTGCCCGTGATCGGTGTCGGGCTGTTGCTGGCCTACCTGGGCCTGCTGTGGGTGAGCTCGCGCCAGCCCGAACTGGCGATCGACGACCCCAATGCGCCGGTGTTCGAACTGCCGGAAACAGGCCCCACCGTGCGCTCAGGCCTGCACTATCTGCTGGCCGTCGTGGTGCTGGTGTGGTGCCTGATGGTGGAGCAGCTCTCGCCGGCGCTGTCGGCGTTCTGGGCCACCATGTTCATGGTCTTCGTCATGCTCACGCAAAAGCCCCTGCTGGGCCTGATGCGGGGAGAGGGCAACCCCCTGTCGCATGTGAAGGCCGGCGTGAACGATCTGGTCGACGGTCTGGCCACGGGCGCGCGGAACATGATCGGCATCGGCGTGGCCACGGCCGCGGCCGGCATCATCGTCGGCACCGTCTCGCTCACGGGCGTGGGCCTGGTGATGACGGAAATCGTCGAGATCCTGTCCGGCGGCAACCTCATGCTGATGCTGGTGCTGGTGGCCGTGATCAGCCTGATCCTTGGCATGGGCCTGCCGACCACGGCCAACTACATCGTGGTCTCCACGCTGATGGCGCCCGTGATCGTCGAACTGGGCGCCCAAAGCGGGCTGATCGTGCCCCTGATCGCCGTTCACCTGTTCGTTTTCTACTTTGGCCTCATGGCGGACGTCACACCCCCGGTGGGTTTGGCCTCGTTCGCGGCCGCCGCCATCGCCAAGTACGACCCCATCAAGGTGGGCATCACGGCCTTCTACTACAGCATGCGCACGGCGATCCTGCCGTTCCTGTTCATCTTCAACACGCAATTGCTGCTGATCGGTCTGGACGGGCCGTTTCATTTGATCTTGACCATCGCCATCGCCATCGTGGCGATGCTGGTGTTCGCGGCAGCGACGCAGGGCTACTTCTTGACCAAGACGCGGTGGTACGAGACCTTGGCCCTGTTGCTGGTGTGCTTCACGCTGTTCCGCCCGGGCTTCTGGATGGACCTTGTCCATCCGCCCTTCGACGAAATCAAAGGCGAGGCCATGACCGCGGCCATTGAACAGGCGCCGCCCAACACCGGCAAGCGCGTGTGGGTGGAAGGCCTGAACCTCAATGGCGACGAGGTGCGCAAGGGCGTGCTGCTCCCCTTGGGCCCCGCGGGCACGGCCAAGGAGCGGCTGGCCAGCGCCGGACTGACGGTGATGGCCGATGCCAACGGCTTGATGGTGGCCGCTGTCAAGTTCGGCAGCCCGGCCGAAAAACTCGGCATCGAACAGAGCTTTCACATCACCTCCCTGGAAGTGCCCGCTGCCCGCCCGGCGAAAGAGTGGCTGTTTGTCCCGGCGCTGGCGCTGCTGGCCTTGGTCATGTGGCTGCAGATGGGGCGCCTGCGGCGCGAGAAAGCCGGCGTGGCCGCAGCCTCGGCATGAGCGCGCCCCGCATTGCTCTGATCCATGCGCTGGCCCATTCGGTCGCGCCCATCAACGAAGCGATGGCGCGCGACTGGCCCGAGGCCATTCGCATGAACCTGCTCGACGACAGCCTCTCGGCCGACCTGGCGCGCGAGGGCAGGGGGCTGGACGCCGCCATGCACACGCGCTTCGAGACGCTCACGGCCTACGCCGAGTCCACGGGCGCGCATGGCATCCTGTTCACCTGCTCGGCCTTCGGCCCCTGCATCGAGGCGGCGGCCGCGCGCCGGCCGAACCTGCCGGTGCTCAAGCCCAACGAGGCCATGGTCGATGAGGCCGTGGCCGAGGCCGCGCGGCTGGGGGGACCCATCGGCCTGCTGGCCACCTTCGGCCCCACGCTGCAGTCCATGCCGCCGGAGTTCCCGGCCGGCGTGCCGCTGCGCACCGCGCTGGCCGAGGGCGCGCTGCAGGCGCTGAACGCGGGCGACACCGCCCGCCACGACGCGCTCGCGGTCGAAGCGGCGAAGCGGCTGCAGGCCGAGGGCTGCGCGCTCATCGCGCTGGCCCAGTTCAGCCTGGCCCGCTCGGCGCCGGCGGTGCAGGCGGCCACCGGGCTGCCGGTGCTCACCACCCCGGGCAGTGCCATCCGGGCGCTGCGCCGGCGCCTGGCGGCCTGATCCGCGGTCGGTCGAGGCCCGTCCAACAGCTACAATCGCGGGTTTCCGTGAGTGGGCTACCCGCCCCGCCGGGCCTCAATCCGGCGGCGCCAGACACCCTCCCGGCGCGCGGGTGGCGAAATTGGTAGACGCACCAGGTTTAGGTCCTGACGCCAGCAATGGTGTGGGGGTTCGAGTCCCCCCCCGCGCACCAGCCCCACGGAACCCCGCTATGCCCCGCGTCGGCCCGAACGGCCGGCCTTCCCTTGGAGAACACCATGACCGTGAACGTTGAAACCCTGGAGAAGCTCGAGCGCAAGATCACGCTCACGCTGCCCGCCGACGTCATCCAGAACGAAGTCGCCGCGCGCCTCAAGCGCATCGCCCGCGACGTCAAGATGGACGGCTTTCGCCCCGGCAAGGTGCCGATGAACGTCGTGGCCCAGCGCTATGGCTACTCGGTGCACTACGAGGTCATGAACGACAAGGTGGGCGAGGCTTTCGCCAGCGCCGCCAACGAAGCGCAGCTGCGCGTGGCCGGCCAGCCCCGCATCACTGAGAAGGAAGGCGCGCCCGAGGGCCAGCTGGCCTTCGACGCGGTGTTCGAGGTCTACCCCGAGGTGAAGATCGGCGACCTGGCCGGCGCCAAGGTCGAGAAGCTGGCCGCCGAGGTGGACGATGCCGCCATCGACCGCACCCTGGACATTCTGCGCAAGCAGCGCCGCACCTTCGCGCAGCGCGCGCAGGACCAGGCCGCCCAGGACAGCGACCGCGTCACCATCGACTTCGAAGGCAAGATCGACGGCGAACCCTTCGAGGGCGGCAAGGCCGAGGCCTTCCAGTTCATCGTCGGCGACGGCCAGATGCTCAAGGAATTCGAAGACGCCGTGCGCGGCATGAAGAGCGGCGAGAGCAAGACCTTCCCGCTGGCCTTCCCCGAGGACTACCACGGCAAGGACGTGGCCGGCAAGACGGCCGACTTCCTGGTCACGGTGAAGAAGATCGAGCAGGCGAACCTGCCCGCGGTCGACGAGGCCCTGGCCAAGTCGCTGGGCGTGGCCGACGGCAGCGTCGAGGGCCTGCGCGCCGACATCCGCAAGAACCTGGAGCGTGAGGTCAAGTTCCGCCTGCAGGCCCGCAACAAGGCCGCCGTGATGGACGCCCTGGTGGGCGTGGCCGAGCTGGACCTGCCCAAGTCCGTGGTGCAGGCCGAGCTCGACCGCCTGGTCGAGGGCGCCCGCGCCGACCTCAAGCAGCGCGGCATCAAGGACGCCGACAAGGCCCCCATCCCCGACGAGCTGTTCCGCCCGCAGGCCGAGCGCCGCGTGCGCCTGGGCCTGGTGGTGGCCGAGCTGGTGAAGGTCAACGAGCTGCACGCCAAGCCCGAGCAGATCAAGGCCCACATCGACGAGCTGGCCGCTTCCTACGAAAAGCCCGCCGACGTGGTGCGCTGGTACCAGGGCGACAACCGCCGCCTGGCCGAGGTCGAAGCCATCGTGATCGAGAACAACGTCACCGACTTCGTGCTCGCCAAGGCCCAGGTCAGCGACAAGACCGTGAGCTTTGACGAGCTGATGGCCCAGGCCTGATCGCCGGCGCTCTGGTGCACGGAAGAGGGCGGAGCGATCCGCCCCTTTTTTTTGCCGCTGAACCCCCCATCTGAGCCCTTGCGTCCCCCTCGAACGAACCATGGCCCTACCGCCTGAAGTGGGGTGGCCGGGTTGGTTACAGTTGGGCCATTGCTTTGAACCTGTACGGACTCACTCGGAGACCCTCATGAGCGCTATGGATATCCAAGGCCTGGGCATGGTGCCCATGGTCATCGAACAATCGGGCCGCGGCGAACGCGCCTACGACATCTACTCGCGCCTGCTCAAGGAGCGCGTGGTGTTCCTCGTCGGTCCGGTCAACGACCAGTCGGCCAACCTCATCGTGGCCCAGCTGCTGTTCCTGGAGAGCGAGAACCCGGACAAGGACATCTCGTTCTACATCAACTCGCCCGGAGGCTCGGTCAGCGCCGGCATGGCGATCTTCGACACCATGAATTTCATCAAGCCCGACGTGTCGACGCTGTGCGTGGGCATGGCCGCGAGCATGGGCGCCTTCCTGCTGGCCGCTGGCACCAAGGGCAAGCGCTTCAGCCTGCCCAATTCCAAGATCATGATCCACCAGCCGCTGGGCGGTGCCCAGGGCCAGGCCACCGAGATCGAGATCCACGCGCGCGAAATCCTCAAGACCCGCGAGCAGCTCAACCGCATCCTGGCCGAGCGCACCGGCCAGCCGCTGGAGAAGATCGAGCGCGACACCGAGCGCGACTACTTCCTCTCGGCCGCCGAGTCGGCCGACTACGGCCTGATCGACAAGGTCATCGAAAAGCGTCCCACGGCGGGCTGACGCCGCCGGGAGAAGGGCGGCCAAACACGGTTTTTGCGGCCCTTTTTCCGGATTTGGCCCCGTCGGACCATCCACTATCATTGAACACCGTTTTTCCCTGACACCGAACCATGGCCGACAAGAAAGCCGCCTCCAGCGAAAAAGCGCTGTACTGCTCGTTCTGTGGCAAGAGCCAGCACGAGGTGAAGAAGCTGATCGCCGGGCCCTCGGTGTTCATCTGCGACGAGTGCATCGACCTCTGCAACGACATCATCCGTGACGAGTTGCCGGGCATCGAATCGGTGAAGGCGTCCTCGGACGACCTGCCCACGCCGGCCCAGCTCAAGAGCAACCTCGACAACTACGTGATCGGCCAGGTCGCTGCCAAGCGCGCGCTGGCCGTGGCCGTCTACAACCACTACAAGCGCCTGCGCCACAAGCAGGGCTCGCGCAAGGACGAGGTGGAGCTGGCCAAGAGCAACATCCTGCTCATCGGCCCCACGGGCTCGGGCAAGACCCTGCTGGCCCAGACCATGGCCCGCATGCTCAACGTGCCCTTCGTCATGGCCGACGCCACCACCTTGACCGAAGCCGGCTATGTGGGCGAGGACGTCGAGAACATCGTCGCCAAGCTGCTGCAGAGCTGCAACTACGACATCGAGCGCGCCCAGCAGGGCATCGTCTACATCGACGAGATCGACAAGATCACGCGCAAGTCCGACAACCCGTCCATCACCCGCGACGTGTCGGGCGAGGGCGTGCAGCAGGCCCTGCTCAAGCTCATCGAAGGCACCATGGCCAGCGTGCCGCCGCAAGGCGGGCGCAAGCACCCCAACCAGGACTTCCTGCAGGTCGACACCACCAACATCCTGTTCATCTGCGGTGGTGCGTTCGCGGGCCTGGAGAAGATCATCGAGAACCGCACCGAGGCCTCGGGCATCGGTTTCTCTGCCGCCGTGCGCAGCAAGAAGCAGCGCAGCCTCACCGAGGTGTTCAAGGAAGTCGAGCCGGAAGACCTGATCAAGTTCGGCCTCATTCCCGAGTTGGTGGGCCGCGTGCCCGTCATCGCCGCCCTGGCCGAGTTGAGCGAGGACGCGCTGGTGGACATCCTCACCCAGCCGCGCAACGCCGTCGTCAAGCAGTTTTCCAAGCTGCTGTCGATGGAGGGCGCCGAACTGGAGGTGCGGCCCGCCGCGCTCAAGGCCATCGCCCGCAAGGCGCTGGCGCGCAAAACCGGCGCGCGGGGCCTGCGCTCCATCCTTGAAAACGCCTTGATCGACACCATGTTCGAGCTCCCTGGCCTGAGCAACGTGGAAAAGGTCGTGGTGGACGAATCCACCATCGACGAGAACAAGCCGCCGCTGCTGGTGTACCGCGAGGCCGCCAAGCAGGCGTGAACGACAGGCATGCGAAGCCCCACCTGGCTCCGCATGACCGCCCGGGCCGCGGTTGACACCGCCCACCAGAGCCCCAACCACTGAGTCACCGAGGTTCAGATGTCCGGACAAACCCCTCTGCCCAGCACCCCCGTGGAACTCCCGCTGCTGCCCCTGCGCGACGTGGTGGTGTTCCCCCACATGGTGATCCCGCTGTTCGTCGGCCGACCCAAGAGCATCAAAGCCCTGGAAGCGGCGATGGAGGCCGAGCGCCGCATCATGCTGGTGGCCCAGAAGGCCGCGGCCAAGGACGAGCCCTCGCCCGAGGACATGTTCGAGATGGGCTGCGTCGCCACCATCCTGCAGATGCTCAAGCTGCCCGACGGCACCGTGAAGGTGCTGGTGGAGGGCGTGCAGCGCGCCAAGGTGCTGTCCATCAACGACGGCGAGACGCACTTCGTGGCCAACGTGTCGCCCATCGACCCGGCGAACGAGCGCGCCGAGGCGGCGGCCAACGAACTGGAGGCGCTGCGCCGCGCGGTGATGCAGCAGTTCGACCAGTACGTCAAGCTGAACAAGAAGATCCCGTCGGAAATCCTCACGTCCATTTCCAGCATCGATGACCCCGGCCGCCTGGCCGACACCATCGCGGCCCACCTGCCGCTCAAGCTGGAGTCCAAGCAGGTGGTGCTGGATCTGGATCCGGTCATCAAGCGCCTGGAGAACCTGTTCGAGCAACTCGAGCGCGAGGTCGACATCCTCAACGTCGACAAGAAGATCCGCGGGCGCGTCAAGCGCCAGATGGAGAAGAACCAGCGCGACTTCTACCTCAACGAGCAGGTCAAGGCGATCCAGAAGGAACTCGGCGAAGGCGAAGAGGGCGCCGACATCGAGGAGATCGAGAAGAAGATCAAGGCCGCCCGCATGCCCGCCGAGGCACGCAAGAAGGCCGAGGGCGAGCTGAAGAAGCTCAAGCTCATGTCGCCCATGTCGGCCGAGGCCACCGTGGTGCGCAACTACATCGACGTGCTGGTCGGCCTGCCCTGGAGCAAGAAGACCAAGATCAAGCACGACCTGGCGCACGCCGAGGCCGTGCTCAACGAAGACCACTACGGCCTGGAGCGGGTGAAGGACCGCATCCTCGAGTACCTCGCGGTGCAGCAGCGCGTCGACAAGGTCAAGGCGCCCATCCTGTGCCTGGTGGGCCCGCCGGGCGTGGGCAAGACCTCGCTGGGGCAGTCGGTGGCCAAGGCCACCGGCCGCAAGTACGTGCGCATGGCCCTGGGTGGCATGCGCGACGAGGCCGAGATCCGAGGCCACCGCCGCACCTACATCGGCGCCATGCCGGGCAAGGTGCTGCAAAGCCTCACCAAGGTCGGCACGCGCAACCCGCTGTTCCTGCTCGACGAGATCGACAAGCTCGGCACCGACTTCCGTGGCGACCCGTCCAGCGCGCTGCTGGAGGTCCTCGACCCCGAGCAGAACCACACCTTCGGCGACCACTACGTCGAGGTCGACTACGACCTGTCCGACGTGATGTTCGTGGCGACCTCCAACTCGATGAACATCCCGCCAGCGCTGCTGGACCGCATGGAGGTCATCCGCCTCTCGGGCTACACCGAGGACGAGAAGACCAACATCGCCATGCGTTATCTGCTGCCCAAGCAGATCAAGAACAACGGCATCAAGGACGGCGAGGTCGAGGTGCGCGAGGACGCGGTGCGCGACATCGTTCGCTACTACACCCGCGAGGCCGGCGTGCGTTCGCTGGAGCGCGAGCTCTCCAAGATCTGCCGCAAGGTGGTCAAGGGCCTCCTGCTCAAGAAGTTCACGCCCACGGTGATGGTCACGGCCGATAACCTCAGTGAGTTCCTGGGCGTGCGCAAGTACACCTACGGCCGCGCCGAGCAGCAGAACCAGGTCGGCCAGGTCGTGGGTCTGGCCTGGACGGAAGTTGGTGGCGATCTGCTCACCATCGAAGTGGCCATCATGCCCGGCAAGGGCGCCACCACGCGCACCGGCTCGCTGGGCGACGTGATGAAGGAGTCCGTGGAGGCCGCGCGCACCGTGGTGCGCAGCCGCGCCCGCGTGCTGGGCATCAAGGATGAGATGTTCGACAAGCGCGACATCCACATCCACGTGCCCGACGGCGCCACGCCCAAGGACGGCCCGAGCGCGGGTGCGGCGATGACCACCGCGCTGGTGTCGGCGCTCACCGGCATTCCTGTGCGCGCCGACGTGGCGATGACGGGTGAGATCACGCTGCGTGGCGAGGTCACGGCCATCGGCGGCCTGAAGGAAAAGCTGCTGGCCGCGCTGCGTGGCGGCATCAAGACCGTGGTGATTCCGGAAGAGAACGTGAAGGACCTCGCCGAGATTCCCGACAACGTGAAGGAAGGCCTGAAGATCGTTCCGGTGAAATGGATCGACAAGGTGCTGTCCATCGCGTTGGAACGCCAGCCCGTGCCGCTGACGGACGAAGAAGTCGCGGCCCAACTCGCGGCGGCCTCGGTGCGCGCGGCCACGGGCGAAACCGACGCGGTGAAACACTGAAAAAAATCGAGGCCCCTTGAAGGGACCTCGATTTTTGCGCTATACTTCTAGCTTCTGCAGAACGCAAGAACTGCTAGAAAATGCGGGAATAGCTCAGTTGGTAGAGCGCAACCTTGCCAAGGTTGAGGTCGCGAGTTCGAACCTCGTTTCCCGCTCCAGATTCGCAAAAAGGGAAGCTCGGCTTCCCTTTTTTATCGGGCCCGCTCCGGCGCGTTAGCAAAGCGGTTATGCAACGGATTGCAAATCCGTCTAGGGCGGTTCGACTCCGCCACGCGCCTCCAGACGATTCGATGAAAAAAGCACCTGTGCAGGTTTCTGCCAGGTGCTTTTTTGTTGGCGCTGTCACCGCCGCAGATGGGTAACAGCGCCTTTGTGTTGGCTCTGCCGTGCGCCGTGGACTGAGTGGCCTTACAGGGCCTTACAGGGCCTTAGGCCGGCGCCGCGGCAGCCAGCGCGCGCTCCCAGTGCAGGCGGCCCATGGGAACCGCTTGGCGAACGAATGCGCCCGTGAGGGCGCGCTGCCGTGCGGCCGCGGCGTCCGGCAGCCTGTGGGCCGCGCTGGCCATGCGGCCCACCGCCCAGGCCAGCAGGGTGTGGGCCATGCCATGCAACAGATCGTCGGCACTGTCCAGCAGCCGCGCGCTGTCTTGCCTGGCGTGTTCCAGCCAGTCCCGAAGGTGCGTGCGCGACGCATCGACGAAGTCGCGCAGCGGATCGCCGCTGGCCAGCTCGGCGCTCAGGGCGTCGAGCAGTTCGAAGGCGGTGGTGCCGCCATCGGCCAGCAGCTTGCGCTGCGCGAGGTCGATCGCCTGGATCTCGTTGGTGCCCTCGTAGATCATGGCAATGCGCGCATCGCGCACGGTTTGTTCGATGCCGTATTCGTGCACGTAGCCGTAGCCGCCCCACACGCCCAGCGCGGCGGCCGGACCATGGAAGCCTTGGTGCGTACAGAAGGCCTTGACGATGGGGGTGAGCAGGGCCGCGAAGCGCTTCTCGCGCTCGCGCACGGCACCGTCGCCGTGGTGTTCGGCCAGGTCCAGGGCCAGCGCGGCGCGGTAGGCGAGCACGCGCTGGGACTGCGCCATCACCTCCAGGCGGTCGAGCAGCAGGCGAACCGCCGGGTGCTCGGCGATGGCGCGTCCCATCTGCACCCGTTCCGCGGCGTAGCGGCGCGCGTTCTGGGCGGCCATTTCCTGGTGCCCCAGGCCTTGCAGACCCACGTGCAGGCGCGCCGAATTCATCATCAGGAACATCGCGGCCAGACCGCGGTGCGGTTCGCCGATGAGCCAGCCGGTGGCGCCTTCGTAGCGCATGGCGCAGGTGGCGCTGGCCTTGATGCCCATCTTCTTTTCCACGCCGTCGCAGAACAGCGTGTTGCGCGAACCGTCGGGCAGCACCTTGGGCACCAGGGCGAGCGACAGGCCCTTGGTGCCCGCCGGCGCATCGGGCAGGCGGCACAGCACCAGGTGCACGATGTTGTCGGTGAGGTCGTGTTCGCCGCCGCTGATGAAGATCTTGTTGCCGCTGATGCGCAGGCTGCCGTCGGCTTGCGGTTCGGCGCGCGTGCGCAGCAGGCCCAGGTCGCTGCCGGCCTGGGGCTCGGTGAGCGCCATGGCCGCGAGCCATTCGCCGCTGACGATCCTGGGCAGGTAACGGGCCTTCAAGGCCTCGCTGGCGTGGGCCTTGATCGTCTCGTAGGCGCCGTGCAGCAGGTCCGGGTACATGTTCCAGCCGTGGTTGCAGGCGTCGAGCATCTCGCGCAGCGCGGCGTCCAGCAGCAGCGGCAGGCCCTGGCCGCCCCATTCGGGCGTGCAGGGCAGGGCCGGCCAGCCGCCCGCCACGAAGGCCTGGTAGGCCGCGGGAAACCCTTGGGGCGTGCGCACGCGGCCCTCGGTGTCGCGCACGCAGCCTTCGACGTCGCCGACGGCGTTGAGCGGCTGCAGCACCTCGCTCGCGAAGCGCGCAGCCTCCTGCAGCACGGCGTCGGCGGTGTCGAGGTCGAGGTCGGCGAAGGCCGCGCAGGCCTTCCAGTGGGTGGGCGCGTCGAGCACGTGCTCAAGCACGAAGCGCATGTGGTCCAGGGGGGCTTCGTAGGTCCAGCTCATTCGCAAACTCCGGGGGACGCGCCACGGCCGGTGCCCTCGGGGGGGCGGCCGGGCGGGGGTTACTGCTTCTTCGCGCCGAGGTAGGTGTCGATGACGCGCGGGTCCACCGCGAGCTGCGCGGCCGGGCCCGCGAGCACCACGTCGCCGGTTTCCAGCACGTGGCCTTCGTCGGCCACGTTCAGGGCCGCGCGCGCGTTCTGCTCGACCAGCAGGATGCTCACGCCGCGCTCGCGCAGCGTCTCGATGATGCGGAAGATGTCGCGCACGATCAGGGGTGCCAGGCCCAGGCTGGGCTCGTCGAGCATGAGCAGCTTGGGCTGGCCCATGAGCGCGCGGCCGATGGCCAGCATCTGGCGCTCCCCCCCCGACAGCGTGCCGGCCGCCTGTGCGCGGCGTTCCTTCATGCGCGGGAACAGCTCGTAGACCTGCTCCAGGCCATCGCGCCAGCGCGGCAGGCGCTGCTTCATCGGGCGCCAGCCGCCGAGCACGAGGTTGTCTTCCACGCTCATGGTGCCGAACAGCTCGCGCCGCTCGGGCACCAGGGCCAGGCCGGCCATCACGCGTTCTTCCAGCGTCAGGCGCGTGATGTCCTGGCCCGCGAAGCGCACCGCGCCGCGCAGCGGCAGCAGGCCCATCAGGGCGCCCAACAGCGTGGACTTACCGGCGCCGTTGGGCCCGATCACCGTGACCACCTGGCCCGCGCGCACCGGCAGGTGGATGCCGTGCAGCACCTCGGCCTTGCCGTAGCCCGCGTGCAGGTCTTTCACTTCAAGCAGCAGCTGCGCCATGTCAATGCTCCGTTCCGAGGTAGGCCGCGCGCACCTTTTCGCTGGCCTGGATCTCGGCCGGCGTGCCTTCCAGCAGCGGCGTGCCGAATTCCATCACCAGGATGCGGTCGGTCAGGTTCATCACGAAGTCCATGTCGTGCTCCACCAGCAGCAGGCTCAGGCCCTCGGCCTTGAGCTGGCGCAGCACCTCGGCCAGGGCCTGTTTCTCGCGGTGGCGCAGGCCGGCGGCGGGCTCGTCGAGCAGCAGCAGGGCGGGGTCGCTGGCCAGAGCTCGCGCGATCTCCACCAGCCGCTGGGGGCCCAGGGCCAGGTTGCCGGCGAGTTCGTGCAGGTGGTCGCCCAGGCCCACGCGGCGCAGCTGGCGCTCGGCCTCGGCGAGGGCGCGCGCTTCCTCGGCGCGGTCGGTGCGCAGCATGGCGGCCAGGGTGCCGCTGCCCGTGCGCAGATAGGTGCCCAGGGCCACGTTCTCCAGCACGGTCATGTCGGGCACCAGCTTGACGTGCTGGAAGGTGCGCGACAGGCCGCGGCGCGCGATCTCGCGCGCACCCTTGCCGTCCACGCGTTCGCCGCGCAGCCAGACCTCGCCGCTGGTGAGCGGCAGCACGCCCGAGACCAGGTTGAAGGTGGTGGACTTGCCCGCGCCGTTCGGGCCGATGAGGCCGAAGATTTCGCCGGCACGCAGTGTGAAGCCGACGCCGTTGACGGCGACCAGGCCGCCGAAGGTGCGGCGCGCGTCCTTCACCTCAAGCAGCACGCTGCCGGCGGTGGGCTTGTCGCGCGCGGGCAGCGGCTCGGGTGCGTCCGCCGGAATGGCGCGGCGCCGCCGCGCCGGCAGCAGGCGCTCGATCGACGGCCACAGGCCGTTGGGCGCGAACTTGAGCACCAGCACCAGCACCACGCCGAAGACGATGATCTCGTAGCTGCCCGAGGTACCGAGCAGCGCCGGCAGCCAGGTCTGCAGCTGGTCTTCGGCCAGCTTGACCAGGGCCGCGCCCGTGAAGGCGCCCCACACATGGCCCACGCCGCCGAGCACGGCCATGAAGAGGTACTCGATGCCGAACTTGATGCCGAAGGGCGAGGGGTTGACGCTGCGCTGCATGTGCGCGAACAGCCAGCCGGAGATCGAGGCCAGGATGGCGGCGATCACGAACATCAGCAGCTTGTGGCGGAAGGTGGAGGCGCCCATGGCCTCGGGCATGGTCTTGCCGCCGCCGCGGTGCACGTCGAGCGCGCGCATGATGCGACCGGGGCGCGAGTCGAGCAGTCGGGTGATGGCGATGGCCGCGGCGATGGCCACGAGCCAGATCAGGAGGTAGATGCGCCGCTCTTCCTGCAGGCTGATGCCGAAGAACTGGATGGCGGGCACGCCCAGCAGGCCGTCGTATTTGCCCAGGGCGTCGAGGTTGCCCATGGTGTAGAACAGGGCCAGGCTCCAGCAGATGGTGGCCAGCGGCAGGTAGTGGCCCGACATGCGCAGCGTGACCCAACCCAGCACCAGGGCCACGGCCACGGTGACGGCCAGGCCCGCGAGCAGGCCGAGCCAGGGCGACAGGCCCAGCTTCACGCTGAGGTAGGCGCTGGCGTAGGCCCCCAGGCCGGCGAAGGCCGCCTGGCCGAAGGAGGTGAGGCCGCCGATGCCGGTGAGCAGCACCAGGCCGAGCGCGACGAGCCCGAACAGGCCCACGTAGTTGAGCTTGGTGATCCAGTAGTCGGGCACCGGCAGGAAAGGCACGGCGACCATGATCACGGTGAAGGCCAGCAGGCCGTAGCGACGGATGTCCATCTCAATGCTCCTCGTCATGCGGGTCGACGAAGGAGCGCCACAGCAGCACCGGCAGGATGGCGGTGAACACGATCACTTCCTTGAATGCACTGGCCCAGAAGGAGCCGAAGGCCTCGACCAGGCCCACGCCGAGCGCGCCCGCGAGCGCGAGCGGGAAGCTCGTGAGACCGGCGAAGACGGCGGCCACGAAGCCCTTGAGGCCGATGAGGAAGCCGCTGTCGAAGAACACGGTGGTGGTGGGGCCGATGAGCAGTCCCGAAAGCGCGCCGATGAAGGCCGCCAGCGTGAAGCTCAGCGAGCCGGCGGCGTCGGTGGAGATGCCCATGAGCCGCGCGCCCGTTTGGTTGACGGAGGTGGCGCGCAGCGCCTTGCCGGTGAGCGTGCGATCGAACAGCACGAACAGCGCGACGATGAGCGCGACCGAGGCGCCGAGAATGATGATGGCCTGCCCGCTGAGCGTGACCGGTCCGAGGCTCAGGCGCTCGTCCCAGAACGGCGGGTTGCGGAAGCCTTCGGCACCGAAGAACACCAGGCCCAGACCGGTGAGCGCGAAGTGCACGCCGACCGAGACGATGAGCAGCACCAGCACGCTGGCGCTGGCCAGCGAGCGGTAGGCCAGTCGGTACACCAGCGGGCCCATGGGCGTGACCAGGGCCAGCGTGAGCAGGGCCTGCACGATCATGGGGGGCTGTTTCGGCACCAGCCAGGCGGTGAGGGCGCAGGCCACCAGTGGCAGCGCCGCGCTGCGCAGGGCCAGGCGCGCCCAGCGCGCCAGCGGCCAGGCCTCGCGCCAGGCGCGCACGGCGTCCAGCACGAGCACCAGCGCCACCATGAGCAGCAGCAGCCAGACCGTGCCGGGCAGGGCGCCGGTCTGGAACAGCGCCATGGTCAGCGCCGCGAAGGCGACGAACTCGCCCTGCGGAATGAAGACGATGCGGGTGACCGCGAACACCAGGACGAGGGCGATCGCCACCAGCGCGTAGATCGCACCGTTGATGACGCCGTCGACGCCGAGGATCGCAGCAATGCTCAGGTCCATGGGTTGCGGTCTCCCGTCATGTTCATCTCTTGTCTTTAAACGCCCGCCGGCTGCGCGTGTGAGCACGCAACCCAGGGTGCCGCGGAACCGGCTTGGCCGGGCCGCAGGCACCGCCCCTTGAAGGGTCGCGCGAAGCGCGGCGGGGTGGACCTTATTGTTCGAGTTTCCAATCGCCGTTGACGACCTTCATCACCACGCCCGATCCGGTCTTGAAGCCCCAGTGGTCGGTGGCGGTGAAGTCGATGATGCCGTGCGTGACGGGCATGGCGGGCGCGTCTTCCAGCGCGGCCTTGAGCGCGGCGCGGAACTCGGGCGTGCCCGGCTTGCCCTTCTTGGCCGCCACGGGCACCAGCTTGTCCAGCAGCAGGTAGGCGTCGTACGAGTGCGCGCCGAACTGGTTGCGGGTGCCGGCGCCGTAGATCTTTTCGTACTCGGCGTTGAACTTCACGCCCAGCGCCTTGCTGGGGTGGCTGTCAGGGAGCTGTTCGGCCACCACCACCGGGCCGGTGGTGACGAAGGTGCCTTCGACGGCCTTGCCGCCGACGCGCATGAGGTCGCGCGTGGCGGCCGCGTGCGTCTGGTAGAACTTGCCCTTGTAGCCGCGCTCGATCAGGCCCAGCTGCGGCATGGCGGCGCCGCTGCCGGAGGCCACGACCACCATGGCGTCGGGGTTGGCCGAGGCGAGCTTGAGCGCCTGACCGGTCACGGTGGTGTCGGAGCGCGCGAAGCGCTCGACGCCGGAGAGCTTGATGCCGGCCTTCTCCAGCAGCGGCGTCAGGGCCTGCAGCCATTGCTCGCCGTAGGCGTCGGTGTAGCCCAGGAAGCCCACGCTCTTGACGCCTTGCTTCTTCATGTGCTCGACCATGGCCTCGGCCATCACGCCGTTGCTCTGCGGCATGCGGAAGCTCCAGGCGTCCTTGCCGGGCGGCAGGCCGATGGGCGAGAGCGCCAGGTGCGGCGTGCCCGATTCGGTGGCCACGTCGGCCATGGGGATGGCCACCGGCGTGGCACCGGAACCCACGATCACGTCCACCTTGTCCTGGTTGACGAAGCGGCGCGCGTTCTGCACGCCCTTGGTGGGGTCGGTGGCGTCGTCCAGGATGATGACGTTGACCTTCTCGCCGCCGACGGTGGCCGGCCACATCTTCACGCCGTTGGCCATGGGAATGCCCAGGCCCGAGGCCGGTCCGGTGAGCGGCACGCTCACGCCGACGGTGAGGTCGGCCCAGGCGGCGCTGGCCAGGGTGGCGGCCACGGCCGTGGCCAGGGTGGTCTTCAGCAGTTGTTTCATGCGTTGTCTCCGTTGGTGTTGCGTGTGCTCGTGGCCCGCACCCGCGAGGGCTTGAAAGGGGTTCAGGTGGCCGAGGGGTTCTCGATCAGCAGGGCGATGCCCTGGCCGCCGCCGATGCAGGCCGAGGCCACGCCCCAGCGCGCGCCGATGTCGCGCAGCTGGCGCGCGCAGGTGATGGTGAGGCGCACGCCGGTGGCCGCCAGCGGGTGGCCCAGCGCGATGGCGCCGCCGTGCACGTTGAGTTTGTCCTCGTCGAGGCCGAGCTCGCGCGACACCGCCACGGTCTGCGCGCCCTGCGCCTCGTTGATCTCGAAGCGCGCCACGTCGTTGAGCGACAGACCCGCGCGCTCCAGCAGCAGGCGGATGGCGGGCGCGGGACCGATGCCCATGATCTCGGGCGGCACGCCCACCACGGCGGCGGCGGCCAGGCGCGCCAGCGCGGGCTTGCCATGGGCTTTCAGGCCCGCGCCGTTGGTGACCACGGCGGCCGCGGCCGCGTCGGTCAGGGCCGAGCTGTTGCCGCCGGTCTGCACGCCGTCCTTGAACACGGTGCGCAGCTTGGCCAGCACCTCGGGCGGGGTGGGGCGCGGGTGCGTGTCGCGGTCGGCGACGCTGGTCTTGCCCGAGAGGCGGATGCCGCGCGGGCGGTAGCCCTCGCGCTCGAAGCTCTCATGGCCCACGGGCACGATCTCGCCGTCGAACCAGCCGGCGGCCTGCGCGGCCACGGCGCGCTCGAAGGAGCGCGAGGCGAAGGCGTCCACCGCCTCGCGGGTGATGCCGTAGCGCTGCGCCAGGTTCTCGGCCGTGCGGATCATGCTGATGTCGGCCGCCGGGTCGGTGAGGGCCTCCCACATGTAGTCCTTGAAACCGATGGGCGCGCCCAGGCGGAAACCGCCGCGGTGGTCGAAGGCGGCGATGGGGTTGCGCGTCATCGACTCGGTGCCCACCAGCAGCACGTTCTGCGCGATGCCGGTGCCGATCTGCTCACCGGCCTGGCGAAACAGCTCGAAACCGGTGCCGCAGATGCGCTGCGCCATGAGCGCGGGCACCTCCACCGGCACGCCGGCGTACAGGCCGATGTGGCGCGGCACGTAGAACTGGTCGAAGCCGCCCGGTGCCATGTTGCCCGCGAGCACGGAGTCGATGGACTCGGGCGACACGCCGGTGCGCCTGAGCACCTCGCGCGCGACCTTGATGCCCAGGTCGATGGGGTTGGCGTCGGCGAAGGCGCCCTGGTAGTCCACCATGGGCGTGCGCACGCCATCGAGGATGTAGACGTCGTTGAAAAGCTGGCTCTGTCCGCGGCTCATCGGGAAACTTTCGAGGAAGGGGCTGGGCGAATGACGCCCGGGGCATCGGCGTACAGGGCCGCCACGCGCTCGGCGCGGCGCTGCAACACCGCGCGCTGGTTGAGGTAGCCCTTGTCGGTGATCTCGCCGGCGTCGGCGTTGGGCGGCTCGTCGAGCACCGCGGCGCGCGCGGGCGATTGCGAGGAGCCGCCGCCTTCGGCGCGCAGCGCCGCCAGGCCCTGGGCGATGTGCCCGTGCAGCGTCTCGCGCGGCAACTGCATCGCGGCGGCGGTGGGGAACACCAGGACGCCGATCTCGTCGCGGTCGTGGCCGGTGATGACCACGTCCTGCGCGTGCGGCGCCAGGGCCGAGACCACGCGCAGGCGCAGCGTGCCCACCGAGACCCAGGTGCCGGTGGTGAGCTTGAAGTCCTCGGCCACGCGGCCATTGAAGACCACGCCCTGTTCGGGACGCTGGGCGTCGGCCAGGAAACCGGCGTCGCCGATGCGGTAGTAGCCCTCTTCGTCGAAGGCCTGGGCGCTCAGCTCGGGCGCGTGGCGGTAGCCGGGGAAGATGTTCACGCCGTGGATGCGCAGTTCCAGCTTCTCGCCGTTGGGCACGAATTTGAGCGACACGCCGGGCAGCACGCCGCCGATCACGCCCGCGCGCTCCATGCGCCAGTGCGCGCTGGTCACCGCCGGCGCGGTCTCGGTGGAGCCCCAGGAGGTGGTGAGCCAGATCTCGCGGCCCAGCACGCGCTTCGCCAGGGCCTGCAGCCGTTCCCAGCTGGCTTGCGGCAGCGCGGCGCCGGCGTAGAAGACCACGCGCAGGCGTTCCAGCACGCGCCGCGCCAGCGCCTCGTCGGCCTCCAGCAGGGGCATGGCCATGTCGAAGCCGCGCGGCACGTTGAACCAGATGGTGGGCTGCACCTCGGCCAGGTTGGCCACGGTCTTGTCCACCAGGCCGGGCGCGGGCCGGCCCTCGTCGATGACCAGGGTGCCGCCGTGGCACATCACCATGTGCAGGTTGTGGTTGCCGCCGAAGGTGTGGCTCCAGGGCAGCCAGTCCACCAGCACGGGTTTCTCGCGCTCCAGGAAGCGCCAGGCCTGCGCGATCATGCGCTGGTTGGCGCACAGCATGCGGTGGGTGTTGATGACCACCTTGGGCGTGCCGGTGGAGCCCGAGGTCAGCAGGTACTTGGCCGTGGTGTCGGGCGTGATGGCCTCGAAGGCCGCGCGCACCGCGGGCGTTTCGGGCGTGGCCAGCAGGCGCTCGAAGGCGATGGCGCCGGGCAGGGCGTCGGCGCCGTGGCTCAGCACCACGGGCACGTCCAGGCCGCTGCTGGCGATGGCCGGGCCATAGACCGCGGCATCCGAGGCATAGACCAGGGCCGGCTGCAGCGTGCGCAGGATGCCGTGCACCTTGTCGTGGTCCTTGGTGAGGCGGCAGTAGGCGCTGGAGACGGTGCAGCTGGCGCGGCCGATGTGCTGCGTGGCCAGCACCAGCAGCAGGTGGTCGATGGCGTTGTCCGACAGCACCACCACGGGCGCGTCGGGGGCCAGGTCCATGTCCAGCAGGGCCTGGGCCACGCGGCCCACCTGGGCGCGCAGTTCGGCCCAGTTCAGGCGGCGCCAGCCGGTGGGGGTGCGTTCGGCCAGCGCGGGCGCGTCGGGCGTGCGCGCGGCCCAGTCTTCCAGCCATTCGCCGATGCAGCGCGCGTAGTCCCCCAGGGGTTCGGGCGAGCGCAGGACGAAGCTGCCGTCGGCCCGGTGCTCCACCGTGGCGGCGGGTGGGGCCAGCCACGCCGGGTCGTTCAGCCAGTCGAGAGGATTGTTCATGTCTCCATACAGATATGTATGTTTCATAACGAATCCTAGCGAGGGTTTCTACTGGGTCGGTACAGGGTTTATCCCTATCTCCATACATTTCTGTATGGAAGATTCCCGGGGCGTCCCCGATAGAATTTCCGCGTGAGTTCCGGTGCCGCTTCTTCCGCCAGCCCCGCGCGCAAGTCCCGTGGGGCGAGCGAGGCCGCGCGCGCCCCGCTCACGCCCGACACCTGGATCGAGGCCGCCACCGGGGTGCTGGTGGACCAGGGCATCGACCACGTGCGGGTGGACCTGCTGGCGCAGCACCTGGGCGTCACGCGCGGCAGCTTCTACTGGCATTTCAAAGACCGTGAGGACCTGCTGCGCCGTGTGCTGCAGGCCTGGCGCGAAACGGCCACCGAGAACCTCACGGTGCGCCTGGAGTCGGCGAACGAAGACCCGATGGAGCAGTTGCGCGGTGTGCTGTCGCTGCCGTTCCGGGGCCGGGCGGCGGCGCGTGCCGCGCGCATCGAGCTGGCAATCCGCGCCTGGGCCCGGCGCGACCAGATGGCGCGCTTCGCGGTCGACGAAGCGGATTCGAGCCGCATCGGCTACATCGCACAGCTGTTCTCGGCCCTGGGTTTTCCTGTGGTGGAGGCGCGCTCGCGGGCCTTCCTGCTGTACAGCTACGTGGTGTCGGAGTCGCTGATGCCCTCGCTGAGCACCCCGGCGCAGAAAGACGACCGGCGCCGCTTCGCCGAACGCCTGTTCACGCAGAAGCTGGGCGCAGCGGGCTGATGTCCGCCGGCCAGCAGGCCCGCGCCTCGGCCCCGGCGGTTGCCGGCCTAGCGCCGGAACAGCCGGTGCACCTGCTCCCGTATCCACATCTGCGCCGGGTCGTTGGCCGTGCTGCTGTGCCACACCAGGCGCACTTCGTAGTCGGGCGAGCTGTCGTGCGGCAACTCCCACACGCGCATGTCGTGGCGCCGGCTCAGGTTGTCGGCGTACATCTGCGGCACGATGGTGAGCAGATCGGTGCTGAGCGCCAGATCGGGCAGGGCGCCGAAGTGGCGCGCGCGCAGCACGATGCGGTCCGACAGGTTCAGTCGCACCAGCATCTTCTCCACGCTGCCATGGAAGGTGGCCGTGGGCGAGGCCACCACCAGCGGGGCGCTGGCCAGCTGTTCGGGCGTGAGCCGCCCGCTGGCGCGACCCGCGGACGGGCGCCAGCCGCCGGAGCTCATGGCCACGTAGTGTTCGCGAAACAGCAGGTCGGCGCGGATGCCGCGGTGGCGCGGGTTCAGGATACCGATGGCGAAGTCGATCTCGCGTGCCTCCAGCGCGCCGGCCAGGTCTTCGGCGGCCACGGCGACGTTGGACAGTCGGGCGCGCGGCGCCTGCTCGCGCAGCGCGGCGGCCAGCGGAGGCATGAACATCATCTCGCCCAGGTCGGACAAGGAGGTCTTCCAGTGCACCTCGCTGCGCGCCGGGTCGAAGGCCTCGTGCACGCTCATGGTCGATTCGAGGCGCTGGAGCAGTTCGGTGACCTCGGGGGCGATGCGCTCGCACACGCGCGTGGGTTTCAGGCCGCCGGGGGTGCGCACGAAGAGCTCGTCGCCGAGGTGGCCGCGCAGGCGGGCGAGGGCGCTGCTGGTGGCGGACTGCGACAGCGACAGCGCCTTGCCCGCCGCCGTGACCGAACCGGTGCGGTGGATGGCGGCGAGCACACGAAGCAGGTTCAGGTCGAGCTGGCGGAAGTTCATGGTCCCGGGTCGGGTGGTTGGGCGGTGCGTGGCCGCGCAACGGCGCACGACCGGGATGATATCCACGGCATGGATAGACACCATCGACAAATTCGGTTGGACAGATGGGGCCCGCGCGCCTACATTCCCGCCCCAACGCCGGATCCCACGGTCCGCCGCCGCGCGCGTGCGCTCCCGTCCGATGCGCGCCCCGCTTTCATAGCCCGATTTCCATACCAAGGAGACAAACGATGAAATCCCCCCGCAAGACCGCCCTTCGCGTGGCCGCGCTGTCGGCGCTGGTGTGCGGCGCCCTCGGCGCCCTGAGTGCGCAGGCCCAGGACAAGCCCGTCGAACTCAAGTTCGCGCACTGGCTGCCGGGCACGCACCCGCTGTCCAAGCTCGGCTTCGAACCCTGGGCCAAGTCGGTGGAAGCGGCCTCCAAAGGCTCGATCAAGGTGATGCTGTTCCCCGCCCAGCAGCTGGGCAAGGCCGCTGACCACTACGACATGGCGCGCGATGGCATCGCGCAGATGACCTGGGTGAACCCCGGCTACCAGGCCGGCCGCTTCCCGCTCATCGCGGCCGGCGAGCTGCCCTTCCTGCTCGGCAAGCCCGGCCCGGCCTCGGCCGCGCTGGACCAGTGGTACCGCAAGTACTCGGACAAGGAAATGAAGGACGTGAAGTTCTGCTTCGCGCACGTGCACGTGGGCACCTTCCACTCCAAGAACCCCATCACCGAACCTGGCCAGCTCAAGGGTCTGAAGATCCGCTCGGCCAACGGCACCGTGGCGCAGACCATGAGCCTGCTGGGTGCCACCAACGTGCAGGTCTCGGCGCCCGAGTCGCGCGACGCGATCCAGAAAGGCCTGGCCGACGCCATCACCTTCCCCTGGGGTTCCATCATTTCCTTCGGCATCGACAAGGCGGTGAAGTACCACAGCGACATGCGCTTCTACGCCTCCGACTTCGTCTGGGTGATGAACAAGCCCTGGTACGACGGCCTGGCCGCCGGCCAGAAGAAGGTCATCGATGACCACTGCAACAACGAATGGGCCGGCAAGGTCGGCGCCAGCTGGGGCGACGAAGAGGACAGCGGCCGCGAGAAGCTCGAGAAGACCGCCGGCCACACGCTGGTGAAGATCTCGCCCGCGCAGATGGATGCCTGGAAGAAGGCCGTGCAGCCGATCTACGCTGATTGGGTGAAGGCCGCCAGCGCCACCGGCGTCAACGGCCAGGCCGCGCTCGATGAGCTGCGCAAGGAGCTGGCCGCCCGCGGGGGCGCGAACTGATGAAGCGGCTGCTGTCGGTGGTCGAGACGCTGGCCGCGCTCTCGCTGCTCGTCATCGCGCTGCTGACGGCGGGCAACGTGCTCGTGCGCTACACCTTCGGCTGGCAGGTTCCCGACTGGTTCGACGGCACGCAGATGCTGCTGGGCATCGCGATGTTCTGGGGCATCGCGCTGGCCACCTGGTACGGCAACCACATCGCGGTCGACCTGCTGTGGGAGGCCCTGGGCCCGCGCGGCAAGCGCGTCATCGACGTGCTGGCCACCGCCGTGACCCTGGCGTTCCTGGTGCCGCTGGCCTGGATGGTCTGGGTCAAGGTGGGCGGCACGGGCAGCCAGGGCACCATGGACCTGCGTCTGCCGCTCAAGTGGTTCTACAGCGCGGCCGCCGTGGGCGCCACCGTGGCCGCCGTGCTGGCCGCGGTGCGCCTGGGGCTGCTGCCCTTTGGCCGCGAGGCGCACGCCGAGGCCGTTGACGAGATCACCGCAGAGGGCGTTCATGGATCGTGACCTGGTGGCCCTGCTGGGCTTCGTCGGCATGTTCGCGCTGATGGCGCTGCGCGTGCCCATCGGCGTGGCCATGGGCATTGCGGGCGTGGCGGGCTTCGCCGCGCTCAGCGGCCTCACGCCCGGCCTGAACCTGCTGGCCAATGTGCCGCTGTCGGTGCTGACCGACTACAACCTCATCGTCATCCCGATGTTCATCCTGATGGGGGCCTTCGCCTCGCATTCGGGCATGAGCGCCGAGCTGTTCGCGGCCGGCCGCGCCTGGCTGCACCACCGCCGCGGTGGCCTGGCGCTGGCCTCGGTGGCGGCCTGTGGCGGCTTCTCGGCCATCAATGGTTCGTCGGTGGCCACGGCCGCCACGATGACGCAGGTGGCGCTGCCCGAGATGCGCCGCGCCGGCTACGAGCCCGGCATTTCGGCCGGCCTCATCGCGGCCGGCGGCACGCTGGGCATCATGATCCCGCCCTCGGTGATCCTGGTGCTCTACGGCATCATGACCGAGGTGGACATCACCGCGCTGTTCGCGGCCGGGGTGATACCGGGCCTGATGGCGGTGATCTTCTACTCGCTGGTGGTGGCCATCATCGCCCGCGTGAAGCCCGAGTGGATGCCGCGGGGCGAGCGCCACGGCTGGGCCGAGCGATTCGCCAGCCTCAGGCCGCTGTGGGCCGTGGTCGTGCTCTTCGTGTTCGTGCTCGGCGGCATCTACGGCGGCCTGTTCACGGTGCAGGAGGCGGCGGGCGTGGGCGCCACGGGCACGCTGGTGATCGGCATGGCGCGCGGGCGCCTGCGCTGGCCGCAGATCAAGGAGGCGCTGATCAGCGCGCTGCGCGTGTCCTCGGCCATCATGACCATCGTCGTCGGCGCCTACCTGTTCGGCTACTTCCTCACCATCACCCAGTTCACCCAGAACGCGGTGGAATTCCTGGTGAACCTGCCGATCGGGCCCTATGGCGTGCTGGCGCTCATCATGCTGGGCTACCTGGTCCTGGGCGCGGTGATGGACGAACTGGCCATGCTGCTGCTCACGGTGCCCATCGTGTTTCCCGCGATGGTGCACCTGGGCTTCGACCCGGTCTGGTTCGGCGTGATCGTGGTGATGGCGGTGACCTTCGGCATGATCTGCCCGCCCGTGGGCATGAACGTGTTCGTCATCAATTCCATTGCGCGCGACCTGTCGCTGGGACACATCTACCGGGGCACCATGCCGTTCATCGCGGCGGACGTGGTCCGGCTGTTCATCCTCTGCGCCTTCCCCTCGCTCTCGCTCTGGCTGCCCGGCCTGCTGGCCTAGGCGGGGCCTTCCCGCGATCCGGCGCCCCCCCGGCCCCACGGCCGGTGGGGCCGTTCGCGTTCACCTGCGACAATCGCGCCCCTGGCCCCTGCCTCGATGGTGAAATTGGTAGACACAGCGGACTTAAACTCCGCCGCTTGCCCGCAAGGGGGCGTACCGGTTCGACCCCGGTTCGAGGCACCAGGCGCTTTCCGCGCGGGGGCCTAGGTTTTTTCCGGACAGCCCGGTAGAGTGAGTTTCCATGAGCAGCCGATACGACGCCCCTTTTGAAATCCACGTGCACGGTGACGTGCCCCTGCGCGAGGACGTGGTGTTCGAGCAGATCCAGGAGGCCCTCAAGCCCCTGTGGCAGTACGCGGGCGGCCGCTCGCTCGCGGCGGTGGCCGAGAGCAGCTACGAGGACGAGCCTGGCATCCGCTTCGACGCCGAGTCGCACACCCTGCAGATCTGCTGGACGGTCAATGGCGACGAGGACTTTCGCCAGGCCGTTGAGGACGCCTGCATGGGCCTGAACGAAATCGCCTCGGCCGGCGCGCCGCTGGAGGTGTCTTTCTACGACACCGAGTTCGACGAGGAAGACGAGAACAACGAGGAAGAGGCGCGCGACGATTTCGTCATGTGCTTCGTCGGTCCCACGCCCGCGGCCATCATGCAGGTGCAGCGCGACCTGCTGGTGCAGGACGTGGTGCAGGTGATGGAGCGTCACTTCGACGCCTCCGAGCTGGGTGACGTGGTGGCCTCGATCGACAAGCTGTTCAACCAGCGCTTCGACGCCCTCGTCAGCTCCATGCAGCTGGGCAAGCCGCCGCGCGGCCACGGCCCCTCGGGCCACGGCGGACCGCGCAAACCGCGGCACCTGCACTGATGCTCGCCAGCGCCCTGAACCCTGGCGTGCGCAAGCGCGAGGTGTTCGGCTGGGCGATGTACGACTTCGCCAACTCCGGCTACACCACGGTGGTGCTCACCGCCGTGTTCGCGGCCTATTTCGTCGGTGGGGTGGCCGGCGGTGCCCATTGGGCCACCTTCGCCTGGACCGCCGCGCTCAGCCTGTCCAACCTGATCGTGATGTTCACCGTCCCGGCCATGGGCGCCTGGGCCGACCGGCACGCCGCCAAGAAGCGCCTGCTGATGCTCACCACCCTGGGCTGCGTGGCCGCCACGGCGGGCCTGGCCCTGGTGCAGCCCGGCGCGGTGGCGCTGGGCGTGGTGCTCATCGTGCTGTCCAACGTCTGTTACGCCTGGGGCGAGTCGTTCATCGCGTCCTTCCTGCCCGAGATCGCCCGGCCGGAGGCCATGGGCCGGGTGAGCGGCTGGGGCTGGAGCCTGGGCTACGTGGGCGGCATGCTCACGCTGGGCCTGTGCCTGGCCTATGTGCTGTGGGCCCAGGCCCAGGGGCAGAAGGCGGGCCAGTTCGTGCCCGTCACCATGATCGTCACCGCCGCCATCTTCGGACTGGCCTCGCTGGTCACGCTGTCGCTGCTGCGCGAGCGCGCCCAGCCCCAGGCCGGGCGCGAGGGCGGCTGGCGCGCCTCGCTGCGCCGGCTGCGCGCCACCTTCCAGCAGGCGCGCCATTACCGCGACTTCATGTGGCTGCTGGCCTGCACGGCGGCTTACCAGGGGGGCGTGGCCGTGGCCGTGGCGCTGGCGGCGATCTACGCCGAGCAGGTCATCGGTTTCGCGCAGCAGGAAACCATGGCGCTGATCTTCGTGCTCAACATCGCGGCCATGGCGGGGGCCTTCGCCTTCGGTTACGGGCAAGACCGCCTGGGCCACAAGCTCGCGCTGAGCCTCACCCTGCTGGGCTGGATCGCCACCTGCGTGATCGCCGCGCTCAGCACCACCAAAGGCATGTTCTGGTACGCCGCCGCCATCGCGGGCCTGTGCATGGGCTCCAGCCAGTCGGCCGGACGCGCCATGGCCGGCATGCTGGCACCGCCCGCGCAGCTGGCCGAGTTCTTCGGGCTGTGGACCTTCGCCGTGCGCGTGGCCAGCATCGTGGGGCCGCTCAGCTACGGCGCCATCACCTGGATGACCGGTGGCAACCAGCGCCTGGCCATCGTGTCCACCGCCTTGCTGTTCGCGCTGGGGCTGCTGCTGCTGCTGCCGGTGAACATGCGGCGCGGGCGCGAGGCCGCGCTCACCGCGCCGAGCACCGCTCAGCTCTGAGGCGACCGCACCTCGGCCGGCAGGTCCAGCCACTGCCGCGTGGCGCGCCGCAGCGCCTCGGGATGGCCGGTGCAGCGCCACGTTGGCGAGGGCCGGGCCTCGCCCTTTCCCGGTTCGGCGCCCGGCAGCAGGTGCCGCGCGCGGCGCGCCACCGCTTCGGCCGGATCGATCAGTGCGATCGGCCCCTCGCTGGCGGCCAGCCAGGCCTCGCCCACAAGCGGGTAGTGGGTGCAGCCCAGCACCAGGGTGTCGATGGCCGGGGCGTCGTCCAGCAGCGCCCGCAGGTGGCGGTGGCACAGGGCCCGTGCGAGCGTTTCGTCGCCGCGTTCGATGGCATCGGCCAGGCCGTCGGCCGCGCGCTCGTGCACGCTGGGCCTGCCGGCCGCGTCCGCCAGGCAGGCCGAGCGCAGGGCCTGGTAGCGCGCGCTGTTCAGCGTGGCGCGCGTGGCGACCACGCCCACGCGGCCGCTGCGCGTGGCGGCCAGGGCCGGGCGCAGGGCGGGCTCGATGCCCACGATGGGCAGGTCAGGGTGTTCTTGCCGCAGCGCGTCGATCGCCACGGCGGTGGCCGTGTTGCAGGCCAGCACCAGCAGGTCCAGGGACTCGTGGGCCCGCCAGTCGCGCACCAGGGCGGCGACGCGCCCCCGCAGCGCCTCGGCGGGCCGCTCGCCATAGGGCGCCCAGGCGTTGTCGGCCAGGTAGCTCAGGTGGGCGCCGGGCAGCGCGGCGCGCAGGGCGCGCCAGACGCTCAACCCGCCGACGCCGCTGTCGAAGACACCGACAGCGGTGACGGGACCAGCGCTCAAGCGGTGGCCAGCGCGATGCCCTTGAACTCGCCCGAGGCGATGCGCTGGCTCCACTCGGCCGGGCCGGTGATGTGCGCGCTGGTGCCGCCGGCGTCCACGGCCACGGTCACGGGCATGTCGACCACGTCGAACTCGTAGATGGCTTCCATGCCGAGGTCTTCGAAGCCCACCACCTTGGCCGTCTTGATGGCCTTGGACACGAGGTAGGCCGCGCCGCCCACGGCCATGAGGTAGGCGCTCTTGTGCTGTTTGATTGCCTCGATGGCGACCGGGCCGCGCTCGGCCTTGCCGATCATGGCGATCAGGCCGGTCTTCTCCAGCATCATGCCGGTGAACTTGTCCATGCGCGTGGCGGTGGTGGGGCCCGCGGGGCCCACGGCCTCGTCGCGCACCGGGTCCACCGGGCCCACGTAGTAGATGACGCGGTTGCTGAAGTCCACCGGCAGCTTCTCGCCCTTGGCCAGCATGTCCTGGATGCGCTTGTGCGCGGCGTCGCGGCCGGTGAGCATCTTGCCGTTGAGCAGCAAGGTCTGGCCGGGCTTCCAGCTGGCCACTTCTTCCTTGGTGAGGGTGTCCAGGTTGACGCGCGTGCTCTTGTTGTAGTCGGGCGCCCAATGCACGTCGGGCCACAGGTCCAGGCTGGGGGCGTCCAGGTAGGCGGGGCCGCTGCCGTCGAGCACGAAGTGCGCGTGGCGCGTGGCCGCGCAGTTGGGGATCATGGCCACGGGCTTGCTGGCCGCGTGGGTGGGGTACATGGCGATCTTCACGTCGAGCACGGTGGTGAGGCCGCCCAGGCCCTGCGCGCCGATGCCCAGGGCGTTGACCTTCTCGTGCAGCTCCAGGCGCAGCTCTTCCACCTGCGTCAGCTTCTCGCCCTTGGCGGCCTTGGTCTGCAGCTCGTACATGTCGAGGTCTTCCATGAGCGACTGCTTGGCCATCAGCATGGCCTTTTCGGCCGTGCCGCCGATGCCGATGCCCAGCATGCCCGGCGGGCACCAGCCCGCGCCCATGGTGGGCACGGTCTTGAGCACCCAGTCCACCAGCGAGTCGCTGGGGTTGAGCATCACGAACTTGCTCTTGTTCTCGCTGCCGCCGCCCTTGGCGGCGACGGTCACGTCGACGGTATTGCCCGGAACGATCTCGGTGAAGATGACCGCGGGCGTGTTGTCCTTGGTGTTCTTGCGCGCGAACTGCGGGTCGGCCACCACGCTGGCGCGCAGGGTGTTGTCGGGGTGGTTGTAGCCGCGGCGCACGCCTTCGTTGATGGCGTCGTCCAGGCTGCCGCTGAAGCCCTCGAGCCGCACGTCCATGCCGATCTTGAGGAAGACGTTCACGATGCCGGTGTCCTGGCAGATCGGCCGGTGCCCGGTGGCGCTCATGCGGCTGTTGGTGAGGATCTGCGCGATGGCGTCCTTGGCCGCGGGGCTCTGCTCGCGCTGGTAGGCGCGGGCCAGGTGGGCGATGTAGTCGGCGGGGTGGTAGTAACTGATGTACTGCAGCGCGGCGGCGATCGATTCGATCAGGTCGGCTGCTTTGATGGTCGTCGTCATGGTCTTGCAGGCGGTAAGTGAAGGCTTTACCGGATTATCCCACCCGCTGCTGAGTACCTTCTTACACGCTTGGGAGGCACTTGCAACGCTTGCGAGCACGCTTCGGCAACGCTGCACCCCTGCACAAAATCAGCACAAGCGGCTTGCGTGCCAGTTGTCGGCCGGTTAGGTAACGGCGAGAATGCCTGCAAAAGAAGCTCAGCAGTAAAGAATGACCTCCAACGCAATTGACCTTGCCTATTCGATCTTTCGTGCCGCAACTCCAGTTATCAGGATCAACTCGGTAGGAGGCAGCAAGTGGAAGCGGAATGTTGCGCAGGGCGCCCGTATCGGGCCTTGGCTGCCCGCCAAGTACGACGTGTTGAACAAGGCTGTCTGGGAGGCCCGCAACCCGTGCATGTACCTTGTTGCTGGTCGCGACGGGGTAATCCGGTACGTTGGGATATCCCGTAATCGCCTGAAAGACAGGTGGCGCGTGTCGCCTGCGCACGACGCCGAAACGATGGTCAAGCTTCCTCAGAACCAGCTGTTTCACAGCCAATGTTGGAAGCACATCGAGCGCGAAACTGCTGCTGACCCGAGTAGTTCGTACGAGGTGCGCTGCATTGATGGTCACCGCTTGCTGCCCCTGCTAGAAGAACTAGGCCCACCCTTGTCTGCGTTCGCCGCATTACGCGGAGATAGCGAAGGAATCGTTGCAGGAGTCGAGCGCTGGATGTGCAACAACAGAGGGCCAAGGCTTGCGAGCTGGAACGTGGCGATGACTGCGTAGGCGGTAGGAAGAAGACATGCTCACGCCCGACGAACTCGCGCAAGCGCAGAGGTTGATCGATGCTGCTTCCCCCGGCATATACGAAGTGAAGGACTTGTATGGACAGGAATGGGCAAAGGTGCTCAGCCCAACCACCTTCGGGAAGAGGTTCAAGCAATCTGTTGTTGGCGGTCAACTCAAAGGCATCCGCTACGACTCAACTCGTGGAGATAATCACAAGCTCTACGAAGTTGAGTAATTCGTTGGGGTGTTGATGGCCGAAGTACTCAACCCATGCACCGCGAGAGGGAAAGGCGAGCAGCGTCTCGCGCGGCTACTCGAGAGCTTTGACGATTCGCAACTGCTTCTCGGCTTTACGATCGACTTCATCCCGGGCGGCAGAGAGATCGACTTGCTCCTTCTGCACGAAGCCCTTGGAATCTATGTCGTAGAGGTCAAAGCCGTCCCGCTGAGTGCGATCAGGAGCGTTTCGCCGAATGCTTGGGTCATTGAAGGCCGGGAAGCCAGCGAGAGCCCGCTGCGCCAGGCTTATGCGCAGTTCGAAGGCCTGCGCTCATACTGGGACGCACGCATGCGTTCCAAACTGAATCCGGTCTGCGCAACCGCGTGCCTACCGGACATAACACGATATGAATGGCTACGATGCTTTCCACCGGACAGCTATCCGGCCAGCATTGCTGAAGGGTTGATCTTTCAAGACGATCTGCTCGACGCCGCAACTCTCAGGAGTCGGCTTGCTGTTGCCATGGCAAGCCCGGCGATCCGCAGCGGACGGTCTCCGGCGAAGCTGAACACTTCGCTACTTGGTGATCTGCGTTCCTTGTTCGGAGCCACTCGACGGCAGGAGCCTGGGGTTTCTGACCGCCAGAGGCTAAAGAGCATTGAAGTTCGAATAAACAAAGAGCTACTTCAAGACTTTCCGCCTGGAGGTAGAGCTTTTGCAGTGTTCACCGGCAATCCCGGCACGGGCAAGACCTTCCGCTTGCTGTCTGTGGGAGTGGCGCATGCGTACTCACAACGAAAGGTTCTCTTCGCATGCTTCAATAAGACTCTTGCCAGCGATGTGAGGCGGCTACTGTCGTTCAACGAAAAACTCGCACTTTCACCTCATGGTGTAGACGTCGCAGACGCGTTTCAACTCGCGAAGCGTGTGTTTGAGATGAATGGTTTTGGAATGAATGGCTCCAGTTCTCCTGACGAGTGGGGCCAGATGGTTGTCAGCGAGATGAAGCGCAAGGTCGGAGAGATCGTGATCGACAGCTACGACACGATTCTTGTTGATGAAGCGCACGACATGATGGACTGGCAGCTAGAGTTGATCCGGTTGCACGCGAAGGCGGGGGCCACGGTTTGCATCGCGGTTGGGAAGGGGCAAGAGCTATACCGCGACGACAGTTCAGCACTGTCTTGGCTTGAAGACATGTCCTCTGGCCAGCAGGTAAGCAGATTTCCCTTGCGGCGCAACTTCCGCAACACCAAAGCCCAGTACTTCGCGGCGCTGGCCTTTCACCAGGCTTGGCCGGACAAGTTGGACAAGGTTCAATCAGCGTACACGTCTGTCTTCAACAAGTCGTCACGCAAATCGGAGGAGCTTGACTTTGGGCGTGACGGTGAACCTCTCACGTACATCCCTTTGCCGGCGCTTGCGGGGGAGTTCGAGAACTTTGGCGTGAATCAGACTGATCTGATAGCGGCAGAGTACACCTCGATCCTCCAGAAGGAAGTCGAGGAATTACTCGCAGAAGGGGGAAATCCTGTCGGCTTACTTGTTCTCGTTCCGAGCGAAACTTGCCAGCACGCAATTTGTGCGAGGGCCGCGCTACGAGAGATCAAGCGGAAGGAAGGCGGGACGGTCGGGTTCATTGATTACACAGATGATGAATCGCGGAGGAGTACCGCCATGACGCACGAGGTCCGGCTTTGTACATTTCACAGTTCAAGAGGTCTTGAGGGCGAACGCGTCGTGATCTTCGGACTGGAGCAGATCGAGGCGTTTGCGGCCAACACCCATGTCAAGCCAGAGAATCTGGCCTTCATTGCGTTGTCCAGAGGCATCTTCCGAACCGTCCTGGTAGTTCGCACCTTCTTCACCAACCCTGTTCACGCCCTGCTCAAGCGCATCGTGACGACGACCTCGGCGTAAGCGGTTCAATCGAGGCTTGATCCCATAGCCACCTGAACGCATCCTCCGTCGCGTCAACGAACGCGAGGATGCAATGGCTCTAACGGAACGCAACGGAATCTGGCACTGGCGGAAGATCATTCAGGGCCACACATTCGCGCGGAGCACGAAGACCGGCGACAAGAAGTTGGCGTCCCAAATCGCGGCTCGATGGGAGTCCGACGCGATCACCGAGGTCGTCCTCAAAGGTACGAAGCCCGTCTTGCTGCACTCGGTCATCAAAGCTTTCCTCGACGCGAGGAAAGGGACGGGAGGGCACGCCAATGCGCAAGTCCATCTGAAGCACTTCCTTGCGCTGCCGAACATCAGGATGGGCGACTTGACGCTTTCGCAGTTGCAAGGCGTGGTCCAGAAGCGTCGGGATGCTGGAGCATCCCATAACACAATCTGCGTGAGCGTCAGCTACTGGAACGCGGTCGTGCGTTTTGCTCAGGAACAGAAATGGGCGACTGCGGTAAGGCTGCCCCGCATGTACCCGGAGAAGACCCGACTGCGGTACTTGTCCGCCGAAGAGGAAGCGGCATTGTTCGCCGCCATCGATCCGAAGGCCAAGTACCCCGGCAAGTGCCCCCGGACGGATAAGGCCCGACAAGACAACACGGACTTGCTGGTCGGGTTGCTGCATACGGGTGCCCGCTACCGAGAGATTGCGCGCATGACTTGGGCGCAAGTTGACCTCGAGGGCCGCAAGGTGCGAATCCATCGCCAGAAAGGCGGACTGGATAGCACGCTGGTCATGAGCGACCAACTCCACACGATGCTCACTCGCCGCAAGTCGACAGCCGTCGATCAGTGGGTATTCCCGACCAAGCGCCGCCACAACAACAACTATGCCTGGCTGCGCGCGGCGCTTGCGCGGGTTGGTGTAACCGGCGAGGCGGGAAAGATCACGTTGCACACCGCCCGACACACGTTCGCATCCCGGATGCTGACCAGCGGAATGTCACTGGTCGAGGTCCAAGGACTGCTTGGCCATAAGAACATCCAAAGCACGATGGTGTACTCCCACGTTGAAGCGGGAGCGGTCGCGGAAAAGGCTGCACGCGTGCTGAACGGGATGGAGCTGCAGAAGGCCTCGCAAGGTCCTGCGCCGAGGCTTACCGTGGTCCGGTGACAAAGATGGAGCGGTTGCTCCTCTTGCTTGCACTGTTCGTGCTGTTTCCGCGTTTTCTGCGCGCCATAACGTGGCTGTTAACTGCCACGCTGCGGGTACTAGCGTTCCTCTTTGTTCTGGGTGCGATTCTGAGCCTGTTCAAGTGACGCACTGAAAGACAGACAAATCAGCGATTTCGGCGATTCCGCGAGAAATTGTCGTAAATACCTCGGGGAGGAATTTTCAATGAAATATTCCGAGATCGCGGACATTTCCGAATCGGCAGATGCGGCGGCGCGTGCCAAGCAACGAGACAAGATCGTCCAGCGGCTGGAGCAGATGAACCGCCGCAGGATCGAGCTGATCGCACGACAAGTGCAACGCGAGTTGCGCCGGTACTTCTCAGCACCTGAGATGGAGCGCTTCGACTTGGAGCATCAGCTCGACCGACTTGGCTGCACGCCGCCAAGCGGGCGGAAGTGAGGCAAGAAATAGTTCAGCTGCCCCGCGCAATACACGTTGTATTGCATGCCTCCGGCCAAGTCAGAAGGCATGCGATTTTTCTAGGGCTCACCTTGCGCGTGCAGATCCCGTGCAGTTCAGGTGAATTCTCGAACTGAATTCAATACCTTCCGCTTAAGAAGCGTCCTGCTGTCCCGGGCAAGAAAATATTGCGCGACCAACCCGGGTGCGTAGACTGGACTGCTAAATACCATGCCAGCAACGATCAAGGTTGCGCGAAGTTTTCAAGCCGCCGATGCAGAACAGTGGCTGCTCAAGAGGGAACCCCGCGATGCTTGATCCATCGCGGGGTTCATTCTTTGCCCAAGCGTGTTGCTGCCGGACCTTGTACAGCCGGATGAGCATCAACGCAGTGCGTCCTGAGACTGCCGTACAGCGAGAGGGACCAGTTTCACACTTACAAGGGTGGTTCTGTAAAAACGGCCACGGCAACGGCCCGCTCAACGACCCTTGTAGCCAGCCTGAAGTAAGTGCAAAGCCGCAGGTAGCCGAAGTCGCCCGACAAGGCTAGGGAAACGACCTCCTGACAAGGTAAAGTCAGCTCGGAGTTGCTGCACTGCCAATGCAGCGGGGTCTCCGCCGCGAATGCGGATGAAAAACTGGTCGATAAGTTGGTTTAGGGTTGCGAGAGTAGTACGGGTGCCGCGGCGACGCGGTGAATGCAGTCTGCAACTGCGTCCGTGCTGGTTGAAGCGTCAAGTGCTTTGCACTTGTTCTGTCTCCCAGCATTCACCACGAAGGGTCTCAAGAGCTTCATGGACTCTGTTCATGATCGCCGTAAGGTCAGTGGCTTCGTTCTTCACGAATCTTCTTGAATTCCTCCCCAAAGGTTTTCAAGAGTTCGCAACATAGTCGCTTTACCTTACGGCTTTGCGCTGGGTGATAGGAGCAGATCGCTCGAATGAATACGATCCGCTTGGAGCAGGCGGTTCCCACTCGATGCGGATCGGAGAGCGGGGCGGAGCCGGGTTAGGCCGGCTGCGGCTCCTTCTTCTTGCGGACGGGAGGCTTGCGCTGCGTTGCCTTGAGCGCGTCGTCCAGCTCCCCGGCGTTGGCGGCCGTCTTGGCCGCTTCGAGCAGCTTGCCCGCCGATTCGGCGTCCGCGACCTGGAACTGCTTCGCGCCGTTCAGCGTCAAGGCGCTGTTGGCGTTGCGGAACGTCAGGACGAACTTGCCGTCCGGCAGCTTGCGGAACCACTTTCCCTTGTCGGCTCCTTCGGTGATCGCCTTGGACGCGGCGTCCACGTTGGCCGCGAACTTGGCGCGCATGCGCTCGACGGGATCTGCAGGCGTCTCGGGCTTGGAGAAGGGCTGTGCCAGCTTGCCGAGTGCGGCCATGAAGCCCTTCGGCTGCTCGACCGGCTTGAGTTCAGCTTGCGCTGCGGGAGTGATGAGGGACTTGACCTTGGACATTTCGACTTGCCTTCGAGTACGCGGCGCGATTGCCGTATAGCCAATGGTTGGCTCACCTGCGTGGCAGATCAAGAAAAGATTGACCGCTCGGACTGTTCCTTGGCAAGTTCGCATGGCGGCGCCACTGCGTCGATGCTGATCTCGTTGGACTGCGCAACCTGCGCCAATGCTTCCTCTGGCGTTGCGCCGACTTCTATGAGCGCGTGATATTCGCGGCAATATTGGTCTTTGATTGTGCGGTTCTGCATTGGCACCTGTACCTTGTTAGCTCGGTACAGGCGGAGGATTGGGTCACGGTATCACGGGGTCAAGTCAACGAAGCACCGTTCGCGTTCATTTCGCGGCGTGCAGTTGCCGTTCTTTCTCCTTGGCCTCCCAAGCCCTTCGCTGTTTGATGATCCGCGCCAAACGCGGATAGTCAAATGGCACCTGGGGGCAGAGTGCCTCAGACGGGAAGCGTCCGCGCGCCGCGTTTTCGGCTCGGGCCTCGGCCTTGTTGAGAGCGCGCAGCGTCATCTTTGTCAGCATTTCGCGTGCGCCGATTTCTTCCGGATCCTTGACCTTCCTGCTGCCTTTGGGATCGAGATGCGAGTAGGTCGGACTCACTTGTGCCTGCGCGCCCAAGCGCCAAAGCTCCCAGGTCGGTCTTGCGGCCCTCAACCACAGCAGCCGGATGCCTGTCATCAAGTCCTTTCGCCGAATCCGACTTTGCAGTTGAAGAGCGGGGACATCGCCCGAAGCTTTGGGTCCAGACAATCCTTCCAGAGCCTTGCGGATTTGGTCGAGTAGGTCGGCTTGCTTCATCCCGAGAGGAATCGCCAGCAAGGCGGCGCTCGGCATCCCTTCGTCCTGGCGTGTTTCGTTCAAGTAGTGCGCCAGCGCCTTTTCCGCAACGCCGACCTCCACCTGCACGTCGCTCGGCATGGTTAGCAGCCGATGAACACGCGGACGCGCATTCGGCTTCCCAAAAGCCTTGAGACCACGGGCCCGCCACCACTGGCGAAACAGAACCTGCTGCACGTCCCCAAGCAGCCGGAACGTGTTTCGGACTTGCTCGAAGTCCGTCGGCAGTGGCGTCCCGCTTTGGAGCTTGCCTGCAGCTTCTTGGCGAGCGAGTTCATAGCTCGGGCTAAGACGCAAGTACTCAAAGAACAGCTCGAACCCGATATTGGGGTCGATCTGCGGTCCGCTTGCCGGAACGAAGTCACTTCGCCGGAGGTGCCAAGGCTGCATTCGACGCCCATCAAGTATCAACAGATTGCAGAAGAATCTTACCTGTTCCTAGAGTTAACTGTGGCGATTCCTTTCAATAGAGCTTCCGGAGCGCTGCAGGACTTGTGATCGCAAGTACCAACGCCCGGTACACCTGAAAGGACTTGAATGAACGACGCAGACGACAGCGGACAGGGCCAAGCGGCCGCGGAGCACGCCCAACCGCCGCATAACAGCAACAGCGATCCGGCGGTCGTACAGCCGGTCAAGGCGATTCATCCCGTGAAACTTGCACCGGGTATGTCGCTTTCGGAAATCGCTGCGGCACGCAAGCTGCTCGACGACCTCGAACTCGTCGCGCGAAACCGCGAACAGGCGCTTGCCGAGATCAAAGCCGTCCTCGGCAAGTACAACGTTGTCCTCAACGATCTCGGCTTGACCGAAATCCCCGCGGATCCGCCAGAAACGGAAGATGCAACGTCCGTAAAGGTCTCGAAGTCAGAACGCGGACGCGGCGCGCATCCGAAGCGGGCCAAGGCAAAGCAGCACGGCGGCCGCAAGCTGCTTAAGGTGCTCAAAGCGGACCGCACGATCGCATTCACGGGCGGCCGTTGCCACAAGCTAGGGCGAAAGAAGGACGATCCGCAAGCGATGGACCCGAGAAAGTGGGACGACCCCACGCCCGAGGAACTTCGTCGGTGGGATGCGGACGGCACGCTTGAATAGTTCGATGCCTCTGCTCACGTACAAGATCGCCCACGTTCCGGGCGAGCGGTCAGTTGTCTGGTTCCTGGTCAACTACCGCTCGCGTTGGGATCGCGGCTTCAGCCCGCACCTGCTGTTCCAGCAGCTGGTGACCATCATCTACGTTTTTCCACGCGACTACGCCGAAGGCAACATTGAGTGGAACTACCGAGCGATCAACTCGCAATCCGAGCGGTTCGCCTCGTACTGGATCGTCGGGCGGCGACTTGCGTTGCAGGTATGCGCCGTGCTCGAAAAGCTAGGCGTACCGAAACACGACGGTCCCGTTCGGAGCGGTCACGTTCACCCGCCATACATCGCCAACGGAAACAAGCCACTGAAGCGGGGGCTGATGATGCATCCGCCGGATGAACGTGGCTTCACTTGGGAAGCTCAGGTCAGGACGGCGGAGTGGTACGCGGACAACCTGCTTCTGTACGAGCGGCGAGAACGCTGGCGAGGTCGGTCGGAGAGATTGCAGAACCGGCATGAGCCGTACTTGCTCGACGGCCTGTGGGCAGACCTCGACAAGTGCGCGGCGCGCGCTCGCAGGCAAGCAGGGATCGAGTTGACCGTCTTTCAGCTCGCAACACACTAGGAGGATGGCAGTGGAGCCTTCGATCAGCGCTGTCACTCAGCGCAAGCGCAAGATGAAGCGGAGTGCGGCTTCGACGGAGTACTGGTTCATTTCAAGTTCACATCAGGAGGAGCAGAAGTTCGCTGAGTTCGTCGTCTGGTGCCGTGACAACTGGCATGGGTCGGAGGTGGACGAGGACTGGGGCTACGACATGCAGCGGGAGGTCATCTTCGAACTCTTCGACGGCGAGTTCGACCCTGTGAACGACGAGTTCACCTTGCGCCTGTGGACCACGCACAAGGGTGACGCTTCCTTGTTCAAGCTGAGGTTTAGCGAGCACTTCAAGCCGCCAGCGTCGTAGGTCGCGGACTGCAGCAAGACCTCAGGGCACGCGCTAAACGTCAAGCCATGGGGCTGCCAGACGTCACCGGGGGGATTCAGGCGTTGAGCGCTTGCCCACATTCGTCGCAGCCTCACGCCAATATTGCGGTGGGGCTGAACTGAACGCAGACTGGAGTTCGGCCCAGCGTAGGCCGAAGTCAGAAGGAGATCAGCATGAAGCTGACGGATCAAGAGTTGCGCAAGCTGCGCGACGCATACAACGTACAGAAGAAGACGCAGGGCCGGCGCAAGCCGGATCGGAACGGCCATCGCATCCAGGTCACGATGACCTTCGAAGAATGGCTGCAGGTCTGGATCAACAGCGGCAAGCTGCACTTGCGCGGGAACGGGCGCGGGAAGTTCTGCATGGCACGTAAGGACGACCTGGGCGATTACGCGGTCGGCAACGTCGAAATCAAAGCCTGCGAGGAGAACAGCCGCGAGGCCAAACAAGGGCGGTCGCACACAGTCTGCACGCGCGACAAGATGAGCGCCACACGGGCGGGGGTGTCAAAGTCTCAAGCTCACAAGGACAGCATCGCCGACGCGCACCTTGCATTGCCGGTTGTGCGCTGCCCGCACTGTTCGAAGTCTGGCAGGCAGGGGGGGGCGATGCGTCGGCACCACTTCGACCAGTGTCGCGTCCTTGCCCGATCCACGCCCAAGTAGCCGAAAAGGAACAGTCGAACTCGACGCAGCTGGGCGCGGCGGGATTGGCTCCGGATATGTCTATGATCTTAGCTCATCCTGAGTGCAGTATTCGTCGATGATCATCAAGTCCAAGCAACGAGTCGCCGACCACGGCGAGGTGTTCACGCCCGCATGGATGGTCGAGGCCATGCTTGACCTTGTGAAGGAGGAAACAGAGCGGATCGACTCACGTTTCCTTGAGCCAGCTTGCGGCAGCGGCAACTTTCTTGTGCACATCATGATGCGCAAGCTTGCCGCAGTTGAAGTCAAGTACGGCAAGAGCGACTTTGATCGTCGTCACTACGCGCTGCTAGCGCTGATGTGCGTCTACGGCATCGAGCTGTTGACGGACAACATTAAGGAGTGCCGCGAAAACGTGCTGGAGGTGTTCGCCGAGTACTTGCAGCTGCAGCGCGCCGATGACTTCTTTCTCGCGGCCTCTCATGTCCTTGCCCAGAACATCGTGCACGGTGACGCGCTCACGATGCGCACTCAAGGAAACGAATACATCACCTTCGCTGAGTGGGGGTACCTGGGCAAGGGCAAGTACCAAAGGCGCGACTTTCGCTTGGATGTTCTAACTGGCTCTGCCGCATTCAGTGCGGAAGACTCCCTATTCGCGCAATTGGGCAAACACGAAATATTTCAACCAGTGCGAACATATGCGCCGATGTCTGTGCGCGAGCTTGCCGCACACACCGTCGCGGACGAAGCAGGGAGGGGCAACCAATGACCACCAATGTTCAGGCCGCCTTCGTCTTGCGCGGCCGGAATCCCGACGTTCTGACTTGCATCGCGAACTTGTCCAATGACGAGGTGTTCACTCCGCCTGAGTTCACAAACAGGATTCTGGATGGGGTAGCCGCTGCGTGGGCTGCTGACCACCGCGGAGCGAATCTTTGGGCGGACAAGCGCGTTAAGTTCTTAGACCCGTTCACGAAGTCCGGGGTCTTCTTGAGGGAGATCACCCGACGGCTAAACGAGGGCTTAGCAGCCGAAATTCCAGACTTGCAGGAGCGGGTCAGCCACATCCTGACGAAGCAAGTGTTCGGAATTGGAATAACTCGGCTTACCAGTTTGCTAGCAAGGCGCAGCGTGTATTGCTCTAAACACGCAACAGGCAAGCACTCGGTCGCACAGGGCTTCACGTCAGATGCCGGAAATATCTGGTACGAGCGCGTCGAGCACACGTGGATCGGCGGAAAATGTGTCTACTGCGGCGCAAGTCAAACTGCCTTGGACCGTGGCGCTGATTTCGAAACTCACGCGTACGCGTTCATTCATACAGACAACGTAAAAGCTCGGATGACCGAGTTGTTCGGAGCAAAAATGCAGTTCGATGTCATCATTGGAAACCCGCCGTACCAGCTGACGGACGGCGGATACGGGACAAGTGCAGCTCCCATTTACCAGTTGTTCGTGGAACAAGCGAAGAAGCTGGAGCCGCGATATCTCTCAATGATCATTCCGGCGCGCTGGTTTTCCGGGGGCAAAGGGCTCGACGAGTTCAGAGAGTCCATGCTTGCGGATTCAAGGTTGCGTTCCATCGACGATTTTCTGAGCGCGTCCGATGTGTTCCCGGGAGTTGGCCTCAAAGGTGGGGTTTGTTACTTTCTTTGGAATCGAGATCATCCTGGAACTTGCCGAGTCAGTACGCATTTCAAGGATTGGCCAATTTCGACCGCAACTCGTCCGCTGCTCGAGCAAGGCGCAGACGTATTCATCCGATTCAACGATGGCCTGTCGATTTTGAAGAAGGTCATCGCCGAAGAGAACCGCAAAGACGGGTCTCTCGCGCTCACTGAGGCCAGGCGCTTCGATCGGTTGGTGAGCTCTCTTCGCCCATTCGGGCTTCGTACCTTCTTCCGAGGGAACAAGCGAAAGCGCAAAGGTGATGTGGTTGTCTATCAGAACGGCGGTACCGGTTACATCGCGCGCGATGAAGTTCCAACTGGAAATCACTTGATCGACGCGTGGAAGATATACGTCGGCCGCGCGGCACCCGGCACGGGCAACAGAGATACGTATCCGCATCGGATTATTAGTACCCCATTTGTCGGTGAGCCCGGGAGCATCTGCTCTGAAACTTACCTTTGCATTGGACCCTTCAAGTCGAAGGATGAAGCTGAAAGCGCACTCTCATACCTGTCGTGCAGGCTGACGCGGCTTCTGATCCTATTGCACAAGCCCTCGCAAGACACAACGCGACGCGTTTACACGTTTGTTCCAGTACAGGACTGGTCACGGCAGTGGACAGATAGGGATCTCTACGCGAAGTATCAGATCTCCGCTTCCGAGATTGAGTTCATTGAGAAGATCATCCGGCCGATGGATCTCAGTGCTGAACCCGACGTTGAGTTCGACGAGGCAGCCGAAGATGAATAAGTCAATCGAAGAAATCCTCGCACCCAAACCGACTGCCCGCCCTCGCATCTATGCGTATTCAATTGCGGACGATGCTCATAAGGGGTTGCTCAAGGTTGGGCAAACCACTCGCGAGGTGAAGCAGAGAGTTGCAGAACAACTCCAGACTGCTGCGATCAAGAACTACACCATCGAGTTGGATGAGTCGGCGGAGCGGGAAGACGGGTCCATCATCACGGACCACGAGGTGCGTGCTGCGCTGGCGAAGAAGGGCCTTTCGAAGAAGGAGCTCGAGTGGGTGCGGTGCACGTTGAAGGACGTCAAGACCGTGCTCACCGAACTGCGCACCGGTCTGCGCTTTAGCGGGACGCATCATGAGTCCTTCCCAATGCGTGCGGAGCAGATCGAAGCAGTTGAGAAGACCTTCAACTACTTCCGGTCGATCTGGGCTGAGAACCCCGATACTGCGCCGCGATTCCTGTGGAACGCAAAGATGCGTTTCGGAAAGACGTTCACCACCTACCAACTCGCGCGTCGTCTCGGAGCAAAGCGGGTTCTAGTAGTGACGTTCAAGCCCGCGGTCGAAGACGCTTGGCAGACTGACTTGGAGAGTCATGTTGACTTCGACGGATGGCAATATCTTTCGCGAGCGTCCGGGAGTGACCCAACACAGGTTGATCCACAAAGGCCCGTGGTTTACTTCGGCTCCTTCCAGGATCTCTTAGGCCGTGACGCGGCTGGGAATGTGAAGGCCAGGAACGCGTGGCTCCACACCGTCAACTGGGATTTGGTTGTATTCGACGAGTACCACTTTGGCGCCTGGCGCGAAACTGCAAAGGAGCTGTTCGAGGGGGAAGAGGACGTTGTCGCGACCAAGGAAACGCGACTGGAATACGGCGGCGAACTCGATGAGGTCAACGAGAGCCTGAATGTGCTTTCCGACCAAGAATCCGACTTCCTTCCTATCACAAGCCGCGCGTACTTGTACCTGTCTGGGACGCCATTCAAGGCACTGGCGTCGGGTGAGTTCATCGAAGAGCAGATATTCAACTGGACTTACACGGACGAGCAGCGGGCGAAAGAGGAGTTTTCTCGGAAGCACCCGACGAAGCGCAACCCCTATGGCGCACTCCCGCAAATGCGCCTTCTCACGTATCAGATGCCCGACGAGTTGCTCGCTGTTGCAAGCGGAGGCGAGTTCGACGAGTTCGATCTCAACGTGTTTTTTGCCGCTGCGGGAGTCGGCAAGAAGGCGCGTTTCGACCACAAGGGCGATGTTCAGAAATGGCTAGACATCATTAGGGGTGGCTACCTCGCGCAATCTGCGGAGCTCCTCAAGATCGGCAGTCGGCCTCCATTCCCATACTCCGACGTCCGCCTGCTACCGTACTTGCAGCACTCGTTTTGGTTCTTGCCTACTGTCGCTGCATGTCACGCGATGGCCAACCTATTGGCGGAACGGCAAAACACGTTCTGGCACGACTACGAGGTGGTCGTCGCAGCAGGGGCGGCAGCAGGTATCGGACTTGACGCGTTACCGCCTGTGCGTAACGCTATCGGAAGCGGCTTTGACACCAAGACGATCACGCTCTCTTGCGGAAAGTTAACGACGGGCGTGACGGTGCCGCAGTGGTCGTCGATTCTCATGCTTCGCAACCTGAAGTCCCCAGAGACTTACTTTCAGGCTGCATTCCGCGTGCAGTCGCCTTGGGCAATTAAGAATCCCAACGGCGACAACCCGAATGAGGAGGAAATCCTCAAGCCTGTGTGCTTCGTCTTTGACTTCGCACCCACGCGGGCGCTCAGACAACTATCCGAATACGGCATTGGCCTGTCGCCGACGGAGAGCAATCCTGAGATTGCTGTGAAGGATCTTGTCTCGTTCCTTCCCGTCTTGGCCTATGACGGCGCCAACATGACGCAGATTGACGCCGGTGGAATTCTGGACATCGCGATGGCCGGAACGTCTGCAACGCTCCTGGCGCGGAAGTGGGAGAGTGCGCTCTTGGTGAACGTGGACAACGCAACCTTGCGCCGCATTCTTGACAACGAAGAAGCCATGGCCGCAGTGGAACGCATCGAGGGGTGGCGGTCACTCGGCGATAACGTAATCGAAACGATTATCAACAAGAGCGAGCGCCTCAAGGAGCTGAAGAACAAGGCCAAGGAACAAGACTTGACTGCTCGTGAGAAGAAGGAGCTGACTGCAGAAGAGAAGGAGTACAAGTCGAAGCGCAAGATGGTCCAGGAGAAGCTGATCAAGTTCGCGACGCGCATTCCTGCATTCATGTACCTGACGGACTTCAGAGAAAACACTCTTCAAGATGTCATCACGAAGTTGGAGCCCGACTTGTTCCTCACCGTGACCGGCTTGACTGTCGAGGACTTTCACTTGCTCGTACGATTGAAGGTGTTCAACACGGAGCAGATGAATCAGGCAGTGTTCGCGTTCCGTCGCTACGAAGACGCGTCATTGCGGTACACCGGAATTGAGTCTCATGCCGGTCTGTCTCACTACGGCTTGTACGACACGGTGGTTGCGAAGGAAAAACAATGATCGTAGCTTGCGGCGGTGTCAGTTGCGCCGAGCCGCGCTACTTGCGTCTGAATCGAATGACGTAGTGTTCGTCGGTGAGTTCATGCACCCACCCGATCATCTCTTCGCGCAGGAAGAACTCTTTGCGGATCTTGCTGGCGTCTTCCCCGGCTTGTACGCGTTCAATCTGGTCAGTCTTTACGATCACCAAGCGAATGCGAGACCCCGTTGCGTACGCTTTTCGAACGTTTTCCCGGAACTCCGCGTTGCCGTGTCCAGACCACCGATTAAACGAATCGGCGAAGTCCATCATGCCGGGCGGTGCACCCTTACGGAAGTGGTGGTCCCAGAGACTTAGGACTAAGTCACCTGACGGCGTCCAAGCGGACACGGACCACTGAGGATTCTTGAGCACGGCGCCGTATTCGGCAAATGCGGCGTTGATTCCAAGCTTTGCCATGGTTAACTGTATTCGATACCCGAAGCATGACCATCTTCAACAAGATCACCTACAGCCAGTTGAACTCCCGCCAGAAGGAGAACTACAACTTCCAGAAGGTTGCGGCTCACTTAGCTGACTACGGCTTCAACTGCTTGCGTCTGAGCGACGACTGGCAGGGTGCCGACTTCATTGCATGCCACATAGACGGCAACTTGTTCCTTAAGGTTCAGTTGAAGGGCCGCTTGAACATCGATATGCGGTATAGCGGTAAGGACATTTACATCGCGTTCTGCGACGGCGGGACTTGGTACCTGTACCCGCATGACGAGGTGAAGGACCTGCTGCTGGCCAACGGACTCATGGCGGGCTCAAAGTCGTGGGACGAAGGCGGGGGATATAGCTGGCCGTACTTGTCGGTGCAGGTGAAGGCCCTGCTGCAGAAGTACGCGATCTGAACTTGAGTAGGCCCACGGCTGCCGCAACTTTCATCTGCTTGCGGTGCCTTGACCCGCACGCTTTCAGCACACTGCGCTGAACGCTGGCCCACGTCGCTTGGGCTGACGCTTTCCCCGACTTGTGACTTAGCTGATGTACTGCAGCGCACCGGCGATCGATTCGATGAGGTCGTCGGCCTTGATGGTGGTGGGCATGGTCGGTCGTGGGCTGGGGGGTGGATAACCTCGGGATTATCCCTCTGCGGAAATGGGCCCGCAGGCAGGGGGCCGGGCCGGCCCCTGGCGCTGGCTGACATGCCGCCCATGCGCCCACTGGTCCCCTCGGCGACCCGGTGCCGCGGGCCGACCTCGTCCTGGCGCTGGCGCGCATCTGGTGCACGGCCGAGACGGGCGCGATCGGTTCCAAAGCACACGCGGCCGACTGCCTGCCGCGCCGCCGCCTCAGGTCCGCCGCCGCCAGAACAATGACACCGAGGCCAGGTAGCGAAGCATCTTCATGAGCGACGACCGGCCTTCCGCGGTGGCGAAGGAATAGAACATCACGATCAGCAACAACCAGGGCATGTAGTAAATCCACAGCTGCGCCCACCAGCCCGGCATGAAGCGAAAGACCGAGTCCAGCAGCAACAGGGGCAGCAGAAGCAGGGCGATCAGATTGAGCGCCAGGGTCGCGATCCGGGTGACCACCGTGGCCGGGCGGTCGTGGTCCTTGTGGATCGCCACCTCGGCAATGGCGCCGTGCAGCACGGCGCCCGCCACTTCGGGCAGCTGATCGCCTGTTTGCGAGTAGATGATGTCCAGCTCGATGGAGTCCTTGGGGTTGAGCCGGTCAAAGTCGAGGCGGATGCTGGCCTCATTCGGTACGGGCAAGGCTCTCCAGCCCGATGACTCGCTGCGCCGCTCGGACATGGCGAGGATGGCCAGGGCATTCTTCAGTTGGAGCGTCAGGGGTGTCGCTACGAGGTTGCTGGCGATCTGGTGCGGTCCCTTGGCCACGAAGCGGACCCGCAGCCGGCTGGCCTCCTGAACCTCCACCCCGTTCACCGTGATGTTGAGCGATTGGGCCGTGGACGAGCTGTCGACAAAGATCTCGTCCGAGATGACCTCCCAATGCAGCTCCTTCGTGCGGATGGAGCGCACGTAGAAGTAGTACGAGATGAGCGCCGAGGCGATGACGCCGAGGATGAATGCGCCCAGTGTGCTGCCGAGGTAATACTCGATGCCGGCGATGAAGGGGCGATTCGGGTCGTAAGGCCGGCGGCTGATGTCAAGGCTGTACTTCAGGCTGGCGGGGTCCTTCGCGCCCAGCTCGTCCGCCGGGATCAGCACGAAGTGCTCAGGCGCCTGGGACGCCTGGAAAGTGAACACCGCGGAGCGGTCTTGGCGGCTGACATCGTCCTGCCAGGCGATGACCTGATTCTTGTCGTCCAGCAGCACCAGCATCGGGTCGAAGTCGTTGGACGAGGCGCGGATGGTGTACCAGTCCTTGCTGTCCTTGACGGTCGGCACCGAGAACCAGTGCGCGGGTTGGGACTGGAACGGTGTGGCCGGGTTGAGCCCCTGCCCGTCGCTCTTCTTGACGTCGGCCCGAACGGCGCGCGGCAAGGGGGGAACGAGCGCCGGTGCATGGGCATCGATCACCCACAGGCTATAGGGCACAGGGGTTTGCGAAGCGTCCCCGCCCACCATGATTTCCAGGCGGTCTCCGGCGCTCACCGTCACTGACAGCTGCTGGGTGGCGAGCCGCGACGGGTGGGGCTGAGCGGTTTTCAGCAACTGCCCGTTCTGCAGGACCGCGAGCACCAGGCGGCGCGTGTCGGAATGCGCCGAGATGTTCAGTTCGCCCTGGGTATCGGCGGTGAACACATGCCTGACGTGGTGGGGCAGCCGAACGTCCGCCACCGCGTTTTGCGAGAGGAATGCCGTCGACCCTCCGTGGATCTGCCCGTTGTGCAGTTTTCCGGCCACGACGGGAATCGGGTCCGCGTGGGCGGCGGGGTCCGCGGCCACCGACAGCTTGGCGAGCATGAGCATGGTCAGGGCGATCGCCAGCACGACAACGCGGGGCAAACCGGAGGTGATGCGCATGGTGGGCCTTGAATGGTGCAGGGTCGGGATGGGTCAGCGCCGCGCTTTTGCCTGGCGCCGCCAGTACTGGAACTCGTCCTCGTGGAACTCGATGTCGAGTTCCTGCATGCGTTGCTGAAGCCGCTCCTGCAGCTGGGCCACCGTCTGGTTGTAGACCAGGGGGCCGATCTCTTCGAGGAAGAAGTTCAGCAGCGCGCCGGCACCGATGTTGCCGATGCGCTGGTCGAGCGCTTCCTGGAAGTAGCGTTCGATGGAGGCAATGGCCTGCGCGCGTTCGTCGCGGGAGAGTTCGATGGGCATGGCGTGGCGTGGCGTGGTCGATGCAGGGTCAGTAGACGGCGAAGCGCCCGGTCCATTTCCGCTCGTAGTCCATCTTGGCGAAGTGCCCCGCCATGAAGTCGATGAAGGCGCGGACCTTGGCCGAGAGGTGCTTGCGGCTGGGGTAGGCGAGGTTGATGGTGAGGTGGGGCAGGTCCCAGTCCTCCAGCACCGGCACCAGGCGGCCGGCCACGATGTCGTCGTAGACGATGTAGCTGGGCTGGATCAGGATGCCCATGCCGTCGAGCGCGGCGGCGCGCACGATCTGGCCGTCGTTGGTCTCCAGCAGGCCCTTGATCTGGATGGTTTTCTGTTCGCCCGTGGCCACCTGGGTGAAGCGCAGTTCGTTCGGTGTGTTGGCGTGCAGGTAGACCAGCAGCTTGTGCTGCTGCAGGTCGTCGAGCCCCTTGGGAAAGCCGTGCCGGGCCAGGTAGCCCGGCGAGGCGGCCAGCACGCGGCGCGTTTCGCCCAGGCGGCGGATGGTGATGTTGCTGTCGGGCTCGTACTCGCGCGTGCGGATGGCCACGTCGATGTTGTTGTCGATGATGTCCAGGTAGCGGTTGGCCGCCTCCACGTGCACGCTCACATGGGGGTAGCGCTCGGTGAACTCGCGCAGCAGCGGCGCGATGTGGTGCATGGAAAAACTCAGCGAGGCCGTCACGCGCAGCAGGCCCGTGGGGTTGAGCGCCGCGGCGTTCACGTCGGACTCGGCGTCGCGCAGGTCGCTCAGGATGTTGCGCGCGCGCTGGAAGAACTCCTGTCCGGTGTCGGTGAGGTACAGGCGGCGTGTGTTGCGCTCCACCAGGCGCACGCCCAGGCGCTCCTCCAGCGCCGCCAGGTGGCGGCTGGCGCTGGCGTTGCTCAGGTTCAGGGCTTCGGCCGCGCGCGACAGGCTGCCGGTCTCGGCCACCTGCACGAACAGTTCGATCTCGGTCCAGCGGTCCATCGGCTCTCTCGTCGTCTCCGGGTTGTCCCTCGGTTTCTTTCGCTCGCCGGAAAAGTCTTTTGTTTCCCCGGCATTGGTTTTCCATTTCGGGCCGCCTACATTCTGCCGCCACGGTGGCCCCGCGGCACCCAACCGGAGAGACGACGGTGAGGAACCTCAACCAGGACAACATCACCCAGGCGGTCATTGCCCGCCTGGCCCAGACGCCCGACCCGCGCCTCAAGCAGGTGCTGACCAGCCTGGTGCAGCACCTGCACGCCTTCGCCCGGGAGGTGAAGCTGACCGAGGCCGAATGGGCCTATGGCATCGACTTCCTCACCCGCGTGGGCCACACCTGCGACGAGCAGCGCCAGGAGTTCATCCTGCTGTCGGACACGCTGGGCCTGTCGATGCTGACGGTGGCGCTGAACAACCACAAACCCCCGGGCTGCACCGAGGCCACGGTGTTCGGGCCTTTCCACGTGGAAGGCGCTCCCGAGGTGCCGCACGGCGCCGACGTGGCCAACGGCGCGCCCGGCCGGCCCTGCGAGGTGTCGGGCCGCGTGCGCGGCCTGGGTGGCGAGCCGGTGGCGGGCGCGGTCATCGACGTCTGGCAGGCCGACGCCGACGGCCTGTACGACGTGCAGCGCGAGGGCCTGGCCGAGCCGCAGGGCCGGGCGGTGCTGCGCAGCGACGCCGAGGGGCGCTTTCACTTCCGCAGCGTGGTGGCCGAGCCGTACCCCATCCCCAACGACGGTCCGGTGGGCGAGATGCTCACGGCCACCAAGCGCCACCCCTGGCGGCCCGCGCACCTGCATTTCCGCCTGCAGGCGCCCGGCTACGAGACCCTGGTGACGCACGTCTTTCGCGACGGCGACCCCTACCTCGATTCCGACGCCGTGTTCGGCGTGCGCAGTTCCCTGGTGGCCGATTGGGTGGAACAACCCGACGGCCGCGTGACCCTGGATTTCGATTTCGTGTTGAACCCGTCCCGCTGATTTCGCCCCCCCTGAGACACAACGAGGAGACAAGACCATGACGATCAAGAAACGCGCTTTCGTGGCCAGTGCCCTGGCCGCCGCCCTGATGGCCGCGGGCCTCGCCCCGGCCCACGCGGCGCAGACCTTCAAGCTCACCATCGCGTCCAGCCACCCCACCTCGCTGCCCTGGGTGGGGTTGATGAGCACGCTGTTCGTGCCCGAGGTGAACAAGCGCGTGGAGGCCCTGGGCAAGGGCTACAAGATCGAATGGAAAGAGGCCTACGGTGGCCAGCTCTACAAGATGAACGCCACGCTCACCAGCGTGGGCCAGGGCATCGCCGACATCGGCTGGGTGTTCGCCAACCTCGAAGCGGCCAAGATGCCGCTGACCCAGTACGCCACCGTCACACCCTTCGCCACCGGCGACGTGCGCACCCTGCTGCAGGTGGCCAACGAGCTGAACGAAAAAATCCCCGCGCTCAAGGCCGAGTGGGACCGCAACAATCTGGTGTTCCTGGGCGCCTCCGGCGTGGACACCTACCACCTGTTCACCAAGAGCCCCATCAGCACCTACGCCGATCTCAACGGCAAGAAGATCTCCGCGCCCGGCGCGCTGGGCCTGTGGCTCAAGGGCTCGGGCGCGGTGCCGGTGGACGGCTCGCTCACCAGCTACTACACCGACATCCAGACCGGCGTGAGCGAGGGCACCATCTCCATCGCCACCGGCATCCTGCCCAGCAAGGTGTACGAGGTGGCGCCCTATGTCACCACGGTGGACATCGGCGCGCTCTACAACGGCGGCATGGCCATCAACAAGGACACCTTCAACGGCCTGCCGCCCGAGGTGCAGAAGATCATCAAGGACGTTGGCCTGGAGTACTCGCGCGTGCTGGGCGACACGCTCATGCAGCGCTACGAGGCCGCGCTCAAGGCCATCGGCGAGCAGGGCGCCAAGCAGGCCGTGCCGGTGAAGATCGCGCCCATGGCCCCCGGCGAGCGCGAGAAGTGGGCCAAGACCATGCCCAACATCGCGGGCGACTGGGTCAAGGCCAATGCCTCGCGCGGCCCGGCCGCGCAGATCGTGAAGACCTACCTGGAGGAACTGCGCAAGCGCGGCGCCAAGCCCCTGCGCGACTGGGACAAGGAACTCTGATCGCCCTTCATGAGCTACGAAGCCAACACCAACCTGGAAGAGGCGCCGGTCCCGACGGCGCCGTCCAGCCCTTTCGGGCACGTGGTCGACGCGCTCAACGGTCTGGGCTCGATCGTCATCGCGCTCGTCATGGTGCTGATGTGCGCCGACGTGTTCATGCGCAACGCCTTCAACCACCCCCTCGACGGCGTGGCCGAGATGGTCGCGGCCTCGATCATCGTGATCGTGTTCCTGCAACTGCCGGCCACGCTGCGCCATGGCCGCATGAGCCGCGCCGACCTGTTCATCGACCCCTTCGTGGCCCGGCGGCCCAAGGCGGGCAAGCGCCTGCGGGCGGTGTTCTCGCTCGCGGGCGTCTTTGCCAGCGGCGTGATCGCCTACGCCACCTGGCCGCTGTTCCAGCGCGCCTGGGCGAACAATGAGTTCTTCGGCGTCGAGGGCGTGTTCACCTTCCCCACCTGGCCGATGCGCATCGTGGTGTTCGTGGGCGCGGCGCTGGCGGCGCTGCAGTACGCGCTGCTGGCCTGGCAGGACTGGCGCGAGAGCGCCGCCGCCGAGGCGAAAGGGGGCCGGCCGTGAGCGATCTGGTCCTGGGCTTCCTCGCCATCGGCGGCATGCTCGCCCTCATCATCCTGGGCATGCACATCGGCGTGGCGCTCGTCGTCAGCTCCTTCGTCACGGTCTGGCTGATGCGCTCGCCCGAGATCGCCGCACGCTTCGTCGGTGCGGCGGCCAACGACGCGATCCGCGACTACCTCTTCGGCGTGGTGCCGCTGTTCGTGCTCATGGGCATGTTCGTGAGCGTGAGCGGGGTAGGGCGCGACACCTTCGACGTGTTCCAGTGGTTGCTGCGCAAGCTGCGCGGCGGCCTGGGCCTGGCCACGGTGGGCGCCAACGCGGTGTTCGCGGCCATCACCGGCATCTCCATCGCCTCGGCCTCGGTGTTCACCAAGGTGGCCGTGCCCGAAATGATGCGCCACGGCTACACGCCGCGCTTTTCGGTGGGCGTGGTCGCGGGCTCGTCCATCCTGGGCATGCTGATCCCGCCTTCGCTGCTCATGATCATCTACGGCGTGATCGCCGAGGAGTCCATCGGCCGCATGTTCCTGGCCGGCGTGCTGCCCGGCCTGCTGCTGGCCCTGCTGTTCTGCGGGCTGATCGTCGGCATGGCCTACCTGCGCCCCGCCAGCATCTACAGTGCGGGCGCGCCGGCTCCGGCGGCCGAGCAGGACACCGAAACCCTGCACAGCGCCGCGGTGAAGTTCCTGCCCATCCTGCTGCTCATCGTGCTGGTGCTGGGGGGGCTGTACAGCGGCTTCTTCACGCCCACCGAGGCCGGTGCCGTGGGTGCGGCGGGCGCCTTCGTGATCGCCATCGCCCGCCGCCGCCTGACCTGGCGCAAGCTGTGGAACGTGCTCACCGAAACGGGCTATGTGTCGGTGTCGGTGCTGTTTCTCATCGTGGCGGCCTCGCTCTACAGCCGCATGCTCGCGCTCACCGGCATGCCGGCGGCCATCACCACCGGCATCACCGACATGGGCCTGGGCCCCTGGGGCTTCCTGGCGGCCTACCTGCTCATCGTCATCGCGCTGGGCTGCATCATCGATTCGGTCTCGATCATGCTGATCATGCTGCCCATCGTGCTGCCCATCGCCACCAGCTTCGGCATGGACCTGATCTGGTTTGGCGTGCTCACCGTCCTGGCGGTGGAGATCGGTCTGCTCACGCCGCCTTTCGGCGTGTCGGTCTACACGGTCAAGAGCGCGCTCAACAACCCCGCGATCTCCATCAAGGACATCTTCGCCGGCGCCTTTCCCTTCGTGCTGGTGATGGTGCTGTCCCTGGTCATCCTCGCCATCTTCCCCAGCCTGTCCACCTGGCTGGCGCGCATGTGAACCCATGATCTACGTCTTCCACCTTCTCGACAAACCCGGCGGCCTCGAACTGCGCCAGCGCATGCGCCCCGAACACAAGGCCTACCTGGGCGCCATGGCCGAGCGCATCGCCTTCGCCGGCCCCCTGTTGGCCGACGACGGCGCCACCATGGTGGGCAGCGTGCTGGCCATCGACTTCGACAGCCGCGAGGCCGCGCTGCAATGGCAGGCGCAGGAGCCGTTCACGCGGGCCGGGCTGTACGCCAGCGTGTCGGTCCATGCGTTCCAGAACCTGTGGCCTCAGAAGGCCGGATTCCCGCCCAAAGCCTGAGCCGACACATGCCCGTGGTCAAACACATCGTGATGTGGAACATCCTCGGCGACAGCGCGGAGGAGAAGGCCAGCAACACACAGCGCCTGAAGGCCGCCTTCGAGGGCATGCGCGGGCGCATCCCGGGCCTGCTCGCGCTGGAGATCGGCGTGGACGTGAGCCGCGTGGATTACGCCTGTGACGTGGTGCTCTATTCCGAGTTCGAGACAGCACAAGCCCTGGCCGACTACGCTTCGCACCCCGAGCACCTGCGCGTGCGCCAGGCGCTCGAAGGCCTGCGCATCGCGCGCCACCAGGTCGACTACTTCCCCAACTGATGCCCGAACCGAAAGGACCCTTCTCCGTGACCCCCCTGGACAACGCCGCCCTCGACACCCTGTTCCTGAAGGCGCGCACCGCCAACGGCTTCCTCGACAAGCCCGTGCCCGAGGCGCTGCTCAAGCAGGTGTACGAGCTGGCCGCGCTCGGCCCCACCTCCATGAACACCCAGCCCACGCGCTACGTGTTCCTGAACTCGAAGGCAGCGCGCGAGCGCCTGCTGCCGGCCATGCTGCCGGGCAACCTGGACAAGACGCGCACCGCGCCGGTGACCGTGATCGTGGCCACCGACACCCGGTTCTACGAGTACATGCCCCAGGTCTGGCACCGCGAGGGCGCCAAGGAGAACTTCGAGGCCAACGCGGCCCTGGCCGCCGGCACCGCCACGCGCAATGGCACCCTCGGCGGCGCCTACTTCATCGTCGCGGCGCGCGCCCTGGGCCTGGACTGCGGTCCCATGAGCGGTTTCGACATCGGCAAGGTCGACGCCGAGTTCTTCCCCGATGGCCGCTGGAAGACCAATTTCCTGATCAACCTCGGCTACGGCGACGACAGCCTGCTGTTCAAGCGCAATGCGCGCCTCAGTTTCGACGAGGCCTGCCGCGTGCTCTGAGCGGGCCGAGCGACGGACACAAAAAAGCGCGGCCGGGCCGCGCTTTTTTTCATGCCGGGACGGGGCCGGGCGCCGCTCACTGCACCTTGGCCTTGTCGCGCAGGTCCTGCTGGTACTTCTGCATCTTCTGCTGCGCCAGTTGTTGCGCGATCTGCGGCTTGAGATCTTCCAGCTTGGGGATCTCCGCGTCGCGGATGTCGTCCACGCGGATCACGTGCCAGCCGAACTGGCTCTGCACCGGCGCGTCGGCCAGCTGGCCCTTTTCCAGTTTGAGCAGGGCCTGCGAGAACTCGGGCACGTAGTTCGCCGCGGGCGCCCAGTCCAGGTCGCCGCCGTTGGCGCCGGAGCCCGGGTCCTTCGACTGCTTCTTGGCGATGTCTTCGAACTTGGCGCCTTTCTTCAGGCTGGCGATGATGGCCTTGGCCTCGTCTTCCTTCTCGACCAGGATGTGGCGGGCCTTGTACTCCTTGCCGGCGCTGGCGGCCGCGAATTTGTCGTACTCGGCCTTGATCTCCTCGTCGGTCACCGGGTGCTTCTTCTGGTAGTCGGCGAAGAGGGCGCGGATCATGATGGTCTGGCGCGCCAGCTCCATCTGGTTCTTGAACTCGGTGGTGTTGGCCACGCCCTTCTTCTGCGCTTCCTGCATGAAGATCTCGCGCAGCACCACCTCTTCCTTGATCTGCGCGCGCACGGCGTCGTCCACCGGCCGGCCCGTGGCCTCGATCTGCTGCACCAGCGCGTCGACGCGCGCCGTGGGCACGGGCTTGCCATTGACGATGGCCACGTTCTGCGCGGCCGCCCAGGGAGCGGTGGTGATCAGCGCCGCCGCGGTCAGTGCCGTGAGGGTGACTTTCATGGAAATCCTCGGAGTTGGAGAAAAAGGGGTTGGAGCCGACGCGCCCGCGCGGGTTCGCGGGGGATGTGACAGAAGGTAGCCGGGGGCCGTGTCAGCGCTGGATCTCGATGGCCAGGGCGTGCAGCCCGGCGTCGGTGAAATGACGCAGGGCATCATACACAAGGCGATGCTGCGCTACCCGGCCCAGTCCGGCGAAGGCGGGCGCCGCGATGCGCACCCGGAAGTGCGTGCCGTAGCCCAGGCCATTGGCGCCCGAGTGGCCCGCGTGCGCGGCGCTTTCGTCGATGACTTCCAGGGCGCTGGGCGCGAGGGTGTCGCGCAGCCGCGCCTCGATGGCGGCAGCGGTGGGGGCGGTGGGGACGCTGGGGCTCATGGGGGGTCAGGTTTCGGAGCGGGGCTCGTCGTCCTTGATGTGGCGCGCGATGTACAGGCCCTGCGCGACGATGAAGAGCACCGGGAAGATGTAGCCCCAGAGCTTGAAGTTCACCCATTGCTCGGTGGTCTGATAGGCGGCGAACCAGGCGTTGATGGCGGCCATGAACAGGAAGTAGCCGATCCAGGCCACCGTCAGGCGCGCCCACACGGGCTGGGGCAGGGTGAGCTGGCTGCCCAGCAGCATCTGCAGGAAGTTCTTCTTCCAGCCCCACAGCGCGGCGCCCAGCACCACGGCCATGCCCGCGTAGAGCACCGTGGGCTTCCATTTGATGAAGCGCTCGTCCTGCAGCACCAGGGTGAGCACGCCGAACACCAGCACCAGCACCAGCGTGATCTTGTGGATGTTCTGCAGCTTGCGGTCGATGGCGTAGACGATGCCGCATTGCGCCACGGTGGCGGCCATGAGCACCCCGGTGGCGAGGTAGATGCCCTGCATCTTGTAGGCGGCGAAGAAGAGCAGGATGGGGAAGAAGTCGATCAGCAGTCGCATGGGTGCGATTATCCGTGGAGCCCGCGCCAGGGAACCGCGGCGGGGCCGGGCGGCTCTGATGTCCGGCCGCCGCCTGGCGGCCATTCCCGTTCGTCGTCTGGAGATTTCATGAGCCCGCAAGAACAGCAAGCCATCCTCACCATCGCCCTCATGGCCGCCCTGGCCGACGGCGCCAAGGCCGACGCCGAGCGCGAGAGCATCCGCGGCATTGCCGAATCCCTGGGCGGGGAGGGCGGGGCCGCCGGCCTGGCCCGGGTGTACCAGGACGTGCTGCTCAAGCGGGTGGACCTGGCGGCCTGCGTGGACCGGCTGGGCGACCCGGGCCAGCGGGAGCTGGCCTACGAAATGGCGGTCTGCGTGTGCGACGCCGACGGCGCCCGCTCCCCGGCCGAAACGGCGTTCCTGGCCGACCTGAAGGCGCGGCTGCGGCCGGATGCGGCCGAATCGGCGGCGTTCGAGAAGGCAGAGGCCGAGCTGGTGGACGTGGCCGCCAGCGTGGTGCCCGTGGCGGTGGCTGCCGCCGCGGCCCCGGCCGCCAGCGAGCGGCGCGGGCCCGACGGGGCGGCGCTGGACAAGTCCATCCTGAACTACGCGCTGCTCAACGGCGCGTTGGAGCTGCTGCCGCAGTCCTGGGCCTCGATGGCCATCATTCCGCTGCAGGTCAAGATGGTCTACGAGATCGGCAAGGCGCACGGCGTGGAGCTGGACCAGGGCCACATCCGCGAGTTCATCGCGGCGGTGGGCGTGGGCCTGACCTCGCAGTACCTGGAGCAGTTCGGCCGCAAGCTCATCGGCGGCCTGCTGGGCAAGGCCGCGGGGCGCGCGCTGGGCGGGGTGGGCCGCGCGGCCACCGGCATGGCGTTCTCCTTCGCCACCACCTATGCGCTGGGACAGGTGGCCAAGCGCTACTACGCGGGCGGGCGCCAGATGAGCACGGACCTGCTCAAGCAGAGCTTCCAGGACCTGCTGGGCCCGGCCAAGCAGATGCAGGCGCAGTACCTGCCGCAGATCCAGCAGAAGGCCGCCACCCTGGACGCGGGGCAGGTGATGGCGATGGTGCGCGGGCGCTGAGCGCGCCGCTCAGGCGGGCGCCGGCGCGCCCTCGCGCATGACCGCCGCCGCGATGTCCAGCGAGCGCAGGCGCAGCGCCGGGTCGAACACGTCGCTGACGAGGATGAACTCGTCGGCCTCGGTCAGGTCGGCCAGGCGCTGCAGGCCCGCGCGCACCGAATCGGGGCCGCCGATGACGGCGGCGGCCAGGAAATCGCCGATGCCCTGGCGCTCGTGCGGGGCCAGCGAGGCCACGAAGCCTTCGACCGGCGGCGGCAGCTGCCCGCGCTTGCCGGTCAGGATGCCCAGCACCCGCTGGTAGGTGCTGCTGGCCAGGTACTCCGCCTCCTCGTCGGTCGGCGCGGCGATCAGCGGCACGCCGATGGCGGCGTAGGGCTTGGACAGGGTCTCGGAGGGCTGGAACTCGGCGCGGTAGACCTGCAGCGCCTGCAGCAGCAGGCGCGGCGCGAAGTGCGAGGCGAAGGCAAAGGGCAGGCCACGCTGCGCCGCCAGCCGGGCCGAGAACAGGCTGGAGCCCAGCAGCCAGATCGGCACGTTCGTGTTCTGCCCCGGCACGGCCACCACGCGCTGGCCCGGCTGCACCGGGCCCAGGAAGGTGGCCAGCTCGGCCACCTCGCGCGGGAAATCGGCTTCGGTCTCCACGCGGTCGCGCCGCAGCGCGCGCATGGTCAGGCCATCGGTGCCGGGCGCGCGGCCCAGGCCCAGGTCGATGCGGCCCGGGTACAGCTCGGCCAGGGTGCCGAAGGCCTCGGCCACCACCAGCGGCGCATGGTTGGGCAGCATCACGCCGCCCGAGCCCACGCGGATGCGCTGCGTCGCGCCCGCGATGTGGCCCACCAGCACGGCCGTGGCCGAGCTGGCGATGCCGCTCATGTTGTGGTGCTCGGCCAGCCAGTAGCGCGTGAAGCCCAGGCGCTCCACGTGCTGGGCGGTCTGGCGCGCGATGGCCAGGGCGTCGGCCACGCTGCCGCCTTCGCGCACGGCGACGAGGTCGAGCATGGACAGTCGGATGTCGGCGAGGTTCGGCATCGGCTCACTTCTCCTGCAGGTCGATGGCGGCCGAGTTCATGCAGTAGCGCAGGCCGGTGGGCGCGGGACCGTCCTCGAACACATGGCCCAGGTGGGCGCCGCACTGGCTGCACACGGTTTCGGTGCGCACCATGCCGTGGCTGCGGTCGCTGATCTCGGTGATGGCGCCGGGGACGGCCTTCCAGAAGCTGGGCCAGCCGCAGCCGGCGTCGAACTTGGTGCCGGCGTCGAACAGGTGGTTGCCGCAGCAGACGCAGTGGTAGCTGCCATCGGCCCACACCTCTTCGTACTTGCCGGTGAAGGGGCGCTCGGTGTAGGCCCGGCGCGTGACCTCGAAGGCGCCGGGCTCGGCGCCCTTGGCGGCGAGGATCTCGCGCCACTCGGCTTCGGTTTTCTTGATGGGGAAGTCCATGTCGGCGGTCCTTTCAGGAGGAGCAGCTGATTTCGATGTGCTGCGCCCAGTCGGGGGGGAAGGCGGCGAGGTCGTCCTCGCCGGTTCGTTCGTCGAACGGGGCCGCCAAGGCTTTCAGCAGCCGGTCGACCTCGCTGAAATCGCCTTGCTGGGCGCGTTCGATGGCGGTCTGCGCCAGGTGGTTGCGCAGCACGATGCGGGGATTGACGCGGTGCATGGCGGCCGCGGTGGCGGCGCCGTCGAAGCCGGGCTGGGCGCGCAGGCGCGCCTGCCAGCGAGCCGCCCAGGCGTCAAAGGCCTCGCGCTGCAGGAAGAGGTCGCGCACGGGGTCCAGTCGGCCCTCGGCGGCGTCGCCCAGGCGGCGGAACAGGATGGTGAAGTCCACCGCGTCCTTCGCCATGAGCTGCATGAGCGATTCGACCAGCTCGGCGTCGCCGTCCCGCGTGTCTGCCAGGCCCAGCTTGGCGCCCATGCGGCGCGTGAGCGCGGCGGGGAACAGGGCCTTGTAGGGCTCCAGCGCGTCGAGCGCCTGTTGCTGCTCGTCCATCAGCGGCAACAGGGCCTGGCCCAGGCAGAAGAGGTTCCAGTAGGCCACGTTGGGCTGGCGGTGGTAGGCGTAGCGCCCGCCATGGTCGCTGTGGTTGCAGATGTGCGCCGGGTTGAAGGCGTCCATGAACTGGAAGGGGCCGTAGTCGATGGTGAGGCCCAGGATGCTCATGTTGTCGGTGTTCATCACGCCGTGGCAGAAGCCCACGGCCTGCCATTGGGCCATCAGCTCGGCGGTGCGTGCGCTCACGGCCTGCAGCAGCCGGGCGTAGGCGTTGCCATGGCCGTCGCGGCATTCGGGGTACCAGCTGTCGATGACGAAGTCGGCCAGGCGGCGCAGCTCGGCGGTGTGGCCGTTGGCCGAAAAGTGCTCGAAGTGCCCGAAGCGGATGAAGCTGGGCGCCACGCGCGCCACCACGGCCGCGGTTTCCACCGTCTCGCGGACCACCGGCTGCGGCGAGCCGGTGAGGCTGAGCGCGCGGGTGGTCGGTATGCCCAGGCCGTGCATGGCCTCGCTGCACAGGTACTCGCGGATCGAGCTGCGCAACACGGCGCGGCCGTCGCCCATGCGCGAGTAGCGCGTGAGGCCGGCGCCCTTGAGCTGCACCTCCATCGGCCCCTGGGGCGTGTCCAGCTCGCCGAGCAGGATGGCCCGGCCATCGCCGAGCTGGCCGGCCCAGACGCCGAACTGGTGTCCGCTGTAGACCGTGGCCAGCGGCCGCGTGCCCTCGACGGGCAGCGAGCCGGCCAGCGCCCGCACGGCATCGGCCTGGCGCAGGCGCTGCGGGTCCAGCCCCAGGGCGGCGGCCAGCGGGGCGTTCAGGCCGATCGGGTGGGGGTCGGGCAGCGGGGTGGGCTGCACCTCGGTGAAAAAGGCCGGCCCCAGGTCGGCGAAGCGGTGGCGCCAGGGCCGGGCGAGGTCCAGCGCCGCGGGCGCGGCGAGCGCGGTGTCGTTCATGCGGTGAATTGTCCCCGCAGGGGGTATTCCGGCGTGGCACCAGGGCCATGGCGGATTGCCAGCGCCGGGCCGCGCTTGATAATGGGCGCCGGTTATGCGCCGGCCTCACGCCGGCGCCAGGGGGAATAACAACCATGAAGAAAAACGATGCGGACTGACGCCCAGGCCATCCTGTTCGTGGACGACGAAGCCGTGTCCCGGCAGTGGTTCTCTCGCTGCTTCGGCGACGAATTCGAGATATCCACCGCCGCCAGCGTGGACGACGCGCTGGCCATCCTCACCGAGCGCGGGGAGTCCTTCGCCGCGCTCATCACCGACTACCGCATGCCCGAGCAGGACGGCATGAAGCTGCTGCGCTTCGTGCGGCGCGAGCACCGCCACCTGGTGCGCCTGCTGGTCACGGCCTACGCCGAAAAGGACGTCGCCATCGCGGCGGTCAACCAGGGCCAGGTGATGCGCATCCTGGAAAAGCCCCTGGAGGACGAGCCCACGCGCGAGGCCCTGCGCGAGGCCCTGTCGCTCTACCGGCACCAGGCGCTGGAGCGTGCGCTCAACGAGGGCCGCGCCGCCGCGCTGCGCGAAACCCTGGGCTTCCTGGCGCATGAGCTCAACACGCCGCTGGCCACCGTGCGCGGCAGCGTGGCGGCGGTGCTGGAGCGCCACCGCCCGCCGGAGCCGGGCGACGCCCCGGGCACGGTGCGCTTCGAGGGCCTGGGCCCGCAAGAGCTGCTGGCGGCGCTGCAGCGCGCCGAGCGGCGGGCGCTGTACTGCCAGTCGCTGGTGGCCACCTTCGTGCAATCGGCGCGCGACGCCTACCCGGGCGAGGCCCCGCAGACCGTGAGCGCGGCCAGCCTGCTGGGCTCGCTGGTCGACGAGTACCCCTTCGAAGACCGCGAACGCCATTGGGTGAGCACCGAGTTGCGGCAGGACTTCCGCCTGCCCGGGCGGCGCGACCTGCTGTACCTGGTGCTGTGCACCCTGACCAAGAACGCCATCCTGGCGCTGCGCGACACGGCCGACCCGCGCCTGCGCATCGAAGTGGACTGCGCGCCGGGCCCGGGCGCGCCGCGCGCCTGGATCCGCTTCATCGACAACGGCCCCGGCATTGCGCCCGAGGTGCTGGCGCGCCTCACGCGCGAGCCCGTCACCACGCGCGCGGCCACCGGCGGCAACGGCATGGGCCTGATGTTCTGCCAGCGCGTGATGCAGGCCGCCGGCGGTGCCATCCGCCTGCAGTCCGCGCTGGGCCAAGGCACCACGGTGGAGCTGGCCTTCGAGCGCGGCGTGCAGCCGGCGGCCGGCGCGGCCTGAGCGCGCCGCCAGGGCCGTCCCCCGAAAGGGTGTTGCCTCCGGGACAACCCCGTCCGCCGGGCGCTGCGCGCCGGGCTAGCATGGCCGCCACGATTCCAACCACTTCGGAGACCGACTCATGCTGGGCCAGATGCAGAGCCAACCGCTGCTGATTTCCAACCTCATCGTGCACGCCGAGCGGCACCACGGCGCCACCGACATCGTGTCGCGCCGGGTCGAGGGCGACATCCACCGCACCAACTGGCGGGAGGTCGCGCGCCGCTCGCGCCAGGTGGCCAACGCCCTGGACGCGCTGGGCCTGGGCTTCGGCGACCGCGTGGCCACGCTGGCCTGGAACGGTTATCGCCATCTGGAACTGTATTTCGGCGTCAGCGGCACCGGCCGCGTGCTGCACACCCTCAACCCGCGGCTGCACCCCGAGCAACTGGTGTGGATCGTCAACCACGCCGAAGACAAGGCCCTGTGCTTCGACATGAGCTTTCTGCCGCTGGTCAAGGCGGTGTGGAGCAAGTGCCCCACGGTGAAGCATTGGATCGCCCTGTGCGATGCGTCCGCCTTGCCCGCCGACAGCGGCATTCCCGGCCTGCAGAGCTACGAGGCCTGGATCGGCGCGCAGAAAGACAGCTACGCCTGGCCCGAGTTCGACGAGAACACCGCCTCCAGCATGTGCTACACGAGCGGCACCACCGGCAACCCCAAGGCCGCGCTGTACTCGCACCGCTCCACCACGCTGCATGCCTATGGGGCGGCCATGCCCGACGCCATGGGCTGCTCGGCGCGGGACAGCATCCTGCCCGTGGTGCCCATGTTCCACGTCAACGCCTGGGGCCTGCCGTACTCCGCGGCGGCCGTGGGCTGCAAGCTGGTGTTCCCCGGGCCGGCGCTGGACGGCAAGTCGGTCTACGAACTCATCGAGGCCGAGGGCGTGACCATGGCCGCCGGCGTGCCCACGGTCTGGCAGATGCTGCTGGCGCACCTGCAGCAGAACCAGCTGAAGTTCAGCACCCTCAAGCGCACGGTGATCGGCGGCTCGGCCTGTCCGCCGGCCATGATCAGCGCCTTCAACGACCTGTACGGCGTCGACGTGCTGCACGCCTGGGGCATGACCGAGATGTCGCCGCTGGGCACGGTGTGCACGCTCAAGAACGCCCAGCTCGCGCTGCCGGGCGACGAGCAGCTCAAGGTGCGGCTCAAGCAGGGCCGCACCATTTTCGGCGTGGACATGAAGATCGTGAACGAGGCCGGCGACGAGCTGCCCTGGGACGGCAAGAGCTACGGCGACCTGCTGGTGCGCGGCCCATGGATCATCGCCAGCTACTTCAAGGGCGAGGGCGGCGACCCGCTGCGCTACGACGCCCAGGGCCACGGCTGGTTCCCCACCGGCGACGTGGCCACCATCGACGCCGACGGCTTCATGCAGATCACCGACCGCAGCAAGGACGTGATCAAGTCCGGCGGCGAGTGGATCAGCTCCATCGACGTGGAGAACATCGCCATGGCCCACCCGGCCGTGGCCATGGCCGCCTGCATCGGCATGAAGCACCCCAAGTGGGACGAACGGCCCATCGTGGTGGTGGTGAAGAAGCCCGGCGCCGAGGTCACGCGTGAAGAATTGCTGAAGTTTTACGAGGGCCGCATCGCCAAGTGGCAGGTGCCGGACGACGTGGTCTTCGTCGACGCCATCCCGCTGGGCGCCACCGGCAAGATGCAGAAGATGGTGCTGCGCCAGCAGCTCCACGACTACGTGCTGCCGGGGGTGTGAGGGTGGGCCCGCGCCGCCCCGCAACGGTGCAGGGGGGCGGGCGCGGGTGTCGCCCAGGGGATAGGGGTCCGGGCAATCCCTGAAGCGCCCCCGCGCCCCCGCGCCTTACGCTGCTCGGGTTTGTGGTTCAACACCCTCATCAAGGAGACAAGGCATGAAATCGAGCATGAAGGCCCTGGCCGCGGCGGCTCTGCTGGTGGCGTCCGGCGCGTCTTTCGCCCAGGCGGGCGAAACCGTCAAGATGGTGCGCATCGACCCCTTGACCGGCCTGCTGGGGCCGGTGGGCGTGAGCCAGTTCAAGGGCTACCAGTTCTTCGCCGAGAAATTCAGCGGCAAGGGCAACCCGGCCGGCGTCAAGTTCGAGATCACCGCGATCGACAACAAGCTCAGCCCGGCGGAGAGCCTGAACGCCTTGAAGGCCGCCATCGATCAGGGCGCGCGCTACATCATCCAGGGCAATGGCTCCTCGGTCGCGCTGGCGCTGTCCGACGCGGTGGAAAAGCACAACGCGCGCAACCCCGGCAAGGAGGTGCTCTACCTCAACGACTCGGCGGTGGACCCTGACCTCACCAACAGCAAGTGCAGCTACTGGCACTTCCGCTTCGACGCCGACACCTCCATGAAGATGGAGGCCATGTCCAGCTTCATCGCCACGCAGCCGGACATCAAGAAGATCTACCTGCTCAACCAGAACTACTCGCACGGCCACCAGGTCGTGAAGTACGCCAAGGAAACCATCGGCCGCAAGCGCCCCGACATCCAGTTCGTGGGCGAGGACCTGCACCCGCTGGCGCAGACGCGCGACTTCGCCCCCTACATCGCCAAGATCAAGGCGGCGGGCGCCGATACCGTGATCACCGGCAACTGGGGCTCCGACCTGTCGCTGCTCATCAAGGCCGCCAACGAGAACGGCTACAACGGCAAGTTCTTCACCTACTACGCGGGCGTCACCGGCACGCCCACCGCGCTGGGCACCAACGGTGCCGGCCGCGTCTACCAGATCGCCTACAACCACTACAACATGGGTGGCCAGATGGCCAAGTGGATGACGGAGTTCAACCAGAAGTACAACGACGACTTCTACACCGGCTCCACCATCCGCGTGTACGAGATGCTGGGCGCGGCCATGGCCAAGGCCAAGTCCACCGACCCGGTGAAGGTGGCCGCCGCCCTGGAAGGCCTCACGGTCAAGAGCTTCAACGGCGAGGTGCAGATGCGCAAGACCGACCACCAGCTGCAGCAGCCGCTCTACATGTCGGTGTGGCAGAAGGCCGACGCCAAGTACCCTTACAGCCCCGAGAAAACCGGCATGACGCTGGCGCCCGTGGCGGAGTACCCGAACTACGTGTCGAGCACCCCGACGAGCTGCCAGATGAAGCGCCCGGGATGAGGACCATCCCCGCCGCGCTTCGCGCGACCCCCTCAAGGGGGCGGCACCTGCGGCCTGGCAAAGCCGGTTCCGCGGTGCCTCTGGGGTAAGTCACTGCACTCCGGAGAAGCCCGAAACGGGAAGCCGTCTCGGGCTTTTTTCAGTTCAACGATGAGGTAGGAATGGAGTTTTTCATCATCTCGATGCTGAACGGGCTCAGCTACGGGCTGCTGCTGTTCATGCTCAGCTCGGGGCTCACGCTGATCTTCAGCATGATGGGCGTGCTCAATTTCGCGCACGCCAGCTTCTACATGCTGGGCGCCTACGTGGGCTACCAGGTGGCGCAGTTCGTGGGCTTCTGGCCGGCGCTGGTGGTCGCGCCCATCGTGGTGGGCCTGCTGGGCGCGGCCTTCGAACGCCAGTGTCTGCGCAAGGTGCACAAGTACGGCCATGTGCCCGAGCTGCTGGTGACCTTCGGCCTGTCCTACGTCATCGTCGAGCTGGTCCAGCTCATCTGGGGCCGCATCGCGGTGGAGTTTCGCCCGCCCGAGCAGCTGCAGGGCCCGGTCTTCACCCTCATCAACCATTCCGTGGACGGCCTGCGCCTGGTCTGGGGCGCGGCCGCGCCCGAGCTGTGCAGCGCCGCCGACGCCGCGGTGCGCGTGGTCTGCTCCCCGTTCCCCGCCACGCGCGGCTTCATGATGCTGGTGGCGGTGGTGATGCTGCTGTCGGTCTGGCTGCTGCTCACGCGCACGCGCATCGGGCTGGTGATCCAGGCCGCGCTCACGCACCCGCAGGCGGTGGAGTCGCTGGGCCACAACGTGCCGCGCGTGTTCATGCTGGTCTTCGGTGCCGGCTCGGCGCTCGCCGGCCTGGCCGGGGTCATCGGCGGCAGCACCTTCCTGACCGAGCCGGCCATGGCCGCCACCGTGGGCTCGGTGATCTTCGTGGTGGTGGTGGTGGGCGGCATGGGCTCGCTGTCGGGCGCCTTCGTCGCCTCGCTGCTCATCGGTGTGATCCAGACCTTCGCCGTCGCCTTCGAGTACTCGTTGCTCACGCTGTTCGAGCAGATCGGCGTGCCGCTGTCGGAGGGACTGCGCAACAACTCCTACATCCGGCTCACGCTGTCGCAGGTGGCGCCCATCCTGCCGTACCTGTTCCTGGTGCTGATCCTGATCTTCCGCCCGCGTGGCCTGCTGGGCAAACGCGAGACATGAACATGAATACACCCCCGCCGCGCTTTGCGCGACCCCCTCAAGGGGGCGTTACCAGCGGCCCGGCAAAGCCGGTTCCGCGGTACCTCCCGGTTCGACCTGGGCATGCGTCGCGCATGGCCATCTGGGGCGGCTTCGCCCTGCTGCTGATCGTGGCGCCACTGATCTGGGGCAGCGGCCTGGGCCTGACGGTGCTCTCGCAGATGGGCATCGCCATCATCGCCTGCCTGTCCTACAACATGCTGTTGGGGCAGGGCGGCATGCTCAGCTTCGGGCACGCCGTGTACACCGGCCTGGGCTCCTTCATGGCCATCCACGCGCTCAACCGCGTCACCGAGGGCGCGATGCACTTGCCCGTCTCGCTCATTCCCCTGGTGGGCGGCGTGGCGGGCCTGGGTTTCGCGGTGCTGTTCGGCTACGTCACCACGCGCAAGTCCGGCACCACCTTCGCCATGATCACCCTGGGCCTGGGCGAGCTGGTGTTCGCGCTCTCGCTCATGATCCCCGAGTTCTTCGGCGGCGAGGGCGGCGTGTCGGGCGACCGCATGGCCGGCGAACCCTTCATGGGCATCACCTTCGGGCCGCAGCGGCAGGTCTACTACCTGATCGCGCTCTACACCTTCGTCTGCGTGGCCGCCATGTACGCCTTCACGCGCACGCCGTTGGGCCGCATGCTCAACGCCGTGCGCGACAACCCCGAGCGGGTGGAGTTCGTGGGCTACGACACGCAGAAGGTGCGCTACCTGGCTTTCATCATCGCGGGCTTCTTCGCGGGCATCTCGGGCGGCCTGGGCGCACTGAACTTCGAGATCGTCACGGCCGAGGTGGTGGGCGCGGCGCGCTCGGGCGCCTACCTGCTGTTCACCTTCCTGGGCGGTGCCACCTTCTTCTTCGGTCCCATCATCGGCGGCGTGCTGATGGTGCTGGCGCTGATCCTGCTGTCCGAGCTCACCAAGGCCTGGCTGCTGTACCTGGGGCTGATCTTCCTGTTCATGGTGATGTACGCGCCCGGAGGCATCGCCAGCCTGATCATGATGAACGTGCGCGTGGCCGTCCATGGCCGCCTGCGCGAGCTCAGCGGCAGCTATGTGGCATTGATCGCCTCGGCGGTGGTGATGTTGCTGGGCGCGGCGGCCATCATCGAGATGGTCTACCACCTGCAGCTCAGCACCACGCTGGGCGACGAGCTGAACTTCCTGGGCCTGACGCTGCACGCGCGCGGCTGGGCCAGCTGGCTGGGCGCGCTGGCGCTGGCGTTCGGCGGCTTCGGCCTCTTCGAGTGGGCGCGGCGCCGCTTCGTGCGCCGCTGGGGCGCCATCCAGGAGGACATCGAAAACCAGATCAAGCAGAGGGAGGCGCAGTGAGCGGCACCACATCCACCCCGGCGCTGGAGCTCAGGGAGCTGCGCAAGAGCTTCGGCAAGACCGAAATCATCCGCGGCGTGAACCTGTCGGTGAAGGCGGGCGAGCGCGTGGGCATCATCGGACCGAACGGCGCGGGCAAGTCCACGCTGTTCAACCTCATCAGCGGACGCTTCGCGCCCACCAGCGGCCAGGTGCTGCTCAACGGCCAGCGCATCGACGGCAAGCGGCCTTTCGAGATCAACCGCGCGGGCCTGTCGCGCAGCTTCCAGATCACCAACATCTTCCCCAAGCTCAGCGTGTTCGAGAACCTGCGCTGCGGGGTGCTGTGGAGCCTGGGCTACCGCTACACCTTCCTGAAGTTCCTGGCCAACCTGACCGACGCCAACCAGCGCGCCGAGCAGCTGCTGCACATGATCCAGCTCGACCGCAAGCGCGACGTGCTGGCCATGAACCTCACCTACGCCGAGCAGCGCGCGCTGGAGATCGGCATCACCATTGCAGGGGGCGCCAACGTGATCCTGCTCGACGAGCCCACCGCCGGCATGAGCAAGAGCGAGACCGGCCGCTTCATCGGCCTGATCAAGGACGTCACCGAGGGCAAGACCCTGCTGACCGTGGAGCACGACATGGGCGTGGTGTTCGGCCTGGCCGACCGCATCGCCGTGGTGGTGTACGGCGAGGTGCTGGCCTTCGACACGCCCGAGGCGGTGCGCGCCAACGAACGCGTGCAGGAGGCCTACCTGGGCTCGCACGTGGCCGAGACGCAGGGAGCGGGGCACTGATGCTGAAGATCCAGAACCTTCATGCCTACTACGGCAAAAGCCACGTGCTGCACGGCGTGGACTTCGAGGTGCGCAGCGGCGAGATCGTCGCGCTGCTGGGCCGCAACGGCTCGGGCCGCTCCACCACGGCCAAGGCCATCATGGGCCTGGTGGACTGCGAGGGCAGCGTGCGGTGGAAGAACCAGGAGATCGTGGGCCGCAAGGCCTACGAGGTGGCCCACCTGGGCCTGGGCTACGTGCCCGAGAGCCGCGACATCTTTCCCACGCTCACCGTGCACCAGAACCTGTTGCTGGGGCAAAAGGGCGCCGGCAAGGGCTCGCGCTGGGGCTTCGACGACATGTACGCCATGTTCCCGCGCCTGAAGGAGCGCCAGCACACCGAGGCCGGCGTGCTCTCGGGCGGCGAGCAGCAGATGCTGACCCTGTGCCGCACCCTGATGGGCGACCCGGACCTGATCATCATCGACGAACCCACCGAGGGCCTGGCGCCCAAGATCGTGGAGCTGGTGGCCGAGTACCTGCAGAAGCTCAAGGCGCGCGGCATCTCGGTGCTGCTGATCGAGCAGAAGCTCACCATCGCCATGAGCATTTCCGACCGCGCGCTGGTGATGGGGCATGGCAGCATCGTCTTCGACGGCACGCCGCAGCAGCTCAAGGCCGACCCGGCGGTGCGCAAGGAGTGGCTGGAGGTCTAGCCCCGCGGCAAGCGACCGCTACCGAGGTCGGGGCCCGGTACAAAGGCCCGATGGCGGCCAGGCCGCCGGCCGCGACGGCGTTCAGGCGAGGGGGGGCACGCGCTCGGCGCGCACGCCGCAGTACTGCCACAGCGCCCGCTCGGTGGCCTCCAGCAGCTCGCGCAGTTCGCGCGTCCAAGCCTCGCCACCGGGCCGCTGGCCTTCCAGCCACCCCGCGTAGCGTTCGCGCGCGCGGGCATGCAGGGCCTGGGCGCCCACCTCGCCGGCCAGGCCCACCAGCGCATGCAGCGCGGCCGACACGCCTTCCCGGTCGTCCGAGGTGGCCGCCTGCTCCAGCGATTGAACGTGGCGCCGCAGGTCCAGCAAGGCGCGCGGCAGCAGGTCGTCGAGCAGGCCGAGGCGACGGAAGTTCTCGATGCGCGTGGTGCTGAGCAGGTCGGCCGCCGGCGCCGGCGGCGGCGACGCGGGCGCGGTGCTGCGCCCCTGCAGCGCGGCGCTCAGCGCGCGCTGCAGCGCCGCGGGGTCGATGGGCTTGCCCAGCACGCCCTGCATGCCGGCCTGGCGCGCACGGGCCTGCACGGCCGCCGAGTCGTTGGCGGTGAGCGCCAGCACGGGCACGCGGCCGGCGTCGCCGGGCAGGGCGCGCAGGCGCCGCGTGGCGGCGATGCCGTCGAGCCCCGGCATGTTGATGTCCATGAGGATGGCGTCGGGCAATTGGCCCGCCTGCAGCATGTCCAGCGCCTGCTGGCCGTGCTCGGCCTCCATCACCGTGAGGCCCAGCTCGCCCACCAGGGCGCGCGCGATGGTGCGGTTGAGTGGCTGGTCGTCCACGATCAGCACGCTGCGGCCGGCCAGGGCCACGCTGGCCGGGGCCACCGTGGTGACCGGCGCGCCGGCGGGCGCCAGCGGGAAGCGCAGCGTGAACTCCGTGAAATGGCCCCACTCCGAGCGGCACTCGATGTCGCCACCCAGGCCGCGCATGACGCGGCGACAGAAGGACAGGCCCAGGCCGGTGCCCTCGGCCTTGCCCAGGGTCTGGAACTCCTGGAACAGCTTGCTCGCCAGCCGGGGATCGATGCCCGGCCCGGTGTCGCGCACCGCGATCCGTGGCACGGGTTCGCTCGACACCTGGATGTTTACGGTCATCTGCGGATGCAAGGGCAGGTAGTACAGCGCATTGCGCAACAGGTTGAAGACGACCAGCTGGATGGCCGTTGCCTCGCCGCGAAAGCCGAAGTCCTTCTCGATGCGCAGGCGCACGCAATCGCGCGCCTGTTGGGATTCGTAGGCGTAGCCCGCCACGGCATCGCGCACGCATTGCGCGGCCGACAGCCAGACAAACTCCGACGATTGCGGCTGGCGATCGCCCATCTGCTGCAGCGTGATGGTGATGGACTGCAGGCCTCGTTGGACCGCCATCAGCCCCTGTTCAGCGGCGAGGCCGGCGTCGGAGCCGGCCGAGACCTGGCCGCTGATGCGGCGCAGCGCATGTTGCACCTGCGCCAATGGCGTGCGCACCTCGTGCGCGATGGAGCCCGCCAGTCCCGTGTAGACCTGTCGCAAACGCTCGTGCTCGGCGCGCTTCTGGCCCGCGTGGGACAGCGCGCCGGCCACCACCACCAGGATGGAGGTGAGCGCGGCCACCGCGATGGCCGAGGGAATGGGCGAGGTGGGTTCTATGTAGAGGTAGGCGCCAGCCGCCAGCGCATAGCCCCCGACCAGCATGACCACCGCGTTGCGCCAGTCGGCCAACAGGATGATGAGCACCGTGCCCATGACCATGTTCACCACCGACAGGGCGCCGCCCTGATTCATCATGGAGGTGAAGGTCATCAGAAAGGACAGGCAATAAAAAACGACGAGGTAGGAATACCCGATGTAGACCCCTCGAAGGCGCTCGGGCCACCAGCGACGCAGGGCCAGACCGATGCACAGCACCACGGCCACCACGCGCCACGCGACGTCGTCGTAGCGCGGCGGAACGATGGAGGTGAGGCGCAGGAGGTAGAGCACGGGAAAGGCCACCGCACCCACACCACCAATCCATTGCAGCAGCGATTGGCTCTCGTGGTGGATGCGGTAGCGTTCGAATAGCCGCTCCAGGCTGGCAAGCATTGGCGTGGTCCCCTACCGGTCCTCGACGGCCGGATCGCGGGGACTCTAGCAGTTTGTTCCAGCGGCGGTTCAGGCCGCCAGCGCGAACTCCCGCACATCCGTCAGCTCGCTCAGGTCGACCTTGAGCGCGCGTGCCACGGCGTGCACATCACCATGCACGAGTGCGCATTCCTTGCCATTGAAAACCGTTGTGGTGTGGATCTGGAAGCCGAAGCGCCGGTAGAGGCGCATCAGGCGCATGTGGCAGGAGCCGTGCAGATGCCGCACTTTCACCGTCTGCACCAGTTCCGCGAAAGCCAGCGACATGCAGGCGGGCAGCAGATCGCCGCGGCGGTGGTCGGGCGACATGATCAGACGCCCGGCTTCCCAGCTGTCGGGACCGATCAGTTCGGTTCCTGCGCTGGCGTGGCCCCAAAAGCGTTCCGTCACGGTGACGTTGTGGCAGGTGGGGATGAACCGGATGGTGCCGATCGGCTCGCTGCCGCGCATCAGGGCCATGACCACGCCGAGCTCATCCTTTCGCGCTTCCATGGAGGCCAAGGCGGGGTCGATTTCGTATTCGGTCTGGGTATCGGCCAGTTCGCGCAGGTGCGCCACCATCAGCCGCTGCGTGCGCGTGTGCAGCACCATGGCGCTCAGCGGCTCTGGCGCCTGCCAGGGCGCAGCACCGGGTGCGGACCAGGGGACCACGGCTTGCCCGAAGGCGTGTCCGTTGGTCGGGGAAGATGCGATGGTGGTCAGGGTCTGAATCATGTCCATGAGGGTTCTCCAAACGAAAGGCGACGAACGGGGGCGGCGAGGTGTGCCAAAGTTGGCACTTTGAGATTGTCAATGGCCCTTGTCTCACGTGACGCGCCGAGAAACCCCGGTGTCGCGTGGGTCCTACGCTGATGGGCGGCGCGCGCGCTGCTCCGGCTTTTGAAGCGGGCAGCGGCAAAGCGCGGGCCGATTAGCACAGCCGTATTCGTTTTGGCGGTGCGGGGTGCCCTGCGTAGCGAGAAGGTGCGCCCGGGCGTTTTGTCCCGACCGCGACAAACCCGTTTGGCGCCCCCGGAGGGTCTTTCTAGAATGCCAAAATCGAACGATCGTTCTTTTCCCAACACCGCCATCGAAGGAACCCACATGACGGCTGAGTACAAGGTCCAAGGAGACATCGCCCTCATCACGCTGAACAACCCGCCGGTCAACGGTCTGGGCCTGGCCACCCGCCTGGGCATCACGACCGGGCTGGAGCAGGCCCAGGCCGATCCGGCCGTCAAGGCCATCGTGCTCACCGGCGCGGGCAAGGCCTTTTCGGGCGGCGCGGACATCAAGGAGTTCGGCACGCCCAAAGCACTGGCCGAACCCAACCTGCTGAGCGTGATCCTGGCGGTGGAGAACTGCAGCAAGCCCGTGGTGGCCGCGATCCACAGCGTGGCCATGGGCGGCGGGCTGGAGCTCTCGCTGGGCTGCCATTACCGCATCGCCGCGCCGGGCGCCAACATCGCGCTGCCCGAGGTGAAGCTGGGCCTGATCCCCGGCGCCGGTGGCACGCAGCGCCTGCCGCGCGTGCTGGGCGTGGAGGCCGCGCTCAACATGATCGTGAGCGGCGAGCCGGTGAAGAGCGAGATGCTGGCGCAACTGCCGGGCCAGAAGCTGTTCGACAAGCTGGCCAGCAGCCCCGACACCCTGCTGGAAGAAGCCTTCGCCCTGGCCAGGGAAGTGGCCGCCAAGCACGCCGACGGCAGCCCGCTGCCCCTGGTGCGCCACCTGCCCTGCAAGCACAAGGACGGCGACGCCTACTTCCAGTTCGCGCGCAACATGGTCAAGGGCATGGCCAAGAACTTCCCCGCGCCGGCCAAGTGCGTGGACGCGGTCGAGGCCGCGACCCAGCAGAAGTTCGATCAGGGCATGGCCACCGAACGCGAGATGTTCATCAACCTGATGTGGACGCCCGAGTGCCGCGCCCTGCGCCACCTCTTCATGGCCGAGCGCGCCGCCAGCAAGATCCCCGACGTGCCGGAGGACACGCCCCAGCGCAAGATCGAGAAGGTGGCCGTCATCGGCGCCGGCACCATGGGCGGCGGCATCTCCATGAACTTCCTCAACGCGGGCATTCCCGTGACCATTCTGGAGATGAAGCAGGAGGCCCTGGACCGCGGCGTGGGCGTGATGCGCGGCAACTACGAGGCCCAGGTGAAGAAGGGCAAGCTCAAGCAGGACAAGCTCGACCAGCGCATGGGCCTGCTCAAGACCACGGTGGACTACGCGGACATCCAGGACGCCGACCTCGTGATCGAGGCGGTGTTCGAGGACATCGGCGTCAAGGAGGCGGTGTTCAAGAAGCTCGATGAGGTGATGAAGCCCGGCGCGATCCTGGCGTCCAACACCTCCACGCTGGACCTGAACAAGATCGCCGCCTTCACGAAGCGCCCGCAGGACGTGGTGGGCCTGCACTTCTTCAGCCCGGCCAACGTGATGAAGCTGCTGGAAGTGGTGCGCGGCGACAAGACCGGCAAGGACGTGATGGCCACCGTGATGGCTGTCGCCAAGAAGATCAAGAAGACGGCGGTGGTGTCCGGCGTCTGCGACGGCTTCATCGGCAACCGCATGATCGAGCAGTACGGCCGCCAGGGCGGTTTCCTGCTCGATGAGGGCTGCACGCCCGCGCAGGTGGACCGCGCGATCGAGAAGTTCGGCTTCGCCATGGGGCCCTTCCGCATGGGCGACCTGGCGGGCAACGACATCGGTTGGGCGATCCGCAAGCGCCGCTACCAGGAAAAGCCCGACATGAAGTACAGCAAGACCGCCGACCTGCTGTGCGAGAAAGGCCGCTTCGGCCAGAAGGTGGGCAAGGGCTGGTACGACTACAAGCCGGGCAAGCGCGACGCCATCCCGAACGCCGAGGTCGAGCAGATGATCGTGGAGCACCGCCAGGCGCTGGGCATCACGTCGCGCAAGATTTCCGACGAGGAGATCGTGCAGCGCCTGGTGTTCTCGCTGGTGAACGAGGCCGCGCACATCCTCGAAGAGGGCATCGCCAACAAGGCCAGCGACATCGACGTGGTCTACATCTTCGGCTACGGCTTCCCGGTGCACCGCGGCGGCCCGCTGAAGTACGCCGACGAGGTGGGCCTGTTCAACGTGATGCAGGCCATGAAGCGCTTCCAGAAGAACCCGCTCGACGACGCGGCCTTCTGGCAGCCCGCGCCGCTCATTCAGCGGCTGGTCGCCGAAGGCAAGAATTTCAACGGCTGATGGCCCGCACCGAATCAGGAGATACCACATGAGCAACGCCGTCATCGTTTCCACCGCCCGCACGCCGCTGACCAAGAGCTGGAAGGGCGCCTTCAACATGACCCACGGCGCCACCCTGGGGGGCCACGCCGTTCGCGCCGCGCTGGAGCGCGCGGGCGTGGAGGGCGCGGCCGTCGAGGACGTGATCATGGGCTGCGCCAACCCCGAGGGCGCCACCGGCGCCAACATCGCGCGCCAGATCGCGCTGATGGCCGACCTGCCCGTGAGCGTGTCGGGCATGACCGTCAACCGCTTCTGTTCCTCGGGCCTGCAGACCATCGCCATGGCCGCCCAGCGCGTGATCGCCGGCGAGGGCGATGTCTACGTGGCGGGCGGGGTGGAGAGCATCTCCTGCGTGCAGCAGGAGATGAACCTGCACATGCTGCGCGACCTCGATCTGGACCGCAAGAAGCCCGAGATCTACTGGAGCATGCTGCAGACCGCCGAGCAGGTGGCCAAGCGCTACAACATCTCGCGCGACGCCATGGACGAGTACGGCGCCGCCAGCCAGCAAAAGGCCTGCGCGGCCCAGGCGGCCGGCAAGTTCAACGACGAGATCGCCCCCATCACCGTGACCGCCGGCGTGGCCGACAAGACGATGGGCCTGATCACCAAGAAGGTGACCGTGGGCGCCGACGAGGGCCTGCGCGAGGGCACGACGAAGGAGGGCATCAGCGGCATCAAGCCGGCGCTGCCCGGGGGCGTGGTCACCGCCGGCAACGCCAGCCAGTTCAGCGACGGCGCGGGCGCCTGCGTTGTGGTGAGCGAGCAGTACGCCGCTTCGCACAACCTCAAGCCCATCGGCCGCTTCCTGGGCTTTGCCGTGGCCGGCTGCGAGCCCGACGAGATGGGCATCGGCCCGGTCTTCGCCGTGCCCAAGGTGCTCAAGAAGCTGGGCCTGAAGGTCAGCGACATCGACCTGTGGGAGCTCAACGAGGCCTTCGCGGTGCAGGTGATCTACTGCCGCGACAAGCTGGGCATTCCGGCCGACCGCCTGAACGTCAATGGTGGCGCCATCGCCGTGGGCCACCCCTACGGCGTGTCGGGCCAGCGCCTGACCGGCCACGCGCTGATCGAAGGCAAGCGCCGGGGCGCCAAGCGCGTCTGCGTCACCATGTGCATCGGCGGCGGCATGGGTGCCGCCGGCGTGTTCGAGGTCCTGTAAGCGCGCGCGCCGCCATGGACGCCGCCGGCGTGAGCCCCGAGGTGTTCCTGGCCATGGGACGCGAGCTGCTCGCGCAGCAGCCGTTCTCGCGCCTGATCGGTGCCGAGCTTGCCGCGCTCGCGCCCGGGCGCTGCGAGCTGCAGGTGCCGATCGGCGAGGCGGTGAAGCAGCAGAACGGCTTCGTGCACGGCGGCGTGGTGAGCTACGCCGCCGACAACGCACTCACCTACGCGGGTGGCACGGCCATGCGCGTGCCCGTGGTCACGAGCGAATTCAAGATCAACTACCTGAGGCCCGCGGTGGGCGAGCGCCTGATCGCGCGCGCCGAGGCGGTGCACACCGGCCGCAACCAGGCCGTGTGCCGCTGCGACGTGTTCGTGCTGCGGGACGGCGAGGAAAGGCTGTGCGCCGTGGCGCAGGGCACCATCGCCGCCTTGCCACCCAGAACCTGACGAGAGACCTGTCATGAGCCTTCGCCCCACCGTCGATTTCCTGCTCAACGACTGGCTGGGGGTCGAGGCGCTGAACCAGCGCGAGCGCTTCGCCGACCACAGCCGCGAGACCTTCGACGCCGTGCTCGACACCTGCGAGCGCATCGCGCGCGAAAAGTACGCGCCCTTCAACCGCACGGTGGACACGCAGGAGCCGCACTTCGACGGCGAGCGCGTGGTGCTGCCGCAGGCCACGCACGACGCGCACCAGGCCTATGCCGAGAGCGGCATGCTCAGCGCCGCGCAGGACTACGCCATCGGCGGCATGCAGCTGCCGTACACGGTGGAGGCGGCGGCCAACGCCTTCTTCGCCATGGCCTCGGTCAGCATCGGGGCCGGCATGCTCACCGTGGGCAACGCCAACCTGCTGATGGCGCACGGCAGCGAGGCGCAAAAGCGCGTGTTCGCGCTGAACGAATTCGCGGGCCGCTGGTCCGGCACCATGTGCCTGAGCGAGCCACAGGCCGGCTCCAGCCTGAGCGACGTGGCCACGCGCGCCGTGCCCGACGGCGAGGGCTTCATGGACGACCCGCTGGGGCCGCGCTACCGCCTCAAGGGCAACAAGATGTGGATCTCGGCCGGCGAGCACGAGCTGACCGAGAACATCGTTCACCTGGTGCTGGCCAAGATCCCCGGGCCGGACGGCAAGCTGCCGCCAGGCGTGAAGGGTATCTCGCTGTTCGTGGTGCCCAAGCGGATGGTGGACGCGCAGGCCACGCTCACCGGCGAGCGCAACGACGTGGCCCTGGCCGGCCTGAACCACAAGTGCGGCTGGCGCGGCACCACCAACACCTTGCTCAATTTCGGCGAAGGCAAGTTCCCCGTGCGGGGCGCGGCCGGCGCCATCGGCTACCTGGTCGGCCAGCCCGGCGAGGGCCTGCGCTGCATGTTCCACATGATGAACGAGGCGCGCATCGGCGTGGGCATGGCGGCCACCATGCTGGGCATGGCGGGCTACCACGCCAGCCTGGACTATGCGAAGAACCGCCCGCAGGGCCGCCCCGTGGGGCCGGAGGGCAAGGACCCGAGCCGGCCGCAGAGCCGCATCATCGAACACGCCGACGTCAAGCGCATGCTGCTGGCGCAGAAGAGCTACTGCGAAGGCGCGCTGGCCTTGGAGCTGTACTGCGCGCGCCTGGTGGATGAGCAGCACACCGGCGCGCCCGAGGCCGCCGACGAGGCGCGCCTGCTGCTGGAGGTGCTCACGCCCATCGCCAAGAGCTGGCCCAGCGAGTGGTGCCTGGAGGCCAACAGCCTGGCCATCCAGGTGCACGGCGGCTACGGCTACACGCGCGATTTCCCGGTGGAGCAGTACTGGCGCGACAACCGCCTGAACATGATCCACGAGGGCACGCACGGCATCCAGGCCATGGACCTGCTGGGCCGCAAGGTGCTGATGGAGAACGGCCGCGGCCTGCAGCTGCTGGCCCAGCGCGTCAACGCCACCATTCAGCGCGCCATCCACACGCCGGAGCTGGCGGCCCACGCCAACGCCCTGGGCCAGGCCCTGGCGCAAGTGGGCGCGGCCACCAAGGCCGCCTGGGCCACCGCCAACCCGGCCGAGGCCCTGGCCAACGCCGTGCCCTACCTGCAGGCCTTCGGCCACACGGTGCTGGCCTGGATCTGGCTGGACGTGGCCCTGGCCGCGCTGGCCGCACCCGACAGCCCCGCGCGCACCGGCCGCCTGGGCGCCATGCGCTTCTTCTTCCACTACGAGCTGCCCAAGACCGGCGCCTGGCTCGCCGTGGTGAGCCGGCGCGACCCGACCTGCGCCGAGCTGCCGGAAGAGGCGTTCTGAGCCCGGCGCGGGGGCCGGCGCGCCGGCGCCGCCCGGGCGACACACAGGCGCCGCGCCACGGTCCACAATGACCCGGTTTCCGCCACCCCGAACAACACACGAGGCAGACCAGACATGACCCGCACCATCTCCCAACTCTTCGACCTCAAGGGCCGCACCGCCCTCATCACCGGCGGCTCGCGCGGCCTGGGCCTGCAGATGGCGCACGCGCTCGGCGAGGCCGGCGCGCGCGTGCTGATCAGCTCGCGCAAGGCCAAGGACCTGGAGGAGGCCTGCGCGGAACTCACGGCCGCCGGCATCGCCGCCGAATGGGTGGCCGCCGACGGCCAGAGCGAGGACGAGTGCCGCCGGCTGGTCGACGAGACGATGCGCCGCCTGGGCCACATCGACATCCTGGTGAACAACGCGGGCGCGGCCTGGGGCGCGCCGGCCGAGGACCACCCGGTGGACGCCTGGGACAAGGTCATGGACCTCAACGTGCGCAGCTACTTCATCCTGGCCCAGGAAGTCGCGCGCCGCAGCATGATCCCGCGCAAGGGCGGCAGCATCATCAACACGGCCTCCATCGCCGGCCTGGGCGGCAACCCGCGCGGCATGAAGACCATCGCCTACAACACCTCCAAGGGCGCGGTCATCAACTTCACGCGCGCGCTGGCGGCCGAGTGGGGCGACCATGGCATCCGCGTCAACGCCATCTGCCCGGGCTTCTTTCCCAGCAAGATGACCCAGGGCACGCTCAAGGCCATGGGCGAGGACAAGCTGGCCGCGCACGCGCCGCTGGGCCGCCTGGGCGACGACGAGGACCTGAAGGGCCTGACCGTGCTGTACGCCAGCGACGCCGGCAAGCACATCACCGGCCAATGGCTGGCCGTGGACGGCGGTGTCTCGATCATCACGGGCGGTTGATGGAATTCTCGGTACGCATTCCCTTTGTCGATCTGCTCGGCTTTCGCCTCGAGCGCATGGAGGGCGGCGAGGCCCAGATGGCCTACGACCCCGCGCCCGAGCACCTGAATTCCTTCGACGTGGTGCATGGCGGCGTCGGCATGACCCTGCTGGACGTGGTGATGGCGCACGCCGCGCGTTCCTTGCAGACCGACATGGGCTGCGTCACCATCGAAATGAAAACCAGCTTCGTGCGCGCCGCCAAGGGCCCGCTGGTGGCGCGCGGCCTGGTGCTGCACCGAACCGCCACCATGGCCTTCACCGAGGGCCGCGTGCTCGACGCCAGCGGCAAGCTGTGCAGCCATGCCACGGGCACCTTCAAGTTCGTGCCGCGCCTGCCCACGGGGGCGGGCCGCGTGAACCCGCTCAACCGCATCCCCACCGACTGACCCACCGGGAGACCCTCATGCCCACCAACCGCCAGATCCTGCTCGACAACCGCCCCAAGGGCGAGGCCACCGTCGACAACTTCAAGCTCGTCAGCACCGAGACGCCCCCGCTCAAGGACGGCCAGGTGCTGGTGCGGCACCACTTCCTCAGCCTGGACCCCTACATGCGCGGCCGCATGAACGACAGCAAGAGCTACGCCGCCTCCCAGCCCCTGGGCGAGGTGATGATCGGCGGCACCGTGGGCGTGGTGGCCGAATCGAAGCACCCGAGGTACGCCGTCGGCGACCAGGTGGTGGGCATGGGCGGCTGGCAGGAGTACAGCGTGGTCGATGCCGAGCAGCCCGGCGCGCTGCGCAAGGTGGACACCACCCACGTGCCGCTGAGCCATTACCTGGGCGCCGTGGGCATGCCCGGCGTGACGGCCTGGTACGGCCTGGTGAAGATCATCAACCCCAAGGCCGGCGACACCGTGGTGGTGAGCGCGGCCACGGGCGCCGTGGGCAGCGCCTTCGGTGCGCTGGCCAAGGCGCGCGGCTGCCGCGCGGTGGGCATCGCGGGCGGGCCCGAGAAATGCAGGTACGCCGTGGAAGAACTGGGCTTCGACGCCTGCATCGACTACCGCCTGCACAAGGACATGTACTCGCTGGCCAAAGCGCTCAAGGAGGCCTGCCCGAATGGCATCGATGGCTACTTCGAGAACGTGGGCGGCATGGTCCTGGACGCCGTGCTGCTGCGCATGAACGCCTTCGGCCGCATCGCGGTGTGCGGCATGATCGCCGGCTACGACGGCCAGCCGCTGCCGCTGGCCAACCCGGCGCTCATCCTGGTCAACCGGCTCAAGGTGGAAGGCTTCATCGTCAGCGAGCACATGGAGGTCTGGCCCGAGGCGCTCAAGGAACTGGGCACCCTGGTGGGCAGCGGCAAGCTGCGCCCGCGCGAGACCGTCGCGCAGGGCATCGCCTCGGCGCCCGAGGCCTTCCTGGGCCTGCTCAAGGGCAAGAACTTCGGCAAGCAGCTGGTCAAGCTGGTTTGAGGCGGCCATGGACGCGGCGCCAGCGCGCGGTGAGGAGTTTCGCGAGGACCTGCGCGGCCCCGGCTCGCGCACCGCGCAGGCGCGCCGCCTGCTCACGCCCGAGGAGCTGGCGCCGCTGACGCGCCTGTCCACGCCGCGTTCTCTGCTGGCCATCGCGCAGACCCTCGGGCTGATCGCGGGCGCGGTGGCCCTGGGCATGGCCAGCTGGCCCAGCGCCTGGCTGCTGCTGTGCGTGCCGGTGATCGGCATCGCCCAGCACGGCCTGTTCATCCTGGCGCACGAGGCCACGCACTACCGCCTGTTCAGCGCCCGCTGGGCCAACGACGGCCTGGGCCGCCTCATGGGCATCGTGGCCGGCCTGTCGATGTGCACGTACCGCGTGACGCACCGGCTGCACCACAACCACCTCTACACCGACGACGACCCCGACACCGCCATCCACGGCGGCTACCCGCGCGGGCGCGCCTACCTGTGGCGCAAGCTGGGCCAGGACCTGCTGGGCCTGAACGCCTGGAAAACCTACGCCTATTTCTTCGGCGCACCCGCCATCAACGACGACACGCGCCGCGAGATCCGCCCGCTGGACGACACCTCGCCCGCGCTGCGCGCCGCCGCCCGGCGCGACCGCTGGTACGTGGTGGCCTTTCACCTCGGTGCGCCGCTGCTCGCGCTGGGCCTGGGCGGGCCACGCGGCCTGCTGATGTATGCCGTGCTGTGGCTGCTGCCGCTGCTGACGGTGCTGCAACCCATCCTGCGCCTGCGCGCCATCTGCGAGCACGGCGCGGTGGGAGACCTGGGCTCGCCGCTCACCGCGGCGCGCTGCAACCGCACCTGGGGTTCGCCGCTGAACTGGCTGGCGCGCGCGCTGCTCTTCCCGCACCATGTGAACCACCACCTCGAGCACCACCTCTACCCGGCGGTGCCTCACTACCACCTGCCGCGACTGCACGCCCTGCTGCGCGAGAAGGGCGCGCTCGACGCGGCCGAGGTGCGCGATGTCCGCCAGACCTGGTCCCTGATCTTTGCCGCGAGAAAGGCCCGACATGCTGTCCACGCATGAAGTCTTCAACCAGCCCGCGCCGCTGGTGGACCTCAACCTTTTCGACACCAACCGCGCGCTGCAGGCCGCGCTGGCCTTCAACGCGCCGGGGCTGGACACCACCGGCCTGCGCGCCCTGGGCGCCACCGTCGGCAGCGCGGGGATGCAGGCCCATGCGCGCCTGGCCAACGTATTCACGCCGCAGCTCAAGACGCACAGCCGCGTGGGCGAGCGCATCGACCAGGTGGAGTTCCACCCCAGCTACCACGCGCTGATGCGCGAGGCGGTGGGCGCCGGCCTGCACGGCGCCGCCTTTGGCGCCGCGGAACAGGCCAGCGGCAACGCCCACCTGCGCCGCGCCGCCGGCTTCATGCTGTTCACCGAGCTGGAGCCCTCGGTGCTGTGCCCCATTTCCATGAGCTACGCGGTCACGCCCGCGCTGCAGGACAACGCCGCCATCTACCGCGACTGGGCGCCGCAACTCACCAGCCGCGACTACGACCCCGCGCTGAAGGTTTGGCGCGACAAGCCCGGTGCCACCATGGGCATGGGCATGACCGAGAAGCAGGGCGGCTCCGACGTGCGGGCCAACACCACGCGCGCCGAGCCCGCGGGCCGCGACGGCTGGGGACAACGCTTCGCGGTCACCGGCCACAAGTGGTTCTTCTCGGCGCCCATGTGCGACGCCTTCCTCGTTCTCGCGCAGACCGCCAGCGGCCTTTCTTGCCTGTTTCTGCCGCGCGTATTGCCCGACGGCTCGCTCAACGCGGTTCGCATCCAGCGCCTGAAGGACAAGCTGGGCAACAAGGCCAACGCCAGCTCCGAGGTGGAGTTCCTGGGCGCCACGGCCTGGCTGGTGGGCGAAGAAGGGCGCGGCGTGCCGCAGATCCTGGCCATGGGCACCATGACGCGCCTGGACTGCGCGCTGGGCACCAGCGGGCTGATGCGCCAGGCCCTGTCCATCGCGCTCCACCACACCACGCAGCGCAAGGCCTTCGGCAAGTACCTCATCGACCAGCCGCTGATGAAGAACGTGCTGGCCGACCTGGCGCTCGAATCCGAGGCTTCCACCGCACTGGCCCTGCGCCTGGCGCGCGCCTTCGACCGCCAGCACGACCCGCACGAGCAGGTGATGGCCCGCCTGCTGACGCCGGTGGCCAAGTTCTGGATCTGCAAGCGCGGCAGCCACTTCGCGCAGGAGGCCATGGAGTGCCTGGGCGGCAACGGCTACGTGGAGGAGGGCGGTGAGGGCATCATGGCCCGCATCTACCGCGAGATGCCGCTCAACTCCATCTGGGAAGGCGCCGGCAACATCATGGCGCTGGACCTGCTGCGCGCCCTGCGCAAGGCCGACGCCGCGGCCGCGCTGGCGCAGGAGCTGGCGCCCGCCAGGGGCCAGCACGCCGCGCTGGACCACCTGGCCGCGCGCCTGCCGCTGCGCGTGGAAGAAATGGCCACCGAGATGGAAGCCCGCCGCCTGGCGCAGGACGTGGCGCTGGCCGTGCAGGCCGCGCTGCTGGCGCAGACCGCGCCGGCCGCCGTGTTCAACGCCTTCTGCGATTCGCGCCTGGGCGGGCACTGGGGCCACAGCTTCGGTTCGCTGTCCGCCGGCACCGAGGTCGATGCCATCATCGAGCGGGCCATGCCGCGCTGACCCGATGAACGAGCCCACGGCCATGCACGCCACCACCATGCACGACCTGATCCTCCACCACTACCCCATGTCGCCCTTCGCCGAGAAGGCGCGGCTCATGCTCGGCCACAAGGGCCTGGTCTGGCACAGCGTTCACATTCCCGCGGTGATGCCCAAGCCCGACGTGGTGGCCCTCACCGGCGGCTACCGCAAGACGCCGCTGCTGCAGATCGGCGCCGACATCTACTGCGACACCGCCCTCATCGCCGACGTGCTGGAGCACCGCGAGCCCGAGCCCCCGCTGTTCCCGGCGCACGCGCGTGGCCTGTCGCGCACCGTGGCGCAGTGGGCCGATTCCTCCCTGTTCTGGGCCTCCATGGGCTACACGCTCAGCCCCAAGGGCGCGGCGGCGATGTTCGCCAGCCGGCCGGCCGGCGAGGGCCAGGCCTTCGCCAGCGACCGCGCCGCCATGCGCCAGAACATGACGCTGCTGCGCCCCGCCGACGCCACCAGCGCCTACCGCAGCTACCTGCGCCGCCTGGCCAGCATGCTCGACGACCAGCCCTTCCTGCTGGGCGAGGTGCCCTGCATCGCCGACTTCGCGGCCTACCACCCGCTGTGGTTCACACGCACGCTGAACCCGGGCCTCGCCAGCATCCTGGATGCCACCCCCGACGTGCTGGAGTGGATGGACCGCCTGGCCGCCATCGGCCATGGCCGCAGCGAGCGTCTGAGCAGCGCCGATGCCCTGGGCATCGCGCACGCCGCCACGCCCGAGCCCATCGGGCCCGACGTGTCCTTCCAGGACGACCACGGCATTGCGCTGGGCAGCCGTGTCAGCATCGCCGCCGAGGCCTTCGGCACCGAGACGAGCGAAGGCCTGCTGCGCGCGGCCACGCGAACGCGCTACACCATCGAACGCCAGGACGAGCGCGCCGGCACGGTGCACGTGCACTTTCCGCGCGTGGGCTACGTGCTGCGCGAGGTGCGGGCTTGAGCGGCGGCTTGATCTGGCATTGCCAGGCCTTCGACGCACTGAAGCCCCGGGCGCTGTACGACCTGCTGCGCCTGCGCACCGAGGTGTTCGTGATGGAGCAGAACTGCGTGTTCCAGGACATGGACGGCGCCGACCCCGCCTGCCACCACCTGCTGGGCGAACGCGGCGGCGTTCTGCTGGCCTATGCGCGCCTGGTGCCGGCCGGCCTGAAGTTCGCCGAGGCCAGCATCGGCCGCGTGGTGAGCGACCCGTCCACGCGCGGCACCGGCATGGGTCACGCGCTCATGAGCGAGGCGGTGCGGCAGCTGCACGCGCTCTGGGGCGAACAGCCGATCCGCATCGGCGCGCAGGCGCACCTGCAGGGCTTCTACCGCCAGCACGGCTTCGAGACCGAGGGGCCGCCCTACGACGAGGACGGCATCCCGCACGTCGAGATGCTGCGCCGCTGAACACACGAACCAAGGAGACGACACCATGATCCAGGACTTCCACGGCAAGACCGCCGTGCTCACCGGCGCAGGCTCGGGCTTCGGCCTGGAGTGCGCGCGCATCGGTGCCCAGCGCGGCATGAACCTCGTGCTGGTGGATGTGCAGGCCGACGCCCTGGCGCGCGCCGAGGCCGAGATGAAGGCCAGCGGCGCGCGGGTGCTGGCGCGCCGCGTGGACGTGTCCGACGCCGCGCAGATGGAGGCCCTGGCCGACGAGGTTCGGCAGACCTTCGGCGCGCCGCACTTCGTCTTCAACAACGCGGGCGTGGGTTCGGCCGGATTGATCTGGGAGAACTCGGTGCGCGACTGGCAATGGGTGCTGGGCGTGAACGTCTGGGGCGTGGTGCACGGCGTTCGCCTGTTCACGCCCATGATGCTGGCCGCCGCGAAGGCCGACCCGGCCTGGCGCGGCCACATCGTCAACACCGCCAGCATGGCGGGCCTGCTGACGCCGCCCAACATGGGCATCTACAACGTGAGCAAGCACGCGGTGGTGGCGCTCACCGAAACGCTCTACCAGGACCTGCGCCTGGTCAGCGACCAGATCGGCGCCAGCGTGCTGTGCCCCTACTTCGTGCCCACCGGCATCAGCCAGAGCCAGCGCAACAAGCCGGCCGAGCTGGCCGGCGAGCGCCTGACCAAAAGCCAGCTCATCGGCCAGGCCATGACGGACAAGGCCGTGGGGTCGGGCAAGGTGACGGCGCCCGAGGTGGCGCACAAGGTGTTCGAGGCCATCGAAGCCGACCGCTTCTACGTCTTCAGCCACCCCAAGGCCCTGGGCAATGTGCGCTCGCGCATGGAGGCCATCGTGAACGTTCAGAACCCGCCCGATCCCTTCATGGAGCGCCCGGAGGTGGGCGCGCAGCTGCGCGCCGCGCTGCGCGAAGGCTGAGGCCGCGTGGACGCGCCGGCCGCCCGCGGCCATTGCCTGTTCGACACCGCCATCGGCCGCTGCGCCATCGCCTGGGGGCCGGCGGGCATCGTGGCCGTGCAGCTGCCCGAGGCCGACGACGCGGCCACGCGCCGGCGCCTGTTCCGCAACGCGGGCGAGGCACTGCCGGCCGCCGAGCCGCCGCCCCAGGTGCAAGACGCCATCGCAGGCGTGGTGGCCCTGATGGCGGGCGAGCGGCGCGACCTGCTGGAGGTGGCGCTCGACATGGCGCGCGTGAGTGCTTTCCGCCAGCGGGTGTACCAATTCGCGCGCCGCATCCCGCCGGGCCAGACGCGCACCTACGGCGAGGTGGCCCAGGCCCTGGGCGACCCGCCACTGGCGCGCGCCGTGGGCCAGGCCATGGGGGCCAACCCCTTCGCGCCCATCGTGCCCTGCCACCGCGTGATGGCGGCGGGCGGACAGCCGGGCGGCTTCTCGGCGCGCGGCGGTGCCATGACCAAGCTGCGCATGCTGGGCATCGAGGGCGCGCTGGAGCCCGACCTGTTCGATCCGCCGCCGCCCGGGCTCAGTCGCTGAGGGGCGGTCCGGCCAGGCGCTCGGCCAGCGCCAGCGCCGACAGCGGGGCGCAGCCCTCGGCCTTGTTGCTGATGGTCACGTAGGCGTTCTGCCCCGCGCCCGTGATGCCGCGCACCGTGCGCACGATGAGATCGCGCGTGTCTTCGTCCACGTCGTGGATGCGGTCGTAGGGGCTGTACTCGCGCTGCGCGTCTTCGTAGCCGTAGGCGCCGTGCAGGGGGTTGAGGTTCCAGCGGCAGACCAGGGGGCCGGGCCACAGGGCGCGCAGCAACGGCAGCTGGTCCCGCATGCGCGGCATCTTGGCGTGCAGGCCCAGGCAGTAGGTGGCGCCGGCCTCGCGCAACACCTCGGCCAGCGCGGGGGCGATGCGCGGCGACAGCCACTCGGGGTCGCGCACCTCCACCGCGACCACGCCGTCGGGCGTGGCGCCACGCACGTCCGGCAGGGCCTTGAGCAGGGCGCGCAGGCGCTCCAGCAGCAGCGGCAGGCGCTGCAGCTGCGCGAAGGGCAGGGGGCTCAGCTGGAACACCAGCGCGCCGACCTTGTGGCCCAGGCCGGCCAGGGCCGGTTCGATGAACTCGCTCACCGCCACGGCCGGGTCCAGGAACAGCGGGTTGGGCTGACGGCCCATGCCGTCCTCACCGCGGACCTGGGCGTCGCAGACCAGCGCGGGGGCCTTCACGACGAAGCGGAAATCGCTCGGCACCTGTTCGGCGTAGCGCCGGAACTGCACCTCGGTGAGGGCGCGGTAGAAGCTGCGGTCGATGCAGACACAACGCAGCAGCGGGTGCTGGCCATAGGCGGCCAGGCCTTGTTTGGACAGCGTGGCGTCGGGGTACCCGCGGTCCCAGACCAGGCCAGCCCAGCCCGGGTAGGTCCAGGACGAGGTGCCCAGGCGAAGGCGCGGCGGCAGGGCGGCGGCCAGGGCGCGCAGGGCCTCGCTGTGCCCGGCGGGCAAGACGCCGGCGCCGCCTCGGCGGCGCGCGGGTGGGCCATGGGCGGGCGGCGGTGCGGCGGGCGCTGGCGGCGGCGAGGGCGGCGAGGGCGGTGAGGAGGGCGGTCCGCCGAACAGGTCGTCTTGCATCGGTGCCGTCAAACCGCGTGGAAGCGCCGGCGGTACTCGCCCGGCGTGAGGCCCACGAAACGGATGAACACCTTGCGGAAGGCGCTGGTGTCGCCGTAGCCCACATCCCAGGCGATGCGGTCCACCGGCAGCCGGCCGAACTGCAGCATCTCGCGCGCCCGGCCCACGCGCAGGCGCTGGCAGTACTCGGTGGTGGTCATGCCGGTGGCCTTCTGGAAGCGGCGCAGGAAGGTGCGCTCTTCCAGACCGGCCTGGGCCGCCAGCCTGGGCAGGGCGATGTCTTTCGCGTCGGTGGCCTGCAGCCAGTGCTGCACCTTGAGCACGGCGGCGTCGCCGTGGCGCAGCCGGGGTGAGAAGGCGCTGTAGTAGCGCTGCTCGCGCCCCGGCGGATCGACCAGCAGCGAGCGCGCGGTCTCCACCATCACCGTGGCCCCCAGGGTGCGGTCGATCAGGCGCATGCCCAGGTCGGTCCAGGCCATGGCGCCGCCGGCGGTGAGGATGTCGCCGTCGTCGACGATCAGCTGGTCGGTGTCGAGCCGCACACCGGGGAAGCGGTCCTGGAAGGCCTCGGCGTAGCGCCAGTGGGTGGTGATGGTGCGCCCGACGAGCAGGCCGGTTTCGCCCAGCACAAAGGCGCCCGCGCAGACCGAGGCCAGGGCCACACCGGCCGCGTGCCGCTCGCGCAGCCAGGCGCCGAAGGGCGCCGCCGCTTCGCGCGCCAGCGGCGGGTTCAGGCTGGGGGGCAGCACCAGCACGGCGGGCGTGCCCTCCTGGCCGGGGGCGCTGTCGAACACGCGCGACGGCGGGCCCTGCTCATGCAGCTGCCAGTGGCTCACGCGCAGGGCGTGGGCGGTACCGCCCACGCGCGGGGTGGCGGTGCGCGAGGCGTAGTCGAAGAGGTCGCTCATGCCCAGCACGGCGGCCTGCTGCGCGCCGGGGTAGAGCACGAGGCCGATTTCGGTGGGGGCGGGGGAGGGCATGTGTCGATTCTGCCCCTTGGAATGTCGATGACGCCACTGTGCACCGGCGGGCACCCCAGGGATCATTCGTTCGCCCCTTTTCCGGGACGGACGACGCTTGAACCCACGGAGAACCGAATGCCCGCCAGCGCCCTGGTCGTGATCGACCTGCAGAACGAGTATTTCCCCACCGGCCAACTGCCCCTGGTCGGCATTGAGGCGGCCACCGCCAACGCGGCACGCGTGATCGCCAAGGCCCGCGCCCAGGGCGTGCCGGTGGTCCACGTGCGGCACGAGGCCGGCCGGCCCGACGCGCCGGTGTTCAGGCCAGGCACGCCCAACGTGCAGATCCACGCCTCGGTGGCGCCCGCCGAGGGCGAGGCGGTGATCGTCAAGCACTTTCCCAATGCGTTTCGCGAGACGCCGCTGAAGGCGCTGCTGGACGAGCTGGGCGTGCGCGAGCTGGTGATCGTGGGCGCCATGAGCCACATGTGCATCGACGCCGGCACCCGCGCCGCCGCCGATCTGGGCTATGCCGTGACCGTGGTGCACGACGCCTGCGCCACGCGCGACCTGGTGTTTGGCGGGCAGACGGTGCCGGCGGCGCAGGTGCACGCCGCTTTCATGGCAGCGCTGGGGGCGTCGTACGCCACGCTCAGCACCACCGAGGCCTTGTTGGCGCGCTGAAGCACGCGTGACCGGCCGCCGCGGGTCCACGGCTCAGCCCTCGTCGGTATCGGGCCACCAGCGCAGCAGCCAGTGGCGCCGGTGCCGGCGCGGCGCGGTTTCGCGCTGAGGCTCCAGGCCCAGCCGCGTTTCGTCGGGCGGCGGGCGGCGCTTGCGTGCCAGCCAGCGCGGCTGGCGGCGCAGCACCAGGTGGCGCTCGATGGCGTTGTCGATCACCAAGGCCAGGTGGGCGCCGTGCGCGGGCAGGCACAGGTAGTGGTAGATGAGGCCCTCGTTGATCAGTTGCTGCAGCGCCGCCGCGTCGTGCGAGGCGCTGGCCAGCACCACCGACAGGGCCGGCGTGCGGCGTTTGGCGGCCCGCACGAGTTCCAGCGTGCCGCGCGGGTCGCCGCATTGCTGCAGCACCAGCACCGCCGGCTGGCGCTGCGCGAGCAGCGTGAGCGCATCGGCCATGTCCTGGGCCCGCAGCAGGCGGGCGGGCGCCGGGGCTCGGCGCGCGCAGGCCTGGTCGCAGGCGCGCCCCAGCTCGGCGTCGGCCTGCACGAGCAGCACTTCTTCGTGCCGGACGGGCGAGTCGGCGTCGGCGCCCGTGTCCTGGAAATCGCTCCAGGCCAGGCGCGTCAGGCGCGACAGACGGGCCGCGTCCTGCACGTGGCGGAGCAGCCGGGCGTCGTTCCAGGGTTTGCTGATGCAGCGGAACACGTCGCCCTCGTTCAGCGCGAACACCACCGAGGAAAAGTCGGCGTAACCCGCGAGCAGCAGGCGCACGGTGTGCGGCGAGGCTTCGCGGGCCTGGCGCAGGAGCTCGGTGCCGCACATGCCAGGCATGCACTGGTCGGACAGCAGCACGTCGAAGCGCTGGGCCCCCAGCAGGGCGAGCGCCTGCGCGCCGTCGCTCGCCACGACCACGTCGAATTCGCCGCGCAGCAGCCAGCGCAGCGAGCGCAACAGCGGCGGTTCGTCGTCCACGCAGAGCACTTTGGGCCGATGCCTGGCTTCGTTCTTCATGCCGTGCCTTGGGAGGAAGGGGCAGGTCGTTCGGCTGCAGCTGGAGCGCCGACGGGCTCAGGCGCGGCATGCTAGGAACGGCGAGCGGCCGACCACATACTGCCGCTGCAGTATTCGGGCCTTCTCCCGTGCCAGCGGCGCATTTCTTGATGGCTGGCAAAGGAACCGGGCGGGGCATCGGCCTGTGGCAAACTCCCGCGCTTCGTGAAGTGAGGCACCCCTTGGGGGGCCACCGGGAGACCCATGCAGAAGATCGTTGCGCGCCTGGCGCAAGACCTGAAGATTCGTGAGCAGCAGGTGCGGGCCACCATCGAACTGCTCGACGGCGGCGCCACGGTGCCCTTCATCGCCCGCTACCGCAAGGAGGCCACCGACGGCCTCGACGACGTGCAGTTGCGCGAGCTCGACGCCCGACTGGCCTACCTGCGCGAGCTGGAAGACCGCCGCGCCACGGTGCTCAAGAGCATAGAGGAGCAGGGCAAGCTCAATGACACCCTGCGCGCGGCCATCGAGGCCGCCGACACCAAGCAGGACCTGGAAGACCTCTACCTGCCTTACAAGCCCAAGCGCCGCACCAAGGGCGCCATCGCGCGCGAGGCGGGCATCGAGCCCCTGGCCGACGCGCTCTGGGCCGACCCTTCGCTGGACCCGGCCACCGCCGCCGCGCCCTACGTGAAGGCCGAAAAGGGCGAGGACGGCAGCGACTTCACCACCGCGGCGGCCGTGCTCGACGGCGTGCGCGACATCCTGTCCGAGCGCTGGGCCGAGGACGCCGCGCTGGTGCAGGCCCTGCGCGAGTGGCTTTGGGCCGAGGGCGAGATCACCAGCCAGCTGGTGGCCGGCAAGGACGAGAACGCGCCCGAGGTGGCCAAATTCCGCGACTACTTCGACCAGCGCGAGCCCATCGGCAAGGTGCCCTCGCACCGCGCGCTGGCCATGTTCCGTGGGCGCGGGCTGGAAATCCTGGACGTGAAGCTGGCCCTGCCCGAGGACGCGCTGCCCGGTCAGCCCAGCCTGGCCGAAGGCCGCATCGCGCGCCACCTGGGCTGGAGCCACCAGGGCCGCCCCGCCGACGACCTGCTGCGCAAATGCGTCGCATGGACCTGGCGCGTGAAGCTGAGCCTGTCCAGCGAGCGCGACCTGTTCGCCCGCCTGCGCGAAGGCGCCGAGGGCGTGGCCATCCAGGTGTTCGGCGCCAACCTGCGCGACCTGCTGCTGGCCGCGCCGGCCGGCCCCAAGGTGGTGATGGGCCTGGACCCGGGCATCCGCACCGGCGTGAAGGTGGCGGTGGTGGACGCCACCGGCAAGCTGGTCGATACCGCGACGGTGTTCCCGCACGAGCCCCGGCGCGACTGGGACGGTGCCCTGCACACCCTGGGCCGCCTGTGCGAGAAACACGGCGTGAGCCTGATCGCCATCGGCAATGGCACCGCCAGCCGCGAGACGGACAAGCTCGCGGCCGATCTGCTCAAGCGCTTCCCGGCCGTGCAGAAGGTGGTGGTGAGCGAGGCCGGCGCCTCGGTCTATTCGGCCAGCGAATACGCCAGCCAGGAAATGCCGGACGTGGACGTGAGCCTGCGCGGCGCCGCCAGCATCGCCCGCCGCCTGCAGGACCCGCTGGCCGAGCTGGTGAAGATCGACCCCAAGAGCATCGGCGTGGGCCAGTACCAGCACGACGTGAACCAGAGCGAGCTGGCGCGCACGCTCGACGCCGTGGTCGAGGATTGCGTGAACGGCGTGGGCGTGGACCTGAACACCGCCAGCGCGCCGCTGCTGTCGCGCGTATCGGGCCTGTCGGCCTCCCAGGCCAAGGCCGTGGTGCGCTGGCGCGAGTCGCACGGCGCCTTCCGCAGCCGCCAGCAACTGCTCGAGGTGAGCGGCCTGGGCGCCAAGACCTTCGAACAGGCGGCCGGTTTCCTGCGCATCCGCGACGGCGACAACCCGCTGGACATGACCGGCGTGCACCCCGAGAGCTACGCCGTGGTTGAAAAAATCATCGCCAGCGTGGGCGAGCCGGTGAACAAGCTCATGGGCCGCGCCGACTGGCAGGGCCGGCTCAAGCCCGAGCAGTTCGCGGTGGACGGCGTGGGCGCCATCACCGTGAAGGACATCCTGAAAGAGCTGGAGAAGCCCGGCCGCGACCCGCGCCCGGACTTCAAGGTGGCGCGCTTCAACGAGGGCGTGGAGGACATCAAGGACCTGCGCGAGGGCATGATCCTGGAGGGCACGGTGAGCAACGTGGCCCAGTTCGGCGCCTTCGTGGACCTGGGCGTGCACCAGGACGGCCTGGTCCATGTGAGCCAGCTGAGTCACAAGTTCGTGAACGACGCGCGCGAGGTCGTCAAGACCGGTGACATCGTGAAGGTCAAGGTGCTGGAGGTCGACACGGCGCGCAAGCGCATCTCGCTGAGCATGAAGCTCGACGCCGCGCCCGCGCGGCGCGAGGGCGGCGGCGCGGGGGCGGGCGCGCCGCGCGGCGGGCGCGAGGGCTTCGCGCGCTATTCGGGCGGGCGGGACACGGTGGCCGCGCCGTCGGCCATGGCCTCGGCTTTCGAGAAGCTGCGCGGCGCCAAGCCGCGCTGAGCGGCGCATCAAGTTCCGCTGCCGCGTGCCGATAGGGCAGGAAGCGACAACTCCGTTGACTGGCGTGCCCTGATCGGGGCACCGCGGAACCGGCTGTGCCGGGCCGCAGGTGCCGCCCCGAGAGGGCGCGCGCAGTGCGGCGGGGGGGTCAATGTCAGTCCGAGGTATTCATCCCCACCGCCCGCCATGGATCTTGAAGCGCTCCTGAACTACCCCGGCGCCTTGCCGGCGATGTCCCGCACCGTCGCCGACCTGATGTCGGAGATGAACAAGGACGACCCGAGCCCCAAGCGGGTGGCCGAGCTGGTGGGGCAAGACCCCTCGCTCACCACCCGGGTGCTGCGCCTGTCCAACTCCTCCTTCTTCCGCGCCAGCCGCAAGATCGGCAGCGCCCAGGAAGCCGTGGCCATGCTGGGCATGACGCACGTGCGCTCGCTGGTCATGGCCGCCGCGCTGGGCTCCAGCTTCAAGAACGTGCCCGGTGTGAACCTGCCGCAGTTCTGGCGCTACAGCCTGCGCGTGGCCGACATCTCCAAATCCCTGGCGGGCCTGCTGCGCCAGCAGGAGTCCAATGCCTATACGGCCGGCCTGATCCACGCCATCGGCGACCTGGTGATGCACATCGCCATGCCCGATGAGATCGCCCCCCTGGACATGGGCACGCCGCCGCTGGACCTGCAGCGCGCCCAGGCCGAACGCAACCGTTTCGACTACACCTACGCCGAGGTCGGCGCGGGCATGGTGGAGCGCTGGAACTTCCCCCCGGCCATCGTGAGCGCGCTGAAGCACCAGACCGCGCCCTTCGACGGCGACGTGTACGACCCGCTGGCCGGCATCCTGCACCTGGCGTCCTGGCGCGCGCGCGCCGAGGAAATCCAGCTCGACGACGGCGGCCTGGCCGCCACCTTCCCCGACATGGTGGGCCTGACCCTGGGACTGGACCTGGGCAGCGTGCTGGGCAAAGACCCGGCCGAGTGGGAGTTCACCGACGCGCTGTCCGCCTTCCTGGATTGATCGCACCCCATGTCGTCGATAGTTCTAAAGAAACGCCTGCCGGTAACGATAAACAAAGCAAACACCCGACGTTCCAGCCGCAAGAGGATCGCCATGCATCTCGAAAAACTGCTCAAGCAGCCTCAGGCCCTTCCGTCCGTACCCAAGGTGGTGCGGCGCCTGATCGAAACCTTCGAGCAGGCCGACGTCGATCCCATGCTGGTGGCCTCGCTGATCGAAGAGGATCCGGTCCTCACGGCCAAGCTGCTCAAGACCGCCAACTCGGCCTTCTTCGGCTTGTCGCGCAACGTGACCAACGCGCGTGAGGCCATGAACATCCTGGGCCTGATCAAGGTGCGCGCGCTGGTGGTGGCCAGCGCCCTGGGCGAGAGCTTCCACATGGTGGGTGGCGTCAACCTCAACCAGTTCTGGCGCTACAGCCTGAACACGGCCAACCTGTCGCGCTACATCGCGCTGCCCATCCGCATCGACGAGAACACCGCCTTCACCGCCGGCCTGATCCACGCCATCGGCGAACTGGTGATGCATGTGGGCATGCCCGAGGCCATGATCGAGCTGGACCGCAACATTCCCATGCTCGACCTCAAGCGCGCCAAGGCCGAGCGCAGCCTGTTCGGCTACAGCTACGCCGAGGTGGGCGCGGCGCTGGCGCGCGAATGGAAGTTCCCGCGCCGCATGATCAACGCCATCGAACACCAGACGGCACCCTTCGACAACGACGTGTACGAACCGATCGCCGGCGTCATCCACATCGGCTCCTGGCGCGCCCGCGCCGAAGAGCAGGACCTGCGGGGCGAGCTGCTCATCAACACCTACCCGGACCCGGTGGGCGTGGTGCTGGGCATCGATCCGGACACCGTGGTGGCCGAGCGCATTCCCTCGATTTCCCGCCACCCGGTGGAGGACGAGGCCAAGCCGCGCGTCGAGCCGGCCAGCGATTCCGTGCCCCACTGAGGACCGGGGGCCGCGGCGCTCGGTGACAATTCGGGCCCATGCGAGCCCTGCGCCTCTATGCCGGCCCTTCGGCCTTAGACCACCTGCGCGAGCGGGGCCTGCGCCCCTCGGACGTCGGCGTCGTTCCCGCCGCGGCCGGTGGACCCAAGGGCCTCATCCTCGGGCCCATCGACCGCCTGCTGTTCGGCCACTGGCTGGCCGACGCGCCGCAACCCATCCACCTGGTGGGCGCCTCCATCGGCGCCTGGCGCATGGCCACGGCCTGTCTGCCCGACGCGGTGGGCAGTTTCGAGCGGCTCGAGCACGACTACATCCACCAGCACTATGAACTGCCGCCCGGCCAGCGCCGGCCCACGGCACAGCAGGTGAGCGAACAGTTCTCGCTCAATCTTCAATCCTTCTACGGCGGGCGCGTCGAGCCCGTGCTGCAGCACCCGCGCTGGCGGCTGCACGTCGTCACCTCGCGCGGGCGGCGCCTGCTCGCGCACGACGGGCGCTGGCGCACGCCCTTGGGTTACCTGAGCGCCTATGCGGCCAATGCCGTGCGCCGCCCGGCGCTCGGCCAGTGGCTGGAGCGGGTGGTGTTCTCGGGGCCGGACGTGGCGGCCGGCACCACCAGCGCCTTGCCCTTCGCCACCCACGATCTGCGCACGCGCCAGATCCCGATGGGACCGCACAACTTCATGCAGGCCCTGCAGGCCAGCTGCTCCATTCCCTTCGTGCTGCGCCCGGTGGTGGATATTCCGGGCGCGCCGCACGGGCCGTACTGGGACGGTGGTATCACCGATTACCACCTGCACCTGCACTACCGGCACGACGCCGCCGCGCCCATCGTGCTGTATCCGCACTTCCAGCGGGCGGTGGTGCCGGGCTGGCTGGACAAGGCCTGGAAGCGCCGCCACCGAAGCAGCCCCGCGCTGGACCACATGCTGGTGCTGGCGCCCGACCCCGACTGGGTGAGGCAGGCCCTGCCGGGCGGCAAGCTGCCCGATCGCAGCGACTTCGGGCGCTACGGGCAGGACCTGGCCGCGCGCGTCAGGGCCTGGGGCGCGGCCGTGAAGGCGGCGCGGCAGCTGGCGGAAGAACTGGGGGAGTGGCTGGCCCGGCCCGACGTCCGCCGGGTCGAACCGCTGTGAGCCCCGCGAGGCCGCGCGGGATAATCCCTGGGTGACTGCACCGTACCTCACCGCCGCGCTCTACAAGTTCGTCGACCTGCCCGACCACGCCGATTGGCGTGAACCGCTCATCGCGCTGTGCCGGGCGCATCAGGTCAAGGGCACGCTGCTCCTGGCGGCCGAGGGCATCAACGGCACCATCGCGGGGCCTGAGGCGGGCGTGCAGGCGGTGCTGGCCTGGCTGCGGCGCGATCCGCGCCTGAGCGACCTGGAGCACAAAGTCTCCTGGTCCGAGCGGCCGCCGTTTCACCGCCTCAAGGTGCGGCTCAAGCGCGAAATCGTGACCCTGCGCGTGCCTGGCTTGCGGCCGCAAGAGCACGCCGGCCGTTACGTGAAGCCCGAGGACTGGAACGCCCTGATCGCCCAGCCGGACGTGCTGCTGATCGACACGCGCAATCACTACGAGGTCAAGATCGGCAGCTTTGAGGGGGCGATCGACCCGGGTATCGGCGCCTTCACGGAGCTGCCCGCCTGGCTGGCGAACCAGCCGGCGCTGCAAGGCCCGGCAAAGCCGCGCGTGGCCATGTTCTGCACCGGTGGCATCCGCTGCGAGAAGTCCACGGCCCTGTTGCGCCAGCAAGGGTTTGAGGAGGTGTACCACCTGCAGGGGGGCATCCTGAAGTACCTGGAAACCGTGCCTGAGGCCGAGAGCCGCTGGCGCGGCGAGTGTTTTGTGTTCGATGAGCGGGTGAGTGTGGGCCATGGTTTGAAGCCTGGCGGGCACGCGCTGTGTCGCTCCTGCCGATGGCCGCTCGACGAGACCGACCGCGCCTCGCCGCTCTACGAGGAAGGGGTGAGCTGCCCCCATTGCCACGCCCAGCGCGGTGACGCGGACCGGGAGCGCCTGGCCGAGCGCCAACGCCAGGTCACGCTGGCGCGAGAACGCGGTCTGACCCATATCGGTTCGCCCATTCCCATGGCCGCAGCGCCGACCGGGGCCGAAGGATCCGTTGAGGGCGGGGCGGGTCCGGTGCGGCCTGCCAGCGTTCAGGGTGCCCAGAGCCAGCCGGTGTTGTCTTCGGCGGGTTCCGTCACCCGATAGAACGACGGGGCCTGCACCGTGATTGGCACGCTGTGTGGCCGGCGGTGCAGTTGGCTCAGGCGAAGGCCGCTCGCCGAGCGCTGCAGCCAGGCACCGGCCTGCAGGAGGGCCTGATCAAGGGTTTGAGACGAGGCCGGCCGGCGCCACAGCATGGCGGTGGCGGCCGCCATGGCGAGCTGGCGCTTGGCGCCCGACGAAGGCGCGGTTTGCCAGGCACGCAGGATGAGTTGGTGCGCGTGGGCGACATCGTTGTCGAGCAGGGCGATGGTGGCGTCGGTGGCCAGCACGATGGCGGTGATGCTGCGGTTGTCGCGCCGCGTGTGGCCCCCCAGTGTTTCGCGCAAACCCTGCAGTGCCGTGCGCGAGCGCGTTTGCCAGGCGATGTCGATGGCAAAGAGCCAGGCCTCGTCACGAAACCACAGGCTGCAGTGCGACAGCACCGGCAGGGCTTTCTCCACCAGTCGCCACGCTTCATGGGGCAAGCCGTTCAGCCGCAGGCGCCGCGCCAACAGCCAGTCCCGTGTGGCATTCCAGCGGGTCAGGCCGGTGAGGGGGAGGGCATCGAAGCCTTGCAGGCAGGCGCCGAGGCGCGCTTCGTCACCCAGCCGAGCGGCCAGGTCGCCCAGCGCGAGCCGGCACAGGATCCGGGGCGTGAGCCAGGGCGAGCGCTCGGCGAGCTCCTGGGCGCGGGAACACTCGCTCAAGGCGGTGTCGAGGTCGCCATCGGCATGCCGTGTCAGGCCGGAGAGGGCATGCAACAGGGCTTGCAGGCCTTCGCAGCCCGGCGAGACGTTGCTGCCGGCTTCGCTGCTGCGGTGGAAGGCCGGCCCGCCGGACGTCTCGCGCGTGATCTGCCGGTGCAGGTTGGCCAGGCGGTGCCAGCGGCGGATGCCTGCCGAGCCGTCCACCGCGGGCGCGTCGCGCAGGCTGCGCCACCACGCGGGCGGCGCCCAGTCGGCCCCCACCACCGCCATCAGGTGTTCGGCCGTCGCCCCGGCCCGCACCGCTTGAGGCGTGGTGGCGACGTGATCGAAGTGGGTCAAGGCACGGTCCACCAGATGGGCCACGCGGCGCGAGTCGCCAGCGGTCCATTCGTACACAGCCAGGCACAGGTCCGCCCAGCCTTCGTGGTGAGGGGCGTTCGAGCGGGAGGCCCGCCGCCGCAGCTCCAAGGCTTCCTGAGGTGCGCGCGGGTCACCACGCCAAGCGCTTTCCATGAGGATGTCGGCCTCGGCGTCCAGGCCGCGCTCGACCAGCGACCGGCACCACAGTGCGGGCAGGTGGAGGCTGGCGGGCCCCATCAGCGGTGGTGGGTGGCCAACCAAGGCGGCCAGCCGCTCCCAGCGGCGCTCCACCTCGCCCGGTGAGGTGGACAGCAGGATTTGGCGTAGGCGCATGGCCAGGGCGGCTGACCCGGCGGCTTGCCAGGCCGCTTTGAATGGCGAATCGGCGCTTGCGCTGACGCGCGTGCGCCAGTCGGGGGCCGAAATCTCGATGTCCATGGTGAACGCCGGACGAACCGTCTCCGCCTCGGTCGCCGGCGCTGCGTCCTTGTCCCGGGCGTCCGTCAACCGCAGGCGGCTTTGCGCGCGCACGGCGTCGTCGACCACGGTGGTGGTTTGGTCAGTGTCCAGCGGCTGCACCCCATGCGCTTGCAGCGACAACACGCCGAAGCCCGCCAGGGCGACGGGCATCCAGGTGGGCAGATCCAGTTCATCGTCCAGGCGGGTGAGTGGCCAGCGCACCGCCAGCAGGGCGGCGCCCCGCGAAGTGTGACCGGGGGCTACGCGGCGGTGCCGCACTTCGCCCACCACGCGGTAGCCCACCCGATGCACGGTGTGCACAGGGCACTCGAAACCAGGCGCGTCGCTCAGGGCTTTGCGCACCTTGAGCACGGCCTGGGCGATGACGGAGTCGGTCACACAGCGGCGCTGCCAGACCTGTTCCAACAGCTCTTCCTTGGCGACCACCCGGCCATGGTTCTTGAGCAAGTAGAGCAACAGGTCGAAGGCACGCCGCTCAAGGGGGCGCAGCACGCCGTCGCAGGTCAGTTCCCGGTGGTCGGAACGCAGCACGAACGGGCCGAAGGTGAATTCGTCGCCTCCGGAGGGGTGGCCGACCGGCGGAGGGGCGGCCGGGGCGCCTGTGAACTGGACAAGCGAAACCGGGGCAGCCCTGACGCGCCCCACTGCGCTGTGCTTTCGCATTTTGGCTTTTCCTCACCTGAAAAGCCGATTACAGCACTCCAAAAGTCGTCATTTTTCCGTAATTGAGAATACAAAAGGGCTAGGAAATAAGTCGACCGACCATCCTGCCAATCAGACCGTTAGCGACGCTTCGAGCATGGCGCGGTAGTCCTGCGGCGAGGCCAGCCGGGGATTGGTCTTGTGGCAATGGTCGGCCAGGGCGCCTTCGATCACCCGATCGAACAGCGAGCGGTCCACGCCCATGGCGGCGAGGCCATTGGGCAGGCCCAGCCGCGCGCTCATGCCAGCCACGGCCTGGGGCACTTCGGCGCCGGCGGCCAGGCCCATGGCCTGGGCCATGCGGTCCAGGCGCTGCTCGCGCCGCATGCTGTCGGCCTCGGCATTGAAACGGATCACGGCGGGCAGAAAGACGGCGTTGAGCGTGCCGTGGTGCAGGCGCGGGTTGATGCCGCCCAGGCTGTGGCTGAGGCTGTGCACGCAGCCCAGGCCCTTCTGGAAGGCCATGGCACCTTGCATGCTGGCGCTCATCATGTGCAGGCGGGCTTCGCGGTCACTGCCGTCGCGGGTGGCGCGTTCGATGTGGGCCCAGCCGCGGCGCAGGCCATCGAGCGCAATGCCGTCGGCCGGCGGGTTGAAGGCCGCGCTCATGAAGGTTTCCATGCAATGCGCGATGGCGTCCATGCCGGTGGCGGCGGTGAGCAGGGGCGGCAGACCCAGGGTGAGTTCGGGGTCGAGCAGCGCGGTGCGGGGGACGAGGTGCCAGCTGTGAAAACCCAGCTTGCGGCCGTCGTCGACGATGAGGATGGCGCCGCGCGCGACCTCGCTGCCGGTGCCGGCGGTGGTGGGCACGGCGATCAGGGGGGGCACGGCGGCGCCGATCTTGGGCGAGCCGCCTTCGATGGTGGCGTAGGTTTTGAGCGGCCCTTCGTGCGCGGCGGCAATGGCCACGCCTTTCGCGCAGTCGATGGCGCTGCCGCCGCCGAGCGCGATCAGGCCATCGCAGCGTTCGCGGCGGTAGATCTCGACCGCGGCCCGGACCGCGGCCTCGGTGGGATTGGAAGGGGTCTGGTCGAACACCGCGGCGGGCGTGCCCTGCAGCGCGGCCTGCAGTCTGTCGAGCAGGCCGGCGGCGCGCACGCCGGCGTCGGTGACGACCAGCGGACGGCGCATGCCCACGCGCTCGCACTCGGCGGGCAACTGCGACAAGGCCCCGTAGTCGATGAGGATGTTTGTCACGTAGAGGATCTGGGCCACGTCTGTCTCCGGTTATGGTTCGGGGAAGCGAAAACTATACGGACGCGATGCGCCAGCGCGGTCGCCGAGCCGACAAGCCCACCCATGTCCCACCCTTCGAACCCGCGCTCGCGCTTGACGCCGGCGATGCGCGGCGTGATCGACCGCATCGCGCGCGCCGGCCATCCGCCGTTCCACGCTCTCACGCCCGAGCAGGCGCGCCAGGCCTATGCCGCTGGCGCCGGCGTGCTCGAGATGTCGCCACCGGCGATCGCCCGCGTGCAGGACCTGCGCATTCCCACGCGCGACGGCGCCGAGCTGCCCGCGCGGCTGTTCGCACCGAGCGAGGCGGATGGCCTGCCGGTGCTGCTGTATTTCCATGGCGGCGGTTTCACCATCGGCAGCGTGGCCACGCACGAGCCCTTGTGCCGCGCGTTGGCGCACCAGGCGGGCTGCGCGGTGTTGTCGGTGGACTACCGGCTCGCGCCCGAGCACAAGTTCCCCGTCGCGGTGAACGACGCCTGGGACAGCCTGGCCTGGCTGCGCGGCCGGGCGGGCGCCCTGGGGCTGGACGCCGGGCGCATCGCCGTGGGAGGCGACAGCGCGGGCGGCACCCTGGCCATCGTGACCGCGCTGCAGGCGCGCGATGCGGGCTGGCCATTGGCGCTGCAACTGCTCTTCTATCCGGGCTGCGCGGGCCACCAGGACACGCCCTCGCACCACACCTACGCGCAAGGCTTCATCCTGGACGAGCCGACCATCCGCTATTTCTTTGGCCACTACCTGCGCACCCCGGCCGACCGCGACGACTGGCGCTTCGCCCCGCTGGACGGACGTGACGGGCATGGCGAGCCGAAGGATCTGAACGGCGTGGCCCCGGTGTGGATGGGCCTGGCCGAGTGCGATCCGCTGGTCGACGAGGGACTGGCCTTCTGCGACCGGCTGCGCCTGGCCGGTGTGCCGGTCGACTTGGACATCTACGCGGGCGTGGTGCACAACTTCGTGCAGTTCGGCCGCGCCATTCCCGAGGCGCGCACCGCCCACCGGCACGCCGCGAACGCTTTGAAAACCGCTTTTGGAGACGACTGACATGGGCCGACTGACACGGGACGATTTCCGCTTTTTCCACCGCCTGCGCGTGCGCTGGGCCGAGGTGGACATGCAGAAGATCGTGTTCAACGCGCATTACCTGATGTACTTCGACACCGCCATCAGCGACTACTGGCGCGCGCTGGCGCTGCCGTACGAAGAGTCGATGCACTCGCTGGCGGGCGATCTGTATGTGGTGAAGGCCACGGTGGAGTACCACGCCTCGGCGCGCGCGGACGAGCAGATCGACGTGGCCATGAAATGCGGCCGCGTGGGCACCAGTTCCATGGCCTTCACGGGCGCGATCTTCCGCGGCGACGAACACCTCATCACGGGCGAGATCGTCTACGTCTTCGCCGACCCGGCCACGCAGCGTTCGCGGCCCGTGCCCGATTCGCTGCGCGCCATCCTGCTGGGCCACGAGGCGGGCGAGGACATGGTGGACCTGCGCGTGGGCGGTTGGGCCGAGCTCGGCGACGGCGCGAGCCAGCTGCGAGCCGAGGTCTTCGTGCGCGAGCAGGGCATTCCGCTCGAGCTGGAAATGGACGCGGCCGACGCGGACGCGGTGCACGCCGTGGCGCGCAACCGCCTGGGCCGCGTGGTGGCCACGGGCCGGCTGCTGCGCGGCGATGCACCCGGTGTGTCGAAGATCGGCCGCATGGCCGTGCACCGCGTGCTGCGCGGCGGCAGCCTGGGCCGGCGCGTGCTCTTCGCGCTGATGGACGCGGCGCGAGCGCGGGGCGACCGCGAGGTGCAGTTGCACGCGCAGCGCAGCGCCGTGGGCTTCTACGCGCGACTGGGCTTTGCGCCCTTGGGCGAGGCGTTCGAGGAAGCCGGCATCCCGCACCAGACCATGGTCAAGACACTCTGATCCGCTCGCGCCGGTGCGCCCGCTCGCTCAGCGCGGGCGTGGCCGAGGCGCCGTCGTGGGTCCATTCGTCGATGCGCAGTTCGCCGTCGGCACCCCAGCGCAGGACGGTGGAGCAACGCGTGCCATAGGCGTGGTCCGGCCAATGGACGAAGGGGCTGGACAGCACGCGCTCCACGGCGTCGGGCACGCCGGTGCGCGGCAGTTCAGCGTCGGACGCGAGCGTGGTGTCGATGAGCGCACCACCCAGCGGTGGGGGCGTTTCGTCGCCGGCGTGCAGGGCCTCGCCCAGGGCCTGGGCGAGCCGGCGCGCCTTGGGCCAGGGGGTGTTCAAGGTGGCGTTGGACAAGGTGTGCACGCCCGGGCCGATGGCCCGCCAGTGGCGCTCGGGCGCTTGCTCGGCGTGGGGCGCGTCGGGGTGGCGGTTGCCGATCCAGGCCCACTCGCCGCGCCGCAGATCACCCACCACGAGGTTGAAGCCGGCGTAGGCGGCGGGGTCCAGGGTGTCGATGAAGCCGGTGCTGTCGGCACCGCTCTGCAGCCAGCGCGCCACCAGTTCGCCGCGGCTGCGGCCGCGCCGCTCGGCGCCGGGCTGGCGCACGTTGGTGAGCCAGGCGATGCGCCCTGCCGGGCTCAGGCCGAGCCAGGTGCCACCCTCTCGCAGGTCGCGTCCGCCGATGACCGGGGTGCCGTCGTCCAGGGCCCAGCGGTGCAGGGCGGCCGTGGGCCGTGCCCAGTACTCGTCGCGGTTGGCCGCCACCAGCAGGGGCACGCCGGGCGCGGCATCGATCGCGAAGGCGATCAGGCACATGCCTAGATGTCTTCCAGCAGGGGGTAGGGCAGGGGCAGGAGCTGCAGCTTGGCCTCGCCCGCGCGCAGCGGTGCGCCGTCGGCGGAGCCCGTCTGCATGGACACGATGGCGTTCCAGCCACCTTGTGGGTTCGGCGCGGCCTGCACGACGGTGCCTGTGGGCTGTTCGGCGTCGCTGGCGTGGAAGACGTCCTGGCCCGACTGCAGCGGCGCGTCGGCCTGCACCAGGTAGGCGCGGCGCTTTAGCGTGCCGCGGAACTGGCTGCGCGCCACGACCTCCTGGCCCGGGTAGCAGCCCTTCTTGAAGTTCACGCCGCCAACGGATTCGTAGTTGAGCATTTGCGGCACGAAGGCCTCGACCACGGCTTGGCCGAGGGTGGCCACGCCGCTCATCACTTCCAGCCAGTCCCATTGGGCCTCGCTGAGCGCCGCGCCGGCTGGCGCGGTCCCGGCCGGCCCCACCCACAGGGCGCGCGGCGCGCCGGCGCCGGGGTACAGGCGGACCGCGCTGGTGTCGCCGTCGACCAGATGGGTCCAGGGCGCGGCGCCGAGTCCGGCGGGCACGGCCTGGCCGGCCAGGCCGTGCAGCGCGAACCCGTCGCTGGCATCGCGCAGCTTCACCTTGGCGCGCAGCACGAACATCTGCAGGCGCTTGAGCGTGGGTGGCAGCAGGTCGCGGCGGCAGACCAGCAGGATGCGGTCGTGCGCGCGCTTGAAGGCGATGAAGCTGGCCAGCATGCGGCCCTTGGCGGTGCACAGGGCCGCCAGGCGGGCCTCGCTGACGCCGAGCAGGGCGAAATCCTGCGTGAGCTGGCTGTGGAGGAAGGCGGCGGCTTCGTCGCCCTCGGCGGCGATGACGCCGAGCGAGCCGAGCGGGGCCACGCCGTTCAGGGGGATGAGGGGGGAGGGCTGGGACATGCGCGCTGAATTATCATGGCCCGTCTGTCGCGCCGTCGCCGCCCGGCGCGTTCTCCCTGTCTCCAGCACGCCTTCATGCGCCTGTTCAAGTATTTGGTGGTTTACCCCCTGTTGCTCCTGGGCCTGGCCACCATGGCGGCCCACTGGTGGGTCCACCATCCCCTGAGCCTGCCGGCCACGGTCAGCGACAGTGCGCCGCTCGAGTTCGAGATCCCGGCGGGCAGTTCCGCGCGCGCGGCGGCCAACCGCATCGAGGCCGCCGGGGTAAACGCGCCGGCCGAGCTGCTGTACGCTTGGTTCCGCCTCTCGGGTGAGTCGCGCGACATCAAGGCCGGCGTGTACGAGATCGCTCCCGGCACCACGCCGCGCAGCCTGCTGGGCAAGCTGGTGCGCGGCGAGCAGGCCATGACCCATGCGCTGATCGTCGAGGGCTGGACCTCCAGCCAGGCCATCGATACCCTGCGCCGTTCACCCGATCTGCGCCAGGACCTGGAAGGCCTGAACCTGGCCCAGGTGATGGAGCGCATCGGCCGGCCCGGGGTGCACCCCGAGGGCCGCTTCTTCCCCGACACCTACCGCGTCGCCAAGCACACGCCGGTGTCCGCCGTGCTGCGCCAGGCCGCGCGCGCCATGGACGAGCGACTGGCCCAGGCCTGGGCCCAGCGCGATCCGAACGGGCCGCTGCAGTCGCCCGAGCAGGCGCTGATCCTGGCCAGCATCATCGAGAAGGAAACCGGCATGCCAGCCGACCGGGACCGCATCGCCGGCGTGTTCAGCAACCGGCTGCGCATCGGCATGCGCCTGCAGACCGATCCGAGCGTCATCTACGGCCTGGGCAATGCGTTCAACGGCAACCTGCGCCGCCAGCACCTGGACACCGATTCACCCTACAACACCTACACGCGCGCCGGCCTGCCGCCCACGCCCATCGCGCTGCCGGGAGAGGCCTCGCTGATGGCCGCGGTGCGGCCCGCGCGCACCAACGCCATGTACTTCGTCTCGCGCGGCGACGGCTCCAGCCAGTTCAGCGCCACGCTGGACGAGCACAACGCCGCCGTGCGGCGCTTCATCCTGCGCCGCTGATGTCCCACGCTTCCACCGGTCTTTTCATCAGCTTCGAGGGCATCGACGGTGCCGGCAAGTCCACGCACATCGACATGCTCGCCAAGGCCTTCGACGCCGCCGGCCGGCGCGTCGTGCTCACGCGCGAGCCGGGCGGCACGCCCTTGGCCGAGAAGCTGCGCACCCTGGTGCTCAACGACGCCATGGACCCGCTGAGCGAGTCGCTGCTGATGTTCGCCGCGCGGCGCGACCACCTGCGCCAGGTCATCGAACCCGCCCTGGCGCGCGGCGAGGTGGTGCTGTGCGACCGTTTCACCGACGCCACCTTCGCCTACCAGGGCCATGGGCGCGGCTTCGACCTGGCCGTGTTGGGCCAGCTGGAACGCTGGGTGCAGGCGCGCGAGCAGGGCGGCCTGCGCCAGCCCGACCTCACCCTGTGGTTCGACCTGCCGGCCGCCGTGGCGGCCGAGCGCCTGGCCGGTGCCCGCCTGCCCGATCGCTTCGAGTCCCAGCCCCAGGCCTTCTTCGAGCGCGTCAGCGCGGGCTATGCCGCGCGCGCCCAGGCCGAGCCCGCGCGTTTCGTGCGCATCGACGCCAACCAGCCGCGCGAGCGTGTGGCGGCGATCGTGCGCGATGCCTTCCAGCGGCGCGGTTGGCTGCCCCCCGCATGAAGACCTCCACGCTCCATCGCTGCGCAGGTCGCTGCCCCCCGAGGGGGCTGATCCCGCCTGGGGCGGCCCTGCGCCGGACCGCATGAGCGATACCGCCCTGGCCCCCTGGCTGCAACGCCAGCTGCGCACCCTGCTGGGCTGGCGCGCCCACGCGGTGCTGCTGTCCGGGCCGTCCGGCCTGGGCCAGTACGAGCTGGGCCTGGCCCTGGCCCGCGCCTGGTTGTGCGAGCGGCCCCAGCCGCACGGCGCCTGTGGGCAGTGTCCGAGCTGCCACGCCATCGACGTGCGCACGCACGCCGACCTGTGCGCGCTGCTGCCCGAAACCCTGAGCCTGGAGCGGGGCTGGCCGCTGGACGAGTCCACCCAGCGCGAGCTCGACGACAAGAAACGCAAGCCCAGCAAAGCCATTCGCGTGGAGGCCGCGCGCCAGGCCGTGGCCTTCACCCAGACCACCAGTGCGCGCGGCGGCACCCAGGTGGTGCTGGTCTACCCGGCCGAGCGGCTCAACGTCGAGGCCGCCAACACCCTGCTCAAGACCCTGGAAGAGCCCAGCCCCAGCGTGCGCTTCGTGCTGGCCACCGAGGCCGCGCACCTGCTGCTGCCCACCATCCGCAGCCGCTGCCAGACGCACACCCTGCAATGGCCCGCTGAGGCCGAGGCCTTGCCCTGGCTGCAGGCCACCGGCGAGGTGACGCCGACCGCCGCCGAGGCGTGGTGGCGCGCGTCCGGTGGCCGGCCCGACGAGGCCTTGGCGCTGTCGCGGCGTGGTTTCACGCCCGAGCAATGGGCCGGCCTGCCGCAGGCCCTGGCGCGCGGCGACTGGAAGGTGCTGGGCGAGCAGACGCCCGCGGCCCAGCTCGACGTGCTGCAAAAGCTCTGCCACGACCTCATGGCGCGCGCGGCCGGCGCCGCGCCGCGCTTCTTCCCGGCCGAGCAACTGCCGCCGCCGCCGCCCTGGCGCGTGCTGGCGCGCTGGTCCGACGAACTCGCGCAGGCGGCCCGCAGCGTGGAGCACCCTTATCAGGCCGGCTTGCTGCAGGAGGCCTGGGCCGCGCGGGCGCGTCAGGCCCTGGCGACCGCTCGTCGCTGAGGGGCGACCGGCCATGGCGCCGCGCTGAAAACTGCACGACCGCCGCGCTCTGTTATCGACCTTTCGACCCGGCCCTTGCCCGTAAACTCCACCGCATGAGCACCAACCCAGCCACCGCCGGCGCCGCAGCGCGGCCCAGCGTGATCCAGCTCTCGATCAAGGAGAAGGCCGCGCTGTACGCCGCCTACATTCCCTTGTTCGCCGATGGCGGCATCTTCATTCCTTCGTCGCGCGAGTACCGGTTGGGCGATGACGTCTACGTCCTGCTGAGCCTGCCCGACGACCCGCAGCGCTACCCGGTGGCCGGCAAGGTGGCCTGGGTCACGCCGGCCAAGGCCCAGGGCGGGCGCACCCAAGGCGTGGGCATCCGCTTCCCGGCGGATGAAAAATCGAAGCAGCTCAAGCTCAAGATCGAGGAAGTGCTGGGCGCCAATGTGAACTCCGATCGTCAGACGCAGACGCTCTGAGCCGGGCCCGCTCCCCCAGCGCCTCACCGCCACCGGCCGTGAGGCGCTGTGTTTTTGGGGGATCATTGGCGGATGTTCACCGACTCGCATTGCCATCTGAATTTCCCTGAGCTGCGCGAGCAGCTCCCCGCCATCCTGGACGCCATGTCGGCCGCCCAGGTCGGTCGCGCCCTGTGCATCTGCACCACGATGGAAGAGTTCGACGAGGTCCATGCCCTGGCGCGCGACCACGCCCACCTCTGGGCCACGGTGGGCGTGCACCCCGACAACGAAGGCGTGCGCGAACCCTCCCTGCAGGACCTGCTGGATGGCGCGGCGCGGCCCAAGGTGGTGGGCATCGGCGAGACCGGCCTGGACTACTACCGCCTGGGGCAGCGGACCCTGGCCGACATGGAGTGGCAGCGCGAGCGCTTTCGCGTGCACATCCGCGCCGCGCGCCAGACCGGGCTGCCGCTGGTGATCCACACCCGCAGCGCGTCCGACGACACGCTGGACATCCTGCGCGAGGAGGGCGGTTTTGGCCCTGGCGACGGGCGCGCCCCGGCCCGGGGCGTGTTCCACTGCTTCACGGAAACCGCCGAGGTCGCCCGCGCCGCGCTGGACCTGGATTTCTACATCTCCTTCTCGGGCATCCTGACCTTCCGCAACGCCGCCGACCTGCGCGAGACCGCGCGCCTGGTGCCGCTGGAGCGCCTGCTGATCGAAACCGACAGCCCCTACCTGGCCCCCGTGCCGCACCGCGGCAAGGTGAACACGCCGGCCCTGGTGCCGCACGTGGCGGCGCAGGTGGCCGAACTCAAAGGCCTGCCCGTGGAGGCCGTGGCCGAGGCCACCGGCCGCAATTTCGAGCGCCTGTTCGACCGCGTCACGGCGCCCTGAATCCCAGAAATTACTTGAGAAAAATGAAAAAGCGTATTGTTTTAAAAGGTCTAATGGCCTTGCTTGTTCTCAGTCCCGCTGCCTGGGCCAGTTCGTACGACGACTTCTTCACCGCGATCAAGCGCAACGACCCGGACACCCTGGCCAGCCTCGCTGCGCGCGGCTTCGACCTCAATACGCTGGACCCCAACGGCCAGCACCCGCTGTACCTGGCGCTGCGGGACGAGTCCGACCGCGCCGCGGCGTACCTGCTCAGCCGGCCCGAACTGAACGTGGAGGTCCGCAACGCCAAGGACGAGTCGCCGCTGATGATGGCCGCGCTCAAGGGCAAGCTGGACCTGGCGCGCCGCCTCATCGAGCGCCAGGCCGAGGTGAACAAGCCCGGCTGGGCGCCCTTGCACTATGCCGCCACCCACCCCAGCGAGCGCGCCGTGCCCATGGTGCACCTGCTGCTGGAGCACCACGCCTACATCGACGCCCAGTCGCCCAATGGCAGCACGCCGCTGATGATGGCCGCGCTCTATGGCCACCCTCAGGTGGTGCGCTTGTTGCTGGATTCGGGCGCCGATCCCCTGTTGAAGAACGAGCAGGGCCTGAGCGCCATCGACTTCGCCCGTCGGGCGGGGCGGGGCGACACCGCCGAGGCCATCGCTGCGGCCATCCGCGCCAAACAGCCGACCGGTCGCTGGTAAAACCGCCGGCCAGTCAGGCTGGCGTCAGCCATAGGTGTATCCCACATGCCTATGGGGCGGCCATGCGCAGACAATGCGCAAGCTTTTTTTTGCATCCCGAGGAGACAGACGTCGTGAAACCAACGAGCCAGAAGGACTTCGTGTCCGGCCTCATGTTCACCGCCGTGGGCATTGCCTTCGCGGTGGGCGCCACCAACTTCGATATCGGCAGCGCGGCCCGCATGGGGCCGGGCTACTTCCCCCTGTTGCTGGGCATCGTGCTGGCCCTGCTGGGGCTTCTGGTGACCCTGCAATCGTTCGGCCGGCCCAAGGGCGGCGACGACGGCTCGATCGGCGCCATCGCCTGGCGCCCGCTGGTTTTCATCCTGCTGGCCAACCTGGTCTTCGGCGTGCTGCTGGTGGGCCTGCCCTCGATCGGCCTGCCGCCCTTCGGCCTGATCGTGGCGATCTACGCGCTGGTCATCGTCTCGGGTTACGCGCGACCCAACCACAAGGTCAAGGAATCGATCGTGCTGGCCACCGTGCTCGCGGTGGGCAGCTACGGCGCTTTCGTCTACGCCCTCAATCTGCAGTTCCCGGTTCTGCCGTGGTTCCTGGGCCACTGATCACGGAGACAACAACACCATGGAACTGTTCGAACACCTCTCACTGGGCTTCAGCGTCGCCTTCACCGGGCAGAACCTGCTGTACGCCTTCGTCGGCTGCCTGCTGGGCACGCTCATCGGCGTGCTGCCGGGCCTGGGCCCGGTGGCCACCATCGCCATGCTGCTGCCCGTCACCTACGGCCTGGAGCCGGTGTCGGCGCTGATCATGCTGGCCGGCATCTACTACGGCGCGCAGTACGGCGGCTCCACCACCGCTATCCTGGTCAACCTGCCGGGTGAGTCGTCCTCGGTGGTGACCGTGCTGGATGGCTACCAGATGGCGCGCAAGGGCAGGGCAGGGCCCGCCCTGGCGGCCGCCGGCATCGGCTCGTTCTTCGCCGGTTGCGTGGGCACCCTGGTGCTGGCGGGCTTCGCGCCGCCGCTCACCGAAATCGCCCTGAGCTTCGGCCCGGCCGAGTACTTCTCGCTCATGGTGCTGGGCCTGATCGGCGCGGTGGTGCTGGCCTCGGGCTCGCTGGTCAAGGCCCTGGCCATGATCGTGCTGGGCCTGCTGATCGGCCTGATCGGCACCGACATCAACTCCGGCGTGGCGCGCTTCTCGTTCGACGTGCCCGAGCTCACCGACGGCGTGAGCTTCGTGGTGATCGCGATGGGCATCTTCGGCTACGGCGAGATCATCTCCAACCTGTCGCAGGACGAATCCGAGCGCGAGGTTTTCGTCGGCAAGGTCAAGGGCATCATGCCCACGGCCGAGGACTTCAAGCGCATGTTCCCGGCCATGGTCCGGGGCACGGCCCTGGGTTCGGCGCTGGGCATCCTGCCGGGCGGCGGCGCGCTGCTGTCGTCCTTCGCGGCCTATACCATCGAGAAGAAGACCAAGCTCAAGCCCGGTGAAGTGCCTTTCGGCCAGGGCAACATCCGCGGCGTGGCCGCGCCCGAATCGGCCAACAACGCCGGCTCGCAGACCTCCTTCATCCCGCTGCTGACCCTGGGCATTCCGCCCAACGCCGTGATGGCGCTGATGGTGGGTGCCATGACCATCCACAACATCCAGCCTGGCCCGCAGGTGATGACCAGCAACCCGGACCTGTTCTGGGGCCTGATCGCTTCGATGTGGATCGGCAACGCCATGCTGATCATCCTGAACCTGCCCCTGATCGGCATGTGGATCAAGCTGCTGACCGTGCCCTACCGCTGGCTGTACCCGGCCATCGTGCTGTTCTGCGCCGTGGGTGTGTACTCGACCAACAACAACAGCTTCGACATCTGGATGGTCGCGCTGTTCGGCCTGATCGGCTACATCTTCATCAAGCTCGGTTGCGAGGCCGCGCCGCTGCTGCTGGGCCTGATCCTGGGCCCGATGATGGAGGAGTACCTGCGCCGCGCGCTGCTGATTTCCCGTGGCGACTGGGGCGTGTTCGTCACGCGGCCCATCTCCGCCTCGCTGCTGGTCGCCGCCTTGCTGCTGCTGGTGATCGTGCTGCTGCCGGCGGTGAAGAAGAAGAGGGAAGAGGCCTTCGTGGAGGAGTGATCCCCTCCCTCCCAGAAAAAACCCAGTCCGCGGACTGGGTTTTTTTATGGCGATGGGGGAGGGGCGGTCGCTCAATCAAGCCCTTTCGCCACGCCGCTGCCTGGCCATCGCGATATGCGTCTCGAGTTGGTGAATGACCGGGTTTTCATCGCTCTTGAGGAGGGACGACAGTCCCGCCGCCACGGTCAGATCCAGGCTTTTGGCAAACGGCGAGTACTGCAATGAGCCGCAAAGACTGTTCAGTTCGGACAGCTTTTTCTTGAGCGTCTCAGGTTGATGTCGGAAGTGAAAACTCAATCCATCGTCGACGATGGTCCGAATGATGAATAGCTTGGCTTCATAGAGGCGCCGTCCGGCCATTGCCTCAGGCGGCAGCTGATAGACATGGTCTCGCGCCATTTTGCTCACGCGATCGATGAAGTCCCTGTCGGCATTGCTCTGCTGCAGTCCCATCTGATCGACGGCAGCCGCCACGGCCGCATGCGCTTGCATGGCCTCCACCTGATAGCCGCGCAGAGGTGCGTGGCCCCTCAGTTGAATGTTGTCCACCGTGCCGCTGCCGTACTCTTTGCCCACCGTCTCCGAAAGAAGGTGGTTGGCCAATTGCCGTTGTTTGCGAATGGTTGCTTTGGCGCCCGCGCTGCCCAAGATCGCCAGAAATTTGGTGGTGGAAAAATGCTTCTGATAAATAACGGTCTGGCCTTCGCTATTCGTTTTTGCTCGCAGGTGATGAGAGCCGGCGAAATTTTGCTTCAGGCTGAATGTCTGCGCGATTTGGTTAAGCGGCGCCGTCGACGCAACGGATGTTTTGTTCCAGGACATGATGTATCGGTCCAATCGATGGCAAGGACTCAGGCCTTCAGGGCCAGCGTATCCAGGGGTTGAGCGCAGGTCAGCGGTGAGCCGTCCAGGTTCAAAGGCCGAGCCACGATGTCTCGCCAAGCCCGGGCCTGTGTGGTGACGCGATTGAGCAGCGCCGTCAGCCCATCAATGTGCATCGGATCGATCGGCCAAGACGCCAGCAATTCGTAGCGGTGCTCCGGGCCCATGCCGATCCGTGGCAGCTCAAAAGCCGAGGCACAGCGGACGAGCAAGTCGTTGAAGACGGCCCGGGTGTCGGCCTGGGTGATCTGGCCCAGCTCCGTGCGCAACACCAAGCGGCCACTCTCGGGGTCGTGCTCAACGTCCAGCAGGGATTCGTCTTCCAGTACGACGATCCAGGCGTCCCCATCCTCATTCTGTTCGCGGACCACGGCCCAGACCGTGGACAGCTCGGCGGCCCGCTGAAGACAGTCTTCGATGATGTCGGCGTCCATTCGGTGTCCTTTCCAAGGTTCGGCGGCCAACCCTGGGGCGGGTGAACCGTTGGGCGTTCTGTGATGAAGCCGTGAGCGTGGTTCCGTCGTTAGATTCCACGATGTATATTATGTTAATAAACAGCTGCGCAGGCCGCACGAGCCAGGTTAGGCAAAACGCCCCATCCGAGCCCGCAGCCGACGCCGGAGCCCTTCCCTAGGCCGTCACCGGCAAGTGCTTTCCGAGGAAGCCCGCGAGGTCACGTGTGCAGGCCTGCGCCACCGCCACCGTGCGGCTGTAGCCCCAGAACAGATGGGTTGTTCCCGGGTACACCACGAGTTCGGCGCTTCGCCCCGCGCCGTTCAGGCGCCGGGCCAGCAGCACCGAGCTGTCCCGGTACACGTCGAGCTCAGCCGCCGCCAGGAACAGCGGAGGCATGTCGCTCAGGTCGGCCCGGCGGGTGTCCAGGCGCGGGTCCAGCCTCTGGCCGGGAGCGCCCGCGTACGCCTCGAACATCGCGGCGGCGCTGCGGCGCGATGGTGGCATCGGCCCGCCCCCGTGCGCTTGCATGGACGGGGTGTCGAGGTCGTCGTCGAACACGCCGACCACGAAGGCGCCCGCCCGGAGCCAACCAGCGCGATCAGGACCGAGGTGGACGGCGGCGCCCATGGCCACGCTGGCCCCCGCGGATGAGCCGCCGACAGCGAGGCGCGTCGGGTCGATGCCCCAGCGTGCGCCATGCACGCTCAGCCACCGAAGCGCCGCGGCGCTCTCTTCCACCGCCACCGGAAACGCCGCTTCGGGGACATGGGCGTAGTCCAGGCTGACGACGATGCCGCCCCAGGCCAGCGCCAGTTCGCGCAGCTGCCGGTCGCTGGAACGCGGCTCGCCCAGTCGGAAGCCGCCGCCATGAAAGAAGGCATAGGCCGGACGTGGCGTCTGGGAGGCCTGCGCAGCATAGACCGCCACCCGCAGGCCGCGCTCGGCCGACAGCGGCATCACCTCGTCGCGATCGACCGCCAGCCTGGGACCGCCCTCGTTCCACCAGGCCCGGGACGCCATGAACTGCGCCCGCGCCGCGGCCGCGCTGGCGTTCGGGGGGCCCAGGCCGGCCAGGATGTCGTCGGGGCGCCGCAGCGCGTCCGCAAGCTGCGGGTCCACGCCCGCGGGCAGCGGGGGCTCAGTTGGCCTGGACATTGAACTCCGTCAGCAGCTTGCCCCACTGCTCCACTTCCGCGCGGATCGTCTGGCCGAACTCTGCGGGAGTGGAGCCCACGGGTTCGATGCCCTGGTCGCGCATGGTTTTCGCGATCTCGGGGTCGGCCAGCAGCTCCTTCACGTCGCGCTGGATCTGATCGACGATGGGCTGGGGCGTGCCCGCCGGCGCCAGGAAGCCGAACCAGCCACCGCGCTCCATGCCTTTGATGCCCATTTCCTTGAACGTGGGCACGTCCGGCAGGACCTTGGAGCGCTCCGACGTGATGATGCCCAGCGGGCGCACCTTGCCGGCGCGGATGTGCGGCAGCGCGGTACCTACCGAGTTGAAGCTCGACTCGACGTGGCCACCCAGCAGGTCGTTCATCTGCAGCGCCTCGCCTTTGTAGGGCACGGGCAGCACGTCGATGCCGGTCTCGCGGCCAACGATCAGGCCGTAGACGTGGAAGCTGGAACCATTGCCGAAGTGCGCGTAGCGCAGCGGCCGTTTCGCGGCCTTGATGCCCGCCACCAGTTCCTGCAGCGTCTTGTAGGGGGAGTCGGCGCGCACGGCCAGGATGGACTCGGGCGTGGCGTACTGGGTGATGGCCACGAAGTCCTTGACCGGGTCGTACGGCGTTTCGGGGTACAGCAGCTTGACCGTGGAGTGGGTGACGAAGGTGGACAGCAGGGTGTGGCCGTCGGGCGCCGCGCGGGCCACGATTTCCCCGCCGATGCGGGTGGATGCGCCGGGCTTGTTGTCCACCACCACCGACTGCCCCCACTTCTTGCTCAGCCGCTCCGCGAGCAGGCGCGTGATGCGGTCCGGGCTGCTGGCCGGAGGGCCGGGCAGCACGATCCTCACCGTCTTGGATGGCCAGGCCTGCTGAGCCAGGGAGGACAGGGGGGCGCAGGCCATCAGGGTGGCGCACACCAGGCCGCAGAGGATTTTGTTCATGTGTCTCGCTCTTTCTTTCAAGGGGGGCGGAAGGGAAACGTTCAAGCCGTCAGGGCACGGCTGTGGGCGGGGGCAGCGGCCGGCGCCCGGCTCAGCGGCGCCAGTACCTGGTCACCGAACAGCTGGGTGGACCGCGCGGATTCCTCGTAGCTCAGGTCACCGAAGGCCATGCGGCACACGAGGTAGTTGATGCCCGTGCGCGCGACCTCCTCCTCGACCCATTGGCGCACGGTCGACGGGGCGCCGGCGATGCCGAGCCCGGCGGCCTGTGCCTGCTCGAAACGCTCCGGAAATGCCAGCGAGGCCGGTTGGGTGCCGTGTCGGACCCACAGGTGCATCAGCCGCTCGCGCCACAGCGTGTAGGCGCGGCTGGCGATGGCCATGGCCTGGGCGTCGGTGTCGGCGACCACCACATGCCGGCTCACGCCCAGGCGCGGCAGCGGACCGGTGGCGCCGATCGCGTGCCAGCGTTCGCGGTAGCGGTCGGTGACGGCGCGCACGCCGCTGGCCAGTCCGTTGCAGACGATGTTGATGCCGTTCTCGGCCGCCCAGTCCGCGCCCTGGGGCAGGCCGACCCCGTACCAGATCGGCGGCGGCGCCTGGTGGTAAGGCTGCAGCACGACCGGTACCTCGCGGAAGTTGAAATGCGTGCCGGCGAAATCCACCCGCTCGCGCGTGAGCGCCTGCTGGATGACCTGGTAGCCCTCGTGGTAGAGGCTTTGCGCCTGCGCCGGATCGACGCCGTAGTAGCCAATCTCGTAGGGCGACACGCCGCGGCCGAAGCCGACCTCCAGGCGCCCACGGCTCATCTGGTCCAGCATGCAGATCTCCTCGGCCACCCGCAGGGGATGGTGCATGCTGAGGGTGTAGACCAGCGGGCCGAAGCGCAGGCGGCGGGTGCGCTGCGCCACCGCCGCCAGGTACACGCTGGGCGACGGCGCGATGCCGAGCGGCGTGGAGTGGTGCTCGGCCAGGTGGTAGGCATAGAAGCCGGCCTGCTCGTAGTCCTGGACCAGTTGCAGGCGCTGCTCGTACTGGTCGGCCAGCGGCAGCCGGCCCCGGTCCATGTGGTCGAAGACGCCGAAGGACAGTTCGTGTGGCGGGTAGGGACGTGTGCTCATGTGGGGTGACGGCCCTTGGGACGGGCGAACAACTGGAAAACGGTGCCGGAGGGATCGCGCGCGGTCAGCGTGCGGCCGTGCGCGCCCATGTCGCGCTGACCGGTCACTTCCCCGCCGTGGCGGCGGATGGCGTCGGCGTCGGCCTCAAGGTCGTCGCTGTCGAAGACCAGCACGGGGCCGCGGCAGGCCTCGGCGGCCTCGGCCCGCGACGCGAGCGCGAAGCGGGCGTCGCCGACCTTCATTTCGAGCCAGCGGTCGGCGTCCTGGAACAGGTACTCGAAGCCCAGCGCCTTCTCGTAGAAGGCGCTCAGCGCCGCCACGTCGTCGTGGACGTGGTAAGCCAGGCGCAGCTTGGTGATTGCCATGTCGCTCTCCAGTGCCTCAGGCCGGCAGGAATTCGCCGCTCTTGTAGAGCAGCGAGCGCTGGTCGCGCTGGCGGATCTCGAGGATCTCGCCGACGAAGACGGTGTGGGTGCCGCAGTCCAGGCTTTGCACCACGCGGCAGGCGAAGGACACCAGCGCGTCGCGCAGCAGAGGCACGCCCTGGGCTCCGCTGGCCCAGTCCTCGGCGGCGAAGCGGTCGTCGGGGTCATCGGCCTGACGCGCGAAGGCGCGCGCGACGGGCACCTGCCCGTCGGACAGGTAATTGATGGCGAAGGCCTGGGCTTGTTCGATGCAGGCGTGGGCCCGCCCCACCCGGTTGACGCAGGCCAGCACCTGGGGCGGATCGGCGCTCACGCTGCAGACGGCGGTAGCGGTCAGGCCGCGGCGCCGTCCACCGTGCTCGGCCGTCACGACCGCGACCGCGGACGGCACCTTGCGCATGGCGCGCCGGAAGGCGTCGGCGTCGGCGGTGGTTGTCATCTTGAAATTCTCTATTGTTGAAATATTGGATAATGGAGAATATTCTAGTGGCCAAAGCCGATCGGAACACCCGGGAAAATACGCACATGAGCGACGCCAGCGCCCCCTCCAGCGGCCATGCCGCCCCACCCGCCCGCGCCAGCGGCCCGCGTGGCATCCAGTCGATCGAACTGGGCTACCGCATCCTCACGGCGATCCAACAGGGCCCGGACGCCGTGGCCCTGAAGACCATCGCCGCGCGAGCGGGCATGTCGCCCAGCGCCGTGCACAACTACCTCGCCAGCTTCGTGCGCACCGGCATGGTGGGCGCGGACGCGCGGGGCCAGTACCGGCTGGGGCCCAGCCTCGCGGCGCTGGGACTGGCGGCCGCGCGGCAGGTGGACCATTACGAGCTGATCCGCGCCAAGGCGGTGGCGCTCAGCGACGACACGGGCCTGGGCGTGGCGGTGCTCACCTGGAGCGCGCTGGGGCCGGTCATCGTGTTCAACCGGCCCGACCCGCGCAACCACGTGTTCGAGTTGCGCAACGGGCCGGTGTCCTTCCTGTCCACCGCGGGTGGCCATGTGTTCGCCACCTGGCTGCCCCGCGAGGCCACGCGCCCGGTGGCCCAGCGCGAACTCGGACCGGGCACGGCGGACGACGAATGCGATCGCTTGCTGGACGGCATCCAGGCGGCGGTGCGCGCCGCCGGCCACTCCGACGTGATGCTCGACGCGCTGCCGGGGTACGGCGCGCTCAGCGTCCCGATCTGGAATGCCCAGGACGCGCTGGCCTACGCCCTGACGATCACGGCGCCGGTCGAGCTCATGGACAAGCGCCCCGATGGGCCGCACCTGAAGCGGCTGGTGCAGGCGGGTCAGGAGCTGTGCCGCCTGCTGGGGGCGCCTCCCCGGCGCTGGGCGCAGTGACGAAACTGCCGCGCCCGGCCCAGCCGCAGCGCATTGGCGATCACCGAGGCCGAGCCCAGGCCCATGGCCAGCGCCGCATCGGCCTCTCTCAGGCCTGCCGGGGAAAGCTCAGGGTGACGTGGATGCGGCCGTGCTCGCACTGCACATCCACTTCGCCCCGGTGGCTGGACATGATGGCCCGGGTGATGGGCAGGCCCAGCCCCACGCCCTCGCCTTCCAGCCGCTGGCGCCCCTGGCTCAGGCGGAAGAAGCGGTCGAACATCGCCCGGCGCTGGTCGGCCGTCAGGGGCTCGCCCGTGTTGCTCACCCGCAGCTGCGCCCAGCGCTCGGTGAGCACCATCCGCAGGTCAACCTGGTCCCCGGGCGGCGCGTGGCGCACGGCGTTGGACAGCAGGTTGCCGATCGCGCGGCGCACCATCAGCCGGTCGCCGCGCACCCTCGCCTCGCCGCTCAGGCTGAAGCGCACGCCCTTCTCGTCGGCCACGGCCTCGTAGAAATCGATCAGCGAACGCGCTTCGGCGCACAGGTCCACGTCTTCCACGCTGGGCAGGCTGGCCACGTTCTCCGTCTTGGCCAGGTAGAGCATGTCGGACACGGTCTTGGCCAGCCGCTGCAGCTCTTCCGAAATGACTTCCAGGCTGGCGCGGTACTCGTCGCCGCCGCGCGGCACCGCCAGCGTCACCTGGGCATTGGTCAGCAGGTTGCTCAGCGGTGTCCTCAACTCGTGCGCCAGGTCGGTGGAGAAGGCGCTCAGGCGATCGAAGTCGCGCTGCAGGCGGTCGAGCATGTCGTTGATGGAGCCGGCCAGGCCGCGCATCTCGATCGGCAGGCTGGCCACCGGCATGCGCTCGGTGAAATCCTGGGCGTTCACGCGCTCGGCCCGGTGCTTCATGGCCAGCAGGGGCTTGAGGCCGCGCCGCACGGCCACCGCGCCCAGCAGCGTGCCCGCTGCGATGGCCAGCAGGATGCAGATCAGCAGCTTGCGCTGCAGCAGCGCCAGGAAGTGGCGGTGGTGGTGGGTGTCGACGGCGGCGAAGACCTGGAGGTCGGTGTCCCTGCTCCAGCTCAGCGGCAGGGTGAAGAACTCGCCGTAGTAGCTCATGTCGCCGTCCGACCAGGACAGGCCCTCGCTCGCGTCGCGCAAGGCCGCGGGCGGCTCGACGTCGCCGAGGCGAACCATCTCGTTGTCGGCCGCGACGATCCGCAGCAGCAGGCCTTCGTGCCCACGCAGGGCGGCGTTGAGGCGGGCCGCCAGGTCGGGCAGGTCCGCGCTGCGCTCGGCGATGCCCCGGATCAGGGTCAGCTTGTCGCGCAGCAGCGCCTGGTCCAGCTCGACGAAGTGCGCCGCCGTTTCGCGGTGGACCACATAGCCCAATCCCGAGAACACCGCGCCGACCACCAGCGCGAACAGCGCCGTCAGGCGAAACGTGAGCGACACCGCCGACGCCTCAGGCCGCTTCATGGGGGTCTTCGAGCACGTAGCCCATGCCGCGCACGGTCCGCAGCAGCTTCAGGTCGAAGCCGTCGTCGATCTTGGCGCGCAGGCGGCGCACGGCCACGTCGATCACGTTGCTGTCGCTGTCGAAGTTGATGTCCCAGACCATGGAGGCGATGAGCGTGCGCGGCAGCACCTCGCCGTGCCGGCGCATGAACAGCTCCAGCAGGCCGAATTCCTTGGCGGTGAGGTCCACGCGCTGGCCCTTGCGCGTGACGCGCCGGCGCACCAGGTCGAGGTGGAGGTCGGCCACCTGCAGCGAGGTGGCGTCCTGCACCGCCGCGCCGCGCCGCAGGATGGACTTCACGCGCGCCAGCAGCTCGGAGAACGAGAACGGCTTGACGAGGTAGTCGTCCGCGCCGAGCTCGAGGCCCTTGACCCGGTCTTCCACGCTGTCGCGTGCCGTGAGGAAGAGCACCGGCACGCGCGGGTTCTTGCGGCGCAGCGATTGCAGCAGCGACCAGCCATCGATGCCGGGCAGCATCACATCCAGGATGAGCAGGTCGTAGCCGCCTTCGGTGGCTTCGTGCAGGCCGTCGACGCCGTTGCGCGCGAGTTCGACGAAGTAGCCCGCCTCGCGCAGGCCCTGGCGCAGGTATTCGCCCGTGTGGGCCTCGTCTTCAACGATCAGAATCTTCATGGTCGACAGGGTTGAAACGAGTGTGCCATGCGGGTCGCGAAATTCCCCAACATGACAAATCTGTAATGGGGTCGACAGACCGCTGTTCCCGCCCGGGCCAAAGAATCCACCCGCCGATCCCATCCATCAAAGGAGTCGTTGAGTGAAGCATCCATTCAGCCAGCGCGGGCCCAGGGCTCTGGTGTCCGTGGTGGTCCTGGCCACGGCGGCCGTGGCCAGCGCCCAGCCGGCGGTCGAGCAGTCTTCGGACTGGAAGGCGGCCAACGAGGCCGTCGGGCAATTCCAGCGCGGGCACGCGGACCTGCTCAAGTGGGAGGCGACCCATGGGGCGACAGACGCCCCGGACCCCGCCGCCGCTGGCTTCCCCGTGCCCTCCCTGGAAGCGGCCACGCGCCTGGCCTGGCGACCGCACCTGGAACTGCAGAAGCTGCTGCCCCGGCTGGGCGAGGACAACGTGGCGCGCATCGCCCAGGGCCGCTGGCACGAGGTGGACGCGCGCCACCAGCGCCGCATCGACGGCGTGGGCGAGGTCTTCGAAGTGGCCGCCGAGGCGCGCCGCGCCTGGCTGCGCGCGGTGGCGGACCGGCAGGCCGCGCGGCTGCAGCGCGCCTCGCTGGAGGCGGCAGAGGCTGCCGCCGAGCTGGGCCGGCGCATGGTGAAGGTGGGCAATTGGAGCGCCTACCAGCAAAGCCGCGTCGAGCTGGGCCTGGCCACCGAACGGCGCGCGCTGCAGCAGGCCGCCGTGGCCGCGCGGCAGTCGGAGCGCGCCTTGCTCCACACCCTCCAGCTCAACGGCGTGCACGAACGCCTGGCGCTGCCCGACACCCTGCCGGACCTGCCCCGACAAACGCCGTCCCCCGCTGAACTGAGCGCCCGACTGGCCGACCTCAGAGCCCAGTTGCCCCGCGTGGAGCAGTGGAAGGCCGAGGCCAACTTCGGGCAGGCGCTCGCCTCGCGCGACGCCACCCTGGCCGTGGCGTGCGGACTGCGCGACGACGTCATGGCCCAGCGCCAGCTGATCGTGGACGAAAGCGTGCTGCAGTACAACGGCATGCTCAAAAGCGTGTGGGAGTTGCTCACCGAGGTGCAGGCCCATGCGCAATCGCAGCGCGAGACCATCGCCGCCGTACGCGACTACTGGCTCGCCGACACCGACCTGATGTGGGTGCTGCAGGGCGGCGAACCCACGGCCTTCGTCGTGCCCGGTGGCGCCGCCGCCGGCGATGCCTCCGCGGCCGGTCATTGACCCCCCCTTGAAGCGCAACATGAACAACCGTCGTCAATTCTTCGCCGGCGCCGCCGCCACCATGGCCGGCCTGGGCGTTGCCCGCTCGGCGCTCGCCGCGTTGCCCGAGCCCATCATCCAGACCTCCGTCGACACCGCACCGCCGCTGGTGCCCAACACCGGCCGCCCCTACAACCCCGTGGTCACGCTCAACGGCTGGAGCCTGCCCTGGCGCATGAACAACGGCGTCAAGGAGTTCCACCTGGTCGCCGAGCCCGTGGTGCGCGAGATGTCGCCCGGCTTCAAGGTCAACATGTGGGGCTACAACGGCCAGAGCCCGGGGCCGACCATCGAAGTCGTCGAGGGCGACCGCGTGCGCATCTTCGTCACCAACAAGCTGCCCGAGCACACCACCATCCACTGGCACGGCCAGCGCCTGCCCAATGGCATGGATGGTGTGGGTGGCCTCACGCAGCCCCACATTCCGGCGGGCAAGACCTTCGTCTACGAGTTCGAGGCCCGCCGGCCCGGCACCTTCATGTACCACCCGCACGCCGACGAGATGGTGCAGATGGCCATGGGCATGATGGGCTTCTGGGTCACTCACCCCAAGGCCAGGCACCCGCACATCGGCGAGGTCGACCGCGACTTCTGCTTCCTGCTCAACGCCTTCGACGTCGAGCCCGGCAGCCGAACGCCCAAGGTCAACACCATGACCGACTTCAACATCTGGGGCTGGAACAGCCGCATCTTCCCGGGCATCGACACGCTCAACGTGCGCTTGAACGACCGCGTGCGCATCCGCGTGGGCAACCTCACCATGACCAACCACCCCATCCACCTGCACGGCCACGAGTTCCAGGTGACCGGCACCGACGGCGGCCCCACCCCGACCGCCACCCGCTGGTACGAGGTGACCACCGACGTGGCCGTGGGCCAGATGCGCCAGATCGAGCTGATCGCCGACGAGGAAGGCGATTGGGCCTTCCACTGCCACAAGAGCCACCACACCATGAACGCCATGGGCCACGCGGTGCCCACCATGATCGGCGTGGACCACCGCGGCCTGGTGAACAAGCTGCAGCGCGTGGTGCCCGACTACATGGTGATGGGCGAGCGCGGCATGGCCGACATGGGCGAGATGCAGATGCCCCTCCCGGACAACACCGCGCCCATGATGACCGGCACCGGTCAGTTCGGCCCCATCGAGATGGGCGGCATGTTCAGCGTGTTCAAGGTCCGCAAGGACCAGAAGCCCGGCGACTACAAGGACCCCGGTCCCTACCCGTTTCCGCAGGGCACCGTCGCTCATGAATGGACCGGCGCCACGCCCGCGGCCCCGCGCGCGGCCACGCCCCCGGGTCAGGCCGACGCCACGGTGGTGAAGCCGGGGCACGGCCAGCACCACTGAGCCCTTGGGCGGGTCTGCCCTCTTGTCCCCTGTTTGCCGTTCAACACCACTGGAGCCTTTCATGACGTTTCGCACCGCGGCCCTGCTGCTTTCCCTGGCCTCGACCACCGGCCTGGCGTTTGCCCATGGCAACGAAGACCACAAGCCCGCCGGGCCGGTCAGGATGGAGCAGAAGCCCTGGGGCATCGCCGGCGAGGCCAAGGCCGTGACCCGCACCATCGAGATCGGCATGACCGATGCCATGCGCTTCACGCCCGACAGGCTCGAGGTGCGCCAAGGGGAGACCATCCGTTTCGTGCACAACAACGCCGGCAAGGTGATGCACGAGTTCGTGCTGGGCACCAAGAAGGACCTCGACGAGCACGCGGCCCTGATGAAGAAGTTCCCCGGCATGGAGCACGACGAGCCCTACATGTCGCACGTGGCCCCCGGCCAGCGCGGCGAGATCGTCTGGCGGTTCAACCGCGCCGGCGAATTCGACTTCGCCTGCCTGCTGCCCGGCCACTACGAGGCCGGCATGGTCGGCAAGATCAAGGTCGTGGCCCAGTGAGCCGGCGGCCGTCCGATTCCCCTTTCAGGAGCACCCCCATGAAGAAGATCGTCCCTGCCCTCGCGTCGGGCGCCCTCGCCGCCCTGCTCTCGCTCGCCTCGCCCGCGTTCGCGCAGGGCATGGACCACGGCAGGATGGGCTCGGGCGCCACGATGGGCATGCAGCAGAACCACCCGCTGGTGGAGGGCGAGGTCCGCCGCGTCGACAAGGAGAACGGCAAGATCACCCTGCGCCACGGCGAGATCAAGAACATGGACATGCCGCCCATGACCATGGTCTTCGTCGTGCGCGACAAGGCCATGCTGGACGGCATCGCCGTGGGCGACAAGGTGCAGTTCACCGCCGTGCAGGACAAGGGCCAGATGGTGGTCGAGTCCATCAAGCCACTCAAGCCTTGAAGCCGCGCCGAGGCCCGTCGCCCCCACGGGCCTCGGCGGCCACCGCTCAGGCCGGGGCGTAGCCGGCGTCGGCCAGGGCCTCGGCCAGCACCGCGCGGTCCTCATGGCTTTTGACCACGACCCTGCGCTGCGCCATGTCGACCTCGACGGCGCAGGCGGGGTCGGCTTGTTTCAGCGCCCGGTTGACGCGGGCCGCGCAGTGGCCGCAGGTCATGGAGGGCAGTTGGAATTCGTGCACGACAATCTCCGTGAAAGTGGATGGAGGTTTCACGGTAGGCCTTGCCACCGTGGCAAGGTCAAGCGGCGCGGCCCGTCGTGCACAGGCTTGACCTTGACACCATGTCAGGCCTGAGCATTGGGTTTCCACGTCAATTCATCTGGAAGACCGCCATGAACTCCCTTGCGCCGCCCCTGACCGAGTACCGCCTGCCCATCGAGGGCATGACCTGCGCCTCCTGCGTGGGCCGGGTCGAGAAGGCCCTGAAAGCCGTGCCCGGCGTGAGCGAGGTCAGCGTCAACCTCGCCACCGAGACCGCCTCGGTCAGTGCCGCCGCATCGGCGGCCGCCAGCCAGCTGGTCGCGGCCGTCGAGAAGGCCGGCTACCAGGTGGCCGCGCAACAGTTTGAATTCGAGATCGAGGGCATGACCTGTGCCTCCTGCGTGGGCCGGGTCGAAAAGGCCCTGAAGGCCGTGCCCGGCGTGAGCGAGGCCGAGGTCAACCTGGCGACCGAGCGCGCCAGCGTGCGCGCCACCGGCGCCACGGCGGCGCAGTTGATGGCGGCCGTCGAAAAGGCCGGCTACGCCGCCCTGCCCCACGACGATCAGGCGTCGGCCGCGCCCGGCGCCCACAAGGGCGGTGGCGAACCCTGGTGGCCCGTGGCCCTGGCCGCCCTGCTGTCGCTGCCGCTGGTGCTGCCCATGGTGGCCATGCTGTCCGGCAGCGACTGGACGCTCAATGGCTGGCTGCAGCTGGCCCTGGCCACGCCGGTGCAGTTCTGGTTGGGCGCGCGCTTCTACCGCGCCGGCTGGAAGGCCGTGCGCGCGGGCACCGGCAATATGGACCTGCTGGTGGCCCTGGGCACCAGCGCGGGCTATGGCCTGAGCGTCTACCTGCTGCTGCGCCACCAGGGGCATGGCGCGCCGCACCTGTATTTCGAGGCCTCGGCGGTGGTCATCACCCTGGTGCTGCTGGGCAAATGGCTGGAAGCGCGCGCCAAGCGCCAGACCACGGCCGCCATCGCGGCGCTCAACGCGCTCAAGCCCGAGATCGCGCGCGTGCGCACGCCCCAGGGCGACGTGGACCTGCCGCTGGCCCGCGTGAAGGTGGGCGACGTGGTGATCGTGCGCCCCGGCGAGCGGGTGCCGGTGGACGGCACCGTGCTCAGCGGCGCGAGCCAGGTGGACGAGTCCCTCATCACGGGCGAGAGCCTGCCGATCGCCAAGCACCCCGGTGACAAGGTGACCGGCGGCGCGGTCAACGCCGAAGGCCTGCTGGAGATCCAGACCACCGCCGTCGGCGCCGAATCCACGCTGTCGCGCATCGTGCGCATGGTGGAGTCGGCCCAGGCGAAGAAGGCGCCCATCCAGCGCATCGTGGACCGCGTGAGCGCGGTGTTCGTGCCGGTGGTGCTGTTGCTGTCGCTGATCACGCTGGTCGGCTGGGGCGTGCTCGCGGGCGACTGGGAGCGCGCCATCCTCAACGCGGTGGCGGTGCTGGTGATTGCCTGCCCCTGCGCGTTGGGCCTGGCCACGCCCACGGCCATCATGGCCGGCACCGGGGTGGCCGCGCGCCAGGGCATCCTGATCAAGGACGCCGAGGCGCTGGAGGTGGCGCACCGCGTGGACACCGTGGCCTTCGACAAGACCGGCACCCTGACCGAGGGCCGGCCCCAGCTGGTGTCCGCCCTGGCCGCGCCGGGCCAGGAAGACCGCCTGATCCCCTGGAGCCTGGCGCTGCAGGCCGGCAGCGAACACCCGCTGGCGCGGGCCGTGCTGGAGTCGCCCCAGGCCGCCGGCCTGACGCCGCGGCCGGCCAGCCAGGTGAGCGCGGTGCCCGGCCGTGGCATGTCGGCCGAGGTCGATGGCCACGCGCTGCGCCTGGGCAGCCCGCGCTTCATGCAGGAGCTGGGCGTGGACACCTCGGCCCTGGCCGCGCAGGCGCAGCGCCTGCAGGACGAGGGCCGCACCGTGTCCTGGCTGGCTGATGTGACGCAGGCGCCGCGCCTGGTCGGCCTGCTGGCCTTCGGCGACGCGCCCAAGGCCAGCGCCGCCCGCGCCGTGGAACGCCTGCACGGCATGGGCGTGCGCACGGTCATGCTCACCGGCGACAACCGCGGCAGCGCGGCGGCCGTGGGCCAGCGCCTGGGCATCGGCCGCATCGAGGCCGAGGTGCTGCCCGCCGACAAGGCCGGCATCGTCGGCCAGCTCAAGCAGGGCGGGCATGCGGTGGCCATGGTGGGCGACGGCATCAACGACGCCCCGGCGCTGGCCTCGGCCGACGTGGGCATCGCCATGTCCACCGGCACCGACGTGGCCATGCACGCGGCCGGCATCACGCTGATGCGCGGCGACCCGGCCCTGGTGGCCGACGCCATCGACATCTCGCGCCGCACCTACCGCAAGATCCGCCAGAACCTGTTCTGGGCCTTCGCCTACAACGTGATCGGCATCCCGCTGGCGGCGGCCGGCCTGCTCAACCCGATGGTGGCGGGTGCCGCCATGGCCCTGAGCAGCGTGAGCGTGGTGAGCAACGCCCTGCTGCTGCGCGGCTGGCGGCGCTGAAACCGTGAGGGTGCCCGATGCCCTCGGGCGTGGGCCGGATCAAGACCTTGAAAGGGATGGCCCTCAGGACCCGAGCCACTCCAGCAGGCTCAGCACGCGCGGCCCGGTGCCGGTGTCGAAGCCCTGGATGCCCAGGGTCTTGAGCACGCCGCGGCCGGCGTCGGCCTGGTCCATGGCGCGCAGTTCGGCCTGCACGGCCTGCAGCTGCTCGGCCGTCAGGCGCGGGCCGGCGACCATGGGGGAGTACGGCTGCATCACGCTGCGGTGCAGCACGCGCAGGCCGGCCTTGTCCAGCGAGCGCGCCACGCCCGAATAGGAAGCCACGCCGCCCACGTCGGCCAGCTTGTGCTCCAGGTAGAACTGCACCGCGCCCTGCTCGCGCACGAACTGCACCTTCTCAGCCTTGAGCGGGATGCCCCGGTCGCGCAGCTCGGCATTGCAAAAGCGCGACATATACGACACCTGCTCCGGCAGCACCCAGCGCTTGCCTTTGGCTTCCTCAAGGTTTTGCAGGGGCGAATCCTTGCGGGTGACGATCAGGCACTGGCCTTCGGGCTTGGCGCTGGCGACGAAACGGTATCCGTTGTCGCGCATGGCGCGCGCCGGGTAGTCGCTGGGCCGGGCCAGCGCCAGGTCGAAACGCTTGGCCTTCAGGCCATCTGCGAGCAGCGCGAACTCGCGCGCGAACACCACCGTCACCTTGCCCTTCAGCGCCCGGCCCAGGGCCTCGGCCAGGCCGGCGTACTTGGCGGTGGCGCGCGCGTGGTCCAGCCCGCCCGAGGTGCCTTCGCTGACCGCCAGCGTGTACTCCGGTTCCGCGGCCCGCGCCGCGCCGGCCATCAACAGGGGAAGCACAAGGGCGATGAGTCGGGTATGCAGTGGCATGGTGGCGGCGCGGCGGCCAGATACCCTGGCCGGTTCAGCATATTGGAATGAACGAATGTATCGCCGATGGCGCGGGCGGCGGGTTCCGTTCATGGCGGGGAAACCGCCGTCTGGCTTGCATCTTGCTGACGTCCCGCAGGCGCCACCGGCCCCGGGAAACCACGCCCTCTTTGGAGCCAGCCCCCCAGAAGCTCAGACCTACAATCCCGCCTACTTCGCACCGCCCGGATGGCCCGGGCGGGCGGCAACCGAGAGATGTCTCATGAAGCACCTTGCCCTGTATTCCGCCCTCGCCGGCGCCCTGGCCCTGTCGGCCTGCGGCAAGAAGGAAGAGGCCCCCGCCCCGGCAGCCGCTCCTGCGCCCGCCGCCGCGCCGGCTGCAGCGCCCGCTCCGGCCGCCCTGCCCGAGCTCAAGGTCGCCATCGACCCGACCTACGAACCCTTCACCTTCAAGACCGCCGACGGCAAGCCCACCGGCTTCGACGTCGACATCGCCGACGCCCTGTGCAAGGAAATCAAGCGCCAGTGCGTCTACGTCGAACAGGTCTGGGACAGCATGATCCCCGGCCTGCAGGCCAAGAAGTACGACGCGATCATCAGCTCCATGTCCATCACCGAGGAGCGCCTGAAGGTCGTGGACTTCACCGACAAGTACTACTTCACCCCCAGCCGCATCGTCGTCAAGAACGGCACCGCCTACACCGAGCCCGCCTCGCTCAAGGGCAAGAAGCTGGGCGTGCTCAAGGGCAGCACGCAAGAGAAGTACGCCCTGGGCGAGCTCAAGCCCGCGGGCGTGAGCATCGTTCCCTACGAGGCCCAGGACCAGGTCTACCTGGACATCAAGTCCGGCCGCCTCGACGGCACCGTGGCCGATCAGGTGGAGGTCAACGGCGGGTTCCTGCGCAAGCCCGAGGGCAAGGACTACGGCTTCGTGGGCCCCGTGCTGGACGATCCCAAGTACTACGGCACCGGCGTGGGCGTGGCCCTGCGCAAGGACGACACCGCCCTCAAGGATGAGTTGAACGCCGCCATCAAGACGATCCGCTCCAACGGCGTCTACGAGACGATCGCCAAGAAGTACTTCGACTTCGACGTCTACGGCAAGTAAGCGGTCAGCCCACCGAGCGCGGTTTGTCCGGCTACTACCAGTCCATCCTGCAAGGCGCCCTGCTCACGGTGGGCGTCTCACTGGCCGCCCTCGTGGTGGCCATTTTCTTGGGCCTGGCGGGCGCGGCGGCCAAGCTGTCGGGTCGCCGCGCGCTCGTGTGGCTGGCCACCGCCTACACCACCCTGGTGCGCGGCGTGCCCGAACTCGTGCTGATGCTGCTCATCTTCTATGGCGGCACCATCGGCCTGAACCACCTGCTCGAGGCCCTGGGCAGCCGCCGCTCGGTGGACATCAACCCCTTCGCGGCGGGCGTGCTGACCATCGGCTTCATCTACGGCGCCTACATGACGGAGACCTTCCGCGGCGCCATCCTGGCCATCCCGCGCGGGCAGATGGAAGCGGCCTGGGCCTTCGGCATGGGCCGCGTGCGCACCTTCGTGCGCATCACCGCGCCGCAGATGGTGCGCTACGCCATCCCGGGCTTCACCAACAACTGGCTGGTGCTCATCAAGGCCACGGCCCTGGTCAGCCTGATCGGCCTGCACGAGATGACCTACCTGGCCAAGCAGGCCAGCGCGGCCACGCGCGAGCCCTTCACCTTCTTCCTGTTCGCGGCGGCGCTGTTCCTCATCTACACCACGGTCTCGCTGTGGGCGCTGCGCTGGGTGAACCGGCGCTTCAGCCTGGGCGTCAAGCGGCTGACCCACTGACACCATGCGCTGGGAAGTCATCTTCGAACCGGCCCACCTCGCCATGTATGGCCAGGGCGTGCTGACCACGCTGAGCCTGCTGCTGTCCTGCCTGGCCATCGGCGGCGTGCTGGCCGTGGTGTTTGCCCTGGCGCTCACCCACGGGCCGGCGCCGCTGCGCTGGCTGGTCGGCGCGTACACCTACGTGATCCGCGGCACGCCACTGCTGATCCAGATGTACATGATCTATTACGGCCTGGCCCAGCTCGAGTGGATCCAGGCGCGCTGGGACGACATCTGGCCCTGGACGATGTTCAAGGACGCGTTCTTCTGCGCCCTGCTCGCCTTCGCCCTCAATACCGCCGGCTACACGGCCGAAATGCTCGCAGGTTCCATCCGCGAGACGGCGCCGGGCGAGATCGAGGCCGCGCAGGCCATGGGCATGGGCCGCTGGCAGGCGCTGCGCCGCATCGTGCTGCCCAGCGCCATGCGGCGCACACTGCCGGCCTACAGCAACGAGGTGGTGATGATGCTGCACGGCACCAGCCTGGCCAGTGCGGTGCCGGCCATGCTGGACGTGACCGCCGCCGCCAGCCGCATCTACTCCGACTACTACCTGCCTTTCGAGGCCTACATCTTCGCCGCCGGCATCTACCTCACCATCACCTTCACCCTGGTGGGCCTGTTCAAGCTCGGCGAGCGGCATTTCCTCGCGCACCTGGCGCCGCGCACGCACTGACGGGGAACGCATGGAACGGACCGAACACCCCCTGCTGAGTCCCAGCCTGGGCCACCGGAAGCACCTGGTGTCGTTCCGCTATGGCGCCGAAGACGCCCGGCCCAAGGTCTACCTGCAGGCCAGCCTGCACGCCGAGGAGCTGCCCGGCATGCTGGTGGCGCACCACCTGCGCCCCCAGCTGGAGGCCGCCGAACGCGAGGGCCGCCTGCGCGGCCAGGTGGTGCTGGTGCCGGCGGCCAACCCCATCGGCCTGACGCAGCGGCTCAACCACCGCGCCATGGGCCGTTTCGAATTCGGCACGGCGCAGAACTTCAACCGCCACTACCCGAACCTGGCGGACGCGCTGTTCGACGAGTTGCGCGACCGCCTGGGCCCCGACCCGCAGGCCAACGTGGCCCTGGTGCGCGCCGCCGCCACCCGCTGGCTGCGCGACTGGCGGCCCGCCACCGAGCTGGACAGCCTGCGCCGCCAGCTCTTCCTGCTGGCGCACGACGCCGACGTGGTGCTGGACCTGCACTGCGACTGGGAAGCCGCGCTGCACCTGTACGCCGAGGAGGCCTGCTGGGCCCCGCTGGCGCCGCTGGCCTGGCTGCTGGGCTGCCGCGCCGTGCTGCTGGCGCGCGATTCGGGCGGCGAGCCCTTCGACGAAACCCTCTCGGGCCTGTGGTGGCGCCTGGCCGAGCGCCTGCGCGCCCAGGGCATCCACCATCCGCTGCCCCAGGCCTGCGCCAGCGCCACGGTGGAGCTGCGCGGCGAGGCCGACGTCTCGCACGACAACGCGCGGATCGACGCCAAGGCCCTGATGGACTACCTGCTGCACCTGCGCGTGATCGACGGGCCCGCCCCCACCATCCCCCGGCCCAGTTGCGAGGCCACGCCGCTGGCCGGCTCCGAGACCCTGCACAGCCCGGTGGCCGGCGTGGTGGCCTTCTGCGTGCGCCCGGGCGATGCCCTGGCCGTCGGCGAGGTGGTGGCCGAGGTCATCGACCCCACCGCGCCTGGCGCCTCGCGCGTGCACAGAATCACCGCTGGTGTGGCGGGCGTGCTCTACGCGGCCATCGGCGAGCGCTACGTCGTCGCCGGCGGCGAGATCGGCAAGATCGCCGGCGCCACCCCGTTCCGCACCGGCCACCTGCTCGGTGCCTGACCCTGCCCCGTTCCCATGAATGCCCCCACCCCCTCTTCCACGCCGCTGCTGGCCGTGCATGACATCCACAAGCGCTTCGGCGCCAACGAGGTGCTCAAGGGCGTGTCGCTCGAGGCGCGCGCGGGCGACGTCATCAGCCTGATCGGCAGTTCGGGCTCGGGCAAGAGCACGCTGCTGCGCTGCATCAACCTGCTCGAAAAGCCCAACGCGGGGCGCATCGTGCTCGGCGGCGAGGAACTCAAGCTCGCGCCCGACCGCCACGGCGAGCTGCACGCCACCGACCCGAAGCAGCTGCAGCGCCTGCGCACGCGCCTGGCCATGGTGTTCCAGCACTTCAACCTGTGGGCGCACATGACGGTGCTGCAGAACATCATCGAGGCGCCGGTGCACGTGCTGGGCGTGCCGCGCGACCAGGCGGTGCAGACGGCGCGCAAGTACCTGGAGCGCGTGGGCCTGAGCGGTGTGGAAGACCGCTACCCCGCGCACATGAGCGGCGGCCAGCAGCAGCGCGTGGCGATCGCGCGCGCGCTGGCGGTGGAGCCGGCGGTGATGCTGTTCGACGAGCCCACCTCCGCGCTCGACCCGGAGCTGGTGGGTGAGGTGCTGCGCGTGATGCGCCTGCTGGCCGAGGAAGGCCGCACCATGCTCGTGGTCACCCACGAGATGGGCTTCGCGCGCGAGGTGTCCTCGCACCTCATCTTCCTGCACAAGGGCTGCATCGAGGAACAGGGCGTGCCGCGCGAGGTGCTCGCGAGCCCGAAGAGCGAACGGCTCGCCCAGTTCCTCAAGGGCAACCTGAAGTAATCAGGGCGTCAGCGACAGCTCGCTCGCCCACTTGGGTGGCTTCAGGCTCAGGGTGCGGTGCTTGTTGGCCAGCCAGGTCGCGCTCATGTCGCGGTAGCGGCTGGAGAACACGTTGCCGCTCTGCCCCGTCTGGTAGATGAAGAGCGAGCGGTCGAGGTCGGCCAGGTCGTAGATGGCGCGCAGGCTGGCCGCGTGGCGGTTGGCGAAGGGCGCGTCGGCCTTGTCCAGGTGGTACTGGCCCACGTTCACCGTGAAGGGGTCGCCGCCGGTGGGCTCGCGCACCTCGAAGAAGCGGGCCAGCGGCTTCACGTTGGACAGGGGCCGGTGCACCGAGAGCGCCGGGTGCGCCTCGCCCCAGCGCCAGGCGGCCACGTCGGCGCCATACTGGGCCGACAGCCTGTCCAGCGCGCGCGACAGCGCCTCGCCCGCCGCGTGCGGACAACCCTGCACGCCGCACCAGGCGCGGTTGTCGCTCTCCAGAAAGCCCTCCACCGCCTGGCGGAACAGGCGCTTGCCGTACAGGGACTCGAAGCGCTCCTTGCCCAGGCGCTGGCCGATCACGCCGCGCGTGAACTCGTCGACCCAGGCGCTGTAGATCAGCGGTGCGGGCGAGTCGGCCCGCATCACACCGTCGAAGCCCTGCAGCGCGGCGCGCGCGGCCTCGGCCAGGGGGTGGGTGGACGGCGCCTTCAGCAGGTGCGGCAGCAGGCGCAGCGTGGCCTCGGCGCGCTGGTCGCCCTGGATGGCGCGCATGCTCGCCACGTCGTGCTTGGGCGTGGCCTCCAGCAGCGTCTCGATGCGCTGTTGGCGGTACGGCGGCGCCCAGTCCTGGGTAAGGAAATGCGGGTAGTCCGGCGCGTGGATGCGCTGGTTGGCGGTGGCGATCCAGCCGCGCGCGCCATCGTCCTGCGGCGTGTCGGCGTACGGCAGCCAGCCGGTCCAGTCGTAGCGCGGCTCCCAGCCGGGTGCCGGGGCCACGCCGCGGATGTCGTTGTCGGCCGCGCGCAGCGGCACGCGCCCGGCCGCCTTGTAGGCGATGCGCCCGGTGCGGTCGGCCATCACGATGTTCTGCATGGGCGCGCGGAAGGTGGAGAACGCGGCCAGCAGTTGCTCCACGCTCTGCGCGCGGTTGGAGGCCAGCGTGGCGGACACGTTGTCTTCGTCGTCGAGCCCGGTCCAGCGCAGCGCCAGCACGAAGCGCGTGGTGTCGAGCACCTTGCCGTGCTGGGCCTGGGCGTCGCTCAGCACCGGGCCGTGGCGCGTGGCGCGCACCAGGTGCGTGACGTCGGCCTGCCCTTTCACGCGGATGGTCTCGGCGCGCACGGTGAACCGCTCCCAGGCGGGTTCGGCGCTGGCCGAGGGCACGCGGTACTCGCCGGGGTTGGCCGGGTTGATCTGTTCCAGGTAGAGGTCCTGCACGTCGGGCCCGGTGTTGGTGAAACCCCAGGCCACGCCGGCCGTGCGGCCCAGCACCACGAAGGGCGTGCCCGGCAGGGTGGCGCCGATCACGTCCATGCCCTTGAGGCCGCCCGCGTCGGGCGCCTGCAGCCGCGCGAAGTACCAGATGGCGGGCGCGCTCAGGCCCAGGTGCGGGTCGTTCGCCAGCAGCGGCTGGCCGCTCTGGGTGCGCGAGCCGGCCACCACCCAGTTGTTCGAGCCCTTGTTTTCGTTGAAGCCGAAGCCATCGGTCCAGTCGCGCAGGTCCAGCGCGACGCGCTCGCGCCAGCCAGCCTGCGGGGCCGCCGGGGCCTGTGAAGTGGCGGTGCCATTGGCCTTGTTGAACACGCCCAGTTCGCGGTACAGCCGGCCCAGGTCGGCGCTCGCGGCGGGCGCCTCGCCCGGGTACGGCGGGAACAGCTCCCACAGCGCGGGCGTGTCCAGCACCTGCAGCGCCGTCAGCCGGGCGAACTCGTTGCCCCAGTTCCCGCCCAGGTCCAGCGCCATCATGATCGACCAGCCCACGCTGTCGGCCGGGTCCCACCAGGCGCCGCGCAGGGCCTCCTCGCGCGGGTTCACGCCCAGCAGCAGGAACTCGGGCGTGAGCGCCTGTTCGCTGCTGGCAAAAAAGGCGTTGATGCCGGCGCTGTAGGCCTCCACCGCGGCCTTGACGTCCGGCGGCAGCTTGGCCAGCTGGCGCTGCGCCACCTGGCGAATGCCGAGGGTGCGCATGAGCTTGTCGGTCTCCAGTGTGGCCGGGCCCAGGAACTCGGACAGCGTGCCGCGCATGACCGCGCGGTTGAAGGCCAGCTGCCAGCCGCGCTCCTGGGCGTGCACGTAGCCCAGCGCCATCCAGGCGTCGCGCGGGTTCTGGGCCAGGATGTGGGTGACGTCGCTGCCGTCGCGGTTGACCTGCACCGGTGCGCCCAGGCCGCTGACCTGCAGCTGCCCGTCGGTGCGCGGCAGGGTCTGGCGGGCGTACCACAGGCCCAGGGCGGCGGCCAGCACGAGCAGCAGACCGATGAGGGTGGCGAGGCGGCGGATCCAGCGCATGGTGTTTGTCTCACGGACTTCTTATGAGGAGCCGCGAGGATATACCCCTACGGGGTATTCAAGATGGAGGGGTGCGCGCTGGTGTCGATGAACCTTCGGACAGATCGCTCAAACAAACGCCATTTGGTCCGGACAATCTGCCGAACTGAACTTCCGCCCTACTTGAGAAAGCAACCAATCGTTATGGCGCTTCAAATCAACACTGCCCCTGCGTCTGGTGAGATGTCCCACCCAAGGGCGCGCTTCCGCACGGAGGACGTCACTCTTTGCCAACTGCGCGGAGACAAGGACATCGCCTCAGTAATGGCGCTGCGCCAGGAGATCGATTTGTCGGCCTATGTCACCCCGGATGGGGACTTCTATTCACTCGAAAAAAAAGGGATGAGTGCGGGGTCGTCGTCGCATTCGATCTCGGCGATCGGCGCATCGGGACTATCCGAATGGTTCCGATGGGCTATGGGCTGACCCTGACTGAACAGCTGCTGCAGCCACTGGGTTCAAGCGCAGCAGTGGTTACGCCTGCCGATTGGGAGGTAGGGCGCTTGGTGTTGGCACCCGAGTTCCGCAGCGATGTCGATGCCTTGCGCCATTGCATGCGGTTGGCGCTGCTGCATGCTTCTTCCGGAGCCCGCATTGATGCGCTTTGGGCGGCCTGTACGCATTCGCTGAGTCGCCTGTACCGCCGGTTCGGCCTGTCGCCCATGGCAAGAGATATCTCCTTACCATGTACGAAAAAAGTTTATACGATCATACGCGGGACGGCGGGTGACGTAGAGACGACGCTGAGAGGGTCCAGCTGAGTCCAACAGCACGACGTCGACATGGTTTGAAAGAGCGACACGGTGCCCGACATGGCTTCTTGGTTCGAGCGGTTGTTTGGTCATTTCAGGACATATCACCAGCCCAGCCCGCTCTTGCTGCGGTACATGATCGTTTTCGGGCTTGTTGGGTTTCCGCTCATGTATCTGGTGCGCTTCGTACGTCCGTCGTCTGGTTTTGACGATTTCGCGCTGCGAGCGCTTGTCATGTCCCTGCTGCTGCTGCTTGCCATCCGGAACCACTGGCCCGAACGATTGCGGGCCTGCTACCTCCATGCCTGTTATGTGACGATGACAATCGCGTTGCCTTTCGCCCTGGTCTTCACTTCGCTCAAGAATGGCGGCGGGACAGCGGCCATAGGCAACACGTTCATGGCCGTGTTTCTACTGATGCTGTTGGCCGACTGGCGCAACTTCATCATCATGCTGGTCACGGGATCCGGCGCCGCCGCAGGCTTGTATGCGCTGACAGACCCGAACCCCCAAGTCCCACTCGACTACGTGTTCCGGCTCCCTGTGCTCTTGGTGAGCGTAGTGGGCGGCAACCTCTTCAAGTTCGCCCTGGAGCAAGCCACTGCAGAGCGCGTGCGTCAGGCGTACGCCTCACTGGCGGGTTCTATCGCGCATGAAATGCGCAACCCCATGGCGCAGGTGCGACACAGCCTGGAAAGGATTGGACAAGTGCTACCCGTTTCACGACTTCAGGAGAAAGTCCAAATCGTCTCGCGTCTCGACGTCGAACGGCTGCATCGGCATGTCGCCATGGGTGAACTGGCGGTTCAGCGGGGATTGCAGGTCATTGCAATGACGCTTGACGAGGTGAATGACAAGCCACTCGATCCGCAACAGTTCGCCCTCCTCTCAGCCGCGCAGGTGTGCGTCAAGGCTGTGGAGGAGTACGGCTATGACAACGATCAGCAGCGTGCGAAAGTCAATTTGCAACTGCATAACGATTTCTTCTTTCTGGGAAGTGAGACCACCCTATTGTTCGTGCTCTTCAACCTGATGAAGAATGCGTTGTATTACCTGCCGATTTGTCCAGATGCACGGCTGCAGATCACAGTGACCGACTGCCAGATCGGCGTGCGCGACGATGGCCCAGGCATGACGTCCGATGTCCTGAAAAGCCTGTTCGAACCGTTCCGATCCGTGGGCAAGATCGGGGGGACCGGGCTGGGCTTGGCCTACTGCAGACGTGCGATGCGTGCGTTCGGTGGCGACATACGTTGTGAGTCAGTTGTCGGCAGCCATACGGAGTTCACGCTCATGTTTCCGCCATTGAGTCCCACAGCGATCGGGATGAGACGCACGGCGCTAATGGATCAGGCTCGCGAGCAATGGGCGGGCTGGCGTTTCCTGGTGGTAGACGATGACGGCCTTTTGCGCACATCCACTGGCTTGCTCTTGCAGTCATTGGATCTGACCGTAGACGACGCAGCCGACGGCCTGCAAGCGCTAGACGCGTTGAAGGCGCAGCGCTACGACGGCATAGTGATGGACCTAAACATGCCGGGCATGAACGGCTATGAACTTGCCGAACGTGTGCGTCGCGGGGAAGTGCCGGTCAATCAACATAGCTGCCTCATCGCATGCACGAGCGAGCCCGGCTTTCTCACGCGATTGAAGGCAGAGAACGCGGGTTTTGACGGCCTTGTGAGCAAGCCTGTGGACGATGTCGTGCTGCTATCCGCGATAACCCAGGCCGTGCGAACAAGCAAGCACAAGCACTGGAGCGTAACTGCTTGGCTCAGTGGACATCGCGTGCTGCTGGTCGACGACAGCTCCTGGAATCGAGCGGCTGTTGCGGAGTATCTCCGGCATGCCGGCGCCCTAGTGATCGAGGTTGACAGTGGGCCTGCCGCATTGTCTGAACTTAATCACCACAACGAATGGCATGCCGTCATTCTGGACATTCAGATGCCGGGTATGAGCGGGATAGAACTGGCGCGCGCCATTCGAGCCTTGGACAGCCACTTGAAGACGCTTCCTATTCTGGCGACTACTGCGTATGCGTCCGACGACATCGTTGCCGAAGGGCGGGCTGTCGGAGTCGGGGGCTTTCTGATCAAGCCAGTGGAGGCACCACAACTCTGCCAACATCTGCGTACGCTGATGACCGAGCGCACCGCTTCGCCAGAGGTCGTTGCTGTTGCCGACGCGGCCCTGTCCGCCTCTACCCTGCTAGACGCACGTCGGCGGGAGGGCTTCCAGCGCATTGGCATGGTTGAAGAGTTGTTGAAGGACTACTTGCCTCGAATCGATTTGCTGGTCGAACGCCTGACTGCCGCTGCGAAAGAGCGTGATCTGCAACAGTCGACGGATGTGTTGCATTCGCTGATGGGCATGAGCGGAGAGGCTGGCGCGAAAGCGCTGCACCTGTTCAGCCGTGGCATCTACATTCCCCTTCTGGAGCGCCAGCAATGGCCTCAGGACGCTGACTGGCTGGCCAAGCTATGGAATCTCACGCAGCTCACCAGCCGCGAACTGCGGGATTGGGTTGAGAAGCGCCGGTCGACGATCGGTGAGTGAGAAGTGATGCCGGGAACTCGGCCCAGCGGGCTGAGCGCCCTCAGCGCGCGCTGGCGGCGGCGCTGCGGGCGAGCGCCATGCTGCCGTCCATGAGCTTGAAGCTCACGGTGGGGGCGCTGAAGTCGGAGAACGGCGCGCCCAGGGAAATCTCGCCGTCGCTGTACAGCACGCAGTCCTGGCGGCGCAGCTGCACCACCGATTCGCTGCCCGCGAAGCGCACCCAGGTGCCATAGCTGCTCACGTCTTCCAGCACGTAGTTGCCGGAGACCATGCCGATGGTGGCGTGCATGCGCGAGACGCGCGGGTCGCTCACGACGAAGCTGGCCTCGGGCACGCGGCCGATGCGCAGCGGCAGGTCGCTGGAATTGAAGGTGCGCGTGGCGTCCAGCCAGGCGAGCTCGATGCCCGCGAAATCGGAGTCGTCCTTGGGCGTGATGGCGTGCAGGTCGGCCGGCACCGTGAGGAACTCGGACTGCATGTCCGCCTGCCACTCGATGCGGAACACCTCGCAGGTATCGACCTTGCCCTTGATGCGCATGGCGCCCAGGCTGCGGTTGCGCACCAGAGAGCGCGGCCCGAGCGACTGGATGACGGTGTCGCTGGCGAAGATCTGTTCCGGGCCGGCCAGGTCGCTCAGGCGCGAGGCCAGGTTCACCGCATCGCCGAAGCAGTCGCCGTCCACCCACACCACCGAGCCGCGCGCCAGGCCGATCTGCATCAGCAGCTTGAGGTGGGCCGGCCACTGCTGCACACGTTTGGCGTGCTCCTGCTGGATCTGCACCATGGAATCCACCGCGGCGCGGTTGTCGGCGAAGGCCATCAGCACCCCGTCGCCCAGCATCTTGACCACGGTGCCGCCGTTCGCCTGGCCGCGTGCGCCAATCCACTGCGTCAGCTTGGTGACCGCCTTGGTGGCCCGGTCGTTGCCCAGTGTCTCGAACACGGACGTGCTACCGGTGAGGTCGACGAAGGCAATCGTGAGTTCGGGCATGGGGCTGGGAAAACCTGCGGGCGATTAGAGCATGGCGGTTCTCGCAGACCGTTACATCCTCAACCGATGCAAGTGGCGTTTGTGCGCCCCGAAAGGCCGACCGGGCTGTGGCCGCCAGCCAACAATGAGTGCAAAAGAATTACTAAATTGAGGTAATTCATGAAACTCCCGCGCTAAGCACATGATTTGCTGTTGTTTTTTTTGCCGTATCAAGACTTGCACGATTGCATCGACATGCGTCAGGTCGTATTCTGGCCAGCCCTCCCATGTGATGGAACTCTCACGGTCATGCGTTGGTTCAAGCCCAGTCTCCGCAACAGCATCTCGGCCCTGCTAGGGCCGAGCGCGCGCGCGGACGACGAAGACGAGCTGGAGCCGGTGCGTGAGGCCATGCTGGCCGTGCTGGGTGAGGAAGGCGCTCGCCTGAACCCTTCGCTCAAGCGCCGGCTGAAGTTCATGCACGACGCGCACAGCCTGTGGTACGCGCGCGGCGAACTGGTGGCGGTGCTCAGCCGCGTGCACGGCGAGGCGCTGGCGGTGCACCGCGTGCAGAGCCTCTCGCCGGTGTTCCAGGGCCTGGTGCCCAAGGCCCTGATCGACGCCTCGCGCATCCGGCGGGTATAAGCCCCCCGCCGCGTTCCGCGTGTCCCCCTCAAGGGAGCGGCACCGACGGCCCGGTGAGGCCGGTGCCGTGGTGCCCACGGGGTTCAATGCCCGTGACCGTGATGGTCGTGCGGCTCATGCCCCCAGAAGATCAGCGCGTCGCGCCCCTCCACCACCAGATCGACCGTGCGGCCCACGGGCAGCAGCACCTTGGTGGGGACGTGGCCGAACGGCAGCCCGGTGTAGATGGGCGTCTTGGTCTTCGAGCGCAGCCATTGCGTCACGGTCTTGAGCGAGAAGCCCCGGTCGTAGCCCGGCACCGGCTTGAAGCGGTTGAACGCCCCCAGCAGCACGGCCTTCTGCGCGTCCAGCACGCCCGCCAGCAGCAGTTGGGTGAGCTGGCGCTCCAGGCGGTACGGGTGCTCGCCCACGTCTTCCAGGAACAGCACCCCGCCTTTCACGGCCGGCAGGTAGGGCGTGCCGACCAGCGAACAGAGCACGCTCAGGTTGCCGCCCCACAGCGTGGCCTCGCGCACGTGCCGCTTCGGCCTGGCGGCGTGGGCCGGGGCGTCGGCCGCCGGCAGCGTCCAGCCCGAGCCCTCGGCCGAACCATCGAGCAGGTCGCCGAAACAGGCCAGCATGATCTCGTCGGGCTCGACCTCCGGGCCGAAGTCCTCGCCCAGCGCCGGGCCGGCCCAGGTGGTGGCACCGGTCTTGGCCAGCAGCGCCAGCTGCAGCGCGGTGAAGTCGCTCAGGCCGACGAAGCGCGTGCCCTTGTCGATTGCCTTGGCGAGGGCCTTGTAGGGCAGATCGGGCAGGAGGCGGGTGAGCCCATAGCCCCCGCGCGAGATCAGGGCCAGGTCGGCACCGCTGGCCGCCGCGCGGCCGATGGCGGCCAGCCGCGTGGCGTCGTCGCCCGCGAAACGCATGTGGGCGCGCAGGGCGTCGGCGTCGATCTCGACCTCGTGGCCCAGGGCCTTGAGGCGCTGCACGCCACGGCGGAAGGCGGCCTTGTCGCGCACGGCGCTGGCGGGAGAGTAGATGTAGATGTGGCTCATGGGTTCGGGGATGAGAAATGGGCGAGCGCCGCGCGCGCGATGGGCCCGCCGTGTTCTTGCACGAAGTGGCCGGCCTGGGGCAGCAGCAGGGGCTCGGGGCAGCCTCGGATCTGCTCGCGCAGCGCGCGCATGACGGGCTCGCCGAGCACCGGGTCTTGCTGGCCGATGGCCATGAGGCTGCGCCCCTGCCACTGCTCGCGCCAGAAGCGGCGCGCCTCGCGGCTGACGGCGGCGCCGTCGCTGTCGGGGAACTCGGGGACCATGGGCGGGAAGGCGCGCAGCGCCGCGCGGTGGCCCTTGTCGGGGAACGGCGCGTCGTAAGCGGCGCACTCGGCTTCGCTCATCTGCGGGTTGCCGCGCGCGAACAGGCGGCTCACCGAGAAATCGGGCTTGCTGGCGCACATCTCGCGCCAGGCCAGGAAGCCGGGCGACAGCGGCGTGTCGCCCGTGGCCAGGGTGGTGTTCATCACCAGCAGGCCGCCGTAGCGCCCCGGTGCGGCCGGCGGCAGGGTCAGGCCCAGCAGGCCGCCCCAGTCCTGCACGACCAGCACCACGTCGCGCAGGTCCAGCCGCTCGACGAATTCCAGCAGCACCTGGCGGTGCCAGGTGAAGCGGTGGGCCGCGTCCTTCTTGGGCTTGTCGCTCTTGCCGAAGCCGATGAGGTCGGGCGCCACCACGCGGTGGCCGGCCGCCAGGAACACCGGCAGCATGTGGCGGTAGAGGTAGCTCCAGGCCGGGTTGCCGTGCAGGCACAGCCAGGTCAGCGGGGCATCGCGCGGGCCTTCGTCGAGGTAGTGCAGGCGCAGCCCCTCCAGCGCGGGCAGGTCGCTCAGGTACCGGGGCGCCCAGGGGTAGCCGGGCAGGCCCTCGAACGCGGCATCGGGCGTGCGCAGCGCGTCCTCGCGCAGGGGGTGGGGGTTCATCCGCCGCTCCTTGAAGAAAGTGCGCAGCAACTCGGCGCCCTGCTCGGCCAGCACGCCGCCCCGCACCTGGGTCTGGTGGTTCAGTGGCGCCTGGGCGAACAGGTCGATCACGGAGCCGGCCGCGCCGGTCTTGGGGTCGCTCGCGCCAAAGACCACGCGGTCCAGCCGCGCGTGCAGCATGGCCCCGCTGCACATGGCGCAGGGCTCCAGCGTCACGTAGAGCGTGCAGCCATCGAGCCGGTAGTTGGCCAGGCGCCGCGCGCCCTCGCGCAGGGCGAGCATCTCGGCGTGCGCGCTCGGGTCGTGCGTGGCGATGGGGGCATTGCGGCCGGTGGCGATCACCTGGCCCTCTTTCACCAGGACCGCGCCCACCGGCACCTCGCCGGCCTGGGCGGCGGCGCGGGCTTCGTCGAGCGCCAGGCGCATGAAGGCTTCGTCGCGGTCCGGGCTCGGCGTCATGCGGGCGAGTGTAGGCGAGCGCGCCGACTGCTCCTTGGGGCCTCCCGCGCTCTGGCATGATCCTGGGTTGCCCAGGGAAAACCCCCAATAAATGACCGCCCCCCGCGCGAGCGGCCGGCAGTGGGAGCTCGACGCGCTGCGCGGCCTCATGCTGGTCCTCATGACCCTCACCCACATGCCGACCGGTTTCTCGCCGGTGCTGAGCCAGCCGTTCGGCTTCGTCTCGGCGGCGGAGGGCTTCGTCTTTCTGTCGGCGCTGCTGGCCGGGCGCGTGTACGGGGCGCGCGCCGAGCGGCAGAGCTTCGCCGAACTGCGCGCCGGCCTGTGGCGGCGCGCGGGTCGCCTGTACCTGTGCCAGCTGGCCCTGTTGCTGCTGGCCTTCACCCTGATCGCCTGGCTGGGGGTGGTGCGCCACCAGGGTGGCGTCACCGGCCTGCTGGAGTACTTCTTCATCGCCCCCGCCAGCGCCGTGGGCGCGGCCCTGGTGCTGCTGCACAACCCGCCGCTGCTGGACGTGCTGCCGCTCTACATCCTGTTCATGCTGATCACGCCCTGGCTGCTGGCGCATGGCCGGCGCCACGGTTGGCGCGGCCTGCTGTGCGCCAGCCTGCTGCTGTGGCTGGCCGAGCAATGGGGCCTGGGCGCGGCCCTGCACGGTCTGGCCGCGTCGGCCGGCTGGCCCGTGCCCTACAAGGACATGGGGGCCTTCCATCTCTTCGCCTGGCAGCTGCTGTGGGTGGGCGGCCTGTGCCTGGGCTCGCGCCGCCGGCCCTGGCCGCGCATGCGCTGGTGGCTGTGGGGGCCGGCGCTGCTGCTGGCCGGCAGCACCCTGCTCTGGCGCCACATGGTGGGTCAGGACCCGATGCCCGGCGTGCCGGCGGTGGCCGCGCTGTTCGACAAGTGGTCCCTGGGTCCGCTGCGCCTGCTCAATGGCGCGGCCTTGGTCACCCTGCTGCTGGCCAGCGCACCCCTGTGGCGGGCGCTGCCCCGCCCGCGCCCGCTGGAGCTGCTGGGCCGTCAGTCGCTGCCGGTGTTCTGCGCCCACCTGGTGATCGTGCTGTTCACCCTGGCCTTCTTCGGCTCGGTCGAGACCCTGCGCCCCTGGCGCACCGACGCCCTGCTGCTGGCCGCCGCCTTCGCCGGCCTGTTCGCGGTGGCCCTGGCGGCGCAGTGGCGCGACCAGGGCGGCCGCCTGCGCCCGCGCCTGGCCAGCGCGCTGCGCTGAGCGGCCGGGAACCCGACGCGCGCCAGCCGGTCCCGCCTGTGGGCGGTGGCCGGGTTGAGCCGCGCCTTGGAGCGGGCGCGCCACCGGCGTGCGCCGGCGCGGGTCGGTGTCAGAGCTTCAGGCGCGCCGCGATGAGCTCGCGCCAGATGCCGTAACCCGTGGCGTTGAGGTGCAGTCGGTCGGCGCCGAACAGGTCGGGTCGCGGCCGCCCGGTCTCGTCCAGCATGGCGCTGTACACGTCGATGAAATCGAGCTGCGGGTGGCCTTCGGTGTAGGCCTTGACGAGCCGGTTGGTGGTCTGGATCGCGGGCAGCAGCGCCTCGCGCGCCGGGCTGGGCTTGATCGAGACGAAGGCGATGCGCGTGTTCGGCGCCGCCTGCAGCACCTGCTGCACGAAACGCTCGTAGCGCAGCAGCACCTCGGCCGGTGTGGCGCCTTCGTCCAGGTCGTTCTCGCCGGCGTAGAGCACCACCTGGCGCGCCTGGTAGGGCAGCACCAGCCGGTCGACGAAGGCCACGCAGTCGGCCAGGCGCGAGCCGCCGAAGCCGCGCTTGATCACCACCGGCTGCTGTTGAAAGGCCGCTTCCAGCTTGTCCCACAGGCGGATGGAGGAACTGCCGACGAACAGCACGCCACCGGGCGGGGGGCGGGCCAGCCGGTCCTGTTCGGCAAAGGCCTGCAGGCTGCTGCGCCAGCGCAGCTCGGCTGCCGTGACGTCGAACGGGGTGGGGTTGGGCGTGGCCCGTGGGGCCGGCACGGCACTGGCCGGCGGCGGCAGGTTCACCAGCCGCTCGACGGCGCTGGTGGTGGCGAAGCCGGCGGGCGAGGCAGGCGTGGCGCCTTGTGCCCAGGCCAGCGGGGCCAGCGCGGCGCCGAGCGCGCACACGGCCAGCCGACGAAACATCGCGGAGCGGTCGTTCATGTGTCGGGGGTGCCCAGCTTGAGCCGGCGCATCCAGCCCGCCAGGGCCTGCGCCTGCTCGCCGCCCTGCTCGTACAGGCGCAGCATCGCCGCGTGGGATTCGCGGCGGTGCTGGTTGAGCTTGACCTTGCAGCGAAGTTCCAGCACCCGCAGTTCCATGGCGTGGATGCCCTTCATCATGTTTTGCTGGAAGTCCTCGGGCAGGCCGCGCCACTGCTCGGCGTAGGCCGGGTCGTGGTCGTGGATGAGGTGCTTGAGCAGGCGGTCTTTGTCCTCGAAGGACTCGATGAAACCCACCTGCACGCGCGCCTGCACCGTCAGGTAATTCCAGGTCGGCACGCGCTGAAGGTCAGGGTAGACGCGCGGCGTGAGGTACGCCTGCGGGCCATTGAACACCACCAGCGCCTGGGGTCGGGCGCGCAGGTGCTCGGCCTGCGGATTGGGCTTCGCCACATGACCGAGCAGGGTGAGGCCGCCGCCCTCTTCCACCACGTGCAGCGGCAGCGGCGTGACGAAGGGAAAGCCCTCGTCGTCGGTGGAGATGAGCTGCGCGAAGGGGTGCGCTCGCATCAGTTCGAGCGCGATCGCGGGGTCCTTGGCGGCGAATTGGGGCGGAAGGTACATGGGGTGGGTGGGCCGGGGGCGGGCCCAGGCCCGGTCCATCCGCGGATTGTTTCATATGCAATCGGCACCGCCGCCCGGTGTGTTGCCGCTGTCACGGGGGGAAACCATGATCGGCGCAAACACCCGCCGCTGCCGGAGCCCGCCATGCCGAACCCGTTCAAGTCCCTGTCGCTGACCCTGTTCGCCGGTGTGCTTCTGTGCCTGGCCTTCGCCGTCGCCGCCTGGCGCACGGGCCGGCTGGCCTGGTGGGGCGCCGAAGGCCTGGCCGTGGTGGCGCTGGTCGGCGCCTTGCGCTTGCGCCGCCGCTCCCGTCGCGTGGACCCGGAGCGCTGGGCCAGCTTCTGAGCGGAGGCCGCCGCCGAGAACCTGCGGGTGCAGACGGCCAGTTGGCGGCGGTGATCAGCGTGTTCAGGTGCCGCTGAACACGCCGCCGTAGTGCTTGCGCAGCTCATTCTTCTGCACCTTGCCCGTGCCACCCACGGGCAGCGCGTCGAGGAAAACCACGTCCTCCGGCACCCACCACTTGGCCACGCGCTCGGCCAGGAACGCCAGGATCTCGGGCTTCTCCAGCGCGGCGCCGGGCTTGCGCACCAGCAGCAGCAGGGGGCGTTCGTCCCACTTGGGGTGCTTGATGCCGATGACCGCGGCCTGCGCCACCGCCGGGTGGCCGGCGGCGGCGTTTTCCAGGTCGATGGAGCTGATCCACTCGCCGCCGCTCTTGATCACATCCTTGGTGCGGTCGCGGATGGTCATCACGCCGTCGGGCGCGATGGTGGCGATGTCGCCGGTGGGGAACCAGCCGTCCACCAGGGCCGTGCGATCGGCCTTGTGGTAGCGCTCCACGATCCACTGCCCGCGCACCATCAGCTCACCCTGGGAGGCGCCGTCGCGCGGCAGCGTCGCGCCCTGCTCGTCCACCACCTTGATCTCGATGCCCGAGACCACCTTGCCCTGGCGCGCCACGATGGCGTGGCGCTCCTCGGCTGGGCGCTCCCAGTCGGCGGCGCTCAGGTTGCTGAGCGTGGCGATGGCGGCCGTTTCCGTCATGCCCCAGCCGTGGCGCACTTCCACGCCATAGACATCGTTGAACTTCTCGATCAGCGCGCGCGGCATGGCCGAGCCGCCCACGCAGGTGCGTCGCATGGTGGAAAAGCGCAGGCCGCCCTGCTCCACGTGCTGCAGCAGGCCCATCCAGATGGTGGGCACGCCGGCGCTGATGGTCACCTTCTCGGCCTCCATCAGTTCGTACAGGCTGGCGCCGTCCAGGCGCGGGCCAGGCAGCACGATGCGCGCGCCCGCCACCATGGCGGCGTACGGAATGCACCAGGCGTTGATGTGGAACATGGGCACCACCGGCAGGACACTCTCGCGCGTGGACAGGCCCAGCACGTCGGGCAGGCAGGCCGTGGTGGCGTTGAGCACGATGGAGCGGTGCGAATACAGCACGCCCTTGGGGTTGCCGGTGGTACCCGAGGTATAGCAAAGCACCGCGCCGGTCTTTTCATCGAACTCCGGCCAGTCGAAGGTGTCGGGCTGGCCGGCGATCAGGTCCTCGTAGGCCAGCGGCGTCGCCGCTGCCGGGCTCGGCGTGTCAGGCAAGCGCTCGCGCTCGCTCAGGCAGACCCAGGCCAGCACCCGCGGGCACTTCGCCGCGATGGCCTGCACCAGCGGCGCGAAGGTGCTGTCGAACAGCACCACGCGGTCCTCGGCGTGGTTGAGGATGTAGACCAGCTGCTCGGGGTGCAGGCGCGGATTGCAGGTATGCATCACCATGCCGCTGCCCGAGACGGCGAAGTAGGCCTCCAGGTGGCGGTGGTTGTTCCAGGCGATGGAGGCGACCGCGTCCCCCGGCTGCAGGCCCAGCCCGCGCAAGGCGTTGGCGAGCTGGCGCGCGCGCCGCGCGGTCTGGGCGATGCCGAAGCGCACCGTGGGGCCGTGCGTCTCGCGCGACACCACCTCTTGGGTGGCGTGCTGGGCGGCGGCGTGTTCCAACAGGCCCGAGATCAGCAGCGGGCGGTCCATCATCAGGCCGGGTTTGAGCATGGGGGTCTTGTCTCCGTAGGCTGGCCCCGGGCGTGCGGTGCGCCCGGGTGGTGAGGGGTGGTGCCGCTCAGCTGTCCGCCGTGAACCCGATGGACTTGACGATCGGCCCCCAGATTTTGATGTCGCGTTGCAGCGCGGCGGCCAATTCCGAGGGCGTCGAAGGGCTGGACTCCATGCCCGCGCTGTGCAGGGTCTCGATCACCTCGGGCGCCTTGAGCGCCTCGTGCAGTGCCGCGTTGAGGCGGCGCACCGCCTCGTCGGGCGCCTTGGCGGGCAGGTAGAAGCCATACCACTCGTCGAAGACCAGGTCCTTGAAGCCCTGCTCCGCCAGCGTGGGCACCTGCGGCGAAAAGCGGCTGCGCCTGGCGCCCGAGCTGGCCAGCAGGCGCAGCTTGCTGTTGGGCGTCATGTGGCTGAGGAAGGTGCCCAGCGGCGAGCACAGCGCAGGCAGGCTGCCGCCGATGAGGTCCTGCAGCGCCGGCGTGGAGCCCCGGTAACCCACGTGCGTGACCTCCACGCCCGCCGCGCGACCCAGCGTCACGGCGGTGAAGTGCAGCGTGGAGCCGGTGGCCGGCGAGCCGATGTTGGCCTTGCCCGGGTTCGCCTTGAACCAGGCCATGAGGCCGGGGATGTCCTTCACGCTGTCCGGCACGCCAGGGCCCACGGCGATGCCGTAGTCGAAGCGGGCGCCCAGGCTCACCGGCGTCACGTCGGCCGCCGGGTCGTAGGGCAGCTTCTTGTAGGTGAAGGGGTAGACACCCAGCATGGACATGGGCGTGAGCAGCAGCTGGCTGCCGTCGGCCGGCGCCCCCTTGAGCGCGGTCACGCCGAGCTGACCGCCCGCGCCGGCGCGGTTTTCCACCACCACGGCCTTGGCGTGGCCGGCCTGCACCAGCTTCTCGCCCACCTTGCGGGCCAGGGTGTCGGGCGTGGTGCCGGCGGGGAAGCCAACGAAGATGCGCACGGTGTCGGCGGCCTGCGCGCGGGCCAGGGGGGTGGCGCCCAGCAGCAGGCCGGCGCCGGCGGCACCGAGGAGGTGGCGGCGGTGAAGGGGCATGGGTTTGTCTCCGGTTGGATGGGCTTATTTTGTCAACCTAGGTTGACGTAATGGATTCTCAAACCGTCAACCGGACGCGTCAACCCGCCCTGGTCGCTTCGGCGCCAGGGCTTTCCCTAGTCGCCCGTCAATCGCTTTCAGGCGCGGCCCGTTCCGGCCAGGGCAAGGCCAGGATGCGGCGCAGCTCCTCCACGTTGTCCTGGCCGATGTGGCGGGCCAGTTCTTCTTCCATGCGCACGAAGGCGGCGGCCGCCTCCTCGGACATGCGCCAGCCCTTCTGCGAGAAGCGCAGCAGCTTGACGCGACCGTCCTCCTCGCTTGGCACGAACTCCACCAGCCCCAGACGCTCGGCCTCCAGCGCAAGCTTGTGCACCGCCTGGCGCGACACGCCCAGTCGCCGCGCCAGTTCCGACAGCCCCAGCGGGCGCCCGCCCAACTGCGCGAACAGGCGGTTCATGGCGGTGGTCAGCTGCGGGTAGCCCTCCAGGTGCGCCCCCTGCACCACGCGCGCTTCCATCCAGTCGGACCGGGCCATCAGCAGATGGCGCAGCAACTGCTTGTGCGGGGTGGTGGGCGGGGTCTTGGGCATGGGGCTCCTCGGGGCTCGGCGGGTGAGCTTGGCAGAGCCGCTTCATTTGTCAATCAGAATTGACAAACAGAACGGCCTTCAGCCAAACGCCCGGGGAGATTGTCCACACCCCATGCCTCAGCCGCTTCCAAGCTCGCGGCGATCGGCCCGGCCTTGCGCCTGCGCGGGCCGGTGGGATGATGGCGACCCCCGGTCCCGCCCAACCGCGATGGCCAGCTTCGTCTACCACCCCGCCTTCCAGAGCCTGCTGCTGCCGGCCCTCCTGAGCCTGGCCTGCCTGGGCGCGTTGCGCGCGGGGTGGGGCCAGGCGCGCGGGCCCTGGGTCTCGCTGGGCGCAGCGCTGGGCCTGGTGCTGGCCCTGGCGGCCTGGCCCGGCCTGAACTGGCCGGCCACCACCCAGGCGCACAAGCTCCCCTGGGTGGTGCTGGCGAGCTTGCTGGCCATGGTGCCGGCCCTGGCCAGCGCGCGCGCCGCCGCCCGCCACCATCCGCTGCGGCCCTGGCTGCTGGCGGCGCTGGTGTGGGGGGCCGCCTCGGCCTGGCTGCTGGGAATGGGCGCGCCGCTGCGCCTGTTGCTGGCGGCCGGAGGCGGCGCGCTGGCGCTGGGCGTGTCGGCCTGGTCCACCGAAGCGCCGGGCGCTGAGCCCACGGCGGCGGCCGGCTCGGCCGGGGCCTTGGCGGTGCTGCTGCTGGGCCTGGTGGGCATGGCGGTCGTGGCGGGCTCGCTGTTGCTCGCGCAGCTGGCGCTGATGGCGGCCGTCGCCACCGCCGTGCTGGGCCTGTGGGCCTGGATCGGGCCACGCGCGGGGGTGCGCGTGGGCGCCGCCGCACTGATGCCGCTGGCCAGCTCCGCCCTGGTCCTGCTCTGCCTCAACCTGCTCAGCGGGCAGGTGCCGGCGGGCGTACCGGCCCTGCTGCTGCTCGCGCTCACGGCGCCCTGGTGGCTGGCCCGCCGGGCCGGGGCCGCGCGGCACTGGCGCTGGCGGCCGCTGGTGGTGGCGCTGCTGGCGGCCATTCCCGTGCTGGCCGCGCTGGGCTGGCAGACCATGTGGCCGGGCGATGCGGGCGCCGGCGCGGCCGGCGACGACCCCTACTACACGCCGCGCTGGTGAGCGGTGCCCGCGCCGCCATCGGGGCCGGCCCTGGGTAGGCGTTCGGCGATCCCGATGAGATGATGGCCGCATGCCGTCCAGCCCCCGGTCCGCGCGCCCCGCCCCAGCCCCCAACGATCCCGGCTCGGCCGCGCTGTCGGACGTGCCGGCCGACTGGCCAGCCCTGTGGGAGCAGGTGCTGGCGGCGCGCGAGGGCCGCGCGGTGCCGGCGTCCCGGCGCGCCACGCTGGCCTGGCGGGCGGACGGCGGCTGGTGCATCCGGGGCCCGGTGAGCGCCCGCGCCGCCGCCCTTTTCGATCTTTACAAACCCTTGCTCGACGCGCGCGCCGCCCGGGGCTCGCCCTGGGTGGTGGCCCAGATGGGCCAGAGCCTGGACGGCTTCGTGGCCACGGCGACGGGCGACTCCTACTACGTGAACGGGGCGCACAGCCTGGTGCACCTGCACCGCCTGCGCGCGCTCTGCGACGCGGTGCTGGTGGGCGCCGGCACCGTGGCCATCGACAACCCCCAGCTCACCACGCGCCGCGTGCCCGGTCCGAACCCGGTGCGCGTGCTGCTGGACCCCGAGGCCCGGCTCGACGGCACGTCGCGCGCGCTGCGCGATGGCCAGTCCCCCACGCTGTGGCTGTGCGACGCGCGCCACGCGGCCCGGGCGCACGAGCGCCTGGGCCGCGGCGCGTCCGGCGCCGAGGTGCTGCCCGTGGCCGGACTGAGCACGGGGCCCGACGAAGCGCGCGGCCACGACGCGCAACGCCTGCTCGCCGCCCTGGCCGAACGCGGCCTGCGCGTGCTCTTCGTGGAAGGTGGCGGCGTCACGGTGTCGCGCTTCTTCGCGGCCGGCGCCCTGCAACGGCTGCACCTGTCGGTGGCGCCCGTGCTGGTGGGCGACGGCCGACGCGGCCTGCGCGTGCCCGCGCGCGAGGTGATGGCGGAATGCCCCCGCCCGCCCGCGCGCCTGGTGGTGCTGGGCGACGACATGCTCTGGGATCTGGACCTCGCCGCGCTGGGCTGAGCGCTACGCCGGCACCGCCAGCAGCTCCAGGTGCCCCACGCGCACGCGTCCCGTGGCCGCCAGCGCCAGGCGGCGCTGCCGCCACGCCGCCACCCGCGCCGCCTGCGAGGGGGCCTGCTCGGCGGCGGCTTGCGCCATGCCGTCGATCAGCGCGCGCTGCAGGGCCAGGCCGTCGCGCCCGATGCGCCAGTCGCTGCGTGCGAGCCGCACGCGGTAGCCCTTCTGGCGCAGGCACGCGGCCAGCCGCGGCACCGCCCGCGCGCCCAGCGCGGGGCCGAAGCCCTTGTCGCCTTGTTGGTGGGCGGCGAAGAGGCGCTGGATGGCGCCATCGTCCGCGTCCGCCGGACCCCAGTGGTGGTGGCCGTCCACGCTGAGCGACAGCAGCAGCGGCACGCGGGCCGCCGACGCCAGCGCGGCCAGTTGCTCCAGCCAGTCGGCCCCCACCAGATCGAGCAGGGCCGAAGCCGTGACCAGGTGGGCCGCGCGCCAGGGCAGCGTGGGCAGATCGCGCGCGAGGTCGGCACGCCGGCGCACGACCTCCACGCCGCCACCCCGCCATCGCAGCCGCTCGCCGGCGATCGTGTCGAAACCGGGCCACGACGCCCATTGCCGCAGCAGCGCGGCGTCGTGGTCGACCACCAGCCACTGCTGCGCCCCACCCAGGCGCGGCGCCAGCCAGCGCAGGTTGGCGCCCGTGCCGCAGCCGAGGTCGATCACGCGCCAGGGGCCGGTGGCGGCCGGCGCGCGAGCAGGGGCGGCAGCAGCCGCGCGGCGGCCGTGTCGCGCGCGGCAGCGTCGAAGGGTTCGCGCAGCGCGAGCCAGCCGGCATCGAAACGCGCGCCGCGGGTTTTCACGGCGCCAGCCCCTGCACGCGGTCGAGCACGGACTCGAAGCGCGCGGCCTGCTGGTCCCAGGACGGCAAGGCCCGCGCGGCCTGTCGCGCGGCCTCGGCCCAGCGTTGGCGCAGGGCCCGATCGGCCATGGCCGTGGCCAGCGCGGCCCGCCAAGCGCCCGCGTCGCCGGGCGGCACCAGCAGGCCCGCCCCCGCCGGCACGGTGTGCGCGAGCGCGCCCGCGCGGCTGGCCACGATGGGCAGGCCGTGCGCCAGGGCCTCGTTGACGACCATGCCGAAGCCCTCGTGCAGCGAGGCCAGCACGAACAGGTCGGCGCTGGCGTAGCGCGCCTGCAGCGCCTCGGCGCTCAGCTCGCCGTGCCAGTGCACCCGCCCCGCCAGCGGGCGCCCGCGGTGCGCGCGTGCAGCGCGGCGGCCAGCGCCGGGTCGCGGGCGGCGCTGCCCACGCAGTGCAGGGTCCAGTCGAGCGCCAGCAGGCCGGACAGCGCGTCCAGCAGCACGGCATGCGCCTTGCGCGGGGTGAGCGTGGCGACGCAGAGCAGCTGCAGGCCGCCGCCTTGCGCGCCGGCGTGGCCCGGCTCGCCCGGGACGGCCACGGCATCGTTGCCCGGTTCCACCACCGTGATGCGGTCCGGCGGCACGCCCAGCTCGGCCACGTCCCGCGCGGTCTGCCCGCTCACCGCCACCACCCAGCGGGCGTGCCGCAGGGCCGCGCTTTCGCGCTCGCGCAGCGCCTGGGCGGCGGCCGCGTCCAGGCCGGTTTCCAGGTGCAGCGGGTGGTGCACCAGCGCCAGCCAGCGCAGCCGCCGTGCGTGCGGCGCCACCACCTCGCCCAGGGCGCCGAAGGCCAGGCCATCGGCCACCACGCACTCGCCATCGGGCAGAGCGGCGATGGCGCGGCGCGCTTCGGCCAGGCTGGCCTCGTCGGGCCGGGGCCAGGCGCCGTCGAGGCGCAGCCACTCGACCGATGCGCGCGCGCGCAGCGACTCGACCAGCCGCCGGTCGTACCGGTAGCCACCGGTGAGCGTGCGCCAGTCGCCCGGGATCAGCAGCCGGCAGTGGCGCGCGGCGGGCATGCGCGGAGGCCCTCAGGCGGCGGGCAGCGCCGCCTCGTACGAGGCCCTGGCCACATGCGATTCGTTCAGCGTCACGCGCATCGCCGTCAGCCCGCCCGTGGCGCTGCCCGGCACCGCGTGCGGGCCCAGCGCGCCTGCGGCAATGCGCGCCGCCAGCCGCTCGAACAGGGCGTGCGCCAGGAACTCGGTGGTGGTGTTGCGGCCGGCGAACTCGGGCGCCTCGTCGAGGTTGCGGAAGTTCAGCCGCGCCAGCTCTTCGCGCAGCAGCTGCGTGGCCAGGCCGATGTCGACCACCAGGCCATCCGGGTCCAGCGCCGGGCGGCGCAGGGCCAGGTCCACCACGTAGGTGGCGCCATGCAAGGCCTGCGCGGGGCCAAAGACCGCGCCGCGGAAGCTGTGCGCGATCATGAAATGGTCTCGGACGGTGAGCGTGAACATGCGGTGGGGTCGGGGGTGGGGGTCAGTCGGGGTAGTCGATGCGCTGGCACAGGGTCTCGCTGTCGCCGCCGGCCAGGCGCGCCAGCACCTGGGGCAGCTCGTCGAAGCGCGCCCGGTGGGTGATGAGTCGGTCCAGCACCGGGTCGGTCAGCAGGGACAGCGCCAGCCCCAGCCGGCGCGCGTGGTTCCAGCGCGCGCGCTGCGCGGTGGCCACCTGCCCCACCTGGGAGCTGCGCAGCGTGAGCCGCTGCGCGTGAAACCCTGGCCCAGCGGCAGCGGCACCGCGCGGGTGCCGTACCAGCTCAGTTCCAGCACCGTGGCCTCGAAGCCGGCCAGGCCCAGGGCGGTGGCCAGGCCGTCGGGCTGGCCGCTGGCGTGGATGACCAGATCGGCCTCGGGCCGAGCGGCCCCGGGCAGGGCGAAGCCGGCGCCGAGCGCGCGCGCCACCTCGGCGCGCGCGGGCGCGGTGTCCACCACCTGCACCTCGCAGCCTGGCAGGCGCGCCGCCAGCCAGGCCACCAGCAGGCCGAGGGTGCCGCCACCCACCACGCTGATGCGATCGCCCACGCGCGGCGCGGCGTCCCACAGGGCGTTGATGGCGGTCTCCAGGTTGGCCGCGAGCACCGCGCGCGCGGGCGGCACGCCCTCGGGCAGCGGCGCCACGGCGCTGGCGGGCACCTGGTAGAGCGTCTGGTGAGGGTGCAGGCAGAACACGGCGCGGCCCCGCAGGTGCGCCGGGCCGGCCTCGACCACGCCCACGCTCACGTAGCCGTACTTCACCGGCGCCGGAAACTCGCCGACCTGGAAAGGCGCGCGCATGCGCCGGGCCTCGCTGGCGGGCACCTCGCCGCGGAACACCAGGGTCTCGGTGCCCCGGCTCACGCCGCTGCAGGGCGCGCACGCGCACCTCGCCTTCGCTCAGGACGGGCAGGGCCTGCGCGCGGATCTCGGCGCGCGAGGGCCCGGTGATCCAGCAGGCCTGGGCTGTGGCGGTGTGGACGGTGGTGGGGTTCAAGGGGTCGGGCGGACGGGTTCGGCCGGATCGAGCCAGGGGGCGGGGAAACAGGGCTTGCGCGCGCAGGCCAAGACGAGGAACCTCAGGGTTCGCCAGCCAGCCATCTTAGGCCCCCTCGCGCCAACGCCATGAACCCCGCCGCCGCGACCCTCGCCCCGCCGGCCCCGGACCCGGCCCTGCGGCAGCAGGCCGCCCGCGCCCTGGCCGGCGCGGGGCTGGCGCTGCTGCTGGCGGCCGGTGGCCTGGGCCTGTGGGGTGGCCTGGGCCTGGACTACCCGCTCAAGGCCCTGCTGGCCTACGCCCTGGGCGCCGCGCTGGTGTGGCGCGGCCTGGCCCTGGGCGGCCACCCGCACCGCCGCTTCGGTGCGGCCAACCGCGTCACGCTGGGCCGCCTGGCCGGCATGGCGCTGGTGGCCGCGCTGCTGGGCGAGGCCGTGCCCGCCGCCCCGCCCTCGGCCCTGCCGGTCGGTGGCTGGGCGCTGATCGCCCTGGCGACCACGGTCGCGCTGCTGGACGCGCTGGACGGCGCCCTCGCCCGCCGCCAGGGCCTGGCCAGCCCCTTCGGCGCGCGCTTCGACATGGAGACCGACGCGGCCTTCCTGCTGGCGCTCAGCGCCCTGGTCTGGCAGGCCGGCCAGGCGGGGCCCTGGGTGCTGGCCTCGGGCCTGATGCGCTACGCCTTCGTGGCCGCCGCCGCGTGCTGGCCTTGGCTGGGCGGACCGCTGCGGCCCAGCGTGCGCCGCCAGGCGGTGTGCGTGGCGCAGATCACCGCGCTCATCGTCTGCCTGGGGCCCAGCGTGCCGGCGCCACTGGCCTCGGCGCTGGCGGCGGCGGCCCTGCTGCTGCTCGCGGCCTCGTTCGGCACCGACATCGTCGACCTGGCGCGCCAGCGCGCCGCCGCCCCGGAGACCCGCGCATGAACCCCGCCCCCTCGCCCCTCTGGTCCCTCTGGTCCCCCGCCCGCGCCGCCGCCTGCTGGCCGCCGGCGCCGCCCTGGCCGCTGCGCTGCTGCTCCCGCCCACCGCCGCAATGGCCCAGGCCGCCCGCTACGAGCTCGACCCCGACCACATCACCATCGCCTTCCTGGTCGAGCACATCGGCTATGCCAAGGTGCTGGGCCTGTTCCGCTCCGCGCGCGGCAGCTACCGCTTCGACGAGGCCAGCGGGGCACTGACGGACGTGCGCATCGAGGTGGAGACCGCCAGCGTGTTCACCAACCAGCGCAAGCGCGACGAGCACCTCAAGGGCCCGGACTTCCTCAACAGCGGCGAATTCCCGCGCATGGTCTTCACCGCCAGTGGCGCCAGGCGCACCGGCGAGCGCCAGTTCGAGATCGCCGGCCAACTGGAGCTGTTGGGCAAGGCCCTGCCGCTCACCCTGCAGGCCACCTGGAACAAGAGCGCCGAGTCGCCCCTGGGCGGGCCGGGCCGCAAGCCCTACACCATGGGCGTGTCGGCGCGCGGCAGCTTCAAGCGCAGCGCCTACGGCATGAACTACGCGGTGGCCAACGGCTGGGTGGGCGACGAGGTGCCGCTGATCATCGAGTTCGAGGCGGTGCGCCAGTGAAGGCCCGGCCCGGTCGGCGGCGCGCGCCACCGGCCGGTCGGGCGTTCGCGCGCGCCGGGCGATCAGGCCAGGGCGGGCGCCGAGAGATAGGCCTCACCCTCGGCCAGCAGGCGGTTGAAGTGGGCCTGCACCGCGTCCAGCAGGGCCGCGTCGCGGCCGGCGTCCAGCCCGGCGAAGGCCTGGCCGTGGTACTCGCCCCGCCAGCACAGCACCCCGCGCAGCGAACCTTCCCGCGCATGGATCTCGCGGATCGTGCGGCACTCGCCGTCCTCCAGGGCATTGGGGTGGTGCAGCGCGTACCACACGGCCAGCGCCGCGCCGAAGGCCAGGCCCGACGCCGGCACGCCGTGGGCCAGGGCCATGGCCAGGCTGCCGAAGACCCGCTCGTCGCGCTGCAGCTTGCGCAGCGGGTCGCGGCCCACGCGCGCGCAGGGGTCCTTGAAGGCGTGGGCGCAGCGGCGGCGGAAGGTGTGCACGAATTCCGGCAGGTGCGGCCCCAGCGCGGGAAACGCGGCCCTGAGCGCGGGGGCGAGCTCCACGTCCAGCAGGTGGTCCATCAGGGCCTGCACCCGCACATCGCCCATGGCGTGGCCGATGGTGGGGTAGCCCAGCAGGGCCGCGTACCAGGCAATGATGGCGTGCGTGCCGTTCCACAGCCGGTTCTTGAGCGCCTGGACCTCGCCGATGTCGTCCACGGTGTCGATCTGGCGCAGGTGCTCCAGCAGCTCGCCCCCCCGCTGCGCGTACAGCGGCATGTCGGTTTCGCTGTTGAACAGAATCAGGTGCAGCGGCGCCAGGGCGCTGGCCGGGGCGCCGGCGTCGCGCAGGGTGCTGACGATGGGCGAGATCGCCTCGGCCTGGTCGTCGCCGATGCCATAGTCCGGCGCCGCCGTCTCCAGCGCGGCCTCGCGCACGGCGGCGACGTTCTTCTCGTACAGGTCGTGCTTGATGCGCAGCTGGCGCAGCAGCGCCTCCTCGGACAGCTTGGAGACGATGCGCGTGACCACCGTTTCGCAGAAGTGCGTGCGTTCCAGCGCCTGCTCGGCCTGGCGCGCCGGCAGCCGCTCGCGCAGGGCGCCGGCCACCTGCTCCTGCACGAAGCGCGCACCGCCCACCTTGTTCAGCACCACCAGCACCGTCAGCGAGCGGCCGTGCGCGGCGAAGCGCTCCGCCAGGCCCCGGGCGATCACCGGGGCCTGCGCCGCCATGGCCTGTTCGGGCAGGCACAGGGCCACGATCTCGCAGTCGCGGTACATGCCGGCGACGGCGGCGTCGTCGGCCGCGTCCACCAGGCGCATGCGCTGGATGGTCTGGTCAAAGGCCAGGCTGCCGTAGCGCACGCTGTACTTGCCGAAGGCGTTGACGGCGTCGCGCAGCAGCGCGTTGCCGGTGGAGGCGATGATCTCGCCCGGCCGGGTGTAGCCGTCCCAGTGCGAGAACACCTGCGCCAGGTAGCCGCCGCCCATGGCGCCGAAGCCGTGGATGCCGGCCTTGAGCTGGTTGACCGCCTGAGGAAAGGGCTCGGTGAGGGCCGGCATGGGCAGCCTGGGCGTGCAGGCCGCCAGCTCCTGCAGGAAGCCGCGCAGGCTGGCGTAGCGCGCGAAGGCCCGCTCGGCCACCTCCGGCCGCGGCGGCTTGATGTCCTCGACCAGGATGGCCAGGCCGCCGGCGTCGGCCGCGGAGCGCAGGCCGTTCTCGGAGTCCTCCAACATCAGGCAACGCTCGGGCGGGCTGTTCAGGGCCTCGGCGGCGCGCAGGAAGATCTCCGGGTGCGGCTTGCCCTGCTTCACCTCGTCGCCGCAGACGCAGAGGTCGAAGTACTTGAAGATGTTCGCGTTGATGAGGTATTCCTCGGCGATGGCGCGCCGGCTGGAGGTGGCCACCGCCATCTTCAGCCCCGACTTGCGCAGGCGCTCCAGCACCGGCAGCAGCCCGGGCTTGACCGGCACGCCGTGCGTGCGCACATGCTGCAGTTCCAGCTCGTCGGCGCGGCGGCGGATGTCGGCGTACGGAAACGCCGCTCCATAGTGCTGTTTGGCAAGTTCTTCAGCCTTGGTGGCGCTCAGGCCCAGCGAGCCCACGAGCACCTCCTCGGTGAAAGGCTTGCCGAACAGTTCTTCGGCGGCCTGCGACAGGGTGCGGAACCTCAGTCGCTCTGTGTCGAACATGGTCCCATCCATATCGAAAATGGCGGTATCGATCGTCTTGTTCTTGAATTGAAGCATCCAGGTCCTTTCTGCTGTCTGGGGGCGGGAAAAAAAACCGGCCATTGTGAAGCAAGCGGGAAGGCAGCCCCATGACGGCCGCCACCGCGGGCCGAGCCGCACTGGCGTTTGTGCTGCTCAATACCTTGCTGACCTTCGAGAACCGCTGGCCCGGCCTGGGCGTGCGTTTCATGCCGCGCCTGTCCTTCGAGCTCTGCCTGGGCCTGGCGCTGCTGGCGGCCTGGGTGGCCTGGCGCGGCGCCCCCACGGCGCGCGCGACCCAAGCGCTGGCGCTGGGCGCCGTGGCCCTGGCGGCGGCGCGCTACGCCGACGTGACCGCGCCCGCCATGTTGGGCCGGCCGGTCAACCTCTACTGGGACGGCCGGTTCGCGCTCGATCTGGTGGAGCTGGCGGCGCGGTCCTGGCCGGCGTGGCAGCTGGCCGTCGCGGCGCTGGCCGTGGCGCTGGGCGCGGCCCTGCTGCTGGCGCTGGCGCGCTGGGCCATCGGCGCGCTGTCGCAGGCGCTGAGCGCCTGGCCGGCGCTGCGGCGCGGCAGCCTGCTGTCGGCCACCGCGCTGAGCCTGTGCTTCGCCGCCTATGTGCCCGGCCAGCGCGACACGCGCTGGTTCTTCTCGCTGCCGCTCGCGCCCACGCTGTGGAACCAGGCCACGCTGTTCGCCCAGGTGCTGGGGCCTGGGCGCGGCGAGGCCGCGCTGGGCACCGGTCCGGCCTTCGACACCGACCTGCAATCGCTGCAAGGCGCGGGCGGCCCGGCCGACGTGCTGCTGCTGTTCGCGGAGTCCTACGGCGCCGTCGCACTGGACGACGCGGCCCTGTCGCGCGCGCTGGCGCCGGCGCGCGCGACTGCAGGCCGCCATCGACGCCAGCGGGCGGCGCGTGCTGTCGGCCCGCGTGCGCGCGGCCACCTTCGGCGGCGCCTCGTGGCTGTCGCACGCCAGCCTGCTGTCGGGCCTGGCCATCACCGACCCGGCGCGCCACAACCTGCTGATGACCAGCCAGCGGCCGACGCTGGTGAGCCACTTCGCGCGGCACGGCTACCGAACGGTGGGCTGGATGCCCGGCATCAAGCGCCCCTGGCCCGAGGGCGCCTTCTACGGCTTCGAGCGCTTCGCCGACGACGCCCACCTGGGCTACCGCGGCCCGGACATCGGCTACTGGCGCATCCCCGACCAGGTGGCCATGGCGCTGCTGCACGAACAGGAGCTGAGCGCGCCGCCGGCCACGCGCCGGCCGGTGTTCGCGGTGTTCCCCACGGTCAGCACGCACGCGCCGTTCCAGCCACTGCCGGCGCTGCTGGACGATCCGCTGCGCGGCCCGCCCACGGACCCCGCGGGCGTGTCGGCCGGCGCGGGCTATCCCGAGGGCCTGCGCTACCAGTTCCGGTGGCTGGCGCGCCACCTCGAGCGCACGGCCGGCCAGCGACTGGTGCTGATCGTCGTCGGCGACCACCAGCCGCCCGGTGGCGTGGCGGGGCGGGACGCCCCTTGGGACGTGCCGGTGCACCTCATCACCAGCGACGCCACGCTGGCCCGGCGGTTCCAGGCCCTGGGCTTCACGCCCGGCCTGCAGCCGCAGGGACCGGCGCTGGGCGCGATGCACGACCTGACGCGCTGGCTGCTGCTGGCCTTCGATGGCCGGGCCGAACCCCACTGAATCCACCCAAACGGACAAGCCATGCCGCACCGATGCATGCCCCCTCTGGCCTTGCCGGCCCTGCCCTTGCTGCTGGCCGCCTGCGCCGCGCCGCCGCCCGCCAGCGACACCCTGGGCATCGCCTTCGTGCGGGTGCCGGCGGGCGAGTTCTCGATGGGCAGCGACGAGCCGGCGTCCAGGCTCGCGGCCAGCTACCCCGGCCTGGAGCCGTCCCGCTTCGAGGGCCTGTCCGACGAAGCGCCGGTGCACCGCGTGCGCATCACCCGGCCTTTCGAGATGGCCCGCCACGAAGTCACGGTGGGCCAGTTCCGCGCCTTCCTCCAGCGCTCGGGCCATGTGCCCGAATCCATCGCCGACGGCACCGGGGGGTATGGCTACAACCCCGCCTACGACCCCGCCACCACCCCCCGGCGCGACGCCTTCGAGGGCCGTTCGCCGCGCTACTCCTGGCAGAACCCCGGCTTCGCGCAAGGCGACGACCACCCCGTGGTCAACGTCACCTGGAACGACGCCACCGCCCTGGCCCGCTGGCTGACGCAACAGGAGGGCCGGACCTACCGCCTGCCCACCGAGGCCGAATGGGAATACGCCTGCCGCGCCGGCGGCACGGGCCGCTACCAGCACGGCGACGACCCGGCGGGCCTGGTCCGCGTGGGCAACACCTTCGACGCAGACGCCGCCGCGAACTGGCCCGCCTGGCGCGCGCGCGCCCTGCCCGGCCACGACGGCCACGCCTTCACCGCCCCCGTGGGCCGCTACGCCCCCAACGCCTTCGGCCTGTACGACCTGCACGGCAATGTGTGGGAATGGGTGTCGGACTGGTACGGCGAGGACTACTACGCGCGCTCCCCCACCGACGACCCCCAGGGTCCGGCCGATGGCAGCGTCAAGGTGCGGCGCGGTGGCTCCTGGCACACCTGGCCGCTGTACGCGCGCTGCGGGTTCCGCAACTGGAACACCGTGCAGACGCGGTACACGCTGGTGGGGATTCGCCTGGTGAGGGAGCCGAAGCGCTGAGCCGGGCCTCAGGCCCCCGCCGCCGCCTGCAGCGCCGCGTCGTACGCCGCCCGCTCGAACACGAACGGCCCGAAGCCGCCGTAGTCCCAGTGCCCGGCGGCCGAGCCCGCGCGCCGGTGCGGTTGCTCGAACCCCGACCAGATGACCCGGACGGGCCCCACGGTGACGGTGGCCAGCAGCGGCCAGCAGCCCGGTTCGCCACAGGCGCATTCGAGCAGGGCCCGCTTGTCGTCGGCGTCGGCCGCCCCTTGCCGCAGCGCGGCCCATTGCCGCGCGGGCGGCACCGGCCACACGTAGGCCGCCGCCAGGCCCGGGTGCCCTTCGGCCTGGGCCATGGGCTGCTCGTACCGGCGCACGGCCTCGATCAGGCTTTCGCCGTCGATCAGCAGCTCCAGCGCCGCGTGGCGCGAGCCGTCGTCGAGCGTGACCGTGGTTTGGCGGGTGGTGAGTTGGTTCATGCGGGGGTGCCGGGCCTGGCCGAACAGGGCCCGTAGGTTCTGGCCGAGGGCGGCCATCCTAGTCGAGACCCCGGTCCGCCACCCGTCGCCCCGGCCGCGGGCGACGGCCCCGCTACCGCACCCGCCAGGCGTACACATCACCCGAGCGGGCGTTCGCCGGCAGCCTGCGCAGCCAGTCGCGCATCGCCTCGGCCCCATCCCCGTCCGGCCGCAGCAGGCGCTGCCGTTCGCCCAGGGAGACCGCGTAGCGGTAGCCCCCCTCCCCGGCCAAGGCCTCCAGCCGATCGATGCAGCCCAGCGCCACCTCGCGCACCGCCGGCACGAACTCGAAGGACAGGGCCGGCAGCGGCTGGCTCAGGCCCAGCAGCACCTCCAGTTCGAAGCCTTCCACGTCGATCTTCACGAAGTCCGGCAGGCCGTAGCGCGCGATGAGCGCGTCCAGGGTACCCACCTCGACCCGCGGCCCGGGCGTCCAGCGCACGCCCCGGAACGACGGCGCCGCGCCGGCCCGTGCGACGAAGTGAGGCGAGAGCGTGGCCACCGTGGGCGTGCGCGGGCTGGCCATCAGCCGCGCCTGGCCCGCCGCGCGACCCAGGGCCTGTTCGAGCACGGCCACCGATCCGTCGCCGGCGAAACGCCGGCGCAGCCGCCGCGCGAAATCCGGCTGCGGCTCCAGCGCCACCACGCGCGCGCCCAGCGAGCGGAACGCCGCCACGCGGTTGCCCAGGTGCGCGCCGACGTCGAAGGCCAGGCCGCCCGCCGGCACGAAGCGGCGGTAGAAGCGCCGCAGCTGCGCGCCACGCCAGGGAATGGCGCGGTAGATCAGCAGGGAGCGCAGCAGGCCGAGGGTGGCGGGCCAGTTCATGGGCGGGCGTCCACTCCGTCGCGCCGATAGGCCAGCACCTTGAGGCTGCGCTGCGCCGACACGTCCTGGAACGCCGCCGGGTTGGCCACGCGCTCCACGAAGGCCAGCCCCGGCGCGTTCAACTCCACCGCCTCGCGCAGGAACGCCACGCCCAGCTCCGGCGCGTTCAGGCACAGCAGCGCCTGCCCGCCCGGGGCCAGCAGCGACGGCAGGCGCCGGGCCAGTCGGGCGTAGTCCTTGGTGGCGACGAAGCTGCCCTTCTGAAAACTGGGCGGGTCGCAGATGACGAGGTCGTATGGCCCGCCGCGCGTGAGCTTGCCCCAGGAGCTGAAGATGTCGTGGGCCAGGAACCGGGCGCCGGCCTGCAAGCCGTTCAGCCCGTGGTTGGCGCGGCCCGTGGCCAGCGCGCCGGCGGCCATGTCCACGTTGACCACCTCGCTGGCCCCGGCCTGCAGCGCGACCACCGAGAAGGCGCAGGTGTAGGCGAACAGGTTCAGCACGCGGTCGCCGCCTTGCACGCGCTCGCGCACCCAGCGCCGGCCCTCGGCCATGTCCAGGAACAGGCCGTGGTTCTGGCCGCGCAGCAGGTGCACGAGGTAGCGCGCGCCGGCCTCGGTGACCACGTGCGGCTCGGGCAGGGACCCGGCCATGAGGCGCGTGGTGGCGCCGTGGCCGCGGCACTGATACACCCAGCTCAGGGGGGCGTCGGTGAGTTCGCGCCAGCGCGCGGCCAGGGCCTCGCCCACGGCGGCCAGCGCGGCCTCGTCGAGCGCTTGGAAGGACGTGAGCAGCAGCGCGGGCGGGAAGGCGTCCAGCGCCAGGTGTTCGCAGCCGGGGTGGAGGCCGCCCCGGCCATGGAAGACGCGCTGGGCGTCGAGGGGAAGGGCCATCGTCGCGATGGCGTCGAGCAGGGCTTGCATGGGGCGGCATTCTGGGGCCGGCATCGGCCGGGGGGCGCCAGCGCGTGGTGCCGGCCGGGCCATCCAAGCCGCGGCCTGCTCCGTATAAAGGGCATGTCCGCCCCACAGCCCACGCCCGACCGCCGCTGGCAATGGAGCAATGTCCTGTGGACGCAGCTCGCCTGGTTCGCCGCCGTGCTCGGGGCGGCCCATGGCGTGCCCGCGTGGGGGACACTGCCCGCGCTGGCCGTGCTGCTGTGGCACCTGCGGCGGGCCCCGCGGCCGCGGTCCGAGGCCGTGCTCATGCTGCTGGCCGCCGGGCTGGGCACCCTCGCCGACACCCTGGTGCTGCACCAGGGCGTGCTGGCCTTCGCCAGCGGCCAGTGGAGCGCCGCCCTGCCGCCCCCTTGGATGAGCGCGCTCTGGGCCGTCTTCGCCACCTCGCTCAATGTGACCTTGCGTTGGCTGCATGGCCGCCCCCTGCTGGCCGCTGCGCTGGGCGCCGTGGCCGGGCCACTGGCCTTTCTGTCGGGCGCGCGCCTGGGGGCGGCCCAGTTGCTCGAGCCCGGGGTCGCCATGGCCCTGCTGTCGCTGCAGTGGGCGCTGGTGCTGCCCGTGCTGGCCCTGTGCGCGCGCCGGCTTGATGGGGTGGCGGCCCCCGCCCCGTCGGCCGGCACAACCCGCACGCCTTAGCGCGCCCGCTCCCTGGCTGGGGCTTCGTGGGCGGGCGGCTGCGGCGCCGCGTCGGGCCCCGACTCCGGCCAGCGCTGCGGCACGCGCCGCACCTTCTCGAGGTCATAGCCCAGCGCCTGCAGGCGGGCCATGGCCTGTTCATGGTCCTGCGGCGCGATCTGCGGCGTGCGCGCCATCAACCAGGCGTAGTCGCGATCGGACCGGGCGATCAGCGTGCGCTGCCCGTCCGGGGACAGCTCGGCGATGACGTATTCGGCCTGGAACGGCCACAGGAACTGCATGTCCCACACCGCGTTGCCGGTGCCGGGGCGCACCGTACCCACGGGGTGCATGGTGCTCACCGGTGCGTCAAAACCGCCATGGCGGTAGCGAAACCGGGTGGCGATCCTGCCGTCCTCGCGCAAGGCGTAAGTTTCCACCGCGTTGAAGGCCGCGCGTTCGGGCCAGGTGGGCACGTGCGCGATGACGTACCAATCGCCCATGAAGCGGGCCAGATCGACCTGGCCCGCGGTCGGGATCGAGGGCATGCGCGCAGCGGGCGGGCCGCCGCGGCTGGCGCAGGCGGCCAGGGCGGCGGCCGCGCACGCGAGGGCGGCCCGCAGGCGCCAGCGCGGATGGGAGGGGTTCTTGTCCATGGTGGTGGGGATGGCGTTCGGCGGGCAATTGTCGGATGTACGCAGCCCGCGGCCCCACGGATCACCGCGCCCCCCGGCAAATACTGTTCATGGATGTGAACAAGGCCTGGCCGGCCTTCGAGGGCACCCATAGCATGGACCGATTGCAAGCCATTGGATCAGCGACCACCATGCAACGGCCAGTTTTGAACGAAGTATTGACAACGCCCTATACCGACGAATTCGATGTGGTCGTGGCCGGCGGCGGGGCCTCCGGATTGATCGCCGCGGTATCGGCCAGCCGCCTGGGCGCGCGCACGCTGTTGCTTGAACACGCCAATTGCCTCGGCGGCACCGCGACCTACGGCATGGTGGCCCAATGGATCGGCTTCTACAACCGCGATACCCGCGTGGTGGGCGGTATAGCCAAAGAACTGGCCGACCGGGTGGTGGCGCTCGGCGGCAGCGAGGGATTCAAGCAATACCTCATGGCGGAAGCCAGCGAGCATCCGATCCCCATCGTGCATTTCGCGTTCAACCCGGAAGTCGTGAAAATCGCCGCCGATGCCCTCGCGGCATCGACGCCGTTGCAGGTGCGTTTCCATACCCGGGTCGTCGCCCCGATCGTGGCGAATCGGCGCGTCACGGGCGTGGTCATCGAAGACATTTCCGGGCGCAGCGCCATCCGCGCGCGCATGGTGATTGACGCCACCGGCGACGCCGCCGTCGCCTTCGGCGCGGGCGTGGCCATGGCGCCGTCCGAATGCTCCGATGCCGCGAATGTCCAGCCGTGCACGTTGATGTTTCGCCTGTCGAATGTCGATGTGGCCAGCTTTCGCGCCATTCCACGCGCACGCAAACGGGAATTGGCCCTGCAAGGCATTCGCGAAGGACGGATCTTCTGGGAAAGCCTGTCCTTTTGCAGCACCCCGGGCAACACGGACGCCATTTGCCTGATGAGCCGGGTCTCCGGGATCGATGCGACCCAGGCGGGCGATCTCAGCCGCGCCGAAGTCGAAGGGCGGCAGCAGATCGGCTCCATCCTGTCGTTTCTCAAAGAGCATGTGGCGGGTTTCCAGCAGGCGACGCTGGCCGCCATCGCCGGGCACGTCGGCGTGCGCGAAACGCGCCGGATGGCCGGCCGCTACACGCTCACTCAGGAGGACATCCTGTCGTTCAGGCACTTCCCGGATTCGATCGCGCTGGGCGCCGGGCCGATGGATATCCACGAAGCCGGCGGCACCGGGATATCGCTCCATGTGCCGGCCCGCCCCTTCGAAATTCCCATGCGTTGCCTCATGCCGGCGTCGATGTCCGGCCTGGTGGTCACGGGCAGGGCGATTTCCGCGACCCGGCAGGCCAACGGCGGCGCGCGGCATATGGCCACGGCCATGGCATTGGGCGAAGCGGCGGGCGTCATGGCCGCCCTGGAAGCGGCGAGCGGCGCCGACCCGAACGCGGACGCCGTGCGCGGCGTCATCCAGGCCCGCGGCGGCTTTGCCAGCGCCACGCACGCCACCGAGACATTCGCCAGCCAATGAATTTGCCTACCCCACAGGAGACCACCATGCTCAGCCGACGCGAATTGTTGATATCCGCCACCGCCCTCGCCGCCACCGGCGTTGGCCGGGCGCAAACCTATCCGTCCAGGCCCATCACGATGATCGTGCCCTTTTCGCCGGGCGGTGCGGCGGACATCACCGCCCGGGCGATTTCCACGGGGCTGGCCGAGGTGCTCGGTCAGCCGGTGGTCGTGGACAACAAGCCTGGCGCCAGCGGGATCATCGGCGCGGAAGCCGTGCTGGCGCGGCCCGCCGACGGGCATACCCTGTTGCTCGCGTCGAATTCCGTCACCACGGGCAAATGGCTGTACCCCCGCATTTCCTTTGACGTGCTGAAGGACTTTCGCGGCATCGGCATGGCCTTGAAAAGCCCCTACATGGCGGTTGTCGCCGACAGCTTCCGGGGCCATGGCATCCAGGACCTGGTGCGATGGGTCAACGAGCGGCCCGGCTCGATCAACTACGCCACCGCCGGCAGTGGCACCGGCCCGCACCTGTTCGGCGAGATCTTCCAGCGCCAGACGGGGACGTCCATGGTGGGCGTGCCCTACAAGGGATCGGCGCCCGCCCTTGCCGCCGTGCTGAGCGGCGAGGTGTCTGTCTACTTCGACATTCTGATGTCATCCAAGGGCTTGCTCGCCAGTGGCCGCCTGAAGTCGCTGGCGGTATCGAGCGCCGAACGCCTGGCGCAGTTTCCGGCCGTGGCGACATTCGCCGAACAAGGCATCGCGGGCCTGGAGCTCTACTCATGGTTCGGGGTGGTGGCCAAGGCCGGCACGCCCGGGCCGATCGTCCAGCGCTTGAATGAGGCGCTGAACCAGATCGTTCAGGACCGCCGGTTTTCGGCCCGCGCCGTGGAGCTGGGCGCGACCTCGGTGGGCGGTTCGGCCGAGGCGTTCCAAGCGGTCATCGAAAGGGACACGGCCCTGTGGGGCCAGGTCATCCGGGAAAAGAACATCCGGCTGGAATGACATGTCGCCAGGCCGTGACGGCGCCGGCGGGGCCCGGCGCAACGACAACATGGACCTCCCCGTGGCCGATCTGGTCGTCGTCGGCTCGGGCGCCGCGGGGCTCACGGCGGCCATCGTCGCCAAGCGCCGGGGAATGCGCGTGGTGGTGCTGGAAAAGGACGCCCTGGTCGGCGGCACCACGGCGGTTTCCGGCGGTGTGCTGTGGGTGCCGCTCACGGCCAGGGGGCGCCAGCAGAACCCGCAGGATTCGCCGGCGGCCGTGCGCGAGTACCTTCGCCACGAAATGGCCGATCGTTATGCGTCGGACGCGGTGGAGCTGTTCCTGGAGAAGGGGCCGGAAATGGTCGACTTCCTCGAGCGCGAGACCGATGTGAGGTTCTGTTCGACGCTGTACCCCGACTACCACCCCGAGGCGCCGGGAGGCAGCCTGCTCGGGCGCGCCCTCGTGGCCGCTCCGTTCGACACCCGGCGGCTGCGACACGAGCGCCGCCGCTTGCGTCCACCCTTGAAGACGATCACCTTCATGGGAATGATGTTCAACTCATCGAACGCCGACCTGAAGCACTTTTTCAAGGCCACCCGATCGCTCGCCTCGTTCTTGTATGTCGCCAGACGCCTGGTGTCGCATGGCGTCGATCTGCTGCGGTACGGCAGCGCGGTGCAGGTCACCGGTGGCAACGCCTTGGCTGGCGCCTTGTTCAAGGCGGCGGCCATCGACCTCGGGATCCCGGTGCTCACCCAGGCCGAGGTGACGGACCTGGTCCGGGACGGGCACGGCATCACAGGCGTGTCAGGAACGTTCCGAGGCAAACCCTTTCGACTGATGGCACCGCGCGGGGTGGTGCTGGCCTGCGGCGGGTTTTCGCACGACCAGGCGCTCACGGCCTCGCGGTTCCCGAAAGCGCTGGCCGCTCGAAAGCCCCTGTCCGCCACCCCACCGTCCATCACGGGAGACGGTATCCGCCTGGCCTTGTCCGCCGGGGGATGCCTGGCAGCGCCTCTGCCGCAACCGGCCGCCTGGATGCCCCTGTCCATCGTGCCCTGGGGGCGCTCTGGGCCCGCGGTCTTTCCCCATTTGCTCGATCGCTACAAGCCCGGGGTCATCGCGGTGCTGCGCAGCGGCCGGCGCTTCACCAACGAGGCCAACGCCTACCACGACGTGTGCACGGCGGCCCTGCGCGAGGCATCCGACGGCTCCGAGCCCGCGATGTGGCTCATCTGTGACAGCCGCGCGCTGGCGCGCTATGGCCTCGGTTTCGTCAAGCCGGCGCCGCTGCCGTTTCGCCAGCACCTGAGAAGTGGCTACCTGTGCATGGCCAACACCTTGTTGGAGCTGGGCGAGAGACTCGGCATTGACGGCGGTGAGCTGGGCAAGACCGTCGAGCATTTCAACCGAGAGGCGGCGGCCGGAAGGGACCCCCAGTTCGGGCGTGGTTCGACCGCCTTCAACCGCTTTCTGGGCGACCCGGATTGGAAGCCCAATCCCTGCGTCGCCCCCCTGGAACGCCCGCCCTTCTTTGGCCTGAAGGTGCTGGTGGGCGACCTGAGCACGTTTGACGGATTGCGGGCCGACCTGAAGGGCCGAGTGCTCGCGCGGGATGGCACCGCCGTGAACGGTCTGTATGTGGTCGGGGCAGACCGCGTGAACATGATGGGTGGCGCCTACCCTGGCCCAGGCATCAACCACGGCCCGCACATGACGATGGCATACCACCTGGCCAGCACCATCGGGCAGAATGGGTTTTCCGCCAGTTAGGGAGTTGCCGTGCCGCGCCATCCGCCGAGTTCCCCGACAGGCAGCGGTGCGGTGAAGTCGGCGCACAGGACCCTGGACCTGCTGGAGATCCTGGCCAATTCGGACCGCTCGCTGACCCACGCCGAACTGGCGTCGCGCGCGGCGATCCCCAAGAGCAGCCTGAGCCAACTGCTCAGGACACTGCAAAGCCGCGACTACGTTCAATCGCTCGGCCCCAATGGCCCCTACCGCCTGGGCGCCGCGGCGGTGAACCTGATCCGCCATGGGCTGCACATCCAACGCCTGGTGGCGCAGGCCCGGCCGCACATGGAGACGCTGGCGCTCGAGGCCCGGTACTCGTGTGGGCTGAACATCCTGCGCGGCGACATCGTCGAGCGGGTGCTGGGGGTCACGGCCGCCGATGCCCAGGGCTATGCCATGCACGAGGGGGTGCGCGCGCCGCTGTACGCCAGCTCGTCCGGCAAGCTGTTTCTGGCGCACATGGCCAGCGAGGACGTGGAGTCCTATCTGGCGCGGGTGCAACTGCGGCCCATCACCAGCCGGTCACTGCACTCCAGCAAGGAACTGCGGCGCCAGATCCGGCTGGCGCGCGAAGAAGGCGTTGCCTATTCCAAGGACGAGTTCACCAACGGCATCGTCGGCGTCTCGGTGCCGATCCTGAGTGCCCACTGGCGGATGACCGCCTCCTTGGGGCTGGCGGTGCCTTCCAGGGAATTCGACGCCCGCAAGGACGCCCTGCTGGTGATTCTGCGAAAGGCGGCCCACGGCATCTTCACCCAGGTATCGGCGGCCTGAGGCGGACCGCGCTCACCGTGCCCACGCCCGCACGGTCTCCACGATCAACTCCGAGACCTCGCCCATCACCGCGTCCTCCAGCAGGCCGGCGCGGCACCACAGGTAGATGGGGCGCGGCGTGGGCGGGCCGGACATGGGCAGCTCCACCAGGCCGAAGCGCGCCGCCAGGCGGCGCAGCGGAAAGCGCGGCAACACCGCCAGGTGCTGGCCCTGGGCCAGCATGTCCAGCAGCATGGCGGCGTCGCCCAGCACGGTGATCTCGACGCGCAGGCGCTGCACGCCCACGGCCTCCAGCTTGCCGCGCACGTCCTGGTCGAAGGGCGAGGCCGTGCCCAGGCTGATCCAGGCGCGGTCGTCCACGTCCTCGGCGCCCAGCTCGGCCTTGCCCGCCAGCGGGTGCCGGCGCGCGCAGAACACGCCCAGTTCGTCGTCGGCCAGCAGCTGGCGCACGATGCCCGGCGGCGGGTGCTCCAGCCAGGACGGCGCGATCACGAAGTCGTGCCCGCCGTCGATGAGCTGCTCCAGCAACAGGTGGGGCCGGTCGTTCTGCAGCGCCAGTGCCAGATCGGGGAACTGCCGCAGCAGCACCGGCGCCAGCTCGCCCATCACCGCCGCGCCGATCACCGGGCCGATGCCCAGGCGCACCTGGTGGCGGATGCCGCCCCGGTGGCGGGCGGTGACCTCGGCCGCGTCCTTCAAACGGCGCGCGATGGCACGGCCCTCGCGCGCCAGCATCTCGCCCAGCGGCGTGCTGCGCACCCCGTAGCGGCTGCGCTCGAACAAGCGCCCGCCGGCCTGCATCTCCAGCGTCTGCATGTTGTGCGTCAGCGTGGGCTGGGTCAGGTGCAGGTGGCGGCTGGCTTGGGTGATGGACCCCTTCTCCAGGATCGCGGCGAGCTGCACCAGGTGCCTTGGGTCCATAGGAATTTTTATATTTGGCGAGCAATTTTCAATTTTACGGATGCGATCGCCGCCCCTAAGCTCCGCAGAGGCCCCATCGAGGCGTGCCATGGTGAGGCACGCCCGGGGCAATGCCAACCACCCCCATCAGGAGACAGACCGATGAATTTTTCCCGCCTGCTTCGCGCGCTCGCCCATGCCGGGCTCTTTGCCCTGGCCGCTGGCGCCGTCCATGCGCAAAGCTGGCCAGGCAAGCCGGTCCGCCTGCTGGTGGGCTCGCCGCCCGGCGGCCCGTCCGACATCACGGCACGCACCTTCGCCGACCAGCTGGGCAAGCGCATCGGCCAGCCGGTGGTGGTGGAGAACCGGCCTGGCGCCGGCAACAACCTCGCCGCCGCGGCCGCCGCGCGCGCCGAGCCCGACGGGACCACCCTGGTGCTGAGCCCGGACACGGTGCTCACGGTCAACCCGCTCGTCTACACCAGCGGCGACTTCAACGCCGCGCGCGACCTGGTGAACATTTCGGTCGTCGCCAGCTTCTCGCAGATGCTGGTCTGCAACACCGCCGCGGGCGTGCGCAGCGTGGCCGAGCTGGTCGCCAAGGCCAAGGGCGGCACCTCCCTGATGTACGCCTCGGGCGGCCCCGGCGTGCCCGGCCACCTGGCCAGCGAAATGCTGTTGGAGCAGACCAAGGTGCGCATGGAACACGTGCCCTACCGGGGCCCGGCGCCGGCCACGCAGGCCGTGTTGGGCGGCGAGGTGGCCTGCGGCTTCCTGGCCACGCCCACGGTGCTGCCGCACGTCAAGAGCGGTCGCCTGGTGGCGCTGGCGGTGTCGTCCGAAGCGCCCTCCTCGCTGGCGCCGGACGTGCCCACGCTGGCCAAGGCGCTCAACCAGCCCGGCCTGGACGTGAGCTTCCGCCTGGTGCTGCAGGCCGCCAAGGCCACGCCGCCGGCGGTGGTGGCCGAGATCGAGAAGCACGCGGCCGAGATCATGAAACAGGCGGATGTGCGCGAACGCCTGAAGAACTACGACCTGACCGCCGTGGGCAGCACCAGCGCGCAGGCCCAACAGGTGCTGACCGCCGAAATGAAGCGCTGGGAGCCGGTGGTCAAGCGGCTGGGGCTGAAGGCGGAGTGAGGCCGCACGGGCCAGTCCCCCGGGCGCGCGCGGGCCTGGGCCACCGGGCGGGCCTGGCGCGAGGGGCGCACCGCCGCCGACGACCGCGTCCACCCACGCTGGCGCTAAGCTGGCGCGCATGACAGAACTGGTCTACCCCGCCGCCGTGGTCTTGCTGGGCTACGTGGTGCTGGGCATCACGGGCTTCGGCTCGGCGCTGATCGTCGTGCCGCTGCTGGCCTGGCGCTGGCCCCTGCCCGAGGTGGTGGCGCTCACGCTGCTGATGGACGTGCCCGCGTCGCTGCTGCACAGCGGCCTGAACCTGCGCCAGGTCGATTTCGGCGAACTGCGCCGTTTGCTGCCCGGCATGGCCGCCGGCACCCTGGCCGGCCTGTGGCTGAGCGGGGTGCTGGACGCCCGCTGGCCTTTGCTTGCGCTCGGCCTCTACGTGGCCACCGTGGGCATCAACGCGCTGCGCCCGCGCCTGGCCGCGCCGCGGCCCCTGGCCGCACCCTGGGCCCATGGCATGGGCTTCGGCATCGGGCTGGTGGAAATGCTGTTCGGCACGGCGGGCCCCCTGGCCGTGGCCTGGCTCAGCCGCCGGCTGCGGGACGTGCATGCCCTGCGCGCCAGCACCCCGGTGATCATCGTGGCCGGCGCCGCCACGGTTCTGCTGGGCATGGCCTGGGTCGGTCGCCTGTCGAGCGGTGCGCTGTGGTGGCGCTGGGCCGGCCTGATCGGCCTGGCCCTGCTCGGCGTGCTGATGGGCAACCGCCTGGCCCGCCACGTACCGGCGCCGAGGCTTCGCCAGCTCATCTGCGGCCTGCTGGTGATCAGCGGGCTGATGCTGGTGCGCCACGCCTGGACCCAGGCCTGAAGGGCGCCGGGTGGCGGGACGGTTGTCCGAGGGAAGTTATTTGAATGAAATCAAATGACTTTTCTCGGTTTCTCATGTTTTTCATGAGAAACCAACTGGCGACGGATCACTCCCACTCTATTGTAAACAAGACATTTTTATCTTTTATATTCAATGGCTTATTTTCCTGCTAATTGGTAATACCATGAAAAATACCATGCTCAGAAAAGGCTTAACAATATTTTGAAAAATTGCCTACTGAGCGCTGCCGCACAGCTCCATAGGCCGCTTTCCTGGCTTTGCTTCCAGATGTATGCTCTTCTGCTCCTGCAGCTAATGGATCACCGCAAACAGGTTACTCGCCTGGGGATTCCCTTTCGACCCGAGCATCCGTATGAGACTCATGCTCGATTATTATTATTATAGAAGCCCCCATGAATAAATCGCTCATCATTTTCGGCATCGTCAACATAACCTCGGACAGTTTCTCCGATGGAGGCCGGTATCTGGCGCCAGACGCAGCCATTGCGCAGGCGCGTAAGCTGATGGCCGAGGGGGCAGATGTGATCGACCTCGGTCCGGCATCCAGCAATCCCGACGCCGCGCCTGTTTCGTCCGACACAGAAATCGCGCGTATCGCGCCGGTGCTGGACGCGCTCAAGGCAGATGGCATTCCCGTCTCGCTCGACAGTTATCAACCCGCGACGCAAGCCTATGCCTTGTCGCGTGGTGTGGCCTATCTCAATGATATTCGCGGTTTTCCAGACGCTGCGTTCTATCCGCAATTGGCGAAATCATCTGCCAAACTCGTCGTTATGCATTCGGTGCAAGACGGGCAGGCAGATCGGCGCGAGGCACCCGCTGGCGACATCATGGATCACATTGCGGCGTTCTTTGACGCGCGCATCGCGGCGCTGACGGGTGCCGGTATCAAACGCAACCGCCTTGTCCTTGATCCCGGCATGGGGTTTTTTCTGGGGGCTGCTCCCGAAACCTCGCTCTCGGTGCTGGCGCGGTTCGATGAATTGCGGCTGCGCTTCGATTTGCCGGTGCTTCTGTCTGTTTCGCGCAAATCCTTTCTGCGCGCGCTCACAGGCCGTGGTCCGGGGGATGTCGGGGCCGCGACACTCGCTGCAGAGCTTGCCGCCGCCGCAGGTGGAGCTGACTTCATCCGCACACACGAGCCGCGCCCCTTGCGCGACGGGCTGGCGGTATTGGCGGCGCTGAAAGAAACCGCAAGAATTCGTTAACTGCACATTCGGGATATTTCTCTATATTCGCGGTTCAGCAGGCATGTCCCCTTTGAGGGCGACCCGACGACAGGATAATCGACCTTATGGTGCGCAAATATTTCGGCACAGACGGTATTCGTGGCAAAGCCAACGAAGGCGCGATGACGGCGGAAACCGCCTTGCGCGTCGGCATGGCGGCTGGCCGTGTCTTTCGTCGCGGTGACCACCGCCATCGTGTCGTGATCGGCAAGGATACGCGCCTGTCGGGCTATATGCTTGAACCCGCGCTCACAGCCGGTTTCACCTCGATGGGCATGGACGTATTCCTTTTTGGCCCGCTGCCGACAACGTATAGGAAGAATAAACGCCCTTTTCACCCAAGTCCAACAGCTTTGGACCGCAGTTGACTCTTTCGACACCCCTGCGATGCAACCCAATCCGGCTGACGGGGAGCCAGCAACGCTGAAAATTTACCCTCCTCTTTCCCACTAGCGGCTCCTTTTCCGACAACCAGCACGGCGGATCCCTGCCGCGGCGCTGTGAACGCAGCATTTTGATTGGTATCGTTGGCCTTCAGGCTCGTCAGTCAAACAGACCCAGGAGCAGCTCAGCCGGTGGCGCCCGGCTTTCGGGTAACGCCCTGGTCCCGCTGGTTTCGGCTTTGTGCTTCAGGTGATCAAGGATCTGCTTGATCACTATAGGGTCTTCAATGCAGGCGATGACTTTCATGGCGCCGCCGCAGCCGCTGCAGGTCTCGATGTCGATATTGAAAACACGCTTGAGCCGTTGCGCCCATGTCATCGACGCTCGCCGTTGTGCTGGTGTTGCCGGTTCATCAGCCACCCTGACCTTGTTGCCCCTGCCCCGTTTTGCCGGCGTGACCAACGCCCGGTGCCGACTGTTGGGTGCGAACACCCCGTGGAAGCGGGTTAGGTTGACTCTGGGCTTCGGTACCAGGGCGGCCAGCCTTGCAATGAAATCCAATGGTTCGAAAATGACGTGCGTGGTGCCGTCCCGGTACGGCGTCTTGAGCTGGTAGCGCACGTTGCCGCCTCGTGTTAACGACAGCCGCTTCTCGGATACCGCCGGGCGGCTGATGTACCGGCACAGCCGTTCGAGCTTCTTGCGTTCATCGGCCCTGGCCGCCACGCCGGCGTGCAGGCTGGACCCGGCTACCTTGCCAATCCCGTCACCGAACGGATCACCACTGGTCGGCAGAGTTTGCAAAGTGAACACCTTTCGCCCCGCCTGTGAACCGACAGCGATACGGTAAGTGATCGAGTGCCCCAGCAGGGGTGTCATCGGGTCGTCATCCACCGCATCCGAGGCCAGATAGCTGTTTTCGACATCCCGTTCCAGCAGGCCTTGCCGTTCCAGATAGCGACCCACCCGGTGGGCGATGGTGTGCGTCAGCTGGGTGAGCTCTGGGCTGGTCGGCGCCTTGACCCAGCGGAAACGCGCTGAGCCGTGGGATTGCTCGACATACACACCGTCGAGAAACAGCATGTGGAAGTGAACATTCAGATTGAGCGCCGATCCAAAACGCTGGATCAGGGTGACCGCGCCCGTCTTGGCCACTTGGTGGGTATGGCCCGCTTTCTTGACCAGGTGCGTGGCAATGACGCGGTAAACGATGCCCAGCACCCACCCCATGATCTCGGGCCGGCTGGCAAACAGGAAACGCAGCTGAAACGGGAAGGGGTCGTTTGCGGGAGAGGGCGAAATCCTACGCTAAGGCTTTGGCCAACGATATTCTCCGGTAAGATTGATGTGTTCCCAGGGGATAGGAGAAGTCGCTTGATATCTAGTATGACGTCTGTCGCACCTGCTTGATCGCGGCCGCGATAGCTAGATCGCGTTGCTCCTCTTCTCCATCCGCGTTCCAAGCTGCGGAAAGGCACCCATAAGCGTACGCCTGGTCGAGCAGGCGACGCGGATCGACGTCCAGCGCACGAGAGAATGCGTCCGCCATCTGTGCAATGCGTCTAGGATCGAGACAAAGGTCGTCTCTGTCAGCCGGATCGTAGAACATATTGGCGGCGCCAAAGCCCACTTCACCGACCAGACCGACGGGATCTATCACCAGCCAGCCGCGACTGGAGAACATGATGTTTTCATGATGCAGATCGCCATGTAGCCCACGCAGTTCCGAGGCATTGCTCATCATTTGATCGGCTATAATCGCCGCGTGGACGTAGTCAGTTTGACAACCTGCGTTTTGATCATCGCGCGCCCGCTGAAACAAAGCTGCAAAGCGATCCCGGATCGGGAGAAGGGCAGAAGGCAGGGGTTCCTCAGATGCGGCATACAGCTTCGCCATTAGTTCCGCTGCAATTTCGGTCGCCTGGTAGTCGCCGTGCTCGGCAACGATGTGAGAGAGCATTCGCTCCCCGGCATATTCGAGCAACATCAGATTGTTCTCACGACCGAGCAACCGGACTGCTCCCCTCCCATTGCGCCATACCAGATAGTCGGCCCCGCGCAGTTCATCAGCAATGTCTTCTATAGGTTTCAATCCCTTGACGATTGCAGGAGTCCCGTCTGGCAATGAAACTTTCCAAACGAGGCTGGAAAAGGTGTCCGCAATGAGAACAGGTTGCGAAACGTGCCAATGAGCAGGAAAAACAGGCGGCATGAACATCAACCCCAAGTCAGAGGGTCCAATCGCAGATAGAAGGCAAGGCGTTCGCGGTCGGGGGCTTCGATCCCCAATACATTGAATAGGACAGCGAAGGCGCGCTCTGCTTCATCTGGCGCTGCCCAGTTCTCTTCGGCGTTAGCAATCATGAGTGCCAAATCGGCATAGCGATCTGCTGTTCCGAGCCGCCCAAGGTCGATCAGACCCGTGCATTGAAGAGTTTTAGGGTCCACCATGAAGTTCGGCATGCAGGGATCACCATGGCAAACAACCATATCGGTGCGCTCTTGGTCGAGCCGCACCGGTAGCTCTCGTTCGACACGAGCCAAAAGATCGAGCTGCGGCGTACTCTTGTCCTCGTCCGGTAAGAAGTCGGGATTGACGGCATTGCGGGACACCACATCAACGGCGCGTCCGAACATTCGCGACAGCCTGCGCTCAAACGGACATTGATCAACCGATAGGCTGTGAACAGCGCCAAGTTGCTGCCCCATTGACGGCCACGCTTTGAGCAAATCCGCTCCAGACAGATCAGCCGCCGGTACTCCCGGAATTGCCGTTATCACCAAGCATGCACCCTCCTGTTCCTCCTGCCAGTTGATCACCTCGGGGCAAGCCACACCTCGACCTTTGAGCCAAATGAGGCGGTCACGCTCTCCAGCGAGCTCACCGCGGCGGGAAGCAGGTGCGATTTTCGCGAAGGCATGCCCGTCACCACGTCGAAAAACAAAATCACCAGATTCTCCGCCTCTGACAGGCAACCAGTCAGAATGCGATTCACCAAAAAAAATATTAGTTCGATTCAATGGAGGTTCCTTCAGTTTTCTGATGAAGCGCGGAGGTGGCTCAACCTGCGAAAAGAAACGAGTTGCTACGTAAGTCCGAGAACATGCTTTCCATGGTCTCTGAGCTCGCCTTGGCACTGTTGCAAAGTTAGCGATGAGGCAGCCTTTTGTCTTATTCAAAGGCCTTACATTTCAAAAACTCTGCTTACCAGGCGCATTTCGCCCAGGGGATCACCATAATAAAATGCTGAGGCCTGGCCTTTGCGTAGTGCACGCATCACCTCAATACCTTTGATGGTGGCGTAAGCCGTCTTCATGGATTTAAATCCCAGCGTGGCGCCGATTATCCGTTTCAGTTTGCCATGATCGCATTCAATCACGTTGTTCCGGTACTTAATCTGTCGGTGTTCAACGTCAGACGGGCACCGGCCTTCGCGTTTGAGCAGAGCAAGCGCGCGACCATAGGCGGGCGCTTTATCCGTGTTGATGAATCGCGGGATCTGCCACTTCTTCACGTTGTTGAGGATTTTACCCAGAAACCGGTATGCAGCTTTGCTGTTACGACGGGAGGAGAGATAAAAATCGACAGTGCGGCCCCGGCTGTCGACGGCCCGGTACAGATACGCCCAGCGGCCATTGACCTTCACGTAGGTTTCATCCATGTGCCACGGGCAAAGATCGGAAGGGTTACGCCAGTACCAGCGCAGCCGTTTTTCCATTTCAGGCGCATAACGCTGAACCCAGCGGTAAATCGTGGAGTGATCGACATTCACTCCGCGTTCAGCCAGCATCTCCTGCAGCTCACGGTAACTGATGCCGTATTTGCAGTACCAGCGTACGGCCCACAGAATGATGTCACGCTGAAAATGCCGGCCTTTGAATGGGTTCATGTGCAGCTCCATCAGCAAAAGGGGATGATAAGTTTATCACCACCGACTATTTGCAACAGTGCCCATAGGCTTCATCAGCGCCTGACTGGCGAGCACGATTCCGGCCCTAGCCGCAGGATCGCGCAGGACGACCTAGTTACGAACCAGGCCGAGTGTTCCTGACATCCATCGGCACCATAGTTCTGCTTATCCGGCACGCGCGCGTCAGGGGTGTGGTGAACTACAAAGCAGACCCGTTGAGGTTATCAGTTCGATGCACAATCAGCAGCGCATAAAATATGCACAAGAACAGGAGCACCCTTCGCATTAAGCTGTGGTGGTAACAAGTAGTGCCGGGCTACCATCAGCGAGCATGATGCGCTCCCACAGCATTCGCCTTGGCAGTATGGAAGTTCCTCGCTCCAGTTCGGGCCGGTATCCACCTCGAGTGACCCCAGCCGCCCCTCATGCCAACCGAGCCCATTAAGCGCAGAGTCGGCCGCAACTATCTCGGGGACGCATAAACACGCAGCGATTTACCAAGGAGTTCGGCTAGGTCAATCCGCAATTCCCTTTGCCTGGCCGGAGATGCCGCGAGCAAACAATGTGTCCGGTCGCTACCAGATGGACTTTGTGGGCGGAGGATTGCACCAGACGCTTCAGCGCAGCGTCGTACGATGAATCGGAAGGCCCGGTAAGCAATTGAAGAACCGCTGACCACCTCCCATCCGACAATGCAAGGGTGCCCCGCTCCCAGCGCGACACGGTTGCCTGATCCACACCCATTAATTCAGCTAGGTGACTTTGCTTCATATGACGAAGCAACCGCGCCCTCCGCACCTGCCGCCCCCTGTCATTCGTCAACATTCTTCAGCACCTCAATGTCGTTCGTAGTGAGCCTCATTTTTTCAAGACCGCCGATGATGAGAGCCAGGCCTCGCTCGAATGCCGCGTCCGGACCGCCTTCGTAGACGATTTTCATCGCGCTCTGTAGGCGCGCCGGCATCGTAGACGCTGAGGTGGTCAACTGATCTTCGCCCCGCTCCTCGGCGTCTGCCTCGCTAGCTTGCTGCTCAAGAACAGCGCCGACGGTGAAGTAGCTGATTGCCATCAACGCATAGGTCGCGTCACCTGCCGAAAAGCCAGCATCGCAAAGGAAGCGAAGCTGCGCGTCGGCTTTTTCCATCTGCGGCGCGGCTGGCCGCGTCCCGGCATGAATACGCGCGCCATCGCGATAAGCGAGCAACGCCCGTCGAAAACTGCATGCATTGCCCTTCAGGAACGAACGCCAGTCGTCGTCATCCCTTGGCGTCGAATGCGTGTGATTTATCGTCAGCATGGCTTCGGCAAGTGCGTCGAGCAACGCACGCTTGTTCTTGAAATGCCAGTAGAGCGCTGGCTGTTGCACCCCGAGGCGCTCAGCCAGTCGGCGCGTCGTTAGACCTTCCATGCCCACGTCGTTAAGCAGTTCGAGCGCGGTTCGGATCACGGCCTCGCGTTGGAGCTTGTTCATTCGCGAATTCTCATGTTTGACAGCTTATCATCGATAAGCTTTAATGCGGTAGTTTATCACAGTTAAATTGCTAACGCAGTCAGGCACCGTGTATGAAATCTAACAATGCGCTCATCGTCATCCTCGGCACCGTCACCCTGGATGCTGTAGGCATAGGCTTGGTTATGCCGGTACTGCCGGGCCTCTTGCGGGATATCGTCCATTCCGACAGCATCGCCAGTCACTATGGCGTGCTGCTAGCGCTATATGCGTTGATGCAATTTCTATGCGCACCCGTTCTCGGAGCACTGTCCGACCGCTTTGGCCGCCGCCCAGTCCTGCTCGCTTCGCTACTTGGAGCCACTATCGACTACGCGATCATGGCGACCACACCCGTCCTGTGGATCCTCTACGCCGGACGCATCGTGGCCGGCATCACCGGCGCCACAGGTGCGGTTGCTGGCGCCTATATCGCCGACATCACCGATGGGGAAGATCGGGCTCGCCACTTCGGGCTCATGAGCGCTTGTTTCGGCGTGGGTATGGTGGCAGGCCCCGTGGCCGGGGGACTGTTGGGCGCCATCTCCTTGCATGCACCATTCCTTGCGGCGGCGGTGCTCAACGGCCTCAACCTACTACTGGGCTGCTTCCTAATGCAGGAGTCGCATAAGGGAGAGCGTCGACCGATGCCCTTGAGAGCCTTCAACCCAGTCAGCTCCTTCCGGTGGGCGCGGGGCATGACTATCGTCGCCGCACTTATGACTGTCTTCTTTATCATGCAACTCGTAGGACAGGTGCCGGCAGCGCTCTGGGTCATTTTCGGCGAGGACCGCTTTCGCTGGAGCGCGACGATGATCGGCCTGTCGCTTGCGGTATTCGGAATCTTGCACGCCCTCGCTCAAGCCTTCGTCACTGGTCCCGCCACCAAACGTTTCGGCGAGAAGCAGGCCATTATCGCCGGCATGGCGGCCGACGCGCTGGGCTACGTCTTGCTGGCGTTCGCGACGCGAGGCTGGATGGCCTTCCCCATTATGATTCTTCTCGCTTCCGGCGGCATCGGGATGCCCGCGTTGCAGGCCATGCTGTCCAGGCAGGTAGATGACGACCATCAGGGACAGCTTCAAGGATCGCTCGCGGCTCTTACCAGCCTAACTTCGATCATTGGACCGCTGATCGTCACGGCGATTTATGCCGCCTCGGCGAGCACATGGAACGGGTTGGCATGGATTGTAGGCGCCGCCCTATACCTTGTCTGCCTCCCCGCGTTGCGTCGCGGTGCATGGAGCCGGGCCACCTCGACCTGAATGGAAGCCGGCGGCACCTCGCTAACGGATTCACCACTCCAAGAATTGGAGCCAATCAATTCTTGCGGAGAACTGTGAATGCGCAAACCAACCCTTGGCAGAACATATCCATCGCGTCCGCCATCTCCAGCAGCCGCACGCGGCGCATCTCGGGCAGCGTTGGGTCCTGGCCACGGGTGCGCATGATCGTGCTCCTGTCGTTGAGGACCCGGCTAGGCTGGCGGGGTTGCCTTACTGGTTAGCAGAATGAATCACCGATACGCGAGCGAACGTGAAGCGACTGCTGCTGCAAAACGTCTGCGACCTGAGCAACAACATGAATGGTCTTCGGTTTCCGTGTTTCGTAAAGTCTGGAAACGCGGAAGTCCCCTACGTGCTGCTGAAGTTGCCCGCAACAGAGAGTGGAACCAACCGGTGATACCACGATACTATGACTGAGAGTCAACGCCATGAGCGGCCTCATTTCTTATTCTGAGTTACAACAGTCCGCACCGCTGCCGGTAGCTATTGACTATCCGGCTGCACTAGCCCTGCGTCAGATGGCTCTGATCCAAGGCAAACTGCCAAAATATCTGCTGGCACCGGAAGTCAGCGCCCTGCACCATTATGTTCCGGATCTGCATCGCAGGATGCTGCTGGCTACCCTGTGGAACACCTACATCTGTATTAACGAAGCGCTGGCATTGACCCTGAGTGATTTTTCTCTGGTGCCGCCTTATCACTGTTGAAGGCCACCGCTCATCACGCGTTTGCTGACATTGAGCCCTGCCGGCCGATCGGCCTGAGACTCTCAGCACAGGAGACGGCGGGTGACGAGCGTATACTTTTTCGACGCTTGGTTGCGGTCGCGCTAGGCGTGGCCGCCGACGAACCCGCTGGTGTCGCCCTTGCGGAGCAGCGCAAGGCGGACCTTGCCACGACATCCCCTCGCCCGCCGATCGTCTAAATTCGTCGAGGTTAAGAAATTCCCGCTCCGGCGAGGCCATCACCATCACCGGCGTCAGGTAGTGGACATGGCAGCAGCGCACGCAGGGGCACTGTTGCAAAGTTAGCGATGAGGCAGCCTTTTGTCTTATTCAAAGGCCTTACATTTCAAAAACTCTGCTTACCAGGCGCATTTCGCCCAGGGGATCACCATAATAAAATGCTGAGGCCTGGCCTTTGCGTAGTGCACGCATCACCTCAATACCTTTGATGGTGGCGTAAGCCGTCTTCATGGATTTAAATCCCAGCGTGGCGCCGATTATCCGTTTCAGTTTGCCATGATCGCATTCAATCACGTTGTTCCGGTACTTAATCTGTCGGTGTTCAACGTCAGACGGGCACCGGCCTTCGCGTTTGAGCAGAGCAAGCGCGCGACCATAGGCGGGCGCTTTATCCGTGTTGATGAATCGCGGGATCTGCCACTTCTTCACGTTGTTGAGGATTTTACCCAGAAACCGGTATGCAGCTTTGCTGTTACGACGGGAGGAGAGATAAAAATCGACAGTGCGGCCCCGGCTGTCGACGGCCCGGTACAGATACGCCCAGCGGCCATTGACCTTCACGTAGGTTTCATCCATGTGCCACGGGCAAAGATCGGAAGGGTTACGCCAGTACCAGCGCAGCCGTTTTTCCATTTCAGGCGCATAACGCTGAACCCAGCGGTAAATCGTGGAGTGATCGACATTCACTCCGCGTTCAGCCAGCATCTCCTGCAGCTCACGGTAACTGATGCCGTATTTGCAGTACCAGCGTACGGCCCACAGAATGATGTCACGCTGAAAATGCCGGCCTTTGAATGGGTTCATGTGCAGCTCCATCAGCAAAAGGGGATGATAAGTTTATCACCACCGACTATTTGCAACAGTGCCTTATTTTAAAATAATAGTAGTGAAGATTTTCTAAAATTAACATAATACACGTTATACGAATTCCCAAGGCATGGCTTTTAGTCATGCTTTTTTTATCAAAAGACTATACCTGAATGATAGCGAGCCAAATCGCATACAATATCTATCATTAGACTTAATGCAATAATTAAATGATAGTATTATCATTAATCTAATAGAATTAAGATTAAATGATAGAAATGAATACACGTATTTATCTACGAGCTTCAACTAAAGATCAAGATGCAGAAAGGGCTTTGCAGATTCTTCAGGATCTAAACCAAAACTTGAATTTGGGTGAAACCATTGTGTACGTGGAAAACTATAGTGGTACGAAGTTAGACCGACCTGAATTGAATAAGCTACTGTCAGAAGCAAATCAAGGTGACACATTGTTAGTTGAAAGTATTGACCGCTTATCACGCCTAACCCAACGAGATTTTCAAGAGCTGAAGCGCAGGATCCAGGAGAAGGGACTTCGTTTAGTCGTAGCAGATCTTCCTACTACCTACCAAATGATTCAAACCAGTGACAGCATTACTCATTCAATCTTGGAACTCATCAACAATATGTTGATTGATCTTCTGGCAACAATGGCCCGCCTAGACAATGAGAAACGTATAGAACGTATTAAGCAGGGCCTGGCACGTTCGGGTTACAAACCAACAGGCAAGAAGGCAAATGAGGCTAAACATAAACGAATAAAAGAATTGCTAGTAGTTGGCAATATGACTAAGGAAGAAATTGCCAAAGCAGTGAATTGTGGAGTTGCAACTGTCTATCGAGTTGCTAAAGTTATCTAAAAGAGGCTTATCTCAACGCGCCCCCAATGGGGCACCGCTGCATTCAGGTTACTTCACATAAGAAATTTTATGTTAAATGATTGTTAGAAATGCCCCTTGATCGAGGCATTTTCTATAAAGAATACTAAAAACTAATTAAAGCCAACCAAGTTTCAAAACAAGGCAGTTCTCAGCAATCATATTTTTAAATTATATAACTCCCAACTGAGCTTTTGCTCCAACGATAAGGCTTTCATTTTGAGTTTCTAAGGCAAATAAACCATACATCAAAGGAGAGGCCGCTGCTCTTTCTAAAGTCTGTTCATATAGTTTATTCCAAACTTTACCCCCTAGTTTTTCATACTCGATGATTAGAGTTTTGAGGCTTTCTTCTCCAAACAAAGTTACATGCCCAGCAAAATCAATCGCTGGGTCATCTATATGGGCTGTTGACCAATCAATAACGCCTGAAACAGCTCCATCCTTTGAAGCTAGTACATGCCCAGCATATAAATCGCCATGTATAAATTGGGTGAAATCTGCCCATAGAACATCATTATCCAACCATTTTCTGTAGCGGGTTTCCAATTGCTCACTTATACCAATTTCAGATTTTACTAACTGCAAATTGTTTGCTATTTCAGGTCTTAAATCTGAAGGTTTCATAATTTTCAAATCATTTTCCCGAACTTCTTTTTCAGGAATACTATGGATTTCAAATAAGGTTTTTGCCAAAGATGTTATGTATTTCGGGCTATCTTTGTCCATATTCCAAATTATTTCATAGGTTTCAGCATCCAAATTTAAAACAGGATTATCTTTAAGTATGGGATAAGCCACTAATTCTGTAGATGAAATTCTCCAATCAGGAACCTCTACAGAAAGATGTTTTTTTACCAATTCTAAAATGCGTTTTTCTTTCTTGATTTGTTCCCTCATGCCATCACGACGAGGAATACGCAGCAACCATTGTTGCCCCTTTGTATCAAGAGCAAAAACGACCTTAAAATCAATGCCCATTTCATTGAAATTCATTTTGTCCGTAAGCAACAAGCCGTGTGCTTCAGCAAGTGATTGAATATCTTGAATTGTCATTTTTAATTTCCTTTAAAGAGTTCAATAATTAATGTTCGGATTAGATTGGCTATCATTAACAATCTCTCTCAAAAGTCTTGATGATTTTGTGGTCTTTGATCTCGTAGATAATGTCAGCAATATTATCGACCAATTGCTTGTCATGAGATACGAAGATAATAGTTCCTGCATAGGACTTCATCATTGTTTCTAATGCGGCAATACTTTTTAGGTCAAGATAGTTTCCTGGTTCATCCATAAGCAAAATATTATATTTTCCTAAAAGCATTTTGGATAAAAGCAGTTTGATGATTTCACCTCCCGATAAGTCGGATAAGTTTTTTTGAATATCATTCGCTCCGATCCCCATTGAAGCCAATACTGCACGAATTTCCGCAACTGTGTACTCGCACTCTTCCTGCATAAAGGAGAGCACAGATTTATGCGTGTTAAATTTATATCCTGTTTGTGTAAAGTAGCCAATTTCAGCTTTTGGAGATATGGTTAATCCATCAGCACGTTCTGATATCATTTTTAACAAGGACGTTTTCCCTGTTCCATTCGATCCAGTTATAGCGACTTTAGCGCCAAGCGGTATTATAAAGTTAGCGTCATCAAAGATAGTACGGCTACCAAATTTTAAGCTCAGACCATCTGCCGTAATCGGGAACTTATTGTGCAGTTCTAGGGCTGAACTTTGACGAAAACGAATAGAACGCAAATGCTCTGGTGCTTGAATATCTTCTAATGCAGCCAAACGCTTTTCCATACTCTTAGCTGCCTGATACAGTTTTCTTTGCTTGGTGCCAGTCATTTTTGCATGCCCAAGTCGTCCAGCACTTTCGGTAGAGTTTTTGGATTTTTCTCCTTTTTTCTTATTGTCTAATCGATTAGCTTGCTGGCGTTTTTCTTGCACAGCAGATTCTAATCGCTCCCGTTCCTTCATCATCAGCTCATATTCTACGGCTTGGTGTTGTCGCTCTTCTTCTTTTTGACGCAAGTAATCCGAGTAACCACCCCAATATTCCGTAATTTTACCGTCTTTTAACTCCCATATCTTGTCTACAACCATATCAAGAAAATATCGGTCATGACTGATAACAAGTAATGCTCCATCAAATGCTTTAAGTTGACCAATAAGTAGATCTATTCCATTGAGATCAAGGTGGCTGGTTGGTTCATCCGCTAGAATGCCATGTACTTGTTGGGAAAATGCGGCAGCAATTTTTGCACGAGTTTCCTCTCCGCCACTCATTGTGTCGTTTTGTACATTGGAAACACCAAGGCGAGATAACATTGCCCGGTCTTCGACCGTTTCTATTTCGATTCCGCCCAGTTGGCTGATATGTGCAAAATCACCAAAACGCTGTAATGTCGCTTCGGCTAAAACAATTTCGCCATTAAGTACTTTGAGTAAACTACTCTTTCCTGCTCCGTTATCACCCACAAGACCAATACGGTCATAAGAGTGAATTTCCAATTCATCAATATCCAAAACATCACGCCCAGCATAATCCAAGCGTATGTTTCTCGCTTTAATAATTAAACTCATTTTTATTTACTCCTGTTTAGCTCTTGAAATTTTTTATGCAGCAAACAGGATTTAGGTGAAAACAAAAGCTAGCATCACAGTGTCCTCCCAAAAAAAAAGCTATTCATCCACAGGGTGGACAAATAGCTAGTCAATTAAGTTATAACTGGAAACTATGCACTAAAAGCATACTTATAAATTAAGCATACTTTTACTTTATATATCCGCATATATTCTTAAAGACACAACAAAAGCCCACCATTATAAAATAGTGTCACTATGCAAATAGTTGTGTCTTAACGAATGCGGATAGAATGCATAAACTTACCTAAAAAATAAAATTCAGTTTTATGATAACTTTACTGTTAAAAGAAGTCTAGACAACCTTGTTTTATGCTTGGATATAAGGCTTATTTTAGGCACTGTTGCAAAGTTAGCGATGAGGCAGCCTTTTGTCTTATTCAAAGGCCTTACATTTCAAAAACTCTGCTTACCAGGCGCATTTCGCCCAGGGGATCACCATAATAAAATGCTGAGGCCTGGCCTTTGCGTAGTGCACGCATCACCTCAATACCTTTGATGGTGGCGTAAGCCGTCTTCATGGATTTAAATCCCAGCGTGGCGCCGATTATCCGTTTCAGTTTGCCATGATCGCATTCAATCACGTTGTTCCGGTACTTAATCTGTCGGTGTTCAACGTCAGACGGGCACCGGCCTTCGCGTTTGAGCAGAGCAAGCGCGCGACCATAGGCGGGCGCTTTATCCGTGTTGATGAATCGCGGGATCTGCCACTTCTTCACGTTGTTGAGGATTTTACCCAGAAACCGGTATGCAGCTTTGCTGTTACGACGGGAGGAGAGATAAAAATCGACAGTGCGGCCCCGGCTGTCGACGGCCCGGTACAGATACGCCCAGCGGCCATTGACCTTCACGTAGGTTTCATCCATGTGCCACGGGCAAAGATCGGAAGGGTTACGCCAGTACCAGCGCAGCCGTTTTTCCATTTCAGGCGCATAACGCTGAACCCAGCGGTAAATCGTGGAGTGATCGACATTCACTCCGCGTTCAGCCAGCATCTCCTGCAGCTCACGGTAACTGATGCCGTATTTGCAGTACCAGCGTACGGCCCACAGAATGATGTCACGCTGAAAATGCCGGCCTTTGAATGGGTTCATGTGCAGCTCCATCAGCAAAAGGGGATGATAAGTTTATCACCACCGACTATTTGCAACAGTGCCCTTGCCGGTCTCGTTCGCCTCGACCAGGCCTTCCTGCTCCAGCGTCACCAGCGCGGCGCGCACCGGCGTGCGCGAGGCGCCCAGGCGCTCGGCCAGCTGTTGTTCGGCCAGCCGCTGGCCGGGCTCGAACTGGCCCGACAGGATCCAGTCGCGCAACTGCATCAAAACGGTTTCTTGCAAGCTCATGGTCGAAACTGTACACTGCATTTTCAAAACGGGATACCGTTTTAGACAGAACCCCCCACCCAAACCTTCCAGAGCCCCATGAAAGCTGAACTGAATCAACGCCTTACCCAAGTCGGCCCCGGCACGCCCGGCGGCAATCTGCTGCGCCGCTACTGGCAGCCCGTGGCCCTGGTCGACGAGTTCAACCCGGCGATCGATCCGGCCATGGCGGTTCGCCCGGTCAAGCCGGTGCGGGTGCTGGGCCAGAACTTCGTGCTGTTCAAGAACAGCGAGGGCCGTTTCGGCCTGCTCGACCGCGATTGTCCGCACCGCGGCGCCGACCTGGCCTACGGCCGCAACGAAGGCGACGGCCTGCGCTGCCCCTTCCACGGCTGGAAGTTCGACGTCGAGGGCCGCTGCCTGGAGACGCCCGCCGAGCCCGCCGGCAGCACCCTGTGCAAACGCGTGACGCAGAAGAGCTATCCGCTGATCGAGCGCAGCGGCGTGCTGTTCGGCTGGTTCGGCCCCGAGGGCATGGAGCCCCCGCCCCTGCCCGCGCTGGATTGCTTCAGCGCGCCCGACACCCACGTCTTCGCCTTCAAGGGCCTGTGGAACTGCAACTGGCTGCAGTCGCTGGAGGTGGGCATCGACCCCGCGCACGCGTCGTACCTGCACCGCTTCTTCAACGACGGCTCGCTCGACGACGCCTACGGCAAGCAGTTCCGCGGCGCCAGCGCCGGCGAGGTGGACGGCGAGCGCTGGCCCATGACGCGCGTGATGCGCGAGTTCGGCCAGCCCGAGATCCTGCACGAGCCCAAGCCCTGGGGCCAGCAGCTCACCGCGCTGCGCCGCCTGAACGACGAGCTCACCCACGTGCGCGTCACCAACTGCGTGTTCCCCCAGACCTTCGTGATCCCGCTGTCCGAGACGATGACGATCACGCAGATGCACGTGCCGGTGGACGACACCCACAACTACTGGTACGCCTTCTTCACCAGCTTCGACAAGGCCGTGGACAAGGACGCCATGCGCAAGCCGCGCCTGGACGCCGTGACCCTGCCCTTCTTCCAGCCCAAGATGGGCCGCCACAACGACTGGGGCTTCAATGCGAAGGAGCAGGTGGAGCGCACCTACCTGGGCATGGGCGAGGAAGACATCAACGTGCACGACCAATGGGCCTGCGAGAGCATGGGCGCCATCCAGGACCGCACGCGCGAGCACCTGGGCACCAGCGACAAAGTCATCATGGCCCACCGCCGCATGTTGCAGCAGGCCATCGACACGGTGGAACAAGGCGGCACCGCCCCCGGCATCGCCGACGCGGCCAAGCATGGCGACATCCATGGCCCCGACACCATCGACGGCTTCGCCCCCACGGGCGACTGGGACGCCTGGTGGCGCAAGGCGGTGAACGACCGCCGCGAGCGTTCGCCCTGGAGCGCGAAGGACGCGGCCACGGCGGGCGCCAAATGAGCTTCGCCGAACGCTGCGGACTCCACACCCCCGAGCGCGAAGCCGCCTGCCAGCGGCTGGAACGGCTGATCGCCGAGCGCGGCATCGAGCGCGTGCGCGTGGGTTGGTGCGACGCGCACGGCCTGCTGCGCGGCAAGACGCTGATGCCACACGCCGCCGTGCGCGCGCTGCGCCAGGGCGTGGGCATGGTGGGCACGCTGATGCTCAAGGACACCGCCGACCGCACCGCCTGGAAGGTGTTCGAGCCCGGCGGCACGGCCGACCTGCCCGGCTTCGCCGGTGCCTCCAACCTGCTGCTGCTGCCCGACCCCGAGAGCTTCATCGAGCTGCCCTGGTCGCCCGGCACCGCCTGGCTGCGCGCCCAGCCCTGGCATGAGGACGGCCGGCCCGTGGCCTTCGACAGCCGGCGCGTGCTGCAGGCCGCGCTGGAGCGACTGGCGCAGCGCGGCCTGGGCTTCACCACCGGGCTGGAAGTGGAATTCCACATCTACCGCCTGACCGACGCCACGCCCCAGCTCGACCCCGAACTGGCCGCCTGGCCGGGCCTGCCGCCGGCGGTGCAGATGGTGCACCCGGGCTACCAGCTGCATGGCGAGGCCATGACCGACATGGCCGAGGATGCCCTGCGCATCGTCGAACGCACCGCGCTGGGCCTGGGGCTGCCGCTGCAGTCGCTGGAGATCGAACTCGGCCGGAGCCAGGTGGAGGCCGTGTTCGACGCCACCGACGCGCTCACCGCCGCCGACCAGATGGTGCTGCTGCGCAACGGCGTGCGCCAGGCGCTGCGCCGCGAGGGCTACCACGCCACCTTCATGTGCCGGCCGCCCTTCCCCGGCATCATGTCCAGCGGCTGGCACCTGCACCAGTCGGTGGTGGCGCTGGACGGCGGACGCAACGCCTTCATGCGCGACGCGCCCGCGCCCGGCACCGACCCGCGCGACGCCACCCACACGCTCAGCGAACTGGGTGCCGGCTGGCTGGCCGGTCTGCTGGCGCACGCGCCCGCGCTCACGCCGCTGTGCACACCCACCGTCAACGGCTTCGGCCGCTTCCGCCCGAACGCGCTGGCGCCGCAGGCCATCCTGTGGGGCCGCGACAACCGCGGCGCCATGCTGCGCGTGGTGGGCGGCGCGGGCGACGGGGCCACACGCATCGAGAACCGCCTGGGCGAGCCGGCGGCCAACCCCTACGTCTGCATGGCCGGCCAGATCCACGCCGGCCTGGACGGCGTCGACCAGCGACTGGCCGCCCCCCAGGGCACCGAGGCACCCTACGCCGAAGGCAGCCAGCGCATCCCCAACAACCTGGGCGACGCCCTGGCCGCGCTGCGCGCGGACACCACCATGGTCAAGGGCCTGGGCGAGACCGTGGTGAACCACTTCTGCCGCATCAAGCAGAACGAGTTGGACCGCCACGCCGCCGCCGAGGACAAGACCGACTTCGAACGCCGCGAGTACTTCTCGCGCTACTGAACCCCACGCACCATGATCAAGATCCGAATCATCAACGCCGACCAGAGCGAGACCGAACTCAGCGGCGCGCCCGGCAGCAGCCTCATGAAGGTGGCGGTGGACGCCGGCGTCAGCGGCATCGCGGCCGACTGCGGCGGCACCCTCACCTGCGCCACCTGCCACGTCTACGTGGACCCCGCCTGGGCCGACAAGCTGCCCGCGCCAGCCACCGACGAGAGCGACATGCTCGACTTCGCCGCCGCGCCGGTGCGGCCCGAAAGCCGCCTGTCCTGCCAGATCGTGCTGACGCCCGAACTGGACGGCCTGGTGGTCACGCTGCCGGCCAACCAGTATTGAAGTGGCACACTCCGGGGTCATGAACGCCTACGTCATCACCCCGCCCCCCACCGTCTCCGTGCCCGTGGTCGGGCGCGCCGAGCGCTTCCCGGTCCACCGCATCTACTGCGTGGGCCGCAACTACGAGGAACACGCCAAGGAGATGGGCTTCACCGGCCGCGAGCCGCCCTTCTTCTTCCTCAAACCGGCCGATGCCATCGTGGTGGCCGACGCCGGCCAGACGGCCAGCATCCCCTACCCGTCCCTGACCCAGAACCTGCACCACGAGATCGAACTCGTGGCCGCCATCGGCACCGGCGGCAGGAACATCAAAGCCGCCGACGCGCTCCAGCACGTCTTCGGCTACGCCGTGGGCCTGGACATGACCCGGCGCGACCTGCAGGGCGAGATGAAGAAGCAGGGCCGCCCCTGGTGCATCGGCAAGGCCTACGACCAGTCCGCCCCCATCGGCCCCATCACCCCGGCCGCCCAGGCGGGCGACATCGCCAAGGCCGCCATCTGGCTGCAGGTCAATGGCGCCGACCGCCAGCGCAGCAACGTCGGCAAGCTGATCTGGAACCTGGCCGAGACCATCGAACACCTCTCCGCCGCCTGGGAACTGCAGCCCGGCGACCTCATCTACACCGGTACCCCCGAGGGCGTGAACGCCGTCGTCAGCGGTGACACCCTGCACGGCGCGGTCGACGGCTTGGTGCCCATCACGGTCAAGATCGCCTGAAAACCGCCGATCTTGGGGTTTGACCTCTGATACAGGGGCACACCCAAGGTTTAAGCTTGAACCAGTTCACCAACCCCGGAGACCCTCCCATGATCCAGCGCAGAACCCTGCTTCAATCCGGCGCGGCCATCGCCCTCGGCGCCCCGGCGCTCACCGGCTTCGCCCAGCAAAGCGTCACGCTCAAGTTCCACACCTTCATGGCGCCCCAGTCCAACGTGTGGCTCAACATGCACAAGGCCTGGATGGACAAGGTCGAGAAGGACTCCGGCGGACGCATCAAGTTCGAGGCCTACCCTGCCATGACGCTGGGCGGCTCGCCGGTGCAGCTGTACGACCAGGCGCGCGACGGCGTGGTCGACGTCGTCTGGACCCTGCCGGGCAACACCCCGGGCCGCTTCCCGCGCATCGAGGTCTTCGAGCTGCCGTTCATGATGAACAACGCCGAGGCCACCTCCAAGGCCTACTGGGAGTACGTGCAGACGGTGGCCCAGGACGAGTTCAAGGAAACCCAGCCCATCGCGCTGCAGGTGCACGGCCCCGGCATGTTCCACATGCGCAACAAGCTCATCAAGACCGCCGACGACCTGCGCGGCTCCAAGGTGCGCGGCCCCACCCGCCAGATCACCAAGATGCTGGGCCTGCTGGGCGCCACGCCGGTGGGCATGCCGCTGCCGCAGATTCCCGACTCCCTCTCCAAGGGCGTGATCGACGGCTGCGTGATCCCCTGGGAGGTGGTGCCGTCGGTGAAGGTGCACGAACTCACCAAGTTCCACAGCGAATTCGCCCCGGCTGGCGGCGCGCTGTACACCACCACCTTCGTGATGGCCATGAACAAGGCCAAATACAACAGCCTGGCGCCCGACCTCAAGGCCGTGATCGACAAGAACTCGGGCATCGAGACCTCGGGTTGGCTCGGCAAGACCCAGCAGGCCGGCGACGCCGCCGGCCGCAAGGCGGCGGCCGACCTGGGCAACACCATCTACCAGATTCCCGCCGCCGACGCGCAGGAGTTCAAGCGCAAGGCCCGCCTGGTGGAGGTGGAGTGGATGCAGGACATGGACAAGCGCGGCTTCGACGGCAAGAAGCTGTTCGAGACGGCCAAGGCCCTGATCGAGAAGCACGGCAAAAAGGCTTAAGCCGCCCGATTGCTTGACCAGCCGGGGATATCCCCGGCTTTTTTTTGCGTTCCGCCCACTACACTGCCCCGATGCTGCGTCCGCCCGCCAAGTTCTGCCGCCACTGCGGCACCGCTGTGCAGATGCGCCTGCCCGACGACGGCGACACGCGCGAGCGCGCGGTCTGTCCGGCCTGCGGCACGGTGCACTACGACAACCCACTCAACGTGGTGGGCACGGTGCCCGCCTGGGGCGCCGAAGGGGACCGGGTGCTGCTGTGCAAGCGCAACATCGAGCCGCGCTGGGGCAAATGGACCCTGCCCGCTGGCTTCATGGAGCTCGGCGAGACCACCGCCGAGGGCGCGCTGCGCGAAACCGACGAAGAGGCCGGTGCGCAGATCGAGCTGGGTGAGCTCTTCACCCTCATGAACGTGCCGCGCGTGGGACAGGTGCATCTGTTCTACCGCGCGCGGCTGCTCAGCGAACGCTTCAACCCGGGGCACGAGACCATCGAGGCCCGGCTGTTCCGCGAAGACGAGATCCCCTGGGACGAGATCGCCTTTCGCACGGTGCGCGAAACGCTGCAGTGCTATTTCGCCGACCGCCGGCAGGGCCGCTTCGGCTTCCACACCATCGACATCGTGTGAGGCATGGCCAGCAACACGCCACTCGTGTTGCGCCTGGGGACGGCCCAGACCCTGGCCTGGGCCTCCAGCTACTACCTGCCGGCCATCCTGGCACGGCCCATGGCCGAAGGCGCGGGCGTGTCCGAGGGCATGGTGTGGACGGCGTTCTCGGCAGCGCTGCTGCTGTCGGCCGCCATCGGCCCGTTCGCCGGCCGCGCCATCGACCGCTTCGGCGGCCGGCCGGTGCTGGTCGCCAGCAACCTGGTCTTCGCCGCCGGCCTGGGCCTGCTGTCGCTGGCGGATGGGCCGGCGCCGTTGTTCGCTGGCTGGCTGCTCATTGGCGTGGCGATGGGCGGGGGCCTGTACGAAGCGGCCTTCTCGGCGCTGGTGCGCTTGCAAGGTGAGGCCGCGCGCGACGCCATCACCGGCATCACCCTGCTCGCGGGCCTGGCCAGCACGCTGGGCTGGCCCCTGTCGGGCTGGATGGAGGCGCAGTGGGGCTGGCGCGGCGCCTGCCTGGGCTGGGCGGCGCTGCACCTGCTGCTGGGCCTGCCGCTCAACGCCCGCCTGCCGCGCGCACTGGCCTTGCCACCCCCCCGGCCGCACAGCGACGGCCAGGAGACGGGCGCGCCACCACGCGCGCCCCGCCACGTGGCCTGGGTGCTGGCCTATGTGTTCGCCGCCACCTGGTTCGTCAGCACCGCACTGGCCTCGCACCTGCCGGCCATGCTCGTGGCCAGCGGCCTCAGCCTGGCCGGCGCGCTGGCCGTGGGCGCGCTGGTGGGGCCGGCGCAGGTGGCCGGCCGCCTGCTCGAATTCGGCGGGCTGCGGCGCTTTCACCCGCTCGTGTCCGCGCGCGTGGCCGCCGCCATGCACCCCGCGGGCGTGCTGGTGTGGATGGCGGCCGGCGCGGTGGCCGCGCCGGTGTTCGCCATGCTGCACGGCCTGGGCAACGGCATCCTCACCATCGCCAAGGGCACGCTGCCGCTGGCCTATTTCGGCCCGGTGGGCTATGGCCGCCGGCAGGGCTGGATCGTCGCGCCCTCGCGCGTGGCCCAGGCCTTCGCACCGCTGCTGTTCGGCGCGCTGGTGGAGCGCTGGGGCGCGCAGGCGCTGTGGGTGTCGGGGGCGCTGGTGGCCAGCGCGCTGCTGTGTCTGCTGTGGCTGCACCCTTCACCGGCCACCCCCAGGGCCTAAGGGTTCGCCCTGTCATTCCAAGGCGGGGGCTCCCACCGGCCGGCCCCGCGCTTGGACCGGCCATTGGCTTTAGTGCCTAGGCGTCTCATGTGACTGGAACATGAGCTGATGACTCCGTCACCCATGCAGCGTCGTGGTGATCACTGGAGTCGACATGGAAGAACCCGATCTGTCCACCTGGCTGCAGGACTGGCGACACGCCGCGCGCAGCGAAACGGCGCTCGGCATACACAGCCTGGACCCGATCGTCGTGTCGATCGACGACGACAACTGGGTCACCCTCTCGGCCACCGCGTCGCCCGAGATGCTGCGCCTGGACATGGTGCTCGACGCGGACCTGCCCGACGAGGTCATTCCCTGGCTGGTCCGCCAAATCCTGCACTGGACCTTCGACCACCCCTACACCGAAACCGCCCTGCAATTCGCCCTCGCGCCCGACGCGACGCTCCTGGCCTACACCCACCTGCGCGTCTCGCCCGAGGACGACGCGCCGGTGGTCATGGACAGCATCCACGCCGCGCTGGACCAGGCGGAGGACGCCTGGGGGCAGATCCTGGTCGACGCCCTGCTCAAGGCCCATCTGGACGAGCGCGTCCCGGCCGGCGAACCCGCCGGCCTCGCCGCCTGAGGGCGCCACGCCCATCACCCAACGCCCTCGCGCACGCATCGACATGAAGCACTGGACGCGACAGCCCTACGAACAGCACCGCCATTCGTGGTCGACGTCAGACTCGAGCACCCGCCGCCAGAGATCGGGCAACACCCCGTCCGACGAAGCATCGTCGGAGGAGCTCGCCACCCCCCTGCTCCAGCAACAGGCGGCCAAGCACATCGCCTTGGCGCACGCCTGTCCGTCCTGGCGCCACCCAAGGGAGAGCGCCAGCTTCGGTGCGATTCACCCGCCGGACGGTGCCATGCCCGTGCACACCCCGCTGGCGCTGCCCGCCCTGCCAGACGCCCCCGGCATGGCCGGCACCCAGTCTCTGATGCCCTGGGCGCCCCAGCCACGGCTCCCCGGGGACATGGCGGCGGAGATCACGCAGAACCAGCGCCACCGCGTGGCATTGACAGTGCACAACAAGAGCGTGGTCTATGGGCTGTGGGCGCTCACGGCGATTGGCCAGGTGATCCTGGCCAGCGTGAGCGCGGGCGCGGGCGTGGGCGGCCAGGCCTCTCCGGCGCCCGCCTTCCTGAGGAGCTTCTTCTCCTTTTACGACGGCTTCATCGTCAACAGCGACCACCGCTACGCCCATCGCGACTACCAAAAGGTGCAGGGCCTGCTCGAACAGGCCCTGGAGGACTGGCGAACCATGGCCCGGCAGGTGAACGGGCAGCCGCTGGACGAAGCCTCCGAGCAGCTGCTGGCCGCGACCCGCTACGCCGTGACGCTGCTGGCCGAGGTGTTGAGCGGGATCGAGTCGACCTTCCTCACCATCCCGCAGGCCAAGCTGCTGAAAGCCCATCGCGATCTGTCGCTGGCCGCCGAAGACAAATGGCTGGAGCGCCAGCGACTGCCCGATACGGTTCTCAACGCCCCCCAAAGGGCGGCGCTGGACCAGGAGATGCACGACCTCCTGGATCAGCTCCATGCCTTGCCACACCTGCGCCACCCCCCTGCGACGCGCCGCGATCTCAAGCGCCTGCAGCTGGAGGTCCGTCAAGGGGAGCGTCGGATTCGCCGTCTGGAAAAGACGGCACCCCACGATCCCCAGCTGACCGCCCTGCGCGCCGAGCAGGCCGATCGGCAGCACCGGCTCGACCAGCTGCGACCCTTCTTCAGTCGAGGCCAGGGCATCGCCCTGCTGGGCGACCCCCGCGATATGGGGCCGCGGCAATTGGTGGAGATGCGCGATTGGGAGATCAACAAAATCACCGTGCCCGCCTCGGTGGCCTCCACGCTCACCGGCCTGATCGTGTCGAACCTGCACCTGGGCGCTCTTGCCTCACAAGGAACAGGCATTGCCGGCTCCCTGCTCGGCCTGCTGCTGACGCCGATCAGCTTCCGGTTCGCCGAACTCGACATGGAGGTCGCCCAACGGGAGCGCCTGAGCACCGCCGCCGGCATTCGCAGGGTGTTCGGGCGACTGGCGCACGCGGTCGCCCTCAAGAACAACATCGTCGGTGAGTCCGCCCAAGCCACCATCGGCAGGTACCTGGTTGACAACCAGATCACCACCTTGCGCGGCGAGTTCAAGGCGCACAAACAAACCCAGTGGTACACGGGCATTCGCGCGCTCAGGGCGCAGTGCGTGTTCCTGGTGACCACGCCGGTGGCGGCCATCGTCCTGGGCAGCGTGGCCCTGGCCCTGATCATCGTGGCCAACGTGGCCACGGCCGGCCTCGTGAGCGTGGTGGGCCTGGGCATCACCGCCGCGGTGCTGGCGCCGTTCTATGCCAGCATCTGGCACCGGCTGCGCAAAGCCAAGCAGGCCAAGGACCACGACAAGCAACAGCTGCGCATCGAGCAGCACCTGCAAAAGGTGCTGGGCACGGACTACACCCAGTGGATCTACACGCTGTCCGACACCGAGTTCGATCGGCGCATGCAAGTGGCGAGGCTGAGCGCGCCCAAAGGCTTGCGCCAGGGGCTGGAGCGCCAGGCCTTGCTCAAGCACAACAAATTCGTCGCCATCGAATGGCTCTCGCGCGATCTCTTGGGCGCCGCGCAACAGGCCGGCCTCAAGGGTGAGGCCGTGCGCGAGTGCTTCGCGGCACAGATGCTGCGCAAGATGGGCATGTCCGACGACGATGTCGACTACCTGCGGACCTGCCTCCCCCACTGCCGTGATGAGCAGCACTACCTCAGCGTGTGCCGCAGCACCATCGCCGCCAAGGTGTACAAGACCCGTCACTTTCAGTCCGATCGCCTCCCGTTCCACAAACGGGCGGCCTCCGTGGAAGACACCCACCAGGCGCTGCTGGCCCTTCTGGACGATCCCGCCCATGCGGGCCTTCGGCAAGACCTGATCGGCGCGACCTCGCGCGATGCCCTGCATCCCTGGGGTGCGGCCACGACCCAGAAACGCCTGAACCGCGAGGAGCGCCTGGCCCGGTTCAGGGCCGCGCTGCTTGAAAAGAACATCGATCCGGACGACCTCGAGCGGTTCAGAACCGAGCGCACCGCCTTCCACATGGACTTGTCCGACCAAGTGACGACGACGGCGACGACGGCCACCACCACCATCACCACGACAACAACGACGACAACAAGGGTCATGGGCCACCAGCTCCAATGGCTGCTGGAGGTGCTGATCGACCCCAGCGAGCACGTACCGTCGCCGCGTTATCTGCAGCCCCTGGCCCAGGCACCCCAGGTCCAGGCGCCGTTGATGGGCCACGAGGTGCTGGTCGGCGCCATCCAGGAAGTCGGCCACACGAAACTGAAGCCCTGGTTGGTCAGAGAGCTGGAGGGCTCCAGCTTCCGCACACCCAATCCCATGGGCACGGCGGGACAGTTTCTGAAGCGGATCGATCAGCGCCCCGAGCTGATCGACGAGGTACTGATCGCTCTGAAGGCGTGGAAGCTGCGCGAACTGGACAAACTGCCCGGCCCACCCACCACCCCCCCGGGATTCAACAGCATGGACGACTGGTTGCTCGCGGCGTTACGGGAACGCATCGACCACTCCCTGAAGCTCAGCGAAGGCATTGAGGCCAGCCTGGCCGACGGGCACAAGCACCAGGGCAAGCGGCTCCACCGCCACCTTGCCGACGGGTATCTGGCGGCCAAGGCCTGCGCGCAGCGCCAGGAGGCCCTGATGAACGGAACGGCCACCGCCCTGCATCCCGTCACCGGCTTTCAGCGCTGGATCCCCGTCGAGTAGAGGCCATGGACCTCGCCCATGGCGCGCTTCGGCTGGCACCACCGGTGCGGGCCTTCGCAAACAAAAAAGGCCTTGCGATCACTCGCAAGGCCTTTTTCTGGAACGGGGTTCCTGGTGGGCGGTGCAGGGTTCGAACCTGCGACCCCTGCCGTGTGAAGGCGTTTCGGGACTGCCGCAAACCCTAGCCAGCATAGGCAAGTTGTTGTTTTACAAGGCTTTATCTGGGCCAATGCGGCCCGTTGCAGGCCACTCTGGGCAAAATTTGGCACTTAGAATGCACTTGCACAGAGGAACCACATGCCTGCACTTGCGCTTGTCGCCACCCCACCTCCGCGCGCAGCCCGTCCGCGCCTGACCTCCGCATCCCTCAAGTCAGCGCGTCCAGAGGGCTCGCCCTACGAGCTACGGTCTGACCGTTGCCCTGGCCTGCTGATGCGCATTGAGACGAGCGGCACCATGACCTACTGGGTACAGGTAGCCCGCAGCAAGCGCGTGCGCCTTGGCAATGCGAAGGTGCTGACCCTCGGGCAGGCAGAGGACACGGCCCGCCGCGTGCTGGTGGACCCCGTGGCCTACGAGAAGGAGAAGCACAAAGCCGCGTCGCTGGAGGACTTCATTGACGAGCACTACAAGCCCTGGGCAACCGCGCACCGCAAGACCGCCACGGCCACCCTTGCACGGCTCAAGGCAAGCTTCGGCAAGAAGTTCTATGGGCAGCGCCTCAACGAAATCACCCTGCCCGCGCTGGAGCGGTGGCGTACCGACCGCATCAACAGCGGCACGTCAACGGCCACGGTTAACCGGGACTTGGTTGCGCTGAGTGCCGTGCTGACCAAGGCCGTCGAGTGGAATGCGCTGGATGAGCACCCACTGCGGAAGTTGAAGCCGCTGAAGGTAACCAGCAAGGTTGTCCGCTTCCTGTCGGCCGATGAGGAAACCCGCCTACGGCAAGCCCTCACGCGGCGCGACGATGCGCTGCGGCAGCGCAGGGAGAACGGAAACGCATGGCGTGCTGAGCGCAACCTACCCCTCATGCCGGAGCGTGGCATCTACGGCGACCACCTGACGCCGATGACCCTGCTGTCGATCAACACGGGCCTGCGCCAAGGAGAGGTGTTCACCCTGCGCTGGGCAGATGTTGACCTTGATCGCAGGCTGCTGACCGTGCGCGCGGAGGTGGCCAAGAGCGGCAAGCTGCGCATCGTCAATCTGAACTCGGAGGCCCTGCGGGTACTGACTACCTGGAAGGAATGCGCCGAGTCAACGGCTGGCCTGGTCTTCCCGGGTCCGAATCGCAAACCGTTTGTGGACGTGAAGAAGGCATGGGCCACCCTGCTCAAGGATGCCGAGATAGAGGACTTCCGCTGGCACGACCTAAGGCACCACTTCGCCAGCAAATTCGTGATGACGGGTGGCGACCTGAACACGCTGCGCGAGTTGCTGGGTCACGCAGATATCAAGATGGTGCTCCGTTATGCGCACCTGTCGTCAGAGCACAAGGCCACGGCCATCGAACGCATCGCAGGGGGAGGCGCATGAAAGCGAAGAAGTTCAAAGAATTCGTTGCGCACCACAACGCGAGTCGGCACCTAGCTTTGTATGAAAGGAATGGCAACGGAATATTCCTCTGGCTTGCTCGGGCTGAGTACAGGAAGCACGGGGTTGAGACACCCGAGGCATTGGAACGCGAGTTCGACCTCATGGGTGCCCGTCTGCTAGAAGCGAAGAAGGCTACAGACGTATCTCAGGCCCTAGGTCTTGAGAACATTCATCGCAGGGTTGAACAGTCAGCCCAGCGCGACATCGCCGAGGAAGTCGCGGCCGCAAGACGCGCGGGAAACAATCCTGTAGCGGCAGAAAAGCTTGCTGCGGCTAGCTTTCGGAGAACTCCCGGTGCGGTCAAGACGCTATGGCGAGACTGGCGCAAAAAGACGCCAAAAGAGCCGACTTCAGATCTGCCCGACTGGCCACCAAGGGGGTAAGTTTGAACGGAGGGGGCAGACCTAGGGGCTGGCCCCACATGGGGCTGTAAAGGGAAATTTGAGGCCATACCGCGCTGTTGCGGTTGTCCTCAAGGAGCCCCGTATGTCCCCACTTACCCAGGCTGAGCCAGTCAGCCGCCCCCGGGTTGAGCTTCAACCCCTGGCCTACACCATGGACCAAGCCGCCTTGGTGTGTGGCCGTACGAAGAAGCAGTTGTACCGCGACCTCGCCGCTGGCCTGTTGCGCACCTACAAGCACGGGCGCAGACGCATGGTCACCGTAGAAGAGTTGCAGCGCCATGTGGCGCGCCTCGCCAAGGGGGGTACGCGATGACGCCCCAGCAACGAGCCGCCACCTTCTCGCGCGCATTTCAGCAGGCTGGGTTCAAGGCCTTGCCCGCACACCCGGCCGTCTACGGTGACACACAACGACTGAGTCACACGTACTCGGTTCGGTTTTCACTCAAGAAGAGTGAACTGCGCCTCGCCTGGGACCCGAGCATGCCACCCACGGGCGAAACGCTGGAATCGCTGGCCACCGTCTACCTGGCAGCGCGCGACAGCTTCCTGCGTATGGCCTCCCACAGGTTGGGGCGACGGCTCATCGCGCTGACACCTGCGGAACTCAAGGCCGTGGTGGACATGCACATGGCGGGCCTCACCACACCGATATTCACGATGGGCCAAGACGTTGCCGTGGTGGACCCGCTCAACCTCCATCGTGGGCCGATGGTTTTCGTGGGTGCGCAGCATGACTAACGCGACCACACCCCTCGCGTACGCCACCGCTGCGGGCGTCCGAAACACAAAGGTGAAGAACCAAGTAGCCCAGGACTGGGAAGGCCTCGTTCAGGCGCTGAGCGCGCCAACCCTGCTGGACACCACCTCCAACGTGTACAGGAAGGCCGACAAGGCCAAGCGCGACACCATCAAGCTGGGCCTGCCCTACTTCGTCGGTGGCAAGGTGAACGGCGCGCGGAAGGACGAGAACATCGAGCACCGCTCCCTGCTGACGCTGGACATTGAGGCGAAGCAGGGCGACAAGACCCAGCCCCCGCCCCCACAGGACGTTCTGCAGGCGCTGAAGGACAAAGGCGCTTCAGGCTGGGTGTATACGACGATTTCCCACACGGATCAGAGCCCGCGATACCGAGTGGTATTGCCGTTGATTGAGCCGATCAAGGATGTGCGGGGGCTGGAGGCCACCACTCGCAGAGCAGCGGATGCGCTGGGCATCGCAGACTGGTGTCAGCCGGAATCGTGGGTGCTCTCGCAGGTGATGTTTCTGCCTGCCAAGCTGAAGGGCGGCAAGGTCTGGCAAGGCCACCACAACGGGAAGGCTTGGAAGCCAAGCGCGCCCGCGGCTCCTGCCGACATTCCAGACGGCAAGGTGGACCCTGTCTTACATGCGCTGCGCAGTGCGGGCCTCTACATCAACGAGGACCCTGGGCACAAGGGCAAGCACTTCATCACCTGCCCGTTTGCAGATGAGCACGGCGCAATCAACGAAACCCAGACGGTCTACTACGAGGCCCACCACGACGGGAATCCGCGTCCCGCAGTGAAGTGCCTGGACACCGAGCCCGATGAGGATGGAGTGCCGCACCTCACCTACCGGAAGCTGGTGCAGTGGCTACGGCAGGAGGGCCATCTTTCCGAAACCGAGGAGGACTCCAACACGGCGGAGGCCGTGGAGGATGCAGAGGGATTCTGGGAGCAGGGTGACATTGGCCGCATGCTCGATGAAGAACCTGAACCCTTGGAGTTCGCCATTGAGAAGTTGGCCCCGCTCGGCAAGGTTTCCGTCATCGCCGGTCCAGGTGGCGTTTCGAAGAGCGCGCTCGCACTGCGCCTCCTGTATGCGGCAAGCACTGGCACGGAGTTCGGCCCCTTCATCGCAGCGAAGGCTGTGCGCTGCATGTACATCTCGTATGAGGATGACGAGCAGACGATTCACCTTCGCTTGCATGCGATGGACCGCTGCGATCAGGAAGAAGTCACGCGCCTGCTCTATGACATGGGCAAAGTACGGACCAATCTGCGCATACACGCTGTGGGTGGAAAGGTCACGCGCTGGCGACTGGTAGACAAGGCTCCACATGCCGACACGGGCGAGCCAACGAGTCGCTTACGCTGGCTTGAAGACATGTTGCGCCGCCATCGTGTGCGTCTGCTGGTTCTCGACCCTGCTGCATACCTGCACAACCTGGAGGAAAACAGCGGAGGTCAGATGGCCAGCTTCATGCAGCACCTCGGTGCGCTGGCATCCTCCACGGGGTGCGCAATCATCCTGCTGCACCACATGCAGAAGTCGGCGCAATGGGGAAGTCTGGAAGACATCAACCAGGGCAGTGTGCGAGGTTCTTCTGCCATCACCGACAACGCGCGCAGCGTGGCCGTGTTGGTGAGCCTGCCGCAGAAAGAAGCGATCGACTTCGGCTTGCCTTCAAGCCCCGACACGGTTTCGCGGTTCGCGGTGTTCAAGCATGTCAAGCACAACTACTCGGCTTCGCTGGGCATGCATCTGTTTGAAAGGAAGGGGCCGTTGTTGGTGCCCCGTCCTGACCTGGCCCCGCTCTCGCCGGAGCAACGGGAGGTAGCCCGCGCAGAAGTGAAAGAACATACGCGAATCGCCGGCCTCAACGCACAGGCCCAGAAAGCGTTGGTATGGCTCGCTGACAACGGTGGTGAGCCCATCAGTCAGAACCGTTTGGAAAGTGCTGCGGGGCTGAGCAAGGGGCGCACCAAGGATGCGCTGCACCACGCCGAGCTACAAGGTTGGCTCAAGTCGCACGATGGGGCCAATCGCGCCGTGATGTGGACCATCACCGTCGAGGGCAAGAAGTACGCCTCGATGCTCGCACGGGAACGGTCAAAAAGGGTGCCCAAATGAGCCGCGCACCCCTTCATACCCCCAGTGCCCCCGGTACCCCCAAAGTGCCCCCAAGTAACACCGTGGGGGTGTACCCCCGCCACCCCCCTTTTAGGGGGGCGGGGTACCACCACCCAAGGGCAAGGCTGCATCGTCGCTCGGTTGGGGGCACCCACACGGTTCTTCACTGACCCACACGGCGCATCACCAGTGGGGGGTGGGTGAAAAAGTGCAGAACGAACCTATTCAGAAACCGGCCGCTGAGTTACGCGCGGGCAAATCCGATTCCCAGACACGAATCTTGACCATCACCAACGCCCTCGAACAGGACCTCCCATGAACATCGACCTTTCACAGACCATGACTCAGCTTGCCCAAACGGCAGGTCAGGCTCTTGCCGCCTTCATTGAATCCCTGACGGTGGAGCAGGCGAACAAGCTGGGCGCGTTGCTCGAAGCTGGTGGACACACCGGCGCTGACATCTCATTCGGCACTGACGGCCTGACGACCACCCTGTACCTGCGCGCGCCGGACGGTCAGGCCCATGTGCTGCACCAACACATCAACCCGGCTCTGCCAGCCAGGCACTGACACGGTCGGTATCGGTGTTGGCGTCGGTATCGGCAGCAGCCTGGGTGCCGGTCCGGCGTCCATGTACCCCTGTACTAGCCTGACCGCAAAAACCGACCTGGCGACCGTTTTGCCGACCTGCTGGTCGGTTTAGGTGGGTACCTGCCCCACCCTGCCCCGGCAGTTGGCCCCCACGGCTCGGCACCTAGCGGAACCCGCCACCCATACGGGTAGCCCTGCCAAAAATTCCGGCCAGGAGGTGCCAGCCCACGTACTGCGCGATGCAGCCCCAGGGTGAGCCCTCCAGCCGTCTGCGGTCGGGGTGCAAGGGGGAGCCTTGTCGTCCATCGAGATTGTGCGAACAACCCAACTCGTAAGGAACGAACATGACCCCCAAAGAACGTGAAGAACTGCTGCGCCCCCTCATGTCCGCCGTGGAAGAAGGCGTGCGTAGCCTCAACGAAAAATCCGCGGTGCTCAGCGACCGGGTCCGTGACCTGGAGTTGAAAGCCCTGCAGGGCAGCGGCGAGTACAAGACCATCGCGGGCGGTACGGGGCGCGGTACGGACCTCGCCAGCTACATCGTCAAGAGCGACAACTTCAAGGCCCTGCTCAGCGGCAACGGCAAGTCGTGCAGCATCCAACTGCCGGAAGGCATGCTGTCGGCGCAGAAGGCCGCGATTGTGTCGCAGGGGCAAGACCTGTCCCCCGCCATGCGCATCCCGGGCATCGTCAACAACCCGCTGCGCGCGCAACGTGTGCGCGATCTCCTGCCCGTGGGCACCACCGGCAACAACCTGGTGGAGTTCACGCGGGAGAACGTGTTCACGAACAACGCGGGTCCGCAGTACTCGTCTCCCAACACGGAGAACGTCACCAAGCCGGAATCGGGCATCACGTTCACGCTGGCGGAAGCGCCCGTGCGCACCCTGGCCCACTGGATTCCGGTGTCCAAGCAGGTGCTGGCCGACAGCCAGCAGATGCAGTCCTACATCAACATGCGGTTGATGCAAGGGCTCAAGGTGAAAGAGGACCTGCAAATCCTGTCGGGCGACGGTGCTGGTGCCAACCTCTCGGGCATCCTGAACACGGGCAACTTCACCGCTGCGCCGAGCGCAGTCAGTGGTGACAACCGGCTCGACCGCATCCTGCGCGCGATTGCCGCGCTGGCCACCGACGAGATGCGCGCCACCGGCATCCTGCTCCACCCCAACGACTGGGCCGATGTGCAACTGGAGAAAGACCAAGAGGGCCAGTACCTCTTGGGTTCGCCCGGCGCGCAGACCCAACCCAACATGTGGGGCGTGCCGGTGATCGCCAGCACGGCCATCGTGGAGGGCACGTTCCTCGTCGGTGACTGGGAGATGGGCGCGCAGCTGTGGGACCGTCAGCAGGCCACGGTGCAAATCTCGTTCGAAGACGGCAACAACTTCGTCAAGAACATGGCCACCATCCTCTGCGAAGAGCGGCTGGCCCTGACGATTTACCGGCCCAAGGCGTTCCGCAGCGGGTCGTTCTGACCAGCCCTAGCTCTGCTTGGTCTCAGCGCGTCGGCGATGCTCTTTGGCAATACGCTCAATGTCCGCCCGCAAGGCAGCGGACTCCTGCTTCGTCATTTGCTCAGCAGCACGTTGACGCGCTGCACCTGCTGGATCGAAACGCCCCCCGACGAAGTTCGCGGGATTTTCTCCGGGGAAATCTTCAAAGTACTCGGACCACTCACCCATACCAAGCCTCCCAAGGATCAACGGTGGTGACTCATGGTATCGGAAACAACGCTGGGGAGGGCTATGAGGATGGCTTCAGGTCCCGTGTTGCACCGTGCGGGCTCCCCAGCGTAACGGTGTAGGCCAGCGCTAGCGTCAGCTACTGCCACTGCCCCGGGACTACGCCGGGTGGCCGCAACGGTGGGCAAAGAGGCCCCGCGTGAACCTCAGCACCCTCCCCCCAGGTGCTGGGCAACTCATCCGGGGCCTTGATGCGTACGGACGAATTGCATGGCTAATGGGCGTCTCTGTCGACTCCCTCATGCATCCTGCAGAAATGCACAGCTAGTTTAAACAAGAGCACATAAAAGCCCACGTTGTTAAATGAGCTTAGTCTTTTCGCCTGCTGTCCCGAATCAAATTCTGCCAGAGACACTGAGTGAATATCAGACAAAAGGGCTATGTACTCTTCTCCCAAATATGGAGACGCAGGGATATACATGAGGGACGTAATGGCCTGCCTACGCAAATCACTGAGATGATTCTCGATTCGACCCGCATCCCAACCAGCTTGTTTGAGTACTTCCTGATACTTGGCAACAGATACCAGTGGAGAAAACGAAACCTTGACGGGAAGAAATCGTGTATTGTCCGCAGATATATCGCAGGAATTAGATAAAACCAATCCTTTGATCCTCTTGGACTTAGCAGTTGCAGGGTCATACACCGGCAACTCACACCACACATCGCCCTGCAGAAGTGGGTACGGCGGTGTTGTTGAGAAGAAGTTGGTGGCCCCTGAAAGTTGTTCTAGTTCAGCGACGAGCCCCTTCTGGCGCTCAAGCGAAAGATACTGGGGAACAACAATTCGGAGATTGTCGAGATCTATCGACATACCTCAAGTGGCGTAGAGGTCCCAAAGATTATCCGCCAATATTTTGGCGGCATCTCCTTCAAGCGGCCGCTGTCCTGAAAGGAACTTGTCGAAGACAGCCGACAATGCCCCAGGGAAATCGAAGTACGCTCCGGGTTCAACGACAACCAACGAAGGCAAGTTAGAGGCAGTACTACCTTCACCACTTTGAATCACGGTGAAGTTGCCAGCAGCATATTGAAGAAGATTTTTATCTCGAGGTGACTCTTCAACAATCGCCGGCTGAAACTGCATTGATGCCATAAGGCCCAAAGCAATCGCAGATAGCGATTGCTGGGCACCAGTTGATACCCACCTAGCCTCCATATTCCGGCTCCAGAGATTCAACGGTCGCCCCTGTCAGACACTCAAAGAATGTTCTTTTATTGGACGAGTGAATTGCATCTATACGCTGCCCCAACTGCGAAAGAAATTCGTCAGCCGCAAGACGGTGCGAATTAAATATCGAGTCGACATCAAGGATCAAGCCGCGAACCCCCTGTTTAATTGGGGAACTCACTACTGCACCTGTCTGTACAGTGATGATTGTCTGAAAATCATCAATCTTGAACTCACTTCGCAACATTGCAACTTCAGATGAAAGCTGTCTGCCGCCTATGTTTATGGACCAGTTGAGAGATCCAATTTGCGCATTAAGAGAGTCACTTTCGATAAGGTCGACATACTTCACCGAATACCGATCGACGACCTTGACAAGCTTCGAGTCGACCAGAACCTTCACTACGTGACTAATAGCCTCGCGAAATTTTGCCCAACCAGGATAGGGGAGCTTGCAGCCCACCGCAACCATATGGTCGCCGACAAGGATGCGGAAGAGCCCCCACTCCATCGTGACGAGGGCTCCATAGCGGAGCTGAGGGTCCGCGTTTCGGATTTCGTCAGGTAGAGAGGCCAGTTGGGTTCTAGAAGGAACGAGCTTCTCGCCTTCGATCAACGACGCGCGAAAAAGGCCAGGGAGAAGGCTAGCCAGCGGAGCAGCAGCCTCAACGCGCATCTCGAAAACCGCATCGATTAGCGGTTCCTTCTTGAGGCGGGTAGGGAGTTGAGTCTGTGTCATCTGATGGTTCGCTATCTCAATTATGGCGGGCAGTGTACCGGCCAGATGCTAAGGTTACCCCCTAGCACCGCATGCAACGCGGATTCAACCGTGCCCCACACCCCAGAGGCGGCACAGCAGGGTCCAGCCCATGCGGCGTGCAGTTGAGCGGCAGCACAGCGCGTAGCGCCCGTCCGGCGTCTGCGCAACCACGGGACGGGCACGCTGGCTGTTCACAGCGGCGTCCATGACAGCTTCTTCGCTGTCGTACAGCTTGATCTTGGTGTCCTGCTGCACCTGCTTTGCGGACCGCTTCTTCATCATCACAGCCTCACGGCGCGCAGCGTCTGCCCTGGCTGACTCCATGTCGGCCGCAACGTGTACCTGTCGCCCGTTGACCTGCACGGCCACACCCTGGTCCCCAAGGTCGGTGAGTACGATTTCGTTCTTGCGGGATTTGCGGGTCTTGCCCCCGCCGAGGATGGCGATGGCGGTGTCGAGGTGCTTGGTGGTGGACATGAAGAACTCCTTCGAGAGTGGTTGAGGTCCACGAATTTTTGAAAGGACCTCGACGACTGCGAAAGAGGTTTCTTCAGAGCCGGAAAAACGAAACGGCCCACTAGGGGCCGTTCAACTTTTGCACTTGCTTTGCACTTAGGGCTTGCTGCGCACTTGGTGCGCCGTCCGCTAAGTCCTTGTAAACCTTGGTGGGCGGTGCAGGGTTCGAACCTGCGACCCCTGCCGTGTGAAGGCAGTGCTCTACCACTGAGCTAACCGCCCGATCAGCGCCGCTTGGCAGCGCTGTCGGAAGCCTCGCATTATAGCCAGATTTTCGGGCCGCTCTTTCAGGCCGCTTCCAGCCGGCGCCACAGGGTCTTGCCCTTGCTGGATTTGTCGAGTTCGGCCAGCACGCTGTCGTGGGCCTGGGCTTCCTGCTCGTTGGCGCGCAGCACGGGCAGGTCCAGGCGGCTCAGGTCCACCGCCTCCACCACCCCGCCCTCGCCTGGCGCGTCGGCCACCTCGATGAGCAAGGCGTCCTGGCCACGCGTCATGTTGATGTAGACGTCGGCCAGCAGCTCGGCGTCCAGCAGGGCTCCGTGCAGCGTGCGGCCCGAGTTGTCCACGCCCAGGCGGTCGCACAGGGCGTCCAGGCCGTTGCGCTTGCCCGGGAACATCTCCTTGGCCATCACCAGGGTGTCGAGCACACCGCTCACCACCTCGGTCACGCGCGGCAGGCCCAGGCGCCTGAACTCCATGTTCAGGAAGCCAATGTCGAAGGGCGCGTTGTGGATGATCACCTCGGCGCCGCGCAGGTACTCGAGCAGCTCCTCGGCGATGGCCGCGAACTTGGGCTTGGTGCGCAGGAATTCGTTCTGGATGCCGTGCACCTTGAGCGCGTCCTCGTGGCTGTCGCGCTCGGGGTTGACGTAGTGGTGCAGGTTGTTGCCGGTGAACTTGCGGTTGAGCAGTTCCACGCAGCCGATCTCGATGATGCGGTCGCCGTTCTCGGCCGACAGGCCGGTGGTCTCGGTGTCGAGAATGATCTGGCGCATCAGTGGTTCTCTTTGGCGTGATTGATCGTGTACTTGGGAATTTCGATGGTCACGTCCTGCTGGGCCAGGATGGCCTGGCACGACAGGCGCGACTGTGGCTCCAGGCCCCAGGCGCGGTCGAGCAGGTCTTCCTCGTCCTCCTGGGCCTCGTTCAGGCTGTTGTAGCCCTCTCGCACGATGACGTGGCAAGTGGTGCAGGCGCAGCTCATGTCGCAGGCGTGCTCAATGTTCACGCCGTTCTCGAGCAGGGCCTCGCAGATGGAGGTACCGGCCGGCGCGCTGATGGTCTTGCCCTCGGGCGCGTACTCGGTGTGCGGGAGGATCTTGATCGTGGGCATGGGGTTCTTCGACTCAGACTTCTTCGATCTTCTTGCCGGACAGGGCCTGCTGGATGCCGCGGTTCATGCGCTCGGCGGCGAAGGACTCGGTGCCTTTGGCCAGCGCCTCGATCGCGGCCTCGATGGCGGCGGCGTCCTCGCCCCCGGCGGTGGTTCGCAGCGTGGCCATGAGGGCGTCGATCGCATCGCGCTCATCGGCCCGCAGCAGATCGCCATCGGCCGCGAGCGCGGAGTGGGTGGCCAGCAGCAGGCGCTCGGCGTCCACGCGGGCCTCGACCAGGGCGCGGGCCTGCATGTCCTGCTGGGCGGTGGCGAAGCTGTCCTGCAGCATGCGGGCGATCTGCTCGTCGCTCAGCCCGTACGACGGCTTGACGTCGATGCTGGCCTCGACACCCGAGGTCAGCTCTTTCGCGGCCACGGCGAGCAGGCCGTCGGCATCGACCGTGAAGGTGACGCGGATGCGCGCCGCGCCCGCCGCCATGGGCGGAATGCCGCGCAGCGTGAAGCGCGCGAGGCTGCGGCAGTCGGCGACCAGGTCGCGCTCACCCTGCACCACGTGCAGGGCCAGCGCGGTCTGGCCGTCCTGGTAGGTGGTGAAGTCCTGCCCGCGCGCGGTGGGAATGCTGCTGTTGCGCGGCACGATGCGCTCGACCAGGCCCCCCATGGTCTCGATGCCCAGCGACAGCGGGATCACGTCGAGCAGCAGCAGGTCGCCGTCCTTGCTGTTGCCGGCCAGGGCATTGGCCTGGATCGCCGCGCCCAGCGCGACGACCTCGTCGGGGTTGAGGTTCACCAGGGGTTCGGTGCCGAAGAAGCCGCCCACCGTGCGGCGGATGACCGGCATGCGCGTGGAGCCGCCCACCATCACCACGCCCTGCACCTCGTCCTTGGACGTGCGCGCATCGCGCAGGGCCTTGCGCACGGCGGCCATGGTGCGGGCGGTGAGCGGCTCGGTGCAGGCCTCGAAATCGGCGGCGGTCACCGTTTGCTCCACCACGCGGCCCGCCAGCGTGGCACGGAACGGCACCTGCGCGTCGGCCGACAGGGCCTCCTTCACGCGCCGCGCCTCCTTGTGCAGCGCCGCGCGCGCGGAGGCGTCCAGCGATTCGATCGCGATGCCGTGGCGCTGCAGCACCCAGGCCGCGAGCGCCTGGTCGTAGTCGTCGCCCCCGAGCGCGGAGTCGCCGCCCGTGGCCAGCACCTCGAACACGCCGCGCGTGAGACGCAGGATGGAAATGTCGAAGGTGCCCCCGCCCAGGTCGTAGACGGCGTAGACGCCCTCGGCGCCGTTGTCCAGGCCGTAGGCGATGGCCGCGGCCGTGGGCTCGTTGATGAGGCGCAGCACCTCGATGCCGGCCAGCTTCGCGGCGTCCTTGGTGGCCTGGCGCTGCGCATCGTCGAAGTACGCGGGCACGGTGATGACGGCGCCGAACAGGTCGTCGGCGAAGCTGTCCTCGGCGCGGTAGCGCAGCGTGGCCAGGATCTCGGCGCTCACCTCCATGGGGGTCTTGCGGCCGGCCACGGTGTCGATCTGGGCCATGCCGTCCTGGTCGACCACCGCATAGGCCAGGCGGTCCACGTCGACCACCTGGTCGCGGCGGCGGCCCATGAGGCGCTTGACCGAGCTGATGGTGTTGGCCGGGTCGTCCACCTGCGCGGCCAGCGCGTCGTGCCCGATCTGGCGGCCCGAACCACCGGCCGAGGCCGGGAGGTAGCGCACCACGCTGGGCAAAATCACGCGGCCTTGCTCGTCGGGCAGGCATTCCGCCACGCCGTGGCGCACCGCGGCCACCAGGGAATGCGTGGTGCCGAGGTCGATGCCGACCGCCACCCGGCGCTGGTGCGGGTCAAGGGACTGGCCGGGTTCGGAAATCTGCAGGAGCGCCATCGGGGTTGTCTGTCTTGTCGGTATCGCGGGAACGGGAGCCGCCTATTGTCCCCGCTGATCGAGCCGATCCTCCACGTCGCTGGCAAAGCGCTCAATGAACATGAGGGCTCTGACTTGACGCGCGGCCTCCGGCGCATCGCCCCGTTCGTCCAGCGCGGCGCGCAGGGCCTCGATGCGCGCGCGCCTCGCCTCGGCCACCTCGTCGGCCAGGGCCTCCAGCGCGGCCACACCCTCGGTCTCGTCGAGCGACTCGCGCCACTGCATCTGCTGCATGAGGAAGTCGGCCGGCATGGCGGTGTTGTTCTCGGCCTCGATCGGGGCGCCGCGCCGCTCGCACAGGTAGGCCGCGCGGCGCAGCGGGTCCTTCAGGCGCTGATAGGCTTCGTTGATGCGCACCGACCACTGCATGGCCTGGCGCTGCGTGGCCGGGTCGGCGTGTGCGTTGCGGTCGGGGTGGGCATGGCGCTGCAGGTCCTTCCAGCGCGCGTCGAGCGCGGCGCGGTCGATGGCGAAGGACTCGGGCAGGCCGAAGAGTTCGAAATCGCTGGATTGCAGGTTCATGGAAAAAGAAAGACCGCCGAGGCCTGCGCCGGGCGGTCGATTCGAGACCTCATCGCTCAGATTCTGAAGCTCTCGCCGCAGCCGCAGCGGTCCCGTTCATTGGGGTTGTTGAACTTGAAGCCCTCGTTGAGGCCCTCGCGCACGAAGTCGAGTTGCGTGCCGTCGATGTACGGCATGCTTTTCGGGTCGACCAGCACCTTCACGCCGTTGTCCTCGAACACCACGTCCTCGGGTGCGATCTCGTCGGCGTACTCCAGCTTGTAGGCCAGGCCCGAGCAGCCGGTGGTCTTGACGCCCAGGCGCACGCCCACGCCCTTGCCGCGCTTGGCGATGTAGCGCGTGACGTGGCGCGCCGCGGCTTCGGAAATCGTGACGGCCATGGGATCAGTTCGCGTGCTTCTTGCGGTAGTCGTCCACGGCCGCCTTGATGGCGTCCTCGGCCAGGATGGAGCAGTGGATCTTCACCGGCGGCAGCGCGAGCTCCTCGGCGATCTGGCTGTTCTTGAGCGCGGCGGCTTCGTCCAGCGTCTTGCCCTTGACCCACTCGGTCACCAGCGAGCTCGAGGCGATGGCCGAGCCGCAACCGTAGGTCTTGAAGCGCGCGTCCTCGATCACGCCGGTGGCCGGGTTCACCTTGATCTGCAGCTTCATCACGTCGCCGCAGGCCGGCGCGCCCACCATGCCGGTGCCCACCGTCTCGTCGCCCTTGTCGAAGGAGCCGACGTTGCGGGGGTTTTCGTAGTGGTCAACGACTTTTTCGGAATAGGCCATGTTGTTCTCCTTCGGATCAGTGGGCCGCCCACTGGATGGTCGACAGGTCGACGCCATCCTTGAACATTTCCCACAAGGGTGACAGTTCACGCAGCTTGGCGACGTTCTCCTTGATCGTCGCGATCGCGTAGTCGATCTCTTCTTCGGTCGTCCAGCGGCCGATGGTCATGCGCAGGCTGCTGTGCGCGAGTTCGTCGCTGCGCCCCAGGGCGCGCAGCACGTAGCTGGGCTCCAGGCTGGCCGAGGTGCAGGCCGAGCCCGAAGACACCGCGAGGCCCTTGATGCCCATGATCAGCGACTCGCCCTCGACGTAGTTGAAGCTCATGTTGAGGTTGTGCGGGATGCGGCGCGCCTCGTTGCCGTTGATGAACACCTCCTCGATGTCCTTCAGGCCATTGACCAGGCGGTCGTGCAGGGCCTGGATGCGCCGGTTCTCCTCGTGCATCTCGGCCTTGGCGATGCGGTAGGCCTCGCCCATGCCCACGATCTGGTGCGTGGCCAGCGTCCCCGAGCGCATGCCGCGCTCGTGGCCGCCACCGTGCATCTGCGCCTCGATGCGCACGCGCGGCTTGCGGCGAACGTACAGCGCGCCGATGCCCTTGGGGCCGTAGGTTTTGTGCGCGGTCAGGCTCATCAGGTCCACCGGCAGGCTCTGCAGGTCGATATCGACGCGGCCCGTGGCCTGCGCGCCATCGACATGGAAGATCACGCCCTTCTCGCGGCAGATGGCGCCCAGGGCGGCGATGTCCTGGATGACACCGATCTCGTTGTTCACGAACATGACCGAGGCCAGGATGGTGTCGGGGCGGATCGCCGCCTTGAAAGCCTCCAGGTCGACCAGGCCGTCGGCCTGCACGTCGAGGTAGGTGACCTCGAAGCCCTGGCGCTCCAGCTCGCGCATGGTGTCCAGCACGGCCTTGTGCTCGGTCTTCACCGTGATGAGGTGCTTGCCCTTGCCCTTGTAGAAGTTCGCCGCGCCCTTGAGCGCGAGGTTGTTCGATTCCGTCGCGCCGCTGGTCCAGACAATCTCGCGCGGGTCGGCGCCGATCAGCGCGGCCACCTGCTCGCGTGCGGTCTCCACCGCCTTCTCCGCCTCCCAGCCCCAGGCGTGGCTGCGCGACGCGGGGTTGCCGAAGTGCTCGCGCAACCAGGGAATCATGGCGTCCACCACGCGCGGATCGACCGGGCTGGTGGCGCTGTAGTCCATGTAGATGGGGAAGTGGGGGGTGCTCATGGGCTTGTTCTGTCTGGCGTTGGACAAGGGCTGGCGGGGCCGGCGGCCGACACGCCGCCAGCCCCGCGCGCCGGGTTCACTTCGAGAGCGCGGCGCCTCCAAGGGCGAACACGGAATTCGGCGCGTTCACGCGGATGGGCTTGACCACCGGCGTGCTGGAAATGGCGCGCTTGATCATGGGTGCGTTCTCCACCACCACGCCCTTGGCGAGCTGCTCGTCCACCAGCGACTGCAGCGTCACCGAATCCAGGAAATCAACCATGCGGGCATTGAGCTGGGCCCAGAGCTCGTGCGTCATGCAGCGCTGGCCTTCGCCCAGGCAGTTTTCCTTGCCACCGCACTGGGTGGCATCGATCGGCTCGTCCACCGACACGATGATGTCGGCCACGGTGATTTCGCCCGCCTTGCGGCCCAGGGTGTAACCACCGCCCGGCCCGCGGGTGGACTCCACCAGCTGGTGCCGGCGCAGCTTGCCGAACAGCTGCTCGAGATAGGACAAGGAAATCTGCTGGCGCTGGCTGATAGCGGCCAGCGTGACCGGACCGTTGTTCTGGCGCAGGGCCAGATCGATCATGGCTGTGACCGCGAAGCGGCCCTTCGTCGTGAGGCGCATTGCAAGCTCCTTCTGTGTTGCTTGACCTTCGTGGCAAGGCCCGCCGGGCATCCGCCGTGGCGAACCCCTCCTCCACCCGCCCCGACCCTTGAGGGTCTGTTGCTGTCGCGGGGTTTCCCGACTAATTTTGTCGAATTATAGCCCAAAAGCTGAGCGATTTGCTCGGCATTGTACCGATATGGGGTTTATGCCAGTGGACAAGCGCCCGGGCGCGACCCCGGATTCTGGGAGTCGGGCCGCCACCCAAACGTTCAGGCCGCGCTGTCGTGCCCGGTGGAGCCGAACACCCGGGCCTTGAGTTGGGCGAGCTGGTCGCGCACCTGGGCGGCCTTCTCGAACTCCAGGTTGCGGGCGTGCTCCAGCATGAGCTTTTCCAGCCGCTTGATTTCCCGAGCCACGTCCTTCTCGCTCATTTCTTCGAGCTCGGCGCGGGCGGCGCTTTCGGCGGCCAGGCGGTCGGCCTCCTTGCCCGCCTTCTCGCTGTACACGCCGTCGATCAGGTCCTTGATGCGCTTGTTCACGCTGCGCGGCTCGATGCCGTGCGCCGCGTTGTGCGCGATCTGCTTGGCGCGGCGGCGCTCGGTTTCGCCGATGGCCGCCTTCATTGAATCGGTGATCTGGTCGGCGTAGAGGATGGCCTTGCCGTTGAGGTTGCGCGCGGCGCGGCCGATGGTCTGGATCAGGCTGCGCTCGGAGCGCAGGAAGCCCTCCTTGTCCGCATCCAGGATGGCGACCAGCGAGACCTCCGGAATGTCCAGGCCCTCGCGCAGCAGGTTGATGCCCACCAGCACGTCGAAGGCGCCCAGGCGCAGGTCGCGGATGATCTCCACGCGCTCGACCGTGTCGATGTCGCTGTGCAGGTAGCGCACCTTCACGCCGTTCTCGGTCAGGTAGTCGGTGAGCTGCTCGGCCATGCGCTTGGTGAGGGTGGTGATGAGCACGCGCTCCTGGCGCTGCACGCGCAGGCGGATCTCCTGCAGCACGTCGTCCACCTGGTGCATGGCGGGGCGCACCTCCAGCTCCGGGTCGACCAGGCCGGTGGGCCGCACCAGCTGCTCGACCACCTTGCTGGCGTGGGTCTTTTCGTAGTCGGCCGGCGTGGCCGAGACGAACACCACCTGGCGCATGCGCTGCTCGAACTCCTCGAACTTCAGCGGCCGGTTGTCCAGCGCGCTGGGCAGGCGAAAGCCGTACTCCACCAGCGTGGTCTTGCGCGCGCGGTCGCCGTTGTACATGCCGCCGAGCTGGCCGATCAGCACGTGGCTTTCGTCCAGAAACATCACCGCGTCGCGCGGCAGGTAGTCGGTCAGGGTGGACGGCGGATCGCCCGGGCGCGCCTGCGACAGGTGGCGCGTGTAGTTCTCGATGCCCTTGCAGTGGCCCACCTCGCTCAGCATCTCCAGGTCGAAACGGGTGCGCTGCTCCAGACGCTGCGCCTCCACCAGCTTGCCCATGCCCACCAGCTCCTTCAGGCGCTGGTCGAGCTCAAGCTTGATGGTCTCCACCGCCTGCAGCACCTGCTCGCGCGGGGTCACGTAGTGGCTGCTGGGGAAGACGGTGAAGCGCGGGATCTTCTGGCGCACCTTGCCGGTGAGCGGATCGAACAGCTGCAGGCTTTCGATCTCGTCGTCGAACAGCTCGATGCGGATCGCCATCTCGGAGTGTTCGGCCGGGAAGACGTCGATGGTGTCGCCGCGCACGCGGAACTTGCCGCGGCCGAAGTCGGTTTCGTTGCGCGTGTACTGCATGCGGACCAGCTGGGCGATGGCGTCGCGTTGCCCGATCTTGTCGCCCACGCGCAGGGTCATCACCATCTGGTGGTAGCTCTCGGGCTTGCCGATGCCGTAGATGGCGGAGACCGTGGCCACGATGAGCACGTCGCGCCGCTCCAGGATGCTCTTGGTGCAGCTCAGGCGCATCTGCTCGATGTGCTCGTTGATCGCGCTGTCCTTCTCGATGAACAGGTCGCGCTGCGGCACATAGGCTTCGGGCTGGTAGTAGTCGTAGTAGCTGACGAAGTACTCGACCGCGTTCTTCGGGAAGAACTCGCGGAACTCGCTGTAGAGCTGGGCGGCCAGGGTCTTGTTGGGCGCGAACACGATGGCCGGACGGCCCACGCGCGCGATCACGTTGGCCATGGTGAAGGTCTTGCCCGAGCCGGTCACGCCGAGGAGGGTCTGGAAGACCTCGCCGTCGTTGATGCCTTCAACGAGCTGGTCGATCGCCTCGGGCTGGTCCCCCGCCGGCGGGTAGGGCAGGAACAGCTCGAAAGGGGAGTTGGGGAAGCGCACGAACTCGCCCGGGGTGGGGGCCTCGCTCGCCACTTCCTGCAGCAGGGGGGTGGTCATCGGGAAATTGTGCCGGAACGCGATGGCCCTGGCGGCTATGCTGGCGCCCCATGACCGCGCGCGAAACCCGACCCACGCCCGACAAGGACGCCATCGACGCCCTGCCCCCCTTCCCGCCGCTGGACCTCGCGCGCATCGCGCTGGTGCGCAGCGCCGACGGCGCCCGCGAAGCCGCCGCCGCGCTGGCCGCGCACCCGGTCTGGGGCTTCGACACCGAATCCAAGCCCACCTTTTTCAAGGACCAGGTGTCCGACGGCCCGCACGTGGTGCAACTGGCCGTTGCCGAGCGCGCCTGGGTGTTCCAGCTCGCCGACCCGGGCTGCCGCGCGGCGGTGGCGGCCCTGCTGGCCCACCCGGCGCACGCCAAGGCCGGCTTCGGCCTGCGCGACGACAACCTGCGGGTGCGCGCCAAGCTGGGCATCGAACCCGCGGGCGTGATCGAACTCAATTCCCTCTTCCGCGCCCAGGGCTACCGCAAGGACATGGGCGTGCGCGCCGCGGTGGCGGTGCTGTTCGGTCAGCGCTTCGCCAAGAGCAAGAAGGCCGCCACCAGCAACTGGGCCGCCGCCAGCCTGAGCGAGGCGCAGCTGCTCTATGCCGCCAACGACGCCTGGGCGGCGTTCCGCGTGGCTCAGGCCCTGGGGGTGGAGGCCGGCTGAGTCACGTGGGCCAGCCAGTCCTTGAGCACGGCGTGGAACTCGGCCGGCTTCTGTTTCATGATCCAGTGCCCCGTGTCCAGCGACTTGGCCGCGCAGCCGGTGGTGCGGTTGAGGTGGCGCACCCAGCGGCTGGAATGGAACATGAAGGGCTTGCGCCGGCCATAGACGAACAGGCCAGGCAGTTGTTCGTCTATCAGCCGCTCGGCCTGGCCCGCGCCGCGCAGGCCGCCGAAGGCATTGAACCAGCGCATGGCGTAGGGGTAGTTCATCTCCCAGCCGATCAGGGCCGGGTCGTTGCGGCAACCGATCCGGCGCGCCATCCAGCGCGTCATGCGGTTGGCCAGGCCGGGCGCGCGCGGGCCCAGTGACCAGGCCGCGGCCAGCCAGAGCTGGTAGCCCGCGATCATGAGCTTCTCGCGCCAGCCCAGGGACTCGAAGTAGTCGCGCGAGCCCACGTCGCCGATGTCCAGCGCCACGATGCGCGCCACGCGCTCGGTGTGGCGCTTGGCGTAGGTGTAGCCGAAGGCGCAGCCCCAGTCGTGCAGCAGCAGGGTCACGCGCTGGTCGGGGCTCACGGCATCCACGATGCGCGCGATGAGCGCGACGATGTCGCTCTGGCTCATGGGCCGCGGGCCGCGCGCCAGGTCGAAGCCCGGCAAATGGAAACGCACGCAGCGCCACTCGGGCACCAGGGCGGCCACGGTGCCGTCCCACAGCGCGGGCGTGTCGGGCCAGCCATGCACCATCACCACCGTCTGGGGCCCCACGCCGTCGATGAAGACGTCGACGTCGTCGATCACCAGTTCGGGCACGGGGCCCGGTTGTGTCTCGGGACCGTCGTCGGACCCGGCGACCCGGGCAGCGGTGGTGGTGGTGTTCATGTCACAAGGCTTTGCCCAACCGTTGAATGCCTTCCTCGATCTTGTCCAGCGGCGCGGTGGCGAAGCTCAGGCGCAGCGTGGCGTGCACCGGGTCGTTGGCGAAGAACGGGGCGCCCGGCACGAAGGCCACGCCCTGCTCGATGGCCTTCTTCGCGAAGACCGCGCCGTCGGCCACCTTGCCGCCCGCGCCCGTGAGCCACGCCCACACGAACAAACCGCCCTGGGGTGCGACGAAGTCGATCGCGTCGCCCAGTTCGCGCCGCAGCGCGGTCGTCATGGTGGCGGCGCGCTCGGCGTAGACACGACGCACGCGCGACAGCGTGGCGGGCATGCGACCGGCCTTGAGGTACTGGGCCGCCGTGGCCTGGGCGAAGGTGCTGGTGTGGGCGTCGCTGAACTGCTTGCACATGGTGGCCTTGGCCAGCAATTCGGCCGGCCCCACCATCCAGCCCACGCGCAGGCCGGGGCTGAGCACCTTGCTCAGCGAGCCGCAGTGCACCAGGACGTCGCGCGCGCCGGGCACCTCGTCGGCCAGGGCCAGCAGGCTGGGCGGCGGCGCGTCGCCGAAGTACAGGTCGCCGTAGGGGTCGTCTTCCACGATCAGGGTGCCGTGCTTGACCGCCATCCGCAGCACGGCCTTGCGGCGCTCCAGGCTCATCATGGCGCCGCTGGGGTTGCCGAAGGTGGGGATGAGGTAGACGAACTTGGGCTTGTGCTCGGCGATGAGCTGTTCCAGCCGATCGGTCTGGGCGCCCTGCCCGTCCACGGGTACGGTGACCAGATCGGCGCCGTAGAGGCGGAAGCACTGGATGGTGGCCAGGAAGGTGGGGCCTTCGACGATCACCTTGTCGCCAGGCGACACCAGCGTCTTGCCCAGCAGGTCCAGCGCCTGCTGGCTGCCGGTGGTGACGATCAGGTCGTTGGCGGCGAGCCCGCGCACGCCCTTGCTGGCCATGAAGGCGGCCAGTTGCTCGCGCAGGGGCGGGTGGCCTTCGGTGGCGCCGTACTGCAGGGTGGCGCCGGGCTCTTCGCTCAGCGCGGCGTTCACGGCCTCGCGGATGCCGTCGACGTCGAACAGGGCGCTGTCGGGAAAGCCGCCCGCGAAGCTGATGATGCCGGGCTTGCCCAGCAGCTTGAACAGCTCGCGGATGGCGGACGTTTCGACGTTGTTGAGGCGATCGGCGAAGGGAATGGTGTGGCTCATGCGGGCGGGGGGGTGGGGTCGGATCGGAATGGCGCATTGTCACCAAAACCGCGCGCCGCGCACCGGCCCCGGGCAAACCCTCAGAGGGATGGATAGACTGCGCGCCCATGAAGCGCGAGCTGATCGAACCCTTCTTCGCCACCTTGAAGGCGAGCAACCCCAGCCCCCAGTCGGAGCTGGAATACACCACCGTCTTCGAGCTGCTGGCCGCCGTGCTGCTGTCGGCCCAGGCCACCGACGTGAGCGTCAACAAGGCCACGCGCAAGCTGTTCCCCGTGGCCAATACGCCTCAGGCCATCCTGGCCCTGGGGCTCGAGGGGCTGGAGGGCTACATCAAGACCATCGGCCTGTTCCGCAGCAAGGCCCGGCACCTCATGGAGACCTGCCGCATCCTGGTGGAGCGCCACGGTGGCGAGGTGCCGCGCACGCGCGAGGCGCTGGAGGCCTTGCCCGGCGTGGGCCGCAAGACGGCCAACGTGGTGCTCAACGTGGCCTTCGGCGAGCCCACCATGGCGGTGGACACGCACATCTTTCGCGTCAGCAACCGCACCGGCCTGGCGCCGGGCAAGACGCCACTGGCCGTGGAACTGGCGCTGATGAAGCGCGTGCCGCCCGAGTACGCGGTGGATTCGCACCACTGGCTCATCCTGCACGGGCGCTACGTGTGCCTGGCGCGCAAGCCGCAGTGCCACCGCTGCGCGGTGGCGGCGTACTGCGACTTCACACCCAAGACGGCGGGTTGACGCTGGCTTCGAGCCAGCGCCCGCCAGCGGGGCTCAGCCCTTTGCCGCCGCCTTCGCCTCGGCGATCCAGCCGTCGAAGGTCTTCTGGTTGGCCTTGATCCAGGCGTCGACGTGGCGCTCGATGTCGGCCGGCTTGTTCTCGCCGTCGCGCATGCGCAGGTTCTGGGCGTTGATGTCGCCCACCGACAGCTTCATCACCTCGAACAGCTTGCCCGCGGCCGGGTTCTTCTCCACGAAGGCGCGGTTGGCCACGATGCGCTGCGTGTTGATGACGAAGCCGTAGTTCTGGCCATTGGGCAGCTTGGTGTCCAGCTTGGCCTGCTCGCCGGGCAGCGAGGAGAACGGCACCTGCAGCCACACCACGTCCTGGCCCGGGCGCAGCACGCCGCTCACCCAGTAGGGCGTCCAGGTGTAGTACAGGATGGGCTTGCCCTGCTTGTAGCGGGTGATGGTGTCGGCGATCAGCGCCGAGTAGCTGCCTTGCACGTGGCGCACGGTGTCGCGCAGTTTGAAGGCCGTGAGCTGGTGTTCGATGACGGCCTCGCAGCCCCAGCCGGGGTTGCAGCCGGTCAGGTCGGCCTTGCCGTCGCCATCGGCGTCGAAGAGCTTGGCGATCTCGGGCTTCTGCAGCTGCGCGACGTTGGTGATCTTGTGGGCGTCGGCCGTCTTCTTGTCGATGAGGTAGCCCTGGGCCGCGCCGGGCGAGTAGGCACCGGTGCGCGAGAGCTTGGCGTCGCCGCCGGCATTCTTGTAGAAGTCGGCGTGCAGCGGGTCCCAGTGGCTGGCCAGGTAGGTGGCGTCGCCGTTGGCCAGCGCCACGTGGGCGGTGGCGTACTCCACCTCGCTGATCGGCTGCACCTCATAGCCCAGCTTCTGCAGCGCGCGACCCACCAGCAGGGTCTGGAAGGTTTCTTCGGCGATGGAGCTCTTCACCGGCTTGACCACGACGCCCTTGCCAGGCAGGTCCTGGGCGACGGCCGTGGCCGCCGTGGCGGCCACCAGGCCGGCGGCGAAGAGCTTGCGCCACAGCGCGAATCGGTTGAATGGAACGTTCATGCGGTTTCTCCTTGGGTGAGTTCGTTGGAGGAAGAAAGTGAAGGGTGGCGGCGGCTTCGCGCCAGCCGCAGCACCAGGCCCGCGGGCCCGGTCTGCCACCAGTGGCGCGCGCCGCGGCGCGGCTGGCCCATGGCCTGGGTGATGCGGTCCAGCGTGATGGCCAGCAGCACGATGCCCAGGCCGCCGACCGTGGCCAGGCCCATGTCCAGGCGGCCGATGCCACGCAGCACCATCTGGCCCAGGCCGCCGACGGCGATCATGGAAGCGATCACCACCATGGACAGCGACAGCATCAGCGCCTGGTTGATGCCCGCCATGATCGAGGGCATGGCCAGGGGCAGCTGCACCTTGGTCAGCATCTGCCAGGGCGAGGCGCCGTAGGCCTGGGCGGCCTCGATCAGGTCGGGCCGCACCTGGCGGATGCCCAGCGTGGTCAGGCGCACCAGCGGCGGCAGCGCGAACACGATGGTGACGATCACGCCGGGCACGTTGCCGATGCCGAACAGCATCACCACCGGCACCAGGTAGACGAAGGCCGGCGTGGTCTGCATGGCGTCGAGCACCGGCCGCACGACACGCTGGGCGCGGTCGCTGGCAGCCAGCAGCACGCCCAGCGGCAGGCCGATCAGCACGCAGAAGGCCAGCGAGGTCAACACCAGCGAGAGCGTGACCATGGCCTCGGGCCAGATGCCCAGCGTCGACACCAGCAGCAGCGAGACCACCGCGCCGATGGCCACGCCGCGCCCCGCGCACTGCCAGGCGATCAGGCCCAGCAGGGCCACCATCACCGGCACCGGCACGGCCAGCAAGGCGGCCTCCACGCCGCCCAGCGTGGCGTCGATGGGGCCGCGCACGGCCTGGAAGAAGGGCCGGAAATGGTCCACGGCCCAGCCCAGGCCACTGTTGATCCAGTCCTGAACGGGCAGGCTGCCGTCCCAGAGCTGGCTGAGGTGAAAGCCGTCCGCGCCGGGCGCGGCGGCGGCATCGGCCGGCGCGGCGTCCAGCCAACCGCCACCCGAGGCTTGCGTGCTGGTGGACCAGGCGTCGCCGGCCGGCGCAACCGCCGACCCCTGGGGCTCGGCCGCGGGCGCGGCGGAGCCCCAGGGGTCGGTGGCCGCGGCGTCGGCCGGCGCCACCGACGGGGTGTCCGGGGACAGGGGGGTGTCGTTCTGCATCGCTTCTCCTTGTTCAGTCGCTGCCACGGTCCATGAAGCGCAGCAGCGTGGTCTTGCTGATGGCGCCGACGTACTGGCCGCCCGCGTCCACCACCGGCAGCGGCCAGGGCGACTGCGCCACCTGGCCGAACAGACCGTTGACGGGCTCGGCGGCCTCCAGCGCCCGCACCTCGGGCAGGAAGGCGTGCTGCAGGCCCAGCGGACCCTCATGGCCGTTCAGCGCGGCACGCAGCGACTCGACCGAGACCATGCCCTGGAAGCGCTGGCGCGGGTCCACCACGTAGGCGAATTCGCGGTCCTGCTGCTCCAGCATGGACAGGGCGGCGCGCGAACCCCGCGTGGTGCTTTCGGCCACCACCACCTGGCTGCGGCGCGCGATGTCGCCGGCCTTGAACACGGCGGCCGCGTCCACGCCGCGCACGAACTGGCGCACGTAGTCGTCTGCCGGCCGGCGCAGGATCTCCTCGGGCGTGCCCACCTGCACCACCTGGCCGTCTTTCATGATGGCGATGCGATCGCCGATGCGCATGGCCTCGTCCAGGTCGTGCGAGATGAAGACGATGGTGCGGCGGCGCACCTGCTGCAGCCGCAGCAGCTCGCTCTGCATGTCGGTGCGGATGATCGGGTCGAGCGCCGAGAAGGCCTCGTCCATCAGCAGGATGGACGGGTCGCTGGCCAGCGCGCGCGCCAGGCCCACGCGCTGCTGCATGCCGCCGGAGAGTTCGTCGGGGTAGCTGTCGCCCCAGCCCTCCAGGCCCACCTGGGCCAGGGCCTCGTCGGCCTGGGCCAGGCGCGTGGCCCGCTCGACCCCCGCCAGCTCCAGCCCCAGGGCGGTGTTGTCGCGCACGGTCATGTGCGGCATCAGCGCGAAAGACTGGAACACCATGCTGATGTCCTTGCGGCGCAAGGCGCGCAGATCGCGGTCGCTGTGCTCGAAGATGTTGCGGCCGTCGATCACGACCCGCCCGGCGCTGGGCTCGATGAGCCGGTTGAGCAGGCGCACCAGCGTGGACTTGCCCGAACCCGACAGGCCCATGATCACGAAAATCTCGCCGGCCTGGATATCGAAGTGCGCGTCGAAGACGCCGATGGATTGGCCGGTGCGGGCCAGGATCTCCTGCTTGCTCAGGCCGTCGCGCGCAAGCGCCAGCGCGGCCTCGGGGTCGTCGCCGAAGACCTTGAACACGTGGTCGATCTGAATGTCTTTTGCCATTGCGGCGGGGCCTCCTGTGCGGTGGGCTTGGGCAATGGCCGCCGGCGAAACGTGCGCGCAGGCGACCGCGAACCGCAGCCGCGCAGCAGGCACTGAAGACGACGAAGCAAGGCCGCAACCAGCGCCTGAACGCACCAAGAATGCCGTTCAGCGGGCCTGGTCGAGGGGCGTGAACGGGGTGGCGCGACGCGGCGTCGGGTGGCTGGAAACCAGCCGGTGCCAGGCGGGGCCTGGCGGGGAGGAACCGGCGCCGCGACGGGATTCAAGACGATCCGCGAGTAGCGCTCGGTGCGTCAACATATGTAGTTGACTGATAGGAAACCTTGGATTGTAACTTTTGGGTCTAAGCCGGTCAAGTCACGCCCGGTGCATTCCCCGGCAACGGCGGGCAATGCCCCTCGAACAGCGGGCATCGGAAAACAAAAAGCCCGCCGAAGCGGGCCTTGCGCGAAACGCTGGTGATCAGCCGCTGTGCGGGCGCTTGCCGGGGTTCTTCTTGCTGCGCGTGGCCACGCCGCGCTCCAGGCTGCGGCGCTGGCCACGGCCGGGAGTGGGCAGCACGACGCCGTTGGCAGCGACGGGACGGGGGGTGGCCTTGCGGTCGGCCTCGGTGACGATCTTGTTGCCCATGGCAATCTTCCTTCGAACGGCGGGATTGGACGAAAAGGCGATATTCAACCACAGACGCCGGTCCCGCCCCGGGCGCGTAAGCTGCTCGCATGCGCCGCTTGCTCACCACCGTCTCCTGGCAGGAGTTCCACCACCACCCCTGGCGCAGCGCCACCGCCGTGCTCGCGGTGGCGCTGGGCGTGGCGCTGGCGCTGGCGGTGCAGCTCATCAACGCCTCGGCCCTGGCCGAGTTCCGCGACGCCGTGAGCGCCGTCAACGGCCAGCCCGACATCGAGCTGCGCGCCCGCCAGGGCCTGCTGGACGACGCCCTGTTCGAGCGCGTGGCCGCGCACCCGGGCGTGGCGGCGGCCAGCCCGGTGCTGGAGCTGCCGGCCTCGCTGGCCACGGCCCGCGGCGAGCGCCTGCCGGCGCGCCTGGTCGGCGTGGACGCCCTCAGCGTGGGCCGCGTGGCGCCCGCGCTGATGCCGCTGACGGGCGGGGACGACGGCCGCCGCCTGGACCTGTTCGCGCCCGACGCCGTGTTCCTGAACGCGAGCGCGCGCCAGGCCGTCGGCGCCGCCGCCACCGTCGGCCTGCGGCTGGGCGCGGCCGAGCACCGCTTGCGCGTCGCCGGCCAGGTGAACGCGCCCGGCGCGCCGGTGCTGGTGATGGACATCGCCGCCGCGCAGGCCCTGGCCGGGCGCATCGGCGCGCTCAGCCGCATCGACCTGCGGCTGGCCCCCGGCACCCCGGCCGAGCGCGTGTTGGACGAACTGCAACTGCCCCCGGGCACCCTGGCCCAGCGCCCCGAACAGGCGGGCGAGCGCATCAGCAACCTGTCGCGCGCTTACCGCGTCAACCTCACGGTGCTGGCGTTGGTGGCCCTGTTCACGGGCGCCTTCCTGGTGTTCTCGGTGCTGTCCCTGTCGGTCGCTCGGCGACAGGGGCCGCTGGCGCTGCTGGGCGTGCTGGGCCTGTCGGCGCGCGAGCGGCTGCGCCTGGTGCTGGCCGAATCGGCCCTGCTGGGCCTGCTGGGCGGCGCCATCGGCGTGGCCCTGGGCAGCGCCGTGGCGGCGCTGGCGCTGCGCCAGCTCGGCGGCGACCTGGGCGGCGGCTACTTCACCGGCGTATCGCCCGCCCTGCGCTGGAGCCCATGGGCCGCGCTGCTGTACGGCGCGCTGGGCGTGGCGGCGGCCGTGGCCGGCGGCTGGTGGCCGGCGCGCGCGGCGCAGACCCTGGCGCCGGCGCAGGCGCTCAAGGGCCTGGGCACGGACGCGCCCACCGCGCGGCGGCATACCCTGGCCCTGGGGCTGCTGCTGCTCGCCGGCCTGGCCGCGCTGGCGCCACCCGTGGCCGGCCTGCCGCTGGGGGCCTATGTGTCGGTGGGCCTGCTGCTGATCGGCGGCATCGCGGCGCTGCCGCTGGGCGTGTCGGCCCTGCTGGACCGCCTCGCGCCGCACACCGCCCGCCACCTGCTGCCACTGCTGGCGGTGGAGCGCGCGCGCCGCCTGCGCGAGACCGCCGCCGTGGCCACCAGCGGCGTGGTGGCCAGCCTGGCCCTGTCGGTGGCGCTCACGGTCATGGTGGCGAGTTTTCGCGACTCGGTGACGCACTGGCTGGACACCGTGCTGCCCGCCCCGCTCTACCTGCGCGGCAGCGTCGGCGCCGGGGACGCCCTGCACCTGCCACCGGCCTTCGTGGACGCGGTGTCGGCCGTGCCTGGGGTGGCGCGGGCCGACCCGCTGCGCGCCCTGCCCCTTCAGTTCGACCCCGCGCGCCCGCCGGTGACGCTGGTGGTGCGCCCGCTGCGCGGCGATCCCTTGCCGCTGCCCCTGGTGGGCCAAACCGTCGCCGTGGCCGCGCCCGACGTGCCCGTCTATGCGAGCGAGGCGATGGCCGACCTGTACGGCGCCCGCCTGGGCCAGCCCCTGCCCGCGCTGGCCCAGGCCCTGGCCGCGCCCGAGGCCCGGCGCGCCCGCTACGTGGTGGCGGGCGTCTGGCGCGACTACGCGCGCCAGCACGGCAGCCTGGCCATCGACGCCGACACCTTCGCGCGCCTGAGCGGCGAGCGCCTGGTGAGCGACCTGGCGCTGCACCTGGCGCCCGGCGCCGACCCGCGGGCGGTGCGCGAAGCCATCGATGCGCTGGCGCGAAGGCAGGGCCTGCAGGACACCATCGAATTCGCCTCAGCCGAGCAGATCCGCGCCGCCTCGCTGCGCATCTTCGACCGCAGCTTCGCCGTCACCGTCTGGCTGCAGGCCGTGGCCATCGGCATCGGCCTGTTCGGCGTGGCCGCGAGCTTCAGCGCCCAGGTCCTGGTGCGGCGCAAGGAGTTCGGCCTGCTCGCGCACCTGGGCCTCACGCGGCGCCAGATCCTGGGCGTGGTGGCCGCCGAGGGCCTGGCCTGGACCGCCCTGGGCGCGCTGGCCGGCACGGCCCTGGGCCTGCTGGTCAGCCTGGTGCTGGTGCACGTGGTCAACCCGCAGAGCTTCCACTGGACCATGGACCTGGTGCTGCCCTGGGCGCGGTTGGGCGCGCTGGCCTTGGCGGTGGTGCTGGCCGGCACCTTCACGGCCTGGCTGGCCGGGCGCGCGGCGGCCAGCCGCGACGCGGTGCAGGCCGTCAGGCAGGACTGGTGAACGCCATGCCCCCCCTCTCCCGCCGCCACTGGCTGCTCGGCAGCGCCGCCGCCCTGGCCTGGCCTCCCACACACGCGCGCGACATTGCCCGCCCCGGCGACGCCCTGCGCCCGCGCGCGCTGGCCTTCCCGCGCGACCATGGCAGCCACAACGACACGCGCACCGAATGGTGGTACCTCACCGGCCACGCGCGCGACGGCGGCGGCCGCGACTTCGGCTTCCAGATCACCTTCTTCCGCAGCCGCGTGGACGAGGCGCGCGACCTGCCCGGCCGCCTGGCCGCGCGCCAGCTGCTGTTCGCGCACGCCGCCATCACCGACGTCGCGGGCCGGCGCCTGCACCACGACCAGCGCATCGCGCGCTGGAACGGCGAACGGCCCGCCAGCACCGAACGCGCCGTGTTCGCCAGCGAGACCGACACCGAGGTGGTGCTGCGCGACTGGTTCCTGCGCCGCCGCACCGACGGCGGCTACGCCACGCGCGCCGTGGGCGACACGCTGCTGATCGACATCGAGGCCAGCGCGCCGCAGGCCTGGCTGCTGCAGGGCGACCGGGGCTTCTCGCGCAAGGGGCCGGACGCCGCGCAGTCCAGCTTCTACGTCTCGCAGCCGCAGCTGCAGGCGAGCGGCACCCTGGGCCTGGCCGGCCAGCGCTTCCAGGTGAGCGGCAGTGCCTGGCTGGACCACGAATGGAGCGAGGCCCTGCTGCACCCCGAGGCCGTGGGCTGGGACTGGATCGGCATGAACCTGTTCGACGGCCACGCCCTCACCGCCTTCCGGCTGCGCCGCGCCGACGGCTCGGCCCTGTGGGCGGGCGGCTCCTTGCGCGCCGCGGCCGACGCGCGCGAGCCGAACGCCATCCACCGCTTCGCCCCGGGCGAGGTGGCATTCGTGCCCCAGCGCTGGTGGACCAGCCCGCTCACGCGCACGCGCTACCCCGTGGAATGGCGGGTGCGCACGCCGGCCGACTTCTACACCGTGCGCGCGCTGGTCGACGCGCAGGAACTCGACAGCCGCGCCAGCACCGGCGCGATCTACTGGGAAGGCCTGTCGGAGCTGATCGACAGCAACGGCCGCCTGGTGGGACGGGGCTACCTGGAGATGACGGGGTACGCCAAGCGGCTGGCGCTCTGAGGCCGCCCGCGCGCCCCGCGCTCAAGCGGGTCTCAGGACGGCTTCTTGTCCTCGGCGCCCACGGCGTCGCGCACGCACTTGTTGGTGAAACTCGTCTTGGCCGCGCCGGAGAGCTTCTTCTCACCCGCGGCCATGGTGCAGGCCGCCGTGGCGTCCTTCTTGCACTTGGTCATGAAGGAATTCTTGGCCGCGCCGGCCAGCTTCTTCTCCATCGCCTTCGCCTGGCAGGTGGCCTCGTCGGCCCAGGAACCGGTGGCGGTGAACGCCAGGGCGGCGGCGAGGATCAGGGTGCGGGTGAGCATGGGGAACTCCTGGGGGTGTAGGAGCGCCGATTGTTATCACGCGATGGGATAGCGTGCAATGGGATCGCAGAGGAAGCGGCTCGCGCAGAGGGCCTGCGCTAGCATGGCGGTCATCGGCCCAATGCAGACGTTCGATCGCCCGGGCCTTCTGGGGGGGAACACCATGGGCGCTGTTCGTTGGATCCATCTCATGCTCACGATGGCATTGGCATTGGCATGGGGTGGCGGCATCGCTCAGGCGCAGGTGTACCGCTGGAAAGACAGCAACGGCCAGATCCATTTTGGCGATCGGCCAGACCCCGAGCGGGGAGCGAAAAAGGTGGTTGTCCCCCGACCCAATCTGGCCAAGGGCCTCGAGGTCACTGCGCCGACGGCCTCTGCCGGCGCGACCCATGCCGCTTCGGATGGCGAGACCGACACCTCAACGGTCCCTGCGCAGGCGGCGCCAAGGCCCCCGCCTGAGCCCATGCCCCAACGAGGCGTTGCCGCACAACGCCACAACAGTTGCCAGGCGAAGTGGGCCGCCTTTGAAGCCAGCGCGGCTTGTTTTGGCGCTTGCGGCAGAAACAACGGCGCGGGGAGGACAAGAAACAACGCCGGCTGCGAGCATTGCGCCGAAACGCCGATGCCGAATTGTTGACACGCCCGCCCGGCGGCTCTTGTTCGATCCGCCCTCTCCCCTCTCGATAGGAGCCTGGCCCGGTGCAACGGTCCCGGCCCGGGCCGGATCGGCGCATGGCGGGCGCCACCCCTCGACGCGCGCGTCTTGGCCTAAGCTAGGCACCCACCTCGGCACCGACCTCCGCGTCCCCTCCCCCATGGCCACCGCCTCCGACCGCCCCTCGGGCAAGAGCCCGCGTTCGCTCACCGGGCTGCTGCCTTTCATGCGCCCCTACCGCCTGCAGATGGGCCTGGCCCTGCTCTTCCTGGTGCTCGCGGCGGCGGCCACGCTGGCCTTTCCGGTGGCGCTGCGCCTGCTGATCGACGACGGCCTGGTGCCGGCGGGGCGCGGCGATCAGGTGCTGGCGCTGCGCGAGCATTTCGCGGCGCTGTTCGGGGTGGCGGTGGCGCTGGGCCTGTTCTCGGCCGTGCGCTTCTACCTGGTCAGCTGGATCGGCGAGCGCATCACGGCCGACCTGCGCAACGCGGTGTACCGCCACGTGCTGCGCCAGAGCCCGCAGTTCTTCGAGACCACGCAGACCGGCGAGGTGCTGTCGCGCCTGACGGCCGACACCACGCTGGTGCAGACGGTTGTGGGCTCCTCGCTCTCCATGGGCCTGCGCAACGCGGTGATGGGCCTGGGCGCGCTGGTGATGCTGGTGTGGTCGCACCCCTATGTGATGGTGCTCGTGCTGGCCACGGTGCTGCTGGTGGTGCTGCCGGCCATGTGGTTCGGGCGCCGGGTGCGCCGGCTCTCGCGCGCCAGCCAGGACCGCATCGCCGATTCCAGCTCCATCGCGGCCGAGGTGCTGAACGCCATTCCCACGGTGCAGAGCTACGCGGCCGAGGGACGCGAATCCCAGCGCTTCGAGCAATCCACCCAGCATGCGTTCGAGACCGCCGTGCGCCGCACCAAGGCGCGCGCGGCGCTGGTGGCCTTCGTCATCATCGCCAACGCGGCGCTCATTCTCTGGGGCATGTTCCAGGGCACGCAGGCGGTGCTGAACGGCCAGCTGTCGCCGGGGCAGCTGGGTCAGGCGGTGTTCTACGTGGTGATCTTCGCGGGTGCGGTGGCCGTGCTGGGCGAGGTGTACGGCGACCTGCTGCGCGCCGCGGGCGCGAGCGAGCGCCTGGTGGAGCTGCTGGCCAGCGAATCGCCGGTGAAGTCGCCCACCAAGGCCGTGGACGCGCCGCTGCCGGCGGGCGGCAGCGCGCTGGCGTTCGAGCAGGTCCGCTTCCACTACCCCTCGCGCCCGGCGCAGGCGGCGCTGGACGGGTTTTCACTGGCGGTGGCGCCTGGGCAGACGGTGGCCATCGTGGGCCCCAGCGGCGCCGGCAAGACCACCGTGTTCTCGCTGCTGCTGCGCTTCTACGACCCGCAGCAGGGCCGCATCGTGCTCGACGGCACGCCGATCAACGCCCTGCGGCTGCAGGACCTGCGTGAGCGCATCGGCATCGTGCCGCAGGACCCGGTGATCTTCTCCAGCAGCGCGATGGAGAACATCCGCTACGGCCAGCCCGGCGCCAGCGACGAAGCGGTGAAGGCCGCCGCGCGCGCCGCCTTCGCCGACGAGTTCATCGCCCAACTGCCCGAGGGCTACGCCACCTTCCTGGGCGAGCGCGGCGTGCGCCTGTCGGGCGGCCAGCGCCAGCGCATCGCCATCGCACGCGCCATGCTGAAGAACCCGCCGCTGCTGCTGCTGGACGAGGCCACCAGCGCGCTGGACGCGCAGAGCGAGCGCGTGGTACAGGCGGCGCTGGAGGCCGCCATGCGCAACCGCACCACCCTGGTCATCGCCCACCGGCTGGCCACGGTGCAGCGCGCCGACCGCATTGTGGTGATGGACCACGGCCGCCTGGTCGAGCAGGGCACGCACGCCGAGCTGGTGGCGCGCGGCGGCGTGTACGCGGGCCTGGCGGCCCTGCAGTTCAACGCCTGAGGGCCACCGGCGTGCCCGTGCCCGGCACCCGGCCTCAGCGCCCGGGCGTCCACTCGCGGAAGAAGCGGATGCGATCCTCGTCCGCCGGGTGGCTGGCCAACGCGATCGGCAGCACGCCGCCGGCGTCGCGGTCCTTGTCTTTTCGTGCGGTGGCCAGGCGCTCGAACAGCGTGACCATCACGGCCGGCGACAGGCCCGCGCGGTCCAGCCGCTCGGCCGCGTAGGCGTCGGCGCGGCGCTCCACGTCGCGCGAGTAGGACTGGGTCAGCAGCGCCGCTGGCACGCTGGCGATGAAGCCGCTGGCGTCGCCGAAGACCACGCCCACGATGGCGCTCAGCAGGCTGGCGCGCACCAGCATGTCCAGGCCGTCGCGGTGGCGCACGTGGCCCAGCTCGTGCGCCAGCACGCCCGTCAGCGCGTCGGGCCGGTCGTGCAGCAGCTCGACCAGCTGGTCGGTGACGATCATCTGCCCGCCCGGCAGGGCCAGGGCGTTGGGGCCCAGCTCGGGCGCGTGCCGGAACGACAGGCGCCAGGCGGGCGCGTCGCCTTCTGGGTGGGCGCGCTCGACGAAGGCCCGCCAGCGCCGCTCGATCGCCTGGCGCCGCGCCTCGTCCAGGCGCGTGGGCTTGAGCAGCGCGCGGTCGAGTTGGGCCAGGCCGTCGCGGCCGATGCGCTCGTCCAGCGCCACCGGCAGGCGCTGCGCGACGAACTGGCTGGCCAGGGGCACGCCCCAGAACCAGCTCGCCAGCAGCACCACGACGGCACCCACCGCCGCCGCGGTGGCGGCGCGCCAGCTCTGCTGCCAGCCCACCACCCAGGACTCGCGCAGGCCCTGGGCGGCCCACCAGGCGTCCCAGCCACCGGCGTCGGCGTGCTGGATCAGGCCGCCGTCGGGCAGCTCGGTCTGGCGCTGGCCGTGCGTGCGGCGCTCGGGCCAGCGCACCTCGCGCAGGCGGTAGCGCCGCGGCGGCTCCGCGCGCTCGGCGTCCAGCGGCTCCAGCACCAGTTCATCGCCCTCGACGCGCAACTGCACCGCGCGCCCGCGCGGGCTGCGGCCATCGAACCAGCGCGTGGACAGCGGCTCACCCATGCCGGCTCACAACCCCATGTCGATGCCGAAGAAGTCGCCCGCGGCGTCGCCCAGCGGGCCGACGTCGCGCCGCTGCGCGTGCGCCAGCCAGTCGTTCACCGAGCCCTTGACCTGCAGGGCCATGGCTTCCAGCCGGGCGCGCGCCAGGCGCACCTGGGCGAACGGCCAGTACAAGCCCAGGGTCAGCGCGATCAGCAGCCAGTTCACCGCCGTCACGCGCGCCAGCGCGCCAAAGCCCAGCCCGCTGCGAAAGCGCGTGTTGCGGCTGCGGGTGTTCTGCCACACCAGGTTCTGCAGCGCGGCGGTGTAGTGGGTCACCACCAGCATGGGGAACAGCAGATAGCCCAGCGCCACGGCGCCGCTCAGCATCAGCACGCCGGCCGCCGTGCGCCCCGCCAGCCCCACGCCCAAGGCTGCGATGGCGCCCACGATCAGCACCACCAGCAGCATCACGCCGCCGGAGCGCAGGCCAAGCCCGTAGAACTGGCGCACACCGGCGCGCAGCTCGGTGCGCTCGCCGGCGAAGCGGTAGCCGCCGTGCTGGTACTGCTTGATGCGCGCCAGGCACCAGGGCATGACCAGCGCGAACAGCGCCATCACGCCCAGGAACAGCAGGCCCATGCGCCGCCGCTCCTCGGGCGAGGCGCCCTCGCCGGGTGCCAGGTCGGGCGCGTTCAGGCCCAGGGCCACGAAGCCCAGCACCGGCAGCAGCAGCGGCGCGAAGGCCAGGTAGGCGCCCTTGAGGTCGCCCTCGAAGCTCAGGCGCACGCCGCGCCAGCTGGTGTTGCGCAGACGAAACTGCAGCGAGGCCCGCCACAGCGCCGGCCACAGCAGGGCGAACACCAGGAAGATGGCGCCGGCCACCAGCGGCGCCGTTTCCGAGGTGACGCCATAGGCCAGGCCGAACAGCGCCACCACCAGGTAGCCGCGGAACATTTTCCAGGGATTGGCGTGAAAACCCAGCGGGTCATCGCCCACTAGGGTGTTGTTCTGGAAATACGTGAGGCGCCGCGCCCGCGCGAAGGGCCAGTACAGCGTGAACGTCACCAGGACCAGCAACAGGTTCACGATCCAGATGCGGAAGTACTCGCTGCCCGAGCCGGTGAAACGGATCGGCAACGTCTGCACCTGGGGCCGCGCGTCCTGTGCGCCCGGCGCCTCACCCAGCCTATCGATGTTGTTCATCTTGCCTCCCTCCTGTTAGCAGGCCGGCGGATGCTAGCACCGGCCGGCCAAGGCCATGCAGCGCAGGCATGGAGCCATCCTCAGCCCGCCTTGGACAAGCGCCGGGGCGCTGCGTACAGTGATTGGCGCCGTGGCCCCGCAGCGGCCATGCCCCATCGAAGGACCCACCATGTCGTCGCCCACCCCTCCCTCCGTGCTGACCCAGGCCCTGCCCTCCTACCTCGACCCCCACCACCTCGGCCCCTGGGGCATCTACCTCCAGCAGGTCGACCGCGTCGCACCCTACCTGGGCAAGCTGGGGCGCTGGGTCGACACCCTCAAGCGGCCCAAGCGCACCCTCATCGTGGACGTGCCCATCCATCTGGACAACGGCACCGTCGCCCACTTCGAGGGCTACCGCGTGCAGCACAACACCAGCCGCGGCCCCGGCAAGGGCGGCGTGCGTTTCCACCAGGACGTGACCCTGTCCGAGGTGATGGCCCTGGCGGCCTGGATGTCCATCAAGAACGCCGCGGTCAACGTCCCCTATGGCGGCGCCAAGGGCGGCATCCGGGTCGATCCCAAACAGCTCACGCGCGGCGAGCTCGAGCGCGTGACGCGCCGCTACACCAGCGAGATCGGCATCATCATCGGCCCCACCAAAGACATCCCCGCGCCCGACGTGAACACCAACGAACAGGTCATGGCCTGGATGATGGACACGTACTCCATGAACGAGGGCGCCACCGCCACCGGCGTGGTCACCGGCAAGCCGGTCGACCTGGGCGGCTCGCTCGGCCGACGCGAGGCCACGGGCCGCGGCGTGTACACCGTTGGCATCGAGGCCGCGCGCCGCATCGGCCTGGACGTGACCCGCTCGCGCGTGGCCGTCCAGGGCTTCGGCAACGTGGGGGGCGTGGCCGGCAAGCTGTTCGCCGAGGCCGGCGCCCGCGTGGTGGCCGTGCAGGACCACGGCGGCACGGTCTACAGCGAGGCCGGGCTCAACGTGCCCGCCCTGCTCGACCACGTGGGCCGCCACGGCTCCGTCGCGGGCTTCGAGGGCGGGCAGGTCATTCCCAACGAGGACTTCTGGGGCGTGCCCTGCGACATCCTCATCCCCGCCGCGCTCGAAGGCCAGATCAACGAGAAGAACGCCGGCCGCATCCAGGCCCGCATGGTGATCGAAGGCGCCAACGGCCCCACCACGCCGCAGGCCGACGACATCCTGCACGACCGCGGCGTGCTCGTGCTGCCCGACGTGATCGCCAACGCCGGCGGCGTGACGGTGAGCTACTTCGAGTGGGTGCAGGATTTCTCCAGCTTCTTCTGGACCGAAGACGAGATCAACGCCCGCCTGGTGAAGATCATGAAAGACGCCTTCTCGGCCGTGTGGCAGGTGTCGGAGGACCACAAGGTGAGCCTGCGCACCGCCACCTTCATCATCGCCTGCCAGCGCATCCTGCACGCGCGCGATTTGCGCGGGCTGTATCCCTGAACCCCGGGGGTACCCGCCAACACGAAGGGCGCCCGGGGGCGCCCTTTCTTCATGCCCGACCGCTCGGGCCCAGGGGCTTACTGCAAGGTGTCCTTGACCGCCGGCAGCAGGGGCAGTGGCATCACCTCCACGCCCTCTTCCAGCAGCTCCAGCGCCACGGCCGCGCTGGTCTGGCCGCGGATGTTGCGGCGCTCGATCTCGCCGTGGTGCATGGCGCGGGCCTGCTCGGCGAAGCGCTCGCCCACGTCCTCGGTGTTGACCATGATCTCGCGCATGGCCTTGAGCATGCGCGCCTGCAGCTCGGCCAGTTCGGCCTGTGCGGGGTGGTTGCTCAGCGTGAGACCTTCGGGCCCATGGGCCGCGCCCGGTGCGTCGCGGCCCGCGCGCAGGTTCAGGCGCGGCGCCGAGAGCTTTTTCTCGACGCGCTGATCACCGCACAGCGGGCAACTCACCAGCCCGCGCTCCAGCTGCTGGTGAAAATCGTCTTCGGAGCCGAACCAGCCCTCGAACACGTGCTGGTGGGCGCATTGCAGATCGAGCACCTTCATGGAGCGCAATTATCCTGCCAGTCCAAGACCCATTGGCCACTGAGCACATTCTGCAGCCACAGCATGCCCACCAAGGTCTTGCTGTCGATGACCCGGCCGTCGCGGCACCAGGCCTGCAGGTCGGCCGGCGTGGCGGCGAAGACGTCCAGCGCCTCGCCGTCGTCGAGCGCGCGCTCGCCCAGGCTCAGGCCGCGGGCGAACCAGACGTCGATGACCTCGTCGGAGTACGCGATGGTGGGCGCCAGGCGGCCCGCGAAGGCCCATTGCCGGGCCGAGTAGCCGGTCTCCTCGCGCAACTCGCGCCGCGCGCAGGCCAGGCTGCCCTCGCCCGCGTCGAGCTTGCCGGCGGGAAACTCCACCATGACGGCCCCCATGGGGTGGCGGTACTGGCGCTCCAGCACCACGCGGCCATCGTCCAGCACAGGGATCACCATCACCGCGCCCGGGTGCAGCACGAATTCGCGCGTGGCCTCGGCGCCCGTGGGCAGGCGCACGCTGTCGCGCACCACGTGCAGGAAATGCCCGCGCAGCAACTCGGTGCGCGCCAGCGGCACTTCGGTCAGGTGAGGGTCATCCACCGCGGCGCTTGTAGAGGTAGCGGTACACGAAGCCGGGGAAAGCCAGCGTGAGGAACAGGCTCGCCGTGGTGGCGTAGAACTCCCAGCCCTGCGGATAGATCTGGCCCACGCGCTGCTCCAGGGCCAGGCCCAGGGCCCCGACGGCGAAGTACAGCAGCACGAGTTCGAGCAGCCGCAGCCACAGCGTCTTGGGCTTCGCGCGCGGCAGCACCGCGAGCCAGCGGTTGTTGACGAAGGGCAGGTTCGCGGCCACCAGGGCGGCCGCCAGCACCAGCCAGATCAGAGCGGTTTGGTTCATGGCGACGGTGTGAGCGGTCCGGCGCGCGAGGGTTCCCCGCGCCGCGGTCTCAGGCGAACAGGGCCGCCACCGCCTGCGCGCACAGGGCCATGAGGCCGCCCGGCACGATGCCCAGGATCAGCACCAGCGCGCCGTTCACCGACAGCACCGAGCGCACGTCCAGGCCGGCTTCGATGGGCGCGGTCTGTGTGGGCGCGTCGAAGTACATCACCTTGACCAGGCGCAGGTAGTAGAAGGCGCCGATCAGCGACATCACCACCGCGAACACGGCCAGGCCGACGTGGAAGGCGCTGGGCGAGGCCAGCAGCGCCTGCAGCACCGAGAGCTTGGCATAGAAGCCCACCAGCGGCGGCACGCCGGCCAGCGAGAACATGCAGGCCGCCATGACGCCGGCGTACAGGGGGCTGCGCTGGTTCAGGCCGGCCAGGTCCTGGATGGTGTCGGACTCGAAGCCCGCGCGCGACAGCAGGATGATCACGCCGAAGGTGCCCAGCGTGGTGAGCACGTAGGTCACCACGTAGAACATGGACGAGCTGTAGGCATTGGCCATGTTGCTGCCGTCGCCGCCGGACACGCCGGCCATCAGGCCCAGCATGAGAAAGCCCATCTGCGCGATGGTGGAGAAGGCCAGCATGCGCTTGAGGTTGCTCTGCGCGATGGCGGCCAGGTTGCCCACCAGCAGCGAGAGCACGGCCAGCACGGCCAGCATTTGCTGCCAGTCCATGGCCAGCGGCTGCAGGCCTTCGACGAGCAGGCGGATCACGATGGCGAAGGCGGCCAGCTTGGGCGCGCCGCCGATGAGCAGCGTGATGGACGTGGGAGCGCCGTGGTACACGTCGGGCACCCACATGTGGAACGGCGCCACGCCCAGCTTGAAGGCCAGGCCCGCGACCACGAACACCAGGCCCAGCACCAGCACCTGGACGGAGCCCTTGAGCGTGGCCTCGCCGCCGGCGATGGACGCCATCACCTGGCCGATGTCGAGCGAGCCCGTGGCACCGTAGACCATGGACAGGCCGTAGAGCAGGAAGCCGCTGGCCAGCGCGCCCAGCACAAAGTACTTCATGGCCGCTTCGGTCGCGGCGGTGTCGTCGCGGCGCAGCGCCACCAGCGCGTAGCTGGAGAGCGTGAGCAGTTCCAGGCCCAGGTAGATCACCAGGAAGTTGTGGCCCGAGATCATCACGAACATGCCCAGCAGCGCGAACAGGCTCAGGCTGAACAGCTCGCCACCGCGCAGCATGTCGCGCGCGCCGGCGTAGGCGCGGCCGTAGACCAGCGTGGCCATCAGCGCGATGGTGGCGAAGCACTTGAGCCAGTTGCCCATGGGGTCGCTGACGATCATGCCGCCAAAGCCCTCGATGGTGGTGCCCGAGGCGCCGGCCACACCGAGGAACACCGCGACGACGGCCAGGGTGAGCAGGGTCAGCGCGTAGGTGCTGCCGCGCAGCGGCGTCTTGACCGCGAGGTCGGCCAGCGCAATGACGCAGGTCATCACCGCCAACAGAATTTCCGGGTAGGCCGCGACCCAGCTGAGTTTGTCGATCATGGGGCTGTTCTCGCTCGGTCTATTCTTGTCAATTCAGCTTGGAGTTCGCCACGTGGCGCAGCAGCTCGGCCACGGCCGGGTCCATCACGTCGGTGAAGGGCTTGGGGTACACGCCCATGGCGAGCACGGCGACGGCCAGCAAGGCCATCACCAGGAATTCGCGAGCATTGATGTCGCTCAGGCCTCGCACCTCGTCGTTGCCCGGCTCGCCCAGGTAGACGCGCTTGAACATCCACAGCGAGTAGGCGGCGCCGAAGATCAGGGCCGTGGCGGCCAGCAGGCCGATCCAGAAGTTGGCCTTGACGGCCGCGATGATCACCATCCATTCGCCCACGAAGCCGGCCGTGCCGGGCAGGCCGGCGTTGGCCATGGTGAACAGCAGCGCGAAGGCGGCAAAGCGCGGCATGGTGTTGACCACGCCGCCGTAGTCGGCGATCTCGCGCGAGTGCACCCGGTCGTACAGAACGCCGATGGCCAGGAACATGGCCGCCGACACGAAGCCGTGCGACACCATCTGCACCAGGCCACCGCTCATGCCCAGGTCACTGAAGATGAAGAAGCCCAGCGTCACGAAGCCCATGTGCGCCACGGACGAATAGGCCACCAGCTTCTTCATGTCTTGCTGGACCATGGCCACCAGACCGACGTAGATCACCGCGATCAGTGACAGCGCGATCATCAGCCAGGCCCATTCGTGGGAGGCGTCGGGCAGGATGGGCAGCGAGAAGCGCAGGAAGCCGTAGGCGCCCAGCTTGAGCATGATCGCCGCCAGCACGGCGGAGCCACCGGTGGGCGCCTCCACGTGCACGTCGGGCAGCCAGGTGTGCACCGGCCACATGGGCACCTTCACCGCGAAGGCCGCGAAGAAGGCGAAGAACAGCAGGGTCTGCGCGGTGCCGCCGATGGGCAGGCGGTACCAGTCGCTGAGCGCGAAACTGCCACCCGACTGCACGTACAGGTAGATCAGCGCGATCAGCATGAGCAGCGAGCCCAGCAGCGTGTAGAGGAAGAACTTGAAGGCCGCGTAGATCTTGTTGGGGCCTCCCCAGATGCCGATGATGAGATACATCGGGATCAGCGTGGCCTCGAAGAACACGTAGAACAGCATCGCGTCCTGCGCGCTGAACACGCCGATCATGAAGCCCGAGAGGATCAGGAAGGCGCCCATGTACTGGTTCACGCGCTCGGTGATCACCTCCCAGCCTGCGATCACCACAATGACGGTAGTGAAAGCCGTGAGCAGCACCAGCCACAGCGAGATGCCGTCCACGCCGAGGTGGTAGTGGACGTTGAAGCTCTCGATCCAGACGGCCTTCTCGACGAACTGCAGGGCCGCGCTGCCGACCTCGAAGCCGGTGTACAGCGGCACGGTGACGGCCAGGCCCGCGAGCGCGCCCAGGAGCGCAACCCAGCGGACCACGCCCGCGTGCTGATCGCGCCCCAGCGCGAGCAGCACGACGCCCACGAGGATCGGCGTCCAGATGGCAAGGCTCAGCAAACCCATGGTCTTTTCTTTCTTCGTTGTCTTATTTCGCGAGCCAGACGAAGTACGTCATGAACAGCATCACCCCCACGAGCATCACCAGCGCGTAGTGGTACAGGTAGCCGGTCTGCGCGCGGCGCACCACGGCGGCGATGGCGCCGACGATCTTCCAGCTGGCGTTCACCACGCCGCCTTCGATGACGCCACGGTCCCCGCCCTTCCACAGGCCCACGCCCAGGCCGCGCGCGGCGCGGGCCAGCACGTTCTCGTTGAACCAGTCCATGTAGTACTTGTTCTCGAGGACGACCACGATCGGGCGCAGCGCGCGCGCGATGGCCGCGGGCACAGCCGGGTTGACCAGGTAGCAGTACCAGGCGCTCACGGCACCGGCCAGCGCCAGGTACAGCGGCGCCGTGCTGAAGGCGTGCGCGGCCATGGCCCAGGCGCCGTGGAACTCTTCGGCGAAGGTTTTCAGCGCGGGGTGCGCCTCGGCGTTGACGGTGATGGCATCGCGGAAGAAGTCACCGATGACCATGGGTTCGATCGTGAAGTAGCCGATCACCACGGACGGAATGGCCAGCAGCACCAGGGGCAGGGTCACCACCCAGGGCGACTCGTGCGGCTTGCCGTCGCCGTGGCCATGCCCGTGGTCGTCGTGGTGATCGCCATGGTGCGCGTCGGGGTTCTGGTCGTAGCGCTCCTGGCCATGGAAGACCAGGAAGTACAGGCGGAACGAATAGAACGAGGTCACGAACACGCCCGCCAGCACCGCGAAGTGGGCGAACCCGGCGGCCGGCAGGTTGCTGAAATGCACCGCCTCGATGATCGAGTCCTTGGAGTAGAAACCCGAGAACAGCGGCGTGCCGATCAGCGCCAGCGTGCCGAACAGCGAGGTGAGCCAGGTGATGGGCATGTACTTGCGCACGCCGCCCATCCAGCGGATGTCCTGGTTGTGGTGCAGACCCATGATGACCGAGCCGGCCGCGAGGAACAGCAAGGCCTTGAAGAAGGCGTGCGTCATCAGGTGGAAGACCGCGACCGAGTAGGCCGAGGCGCCGAGCGCCACCGTCATGTAGCCCAGCTGCGAGAGCGTGGAGTAGGCCACCACGCGCTTGATGTCGTTCTGGATGATGCCCAGGAAGCCCATGAACAGCGCGGTGATGGCGCCGATGACCATGACGAAGTTGAGCGCCGTGTCGGACAGCTCGTACAGCGGGCTCATGCGCGCGACCATGAAGATGCCGGCCGTCACCATGGTGGCGGCGTGGATCAGCGCGGAGATCGGCGTGGGACCCTCCATGGAGTCGGGCAGCCAGACGTGCAGCGGGAACTGCGCGCTCTTGCCCATGGCGCCGATGAACAGGCAGATGCAGATGACGGTGATCAGCATCCAGTCGGTGCCCGGGAAGCCCAGGGCGCCGAGTTCACCCGCCTTGGCGAAGATCTCGCTGTAGTTCATGGTGCCGGCGTAGGCCACGATCAGGCCGATGCCGAGGATGAAGCCGAAGTCGCCCACCCGGTTGACCAGGAAGGCCTTCATGTTGGCGAAGATCGCCGAGGGCTTGTTGAACCAGAAGCCGATCAGCAGGTAGGACACCAGGCCCACCGCTTCCCAGCCGAAGAACAGCTGCAGCAGGTTGTTGCTCATGACCAGCATGAGCATGGAGAAGGTGAACAGCGAGATGTAGGCGAAGAAGCGGTTGTAGCCGTCGTCGTCTGCCATGTAGCCGATGGTGTAGAGGTGCACCATGAGCGAGACGAAGGTGACCACCACCATCATCATCGCGGTCAGGCCGTCGACCAGGAAGCCGATCTCCATCCTCAGCCCGCCGATGACCATCCATTCGTAGATGGTCTGGTTGAAGCGGGCACCGTCGATCACGTCGGCCAGCGTCATGGCCGACAGGATGAAGGCGACCAGCACGCCCAGGATGGTGGCGCCGTGCGAGGCGCGCCGGCCGATGACGTTGCCGCCGAAGGCGGTGCCCAGGATGCCGGCCACCAGCGAGCCCACCAGGGGCGCCAGCGGCACGGCGAGCAGCGTGGAGGCGGATAGCGTGTTGCTCATGTTCCGATCAGCCCTTGAGCGTGTTGAGTTCTTCGACGCTGATCGACGACTTGTTGCGGAACAGCAGCACGAGGATGGCGAGGCCGATGGCCGACTCGGCGGCCGCCACGGTGAGGATGAAGAACACGAACACCTGGCCGTGCAGGTCGCCCAGGTAGTGCGAGAAGGCCACGAAGTTCATGTTGACCGCGAGCAGCATCAGCTCGATGGCCATGAGCAGCACGATCAGGTTCTTGCGGTTGAGGAAGATGCCGACGACGGAGATCGCGAACAGGATCGCGCCGACCGACAGGAAATGTCCCAGCGTGAGGCCACTCATGCCTTGCCCTCCTCTGTGTTGGGGGTGGCGGCCACGGGCGCCGGCTTGGCGGCGGCCATGGGCACGATCACCAGGCGGTCGCGGGCGCGCACATGGACCTGGTCACCCGGGTTGATGGCCTTGCTGTCCTTGCGCCGGCGCAGCGTCAGCGCGATGGCCGCGACCATGGCCACGAGCAGGATGAAGCCCGCGACCTGGATGGGATAGAGGTAGGCCGAATACAGCAGCTTGCCCAGCTCGCCCGTGTTCGACACGTTGGCGGGCACGGTGGCGGCGGTGGTGGCAATGGAGGGGAAGCCCACCCACAGCACGGCGATCAGCTCGCCGGCCACCACGGCGCCGAGAATGGCCGCCAGCGGGAAGTGGTGCCAGAAGCCGCGGCGCAGCGACTCGATGTTGATGTCCAGCATCATCACCACGAACAGGAACAGCACCATGACGGCGCCGAGGTAGACCAGCACCAGCGTGATGCCCAGGAACTCGGCCTTGAGCAGCAGCCACAGCGCGGCCGCCTGCGAGAAGGAGAGCATCAGGTACAGCACCGCGTGCACGGCGTTGCGCGAGGTGACCACGCGAAAGGCCGCGAACAGCAGCACCGCCGCGAAGAGGTAGAAGAAACCGGTGGTGAAGTCCATGGGATCTCTGGATGGGCTCGGTCGCGCCGCGCTCAGCGGTACTTGGCGTCGGCGGCCTTGGCCGCGGCGATCTGGGGTTCGTAGCGGTCACCCACCGCGAGCAGCATTTCCTTGGTGAAGTACAGGTCGCCGCGCTTTTCGCCGTGGTATTCGAAGATGTGCGTCTCGACGATCGAGTCGACCGGGCAGCTCTCTTCGCAGAAGCCGCAGAAGATGCACTTGGTGAGGTCGATGTCGTAGCGCGTGGTGCGGCGCGTGCCGTCGGCGCGCACATCGCTTTCGATGGTGATGGCGACGGCGGGGCACACGGCCTCGCAGAGCTTGCAGGCGATGCAGCGCTCTTCGCCGTTCTCGTAGCGGCGCAGCGCGTGCAGGCCGCGAAAGCGCGGCGACAGCGGCGTCTTCTCCTCGGGGAACTGCACCGTGACCTTGCGGCGGAAGGCGTAGCGGCCGGTCAGGGCCATGCCCTTGGCGAGCTCGACGAGCATGAAGCTCTTGAAGAAGTCGCGGAAACTGAAGGGCGCGACGGCGGTGGTGGTACTCATGCTTGTGCCCTCCTCACTGCCAGATGTTCCAGCGCGTCTGCATGAGCGCACCCACGAGCAGCAGCCACACCAGCGTGACGGGGATGAAGATCTTCCAGCCCAGACGCATGATCTGGTCGTAGCGGAAGCGGGGGAAGGTGGCGCGGATCCAGATGAACATGGACACCACCACGAAGGTCTTGAGGCCCAGCCAGATCCAGCCCGGCACCCAGTTGAAGATGGCGCTGTCGATCGGGGGCAGCCAGCCACCCAGGAACATCAGCACGGCCAGGATGGACACCAGCCACATGCTGGCGTACTCGGCGAGAAAGAAGATCGCGAAGCCCATGCCCGAGTACTCGACCATGTGGCCGGCCACGATCTCGGCCTCGCCCTCGACCACGTCAAAGGGGTGGCGGTTGGTTTCGGCCACGCCCGAGATCACGTAGACCACGAAAATGGGCAGCAGCGGCAGCCAGTTCCAGGACAGGAAGTTCAGGCCCATGCCCGCGCCCATGCCGCGGGACTGCGAGTTCACGATCTCGGCCAGGTTCAGGCTGCCGGCGGTCATCACCACCACCAGGAAGCAAAAGCCGATGGCGATCTCGTAGCTCACCATCTGGGCCGAGGCGCGCAGCGCGCCGAGGAAGGCGTACTTCGAGTTCGAGGCCCAGCCCGCGATGATCACGCCGTAGACCTCGATGGAGGTGATGGCCAGGATGACCAGCAGGCCGGCGTTGACGTTGGCCAGCACGGCCTCCGGGCCAAAGGGAATGGCCACCCAGGCGGCCAGCGCCGGCATGATGGCCATGACCGGGCCGAGGCGGAACAGGCCGTTGGCGGCCGCGCTCGGGCGGATCAGCTCCTTGGTCAGCAGCTTGAGCGCGTCGGCGATGGGCTGCAGCAGACCGAAGGGGCCCACGCGGTTGGGGCCGTGGCGCACCTGCATCCAGCCGAGCAGTTTGCGCTCCCAGAGCGTGAGGTAGGCCACCGCGCCCATCAGCGGCGCGAGCACCGCGACGATCTTGATGAGGGCCCAGAGCACGGGCCAGGCCGCCGAGGTCCACCACGCGGCGTTGATGAGGCCCAGGCCGCCGTTGTACATCGCGTCGATCACGCTGCCACCCCTTCTTCTGCGCGCGCGCGGCGGGCATCGGCCGTGAGCTGCAGCGACGGAGCGCGGCGCACCAGGGCGTCGAGTTGGTAGATGCTGGCCACGCAGGGCTTGGCCGCCGCGGGCGTGGTGTCGATGGTCGCGCCGGCGGCCTGGTTGTTGAGGCGCTCGGCCGGCACCAAGCCACCCGACGCGACACCCGGCAGCGCGCGCGCGAGCACGGCCTGCGAGGAGTCGGCATCGAAGCCCGGCAGCTCGAGCAGGTTGCCCAGCACGCGCAGCACCTTCCAGGCCGGGCGCGTGTCGCCCAGGGGGGGCACCACGGCGTGGAAGCTCTGCAGGCGGCCTTCGGCGTTCACGAAGCTGCCGGAGGTCTCGGTGAACGGTGCGATCGGCAGCAGCACGTCGCTCACGTCCAGGTTGGTCTTGAAGGGGCTCAGGGTCACGACCATGTCGGTGTTCGCCAGCCCCTGCAGCCCGGCGGCCGTGTCCTCGGCCTCCACGTTGAGCAGCAGCGCGGCCTTGAGCGCACCGCCGAGCATGCGGCCGGCGTGCAGGCCGCCCTGTCCCGGGACGGCGCCCACGAGCTGCGCGCCCACGGTGTTGGCCGCCTCGGTGAGGTAGCCCACGCTGGCGCCGGTGTGCTGGGCGATGAACTGGGCCAGGGCCAGCAGGCTGGTGGCCTGGGCGTGGTGCGCGGCGGCGTTGCCAAGCAGCACCGCCTTGTGCTCGCCGCCCAGCAGCGAGGCGGCGATGGCGCGCTGCGCGTCGGTCGGCTCGACCGGCACCGGCGCGGACACGCCCTTCTCGGCGGCCACCGCGGCGGCCACGCCGGCCAGGGCCGATGCCCAGGCCGTGCTGTCGCTGAGCAGCGTGTGCTTGACGTTCATGGCCCACTGGGGCGCGGCCTCGACCAGCGCACTCAGTTGCGCGCCGCGGCGCACGGCCTGGCGGATGCGTTGCGCGAACAGCGGGTGGTCCTTGCGCAGGTTCGAGCCCACGACCAACACACGCTGCAGCGTGGAGAGCTCGGCGATGGGCCGGCCCAGCCAGCGCGCCTGGCCCTGGGGCGCCACCGCGCCGGGGTCGGCCGCGCGCAGGCGGCTGTCGATGTTCTCGCTGCCCAGGCCGCGCACCAGGGCGCCAGCCAGGGCCAGCTCTTCCACGGTGGCGTGCGGGCTGGCCAGCAGGCCGATGGCGCCCGCGCCGTGCGCGCCCTTGACCTGCCTGAGGCCATTGGCGACGTACTCCAGCGCGGTCTGCCAGTCCACGGTTTTCCACTCACCGCCCTGCTTGAGCATGGGCTGGGTGAGGCGGTCCGCGCCATGGAGCGCTTCGTAGGAGAAGCGGTCGCGGTCGGCGATCCAGCATTCGTTGACCGCCTCGTTCTCGAGCGGCACCACGCGCATCACCTGGTGGTTCTTGACCTGCACCACGAGGTTGGCGCCGGTGGAATCGTGCGGGCTCACGCTCTTGCGGCGCGAGAGTTCCCAGGTGCGCGCGCTGTAGCGGAAGGGCTTGCTGGTGAGCGCGCCCACGGGGCAGATGTCGATCATGTTGCCCGAGAGCTCGGAATCGACCGACTGACCCACGAAGGTCTCGATCTCGGCGTGCTCGCCGCGGTGGCTCATGCCGAGCTCCATGACGCCCGCGATCTCCTGCCCGAAGCGCACGCAGCGCGTGCAGTGGATGCAGCGGCTCATCTCCTCCATGGAGATCAGCGGACCCACATTCTTGTGGAAGACCACGCGCTTTTCTTCCTGGTAGCGCGAGCCGGAGCCACCGTAGCCCACGGCCAGGTCCTGCAGCTGGCATTCGCCGCCCTGGTCGCAGATCGGGCAGTCGAGCGGGTGGTTGATGAGCAGGAACTCCATCACCGACTTCTGGGCCTTGACGGCCTTGTCGCTCTGCGTGCGCACGATCATGCCCTGCGTGACGGGCGTGGCGCAGGCCGGCATGGCCTTGGGCGCCTTCTCCACGTCGACCAGGCACATGCGGCAGTTGGCCGCGATGGACAGCTTCTTGTGATAGCAGAAGTGGGGGATGTAGGTGCCCGCCTTCTCGGCCGCATGCATGACCATGCTGCCCGGAGGCACTTCGACCTTCTTGCCGTCGAGTTCGATTTCAACCATGGGGATGTCCGTGTTCCTCGTGCTCTCAGGCCGTGGCCGCCTTGTTGCCCGTTTCGGCCTGCGCAGCGTTGATCTTGGCCTCGAACTCGTGGCGGAAGTGCTTGATCATGGCGCGCACCGGCATGGCCGCCGCGTCGCCGAGCGCGCAGATGGTGCGACCCATGATGTTCTCGGCCACGTTGTCGAGCAGGGCCATGTCCTCGGGCCGGCCCAGGCCGCGGTCAATGCGGTCGACCATGCGCCAGAGCCAACCCGTGCCCTCGCGGCACGGCGTGCACTGGCCGCAGCTCTCGTGCATGTAGAAGTACGACAGGCGCTTGAGCGACTCGACCATGTCGCGCGAGTCGTCCATCACGATGACGGCACCCGAGCCCAGCATGGAGCCGGCCTTGGCGATGGAGTCGTAGTCCATCGTGCACTCCATCATGATGTGCGCCGGCAGCACCGGGGCCGAGGAGCCGCCGGGGATCACGGCCTTGAGCGTGCGGCCCTTGCGCACGCCGCCGGCGAGTTCGAGCAGCTTGCTGAAGGGCGTGCCCAGCGGGATCTCGAAGTTGCCGGGCATCTCGACGTCGCCGCTGACCGAGAAGATCTTGGTGCCGCCGTTGTTGGGCTTGCCGATCTCCAGGTAGGCCTGGCCGCCGTTGCGGATGATCCAGGGCACCGCCGCGAAGGTCTCGGTGTTGTTGATGGTGGTGGGCTTGCCGTAGAGGCCGAAGCTGGCGGGGAACGGCGGTTTGAAGCGCGGCTGGCCCTTCTTGCCCTCCAGCGATTCGAGCAGCGCGGTTTCCTCGCCGCAGATGTAGGCGCCGAAGCCGTGGTGGCCGTGCAGCTGGAAGCTGAAGCCCGAGCCGAGGATGTTGTCGCCCAGCAGGCCGGCCGCCCTCGCCTCTTCCAGCGCGGCCTCGAAGCGCTCGTACACCTCGAAGATCTCGCCGTGGATGTAGTTGTAGCCCACGCTGATGCCCATGGCGTACGCCGCGATCGCCATGCCTTCGATGACGATGTGCGGGTTGTACATGAGGATGTCGCGGTCCTTGCAGGTACCCGGCTCGCCCTCGTCGGAGTTGCAGACGAGGTACTTCTGCCCCGGGAACTGGCGCGGCATGAAGCTCCACTTGAGGCCGCTGGGGAAGCCCGCGCCGCCGCGGCCACGCAGAGCCGACTCCTTGACGGTGGCGATCACCTGGTCGGGCGTGAGGCCTTCGCCGCCGTCCTTGCCCAGGATCTTGCGCAGGGCCTGGTAGCCGCCGCGCGCCTCGTAGTCCTTGAGGGACCAGTTCTTGCCGTCCAGGTCCGCGTAGATCTGCGGGCTGATGTGGCGGCCATGGAAGCAGGTCTGCACGCCGGTGGCGGCGAACTGGCCGATGATCTGTTGGGCGTTCATCAGGACTGGCCCTCCGCGGCGCGCAGGCCATCGACGAGCTGGTCGAGCTTGTCGTGGCTCATGAAGCTGCACATGTGGCGGTCGTTCACCAGCATCACGGGCGCGTCGGCGCAGGCGCCCAGGCACTCGCTCTGCTGCAGCGTGAACAGGCCGTCGGGCGTGGTCTCGCCCATTTCGATGCCCAGCTTCTTCTCGAGGTGGTGCAGCGCCTTCTGGCCATCGCGCAGCTGGCACGGCAGGTTGGTGCAGACGTTGAGCTTGAACTTGCCCACCGGCCGCTGGTTGTACATGTTGTAGAAGGTCGTGACCTCGTGCACCGCGATCGGCTCGACGCCGATATAAGCGGCCAGCGCGGCCTCGGCCTCGGTGCTGACCCAGCCCTGCTCCTGCTGGATGATGGACAGGCAGGCCATGACGGCCGAGATGCGCTGCTCGGCCGGGTACTTGGCGACCTCGCGGTCGAAGCGCGCGATGGTCGCGGCGGAAAACTGCACGGGGGTGCTCATCGGTCGATCTCCCCGAAAACGATGTCCATGGTGCCGATGATGGCGACCGCGTCGGCCAGCATGTGGCCGCGCGCCATCTCGTCGAGCGTGGCGAGGTGCGCGAAACCGGGCGCGCGGATCTTCAGTCGGTAGGGCTTGTTGGCCCCGTCGCTCACGAGGTAGATGCCGAACTCGCCCTTGGGATGCTCGACGGCGGCGTAGGCCTCGCCCTCGGGCACGTGGAAACCTTCGGTGAAGAGCTTGAAGTGGTGGATCAGCTCTTCCATGTTGGCCTTCATGGCCTCGCGCGCGGGCGGCGCCACCTTGTGGTTGTCGGTGATCACCGGGCCCGGGTTGGCGCGCAGCCAGGCCACGCACTGCTGGATGATGCGGTTGGACTGCTTCATCTCCTCCATGCGGACGAGGTAGCGGTCATAGGTGTCGCCGGTCTTGCCGACCGGGATGTCGAAGTCCAGGCGGTCGTACACCTCGTAAGGCTGCTTCTTGCGCAGGTCCCAGGCAATGCCGGAGCCGCGCAGCATGGGGCCGGTCATGCCCAGGTTGAGCGCGCGCTCGGGTGGCACCACGCCGATGCCCACGGTGCGCTGCTTCCAGATGCGGTTGTCGGTGAGCAGCGTGTGGTACTCGTCGAGGTAGACCGGGAAGCGCCGGGTGAAGTCGTCGATGAAGTCGAGCAGCGAGCCTTGGCGGTTCTTGTTCAGTTCGTCCACGCCGCGCTGGTTGCGCACCTTGCTCGCCTGGTACTGCGGCATGCTGTCGGGCAGGTCGCGGTAGACGCCGCCGGGACGGAAGTAGGCCGCGTGCATGCGCGCGCCCGACACCGCCTCGTACATGTCGAACAGGTCCTCGCGCTCGCGGAAGGCGTAGATGAGGATGGTGGAGCTGCCGCAGTCGTTGCCGTGCGAGCCCAGCCACATCAGGTGGTTGAGCAGGCGGGTGATCTCGCTGAACATCACGCGGATGTATTGCGCGCGAATCGGCACTTCGATGCCCAGCAGCTTCTCGATGGCCAGGCAGTAGGCGTGCTCGTTGCACATCATGGACACGTAGTCGAGACGGTCCATGTAGGGCAGCGACTGGATGAAAGTCTTGTGCTCGGCGAGCTTTTCGGTCGCGCGGTGCAGCAGGCCGATGTGCGGGTCGGCGCGCTGCACGACCTCGCCGTCGAGCTCGAGCACCAGGCGCAGCACGCCGTGCGCGGCCGGGTGCTGCGGGCCGAAGTTCAGGGTGTAGTTCTTGATCTCTGCCATGTCGGTTCGCCCCGCGCCTTCAGTGCAGGCCGCCGTAGTTGTCCTCGCGGATCACGCGCGGCGTGATCTCGCGGGGTTCGATGGTCACCGGCTCATAGATGACGCGCTGACGCTCGGCGTCGTAGCGCATCTCGACGTGGCCCGAGAGCGGAAAGTCCTTGCGGAACGGGTGGCCGATGAAACCGTAGTCGGTGAGGATGCGGCGCAGGTCGTCGTGGCCATCGAAGACGATGCCGTAGAGGTCGAAGGCCTCGCGCTCGTACCAGTTGGCGCTGTTCCACAAGCCGTTGACCGAGGGCAGCACGGGGAAGTCATCGTCGGCGCAGAACGCGCGCACGCGCACGCGCTGGTTCAGGCTCACCGACAGCAGGTGAGAGACCGCCGCGAAGCGCGGGCCTTCCCAGCGGCCGTCGCCGTAGGTGGAGTAGTCCATGCCGCAGAGGTCGACGAGCTGCTCGAAGCGGGCCTGGGGCGCGTCGCGCAAGGTCTGCATGACATCCAGGTAGGCGGCGGCGTCGACCGTGACCGTGACCTCGCCGCGTTCCAGGTCGACCGCGCGCACGCGGCCGGCGAGCAGTTCCTGGAGGCTGGCCTGCAGGGTCTCGGGCGCGACCAGGTGGTGGTTGGATGCGTCGGTCATGTCGTGGGGCTCGGTGGTGTTCTGTGACTCAGGCGCGGGCAATGGTCTGCGTGCGCCGGATCTTCTGCTGCAGCTGAATGATTCCGTACAGCAGCGCCTCGGCGGTGGGCGGGCAGCCGGGCACGTAGACGTCGACCGGCACGATGCGATCACAGCCGCGCACGACCGAGTAGCTGTAGTGGTAGTAGCCGCCGCCGTTGGCGCAGGAACCCATGGACAGCACCCAGCGCGGCTCGGCCATCTGGTCGTAGACCTTGCGCAGCGCCGGCGCCATCTTGTTGCACAGCGTGCCGGCCACGATCATGAGGTCGGACTGGCGCGGGCTGGCGCGAAAGACCTCGGAGCCGAAGCGCCCGATGTCGTAGCGCGCGGCGGCCGCATGCATCATCTCCACCGCGCAGCAGGCCAGACCAAAGGTCATGGGCCACAGCGAACCGGTCTTGGCCCAGTTCACCACCGCGTCGTAGCTGGTGGTGACAAAGCCTTCCTTGAAGACACCTTCAATCATGTGCTGCTCCGAAGCGCCCGCGCAGCGGGGGTGAACTCACTCCCAGTCCAGGGCGCCCTTTTTCCATTCGTAGGCGAAACCCACCGTGAGGATGGCCAGGAACACCACACCGGCGACGAAGCCCGTCATGCCGATGTCGGAGAAGGCCACGGCCCAGGGGATGAGGAACGCGATTTCGAGGTCGAACAGGATGAAGAGGATGGCCACCAGGTAGTAGCGCACATCGAACTTCATCCGCGCGTCTTCGAAGGCCTCGAAGCCGCATTCGTAAGGGGAGTTCTTCTCGGCGTCCGGCAGGTTCGGGCCGAGGATGAAACCGAGGACCTGGGGAATGATCCCGACCGCGATACCCACGACGATGAACAGAAGCACGGGCAGGTACTGGTCAAGGCTCATGGTGGGGCGGTTCCGTGGACAGGGCCTGCTGGCCCTGCCTTCAACGATCTGGTGCCGACGGCGAGACTCGAACTCGCACAGCTTTCGCCACTACCCCCTCAAGATAGCGTGTCTACCAATTTCACCACGTCGGCTTGGGTCTGCGTTGCCGTGCTCATGAGGGACACTGAGCACTGCGGACAACTCATAGAGTTTACCCTGAATCGCCTCCCCAATCTGGGGAGCGGCCCATCCTTTTTTCATGGGCGTCCCCGAGGCGTCAGGCCCCGCCGCTGGCGGGGTTTCGCATCACTGCGCGGGAATCTGGCCCGCGCCCGTGGGTGCGGGTGCACTGGCGGGCGCCGGGGCATTGCCCGGGGCGGCGGGCGCGGTGGGCGCGGCGGCACCACCCGGGATCTGCTGCACCGGGCTCGCGGGCGCGGCGGGCACGTTCTCGAGCACGCTGCCCGAGCTCGCCGGCGCGGCACGCAGGTTGCCGAAATAGGCCAGACCCAGCGTGCAGGCCAGGAACACACCCGCCAGCACGGCCGTGGTGCGCGACAGGAAGTTCGCGCCGCCCGAGGCGCCGAACAGGCTGGCCGAGCCCGCGCCACCGCCACCGAAGGCGGCGCCCGCGTCGGCGCCTTTGCCGTGCTGCATGAGGATCAAGCCGATCATGCCGAGCGCAGCGAGGATCTGCACCACGAGCAGGAGGGTCAACAGGACGTTCATCAGGTTCTCCGTAAGGGTCGATCAGCGCCTTCGCGGCGCCATCGGTTCGATGCTGTGTTCAGTGGGCGGCGGCAATGATCCGCAGGAAATCGGGCGCCTTGAGCGAGGCCCCGCCGATCAGCCCGCCGTCGATGTCGGGTTGGGCCAGCAGGCTGGCGGCGTTGGCGGCGTTCATGCTGCCGCCATAGAGGATGTGCACACGCTCCGCCTGGTGGGTGGCCGCGGCAAGCTGAGCGCGCAGCACGGCGTGCACCTGCTGGGCCTGCTCGGGCGTGGCCGTCTGGCCGGTGCCGATGGCCCACACGGGCTCGTAGGCGACGACGATTTCGCTCGTGCAGTGCGCCACGGCGTGGATCACAGCGGCCAGCTGGCGCTTGACCACGGCCTCGGTCTGCTCGGCCTCGCGCTCCACCAGGGTCTCGCCCACGCACACGATGGGCGTGATGCCCGCGGCCAGGGCACGCTGCGCCTTGGCAGCGACGGTGGCATCCGTCTCGCCGTGGTACTGACGGCGCTCGGAATGGCCCACGATGGCGTAGCGGCAGCCGAAGTCCTTGAGCATGGCGGCCGACACCTCGCCGGTGTAGGCGCCCTGCTCGTGCGCGGACAGGTCCTGCGCGCCCCAGCCGATCGGGCCGCCGGCCAGCAGGCCCTGCAGCTGCGCGAGGTAGGGCGCGGGCGCGCAGACGGCCACGTCGGCCGAGGGCTGGCCGAGACCGGCCAGCAGCGCGCGCAGCAGCGCCTCGTTGGCGGCCAGGCCGCCGTTCATCTTCCAGTTGCCGGCGATGAGCTTTTTCTTCGTCATGACATCAGGCCCACTTCAGCACGAGTTTGCCGACGTGGCGGTTCGATTCCATGAGGGCGTGCGCCTCGGCCGCCTGCGCGGGGGCGAACACCTGGTGGATGACAGGCTTGACCGCGCCCGATTCGAGCAGCGGCCAGATGTGCTCCCTGAGCGAGCGCGCGATGGCGGCCTTGAAGGCCACCGGGCGCGGGCGCAGCGTGGAGCCCGTGACGGTGAGGCGGCGGCGCAGCACCAGACCGGCGTTGAACTCGGCCTTGACGCCGCCCTGCACCGCGATGATGACCAGGCGGCCGTCCTCGGCCAGGCAGTCGACCTCGCGCGCCACGTAGCCACCCGCCACCATGTCGAGGATCACGTCGACGCCGCGGCCGCCGGTGACGTCGGCCACCGCGGCAACGAAGTCCTGCGTGCGGTAGTTGATGGCGTGGTCGGCGCCGAGCGCCTTGCAGGCGGCGCACTTCTCGTCACTGCCGGCGGTGGCGATCACGGTCGCGCCGCGCGCCTTGGCCATCTGGATGGCGGTGACGCCGATGCCGCTGGTGCCGCCCTGCACCAGCAGGGTTTCACCGGACTGCAGACGGCCGCGGTCGAAGACGTTGCTCCAGACGGTGAAGAAGGTTTCGGGCAGCGAAGCGGCGGCGACATCGTCCAGGCCACGCGGCACCGGCAGGCACTGGCCGACCGGCGCCACGCACCACTCGGCGTAGCCGCCGCCGGCCACCAGCGCGCAGACCCGGTCACCCAGCTGGAGGCCGGCCTCGGCCAGCGCGGTGGCGTCACCCGACTCGATGGTGCCGGCCACCTCCAGCCCGGGGATGTCGGACGCGCCGGGCGGCACCGGGTAGTTGCCGGTGCGCTGCAGCACGTCGGGGCGGTTCACACCCGAGGCCGCGACGCGGATCAGCAACTCGCCGGCGCCCGCGACGGGGCGCGGGCGCTCGGCCAGGCGCAGCACCTCGGGCGCGCCAAAGCCATTGATCTCGACCGCTTGCATGCTCGACATCGCGTGCGGGGCTTACTGCTGCTGTTGCTGTTGCTGCGCGGCCTCGTCGGCCGACGCCGCGGGGCGCTGGTCGCGGTGCTCACGCGGTTCACGCGGTTCGCGGTGCTCACGCGGTTCACGGGGCTCGCGGGGCTCACGATCGCCACCGCCGCTGCGCTCCAGCAGCGCCTTCATCGACAGCTTGACGCGGCCCTTCTCGTCGGTCTCCAGCACCTTGACCTTGACGATCTGGCCTTCCTGCAGGTAGTCGCTGACCTTCTCCACGCGCTCGTGGGCGATCTGGCTGATGTGCAGCAGGCCGTCCTTGCCCGGCAGCAGGTTGACCAGGGCGCCGAAGTCCAGGATCTTGGTGATCGGGCCTTCGTAGACCTTGCCCACTTCCACCTCGGCCGTGATCTCGGCGATGCGGCGCTTGGCGTCCTCGGCGCGCGCGCCGTCGGTGGAGGCGATGGTGATGGTGCCGTCTTCGCCGATGTCGATCTGCGTGCCGGTTTCTTCGGTCAGCGCGCGGATGGTGGCGCCGCCCTTGCCGATCACGTCGCGGATCTTCTCGGGGTTGATCTTCATGGTGTAGAGGCGCGGCGCGAAATCGCTGATCTCGGTCTTGGCCTCGCCCATGGCGGCCTGCATCTTGCCCAGGATGTGCATGCGCGCCTCTTTGGCCTGGGCCAGCGCGACCTGCATGATTTCCTTGGTGATGCCCTGGATCTTGATGTCCATCTGCAGGGCCGTGATGCCGTTGGTGGTGCCGGCCACCTTGAAGTCCATGTCGCCGAGGTGGTCCTCATCGCCCAGGATGTCGGTCAGCACGGCGAAGCGGTTGCCGTCCTTGATCAGGCCCATGGCGATGCCGGCCACGTGCGCCTTCATGGGCACGCCGGCGTCCATCAGCGCCAGGCAGCCGCCGCAGACCGAGGCCATGGACGAGGAGCCGTTGGACTCGGTGATCTCGGACACCACGCGAATGGTGTAGGGGAAGTCTTCCTTGGTGGGCAGGCAGGCCACCAGGGCGCGCTTGGCCAGGCGGCCGTGGCCGATCTCGCGGCGCTTGGGGCTGCCCACGCGGCCGGTTTCGCCGGTGGCGAAGGGCGGCATGTTGTAGTGCAGCATGAAGCGGTCTTCGAACTCGCCGGCCAGCGCGTCGATCTTCTGGGCGTCGCGGTCGGTGCCCAGGGTGGCGACCACCAGGGCCTGCGTCTCGCCGCGCGTGAACAGCGCCGAGCCGTGGGTGCGCGGCAGCACGCCGTTGCGGATCTCGATGGGGCGCACGGTGCGCGTGTCGCGGCCGTCGATGCGCGGCTCGCCGGCCAGGATCTGGCCGCGCACGATGCCGGCCTCGATATCGAACAGCAGGCCCTCGACCTTGACGCTGTCGAATTCGACGCCGGCGGCCTTCAGGCCACTCATGACGGCGGCGTAGGCCTCGCGGCACGCCTGGGTGCGCGCCTGCTTGTTGCGGATTTGGTAGGCCGCGCGCAGCTTGTCGCCGCCGAGCTCATTCACCTGGGCGATCAGCGCCTCGTCGCGCGCCGGGGCCTGCCACTGCCACTCGGGCTTGCCGGCCTCGCGCACCAGTTCGTTGATGGCGTTGATGGCGATGTTGGCCTGCTCATGGCCGAACACCACGCCGCCCAGCATGATTTCTTCGGACAGCTGCAGGGCCTCGGACTCGACCATCAGCACCGCGGCCTGCGTGCCGGCGACCACCAGGTCCATCTGCGAGTTCTGGCGCTCGGTCTGGCCCGGGTTGAGCACGTAGGCGCCGTTGACATAGCCCACGCGCGCCGCACCGATAGGGCCGTTGAACGGAATGCCCGAGACCGACAGCGCGGCCGAGGTCGCGATCATCGCGGCGATGTCGGCGTCCACTTCGGGGTTGAGCGACAGCGTGTGGATGACCACCTGCACTTCGTTGAAGAAGCCCTCGGGGAACAGCGGGCGGATCGGGCGGTCGATCAGGCGGCTGGTCAGCGTTTCCAGCTCGCTCGGGCGGCCTTCGCGCTTGAAGAAGCTGCCGGGGATCTTGCCGGCGGCGTAGGTTTTCTCGATGTAGTCGACGGTCAGGGGGAAGAAGTCCTGACCGGCCTTGGCCTCGCTCTTGGCGACCACGGTGGCCAGCACGACGGTGCCGTCCATGTCGAGCAGCACGGCGCCGCTGGCCTGGCGGGCGATCTCGCCCGTTTCCATGGTGACCGTGTGCTGGCCCCACTGGAAGGTCTTGGTGACTTTGTTGAACATGCTCATGGCGTATCTCCGTTGGCGTCCCGTTCATCGGGACTGCATGGCGTGCAATGCCTTGCACGAACCCGGAGAACGCACCCGCCAGACGATGCCATTCCAGAGGGACTGCGCTGGCCGCAGCCCCGTTGGAATGACACAGCTTCGCTCGGTGTGTGAACTCCGGAGGAATGGAGCGGGGGCGCCAAACGCAAAAAGCCCGAGCCAGCGAACCAACTCAGGCTTTTCGATCGGGCACACCCGGCTCGGTTTACTTGCGCAGGCCCAGTTTCTGGATCAGGGCCAGGTAACGGTCGGCGTCCTTGGACTTGAGGTAGTCCAGCAGCTTGCGGCGACGGCTCACCATGCGCAGCAGGCCGCGGCGGCCGTGGTGGTCCTTGGCGTGCGTCTTGAAGTGCGGGGTGAGTTCGTTGATGCGGGCCGTCAGGATGGCGACCTGGACTTCGGGGCTGCCGGTGTCGTTGGCGGAACGGGCGTTGTCGGCGATGACGCCGGCCTTGACTTGCTGATCGATCATGTGAAGCTTTCCTGTTGACTTGCGTCCCGCTGCAGCCCGGGCCACCCGAAGGGAAGGCCTGCCGCGACGGGCGTGAAGCCGCTCCAGCTGGAACGGCAACCGCGCATTCTAGCCGAATCGGCGCGCCGGCGACCTAGCGGCGGGGCCGGCTGTCCGCCAGCCAGCCGTTCAGGCGCCGCACGCCCTCCTCCAGCCGCGACGCGTCCCGGCTGGCGAAACACCAGCGCAGCCAGCCGGCCGCCTCCGGGCCGAAGGCGCTGCCCGGCGCCAGGCCCAGGCCGGCCTCGCGCACCAGCCGCTTGGACACTTCCAGGCAGTCGGCCTGTCCCGGCAGGCGGAAAAAGGCGTACATGCCGGCGCGCGGCGTGGCCAGCTCCACCCCGGGCAGGGCCTGCAGCAGGGGCACCAGCGTGTCGCGGCAGCGGCGCAGGTGGGCCACCAGGGCCGGCGTCACGGCGTCGCCGTGGGCGATGGCGGCGACCGCCCCGCGCTGCACGAACACCGGCGCGCAGGAGGTGTTGAACTCGATCAGCTTGCCCACCGCCTCGGTCAGCGCGGGCGGCAGCACCAGCCAGCCCAGGCGCCAGCCGGTCATCAGGAAGCTCTTGGAGAAGCTGTGGGCAACGATGAGGCGGTCGTCGGGCTCGGCCACGTCCAGGAAGCTGGGCGCCGCGCCGTTGGCGGTGTCGCTCTCGAAGTAGAGCCGCTCGTAGACCTCGTCGGCCACGATCCAGGTGCCGGTGGCGCGGCAGTGGGCCAGGATCTGGCGCTGCTGCTCGGCCGTGAGCGCGAAACCGGTCGGGTTGGCCGGGGCGTTGACGATGAGCACGCGCGTGGCTGGGGTCACGGCCTGTCGCAGGGCGGCGAGGTCCAGCGTCCAGGCGCCGCCGCGCGGCACCAGCGGCAGCGCCTTCACCCGCGCGCCCAGGATGGCCGGCTGGGCCGCCAGGTTGGGCCAGGCCGGCGTGACCACCGCCACTTCGTCGCCCGCGTCGACCAGGGTCTGCGCCGCCAGCATGAGCCCGTTGACGCCGCCCGAGGTGACGGCGATGCGCTCGAACCAGTGGACCGCGCCGCGGCCAGGGTGCAGGCGCTCGGTGTAACCGGCGATGGCCTCGCGCAGCTCGGGCAGGCCCAGGTTGTGCGCGTAGAAGGTTTCGCCGGCCTGCAGCGAGGCGATCGCGGCCTGTCGGATGGGCTCGGGTGTGACCTCGTCGCTCTCGCCGAACCAGAACTTGAGCACGCCCTCGCGGCCGATGCCTTCGTTCGCCACCTCCCGAATGCGCGAGCCCTCCAGGCCCGCCACCACGTCACGCATGCGCCGACTCCCGCGTCAATGTCAGAAGCGGGTCATCGTACAGCTGTGCGGCATCTCGGCCTGCTGCGGGCTCAGGCTGCGGATCACGCGAAAGCCGTAGCCCGATCCCTCGACGTCGAACCTCACACCGGGCGTGCCCTGGCGGTCCATCACGGCCACGGCCAGGCTTTGCTGGAACTGGTGGTCGGCGCGGCGCATGCGCGCGCGCTGGCCGGCCAGGGTGACGTCGGCCTTCTCCAGTTCGGCGGCGATGGCCCCCGCCTCCACCCGACCCGCGCGCTCGATGGCCTGCGCCAGCGCCTCGACCATGAGCTGCATGCGCATGTGCACGTAGTCGTCCTCGGGCTTGGGAAAGCGCTCGCGGAAGGCCTTGTAGAAGGCCTCGCTTTCGGGCGTGGGCACGTTGGGGAACCAGTCGGCCACGGCCACCACCTGGCCGATGCCGGCGTCGCCGAGCGCCGCCGGCGCACCCAGGGCGTTGCCGTAGAAGGTATAGAAACGGCCCTCGAAGCCCACCTCGCGCGCGGCCTTCACCAGCAGCGTGAGGTCATTGCCCCAGTTGCCCGTGAGCACGGCCTGCGCGCCGCTGGCCTTGATCTTGGTGGCGTAGGGCAGGAAATCCTTGATGCGCGCCATGGGGTGCAGCTCGTCGCCGACGATCTTCACGTCCGGCCGCTGGGCGCCGAGCTGGCGGCGCGCCTCGCGCAGCACGCCCTGGCCGAAGCTGTAGTCCTGGCCGATCAGGTAGATGCGCTGCAGCGCCCTGTCCTCGCGCAGCACGCTCATGAGCGCGGCCAGTCGCATGTCGGCGTGGGCGTCGAAGCGGAAGTGCCAGTAGCTGCACTTCTCGTTGGTGAGCGCCGGGTCCACCGCCGAGTAGTTGAGGAAAAGCTGGCGCTGCGCCGGATGACGCTCGTTGTGCTTGTTGATGGCCTCGATCAGGGCGCTGGCCGCCGCCGACGAGTTGCCCTGGGTGACGATGGCGATCCCCCGGTCATTGGCCAGGCGCAGGGAGGACAGGGCCTCTTCCGCCTGGTTCTTGCTGTCGAAGCGCTCGATGAGCAGCGGCCGAGCGCCGCCGGGCAGCTTGACGCCGCCGCGCGCATTGACCCGCTCCGTGGCCCAGAGCAGGTTGCGGAACACGGCCTCGCCGGTGTTGGCGAAGGGGCCCGAGAGGCCTTCGATCATGGCGATGCGGATGGGCTCGCCGCGAGCGGCGGGGGCCTGGGCCCAGCCGGACGGGACGGCGCCGAGGCCAAGGACGGCGGCGGCCAGGGTGGCCAGCCGGCGGCGGGAAATCAGGGTCATGCAGAACTCCGTGGTGGCAACGCCGGGCCCTCGACGGGGCCCATTCTTGTCGCGTCCGCGACAGGACGGGTACTCTAATTCATAATTATTTGAACCCGCCGCCGCCGGTCAGGCGGCCCTGGCCCGCTCAGGCGGCGGACGCCAGCTCGGCCAGCGGCCAGCGCGGGGCCACGTCGAAGCGCCCGGCCGGGGCGTCGGTGGCCAGCAGACCGGCCTGGGCGCGCAGCCCGGCGGCCAGGGCGATCATGGCGCCGTTGTCGGTGCACAGCGCCAGTTCCGGGTAGTGCACCCGCAGGCCGCGCCGCGCGGCGGCCGCGTTCAGTTCGGCGCGCAGGCGGGTATTGGCGCCCACGCCACCGGCCACCACCAGGCGGCGCAGGCCGGTGTCGCTCAGCGCCGCCAGCGATTTCTTCACCAGCACCTCCACGATGGCGGCCTGCGCGCCGGCCGCCACGTCGGCCTTCTCCTGCTCGCTCAGCGGGTCGGCCAGTCGGCTGGTGGCCGGTCCCTCGGGCGCGGCGCGCGCCAGGCGCTTCACCTGGGTCAGCACCGCCGTCTTGAGGCCGGCGAAGGAAAAGTCCAGGTCGCCGCTGTGCAACAGCGGACGGGGGAACCTGTAGGCGGTGGCGTCGCCCCGCTCGGCCAGGCGCGCCAGCGCAGGCCCGCCCGGGTAGCCCAGGCCCAGCAGCTTGGCCGACTTGTCGAAGGCCTCGCCGGCCGCGTCGTCGATGGTTTCGCCCAACAGCGTGTAGCGCCCCACCCCGTCCACCCGCATGAGCTGCGTGTGCCCACCCGAGACCAGCAGGGCCACGAAAGGGAATTCGGGCGGATCCGCGCTCAGGAAGGGCGACAGCAGGTGCCCTTCCAGGTGGTGGATGCCGTGCACCGGCCGGCCCAGCGCCACGCCCAGCGCGTGCGCCACGCCCGTGCCCACCAGCAGCGCACCGGCCAGGCCGGGGCCACGCGTGCAGGCGATGGCGTCGACGTCGGACAGTGCCAGCCCGGCCTGGGCGAGCACCGCGTCGGTCAACGGCAGCACGCGGCGGATGTGGTCGCGGCTGGCCAGCTCGGGCACCACGCCGCCATAGGCCTGGTGCATCTCGATCTGGCTGTGCAGCGCGTGGCCGAGCAGGCGCGGCATGCCCTGCACGCCAGCGTCCACCAGGGCCACACCGGTTTCGTCGCAAGAGGATTCGATGCCGAGGATTCGCATGAGGGGCGGGAGTTTAAGGGCCGACAGGCCCTGGGCGGCACGCTTGTTGCTCCTTCACCGGGGAGATGTGCCATCGCAAGGGTGAACGATGAAAACGGGCCTGGATTTCCTGTTGGCCGCCAAGCGCTGCGAGATCGATGGCCTGCAGCGCCTGGCCTTCACGGCCACCCTGGTGGACGTGAGCGCGCGCCTGGTGCACCAGCTGCAGCGCGAGCGCGGGCTCACCAATCTGTACCTGGGTTCGATGGGCCAGCGCTTCGCCGAGGCGCGCGCGGCGCAGATCGGCGCCTCGCGCCAGGTGGAGGCCGAGTGGCGCGCCCAGTTCGGGCGCGTGGACACCGGCACCGCCCAGGCCGGCCACGGGGCGCGCCTGTTCAGCCGCATCGCCTACGTGCTGCAGGGCCTGGACGGCCTGGACGCGCTGCGCGGCCAGCTTGACGCCCAGGCCTGGGACACCGACCGCGCCACCGAGGCCTATGCCCGGCTGGTCGCCGCCCTGCTCGCCGTGGTGTTCGAGGCCGCCGACAGCGCCACCGACCCCGAGGTCTCGCGCCGCCTGGTGGCCCTGTTCAACTTCATCCAGGGCAAGGAGTTCGCGGGCCAGGAGCGCGCCGTCGGCGCCGCCCTGTTCGCGCGCGGCCAGTCCGACAGCGCCAGGCAGCAGCGCCTGCTGCACCTGATCGAATCGCAAGAGCGTTGCCTGGAGCTGTTCGACAGCGTCGCCCCACCCACCGCGCGCGCGCTGTGGACGGCGCCGCACAGCAGCGCCCCCCTGGCCGAGCTGGAGCGCCTGCGCCGCGTGCTCTACACCGCCCCGCACGGGGCCGCGCTGCGGCCGGAACTCAGCCAGGCCTGGTTCGACGTCTGCAGCGCGCGCATGGACGCCATGAAGCTGGTGGAAGACCGCCTCACCGCCGACCTGCGCGCCCTGTGCGGCGAAAAGATCGCCCAGGCCCAGGCCGAACTGGCCAGCTTCGGCGCGCTCAGCGCCCAGGCCGCGCCCGACCCCCTGGTCTTCTACCTGGCCCCGGCCGATCCAAACGGCCCCGCCGCGCCAGGCGCCACCCAGGGCTTCGCCCTGCCGCTGGACCGCTCGGTGCTGGAACTGGTGCACGACCAGGCGCGCCGCCTGCAGGCCATGGGCGACGAGCTGGAGGCGGTGCGCGCCAGCCTGAACGAGCGCCGCCTCATCGAACGCGCCAAGGGCCTGTTGATGGCACACCGCCAGTTGAGTGAGGCCGAGGCCCACAAGACCCTGCGCCAGATGGCCATGAACCAGAACCGGCGCCTCGTGGACGTGGCCGAGGCCCTGCTGTCCATGGCCGAGGTGCTGCCCCCGCGCTGAACGCACTGCTGCAGTGCACCAATTCCGGACGGGCGCACCAGACGGGCCCGTTCCGCCGACCCAGCACATCAGTCAAATCAAGCACTTGCGCGCGCCCGGCCGACTGGCACGGTCCCTGCTAAATGAAAGCAGCACAGCTCGCGGCCAATGGCGGCCGCGGTCTGGACAGTCTTCCCAGACACGGACAACGGCGTCCATTTCCTTCCCGCGCATGGCGGGCCTGGAAATGGGCGCCGTTGTGCTTTGGGTTTCCGGTTCGCCATTCACCCCACAGGAGTCCACGACCATGCCATCGATCCCGCTGTCCCGCCGCCGCCTCATCCAGCAGGCCGGCGCCCTCGGCTCCGCCGCTTTCGCCGGCGGCCTGTTGAGCACCCGGGCCCAGGCCGCCACCGGGCTGGAAACCAAGGCCGCCAAGCTCGGCTTCATCGCGCTGACCGACGCCGCGCCCCTGTTCGTGGCCGACGAAAAGGGCTTCTTCAAGAAGCACGGCATGACCGAGGTCGAGGTGCTCAAGCAATCGTCCTGGGGCACCACGCGCGACAACCTGGTGCTCGGCTCGCCCAAGGGCGGCATCGACGGCGCGCACATCCTCACGCCCATGCCATACCTCATCAGCACGGGCGCGGTCACCGCCAACAACGTGCCGGTGCCGATGAACATCCTGGCGCGCCTGAACCTGGGTGGCCAGTGCATCTCGGTGGGCGACGAGTACAAGGACCTCAAGGTCGGCCTGGACACCAAGGCCTTCGGCAAGGCCCTGCTGGACAAGCGGCTGAAGACCGGCAAGCCGGTGAACGCGGCCATGACCTTTCCCGGCGGCACGCACGACCTGTGGATCCGCTACTGGATGGCCGCCGGCGGCGTGGACCCGAACAAGGACATCACCACCATCGTGGTGCCACCGGCGCAGATGGTGGCCAACATGAAGGTGGGCAGCATGGACACCTTCTGCGTCTGCGAGCCGTGGAACCGCCAGCTCATCAACCAGAAGATCGGCTACACGGCGCTCACCACCAGCGAGCTGTGGATGAACCACCCGGAGAAGGCCTTCGCCATGCGGGCCGACTGGGTGCAGGCCCACCCCAACGCCACCAAGGCCCTGCTCAAGGCCGTGATGGAAGCGCAGATGTGGTGCGAGGAACCGGCCAACCGCGCCGAGGTGGCCGAGATCTGCTCGCGCCGGCGCTGGATCAACGCGCCCGTGGCCGACGTGATCGACCGCGTCAAGGGCGACTTCGACTACGGCACCGGCCGCGTGGAGGCCAACAGCAAGTTCCAGATGCGCTTCTGGAAGGACCAGGCCAGCTACCCCTTCCAGAGCCACGACCTGTGGTTCCTCACCGAAAACATGCGCTGGGGCTACCTGCCCACCACGCTGGACACCAAGGCCCTGATCGCCAAGGTCAACCGCGAGGACCTCTGGCGCCAGGCGGCCAAGGAGCTGGGCGTGGCCGCCAAGGACATCCCCACGTCCACCTCGCGCGGCGCCGAGACCTTCTTCGACGGCAAGGTCTTCGACCCCGCCAACCCGAAGAAGTACCTCGACAGCCTGTCGATCAAAACCCCCAAGGCCGCCTGAACCCAGCCCCCTCGCCGACACCAGGAGTCCCCGCGATGAACACCACCGACACCGTCGAGCCGATCCGGCTGGCCACGCCCGCCGCGCCCCCGGCCCCGCTGCCCGATGGGCTGCGGCGCGCCGCGCGCGGCTTCACGACCCACGTGTTGCCGCCGCTGGTGATCACCGGCCTGCTGCTGCTCGTCTGGGAGCTGCTGGGCTCGCGCCCCGGCGCGGCGCTGCCGCCGCCGAGCAAGGTGGTGCAGGAGACCTGGGAGCTGATCGTCAGCCCCTTCTACGACAACGGTGGCAACGACGTCGGCATCGCCTGGCAGCTGCTGGCCAGCCTCAAGCGCGTGGCGTACGGCTACTCGCTGGCGGTGCTGGCGGGCGTGGGGCTGGGCGTGCTGGTGGGCCAATCCACCTGGGCCCTGCGCGGCCTCGACCCGCTGTTCCAGGTGCTGCGCACCGTGCCGCCGCTGGCCTGGCTGCCGATCTCGCTGGCCGGCTTCCAGGACGGCCAGCCCTCGGCCATCTTCGTGATCTTCATCACCTCGGTCTGGCCGATCATCATCAACACCTCCATCGGCATCCGCAACATCCCCGACGACTACCGCAACGTCGCGCGCGTGATCCGGCTCAACGGCCTCGAGTACTTCGGCCAGATCATGCTGCCGGCCGCCGCGCCCTTCATCTTCTCGGGGCTGCGCATCGGCGTGGGTCTGTCGTGGCTGGCCATCGTCGCGGCCGAGATGCTGATTGGCGGCGTCGGCATCGGCTTCTTCATCTGGGACGCGTGGAACAGCTCGCGCATCAGCGACATCATCCTCGCGCTCTTCTGCGTCGGCATCGTCGGCTTCCTGCTCGACCGTTGCGTCGCCTTCCTCGGCCAGCTCGTCACGCGCGGCACCAGCGCCGGCTGAACCCGCCCGACCCCACAGGAGCCTCCCCATGAACGACAACGCCTACCTCAGCATCAGCGGCGTGGACATGACCTTCACCAAGGGCCGCACCGTCAACCCCGTGCTGCGCCACATCCACCTGGACGTGCGGCGCGGCGAGTTCATCTCCCTCATCGGGCACTCGGGCTGCGGCAAGTCCACCGTGCTCAACATCGTGGCCGGCCTGCTCAAGGCCAGCGCGGGAGGGGTCATCGTCGATGGCCGCGAGGTGAACGAGCCCGGCCCCGACCGCGCGCTGGTGTTCCAGAACCACTCGCTGCTGCCCTGGCTCACGGTGCAGCAGAACGTGGCGCTGGCGGTGGACAAGACCTTCCGCGGCAGCAAGAGCGCGGCCGAGCGCCGGGACTGGGTGCTGCACAACCTGGAGATGGTGAGCATGGGCCACGCCCTGCACCGCCTGCCGGCCGAGATATCGGGCGGCATGAAGCAGCGCGTGGGCATCGCGCGCGCCCTGGCCATGCAGCCCAAGGTGCTGCTGCTCGACGAGCCTTTCGGCGCGCTGGACGCGCTCACGCGCGCGCACCTGCAGGACGAGGTGATGCGCATCCAGGGCGAGCTGCGCAACACGGTGATGATGATCACGCACGACGTGGACGAGGCCGTGCTGCTGTCCGACCGCATCGTGATGATGACCAACGGCCCGGCGGCCACCATCGGCGACATCCTGGACATCGAGCTGGAACGCCCGCGCGATCGCCTCGCGCTGTCCGACGACGCCCGCTACAACCACTACCGCCACGAGGTGCTGAGCTTCCTGCACGAGAAGCAGCGCAAGGTGGAGCCGCTGTCGCGCGGCGCCAAGGCCCGGGCGTCCGAAGCGCTCAGCGCCTGAACGCACCACCAGCCAAGGAGAACCCCATGGACATGCGCGCCCAGCCGCGGCAAAGGATGAAACTGGTGATGGTGGGCAACGGCATGGCCGGCGTGCGCACGCTGGAGGAGCTGCTCAAGCTCGCCCCCGACCTCTACGACATCACGGTGTTCGGCGCCGAGCCGCACCCGAACTACAACCGCATCCTGCTCTCGCCGGTGCTCGCGGGCGAGCAGACGCTGGAGCAGATCGTGCTCAACGATTGGGCCTGGTACCGGGACAACGGCGTCACCCTGCACGCGGGCTGCCAGGTGACCGAAGTGGACCGCGTCAAGCGCCAGGTGCACGCGCGCAACGCCGCGGGCGAAACGCTCAGCGCGCCCTACGACCGCCTGATCCTGGCCACCGGCTCCAAGCCCTTCATCCTGCCCCTCCCGGGCAAGGAGCTCGAGGGCGTGCTGGCCTACCGCGACATCGCCGACACCCAGGCCATGATCGACGCCGCCGCGAAGTACCGGCACGCGGTGGTCATCGGCGGCGGCCTGCTGGGCCTGGAGGCCGCCAACGGGCTGATGAAGCGCGGCATGGCCGTGAGCGTGGTGCATGTGGCGCCCTGGCTCATGGAACGCCAGCTCGACGAGGAGGCCGGCCGCCTGCTGCAGCAATCGCTGCAATCGCGCGGCATGGACTTCCTCATCGGCGCGCAGACGCAGGCGCTCGTCGGCGACCGCGACGGCGGCGCGGGCGGCCGCGTGAAGGCCGTGCGCTTCCAGGACGGCCGCGAGGTCCCCGCCGACCTGGTGGTCATGGCCGTGGGCATCCGCCCCAACACCGCGCTGGCCGAGTCCATGAAGCTGCACGTCGAGCGCGGCATCGTCGTCGGCGACACCCTGCAGACCGTCACCGACCCGCGCATCTACGCCGTGGGCGAGTGCGCCGCGCACCGCGGCATCGCCTACGGGCTGGTGGCGCCGCTGTTCGAGCAGGGCAAGGTGCTGGCCACGCACCTGGCCGAGTTCGGCATCGGCCGCTACACCGGCTCGCTCACCTCCACCAAGCTCAAGGTCACGGGCATCGACCTGTTCTCGGCCGGCCAGTTCATGGGCGGCGAGGGCACCGAGGAGATCGTCATGAGCGACCCCGGCGGCGGCGTCTACAAAAAGCTGGTGATCCGGGACGACAAACTGGTGGGCGCCTGCCTGTACGGCGACACCGTGGACGGCAGCTGGTACTTCAAGCTGCTGCGCGAGGGCCGCAGCGTGGCCGACATCCGCGACAAACTGATGTTCGGCGAATCCAACATCGGCGACACCGGGCACGAAGGCCACCACAAGGCCGCCGCCATGCCGGACACGGCCGAGGTCTGCGGCTGCAACGGCGTCAGCAAGGGCGCCATCTGCAAGGCCATCAAGGACAAGGGCCTGTTCACGCTGGACGAGGTGCGCCGGCACACCAAGGCCAGCGCCAGCTGCGGCTCCTGCACCGGCCTGGTGGAGCAGATCCTGATGGCCACCGCCGGCGGCGACTACTCGGCCGCGCCGAAGCTCAAGGCCCTGTGCGGCTGCACCGAGCACGGCCACCAGGCGGTGCGCGAGGCCATCCGCCACCACAAGTACCTCAGCACCGCCGAGGTCTTCGCCGGCCTGGGCTGGCGCACGCCCAACGGTTGCGCCACCTGCCGCCCGGCCGTGAACTACTACCTCATCAGCACCTGGCCCAAAGAAGCCCAGGACGACCCGCAGAGCCGCTTCATCAACGAGCGCAGCCACGCCAACATCCAGAAGGACGGCACCTACAGCGTGATCCCGCGCATGTGGGGCGGCGAGACCACGGCGGCCGAGCTGCGCCGCATCGCCGACGTGGTGGACAAGTACCGGATCCCCACCGTCAAGGTCACGGGCGGCCAGCGCATCGACCTGCTCGGCGTGAAAAAGGAAGACCTGCCATCGGTCTGGCGCGACCTGGCCATGCCCAGCGGCCACGCCTACGCCAAGGCGCTGCGCACCGTGAAGACCTGCGTGGGCAGCGAGTGGTGCCGCATGGGCACGCAGGACAGCACGCAGATGGGCAAGGACCTGGAGCGCGCCATGTGGCGCATGTACGCGCCGCACAAGGTGAAGTTCGCCGTCAGCGGCTGCCCGCGCAACTGCGCCGAGGCCGGCATCAAGGACGTGGGCATCATCGGCGTGGACTCGGGCTGGGAGATGGTCATCGCCGGCAACGGCGGCATCAAGACCGAGGTGGCGCAGTTCCTGGTCAAGCTCAAGACCGCCGAGGAGGTGCTGGAGTACACCGGCGCCTTCATGCAGCTCTACCGCCTGGAAGGTTGGTACCTGGAGCGCACCGTGCACTACGTGGCGCGCGTGGGCATCGACCACGTCAGGCGGCGCATCCTCGACGACGCCGAGGGCCGCAAAGCGCTGTGGGCCGAGCTGCAGGCCGCGCTCGACGGCGAGCCCGACCCCTGGTTCGAGCACGAGAAGGCCGCGCTGGACACGCGCCAGTTCATTCCCATTCAGCCCCTGACCGTGGAAGGAAGCGCCGCATGAGCCTGCACACCCAATGGACACCGGTGTGCCGTGTCGAGGACATCCCCGTGCTGGGCTCGCGCACCGTGCGCCGCCCCGTGGGCCTGGACGTGGCCGTGTTCCGCGACGCCGCGGGCGGCGTGTTCGCCCTGCTCGACCGCTGCCCCCACAAGGGCGGGCCGCTGAGCCAGGGCATCGTGTTCGACCAGCGCGTGGCCTGCCCGCTGCACAACTGGACCATCGGCCTGGCCGACGGCTGCGCCCAGGCGCCCGATGAAGGCTGCACGCCCCGCTTCGCGGTGCGCGTGGCCGACGGCCTGGTGCACCTGGATGCGCGCGAACTCGCCACGCACGCCACCGACCCCACCCGGCCCGTGGCCGGCCCGCCAACGCGGCGCCGCGAGAGCGCATGACCGACACCCGCTCCACCTGCCCCTACTGCGGCGTGGGCTGCGGGGTGCTCATCGAGAGCGAAGGCGATCGCATCACCGGCGTGCGCGGCGACCCCGAGCACCCGGCCAACGCCGGACGCCTGTGCAGCAAGGGCCAGACCCTTCACCTCACCGCCGCTCCCCACGTGGCGCGCCAGACGCGCCTGCTGCACCCCCAGGTGCGGGCCGCGCGCGGCGCCGCGCCGCAGCGCACCACCTGGGACGAGGCCCTGGACCTGGCCGCGCGCCGCTTCAACGGCGCCATCGCCACGCACGGCCCCGACGCGGTGGGGTTCTACATCAGCGGCCAGTTGCTCACGGAGGACTACTACGCCTTCAACAAGCTCGCCAAGGGGCTGATCGGCACCAACAACATCGACACCAACTCGCGCCTGTGCATGAGCAGCGCCGTCGCCGGCTACAAGCTCACGCTGGGCGCCGACGCGCCGCCGGCCTGCTACGAAGACCTGGACCACGCCGGCTGCGTGTTCATCGCCGGCAGCAACACCGCCTACGCGCACCCGGTGCTGTTCCGCCGCCTGGAAGACGCACGCCGCGCGCGCCCCGACATGAAGCTGATCGTGGCCGACCCGCGCCGCACCGACACCGCCGAGGCCGCCGACCTGCACCTGCCGCTGCAGCCCGGCAGCGACACCCTGCTGTTCCACGGCCTGCTGCACCTCATGCTGCGGGAAGGCTGGACCGACACCGCCTACATCGCGGCCCACACGCGCGGCTTCGAGGCCCTGGAGGCGCTGGTGCGCGACTGCACGCCGGCGCGCGTGGCCCAGGCCTGCGGCCTGGAGGTGCACGACCTGGTCACCGCCGCGCGCTGGTTCGCCACCGGCGCCAGCGGCGACCCGAAGGCGCGCGGTGCCACGCTCAGCCTGTACTGCCAGGGCCTCAACCAGAGCAGCAGCGGCACCGCCAAGAACGCCGGCCTGATCAACCTGCACCTGGCCACCGGCCAGATCGGCCGCCCGGGCGCCGGACCGTTCAGCCTGACGGGCCAGCCCAACGCCATGGGCGGGCGCGAGGTGGGCGGCCTGGCCAACCTGCTCTCGGCGCACCGCGACCTGGCCAACCCCGCGCACCGCGCCGAGGTGGCCGCGCTGTGGGGCATTCCCTCCGTGCCGGAAAAACCCGGGCTCAGCGCCGTGGAGCTGTTCGAGGCCGCCGCCGACGGCACCGTGAAAGCCCTGTGGATCGCCTGCACCAACCCGGCGCAGTCCATGCCCGACCAACGCACCGTGCGCCGCGCCTTGCAGCGCGCCGAGTTCGTGGTGCTGCAGGAGGCCTTCGCCACCACCGCCACCGCCGGCTTCGCCGACCTGCTGCTGCCCGCCACCACCTGGGGCGAGAAGGACGGCACCGTCACCAACAGCGAGCGGCGCATCAGCCGCGTGCGCGCGGCCGTGCCGCCGCCCGGCGAGGCGCGGCACGACTGGCGCGTCGTGGTGGACTTCGCCCGCCGCCTGCGCCCCGGCCATTCGCTCTTTCCCCACGAGACGCCCGAAGCCCTGTGGCGGGAGCACCGCGAGTCCACGCGCGGGCGCGACCTGGACATCACCGGACTGAGCTACGCCAAGCTCGACCGGGACGGCCCCCAGCAGTGGCCGCTGCGCGAAGGCGACACGCAAGGAAAGGCGCGCCTCTACGGCGACGGCGTCTTTCCCACCCCCGACGGCCGCGCCCGCTTCGCCGCCCTGCCCCACCGGCCGCTGGCCGAGCCGCGCGAACCGCGTTACCCCTTCTCGCTCACCACCGGCCGCCTGCGCGACCAGTGGCACGGCATGGGCCGCACCGGCACCCTGGGCCGCCTGTTCGGCCACGTGGCCGAGCCGGCCGTGCAGCTGAACGCCGGCGACATGCAGCGCCTGGCCTTGCGCGACGGCGAGCTGGTGCACGTCACCAGCCGGCGCGGCAGCCTCGTGCTGCCCGCCCAGGCCAGCGGGCAGGTCGCGCCGGCCCAGGCCTTCATCGCCATGCACTGGGGCCCCGAGTACCTGGGCGGGCGCGGCAGCGGTGGCGAGCCGCTGGCCGGTGTCAACGCCCTCACCACATCGGCCCGCTGCCCCGGCTCCCAACAACCCGAACTCAAGCACGCGGCGGTGAAGGTGCTCAAGGCCGACCTGCCCTGGACCCTGCTGGCCCTGGCCTGGCTGCCCGAGGAGCGCGCCCTGGCCACTCAGGCCGCGCTGCGCGCCCTGATGGCCGAGTTCCCGTTCGCCAGCTGCGTGCCTTTTGGCCGCGAGCGCACCGGCCTGCTGTTTCGCGCCGCCGCGCACGAGCCGGCGCCGCCCGCGCTGCTGGACCGCCTGGAAACCCTGCTGGGCCTGGACACGCCCGAGGCCCTGCGCTACGCCGACCGCCGCCTGGGCCAGCGCCGCTCCGCGCGCCTGCGCCGCACGGACGGCCACGGCGCGCGGCTGGACGCCGTGCTGCTGGCCGGCGACACCCGCGCCGAGGCCTGGCTCAGGCCCCTGCTGCAGGACGACCGGCCCGCCGACGGCTACGGCCGCCGCCTGCTGATGCCCGGCGGCCAGGCCCCGGTGGCCGAGGCCCCGCGCGGGCGGCAGGTCTGCACCTGTCTCAACGTCAGCGACAGCGCCATCCGCGCCTGCCTGGCGCGCATGGGCGACACCCTGGGCAACGACGAGGAACGCCTGGCCCAGCTGCAGACCCAACTGCGCTGCGGCACCCAATGCGGCTCCTGCGTGCCCGAGCTGCGCCGCCTGGTGCGCGGGCGCGACACCGCGCCGGCCTGAATCCTGCTCTGGGTACGCAAGGCCTCCATATAACGACAAGTCATCAAGCCTGCCAGACAATCCCCCGACCATGGGCATCAGCCAGTACATCAAGGAGATCGGCCGCGGCAAGGACGGCGCGCGGGCGCTGACGCGCGCGCAGGCCGCCGACCTGATGGGCCAGGTGCTCGACGGCGCCGTGAGCGACCTCGAACTGGGCGGCTTCTGCCTGGCCATGCGCATCAAGGGTGAAACGCCCGAGGAGATGGCCGGCTTCCTGGACGCCACGCACGCGCGGCTGCGCCGCGTGCCGGGGAACGGCCGGCCCATCGTGGTGCTGCCCAGCTACAACGGCGCGCGCAAGCTGCCGCTGCTCACACCGCTGCTGGCCCTGCTGCTGGCGCGCCGGGGCGCGGCGGTGCTGGTGCACGGCACCGCCACCGAAGACCGGCGGGTCACCGCCGAAGCGGTGTTCGCCGCGCTGGGCGTGGCGCCGGGCGCGCCGGCCCAGGCCATCGCGCCCGGCGGCTGCGCCTTCGTGCCCACCGAGGCGCTGCTGCCCGGCCTCAAGCGCCTGCTGGACGTGCGCCGCAGCGTGGGCCTGCGCAACCCGGGCCACAGCCTGGTCAAGCTCATGAACCCGGTGGACGGGCCCGCGCTGATCGTGGGCAGCCACACCCACCCCGAGTACGCCGTCAGCATGGCCGCCACCTTCGCGCTCACCGGCGCGCACGCGCTGCTGCTGCGCGGCACCGAGGGTGAGCCCGTGGCCGACGCCCGACGCCAGCCGCGCATCGAGGCGTTGCGCGACGGCCAGCGCATCGAGCGCATCGCCGCCCAGGACGGCCCGCTCGCCCAACTGCCCGAGCTGCCGGCCATCGAGCCGGCCGCCACCGCCGCCTACACCCGCGCCGTGCTCGACGGCCAGGCCCCCCTGCCCGCGCCCATCGCGCGCCAGGCCGACTGCATCCTTGCCGAGATCCACGCCGATGAACACACCACCGCCTGATTTCCTGCCCGGCACCGTCACGCTCGTGGGCGCCGGCCCGGGCGACCCGGAGCTGCTCACGCTCAAGGCCGTGCGCGCCATCGGCGCGGCCACCGTGCTGCTGGTGGACGACCTCGTCAACGAAGCGGTGCTGGCGCACGCCAGCCCGCAGGCGCGCATCGTGCGCGTGGGCAAGCGCGGCGGCTGCCGCAGCACGCCGCAGGCCTTCATCGACAAGCTCATGCTGATGGCCGCGCGCGAGGGCGAGGTGGTGGTTCGCCTCAAGGGCGGAGACCCCTTCGTCTTCGGCCGTGGCGGCGAGGAGATCGAGCACCTGCAGGCCGAGGGCATCGCGGTGCGGGTGGTCAATGGCATCACCTCGGGGCTGGCGGCCGTCACCGCTCTGGGCGTGCCGCTCACGCACCGCGATCACGCCCACGGCGTGGTCTTCATCACCGGTCACGCCAAGCCTGGAGACGCCGGCACCGATTGGCCCGCCCTGGCCGCCACCGCGCGCGACGCCAAGCTCACCCTGGTCATCTACATGGGCGTGAGCGGCGCGGCGCAGATCGAGCAAGGCCTGCTCGCCGGCCTGCCCGGCGACACGCCGCTGGCGGTGGTGCAGCACGCCAGCCTGCCGCAGCAGCGCCACGCGATCGGCACGCTGGACGACCTGTGCGGCTGCCTGCGGCGCGAGGGCCTGGGCAGCCCCTCGGTGATCGTGGTGGGCGACGTGCTGCGCGGCCTGGCTTCGCTGGCGCGACCCGAGTCGGCCAGCCGCGCCGCCTGACGCGCGGGAAGCGCCGCGCGCGCTGGCTACACTGCCGCGCGTGCAAACCTTCGACGCCATCATCGTCGGCGCCGGCGCCGCCGGCCTGTTCTGCGCCGGCATCGCCGGCCAGCGCGGGCGGCGCGTGCTGCTGATCGACCACAGCCCCAAGATCGCCGAGAAGATACGCATCTCCGGCGGCGGGCGCGCCAACTTCACCAACCGCGACCTCGACCCGCGCGCGCCGCAGAAGCACTTCGTGGGCGAGAACCCGAACTTCTGCCGCTCGGCGCTCTCGCGCTACACGCCCACCGACTTCATCGGCCTCCTGCAGCGCCACGGCGTCGCCTGGCACGAAAAGCACAAGGGCCAGCTGTTCTGCGACCGCTCGGCCGACGACCTGATCCAGGCGCTGCTGCGCGAGTGCGAGGCCGGCGGCGTTGACCGCTGGCAGCCCTGCGCCGTGCGGGCCGTGCGGCAGGACGGCGACGGCGCCTACGCGCTGGACACCGACCGCGGCCCGGTGCGCGCCCCCAAGCTGGTGGTGGCCACCGGCGGCCTGCCCGTCCCGCAGATCGGCGCCAGCGACTTCGGCCTGCGCCTGGCGGCGCAGTTCGGGCTGCGCGTGGTCGAACCGCGCCCCGCCCTGGTGCCGCTGACCTTCGACGGCGCCGCCTGGACACCCTACGCGGGCCTGGCCGGGCTCGCGCTGCCGGTGCGCATCGAGACCGGCGGCAAGAAGGAGCGCATGGCCTTCGACGAAGACCTGCTCTTCACCCACCGCGGCCTGTCGGGCCCGGCGGTGCTGCAGATCTCCAGCTACTGGCAGGCCGGCGCGCCGATCCGCCTGAACCTGGCGCCCGACACCGACCTGGGCGCGGCCCTGGGCGATGCCAAGCGCCGATCGCGCAAGCTGCTGGCCAACGAACTGGCCCAGTGGGTGCCCGCCCGCCTGGCCGACGCCTGGGCCGCCCAGGACGGCGACTGGCAGCGCCCCGTGATGGAAACCGCCGACCGCGCCCTGGCCCGCCTGGCCGAGCGCCTGCAGCGCTGGGAACTGGTGCCCACCGGCACCGAGGGCTGGCGCAAGGCCGAGGTCATGCGCGGCGGGGTCGACACCCGCGAGCTGTCCCAGCAGACCCTGGAATCGCGCCAGGCCGGGCTGTTCTTCATCGGCGAGGTGGTGGACGTGACCGGCTGGCTCGGCGGCTACAACTTCCAGTGGGCCTGGGCCTCGGCCCACGCCTGCGCCCAGGCGCTGTGAACCGGTGGCGGACGGCCGGTAGGCAACGCGGCAGAAACGTCTATAATCGCGGGCTTTGCTGGCAAATTCCCGTCGGCCAATACTAGTTTCAGACGGGACACCTCGCAGCCAAGAAGGCCGGGCCTGATCTTCCCCGCCATCCTCTGGCCGCACATTCAGGAATCGATCGATACATGACCACCATCCGTGTCAAAGACAACGAGCCCTTCGACGTGGCTCTGCGTCGCTTCAAGCGCACCATTGAAAAACTCGGCCTGCTGACCGACCTCCGCGCCCGCGAGTTCTACGAGAAGCCCACCGCCGAGCGCAAGCGCAAGAAAGCCGCCGCGGTCAAGCGCCACTTCAAGCGCGTTCGTTCCATGCAGCTGCCCAAGAAGCTGTACTGAACGAAGCCGGTCCGTCCGGCACCGAAAGCCCGCTCCAGGACGCTAGAGCGGGCTTTTTCGTTTTCCCTTCCCTCTTTCCTGCGCCGCGCCTGCCCGCAGCGCCACCGGAGCGACACCATGAGCCTCAAAGCCCGCATCACCGACGACATGAAAGCCGCCATGCGCGCCAAGGAAACCGAGCGCCTGGCCACCATCCGCCTGCTGACGGCGGCGATCAAGCAGAAGGAGGTGGACGAGCGCATTGAACTCGACGACGCCGCCGTGGTGGGCGTGATCGACAAGATGGTCAAGCAGCGCAAGGACTCCATCGCCGCCTTCGAACAGGGCCATCGCCCCGACCTGGCGGCCAAGGAAGCCGCCGAGCTGACCGTGCTGCAGGCCTACCTGCCCGAGCGCCTGTCGGCCGAGGCCGTGGCGGCCGAGGTGAAGGCCATCGTGGCGGAACTGGGCGCCAAGGGACCGGGCGACATGGGCAAGGTCATGGGCGCGGTGAAAACGCGCCTGGCGGGCAAGGCCGACATGGGACAGGTCTCGGCGGCGGTGAAGGCGGCGCTGGCGGGTTGACCGCCGCCCGCCAGGATTCGGCCAGGAACGGCCAGGCGATGGCCGCCGAGAACAGGGCGTGGGTGGGCGGCGGGCCGACACCCGCCAGGAAGCGTCAACTGCCGGCGACCTTCATGCGGTTCACCAGCACCGATCCCACCGTCTTGGCGCCGTAGTTGTAGGCGTCCGCGCCCACGGCCTCCACGCCCATGAGCATGTCCTTGAGGTTGCCGGCGATGGTGATCTCCTGCACCGGGTAGGCGATAACGCCGTCCTCGACCCAGTAGCCCGCGGCGCCGCGCGAGTAGTCGCCCGTGACCGGGTTGACGCCCTGGCCCATGAGTTCGGTGACGAACAGGCCACGGCCCAGCTTCCTGAGCATGGCGTCGAGGTCGTCGCCCGCCTTCGTGCGACGGCTGGTCAGCGTGAGGTTGTGCGACCCGCCCGCGTTGCCGGTGGTGCGCATGCCCAGCTTGCGAGCCGAGTAGGTGGACAGGAAGTAGCCCTGCACCACGCCGCCCTCCACCACGCGGCGCGGCGCGGTGCGCACGCCCTCGTCGTCGAACGGCGAGCTGCCCTTGCCGCCGCGCACGAAGGGGTCCTCGTCGATGTCCAGGTGAGCGGCCATGGCCGGCTTGCCCAGGCTGTCGGCCAGGAAGCTGGTCTTGCGGTACAGCGCGCCGCCGCTGGTGGCCTGCACGTAGGCGCCCAGCAGGCCGGCGGCCAGGGGCGATTCGAACAGCACCGGGCACTCGGTGGTGGCGATCTTTCGCGCGCGCAGTCGGGAGAGCGCGCGCTCGGCGGCGTAGCGGCCCACGGCCTCGGGCGTGGCCAGGTCCTGCGGCGCGCGCATGGAGCTGTACCAGTAGTCGCGCTGCATCTGCGCGCCCTTGCCGGCGATGGGCGCCACCGACAGGCTGTGGCGCGAGCTGGCGTAACCGCCGCTGAAGGTGCCGTCGCCGCCGCGCTCGCCGCCGCGCAGGTGCGCGCCGAAGAAGTGCGACTGCTGCGCCGAGACGCTGGCGCCTTCGCTGTTGGTGATTTTCTTGCTGGTGGCAAAGGCCGCGGCCTCGCAGGCCAGGGCCAGCTCGGCCGCCTGCTCCGAGGTGATGGCCCAGGGATGGAAGAGGTCCAGGTCGCGCGCGCGGTCGGCCTGCGAGGCCACGTCCTGCGCGTCGGGCAGGCCCGCCACGGGGTCTTCGGCGGTGAAGCGGGCGATGTCGTAGGCGGCCTGCACGGTCTGGCGCACGGCGGCGGCGGAGAAGTCGGAGGTGCTGGCGTTGCCGCGGCGGCGGCCCAGGTAAACCGTGACGCCCAGGGACTTGTCGCGGTTGCGTTCGACGTTTTCCAGCTCGCCCTTGCGCACCGACACGCTCAGGCCAGCGCCCTCGGAGACTTCGGCCGCGGCGTCGGCCGCGCCCAGGGATTTGGCGTGGCCCAGGGCCAGATCGACCAGTTCCTCGAACTGGTGGCGGCTGTACTGGAATCCGGGCAAGGGGGTGTTCGAGGCGGTCTTGGACATGGCGGCCGCTATGATACGGGCCCCTTTGCGAGGCGTCCGCCGCCCCGCACAAGCCCCATCCCTTCCCCATGTCGCGCAAACCCACCCGAGGCTATTTCGTTCGCGGCCACTTCGTTGCCGAGGGCAGCGAGCTCGACCAGGAGCTCAAGCGCGACGCCAAGGGCGGCGAGCTGAGCAAGACCGACCTGAAGAAGCTCAGCGATCGCCTGCAGAACCTGGGCGAGCAGCTGCTCACGCTGCGCGGCGACCTGTTCAATCGCCTGGGCCTGGACGACCGCCTGGTCGATTCGCTGGCCGAGGCACGGCGCATCACCAACTTCGAGGGCCGACGCCGGCAGATGCAGTACATCGGCAAGCTCATGCGCAAGCTGCCCGACGAGACCATCGCCGCCATCGAGGCCGCCATCGAGGAGCAGCAGCGGCCCTCCGCCGAGGCCACGTTGCAGCTGCACCAGGCCGAACAGTGGCGCGACCGCCTGATCGCCGACGACGGCGCCCTCTCCGACTGGCTGGCCCAGGACGCCGGGGCCGACGTGCAGCAGCTGCGCACCCTCATCCGTCAGGCCCGCAAGGACGCGCAGGCCTTGAAGGAACGGCCCGGCGAGGCGCCACGCCACGGCAAGGCCTACCGAGAAATCTTCCAACACGTCAAGGCCGCGCTGGCGCGCGGCGAAGGCGACGAACCCGGCGACCCAGCATGAGCGAACCCTCTCCCGCGCACGACCCGGTGCGCATCGGCATCGTCTCCATCAGCGACCGCGCCAGCAGCGGCGTCTACCAGGACCAGGGCCTGCCCGCGCTGCAGGACTGGCTGACGCGCGCGCTGAAGAATCCCATCACCTTCGAGGCCCGCCTCATCCCCGACGAACAGGCGCGCATCAGCGAGACGCTCATCGAGCTGGTGGACCTGGGCTGCGCGCTGGTGCTCACCACCGGCGGCACCGGCCCGGCCAAGCGCGACGTGACGCCCGAGGCCACGCTGGCCGTGGCGCACAAGGAAATGCCGGGTTTCGGCGAACAGATGCGCCAGGTGAGCCTGGCCTTCGTGCCCACGGCCATCCTCTCGCGCCAGGTGGCGGTGATCCGCGACGAAACGCTGATCATCAATCTGCCCGGCCAGCCCAAGGCCATCGCCGAAACACTGGAAGGCGCGAAGAACGCCGACGGCTCGGTGCGCGTCAACGGCATCTTCTCGGCCGTGCCCTATTGCATCGACCTCATCGGCGGTCCCTACATCGAAACGCACGACGAAGTGATCAAGGCCTGGCGCCCGAAGAACGCGGCACGCCCCACCCGCTGAAGCCACCACCCGAGGAACCCGCCATGAAAATCGAAAAAGACACCGTCGTCACCGTCACCGCGCGCATCCAGAACGCCCAGGGCAAGGTGCTGGACGAAGGCAAGACCGCGCGCGCCTACCTGCACGGCGGCTACGGCAACACGCTGCACGGCATCGAGGTGGCGCTGGAGGGGCAGGAGAAGGGCTTCGGCACCACCGTCACCCTGCAGCCTTCGCTGGCCTTCGGCGAACGCGACGAGTCCCTGGTCACCAGCATCCCGAAGACGCAGTTCCCGCCCGGCATCAAGGTCGGCGGCCAGCTGGAAGGCTCCGACGAGCAGGGTCGCCGCCACCTCTTCACCGTGAAGAAGATCAAGGGCGACACCGTGCACCTCGACGGCAACCACCCGCTCGCGGGCGAAGACCTGACCATCACTCTGAAGGTGCTGGACGTGCGCGCAGCCTCGCCGGAGGAAATCCAGCACGGCCACGCGCACGGCGCGCACGGTCACCACCACTGACCCGCCCTTCGCCGGCCTGACGGCCGGCGGCCCCGCGGGGGGACGGCGCCTGCGCCCCGGCAAAGCCGGTGCCGCGGCACCGCTGGGTCAGGATTTCACTTGCCCACCAGCTGGTTGAGCTTGTCGGCCTGGAAGTGCTCTTCGCGCTGGGCGTCCTGGGGCACGCAATCGCGCTCGCGCGCCTCGGCCAGTTTCTCGATGGCCTGCCACAGCAGCGCGATCTGGTGTTCCTGGCTGGCGGTGCTGTCGATCAGGCTGCGCATGGCCTGTGACAGCGGGTCGTCTTCCTGCGTGATGCCGTAGGCCGAGAACTTGGGCTTGGCGTCTTCGGTCACGTCGGCGCTCTCGCCCTTCTTGCTGGGGATGATGCGGGCCGGAATGCCCACGGCCGTGGCACCCGCGGGCACGGGCTTGATCACCACCGCGTTGCTGCCGATCTTGGCGCCGTCGCCCACCTCGAAGCCGCCCAGCACCTTGGCGCCCGCACTCACGACCACGTCGCGGCCCAGCGTGGGGTGTCGCTTGGTGCCCTTGTAGAGCGAGGTGCCACCCAGGGTGACGCCCTGGTAGATGGTGCAGCCGTCGCCGATCTCGGCCGTCTCGCCCACGACCGTGCCCATGGCGTGGTCGAAGAACACCCGCTCGCCGATCTTCGCGCCCGGGTGGATTTCGATGCCGGTGAAGAAGCGGCCCAGGTGCGAGATGAAGCGCCCCAGCCACTTGAAGCCACGGTTCCAGCAGCCATGCGCCAGGCGGTGCAGCACCACGGCGTGCAGGCCCGGGTAACACGTCAGCACCTCGAAGGCGCTGCGCGCGGCCGGGTCGCGCTCAAGGATGCATTGGACGTCGGAGCGGAGGCGGTCGAACATGAGACGGGCTGTAACAGGGCCGTGCAGTCTAGCGTTTCGCGCGCTCGGCGGTCTGCAGCATGGCGCGGGCAACACCGCGAAGAATGTGGACTTCTTCGTCGGTGGGTTGCGCGCGGTTGAAGAGTTGTTGCAGGCGCGGCATCAGCTTCTTGGGCGCGGCCGGGTCCAGGAAGTCCACCGCCACCAGGGCCTGCTGCAGGTGCTCGAGCATGCCAGCCACGGCCGCCGCGTCGGCCCCCGGGCGCGCGGCCACGGGCGAGTCGACCGCGAAGCCCCCCAGGGCCTGGCGCCAGTCGTAGGCGATGAGCTGCACCGCGGCCGCCAGGTTAAGCGAGCCATAGCCCGGCGCGGTGGGAATGGACAGGGCCGCGTGGCAGCGGTAGACGTCCTCGTTGGCCATGCCGAAGCGCTCGCTGCCGAACAGGAAGGCCACGCCGGACGGCGGCGCGGTCTCGGCCAGCAGGGTGGCGAAGTGTTCGCGCGGGGCCCGCGTGGGCGGGCCGAAGTCGCGCGGCGTCATGGCGGTGGCGCACAGATGGGTGATGCCGTCCAGGGCCTCGTCCAAGCTGTCCACCACGCGCGTCTTGGCCAGCACGTCGGTGGCGCCGCTGGCGCGCTGGATCGTCTCCTCCTTGCGCAGCACGTTGGGCCAGCGCGGGCGCACCAGCACCAATTCGTCGAAGCCCATGACCTTGAGGGCGCGCGCGGCGCCGCCGACGTTGCCGGCGTGGCTGGTTTCGATCAAGACGAAGCGGGTTTTCATGCGGGGAACGGCGTTGTGCGCCGGCCTAGTAAAATCGCCCGCCATTGTCGCCGCCCGCATCGCCGGGCCCGGCGCGCCCCCACCCCCTGCTCTTCACCGTTGCGCCGAGGCGCGAAGGTCACAATCCATGTCGTCCAGCTACCACCCCATGCTCAACGTGGCCATCAAGGCCGCGCGCGCCGCCGGCGCCATCATCAACCGCGCCGCGCTCGACGTCGAAGCCGTGCGGGTGACGGCCAAGCAGACCAACGATTTCGTCACCGAGATCGACCACGCGGCCGAAGCCGCGATCATCGAGACCCTGAAAACCGCCTACCCCGGCCACGGGATCTGGGCCGAGGAGTCGGGCCAGCAGCCCGGCAAGGGCCGCGAGAAGGACCATGTGTGGATCATCGATCCGCTGGACGGCACCACCAACTTCATCCACGGCTTTCCGGTCTACTGCGTGAGCATCGCGCTCATGGTGGGCAACCGCATCGAGCAGGCCGTGGTGTACGACCCCACCCGAAACGACCTGTTCTGCGCCACGCGCGGGCGCGGCGCCTACCTGAACGAGCGCCGCATCCGCGTGGCCAAGCGCACCTCGCTGCGCGACTGCCTGCTGTCCACGGGCTTCCCGTTCCGCCCGGGCGACGCCTTCCAGACCTACATGCAGATGCTGGGCGAGGTCATGCCCAAGGCGGCCGGCGTGCGCCGCCCGGGTTCGGCCGCGCTGGACCTGGCCTACGTGGCCGCCGGCTTTTCCGATGGCTTCTTCGAGATGGGCCTGTCGCCCTGGGACGTGGCGGCAGGCGCGCTGCTGGTGACCGAGGCCGGCGGCCTGATCGGCAACTTCACCGGCGAGCCGGACTTCCTGGAACAGAAGGAATGCCTGGCGGCCAACCCCCGCATCTACGGCCAGCTGGTGACCCTGACGGGCAAGTACAGCAAGTTCGCCAGCGCGGGCGACAAGGCCGCGGTGCGCCAGGCCCGTGCGGCGGCGCGCAAGACGGTGGGCAAGCCCGCCGCGGCCGAGGCGGACGTGGCGCCGGACACCGAGGACCCGGCCGAGCGCGAGTAAGCCTCAGGCCCTGGGCAGGCTGAACCAGAAGGTGGCGCCCTGCCCCGGCGCCGACTCGGCCCAGACGCGGCCGCCGTGCCGCTCGACGATGCGCTGGACGATGGCCAGCCCGACCCCCATGCCCGGCACCTCGCTGTTGGCGTGCAGGCGCTGGAACAGGCCGAACAGCTTGGCCGCGCGCGCCATGTCGAAGCCCATGCCGTTGTCGCGCACGAAGTAGGCGTGCAGGGCGGGGTCATGGCCCAGCCACACCCGCGGCTCGGCTTGCTGGCGCGAGTACTTCATGGCGTTGTCCACCAGGTTGCTCAGCACCTGGCGCAGGAGCGTGGCATCCCCCAGGGCCTCGGGCAGCTCGCCCACCTCGATGCGCAGTTGCGGCACCTGCGGCCCCAGCGACTCGGCCACGGCGTGCGCCAGCGCGGTCATGTCCACCGGCCGGGGCTCCAGCTCCACCTGCACCACGCGCAACAGCTCCAGCATGTCGGTGATCATCTGCCCCATGTTGCGCGCCGAGCGCGAAATGCGCAGGAACATCTCGCGCCCGCTCTCGCTCAGTCGCTGCGACTCCTCCTCGGCCAGGATCTGCGCGAAGCCGTTCACCGAACGCAGCGGCGCGCGCAGGTCGTGCGCGATGGAGTACGAAATGGCCTCCATGTCGCGCATGGAGCGCTCCAGTTCGGCGGTGCGCTCGCGCACGCGTTGCTCCAGGCCGGCGTTGAGGGCGCGGATCTGCTCCTGCGCGGCCACGCGCTCGCTGATGTCCAGGTGCGTGCCCGACATGTAGAGCGCGCGGTCCTCGGCGTCGCGCTGGTGCACGCGCCCGCGCGAGTTCACCCAGACCCAGTGGCCGTCCTTGTGGCGCAGGCGCAGGTCGCATTCGTAGTACGGCAAGACCCCCGAGGTGTGGCGCTCGCGCGCCTCGATGGCGCGCGGCAGGTCCTCGGGGTGCACGCGCGATGACCAGGTCGCGTGGTTCACGGGCTCGAGCTCGGCGCGCGTGTAGCCCAGCATCTCGGCCCAGCGGTCGTTGATGCTCATGCTGCCGTCGGCCAGGTTGGTTTCCCAGATGCCGGGCCGCGTGGCCTCCAGCACCCAGGCCAGGCGCTGGCGCTCGCCGCGCAGCGCCTCCTGGGCCTCGATGTAGGAGGTGACGTCGGCGTAGGTGCGCACCAGGCCGCCTTCGGGAAAGCGGAAGGTGTGGATCTCCAGCGTGCGCCCCTCGCGCGTGCGGCGCCAGTACTGCTCGGGCAGGTCGGCGCGCGGGTCGAGCGCCACGTAGCTGCGCGCGCGCGGCTCGACCCAGGTGAACTCGGGCCCGAAATCGCCGCGCCGGGCCTGGTAGGCCACCACATCGTCGTGCAGCGGGCGCTCGCGCATCATCTCGTCGGGCAGGTCCAGCAGCTCCAGGAAGCGCCGGTTGTAGACGCTCACGCGGCCCTCGGTGTCGATCTTCACCAGGCCCTGGGTGATGCTGTCCAGCGTGACCTGCAGCGCGGCACTCTTCTCGGCCAGCAGGGCGCCGGTGGCCTGCAGCTGGGCGCTGGTGCGCAGGCGCTCCCCGTGGTGGCGCCAGGCCAGCACGAGCTGGCGCAGCGCGCCCAGCAGGGGCTGAAGGAAGGCGACGTCGTCGGCGCCGTAGCCGCCGGGCTGGTTGGCCAGGCCCACCATGGCCACCAGGCGGTCGCCCACGGCCAGCGGAATGCCCAGGAAGGCGTTCAGGCTCGGGTGCCCTGCGGGCATGCCGCCCGCGCGCGGGTCGTGGGCCGGGTCGTTGGCGATCACGGTTTCGCCGGTGCGCAGCGCGTGGCCGAACAGGGTGTGCAGGTTGCGGAACTCCATGCCGGCATCCGCATGCGCCGCGAAGGCCAGGCGCGAAGCCTCGTCCCACGAAATGTCGGTCAGGGCGTGGGTGCGCAGGTAGGGCCGGTCCCGCTCGTCGTACTGCACCTCGCCCAGGAAGCCGTAGCCGCTGCCGGTGACGCCAAGAAAGGCGTCGAGCAGGCCCTCGAAGGCGCGGCGCTTGTCCTCGGCCTCGATGAACACCGACTGGGCCTGCGTGATGGCCGAGAGCATGCGGTTGACGCGTTCGCGGCGCAGCGCTTCCTGGCGCGCCTCGGTCACGTCGGTGGCCAGGCCGTGCCAGACCACGCTGCCGTCGGGCTCGCGCTGCGGCGTGCTGTCCAGGCTGAGCCAGCGCAGGCCCAGCGTGGGCAGCAGCACGCGGTAGGTTTCGCGCCAGGGCAGCAGGTGTTGCGCCGAGTAGGCCAGCGTGGCGATCACGCGCGCCCGGTCCTCGGGGTGCAGCACCTGGAACAGCTTGCGCGGCTCGCGCATGAGCGCGGCGGCGTCCTCGTCGAACAGCTCGCGCACCGCCTCGTTGATGTAGCCGAGCGCGGTGCGCCCGTCGGGCGTGAGGCGGGCCTGGTAGAGGATGCCCGGCACGCGCGCGGCGATGTTCTGCAGCAACCGCAGCTGATCGGCCAGCCGTTCGCTGGCCGCGCGCTCGGTGGTGATGTCCTGCACCACGCCGAAGTCGGTCTGCGGGTTGCCCTTGACCAGGGTCTGCCCCATGCGCGTGCGGAACCAGCGCACCTGGCCATCGGGGTGCAGCCAGCGGAAGGCCAGCTCGCGGCCGTCGCGGCGCTCGCGCGCGGCCAGCCAGGCGGCGCGGTCGTCCGGGTGGATGCCGGCGCGCACCTCGGCCCGGGTCAGGCGCTGGCTGCGCGGCCGCCCGGTGATGGCGAACAGGCCCGGCGACCAGAAAACCTCTTCGTCGTCCTCGGCGTTCGTCCAGTGGCCCAGGCGCGCGGTGCTTTCCATCACGCTGTTCAGCTCCACGCGCTGCTGCAGCTCCAGGTTGGTGGCGCGCAGGGCCTGGGCGGTCTGCTCGCGCGCCGCCTCGGCCAGCACCTCGCGGTCGGCCTGGGTGATCTGCACCAGCAGCAGCGCCTCGGGCCGTTCATCCGTCACGGGCAGCAGCACCACGTGCATGCGCACGAGGTGCGGGTCGCCGCCCTTGAAGCGCACCACCGTCGGCGCCAGCGTGCCCGGCACCAGGGCCAGCGCGGCCGTGCGCTCGGCCTCGTCGTTCCAGTGGCCGAGCTCCACCGTGGTGCGCCCGATCGCGTCGCGGCGGGCGATGCCCGACAGCGCCTCCCAGGCCGCGTTGACGTCGATCACCAGGCCGTCGCTCACGCGCGTGACACACGCGGCCACGGGCGAGAGCTGGAACAGCTCCTGGTACGGCAGCGGGGCATCGGCGTCCATGGCGGGCGCCTCAGGCAAAGGGCTGCGTGCCGCCGAAGTCGCCGATCGGCACGGTGTGGCTCACGAGCCGGCCACCGTGCCACAAGTGGAGCTGAAAGGCGGGGGGTTCCATGACGTATCCATCGGCCGACGACTGCAGCAAATTGAGCGCGATCTGGTGCGCCGTGCTGGGGCAGACGCTGGCCACCGTGCCGCCGAAGCGCACCTGGATGCCGCGGTGCAGGTGCCCGCACAGGATGGCCTGCACCTGGCCGTGCCGCCGCACGATGGCCTCCAGCGCCTCGGCGCCGTCCAGCAGGCCCATGGCGTCCATGTGACCGATGCCGGTGGCGAACGGCGGGTGGTGCATGGCAACGACGGTGGGTGTCGCGTCCTCGGCCAGGCGCTGGTCGAGCCAGTCGAGCCGGCGCGCGCACAAGGCGCCGTGGCCCTGGCGCGGCACCACGGTATCGAGCACCAGCAGGCGCAGCGGGCCCAGGCTGGCCGCGTACTGCCAGAAGCCTGGCAGGCGGGCGGTGTGCGGGCCGGCGCGGCCGCCGAAGGCCTCGGCCAGCGCCTCGCGCTCGTCGTGGTTGCCGGCCACGGGGTACAGGGGCAGGTCGATGGGCGCAAGCAGCTCCAGCAGGTGGGCGTAGGACGCGGCGCCGCCGGCTTCCACCAGATCGCCGGAGAGCAGCAGCGCGTCGGGCCGGGGTTGCAACGCCGCCACGGCCCTCAGGCCGGCGCGCGCCATGGCGTTGGTGTCGACCACGCCGTTGGCCAGTTGGCCCGGCGCGCAGACGTGCAGGTCGGACACCTGGGCGATCAGCATGGGCAGAGCAGCGGGCTCGTGGGTGGGCGGGTGCCGGGCATCCATGCATCATCCACAGGCGTCAGGCGCCCGGCAAGCCTCCGAAACCCGAGGCGTCCCCCTATTGCGGGGGAAGCGGACGGCCGAGGCGGCCCGACCGCGCTCCACCGAAGGTGGAAACCATCGGGCCTTGGACACGCCCGCCCCCTTGGGCAGGTAAGCAGTCTTTGGCGTCGCATAATAGCCCCCGCCCCCCACGAAACCCCATGACCCCCGACCGCCCCGACACCGCCATCGCGCTGCACGGCGCCTCCAACTTCCGCGACCTCGGCGGCCTGGCCGGCGACGGCGGGCGGCGCGTGCGGCGCGCGCTGGTGTACCGCTCCGACCACCTGGGCCGCCTGAGCGACGAGGACCTGCAGCGCCTGAACGCGCTGGGCGTGTCGCACTGCGTGGATCTGCGCGGCCCCGCCGAATGCCGGGCCCTGCCCAACCGCCTGCCGGGCATCAGCATCGAGCACCTGAGCATCGACCCCACGGTGCTGCGCCGCGTGCGCGAGCGCCAGAAGCAGGGGCAGGCGCTCGGCCGGGCCGAGGCGGTGGCGCTGATGCAGGAGACCTATCAGGACTTTGTGCGCCTGCGCGGCGCCGTCTTCGGCCAATTGCTCGCGCGCATCGCAGGACGCGAGGCACCACTGGTGTTCCACTGCACCGCCGGCAAGGACCGCACCGGCATGGCCGCCGCGCTGCTGCTGGGCGCGCTGGGCGTGCACCGCGACGAGGTGATGGCCGACTACCTGCTCACCAACCGCCTGTACCGGCGCGACACACGCGTGGAAGAGCCCGCGCCGCCCGAGGTGCTGGAGGTGCTGTGGCAGGTGCAGCCCGAATTCCTGCACACGGCCTGGCGCTGCATCGACGAGGAGTTCGGCGGCCTGGACGCCTACCTGGCCGGGCCGGTGGGGCTGGACGGGGCGGCGCGCGAGCGGCTGCGCGAGCGGCTGCTGGCCGAGGCCTGAAGGGGTACGCGGACTCAGCCGCGCCCCTCGCCCGCGACCGGTTTCGCGCCGCGCCAGGCGCCATGCCGATAGGCCTGCGGCGTGAGGGCGTGCTGGCGGGCAAACGCCCGCTGCAACGCGTCCACCGACCGGAATCCGCTGCGGCTCGCGATGCGTTCCTGGGTCCATTGCGTCTGCACCAGCAGTTGCGCCGCCGCGGCCACGCGGGCCCGCACCACGAAGCGGGCCGGCGTGCAACCGACCTCCGCCGCGAACGCCCGCGCGAAGTGGCGGGCGCTCATGCCCGAGCGGTCAGCCAGCGCCTCCACCGACAAGTCCTCCTGCAGGTGTGTGCCGATCCACGCCACGACCTCGCGCAGGCGCCGGCTGGCCGCCGACTGCGCCTTCAAGGCCGGGCTGAGCTGCGGCTCGCGCGCGCCGCGCAGCAGGGGCAGCGCCAGCGTGCGCGCGATCTCCATCGCCACCGCGTGGCCAAGATCGTCCTCCACCAAGGCCAGCGCCAGCTCAATGCCCGTGGTGACGCCAGCCGAGGTCCACACCGGCCCATCGCGCACGTAGATGCGTTCGCGCAGCACGCGCGCCTGGGGACGCAGCGCCTGCAGCTGGTCGCAGACGCGCCAGTGGGTGGTGGCCTCGCGGCCGTCGAGCAGGCCGGCGGCGGCCAGCGCGAACGCGCCGCTGCAGACACTGGCGACGCGGCGCGCGCCCCGCGCCTGCCGCGCCAGCCAGGCGCCCACCTGGTGTTCGGCAATGGCCGAACGGACCGCCGGCTCGTCGCCGCCGCAGACGATCAGCGTGTCGATCGGCATGCGCAAGCGCTCGAATCCCGTGGTGTCGGCCAGGCGCAGGCCGGCATTGGTCAGCACCGTGCGGCCCGAGGGCGATGCGATCTGCAGCCGGTAGCTGCCGGGACGCAGCGCCTCGGCTTTGCTGAACACGCTGGACGGCCCGGCGACGTCGATCGCCTCGACGCCATCGAACACGACGAGCACCAGGTTCCTGGCAGGAATCGCGGCCTCTGTGTCCTTGTCCGTCGCGTGGGAGGTTCGTAGGCTCATGGCATTCAGGAGCTCGAGATGTTCACACCCCTACTCTACTTATCAACGCCGGCCGGCGGGCTCGTGGCCAGGCCGGCCCCAGGCCGCGGTGGCGGCGGCGCGCCATGAAGCACCGGACACTGCTGCGCGCCGTGCTGGCTGTCGGCACCTTGGGCCTGCTGGCCTTCGGGGGCTGGATCGCATCCCTGCCAGCCCCGCCCGCCCCGGCGGCCGCCCCGCCGATCCCCTCGGCGCAGACCCAGGCCACGCTGGCGGCGCTGGCGCCACCCAAGCGCCCGCGCCCCCTGGTGGCCATCGTCGGTCTCAACGACGCGACCGAGACGACCGACTACCTCATGCCCTACGGCATTCTTCGGCGGTCCGGCGTGGCCGATGTGGTGGCGCTCGCCACCGAGGCCGGTCCGGTGAGGCTCTACCCCGCGCTGACGGTGGAGGCGGACGCGACGCTTGCGCAGTTCGATGCACGGCACGCCGATGGCGCCGACTACGTCATCGTGCCCGCGATGAGCCGCGACGACGACCCGAGGGTGCTCGCCTGGATTCGCGCCCAGGCGGCCAAGGGCGCAATCGTCATCGGCGTGTGCGCGGGCGCCAAGGTGGTCGGCGCGGCCGGCCTGCTCGACGGCAAGCGGGCGACGACGCACTGGTACTACCTGGACCAATTGCGCGAGCGAACGCCGTCGATCCGCTACGTGGCGGACCGGCGCTTCGTGGTCGACCAGGGCGTGGCGACCACGACGGGAATCTCGGCCTCCATGCCGATGTCGCTGACGCTGATCGAGGCCATCGCGGGCCGCGACAAGGCCGAGGCCACCGCGCGCGACCTCGGCCTGGCGCAGTGGGACGCGCGCCACCGCAGCGCGGCGTTCCGCTTCACCCGGCCGTTTGCGCTCACGGTCATGGGCAACACCCTCGCCTTCTGGAAGCGTGAAGCGCTGGGCATCGAGCTCGTGCCCGGGGTGGACGAGGTGTCGCTGGCCTTGGTGGCGGACGCCTGGTCGAGAACCTACCGCTCGCGGGCGGTGGCGTTCGCGCCCGCGCCAGGGCCCGTCGAAAGCCGCCATGGCCTGCGCATCCGTCCGGATCGGGTGAGCGCAGACTGGCCGGCGCAGCGCTTGCTGCCGGCCATCACCGCCGCTCCCCCAGCGCAGGCCTTGAACGATGCCCTTGCGCGCATCGAGGGCCGCTACGGCGCGAAGACGGCCGAGGTGGTGGCGATGCAGCTGGAGCTCCTGCCGTCCCGCTGAGCGCGCTGGCCGCCCCACCGGGGCTCAGGGCGGAACGTCCAGCGGTGGCCGCGGCGCGTCGCCGGACCTGGCCGCCGGCCGCCACTCGCTCCACGCATACGCCGGCAGGGCGATCGCCAGCGGCATCAGGTAGTGCGCCGCGCGGTAGGCCAGCACCGCCGCCAGCGCCTCGTTCAGCGGCACCACGCCCGCCAGCGCCGCCGCCACCACCGATTCCAGCACCCCCAGACCCGAGGGCACGTGCGTCAGCGCCCCCGCCACGCCGGCCAGCAGCAGCGCGCCCAACACCAGGGGGTACGGCGCGCGGCCCTGCAGCAGATTCCATAGGCTCAGCGCCATCAGCATCCACACCGTGGCGCCCATCGCCGCCTGCACCAGCGCCACGCGGGCGCCCGCCAGCGGCAGCGTGTGGCCGCGCCAGCGCAGCGCCGTGCGCCGGCCGAACAGGCACAGCGCGTGGTAGCCCACGGCCACCAGCAGCAGCACGGCGCCCAGCGCGCGCAGCGCGCCCGCGCCCGGGGCCCCTTCGATCCGCAGCGGCGGGGGCGAGCACACCAGCACCGTGCCCAGCACCCAGCACCAGCCGAGCCAGTTGGCGATGAAGCTGTGCGTCACCATCTGTCCCACCGTGCCCGCCGACAGGCCAGCCCGCGTGTACAGGCGCAGCCGCATGCCCACGCCGCCGATCAGCGCGCCGAAGTTGAGGTTGAAGGCGTAGGCGATGGCGGCCACCGTGAGGGTGCGCGCGCGCGTGATGCGCGCGCGCGCCAGCCGGCGCCCGATCAGGTCGTAGCAGGAGAACAGGGTGTGGGCGCACAGGGCCAGCGACGCGGACACGGACACCACGCCCAGCGGCAGCTCGCGCAGCGAGGCCCACACCCGGGCCCATTCCACCTCGCGCGCCTGTTGCGCCACCAGATAGAGCACCGCCGCCGCCAACAGCCAGGGCAGCCAGCGGCGCGCCTGCGGCCACAGGCGCTTGAGGGCCCGGCCCGGGGTCATCGTCCCCCCTGCATGGGGGCGGGCTCCGGTTGAACGGGCACCACGCGTGGCCTCGCATGGTGCGCCCAGCGGGCCCAGGCCGGGAAGCGCCGCAGCGCATGGAACACCACCAGGCTGCGCAGCACGATCCAGGCGGAGCGCAGCCGGCCCGGTCGCGACAGGCGAACGGGCTCGCAGCTGCGCCGCAGCACCTGGTCCAGCGTGTCGCGCAGCACGGCGGCGAAGGCCTGGTCGCGCACGACCACGTTCGCTTCCAGGTTCAGGCTCAGGCTGGTCGGGTCCAGGTTGCTCGACCCCACCGTGGCCCAGTGGTCGTCGATGACGGCCACCTTGGCGTGCAGCGGGCGCTCGGTGTACTCGTGGATGCGCACCCCCGCGCGCAGCAGGTGTTCGTACAGCAGCATGGTGGCGCGCTGCACCCAGGGCATGTCGGGATTGCCCTGCAGGATGAGGTCCACGCGCACGCCGCGGCGCGCCGCGCGGCGCAGGTCGCGCACCAGGCGATAGCCCGGGAAGAAGTAGGCGTTGGCGATGAGGATGCGCGAGCGCGCGCTGCGGATGGCGGCCCGGTAATGGCGCTCGATGTCGGTGGTGTGGCGGTCGTTGTCGCGCGTGACGAAGGCGGCCACCGCGCCCTCGTCGGGTCGCGGTGAGTCGTCCGCGTGGCGGCGCTGACGCAAGCGGCGCCAGCGCTGCAGCCACATCTCGCGCGGGGGCTGTGGCGTGTTCAACTTGGTGCGGCAGTAGGCCTCGATCTGTTCCACCAGCGGCCCTTCCAGGCGCACGGCGTAGTCGAGCTTGGCCTGCGGGTCCAGGCCGATGACGTGGTCGCGCGAGTAGTTGATGCCGCCCACGAAGGCCACGCGCCCGTCGACGACGGCCAGCTTGTTGTGCATGCGCCCCAGCATGTTGATGCGCGCGCCGAAGAGCCGGCGCACCGGCTCGAAGGCGCGCAGCCGCACGCCGGCGTCGAGCAGGCCCTGGGTGAACTCCGCGCCCAGGTCCGGCGACCCCCAGCCATCGACGAGCACATGGACCTCGACGCCGCGTTCGGCGGCGCGCATCAGCGCGGCGCGCAGCTCGCGGCCCACCGAATCGTCAAACCAGATGAAGGTCTCGATCAGCACGGCGTGCTTCGCCGCGTCGATGGCCTGGAACACGCGGGGGTAGTAGTCCTCGCCGCAGCACAGCAGCTCGATGCGATTGCCCGGCAGCCAGCGTGAGTTCATGGAACGGGTGGCCGTGTTCATGCGGCCTCCCCGAGGCGAACCTCCGCCGCCAGCGGCGCGTGGTCGGACAGGCGCGACCAGGGATGGCGTGGCATGGGCAGCGGCCGCACCGAGGCCACGCCACGCACGTATATGCGGTCGAGCCGCAGCAACGGCCAGGCGGCCGGGAAGCTGCACGCGTGCCGGCCCTGGGTCTGGCGGAACACCTCGCTCAGGCCGATGCGCGCGAGCCGCGCGTCCGCGCGCTGGCGCCAGTCGTTGAAGTCGCCCGCCACGATCAGGGGCGCGCCGGGCGGCACCTCGCTGTCGATGACCTCGCGCAGCGCGGCGATCTGCGCCTGGCGATCGCGCTCCAGCAGGCCCAGGTGCACGCACATCAGGTGCAGGGCGGGCAGCGCGCCGTGACTCACCACGCAATGCAGCACACCGCGCTGCGGCATGGTGCGCGGCCCCGAGAGACAGTGGTTGCGGCTCTTGACGATGGGGAAGTGCGAGAGCACGGCGTTGCCGTAGCTGTCGCGCGGCGCCACGGCGTTGCGGCCGTAGGCGTGGTCCTTCCAGATGCTGTCGGCCAGGAACTCGTATTGCGACACCCCGGGGTGCCGCTCATCCGGCTCGCCGCCGCCGCGCACCTCCTGCAGGAAGACCACGTCGCTCTGCACCGCGCGCACGGCTTCGCGCAACTCGTGCAGCACGAAGCGCCGCTTGAAAAAGCTGTACCCCTTGTGGATGTTCACCGTCAGCACACGCAGGCTCCCCCGCTCTCTCTGCACGGGCATTGCACACTCCTTCCAGTCGCGCCCGGCGACGTCTTGTTCGTGAGGCCATCCATGGTGCGCGCGCCGGCGGGGGGCCGGGGCAACCACCGGTAAATGCGCCCCCGGCGCAGCCGGCCGCAGCCTGCCGGCTGATTGACATTTCGGCTGAGGGTGCTAAGCGCCGCATCGGGCGCCGAGGGGGGCCGCATCGGGCGCCGCGGGGGCCGCGCGGCGCCAGGGGCCCCGGGGCGATCGGCTACAGTGTTCGGCTGTTTTCGCCCGCCTCCCGCTCGCCGACCGTGACCGACTCCCTGGCCGCCCACACCCCCATGATGCAGCAGTACCTGGCCCTCAAGGCCGGGCATCCGCACACGCTGCTCTTCTACCGCATGGGGGACTTCTACGAACTGTTCTACGAGGACGCCGAAAAGGCCGCGCGGCTGCTGGACATCACGCTGACGCAGCGCGGCCAATCGGCCGGCAAGCCGGTGGTCATGGCCGGCGTGCCCTTCCATTCGGTGGACACCTACCTCGCGCGGCTGATCAAGCTCGGCGAGTCGGTCGCCATCTGCGAGCAGGTGGGCGACGTGGCCACGGCCAAGGGGCCGGTGGAGCGCCAGGTGGTGCGCGTGGTCACGCCCGGCACGCTGACCGACGCCGAACTGCTGTCGGACAAGAGCGAGTCCCTGCTGATGGCCGTGCACGCGGGCGCGCGCACGGGCTGCGGCCTGGCCTGGCTGTCGCTCACGCAGGGCATCGTGTTCCTGGCCCAGTGCGCCAGCGACGAACTGGCCGACTGGGTGGCCCGCCTGGCGCCCGGCGAGCTGCTCTACAGCGCCGAGACGACGCCCGCCTTCGAGCAGCGCGTCATGGCCCTGGCCGGGGCGCCCACGCCGCAGGGCGGCAAGCTGGTCACGGTGCTGCGCCCGGCCTGGGCCTTCGACGCCGCGCTGGGCCAGCGCAAGCTGCTCGAGCAGCTGCAGGCCGCCAGCCTGGCCGCCTGGGGCGCCGAGGACCTGGGCGACGCGCACGCCGCCGCCGGCGCCCTGCTCGCCTACGCCGAACACACCCAGGGCCGCGCGCTGGCCCATGTGCGCAGCCTGCAAGTGGCGCGCATCGACGAGCGCATCGACCTGCCACCCAGCACGCGCCGCAACCTCGAGTTGGTGCAGACCTTGCGCGGCGAGAGCAGCCCCACGCTCTTCTCCCTGCTCGACACTTGCGCCAGCGGCATGGGCAGCCGCGCGCTGCGCCAGTGGCTGCTGGAGCCCCGGCGCGACCGCGCCGAGGCGCGCGAACGCCTGGGCGCCATCGGCGTGCTGCGCGCGGGCCCCTGGCAGCGCCTGCGCGAGCGGCTGAAGGGCTGCAGCGACGTCGAGCGCATCACCGCGCGCATCGCGCTGCGACAGGCCAAGCCGCGCGAGCTGGTGGGCCTGGGCCAGACCCTGGGTCGCGCCGGCGAGCTCGCGTCGGCCCTGGCCCCGCTGGGCACCGACGCCCTGCTCGCCCGCCTGGCCACCCATCTGCAGCCGCCCGCCGGCTGCGCCGAGCTGCTGCAGCGCGCCCTGCTGAGCGACCCCTCGGCGCTGGTGCGCGACGGCGGCGTCATCGCCGACGGCTTCGACGCCGAACTCGACGAGCTGCGCGGCTTGCAGCAGAACAGCGACGCCTTCCTCATCGAGTTGGAGGCGCGCGAACGCGCCCGCACCGGCATCGCCAACCTGCGCGTGCAGTTCAACAAGGTGCACGGCTTCTATATCGAGGTCACGCAGGGCCAGCTGGACCGCGTGCCCGACGACTACAAGCGCCGCCAGACGCTCAAGAACGCCGAGCGCTTCATCACGCCCGAGCTCAAGGCCTTCGAGGACAAGGCGCTGTCGGCGCAGGAGCGCGCGCTGGCGCGCGAGAAATGGCTGTACGAAGGCCTGCTCGACAGCCTGCAGGCCTTCATCGACCCGCTCACCACCCTGGCGCGCGCGCTCGCCGCGCTGGATGCGCTGTGCGCGCTCACCGAACGATCGCTCACGCTGAACTGGTGCGCGCCCAGCTTCGGCAGCGAACCGGGCATCGAGATCCGCGGCGGTCGCCACCCGGTGGTGGAAGCCCGCCTGGCCGAGACCGGCGCGGGCGCCTTCATCGCCAACGACACGGTGCTGGGCCCCAAGGCGCGCATGCAGGTCATCACCGGCCCCAACATGGGTGGCAAGAGCACCTACATGCGCCAGGTGGCGGTCATCGCCCTGCTGGCCAGCATGGGCAGCCATGTGCCCGCGCAGTCCTGCCGCCTGGGGCCCATCGACGCCATCCACACCCGCATCGGCGCGGCCGACGACCTGGCCAACGCCCAGTCCACCTTCATGGTGGAGATGACCGAGGCGGCGCAGATCCTGCACACCGCCACGCCCAACAGCCTGGTGCTGATGGACGAGATCGGCCGCGGCACCTCCACCTTCGACGGCCTGGCGCTGGCCGGCGGCATCGCCGCGCACCTGCACGACAAGGCGCGCTGCTTCACGCTGTTCGCCACCCACTACTTCGAACTCACCGAGTTCCCCGCCACGCACCACGCCGCCGTGAACGTGCACGTGAGCGCGGCCGAGGGTGGCAGCAAGGGCATCGTGTTCCTGCACCAGATCGAGCCCGGCCCCGCCAGCCGCAGCTACGGCATCCAGGTGGCCCGGCTGGCGGGCGTGCCCGCCCCGGTGGTGCAGCACGCCCGGCACGCCCTGGCCGCGCTGGAGGCGCACAGCGCCGAACAGCAGACCCAGGTGGACCTGTTCGCGCCGCCACCCGCGGCCGAGGCGCCCGAACCGCACCCGCTGGTGGCCGCCCTGGCCGCCATCGACCCCGACACGCTGAGCCCGCGCGACGCGCTGGACCAGCTCTACCAGCTGAAGAAGCTCGCCCAACACGCCGCCACCGAGGCCGGGAGCCCGTCATGACCTACTGCGTCGCCGTCAAACTCAAGGCCGGCATGGTCTTCCTGTCCGACTCGCGCACCAACGCGGGCCTCGACCAGATCAGCTCGTTCCGCAAGATGATGGTCTACGAGAAGGCCGACGACCGCTTCATGTGCCTGCTGTCGGCGGGCAACCTGAGCATCTCCCAGTCGGTGCGCGAGATGCTGCAGACCGAGCAACTCGACGACCACGAGGGCGGCGAGCCCATCACCATCTGGAACGCGCGCAGCATGTTCGACGCGGCGCGCGTGCTCGGCGCGGCGGTGCGCCACGTGTGGCAGCGCGACGGCGAATCGCTGCAGCGCGCGGGGGTGGACTTCAATGTCTCGCTGATCTTCGGCGGCCAGATCCGCGGCGAGGGCATGCGCCTGTTCCAGGTCTATTCGGCCGGCAACTTCATCGAGGCCACGGCAGAGACGCCCTTCTTCCAGATCGGCGAGTCCAAGTACGGCAAGCCCGTGCTGGACCGCGTGATCACGCCCGAGACGCCGCTGGACGAGGCGGCCAAATGCGCGCTCGTGTCCATGGACTCCACGCTCAAGTCCAACCTGTCGGTGGGCCTGCCGCTGGACATGGCGCTGTACGAGGCCGACACCCTGCGCATCGACAAAATCGTCTGCATCGAAGAGAACAACCCCTACTTCCGCATGGTGCGCAGCACCTGGGGCCGCAAGCTGCGCGAAGCCTTCGACGACATCGAGCACCCCACCTGGGACGGCAGCCAGACCAGTGTGCCGCTGATCTGCGACAGCGAGCGCCTGGGCCCGCTCAAGAAGATCACCAACCCGCGCGAGCGCCTCATCTAAGGCGATGCGAGAGAACCCGGCGTGATCGTCTTCTCCCACGCCAACAGCTTTCCCGCGGGCACCTACCAGGCGCTGTTCCGCTCGCTGCGCGCGCGCGGCCACACCGTGCGCGCGGTGGAGCAGTTCGGCCACGACCCGCGCTACCCGGTCACCAGCAACTGGCCGCACCTGGTGCAGCAGCTCGCCGACTTCGCCGCCGCCGAGGTGGCGCGCACGGGCCAGCCCCCCTGGCTGGTGGGCCATTCGCTCGGCGGCTTCCTCAGCCTCATGTGCGCGGCGCGCCACCCCGAACTGGGCGGCCAGCGCGTGCGCGGCGTGCTGCTGATCGATTCGCCGCTGCTGGGCGGCTGGCGGGCGCGCACGCTGGAGCTGGTCAAGCGCACGCAGCTGGTGGGCTCGGTCTCGCCCGGGCGCATCAGCCGCAAGCGCCGCCAGGCCTGGCCCGACGCGGCCTCCGCGCTGGAGCACCTGCGCCACAAACGCGCCTTCGCGCACTGGGACCCTCAGTGCCTGAGCGACTACATCGAGCACGGCATGCACGACGCCGACACGCCCCAGGGCCCGCAGCGCGTGCTGAATTTCGACCGCGAGGTCGAGACGGCCATCTACAACACACTGCCCCACAACCTGGACCGCCTGCTGCGCCGCCACCCGCTGCGCTGCCCGGTCGGCTTCATCGGCGGCACCCGCTCGCAAGAAATGCAGCAGGTGGGCATGGCCATGACGCGCCGCGTGCTGGGCCGCGGTGGCGAGGCGCGCCAGCGTTTGATCGAAGGCTCGCACCTGTTCCCGATGGAGCGGCCCCAGGAAACGGCCGCCGCCATCGACGAGCTGCTGGCCGCGATGGCCTGAGCGAGGGCGCCGGAGCACCCCCGTATCGCCCCCGATGGTGGAGGCCCCCCATCGATATATGCTCGCCGCCGTGACCACCGACGACGCCCCGCCCGCCGACGCCACCCCCGACACCGCCAGCGCCCGGGCCTTGCGCCGGCTGCGCCTTCTGCTCACCTCCTGGAACCCGCACCGCCACCCCTGGTGGCTGCGCATCGGCGTGGCGGTGCTGCTCACCGCCGCCGCCACCTGGCTGCGCGTGGCGCTGGCGCCGGCAGAAAGCGGCGGGCGCTTCGTCACCCTCACGCTGGCGGCCGCGGTCTGCGCGCTCTACGGGGGTTTTCGCATCGGCATGCTCAGCACGCTGCTGGGCATGGCGGCGGTCAACTTCCTCCTGGTGAAGCCCTATTTCAGCTTCGCCATCAGCGACCCCCACGAGGCCTTCTGGCTCAATTTCTGGCACCTGCTCACGCAACTCGTGGTGGTGGGCGCCATCGCGCTGATGCAACGCCAGACGCGCGAGCTCCAGGCCAGCATGGAGCAGGCCCGCGCCAGCCACCATCGCATGCTCGACACCTTCGAGAACAGCGCCACCGGCGTGGTGCACACCCACCCCGACGGCCGCTGGATCCGCATCAACCGCAGCTACTGCGAGCTGCTGGGCTACACGCGCGAGGAACTGGCGCGCACCCACTGGAAGGACTACACCCACCCCGACGACCTGGCGGCCGACCTGGCGCAGATGCAGCGCGTGCTGCGCGGCGAAACCGACCACTACACGATGGAAAAGCGCTACTTCCACAAGCGCGGCCACATCGTCTGGGTGTTGCTGTCGGTCGCCCTGATCCGCAAGGCCGATGGCTCGCCCGATTACGAGATCGCGGTGGTGCAGAACATCACCGAGCGCAAGGCCACCGAGGAGGCCTTGCGCACCAGCGAACGGCTGTTGTCCCAGGCGCAGGAACTGGCCCAGATGGCCGGCTGGCGCTACGACGCGGCGCGGCGCGAGTTCACCTCGCTGGGCAACGCGCACGTGATCATGGGCATTCCACGCTCGGTGTTCAGCGACCTGGACATGGTGGCCGCCACCCACCCCGACGACCGCGAGCGCATGCAGCAGGCCTGGGCCGACGCCTTCCGGCTCGGCCGGCCCTACGACATCCAGTACCAGCTCAACCTCACGGGCGACTGGCGCTGGGTCTCGGTGCGGGCCGAGTTCGAGCGCGACGCCACCGGCCGCGTGACCCACGGCCTGGGCATGTTGCTCGACATCACCGAGCACAAGCGGGCGGAGCTGCAGATCCAGCAGCTCAACGCCTCGCTGGAGGAGCGCATCCGCGAGCGCACCCAGGCCCTGAAAGCCGCGTACGACGAGCTGGAGAGCTACTCCTACGCGGTCGCGCACGACCTGCGCTCGCCGCTGCGCATCATCAACGGCTTCGCCCAGGCCTTGAAGGAAGACAACCCGGCGCTGCCGGCCGAAAGCCACCGCCACCTGGCGCGCATCCGCGAGGCGAGCAAGAAGATGGGCGAGCTCATCGACGGCCTGCTCAAGCTGTCGCAGATGGCGCGCGGCGAACTGCAGCGCGCGCCGGTGGACCTGTCGGCCATCGCCACGCGGCAGCTGCGCGAGCTGGCGGCCACCTCGCCCGAGCGCCAGGTGACGTGGTCGGTGCAGCCGGGCCTGGTGGCCCTGGCCGACGAACCACTGATCGAAGCCCTGCTGCAGAACCTGCTGCACAACGCCTGGAAGTACAGCGCCCAGACCGAGCGGGCGGCCATCCATCTGCACATGCAGGAGCGCGACGGTCGGCGCGAGTTCGTGGTGGCCGACAACGGCGCGGGCTTCGACATGGCGCGCGCGGGCAAGCTGTTCCAGCCCTTCCAGCGGCTGCACCTGCCGCAGGAATTCGCCGGCCTGGGCATCGGCCTGGCCACGGCGCGGCGCATCGTGCTGCGCCACGGCGGCGAGCTGCGCGCCGAGAGCGCGCCGGGCCAGGGCGCGCGCTTCTACTTCACGCTGCAGCCGCAGGCCTGAATCAGGCCGTCCAGTTGATCCAGCCGCCCCAGGCGGTGAGCGCGATCAGCACGCCGAAGGCGATGCGGTACCAGGCGAAGGGCACGAAGGTGTGCGAGGAGACGAAACGCAGCAGCCAGCGCACGCACACCCAGGCCGACAGCCAGGACACGATGAGGCCAGTGGCGAAGAACGGCAGGTCGGCCATGGACAGCAGCTCGCGGTTCTTGTAGAGGTCCAGCGTGGCCGCGCCCAGCAGCACCGGCAGCGCAAGGAAGAAGCTGAACTCGGTCGCCGCGCGCCGGCTGTAACCCACCAGCATGCCGCCGATGATGGTGGCGCCCGAGCGGCTCACGCCCGGCACCAGGGCCGCGCACTGAATCAGGCCGACCTTGAGCGCGTCGCTCCAGCGCACGTCGTCCACGGTGTCCACGCGCACCGGCGCGCCGCGCGCCTGGCGCGCCTCGGCCCAGAGCATGATGAAGCCGCCGACGATGAAGCCGGCCGCCACCACGAAGGGGTGGAACAGCACGCCCTTGATGACACCGATGAACAGGAAACCCAGCACCGCCGCCGGCAGGAAGCCGATCAGCACGTTGGCCGTGAAACGGCGCGCCACCGCGTCGCCCGTGGGCAGGCCGCGCAGGGTGTCGAGGATGCGCTGGGCGTAGACCGAGACGATCGCCAGGATGGCGCCGGTCTGGATGACGACCTCGAAGACCTTGACCTTCTCGCCCGTGAGGCCGAGCAGGTGGCCCGCCAGGATGAGGTGGCCCGTGGAAGAGACGGGCAGAAATTCGGTGAGGCCTTCGACCACGCCCATGAGGGCGGCCTTGATCAGCAGAATCGGGTCCATGCGGTGGGGGTTCGGAGAACGCGGTTGGGCAGCCGGGCATTCTAGGTGGCGCGCCGGCCGCAGCCCGCCGGCGGGAAACAAAGCGCAACCGCCGCCCGCGCGGCCGCGTGCTATGTTCGCGGCCATCATGCCCAAGACCCTGCGCTACACGCTGATTTCGCTCAAGGAGATGCTGCTGTCGGGCAGCCCCATCGTGCTGATCACCATCGCGCTGGTGGCCTTCACCTGGTGGTGGCTCAAGCCCAACCCGCCCACGCGGGTGGTGCTGGCCACCGGGCCGGAGCAAAGCGCCTACGACACCTTTGGCCAGCGCTACGCCGAAGCGCTCAAGCGCCACGGCATCACGGTGGAGCTGGTGCGCACCGAAGGCTCGGCCGACAACCTGGACCGGCTGCGCGAAGGCACGGTGGAGTTGGGCTTCGTGCAAGGCGGCACCGCCGACATGGGCTACGACGACGACGAAAGCATCGTCTCCCTGGGCAGCCTGTTCGTGGAACCGCTCTGGCTGTTCTACCGCGAGGCCGCGGCTCGCAAGCTCGGCCCCAGGGATGGCACGGTGCGCAACCTGGCCGAGCTCAAGGGCTGGCGCGTCAACGTCGGCACGCCGGGCAGCGGCGTGCCGCGCCTGTTCAACCGCCTGCTGGAGGTCAACCGCATCGAACCCGGCCAGATCACGCTGAGCCGGCTGGAGCAGACCCCGGCCACCGTGGCCTTCCTGGACGGCCAGCTCGACGCCGTGGTGTTCGCCTCGGCGCCCGAATCGCTGATGGTGCAGATGCTGCTGCAGACCCCGGGCGTGAAGCTGCTGGACTTCGCCCAGGCCGAGGCCTATTCGCGCCGCTTCGGCTACCTCACGCCGGTGACCATGCCGCAGGGCATGGTGGATCTGGCGCGCAACGTGCCACCGCGCAATGTGCGCCTGGTGGCCTCCACCACCTCGCTGCTGGCGCGCTCGGACACGCACCCCGCCATCCTGCAGCTGTTCGCGCAGACGGCCATGGAGGTGCACAGCGGCGCCGGCTGGTTCAACCGCGCGCGCGAGTACCCCAATCTGGAGCACAGCGAATTCCCCGCGGCGGGCGAGGCCGAGCGCGCCTACAAAGGCGGCCTGCCCTTCCTGCAGCGCTACCTGCCGTTCTGGGCGGCCAGCGTCGTCGAGCGCATGTGGCTGGCGCTGGGCCTGATCATCGCGCTGGCGCTGCCGCTCTCGCGCATCGTGCCGCCGCTCTACACCTTTCGCATCCGCTCGCGCGTGTTCCGCTGGTACGCGGAGCTGCGCGAAGTGGAGCAGCGAGCCGAGTCGGGCAGCGCCACGCCCGACGACCTGCTGGAGCAGCTCGACGGCATGGAAGCCAAGGTGGAGAAGGTGGTGGTGCCGCTGTCGTACACCGACGAGCTGTACGCGCTGCGCAACAACATCCACCTGGTGCGCAAGAAACTGCTGCGCCGCCGGGACAGCGGCGGCAGCGACCCCCAGGACGAGGGAACGCCAGCCCGCGCGGCGGCGGATCGCGTCGACTAACGCTTGCCCGAGTTCTTGAGGGCCTGCTGGGCCACCGCGTCCAGCGCCTCGTCGACCACGCTGTGGTCGGCCACCACGCGCAGCTTGTCCTGCTCGATCAGGCGGTCCACGCCGCGGCGCGTCATGGACATGGACTTGCCCGAGGCGGTGCCGAACAGGAACAGCGTGCCGTGCGGGCTGGCCCAGGTGAGCTGCACGCGCAGCGCCTGGCCTTCCTGGTACAGGTCGAACCAGCTGCCCACCGCGAGCGAGGTGGCATCGCGCAGCACCATCCCGGCCTTGATGTCGACCCATTCGCGCTGCATGGGCTGCGTGGCCGCGAAGCCGGGCTGCGTGGTCTCGGGCAGCGAGTCGTCGTAGAAGTTGGTGGCCTTCGCCTCGTGCTGGCGCATCCACAGCTCGGCGTCGTCGGGGTTGAACACGCTGGCGTCGACCTCGGTCGGCGCGGGTGCGGCCTCGCTGCTGCGCTGGGTCTTGTAGGCAGCCTCGTGCAGGCCCATGAGGGTCTGGAAGAAGGCCTCGACCTTGTCGCGCGGGTAGTCGATGGCGTCCAGGCCTTCGCGCAGGGTGCGCAGCACCGGCGGGATGATGCGCACCAGGCGCGGCCGGTTCTGGCTGGCCAGCGCCAGCTGGCTGGACCACAGCAGATCGGACAGGATGTCGACGTAGCGCTTGGAGGTGGGGTCGCCGGAGGTGAGCGGCGGGTTGTCGGCCTCGTCGATGCGCGCCTTGGCCACCACCTGCGCCCACACGCCGGTCAGGAAGCGGCGCACCGGGCCCGGCGTCCTGGGGTAATCGGGCCGGGCACGGAATTCGTTGGCGATCTTCTCGGCCAGCAGCTTGCGCTGCTCCACCTTCACCAGGGTCTGCACGGCGCGGCCGCGCGCCTCGCGCTCGCCGCGCGGCACGGCGCGGTCCTCGGACTGGCGCAGCTGGTCGAGCAGCGTGGGGAAGCGATCGGCCAGGTCGGTCTTGCCGGGGCGGCGCAGTTCGTACACCACATGCCGCAGCTCCTGCAGGAAGCCGCTGTAGCCCTCGTCCTGTTCGCTGGTGAAGGCCAGGCTGCGCGCGGTCACGGCATCGAGCAGGCGCCGCGCGGGGTTGTTGCGGTCGGCGAAGAAGCGCGGGTTGCTCGTGGCGAGCTCCAGCAGCGCCGGCTTCATTTCCTGCAGGTGGCCGCGCACCGGCTTGAGCAGGCGCTTGTCGGTGGCGATGCGCTGCATCATCAGCGTCACCACCTCGCCGGCCAGGGCGCGGGTCATGGCGTCGTTGGCGCGGCGCGCGCCCTCGCCGCCTTCGGTGTCGCCCACCAACAGGCGGTGCAGGTGGTCCAGCGTGAGCAGGGCCTCCTGGTCGCTCATCGGGCCTTCGAGCAGGTCCTGGCCCATGAGCTCTTCCTCGACCACGGCGCGCGACTCGGGCGCCATGACGACCGCGTAGCCGGCCGGCTGCACGCCCTGGGCGTTGAGCCAGGCGCTCAGGTGGCGGTAGAGCACGTCGAGCGATTCACCCAGCGGCGTGGCGCCCACGCGCAGCCAGCGGGCGCGCGCGGCGGGCGTCACGTCCAGGCCCTTCAGCGAGGACAGCAGGGTTTCGACGAACACCTGCACGCGCAGCGGGTTGAGCTCGGCGTTGACCACCTTGAAGCCCTGGGCGGTGGACAGGCGCGCGGTGAATTCGTTGAAGGCGTCGTCGGCCGACAGCATGGCCGTCTGCTGGGCGCGGGCGATCTCCACGCGCTCATGCACCTGGTCATCGCCCATGAGTTCGAGTTCGTCCAGGCTGAGCGCGGGCTTGCGCGCCTGCGCGCTCGCGGCCGGGGCCTGCTCCAGCCGGTCGGCCAAGGCGGACAGCCAGTGGCGGGCCACCGCGTCGCGCTGGCGGTGCACCGACTGGTGGGCCTCCAGCAGGGCCTGGCGCTCGTGGACCTGGGTCTGCGCCAGCTCCCGCTCGCGCAGCAGGCCGTGTACGCGGTCGATCCAGGCGGGAATCCATTGCCGGCACTGGTCCAGTGCCTCCTTCAGGCAGAGGTCAAGGGCCGGGAGCGGGGAATTGGGCATGGCAAAAGCATCGACGACGAACGGCGGGGGCATTGTGCCCCGCGAACCATCGTCCCAAAAGGGTGGAAAAGGCCAGCCCGGCCCGGCAATTCAGGCCTTGGTGTCGCCCGGCGCCGACAGCAGCTCGCGCCAGCCCTCAGGCCCGAGGCGGCGCAGGGTTTCCATGTTGCGGGCCACGATGGCGTCCGCGTCGCCGCCCTCGCTGGCCACGGCGCGGGCCACGCTGTCCTCGCGCAGCAGGTGCAGCGTGGGGAACGGCGCGCGGTTGGTGGCGTTCGTGATGTCGTCGGGCTCGGTGCCCTCGAAGCGGTAGTCGGGGTGGAAGCTGGCGACCTGGATCACGCCCTCCAGGTCGTGCTCGGCCACCACCTCGTCGGCAACGCCGAGGAAGTCGTTGAAGACCTCGAAGTCGGGGAACAGCGTGGGGTGGACGATGAGCGTGGTGTCGATCCGCTCGGGCGGCGTGGCCGCGAGCAGCTCGAGCTCGCGGTCCAGGTCGTCGAGCAGCCCGTCGACGTGGCGCGCAGTGCTCACCACGATGCGCACCTGGTTCTTCACCCACACGGCGCGCGCGAACGGGCACAGGTTGAGGCCGATGACGGCCTTCTCGATCCAGTGCCGCGTCGCGGCGACGACCTGCTCTTCGGTCACGCCAGGCTCTTGAAGCGCGGGCGCTTGGGCGCGGCGCCCTCTTCGCCCAGGCGCTGCTTCTTGTCGGCCTCGTACTCCTGGTAGTTGCCGTTGAAGAAGAACCACTGGCTGTCGCCCTCGGCGGCCAGGATGTGCGTACAGATGCGGTCGAGGAACCAGCGGTCGTGGCTCACCACCAGGGCCGAGCCGGCGAACTCCAGCAGTGCCTCTTCCAGCGCGCGCAGGGTTTCCACGTCGAGGTCGTTCGAGGGTTCGTCCAGCAGCAGCACGTTGCCGCCTTCGCTGAGCATCTTGGCCAGGTGCAGCCGGCCGCGCTCGCCGCCCGAGAGGTTCTTCACCAGCTTCTGCTGGTCGCCGCCCGAGAAGTTGAAGCGCCCGCAGTAAGCGCGGCTGGGCATCTGGAACTTGCCCACGGTGATCATGTCCAGGCCGCCGGAGATGTCTTCCCAGACGGTCTTGTCGCCGGCCAGGCCGTCGCGGCTCTGGTCCACGGCGGCGATCTTCACGGTCTGGCCGATCTTGACCTCGCCGCTGTCGGGCTGCTCCTTGCCGGTGATGAGCTTGAACAGCGTGGACTTGCCGGCGCCGTTGGGGCCGATGATGCCGACGATGGCGCCCGCGGGCACCGAGAAGCTCAGGTTGTCGATGAGCAGGCGGTCACCGTAGCTCTTGCTCACGCCCTTGAACTCGATGACCTCATTGCCCAGGCGGTCGGCCACGGGGATGAAGATCTCGTTGGTCTCGTTGCGCTTCTGGTATTCGACGTCGCTCAGCTCCTCGAAGCGGGCCAGGCGCGCCTTGCTCTTGGCCTGACGGCCCTTGGCGTTGGAGCGCACCCACTTGAGTTCTTCCTTCATGGCCTTGCGGCGCGCGTCCTCGGTGCGCTGTTCCTGCTCGAGGCGGGCTTCCTTCTGCTCCAGCCAGCTGGAGTAGTTGCCCTTGTAGGGAATGCCGTGGCCGCGGTCGAGTTCGAGAATCCACTCGGCGGCGTTGTCGAGGAAGTAGCGGTCGTGGGTGATGGCGACCACGGTGCCGGAGAAGCGCTGCAGGAAGTGCTCCAGCCATTCCACCGACTCGGCGTCCAGGTGGTTGGTGGGCTCGTCGAGCAGCAGCATGTCGGGCTTGGACAGCAGCATGCAGCACAGGGCCACGCGGCGCTTCTCACCACCGGAGAGCAGGCCGATCTTGGCGTCCCAGGGCGGCAGGCGCAGCGCGTCGGCGGCGATCTCGAGCTGGTGCTCGGAGTCGGTGCCGGCGGTGGCGATGATGGCCTCGAGCTGGGCCTGCTCGGCCGCGAGCGCGTCGAAGTCGGCGTTTTCCTCGGCGTAGGCCGCGTACACCTCGTCCAGGCGCTTCTGCGCGGCGCGCACCTCGCCCATGCTGTCTTCCACGGCTTCGCGCACCGTCTGGTCGGGATTGAGCTGGGGCTCCTGGGGCAGGTAGCCGATGCGGATGCCCGGCATCGGGGTCGCTTCGCCTTCGATCTCCTTGTCGAGGCCGGCCATGATCTTGAGCAGCGTGGACTTGCCCGAGCCGTTCAGGCCGAGCACGCCGATCTTGGCGCCCGGGAAAAAGGACAGGGAGATGTCCTTGAGGATCTGTCGCTTGGGCGGCACGATCTTGCCGACCCGGTTCATGGTGAAGACGTACTGAGCCATGGTCTTTCTGTGGGAAATTTGCAGCGCGAGGCGTCGCGCGAAACCACGGATTATCGACCCATGCGACAATACGGCCGTTCGGGCACGTCAGTTGGCCCGACACCAGCTGCCTGCTGGGGCGTGCCTCCCGCGCGGACACCGCCAACTCCCCTTGAAATCCATCGGCCCCGGACTGAGCGGGGCGGCACCCGAGCGGTGCCCCCCGTGTGGCCGATGCCCCAGCGCCCTGGAAGGGCGCAGATTCACATAATGACATTCGAAGAATTGAACCTGGCCCCGGCCATCGTGCAAGCCGTGCACGAGCACGGGTACCACACGCCCACCCCCATCCAGGTGGAGGCCGTTCCGGCCGTGCTGGCGGGCCGCGACCTGCTCGCCGGCGCCCAGACCGGCACCGGCAAGACCGCCGCCTTCACGCTGCCCATGCTGCAGCGCCTCTCCCAGGGCCAGCGCCCGGCCAACCGCTTCGGCGGCATCGGCATCCGCGCCCTGGTGCTCACGCCCACGCGCGAACTCGCCGCCCAGGTCGAGGAATCGGTGCGCGTCTACGGCAAGCACGTGGACCTGTCGTCCACCGTGGTGTTCGGCGGCGTGGGCATGAACCCCCAGATCGATGCCATGAAGCGCGGCGTGGACATCCTGGTGGCCACGCCGGGCCGCCTGCTCGACCTGCAGCAGCAGGGCTTCCTCGACCTGTCGGCCGTGCAGATCCTCGTGCTCGATGAGGCCGACCGCATGCTCGACATGGGCTTCATCCACGACGTGAAGAAGGTGCTGGCCCTGCTGCCCCAGAGCAAGCAGAGCCTGTTGTTCTCCGCCACCTTCAGCGACGAAATCCGCGACCTGGCCCAAGGCCTGCTGAAGGACCCGCAGCACATCCAGGTCACGCCGCGCAACACCACGGTGCAGCGCATCACCCAGGTGATCCACCCGGTGGGCCGGGGCAAGAAGAAGTCGCTGCTGGTGCACATCATCCAGCTGCACAACTGGAGCCAGGTGCTGGTCTTCACCCGCACCAAGTTCGGCGCCAACAACGTGGCCGACTACCTCAACAAGAATGGCATCACGGCCATGGCGCTGCACGGCAACAAGAGCCAGGGCGCGCGCACCCAGGCACTGGCCGGCTTCAAGAGCGGCGAGATCCGTGCCCTGGTGGCCACCGACATCGCCGCGCGCGGCATCGACATCGATGAGCTGCCGCACGTCGTCAACTACGACATCCCCAACATCTGCGAAGACTACGTGCACCGCATCGGCCGCACCGGCCGCGCGGGCCGCGAAGGCCAGGCGGTCAACCTCGTGAGCCTGGACGAAGAAGGTTTCATGATGGAGATCGAGCGCTTCACCAAGCAGCAGATCCCGGTGGAGATGTTCGCCGAGTACATGCCCGAGCCCGGCGAGAAGGCCGAGCCCATCGCCATGGGCCGCCAGACCCTCTGGGGCGGCGCGGGCAAGCCGCCCAGCCGCGACGTGATGGCCGCCGCGGCCAAGGCCGCGCGCCAGGAGATGGTGCAGCGCATCCGCGAGAAGAAGTCCAGCGAAGGTCAGGGCCAGGGCCAAGGCCGCGGTGGCCGCGGCCAGGGCGATGGCCAGCCGCGTGGCCAGGGCCAGGGGCAAAAAGCCAAGGGCCCGCGCCCGCAGGGTAACGGCCAGGGCGGTCAGCACCAAGGCCAGGGTGGCGGCGGTCAGGGCCATGGTCAGCAGCGCCAGCGCCCGCCGCGCGGCGATCGTCCGCCGCGCGCCGAGGGCGAGGAAGGCTACGAGCGCCAGCCGGGCCCCAACGCCCACCTGGGCAGCCTGCGCATCCGCGAGCCGCGCCCGCGCCAGGCCAACCCGAACGGCCAGCCCGACCCGCTGCGCACCGGCATCGACGCCATGCGCACCAGCAACCGGTTCAAAAAGAAGAACAACAACAAGAAGGGTGGCGGTGGCGGCCAGCGCGGCGAAGGCAACGTCGATCCGCTGCGCACCAACTACGGCCGCATCGGCAACAACTAGGCCTCACCCCCGCCGCGCTTAGCGCGCCCCCTCAAGGGGGCGGCACCGGCGGGCCGGCACAGCCGGTTCCGCGGTGTCGCTGGGTTGGAGCACGCGAAACGTGCCCGGTCCGTCTGCCGCGGCCGGCGTCAGGTCTTGACAAAGGCCGTCACCAGCGGCTCATCGCCCAGTTGCCGGCTCCAGTGGCCGTGCACGGCCGGATCGAACGTGGCGCCTGGGGGCAAGGTGTCGGCCGAGTAGAAATGCTCGCCCGGGCCGAACACGCGGCTGCTGCCGTCCTGCAGGCCGATTTCCATGCGTCCGCGCAGCACGATGAGCCACTGCGGCGCGTCCGTGCAATGGAACTGGCTGCGAAACCCCACCGGGCTTTCGCGCAGCACCAGGCCGCTGGCCGGCTGCGGCGCCGACAGGCGGGCGGCGGGCGAGCCGCCGTCCAGCGCCAGCGCTTCTTCGCGAAAGCGCGCGCGGCCGTCGGTGTCGGTGAACAGAATGACGCGGGTGAAGGTGCTCATCGGGACTCCGCAAAGGCCCGGTTTCTACCAGATGCGCCCCCGTCGATTCGGGCCGCGTTTTCGCGCACACTTGGTTCTTTGCCCGCCAAACCATGCGCCTGCTCCTTGCCGAAGACGACACCATGTTGGGCCAGGGCCTTGAAAAAGGCCTGGGCATGGCCGGTTTCACCGTGGATTGGGTGCGCGACGGCCTGGCCGCGCAGGCCGCCTTGCAGGCCGGCGGCCACGAGGTGCTGCTGCTCGACATCGGCCTGCCGCACCAGGATGGCCTGCAGCTGCTGCGCTGGATGCGCGAGCAGCTGCTGGACATCGCGGTGCTGGTGGTGTCGGCGCGCGACGCCGTGAGCGACCGCGTCGCCGGCCTCAACCTGGGCGCCGACGACTACCTCACCAAGCCCTTCGACCTGGACGAACTGGTCGCGCGCGTGCACGCGCTGGCGCGCCGGCGCCATGGCCGCCCGCAGCCCGAGATGCGCCTGGGTGCGCTGGTGCTGAGCCCGCCGCGGCGCGAGGCCACGCTGAACGGCCAGCACCTGGCGCTGTCGCCGCGCGAGTTCGACCTGCTGGCCACCCTGATGGAACGCCCCGGCCACGTGCTCTCGCGCGAACAGCTGGAGCAGCGCATGTACTCCTGGCAGGACGAAGTGCTCAGCAACGCCGTCGAGGTGCACCTGCACCACCTGCGCCGCAAGCTCGGCCCGGCCTGGGTGCGCAACGTGCGCGGCGTGGGCTACAAGCTGGTCGAACCGGTCGACCCCCAATGAGGTCCCTGCGCCAGCGGCTGCTGCTGTGGCAGATCGGCGCGCTGGTGGCCGCCGCCGCGCTGGAAGGCCTCATCACCTACCAGCTGGCCTGGGACGGCTTCAACCGCTCCCGCGACAGCGTGCTGCAATCGATCGCCTACTCGGTGGTCCGCCACGGCCTGCGGCCGCCACCAGGCGCCGCCAGCCCGTCCCCAACCACGGCACCGGACACCCCCGTGGGTCCGGCCCAGGACCTGGGCCACTTCACCACGCAGATCTGGACCGCCCAGGGCCGGCTGGTCTACAGCTCGGTGGTCGGGGGCGGGCCGCCGCTGCAAGCGCCGGGGCTGAACGTGGCGAACTGGAACGGCGAGGACTGGCGGGTCTACACCCTGGCCGAACGCGACCAGATCGTGCAGGTGGCCGTCACCAACGCCGATCGGCTGGCGCGCTTCGGCGAACTCCTGCCCGGCCTGCTCGCGCCGCTGGGCGTCCTGGTGCTGGTGATGTGGCTGCTGATGCAAGCCGCCGTGAACAAGGCCCTGGCGCCGCTGAAGGCCTGGGGCCGCGACCTGCGCCGCCGCGAGGGCGGCGAGCTGCACGCCGTGGGCACCGCGGCGCTGCCCGAGGAGCTGGTGCCGCTGGGCGAAGCGCTCAACCAACTGCTGGCGCGCGTCGAGGCCCTGCTGGGCAGCCAGCGCGCCCTGCTGGCCGACGCGGCGCACGAACTCAACACGCCCCTCGCCGCGGTGAAACTGCAGGCCCAGCTGGCGCGGCGCAGCGGCGAGGCCACGCGCACGGCGGCGCTCGACGAACTCGACCGCGGCATCGAACGCGCCACCCACCTGGTGGCGCAGCTGCTGCAGATGGCCCGGCTGGAGCCCGGGGTGCGCGAGCGCGAGCCGCGCCCGCTGCGCCTGGACACGCTGGCCGCCGGGGTGGTGGCCGCGTTCTCGGCGCGCGCCGACCAGCGGGGCATCGACCTGGGCCTGGCGCCCAGCGACGCCGCCTGGGTGGCGGGTGACGAGGAAGACCTGCGCGTGCTGCTGAACAACCTGGTCGACAACGCGCTGCGCCACGCCCCCCGTGGCGGGCGCGTGGACGTGCAGGCACGCACCGAGGGCGGGCGCGTGCGGCTCACGGTGGACGACAACGGCCCCGGCATCCCCGAGGCCGACCGCGAGCGGGCGACGCGCCGTTTCGTGCGCCTGGACGGCTCGACGGCCCCGGGCAGCGGCCTGGGCCTGTCCATCGTCGCGCGCGTCGTGGCGCAGCACGGCGGCGCACTCACCCTCGCCGAGCGCGAGGGCGGTGGACTGAGCGTGCGCGTCGAGCTGCCCGCCGCGCCCGAGTCGCGTTAAACTGTTTCTGTTTTCGCAACAATTAAAGGCCTGTAGGGCCAGACAACGATCCCATGGACCGATTGCATTCCATGCGCGCCTTCCAACGGGTGGTCGACGAAGGCGGCTTCGCGGCCGCCGCGCGCGCACTGGACCTCTCCCCCGCCGTCGTCACGCGCCTGGTGGCCGACCTCGAGGAACACCTGGGCACCCGCCTGCTGCACCGGACCACGCGCCGCGTCTCGCTCACCGAGGCCGGCGAGGTCTACCTGGAGCGCGTGCGCCAGATCCTGCTCGACCTGGAGGAAGCCAGTGCGCTCGTGAGCTCGCAAACGCAGGAGCTGGCTGGCGTGCTGCGCGTGCTGGCGCCGCCCGTGCTGGCCATGCACGTGCTCGCGCCCATGCTCGCGGGCTTTCGCCAGGCCTACCCCAAGATCCGGCTCGACATCGAGGTCGAATCCCACCGCGAGCCTCCGGTGGAGGACTACGACATCACCCTCATCGGCGCCGACGCCAGCTTCGACGCCAACGTCATCGCGCGCAAGGTGGTCAGCACCGAAGGCATCCTGCTGGCCTCGCCCGCCTACCTGGCGCGGCGCGGCCACCCCCAGCGCCCGGAAGACCTGGCGCAGCACGACCTGCTGCGGCTCAAGCCGGCGGCCGGGCGCTCGCGCAAATGGCGCCTGCTCAACGCCAACGAAGGCGACCGCGCGGTGGAGGTGGACGCCCAGCCCGTGGTCTGGGCCAACCACAACGACACCCTGATCCACGCCGCGCTGGACGGCGCGGGCATCACCGCCACCTCGGTGGAGCTGGCCGCGCCGCTGCTGGCCGACGGCGACCTGGTGCGCGTGCTCAGCCCCTGGATCACCAACCGCCTGACCATGTACGCCGCCCTGCCCAGCCGCAAGTTCGTGCCCCGGCGCACGCAGGTCTTCCTCGACCACCTCATCGAACAGACGCGCGCGCGCGTCGACCAGGCCCTGGCCACCTGCATGGCCTGCTGATGACGGAGACACACCCATGACCGACCCGAACGCCATCCACTTCGGCCACCACGACCGCGTCGTCATCGTCACCGGCGGCGCCCAGGGCATCGGCGCGGCCTGCGCGCGCCGCTTCGCGCGCGAGGGCGCGCGGGTGGTCATCGCCGACGTGGCGCGCGCGCCCGGCGAAGCGCTGGCGAGCGAACTCAACGGGCGCTTCGTCGCCTGCGACGTGGGCGACAAGGCGCAGGTGGACGGGCTGGTGGCCCAGGTGCTCGACGAGGCCGGCCGCATCGACGTGCTGGTGAACAACGCCGGCATCTTCAAGGCCGCCGACTTCCTGGAGATCAGCGAAGCCGACTTCGACGCCGTGCTGCGGGTCAACCTCAAAGGCGCCTTCCTGGTGGCGCAGGCCGTGGCGCGCGCCATGGTGCACGGCGGCGTGCGCGGCGCCATCGTGCACATGAGCTCGGTCAACGGCGTCATGGCCATCCCCAGCATCGCCAGCTACAACGTCAGCAAGGGCGGCATCAACCAGCTCACGCGCGTGATGGCGCTGGCCCTGGCCGACCACGGCATCCGCGTGAACGCGGTGGCGCCGGGCACCATCGCCACCGAACTGGCGGCCCAGGCCGTGCTCACCAGCGACGACGCGCGCCGCAAGATCCTCAGCCGAACCCCCATGAAGCGCCTGGGCGAACCCGAGGAAGTGGCCGACGTGGTGGCCTGGCTCGCGAGCGACGCCGCGGGCTACGTGACGGGCGAGATCGTCACGGTGGATGGGGGGCGGATGGCGCTGAACTACACGGTGCCGGTGTAGTGTCTGGCCGTCACAACCGCCCACCCCTGCGAGGTCCCCGATGAAGCGCTTGCCGTTCTTGATCGCCTTGGCCGGCGCCGGCCTCATGGCCACCGTGGGCGCCGCCCCAGCCCAGGCCTCGTCGACCCCACCCAAGCGCACGCCCCCGCCGGCGTCCCGCCAGGCCGCGCCGCCGCCGGCGGCCGAGGCCCCGCGCGGCGACACGCCCGTGCACAAGTTCTTCCAGTCCTGGGGACGCGGCATGGACAAGGCCGGCGAGGCCCTCGACAAGGTGCCCAAGCCCGACAAGCGCTGGCCGGGCAAGGCCAATACCCAGCGCCCCCCGGACACCTCGCCGAAAGGCGATCCGTACAGCAGTCCGTGAAAGGTGCAGCGCGCCCGAGCGCTCAATTGAGGAAAGGGAAGGCCAAATCCACGCCCGCGCGCTCGGCTTCTTCGGCCCAGATGCGCTTGCTGGTGGCCCGTGGGATTTGTAGGGTGGTGTAGAGGAAGGACTCCACTTCGACGTAGTAGTCGTTCTCTTCTTCAGCCCTGCCGGCCTTGTGGGCGGCGAACGAGGCGCGCAGCATCTGGCGCAGATGGAATTCGTCAGACCCCTCGCCGATGCCGCCGACGGCGTTGCCTTGGTATACGCGAGTGAAGATGACAGCGGAATGGGATTGGGTGTCCCAGTAGATGGTGAAAGAGCTGCCTTCGTATTGTTCTGTGATCATGCCTTCCCGGAATGGGATGAAGCCATGGCCTGTCCGTATATAGATCGCTCGCGGCTGAAACAGCAAGGTAGGTTTTCCCTTGGCGTTCTTGTAGGGTTCCTTATCGCCAGAAGTGATTGCATCGCACCAGCCGTCACCGTCGATGTCCACCCAGGTCACGTCGATAACATCCTCCTTGCGCCATCGCGCATCGGACTCTTCGATTCGCTTCTTGAAGTACGGGTCATTCCATAGTTTCGGATCAATATCCAATTTTCTCGGAGAAAACACCTTCCAAGCCTGCATGTCGCGCTTACACGCGGGCAGATCAATCGTCAGTTCCGTTGTTTCGGTGTTTGATGGGCCCGCGCCGTTTGACAATTCCTGCCCCTGTACGGGCCCCGAGGCGATGGTCAACGCCATCGCGGCGATCGATATCCAGCCGGTTCGCATCATCATGTCTCTCCTATGACTTCGGCTTGATGGGATCGAGTGCCAGTCGTGGCACGTTCATGACGTCGCAAGGCATCTTGGTGGTGTTGCTCCAGATGCCCACCAATCCCTTGGCGTACTCAAAGTTTCGTGCCACGGACAAGGCCTTGGCGTCCGAGCCCGCGTTGTGGAAGTAGCCGATTCGCGCCACGATGTCCTCTTCCGTTTCATTGGGGTATTTGATCCTGTACGCCGCATACTTCCATCGAATCTCGCGGTCGGAGATCAGATCGAATTTCTGTCGGCTCTTGAACAAGGCACTTGGCGTATCTAATAGCACCGCCTTGAGCGTTTTGTCAGTGAAGACAGCAGCCGAGGCAAAGCCCTGCCAGCCTTCGTTCCAGTTGGCCGGATCTTTCAGATAGAGGCGAAACCCATCTCGCGTCATGCCCAAATCGGCCAGAAGTGCATCGAACCGTTGCCCGTTCACATCGGCCTGGGCCCGGGCGTAGGCTTCGGCCAGTTCGGCGCTGTTGCGGCCGCCGCCGTACAGCGGCACCAGCGCTCGCACGTAAGCCTGCTGCACGCTGCTCAGGCTGGCGTTGCCCACCGCGCCGGCGCGCGCGGCCATGAAGGCCGCGTGGTTGAAACCGTTCTTGGCGAAGAACAGCAGGCCGTACTGCAGCAGCGCCAGACCGAGCAGCGTGAGCACGGGGCCGACCACGGCGAACTCGATCATGGCCGAGCCATGCTGCCGTGCGCGGCGACGGAGGTGACCGGGTGGGCGAGTCATCGGCGCACGCCAGGGGCGCCTCGGAACAGGCCGTGCTCGAGCCGGTCACCGCGACGCACGCCGAACCGATGGATGCTGCCTTCGGCCAGCTCCAGCGTGTGCCGGCCGCGGGCTTCCGCCATGAAGCCCCCAAGGCTCAGGTGCCACGGCCGCAGGCCAGCCACGCAGCGTGCGACCACACCCGAAGCCTCCAGGTACAGCACATCGACGGGGCAGCGCATGAAGCCGGTGTGCACACTGGCGCAGCGCATCAGCAGCAGTGCTTCGTTGGCGGGCAAGGGTGGCGCGAACATGAGCCCGCGCAAGCGCGACAGGAAGGTGTCGGCGACGCGCACGCGCAGGGAATACTCTCCCGTGGCGGTGTGCAAGACAGCGTCGCGGGTGTGTCGGTGGTGCGTCATGTCCCCGCTTTCACAGTCCCGAATGCATGAACTTCATCGCGATCGGGAAAAACAAGACGATGAAAGTGCAAGGAAAGATGAACGCCAGCAGCGGGAAGAGCATCTTCACCGGGGCCTCCATCGCGAGTTTCTCGGCGCGCAGAAAGCGCTCGCTGCGGCGCTGATCGGCCTGGACCCGCAGCACGGGACCCAGGCTCATGCCCATGCTTTCGGCCTGGATCACGGAGACCACCCAATGGCCCACGGCGGGTTCGTCCAGGCGCTGCGCCATCGCGCGCAAAGCCTCTGCTCGCGCCTTGCCGGCGCGGATGTCGCGCAGCACGCGCTGGAGCTCGTCGCGCAACACCCCCACGGGGCCCTTGGCCACGGCCTGGGTCATGGCGCCCTGCAGGTTGAGCCCCGCCTCCACGCACAGCGTGATGACGTCGAGGAAGAAGGGCAAGGTCCTGAGCAGCTCCTTCTGGCGCGCCTTGAGCCGGTCGCCCAGCCACAGCGCCGGGTAGGCCCAGCCCATCAGTGCGGCCAGGGGCAGGACCTGCAGCCAGGCGCCGGCGTGGGTTGGGGCCAAGGCGTTCGCGCCCCAGGCGGCCAAGGCCGCCGACAGCAGCGCACACACGCCGCGCGACGCAACGAACTGCGCTGGCGCCAGGGTGTAGTCCAGACCGCCTTTGCGCAGGCGCCTCGCCAACGCCTCTCGCGTGCTGACCGGCAACAGCGGCTCCAGGTAGTGGCTGATCCATTGGATCGGCCACCACGCCAGCCGGAACCCCAGCGGCGGCGCGTCCTTGTACTGCCGATCCTCTTCGGGCACCTGCGCGACCGCCCGGCCGAGCAACCAGGCCAGCAGCGCCACGGGCACCATGAACCCCAGCGCGAGCAGCGTCAGCACAAGCCCCGGGTGCTGCATCAGGAAAGGGGTCTGCATCGCGGGACCACCTCAGACGTCGATCGCGATGATCTTGCGGATCACCACCACGCCCATCACTTCAAGGAAGGCGATGACACCCAGCGTCGCCCAACCCAGCGGCGTGTGCCACAGCAGGGCCATGGCTTCGGGCTCCATCTTGTTGAGCACGAGCATCAGCAGCAGCGGCAACAGGCCCACCACCCAGGCCTGCAATTTGCCTTGCGCGGTGAGGGCCTCGATCTTTCCCTCCATCTGCAAGCGCGCCCGGATGGTGTGCGCGGTGCGCTCCAGCGTCTCGGCCAGACCACCGCCGGTGGTGGTGGCGATGCGCATGGCCGACACCACCAGCGTGGTGGTCTGCGTGGGCACACGCCGGGCCAGGTTGGCGAGGCTCTGTTCCAGCGTGACGCCCAGGCGCTGCTCGCGCAGCAGCAGCGCGAACTCCTGGGCCAGCGGCGGCGCGCTCTCGGCGACGAGCTGCTGCAGGCCCGAGCTCAGGCCAACGCCGGCCCGCATGCCCCCGCTGAGCATCATGAGCGCGTCGGGCAACTGCGCCTCGAACTGGCGCAGGCGGCGCCGGCGCATCCTCGCGTAGACCCAGCGCGGCAGCAGCGCCAGGGCAAAGAACGCCGGCAGCGCGAGCAGCGCGCTGCCGGTGAGCAGCCAGGTGGCCAGGGCCCCCAGCGCCATGACCGCGAGGTTGGCCGCGAACAATTTCTGCGGCGCGATGAACAGGAAAAACTCCTGCGCCTGGAAGCGGGTGCGTTCGGTGAAGGCCGCGCGGTAGCGCTGCAGCGACACGGTGCCCAGGTCGATCGCGAACCAGGCCAGCAGCGCGGCCGACACGGCGACCACCACCACGACCCACAACAAGACCGGGCCCATGGCGATCAGGCCTCCAGCACCGGCGCTGGCACGGGCTTGAAGATGTTCAGGTCCAGCGACTGCCCCATGGCCCGCAGCTCTTCGTAGAACGTGGGCACCATGTCGCAGCCGCAGAAGTGGCCACGCATCTTGCCGTCGGGTCCCCCATAGCCCTGCGGCTGGAAGCGGAACAACTCCTGCAGCTGCACCTTGCCGCTCTCCATGCCGCAGACCTCGGTGACGCTGGTGACCCGGCGCGTGCCGCAGGCAAACCGCGTCTGCTGCACGATCAGGTGCACCGCGGAGGACACCTGCTCGCGGATCGCCGCCAGCGGCAGGTCCATGCCCGCCATCAGCACCATCGTCTCCAGTCGCGCCAGCGCATCGCGCGGCGCGTTGGCGTGCAGCGTGGTCAGCGAGCCGTCGTGGCCCGTGTTCATCGCCTGCAGCATGTCCAGGGTCTCGCCGCCTCGGCATTCACCGACGACGATGCGGTCCGGCCGCATGCGCAGGGTGTTGCGCACCAGCTCGCGGATCGGCACGGCCCCCTTACCCTCCACGTTGGCCGGCCGGGACTCCAGGCTGATCAGGTGCTCGTGGTGCAGCTTGAGCTCTGCGGCGTCTTCCACGGTGACGATGCGTTCGCCCGATGGAATGAAGTTGGACAGGATGTTGAGCAGCGTGGTCTTGCCCGAGCCGGTGCCGCCTGAGACGACGATGTTCTTGCGCGCCACCACGCAGACCTCGAGGAAGGCCGCCATCTCGGCGCTGATCGAGCCAAAGCGCACGAGGTCGGCGGCGGTGAGCTTGTGCTTGGCGAACTTGCGGATGGTCAGGCAAGGGCCCTTGAGCGCGAGCGGCGGGATGACGGCGTTGACGCGCGAGCCGTCCTTCAGGCGAGCGTCAACCATGGGCGAGGATTCGTCGATGCGCCGCCCCAGCGGCGCGACGATGCGCTCGATCACGCCCATCACCGCGCGGTCGCCGGTGAAGCTCAGCGGGTGCCGCAACAAGCGCCCTGCCCGCTCGACGTAGATCTCGTCGTGGCGGTTGACCATGATCTCGGTCACGCCCTCATCGGCCAGCAGCGCTTCCAACGGCCCCAGGCCGACCGCTTCGTCGAGCACCTGCTGGCAGAGCTGCGAGCGGTCGATACCCGGCGGAATGTCGCCGTCGAGCTCGGCGAGGAGCTGCCGCACCAGGCCCGCGGTCTCCTGGCGCAGCCGCTCGTCGCTCATGGAGGACACGTCGTGGCGGCGCAGGTCCATGGTTTCGATCAGCTTGCCGTGCAGTCGGCGGCGCCACTCGAACTCCCGCTGCCGCTCTGCCAAGCAGGAACTGCCCTCCTCGGGCGAGGGCAAGGCCACGGCCTGGGGCGGCAAGGCCGCAGGCACCGGCGAGGCCTGCGCGGGATTCGCCGCCGGGGGGACCGGCGTCACGCGGAGTTTGTATGGCCCGATGCCGATCACGTCGTCCGGCCGCAGCGGGCCGTGCTGTCCGGCGATGCGCTGGCCATTGACGATCACACCGCCGAAGGCCCCCAGGTCCTCCAGCCAGACCCCCGACGGCGTGGCGAACAGGCGCGCGTGCTCCTTGCCAATGCGCCAGCCCTCCAAGCGCACCTCGTTGTGGGCGCCTTTGCCGATCACGCTCTCGTCGGGTGCTTGCAGACGGCTCGTGGCGCCGTCCGCGGATTCGATGTCGATCTGCAACATGTGCTGTTCTCCGCTCGGATTCAGCGAACCGGCGCCGCCAACGAAAGTCCGTTCGAGGCGACCCACCCCCGGCGTTCGCCCGCCTGCACGGCCAGCCACCGGCCGCGCGGCGCCAGGTCCAGGACACGCACCGGCTCTCCGCGCCGCAGGCGCACCAGCACGGACGCGTTGATGTCCGGCGTGAGCCTCAGCACGGCCCCATCCGCGCCGGCCCACAGCTCGACATCGCTCAAAGGCAGCTGCCCCAGCGTCAACGCGGCGCCCACGGTGGCCGTTGGCTGGGGGGGTTCGGGAAGTGCCGCGCCAGCGCCGTCGCCCACGACGGTCGCCTGCGCCGGCTCGTGGCCCGGCTGCAAGGGCTCGCTCAGGTGAGGCGGTTCGCCGAGCCGCTGCTGCAAGCGTTCGTTGATCTTCTGCGCACGGTCGAGCAGCCCGGGTGAATGCGCGTCGACAACGGTCGGCGTGACGAAGATGACAAGCTCGGTTTCCTTGTTCTGGAAGCGTTGGGAGCGAAACAGCGCGCCCAGCACGGGGAGGTCGCCCAGCAGCGGCACCTTGTCGATGCTGGTGGCCTGTTCGCGTTGGATGAGGCCGCTGAGCACGATGGTCTGGCCATCGCGGACGTTGAACTCGGTGCTGGTCTTGCGCGAGAGCAAGGCCGGCCCCGACGGGGTGGAGACCGATGGATCGATCTGGCTGACCTCGGTCTCGACGGTGGCGCGGATCACCCCACTGGCGTCCACGCGGGGCTGGATGTCGAGCTTGACCCCATAGGGCTTGAACAGCACCGAGGGTCCGTTCACCGTAGACACGGTGTACGGGTACTCGCCACCGGCCAGGAAACTGGCCTTGGCGCCATTGCGCGCGGACAGCTGCGGCTCGGCCAACACGGTGCTGCGGCCGCTCTGCGCCAGCAGGTTCAGTTGCGCGCCCAGGCCCGCGTTGAGGGCGCTCATCAGCGTCAGGCCGCTCGGCAGTGGAATGCCGGTGGTGGTGCCGTCGGCGTTGGTGATGGGCAGGCCACCCGTGCCGGCCGGGACGTTGATCTGGTAAGGGCCATGGCCCCGGCCGGCCGGCGCCCAGATGCCGCCAAGGGCCGCACCGCCGGCGGCGGACCACTTCAGGCCGATCTCGCGCAGCTCGTCGACGGGGAACTCGACCACCTTGACGTCCAGCAGCACCATCTGCTCCCAGCCGAGCCGGTTGGTGAAGTTGACGATCTGCGGATAGGTCTTGGCCAGGGCGTCGATCTTGGCGAGATCGACGTCGCTCAGCTGTTCGCCTTCGACGATCACCTTGTCGCCGATCACCGAGGCGCGCGCCTTGGGAATGGTGGACAGGAAGGCCGCCACCTCGCGCGCCACGCGGCTCAGGTCGCCCGCGACGATATTGATCTTGATGCGCTGGTAGCGCCCGTCGGCATGCCAGAGGAACAACGACGAGGTGCCCACACCGTTGGCGAACAGGATCACCTCTTTGTCGTCCAGCGCGGCGGCCGTGAGGATGGCCCCGTTGCCCACCGCGATGCGCGCCACGCCGGGCGCGGGGAACACGCGCGATTCGCCGGTGAACATCTCGATTTCGGCGATCTGGCCGTCGTCGTCGGCATTTTTCACCGGGGCATAGGGCCGGGCCGATGCGCCCGCGGATCGACGGGCCCTGGCATCGGCAGACGGTTTGAGAATGGGCGCGTAGCCATTGACGACCCCACCCGCTGCAGGAGCGGTGGCGGCGGCGGAGTCGATGGCGTGGGCCGGCGCCAGCAGCAAGCCACTTGCCAGGGCCAGCCACAGGGCGCGCCACGGCCGCGTGTGTAGGAAAGAGAAAGGTGGGGGCATTGGAGTCCTCATGGCGCCGTGTCGGCCGTGTTGTTCGCCTCGAAGCGACCCCTGGCCGGTGCCGGCGTGCCACGAGGGTCCAGGCGCAGTCCTTCGGGCGGCAGCTTGGCGCCACGCCCGCCGTACAGCACCGGCACGTCGGCGGCGGGAGAGGCGGGGGTGCCGCCCAACCAGGCCGCAAGGTCGAATGCGGCGCCGGGGGTGGGGGCCTTGTCCTGCGGGTTGCGCAGCAGCGCCGTGAGCCTGCCGGCCTCGCGCGCCACGGTGATGTTGCGCGCCTGCTGCGGGTCGGCGTCCAGCGTCACGGTGGAGTACAGGCGCCGCTCGCCGCTCTTGGGGTCGTCCACCGAGCGCTGGCCGGTGGCCATGACCTCGATGCCCTGCAACAGCGTGAAGGTGCTCTGGCGGCCCTGGCGCTCGATGCTGACCAGCAGATCGATCCGGTCGCCCGGCTCCAGCAGCCCGGAGATGGAGTTGATTTCGTCCACCGGCACGGTGATGGCGCGATGGCCCGCGGCGACGCGCGCCGAGAAGGTGGGCACCTTGCTGCCTTCGACCATGCTCCACAGAACCACCTCGCCGCCTTTCACGTCGTAGGCCAGCGCCCGGCCCTCTGCGCGATCGAACTGCTCGGGCGTCAGCGCCAGGCTGTGCGCATAGTCGGCCGGGATGGGACGCACCGCCAGGTTGTCGCTGGACAGGCGCTGCCCTTTGGCGAGGTCGACCTTGGCCACCACGAGATCGACCATGCGACCCTTGCCGCGCGCCTCGATCTCGGCCAGCTGGTTGAACAGGTAGCTGCGCGCGCCGAGCGCCGCGAGCAGGCCGATGGCCAGGGCGACACCCAGCACGATCCAGGTCTTGTTGGGCCGCAGGGCGGACAGGGCGAAGGAAGGTTTCATCGAAAGCAAGGGCTCAGGTGGGCAGGGACAGCGCGTAGGCGAACCGCTGGTAGGCCACGCGCAAGGCATCGAGCAGCTGCCAGAGCACGCTCTGGTCGTTCCACAGGCCGATGCCCAGGGCCAGCGCCAGCGCGAGGCAGACGACCACGTACTCCAGGCTGGCCTGGCCGCGTGCGGCGCCACCGGCCCGCACAGGGGCGGAGCGGGAGGGAATCACGGCATCGTCTCCAGGGCCGTGACGGTGTTGAGCACCACGCTGGCGCGGCCGTCCGGCAGGCGGCCGATGACCGCCGTGGCCTCCTTGCCCGCGCCCTTGAACCACATCACACGGCCATCCGGGGCCACATGAGGGGCTGCGTCGGCCGCGGCTTCATGCTGCAGTTGCAGACCGTCCTCCTGCATCAAGGCCGTCAGGGCCCGGCCATTGAGCGCGGCGCCCGCGCCGTTGCTGTAGACCAGTTGGCTCGACAGCCGTTGGCCATCGCGCGACGCGGTCTGGCTCAGGATGCGCGAGTCGGCCGGCAGGCGCTGCAGCCAGGCCTGTGCATGGCTCTGGGCCCGCTCGCGGTGCCGGGTAGCGCTCTCCAGGTCGCTGACCGCCACCCACGCGCGCGTGCCACCGGCCACGCTCTCCAACTGCACCGTGAGGTAGAAGCCACCGTCGGCGCGGCCCAGGATCAGCTTGTCGCCCACGCGGCTTTCGACCATCGGCCGACCCAGGCCCTGCCGCAGGGAGCGCGCCACCTCGTCGCGGGGGCGGTCCGATAGAAAGCCACGGATCCGCATGGGCACCCCCCCAACCTCAAGCGCGTCGCCGACCGACCAGCTCTGCGCGTGCGCCGGCAGATCGATCACCGGCCAGACGCGCTCGGCCCGCGCAGGGACGCCCAGCAGCACCGCACACCCCCCGATGGCCACAGCCAGATGCCGCACCTTGTGCGTTGACGGTCTTGTGTTCATTGGACAAGCCTCCGTGCGGCGCGCCGCGGGGCTGGGCGCCCTGGGAACGGCCCGGCGCTCATGGCTGCGGCCCCAGGCGATCCGGTGGCACCGCGTCCTGCCAGAAATCGAGTCGGCCGAGCCGGGGTGCCTTCAATCCCCCGGGCAGTTCGACCGCCTCCACGACCGGCTCGACGGCCGGCGACGCCCCACGCAATACGCCGCCCGGAAAGACAAAGGGGTCACTCAGCTTGGCCTGAACCTCGGCAGGGCCTCGCCCCGTCCAGGGGTCGATCAGCAGGCTCGTGCTGCGGACCATGGCAAGGCCGAGGCTGTCGAAGGGTTCGTAGGCCCGCAAGCCCGCCGGCATATCGGCCAGCGCAACGCGCACCTGGGTGGTGTAGATGCCGCGGCTGGCGAGCGACAGCGGGCCACGCAGCGGGAACGCGTCGCCGTCGCTGGCGGCGGCAAAGCCGTCGGCGTGCGCGCTGCCCTGTTGGCGGCCAAAACCCAGGGCCACGGCGCCGAAGGACGGGACCAGGGCCTTGCCGTCGGGACGGCGCCAGAGGGGGTTGCGATGGGCGTCGACCTCATCCGCGGCGTCGTGGGTCTTGATGGGTGCCTGCAGGTTGCCGAAGAAGCGGCGGCGCACCTCGTCGGCCAGTTGGGCCTCGGGCACGAAGCGGCCCACCGCGTCGTTGCGCACCGTTGCCGCGAAGGCCGTGTAGCGCGCGGCCATTTGCGTGCTGTGCGCGATGTCCTGGTACTTGCCGATGAGCGGCATCAATAGGAACAGCGGCACCAGCGCCAGAGCGACGACGAGGAACTCGGTCAATGCCTGGCCTTGCTGAGGGTGCGCACGCCGCCGACGGAATCGGGAACGGGGCGCCAGCGTGCCGGACGCGCAGATCAGGGGAAGGATGCCGCTCATGGTGTCGTGACACCCTGTCGGGCCCTTGCCATCGCCACATACGGCGCGGCATCGATCAGGCGCACCTGCCAATACGGATTGAAGAGACTCGCCAGTTCGGCCTGGCCATCGGCGCGCGGCGATGGCCTCTCGAAATGCACCTGCGACGCCGATACGCCCGCGTAGAGCCCCCGGGCGGGCTGGCCTGAGTAGCGGTTCAGGCGCTGCGAAGACCGCAGCGGCGAACGCGCGTCGGAGGTGCGCGTCTGGGCCGCGTTGCGCGTGACCCGCACCGCGAAGTCCAGCCGTGGATCGAGCGGGCTCGACCCGGCGCCGCGGGACAGCGCGGCGGCCGACAACGCGTAGAAGCTCGGCAGGCCGCTGTAGTGCCAGTCGCTGGACGAGGCCATCGCCGTGGCGCGCGGGTTGACACGCGCGCCCGGCGCATCGCCGTTCCCGCCAGACCCGTCGCCGGCCGCCTGGACGCCGTCACCCAAGGGGTCTTCGCCGCTGCGGCAACGCGGAAGCCAACGGCCGCGCAAGCGATAGCGCCACATGGAAACCGTGTCCAGGGCCCGCCATTCGTCGTAGCCCACCAAGGTGGTGCCGCCCGCGCGCTGGACGTGATCGACGTGCGGCCCGAAGTCGACGCAGGTGGGCGCGCGGGCCTCGCTGCGCCAGCTTCGCGAGGGCACGAAAGGATCGAGGCCCGTGGCCGATAGGGTGGCTTGCTTGAAGCGCTCGCGTTCGTCACCGCTGTAGCGGTGCAGAAACGGCTGGCCATCGAAGTCAGCGAACCCGTCCTTCAGCGGCACGGCGTCGACCACGACGTCGCCATCGCCGGCGTAGTTGGCCTGCGCCACTTCGTCCATCACCGTCTGGCGCACCGCCGGCAAGGCCACCGCCATCGCGGCCTGGGAGGCCTGCAATGCGAGCTTGGCCGCTTCGGCGGGCAGGACCGCGACCTCCGTGACGAGTTGCACCGCTTGCGCGGCGGCTTCGACCGCGCCGGTGGCATTGGCGTAGAACAGGCCCACGCAGACCGGGGCGTACTCGACCATGCCCTTGACCGTGGGCTCGGCGTACTGCGGCACCTCGCAACCCAGGCGCGCCGTGCTCTCGGCATGGGTCTGCACGTACTGCGCCCACGACGACAGGCTGACCAGCTGCGCGATGGTGACCTCGTTGGCGATGAGGGCCCGGTTGGTGTAGGCCACGAAATTGAGCGCGCGCGCGTTCATCACGCCAGCGCTGTAGGCCACGGCATCGGCCGTGTTGACGAGCTTGGTTTTCTCGCGCGTGAGTTGACCGGTGTTGAACAGGAAGAACAGCGCGGCGAGCCCGCCGATGAGGACGAACAGGCCGTACACCAGCGCCTGGCCCTGTTGCCGGGCCCTGATGGCGCTCCCCCCGCTCAAGCCCGGCCCGCGCAGCGGGCGAAAGGCGGCTGGCATGGTTTCAGATCAACGGTGGTGGCTGGGCGCTTGTGGCAGCGCCTTCAGCGGGACTCGTTGTTCTGGTAGCTGCCCAGGCCCTTCTTCCTGTTGCCCTCGGCCTGCGCGCTGTCGGCCGCGGTCTTGGCCTGGTTGATCGCGGCGTCCGCGGACTGACCCGACACCTCCAGGGCAATGCCCGCGGTCTGGTTGCGGATGGTTTGCCCGAAGAACTGGTACACGCCGATGGCCGCCACGGCGATCAAGGCAACGATGACGATGTACTCGGTCATGCCCTGGCCGCGCTGGGCGGCTCGGGGCGAAGGCGTTCTGTGCGCTTGCGGACTCATGACACTCCCTGGATTGGCTGGTGTTGTTGGGCACCGGTTGCCCGGCGCCCCGCACTCTAGGAAGCCGCGCGATGGGCGCGACGACCAATCAAGGGGATTTAATGAAAACAAAAGTAATACGCCCGCTGGTCCGGCTTTTTTCCCACAAACGTGCAGACGCCGGTGGCGCCGCCGGCCCCTTTCAGGCCGCCGCCGCCCGCGGCGCCGGCCGCGCCTCGCGGATCGGCAGGTGGATGAGCGCGGCGCCCACGGCCAGCACGATGTCCACGTACCAGACCCAGTCGTAGGAGCCCGTGGCCTCGAAGACGCGCCCGCCCAGCCAGGCGCCGAGGAAGCCGCCCACCTGGTGCGTGAACATCACCGCGCCGAACAGCATGGCCATGTTGCCGGTGCCGAAAAACTTGGCCACCAGCCCCACCGTGGGTGGCACCGTGGACAGGAAGCTCAGGCCCATCACGGCCGCGAACACCAGCAGCACCACCTCCGTCTTGGGCGCCAGCAGGAACACCAGCACCGCCAGGGCGCGCGTGGCGTAGACCAGGGCCAACAGCGACTTCATGCGCCAGCGCCCCACGGCCCAGCCCATGGCCAGGCTGCCCACGATGTTGAACAGGCCGATGACGCCCAGCGCCCAGGCGCCCACCGGCGCCGGCAGGCCGCAGGCCGCCACCACGCCCGGCAGGTGCGTGGCCAGAAAGGCCACGTGGAAGCCGCAGACGAAGAAGCCGGCCGCGAGCATGAGGTAGTCGCGGTGCCGCAAGGCGCGCTGGAGCGCCTCGCGCGCGGGCAGCGCCACCGGGGCTGCCGCCTTCGCCGCGCCGCTCGGCCCGCCGCGCAGCACCCAGGCGGCCGGCAAGGCCAGCAGCGTGATGAAGGCCAGCGCCTGCAGCGCCCCCACCCAGCCCAGGCTGGCCGTGAGCCCGGCCGCGATCGGCGCCATCACGAACTGGCCGAAGGAGCCGCCGGCGTTGACGATGCCCGTGGCCATGCCGCGCCGCTCGGGCGCGATGTGGCGGCTGGCCGCGGCCATCAGCACCGAGGGCCCCGCCATGCCCGCACCGCCCGCCGCCAGGATGCCCAGCGCGAAGATCAGGCCCAGCGTGGTCGTCATGTAGGGCGTGAGGAAGGTGCCCGCGGCCACCAGCAGCACACCGATCACCAGCACGCGGCCCGCGCCCACGCGGTCGGCAAAGGCCCCCGCGAAGGGTTGCGTGAGGCCCCACCACAGCTGGCCGAAGGCGAAAGCCAGGCTGATGCTGCCCACGCCCAGGCCGGTGGCCGTGTTCAGGGGCGACAGGAAGAAGCCCATGGTCTGGCGCGTGCCCATGGTGAGCGCGAAGGCGCCGGCCGCCGCCAGCAGCACCAGCCACCACAGGCGGGCGCGGGGTTCATTCGGTGTCATGGTGGGGCTCCGCGCCGTCCAGCAGCGCCAGGGATTGGTCGATGAGGGCGTGCAGCGCGACCACGCGCGCCGCGCCCAGGCGTTGGTTCACGGTTTCCTGCGCCGCGCGCCAGCGGCGCTGCGCCTCGGCGCGCTTGGCCTGGCCCTCGGGCGTGGCCTGGATCAGCCAGCTGCGCGCGTCCGGCCCCGCGGCCTGTTCCACCCACCCCGCGTCGATGAGCGGGCGCAGGTTGCGCGACAGGGTGGACGCGCTCATGTGCATCTGCTGCGCCAGCTCCACCGCGCGGATCGGCCCGAGCTTGGCGATGTAGGACAGCAGCGAGTACTGCGTGATCTTCAGGCCGGACTTGCCGACCTCGGCGTCGTAGAGCGCGCCCACGGCGCGCACCAGTTGGCGCAGCTTGAGGTTGGTGCACCCCTGCGGCTTGGGTGGCACGGATGACGCGGTGGCGACAGTCGACATGGCGATGATTGTATCTACAATTCATGCATATGCAACTTTCATGGAGCGACCGATGAGCGACACCCTGCAACGCTGGCTGGACGAGGAGAAGGCCGTGCTCGAGGCCATGGCCAAAGGGCCGGGCGCGGGTGTCTCCACGCCGCAACAGGTCGCGGGCAAGAGCGGCCTGGAGCTGATGCAGGCCATGCTGCGCGGCGAGCTGCCCTTCCCGCCCATCGCGGCCACGATGGACTTCAACCTGGTGGCCGTGGCCGACGGCATGGCCACCTTCCAGGGCGCGCCGCTGGCGCGCCACCTCAACCCCATGGGCTCGGTGCACGGCGGCTGGTTCGCCACCCTGCTCGACTCGGCCCTGGGCTGCGCCGTGCACACCAAGATGCCGCCGGGCCGGGCCTACACCACGGCCGAGCTGGGCGTGAATTTGGTCAAGGCCCTCACGCCCAAGGTGCCGCGCGTGCGGGCCATCGGACAGGTGATCCACGCCGGCCGCCAGCTCGCCACCGCCGAGGCCCGCCTGGTGGGCCCGGACGGCACCCTGTACGCGCATGCCACAACGACCTGCCTGGTCTTCGAGGCTCGGTGACAATCCGTCCCATGCGACTCCTCCACACCATGCTGCGCGTGGGCAACCTCCAGCGCTCGATTCACTTCTACACGAACGTGCTCGGCATGAAGCTGCTGCGCACCTCCGAGAACCCCGAGTACAAGTACTCGCTGGCCTTCCTGGGCTTCGAGAGCAACCCGGCGCAGGCCGAGATCGAGCTCACCTACAACTGGGGCGTGGAGCAGTACGAGATGGGCACGGCCTACGGCCACATCGCCCTGGGCGTGCCCGACGCCTACGCGGCCTGCGAGAAGATCAAGGCCGCGGGCGGCCAGGTCACGCGCGAGGCCGGTCCGGTCAAGGGTGGCACCACGGTGATCGCCTTCGTGACGGACCCGGACGGCTACAAGATCGAGCTGATCCAGCGCGCCGACGACCACGCCGCCGGCCAGGGCCTGCGCTGAGCCCCTCCCCCCAATGAAAAGGCCCGGTCGAACCGGGCCTTTTGTCTGGCGAACCGTGCCGCGCTCAGCGCACGATCACCACCTCGACCCGGCGCGCCTCGGCGTCGGCGCCCGAGCCGGTGGTCACGGCCGGCTTGCTCAGCTCCAGGCTGCTCTCGGCCACGCCCGCGCCCACCAGGGCGTCGCGCACCGCGTAGGCGCGCTGCTTGGCCAGCTCGGCGTTGAAGGCCGGGTCGCCGGTGGCATCGTGAAAGCCCGAGACCACCAGGCGCGAACCGCCCTTGGCGGCCTCGATGGCTTCGGCCAGCGCGGCCAGCGCGCCGGAGGCCAGCTCGGCCTTGCCGGTGGCGAAATAGAACTTCACCACGCCGTTGTCGACCACCACGCTGGCGTCGGTGGCGGAGATGGCGATGGCGCCCGGCACCGGCGCGGCGACGACCGATGCCGCGGGGGCGGCCTTGTCGCCGCGCGCCTTGAACACGCCCAGGCCCAGTACGCCGGCGATGATCAGTGCGATGAGGGAAATCAGGACGACCGCGACGACGCGTTGTTCGGGTTCGTTATCCTGTGTGGCCATGCAAAAAGCTCCTGTGGTGTGCGTGAATCGGCGAATCCGGCATTGTAGGCAGGCCGGATGAAGCCCCTGCGCACCTGGATCCCCGAACAGCGCGATGGCGCGGCCATGATGGCCGAGACCCTGGCCGACTGGCGCGCCCAGGGCGAGCGCCCGGACCTCTGGGTGTTCGGCTACGCCTCGCTGGTCTGGCGGCCCGAGTTCGAGGCCGCCGAGAGCCGCCCCGGCCGCGTGCATGGGCACCACCGGGGCCTGCAGATGTGGAGCCGCGTCAACCGCGGCACGCCCGAGTGCCCGGGCCTGGTGTTCGCGCTCCTGTCGGGCGGCAGCTGCGACGGCCTGGCGCTGCGCGTGCCGCACGAGCAGGTGGAGGCGCTGATGCCGCGCCTGTGGGCGCGCGAGATGCCCAACCCCGTCTACGACCCCAAGTGGCTGCGGGTGCAAACCCCGCAGGGCAGCGTGCGCGCGCTGGCCTTCACGCTCTCACGCCGCAGCCCCAGCTTCACGGGCCAGCTCACGCCCGAGCGCTACCGCGACATCTTCTCGCGCTCCTGCGGGCGCTATGGCACGACGCTGGACTACGCCCGCCGCACCTTCGAAGGGCTCAAGGCCCACGGCATCCACGACCACGCGCTGGAAAAGCTGCTGCGACTGGCCGACTGATCGGCCGCCTCACTACACTGGCACCATGAACATCGCCGACCTGCGCAAGAGCTACGAGAAGGCCGAGCTGAGCGAGGACGCCTCGCACGCCGACCCGCTGCAACAGTTCGACCAATGGCTGCAGCAAGCCATCGCCGCCCAGGTGCCCGAGCCCAACGCCATGACCCTGGCCACCGTGGGATCGGACCTGCGCCCGAGCACGCGCATCGTGCTCATCAAGGGCTACGACGAGCGCGGCATCGTCTGGTACACCAACTACCACAGCCGCAAGGGCCACGAACTGGCGGGCAACCCCTACGCGGCGCTGCAATTCCATTGGGTGGAGCTCGAGCGCGTGGTGCGCATCGAGGGCCGCGTGGCATTCACCAGCGCCGAAGAAAGCGACGCCTATTTCCACAGCCGCCCGCTGGACAGCCGCATCGGCGCCTGGGCCAGCCCGCAGAGCGAGGTGATCGAGGGCCGCTCGGTGCTGGTGGCCAACGCGGCGAAGTTCGGCGCGCAGTTCCTGCTCAAGCCGCCACGCCCGCCGCACTGGGGCGGCTACCGGCTGGTGCCGGACAACTGGCAGTTCTGGCAGGGGCGCAAGAGCCGGCTGCACGACCGGCTGCGCTACCGGCTGCAGGACGGCGCCTGGGTGCGCGAGCGGCTGGCCCCCTGAGCGCGCTCAGGCCTCGCGCAGCCGCTCGATGGCCTGGCCCGCCACGGCGGCCAGGGCCTCGGCCGGCACCCGGTGGGGCGCGACCTCGGCCAGCGGCAGCAGCACGAAGGCGCGCTCGCGCCAGCGCGGATGCGGCAGGGTAAGCGTGGGCGAATCGATGCGGCCCTCGCCGTAGAACAGCAGGTCGAGGTCGAGCGTGCGCGGGGCGTGGCGGTAGGGCCGTTCGCGGCCGGCCGCGGTTTCGATGGCCTGCAGGGCACCCAGCAGATCCGGCGCGCTGAGCGTGGTGGCGATCTCGGCCACCGCGTTGACGAAGTCGGGGCCTTGCGCTTCGTGCGGCGCGCTGCGGTACAGGGACGAGGCCCGCACCAGCCGCAGGCCGGGGGTGTGGTCCAGGGCGTCGAGGGCCCCGCGCACGGCGGCCGCGGCCTGGCCCAGGTTGGCGCCGAGCGCGACGTAGGCCTGGAGCTCAGGCCGCCCCATCGCCGCCGGTGGGCGGGTTGCCCTCGCCGCCTTCGCCGCCCTCGGTGCGCGCGGCGCCGCCGGGTTTGCGGCGCCGGCGGCGCCGCTTCTTGGCGGGCGCGCCGCCGGGTTCGGCCTCGGCCTCAGGCGCCTGCGAAGGCCCGTCGTCCAGGGACGGCTCGTCGTCGCCGTCCTCGTCCACCGGGCGGAAGCGCGGGTCGTCGGACACGTCGCTCTGTGGGTGGTCCGGGTCGCCGCGCTTGACGCGCCGCGCCTTGGGCGCGCCCTTGCCGGTGTTGCGCTGGGCGTCCACCATGTCGCGGCGGCGCTCGTCGCTGGCGGTGCTGAAGGTCTCCCACCAGTGGGCGAGTTCTTCGTCCACCTCGCCCACCTGCGAGCGCAGGCGCAGGAAGTCGAAGCCGGCGCGGAAACGCGGCTGCTCCACCAGCGTGAAGACGCCGCTGCCGGTGCGCTTGTCGAAGCGTGGCTGCATGAGCCAGATCTCGCGCATGTCGGCGCCGAGCTTGCCGCGGCCCGACACGTCGCCGATGCGCGCGTCGAAGGCCTCGTCGATCGCGTCCTGCAGGGCCGCGAAGGCGGGCACCGGCTTGTGGCCGGGGCGCGACTCGATGCGGCGCTCCCAGCCGCGGCGCACGTCGGCCCACAGCACGCAGGCCAGCAGGAAACTGGGCGCCACCGGCTTGTTCTCGCCCACGCGGCGATCGGTGTCCTGCAGGGCCAGCTGCACGAAGGGGTCGTCGGCGCGCTGCACCACCACGTCGAGCAGCGGGTAGATGCCCCGGTCCAGACCCAGGGCCTTGAGTTGCTGCAGGCTGGCCAGCGAATGGCCGGTCTGCAGCAGCTTGAGCATTTCGTCGAACAGGCGGCTTTGCGGGATGTCCTGCAGCAGCGACTTGGAGGCCTGCAGCGGCTCGCGAGTCTTGGCGTCGAGCTTGAAGCCCAGCGGCGAGAGCTTGGCCGCGAAGCGCACGGCGCGAATGATGCGCACCGGGTCCTCGCGGTAGCGCGTGGCGGCGTCGCCGATCATGCGCAGCTGCTTCTTCTGCGCGTCGCGGATGCCGTGGTGGAAGTCGACCACGGTCTGCGTCTCGGGGTCGTAGTACATGGCGTTGACCGAGAAGTCGCGGCGCGCCGCATCCTGCTCGATCGGGCCCCAGACGTTGTCGCGCAGCACGCGCCCGCTGGCGTCCACCGCGTGCTTCATGCCCGAGAGCTCGCCCTTGCTGGTGCGCTCGTTGCCCGCCACCTGTTCGGCGTCGGCGCTGTCGAGGTAGGCGCGGAAGGTGGAGACCTCGATCACCTCGTGCTCGCGCCCGCGGCCGTAGACCACGTGCACGATGCGAAAGCGCCGGCCGATGATGAAGGCGCGCCGGAACAGGCCCTTGACCTGCTCGGGCGTGGCATTGGTGGCGACGTCGAAGTCCTTGGGCCGCAGGCCCAGCAGCAGGTCGCGCACGGCGCCGCCGACGATGTAGGCCTCGAAGCCGGCCTGCTTGAGCGTGCGGACCACGTCCAGCGCGCGCTGGTCCACCAGCTTGGGGTCGATGCCGTGGACGCTGGCCGGCACGTCCTGGCGCTTGCCGAAGGGCGAGCCCGCTCGGGCGCCACCGGCCTTGCCCAGCAGCTTGTCGATGAATTTTTTGATCATTCGAAGAGATTGAGGATGCGCCAGCCGCGCTGCTTGGCGAGGGTGGCGAGGCGCTGATCGGGGTTGGTGGCCACCGGTTCGTCCACCTTCTCGAGCAGCGGCAGGTCGTTCATCGAGTCGCTGTAGAAGGTGCTGTGCGCCAGATCGGACCAGCGCAGGCCACGATCGGCCAGCCATTGTTCCACACGGGCGACCTTGCCCTCGCGGAAGGAGGGAACGCCCGCGATGGCGCCGGTGAGTTCGCCCGACGGATCGGTGGCCAGGTCGATGGCGATGAGTTGCTCGACGCCGAAGGCCTGGGCGATGGGCCGGGTGACGAAGGCGTTGGTGGCGGTGACGATGAGCACGGTGTCGCCCGCGTCCTGGTGGCGGCGCACCAGGGCGCGCGCGGCCTCGGTCATGGCCGGGCGGATCACCTCGGCCATGAAGCGCTCGTGCGCGCGCAGGCCCTCGGCCAGGCCGCGCTCGCGCACCGCGCCGGTGGCGAAGCGCACGTAGTCGTGGATATCCAGGGTGCCGGCCTTGTAGTCGGCGTAGTAACCGTCGTTGGCGCGGCGGAAGTCCTCGGCGTCGCGCCAGCCCAGGCGCACGGTGAATTCGCCCCAGGCGTGGTCGGAGTCCAGGGGGATGAGGGTGTGGTCGAGGTCGAAAAGGGCCAGTCGCATGGGGAAATGCCCGCTCACTCGTCTTCCAGCATGGATTTGATGAGCGGGATGGTGATCGCGCGCTGCGTGCGCAGCGCGTAGCCGTCGAGCCGCTCGAGCAGCAGCATCAGGCTGGAGAGGTCGCGCGAGAAGCGCTTGAGCATGAAGTCCATCACCTCGTCGCCGAGGAAGACGCCGCGCTCGTCGGCGGCGCGGCGCAGCACGGCGCGCCGCTCGGTCTCACCGAGCGCGCGCAGCTGGAACACATGGCCCCAGCCGAGGCGGGTGCGCAGGTCCTCGCGCAGCACCAGATCGGCCGGCGGGCGGTCACCCGCGGCCAGCACCCAGCGCGCCGGGCCATGGGCCGGGGTCTGGGCGTTGACGAACCAGTTGAAGGCCATGGCCTGCTGGGCTGCCGTGTAGAGGTGGGTGTCGTCGAGCAGCACCGCGTCCCAGTGTTCGTCGTACTCGGCCGGGTCCAGGGTGCTGGCGTCCATCCAGCCCACGCGCGAGCCCTGCTCGCGCAGCGCCTCGCGCACGGCGCGCAGCAGGTGCGTCTTGCCGCTGCCGCTCTCGCCCCACAGGAAGGTGGGCACCGGCGAGCGCAGCGGGTTGGGCACCCACAGGCGCAGGTGGGCCAGCGCGGCCTCGTTGCCCGCGCCCACGAAGTTGTCCAGCGTGGGCAGCGGCGCCAGGCCGATGTCCAGCGCGAGCTGCTTCATGGGCTGGCCGGGCGATGCACTCATGGCAAACGCGGTGGTTCGTTGTGGCCGACCGGCGCCTTGAGGTACAGGTCGCTCGACAGGTACTGGCGCTTGAGCCGGCGCAGCGCCACCAGCAGCACCGCGCTGGCCGGCAGCGCGATGAGCACGCCCACGAAGCCGAACAGGTGGCCGAAAGCCAGCAGCGCGAAGATCACCGAGATCGGGTGCAGGCCGATCGCCTCGCCCACCAGACGCGGGGTGAAGTAATAGCTCTCCACGAGCTGGCCCAGCATGTAGACGCCGAACACCAGCGCCACGCCGGTGAAGGATTGGAACTCCAGCAGCGCCGCCAACACGGCCAGCACCAGTCCCACGCCAAAGCCCAGGAAAGGCACGAAGGTGGCCAGGCCCGTGAACACGCCGATGGGCAGCGCCAGGTTGAGCCCCACCAGCGCCAGGCCCGTGGAATAGAACACCGCCAGGATGCCCATCACCATGAGCTGGCCGCGCAGGTACTTGCCAAGCACCCCATCGGTCTCGTCCAGGAAGCCCTGGACCGACTCGCGCCAGCGCGGCGGCACCAGCGCGCGGCCCCGGCCCATGAGGGCGCGCCAGTCGATCAGCAGGTAGAAGGCCACGATGGGCATGAGAAACAGGTTGCCGAACAGCGCCGCCAAGGCACTGCCGCCAATGCGCAGCGAGGACAGCAGGCCGGCCAGCAGCTCGCTTTCCTTGCCGCTCATGAGCTGGCTGGCCCATTGGCGCAGCTGGCTGATGTCCAGGCGCAACTCGAAGCCGAAGCGCGCCGCCAGCGCGCTCAGGCCGTCGGCCAGGCGGTCCAGCAGCACCGGCACCTGCTTGCTCAGCAGCGGCACCTGCTGGGTGATGACCGGCACGATGAGCAGCACCACCGCCAGCAGCACCAGCATCAGCAGCGCCACCGACAGCCCGGCCCCGAGCCAGCGCGGCCAGCCGCGCCCGGCCAGGCGCTCCACCAGGGGGTGCATGGCGTAGGCCATGATCAAGGCCACCATGAAGGGCATGAGCACGGGCGCCAGCAGCGTGAGCAGCAGGACAAGGACCAGCGCGATGGCGGTCCAGGCGGCGATGCGGATCTGGGTGGGGGTGAAGGTCATGGGGCGGGGCTCGGTGGCGGGCCTGGGGCCCGGGGCGAGCCCGTAAAATCCGGTTCTGGATTCTATCGGCGCGCCCCCGGGCGCCCCGGGGTATCCGCCCTCCCCCCGCCCGACCACTGCCCGCGGCCCCGCCGCCGCGCCTTTTCCCATGAGCACCACCCCCCTGTCCTACAAAGACGCCGGCGTCGACATCGATGCGGGCGACGCCCTGGTCGAGCGCATCAAGCCGCTGGCGAAAAAGACCCTGCGCGAGGGCGTGCTGGGCGGCATCGGGGGCTTCGGGGCCCTGTTCGAGGTGCCCAAGCGCTACCAGGAGCCGGTGCTGGTGAGCGGCACCGACGGCGTGGGCACCAAGCTCAAACTGGCCTTCGAATGGAACATGCACGACACCGTCGGCATCGACCTGGTGGGCATGAGCGTGAACGACGTGCTGGTGCAAGGCGCCGAGCCGCTGTTCTTCCTCGACTACTTCGCCTGCGGCAAGCTCCACGTGGACACCGCCGCCGCCGTGGTTGGCGGCATCGCCAAGGGCTGCGAACTCTCGGGCTGCGCCCTCATCGGCGGCGAGACCGCCGAGATGCCCGGCATGTACCCCGCCGGCGAGTACGACCTGGCCGGCTTCTGCGTGGGCGCGGTAGAGAAATCCAAGATCCTCACGGGCAAGACCGTGGCCGAAGGCGACGTGGTGCTGGGCCTGGCCTCGCATGGCGTGCACTCCAACGGCTTCTCGCTGGTGCGCAAGTGCATCGATCGCGCGGGCGCCAACCTGCCCGCCACGCTGGACGGGCTGCCCTTTCGCGAGGCGGTGATGAAGCCCACCCGCCTGTACGTGAAGAACGTGCTGGCCGCGCTGCAGCAACACCCCATCAAGGCCCTGGCCCACATCACCGGCGGCGGCTTGCTGGAGAACATCCCGCGCGTGCTGCCCGACGCCCTGGCCGCGCACCTGGTCAAGGGCAGCTGGCCGCAGACCGAGCTGTTCGCGTGGCTGCAGAAGACCGCGGGCATCGACGACATCGAGATGAACCGCACCTTCAACAACGGCATCGGCATGGTGGTGGTGATCGCCGCCGACCAGGCCGAGGCCTGCGCCGCCACGCTGCGCGCCCTGGGCGAAACCGTGCACGCCATCGGTCGCATTGCGCCGCGCGGCACCGGCGCGGCCGTGGTCGTGGCCTGAGGGCCACCCCGCACCTCAGGTGATGTCTTCGGACATCACCACGCGCACGCCCGGGGTAGCCGTCAGGGCCGATTCCAGCAGCGTGCGGGCGATGGCCTCGGCCTGCACCACGCGCCAGCGCCGCGGCAGCACCGGCCGCAGGGCCTCGGCCAGGCGCAGGAACAGGCGCTCGCGCGGGCGGTCCTCCACGCGGTCGCCGCCGATCAGGCCCGGCCGCACCAGCGTGAGCGAGGGGTAGCCCAGCGCCAGCAGGTCGCGCTCCACCTCGCCCTTGGTGCGGGAATAGAACACCCGCGAACGCAGGTCCGCCCCCAGCGCCGAATTGAAGGCGTAGGCCTGCGTGCCCTGGCGCAGCGCCAGCTCGGCCACGCGCAGCGGCAGGTCGTGGTCCACGCGGTAGAAGGCTTCGCGCGAGCCGGCCGTCTTCATGGTGGTGCCGATCGTGCAGATCACCGCGTTCACGCCCCACCACTCGGCCTCTTCGGGCAGCCGGTCGAAGCTCACGAGGGGGTTCAGCAGCTTGGGGTGCGTGGGCAGGGCGCGCCGGGTCGGCGCTACCACCAGCCGCACCTGAGGATGCGCCAGCGCCTGGCGCAGCGCGTGACTGCCCACCAGGCCGGTGGCGCCCGCGATCATCAGTGTTTTCAAGGAAAGGGCTCCGGGTCCAGGCTGCGGTGAGGCCCGGTTCTGCGTCGATATTCGTTGCAGCTCATGCGGTGCGTCAACCGCGCTTACACGCCGATACGGGGCCCGGCCCTCAGTTCAGCGCACGCCGCAGGGTCTGCAGGCGCTGCTCGATGGCGCTGCGCTCCAGGGCGTCATCGGTGCGGTCGACGAAGGTCTCGAGGTCGTTCACCGCGAGCCGCAGGTCGCCGATCTCGGCCCAGGCCAGGCCGCGGTCGCGGTACTCCACCCAGGCCTCGGGCAGCAGCACGATCAGGCGGTCCTGCACGGCCACCAGGCGCAGCCAGTCGGACTGCGTGCGGTGGATTTCCTTGAGGTTGCGCAGCAGCCGCGCCAGGATCTCGCGCGGCGTGGCCGCCTGCAGGTACAGGCCCACGGGCACGTCGAAGTCGTCCACCAGGCCGTTGCGGCGCTTGTAGGGCTCCAGGCGCTCGGACAGGTCCTCGCGGCTGAGCGACTGGCCGGTGAAGGGGTCGATCACCACCTGCCCATTGGGCAGGTTGATCTTGATCATGAAATGCCCGGGGAAGTTGACGCCGCGCGCCTTCAGGCCCAGGCCCTGGGCCAGTTCCAGCCAGAGCACGGCCAGCGAGATGGGGATGCCCCGGCGCGTGCGCAGCACCGCGTTGAGGTAGCTGTTGTCGGGGTCGTAGTAGTTGTTGACGTTGCCGCCGAACCCCATGTCGCGGAAGAAGAACTGGTTGAGCACGCGCAGGCGCTGCAGCGGGCCGGCGTCGTCGGGGCAGCGGCGCCTCACGCGCGCGAGCATCTGGTCCACGTCGCCCAGCACCTGCTGCACGTCCAGATCGGGGTATTCGTCCTGCGCCACCGCGGCCGCCGCCTCGAACAGCGGCAGGGCCTCGTCGTCACGCACGAGCGACGCGAAGTAGCTCAGGGGCGTGGGCGCGGTGAACTCGTACGGAAGGGCCATGGACAGAGCGCCGGCGGGTGCGGTCCGGCTATTGTCGGACGAACTGGCGCAAGTTCAAGCCCGAGAGAACCAAGGCCCCGAAATACAAGGCGCCCGCCCCCACGATGCCCAGGGTCAGCAGGCCCACGCGCTGCAGCGCGGCGCCCTCGAACCCCAGCCAGCCCACCCGGGCCGACAGCCAGGTGAGGTAGACCGCCAGCAGCACGCTGGCCGCCAGCACCTGCAGGCCGAACTTCGCCCAGCCCGGCGCCGGCCGGTAGGCGCCGCGCCGGCGCAGGCCCAGCAGCAGGAAAACCGCGTTCACCAGCGCCCCCAGGCCGATGGCCAGCGCCAGCCCGGCGTGCGCCAGGTGCGGCACCAGCACCAGGTTGAGCGCCTGCGTGAGCACGAGCACGCCAATGGCGATCTTCACCGGCGTGCGGATGTCCTGGCGCGCGTAGAAGCCCGGCGCCAGCACCTTGATGGCGATCAGCCCGATCAGGCCCGCGCCGTAGCCCATCAGGGCCGTGGCGGTCTGCTGCACGTCGGCCGTGCCGAAGCGGCCGTAGTGGTAAAGCACCGCCACCAGCGGCTGGGCGAAGGTGAGCAGCGCCACCGCGCAGGGCACGGCCAGCAGCACCACCAGCCGCAGACCCCAGTCGAGCAGGCCGCTGTAGCGGTCCATGTCGCCCGCGGCCTGCGCGGCCGACAATTGCGGCAGCAGCACCACGCCCAGGGCCACGCCCAGCAGGGCCGTGGGGAATTCCATCAGGCGGTCGGCGTAGGTGAGCCAGCTCACGCTGCCCACGGCCAGGTGCGAAGCGATCTGGGTGTTGATCAGCAGCGACAGCTGGGCCACGCTCACGCCCAGCAGCGCCGGCAGCATGAGCGTGAGCACCCGGCGCGTGCCCGGGTGGTTCCAGGCCGCCTTGAGCGCGGCCCAGCCCAGCCCCACCCGCGGCCACAGGCCCAGGCGGCGCAGCGCGGGCACCTGCGCGCCCAGCTGCAGCGCCCCGCCCAGCAGCACACCGCCGGCCATGGCGTAGATGGGCGGCAGGCCCAGGCGCTCGAACCAGGGAGCGCCGAACCAGGCGGCGGCGATCATGGACAGGTTGAGCAGCACCGGCGTAACCGCCGGCACCGCGAAGCGCTTCCAGGTGTTCAGGATGCCCGCCGCCAGCGCCACGAAGGACATGAAGCCGATATAGGGGAACATCCAGCGCGTCATGACCACGGCGGCCTCGAAGCCCTCGGGCGACTGCTTGAGACCGGCCGCCATGGCGTAGACCAGCACCGGCGCGGCCAGCACGCCCAGCACGCAGGTGGCCAGCAGCGCCCAGGCCAGCACGGTGGCGATCTGGTCGACCAGGCAGCGGGTGGCCTCGTCGCCCTCCTGGGCGCGGGTGCCGGCCAGCACCGGCACGAAGGCCTGGCTGAAAGCGCCCTCGGCGAACAGCCGCCGCAACAGGTTGGGGATGCGGAAGGCCACGTTGAAGGCGTCCGTCATGGCGCTGGCGCCAAAAGTGGCCGCCATGAGCAGCTCGCGCACCAGGCCTGTGATGCGCGAGGCCAGGGTCAGCAGGGAGACGAGGGAGGCGGACTTGAACAGCGACACGGCGCAGAGTGTAAGCGGGCCCTAACCGGCAGCCGACGGGAGTGTCTGGGGCCGCCGGGGGGACCGGGCTATAATCGCGGGCTTTGCTGGCAACATCCACAAACTCTTTAGGAACACACCATGGCCACCAAGCCGAAGAAAAAGAACCCCCGCCTGGCGTCGGGCCGCAAGCGCGCGCGCCAGGACGTCAAGCTCAACGCCGCCAACAGCTCGCTGCGCTCGAAGTACCGCACCGCGGTGAAGAACGTCGAGAAGGCCGTCGTCGCCGGCGACAAGGTCAAGGCGACCGAGCTGTTCGCCAAGATGCAGGCCGTTGTCGACACCATCGCCGACAAGGGCATCTTCCACAAGAACAAGGCCGCTCGCGACAAGAGCCGCCTGTCCGCGAAGGTCAAGGGCCTGGCCGCCGCGGCCTGAGCCCCACCTCCAGCCGCCCGGGCCCCTCGGGGCCTGCCGTTTGAATCGGGTGCGCTGCCAGCAAAGCAAAAAAGCCGTCGTCAGACGGCTTTTTTGTTGCCCGCTCGTTGTCAGGTCTTGGGTGGGGGCTCGGGGAGCAGGCAGGCCTCGGCCACCTGCAGGTCGTTGTCGCGCGCGAAGTTGAGGCAGAAATCCCAGGCCATGGGCTCGGCCTCGCGCAGCTCGCCATTCACCACCACGCACTTGATGCCGTTGACGACGGTGGGCACGCACCAGGGGGAATAGCTCAGGTGGCTGCCCGGTTGCACGCCGCCGGGGCGAAAGCCGCTCATGACGCCGGCGAGGCGTTCGGCCCAATCGCTCGGGCGAAAGGTGCGTCCATCGCGGGTGATGCCCTGGATGAACACTTGCTTGGGCGTGGGTGCGGCCATCGGGTGGAGGGTACGCCTCGGATGGAGGGCTCGTGCGGGAATCGGGCCTTCGCGGCGACCGGGATCGCCGGCCGGGAGGGCAGCCAAGAATTATATCTTATATAAGACTTGCGACACCCCGGAGACCTCCGGCCGGACATGGCACCGATGCCCAGGCGTCATCGATCCTGTGCAAAACGTGTGCCTACAATCGCGCTTCAACGGCTCCCCACCTGCCCCGCAGGCGTTGAGCCGATTTCTTTTTTCTGGCCCGCCCTCGGAGAGTCCCCGCATGAACGCCGCGCTGAAACCCGTCGCCTCGCCCCACGTGATGAACACCTACGGCCGCCTGCCGATCGCGCTGTCGCACGGCCGAGGCTGCCGCGTGTGGGACACGAACGGCAAGGAATACCTCGACGGGCTCGCCGGCATCGCCGTCAACACCCTGGGGCACGCCCACCCCAAGCTGGTGCCCGCGCTGCAGGACCAGATCGCCAAGCTGATCCACAGCAGCAACTACTACCACGTGCCCGACCAGGAGCGCCTGGCGCAGATGCTGGTGGAGCGCTCCGGCCTCACCAACGTGTTCTTCTGCAGCACCGGGCTGGAGGCCAACGAGGCCGCGCTCAAGCTGGCGCGCAAGTACGGCCACGACAAGGGCATCGAGCGCCCCGAGATCGTGGTCTACGAAAAGGCCTTTCACGGCCGCTCCATCGCCACGCTGTCGGCCACCGGCAACCCCAAGGTGCAGGCCGGCTTCGGCCCGCTGGTCGAAGGCTTCGTGCGCGTGCCCGCGAACGACATCGAGGCGCTGAAGAAGGCCACCGCGAACAACCCCAACGTGGTCGCGGTGTTCTTCGAGACCATCCAGGGCGAAGGCGGCATCAACCCGATGCGCGCGCAGTACCTGAAGGATGTGCGCGCCCTGTGCGACGAGCGCGACTGGCTGCTCATGATCGACGAGGTGCAGTGCGGCATGGGCCGCACCGGCAAGTGGTTCGCCCACCAGTGGGCCGGCATCGTGCCCGACGTGATGCCCCTGGCCAAGGGCCTGGGCTCGGGCGTGACCATCGGCGCCGTCGTGGCCGGCCCGAAGGCGGCCAACATCTTCCAGCCGGGCAACCACGGCACCACCTTCGGCGGCAACCCCCTGTCCATGCGCGCGGGCGTCGAGACCATCCGCATCATGGAAGAGGAAGGCCTGCTGGCCAACGCGGAGCGCGTGGGCGCGCACCTGCGCGCCGCCCTGGACAAGGGCCTGGCCGGCGTGGCCGGCGTGAAGGACATCCGCGGCCAGGGCCTGATGCTGGGCATCGAGCTGGCCAAGCCCTGCGGCGCCATCCTGCAGCGTGCGGCCGACGCCGGCCTGCTGCTGTCGGTGACGGCCGACAGCGTGATCCGCCTGGTGCCGCCGCTGATCCTCAGCACGGCCGAGGCCGATGAGATCGCCGCCATCCTGGTGCCGCTGGTCAAGGCCTTCCTGGCGGAATGAGCGCGCCCATGTCGACCAGCATCCGCCACTACCTGCAATTCAAGGACCTGGGCGCCGAGGAATACGCCCATCTGTTCGAGCGCGCGGCCTTCATCAAGCGCAAGTTCAAGGCGGTCGAAAAGTACCAGCCCTTCGCCGACCCCGACCGCACCCTGGCCATGATCTTTGAGAAGGCCAGCACGCGCACGCGCGTGAGCTTCGAAGCCGGCATGTACCAGATGGGCGGCTCGGTGGTGCACCTGACCACCGGCGACAGCCAGCTCGGCCGCGCCGAGCCGATCGAAGACAGCGCGCGCGTCATCAGCCGCATGGTCGATCTGGTGATGATCCGCACCTTCGAGCAGGCCAAGATCGAGCGCTTCGCCGCGCACTCGCGCGTGCCCGTCATCAACGGCCTGACCAACGAGTTCCACCCCTGCCAGATCCTGGCCGACCTGTTCACCCTGGTGGAATACCGCCCCGCGCCGAGCGGCAAGCCCCTGGACGCGATCCGCGGCAAGGTGGTGGCCTGGGTGGGCGATGGCAACAACATGGCCAACACCTGGCTGCAGGCGGCCGAGCTGCTGGGTTTCACCGTGCACGTGAGCACGCCGGGCGGCTACGAGGTCGACCCGGTGCTCGCCGGCATCAGCAACCGCGGCTGCTACAAGGTATTCAAGGACCCGCGCGAGGCCTGCCGCGGCGCCGACCTGGTGACCACCGACGTCTGGACCAGCATGGGCTTCGAGGCCGAGAACGAGGTGCGCCGCCAGGCCTTCGCCCAGTGGTGCGTGGACGAGGCCATGATGCAACTCGCCAAGCCCGACGCGCTCTTCATGCACTGCCTGCCCGCGCACCGCGGCGAGGAGGTCGCCGCCGAGGTGATCGACGGCCCGCAGAGCGTGGTCTGGGACGAGGCCGAGAACCGCATGCACGCGCAGAAGGCCCTGATGGAGTACCTGCTGCTGGGCCGCGTGGCCTGAGGCCATGTCGGCCTGCACGAGCTGCGGCGCCTGCTGCGCGTGCTTTCGCGTGGACTTCTCGGTCCACGAGATGGAGGACATGGGCGGCGGCGTGCCCGCTGGCCTGGCGGTCGAGCTCACGGGCCACACCATGCGCCTGCGCGGCACCGACCATTCGCCGCCGCGCTGCGCGGCGCTGACCGGCCGGGTGGGCCACAAAGCCAGCTGCGGCATCTACGAGTGGCGACCCTCCCCCTGCCGCGAATTCGAGGAAGGCAGCGAGGCCTGCGCCCGCGCCCGCGCGCGGCACCAGCTGCCGCCACTCGACGGCGCGGCGTGAACACGGGCCCGAAACTTCAGACCTGAAGTTTTCCGTCAGCTGTTGGCAATAACCGACACCACGGGTATTTTTGCGGTGCTACCTTCGCCGCGCCATGAAAACGCTCTGGGACATTTCCCCTCCCGTTCACGCGGGCACACCGGTTTTTCCCGGTGACACCGCGTACGCGCAGCAGTGGGTCGCCAGCATCGGCCCGGGCTGCCCGGTGAACGTCAGCGCCATCACGCTCTCCCCCCACGTGGGCGCGCACGCCGACGCGCCGCTGCACTACGACCCGCACGGCGCGCCCATCGGCGAGGTGCCGCTGGACGCCTTCATCGGCCCCTGCCGCGTGATCCACGCGATCGGTGCCGGCCCGCTGATCCGGCCCGAGCACCTCGCGCACGCGCTGACGGACCCGCCGCCGCGCGTGCTGGTGCGCGCCTACGCCCGCATGCCGCAGGACGCCTTCGACCAGGACCTGCCCGCCTTCGCGCCCGAGACCGTGGAGCAACTCGCCGGCCTCGGCGTGGTGCTCATCGGCATCGACAGCGCCAGCATCGACCCGGCGAGCAGCAAGACGCTGGACAGCCACCAGGTGATCCGCCGCCGCGGCCTGCGCGTGCTGGAAAACCTGCTGCTCGACGGCGTGCCCGAAGGCGACTACGAACTCATCGCCCTGCCCCTGAAGCTCAGCACAGCCGACGCCTCCCCCGTGCGCGCGGTGCTGCGATCGCTCTGACCCCCGCCCTGTCCCGCTTGGCCTGAGCCCCCGACGGCCTTTCCACCACCATGACCACCACCCGACAAGACTGCCGCGCGCTCGACGCGAAAGACCCGCTGCGCGCGCTGCGCGATCTCTTCGACATCCCGGCGGACACGATCTACCTCGACGGCAACTCGCTCGGCGCCATGCCGCGCTCGGCGCCCGCGCGCGTGGCCGAGGTGGTCACCCGCGAATGGGGCCGCGACCTGATCCGCAGCTGGAACAGCGCCGGCTGGTTCGAGATGCCGCGCAAGGTGGGCGACCAGATCGCTCGCCTGATCGGCGCCGCGCCGGGCACCACCATCGCCACCGACAGCACCAGCGTGAACCTGTTCAAGGCGCTCAGCGCCGCGCAGCGCATCAGCGCCGAGACCCGCCCCGGCCGCTGGCGCATCGTCAGCGAACGCAGCAACTTCCCCACCGACCTCTACATCGCCGAGGCCCTGTGCAAGGACAAAGGCTGGGAGCTGGTGCTGGTGGAGCCGCACGAGATCGCCGAGGCCCTGAAGGACGAGAAGCTGGCGATCCTGATGCTCACGCACGTGAACTACCGCACCGGCGCCATGCACGACATGGCCGCCATCACCCAGGCGGCGCACGCCGCCGGCGCCCTGGTGGTCTGGGATCTGGCGCACAGCGCCGGCGCGGTGCCCGTGGACCTGAGCGGCGCCGACGCCGACTTCGCCGTGGGCTGCGGCTACAAGTACCTCAACGGCGGCCCGGGTGCGCCGGCCTTCGTCTGGGTCAATCCCAGGCACGCCGAGCGCTGCTGGCAGCCGCTGGCCGGCTGGTGGGGGCACGACAAGCCCTTCGCCTTCACGCCCGACTACCAGCCGGCGCCCGGCATCGTGCGCTACCAGTGCGGCACGCAGCCCATGATCAGCCTGGCCGCCCTCGAATGCGGCGTGGCCACCGTGCTGGCGGCCGAGCCCCTGGGTGGCATGGCGGCGCTGCGCCGCAAGTCGCTCGCGCTCACCGACCTGTTCATCGCGCTGGTGGAAGAACGCTGCGCGGGCCACGGCCTGTCGCTGGTGACGCCGCGCGAGCACGCCCGCCGCGGCTCGCAGGTCTGCCTCTCGATCACCGTGAGCCCCCCCGCTCCACCGCTGCGCGGGTCGCTGCCCCCCGAGGGGGCGCCCACCGGCTTGGGGCGGCCCGGCGCCGGTGGCGAAGGCGCCTACGCCATCGTGCAGGCCCTGATCGCGCGCGGCGTGATCGGCGACTACCGCGCGGGCGACGGCGCGGGCCACCCCGACATCCTGCGCTTCGGCTTCACGCCGCTGTACCTGGGCTTCGAGGACGTGTGGAACGCCGTCGAGCACCTGCGCGAGGTGCTGCAGAGCGGCGAGTGGCAGCGGCCCGAGTTCAATCGCCAGCACGCGGTGACCTGAATGCCTTGCCCGCACGACCCCATGAACGACACCCCCCAACGCCCCGAAGACGTGGTGCGCGAGGAGCGCGCCCAGCTCGACTTCAGCCGCGACATGAGCTATGGCGACTACCTGCAGCTCGACGCCGTGCTCAACGCACAGAAGCCGCTGTCGCCCGCGCACGACGAGATGCTCTTCATCGTGCAGCACCAAACCAGCGAGCTGTGGATGAAGCTGATGCTGCACGAGCTGCACGCGGCCGTGGCCCACATCGCGCGCGACGAGCTGCCGCCGGCCTTCAAGATGCTCGCGCGCGTCAGCCGCATCATGGAACAGCTGGTGCACGCCTGGGACGTGCTGGCCACCATGACGCCACCCGAGTACAGCGCGCTGCGTCCCTACCTGGCGCGCTCCAGCGGCTTCCAGAGCCACCAATACCGCTGCATCGAGTTCGCCATGGGCAACAAGAACGCCGCCATGCTGCAGCCGCACGCCCACCACCCGCAGCGGCTGGCCACGGTGCGCGCCGCCTACGAAGCGCCCTCGCTCTACGACGAGTGCCTGCGCCTGCTCGCGCGGCGCGGCCTGCCGGTGCCACAGAGCCACCTGCAGCGCGACTGGACCCAGCCCTACGAGGCCAGCGACGCCGTGGAGCAGGCCTGGCTGATCGTCTATCGGGACCCCAAGGCCCACTGGGACCTGTACCAGCTCGGCGAAGAGCTCACCGACCTGGAGGACACCTTCCGGCTCTGGCGCTTCCGCCACGTCACCACGGTGGAGCGCGTGATCGGCTTCAAGCGCGGCACCGGCGGCACCGGCGGCGTGAGCTACCTGCGCAAGATGCTCGACGTGGTGCTGTTCCCCGAGATCTGGCGCCTGCGCACCGACCTCTGAGGCCGCTCAGAGCGGCCCGCGCAGGCTGTCCACGGGGTTGGGCGGCCCCCGCCAGGCGCGCTCGCAGTCGGCGCGCGCGCGCCGGAACACCGCCTCGCCCAGGCCCGCGCGCAGCTCCAGCATGAGCGGCCGCACCCAGCGCGCCGCCGCCTCGCGCCCCACCAGGTCCACCAGCGTGGCCCAGCCCATGGCCAGCCGCTCATAGGCCTGAGCCGGCTCGCCGCGCTCCACGTGCACGGCGGCGGCCTGACTCACGGCGTCCAGGTAGGTGATGGCGTCGCGCATTTCCAGCGCGCCCCGGCGCGCCATGTCCAGGCGCTGCAGGGCCTCGGCGCGCTCGCCCAGGGCCCGCGAGAGGCGCGCGCCCAGCAGGCCGCGCCGCGCGGCGGCGTCGCCGGAGCTGTCGCCGATCGCCGCCAGGCCCTGCCAGAGCTCGTCGGCCCGCCGGGGGTCGTGGTTCATCAGGGCGGCCACGGCCGCCAGCCGGGCGGCCTCGGCATCGCCCGACAGCCCCTGCGCGGAAAACAGGCTGGCCGCCCGCAGGAAGCGTTGCGTCGCGCCTTCGGTGTCGCCCACGGACAGCGACTCGCGGGCCTGCGCCAGCAAGGTGTCCGCCACATCGTGTGCCCGCTCTCGGGCGCTCTCGGTCGTCCAGCCCACCGGGCCAGGCACGGTGTCGTCGTACGCACCCATGACCGCCTCCTTTGCGCCGCCCGCAAAGGCAGCAGACCGAAGCTTAGATCAGCCGGCGAGGCCGCCGGCTCCGCTTTCTCCCCTATGCAGAAATGGGCATAACACGCGCCCGCGGCCCCGCTCCGGAACCCCGGCCGGCCCTGCGCCACAGAGCCGGCAGCGCTGTCACACCGCTTGCTATACCGGCCGATGTCCACCTCACTCGAACTGCTTTTGGGTCCCGCGCCCCCCGGCACCCCCGCCCACCGGCGGCGGCTGCGCAGCGACGATGGCATTGCACTGCGTCTCACGAGCAACGCGGGCGACGACCAGGTGATGCTGCTCAGCTCGCCCGGCCACCTGCCGCCCGGCACCGAGCTGGGCACCCCACGGAGCCTGTGGCACCACACGCTGGCGCACCCGCGCCGCCCGGGCCTGCGGCTGTCGCTGGTGGTGCCCGCGGGCAGCGTCCGCGTGCACCTGATGGATGTCTGGCCACGGCACGCCGTGCCACCGCAGGCCCTGGCCGAGGTGCTCGACGAACACAGCCGGCGCCACCGGCTCTGGCGCGCGGCGCTGGCCGCGGACGGGACCGAGGACCACGGGGCCATCGACGGCACGCGCCTCGCGCCCGATCACTGGGCCATCCTGCCCCACCCCTACGCCTGACCGACGCGGCGCGCCATCGCTGCCGCTGTTCACGCCCCCTCTATCGCCATGAATCGCCTCCCCGCCCCGCTCACTCCCGCTCGGAACACACCCCCGGTCTTCCTGCCACCGCAGATCCCGCCCACGCGGCACCCGGCGCCGCACACCGTGGCGCAAAGCCCGTTCCCGACGCCGGGGTACCAGCCCGACCACACGGACGGGGACGACTTCACCAGCCCGTCACAGAGCTGGCTGCAGGAGCACGACCTGGGGTTCGACTTCGAGCAAGGCTTCGAGCTCGGCCCCTCGCCTTCGGCGTTCGACACACAGCCCCCGGTCGATGACAACGCGCCCGAACAACCCACGCCGACCAGGGCCCTCCCGCCGGTGCTGAAGGCCCTCCACCTGATCAGCGAAAAGCAGAAAGGCCAGGCGCACCGCCAGCTGAAGCAGTGCGCGACGGTAGAGCAGGCCCTGGTGGAGATGCTGGCGGCCAGCAATTCCGGGAAGCGCGGCAACGGCCCCTCCCCCGCGCGGGTGGTGTCGGTGCTCGGGTTGTTGGCCCGGCTTCCCCTGAAGTCACCTGTGCGTGGCACGTTTGCCTGTCTGTGTCTCGTTCGAATGCGCGTGGAGCGCAGCGCCAAGGGGGCGGCCAAGCGCTACATCGACCTGGCGAATGCACTGCCGCCCCAGTTCCCGACCGATGAACTGGGGCCTTACCAGCAAGTCCTTATCGAGTGCGGCCGCCAGGCGATCCAACAGATCCGAGACGAAGACGTTGAGCATTTCAAGCAGCAGCCAAGCGAGGCGCTCGATGCACTGACTCGCATTGAAAGCCGGCTGATGGAGTACCAAGCCCAGCCTTGCTCCCCACCACAGGTATCGATTGAGGCGTTGCGCCGGCAGGTCGGCGTGCGGTATCCGCTGCGGGGCACTCACTCCGCGTCAAGCTTGAAGCGCCGCCATGAGCGCATCGTTGCCGAAACTACGCCTGCGGATGCCGTCGACGAGGCAGACGAAGAGAACATGTCGCCCACGGGGGAGCAGCGGCCCCTGCCCGCGGGGGTCGGCCGGCACGCGATGAGGCCCGTGCCGCCCTCCCCCGATCTCGCGGCCCCGGGGCCGATGCGTTCCTGGGGCATTCCACCGCAACCCGTGGCCACCTGGGGACCCGCGCGCTTCGCCGGTGAACTGCACGCGATGGTGCTGCGCGGCAGCCTCATCGTGCGGCAACCGGTCGCACAGGCCTTGCAGGTGTTTGCCACCTGTCCCAACCGGCAAGGCCTGACCAGGGCCTTGCCCAGCATCCACGATGCACAAGGATTTCTGGACATGCTGAACCTGATGCTCGGCCTGAACCCCCCGGCGGCGGGCGAGCTCGCGCTGCACACGGCGCTCAACTACATCGAACGTGGCCTGGTCATGCCGGACGCGGTGGCCACGGCCGTGGTCGGCGCCTTGTCGCAGGTGAGCGCCTGGCCTCAGGACGTGCCCTTCAGCCTCACGCTGATGAACCAGGTGGGCCTGCAGCCCCCCTTGGTTCGCGAGGCGGTGGCCAACCTGATCGACCGCCTGCTCCACGGCCCTGGGTGATCCACCGCACCCGCGCGCCCTGCATCGGCCGCGTGCGCCAGCCCTCGCTCAGCTCGGGCGGATGTTGTTGCGCCGGATCACGTCGGCCATGGCGGCGGTGTCGGCCTTGATGCGGCGCGCCAGACCCTCGGGCGAGGTGCCGGCCACGGCCCAGCCCTGGTTCAGGATCTTCTCGCGCACCTCGGGGCGGCGCACGATCTCGGTGAGCAGCGTGGCCAGCCGGTTCACGTGCGCCTTGGGCAGGCTGTTGGGCGCGGCCACGGCGTTCCAGATCTCCAGCTGGAAGTCCTTCACGCCGGCCTCGGCCAGGCTGGGCACATCGGGCACCACGGCGCTGCGGCCGGCCGAGGTGACGCCGATGGCGTGCAGCTTGCCGGCCTTGACCTGCGCCATGGCCAGGCCCGGCGGCAGCAGCGACATCTGGATCTGCCCGCCGATCATGGCCGCCATCACCTGCGGGTTGCCGGGGTACGGCACGTGCACCGCGCCCAGGCCGGCGCGCGACTTCAGCAATTCCATGCCCAGGTGCGCCACCGTGCCGATGCCCGGCGTGCCGTAGTTCCACTTGTCCCCATTGCGGCGCGCGGCCTCCAGGAAGGCGCGCGCATCGGCCGGCGTGCCCGGCGCGCCCGTCAGCAGCAGCGGCGCCACGGCGATCAGCGACACCGGCGTGAGGTCGGTGAGCGGGTCGTAGGTGGTGGCGGGGTTGAGGATCTTGGCGATCGTCATGTTGCCGTTGATCATCAGCCCGATGGTGTGGTCGTCGTCGGCGCGCGCCACCTGGGCGGCGGCCACGTTACCGCCGGCGCCGGGGCGGTTCTCCACCACCACCGGCTGGCCCAGCAGGCCCTGCAGCGGGTCGGCCAGGGTGCGGGCCATCAGGTCGGGCGAGGAGCCGCCGGGGAAGCCCACCACGATCTTGAGCGGGCGGCTGGGCCATGCGGGTTGGGCCAGGGCGGCGGGCAGCGCGGCGGCGGCGGCCAGCGCGGCACCGGTGGCGATGGCTTGGCGTCGGGTGGTGGGCTTCAGTGGCATGCGGGTCTCCAGCGGTTGTCAGGGGTTCGCGGAAGCGGGCCGGGGCGGTGCGCCCGGGCCGGCGTAGAGCCAGGGATTGTCCAACAGGCGTTCGCCCAGCACGCCCATGGCGGTGTCGCGGCCCAGACGCAGCAGGCCGCTGGCGTGGAAGATGCGCCCATTGCGGCGCGAGCGGCGCTGCACGCGGGCGTTGCGGGCCCAGCGCGCCTGGGCGTAGCGCGCGAAGCGCTCGGGCCAGTCGGCCACCGTGGCGCCCCGAGCGAGGTGCCCCAGCACCCAGGCGTCTTCCAGGGCCATGGCCGCGCCCTGCGCGAGGTAGGGGCGCATGGGGTGCGCGGCGTCGCCCAGCAGGGCCACCGCGCCGCGCGCCATGTCGGCGGGGCCACGCAGCGGATCGCGGTCGTGCAGCACCCAGCGCGTCCAGCCGGGCACCGCAGCCAGCCAGTCGGCCAGCGGCCCGGCGATGGGGCCGAGCGCGGCGCTCAGCTCGCCGGCCTCGGCCGGCTGCGACCAGCTGCTGGCCTCCAGCCCGCCCGCCTCGCCCTGCACCACGGCCACCAGGTTGAAGGCCTCGCCGCGCCGCACGGGGTAGTGCACCACGTGCAGCCGGGGGCCCAGCCACACGCCCACCGAGGGATCGCGCATCGCGGCGGGCAGCGCCTCCGCGGGGATCAGGCCACGGTAGGCCAGGTGGCCGGTGCGGCGGGGCGGCGCGGCGTCGAATCCGCCCTGGCGCACGCGGCTCCAGAGGCCGTCGCAGCCGATCAAGGCCTGGCCGGCCAGCTGATCGCCGCTGGCCAGGGTGAGCGACACGCCCGGCCCGCTCGGCCGCCAGGACTCGGCGCGCGCCCCCAGGCGCCACGACACGCAGGCCTCCTGCGCCACGGCGCGCTGCAGCAGCGCGTGCAGGTCGGCGCGGTGCAGGCAGGCATAGGCCTGGCCGTGGCGCGCCACGGCGGCTTCGCCCAGCGCCAGTTGGCCCAGCGAGCGACCGCTGCGCGCGTCGCGCACGCGCAGCGCCTCGGGAAAAGCGGCGGCCTCGCGCAGCGCGGGCAGCAGGCCCCAGTCGGCCAGCACGCGCACCGCGTTGGGCCCCAATTGCAGGCCCGCGCCGATCTCGCCGAACGCAGGGGCCTGTTCCAGGACGGTGACGGCCTGGCCCTGGCGCGCCAGGGCCAGGGCCGCACCCAGTCCGCCGATGCCGGCGCCGGCCACGAGCAAGGGAAGGTTCATGCGGGGAATGGTATCGGCTGGGCCTCATCGAGCCTCGTGCAACGAAGGTGCCTGGGGAACGCATCCCGCGCCCGCCCCACACAGCGTCGTGCCCTTGCCCCCCGTCCGTGTACCGGGAGACGCCGTGTCCTTCATGCTCGAACAGCTCTTCGGCCCCGCGCCTCACGGCGTTTCACCCAACGAACGCGCGCTGCGCAGCGACGACGGCGTTCTGCTGCGGTTCAGCGCCGATGCCGATGACGACCGGCTCACGCTGATGAGCTCACCGGGCCGTCTGCCCGCCGCGCACGTGGCACCTGCCACCTGGCATCACACCTTGAACCATGGCGGCTTCGAACACATGCGCTGCTCGCTGCTGACGATGCCCGCCACGGACCCGCCTTGGCAGCGCCTTTGCCTGCTGGATGTGTGGTGCCGCCACGGCCTGCAAGCCCATCGCCTGCAAGCCTGGCTGGACGACCATGCGCGGCGCCACCGCGTCTGGCTTCATCTGCTGGCCGAGGGCGGACATCAGGGCATCGCCCGCCCGAACGAGGGCTTCGCCGCCCGTTCCGCCATGGCCGCGGCGCACGACCTCTGTGGCCGCTTCGTCTGACCTGCTCCATCGAGCCCCCTGCGTCCCATGCTCTGCCGCACCACCGCCACCGCGACCACCACCACCACTGGCTCCCCCGGCTACCCATCGGGCATGGGCAGCCCACGAGCGAGCGCCGGTGTCCCCCACCCGACGCATCCCGCTGGCATCACGGTCACGGGGTACCAACAGGAGGCCCCGACCGACAACGCCGCCCGCGACGCGAGCGCTGCCCTGGATTCCGCGCTCCAGGTGCCCGCACTGTTTGGGGCGTTCGCGAAACTCAGGCCATCGGATCACACCTGCGCCTGGTCGAAATGCGTCAGCTACGCCCAAGGTTTCAAGCTCACCCTGGCCGCCTCCAGCGGCGGATACCCCCGTTGGGGGCTTGAAAAGCCCTGCCGGCTGGCCGTGCAATTTTCAATCTTCGAAAAGATTGAGTTCATATTGCCGCACCAATGGCACCCCATATATTCCTGCATGTGCCTGGCGAATATGCACTTGACGCCAGCCATCCGGAATGGCGGCCGCTGCCTGCAATTAATGGCCAAGGCCCTACCTGAAGAAGTCTGGCCCGCAGAGTTGAATGCCTACCATGAGCTGTGCCAGCGCCAAGCACGCCACGCCATCCGCAAAATTCTCAAGAACCTCGACAAATACCCGACGCCCGATGCATGGGCCGCCGCGCTGACTCAAATCACAAACAAGCTCGACGCCTACAAAAACAACCCACCCGCTGGAGGTCAATGGACGGAGGAGCAACTGGAGCAGGTCGAATTGCCAGACCGTCTGTTCGAACCGATCCGCCACAGCAGCGCCGTCCCCATGCCAACGGCACCGGCCCTTGAATACACCGACCTGGCAAGGGCACATGCGGAAACCCTCGAGGCACCGCAAGCGATCGTCACCGCCCCTCAAACAGGGCGCGCGCACCCTCCGGCCCGCTCACGGCCCGCCGTCTTCAACGCCATTGAAGCACTGCTGAGCGGCCGCCATGTCCGGCAACGCAATTCGTCCGCGGGGCTGGCCCTGAGCCTGTGCGCCAACTACCCGCAAGCGTTCCACATCCTCCTGCTCGGCACCGCCCACGGGAAAACGAACCCGCTGTCGGATTCGCCGGGCATTAGGACGGAGGCGGTTTACCGCATCCTGGCAACAATGGATGAAATTCCGCGGTACGCGCAGGAGAAATCCATTCTCGCCTGCATGATGCTGATCAATTTTCACCTGCCACGCAGCACACACCACCTCGACGCACGCTTCAACCTGTTGGCCGACGCCCTGCCTTCGGGCAACAGCGGCGAAGAATGGCCGCCTGAACTCCGGGATTTCCGCGTCTTGTGCATCCAGCAGGCCTGGCGCCACATCCACCTGCTCCGATCCGAGCAATACAGGAGGGACCAGCCTCTCAACAAGAGGGCTGGCGTCCCATTGCCGAACAGGGTGCGCCGGGCGCTGAACAGAATTGCCACCAAGCTCAATGCGCACGCCGGTCAGGATGCGTTTTATCACCTGCCCGAGGCAATGGTTCCCCCGCCCTACACCATCGAGCAGCTGAAGTCACCGCTGCTCCTGCCGCCCGATTTCCTGGCGCGTTTCCGCGCGGGCCGGCAGCCGTCGACCCGGCAAGAGCAAGCACAGGCATCGGTCTTGTGGGCCAGGCCTGCGTGGCGCACGCCAGGGCGCAACGCCCCTGGCTTGCCCATGCCCGGGGAAGCCGCGCCAGCCAGGGCGCTGGCACCCGCCATCGCGTGGGGGCCTATCGAGCTCGTCGCCGCAGCGGTTCAGGCCAACCCGACCATCCTCATCAGCGACGGCATGGGGCGCTTCCTCAACGCATTCCTCTGGGCGGGCGACAACGCCGAACGCATGCGCTGCCTGCAACAGCAGAGCACCGCCACCCATGTGGAGCTGCTGCGCTTGGTCTTCTGGCTCATGGCGGCCGGCGTCGCCCGGGAAATGGCGGAATGCTCGCCGCACATCCCCGAACTGCAGGCCGCCTACGACGACCTGCTGCGCCAGTATTGACGACAGCGCGGGGCCCAAGGCCCTTCTTCAAAGCACCCGCTTGAACCACGCCAGCGACAGCCCCGCCGCCAACACCACCAGCCCCGCCGCCAGCAGGGCCAGCAGCCCGGAGACCTCGGTCTCCTTCTTCTCCACCGTCAAGCGCGAGCTCAGCGACTGGTAGATCTGTTTCAGGTTCTCGGCGGTGCCGGCGTAGAAGTACTCGGCCTTGGTGGTGCGCGCCACGTCCTTGAGGGTGTCCTCGTCCAGGCGCACGCGCATGGACCAGCCTTCGAAGCCGATCACCTCGCCCTCGACCGTGCCCACGCCCACGGTGTAGACGCGCACACCCCGGTCGGCCGCCATCTTGGCGGCCTCGGCCGTGTCCACGCCGGTGGTGCGCTGGCCGTCGGTGAGCAGGATGATCGCGGCCGAACCGTACGAGCCCGGTTCCACCGGCTGGAAGGCCTTCTCCTCGTTGTTGCGCGGCTGGTCGAGCGAGCGGCCGCGCGGCGCGAAGGGGTCGGTGTTGCGGCTGTAGGTCATGTCGGTCAGGCTGATGCGCTGCTCGGGAAACAGCTCGGACAGCGAGACCACGATGGCGCTGCCGATGGCGGTGGCGCGCTGCAGCTGGAACTTGTCGATGGCGGTGACCAGGTCCTCGCGGCTGAGGGTGATCGGCTGCACCACCTGGGCCGAACCGGCGAAGGCCACGATGCCCACCTTCACGTGGCGCGGCAGCTCGGCCAGGAAGGCCTTGGCCGCGTTCTGCGAGGCCACCAGGCGGTTGGGCGCCACGTCCTCGGCGCGCATGCTGCCCGACACGTCCATCGCCAGGATGATGGTCTGCTGGGTGGACGGCAGCGTGATGCTGGCCGAGGGCCGCGCCGCCGCCAGCAGCATGGCCGCCAGCGCCAGCAACAGCAGCATCGGCGGCACGTGGCGCCGCCAGCCCGGGCCCTTGCCCAGGGCCTCGCGCACGATGGACAGGTTGGCGTAACGCAGCGCCGTGCGCTGGCGCCGGCGCAGCAGCCACAGGTAGAGCAGCACCAGCAGCGGCAGGACCAGCAGCAGCCACAGCATCTGCGGCCACAGGAAGCTCACGGGCGGCAGCCATCCGTTCATAGCAAAACCTCCGCGCGATGCGCTGCGATGCGAGCCCCTTCGGGCGGCCGTGCGGTGTTCATGCTCGCATTCCTTCTCGGGTTCGGCGGGGCAGCTGCGTGGGCATGGGCCGTCCGAGCGCGCCGTGGCGCACGCGCCGCTCGCGCAGGTCCACGAAGCGCAGCACCGCGTCGCTCAGGTCCTCGTCGGTGGCGAGTTCCAGCGTGTCCACGCCAGCGCGCGCCAGGCTGTCGCGCAACTGCGCCTCGCGCTGCGCGGCGATGCGCGCGAAGCGCTGGCGAAAGCCCTTGTCGCTCGTGTCGACCTCGATCTGCTCGCCGGTTTCGGCGTCGCGGATGGGGATCAGGCCCAGGTCGGGCAGCTCCAGCTCCAGCGGGTCGACCAGGCGCACGGCCACCACGTCGTGGCGGCGCGCCAGCTCGCCCAGCGGCCGTTCCCAGCCGGGTTGGCTGATGAAGTCGGACACCACGAAAACGGTGCTGCGCTGGCGCACGGTGAAGACGGCGCCGCGCAGCAGGTCGCCCAGGCGCGTGGCGGCGGTGCCGGCGGGCGCGGGCGCTTTCCCCGTCGAGGCGGGCATCAGCATCTGCAGCAGGCGCAGCACGTGCAGGCGCCCGCCGCGCGCCGGCAGCATGGCCTCCACCCGCGCGCGGCCGCGCGAGCCGTACACCATGGCGCCCACTCGGTTGCCCTGGCCCGAGATGAGACGCGCCAGCACCGCCGTGAAGCGCAGCAGCACGTCGCTCTTGCGCTGCTCGCCCGAGCCGAAGTCCACCGAGGGACTGAGGTCGAGCAGGAACCAGGCCGCCATCTCGCGGTCCTCGGTGAACACCCGCACGTGCGGCTGCTGCAGCCGCGCGGTGACGTTCCAGTCGATGTGGCGCACATCGTCGTGCAGCTGGTACTCGCGCAGGTCGGCCAGGTCCAGGCCGCTGCCGCGCATGAGGGTCTTGTAGTGGCCCTGCAGCAGGCCGTCGAGCCGGCGCAGCACGGTCCACTCCAACTGGCGCAGCAGCGCATCGGCGCGCTGCGCGGCGGGCGACCTCGCCGCGTCGCCCGGCGGGGCGGCGGGGGCTTGGCCGAACAGGCGCTTGAACATGTCAGGCCGCCCGCCTCTCGGCTTCCAGGGGCCGCGCCGGCGGCGGGATGTGTTTCATGATGCGCGCGATCAGCGCCTCGCTGCTGAGGCCCTCGGACAGGCCTTCGTAGGACAGCACCACGCGGTGGCGCAGCACGTCGGGCACCAGGTCGACCATGTCCTCGGGCAGGGCATAAGCGCGGCCGCGCAACATGGCCAGGGCGCGAGCGCCCTCCACCAGGCCGATGGTGGCGCGCGGACTGGCGCCGAAGGTGATGAGACCGGCCATGTCCTTGATGCCGTGCTTGTCCGGGCTGCGCGTGGCCGACACCAGGCGCACCGCGTACTGCACCAGCGAGGGGTCCACGTAGACCTCGCGGCACACCGCCTGCAGCGCGGCCAGCTGCTCGGTGGTGGCGACCGCGTTCACCCGCACCGCGGGACCGGTGACGCGCTCGACGATGACGTACTCCTCCTCGTCGCTCGGGTAGTCCACCAGCACCTTCATCATGAAACGGTCCACCTGCGCCTCGGGCAACGGGTAGGTGCCTTCGGTCTCGATCGGGTTCTGCGTGGCCATCACCACGAAGGGGCGCGGCACGGGGTGGGTCTCGCCCGCGATGGTCACCTGGCGCTCCTGCATCACCTCGAGCAGCGCGCTCTGCACCTTGGCCGGCGCGCGGTTGATCTCGTCGGCCAGCAGCAGGTTGGCGAACACCGGGCCGAGCGCGGTGCTGAAATCGCCGGTCTTCTGGTTGTAGATGCGCGTGCCGACCAGGTCGGCCGGCACCAGGTCGGGCGTGAACTGGATGCGCTTGAAGCGCCCCTGGATCGCCTCGGCCAGCGTCTTCACGGTAAGCGTCTTGGCCAGACCGGGCACGCCCTCCACCAGCAGGTGGCCCTGCGCCAGCAGCGCCACCATCACGCGCTCGAGGAAACGGTCCTGGCCGACGACCACGCGTTTGACCTCATAGAGGATCTCCTCCATCAGCTGGGCGGTCTCGGGGGCGTTGGTGTCGCTCATGAAGGGCTCCGGTCGGTGGATGAGGGGCTCAGAACGGGGGCAGGCCCGCGGCGCTGGCGGCGCTTTCGATGGGCACGGCAAAACCGATGCCCACGAAGGTGCGGGCGCTGGTGGGGTTGAGGATGCCGGTGACGATGCCGACCACCTCGCCGTCCATGGTGACCAGCGGGCCGCCGGAATTGCCGGGGTTGGCCGCGGCGTCGAACTGGATCAGGTTGCCGATGACCTGCTTGCCCTCGGGCGACTTGAACTCGCGGTCGAAGCCGGAGATGACGCCGGCCGACACCGAGGGCCCGATGCCGAAGGGAAAGCCCACCGCCACCACCTGGTCGCCGGCGTTCAGGTCGTTGGTGGAGCGAAGGGTGGCCGCGATCAGGTCGTCGGGGATGGTCTGGGCCTGCAGCACGGCCAGGTCGTTCTCGGGCTGCGCCCCGGTGACGGTGGCGCCCGATTCGCTGCCGTCGGCGAAGGTGATCTTGAGCCGGTCGGCGCCCTGCACCACGTGCAGGTTGGTCAGGATCACGCCCTTGTCGATGATCACCACACCGGTGCCCACCCCTTGCTCGGTCTCCTTGCCCTTCTCGTCCTTGCCGTAGGACAGCACACGCACCACGGCGGGGCGGATCTTCTCGGCCGCGCGCGCGGCCGGCGAGGGCATCACCTGGGTGGTGAGCGTGCGCAGCACGGCGGCGTCGATGTCCTTCTGCGTGAGCGCGGCGGCGCCGCCCGCCTGGCGCTGCCACACCAGCACGATCAGGGCGATGGACAGCAGGGCGATGGCCGCCCACATGACGCGGGGGCTGGCTGCGCCGCGCGCCAGGGCGCCGCGCCAGCGGCGAACGGGCCGCGCTGGCACGGCCGCCTCGGCGGCCGGCTCGATGGCCTGCGCCCCCGGCCGCGCGTCGACCGGCGGGGCCGCGCGGCGCGAGGGGCTGTACTTCGCTGTCTTTCGCATCGCGACCCCCGACGAAGAAGCTGTGGGTCACATGATGCCGCGATGCGCCGACCGGCTCAAGCGGTCAACAATTGCCGCAGCACGTAGGGCAGGATGCCGTTCGCCCGGTAGTAGTCCACCTCGACGGGCGTGTCGATGCGCAGGGTGACGGTGATCTCGCGCCGCTGACCGTCGGGACGGGTGATCACCAGCGTGGCGTCGCTCTGCGGCGTCAGCTCGGGGTGCGGCACCACGGCGATGGTTTCGTCGCCGCGCAGGCCCAGCGACTCCCAGGAATCGCCCGGCTTGAACTGCAGCGGCAGCACGCCCATGCCCACCAGGTTGCTGCGGTGGATGCGCTCGAAGCTGCGCGCCACCACGGCCTTGATGCCCAGCAGCTGCGTGCCCTTGGCCGCCCAGTCGCGGCTGGAGCCTGTGCCGTACTCCTCGCCGGCGAAGATGACCGTGGGCACGCCGTCGGCCACGTAGCGCATGGCGGCGTCGTAGATGGGCAGCTTGTCGCCCGAGGGCTGGTGCAGGGTGAAACCGCCCTCCTCGCGCGTGCCGTCGGCCCGCGGCGGGATCATCAGGTTCTTGATGCGCACGTTGGCGAAGGTGCCGCGCATCATCACCTCGTGGTGGCCGCGGCGCGCGCCGTAGCTGTTGAAGTCGGCCGGCAGCACCTTGTGCGCCTGCAGCCACAGGCCGGCGGGCGAAGAGGCCTTGATGCTGCCGGCCGGCGAGATGTGGTCGGTGGTGATGGAGTCCCCGAACAGCGCCATGATGCGCGCGCCGTGCACGGCCACCGGGCGCTGGGCGTCCACCGCGTCCAGCGCGAAGCCCTGGAAGAACGGTGGCTCGGCGATGTAGGTGCTCTTGGGCCAGTCGTAGGTGGTGCCGCTCAGGCCCGGGATGCGCTCCCACAGCTCGCCGGGCTCGGTCTTCACGCGGGCGTAGTTGTCGCGGTAGGCCTTGCCGTTCATGGCGCTCTTCATCAGCGCATGGATCTCGTCGCTGGTGGGCCAGATGTCGCCCAGGTACACGGCCTGACCGCCGGTGCCGGTGCCCACCGGCTGCGTCATCAGGTCGGTGGTGACGGTGCCCGCGATGGCGTAGGCCACCACCAGCGGCGGGCTGGCCAGGAAGTTGGCCTTGATGTTGGGGTGGATGCGCGCCTCGAAGTTGCGGTTGCCCGACAGCACCGCCGCGCAAACCAGGTCGTTGTCGGTGATGACGGCGTTGAGCTCAGGCGCCAGGTCACCCGCGTTGCCGATGCAGGTGGTGCAGCCATAGCCCGCCAGCGCGAAGCCCAGTTGCTCCAGGTAGGGCAGCAGGCCGGTGTTGGTGAGGTACTCGGTGACGATGCGCGAGCCCGGCGCCAGGGAGGTCTTGATGTGCGGCTGCACCTTGAGGCCCTTTTCCACCGCCTTCTTGGCCAGCAGGCCGGCGGCCAGCAGCACGCCCGGGTTGCTGGTGTTGGTGCAGCTGGTGATGGCGGCGATCAGCACGTCGCCGTTCTTCACGTCCACACCCTTGCCGGCGGGAAAGGCCTGCGCCAGCTTGCCCGGCGGCTGCTTGAAGCCGCCCTGCTCCATGGGTGCGCTGAACAACTCGGTGAAGCGGCGCGACACGTGACCGAGTTCGATGCGGTCCTGCGGGCGCTTGGGACCCGCCAGGCTGGGCGCCACCGTTCCCAGGTCCAGCGTGATCACCTGCGAGTAGTCGATGTCGCCGCGCTGCGGCACGCCGAACAGGCCCTGGGCCTTGAAGTACGCCTCGAAGGCGTCGATCTCGGCGGCGCTGCGGCCGGTGCCGCGGAAGTACTCCAGCGTCCTGCCGTCCACCGGGAAGAAGCCCATGGTGGCGCCGTACTCGGGCGCCATGTTGGCGATGGTGGCGCGGTCGGGCAGCGTGAGCGAGGCCGTGCCCTCGCCGAAGAACTCCACGAACTTGCCCACCACCTTGTGCCGGCGCAGGATCTCGGTGACGGTGAGCACCAGGTCGGTGGCGGTGACGCCGCCGCGCAGACGGCCCGTGAGCTCGAAACCCACCACGTCGGGCGTGAGGAAGTACACCGGCTGACCCAGCATGGCGGCCTCGGCCTCGATGCCGCCCACGCCCCAGCCCACCACGCCGATGCCGTTGATCATGGTGGTGTGGCTGTCGGTTCCCACCAGCGTGTCGGGGTAGTACAGCCCGCCCTTGAGGTGCACGCCGCGCGCCAGGTACTCCAGGTTCACCTGGTGCACGATGCCAAAGCCCGGCGGCACCACGCCGAAGGTGTCGAAGGCCTGCATGCCCCACTTCATGAAGCCGTAGCGCTCCAGGTTGCGCATGAACTCCAGCTTCATGTTCAGGTCCAGGGCGTCCTTAGTGCCGTAGTGGTCGACCATGACCGAGTGGTCCACCACCAGGTCCACCGGCACCAGGGGCTCGATGCGCTTGGGGTCGCGCCCCAGGCGCTGGGCGGTGCTGCGCATGGCGGCCAGGTCGGCCAGCAGGGGCACGCCGGTGAAGTCCTGCAGCACCACGCGCGCCACGGTGAAGGGGATTTCGTCCGTGCGCGCCGCCTGGGGCTTCCAGTTGGCCAGCCGCGCCACGTGCTCGCGCGTCACGCGCTCGCCGTCACAGTGCCGCAGCACGCTTTCCAGCACGATGCGGATGGAATGCGGCAGGCGCTTGACGTTGGGAAACTCGCGCGCCAGCGCCGGCAGGGAATAGAGGCGGCCGGTCTTGCCGGCCGCGGGGGTGAAGGTCTTGACGGTCTGGGCGAAGGGGTGGGCGTAGCTCGTGGGGGCGTCCATGCGGTGGCTCCTGAAGATCGTTCCATGCGGGTCAAGGGCCATTCTGCGATCTTCTGGCGCCACCGCAAGCGCGGCGGCGATTTGCCCCGGGGGTGCCTGCTGGAATCAGACCGCCAGGCGCTGGACCGGCGCGCGCCAGCCCAGGAACTCCAGGTCGGCCAAAGCCAGCACCGCCACCGCCAGCACCGTCAGGTAGGCCTGGCCCAGCGCCGTCACGCCGCTGTCACCGCCCCAGGCCAGCGCCAGGCAGGCGACGCCCCACAGGACGTTGCCCACGATCAGCACCATCAGCGGTCCGCGCGCGGGCGCCACCTGGCGCGCCAGGATGGCCGCCAGCGCCACATAGGCCAGCAGCGCCCAGCCGGCGGCGGTGATCAGGCCCTGGGACAGGCCGAGCCAGCCGGCCAGCGAACCGGCGAAGGCCAGGTGCAGCACGGCGGCGCCGGCGCCCGAGATGGCGTCCAGCGCGAGCACGCGGCGCAGGTGGGTGGTGGAGAGGCGCAAGGTCGAGAGGCTCATGTGGGGCTCCTGAGGGGGTTGAACATGGCGCCCATCGTGTCGGCGACCCCGCAGCGGGTCCATGACCTGCCAGGTCATGGCCGCCGCCCCCACCCGGCCTACCATGCGGCCATGCACGCCCACCGCCCCCACCACGCCGCCCCCCTGCCCTTCGGGGACCACCTGCGCCACTGGCGCCAGCGCCGCCGCCTGAGCCAGCTCGAGCTCGCCCTGCAGGCGGAGGTCTCCACGCGCCACCTGAGCTGCGTGGAAACCGGCCGCGCCAGCCCCAGCCGCGAGATGGTGATGCGCCTGTCCGAGCGCCTGCAGGTGCCGCCGCGCGAGCGCAACGCCCTGCTGGTGGCGGCCGGCTTCGCGCCCATGTACCGCGAGCGCACGCTCGACGACCCGGCCATGGCGGCGGCGCGCGCCGCCGTGCAGCGCATCCTGGACGCGCACGAGCCCTGGCCCGCGCTGGCCATGGACCGGCACTGGAACCTGGTGATGCACAACCGGCTGGTGCCGCTGCTGATGCAAGGCATGGCGCCGCAACTGCTGCAGCCGCCCGTGAACGTGCTGCGCCTGAGCCTGCACCCACAAGGCCTGGCGCCGCGCATCCACAACCTGCCACAGTGGCGCGAGCACCTGCTGGAGCGCCTGCGCCAGCAGATCGCCACCACCGGCGACGCCGCCCTGGCCGAGTTGGCCGAGGAACTGCGCGCCCTGCCCGCCCCGGCCGGCGGCCACGGCGACGGCCACCACGCCCTGCCCGGCGAGCACCTGGGCGTGCTCATGCCCTTTCGCCTCGACACGCCGCTCGGAGAGCTGAACCTGATCAGCACCACCACCGTGTTCGGCACGGCGGTGGACATCACCCTGCAGGAACTGGCGCTGGAGACCTTCTTCCCGGCCGACGAGGCCACGGCCGAGCGGCTGCGCGCCATGGCGCCGACGGCCTGAACCATCGGGCGGCGCGGCGCTGGCCGTCCGCACTCGGCCATCTGGTCGGGCCCTGGGGGGGTGGCCGGCTGGAACCGCCTTCGGCAAGCACCCGACCAAACAGCACTGGCCTATGCACCGCCAGTGGGCGCAGCGACGCGGGACCGACCCGCCCAGCGCGTCCGCCCTGTTTCTTCACCCCCGAGGTCTCTATGCCGGTCTCCCTCACCCACTCCCCTGGTGTTCGCCCCACGGTGTTGCCGCCAGCACCCCGGGGCGCTCGGGGCCCCGCGCCCACCACACCGGCCACCCAGCCCCCCGTCGGGCCCGCGACCACGCCCGGCGCCGCGTCCTCGTCGCCACCCATCGAGCAGCACGCGTCCAACCTGAGGTTTGGCGGCGCGGGGCTCCCGCGGCCCGCCGCACCGCGGGCCCCTACCGGCGCGGCGGCGCGCCCGCCGGGCAGCGGCAGGTCGGGCACGCCAGCGGAACTTCGGCTCCGCTTCCAGCAAGAAGCCAGCACCTTTGAAGGCGTTTCGTTCGACCTTTCGCCGCCGGAGGGCACGTCGTGGGCAGAAGCCAAGCAGGAGTTCGAGCAGCACTACCAAGCCGCCCGCGCCCAGCAGCGCTTCGCCGAAGCCGACAGAAACCCGCTGCCCCCCACCATGAGAAAGCCCGCCGGACCTGCCGCAGGTGCCCGCGGCGAACTGTCGCCCACCCTGAGCCGCGGCACCGGCCGTGAGGGCCCGGCGCCCGGTGGCGGCGCGCCCCACGGTTCCTCGGGCACGAAGGCCACAGCCCCCGTCAACCGCTCTGCGTTCGACGGGGTCGACTTCGACCTCGACAACGATCCGGACCTGAAAAGGGAACTGCTGGCGCTGAACGCCAGGCACGCGCCGCCCCAGGCGAAGGCGTCGTCGGTGCCGCCAGACCCGCAACGGGGCGCCACCACCACCTGGAAGGCGGGCGTCTTCGCGCGCACGCGCTCCGCCAGCCAGGGGGATGTGCCGCGGCCAACGCCGACTGGCACCGGCCAGGACTCGCCGGCCAGGCGCGCCTCGAAAAAGGAAGGCGGGCTGCGAGAGGCGCTCAAGCGCTGGTGGTCAGAGCCCGGTGTTCGCGTCAGCCGGTCCAGGAAATGACCTGAACCGGCCATCCGACCGAGCCGCCCCGCACGGGCGGCCGGAACCCGCCCTCGGCACCGGCCACTCAAGCCGAACCGCCACCCCAGGTGCCCGCCATGAACACCGACCAGTTGATCACCTTGTGCCACCGCGCCAGCCTGGAACTGGGCCTGCCCGACCCCTTCGCCCTGGGCCAGGGCCACACCGTCACCCTGGACGGTGTTCACGTCGAAATCCAGCACAAGGAACCGCGCCCGCACTTTCTGTTGCTGGCCGAGATCGCGCTCTTCGGGGCCGAGCAGCGCGCCCCGGTGCACGAGCGGCTGCTCGCGCTGCAGCTGAGCACCGCCGACCACCCCAACCTGCGCTTTGGCTTCCACCCGCTGCGCAAGACCACCCTGGTCTGCCTCACCGCCACACCGCCCAGCGACGAATCGGCCGGGCCGGCCTGGCTGGCGGACCTCATCACCGCCACGGTGGCGCAGGTCAAGGAGTGGCGGGAGGAGCTGCACAGCGACACGCCGCCCCCAACCCCGAAGCCATCCGTCCTGAGCCCGGGCGGCGCAGCGACCTGGGGCTGATGCCGAACCCCATCGCTTGCTCGCGCCCCATAACTGAGCCTGACTGCCCATGATCCCCAAAACCACCGGAACCCGCTTTCCCGCGCTTGCGCACAACCCCAACAGTCGCCGCCCGCCAGAGGTTCCGCCGCGAGGCTCGTCCCAGGGCGTCATGGAACGAACGCGACCGGTCGAGACACCAGCGGCCAGCAGCCATACGGCTCCCCCTGGCGACCCTCGGGTTTTTGCGGACCATCATCAACCCCCGGTCAACCTCAACGCCTCCAATCTGGCGTTCGAGGGGCCTGCGCCAGGCGAGAACCCCTTCGATTGGCTGGACAAGGACAGGGGCACCGGCCGATATGCCGGCTTCACCGCCGATGGGCAGGCCGTACCTCGGATATTCGGCCCAACAGATTCCCCCACTCCACTGAGCCAGGGTCCCGCGGCCGGCGGGCCCGGCCCGGCAACGCCACCCGAGACGCCCAATCCCTTCTTTGATATACCCGACGCAGGCATCCCCCCGAACCTGCACCCGACTCCCAGCGCCGCGCCCAGTGTCACGCCCAGCGTTGTCGACAAAGCCCAGCTGCAAATAGAGCAACAGACCCAGTTGGGCCTGTTCTGCCTGGGCATGCACGAACTTGTCTTGCGGGAATGTGTGAAACAAGGGCTGTCGCCGGATGCCGTCAAGCCGCTGCTCGACCTCTTTTTCGACCAAGGCATCGACGCCTTGAAAGAGACACAAAAGATCGGTGCTTCGGCCGGTTTGCTCGACAGCGCGGCAGCGCCTTTGGATATTCAGGCCCTCAAGGCGTCTGCGTTGGCGCGCCGGGCCGATGCCACGAAGCAGGCCGAGCTCACCAGGTTGAAGCTCGACAAAGAGCAATCGGCCCCTCACGACAGCCCGACGTTCGACCCGCTGACCCGAAGAAACGGTCGCAAGGCATCTTCACTTGAGCACTCGGAGATGGAGGAATCGGATTCGCGCTCGATCAAGAGCCAACCGAGCGATGGCGACGCCACGATTTCCGGCTCGGGCAAGCAGATTCCCCGATCCCTGCGCACCGACGACCCCGACACGGATGGCGGCAGCTCCTCCGATGAAGACGGGGCCGATTCCAGCGCCGAAGTGTCGGCCACGGATTCACAAAAAACGATCGAAATGTCCGTGACGGAGGACGCCGTCCCTGCGCCCCAGCCGAAGGCATCGCCACAACCATTGGCCAATCAACAGCAGCGCAAGGGCGCGACACCGCAACCGGTCCTCTCGCCGCCGGCCAAACCGCAGCAGCGGTCGCAGCCAGTCCCATCGCGGCCGGTCAAGCCGCGGAACCAGAAAGCCGACGATCGCTTGGCGCAGCAGGAGACATACCGCCAACACGACCTGGCACGGGCGGCCGAACAAAAGAAGAGCCAACTGAGAGGGAATCTGATGGCCGAACAAACCACGGCCATTGCAGACCTTGAGCGGCAGCTCGCGCGAATCACGGATCCTCAAGCGCAGCGGAGCCTGCTGTCGATGAGCAAAGACCTCCAATACCAGCGGCACACGCAAGCTGTGAAGGAATGGTCGAGTCTGCTTCCGAAAAAGACTGCGGGCGCCGCCACCGCTGACGAGTTGGCCCGAATGGACGAACTGGACATCATCAGCACAGCTGCGCTCGATCATGAAAAAGCCATCAAAGCGGTGGCCGCCAAGCGCGGGATTGCCTTGTGACCTTAGGGTCGAGGCCAAGCGGCGTGGCCCTACCGGCAGCGCTGCACCCGCCAAAACAATGGCGCCACCCTTTCAGGTGGCGCCATTGCCGTTTCAGCGCGGCCTGCCGGCCGCCCGGTCTCAGACCGTCACGCCCTTGGCCGTTTCCGCGTACTCCTCGATCTGGTCGAAGTTCATGTAGCGGTACACGCTGGCGGCGTCCTGGTTGATGATGCCCATCTCGGCGTGGTACTCGGCCACGGTCGGGATGCGGCCCAGCTTGGAGGCGATGGCCGCCAGCTCGGCCGAGGCCAGGAACACGTTGGTGTTCTTGCCCAGGCGGTTGGGGAAGTTGCGCGTGCTGGTGGAGACCACCGTGGCGCCTTCGCGCACCTGGGCCTGGTTGCCCATGCACAGGCTGCAGCCCGGCATTTCGGTGCGCGCGCCGGCCGTGCCGAAGGCGGCGTAGTGGCCTTCCTTGATGAGCTCGCTCTCGTCCATCTTGGTGGGCGGTGCCACCCACAGCTTGACCGGGATGTCGCGCTGGCCACCGAGCAGCTTGGCCGCGGCGCGGAAGTGGCCGATGTTGGTCATGCACGAGCCGATGAAGGCTTCGTCGATCTTGGTGCCGGCCACGTCGGACAGCAGCTTGGCGTCGTCCGGGTCGTTGGGGCAGCAGAGCACGGGCTCCTTGAGCTCGTTCAGGTCGATCTCGATCACGGCGGCGTACTCGGCGTCCTTGTCGGCCTCGAGCAGTTGCGGGTTCGCCAGCCACTCCTGCACCTTCTGGATGCGGCGCTCCAGCGTGCGCTTGTCCTGGTAGCCCTCGGCGATCATGTTCTTCATGAGCACGACGTTCGAGTTCAGGTACTCGATCACGGGCTCTTTGTTGAGCTTGATCGTGCAGCCGGCGGCCGAGCGCTCGGCCGAGGCGTCGGACAGCTCGAAGGCCTGTTCGACCTTCAGATCGGGCAGGCCCTCGATCTCGAGGATGCGGCCCGAGAAGATGTTCTTCTTGCCGGCCTTGGCCACGGTCAGCAAGCCCGCCTTGATGGCGGCGTAGGGAATGGCGTGCACCAGGTCGCGCAGGGTCACGCCCGGCTGCATCTGGCCCTTGAAGCGCACCAGCACCGACTCGGGCATGTCCAGCGGCATCACGCCGGTGGCGGCGCCGAAGGCCACCAGGCCGGAGCCGGCCGGGAAGCTGATGCCGATGGGGAAGCGGGTGTGCGAGTCGCCGCCGGTGCCCACGGTGTCGGGCAGCAGCAGGCGGTTGAGCCAGCTGTGGATCACGCCGTCGCCGGGGCGCAAGGCCACGCCGCCGCGGTTGCTGATGAAGGCCGGCAGCTCGCGGTGGGTCTTCACGTCCACCGGCTTGGGGTAGGCGGCGGTGTGGCAGAAGGACTGCATCACCATGTCGGCGCTGAAGCCCAGGCAGGCCAGGTCCTTCAGTTCGTCGCGCGTCATGGGGCCGGTGGTGTCCTGGCTGCCCACGGTGGTCATGCGCGGCTCGCAGTAGGTGCCGGGGCGCACGCCCTGGCCTTCGGGCAGGCCGACGGCGCGGCCCACCATCTTCTGCGCCAGGGTGAAGCCGGCCTTGCTGGCCACCGGCGCCTGCGGCAGGCGGAACACGGTGGACGCCGGCAGGCCCAGGAATTCACGCGCCTTGGCGGTGAGGCTGCGGCCAATGATGAGGTTGATGCGGCCGCCGGCACGCACCTCGTCGAACAGCACGTCGCTCTTGAGCTTGAACTCGGCGACGGTGCTGCCATTCTTGGTGAGCTTGCCGTCGTAGGGCAGCACCTCGATCACGTCGCCCATCTCCAGCTGGGAGACGTCCACCTCGATCGGCAGCGAGCCCGAGTCTTCCTGCGTGTTGAAGAAGATCGGCGCGATCTTGCCGCCGAGCGTGACGCCACCGAAGCGCTTGTTGGGCACGAAGGGGATGTCCTGGCCGGTGGCCCAGATCACCGAGTTGGTGGCCGACTTGCGGCTGGAGCCCGTGCCCACCACGTCGCCCACGTAGGCCACGAGGTGGCCCTTCTTCTTCAGGTCGTCGATGAATTGCATCGGGCCGCGCTTGCCGTCTTCCTCGGGCTTGAAGGCCGCGTCGGGGCGCGTGTTTTTGAGCATCGCCAGGTAGTGCAGCGGGATGTCGGGGCGGCTCCAGGCGTCGGGCGCGGGCGACAGGTCGTCGGTGTTGGTTTCGCCGGGCACCTTGAAGACGGTCACGGTGATGGACTTCGGCACCTCGGGGCGGCTGGTGAACCACTCGGCGTCGGCCCAGCTCTTCATCACCTCTTGCGCCTTGGCGTTGCCGGCCTTGGCCTTGGCCGCGACGTCGTTGAAGTAGTCGAACATCAGCAGCGTCTTCTTCAAGCCGTCGGCGGCCACGGCGGCCACCTCGGCGTCGTCGAGCAGCTCGATCAGCGGGTGCACGTTGTAGCCGCCCACCATGGTGCCCAGCAGCTCGGTGGCCTTGGCTTTGCTCACCAGGCCGACCTTGAGGTCGCCGTGCGCCACGGCGGCCAGGAAGCTGGCCTTGACCTTGGCGGCGTCGTCCACGCCCGGCGGCACGCGGTGGGTGAGCAGGTCCAGCAGGAAGGCGTCTTCACCGGCCGGCGGGTTCTTGATCAGCTCGATCAGCTCGGCCACCTGCTGCGCGGACAGCGGCAGCGGCGGGATGCCCAGCGCGGCGCGTTCGGCGGCGTGGGCGCGGTAGTCGGCGAGGAAGTTGGACATCTCAGGTTCTCCGTGGGGACAGGCAAAAAAAGATCAGGTGAACAAGGCGTGCACCGCCTCGGGCAGGCGGCGGCCGGTGCGCTGCGCGCGCTCCAGCACCTGCCAGAAGTAGCGGTAGCTCGCGCGGTCGTGCAGGCGGCCGGCCACCTGCACGGGGGCCCAGGCCGCGGCGGCGGCGCGCTCGATGACGGTGGCGGCCTCGTCCACCTCGTCGGCGGCGGGCGCGAAGGCCGCGACGATGGGGCGGATCTGGTCGGGGTGGATGCTCCACATGCGGGTGAAGCCGAGTTCGTGCGCGGCGCGGCGCGCGCTGTTTTGCAGCGCCGCGAGGTCCTTGAACTCGGTGACCACGCCGTGCGCGGGCACCTTGCCGTGCGCGTGGCAGGCGCTGGCGATCTCGACCTTGGCGCGCAGCACCAGCGGATGGCTGAACTGGCCCGCGGAGGTCATGCCGGCCGAGGGAATGGCGCCGCCGTGGGCGGAGACGAAATCCATCAGGCCGAAACTGAGGCTCTGCAGGCGCGGGTGCGCGGCGATATCGAAGGCGCGGTGCACCGCCGCCGGGGATTCGATGAGCGCGTGCAGCGGCAGCTGCGGTGCGCCGGCGGCGTCGAGCAGCGCGGCGGCGCGCTCGACATCGGCCACGGTCTCGACCTTGGGCAGCATCACGTGCGCGAGCCGCGCGCCGGCGCGGCCGACGATGCGGGCGACGTCGGCCTCGAAGGCCGGGTGGTCGACCGCGTGCACGCGCACCGCGACCCGGGCGTCGGCGGGGGCGGACAGCACCAGCTCGGTGACCAGCGCGGCGTGCTCGGCCTCGCCGCCCACCGGGGCGCCGTCCTCGCAGTCGAGGGTGACGTCGAACACGCAGGCGCCGAACTCGGCCGTGAGCTCGGCCTGCAGCGCCAGGCTCTTGCGCATGCGCGCCTCGACGCCGCTGTAGTGGTCGCAGACCGGCAGCGCGATGGCGCCGGCCTGGGGCCCCAGCAGAATGTCGCGCGGGCGGCTCATGACGGGCGCTGCGCCACGAGGAAGAGGCGCGGGAAGGCCAGCAGCCGTCGGCCGTCGGCGCGGGTGGGGTAGGCGGCGGCCACGCGGCCCTGGTAGTCGGCCAGGAAGTCCGCGCGCTGGTGCTCTTGCAGCGGATCGATGAAGGGCCGCAGCCCCGTGGCGCTGACCCACTCGACGATGGCGGCGGCCGAGTCCATGCGGTGCTGGTAGACCGTGTGCCAGGCGTCCACCCGCTCGGCGTCCCCGGCAAGCAGGTCGTAGTAGCTGGCGATGGGTCGGCGCGGTTCGCGCACTCGGCTGGCGTCGCCGATGGCTGCGGCGAAGCGCGGCTGGGCCGCGGTCTCGCGCATCAGGCGGTGGCTGGGCTCGTCGAGGTTGTCCGGCATCTGCACCGCGAGCACACCGCCCGGCGCCAGCAGCGCGAACAGGCGGGGAAACAGCGCCTCATGCCCGGGCACCCATTGCAGGGCGGCGTTGGCGTAGATGAGGTCGGGCGCGCCCTCGGGCCGCCAGCTGGCGATGTCGGCCAGGGAAAAGGCCACGCCCGGCAGGCGCTGGCGCGCGCTCTCGAGCATGGCGGGGGAATTGTCGATGCCCGTCACGCGGGCATCGGGGAAACGCTGCACCAGCAGCTCGGTGGAATTGCCCGGGCCGCAGCCCAGGTCCACCACCCCACGCGGCGTGGCCAGCGGAACGCGCGCCAGCAGCTCGCGCGCGGGACGGGTGCGTTCGTCCTCGTAGCGGCTGTACAGCGCGGGGTTCCAGTCGGCCATCGTGCGCGGTGGGAATTACAGGAGGTGCTTGACGCCGTCCTGCTCGCCCTGCAGCTCGGCCAGGGTCTTGTCGATGCACTTCTGGCTGAATTCGTCGATGGCCAGGCCTTCGACGATCTTGTACTTGCCGCCTTCGGTGGTGACCGGGAAGCCGAACACCACGTCTTTGGGGATGCCGTACTCGCCATTGGAGGGCACGCCCATGGTGACCCACTGGCCATTGGAGCCCAGGGCCCAGTCGCGCATGTGGTCGATGGCGGCGTTGGCGGCCGAGGCCGCCGAAGACAGGCCGCGCGCTTCGATGATGGCGGCGCCGCGCTTGCCCACGGTGGGCAGGAACACGGTTTCGTTCCAGACCTGGTCGTTGATCAGGTCCTTGACGGCCTTGCCGCCGATGGTGGCGAAGCGGTAGTCGGCGTACATGGTGGGCGAGTGGTTGCCCCACACGGTGAGCTTCTGGATCTCGCCGACCTTGCCACCGGTCTTGGCGGCGATCTGGCTGGCCGCGCGGTTGTGGTCCAGGCGCAGCATGGCGGTGAAGTTCTCGCGCGGCAGGTCCGGCGCGCTCTTCATGGCGATGTAGGCGTTGGTGTTGGCGGGGTTGCCGACCACCAGCACCTTCACGTTGCGGCTGGCCACGGCGTTCAGGGCCTTGCCCTGGGCAGTGAAGATCTGGGCGTTGGCGGCCAGCAGGTCGGCGCGCTCCATGCCGGGGCCGCGCGGGCGCGCGCCCACGAGCAGGGCGTAGTCGGTGTCCTTGAAGGCGGTCATCGGGTCGCTGTGGGCTTCCATGCCGGCCAGCAGCGGGAAGGCGCAGTCTTCCAGTTCCATCATCACGCCCTTGAGCGCCTTCTGGGCCTTCTCGTCCGGAATCTCCAGCAGTTGCAGGATCACGGGCTGGTCCTTGCCGAGCATTTCGCCGGAGGCGATGCGAAACAGCAGGGCGTAGCCGATCTGGCCGGCGGCGCCGGTGACGGCGACGCGAACGGGCTTCTTGGTCATGGTGAAGACTCCAGGGATGGGGTTGGAAAGCGTGGCAGCCGCAGGCGCCGGTGCCCGCCGACAAGGCGTGGCGGGCGGGCTGGGCGGGTCGGGTGACGGTCGGCGAGTTTACCCGGGTGAACCCTAGGCGGTCAATTTGTCTTATGTCTTATATAAGATATGATTCGACACCCCATGTTGGCGCCACCACGCCCTCCCATGGCCACCACGCCCACCTCCCCCGACCCCAGCCCGGACCCCGACGCCCTTGCGCCGGCGTTCAGCCCGCTGTACCAGCAGATCAAAGGGCTGATCCTGCGCAGCCTGCAGGCCGGTGAATGGAAACCCGGCGACATGATCCCGAGCGAGTTCGAACTCGCGGCGCGTTTTCGCGTGAGCCAGGGCACGGTGCGCAAGGCCATCGACGAACTCGCCACCGACAACCTGCTGGTGCGCCGCCAGGGCAAGGGCACCTTCGTTGCCACGCACGCCGAGCAGCACATCCAGTTCCGCTTCCTGCGCCTGCTGCCCGACCAGGGCACGCTGGACGACCAGGGCCCGGCCGAGCGCCGCATCATCGACTGCCGCCGCCTGCGCGCCCCCGCCGAGGTGGCGCGCCCGCTGGGCCTGCGCAGCGGCGACGCCGTGCTGCAGGTGCGCCGCGTGCTGGCCTTCGGCGGCACGCCGGCCATCCTGGAGGAAATCTGGCTGCCCGGCGGGCCGTTCAAGGGCCTCACGCTCGACACCCTGGCCAGCGACACCGGCCCGATGTACGCGCTGTTCGAATCGCGCTTCGGCGTGCGCATGGTGCGCGCGGCCGAAAAAATCAAGGCGGTGGCGGCCGACGCCGACGCCGCCCAGCGCCTGAGCGTTCCCGAGGGCCACCCGCTGCTCAGCGTGGAGCGCCTGTCCTATACCTACAACGACACGCCCATGGAACTGCGGCGCGGCCTGTACCGCACCGACGCCCGGCACTACCGCAATGAATTGAGCTGATTCCGCCGCGCACCACCACGGCGCAGTCGGGCATAGCGGGCCCGGCTTAGTCCATCGCTTGGTGCATTGCAATAGAATTTGCCCGCCCCGGTGACCCCGGTTACCAATGGGTTACATCCCTCTCCCCGCCCGAGAGCCTTCCCCACGAAAGCCCTTCCCATGCCCGAGTTGACCCGCAAGCGGCCTGAGTTCCGCAACATCAACGCGTTCAAGGACCTGACCACCTACCGCCTGCCCGCGGCCGGCTGGGTATCGATCCTGCACCGCGTCAGCGGCCTGCTGATGTTCCTGCTCCTGCCCCTGATCGTCTGGCTGTTCGACACCTCGGTGTCGTCCGAAATTTCCTTCGAGCGCTTCACCAGCGCCTTCGCCGGCGGCGGCTGGCTGCCGGGCTGGCTGCTCAAGCTCGTGGTGCTGGCGCTCATCTGGGCCTACCTGCACCACTTCATCGCCGGCCTGCGCCACCTCTGGATGGACGTGAGCCACGACGCCGTGAGCAAGCAGTTCGGCAAGACCTCCGCCATGGTCACGCTGGTGCTGAGCATCGGCCTGACCGTGGTGCTGGGCGCCAAGCTGTTCGGCCTGTACTGATCGCCGGGAGGTCCTACACCATGTCCGTCAACTACGGTTCCAAGCGCGTCGTCACCGGCGCCCACTACGGCGCGCGCGACTGGCTCGCCCAGCGCATCACCGCCGCCCTCATGGCCGTGTTCACCATCGTGCTGCTGGTGAAGGTGCTGTTCACCAGCGGCCCGCTCGGCTACGACAGCTGGGCCGCGATCTTCGCCGCGCAGTGGATGAAGGCCCTGACCTTCGCCGTCTTCATTGCGCTGGCCTACCACGCCTGGGTCGGCGTGCGCGACATCTGGATGGACTACGTCAAACCCGCCGGCCTGCGCCTGGTGCTGCACGTGTTCACCCTGGTCTGGCTCCTGGCTTGCCTGGGCTGGGCCGTTCAAGTTCTCTGGAGACTCTGACGCCATGACCGCCTCTGCATCCCTTCTCAAGCGCCAGTTCGACGTCGTCATCGTCGGCGCCGGCGGCTCCGGCATGCGCGCCTCGCTGCAACTGGCGCGCGCCGGCCTCAAGGTGGCCGTGCTGTCCAAGGTCTTCCCCACCCGCTCGCACACCGTGGCCGCGCAAGGCGGCATCGGCGCCTCGCTGGGCAACATGAGCGAGGACAACTGGCACTACCACTTCTACGACACGATCAAGGGCTCCGACTGGCTCGGCGACCAGGACGCGATCGAGTTCATGTGCCGCGAAGCGCCCAAGGTGGTGTACGAGCTCGAGCACATGGGCATGCCGTTCGACCGCAACCCCGACGGCACCATCTACCAGCGCCCCTTCGGCGGCCATACGGCCAACTACGGCGAGAAGGCCGTGCCGCGCGCCTGCGCCGCGGCCGACCGCACCGGCCACGCCATGCTGCACACCCTGTACCAGCAGAACGTGGCCGCTCGCACCACCTTCTTCGTGGAGTGGATGGCGCTTGACCTGGTGCGCGACGCCGAGGGCGACGTGGTGGGCGTGACCGCGCTCGAAATGGAAACGGGCGACGTCTACCTGCTCGAGGCCAAGACCACGCTGCTGGCCACCGGCGGCGCCGGCCGCATCTTCGCGGCCTCCACCAACGCCTTCATCAACACCGGCGACGGCCTGGGCATGGCCGCGCGCGCGGGCATCCCGCTGCAGGACATGGAGTTCTGGCAGTTCCACCCCACCGGCGTGGCCGGCGCGGGCGTGCTGCTGACCGAAGGCTGCCGAGGCGAAGGCGCCTTCCTGGTCAACTCCGAGGGCGAGCGCTTCATGGAGCGCTACGCCCCGACGCTCAAGGACCTGGCGCCGCGCGACTTCGTCTCGCGCTGCATGGACCAGGAAATCAAGGAAGGCCGTGGCTGTGGTCCCAACAAGGACTACGTCATGCTGAACTTCAGCTACCTCAGCGCCGACACCATCCACAAGCGCCTGCCGTCGGTCTACGAGATCGGCGTGAACTTCGCCAACGTGGACATCACGCGCGAGCCGATCCCTGTCGTGCCCACCATCCACTACCAGATGGGCGGCATCCCGACCAACGTCAATGGCCAGGTCGTCGTGCCCGACGGCGCGGGCGGCCAGAAGGTGGTCAACGGCCTGTACGCGGTGGGCGAATGCTCCTGCGTGAGCGTGCACGGCGCCAACCGCCTGGGCACCAACTCGCTGCTCGACCTGCTGGTGTTCGGCCGCGCGGCCGGCAACCACATCGTCCAGTACAACGACAAGAACAAGGGCTTCAAGCCGGTGCCCAAGGACGGCGCCGACCGCACGCTCTCGCGCCTGGCCCGCCTGGACGCCACCACCAGCGGCGAGTACGCGCAGGACGTTGCCAACGACATGCGCTCGGCCATGCAGCAGCACGCTGGCGTGTTCCGCACCCAGGCCGGCATGGACGAGGGCGTGCAGAAGATCAACGCCATGCGCGAGCGCGTGGGCAAGATCGAGCTCAAGGACAAGTCCAAGGTCTTCAACACCGCGCGCATCGAAGCGCTGGAAGTGGAAAACCTGATCGAGTGCGCCCAGGCGACCATGACCTCGGCCGCCGCCCGCCGCGAGTGCCGCGGCGCGCACACCGTGTACGACTACGAGCGCCCCGCCGACGATCCGCAGTTCCCGCTGGGCCGCAACGACGCCGAGTGGATGAAGCACACCTTGTGGCACAGCGCGGACAACTCGCTGAGCTACAAACCGGTGAACCTCAAGCCGCTGACCGTCGAATCCGTGCCACCCAAGGTTCGCACGTTCTGAGCACGCCCCCGGAGAGCCCCACATGCTTCGCACATTCAAGATCTACCGCTACGACCCCGAGAAGGACGCCAAGCCGTACATGCAGACCATCCAGGTCGAACTGGACGGCCACGAGCGCATGCTGCTCGACGCGCTGATGAAGCTCAAGGCCGTGGACCCGTCCATCTCGTTCCGCCGCTCCTGCCGCGAAGGCGTCTGCGGGTCGGACGCGATGAACATCAACGGCAAGAACGGCCTGGCCTGCCTGACCAACATGAACACGCTCAAGGGCGACATCGTGTTGAAGCCCCTGCCCGGCCTGCCGGTGGTGCGCGACCTGATCGTCGACATGACGCTGTTCTTCAAGCAGTACCACAGCATCAAGCCCTACCTGGTCAACGAGAGCATCCCCCCGGAGAAGGAGCGCCTGCAGTCGCCCGAGGAGCGCGAAGAGCTCAACGGCCTGTATGAATGCATCCTGTGCGCGAGCTGCTCCACCAGCTGCCCGAGCTTCTGGTGGAACCCGGACAAGTTCGTCGGCCCCGCCGGTCTGCTGCAGGCCTACCGCTTCATCGCCGACAGCCGCGACCAGGCCACGAGCGAGCGCCTCGACAACCTCGAGGACCCGTACCGCCTGTTCCGCTGCCACACCATCATGAACTGCGTCGATGTCTGCCCCAAGGGCCTGAACCCCACCAAGGCCATCGGCAAGATCAAGGAAATGATGGTGCTGCGCGCCGTCTGAGCGCGCCCGCCGTCCCACCCGCCATGCACGCCACCGCCGCCGTTGACGACCTGCTCGACGAGCGCAGCCTCAGCAAGCTGCGCTGGCGGTGCCGCCGTGGACTGCTCGAGAACGACCTGTTCATCGAGCGCTTTTTCGCCCGCCATGCCCACCAGCTGACGGTGCGACAGGCCGATGCCTTGGGCCAGCTGATGGAGCTGTCGGACAACGACCTGCTCGATCTGCTGCTCGGCCGCAAGCCCCCCGAAGGGGCCATCGACCGCGACGACGTGACGCAAGTGCTTGCCTTGCTGCGCGCCGCCCGCTCCACTCCATCACCCGAGGAATCCGCATGAAACTCGTCGACAACAAAGCCACCCTGACGTTCTCCAACGGCAGCCCCAGCGTCGAACTGCCGGTCTACGGCGGCAGCATCGGCCCGGACGTCATCGACATCCGCAAGCTGTACGCGCAGACGGGCATGTTCACGTATGACCCGGGTTTCCTGTCCACCGCCTCGTGCCAGTCGGCCATCACCTACATCGACGGCGACAAGGGCGAGCTGCTGTACCGCGGCTATCCCATCGAACAGCTCGCCACGCACTGCGACTACCTCGACGTCTGCTTCCTGTTGCTCAACGGCGAGCTGCCCGACGAGAAGCAGCGCACCGATTTCCACAAGCTCGTGACCAACCACACCATGGTCAACGAGCAGATGCAGTTCTTCCTGCGCGGCTTCCGCCGCGACGCGCACCCCATGGCCGTGCTCACGGGCCTGGTGGGCGGCCTGTCGGCCTTCTATCACGACAGCACCGACATCAATAACCCGCAGCATCGCGAGATCGCGGCCATCCGCCTGATCGCCAAGATGCCCACGCTGGTGGCCATGGCCTACAAGTACGGCGTCGGCCAACCCTACATGTACCCGCGCAACGAGCTGTCCTACGCCGGCAACTTCCTGCGCATGATGTTCGGCGTGCCCTGCGAGGACTACAAGGTCAACCCGGTGCTCGAGCGCGCGCTCGACCGCATCTTCATCCTGCACGCCGACCACGAGCAGAACGCCTCCACCTCCACCGTGCGCCTGTGCGGCTCCTCGGGGACCAACCCCTTCGCCGCCATCGCGGCCGGCGTGGCCTGCCTCTGGGGCCCCGCCCACGGCGGCGCCAACGAGGCCTGCCTGAACATGCTGGAAGACATCCAGCGCAACGGCGGCGTGGCCAAGGTCGGCGAGTTCATGGAGAAGGTCAAGGACAAGAACTCCGGCGTCAAGCTCATGGGCTTTGGTCACCGCGTGTACAAGAACTACGACCCGCGCGCCAAGCTCATGCAGGAAACCTGCAACGAGGTGCTGGAAGAGCTGGGCCTGGGCAACGACCCGCTGTTCAAGCTGGCCAAGCAGCTCGAGAAGATCGCCCTGGAAGACGACTACTTCGTGCAGCGCAAGCTCTACCCGAACGTGGACTTCTACTCGGGCATCGTGCAGCGCGCCATCGGCATTCCGGTCAACCTCTTCACCGGCATCTTCGCGCTGGCCCGCACCGTGGGCTGGATCGCGCAACTCAACGAAATGATCAGCGACCCCGAGTACAAGATCGGCCGCCCGCGCCAGCTGTTCACCGGCTCGCCGCGCCGCGACGTGCCCGGCGTCAAGAAGTGACGCGGCCCCCGCGCCCCTTCACCTGACCCTGCGCCCGCCGCGGCATCCAGCCGCGGCGGGCGTCTTTTTTCGCTCCGACGCCTAAAATGTTTGCCCGGCCCACAGAGGCCCTGTGAGACAAGCCATGGGACGCACGCTCTACGACAAGATCTGGGACGAACACGTCGTCCACACCGAAGAAGACGGCACCGCCGTCCTCTACATCGACCGCCACCTCGTGCACGAGGTGACCAGCCCCCAGGCCTACGAAGGCCTGCGCCAGGCCGGCCGCAAGGTCTGGCGCGTGAGCTCGGTCGTCGCCACGGCCGACCACAACACGCCCACCACCGGCTGGGAGCGTGGCTACGCCGGCATCGCCGACCCGATCAGCAAGGAACAGATCACCACGCTGGACGCCAACATCGCCGAGTTCGGCGCGGCCGCGTTCTTCCCCTTCCTGTCGCAGCGGCAAGGCATCGTGCACGTGATCGGCCCCGAGAACGGCGCCACACTGCCCGGCATGACGGTCGTCTGCGGCGACTCGCACACCAGCACGCACGGCGCCTTCGGCGCGCTGGCGCACGGCATCGGCACCAGCGAAGTCGAGCATGTGCTGGCCACGCAGACCCTGCTGGCCAAGAAGGCCAAGAACCTGCTGATCAAGGTGGAAGGCCAGTTGGCCAAGGGCGTCACCGCCAAGGACATCGTGCTGGCCATCATCGGGCGCATCGGCACGGCAGGCGGCACGGGCTACACCATCGAGTTCGCCGGCAGCGCCATCCGCGCGCTGTCGATGGAAGGCCGCATGACCGTGTGCAACATGGCCATCGAGGCCGGCGCGCGCGCCGGCCTGGTGGCCGTGGACGACAAGACCATCGACTACCTCAAGGGCCGCCCGCTCTCGCCCAATGGCGTGGAATGGGACCAGGCCGTCGCCTACTGGCGCAGCCTGCACTCGGACCCCGACGCGACGTTCGACACCGTGGTCGAACTCGACGCCACGAAGATCGTGCCGCAGGTCACCTGGGGCACCTCGCCCGAGATGGTGCTGGGCATCGACGCCCGCGTGCCCGACCCCGACAAGGAAAAGGACGCCAGCAAGCGCGGCGCCATCGAGCGCGCGCTGCAGTACATGGGCCTGGAGCCCGGCAAGCCCCTGAACGACATCTTCGTCGACAAGGTGTTCATCGGCTCGTGCACCAACAGCCGCATCGAGGACATGCGCGAGGCCGCGGCCATGGTCAAGAAGCTGGGCCAGAAGGTCGCCAAGAACGTGCGGCTGGCGATGGTGGTGCCGGGTTCCGGCCTGGTGAAGGCACAGGCCGAACGCGAAGGCCTGCACGAGATCTTCAAGGCCGCCGGCTTCGAATGGCGCGAGCCGGGCTGCAGCATGTGCCTGGCCATGAACGCCGACCGCCTGGAGCCCGGCGAGCGCTGCGCCTCCACCAGCAACCGCAACTTCGAAGGCCGCCAGGGCGCTGGTGGCCGCACCCACCTCGTGTCGCCGGCCATGGCGGCCGCGGCCGCGGTGCACGGCCATTTCGTGGACGTGCGCACCCTCGCCTGATCCACCGCAACTTCAGGAGACCCGCATGAAATCCCCTCTCTGGATGGTCACCGCGCTGACGCTGTCGCTCTCGCTGGCGGCATGCAACACCTGGCAGGGCGTCAAGGCAGACGCCAAGGAAGCCGGCCAAGCCACCGGGCGCGGCATCGAGAAAGCCGGTCAGGCCACGGGCCGCGGCATCGAGAAAGCCGGCGAAAAAATCCAGGACATCTCCAAGTAAGCGCCATCGACATGCAGAAGTTCACCCTCCACAAGGGGCTGGTCGCCCCGATGGACCGCGAGAACGTCGACACCGACGCCATCATTCCCAAGCAGTTCCTCAAGTCGATCCGCAAGACGGGCTTCGGCCCCAACCTGTTCGATGAGTGGCGCTACCTCGACAAGGGCGAGCCCGGCCAGGACCCGGCCGTGCGCAAGCCCAACCCCGACTTCGTGCTCAACCAGCCGCGCTACGCGGGCGCTTCGGTGCTGCTGGCGCGCAAGAACTTCGGCTGCGGCTCCAGCCGCGAGCATGCGCCCTGGGCCATCGACCAGTACGGCTTTCGCGCACTGATCGCGCCCAGCTACGCCGACATCTTCTTCAACAACTGCTTCAAGAACGGCCTGCTGCCCATCGTGCTGCCCGAAGCCACGGTCGCGCGCCTGTTCGACGAAGTCGCCGCCTTCCCCGGCTACGAACTCACCATCGACCTGGAGCGCCAGGTGGTCGTGGAACCCAATGGCCAGGAAATCCCGTTCGACGTGCAGCCCTTTCGCAAGTACTGCCTGCTCAACGGCCTGGACGACATCGGCCTGACCCTGCGCCACAAGGACAAGATCGCCGCCTACGAAGCGCAGCGCCTGGCCACCAAGCCCTGGCTGGCCCACACCCTCAACGGCTGACCCCTGATTCATGAAAATCGCAGTTCTCCCCGGTGACGGCATCGGCACCGAAATCGTCGCCGAAGCGGTGAAGGTCCTGCAGGCGCTCGACCTCTCCTTCGAAATGGAAACCGCCCTGGTCGGCGGCGCGGCCTATGAAGCCCATGGCCACCCGCTGCCCGAGGCCACGCTGCAACTGGCGCAGCAGGCCGATGCCGTGCTGTTCGGCGCCGTGGGCGACTGGAAGTACGACAAGCTCGACCGACCGCTGCGGCCCGAGCAGGCCATCCTGGGCCTGCGCAAGCACCTGGGCCTGTTCGCCAACTTCCGCCCCGCCATCTGCTACCCCGAACTCGTGGGCGCCTCCACGCTCAAGCCCGAGGTCATCTCCGGGCTGGACATCCTCATCATCCGCGAGCTCACCGGCGACATCTATTTCGGCCAGCCGCGGGGCCGCCGCACCGCCATCGATGGCCACTTCCCCGGCGCCGACGAAGCCTTCGATACCATGCGCTACAGCAAGCCGGAGATCGAGCGCATCGCGCACGTCGCCTTCCAGGCCGCGCGCAAGCGCCACAAGAAGGTCACCAGCGTCGACAAGGCCAACGTGCTCGAAACCTTCCAGTTCTGGAAGGACGTGGTCACCGAGGTGCACGCCCAGTACCCCGACGTGGAGCTGGAGCACATGTACGTGGACAACGCCGCCATGCAGCTGGTGCGCGCGCCCAAGAAGTTCGACGTGGTGGTCACCGGCAACATGTTCGGCGACATCCTCTCCGACGAAGCCTCCATGCTCACCGGCTCCATCGGCATGCTGCCCTCGGCCAGCCTGAACGCGAAGAACCAGGGCCTGTACGAACCCAGCCACGGCAGCGCGCCCGACATCGCGGGCCAGGGCGTGGCCAACCCATTGGCCACCATCCTGAGCGCGGCCATGATGCTGCGCTTCAGCCTGAACCAGCCCGAGGCCGCCGACCGCATCGAGACCGCCGTGAAGGCGGTGCTCGCCCAGGGCCTGCGCACGCCCGACATCCACAGCGAAGGCACGACCCGCGTCGGCACCGCCGAGATGGGTGCCGCTGTGGTGAAGGCGCTGCGCTGACGCGCGCCGGGGCCTGACGCGCCCGACGATCCACTACAATCGCGCTCCATGTTTGCCGCCCGCCCGTTCGCCTTGAACATCGCATCCGCCGCCACGGCGGGTGTGGCCGTGCGCGCAATCTCCACCAAAACCACGACCATTAAGGGCTGATCCAGCCTGGTTCGTCGTGCGCCCTTCCCGGCCAGACGAGCCGGGCAAGTCGGTCTGGTCTGGACCCGATGACTTCAACGAAAGGGCGTATCTCAATGAGCAAGTTGGTTGGACTGGTTGGCTGGCGCGGCATGGTCGGGTCGGTCCTGATGGATCGCATGGTCGAGGAAAAAGACTTCGACCTGATCGAGCCGCTGTTCTTCTCCACCTCCAACGGGGGCGGCCAGGCCCCCGCGATGGCGAAGAACGAGACGAAACTGCAGGACGCGAACGACATCGAGGCGCTCAAGCGCTGCGACATCGTCATCACCTGCCAGGGCGGCGACTACACGAACGAGGTCTATCCCCAGCTGCGCGCCGCCGGCTGGAAGGGCCACTGGATCGACGCCGCCTCCAGCCTGCGCATGAAGGACGACGCTGTCATCGTCCTCGATCCCGTCAACCTGCCGGTCATCCAGAACGCGCTCGCCAAGGGCGGGCGCGACTGGATCGGTGGCAACTGCACCGTGAGCTGCATGCTCATGGGCGTGGGCGCCCTCTACAAGGCGGGCCTGGTCGAGTGGATGAGCACCCAGACCTACCAGGCCGCCAGCGGCGGTGGCGCGCAGCACATGCGCGAACTGCTCACGCAATACGGCACGCTCAACGCCGAGGTGAAGGCCCTACTCGACGACCCCAAGAGCGCCATCCTCGAAATCGACCGCAAGGTCATCGCCAAGCAGCGCTCGCTCAGCGGCGCCGAGGTGGCCAACTTCGGCGTGCCCCTGGGCGGCTCGCTGATCCCCTGGATCGACAAGGACCTGGGCAACGGCATGTCCAAGGAAGAATGGAAAGGCATGGCCGAGACGAACAAGATCCTCGGCCAGGGCGAAGGCTTTGGCAGCCCGGCCGTGCCGGTGGACGGTTTCTGCGTGCGCGTCGGCGCCATGCGCTGCCACTCGCAGGCCCTGACCTTCAAGCTGAAGAAGGACGTGCCGCTGGCCGACATCGAGGCCATGATCGCGGCCGACAACGCCTGGGTGAAGGTGGTGCCCAACACCAAGGAAGACACCCTGCGCGACCTCACGCCCGTGGCCGTGACGGGCACCATGACCATTCCCGTGGGCCGCCTGCGCAAGATGGCGATGGGCCCGCAATACCTCGGCGCCTTCACCATCGGCGACCAACTGCTCTGGGGCGCCGCGGAGCCGCTGCGCCGCATGCTGCGGATTCTGCTGCAGGCCTGAGCAGGGCCTCGCCAGGCCAGGCGCCCCTGGTCTCGTTGCACACCTGCAACGAGACCGGAGGGGCTCAGCGGGACGAACGGTAGGCTCACAAACTCAAGCGGATTCTCAGCTTGTAACCGTAATCCGTTGATGCTATGGTCATTTCTCGGTTTTTCCCATCGAGGTTCCAGTGCCATCCCACACCCGACACACCCCATTGCCTTTGACCTCGTCCGTGTCGGACCGCACAAGTCGGCGTGGCCTGGCCAACCTGCACGCCATCGCAGCCGCCGCGCTGGTCACCACGCTGGTGTTCAGCGCCCACGACGCCCAGGCACTGGCCCTCGGACGGGTCTCGGTGCAATCGGCCCTCGGCGAACCCTTGCGCGCCGAGATCGACGTCCCTGAAATCAATGCCAACGAGGCGTCCAGCCTGCGCGTGACGCTCGCCCCCGGCGCCACCTACCGCGCCGCCGGCGTGGACGTGAACCCAGCGCTCAACGGCCTCGAAATCACCCTGCAGCGCCGCGCCGATGGCCGCGCCTACCTGCGCCTGCGCGGCCCGAACGCCGTCAACGAGCCCTTCGTCGACCTGATCCTCGAGGCCAACTGGGCCACCGGCCGCGTGGTGCGCGACTACACCCTGCTGTTCGATCCGCCGAACCTGCGCGCGTCGACGCCGCAGCCGGCGCCCATCGCACCGCGCGCCAGTGCACCGGCCCCGGCGGCGCCCGCCCCGGCGGCCGCGGCACCGGCACCGACGCCCGCGCCGGCCCCCGCAGCTTCCGCGCCCGGCGCCAGCGCCTGCCGCCGCACCGGCCAGCGACGCGCCGCGCCAGGTCACGGTACGGCGCGGCGACACGGCCGGCGCCATCGCCCAGGCCCACCGCCCGGCGAACGTGTCGCTCGACCAGATGCTGGTCGCCATGCTGCAGGCCAACCCCAGCGCCTTCATCGACAACAACGTCAACCGCGTCCGCGCGGGCGCCGTCATCGACCTCCCCTCGCAGGCCAGCGCCTCGGCCATCGACGCCGGTGAAGCCCGCCAGACCATTGCCGCGCAAAGCCGCGACTTCGACGAGTACCGCCGTCGCCTGGCCGGTGCCGCGCCCGCCGCCCGGGTCGACACCGCCCAGCGCGAAGCCACTGGCCGCGTGCAAAGCGAGGTGCAGGACCGGGGCGCCCCGGCGCCGTCCAGCGACCGCCTGACGCTGAGCCGCCCCTCGGGCAGCACACCGGGCACCAGCAGCGAAGCCCAGATCGCGCAGCAGCGCCAGTCGTCCGATGCGGCCCAGCGCAGCGCCGAGTTGCAACGCAACATCGAGGAGCTCGCCAAGCTGGGCGACCAGGCCAAGGCCCCTGCGGCCCCCACCCCGGCGCCAGCGCCCGCCGCCGCGTCGCCCGCACCGGCGGCACCCGCCGCCCCGGCACCGGCACCTGCCGCCGAGGCCCCTGCGCCCAGCACGGCCCCCGCGCCGGCCGCCGAAGCGCCGGCCGCGCCTGCGCCCGCTCCCGCGCCGGCCGAAGCCACGGCACCGGCCCCTGCCGTGAAGGTCCCGAGCCCGCCCGCCGTGCCGGCGCCCGCTGCCGATGAGCCCAGCTTCCTCAGCAGCCTCACCGAGAACCCCCTGCTGCTGCCCGTGGTGGGCGGCGTGCTGGCGCTGCTGGCCGGCCTTGGTCTGTGGCGCGTGCGACAGCGCAAGGCCAACGCCAACGTCGACAGCTCCTTCCTGGAAAGCCGCCTGCAGCCCGACTCGTTCTTCGGCTCCAGCGGCGGCCAGCGCATCGACACCGCCGAGGCCATGGCCTCGGGCTCGTCCATGGTCTATTCGCCCAGCCAGCTCGACGCCGCTGGCGACGTGGACCCGGTGGCCGAGGCCGATGTGTACCTCGCCTATGGCCGCGACCTGCAGGCCGAGGAAATCCTCAAGGAGGCCATGCGCAGCACCCCCACGCGCGTCGCCATCCACACCAAGCTGCTGGAGATCTACGCCAAGCGCCGCGACGCCCGTGCCTTCGAGGTGGTGGCGAGCGAGGCCTTCGGCCTCACCCAGGGCGAGGGCCCCGAGTGGGAGCGTGCCTGCGAGCTCGGCCGCGAGCTCGACCCCACCAACCCGCTCTACCACCCCGGCGGCAAGCCCGTGGCCAAGGCCGGCGCCGCCGCCGCCACCCTGGCCGGCGGGCTGCACGCCTTCAGCCCCAGCACGGTCAACCTCGATTCACAGGCCTCCACGGGCGCCGGTCCGCTGGACCTGGACCTCGACCTGCCCATGGACGACGCCCCGCCGTCTCCCCCGGCCCCGGCCGAGCACCCCGACATGGCCGCCATGTCGGACCTGGACGACCTCGACGCCACCGACGCCCTGACCGCACCCTCGGTGCAGCCGGCCGGCGCCGCGTCCTCGCGCTCCATGGACTTCGATCTCGACCTGCCTTCGCCCGCCCACGAGACCGAGCGCTCGGCCACCACGCCGGCCGACATCGAGGTGCCCAGCCTGCGCGACGCGCCCGACAGCATCAGCGCCCCCGGCTTCGATCTGGACCTGACCAATGCCGCGGCGCCCGCACCCGCACCCGCAGGCAACCTGATGGACTTCAACCTCGACGGGCTCAATCTCGACCTCGACAGCGGCCACAAGGAGCCGGTGACCATGGCCCCCGTGGGCGAACTCACGGAAGAAAACCCGCTGGAGACCAAGCTCTCGCTGGCCGAGGAATTCCGCGCCATCGGCGACTTCGAGGGCGCGCGCTCGCTCGCTGAGGAAGTGCTGGCCGAGGCGTCCGGCCCGCTCAAGGCCAAGGCCAGCACCTTCCTGGCCGACCTGACGACCTGACGCCATCGCTTGACCGACACCCCCGCCGATCCCCCCCCCACGCCCAGCCCGATGCTCCGCATCGCGCTGGGCGTGAGCTTTAACGGCCGCGGCTACGACGGCTGGCAGAGCCAGCCCAGCGGCAATACCGTCCAGGACAAGCTGGAAGCCGCGCTCGCCCAGTTCTGCGCCCTGCCCGCCGTGAGCACCCTGTGCGCGGGCCGCACCGACGCAGGCGTGCACGGGCTCATGCAGGTGGTGCACTTCGACACCCCCCTGCACCGCGACGAATACGCCTGGGTGCGTGGCACCAACAGCTTCCTGCCGCCCGACGTTGCCGTGCAATGGGCGCGGGAAGTGCCCGCGGCCTTCCACGCCCGCGCCAGCGCCATCGCGCGGCGCTACGCCTACGTGCTGCTCGAGTCGCCCGTGCGGCCCAGCGTGGAGCAGGGCCAAGTGGGCTGGGTGTTCCGACCGCTCAATCTCGAGGCGATGCGCCAGGCCGCCGCCTCGCTCATCGGCGAGCACGACTTCACCTCTTTCCGCGCCTCGCAATGCCAGGCGCACACGCCGGTGAAGGCGCTGCGGCGCATCGAGATCGCCCGGCGCGGTGCCTACTGGCGCTTCGAGTTCGAGGCCAATGCCTTCCTGCACCACATGATCCGCAACATCATGGGCTGCCTCATCGCCATCGGCAGCGGCAACCGCCCGCCCGGGTGGATGGCCGAGGTGTTGGCCGCGCGCAGCCGCGACGCCGCGGCGCCCACCTTCTCCCCCGACGGCCTGTACTTTCTCGGGCCGGTCTACGATGCCGCCTGGGGCCTGCCCGAACGCACGCCGGCCTTCGACTGGCTGCCCTAGCCCTTCCATCCATGTCCGCCCACCGCACCCGCATCAAGTTCTGCGGCTTCACGCGCGAAGCCGACGTGGACGCGGCCGTGCGCGCCGGGGCCGACGCCATCGGCTTTGTGCTCTACGAGCCCAGCCCGCGCTTCGTCTCCCCCGAGCGCGCCGGCGAACTGGCGCGCCGCCTGCCCGCCTTCGTCACGCCGGTGCTGCTGTTCGTCAATGCCAGCCCCGAGTGGATCGCGCGCGGTCTGCGCGCCGTGCCCCACGCCCTGCTGCAGCTGCACGGCGACGAAACGCCCGCCGAGGCACAGGCCGCGGGCCGGCCCTACCTGCGCGCGGCACGCATTCCCGCCGGCGAGGCAGGCAAACGCTTCGATCTCCTACAATTCGCCGATGATTTCGTCTCCGCCCAAGCCATCCTGCTCGACGCCCACGTCGAGGGTTTCGGCGGCGGCGGCCAATCCTTCGACTGGACGGCCTTCTCGTGGTCACACCCTCGACTAAACGCCAGCTCTCGCCTCGTTTTGTCTGGTGGACTCACGCCTGCAAACGTGACCGATGGCATTCGGCTCGTCCGGCCCTGGGCCGTTGACGTGAGCTCCGGCATCGAGGTGTCCAAGGGCATCAAGAGCGCCGACAAGATGCAGGCCTTCGTGGCCGCCGTGCGCGCCGCCGACGCGGCGCCAGCACCCTCCCCGCAGCGATCCTGACCCGTTCCCGGGTCGCGCGGGGGCCATTCACCGCACAGGATTTCGCATGCAGACGCCCTACCAGCAACCCGACGCCCGCGGCCACTTCGGCATCTACGGCGGCAGCTTCGTGAGCGAGACGCTCACCCACGCCATCAATCAACTCAAAGCGGCCTACGAGAAGTACCAGCACGACCCGGACTTCCTGGCCGAATTCCACCACGAGCTCGCCCATTTCGTGGGCCGGCCCAGCCCGGTCTACCATGCCGCGCGCATGAGCCGCGAGATGGGCGGCGCGCAGATCTTCCTCAAGCGCGAGGACCTCAACCACACCGGCGCGCACAAGGTGAACAACACCATCGGCCAGGCCATGCTGGCGCGCCGCATGGGCAAGCCGCGCATCATCGCCGAGACCGGCGCGGGCCAGCACGGCGTGGCCACCGCCACCATCTGCGCGCGCTACGGCCTGGAATGCGTGGTCTACATGGGCAGCGAGGACGTCAAGCGCCAGAGCCCCAACGTCTACCGCATGAAGCTGCTGGGCGCCACCGTGGTGCCCGTGGAGAGCGGCAGCAAGACCCTGAAGGACGCGCTCAACGAGGCCATGCGCGACTGGGTCGCCAACGTGGACAACACCTTCTACATCATCGGCACCGTGGCCGGCCCGCACCCCTACCCGATGATGGTGCGCGACTTCCAGAGCGTCATCGGCGAGGAATGCCTGAAGCAGATGCCCGAGATGCTGCGCGAGGCCGGCTGCGCGGGCGAGCAGCCCGACGCGGTGATCGCCTGTGTGGGCGGCGGCAGCAACGCCATGGGCATCTTCCACCCCTACATAGGGCACGCCAGCACCCGCCTCATCGGCGTGGAGGCGGCCGGCGAAGGCCTGGACAGCGGCAAGCACTCGGCCTCGCTGCAGCGCGGCAGCGCCGGCGTGCTGCACGGCAACCGCACCTACGTGCTGCAGGACGACAACGGCCAGGTGACCGAAACGCACAGCATCAGCGCGGGCCTGGACTACCCCGGCGTCGGGCCGGAGCACGCCTTCCTCAAGGACATCGGCCGCGCCGAGTACGTGGGCATCACCGACACCGAAGCGCTGGAAGCTTTCCACTACCTCTGCCGCACCGAGGGCATCATCCCGGCGCTCGAGTCCAGCCACGCCGTGGCGCATGCCATGAAACTCGCCAAGACCCTGCGGCCCACGCAGTCCATCCTGGTCAACCTCTCGGGCCGCGGCGACAAGGACATCGGTACCGTCGCCGATCTCTCGGGCGTGGATTTCTACGACCGCCCTTCCCTGCGCGGCCACAGCGTCAAGGGAGGCCAGAACAAATGAGCCGCATCGAAAAAACCCTGTCCGACCTCAAGGCCCAGGGCCGCAAGGCGCTGATCCCCTATGTCACGGCCGGCTTCCCCTTCGCCGACATCACGCCCGAGCTGATGCTGGGCATGGCCGACGCGGGCGCCGACGTCATCGAACTCGGCGTGCCCTTCTCCGACCCCTCGGCCGACGGCCCCGTGATCCAGAAGGCCGGCGACCGCGCGCTGGCCGCCGGCATCGGCCTGACGCAGGTGCTGGCCATGGTGAAGCGCTTCCGCGAGCGCAACACCACCACGCCCGTGGTGCTCATGGGCTATGCCAACCCGGTGGAGCGCTACGACCAGAAGCACGGCGCCGGCGCCTTCGTGAACGACGCGGCCGAGGCCGGCGTGGACGGCGTGCTGGTGGTGGACTACCCGCCCGAGGAGTGCGAAGACTTCGCCCGCGCCCTGCGCGCGCGCGACATGGACCTGATCTTCCTGCTCGCCCCCACCTCCACCGACGAGCGCATGGCCCAGGTGGCGCGCGTGGCCAGCGGCTACGTGTACTACGTTTCACTCAAAGGTGTCACCGGCGCGGGCACGCTGGACGTCTCGCAGGTCGAGGCCATGCTGCCGCGCATCCGCGCGCACGTGAGCATCCCGGTCGGCGTGGGTTTCGGCATCCGGGACGCGGACACCGCCCGCGCCATCGGCCGCACCGCCGACGCGGTGGTGATCGGCAGCAAGCTCATCCAGCTCATAGAAGACGAACCGCACGAAAAAGTGGTGCCCGTGGCCGTCCAGTTCATGCGCACCATCCGAAAAGCGCTGGACGCATAATCCCGCCTCGCGCCCCTCACTCCCCCCTGGAGAACCGCATGTCCTGGCTCGAAAAGCTGCTCCCCCCCAAGATCACCCCGACCGACCCCACCGAGCGCCGCAGCGTGCCCGAGGGCCTGTGGGTGAAGTGCCCCAGCTGCGAGGCCGTGCTCTACAAGAACGACCTCGAGAAGAACCAGAACGTCTGCCCGCACTGCTCGCACCACCACCGCATCGGTGCGCGCGCGCGCCTCAACGCCTTCCTCGACGCCGAGGGCCGCTACGAGATCGGGCAGGAGGTGCTGCCGGTCGACGCGCTCAAGTTCAAGGACAGCCGCAAGTACCCCGAGCGACTGAAGGAAGCGCTGGAGAGCACCAGCGAGACCGACGCCCTCATCGTCATGGGCGGCGCCGTCAAGGGCATCAGCCTGATCGCGGCCTGCTTCGAGTTCGACTTCATGGGCGGCTCCATGGGCTCGGTGGTCGGCGAGCGCTTCGTGCGCGGCGTCGAAGAGGCCATCGCGCAGAAAGTGCCCTTCGTCTGCTTCACCGCCACCGGCGGCGCGCGCATGCAGGAAGGCCTGCTGTCGCTGATGCAGATGGCCAAGACCAACGCCTCCCTCACGCGCCTGGCCAAGAAAGGCCTGCCCTACATCAGCGTGCTCACCGACCCCACCATGGGCGGCGTGAGCGCAGGCTTCGCGTTCGTGGGCGACGTGGTGATCGCCGAACCCAAGGCGCTGATCGGCTTCGCCGGCCCGCGCGTGATCGAGAACACCGTGCGCGTGAAGCTGCCCGAAGGCTTCCAGCGCGCCGAGTTCCTGCAGACCAAAGGCGCGGTCGACTTCATCTGTGACCGCCGCGAACTGCGCGCCACCGTGGCCAGCCTGCTGGCCATGATGCAGCGCCAGAGCGCCGACGCGGTGGTCGAGGATTGAGCGACGGCCCGGCGGCTGAGGCGCTCAAGCTCGCCCAGCTGCCCCTCTTCCCGCTGCAGACCGTCCTGTTCCCGGGCGGCTGGCTGCCGCTTCGCATCTTCGAGGTGCGCTACCTCGACATGATCGGCCGCTGCCACAAGGCCGGCGCGCCCTTCGGCGTGGTGAGCCTGAGCGAAGGCAGCGAGGTGCGCCGGCTCGACCCCAAGGCCCCGCCCGGCGGCGACGGCTTCGCCAAGGAAGATTTCCACCCGATCGGCGTGCTCGCGCGCATCGAATCGCTGGAGAAACCCCAGCCAGGTCTCTACATGATCCGCTGCCAGGGCCTGCAGCGCTTCAACGTCACGCGCCGCACGCGGCTGCCGCACGGCCTGTGGGTGGCCGACGTCGAGCTGCTGCCGGCCGACGTCCCCGCGCCCGTGCCGGACGAACTGGCCTCGGTGGCCACCGGCCTCCAGCGCGTGCTGGAAAACCTGCGCGAGCGCCAACCCGGTGCCGAGGACCAGCTGCCGATCCAGCCGCCGTACCACTGGCACGACGCGGGCTGGGTGGCCAACCGCTGGTGCGAACTGGTGCCCGCCCCGCTGGCGCTCAAGCAGCGGCTGATGGCGCTGGACAACCCGCTGCTGCGCCTCGAACTCGTGGCCGACTTGCTCGACAAGCTCGGGCTGGACCGCTGAGCGCCCGCCCGGGGCGCCTCAAGGCAACAGCGACAGCGCGCGCATGTAGCGCGGATCCACCATCAGGTCGTCCCAGGCCATGGCCCGGCCCTGGGGCAGCAGCGCGCGGCGGCGCTCCTCGCTCGCGGGCGACGGCGTCCAGCCGCCCTGCAGCGCGGCGCGCGAAAGCTCGTCGATCGCCTCGTCGATCGGCGCGCCACCGTCCACCACGCTCTGGTTGCACAGCAGCACCATGTCGCAGCCCGCCTGCAGCGCCGCCGTGGCGGCCTCGGCGAAGCGCACCGCGCGGCCTTCGATCTGGCGCGCCGCGGCCATGCCCAGGTCGTCGCTGAACACCGCGCCGGTGAAGCCCAGGCGCGCGCGCAGCACGTCCTGCAGCCAGCGCGACGAGAAACCGGCGGGCCGGGCGTCCACCTTGGGGTAGATCACGTGCGCGGGCATGACCGCGCTGAGCGAGGCGCTGAGCCAGCCGTAGGGCAAGGCGTCGTCGGCCAGGATGGCCTTGAGCGAGCGCGTGTCGCGCGGAACCTCGTGGTGCGTGTCGCCGCGCACATAGCCATGTCCGGGAAAGTGCTTGCCGCAGTTGGCCATGCCGCTCTGGCGCAGGCCGTGCATCAGCGCCTGCGCCAGCACCGTGACCACGCGCGGGTCGCGCGCGAAAGCGCGGTCACCGATGACCGAGCTGTCCCCGTGGTCGAGGTCGAGCACGGGGGTGAAGCTCAGGTCCACGCCGCAGGCGCGCAGCTCGGCGCCAAGCACGAAGCCGGCCGCCGTGGCGGCGTCGGCCGCGCGCATCGCGCCGTCGCCGTCGGCGCCGCCGGCCATCCAGCGCTCGCCGAAGGCCGCCATGGGCGCCAGCGCGGTGAAACCGTCGGTGCGAAAGCGCTGCACGCGGCCACCCTCCTGGTCGACCGCGATCAGCAGATCGTCGCGCACCGCCTTGATCTCGGCGCACAAGCGCGTGAGCTGCGCGCGGTCGCGCCAGTTGCGGGCGAACAGGATGGCGCCGCCCACCAGGGGGTGGTCCAGGCGCTGGTGGTCGCTGTCGGTCAGGGTCAGGCCGGCGACGTCGATGATCAGGGGGGCGTGGTGGTTCATGGCGAAGGGGGGGGTGTGCGCTCAACGACCACGAAGCTGGCCGCGTAGTCGGTTTCGTCGGTCACGGTCACGTGGGCGCGCAGGCCGCGCGCCTCGAACCAGGCCTTGAGCTCGCCGTGCAGCACGATCACGGGCTGGCCGCTGGGCAGGTTGGCGATCTCGCAGCGGCGCCAGCTCATGGGCATGCGCATGCCCAGGCCGATGGCCTTGGAAAAAGCCTCCTTGGCCGAGAAGCGCGTGGCCAGGTAGCGCAGGCCGCGCTGCGGCCAGCGCGCGCTGCGGCGCTGCCAGACGGCGAACTCGGCCTCGCTGAGCACCTTGCCGGCGAATCGTTCGCCCTGGCGCTCCAGCGTGGCCGCGATGCGGCGCACGTCGCAGATGTCGGTGCCGATGCCGTAAATGCTCATGCGCCGAACGCGCCGTCGATGCAGCGGTTGTAGGCCTGGACGGTGGCCCCGTAGCCCAGCTCCATTGCGTCGGCGATCAGCGCGTGGCCGATGGAGACTTCGCTCACGCCCGGCACCTGGCGCAGGAAGGGCGCGAGGTTGTCGCGGTTGAGGTCGTGCCCGGCGTTGACCGCCAGGCCAGCGTCCAGCGCGGCCCGCGCGGCCCGCGCGAAGCGGTGCAGCTGCTCGTCCTGCGCCGGCGTGCCGAAGGCGGCGGCGTAGGGTTCGGTGTAGAGCTCGACCCGGTCGGCACCGACCGCCCGGGCCGCGGCCATCTGGTCGGCCTCGGCGTCCATGAACAGGCTCACGCGCACGCCCAGCGCGTGGCATTCGGCGATCAGGGGGCGCAGGCGCTCGGCGTCGCCGGGAAAGCGCCAGCCGTGGTCGCTGGTGAACTGGCCCTCGGCGTCGGGCACGAAGGTGGCCTGGTGCGGGCGCACCGCGCGCACGAAGTCCATGAGGTTGTGGAAGGGGTTGCCCTCGATGTTGTATTCGCGACCGGGCCAGGCCTTGAGCGCGGCGGCCAGCTCGTGCACGTCGTGCGCGCGGATGTGGCGCTCGTCGGGCCGCGGGTGCACGGTGATGCCGGCGGCGCCGGCCCGCAGACACAGCTCGGCCGCGCGGACGACGGAAGGAATGCCCAGGTGGCGGGTGTTGCGCACCAGCGCGACCTTGTTGAGGTTGACCGACAGCGCGGTCCGGTTGTGCACCATGCTCAGGCCCAGTCAGGAGTCGGTGGGATCGGTGGAAGGGGCATCGGCGGCATGCCCGCGGCGGCGGCGCAGGGCCTGCACATCGAGCAGAAGCTGGCGCGTGCCGAACACGCGCACGTTGCCATGGTAGAGCAGCAGGTTGCGCAGGGGGATGCGCAGGGTCGGCGCGATCTCGGCGCAGGCCCGCAACACGGGCACGAAGGGGGCCGGCCCGTCCAGCGCCTGCTGCAGCCCGCGCCAGCGCGCCGCGTCCAGCGCGTGGTGGTCCTCGTCGTGCGCCAGGCGCAGGCCGGACTCGGGCTGCAACACGTAGCGCCCGGCCTCGCTCAAGGGGGCCAGCGTCGCACCCTCGCGCCGCAGGTCGGGCAACAGGCCGGTCTCGCGCAGCAGCAGCAGCTCGAAGGCGCGCAGCACCACGCTGCGCGCGTCGGGCTGCTCGGCCAGGGTGTGCACGGCCGTGGCGAACCAGTCGAACAGGCGCGGGTAGGGGTCTTCGCGCGCCAGCAGGCGCATCAGCAGCTCATTCAGGTAGCTGCCCGCGATGAGCGCCTCGCCGGTGGGCATGACATGCCCCCCCACCCACTGCGCGGCCTTGAGCGTGCGGACTTCGGCATCGCCGCTCCAGCTCAGCTGCAGCGGCTGCAGCGGCAGCAGCACGGGGCGGAACTGCGAGGTGGGCCGCTTCACGCCCTTGGCCACCAGGGCGATGCGACCGTGGTAACGCGTGAACACCTCCAGCACGAGGCTGGTCTCGCTCCAGTCGTAGCGGTGCAGGACGAACGCGGACTCGTCGGCTACCCGGGCCTTCATCGCTAGGCATCGGCCTGCCACCGGGCCGCCCCAAGGCAGACCGGCCCCCGCGGGGGGCAGCGACCCGCGCGGCGGTGGAGCGGGGGGAGCTCATTCATATCCAAAGGAGCGCACGCGGGCCTCGTCGTCGGCCCAGCCGGAGCGGACCTTGACCCACAGCTCCAGGAAGACCTTGCCGCCCCAGAGCTTTTCCAGCTCCATGCGGGCCTCGGTGCCGATGCGCTTGAGCTTCTCGCCCTTGTCGCCGATCACCATGCCCTTGTGCCCTTCGCGCTCGACCACGATGGTGGCGGCGATGCGGCGCAGCTGTCCCTCTTCCTCGAAGCGGTCGATGATCACCGTGGAGGTGTACGGCAGCTCGTCGCCGGTGAGGCGGAACAGCTTTTCGCGCACCATCTCGGCGGCCATGAAGCGCTCGCTGCGGTCGGTCAGGTCCTCGGCGTCGTGGATCCAGGGCTGCTGCGGCAGGTACTTCTCGCAGATGGTGAACAGGCGCTGGATGTCCTTGGCGGCCTTGGCCGACATGGGCACGAACTCGGCGAAGGCGTGACGCTCCTGCATGGATCGCAGCCAGGGCGCCAGGTCGCCGCGGCGGTGCACCTCGTCCAGCTTGTTGGCCAGCAGAATCACCGGCACGTCCGGCGGCAGCAGCGACAGCACCTTGGCGTCGGCCAGGTTGAATCGGCCGGCCTCCACCACGAAGAGGATCAGGTCGACATCGGCCACGGCGCCCAGCACGGTCTTGTTGAGCGAGCGGTTGAGCGCATTGCCATGGCGGGTCTGGAAACCCGGGGTATCGACGAAGATGTACTGCGAAGCGCCTTCGGTGCGGATGCCGGTGATGCGGTGCCGCGTGGTCTGGGCCTTGCGCGAGGTGATGCTGACCTTTTGCCCCACCAGCGCGTTGAGCAGGGTGGACTTGCCCACGTTGGGCTTGCCCACGATGGCAACGTAGCCACAGCGCTTGTCGGCCTCGGCCACCTCGGGCCTGGGCTCAGCGGCCTCGGTCGCGCCGGGCTTGCCCAGGGCGCGCGCCAGCATGGCCTCGAGGTTGTCGGCGGGCGGGGGGGCGGGTGTCTTCTGGCTCATGGATCGGTTCGTCAGCGCGCGCTGGCCATCAGGTGCTGCAGCATGGCGGCGGCGGCGGCCTGCTCGCCCGCGCGCCGCGAGGCGCCAATGCCGCGCTCGCTGTGACCGGACTCCTGCACGGTGCACTCCACGTCGAAGGTCTGCTTGTGGGCTTCACCCAGCGTGGCCACCACGCGGTAGACGGGCAGCTTCATTTTGCGGCCCTGCAGCCACTCCTGCAATTCGGTTTTCGGGTCCTTGCCCAGGGCCGTCATGGTGTGACTCAGCTCCACGCCGCCGTACAGCCGCCGCACCAGGGCCGAGGCGGTCTCGAAACCGGCGTCGAGGTAGACGGCGCCGATCACGGCCTCCAGGGCGTCGGCCAGGATGGAGGGGCGCTTGTGCCCACCCGAGCGCTTCTCGCCATCGCCCAGCCGCAGGCCGGACGACAGGCCCAGCGCCTGGGCCAGCCCGAACAAGGTGTCCTGCTTGACCAGGTTGGCGCGGATGCGGGACAGATCGCCCTCGGGCAAGGCGTCCAGCTTCTCGAACAGCAGGCCGGAAATGGCCAGGTTGAGCACGGAGTCGCCCAGGAATTCCAGGCGCTCGTTGTGGTCGGCGCCGAAGCTGCGGTGGGTCAGCGCCCGCTCCAGCAGGCGTGGGTTGGCGAAGCGGTGCTGCAGCCGGCCCTGCAGCGCGGTGAGATCGGGGCTCAAACCATCAACCGGGCCGCGCTCATTGCGAGCTGCCCTTGTACTTCATGACCAGCCAGGCCGGCCCGGCCAGGTGGATTTCGCGGGCGTAGTCGTAGGACACCACCACGCGGTCGCCCTGCTTGCCCACGGTGAGGTCCTTGCCCGAGATGGTGCGGATGTCGTCGATCGTGGCCGCCTTGTCGAAGATGTCGCGCACCTCGGCCACCGTGCTGCCCGCCGAGGCCTTCTGCACCGCCTTCTGCACGGCCATGTACTCGAGGTAGGTGGGGAACACCTGGGCCGCCACGATGCCCGCGAGCGCCAGCAGGGTGCCGACGATGATCAGGCCGACGAACGTCAGGCCCCGTTGTTGCCGCTTCAGCTTCATGCGCTCCTCCTCAGGGTTCGCTCTTACTCGAATCGTCCGATGCGACCGAGGTCGCCGAAATTCATCCAGACCAAGAAGGCCTTGCCCACGATATTCGCTTCGGGCACGAAGCCCCAATACCGCGAGTCGAGCGAATTGTCGCGATTGTCGCCCATCATGAAGTAATGGCCGGCCGGCACCTTGCAGACCGCGCCCTCCACGCTGTAGCGGCAGTTCTCGGCGAACGGGAACTGGGTGGCGCCGTCGACGAAGGCCGGGCGGTTGTCCTCGGTGAGGGTGTTGTACTGCTTGCCGCCCAGGCTTTCCTGCCATTGCTTGGCGTAGCGCATCGAGTCCTTGTCGAAGAAGTCGGGCTGCGCCACCCGCGGCACGGGCTGGCCGTTCACCGTGAGCTGCTTGTTCAGGTAGGCCACCTCGTCACCGGGCAGGCCGATCACGCGCTTGATGTAGTCCAGGCTGGGCTTGGGCGGGTAGCGGAAGACGACCACGTCGCCGCGCTGCGGCGCCTGGTTGTCCCAGACCTTGGTGTTGACCACGGGCAGGCGGATGCCGTAGTGGTACTTGTTCACCAGGATCAGGTCGCCCACGCGCAGGGTGGGAATCATGGAGCCCGAGGGGATTTTGAAGGGCTCGAACAGGAAGGAGCGGAGCACGAAGACGGCCAGGATCACCGGGAACAGGCCCGCCGTCCAATCCAGCCACCAGGGCTGGGCCAGCGCCCGCTGCCGCGCCGGTTCGATGTCGCCCTCGATCTGGCTGAAGCCCTGCTTGGCCAGGGCTTCCTTGCGCTGGTGGTGCTCCATCACGAGCTGGTCGGCCGCGCGGCGGCGCTGCGGCAGGAAGACCAGCTTGTCGATCACCCAGTAGACGCCGGTGACGAGCGTCGCCAGCAGCAGCAGGAGTGAAAAATTGCCCTCGACCGCGCCCATGTACCAGGCCACGGCATAGAGCCCGAACGCCGCGAGGATGATCCCCGTGACCGCACCCATCGTGGACTTCATCAGTCTTGCACCTGCAGGATGGCCAGGAACGCTTCCTGGGGCACTTCGACGGAGCCGATCTGTTTCATGCGTTTCTTGCCAGCTTTCTGTTTTTCGAGCAGTTTGCGTTTGCGGGTGATGTCACCACCGTAGCATTTTGCCAGCACGTTCTTGCGCAGCGCCTTGATGGTTTCGCGCGCGATGACGTTGCCCCCGATGGCCGCCTGGATCGCCACGTCGAACATCTGGCGGCTGATGATCTCGCGCATCTTGGCCGCCACGGCGCGGCCACGGTACTGCGCCTGGCTGCGGTGCACGATGATGGACAGGGCGTCGACCTTCTCGCCGTTGAGCAGGATGTCGACCTTGACCACGTCGGAGCGGCGGTACTCCTTGAACTCGTAGTCCATGCTGGCGTAACCGCGGCTGACGGATTTGAGCTTGTCGAAGAAGTCCAGCACGATCTCGCCCAGCGGCAGTTCGTAGGTCAGCATGACCTGCTTGCCGTGGTAAGCCATGTTGATCTGCACGCCGCGCTTCTGGTTGGCCAGGGTCATGACCGGCCCCACGTACTCCTGCGGCATGTACAGGTGCACGGTGACGATGGGCTCGCGGATTTCCTCGATGCGGCCGGCGTCGGGCATCTTGGAGGGGTTCTCCACCATCAGCACCTCGCCGTCGCCCTTGACCACCTGGTAGACCACGCTGGGCGCGGTGGTGATGAGGTCCTGGTCGAACTCGCGCTCCAGGCGCTCCTGCACGATCTCCATGTGCAGCAGGCCCAGGAAGCCGCAGCGAAAGCCGAAGCCCAGGGCCTGCGACACCTCGGGCTCGTAGTGCAGCGAGGCGTCGTTGAGCTTGAGCTTCTCCAGGGCGTCGCGCAGGGCGTCGTACTGGTTGGCCTCGGTGGGGTACAGGCCGGCGAACACCTGCGGCTGCACCTCCTTGAAGCCGGGCAGCGGTTGCTCCGCCGGGCCGGCGTTGTTGGGCAGCTTCTTTTCCAGCGTCACGGTGTCGCCCACCTTGGCGGCCGCGAGCTCCTTGATGCCGGCGATGATGTAGCCCACCTCCCCCGCCTCCAGCGAGTCGCGGGGCTGGGTGGCCGGCGTGAACACGCCCAGGTTGTCGGCGTTGTAGGCCGCGTTGGTGGCCATGAGCTTGAAGCGCTCGCCCTTGAGCAGGCGACCGTCCACCACCCGGACCAGCATCACCACGCCCACGTAGGCGTCGTACCAGCTGTCGATGATCATGGCGCGCAGGGGGGCGTCCGGGTTGCCGCGCGGCGCCGGCACCTTGGCCACCACGGCCTCCAGGATGTCCTCGACCCCCATGCCCGTCTTGGCCGAACACGGGATGGCATCGCTCGCGTCGATGCCGATCACGTCCTCGATCTCGCTCTTGGCGTTCTCGGGGTCGGCGTTCGGCAGGTCCATCTTGTTCAGGACCGGCAGCACCTCCACACCGAGGTCGAGCGCGGTGTAGCAGTTGGCCACCGTCTGGGCCTCCACGCCCTGGCTGGCGTCCACCACCAGCAAGGCGCCCTCGCAGGCCGACAGGGAGCGCGAGACCTCGTAGGAGAAGTCCACGTGGCCGGGGGTGTCGATCAGGTTCAGGTTGTAGACGCGGCCGTCGCGCGCCTTGTATTGCAGCGCGGCCGTCTGCGCCTTGATGGTGATGCCGCGCTCCTTCTCGATGTCCATGGAGTCGAGCACCTGCTCGCTCATCTCGCGATCGGAGAGGCCGCCGCAGCGGGAGATGATGCGATCCGCGAGCGTCGATTTGCCGTGATCGATGTGCGCGATGATCGAGAAATTGCGGATGTGGTTCATCGGAAGGCCGGGCCAGGGACCATGTTCATCGCGCGCCGGGCCAGGGCGCGCGACCATAAAAAAGGGCGCGTCAGCTGCTGACGCGCCCGTAACCAACAATCAATGGCAACTGCGATAGTTGGGGTTTCATTGTAGGCAAAAAGCCCCCCGCAGACAGCCGCCACCAAGCTTCCCCACCCTGTCGCCGGGCCGCAACAGGGCAGTTGTTTACAGCTTATCCACAGGCTCTGGGTACAAGCTGTGCAACGGCTGTGGATCAAGGACCACCGGGAACCTTTGGGCTCCCGCATCGTGAATTGGGTGCTCGCGCGCCGGCTTCAATCCGTCAACAACGCGCGGGATTTTAGCGAATCCGGTCAAGACTGGCCGAATTTCTGTTGGTGCTCACTAACTTCCCTGATGACCGACCCGTCGGACGGGCTTGGGAGGGCGTCGCGTCCCCGAAACACCTGGCGACAGACGGCGCCGATGCCCGGGGACGGGCGGGGGTTATTGGCCCAAGCCACCCGAAAGGCGTTCCACACCCGGGCCCGTCACCGAAGCTGCGGGCGCACCACCGCGTACTGCGCCCATTCGCCCCGGCGCAGCAGCAGATTCACTGGCTTGGACTTGTCCAGCTTGGCGAGCACGGCCTCCACGTCCTTGACCGAGGACACCTCGGTGTTGGCCACCGCCACGATCACGTCGCCTTCGCGCAGGCCGGCCCGGGTGGCGGGGCCGGTGACGCCGATCACGCGAACGCCGCCCTTGACCTTGAGCGCCTTGGCATCGTCCGCGCCGAGTTCGGCCAGCGTCAGGCCCAGCGACTGCGTGGCGTTGTTGCTCGGCACGGGCTTGGGCTCGGGGGTGGCGGCACGCGCCTCGGGGCGCTCGGGCTCGAGCTCGGCGATCACCACGTTCAGCTCGCGCTGGCTGCCCCGGCGCAACACCGTCATGGTGCTGCGCGTGCCCGGCTTGGTGTTGCCCACCAAGCGCGGCAGGTCGACCGACTTGTCGATCTCCTTGCCATCGAACTTGAGGATGATGTCGCCCGGCTCGACGCCCGCCTTCGCGGCCGGCGAGTCGGGCTCGACGCCACGCACCAGCGCGCCCTTGGGCTGCGCCATGCCCAGCGACTCGGCCACTTCCTTGCCCACCTGGTCGATGCGCACGCCGATGCGCCCGCGCGTGACGCGCCCGCTGGCGCGCAGCTCGTTGGACACACGCACGGCCTCGTCGATGGGAATGGCGAAGGAGATGCCCTGGAAGCCGCCCGAGCGCGAGTAGATCTGGCTGTTGATGCCCACGACCTCGCCGCGCATGTTGATCAGCGGCCCGCCCGAGTTGCCCGGGTTGATGGCCACGTCGGTCTGGATGAAGGGCAGGTAGTCGCCCGTGTCGCGCTGCTTGGCGCTCACGATGCCGGCCGTGACGGTGTTCTCCAGGCCGAAGGGCGAGCCGATCGCCATCACCCATTCGCCCACGCGCAGGCGGTTGATGTCGCCCACCTTCACCGGCGCCAGGCCGGTGGCCTCGATCTTCACCACCGCCACGTCGGTGCGCGCATCGGCGCCGACGATGCGGGCCTTGAATTCGCGCTTGTCCGCCAGCGTGACGATCAGCTCATCGGCGCCGTCCACGACATGGGCGTTGGTCATGATGAAGCCGTCGGCGCTGAGCACGAAGCCCGAGCCCACGCCGCGCGGGCGCGCCTCGTCGGACGGCGGGCCCTGGCGCGGGCCGCGCGGCGTCACGCCCGGGGGGATCGGAATGCCGAAGCGGCGGAAGAACTCCAGCATCTCCTCGTCGGGGCCGCCCTCGGCATTGCCGCGCGCCGCGGCGCGCTCGAGCGTGCGGATGTTGACCACCGACGGGCCGACCAGGTCGACGAGGTCGGTGAAATCCGGCAGGCCGCGCGCGTTGGTCGCGGCCGCCTGGGCGAGCGAGGGGGTCGGCGTGAGCAAGGCCAGCGACCCGGCCGCACCGAAGGCGGCGGCCAGGGCCAGGGCTTGCAGGGAGGGACGGAGTCGGGCAACGGACATCGGCGGCTTTCTTCGGTGGTCGATCAAGGGCGGTCTCAGCGGATGCGCTCCAGGGCGTCGGCGAAACGCTTCAGGGTGGCAGGCGGCACCTCGCCCAGGGCAGTCACCCAATGGTCGCCGACGCGGCGGCTGACGGAGTGGGTGGCCCCCATGGCCACCTGCTGCTCCTCGTTGCCGTGGCGCTGCGGGTCGAAGGGCTCGACAAACAGCGACACGGACGCCAAGCCATCGGAGAACACCCACTGCATGGGGGCCTGGCCCGCCGGCAGGGGACCGCCGGGCACTTCCCGCGTGTGGCAGCTCATGGCGGTGAAGCCCGGGATGGACTCCTTCAACTGCCAGCCCTCGGCCTGAGGCGTGGTCTTGCGCAGCGCGGGCTTGATCACCTCGTAGCCGCGCGTGTCCTTCATGAGGCGCGCGAGCTTGTCCATGCTCACGGGCGCGTCGAGCTGCAGCTCGGAGAACGCCACCTGCTCCAGCACCTCGCCCTGGGCGCCCAGCGTCTGCAGCTTCACGATCAGGCCACTCTTCTTCTCGGACCAGATCCGGTAGCCGAAACGCCACTCATCGCGAGGCACGATCTCCACCATGTCGGCCATGTGGCCCGCCACGCGCTGGTACCCCACTTCGCGGGCGCCATAGAACTGCGCGATGGCGCTGGCCGGCGTGCGCAGCATGTCGGGAAAGACGCCGAGCGATTCGCGCTTCTCGACCATGGCGGTGCGCGTTTCCGGCTCGAAGGTGATGACCTCACTGTTGCGGCGGATGGTGGTGCGCGGCGCGCCGGTGAGCGTCTCCACGCGCTCCATCTGCTGCGTGCCGTCGCACACATGCCAGATCTTGGAGGCCGACATCGCGCTGCCGGAGCTGACGACCAGCGTGCCGGTGTACGAGCGCTGGAGCGAGGCCTGGTGCATGCGCGAGAGCCATTCGGTGACGCTGCGCGCGGAACCCGCGCCCGGCGACACGCTGGCCCCCTGGGCCAGCGCCGGTGCGCTCCAGCCACCGGCGCAGGCCCAGACGATCAGGGCGGCCCCGAAGCGGCGCAGCCGCGGCGCGCCAAGCCGACGGGCGCAGGGCAGGACGGCGGGGGTGAAAGCGGCGGTCGTCATGGGCGCGGCCATCAGCGGGCGTCGGCGTCGTAGGTGGCGTTGCGGATGAAACCGGTCGAGGTCTGGAAGGCCGACATGCCGCCGTGCTGGCGGTGCTCGGACAGCAGGCGCTCCAGCGCCGGGTCGCGGATGAGGGGGCCCTGCGAGGTGGACACCATCACCGGGCGCGTGGACGGCACACCGGCCGACGCGGCCGGCGGCGCCGCCGAAGCCAGGGTGGCGGGCGGCAGCGCCACCCGCTCCTGGGCCAGCACCGGCCCCTGCGGGCCGCTGGGCGCGGAGGCCAGCACGGTCCAGCCGACGGCGGCGACCGCCACCACGCTGGCCAGCCCCGACACCATCTTCCAGCGGAACAGGGCGTCGTTCGCCGCCGCGCCACGCACGGCGCGCACGGGCTGGGACCCGGCGTCCGCGGCGGGCTGGTGCTCGGCGTCGAGCCGCTGGTTCAGCTCGGCCAGGAAATCCATGGGCGATCGGGCCGGCAGGGCCGCGCCATCGCCTCGCAGCACCTCGCCGATGAGCTGGTAGCCGCGCCACTGCACCAGGGCCTCGTCGCCCAGGCGACAGCGCGCGAACAGGGCGTCGCTTTCGCGCTCGTCCAGGTAGCCATCGCACAAGGCCGACACCTGGTCGGCGCCCGGGCGGGCCGAATCGAAGGAAGTGGGCTGGTTCATGGCGGCGACCTCAGCGTGACAGGCCTCTCACCAGCGCTTGCCCGACTGCCGGTCGAGCAAGGGCTTGATGCGGGCCGAAATGGCTTCGCGCGCCCGGAAGATGCGGGAACGCACGGTGCCAATGGGGCATTCGAGTGCTTGGGCGATCTCTTCGTAACTCAGGCCCTCGATTTCGCGCAGGGTGATGGCCATGCGCAGTTCCTCGGGCAAGGCCTCCATCGCGGCGTTGACCGCGTTGGCGATTTCCTTGCTGGCCAGCACCGCCTCGGGCGTCTCGGTGTCGGCTACGTTGGCGTTTAGTTCGCGCTCCGGAGCGGAAGTTTCATCGTCCTCCCCCCCCTTGAGCTGCGATTGGAAGACCAGCGGATCGCGTTTCAGTTCCATCAGCTGCTTCTTCGCCGTATTGACGGCGATGCGGTACAGCCAGGTGTAGAACTGGGCATCGCCCCGGAACTGGGCCAGGGCGCGGTAGGCGCGGATGAAGGTTTCCTGGGCGATGTCCTGGACCAGGTCGCTGTCGCGCACCATGCGTCCGATGAGGCGTTCGACGCGCCGCTGGTATTTCAGGACCAGCAGATCGTAGGCGCGGCGCTCGCCGGCCAGGGTGCGTTGCACCAGCATGACGTCGCTGTCGGGCGGCGGCGGAGCGGTGTGGTCTTCCGTTGTCATGCGCGCGGGACTATACCCCATGCCCCCACCGTCTCCAGGGGCGCGGACGGGGCGTCAAACCGGCCGATCGGACACCAGGGCGCGGCGCAGCGCCAGCCAGTCGGCGGGCGCCCGGTCGCGCTCCACCCACACCCAGGCCGGCGCGCCGGCGGCACCCCTCAGGTGCAACAGCACGCGGCTTTGCAGGTCCAGCGCCACCCGCACCGCGTCGAGCGCGAGGCCGTCGCCCGAGCCGTCCGGCGACCAGCGCCAGGCCGCACCCTGCCCCGGCGCACCGCTGAAGCGCAGCACGCCCGCGACCGGGCGGCGCTCCATGCTTGCGGCCCAGCCCATCCAGGCCAGGCCCGCCACGGCCAGTGCCAGCCAGGTACTCAGCGCCAGGGACGCCGCCATCCAGGCCACCAGGAGGGCCACGGCCAGCGCCAGGACCGCCAGGGACAGCCCCCAGAAACGGCAACGCCCCACCGGATAGGCAACCGATGGGGCGCCGGGCCGGGTGGTCAAACGATCAGACCCGCTTGAACACCAGGGTGCCGTTGGTGCCGCCGAAGCCGAAGTTGTTCTTCAGCGCCACGTTCACCTGGCGGTCGCGCGCCGTGTTGGCGCAATAGTCGAGATCGCACTCGGGATCCTGGTTGACGATGTTGATCGTCGGCGGGATCTGCTGCTGGTGGATGGCCATCACCGTGAAGACGCTCTCGATGCCACCGGCGCCACCGAGCAGGTGCCCGGTCATGGACTTGGTGGAGCTCACGACCATGCGCTTGGCGTGGTCGCCCAGCGCGGCCTTGATGGCGTTCGACTCGTTGATGTCACCCAGCGGCGTGGAAGTGCCGTGTGCGTTGAGGTAGTCGACCTCGTCGGCGTTCACGCCGGCATTGCGCAGGGCGTTCAGCATGGCGCGGCGCGGGCCGTCCATGTTGGGTGCGGTCATGTGGCCGGCGTCGGCGCTCATGCCGTAGCCCGCCACCTCGGCGTAGATCTTCGCGCCGCGCGCCTTGGCGTGTTCGTACTCTTCGAGCACCATGACGCCCGCGCCCTCACCGAGCACGAAGCCGTCGCGGTCCTTGTCCCAGGGACGCGAGGCGGCGGTGGGGTCGTCGTTGCGCGTCGACAGGGCGCGCATCGCGGCAAAGCCGCCCACGCCCAGTGGCGACACCGTGGCCTCCGAGCCGCCCGCCACCATCACGTCGGCGTCGCCGTACTCGATCTTGCGGGCCGCCTCGCCAATGCTGTGCAGGCCTGTGGTGCAGGCCGTCACGATGGCGATGTTGGGGCCCTTGAAGCCGAAGCGCATCGATACGTGGCCCGAGATCATGTTGATGATCGAGGCCGGCACGAAGAACGGCGAGATGCGGCGGGGCCCGCGGTTGGTCAGCTCGGTGTGGGTTTCTTCGATCAGCGGCAGGCCACCGATGCCCGAGCCGATGATGCAGCCGACACGCGTGGCGGCCTCTTCACCCAATGCCTCGCCCGTGGGCAGGCCGGAATCGATCACGGCCTGATGGGCCGCGGCGATGCCGTAATGGATGAAGGTGTCCATCGTGCGCGCCTCCTTGGCGCTCATGTAGGACTCCAGCTCGAACCCCTTGACCTCTCCCGCGATGCGGCACGCGAAGTTCGACGGGTCGAACTTGGTGATCGTGGAGATGCCGGAGCGCCCGGCCAACAGATTGGCCCAGGAGTCGGCCACCGTGTTGCCCACGGGGCTGATGCAACCCAGGCCGGTCACGACGACGCGACGACGGCTCATGGGGCGATCAGGCTTTCTGGTGCTTCAGCGCGTAATCGATGGCGTGCTGCACCGTGGTGATCTTCTCGGCTTCTTCGTCGGGAATCTCGATGCCGAACTCGTCTTCGAGGGCCATCACGAGTTCCACCGTGTCCAGCGAGTCGGCGCCCAAGTCGGCCACGAAGGCTTTTTCGCTGGTGACCTGACCTTCTTCCACGCCGAGTTGTTCGGCAATGATTTTCTTGACGCGTGCTTCGATATCGCTCATAGGTCCCTCAAAGGGTGGGTTGGAATGCAGGGCGGCATTTTAGCCGGGGGGACGGGGCCGGGACCCCGAGAGACATCAGGCCATGAACATGCCGCCGTTGACGTGCAGTTCCTGGCCAGTGATGTAGGCCGCGCGCGGGCTGGCCACGAAGGCCACGGCGTGCGCGATGTCGGCGGGTTTGCCGAGGTGGCCCAGGGGAATCTGGGACAGCAGTGCCTTCTGCTGCTCTTCGGGCAGCGAAGCGGTCATGTCGGTCTCGATGAAGCCCGGCGCGACGCAGTTGACGGTGATGTTGCGGCTGCCCAGCTCGCGCGCCAGCGCGCGCGTCATGCCGGCCAGGCCGGCCTTGGCGGCGGCGTAGTTGGCCTGGCCCGGGTTGCCCGAGGCGCCGACGACGCTGGTGATGCTGATGATGCGGCCGTAGCGCTGCTTCATCATGGGGCGGATGACCGCGCGGCTGAGACGGAACACGGCCTTGAGGTTGGTGTCGAGCACGGCGTCCCAGTCCTCGTCCTTCAGGCGCATGGCCAGCATGTCGCGCGTGATGCCCGCGTTGTTGACCAGGACATGCAACGCGCCGTGCGCCTTGACGATCTCGTCGATGAGGGCTTCGGCGGCCTTGGCGTCGTTGACGTCGAGCACCGCGCCGCGGCTGCCGGCGCCGGCCCCGCCCACCGCCTTCAGCGCGGCGTCGATCTTGGCCGCGCCATCGCCGCTGGTGGCGGTGCCGATGACGATCAGCCCCTGTTGCGCGAGCTCGTGCGCGATGGCCGCGCCGATGCCGCGCGAGGCGCCGGTGACCAGGGCCACCTGGCCCGCGAATTTCACGTCCGTCATATCGACCTCGTTGTGGAATGGGGGCGGGTTCAGGCCAGCAGGGCCTTGGCCTCGGCCAGCGTGGCCGGGTCGTACAGGGCGGCGCCCTGGATGCTGGCGTCGATGCGTTTGGTCATGCCGGCCAGCACCTTGCCAGGGCCGCATTCGATCAGGGTGCCAATGCCGCGCGCCTGCATGGCCTGCACGCATTCGACCCAGCGCACCGGCCCGAAGGCCTGGCGGTACAGCGCGTCACGGATGCGGTCGGCGTCGGACTCGACCGCCACGTCGATGTTGTTGATGAGCGGGAAACGCGGCACCGCCAGCGCCACGCCGGCCAGCTTCTCCCGCAGGCGCTCGGCGGCCGGCTTCATGAGGCTGGAGTGGAACGGCGCCGACACCGGCAGCGGCAGCGCGCGCTTGGCGCCGATGGCCTTGAGCACCTCACAGGCCTTGTCGACAGCGGCCTTGCTGCCCGCGATCACGGTTTGCGCCGGGTCGTTGAAGTTCACGGCCTCCACCACCTCGGCGCTGCCCGCGCCAAAGGTGGCCTGCGCCTCGGCACAGCCGGCCTTCACACGCTCGGCGTCCATGCCCAGGATCGCGGCCATCGCCCCGACACCGACGGGCACCGCCTCTTGCATGGCCGCGGCGCGAAAGCGCACCAACGGCGCTGCGTCGGCCAGCGTGAGCACCTCGGCGGCGACCAGCGCGCTGTACTCGCCCAGCGAATGGCCGGCCACGGCGGCGGGCAGCTCGCCGCCCTCGGCGCGCCAGGCGCGCCAGGCGGCGACACCGGCCACCAGCATCACGGGCTGGGTGTTGGTCGTCAGGCCCAAAGCCTCCTTGGGGCCTTCCTTGATGAGCCGGCCGACGTCCTCGCCCAAGGCGTCCGACGCCTCGCGCAGGGTGTCGACGACGGCGGGGTGGTCACCCCAGGCGTCGAGCATGCCCACGGACTGGGACCCCTGGCCGGGAAAGACAAAGGCAAACGGTTTCATTCTGTTCAGCTGTCTGCGACGGCGCGCGGCGGCGCCGTCCGTTCGTTCAAAAATCGAGCAGCACCGCACCCCAGGTGAAGCCACCACCCACCCCTTCGAGCAGCACGGTGTCACCCGGGCGCACGCGGCCACCGCGCACCGCGTGATCGAGCGCGAGCGGTATGGAGGCCGCCGAGGTGTTGCCGTGTTCGTCCACGGTGGCGACGAGCTTGTCCAGCGGCAGGTGCAGCTTCTTCGCCGTGCCCTGCATGATGCGGATGTTGGCCTGGTGCGGAATCAGCCAGTCGATGTCGGTGTCCACGCGGCCGGCCTTGTGCAGCACGGTGCGCGCGGCGCGCTCCAGCACCGTGACCGCGAGCCGGAAGACCGCCTGGCCATCCATTTTGAGCAGCGGCTGGCCCGTGACCTGGCCGCCCGACACGTGCCCCGGCACGCACAGGATGCCCACGTGCTTGCCGTCGGCGTGCAGGTCACTCGCCAGGATGCCGGGCATGTCGGAGGCCTCGAGCACCACGGCGCCCGCGCCGTCGCCGAACAGCACGCAGGTGGTGCGGTCGTTGAAGTCGAGCAGGCGCGAGAACACCTCGGTGCCAATGACCAGGGCCTTGCGCGCCGTGCCGGCACGGATCATCGCGTCGGCCACGGTGAGGGCGTAGACGAAGCCGCTGCACACGGCCTGCAGGTCGAAGGCCGGGCAGCCCGCGATGCCCAGCTTGTGCTGGATGATGGCGGCGGTGGACGGAAACACCATGTCCGGCGTGGACGTGGCGACGATGATGAGGTCGATGTCCTTGGCCGTGCGACCGGCCGCTTCCAGCGCGGCCTGCGCCGCCGCCACGCCCATGTCGCTGGCGAACACGCCGTCGTCGGCGAAGTGCCTCGCGCGGATGCCGGTGCGCTCGATGATCCACTGGTCGCTGGTCTCGATGCCCTTGGGCGCCAGCATGGCCACCATGTCGTCGTTGGTCAGGCGGCGCGGCGGCAGATGGCTGCCCGTGCCGGTGATGCGGGAATAAGCGCTCATGCGGAGGAATCAGATGGTCGGAATGCCGCCACGCTCGCTGATGGTCGTCTCGGGCGACAGCAGCGGCTGCGCACGCGCAATGCGTTGTCTCACGTTGTCCAGCAAGCCGCGGGAGGCGGCATCATACGCGCGGGCCAGCGCTTGCTCGAAGGCGAAGGCGTCGGCCGAGCCATGGCTCTTGAACACCAGGCCCTGCAGGCCCAGCAGGGCCGCGCCGTTGTAAACGCGGTGGTCGGCTCGCTGGCGGATGGCGTTGAGCACCGGCATGGCCACCACGGCCGCCAGCTTGCGCCACAGGCCGCGCGTGAACTCCTCGCGGATGAAGCCGCCGATCATCGAGGCCACGCCCTCGCTCGCCTTGAGCGCCACATTGCCCACGAAGCCATCGCACACCACGATGTCGGTGGTGCCCTTGAAGATGTCATTGCCCTCCACATTGCCGTGGAAGTTCAGGTCGCCCGCCGCGGCGGCGTGGCGCAGCAACTGACCCGCCTGCTTGATCACGTCACTGCCCTTGATGACCTCCTCGCCGACATTGAGCAGGCCCACCGAGGGGTCGTCGCGCCCAGTGACGGCGGCCACCAGGGCCGAGCCCATCACCGCGAACTGCAGCAGGTGCTCGGCCGAGCAGTCGACGTTGGCGCCGAGATCGAGCACGGTGGTGGCGCCGCCGCGCGCATTGGGCATCTGGGTGGCGATGGCGGGGCGTTCGATGCCGTCCAGCGTCTTGAGCAGGTAGCGCGAGATCGCCATCAGCGCACCGGTGTTGCCGGCCGAGACCGCGGCCTGCGCATGGCCGTCCTTGACCTGCTGGACCGCCACCCGCATGGACGAGTCCTTCTTGCGGCGCAGCGCGACCTCGATCGGGTCGCTCATGTCCACGACCTCGCTGGCGGGCACCACGGTGCAGCGCTCATGCCCCGTGAGACGGGACCAGGCGTGCAGGTCCTCGGCGCGCCCCACCAGCAGCAGGCGCGCCTGGGGGTGGCCGGCCAGAAAGGCCTCGGCCGCGGGCATGGTCACGGCCGGCCCGACGTCTCCCCCCATGCAATCCACGGCGATGGTGATCATCTCGACATCCTGCGGGACGCTTGCGGCGACCTCGTCGTTCTAATGAAAAAGGCCCGCATGCGGCATGCGGGCCCGTGTCTCCGTGGCCAGCGGACGCGCGCGCGCACGCCCGGCAGGCAGCCCGTGGATCAGGCTTCGGATTTGTTCTTGAGCACCTGGCGGCCGCGGTAGAAGCCGTTGGGGCTGATGTGGTGACGCAGATGCACTTCGCCCGTGGTGGGCTCGACGGCGGTGCCCGGGGTGGTCAGCGCGTTGTGCGAACGGTGCATGCCCCGCTTGGAGGGCGATTTCTTGTTTTGCTGGACAGCCATGTTGGGCTCCTGGAAGGCGTTGGTGAGGACTCGAGGGCGTCATCGGCTGGGACACGGGGTGGAAACCGCACGCTGCCCGGCCTTTCAGGCCCGCCCTGGCGCAAAGCCAAGCATTATAGCCCGAGTTATCCGGATACGGATGGGACCCCCTCACGGCCGGCCCTTGAGCTTGGCCAGCGCCGCGAAGGGGTGCGGGCGCTCACTGCCCGACGCCTTTTCGCCACCGGCGGGCTCCTCGGCCGCCAACAGGGGCTGCGGGCAGCGCTCGTGCAGGGGCACCAGCGGCAGGGCCAGGATCAGCTCGTCCTCGACCAGCTCGACCAGGCCGGGCCGCGGCTCCAGGGCGAGCAGGTCCTCTTCGCTGTCGTCGTCCAGCGCCTCGGCCGTGGCCTCGTCGGCCACGAAGCGGAACCAGCGGTCCACCTCCACCGGGGTCTGCACCGGCGCCAGGCAGCGCTGGCAGGTCAGGGGCACGAGGGCGCGCGCCTCCAGGTGCAGCCAGGCCTGCGGGGCACCACCGGTCGGCCCGGCGCGCATCTCGCCCTGGGCCTGCCAGCGCACGCGCTCGCTCGGGTCGACGGGCGGGTGCAAGTCGCTGGCGAGGCGCGCGAAACCGGTGAGCGGCGGATCGCCTTCGAGCCGGGCGCCGGCCTGGGCGAAGCGCAGCGCATCCAGGCGCTGCGGATTGAAAACGGAAGCGGGGGGCTTGCTGGCCATCGGGCGATTCTAGGCAGGCCACGACAATACGCCCATGAGCAACACCCCCTCCCCCGCCCGGGCCGTGGTCCTGGGATCGACGTCCCGCTACCGGCGCGAGCTGCTGCAGCGCCTGGGCCTGCCGTTCGAGGTGGCCGCACCCGAGGTCGACGAAACGCCGCAGCCCGGCGAGGCACCCGCCGCCCTCGCCCAGCGCCTGGCCCTGGCCAAGGCCCGCGCCGTGGCCGAGCGCTTTCCCGAGGCCGTGGTCATCGGCAGTGACCAGGTGGCCGATCTGGCCGGCGAGCCGCTGGGCAAACCCGGCACCCACGAACGCGCCGTGCAGCAATTGCGCCGCATGCGCGGGCAGACCGTGGTCTTCCAGACCGCCCTGGCCGTGGTCTGCCGCGCCAGCGGCTTCGAGCGCCAGGACATTGCGCCCGTGCGCGTGGCATTCCGCGAGCTGGACGACGGCGAGATCGAGCGCTACCTGCTCGCCGAGCAGCCCTACGACTGCGCCGGCAGCGCCAAGAGCGAAGGCCTGGGCATCGCCCTGCTCGAGCGCATCGACAGCGACGACCCCACCGCCCTGGTGGGGCTGCCGCTGATCCGCACCTGCCAGATGCTGCGCGCCGCCGGCGTGCGCCTGCCGTGACGCCGGGCGCGCTCTACCTGGTGCCCACGCCGCTGGACTTCGGCGTGGCCGAGGCCACGGACCCGCTGGAGGCGCTGCTGCCGGGAGAGACCCTGGCCGTGGCCGGCCGGCTCACGCACTGGATCGCCGAGAACGCCAAGAGCGCGCGCGCCTTCCTCAAGCGCGTGGACGCCGCCGTGGGCCTGGCCGCGCCGCTGCAGGAACAGCACATCCTGGAATTGCCCCGGCAAACGCACAAGCGCGGCGACCACACGCAGGACGACCGGGCGGCGCGCGACTGGCTCGCGCCCGCGCTGCAGGGCCATGGCATCGGCCTGCTCAGCGAGGCCGGCATGCCCGCCATCGCCGACCCCGGCAGCGGCGTGGTGCGCGCGGCGCACGCCCTGGGCCTGCGGGTGTGCCCACTGGTGGGGCCGGTGTCGCTGATGCTCGCGCTCGCGGGCAGCGGGCTCAATGGCCAGCACTTCGCCTTCGTGGGCTACGTGGCGCAGGACCCGCCCACGCGCGCCAAGCGCCTGCGCGAACTCGACGCCCTGGCCACACGCAGCGGCCAGGCGCAGATCCTGATCGAGACGCCCTACCGCAACGCGGCCCTGCTGCGCGCGCTGATCGACAGCCTGCAGCCGGGCACGCGCCTGGCCGTGGCCTGCGGGCTGGCGCTGCACACGCAAGCCATCCGCAGCGCGCGCGTGGCGGATTGGCGGCGCGAGCCCGCGCTGGCGGCCGACCTGCCGCTGGACCTGCCCGCCGTGTTTCTCTTCGGGCCCTGAACGGGCGACGGGCCTCAGCCCATCACGCGCTGCAGGTGCGCGCGCACCGCGCCACTCAGCTCGGGGTTGGCCAGGGCGAGGTCGATGGTGGCCTCCAGAAAGCCTTCCTTGCTGCCGCAGTCGTAGCGCCGGCCTTCATAGCGGTAGGCCTGCACGCGCTCCTTGCCGATCAGCGCGGCGATGCCGTCGGTGAGCTGGATCTCGCCCCCGGCTCCGCGCGGCTGCTGGCGGATGCTCTCGAACACCGCCGGCGTGAGGATGTAGCGTCCGGCCACCGCCAGGGTGGACGGCGCCTTCTCCGGCGCGGGCTTTTCCACCATGGCGAAGACCTCGGCCAGCGCGGCGTTCGCGCCGTGCACGTCGACCACGCCGTAGCGCTTGGTCTCGGCGCGCGGGACGTCCTGCACGGCCAGCACCGTGCCCGGACTGCGTTCATAGGCCTTGACCATCTGCGCCAGCACGGTAGCGCCGCCGTTGAGCTGGTCCTTGCCCAGCATCAGGTCGTCGGCCAGCAGCACGGCGAAGGGCTCGTCGCCGACCAGGCGCTCGGCGCACAGCACCGCGTGGCCCAGGCCCAGCGCGCGCGGCTGGCGCACATAGAAGCAGTCCATGTCGTCGGGCTTGATGGACGTCACCAGATTGAGCAGCGCGCCCTTGCCCGCCGCCTCCAGCTCGGTCTCCAGTTCGTATGCCACGTCGAAATGGTCCTCGATGGCCCGCTTGTTGCGGCCGGTGACGAAGATCATTTCGCGGATGCCGGCCGCGTAAGCCTCTTCCACGGCGTACTGCATCAGCGGCTTGTCCACCACGGGCAGCATCTCCTTGGGAATGGCCTTGGTGGCGGGCAGGAACCGGGTGCCCAGGCCACCCACGGGAAATACGGCTTTACGAATCGTCGTCATGTCGTGCACTGCTCCCGAGCGATTTGACAAACAAGCTGACCATAATACCCACGGCCCGTGCCCGCGACCCGGCACGCCATTGCACCGCAGCATCACGCGCGGTCTTCCCGGATACACACGAATGCAGATCACTCCCGTCATCCTGTGTGGCGGCTCGGGCACCCGCCTGTGGCCCCTGTCGCGCCAGAGTTTTCCCAAGCAGTTCGTCCCGCTGGTGGGCAACAAATCTTTACTTCGCCTTACCTTGGACCGTGTGGCCTGGAGCGGACAGCCGCCCCTGTGCGTGGCCGCCGACGAGCACCGCTTCCTGGTGGCCGACGCCATCGAATCGGGCGGCCAGGGCGGCACGCTGTTGCTGGAGCCCGCCGCACGCAACACCGCGGCCGCCATGGCACTGGCCACGCTGCAGGCCCTGCGCGATGGCGACGGCAGCGAACTGCTGCTGTTCTGCCCGGCGGACCACCACATCCCCGACGCCGTGGCCTTCGCCGACACCGTGCGGCAAGGCGTCGCCGCGGCGCAGGCCGGCGCCATCGTCACCTTCGGCGTGATGCCCACCTTCCCCAGCACGGCCTACGGCTACATCGCCCAGGGCGAGCCACGCCCCGATGGCAGCCGCGGCGTGGCCCGATTCATCGAAAAGCCTGCCGCCGAGGCCGCGCAGGCGCTGCTGCTGCAAGGCGGCGTGCTGTGGAACGCGGGCATCTTCCTGGCCAGCGCGGCCACCCTGCAGGGCGCGCTGCAGCGCCACGCGAACGACATCTGGGCCGCCTGCGAGCAGGCCATGGCCGCGCCCAAGGAAGAGTCCGTGGGCCGCTGCCGCTTCGTGCGCCCGGCGGCCGAGCCTTTCCTGGCCTGCCGCTCGCAGAGCATCGACTACGCCGTGATGGAGCCGCACGACGACGTGGCCGTGGTGCCCTTCCAGGGCCAGTGGAGCGACGTGGGCAGCTGGAATGCCGTGGCCGACCTCGCGCCCGCCGACGGCAACGGCAACCGCGTGCAGGGCCAGGGCCATGCCCTGCGCGCGGCCAACACCTTCATCCACGCGCCGCACCGGCCCGTGGTGGCGCTGGGCACGCACGACCTGCTCATCGTCGACACGCCCGACGCCCTGCTCGTGGCCCAGCGCGACCACGCCGAGCAGGTGAAGGACGTGGTGGCCCACCTCGCCAAGAGCGATGTGCCGCAGGCCGCCGCGCACCGCCGCGTGGCGCGGCCCTGGGGCTGGTACGACAGCATCGATACGGGGGCGCGCTTCCAGGTCAAGCGCATCGGCGTCAAGCCCGGTGCGTCGCTGAGCCTGCAGAAGCACCACCACCGCGCCGAGCACTGGATCGTGGTCAAGGGCACGGCCGAGGTCACGCGCGGGCAGGAGGTGTTCCTGCTGTCGGAGAACCAGTCCACCTACATCCCCATCGGCGAGGTGCACCGCCTGCACAACCCCGGCAAGATGGAACTGGAGATGATCGAGGTGCAATCCGGCGCCTACCTCGGCGAGGACGACATCGTGCGACTCGAAGACGTCTACGGCCGTGAGCCCAAACCCCAATAAGCACCCGCATGAACATCCTGCTCACCGGCGGCGCCGGCTACATCGGCAGCCACACCGCCGTGGCCCTGGTCGAAGCCGGCTACGCGCCCATCGTGCTCGACAACTTTGCCAACAGCCACCCGGTGGTGATGGAGCGCCTGCAGCGCATCACCGGGCAGGCCCTGCTGCTGGAGCGCGGCGACGTGCTGGACACGCCCTGGCTCACCGAGGTGCTGCGCCGCCACCGCCCGGCGGGCGTCGTGCACTTCGCGGGCGACAAGGCCGTGGGCGAAAGCGTGGCCAATCCGCTGAAGTACTACCGCAACAACCTGGGCGGCGCCACCAGTCTGCTGCAGGCCATGTCGGCCGTGGCCGCCGAAGACCCGTCGCAGCCGCCCACGCTGGTGTTCTCCAGCAGCGCCACGGTCTATGGCGACCCGGTGCGCGTGCCCATCACCGAGGACTTCGCGCGCAGCCACACCAACCCCTACGGCCACACCAAGCTGGTCATCGAGGACATGCTTCAGGCGCTGCAGACCGCGCAGCCGCACTGGCGCATCGGCACCCTGCGCTACTTCAACCCCGTGGGCGCGCACCCGAGCGGCCTGATCGGCGAGGACCCGGCCGGCATCCCCAACAACCTGATGCCCTTCGTGGCCCAGGTGGCCGTGGGCGCGCGCGAGCACCTCAACGTCTTCGGCGGCGACTACCCCACACCCGACGGCACCGGCGTGCGCGACTTCATCCACGTCATGGACCTGGCGCGCGGCCACGTCGCCGCCATCCAGGCCCTGCTGGGCCGGGGCGAGAGCTTCACCGTGAACCTGGGCACCGGGCGCGGCCACAGCGTGCTCGAGGTGGTGGCCGCCTTCGAGAAGGCCAGTGGGCGGGCCGTGCCCTACCGCGTGACCCCGCGCCGCGCGGGCGACGTGGCCCAGTGCTGGGCCGACCCCTCGCTGGCGCGCCAGCTGCTGGGCTGGCAATCGCGCCACACGCTCGATGAAATGTGCGCCGACGCCTGGCGCTGGCAGCGCGAGAACCCGAAGGGTTACCGCAGCTGAATGCCGGCGGACTGCGCCGCCTTGAACGCCCCTTCGCCGAAGCTCGCGCCGAACTGGCGCGCCAGGCGCAGGCCCAGGTTCTCGCGCTGGGTGTAATCCACCACCTCCTCGGCCTTGATCACCTCGCGTGCCACGTAGTCGAGGTTGCCCAGGCCGTCGGCCAGGCCGTGGTTCACGGCCTGCTGGCCGCTCCACACCAGGCCGGTGAAGGTGTCGGCGTCTTCCTTCAGGCGCTTGCCGCGGCCCTGCTTCACCACCTCGATGAACTGCAGGTGGATCTCGTCGAGCATGGCCTGCAGGTAGGCCTTCTGCTGCTCGTCCTGCGGACTGAAGGGGTCGAGCATGGCCTTGTTGCGGCCCGCCACCATCAGGCGCCGCTCCACGCCCAGCTTGTCCATCAGGCCCGTGAAGCCGAAGCCGTCCATCAGCACGCCGATGCTGCCCACCAGGCTGGCCTTGTCGACATAGATGTCGTCGGCCGCCGCCGCGATGTAGTAGGCCGCCGAGGCGCAGGTTTCCTCCACCACGGCATAGACCTTCTTGTCGTGCAGGCCCTTCAAGCGGCGGATCTCGTCGTTGATGATGCCGGCCTGCACCGGACTGCCGCCCGGTGAGTTGATGAGCAGCACGATGCCCTGGGCACCGTGGTCCTCGAAGGCCTGGCGCAGCGCGGGCAGCACGTTCTCGGCGCTGGCCTGGGCGCCGGCACCGATGGTGCCTTCGATTTCGATCACCGCGGTGTGCGGCGTGCTGGGCTGCGAGCCCGCCATGTGCTCGGCCTTGACGGCCAGCCAGACGATGGCGCCGATCACCAGCAGCCAGGCGAAGCGGAAGAACAGCTTCCAGCGGCGCGCGGCGCGCTGCTCCCTGAGCTGGGCGAACAGCAGCTTTTCGATGGCCTCGCGCTCCCAGGACACGCCGGCGGGGCGAGGGGTGGCGGCGGTGTTGAAGTCCTCGTTCACGACGGGCTCGCTTTCAGAATTCCACGGGTTTGAGATGGTACTGGGAGCGCCAGTGCACCACGCCATCGAGCTCCACCAGTTCGATCCGGAACAGGCCGCCCCGGCAGGGCCCACCGCGGCATTCGCCGGTGTCGGGCGCGTACACCGCGCCGTGCGTGGCACACAGCAGCCAGCGCGCGCTGTCGTCGAAGAAATGGTCGGGACGCCAGTCCAGCTCCATGGCCACGTGGGTGCAGCGGTTCAGGTAGGCGTGGGCACGCCCCTGGTAGCGGATGGCGAAGGCCCGGCAGGTCTGCCCCGCGTAGTTGACGTCGAAGGACACGCCCTGGCCGCCATCGACCAGGTCGCGGCTGTGGCACAGCGGGTGCAGGTCGTCGGCGGGTCCGGGCGCCATGCGGGTCAGGCCTCAGGCGTGTTCGAGCAGCCAGCCGTGCAGTTCGGCCACCGAGTGCGCAACGAAGCGTGGCCCCAGGGCGTGAAAGGCGTCGGGCTCGTGCGCGCCGTAGCTCACGCCCACGCTCGCGCAACCGGCGTTCACCGCCATCTGCAGGTCGTGCGTGGTGTCGCCGACCATCAGCGTGCGCTCGGGCTCGACGCCGAACTCGCGCATCAGCTGGTGCAGCATCAGCGGGCTGGGCTTGCCGGCCGTTTCATCGGCCGTGCGAGAACCGTCGAACACGCCGCTCAGCTCCACCGTGCGAAGCACCTCGTCGAGCCCGCGCCGGCTCTTGCCGGTGGCCACGGCCAGCCAATGGTGCCGTTCCTTGAGCGCCTGCAGCAGCGGCAGCACACCGTCGAACAGGCTGAGGTCGTTCTGGCTGGCCAGGTAGTGGTGGCGGTAGCGCTCGCCCAGGCGCGGGTACAGGTCGGGTGGCACGTCGGGCGCGGCGTGCGCCAGGGCCTGCATCAGGCCCATGCCGATGACGTAGCTGGCCTGCTCGCGCGTGGGCACGGTGCCGCCCACGTCGGCCACGGCGCGCTGGATGCTCTGCGCGATGACGGCCGTGGAGTCGTAGAGCGTGCCGTCCCAGTCGAAGGCGATGAGGTCGTAGCGGCGGACCATGGCTCAGCCCAGCTTTTCTAGGGTCCTGGCGTGGTGCCGCAGGTGATCGGCCACCACGCTCTGGACGAAGTAGTAGCCGTGGTCGTAGCCCTCGTGCCAGCGCAGCGTGAGCGGCTGGCCGGCGGCGCGGCAGGCCGCTTCCAGCTTGTCCGGGTGCAGCTGCGCCGCCAGGAACTGGTCGGCGCGGCCTTGGTCGATCAGCAGCGGCGGGCAGCGCTTGCCCGCCTGGATGAGCTCCGTGGCGTCGTGCTCCGCCCAGCGGGCGCGGTCCTCGCCCAGGTAGCCGGTGAACGCCTTCTCGCCCCAGGGGCATTGCGTGGGCGCGGCGATCGGCGCGAAGGCCGAAACGCTCTGGAACAGCGACGGGTGGCGCAGCGCCAGCGTGAGCGCGCCATGCCCGCCCATGGAGTGGCCGAACACGCCCACGCGGTCGCGGCGCAGGGCGAAGCGCTCGAACACCAGCGCGCGCAGCTCCTCCACGATCCAGCATTCCATGCGGAAGTGGCGCGACCACGGCGCCTCGCTGGCGTCGAGGTAAAAGCCCGCGCCGTGGCCGAAGTCCCAGGCCGCGTCGGCGCCCTCGATGCCGGTGGCGCGCGGGCTGGTGTCGGGCGTGACGATGGCCAGGCCCAGCTTGGCCGCCAGGCGCTGTGCGCCGGCCTTGATGGCGAAGGTTTCCTCGGTGCAGGTCAGGCCCGCGAGGTAGAAGAGCACCGGCACCGGGCCCTTGGCCGCCTGCGGCGGCAGGAACACGCCGAAGCGCATGGGCAGGCCGATGGCGGTCGACTCGTGCCGGTAAAAGCCCTGCACGCCGCCGAAGCAGCGGTGCTCGCTCAGCGTCTCCACGGCCATCAGAACTCCACCACCGAGCGGATCGACTCGCCGCGCTTCATCAACGCGAAGCCCTCGTTGATGTCCTCCAGCTTGAGCTTGTGCGTGATCAGATCGTCGATGTTGATCTTGCCGTCCATGTACCAGTCGACGATCTTGGGCACGTCGGTGCGCCCGCGCGCGCCGCCGAAGGCCGAGCCCTCCCACTTGCGGCCGGTGACGAGCTGGAAGGGCCGCGTGCTGATCTCCGCGCCCGCCTCGGCCACGCCGATGATGATGCTGCGACCCCAGCCCTTGTGCGTGCACTCCAGGGCCTGGCGCATCACCTTCGTGTTGCCGATGCACTCGAAGCTGTAGTCCGCGCCGCCGTCGGTGAGCTGCACGATGGCGTCGACGATGTTCTGATGGTCCTTGGGATTGAGGAAGTGGGTCATGCCGAACTTCCTCGCCATGGCCTCGCGCTCAGGGTTGAGGTCGATGCCGATGATTTTGTCGGCGCCCACCATCTTGGCGCCCTGGATCACGTTGAGGCCGATGCCGCCGAGGCCGAAGACCACCACGTTGGCGCCTGCCTCCACCTTGGCCGTGAACAGCACCGCGCCGATGCCGGTGGTGACGCCGCAGCCGATGTAGCAGACCTTGTCGAAGGGCGCGTCGGGGCGGATCTTGGCCAGCGCGATCTCGGGCACCACCGTGTGGTTCGCGAAGGTGCTGGTGCCCATGTAGTGCAGGATGGGCTTGCCGTCGAGGCTGAAGCGGCTGGTGGCGTCGGGCATCAGGCCCTTGCCCTGCGTGCCGCGGATGAGCTGGCACAGGTTGGTCTTGCGGCTCAGGCAGAACTTGCACTGGCGGCATTCGGGCGTGTAGAGCGGGATGACGTGGTCGCCCTTCTTGAGCGTGGTCACGCCCGGACCGACGTCGACCACGATGCCGGCGCCCTCATGGCCCAGGATGGCGGGGAACAGACCCTCGGGGTCGGCACCCGAGAGCGTGTAGTAATCGGTGTGACAGATGCCGGTGGCCTTGATCTCGACCAGCACCTCGCCGGCCCTCGGCCCTTCCAGGTCCACGGTTTCGATGGTGAGGGGGGCTCCGGCCTTCCAGGCCACGGCGGCGCGCGTTTTCATGGTGGGTCTCTCTCGGGTGTCAAAGATGCGGGGAACACCCGCGAGGTTAACCCGCCTGCCCATGCCCGAGCCCGGCGCCGGGCATGCGCCCGGTCGGCTCAGTCGGCGGGCGCGCCGGCGCGGAACCAGTCGCCGATCAGCGCGCGCTCCTCGTCGGTGATGCCGGTGGCGTTGTTGATGGGCATCACCTTGGTGACCACGGCCTGCTGATACACCGCCTGCGCGTGGCGCTGGAGTTCGGCCGGGCTGTCCAGCCGAACGCCCTTGGACTGCAGGGCCTCGCCGTGGCACATCACGCAGCGCTGCGCCACCACGGCCTGCACCCGGGCCGCGCTCACCGCCGGCCGCGAGGCCGCCGGCGCGGCCGGTGCGGGCTTGAGCCAGACGATCACGCCGATCAACACCACCACGCCCGCCAGCGCGTACTTCCAGGGGTGCGGGTTGCGGCCCAGCTTGAAGCCGTGGCGCAGCACGAAGAACTGCCGGATCGCCGCGCCCGCGGCCATCATGGCGATCAGCACCCAGCCGTTGTGCGGGTTCGCGTAGGTGAAGCTGTAGTGGTTGCTCAGCATGGCGAACAGCACCGGCAGCGTGAAGTAGGTGTTGTGCACGCTGCGCTGCTTGCCGCGCTGGCCATGGATGGGGTCCACCGGCTGGCCGGCCTTGAGCGCGGCCACCACCTTGCGCTGGCCCGGGATGATCCAGAAAAACACGTTGGCGCTCATGGCCGTGGCGATCATGGCGCCCACCAGCAGGAAGGCCGCGCGCCCCGCGAACAGCGAGGTGGCCAGCAGCGCGGCCACCGCCACCAGCACGGCCACGGCCGCGCCCACCTTGGCGTCGCCGTTCTTGGTCTGCCCCAGGGTGCGGCAAATGGTGTCGTAGGCCAGCCAGAACACCACCAGGAAGGCCAGCGCGGTGGCGATGGCCGCGGCCGGCGACCAGTCGAAGACCTGCGGGTCGATCAGGTAGACCTTGGGGCTCCACAGATAGGACACCAGGAACAGCGCAAAGCCCGAGAGCCAGGTGGAGTAGCTTTCCCAGAAGAACCAGTGCAGGTGGCCCGGCAACTGCGGCGGCGAGACCGCGTATTTCACCGGGTGGTAGAAGCCGCCGCCGTGCACGGCCCACAGCTCGCCGGTGGCGCCGTCGCGGCGCAGCGCCTCGTCCTCGGGCGGCGTGAGGCTGCTGTCGAGGAAAACGAAATAGAAGGAAGAGCCGATCCAGGCGATGGCGACGATGACGTGCAGCCAGCGCAACAGCAGGTTGGCCCAGTCGAGCAGGTAGGTTTCCATGGCACCTCGTTCAAGGGATGGCTTTGGGCCATCCGGCGTTTCGACTCACCACCGCGGGCGCTCTGAGCCGACCGAGGGCCGCGATACACGGTGCGTTGCACCGGCTCCGCTGCGACCACAGAAGGCCCGCAGTGTAGCGGCTCAAACACCGCTCGCGGAGGTCTTCGGCGTCAGCAGCAACAACTGCGCCACCACCGCCGCCGCGATCACGGCCGGTGCCTTGCCGGTGATGCCGGGCAGGCCGATCGGGCAGGTCACGCGCACCAGCTCTTCTTCGCTGAAGCCGCGCTCCGTGAGCCGGTGGCGGAAGGTGGCCCACTTGGTGCGGCTGCCGATGAGGCCGATGAAGCCGAGATCGTCGCGTTCGCGCAGGCGGCGCAGGCAGGCCGCCACTATGTCCAGGTCCTCGGCGTGCGAAAAGCTCATGACCAGCACCAGCGAGCCGCTGGCCAGCGCCGGCACGGCGGCCTGCACCGGGTCGGAGTGCTCGGCCGCCACGCCCTCCGGCAGCGGGTCGGGAAAGACCTCGTCGCGGCTGTCGATCCAGGTGATGGCGAAGGGCAGTGGCGCAAGCGCGCGCACCAGCGCTCGGCCCACGTGCCCACCGCCGAACAGCGCCACCGGCCGCAGGGCCGTGCCCAGGCGCTCGCGCAGCGCCGGCGCGTCGGCGGCGCCGACGGGTTGATACGAAAGTTCCAGTGCCCCGCCGCAGCACTGGCCCAGACTGGGGCCAAGCGTGACCGACTGCACGGATGGCTGGACCGCGCGTCGCGCCAGCATCTCGCGCGCGCGGCGCATCGCGTCCCATTCCAGGTGTCCGCCGCCGATGGTGTCGATGGTGTCGTTGCGAAACACCGCCATCCAGGTGCCGGCCTCGCGGGGCACCGAACCGCGTGAGGCGCGCACCGTCACCAGCACGGCGGGCTCGTCGCGCAAGCGGCGAAGGAAGGTCTGCAACTCACCCGCCATGTGTGGCGTCCCTGTCGACAAAGCTGTATGGATCTGTAAGAGAAACCCAAGGGCCGCCAGTATCGGCCGTTGTGATTGGCACCGCGTGCGATTTCGCACATACACTCCATCGGCCCCGCGGTATGGCGAGGCCGGCCCCGCTGAGAGAAACGCATGAGCACCCGAGACACCAAGCCCTCCGCCCCCGCCCGCTGCGACGCCCCCCGGGCCCGCGCGCTGCGCTGGACTGGCCTGACGATTGCCGCCCTGCTGGCCGCCTGCGCGGCGCCACTGCCCCCCCCACCGCCCCCTCCTCCCCCACCCGCGCCGGTGCCCGCACCGCCGCCACCGCCCGTGAGCCAGCGCCCCACCCCCAAGTTCATCTCGCAAGCCGCCTCGGCAACCGACTACCGCAAGGACGGCGCGCGCCACATCTACGCCCGCAACGGCCACCGCATCTACAAGGGCCAGCTGCCGCCGCTGCTGCACGCCGTGGGCGTGCTGCAGGTCGAGGTGGACGACATCGGCGAGGTCCGCCAGGTGAGCTGGATGCGGGCGCCCAGCCATGCGCCCGACGTGATGCGCGAGATCGAGCGCACGGTGCGCGCAGCGGCACCTTTCCCGGCGCCGGTGCGCATGGGTCGCGTCACCTACACCGACGTGTGGCTCTGGGACAAGAGCGGCAACTTCCAACTCGACACGCTGACCGAGGGACAGCGCAACAAGTGATCTCCGTGGTTTGAGACGTTTTCAAGGCCCGCTTCGTGCGGGCCTTCTTGTTGGCGGCACGCCGGCCCTGCGGCTGGCACGGCGGCTCAGCTGCCGCGGTAGGTGGAGTAGGCCCAGGGGCTCACCAGCAGCGGCACGTGGTAGTGCTGGTCCACCCGCGCCACGCCGAAATCCAGCGCCACGCGGTCCAGGAAGCGGGGCTCCGGCAGGTCGACGCCGCGGGCGTCGAAGTAGCCCTTCACATCGAACACCAGCCGATAGGTCCCCGCCTTCAGCGAGGCGTTGTCCAGCAAGGGGCCATCCGGGTTGCGCCCGTCCGCGTTGAGCGTGAAGCGCTTGATCAGCGTCGCTTGCTCGCCCTGCGTGGCATAGAGCGCCACCGCCATGCCCGCCGCCGGGCAACCGTGCATCGTGTCCAGTACGTGGGTGCTCAAGCCCATGGCCGCGTTCTCCTGTGAATTTGGTCGACCGAAAGTGTATACACTTTGGCGCGAATCTGGCTATCATGCGGCGCATGGAAACGTCCAGCACGGCCCAGATCGTCGACGCCCTCACGCGCGCCATCGTCGAACACCGGCTGCGTCCAGGCACCAAGCTCGCCGAGCAGAAACTCGCCGATCACTTCGGCGTCTCGCGCACCCTGGTCAGGCAGGCCCTGTTCCAACTCTCCCAGAACCGCCTCATCCGGCTGGAGCCCGCGCGCGGCGCCTTCGTGTCCACGCCCTCGGCCGACGAGGCCCGCCAGGTCTTCGCCGTGCGCCGCATGCTCGAGGTGGAAATGACCCGCGCCTTCGTCCGCCAGGCCACGCCGGCCACCCTGCGCGCCCTGCGCGAGCACCTGGCGCAGGAGCGCCAGGCCGTGCTGCGGCAGGACGTGCCCGGCCGCACCGAGCTGCTGGGCGACTTCCACGTGCGCATGGCCGAGCTCATGGGCAACCGCGTGCTGTCCGACCTGCTGCGCGACCTGATCTCGCGCTGCGCGCTCATCACGCTCATGTACCAGAGCAGCGAGGCCGCCGCCGATTCGTGCGACGAGCACGCCGCCATCGTCAAGGCCCTGGCCGGTCGCGACGAGGCCCTGGCCGTGCGCCTGATGGAAGAACACCTGCAGCACGTCGAGGCCAGCCTGGCCTTCGACCGCCCCCGGCCCGCCAACGACCTCTCGCTCGCCCTGTCCTGAGCGCCTCCATGACCTACGACGCCACCGCCCCCTACCCGCGCGACCTCATCGGCTACGGCCGCGATGTGCCGCACGCCCGCTGGCCCGGCGGCGCGCGCATCGCCGTGCAGTTCGTCCTCAATTACGAGGAAGGCGGCGAGAACAGCGTGCTGCACGGCGACGCCGCCTCCGAGCAGTTCCTCTCCGAGATGTTCAACCCCGCGGCCTACCCCGCGCGGCACATCAGCATGGAGGGCATCTACGAGTACGGCTCGCGCGCCGGCGTCTGGCGCCTGCTGCGCGAGTTCGAGCGCCGCGGCCTGCCGCTCACCGTGTTCGGCGTGGCGCAGGCGCTGCAGCGCCACCCCGAGGTCTGCGCCGCCTTCACCGAACTTGGCCACGACATCGCCTGCCACGGCCTCAAGTGGATCCACTACCAGAACGTGGACGAGGCCACCGAACGCGCCCACATGGCCGAGGCCATGCGCCTCCTCACGGAGCTGACGGGCCAGCGCCCGCTGGGCTGGTACACCGGGCGCGACAGCCCGAACACGCGCCGCCTGGTGGCCGACTTCGGAGGCTTCGAGTACGACAGCGACTACTACGGCGACGACCTGCCCTTCTGGATGAAGGTGCGCAAGAGCGACGGCAGCGACGCGCACCAGCTCATCGTGCCCTACACCCTGGACTGCAACGACATGCGCTTCGCGCTGCCGCAGGGCTATTCGCACGCCGATCCCTTCTTCCAGTACATGAAGGACAGCTTCGACGCGCTCTACGCCGAGGGTGACCCGAACGGCCTGGACCGGCCCAAGATGATGAGCGTCGGCATGCACTGCCGCCTGCTCGGCCGGCCCGGACGCATCACCGCGCTGCAGCGCTTCCTGGACCACGTCCAGTCGCACGACGGCGTGTGGGTCGCGCGCCGCCTGGACATCGCGCGCCACTGGCGCGCCCAACACCCACTCACCGCCTGACACCATGGCCCTCACGCTCGACACCTTCAACGCCGCCGCGCCCGCCGAGGCCCTGCGCCTGCTCGACGGCCTGTACGAACACTCGCCCTGGGTGGTGGAACGCACCTTGGCCCAGCGCCCCTTCGCCAGCCTGGCCGCGCTCAAGTGGGCGCTGGTGCAGGCGGTGGCCCAGGCCTCGCGCGACGAGCAGCTGGCGCTGATCCGCGCCCACCCCGAACTGGCCGGCAAGGCCATGGTGGCCCAGACCCTCACCAGCGAAAGCACGGGCGAGCAAAGCCGCGCCGGCCTCACGCATTGCACGCCCGAGGAGTTCCAGGCGCTGCAGCGGCTCAACGCCGACTACAACGCGCGCTTCGGTTTTCCCTTCATCCTGGCGGTGCGCGGGCCGCGCGGCAGCGGTTTCACGCGCCAGCAGATCATCGCCACCTTCCAGCGCCGCCTGCACAACCCGGTGGACTTCGAGCGCGAAGAGGCCCTGCGCAATATCCACCGCATCGCCGAGATTCGCCTGGCCGACAAGTTCGGCGCAGAACCCGCGCTGGGCCACCATGTGTGGGACTGGCACGAAGACCTGGCGCGCCACAGCGACCCGGGGTTCAAAGAGAGCGGCCAGCTCACCGTCACCTACCTCACCGCCGCGCACCAGGCCTGCCAGCAGGCGCTGATGGCGCGCATGCGCGAATGCGGCTTCGATGAGGTCTCCATCGACGCCGTGGGCAACGTGGTCGGCGTGTACCACGGCGCCACGCCCGATGCGAAGCGCCTGCTCACCGGCAGCCACTTCGACACCGTGCGCAACGGCGGCAAGTACGACGGGCGACTCGGCATCTTCGTGCCGCTGGCCTGCGTGCAGCGCCTCCACCAGGCCGGCCGGCGCCTGCCCTTCGGCGTCGAGGTCGTGGCGTTCTCGGAAGAGGAAGGCCAGCGCTACAAGGCCACCTTCCTGGGCTCGGGCGCGCTCACCGGCGACTTCAACCCCGCCTGGATGGACCAGACCGATGCGGATGGCGTGCGCCTGCAGGACGCCATGCGCGCCGGCGGCCTGCCGGGTACGCTGGACGCCATCGGCGCGCTGCGCCGCGACCCGTCGCGCTACCTGGGCTTCGTCGAGGTGCACATCGAACAGGGCCCGGTGCTCAACGAAATGGGCCTGCCCCTGGCCGTGGTCACCTCCATCAACGCCGGCGTGCGCCACGTGGGCGAGGTGATCGGCATGGCCAGCCACGCCGGCACCACGCCCATGGACCGCCGCCGCGACGCCGCCTGCGCGGTGGCCGAGCTCGCGCTCTACATGGAGCGGCGCGCCGCCCAGGACGGCGACTCGGTCGCCACCATCGGCCTGCTCAACGTGCCCGGTGGCTCCATCAACGTGGTGCCCGGGCGCTGCCAGTTCTCGCTCGACCTGCGCGCGCCCAGCGACACCCAGCGCGACGCGCTGGAGCGCGACGTGCTCGCCGAGCTCAGCGCCATTTGTGAACGCCGCGGCCTGGGCCAGCGCCTGGAGCGCACCATGACCGCGTCCGCCGCCCCCAGCCACCCCGACTGGCAGGCCCGCTGGGAGAAGGCCGTGGCCGCGCTGGGCCTGCCGGTGCACCGCATGCCCAGCGGCGCCGGCCACGACGCCATGAAGCTGCACGAGGTGATGCCGCAGGCCATGCTGTTCGTGCGCGGCGAAAACAGCGGCATCAGCCACAACCCTCTGGAAAGCAGCACCAGCGACGACATCGAACTGAGCGTGCTGGCCTTCGACCACCTCCTCGAGCAGCTCGCGAAAGAAACCGCCTGACCATGACCGCCCACACCCAACTCGACGCCTGGATCGACGCCCACTTCGACGAACAGCTCGCCTTCCTGCGCGAACTGGTGCGCGTGCCCACCGACTCGCCGCCCGGCAACAACGCGCCGCACGCCGAGCGCACCGCCGAGCTGCTGGCCCCCATGGGCTATGCCGCCGAGAAGCACGCGGTGCCCGAGGCCGAGGTGAGGGCCGCCGGCCTGCAGAGCATCACCAACCTCATCGTGCGCCGCCGATTCGGCGAGGGCGGCCCCACCATCGCGCTGAACGCGCACGGCGACGTGGTGCCCCCCGGAGAGGGCTGGACCCACGACCCCTACGGCGGCGAAATCGTCGACGGCGCGATGTATGGCCGCGCCACCGCCGTGAGCAAGAGCGACTTCTCCAGCTTCACCTTCGCGCTGCGCGCGCTCGAATCGCTCGGCGCGCCACTCAAGGGCGGCGTGGAGCTGCATTTCACCTACGACGAAGAATTCGGCGGTGAACTGGGTCCGGGCTGGCTGCTCGCCAAGGGCCTGACCAAGCCCGACCTGATGATCGCCGCCGGCTTCAGCTACCAGGTGGTGGTGGCGCACAACGGCTGCCTGCAGCTGGAGGTGACGGTGCAGGGCGAAATGGCGCACGCCGCCATCCCTGACAGCGGCACCGACGCGCTGCAGGGCGCCACCCACATCCTGAATGCCCTGTACGCGCTCAACCGCGACTACCTGCAGGTGCGCTCCAAGGTCGAGGGCATCAGCCACCCCTACCTCAACGTCGGCCTCATCAGTGGCGGCACCAACACCAACGTGATCCCGGGCAAGGTGGTGCTCAAGCTCGACCGCCGCATGATCCCCGAAGAAGACCCCGCGCAGGTGGAGGCCGCGCTGCGCGAGACCATCGCGCAAGCGGCGGCCAGCTTCGACCCGCCGCGCGGCGGCAAGGCGCTGCGGGTCGAGATCAAGCGCATGCTGCTGGCGCGCGCCATGAAGCCCCTGGCGGGCAACGCCGCCCTGGTGAAGGCCCTGCAGACGCATGGCGAGCAGGTCTTCGGTGAACCCATCCCCGCCGTCGGCACGCCGCTCTACACCGACGTGCGCCTCTACGTCGAGCGCGGCATCCCCGGCGTCATCTACGGCGCCGGCCCGCGCACCGTGCGCGAGTCCAACGCCAAGCGCGCCGACGAACACGTGCGCCTGGACGACCTGCGCCGCGCCACCAAGGTCGTCGCGCGCACGCTGCACGACTTGCTGCGGGCCTGAGGGCGCCGTTCACCAGCGGGACCGCCCCCGGCGGCGGCGCGCCGGCGGGTCCGCCGCCGGCCGATCGCTACCGGCTGGTGGTGTCCGGGACGTTCTGGCGCCAGGTGTAGTCGAACTTGCAGAAGTACTCCGCCACGAAGACACCCGGCATGGTGTTGGACACCGAGTTCTTCGCCAGTTCGCAGCCGCACGGCCCCATGCCGATGAAGTCGTTCTTGCTGCCGATGAACCCGTCGCGGATGGACTTGGTCCACTTGGGGCACCAGGCGTCGGCGTTCTTCTTGCCCGTGACCGTGCTGTCCCACTGGTCGGTCCGCACCTTGGGCAGGCCCGGGTAGCCGCGCTGGCCACCGCCGGCGTTCTGCGCGGGCGCCTGGGCGTTCCGGGGGCCCGCCGCCGGGGTGGTGGCGTTCCCTGGTGCCGTGGCCTGTGGCGTCGCGGCCGGCCGCGACGGCGCGTTCGCGGGCCGGCCCGCGGCGGTGGCGTTGTCCGCCGCCCCCTGAAGCCGGCGGAACTCGGCCACGGAGACTGGCGTGGGGGCACGGCCTGCGGCCGCCACCGTGGGCGTGCGCGCACCGGGTGCCGCGGGCGGGCGCCCGCCGCGGATCAGTCCCGTCATCGAGTCGAGCGTCGCGCGGTCGGCCGCGGCCATGGCCCGCGCGCTGCCATAAACGATGGCGGCGCCGGCCGCGACGTTCAGGACGGTGTTGAAGGCCTCCCGGCTGGCGCGCTGTTCCTCGGCCAGTTCCGCCGCATTGGCGGCGCGGTCCGCCACGAAGGTGGAGCGCAGGCTTTCCAGGTAGTCAGGGCGGGCGCGGATCAGCCGGATGTCCGCTTCGGGCCGGGTCGGCTCGCTGATGAACAGCCCGCGGACCACCTCGTCCAGCTCGGTGTCGATCCTGGCGCCGACGAAGACGAAGGCGCCCGAGCGCAGAAAGGTCTTGCCGTAGCCGGGCAGTTCCACCGAGTCGCGGATGGGGATGTAGTCGAACTCGCCTTCCCAGACGATGCCGCGCGTGTCGGTGTAGGTACCGCTCTTGTACGAGGACACGGTTTCCCGGGTGAAGGGATTGTTCACGGCGAAGAAGGTCCCGGAGAACGAGGCCACGCGCGGCGCCTGGCTCATGGCCAGCGAGTCCTTGATGCAGGTACGGATGATCGTGCCCGACACCGGGCGCTTCTGCGCGTCGTAGGTCAGGGCGTGCGTCCTGTCCGGCTGGCAGGGCCAGCGGATCTGGTAGGTGCCGGCCGTCTGCTCGCCGTTGACGCGCGCCCCGGTGACCTCGGTGCCATCGAGGTAGCGCAGGGTCCCGGTGCCGTTGCGGCAGTCCCCCGCGATGCACTCGGCGTGGGCCGGGCGCTTGAATTCCGCTTCGGTGTAGCTTCGGTTGGCACAGCCCGCGACCAGGCTCGCCAGCAACAGGTGGATCAATGGGCGCATGCTCAGTCCGCCGGGCAGGTGTTGGTCAGGACCTTTTCCCCCTCCTGCCAGCACACCGTCGAGGCCGCGATGGGGAACTGCCCCATCATGCCGGCGAAGGTCTGCTGGGGCCCGTGCAACTTGCCGTTGCGCCGCAGCGTGCGGGAATCGTGGTGCCCGGGGCCGCCGAACGCCCCATAGCCGTCCTCGACCACCTGCCCGTCCGGGCGCGAGAACCGCGTGCGGGTGGTCAGGCTGAGCGCGCCATCGACGGTGGTGCGGGCGATGGCCACCGAGGTCTTGGGCGCCGGCCCGGCCACCGTGAAGGCCATGAAGAACACGGTGGAGATCTTGGGCTTCGGCTGCGCCGCCATCATGTCCGCGGTCGCCCGGTCGGCGTACACCGTCTGCTGCGACAAGGTGGTCCCCGTCACCAGCACCGCGCCGTCCGGCCGGCCCTGCAGGGCCTGGGCCCGCACGCGGATGAGGTTGTGGTACTTGAGCGTGATCTGGCCGCTGCCGATGGTCTGGTCGTATTCGATCCAGAACTCGACGGGACCGGACAGCTTGCCGCCTTCGCATTGGGCGCGCACCGGCGTGACCACCTTGTTGGCATAAACGATCCTGCTGGGCGGCAGGCCGCCGGAGCGCGCGTCGTTCACCAGCTCCGCTTTCGCCACCGGGTCGTTGTCCGAGTCGACGGTGTTCGCGAACACGTCCAGTTCGGCCTGGGACACGGCACAAGGCCAGGCCTGCCCGTCCTTGGGCGCGGCCAGCGCGACCGGCTGCGGCTGGGCCATGTACCGCTGGTACTCGGCGGTTGCCGCCGCCATCAGCGGCTGCAAGGGCTCGTCCTTCAGTGCAGGGAACGCCAGGGCCTGGCCGCACCACCAGGGCAAGGCCAGCAAAAGGCTCGCGCGCAGCGCGTGGGAAGGCTTCATGAACATGGGCATGGGTCTCGATGGGCTGGGACCACCCGAGCCTATTGAGCGGAGCCGTGCTGTCGAATAGTGCAGATGCACCATGGACCCGCCGTGCCATTGCCCTCCGTGACGCGGGTCACGCGCTGCCCTGGGTCAGCTCGGCGCGAGGTCATGCCCAGACCCGGCCGAAGCCGCCGTGTCCTCCTGCGACAATCCGCGCTCGCAACCGGTCCATTGAGGAGACAAGCATGACCCCCGCCGAACAGGCCTTGCGCGACGCCGCGCTTGAATACCACCGCGCGCCCCGCCGGGGCAAGATCGCCGTCACCCCGACCAAGCCGCTGTCCAACCAGCGCGACCTGTCCCTGGCCTACTCGCCCGGCGTGGCCTATCCCTGCCTGGAGATCCAGGCCGATCCCAACAAGGCCGCCGACTACACCAGCCGTGGCAACCTGGTGGGCGTGATCACCAACGGCACGGCGGTGCTGGGCCTGGGCGACATCGGCCCGCTGGCCGGCAAGCCCGTGATGGAGGGCAAGGGCTGCCTGTTCAAGAAGTTCGCCGGCATCGACGTCTTCGACATCGAACTCGCCGAGCGCGACCCGGACAAGCTGGTGGACATCATCGCCGCGCTGGAGCCCACGCTGGGCGGCATCAACCTCGAGGACATCAAGGCGCCCGAGTGCTTCTACGTCGAGAAGAAGCTGCGCGAGCGCCTCAACATCCCGGTCTTCCACGACGACCAGCACGGCACCGCCATCATCAGCGCGGCCGCGCTGATCAACGGCCTGGAGCTGGTGGGCAAGGCCATCGGCGAGGTCACGGTGGCCGTCTCGGGCGCCGGCGCCGCCGCCATCGCCTGCCTGGACGTGATGGTGGGCCTGGGCGTCTCGCGCGATCGCATCTACGTCTGCGACTCCAAAGGCGTGCTCTACCAGGGCCGCCCCGGCGGCATGGACGAGTCCAAGCAGCGCTACGCGCAGGCCACCGACAAGCGCACCCTGGCCGACGCGGTGAACGGCGCCGACGTGTTCCTGGGCTGCTCGGCCCCCGGCGTGATGACGGCCGAGATGGTCAAGACCATGGCCGCCAAGCCCATCATCCTGGCCCTGGCCAACCCCGAGCCGGAGATCCGCCCCGAGCTGGCCAAGGCCGTGCGGCCCGACTGCATCATCGCCACCGGCCGCAGCGACTACCCGAACCAGGTCAACAACGTCCTGTGCTTCCCCTACATCTTCCGCGGCGCGCTCGACTGCGGCGCCACCCGCATCACGGAAGAGATGAAGCTGGCCTGCGTGCGCCAGATCGCCGACCTGGTGAAAAGCGAGACCAGCGAGGAAGTGGCCAACGCCTACGCCGGCCAGGAGCTGAGCTTCGGCCCTGAGTACCTGATTCCCAAGCCCTTCGACTCGCGCCTGATCCTGCGCATCGCGCCCGCCGTGGCACAGGCTGCGGCCGACTCCGGCGTGGCCACGCGGCCCATCGCCGACATGGACGCCTACCGCCAGCAGCTCGGGCGTTTCGTCTACCAGACCGGCATCCTCATGCAGCCGGTGTTCAACGCCGCCAAGGCCCAGTCCAAGAAGGCGCGCGTGGCCTACGCCGACGGCGAGGACGAGCGCGCGCTGCGCGCCGCGCAGATGGCCATCGACGACGGCCTGGCCCACCCCATCCTCATCGGCCGCCCCGCCGTGATCGAGGCGCGCATCGCCAAGGCCGGCCTGCGCATGCGCCTGGGCGTGGACGTGGAAAACGTCAACCCCGAGGACGACCCGCGCTTTCGCCAGTACTGGGAGCACTACCACCAGCTGATGGGCCGCCAGGGCGCCACGCCCGAGGTCGCCAAGGCCGCGGTGCGCCGCTCCAACACCATCATCGGCTCGCTCATGATCTCGCTCGGCGACGCCGACGCCCTCATCTGCGGCCTGGTGGGCAGCTACATGACGCACCTGGAGCGCATCGACAGCATCCTGGGTCGCCGCGAAGGCGCCAAGCTGTACGCCGCGGTCAACGCCCTCATGACCGACCGCGGCCCGGTGTTCATCGCCGACACCTACGTCAACGAGGACCCCAGCGCCGAGGAACTGGCCGAGATCGCCGGCATGGCCGCGCACGCGGTGCAGCGCTTCGGCCACCAGCCGCGCGTGGCCTTCCTGTCGCACTCCAGCTACGGCTCCAGCAAGCGCGCCTCGGCGCGCAAGATGGCGCGCGCCCGCGACCTCTTCGTGGCCACCCACCCCGGCATCGAGTGCGACGGCGAGCTGCACGGCGACGCCGCGCTGCAGCCCGAGATCCGCAGCGCCTATCTGGCCGAGAGCAGCCTCACCGGCTCGGCCAACCTGCTGGTGTGCCCGAACCTGGACGCGGCCAACATCCTCTACAACGTGATGAAGACCACCACCAGCGGCGGCGTCACGGTGGGCCCGGTGCTCATGGGCGTCAAGGGCGCGGTGCACATCCTCACGCCCGCGGCCACCGTGCGCCGCGTGCTCAACATGACGGCACTGGCGGCGGCCCAGGCCTGAGCGCGGCGCCCCCTCGGGACTGGCCCGAGGGCGCCGCGCACCACATCGGGGTAACAATGCGCCCCACGGCGGTGCCCACACCGCCGTGGGGCGTGCCATTTCAGGGTATGTCTGGATAACCCCGATCCGACCCCGCACGGAGAATGTGTATACAGATTTCGTGTGCAAAAGGGGCCACGGCCACCCCGCCGCCAGCGACCGCGCACTGGCACCGATGTTGCTATCCGTTCCGCATGGCCCGCCGGCCTCCGCCAGCGGCGCCTATCCACAACGACGACTCGCCAGCCTTGGAGAAACCATGAACAAACGCCGCTTCCTCCAGACCACCACCGCCCTGGCGCTGGCCGCCAGCTTCGCGGGCGCCGCGCACGCGCAAACCCCCATCAAGTTCCAGCTCGACTGGCGCTTCGAAGGCCCCGCCGCCCTGTTCCTGCAGTCCGCCGCCAAGGGCTACTACAAGCAGGCCGGGCTGGACGTGACCATCGATTCCGGCAACGGCTCCAGCGGCGCCGTCACCCGCGTGGCCTCGGGCACCTACGACATGGGCTTCGCCGACATGGCCGCCCTGATGGAGTTCCATGCCAACAACCCCGACGCGCCCAACAAGCCGGTCGCGGTGATGATGGTCTACAACAACACGCCGGCCGCGGTGCTCGCGCTCAAGAAAAGCGGCATCACCCAACCCAAGGACCTGGAAGGCCGCAAGCTCGGCGCGCCTGTGTTCGACGCCGGCCGCAAGGGCTTCCCCATCTTCCAGAAGGCCAACCACATCAACAGCGTGAGCTGGACCTCCATGGACCCGCCACTGCGCGAGACCATGCTGGTGCGCGGCGACATCGAGGCCATCACCGGCTTCTCGTTCACCTCGCTGCTCAACCTGGAAGCGCGCGGCGTCAAGACGGAAGACGTGGTGATCCTGCCCTTCGCCGAGCACGGCGTGAAGCTCTACGGCAACGTGATCGTCGCCACGCCCAAGCTGATCGCCGAGAACCCCGGCGCGGTGAAGGCCTTCCTCTCGGCCTTCGCTAAGGGCGCCAAGGAAGTGATGGCCAACCCGGCCGCCACCATCGAGACCGTGAAGGCGCGCGACGGCATCATCAACGTGCCGCTGGAAACGCGCCGCCTGCAGCTCGCCATCGACGCCGTGGTGGCCAGCCCCGACGCCCGCCGCGAAGGCTTCGGCCAGGTCGTGCCGGGCCGCCTGGCCCTGATGGCCTCCGAGGTGTCGGACGCCTACGCCACCAAGACCCGCGTCGACCCGTCCAAGGTCTGGAACGGCTCCATGCTGCCCAGCAAGGCCGAACTCGACATCCTGCCGCCCGCCAAGAAGTAAGGCCCGCGCGGACCGGGGCCAGCCTCCCCAACGGGTGGCTGGCCCTTCTCACGAAAGAAGCCCATGTCGACCAACGCCCCGCCCCACGACGCCGCCTTCGTCGACTTCGACCAGGTCTGGCTCGCCTACAACGAGGACCTGCTGGCCCGCAAGGTCTTCGCCGTCGAGGACATCAACCTGAAGGTCAAGCGCGGCGAGTTCATCGCCATCGTCGGTCCCTCGGGTTGCGGCAAGTCCACCTTCATGAAGCTCACCACGGGCCTGAAGATGCCCAGCATGGGCAGCATCCGCATCGATGGCCAGCCCGTGACCGGCCCGCTGAAGATCTCGGGCATGGCCTTCCAGGCGCCTTCGCTGCTGCCCTGGCGCACCACGCTCGACAACGTGCTGCTGCCGCTGGAAATCGTCGAGCCCTACCGCCACCAGTTCAAGGACCGCCGCAAGGAGTTCGAGGAGCGCGCGCTCAAGCTGCTGGAGAGCGTGGGCTTGGGCGGCATGGGCCAGAAGTTTCCCTGGGAGCTGTCGGGCGGCATGCAGCAGCGCGCCAGCATCTGCCGCGCGCTCATCCACGAACCCAAGATGCTGCTGCTCGACGAGCCCTTTGGCGCGCTCGACGCCTTCACCCGCGAGGAACTGTGGTGCACCCTGCGCGACCTGTGGGAAGCGCAGCGCTTCAACGTCATCCTGGTCACGCACGACCTGCGCGAATCGGTCTTTCTCGCCGACACGGTGTATTGCATGAGCAAGAGCCCGGGCCGATTCGTCGTCAAGCGCGAGATTCAGATTCCGCGCACGCGCGAGCTCGAAGTCACCTACACCAAGGACTTCACCGACGTCGTGCACGAACTGCGCGGCCACATCGGCGCCATGCGCAAGGCCGGCGCCGTCATCAACCAATGAGCGCGCCATGACCAGCCAACAACGAAAGAACCTCGAACGCCTCTCGCCGCTGCTGCTGCTGATCGCGATCGTCGTGGTCTGGGAACTCATCACGGTCGGCTTCGGCGTGTCCGAGTTCATCTTCCCCAGCCCCTCGCGCATCTGGGAACAGACGCTGGAGCACAAGGCCACCATCATGGGCCACGCCTGGCGCACCTTCTGGGTCACCATGGCCGGCTTCGGCCTCGCCATCGTGGTGGGCGTACTGCTGGGCTTTCTCATCGGCAGCTCGCGCCTGGCCTACGCGGCGGTCTATCCGCTGATGACCGCCTTCAACGCCCTGCCCAAGGCGGCTTTCGTGCCCATCCTGGTGGTGTGGTTCGGCATCGGCGTGGGCCCGGCCATCCTCACGGCCTTCCTCATCAGCTTCTTCCCCATCATGGTCAACATCGCCACCGGCCTGGCCACGCTGGAGCCCGAGCTGGAGGACGTGCTGCGCGTGCTGGGCGCCAAGCGCTGGGACGTGCTCACCAAGGTCGGCCTGCCACGCTCCATGCCCTACTTCTTCGGCTCGCTCAAGGTCGCCATCACCCTGGCCTTCGTGGGCACCACGGTGTCGGAGATGACCGCCTCGAACGAAGGCATCGGCTACCTGCTGATCTCCGCCGGCTCATCCATGCAGATGGGGCTGGCCTTCAGCGGCCTGCTGGTGGTGGGCGTGATGGCCATGGCCATGTACGAGCTGTTCAGCTTCGTCGAGAAGCACACCACGGCCTGGGCGCACCGGGGCTCGCAGGGCGGCTGAAGATCGACCGGGCAAGCTTGACCGCCAGGAGCCGCGTGGGCACCGGCGGCCCGGCGGGCCGCTCTGGAGAGCGCGCTGCGCGGGGCGTCGCTGGAGCGGAAAGCCGCTTGCCTGAAAGCGCTCGTGGAGCGGTACCCGCCCCTACACTCGCCGCATGCCCTGGCACGCCACCCTCGACCTGAGCTACCGCCGCGACGGTCCGCGCACCACGCTGCGGCACCGGCACGACGGGCCGCTGCGCATCCTCAAAAGCCTCTACCCCGAGGGCGAGGGTGTCTGCCACAACGTGATCGTGCACCCGCCGGGCGGCCTGGTCGGCGGCGACACGCTGGACATCACCGCGCACGCCGAGGCCGGGGCCCACGGGCTCATCAGCACGCCCGGCGCCACGCGCTTCTACCGCAGCGATGGGGCTGAGGCCGCGCAGCGCGTGCAACTGCGCGTGGACGAGGGCGCGCGCCTCGAATGGCTGCCGCTGGAAGCCATCGCCTACCCCCAATGCCAGGCGCGCAACGCGCTCACCCTGGAGATCGCCCCGGGCGGCGAGTGCCTGGGCTGGGACGTCTGTGCCCTGGGCTTGCCCGCCGCCGGTCAGGCCTTCAACCAGGGCCGCCTGCTGCAGGAGCTGCAGTGGCCCGGCGTGTGGCTGGAGCGCGCGCGCATCGACGCGAGCGACACCCGCCTGCTCGACAGCCCCCTGGGCCTGGCCGGACAACGCGCCCTGGGCACGTTGTGGCTGGCGAGCGGCGAGCCTTGGCCCAGCGCACGGCGAGAGGCCCTGCTCGACAGCGTGCGCCTGGCCCTGGCTGGCGCGGCTCCCGAGGTGCGGACGGGCGCCACCTGCCCCGACCCGCGCCTGCTCCTGGTACGGGCGCTCGGGCCCCAGGTCGAACCGCTCATGGCGGCCTTGCAGCGCGCCTGGGCGGCGCTGCGCGAACAGGCCTGGTCGCTGGGCGGCACGGCCCCCCGCATCTGGCGGGTCTGACACCGGCCCCACCGGGACCCGGCCGCAAGATCGGACGCCCTGGACAGGCAGGTGCAGCCGGCGCCCACCCGCACGCCGCGCCCTCTGCCGCGACGCTCGGCACCGATCGAGGCATCTGCGCCGCCCGCACCGCGCTTTTTTCGGCACCGGCCCCGGCCCCCAGCCCGCAAAATCCCCACACGGCCCCCTGCGGGCCGGGCCGTTTCATGCACGTCACCACCAACCCACTGCACACCGCATCGGCCCTTGTCATCGAGGGCAACGCCCAATCGCGCGCGATCATCGTTTCGCAGCTGCGGGACCTGGGCGTGGGCAACGTGGCGCAGTGCGCGCGCGTGCACGACGCGCGCCGCCGCCTGGAGGCGCAACGCTACGACGTGGTGGTCTGCGAACAGCGCTTCGACAAGGAAAGCTACTCCGGGCAGGAGCTGCTGGACGACCTGCGCCGCCACCAGATCCTGCCCTTCCACACGGTGTTCGTGATGCTCACCGCCGAAGCCACCTACAGCAGGGTGGCCGAAGCGGCCGAGTCGGCGCTTGACGCCTACCTGCTCAAGCCGCACACCGCCGCCAGCCTGGGCGAGCGCATCCAGCTCGCGCGCCAGCGCAAGCAGGTGCTGCACGCCATCTTCACGGCCATCGACGCGCAGGACTTCGACCACGCCACCGCGCTGTGCCTGGCGCGCTTCGAAGCCCGACAAGCCTACTGGCTGTATGCCGCGCGCATCGGCGCCGAGCTGCTGCTGCGCGCCGGCCACATCGGCGAGGCGCAGCGCCTGTACGAGGCCGTGATCGAGGCCAAGACGCTGCCCTGGGCCCGCCTGGGCGTGGCGCGCGCGCAGCTCGAATCGGGCGTGCCTGCCAAGGCCGTCAGCACCATCGAAAGCCTGCTGGTGGACGACGACGCCTATGCCGACGCTTACGACGTCATGGGCCGCGCCCAGTTCGAGCTGGGCCAGTTCGACCACGCGCTGGGCACCTATGCCATGGCCACGCGGCTCACGCCGCATTCGGTGAGCCGGCTGCTCAAGCACGGCATGCTGGCCTTTTATGGCGGCGACCGCGGCGAAGGCGTGGCCCTGCTGGACCGCGCGGCGCGCCTGGGCGTGGACTCCAAGCTCTTCGACCCCCAGGCGCTGGTGCTGCTGGCGCTGGCGCGCTTCGACAACAACGACACGCGCGGCCTGCAGCGCTGCGTGGACCAACTGGCGCGCACCGCCGAGCGCAGCTTCGAGCCCGAACGCCCGCGCCGCCTGCACGAGGTGGCCGCCGCCATCAACAACCTGCACAACAAGCTGGGCGCGGCCGCGCTGGACACCACGGTCCGCCTCATGGGCGAGGTGCTCGCGCCCGGCTTCGACACCGAGAGCGCCTGCAACCTGATCACGCTGATGGTTCGCCTGGCCCAGCGCGGCACGGCGCCCGCCGGGGCCGACACCGCCATCGGTGCCATCTCCCTGCGCTTTGGCACCAGCCGCGCCATGAGCGAGCTGCTGGCCTGCGCGGCCAAGGGCCATGAGGCCTGGGCCGAGACCCTGCGGCAGGGGCACGCGCGCGTGCTGCACCTGTCCGAACACGCCATGCGCATGAGCCTCAAGGGCGACCCCGCCGGCACGGTGGAACAGCTGCTGGCCGACGCCGAGCGCACGCGCAACGCCAAACTCATCGAATCGGCCCACCAGGTGCTGCAGCGGCACGCCGACCGCATCGCCACGCGAGAAGCCCTGCAGCAGCGCGTGGACGCCATGCGCCAGAGCTACCGCGCCCGCCCGCTGCGCCTGGGCGACCACGCCGGCGTGACGCCGGGTGGCGTGGCGCTGTCGACGGGCTACCGGGAACCCGAGCGCGCCGGGCTGCTCGACGCGCGGCCGGCCTGAGGCGGCGGGGCCAGGCGAGGGCCTGGCCCTCAGAACTCGGCGAACAGCTTGACCGCGACCTCGCGGAACCACCGGTGGGCCGGGTCGGCCTCGAAGCGGTGGCTCCAGTGCAGCGAGACCGTGAAGTCGGCGCCCTCGAAGGGCGGCTCCAGCACCGCGCAGCCGCCGGCCTGAACGAAGCCGCGCGCGATGTTGCGCGGCATCACGCCGCACAGGTTGGTGGCCTGCACGATGGAGGGCAGCACCATGAAGTGCTCCGTGGTCAGGCGCAGGCGCTCCTGCAGCCCCGTGCGCTGCAGGATGCGCAGCGTGTCGGCGTGCGCGCGCACGGCCACGAAGTCCAGCTGCTGCAGCGCGCGCAGCTGCGCCACACCACGCAGCTTGCGCAGCGAGGCCTCCATGGGGTGGCCGGCGCGCATCAGCACCACGTAGCGGTCGTGCAGCAGCTCCACGCGGCGCGTCTCCCGAACCTGCGGCAGGAAGCCGAAGGCGAAATCGATCGCGCCCGCGTCCAGCGACTCGGCCAGCGCCGCGTGCGGCACCGGCCGCGTGGCCACGCGCACGCCGGGCGCCTGCGCGTGCAGCCAGGCCATCAGCTCGGGCAGGAAGCGCCCCTCGCCGATGTCGCTCATGTGCACACGGAACAGGTGGCGCGAGGTGGCGGGGTCAAACACGCGGGTGCGCCCGAGCGCGCCTTCCAAAGCGTCCAGCGCGTCCTGCACCGCTTCGGCCAAGGCCACGGCGCGCGGCGTGGGCCGCACCCCGCCGGGCGCGCGCGTGAACAGCGGGTCCTTCACCAGCAGGCGCAGCCGCGTGAGGCCGTGGCTCACCGCCGGCTGCGTCAGCCCCAGGCGCTCGGCCGCCCGGCTCACGCTGCCCGCGCGGTACACCTCGGCAAACAGCCGAAGCAGGTTCAGGTCGAGGTCTTTGACATGCATGAATCTAATGTCAGTTAGTCGGCTCATTGTATGGATCGATGCCGATCGAGCGCCCATACTCGCGTGTTCGACACGACAAACCCACGGAGACACAGGCCTTGGAAGTTTCATTTGGCGAGGAAATCCAATCCCTCCAGCTCGGCGCGGGCCAGACATTTCACGGTGAGGGCATCCTCGCCATCACCAAAGGGCTGCTGCAGTCCGGCGTGTCCTACGTGGGCGGCTACCAGGGCGCACCGGTCTCGCACCTGCTCGACGTCATGGTGCAGGCCAAGCCCTACCTCGACACCCTGGGCGTGCACGTGGAGGCCTGCTCCAACGAGGCATCGGCCGCGGCCATGCTGGGCGCGTCCATCCACTACCCGGTGCGCGGCGCGGTCACCTGGAAGTCCATCGTCGGCACCAACGTGGCGGCCGACGCGCTGTCCAACCTGGCCTCGCCCGGCGTCACCGGCGGCGTGCTGATCGTCGTCGGCGAAGACTACGGCGAGGGCGCCAGCGTGATCCAGGAGCGCACCCACGCCTACGCGCTCAAGAGCGGCATGCTGCTGCTCGACCCGCGGCCCGACCTCGCGCGCATGGTGCACATGGTCGAGCACGGCTTTCGCCTGTCGGAGGCCTCGAACATGCCGGCCATCATGGAGCTGCGCATCCGCGCCTGCCACGTGCGCGGCAGCTTCGAGACCAAGGACAACCTCGCGCCCGCCATCTCCACGCGCCAGCTGATCCAGGAGCCGGCGGGCTTCGACTACATGCGCCTGGCCCACCCGCCCGTGACCTTCCGCCACGAGAAGCTCAAGGGCGAGCAGCGCATCCCCGCCGCGCGCCGCTACATCGCCGAGAACGGCCTGAACGAGCTGTTCGAGGGCGAACACAAAGACCTCGGCCTCATCGTGCAGGGCGGGCTCTACAACACCCTCATCCGCTCGCTGCAGCAGTTCGGCCTGGCCGACGCCTTCGGCGAGTCGAAGATCCCCATGCTGGTGCTCAACGTCACCAGCCCGCTGGTGCCCGATCAGCTGGAGCGCTTCTGCGAAGACAAGCGCGCCGTGCTCATGATCGAGGAAGGCCAGCCCGAGTACATCGAGCAGGAGCTGGCCACGCTGCTGCGCCGCGCCGGCATTGCCACGCCGCTGCACGGCAAGGACCTGCTGCCCAGCGCCGGCGAATACACGGCCGAGGTGATGTCGCAAGGCCTGGCCGGCTTCGTCGAGAAGTACCTGGCCAGCGATGCCGCCGCGCTGGGCTCGGCGCGCGCCTGGCTGCAAGGCAACGCGCAGCGCCGCGCCGACGTGGCCAAGGCCGTGGGCGGCGCCCTGCCCGCGCGCCCGCCGGGCATGTGCATCGGCTGCCCCGAGCGGCCGGTGTTCTCGGCGCTCAAGCTGGCCCAGCAGGACGTGGGCCCGGTGCACATCGCGGGCGACATCGGCTGCCACGCGCTCGCCACCTTCGAGCCCTTCTCCTTTGGCCACTCCATCCTGGGCTACGGCATGAGCCTGGCCAGCCGCGCGGGCGTCTCGCCGCTGATGCGCCGGCGCGTGCTGTCGGTGATGGGCGACGGCGGCTTCTGGCACAACGGCCTGCTCACCGGCGTGCAAAGCGCTCTCTTCAACGGCGACGACGCGGTGCTGCTGATCTTCAAGAACGGCTACACCTCGGCCACCGGCACGCAGGACATCATCTCCACGCCCGACGACGAGGCCAAGGCCGCCGCGCCCAACAAGGCGCAGAGCCTGGCCCACGTGAACCAGACCATCGAGAGCACGCTCAAGGGCCTGGGCGTGCAATGGATGCGCACCGTGCACACCTACGAGGTGGACACCGTGCGCGCCACGCTCACCGAGGCCTTCACCACCGAGTTCCAGGGCCTCAAGGTCATCGTGGCCGAGGGCGAATGCCAGCTGGAACGCCAGCGCCGCATCAAGCCCTGGATCGCCGGGCTGCTGAAGAAGGGCCAGCGCGTGGTGCGCGTGAAGTACGGCGTGGACGAGGACGTCTGCAACGGCGACCACGCCTGCATCCGCCTGTCGGGCTGCCCCACGCTCACGCTCAAGGACAACCCCGATCCGCTGAAGGTCGACCCCGTGGCCACCGTCATCGACGGCTGCGTGGGCTGCGGCCTGTGCGGCGCCAACGCGCACGCGGCCACGCTGTGCCCTTCCTTCTACCGCGCCGAGGTGGTGCAGAACCCGAAGTGGCACGAGCGCCTGCTCGATGCCGTTCGCGCGCCCTTCGTCCGCCTGTTGCAAGCCGCCTGATACCGACATGTCTTCCGCCCAACCCATTTCCCTCCTGCTCTGCGCCCTCGGCGGCGAAGGCGGCGGCACGCTGACCGACTGGCTGGTGGACACCGCGCGCCACGCCGGCTACGCGGCCCAGGCCACCAGCATCCCCGGCGTGGCCCAGCGCACCGGCGCCACCACCTACTACCTCGAGGTCTTTCCCACGCCGCTGGCCGAGCTGCGCGGCCGCCGCCCGGTGTTCGGCCTGAACCCGCTGCCGGGCCGGCTCGACGCGCTGGTCTCCTCCGAGCTGCTGGAGACCGGCCGCCAGATCGGCAACGGCCTGGCGTCGGGCGAGCACACGCTGGTCATCACCTCGTCCTCGCGCGCCTTCACCACCGCCGAGAAGATGGTGATGGGCGACGGCCGCCGCGACGAGGCCCCGCTGCTGGCGCTGGTGCGCGAGCACAGCCGCGCGCACCACGTGCTGGACATGGCCGCGCTCACGCGCGAGGCCGGCACCGTGGTCAGCGCGGTGATGCTGGGCGCCATCGCCGCCAGCGGCCTGCTGCCCTTCACGCGCGCCGACTACGAGGCCGTGGTGGGCGGCGCCGGCGGCCACGCCAAGGCCAGCCTGCGCGGCTTCGCCCTCGCCTTCGACGCCGTGAGCGCGCAGCGCGAACAGGCGCGCTGGGTCGAGCAGGTGATGAACGACGACGCCGAAGCGCCGGTGCCCGCGGCCGCCACGCCGCCCGCCCTGCTGGCGCCATTCCCCACCGCGCTGCACGACATCCTGGCCCTGGGCCACGCGCGTGCGGTTGAATACCAGAACGCCGCCTACGGCCTGCGCTACCTCGAGCGCCTGCAGCGCGTGCTCGCCGCCGAGCGCGCGGGCGATCCGGCCGGCGCGCAGGGCTTCGCCGCCACGCGCGAGGCCGCGCGCTGGCTCGCGCTGTGGATGGCCTTCGACGACATCGTGCGCGTGGCCGAGCTCAAGGCCCGCGCCAGCCGCGCCGAGCGCGTGCGCCGCGAGGTCAAGGCCGGCAACGGCGATCTGCTGCGGGTCTACGACCACTTCAAGCCCGGCGCGCCCGAGTTCGCCGCCATGCTGCCCGAGTCCCTCGCGCGCCGCGTGCTGGCCTGGGACCAGCGCCGCGTGCAGCGCGGCCAGGCGCCCTGGGCGCTGCCGCTCAAGGTGTCCAGCCATGGCGTGCTGGGCCTGCTCGCGCTGCGCGCGCTGGCCGCCACCAAGCGCCTGCGCCCCCTGGGCAGCCGCTTCGCCACCGAACAGGCGCTCATGGACCGCTGGCTGGCCGCCGTGGAGCGCGGCGCGCGCGCCGACGCGCGCCTGGGACTGGAGCTGGCGAAGTGCGGCCGGCTCATCAAGGGCTACGGCAGCACCAACGAGCGCGGCAAGGACAACCTGCTGCACATCGTGGACCACCTGTCCGACGCCACCAAGGCCGGCGCCGCCGAGGCCGTGGCCCAGGCCCGCGAGGCCGCGCTGGCCGACGAGGCCGGCACCGCGCTCGACCGCGCCCTGGTGCAGCACGGCGCGCCCGCGCGCCCGCTCAAGGCCCAGCCCATCCGCTGGCACCACAACCCGCGCCGGAAGAAGCCGGCCCACTGAGTTCCGTTCCCCTCCACAACACACACATCCAGGAGACCCGCATGAAATCCCTGCTCACCGCCACCGCCCTGGCCGCCGCCACGCTGCTGGCCGCCCCCGCCGCGCTCGCGCAGGCCTGGCCCGACAAGCCGGTCAAGGTGATCGTGGGTTTCGCGCCCGGCGGCGCGGCCGACCAGATCGCGCGCCTGGTCTCCACCCCCCTGGCCGACGCCCTGGGCCAGACCGTGGTGGTGGAGAACCGCGCCGGCGCCAACGGCAACGTGGCGGGCGACGCCGTGGCCAAGTCGCCGGCCGACGGCTACACCCTGCTGCTGTCCTCGGGCGGCATGGTCTCGGTGAACCCGCACCTCTACGCCAAGATGGCCTTCGATCCGGCGAAGGACCTGATGCCCGTGGCCTCGGCCGCGCGCATCGCGGTCTACCTGATGGCGCGCAACGGGCTGGAGGTGAACAACATCCAGGAATTCATCGCCTACGTGAAGGCACGCCCGGGCAAGCTCAGCTACGGTTCGCCGGGCAACGGCAGCTCGCCGCACCTGGCCGGCGAGATGTTCAAGAGCCAGGCCGGCCTGTTCGCCGTGCACGTGCCCTACCGCGGCGCGGCGCCCGCGCTCAACGACCTGCTGGGCAACCAGATCGACTACACCTTCGACCCGGGCATCGGCCTGCAGCACGCCAAGAGCGGGCGCCTGAAGCTGCTGGCCGTGGGCAGCAGCAAGCGCTCGCCGCTGTTCCCCAACGTGCCCACGCTGGACGAGGCCGGCCTCAAAGGCTTCGACGCCGACACGGTGTTCGGCTTCTACGCGCCGGCCGGCACGCCGCCGGCCGTCATCGCGCGGCTGAACACCGAGATCAACAAGATCCTGGCCACGCCCGCCGTGCGCGAGAAGATGATCAACCTCGGCGGCGAGGCCCTGCCGCTGTCGCCCGCCGAGTTCGGCAAGCGCGGCATGGACGACTCCAAGCGCTTCGGCGCGGTCATCAAGGAACGCAAGATCACGGCGGACTGAGCAAGGCGTTCAGGCCATCACCACCGCAATGAAGGCCAGCATGAACATTTGCAATACCGCCATCAGCGGCAGCACCAGCGGCATGATGGGCATGACCTCGTCGAGAATGTCCTGGGCGAACTCGTCGGTGTATTCCTTGAGCTCCGGGTCCGAGTAATCCTTCGGGTGCTCGGCCAGCGCCTGGTCGGGGGGTGGGTACTTGTGCGTCATGGCAGGGGCCCTCACAACGGTTGATGGGCAATGCGCGCGGCAAGCGGCGTTCCTGCAGGCACGTCCGGGTGAATGCGCCGCGCGCCGCGCCCACCGGGACCGTGCCATGGTGCGCCCATGCCCCAGGCCTGTGCGCAGAGACCCCGTCGGCGGCGCGGTTGGCCAGGACTTGGCCGAACCAGCGGATCAGGCCCCGACCCTGGGCGGGCGCCGCGGCCTCAGATGGCCACCAGCTGCCGCACGCCCTTCTCCGCCATCTCGCTGCCCGGCCCGCTGGCGATGACCTCGCCGCGCTCCATCACCAGGTAGCGGTCGGCCAGGGCCTCGGCGAAGTCGTAGTACTGCTCCACCAGCACGATGGCCATGGGCTCGCCGTCCAGGCCCCGCGTGGCGAGCTGGCGGATCACGCGGCCGATGTCCTTGATGATGTTGGGCTGTATGCCTTCGGTGGGCTCGTCCAGGATCAACAGCTTGGGCCGGCTCGCCAGGGCGCGCGCAATGGCCAGCTGCTGCTGCTGGCCGCCCGAGAGGTCGCCGCCGCGGCGGCCCAGCATCTGCTTGAGCACGGGGAACAGCTCGAACAGCTGCGGCGGCACGGGCGTGCCCAGGGGGCGCGTGGCCAGGCCCATCTGCAGGTTCTCCTGCACCGTCAGGCGCGCGAAGATCTCGCGCCCCTGCGGCACGTAGCCCATGCCCAGGCGGGCCCGCGCGTACGGCGGCGCCGCGCGCACGGAGCGGCCGTCGAACACCACCTCGCCGCTCTTGAGGGGCACCAGGCCCATCAGGCACTTGAGCAGCGTCGTCTTGCCCACGCCATTGCGGCCCAGCACCACCGTCACCTCGCCCGCGCGGGCCTGCAGGTTCACGCCGCGCAGGATGTGGCTGCCGCCGTAGGCCTGGTGAATGTCTCTCGCGTCGAGCATGGGGAGTCCTTCAGCGGCCCAGGTAGACCTCAATCACGCGCTCGTCGGCCTGCACCTCGTCGAGCGTGCCTTCGGCGAGCACGGCGCCATCGCACAGCACCGTCACCGTGGCGGCGATGGCACGCACGAAGGCCATGTCGTGCTCCACCACCATCAGCGAGTGCCGGCCCTTGAGCGAGAGGAAGAGCTGCGCGGTGCGCTCGGTCTCTTCGTCGGTCATGCCGGCCACGGGTTCGTCGAGCAGCAGCAGCTTGGGGTCTTGCATCAGCAGCATGCCGATCTCCAGCCACTGCTTCTGGCCGTGGCTCAGCTCGCCGGCGGTGCGCGCCACGTGTTCGACCAGATGGATGGTCGTCAGCACCTCGGCCAGGCGGTCGCGCTGCTCGCCATTGGGCTGGAAGCGCAGGGACGGCCAGACGCGCTTGTGGGTCGCCAGCGCGAGTTCCAGGTTCTCGTAGACGCTGAGCCGCTCGAACACCGTGGGCTTCTGGAACTTGCGGCCGATCCCCAGCGTGGCGATCTCGGCCTCGCGGTGGCGCAGCAGATCGATGGTGGAGCCGAAGAACACCGTGCCCCGGTCCGGCCGCGTCTTGCCGGTGATGATGTCCATCATCGTGGTCTTGCCCGCGCCGTTGGGGCCGATGATGCAGCGCAGCTCGCCGGGCGCGATGTCCAGAGACAAGCCGTTGATGGCCTTGAAGCCGTCGAAGGCGACGTGCACGTCCTCCAGGTACAGGATGCGGCCGTGCGTGACGTCCACCTCGCCCGGCACCAGGGGGCGCGCGAAGCCTGCCGCGCGGCCGCCCGAGGCGGTGTTGCCCGAAGGCAGGACGCCCGCGAACCGCTGCATGCGCTCGGCGCCGGCCTGCATCAGGTCGGGCGTCATGCCGAGCCTCCCCGGCGCAGCTTCTTCACCAGGCCCACCACCCCCTGCGGCAGGAACAGCGTCACCGCGATGAACAGGCCGCCCAGCACGTAGAGCCAGAACTCGGGGAAGGTCACGGTCAGCCAGCTCTTGGCGCCGTTGACCAGGAAGGCGCCGACGATGGGCCCGATCAGCGTGCCGCGCCCGCCCACGGCCGCCCAGACGGCGATCTCGATGCTGTTGGCCGGCGTCATCTCGCTGGGGTTGATGATGCCCACCTGCGGCACGTACAGGGCGCCGGCGATGCCGCACATCACGGCCGACAGCGTCCAGACGCTCAGCTTGTAGGGCAGCGGGTCGTAGCCGCAGAACATGGTGCGGCTCTCGGCGTCGCGGATGGCCTGCAGCACGCGGCCGTACTGGCTGCGCACCAGCCAGCGCGCCAGCAGAAAGCAGCCCAGCAGCGTGAGGCCCGTGAGCACGAACAGCACCATGCGCGTGGACGGCGTGGCGATGGGAACACCCAGGATGCGCTTGAAGTCGGTGAAGCCGTTGTTGCCGCCGAAACCGGTCTCGTTGCGGAAGAACAGCAGCAGCGCGGCGTAGGTCAGGGCCTGCGTGATGATGGAGAAGTACACGCCCTTGATGCGCGAGCGGAAGGCGAAGTAGCCGAACACGAAGGCCACGCCGCCCGGCACCAGCACGATGAGCGCGAGCGTGGCGAGGAAGATGTCCGACAGCGCCCAGTGCCAGGGCAGCTCCTTCCAGTCCAGGAAGACCATGAAGTCCGGCAGCTCGCTCTGGTACTGGCCGTCGCGACCGATCTGGCGCATGAGGTACATGCCCATCATGTAGCCGCCCAGCGCGAAGAACAGCCCATGGCCCAGCGAGAGGATGCCGCTGTAGCCCCAGATCAGGTCCATGGCCAGCGCGCAGATGGCGTAGCACATGATCTTGCCGACCAGGCTCACCATGTAGTCGCTCAGGTGCAGCGGGTGGCCCGCGGGCAGCAGCAGGTTGAGCACCGGCGCCAGCGCGCACACGGCGAGCAGCGCGGCCAGGAAGGCGCTCCAGCCCGCGCGTGTGAGCAGCGGCGCGCGCGCGGGCAGCACCACGGTGGTCGGCGATGGCATCCGGCTCATGCTTCCACGCTCCTGCCCTTGAGGGCGAAGATGCCTTGCGGGCGTTTCTGGATGAACACGATGATGAACACCAGCACCGCGATCTTGGCGAGCACCGCGCCGGCCCAGCCTTCGATGAACTTGTTGATCAGGCCCAGGCCCAGCGCCGCATAGACGGTGCCCGCCAGCTGGCCGACGCCGCCCAGCACCACCACCATGAAGGAATCGACGATGTAGGCCTGGCCGAGGTCGGGGCCGACGTTGCCGATCTGCGAGAGCGCGCAGCCCGCCAGGCCCGCGATGCCCGAGCCCAGCGCGAAGGCCCAGGTGTCGATGCGCGCGGTGTTCACGCCCATGCAGGCCGCGATGGGCCGGTTCTGGGTCACGCCGCGCACGAACAGACCCAGCCGGGTGCGTGCGATGAGCAGCGACACGCCGATCAGCACCGCCGCCGCGAAGGCCAGGATGATGAGCCGGTTCCAGGGCAGGCTCAGGCTGCCCAGCACGGTGATGCCGCCACTCATCCAGCTGGGGTTTTCCACCGCCACGTTCTGCGCGCCGAACAGGCTGCGCACCAGCTGCATGAGCACCAGGGAGATGCCCCAGGTGGCCAGCAGGGTCTCCAGCGGGCGGCCATAGAGGAAACGGATCACGGTGCGCTCCATCACCGCGCCCACCAGGGCCGAGGCGGCGAAGGCCGCGGGCAGCGCCAGCAGCAGGTAGAAGTCGAACCAGTCCGGCAGGTACTGGCGGAACAGGCCCTGCACCAGCCAGGTGGCGTAGGCGCCGATCATGATCAGCTCGCCATGGGCCATGTTGATCACACCCATGAGCCCGTAGGTGATGGCCAGGCCCAGGGCCGCGAGCAGCAGGATGCTGCCCAGGCTGATGCCGGTGAACGCCTGGCCCAGGCCGCTGGCCAGGGCGACGCGGCGGTCGATGGCCGCGAGCGACGCCGCCAGCGCGGTCTGGACCTCGGCACTCGCCTCGTTCTTCAGGCGCTCTTCGATCAAGGGGCGCACGATGGGCTGGCGCGCCTCGCCCAGCTTGAGGGCGGCGGCCAGGCGCTGGGCCTGGTCCGCGCTGGCGAGCTGCAGGGCCGCCTGCGCGAGCTCCAGCGACTGGCGCGCCCCCGCGTCCAGCCCGGTGGCCAGGGCTTTCTCGATCAGGGGCAGGCCTTCGGGGTCGGGGTCGTTGAAGGCGTTGCGCTGCAGGCTGCGCGCGGCCTCGCGTTGGCGCTCGGGACCGGCAGTGAACAGCTCGATGCCGGCCAGGGCGGTGTCGAGCGCGCCGCGCAGGCGGTTGTTGAGCATCGCGTCCTCGGCCGCGTCGGGCAGCGCCGCGGGCTGGCCGCTGAGGGCGTCGAGGGCGCGCTCGCCCTCGACGATGAAGACCTGGGAGTCGCTGAACTTCAGCGACTCGGCGGCGAGCGCGCGCAGCAGGGCCGTGGCGCGATCGTCGGCCGAGCCGGCGAGGCGGTGGATGGCGGCGATGCGGTCGTCCGTGTCGCCCCGCGCCACCGCGAGCGCGTCGGCCGCGCTCAGCGCCTGGACGGGTCCCGCCAGGCAGCACCAGGCCAGCAGCGCGGCACAGCAACGGACGATCACACCGCGCATCGGGCCTCCACCACCGGCTTACTTGGACGCCACCTTGGCGGCCTTGCTGGGCACGTTCTTCTTGCCCTTGTTCTCGGGGATGTAGTCGCTCCAGGGGTCGGCCACCACCGGGCCCGGGGTCTTCCACACCACGTTGAACTGGCCGTCGGCGCGCACCTCGCCGATGAACACCGGCTTGTGCAGGTGGTGGTTCTCCTTGTCCATGGTGGAGACGAAGCCGCCCGGTGCCGGGAAGGTCTGGCCCGCCATGGCCTCGCGCACCTTGTCCACGTCGGTGCTCTTGGCCTTGGTCACGGCCTGCGCCCACATGTTGAAGCCGATGTAGGTGGCCTCCATCGGATCGTTGGTGATGGGCTTGTCCTTGTGGCCGGCGATGTTCTTGGCCTTGGCGTAGTCGCTCCACTTCTTCACGAAGGCCGTGTTGGCCGGGCTCTTGATGCTCATGAAGTAGTTCCAGGCGGCCAGATGGCCCACCAGCGGCTTGGTGTCCACGCCGCGCAGCTCTTCCTCGCCCACGGAGAAGGCCACCACCGGCACGTCCTTGGCGGAGAGGCCCGCGTTGCCCAGTTCCTTGTAGAAGGGCACGTTGGAGTCGCCGTTGATGGTGGAGACCACGGCCGTCTTCTTGCCCTCGGCCGCGAACTTCTTGATCTTGGCGATGATGGTCTGGTAGTCGCTGTGGCCGAAGGGGGTGTACTCCTCCATGATGTCGGCCTCGCTCACGCCCTTGCTCTTGAGGAAGGCGCGCAGGATCTTGTTGGTGGTGCGCGGGTAGACGTAGTCGGTGCCCAGCAGCACCCAGCGCTTGGCCGATCCGCCGTCCTTGCTCATGAGGTACTCCACCGCCGGAATGGCCTGCTGGTTGGGCGCGGCACCGGTGTAGAACACGTTGGGGCTGAGCTCCTCGCCCTCGTATTGCACGGGGTAGAACAACAGGCCGTTGTTCTCTTCCACCACCGGCAGCACCGACTTGCGGCTGACCGAGGTCCAGCAGCCGAAGATCACCGCGACCTTGTCCTGCGTGAGCAGCTGCTTGGTCTTTTCGGCGAACAGGGGCCAGTTGGAGGCCGGGTCCACCACCACGGGCTCGAGCTTCTTGCCCAGCAGGCCGCCCTTGGCGTTGATCTCGTCGATGGCCATGAGCACCGTGTCCTTGAGCACGGTTTCCGAAATGGCCATGGTGCCCGACAGGCTGTGCAGCACACCGACCTTGATGGTGTCCTGGGCGTGCGCGCTCAGGCCGGTGAAGCCGAGCGAGGCGGCGGTGGCGGCGGCCGCCAGGGTCTTGAGCGTCAGGCGACGCGGTTGGGAGGTGTTCGACGACATGGCGCTTCTCCAGCTGGATCCGTTGGGGGCCCGTGGGACGGGATTCGCGCCGCTGAGGCGGGCCCGAAGGCCCTGACAGCGGACGAAACGGATGCTAGGAAGAAGCGGGGATGGCGTATGTACGCCGCTTGGCGTACGCGCCTCGGGCGAAGGCTGGGTGCGCCCCGGTGGGCGCGCCCGTCCGACCGGTCAGCAGCAGCGCCCCATGCGCGAGCCGTAGCGCGCGGCCTGGCGCTCGCGGAAGAAGGCCTCGTAGCTCATGGGCGGCTGGTCCGGGTGCGTGGCCTTCATGTGGGCCACGTAGCTGCCGTAGTCGGGCACACCGACCATGAGGCGAAAGCTCTGGGTCAGGTAGCGGCCGGCCCGCCCGATGTCGTCGAGCAGGCCCTTGCCGGGCGAAGCGTTCTCAGGCACCGGCATTGGCGCCGGCCGGCAGCGCTTCGAAGGGCACCTCGTTCGCGGTGGCGTGCCGCTCGGCGCGCGCCTGCAAGATGCTCTTGACGCTGTAGACCAGCACACTCAGCACCACGAACATGAACAGGCCGCACAGCACCGCGTCCAGGCGGTTGTTGAAGACGATGCGCGACATGGCTTCTGCCGTCTTGGCCGGCGCCAGCAGCACGCCCTGCTGGATGGCGTCGGCGTAGCGCTGGGCGTTGGACAGGAAGCCCACCTTGGGGTCGCTGGAGAAGATCTTGAGCCAGCCCGCCGACAGCGTGCAGACCAGCAGCCAGGCCGCGGGCGCCATGGTGACCCAGGCGTAGCGGTCCTTCTTCATCTTGTAGAGCACCACGGTGCCCAGCATCAGGGCCACGGCGGCCAGCATCTGGTTGGCGATGCCGAACAGCGGCCACAGGGTGTTGATGCCGCCCAGCGGGTCGACCACGCCCTGGTAGAGGAAGTAGCCCCAGGCCGCCACGCACAGGGCGGTGGCGATCAGGTTGGCGGGCAGCGAGTCGGTGCGCTTGAGCGCGGGCACGAAGCTGCCCATGAGGTCTTGCAGCATGAAGCGGCCCGCGCGCGTGCCGGCGTCGACCGCGGTGAGGATGAACAGGGCCTCGAACAGGATGGCGAAGTGGTACCAGAAGGCCATCATGGTCTTGCCGCCCACCACCTGGTGCAGGATGTGGGCCATGCCCACGGCCAGCGTGGGCGCGCCGCCGGCGCGCGCCAGGATGGTGTTCTCGCCCACGTCCCTGGCGGTCTGCACCAGCATCTCGGGCGTGATCACGAAGCCCCAGGTGGACAGCTTGGCCGCGACCAGCTCGGGCGTGTTGCCCACCAGCGCGGCCGGGCTGTTCATGGCGAAGTAGACACCGGGGTCGATGCAGGCGGCGGCGACCAGGGCCATGACGGCGACGAAGGACTCGGCCAGCATGCCGCCGTAGCCGATGAAGCGCGCGTGGGTCTCGTTGTCCAGCATCTTGGGCGTGGTGCCCGAGGAGATCAGCGCGTGAAAGCCCGACACCGCGCCGCAGGCGATGGTGATGAACAGGAAGGGGAACAGGTTGCCCGACCACACCGGGCCGTTGCCGGCCGCGAACTGCGTCATGGCAGGCATCTGCAGCGGCGGGGCGACGATCACGATGCCGATGGCCAGTGCGACGATGGTGCCGATCTTGAGGAAGGTGGAGAGGTAGTCGCGCGGCGCCAGCAGCAGCCACACCGGGATGGAAGCGGCGACGAAGCCGTAGCCGATGAGCATCCAGGTCAGCGCCTTGCCGTCGTAGGTGAACAGCGGCGCCCAGACCGGGCTCTCGTGCACCCACTGGCCGCCCACGATGGCCAGCATGAGCAGCACGAAGCCGATCACCGAGACCTCGCCGATGCGACCAGGGCGGATGAAGCGCAGGTACACGCCCATGAACAGCGCCACCGGGATGGTGGCCGCCACGGTGAAGGTGCCCCAGGGCGAGTCGGCCAGGGCCTTGACCACGATCAGCGCCAGCACCGCGAGGATGATGATCATGATCATGAAGGCACCGAACAGCGCGATCAGGCCGGGCACGGTGCCCATCTCCTGCTTGATCAGGTCGCCCAGCGAGCGGCCGTCGCGGCGCGTGGAGATGAACAGCACGATGAAGTCCTGCACCGCGCCGGCGAACACCACGCCGGCCAGCAGCCACAGCAGCCCGGGCAGGTAGCCCATCTGCGCGGCCAGCACCGGGCCCACCAGCGGACCGGCGCCCGCGATGGCGGCGAAGTGGTGGCCGTAGAGCACGTACTTGTGCGTGGGCACGTAGTCCAGGCCGTCGTTGTGGCGCCAGGCCGGCGTCATGCGCTGGCCGTCCAGGCCCAGCACTTTGGTGGCGAGGAACAGGCTGTAGTAGCGGTAGGCAATGAGGTAGACGCAGACGGCGGCGACCACCACCCACAGGGCGCTGACGGCCTCGCCGCGCCCCAGCGCCACGGCCGCGAGCGCGAAGGCGCCCAACACGGCCACGAAAAGCCACCCGAGGTGGCGACCCAGTCCAGACATGCCAGTCTCCTCTTGAGCCCCGCCCCCAGAAAAGGCGGGGCCGCCGGGCGCCGCGCAGTATGGTCAGCGCACCGCCGTGGCGCATCCGTTGCACCACGATCGATCCCGCGCGGCACCACTTAAGGGAAAACCCTTAATCACCCCCCGCAGCGCGGCGGCAGCGGGCTCAGGGCGCTTCGCGCGCGTGCTCCACCGCGTACTTGATGAGCTCGGCCTGGCCTTCGATGCCCAGCTTGCGCTTGATGCTCTGGCGGTGCGCCTCGACGGTGCGCACGCTCAGGTGCATGGCCTGGGCGATGTGCTTGCTCGATTCGCCCCGGCCCAGGGCGCTGAGGATCTAGCTTTCGCGCGGCGTGAGCATGGGCCGCGGCGCCTGGCCGCGGAACAGGCGGCGCGAGACGGCGGGGCTGAGGAAGGTGCCGCCCGCCACCACAGCGTCGATGGCGGCCAGCACCTCCTCGGCCGGCGTTTCCTTGAGCACGTAGCCGCGCGCGCCCGCCTGCAGGGCGCGCTGCACGTACTCGGGGTTGTCGTACATGCTGAACATCAGCACGCGCAGCGTGGGCTGGCGCACCAGCATGGCCTGCACCAGGTCGATGCCGTTGCCATCCTTCAGGCCCACGTCCTGCAGCACCACGTCGGGCGGGTTCAGCTCGAGCTGGCGCAGCGCCTCGGCGGCGTCGCCGGCCTCGCCCACCACCTGCAGGCGCGGCACGCTGGACAGGCGCGCGCGCAAGCCCTCGCGCACCATGGGGTGGTCATCGACGAGCAGGATGCGGATGGGCTTGCCGGGGGCGTTCATGGGAAAGCTCAGGCGGACAGCGCGGCCTCCAGCTGGGTGCCATGGCCGGGCGCGGACTGGATGCGCAGGCGCCCGCCGATGGCCGCCAGGCGCTCGCGCATGTTGCGCAGGCCAATGCCGCGTTCCGGGTCGAGCTGCACGGCCTGCTCGTCGAAGCCTCGGCCGTCGTCGGTCAGGCTCAGGCGCAGCGCGCCGCCGGTGCCAAAGCCCAGCAGCAACTCGACCTGGCGGGCCTGCGCGTGCTTGACCACATTGGTCAGGCCCTCCTGGGCGATGCGAAAGAGCGCCGTCTTGACCTCGTCGCCCAGCTCGCGCGGCGCGCCCTCCAGGCGCACGGCCACCGCCAGGCCGCTGGCGTCTTCGACCTCGCGCGCCAGGTGCTGCAGCGCGGCGGGCAGGCCCAGGTTGTCGAGCAAGGCGGGGCGCAGGCGGTGCGAGATGCGCCGCACCTCCACCAGGCTGTTTTCGAGCTGGCGCAGGGCGCGCGCCAGGGACTCGCGATCGCCATCCGCCGCGCCCGCCTCCACCAGCAGCTTGCTCGACACCAGGGTCTGGCTGACGCCGTCGTGCAGCTCGCGCGCCAGGCGCGCGCGCTCGTCCTCCTGCGACTGCTGCACCTGGCGCGCGAGCAGGCGCAGCTTGTTCTCGGCCACGCGCTGCTCGCTGAGGTTGAGCGCCAGGCCGCTGGCGCTGATGAGGGCGATGCCAAAGGCCGCGATGCCGGCGATCCACAGCAGCGTGGTGGCGATGTTGCGGTTGGCCTCGCGCTCCAGCTGCGACAGCGTGGCCTGGATGCCGTCGAGGTACAGGCCGGTGCCCATCATCCAGCCCCAGCGCTCGAGCGCGATGACATAGCCCAGCTTGGGTTTGACCAGGCCGCTGGAGGGCTGTTGCCACAGGTAGTCGACGAAGCCGCCGCCCGCGCGCGCCTGGGCGATCAGGCGCTGGATGGTGGGCCGGCCCTGCGGGTCTCTCAGCGCCCAGAGGTTCTGGCCCACCAGCTCGGTCTGGCGCGAGTGCATCAGCACCTTGCCCTGGAGGTCGTAGACGAAGAAGTAGCCGTCGGGGCCGTAGTCGAGCGACGCCAGCAGGCGCAGCGCCTGTTCACGCTCCGCCTCGCCGCCGCGCCGGTCGTAGAGCGGCCGCACCGTGCTCACGGCCAGGTCCACGTAGCTGCGCAACTCGCTGCGCCGCGCGTCCATGTAGGCGCGCTCGACCAGGGCGTACTCGCGCTGCGCCAGCGCGCGCTCCTGCTGCTGCACGGCCAGGGCGATGAGCGCGAGCGCGGCCAGCAGCGGCAGGATGGCCAGCAGGAGGATCTTGGTGCGCAGTCGCATGGCGGGAACGGGCAGCGAACGCGGATTGTCCGCCAAGCGCGGCCCGCCCTCAGCCCCTCAGCGTCTCCAGCTGCCGCACGCGCTGCATCGCCATCGCCGCCGCCGCCGTGCGCGTCTCCACGCCCATCTTGGCGTGGATGCGCTCCAGGTGCTTCTTCACCGTGGCCGGGCTGGCGCCCAGGATGTCGGCGATGTCGCGGTTGATCTTGCCCTTGACGACCCAGTAGAGCACCTCGGCCTCGCGCGCGGTCAGGCCGAAGGCCTGCGACAGCGCGCTGAAGGCGGACTCATCCGAGGTCTCCTGCATCACGATCAGCCAGTCGCCCTGGCCCAGGGGATCGCCGTCCTCGTCGCCCACGCGCTGGTGCAGGCGAAAGCTCAGGCGGCGCGGACCGTTCTGCAGGGTGAGCCGGGGCGGCTCGCGCAGGGCCTGGGCGTCGGCCAGGTGGCGGCGCAGCCAGTGCAGCACGGCCTCGGGCGCGTGCACCGAATCGCCGCCGCCGTGCTGGCGCAGCAGCTCGCGCGCGAGCGGCGTCTGCCACAGCAGGCGGCCGTCGCTGGCGCGCACGGTGATGGTGGCGTAGCCGAAGGCGTCCAGCGCGTGGCGCGCCTGGCTGCGCTCGCGCGCGCCGTCGCGGGCCTGGCGCGCCTGGCGCAGGTGCAGGGCCATGCGGGCCATCACCTCGCGCGGCTTGACCGGCTTGGTCACGTAGTCCACGCCCCCGGCCTCGAACGCGGCCTCCAGGTGCTCGGGCTCGGTCAGGCCGGTCATGAAGATGATGGGCGTGGTGGCCGTCAGCGCATCGGCCTTGAGGCGGCGCGCCACCTCGAAACCGTCGATGCCGGGCATCAGCGCGTCGAGCAGCACCATGTCGGGCAGGGCCTGCCGCGCGCGGCGGATGGCGCTCTCGCCGTCGAGCGCGACGAGCACGGTGTAGCCGGCGCCGTCCAGCGCGTCGTGCAGGGGCGCCAGGTTGTCGGGCGCGTCGTCGACCAGCAGCACCACGCGGTGCTCGCCGCGCGGCAGGCGGGGCGACAGGCGCTGCGGATCGATGGCCTCAGACATGGTCCTGCCCCAGCTGCCGTTCGATGGCCTCGAAGCGGAACTCACGCGCCAGCGTGGCCAGCGCGGCGGCCTGGCCCGCGCGCTCGGGCCGCCGCCGCACCCAGTCGTCCAGCCACTGCAGGATGCCGCGCGTGTAGCCCAGGCGCACCAGTTCCAGCAGCGGGGCGATCTCCTCGCGTGCCGGGGGCGCCGCCTCGGGCCGCGCCAGCGGCGGCGGCTCGGGCGCCGCGGCCGCCTCGGTCCAGCGCAGGTCCAGTCGCTGCGCCAGCCAGGCCAGCAGTTCCGACCGCCGCACCGGCTTGACGAAGAAGTCCTGCGGCGGCAGCGCCTCGCCGGGTTCCAGTTCGCTGTGCAGGCCCTTGTCGAAGGCGTTGGCCGAGACGATGGCCAGCGGCACACCGGCCCAGCCGGCGGCGCGCAGGCGCCGGCGGGTCTCCCAGCCGTCGATGCCGGGCATCGCGAGATCGAGAAACACCGCGTGAGGCGCGCGCGCCTCGCCGGGCCGCAGGCCGGCCAGCAGTTCCAGCGCGTGGTCGCCGCTGCGCGCCAGTTGCACCTCGAAGCCCAGCGGCTCCAGCCAGCGCTGCAGCAGCTCGCGGTCGGCTTCCTCGTTGTCCACCACCAGCACGCGGCAGCGCTCCCCCTCGTAGCCTGCCGGCAGCTCCACGCGCTCGCGCACCGGCAGCGCACCGCGCATCTCGGGCAGGAACAGGCGCACGGTGAACACGCTGCCCTGGCCCGGCGCGCTGCGCACGCTGAGCTCGCCCCCCATCAGGTCGGTCAGCATCTTGGCGATGGTCAGGCCCAGGCCGGTGCCGACCACGCCCGAGCGATCGCCGGCCTCGCCCGCGCCGCGCGCGAAGGGCTCGAACACGCGCTCGACGTCGGCGCTGCCCATGCCGGGACCGGTGTCGTGCACCTCGAAGTGCGCCATTTCGCGCGCGTGGCGCACGCGCAGGCGCACCTCGCCGGACCGGGTGAACTTCACGGCATTGCCGAGCAGGTTGATGAGGATTTGGCGCACGCGCTTGTCGTCGGCGCGCACGGCCTCGGGCAGGCGACCGTCGGTGTCGTAGACGAAACGCAGGCCCTTGGCCGCGGCCTGCAGCTCGAACAGGCCCGCCACCTCGGCCAGCGTGGCCGCGAAGGCCATGGGTTTGACGTCGAGCGCGAACTTGCCGGCCTCGATGCGCGCGATGTCCAGCGTGCCCTCGATGAGCGACAGCAGGTGTTCGCCGCCGCGGTGGATGACCCGGATGGCCTGGGCGCGGTGCGGCGCCAGGCCGCTGTCCTCCTGCAGCAGCTGCGCATAGCCCAGGATGCTGTTGAGCGGCGTGCGCAGCTCGTGGCTGATGGTGCTGATGTAGCGCGTCTTGGCCTGGTTGGCCTGCTCGGCCGCGTGGCGCGCCTGCTGCAGGGCCTCGTCGGTGCGGCGGTGCGACTCGATCTCCCGCATCAGCAGGTGGGTCTGCCGGTTCGACTCCTCCTGCGCCACCTCGCGGCTCTTGTGCGCCAGCACCAGCCACCAGGCCACCGTGGCGGCGATCAGCAGCAGCACGGCGTACACCCGCAGGAAGCCCGAGCGCAGCGCGGTGTCGAGCAGGGAGGCGCTGCCGCCGCCCAGGGTTGCCGCCAGGGACTGCACCTCCTGCCGGTACAGCAGCCCGAGCACGGCCGCCAGCATCGGCGCCACGATGAGCATGAGCAGCAGGTAGTGCGCCAGGCCCGCGTCCAGGTAGGGCCAGGCCCGCCGGGGCAAGAGGCGGCGCAGGGCGCCGTTCCACTGCACCGACAGGCGTGCGTGCGGCTTGCACAGGTCGCCGCAGCGCGCGTCCAGCGTGCAGCACAGGGAACAGATGGGCCCCTGGTAGGCCGGGCAATGGGCCATGTCGGGCCCTTCGTAGACCTGTTCGCAGATGACGCAGACGCCCCCCGCGGCACCGCCGGCGCGCCCGCCCGCCATGGCGGGCGCACCGGCGGCCTGGCGGCGCCGGCTCCGCGGTGTGTCGGGGTCGGATGGCCTCGCGAGATAGAAGCGCCCCCGGGTGAGCCAGGCGATCGCTGGCGCGGCCAGGAAAGCCGTGACCATCGCAATCACCGCCGAGAACGCCTCGGCCGTGGGCCCCATCACGCCCAGGTGCGCGGTGATCGACACCACCGAGGCCAGCGCCATGGCACCCACGCCCACGGGATTGATGTCGTACAGGTGGGCGCGCTTGAACTCGATGCCGGGCGGGCTCAGGCCCAGGGGCTTGTTGACGATCAGGTCGGCCACCACGGCCATGATCCAGGCGATGGCGATGTTGGCGTACACGCCCAGCACCTGGCCCAGGGCCTGGAACACGTTCATCTCCATCAGAAGGAAGGCGATGAAGGTGTTGAACACCACCCAGACCACGCGGCCCGGGTGGCTGTGCGTGAGGCGCGAGAAGAAGTTGCTCCAGGCCAGCGACCCCGCGTAGGCGTTGGTGACGTTGATCTTGAGCTGCGAGACCACCACGAACAGGGCCGTGGCCGCCACCGCCCAGCCATGGGGCAGCAGGAAGTCGTAGGCGGCCAGGTACATCTGGTTCGGGTCGACCGCACGCTCGGCCGGCACGCTGTGGCGGATGGCCAGGTAGGCGAGCAGCGCGCCGCCGAGCATCTTGAGCACCCCGATCAGCACCCAGCCCGGGCCGCCAGCGACGACCGCTGCCCACCAGCGCAGGCCCCGGCCGGACTGGCGCGCCGGCATGAAGCGCAGGTAGTCGGCCTGCTCGCCCATCTGCGTGATCAGGGCGATGCCCACCGTGAGGGCCGCACCGAACAGGTGCCAGTCGAAACCCATCGCGGTGCCGGACGCACCCGCGTAGTGCGCCACCTCGCGGAAGGTCTCGGGCGCGTGCACCGCGACGGCCAGGAAAGGCACCACCATCATCACCAGCCACAGCGGCTGGGTCCACATCTGGAAGCGGCTGATCACCGACACCCCGTGCGTCACCAGCGGGATCACCACCAGCGCGCAGATGAGGTAGCCCCAGGCGGGCGGGATGTCCAGCGCCAGTTCCAGCGCGTAGGCCATGACGGCGGCCTCCAGCGCGAAGAAGATGAAGGTGAAGGAGGCGTAGATGAGCGAGGTGATGGTCGAGCCGATGTAGCCGAAGCCCGCGCCGCGCGTGAGCAGGTCCATGTCCACGCCATGGCGCGCGGCATAGACGCTGATGGGCAGGCCGGCGAGAAAGATGATCAGGCCGGTGGCGAGGATGGCCAGCGCCGCGTTGGTGAAGCCGACGCCGAGCAGCAGCGTGGCGCCCACGGCCTCCAGCACCAGGAAGGAGGCCACGCCGAAGGCGGTGTTGGCCACGCGCCACTCGCTCCACTTGCGAAAGCGCTGCGGCGTGTAGCGCAGCGCGTAGTCCTCCAGGGTCTCGCTGCCGACCCAGCTGTTGTAGTCGCGCCGCACCTTGATGATGCGCTGCGGGGCGTCGGGCGCGGCGGCGGCGGGATCGGCGGACGAGGCGTTCACGAGACTGGCGCTGCAGCTTTCATGCCACTACCCTCATCGGGTATGCGTCTTGCTGACCCGGCCCGCAGGAGAAACCGACCACCATGGACCTGACCCCGCGCGAGAAGGACAAGCTGCTCATCTTCACCGCCGCCCTGCTGGCCGAACGCCGCCGCGCGCGCGGCCTCAAGCTCAACCACCCCGAGGCCATCGCCCTGATCACCGCCGCCGTGATGGAGGGCGCGCGCGACGGCCGGACCGTCGCGCAGCTCATGAGCGCGGGCCGCGAGGTGCTCACGCGCGCCGACGTCATGGACGGCGTGGCCGAGATGATTCCCGACATCCAGGTGGAAGCCACCTTCCCCGACGGCACCAAGCTGGTTACCGTCCACCAACCCATTCCATGAACGAGGAGACACACCTATGACACAAGGCCACTGGATCAAGGCCCTGGGCGCCGCCGCGCTCGCGGGCACGGGGTCGATCGCCCTGGCCCACGTGGGGGCCGACGGACACGGCCACCACGGCTTCTTCGCCGGGCTGCTGCACCCCATCACCGGCCCGGACCACCTGGCCGCGATGCTCGCCGTGGGCGTGTGGAGCGCGGCCACCACGCGCCGCGTGTGGACCGCCCCCCTCGCCTTCGCGCTCACGCTCCTGGCCGGCGCCCTGCTCGCCCAGGGCGGTCTGGGCTTCCCCGCCATCGAACCCATGATCGCCGCCTCGCTGCTGGTGGTGGGCCTGCTGCTGGCGGCGCGGACGAAGCTGCCGCCAGGCGCGGGCGCGCTGCTGGTGGGGGGCTTCGCGCTGTTCCATGGCGCGGCGCACGGACAGGAACTCGGCGGGCTGGCCGCCCTGGCCGGCATGGTGGCGGGCACGGCCCTGCTCCACGGGGCCGGCATCACCCTGGGCCGGCGGCTGCGGCACCACAGCGTGTGGTGGACGCGCGCGGCCGGCGCGGTGGTGGCCCTGATGGGCCTGAACATGGGCTGGGGCCTGCTGGCGGGTTGACGGCCATGACGCCCGGTGAATACCTCATCGCCGAGGGCGAGCACGCCCTCAACCCCGGACGGCCCACCCTCACGCTGGTGGTGAAGAACACCGCGACGCGGCCCATCCAGGTCGGCTCGCACTACCACTTCGCCGAAACCAACGGCGCGCTCGACTTCGACCGCGCCGCCGCGCGCGGCAAGCGCCTGAACATCGCCAGCGGCACCGCCGTGCGCTTCGAGCCCGGCCAGCAGCGCACGGTGGAACTGGTGGACTACGCCGGGGACCGCGTGGTGTTCGGCTTTCGCGGCCTCATACAAGGACAGCTCTGATGGCGACCATTGGACGACGCGCCTACGCCGACATGTTCGGCCCCACGGTGGGCGACCGCGTGCGCCTGGCCGACACCGAGCTGCTGATCGAGGTGGAACAGGACTTCACCCTGGCCGCCGGCGGTTATGGCGAAGAGGTCAAGTTCGGCGGCGGCAAGACCATCCGCGACGGCATGGCGCAATCGCAGCGCTCGCGCGCGCAAGGCGCCGTGGACACCGTGATGACCAACGCGCTCATCGTCGACCACTGGGGCATCGTCAAGGCCGACATCGGTCTCAAGGACGGGCGCATCGCCGCCATCGGCAAGGCCGGCAACCCCGACACGCAGCCCGGCGTGGACATCGTGATCGGCCCGGGCACCGAGGTGATCGCCTGCGAAGGCCTGATCGTCACGGCCGGCGGCATCGACAGCCACATCCACTTCATCTGCCCGCAACAGGTGGACGAGGCCCTGGCCTCGGGCGTGACCACCATGCTGGGCGGCGGCACGGGCCCCGCCACGGGCACCTTCGCCACCACCTGCACGCCCGGGCCCTGGCACATCGAGCGCATGCTGCAGGCGGCCGATGGCCTGCCCATGAACATTGGCTTCCTGGGCAAGGGCAATGCCAGCCGGCCCGACGCCTTGCGCGAACAGATCCACGCCGGCGTGATCGGCCTCAAGCTGCACGAAGACTGGGGCACCACGCCCGCGGCCATCGACCAGTGCCTGGCCGTGGCCGAGGAGACCGACACGCAGGTCGCCATCCACAGCGACACGCTCAACGAGTCGGGCTTCGTGGAGAACACCATCGAGGCCACGAAGGGCCGCACCCTGTGCGCCTTCCACACCGAAGGCGCGGGCGGCGGCCACGCGCCCGACATCCTGCGCGTGGTGGGCGAGAAGAACTTCCTGCCGTCCTCCACCAACCCCACCATGCCCTACACCGTGAACACGCTCGACGAACACGTCGACATGCTCATGGTGTGCCACCACCTGGACGCCGCCATCCCCGAGGACCTGGCCTTCGCCGAGAGCCGCATCCGCAAAGAGACGATCGCGGCCGAGGACGTCCTGCACGACCTGGGCGCCATCAGCATGATGAGCAGCGACAGCCAGGCCATGGGCCGCGTGGGCGAGGTCATCCTGCGCACCTGGCAGACCGCGCACAAGATGAAGCTGCAGCGCGGCACCCTGCCCGAAGATGCGTCGCGCCACGACAACTTCCGCGTCAAGCGCTACATCGCCAAGTACACGATCAATCCCGCCATCGCCCACGGCATCTCGCACGCCGTGGGCTCGCTGGAGGTGGGCAAGTGGGCCGACCTGGTGCTGTGGAAGCCGGCCTTCTTCGGCGTCAAGCCCTTCGTCGTGCTCAAGGGCGGCAGCATCGCGCTGGCCGCCATGGGCGACCCCAACGCCTCCATCCCCACGCCGCAGCCGGTGCACTTTCGCCCGCAGTTCGGTGCCTACGGCGGGGCGCTGGCGCGCGGCAGCCTGAGCTTCGTCTCGCAGGCCGCGCTGGACGCGGGCGCGGGTGAGCGCTACGGCCTGCGCAAGACCCTGTCCGCCGTGCAGGGCTGCCGCGGCGTGAACAAGACCCACATGGTGCACAACGCCTGGCTGCCCACCATGGAGATCGACGCCCAGACCTACCGCGTGCGCGCCGACGGGCAGTTGCTCACCTGCGAAGCCGCCACCGCGCTGCCCATGGCGCAGCGCTACTTCCTGTTCTGATGCCACAAGCCTCCCAACTCATCGCCGCCGGCAAGGGCCTGGCGCCCGTGTTGCTCAAACGCGCCCCCACGGTCGAGCTGGACTGGGACATCCGCCAGAAGAGTCGCTTCGATGCGCGCCTGAGCGACGGCCGCGCGCTCGCCGTCTTCCTGCCGCGCGGCCGCGTGGTGCGTGGCGGCGACGTGCTGGTCACGGCCGAGGGCGAACTCGTGCGCGTGATCGCCGCGCCGCAGGCCGTGCTGCGCATCACCGCCTGCCCCGCGCACCCGCTGGCCGAGCAGGCCTTCGACCTGATGCGCGCCGCCTACCACCTGGGCAACCGGCACGTGCCGATGGAGCTGAAGCCCGACCACCTGAAGATCGAACCCGACCACGTGCTGGCCGACATGCTGCGCGCCATGCACCTGGAGGTGGCCGAGGCGAGCGAGGCCTTCGAACCCGAAGGCGGGGCGTACGGCGGACAGGGCCACGGCCACTCGCACGGCCACTCCCACGGCAGTGGGCACGACCACGCCGCCCCCGGCCACCCCCATGACCACGAACACGGCCATTCGCACGACCACTGACGCGGGCCTGCTGCGCACGCTGTGGCTGGCCTCGCCCGCCCTGCCCGTGGGTGGCTTCTCCTATTCCGAAGGCCTGGAGGCCGCCATCGACGCCGGCCTGGCGCACGACGAGGCCAGCGTCGCCACCTGGCTCGTCGACCAGCTGCACCTGGGCCAGGCCCGCAGCGACCTGGCCGTGATGGCCGAGGCACTGAGCGCCTGGCGCGCGCGCGACGTCGAACGCGTGCGCGCGCTGAACCGATGGGTGCTCACCACCCGCGAGAGCAGCGAGCTGCGCCTGCAGAGCGAGCAGATGGGCAAGTCCCTGCTGGCCTGGGCGCAGGCCCTGGGCGAACACGGCACCGCCGTGCATGCCGCCCTCAGCGACGCCGCGCTGAACCCGCCCACCTGGCCCGTGGCCGCCGCCTGCGCCGCCGCGCAGGGCGAGGCCACGGTCCGCGAAGCCCTCATCGGCCTGGCCTTTGGCTGGGCCGAGAACATGGTGCAGGCCGCCATCAAGGCCGTGCCCCTGGGCCAGGGCATGGGCCAGCGCCTGCTCGCGCGCCTGGTGGGCGAAATCCCCGCCGCCGTGGACGAGGCCATCGCGCGCGACAGCGACGACCAGCGCCAGGCCTTCACCCCCATGCTCGCCATCCTCTCGGCGCGCCACGAAACCCAGTACTCACGCCTGTTCCGATCATGAGCACCACACCGCTGCACCACATCCCGAACCGCACCAAGCCCCTGCCCCCCTTGCGCGTGGGCATCGGCGGCCCGGTGGGCTCGGGCAAAACCACCCTGCTGGAGATGCTGTGCAAGGCCATGCGCGAACGCCACGACCTCATCGCCATCACCAACGACATCTACACCAAGGAAGACCAGCGCCTGCTCACCGTGAGCGGCGCGCTGCCGGCCGAGCGCATCCTGGGCGTGGAGACCGGCGGCTGCCCGCACACCGCCATCCGCGAGGACGCCTCCATCAACCTCGAGGCCATCGACCGCATGCTCGAGCGCTTTCCCGAGGCCGACATCGTCTTCGTGGAAAGCGGCGGCGACAACCTGGCCGCCACCTTCAGCCCCGAGCTGAGCGACCTCACCATCTATGTGATCGACGTCGCGGCCGGCGAGAAGATCCCGCGCAAGGGCGGCCCCGGCATCACCAAGAGCGACCTCTTCGTCATCAACAAGACCGACCTGGCGCCGCACGTGGGCGCCGACCTGGAGGTGATGAAAGCCGACACCGCACGCATGCGCCCCGACGCCCAGCGCCGCCCCTGGGTGATGACCAACCTCAAAACCCTCGAAGGGCTGGACGAGGTGGTGCGCTTCATCGAAACACGCGGCCTGCTGACGGCGGCGCAGCCGGCCTGAAGGCCTCGGCCCGCCGGCCCCGTGTGCTGTCGGTCGCGGCGCACTAGAATCCCAGCCGCTGCGGAGACGTGGGTGAGTGGTTTAAACCAGCAGTCTTGAAAACTGCCGACCCGCAAGGGTCCGTGAGTTCGAATCTCACCGTCTCCGCCAGCGCCTCCCAACGGTCCCGTTACAGTCGGCGGCTCAACCCCTGCGGTTGATCCCTCATTCCAACACTGTCGGAGACCCTCATGCCCCTCACCCGCCGCGCCCTCGCGCCCCTGTTCGCCGGCCTGCTGTTCAGCGGCGCCGCCATCGCCGGGCCCAACGACCCGTCCAAGTTCGACGGCACCCGCTACGCGCCGCAGAAGGCGCTGTACGACTTCAACTTCGCCAAGCCGCTGGACGCCAAGCCCGCCTTCGGCTATGTGAAGAACCACCTGCGCGCGATCAAGGAATACGGCGACCCGAAGTCCCACATCGTGATCGTGGCGCACGGCAACGAGCTGCACGCCTTCTCGCGCCTGAACCGCGCGGCCTATCCCGACATGTACGAGGAGCTCAAAGCCCTGGCCGACGCCGGCGTGACCATCCGCGTCTGCGCCAACGCGGCGCGCTCGCGCGGCTACAAGCCCGATGAGTTCTACGACGTGATCACCGTGGTGCCGGCGGCCGTGATCGATCTGGCCAAGTGGCAGAACGAGGGCTACAGCTACATGTACGCCGAGTGGTTCCCGCGCCTGACGCGCGAGGAACTGGTCAAGCAGATCCCCGAACTGCAATAAGCCGGTGAGTCACCAGGTCCGCCCGAAGCGCCCGGGCGGACCGTGCTGCACCAGCAGCGCCTGCCACAGCGCCGTCAGCTCGGCGGTGGCTCCGGGGTCGGTGGGGTTGAGGTTGACCGCGGTCTGCACCAGCACGAAGCGCGTGATCGGGTCGATCAGCACGAACTGGCCCAGCACGCCGCGCATGGCGTAGTAGCGCGGCGCCTCGCCCGACAGCCAGATCTGGTAACCGTACGGCGCGTTCAAGCCACGCGCTGGCGCGGTGCTTTCGTAGACCCAGGGGCGCGAGACCACCTGCCGCCCGTTCCAGCGGCCGTCGTGGGCGAGCATGAGGCCCAGGCGCGCCCAGTCGCGCAGGCGGGCCACGACGCAGCAAAAGCCCAGCGCCTCGCCCGACGGGTCGGTGTCCCAGGCGGCGTTGGCCTCCGCGCCCAGCGGCGCCCACAGCCGGCGGCTGAAGTACTCGGGCAGCGGCATGCCCACCGCGCGGCTCACCACCATGCCCAGCACCTGCGAGTCGGCGCTGGAGTAGTGGAACACCGTGCCCGGCTCGGCGACGCGCGCGTCGAACTGGCGCACCGCCGCCACCGCGCCCAGGGGCGAGGGCCCGATGAGCGCCTCGGCCAGTCGGTGCACGTCGTCGTTCGGCTGGTAGCTCTCGTTGAAGGCCAGGCCCGAGGCCATGCTCAGCAGCGCGCGGATCGGTGTGGCGCCGTAGGCCGTGCCCGCGAGTTCGGGCAGGTAGGCCGAGACCTTGTCGTCGATCGAGCGGATGGCGCCGTCCTCCAACGCCGCGCCCACCAGCAGGCCGGTGATGGTCTTGGCCAGCGAGTGCGACAGGAAGCGGTCGCTGTCACGGCGGCCGTACTGGTAGCGCTCGAACAGGATGGTCGAGTCGCGCGCGATCAGCAAGCCCGTCACCGGGTGGCGGCGCAGGTAGTCGCCCAGCGTGAGGGTGCGCCCCTCGTGGGTGTACTGCAGCTCCAGGCTTTCCGCGGCGCGCGACAAGGGGGACGGCGCGGCGGCGGTCGGCACCTCCTTCAGGGGGCGGACCTGGTCGTAGTGGCTGTGCAGGCCCACGTAGTGCTCCTGGCGCAGCTCGTCCGCTCGCAAGCCGGACCGAGGCACCGGGTAGCCCTGCGCCTGGCCGTAGGCCGCGGCCTGCGGGCCATCCGGTACGAACACGGGATCGGCCCGCACGCCCCAGACCATCAGGGCCAACAGGCCGAAGAACGCGGCGGCCAGTGGGCGTCTGCGCAAGGGAAGCGGCGGCATCGCGGTTCCTGTGGGGCCCCGCTGGGGCGGTCGTGGGCATTATGCGAGGCGCCCGCGCCGGCGCAAAAAAAACAGCGGCCCATGGGCCGCTGTCCAAACCTTGGAGGAGACGCGCAATCGCGGGGTCAGTGGGCCTGCACGGCGCTCGGCGCCTGCACCACCGCATGGCCTTGCACGGCGCGCAGGCCGGCCAGTCGGATCTGCTCGGCCTGCTGGGGCGTGGCCACGGGCAGGATCTCGCCGCTGGCGATCAGGCCCAGGCGGCGGGCCTCGGCGGCCTCGGCCAGCACCTGCGCGCGGGTCAGCTGGCTGGCCACCACGGTGGCCTGGGCTTGCGCGGGGTTGGCTTCACCGCGGGCGATCTGGTCGGCCTTGTAGGCCGGTGCGACCTGGGCCTGGACGTCGGCACGGCTCAGGGTCGATTGGAAGTTGAACACTTCATTGCCCTCCAGCGGACCTTCGGCGAAGGCGGCGCCAGCGGTGAGGGCGAAGGCGATGGGCAACAGGAGGCTTTTCGAGGCTTTCATGACAGTTCCTTTGATGACGACAGGTGGAGGGGAGGAGACGCTCTGAATGCCGCGGTGTGCCGGCATGGAAGGAACTGTAGGAAGCGGGGCTGTCGTTTACCGAACGCCTGAATTACGTATTCGTAACCCAAGGTCGGCTCACTTTCCGTGACAATTTCATGGTGCGCAATCGAATAGCGCACGCCTATTTCCGCCCCTGCCCACGCCATGCGCATCCTGGTCATCGAAGACGAAGCCAAGCAGGCCGACTACGTGCGGCGCGGCCTGACCGAGGCCGGCTATACCGTCGACGTGGCCCGCGACGGCATCGAGGGCCGCTACCTGGCCACCGAGGGCGATTACCAGCTCGTGGTGCTGGACATCATGCTGCCCGGCGTGGATGGCTTCGGCGTGCTGGCCGCGCTGCGCGAGAAGCGCAACACCCCGGTGCTCATGCTCACGGCGCGCGACCTCGTGGAGGACCGCGTGCGCGGCCTGCAGTCCGGCGCCGACGACTACCTCGTCAAGCCCTTCGCTTTCTCCGAGCTGCTCGCGCGCATCGGCGCGCTGCTGCGCCGCGGCCCCGCGGCCAGCAACGAGGCCAGCAACAGCCGGCTCAGCGTGAGCGACCTCGAGATCGACCTGCTCAGCCGCAAGGCCACGCGCTCGGGCCAGCGCCTGGAACTCACCGCCAAGGAATTCGCCCTGCTGGCCCTGCTGGCGCGCCGCAAGGGGCAAATCCTGTCGCGCACCACGCTCGCCGAACAGGTGTGGGACATGAACTTCGACTCCGACACCAACGTGGTCGAGGTGGCGATCCGCCGGCTGCGCGCCAAGATGGACGACCCCTTCCGCCCCAAGCTGCTGCACAACGTGCGCGGCATGGGCTATGTGCTGGAGGAACGCGCGTGAACACCACCGCCATCACCCCGCCCACCAACTCGGCCACGACGGCGCTGCGCGCCGCGCCCACGCCCTGCGCCTACTCCATCGGCAAGCGCCTGTCGCTGTTGCTCGCGGTGCAGACCATCATCGGCCTGGGCGTGCTGCTGGCCGTCATCTACGCCGCCACCTGGATGCTGTTCGCCTCGCGCCAGCAGGAGGAACTGCGCGGCTACTCGCACGTGCTCATCGAGGTGCTGAAGGAAACCGACGCCCACGGCAGCGAGGCCGACATGGTGCAAAAGCTGTTGTGGCTGAGCGAGCGCCGCCCCGGCAACTTCGTGGAGCTGCGCCGGGCCGACGGCAGCACCCTGTACCGCGATCCCCTGCCCAGCTTCGACCCCGCCACCGCCCCGACGAGCGAGCTGCGGTTCGAGGTGCCGCGCGCCGATGGCAGCGCGCCGCTCAAGGGCCGGCTGGTGATGGACTGTTCGCGCGACGCGCAGTACGGCCGGCGCATGGCGCTGCTGCTGGTGGCCGCCACGCTGGCGGGGGGCGCCTTCGTGGCCTGGGCCACCTACTGGCGCGTGCGCAGCAGCCTGCGCCCGCTGATGGACCTGGCGGCGCAGACGCGCGCCATCGACGTGCGCCGGCTGGACCAGCGCCTGACGCTGTGCGAGCCCACCGAAGAACTGCAGCCACTGATCGAGCAGTTCAACGGCCTGATGCAGCGCGTGGAGCGCACCTACGTTCAGCTCGAAGGCTTCAACGCCGACGTGGCGCACGAGCTGCGCACGCCGCTGGCCAACCTGATCGGCCACACCGAGGTGGCGCTGAGCCGCGAGCGCAGCGCGCCCGAGCTCGAGGAGGTGCTGCTGTCCAACCTGGAAGAGCTGCAGCGCCTGGCTGGCATCGTCAACGACATGCTGTTCCTGGCGCAGGCCGACCGCGGCGTGAAGGCGCGGCGCGGCGCGCCCCTGAGCCTGGCCGAGCTGGTGCAGCAGGTGGTGGAGTTCCACGAGGCGCCCATGGAGGAAGCCGGCCTGGGCATCGACATCGAAGGCGACGCCCTGCTCTCGGTGGACGAGCCGCTGGTCAAGCGCGCGCTGTCCAACCTGCTGGGCAACGCGATTCGCTACGCCGACAAGGACTCGCGCCTGTGCGTGCGCATCCTTCGCGAGGGCGACCAGGGCGTGCGGCTGTGGGTGGAGAACGTTGGACCGGCCATCGAGCCCGAGCACCTGCCACGCCTGTTCGACCGCTTCTTCCGCGCCGACGCCTCGCGCTGCGAACTGGAAAAGCCGCACCATGGACTGGGCCTGTCCATCGTGGCCGCCATCGCGCGCATGCACGACGGCTTCGCGGCCGCCGAGTCGGCCGCGGGCCGCACGCGCGTGGGCTTCAATATGGTGTGACGCCGCCCTGCCGCGCCTCAGGCCGGCAGAAACAGCGACTGCAGGTCGCTCAGGAAGTCGAAGCCGCGCTCGGTCGGCCGCACCCAGCCCCCCTCCCGTTCGACCAGGCCCTTGGCCTCGGCCTCGCGCAAGGCCGCGTCGATGCTGGACAGCGGCAGGCCGGTGCCGGACATGAAGTCGGCCAGCGCGAAGCCCTCGCGCAGGCGCAGCGCATTGAGCATGAATTCAAACGGCAGCTGCGCGCGCGGCACCTCGTCCATGCTGGCCACGGCATCGCCGGCCAGGGCGCGCTCCATGTACAGCCGCGGCTCGCGCACGCGCACCGGGCGCGCGATGCGGTGCGCGAAGCTGAGCTTGCCGTGCGCGCCCGCGCCGATGCCGAGGTAGTCGCCGAAGCGCCAGTAGTTGAGGTTGTGCCGGCAGGCGTGCCCGGACCGGGCGTAGGCCGAGACCTCGTAGCGCTGCAGGCCCGCCACCGCGGTGAGCTCGGTGATGCGGTCCAGCATCTCGTAGGCCTCGTCGTCGCCGGGCAGCGGGGGCGGGAACTTGGCGAAGTAGGTGTTGGGTTCCAGCGTGAGGTGGTAGACCGACAGGTGCGGCGGCGCGAAGGACAGCCCGGTGCGCAGGTCGGCCTCGCACTGCGCGAGCGTCTGGCCCGGCAGCGCGTACATCAGGTCGAGGTTGAAGGTGTCGAACACCTGGGCCGCCTCCTCCAGCGCGGCGCGCGCCTGCGCGCCGTCGTGCACGCGGCCCAGGGCCTTGAGCTGCGCGTCGTCGAAGCTCTGCACCCCGACCGACAGGCGCGTCACGCCGGCCTGGCGGAAGGCGCGAAAGCGGTCTTTCTCGAAGGTGCCGGGGTTGGCCTCCAGGGTGATCTCCGCGTCGGGCTCCAGCGGGAGGCGCGCGCGCACGTCGGCCAGCAGGCGATCGATGGCCTCCGGGGAGAACAGGCTGGGCGTGCCACCGCCGATGAACACGCTGTGCACCGGCCGGCCCCAGACCAGGGGCAGCGAGGCCTCGAGGTCGGCGCGCAAGGCGTCGAGGTAGCGCGCCTCGGGCATGGCCTGCCCCGACGCGGCCGTGGCGCTCCATTCGTGCGAGTTGAAGTCGCAGTAGGGGCACTTCTTCAGGCACCACGGCAGGTGAATGTAGAGCGACAGCGGCGGCGGTGCGCCGAGCTGCAGCGTGCCCGGCCGCATCCAGTGGCGCGGGTCGCGGCTGGGCGGCAGTTCGCTCATACCGGTGGGGTGGGCGAGAACCAGCGCTCGCGCATGAGCTCGAGCATGGCGCGCGCGGCCTGTCCGCGGTGGCTGTGCCGGTTTTTCACCTCGGGGTCAAGCTCGGCGAAGGTCTTGCCCAAGGCCGGAATGAACATCACCGGATCAAAACCGAAGCCGTGCGCGCCCACACGCTCGCGTGTGATCAGGCCGGGCGCGCGGCCGGTGGCCACGAGGGGCTCGGGGTCGTCGGCGTGGCGCAGCGCCACCAGGGTGCTGACCAGGGCCGCGCGGCGGTCGCCCACGTCGCGCATCTGCTCCAGCAGCGCGGTGACGTTGTGGTCGTCGCCCTTGGGGTAGCCGTGCTGCGTGGCGTAGTAGGCGGTGTCCACGCCCGGCAGGCCGCCGAAAGCCTCCACGCACAGGCCGGCGTCGTCGGCCACCGCCGGCAGGCCGCTCTCGCGCGCGGCGTGCCGGGCCTTGGCCAGGGCGTTCTCGACGAAGGTGCGGTGCGGCTCGGGCGCCTCGGGGATGCCCAGCTCGGCCTGGCGCACGAGCTGCACACCCAGCGGCGCGAACAGGTCCTGCAATTCGGCCAGCTTGCCGGCGTTGTTCGACGCGAGAACCAGCTTCATGCGCCGAGCGCCGCCTTCTGCAAGGCCACGAGTTCGGCGATGCCCTTTTCGGCCAGCACCAGCAGCTGGTCCATCTCGGCGCGGGTGAAGGCCGCGCCCTCGGCCGTGCCCTGCACCTCCACGTAGTGGCCGGCGCCGGTCATGACCACGTTCATGTCGGTGTCGCAGGCAGAGTCTTCCACGTACTCCAGGTCGAGCAGTGGTGCGCCGTCCAGGATGCCGACCGAGATCGCGGCCACATGGTCCTTGATCGGCGAGGCCGTCAGCTTGCCGGCGTCCATCAGGCGGCTCACCGCGTCCTGGGCGGCCACGAAAGCGCCGGTGATCGCCGCCGTGCGCGTGCCGCCGTCGGCCTGCAGCACGTCGCAGTCGAGCGAAATGGTGCGCTCACCCAGGGCCTTGAGGTCGAACACCGCGCGCAGCGAGCGGCCGATCAGGCGCTGGATCTCCTGCGTGCGCCCGCTCTGCTTGCCCTTGGCCGCCTCGCGGTCGCTGCGCGTGTGCGTGGCGCGCGGCAGCATGCCGTACTCGGCCGTCACCCAGCCTTCGCCGCTGCCGCGCTTGTGCGGCGGCACCTTTTCTTCCACGGAAGCGGTGCAGAGCACTTTGGTGTGCCCGAATTCAATCAGCACCGAGCCCTCGGCGTGCATGGTGTAGCCACGGGTGATGCGCACCGGGCGCAGGGCATTGGCGGCCCGCTGGCCCGGTCGTTGGACAGCCGTCATAGAGAAAAAACCTCAGGAAAAACGAAGCTCAGGCGTTGCGCGCGGCCGCCGTGCGGGCGATCGCCGCATTGATCTCGGCGATCGACTTTTCGATGGCCGCGTCGTCCAGGTCTTCGACGGTGGGGTCGGGCACGCCCGACTGGATGGTGGAGGCGAACACGCCGTCCTCGATGTCTTCGGTGGACACGCGCGTCGTCTGGTACTCGTCGGCGGTTTCCCACTCCATGGCGAGTACCGTGACGTTGTCGCAGCGCTGGCCGCCGCGCCGCAGCGCAGTTTCCACCAGGTCGGGAACGGCCTGCTCCAGCGGGCGTGAGGACAGTTCGTTCACGATTTCGTCGTCCTCGACCGTGCCCCAGAGGCCGTCGGAACACAGCAGCACGCGGTCGCCCTGCATGAGCTGCACCGGGCCCGACAGGTCGTAGACCGGCTTGGCCGGCGAACCCAGGCAGGTGAACAGGATGTTGCGGTTGATGTGCTCGGTGTTGCGGCCCAGGTGCGCCTGCTGCTCCATGTAGGAATGGTCGCGCGTGCGCGTGAGCAGCTCGCCGTCGCGCACCACGTACAGGCGCGAGTCGCCGCAGTGCACCCAGTGGATGTGGCCGCGCTCCATGACGGCCGCCACCAGCGTGGTGCGCGGCGTGTCGAGCATGCCCTTCTCGGCGGCGTAGCGGATGATCTGGTGGTGCGCGGCCATGAGCGCGCTGGAGAGGAACTCAGGCACCTCGCGCACCGTCGGGTTGGCCGCCTTCTGGAAGTAGGCCGAGAGCGTCTGCAGCGCCAGCTGCGCGGCCATGGCGCCTTCCGGATGGCCGCCCATGCCGTCGGCCAGCACGAACAGCCCGGACTCGCGCGTATAGGCGTAGCCCATGCGGTCTTCGTTGCGCTCGCGACCGCCTTGCCGGCTGATCTGGTAGACCGAAAACTTCATCGGAATTTGGTGCCCACGTCGGTGGACTTGCGCAGCAGCGACTTCTGCTTGTCGGAGACGATGTTGTCGAACTGCAGGCGCATCTTCTCGGCCACGGTGAGCTTGGTGTAGCTGCGCTCGGTCTCGCGGCTGAGTTCCTTCTGCAGCGCAAAGACCGATTGCGGGCGCGAGAGCGGGTCGAGCGACATACACCACTCGACCACTTCGATCAGGTTGTCGGAGTACACGCCACGCAGGCGCGACAGGGCCAGCGAGAGGCGGTCCTTCTCGAGGCGCTGGGGCGCGTCGTTGGGTGGGTAGCCCTGCATGCTGGCGTAGATGCAGGCGCCGATGGCATAGATGTCGGTCCAGGGGCCCATGGACGAATCGCGGCGGTACATCTCGGGCGCAGCGAAGCCCGGCGTGTACATGGGCCGGATGAAGTTGCCCTCTTTGCTCAGCACTTCGCGCGCGGCGCCGAAGTCGATGAGCACCGCGCGGTTGTCGTCGGTGACGAAGATGTTCGCGGGCTTGATGTCGAGGTGCAGCATCTTGTGCTGGTGCACGATGCGCAGGCCGCGCAGCACCTCGTCGTAGAGCGAGCGGATGGTGGATTCGCGGAAGACCTTCTGCTTCTTGAGCTCGCGCGCGGTGATGATGAATTCCTGCAGGGACGAGCCCTCCAGGTAGTTCATGACCATGTAGACGGTTTCGTTCTCGCGGAAGAAGTTCAGCACGCTCACCACCGACTGGTGGGAGATCTGCGCCAGCGCGCGGCCTTCCTCGAAGAAACTCTTGAGGCCCAGTCGGTACAGCGACAGCTTTTCGGGTTGCACCTGCGGCAACAGCTCGCCGGGACCACGCGTGGCCAGAGACGAGGGCAGGTATTCCTTGACGGCGACCTGCTGGCCTTCGGTGTCGACCGCGAGGTACACGACGCCAAAACCGCCGGCGGCCAGCTTGCGAACGATGCGGTAGCCACCGATCACCGTGTCGGGTGGCAGAGGAGCGGGTTTGACCTTTGACATAATTCGACCGGTTTCCGAAACGCCCCGTTTTGGACCTCCAACACCACCGGCCCAGAGCGATGGCAGTTTACAGCATGACCGGCTACGCCTCGGCCCAGCGAAACGCTGGCGCAGAGCCGGCCGCGGGAGAATCCGGCCCGTCCGTCGGTGTCGAAATCCGATCCGTCAACAGCCGATTCCTCGATCTCGGTTTCAAGCTCCCGGACGACTTGCGCGCGAGCGAACCCGCCCTGCGCGAACGCCTCACGCAGCGGCTCAAGCGCGGCAAGGTCGAGGTGCGCGCCTGGATCGAAACCCCGTCCGACGCCACGCCGCGCGCGCCGGGCAGCGCCGAACTGCAGCGCCTGCTGGGGGCGCAGGACAGCATCCGCACCTGGCTCCCGCAGGCGCAACCGCTGTCGGTGGCCGAGGTGCTGACCCTGGTGGGACGCCGCAGCGCCCCGCCGGCCGATCTGCACGAACGCCTGCCCGAACTGCTGGACACCGCCCTGACACAGCTGCTCGAAGCCCGGGCGCGCGAAGGGGCCCGGCTGGCCAGCATGCTGCTCGATCGCGTGGGCCAGCTGCGCGCCCTCACCGACACGGCCCAACCCCTGATCCCCGAGCTCGTGGCCCAGCAGCGCCAGCGCTTCCTCGACCGTTGGCAGGAAGCCTTGGGCGCCGACGCCTCGGGCAGCATCGCCGCCAGCGAGGCCGCGCGCGACCGCGCCCTGGCCGAGGCCACGGCCTTCGCCATCCGCATCGACGTGGCAGAAGAACTCACGCGCCTGCGCTCCCACCTGGACGAGATCGAACGCCTGCTGCAGCGCGGCGGCGAGGTGGGCAAGCGCCTGGACTTCCTGATCCAGGAGCTGCACCGCGAAGCCAACACCCTGGGCTCCAAGTCGTCGAGCCTGGAACTCACCCGCGTCTCGGTGGACATGAAAGTGCTCATCGAACAGATGCGCGAGCAGGTGCAGAACCTCGAATGAGACCCTGATGCAATACCCCGGCAACCTGTTCGTCGTGGCCGCGCCCAGCGGGGCAGGCAAATCCAGTCTGGTCAAGGCGCTGATGGAGCTCGATGCCCGCGTGCAGCCCTCGGTGTCGCACACCACGCGCCCGCCGAGGGGGCAGGAGCTGCATGGCCGCGAGTACTACTTCGTGAGCCAGGAGAGCTTCGACCAGATGATCGCGCAGGACGCTTTCCTGGAGTGGGCGCAGGTGCACGGCAACCGCTACGGCACGTCCAAGACCGCCATCGAGCAGCGCATCAAGCAAGGCGCCGACGTGGTGCTGGAGATCGATTACCAGGGCGCGCTGCAGGTCAAGCGCATCTTTCCCAACGCGGTCCTGATCTTCATCCTGCCGCCCAGCTGGGAAGAGCTGCGCTCGCGCCTGGAGCGGCGCGCCGAGGACACCGCCGATGTGATCGATCTGCGCCTGCGCAATGCCGCCCTGGAGATGGCCCACGCCCGGGATTTCGACTTCGTTATAATCAATGAGTTGTTTGAACGGGCCCTGTTTGATCTCAAGGCCATCGTTCACGCCCAGCGCTTGAAGTACGCGGCGCAGCGCAGCGCCCGCAGCGACACATTCGAAGCGCTCAACATCCCCTGACATTGCCCGGAGCCCGCCATGGCACGCATCACCGTCGAAGACTGCCTGGAACAGATCCCCAACCGCTTTCAGCTCGTGCTGGCCGCCACCTACCGCGCCCGCATGCTGAGCCAGGGCCACGCCCCCAAGATCGAGAGCAAGAACAAGCCGGGTGTCACCGCCCTGCGCGAGATCGCCGAAGGCAAGGTCGGCCTCGAGATGCTCAAAAAAGTGCCGACCTGAGTCGCAGCGTCGCACCCTCCCCACAAAAGGCACCGTTCGACGGTGTCTTTTTGTTTCTGGCGGCCCCGATTCCGCCCCGGGACCAGGGCCTAGATCGGTGACCCAAAGCGGTGCATGCCGTCTGGCGCTACAGTTGCAGGATGACCCCTACCGTCGACGGTACCCTGGCGGTCAGCCCGCCTGACGCGGCCACCGCGGCCGCGAGCGCGGCTGCGGCCAGCTTCGCCGCGCTGCTGGGCAAGCTCGACTACCTCGGCCCCACGGACATCGAGCATATCCGGCAGGCCTACCGCTTCGCCGACGAGGCCCACCTGGGCCAACTGCGCAAGAACGGCGATCCGTACATCACCCACCCCATCGCGGTGGCCTCGATGTGCGCGGAATGGAAGCTCGACGCCCAGGCCCTGATGGCCGCGCTGATGCACGACGCCATCGAGGATTGCGGCGTGACCAAGCAGGAACTGGTCGAGCGCTTCGGCGCGCCGGTGGCCGAGCTGGTCGACGGACTGACCAAGCTGGAGCGGCTGGAGTTCACCTCGCGCGAGCACAACCAGGCCGAGTCCTTCCGCAAGATGCTGCTGGCCATGGCCAAGGACGTGCGGGTCATCCTGATCAAGCTGGCCGATCGCACGCACAACATGCGGACGATGGCCGACATGCCGCGCAGCAAGTGGCAGCGCATCAGTTCGGAAACGCTGGAAATCTACGCCCCGATCGCCCACCGCCTGGGCCTGAACTTCACCTACCGCGAACTGCAGGACCTGGCCTTCCGGTTCCTGCACCCCTGGCGCTACGAGGTGTTGTCCAAGGCGCTGAACCGGGCGCGCAGCCGCCGCCGCGACCTGATCGCGCGCGTGCAGCAGGAAGTGGAAACCGCCTTCAAGCGGCAGCTGATGCCGGTGCGCATCATGGGCCGCGAGAAGACGCTGTACTCCGTCTACCGCAAGATGGACAGCAAGCACCTGTCCTTCGCCCAGGTGACCGACATCTACGGCTTTCGCATCGTGGTGCCCGAGCTGACCGACTGCTACACCGCTCTGGGCGTGCTGCACCAGCTCTACAAGCCGCTGCCGGGCAAGTTCCGCGACTACGTCGCGATTCCCAAGGTCAATGGCTACCAGTCGCTGCACACCACGCTGGTGGGGCCCTTCGGAACCGCCATCGAGTTCCAGGTGCGCACGCATGGCATGGACGTGGTGGCCGAATCGGGCGTGGCGGCGCACTGGCTCTACAAGGCCAACGAGCCCGGCAGCGACATGTCGCAGCGCCTGGGCACGCAGTGGCTGCAGTCGCTGCTGGACATCCAGCAGGAAACGCACGACGCCAGCGAGTTCTGGGACCACATCAAGATCGACCTCTTCCCCGACGCGGTCTACGTGTTCACGCCCAAGAGCAAGATCCTCGCGCTGCCGCGCGGCGCGACGGTGGTCGACTTCGCGTACGCCATTCACAGCGACATCGGCCAGCGCACGGTGGCCGCGCGCATCAATGGCGAGCAGCGGCCGCTGCGGTCCGAACTGGCCAACGGCGACGTGGTCGAAGTCATCACGGACGAGAAGGCCGAGCCCAATCCCACCTGGCTGTCCTTCGTCAAGACCGGCCGGGCGCGCTCCAAGATCCGCCACCACCTCAAGACGGTGGCGCAGGAAAAATCCCTTGAACTGGGCGAGCGCATGCTCAGCCAGGCCCTGCGCTCCGAAGGCATCGCGCAATTGCCGGGCGAAGACGGTGAGCAGGCGCTGGTGTGGGAGAAGCTGCTGCGCTTCACCGGCAACAAGAGCAGGGCCGAGTTGCTGTCCGACATCGGCATGGGCCGGCGCATCGCCAGCATGGTGGGCAAGAAGCTCGCGGTGCTGCTGTCCGAAACCGGGCTCAAGCCCGACGCGGTGCTGATCAGCACCGAGCGCTACGCCACCGCCGGTCATGGCGAGAGCGCCTTGCAGGGCGTGGTCACACTGGACGGCAGCGAAGGCCTGTCGGTGCAGTACGCCCCATGTTGCAAGCCCATCCCGGGCGATCGCATCGTCGGCTACCTGGGCCGAGGAGAAGGCCTGGTGGTGCATGCCGAGGACTGCCCCACCGCCCGCCGGCTGCGCGACCGCGATGCCGAACGCTTCCTTGAAGTGGAATGGGCCGACGAACCCGTGCGCTCCTTCGACACCACCGTGGTCGTCACCGTGGCCAATGGCAAAGGCGTGCTGGCGCGCGTGGCCTCGAGCATCGCCGCGGCCGAGGCCGACATCACCCACGTGGACATGGGCGACGAACCCGCGCAGACCGCCACGGACATCCGCTTCTCGGTGGCGGTGCGCGACCGCCAGCACCTGGCCGACGTGCTGCGCAGCCTCAAACGCACGCCTTCGGTCATCAAGGCCCAGCGCTACAAGGCCGCGGCCAAGGCCTGATCAGGCGGCGGGCGCCGGGTAGCTCACGTCCAGCACCTCGAGTTCCTGCACACCGCCCGGCACGGCGAGCTTGACCACGTCGCCCACACGGGCCTTGAGCAAGGCGCGCGAAACCGGCGCCACCCAGCTCACCTGCCCTTGCGTGCTGTCGGCCTCGTCGATGCCGATGATGGTGATGGTGGTCTCGCGCCCCGACTCATCCGCGTAGGTGACGGTGGCACCGAAGAACACCTGGTCGCTGCCGTGGTGCGCGGAAGGATCCACCACCTCGGCGATCTCCAGGCGCTTGGTGAGAAAGCGGATGCGCCGGTCGATCTCGCGCAGGCGCTTCTTGCCATACAGGTAGTCCCCGTTCTCCGAGCGGTCGCCGTTCTTGGCGGCCCAGTGCACGGCCTCGACCACCTTGGGCCGCTCCTCGTCCATCAGGCCCAGGAGCTCCCGGCGAAGGCGCTCGTAGCCCGTGCGGGTGACGTAGTTCTTGCCACCCGGTGTGGCTGGCGCGCCGACGGCGTCGTCATCGTCGTCCGAATCGGATTCGCGGGTGAATGCCTTGCTCATGGTGACGGGTACGCGCGAAAGAGGCGCCGGAAAGAGAAAAGCCCGCAGCTTGTGGCTGCGGGCTTTCAGTAGTGGCGCGGCTGGCAGGATTCGAACCCACGACCCCTTGGTTCGTAGCCAAGTACTCTATCCAACTGAGCTACAGCCGCGAAGCCTCGCAGTATAGCAGGCTTTTTTGGTAGGCCGTGTTGGGCTTGAACCAACGACCAAAGGATTATGAGTCCTCTGCTCTGACCAACTGAGCTAACGGCCCGAGCGCGGGATTGTAGGGCGCCCCTGCGCGCCTACCCCTGCTTGGTGTGGCTCAGCGCATTGCTCACCAGCTTGGCCGTGACGTCGACGATCTGGATCATGCGGTCGTAGGGCATTCGCTGCGGGCCGATCACGCCCAGGGTGCCGACGACCTGGCCATCCACTTCGTAGGGCGCCGTCACCACCGACAGGTCCTCGTACGGCACCACCTGGCTTTCACCGCCGATGTAGATGCGCACGCCGTCGGCCTGCGTGGAGACATCGAGCAGGCGCATGAGCTGGGTCTTCTGTTCGAACAGGTCGAACAGGCGGCGCAGGTTGCCCAGGTCGCTGCTGAACTCGCTCACCGACAGCAGGTTGCGCTCGCCGGCGACCACCACCTCGTCCTGCTGGGCCGGCTGCGCGCCGATGTCCACGGCCTGCTTCATCAGGTCGGCAATCTCGCCGCGCAGCGCGTCCAGCTCGGTGGTGAGGCGCTCGCGCACGGCCTCGATGGTGAGGCCCGCGTAGTGCGTGTTGAGGAAATTGGCCGCCTCGACCAGCTGCGACTGCGTGAAACTGGCCTGGGTCTGGATGATGCGGTTCTGCACCTCGCCGTCGGGCGAGACGATGATCACCAGCACGCGCCGCTCGGACAGGCTGAGGAATTCGATGTGTCGGAACACCGAGGCGCGGCGCGGCGCCATGACCACGCCAACGAACTGCGACAGGCTGGACAGCAGGTGCGCGGCCTGGCTGATGACGCGCTGCGGCGATTCCGCGCCCGGCGCGCTGAACTCGGTGACGCGCGGCATCATTTCCTCGCGCCGCACGGTGAGCATGGTGTCCACGAAGAGCCGGTAGCCACGCGCCGTGGGAATGCGCCCCGCCGAGGTGTGCGGACTGGCGATCAGGCCCAGCTCTTCCAGGTCGCTCATCACGTTGCGGATGGTCGCTGGCGACAGTTCCAGCCCGGCGGCCCGGGCCAGCGTGCGCGAGCCCACCGGTTGCCCGTCGGCGATGTAGCGCTCCACCAGCGCCTTGAGCAGCAACTTAGCGCGATCGTCCATCATTCAGACCATTCTAAGGAAAGCCCCGGCGGCGCGCGCTGCGGTGCGGCGCAACCCGCTTCGCCCACGACACCGTGTGATGTAATTTGCGCATGAATGCCCCGCTGGATCCCCGCGCCACGACACCCGCCGCGAAACGCCCCTTGCGCTTCGTCCACGTGGTCATCGTGGGCAAGTACCAGGCGCCGGGCGCCCGCCATGTGGTCGAGGAGATCGCCCAGTTCCTTCACGCCCAGGGCTGCGAGGTCTCTCTGGAGCAGCAGACCGCGCAGAACACGGGGCTGACGGACTACCCCTCGCTCGACGTGCCCGGCATCGGCCGGCACGCCCAACTCGCGCTGGTGGTCGGGGGCGACGGCACCCTGCTGGGCATCGGCCGGCAGATGGCGCGCCAGGGCGTGCCGCTGGTGGGCATCAACCAGGGACGGCTCGGCTTCATCACCGACATTGCCTTCGAGGACTACCGCGAAGCCCTGTGCCCCATCCTGCGCGGCGACTACCAGGAAGAGGCGCGCGCCCTGATGGCGGCCAGCGTCTGGCGCGATGGCCATTGCGTCTATGAGGCCACCGCGCTCAACGACGTGGTCGTCAACCGCGGCGCCGTGGCCAGCATGATCGAGCTGCGCGTGGAGGTCGATGGCCGCTTCGTGGCCAACCAGCGCGCCGACGGCCTGATCATCGCCTCGCCCACCGGCTCCACCGCCTATGCGCTGTCGGCCGGCGGGCCGCTGCTGCACCCGAGCATCGGCGGCTGGGTGATGGTGCCGATCGCGCCGCACACCCTGTCCAACCGCCCCGTGGTGCTGCCCGCGCATTGCGAGATTGCCCTGGAGCTCGTCAACGGGCGCGACGCCAGCGCGAACTTCGACATGCAGACTTTCACGAGCCTGTTGCACGGCGACCGCATCGTCGTGAAGCGTTCGGAACACGCGCTGCGCCTGCTGCACCCGGTCGGCTGGAACTACTTCGACACCCTGCGCCGCAAGCTGCACTGGAACGAGGGCGCCTGACGCGGGCCCGATTCACCCACTCCCTGCCATGAGCCTTCGACGCATCGTCCTGCGCGACTTCGTCATCGTCACCTCGCTGGACCTGGAGCTGGCCGGCGGCTTCGGCGTGCTCACGGGCGAAACCGGCGCCGGCAAGTCCATCCTCATCGACGCGCTGCAGCTGGCGCTGGGCGCGCGCGGCGAGGCCGGCGTGGTGCGCGAAGGCGCGCCGCGCTGCGAGATCGCCGCCGAGTTCGACCGTCCCGCGTCCCTGAAGCCCTGGCTCGACGAGCAAGGCTTCGCCGACGACGGCACGCTGCTGCTGCGCCGCACCATCGACACCGACGGCCGCAGCCGCGCCTGGATCAATGGCAGCCCGGCCACGCTCGCTCAGCTGCGCGTGGCCGCCGACGCGCTGGTCGACATCCACGGCCAGCACGCCTGGCAGAGCCTCACGCGGGCCGAGGCGGTGCGCGAGCTGCTCGACGCCTATGCCGGTATCGACGCCACCGCCTTGAGCGCGGCCTGGACCGCCTGGCGTCAGGCCGCCCAAGCGCTGCGCGAGGCCCGCGAGCGACAGGACGCCGCGCGCCAGGACAGCGAACGCCTGGCCTGGCAGATCGCCGAGGTCGACAAGCTCGGCCCGCAGACCGGCGAATGGGAAGAACTGAACACGCGCCACGGCCGCCTGGCCAACGCCCAGGCCCTGATCGACGCCGCCGAAACCGCCGTGCAGGCCCTCGACGAGCAGGACGACAGCGCCAGCCGCCTGCTCAGCCGCGCGGTGGCCGCGCTGCAGGCCCAGGCGCACGTGGAGCCCGCCTTCGCCCAGACCATCGACTCCCTGAACGGCGCGCTGGCCCAGGTGCAGGACGCGGTGCACGAGCTGCACCAGCACCAGCGCCATGCCGAACTCGACCCCTCCGCCCTGGCCGCGCTCGACGAGCGCCTGGGCGCCTGGCTCTCGCTCGCCCGCCGCTACCGCACCACGCCAGAGGAGCTGCCCGCGCTGCACGCGCAGTGGAAGCACGAACTCCAGCGCCTCGCCGACACCCTGGACCTGGACACCCTGGAGCGGCGCGAAGCCAGCGCGCGCGCCGCCTTCGACCAGGCCGCGCGCGCCGTGGGCCGCCAGCGCCAGAAGGCCGCGCCGCGCCTGGCCACCGCCGTGACCGACGCCATGCAGACCCTGGGCATGCAGGGCGGCCGGTTCGAGGTGGCGTTGCAAGCGCTGGCCGAACCCCAGTCGTTTGGACTGGAACAGGTGGAATTGCGCGTCGCGGGCCACGCCGGCAGCACGCCCAAGCCGGTGGCCAAGGTCGCCTCGGGCGGCGAACTCTCGCGCATCGCCCTGGCCATCTCGGTCGTCACCAGCCGCCTCGGCCAGGCGCCCACGCTCATCTTCGACGAGGTGGACGCCGGCATCGGCGGCGCCGTTGCGCACACGGTGGGTCAGATGCTGCGCCAGCTCGGCCAGGACCGCCAGGTGTTGGCCGTGACCCACCTGGCCCAGGTGGCGGCCTGCGCCGACCACCACCTGCTGGTGGCCAAGCAGCGCCAGGGCCAGCAAACCCTGAGCAGCGTGCAGCCCATCGACGCCGAAGCGCGCGTGCGCGAACTGGCGCGCATGCTCGGCGGCAACGAACACTCTGAAATCTCGCTTGCGCACGCGCGCGAGCTTTTGTCGGCCTGATGAACACCCACTCCCCCACCGAACTCGTCGTCATCACCGGCATGTCCGGTTCGGGCAAGTCGGTCGCGCTCACCGCCCTCGAAGACCTGGGCTTCTACTGCGTCGACAACCTGCCGCCCGAGTTGCTCGAGGCCTTCATCGACCTGGACCGCCACGACCGCGTGCGCAAGGTCGCCATCGCCATGGACGTGCGCAGCGCCCAGTCGCTGCCCGGCCTGCCGCGCCGCCTGGCCGCGCTGCGCTCGCGCGACGTCCACCTCACCACGCTGTTCCTCGACTCGACCACCGACACCCTGGTGCGCCGTTTCTCCGAAACGCGCCGCCTGCACCCGCTGTCGCTGCAGGAAACCGACGACCAGCGCCGCGCGCTGACCGACGCCATCGAGTACGAGCGCGAGCTGCTGGCCGAGTTGCGCGAGCAGGCCCTGGTCCTCGACACCAGCCTCACGCGCGCGGCGCAGCTGCGCAGCCAGGTAAAGGAGCTGGTGGGCGCGACGCGCACGCCCATGACGCTGGTGTTCGAGTCTTTCGCATTCAAGCGCGGCATTCCCATGGACGCCGACTTCGTGTTCGACGTGCGCATGCTGCCCAACCCGCACTACGACCCGCTGCTCAAGCCCCTGACCGGGCGCGACGCGCCGGTGGCGCGCTTCCTCGAGGCCAGTCCCGACGTGCTGGCGATGGAGGAGCAGATCCGCACCTTCCTGCGGCACTGGCTGCCCCACATGGAACGCGACCACCGCAGCTACGTCACGGTGGCCATCGGCTGCACGGGCGGGCAGCACCGTTCGGTGTTCCTGGTGGAGCGCCTGGCCGCGCACTTCGGCCAGGACTGGGTGGCGCGCGTGCGCCACCGCGAGGCCGACTACTGGTCCAGGACCTGAGTGGCCCAGGCGCCGCCGAGCAGGCTGCGCACCGGCGCCGGCAGGCCCACCGAGGCCAGGGCCGACCGCTTCACCCACTCGCCGGCCCAGCCGGCGGGGGCCTCGCTCACCGCCACCCAATGCGGCAGCAGCTGCAGTTCGCGGTGGGTCAGCGCGTGGGCCACCGGCTCGGTGGCATTCCAGTGCGAAGGCCAGCCGGCCGGCACCGCGGCCCGCATGTCGTCTTCGCCCGCGAACACCGGGGGCGAGTGCAGGCCGGCCCAGATGCCTCGTTCGGGTCGGCGCTGCAGCCACACGGCGTCGCCGCGCACGGCGAACAGCAGCCACCAGCGCTCGAAGCGCCGCTGCACCCGGCGCGTTTTCACGGGGTAGCGCGCGATGGCCTCGCGCTCGAAGGCCAGGCAGAGCCCGCGCGCCGGGCAAACCTCGCAGCGCGGGCGGGTGCGCGTGCACACCGTGGCGCCCAGGTCCATCAGGCCCTGGGTGTAGGCGCGCATGTCCTCATTCGACGGCTGGGGCGGCAGCAAACCCTGGGCCAGGTCCCACAGCGCGCGCTGGCCCGCGGCCTGACCCACGTCGCCGTCGAACGCCAGCAGGCGCGCCAGCACGCGCTTGACGTTGCCATCCACGATGGATACGCGCTCGCCGAAGCAGAACGCCGCGATGGCCGCCGCCGTGGACGCGCCGATACCCGGCAGCGTTTCCAACCCGGCGGCCGTGGTGGGGAAGCGGCCCGCGTGATCGGCCACCACCGCCTGCGCGCAACGGTGCAGGTTGCGCGCGCGGCTGTAGTAGCCCAGGCCGCTCCACAGGGCCATCACCTCGTCGATGGGCGCGGCCGCGAGCGCGGCCACATCGGGAAAACGCTCGAGGAAGCGCGGGTAGTAGGCCAGCACGGTCGACACCTGCGTCTGCTGCAACATGATCTCGGACAGCCAGACGCGGTAGGGGTCGCGTGTGCCCTGCCAGGGCAGTCCGTGCCGGCCGTCCCGGGCCTGCCAGTGGATGAGGCGCGGCGCGAAGTCCGCGGGCAGCGCCCGCATGGGATGCCCCACCGTGCTGCGCGCTGCGGTGCGAGCGCCTCCGGGCGGCCGTGCGCCGCTCATGCCGCGAGGGCTTCGGCGGGTTCTTCGTCGGGCGCCGCCAGCAAGTGCGCGGTGAGTTCCTCGAACTTGGCCTCGAGCTGGTTGAGCGCCGTCTGCTGCCCCTGCAACTCGCGGATGCGCTCGTCGAGGCCACTGGCGGCCTGCTGGATGCGCGAGACCGCCTCGATGCGGCGCGTGAAGTTGCGGCGGCGCTCGCGCAGCTGCGCGTCGAGCTGGGCCGCGGCCGACTTGTTCCAGAGCTCGACCTCGTTGACCGCGGTCTCATAGACCACGCGCAGGCGGCTCATCAGCGCGCGCGCCAGGCGCTCGGCGAACTCGGGCTGCGCCAGGCGCAGCGCGTTGCCCAGGCTCAGGTACTGCAGGTGGCTTTTCTCGATCAGGTCGAGGTCCCGGCGGTAGAGCGCGAGCTGCGGCGATGACGGCGCCTGCAGCGAGAAGCCGTACTCGGCGTTGAGGTTCTTGAAGCTGCCTTCCAGCATGGACTGGATCTCGCCGGCCATCTCATCGGCGCGCGCGAGGTCTTCGCGCAGGCGGTTGAAGGTGCCGTCATAGGCGCGGCGCACGCCGAGCTTGATGCCGGGGCTCTTGAGCTGCTTCGCGAGCGTGGCGACCTCGGCCTTCAGGTGCGAGGGACTGAGCAACGCGAACAGGTCCTTGAGCAGGCGCAGGTGCACCGAGCGCACCGCCTGGATCTTGGCCCCGCTGGCGTCGAAGTCGGCCTGCTCCTGTTCGATGCGCAGGCGCATCTGCTTGATCACGCCCGCGTTCTTGCCCCGCAGGCCGTCCAGCTCCTGGATCTGCTCGACCAGGTCGCGCAGGCGCGAATGCACCATGCGACCGGCCTCGCCGCGCAGCGCCTCGACGCCGGACGCCACGGCCGCACCCAGGATGCGGCGGCGCTGGCCCAGCAGGCCTTCGCCGAGCGCACGCTCCAGGTCGATCAGCTGGCTGGCCTTGAGCAGTTCCTCGTCGCGGTTGACCTTGGCGAGCAAGCCCTTCTGGGCCGACACCGCGAGCACCTGCGACTGAGGCACGCCCAGGATCTCGGCCGAATCGGCGCGCTGCGCGGCAATCTGCAGCTGCACCTGCTCGGGCGAGCTCAGCGCGTCCCACATGGTGTCGATCTTGTTGAGCACGACCAGGCGCGAGGCCTGTCCGTCGCCCAGGGTGGCCAGGTGCTGGCGCCAGATGCTCAGGTCGGACTTGGTCACGCCCGTGTCGGCCGCCAGGATGAACACCACCGCGTGCGCCTGGGGCAGCAGGCTCACGGTGAGCTCGGGTTCCGCGCCGATGGCGTTGAGGCCCGGCGTGTCCAGGATGACCAGGCCCTGCTTGAGCAGCGGGTGCGCCATGTTGATGAGCGCGTGGCGCCAGCGCGGTACTTCGATCAGGCCGTCCGGGCCGGGCAAGGGGTTGTCCTCGGGCAGTTCGTCGTGCCAGAAGCCCAGGGCGCGCGCCTCGTCCACCGGCACGTGCCGCACCTCCGACACCTTCTGGATCGCTTTGGCGAGTTGCTTGGGGTCGTTCACGTCGAGGTCGACGCGCTCCCACTTGGCGGGGGCGTGGCGCCAGTCGAGCAGGGATTGCGGCTGCAGGCGCGTCTCGATGGGCAGCAGGCGCAGGCAGGGGGGCAGGTCGGCGTCGTAGGCCAGCTCGGTGGGGCACATGGTGGTGCGACCCGCGCTCGCCGGCATGATGCGCCGGCCGTAACCCGCGAAGAACACGGCGTTGATGAGTTCGGACTTGCCGCGCGAAAACTCGGCCACGAAGGCGACCGTGATCTTGTCGTTCTTGATCTGGGCGTGCAGCTGGTCCAGCCGTTCGCGGATGCCCGGCTCCATCAGGTCGTGGTCGGCCAGCCATTCGGACAGGAGCTTCAGGCGCAGCGCGAACTGCTTGCGCCAGGCGCCGTGCTGATCAAAGGCTTGAATGAAACTCATGCGGCAGTGCTTTGCGGGCGATCGATCAATATAGCACCCACCCCTTGGCGGGGCCGCCTATCGGGGACGCATGGTCAGCGGGCCTGGCAGAGCGGGCAAAAGTAGGTCGAACGTTGGCCCTGGCGGATGGTCCGGATCGCCGTCGCGCACCGGCGACAGGGCTGGCCGGCGCGGTCGTACACCATGGTGTCGAGCTGGAAGTAGCCGCTCTGGCCATCGGCGCTGACGAAGTCGCGCAGCGTGCTCCCGCCCACGGCCAGGGCGCGCTGCAGCACCTGGACAATGGCCGCGTGCAGCCGCGCGGCGCGCGGGCCGCTGATGCGGTCGGCCCGCGTGGTCGGACGGATGCCGGCGCTGAACAGCGCCTCGCTGGCGTAGATGTTGCCCACGCCGACCACGATGTCGCCCGCCAGCAGCACCTGCTTGATGGGTGCCCGCCGCTGGCGCAGGGCCTGATGGAAGCGCACGGGGTCGAAGCCGGCCTCCAGCGGCTCCACGCCCAGCCCGCCCAGCAGCTGGACCGCGCGGGCGTGGTCCAGCGAAGGCACGCAAACCACCGCGCCAAAACGCCGCGGGTCGTGCAACCGCAGCAAGCCCTGGCTGGTGTCGAGCTCGAAGTGGTCGTGCGGGCCGGGGGGCGGCAGCGCCGGCGCGAACTGCAGGCTGCCCGACATGCCCAGGTGCACCAAAAGCCAGCCGCGGTCCATCTCCACCAGCAGGTACTTGCCGCGCCGCCCCACCGAGCGCACGCGCTGCCCCACCAGCGCCTCGGGCGCCACGCCGAGCGGCCAGCGCAGCGGCTTGCCCAGCCGGGCGGCGCGCACGGTGGCGCCGGCGATGCGGTCGGCAAAGCTGCGTCGGGTGACCTCGACTTCGGGCAATTCGGGCACGGCGATTCGGCGAAGGAATGGGTGGGACGGCGCGCGGGGAACGCCCGCCGGGGATTGGGATCAAGACACCAAAGGCCTCAACCCCTTCAATTATCATGACCCGATGAAACCTGCGCCGCTGCACAGACGTCTTCGCCTCCCGCTGATCGTGCTGACCTGCGCCGGCGCATTGGCCGGCCCGGCGGCCCTGGCACAAAGCCCGCTCAACCCGGCCGCGAGCAGTTCCTCGCTCGACGCGCCCTTGTTCTATCAGCTGCTGCTGGGCGAGCTCAACGTGCGCGGCGGCGACCCCGGCGCGGGCTACTCCCTCTTCCTCGAAGCCGCCCAGCAGCAGAAGAACCCCGAGCTCTACCGGCGGGCCGTGGAGGTCGCGCTGCAGTCGCGCCAGGTCGACGCCGCGCTGGCCGCCGCGCGCGCCTGGGCCCGCGACATCCCCAGCGACGCCGACGCCAGCCGCTTCACGCTGCTCGCGCTGCTGTCCCTGGGCCGGGTGAGCGAAACCGCGGCTCCCCTGCGCGCCGTGCTGATGGCGACGCCGGCCGACGACCGCAACGGCGGCATCGCGGCCATTCCCCAGATGTACGCCCGGGTGAACGACAAGGCCCAGGTGCTGGCCGCCACGCGCGAGGCCCTGGCCCCCTTCCTGACCCAGCCGGCCCACGCGGGCGCGGCCTGGTCCACCATCGGCCGGCTCGAACTCGACCTCGACCGCCCGGTCGCCGCCACCGACGCCGCGCGGCGCGGGCACGCGGCGGACCCGGCCTCGCCCTACCCCGCGCTGCTGGCGCTGGAGCTGCTGGAGCGCGGCCAGGCCGATGCCGAGCCGGTGGTGCGTGAACACATCGACGCCGCCCGCGCCAAGGACCCCGCCAACACCGCCATCTCCACCGCCTACGCCCGCGTGCTGCTGGACCTGGGCCGCCTGCGCGACGCGCGCGTGCAGCTGGAGCGGCTCACCACCCGCGCGCCGCAGCAGCCCGACCCCTGGCTGCTGCTGGGCATGCTCCAGGTGCGCGACAACGCCCTGCCCGCCGCCAACGTGTCGCTCGACACCTACCTGCAACTGGTGCGCGACGCCAACGACGAGCGCACGCGCCGCGCGCTCACGCAGGCCTATCTGCTCAAGGCCGAGATCGCCGAGAAGCAGCAAGACTACGTCGCCGCCAACGCCTGGATCGACCGCATCGACAACCCCGAGGAAATCATGGCCGCGCAGATGCGCCGCGCCTCGGTGCTGGCGCGCCAAGGCCGTCTCGACGAGGCCCGCGCCCTGCTGCGCAGCCAGCCCGAGCGCCGGCCCGACGATGCGCGCCTCAAGCTGATCAGCGAAGCCCAGCTGCTGCGCGAATTCAAGGCCTGGCGCGAGGCCTACCAGGTCTACGGCGAAGCCGTGCAGCGCTTCCCGCAGGACACCGAACTGCTCTACGAGCAGGCCATGATGGGCGACAAGGCCGGTCAGCCCGCCGACATGGAGCGCCTGCTGCGCCAGCTCATCGCCATCGATCCCAACCACCACCACGCCTACAACGCGCTGGGCTACTCCCTGGCCGACCGCAACGAGCGCCTGCCCGAGGCCAAGCAGCTCATCGAGAAGGCCGTGTCCATGGCGCCCAACGACGCCTACATCCAGGACAGCCTGGGCTGGGTCGAGTTCCGCCTGGGCAACACCGAGCGCGCGCTTGGCATCCTGCGCGAGGCCTATGGCAAGCGCCCCGACCCCGAGATCGCCGCCCACCTGGGCGAGGTGCTCTGGGTGAAGGGGCAGCACGACGACGCCCGCCGCGTCTGGCGCGAGGGCCTGGCGCTCGCCAGCGACAACGAGACGCTGAAGAGCACGCTCAAGCGCCTCAACGTCGAGCCGTGACAACGGCTTCCCCCTTCACCCGGCGTTCGGCCATGTTCGCCCTGGCCGTCGGCCTGGCCGGCTGCGCCACGCCACGCCTCCCGCGCGCGCCCGGCGAAACCGCCTGGGCTGGCCGGCTCGCGCTGCGCGTGGACAGCGCGCCGCCCCAGGCCTTCTCGGCGCTGTTCGACCTGCGCGGCAGTGCCGATACCGGCGAACTGCAGCTCACATCGGCGCTTGGCCAGACCCTGGCCACGGTGCGCTGGTCCGCCCAGGGCGCCGAACTGCAGCGCGGCAATCACACCACCCGCCGCGACAGCCTGGATGCGCTCACCACCGAACTCAGCGGCGCCCCGCTGCCCGTGCTGGCCATGTTCGACTGGCTGGCGGGTCGCGACGCCCCGGCCGGCGGCTGGCGCGTCGACCTTTCGCAGCACGCCAGCGGCCGCCTGGTGGCCCGGCGCGAACAGCCCCAGCCCTCGGCGGAGCTGCGCCTCGTGTTCGAGCAGCCATGAAGCGCCTGTACGACGTTCCCGCGCCGGCCAAGGTCAACCTGTTCCTGCACATCGTGGGCCGCCGCCCGGACGGCTACCACGAGCTGCAGTCGGTGTTCATGCTCATCGACTGGTGCGACCACCTGCATTTCGAGCGCCTGGACAGCGGCGCCATCGAGCGCGTGGACAGCACGCCCGGCGCGCTGCCCGAGGACGACCTGTGCGTGCGCGCCGCCCGCGCCCTGCGCCAGGCCACGGGCTGCACGCAAGGCGTGCGCATCACCCTGGACAAACGCCTGCCCGCCCAGGCCGGCCTGGGCGGTGGCTCGTCCGACGCCGCCAGCACGCTGCTGGCGCTCAACCGGCTGTGGAACCTGAACCTGCGGCGCGAGGCGCTCGCGCACATCGGCCTCGCGCTGGGCGCCGACGTGCCCTTCTTCATCGGCGGACGCCACGCCTGGGTCGAGGGCATCGGCGAGCGCCTGACGCCGATCGCGCTGCCGCGCGGTCACCTGGTGCTGGTCAAACCGCCGGGGGGAGCGTCGACGCCGCAGATCTTTGCCGACCCAGCGCTCAAACGCGATTCGAAAACTGCTACAATCCAAGGCTTTGCTGCAAACGGCAACCTCGAATCGCTGATGGCCTTCGGCCACAACGATCTGGAGCCGGTGGCACGGGCCCTGTGCCCCGAGGTCGGTGAATGCCTTCACTGGCTGGCAGACCAAGGTCTGTCGGGGCGCATGACCGGTTCGGGAACGGCGGTGTTCGCACCGTGCGGCGCGAACCCGGTTCTCGGTCCGGCGCCAGCGTCCTGGCAGGTGCGGGTTTGCGGCAACATGGATGCCCATCCATTGCTCGATTGGTGCGACGGCTGAACGGCCGGCCCATCAGACGGCGCAGCGGTTGAGCAACCTGCGACAATTCGGTGGTTCGTGGTTTCGCCACGGATCTCCAGCGTAGGGGAGTCGCCAAGTTGGTAAAGGCACCGGATTTTGATTCCGGCATGCGAGGGTTCGAGTCCTTCCTCCCCTGCCACCGTTTTTCTGACATCACTCACACTGGCCATCGTTGATGGCCGTTGTTTTTTGATCGCGGCCCCGCCGGTGGCCGCCAGACCGCTGGGAATGCCATGCAAGTTCAGCCCCCGGATTACATGATCTTCACCGGCAACGCGAATCCCGTGCTGGCGGCCGAGATCGCCCAGCACCTGGGCACGCAGCTCGGTGCGGCCACCGTGGGCCGCTTCTCGGACGGCGAGGTCACCGTCGAGATCACCCAGAACGTGCGCGCCCGCCATGTGTTCGTGGTGCAGTCCACCTGCGCGCCCACGAACGAGAACCTGATGGAGCTGCTCATCATGGTCGACGCGCTCAAGCGCGCCTCGGCCGAGCGCATCTCCGCCGTCATCCCCTACTACGGCTACGCCCGTCAGGACCGTCGCCCGCGCTCCAGCCGCGTGCCCATCAGCGCCAAGGTCGTGGCCAATATGCTGCAGACCGTGGGCGTCCAGCGCGTGCTGACCATGGACCTGCACGCCGACCAGATCCAAGGCTTCTTCGACATCCCGGTCGACAACATCTACGCCTCGCCCGTGCTGCTGGGCGACCTGCGCACCAAGAACTACGAAGACCTGCTGGTGGTCTCGCCCGATGTGGGCGGCGTGGTGCGCGCGCGCGCGCTGGCCAAGCAGCTCAACTGCGACATGGCCATCATCGACAAGCGCCGCCCCAAGGCCAATGTGTCCGAGGTGATGCACGTGATCGGCGACATCGAAGGCCGCAACTGCGTGATCATGGACGACATGATCGACACCGCCGGCACGCTGGTGAAGGCGGCCGAGGTGCTCAAGGAACGCGGCGCCAAGAAGGTCTACGCCTACTGCACGCACCCCATCTTCTCCGGCCCCGCCATCGAGCGCATCGCCAAGGGCAGCGCGCTCGACGAGGTGGTCGTCACCAACACCATTCCCCTGTCGCAGTCCGCCCAGGCCTGCGGCAAGATCCGCCAGCTCTCCGTGGCGCCGCTGATCGCCGAGTCGATCGCGCGCATTGCCTCGGGCGAGTCGGTCATGAGTCTGTTCGCCGACCAGGACAACCTGTTCTGATCGTCGGACGATAGCCCCGGCCGCCGCGAGGCGGCCTTCGTCAACCCGAGGCGTTCTGGTCGCGGAACCCCTCAACTGGAGTCAGTCATGCAATTCGTCGCTTTCGAGCGCGCCAAGCAGGGCACGGGTGCGAGCCGCCGCCTGCGCATCACCGGTCGCGCGCCCGGCATCGTCTTTGGTGGTACCACCGCCCCCGTCTCGATCGAACTCGATCACAACGCGCTGTGGCACGCCCTCAAGAAGGAAGCCTTCCACGCCTCCATCCTCGACATGGAGCTCAACGGCAAGGTCGAGAAAGTCCTGCTGCGCGATGTGCAATACCACCCGTTCAAGCCGCAGGTGCTGCACGTCGACTTCCAGCGCGTGGACGACAAGACCCGCCTGCGCAAGAAGGTGCCGCTGCACTTCACCGGCGCCGAAGAGTCGCCGGCCGTCAAGCTCGACAAGTGCCTGGTCAACCACGTGATCAACGACATCGAGATCGAGTGCCTGGCCACCCAGCTGCCCGAGCACATCACCGTGGACCTGAGCCAGGTCACCAAGGGCGCCACCGTGCACGCCGGCGACATCAAGCTGCCCAAGGGCGTGAAGATCGTCACCCACGGCCGCAAGGACATCACCGTCGCCACCGTGGTGGAGCCGGTGGAAGAAGTGGTGGCCGCGCCGGTCGCCGCCGCTCCCGCCGACGACAAGAAAAAGGGCAAGGGCAAGAAGTAAGCAGGGCCCCTACGCCCCACCGCTTCGCGGGTCGCTGCCCCCCCCAAGGGGGCGCGTGCCGGCTTGGGGCGGCCCGGCGCCGGAACCCTCTTCTGCCCTCCCGAAGGCCCGCCCCGCGCGGGCCTTTTCTTTTGGGACAATCCCGCCCCATGATCAAGCTCATCGCCGGCCTGGGCAACCCGGGCCCCGAGTACGAACAGACGCGGCACAACGCCGGCTTCTGGTGGGTGGACGAGGCCGCGCGCCTGCTCAAGGTCTCGCTGCAGATGGAGCGCTCGCACTTCGGCCTGGTGGCGCGCGCCAACGTGGGCGGCCAGCCGGTCTGGCTGGTCGAGCCGCAGACCTTCATGAACCTTTCGGGCAAGTCGGTGGGCTCGCTCGCGCGCTTCTACAAGATCGCGCCCGAGGAGGTGCTGGTGGTCCACGACGAGCTGGACCTGCCCCCGGGCGAGGCCAAACTCAAGAAGGGCGGCGGCCACGCGGGCCACAACGGCCTGCGCGACATCCACGCGCAACTGGGCAGCGCCGACTACTGGCGCCTGCGCATCGGCATCGGCCACCCGGGCAACAAGAACGAGGTGGCGAACTGGGTGCTCAAGAAGCCCTCGCCCGACGACCGCATCGCCATCGCGCAGGCGCTGGACCGCTGCCTCAAGGCCCTGCCCCAGCTCATCGCGGGCGAAATGGACAAGGCCACCGCCCTGATCCACACCAGCAAGCCGCCACGGCCGAAGCCGCCACGACCCGCCGCGCCGCCTCAGGCGGGCGGAACCTCACCCGAGGCCGACGACAAGCCCTGACCGGCCTTCTGCAGGCGCTGGTACTTCTGCCACAGCGTCTCCCTGGACTCCACGTGCGCCGGGTTGACCGGGATGCAGGACACGGGGCAGACCTGGACGCACTGCGGCTCCTCGAAGTGGCCCACGCACTCGGTGCAGCGCGAGGGCTCGATCACGTAGAACTCCTCGCCCATGGAGATCGCCTGGTTCGGGCACTCGGGCTCGCAGACGTCGCAGTTGATGCACTCGTCGGTGATCATCAGCGCCATGGCGGTCCTCCCCTCAGGCCTGCAGCGGCGGCGGCACGAGCCGCGCGGCCACCGAGGGATGCACCATGGTCGATACGTCGCCGCCGAGCTTGGAGATCTCGCGCACCAGGGTGCTGCTGATGCACTGCAGGTCGGCCTGCGGCAGCAGGAAGACCGTCTCCACCCCCGGATGCAGCTTGCGGTTCATGGCCGCCATCTGCGCCTCGTAGTCGAAGTCGGTGAGGTTGCGGATGCCGCGCACCACGGCCTGGGCGCCATGCTCGCGGCAGAAGTCCATGATCAGGCCATCGAAGGGCAGCGCGCGCACGCGGCCCGGCAGGCGCTGCGCGGCCTGCGCCACCATCGCCAGGCGCTCATTCACGCCGAACTGTGTCTTCTTGTGGTGGGCCACGGCCACGGCCACGATCACCTCGTCGAACAGCCCGGCGGCGCGGCGCACCACGTCTTCGTGGCCGAGGGTGATGGGGTCGAAGGTGCCGCTGTAGACGGCGATGCGGGCGGTGGTCTCGGGCATAGGGGGATTATCCCGTGGGCTCAGGGCGCGACCGGGCGCAGCAGGTGAAAGGCCACGGCGCCCGCGCGGCCGTGCCGGTGCAGGACCAGGCCCAGGGGCGCCAGCTCGGCGTCGGTCCAGGGGCGCGGGGACTCCAGGTAGACGAACCCCTCGGCCGACACGGCCTCGCGCGCCGCGCGCAGCGCCGGCTCGAACAGGCCGCTGGCGTCGAAAGGGGGGTCAAGGAAGACCACGTCAAGGCCCTGCCCCGCCGCCGCGCGCAGGGCCGCCAGGCCGTCGCCCCGCTGCACGCGCACGGCCTCGGCCTTCAGGCGCGCGCGCACGGCCTGCAGCTGCGCCACCAGTGCGGGCTCCTGCTCCACCATCAGCAGCTCGCGCGCCCCGCGCGAGGCGGCCTCGAAGCCCAGCGCGCCCGTGCCCGCGAAGGCGTCCAGGCCGCGCCAGCCGCTCAGGTCCTGGCCCAGCCAGTTGAACAGGGTCTCGCGCACGCGCGACGGCGTGGGCCGCAACCCGGGCCGGTCGGCCACGGGCAGCTTGCTGCGTTTCCACTGCCCGCCGAGCAGGCGGACTTCCTGCGGCGGCGCGCCCGAATGTCTTGTCATGCCTGCGAGCTTACCGGGGAGCGCCCGCCCCCGGCGTGGGACGCGGCCGGACCGGCTTCGCCGGACGGCCGGTGTCGCCCCTCGAGGGGGTCGCGCGAAGCGCGGCAGGGGCGGCCCCTATTTCCCGCCGACGATGACCGTGGCCAGGCGATCGGGATGCACCACCCGCTGCATCGCACGGCGCACCTCATCCACGCTCAGCGCGCGCACGCGCTGCGTCCAGGTGTCCAGGTAGTCCAGCGGCAGGCCGTTCCAGGCGATGTTGACCACGTTGTCGAGCAGCTTGCGGTTGCTGTCAAAGCGCAGCGCGAAGCCGTTGACGAGGTAGTCCTTGGCGGCCTGCAGCTCGGCCTCGCTGGGACCGTCGCTCACGTAGCGCGCCAGGGTCTCGCGCACCACGCGCACGGCCTCGTCGGCCTGATCGGGCCGGGTGCTGAGGCCGATCTGGAAGGCGCCCGCATGGCGGCCGGGCGAAAAGTAGCTGTACACGCCATAGGTCAGGCCACGCTTCTCGCGCACCTCCTGCGTCAGGCGCGAGGTGAAGCCGCTGCCCCCCAGGATGTGATTGCCCACAAGCAGGGGGAAGAAGTCGGGGTCGTCGCGCTTGATGCCCGGCTGGCCCATGAGCACCTGCGCCTGCGCGGCGGCCATGGGGAGGCGCTGTTCCGTGGGCGCGGCCAGGGGCTTCACCTCGGCCACCGGCGGCAGCTCGGCGCAGCCGTTCGGCGCGATGGCGCGCACCAGGGCGTCGACGATGCGCTCGGCGCCCGCGCGGTCCACTGCGCCCACCATGACGACCTGCGCGCGGCAGGCGGTGACGTGGCGGCGGTAGAAGCTGCGCATGTCGTCCACGCCGATCGCGCCCAGGGTGTCGGGCGTGGCGAAGCGGCCATAAGGATGGTCACCGTAGACCGCGCGGCCGAAGGCCTGGCTGGCCACGGTGGACGGCCGGTTCAGCGCCTCGCGCAGCGCCGCCACCGATCGCTCGCGGTCGCGCCGCCACACGGCCTCGGGCCAGGTGGGCCGCGCCAGCTGCTGCGCCGCCAGGGCCACGGCGCGCGGCAGGATCGCCGGGTCGCTCAGGCTGCGCAGCTGCACCGAGAAGCGGTCGCTGCCCGCGCTGGCGTCGAACTGCGCGCCCAGGTCCACCCAGGCCGCCGCCAGCGCGTTTTCGTCGCGCGCGGGCTGGCCCTCGTAGGCGGCCACGTCTCCCGACAGCTGGCCGGCCGTGGCGTTGGCGAGGCCGGCGCGCTCGGTCGGCTCTCGCCGGCTGCCGCCGTCGAAGTCCATCTGCACGTCGACCATCGGGATCGCGGGGCTGTTGACCAGATAGACCCGGGTGCCGCTCGGGTGCACCCAATGCTCGATGGGGATGGCCGCCGAGGCCGCGCCCAGGCCCAGCGCCAGGCCCAGCGCGGCCAGCGTTTGGCGAATGGCTCGCACCGTGCTCATGGCCGGCCCTCCGCCGCCCGCGCCTCGGGCACCAGCACGCCAGTGTTGAGCGTGCGGTCCGTGAAGTAGCGGCCCGCCACCGCGCGCACCTGCTCGGCCGTCACGGCCCGCAGGCCCGCCATCAGGCGCTCGCCCGCGTCGGTGGGCAGGCCGTTGACCCAGTAGCTGCCCTGCTCCTGCGCCTGGCTGAAGACCGAGTCGAGCTTGTAGACCTCGGAGGCGGTCCATTGCGTCTTCACGCGCTGCAGCTCTTCCTCGCTCACGCCCTCGCGCGCGATCCGCTGAATCTCGGCCTTGAGCGCGGCCATGGCGGCCTCGGGCGTGACGCCGCGCGCCGGCACGGCCGAGGCCGTGAACACCTGCGGCCCGCGCCCCATCAGGCCGTAGCCCGAGCTGGCGCTGTCGGCGATGCGCTGCCCCCCCGTGCCCTGTCCCTGCACCAGCGCGCGCTCCAGCCGCGCCCCGCTGTAGCCGTCGAGCACGCCCGACAGCACCGCCAGCGCCAGCGCATCGCGGCTGGCCGCGTCGTCGTTGCCGCTGTAGCGCGGCGCGTGCCAGGCCAGCACCACCAGGGCCTGGTCGGCCACGGCGCGGTACTCCAGCCGGCGCGGGCCCTGCTGCGCCGGTTCCGTGCGCGGCTTGCGCGCGGGCACGGCGCGCGCCGGGATGCGCCCGTAGGTCCGCTCGGCGATCTCGCGCACGCGCTGCGGGTCCACGTCGCCGGCCACCACCACGGCCGCGTTGGCCGGCACGTACCAGCGCTGGTGGAAATCGCGCACGTCCTGCGGCGTCATGGCGTCGATGTCGCTCATCCAGCCGATGATGGGCCGGCGGTAGGGACTGGCCTGCCAGACCATCGCATTGAAGGCCTCGAACAGGCGCGCGCGCGGCGACTCTTCGGTGCGCTGGCGCCGCTCTTCCTTGACCACCTCGATCTCGCGCGTGAACTCGATGTCGGGCCACTGGTTGCTGGCGAAGCGCTCGGCATTGAGCGCCATCACCGCCTCCAGCCGCTCGGCCGGCACCTGCTCGTGGTAGGCCGTGGCGTCGCGGCTGGTGAAGGCGTTCTGCTGGCCGCCCAGCGCGGCCACGCGCTCGGAGAACTCGCCCGGCTTGAGCGTGGCGCTGCCCTTGAACATCATGTGCTCGAGCGCATGCGCCACGCCCGAGGTGCCGTCGACCTCGTCCATGGCGCCCACGCGCACCCACAGCATGTGCACGGCCGTGGGCGCGCGGTGGTCGGGCCGCACGATCAGCGACATGCCGTTGGCGAGGGTGAATTGCTGGACCGCCGGGGCGGCGTTGGGTGGGGGTGCCGCGCGCGCGATGGACGCGGCCAGCACCAGCCCCAGGAGCATTGGGAGGCGTTTCATAGAATCCCAAGGATTCCAGAGATTCTGAAATGTTCTCGTTCTTTCGCAAAAAAAATCCCGCGCCCCCGCCGGAGGCGCCGGCCGTCCAGGCCCCCGTCGGCGGTCCCGCAGCGGCATCGGCCCCCCCATCGGCGCCGGCGCCCGTGGCGGTGCCAGCGCCCGTCGCCGCTCCCCTGCCCGCCCCGGTGGCCGCGCCGGCGGCCCCGCGCCAGGGCTGGCTCGACCGCCTCAAGTCCGGCCTGCGGCGCACCGGCAGCGGCATCGCCACGGTGTTCACGGGCACGCGCATCGACGAGGACCTGTACGAGGAACTCGAGGCCGCCCTGCTCATGGCCGACAGCGGCGTGTCGGCCACGCAGCACCTGCTGAACGACCTGCGCCGCCGCGTGAAAGAAGCCAAGGCCACTGAGCCCGCCGCCGTGAAGGCCTTGCTGGCCGAAGCCATCGCCGACCTGCTGAAGCCCTTGCAGAAGCCCCTGGTCATCGGCGAACACAAGCCCACGGTGATCATGGTCGCGGGCGTGAACGGCGCGGGCAAGACCACCTCCATCGGCAAGCTCACGCGCCACCTGGCCGACGAAGGCGCGAGCGTGCTGCTGGCCGCCGCCGACACCTTCCGCGCGGCGGCGCGCGAACAGCTGGCGGTCTGGGCCGACCGCAACACCGTCGACATCGTCACCCAGGAAGGTGGCGACCCGGCCGCCGTGTGCTTCGACGCGGTGAGCGCCGGCCGGGCGCGCGGCAAGGACGTGGTGCTGGTCGACACCGCCGGCCGCCTGCCCACGCAGCTTCACCTGATGGAGGAGCTGCGCAAGATCAAGCGCGTGGTGAACAAGGCCGACCCCACGGGGCCCCATGAAGTGCTGCTGGTCATCGACGGCAACACCGGCCAGAACGCGCTCGCGCAGGTCAAGGCCTTCGACGAGGCGCTGCAACTCACCGGCCTGGTCATCACCAAGCTGGATGGCACGGCCAAAGGCGGCGTGCTCTGCGCCATCGCGCGCGAGCGGCCGGTGCCGGTGTACTTCATCGGCGTGGGCGAGAAGCTCGAGGACCTGGAAACCTTCGACGCCCGCGAGTACGCGCAGGCCCTGCTGAGCTAGGCCCGCCAGCCGGCTTCAGCGGCCGCGACCGGATCCACCGCCACCGGGGCCGGCCCCTCCGCTGCCCGGACCGGAGCCGCCGCCGGGGCCGGCACCCGATCCCGGACCGCGGCCGGGCGGCGGCGCATCGGGCAAATTGACGCCTTTTTCGCGGGCCCGCGCTTCCATGCGCTCATGGTTCTCCGCGCGAATGCGTTCCCGCTCCTCATTGGTTTGCGCGGCGCGCATCCGGGCGCGGTACTGCTCCCGCTCGGCGGGCGTCATCAACTGATAACCGTAGATGTTTTGATCACGCAAGAGCTCGCGCGTCTGGTCCTGCGTCTGGTCTCGGGTCTGGTCTCGGGTCTGGTCTCGGGTCTGGTCTCGGGTCTGGTCTCGGGTCTGATCCTGGGCCTGAGCACCCGCGCCCAGCAAGGCCGCAGCCAACATCGCTGCCATCGAAAGTTTCTTCATCACGCATCCTCTTCAGTGGTTGTTGAAGCGCTCATGGGTCGATCCCATGCGAGGGCAATGTCGTGCGCAAGAGGGCGGCGTGTTTGTCGCAGCGCAAACTTGCTGCGCACCTGGCGGCCATGGGTGGCTTGCCCGAGAGGCGAACTGTTGATGCGTCAACGCGCGAGCGCGCAGGCTCGGCTCAGCGGGGCTCGTCGTCGCTGTAGTGGCGCCAGGCGCCCATGGCCTGGCGCATGGTCAGCAGCTGACGCTCGAAGTTCGGGCAGGCCTTGCACACGGCCAGATGCAGCCGCAGGGCCCAGCGCTCCAGGCGCGGCAGCTCGCGGTCCTCGCGCGCGATCATGAGCGCGACGGCTTGCTTGCAGGTGCGGCGCAACGGGTAGAGGGGCTTCATGCGGCGTCTCGGCGGGCGAACCAGTTGAGTTCGAGGCACTCGCGCAGGCGCAGGCGGGCCCGGTGCAACTGGACGTACAGGTTGGTCGGCGTGAGCGACAGCTCCTTACAGATCTCCTCGCTGCTCATCTCCAGCCACTCGCGCATCAGGAACAGGCGCCCCTGCGCGGCGGGCAGCTTTTCGGTGCAGGCCTCCAGCACGCTCAGGAACTGGCGGCTGCCCAGGTCCTGCTCGGGGTTGCCCCAGTCGGCCGGGCGCTCGGCGAAGTGGCCACCGGCGTCGAAGGGCAGATGGTCCAGCGGGTCGGCCTGGTCGTCCTCGCCCTGGCCCAGCGCCACCTCGCGCCCCTGGTGGCGCAGCGCGTCGACGATCTTGTGCTTGAGGATGCCCACGAGCCAGGTCCGCAGCTGCGCGCGGCGCTCGAAGGCCTGCGGCTTGGCGATGGCCGCGAGCACGGTCTCGGACACCGCGTCTTCGGCCCAGGCCTCATTGCGCAGCTGCAGGCGCGCGAACTTCATGAGGTAGCCGCGCGACGCGGCCACTTCCTGTTCGAACGTTGGGGACGGCATGGCGCGGCAGTGTAGGTCAAGCCGATGGCGGCGCGCCACGACAGGCGGTGTAAGAACCCACGCGCCGCCGCGACACACACGCACCAGATCGCCTGCACCGAGCCATCGCGCGGTGGGCACTGGGTTTGAGGAGTCCCTCCCATGAACCAACGCCAATTCCTCGCCGCCGCCGCCGGCTCCCTGATGTCGCTGGCCCTGCTCTCCACCCCCGCGCTGGCGCAGAACAGCGGCAAGGAGAAGTGCTACGGCATCGCCAAGGCCGGGCAGAACGACTGCGCCAATCTCGCGGGCACGCACTCCTGCGCGGGCCAGGCCAAGATGGACATGGACAAGGGCGACTGGAAGTACGTGCCCGCGGGCACCTGCAAGCAGATGGGCGGCCTGTCGGCCGACGAGGCCAAGAAGGCCTCGATGAAGAGCTGATCGCGCCAGGCCGCCGCACGCCATGCCGACCGTCCCGACACACGAGGCCGCCGCGCCAGCGCTGGGCATCGGCTGGCGCGCGCCGCACCAGCGCGCGCTGCTCGAGCAGCGGCCCGCGCTCGATTTCATCGAGGTGCACGCGGAGAACTTCTTCGCGCCCCACGCGGCCCTGCGGGCCCCTCTTCTCAAGGCCCGCGAGTCCTACGGCCTGAGCCTGCACGGCGTGGGCCTGTCGCTGGGCTCGGCCGAGGGCATCGATCCCTGGCACCTGGACCGGCTGGCCGAACTCGTGGCCGCCACCGAACCACGCTTCGTGAGCGAGCACGCCAGCTTCGCGCGCGGCACCTGGAGGGGCCGGGCCGTGCACGCCGCCGACCTGCTGCCCCTGCCCTTCACGCACGCCGCGCTCGCCGTGCTGTGCGCCAACGTGCAGCGCGTGCAGGACCGGCTGCGCCGCCCGATCGCGGTGGAGAACCTCTCGGCCTATGTGCACTGGCCCGAGGCCGACATGACCGAGGCCGACTTTCTCGCGGCCCTGAGCCGGCGCACGGGCTGCCGGCTGCTGGTGGACGTCAACAACCTGGTCGTCAACGCACTCAACGGGCGGCGCGCCGGCCGCGTCGAGGCCGCGCTGCCCGCCGTGCGCGCCTGGCTCGACGCGATACCGCCCGCCTGCGTGGCCGAGCTGCACCTCGCCGGCCACCAAGACCGCGGTGATCTGGTGATCGACGACCACGGCAGCCGCGTGTCCCCGCTGGTGTGGCAGGCGTACCGGCACGCCGTCGCGCGCTTCGGCGCCGTGCCGACACTGATCGAGTGGGACACCGACCTGCCCGCGCTGGCGGTGCTGCTGGACGAAGCCGACCACGCGCGGGCCCTGGCCATCGACGCGCTGAACACGCGCGTCCCGGAGCCCTGCGCATGAACGCCCGGCTCGCCCGTCAGCAGCGCGGCCTGCTCGACGCCCTGCTGCGGGCCCGCCCACCCGGGCCCGCATCCCCCTGGCACGGCCCCGGCCTCGGCGCCTACCGCGCCAACGCGCACGCCCACGCCGAACGCGCCCTGCTCGACGCCTACCCCGTGGTCGCCGCGCTGCTGGGCGAAGAGGCCTTCGCCACGCTCGCGCGCGCCCTGTGGCACCACCACCCGCCCACGCGCGGCGACCTCGGCGAATGGGGTGGCACGCTGGCCGGGTTCATCGCCGAGCAGACCGGCCTCGACCACCTGCCCTACCTGCCCGACGTGGCCCGCCTCGAATGGGCCTTGCATGGCGCCACCCGCGCCGAGGGCGCCCGCGCCGACGCCGCCAGCTTCGCCTGGCTCGAACGCGAACCGCCGGAGCGCCTGCGCCTGCGGTTCGCGCCCGCCACCGCCGTGGTTCTGAGCCGCTGGCCCGTGCTCAGCCTGCTCGACGCCCACCTGCACGGCGAGCCCGACCTCGCCACCGCCGCCCGCCGCCTGCGCGACGGCGTGGCCGAGAACGTGCGCGTCTGGCGCCAGGGCCAGGCCGTGCGGCTCACCCCCCTGGACCCCGCCAGCGCGCGTTTCGAGGCCGCGCTGCTGGCCGGCCACACGCTGGCGCAGGCCCTGGAGGTTGCCCCTCTCGACGCCCTCGGCTGGCTGAGCGAGGCCGTGCGCAGCGGACTGTGCGTGGGCGTGGCGCCCGCGTCCGAACCCAGCCCCAACACCACCGACGGAGCCCACCCATGAGCACGAACACCTTCAGCCACCGCATCGCCGCCGGCTGGCGGCCCCTGGCCCGTCTGCTCGACGCCGCCCAGCCCCTGGGCGCGCTGCTGGCGCGGCTCTATATCGCCCAGGTCTTCTTCCTCTCGGGCCTGACCAAGGTGCGCGACTGGGACACCACCCTGCTGCTGTTCACCGAGGAATACCACGTGCCCCTGCTGCCACCGGCCCTGGCCGCGCCCCTGGGCACGGCCGGCGAGCTGGCACTGCCGGTGCTGCTGGCCCTGGGCCTGGCCGGGCGCTTCTCCGCGCTGGGGCTGTCGGTCGTCAACGTGGTGGCGGTGCTCAGCCTGAGCGAGATCGCGCCGGCGGCCTTCCAGCAGCACCTCACCTGGGGCGCGCTGCTGGCGGCGCTGGCGCTGTTCGGGCCGGGGCGCTGGTCGCTGGACCACTGGCTGGGGCGTCACGGGCGTTGCTGAGCCCGCCGGCGCGGGGGCCGTACCATCGCGGCCCATGCGCAGCGGCATCACCCGACTCGTTCTCATCGGCGCCGGCCCGGCCCACCGCGAGGTGCTGGCCCGGCTGACGCGGCACCACCCGGCCGACCTGCAGGTCACCCTGCTGGCACCGCCCCCCGCGCCCGTGCACGAACCCCTGGTGCCGGCCGTGGTCGCGGGACGGTACACGGCCGACGCCTGCCGCGTGGGCCTGTCGGGCCTGCTCACCCTGGCCCATGCCCGCTGGGTGCCCGGGCGCTGCCTCGCGCTCGACCTGGAGGGCCGGCGCGTGCATGCCGCGCCGGCCGACGGTGGCGCCGCCCTCGAACTCCCCTTCGACCTGCTGTCGCTGGACACCGCGGCCAGCACCGACCGCGAGGCGCTGGAGCAGCGCCTGCCCGGCGCGCGCGAGCAGGCGCTGGCGCGCTACCCCAGCGAAGCCTTCCTGGGCCTGTGGCCGCGCGTGGTCGACATGGCGCGCGAGCGGCCGCTGTCCATCGCCGTCATCGGCTCGGGCGCGGCCGCCATCGAACTGGTCTTCGCCGCCGCCCAGCGCCTGCGCGCCGAGGGCCTGCCCGGCAGCATCCTCACCCTGCTCACCGACGGCGGCGCGCTGGCCGGCGAGCTGCCGCCCGACGTGGCCTCGCGCGTGCGGCGCGAGCTCAAGCGCCAGCGCATCCACGTGCTCAACGAGCGCTGCACGGGCATCACGGTCGAGGGCGTGCGCCTGGCCAATGGCGCGCTGCTGCGCTGCGACGTGCCCCTGGTGGCCGGTGACGCGCAGGCGCCCGCCTGGCTGCGCGGCACGCCGCTCGCGCTGGCCGAGGGCGGGCAGGTGCGGGTGAACCGCTTCCAACAGAGCACGAGCCACGCGCAGGTCTTCGCCGTGGGCCCCGCCGCGCGCCGCGACGACCACGCCTACCCCGACGCCGCCACCACCTCGGCGCGCGCCGGCGCCACACTGGCGCACAACCTGCTGGCCGCGTTCGAGGGCCAGCCCCTGAAACCGCACTGGCCGGCGCAGCGACCTCTCACGCGGCTGTCCTGCGGCACGGAACGCGCCATCGCCGCCTGGGGGCCGCTGCGCGCGCAAGGCGCCTGGGTGGCGCGCTGGAAGGACCGCGCCGAGCGCCGCGAGACCGCGGCGCCACCCCCACCGGCGGGCGAAACGGCCTCCACGAGGTAGCGCCGCCGCCACGGTCGGCCCGTAAACTGAGGGATCACTGCCCCCTACCGGTACCCACACCGACCGACCATGCGCCAGCGCCCTACCCCTGTTCTTCGATCCACCATCGCCCTGGTGGCCGCCCTGGGCGCCAGCGCCGCGCTCGCGCAGGCGGCCCCCGAACCGGTGCGCACCGTGCACCCCTGGCAGGCCGCGCCCCCGCGGCTGTCGGCCGAGGCCTATTTCACCAACCTCAAGGACGGCGACCGCATCGAGACGCCCTACGTGCTGAAGTTCGGACTCTCGGGCGGCTGGGGCCTGGCGCCCATTGCGCAGAGCGGGCACGGCAAGAGCGGCCACCACCACCTGCTGGTCAACCGCGACCTGCCGCTCAACTTCAAGCAAGCCCTGCCCTTCAACGACCAGTACATCCACTTCGGCAAGGGCCAGATGGAGACCGTGCTGAACCTCGCGCCCGGCGAGTACACGCTGCGCATGCTGCTGGCCGACCAGAAGCACCTGCCGCACTTCGTCTTCAGCAAGCCCGCCAGGATCACCGTCACGCGCAAGACCGGCGCCGACCCGGCCACCCTGCAGAAGAAGGGCCTGGCCCTCGACCTGCCGGACGGCGCCAGTCCGCGCCCGCCCTTCCTGGTGCGCTTTCACGCCTCGCTGCTCAACGTGGCGCAGATGTCGCAGAAGATCCCCGACACCGGCCACTTCAAGCTCACCGTGGCCCCCGCCGGCGGTGGCACGCCCGCCGTGATGGACTTCCGCGACGGGCAGACCGAGGTCTGGCTGGCGCCGCCCGCGGGCGCCTACCAACTCAAGCTCGAAATGCTCGACAACCTCGGCGCCGCCCAACCGCTGGCCGAGGCCGCGGCGGCGCGTATCGAGGTGCGCTGAGGCCAGACCGGACGGCGGGTTCAGCAGCCGAGCTGCTCCGCCAGGTCCAGCAGGTCGCGCGCGTGACGCGTATTGGCGGGGTCGGGCGACACGTCCTTCACGTGCGCGGCGCCGAACTCCAGCGGGCGCTCGATGTAGGCAGTGGCCAGGCCGCAGGCGCGCGCGGCGGCCAGGTCGTCCTGGTGCGCGGCCACCATCATGACCTCGGCGGGCGGCAGGTCGAACACCTCGGCCGCGCCCAGGTAGACGCGCGGATCGGGCTTGTAGGCGCGGAACACCTCGGCCGAGAGCACGCAGTCCCAGGGCAGGCCCGCGCGCTTGGCCATGTTCGTGAGCAGACCGATGTTGCCGTTGGAGAGCGAGCAGAGGGTGAAGCGCGCCTTGAGCCGCGTGAGGCCGGGCACGCTGTCGGGCCAGGGGTCCAGCCGGTGCCACACGCGGTTGAGCCGGGCGCGCTGGTCCTCGTCCAGGTGATCGAGCCCGAAGCGCGGCAGGATCTCGTCGAGGATGCCGCGGTGCAGCTCGTCGATGCGCGTCCAGGCCCGCTCGCCGCTGCGCACGCGCTGCATGGCAGGCTGGTAGCCCTCGCGCCAGGCGCGCGCGAAGGCGTCGGCGTCCACCTGCGGGTGAGCGGCCGACAGCTCGCGCACGATGCTGCCGTGCCAGTCGACGACGGTGCCGAAGATGTCGAAGACGAGGATGGACACCTGGGACATGGAAACGCTCCTTCTGCGTTCGGCGATCAGGCCACGCCGTACTGGCGCAGCAACGCCCCCCAGGCCGCGAGCTTGCGCTCGAACGGCCAGCTGGCGTTCGCCGGGCTGGTGGACGGCAGCCGGTGCACCGGCAGGCCAAAGGCGCGCGTGAGCCGCGCGTGGCGGAAACTCTCGCCACCGTTGTGCGCGATGGCGCGCAGTTCGGGGCAGCGGTGGCGCAGCTGCGCGAAGTCGTTCAGTTCGGCCGCGCGGATGGCGGTGTCCAGGCTGCCCTCGCGCTCGCAGCTGGCGTACACGTCCCACACGCCCAGGCCGCGCTCGAGCACGGCCGCCACGCGCAGGTCGTAGCCGGCCTGGGCCAGCGGCAGGCCCCACAGCGCGCCCAGGATCTTCCAGAAGGCGTTCTGCGGGTGCCCGTAGTACTGCTGCGCGCGCAGCGAGGCCACGCCCGGAAAGCTGCCCAGCACCACCAGCCGCGTGCGCGCATCGGCAATGGGAGGCAGGCCGAGCAGGCGCGTCATGCCAGGGCCGCCAGTCGCGGCAGCACGCGCCGCGCGTTCGCGCTCGTGGCCTGCGCGAGCTCGTCCACCGGCACGCCGCGCAGGCCCGCGATCACCGCGCCAATGCGCGGCAGTTCGCGCGGGTGGTTCACGCCCTGGGGCCGGCCGGCCGCGCGCTCGGCGGCCGTGGCGTACAGCCACTGCGGGGGGATGTCGGGCGCGTCGGTCTCCAGCACCAGGGTCTCGAGGGGCAGCTCGCCGGCCAGGCGGCGAATCTGCCGCGCGGTGTCGAAGGTGGACGCACCACCGAAGCCCAGCGCGAAGCCGCGTTCGGTGAAGGCCTGCGCCTGCGCCAGGCTGCCGTTGAAGGCGTGGCCGATGCCGCCGTCCACCGGCAGCTCGCGCAGGCCCTTGAGCAGGGCGTCGGCGCTGCGCCGCACGTGCAGGATCACCGGCAGGCCATGGCGGCGCGCCAGGCGCAGCTGCGCGCGGTAGAAGCGGATCTGGCGCTCGCGCATCGCGGGCTCGGTGAGTTCGGGCACGAAAAAGTCCAGGCCGATCTCGCCCACCGCCACCAGGCGCGGGTCGTCGCGGTGGGCGCGCAGGGCCTCATCCAAGGCGTCCAGGTCGGCCTCGTCCGCGGCCGGCACGCCCATCGGGTGGATGCCCAGCGCGTAGGCGTCACCGAGCCGGTGCGCGAGCTCGCGCACCGTGTCCCAGTTCGAGCGCGCCACGGCAGGGATCACGCAGCGCGCGACGCCGCGCCCGCGCGCCTCGCTGCGCAGGGCAGCGACCTCGGCGGCCGCGAACTCGGGCGCGTCGAGGTGGGCGTGCGTGTCGATCCACAAGGGCGTCATCGTTGCGCGTATAAGCTCGGGCAGGTCATTGTGACCGCAACACCCCAAGCCCCCAGGAGGACCCCCATGACACCCCGCTGGATCGCCACGCTCGCCCTGCCCTTCATCGCCGGCCTGGGCGCCTGCGCCATGCCCGCCGGTCCCGGCGGCGCGCCGCCCCTGGTGAGCACGGAGTGGCGGCTGGAGGACCTGGGCGGCAGCGGCGTGCTCGACCGCGTACCGGCCACGCTGGCCTTTCCCGAGGCGGGTCGCGTGGCGGGCCAGGGCTCCTGCAACCGCTTCTTCGGCAGCTACACCCTGGTGCAGGACCGCATCGCCTTCGGCCAGATGGGCATGACGCGCATGGCCTGCGCGGGCGCGGTGGGCGAGCAGGAGAACCGCTACATGGCAGCGCTGCAGAAGGCCCAGCGCGTGCAGGTGCAAGGCTCGACGCTCACGCTGAGCGTCGAGGGCATGGACAAGCCCCTGCGCTTCGTGCGCACCAGGCCGTGAACGGGCTCAGCCCAATCGGCCGGCGCTGAGGCGCAGCACGCGGCCGCAGCGCGCGGCCAGGCCTTCGTCGTGCGTGACCACCACGAAGGCCGTGCCCTGGTCGCGCGCCAGGTCCATCATCAGCGCGAAGACGCCGTCGGCGGTGGCGCGGTCCAGGTTGCCGGTGGGCTCGTCGGCCAGCACGCAGGCCGGCTGCGTGACCAGGGCGCGCGCGATGGCCACCCGCTGGCGCTCGCCGCCCGACAGCTCGGCCGGCCGGTGCGCCAGGCGCTCGCTCAGGCCCACGCGCGCGAGCGTCGCGCTGGCGCGCTCGGCCGCCTCGGCGCGCGGCAGGCGGCGGATCCACAGCGGCATGGCCACGTTGTCGTGCGCGCTGAACTCGGGCAGCAGGTGGTGGAACTGGTACACGAAGCCCAGGTGCTGGTTGCGCAGCTCGCCCTGGCGCGCCGGGCCCAGGGCCGAGAGCTGCTGGCCCTTGAGGGCCACCGTGCCGGCGCTGGGCGCATCCAGCCCGCCCAGCAGGTGCAACAGCGTGCTCTTGCCGGAACCGGAGGCGCCGACGATGGCCACGGTTTCGCCCGCACGCACCTCCAGGTCCACGCCCTGCAGCACGGTGACGTCGAGACGGCCTTCGACAAAGCGCTTGCTCAGGCCGCGCGCCTGAAGGACGACTTCACTCATAACGCAGGGCCTCGGCAGGGTTCACGCGGCTGGCGCGCCAGCTCGGGTACAGCGTGGCCAGGAAGGCCAGCACCAGCGAGATCACCGCCACGGGCACGATGTCGCCGCGCTGCGGGTCGCTGGGCATGCGGCTGATGAGGTAGATGTCCTGCGGCAGGAAGCGCGCACCCAGCAGGTGCTCCAGCGCGGGCACCAGGGTGTCGATGTTGAAGGCCACGCCCAGGCCCAGCAGCAGGCCCAGGCCGGTGCCGATGAGGCCGACCGCCGCGCCCTGCACCACGAAGATGCCCATGATGCTGCGCGGGCTCGCGCCCAGGGTGCGCAGGATGGCGATGTCCGCGCGCTTGTCGGTCACGGTCATCACCAGGGTGGACACCAGGTTGAACGCGGCCACCGCCACGATCAGCGTGAGGATGATGAACATCATGCGTTTTTCGAGCTGCACGGCCGCGAACCAGGTGCGGTTCTGGCGCGTCCAGTCGCGCACCACCAGGCCCGGCGGCAGATCGGCCGCCATCTTCACCGCCACCTCGCGCGCGGCGTGCAGGTCGCGGATCTTCACGCGCACGCCCGTGGGGCCCTCGACGCGGAAGATGCGCGCGGCGTCGTCCTGGTGCAGCATGGCCAGGGCCGAGTCGTATTCGTAGTGGCCCGAATCGAAGGTGCCCACCACCGTCATGCTGCGCACGCGCGGCACCACGCCGGCCGGCGTCACCTGCCCGCTCGGCGCGATCAGGGTCACCGTGTCGCCCACCACCACGCCCAGGCTGCGCGCCAGCTCGCCACCCAGCACGATGCCGTAGCCGCCAGACGCCAGGCGCGGCAGCACGGTGTCGGCCAGTTCGGCCGCGAGGTCGGTCACCTTGGGCTCCAGCGTGGGGTCGATGCCGCGCACCAGCGCGCCCTTCATGTCCTCGCCGCGGGCGATCAGGGCCTGCGCCCCCACGAAGGGCGCGGCGCCCAGCACCTCGGGCCGCGCCTCGATGGTGGACAGCACCTGGGGCAGGTTGGCAATGGCCTGGCCATTGGCCTCGAACACCTCGATGTGCGAGAGCACGCCCAGCATGCGGTCGCGCACTTCCTTCTGGAAGCCGTTCATGACCGACAGCACGATGATCAGCGCCGCCACGCCGAGCGCGATGCCCAGCATGGACACACCCGAGATGAAGGAGATGAAACCGTTGCGCCGCGTGGCGCGGCCGGCGCGCGTGTAGCGCCAGCCCAGCAGGAGTTCGTAGGGGGTTTGCATTTCTGAGGGCGATTGTGGCATCGCCGACAATCGCACCATGCCCGACGAGCCCCTGGTCCTGGATCCCGCGCACCACTGGCTGGTTCCCTTCGCCGCCCTGGGCGCGGCCATTGAGCCCCCCGCCCTGCCCGCGCTCGACGCCCTGCTCGCCCACCTGCGCGAGGCCGCGCGCGACGGCGACGACGGCCTCAGCCTGAGCCCGCCCCACGAGCGCGCGCTGGCGCGCGCCCGTGGTCTGCCGCCGCGCGACGGCGCCCTGCCCTGGGCCGCGCTGGCCAGCGACACACCGCATGCGCCGCAGGCCTGGGTGCACCCCGTGCACCTGCAGGTGGGCATGGACCAGGTGATGCTGCAGCGCGCCGAACAGGCCGGTGGCCTGGGCGCCGACGAATCGCGCGCGCTGTTCGCGGCCTTTGAACCGCTGTGCGCCGAAGACGGCGTGGAACTGCTGTTCGACGAACCCACCCGCTGGCGAGCGCGCGGCGAGCGCCTGCGTGACCTGGCCTGCGCCAGCCTGGACCGCGTCAGCGGCCGCTCGCTGGCCGCCTGGCTGCCGCGCGGCGAACCGGCGCGCTGGCTGCAGCGCCTGCAGAGCGAGGCGCAGATGCTCTTCTACACGCACCGGGTGAACGACGCCCGCGAGGCCGCGCGCCGCCTGCCCATCAACGGCCTGTGGTTCAGCGCGCCCGGCGCGCTGGACGCACACACCCGCCTGCGCCCACCGCCCCAGGTCGACGACAGCCTGCGCGCCGCCGCGCTCGGCGGCGACCTCGAGGCCTGGCGCCGCGCCGCCACGGCACTCGACCACAGCCTCTTCGCTCCCCTGCTCGACCGCGCGCGGCGCGGCGAGCCGCTGGCCCTCACCCTGTGCGGCGAGCGCGCGGCCGTCACGCTGCTGGCCGAACGGCCCGGCCTCGCGCGGCGGCTCGCCCGCGCCGTCGGCCTGCGCCCGCGCGCCAGCGCCCAAGACCTGCTCAAGACCCTATGAAGATCATCACCCGCGACGTACCGCCGCGCGCCGCCTGGGCGCTCGAACAGGCCGGCCTGCACCCGCTGCTGGCGCGCCTGTTCGCCGCGCGCGGCGTCACCACCTCCGACGAACTCGACGACGGGCTCGCGCGCCTGCTCCCCCCCGACACCCTGCTGGGCGCACGCGAGGCCGCCCGCCAGCTCGCCGACGCCATGGCGGCGAAACGGCGCCTGTGCATCGTGGCCGACTACGACTGCGACGGCGCCACCGCCTGCGCGGTGGGCGTGCGCGGCCTCAGGCTGCTGGGCGCGCCCTTGGGCTTCGACAGCGTGCACTACCTGGTGCCCGACCGCGTGGTCGACGGCTACGGACTCACCCCCGCCATCGCGCGGCGCGTCAAGGACAGCGGTGCCGAGCTGCTGATCACCGTGGACAACGGCATCGCCAGCGTCGACGGCGTGCGTGTCGCGCGCGAACTGGGCCTGCAGGTGATCGTGACCGACCACCACCTGCCGGGCCCGCAGCTGCCGGCCGACTGCGTGATCGTCAACCCCAACCAGCCCGGCTGCGCCTTCGACAGCAAGAGCATCGCCGGCGTGGGCGTGATGTTCTACGTGCTGCTCGCGCTGCGCGCCGAGCTGCGCGAACGCGGGGTGTTTGATGCCAAGAACCAGCCGCGCATCGACGCCCTGCTGCCCCTGGTGGCCCTGGGCACCGTGGCCGACGTGGTGAAGCTCGACGGCAACAACCGCCGCCTCGTCGCCCAGGGACTCAAACGCGTGCGCGCGGGCGCCCTGCCGGCCGGCATGGACGCGCTGTTCGCGGCAGCGGGCCGGCGCCTCGACACCGCGAGCAGCTTCGACTTCGGCTTCGCGCTTGGCCCGCGCCTGAACGCGGCCGGCCGCCTGTCCGACATGACGCTGGGCATCGAATGCCTGCTGACCGACGACAAGGCCCGCGCCGAGGAACTCGCGCGCACCCTGGACGGCATCAACCGCGAGCGCAAGGCCATCGAGGGCGAGATGCGCGAGCAGGCGCTGGAGATGGCCGAGGCCCTGTTCGACGAGGGCGAGGAGCCGCCACCGGCGCTGGTGCTGTTCGACCCGGACTTCCACGAGGGTGTGGTGGGCATCGTGGCCTCGCGCCTGAAGGACAAGCTGCACCGGCCGACCTTCGTCTTCGCCGCGAGCGCGGCGCCGGGCAAGGAACACGAGCTCAAGGGTTCGGGCCGCTCGATCCCCGGCTTTCACCTGCGCGACGCGCTGGACCTGGTGGCCAAGCGCCACCCGGGCGTGCTGCTGCGCTTTGGCGGCCACGCCATGGCCGCGGGCTGCACCGTCGCCGAAGAGCACCTGGACGTGTTCGAGCAGGCCCTGCAGCAGGTGGCGCACGAGTGGCTGGACGCCGCCACGCTGCAGCGCCGCCTGGAGGCCGACGGCGCCCTGGACCGGCAATACCGTCGGCCCGACCTGGTCGAGGTGCTGCAAGGCCAGGTCTGGGGCCAGGGCTTCGCGCCACCGGTGTTCTGCGAGGAACTGCGGGTGGTGAGCCAGCGCATCGTCGGCGAGAAGCACCTGGCGCTCAAGCTGCAGCACCAGGGCGATGCGGTGGACGGCATCTGGTTCGGGCGCACCGAGCCGCTGCCCGAGCGGGTGAAGCTCGCCTTCCGGCTGGAACTGGACGACTGGCAGGGCCAGCGTCGGGTGCGGTTTCTGGTGGAAGCCGCCGACATCTGAACCCGCGCGCCGCGCGGGGGGCCTCAGCCCATCAGGGCTTCGCGCACCGCCGCCAGTTGGCGGCGCGACACCGCCAGCCGCTCCTCGACCCCGTCGAGCCGCACGGTCCAGCCTTCGCCCTCGACCGGGTCGCTGTGCTTTTCCACCGCCCGCACCGCCCGCCGCGACACCAGGGCGTTGCGGTGCACGCGCACGAAGAGGTGGGAGTAGCGCGCCTCCAGGTCGCTCAGCGCGCCGTCGTAGATGTGCTCCTTCTCCGCCGTGCGCACGGTGATGTACTTCAGCTCGGCCTTCAGGTAGATGATGTCCGACAGCGCCACGCGCTCGCTGCGCCCGCGCTCCTGGATGATCAGCGCCTCCGGCGGACCGGAATCGCCACTGCCCTCCTTGCCCGCGCGCACCTTCACCACCTTCTGCAGCGCCTGCTGCAGCCGCTCGCGGCGCACCGGCTTGGTCAGGTAATCCACCGCCTCCACCTCGAAGGCGCTCACCGCGTGTTCCGGGTAGGCCGTCACGAACACGATCGAGGGCGGCGCGGCCATCTGGCGCAGGGTGTTGGCCAGGGTGATGCCATCCACCCCCGGCATGTGCACGTCCAGCAGCACCAGCTCGCAATGGGTGCGCTGGATCATGTCCATCGCCTGCACCGCGTTGCCGGCCTCGCCCACCACGTCGGTGCGCGGCTCCGTGCACTCGGCCAGCAGGGTGCGCATGCGCGATCGCGCCAGGGCTTCATCGTCGACGATCAGAACCTTCAGTGCCATGTCTTGCTCCGTGGTCGGTCTTTTGCCATGTCGCGCTTATACCGGGATTTCGAGGCGCACCTGGAAAACGCCGTTGACCAGCGCGCTCTGGAAGCGCCCCTGCACATCATGCAACAAGGTCAGCCGCTGCCGCACGTTGTCCAGTGCCAGGCCATTGCCGCGCTTGCCGCTGCCCGCCGGCACGGTGTTGGTGACCTTGATCACCACCACCCCGCCCCGGCGCTGCGTGCTGATGCGCACCGTGGCACCGGTGGGGCTGGGCTCCACGCCGTGCTTGACGGCATTCTCCACCAGCGGCTGCAGGATCAGGGGCGGCAGGCGGGCCTTGGACGCCGCTTCGTCGATCGCCCATTCCACCTGCAGGCGATCGCCGAAGCGCACCTGCTCGATGGCCAGGTAGTGCTCGGCCAGCTCCAGCTCCTGCCACAGCGGCACGGCCTCCTTCGGATCGGCCAGGGCGTGGCGGAACAGCTCGCTCAGGTCCTCCAGCAGGCTCTCGGCCTTGGCCGGTTCTTCGCGCACCAGGGCAATGGCGCTGTTGAGCGTGTTGAACAGAAAGTGCGGACGGATGCGCGCCTGCAGCTCGGCCAGCCGGGCCGTGGTGCCCGCCGGCATGCGCGCCTTGGCCCGCCACACGAGCCCGGCCACCAGCACCGCCGCCACCAGCGCCCCGGCCGCCGCCGAGGCCAGCCACAGCTGCTGCGTGAGAACACCCAGCCAGACCACCAATGCGCAGCCGTACAGGCCCGCCAGCGCCCCCAGCGAGACGCCCACGGCCCACTGCCAGTGCGAGGCCAGGCGGCCCAGCTGGCGCTTGAGCGCGCAGATGGCCAGCAACCAGGCCAGCACGGCGGGCAGCGCGGCGCCGGTGTAGATGGCCAGCGAGGCGCCCCAGGTGACGAAACTGGTGGCGGTGAACAGCGCCGCCACGGCCACCACGGCCTGCACGAACAGCACCGCGCGCAGCACCACGCCGACCTGGCAGGTGTCGAACACCTGCACGCGGGCCCGCACGTGCTCGGGCATCTCGGTGAGCGGGCGCGCCCCGGCCGCGTGGGGCAGTTCCTGGAAGGTCGATAAAATCCGCGAATCTTTCATGGGAAGCGATGCCGTTTTCCATTCGGTCGGCCGCCCAGGCCCGCGCTTGGTTGCCCAGGCGCTCTCACACTCCCCCGTCCAGCCGCTGACAACACCATGTCATCCAACCAACTCGACAAGAAATCCGAAGCCTGGTCCGCCCTATTCTCGGAGCCGATGAGCGAGTTGGTCAAACGATACACCGCCAGCGTTTTCTTCGACAAGCGACTGTGGCAGGCCGACATCGCGGGCAGTCTCGCACACGCCGAGATGCTGGCGGCGCAAGGCATCATCGGCCCGTCGGACCACGCCGACATCCAGCGCGGCATGGCGCAGATCACGCAGGAGATCGAGAGCGGCGCCTTCGAGTGGAAGCTCGACCTGGAGGACGTGCACCTCAACATCGAGGCGCGCCTGACGCAGCTGGTGGGCGACGCGGGCAAGCGACTGCACACCGGCCGCAGCCGCAACGACCAGGTGGCCACCGACGTGCGCCTGTGGCTGCGCGGCGAGATCGACCTCATCGGCGGCCTGCTCACCGAGCTGCAGCGCGCGCTCGTGGAAGTGGCCGAGAAGAACGTCGAGGTGATCCTGCCCGGCTTCACGCACCTGCAAGTGGCCCAGCCCGTGAGCTTCGCGCACCACCTGCTGGCCTACGTGGAGATGTTCTCGCGCGACGCCGAGCGCTTCGCCGACGTGCGCCGCCGCACCAACCGCCTGCCGCTGGGCAGCGCCGCCCTGGCCGGCACCACCTACCCGCTGGACCGCGAGCGCGTGGCCCGCACCTTGGGCATGGTCGACGAGCACGGGGCCCCCGCGGTGTGCCAGAACAGCCTGGACGGCGTGAGCGACCGCGACTTCGCCATCGAGTTCACGGCCGCGGCCTCGCTGTGCATGGTGCACATCAGCCGCCTGAGCGAAGAGCTGATCCTGTGGATGAGCCAGAACTTCGGCTTCGTGAAGATCGCCGACCGCTTCACCACCGGCTCGTCCATCATGCCGCAGAAGAAGAACCCCGACGTGCCCGAGCTGGCGCGCGGCAAGACCGGGCGCGTGGTGGGCCACCTCATGGGGCTCATCACCCTCATGAAGGGCCAGCCCCTGGCGTACAACAAGGACAACCAGGAAGACAAGGAGCCGCTGTTCGATACGGTGGACACCCTCACCGACACGCTGCGCATCTTCGCGGAGATGGTGGGCGGCCAGTTGAACCCGGCCACGGGCGCCAAGGAAGGCGGCCTCACGGTGAACGCCCCCGCCATGGAGGCCGCCGCGCAGAAGGGCTACGCCACCGCCACCGACCTGGCCGACTACCTGGTCAAGAAGGGCCTGCCCTTCCGCGACGCGCACGAGACCGTGGCGCACGCGGTGAAGGCCGCCACCTCGCACAACTGCGACCTCTCCGAGCTGCCGCTCACCGTGCTGCAGGGCTTTCACCCCAGCATCGAAAAGGACGTGTACGAGGTGCTGAGCCTGCGCGGCTCGCTCTCGGCGCGCCACACACTGGGCGGCACCGCGCCGGCCCAGGTGCGCGCGCAGATCGCGCGCCACCGCGCCCGACTGGGCTGAGGCCGCTGCCCGGCGCCACGGCATGCTCGAGCCCATCGACCTCGGCACGCTGCGCGTGGTCATCGCCGCCGCCGACCTCGGCTCCATCAGCGCCGCCAGCGAGCGCCTGCAACTGGCGGTGGCCGCCGCCAGCTCGCGCATCAGCGCGCTGGAGGACTCGCTGGGTTTCCGCATCTTCGAGCGCTCCTCGCGCGGCGTGCAGCTCACGCCCGCGGGCCAGATGCTGGTGCAGCGCAGCCGCGCCCTGCTGACCGACGCCGACCGGCTGGCCCAGCACCTCAAAGGCTACAGCCAGGGCCTGCAAGGCCAGGTGCGCGTGCTGGCCAATACCTCGGCCCTGCTGGAGGTGCTGCCGCAGCGCCTCCAGCGCTTCCTGTCCAGCCACCCGCTGATCCGCGTGGACATCGAGGAGCGCGGCAGCCCCGAGATCCCGCTGGCCCTGATCGAAGGCCGCGCCGACTTCGGCGTGGTCGACCTGCCGGTGCCCCCGGCCGGCCTGGCCTTCACGCCCTTCTTCAGCGACACCCTGGTGCTGCTCACGCCGCGCTCGCACCGTCTGGCGGGCCGCCAGAAGCTGCGCCTGGCCGAGGCACTGGACGAGCCTTTCATCACCCTGAGCGACGGCACCGCCCTGTCCAACCGCCTGCTCGCTTCGGCCACCGACGCCGGCCAGCCGCTGAACGTGCGCATGCGCATGCGCGGCTTCGACGCCGTCTGCCGCATGGTGGCCGCCGGCCTGGGCGTGGGCGTGCTGCCGCTGGAAGCCGTGGCGCCGCAGCTGGCCCACCTGCCGCTGGCGGCCGTGCCGCTGAGCGACGCCTGGGCCCGGCGCACGCACAGCATCGCCACCCGCACTGACGCCCCGCTGGCCCCGGCGGCGGCCACGCTGGTGCGCGCGCTCCTGCGCTGAGCGCCCGCGCGGGCTTCCACGGACCCTTCGGCTTTCGCCAAACGCGAAAGCGGCCTCACGCGCAGGCCATTGCCGCACGCCGGCGCCCCTTCCTACACTGCCCGCGAACCGCAACCCACACACGCCGCCGCCCCCCGGCGGCGCAGGAGACAAGATGAAGATCGCCCGCGTCTGGGCCACGCCGCTGAACCTGCCCGTCACCGTGCCGGCCAGCGGCGGCACCAAGACCACCAGCCTGTCCGTCTGCCTGGTGTCCATCGAGACCGATACCGGCCTGGTCGGCACCGGCATGACCGCCATCACCGAAGAAGAGGTGATCGGCAGCATCGTCAATGACATCGCTGCCCACCACCTGGTGGGCCTGGACCCGATGCGCCACGAGCAGATCTGGGAGCGCCTGTACTGGCTGCTCACGCCGCGCGGGCAGTCGGGCTACGCCAGCCACGCCATCGCCGCCATCGACCTCGCGCTCTGGGACATCAAAGGCCAGGCCCTGGGCGAGCCCTGCTGGCGCCTGCTGGGCGGCGCGCGCGCCGAGGTGCCCGTGTACGCCACCTTCGGCTTCGCCTTCTTCGAGCGCGACGAGCTCGCCGCCGCCGCCAAGGACTGGGTGGCGCGTGGCTTCACCCGCCTGAAGATGACCGTGGGCCACCACGCGCTGGCGCGCCGCGACGAGCCGCGCCCGCTGGACGCGGTGATCGCCGAGGACGTGCAACGCATCCGCGCCGTGCGCGAGGCCGTGGGCTCCGACGTGCAGATCTACATCGACGCCAACTGCAGCCTGGACTACTTCCACGCCCTGAAGCTGGCCAAGCAGGTCGAGCCCTACGACATCAGCTTCTTCGAGGAGCCGGTGACGCACAACGACATCCCGAACCTGCAGAAGCTGCGCGCCAAGACCAGCATCCCCCTGGCGGCCGGCCAGAACGAGGGCCTGGCCACGCGCTTTCGTGACCTGCTGGTGGCGCAGGCCGTGGACGTGGTGCAGCCCAACGCCTGCATCAGCGGCGGCTTCACGCAGTGCGGCCGCATCGCCGGCATGGCGGCCGCGTTCAACACGCGCTTCGCCAACGGCGGCGCCTGGCCGCACCACAACATGCACCTGCACGCGGGCCTGGCCAACGGCTCGCTGGTTGAGTACCACTCGGTGGCCGTGCAGTGCTGCGAGCTGGTCTTCGACGACCTGCCCAAGCCCGAGCGTGGCGTGCTGCGCCTGCCCGAGGCACCGGGCCTGGGCTTCAAGCCCCACCCCGATCGCCTGGCGGAACTCGCCAAGCGGCCCGGCTCGCGCGGCGCCGGCAAGGCCTGAACGATTTTCCCCGCGACACAAACACAGGAGACAGACATGCACAAGCACGACACCCCCTCGCACCGCCCCGGCCGCCGCGCGCTGATCGCGGGGCTGCTGGCCGCCTTCGCCGCCACCGGCCTGGCCACCAGCGCCTCGGCGCAGCAGTACTGGCCCCAGCGCCCCGTGCGCCTGGTGGTGGGCTACTCGGCCGGCGGCGGCGTCGACGCCGTGGCGCGACTGGTGGCGCCGCGCCTGGCCGAGCTGCTGGGCCAGTCGGTGGTGGTGGACAACCGCACCGGCGCGGCCGGCCTCATCGCCGGCGACGCCGTGGCGCGCGCCGCGCCCGACGGCTACACACTGATGCTGGGCGACAGCTCGCTGCTGATCGCCCAGTACCTGCAGCCGCGCATGAGCTTCGACCCGGTCAAGGCCTTCACGCCCGTGGCCAGCCTGTTCACGCTGCCGCTGGTGATCGTCACCGCCAACGACTTCCCGGCCAAGACGCCGGCCGAGTTCGTGTCCCTGCTGAAGAAAAACCCCGGCCGCTACTCCTTCGCCACCTCGGGCGTGGGCACGGTGCACCACCTGGGCTTCGAGATGCTCAAGGGCCAGACCGGCGCCTACGTGGTGCACATCCCCTACCGCGGCGCGGCGCAGATCGTGCCCGACGTGATGAGCGGCCAGGTGCCGATCGGCGTGGTGAGCGCGGCCTCGGCCATCGCCCAGGCGCGCGCCGGCAAGCTGCGCGCGCTGGCGGTCATGAACCCGGTGAAGCTGCAGGGCGGCGAAGACATCGCGCCGCTGTCCGACGCCCTGCCCGGCTTCTCGGCCGTGCCGCGCCTGTACGTGCTGGCCCCCGCGGGCACGCCCGCGCCCATCGTGGAGCGGCTGAGCGATTCGCTGCGCAAGGTCATGGACGCGCCGGACATCGCGCAGGCCGCCGCCGCGCAGGGCGCCGTGCCGGCCTACATGCCGGCCGGGCCGCTGGCCGCCGACATCGCGCGCGAGTCCGCCGCCTGGGGCAAGGTCATCCGCGAGCAGAAGATCAGCAACCAGTGAGCCTGGGCCGGGCCCGGCTCAGCGGCAGGGTTCGGGTTCGGGCAGCTCGCGGCAGCGCTGGAAGGCCTCGGGCTTGAGGCCGCCACCCACCAGGCGGTAGGCGTCGAAGCAGGCCTGGCTGGCCGCGTAGCGGTGCCAGGCCGCCTCGCAGGCACTGGTGCCCGGCGGCAAGGGCGCGTCGGCCGGCACGGCGCTGGCCCGGTAGCGCTCGGGGATGTCCACCGACTGCGTGTAGTGCACATAGCCGTCGCGGTCGACCCAGCGCCAGATCTCCGCTGCTGCGGCGCACAAGGGCAGCAACGCGGCGGCGGCCAGCGCGAGGGCGGGGAGCGTGAGGCGGCGCATGGGCATGGGAGCGGCCAGTATCCGCCCGGTTCCCCGGGGCCTGTCAATCCGCCCCGGGCGCCCTTCTGAAAATGTTTCAATCCGCGCCAGCGCGCTTTCACGCGCGCCGGGCGAGGCGGCTGGCTACCATCGCGGCCAGCCCGCCGCCCCCCACCGACAACGAGGAGACCCGCCCATGACCGTGATCACCAACATCGAAGACCTGCGCGTGCTGGCGCAAAAGCGCGTGCCGCGCATGTTCTACGACTACGCCGATTCCGGTTCCTGGACCGAGGGCTCCTACCGCGCCAACGAGGCGGACTTCCAGAAGATCAAGCTGCGCCAGCGCGTGGCGGTGAACATGGAGAACCGCAGCACGCGCACCACCCTGGTGGGCCAGTCCGCCGCCATGCCGCTGGCCATCGCGCCCACCGGCCTCACGGGCATGCAGCACGCCGACGGCGAGATCCTCGCAGCCCGCGCGGCCAGGAAGTTCGGCATCCCGTTCACCCTGTCCACCATGAGCATCTGCTCCATCGAGGACGTGGCGCAGCACGCGGGCGAGGGCTTCTGGTTCCAGCTCTACGTGATGAAGGACCGCGCCTTCATCGAGCGCCTGATCGACCGCGCCAAGGCCGCGAACTGCGGCGCCCTGGTGCTCACGCTGGACCTGCAGATCATCGGCCAGCGCCACAAGGACCTGAAGAACGGCCTGACCGCGCCGCCGCGCCTGACGCTGCCCAACATCATCAACATCGCCAGCAAGCCGCGCTGGGCCCTGGGCATGCTGGGCACCAAGCGCCGCCAGTTCGGCAACATCGTGGGCCACGTGCAGGGCGTGACCGACATGGCCAACCTGGGCGCCTGGACCTCGCAGCAGTTCGACCCCAGCCTCAACTGGGGCGACGTGGAGTGGATCAAGAAGCGCTGGGGAGGCAAGCTCATCCTCAAGGGCATCCAGGACGTGGAAGACGCCCGCCTGGCGGTGCAGACCGGCGCCGACGCGCTGATCGTGAGCAACCACGGCGGGCGCCAGCTCGACGGCGCGCAAAGCAGCATCGAGGCCCTGCCCGCCATCGTGGAGGCCGTAGGTGGACAGATCGAGGTGCACATGGACGGCGGCGTGCGCAGCGGGCAGGACGTGCTGAAGGCGCGCGCCCTGGGCGCGCGCGGCTGCTACATCGGCCGCGCCATGCTCTACGGCCTGGGCGCCATGGGCGAGGAAGGCGTGAGCAAGGCGCTGGAGATCATCCACAAGGAGCTCGACCTGACCATGGCTTTCTGCGGCCACACCAACATCGAGTCCGTCGACAAGTCCATCCTGCTGCCGGGCAGCTACCCGACGGCCTGACGGTCGCCCGAGGCGGCGCGCTCAGCGCAGCTCGTACACGAAGGTGCTGACCACGCGCAGGCGCTTCTCGCGCGAGCTGCCGTCGTCGTAGTCGCTGCCGGCGGCACCGCTGATCTGGATCACGCCCTGGTTGGCGCTCTTGAGCGCGCCCAGCTGGGCGCCGGCCTCGGCGGCGAACTTCTCGGCCTGCTCGCGCGCGTTGCGCGTGGCCTCGGCCAGCAGCGGGGCCTTCACATCGTTGAAGCCGCGCAGCTGGAACTGCGGGCCGCCATGCCCGTTGCCTTCGCCGCCCAGCTGCACGCCGGCCTGGATCAGCGGGTCCACCGCCAGCGCCGCCGCCTGCACGTCCGCCACGCGCGCGGATTGCACGATCACCTGCCCCGTGCCATTGAAGCGCAGCGGCTGGTTGCCAGAGCCGTACTCGCGCGCGAACAGGTCCTGCACACCCAGCGGGCGCACCTCGATCTCCTCGTCCTTGAAGCCGCGCTGCTTGAGGAAGGCCACCACCGCGTCGCGGTCGCCGGCCAGCGCCTTCTGGACATCGCCAAAGGCGTTGCCGCCGCGCCGAAAACCCAGTGTCCAGACGGCGAAGTCGCTCTCCACGTTCTTCTCGGCGAGGCCCTTGACGGTGACGCTGCGGTCGGCCAGGCGAAAGCGCTCCAGGCCGTGGCTGACGGCCAGGCCGGCGATGGCGACGCCCGCGCCGACCAGCGCGGCCGCGAGCAAACGGGTGAAGGGATGGGTCATGGGGGTCCTCCGACGGTGGCGCACCGGACAGCCGGTGCAAACGACATACCCGGGCATGGTAAGCCGGCTACGATGGCCGGCTTGAAACCCGAGCGCCGCATCGCCCACCTCGACATGGACGCCTTCTTCGCGTCCGTGGAGCTGCTGCGCTACCCGCAGCTCAAGGGCCTGCCCATGGTCATCGGCGGCGGGCGCCGGCGCGAGACCGCCATGTTCGAGCGCCTGCGCGAGGCCTTCCCCGACACCGACTGGGGCCCCGGCACGCTGGACCGCATCCCCGTGGCGTTCTTCCCCCGCCTGAGCGAATACGCGGGCCGCGGCGTGGCCACCACCGCCACCTACGCGGCGCGCCAGTTCGGCGTGGGCTCGGCCATGGGTCTGATGAAGGCCGCCAAGCTCTGTCCGCAGGCCATCCTGCTGCCGGTGGACTTCGACGAGGTCAAGCGCCTGTCGCGCACCTTCAAGCGCGTGATCACCGAGATCGCGCCGGTGATGCAGGACCGCGGCGTGGACGAGGTCTACATCGACTTCACCGAGGTGCCCGGCGGCCAGCGCGAGGGCGGGCGCGTGCTGGCGCGGCTCATCCAGAAAAGCATCTTCGAGGCCACGGGCCTGACCTGCTCCATCGGCGTGGCGCCCAACAAGCTGCTGGCCAAGATGGCCAGCGAATTCAACAAACCCAACGGCATCAGCATCGTGCACGCCGGGGACCTGCAGCGCCTGATCTGGCCCCTGCCCTGCCGCAAGGTCAATGGCGTGGGGCCCAAGGCCGACGCCAAGCTGCAGTCCTTCGGCATCCACACCATCGGCGAGCTGGCCGCGCGCGAGCCCGAGTGGTTGATCGCGAACTTCGGCAAGAGCTACGGCGCCTGGCTGCACGAGGTGGCCTGGGGCCGCGACGACCGCCCCGTGGTGACCGAGAGCGAGCCCGTGGGCATGAGCCGCGAGACCACCTTCGAGCGCGACCTGCACGCCGTGCACGACCGCGCCGAGCTCGGCGCCATCCTCACCGAGCTGTGCGAGCAGGTGGCCGGCGACCTGCAGCGCAAGGGCTACCTGGCGCGCACCATCGGCATCAAGCTCACCTACGTGGGCTTCACCAAGGTCACGCGCGACCTCACGCTGGACGAGCCCACGGCCGACGCCGCCACCATCCGCCGCGCGGCCGGCCTGTGCCTCAAGCGCGTGGACCTGACGCGGCGCCTGCGCCTGCTGGGCGTGCGCTCGTCCAAGCTGGTCAAACCGGGGACAGACGGCCCCGCGGCGCCCGACCAGAATGCCCGCCACCCCAAGCCCCGAGACAAGGCCCGCCGCGATGACCACACCGACCTGCTTTTCCCTGAACTGGACTGAGCCCGACGTGGCGCACCTGGCGCTGAACCGCCCCGAATCGCTCAACACCATGGGGCCCACGTTCTGGCGCGAACTCGACGCGCTGCTGCGCGAGATCCACGACGAGGGCCGGGCGCGCGCCCTGGTCATCAGCAGCACCGGCAAGCACTTCAGCGCCGGCATGGCGCTGGAGACCTTCGGCGGCGCCATCACCCTGGACGACCGCAACCCCGAGGGCCGCGCCGCGGTCTTCGACCTGCTGGCCCAGATGCAAGCCACCTTCACGCGGCTGGAAACACTGCGCGCGCCGGTCATCTTCGCCATCCAGGGGGGCTGCGTGGGCGGCGCGGTGGACATGGTCACCGCCGGCTGCATCCGCTACGCCTCGGCCGACGCCTTCTTCTGCATCCAGGAAATCAACATCGGCATGGTGGCCGACGTGGGCACGCTGCAGCGCCTGCCCAAGCTGATCCCGCTGGGCCTGGTGAAGGAGCTGGCCTACACCGGGCGGCGCCTGCCAGCCGCCCGCGCCCAGGCCCTGGGCCTGGTGAACGAGGTCTTCGACAGCCACGCCGCCACGGTGGAGGCCGCGCTGCAGTGCGCGCGCGAGATCGCCAGCAAGCCGCCGGTGGCCATCTGGGGCACCAAGCAGGCGGTGAACTACGCGCGCGACCACTCGGTGGACGACAGCCTGCGCCAGATGGGCTGGCTGCAGGGCGCGATCTGGAGCAACGCCCAGGTGGGCGAGGCCATCGTGGCGGCCAAGGAACGGCGCGCCGGCCGGTTCGCGCCACTGGCGCCCCTCAAGTCCTTCCTGGACGCCGAGTGAAGCCCGCCCCGCCGTGCTGACGCTGCTGAACCCGCGCCACGCCGAACACGCCGGCCGCCAGGAGATGTTCAGGGGCCGGCTGGTGGCCAGCCACGAAAGCCCGGCGCGCCTGGAGCACGTCCTGGCGGAGCTGCGCCGCCGCCCGCTGGGCGAACTGCGCGAACCCGCCCTGGACGAGACCGCGCTGATGCCCGCCGTGCGGGCCGTGCACGAGCCGCGCTACCTCGACTTCCTGCGCACCGCCTGGGACGACTGGGTGGCGCTGGACCCGGCCAACGCAGACCTCGACGCCCTGCCCTCGGTCTGGCCGCTGCCCAACCGGCACGGCTTCCGGCAGGACGGCTGGCCCGACAACATTGCCGCGCGCCTGGGTCAGTTCGCCTTCGATTCGGGCACACCGCTCACCGCCGGCAGTTGGCGCGCCGCGCTGGGCGGTGCCGCCTGCGCCTTGGCCGCCGCCCAGGCCGTGCTGGCTGGCGAGCGCGGCGCCTTCGCGCTCACGCGCCCGCCGGGCCACCACGCGGGCCCGGGCTTCTGCGGCGGCTACTGCTTCCTCAACAACGCCGCCATCGCCGCGCAGGCGCTGCGCGACGGCGGCCACGCCCGCGTGGCCGTGCTGGACGTGGACTACCACCACGGCAACGGCACGCAAACCGTGTTCTACGAACGGGCCGACGTGCTCACGCTCTCCCTGCACGGCGACCCGCGCACCGAATACCCCTTCTTCCTGGGCCACGCCGACGAGCGCGGCGCCGGCGCGGGCGAAGGCTTCAACCGCAACTGGCCGCTGCCGCGCGGCACGGGGCTGGCGACCTGGCGCGCCGCGCTCGACCAGGCCCTGCAGGCCGTGTCGGACTTTGGCGCCACCGCGCTCGTGGTGCCGCTCGGCCTGGACACCTTCGAGGGCGACCCGATCTCGGGCTTTCGGCTGCGCTCGGCCGACTACGCGGGCATTGGCGCGGCGCTGGCATCGCCGGGATTGCCCACGCTCTTCACCTTCGAAGGCGGCTATGCGGTGGCCGAAGTGGGCGTCAATGCGGTGAACCTGCTCGAAGGCTTCGAGCGCGCGGCCTGAGGCCGCGCGGGAAAAAGCGCCCTGCGGCGATCCACCGTCCGCAGGGCAAAAGGGGCGCCCGCCCGCGGGCCGCGCCCCTGAGGAGACCTCGGGGCGGCGGGGCTCAGGCGGCCTTGTAGAAGATGTAGTCGGCGCGGTACTGGACCACCTGCTTCGCGCCCAGGTTGGCCGCGCCACAGGCCATGGCCGGCGCCACGCCGCCCATGGTGGCCACACGCTGGACGTAGGTCACGCCTTGCATGGCACCCATGCCCATGGCCGGGTTGGCCTTGACCAGCTGCAGCGGGATGTTGCCGCTGCCGCCGGGGGCCACGGCCACCTGCGTGCCGGTGATCTTCGAGCCGTCCATGGACTCCCATGTGGCGGGCGGGCCGTAGTACTTGCCGACCTGCTTGCCGCCGCGGTCCATCAGGCGGGCGTCGGGGCCGGCGAAGACCCATTCGAACTGGCCCGCCATGCCCTGTTTGGCGCGGCATTCGTAGGTGATGTCGCCCGCGCCCACGGTCTCCATGGCCACGCGGTGGCCCGCCGGCACCTTCACCGCGTCGGGCAGGCCCGCCTGCGAGAACATCATGGGCTGGCCCCCCATCGAAGAGGCGCAGGCGGTCATGGCGAGAACGGCCGAGGCGGCCAGGGTGGTCTTGAGGATCATGGACATACTCCGGTCAAAGGTTGGGGAAGGGAAAGCCGGGCGGGTGCATGGCCCACCCGTGTTGGAATGGGTCTCAGGCGCCGAACGAGAGGGCGTTCGCGGGCAAGGGCCGGCCCAACGCGCTGCTGAGCACGGTGAAGTGCATGGTTTCGTCGGCGGCCAGCCGCGCGGCCACCTGGGCCAGCGCGCGGTCGCTCAGCGGCGGGATCACGCTCAGGTAGGCATTGGTCGCGCCCAGCTCCAGGCGCGCGGCCAGCGACAGCACGTCGGCCTGGCTCTTCAGCGAATCGGCCTTGAGGTTCCTGGCGTACTCGTCGAGCTTCTTCTCCGCCACGGGCTGGCCGCCGAGCTGGCGGATGGTGGCGGCCAGGGCGTCGCGGTGCGCCTTGTGGTGGCCCTGGAACTGCACCGCCACGTCGAGCACGGGCTTTTGCAGCAGGCCGCTGCCCGCGCCGAGCTGGTAGGCGTTGATGGCCTCGTGCTCCAGACCGAGCGCGATGTTGAGGATGTCGACGTCCTTGGCGACGTCGGCCTTCATGCCCTGGGCCAGGGCGGGCCGCCCGGCGAGCATCGCCAGGCCGACAGCGGACAGGGTGGCGCCGGTGCGCAGGAAGGCGCGGCGCGGGTCGAGGGAGGTGCTCATGGTCTTGTCTCTTGCAGTGGGTTTGAGGAGGGTGAGCGGCGGCCGTCGACACCAATACGCAGGCCGGCCCCGCACCGGATTCAGCGAACCCGACTGTTTTGCTGGGTTGTGCGCCTCCGCACGGTCGCGTTGAATCCACACGGGAAACACCGGCGTAGTGGTGGATGGAAACGCCCCCACAATGCGCCGCATGAGCGCCGACCCCGATGAACCCCTCATGGACCTGATCGACCGCATCGCCCGGCGCGACGAGGCCGCGCTGAAAGCGCTCTACGACCTCACCGCGCGCAAGCTCTATGGGCTGTCGCTGCGCGTGCTGGGCTCGGCCGAGGCGGCGGAGGACGCGCTGCAGGAGGCCTACCTGCAGGTCTGGCGCAGCGCGGGCGACTACCGCGCCACACTGAGCCCGCCCATGGCCTGGCTGGGCCTGATCGTGCGCAGCCGCTCGCTGGACCTGCTGCGCCGCCGCGCGGCCGATCGCGCCCACCTCACACAGGAGCTGGACGAGACCCTGGCCGACACGCTGCCGGGCGACGCGCCCAACCCCATGGACACCAGCCTGGCGAGCCAGCAGGCCTGGGCCATGCACCAGTGCCTGGGACAACTGGAGAACAAGCAGCGCGAAGTGATCAGCCTGGCCTACCTGCGCGACCTGAGCCACGGCGAGCTGGCCGAGCGCCTGGCGCTGCCGCTGGGCACCGTCAAGACCTGGATCCGCCGCGGCCTGGACAAGCTGCGCGACTGCATGGCCCGTTTCGCCTGAGGCCCGCGCCATGCAACTGCACCGCCACCCCGAACTGCTGCAGCGCCTGGCGGCCGCGCACGCCCTGGGCACGCTGCGCGGCGGCGCGCGGCGCCGCTTCGAGGCCATCGCGCGCGAACACCCCGCGGTGCGCGCGGCCGCCATCGAATGGCAGACCCGCGTGGCCAGCCTCAACGAGCTGCAGGCGGGCGCCGAGCCCGGGCCACAGGTGTGGACACGCATCCAGAACCTGGTGCGCGCCGACGCCGAGGGCGCCGCCCTCGCGCGGCAGCGCCAAGGGGCGGCGGTGGCGCCGTCCACGGGTTGGTGGCACAGCCTGGCGCTGTGGCGCGGCGCCGGATTGGCCGGACTGTGCGCGGTGGCGCTGGCGCTGGCGCTGCTGCCCGCGCTGCGCGGCGAACTGGAGCGGCGCGGTGCCGAAGTGGCCGCGCTGCAGCGCCAGCTGCTGGCCACCCCCGACGTGCGCTACGTGTCCGTGCTCAACGACGACCAGGCCCGGCCGGCGGTGCTGATCACCTTCGACCCCAAGCACAACCGCCTGAGCCTGCAGCGCGTGGGCGGCTACCAGGAAGCGGCCGACCGCTCGCTGCAGCTCTGGGCGCTGCCGCCGGGCGCGGCGCCCCGCTCGCTGGGCGTGCTCACGCCCGAGCGCCTGCTGCAGCTGGCGGCCAGCGAAAGCGCGGTGCGCGAGGTGCCCGCGCTGGCCATCAGCCTGGAACCCCTGGGCGGCGTGCCCAGCGAGCGCGGCCCCACCGGGCCGGTGCTGTTCCACGGGCCGCTGATCCACAAGCAGATCTGAGGCGGCCAAAGAAAAAAGCCGGCGCGAGCGCCGGCTTTTTGACGAGAGGGTCAGGGCTTAGTAGCGCGGACCGTTGCTGCGGTAGCCACCGCCGCCGCCCTCTTTGGGGCGCGAGATGTTGACCACGATCTGGCGACCGCCCACCGACTGACCATTGAGGCCGTCGATGGCGGCTTGCGCTTCTGCCTCGGAGGACATCTCGACGAAACCGAAACCCTTGGAGCGGCCGCTGTCGCGGTCGGTCATGACCTTGGCCGAGGCCACGGCGCCGTATTCGGAGAAGTTGTGACGAAGCGAGTCGTCATCGACAGAGTAGGGCAGGTTGCCCACGTACAGTTTGCTGCTCATGACTGAGCCTTTCAGAGAAGCGGGCCGGCCTGCAATGGCACAGACGCCGCGAGAGAAGGCGGTTGCCACGTGGAAGTGGGCCACCTGAGAAGACCGCCTGCCCGAGGAGGACCGAGCGGTCAGTGATCGGCCGTTCGAGACGGCGAAGCCCGCGATCCTACCCGCGAAGGCGGGATTCACCTAAGGATTTCGGCCATTCAGCGATTGGCCTGACCAACGGTCAGGCCCCTCCCTCATTGCCGCGCCGTGCGCACATTGGCCGGTGGCTGCTGCGGGTGGCTGCTGCGCCAGGGGTTGATGTCCAGCCCGCCGCGGCGCGTGTAGCGCGCGTAGACGCTCAGCTTGGCGGGCTTGCAGCGCGTCCACAGGTCCATGTAGATGCGCTCCACGCACTGCTCATGGAATTCGTTGTGGTTGCGAAAGCTCACCAGGTACTGCAGCAGGCCGGCCTGATCGATCTGCGGGCCGCTGTAGGCGATCTGCACGCTGCCCCAGTCGGGCTGGCCGGTCACCAGGCAGTTGCTCTTGAGCAGGTGGCTGACCAGGGTTTCGCTCACGGGCTGTTCGTCGAAGGCCGCCGTGAGCAGCTCGGGCGCGGGCTCGTAGCGCGTGCACTCCACGTCGAGCCGGTCCAGGCTCAGGCCGTCGAGTTCGTGGATGGGCTCGGCGTCGAAGCGATCGGGCGCCAGCAGCTTCACCCCCACGCCGGCCTGCATGGGCCCGCCATGCCAGACGGCCGCGCTCAGGTCGGCGCGCAGGCGATCGCGCACGGCGTCGGCGCTGTCGAAGGGCGTGTTGTTGAAGCTGTTGAGGTAGAGCTTGAAGGACTTGCTCTCCACGATGTGCGTGCTCTCGGCCGGCACGGTGATGTGCGCGATGGCCACCTGCGGCTTGCCGCGCGGGTTGAGCCAGGACAGCTCGTAGGCCGTCCACAGGTCGCAGCCCACGAAGGGTACGCCGCCGGCGATGCCGATCTCGCGCCGCTTGGTCTCGCGCGGCAGCGGGAAGATCAGCGAGGGGTCGTAGCGGTCGACGTAGGCCGAGGCCTTGCCCAGCTGCGATTGTTCGGGGGTGTTCTGGCTCATCTCGGCTTTAACTGAACTCTCGCTCGCGCAGCCACTTGGTGGCGACCCACTTTTCGCCCTCGAGCACCGGCGCGCCGCCGTGCAGGGTGCGCGTGCTCGGGTGCGGCCGGTCGTAGCTGAAGAAGACGGCGTGGCCGCGCACGGGCGCGACCTCCAGGCCGACGTCGGGGAAGGTGGTGCCACCGCCGCGCGCCGGTTCGTTGAGATACATCACCAGCGTGGCCACGCGCTGGCCGCCGCGCTTGAGGATGGTGGGCGTGCCGGCCTCGTTGGGGTCGAAGTAGTCGTAGTGCGGCTTGTACTCGGCGCCCGGGCGGTAGTGCAGCACCTGCAGACCCTCGCCGTTTTCCATCGGCCAGCCCACCAGGCGCGCGATGCGCTGCTCCACGGCCGTGACCTCGGGCGTCTGGCCGCGCGCGAAGAACATGCCGCTGCTGGTGCGGTCGGGGTTGAGCTCCTCGCCGCCGGTGGCGGTCTGCACCGTGAGCGAGCGCGCCAGCCGGGGCTTGGCCGACTCGATGATGGCCTCGCACTCCTCGGCGCTGAGCAGGTTGCCGAGCACCACCACGCGCGGGTGGTTCATGTGGGTGATGATGTCCACCCAGCGGTCGCCGGCGTCGATGCGGCGCGGCGATGCCGAGGTGTCGATGACCGGCACCGCCAAGCCCTGGCCCACCACGCCCTGCACGGCCTCCCGCACCTCGGGGGCGGCCTGGGCCAGCGCGCCGGGCGAGACGGTGGACAGGTGCTCCAGCAGCGTGCGCTCCAGCGCGGCCTCGGCCACGCCGGCGTTCCAGCCGGCGTCGAGCATGGCCTTGAGCACGGACTCGGGCGTGCAGCCGGCGCTGGCCTGCTCGATGATCCAGCGGCGCAGTTCGGGCGTGACGGACTGGGACATGGCGGTCTCCGGTGTCGCTCTCAGGAGGTGGCCTCGCGCCGGAACACCAGCCGGTCGGGCCCGGACGCGTCGGGCGTGAAGCGGTAGCCCTCGAGGTCGAAGGCCTTGAGTTGCTCGGGCGTGCTGGCCTGGTGCCGCACGGCCCAGCGCACCATGAGCCCGCGCGCGCGCTTGGCCATGAAGCTGATGACCTTGTAGCCAGCGGGCTTGCGCTCCTCGAACACGCAGCTGACCACGCGCGGGCGCAGCACCTTCAGGTCCACGGCCTTGAAGTACTCCTCGCTGGCCAGGTTGATCACCACCGGGCTCTTGTCGGCCAGGGCGCGCTGATTCAGGTAGTCGGCGATGCGGCTGCCCCAGAAGGCGTAGAGGTTGGCGCCGCGCGGCGTCTTCAGGCGCGTGCCCATCTCCAGCCGGTAGGGCTGCATCCAGTCGAGCGGGCGCAGCACGCCGTACAAGCCGCTGAGGATGCACAGGTGCTGCTGCAGCCACTCCAGCTCGGTTTCGGAGAGGTTCTTGGCGTCCAGGCCGCCGTAGACGTCGCCATCGAAGGCCAGCACGGCCTGCTTGGCGTTCTTGGCGGTGAACTTCGGCACCCAGGCCTCGTAGCGCGCGGCATTGAGCGCGGCCAGCTTGTCCGACAGGTCCATGAGCGTGGCGATCTGCTGCGGCGTCTTGCGCTTGAGCACCTCGATCAGCTCGGCCGACTGCTCGACGAACAGCGGCTGGGTGTGCGCCTTCACATGGGGGGGCGTCTCGTAATCGAGGGCCTTGGCGGGCGAGATCAGGAATAGCATGGATGAACGGTGGAACCAGACGGGCCGACGGCAACCTCGATTATCGCGAAGCCCCGCCGCCGGCCCCCGCCCCAGGGCCATGTCCGCCGCCCAGAGAATTACGTTTTGCGAAATGCATTTCACTATGGTAAATTGCCAGCACCGTTCAAGGAGACCGCCATGACGCCTGCCATGCCCCGTGCCGACCTGCCCGCGCCGGCCCCGATCCAGCAACTGCACCACTACGCCTACCGCGCGCGCGACGCGGAGGAAACGCGGCATTTCTACGAGGACATCCTGGGCCTGCCGCTCTACCACATCATCCAGAGCGACTACGTGCCCAGCACGGGCGAGTACTGCCCGTACACGCACTTCTTCTTCCGGCTGCAGGACGGCTCCTTCATCGCCTTCTTCGATCTGGGCGACGACGAGGCGGCGCTGCCAAGCCCGAACACGCCGAAGTGGGTGAACCACATCAGCTTCCGGGTGAACACCGTCGGCGAGCTGGAGAACACCAAGGCGCGCCTGGAGGCGAGCGGGATCGAGGTGCTGGGGGTGACCGACCACCACATCTTCAAGAGCATCTATTTCTTCGACCCGAACGGCATCCGGCTGGAGCTGACGGCCCAGCTGGCCGACGAGTTCCAGATGCTGCAGGAAAGCAAGACCGCGCACGCCCGCCTGGGCGAATGGAACGCCCGCAAGGAGCAGTGGCGCAAGGAACGCGCCGCGGGCAAGAGCGCCGCGCCGCTCAAGCCGCAGCAGAACGACCGGCCCGAGGTGGCCGAGCGGGCCAAGGGTTGAAGGACGGCACCCATGTCGCTGAACACCTACCGGGACGTCGCCCACACCAATGGCTATGAGTTCACCCAGGGCGGCGGCTACGAGCTGCCCACCTACCCCTTCGTGCCGCCCCCGGAACTCCACGGCAAGGCGCCGGCCCGGCACCCCATCGTCATCGTCGGCGGCGGCATCACCGGCCTCACCCTGGCCTGCTCGCTCGCGCGGCTGGGCGTCAAGGCCATCCTGATCGACGAGGACGACACCGTCGGCGTCAAGGGCGCCTCCTCGCGCGGCATCTGCTACACGCAGAAGTCGCTGGAGATCTTCGAGCGCCTGGGCGTCTACGAACCCATCGCCGCCAAAGGCACGCAATGGAGCGTGGGCCGCACCTTCGCCGGCGACGACGAGGTCTACAGCTTCGACCTGCGCCAGCAGGGCAGCTTCAACCTCAGCCAGCAGCCGCCCTTCATCAACATCCAGCAGTTCTATATCGAGGCTTTCCTGGTCGACCGCATCCAGCAACTCGGCCACGTCGAGCTGCGCTGGCGCAACCGCCTCACCGCCTTCGAGCAGAACGAGCGGCTGGCCACGCTCACAGTGGAAACGCCCGCGGGCAGCTACCGCATCGAGGCCGAGCACGTCATCGACGCCACCGGCAGCAACAGCCCGCTGCGCAAGTGGCTGCAGGTGCCGTTCGACAGCAAGCGCGGCGACGACCGCTGGTGCATCGCCGACGTGCGCTTCAGCACCCGCCCGCCGACGGAGCGCCACACCTGGATCGAGGCGCCCTTCAACGAGAACCGCGCGGTCTGGCAGCACCTGATGGCCGACGACGTCTGGCGCATCGACTACCAGATGGCGCCCAACGCCGACCCCGCCCACGTGAGCCGCGAGGACGTGGTGCGCGAGCGCCTGGCGCGCCAGTTCGGCCCCGAGGTGGAGGTCGAGATCGTCTGGGTGGGCCCCTACGCCTACCGCAGCGAGTGCGTGCACCACATGCGCCACGGGCGCGTGTACTTCATGGGCGACTCGGCCAAGGTGGTCAGCCCCTTCGGCGCGCGCGGCGGCAACACCGGCGTGGCCGACGCCGACAACCTGGCCTGGAAGCTGGCCGCCGTGCTGCGCGGTCAGGCCGCGCCCGGCCTGCTGGACAGCTACGAGGACGAGCGCCTGGAGGCCGCGCGCGAGAACGTGCGCGTGACCAACCGCACCGCGCGCTTCCTGCGCCCGGCCGAGGGCATCGAGCGGGTCTACCGCGACGCGGCCATCGCCCTGGCCAAGCGCCATCCCTTCGCGCGCGCCCTCGTCAACACCGGCCGCATGGCCGTGGCGAACCCCTACACGCAATCGCGCATCGTGCAGTACGCCCCTGGCAGCGCCGCGGGCCAGTCGGTCCAGAACGTGGCGTTCCGCTGGGCCAATGGCCAGGCGGGCCGCATGAACCAGCTGCTGGACTGGGCCGGCGGCGAACTGCTGCTGCTGTGCTTCGGCGCGCTGGACGCGCCCGCGCTGCGCCGCCTGCGCGAGGTGCTGGCCACCACGCCGCTGCGCGCGGTGCAGGTGCCCGCCGGCCGTGCCCCGGCCCAAGCCAACGAACACGTCCGCGACCCGCAGGGCCACCTGCGCGGCGCCTGCGGCCTGGCCGAAGGCGACGAACCCGCCTGGGCCCTGGTGCGGCCGGACGGCTACCTCGCCGCCAGCGGCGGCACCATCGACGGCCGCTTGGTGCAGGCCATCGGCCTGACCCTGGGCCTCACCGGAGTGCACGCATGATCACCACCCCCCACTGGCAGGACGCCGACACCTTCTACGAGCAGTTGCTGGACGCGCAGGCCGGCCTGTCGCCCGATCAGCTCCAGGCCTTCAGCGCGCGCCTGGTCCTGCTGCTGGCCAATCAGGTCGGCGACGCGGCGGTGCTGGCCGAGTGCATCCAGGCGGCCCGAGAGGCCGCCTGAGAGAGGCACCAGGCCCCATGCCCCGGGGGGTGGCGGGCTAAAATGCCCGCTTCCCCCCGTCATCTCCAACGGCATCCCACGGGATGCCGTTGCCATTACTGGCGTCCCCCATGACCGACACCGTGCAGCAACCCGGCCTGGCCTCGCTGGCCAAGTCCTTCGAACCCGCCCCCATCGAAGCCCGCTGGGGCCCCTGGTGGGAGCAGCGCGGCGTAGGAAAGGCCGGGTTCCGCGGCACCGGCGAGGCCCAGGCCGGCGCGCCGGCCTTCTCCATCCAGCTGCCGCCGCCGAACGTGACCGGCACCCTGCACATGGGCCACGCGTTCAACCAGACCATCATGGACAGCCTCACGCGCTACCACCGCATGATGGGCGCGAACACGCTGTGGGTGCCGGGCACCGACCACGCGGGCATCGCCACCCAGATCGTGGTCGAGCGCCAGCTGCAGGAACAGGGCGTCAAGCGCCACGACCTCGGCCGCGAGGCCTTCACGCAGAAGGTCTGGCAGTGGAAGGAAAAGAGCGGCGACACCATCACCACGCAGATGCGCCGCATGGGCGACACCGTGGACTGGTCGCGCGAGTACTTCACCATGGACCCCGCGCTCTCGGCCGTGGTGACCGAGACCTTCGTGCGCCTGTACGAGCAGGGCCTCATCTACCGCGGCAAGCGCCTGGTCAACTGGGACCCGGTGCTCAAGTCGGCGGTGAGCGACCTGGAGGTGGAGAGCGAGGAGGAAGACGGCTTCCTCTGGCACATCCGCTACCCCCTGGCCGACGGCAGCGGTTCGGTGGTGGTGGCCACCACGCGCCCCGAAACCATGCTGGGCGACAGCGCCGTCATGGTGCACCCCGGCGATGAGCGCTACGCCGCCCTCGTCGGCAAGAAGGTCCGGCTGCCGCTGTCCGATCGCGAGATCCCCGTGATCGCCGACGACTACGTGGACGCCGCCTTCGGCACCGGGGTGGTGAAGGTCACCCCTGCGCACGACCACAACGACTACGCCGTCGGCCAGCGCCACGGCCTGCCCCAGATCGGCGTGCTCACCCTGGACGCGGCCATCAATCAGAACGCCCCCGAGAAGTACCGCGGCCTCGACCGCTTCGAGGCCCGCAAGGCCGTGGTGGCCGACCTCGAGGCCCTGGGCCTGCTGGTCGAGACCAAGAAGCACAAGCTCATGGTGCCGCGCTGCGCGCGCACCGGCCAGGTGGTGGAGCCCATGCTCACCGACCAGTGGTTCGTGGCCATGACCAAGGTCAGCGAGCAGGACCCCAGCGGCAAGAGCATCGCGCAGAAGGCGATCGACGCCGTCGACTCGGGCGAGGTGAAGTTCGTGCCCGAGAACTGGGTCAACACCTACGACCAGTGGATGAAGAACATCCAGGACTGGTGCATCAGCCGCCAGCTCTGGTGGGGCCACCAGATCCCCGCCTGGTACGACGAGGACGGTCGCGTCTACGTGGCGCGCAGCGAGGCCGATGCCCAGGCCCAGGCCCCGGGCAAGACCCTCACGCGCGACCCCGACGTGCTGGACACCTGGTACTCGTCCGCGCTGGTGCCCTTCAGCACCATGGGCTGGCCGAACCAGAAGAGCGGCCCCACCGAAGACTACGACGTCTACCTGCCCAGCAGCGTGCTGGTGACGGGCTACGACATCATCTTCTTCTGGGTCGCGCGCATGATCATGATGACGACCCACTTCACGGGTCGCGTGCCGTTCCGCCACGTCTACATCCACGGCCTGGTGCGCGACGCCCAGGGCCGCAAGATGAGCAAGAGCGAAGGCAACGTGCTCGACCCGGTGGACCTGATCGACGGCATCGCCCTGGCGCCGCTGCTGGACAAGCGCACCACCGGCCTGCGCAAGCCCGAGACCGCGCCGCGCGTGCGCAAGGACACCGAGAAGGAGTTCCCCGAGGGCATTCCCGCCTACGGCGCCGACGCGTTGCGCTTCACCTTCGCGGCCCTGGCCTCGCTGGGCCGCAGCATCAACTTCGACAGCAAGCGCTGCGAGGGCTACCGCAACTTCTGCAACAAGCTCTGGAACGCCACGCGCTTCGTGCTGATGAATTGCGAGGGCCAGGACTGCGGCCTCGAAGAGCACACCAAGGCCGAATGCGCCGTCGGGCAGCCCTTCCACGGCTACCTCAGCTTCAGCCAGGCCGACCGCTGGATCAGCTCGACGCTGCAGCGCACCGAGGCCACCGTGGCCCAGGGCTTCGCCGAGTACCGCCTGGACAACGTCGCCAACGCCATCTACGACTTCGTCTGGAACGAGTTCTGCGACTGGTACCTGGAGATCGCCAAGGTGCAGATCCAGACCGGCGACGCCGCGCAGCAGCGCGCCACGCGCCGCACCCTGATCCGCACGCTGGAGGCGATCCAGCGCCTGGCCCACCCCATCATTCCCTTCATCACCGAAGAGCTGTGGCAGAAGGTGGCGCCGGTGGCCGGGCGGGCCGGCGAATCGGTGGCGCTGGCCGCCTACCCGGTGAGCCAGCCCGAGCGCATCGACGAGGCCGCCGAAGCCCACGTGGCGCGCCTGAAGAAGCTGGTGGACGCCTGCCGCACGCTGCGCGGCGAGATGGGCGTGTCACCGGCCCAGCGCCTGCCGCTCTACGCCGTGGGCGACGCCGCCTTCCTGCGCGGTGCCGCGCCGGTGCTGCAGTCGCTGGCCAAGCTGGCCGAGGTGCGCGTGTTCGACGACGAGGCCGCCTGGGCCCAGGCCGCGGGCGCCGCGCCCGTGGCGGTGGTGGGCGACGCCCGCCTGTGCCTGTTCATGGCCATCGACGTCGCGGCCGAGAAGGTCCGCCTGGGCAAGGAAGCCGCCCGCCTGCAGGGTGAGATCGCCAAGGCCCAGGGCAAGCTGGGCAACGAGGGCTTCGTGGCGCGCGCGCCAGCGGCGGTGATCGAGCAGGAAAAACAGCGCCTGGCCGACTTCGGCGCCACGCTGGAGAAGGTGAAGGCCCAGTTGGCGCGCCTGGGCTGAGCCTGGGGTGCCGCGGAACCGGCTGGGCCGGGGCCGCTGGCACCGCCCCCTCTCAGGGGCGCGCGCGCCACGCGGCGGGGGTCAGTCCCTGGACAGCGCCGCGAGCGAGGCCCATTGCGAGGGTGAGGCCGACTGCGGCGGGTCGCCCGACTCGGGGAAGCCCAGGCTGTCGAGCATGGAGAAATCGCTGCTGCCCGGCTCGCGGCGCGCGTCGTCGGGCGACAGGGTTTCGTGGATGCGGTGGGCCAGGTACCAGCTCGCCCGCAGCTTGGCCTCGCGCGTGTGCGAACCCAGGCGCGGCGTGAGGTGCAGGTTGGGGATGCCGTAGAGCGGCGAACCGGGCGCGGCGAACTGGGCGTTGGCGCCGTCCAGCAGGCAGGCGTCGATGCGACCGTCGCACAGGGCCAGGGCCAGGGCCTCGGGGTCGAACAGCGCGCTGCGGCTCACGCCCACCCAGAGCTGGCCGGGCTTGCAGTGGTTGAGCAGGCGCTCGTTGATCCAGCCCTTGAAGCGCGAGGCATAGACCATTTGCAGCGAGATCGCGTCGGCGCGCTCCAGCAGCTCGTGCAGGGGCACGGGCTCCACGTGCAGCTTGCCCCAGAGCTCGGCGGCGTGGTGCACGGCCGGGTCGTAGCCCAGCACGCGCACGCCCAGGCTGCGCAGCATGGGCGCCAGGGTGTGCGCCACCGGCGCCAGGCCCAGCAGGCCCACGGTGCTGCCCGCCAGTTCACGGCCCATGCGCACCTGGCCCAGCTTGCGGCCCAGCAGCGCGCTCACCATGCCCCGCCGGTACAGCATCAGCAGGCCATACAGCAGGTACTCGGCGTTGGAGCGCACGGTGGCGCTGCGCGCCTGCAGCACCCGCACGCCGCGCTGCGCGCAAGCGTTGAGGTCGGTGTTGTCGCTGGAGATCTGCATGCGCGCGACCATCATGAGGTGGGGCGCATGGTCGAGGAATTCCTGGGAGACCACCACATGCGGCGGCAGCACCACGGCGCGCGCCTCGGCCAGCGCACGGCGCAGCTCGGCGGGGTCGTCCGCCAGCTCGGGAAGGTAGACCACGTCATGGCGCTCCTGCAGCCACGCCAGGGCTTCGGGCACCAGCGGGTCGACGAGCAGGACGTCCATGGGAGTGGCCATCAGCGCCGTTTCAGCACCGACACGAAATCGCCGCCCAGCGTTTCCTGGTGGACGAGCAGGTTGCCGGTCTGCTTGGCGAAGGCCTGGAAATCGCGCACCGAGCCGGCGTCGGTGGCCACCACCTTCAGGGTCTGGCCGCTGTGCATCTCGGCCAGGGCTTTCTTGGCCTTCAGGATGGGCAGCGGGCAGTTCAGGCCCCGGGCGTCGAGTTCTCGGTCAGCAGCGATCATGAAGGCAGGGCTCCGTCTGGGTAACGGCGCATTTTAGGCCGCGTCGGCCTTTGGTGTGTCGTCCAGGAATTGCGGCTGGAAGCCCCGTGACATAAGCCACTGGGCCAGGGCCAGCCCCGTACCCGCGCGCCAACAGCGCACCGCCGCCGGCTCCAGCAGCCGGTACTCCGACAGCTCGGGCGACAGGCGCACCTCGCCCCGGCAGCGGGCGTGGTAGGTGATGATGACCTGGTTCATGCGCTGGAAATCGTGCACGGCCACCAGGCTCAGGGCCTCGGTGTCCAGCGAGGTTTCTTCGGCGATCTCCCGGCGGATGCCCTCCTCCGGCGTCTCGCCGGCTTCCATGAACCCGGTGATCAGCCCGAAAAAGCGGCCCGGCCAGGCGGCGTTGCGCGCCAGCAGGACCCGCCCGTCAAGCTCGACGATGGCCGCCAGCACCGGCGTGGGGTTGTTCCAGTGGGTGTAGCCGCAGGCCGGGCAACGCAGGCGCCGCTTGTCGCCGCCGTCCTCGGCCTGGACGATGAACTGCAATTCGGCCGCGCATTGCGGACAGAACCGAAACTCGCCAGCCATGTGGCCCATCAGGCGCCTGATCCAGGCATGCCGCGGAACCGGTCTTGCCGGACCTCAGGCATGGCCCCCTCGAGGGGGTCGTGCGAAACGCGGCGGGGGTGTTTCATGTCAGGCGGGAAAGACGCCGGTGGACAGGTAGCGGTCGCCACGGTCGCAGACCACGAACACGATGGTGGCGTTCTCGACCTGGCGCGACACCTGCAGGGCCGTCCAGAGCGCGCCGGCGGCGGAGATGCCGCCGAAGATGCCTTCCTCGCGCGCCATGCGCCGGGCCATGTCCTCGGCGTCGGCCTGCGAGACGTAGATCATCTCGTCGACCGCCTTGGGGTCGTAGATCTTCGGCAGGTATTCCTGCGGCCATTTGCGGATGCCGGGGATGCGTGAGCCCTCGCTGGGCTGGGCGCCGACGATGCGCACGGCCGGGTTCTTTTCCTTGAGAAAGCGCGAGACGCCGGTGATGGTGCCGGTGGTGCCCATGGCACTCACGAAGTGGGTGATGCGCCCGCCCGTCTGCTCCCACAGCTCGGGGCCGGTGGTCTCGTAGTGGATGCGCGGGTTGTCGGGGTTGGCGAACTGGTCGAGCACCCGGCCCTTGCCATCGGCCTGCATCTTGTCGGCCAGGTCGCGCGCGGACTCCATGCCGCCGCTCTTGGGCGTGAGGATCAGCTCGGCGCCGAAGGCCTTCATGGTCTGGGCGCGTTCGATGGACAGGTCCTCCGGCATGATGAGCACCATGCGGTAACCCTTGATGGCCGCCGCCATGGCCAGCGCGATGCCGGTGTTGCCGGACGTGGCCTCGATCAGGGTGTCGCCGGGCTTGATGTCGCCGCGCTCCTCGGCGCGCCGGATCATGGACAGCGCGGGCCGGTCCTTCACCGAACCGGCCGGGTTGTTGCCTTCCAGTTTGGCCAGGATGACGTTGCCGCGCGGGCCGTTGTCCGCCGCGCCGATGCGCTGCAGCGCCACCAGCGGCGTGCGGCCGACGGCGTCTTCGATGGTGGGGTATTGCATGGCGCCACTGTGCCATAATCCGCGCCCTTGCTCGGGCCGAAGTGGCGAAATCGGTAGACGCAGCGGATTCAAAATCCGCCGCCGCAAGGCGTGCCGGTTCGAGTCCGGCCTTCGGCACCACCAGAGCAAGCCCTGCAACCAGCCCGCTCCACGCGGGCTTTTTGTTGGCCGTTCGCCGGCCTCAGCGGCGCAGGCCGTCGGCCACGGTGGGGTAGCGCAGCCGCAGCCCCAGCTCGAACTTTAGGCGCTGGTTGCGCAGTCGGCGCGATTCGCTCATGAAGCTCAGCAGCACCAGCGGCAACTGGTCCTGCGCCGTGTCGCGCGGCACGCGGGGCGGGCGTGGCAGGCCATAGAGATCGGCCGCGAGGTCGAAGTAGTCGCCCATCCTGAGTTCGCTGTCGTCCACCACGTTGACCACGCGCTGCGCGCGGCCGCGCCACAGCGCCAGCGCGCAGGCCCGCGCCAGGTCGTCGGCGTGGATGTGGCTCGTGTAGACGTCGTCCTCGGCGCGCAGCACGGGCGTGCCGCGCTGCAGCCGCTCGCGCGGCGTGCCGCCCTCGCGGTCGTTGGCGTAGATGCCCGGGATGCGCAGCACGCTGGCGCGCACGCCCAGGGCGCGGCCCAGCCAGCGCACGCGGTCCTCCGCGTCCACGCGGCGCGCCGCGCGCGGGGTGCGCGGCCGCGCAGGCTGCGACTCGCTGGTCCAGGCGCCGCCGCGGTCGCCATAGACGCCGGTGGTGGAGCCGTAGACCAGCGCCAGCGGCGGCGTGCGCTGCGCGAGCGCGTGCACCAGGGCGCGCGTGCGCGGGTCGATGCGCCAGTCGGCCATGTCCTGCGAAGGCGGCGGCGCCAGGTGCAGCACGCGCGTGGCCAGGCCGGCCAGGCGGCGCAGGCTGCGCGCATCGTCCAGGTCGCCCCGCAAAGGCACCAGGCCCGCCGCGCGCAGGCGGGGCACGCGCTCCGGGCTGGAGGTGAGCGCCAGCAGGCGCGCGCGCCGACCGGCGCCCAAGGCGCCGGCCGCTCGCAGGCCGACGTCGCCACAGCCCACGATCAGTACCCGTTCACGCCGGAAGCGCGCGGGCAAGGCCCCAAGGAAACTCATGCAAAACGGGTTTTTGCGACAATGCGCGGTTGCTTGGAACGGAGCGCGCCACCGGAGCGCGCCCCTCGACAGAAAGAAGACGGCGAGTATGACATTCACGATCACGGTGCAGCCCAGCGGGCGCGCCTTCACCGCCAACCCCGACGAAGCCATGCTGGCCGCCGGCATCCGCCAGGGCATCGGCCTGCCCTATGGCTGCAAGGACGGCGCCTGCGGCTCCTGCAAGTGCAAGCTCGTGTCGGGCACCGTGGTGCACGGGCCGCACCAGGCCAAGGCCCTGTCGGCCGACGAGGAGGCCGCGGGCTACGTGCTCACCTGCTGCGGCGTGGCCCACAGCGACGTGGTGCTGGAGTCGCGCCAGGTCACCGAACTCGGCGCCTTCCCCATCAAGAAGATGCCCGCGCGCGTCAACAGCCTCACGCGCGCCTCGCACGACGTGATGGTGGTGCGCCTGCAGCTGCCCGCCAGCGACACCTTCCAGTACCGCGCGGGCCAGTACGTGGAGTTCATCCTGCGCGACGGCGACCGCCGCAGCTACTCCATGGCCAACGCGCCGCACACGCAGGCCGAGGCGCCCGGGCTGGAGCTGCACCTGCGCCACATGCCCGGCGGCAAGTTCACCGACCAGGTCTTCTCCACCATGAAGGAGAAGGACATCCTGCGCATCGAAGGCCCCTTCGGCAGCTTCTTCCTGCGCGAGGACAGCGACAAGCCCATGGTGCTGCTCGCCTCCGGCACGGGCTTCGCCCCCATCAAGGCCATCGTCGAGCACATGCGCTTCAAGGGCATCCAGCGCCCCGCCACCCTGTACTGGGGCGGCCGCCGCCCGGCCGACCTGTACCAGAGCGCCTGGATCGAAGAACAGCTGGCCGCCATGCCGAACCTCAAGTACGTGCCCGTGGTGTCCGACGCCCAGCCCGAGGACGGCTGGACCGGCCGCACGGGCTTCGTGCACCGCGCCGTGCTGGAAGACCACGCCGACCTCAGCGGCTTCGAGGTCTACGCCTGCGGCGCGCCCATCGTGGTCGAATCGGCCAAGCGCGACTACGTGGCGCAGGCCGGCCTGCCCGAGGAGTGCTTCTACGCCGACGCCTTCACTTCCGCCGCGGACAAGGTCTGAACACCCCCACCCCTTAGGAGACACCGCATGATTTCCCGCCGCCAAGCCATCGCCCTCACCGCCACCGCGCTCGCGCTGCCCGCCTGGGCACAGGCCCGCACCACGCGCATCGTGGTGCCCTTCGCGGCCGGTGGGCCGATCGACGTGACGGCGCGTGTCCTGGCCGACGCGGTGAAGGACTCGCTGGGCACGGTGATCATCGAGAACCGACCCGGCGCCGGCGGCAACATCGGCGTGAGCCAGGTCGCCAAGGCCGCACCCGACGGCCTGACCCTGGGCATCGCCACCACGGCCTCGCACGGCATCAACCCCTGGCTGTTCAAGCAGCTGCCCTACGACCCGGCGAAGGATTTCGCGCCCGTCACGCAGATGCTGCGCGTGCCCAACGTGCTGGTCATGAACGCCGAGACCGCGCAGCGCCTGAACATCCAGAGCGTGCGCGACCTCATCCGCTACGGCAAGGCCAACCCGGGCAAGCTCAACTATGGCTCGGGCGGCAACGGCAGCGCCGGCCACCTGGCGGGCGAGCTGTTCAAGAACCAGGCCGGTGTGTTCGCGGTGCACATTCCCTACAACGGCGGCAACCCGGCGCAGCTGGGGCTGCTGTCGGGCCAGGTCGACTTCAACTTCGACAACCTCGCCACCGCGGCGGCCAACATCCGCGCGGGCAAGCTCAAGGCCCTGGCCGTCACCACCGCGCAGCGCAGCGGCGTGATGCCCGAGGTGCCCACCGTGGCCGAGACCCTGCCCGGCTTCGAGATCGACACCTGGTGGGGCCTGGTGGCCCCGGCCGGCACGCCGGCCGACGTGGTGTCGCAGCTCAACGCCGCCTTCACCAAGGCCCTGCAGTCGCCGGACGTGAAAGGCAAGTTCGCGGCGCTGATGGCCGAGCCGGCGCCCAGCACGCCCCAGGCCTTCGGCGAGTTCATGGCCCGCGAGCGCGCCAAGTACGAGCGCTTGGTCAAGCTCAGCGGGGCCAAGGTGGACTGAATTCGAACGCCACACGCGACAAGGGCGCCCGAGGGCGCCCTGTTTTTTTGCGTGGCCGGTGCTTGCTCAGCCCTTGAGCAGCAGCTTCACATCGTCGGCCAGCGACTGCGCGCCGCTGTTGTAGCGGTTGTAGAGGCGGATGCGTCCCGTCGTGTCGTACACGTAGCTGCCCGCCGAGTGGTCCATGGTGTAGCTCGTGGGCGTCTTGCCCTCGACCTTCTTGTAGTAGACCTTGAAGCTCTTGGCCACGGCCTCCAGCTCGCCGGGCGCTGCGTACAGCGCGAGGAAGCTCGGGTCGAACTGGGTCACGTACTGCCTCATCACCTCGGGCGTGTCGCGCTCGGGGTCCACGCTGATGAACAGACCCTGGAAGCGATCGCCGTCGGCCCCCAGCAGGCGCTTGGCCTCGGCCATCTCGGTCATCGAGGTGGGGCACACGTCGGGGCATTGCGTGAAGCCGAAGAAGATCACCACCACCTTGCCCTTGAAATCGGCCAGCGTGCGCTTCTGGCCATTGTGGTCGGTGAGCGAGAAGCCGGTGGCGTAGTCGGCGCCGGTGATGTCGATCCCTTTGAACGCCGGCGGCGACTCGGAGCACGCGGCCAGCAGCAGGGAAGCGGCGCCAGCGGCCATCAGGCGGCGGCGGGAGACGGTGGTCTTCACCATGGCAGGTAGTGGTCGATGAGCAGCGCCGCGAAGAGCAGCGACAGGTGGATGAGCGAGAAGCGGAAAGTCTTTCGAGCCAGGGCGTCGGAATAGTTCCGCCACAGCGCGAAGGCGTAGCCGCAAAAGCCCAGGCCGAGCGCGAGCGCACTCGCCAGGTAGAACCAGCCGCTCATGCGCAGCATGAAGGGCAGCAGCGTGGCCGCCAGCAGCACGAAGGTGTAGAGCAGGATCTGCAGGCGCGTGAACTCGGAACCGTGCGTCACCGGCAGCATCGGCAGGCCGGACTTGCGGTAGTCCTCCACGCGGTAGAGCGCCAGCGCCCAGAAGTGCGGCGGCGTCCAGAGGAAGATGATGAGAAAGAGCACCAGCGCCTCGGGCGCGACGGTGCCCGTCATGGCCGCCCAGCCGAGCACCGGCGGCATGGCGCCCGATGCCCCGCCGATCACGATGTTCTGCGGCGTGAGTGGCTTGAGGATGACGGTGTAGATCACCGCGTAGCCCACGAAGGTGGCGAAGGTCAGCCACATGGTGAGCGGGTTGACCCAGAACCAGAGGATGGCCGAGCCGACCGCACACAGCGCGGCCGAGAACGTGAGCGTCTGCCAGGTGGTGAGCTCGCCCTTGGCCGTGGGGCGCCAGGCGGTGCGCTTCATCTTCGCGTCGATGTGCTGCTCGACCACGCAGTTGAAGGCCGCCGCCGCGCCGGCCACCAGCCAGATGCCCAAACAGGCGATGGCCGCGAGACGCACCTGCGGCCAGCTCGGCAGGCCGGGCACGGCGAGCACCATGCCGATGAGCGCGCAGAACACGATCAGCTGGATCACGCGCGGCTTGGTCAGCGCGTGGAACTGGCGCCAGGTCGACGGCAGGGGCAAGGGATGCACTTCTGTGTTCACTGGACAACCTCCGCGCGGCGCGTGGCGGCCACGGCGCCCGTGAACGCGATCACCAGCGCAGCGGCGCCGCCGGTGTGCCCCACGGCGGCCAGCAGCGGCCAGCCGAGCACGACGTTGCTGAGACCGGTGAGGAACTGCCAGGCGCACAGGGCCACGAGCACGCGCGCGAAGCGCTGGAGTCCCGGCACGCGCCACAGCGCCCAGGCCAGCGCCAGCAACAGCGCGAACACGGCGTAGGCCATGAGGCGGTGCACGTAGTGGATGGCGGTGAGCGCCGGGAAGGTGATGGCCTCGCCCGCGTGGTTGGCCCCCAGCTCGCGCCAGAGCGTGAAGCCCTCGCGCAGGTTCATGGCGGGCCACCAGCTGCCCTGGCAGGTGGGGAAATCGCGGCAGGCGAGCACGGCGTAGTTGGTGCTGACCCAGCCACCCAGCGCGATCTGCAGCCACACCAGCGCGAAGGCGGCCAGCAGCCAGCCGCGCTGCGCCGCGCCGATGGGCGCGGGGCCGGCGCTGCCCGGCTCGCCCAGGCGGTAGGCCACCGCCTGCGCGCGCAGCAGCGCCAGCAGCACCAGGCCGCCCAGCAGGTGCAGGGTGACGATGGCGGGGAAGAGCTTCATGGTCACCGTGAACGCGCCGAAGGCACCCTGCAGACAGACCCAGGCCAGCGTGACCACCGGCCAGACCCAGTGCACGTGGATGCGCCGGCGCTCGATCCAGCTGCCCACGGCCAGCACGATGATCAGCACGCCCACGCCGGTGGCGAGGTAGCGGTGGACCATCTCGATCCAGGCCTTGGAGAAGGTGACCGGGCCGGTGGGCATGGCCGACTGCGCGGCCGAGATGTCGGCGTGCGCGCCGAGCGGGCTGGCCGCGCCGTAGCAGCCGGGCCAGTCGGGACAGCCCAGGCCGGAATCGGTGAGGCGCGTGAAGGCGCCGAACAGCACCAGGTCGAAGGTGAGGAAGAGCGTGACCAGGGTCAGCACGCGCAGGCGCTGCGCGGGGCTGGCCTGGCGGTGCTTGAGGCCGATCCAGACCAGCGGGCCGAACGCGATCGCGATGCCCAGCAGCATCATGCGCGTGAGCGGCGCGAGGTCCACCAGGGAAGACGGGGCGTCCATGCGATCAGCCGCCGTGGTGTTCGCCGTTGGCGCCGCGGCCGGGCTGGTCCCAGGCCGAGGAGGCGCGCAGCAGGCGGTCGAGGTCGCGCTTGGCGCGTGTGGGGTCGATGTCGGCCGGGAAGCGCAGCATCCAGTGGCCCAGCGGGTCGACCACGTAGAGGTGGTCTTCCAGGCGATGGCCGGGCGCGGGCTGCAGCCACTGCGCCAGCGCAGCGGCGTCGACGTGCAGCACGGTGGCGGCGGCCGTCGCGGCTTTCAGCGGCTCGCGCAGCTCGCTGGCGCCGGTGCGCAGCCAGACCCAGTCGAGGCGGTCTTTCTCGCGGCCCAGGGTCTCACGCAGCTGGCGCTGCAGGTACAGGTGCTTCTCGCAGGCGGCGTCGCAGGCGCTGTCGGCCACGCTGACCAGCAGCCACTGGCCTTCCAGCGCGCTCAGGGGCACGGAGCGGCCCTGGGCGTCGGTGCCGCTGATCGCCGGCAGCAAGGGCTGCGCCGCGATGAGTTCGCCGTAGTTGCGGCGGCCCTCCGGCCGGATCACGTAGTAGGTGAGGTACGAAGCGATGACGGGCGAGGCGCAGACCAGCAGGATGGCCAGCATCTTCCAGCGGCCGGTGCGTGTGGCGGCGGCGCGCTCGGCGTCGCCGCGGTCGGGCGTGGGCAGGCTGTGCACCGTCAGCGTCAGGGGTTCATCGGGCGTCTTGGCCATGGAGGCGGGCGCGTTGGCGGCGGGGTTGAATGATCTGGAACCAGAGGTAAAGGCCAGCGACCAGGGTGCACAGGGCGAACCACTGGAAGGCGTAGCCGTGGTGTTTGCTCACGTCGACGGCCGGCAGCGGCCATTGGCGGCGCAGCGGGCCCTCGTCGTCGCCCGTTTGCTGAACCGAGGGGTCCAGCAGCGCCAGCCCGGTTTCCAGGCGGTAGGCAGCGGGGTCGATATTTTGCCGGATGGCCCCGGTGCCGGCCTCGCCGAACTGGTAAAGGCGCCCGGGCGGCGGGGCCAAGCGGCCCTGCACGGTCACCTCGCCCGCGGGGGTGTCGACGTCGGGCACGCGCGCGCGGTCGTGGAAGTCGCGCGGCACCCAGCCGCGCTGCACCAGCACCACGCGCTCGCTGCCGCTCAGGCGCAGCGGCGTGACCAGGAAGAAGCCCACGCGGCCGTCCATCTGGCGGTTGTCCAGGAACACGTTGTGGCGCGCGATCCATTGGCCTCGCAGGCGCACCGGCCGGTACAGGCCGGCGGAGGGGTCGGTCTGCGCCAGCAGCGCGGCGTTGTCCCAGGCGGGCAGCTCGGCGCGCGACAGGATGGCGGCCTGCAGCGCGGTCTTCTGCCGCGCGCGGTCGAGCTGCCAGAGACCCAGCGACGCGGTCGCGGCCATGGTGAGCGCCGTGGCCACGGTGACGACCAGGAATCGCGCGCGGCTCATCGCCCGTCCTCCGCGCGGCCTTGTCCGACAGCGGCGCGCGGCCGGCCCCGGATAATGCGGGCCATGAAATACGTGGTGATCGTGGCTTTCGTGGCCATCATCGGCAGCCTGGCCGCGGCGCTGGTGTTCATGATGCGCGGCGGCGTGCACGACGGCAGCGAGGGCGAGGCCCCGCGCAAGCGACAGATGGCGCGCGCCCTGGCCTTTCGCGTGGGCTTTTCCGTGCTGCTGTTCGTGCTGGTGCTGGTGGCGTATTTCATGGGCTGGATCCAACCGACCGGCCTGCCCGTGCAACGCTGAGCCCGGCGCGCCGGCACCGAAAGAAAAAAGCGCCTCGCGGCGCTTTTTTCATGGGGCGATCGTCCCGGGGCGGGCATTACATCCAGTAGACGAGGATGTACAGGCCCAGCCAGACCACGTCCACGAAGTGCCAGTACCAGGCCGCGCCTTCGAAGCCGAAGTGGCGCTCGGCGGTGAAGTGGCCCTTGTGCAGACGCAGCGTGATGAACAGCAGCATGAGCATGCCCACGAACACGTGGAAACCGTGGAAACCGGTGAGCATGAAGAAGGTGGAGCCGAAGATGCCCGAGCTGAGCTTGAGGTTCAGGTCGGCGTAGGCGTGCGCGTATTCGTAGCCCTGCACCAGCAGGAAGACGAAGCCCAGCAGCACGGTGATCCACATGAAGCCGATGGTCTTGGCGCGTTGGCCGGCCTGCAGCGCGTGGTGGGCGATGGTCAGCGTGACACCCGAGGTGAGCAGCAGGGCCGTGTTGATGGTGGGCAGCCAGAACGGGCCCACGGTCTGGAAGGGCTCGACGATGTTGCCCGGCGACGCGGTGGCGCCGGCCTGCAGGCTGGGCCACACGGCCGAGAAGTCGGGCCAGATCAGCGCGTTCTCGATGCTGCCGAGGTTGGGCACCGAGTGCGCGCGCGCCCACCACAGAGCGGTGAAGAAGGCACCGAAGAACATCACCTCGGAGAAGATGAACCAGCTCATGCTCCAGCGGAACGAGAGGTCGATCTTGCGGCCGTACATGCCGGTCTCGCTCTCGTGCACGGCGTCGCGGAACCACTGGAACAGCACGAACAGCCAGAAGGCCAGGCCGAAGGCGAGCGCATACGCACCCCAGCCGTGGCCGTTGACCCATTGGGCAGCGCCCAGGATCACGAAGAAAAGGCCGATGGCGGCCATGACCGGATGACGCGACGGTCCGGGGACGAAGTAGTACGGCGTCGAGCCATGGGATGCTGCGGACATGCTGCTCACTCCTGTTGTGCTATCGCTGTGTCGATGTCAATGAATAGTCTGCGCGGGTCGCCGCCCTCATCCGGCGACCCAATTCACCAGCGCGATGAGCGCGCCGACGAAGATGAAGGCCATCACCAGGCCCACCGCCACCAGGTGCAGCGGGTTGAGGCGCTTGATGTCCTTCTCGTACTCGCCGCGCTGGCGCAGGCCCAGGAAACCCCAGAGCACCGCCTTGACAGTGCTCATCAGGGACCCAGACCGCGGCGGCGTGGCCATGCGGTTCACGCGCCCCCCTGCTGCGCCTTGGCGTCGGGCGCCAGGGCGGCCGCGTCGGGCGCCGGTGGTGTCTTGCCGCCCACCTCGAAGAAGGTGTACGACAACGTGATGGTGGTGACGTCCTTGGACAGGCGCGGGTCGATCACGAAGGCCACGGGCCACTCCTTCTTCTCGCCAGGCGCAAGCGTGTACTGCGTGAAGCAGAAGCACTCGAGCTTGTTGAAAAAGGCAGCCGCCTGCTTGGGCGCGTAACTCGGGATGGCCTGCGCGGCCATGGTGCGGTTCTGGATGTTCTGGAACTCGTACAGCACCGTGGTGAGTTCACCCGGGTGGACCTGGAGCGAACGCACGGCGGGTTTGAAATTCCAGGGACCGCGCACATTGGTGTCGAACTCGACGGTGATGGTGCGGCTGCGATCCACCTGCGTATTGGCGGGCAACTGGGCCGCGCCGGGAATGCGCGTCTCCGACACCGCCAGCACGTTGATGCCCAGGGCCTCGCAGATGTGGCGGTAGATCGGCACCAGCGCGTAGCCGAACGCGAACATGCCCAGCGCGATCACGCAGAGCTTGCCCACGATCTTGAGGTTTTCCTGGCGCAGACCCATCGAAACGCTCCGCTCAGCCGCCCAGCAGCACCATCTTGGCCACGAAGCCGAGGAAGAAGACCACGGCCACCGAGGCCAGGATCAGGCCCAGGCGCGCGTTGCTCTTTTTCTGTTCAGGCGTCATGGCGTGGCGTGCGAGGCGTTCAGCCGATCACCTTGGTGGCGGTGGCATCGAGCTTGGGCGGGTTCTCGAAGGTGTGGAAAGGCGCCGGCGAGGGCACTTCCCATTCCAGGCCTTCGGCCGCGTCCCAGGGCTTCTGAGGGGCCTTCTCGCCCTGGCCGCGCATGGCAGGCAGCACCACGGCGAGGAAGAAGTACACCTGCGCGAAACCGAAGCCGAAAGCGCCGATGGACGCAATCATGTTGAAGTCGGCGAACTGCATGGGGTAGTCGGCGTAGCGGCGGGGCATGCCGGCCAGACCCAGGAAGTGCATCGGGAAGAAGGTGATGTTGAACGAGATCATCGACCACCAGAAGTGGATCTTGCCGCGGGTCTCGCTGTACATCACGCCCGTCCACTTGGGCAGCCAGTAGTAGAGGCCGGAGAACATGGCGAACAGCGAGCCGGCCACCAGCACATAGTGGAAGTGCGCCACCACGTAGTAGGTGTCCTGCATCTGGATGTCAATCGGCGCGACCGACAGGATCAGGCCGGTGAAGCCGCCCACGGTGAACACGAAGATGAAGCCCACGGCCCACAGCATCGGGGTCTCGAAGGTCATCGAGCCTTTCCACATGGTCGCGACCCAGTTGAAGATCTTCACGCCCGTGGGCACGGCGATCAGCATCGTGGAGTACATGAAGAAGAGCTGGCCCGTCACCGGCATGCCGGTGGTGAACATGTGGTGCGCCCACACGACGAAGGACAGGATGGCGATGGAGCCGGTGGCGTACACCATGGAGGCGTAGCCGAACAGCTTCTTGCGCGCGAAAGCGGGCACGACCTGGCTCACGATGCCGAAGGCCGGCAGGATCATGATGTAGACCTCGGGGTGGCCGAAGAACCAGAAGATGTGCTGGTACATCACCGGGTCGCCGCCGCCGGCGGGGTTGAAGAAGCTGGTGCCGAAGTGACGGTCGGTCAGCGTCATGGTGATGGCGCCGGCCAGCACGGGCATCACGGCGATCAGCAGGTAGGCGGTGATGAGCCAGGTCCAGCAGAACATGGGCATCTTCATCAGCGTCATGCCGGGCGCGCGCATGTTCAGGATGGTCACGATGATGTTGATCGAGCCCATGATCGACGAGGCGCCCATGATGTGCATGGCGAAGATGCCGGCGTCCATCGAGGGGCCCATCTGCAGCGTGAGCGGCGCGTAGAGCGTCCAGCCCGCGGCGGGCGCGCCGCCGGGCATGAAGAACGAGCCCACGAGCATCAGGGCCGCCGGAATGAGCAGCCAGAAGCTCAGGTTGTTCATCCGCGCGAAGGCCATGTCGGAGGCCCCGATCTGCAGCGGGATCATCCAGTTCGCGAAGCCCACGAAGGCCGGCATGATGGCGCCGAACACCATGATCAGGCCGTGCATGGTGGTGAGCTGGTTGAACAGCTCGGGGTTCACCAGCTGCAGGCCGGGCTGGAACAGCTCGGCGCGGATGCCCAGGGCCAGCAGGCCACCGATCATCAGCATGGTGAAGGAGAACAGCAGGTACAGGGTACCGATGTCCTTGTGGTTGGTGGCAAACACCCAGCGGCGCCAGCCCGTGGGGGCGTGGTGGTCGTGGTCGTGGCCGTGCGCGTCGTGGTGGTCAAGCACTGCACTCATGGTCTGTTCCTCAGGTTCTCAATCTCGATGCGCGGACGGGTCACTTGCGCGCGGCCTGCACTTCGGCGGGCTGCACGATCTGCTCGGTCTTGTTGCTCCAGCTGTTCTTGGCGTAGGTCATGACCGCGGCCAGCTCGGTGTCAGACAGCTGTTTCCAGGCGGGCATGGCGCCGTTGTTCTGGCCATTGAGCAGCACGTGGGTCATCTTGCCCTTGTCGGCGTCGAGCACGACGGCCGAGCCGTCGAGCGGCTTGATGGGGCCCGCGCCCTTGCCGTTGGCCTGGTGGCAGGCCGCGCAGTTGGCGGCGTAGACGGATTCGCCGCGCTTGACCAGGTCGGTCAGCGTCCAGACCTTGCTCGGGTCGTCGGCCGCGGCGGCCATGGCCTTGTGCTTCTCACCCACCCAGGCGCTGTATTCCTCGGCCGACACCACCTTCACGTGGATCGGCATGTAGGCGTGTTCCTTGCCGCACAGCTCGGCGCACTGACCGTAGAAATCGCCGGTTTTCTCGGCGCGGAACCAGGTGTCGCGCACGAAGCCGGGGATGGCGTCTTGCTTGACGCCGAAGGCCGGCACCATCCAGGCGTGGATCACGTCGTTGGCGGTGGTGATGATGCGCACCTTCTTGCCCACGGGCACCACCAGCGGGTTGTCGACCTTGAGCAGGTAGTCGTCGGTGGCCTCGGGCTTGCCGCTGTTGGACATCACGCGGTGCGAGGTGTCCAGCGTGGAGAGGAAGCCGATGCCCTCGCCCTCGCCCTTGATGTATTCGTAGCCCCACTTCCACTGCATGCCCACGGCCTTGATGGTCACGTCGGCGTTGGTGGTGTCCTTCTGTGCCACCAGCACCTTGGTGGCGGGCAGCGCCATGCCGATGACGATGAGCAGGGGGACGATGGTCCAGCCCAGCTCCACCCAGATCGGCTCGGGCAGCGCCTGCGACTGGTGGCCCACCGACTTGCGGTGCTTGAGGATGGAATAGAACATGACGCCGAAGACGATCACGAAGATCACGGCGCAGATGCCCATCATGAACCAGTGCAGCCAGTGCTGCTCTTCGGCGATCTTGGTGACCGGCGGGGCGAAGTTGAGCTGGTTGACCGCGGGGCCGCCCGGCAGATCGTTGACCTTCTGCGCGGCCGCCGAGGTCCAGACCCCGGCGCTCAGCAGCGCCAGTCCCACCGCGTTCCGCGCTGCACGTAGGGCTTGCAGCGTCTTTGTCGTCTTGCTCACTTGTTGCGCCTCAAATATAAGTGTCGATTGATATCGACCCCGATTACACCAAAACCTGCCAGGCCTGCGCCAGCGCTTCGCGCGCCGTGCAAGGCAGTCGCATCTCACGCGCCAATCAGGAACGCGCCCCCGGACGCGGCACGCCGGCACAGGGGGAAATGCCCTTGAACCCAAACCGCGGGATTGTAGCCGCCGCCATAGGGCGCCCCTGCTGCAAGCCGGGACCCCTTGGTCGGGTTTGGTTCAGCTGCGGCGCTGGCGCAGCTGCTCGCGCAGCGCGTCCAGCGGCACGGTGGCGTCCCCGCGCGGCGGCTTGGGCGCCGCTTTGAAGGCGTGGCCATAGACGATTTCGACCGTCAGGCGCAGGCGGCCGCCGTCGGTTCGCGGGCCTCGCGCCTCGATCGCCGCCAACAGGCGCTCGCGCCAGCCCCGGCCCCGACAGGCCCCGAAGCGCTCGGTCGAGAGGTTGCGCCCGAAACCGCGCAGCTCATCGACCAGGCTGGCGGCGCTGCCGTAGGTGAGTTCGAGTCGCTCCATGTCCATGACCGGCTCGGCGAAGCCACCATGCACCAGCATGTCGCCCCAGTCGTGCATGTCGGTGAAGGCGTGCGCGGGCGCGGGCCAGCCCTCGGCCGCCCAGACCGCGCGCAGCTCGTTCAGGCTGTCCGGGCCCAGGCAGGCGAACATCAGGAAGCCGCCGGTGGCGATGTGCGAATGCCAGCGCGCGATCAGGCGCTGCGGCTGGGGCTCGGCGTGCAGGCCCATATTGGCCCAGAGCATCTGCACCGGTCGCTGCGGGTCGGCGGCTCGGGGCTCCACCCAGCGCGGGCGCAGCGGGTTCCAGGACCGGGGTGCGGGCTCCCGGGTGGCCGCGGCGGCGCGCGCCATGTCGCGCGACCACACCTGCCACTCGGCGCGGGGCAGCGCCGCGCGCAGCCGCGCGTGCGTCTTCAGGCCGCCGAGCACGGGCTCCCAGTGCAGCCAGCTCGTGGGCGGCTCGCGGAACCACTGCAGGCGATCGGCCATGCGCCCGCCCACTTCCTCGTGCAGCCAGGGGCTGTCGGTGCGCGGCAGACCCTGCCAGCGGGCGCAGGCCACGGCATCGAGGCCGGGCACGGCGTCGGCAGCGTCGGGGGGGGATGGGTTCAAGGCGGCGAGCCGGTGCGAACCGGCCCCGGTATCGGGAGGGAGCGCTCAGTATATTGAGCCCGCATGCGCCGCTTCGCCGTATGGACACCCGGTGGGTCATGGCCCAGCCAATGCCATGTGTGCGGCCGGTGGCCGGCCTGGCCGCTGTGCGAGGCCTGCCGCCAGCGCTTCGCGCCGGCGCGCCCCCGCTGCCCGCGCTGCGCCGCCCCCGCCCCCGCCACCGACCCGTCCCTCTGCCCCTGCATGGCGCGGGCCGTCGATCCCGTGCTCGGCGCCTGCGTGGCCGCGGTGGACTACGCCTTTCCCTGGGACCGGCTGATCGCGCGCTTCAAGTTCCACGGCGAGACCGCCTGGGCCCGGACCTTCGCCGGCCTGATGCGGGCCGCGCCCGGCGCCGACGCCCTGCTCGACGCGGCCGACGGCATCGTGCCCTTGCCGCTGACCCCCGGGCGCCTGGCCGAACGCGGCCACCACCCGCCCTGGGCGCTGGCCCGGGCCCTCGTGCCACGGCGCCCAGGCGCACTGCGGCCGGACGCGCTGATGCGCCTGAGCGACGGCCCCGCCCAGCACCGCCTGGCCCGCGAAGAACGCCTGCGCAACCTCCGCGGCGCGTTCGCGGTGCCGGCCAAAGACCTGCCGCGACTGCGCGGCGCCCGGCTGCTGCTGGTGGACGACGTGGTCACCACCGGCGCCACCCTGGACGCCGCCGCCCAGGCCCTGCTGGCGGCGGGCGCCGCGCGCGTCGACGCCCTGGTCTTCGCCCGCACCCCGGCACCGCACGAGCGCGCGGACTGAGGCGCGCCACTATCATGCGCGCCCCACCATGTTCAATGTCGTCCTGGTCCACCCCGAAATCCCGCCCAACACGGGCAACGTGATCCGCCTGTGCGCCAACACCGGGTGCGCGCTGCACCTGATCGAGCCCCTGGGCTTTTCCATGGACGACAAGCTGATGCGGCGCGCCGGACTGGACTACCACGAGTACGCCGAGGTGCGTCGCCACGCCGGCTGGGGGGCCTTCCTGCAAGCCGAGCGACCCGATCCCGAGCGCCTGTTCGCGCTGACCACGCGCGGCCAGCGCGGCGTGCACGACACCGCGTGGCGGGCGGGCGACTGGCTGGTGTTCGGGGCGGAATCGAGCGGCCTGCCCGAGGCGGTCCGGGCGGACATCGCCCCCGAGCGATGGCTGCGCCTGCCCATGCGGGCGGGCCAGCGCAGCCTCAACCTGTCCAACGCGGTGGCCGTCGCCGTGTTCGAAGCCTGGCGCCAAAACGGCTTCCAAGGCGGGGTTGCGTGATCCATATCACGCGAGCTCCCCCTGAAACATCCCCCATTTGTGGCAACTGATCCACCATGCGCGCCATGGAGACCACGATCAACCCCCGCCACCACCGGCTGCCCGCCACCGGTCCGCGCCGGGACCGCGGGCCGCAGGGACACCCGGTGATCGCGCGCATCGCCCGATGGATCGGCGTGGTGCACCCCCAACCCCAGCCGCGCACGCCGCACTTGCGGGACATCGTCGCCATCCGCCAGCGCCTGCTGGCCACCATCGAGGACTGCGTGCACTCCGTGCCGGCCCTGCGCCTGCGCCGCCAGATCGAGCAGGCACGCAGCCCTCAGGAGCTCTGGCTGCTGCGCAACGACGCCTTCCAGCTCATCGCCCAGCGACACAGCCAGCACGTGGCCGCCGCGCGCATCGACGCCCTGCGCCAGCTGTTCGAAGACTGGCTGGACCCCAAGCAGCTCGCCCGCATCCGCTGAGCCCTGCGCTCAGGGATAGTGGCGCACCAGCGACTCGGCCAGGCACACCGGCTTCTCGCTGCCTTCCCGCTCCACCGTGACCGCCCAGGTCATCTGGCGCCCGCCGTTGTCGATCGGCTCGCAGGCCTGCAGCGCCATGTGCGCGCGCAGGCGGCTGCCCACCGGCACCGGGGCGGTGAAGCGCACCCGGTTCAGCCCGTAGTTCACGCCCATGCGCGAGGCGCGCACGCTCATCGCGGACTCGAAAAACACCGGCAGCAGCGACAGCGTGAGAAAACCGTGCGCGATGGGCGCGCCGAAAGGACCGGCCCTGGCCCGCTCCACATCGACGTGGATCCACTGCTGGTCGCCGGTGGCGTCGGCGAAGCGGTTCACCCGCTCCTGGGTGATGGTGACCCAGTCGCTGGTGACCACGGCCCGGCCCACCAGCGCATCGAATTCCTCGAGGGTGTCGAATGTGCGCATTGGCGCACTCTACAAATCCGGGCCGCGATCGGATGTCGGGCGCGCGACAAGCCCCGGCCTCAGCGGTCCAGCCAGTCGCAGATGCCCTGCCACTGCTGCAGATCCTTCTCCACCCGCCAGGGCGCCACGTCGAACAGCGTGAGGCCGCGCGCGGCCAGGTGGATGTAGTTCTGCGTGTCGCGCAGATAACCCAGCACCGGCAGGTCCAGGCTGGCCACGAACTCGGCCAGCTTGTCGGCCGCGATGGTTCGCGGATCGACCCGCATGCCCACGATGCCCACGGCGGCGCGCCGCGTCTCGGTCAGCTCGTCGAGGAAATCGCGCGTGGCGTAGATATCGAAGATGCTGGGCTGCAGCGGCACGATGACCTTGTTGGCCAGCTTGAGCACGTCCTTGAAGCGCTTGCCGTGCAGGCCGGCGGGCGTGTCCAGCACCACGTGCGTGGCCTCTTTTGGCGGGCGCGCGATCTGGTCGTGCGACACCTCCCAGGTGTGGATAGGGCGCGCCGTGGGTGGCCGCAGGCGCAGCCACAGCGCCGATGACTGCTGGCGGTCCACGTCGCCCAGCATGACGGTGTGGCCGCGGCTGGCGTAGTAGCCGGCCACATTGGTCGACAGCGTGGTCTTGCCGACGCCCCCCTTCGGATTCGCAACCACCACGATCGGCATGTCGTCTCCTTGAGTTCGGCCCCCTGGGGCGGCCGGTACTGGCACAGGTAAGCCTATGTTAGCCCGAGCCCGTCCCAGACCAGTTTGCAGCCCGTGAGGAACATGCCGGTGTAGATGAGGCGGTAGAACAGCACCGGCCGGATGCGGTGCGCGATGCGCACCCCGATCCACACCCCCACCGGCGCCAGCGGCAGCAGCACCAGCGAGGTGGCCATGTTGCGCAGGTCGATCAGCCCCAGCCAGGCGTAGGGCACCCACTTGGCCATGTTCACGAAGAAAAAGAAGAAGGCCATGGTGCCCGTGAACAGCAGTGGCGGCAGGCGCATGGGGATCACGTAGGCGTTGATCGGCGGCCCGCCCGCGTGCGCCACGAAGCTGGTGAAGCCCGAGGTGGCGGTGAGGATGGCGCCCACCCAGCGCGGCGGCGGCGCGCTGTCGGGCCGGGGCGGGAACAGCAGGCGCTGGGCGAGGAACAGCAGCGTGAAGGCGCCCACGATGCCCGCGACCAGCCGCGGCTCCAGCCAGCGGAACAGCAGCGTGCCGATCACGATGCCCAGCAGGCCATAGGGCAACAGGAACTTCAGCAGCTGCCGGTCCACGTTCTTGCGAAAGGCCGCCATGCCCAGCAGGTCCATCACCAGCAGCACCGGCATCAGGATGGCCGCGGCCTGCGGCACCGTCACGGCCAGCGCCATCAGCGGCACCGCCAGCGAACCGAAGCCAGCGCCAAAGCCGCTCTTGCTGATGCCCAGCAGCAGCACGGCCGGCACGGCCACGGCATAGAAGAAAGGGTCGGTGATGAGGGGAAGCGATGACACGGAAGACAATCCGGCGATGCAAAACGTGACATTGTGGGGGGGAAACCCTCAGGCTGCTGGTGGAGGTGGCCGCCACCGCGGCGTTCGCGCTGTCGGGCATCCTGGAGGGCGCGCGCAAGCGGCTCGACGCGGTCGGTGTGGTCGTCGTCGGGTTTCTGGCGGCCTTCGGCGGAGGCACGCTGCGCGACCTGCTGCTCGACCAGCGCCCGTTCTTCTGGGTGCACCACGTGGAGCTGCTGTGGGGCGTGCTGGGCCTGAGCGTGCTGGCCATGCTGTTCCTGCGCACGCGGCACTTCGAGGTCACCGAGCGCGCCATGCAGTGGCCCGACGCCCTGGGCCTGGGCCTGTTCGCCGCCACCGGCGCGCACCAGGCGCTGCTGCTGGAGATGCCGCCCCTGGTGGCCGTGCTCATGGGCATCGTCACCGGCGTGGCCGGCGGCGTGCTGCGCGACGTGGTCTGCAACCAGATCCCCAGCGCTTTTCGCGACCACCGGCCCTACGCGGTCTGCGCCTTTGTGGGCGGCTGGGTCTATGTGGGCTTGTGGGCGATCGCGGCACCGGGCTGGCTGGCGCTGTCGGGCTGCGTGGGCGTCACGGCCGGGCTGCGCGGCCTGGCGCTGTGGCGCGATTGGCAGTTGCCGCAGTGGCGGCTTTGAGTCCCGGGGACAATCGCGCCATGTTCAACCCTTCCCAAGCCGACGTGCGCCGCTTCTTCTGCGGCGCCTACGCCAAGCTGCGCGACGCCCAGCCCATGGACGCGCTGGAGCGGCTCGCCGCCCAGTGGATCGCCGAGCACCCCGAATACCACGGCGATCTGGCCGACGCCGAGGCCGCCGTGGCGCGGCTGAGCCAGCCCGACGCGGCGCGCGAGAACCCTTTCCTGCACCTGTCCATGCACCTGTCGATCAGCGAGCAGTCCAGCATCGACCAGCCGCCGGGCATCCGCCAGGCCGTGGAACTGCTCACCGCGCGCCGGGGCGACCTGCACACCGCCCACCATGAGGTGATGGAGTGCCTGGGCGCCATGCTCTGGGAAAGCCAGCGCGCCGGCCGCCCGCCCGACGGCCAGGCCTACATCGACGCCGTGCGCCGGCGGGCGACACTGGACTGAACCAACAAAAAGGCCGCTCGGTGAGCGGCCTTTTTTCTGATGCCCGTCGCGTGCTCAGCGGAAGCGCGACTGCGGCACGGTCTGCAGCTCGCCCTGCACAGTGCTCAGGTACTTGGAGATGGCGCGCATCTCGGCCGGGGTGTACTGCTTGGCGATGCCGGCCATGATGCCGTTGCTGCGGCCGATCAGCTTGTTGCCCTCGACGGTGTACGACTTGAGCGCCACGAACAGGTAGTCGGGGTGCTGGCCGCCGATCTTGGGGTAGCTCGGGTCGATGGGCTTGCTGAAGTTGACACCGTGGCAGGAGACGCAGGCGCCCTTCTGCAGCAGCGCGGCGACCTCGGCGCTCGCGGCGGCCGGGGTCTCCGGCGCGGCGGGGCCGGCCTGGCCAGCATAGAAGGCCGCGAGATCGGCCATGTCCTGCTCACTCAGCGAACCGGCGATGCCGCGCATGGACGGGTGCTTGCGGTCGCCCTTCTGGTAGGCCTTGAGGGCCGCCACGATGTACGGCGCACCCTGGCCCGAGATCTTGGGCACCTTGTGGATTTCGGGGAAGCTGTTCTGGTAGCCGGGGATGCCGTGGCAGCCGATGCACATCTCGGCCTTCTTGTGGCCGGCTTCGACGTCACCGGTGACGCCCTGCGCCTGGGCCGATGCGGCAGCGACAAACAGCGTCGCAGCGGCGACAAGGGTACGGGCGATCGGTTTCAGCAGTGGGGTCATTTTGCTAGCACAATCAAGAACGGCCGGGAAAGATCAACCGCGAATTATATGAGCGGTCGCCGCGTCTCCCGCCACATCCCGAGTCCCGCGCGCGGACAGCCGCGCCGCCATCCCGAGGCCGCCTCCATGAAATTCCAGGGTTCCCAGAACTACGTCGCCACGCAAGACCTGATGCTGGCGGTCAACGCCGCCATCACGCTCAAGCGCCCGCTGCTGGTCAAGGGCGAGCCCGGCACCGGCAAAACCATGCTCGCCGAGGAGGTCGCCCAGGCCCTGGACATGCCCCTGCTGCAGTGGCACATCAAGAGCACCACCAAGGCCCAGCAGGGCCTGTACGAATACGACGCCGTCAGCCGCCTGCGCGACTCGCAGCTGGGCGACGAGCGGGTGAAGGACATCCACAACTACATCGTCAAGGGCGTGCTGTGGCAGGCCTTCACGGCCGACCAGCCGGTCGCGCTGCTGATCGACGAGATCGACAAGGCCGACATCGAATTCCCGAACGACCTGCTGCGCGAGCTCGACCGCATGGAGTTCTACTGCTACGAAACGCACGAACTCATCAAGGCCAAGCACCGCCCCCTGGTCTTCATCACCTCGAACAACGAAAAGGAGCTGCCCGACGCCTTCCTGCGCCGCTGCTTCTTCCACTACATCAAGTTCCCCGACGCCGAGACGATGCACAAGATCGTCGACGTGCACTTCCCCCAGCTCAAGCAGGACCTGCTGAAGGTCGCCATGAAGACCTTCTACGACGTGCGCAACCTGCCCGGCCTGAAAAAGAAGCCCAGCACCAGCGAACTGCTCGACTGGCTCAAGCTGCTGATGGCCGAGGACATCCCGCTGGAGGCGCTGCAGAGCGCCGACGACAAGGTCGCCATTCCGCCGCTGGTTGGCGCGCTGCTCAAGAACGAGCAGGACACCACGCTGTTCGAGAAGCTGGTGTTCATGAACCAGAGGAACCGCTGATGTTCGTGGCCCCCGTCGTCCTGAGCGAACGCGGCCTGCGGCTGGAGCCCCTGGACCGGCGCCACGAGGACGGCCTGCGCGCGGCGGCGGCCGACGGCGAGCTCTGGACGCTGCGGGTCACCTCCGTGCCCGAACCCGGTCAGACGCGCGACTACATCGACACCGCGCTGCGCATGCGCGAAGAGGGCAGCCGCTTCGCCTTCGCGGTGGTCGACGAAGCCAGTGGCGCGGTGCTGGGCAGCACCAGCTACCACGACATCCTGCCCGCGGTGAAGCGCGTGGAGATCGGCTACACCTGGTACGCCCGGCGCGCGCAGCGCACCCACGTCAACACCACCTGCAAGCTGCTCATGATGGGCCACGCCTTCGACACCCTGGGCTGCCACGTGGTGGGCTGGCGCACCGACAACTACAACTTCGCCTCGCAACAGGCCATCGAACGGCTGGGCGCGAGAAAGGACGGCGTCATCCGCGGCCACGCTCTGCGCCGCGACGGCACCATCCGCGACACGGTCATGTACAGCATGCGCGCGGGCGAATGGCCCGAGGCGCGTGCGCAGCTGCTGTACCTGCGGGCGCGGCACGACTGAACCCGGGGAGATCGCCATGCTGATCGACTTCTTCTACACCCTGCGCGCGGCCAAGCTGCCGGTGTCGGTGAAGGAGTACCTCACGCTGCTGGAGGCGCTCAAGGCCGACGTGGTCGGACCGGCCAACCCCGAGGCCTGCAGCATGGACGACTTCTACTTCCTCTCGCGCACCGCGCTGGTGAAGGACGAGAAGCACTTCGACAAGTTCGACCGCGCCTTCGCCGCCTACTTCAAGGGCGTGGAGATGATCGCGGACTTCACCAAGCCCATCCCCGCCGACTGGCTGCGCCAGGAGATGGAGCGCATCCTGTCCGAGGAGCAGAAGGCCAACGCGCCCAAGATGGACTGGGATGAACTCATGGAGACGCTGCGCAAGCGACTGGAAGAGCAGAAGGAGCGCCACGAAGGCGGCAACCGCTGGATCGGCACCGGCGGCACCTCGCCTTTCGGCAACGGAGGCGTCAACCCGCAGGGCATCCGCATCGGCGGCAAAGGCGGCGGCAAGAGCGCCGTGAAGGTGTGGGAGCAGCGCAGCTACCGCGACTACGACGACACGCAGGAACTGGGCACGCGCAACATCAAGGTGGCGCTGCGCCGCCTGCGCAAGTTCGCGCGCGAGGGCAACGACCTCGAACTCGACCTGCCCGACACCATCCGCAGCACCGCCGCGAACGCCGGCTACCTGGACATCAAGATGATCCCGGAGCGGCACAACAACGTGAAGGTGCTGCTGCTCATGGACGTGGGCGGCACCATGGACGAGCACATCCAGCGCGTCGAGGAGCTGTTCTCGGCCGTCAAGAGCGAGTTCAAGCACCTGGAGTTCTATTACTTCCACAACTGCGTCTACGACTTCATGTGGAAGAACAACCGCCGCCGCTATGCCGAGAAGTTCCCGACCTGGGACATCATCCGCAAGTACAACAAGGACTACAAGCTGATCTTCGTGGGCGACGCGACCATGAGCCCCTACGAGATCCTGCAGCCCGGCGGCAGCGTGGAATACAACAACGAGGAAGCCGGCGCCGAGTGGCTGCAGCGCCTCACGCACGCGTTTCCCAAGTTCGCGTGGATCAACCCGGAACCCCATGGCGTCTGGCAGTATCGACAGAGCATCAGCATCATCCAGCAGCTCATGGGCCAACGCATGTTTCCGCTCACCCTGAAGGGCCTGGAAGACACGATGCGCATGCTGTCGAAATAATCGGCGCATGCGTTTCCTGTCTCCGGCCCGCCACCGCCGGGCCGCGTGGCGGCTTGTGCTGGCGCTCGCCTGCGGCGCCACGCCGGCCTGGGCGCAGGTCGACCCCACCACGGCAGGCCCGGCCGCGGCCCCCGCATCGCCCGACACCCCACCACCCGCCGCGGACGAGGACGACGCCCGCCCCGCCAGCGCCGACACCCGCCGCGCCGCGCGGGCCGCCCGCCCCCCCGTCACGCCACGCTTCGAGATTGAGCTCGACGCCCCCGAGGAACTGCACGCCTTCCTGCTGCGCCACCTGGACATCCAGCGCTTTCGCGAACAGCGCAGCCTGGACGCCACCGAACTGGAGCGCCTGCTGAGCGAGCTGCCCGCCAACGCGCGCGAACTGATCGCCACGCGCGGCTACTTCGCGCCGCGCATCGAGATCGGCGAGCCGCTGCCGCCCACCGAGGCCGCCCTCGCCGCCGCCGGCCAGGGCCCGGCGCCGCTGGGCCGCATCCCGGTGCGGGTGGACCCCGGCCCGCCCACCACGGTGCAAAGCGTGCAGATCAGCTTTCTGGGCGACATCGCCAGCGACGCCGAGGCCCAGGCGCAGCGCGAGGAGATCCAGCGCGAGGCCGCCCTGCTCGCGGGCCAGCGCTTCACGCAAGACCAGTGGGACCGCACCAAGACCGCCGCGCTGCGCCGCCTGACCGCCCAGCGCTACCCCGGCGGGCGCATCAGCAGCAGCCTGGCCGACGTCGACGGCGCCAGCGCCAGCGCGCGCCTGTACGTGGAGCTCGACTCCGGCGCGCACCGGCGCTTCGGCGCCATCGAGATCGACGGCGCGCAGCGCTACGACCGCGAGATGAGCGAGCGCATCGTGCGCCTCACCGGCCTCACGCCGGGCAGCGACTACGACCTCGCCCTGCTTCAGCAGGCCCAGCAGCGCCTGCTCGACAGCGGCTACTACGACGCCGCCTTCGTCTACGTGGAGCCCGGCGCCGGCGGCGGCGCGCTGCCGGTGAAGGTGCAGCTGCGCGAGGCGATGCGGCAGAAGCTGGTGCTGGGCATCGGCGCCAGCACCGACAACGGCGCGCGCCTGTCGCTGGAGCACATCCACAACCGCCTGCCCGGCATCGGCTGGCGCGCCTTGTCCACCCTGCGCTTCGAGCGCCAGGACAGCCTGGCCAAGACAGAGTGGTCCTCGCCGCTGGACAAGGAGGGCTGGCGCTGGGTTTCGCTGCTGCAGGCCGCCCGCCAGGAGACCAATCAGGTCGAGACCACCAGCCAGCGCGCGCGCTTCGGCCGGGCGCAGGACGGCGTCGAGTACGACCGCGGCGTGTACCTGCAATACGACCGCGCGCGCACCCTCACCGACAGCGAACGCCTGAGCGGCATCAAGGGCCGCATCGAGTCGTCCATCACGGCCAACTACGCCTGGTCGCGCGAGCGCTTCGACGACCCGATCTCGCCCAACCGCGGCCATGCGCTGGCGGTGGAGCTGGGCGTGGGCAGCACCCTGGGCATCACGCGCAAGCCCTTCGGCCGCACGCAGGCGCGCTGGCTGGGCTACTTCCCGCTCGACCGCGAGGCCGAGCTGCCCTCCACCGTGCCCGGCGAACGCGCCACCGCTCGCCCGCCCACGCGCCTGGGCCGGCTGGCGCTGCGGCTGGAAGGCGGCGCCGTGATCGCCGAGCAGTCCACGCCCGTGCCCGACACCCAGCTCTTCTACGCCGGCGGCGACGCCTCGGTGCGCGGCTACGGCCTGCGCGACATCGGCGTGGTGCAGCCCGACGGCAGCGTGCTCGCCGGCCGCTACAAGGCCGTGGTGAGCCTGGAATGGCAGCGCCCCGTCTGGGGTGACGGCGTGTCGCGCTCGCCCTTCGAGCACGTGCTGTTCATCGACGGCGGTGCCGTCGCCAACCGCGTGAGCGACCTCGATTTCCAGTGGGGTGTCGGCACCGGCCTGCGCTACAACAGCCCGGTGGGCCCGCTGCAGGTGGACATCGCCTATGGCGTGCAGCCGCGCAAGCTGCGCCTGCACCTGAGCGTGGGCTTCGTTTTCTGAGGTGGCGATGGCCGAGCCCCCGCGCCCCCTTCCTCCGCCGGTCGCGCCGCCGCCGGCCCCGCGCTGGCCCGGCGCCGCCGGCTGGTTCGGCCGCGCCCTGGTGTGGCTGTTCGGCGCGCTCGCCGGCGCCGGGCTGGCCGGTGCGCTGCTGCTCGGGGCCTGGGCCGCCAGCGAAGGCTCGCTGGCGCAGGCGCTGCGCTGGGGCCTGGCCTGGCAGGCGGAAAAAGCGCCCGAGGCCGGCCGGATCGAGGCCGAGGGCGTGAGCGGCAGCCTCATCGGCGGCGGCCAGGTGCAGGCGCTCGGCTGGTCGCGGGACGGGCTGTCGGTGCAGGCGGAGGGGCTGCGCCTGCGCCTGGGCGGGCTGTTCTGGCTCGGCCTGCTGCGCCGCGACCTGCTGGTGAGCGAGCTGCACGCCGCGCGCGTGCGCGTGACCGACCAGCGCCCGCCCGCACCGCCCTCGCCCACCGAGCCCCTGCAGTCCCTGGTGCTGCCGATCGACATCGAGGCCAACCTGTCGGTGGACGAGTTGCTGCTGCCCGGGCAGGCGCCGCTGGCGCTGCGCGCGCTGGACGCGCGCTACCGCTACGGCCGCGCCGAGCCCGGCCTGGGCACCGAACAGGCGCACACCCTGCTGTTGCGCTCGCTGCAATGGGCCGAGGGCCGCTACAGCGCCCAGGCCACGCTGGGCGCGCAGGCGCCCATGCCGCTGCGCCTGCAGGCCGAAGGCGAACTCCGCGCCGAGGTGCCCGAGGGCGGGCGCCTCGACCTGCGCGCGCGCGCCACGGCCCAGGGCCCGCTGGCCGGCGCCGACGCGGCGCTCAACCTGGTCGCGCAGATCGAACCCCAGGGCCGCACCGAGGCCACGCCCACGCTGGCCGGCACCGCGCGCCTGCGCCCCTGGGCCCCTCAGCCCCTGGCCGAAGCCGACCTGCGGCTGTTCCGCCTGAACCTGGCGCTGCTGTGGCCCCAGGCCCCCACCACCGCGCTCACCGGCACCGCCCAGGCCCGACCCGACGGCGCCGACTGGCGCGCGCGCCTGGCACTGAACAACGAAGCGGCCGGCCCGCTGGACCAGCGCCGGCTGCCGCTGGAGTCCATCGACGCCGAGGTGGTGCAGAGCGGCGCGCGCTGGACCCTGGAGCGCCTGGACGCCGCCGTGGCCGGTGGCCGCGTGCGGGCCGAGGGCCGGCGCGACGCCCCCGCCGAGGGCGCCGCCTCCGCCTGGGGCGACTGGCGGGGCCAGCTGCGCGCCAGTGGCCTGAACCCGGCCCTGGCCTGGAGCGCGCTGGCGCCGGCCGCCCTGGACGCCCGCGTCGACGCCCGCGCCGTCGACCCGAACGCCGCCCGCCCCGCCATCGACATCGACGCCCGCGTGGCGCCCGCTGGGCGCCAGCCCCGCCGCAGCGCGGCCGAGGCCTGGCGCCTGCGCGAACTGCTGCTGCAAGGCCGCTGGCAGCCCGGCGACACGCCCGGCCAGGGCCAGTTCACCGTGCGCCAGGCACGCCTGGACGCGCTCGACGGCGTGCTGAACGCCCAGGGCCGCATCGACACCGCGCGCCCCTTGGCGGAGGGCTCGCTCGACGCCACGCTGCCAGGCCTGCGCGCGCGCTGGAGCGGCCTGCTCGCGCACGCGCAGGGCCAGGGCGAGCTGAACCTGGACCTGGCCGACGGCGCGCGCCTGCTGGCCTGGGTGCGCGCCCTGGGCGAGGTGCCGCTGCTCGGCGAACACCTGAAGCCGGCCCTGGCGGCGCTGGCCGACGGCCAGGCCGAGGGCCAGGCCCAGGCCCGCCTGCGCTGGCAGGGCGGCCTGGGCGCCTTCGGCTTCCCCGGGCCGGGCCGCGCCGCCGCGCCGCGCCTGGACCTGAGCCTGGGCACCGAGCGCCTGCGACTGGCCCGTGGTGGCGACGCCCCCCTGGCCCTGGAATTGGGCGCCACACGCCTCACCGTGCAGGGTCCGCCCGAGGCCCTGGCCGTGGCCCTGCGCACGCGCGCCGAGGCCTCGGGCTGGCGCGCCGAGCTGGACACCGCCGGCGAGCTGGGCTTCATCGGCCGGCCGCTGGACGCGCGGCGCGGCCAGCTGGCCCTGAGCCGGCTCGCGCTGTCGGCCACACCGGCCGGCAACGGCCAGGGCGCCGGCCGGGCAACCAGCGGCGGGAATGGCGGCGCCGTGTCGTGGGCGCTGACCAGCGACTCGCCCCTGCGCGCGCGCTGGCAACCGCGCGGCGAGGCCATCGACGCCGAGCTCGACGGCGCCCGCCTGCACGCCCAGCCCAGGCGCGCCGGCGGCGCCGCGCCCGCGCCCGTCACCCTGGCCTGGGAGCAACTCATCTGGCGCGGCGGCGCCCTGCAGACGCGAGGACGCCTCGAGGGCCTGCCACTGGCCTGGGCCGACGCGCTCACCCTCGGCGAGGAAGACCCCGAAGGCGCCCTGGCGCGCGCCGGCCTGGGCGGCGACCTGGTGTTCGACGGCCGCTGGGACCTGAACCTGCCCGCCCAGGCCAGCGAGCCGCCGCGCCTGAGCGCCCTGCTGCAGCGCCGCGGCGGCGACCTCGCCGTGCAGACCCTGGGCGCCTTCGACGATCCACGCGCCAGCGCGCACCGCATCCAGGCCGGCGTGAAGACCGCCGAGCTCGAACTGCGCACCGAGGGCCGGCGCGTCAGCGCGCGCCTGCGCTGGGACAGCGAGCGCTTCGGCCAGGCCGAGGCCGAACTGGGCAGCGAGCTGGGCCCGCCCGACGCCACACACGGCGCCTGGCACTGGCCCGAGAGCGCGCCGCTGTCGGGCCGCGTGCGCGCCAGCCTGCCCGAGGTGGGCGTGTGGAGCGTGCTGGCACCGCCGGGCTGGCGCGTGCGCGGCAGCCTCGGCGCCGAATTCAACATCGCCGGCACCCGCGCCGCGCCACAGCTCAGCGGCCTGCTGGAGGCCAAGGACCTGGCCCTGCGCTCGCTGGTCGACGGCATCGTGTTCCGGGGCGGCGAGCTGCGCGCCACGCTCGCGGGCGAGCGCCTCGTCATCGAGCGCTTCCGCCTCGAAGGCCGCGGCGGCGCCGAGCGCGGCGGCGTGCTGCAGGCCACCGGCAGCGCCGAATGGCGCCGCGTGCAGCGCGACGGCGCCACCGTGCGCGAGCCCCTGATCGCGCTGGACGTGAGCGCCGAGCAGCTGCGCGCCTCCTCGCGCCCGGACCGCAACGTCACCGTCAGCGGCCAGGTCAGCGCGCGCCTGGAGGGCGCGGCCCTGCGGCTGCGCGGCCAGCTGCGCGCCGACCAGGCCCTCATCGTGCTGCCCGACGAGGCCGCGCCCAGCCTGGGCGACGACGTGGTGGTGCGCGGCACCGAGTACCCCATCGACCGGCGCGGCGGCGTGCCCGTGGTCCCCGACGTGCGCATCACCGTCGACCTGGGCCCGTCCTTCGAGCTGCGCGGCCAGGGCCTGCAGACGCGCCTGGCCGGCCAGCTGGAAATCCGCACCAACCCGCCCGACCCGGCGCCGCGCATCGTGGGCGAAGTGCGCACCGCGCGCGGCACCTACCGCGCCTACGGCCAGCAGCTCGCCATCGAGTCCGGCGTGCTGGGCTTCGCCGGCGCCTACGACAACCCCTTGCTCGACATCACCGCCGTGCGCCCCAACACCGCACAGCGTGTGGGCGTGCAGATCACCGGCACGGCCCAGGCGCCGCGCGTGCGCCTCTTCTCCGACCCCGAGATGCCCGACAGCGAGAAGCTGGCCTACCTGGTGCTGGGCCGCCCGGCCAGCGGCGCCGGCGCCGAAGCCGCTGTGCTGCAGCAGGCCGCGCTGGCCCTGCTGGCCGGCAGCGACGGCGGCCCGCTCGATGGCGGCCTGGCCCAGGCCCTGGGCCTGGACACGCTGAGCTTCACCGGCAGCAGCGCCAGCGCCACCGGCGACAGCGGCTCCACCTCGGCCGCCGTCACCCTGGGCAAGCAGATCGCCGACAACCTGTACCTCAGCTACGAGCGCAGCCTGGCGGGCACGCTGAGCACGGTGTCCATGTTCTACGACGTCTCGCGCCGCGTGACCGTGCGCGCCCGCGCGGGCAGCGAAAACGCCATCGACCTGATCTTCACGCTGCGCTACGACTAGGCCTTGCGCACGACCAGGCGGGGCGGACCCCGCCGATACAATCGCTGCTCCCCGCGCCGCCGTAGTTCAATGGATAGAACGAGCGCCTCCTAAGCGCTAGATGCAGGTTCGATTCCTGCCGGAGGCGCCACCCCTCTTCCCGGCCCCTCCCCCCTCCCGCACCGTTCGTCGGCCCGCCCCCGCGCCGGTGTCGAAACGCCGCGCCCCCATCCGTCGTGGGCATGAAGCCTGCCGGGGCCATTCCCCGCCTTCATCACCCCTCAACCGGAGACCCCGCATGACCTCGCTCAGCCCCTACCTGTCCTACAACGGCAACTGCACCGAAGCCATGAACTTCTACGCCAAGCTGTTCGGCGCGAAGCTGGAAACGCTGCTCACCTACGGTGACATGCCGCCCGAGATGGGCCCGTGCGCGCCGGGCGCCGAGAAGCTGGTGATGCACGCCCATCTGGTGCACCCCGGCTTCACGATCATGGCCGGCGACACGCCGCCCGGCATGGAGTTCAAGGGCATCGCGGGCGCCATGATGGCCATCAGCTTCGACACGACCGCCGAGGCGCAGCGCGTGTTCCAGGCGCTCAGCGAGGGCGGCAACGTCACCATGCCCCTGAGCGAGACCTTCTGGGCGCAGACCTTCGGCATGGTCACCGACCGCTTCGGCACGCCCTGGGGCGTCAACGGCGGGCCGAAGAACTTCAAGCAGCCCTGAAGCGGCCGGGGCCGGCTCAGCGCAGCATCGCGTAGCCGATGGCGATGGCCGCCACCAGCCCCACCGCGTCGGCGAACAGCGCGCACGCCAGCGCGTAGCGCGTGCGCTGCACGCCCACGCTGCCGAAGTACACCGCGAGCACGTAGAACGTGGTCTCGGTGGACCCCTGCACGATGGCCGCCAGGCGCCCGGCGAAGGAGTCCACGCCGTGCACCTGCATCACGTCGATCATCAGGCCACGCGCGCCCGCGCCCGAGAAGACCTTCATCAGGCCGACGGGCAGCGCGGGCAGGAAGTCGGTGTCCAGGCCCAGGGCCGACACCCCGGCGCCGATGCCCGCGAGCAGGAAGTCCATGCAGCCCGCCGCGCGGAACAGGCCCACGGCGACCAAGATGGCGATCAGGTAGGGCACGATCTGAATGGCCACGCCGAAGCCGTCCTTGGCGCCGTCGATGAAGGCCTCGTAGACGTTCACGCGCCGCCACGCGCCCGCCAGCAGGAAGAGCATCACCACGCCCAGGATCACGGCCGCGCCCGTGGTCCCCGCGAAACGCGCGGCCTGATCGGCCGGCAGGCGGGCCATGCCCGCCACGGCGGCCGCCAGCAGGCCGCCCACCACCAGCACGGGCAGCAGGAAACGCGCGCGCCACAGCGGCAGGCGCTGGCACACGGCCACCGCCAGCACGCCGGCCAGCAGGGCGATGAAGGTGGCCAGCAGCGTGGGCAGGAAGATGTCGGCCGCGTTGAAGTCCGCGCCCAGGCCCTGCTTGAGCGCCACGCTCTGGCGGATGGCGATCACCGAGGTGGGAATGAGCGTGAGCCCGGCCGTGTTCATCACCACGAACATGATCTGCGCGTGGCTGGCGGTGCCGGCGGGTTCGGTGTTGAGCGATTGCAGTTCGCGCATGGCCTTCAGGCCCAGCGGCGTGGCGGCGTTGTCCAGGCCCAGCAGGTTGGCCGAGATGTTCATGGTCATGGCGCCCTGCGCCGGGTGGCCTTGCGGGACCTCGGGGAACAGGCGGCGCAGCAGCGGACCGGCCAGGCGCGCCAGCAGTTCGATCATTCCCGCGCGCTCACCCACGCGCATCAGGCCCAGCCACAGCGCCATCACGCCGGCCAGGCCGAGCGATATCTCGAAGCCCGAGCGCGCGCCGTCGAACAGCGCGCCGAGCAGCGCGGGGAGGATGCCGTCCTCGCCCAGCGCCCAGCGCACCAGGGCGGTGGCGAAGGCCACCGTGAAAAGACCGATCCAGGCCCAGTTCATCGCCATGGGAGGCGATGGTAGGGCCTGCGGCGAGGGGGATCGGTTCAGCCCTGCAGCTGGCCTTCGCTCAGCGTGTCGAGCTGGAAACGCCCGCTGCGGTCCCAGAGCCAGGTGTCGATGTAGCTGGTGCGGCTGCCCGGCGAAGGAAAGGGTGCGGCGTCGCGCACCAGGCGCTCGATCTGCGCCACCACCTCGGGCGCGTGCGTGGGCGAGCGAAGCCACTTGAAGGAGCCGACGCGCCCATTGCCTTCGACCACCACCTCCAGCACACCGATGGCGTACAGCATGGGCGGCAGCTTGCCTGGGTAGATGCGCTGCGGGTAGCGGCGATAGAGGTGGCTGGCGGCGGTGCGGCGGTAGGCCGGATCGGCGGCCGGCGCCTGTCGGCCCGGCACGGGCAGCGAGGGCCACACGGAGCAGCCGGCCATGAGTGCGGCGGCGCCGGTGGCAGCGCCCAGCGCCAGGAGCTGGCGGCGGCCGGGTATGGGATGGGGGGGTAGCGGTTCCATGCGCGGCATTGAAGCAGCACGCGCAACGGCGCACAAGGAGGCATACAAGTGCTTACGCCGGCGCGCGGCGGGGTGTTTCACTTGCCGCGCAGCGTGCGGCTGAGCAGGATCACCGGGATCAAGCCCACCAGCACCAGGGCCAGCGCGGGCAGCGCGGCCTCGCCCAGGCGCTCGTCGCGCGCCAGGTTGTAAGTCACCACGGCCAGGGTGTCGCTGTTGAAAGGCCGCAGCACCAGGGTGGCGGGCAGCTCCTTCATCACGTCCACGAACACCAGCAGCGCGGCCGCCGCCGTGGCGCGCCGCAGCAGCGGCCAGTGCACGCGCCTGGCCAGCGCCGCGCCGGTGGTGCCCAGCATGCGGGCGGAGTCGTCCAGGCTGGCGGGGATGCGGGCGTAGCCGGCCTGCACCGACTGCAAGGCCACCGCCGTGAAGCGCACCAGGTACGCCCAGACGATGCCCAGCGCCGTGGCCGTGACCCAGTAGCCCACGCCGGCCTCGGGCCAGCGCTCCTGCACCCAGCCCACCGGCAGCAGCAGGCCCACCACAATGACCGCGCCCGGGATGGCGTAGCCCAGGCTCACCAGCTGCGAGACGCCGCGCGTGAGTCCCGAGGGCCGCGCGCGCACCGAGAAACCCAGCGCCAGCGCGATCAGCACCGCCAGCGCGGCCGACAGGCCCGCCAGCCACACGCTGTTGCGCGCCCACTGCTGGAACTGGCCCCAGGGCAGCACGTCCCAGCCACCGATGAGCGGGTGCAGCATGAACAGCACCGGCAGCACGAAGCCGGCCAGCACCGGCAGCGCGCACACCCCCACCGCCAGCGCGGCACGCCCGCCGCGCAGGCGCACGGGCTGCGCCTCGGCGCTGCCGGCGCGCTGGCCGCGCAAGGTGGCGAAGCGCATGCGCCGCTGCGCGCGCTGCTCCACCCACAGCAGCGCGGCCACGGTGAGCAGCAGCAGCGTGGCCAGCTGCGCGGCGGCCAGGCGGTTGTCCATCACCAGCCAGGCCTTGTAGACACCGGCGGTGAAGGTCTGGATGCCGAAGTAGCTGGCCACGCCGAAGTCGGCCAGGGTTTCCATCAGCGCCAGCGCCACGCCGGCCGCCACGGCCGGGCGCGCCAGCGGCAGCGCCACGGTGCGGATGCGCCGGCCCAACGGCGCGCCCAGCAAGCGCGCGGCCTCCATCAGTTGCGCGGCGCGCTCGGCCAGCGCGGTGCGCGCCAGCAGGTACACGTAGGGATAGAGCGTGAAGGTGAAGACCCAGACCGCGCCACCCGTGCTGCGCACCTCGGGCAGCAGGCGGCCACTCAGACCGAAGGACGAGCGCATCCAGGTCTGCAGCGGGCCGCTGAACTGCAGAAAGTCGGTGTAGGCATAGGCCACCACATAGGCCGGCATGGCCAGCGGCAGCAGCAGCGCCCATTCGAAGCTGCGCCGGCCGGGAAAGTCGAACAGGGTGACCGCGCTGGCCGTGAGCACGCCCACCAGCGCCACCCCCAGCGCCACGCTCGCGCACAGCAGCAGCGAGGTGAGCGTGTACTCGGGCAGCACGGTCTGCGCCATCTGCGAGAGCACGTCCCGGGCGGCGGCATCGAAGCCGAACCAGGAGGCGGCGAGCGCGAACACCGGCAGCACCAGCGCGGCGGCCAGCAGCAACAAGAGCACCTGAGCGGGCCAGCGCGGCATGGAAGGTTCTTTTGGGGCGCCGCGGCCCAAAGGATCGACCGCACCAACGCAAATGAGAATTGTAGACATCTACAATGGGCCCCATGTTCCTGAAGGTCTCGCAACTCCAGGTGCGCTACGCCGGCGCGCCACACCCGGCCGTCGATGGCGTGAGCTTCGGCCTGGCGGCGGGCGAGATCGGCGTGCTGATCGGCCCCTCGGGCTGCGGCAAGACCACGCTGCTGCGCGCGGTGGCCGGCCTGGAGCGCGCGCAGGGCGGCGAGATCGTGCTCGACGGCGAGACCGTGAGCAGTCCCGGCCACCACCTGCCGCCCGAGCACCGGCGCATCGGCATGGTGTTCCAGGACTACGCGCTGTTCCCGCACCTGGACGTGGCGGCCAATGTGGCCTTCGGCATCCACCAGATGCCACGCGCCCAGCGCGAGGCGCGCGTGGTTGAGGTGCTGCGCCTGGTGGGCCTGGAGGGCCTGCGCGCGCGCCACCCACACGAGTTGTCGGGTGGCCAGCAGCAGCGCGTGGCGCTGGCGCGCGCGCTGGCGCCCAACCCGCGCCTGCTGCTGCTCGACGAGCCCTTCTCCAACCTCGACGTGGACCTGCGCGAGCGGCTCGCGCACGAGGTGCGCGGCATCCTGAAGGCCGCCAACGCCACGGCGCTGTTCGTCACCCACGACCAGCTGGAGGCCTTCGCCATCGGCGACCGCATTGGCGTGATGCACGAAGGCCGGCTGCACCAGTGGGACGAGGCCTACGCGCTCTACCACCGCCCGGCCACGCGCTTCGTGGCCGAGTTCATCGGCCACGGCGTGTTCGCGCCCGCGCAGATCCTGCAGAACGGCGGCCAGGTGGCTGTGCAGACGCCGCTGGGGGCCCTGCAGGACATGGAAGAATGCCCGCTGCCCAATGCCTACGAGGCCGGGCTGTGCGACGTGCTGCTGCGCGCCGACGACATCGTGCACGACGACGCGGCGCCCGTGAAGGCGCAGATCGTTCGCAAGGCCTTCCGGGGCTCCGAGTTCCTCTACACCCTGCGCCTGGCCAGCGGCGAGACGCTCATGACCCACGTGCCCTCGCACCACAACCACGCGGTGGGCGAGTGGATCGGCATCCGCGCCGAGGTGGACCATGTGGTCACCTTCGAGCGCGGCGGCTCGGCTTCCTCGCCGCCCGCGCCGGGCGTGCACCGCTCGCCCGGCGTGCCGCTCACGCCCGGCTGATCAGCCGGGGCGCGCGCGGCCCGGCCGCCGCAGCCACCACATCGCCACCCCGGCCACGCACAGCAGCACCACGGCCGCGCAGGCGGCCAGGTTGAGCAGCGCGTTCCACAGGCCCATGTCGCCCTGGTGCAGGGCGATGGCCACCGCCATGGTCTTGGCCATGGCGCCGTAGTCGCCGAAGCGGATGTCCGCCAGCACGCGCCCGCTGTGGCGGTCCAGGTGCACGGTGCGGTCGCCCGTGGGCTGGCCGAGGTCGCCGCTCATGGTGCTGGCCGAGACGGTGTAGACGCCGCGCGGATCGCGTGGCACCGCGATCTGGTGCTGGCCCTGGAAGCCCTCTCGCTTCGCGAAAGCGGCGACGCTGTCGAGGTCCACCGGCGTGCGCGCGGACAGGCCATCGCGCCCGGCGGCGGAGCCGGAGGCCGGCAGCGGCGTCTGGGCCAGGCCCCAGGGCACTTCCTGAAGGCCGGCGGTGTTCAGCGCCGCGTGCGGCTCGCCGGACAGGGGCACGGCGTCCCACTGCTCGGCGGGGAAGCTGCCCCAGGCCTGCAGCCAGCGCTCGCCGGTCACCCCGGTCCAGGTGAGGCCCGTGAGCAGGAAGGCCAGCAGAACGGCCCCGGTGCCCAGCCCCAGGCTGCCGTGCAGCGAGCGCCACCAGCCCAGGCCGCGCAGGCGCGCGTCGGGCCACAGGCGCGAGCGCCAGCCGAGCCCGCCACGCGGCCACCACAGCACCAGACCGGTCAGCAGCATGACCAGCATGGCCCAGGCCGCGATCTCGATCAGGCGGTCGCCCCACTCACCCATGAGCAGGGTGCCGTGGATGCGCTGGGCCCAGGCGAAGGGCGTGTCGCCCTTGTCCACCCAGCGCAGCACGGTGGCGCGGTAAGGGTCGACCGCGGCCGCGAGGGTCTGCCCGCCGCGTTCGATGACGAACCAGGCGGCGCGGTCGGGCGCGCGCGGCGCGACGTAGCTGCGCAGGCGGCCGTCGGGCACCTCCACCATCGCGGCGAGCGCCTGCGCGCTCACCGGCTGGGCAAGGGGCAGCGGTTCCACGCGCGGATCGGCGCCCAGGCGGGTCTGGAAGCCGGTGTAGAACACCATCACGGCGCCGGTGAGGGCGAGCGTGAGCAGAAAGGGCACCACCAGCAGGCCGGCGATGGCGTGCCAGCGCCAGGCGATGGCGCGCAGGTCGGCGCGGGCACGCGCAGGCGCGTCCGCGCCCGGGGTATCGGGCGAGAAAGACATGGGGAAGAAACCTCGGCGGCGGCGCTCAGTGCTTGCCGTGGCCACTGCCATGGCCAGCGCCCGCGGGCGCTGCCGGCATGGGCGCCATGGCGCGGGCCGTGGCCTTCACGTCCTGGGTCTGGCGCTGGCCGTCGGCGCCTTCGAACACCAGCGTCAGGGGCACCGCGTCACCCGCTTTCACGGGCGCCTTGAGGTCCATCATCATCACGTGGTAGCCGCCGGGCTTGAGCTCCACGGTCTGGCCCGCGGGCAGCGGCAGCGCGATGACGGCGCGCATGCGCATCACATCGCCCTCGAGCTTCATCTCGTGCACCTCGACGATGCCGGCGGCCGGCGAGCGCACCTCCACCAGGCGCGTGGCCTGCGGCGCGGTGAGCTTCATGAAGGCGCCGGTGGACGACTGCGCGCCGACGGTGGCGCGCGTCCAGGCGTCCTGCACCTGCACGGGCGTCTGGGCCCAGGCGGTGGCGGCGATGGCGAAGGAAGAGGCGATGAACAGGTGTTTCATGGGGAATCCGAATCGGCAATGGGGAGGACACGGCGCGGGCCGAAGCGGCGCGCCGTGCGGGAAGGGATTCAGATGCCCCGGGGTGGCGCGCGCGCCGGCGCGTGGGCCGTGGCCGGCGCTTCCTGCCCGCGCTGCGCCTGGGCCAGCGGCACGGGCTGAGGCGCCGCCTCGGGCAAGGCCAGCGCGGGCGCGGGCGGCAGGCCCGCGCCGCCAGCGCTGATGGCGCCCCAGGGGCAGGTCAGCGCGGCCTCGGGCGCGTGGCCGTCGGCGCTGTCGCCGGCGTCGGCGCGCACCCAGGTGATGCCGCTGGCGCTGCAGATCTGCACCCAGTGGCCGGCGTCGGGCCCGCGCGCCTGCAGCGCGGCCTGCGACAGCACGGGCGCGAAGGCACCGAAGCAGACCGCCAGGAGGGCGATCCACGCGGTGAGGCGGCGCGGCCAGCGGTGCAGGAACATGGGGCGGGATTCTACGGGTGGGGGTCCCGCCCGCGACGCCCGGGGCCTTGCGCCCCCCCGGCATCGGGGCCACGATCGCCCGTTTCGAACGACCACCGGAGACATCGCCCATGCTCAAGCTCTGCGGCTTCGCGGCCAGCAACTACTACAACAAGGTCCGGCTCGCCCTGCTGGAAAAGGGTGTCCCCTTCGAGGAAGAACTGGCCTGGATCGGCGAGACCGACCCCAGCTGCAGCCCGCTGGGCAAGGTGCCCTACCTCAAGACCGACCAGGGCGCGCTGTCGGAGTCGACCGTGATCCTGGAGTACCTGGAGGACGCCTACCCGCACCCGCCGCTGCTGCCGGCCGACGCCTTCGCGGCCGCCAAGGTGCGCGAGCTGGTGCGCTATCTGGAGCTGCACCTGGAACTGGTGGCGCGCAACCTCTACCCCGAGGCCTTCTTCGGCGGCAAGGTCAGCGACAGCGCGAAAGAGAAGATCGCGCCGCAGCTGGAGAAGAACATCGCGGGCTTCGCGAAGCTCGCCAGCTTCTCGCCCTTCCTCGCGGGCCCGACGTTCACCCTGGCCGACTGCGCGGGCGCGGTGCACCTGCCGCTGGTGAGCAGCGCCACCAAGATCATCTACGGCCGCGACTTCCTGGCCGAGCTGCCCGTGCGCGACTACCTCAAGCGCTTGGGCGAGCGGCCCACGGTGCAGAAGCTCAACGCCGACCGCAAGGCCAGCACCGAGCTGATGCTCAGCCGAAGCAAGCGCTGAACGAGCGCCCACCCGCCACCCACGGCCGAGGCACCGAGGAACCGGCTGGGCCGGGCCTCAGGTGCCCGCCCCCCTCGAGGGGGGCGCGCGAAGCGCGGCGGGGGTTGCTGCGCTATTTCTTCGGACGTATGGCGTCGGCCGTGCCCTGGATGAAGGCCTTGATCTTCTGCACGTCGTCCGGCGTGAGCTTGCCCGTGAAGTCGGGCATGCCGCGCGCCATGGCCGGGCCCTTGAAGACAAACTTGTCCAGGTTGTCGATGAAGGCCGAGTCCATGTAGCCCAGGTTGGGGATGTTGCCGCCGCGGTCCACGCCCGGCACGCCGTGGCAGAACACGCAGTTGCTCACGTACAGCGCGGTGCCCTCGGGCACGTGGGCCGGGTCGTACTTCACGCCCTGCACGAGCTGGCCCAGGCGGTAGGCCACGAAGTCCGGCGCCGGCGCCTTGCCGCCCACGGCGAAGGTGTAGACCGTGCCCGGACCCTGGCGCTCGGTGGCGCGCTGCGCCAGGCCATACACGCCGCCCCAGCCCACGGCAATGGAGACGTACTGCTTGCCGTCCACCAGATAGGTGGTGGGCGCGGCCACCACGCCGGTGCCGGTGGGCGTCTCCCACAGCTTCTCGCCGCTGGCGGCGTTGTAGGCCACGAAGCGGCCGTCGGCCGTGCCCTGGAACACCAGGTTGCCGGCCGTGGTGAGCGTGCCGCCGTTCCAGGGCGAGACGTGCTCCACCGTCCAGCGCGCCTGCTGCTTCACCGGGTCCCAGGCCACCAGGCGGCCAAAGGGCTTGCTGGACGGCGGCTCCACGTTGGCGAAGGTGGCCAGGTTCCAGCCCATGTTGCTGTGCGGCTCGCCCGGACGCACGCCGTTGAAGTTCCAGTTCTTGTTGTCCATGAGCGTGAGCGGCACGCCCTGCACCGGCATGTAGACCAGGCCGGTCTTGGGGTTGAAGGACATGGAATGCCAGTTGCGCGCGCCGAAGGCGCTGGGGATGATCTCGCGCGGGCGGTCGGCCGTGCGCGCGATGTCGGTCTCGATCGGGCGGCCGTTCTTGTCGTAGCCCGTGGCCCAGTTCACGTCGACGAAATTCTTGGCCGAGATGAATTTGCCGTTGGTGCGGTCGATGATGAAGAAGAAGCCGTTCTTGGGCGCGTGCATCACCACCTTGCGCTTCTTGCCGTCCAGCGTGAGGTCGGCCAGGATCATGGGCTGGGTGGAGGTGAAGTCCCAGTTGTCGCCGGGCGTTTCCTGGTAGTGCCAGACGTACTTGCCGGTGTCCGGGTTGAGCGCGACGATGGACGCCAGGTACAGGTTGTCGCCGCCGGCCGGACTGCGCTTGCTGCGCGCCCAGGGCGAGCCGTTGCCGGTGCCGATGTAGAGCAGGTTCAGCTCGGGGTCGAAGGCCATGGCGTCCCAGGCCGTGCCGCCGCCGCCCGCCTCCCACCACTTGCCGGCCGGGTCCCAGGTCTTGGCGGCCTTGGCCATGGACTCGTCCTCGAAGGGCTTGGACGGGTCGCCCGGCACGGTGAACCAGCGCCACTTCTGCTCGCCGGTCTTGGCGTCGTAGGCCGTGACATAGCCGCGCACGCCGTACTCGGCGCCGCCGTTGCCGATGATGACCTTGCCCTTGACCACGCGCGGCGCGCCGGTGATGGTGTAGCTGAACTTGCGGTCGATGATGGTGTCCTTCTCCCACACCTTCTGGCCCGTGGCCGCGTCCAGCGCCACCAGGCGGCCATCGTAGGAGGCCACGAAGACCTTGCCCTCGTACAGGGCGACGCCGCGGTTGACCACGTCGCAGCAGCCCTTGAAACCACCCTCGCGCGGCACCTGCGGGTCGTAGGACCAGATGCGCTTGCCGGTGCGCACGTCGATGGCGTGCACCACGCTCCACGAGGCGGTGACGTACATGATGCCGTCCACCACCAGCGGCGTGGCCTCCACCCCGCGCGTGGATTCCAGGTTGTAGGACCAGACCAGGCCCAGGTCCTTCACGTTGCCGGTGTTCACCTGGTCGAGCCTGGAGTGCCGGGTCTCGGCGTAGTCCAGGCCGTGGCTGGGCCAGTCGGGCGTGGCGCGCGCGTTGCTGCGCACGAAGGCGCCGTCGACCTTCTTCGTGACCGCGCTGATGTGCGCGGCCGATCCCTTGACCGTCGCCTGCTGGGCCTGCGCGCCGAGCGCGGCGCCCAGCAGCAGCGCCAGGCCGACGGCGGCGCGGGCGGTGAGCGAATAGGTGCTCATGTTGTCTCCTGATGTGCCGGTCCGGGCCGGCGTGTGGGGTCGGTGGCAAGGCTCGCGCATCCCCCCGGAACACGGATGCCGCGACGGCCATGTTCCGCAGCCGGCCGTCGCCCGACACCCCCGGGATTTCCCTCAAGTGTTTTGTTCCACGGTGGAACAGAGTCGGCGGATGGCGCAGGGATTTCCCGCAGCGCGGTGCCCGCGCGCGCCGCCGATACTGCCCTGGCCCCCCCAACAGTGACCCATGGCCGAGCCCGCCCGCCCCCTCTTCTTCCAGACCGCCGAGCAGCGCACAGCGCTCGCGCGGCAGCGGTTCTTCGACGAAGGCGAACGCCCCACCGGACTGGTGAACGAAGCCGTCATCCAATCGTGGATGCGCTGCACCGCCACGCGCCGCAACCCGCGCCATGCCGTCAGCTTCGACCCCGTGACGCGCAGCCGCATGCACGCCTGCCTGACGCGCAACCAGCAGCTGCTGCTGGCCGGCAACGACGACCTGCAGCAGCTCGCCGCGGCGCTGGGCGGCACCAGTTGCCGCGTGCTGCTCACCGACGGCCAGGGCGTGGTCATCCACGCCAGTGCGCCGCTGGGGACGGCACCGCAGCCGCTGCTGGACGCGGGCAGCCGCGTGGGCGTGAACCTGGCCGAGGGCGAGATCGGCACCACCGCGCCGGGCATCGTGGCGCGCGCGGCCAGCGCCTGCACCGTGCAGGGCGCCGAGCACTTCCACGAGATGCTGCAGACCCTGCACTGCGCGGCCGCGCCCATCCGCGACGTGCACGGCCGCCTGGCCGGCGTGCTGGACCTGTCCATCGAAGGCTCGCCCTTCGGCTTCGACGCCGCCGGCCTGGTGGCGCTCTACGCCAGCACCATCGAAAACCGGCTGCTGCGACTGCAATCACCCGCGCACCTGGTGTTGCAGTTCCAGGCCAGCCCGCGCGTGCTGGGCACGCCGCTGGAAGGCCTGGCCGGCATCGACGTGAGCGGCCAGCTGGCCTGGCTCAACCCGGTGGCGCAGCGCCTGACCGGCGCCAACGCCCTGGCCCACCCGCCCGTGGACACCGTGTTCGGCCTGGCCTTCGAGGAACTGCTGGCCTTGCACCGCGCCCGCGAACCGCGCGCGCTGCGGTTGCCCAATGGGCTCACGGTCTGGGTGCGCGCCCACATCGGCAGCGCCGACGGTGTGGACTTCAACCGCGCCGTGGCCACCGGCGGGCCGCCGTCCGCGGCCGACGAGGCCGCGCCCGACGCGCCGATCGCCGACACCGCGCCCTCGTCCACGCTGGACGACCACCGCGACCGCGTCATCTCCGAAACGCTGGCGGCCTGCGGCGGCAACATCGCGCGCGCCGCGCGCCAGCTGGGCGTGTCGCGCGGGCTGCTGTACCGGCGGCTGCGGGCCGCGCCGGCGGCCGAGGCCTCCGCCCCCTGATCCGGCCCGCGGGCCCGCTCAGCGCGCCGCGTCGAACTCGGCCTGCACCTCGGCGCGCAGCGCCTCGGACCAGGCGCGGCGGTCGCGCGCGCCGGCGCGCTGCGGTGTGCCGTAGCGCACCACGGCGCGCACCGTGTCCGAGCGCAGCGTGCGCCACACCGACGCGACCAGGGTGTCGTCGCCGATGAACACCGGGCCCGGGTGCGGCTGGCCACTGCTGCGTTCCAGGTAGCGCAACGCCACCGGCTGCACCGGCGCGCTGGCCGATATCGCGGCCTGCAGCAGGTTGGCGTGGAAAGGCAGCAGCTGGGCGCCGTCGCCCGTGGTGCCTTCGGGGAACACCGAGACGGTCTCGCCCTCTCGCAGCCGCTCGGCCATGCGGTGCACCACGCGCAGCGCATCGCGCCGGCTCTCGCGTTCGATGTAGAGCGTGCCCGCGCCGGTGATGAGCGAGCCCAGCAGCGGCCAGCGCTGCACGTCGGCCTTGGACACGAAGCGGCTCGGGTGCGCGGCGTTCATCACCAGGATGTCGAGCCAGGAGATGTGGTTGGCCACCATCAGCACGGCGCCGCGCGCGGGCGGCTGGCCTTGCACGTCGAGCGCGACGCCCATGATGGCCAGCATGCGGCGCGACCACTCGCGCACGATGAGCTGGCTCTGCGCGTGCGTGAGGCGGCCGAACTCGCTGCGGATGATCCATAGGCCGCGCAGCACGTGCAGCACGGCGCGCAGGGCGCGCCAGGCCGCGCGCAGCTGCCCTCCCCGGAGGCGCACGCCCCCGGCCTGGCCGTGCGGCGCGTTCACGCCGGCGCCGCCACGCCCTCGGCCGCGTGCGCGATCTGCCCGCCGACCAGCGTGGCGCGCACCGACACCGGCATCTCGTGGCCTTCGAACGGTGTGTGCCGGCCCTGGCTGCGCAGGGCCGCGGGCGACACGGTCCAGGGCGCGTCGGGGTGGAAGACCAGCACGTCGGCCGCGCCGCCCACGGCGAGCTGGCCCACGCTGGCCTGCAGCGTGCCCAGGCTGGCGCCCAGCACGCGCTGTGGGCCGTGCGTGAGCACCGCCAGCGCCTGCATCAGGCCCAGGCCGTCCTGCTGCGCCCAGGTGCAGGCCAGGCCCAGCAGCAGCTCCACCGCGCTGGCGCCGGGCTCGGCCTCGGCGAACGGCAGGGTCTTGGCGTCGCTGTCCACCGGGTTGTGGTCCGACACCAGCGCGTCGATGGTGCCGTCCGCCAGGCCGGCGCGCAGGGCGTCGCGGTCGCGCTGCTGGCGCAGCGGCGGCTGCAGGCGAAAGCGGCTGTCGTAGAAGCCGATGTCCACGTCGGTGAGGTGCAGGTTGTGCACGCTCACGTCGCAGCTGACGGGCAGGCCCTCGGCCTTGGCGGCGCGCACCAGGTCCACGCCGGCCGCGCTGCTGAGGCGGCACAGGTGCACGCGCGCACCGCCCTTGGTGGCGCGCATCAGCTCGAACAGCGTGTGCAGCGCGATGGTCTCCGCCGCGACGGGCACGCCGGCCAGGCCCAGGCGCGTGGCCAGCGGGCCGCTGGCGGCCACGCCCTTGCCCAGCCACAGGTCCTGCGGGCGCAGCCACACGGTGTAGCCGAATGTGGCCGCGTACTGCAGCGCGCGCAGCAGCACCTGGGTGTTCTGGATGGTGGTTTCGGCCTGGCCGAAGCCCACGCAGCCGGCCTCGGTGAGCTCGGCCATCTCGGTCAGCACCTCGCCGGCCAGGCCGCGCGTGAGCGCGCCGAGCGGGAAGACGCGCGAACGGTGCAGCTTCTCGGCGCGGAACTTGAGCATGTCCACCAGGCCGGGCTCGTCGAGCACGGGCTCGGTGTCGGGCGGGCAGACCAGCGAGGTGACGCCGCCGGCCACCGCCGCCGCGGTCTCGCTCTCCAGCATGCCGGCGTGCTCCTGGCCGGGCTCCTTCAGGCGCACGGACAGGTCCACCAGGCCCGGCGCGACCACGCAGCCACCGGCGTCGATGGTGCGCGCCGGGTGGAAGTCGGCGGCGACGCGGCCGATGGCGATGATGCGCCCGGCGGCGATGGCGACGTCGGCCATCTCGTCGCGGCCGCTGGCCGGGTCGATCACGCGGCCGTTCTGGATCAGGATTTTCATGCGGGTGTCACCTTGGAATCGCGGTGCCGGACGGGATCGATCAGCTCGCGCAGCGCGGCCACCAGGGCCTCGCATTCGGCCGGCGAGCCGATGGTGATGCGCAGGTGCTCGGCGATGCGCGGCTGGCTGAAGTGGCGCACCAGGATGCGGCGCTCTCGCAGGTCCTGCTGCAGCCGGGCCGCGCCGTGGCGCGGGTGCCGCGCGAGCAGGAAGTTCGCGCTCGAGGGCAGGCAGTGAAAGCCCAGGGCCTGCAGCTCGCGCGCGAGCCATTCGCGGCTGTCGACGATGCGCCGCGTGAGCGAGGCGAAGTGCGCCTGGTCCTCCAGCGCGGCCTGCGCGCCGGCCAGCGCCACGCGGTCCAGCGGGTAGGAGTTGAAGCTGTCCTTGACGGTGCTCAGCGCCCGGATCAGGTCGGCGTGGCCCAGGGCGAAACCCACGCGCAGGCCCGCGAGCGCGCGCGACTTGGACAAGGTCTGCACCACCAGCAGCTGGGGAAACTCGTCGATGAGCGACACGGCGCTCTGCGCGCCGAAGTCCACGTAAGCCTCGTCCACCACCAGCACCGAATCGGGGTTGCGCTGCAGCAGCCAGCGGATCTCGTCCAGGGGCAGCGCGATGCCGGTGGGCGCGTTCGGGTTGGGCAGCACGATGCCACCGTTGGGCTGCAGGTAGTCGGCCACCCGCACGCGGAAATCGGCGTCCAGGGGCACGGGCTGGCAGGCCACGCCGTAGAGCGCGCAGTAGACCGGGTAGAAGGAGTAGCTGACATCCGGCACCAGCACCGGCCGGCCGTGGCGCAGCAGGCCCATGAAGGCGTGCGCCAGCACCTCGTCCGAGCCGTTGCCCACGAAGACCTGCTCCACCCGCAGCCCGTGCTGCGCGGCGATGGTCTGGCGCAGCGCCAGCGCCGAGGGATCGGGGTAGAGGCGCAGCCGCTCGTCCACCGCCTCGGCCATGCGCCGCAGCGCCAGCGGCGAGGGCGGGTAGGGGCATTCGTTGGTGTTGAGCTTGATCCAGCCCGTGCCCTGCGGCTGCTCGCCGGGCGTGTAGGCGCTCAGCCCGCGCAGGGCCGGGCTCCAGAAGCGCGTGTCGGGGTCGGGCGCGGGCGTGCTCACGCTTCGTTGCCCGCGACGATGGACATCACCGCCATGCGCACGGCGATGCCGAAGGTGACCTGCGGCAGGATCACGCTCTGCGGACCGTCCACCACGGCGGAGTCGATCTCCACGCCGCGGTTGATGGGCCCCGGGTGCATGACGATGGCGTCGGGCTTGGCCCACTTCAGGCGCTCGGGCGTGAGGCCGAAGCTCTTGAAGTACTCCTGGCTGGAGGGCAGCAGCGCGCCGCTCATGCGCTCGTTCTGCAGGCGCAGGGTGATGACCACGTCGCAGCCCTTGATGCCCTCTTCGAGCGTGTGGCACACGCGCACGCCCATGTGCGAGAGATCGCTCGGCACCAGGGTGCGCGGGCCGACCACGCGCACGTCGGGGCAGCCCAGGGTGGTGAGGGCGTGGATGTCGGAGCGCGCCACGCGCGAGTGCAGCACGTCGCCCACGATGGCCACCGACAGCTGCGTGAAGTCCCGCTTGTAGTGGCGGATGGTGTACATGTCGAGCAGGCCCTGCGTGGGGTGCGCGTGGCGCCCGTCGCCCGCGTTGACCACGTGCACGTGCGGGGCCACGTGCTGTGCGATGAGGTAGGGCGCGCCCGATTCGCTGTGGCGCACGACGAAGATGTCGGCCGCCATGGCGCTGAGGTTGGCGATGGTGTCGAGCAGCGACTCGCCCTTGGCGGTGGAGCTGCGCGCGATGTCGAGGTTGATGACGTCGGCCGACAGCCGAGTGGCCGCGATCTCGAAGGTGGTGCGCGTGCGTGTGCTGTTCTCGAAGAACAGGTTGAACACGCTCTTGCCGCGCAGCAGCGGCACCTTCTTCACCTCGCGGTTGCTCACGCTGGTGAAGCTGGCCGCGGTGTCCAGGATGTGCGTGAGGATGTCGCGCGACAGGCCTTCGGTGGAGAGCAGGTGGATGAGCTCGCCGTTTTTGTTGAGCTGGGGGTTGCGGGCGGGGGTCATGTTTGGCTTTCCAGCACGAAGCGCAGGCGGCCGTCGCCGTCGCGCGCGAGTTCGAGCGACTGGCCGGCGGGCACCTCGACACGCGCCATGCTCAGCTGCGCCTCGATCGGCAGCTGGCGTCCGCCGCGATCGACCAGCACGGCCAGGCGCACGCTCGCGGGGCGGCCGTGGTCGAAGAGCTCGTTGAGCACGGCGCGCAGCGTGCGGCCGGTGTAGAGCACGTCGTCGATCAGCAGCAGGCTCGCGCCGTCCACCTCGAAGGGCAGCCGGGTCTGCACGCTGCTGGCCAGGCCACGGCGCGCGAAGTCGTCGCGGTGCATGACGGACGAGACCACGCCGCAGGCGCCGGGCTGTTTCAGGTCGGCGTGCAGGCGCTCGGCGATCCAGGCGCCGCCGGTGGCGATGCCCACGAGCCGCGTCGCGGGCTCGGCCTCCAGCACGGCCCGCACGCGCGTGAGCAGTTGCGCGTAGAGCGCTTCGGCATCGGGTGGGGTCAAGGCAGGCTCCTCAGGAACTGTTCCAGGATGATGCAGGCGGACGCGGCGTCGGCGTCCCGCGCGCCCTGCGCGTGCGCCTCGGTGGTGCTGTATCGCTCGTCCACCTCGAACACGGGCAGGCCATGGCGGCCGTGCAGGCGGCGCGCGAACTTGCGCGCCATGGCGGTGTTGGCGTGCTCGGCGCCGTCGGGATGGAAGGGCACACCCACCACCAGCGCGTCGGGCGCCCACTCGCGGATGCGCTCGGCCGCGCGCTCCAGGCGCGCGTCGCCGGTGGCCACGATGGTGGGCTGCGGCGTGGCGCTGCGGGTGAGCCGGTTGCCGCTGGCCACGCCGGTGCGGCGCTGGCCCAGGTCGAAGGCCAGGAAGGTCTGCAGCGTGGCGGCGACTTCGGGCATGGCCGGCTCAGGCATGGCCGGCATCGGGCGAGAGCATCCAGGGCTGCTGCAGGCCCAGCAGGGCCATGGCGCGGTCGTAGCGCTCGGCCACCGGGGCCTCGAAAATGATCTCGATGTCGGCCGGCACGGTGAGCCAGGCGTTCTCGGCGAGCTCGGATTCGAGCTGGCCCTGGCCCCAGGAGGCATAGCCCAGCGAGACAAACACGCGGCGCGGGCCGGCGCCGGCCGCCATGGCCTCGAGCACGTCCTTGGAGGTGGTCATTTCCAGGCCGCCGGGGATGGACAGCGTGGAGGCGTAGACCGACTCGCCGTCCTGCTCGGGGTTGACGGCCTCGTGCAGCACGAAGCCGCGCTCGGTCTGCACCGGGCCGCCCTGGAACACGGGCAGGTCCATGAGGTCTTCGCGCGACAGCGGCAGCTCGACCTTCTCGAACAGCTTGGGCAGCAGGATGTCGCTGGGCTTGTTGATGACCAGGCCGAGGGCGCCGCGTTCGCTGTGTTCGCACATGAACACCACGCTGCGGCCGAACAACTCGTCGGTCAACCCCGGCATCGCGATCAGGAAATGATGGGTCAGGTTGGTCGGAGCAAAATCGGCGGCCATGCGTGGATTCTATGTCCCGCCCCCCGCCCGCCCGGCTTCGCCGGTCACCTCCGCCCACCACCGCCCATGAGCCATTTCGACACCGGCCTGATGTGGTTCCGCCGCGACCTGCGCGCCAGCGACAACGCGGCCCTGCACCACGCGCTGCGCCACTGCCGCCAGCTGTGGTGCGTATTCGTGTTCGACCGCGACATCCTGGACCCGCTGCCGCGCGCCGACCGCCGGGTGGAGTTCATCCGCGAATCGCTGGTGGCGCTGGACGCGCGGCTGCGCGAGCTGGGCGCCGAGCACGGCCGGCCGGGCACCGGCCTGATCGTGCTGCACGACCAGGCCTCGCGCGCCATCCCCGCCCTGGCCGAGCGCCTGGGCGTGCAAGCCGTGTTCGCCAACCACGACGACGAGCCCGCCGCGCTGGCGCGCGACGCCCAGGTGCTGGGCGCGCTGGCGCACCAGGGCGTGCTGCTGCGCACCCACAAGGACCACGTGATCTTCGAGCGCCGCGAGGTGCTCACGCAGTCCGAGCGGGCCTTCGGCGTGTTCACGCCCTACAAGAACGCCTGGCTCAAGGCACTCACGCCCTTTCACCTCAAGGCCTACCCGATCGCCAAGCACGCGGGCGCCCTGGCGCCCTTGCCCGAAGGCCTGTCGCGCCCGGTGCCCACGCTGGCGGAGATCGGCTTCCAGCGCACCAACCTCTCGCAGCTCGCCCTGCCCACCGGCGAGGACGGCGCGCACCAGCTGTTCGACGACTTTCTGCAGCGCATCGACCGCTACGACGAGGCGCGCGACTACCCGGCGGTCAAGGGCCCCAGCTACCTGAGCGCGCACCTGCGCTTCGGCACCGTGTCGGTGCGTGCGCTGGCGTCCATCGCGCACGGCCTGCACGCCCAGGGCAACCCGGGCGCCAGCACCTGGCTGTCCGAACTCATCTGGCGCGACTTCTACCACCAGATCCTGGCCAACTTTCCGCACGTGGCGCAGCGCGCCTTCAAGCCCGCCTACGACGCCGTGCGCTACGAGCACGGCAAGGCCGCGGACGCCCTGTTCCAGGCCTGGTGCGAGGGCCGCACCGGCTACCCGCTGGTGGACGCGGCCATGGCGCAGATCCTGCAGACCGGCTACATGCACAACCGCCTGCGCATGGTGGTGGCCAGCTTCCTGGTGAAGGACCTCGGCATCCACTGGCAATGGGGCGAACGCTACTTCGCCGAGCACCTGATCGACTTCGACCTCGCGGCCAACAACGGCGGCTGGCAGTGGGCCAGCTCCAGCGGCTGCGACGCGCAACCCTGGTTCCGCATCTTCAACCCCGTCACCCAGAGCGAACGCTTCGACCCGCAGGGCCGCTTCATCCGGCGCTACCTGCCCCAGCTCGCCGGCCTGCCCGACGCGGCGATCCACGCGCCCTGGAAGGCCAGCCCCGTGGAGCTGGCCGCCGCCGGGCTGGTGCTGGGCGACAACTACCCCCTGCCGCTGGTGGACCACGCGCAGGCCCGCGAGAAGACCCTGGCGCGGTATGCGGTGGTGAAGGAGCAGGGCAACGCCTGATCAGGCGTCGGCGGTGGCCCGGGCGTAGCGCGCCACCAGCACCAGCAGCTCGTCTTCGGAATAGGGCTTGCCCAGGTAGTGGTCCACGCCCAGTTCGCGCGCGTGCTCGCGGTGCTTCTCGGCGATGCGCGAGGTGATCATGATCACCGGCAGATCGGCCAGGCGGGCGTCGGCCCGGATGTTGCGCACGAGGTCGAAACCGTCCATGCGCGGCATCTCGATGTCGGACAGCACCACGGCCGGGCGCTCCATCTGCAGCCGCTCCAGCGCCTGCAGGCCGTCGGCCGCCAGCGTCACGCGGTAGCCCTCGCGCTGCAGCAGGCGCTGGGTGACGCGGCGCACGGTGATGGAGTCGTCGACCACCAGCACCAGTGGCACGCTGGCCAGCGCGGCGTCCGCGCCCGCGTCGCCACCGGTGGCGACGCGCTCCGTGGCCTGGGGCAGGGCCGCCTGCTGGCGCACCCACTCGGGCACCTGCGGCCCGTACACCGTGGACAGCGCCACCGGGTTGTAGATCAGCGCCACCGCGCCCGAGGCGAGCACCGACATGCCCGCCAGGCCCGGCAGCCGCGACAGCTGCGCGCCCAGGTTCTTGACCACGACTTCCTGGTTGCCCAGCACCTCGTCGACGTGCATGGCCAGGCGCTGGGACGCGCTGCGGAAGACCACCACCGGCAGCGTGCGGTTCTGCGGCTCCTGCGACTGCGCCGTGGACTGCAGCAGGGCACCGCTCCAGAAGAAGGGCACGTCCTCGTCGCCATGGCGCATGTGGCCGCTGGCGTAGGCCGCCTGCAGCTCGGCCGGCGGCACGCGGCGCACGATCTCCACCAGGTTCGACGGCACGCCGAACGTGAGCTCGCCCGCGCGCAGCATCACCACCTGCGTGACCGCCGTGGTCAGCGGCAGCACCAGCTTGAACGAGGTGCCCTGCCCGGCGCGCGTGGCGGTCTCGATGCGGCCACCGAGCGCGAGCACGTCGCTGCGCACCACGTCCATGCCGATGCCGCGCCCGGCCAGCTCGGAGACTTCGCGGGCCGTGCTGATGCCGGCCTCGAAGATGAGCTGGGCGGCGTGCTCGTCGTCGATCACTTGATCGGGCGCCAGCAGGCCGGCCTCGCGGGCCTTCTCGCGCAGGCGCTCCAGGTCGATGCCGCCACCGTCGTCGGCGAACACCAGCGAGACGTCGTTGCGCTCCTGGTGCAGCTCGATGTCGATGCGGCCTTCGGCCGGCTTGCCGCGCTGCTCGCGCAGCTCGGGCGATTCGATGCCGTGGGCCACGTGGTTGCGCAGCAGGTGTTCGAAGGTGCCGGTCATGCGGTCCAGCACGCCCCGGTCCATTTCGATGTTGCCGCCGGTGATGTCCAGGCGCACCTGTTTGCCGGTTTCCTTGGAGGCCTGGCGCACCACGCGGTACAGGCGTTCGGAGATGCCCTCGAACTCCACCATGCGCGTGCGCAGCAGGTCGCGCTGCAGCTCGCGCGTCTGGCGCGCCTGGGCCACCAGGTTGTCTTCGGTCGCCTCCACGGCGCGCTGCAGGTTGCGCTGCAGCGTGGCCACGTCGTTCACCGACTCGGCCATCATGCGGGTGAGCTCCTGCACACGGGTGAAGCGGTCGAACTCCAGCGGGTCGAAGGCCTGCACGTGGTCGCGGGCCTGGGCCAGGCGCGATTGCATCTGCGTCTCGGCCTGCAGCTCGATGTCGCGCAGCTGCTGGCGCAGGCGGTCCAGGTTGCCCGTGAGGTCCTTCAGCGAGGTGCGCAGCGTGACGACCTCGGCCTCCATGCGCGAGCGCGAGATGATCACCTCGCCGGTCTGGTTGACCAGGCGGTCGAGCAGCTCGGGGCGCACGCGCACGGCGGCCCCGCCGCGCGTCGCCAGCTGGGCCGGCGCGATGGGCGCGACGAAGTGGGCGCCCAGGCCGCTGGTCGCGGCGGCCGGCGCGGCCGGCACCGCGGTCTCAGCCACGGGCTGCGCCTCGGGCGCGGGCTGCGCCAGCGCCTCGGGCGCGGACTGCACCACGGCGCCGGTCTGGGCGTCGGGATGCCGCAGGGCATCGAAGCGCGCCACGATGGCGTCGAAAGCGCTTTGCAGCACTTCCAGGTCGCTGGCGCGCTGCACGTCGGAACCCAGGCGCTCGGCCGCGGTTTCCATGCGGTGGGCCATTTCACCCAGGCGCAGGGCGCCGGCCAGGCGGGCACTGCCCTTGAGCGTGTGCAGCCCTCGCAGCACCTCGGCGCGCGCGCCGCCGTCGTCGGGACGGGCGCTCCACTGGCGCAGGGCCGCGCCCATCTGCGGCAGCAGTTCCTGGGCCTCTTCCTCGAAGATGGGGAACAGGTCGACATCGATGGTGTCGACCGCGTCGATGTCGTCGTCGATGTCCTGGTGGCCGCCGTGCGCCGCTGCGGCGCGCACCGGCTCGGGCGCGGCGGGCAGGTCCCACTGGGTCACGGGACCGGCGCTGGTGTCCAGGGCCTCGTCGGCCGCCACGGGCGGCGACGCCGGCTCGGGCGGCGCGGGCTCGTCGTCGGCCGGCAGCAGCTCGACCTCGTCGCTGACGGTGAGGAACACCTCGTCGTCGGCCGTGGCGGGCGCGGCCGCTGGCGGTTCGCCAAAGGCCAGCGGGTCGTGCACCACCTGCACCAGCGACTGCAGCACGAAGGGATCGGCCTCCTTCAGGAAACCCGCCGCGAACTGGTGCAGCAGGCGGCGGATGTCTTCGCCGGCGTCCACGAACAGCTGGCCCAGCGCGGCCGGCGCCTGTTGTCCTTCGCGCTGGCGCGCGGCGACCGAGCCCAGCGCGTGCTCCAGCGCACGCGCGACGCCCGACAGCGACTCGAACCCGACGGTGCCCGAGCTGCCCGCCAGCGAGTGCGCGAGCGCCTCGGCCGACTCGGGCACGGGCACATGGGTCTCCATGGCCCACTCGGACAGACTGGTGCCCAGCCGGCGGGACCACTCATCGGCCTCGTTGAGGAAGACGTTGTAGAGCTTGTGGCCAATGCGCAGCGAGCCGATTTCGCGCACGGGCTCCTCGGCGGGGGCACTCACCAGGGGCACCGGCTCGGCGGGCGGCAGCGGCGCCGGCGCCGTCAGCTCGATTTCCTGGATGTCGGCAAAACCGGACTCGACGGCTTCGCGCGGGAAGTCTTCCAGCTGGTCGAACTCCGGCGGCACCAAGGGCGCGGCCACCGGGGGCTGGGGCAGCGCCTCGGCCGGCGTTGCCTGCGCGGCCTCGGCGGCGGGCGCGTCGGCCTCGGCGGCCTCGGGCGCTTCGGCGTCGGCGGGCGCTTCGGCGGTCGCGGGTTGCGCGACGGCCGCCAGCAGGTCGAGGTCGATGTCGGCGAGCAGCGGCACCTCGAGCGCGGCCTCGGACAAGGGCTCGGGCAGGGGCAGGTCGCCGAAGCCGGTGGAGGGCGCGGCCGCGTCGGCCGCCGGCGCCTGGAGCGGCGGTTCGGCCTCGGGCCCTGACGGCTCGTCGTCCAGCGCGATGTCGAGGGGCTCCTGCGCCACGGTGGCGGGCGGCGCCTGCAGGGGCAGCCACACGCCCTGGGCCTTCAGCGCCTCGGCGCTGGCCCGGAAGGGCTGCGAGCGCCAGGCGGACGCTTGCTGGGCCGCGATGTCCTGCACCCAGCGTTCGAATTGATCCAGGGCCTCGCCCGACAGGCCCAGCAAGGCTTCGCTGGCGGGCCGCTGCTCGGCCAGCACGGCGTTGAGCAACTGCTCCAGGGCCCAGGCCGCCTCGCCGAATTCGTTGAGGCCGACCATGCGGGAGCTGCCCTTGAGCGTATGGAAGGCGCGGCGCAGCGTGGTCAGGTGGTCGAGATCGGAGGGCTGCTCGTGCAGGTGCGAGACCGCTTCGCGGCCATTGGCCACGACCTCGCGCGCCTCCTCCAGGAAGATGTCGAGCAGGTCGTCTTCGTCGGTGTCGTCGGCCGGCGGTGCATCGGCAGGGGCCGAGGAGGCGTCGGGTGCGGCGGCCTCGGTCAACCCAACCAGCGCCTGCGCGCCCATCGCGGCGTCATCGCGCACCACGGCTTCGGCGGCCTCGCGCGCGGCCTTGGCCACGGCCGGCTGTTCGGCCAACGCGGCCTGATCGGCGAGCGAATCCAGCTGCTGGCTCAGGCCACTGAGGTCGTCCAGTCCCCCAAAAACGCTGTCGACCACGCGGCGCACGCCCGCCTGCAAGGCCTCGGCGTCGCTGCGGGCGGGCGGCGAACGGTCGCGGCCCACGCTGGCGCGCCCCATGAGCGGGACCAGACCGCCCTTGTCCTCATCGAAGACGAAGAGCTTCTTCGCCAGCGCCGGCTGGTAGCTCAGCATGTCGACCAGGAAGCTCAGCGCGCTCAGGTTGTCGCCGAGCTGCTGGAAGGTGCCGGCCTCACGGGCCAGGGCCTCGTCGACCTCGGTGTCCAGAATCTGTTCGACGCTGCCGCGCATGCGGGTGACGGCCTGCACCGCGTGGTCCAGGCCCAGCACCGACAGCACGCCGCGCATCTGGGCCAGCTGGGTCACCGCCACGTGCAGGCCCGCTTTTTCCTGCGGCTGGCGGAAGAACTGGTCGAGCGATTTTTCGACCTCGCCCAGCGACACCTTCAGCTCGTCAACCACACTGCCCATGGTCTGGCGGTCGCTGACGCGGCGGTAGAGCTGCTCCATCCACCCGTCCAGCGGGCGGGCCGCCTCGCCGTCGATGACGCTGCCCAGGCGCTGCGCCAGGTCCTGCGTGCGCGCCGCGAGCTCGGGCTCGGCAGGATCGAAGTCTTCGAACGCGGCCTCCAGGTACAGGGTGGTCGTGGCCACTTCCATGGCGAGTTCGGGGCGCACGCCGCCGGGCTCGTTCACGGCGCGATCGGCCGCCTTGACCAGCGCCGCCGCGAGCGGCGCGCTGGGCGGGTGCAGCTTGAGCAGCGACTCGCCGATCAGGCCGAACTGGTCGCCGACCTGGCGGGCCCGCGCGTGGTCGCCGCCCGCGAACAGGGACCAGGCCTCCTTGGCCGTCTGGATGCGCTTGCGGGCCTGCGCCAGCACGGCGGGGTCGTAGCGGCCCAGCGTGGCCTGGTGGTAGTCGGCCGGGCGGTAGCGCTGCAGGCCATAGGTTTCGCGCACGGCGCCCAGGTGCTGGGTGGCGGCCGCGTCGGCGGGCTGGCTCTGCGCGCAGAAGAACAGCAGGTCGTGCAGCAAGGTTTCCGACACCTGGCCGGTGCCGGAGGCCATCTGGCCGAACTGCATGAGCAGTCGCGACGCCGCCCGCTTCACGTACACATCGAAGGGCAGACCAGGCCCGCCCGCGGCCTCGAAGAAGGCCGCCGCCACGCGCCAGAACGTGCGCTGGCGCGGCTCCGCGGCGGCGGCGGAAATGCCGCCGCACAGCTTGGCCAGTTGCTGGCAGGCCGCCGCGCTCTGCGTCTTGACGACGAGCAGGATCAGGCGGTCGAACAGCGAACGGACCGCCGGGCTGACATCGAGCGGCTTGGCGCCCGGCGGCGCCGGCATGTCGATCGCCCGGTGATCAAAATCCCAGAGATCCGAGGGATGCACGCGCTCGGCGCCCGCGAGCTCCAGCACCTCGCGGTACTGCTGGAACAGCGCCACCGGCTGCACGGGCTTGTGGTTGAGCACCGCCTCGAGGTACTCGACCAGGGCGAAGCTGGCGCGCTCCACCCGGCTGGCGGCCTGCTCGTCGCAACTGGCCGGCTTCTGCACGAAGCGCTGCACCGCCGACTCCATGCCACGCAGCACCTGCGCGGGCGCCCCCAGGCCGACCACCTCCAGTGCCCCCACCGCCTGGTGCAGCTGCTGTCGGGCCATGCGCAGGGCGGCCGGGTCCACCGCCTCGAGGTCCCCATGGCGCGACTGCTCGTTCTCGCGAACGAAACGCCGAATGGCCTTGTTGGCCCCGTCGAGCGACTTGCGCAACTCCTCGAAGACCCAGGCCAGGGGCCCGAGGTCGGTGGTGGGCAAGTCCTGCAGAGCGGATTCGGTCGCTTCGGTCATGGGCCTCCCTGATGGGTTCCAGCGGTCCGCCGTCAGGCGATCTTGAATCGGGCCACCGACTGGCGCAGTTCTTCGGCCATGGCCGACAGCTCACGCACCTGCTGGGCCGTGGAGCGCGTGCCCTCGCCGGTCTGTTCGGTCACCGCGAAGATGTGCTGGATGTTGCCCGCCACCTCGTTGGCCGATTCGGCTTCGCGGGAGGCGGCGGTGGAGATCTGCTCAATGAGGTCGGCCAGCCGGCGCGACACGCGGTCGATCTCGGACAGCGCGGTGCCCGCGTTGTCGGACAGCCGTGCCCCCGCCACCACGCCCTGCGTGGAGCGCTCCATGGCGGCCACGGCATCCTGCGTGTCGGTCTGAATGGCCTTCACCAGCGCCGCGATCTGGCGCGTGGCGTCGGCCGAGCGTTCGGCCAGGCGCTGCACCTCTTCCGCCACCACCGAGAAGCCCCGACCCGCTTCACCGGCGGACGCGGCCTGGATGGCGGCGTTGAGGGCCAGCACGTTGGTCTGTTCGGTGATGTCCGAGATCAGTTCGGTGATCTCGCCGATCTCTTGCGAGGACTCGCCCAGCCGCTTGATGCGCTTGGAGGTTTCCTGGATCTGGTCGCGGATGGCGTTCATGCCGCCGATGGCGTCCTGCACCGCCTGCAGGCCGGATTCGGCGGCCTGCAGCGAGGCCCGGGCCACCTGGGCCGACTCCTGCGCCTGGCTGGACACCTGGTTGATGCGCTGCGCCATGTCGAGCACCGACTGACCGGTCTCGCGAATCTCGCGCAGCTGTTCGGTGGAGGCCGCCAGCAGCTCGGTCGAGGTGTTTTCCACCGCCGACGTGGTCTGCGCCACGCGGGTGGCCGTGGCCTGCACGTTGCCCACCAGCGACCGCAGTTCTTCCACCGTGTAGTTCACCGAGTCGGCGATGGCGCCCGTGATGTCCTCCGTCACGGTCGCTTCCTGCGTCAGGTCGCCCTCGGCCACCGTCTGCAGTTCGTTCATGAGGCGAAGAATGGCCGCCTGGTTGGCGTCGTTGACGCGCTTGGCTTCCTGCTCCTGCGCCTCGGCGGACAGCCGCTGGCCTTCGGCCATCATCTGGCGCTGGCGGCTGTCCTGCAGCTGCACGTAGGCCAGGCCGCCCGCGCACAGCAGCGCGAACACCGTGGACAGGGCCAGGGCCAGCAGCTGGCCGCCGCCCAGGCCCGAGCGGCCGGAGAGGTCCTGCTGCAGCTTCTCCAGGCCCACGCGCAGCGGCTCGCTGTCGGCCACGATGGCGGCCTGCGCCTCGCGCGCGGCCACCAGGCCCTGCAGGTTGCCCAGGATGGCGCCGGCTTCGACGCGGGTCTCCTCGTAGCGCTGCAGCAGGGCCTGCAGGCGCTCGCGCACCTGCGGGTCGCGGGCGGCGCCCAGGCGCAGCTCGTCGCTGCCCTTGAGCAGGCCGTCAGCCACTTCCTTGAAGGTGATCAGGTCCTTGCCGAGCAGGAACACCGCCTCGGGGCTCACGCCTTCCAGCGTCAGGAACTCGTTGGCCGACTTGCCGATGCGCTGCGTCAGCATCACGAGCTGACCGGACGCGGAGATCTCGGCGGCGGGCGCGTTCTGCTGCAGCTTGAGGGAGGAGATCGTCTCGGCAATCTCCAGCAGGTCGGACGACTGGCGGTTGATGGTGCGCAGCGCGGCGCCCACCTGCGTCAGCGTGGCCTGCTGGCCCAGCACGGCCGAGGCGTTGCGCTCGGCGGCGTCGATGCGCGGCAGCAGGTCGTCGAGCGCGCCGCCGTATTCCGGCCCCAGCGGCTCGATCGCCATGTTGCTGTCGCCCTGCTTGAGGCCGCGCACGCTGGTGGCCAGCACGCTGGCGCTGTCGCGCACCTCGGGGAAGGCGGTGGGGCTGCCCACCAGCGCCTGCGACACGCTCTTGGCCAGACGCTGCGACTGCATCAGCGCCTGACCGCTGGCGGCCACCTGCTGGCTGATCTTTTCCGCCTGACTCAGCACGAAGAACGTGATGGCGCCCAGCACCAGCAGCGCGAAGGCCAGCAGCACCGCGAGCGAGCGCTGGTGCTGTTCCGCCGGGCGGCGGCCCAGGATGGGCAGCGAGACCAGCGCGTCCTTGGCGACCTCGCCATCGTCCTCGGTGATCAGCAGGTTGTCGTCCAGATCCCCCGTGTTGGCGTCGGGCGCCAGGCGGGCCGCTGCAAGCTCCGCGATCTCCTGATCGGTCACGCCGGCCAGGTCAGGCTCATCCGCCTCCTTGTTCTTCTTGGAGAACAGCCCTTGGAATCGATCAAGCGTGGCCATGGTTTACCTTCCAACTCACAACGGGTGAACAAAAACGTCGGGTGCCGGGTGGGGCGCCGTCAGGCCGCGATGGCCAGGAATTCGGGTTCGCTCACGAGCAGCTGCAGGTCGAGTTCCTGCCAATCCTGCCCCTGTGCGTCCACCAGGACGCGTGTCACGTAGCCGGGCGCGTCCGCCGGGCGCTCGCCCAGGGCGCTGAAAGCGCTGGGGTTGCGCAGGCCCAGCAGGCGATCGATCCAGAACACCGCGTTCAGACCGAGGGCGCCGTGCAGGCTCACCAGCCGAGACTCGGAGGTGATCCGCTCCGTGGCGCGCCCCGCTGCGCGGGCGGTCCCCTGCACCAGACCGGCCAGATCGATCACACCATGCAAGCCGCCGCGCAGGTTGGCGACGCCGAGGTACCAGGGCTTGGTGTACGGCACCACCTGCACCGCCGACCACGGAAAGATCTCGCCGGACTGCACCAGCGGCAACAGGTAGCGGCAACCGCCGGCCTCGATGGCCAGCCATGTCGCGGTCAGCGCTTCGGTCTTCGCTGCCGTGAGGCGCTGGGCCAGCCGTTCCTGGAGCTCCTTCAGCGACTGTCGTTTGGCCATGCTGGTGCGGTTCGGGCGACGGCCTCAGGCCAGCGCTCGGATCTTGGAAAGCAGTTCTTCGCCGTTGACCGGTTTGGTGACGTAGTCGCGGGCCCCCTGGCGCATGCCCCACACGCGGTCCGTCTCCAGGTTCTTGCTGGTGCACATGACGATGGGGATGCTCGAATACTGAGGATCGCGCGTGATGGCGCGGGTCAGCTGAAAGCCATTCTGGCCGGGCATCACCACGTCCATCAGAATGAGATCAGGCTTTTCCTCCCCGAGACGACGGAAGGCCTCGTCCGCATTCTCGGCGGTGCGCACCGTGTAGCCATTTTTGGTCAACAGATCCGACAGGACCAGCAGCTCGGTCTTCGAATCATCGACGACGAGGATCTTGTGGATGGGCATCAGGCAACTCCGTTGACGTTGAGATGGGCGCCGAACTGCTGCACGGCCTGCAACAGCTGGTCTTTGGTGAAGGGCTTGGTGAGGTAGTCCTGCGAGCCGACCATGCGGCCGCGGGCCTTGTCGAACACGCCGTCCTTGGACGAGAGCATGACGACCGGGATGCTGGCGAAGCGGGCATTGCGCTTGATGATCGCGCAGGTCTGATAGCCGTCCAGCCGCGGCATCAGGATGTCGCAGAAGATCAGGTCGGGCTGGTAGTCGTTGATCTTGGCCAGGGCGTCGAAGCCATCGTCGGCCAGCAGCACTTCATGGCCGCCTTGCTTGAGAAAAATCTCGGCGCTGCGCCGGATGGTGTTGCTGTCGTCGACGACGAGAACCTTCAGGGCAGGCGTTGCACTCACGATGGACGGGCTCCTCAACCACTATCGGGCCCGATGCGGCGGCGCCGCCCGGACCCCGGACAACGGATCGACGGCCCCCTGGCCACCGTCCGCTCAGATTTGAACCATCTCGAAATCTTCCTTGCGGGCACCACACTCGGGGCAGGTCCAGTTCATCGGAACGTCGGCCCAGGGGGTGCCGGCAGGTACGCCGTGCTCGGGTGCTCCTGCTGCTTCGTCGTAGATCCAGCCGCAGATCAGGCACATCCAAGTCTTGCTGTCGCTCATGGTTTTTGTGGTCTGTATCGTAGAATGCAAGGATTGTATCCAGCCCGTTCAAGCGCTCTGCGGTGTCATTTCACAGGCGAGTGGACGGCGCCAGAGGCCCCCGCACCACAGTGCCTGCGGGCCAGCGCAGGCCGCACAATCCCCCCACCATGTCCGATCCCGACGATTCCTCCGTCGTCCGCGAGGCCACGGCCCCGGGCGAATCCCCCCTGCCCTGCGTGATGAGCTTCAACGCCAACGACCCGAGCGGGGCGGGCGGCCTGAGCGCAGACCTGACGGCCATGTCCAGCGCGTCGGCCCACGTGCTGCCGGTGGTCACCGGCGCCTACGTGCGCGACACCTCCGCGATCCGCGACCACTTCAGCCTCGACGAAGAGGCGGTGGTCGATCAGGCGCGCTGCGCGCTCGAGGACATGCCCGTGCGGGCGATCAAGGTCGGCTTCGTCGGCACGCCCGAGAACCTGAGCGCCGTGGCCCAGATCACCAGCGACTACACCGAAGTGCCGGTGATCACCTACATGCCCGACCTGTCCTGGTGGGACGAGCTCGACATCGAGAACTACCTGGACGCCTGCACCGAGCTGCTGCTGCCGCAGACCACCGTGCTGGTGGGCAACCACAGCACGCTGTGCCGCTGGCTGCTGCCCGAGTGGGAAGGTGACCGCCCGCCGGGACCACGCGACGTCGCCCGCGCCGCGGCGGTGCACGGCGTGCCCTACACCCTGGTGACCGGCTTCAACGCGGCCGACCAGCACCTGGAAAGCCACCTGGCCTCGCCCGAGACCGTGCTGGCCACCGCGCGTTACGAGCGATTCGAGGCCACCTTCGCCGGCGCCGGCGACACGCTGTCGGCCGCGCTGTGCGCCCTCATCGCCAGCGGAGCCGACCTGCAGACCGCCTGCGCCGAGGCCCTGACCTACCTGGACCAGTGCCTGGACGCCGGCTTCCAGCCCGGTATGGGCCACGCGGTGCCCGACCGCCTGTTCTGGGCCCACGAAGAGGACGCCGAGGCCACCGACGAGTCCGCCACCGATCCCGCGCCGCCCGACAGCGCGCTGGACGCGGGCGATTTCCCCCTGGACACCACCCGACACTGAGCGACCCATGCCCGACCGCAACCTGGACCTGTTCGAGCGCGCCAAGACCCTGATCCCCGGCGGCGTCAATTCCCCGGTGCGCGCCTTCCGCGCCGTCGGCGGCACGCCGCGTTTCGTGCAGCGCGCGCAAGGCGCCCACTTCTGGGACGCCAATGGCCAGCGCTACATCGACTACATCGGCTCCTGGGGTCCGATGATCCTGGGCCACGGCCACCCCGCCGTGCTCGAAGCGGTGCAAAAGGCCGCGCTCGACGGCTTCTCGTTCGGCGCCCCCACCGAGCGGGAGGTCGAGCTCGCCGAGGCCATCGTGTCCCTGGTGCCCAGCCTGGAGATGGTGCGCCTGGTCAGCTCGGGCACCGAGGCCGGCATGAGCGCGATCCGGCTGGCGCGCGGCGCCACCGGCCGGCGCAAGATCATCAAGTTCGAGGGCTGCTACCACGGCCACGCCGACGCCCTGCTGGTCAAGGCCGGCTCGGGCCTGGCCACCTTCGGCAACCCCACCAGCGCGGGCGTGCCGCCCGAGGTGGTGCAGCACACCCTGGTGCTCGAGTACAACAACCTGGAGCAGCTCGACGCCGCCTTCGCCGAGCACGGCGCCGACATCGCCTGCCTGATGATCGAGCCCATCGCCGGCAACATGAACTTCGTGCGCGCCAGCCTGCCCTTCATGGCGCGCTGCCGCGAGCTGTGCACCCGGCACGGCGCCCTGCTGGTGTTCGACGAGGTCATGACGGGTTTTCGCGTGGCCCTGGGCGGCGCGCAGAGCGTCTACGCGCGCCAGCTCCCCGGCTTCGAGCCCGACATGACGGTGATGGGCAAGGTCATCGGCGGCGGCATGCCGCTGGCGGCCTTCGGCGGCAAGCGCGCCGTGATGGAGCAGCTCGCGCCGCTGGGCCCGGTCTATCAGGCCGGCACGCTGTCGGGCAACCCGGTGGCCACGGCCTGCGGCCTGGCCACCCTGGCCGAGATCCGCCGGCCTGGCTTCTTCGAGGCCCTGTCGGCGCGCACGCGTCAGCTGGTCGATGGACTGAAGGCCGCGGCCGACCAGGCCGGCGTGCCCTTCAGCGTGGACGCCGAGGGCGGCATGTTCGGCTTCTTCCTCATGCCCGGACTGCCGCAGAACTACCAGGCCGTCATGAAGACCGAGGGCGCCCGGTTCAACGCCCTCTTCCACGGCCTGCTCGAGCGCGGCGTCTACATCGCACCCGCGCTGTACGAGGCCGGCTTCGTGAGCGCGGCCCACAGCGAGCAGGACATCGCCGACACGGTGGCGGCGGCCAGCGCGGTGTTCAGGCAGCTGGCGGCTTGAGGCTGCGGTTCGCCCCGACAAACAAAAAGGCCGCCCGAGGGCGGCCTTTTTGTTTGTCGGGGTGTGGGCAGCGGGCCCGCGCCAGCTCAGTGCCGGAAGTGCCGCACACCCGAGAACACCATCGCCACGCCGCGCTCGTTCGCGGCATCGATGACCTCCTGGTCGCGCATGGAGCCGCCGGGCTGGATCACGCAGCTGGCGCCGGCGTCGACCACCACGTCCAGGCCGTCGCGGAACGGGAAGAAGGCGTCGCTGGCCACCGCCGTGCCCTGCAGCGAGAGATTCGCGTGGCCCGCCTTGATGCTGGCGATGCGCGCCGAGTCGAGGCGGCTCATCTGCCCCGCGCCCACGCCCATGGTCATGCCGTCCTTGCAGAAGACGATGGCGTTGGACTTGACGAACTTGGCCACCTTCCAGGCGAACAGCAGGTCTTCGAGCTGCTGCGGCGTGGGCTGCAGCGTCGTCACCACCTTCAGGTCCTCACGCTGGAGCACGTGGTTGTCGGCCGACTGAATCAGCAGGCCCGAGCCCACGCGCTTCACGTCGGAGAGGTTCAGCCCCTTGTCCCAGGCGGTGGGGCCGCCGGGCGGCAGATCGATCTGCAGCACGCGCACATTGGCCTTGGCCTTGAACACGGCCAGCGCCTCGGGTGAATACGCGGGCGCCATCAGCACCTCAACGAACTGCTTGCTGATGGCCTCGGCCGCCGCACCGTCGAGCGGGCGGTTGAAGGCGATGATGCCGCCGAAGGCGCTGGTCGGGTCGGTCTGGAAGGCCTTCTGGTAGGCCTGCAGCGGGCCGCCGCCCACGGCCACGCCGCAAGGGTTGGCGTGCTTGACGATGACGCAGGCCGGCTCGTCGAAGCTCTTGACGCATTCCCAGGCGGCGTCGGCATCGGCGATGTTGTTGTACGAGAGCTCCTTGCCCTGCAGTTGCTTTGCGGTGACCAGCGAGCCCGGCGCGGGGTACAGGTCGCGGTAGAAGGCGGCCGTCTGGTGCGGGTTCTCGCCGTAGCGCAGGTCCTGCAGCTTGATGAAGCGGCCATTGGCCTGGGCCGAATAGGCGCTGCGCTTCGGCACCTCGTCCGCCGCGTCGAACGCGATGGAGGACAGGTAATCGCTGATGGCGCCGTCGTAGTTGCTGATGCGGTTGAACGCCGCCACCGACAGGCCGAAGCGCGTCTTGTCGCTGAGCTTGCCGCTGGCCTGCAGCTCCTCGACCACGCCCGCGTACTGCGAGGCGTCGGTGAGCACGGCCACGTCCTTCCAGTTCTTGGCGGCGCTGCGCACCATGGCCGGGCCGCCGATGTCGATGTTCTCGATCGCGTCGGCCAGCGTGCAGCCGGCCTTGGCCACCGTGGCCTCGAAGGGGTAGAGGTTCACCACCAGGATGTCGATGGTCTGGATGCCGTGCTCGCGCAGCGCGGCCATGTGCTCGGGCAGGTCGCGCCGCGCCAGCAGGCCGCCGTGCACCTTGGGGTGCAGCGTCTTCACGCGGCCATCGAGCATCTCGGGAAAGCCGGTCACCTCGGCCACCTCGGTCACGGGCAGGCCCTGCTCGGCCAGCAGCTTGGCGGTGCCGCCGGTGGACAACAGGGTCACGCCGAGGGCGTGCAGCGAACGGGCAAGGTCGACGATGCCGGTCTTGTCGGAAACGGAGAGGAGAGCGCGCATGGGAAGGGAGGGGAGAGGTTGGGGATTCAGTCGAGCAGGCCGTGGTCGAGCAGCTTCTTGCGCAAGGTGTTGCGGTTCAGGCCCAGCCACTGCGCCGCGCGACTGGTTGTACTGGGCCTGGGCCATCACCACCTCGAGCAGGGGGCGCTCGACCGCTTTCACCAGCATGTCGTACAGGTGGGCGGGCTCGGTGCCATCGAGGTCGCGAAAGTAGCCCTCGAGGCTGTCGCGGATGCACTCGTCCAGCGGATTGGTCTTTTTCATGCGGCCAGCTTCCAGTCGGCGCGATCGCCGAAGTCCGCGGCCATCCAGGCATCGAAGGCCTGGCTGACGACACGGCGTTGGTCATCGATGGTGTGGGTGGCGTTGACGCTCGCGCGAAAACGCGCGGCCTCGCCCGCGGGCAGGGCCAGCGATTGCACGTACCAGCCCAGGTGCTTGCGCGCGCTGCGCACGCCGGTGTCTTCGCCGTACAGGTCGTAGTGGTCGTCCAGGTGGTCGAGCAGCCAGCCCTTCACCTGCGACAGCGCGGGCGGCGGCAGGTGCTCGCCCGTGGCCAGGAAGTGCGCGATCTCGCGGAAGATCCACGGCCGCCCCTGCGCCGCGCGGCCGACCATGACGGCGTCGGCGCCGGTGCGCCGCAGCACCTCGCGCGCGGCCTCGGGGGAATCGATGTCGCCGTTGGCCACCACCGGAATGCGCACGCGGCTCTTGATGTGGGCCACGGTGTCGTGTTCCGCCTGGCCCTTGTAGCCCTGCTCGCGCGTGCGGCCGTGCACCGTGAGCATCTGCACGCCCGCGCTCTCGGCGGCCAGGGCCAGCACCGGCGCATTGCGCACCGCGGCGCACCAGCCGGTGCGCATCTTGAGCGTGACCGGCACGCCATGCGGCTCGCAGGCCCGCACCACGGCCTCGACGATGCCGATCGCGAGTGCCTCGTCCTGCATGAGCGCGCTGCCGGCCCACTTGTTGCAGACCTTCTTGGCCGGGCAGCCCATGTTGATGTCGATGATGCGCGCGCCGCGGTCGATGTTGTAGCGGGCCGCGTCGGCCATGGACTGGGGGTCGGTGCCCGCGATCTGCACGGCGATCGGCGCGGACTCGCCTTCGTGGTTGGCGCGGCGCGAGGTCTTGAGGCTGTCCCAGAGTTCGCGCCGGCTGGTCACCATCTCGCTCACCGCGTAGCCCGCGCCCAGCCGCTTGCACAGCTTGCGAAAGGGCCGGTCCGTCACCCCGGCCATGGGCGCGACGAACAGGGCATTGGGCAGGACGTGGGCCCCGATCTGCATGGCGTGGCGGAACTGGCTGGACGGCGGGTTCGGAGGGGAACGCCGGGGACGGGCCGGCGGCGGAGGGCGGATTGTATCTGCTCAAATTTTCAGCAGACGAACCGCCGCCAGCCCCACCGCAGGCGCCGCCCGCGCCAGCGCCAGCGCCGGCGACCCGCCATCGGCCATATGGCCTGGCGACGGCACGGAACCCATTGCGCGCCGCAGGGACCCAGTTGTCGCATGCAGTCCATCGCCTTGCTGGACCGCGGCACCCGAGCAACCGCAAACCTCTGGCGCTCTCAAGCTGATCCCGACATGAAAGCCTCATCCGGCAAGAAACAACTTCCCCCCGGCCAGCACCCGCTGCAGGCGGTTGTTGACAGGCTCAACAAGATCAACAAGAAGCACCCCGGTGGCGTGTTGTCCCTGCAAGAGAACAAGACGCTGAACCCGGACACCGTGCTCGACCTGAAAGCCCGGCGCGGCGGCCTGATCGCCAGGGTATTGAACCCCTTCAGCCATCGGCGGCAGCTCGCGGAAACAAGCACGGAGGCGCTGACCTTCCTCCTCAAGACACTGGACCAGCACCAGCACAGCCTGAGCCCCGAGATCGCGAAGCAGGGCCGCATGCAACTGGAGCAACTCCTTCAGCGCCCCCTTGGCAAGGGCCTGCCGGTGCAGGAGGCTCTTCACATCTACCAGGACATGCTGCACCGCCAGCTGCACCAGTGCAGCGACGCCGCGGCGCGGGCCCGAAGCGCCGATGAGGCCTACAGGCAAGGGTTCGATGACCAGCGGCAACGGCCCCCGCAACTCCCCACGTCCCAGGTGCTGGCGCCAGACCACATGGCCCACAACGCCCAAACCCTGTCGGACGCCTACCGCGAAGCGGCCGGCAAGGCCTCGCGAGGGGAACCCGATGCAGGGCCCCCACCGGCCAACCTGCAGGCGGGCGCGCTTGGCCAATTGGCGCCCCTGCTGCAAATCCTTCAAACGGCAATTGATCGCCCCGATGGGCCTCAGGCCAGGCAGTTGCGAGACGTGTGGGAGGGCCTGGCGTGCCCGCAGGACATCGAAGAGGCCTTCACTCCCTTGCGGTTTTCCCAGCACTTGCAGACCCTGCTGCAGAACTGCAGCGACGCCCTGCAGGCGCTCAAGCAGGCGCAGTCCGATGGCGACCTCGGCGAAATGCGCACCTGCTGCGAAGGCTACGTGGCCTGCTTCGAGCAGCTGATCGGCGACCTGACCGCCGCCGCCCGCGATCTTCTGGGCGCCGTGGCTGACGGCCAACTGCCCGCCGGTCTGCCCACGCCAGACAAAGTGTTCTTGCTGGACCTGGGAGAAACGCTGCTGGCCACGGCCAAGGCATTGGCGGATGGGAAGGGCCCCCCGATGGCCAACCACCAATCGGCGCTCGCCTTGCTGGCGCGAGACAACGCCCAGCTGCGCGCGGTGCTCAGGCACTGGAGCCGCCCGCCCCGCCCCCACCACCCACCCCCCGCCGAGCTCACCCCTGTGGGCACACCCACCCTGGCGTCGCCGCGCCAGCCCTGGGTCAGGGCCCACCGGGGGGCTGAAAAGGACAGCCTGTTCAAGCCGCTGAGAAGCCCTCGCCGCCGGCCCCAGGACAGGGCGGACGCGGGTCCGCTGAGGGACCCATCGGGCGGCTTGTCGGACGCGGACCGGCAGACTTTCGACCGCATCTTCTCGACCCCCGAGCACCCCAGGGGCGTCGCCGCCGTGCCGCGTCCTCTCGCGCCATCGAAGACCGATCCGGATGTCGACGCCGCGCTGTCGGAACACCTCCAGGGCCTGGGCAGCGACCGGCTGGTGCGGTCGCCGCGGCCTGTCTCGGTGCCGACAGACGAGGACTTGAGCCGCTTTCTTGAAGACATCCGTCCCACCCTCGGGCCTTTGGGCGAAGAGGCCTCAGACACAACGCCCCTGTCACCGCCCCGCCCCGCCACGCTGCCGCAACGGCGGCCGCTGCCCGACACCCACGGCACGACGTTCGAACAAGTCGATGCGATGTTGGCCGCGATGCCGAACGTCGAACTCTATGGAGACCCGTCCTTTTTCGAGTTCGATGAACCTCGCCCGCTGCCTCAGGCCACCCCCGGCCCGCTGGCGCTGTCAGAGGCCGAAGCGGATGCCCCAATGGGTCGCCCTCGACTGCAATCCTCTCCGGCCAGCATGAAATCCGCGCAGAACGCCGCGAAGAACGCCGAGCAGGAAGAAGCGCACCAGCGGATCAAGCAGGCCCGGCGACTGCTCAACCGCCGCTCCCCAGGTTCGCGCGGGCAGGCTTGAACAAGCCACCGTCAAGAACCCGTCGGCGCCCACGTCGCCATCTGTCCCACCGCCTCAGCCACCCTTCACCAGGAAACGCCCCATGGTTGCCAAAGTCCTCAAACCCCTCGTCAAGCTGTTCGCCTCCCCCAAAACCGGGCCCTTCAACCAACAGAGTCAATGGCGCGATGCGATCCTCAAGGCCCCCGTGGGCAAGGTGGTCTACGCCAGCAAGGTCAAAGGGTCGGGCATTGCCCTGCGAACGGCTTCGAACCCGCCCCCGGTGAAGGCCGTCCGGCCGTCGGCGCGCGTGGTGCTTCAGAAGCTGGCCGATACGGCCTACCAGAAACACGCGGACAAAGGCAGCACCCAGGCCATATGGACCGGCCTGCTGCGCGACCACCTCGGCAACCTTGGACAACGGGACATCCACAGCGGCAAGATGCCCCGCGATCACCTCGTGGTCACGGAGGAACTCAAAGAGGCGGTCAAGAACGCGTTCTGAGGCGATGCCTCGCCCCGCGCGCCGACCGAGGTGGCGCGCGGGTCTCTTGATCGGTGACAGAATCCGCGCGGCCCACCCGCCGCGCCCATGCCCCCCTGGTTCCAGCACCTCGCCCAACTGCTCGCCCTGCCCGAGGTCGGGCTGACGACCGTCTTCGTGGTGGCTTTCGTCTCGGCCACGCTGTTGCCCATGGGCTCCGAGCCCGCCGTCTTCGGGCTCATCAAACTCAACCCCGAGCTGTTCTGGCCCGCCGTGCTGGTGGCCACGGCCGGCAATACGCTGGGTGGCGCCGTGAGCTGGGCCATGGGCCTGGGCACGCACCGGCTGGTGGACCGGGCGCGCGGCAACAGCACCGAGCTGCGCGCCCTGCGCTGGCTGGAGCGCTTCGGCCCCAAGGCCTGCCTGCTGAGCTGGCTGCCCGTGGTCGGCGATCCGCTGTGCGCCGTGGCCGGCTGGCTGCGCTTTCCGTTCTGGCCCTGCGTGGCCTACATGGCCGTCGGCAAGTTCGCGCGCTACCTCACCATGACGGCCGCGCTGCTGTGGGTGTTTCCCGAAGGGCTGTCCTGGTGAGCCGCGACGCGTCCGCCCCCATCCTCTGGGCCCTCATGATCGGCAACCTCGTCATCGGCACGGGGGTCATGGTGGTGCCCGGCACGCTGAACGACATCAGCCAGTCGCTGGGCATTTCGGTGCCGCAGGCCGGGCAACTGATCACGGCCGCCGCCATCCTCATGGGCCTGGGCGCGCCGCTGTTCGCCGGCCTGGTGGCGGGCTGGGACCGGCGGCGCCTGCTGACGGGCTCGCTGATCTGGTACGGCCTGCTGCACGCGGCCTGCGCGCTGGCGCCCAACTACGCCACCCTCATGCCCCTGCGCGTGCTGGCGGTGATGTCGCCCGCCGTGTTCACGCCGCAGGCCGCGGCCTGCGTGGGCCTGCTGGTGCCGCCCGAGCAGCGCGGGCGCGGCATCACCTTCGTGTTCTTGGGCTGGTCGGTGGCATCGGTGATGGGCATGCCACTGGCTGCCTGGATCGGCGGGGCCTGGGGCTGGCGCTGGGCCTTTGGCCTGGTGGCGGTCTCGGCCTGGCTGGTCAGCCTCTGGGTCTGGCGCGCCATGCCCGACGGCGTGCGGCCCGCCGCGCTCTCGCGCGAGGCCTGGGGCCGCACCCTGGGCTCGGCACCGCTCATGATGGCGGTGGGCGTGACCCTGCTCTCGGCCTTCTCGCAGTTCACGCTGTTCTCGTACTTCGCGCCCTATTTTGCGCAGACGCACGGGCTGAACGGCGCCGGGCTGTCGCTGCTGTTCCTGTGGTTCGGCGCCTTCGGCCTGCTGGGCAACGTGCTGGTGTCGCGCTCCATCGACCGCATCGGCGCGCCGCGCGCGGTGCTCATCACCCTGAGCCTGATCGCGCTGACGCTGCTGCTGTGGCCGCTGGGCCGCGCCTCGGTCTGGCTGCAGGCGCTGGTGCTGGTGCCCTGGGCGCTGGGTTGCTTCTCGGCCAACTCGGCGCAGCAGGCGCGGCTGGTGCATTTGTCGCCCGCCCTGGCGCCGGCGACGGTGGCGTTGAACAGTTCGGCCATGTATGGCGGGCAGGCGCTCGGGGCCGCGCTGGGCGGGCTGATGATCGCGCAAGGGCACATGCTGAGCCTGCACACCGTGGGCCTGGTGGTGGCGGCCACAGCCATCGCCCTGAGCGGGTGGGCGGCTTGGGTGTCGCGCCCGGCGCCAGCCGCCTAGGACCAGAGGCGGCGGTGGAACCATCGCCAACGCCTCGCCACCCATGGGCCGCGCGATCGCGGCGCGGCGCACACCCCCGCCGCCCCATCGCCCCGGCGCGGCGCCTTTACAAGAGGCGGCCGCGCTTTTTTTCGACCCACCCGTCCCATCGACCTAGTCCCCTGCCGGTGGGAACGCCCCGGCCGGCCCGGCCACTCAAGGCATCACATCCCCAGCCACCGTCCGCCGAGGCCCCATGACCGAACTCCGCACTCCCGAAGAAGCCGCCGCCTGCCTGGTGGCCGCCGCCGAGCACAGCGAGGCCGTCGAGGCCGTGGTCGAACTGCGCGAGGCCACCTGGCTGGTGCATTTCGAAACCGGCGGCGAATGCGTCGTGGAGTGGGCCCAGCACCCCCTGCGACTGGTGCTCACCACCGCACTGGGCGAACCGGCGCCCGAGGCGCGCGCCAAGGTTCACTCGGCCGCCCTCACCTTCAACCTGCTGTGGGGCGAACTGGGCAGCATGCGCCTGGCCAAGGACGACGAGGACGACAACCTGCTCCTCATCAACGACGTGTTCCCGGAAGACGAGTCGAACCGGCACATCGTGCTGGCCAACGAGATGCTGCGGCTGGAGGGCCTGCGACTGCTGTGGTCCATGTACATTGAAAGCGCCGTCGCGGCCGACGGCGAGGCCCCGAAAGTCCCCAGCGCGATGCTCACGCGCGCCTGAACCGGTCTCGCGCCCACGAACGAACGCCCGTTTCAACATCCCTGAGGCACCTCGCATGTCCACCCCCACGCCCACCTCCGACGACGCGACCGCTGCGCCCGCCACCGACGAGGCGGGCGCAGCCCACCAGGCGGCCGCGCCCCAGGGGCACCTGATCTTCCGCCGGCCCGGTGTGGCGCACCCGGTGACGGCCAATGCGCGCGACACCGCCCGCCGCGAATGGCTGCTGGACCACCTCACCCGCCGCCAGGCCCGTCGCGACGCCACCGTGGCCCTGGTGCGCAGCCGCCACCTGCCCGACGCGGCGGCGGCCGACCCCCAGCTGCAATCGGAGCTGAGCCGGCTCATGGCCTTTCTGCGCCAGTCGCCCGGGGCCGGCGACACGCCTGCCGACGGCGAGGCCCCCCGGCACGCGCCACCGTCGGCATGAAAAAAAAGGGGCCCCTCGGGGCCCCTTTCTCTTGCGGGACAGCGGCCGCGGCCTTCAGCCCGAGAACAGGAAGTTCATCACGTCGCCGTCCTTGACGACGTACTCCTTGCCTTCGGCGCGCATCTTGCCCGCCTCCTTCGCGCCCTGCTCGCCACCGTGCGCGATGTAGTCGTCGAAGGCGATGGTCTGGGCGCGGATGTAACCCTTCTCGAAGTCGGTGTGGATCACGCCCGCGGCCTGGGGGCCGGTGTCGCCGACGCGGATGGTCCAGGCGCGCACCTCTTTCACACCGGCGGTGAAGTAGGTCTGCAGGCCCAGCAGCTGGTAGGCGGCGCGGATCAGGCGGTTCAGGCCGGGCTCCTCCTGCCCCAGCTCCTTGAGGAACTCGAGCCGGTCGGCGTCGTCCATCTCGGCGAGTTCGGCCTCGATCTTGGCGCAGATGGCGACCACGGGGGCGTTCTGCTTGGCGGCGAAGGCCTGCAGGCGCTCGAGCAGCGGGTTGTTCTCGAAGCCGTCTTCCGACACGTTGGCCACGAACATCGCGGGCTTGGCCGTGATGAGGAAGAACTGCTTGAGCTGCGCCTGTTCTTCCTTGCTGAAATCGATGGTGCGCACCGGCTGGGTGTCGTTGAGCGCGGCCTGGCATTTCTCCAGGATGGCCAGTTGCTTGATCGACTCCTTGTCGCCCGAGCGCGCGGTCTTGCTGATGCGGTGAATGGCCTTTTCCACCGAGGCCAGGTCGGCCAGGCAGAGCTCGGTCTGGATGACCTCGATGTCGGCGATGGGGTCGACCTTGTTGGCCACGTGGATCACGTTCGGGTCTTCGAAACAGCGCACCACGTTGACGATGGCGTCGGTCTCGCGGATGTGCGCGAGGAACTTGTTGCCCAAGCCCTCGCCGGTGCTCGCGCCCGCCACCAGGCCGGCGATGTCCACGAACTCCACGATGGCCGGCACGATGCGCTCGGGTTTGACGATCGCGGCCAGTTGCGCCAGGCGCGGATCGGGCACCTCGACCACGCCCGTGTTGGGCTCGATGGTGCAGAACGGGTAGTTCTCGGCCGCGATGCCGGCCTTGGTGAGGGCGTTGAAGAGCGTGGACTTGCCCACGTTGGGCAGGCCCACGATGCCGCATTGGAGGCTCATGGAAGTTCCTTGTGAATCGCCCCCCGGCGACGTGCAGCGCCTGCGCGGCAGACCTGCGCGTCGAGGTGAAAGGCACCCGGACGCCGTGAGGACCGAGTCCTCGTTAGGCCATGGGGAAACGGGCGCCGATTGTACCGAGCGGCGCCGCCGGGCTCAGTCGAAGCGCCAGTCAGCGCTGACGCGCTGCCCCACGCGCAGCACCCGGCCATCGCCTTCGAGCACGATGGCGTTCATGCCGAAGGTGATGGCACCGTCCATGCGCGGGTCGGCCCGGTAGCTGCGCATCGCATCGCCCACGGCGTGGCCGGCTTGCCCGGCATCGGGGTCGACGTCCGGGATCGAGCAGCGCGCGCAGGGCTTCACGGGCTCGATCACCGCGTCGCCGCCCTCGGCAGCGATGCACAGGGCGCCGACGCGGTCCTCGTCGTGCGCCTGCAGACCGCCGAGCACGATGTTCGGCCGCACACGGCGCTGGTCCACCGGCGCGTGGCCGTCACCCACCAGGCGGGCGTTGAGCTCGTCCAGCGAGGCCGCGCTGGTCAGCAGCAGCGCAAAACCGTCGGCGAACTGGGTGCCGGCCTCGCGGCCGCCGGTCCACCGGGGGTCGCTGGGGCGGCGCACCTCCGGGTCAAAGCGCGCCAGGCGCAGCCGCTTGAGCGGCCCGGGCGCGTCCGGCCCCAGGAAATCGCTGAACCACTGGGCCGCGATGTCGCCCATGTCGTAGGCCTGAACGCTGTCGCCCCACACGCGCACGGTGGCCGGCTCCTCGGCCGCGTCCAGCGCCAGGTGCAGCGAGAGCATGCCCGGGGCCCGCAGCACCAGCTGCCCCATCTTGAAGCTGGGCTGGATCAGCGCCATGCGCGGCAGTTCGCGCTGCGTCACGAATTCGCCCTGTTCGTCCACCACCATCCAGGCGCGGTCGTAAAGCAGCCCGGTGTCGGTCAGCTCGGCCTCCTCGAGGCGCACCCCCGCGCAGGACTTGACGGGGTAGATCCAGAGTTGCTCGATGGTGGCTTGCACGTCGGCGGTGTCGCTCATGGTGGATGCGGGTATCGGTATCGGCGAAGCGACGGATTGTGCCGCGCTCCTAGAATCCCGCCATGTCCCCTTCTTCCTCCCCCCGGCGCGCCGACGTGGCCATCCGCGGCGCCGGCGTGGTGGGCCAGGCCCTGGCCTTGCTGCTCGCGCAGGACCGCCTGCGCGTCGCCCTGGTGGCTCCCGATACCCCCCCGCGCGCTCAGGACGTGCGCGCCTACGCCCTCAACAAGGCCTCGCGCGACCTGCTCGTCTCGCTGCGCGCCTGGCCCGACGCCGTGCCCGGCGCCGTGACCCCCGTGCGCGCCATGCAGGTCTGGGGCGACGACGGCGGCCAGTTGCGCTTCGACGCGGACGCGCTGGGCGCCGAGGCCCTGGCCTGGATCGTGGACGTGCCCGCGCTGGAGCAGCGCCTGGCCGATGCCGTGGGCTTCGCGGCCGGCGTGGAGCGGGTGGCCGAGGCGCCGCCCGCGCGCCTCACCGTGGTCTGCGAGGGCCGGCACAGCGCCACGCGCGAGGCCCTGGGCATCGACTACGACACCCACGCCTACCCCCACAAGGCCCTGGCCGCGCGGCTGCGCGCCGAACGGCCGCACGGCGGCGTGGCGCGCCAGTGGTTCGCCCACGGCGAGGTGCTGGCCCTGCTGCCCCTGGGCGGCGCCGATGGCCACGACCTCGCTCTGGTCTGGTCGCTGCCGGGTCCGCAGGCCGACGAATGGCTCCAGGCCGACGCCCCCGCCTTCGCCGAGGCCGTGCAGGCACGCTGCGCCCAGGCCCTGGGCGCCCTCACCCCACTGGGCCCGGCGCAGGCCTGGCCGCTGCAGCTGTCGCGCGCGCGGCGCTGGTTCACCCACACCGAGCAGGGCGCCGTGGCCCTGGCCGGCGACGCCGCCCACGCCGTGCACCCGCTGGCCGGCCAGGGGCTCAACCTGGGCCTGGCCGACGCCGCCGAACTGGCCCGCGTGCTGCACGCCCGCGAATACTGGCGCGAACTCGGCGACGCCAAACTGCTCAGACGCTACGAGCGCGCCCGCGCGGCCGATGTCCAGGCCATGTCCGCCGTCACCGACGGCCTGTTCTCGCTCTTCGGCCTGAGCGACCCACGCGTGCAGCTGCTGCGCAACCGCGGGCTCGCCGGCTTCGACCGCAGCGGCCCGCTCAAGCGCTGGTTCGCGCGCCAGGCCATGGGCCTGTCGCTCTGAACCGACACCCGATTCACGAGACCCGTCCATGAAACTGCCGCTCAAGACCCTCTGGCTGCCGCTGATCGCCAGCCTGGCCTTCGCCGCCTCGGCCAACGAAGCCGCCATCCGCAAGAACCTCGCCGAGCGCCTGCCCAACCTGCCGCCCATCGAGGAGGTGAGCAAGACGCCCTTCCCCGGCCTCTGGGAGATCCGCATCAACCGCTCCGAAATCCTCTACTCGGACAGCGAAGGCAACTACCTGATCCAGGGCTCCATGTTCGACACGCGCAGCCGCGTCGACCTGACCGAACAGCGCGTGCAGAAACTCGGCGCGGTCGATTTCTCCAGCCTGCCGCTGAAGGACGCCTTCAAGGTGGTGCACGGCAAGGGCACGCGCCAGATCGCCGTCTTCAGCGACCCCAACTGCGGCTACTGCAAGCGGCTGGAGAAGACGCTCGCCGAGGTCGAGGACGTGACCATCCACGTCTTCATTTACCCCATCCTCGGCCCCGACTCGGTGAAGAAGTCGCAGGCCATCTGGTGCGCCAAGGACAAGGGCAAGACCTACACCGACTGGATGCTGCGCGGCACCGCCATCCCCAACGCCAGCTGCGACACCGCCGCCGTGGAACGCAACGTGGCGCTGGGCCGCGAGCTGCGCGTCAACGGCACGCCCACCCTTTTCTTCGTCGATGGCACGCGCGTGCCGGGCGCGGTCGACGCCGAACGCCTGGAGACCCTGCTCAAGACCGCCAAGGCCAAATGAGCACCACACGGCGCCGCCCCTCGCGCGACACGGCCGCCGCCGTGCGCTACCGCATCGCGGTGGACCACCCGCACAGCCACCTCTTCAGCGTCACGCTGACCGTCGAGCGGCCCACCGCCCGCCAGCGCTTCGCGCTGCCGGTGTGGATTCCGGGCAGCTACCTGGTGCGCGAGTTCTCCCAGCACCTGCAGGGCCTGGACGCGCGCCAGGGCGGCCAGACGGTGGCGCTCAAGCAGCTCGACAAACACCGCTGGCAGGCCGACAACGCGGCCGGCCAGCCGCTGGAGCTGCGCTACCAGGTCTATGCCTTCGACGCCTCGGTGCGCACCGCCTTCCTGGACGCCACGCGCGGCTTCTTCAACGCCACCAGCACCTGCCTGCGCGCGCTCGGCCTGGAAGACCGGCCGCACGCGCTCACGCTGGAACGCGGCGCCGCGCCCGAGGACTGGCAGGCCGCCAGCGGCCTGCGCGCCGCGCGCACCGACGAACACGGCTTCGGCGACTACCTCGCCGCCGACTACGACGAGCTCGCCGACTGCCCGTTCACGCTGGGCCGCTTCTTCAGCGCCGAGTTCGTGGCTGGCGGCGTACCGCACCGCTTCGTGCTCACCGGCGCCGGCGGCTGGGTCGACACCGAGCGCCTGATCGAGGACACCCGCCGCGTCTGCGAGGCGCAGATCGCCTTCTGGCACGGCGACGGCGCACCGCCCTTCGAGCGCTACGTCTTCATGCTGCACGCCAGTGGCGACGGCTACGGCGGCCTGGAACACCGCAACAGCACCGCCCTCATCTGCCAGCGCAACGACCTGCCGCGCGCCGGTGCCAAGGACCGCGCGCTCAAGGCCAGCGACGGCTACACCACGCTGCTGGGCCTGATCAGCCACGAGTACTTCCACACCTGGAACGTCAAGCGGCTGCGCCCGGCGGAATTCGCGCGCTACGACTACGACGCCGAGAACTACACCGAGCTGCTGTGGTTCTTCGAGGGCTTCACCAGCTACTACGACGACCTGTTCCTGCGCCGTGCGGGCCTGATCGACGACGCCACCTACCTGCAGCTCGTGGCCAAGAACATCAACCAGGTGAACCAGACGCCCGGGCGCCTGCTGCAAAGCGTGGCCCAGGCCAGCTTCGACGCCTGGGTGAAGTACTACCGACTGGGCGAGAACACGCCCAACGCCACCGTGAGCTACTACACCAAGGGCGCGCTGGTGGCGCTGTGCCTGGACCTCACGATGCGCGACGAAGGCCCGGGCTCGCTCGACGAGGTGATGCGCGAGCTCTGGCGCCGCTGCGATGGCGGTCCCCTGCGCGAGAGCGAGGTGCGCGCCGCGCTGCGCCGCGTGGGCGGACGGGCCTATGGGGCCGAACTCGCCGACTGGGTGCACGGCACCGGCGGGCTGCCGGCCGAGCGCCTGCTCAAGGCCCGCGGCGCCAAGGTGCAGCACGACGCGGCGCCGTTGGCCCAGCGCCTGGGCCTGCGCGTGAGCGAGGCCGGTGGCGCGCTGCACATCAAGACCGTGCTGCGCGGCGGCGCCGCCGAGGCGGCCGGTTTTGCGGCCGGGGACGAGTGGCTGGGCGTGGAGTTCGCGCCCGCGCGCCGCGGCGCGCCGGCCGAGGCCGGGCGCGTGGCGCGCCTGGACGAGGTCGATGCCCTGCGCGGCGCGCGCACGCGGCTCACGGCCCTGGTCTCGCGTGACCGGCAGATCCTGCGCCTGGCCCTGCACTGGCCCGAAGAGCAACAGGCGCTGCGCCTGGGGGTGGACGACGCCGCGCGCCTGGCGGGCTGGCTGAACGCCTGAACGCCCGGGCCCCGCGCGGGCCGCTCAGGACAGGCGCGAGGCCACGTCCTGATCGAACTGGGCGACCGTCGCGGCGTTCTTGAAGTTCAGCAGGCCCTCGCGCACGCGCGGCAGCAGGGCCTGCAGGTCGGCCGGCGTCTTGCAGCCTTCGATGCGCAGGGCCAGCGGCTCGCCCATGGGCCCGAGCTGGTCGTTGACGAAGCGGACCACCAGGCGGCGTGCGTCGGCAAAAGGCAGCGCGGGCGCGGCATCCGCCGGCGCGGGGGCCGGGACCGCGCCGTCCGCGGCGGCCCCATTGTCCGGCGCCGCCCCCTCGCCCCGCACCCAGCCTTGCCCGGCCAGCTGTTCCAGCAGGGGGGCCGCGTCGGCACCCAGCAACTTGTCGAAGTCGGCCACGCTGCGCTTGCCGTCCACCATGATCAGCAGGGAACGCAGGCGCGGCCCCAGGCCGGCGGGACGGCTGCTCAGGGCCTCGCGGCCCTGTTCCGTTTTGGAGAAGATCAGGTGTTTGTCCATCGCTAGCCGGGCAGGATTTGGCCGCGAATGTAGCGATCCCCTCCGGGGGTGACCAGCGGGTTTGACCTCAATTCGCCACAAACCCGCCGCCGCCCGTGCGATTCATCGCGGCCGCTGGTCGATCACGCGCCTGGCCTTGCCCTGGCTGCGCTCCACGCCGCCCTCGTGCAGCAGCACCACCTCGATGCTGGTGCCCACGAAGGTCTTCACATCGTGCTGCAGTTCACGCGCGGCGCCGCGCGCCTCGTCGGCCTCGGGCGCCAGGCCGGGGCGCGTTTCCACGCGCACCGTCAGGCAGTCCATGGGGCCCTCGCGCGTGAGCACGCACTGGTAGTGCGCGGTGAGCGCGGCGTGCTTGAGGATGAGCTCCTCGATCTGCGTGGGAAACACGTTCACGCCGCGCACGATCATCATGTCGTCGCTGCGACCGGTGATCTTCTCCATGCGGCGCATGGTGCGCGCCGTGCCCGGCAGCAGGCGCGTGAGGTCGCGCGTGCGGTAGCGGACGATGGGCAGCGCCTCTTTCGTCAGGCTGGTGAAGACCAGCTCGCCGAGCTCGCCGTCGGGCAGCACCTCGCCCGTCTCGGGGTGAATGATCTCGGGGTAGAAGTGGTCTTCCCAGATGGTCGGGCCGTCCTTGGTTTCCACGCACTCGTTGGCCACGCCGGGACCCATGACCTCGGACAGGCCGTAGATGTCCACCGCGTCCAGCCCCAAGCGCTGTTCGATGGCCAGCCGCATGTCGTTGGTCCAGGGCTCGGCGCCGAAGATGCCGATGCGCAGGCTGCTGTCGCGCGGGTCCAGGCCCTGGCGCTCGAACTCGTCGGCGATGGCCAGCATGTAGCTCGGCGTGACCATGATGATGTCGGGCCGGAAGTCCTGGATCAGTTGCACCTGGCGCTCGGTCTGGCCGCCACCGAAGGGCACCACCGTCAGGCCCAGCTTCTCGGCGCCGTAGTGCGCACCCAGGCCACCGGTGAACAGGCCGTAGCCGTAGCTCACGTGCACCAGGTCGCCCGGGCGCGCGCCGCTGGCGCGGATGCTGCGCGCCATCACCGTGGCCCAGGTGTCGATGTCGCGCAGCGTGTAGCCCACCACCGTGGGCTTGCCCGTGGTGCCGCTGCTGGCGTGGATGCGCGCGCACTTCTCCCGCGGCACCGCGAACATGCCGAAGGGGTAGTTGTCGCGCAGGTCGGCCTTGGTGGTGAAGGGGAACTTCGCCAGGTCCTCCAGCGAGCGGCAGTCGTCGGGGTGCACGCCCGCGGCGTCGAACTTGGCGCGGTAGACGGGCGAGTTGGCGTAGGCGTGGGCCAGCGTGGCGCGCAGGCGCTTGAGCTGCAGCGAGCGCAGCTCGTCGAGGCTGGCCTTCTCGATGGGTTCCAGGGGGAAGCTGTTCATGCCTTGTCCTCTTCGGGAAACACGTGACCGGGAATCTGCGCGCTCTTGCCACGGAACATGGCGACCACCTCGCCGCGCTGGTTGCTGACCTTCATGTCGTAGATGCCGTGGCGGCCCGACAGCGTCTGCTCCATGCCCTCGCAGGTGAGCACGTCGCCCGCGTGCGCGGGGCGCAGGAACTCGATGCTGCAGCCGGCGGCCACCGCGTTGCGGTTGTGGCTGTTGCAGGCGAAGGCGAAGGTGGAGTCGGCCAGGGTGAAGATGAAGCCGCCGTGGCAGATCTGGTGGCCGTTGAGGTGCAGCGGCTTCACGGCCATGCGCATGGTGGCGCGGCCGGGACCGCAGGCCAGCAGCTCCATGCCCATGGTGTCCTTGCTGGCCACGTCGTTGGCGAACATGGTCGTGCCGACGGTCTCGGCGCGTTGCTCGGGCGTCATCACTCCCCCTTGAAGCGCGCCGGGCGCTTTTCGCGGAAGGCCATCACGCCCTCGATGTAGTCGTGCGTGCGGCCCAGGGCCGACTGCGTGTCGCGCTCGGCATCGAGCTGCTGGCTGAAGCCACGCGTGGAGGCCTCGCGCAACAGGCCGCGCGTGGCCACCAGGGCCTTGGTCGGCATGGCCGCGAGCTTGTCGGCCAGGACGAGCGCGCTGCCCACGCAATCCTCGGCCACGTCCCAGATCATTCCCCAGTCCTTGGCCTGCTGGGCGGGCAGCTTGTCGCCCGTCATGGCCAGGGCCATGGCGCGCGCCAGGCCCAGGCGCTCCACCAGCAGCCAGCTGCCGCCGGCGTCGGGGATCAGCCCAATCTTGCTGAAGGCCTGGATGAAGCTCGCACCCGGCGCGGCGATGGCGATGTCGCAGCACATGGCCAGGGAGGCGCCCGCGCCCGCCGCCACGCCATTGACGGCCGCGATGGTGGGCATGCGCAGCGCCATGAGGCGGCGCGCCGTGGGGTTGAAGGCCTGCTCGATCACCGGACCCGGGTCGGCGCGCTGCACCAGGTCGGGGCCGGGCTCGAAGTCGAACTCCGCCAGGTCGGCGCCGGCGCAAAAGCCGCGCCCCGCACCGGTGATGACCAGCGCGCGGATGGCGGCATGGGCCTCGGCGCGGTCCAGCGCGGCCCAGAGGTCGCGGTGCATGGCGCGCGTGAAGCTGTTCAGTGCCTCGGGGCGGTTGAGGGTCAGCAGGGCCACGGCCCCGCGTTCCTCGTACACCACGGTGGTGTCGCTCATCGTGTCTCCTCGTTGGGTGGGTCGGCGGCAATTTACCATTAACCAACCGATCGGTCGGCTAATATTTTCCCTGACGCTATAGTGACCGGCTGAACCGCGTACCCCTACCCGAGGAGACCCATGAGCACCACCCCCGAATGCATCACCGTGCGCACCGAAGGGCGCGTCGGCATCGTCGCGCTGAACCGGCCCAAGCAGCTCAACGCGCTGAACGACCAGCTCATGGACGAGCTGGGCGCCGCACTCAAGGCCTTTGACGCCGACCCGGACATCGGCTGCATGATCGTCACCGGCAGCGAAAAGGCCTTCGCCGCCGGGGCCGACATCGGCGCCATGGCCACGTACGACTTCGCCGACGTCTACAAGGGCGACTACATCACCCGCAACTGGGAGCAGATCCGCTCGGTGCGCAAGCCCGTCATCGCCGCCGTCAGCGGCTTCGCCCTGGGCGGCGGCTGCGAGCTGGCGATGATGTGCGACTTCATCATCGCCGCCGACAACGCCAAGTTCGGCCAGCCCGAGATCAAGCTGGGCATCATCCCCGGCGCGGGCGGCACGCAGCGCCTGCCGCGCGCCGTGGGCAAGTCCAAGGCCATGGACCTGGTGCTCACCGGCCGCATGATGGACGCCACCGAAGCCGAGCGCGCCGGGCTGGTCAGCCGCGTGGTGCCGCTGGACAAGCTCATGGACGAGGCCCTGGGCGCCGCGCTCATCATCTGCGGCTTCTCGCTGCCCAGCGTGCTGGCGGCCAAGGAGTCCGTCAACCGCGCCTTCGAGGGCTCGCTGTCCGACGGCGTGATGTTCGAGCGTCGACTGTTCCACGCCATGTTCGCCACCCGCGACCAGAAGGAGGGCATGGCGGCCTTCGTGGAAAAGCGAAAACCCGATTTCAAGGGCGCCTGAAGCCGCCACGGCTTGGGCTATAATGCGCGGCTTCGGCGATATAGCTCAGTTGGTTAGAGCGCAGCATTCATAATGCTGATGTCGGTGGTTCAAGTCCACCTATCGCCACCAGACAGCGAGGCGGGTTCCGGCAACGGGACCCGCCTTTTTCATTCGCCCGACGAATCGCCATGGCCCTCAAGTCCACCGTTTTCAAGGCGCACCTGCAGATCGCCGACATCGATCACGGCCACTACGCCGACCACGCCCTCACCCTGGCCCGCCACCCCAGCGAGACCGACGAGCGCATGATGGTCCGCCTGGCCGCGCTGGCACTGAACGCGCACGAGCTGGTCGACATTTGCGGCGGCGACGGCACCCTGGCCTTCGGCGCTGGCCTGTCGGACCCGGACGACCCCGATCTGCACCTGACCGATTTCACCGGTCGCAAGCGCCTGTGGGTGGAGGTCGGCCAGCCCGAGGACAAGCCGCTGGCCAAGGCCTGCAGCCAGGCCGACGCGGTGCGCGTCTACGCCTTCGGCCCCGCGGCCGAGGTCTGGTGGCGCGGCATCGAGAACAAGCTGACGCGGCTGGACAAGCTGCAGGTCTGGCGCCTGCCAGCCGAGGCGGCGCCCGCGCTGGGGGCGCTGGCCGAGCGCAGCATGCAGCTGCAGGCCACGGTGCTCGAGGGCGTGCTCACGCTCAGCGGCGAGCGCGGCAGCGTGAGCCTGGAGCCCGTGCGCTGGCGGTGAACCCGGCAACGCACGCGTGAGACAATCGCCGACTTCGTTCAGCCTCTGGATCAACACCATGAACCGCTGTCTCACCTCCCTGGCGATCGGGGCCTCGCTGGCCCTGGCGGGCACCGCGCAAGCGCAGTCCGAAGCCTCCACCACCAGCACCACGACCACCACGCTCCTGCCGGCGCCCGCGCCCGGCGCGCAGGCCGGCGTGCGCAGCTTCCCCAAGGAAGCCCTGCGCGGCACCCTGACCGTCAAGCTGCCGCCCCACGTCGAGATGGACGACCGGGTCACCCGGCTCACGCCCGGCGCGCGCATCCTCGATGAAAGCAATCGCAACCTGCGCTCGGCCTCGCTGGTGAACCGCGAGCTCACGGTCAACTACCTGATGGACCGCCAAGGCCAGATCACGCAGGTCTGGATCCTGAGCGAGGCCGAGAAGAAGGAGCGCCGCCGCACCCTGGGTGTGGAGCGCAACTTCACCTTCGAATCGCAGCAGGGCGCGGCCCCACCGGCCACCAAGCCCGCCGCCAACTGATCCCCACGTGAATGCGCGCCCCGCCATGGGGCGCAACGGGCGCTTCGCGCCCGCAGGAGCTTTGCCATGAGCCAACAGAAAAAGGTGTTCATCAAGACCTTCGGGTGCCAGATGAACGAGTACGACTCGGACAAGATGGCCGACGTGCTGGGCGCCGCCGAGGGCTACGAGCCCACCGACGACCCCGAGCAGGCCGACCTCATCCTCTTCAACACCTGCTCGGTGCGCGAGAAGGCGCAGGAAAAGGTGTTCTCGGACCTCGGCCGCGTCAAGCACCTCAAGCAAAAGGGCGTGCTCATCGGCGTGGGCGGCTGCGTGGCCAGCCAGGAAGGCGACGCCATCATCCAGCGCGCGCCCTTCGTCGACGTGGTGTTCGGCCCGCAGACCCTGCACCGTCTGCCCGAGCTGCTGGCGCAGCGCCAGCAGCAGGCGCGCCCGCAGGTGGACATCAGCTTCCCCGAGATCGAGAAGTTCGACCACCTGCCGCCCGCCAAGGTGGACGGCGCCTCGGCCTTCGTCTCCATCATGGAAGGCTGCTCCAAATACTGCAGCTACTGCGTGGTGCCCTACACGCGCGGCGAAGAGGTGAGCCGCCCCTTCGATGACGTGCTGGTGGAGATCGCCGGCCTGGCCGACCAGGGCGTGAAGGAGGTGACGCTGCTGGGCCAGAACGTCAACGCCTACCGCGGCGCCATGGGCGGCACCAGCGAGATCGCCGACTTTGCCCTGCTCATCGAGTACGTGGCCGGCATCCCCGGCATCGAGCGCATCCGCTACACCACCAGCCACCCGAACGAGTTCACGCCGCGCCTGATCGAAACCTACGCCACCGTGCCGCAGCTGGTGAGCCACCTGCACCTGCCGGTGCAGCACGGCAGCGACCGCATCCTCATGGCCATGAAGCGCGGCTACACGGCCATGGAATACAAGAGCACGATCCGCAAGCTGCGGGCGATCCGGCCCGACATCTCCATGAGCAGCGACTTCATCGTCGGCTTCCCCGGCGAGACCGAGGACGATTTCAACAAGATGATGAAGCTCATCGAGGACGTGGGCTTCGACAGCAGCTTCTCCTTCATCTTCAGCCCGCGCCCGGGCACGCCCGCGGCCAACCTGCCCGACGACACGCCGCACGAGCTCAAGCTCCAGCGCCTGCAGCACCTGCAGGCCACCATCGAGGCCAATGTGCGGCGCATCAGCGCCAGCCGCGAGGGCACGGTGCAGCGCATCCTGGTGGAGGGCGCCGCGCGGCGCCCGGGCCCGAACGGCGCGGCCGAGCTCATGGGCCGTACCGAATGCAACCGCATCGTCAACTTCGACGGCGGCCCGAACGGCGCGCGCCTGGTCGGCCAGATGATCGATGTGCGCATCACCCAGGCCCTGCCGCACTCGCTGCGCGGCGAGGTCATGGTGCGCGAAACCGCCTGAGGCCGGTCCTGCGGTGATCGGGCGCGTGAGACCCTCCTCGCTCTCGTTCCAGCAGCTGCTGCTGGTCGCCTTCCTGCTGATCGGCGCGCTGCTCGGCGGCGCGGCGGTGCGCACGCTGTTCTCGCTGGAGACCCTGCTCGGGCAGAGCCGCGAGGGCACGGCCCAGGCCATCGCCCTGTCCACCGCGGCGCAGTCGCTGTCCGAGCGCAGCCTCACCATGGAGCGCGCGGCGCGCCAGTCGCTGGTGCTGCGCGACAGCCAGCTGCGCCAGCGCTTCAGCGAGGCCGCCAGCCAGGCGCGCGACATCCTGCAGCGCCTGCAGGACAACGAGCTGCCGCCCGAGTTCGCGCAGAACTGGCGCGAGCAGATGCAGGCGGTGGCCGAATTGCTCGACGGCCCACCCGAGACCGCGCTGGACCGCGAGCGCGACGTGGCGCGCGCCTTCCGTGAACTCGACGGCCACAGCGCGGCCATCGCGCAGAAGGTGCAGTCCATCATCGCCGCGCGCAACGCCGCACTGCAGGCCGGTTTCCAGCGCAGCCAGGAGCAGCTCACGCAGGTCGTCACCGGCGCCATCCTGCTGGCCGCCGGCATGGCCCTGGGCTTTGGCGTGTGGCTGGCCAAGCCCTTCAAGCGGCTGGAGCGCGCCATCGTCTCCCTGGGCGAGAACCGGCTCGACCAACCGATCGACATCGTCGGCCCGAGCGACGTGCGCCGCGTCGGCCAGCAGCTCGACTGGCTGCGCCTGCGACTGACCGAACTCGACGCCGACAAGGCGCGCTTCCTGCGCCACATCTCGCACGAGCTGAAGACGCCGCTGGCCTCGCTGCGCGAAGGCGTCTCGGTGCTGGGCGACGGCGTGGCCGGCGCGCTCAACCCCGACCAGGCCGAGGTGGTCAACATCCTGCAGCACAACACCCAGGTGCTGCAGACACAGATCGAGGCGCTGCTGCGCTTCAACGCCGTGGCTTTCGAAGCCCGCCAGCTCCGGCGCGAGCGCACCGACCTGCGCGGCCTGCTCGACGACCTGGTGGAAGAGCAGCGCCTGCACTGGCAGGCGCACGGCCTGCAGGTGCGCGTCGAGGGCGATCCGGTCTGGCTGCAGGTCGACCGCGAAAAAATGGCCTCGGCCATCGGCAATCTGCTGCTCAACGCCATCCGCTTTTCGCCGCAGGATGGCACCATCCGCCTGGTGCTGCTGGGCCTGCCGGGGCGCGTGAGCATCGACATCGTCGACCAGGGGCCCGGCGTGGCCGAGGCCGACCGCGACCGCATCTTCGAGCCCTTCTTCCGCGGCCAGCGCCAGCCCGACGGCGCGGTGCGCGGCACCGGCATCGGCCTGTCCATCGTCCATGAGTACATCGTCGCCCACGGCGGCCGCGTCGAGCTGCTTGACAGCCCTGCCGGCGCCCATTTCCGCATCGAGTTGCCCCATGCCACATGAACCCGCGCGCCCCACGGCGCCCGCCCGCTTCGATCCCTCCCCCGCCCGGGTCGGGCTCTGGCTGGCCACCTGCGCCCTGAGCGCCTGCGCCACCACCCCGCTGCCGCCGCCGCCCGCCCCGCCCATCGCCAGCAGCGCGCCCCGGGCGGCGCCAGCGCCGATGAGCCCCGCCGCGCCCCAGGCAACCCAGCCGGTTCATCCGCCCGCCGCCGCGCCCGTGGCCGCCGCGGCGGCCCCTGCCCCGCAGGCCCCCTCGCTGGTGCAGCCGGCGTCGCCCAGCGCGACCGAGGGCGAGGCCGCCGCCCGGCTGCTGCGCTACGCCGACCGCGTGCGCGGCCTCAGCCCGGCCGAACTGAGCCTGGAGATCGCCGCCATCGGCGACCCTGGCGGCGCGCCCGAACGCCAGCTGCAGCTCGCCCTGGCGCTGATGCACCTGAACCAGCCGGTGGAGACCGCGCGCGCCCTGGGCCTCGCGCAGCGCGTGGCCAACAGCGCCGCGCCCGACAGCGCGCCGCTCAAGCCGCTGGCGCGCCTGCTGGCTCAGCGCCTGCTCGAACACCGCAAGATCGAAGAGGCCCTGGACAAGCAGAACGCGCAGCTGCGCGAGCAGCAGCGCCGCATCGACCAGCTCAACGAGCGGCTCGAGGCCATGCGCGCCATCGAGCGCAGCATCAACAACCGCCCGCCGGCGCCCGCGGCCCCCGCGCCGCGCGCGCCCTGAGAAAGCCCCCATGAGCACCGCACGGCCGCCCGAAGGGGCTCGCACCGCAGCGCGTCACGCGAAGGACATCCCATGAGCGACGTCCCCCACCACCGGTCGCGCATCCTGGTCGTCGACGACGACCCCGACATGCTGCGCCTGCTGTCCATGCGCCTGGGCGCGGCCGGCTACCAGGTCACGGCGGTCGGCTCGGCCGAGGCCGCGCTGGCCCAGCTGGAAATCGAGCGCCCGCAGCTGGTGCTGTCCGACGTGCGCCTGCCCGGCCGCGACGGCCTGGCCCTGTTCGCCGAGGTGCGCTCGCGCCACCCCTCGCTGCCGGTCATCCTGCTCACCGCGCACGGCACCATTCCCGATGCGGTGGAGGCCACCGCGCGCGGCGTGTTCGGCTACCTCACCAAGCCCTACGAGGCCAAGGAACTGCTCGACAAGATCACCCAGGCCCTGGCGCTGAGCACGCCCGCCGGCCCGTCGCGGCGCGCCGACGAGGCTTGGCGCAGCGACATCGTCAGCCGCTCCAACCGCATGGACGACCTGCTGGCCGAGGCGCGCATGGTCGCGCAGAGCGACGCCAGCGTGCTGTTGCGCGGCGACTCGGGCACCGGCAAGGAAATGCTGGCGCGCGCCATCCACAAGGCCAGCGCGCGCGCCGGCAAGCCCTTCGTGGCGGTCAACTGCGGCGCCATCCCGGAGGCCCTGCTCGAGTCCGAGCTGTTCGGCCACGTCAAGGGCGCCTTCACCGACGCGGTGGCCAACCACAAGGGCCTGTTCCAGGCCGCCGACGGCGGCACCCTGCTGCTCGACGAGATCGGCGACATGCCACCCGCCCTGCAGGTCAAGCTGCTGCGCGTGCTGCAGGAGCGCGCCGTGCGCCCGCTGGGCTCCAGCCAGTCGGTGCCGGTGGACGTGCGCATCGTCTCGGCCACGCACCGCGACCTGGAGGTCGCCATGGCCGAGGGCCAGTTCCGCGAAGACCTGTACTACCGCCTCAACGTGGTCACGCTCACCCTGCCCACGCTGGCCGAGCGGCGCGAGGACATCCCGCTGCTGGCCAATCACTTCCTCTCCAAGCTGGCGGCCAAGTACGGCAAGCGCAGCTCGGGCTTCGCGCCCGAGGCGCTCAAGGCCCTGACCATGGCCACCTGGCCCGGCAACGTGCGCCAGCTCTACAACGTGGTCGAGCAGGTCTGCGCCCTGTCCACCACGCCGCTGGTGCCGCTGGCCCTGGTGCAGCGCGCGCTGCGCACGCCCACCATGGAGGTGCTGAGCTTTGCCGAGGCGCGCCAGCGCTTCGAACGCGCCTACCTGGTCGACCTGCTCAAGATGACCGACGGCAATGTCGCCGACGCGGCCCGCCTGGCCCAGCGCAACCGCACGGAGTTCTATCGCCTGCTGCAGAAGCACGCGCTCACCCCGGGCCTGTTCAAGAGCGACGGCTCCGGCGCCCCCGAGGCCGGGGGTGACGAGGCTGTCGCCGATACGTGACACGAAAAGATCGTTGATTCTTTTCGATATTTTTGGGCACCCCCCTCCCCCTGTCGCCGGTCGGCGACAAAAAACGCGGGTTTACCCTAGTGCCGACGCCCTGGGTGGCCGACCGGCCCGTCGAGGCCCATCCAAGCCATTGATTTAAAAGGCTTTTCCCCCACTGGCACAGGCCTTGCCCTCAAGGGGGCATGCCTTTGGTTTTTTCCCTTCCCCTGCCGGCCCTGCGCTGGCGCCTGGGTGGCCTGCTGGCCGCGCTGGCGCTGGTGTCCTCGCCGGCCCGGGCCCTGAGCTGGGAGCAGCTCTCCCACCTCGCCCAGACACGCGCCGCGGAGCCCTGGCGCGAAAGCGGCGACAAGCTGCCCCCGGCCCTGGCCGACATCACCTACGACCAGCTGCGCGACATCCGCTTTCGCACCGAGCGCTCCACCTGGCGTGAGCTGAACCTGCCCTTCGAGGTGCAGTACTTCCACCTGGGCCTGTACCAGACCCAGCCGGTGCGCATCCACGAAGTCGCCCCCGACGGCCAGGTGCGCGCCCTGCCCTACCGCGCGCAAGACTTCCACTTCGGCAAGAACGGCTTCGACACCAGCGGCTGGGGCGACCTGGGCCACGCCGGCCTGCGCCTGCACTACCCGCTCAACAACCTCGCCTACAAGGACGAGCTGGCCGTCTTCCTGGGCGCGAGCTACTTCCGCGCCCTCGGCGCGCAACAGGGCTACGGCCTGTCGGCGCGCGGCCTGGCCATCGACACCGTGGGCGGCAACGGCGAGGAATTCCCGCGCTTCAGCGAGTTCTGGCTGCGCCGCCCGAGCGCCGATGCGCGCGAGGTGACGGTGATGGCCCTGCTCGAATCGCCGCGCGTGACGGGCGCCTACGAATTCGTCATCCGCCCCGGGTTCACCACCACCATGAACGTGCGCCTGCGCCTGTTCGCGCGCGAAGGCGCCGCGCCGGTCAACACCCTGGGCATCGCGCCGCTCACCAGCATGTTCCTGTCGGGCGAGAACCAGCCCCTGCCGGGCGACTTCCGCCCCGAGGTGCACGACTCGGACGGCCTGATGCTGGTCACCGGCGAGGGCGAGTGGATGTGGCGCCCGCTGCAGCGGCCCAAAGCCATTGCCGTGAGCTCCTTCACCACCAGCAACCCGCGCGGCTTCGGTCTGATGCAGCGCGACCGCCGTTTCGCCAGCTACGAGGACGTGGAGGCCCGCTACGAGCGCCGCCCCAGCGCCTGGGTGCAGCCCGTGGGCGACTGGGGCCCGGGCCGCGTGGAGCTGGTGCAGCTGCCCACGCCCGACGAGACGCACGACAACATCGTCGCCTACTGGGTGCCGGCGCAGCCGCTGGTGGCCGGCCAGCCGCTGGAGCTGCGCTACGACCTGTCCTGGCAGGGCGACGAGCAGCAGCGCCCGCCCGCCAGCTGGGTCACGCAGAGTCGCCGCGGCTATGGCTACACCAAGCTCAGCGCCGCCGAGCAGGCCGCCCAGCCCAAGTTCGTGCTCGACTTCGCCGGCCCCGCGCTGGACGCCCTGCCCGCTGGGGCCAGCGTCGAGCCCAAGGTCAGCACCAATGCCAACGGCCGCGTGCTCGAGGCCATCGCCTACCCCAACCCGGCCACGCGCACCTGGCGCCTGAGCCTGCGCGTCGAGCGCATCGACCCCACCCAGCCGGTCGAACTGCGCGCCTTCCTGCAACACCAGCAACACACCGTGAGCGAAACATGGACGCAACTTCTGCTGCCCGAATGAAGCCCCGCAGCCTGCTGCGGCAAGAGCGCCACCCGAACGCGGTGACCGCGCCCCCCATCAACCGCGGCTCCATGGCGCCGCGCCCCTGGCGCGGCTTCTGGAACAGCATCGGGACGGTGCTGCTCAGCACGGCCAGCGGCCTGCTGCCGCCCTATGCCCAGGGCCAGGCGCCCGCGCGCGCCGGCGCGCCGCTGGAGCCTTGGCAGAACGCCGCCAACTGGCGCCGCGCGATCTTCGTGGCCCTGACCCTGGCCTGGACGCTGATGGCCGGCCTGATGTTCTGGGAACTGCAGCCCACCAGCGGCAACGGCCTGCTGCGCGTGGCGCAGCTCACCCTGTTCGTGGTCCTCTCGGCCTGGGTGCTCACCGGCTTCGTCACCGCGCTCATGGGCTTCTGGGTCTCGATCTTCGGCGACCGCCACACCCTGCGCGCGGCCGAGGTGCGCGACCACGCCATGAACCCCGAGGCGCGCACCGCCATCATCATGCCCATCTGCAACGAGGACGTGGCCACCGTCTTCGCGGGCCTGCGCGCCACCTGCGAATCGCTCGCCGCCACCGGCGAATCGAAGGTGTTCGACGTCTTCGTGCTGTCCGACAGCTACGACCCCGAGATCCAGCGCGCCGAACGCGCCGCCTGGGAAAGCCTGCGCAGCGCCCTGGCCACCAGCGGCCTGCCCTCCATCGAGGTCTACTACCGCCTGCGCACGCGCCGCAGCCACCGCAAGGCCGGCAACGTGGCCGACTTCTGCCGCCGCTGGGGCAAGGACTACCGCTACATGGTCGTGCTCGACGCCGACAGCGTGATGAGCGGCCGCTGCCTGGTCGACATGGTCAAGCTGATGGAAGCGCACCCGCGCGCCGGCATCATCCAGACCGCCACGCAGGCCGTGGGCCACGCCACGCTGCACGCGCGCTCGCAGCAGTTCGCCTCGCGCGTCACCGGCCGCCTGTTCACGCTGGGCATGCAGTTCTGGCAGCTCGGCGAGTCCCACTACTGGGGCCACAACGCCATCATCCGCGTCGAGCCCTTCATGAAGCACTGCGCGCTGGCCCCCATCAAGGGCACCGGCGGCATGTCGGGCGGCATCATGTCGCACGACTTCGTCGAGGCCGCGCTGATGCGCCGCGCCGGCTACCACGTGTGGCTGGTCTCCGACCTGCACGGCAGCTACGAGCAGCAGCCGCCCGACCTGCTGAGCGAGCTGCAGCGCGACCGCCGCTGGTGCCAGGGCAACCTGCAGAACGCGCGCCTGATGGCCGAGCCCGGCATCCACCGCGTGCACCGCAGCATGTTCGCCATTGGCGCCATGTCCTACCTGTCGGCGCCGCTGTGGCTGGGCTTCCTCACCATCGGCACCGCCCTGTGGGTGGCCGACAGCACCCTGCTGCCCGACTGGCAGGCCCTGCCCGCCGAACTGCGCGGCCTGTGGGTCTGGACGCTGTGCCTGCTCTTCATGCCGCGCGTGCTGGGCCTGATCGCCGTCTTCCTCAAGCGCGAGCAGCGCCAGTTCGGCGGCGCGGGCACGCTCATGCTCAGTGCGGTTGCCGAGACCCTGCTGGCCGTGCTGCAGGCGCCGATCCGCATGCTCGCGCACTCGCTGTTCGTGCTGGTGGCCCTCACCGGCCTGAAGCTGGAGTGGAAGTCGCCCCCGCGGGAGGCCAGTGGCGTGAGCTGGGGCGATGCCGCCCGCCGCCTGGCGCCCATGACCGCCGTCATTGCCCTCATGGGCGCGGGCGTGGCGCTGCTCAACGCCGCCGCGCTGCTGTGGCTGGCCCCCGTGGCCCTCCCGCTGCTGCTGGCCATCCCGCTCACCGTGGCCACCAGCCACGTGGACCTGGGCCAATGGATGCGCGCGCGCGGCGTGCTGCTGATCCCCGAGGAATCCTGGTCGCCGGCCGTGCTGCGCCGCGCGTGGAAGCACGCGAGCCGGCTGGCGCTGAAGGCGGTTTGATCAGCGCTCGCGCAGGCTTTCGTCGGTGTGCCGCAGCAGCGGCGCCAGGAAGTACTCGATCACCCGGCGCTGTCCGGTCTTGACCTCCACGCTCACGGCCATGCCGGGCGACAGGCGCACCTCGGAGCCATCCACGTCCAGGCTGGTGCGCGCCAAACGCACGCGGCTGGCGTAGATCAGGCCACGCCGCTCGTCGCTGATGGCGTCGTGCGAGACGCTGGCGAGTTCGGCGTGCAGCGTGCCGTACTTGGTGAACTGGAAAGTCTCCACTTTCACCTCCGCCACCTGGCCTTGGCGCAGGAAGCCGATGTCCTTGTTCTCGAAGAAGGCCTCCACCTCCAACGGCTGGTCCGCCGGCACGACCACCATCAGCGACTGCGCGGGTGTGACCACGCCCCCTTCGGTGTGCACCGCCAGCTGCTGCACCGTGCCGTCCACGGGTGAGGTGAGCCGCGTGAGTCGGCCCCGTGCCTCGGCCTTGATGCGCTCCTGCGCCAGTGCGTCCAGGCGCTGCTGGGCCTGCTCGATGCTGTCCAGCGCGGTTCGGCGCGTCTCAGCCGTCAAGGCGCGCTGCTGCGCGCGCGCTTCGTCGAGCGAGGAGGCAATCTCCTGCAGGCGGTTGCGCTGCGCGGCCAGGTCGGCCTCCATCTCGATGCGCGCCTGCTCCTGTTCCAGGTAGCCGTGGTGGGACACAAAGGACTGCGCCACCAGGTTGCGGTAGTCCTGCGCGCGCTGGGTGGCAATGGGCAAGGTCTGCTCCAGCTTGCGCACCAAGGCCTGCGTGGCGCGCCACTCGGCCTCGCGGCTCGCGGTGTCGGCCGCCACCCGTTCGCGGCGGGTCTGGTACTCCGCGTACTGGCCTTGCAGCAAGCGGGCGGCCTCCTGGCGGCGGGTGGCATCCACCTCCCTCAGCGGCGGCAGGCTCGGGGCACCAGAGCCGTCCAAGGCCATCAGCAGCGCCTGCCCACGCATGAGCTGCAGCAGCGCGGCCGTGTGCTCGGCCGCCAGCCGATCGGCGTCGGCCATGGACGCCGTGGGGTCCAGCTCGATCAGCACCTCGCCCGCGCGCACGAACTGCCCATCGTGCACATGGATGGCCTTCACCATGGCGGCCTCCAGGGGTTGAACGGTTTTGGTTCGGTCGCTGGGCACCACTTTGCCCTGTCCGACCGCCACCACGTCGATGCGCCCGAACGTGGCCCACAGAAGCGCAATGAGCAGGAAGGCCACAACAAGCCCCATGGCCAGGCGCGGCGCGGGCGAGAGGGGGGTTTCCTGCAGGGCCAGCGCGGCCGGCAGGAACTGGGTCTCGTGCGCCGGGCGCGGCGGCGCGTCCAGCGCCGCGCGCTGCGCCCAGACCTGGCGCCACACGGCGCGGTGGCGGCCCAGCAGATCGCGCAGGGCCTGCCATTGCAGACGGAGTTTCATGCCCATCCCTTCACGCCTGCTGCAGACGCCACAACTGGCCGTAACGGCTGCCCGGGCGCGCCAGCAGCTCGGCGTGCGTGGCCGACTCCACGATGCGACCGCGCTCCATCACCACGATTCGATGCGCGTCGCGCACCGCGCTCAGCCGGTGCGCCACGATGATCACCGTGCGCCCCTGGGCAATGCGCTGCATGTTCTGCTGCACGATGCGCTCGCTTTCATAGTCCAGCGCACTCGTGGCCTCGTCCAGGATGAGGATGCGCGGGTTGGTCATGAGCGCGCGCGCGATCGCAATGCGCTGCCGCTGCCCACCGGACAGGGTGGAACCATGCTCACCCACCATCGTGTCGTAGCCCTCGGGAAGCTCGGCAATGAACTCATGCGCCCCCGCCAGGCGAGCGGCGCGCACCACCGCTTCCAGCGGCGCGCCCGGGTCGGCCAGGGCGATGTTGTCGCGCACGCTGCGCGCGAACAGCACGTTCTCCTGCAGCACCACACCCACCTGGCGGCGCAGGGAACTCGCATCGGCCATCAGCAGATCGATGCCATCCACCAGGACCCGCCCGCGCTCGGGCGCGTACAGGCGCTGCACCAGCTTGGTCAGGGTGCTCTTGCCGGAACCCGAACGCCCCACCACCCCCACCACGGTGCCGGGTGCGATGTCCAGCGACAGGTCGCTCAACACCTCGGGCCCATCGGGCCGGTAGCGGAAGTGCACCCCCTCGAACGTGACCCGCCCCGCCAGGGGCGGCAGCGCCGCCTTCTGGCCCGACACCTCGGTGCGAGCGTTCAGGATGTCGCCCAGGCGCTGCACGGAAATGCCGGTCTGCTGGAAGTCGGTCCACAGGTTGGCCAGGCGCATCACCGGCTGCGCCACCTGGCCCGCCAGCATGTTGAAGGCGATCAGCTGCCCCACGGACAGATCGCCCTCGATGACGAAGCGCGCACCGAAATACAGCGTGAGCACCGTCACCGCCTTGGAAATCAACGTGACCCCGCTGTTGGCCAAGGTGCCGATGGTGGCCGTTCGGAAACTGGCCGACACGTAGCCCGCGAGCTGCTGGTCCCAGCGGCGCGTCCACTGCGGCTCCACCGCCATGGCCTTCACCGTGTCGATGCCGCTGATGGTCTCCACCAGAAAGGCCTGGTTCTCGGCACCGCGGTTGAACTTCTCGTGCAGGCGAGCGCGCAGGATGGGCGTGCACACCGCCGTCACCAGCACGTAACACGGCAGCGAGGCCAGCACGATCAGCGTGAGCCAGCCGCTGTAGTACGCCATCACCGCCAGGAAGACGATGGAAAACAGCAGGTCGAGCACCACCGTGAGCGCGTTGCCCGTGAGGAAGGCGCGGATGTTTTCCAGCTCCCGCACGCGCGCCACCGAATCGCCCACGCGCCGGGCCTGGAAGTACTGCAGCGGCAGGCCCAGCAGGTGCCGGAACAGACGGGCGCCCAGCTCCACGTCTATGCGACTGGTGGTGTGCGCGAATACGAAGCTGCGCAAGCCGCCCAGCATCACCTCGAATACCACCACCACCGCGAAGGCGATGGCGATCACGTCCAAGGTGGTGTAGCCGCGGTGAACCAGCACCTTGTCCATCACCACCTGGAAAAACAGCGGCGTAATGAGCGCGAACAACTGCAGCGCGAAACTCACGCCCAGCACCTCCAGCAGCAGGCGGCGGTACTTCACCACGGCGGGAATGAACCAGGTGAAATCGAACTTCGCCATGTCGCCCGCGATGGAGGCGCGCGAGGTGAAGAGGATCAGTTCGCCGGACCACTGGGCCCGCAGGGCGTCGAGGCTGAGGGATTCCGGCCGGCCAACAGTGGGAGACTGGATCAGGGCGCGGCCTTCGTCGATGCGGGCGAGGAGGAAAAAACTGGTGTCGCCGGTGGCGCCCTTGCACGGTTCACCGTGCTGCGCACTGCTGGCCCGCGACGCACCGATCCCGATCGCCGGCAAGGGCGTCTTCGCCAGCCGCACCGGATCCACGCGCACGCGCTTGGCCACCAGCCCCAGTTTCCTCGCAGCCAACAGCAGGCCCTGCGCGTCCAGTGCACGGCCATCGTGCGCGAACTCGTGCGCGATCTGGTCCGGGTCCGCCGCCACGCCATGCAGTCGGGCGATCATCACCAGGCAGGCGATGCCACTGTCCTGCTCGGTGGCGCGCCTTGGCGGCAGCGGCGGCGCGCCCTCCGCGCGCGCGGGCCCCGAGGCGTCCGGCGCCTCCAGCGTCGGGTCCGACATGCTGTTCTCCTCCCAAGGGTTCTTGTCGTCAGTTCCAGGCTGCCGCGATCACCGGAGTCAAGGCGACCTGCTGCTCGGGCGTGAGTGAGGTCTGGCCCGGTGCGGGTGGAGCGAAGGCGGCCATCGCGTTGACGAGGGAGTCGACTTGACTGAACAGCAGCCTCTGGCCGTCGCTCAGGTGCATCTCCTCGATGAGGTAGTTGGAGCCGGCGTACCAGTTCGTGATCTGCACCTGACCGCCATCACCGAGCACCTGCACCCGCAAGTCATTGCCTGAGCGGGAGAACCACAGATCCTCTTCGGTGATGCCTGCACCAAAGCTGAGCTGGTCCAGGTAAATGCTGCTCGTGCCGTGCGTGCCGTAGTCGCTGATGGTGTCCGAGCCATCGCCCCGGTTGAACACATAGGTGTCGTTGTAGCCACCGCCCGTCATGGTGTCGTTGCCCGCCCCACCAATGAACGTGGTGGACTGCTCCGCACCGTTGCTCAGCTTGAGCACGTCATCCCCCGCTCCGCCGTCGAGCGCGTCCCAGCTGCCCACCGCCGTCAGCGTGTCGTTGCCCTCACCGCCCATCAACCGATCGCTGTAGTGCAGCGTGCCGCTGATGGTGTCGTTGCCAGCCGTGCCGGTGTTGCTCGTGCTCAGCGCCAGCTGTGCCAAGTCGTTGTGCGTCCAGACCGTTCCATTCGAGAAACCGATCTGCTCGATGCGCTGGTAGCCGCTGCCATCGTTGAACCAGTTCTTGATCGTGATCTGGTCGCCCGGCACACCCGCCACCGTGACCACCAGATCCACGCCCACGCGACGCGCGCCGATGTCGCTGGTCGCGATGCCCTGGCCGAAGTTCAGCCGGTCCAGGTAAATGCTGCTCATGCCGTGCGTGCCGTAGTCGGTGATGGTGTCCGAGCCATCGCCCCGGTTGAACACATAGGTGTCGTTGTAGCCACCGCCCGTCATGGTGTCGTTGCCCGCCCCACCAATGAACGTGGTGGACTGCTCCGCACCGTTGCTCAGCTTGAGCACGTCATCCCCCGCTCCGCCGTCGAGCACGTCCCAGCTGCCCACCGCCGTCAGCGTGTCGTTGCCCTCCAGGCCAATCAGCCGGTCGCTGTAGGTTCCCGTTCCACTGATGGTGTCGTTGCCGGCCGTGCCGGTGTTCGTCGTGGCCAGCGCCAGCTGCGCCAGGTTGTTGTGGGTCCAGACCGTCCCGTCAGCGAAGTTGATTTGCTCGATGCGGTAGAAGCCATTGACCTCGCTGAACCAGTTCTTGATCGTGATCTGGTCGCCCGGCACACCCGCCACCGTGACCACCAGATCCACGCCTACCCGGCGCGCTCCCACGTCGCTCACGGCGATGCCTGCACCAAAGCTGAGCTGGTCCAGGTAAATGCTGCTCGTGCCGTGCGTGCCGTAGTCGGTGATGGTGTCCGAGCCATCGCCCCGGTTGAACACATAGGTGTCGTTGTAGCCGCCGCCCGTCATGGTGTCGTTGCCCGCCCCACCAATGAACGTGGTGGACTGCTCCGCACCGTTGCTCAGCTTGAGCACGTCATCCCCCGCTCCGCCGTCGAGCACGTCCCAGCTGCCCACCGCCGTCAGCGTGTCGTTGCCTTGACCGCCATGGAGGTACTCGGACCCAGCGGCGTTGCCAGCGATGCTGTTGTCCAGCGCATTGCCAATCACCGTGAACCCGGCTTGCGCGGCCGAAACGGTAAACGACGTGGCCTGCGTCCCCATCCATGCCAGCCTCTCCGCTGTCAGCAAGGCCATCACGTCCGGCGTAATCTCCACCGACGTCAGCACCGCGGCCATGGTGTCTTCAAACGCCCACCCCACACCCTTCAGAACCTCACTGCCATAGCGCCTAAGGTCCGTCAGGTCTTTGATCGCATTGAGCGCATCGGTCTGCGCTCCTTGCAGCGCCAGCGCCTGAAGGCCCGAGGTGTCGAAATGAACGCCATTTCCATCCACCGTCAGCTCCACCGCATCCAGATACGGCTTGAGCCGCGTCTGCATCACCAGCGCGCCATACACGCTCTCTCTCAGCGCCTCATACGCCTGCTGCAAGAACGCCACCTGCTGCGCCGCCGGGTTGATGGAGTAGCCCGTCACTCCATTGACCGTGCTGCCCGACTGCCCCGCCGGCATCGCGCTGCCCAGCTGCGCATAGAACCGGCTGCCATTGAACGCCTCCAGCACGCCGATCATGTTGCGGTACTGCTCACCGGTCATGCCCGCCGGCGGCGTCAGCGTCACCGCGCCCCCCAGGTAGCCTTCCAGGCTGCTCCAGTAGCTCGAGGTCCGTGCCCATTCGGTGATGAGGTTGTCGAGCAAAGCCCTCTGCGCCTCCCGCGTGCCCGCTGCCGCGAACGCCGCCACCGCCGCCTCCAGCTCATCGGCCTGCGCGCCCGTCAGGCTCATCGCCGCCCTCAGGTTCCTCACCATCCCCGAGCCGTTCATCTGCGGCAGCGCATGCGCCGCCTGCGTGATCACCACCGGGTTGCCCGCCTCGTCCACCACTTCTGGCGGGATCTGCGAGAAGAAGCCATTGGCCTCCAGGTCGATCGCCCCCACCGTGCGGTTGACCCCATTGCGCGTGAACGTGGTGCTCAGCGCCACCCGGTTGTTGTTGATCGTCTGCCCCGCCTGCGGGCCACTGGCGCTGCCGTTGAGCCCAATGCGCGTGATGCCCAACGCATCGAGCCCGCTGAGCTCGCCGCTTTGGCTGATGCCGTCCTGGTTCGTATCGCGCCAGACCTGCAGTTGGGCCCAGGCAGCGTCCGCGCTGGTGATCTGGCCGTCGGCGTTCGAATCCAGATCAGCCAGCGCGTCGAAGCCCTGCGTGGCCATCTGGCCGTTGCTCTTCACCGTGTCCACGCCGAAGAGTTCCCGGCCGGAGTCGATGCTGCCGTTGGCGTTCAGGTCGCGCACCAGCAAGCCATCGTCGGGGCGCGCCCAGCCAGTGCCCGTCTTGATGCCGTCGGCGTTGTGGTCGAACAGCACGTTGCCGCTGGCGGCAGAGAGTTCCAGGCCGTCGCCGTCGAGGTCCAGCACCAGCGGGTCGCGTTGAAGAACGACGGCTCGGGCGGAAGTGAACGCGGTGTTGAGCAGGGGATTGACCAGGAAGAGCGGGTCGCTTTCGATGACTTGGTGGATGGCATTCCACATGCGACCGACTTGCGTGTTGTTCAGCCACTCCTTCACCGTATCGATCAGCCGGCCCCATTCTTCGAAGTTCGCGAAACCCGGAACCTCGTCAATCCATGTTTGTGCCTGTTCTTGATAGGTAGGGTCAAACCTCAGCGAGCTAACGATGTGATAGAGCTCAAAATTTACGGCGAGCGCGTCCCAACCATCGCCACCGGTGTCTCGAACCTTTCCCCAAAGGGCCTCAACCGCCTCATCGCCTTGGGTCTGGCGAACCAGTTCCATGGGGGTGTTGAGGGTCCAGTTGTCGAGGGAGAGGTTGTGGTTTGCGAAGACAGCTTCGTGAATTTCTTTTGTATCGCGATAGTCGATGTCGCTGGAAAGCACCCCGCCATCACGATCTGCATATCGGATGAGGACATCGACGTAGCGCGTCGCCATCTGCATTCGAATCGAATCCAGTGTCGCCTCTGGCAAGTTACGACACTGCTCACCGCCCCACCCCATCATGGCCGTGCCCGTCAGGAAGTTCACCGCTGACACGCCGGCAATGGTGCTCTCACTCGCGACCCCACCGGCCCAGCCGGCGTAGCTGTAGCCCTTGCTGTAGAGATCGGCATAAACCTGCTCCACATTGGCCAGCGTGCCGTTGGCAAGTTGCTGAGAGTAGGCTTCAAGTTGCGCGGTGGTCAGTGCTTGCGGTTGTGACATGGGTTTCCTCCTGAGCGTTGGTGGTTGAGGTGATGAGTGAATGGGTCAGCGCGGTGCAGAGGGCGCTTTCTCGGACTTGCTGGGGTCGTGCCGGAAGCCCAGAACGATCTGGGTGACCATGGGTTGAATCTCGCGCCAGTGCTGTAGCAGGGGACGGCGGTAGCTTGCCGTCAGTTGAACTCGAAGTTCCTGTGTTTCCATGGACCAGACCTGGGAACACCTAGACCTGTTCGCATCGAAGGAGACAGTGCAATCAAGAGTGCTGATCACTTTGCCAGTCGAATCGCGCCCGACGAACTCCTCGGACACGAGCGTCTTGGTCGGATCAGGCCCTTCTGGGGGCGGAGTCAGCCGAAACACCTCCAGGTCATGTTCGTTTTCAGCCTGGCGAAAGTAGCGGTGATTGACACTTTTTCCAGAGTGATCCAGAAGGCGTCGTTTGACATAGACGTCCAGAAAACCGTCCCTGGGATATCGCTTGCTGCTCTTCACCCCCACACTGATCCACCGATCCTCCCAAGGCGGCGTCAACCGCTTCTCCTCGCGCCGCTCCCACGAATCCAGTGTCTGGCCATCCGGGAATCGCACATAGAAGCCGAAGCTGTTGATCTTCGATTCGAAAGTGCGCACCGGCGGGCGCCAGTCCGGTGCGGGTGCCCACCCCGGGTCGCCGTCGTACTCCAGCAGCTCAGCCATGTAGCGCGGCATCTTCACCGGCATGCCGCCCAAATCACCAATGGCGAATCCCGGGTAAGGCTGAGAGGCCACATGGCTCTCGATACGCGAGGTGATGCGCTGGGCCTTGTGCAACCAGATGGCCACGATCGCCGCGATGGCAAGCAGGCCGATGAGCAGCAATCCCAGCAGCCAGCGGCCGATACGCCGACGCGGCTTGGCCGCTACCACCTCGTCGCCAAACTTGGCGACGCCCGCTTTGTTGTTCGATGTCGTCAAGACAAAACTCCCTTTCAAAAAATCAAGCGCGCGACGATACGTGGGCGCCGCACTGTCTACCGCGCGGTGTATGAGCACGGTGGCGGAAGGCCCTTCCTGCCCGCTGGGCATCCCGCGTCGTGGTCGCCGAGAACACCGCCACCGCCGCCTCCAGCTCATCGGCCTGCGCGCCCGCCTAGCTCATCGCCGCCCGCGAGTTGCGCACCACCCCCGAGCCGTTCATCTGCGGCAGCGCATGCGCGCGCCCCACAACCACCAACGGTTTGCTTGGCTTGAGCGCCCACCGATAGGCCTGCGCAAGTGCGCTCCATGGCGTCGCGCCATGCATCTATGCATTTCCCCTCCCTGTCGGTCGCAGTTGAAAGACCTGTTGCCTTCCACCGGACGTGACGGATTGGTAACGGCGAACCCTTGCGCGGTCTATCGTCGTTTGCCATGAGCCGCCGCTCGGTTCGCCAGTGCACCCGATCCCGGTCGTTCGCCCACAAGACCAGCGGGCCGACGATACGCGCGTCAGCCCAGCGGGTACGGGCCGCCGTATGCGACCTGGCCGATGTGTTAGGGCGTGAACCGCCCAGGCCAGGCGACAGCCTGGGTCAGCCGCGCACGGCCTGCGGCACCGCCGCCGGCACCGCGTCGTACACCAGCCGCTCGGGGTTGGCGTAGCACAGGAAGTGCTTGTTGGTGGCCCGGCCCACCGCGCACAGGCCCACGCGGCGCGCCACCTGCAGGCCCATCTGCGTGATGCCGCTGCGCGAGATGACCGCCGCCACACCCATCTGGGCGCTCTTGATGACCATCTCGCTGGTCAGGCGGCCGGTGGTGTAGAAGACCTTGTCCAGCGTCTCGCCCACGTCGCGTGGGGCATCGTCTTGCAGGGCGAGCCAGCCAGCGATGGTGTCCACCGCGTTGTGCCGGCCCACGTCTTCCACGAACAGCGCCAGCTCGGTGCCGCGGAACAGCGCGCAGGCGTGCACCGAGCCGGCCGACTTGTAGGTGCTCTCCTTCAGGCGGATCGCGTCCACGATGGCGTAGACCTGCGACTGGCGCAGCACGCCCTCGGGCAGCCGGATGCGGTCCAGGTCGTCCATGAGTCCGCCGAACACGCTGCCCTGGCCGCAGCCGGTGGTGACCACGCGCTTGGCCGTGCGCTCTTCAATGCGCTCGATGCCGTGGCGGGTCTTCACGCTCGCGGCGTTCACCTCCCAGTCGACGGTGATGGACTGTATGTCGTCCACCGAGGCGATAAGCCGCTGGTTGATCAGGTAGCCCAGGGTCAGCCACTCGGGCCGCGCGCCCAGGGTCATGAGCGTGACCAGCTCGCGCTTGTCGACGTAGACCGTGAGGTCGCGCTCGGCGGGGATGTGGATGGCGCGGGGCTGGCCGAACTCGTCCAGCGCGTCGATGGACTCGGTCAGCGGGGCACGGGCCTCGGTCAGTTGGGGCAGGCGCATGGGGCGAGACTACTAAAGAAAAAGGCCGGCACCCGGGGGTGCGGCCTTTGGCGCTGCCCCGCGCGGGGGCATGGGGGCCGGCGGCGGCGCGCGGCGCTTACGGCTTCTTGGGCGTGGGCGCGCCGGCCGGCGCCTGGTTGCTGGGCGGGCTGGTCGCCGGTGCCGCGGGCGAGTGCGCGCCCGCCGCTTCGGCCGGCTTGGGCGGCACGTAGGAGAAGGGGCCCGGGTCCGTGCAGGCCGGCGCGCCCGCCGAGGGCTGCTTGCCCGCGCCCGCGGTGGTCTTGAAGTAGTTGGCCGCCGCCTTGTCCATGGCCTTGCACAGCTTGTAGGCGTCGACCTTGGTGTTGTACGCGGCCTTGGCCTTGGCCTCATCGGCCTTGGCGGCGGCCTCGGGCGTGAGCGGCGGCGGTGCCGGCAGCTTGGCCTGGGCCAGGGTGGCCGCGGCCAGCAGGCCCACGGCGAAGGCGATCTTGCGGATGCTCATGCGGTCTGTCTCCTGAAAACGCTCAGGCTTTCGCCGGCTGGCCGGACGCGGGCTGCGACGGGTTGGCCGAGCGCTGCGCCGGGATCTTGCCGGCCTTGATGTCGTCGTGCCACAGGGCGTGGTGTTCCTTGGCCCAGGTCTCGTCGACGTAGCCGGTCTTCATCGCCGCGTAGGCGCCCTTCATGCCGATGGTGCCCAGGTAGATGTGGCCCAGGAACAGCGCCATCATCAGCGCCGCGGCCGTGGCGTGGATCATGTGGGCCACCTGCATGTTGGCGCGCGTGAACTCCACCGCCGGCAGCAGCTTGTCCAGGAACAGGCCGGAGCCCACCACGATCAGGCCGAAGAAGAACACGCCGGCCCAGAACACCACTTTCTCGCCCGCGTTGAAGCGGTGCGAGGGAACCTCCTTGCCGCTGAGCAGGCCGCCGCCCTTGAGCAGCCAGACCAGGTCACCCTTGGCCGGCAGGTTGTCCTTGATGAAAGTGAAGATCACCACCACCAGCGACACCGCGAACAGCGGGCCGACGAAGTTGTGCAGGTTCTTCAGCGCGTAGGTAAGCCAGCCGAACAGCGTGCTGCCGATGACGGGCAGCAGGAAGAACTTGCCGAAGGCCATGACGATGCCGGAGACAGCCAGCGCGACGAAGGCGATCGCGTTGACCCAGTGCGCCGCGCGCTCGAAGTACGTGAAGCGCTCGATCTTGCGGCCGGTCTCCGGGCCGTGCAGCTTGATCGAGCCCTTGGCGAGGTAGAACAGCGCGATCGCCACCAGCACGATCAGCAGCAGCGAACCGCCATAGGGAATGATCCAGTTGTTGCGCACCTGGCGCCAGGCCTCGCCGGCGGTGGTCAGCTTGGAGCCGGGGTACTGCACGAAGCCCTGGATCAGGTTGCCGTACTCGGGGTACGGCAGCATGGTCTGGCCGGTCACGCCCTTGCTCACGTCGTGCCACATGGGCGCGTTGTTGCCGGGCTGCACCTTGCGCCGCTCGGCGTTGCTCTGGCTGGCGTAGTTCGGGTCGGTGTCGGCGTCGGGGCGGATATCGAAGATGTTCTGGCTCTTGATGCCGCCCTGCCCCGCGGGCGCCGCCTGCTGGGCCGCTGGCGCGGGATCGTCCGGCACCGCCTTGGGCGCCTGGGCCCAGGCCGAGGCCGCGCCCAGACCCAGCAGCAGCGCCGCGAGCCCGGCCCGCCAGCGAGGGGTTGCTTGCTTGTGCATGGCCGTCGCCTTTACTTCTGCTGCGCGCCGATGCGCACGTAGTCGTTCTGGCCGTACTGGGCGCGCGCCTTGAGCTGCTGCTCCCAGCTGCCCTTGTCGCCGGCCTTCCAGCCCGATTGCGCGTACTGGCTTTGGCCAACGCCGCTGTAGGCCGCGTTGTCCTGCTTCACGCCGTTGGCGCCCATCTCCTGCGGCTTCTCGCCGCAGGCCGCCAGGCCCAGCAGGGCCGCGATCGCAAGGGAGGTGAGGGTCAGGCGTTTCATCACGATTTTTTCCCTTCCGCGGTGCCGTACGCCGTGCCCCAGCCCCAGACCTCCGCGCCCTTGCCGCGCGTGATCACGCGGGTGCGGAAGATGTCGGCCACGGTGTCGCCGTCGCCGGCCAGCAGGGCCTTGGTGGAGCACATCTCGGCGCAGGCCGGCAGCTTGCCCTCGGCCAGGCGGTTGCGGCCGTACTTCTCGAACTCGGCCTGGCTGCCGTGGGCCTCGGGGCCGCCGGCGCAGAAGGTGCACTTGTCCATCTTGCCGCGCACGCCGAAGGTGCCCTGCGAGGGGAACTGCGGCGCGCCGAAGGGGCAGGCGTAGGAGCAGTAGCCGCAGCCGATGCAGACGTCCTTGTCGTGCAGCACCACGCCCTCGTCGGTGCGGTAGAAGCAGTTCACCGGGCAGACCGCCATGCAGGGCGCGTCGCTGCAGTGCATGCAAGCCACCGAAATCGACTTCTCGCCGGGCACACCGTCGTTGAGGGTGATGACGCGGCGGCGGTTCACGCCCCAGGGCACCTCGTGTTCGTTCTTGCAGGCGGTGACGCAGCCGTTGCATTCGATGCAGCGCTCGGCGTCACAGATGAATTTCATTCGTGCCATGGTGTTCTCCTCAAGCCTTCTCGACGTTGCAGATCGTGGTCTTGGTTTCCTGCATCATCGTCACGATGTCGTAGCCGTAGGTGGTGGCCGTGTTGACCGCCTCGCCGCGCACCACGGGGAAAGCGCCATCGGGGTAGTAGGGCTTCATGTCGGTGCCCTGCCAGTGGCCCGAGAAGTGGAAGGGCAGCCACACCGTGTCGGGCGCCACGCGCTCGGTCACCAGCGCCATCACCTTGATGCGCGCGCCGGTGGGCGTGCTCACCCAGACCTGCTCGCCCTGGCGGATGCCGCGCTGCGTGGCCGCCGCCGGGTTGATCTCCACGAACATGTTCTGCTGCAGTTCGGCCAGCCAGGGGTTGGAGCGCGTCTCCTCGCCGCCGCCCTCGTACTCCACCAAGCGGCCCGAGGACATGATGAGCGGGAATTTCTCCGGCAGCTTGTCTTCGACGTTCTTCGCCTGCAGCGACTTGTAGAGGATGGGCAGGCGCCAGCGGTTCTTCTGGTCGTCGTGGCTGGGGTACTTGGCGATGAGGTCCGGGCGCGTGCCGTAGATGGGCTCGCGGTGCTGCGGGATCGCGTCCGGGAAGTTCCACACCACCGCGCGCGCCTTGGCGTTGCCGAAGGGGTGGCAACCGTGCTTCATGCACACGCGCTGGATGCCGCCCGAGGGATCGGTCTTCCAGTTCTTGCCCTCGGCCTTCTTCTTCTCGTCGTCGGTGAGGTCGTCCCACCAGCCCAGCTTCTTGAGCAGCACGTGGTCGAACTCGGGGTAGCCGGTGGTGATCTCGGCGCCACGCGAGTGCGAACCGTCTTCGGCCAGCAGGTTCACGCCGTCGCGCTCCACGCCGAAGTTGGCGCGGAAGTTGCCGCCGCCGTCCATGACGTGCTTGGAGGTGTCGTACAGGTTGGGTGAGCCGGGGTGCTTGATCTCGGGCGTGCCGAAGCAGGGCCAGGGCAGGCCGAAGTAATCGCCCGACAGGTCGTAGCCGGTCTCCTTGTCGACCACCTTGCCCTTGGCCTTGAGCGTCTTCACGTCGAAGGCGTCCATGTGGCGCATGTGGGCCTTCAGCCGCTCCGGGCTCTGGCCGGTGTAGCCGATGGTCCAGACGGAGCGGTTGATCTCGCGCAGGATGTCCTCGGGCATCGGCTCCTCGCGGCCCTTGATCTTCTGCATCTTGTAGTTCTTGGAGAGCTGCTCCGCGAAGCCCAGCTTCTGCGCCAGCTCATGCATGATCATGTGGTCACTGCGGCTCTCCCACAGCGGGTCGATCACCTTCTCGCGCCACTGGATGGAGCGGTTGGACGCGGTGCACGAGCCGCTGGTCTCGAACTGCGTGGCCGCGGGCAGCAGATAGACCTCGCGCTCGGGGTTGATCTTGTCGCTCGGCATGGCCGCCATCGACGCGGTGGCCGACGGGTACGGGTCGATCACCACCAGCAGGTCCAGCGCGTCCATGGCCTTCTTCATCTCCAGGCCGCGCGTTTGCGAGTTCGGTGCGTGGCCCCAGAAGAACACGCCGCGCAGGTTCGGACCCTGGTCGATCAGCTCGTTCTTCTCCAGCACGCCGTCGATCCAGCGCGAGACGGTGATGCCGGGCTTCTCCATCATGCCCTCGGCGTACTGCGACTTGATCCAGTCGTAGTCCACGCCCCAGGCGTTGGCGAAGTGCTTCCACGAGCCCGCCGCCACGCCGTAGTAGCCCGGCAGCGAGTCGGGGTTGGGGCCCACGTCGGTGGCGCCCTGCACGTTGTCGTGGCCGCGGAAGATGTTCGCGCCGCCGCCGCTCACGCCGATGTTGCCCAGGGCCAGCTGCACGATGCACGAGGCGCGCACCATGGCGTTGCCAATGGAGTGCTGCGTCTGGCCCATGCACCACACCAGCGTCGACGGGCGGTTCTTGGCCATCATCTCGGCCACGCGCGCCATCTGTTCTTCCTTGACGCCGCAGGCCTCTTCCACCTTGTCGGGCGTCCACTTGGCCATCACGTCGGCCTTCACCGCCTCCATGCCAAAGACACGGTCGTTGATGTAGCGCTTGTCTTCCCAGCCGTTCTTGAAGATGTGGTACAGCAGGCCGAAGAGGAAGGGGATGTCGGTGCCCGAGCGGATGCGCACGTACTCGTCGGCCTTGGCCGCGGTGCGCGTGAAGCGCGGGTCGACCACGATCATCTTGCAGCCGTTCTCCTTGGCATGCAGCATGTGCAGCATGGAGACCGGGTGCGCCTCGGCCGCGTTGGAGCCGATGTACAACGCGCACTTGCTGTTCTGCATGTCGTTGTACGAGTTGGTCATCGCGCCGTAGCCCCAGGTGTTCGCCACGCCGGCGACCGTGGTGGAGTGGCAGATGCGGGCCTGGTGGTCGCAGTTGTTCGTGCCCCAGAAGCTCACGAACTTGCGCATCAGATAGGCCTGCTCGTTGCTGTGCTTGGACGAGCCGACGAAGTACACCGAATCGGGGCCGCTGGCCTCGCGCAGGGCCTTCATCTTCTTGACGATGCCGTCGTAGGCTTCGTCCCAGGTGATGCGCTGGTACTTGCCGTTGACCAGCTTCATCGGGTAGCGCAGGCGGTACTCGCCGTGGCCGTGCTCGCGCAGCGAGGCGCCTTTGGCGCAGTGCGCGCCCAGGTTGATCGGCGAGTCGAACACCGGCTCCTGGCGCACCCAGACGCCGTTCTCCACGATGGCGTCGCTGGCGCAGCCCACCGAGCAGTGCGTGCACACCGTGCGGCGCACCTCGATCTTGCCGGTGCCGTCGATCGAGCCGCCCGAGGCGGCCTTGGCCTTCTTCACCAGGGTGAGCTGCGAAGCGGCCAGGCCCACGCCCACCCCGAGACCGGAGCGGCGCAGAAAGGCGCGGCGGTCCATGGTGGGCAGCGCGGACGACAGGCCTCGCTGCAGGGCGTTCACGAAGGTGGCGTGCGCCGGCGTGCCACGGCCGGCGGCGGAGGGGGATTTCTTGGTCAGCAGCATGGTGTGTCTCCTGGGGCGCCGCGGGATGCCGTGGGGCGGGTGGGCGGCGGACGGGACGTTCGTGGGGAGGCTCTGTTTCTCGCGCGCCGGATCAGAGGCGCGTGGTGCGGTAGTAGTGCTTGACGTGCTCGCTGAGCGTGTAGCCTCCGCCGCGCTCGGGCGCGGGCTTGGGCTCGGAGGCGGCGCTCTCGGGGGCTTGGGCCACGGGCATCACGCTGGCCACGGCGGCCACGGCACCGGCTGTGCCAGCACCCGCGAACAGGGTGCGCCGGCTCAGGCGCGAACGGCCCTCGGCCGGGCCGGAGCGGGAAGACTCTTTCATGCATGTCTCCAGGTGTGCAGGGCCCGCACACCAGACGTGTGGGCTCCTTGCATAAGGTCGAATCTACTTCGCCCCCTGGGGGTATGCAAGCTTGTGCATGAGCGCTCTGGCCAAGGCACGGCCCCCTCGCGCAGGCGCCGAGGCGGACCACCGGCGGCGGCGCCGCGCTTAGCGATAAGCATGCCAACCACCATCGATGAGAACCACTCGCAACGTCGGCCCACACAGGCCCGCTCAACCGCCCAAAGCGCGGGCAAACCCGCAGAACTTAGGACCACCCGGCGTCTGGCTTGCGCCATGTTGTCCAACGAGCGCGACAACTTGTCGCACGCCAAGCACCGGTCCTCACCGGGCCAAGGGCGCCAATGCCCGAGTGATTCGATCAGGCTCCAAGGCCTTGGGCGCGTGGGCCATCGAGGTCCCGCGCCAGGCCGCGCAGCGGTGCGCCCACGCCCGCTTCATAGAATCGACCGGTGGAGACGATCACCCCCCCGACAAGCCCCGAGCGCACCCTGGACGGTTGGCCCAACTGGTCCATCCTGGTCGTCGACGACGAACAGGGCATGCTCAACTTCCTCGTCAAGACGCTCGCCCCGCGCTGCCATTTCGTCATGAGCGCCACCAGCGCCGAAGAAGGCGCCGAGTGGCTGCGCGGCCACCACGTGGACCTCGTGGTGCTCGACATCTCCCTGCCCGGCAAGAGCGGCGTCGAATGGCTCAAGGAACTGCGCGAACAGGGCTACACCGGCGAGGTCATCCTCATCACCGCCTTCGCCGACCTCGACACCGCCATCGAGGCGCTGCGCGCCGGCGCCTCCGACTTCATCCTCAAGCCCTTCCGCGTTCCGCAGATCCTCAACGCCATCAAGCAGTGCCACGAGCGCTCGCGCCTGCGGCGCGAGAACTTCGTGCTGCGCCGCGCCATGGGCCCCGCCACCGTGCACCGCGCGGCGCTGGTGGGCGACTCGCCGTCCATGGCGGCCCTGCGCGATTCCCTCGACCGCGTGGCCGGCGTGGACAGCACCGTGTTGCTGCAGGGCGAATCGGGCACCGGCAAGGAACTGGTCGCGCGCGAGCTGCACGCGCGGGGCGCGCGCGCCGCCGGCCCCTTCGTGCCCGTCAACTGCGCGGCCGTCTCGCCCGAGCTCATCGCCAGCGAGCTCTTCGGCCACGCCAAGGGCGCCTTTCCCGGCGCCACGCGCGCGCGCGACGGCCTCTTCCATTACGCCCAGGGCGGCACCCTCTTTCTCGACGAGATCGCGGAACTGCCGCTGTCCATCCAGGCCACGCTGCTGCGCGCCATCGAGGACCTGCGGGTGCGCCCCGTGGGCAGCGAGCAGCTGGTGCCGCTCAACCTGCGCATCGTCGCCGCCACCAACCGCCAGCTCAGCGCCGAGGTCGCGGCCGGCCGCTTCCGCAAGGACCTGTACTTCCGCCTGCAGGTGGTGGAGCTCGCGCTGCCGCCGCTGCGCGAGCACAAGGCCGACATCCCCGCGCTGGTGGCGCACTTCATGGGCCAGCTGGCGCCCACGCTGGGCGCCGAGCCGCTGCGCATCAGCGAGGCCGAGATGGCCTTCCTGCAGCAGTACGACTGGCCCGGCAACGTGCGCGAGCTGCGCAACCTGATCGAGCGCTCGCTCATCCTCGGCACGCTCAACGTGTCGGCGCTCTACCCCGGCGCACCCGAGGCGCCGGCGGCCGAGCGCCCCACCGACCTGCACACGCTGGAGAAGATGCACATCCTCTCCGTGCTCGACTCGGTGCAGGGCGACAAGACGCGCGCCGCGCAGTTGCTGGGCGTGTCGCGCCGCACCCTGGAGCGGCGCGTGGCCGAATGGGCGAACTAGAGACAACACCCCCGCCGCGCCTCGCGCGCCCCGCCAAGGGGGGCGGCGCCGGCGGCACGGCACAGCCGGTTCCACGGCGCCACGGGGCCAGGCCCGGGCGAACGCAGGAGGCGTCGGCATGACGCTCTGGCGCGCGCCGCGCTGGCTCGCGGGCTCGGTGCGCAACAAGCTGCTGGCCATGGCGCTGCTGCCGCTGCTGGTGGCCTTTCCGCTGCTGGTGCTGGCGCTGGCGGTGTGGAGCGACCAGGCCTACGACCGCCTGCTCATCACCAAGGTGCGCAGCGACCTGGCGGTGGCGCGGGGCTACTTCGACCAGGTGCTGATCGAGATCGGATCGGGCACCCAGGGCGTGGCCGATTCGCGCGCGCTGGCCGACGGGCTGGCCCCCGGCACGCCCGACGCACTGGCCGCGCTCGCCGCGCACCTGGCCACCGAGCGCGAGCGCCTGGGGCTCGACTTCCTCGTGCTGTACGGCAATGACGGCCTGCCGCTGGCACGCGGTGCGCCGCCCGGCCTGAGCCTGCAGGACCAGCGCGCCGGCCTGCTGCCGCAGCCGCCCGCGCTGGGTGGGTCCATCCAGGCCCGGCGCGACCGCGCCAAGGCCAGCCTGCTGGTGCTCGACCGCGCCTCGCTGCACGCCCTGGCGCCGCACCTGATGTCGCGGCTGGACATCCCCCTGGTGCCCACGCGCAACGCCACGCCCACGCAGCGCAGCGCCGAAGACCGCGCCATGGTCGCGCAGGCCACGCTGCCCGTGGTCGACGCGCAGGGCCGGCGCCTGGGCCTGCTCAGCGGCGGCCTGCTGCTGAACCAGAACCTGGATTTCATCGACCACATCAACCGCATCGTCTACCCCGCCGGCTCCCTGCCCTTCGACAGCCAGGGCACGGCCACGCTGTTCCTCGACGACGTGCGCATCACCACCAACGTGCGCCTGTTCCAGGACCGGCGGGCCATCGGCACCCGCGTGTCGCAGGCGGTGCGCGGCGCCGTGCTCGGCGAAGGCCACACCTGGCTGGACCTGGCCTTCGTGGTGAACGACTGGTACGTCTCGGCCTACGAGCCCCTGGCCGACGCCAGCGGCGCGCGCGTGGGCATGCTCTACGTGGGCTTCACCGAGGCCCCCTTTCGGCTGGTGCGCTACGCCATGCTGGCGCTCATCGGCCTCATCTTCGGCGGCGTGATGGCGGCCTCGGCCTGGTTCTCGCTGCGCTGGGCGCGCAGCATCTTCCAGCCGGTGCAGCAGATGAACCTGACCATGCAGCGCGTGGAACAGGGCCAGGGCGGCGCGCGCGTGGGCCCGCTGCCCGCGCGCGACGAGCTCGGCGCGCTCGCGGGCCACCTCGACCAGCTGCTCGACACCATCGACGAGAAAACCCAGGCCCTGCAGCGCTGGGCCGACGAGCTCGACCGCAAGGTGGCCGAGCGCACGCGCGAACTGCAGGCCAGCAACGCATCGCTGCGGCTCGCGCAGGAGCAGCTCGTCAAGAGCGAGAAGCTGGCCGCCATCGGCCAGCTCACCGCCAGCATCGCGCACGAGATCAACAACCCCATCGCGGTGATGCAGGGCAACCTGGACCTCATCCGCGACACCCTGGGCCGCGCCACCGAGCCGGTTCAGGGCGAGCTGCGCCTGCTCGACCAGCAGGTCGAGCGCATGCGCATCATCGTCACGCAGTTGCTGCAGTACGCGCGGCCCACCGAATACGCCGGCTACGTGGACACGCTGGCCTTGGACCGCACGGTGGACGACTGCCTCGTGCTGGTGGGCCACCTGCTGTCGCAGACCGACATTGCGGTGGAGCGCGAGCGCGGCGCCACGCACGGCGTGGGCATCAACCGGCAGGAGCTGCAGCAAGTCATCATCAACCTGCTGATCAACGCCATCCAGGCCATGCCCCGGGGCGGCCGCCTGCGCCTGGTCACGCGCGACGTGGAGGGCGGCGCCGAGCTGCAGGTGATCGACGGCGGCGCCGGCCTGAGCGAGGCCACGCGCGAGCGCCTGTTCCGCCCCTTCTTCACCACCAAGAACGACGGCAACGGCCTGGGCCTGTGGATCAGCCAGGGCCTGGTGGAGCGCTACGGCGGGCGCATCACCGCGGCCAACCGCGGCGACGGCGCGAGCGGCGCGGTGTTCACCGTGCGCCTGTTCACCGAGCCGCGCGCGCCCGCGGCCACGCCGACGAACGACGGGCGGCCCACGCCGGGCTGAGGCCACGCGGCGGCCCACCGGCCACGGGCGGGGCCGGCGGCGCTGTGAATACTGCGTCGGGGGTATGGATAGGCGCACGAGGCACCCGCTTCAATCGCTGTGCTTGTCCCCCCTGCACAGCGTTCATGGAAGTCCGCCCGTTGCCTGCCGTCCGCGCCGCTGCCTTCGCGCTCGCCGCCGTGTTGTCGGCCTGCGGCGGCAACGGCGGGGGTGCGCCGTCCTCCGCCACGGTCGCCTTTCCTCCCGCGGCCGCCCTCGCGGCACCGGTCCTGGCACTCACGCCCACCGCCATCACGACCTTTCACTTCAGCTGGGCCGACGTGCCCGGGGCCAGCGAATACCGGCTGCTCGAAGACGCCGACGGCGCCTCGGGCTACACCCTGATCGCCACGCTGCCGGCCGGCAGCACGCAGGTCGACCGCACCGTGTTCCTGCCCGAGCGCATCAACGCGCGCTACCTCCTGCAGGCCTGCCAGGCGTCGGCGTGCGTGGACTCCGCCGCCGTCACCGCCAGCGGGCCACTGGCGGAGGCCATCGGCTATGTGAAGGCCTCCGATCCGGCCAGCGACGCCCAGTTCGGCCAGAGCGTGGCGCTGTCCGCGGACGGCCAGACCCTGGCCGTGGGGGCGCCGGGCAGCGACTCCCTCAACAGCTCCAGCGGCACCGTCCATGTGTTCACGCGCGACGGCGCCACCTGGCGCCAGCAGGCCCGGCTGCAGGCCCCGGCCCCCCAGCCGAACGACGGCTTCGGCTACCGCCTGGCCCTGTCCAGCGCGGGCGACACCCTGGCCGTGGGCGCGCCGCACGACAGCCAGACGGCCAACTACGGCGGCGCGGTCTACCTCTACACGGGCCAGGGCGGCGCCTGGAACCTGCAGACACGCCTCACGGGCTTGAACACCGGCGGCGGCGATGCCTTTGGTGGCAGCGTCGCGCTGTCTGCGCAAGGCGACGTGCTGGCGGTGGGGGCGGACCAGGAAGCCGGCAGCGGCACCGGCGTCAATCCCCCCGACGACGACAACAACCCGCAAAGCGGCGCGGCCTATGTCTTCGCGCGCCAGGGCAATGCCTGGAGCCAGCAGGCCTACCTCAAGGCCGCCACCAACCACGTCGCCGATCAGTTTGGCCGGCGGATCACCCTGTCGGCCGACGGCCATACCCTGGCCGTGGGCACCCCGTCGCCGGACCCCATGGGTGGCAGCGCCACCGGCGGGTCGGTGCATGTCTACGCCCACGACGGGGTCGCCTGGGGCCTGCAGGCCTTCCTGCCGGCGCCCAACCCGCTGCTCCCGTCGGGGTTCGGGGAAGCCCTGGCCTTGTCGGCCGACGGCCAGGTCCTGGCGGTCGGCAGTCCCTACGACAGCAGCGCCGCGACGGGCGTCGACGGCGACCCAGGCAACACGGGCGCCACCTTCAGCGGCGCGGCGTACCTTTTCGCCCGGGACAACGCCGGCTGGAACCAGCGCGCCTACATCAAGGCCTCCAACACCGGCGCGAACGACCGCTTCGGCAGCACCCTGGCCCTGTCCAGCGATGGCCAGGCACTGGCCGTGGGCGCCATCGGCGAGAGCAGCGACGCACGGGGCATCAACGGCGACCAGGGCAACGACAACGCGCCCGACACCGGCGCGGCCTACCTGTTCACGCACAGCGCCACGGGCTGGCGGCAACAGGCGTACCTCAAGCCCTCGAACACGGCCGAATACAGCGTGTACCAGTTCGGCGCGGCGCTGGCCCTGTCGGGCGACGGTCTGGCCCTGGCGGTGAGCTGCCCCTATGCGAGCAACGCCACGGCCGGCGTGGGCGGTGACCAGGCCGATGCCTCGGGCGTGAACGTGGGCGCCGTCTACCTGTATTGAGGCGGCAGCGCCGCCCGCGACCGCTCAGGGCTGCGCGCCTTCGTGGCCTTCGATGATGATCAGGTCGATCACCGACACCGGCGCGCGCAGCGCGATGGCGGCCTGGTAGCCCGGCGAGCGGTAACAGGCCATGGCCTGTTCGTACGAGGGGAACTCGATCACCACGTTGCGCGAGCGGCTGGTGCCCTCCACGCATTCGAAGCGCCCGCCGCGCACCAGGAACTTCGCGCCGTACTCGCGAAACGGCGCCGCGTTGGCCTCCACGTACAGCTTGTAGCGCTCCAGGTCGTCCACGTCGACGCGACCGATCCAATAGCCCTTGCCTGCCATGCCTGCTCCTGTGTGCGTGATACCGGTCAGGCCAGCATGTCGAAGCCCTGCGCCTCGACCCCGATGAAGGCCTGCGTGAAGCCCGCGAGCGCGGCATAGAAGCCGGCGCGGGGCTGGGCCGCGATGGTCTCACACAGCTGCGGCACCCAGGTCTGCACGTGCTTCGTGAAAAACTCGCGCTGGCGCGTGAGGTTGGCCACCTCGACGTCGTCGCCAGCGATCAGGTAGCGCATGACCTCGAACACGTAGGCCACGTGGTCTTCGGTCTCGGGCATGCTCTCTTCGCGCGCCAGGCCCAGCGCGGCCAGGTCGCCGCGCAGCTGGGCCAGCGGCTTTTCGTTCAGGAAGCCGCTGAGGTAGTGCGAGCCGAACAGGTGAACCTCGGGCTTGCCCACGCCGCCGAACAAGGCGTCGAACTCGTCGGCGATGGCCGCGTCGTCGCGCTCGCGCGCGGCCGCCACGACCTGGCGCCAGGGCTCCTCGAGAAAGGCGCCCGCCGCCGGCGCCTCGGTGGCGGCCACGCGCAGCTGGCTCAGCAGCTCGGCGCCGGGCGGCGCGTAGTACAGCGCGGCCAGCAGGCCATAGACCTCGGCGCGCGCGGTTTCTTCGTCGAGCGTGGAGGAGACGGGGATGCGTTCCATCATGGCGGCGTGTCTCAGTGGTCGGTGATGCGCGATTCGTTCGGGTTGCTGTAGATGTCCACCACGCGGCAGTCGCCGCACATCTTGAGGCGCTCCAGCGCCTCGCCCTGGAACATGGCGTGGCCGGCCAGCTTGCCCAGCATCAGCTCCACGCCCTTGAGCGTGCCAAAGGGCTTGCCGCAGCGCACACAGGCGTAGGGCTGGGCCTCGTTGAGCACGCGCGGCTGGCGGCGCTGCTCGGTCAGCAGCAGGCGGGGCTGCAGGGTGATGGCGTCCTCGGGGCAGGTGGTGGCGCACAGGCCGCACTGCACGCAGTTTTTCTCGACGAAGCGCAGCTGCGGTCGCTCGGCATTGTCGAGCAGGGCGTTGGCCGGGCAGGCGCTCACGCAGCTCAGGCACAGGGTGCAGGCGTCCTTGTTCACGTTCACCGCGCCGAACAGCGAGGCCGCGGGCAAGGGCACGGCGTCCACCGCACGCGGGTGCGCGGCGCTGTCCTGCAGCAGGTGGTCGAGCGCGAGTTCCATGGTGGCGCGCTTCTCGCGCTGCACCGCGTAGCTCGCGCGGCGCTTCACGCCCTGCGCCGGCGGCGAGGCCAATTGCACGTCCAGCGTGGCCGCGTCGCGCGCCTCGATCAGGCGAAAGTGCGTGCCCGCGTAGCCCAGGCCGCTCACGATGGCCTGGGCCACCGCCATCTGCTCGCGCAAGGCCTCGCGGTACTGCGGCGCCTCTTCGTCCGTCATCAGCACCCAGACCTGCGAGGCGCCGTAGGCGAAAGCGCTGAGCCACACATCCAGGCCGACCGAGGCGGTGTGCCACAAGGGCAGCGGAATCACGCGCGCGGGCACGCCCTTGATGGCCTTGGGCCGCAGCACGGCCTCGCGGCCCAGGGCCTCGATGAGTTCGCTGCCGGCGGTCTGGCTGTGCAGCAGCACGGCCGCCTCTTTCCCACCGGCCTTGGCGTAGGTGGACAGCACGGTGCGCAGCCGGTTGCCCTGCTCGCTGGCGCGCGGGTAGGCGAAGCCCAGCGCGCCCGTGGGGCAGACGGTGGTGCAGGCGCCGCAGCCCACGCAGAGGTTGGGGTTGACGGCGATCTGCTGCCGCTCGACCTCGCTTCGGATGGCCTGCGCCGAGCAGACCGATATGCAGGCGTCGCAACCCACGGTCTCGTTGCGGCCATGCGCGCAGAGCTTGTGGTTGTAAGTGAAGAACTTGGGCTTCTCGAACTCGCCCACCATCTCGCGCAGTCGGACCAGGGTCTCGAGGCCCTTGTCGTGGCGCAGGCCGCCGGGCAAGTGGAAGTAGCCCTGCGGGGGCGCGTGCTGAACGAACGCGGGCGCGTCGCGCAGGTCGAGCACGAGGTCGAAGCGATCGCGGTGCGGGACGGCGTCGCGCTGGAAGTTGATGGCGCCCACGGCCTCGCAGGCCTGCACGCAGGCGCGGTGGCTCTGGCAGCGGTCGAGGTCGATCTGGTAGTCCAGGCCGATCGCGCCTTCGGGACAGGCGGCCACGCAGGCGTTGCAGCGCGTGCACAGGTCCAGGTCGATGGGATTGGTGCTGGACCACTCGACCTCGAAGGCGCCGAGCCAGCCCTGGATGGCGCCCAGTTGCCCGCCCAGCACCGGCCAGGCACGCGCCTGCTGGCCCCGCCCGCCTTGCGCGAACACGGTGACCTGGAGCGCATCCGCCAGTTGCGCGGCGATCCGCTCGGCGGCGTCGAGCGGACCGACGATGAGCAGACGGCCTTCGCTCTGGTAGCTCACCGTGGGCACGGGCTCGGGGTCGGGCAGGCGCGCGGCCGCCAGCAGCGCGGCCATCTTGGGCGTGGCGGCCTTGGCCTCGCGGCCCCAGCCACCGGTCTCGCGCAGGTTCACGAAACGGATGGGGCGCACGTCCAGCGGCACCGCGCCCTCGGTCTGTTGCGAGAGCTCGGTGAACAGGCGGCTTTCCTGCGTGCAGGCCACCACCAGTTCGTCGCCGCTGCGGCTGGCGCGCTGGAACGCGGCCGCATCGCGCCGGCACAGCGTGGTGTGCGTCGTCAGGTCTTCATCCAGCGCCGCGCCCAGGGCCTTCGGGTCCAGGGGCATGGTCTGGTTGCAGTTGCAGATCAGCGTGGTCATCGTGGGTGGGGGGCGTGTCGGCGGGGGAGGCGCCGGGGATGGCGGCGGTGGGTCCGCCGCTCGGTGTGGGTTCGCTGGCCGGCGCGGGCGCCTTCTCGTCTTCCGGGTCGTCCACCAGCTTGAGGAAGCGCGCGCCAACCATCTTGGCCATGTCGGCCTTGGTCAGCGGGCTGGGCAGGCTGTAGTCGTCGATGTAGACGTCCAGGCCGTCCATCACGTTGAAGTGTGGGTCGGCGAAGAGCTTCTTCACGGCGGCGTTGCGCACCTCGCTGGAGACGTCGGGCGCGACGAAGCGGCTGAAGTCGGCCTCGGGAGTGAGCCGGGCGACGTCGTCCAGCGTGGGTGAGGGGGTGCTGTCGCGCGGCGCGTCGGCGGGCGGCAGGGCCGAAGCGGGCGAAGCGGCCGACGGGGCCGATGCGACCGGGGCCGCGGGCACCGGCTCCGCGCCCGGCGGCGCGGCCGCCGGCTCGGGCGGCAGCGCCTGGCCCTCGCGCACCGCCTGCTTGCGCCGCGACCAGCGCGAGAGGAAGCCGCCGCCCTCGTCCGCCACCTCAATGGCCTCCGTTGCCGCCGCGCGGCTTGTCCGTGCTCACGCGCACCGGCTGGCCGAAGCGGTCCGTCAGCGGCCGAAAGCTCTGGGGCCGCTGGCGCCGCTTCGGCTCGGGCACGTAGGTCGCGTCGACGAAAGCGCGCAGCCAGTCCACCACCTCGGGCGGCGCGGCCACTTGGTCCACGCGCTCCTGCGCGTCCAGCCAGCGGCCGGCGTCGTGGTAACTCAGGGTCACGATCAGGGGCACGGCCAGGGGCTCGCCCCCGACCAGGGCCTCGCCCTCGGCGCGCCACATGACCCAGAAACAGGGCCGGGGGCTGCTGAGGTTGAGGAAGTAGCCCTCGGCGTCGTCGCGGAACAGCTCGACGCGAAAGCGCGGGTGCAGCCAGTGCTGGCTGCCGTCGGCCACCGCGCCCGCATCGATGGGCTCGACCGCCTGCGGCCGGTGCGCCTCGTCCGGCGCCAGCCGGGCGGCCTCGTCGGGCTCGGCGCGCAGCAGCACATCGGCCAGCACCCAGCGCCAGGGCTGCCAGTGCGCCATGGGCCCCTGCACGGGCTCGCGGCGCATCACGACATCGACCTCGATCACGGGGCGATGCCGGGCCGGCACGGGAGACGTATGGGCAGCATGCATAGGGAACGACGACTGTACGCCATCCGTCGGCCTCCCCCCCGGAGATGCCCGGGGCCCCGCCGGGGTTTGCCCGCGCCACGGCGAAGGATTTATTTGCCCTGATGGGTGCAAGAACTACCGCCTAGGCCGTATGGATGGCGCGCGAGATCGCCGATCCAATCGCGGGCTTTCCTGACTGCCGGCCTCGACATGACACCCGACATCCGCCGCGCGATCCGCGCTTCCCTGCTTCTGCTGGCCAGCGCCCTCGCGGCCTGCGGCGGCGGCTCCAGCGCCGTGACCTCGTCCGCCACCGTCGGGTTTCCCAGCGACGCCACCCTGGGCTTCACGCTCACGCCCACCGCCATCAAGACCTTGCGCTTCACCTGGAACGACGCCGCCGGCGAAACCGGCTACCGCCTGCTCGAGGACCCCGACGGCGCCTCGGGCTACACGCCCATCGCCGACCTGCCGGCCGACACCACGCAATACGACCATGGGGTTTTTCTGCCCGAGCGCGTGAACGCGCGCTACCGGCTGCAGGTCTGCCGCGACCAGGCCTGCGTCGACACCGCCGAGCAGCGGGTGAGCGACGCGCTGGTGCCGGCCATCGGCTACGTCAAGGCCGCCGCCCCCGCCGACAACGACCGCTTCGGCCAGAGCGTGGCCGTGTCGGCCGACGGGCAGTTCCTGGCCGTCGGCGCACCGGGCAGCGCGTCGGGCCGGGGCAGCGGCGGCGCGGTCTACGTCTTCGCCCGCACGGGCGCTCAGTGGGCGCAGGCGTCCCGACTGGCGCCCCCGGCGCCGGAACCGGGCGACCTGTTCGGCTACAGCCTGGCCTTGTCCGCCGACGGCGCGACGCTGGCGGTGGGCGCGCCCACTGGCAGCGGTGACGTCGGCCACAGCGGCAGCGCCTTTGTCTTCACGCGCGGGGGCGGTGCCGCTGCCTGGGGCCTTCCGGTCCGGGTCGCGGCGTCGAACGCCGATGCGGGCGACCGGTTCGGCTGGCAAGTGGCGCTGTCGGGCGACGGCACCGTCCTGGCCGTGACCGCACCCGACGAATCGGGCGATGCCCGCGCCATCAACGGGGCGGACAACAACAGCCGGCGGCGAAGTGGCGCGGCCTACGTGTTCGCCCTCGCCGCCGCCGCTTGGACGCAGCAGGCCTACGTCAAGGCCTCCAACGCCGACGCCGACGACGGCTTCGGCGCCGCGTTGGCGCTGTCGGCCGACGGTCAGACGCTGGCCGTCGGCGCCACCAACGAATCCAGCGCCGCCACGGGCGTGGGCGGGGACCCCGACGACAACACCGCCCAGAGCAGCGGCGCGGTGTACGTCTTCGGTCGGGCCCGGGACACCTGGAGTGAGCAGGCCTACGTGAAAGGCTCCAACACCTTGGGCAACGCCGCGTTCGGCGCTGCCATCGCGCTGTCGGCCGATGGCCAGGCCATGGCCGTGGGCAGCCCCTACGAAGCCAGCGGCGCGAGAGGCATCGATGGCGATCCCCACAACAACGCCGCCACGGCCAGCGGGGCCGCGTACCTGTTTGACCGCCAGGGTGGCCAGTGGCGCCAGTCGACCTACGTCAAGGCATCGAACGCCGACGCCAACGACAACTTCGGCGCCAGCGTGGTGTTGTCCCGCGATGGCGCCACGCTGGCGGTGGGTGCCCCCGGCGAGGGCAGCGCCGCACGGGGCCTGCAGGCCGACCAGGGCGACAACAGCGCCCCCTGGAGCGGCGCGGCCTATCTCTTCCGGCGCACCGCGGCGGGGTGGCGGCAGCAGGCCTACCTCAAGCCCTCGAACACCCTGCGCGGCGACGGCTTCGGCTCCACCCTCGCCCTGTCGGACCAGGGCGCTGGCGTGGGGCCCCCCCGCGCGGCACTGGCGGCGGGCAGCCCCTCGGCGGTCAACGCCAGCCCCGGCATCGGGGGCGACCAGGCCGACCGGTCGGGCAGCGACGTCGGCGCGGTGTACCTCTACTGAACCCCGCCGGGCGTCAGTAGGTTTCGAGGTGCAGCCGGCCTTCGCGCTGCAGCGCGGCGCCCACGCTCTCCCAGTCCATCCCGGCGCCCGTGGCGATGTCGCGCAGCGCCAGCACAACGCCCTCCTCCATGCTCTTCAGGCCGCAGACGTAGAGGTGGGTGTTCGGGTCCTTCAGCAGCGCGGCGAGGTCGGCCGCGCGCTCGCGCATGGCGTCCTGCACGTACTTCTTGGGCTGGCCCGGCGTGCGGCTGAAGGCGAAGTTGGTGTCGATGAAGTCCTTGGGCAGGCTCTGCAGCGGGCCGAAGTACGGCAGTTCCTGCTGCGTGCGCGCACCGAAGAACAGCAGGAGCTTGCCGCCCTCGAACTTGCCCGAGGCGCGCAGGCGGCGGCGCCACTCGGTCATCGCGCGCATCGGCGCCGAGCCGGTGCCGGTGCAGATCATCACGATGTGGCTCTTCGGGTGGTTGGGCATGAGGAAGCTCGAACCGAAGGGCCCGATCACCTCCACCTTGTCGCCCACCTTGAGGTCGCACATGAAGTTGCTGGCCACGCCGCGCACCGGCTTGCCGTCGTAGTCCTCCAGCACGCGCTTGATGGTGAGCGAGAGGTTGTTGTGTCCCGGCCGCTCGCCGTTGCGCGGGCTGGCGATGCTGTACTGGCGCGCGTGGTGGGGGCGGCCTTTGGCGTCGGTGCCCGGCGGCACCACGCCGATGCTCTGGCCTTCCAGCACGGGGAAGGGCATGGCGCCGAAGTCCAGCACGATGTGGTGGGTGTCGTAGTCGGTGCCCACGTCGGTGACGCGCAGGTTGCCGACCACGGTGGCCGTGATGGTCTTTTGCGCAGCCTTGGGGCCGTAGAGGTTGGTGAAGGCGTGCGCGGCCGACCAGGGCGGCAGCGTGGCGCCGTAGCGGCTGGCGACGAAGGTGTCCTCCAGCGTGGCGGCGGTGGGGGCGGGCGCCGGGGCGGACGCGTCGGCCACGGGCGCCTCGGCACCGGCGGCCGCCAGCTCCTCGGGCGGCAGCTCGGCAGGCAGCGACTCCCAGCCGAACTGCTCCTCGATGGAGTAGGCGCGCGCCTTGGGCATGGTGCGCCAGTTGTCGATCGAGCCCGTGGGACACGGCGGCACGCAGGCCATGCACAGGTTGCACTTGCTCGCGTCGACCACGTAGTTGTTCGAGTCGTGCGTGATCGCGTCCACGGGGCAGGTCGCCTCGCAGGTGTTGCAGCGGATGCAGATTTCGGGGTCGATCAGGTGCTGCTGGATGACAGCGAGTTCAACAGGGGCGTTCATAAACCTACTCCAGAAAAAGGCGAGGCCCGTGGGAGTGCCCGGGCCTCAACCAGGGATGCCGCGGAACCGGCTGTGCCGGGCCGCTGGCATCGCCCCCCTTTCTAAGGGGGGAGCGGCGAAGCCGCGCAGGGGGATTTACCCGAATCGCACGTACTCGAAATCCACCGGCTGGCGGTTGATGCCCATCACCGGCGGCGCGATCCAGTTGGCGAACTTGCCCGGCTCGACCACGCGGCCCATCAGCGAGGCCACGAAGGCGAAGTCTTCCGGCGTGGGCAGCCACTCGGCCTTCTTCGCTTCCCATTCGGCTGCGTTGACGACGCGGCCCTCGGGCGACAGGCGGATGCCCGCGAGCGCGCCGATCTGGCGGTTGAAGGCCTTGTGCGGCACGGTCAGCCGCGTGGGGATGCCGGCCTTCTCCAGCACCTTGTTCCAGCGGTTCACGCCCGCCACGGAATCGGTGATGAAGTCGTCGCGCAGCACCTCGTTGAGCGCGTTGAGCATGGGCACTTCCTTCTCCACGAGCTGGCCGTTCTGCACCTCGAGCACCTTGTAGGTCTGGCCCTTGAGCACGTGGTCGTCGGTGCGCTTGCCCTCTTCGTAGCGGCCCTTGAGGCCCGAGCTGTAGAAGATGGCGGCGTTGCTCGACTGGTCGGCACCGAACAGGTCGATGGTGACCGAGTAGTGGAAGTTCAGGTAGCGCTGCACCGTGCCGAGGTCGATGGCACCGGCGGCGCGCACCTTGGCCGGGTCGTCGGTCTTGAGCTCGTTCATCACCTGCGCGGTGCGCTGCAGCACGCGCGACACGCCGCTCTCGCCCACGAACATGTGGTGGGCTTCCTCGGTCAGCATGAACTTGGTCGTGCGGGCCAGCGGGTCGAAGGCGGACTCGGCCAGCGCCGACAGCTGGAACTTGCCGTCGCGGTCGGTGAAGTAGGTGAACATGAAGAAGGCCAGCCAGTCGGGGGTCTTCTCGTTGAACGCGCCCAGGATGCGCGGGTTGTCCTGGTCGCCGGACTGGCGCTGCAGCAGGGCCTCGGCCTCCTCGCGGCCGTCGCGGCCGAAGTGCTTGTGCAGCAGGTAGACCATGGCCCAGAGGTGGCGGCCCTCTTCCACGTTGATCTGGAACAGGTTGCGCAGGTCGTACATGCTGGGCGCGGTCAGGCCCAGGTGGCGCTGCTGCTCCACCGACGCGGGCTCGGTGTCGCCCTGCGTGACGATGATGCGGCGCAGGTTGGCCCGGTGTTCGCCGGGCACGTCGTTCCAGGCGGCCTCGCCCTTGTGGTCGCCGAAGTGGATCTTGCGCTCGGCCTCGCCGGGGTTGAGGAAGATGCCCCAGCGGTAGTCGCGCATCTTCACGTGGCCGAACTGGGCCCAGCCCTGCGGGTCCACGCTGACCGCGGTGCGCAGGTAGACCTCGTGGTTGGTCGAGCCCTCGGGGCCGACGTCGTCCCACCAGTTGATGAAGTTGGGCTGCCAGCCTTCCAGCGCGCGCTGCAGCGTGCGGTCTTCGGACAGGTTGACGTTGTTCGGGATCTTCTCGCTGTAGTTGATCGTGGACATGTCGTTCTTCCTCGGGTTCGGTGGGTGGGTCAGACTCGGTTGAAATCGAAAAGCGCTTTGTCGCCCTTGCCGTAGACCTTGAGCGCGCCCTTGTCGCCGACGGCGTTGGGGCGGATGAAGATCCAGTTCTGCCAGGCGGACAGGCGCCCGAAGATGCGGGTGAGCATGTTCTCTTTCTGGGCAAAGCGCAGGTTGGCTTCCAGGCCGGTCAGCGCGTCGGGCGACATGGCGGCGCGCTCTTCGATGGCGATGCGCACCTCGTCGGCCCAGTCGATGTCGTCGGGCGCGGCGGTGACCAGGCCCAGTTTGAAGGCCGCGTCGGCGTCCAGCGCCTGGCCCACGGCGCCGCGCACGGCCTCCATGGCGGGCGCTTCTTCATAGAAGCGGCGCTGCAGGCGCGACTGGCCGTTCACCATGGGCAGCAGGCCCAGGTTGAACTCGCCCAGCGTGATCTTGGGCGCGTTCGCCTCGTCATCGGGCAGCGCGAGCATGTAGGTGCGGTCGGCGCAGAAGGCCAGTTCGGCCAGCGAGCCGGCGAAGCACGAACCCTGCTCGACCAGCGCGAACAGGCTGCGCGAGGACACGTCCAGGCGGGCGAAGGTGCGGCGCAGCAGGCCGATGGTTTCGCGCACGAACCAGTGGTTCTGGTGCTTGAGCAGCGTGGCGTCGCTGGCCAGCACGGCGGCGGCGTCGCCCTCGGTCTTGATCAGCCAGGTGCCGATGTCGAGCTCGTTGGTGCGCAGGTTGAGGATGGCGTCGTCGAGTTCGCGGCCCATCTGCAGCGGCCACCACGAGGCGCCCGCGGCCTCGATGCCGGCAATGTCGGTGGGCTGGGCGCTGCCGGGCGCCTTCACGGTCAGCGTGGCGGTGCGCTTGGCGCGGTCGATGGCGACGTTGACGTATGGGTAGGCGATGCCGTCGGCGCTGTCGGTGCGCTGGATGCGCGGCAGGGCCACGCCCTTGGCATCGGCCGGGCGGTCGCTCTGCGCGGCCAGGGCCTCGGCGCGCGCGGCGACGTGGGCGGCGAACTGCTGCGGCTTGGCGATGGAGTCCACCAGGCGCCAGTCCACGGCCTTCTGGCCGCGCACGCCTTCGCTGGTGGTGCAGAAGATGTCGGCCAGGTCGTGGCGCACGTGGCGCTTGTCGGTCACGCGGGTCAGGCCACCGGTGCCGGGCAACACGCCCAGCAGCGGCACCTCGGGCAGGCTCACGGCGCTGCTGCGGTCGTCCACCAGCACGATCTCGTCGCAGGCCAGGGCCAGCTCGTACCCGCCGCCGGCGCAGGCGCCGTTCACCGCGGCGATGAACTTCAGGCCGCTGTTCTTGGAGGAGTCTTCCAGGCCATTGCGCGTTTCATTGGTGAACTTGCAGAAGTTCACCTTCCAGGCGTGGCTGGAGAGGCCCAGCATGAAGATGTTGGCGCCCGAGCAGAACACGCGGTCTTTGCCGCTGGTCACCACCACGGTGCGCACCTGCGGGTGCTCGAAGCGGATGCGGTTGACGGCGTCGTGCAGCTCCACGTCCACGCCCAGGTCGTAGCTGTTGAGCTTGAGCTTGTAGCCAGGACGGATGCCGGCGTCTTCGTTGATGTCGACGGCCAGCGTGGCGGTGGAACCGTTCACCGACAGCTTCCAGTGGCGGTACTGGCTGGGTTCGGTGCGGTAGTCGACGGGGGCGGGGTGGCTCATGGCGGTCTCCTCGGGAGGGTGGGGCTTGGCCAGCGGACCATGGCAGGCGCCGCCGGCATGACCGGAATAATAATGCATGCATCAAAGTGCAGTCAATGCATTTTTATGCATGTCCCGGCCGTTGGTCGGCCGGGTCGCTCAGCCGCCGGGGGCGGCGATCAGGGCCTGCACCCGCTCCCGCAGGGCGGCGTAGGCCTCGTCCACGCCCGCATAGGCGCTGGTATTGAAGTGCAGATCGGCTTTGGAATAGAAGGCCGAACGGCCCGCGAGGATGCGCTTGAGGTCTTCCATCGCCTCGCGGCTGGCGGCCATGGGCCGCAGATCGCCCTGGGCCGCCACCCGGCCCATGTGGTCGGCCGGATCCGCCTGCAGCCACACGGTGGTGCAGTGGGCCAGCAACACGTTGAAGTTGGCCGCGTCCGAGACCAGGCCGCCGGGCGTGGCGATCACCACCTCGGGGTAGATCTGGATCGCCTCCTCCAGCGCGCGGCGCTCGTAGCGCCGGTAGGCCGGCGTGCCGTAGAGCGCGTGGATCTCGTCGATGCTGCAGCCGGCGAACTTCTCGATCTCGCGGCTCAGCTCGATGAAGGCATAACCGAGTTCATCCGCCAGGCGCTGGCCCAGCGTGGACTTGCCGGCGCCGCGCAGGCCGATGAGCGCGATGCGCGTGTGCCGGGTGCTGTCGCTCTCCGTTTGCGACTGGCCCAGCGCGGCACCGATGGCCACGCGCACGCGGCGCAGGTCGGTCTCGGGCCGGCCCGCCAGCATCTCGCGGATCAGCAGCCACTCGGGCGAGCTGGTGCTCACGTCGCCAATCAGCTCGGCCAGCGGGCAGTGCAGCGCCTCGGCCACCTGCAGCAGCACCAGGATGGAGGCGTTGCCGGTGCCGTACTCGAGATTGGCCAGGTGGCGCTCGGACACGTCGGCCGCCAGCGCCACGGCCTTGCGCGTCATGCCGCGGCGCGAGCGCAGCGTGCGCACGCGCTCGCCGAGCGCCACGAGGAAAGGGTGCCGGCCCTCATCCTCGGCGGCGGGGCTGGCGGTGGCGGCACTGGCGTCGGCGTCCATGGTGGGCATGGTTGGTCGGGCTTAGGGTTTGCGGGCTTGCAAAATGGCAAGACATGCACTTTAATGCACATTTCGCCGCACGCAACATAGTGCACTTTATCGCTTCACCGGTTTTGACACCAGCCCCCCGGTTTGATTGAGCCCACCATGACCACCACCCCCCTGCTGCCCAACATCGTTGCCGGTAAAGCCCAAATGGGCCAAGGCCCGGGAACCCCCCTGTTCGACCCGGTGCTGGGCACCGAACTCGTGCGCGTGAGCCGCGAAGGTCTGGATCTGGCCAGCGCCTTTGCCTTCGCGCGCGAACAGGGCGGCGCCGCGCTGCGCGCACTCAGCTACCGCGAGCGCGCCGGTCTGCTCGGCGCCATCGGCCAGGTGCTGCAGGCCAAGCGCGACGACTACTACGCCATCGCCACCGCCAACTCCGGCACCGTCACGCGCGACTCGGCCGTGGACATCGACGGCGGCATCTTCACCATCGGCCAGTACGCCAAGTGGGGCGACAAACTCGGCGACGCGCGCGCCCTGCTCGACGGCGAACGCATCCGCCTCGGCAAGGACCCGGCCTTCCAGAGCCAGCACGTCCTCACGCCCACACGCGGCCTGGCGCTGTTCATCAACGCGTTCAACTTCCCCAGCTGGGGCCTGTGGGAGAAGGCCGCGCCCGCCCTGCTCAGCGGCGTGCCCGTGGTGGTGAAGCCCGGCACGCCCACCGCCTGGCTGACGCAGCGCATGGTGCAGGACGTGGTGGAGGCCGGCGTGCTGCCCGCTGGCGCGCTGTCGGTCATCTGCGGCTCCTCCGCCGGCCTGCTGGACGCGCTGCAGCCCTTCGACGTGCTGTCCTTCACCGGCTCGGCCGGCACGGCCGCGCAGATCCGTGGCCATGCGGCCATCGCCGAGCGCTCGGTGCGCTGCAACATCGAGGCCGACAGCCTCAACAGCGCCCTGCTCGACCCGAACGCCGCCGCCGGCGACGAAGCCTTCAACCTCTTCGTGAACGAGGTGGTGCGCGAGATGACCGTCAAGAGCGGACAGAAGTGCACGGCCATCCGCCGCGCCTTCGTGCCGCGCGCGCTCTACGACGCCGCCGCGCAGGCGATCGGCGCCAAGCTGGCCAAGATCAGCGTGGGCAATCCGCGCCACGAGGCCGTGCGCATGGGCGCGCTGGTGAGCCGCGCGCAATTCGATGGCGTGCAGGAAGGCCTGGCCCAGTTGCTCGCCGAAGCCACGCCGCTGTACGACGGCCGCGCCCAGGCCCTGGTGGACGCCGACCCCGCGGTGGCCGCCTGCGCCATGCCCGTGCTGCTGGGCACCAGCGACCCGGTGAAGGCCCGCGTGCTGCACGACGTGGAGGTCTTCGGCCCCGTGTCCACGCTCATGCCCTACGACAGCGACGCCCAGGCCTTCGAACTCATCCGCCGCGGCCAGGGCTCGCTCGTGGCCTCGGTCTACAGCGCCGACCCCGCCTTCGTGGCGCGCGCCGCGCTGGAGCTGGCCGACAGCCACGGCCGCGTGCACGCCATCTCGCCCGACGTGGCCAGCCTGCACACCGGCCACGGCAACGTGATGCCGCATTCCCTGCACGGCGGACCGGGCCGCGCGGGCGGCGGCGAAGAGCTCGGCGGCCTGCGCGCCCTGGGCTTCTACCACCGCCGCAGCGCCGTGCAGGCCAGCACCGCCGCGCTGGACGCGCTGGCCGCGAGCGCCACCGCCTTGACCTACTGAGCCCACGATTCCGAGGAGACCGCCATGAGCCCCGACACCGTGGCCGCGCCGCCGGCGCGCTTCAACTTCGCCCGCCATCTGCTCGACCTCAATGCCACGCGTGCGGGCAAGACCGCGCTCATCGACGACCAGGGCACGCTCAGCTATGGCCAGCTCGCCGACGCCGTGCGCCGCTGCGCGGGCGCGCTGCAGTCCCTGGGCCTGCGCCGCGAGGAGCGCGTGCTGCTGCTGGCGCAGGACAGCAGCGACTGGGTCGTGGCTTTCCTGGGCGCGCTGTACGCCGGCGTGGTGCCGGTGGCGGTGAACACGCTGCTGCCGGCCAAGGACATCGCCTACATGCTGGGCGACAGCCGAGCGCAGGCGGCCATCGTCAGCGGCGCGCTGCTGCCCACCGTGCAGGAGGCCATGACCCTGGGCACACACGGCGTGAAGCACCTGATCGTCTCGCGCGGCCAGCGGCTTCCCCCGGGCGCCCACGCCTTCGATGCCCTGCTCCAAGCCGCCGCGCCCGCCGAGCCCACCGACACGCACGCCGAGGAGCCCGCGTTCTGGCTCTACTCCAGCGGCTCCACCGGCGCGCCCAAGGGCACGGTGCACACCCAAGGCAACCTGTACTGGACCGCCGAGCTCTACGGCAAGGGCGTGCTGAAGATGCGCGAGGACGACGTGGTCTTCTCCGCCGCGAAACTCTTCTTCGCCTACGGGCTGGGCAATGCGCTGAGCTTTCCGCTCAGCGTGGGCGCCACGGTCGTGCTGATGGCCGAGCGGCCCACCCCGCAGGCCTGCTTCCAGCGTCTGACCGTGCACCGCCCCACCATCTTCTGCGGCGCGCCCACCGGCTATGGCGGCATGCTGGCCAGCCCCGATCTGCCGGCCAGGGACGCCGTGGCGCTGCGCCTGTGCTCCTCGGCCGGCGAGGCGCTGCCGCAGGACATCGGCGAGCGCTGGACGCGCCACTTCGGCGTCGAAATCATCGACGGCATCGGTTCCACCGAAATGCTGCACATCTTCCTGTCCAACGCGCCGGGCGAGGTGCACTACGGCACCACCGGCCGGCCCGTGCCGGGCTACGAGGTGGAGCTGCGCGGCGAGGACGGCCGGCCCGTGGCCGACAACGCCGACGGCTCCTCCGAGATCGGCGACCTCTACATCAAGGGCCCCAGCGCCGCGCTGATGTACTGGAACAACCGCACCAAGAGCCGCGACACCTTCCAGGGCGCCTGGACCAAGAGCGGCGACAAGTACCTGCGCAACCCCAACGGCACCTACACCTACGCGGGCCGCAACGACGACATGCTCAAGGTGAGCGGCATCTATGTCAGCCCCTTCGAGGTGGAGGCCACGCTGGTGCAGCACCCCGCCGTGCTGGAGGCGGCCGTCATCGGCAAGGAAGACAGCGACGGCCTGACCAAGACCAAGGCCTACGTGGTGCTCAAGCCCGGCCAGCAGGCCAGCGCGGCCGAGCTGCAGGCCTTCGTGAAGGAGCGCCTGGCGCCCTACAAGTACCCGCGCTTCATCGAGTTCCTGGACGAGTTGCCCAAGACCGCCACCGGCAAGATCCAGCGCTTCAGGCTGCGCGAGCGCGAGAAGGCGGCGGGCTAAACCCGCAACGGGACGGGCATCGGCCATGTGACCAGGAATGGCGGCTGCCAGCCACATGGCCGAGCACCAGCGGGCGGGTTGGCGTTACCCATCGAGCGTTCACCACCGCGCCGGCCCCCTGCCCCCTGGACAAGCGGCTGGCCCATCTACGAAGCGCTCACCCATGCCGTTCAAGCTCTCCCGCCAGCACAAATCCCACCACCCGAAGCAGCCGTCGGCCCAGTCACTCGCCAAGCTCAACAAATTCCTCCAGCCGCAAGCGCCGGCGGCGCGTGCGCCCAAGACGGCGAAGCCGGGCTTCAAGCACAGCGCCAAGGCCTTTTTCAAGAAGCACTTCCATTTCAACACCACCCCTCGGGTACGCGACGCCCAGCAATGCGTTATCCGCACCGTGGTCACCGACCTGCCCAGGCAGGACCTCCCGAATCGCCGGGAGTACCGGGACAGCCTGCGCGCCCTGGCCCAGCCTCAGCCGGTGGTGTTCACCACCGCCGATTCGCTGCCGCAGGGGTACACACCGCAGGCCTATGCCGCGGCGCTGGCCGAGCCGTTCGTGTCCGAGAGTGCCGCGGTGCCGCCCGAACCCGCATCGACCCAAGAGCTGCAAGACAAGCTGAAAGCCTGCATGCAGGCGATCTGCCACGACATGCTGGCCAAAGGCGAAGACCGCCGGGTGTGCACGCTGGGAGACCGCACGGTCACCGCTCGCATCGAAATGCCCCAGCGGAACAACCCCGACAAGCGCTTGATGTTCGGCATCCTGGACTCCCAAGCCATCGACTCCAGAGGCAAAGCGGGTGTGAACGCCGTCCTGTTTGACGGCACGCTTCACCTGAATGGCCGCGACGTGGCGCAGCACACGCACCCCAGGCTCGCGCTGCTGGACGCGTCGGACGCCGCCCGGCTCCTGCAGCTCGCCTGAGCCCTCCGCCAGGGCCGCCGCCGCGCGGCCCTGGGCGGTGCATCGACCGCCCCTCTCGACGCTCAACCGATCTCCAGCGCCGTCAACGCGTACTGCCGCGCCAGATCGATGGCCGGCGCCGGGCCGCGGTACATGCGCGCCGTGGGGAAACCTGCCACGAAACCGTGGCGCTCCAGCAGCGCCCGGGCCTCGTGGTTGGGCTCGGGCACGTCCAGGTGCACGGCCTCCTGCGGCGCCACGCCCGCGCACAGGGCCTGCAGCAGGCCCTCGGCAATGGCCGGGGTGTCGGCGCACAGCGGACCGATCTTGTGGCCCTGCACACAGGCGCGGCGCACGCCGTAGCCGCGCAGCCGCCCATCCTGCAGCCAGCCCAGGGCCGTGCCCCGGCGCTGGCGGATCCAGGCCTGCAGGAAAGCCGGTCGCGGCTCGGGGTGGAAGGCCAGGTCGTAGGCGGCCAGATCGTCGAAGGGCAGGCCCGCCAGGCGCACGGTGGCCGGGTGCGGCGGTCGCGGGCCCAGGCCGTGCCCGCTGTAGCGCCGGTTGCGCCAGGCCAGCTCGAAGCCGCTGCGCGCGTAGTTGTGCTGCTGCGCGACCACGCCGTCCAGCCCCGCCACGCAGCCCCTCAGGTGCTCCAGCGCCGCGTTCCACACCGCCAGGCCCAGCCCCCGGCCACGGAACGCCGGCTCCACGATGTACAGGCCGATGAAACCGTAGCCCACGCCATAGCGCAGGCCGCTGATGCTGGCCACCGGCCGCTCGCCCATCCAGGCCATGAAGTGGCCGCGCGGGTCGATGGCGTGGAACATCTCCGTGTCGTGCAGGCCAGGGTTCCAGCCCTCGCGCGCGGCCCAGTGCAGGGCCAGGCCGAGGTCGTGGCGCGACATGCGCTGGATGCGGTGGGCGGGTGTCTTCATGCGCGGCCTCTCAGGTGAAACCGCGATGAAAGCCCAAGCGGCTCCCGGGTGCCATACCGCGTCGGCGGTAGGGCACATGACGGCCCTGATCAGGTGTCGCTGGAGATCTTGATGCTGGGGAACTTGGACGAGAAGTCTTTGGCCTTGGCGGCGATCTTGATGGCCACCTGCCGCGCCACCGACTTGTACAGCCCGGCGATCTCGCCCTCGGGGTCGGCCACCACGGTGGGCCGGCCGCCGTCGGCCTGCACGCGGATGCTCATGTTCAGGGGCAGCGCGCCCAGGTAGTCCATGCCGTACTCGGCGGCCATGTTCTTGCCGCCGTCGGCGCCGAAAATGTGCTCCACGTGACCGCACTTCTCGCAGACGTGCACGGCCATGTTTTCCACGATGCCCAGGATGGGCACGCCCACCTTCTCGAACATCTTGATGCCCTTGCGCGCGTCCAGCAGGGCGATGTCCTGCGGCGTGGTGACGATCACCGCGCCCGTGATGGGCACACGCTGGGACAGCGTGAGCTGGATGTCGCCGGTGCCGGGCGGCATGTCGACGATGAGGTAGTCGAGGTCCTTCCAGTTGGTCTGGCGCAGCAGCTGCTCCAGCGCCTGCGTGGCCATGGGACCGCGCCAGATCATGGCCTCGTCGCGGTCGATGAGGAAGCCGATGGAGATGACCTGCACGCCGTAGTTTTCCAGCGGCTCCATGGTCTGGCCATCGATGCTCTCGGGCCGGCCCTCGATGCCCAGCATCATGGGCTGGCTGGGGCCGTAGATGTCGGCATCGAGCACGCCCACGGTGGCGCCCTCGGCCGCCAGCGCCAGCGCCAGGTTCACGGCCGTGGTGCTCTTGCCCACGCCGCCCTTGCCCGAGGCCACGGCGATGATGTTCTTCACCTGCGGCAACAGCGCCACGCCGCGCTGCGCGGCGTGCGCAATGACCTTGGTGTGCAGGTTCACCGATACGTTGTCCACGCCCGCCACCGAGCGCGCCGCCGCCACCAGGGCCTTGCGCAGCGCGGGCATCTGGCTCTTGGCCGGGTAGCCCAGCTCGACGTCGAAGGACACCTCGCCGTCCTGCACCTGCAGGTTCTTCAGGGCCTTGGTGGAAACGAAGTCGCGGCCGGTGTTCGGGTCCTGCACGGCTTGCAGCGCCTGCATCAGCGCCTGTTGGTCGACGGGCATGGGGGGATGGCTCCTGGGGTGAGGGGATGGCCGCCACGCCGTGGGGGAATACGGGGGCGGGTGCTCTGGGGCGGCGAAAGTCTACCGCCGTGGGGACACCACCGCCATGGAAGGGGTTCAGCGCCAGGCGCCCTGGTGCCCGCACACCCCTCCGGTTCACTGCGCTTTCGATGACAGCAGGGCCTTGCGCCAATCCAGCGCTGTCTGTTTCAGGGCTTGGGGTTTGTCCTCCGTGGGAATGTCTGTCGAGGTGAAGAGGCCCATCATGGTTTTCACCCAGGTGGCCTCGTGCTGAGCGATCGCTGTGTCCAGCCACTGCGGAAAGGTCTCGGCCGCGGCGGTCCAGAGCGCGGCGAGGTTCCAGGCCCAGCGCGGGCCCACCGCCTCGGCGTTCGGCCGCGACAGCACGTCCCGGCACGCTGTCACCAGGGCGGTGGCCCAATGCTCCGCCCATTGGAACGCGGGGCCAAGCGACCCGCTCGGCGCGCAGGCCGCGACGCGCGCGGCGTTCAGGGCCTGACGGCAGCGCAGCAGCCCTGTCGCCAGGTTGTGCCGCAACAAGACCACGGGCGCTGGTCCGCCCGCCGGTGTCCCCAAGGGGTGCTCCATCAGGGAAAGAAACAGCCCCTGGTTGTCATGGTCCCAAAGGTGAATCTGCATCCGCTCGCGCCATTGGTAGTTCTCCATCAGCCGTGCGTGCAGTTCCGCGGGGCACGGCAGCCCATTGACGAGCGCCCTGACCCACAGGTCTTCCAGGAATGCCCTGCGCTGCTGGCCCTCGGCGCGCTCGGCCTCGAGGCCAAGGCCGAGGCAGAACTCGATGAGCCACCGCTCCATCGACGCCGATGCGGGATCGGGCTTGGCCGCGACGAACCGGCAGAAATCCAGCAGCAACCCCCACCCCGGCTGCCAGCGATGGGCGTGCCTTTCCCTGTCGGCCAGCCAGTCGCGCTGTGAGATCAGCCGGCTGGCGATGCGCAGTAAGCGGTCCACACCCGACACCGGCGTCTCGCTCTGCCAAGGAGGCGGCATCGCCACCAGCACCCGCCGCAGATCCAGGCCGTCGGCGAAGCGCTCGAACAAGCGCCTATCGTTTGAGGTGCTGATGCACCCAGCGCACGATGGCGCTGCCTGCCGCCTCTTCGCTGGCACCTGCGTTGTCGGCGTTGTCGGCGTTGTTGGCGCTGTTGGCATCGCTGTCGTTCACGATGTCGATGACACGGGCCAACCACGGGTGGCGCGACAACACGCCGTCCCACCACTCGGGATTCAGCCTGGCCAGGCCGCTCCAGAAGCGGCCGACGTCCAGCACGAGGGGGGCCAGGACTGCCTGGGGAAGATCGATCAGTGGCGGCGCGAACGCCTCCGACGCAGTCCACCACTGCAGAGTGAACTCCACCGACGCCGTGGCCCGTTCCACATCTTCGCTGGACCATGAATCGCCGCCCTGAGGCGCCAACAGCGGCAACAAGCGCGGATTGCGCACCGCCATGCGCGCCAGGTTGTCGTTCAGCAACGCGAGCTGTTGCTGTTGACCAAGGTCTGAGCAGCGGGCGGGGCACAGGCGCGCCAGCAAACGCGGGTGCTGACTGCGGTCCCGAAGAACGTTCGATACCGGTGCCACGCCCGACACCTCGCTGAACATGAAATGGTCGTCGAGGACCTTGGGGGACAGACCATTCACCACCGCCGACAACCAGAGGTCGTCAACGAGAGCGCGCCGCTCGGCTTGGCCGCCAGACCGCATCGATTGGTGCAGAAACTCCCGGATGGTCAAGCCCTCGCCCCACTGGGCCGCCTGGGGCGAGTCCTGGATGAACTGTCCCAGGGCGAAGAGAACAGCCCACCCGTCCCAGGCGGTGGGACTTGACCACCGATCGCCGGCCAGGCGTTGAAGCGCGTTCAGTTGCTCGGGCGCAGCGGCCAAACGCGCGGCGAGCGCGCAGAGGCGATCGAGGCCGGACACCGGCGGCTCGTTGGGTGACGAGGGCGCCCAGATGGGCGAGAGCAGTCGGCGCAGCGCGACGTGAGGGGCATAGGCCGCGATGAGGGCACACAACTGGCCGGTCGTGCAATGCGGCGATCCCATGGTCTTCGTGATCATCTCCAGCAACAGCGCCTTGATCTGCGGGGTCGCTTGGGACAAGGCCTGAAGCACCTTCTCGTTCGCGTGTCCTGCGTCGTCGAGCAGCTCCTTCAGCACCGCCTTCACCGACGGCTCGTCGTGCGGCTTGGGCAGGGCGAGCAGCGGCAGGAACCGCTGCGTCTGCGTCGCTGGCAGGCCCGCAGGGGGGAAGCCGAGGGCCTGCTCAGGTGGACGCACTTCCAGGCCTTCGGGGCGGCGGTCCTCCGGGGTGTCCGGCTGCAACGCCGTTGTGGCCAACGGCATAGACGCCGGGGGCAAGGGGCCCTTCTCCGGGTCTCTCTTCGGGCTTGAGGGGAAGCGGGGGATGGGGCTTTGGGGAAATGTTCCGCTGTGTTTTTGCATGGGGTTGTTCCTTTCGATCGACCACGGGTGCCATGCGGGAAGGGGTCTGCAGCCTGGCCAATGCCTTTGCCCTGTTGCTCTTTGACCGCTTCCCGATGCATCGCCGCGTCAGTACCCCCGCCAGACGGGGCGGTTCCTCTCACCCATAAAATGAAGGGTTTCATCACGAGCGCCACCATGCCCCGCCAGCTCTTCGTCACCACCGCATTGCCGTACGCCAACGGCCACTTCCACGTCGGCCACATCATGGAGTACATCCAGGCCGACATCTGGGTGCGGTTCCAGCGCATGCAGGGGCACACGGTGCACTTCGTTTGCGCCGACGACGCGCACGGCGCGCCGATCATGATCGCGGCCGACAAGGCCGGCAAAACGCCGCAGCAGTTCGTGGCCGACATCGCGGCGGGCCGCAAGCCCTACCTCGACGGTTTCCACATCGCCTTCGACAACTGGCACAGCACCGACGCGCCCGAGAACCACGAACTGGCGCAGGCCATTTACAAGGACCTGAAGGCCGCCGGCCTGATCGAGACGCGCACCATCGAGCAGTTCTTCGACCCCGAGAAGAACATGTTCCTGCCCGACCGCTTCATCAAGGGCGAGTGCCCGAACTGCCACGCCAAAGACCAGTACGGCGACAACTGCGAGGTCTGCGGCAAGGTCTACAGCCCCACCGACCTCATCAACCCCTACTCGGCGCTGTCGGGCGCCAAGCCGGTGCTCAAGCACTCCGAGCACTTCTTCTTCAAGCTGTCCGACCCGCGCTGCCTAGCCTTCCTCAAGCAGTGGACCACCAGCGGCGCCGTGCAGCCCGAGGTGCTGAACAAGATCAGCGAATGGATCGCGCCCGACGAGAACGGCCAGACCAAGCTGGGCGACTGGGACATCTCGCGCGACGCGCCCTACTTCGGCATTGAGATCCCTGACGCGCCGGGCAAGTACTTCTACGTGTGGCTGGACGCGCCCGTGGGCTACCTGGCCTCGCTGAAGAACTGGCTGGGCCGCCAGGGCATCGACTACGCCGCCTTCATGGCCGACCCGTCCACCGAGCAGTACCACTTCATCGGCAAGGACATCATCACCTTCCACACGCTGTTCTGGCCGGCCATGCTGCACTTCAGCGGCCGCAAGACGCCCAACGCCGTCTTCGTCCATGGCTTCCTCACCGTGAACAACGGAGAGAAGATGAGCAAAAGCCGCGGCACCGGCCTGGACCCCTTGAAGTACCTGAGCCTGGGCATGAACCCGGAATGGCTGCGCTACTACCTGGCGGCCAAGCTCACGGCGCGCAACGAGGACCTGGACTTCAACCAGGAAGACTTCCAACTGCGGGTCAACAGCGACCTGATCGGCAAGTTCATCAACATCGCCAGCCGCGCGGCCGGTTTCATCGCCAAGCGCTTCAACGGCCAGCTGGGCGCGGCCTCGGCCGACGGCGCGGCCCTGCTGCAGGCGCTGCAGGCCAAGGCCCCGGCCATCGCCGCGCTGTTTGATGCGCGCGAGTACGGCAAGGCGCTGCGCGAGGTGATGGGCCTGGCCGACCAGGTCAACGCCTACGTGGACCAGAACAAGCCCTGGGAGCTGGCCAAGCAGGACGGCCAGGAGGCCCGGCTGCACGACGTCTGCAGCACCTGCATCGAGGCCTTCCGCCTGCTCACGCTCTACCTCAAGCCCGTGCTGCCGGCGCTGGCCGCGCAGGTCGAGACCTTCCTGCAGGTCCAGCCCCTGCAATGGGCCGACGCGGCCCACCTGCTGGGGACCGGCCACGCCATCCAGGCCTACCAGCACCTGATGCAGCGCGTGGACCCCAAGCAGCTGGAGGCGCTGTTCGAGCCACCGCCCGCGCCGGTGGCAGCGGCGCCGCTGCCCGGCGGCGAGGCCCTGGCCGAGACCATCACCATCGACGACTTCGCCAAGATCGACCTGCGCATCGCCCGAATCGTGGACTGCGAGCGCGTGGAGGGCTCCACCAAGCTGCTGCGCCTCACGCTCGACGTGGGCGAGGGAACAACGCGCAACGTCTTCAGCGGCATCGCCAGCGCCTACCAGCCCGAGCAGCTCAAGGGCAAGCTCACCGTGCTGGTGGCCAACCTGGCGCCGCGCAAGATGAAGTTCGGCGTGAGCGAGGGCATGGTGCTGGCCGCGAGCCACGCCGACGAGAAGGCCCAGCCCGGCATCTTCGTGCTGGAGCCCACGCCCGGCGCCGTGCCGGGCATGCGGGTGCGCTGAGCTAGCGCTTCTGCAGGTCCGGGTCCGGCATGGTCCCGGACTTGATCACGCGCAGGTCCTTGTCGAAGGCCACGCTGAAGATCATGGGCTCGGTCTGGCCCTTGGCCTGGAAGCGCCAGTCCTGGTGCGTTTCGCCATTGAGCGGGAAGGTCTGCACCTTGCGCGGCTTGCCGAGCAGGCGGCGCACCTGCTCCAGCGGCATGCCGGGCTGCACCTTGGCGAAGTTCTCTTCGGTCAGCACCTGCGAGACCTTCACCAGCACGCCGTCGGCGCCGATGGTGACCATGTAGTTCACCACGCCCTCGGGCTGGCGGTTGTACTCATAGATCTGCGCGCCCTCCTCGCCTTCCCACACGGCCTCGGGCTGGCCGAACTTCTCGCGCACGTCGGCCTCGGTGGACACGCCGGGCTCCAGCTCGGCGATGTTCTGCAGATCGCAGGCGCCCACGAAGCCGACGGCGGCGAGCACGCCGGTGATCAGGCGGCCCAGGCGCCACCAGGCGCTGCGGGTGTTCGGTCGGGTCATGCGGGCTCCTTCTGTCCTGGCGGCCGGCAGGGGTCTGCCGGTGTGAGCGGCAGTGTAGGACCTTGCCTTGCGGCGCCGGTAGCCATCGGTAACATCGGCCCATGCCTGGCCTGCCGCCCCTCGCACCGTTTCGCCCGCGCCTGCTGGCGGACCTGCGCGGCTACGACGGCGGCCGCTTCGCGCGCGATCTCGGGGCGGGCGTCACGGTGGGCATCGTGGCGCTGCCGCTGGCCATGGCCTTCGCCATCGCGAGCGGCCTGCCGCCCCAGGCGGGGCTGTGGACGGCCATCATCGGCGGGCTGCTGGTCTCGCTGCTGGGCGGCACCTCGGTGCAGATCGCGGGGCCGGCGGGCGCCTTCATCGTCATCGTCTACGGCATCGTCGAGCGCTACGGCGTGGCCAACCTGCTGATCTCGACCGCCAGCGCCGGCGTGCTGCTGTTCCTGCTGGGCCTGTTCCGCCTGGGCGCGCTGGTGCGCTACGTGCCGGTCAGCGTGGTGATCGGCTTCACCAATGGCATCGCGGTGCTGATCGCGCTGTCGCAGCTGCGCGATCTGCTGGGCCTGCGCGTGCCGCACATGCCAGCCAACTTCTTCGGCCAGATGGCCACCATGGGCCGCCACCTGGACACCGTCAACCCCTGGGCGCTGCTGTTGGGCGCGCTGTGCGTGCTGGGCCTGTTCGTGTGGCCGCGCCTGTGGGCCACCGACTCGCGCTTTCGCCGCCAGCTGGACAACCTGGAGGTGCCCGGCGCCCTGCGCGCGACCTCGCGGGTGCCGGGACCGGTGGTGGCGCTGCTCACCCTCTCGCTGCTGGCCTGGGCACTGCAGCTGCCGGTGGAGACCATCGGCACGCGGTTCGGCGGCATCCCGCAGGGCCTGCCGGCCTTCGCGCTGCCCGATTTCTCGTGGGATACCGTGCGCCTGCTGGTCACGCCCACCCTGACCATCGCGCTGCTCGGGGCGGTGGAGTCGCTGCTGTGCGCGCGCGTGGCCGACCAGCTCGCCGAGGCGCGCAAGCACGACCCGAACCAGGAACTGATGGCCCAGGGCGTGGCCAACGCGGTGGTGCCCTTTTTCGGCGGCATGCCGGTCACGGGCACCATCGCGCGCACGGTCACCAACATCCGCGCCGGCGCGGCCTCGCCGGTCGCGGGCATGGTGCACTCGCTCACGCTGACGGTGGTGGTGCTGGCGGCGGCGCCGCTGGCCTTTCACATCCCGCTCGCCGTACTGGCCGGCGTGCTGCTGTTCGTGGCCTGGAACATGGGCGAGTGGCGCGAGTTCGCCCGCCTGAAGCACTTCAGCAACCACTACCGGCTGATGCTGCTGACCACCTTCTCGGTCACCATCGTCTTCGACCTCACCGTGGCCGTGGAGCTGGGCCTGGTGCTGGCGGTGGTGCTGTTCGTGCGGCGCCAGCGCGACATCTTCAGCGCCGAGCCGCTGCAACGCGAGGACGGCCGCCAGACCTGGCGGCTCTACGGCTCGCTGTTCTTCGGCGCGGTCACCAAGATCGACCCCATCGTCACCGAGGTGGAGGCCGCGCCCGGGCCGCTGCACCTGCTGCTGGACGCGCACCTGATGGTCTCGCTCGACACCACCGGCCTGGACGCGCTGGAGCAGCTGCACAAGGCCCTGCGGCGGCGCGGCGGGCGGCTGGAGATCGTGGGCCTGCAACCGCAGCCGGCCTCGCTGATGGCACGCTCGGGCTTTGCGGGGCGCCTGGCCGAGGTCGACGGGGACGGCCAGTAAAATCGACGGTTTCCCCCGATCCGGACACCCTCCCCCGCCGCCATGTCCTTCTTCCGCCGCCCCGACTACCAATCCGAAGCCACCCAGTTCATCGAGCAGCTCAAGGCCGAACGGCCGGGGCTGGAGGCCCGGCAGCGCGAGGGCCGTGGTCTGCTCTGGGACAAGACCATCGACCGCGAGTTCGCGGCCGAGGCCGAGGCGGCCGAAGTCCCGCAGAAGCCCTACGTCTACCAGACGAATTCCGACTTCAACTGAGCCGGCGACCATGACCGAACCGGCGCCCTCCCTGGACGAAGCCCCGCAGGGCCTCGACGAGGTGCTGCCTTCGGTGGTCGACAACGTGGCGCTGGCGCGGCTCTACGGCGAGCCGCTGTTCAAGCTGCCGCAGGACCTGTACATCCCGCCCGACGCGCTGCGCGTCTTCCTCGAGGCCTTCGAGGGTCCGCTGGACCTGCTGCTCTACCTGATCCGCAAGCAGAACTTCAACATCCTCGACATCCCCATGGCCGGGGTCACGCGCCAGTACCTGGAGTACGTCGAGGAAATCCGCGCCAACAACCTCGAACTGGCGGCCGAGTACCTGCTGATGGCCGCGATGCTGATCGAGATCAAGTCGCGCATGCTGCTGCCGCCCAAGAAAACGGCCGAGGGCGAAGAAGCCGAGGACCCGCGCGCCGAACTCGTGCGCCGCCTGCTCGAGTACGAGCAGATGAAGCTGGCTGCGCAGCGCCTGTCCGAGGTGCCCCAGTACGGCCGCGATTTCCTGCGCGCCCAGATCTATGTCGAGCAGGCGCTGCAGCCGCGCTTTCCCGACGTGGACATGGTCGACCTGCAGAGCGCCTGGCGCGACATCCTCAAGCGCGCCAAGCTCGTGCAGCACCACAAGATCAGCCGCGAGGAGCTGTCGGTGCGCGAGCACATGAGCATCGTGCTGCGCCAGCTGCAGGGCCGCCAGTTCGTCGAATTCGGTGACCTGTTCGACACCAGCCGGGGCGTGCCGGTGGTGGTCGTGACCTTCATCGCCATGCTCGAGCTCGCCAAGGAAACCCTGATCGAGCTGACCCAGGCCGAGGCCTTCGCGCCCATCTACGTTCGCCTGGCCTATACCCCCACTTCCTGAGCCCGCCCACCCGCCACCGCCGCGCGGCGCGCCCACGGTCTCCTCCACCGCCATGACCGACCTTCACCGTTTCGACGTCCTCATCATCGGCAGCGGCCTGGCCGGCCTGAGCGCCGCCCTGCACCTGAGCGCCACCCACCGCGTGGCCGTCATCACCAAGCGCGCCCTGCTCGACGGTTCGAGCAACTGGGCCCAGGGTGGCATCGCCGCCGTGCTGGCCGAGGGCGACAGCTACGCCTCGCACGTGGAAGACACCCTGGTGGCCGGTGCCGGGCTGAGCGACCGCGAGGCCACCGAGTTCACGGTGGAGAACGCGCCCGCCGCCATCGCCTGGCTGCGCGAGCTGGGCGTACCTTTTTCCACCGCCGACGGCGAGCTGCACCTCACGCGCGAGGGCGGCCACAGCCACCGGCGCATCGTGCACGCGGCCGATGCCACCGGCGCCGCCGTGCAGGCCACCCTGGTCGAGCGCGTGAAGGCCACGCCCGGCATCCAGGTGTTCGAGCACCACATGCTGGTGGACCTGATCACCGAGCGCCACGTCGGCGGCAACGGCGAGCGCCGCTGCTTTGGCGCCTATGTGCTCGACACCGTGCGCGACGAGGTGGTCACCTTCGCGGCCCGCCACACCGTGCTGGCCACCGGCGGTGCGGGCAAGGTCTACCTGTACACCACCAACCCCGATACCGCCACGGGCGACGGCATCGCCGCCGCGTGGCGCGCGGGCTGCCAGGTGGCCAACATGGAGTTCATCCAGTTCCACCCCACCTGCCTGTACCACCCGCACGCCAAGAGCTTCCTCATCACCGAGGCCGTGCGCGGCGAGGGCGGCATCCTCAAGCTGCCGCCGCACCTGGGCGACCTGGGCGGCCACCGCTTCATGCCCGACCACGACCCGCGCGCCGAGCTGGCGCCGCGCGACGTCGTGGCGCGCGCGATCGACTTCGAGATGAAGAAGCACGGTCTGGACTGCGTGCACCTGGACATCTCGCACCAGAGCCCCGAGTTCCTGCGCGAGCACTTCCCCAACATCCTGGCGCGCTGCGCCGAGCTGGGCATCGACATCACCCAGGAGCCCATCCCGGTGGTGCCGGCCGCGCACTACACCTGCGGCGGCGTCGTCACCGACCTGCAGGGCCACACCGAGATCGCCGGCCTGTACGCTGTGGGCGAAACCACCTGCACCGGCCTGCATGGCGCCAACCGGCTGGCGAGCAATTCGCTGGTGGAGTGCATGGTCTTCGCGCAGGCGGCGGCCAGCGCCATCCGAGCGCACCAGGCGCCCGACACGCCGGCGCTGCCCTTATGGGACGACAGCCGCGTGACCGACGCCGACGAGATGGTGGTCATCTCGCACAACTGGGACGAGCTGCGCCGCTTCATGTGGGACTACGTGGGCATCGTGCGCACCGACAAGCGCCTGGAGCGTGCGGCGCACCGCATCACCCTGCTGCAGCGCGAAATCCACGAGTTCTACGCGCAGTTCCACGTCACGCGCGACCTGCTGGAGCTGCGCAACCTGGTGCAGGTGGCCGACCTGATCGTCATGTCGGCCATGCTGCGCCGCGAAAGCCGCGGCCTGCATTTCAGCCTGGACCACCCGGGCATGCTGCCCGAGGCGAAGCCGACGATTCTGGTGCCACCGGGGCGGTGAGGCAGCCAGCGAGCCCGCACCAACGGTAACGTGGTTCTGCCGGGATCACGTCAATTGATCTCGTCGGGGCCAATGAGCGTGGGCTTGCCGATACCCAGGAATGGCTTGCTGCACCACCAACGCGAGTGCTTCACGGGGCGCGCCTGTTCTGTTTCGACCAGCTCTCGAATGCTCAATCGGCAGATGTGGTCCTGCAAATCCGTCGACAGCGAATAGTGTTTGCCCTCCTCCGGTGTGAACCGCAGAAACAATGGGCCGCAGGAGGCGTCGTTGATGTACGTGGTGGCCGCGAAGGCGATCGCCTGGCCAGCGGGGTAGTGGGTGATCTTGGTCCTTGGCAGTTTCTCGATCCGATTCAGATTGCCCAAGGACATGAAGTTGGCCAGACCATGAAAGCGCTGTACGGAAGCCGAGAGCATCTCGCGCCTTCTGACGCGTGCGGCGATGTCCTCGGATTCGGGCTCACACAGCTTGTCTCCCACACGCCGTTGAAAGACCGCGATCGCCACGGAGTTCGTCGTGAACTCAACGATGGCGCTTCCTGGCGGTGGCGCGGACCCCACCTCATCTTCGATCGCTTGTTCGGCGTCGGGATAGTACTGAATAGGAGGAGCCGCGCACCCCGTCAGTACTGAGCTGGCGGAAAACACGACGCAGCTCATCAACAGCCTGATCCGGCCAAAGGTTTCGGCATTCATCGTCAAGAGCACGTCAGTTCGGGAATTCGACCTCGATCGGCTTGTGTTCCGGATCGGCGAGAAAGCGCACGTAGGTTTGCACGGCGAGCTTGTATTGGGCGAAGCTGACCTCGCCGCCTTCACCTTGGCTGTATAGGCCCTCGAACCAGACTTTGTCAGGGGTGAGCGCGGTGACGCCCTCGCTGCGGATGCGCCCGCTGCTTTGAACCCCTTGGGCGTCGATGAGCACCAGCTCGCGCCCGGCCACCGTGCCGCCGTTGAGCAGCGCGCCGCTGAGGTTCAGCTGTACCTGGCGCCCGGCGATCAGGCTGCCATCGGGGGCCAGGTCGCCTGGCCTGGGCATGAGGTAGACCCGGGGGAGCAGGACGCTCTGCGTGCTGCCGTCGGGCAGCGTGACAACCTGGGTCTCCAGCCAGACGATGTCGCTGGTGAGCGCGGCCACCTGCTCGGCCGTGAGGGCGATGCCCGGGCGCAGTTGGTGGGCCTGGGCATAGGTGGCGCCGGCCTCCAGGAGCGCCATGTATTGCGCTTCGTCGTCGCTGAAGTCGCCCAGGAAGCGCTGGCCCGTCAGTTGGGTGATCTGCTCGCGCACCAGGCGCTGTTCGATGAAGCCGTCGCCCAGGCGCTTCTGGAGGGTGCTGGGATCGACGCCCAGCAGGGCCAACTGGTGGTCCGAGCCCATCCACTGGCGCCGCCCGGCAAAGCGCGGGTCGGTCTCGATGAGGTAGGGGGCCGCGGGGTTGGCGCTGGGCTTGAACAGGGCGTTATCGAGCTCCACGGAGGGCGCCTGGGGCGCGTCGGCGGCGCCTTGCTCCTGGCGCAGCGCCTTCACCTTGAGTGGGATGGGGATGCGCTGGTCGATGGGGGTCTGCACCCAGCCGTAGTGGGTCTGGCAGGTGAGCACCTCGCAGGTGTGGTCGACCACGCCCCAGGTGTAGGCCGTGCCTTGGCGCCTGAGGCTGAAGTACAGGGTGCGCGTGGTGGTGCCACCCCCGTCGCTCACGACCTCGGTCTGCAGGTGCTCGTTGGCGTTGATGAGCACGCGGGCCTCGACGTCCAGCGCAGTGCAGGCAGCGGACCATCGGGCGTGCCCCACACCTCGGCGCCGCGTTGCAACGCCTCGCGCTGCTGCAGTTGGCGCTCTTCGGCCCGGCGGTGTTCGATGGGCGCGCGCGCGCCGGCCTCGGCCGCGGTCTGCGCCCCGGCGGGCGCGACAAGCAGGAAGAGCAGCAGGCCACAGGCCTGCATCGGGCGTTGAAGGGTCACGGGGCGCAAGCGGTCGGCCTTGGAAAAGGCGCGAATTACAACCGCGGCGCGCGGTCACAACGGGCGGGGGGTATGCAAGGCCGGCCGGCGGCCGGCGCGCTGGTTCAGCGCCCGTCCAGCACCGCCGGCAGCCAGCCGCGCAGGCTGTTGAGGAAGGCCCACTCCCGCACCCGCTCCAGGGCCGACAGCGGCACCACCGCTTCGCGCAAACGCCCTTCGTCCAAGGCCTGCTGCCGGGCGATGCCCGGCAGCAGGCCGCAGTCCAGCGCCGGCGTGACCCATCCGTCGTCGAAGCGCAGGGCGATGTTGCCGCGCGTGCACTCGGTCAGCTCGCCGTCGTCGTTCCACAGCAGCGTGTCGAACACCCCGGGCGCCACGCGTTCGGCCGCTTCGTAGTGCGCGCGGCGCGTGGTCTTGTGGCGCACGAAGGGCGAATGCGCGGCCGCGAAGGGGTGCTCGGCCAAGCGCAGGCGCACCGGCGTCGGCGTGACGGCCATGGCATGGGCCGTGGCCCGCACGCGTCCGTCGCGTGGGCAGAGCACGCGCACGCGCCAGGGGCCCGAGGGATGCGCCTCGGCCAGCGCGCGCAAGGCCCGCGACCAGGCCTCGTCGGTCCAGGCGAAGCCCAAGTGGCGTGCCGAGCCCGCCATGCGCGCTCGGTGGCGCGGCTCATACCGCCAGCGGCCGTCCTCCAGCAGCAGGGTTTCCAGCAGCTCGAACGGTTCGGCCGCGCGCACCGCGAAGGCGCCCTTGTGCTGCCATTCGCGCCATTCGGCCCGCGCGCGCGAACCCGCCGTGACGCCGCTGCCCACGCCCAGGGTCAGGGCACGCTCGCGAACCACCACCGTGCGGATGGCCACGTTGAAGGTGGCGCCGCCGCCCGGCCGCAGCACGCCCACGGCGCCGCAATACACGCCGCGTGCGCTGGTCTCGTGCTGCACGATGCGGCGCATGGCCTGGCGCTTGGGCGCGCCGGTGACCGAACCGCAAGGGAACAGGGCGCGCAGCAGCTCCACCAGCGCCACCCCCGGCCGCGTGCGCGCGCGCACGTCGGAGGTCATCTGCCACACCGTGGGCAGCGGGCGGGCGTCGAACAGCGAGGGCACCGCCACCGAACCGGGTCGCGCGACCCGGGAGAGGTCGTTGCGCAGCAGGTCGACCACCATCACGTTCTCGGCGCGCTCCTTGGGGCAGGCCACCAGGCGCGCGGCCTGCGCGGCGTCCTCGCGCGGGTCCAGGCCGCGCGGCGCGGTGCCTTTCATGGGCCGCGTCAGCACCTGGTCGCCGTCCCAGTCGAAGAACAGCTCGGGCGACAGGCTCAGCACCTGCTGCCCGCCGCCGTCGACAAAGGCCGCGTAATCGGCGGGCTGCTCGCGCCGCAGGCGCTCGAACAGATCGAGCGCGTGGCCTTCGTTCAGCTCGCCGCGCCAGCGCCCGGTGTGGTTCACCTGGTAGACCTCGCCGGCCTCGATGGCCTGCAGCAGGTCCGCCAGCGCGGCGTCGACATCCGCGCGGGCGCCGGGCGCATCGGTCCAGCGCGCGCGCACGGCGGGTGGGTCGCGCGGCGGGTCGGTGTCCATCGACAGCGGGGCATCGTGCACGCCGAACCAGGCCAATGACCCCTCGGGCGCGTGCGTGGGCAGGGCGGGGTCGAACGCGCCCGCGGCCTCGTAGGCCAGCCAGCCCACCACCCAGGCGCCCTGCCGCGCGGCGGCCTGCGCGGCCTCGATCACCGGCACGACCTCGGACAGCGCCGCGGCCCGCAGCACGGCGCGCGGCGCGCCGAAGTCCAGCCGCAGCGCGGCGTGCGACGCCAGACCGCTCGCCGCGAAGGCGAGCCGGGCGTGCACGCCCCCGGCGCTCACGCCGCGCCGATGTTCGGCACCAGCGCGCCCGCGTCCTGGCCCGCCTTGTGCGCGGCGGTGAAGGCCAGCATGCGGTCGATGGGCAGGCGCGCGCGCGGGATCAGCCCGGGGTCCACGTGAATCTGGTTGAGACCCTTTTCCAGCACCTGGGCCACGCCCGCCAGCCCGTTCATGGCCATCCAGGGGCAGTGCGCGCAGCTCTTGCAGGTGGCGCTGTTGCCGGCCGTGGGCGCCTCGATGAAGACCTTGCCCGGGTTCTGCTGGCGCAGCATGTGCATCATGCCCTTGTCGGTGGCGACGATGAACTCGGGCGCGTCCAGTTCCTTGGCGGCCTTGAGGATGGCCGAGGTGGAACCCACCGCGTCGGCCAGCGCGATCACGTCGGCCGGGCTCTCGGGGTGCACCAGCACCTTGGCCTGCGGGTGCTCCTGCTTGAGCGCCGCCAGCTCGAAGGCCTTGAACTCGTCGTGCACGATGCACGAGCCGTTCCACATCAGCATGTCGGCGCCGGTCTCGCGCTGGATGTAGCCGCCCAGGTGCTTGTCGGGCGCCCAGAGGATCTTGTGGCCCTTGTCTTTCAGCGCGCGCACGATGTCCAGCGCGCAGCTGCTGGTGACCAGCCAGTCGGCGCGCGCCTTCACCGCCGCGCTGGTGTTGGCGTAGACCACCACGGTGCGGTCGGGGTGCGCGTCGCAGAAGGCGCTGAACTCATCGATCGGGCAGCCGAGGTCCAGCGAGCAGTTGGCGTCCAGGTCGGGCATGAGCACGGTCTTCTCCGGGCTCAGGATCTTGGCCGTCTCGCCCATGAAGCGCACGCCCGAGACCACCAGCGTGGTGGCCGGGTGGTCGCGCCCGAAACGCGCCATCTCCAGCGAATCGCTCACGATGCCGCCGGTGGCGATGGCCAGATCCTGCAGGTCGGGGTGCACGTAGTAGTGCGAGACCATGACCGCGTTGCGCTCCTTCAGCAGGCGCTTGATGCGCTCCATGAGCTCGGCGCGCTGCTTCGGCCCGGGCTCCACCGGCACGCGCGCCCAGGCGTGCTGCGTGGGGCAGGCGGGTTGTTCGTATTCGACGTCGATGATGGCTTCGTTGCTCATGCCAGTCCTCCTCACAGCGCCTCGAAGCGCATGGAAAAGTCGATCGCCTTGACGTCCTTCGTCAGGGCCCCGATGGAGATGCGGTCGACACCTGTTTCTGCAAGCGCCCGCACGGTGGACAGGTTCACGCCGCCCGAGATCTCCAGGATGGCGCGGCCGGCGTTGCGGCGCACGGCCTCGCGCAGCGTGGGCAGGTCCATGTTGTCCAGCAGCACCATGGTGGCGCCGCAGGCCAGGGCCTCGTCGAGCTGCGCCAGCGTCTCGACCTCGATCTCGACGAAGCGCGCGGCCGGCGCGGTGTCGCGCACGCGCTGCAGCACCGCGGCCACGCCGCCCGCGGCGGCGATGTGGTTCTCCTTGATCAGCACGGCGTCGAACAGGCCGATGCGGTGGTTCACGCCACCGCCGGTGGTCACGGCGATCTTCTGCGCCAGCCGCAGGCCCGGCAGGGTCTTGCGCGTGTCGACGATGGCCGCGCGGGTGCCGGCCACGGCCGCCACATAGGAGGCCGTCTGCGTGGCCACGGCCGACAGCAGTTGCAGGAAGTTCAGCGCCGTGCGCTCGGCCGTCAGCAGCGGCTGCGCGCGGCCTTCGATGCTGAGCACGGTCTGGTCGGGCTCGCAGCGCGCGCCCTCGGCCACGTGCCAGGTGAGCGTGGCCTGGGGGTCGAGCGCATGCACGGCGGCGGCGACCCAGGGCGTGCCGCACAACACGGCGCTCTCGCGCGCGATCACGCGGGCGCGGGCCGGGCGTGACGCGTCGACCAGCGCGGCGGTGAGGTCACCCGTGGCCACGTCTTCGGCCAGGGCGCGCGCGACGTCCTGCGCGGCCAGCGCGGCGATGTCGGCGGAGGTGTAGTCGCTGAGGTGTTTCATCGTGGGGAAAAGGCCGGTGAAAGGGCCGCCGGAAAGACCGTCCGGCGGGCACGCATCCGAATGGTGCAATGCACTATAGTCCCGCATTCTCGTTCACCGCCTGGCCCGCGCCGGACCACGACATGAGCAACCCCACCCCCGCCACGCCCTACGGCACGCTGCCGGCGGCCTCTCCCCTGCCCGCCCGCAAGCCCGTGAGCCTTCCACGACTGGCCGAGCTGCGCGAGCGCGGCGAAAAGATCACCATGCTGACCGCCTACGACGCCACCTTCGCGGCCGTCGCGGACGCGGCCGGCGTCGAATGCATCCTGGTCGGCGATTCGCTCGGCATGGTCTGCCAGGGCCTGGCCAGCACCGCCGGCGTGACGCTGGAGACCATGGCCTACCACGTGGAAAGCGTGGCGCGCGGTCTGCGCCGCGTGCAGGGCACGGCCTGGCTGCTGGGCGACCTGCCCTTCGGCAGCTACCACGAGTCGAAGGAACAGGCCATGCGCAGCGCCGCGCAGCTGGTGCGCGCGGGCGCGCACATGATCAAGCTCGAAGGCGGCGGCTGGACCGCCGACACCGTGCGCTTCCTGGTCGAGCGTGGCATCCCCGTCTGCGCCCACCTGGGCCTCACGCCACAGACCGTGCACGCACTCGGCGGCTACCGCGTGCAGGGGCGCGACGACCAGGCTGCGCTCACGCTCAAGCGCCACGCGCTCGAACTGCAGGACGCCGGCGCCACCATGCTGGTGCTGGAGATGGTGCCGGCCGCGCTGGCGGCCGAGATCACCCAGCAGCTGCCGCGCTGCCACACCATCGGCATCGGCGCCGGCAAAGGCACGGCCGGCCAGGTGCTGGTGATGCACGACATGCTGGGCATCAACCTGGGCAAGAACCCGAAGTTCGTGCGCAACTTCATGGACGGCGCCAGCTCGGTGCGCGAGGCCATGGCCAATTTCGTCAGTGCCGTCAAGAGCGGCCAGTTCCCCGATGACAGCCTGCACGCCTGGTGAGATGAAAGTCGTTCACACCATCGCCGAACTGCGCGACGCGCTGCGGCCCTTCGATTCCCCCGCCCTGGTGGCCACCATGGGCAACCTGCACGCCGGCCACCTCGCGCTGATGAAGGCCGCCAAGCCGCTGGGCGACGTGGCCGTGGCGAGCATCTTCGTCAACCGCTTGCAGTTCGCGCCGCACGAGGACTTCGACACCTACCCACGCACCCTGGAGGCCGACTGCGAGAAGCTGCGCGGCGCGGGCTGCGACATCGTGTTCGCGCCCAGCGAACGCGAGATGTACCCCGAGCCCCAGGGCTTCAAGGTGCAGCCGCCCGCCGAGCTCGCCGACATCCTCGAAGGCCATTTCCGCCCCGGCTTCTTCACCGGCGTGTGCACGGTGGTGATGAAGCTCTTCCAATGCGTGTTCAGCGAGGCCAAGGGCCGGCGCAGCGCGCTGTTCGGCCTCAAGGACTACCAGCAGCAATTGGTCGTGCGCCGCATGGTGAAGCAGCTCGCGCTGCCCATCGACATCGTGAGCGCCGCCACCGAGCGCGCCGCCGACGGCCTGGCGCTGAGCTCGCGCAACAGCTACCTGAGCGAGAGCGAGCGCGCCGAGGCGGTCCAGCTCTCGCTGGCGTTGCGCGCCCTGGCGCGCGACGCGCTGGCGGCGGCCGACGGCCTGGAGCGCCAGCTGCCCGCCCTGGAGCAGCGCGCCATGCAGGCCCTGGCCGCGCGCGGCTGGCAGCCCGACTACCTGACGGTGCGCCGCCGCGAGGACCTGCAGGCGCCGAAGGCGGGCGATGCGCTGGTGGTGCTGGGCGCCGCGCGGCTCGGCAATACGCGCCTGATCGACAACCTGGAGATCTGAGGCGCCGACCCGGCCTCAGAGGCCTTCGGCCTTGGGGTCACGCCCCATGAGCGCGGCCACCGCCTCATCGGGCCGCAGCCGGCCTTCGAGCAGGGCCACCACCGCGTCGGTGATGGGCATGTCCACGCCCAGCCGCTGGGCGCGCTGCGCCACGGTGCGCGCGCTGTACACGCCCTCCGCCACGTGGCCCAGCGAGGCCACCGCCTGCTCCAGCGTTTGGCCCTTGGCCAGGAGCCGCCCCACCTGCCGGTTGCGCGACAGGTCACCCGTGGCCGTGAGCACCAGGTCGCCCAGGCCGGACAGCCCCATGAAGGTCTCGGCGCGCGCGCCCAGGGCCAGGCCCAGGCGGGTCATCTCGGCCAGGCCGCGCGTGATGAGCGCGGCGCGCGCGTTCAGGCCCAGGTTCAGGCCGTCGCACAGGCCGGTGGCGATGGCCAGCACGTTCTTCACCGCGCCGCCGACTTCCACGCCGGCCACGTCGTCGTTGGCGTAGATCCGCAGCGTCGGCCCATGGAAGGCGTTGACCAGGGCCTCGCGCACGTCGGCGCGCGCGCTGGCGGCCACCAGCGCCGTGGGCTGGCCGCGCGCCACCTCCTGCGCGAAGCTGGGGCCGCTGAGCACCCCGGTGGGCAGGTCTGGCGCCACGGCGGCGGCAATCTCATGGCCCAGCAGGCCCGCCTCGTCGGCCGAGGCCGCGCGCTCGAAGCCCTTGCAGAGCCAGGCCACGGGCACGGCCAGGCCGCGCAGTTCCTGCAGCCAGCCGCGCAGCGCGGCCATGGGCGTGGCCACGATGACCAAGTCGGCCTCGGCCAGCAGGGGCGCGGCCTCGCCTGAGGCCACGCACAGGCCCTCGGGCAGGGCCAGACCGGGCAGGTAGCGCTGGTTCTCGCGCTGGCGGTCGATGGCGATGGCCTGCGCCGGGTCGCGCGCCCACAGGCTCACGCGGGTGGCGCCGAGCCGCGCGCCCGCGATGGCCAGCGCCGTGCCCCAGGCGCCGGCGCCCAGCACCACGGTGCGCGGCGGTGCGGCGTGCGTCATGCGCGGGAGATCAGGTGATGATGCGCGGCGCCTCGGCCGTGTCCTGACCCGCCTGCTGCTGCTCGTACATGGCCTGGAAGTTGATCTCGGCCAGGTGCACGGGCGGGAAGCCGGCGCGCTGGATCACGTCGGCCACGTTGCCGCGCAGGTAGGGGTAGACGATCTGCGGGCAGGCGATGCCCATGATCGGGCCCATCTGATCTTCGGGCAGGTTGCGGATCTCGAAGATGCCGGCCTGCTTGCATTCCACCAGAAACACCGTCTTGTCCTTGATCTTGGTGGTGACGGTGGCCGTCACGCGCACCTCGAACACGCCCTCGGCCACGGGCTGGGCATCCACGCCGAGCTGGATGTCCACCGTGGGCTGCTCCTGCTCGAGCAGGATGGCCGGCGAGTTGGGCTGCTCCAGCGAGGCTTCCTTGAGGTAGATGCGCTGGATCTGGAAAACGGGCGTGTCGGTGTCGGCCATGGTGCGTCTCGGGTGTCGGGAATGAAAAAGCCCGCCGGGGAAGTCCCTCAGCGGGCACAGCGACGGATTATGTCAGCCGCGAATGGCGGCCGCCCGTCAGGCGGCCTGCAGCAGCGGGGCCAGGCCGCCGCGCGCGTCCAGCGCGTGCAGGTCGTCGCAGCCCCCCACGTGGGTGTCGCCGATGAAGATTTGCGGCACGCTGGTGCGCCCCGCCCGTTCCGCCATGCGGGCGCGCAGTTCGGGCTGGCCATCGACCACGATCTCTTCGTAGTCCGTCACGCCGCGGGCCTGAAGCAGCGCCTTGGCGCGGTGGCAGTAGGGGCAGTAGTCGCTGGAGTAGATGGTGACCTTGGGCATGCGGGCGCTCGGCGAGGCAAAACCCAGATGATCAGGCTTTCTCGCTCGGCAGGCCGGCGGTGCGCCAGGCACCCATGCCACCCGTCAGGGATTGCGGATTCTCGTAGCCCAGCTTCTTGGCCACCGCCACGGCCCGGTTGGCGCGCGCGCCGGTCGGACAGACGAAGATCAGCGGCAGGGCCTTGTTCTTGACGGCGCCGGGCAGCTTGGCCTCCAGCTCGTCCAGCGGCAGGTGCCGGGCGCCGACGATGTGTCCCTCGGCGAATTCCTTGGCGTCGGAGACGTCGATCACGACCGCCTTCTGGCGGTTCATCAGCGTCACGGCGTCGGCGGCGTTGAGGGTGCCGGTGCGTCCGCCGGCCTTGACGGCCGGCCACACCAGCAGGGCGCCCGACACGAAGGCCACGGCGATCAGGACCCAGTTCTCGATGAAGAAGCTCACGGTGTTACCTTGGTGGGAAAGGCCGCGATTCTAAAATGCGCGGTTTCCGATCCTTCCGGCGCCCGGCGCCCCGCACTCCGCCATGCACAAGCTCGTCCTCATCCGCCACGGCGAATCCACCTGGAACCTCGAAAACCGCTTCACCGGCTGGACCGACGTGGACCTCACGCCCACCGGGGTGTCGCAGGCCCTGTCGGCGGGGCAACTGCTCAAGGCGGAGGGCTACGACTTCGACATCGCCTACACCAGCGTGCTCAAGCGGGCCATCCACACGCTCTGGCACGTGCTCGACGCCATGGACCGCACCTGGCTGCCGGTGGTCAAGAACTGGCGCCTGAACGAACGCCACTACGGCGCCCTGCAGGGCCTGAACAAGGCCGACATGGCCGCCCAGTACGGGGACGAGCAGGTGCTGGTCTGGCGCCGCAGCTACGACACGCCGCCGCCCGCCCTGGAACCCAGCGACCCGCGCAGCGAGCGCAGCGACCGCCGCTACGCCCGCCTCAAGCCCGAGGACGTGCCGCTGACGGAATGCCTGAAGGACACCGTGGCGCGCGTCATCCCGTTCTGGAACGAGGCGCTCGCGCCGGCCATCCAGTCGGGCAAGCGCGTCGTGGTGGCGGCGCACGGCAACAGCATCCGCGCCCTGGTGAAATACCTCGACGGCATCTCCGACGCCGAGATCGTCGGCCTGAACATCCCCAATGGCATCCCGCTGGTCTACGAGCTCGACGAGCAGCTCAAGCCGGTCCGCCGCTACTACCTGGGCGACGCCGAAGCGGCCGCCAAGGCCGCCGCCGCCGTGGCGGCTCAGGGCAAGGCCTGAGCCCCTGCGCCCGCCTGGACGGGCGAAACCGCCGCCGGCCGGTGGGGAACCCCGACGAGGCCACATTCTCCAAGGTGTATATTGGCCCGCAGGGCCAAGGGCCCTTGTTGGGCAGATTGCAAAGGTGATTCCATGACGAAGCGGGTCGGTTCCAAGCTCAGGACCGTTGGCTGGGTGGCCATTGGCGCGGTGGCCGGTGCGCTCACCACGGTGCAATTGCAGGCGGTGGCGCGCAACACGCTCACCCCCCTGCCGCTGGAAGAACTCCAGCAACTCGCCGCCGTGTTCGGCATGGTCAAGACGGACTATGTGGAACCGGTGGACGAGAAGAAGCTGATCTCGGACGCCATCTCCGGCATGGTGAGCAGCCTCGACCCGCACTCGCAGTACTTCGACAAGAAGTCCTTCAAGGAATTCCGCGAGGGCACCAGCGGCCGCTTCGTGGGCGTGGGCATCGAGATCACCATGGAAGACGGCCTGGTCAAGGTCGTCACCCCGATCGAGGACTCGCCCGCGTTCCGGGCCGGCCTCAAGAGCGGCGACCTGATCACGCGCATCGACGACACCGCCGTCAAGGGCCTCACCATCAACGAGGCCGTCAAGCTCATGCGCGGTGAGCCGCGCACCAAGGTGCTGCTGAGCATCCTGCGCAAGGACGAGGACCGCAGCTTCACCGTCACCATCACGCGCGAGGAAATCAAGACCGTGAGCGTGAAGTCGCGCACGGTCGAGCCGGGCTACGCCTGGGTGCGCGTCTCGCAGTTCCAGGAACGCACCATCGACGACTTCACGCGCAAGCTCGAAGACCTCTACCGCGCCGACCCGAGCATGAAAGGCCTGGTGCTCGACCTGCGCAACGACCCCGGCGGCCTGCTGGACGCCGCCGTCGGCCTGTCGGCCGTGTTCCTGCCCGAGAACGTGACCGTGGTGTCCACCAACGGCCAGTTGGAAGAAAGCAAGTTCATTTACAAGGCCATCCCGCAGCACTACCTGCGCCGCGGCGGCAACGACTCGATCCGCCGCCTGACCGAGAACACCAAGGGCATCTACAAGCGCCTGCCGCTGGTGGTGCTGGTCAACGAAGGGTCGGCCTCGGCCAGCGAGATCGTCGCCGGGGCCCTGCAGGACCACAAGCGCGCCACCGTCATGGGCAGCCAGACCTTCGGCAAGGGCTCGGTGCAGACGGTTCGCCCGCTGGGCCCCGACACCGGACTCAAGCTCACCACCGCGCGCTACTACACGCCCTCGGGCGTGTCCATCCAGGGCAAGGGCATCGTGCCCGACGTCATGGTGGACGAGACGGCCGATGGCAACCTGTTCGCCGCCCTGCGCACCCGCGAGGCCGACCTGAACAACAGCCTGGGCAGCACGCCGCACGGCCCCATGACGGACGCGCAGCGCGAGGCCGAGAAGAAGCGCGAGGAAGCGCGCGAGGAAGCCCGCAAGAAGCTCGAAGAGGAAGCCCGCAAGAACCCCGGCCAGCGCCTGGTGCCCGAGTTCGGCAGCGACAAGGACTTCCAGCTTCAGCAGGCGCTGAACCGCCTCAAGGGCCAGCCGGTGGTGGTCAGCAAATCGCAGACCGTGCGCCCCGACGAGAAGAAAGAGAACTGAGCCCCGGCGGGCCGCGCGCCGGCCCGCCGCCCTCTTCCCGCGCGGCCCCGTCGCGCCAAACCGCGTGAACGACGCCCAACTGCTGCGCTACTCGCGCCACATCCTGCTCGACGAACTCGGCGTCGAGGGCCAGCAGCGCCTGCTGGCCTCGCACGCCTTGCTCATCGGCGCGGGCGGGCTGGGCTCGCCGGTGGCGCTGTACCTGGGCAGCGCCGGCGTCGGGCGGCTCACGGTGATCGACGACGACACCGTCGACGAGACCAACCTGCAGCGCCAGATCGCGCACAACCTGGCGCGCGTGGGTCGGCCCAAGGCCGAGTCCGTGCGCGAGGCGATCGCCGCCCTCAACCCAGACGTGCAGGTCACCGCCCTGAACCAGCGCGCCGACGACGCCCTTCTCGACGCCTGGGTGCCCACGGCCGACGTGGTGATCGACGGCTGCGACAACTTCGCCACGCGCCAGTTGGTCAACCGGGCCTGCGTGCGCCACGGCAAACCGCTGGTGTCTGGCGCGGCGATCCGCTTCGACGGCCAGTTGGGCGTGTTCGATCCGCGCGTGGCCGACGCACCCTGCTATGCCTGCGTTTTTCCTCCCGACGCCGACGTGGAAGAGGTGCGCTGCGCCACCATGGGCGTGTTCGCGCCGCTGGTGGGCATCGTGGGCAGCATGCAGGCGGCCGAAGCGCTGAAGCTCCTCGCGGGCCTGGGCTCGCGCCGCACCAGCCACCTGCTCATGCTCGACGGCCGCGAGCTGGCATTCCACGACATCGCGCTCAAGCGCGACCCGCACTGCCCTGTCTGCGGCTCAGCGCACGGCGGCGCCTCGGCGCTCGGCTGAGGCCGGCGCCGGCCCGGGCGGCTCGCAGGGCCCGTGCCGGCGGCGAAAATCGCGCGGTGCCTCGGGTGCCTCCCCGCCCCCCCACACGCCGCGGCGTGCCTCGCGCGCCCGCGCCTCCTCCGTCACGTAGCGCCCCTGGCCACGCCAGCGCGCGGCCCAGGCCCAGCCGGCGCGCACCAGCCAGGCGTTCGTGTCTTCGCCCGCGAAGGCCAGGCGCGCCAGGCCCCGGCCGTAGCCGTCGCGCGCGCGCACATGCACCGTGACGGACCGGTTGAGCACGCGAGCGGCCAGGGCGTCGCGCGCGGCCACGCCCACGCGCTGGCAGATCTCGGGGGCGTCGAGGCCGTCCAGGCGCAGCTTGCGCCAGCGCCCGCCCGAGGCCGGCTGCACCCACAGGGTGTCGCCGTCGAACACGCGCATGACGCGCGCCGAATAGACCGTTTCGCCCGCCGCCGAGGCCACGGCGAGGCCGGCCAGCAGCGCGCCGGCCAGCGCGGCCGCGAAGCGCCGCATCAACCCTTGCGGCCGCCCATGACCAGCAGCACCACTCCCACGGCGATGGCACCGATGCCGGCCCACACGGGCACGTTGATGGTTTCCTTCTGCTTGACCGAGAGCTCCACCGGGCCGAGCTTCACGGCCTCGGTGTCCTTGGTGTAGGTGAAGCTGCCCATGACGAGGCCGATGGCCCCCGCCGCGATGAGCACGACGCCGACGACTTTGGCAAGGTTCATGTGGAGGTTCCGTTGGATGGTCAGGAAGGCCCGATGATGCACCAGCCTGGGCGCCAGGACCGGCGCCCGGTGTGAGCAACAAGGGCTCCAGCGTCGACGGGGCCATGCCGGCGCCGCCAAGGAAGCCCCCTCAGGCGCGCGCGTCGAGCCCCCGCAGGCCGGCCACCGTGCTCAGCAGCGCCTGCGCCGCCTCGGTGCCCTTGGCGCCGAAGTGCTGCTGCAGGAACTTGCGGTGCTCCACGTGTTCGTGGAAGTGGTGCGGCGCCTGCACCGCGCAGATCACCGGCACGCCGGTCTTCAGCTGCACGTCCATCAGCGCCCGCACCACGGCGTCGGCGACGAAGTCGTGGCGGTAGACGCCGCCGTCCACCACCAGCGCGCTGCCCACCACGGCCGCGTAGCGCCCCGACTGCGCCAGGCGCTGCACGTGCAGCGGGATTTCGAAGGCGCCCGCCACGTCGAAGACGTCGATCGCCCCGGGCCCGAAGCCGGCGCGCGCCATCTCGGCGAAGAAGGCGTCGCGCGAGCGCTGCACGATGTCGGCGTGCCAGGACGCCTCGACGAAGGCGAAGCGCAGCTCGCGCGGCAGCGGGGGAAGGTCGATGAGGGGTGGGGCGTCGGGCATGGAAGGCATTCTAGGAGCCCACGATCCAGCCCTCGAGCGGGTCGAAGCCCGGCAGGCCCCAGCGCGCATCGCCCGCGCGCCGGCGCTGCAGCGCCCAGGCCGCCTGCAGCAGGCACAGCACCGCGTCCAGCCGGTCGCCGCTGGCGTCGTCGGCCAGGTCGTCGCGCTGCGCGTGGGTGAGCCGCAGCCGCAGGCCAGCCGCCTGCAGCAAGGGCGCATGGCCATTTTCCAGCGCGTTCACCAGGGTCTTGCGCGCGATCAGGCGCTCGCCGGTCTGCCGGGCCTTGTCGTCGCTCTTGTAGGACGCCACACCCAGCACGCTGCGCGCGAGCAAGCCGGGATAGGCCTCCAGCGCCACGCGCTGCGGGTCGCCGTCGAGCAGGCCGGGCAGGTGCGCACCGGCGGCGATCAGGCGCGGCACGCCCGCGTGCATCATGAAGGCCACCGGCGGGTTCACCCACTTCATGCTCGGGCTCGAGCCGGCCGGCCCATCGGTGGCGCGGTGCGCGAACTTGCCGCCCACCGGGCGTGCGTCGCAAAAGGCCGCGAAGGCCTCGCGGATGGCCGCGCGCGGCAGCGCCGCGTAGTGCGCCATGCAGGCGCGCCAGTCCTGGGGCCAGCCCAGGGCCTGCACCAGCTCGCGTGGCAAGCCGAACGGCAGATCGAAGCCGCCCACCCAGGGGCCGGGCGCGCGCAGGCGCTCGCCCCAGGCGTCCAGCGATTCGAAACGCTCGACGGCGTCGAGCAGCACGCGGCCCCGCTCGGCGCGGCCCACGGCCAGCACGATGGGCTTGCGCCGCGTCGGCGCGCTCGTGAAATCACAGCCCAGCAGCGTGAAGTCCATGGCCGAACCCACACCAACTCAGGCCAGGGCCAGCGCCGCCACGCCCAGTCCGATGCACAGCGCGCCCAGGATGCGCAGGCCCCGGTCGCCTTCGCGCAGCAGGTGGCCACCGATGAGCGCGGCGAACAGCATGGACACCTCGCGCGCCGGCGCCACGTGCGACAGCGGCGCGCGCTGCATGGCGAACAGCACCAGCACGTAGGCCACCGGACTGAGCATCGCCACCAGCAGCGCGTGGCGCCACTGCAGGCGCCACAGGCGCAGTGCCTCGGCGCGGTCGCTCAGCACACGCGGCGAGAACAGCACCAGCCGCACGAGGTTGCCCATGTAGTCGACCAGGATGGGCGACATCAGCAGCACCTTCACCGCGTAGCCGTCCACCACAGAATAGGCCGCGATGGACAGGCCCGTGAGCGCGCCGTAGTAGAGGCCGCGGTGCAGGCGCTCGCGTTTGGCCGGGTCATGCGCCGCGCGCCACAGGCCCGGGCCGCCCGCGATGAGGAACACGCCACCCACCACCGCCGCGATGCCGGCGGCGCCGAGCGCGCTCAGGCGCTCGCCGAGGAACAGCACCGCCACCAGTGCGGTGATCAGCGGGCCGCTGCCGCGCGCCAGCGGGTAGACCACCGTGAGGTCGGCGCGCCGGTAACCGCGCAACAAGGTGGTGAAGTAGACAACGTGGATGACGCCGCTGGCCACCACCATGGCCCATTCGGTGGCGCCCCAGCGCGGCAGTTCGCTGCGCGCGAACCACCAGCCCACGGGCGCCCAGATCACGGCGATCAGCGCGGAGGAGAACCAGGCGAAGCGCGTGTCCCCGCCCGCGTGCTTGGCGGCGATGTTCCAGCCCGCGTGGATCAGACCCGCGAGCAGGATGAGCAGGAACGCATCGAGCGCCATGGAACGGTGCCGGGCGGGCCCGGGCCGATCAGGCGCGGCCGATGATGCTGGCCGTGGCCATCAGCTCTTCGAGCAGCGCCAGCGAGACCTCGCCCGAGACCGCATAGGGGTCGAGCTCGGGGCGCTCGGAGTACTTGAGCACGATGGAGGTGTTGAGCTTGGCGAGGTTGACCTGCCCCATGGTCCAGCCGCCGAAGCGGCGCTCGCTGATCTCCTGGTAGTGCAGCAGTACCACGTCCTTGTGGCGCGGGTCGGCCACGATGTGGTTGTAGAGGTGGTTGACCGGGCCCCGGCCACCTTCGATGGCCTGCAGGAAGATGCCGCCGCCATAGCACAGCACCCCCGTGATGCCGTAGGACAGGTTGTGCTGGCGCGAGGACTCGAGGATGCCTTCGATGGCCTTGGCGTCCTTGTCGACGGCGCGGCTGACGTAGAGCAGACGGACCAGCATGTTGGCTTCTTTCCTGGGGAAGGGTTTCAGCGGGGAACGAGGGCGAGGAATTCGCGGCGCAGGTTGGCGTCCTTGAGAAAGACGCCGCGCATCACCGAGTTGATCATCTTGCTGTCCATGTCCTTGACGCCGCGCCAGGCCATGCAGTAGTGGCTGGCCTCCATCACGATGGCCAGGCCGTCGGGCTGCGTCTTCTCCTGGATCAGGTCGGCGAGCTGGATCACGGCCTCTTCCTGGATCTGCGGGCGGCCCATGATCCACTCGGCCAGGCGTGCGTACTTGGACAGGCCGATGACGTTGGTGTGCTCGTTGGGCATGACGCCTATCCACAGCTTGCCGATGACCGGGCAGAAGTGGTGGCTGCAGGCGCTGCGCACGGTGATCGGGCCCACGATCATGAGCTCGTTGAGGTGCTCGGCGTTGGGGAATTCGGTGACCGCCGGGCCTTTGACGTAGCGGCCCGCGAAGACCTCCTTGAGGTACATCTTGGCCACGCGGCGCGCGGTGTTGCCGGTGTTGTGATCGCTCTCGGTGTCGATCACCATGGCCTCGAGCACGCCCTGCATCTTCTCCGTGACCTCGTCGAGCAGCTTCTCGAGTTCGCCGGGCTGGATGAACTCGGCGATGTTGTCGTTGGAGTGGAAGCGTTGGCGCGCGGCCTTGAGGCGTTCGCGGATCTTGACGGACACGGGCACGCCTTCGTCGCCGGAAGGCGGCGTGGCCGGGGGCTGGTCAGGGTCGGTCTTCATGAGCATCGGGCATGCTACCACCCAGCCCCCCCGAGCCGGGCCCCGGCGCCCGGGTATCCCCTGGGCGGCGGGGGATCACTACAGCAGCCGCTCGAGCACCAGCACCGCGAAGAAGCCCAGGGCCGCGATCACCGTCCATTTGAGGATCACCAGGCCCCACTGGCGGTAGCGCGGCTGGCCGGTGCCCGCGTAGAAGGCGAAGCACACGCCGGCCGCGATCAGCAGCAGCAAGACAGCCCAGCGGAACAGCAGCATGCGCGGCGCCGCCTCACCAGGCCGGGGCGACCTGGGCAAAACCGCGCGGGGCCTCGCGCTCGTTCTCGAAGCTCACCAGTTCGTAGGCCTGCGGCCGGTCGAGCAGCGCGCGCAGCAACTGGTTGTTCATGGCGTGGCCGCTGCGAAAGGCGCTGTAGGCGGCCAGCAGCGGCTTGCCGACGATGTACAGGTCGCCCATGGCGTCGAGGATCTTGTGCTTGGCGAACTCGTCGCCGTAGCGCAGGCCGTCGGCGTTGAGCACCTTGACGTCGTCCATGACGATGGCGTTGTCCAGGCCGCCGCCCAGCGCCAGGCCGTGAGAACGCATCATCTCCACGTCTTTCGTGAAGCCGAAGGTGCGCGCGCGCGCGATCTCGCGCGCGTAGTTGCCGCTGCCGAGGTCGAATTCCACGCGCTGCCCCGAGGCGTTGACGGCCGGGTGGTCGAACTCGATTTCGAAGCTGAGCTTGTAGCCGTGGTACGGCTCGAGCCGCGCCCACTTCAGGCCGCGGCCTTCGCCTTCGCGCACCTCCACGGGTTCAAGGACGCGGATGAAGCGCTTGGGCGCGTTCTGCGTGGCGATGCCCGCGCTTTGCAGCAGGTAGACGAAGGAAGCAGAAGAGCCGTCGAGGATGGGCACCTCTTCGGCGGTGATGTCGATGAGCAGGTTGTCCAGGCCCAGGCCGGCACAGGCACTCATCAGATGCTCGATGGTGTGTACCTTGGCGCCGCCGTTGGCGATGGTGGACGCCAGGCGGGTGTCGCTGACGGACAGCGCGTTGACGGGAATGTCGACCGGCTCGGGCAGGTCGATGCGTCGGAACACGATGCCGGTGTCGGGCGCGGCGGGGCGCAGGGTCAGCTCAACGCGCTGACCGCTGTGCAGGCCGACGCCAACGGCCTTGGTCAGGGATTTGAGGGTGCGTTGCGCAAGCATCCTCGAATTGTAGGTTTCTCTACCCCAGGCCATGGTGGGAAAAGGCGATGACCGCGATAGGGGCGGGCCTGGCCCGCCCCCTGGCGCTCAGTCGGCCTGCTTGCGCAGGAAGGCCGGGATCTCGAAGTCGTCCATGCCGCCCGAGGCCAGCGCGTCCACCTTGGCCGCCGCCTGGGTGCGGTTGGTGCGCCACACGCTGGGCACGGCCATGTGCTGGTAATCCGGCTGGGCCGTGCCCGCGCCCGGGCCGCCCACGGCCTGGTTCACCGTGGGCACGTTGAACGGCACGTCGTCCGTGCCGGTGCGCAGCACCTGCAGCGGCGGCTGGCGGCGCTGCTGGCCCTGGCGCGACAGGCCCGTGGCGACCACGGTGACGCGCATCTCGTCGCCGAGGCTGTCGTCGTAGGCGGCGCCGTAGATCACGTGCGCTTCCGCCGAGGCGTAGGCGCGGATGGTGTTCATGGCCAGCTTGGACTCGGCCAGCTTCAGCGAGCCCTTGGCCGCCGTCACCAGCACCAGTACGCCCTTGGCACCCGACAGGTCGATGCCCTCCAGCAGCGGGCAGGCCACGGCCTGCTCGGCGGCGATGCGCGCGCGGTCCGGGCCGGAGGCCGTGGCGGTGCCCATCATGGCCTTGCCGGGCTCGCCCATCACCGTGCGCACGTCCTCGAAGTCCACGTTGACGTTGCCGTACTCGTTGATGATTTCGGCGATGCCGCCCACGGCGTTCTTGAGCACGTCGTTGGCGTGTGCGAATGCCTCGTCCTGGGTGATGTCGTCGCCCAGCACGTCCAGCAGCTTCTCGTTCAGCACCACGATCAGCGAGTCCACGTTGGCCTCGAGTTCGGCCAGGCCCTGGTCGGCGTTGACCATGCGGCGGCCGCCTTCCCAGTCGAAGGGCTTGGTGACCACACCCACCGTGAGGATGCCCATTTCCTTGGCCACGCGCGCGATCACGGGCGCCGCACCGGTGCCGGTGCCGCCGCCCATGCCGGCGGTGATGAACAGCATGTGCGCGCCTTCGATGGCCTCGCGGATGCTGTCCACGGCGCCTTCGGCGGCCTCGCGGCCCTTCTCGGGCTTGCTGCCCGCGCCCAGGCCCGTGACGCCCAGCTGGATGGTCTTGTGCGAGGCGCTGCGCGCCAGCGCCTGCGCGTCGGTGTTGGCGCAGATGAACTCCACGCCCTGGACCTGGCGGGCGATCATGTGCTCGACCGCGTTGCCGCCGCCGCCGCCCACGCCGATGACCTTGATCTGCGTGCCCAGGTTGAATTCTTCAACTTCGATCATTTCGATGCTCATTGGGTGCTCCTTTGCAGTTGCCTGTTCTGTTGCCGTGCCACCGGCGATGCTTTGAATGTGAAAACGGAAATGGGGACAAGGGTTCGGGTCATCCGGGGGGACCGGTGTGTTTGGCACACCGTCCTCGTCGTCGGCGCCGCCCCGGCGGCCGCCACTGCGGCGGGCCGTGCGTGGTGAGGGAGATCGTCCAGGGCATCAGAACGTTCCCATGAACCAGTTCTTCACGCGCTCCAGCGTGCCCGACATGGAGCCCGCCTTCTGCGCCACCTTGTGGCCGCGCACGCGCGCCAGCCGCGCTTCTTCCAGCAGGCCCATCACCGTCGCCGCGCGCGTCTGCGCCACCATGTCGGACAGCGCGCTGGTGTAATTGGGCACGCCTCGGCGCACCGGCTTGAGGAAGATGTCCTCGCCGAGTTCCACCATGCCGGGCATGACCGCGCTGCCGCCCGTGAGCACGATGCCGCTGGAGAGCATTTCCTCGTGCCCGCTGTCGCGCAACACCTGCTGCACCAGCGAGAAGATTTCCTCCACGCGCGGTTCGATCACGCCGGCCAGGGCCTGCTTGCCCAGCAGGCGCGGGCCGCGGTCGCCCAGGCCCGGCACCTCCACCTGCGTGTCGGGGTCGGCCAGCAGCTGCTTGGCGCAGCCACTGTCCACCTTGATGTCCTCGGCGTCCTTGGTGGGCGTGCGCAGCGCCATGGCGATGTCGCTCGTGATCAGGTCGCCGGCAATCGGAATCACCGCGGTGTGGCGGATCGCGCCGCCCGAGAAGATGGCCACGTCGGTGGTGCCGGCGCCGATGTCGACCAGCGCCACGCCCAGCTCCTTCTCGTCGTCGGTCAGGATCGCCTGGCTGCTCGCCAGGGGGTTGAGCATCAGCTGGTCGACCTCCAGCCCGCAGCGGCGCACGCACTTGATGATGTTCTCGGCCGCGCTCTGGGCGCCGGTGACGATGTGCACCTTGGCTTCGAGGCGGATGCCGCTCATGCCGATCGGCTCCTTGACCTCCTGGCCGTCGATCACGAACTCCTGCGGCTCGACCAGCAGCAGGCGCTGGTCGGTGGAGATGTTGATGGCCTTGGCGGTTTCGATCACGCGCGCCACGTCGGTGGCGCTGACCTCGCGGTCCTTGATGGCCACCATGCCGCTGCTGTTGATGCCGCGGATGTGGCTGCCGGTGATGCCGGTGTAGACGCGCGCGATGCGGCAGTCGGCCATCAGCTCGGCCTCTTTCAGGGCCTGCTGGATGCTTTGCACCGTCGCGTCGATGTTGACCACCACGCCGCGCTTGAGGCCGTGGCTCGCGGCCACACCCAGCCCGGCCAGCTTGAGCGTGCCGCCGGCCTGTACCTCGGCCACCACCACCATGATCTTGGCGGTGCCGATGTCGAGTCCGACGACGAGGTCCTTGTATTCCTTGGGCATGATGGTGCGGGCGTTACCGATTCGTGGGTGTGCGGGGGTTGGCGGGGTGGTCGCTGGTGGTCGTCACGCCGCGGATGCGCAGCGCATAGCCGTTGGGGTAGCGCAGGTCCACGGTCTGCAGCGCGCCTGCGGTGCGTTCGGTGAGCTGGGGCAAGGTGCCGACGAAGCGCTGCACGCGGGCCTGCAGTTCCTCTGGCGTGCCGCGGCCGAGTTCGACGACCGCGCCGCTGTGCAGCCGCGCGCGCCAGGCGCCACGCTCGCCGAGCTCCAGGCGATCCAGGCCAAGCTCCAGGCGCGCGAACTGCGCCTGCAGGGCCTTGTGCATGGCCAGCACCTCGCCCGCACGGTCCTCGGGGCCGGCGAGTTCGGGCAATTGATCGATGTCGTCCGGGCTGGCCTCGAAAACCTCGCCGTGGGAGTTGACCAGTTCGCCCGAGCCCGCTTCGCCCCACCAGGCCACGGCGTCGTGCTCCTGCAGGGTCACGCGCAGGCGGTTGGGGAAATCGCGCTGCACCACGGCGCGGCGCACCCAGGGCACCTGCTCGAACATCTGGCGCACCTGGTCCAGGTCGACGGTGAGGAAGCTGGACGACAGGCGCGCGCGCATCTGCGTGGCCAGCTGGGCGCGCAGGCCCACGGCGTTCTGGTGCGCCACATCGCCATGCACGCTGATGCCCTTGACTGTCCAGGCCGGGTGGCGCACGGCCCAGGTGCCGAGCGCGCCGAGCGCGAGCAAGGCGAACACGCCCAGCAGAAGCTGGGTGGCCAAGGCCATCAGCTTCACGTCCAGGGGCATGTCGGTCGTCGTGGGCATGGGCGGTGGATCAGGCGTTGTCCAGCGCGGCAGTGGCCAGCAGGCGCACGCACAGGTCTTCGTAGGAAATGCCCGCCGCGCGCGCCGACATCGGCACGAGCGAGTGGCCGGTCATGCCGGGCGAGGTGTTGATCTCCAGCAGGTAGGGCTTGCGCGTGGCGGCGTCGATCATCACGTCGGCGCGCGCCCAGCCGCGGCAGTCCAGCGCCAGGAAGGCCTTGAGCACCAGGGCCTGGATGGCGGCCTCCTCGCCCTCGGGCAGGCCACAGGGCACCAGGTACTGCGTGTCGTCGGTGAAGTACTTGTTCTGGTAGTCGTAGTTGCCGTCGGGCGCCACGATGCGGATGACCGGCAGCGCGCGGGCCGACCCGCCCGTGCCGAGCACCGGGCAGGTGACTTCGTCGCCAGCGATGAACTGCTCGCACATCACCATCGGATCCTGCTGGGCGGCCAGGGCGTAGGCGGCCTCGCACTGCTCGGCGCTCACCACCTTGGTGAGGCCGATCGTGGAGCCCTCGCGCACGGGCTTGACGATCATGGGCGAGCCCAGCGCCTCGAAGGCGGCGCTCGTCTCGGCCGCGCTGCGCACCTGGCGCCAGGCCGGCGTGGACAGGCCCTCGGCCACCCAGATGCGCTTGGTCATGAGCTTGTCCATGGCCACGGCCGAGGCCATCACGCCGGGGCCGGTGTAGGGGATGCCCAGCAACTCCAGCGCGCCCTGCACCGTGCCGTCCTCGCCGAAGCGGCCGTGCAGCGCGATGAAGCAGCGCGCGAAGCCGTCGCGCTTGAGCTCGCTCATGTCGCGCTCGGCCGGATCGAAGGCATGCGCGTCCACGCCCTTGGACCGCAGGGCCTTGAGCACGCCGGTGCCCGACATGATCGATACCTCGCGTTCGGCGGAACGCCCGCCCATGAGCACCGCCACCTTGCCAAAGTCCTTGCCCGTCATTTCGCCAACTCCATGATTCGTCCCGCCACCGTGCCGATGGTGCCGGCGCCCATGCACAGCACCACGTCGCCGTCGCGGGCGTTGTCCAGCACCGCGCGCGGCATGTCGGCCACGTCGTCCACGAACACCGGCTCCAGCTTGCCGGCCACGCGCAGCGCGCGCGCCAGCGAGCGGCCGTCGGCGGCCACGATGGGCGCTTCGCCGGCCGCGTAGACCTCGGCCAGCAGCACGGCGTCGGCCTGGCCAATGACCTTCACGAAGTCCTCGAAGCAGTCGCGCGTGCGGGTGTAGCGGTGCGGCTGGAAGGCCAGCACCAGGCGCCGCCCCGGGAAGGCGCCACGCGCGGCGGCGATGGTCGCGGCCATCTCCACCGGGTGGTGGCCGTAATCGTCGACGATGGTGGCGTGGCCGCCGTCGGCCAGGCGCGCCTCGCCATAGCGCTGGAAGCGCCGGCCCACGCCCTTGAAGCTGGCCAGTGCCTGCAGCACGGCCGCGTCGGGCACGCCCAGCTCGACCGCGATGCCGATGGCGGCGAGCGCGTTGAGCACGTTGTGCTGGCCCGGCAGGTTGAGCACCACGTCCAGATCGGGCAGGGCCACGCCGTTGCGGCGCTGCACGGTGAAGTGCATCTGGCCGCCGACCGCGCGCACGTTCAGCGCGCGCACCTGGGCGTCCTCGCTCAGGCCGTAGCTGGTGATGGGGCGCGCGATCTGCGGCAGGATCTCGCGGATCGCGGCGTCGTCCACGCAGACCACGGCCGCGCCGTAGAAGGGCATCTTGTGCAGGAAGTCCACGAAGGCACCCTTGAGGCGGCCGAAGTCGTGGCCGTAGGTGTCCATGTGGTCGGCGTCGATATTGGTGACGACCGAGATCACCGGCAGCAGGTTGAGGAAGGAGGCGTCGGACTCGTCGGCCTCGACCACGATGTACTCGCCGCTGCCCAGGGCTGCGTTGGCGCCGGCGCTGTTCAGGCGCCCGCCGATCACGAAGGTCGGGTCCAGGCCGGCCTCGGCCAGCACGCTGGCCACCAGGCTGGTGGTGGTGGTCTTGCCGTGCGTGCCGGCGATGGCCACGCCCTTCTTCATGCGCATCAGCTCGGCCAGCATCACCGCGCGCGGCACCACCGGCACCAGCCTGGCGTGCGCGGCCACCACCTCGGGGTTGTCGGGCTTCACGGCGGTGGAGGTGACGATGGCGTCGGCGCCCTCGATATGCCTGGCCTCGTGGCCGATGCACACCTTCGCGCCCAGGGACTCGAGGCGGCGCGTCGTCGCGCTCTCGCCCAGGTCGCTGCCGGAGATGGTGTAGCCCTGGTTGAGCAGCACCTCGGCGATGCCGCTCATGCCCGCGCCGCCGATGCCGACGAAGTGGATGTGACGGATGGCGTGCTTCATTCGGTCCTGACTTTCGCGAGTTCGAGGCAGGCGCCGACCACGGCCTCGGTGGCGCCGGTCTTGGCCACGGCGCGCGCCTTTTCGGCCATGGCCTGCAGCTGGGCGCGGTCCAGGCCCTGCAACAGCAAGGCGAGCTTGTCGGGCGTGAGGCCGGCCTGCGCCTCCAGCCAGGCCGCGCCGGCGTCGACCAGGAAGCGCGCGTTGTGCGTCTGGTGGTCGTCCACCGCGGCCGGAAACGGCACCAGCAGCGAGGCCGCGCCCACGGCGGCCAGCTCGGTCACCGTGCTCGCGCCGGCGCGGCCGATGACCAGATCGGCCTCGGCGTAGGCGCTGGCGGTGTCCTCGATGAAGGGGGTGAGCTCGGCCGCCACACCGGCGCTGGTGTAGTTGGCGCGCAGCTCGTCGATCTGCTTCTCGCCGCTCTGGTGCAGCACCACCGGGCGCTGGGCTTCGGGGATCAGGGCCAGCGCCTGCGGCACGACACGGTTGAGCGCCTGCGCGCCCAGGCTGCCGCCCACCACCAGCAGGCGCAGCGGGCCCGTGCGACCCGCGAAGCGCTCGGCCGGCGCGGGCTGGTTCAGGAAGGCCGCGCGCATCGGGTTGCCCACCCACTGGGCCTTGGACAGCGCGTTCGGGAAGGCGCAGAAGCGGCGGTCGGCCACCTCGGCCAGCACCTTGTTCGCCAGGCCTGCGATGGAGTTCTGTTCGTGCAGCACCAGGGGCTTGCCCAGCAGCACGCCCATCATCCCGCCCGGGAAGGTGATGTAGCCGCCCAGGCCCACCAGCACGTCGGGCTTCACGCGTTGCACCACCTGCACGCTTTGCCAGAAGGCGCGCAACAGGTTCAGCGGCAGCAGCAGCTTGGTGAGCAGGCCCTTGCCACGCAGGCCGCCGAAATCGATGGTGTCCAGCGCGAAGCCGCGCGGCGGCACCAGCCGGCTTTCCATGCTGCCGGGCGCGCCCAGCCAGTGCACGCGCCAGCCGCGCGCGCGCAGCGCCTCGGCCACCGCGAGCCCGGGAAAGATGTGGCCGCCGGTGCCACCGGCCATGATCAGGGCGCAGGGCTGGCGTGTGCTCACGTGCGGCCCCCCTTCATCATCTGGCGGTTCTCGAAGTCGACCCGCAGCACGACCGCCAGCGCGACCAGGTTGAGCAGGATGGCCGAGCCGCCGTAGCTCATGAAGGGCAGCGTCAGGCCCTTGGTGGGCAGGGCGCCCAGGTTCACGCCGATGTTGATGAAGGCCTGGAAGCCGAACCACAGGCCCACGCCCTGCGCCACCAGGCCGGAGAAGACCTGGTCGAGCGCGATGGCCTGGCGGCCGATGTGCATGATGCGCCGCGTGAGCCACAGGAACAGGGCGATCAGCGTGAGCACGCCCAGCAGGCCGAATTCCTCGCCGATGACGGCGAGCAGGAAGTCGGTGTGCGCCTCGGGCAGCCAGTTGAGCTTCTCCACGCTGCCGCCCAGGCCCACGCCGAAGATCTGGCCGCGACCGAAGGCGATCAGCGCGTGCGAGAGCTGGTAACCCTTGCCCAGGGCGTGTTCGGCGCTCCAGGGATCGAGGTAGGCAAAGATGCGCTCGCGGCGCCACTCGCTGGCCATGATCATCAGCGCGAAGGCGGCCACCACCACCAGGGCGATGAGAAAGAACATGCGCGCATTGACGCCGCCCAGGAACAGGATGCCCATGGCGATGACCACGATCACCATGAAGGCGCCCATGTCGGGCTGGGCCAGCAGCAGCACGCCCACCACACCCAGGGCCACGGCCATGGGCAGCACGGCCTGCCAGAAGTTCTGCTTGATCTCCATCTTGCGGACCATGTAGCTGGCGGCGTAGAGCAGCACCGCGAGCTTGCCCAGCTCCGAGGGCTGGAAGTTCATCACGCCCAGCGAGATCCAGCGGTGCGCGCCGTTGACGCCCTTGCCCACCACCAGCACCACCACCATGAGCAGCAGCGCGAGGCCGAACAGCCAGGGCGCGAGCTGCTCCCAGCGCTGCATGGGGACCTGGAAGGCCAGCAGCGCGGCGACGAAGGCGATCGCCATCGACAGGCCGTGGCGCAGCACGAAGTGCGTGTGCGCGTAGTTCTCGAAGCGCGGGTTGTCGGGCAGCGCGATGGAGGCCGAATAGACCATCACCAGCCCCCAGGCCATCAGCGAGAACACCACCCACAGCAGGGGCTGGTCGAAACCGGTGACCCCCACGGGCGCGCCGCGCTGGCGGCCGTAGCTGCGGCTGGACAGGCGCACCGGGATACCGTCGCCGCCCGCCCCCACCAGCGCGCCAGCGGCCCAGGACGGCAGCCAGCCGCGCAGGCGCTCGCGCAGGCCGGCCCCGAGGCGGGCCATCAGGCCGGGCCCCTGGGCGGCGGCGGTCTTGCGCCGGCTCACAGGCCGCCCTCCAGGCTCATACCGCGCGACTCGGCGAGCTCGCGCACGGCGGCGACGAACACCTCGCCGCGGTGCACGTAGTTGCGGAACTGGTCCAGGCTGGCGCAGGCCGGCGACATCAACACGGCGTCGCCCGGGCGCGCGAGCTCGGCGGCCAGGGGCACGGCGGCCACGAGTTCACCCGCGTCGTGCAGGGGCACGTCGGCACCGCGCAGCGCCTCTTCCACGGCGGCGCGCACGCGCGGCGCGTCGCGGCCGATCAAGACCACGGCGCGCGCATGGCGCGCCAGTGGCGCGGCCAGCGGGCGGAAATCCTGCCCCTTGCCGTCGCCACCCAGGATCACCACCAGCCGGCGCTCGGCGCCCAGGCCATTGACGGCCGCCAGCGTGGCGCCCACGTTGGTGCCCTTGCTGTCGTCGAAGTATTCGACCTCGTCCACGATGGCCACGGGCTCCATGCGGTGCGGCTCGCCGCGGTACTCGCGCAGTCCATGCAACATGGGCGCCAGCGGCGCGCCGGTGGAGGTGGCCAGCGCCAGCGCGGCCAGCGCGTTGGCCGCGTTGTGGCGACCGCGGATGCGCAGGGCCTCGGCGGGCATGAGGCGCTGGAAATAGATCTCTTCGTCCTCCTGCGCACGGCCCTTGGCGCGGGTTTCGTCGAGCGCCAGCGCGCGCACCAGCCAGGTCATGCCATTGACGGTTTCCAGGCCCCAGTCGCCCGCGCGGTTGGGCGCGTCCAGGCCGAAGCTGCACCATTGGCGCGCCGGCACCTGGCGGTTGCGGTTGCCGACCTTGACCGTCACCAGCCCGGGCTTGAGGGCCATCACGCGCTCATCGTCGCGGTTGAGCACCATGAGCGCCCGCTCGCCGAACACGGCGGCCTTGGCCTGGGCATAGGCGTCCATGCCGCCGTGCCAGTCGAGGTGGTCCTCGGTGAGGTTGAGCAGTGTGGCCGCCGTGGGCACCGAGGCCCAGGCGCCCGAGGCGGTGCCGTCGAGCTGGAAGCTGGACAGCTCGAGCACCCACACGCGCGGCAGGTGCGGGGGTTGGGGCGGCTCGGGCGGCGGCGGCGCGATGAGCGCGGGGCCCTCATCGTCCGGTGCGGCGGGCGCGGCTTCGTCGGCGGGCGAGGTCTCGGCGGCGACGGGGCCATCGCTGGCCCCGGGCTCGGCTGGCGCCTCGCCAACGGCGGGCACCGGCGCTTCGCCCGGCGGCGTGTCCTCGGGTTCGGGCTCGGCGGGCGACGCCGCTGCCACGGCCTCCGCCTGTTCGGCCAGGGCCTCGGCGGCTTGCGCCGCTTCGCGCTGATCGTCAGCCGCCTGAGCCACGGCCTCCGCGCGCAGCGCGGCGGCCAGCACGTCCAGCAGGGCCGGGCCGATGTTGCCCGCCACCGCCACGGACCAGCCCGCGCGGTCCAGCAACTGCCCGGCGAGCGAGGTGACCGTGGTCTTGCCGTTGGTGCCCGTGATGCCCAGCACCTGCGGGCGGTAGGGGAAGCGCTCGCGCCGCGACAGGTCCCTCAGGGCCTGGGCGAACAGATCCAGTTCGGTGAGCACCGGCACGCCGCGCTCGCGGGCGACAGCGAACACGTCCTGCAGCTCGGCCGGCATCAGGCCGGGGCTGCGCGCGATGAAGGCCCAGGGCTCGCGGGCCAGCAGGGCCTCGTCGAAGGCGCCACTCACGAAGCGCGCCTCGGGGCAGGCGCCCTGCAGCGCCATGAGCTGCGGCGGCGCGGCCCGCGTGTCGGCCACGGTCACGCGAGCGCCTTCGCGCGCGCACCAGCAGGCCATGGACAGCCCTGAGGTGCCCAGACCGAGGATGAGGACGTGCTGGTCTTTCATCGCAGCTTGAGCGTGGACAGGCCGATCAGGCACAGCAGCATCGTGATGATCCAGAAGCGCACCACCACCTGGGTTTCCTTCCACCCCTTCTTCTCGAAGTGGTGGTGCAGCGGCGCCATCTGGAACAGGCGCCGGCCTTCGCCGTAGCGCTTCTTGGTGTACTTGAAGTACGTGACCTGCAGCATCACCGACAGCGCCTCGACCACGAAGATGCCGCCCATGATGGCAAGCAGGATCTCCTGGCGCACGATGACCGCGATGGTGCCCAGCGCGCCGCCGAGCGCCAGCGCGCCGACGTCGCCCATGAAGACCTGCGCCGGGTGGGTGTTGAACCAGAGGAAGGCCAGGCCGGCGCCGGCCATGGCGGCGCAGAAGATGAGCAGCTCGCCCGAGCCCGGGATGTGTGGCAGCAGCAGGTAGCGCGCGAACACCGCGTTGCCGGTGACGTAGGCGAAGATGCCCAGGGCCGAGCCCACCATCACCACCGGCATGATGGCCAGACCGTCCAGGCCGTCGGTGAGGTTGACCGCGTTGCTCGCGCCCACGATGACCAGATAGGTGAGGATGACGAAACCGGCCACGCCCAGCGGGTAGCTCACTTCCTTGAAGAACGGCACGATGAAGCCCGACTGCGGCGGCAGGTCCAGCGTGAAGCCCGAACCCACCCAGTCGATGAAGAGTTCCAGCACGCGCGCGTTGCTGGTCTCGGACACCGCGAACACGAGGTAGAAGGCCGCCACCAGGCCGATCAGCGACTGCCAGAAGTACTTCTCGCGCGAGCGCATGCCCTCGGGGTTCTTGTGCACCACCTTGCGCCAGTCGTCGGCCCAGCCGATGGCGCCGAAGCCCAGGGTCACGATGAGCACGATCCAGACGAAGCGGTTGCTCCAGTTGAACCACAGCAGCGTGGACGCCGCGATGGCGAACAGGATCAGCACGCCGCCCATGGTGGGCGTGCCGCCCTTGCTCAGGTGGGTCTGCATCGCGTACTCGCGGATCGGCTGGCCGATCTTGAGCGCGGCGAGGCGGCGGATGAACCAGGGGCCGGCCACCAGGCCGACCACCAAGGCCGTCATGGCGGCCATGACGGCGCGGAAGGTGAGGTACTGGAACACCCGCAGGAAGCCCAGCTCGGGGGACAGGCCTTGCAGCCAGAGGGCAATGCTAGGCAGCATGGGAGGAATCCTTGTGGTTGTCGGCCTGCGTCGGGTCGAGCGCGCGCACGGCCCGCACCACGCGCTCCATGCGCATGAAGCGCGAGCCCTTGACGAGCACGCTGGCCACCACCCCGGTGGCCACCTCGGCGGCCACGTCGGTGGCGAGCGCGTCCACCTCGGCGACGCAGCGCGGCGCGGGTTCACCGGCCGCGCGCAGGGCCTCGGCGGCCTCGCACATGGCCGTGCCGCTCACGCGCACCTCGTCGATGCCGCGCGCGAAGGCGTGGCGCAGCACCTCCAGGTGGAAGGCCTGGCCCTGGTCACCGACCTCGCCCATGTCGCCCAGCACCAGCAGGTGCGGCGCGGGCAACGAGGCCAGCACATCGATCGCGGCGCGCACGGAATCGGGGTTGGCGTTGTAGCTGTCGTCGATCAGCGTGAGCACGCGGCCACCAACGGTGACGGTGATGGCGCGCGAGCGGCCGCCCACCGGCTCGAACGCCTCCAGCCCGCGCACGATGGCGTCCAGCGGCACACCGGCGGCCACCGCGCAGGCCGCGGCCGCGAGCGCGTTGCGCACGTTGTGCCGGCCCGCGATGCGAAGCCCCACCTCGGCATCGCCCAGCGGCGAGGCGATGTGCAACGCCCAGGCACCGTCGCGCCACTCCGCGCTGTGCGCGCGCACGGTGGCCTCGGGGTCGGTGTCGCTGAACGTGAGGCTGCGCCGCGCGCCGGCCAGCGCCTGCCAGACGCGGGTGTGCACGTCGTCGCTGGGAAACACGGCCACGCCATCGGCGCCGAGCGCCGCGATGGCGGTGCCGTTCTCGCGCGCCACGGCCTCCACCGAGCTCATGAACTCCAGGTGCTCGCGCTGCGCGTTGTTCACCAGGGCCACCGTCGGCGCCGCCACGGCGGCGAGCTGGGCGATCTCGCCCGGGTGGTTCATGCCAAGCTCGATCACGGAGCAGCGGTGCCGCGCGTTCAGGCGCAGCAGCGTGAGCGGCACGCCGATGTCGTTGTTGAAATTGCCCTGTGTGGCGTGCGCGGCTTCGCCAGCGTGGGCGCGCAGAATGCTGGCGACCATCTGCGTGACCGTGGTCTTGCCATTGCTGCCGGTCACGGCGATCAGCGGCAGCGTGAACTGGGCGCGCCAGGCCTGCGCCAGCTGCAGCAGGGCGGCACGCGAGTCGGGCACCTCAACACCGGGCAGGCCAGCCTCGGCCAGGCCGCGCTGCGCGAGCGCGGCCACCGCGCCGGCGGCCGCCGCCTGCGGCAGGAAGTGATGGGCGTCGAAGCGCTCGCCCTGCAGCGCCACGAACAGGTCGCCGGCGCGCAGGCTGCGGGTGTCGGAATGCACGCGCTGAATGGGCGCGGCGATGCGGCCGACGGCGCGCGCGCCGGGCAGCGTGGTGAGCAGTTCGGCCAGGGTTTTCATGCGGCCTCCCGGCGCAGCGCAAGCGCGCGGCGCGCGTGTTCGATGTCGGAGAACGGCGACTTCACGCCCCGCACCTCCTGGTAGTCCTCGTGGCCCTTGCCGGCGATGAGCACCACGTCGGCGGGCGCGGCCTCGCGCACCGCCAGCGCGATGGCCTCGGCGCGGTCGACCACGGTGCGCGCGGCGGCCGGGTCGCTCAGGCCGCGCGCCATCTGCGCCAGGATGGCGGCCGGGTCTTCACCGCGCGGGTTGTCACTGGTCAGCACGGCGTGGCGCGCCTCGCGCTCGGCCACGGCGCCCATCAGCGGGCGCTTGCCCGGGTCACGGTCACCACCGCAGCCAACCAGCACCCACAGCGCACCGCCGCGCCGCGCGGCCAGCGGTTGCAGCGCTTGAAGGGCCTTCTCCAGCGCGTCGGGCGTGTGCGCGTAGTCCACCAGCACCAGCGGCGCGCCGGGTGCGTCGGCCTGGGCCTGCTGCATGCGGCCGGGCACCGGCGTGAGCGCGGCGCAGGCCTGCACGGCGGCGGCGAAGGGCACGCCCAGCGCGCGCGCCGTGGCCAGCACGCCCAGCAGGTTGTGCACGTTGTATCGGCCCACCAGCGGCAGGCTCAAGGCCTGGCGTTGCCGCTCCTGGCCGCGCGGGTCGCGCTCGATCAGTTCGAACGCCAGGCCGGCGGACGTGGTGACGACGCCGCGCGCCTCGAGTCTCGCCTCGCTGTCGATGGCCACGGGCCAGAGGTCCAGCCCCCGCCCCTGCAGGCGCGCCAGCAGGCCGGCGCCGTGCGGGTCGTCGACGTTGACCACCGCGGCCTTGAGGCTGGGCCAGTCGAACAGGCGCTGCTTGGCGGCCCAGTAGGCGTCCATGCTGCCGTGGTAGTCGAGGTGGTCTTGGGTGAAGTTGGTGAACACGGCCACCGCCACGCGCGTGCCGTTCAGGCGCCCCTCCTCCAGTCCGATCGACGAAGCCTCGATGGCGCAGGCGCGCAGGCCCTGGTCGACGAAGCCGCGCAGCTCCTGCTGCAGCATCACCGGGTCGGGCGTGGTCAGGCCGGTGGCCAGCAAGGCCGCGCCGGGGCGGCCGATGCCCAGCGTACCCACCACCGCCGCCGGCCGGTTGCAGGCCGACAGCAGCTGCGCCGCCCACCAGGCGCTGGAGGTCTTGCCGTTGGTGCCGGTGATGGCGATCACGTCGAGCGCGCCGCTGGGCTCGTGGCACCAGGCGCTGGCGATGGGGCCGGCCTGGGCCTTGAGGCCGGGCACGGCCAACACGCGTGGATCGTTGCGGCAATCGAAGGCGTCCAGGCCTTCGCGCTCGACCACGGCTGCGCTGGCGCCGCCGCGCAGCGCGTCGGCCACGAAGCGGCGGCCGTCGGTGGCCGCACCAGGCCATGCCACGAAGCCGTCGCCCACGCGCACGCGGCGGCTGTCACACACCAGCCCGCCGGTGACGCTGGCGCGCAGCCACTGGGCCACGGCCTCGGGATGGACGAGCGTCTGCACCATCAGAACGTCTCCTCCACCGGCTCGCCGAAGATCTGCGGCTTGACGTTCATGTCGGGCTGCACGCCGAGGATGCGCAAGGTTTCCTGAACCGTCTCGCTGAACACGGGCGCGGCCACCAGGCCGCCGTAGAACCCACCCTCGCTCGGCTCGTCGATCGACACCGCGACGATGATGCGCGGCTGCTCGATGGGCGCCATGCCCACGAAGAAGCCGCGGTACTTACCCTCGGCGTAACCGTTGCCTTCCTGCTTGCGCGCGGTACCGGTTTTTCCGCCCACGGAGTAGCCCATGGTCTGAGCGCGCGTGGCGCTGCCGCCGGGCTTGGTCACCAGGCCCAGCATGTCGCGCACGGCGCGCGCGTTCTGGGCGCTGAAGACGCGCACGCCCTGCGCGGGCGTGTCGCTCTTGAGCAGGGTCAGGGGGATGAGCTCACCTTCGCGCGCGAAGATGGTGTAGGCCTGCGCGAGCTGGTAGAGCGAGACGGACAGGCCATAGCCGTAGCTCATGGTGGCCTGCTCGATCGGGCGCCAGCTCTTGTAGGGACGCAGCCGGCCGGCCACCGCGCCCGGGAACGGCACCTGCGGCTTCTGGCCGAAGCCCACCTGGGCGTACATCTCCCACATCTCGCGCGGGCTCATCTGCATGGCCATCTTGACCGTGCCCACGTTGCTCGACTTCTGGATCACCTCCGACACCGTCAGCACGTCCTTGGGGTGGGTGTCCCGGATGGTGGAGCCGCCGATGACGATGCGGCCAGGCGCCGTCTGGATGGGCGTGTTGGGCCGCACCAGGCCCTTGTCGAGCGCGAGCGCGGCGATGAAGGGCTTCATCGTCGAGCCGGGCTCGAAGGTGTCGGTGAGCACGCGGTTGCGCAGCTGCTCGCCGCTGAGGTTGCGCCGCTGGTTCGGGTCGTAGCTGGGGTAATTGGCCAGGGCCAGCACCTCGCCCGTGCGGGTATCGAGCACGATGACGCTGCCGGCCTTGGCCTTGTGCTGCAGCACGGCCTGGCGCAGCTTCTGCCAGGCGAAGTACTGCACCTTGCTGTCAATGGACAGACTGAGGTCGGGGCCGTCCACGGGCGGCACGACGTCCTGCACGTCCTCGACCACGCGGCCCAGGCGGTCCTTGATGACGCGGCGCGAACCGGCCTTGCCCGCGAGCTGCGACTGGAACGCCAGCTCCACGCCCTCCTGGCCGCGGTCTTCCACGTTGGTGAACCCCACCACGTGGGCCGTGGCCTCGCCCTCGGGATACTGGCGCTTGTACTCGCGGCGCTGGTAGATGCCCTTGATGCCCAGCGCGGCGATCTTCTGCGCCACGGGCTCGTCCACCTGGCGCTTGACCCAGACGAAGGTCTTGTCGTTGTCGGCCAGGCGCTTGCGCAGCTCGGCGAGCGGCATGTCGAGCAGGCGGGCGAGCTCGCGCAGCTTGGGGTGGTTCTTGTCCACGTCTTCGGGAATGGCCCAGATGCTCTGCGCCACCACGCTGGAGGCCAGGATCAGGCCATTGCGGTCGAGCACGCGGCCGCGGTTGGCCGGCAGCTCCAGCGTGCGCGCGAAGCGCACCTCGCCCTGGCGCTGGAAGAAGTCGTTGCCGATGACCTGGACGTAGGCGGCGCGCCCGGCCAGGCCAGCGAAGGCCAGCGCCAGGCCGAAGACGATGAACTTGCTGCGCCACACGGGCGTCTTGCTCGCCAGCAGGGGGCTGGAGGCGTAGTTGATGCTGCGGCTCATCGCGCGCCCTCCCCGCCTTCGGCTGCGGGGGCCGGGGCCGGCGTGGCCGCGCGCTCGCTCACGTACTGCGTGATGCCCGGCGTGACCTGGCGCATCTGCAACTGGCGCTGAGCGAGTTGCTGCACGCGCGCGGGCGCGGCCTGCGCGCGGCGCTGCACGGCCAGTTGCTCGTGGTCGGCGTCGAGCCGCTTGGACTGGGTCTGCGCGCGGTCCAGCGCCGAGTAGAGGCGGCGCGACTCGTACTGGGTGTGCACCAGATAGAAGGCGCTGGCCAGTACGGCCAGCAACAGCACGAGGTTGAGCCGGATCATGGCAAGGCCCTCACGCAGGCCACCGCGTGTGCTGCGCGGCCCGCCGACGGGATGCGAGCCGGCTGGAGGCGGTCCGCCGCGGCGCTCATGCCACCCCCGTTCGCGTGGCCACGCGCATGACAGCGCTGCGCGCGCGCGGGTTGCCCTGCACCTCCGCTTCGGACGGCATCACGCGGTGCACCTCGGCCAGGCGCGTGGGCGCGGGCTCGGCGAAGGGGGCGCGGCGGTCCACCACGGCGCGCGAATGGCGCGCCATGAACTGCTTGACCGGGCGGTCTTCCAGGGAGTGGAAGCTGATGACCACGAGGCGACCTTGGGGCTTGAGCAGTGCCAGACTGGCTTCTAGCGCCTGTTGCAGCTCTTCAAGCTCGGCGTTGATGAAAATCCGAAGAGCCTGAAATGTGCGCGTTGCAGGGTCCTTGCCCGGCTCGCGGGTTTTGACCGCGCCAGCCACGATTTCGGCCAGCTCGCCGGTGGTTCGAACAGGGCCCCGTTCCTGTCGGCGACGATCAATCGCCTTTGCAATCGGTGCAGCAAACCGTTCTTCGCCATAGTCACGAATGACCTCCGCCAGGGTGGAAATGGGCACCGTCTCGAGCCACTGGGCCACGCTCTGGCCACGCGTGGTGTCCATGCGCATGTCCAGCGGGCCGTCGTGGCGGAACGAGAAACCCCGCGCGGGGTCGTCGATCTGCGGCGAACTCACGCCAAGGTCCATGAGGATGCCGTCGGCACAGGCCGGCGGCAGTTCGGCCATGGCCGCAAAGCCGCTGTGCCGCACCGAGACGCGCGCATCCTGCGCGGCCAGCTGGCGCGCCACCTCGATGGCCTGGGGATCCTTGTCGAAGACGGTCAGCCGCCCTTGGGGCGACAGCCTTTGCAGGATGGCGCGGCTGTGCCCGCCGCGGCCGAAGGTGGCGTCGACGTAGTGGCCATCCGGGTTGATCGAAAGCGCCTGCACGGCCTCGTTCAACAGGACGGTCTGATGGGTCCATGTCGTCTCCACCACCGCCCTTAGAAGGAAAAGTCCTTGAACACATCGGGCATCTCGGCCTTCATGGCCTCAGCCTCCTGTGCGGCATACACCTGGGCGTCCCACAGTTCAAGGTAGGCGCCCATGCCGAGCAGCACGACATCCTTGCTGATGCCGGCCGCGGCGCGCAATTCGGGCGAGACCAGCACGCGACCGGTGCCGTCCACCTCCACGTCCATGGCATTGCCGAGGAAGATGCGTTTCCACCACTGGGCCTGCATGGGCAGGTTGGCGATGCGGCCGCGGAAGTCTTCCCAGGCCTCGCGCGGGAAGACCATGAGGCAGCCGTGGGGGTGTTTGGTGATCGTGAGCGAGCCGCCCAGGGCGTCGCGGTGCCGGGTCGGCACGGACAGCCGCCCCTTGGCATCGAGACTCAGCGAAGACGCGCCCTGGAACACCGCTTTCGACCTTTAGGTGGGACATACCACCACTTAATTGCACTTATTCCCACTGTAGCAGGAAAACACTCGCGCACCAGGGGTCATGCACACTTTTTTTCAATGAAATCAACCACTTAGAAGTGATTTCGCGGAGAATCTAGGACCAAAAAGCACATAAAAAGCAAGCACTTACAAAGGTCAGTGCAAGTGAAGCTTCAAAACAGGAACGCCCGTGGGGTGGTTCCACGGGCGTTTCACGAGGCGACGGGCGGTGTGGGTGGGTCGGCGGCGGGAATGGAGCCCCGACCGGCCAGGCCGCTCAGAGGATGTAGCGCGACAGGTCCTCGTCCTGGCTGAGCGCGCCCAGCCGCCCTTGCACGAAGGCGGCGTCGATGTTCACGGTCTGGCCCTGCAGCTTGGCCGCGTCGAAGCTCACCTCGTCGAGCAGGTGTTCCATCACCGTGGAAAGCCGCCGCGCCCCGATGTTCTCGGTGCGCTCGTTCACTTCGCAGGCGATCTGCGCCAGCTGGCGGATGCCGTCGGGCTGGAACACCAGCGTCACGCCTTCCGTCTCCAGCAGCGCCTGGTACTGCCGCACCAGCGACGCATGGGTCTGAGTGAGGATGGCTTCGAAATCGTCCACCGACAGCGACTGCAGCTCCACGCGGATCGGAAAGCGCCCCTGCAGCTCGGGGATGAGGTCGCTGGGCTTGGACAGGTGGAAGGCGCCGCTGGCGATGAACAGGATGTGGTCGGTCTTGATCGGTCCGTACTTGGTGGACACCGTCGTGCCCTCCACCAACGGCAGCAGGTCGCGCTGCACGCCCTGGCGCGACACCTCGGCCGTGCCGCCACTCTCGCTGCGCGAGGTCACCTTGTCGATCTCGTCGATGAAGACGATGCCGTTCTGCTCGGCGTTGTGCAAGGCGCGGGCCTTGATCTCGTCTTCGTTGACGAGCTTGGCCGCCTCTTCGTCGATCAGCAGTTTCAGTGCCTCGGCGATGCGCAGCCTGCGCTGCTGCTTGCGACCGGCGCCGAACTGGCCGAACAGGCCCTTGAGCTGCTCGGCCATTTCCTCCATGCCGGCGGGCCCCATGATCTCCATCGTGGGACGCGGCTCGGCCACCTCGATCTCGATCTCGCGGTCGTCGAGCTCGCCCTCGCGCAGCTTCTTGCGGAAGGCCTGGCGCGCGGCGCTGTCGGGCGTGGGCTGGGGCTCGAAACCCACGGCGCGCGGCGGGGGGATCAGCGCGTCGAGGATGCGCTCCTCGGCCGCGTCCTCGGCGCGCGCGCGCTGCTGGCGCATCGCCGCATCGCGCGTCTGCTTGATGGCGATATCGGCCAGGTCGCGCACGATGCTGTCAACGTCCTTGCCGACGTAGCCCACCTCGGTGAACTTGGTGGCCTCGACCTTGATGAAGGGCGCGTCGGCCAGTTTGGCCAGGCGGCGCGCGATCTCGGTCTTGCCCACGCCGGTCGGGCCGATCATGAGGATGTTCTTGGGCGTGATCTCCGGGCGCAGCTTTTCGTCCACCAGTTGGCGCCGCCAGCGGTTGCGCAAGGCGATGGCCACGGCGCGCTTGGCGCCCTTCTGGCCGATGATGAAGCGGTCGAGCTCGGAGACGATCTCCTGGGGCGTCATCGAAGACATGTCAAACAACCTCAGTCGAGCGTTTCAATGGTGTGGTTCATGTTGGTGTAGATGCACAGCTCGCCCGCGATGGCGAGCGATTGGCGCACCACGTCTTCGGCGCTGAGCGCGGTGTGGTCGATGAGCGCCTTGGCCGCGGCCTGGGCGTAAGCGCCGCCCGAGCCGATGGCAACGATGCCGTGCTCGGGCTCGAGCACGTCGCCATTGCCGGTGATGACCAGCGCGGCGCTGCGGTCGGCCACCGCGAGCATGGCCTCCAGGCGGCGCAGCACGCGGTCGGTGCGCCAGTCGCGCGTGAGCTCGATGGCCGCGCGCGCCAGGTGGCCCTGGTGCTTCTCCAGCTTGGCCTCGAAACGCTCGAACAGGGTGAAGGCGTCGGCCGTGGCGCCAGCGAAGCCCGCCAGCACGCGGTCGTGGTAGAGCTTGCGCACCTTGCGCGCCGTGCCCTTGATGACGATGTGGCCCAGGGTGACCTGGCCGTCGCCACCGATGGCGACCTGCACGCCCTGCGGCGTTTCGCGGCGGACGCAGACGATGGTGGTACCGTGAAAAGATTCCATGGGAACTGAAGTGGGGGCGTTGCGCCACCCCGCAAGGGGGGGCGGTGAAACCGGATGCAAGCGCCGGCCGGGCGGCCGACCGCCCGGCGGGTCAATCGTTGCGAAGGACCACCTTCGCGTACTCGGTGATGCCGATGACGTGGAAGAAGGCCGAGACCAGCCGGTGCACGTCGACGAACTGCACGAGCCGGTTCTGCGCGTGGTGGTTCGACACCCAGTTGAGCAGCGTGCCCGCGGCCGAAAAATCGACGCGGATCAGGTTGCGGCAGGAGAGGATCAGCACGTCGGCCCCTTCCAGTCGCTGCTCCAGCATGTCGATGGTGCTCTGCGCGTCGCCGCGGATTTCACCCGACAGCTCAACCAGGCCAAGGTGGTTGATGGACCCGGGTTGCGAGTCCATGACCGACTCACCCGAGAGCGTGGACGGCGGCGATAGGGTTTCGATCACCGATTCGCCCAGCACGGAATGGCCTTCGTCGCCATCGCCGCGCATCGACTGGTAGCGGCAGCGGGGCCGCTCCCAGCCAGGCGGGGACAGCTCGTAGGTGACGCAGAAGTCCAGCGCGGTGAGCTCGAACTCATCCGCCCGGTTCATCAGCCGCAGCATGGCCATGCGCAGCTCCCACCACAGCTGCTCGACGTCGCGGCGGCCCGAATGGGTCATGCTTTTGAGCACGTCGCGCAGCCTGGCGCCGCCCACGAAGCGCAGCTCCACGTCCTGGTCGGTCCAGAGCGTGACCAGGCCCAACAACGCACGCGCGGCCTTGGGGTCCATGCTGTTGAGCAGGCTCCAGTCGATCACCCAGGGCTGGCGCGCGCGCGTCAGCACGTTCTGCAGCGAGCCCACGGCGTGCGCGTCGAGTTCGGCCTCACAGGCCCACACGGCGCGTGCGTGCCCCGCGGCCATCGGCGCGTCGGCCGCGACCACCATGCGCTGCACCGCGGCCGGCATGTCGTACCACTGCGGGGCCGAGCGGTCGAACCGGTTCACGAACTCCACCGCCCGGTTCTCGAAGGGTGCGAGCTGGCCGGTGGCGCGGTACAGATCGAACAGGGCGAGCCAATCGGCCTCCTGGTCGACGCGGGCGCCGCCGTCGGAGACGGCCTCCAGCAGCCCCTGTTCGGCGCCGGCGTCGTCGCCATTGGCGAAGCGGATGGCGGCCTCCTCCACCTCGGGGTCCTGGGCCACCTCCTGAACGTCCAGCGCGTAGAAATGCGAGGCCGAGAACTCCGAGCCCAACTGCTGGCTGCTGGGCGTGCCCGCGCGCGGCGCCATCAGGCCCGTGCGGGGACTGCTGGACGGCTTGATCGGCGCGGGCGCCGTCGCCTGCGACGGCCGCAGCGCCATCGGCTCGGTGGCCTGGTGCTCGCGCTGCGCCGAGGGATGCAGCAGTGGCGCGGGCTCCGTCACGTCGTACTGGGCGCGCAGGCGCGCCGGGTCCACCTGCGGCAGGGGCCGGATCGGCGAGGCCTCACGGGCCTTCTGCGGCAAGGTTCCGGGCGGCTGCGCCGCGCTGTTGGGCCCCGGAGAACCGGTGCTGGTGATCGAGTCCGCGCCCTTGGTTTTCCACCACTGCATGGACATCTGCGCTTCGATCTCGTCGATCTTCTTGAGCGTCATCGCCCGGTCATCGGGCTTGGAGGGGATGCTGCTCTGGAAGAAGGACGGGCGCATGCCCTGGGCCTCGGCGGGCGAGCCCTCGCGCGAGCGGATCTTGCGCAGCATGTCGAACTCGCGCTTGCGCACGAAGTCGTTGCGCCGCTTGCGCTCGATCATCTCCTTGAGCGCGGCCTTGCTGTACTCGCTCTCGCGGTCCGACTGACGGGTGTCCAGGTCGGCCCAGCTCGTGGTGGGGTGGCGAACGAACTTCACCACCTTGGAGAGGAAGCCGCCGCTGGATTCGTCCTTGGACATTGGAACCGGGCTGTGGGTCGGGTCGGTGCCGGTCGAACTCAGTCGCCGAACATCTTCTGCTTGAGCTCGCGGCGCTGTTGCGCCTCGAGCGAGAGGCTGGCCGTGGGCCGCGCGATGAGCCGGCCCACGCCGATGGGCTCGCCGGTTTCCTCGCAATAGCCATAGTCGCCGGCCTCGATGCGCGCGATGGCCTGCTCGATCTTCTTGAGCAGCTTGCGCTCGCGGTCGCGCGTGCGCAGCTCCAGGGCGTGCTCTTCTTCGATGGTGGCGCGGTCGGCCGGATCGGGCACGACGACGGTGTCCTCGCGCAGGTGTTCGGTGGTTTCACCCGCGTTGTTGAGCATGTCGGTCTTCAGGCCCTTGAGCTTGGTCTTGAAGAACGCCAGTTGCACGTCGTTCATGTACTCGCTGTCGGGCATGGCCAGCACGTCCGCGTCGGTGAGCTGTTCGACCTTGAGGGTCTTCCAGTTGTTGGCCCGCTTGGGGTCCTTCTGCAGGGATGGGGGGGCGGGGGACGTCATGACGGTTCGTTCATTCACGGGAGAGAAAGTCGCCTTGGGGGCGTCTGGGGCATGGCTGGGCGCGGAGGCTGGCTGGGACATCTGCGCCAGCATGGCCTTGCGCGCCTCGCGTTTGCCCATGGGCGCCGGCGAGGATTCGGTCGCGGTGGGCGCCGCAGCGCTGGCCACCTTGGAAATGAGGTCGCTGGCCACGGCCGCGGCCTTGGCGGCGGGCGATGCCGCGACCTTGGCCTTGACCGGTGCCTTGGCGGCGGCTTTCACCACCGGCTTCTTGACGGCCGGCGCTTTGGCCACGGGCTTCGCCACGGCCTTGGCGGCGGCTTTCACCGGCGGCTTGGCCACGGCCTTGGGCAGCGGTTTCGGCGCCGCCTTCTTGGCCACGGCCTTGACCGCCTTCACGGGCGCCTTCGCCGGGGCTTTGGCCACGGCCTTGACCGGGGAGGCCTTCTTGTGTGCCACCGGCTTGCCGGCACGCGCCGTGGCGCCCGAGGCGACGGACTTGCCTGCTTTCGCTGCCTTGGAAGCCGGGGCTTTCACAACGGGTCTCCTTGGGATGGCCGGCACGCCCCTTCACAGGGATCGCGCCCGGCTCGTGGACCGATGGCGACGGGCTCCAACCCGGGCCCGCCATCGGCAAAGGCGCTGTTATACCCCCTTGCCGTGTGACAAAGGCCCCGGTTGATTCGGGGCGCGATTGTAGCCATGCGCGAAGCGCGGCCCGCGCCGGCTGGCAGACCGGGGCCGGCCGTGGTGAGACAAACGACACGGCCCGGCTCCCCCGCGCTGAACGGCCCGACCCGCGCCCGGTTCAGGCCAGGCTCTGCTCGAGCCCCTGCTCGAGGATGTCGCGCGGCAGTTCGATGCCGATGAACACCATCTTGCTCACGCGCTTTTCGTCCGGCCCCCACTCGGGGCCCAGGTCGCTGCCCATGAGCTGGTGCACCCCCTGGAAGATGACCTTGCGCTCGGTGCCCTGCATGTGCAGCACGCCCTTGTAGCGCAGCATGCGCGGGCCGTAGACCTGCACGATGGCGCCCAGGAAGTCCTCCAGCTTTTCGGGGCTGAAGGGGCGCTCGGCGCGGTAGACGAAGCTCTTGACGTCGTCGTCGTGATGGTGGTGGTGGCCGTGGCCGTGCTGGTGCGAGGGGTGGTCGCAGTGCTCGCCATGGGCGTGATCGTGGCCATGGTGATCGTGATCGTGATGGTCGTGGTCGTCGGCCTTGAGGAAGTCCGGGTCGATCTCGAGCTTGGCGTTGAGGTTGAAGCCGCGCAGGTCGAAGACCTCGCTGATGGCCACTTCGCCGAAGTGCGCGGGCCGCATGGCCGCGCGCGGGTTCATGTGCTTGAGGCGGTGGACCAGGGCATCGACCTCGTCCGCCGAGACCAGGTCGGCCTTGCTGATGAAGATCTGGTCGGCGAAGCCGACCTGGCGACGGGCTTCCTGGCGGTCGTTGAGCTGCTGCGCGGCGTGCTTGGCGTCCACCAGGGTGACGATGGCGTCCAGCAGGTACTGCTCGGCCACCTCGTCGTCCATGAAGAAGGTCTGGGCCACGGGGCCGGGGTCGGCCAGGCCGGTGGTTTCGATCACCACGCGCTCGAAGTCGAGTTCGCCCTTGCGCTTTTTCTGCGCCAGGTCGGCCAGCGTGGCGCGCAGGTCGTCGCGGATGGTGCAGCAGATGCAGCCATTGCTCATCTGGATGATGTTCTCGGTGGTGTCGGCCACCAGGATTTCGTTGTCGATGTTCTCTTCGCCGAACTCGTTTTCGACGACGGCGATCTTCTGGCCATGCGCCTCGGTGAGCACGCGCTTGAGCAGGGTCGTTTTGCCCGAGCCGAGGAAGCCGGTGAGGATGGTGGCGGGGATCAGGGCCATGGTGCGTAGGGGTGGGGGGAAAACGAAGGCGAAAGAGTGTAGGCCAGCCCGGCGCGGGCCGGGTTCAGGGCCGGCGCATCACCACCAGGCCCTTGAGGTATTCGCCTTCGGGGAAGCTCACCGTCATCGGGTGGTCGCGGGCACCGCCCAGGCGCTGCAGGAAAACGCCGTCCACGCCGGCTTCCAGGCCGGCCGAGGCCACGATCTTGTGAAACAGCTCCACCCCCACCCCGCCGGAGCAGGAGAAGGTGAACAGCACGCCGCCGGGGCGCAGCAGCTTGAAGCCCAGGCGGTTAAGGTCCTTGTAGGCGCGCGCGGCGCGCTCGGCGTGCGCCGCCGTGGGGGCCAGCTTGGGCGGGTCGAGCACGATGCCGTCGAATTGCCGTCCCTCGTCGATGAGGCGGCGCAGGGTGGCGTTGACGTCGGCGTCGCGCCACTCGCAGCGGCCGGCGTCGAAGCCATTGAGGGCCACATTGGCCCGGGCCTGCTCCAGCGCGGGCCCCGAAGAGTCGACGGAGAGCACGCGCTCGGCACCGCCCGCGAGCGCGGCCACGGTGAAACCGCCGGTGTAGCAGAAGCCATTGAAGACCTCGCCCAGGCGGTGCCGCGCCACCAGTTCGCGGCAGGCGGCGCGGCTGTCGCGCTGGTCGAGGTAGTAGCCGGTCTTGTGGCCGCTGGCGATGTCCAGGCCCAGACGCCAGCCATGTTCCTGCAGCACCAGCGCGGTATCGCCCTGCCCGCGCAACCAGCCGGTGGCGTCGGCCAGGCCTTCCAGGCGCCGGCTGCTGGTGTCGCTGCGCTCGTACAGGCGCTCGCATCCGCTGAGCTCGAGCAGGGCGTCCGCGATCACCTCCTTCCAGCGTTCGACGCCGGCGGCACCGAACTGGGCAACCAGGGTGTCGCCGTAGCGGTCCACCACCAGGCCGGGCAGGCCGTCGGATTCGGCGTGCACCAGGCGCACGCCATCGCTGTCGATCGCCAGCCGCTCACGCAGGGCCAGGGCGGCGCGCAGCCGCTCTTTGAAGAAGGCGGCGTCGATGCGCTGCCCTTGATCGAAGCTCCAGGCGCGCACGCGGATCTTCGAGGCAGGTGAGACGGCGCCCCAGGCGAGGAACTGGCCGTCAGCGCCCTCCACGCGCACCGTCTCGCCGGGGTCGCCGCCGCCCTTGGCGATGGCGCCGTCGAACACCCAGGGGTGGTGGCGCTGCAGGGAGCGTTCCTTGCCGGGCCTGAGTCGGATGGATTTCATGCCCGGTCGTGTCCGTGGGGTGGGGTGGCCTTACTTGGCGCGTGGCTTGCGGGCCTGGGCGCGCGGGTGCGCGGCGTCGTAGACGCGCGCCAGGTGCTGAAAATCCAGCCGGGTGTACACCTGCGTGGTGCCGATGCTGGCGTGGCCCAGCAGCTCCTGCACGGCCCGCAGGTCGCCGCTGGACTGCAGCACGTGGCTGGCGTAGGAATGGCGCAGCATGTGCGGGTGCACCGGCGTGGCCAGGCCGGCCTGGAGGGAACGGCGCTTGAGCCGCACGCGGATGTACTGCGGCGTGAGCCGCCCGCCGCGTTGGCCGATGAACAGCGCCGCGTCGTCCCGCGCAAAGGTGGGGCGCAGGTCCAGCCAGCGCCGCAGCGCGTCAAGCGCCGCGCGGCCCACCGGCACGCTGCGCCGCTTGCTGCCTTTGCCCAGCACGTGGGCCTCGGCGCCGCCCAGGTCGATCCAGCCGCGCGCCGTGGCGCTGGCCGCCGCGTCCAACCCCACCAGTTCGCCGATGCGCAGGCCGCAGCCGTACAGCAATTCGGCGATGCAGGCGTCGCGCGCCTCCAGCGCCGGGTCGTCCTCGGCGTCTTCGTGGCCCATCAGGCGCACGGCCTCGTCCACCGGCAGGGCCTTGGGCAGGGGCTTGCCGGCCTTGGGGGCGCGCACGTCGTTCACCGGGTGCTGCTGGATCAGGCCCTGGCGGCCCAGCCAGCCGTAGAAGCCACGCCAGCCCGAGAGGATGAGCGCGATGCCGCGCGCGCTGCGCCCACCCGAGTGCATCTGCGCCACCCAGCGCCGCACGTGCGCGGGCATCACGTCTGCCAGGGCCACGCCCGCCTCGCGCGCGTACGCCTGCAGCTTGTCGAGGTCGGCCGCGTAGAGCGCGAGCGTGCGATCGGCCAGGCGCTTGTCCACGCGCACGTGGTCCAGGTAGGCCCGCACCAGGCCGGCGTCGTCGCTGCGGGCCGGCCCGGCGTGGCTCATTCCGTGGCCGCTGCCACCACCGGGCGCAAGCGCGAGAGCGCGGCGCTGGTGAGTTCGCCGATGCGTTCGAGAAAGTCGGTGCCCATGTCGGAGGCGAAGCGCTGCGGGTCCGGCGAGGCCAGCACCAGCAGGCCGAAGGCCTCGGGCGCGGCGCCCGCGCGCAGCGGGATCAGCGCCAGCGACTGGGCCGACGAGGGATCGACCAACCACTGCGCGGCCTCCAGCCCCGGGTTGTGGCCGCAGTACGGCACCGCCAGCGAGCCCGCAAAGGCCTGAGCGTCCTGGCTCGCGCCCTGGGCGTAGTCCTCGTCGGCAAACTCGGTCGACACGCCCCAGACCTTGATGCCCACCTGGGGCACCAGGAACTGCGCCGACAGCTCGGTCGCGGCCACGCGCGGCAGGTCGCGCGCCTCGCGCACCAGCAGCAGCTCGCGCATCCAGCGCTGCAGCTTGTCGGCGATGGCGGTGTTCTCCTTGCCGTGGCGCATCATCTCGGCGGCCTTGAGCTCCAGGCCGCGGATCTTCTCGCGCAGCATCTCGGCCTGGCGCTCCTGCAGGCTCACGGCGCGCCCGCCGTGCGGGCTGGTGAGCTGCACCGCCGCCAGCAGGCTGGCGTGGCGCTCGAAGAAGTCGGGGCTGTTGGCCAGGTACTGGGCGATGTCGTCCTCGGTGATGGGCGGGATCGGCTGGGTCATGGTGATGGGCGCAAAGGATTACGGTTGGTTCAGCTCGTCGGGCACGGTGATCTCGCCCTCGAACACGGGGGTGGCAGGGCCGGTCATGAACACGGGGGCGTCGTGTTCGGGCGTGTCGACCCATTCGATGGTGAGCACGCCGCCGCGGGTGTGCACGTCCACGCGCGAGCCCAGCCAGCCCAGGCGGATGCCCGCCACCACGGCAGCGCAAGCGCCGGTGCCGCAGGCCAGGGTTTCGCCCGCACCGCGCTCGTACACGCGCAGCTTCACGGTGCGGGTGTCGATCACCTGAAGGAAGCCGGCGTTGACGCGCCGGGGAAAGCGCTCGTGGTTCTCGATCAGCGGGCCCCAGGCCGCCACCGGCGCGGTGTCGACGTCGTCGACCAGCAGCACCGCGTGCGGGTTGCCCATGGACAGCACGGCCACGTACTGGTCGCCCGCGTAGGGCACGGCCAGCGGCCAGCGTTCGAAGTTGCCGAGCTTCTCTGCCTTCAGGCCCTTGGCCTCGAAAGGCACCTGGGGCAGCGCGAAGACCGGCGGGCCCATGTCCACGGTGACGCGGCCGTCCGGCAGACGCTTGAGCTCCAGCACGCCGTTCTTCACCTTCACGCGCAGCGGGTTGCGCTCGCTCAGGCCCTTGTCGTGCACGTAGCGCACGAAGCAGCGCGCGCCGTTGCCACAGTGCTCCACCTCGCCGCCGTCGGCGTTGTGGATGACGTATTCGAAGTCCAGACCCGGCTCGGGGGCTTCGCGCACGGAGAGGATCTGGTCGGCGCCGACGCCGAAATGGCGGTCGGCGAGAAAGCGGTACTGCGCCGTGCTGAGCCCGAGCCGTCCGCGCGTCTCGTCGAGCACGACGAAGTCGTTGCCCGCGCCTTGCATCTTGGTGAAGCGGATCCGCATGGAGGCGGATTATCCGCGCTGCCCGCGGCCCCTGACGCGCGCACGACGCAAGACCGTGCCGCCCTCCCCCACAATCCCGCCATGGTCCGCCCCACCCAACTCCTGCACCCGCCCCGCCCTGCCGCGCCGCTGCGCCCCGCCGCCACCGTGCTGCTGCTGCGCGACGGGCCCGATGGCGTCGAGGTTCTGATGACCCGCCGCTCCATGACGGCCAGCTTCGCGCCCGGCGCCTACGTATTCCCGGGCGGTGGCATCGACGACGCCGACGCCCAGGCCTTCGGCGCCGCCGCGCGCCGTCCCACGCAGACCGACCTGCGCCTGACCCAGGCCATCGCCGCCATCCGCGAGAGCTTCGAAGAGCTGGGCGTGCTGCTCGCGCGCCGCGCCGACGGCGGCTGGGCCACGGCCGAGGACATCGCCGCGCTCGACCGAAAGGCCCCGTTCGCGCCGCAATGCACCGCGCGCGGGCTCAAGCTGGCGGCCGACGAGGTCTTCGTGCTCGCCCACTGGATCACCGACCGCGACCTCTCGCGCCGCTTCGACGTGCCGTTCCTCATCGCGCGCATGCCCGAGGGCCAGGAGCCCGTGGCCGACGAGAGCGAGCAGTTCGAGCCCCTGTGGGTGCGCCCGGCCGACGCGCTGGCGCGCCACGCCGCCGGCCAGTTCTTCATCATCTTCCCCACCATCCGCACGCTGGAGCGCCTGCAGGCCCACGCCACGGTGCAAGCGGTGCTGGACGCCTGCGCCGCGCACGACGAACCGCTGTGGACCAGTTGCCCGCGCGCCGGCCTGGTCCGCGGCCGCGAGTCGCGCCACATGGAACACGAGCCGCCCTTCGGCGAGCTGGCCCTGGTCTGTCCCGACGGTCAGATCGTGCACCCGCTGGACTGGCAGCACGAACAGCCGGTGCCGCTGCTCAAGCAGGTGATGCGCCTGACCGCGCCCAACAGCGGCGTCATGACCGGCCCCGGCACCAACAGCTACATCGTGGGCGACCCGGCCAGCGGCTACATCGCCATCGATCCGGGCCCGGACGACGGCGCGCACATCGAGCGCCTGTGGCGCGCCTGCGGCGCCGACCTGCGCGCCATCGTCTGCACGCACTCGCACCCCGACCACTCGCCCGGTGCCGCCCGCCTGCAAACCCTGTGCGTGCAGGCCGGCGCCACGCGCCCGCCCATCCTGGGCCTGGCCAGCGCGGCCACCGCGCGCGAGAACAGCCGCTTCACGCCCGACCGCGCGCTGGCCGACGGCGAGCGCCTGGCGCTGCAGGCGCCCGACGGCACCACGCACACGCTGATGGCCGTGCACACGCCCGGCCACGCGGCCAACCACCTGTGCCTGGTGCTGCTGGAAGACGGCCTGCTGTTCTCGGGCGACCACATCCTCAACGGCAGCACCACGGTGATCGACCCGCCCGACGGCGACATGAGCGCCTACCTGGCTTCGCTGGACCGCCTGGCCGCGCTGTGCGACGAACAGGGCATCGAATTCATCCTGCCCGCGCACGGCCACGTGCTGGGCGACCTGCGGCGCAGCGCCGACAACCCCTCGGCGCCGGTGGAAGGCGGCGCGCGGCGCGCCATCGACCAGCTCAAGGCGCACCGGCTGGCGCGCGAGGCCAAGATCGCGCGCGCCATGCAGGCCCGCCCCGATGGCGGCCTGGACGACTGGGTGCCGCTGGCCTACGACGACGTGCCCGAGCGCCTGTGGCCGGTGGCGCGGCGCTCGCTGCTCGCCCACGTGGACCGCATCCGCGCGCTCGGCGGCTTCAACGCATAAAGGCGGGCCGCGCGAAGGGCCCCGCCTTCAGGCGAAAAGCGGCTCGCTCAGAAGCGCCGCCCGTACATCAGGCCCACACCCTGGACCTTGATGTCGTCCTTGTCGTAGTAGTTCATCCAGTTGGCCTGCAGGTACGACATCCGGCTCAGGTTGACGTTGATACCCAGTCCATAGGCGCCGCTGGTTCCCGTGTCGTCCACGTCCAGGCCGCCTGCGGACAACTCCAGCTTGGTGCGCACCACGCCCGCGCGCGCGAACACCTCCACTCGATCGCCCAGCGGCAAGGTCGGCTTCAGGAAGAGCCCATACATGTGCGGGATCTTGGCGTCGACGCCGGTGTTCACGCCATTGAGCTTGATCTCGTCCTTCATCACGTTGCCAGCCACCTGCCCTTCGATGGCCAGGAACGGCCACAACTGGTAGCCCAGCGTGCCGGTCAGCAGGCCGGGCTTGGCCTCGGCGCTCAAGGGCCCGTCCTCGGCCTCGATCTTCAACTGGGACAGGCCAATTTCGCCGTAGAGCTTTGGGTCGGTGCTGGACTGAACCCGCTGTTGCGCCGTGGCGGCGCTGACCAACCCCAGGGCGAGCAGGGAGGCCAGCATGGATGTGCTGAGTGTCGTCATGTGTGCGGTCCTTTCATTGGGAAGAAACTCTCCGGGGAACACCCTCGGCAAATACCGTTCCCGTCCCGTTGCGGAACTCGCACATGACAACCGGAAAAGTGTGAAGCGCGCCGGTACGCCGGATTCTGTGCGTCCCGGTTGCCCGGGACGTGACCGCCATTCCTCTGGGCCGCCGGTCACCCGAACGGCTCGATGCCACCTACCCGCCAGCTCCGCGGAGCCACATCAACGCTGGCCTATTTGGTGTTGCTGCGCGTAGAGATTGCCCGTTTCACCCGGTCCGGGTTGCCCCGGACCGACTCGTCTCTGTTGCTCTGATCCTCACCTTAGGGCCCCGCGGGCGAACCCTCGGGGCTTGTCGGTGGAGAGGTGTTACCTCCTACGCTGCCCTGCGCAGTCCGGACGTTCCTCCAGCACACCCTTTCGGGTCTTGTGCCAGCGGCGGTCTGGCGCGCTTCACGGACGCGATTATCCCGCGTCCTCAGATCAGTCGCTCGATGCGGCGGTGCCGCCAGACAAAGCGGTAGAACGCCGTCTGCAGCAGCAGCATCGTCACGTAGGCCACGGGGAAGGCGAGCCAGATGCCCGGCAAGCCGAGCCGCGCGTCCAGCAGCCAGGCGGCGGGCAGCTGCACCCCCAGGATGCAGAAGATGGAGATCGCCATGGGCACCAGCACCACGCCACTGGCGCGCATCAGCCCGCCGACGATGGCCTGAAAGCCAAAGACCAGGATGCTCCACAGCATGATGTGCAACAGGTGCTCGGCCTGCAGCCGCACCTCGGCCTGCGTGAGAAACAGGCCCAGCAGGTGGTGCGACAGTCCATAGCCGAGCAGCACCAAGGCGCCGGTGAGCACCAGGTTGAGCCACAGGCCGGTGCGCAGGATGGCGCCGAGCCGGTCGACCCGCCCCGCACCGATGGACTGCGCCGCCAGGATGGAGGTGGTGATGGCGATGGACAGCGCCGGGAACTGCACGTAGTTCACCACCTGCGTGACCGCGCCGTAGGCCGCCGTGGCCTGCGAGCCGTGGCCGTTGACCAGCGCCAGGATGACCAGCTCCGAGGCCGAGATCACCACCATCTGCACGCCCGTGGGCAGGCCGATGCGCATCACCTTGCCGAGGATGGCGCGGTCCAGTCGCAGCGCGGCCCGCATTTCGGCGTCGAAGGCCATCACGCTGCCCTGGCGCGCCAGGCGCCAGCCCAGGAACAGCAGCGCCAGCGCATAGGACACCAGGCCCGCGTAGGCCGCGCTTTGAATGCCCTGCGGCGGCAGGCCCAGCCAGCCCTTGATGAGCGCCGGCGTGAGCAACAGCCCCAGCACCGTGGACATCAGCAGCGCCAGCAGCGGCGAGACCGTGTCGCTGATGCCGCGCAGCAGCTGCGTGAACAGGATGAACACCAGCAGCAGCGGCATGATGAGCAGCATCACGCGCGCGTAGGCCACCGCATCGTCCAGCACGTCCAGCGGCGTGCCCAGGGCCAGCATGGCGGGCCGCGCGAACACCACGCCCAGCGCGGCGGCCACCAGGCCGATCAGCGCCCCCAGCATCAGCGCCGTGCCCGCAATGGCCTTCACCTTGTGCGGCTCGCGCGCGCCCCAGGCCTGGCCGATCAGCACCGAGGCGCCCGCGCCCAGGCCGATCACCAGCGAGATGAAGAAGAACACGATGGGGAACATGCCCGAGACGGCCGCCAGCGCGTGCGTGCCGAGCATCTGCCCGATGAAGATGCCGTTGAGCGTGCCCGACAGCCCTTGCAGGATGTTGGACAGCACCATGGGCACGAGGAACACGAGATAGACCCGCCAGAGCGGGCCTTGTGTGGAGGGGGGCATGGGAAGGGTCCGGAAAGGGTGGGTCAGTCGTTGGGGTCGGCGTCGGGATCGGCGGGGCCGGTGGCCATGAAGGCCTCGCGCGCCAGCCAGCTGGCGTGCGCCTGCACGTCCGGCGGCCAGGGCGCCATCTGGCGGGCGAAGGCCTCGGCGTCGTGCGCGAACAGCGCTCGCGCGGCCTCCTCGAAGCCGGGAAAGCCGCCCGCGATGGCGCTCATGAAGCGGTAGGCGCGTTCGGTGGCCTCGCGCCGCGCGTCGCGGCCGGCGTGCACGCGGCGCGCTTCATCGACCAGCCGGCGCAGCGCAGCGGAGGCGCCACCGGGCTGGCGGGCCAGCCAGTCCCAGTGGCGGGGCAGCAGCGTCACCTCGCGCGCCACCACGCCCAGGCGCGGGCGGCCCACCTGCGGCGCGGCGGCGGCCCGGGCATCGGGCGCTGGGGCCGGGAAAGGGTAGTCGACGAGCGCACCGCTGGCGTCGTCGAACACCAGCAGGCCGCCGGCCGACAGGTCCAGCGCGCCCAAGGCGCGGGCGACCTCGTCGCAAGCGCCGAAAGCCACGCGCCGCGCGCCCAGGAAGGCGGTGCATCGGGAAGGAGATGGGGCAGACATGTGGAGATTATACCCGGGTGTTTTTATTTTGCCCGGATCAATTTAAAACCGGGTCTGCGCGGGATTGGGGACAATGCGCGGCTTCGTCTGCTTGATCGCCACAAGCCCCACGACCCATGATCCGCATCGCCGAACTCAAACTCCCCCTGGCCGAGGTGCCGGCCGAAGCGCGCCGCGCCGCCGACGCGCCCAGCGAAACCGAGGCCGACCGCGCGCCGCCGCCGCACCCGGTGCCGGCCCTCACCCGCCTGGCCGCGCAGGCCCTGGGCATCGAACCCGCCGACATCGCCACGCTGACGGTCTTCAAACGCAGCTTCGACGCCCGCAAGGCCGAGCTGCTGGCGGTCTACATCGTCGATGTGGCGCTCGCCGATGCTTCGGCCGAACCCGGTTTGCTGTCGCGCCACACCCAGAACCCGCATGTGCGTCCCACGCCCGACATGTCGTGGACCGCGCCCGGCCACGCGCCCGGGGGCTTTCCGCGCACCGCGGACGAACGCCCCGTGGTGGTGGGCCTCGGCCCCTGCGGCCTGTTCGCGGCGCTCGCCCTGGCGCAGATGGGCTTTCGGCCCATCGTGCTGGAGCGCGGCAAGCCCGTGCGCGAGCGCACCCGGGACACCTGGGGCCTGTGGCGCCGCCGCGCGCTGAACCCGCAGAGCAACGTGCAGTTCGGCGAAGGCGGCGCGGGCCTGTTCTCCGACGGCAAGCTCTACAGCCAGATCAAGGACCCGCGTTTCCTCGGCCGCAAGGTGATGAACGAGTTCGTCGACGCGGGCGCGCCGGGCGAAATCCTCTACACCGCGCACCCCCACATCGGCACCTTCAAGCTCGTGAAGGTGGTGGAGGCCATGCGCGAAAAAATCATCGCCCTGGGCGGCGAGATCCGTTTCCAGCACCAGCTGACGGGACTGATCACCGAGGGCGACGGCGCCGCGCGGCGCGTGCGCGCCCTGCGCGTGCACCGGCTCGACACGGACGAACACCTGGAGCTGCCCGCGCGGCGCCTGGTGCTGGCGCTGGGCCACAGCTCGCGCGACACCTTCGCCTGGCTCTGGGACCTGGGCGTGGCCATGGAAGCCAAGCCTTTCTCGGTGGGTTTCCGCATCGAACACCCCCAAAGCCTGATCGACCGCGCCCGCTGGGGCCGCCACGCCGGCCACCCGCTGCTTGGCGCGGCCGACTACAAGCTCGTGCACCACGCGAAAAACGGCCGCACGGTCTACAGCTTCTGCATGTGCCCGGGCGGCACGGTGGTGGCGGCCACGTCCGAGCCCGGGCGCGTGGTCACCAACGGCATGAGCCAATACTCGCGCGCCGAGCGCAACGCCAATTCGGGCCTGGTGGTTGGCATCGAACCCAGCGACTACCCGCAGCACTTTCCGCAGGACACGCCGCTGTGGACCGCCGCCTTCGGCGAGACCGACGGCGCGCGCTACGCCGCCCAGGCCGAGGCCCTGCACGCCCAGGGCCGGCACCACCCACTGGCCGGCGTGGTGCTGCAGCGCCAGCTGGAGAGCCGCGCCTACGAACTCGGCGGCGGCGACTACAGCGCGCCCGGCCAGCGCGTGGGCGACTTCCTCGCCGCACGACCCAGCACCGCGCTGGGCGAGGTCGAACCCTCCTACAAGCCCGGCCTGCACCTCACCGATCTCGCGCCCTCGCTGCCAGCCTACGCCATCGAGGCCATCCGCGAAGCCCTGCCCGCCTTCGGCCGCCAGATCCGCGGCTACGACCTGCCCGACGCCCTGCTCACCGGCGTGGAAACACGCACTTCTGCGCCGCTGCGCCTTCACCGCGACGAAGGCCTGCAAAGCCCGAATACGCGCGGCCTGTACCCGGCGGGCGAGGGCGCGGGCTACGCCGGCGGCATCCTGTCGGCCGGCGTGGACGGCCTGAAAGTGGCCGAAGCCCTGGCCCGGGACCTGCTCGGCCTGCCGCCCGTCGGGGGCTTTACAAAAAATGACAAGCTTGGCGCGCCGGCTTGACGTCCCGGGCGCAGCATGCAGCTTCCCCATTCCTCTTTCAGGAGCCTTCCGTGAACACCCCCCGATCGCTCGTCTGGCTTCCCCTGGCGGCCGCGCTGGCCGCCGCCACCGGCGCGGCCCACGCCCAGGAAGCGCAAGGCCGCGTCATCAGCAGCACGCCCATCATCCAGCAGGTGGCCGTACCGCGCGATGTCTGCTCCGATCAGCAGGTGACCTACCCGGGCCGCAAGTCGGGCGCCGGCGCGGTGCTGGGCGCCATCGCAGGCGGCGCGGCGGGCAACGCCATCGGTGATGGCAGCGGTCGCGCAGCGGCCACCGTCATCGGCCTCATCGGCGGCGCCATGCTGGGCAACCGCATCGAAGGCTCCAGCCCGCCGCAGACCGAGATCGTGCGCAACTGCGGCACGCAGACCTTCTACGAACCCCGCACCGTGGCCTACGACGTGGTCTACGAGTACGCCGGCCAGCAATACCGCACTCAGATGGCGCAAGACCCGGGCCGCTACGTGCGCCTGAACGTCACGCCGGTGGACGCCATGCCCCCGCCGCCGCCCGCCTACCCTTCGCGCCCGCAGGTGCGTTATGAAACGCCGGAGCCGCCCGTGGTGTACAGCGACGGCTACGCACCGGGCTACTCCAACATCTCCACCGAGGTCGTGATCATTGGCGGTCAGCGCTACTTCCGGCCCCCGGGCTGGCGCGGCCACCCCGGCCCGGGCTACCACGACCACGGTTACCCCCGCTTCGAGCGCAACCGCTGAGTGCTTCCGCCACCCGGCGGCTCAAACAAAAGGCCACCCCAGGGTGGCCTTTTGCCGGCTGCCCGCAGCGCGATCAGCCTTGCTGCAGGGCGGCGATGCGCTCTTCGATCGGCGGGTGGGTGCTGAACAGCTTGCCCAGACCACCGGTGATGCCCAGGGCCTGCATGGTCTTGGGCAGTTCGCCGGGCGTGAGGCCACCCAGGCGGGCCAGGGCGTTGATCATGGGCTGCTTGCGGCCCATCAGCTGCGCGGCGCCAGCGTCGGCCCGGAACTCGCGCTGGCGGCTGAACCACGCCACGATGATGGCGGCCAGGAAGCCCAGCACGATGTCCATCACGATGGTGGTGACCATGTAGCCGATGCCAGGGCCCGAGTTGCTGTCGCTGCCACGGCGCAGGAAGCTGTCCACCGCGTAGCCGATGACACGCGACAGGAACACCACGAAGGTGTTCATCACGCCCTGGATGAGCGTCATGGTGACCATATCGCCGTTGGCCACGTGCGCGACCTCGTGGCCGATCACGGCCTCCACCTCTTCGCGCGTCATGTTCTGCAGCAGGCCGGTGGACACGGCGACCAGCGCGCTGTTCTTGAAGGCGCCGGTGGCGAAGGCGTTGGGCGCGCCTTCGAAGATGGCGACCTCCGGCATGCCGATGCCGGCCTTGTCGGCGAATTTCTGCACCGTCTGCACGATCCAGGCCTCGTCGGCCGTCTGCGGCTGATTGATCACGCGCGCGCCGGTGCTGAACTTGGCCATGGGCTTGCTGATGAGCAGCGAGATGATCGCGCCGCCGAAGCCGATGACGAGGGAGAAGCCGGCCAGCGCCGTCATGTTCAGGCCGTTGGCGGTGAGAAAACGGTCCACGCCGAGGATGCGCGTGGTGATGAGCAACACCGCCATCACGGCGACGTTGGTCAGGACGAACAGCAGGATGCGTTTCATGTGTGCTCCGTTAGGCGCCGGCGCGTGGGGGCCGGCTGCGCCACTGACCCGGTTTCGGGCCTTCAGGTTCCCGGTGCCGGGTCAAGGGCAGCGGATGATACCGGCCCAGCAAGTGGGGTTGATGGCGCCGGTTTCAAGCCGCGCGCGGCGGCCGGAACACCGCCGCATCGGCGTAGAACGCGGGGTCGGCGTTGCCGTCCCACCAGCCCGGCACGCCCAGCACGGGCAGCGGCGTGAAGGGTTTGGCGCGCAGCCGCGCGGCATCCAGTTGCGTGGCCAGCCAGGCGTCCCAGGCCGCCAGGTCATCGCCCAGCGACTCGGGCACGGGCAGCGCGAACACGTGCGCGGTGATGGATTTGTAGGGTTGGGCCAATTTTTCCAGCAGCGCGTGGCCGAAGGGCAGCAGCCGCGCGCACGCCCAAGCCCCCCGCTGCGCGACGAACAGCCCGGCCCAGTCGCGCGCCCGCAGCGCCCGCCACAGCGGCTCGGGGGCCCGCAGCAGGGCCGCGTTCTCGTCAAACAAGGTGATGGCGTCGCGCAGCGGCCCGCGCACCGCGCCCACGCCGTCGGCCGCGATGGCCTGCGCCTGCAGGCGGTTGAGCTGGCGCTTGCTGGCGGGGAAGCGGTGCCAGATCAGCCCATTGAACAGGTCGTGAAGGTTCTCGCGCGTGGGCACGCTGGCCGTGGCGGCGATGAAGGCCTCGTAGGCCTGGCCGTCGGGCAAGGCCGATTGGGCCACGGCGCGCAGCGGCCCCGGCGCGTGCCGGTTCAGGGCCTCGGGCAAGGGCAGGCCCTGCGCCTGTGCGGCCTGCACCGCGCGCCCCGCCTCGGCCACGCCGGCGAACCACGGGGCCGACCAGTGAATGGCCATGCCGTCGCCAGCGCTCAGGCCAGCAGCCGCCAGCGCAGCGCCTCGCCCGCACGCAGGGGCTTGAGTTCGGCCTCGCCGAAGGCATAGGACTCGGGCGGCGTCCAGGTCTCGCGCCGCAGCGTGACCGTGCCGGTGTTGCGCGGCAGGCCATAGAAATCGGGACCGTGGAAGCTGGCGAAGCCCTCGAGCTTGTCCAGGGCGCCCGCGGCTTCGAAGGCTTCGGCGTACAGCTCCATGGCCGCGTGCGCCGTGTAGCAGCCCGCGCAGCCCACCGCGTGCTCCTTCAGGTGCGCGGGGTGCGGCGCGCTGTCGGTGCCCAGGAAGAAGCGGTCGCTGCCGCTGGTGGCGGCCTGCACCAGGGTCACGCGGTGCGTCTCGCGCTTGAGCACGGGCAGGCAGTAGTAGTGCGGGCGGATACCGCCCAGGAAGATGGCGTTGCGGTTGTAGAGCAGGTGGTGCGCGGTGATGGTGGCCGCCGTGTGCGGGCCCGCACCCGCCACGTACTGCGCGGCTTCCTTGGTGGTGATGTGCTCCATCACGATCTTCAGCTCGGGGAAGTCGCGGCGCAGGGGAATCAGCACCTGGTCGATGAACACCGCCTCGCGGTCGAACAGGTCGATGTCGGCGGACGTGACCTCGCCATGCACCAGCAGCTTGAGGCCTTCGCGCTGCATGGCCTCCAGGGTCTTGTGGGTCTTGCGGATGTCGGTCACGCCCGCGTCGCTGTTGGTGGTGGCGCCGGCCGGGTACAGCTTGAGCGCCACGACGCCGGCCGCCCGGGCGCGCGCGATTTCCTCGGGCGGCAGGTTGTCGGTGAGGTAGAGCGTCATCAGCGGCTCGAAGGCCACGCCGGCGGGCACGGCCGCCAGGATGCGCTCGCGGTAGGCCTGCGCCTGCGCCGCCGTGGTCACCGGCGGCTTGAGGTTGGGCATGATGATCGCGCGGCCGAACTGGGCGGCGGTGTGGGGCACCACGGCCTGCAGGGCGGCGCCATCGCGCACGTGCAGGTGCCAGTCGTCGGGGCGGGTGAGGGTCAGGGAGTCGGGGGTGGCGGCGCTCATGGTCCCGCGATTGTCGCAGCCACCACGGGATGGTTTCGGCCGGCCTCAGGGCACCTGGTCGGTGGGGTACTTCCAGAAGTCGCGCAGCAGGTAGCTGATGGGCAGGTTCAACGGCTGGCCGTTCGGCGGGATCGGCTGCTCGAACCACCGCTGGTAGATGGCGTGGATCTCGCGGCTGAAGATCAGGCGGCGCATTTCGTCGTCGATGATTTTCTTGAACGCCGGATCGCCCTTGGGCAGCATGATGGCCAGCGGCTCGGTGGTGATGAAGCGGCCCACCACCTTGAGCGCCTTCGGGTCGGACCGGGTGGACGCCAGTCCATAGAGCAGCACGTCGTCCATCACGAAGGCCTGCGCCTCGCCGCGCTCCACCATCTGCACGGCTTTCTCGTGGTCCTCGGTCTCGACGATCTCGAAGCGCAGGCCCCGTTCGGCCTGGATGCGCCGCACCGCGGCCAGCGGCGTGGTGTTGCGGGTGACGGCCACGCGCTTGACCTCGGGCTGGTCGATGCGGTCGATGCCGCTGTTCGCTTTGACCAGCATGCGCGCGCCGGTGATGAAGTGGGGAATGGTGAAGGCCACCTTCTCGCGCCGTTCGGCGTTGTTGGTGGTGGAACCGCATTCCAGCTGGGCCCTGCCGGTCTCGATCATCTCGATGCGGTTGGCCGGGGTGAGCTGCAGGTACTCGATCGGCAAGGCCGGCAGCGCCAGCCGGGCCTGCACCGCGGCGGCCAGGCGGCGGCAGACGTCCACCGCGTAGCCAATGGGCCGCTTGTCTGGCCCCAGGTACGAGAACGGCACCGAGGACTCGCGGTGGCCGATCACGATGTGCCCCTGCGCGCGGATCTGCTCGATCACGGGGCCCGAATCGCTGGCCGACGCGGGCCCGGCCCACACCAGGAAGACCAGCGCGGCCAGCGCCGCGCGCCGGGCAAACAACAGGGGGAACTGGGGCATGGCGGGCGTCCTCACGGTGTGTCCTGCGTCCACGAAGGGCGGGACGATACGTCGCGCTGGCGGGCCGACCGCTACCGCAAATGCGGTATTTCTTCAAAGGAACGCGCCAACGGAAGCGCCGCCCCGATCGGCGGCGCCCGTCGAAGGCCTCAGCCGAGCAGGTCGCTCAGCCGGTTCCAGAAACCGATGGCGGCCCGCTTGCCCTTGCTGGTGTCCATGGGGCGCGTGCGGTACAGGCGGATGTCCAGCGTCAGCGTGAGGCCGTCGGCCGCCGGCACCAGGCGCCGGCCCGCCACCTCGTTGCGCACCGCGCTGGCGGGCAGGAAGGCGATGCCATGCCCTTCGACGGCCATGGCCTTCAGGCCCTCGGCCATGTCGGTTTCGTAGACGCGCTCGAGCTGGCTGGCCAGCGAGGTGTCCTTGAGCAGGTGCTCGACCGCGCGGCCCAGGTACGCCCCGGGCGCATAGCCCAGGAAGGGCTGGGCCTGGCCGCCGGGCGAGGGCAGCGCGTACAGCGGCCCCCCCTGGGCGTTGGGCCGGCTGTAGGGCGCCAGCACCTCGGTGCCCAGGGGCAGCATCTCGTAGCGCGAGGTGTCCAGCTGGATGGGGTGCGCCGCGTGGTGGTACGCGATCAACAGGTCGCAGCTGCCCTCCACCAGGCGCATGACGGCGTCGTGCACATTGAGCGCGATCAGCCGGCTTTTGACCGGGCCGACCGTCTCGCGCAGGCCGGACAGCCATTGCGGGAAGAACGTGAAGGCCAGGGTGTGCGGCACGGCGAACTCGATGACGTCCTGCGCCGCCGCCGTGTGCGCACGCAGCATGGCGCGGGTGGTGTTGAGCGTCTGCAGCAGGTCCAGCGCCTGCTCGTACAGGGTCTGCCCGGCTGGCGTGAGCCGCGTGGGGTAGGAGGAGCGATCGACGAGGTCGGTGCCGGCCCAGGCCTCCAGCGACTGGATGCGGCGGGAAAACGCCGGCTGGGTGACGTGCCGCAGCTGGGCCGAACGGCTGAAGCTGCGGGTCTCGGCAAGACTGACGAAGTCTTCCAGCCACTTGGTTTCCATGGCGCGCGATTATGGTCGTGTGGCGGGCCGACACCCGCTGGGGTTTTCTCGATCCGGGGCTCAGTCGTTGCCGGCTTGCTGCAGCGCCCACATGCGGGCGTAGGCGCCGCCCCGCGCCACCAGGTCGGCGTGGCGCCCGCGTTCGACGATCCGGCCGTTCTCCAGCACCAGGATTTCGTGGGCGTCGACCACCGTGGACAGCCGGTGCGCGATGACGAGCGCGGTTTTGTGGCGCGCGGCCTGGCGCAGTTCCGCCTGGATCGCCCGCTCGTTGGCCGAGTCCAGCGCGCTGGTCGCCTCGTCGAAGATCATGATCGGCGGGTTCTTCAGCAGGGTGCGGGCGATCGCCACGCGCTGCTTCTCGCCGCCCGACAGCTTGAGCCCGCGCTCACCCACCATGGTGCGCCAGCCCTGGGGCAAGCGCTCGATGAAGCCGCGGATGTGCGCCGCCTCGGCCGCCGCCACCGCCGCCTCGTGCCCCGCCTCGGGCCGGCCGTAGAGGATGTTGTATTCGATGGTGTCGTTGAAGAGCACCGTGTCCTGCGGGACGATGCCGATGGCCTCGCGCACGCTGGACTGCGTGACCTCGGCGATGTCCTGGCCGTTGATCGTGATGCGACCTTCCCCATTGGCCCGGTTGCTGGTGTCGTAGAAGCGGTAGAGCAGGCGCGCCAGCGTGCTCTTGCCCGAACCCGAGGGCCCCACCACCGCCACTGTCTTGCCGGCCGGGATGTCGAAGCTCAGGCCGTGCAGGATCTCGCGCGCGGGCTCGTAGGAGAAATGCACGTTCTCGAAACGCACGGTGGGCGGCCCGTCGAGCACGAGCGGCTTCGCGCCGGGCGCGTCCGCCACCTCGCGCTCCTTCTCGAGCAGCGAGAACATCTTTTCCAGGTCGGTCAGGCTCTGCTTGATCTCGCGGTAGAGCACACCCAGGAAACCCAGCGGGATGTAGAGCTGGATCATGAAGGCGTTGATCATGACGAGGTCGCCCAGCGTGAGCTTGCCGGCCACCACGCCGTTCGTGGCGCGCCACAGCATGAACACCAGCGCCACCGCAATGACCAGCTGCTGTCCCGCGTTCAGCAGCGACAGCGTGCGCTGGCTCACCAGGCGCGCGCGGCGCAGCTTCTGCAGGGCCTCGTCGTAGCGCGTGGCCTCGTAATGTTCGTTGTTGAAGTACTTGACCGTTTCGTAGTTCAGCAGCGAATCGATGGCGCGCGTCTGGCCGGCCGATTCCAGTTCGTTCATGCGGCGGCGGAACTGGGTGCGCCACTCGGTCACCACCACGGTGAAGCCGACGTACAGCACCAGGGCCGCCAGCGTGATCCACACGTAGCCCATGTCGAACTGCGTACCCAGCAGCGTGAGCACCAGCGTCACCTCGATCAGCGTGGGCACGATGCTGTAGAGCGAGTACGAGATCAGCGATTGCACGCCGCGCGTGCCGCGCTCGATGTCGCGCGTCATGCCGCCGGTCTGGCGCTCCAGGTGGAAGCGCAGGCTCAGGCTGTGCAGGTGGCCGAACACCTGCAGCGCGATGTGGCGCGTGGCGCCCTCGGTGGCCTTGGCGAAGACGAGTTCGCGCAACTCGGTGAACAGGCTGGTGCACAGGCGCAGGCCGCCGTAGGCCAGCAGCAGGCCGAGCGGCACCACCAGCAGCGCCTGGGCGCTGCCCGGCGGGATGTTCATGGCGTCCACCAGCTGCTTGAGCAGCACCGGCACGCCCACGTTGGCGAGCTTGGCCGCCACCATGAAGGCCAGCGCGGCGATCACGCGCCATTTGTATTGCCACAGGTAGGGCAGCAGGCGCCGCAGGGTGGCCCAGTCGGAGCGGCGGGCGGGCGCCGCGGCGGACTCGCCGGGCGCGGACGGCAAGGCCACACGGCCTCGGGTGGGGGTATCGGGACGCATGCAAGACAATCGTGGGAGTCAGCCGGAGATTGTGCCCATGCCCACCGATTCAAGCCCCGCCCACGCGCCTTTGCCCTCTTTGCCCTCGGACCACCGCGAACTGGTGCTCAAGGTGATCCCCATGCCGGCGGACTGCAACGCCAACGGCGACATCTTCGGCGGCTGGGTCATGGCCCAGGTCGACCTGGCCGGCGCCGTGCTGCCGGCGCGCTTCGTGCGCGGGCGCATGGCCACGGTGGCGGTGAACCAGTTCATCTTCAAGCAGCCGGTGCGCGTGGGCGACATCCTCAGCTTCTACTCGCAGGTCACGCGTATCGGGCGCACGTCCATCACCGTGATGGTGGAGGTGTTCGCCGAGCGCATTTCCTCGCAGGGCCAGTACCTGAAGGTGACCGAGGCCAGCCTGACCTACGTCGCCATCGACCTGGAGGGCCGGCCCCGGCCGATTCCCGCCGACGCCAAGTCGGCCTGGACGGCGCCGGCCTGAGCGCGGGCGGGGGCGCTCAGCCGCCCCAGCGGCGCACGCGCCCGGTGTCGATGTGCACGAACTGTTCGCGCGGGTAAAAACCCACGCCGCCGGCCTGCAGCGACAGCGCGGCATCGCGCAGGTCGGCCAGCGGCACGCCGGGCAGACGCACGTCGATGGCGCGCCCGTCCATGTGCAGGCTGCGGGTGGCCACACCGCCGCCCCGCGTGGCCTTGAGGTGTGCGTTGGTGAGCGGCGAGCGGTAGCCCGATACCACCTGGTACGGCCGCTCGGTGCCCAGCACCCGGCGCAGGGCGTGCAGCACGTCGTGCAGGCCAGGGTCGATGTGGCCGACGTCGCCCGAGTAGTGGTCGCGCAGGAAATGGTCGAGTCGGCCCAGGGCCTCGGGGAGGTAGCCGTCGCCGCTGGCGTAGACCAGGTCGATCCGCTCGTGCGTGTGCAGGTGGTCGAAGGCCAGCGCGCGCTGGGGCGCGGCCCACACGTGCCGGGGCAAGGCGAGCAGCGGTGCGGCCACCGCGGCGCCCAGGCCCTGGCGCAGGAAACGGCGGCGAGAGGCGGGGAACAAAGGACGGTCGTTCATCGGGAGGGTTGCGGTTGGGGCCGGGGCCGGGCGTCGAGGGCGGCCTGCAGCCGCGCGTCGTGACCATACACGTCGGCGAAGAAGTGGGGACGGCCCTGCTTGACGAGCACCGTGCCGTAGGCGATGAGCACCGGCAGCGGGTCGCGCAGGGCGACGTGGGTGGACGTGCCGGCGGCCATCTGCTCGCGGATGCGCGCTTCGTCCCAGCCGGGCATGCCCGCCATCACGAAGCGCGCCAGCGCCACCGGGTCCTCCACGCGGATGCAGCCATGGCTGAAATCGCGCCGTTCGCGCGCGAACAGGCCGACCGAGGGCGTGTGGTGAAGGTAGATGTTGTCGCGGTTGGGGAAGACGAACTTGATGTCGCCCAGCGCATTGGCCGGTCCGGGGCGCTGGCGGATGCGCAGCCGGCCGGCCAGCACGGCGTCGAGCTTGGCCGGGCTCAGCACCGTGTCCACCGCGCCGTCGCCGCCGACGAACTCAAAGCCCTGGCTCGCCCAATGGCCCGGGTCGCGGCGCAGGCGCGGCACCGTCTCCTGGCGCGCAATCGATGGCGGCACGTTCCAGTAGGGGCTGAACTCGATGCTGCGCAGGCGTTCGTCGAACAGCGGGGTTTCATGGCCCACGGCCTTGCCCACGATCACGCGCATGCTCAGGCGCACCTCGATGCGGCCGTCCACCACTTCGTAGGCGCGCAGCATGTACTCGGGGATGTTGACCACGATCATGCGCGGCCCCTGCAGCAGGGGCGTCCAGCGCAGGCGCTCCAGGGTCAGCGCCGTCTGGCGCGCGCGCGCCGCTGGCGGCACCTCCAGCGCCGCCAGCGTGGCGGCGCCGACCACGCCATCGTCCGTCAGGCCGTGGCGCCGCTGGAAGGCCCGCAGGGCCTCGAGCGCGGCGCCATCGAGGCGGTCGGGGGGCGGCGCGCCGCCGGCCAGGTCACCCAGCAGCGCCAGGCGCTCGGCCATCGCGGGCAAACCCGCCCAGTGGCCGCCCGGTTCGAGCTTCGGCGAGCGCGCGCCCGCCGGCCGCGGCAAGGGCGGCAGGCGCCGCGACCAGGCGGAGTGGCCGGCCAGCGCGTCCATGTCGCGCAGGACCTTCTGCAGCTGGCCATAGATCGGCAGCGGGGGAACCGCCGCCCGCACCGCCGCGTCGAGCCGTCCCTGGGCCAGGGCGTCGGCCAGCGCCTTCGCCGGGTCGAAGGCCCTCGGCGCCACGCTGAAGCGCTGGTGCACGGCGTGGGGATCGACGCGGCCAAAGGCCAGGTCGTGCAGGAAGCGTCGCATGGCGGCGCCCAGCTCGGTGGCGAAGCGGGCGCCGGCCGCCCCGTCCGGGCGGGCCAGCGCCTCGCCCAGCTGCCGCTGGAGCGCCTGGACCTGGTAATCGCCCGGATCGAGGCCGTTCGCCCCTGCGCCGGCCAACAGGGTCAGCGCCTGGCGGGCCAGCGGCTCGTTCCAGGCCTGGCCGCTGCCGGCCTCGACCCAGGTGGCGGCCGCGGCGGGGCCCGGCCACCAGGGCAAGGCGCCCAGGGCGAGCAGCCAGTGGCGGCGGCGCCAGGAAAACGGAGCCAGGTGCATGGCGGCATTGTCCCCGACCGGGCGGCCGCCCCCGGGCCACGGGTCAGAACCGGCCGTGGCGCCCCTCGCCCGCCGCGAAGCGCTGCGCGCCTTCCAGCGCGTCGGGGATGCGCGCCTGGCCGCGCCGCCATTCCTGCTGCAGGGCCTCGCCCAGGGACAGGTCCCACTGCGCGTAGGCGCTCTCGCGGTCCGCGAGCATCGTGGCCTGTGGGAAGCCCGCGAGCTGGCGCGCCAGCGCGATGGCCGCCTCGCGCGCCTGCCCGCTCGGCACCACCCGGTTGGCCAGGCCGATGCGCAAGGCCTCGTCGGCCTCGACCTTGCGGCCGGTCAGGATCAGGTCCATGGCGTGGCCCATGCCGATCAGGCGCGGCAGGCGCACGGTGCCGCCATCGATGAGCGGCACGCCAAAGCGGCGGCAGTAGACGCCGAAGTAGGCGTCGGCCTCCATCACGCGCAGGTCGCACCACAGCGCCAGCTCCAGGCCACCGGCCACGGCCGCGCCGGCCACGGCGGCGATCACGGGCTTGGACAGGCGCAGGCGCGAAGGCCCCATGGGGCCGAGGGCGCGCGCATCGGCGCTGTCGAAGTCCAGATCGGCCAGCGCCCCGCCTCCGCCGGCCTGCGCGGCGCGGGCGCCGAACTGCAGGTCCCAGCCGGCGCAGAAGTGGCCGTGCGCGCCGTGAAAGACCGCGACCCGTGCCGCGGCATCGTCCTCGAAGGCCAGGAAGGCCGCGTGCAGTTCGCGCGCGGTGGCGCTGTCCACCGCGTTGCGCACCTCGGGGCGGTCCAGGGTGACGACGCGGATGCCGTCGAGGGTTTCGATGCGCACCGTCATGAGGCCTCCCACCAGCCCACGCGCGGCTGCTGCAGGGCGGCCTCCAGTTCGGCCGCCCCCACCTCGATCTCCAGCCGCAGCAGCGCCGCCGCCATGGCCTTGCCCAGGTTGTCCAGGCGCAGGTTGCGGGCGCCGCCGCCCTGCAGCGCCCCCTTCAGCACGAACTTGAGCGCCAGGATATTGGGCAGCGCCCAGGCGTCCACCTCGCCCGGCAGCCAAGGCGCGAAGTGCACGCGCACGCGCTCGGCGGTGACCTCCCGCGCCAGCAGGGCGTAGCCCGCCGGGTTCCAGGCGAACAGCCCAAAGTCCACCCAATCGGCCTTGTCGCCGCTGCGCGCGTGGGCGATGCGCGCGAGCGGAATGCGGACCCGGTTCATGCGGCCTCTCCCATGAACTCCACCTGCACACCCGCCTCCACCTCGCCCCGGTCCACCAGCGTGGGCCAGATGCCCAGCAGCTCGCTCACGTTGTGCAGTCCCGTGAAGCCGCAGGTGTAGGCGGGGCCGCTGAGGCCCATCCACGGGAACAGGCGCCCGAAGCCCTCGGCCGCGGCCTTCTCGGGCGTGCGCAGCACCAGCCGCGTCCAGATTTCGTTGAGCTGGTTGAGCGCGTCCACCGCCGGCAGCGGCGCCAGCGGCCCATGGGCGGAGTTCAGGCCGGGGTACTCCACGTACAGCTCGTCGTGCGGCACGCGCCGCTCCTTCAGCTGGGCGCGGATGGTCGCCTGCGCCTGCTGCGACTTGTCCCAGGCATCGGGCCAGGAAAAGCCCCAGGTCACCTCGGCCTTGTAGCCGTCGCGGAAACCCGCCACCACCTTCAGCCGCTCGCTGGACGCGCGGCCGCGCGCGCCGGTCAGCCGCACGCGGTCCTGCCCGAGGTCTTCCAGGTGGATGCCGCCCATGTCCAGCACCACGTCGGGGCTGTGGTAAGCGTGCGGGTCGTGCACCTCGTACAGCAGCTGCTGGCGCACGGTGTCGAAATTCACCCGCCCGCCGGTGCCCGGCGCCTTGGTGATGAGCGCGCTGCCATCGGCCCAGACCTCGGCGATGGGGTAGCCGATGTGCGCCAGATCGGGGATGGACTGCCAATGCCCCTGCGCGCCGAAGTTGCCGCCGCTGCCCTGCCCCGAGCACTCCAGCAGGTGGCCCACGGTGAGACCTTGCGCCAGGCGGTCGAGCGCTTCGCCCTCGCGCGCGCCGTCCAGGCGCCAGCCGTGCGCGTGCGCGATCGGGCCCAGGAACAGCGCCGCGTCCGCCACCCGGCCGGTGATGACGATCTGCGCGCCCCCGTCCAGCGCGCGCACGATGGGCGCGGCGCCCAGGTAGGCGTTGGCGAACACCAGCCGCTCGCGCACCGCCGCCACCGGCGCGCCGGTGAACAGGTGCTCGAAGGCGCCGCCGGCCGGGTCGGCCAGGCGAGGCAGCACGTCGTCGCCACTGACCACCGCCACGCGCGCCTTCAGGCCCTTGGCGGCGAAGGCGGCCAGCACCGCCTGCGCCGCGCCCCGCGGGTTCAGGCCGCCGGCGTTGCAGACGAAGCGCACGCCCTGGCGCTGCATCAGCGGCCACAGGCGCAGCAGCAGCGGCACCACGTCTCGCGCGTAGCCCAGTCCGGGGTCGCGCTGGCGGTCCTTCTGCAGGATGGCGAGCGTGAGTTCGGCCAGGTGGTCGCTGGCGATGAACTGCACGCCGCCGCGTTCGATGCTCGCGGCAATGGGCTCCCAGGCGTCGCCGTAGAAGCCCAGGCCGGCGCCGATGCGGATGGAATTCATGGGCACCGATGGTGCTGGCGCCTGCGCGACTGCCGATGGGGGAGAACCCCTAGCGGCAGTCCCGGGGAGGACAGCTATAAATCTTCGACCCCTGCGGTGCGGCCCGCTCCCAAGCTTGCAGCAAGCTGCGCACCAGCCCCGGGGCAATACAAGACAGGAGACGGTTCCGTGCAACTGCTGCAACTGCTGATCAGCGGGGCGGCCCAGGGATGCATCTACGGCCTCATCGCGCTGGGCTTCGTGCTCATCTACAAGGCGACCGAGACCGTGAGCTTCGCGCAGGGCGACCTCATGATGGTGGGCGCCTTCGGCGGCCTGCTCACCATGACGCTGCTGGGTTTCCCGTTCTGGCTGTCCGTCGTCGCCGCCGTCGTGGGCATGGGCCTGTTCGGCATCGTGCTCGAGCGCCTGGTCATCCGCCCCATCCTGGGACAGCCCGCCTTCTCCATCGTCATGCTCACCATCGGCGTGGGCTACCTGCTGCGCGGGCTCATCACCATGATCCCGAACATCGGCACCGAGACACACACCCTGCCGGTGCCCTACGCGGGCCAGGTGCTCAAGCTGGGAGCGCTGGTCATCTCGGCCGAGCAGATCGTGGTGATCGGCGCCACCGCCCTGCTGTGCGCGCTGCTGTTCGCCATGTTCCGCTACAGCAAGCTGGGGGTCGCCATGCAGGCCTCGTCGCAGAACCAGCTGGCGGCCTACTACATGGGCATTCCGGTCAAGCGCCTCAATGGCCTGGTGTGGGGCCTGGCGGCGGGCGTGGCGGCCATCGCGGGCCTGCTGCTGGCGCCCATCACCTTCGTGCACGCCAACATGGGCTTCATCGGCCTCAAGGCCTTCCCGGCGGCGGTGGTGGGCGGCTTCGGCAGCCTGCCCGGCGCCATCGTGGGCGGGCTCATCATCGGCATCGTCGAGGCCATCGCGGGCTTCTACCTGCCCGAGGGTTTCAAGGACATCGCGCCTTACATCGTGGTGCTGATCATGCTGGTGCTCAAGCCCAACGGGCTGTTCGGCGAGAAGCTGCGCAAGAAAGTCTGAGGCCGAACGATGCGATTCCTCTTCAAGACGAACTACGACCAGGACATCCGGCTCGCCAAGCACGGCGGCCACGTGTTCTGGTACGGCCTGCTGTGCCTGTTCCTGCTGGCCGCGCCCTGGGTGATCGACGAGTACTGGCTGGCGCAGCTCACCTTCGTGCTGATCTACGGCATCGTGGGCCTGGGGCTGATGCTGCTGGCCGGCTTCACCGGTCTGTTCTCGCTCGGTCACGCGGCCTTCCTGGGCGTGGGCGCGTACACGCAGGCCGCACTGGTCAACGCGGGCGTGCCCTTCCCCATCGCCCTGGCCTGCGCCGGCCTGCTGGCGGCGGCGGTGGGCGTGGTGGTGGGCCTGCCGGCGCTGCGCGTCAAGGGCATCTACCTGGGCATGGCCACGCTGGCCTTCGGCTTCATCGTGGAAGAAGGCATCGCGCGCTGGGAGTCGGTCACCGGCGGCAACAAGGGCCTCATGGTCAACCCGCCCCAGCTCTTCGACTGGGCGCTCGACTCCACCAACGAGTTCTACTTCCTCTGTCTGGTGGTGTGCGTGCTCAGCACCCTGGCCATCGTGAACCTGATGCGCTCGTCCACCGGCCGCGCCTTCGTCGCGATCCGCGACTCGGAAATCTCGGCCCAGAGCATGGGCATCCACCTGGCGCGCTACAAGACCCTGTCCTTCGCGCTGTCGGCCGCGCTGGCGGGCCTGGGCGGCGCGCTCTATGCGCACAAGATCCAGTTCCTGTCGCCCGAGCAGTTCTCCATCATCCAGTCGATCGACCTGCTGCTCATGGTGGTGATCGGCGGGCTGGGCTCCATCCACGGCGCCTTTCTCGGCGCCATCTTCCTCATCGTCATGCCGCAGCTCATCGCTCTGGGCAAGGACATCCTGCCCGAGGCCATCGGCCAGTCCGCGGGCCTGCAGGGCGCGGTGTACGGCGCGGTGCTGATCGCCTTCGTGTTGTTCGAGCCGATGGGACTGTACGGGCGCTGGCTCAAGGTGCGCGCCTACTTCCAGCTCTTCCCGTTCTACCGCCAGGGCATGTTCAAGCGGCAGAAGTCGTTCCAGAAATCGGAGAGATTGAGATGACCCCCCGCGTCGCTTCGCGCCACCCCCCAAGGGGGGCCATGCCTGCGGCCTGGCAAAGCCCGTTCCGCGGCATGTCTGGACAGGGTTCCCTTCGAGCCGGAATGGCCAGCGTATGAACGACACCGACACCCTGCTGTCCGCGAAGAACCTCAGCGTGCGCTTCGGCGGCGTGCTGGCGGTCAACAACGTCAGCTTCGACGTGAAGAAGGGCGAGGTCTTCACCCTGATCGGCCCCAACGGCGCGGGCAAGACCACGGTGTTCAACCTCATCAGCCGCATCTACACGCCCACCACCGGCAGCATCGACTACGCCGGCCCCGCCGGCCCGGTGCGCCTGACGGACCAGGCGCCGCACAGCATCGCCCGCCTGGGCATCGCGCGCACCTTCCAGAACATCGAGCTGTTCGAGCACGCCACCGTGCTGCAGAACCTGCTGATCGGGCGCCACACGCACCGCCGCACCGGCCTGTGGAGCGAGATCTTCTTCACCGGCAAGACCCGCGCGGCCGAGGTCGAGGCGCGCGAGAAAGCCGAACAGGTGATCGACCTGCTGGACCTGCAGCACCACCGCGAGAGCCTGGTGGCCGGCCTGCCCTACGGCGTGCGCAAGGTGGTGGAGCTGGCGCGCGCCCTGTGCACCGAGCCGCGTCTGCTGCTGCTGGACGAGCCCTCCTCCGGCCTGAACGTGGAAGAGACCGAGGACATGGCCTTCTGGATCACCGACATCAAGAACGAGCTCGGCATCACGGTGCTGATGGTCGAGCACGACATGAGCCTGGTGTCCAAGGTGTCCGACCGCGTGCTGGCCATGAGCATGGGCACGGAACTCACCACCGGCACGCCGGCCGAGGTGCAGAGCCACCCGGGCGTGATCGAGGCCTACCTGGGCAGCGTGGACGACGTGTCCAGCCTGCGCCGCGAGAACCACAAGGTGATGCCATGAGCGTGCCCACCAGCGACGCGCCGGTCCTCAAACTGTCCAACGTGGAGAGCGCCTACGGGCCCATCAAGGCCATCCGCGGTGTGAGCCTGCAGGTGCGCCGCGGCGAGATCGCCACCGTGCTGGGCAGCAACGGCGCGGGCAAGACCACCATCCTCAAGACCATCAGCGGCATCATCGACCCGCGCAAGGGCACGGTGGAGTTCAAGGGCCAGGACATCACCGCGCGAGACCCGGCGCTGATCGTGCAGCAGGGCCTGCTGCACGTGCCGGAGGGGCGCGAGGTCTTCCCGCTGCTGAGCGTGCGCGACAACCTGCTGATGGGCGCCTACACCCGCAAGGACCGCGACGGCGTGGCGCGCGACATGGAAATGGTCTTCGGCTACTTCCCCATCCTGAAGGAGCGCGCCACGCAGGACGCCGGCCTGCTCTCGGGCGGCCAGCAGCAGATGTTGGCCATCAGCCGCGCGCTGATGGCCAACCCCGACCTGGTGCTGCTCGACGAGCCCAGCCTGGGCCTGTCGCCCAAGCTCACCAAGGAGATCTTCGAGATCGTGGTGCGCATCAACCGCGAGCGCGGCACCACCATCCTGCTGGTGGAGCAGAACGCCAACATGGCGCTCAACGCCTCCGACTACGGCTACGTGCTGGAGAACGGGCGCATCGTGATGGAAGACACCTGCGCCCATCTGCGCGAGAAGGACGACATCAAGGAGTTCTACCTCGGCATGAAAGAAGCCGGCGTGCGCGCCGACCGCCGCTGGAAGAAGAAGAAGAACTGGCGCTGAGCGGCGACGAAGGGGACACGACATGAGCTACCTCTGGGACCTCTCCCACATCCAGCCCCAGACGGCAAGCGTGCTGGACGGCGACACCATTCCCGCCATGTTCTGGAACGCCGTGCGCGCGCGCGGCCCGAACGTGTGGATGCGCCAGAAGGACCTGGGCCTGTGGCGCAGCTGGACCTGGACGCAGACCGGCCAGGCCGTGCGCGAGATCGCCCACGGCCTCATGGCCCTGGGCTTCGCGCCCAGGGAAACCGCGTCCATCCTGTCCAACACCACCATCGAGTGGGTGCTGGCCGACCTGGCCGTGCTGAGCGCGGGCGGCGTGGCCAACGGCATCTACCCCACGGACGCGCCCGAGCAGGTGCACTACCTGTGCGAGGACTCGCGCACCACCGTGCTGTTCGTGGAGGACGAGGAGCAGCTCGACAAGGCCCTGGCCGTGCGCGCCCAGCTGCCGCTGCTGCGCAAGATCGTGGTGGTCGACATGGAAGGCCTGCGCGACTTCCACGACGAGCAGGTGATCAGCCTGGACGCCCTGCGCGCCCTGGGCCGCGAAGACCTGGCGCAGCACCCGCAGATGCTGGAACAGCGCGTGGCCAGCGTGGGTCCGGACGACCTCGCCATCCTGGTCTACACCTCGGGCACCACGGGCAAGCCCAAGGGCGCCATGCACTCGCACAAGGGCCTCGTCTACACCGTGCGCGGCTACAACGCCATCCTGCCGCGCTACGACAGCGACGAGTGCATGTGCTTCCTGCCGCTGTGCCACATCGCCGAGCGCATGGGCGGCGAGTACTTCTCGCTCTACACGGGCGCGCGTCTGAACTTCGTCGAGAACCCCGAGACCGTGCCCGAGAACGTGCGCGAGATCGCGCCCACGGTCTTCACCGCGGTGCCGCGCGTGTGGGAGAAGTTCTACTCCGGCGTGATGATCGCCCTGAAGGAAGCGAGCCGACTGCAGCAGGCCGCCTACGCCTGGGCCATCGGCGTCGGCCAGCGCGTGGCCGATCACGTGCTCAAGGGCGAGGCCGTGCCAGGCGGCCTCAAGCTGCGCTTCCGGCTCGCGCGCCTGCTGGTGCTCGACAACGTGCGCAAGCTCATCGGCATCCACCGCTCGCGCTTCCTCGTCACGGGCGCGGCGCCCATCTCGCCCGACCTGGTGCGCTGGTACCTCGCGCTGGGCGTGCCCATGCTCGAGGTCTGGGGCATGACGGAGACCTGCGGCGCCTCCACCGGCGTGCCGGCGCAACGCATCAAGCCCGGCAGCATCGGCCCGGCGGCGCAGTACAACGAGGTCCGGCTCGACGCCACCACCGGCGAGATCCTGGTGCGCGGGCCCAACGTCTTCATGGGCTACCTCAACCTGCCCGAGAAAACCGCCGAGGCCATCGACGCCGAGGGCTGGCTGCACACCGGCGACGTGGGCGTGGTGGACGAGGAAGGCTTCTTCCGCATCACCGACCGCATGAAGGACATCATCATCACGGCCGGCGGCAAGAACATCACGCCCAGCGAGATCGAGAACGAACTGAAGTTCTCGCCCTACGTCACCGACGCGGTCGTCATCGGCGACCAGCGCCCCTACCTCACGGTGATCATCATGATCGACCAGGAGAACGTCGAGAAGTTCGCGCAGGACAACGACGTGCCCTTCTCCAACTACGCCAGCCTCACGCGCACGGCCGAGGTGCAGCAGCTCATCCAGGGTCTCATCGACGCCACCAACCGCAAGTTCGCGCGCGTCGAGCAGATCAAGAAGTTCTGGCTGCTCGACACCCAGCTCACCGCCGAGGACGAAGAGCTCACGCCGACCATGAAGCTCAAACGCAAGCTCGTGCAGAAGAAGTACGCCGAGCAGATCGAGGCCATGTACCACTGACGCCGCCCCGCGCGGCACCACCCGAGGAGACCCGCGCCGTGAAGACCCGCTACACCCTGACCGCTTTCGCGCTGGCGCTGTCGGCCAGCGCCGCCCTGGCCCAGTCGCAGGGCGTGAGCAAGGACGAGATCGTCCTCGGCTCCATCCAGGACCTCTCCGGCCCGCTGGCCGGCTTCGGCAAGTCCGTGCGGCTGGGCATGGTGCTGCGGGTGGACGAGATCAACGAGCAGGGCGGCATCAACGGCCGCAAGATCCGGCTGCTCGTCGAGGACTCCAAGTACGACCCGCGCAACGCCGTGCTCGCGGCGCAGAAGCTGGTCAACCAGGACAAGATCTTCGCCATGGTGGCCCACATCGGCACGGCGCAGAACATGGCCGCCATGCCGGTGCAGTTCCAGAAGAACGTCATCAACTTCCTGCCCGTGACGGCCGCGCGCGAGATGTATGAGCCCTTCCACCGGCTTAAGTTCGCCAACATCGGCCCGTACTACGAGCAGATGCGCACCTTCCTGCCCCGCATGGTGCAGGAGAAGAAGCCCAAGGCGGTCTGCGCCATCTACCAGGACGACGAGTTCGGCCTGGAGGTGCTGCGCGGCGCGGAAGAAGGTCTCAAGGCGGTCAATCTGCAGATGGTCGAGAAGACCTCGTTCAAGCGCGGTGCCACCGACTTTTCCTCGCAGGTGGCGAAGATGAAGTCCGCCAATTGCGACTTCATCGTGCTCGGCACCATCATCCGCGAGACCATCGGCACCATCGCCACGGCGCGCAAGCTGGACTACAACCCCACCTTCTTCGGCTCGCAGGCGGCCTACACCGACCTCATCCACAAGCTCGGCGGCCCGGCCATGAACGGCCTGTACGCCACCATGACGACCCAGCACCCCTACCTGGACGAGGCCTCCCAGCCCATCCGCTTCTGGGCCAACAAGTACAAGACCAAGTTCAACGAGGACCCCAACGTCTTCTCGGTCTATGGCTACAACGCCATCGATATCTTCGCCCGCGCCGCGGGCAAGGCCGGCGCCAACCTCAACACCGACAGCTTCGTCAAGACCATGGACAGCCTGAGCGTGCCGACCGACATCTTCGGCTCGCCGCCGCTCAGCTTCAGCCCGCAGCGGCGCTACGGCAGCATGGCGATGCGCCTGTCGCAGATCCAGGACGGCCGCTGGAAGGTGGTCTCGGACTATGTGAACAACTGAGTGCGCTCGCCTCGGGCCGGTGCGGCGGGAAGGGTTTTTCCGCATCACCGCCCCGGTCAAAGACCCCATCATCCCCGCAGAAACGACAACCCACCGGAGACGACAGCGATGAAAACGACACTGAGTCTGATCGGCGCGGCCATCGCGCTGAGCACCGGCGCCGCCATGGCGCAATCACAGGGCGTGAGCAAGAACGAGATCGTTCTCGGCTCCATCCAGGACCTCTCCGGTCCCATCGCCGGCTTCGGCAAGCAGGTGCGCCTGGGCATGATGCTGCGGGTGGACGAGGCCAACGAGCAGGGCGGCGTCAACGGCCGCAAGATCAAGCTCATCGTCGAGGACTCCAAGTACGACCCGCGCAACGCCGTGCTCGCGGCGCAGAAGCTGGTCAACCAGGACAAGATCTTCGCCATGGTGGGCCACATCGGCACGGCGCAGAACATGGCCGCCATGCCGGTGCAGTTCCAGAAGAACGTCATCAACTTCTTCCCCGTGACGGCCGCGCGCGAGATGTACGAGCCCTTCCACAAGCTCAAGTACAGCTTTGCCGCCACCTACTACGACCAGATGCGCGTCGCGGTGCCCAAGCTGGCCAAGGAGAAGAACGCCAAGAAGGTCTGCACCATGTACCAGGACGACGAGTTCGGCCTGGAGGTCAAGCGCGGCGCGGAAGACGGCCTCAAGGCCAACGGCATGTCGCTCGCGGCGGAAACCACCTACAAGCGCGGCGCCACCGACTTCGCCTCGCAGATGCAGAAGCTGGCCTCGGAGCAGTGCGACATGGTGGTGCTGGGCACCATCATCCGCGAGACCATCGGCGCCATCGCCACCGCCAAGCGCCTGGGCTTCAACCCCACCTTCATCGGCTCCAGCGCGGCCTACACCGACCTCATCCACAAGCTCGGCGGCCCGGCCATGAACGGCCTGTACGCCACCATGACGGTGCAGCACCCCTATCTGGATGCCGCCTCGCAGCCCATCCGCTTCTGGGCCAACAAGTACCAGACCAAGTTCAATGAGGAGCCCACGGTGTTCTCCGTCTACGGGTACCTGGCCATCGACGCCTTCATCCGCGCCGCCACCAAGGCCGGCCCCAACCTCAGCACCGACAGCTTCATCAAGGCCATGGACACCATGACCATTCCGCCCGACATCTTCGGCAGCGCCGAGCAGACCTTCAGCCCCACCAAGCGCCTGGGCAGCAACGCCACCCGCATCTCGATGCTGGACAACAACCGCTGGAAGGTGGTCACGGAGTACATCAACACCACCACCGGCAAGTGAGGTCCGCCTGACGGTTTCCTGAGCATTCGCGCCGCCCGCTCGACGGGCCATGCGCGGCAGCCGCCGGTGTCGCAAGCCCCGGTGGCTTTTTTTTGCCGGGGCTGCGCTCAGGCGGCGGGCAGCGTCCACCAGAAGCGCGCGCCCTCGCCCACCCGGCCGCAGGCGCCCACTTCGCCACCGTGCTGCTGCACCACGCGGCGCACCACCGTCAGGCCCAGGCCGGTGCCGGGCACCGCCTCGCCGGCCAGGCGGCTGAAAGGCTTGAACAGCTCGCTGGCGCGCGCCTCGTCGAACCCCGGGCCGTTGTCGCTGACGGCGAAACGCCAGGCCTGGTCCTCGCGCTGCGCGCCCACGTCCACCGCCAGCCCGGGCCGGCCCTGCCCGTACTTGAGCGCGTTGCCCACCAGGTTGGTCACCACATGCGCCATCAGCCCGCGGTCCACCACCACCACGGGCAGCGGCCCCACGCGCACCGCGTGGCGCGCGCTCGGGTATTCCATGGCCAGCTGCTCCACGCATTCGCGCACCAGCTCGCCGAAGTCCACCTGCGCCTTCTGCAGCGCCTGCTGCTCCACGCGCGCCAGGTCCAGCAGGTCGCTCACCATGCGGCTGGCGCGCAGGGACTCATGGCCCAGCTTGCGCACCAGGGGCAGGGCCTGGGCCGGCTGGCCTTCTTCGATGGCCTCGCGCGCCATCTCGCTCAGGCCGTGGATGTTGCGCAGCGGGCCGCGAAGGTCGTGCGAGACCATGCCCGAGAAGGCGCGCAGGCCCTGGTTGATCGCCTCCAGCTGGGCCGTGCGCTCGTGCACCGTGCGGTCCAGGCCGTCGGCCAGGCGCTGCATCGCGGCCTCGGCCTGTTCGCTGCGGCGCAGCTCGCTCGCCAGCCGGCGCGCGTCGCGTTGCAGGATCAGCGTCAGCACGAAGAAGTACACCAGCACGATGGGCAGCGGCGTGATCTCCCGAAACGTGCGCACGTCCAGGCCCACGCGGATGGCCAGCAACAGCAGCAGCGGCTGCACCAGCAGCGCCGCCGCCAGCGCGAACTGCCCGCTCCAGCGGTCGTGCCACCAGCGCCACAGCAGCCACAGCGAGGCCGCGACGAGCACCCCCGACGAGGCCAGCGGACCGCGGAAGGGGTTGTCGCCCAGCGCCCTCACCAGCGCCACCACCCAGACCAGGCCGAGCGCACTCAGCCAGGCAAAACGCCACCCCTGGTGGCGGGCGCCGGGCGTGAGGTAGGTGTGCAGCCCCACCAGCAGGGCGGTCAGCGCGAACACCACCACCGCGGCGGCCGGGCCGCCGATGCCCTCGGCCCGCACGCCGAAATGCAGCTGGGCCACCCGAAAGCCGAGCTGCGCGAGACCGAACAGCACGGCCGAGCCCGCCAGCCAGCGCACGTAGGGCCAAGAGGCCCGGTTGGCGTAGGCGATGAAGATCACACCCAGCAAGGCGACCATCGCCCCGGTCATGAACCGCAGGTCGCCAAAGAGTGAAAGCCAGCCCATGCTCGCTCCGAAACCGCAACGCCGCGAGTGTGACAGACGGATACATATCCGCCAGCGGGTTGTCACCGAACGGGCGGCGCGAGCGGCCGCCGGTGCATCGCACAATGCCCGGCATGTCCCCCGACACCGCCCTCCGGCTCGCCGACGCCCTGCTCGCGCTGCACCTGGGGGTGGTGCTGTTCGTGGTGGGCCTGCTGCCCCTGGTGCTGCTGGGCGGCGCCCTGGGCTGGCGCTGGGTGCGCCACGCCGGCCTGCGCGCGGCGCACCTGGGGCTGATGCTCTTCATCGCGGCCCAGGCCTGGCTGGGCCGGCTGTGCCCCCTCACCGTCTGGGAACAGGACCTGCGGCGATCGGCCGGCGAGACCGGTCACCGCGAGAGCTTCATCGGGTACTGGCTCTCGCGGCTGCTCTACTGGGACGCGCCGTGGTGGGTGTTCGTGGCCGCCTACACGGCCTTCGCGGCCTTGGTGGGGCTGGCGTGGTGGTGGGTGCGGCCGCTCAGAGGCCGAACACCCTGAGCGCGTTGCCCCCGCGCACCGCCTCGCGCTGGTCGGCCGCCAGGGTGTCGATCTTGCCCAGCGCGCCCTTCACGTCGTGCACCTGGTGCGGCCAGTCGGTGCCCAGCATGACCTGCGAGGCGCCCACGATGGACACCAGGTACTGCAGCGAGCGCGGGTCGTAGGTGATGCTGTCGTAGTAAATGTGGCGCAGGTAGTCGGTCGGCTTGCGCTGCATGCGCCGGCGCTGGGGGATCTCCACCTCGTCGCCCTTCTCGAAGCGGCCCACCAGGTAGGGCAGCGTGCCGCCGCCGTGCGAGGCGATGAGCTTCATGTTCGGGAAACGGTCGAAGAAGCCGTCGAAGATCATGCGCGTGAAGGCCAGCGTGGTGTCGAACATGAAGCCCACGGACCAGCTCAGGTCGTACTTCGTCATGTCCATCAGGTCCACGCCCGGCGGGTCGGTGGGGTGCACCAGCACCGGCAGGCCGCGCCGGTCGATGGCGGCCCACACGGGCTCGAAGAATGGGTCGGTGAGGCTGCGGCCCGAGATGTTGGCCAGCACCATCACGCCCACCGCGCCGTTGGCGCAGGAGCGCTCCAGCTCCTGCACGGCGCGCTCGGGGTATTCCCAGGGCAGCGAGGTGAACCAGCGGATGCGGTCCGGGTACTGCGCCTGGGCGCGCGCCATGGCGTCGTTCGACTCCACCGCCGCCTGGCGGCTGGTGGCCTCGTCGCCCCAGTACACGTTGGGGCAGGTCAGCGAGACGATGGAGATGTCGATGCCCGCCGCGTCCATCTGCCGGATGCGCAGCGCGTAGTCGAAGTGCCCGGGCTGCGGAATGGCCACCGGCGTGTCGCCGCGGAAGATCTCGTCCTGCCCGTCGGGGCGGCGCTGGATGTTGTAGGCCCCGCCCTTGGCCTTGAGCAGCTCCAGCCAGGCAGGCGTGTACATGTGCGTGTGAACGTCGATGACGGGCATGTGATGTCTCCGGTGTTGTCCTTGTTTGTCGCGCGCCCACGCCGTCGCGCGGGACCGTTAGCAAGCATACCTTTTCGGGAAAACACGCATGCGTCCATCGGGTGCGCCCTCCCAGAATCGGTGCTCCATACAACGAGGAGACACGCATGCAACGCCGACACTTCCATGCCCTGGCGGGCGCTGGCCTGCTGGCCGCCGCCCAACTGGGCCTGCCGGGCCTGGCCCAGGCGCAAGACAGCGGCACGCTGCGCGTGTGGGTGGGCTTTCCACCCGGGGGATCGGTGGACACGGTGGCGCGCATCGTGGCCGAGAAGATGCGGGGCACGCTCAACCAGAACGTGATCGTGGAGAACAAGCCCGGCGCGGGCGGGCGGCTGGCGCTGGGCGAGCTGCGGCGCATCGCGCCGGACGGCAACACCATCATCCTGGCGCCCAGCGGGGCGCTGGTGATCTCGCCCTACCTGTACCCCAACGTGGGCTACGACCCCATCAAGGACTTCAGCCCCATCGCGCGCGCCACGGTGTTCGACTTCGCCGTGACGGCCGGCCCGGGCGCGCCGCAGGGCAAGCTGAAAGACGTGCTCGACTGGATGAAGGCCAACCCCGCCAAGGCGAGCTACGGCACCTCCGGCGCCGGCACGGTGCCGCACTTCGCGGGCCTGCTCATCGGCCAGGCCACGGGCATTCCCCTGACGCACGTGGCCTACCGCGGCGGCGCGCCGGCCGCGCAGGACCTGCTGGGCGGGCAGATTCCGCTGATGGTGGACACGGCGTCCGAGACCATCGAACACCACCGCGCGGGCCGCCTGCGCATCCTGGCCGTGACGGGCGAACAGCGCTCGGCCGCGCTGCCCGAGGTGCCCACGCTGAAAGAGCAAGGCATCCCGCTGGCGGCGGACGCCTTCTTCGCCTACTTCGGCCCGGCCGGCATGAACCCGCAGGCGGCGGACCGCATCAGCAAGGCCGTCGCGGTGGCGCTGGCGGACCCGGGCATCCAGGAGAAGATCCGCGGCTACGGCCTGGTGCCCAGCCACGCCGGGCCGGCCGAGACGGGCGCCATGGTGGTGGAGCACCTCAAGCGCTGGGAAGCGCCGGTCAAGGCCTCGGGCTTCAAGCCGGAGTGAGGCGCTACCCGCTCAGGGCTGGCGCCCGTACTGGCTGAGGCGCCGCGTCCGTTGTTGGCGCGCCTGGCGCCGCGCCTCGGCCTGCGCCGACCGCGCCCCGCGCCGCAGCAGCTCGGCCGCGACGCGGGCATCGGGGTCCTCGGCCAGACGGGCCGTCAGCAGGCGGCTGAAGAAATCGGTGATGCCCATCCGCAGGCGGGCCTGGGCATCGTCCTGGCTTGGCGGCCGGCTCACGCCGGGCTTCATGAACAAGGCCTTGTCCTCCTTCGTCGAGGCGTCGGGCGGGACAGGCCGGGCGGCGCGCGCCGGCGCCGGCGCCGGCACGGAGCGTGTCGTCGAGGACGGGGCGGGAGCAACGCGGCGGGCGGCTGAAGCGGTCATGCGGTGGCAGGGGCAGCGGGCGCCCTGGCGGGCACCGGAGAACGGCCATGAGTGGTGGATCGCTCACCCTGGTTTCCACCATCGGCCGTCTGGCCGGGGCCGCGCGGCCCCGGCTTGAGCCAGCGCAAGGTGCCCAATGCCCGGCCACGCCACCATCGCTGGGCCCGCTCCACCCTGGCCGTGGCGCGCGCGCCGCATGGACACCCCCCGACACCCCGCCCCCCCCGCGCGCGCGCCGGACGCCGGCGCCCCCGACTGGAGCCTGCCCGAGGCCGAACTGCTGGCCCGCCACGCCAGCGGCCCCCAGGGCCTGGGCCAGGCCGAGGCCCTGGCCCGCCTGCAGCGGCACGGCCCCAACGCCGTGGCCGAGCAGGCCGCCGCCACGGCGTGGCGCTTGGTGCTGCGCCAGTTCGCCAGCCCGCTGGTGCTCATCCTCGTCGCGGGCGCCCTGGTGTCAGCCGCGCTCAAGAGCTGGGCCGAAGCCACCACCATTCTCGCCATCGTGCTGTGCAGCGCGGGCCTCGGCTGGTGGCAGGAGTGGCGGGCCTCGGACGCGGTGTCGCGCCTGCGCCAGCGGCTGGCGCTCAACGCGCGCGTGCGGCGCGATGGCGCCTGGCGCCCGCTGCCCGCGCGCGAACTGGTGCCGGGCGACCTGATCGAGCTGAGCGCGGGCAAGCTGGTGCCGGCCGACGGCGTGGTGCTGCAGACGCGCGACTTCCTCGTCACCGAGGCCAGCCTGACGGGCGAGTCCTTCCCGGTGGAAAAACGCCCCGGCCCCGTGGCGGCCGACGCGCCGCTGCGCGAGCGCAGCAACAGCGTGTTCCTGGGCAGCTCGGTGCGCAGCGGCACCGCCACCGTGCTGATCACCCGCACCGGCGCGGCCACGGTGTTCGGCGAACTCGCGGCCGAGCTGAAGCAACGCCCGCCGCAAACCCGTTTCGCGCAGGGCGTGCGCCGCTTCGGCGACATGCTGCTGCGCCTGATGCTGGCGGTGGTGCTGGCGGTGCTGGTGGTCAACCAGTGGCTGGGCCGCCCCCTGATCGATTCGCTGATGTTCTCCGTGGCGCTGGCGGTGGGCCTGTCGCCCGAGCTGCTGCCCGCCATCGTCAGCGTGATGCTGGCGCGCGCCACGCGGGCCATGGCCGCCCAGGGTGTGCTGGTGCGCCGGCTCGAGGCCATCGAAGACCTGGGCGGCATGAACGTGCTGTGCACCGACAAGACCGGCACCCTCACGCAGGGCGTGATGACGCTGGACGCCGCGGTGGACGCCGACGGCCGACCCGACGCCGGCGTGCTGCGCTGGGCGCACCTGAACGCGGCCTTCGAGAGCGGCATCGAGAACCCCCTGGACCAGGCCCTGGTGGCCGCGGGCGAGCGCGCGGGCCTGACGCTCGAGGGCTGGCGCAAGGTGGACGAAATTCCCTACGACTTCGTGCGCAAGCGCCTCACCATCGTGGCGCAGCGCGGCGCCGAAGGCGAACGCCTGCTGGTGACCAAGGGCGCGGTGCCACAGACCCTGGCGGTGTGCGATCGCGTGCGCCAGGCCGGCGGCGAGGCCCCGCTGGACGCGGCCCGGCGCACCCGCATCGACGACCACATGCGCGAACTCGGCGGCCAGGGGCTGCGCGTGCTGGCGGTGGCCACCCGCGCGGTGCGGGCCGACCGGGTGGGGCTGGCCGACGAAGCCGGCCTGTGCCTGGAAGGCTTCCTGGCCTTCACCGACCCGCCCAAGCCCGGCGCGGCGAAGGCTGTGCGCGCGCTGCGCGCGCACAAGGTGCGCGTGAAGATGGTCACCGGCGACAGCCGCCACGTCGCCGCGCATGTGGCCCGGCAGGTGGGCCTGGACCCCTCGGCCTTGCTCACCGGCGCGGAGATCGCCGCCATGCGCGACGAAGCGCTGTGGCACCACGCGCCGCGCACCGACCTGTTCGTCGAGGTCGATCCCTCGCAGAAGGAGCGCATCGTGCGCGCGCTGCAGCGCACGCGGCACGCCGTCGGCTACCTGGGCGACGGCATCAACGACGCGCCCGCTCTGCTGGCGGCCGACGTCGGCCTGTCGGTGGACCAGGCGGTCGACGTGGCGCGCGAAAGCGCCGACGTGGTGCTGCTCAAGCCCGACCTCGACGTGCTGTGCCGCGGCGTGGAGGAAGGCCGGCGCACCTTCGCCAACACGCTCAAGTACATCGCGCTGAGCATCAGCGCGAACTTCGGCAACATGGTCAGCATGGCCATCGCGGCGCCCTTCCTGCCCTTCCTGCCGCTCACGCCCACCCAGATCCTGCTGAACAACTTCCTGTCGGACCTGCCCTCTATGGCCCTGTCCACGGACCGCGTGGACGCCGGGGTGCTGGGGCGACCGCTGCGCTGGGACCTGCGCGGCCTGCGGCGCTTCATGATGGGCTTTGGCCTGATCAGCTCGCTGTTCGACCTGCTCTGCTTCGCCTGGCTGCTGTGGGTGCTGCGCGCCGACGAAGCGGTGTTCCGCACGGCCTGGTTCCAGGTGTCGCTGCTGACCGAACTCGCCGCGGTGCTGGTGCTGCGCACGCAGGGCCCGGTGTGGCGCAGCCGCCCGGGCGAACTGCTGTCGGGCGCACTGATCGCGATGGCCGCGCTGGCCCTGGCCCTGCCCTACAGCGGTCCTGCGGCCGCGCTGCTGGGCTTCGTGCCACTGGGCTGGGCGGCCACCGCCGTGGTGCTGGCGCTGGTGCTGGGCTACGCGGCGGCCATCGAAGCGGCCAAGCGCTGGACGCGCTGAGGCCCGGCGTGCCGCGGCGCTCAGGGCTCGATGCGCGTCTGCGACTGCTCCCGCATGTACTGTGGCAGGTAATGGAACGACGCCAGTGCCTTGCCCGTGCTCCCCGAGCCCTTCCATCCCCCGAACGGCTGGTAGCCCGGCCAGGCGCCCGTGGTCGCGCCCAGCGGGCGGTTGACGTAGGTCACGCCGGCCTCGATGTGGTCGAGGAACCAGGCCACCTCGTCCTCCGCGCCGAAGAAGCCCGCCGTGAGGCCGAAGTCGCTGGCGTTCGCCTCGGCCATGGCCTGCTCGGCGCCGTCCACGCGGCCCAGCATCACCAGCGGCGCGAACATTTCCTTTCGCCACAACGGGTGGTCCAGCGGCGCCTCGGCCACCAGCGGCGCGCAGTAGAAGCCCGCGTCGGCATCGGCCGGCAGCGGGCCCGCCGCGACGATGCGCGCGCCGCCACCGTCCAGCTGGCGCCGGCAGTCGGCGTGCCGCCGCTGGGCCGCGCGCGTGGCCACGGGACCGGTCCAACTGGACTCGAGCTGCGGCTCGCCCACGGCGATCGCGCCCACCGCCGCGCGCAGGCGCTCGATCAGCGCATCGGCCACCGAGCGGTCCACGTACACGCGCGACAGCGCCGAGCACTTCTGCCCCGACATGCCGAAGGCCGAGCGCACGATGCCCTGGGCCGCCGCGTCCAGGTTGGCGCGCGCGGTGACGATGGCCGCGTTCTTGCCCCCCATCTCGGCGATGCAGGGACGCGGCCAGCGCCGGTTCACCTGCGCGCGCAGGATGCGCATGCCCACCTCGTAGGAGCCGGTGAAGGTCACGCCGCCGATGCCGTCGTGCTGGATGAGCGCCTCGCCCACGGTCGCGCCATCGCCCACCAGGCAGTTGAAGGCGCCGTCGGGCAGGCCCGCGTCTTTCAGGCACTGCGCCAGCAGCAGGCCGGACCAGGGCGTTTCCACCGATCCCTTGAGCACCACCGTGTTGCCCGTGACCAGCGCCGCCGCCGTGGGCCCGCCCGCCAGCGCGAAGGGAAAGTTGAACGGCGCGACCACGGCCCACACGCCGTAGGGCTTCATCACGCTGCGGTTGCGGCTCTTCATGTGGGGCAGCGGGTCGTCGGGCAGGGCATGGTCGTAGCCGTCGTTTTCCTCCATCTGCCGCGCGTAGATGTCGAAGAAGGCGCTGACCTCGGCCACCTCGCCCAGGGCCTCCATGCGGGTCTTGCCCACCTCCAGCGAAACGATGGCCGCCATCTCGTAGAGGCGTTCGTCCACCAGGCGCGCGGCGCGGCGCAGCAGGGCCACGCGCTCGCGCCAGGGGGTGCGGCGCCAGGCGGGCAGCGCGCGCCGCGCCGCGGCCACGGCCAGTTCCACGTCGTCCACCGAGGCCTGCGCGAAACGGCCCAGCCGTTCGCTCTGGCGCGCGGGGTTGTGCTTGTCCAGCGCCGCCGCGCGCGCGACGAAGGCGCCGTCGATGAACAGGCCGTGCGCCTGGCCCAGCCGCTGGCGCACGCGCGCCAGCGCGGCGTCGAAACGCTCGTGCAGCGCGCGTGGCGGCGCAAACATCGTGGAATAGGTCAGTTGAAAATCGCTCATTCCAGGCTCTCCTCCTCGAAGCGTCCGCGCCGCGGGCGCGCGGCTCAGGACACGATGTACGCCGCCGACCCCACCGCCAGCAGCGTGCCGTCGGCGCCGTGGAACGCCATGCGCGTGCTGGCCACGCGCGAGCCCAGGCGCAGCGTCTCGGCGCCGATGCCAAAGCGCGCGCTGCCCACGGCCGGGCGCAGGTAGTCCACGCGCAGGTCGATGGTGCCCAGCTTGGAGAAGCGGTGCATGCGCTGCTCCACGCTGTCGTCCATGTGGCGCGCGGCCATGGCCGCCAGCACGGCCAGGCCGCCCATGGAATCCATGGCGGCGCTGATGACCCCGCCGTGCAGGCGGTGGTGCGCGTAGTGGCCGATCAGTTCGGGCCGCAGGTCGAGGTGGCCGCTCACGCGCTCGGGACGCACCTCGTCGATCTTGAGGCCAATGTGCTGGTTGAAGACGATCTTCTGCTCGAAGAGCTCGACGATGGCCTGCACGAACTCGGGTTCGAACGGCACGGCGGAGGGGGTGTTGGCGGTGCTCATGGTGTCTTCCTGAACGTCCTGCCGGCTCAGGCGCCGAACTGCCGCGCCGCCAGGTCTTTCATGATCTCCTCGGCGCCGCCGCCGATCATCATGACCTTCACTTCGCGGTAGAGGCGCTCGCTGGCGGTGCCGCGCATGTAGCCCATGCCGCCCAGTATCTGCACGGCCGCGTCGGCGTTGGCCTGCATGGCCTGGGTGCTGTGGTTCTTGAGCAGGCAGACGTGGCCCACCCAGTCGGGGCCCTCATCGCCCGCGTCGACGCGATCGCCCAGCGCGTCCAGCCAGGCCTGGGTGGAGGCGATTCGCATGCGCATGTCCATGAGCTTGTGGCGGATCGCCTGGCGCTCGATCAGCGCGTCGCCGAAGGTCTTTCGCTCGCGCGCCCAGGCCAGGGCCTCGTCGTGGCAGGCCTCGGCGAAACCCAGGGCCAGCGCGCTCATGGCCAGGCGCTCGCCGTTGAAGTTGCCCATGATGTAGCGAAAGCCCTTGTGCTCCTCGCCGATCAGGTACCGCGCCGGCACGCGCACGCCGTCGAAGCGCAGGTGGCCGGTGTCGCTGCAGTGCCAGCCCATCTTGTGCAGCGGCGTGCGGCCGAGGCCTTGGGCGTCGCAGGGCACGGCGATCAGGCTGATGCCGCCGGCGCCCTTGTTGTTCGGGTCGGTTCGAACCGCCAGGGTGATCCAGTCGCAGCGCACGCCGGAGGTGATGAAGACCTTCTCGCCATCGATGACGTAGTCGCCGCCCTCGCGGCGCGCGCTGGTGCGCAGGCTGGCCACATCGCTGCCCGCGCCGGGCTCCGTGATGCCCAGCGCGGCGATCCGCTCGCCACGCAAGACCGGCGGCACGATCTCGGCCTGCAGCTCGGGCGCGCCATGCTTGAGCACCGGTGGCAGGCCGATGTTGTGGCTGAACAGGCTGGCCAGCAGGCCGCCGCTGGCGGTGCGCCGCGCCAGCAGCTGCGACACCGCGTTGCGCGCGCGCCAGGGCGCGGGCGTGCCGCCGAGCGCCTCGGGGTAGCCCAGGCCCAGCAGGCCGACACGCGCGGCCTCGCGGTAGAGCCCGCGCGGGAACGTGGCCTGGGCGTCCCAGTCGTTCACGTGCGGCACCAGCGCGTCGCGCGCGAAGCGGTCCACCGTGTCGAGCAGGGCCTGGGTGTCGGCGGCGTCCCAGTTCATGCCGCTGCCTCTGCCGCAAAGCTCACGAGCAGTTGCCCCGGCGCCACCTGCTGGCCCGCCGACACCGACACGGCCTGCACCGTGGCGTCGCGCGGCGCGGCGATCAGGTGCTCGATCTTCATGCTCTCGATGGCGAACAGCGCCTCGCCCTTGGCCACGCGCGCGCCGGGCCGGGCGTGCACGGCCACGAGCTTGCCGTTGAAAGGCGCGCGCAGCTCGCCCACCGCGCCAGCGGCGCCGGCCCGGGTCCGCGCGCGGTGGCTCAGGTCGCTGAGCGCCAGCGTGTGCGGACCCACCTGCACCTGCCACTGGCCGTCGCCCAGCGCCACGGCGGTGGTGGCGTGGCGCACGCCGTCGATGGCGACGCCCTGGGCCTGCAGAAGGGCCTCGTGCGTGCGATCACCCAGCGAGACGCTCAGGCGGCCATGGCCGTGTTCCAGCACGGCGATGTCCAGCACCGTGTCGCCGTGCCGCCAGCGCAGCGGGCGCGCGAACGGGCACGGCAGCGCGCCGGACGCGGACCGATCCGCGCAGGCCGCGCCCAGCACCCCGGCGAGCACCACCTCGGCCGGCGGCAGCAAGGCGCCGCGGATGGCCTCGCCCTGCTCCGCCAGGAAGGGGATCAGCGCCTCGCCCGCGCCGAACACCGGGTGGCGAAGGCAGGCCGCCAGGAAGGCGCGGTTGGTGGGCAGGCCCAGGAGCACGGTCGCGTCCAGCGCGTGCGCGAGGCGCTCGATGGCCTGCGCGCGCGTGGGCGCGTGGGCCACGAGCTTGCCCAGCAGGGCGTCGTAGTGCGGCGTCACTTCCATGCCGGTTTCGATGGCGTGGTCGAAGCGATGGCCCTCGCCCGGCGGGGGTTCGGCGAAGGCGCGCACGGTGCCGGTGTGGGGCGCGAAGCGCTCGTCCTCGGCGCACAGGCGCACCTCGATGGCATGGCCTTGCAGGCGCACCTGGTCCTGAGCCAGCGGCAGCGGCTCGCCGCGCGCCACGCGGATCTGCCACTCCACCAGGTCCAGGCCGGTGAGCATCTCCGTCACCGGGTGCTCCACCTGCAGTCGGGTGTTCATCTCCATCAGGAAGAACCGGTCGCCGTCCAGCAGGAACTCCACCGTGCCCGCTCCCACGTAGCCCGCCGCCTGCGCCAGCGCCACGGCGGCCTCGCCCAGGCGCTCGCGCAGTGGCGGCGTGACCGCCGGGCTCGGCGCTTCCTCGACGATCTTCTGGTGGCGCCGCTGCACCGAGCAGTCGCGCTCGCCCAGGTGGATGCAGCGCCCCTGCGCGTCGGCGAAGACCTGCACCTCCACGTGGCGCGGGCGCCGCACGGCCGACTCGATCAGCAGGTCCGCGCTGCCGAAACCGGCCAGCGCCTCGGCGCGCGCGCTGGCCAGCGCGGCGGGCAGCTGCGCGGCCTCGGCGACGAGGCGCATGCCGCGCCCGCCGCCGCCCGCCACGGCCTTCACCATCACCGGGTAGCCGATGCGCCCGGCCTCGGCGGCGAAGGTCTCGTCGCGCTGGTCCGCGCCGAAGTAGCCCGGCAGCACCGGCACGCCATGCGCTTGCGCCAGGGCCTTGGCGGCCGACTTGCTGCCCAGCGCACGGATGGCCCCGGGCGGCGGGCCCACCCAAGTGAGTCCGGCGTCGATCACGGCCTGCGCGAAGTCGGCGTTCTCGCTGAGGAAGCCGTAGCCGGGGTGCAGCGCGTCGGCGCCGGTGGCGCGCGCGGCGGCGATGAGGCGATCGATGCGCAGGTAGGAATCGGCCGAACCAGCCCCGCCGAGCGCGAAGGCGGCGCCGGCCTCGCGCACGTGCGGCGCGCGCGCGTCGGGGTCGCTGAACACCGCCACGGTGGCGATGCCCATGCGGTGCGCGGTGCGGATCACGCGGCGCGCGATCTCGCCGCGGTTGGCGATGAGCAGGCGCTTCATGTGTCCCTGCCCTTCGCCCAGGGAGCGGGCTGCTTGCTGGCGAACGCGGCCAGGCCGGCGGCGGCCTCGGGGCCGCGCAGCGCGTTCGCGAAGGCGATGGCGGCCTCGTCGCGCAGATCGGGCAGGTGCTGGTGCAGGCGGTGCAGCAGCTGCTTGGTGGCCGCCAGCGCGCCGGGCGCGGCGCGGCCCAGGGCCTTGGCGGCGTAGGCCACGGCGGCGTCCAGCGCGTCGTCGGCCACCACGGTATTCACCAGGCCCACGGCCTGCGCCTCGCGCGCGGTCCAGCGCGTGCCACTCAGGAGGCACTGGCGCGCGGTGGCGTCGCCCAGGCGCCGCCACACGAAGGGCGCGATCTGCGCCGGCGGCAGGCCCAGCGTGACCTCGGGCGTGGCGAAGGCCGATCGCTCGGTGGCGATCACCACGTCGGCGCAGCACACCAGGCCGAAGCCACCGCCCATGGCCGGGCCGTCGACGGCGCACATCAGCCATTGCGGCAAGCCGATCAGCGCGTGCAGCAGGTCGCCGAAGCCGCGGTTCAAGGCGACCAGGGGATCGGCCTCGCCGGGAGGCAGGGCCTGGCCAATGGCGCTGGCAAAGCCGCCCAGGCTGCCGCCCGCGCAGAAGGCGCCGTCCGCGCCCGCCAGCACCACGCCACGCAAGGAAGCGTCGGCCTTGGCGCGCAGGCAGGCCTCGAACAGGGCCAGCACCATCGCGTCGCTCAGCGCGTTGCGCGTGGCGGGCTCGTTCAGCGTCCAGCGCTCGATGGCGCCGTCGCGGTGGATCAGCAGCGCGCTCATCGCTGCGGCCGTTTGGCGATGCCCATGATCTTGCTCAGGATGCCCAGCATCACCTCGTCGGCCCCGCCACCGATGGAGGCCAGGCGCCCGTCGCGGTACATGCGCGAGACCTTGTTCTCCAGCGTGAAGCCCATGCCGCCCCAGAACTGCAGGCAGGTGTCGGGCACCTGGCGGTTGAGCCGGCCGGCCTTGAGCTTGGCCATGGTGGCCCACTCGGTCACGTCCTCGCCGGCCACGTAGCGGTCGCACGAGAGGTAGGTGAGCGCGCGCAGGGCCTCCACCTCGGTCTTGAGCTCGGCCAGCTTGAACTGCACCCACTGCTGGTCGGCCAGCTGGGCACCGAAGAGCTGGCGCTCCTGCGCCCACTCGATGGTCCATTCGATGCAGTTGTTCAGGCTCTGCAGGGTGCTGGCCGCGCACCACAGGCGCTCTTCCTGGAACTGCTGCATCTGGTAGACGAAGCCCGCGCCCTCCTGGCCGATGCGGTAGCGCTGCGGCACGCGCACCTCGTCGAAGTACAGCAGGCCGGTGTCGCTGCTGTGCATGCCGATCTTGCGGATCTTCTTGCCGACCTCGAAGCCTTTGACGGTCTTGCCGTTCTCGCGCAGCGGCACCATGACCAGGCTCTTGTTCTTGTGCGCCGGGCCGTCGCTGGTGTTGACCAGCAGGCAGATCCAGTCGGCCTGCAGGCTGTTGGTGATCCACATCTTCTGGCCGCTGATGACGTAGTCGTCGCCGTCCTTGCGGGCCGTTGTCTTGATGGCGGCCACGTCGCTGCCGGCGCCCGGCTCGCTCACGCCGATGGCGCCCACCGCCTCGCCGCGGATCGCGGGCGCCAGGAACTGCGCCTTCAGTTCCTCGCTGCCGAAGCGCGCCAGCGCGGGCGTGGCCATGTCGGTTTGCACACCGATGGCCATGGGCACGCCGCCGCAGTGGATGTGGCCCAGGGTCTCGGCCATGGCCACGCTGTAGCTGTAGTCCAGGCCAGCGCCGCCATGCGCCTCGGGCTTGGTCAGGCCCAGCAGGCCCAGCTGCCCCAGGCCCTTGAAGACCTCGTGCGCGGGAAACATCTCGGCCGCTTCCCACTCGTCCACGTGGGGGTTGATGTGGTCGTCGATGAAACGCTTGAGCGTTTTCTGTATTTCGCGGTGCTCGTGCGTGAACTGCATGGGGTTCTCCTCTGGGTGGGCGCGTGGCGGGTCTACATGCGCGCCACGCCGAACGGCAAGGGGCGCGGGTGGCGCAATCCGGCCTCGGCGCAGGTGTCCAGGCAGAAGACCAGCACGGCGCGCGTGTCGCGCGGGTCGATCACGCCGTCGTCCAGCAGCAGGCCGCTGGTGTGGAAGGCGTCGGCCTGGCTCTCGAAGACCTGCACGATCTGCTCGAACTGCTGCCGCATCTGCGCCGGGTCGGGCGCGATGCCTTTGCGCGCCAGCCCGGCCTCGGCCACGATCTGCATGGTGCGCGCGGCCTGCTCACCGCCCATCACGGCCGTGCGCGCATTGGGCCAGCTGAACAGGAAACGCGGCCCGAAGCCGCGCCCGCACATGCCGTAGTTGCCGGCGCCGAAAGAGGCGCCGCACTGGATGGTGATCTGCGGCACGGTGGCGCCCGTCACCGCCTGGATCATCTTGCTGCCGTGCTTGATCATGCCGCCCTGCTCGCTGTCCTTGCCCACCATGTAGCCGGTGGTGTTCTGCAGGTAGATGAGGGGGTGGCCCAGCTGGCACATCCACTGGATGAAGTGCGTGGCCTTGTTGGCGCCGGCCACATCGATGGGCCCGTTGTTGCTGACGAGGCCCACCGCGTGGCCGCCGATGCGCGCCTGCGCGCACACCGTGGCCGCGCCGTAGAGCGGCTTGAACTCCAGCAGGTCGGAGCCATCGGCCAGGCGGGCCATCACCTCGCGCATGTCCACGGGCTCACGGTGGTGCGTGGGCATGAGGCTGAGCAGGTCGTCGCTGGACAGCAGCGGCTCGGCCACCACCGGCGCGGCCGGGCGCGCGACGCTGTCGCGCAACTGCTCGACGATGCGCCGGGCCAGCCCCAGCGCCTCGCGGTCGTCCTCCGCCAGGTATTCGCCCAGGCCCGACACGCCGGTGTGCATCTCGGCGCCGCCCAGTTCCTCCTCGGTGGCCACCTCGCCCGTGGCGGCCATGAGCAGAGGCGGCCCCGCCAGGAAGGCGCGCGAACGCCCGCGCACCATCACCACGATGTCCGACAGCCCCGGCATGTAGGCCCCGCCCGCCGTGCCCGAGCCGTGCTGCACCGTGATCACCGGCAGCCCCGCGGCCGAGTGCCGCGCCAGGTTGCGGAACAGCGAGCCGCCGTGCACGAAGCCCTCGACCTTGTATTTGGTGAGGTTGGCGCCCGCGCTCTCCACCAGGTGAACGAAGGGCAGCTTGTTCTCCAGCGCGATGTCCTGTACCCGCAGGATCTTTTCCAGCCCGCGGGGCTGGATGGCGCCGGCCTCGATGCCCGAGTCGCTGGCCACCACCATGCAGCGCACGCCGCTGACGAAGCCGATGCCCGCGAGCACGCCGCCGCCGGCCACCGACTTCGCGGGGTCCTTGGTGTCCTGCAGAAAGCCCGCGAGCGAGCACAGCGGCAGCCAGGGCGCGCCCGGGTCCAGCAGCAGCGCAATGCGCTCGCGCGGCAGCAGCTGGCCGCGCTTGTCGAACACGGGCTTGGCCTGGGCCGAGGCGCTGGCGGCGCGCTGCTCGAGCGCGCGCAGCTGCGCAATGCGCTCGAGCATGGCCGCCCGGCGCACTTGCGCGGCTTCGGTGTGGGGGTTGAAGCGGGACGCGAAGCTCATGGCTGGAACACCTGGGGCACGGCGTAGCGGTGAAAGCCATCGAAGGGCTTCACGGCGTCGCGCGACTGCGCCTCGGCCGGCGCCGCGACCTGGCCCCAGCCCAGGCGCACCTGGGGCCGCGCGCCGTCCACGCGCAGCACGCTGCCGCTGATGAAGCTGGCGGCTGGCGACAGCAGGAAGGCGATGGCCGCGCTGGTTTCGGCCTCGTTGCCGAAGCGGCCCAGGGGCACCGTTTCGCGCATCTCGCGCAGCATGGGGCCGGCCTCGGGCGGGTAGTGGTCCATGCCGCTGGAGGCGATGTAGCCCGGCGCCACCGCGTTCACGCGCACGCCGCTGCGGGCCCATTCCAGCGCGGCCGTCTCGGTGAAGCTCACCATGCCGGCGCGCGCCGCGCCGCTGTGGCCCATGCCGGGCATGCTGCCCCACATGTCGGCCACGATGTTGACGATGGCGCCGCCATGCGCCTGTAGGCTTTGCAGGTAGCACTCGCGCGCCACCAGGAAGCCGCCCATGAGGTTGGTGTCCAGCACGGCCTGCCAGCCCTTGGCGCCGATCTTTTCCAACGGGCTGATGTACTGGCCGCCCGCGTTGTTCACCAGCCCGTGCAGGCGGCCCTGCGTGGCCACGATGTCCGCCACCAGGGCGCGCACCGTGTCTTCCTGGCGGATGTCGCCAGCGTGGCAGCTCGCGCGCCCGCCATCGGCCGCGATCTCCTCGGCCACGGCCCGCAGCTTCTCGGGTCTGCGGCCCACCAGGGCCACGTGCGCGCCCAGCGCGGCCAGTTCGTGCGCGGTGCAGCGGCCGATGCCCGAGCCACCGCCCGTGACCACGATGACCTGGCCCGCGAACAGGCCGGGTCGGAAGACGGAGCGGTAGCGATCCGGCGCCGGGCCGCCTCCGGCCGGCTCGGCCGCCTCGGGGGACAGCGACCCGCGCAGCGGCGGCGCGTGGGGGCCGGGGTTCATTCCATGTCCTTGACGAAGAGTTGCAGCGCGGCCTCGGTGAGGCCATCCAGCGTGGTCGGTCCCTCCGGGTCGTACCACTGCGCGGTCCAGTTGAGCGCGCCGAAGATCAGCAGCCGCGCCAGCGCGGTGTCGCCCCGCAGCGCGCCTTCGCGCCGCAGGGCCTGCAGCACCGGTACCCACACGGCCTCGTACTCGGCCATCAGCTCGCTCACCACCCGCTTGGGCTGCGGCGCGAGCCAGCGCCACTCGTACAGCATCACGGGGATGTGGTCACTCTCGGGGCCCAGCAGGTTGTCGAAGTGGCCGCGCACCAGCACGCGCAGGCACTCGCTGGCCGACAGCGGCCCGGGCGCGGCGGCCACGGCCGCGTCCATGCGCTCGCGCTGGTGCCGCAGGGCACGCTGCATGCCCTCTTCCATCACGGCGGCGAGCAGGGCTTCCTTGTTCTCGAAATGGTAGAAGGGCGAGCCCGAGCGCATGCCCACGGCGGCGGCGATGTCGCGCGTGCTGGTGGCCGCGAAGCCCTTCTGGCGGAACAGGCGCGCGGCCGCGCGCAGCAGGGCCTGGCGGCGGTTGCCGTCGTCGCGCTCATCGGCGGTCTTGCGGGGGCGTCCGCGGCTGCGGCGCTCGGGCGCGGGGGTGGCCTGGGCATCCATGGCGCGCCACGTTAGCAGCGCCGTTCATTTATAGCAAGCGGGTGCTTGGTGAAAATACCAATGCCCGCTGTCGAGCCGGCGACAGCGGCGGCGCGGCGCCTCAGCCCGTGGCGCGGCAGGCCACGAGGGCGTAGGGCAAGGCCGGGTCCTCGAACCAGGCCCGCAGCTCGAAGCCGGTGTCGGCGGCCATGGCCTCCACGCCCGCGCGCTCGTACTTCTGCGACTGCTCGGTGTAGATGAACTCGCCGGCACCGAAGTGAAACTCGCGCCGCAGCAGCGCGCTGCGCACGGTCTGGTGCGCCTGGCTCACCAGGAAGCTGCGCGCCACCCCCTGCAGCGGGCAGTAGCTCGCGTAGTGGCGGAAGCGGTCGAGATCGAAGTCCATGCCCAGCTCGCGGTTGAGGCGGCGCAGCAGGTTCAGGTTGAAGGCGGCCGTCACGCCCTCGGGGTCGTCGTAGGCGGCCAGCACGGTGTGGGGGTCCTTGCGCAGGTCCAGGCCGAGCAGCAGGCTGTCGCCCCGGCGCAGGTGGGCGCGCACGCGGCGCAGGAAGCGCCGGGCTTCCTCGTCGGTGAAGTTGCCGAGGTTGCTGCCCAGGAACAGCGCCACCTGGCGGCGCCGCGCGCTGGGAATGGGCCAGGTCTGGAAGTAGTCGCCGCACAGCGGGTGCACCGCCAGCGCGGGCAACTGGCGCGCCATGCGCGCGCTCAGCTGGTCCAGCGCCTGGGCGGAGATGTCCATGGGGCGGTAGACCAGTTCGGCGCCGGCCTTGAGCCAGGCACGGCACAGCGCCAGCGTCTTGCGCCCGTCGCCGCTGCCGAGCTCGAGCATTTCGATCGGCGAGCCGCCGGTGTCCAGCGCGTCCAGCAGGTCCCTGGCGTGGCGGCGCAGCATGGCGGCCTCCACCCGCGTGGGGTAGTAGCTGGGCAGGCGCATGATGCGTTCGAACAGGCGCGAGCCGCGGTCGTCATAGAAGTACTTGGACGACAGCCGCTTGGGACTGCCCGACAGGCCAGCCAGCGCGTCGGCGGCCAGGCCGCGCGGCGCGGCGGCACCGGCTTCGGGTGGCGCCGTGTCGCGCGCGGGTGGGAGGGCGGATGCTGGGTCGCGGCTTCGGGTCATTCTGCAAACCTTGCTCGGTGCGCGCCGGTGCTCATGGCCGGGCCAGGCGGATGCCGGTGTATTGCCAGCGCAGCGGCGGCTGAAAGAAGTTGCGGTACGTCAGGCGTTGATGCCCGGGCGGCGTGGCAAACGACGCGCCACGCAGCACCTGTTGGTTCACCATGAACTTGCCGTTGTACTCGCCCACCGAGCCTTCGGCGCGCCGAAAGCCCGGGTAAGGCGCGTAGGCGCTGGCGGTCCACTCCCAGCGCTCGCCCCAGGCCATGCCCCGGCCAGCGGCGGCCTCCCATTCGAACTCGGTGGGCAGGCGCGCGCCGGCCCAGTCGGCGTAGGCGCTGGCCTCGTACCAGCTCACGTGCGTCACCGGCGCGTGCGGTGGCAGCGGCACGGGGCCGGCCAGGGTCTGGTGCCACCAGGCGCCGCCCTCGCCGCGGAACCAATACATCGGCGCCGCGATGGCGTTCTGGCGCAGCCAGTCCCAGCCGTCGGCGTGCCAGTGGCGCGGGTCCTGGTAGCCGCCGGCGTCGATGAAGGCCGTGTATTCGGCGTTGCTGACCAGCCGGTCGCCGAGCGCGAAGGGCGTGAGCAGCCGTTCGTGGCGCCCGCCCTCGTTGTCGAAGGCGAAACCGTCGCCCGCGTGCCCGATGGCGACCACGCCGCCGGGCTGCTCGATCCATCCCATCGCGGCGGCTTGCGGTGCGTGTTCGCCGGCCAGGCCCACCGCGGCGGTGTCGGCGCTGGCGTAGGCGGGGCGCAGGGGGTTGTGACCCAGGATGGCCTTGATGTCGGTGAGCAGCAGTTCCTGGTGCTGCTGCTCATGCTGCAGGCCCAGCGCCAGGCGGTCCAGCCACCGGGCCGGTGGCTGCGTGGCCAGCCAGGCTTGCACGGCCGCGTCCACGTGCGCGCGGTAGGCCAGCACCTCGGCCACGGTCGGCCGGCTCAGGTGACCGCGCTGCGCGCGCGGCACGCGCTCGCCCTCGCCCTCGTAGTAGCTGTTGAAGAGGTAACCGTAGGCCGGATGGAACGGCGCGTAGCCCGGCGAGGCGTGCGCGAGCAGCATGGCTTCGAAGAACCAGGTGGTGTGCGCCAGGTGCCACTTGGGCGGACTCACGTCCACCACGGGCTGGACGACGTGGTCCTCGATGGCCAGCGGCGCGCACAGCGCTTCGCTGCGGGCGCGCACCTCAGCGTAGCGCGCGGCGGTGTCGGCGGTGGCGTCGCGCCGCATGCTCAGTCCACCACCTGCACGCCGCGCCAGAAGGCCACGCGGTCGCGCACCATGTCGGCCTCGGGCTTGGGGTCGGGGTAGAACCAGGCGGCGTCGCGGTTGAGTTCGCCGTCGACGAGCAGGCTGTGGTAGCTGGCCTGGCCCTTCCAGGGGCAGTACGTGTGATGGTTGCTGTGCTGCAGGTACTCGCGGCGCAACGCGCTCGCAGGGAAGTAGGCATTGCCCTCGACGAGCACGATGTCGTCGCTTTCGGCAATCACCGTGCCGTTCCAGATCGCCTTCATGGGCGCTCCTCGGGTGTGTTGGGATGGGGATGTGTCGCATCCTGGGCGCATTCGCGGCTCATTGCAAGCCTGTGGCGATCGGGAATGACCGCATGGGGTCATTGACTTGTCATCGGCGCCGTTTCTCCCTGTCCGGCGCGCGCCCATTGCGGCCTCGACCTAGCGCTGAGGCATGTTCCTGGCCCCGTAACCCTGCCTCACGCAGGCGTCCTCCGGGATGGGGGGCATGGTGCGGTTCCACGCTTCCCATGCCTCCCGCATGTCGCTCATCCGCTGCGGGTCCCGCGCGGCCAAATTCGCGCGCTCGCGCGCATCCGAGGCGATATCGAACAGGTAGTCGATTCCATCCACCCGCAAGTACTTCCAGTCACCGTTGCGGTGCGCCCGCTGCTCTCGGTGCTTCATCCGCCAGAACAGCGGACGATCGAAGCGGGCCTGGGGGGCGCGCAGAACCGGCAGGAGCGACAACCCATCCAACGGGTAGTCCGGATCCGGACGCGCGCCCGCCGCCTCCAGAACGGTGGCGGACCAGTCCATGGTCATGCAGTGTTGCGTGGTCACGGCGCCGCGCGGAATCACGGCCGGCCAGTACGCGATCCATGGCACGCGGATGCCACCTTCGGTCAGGTCCATCTTGCCGCCCACGAGCGGCCAGTTGTCCGAGAACCGTTCGCCGCCGTTGTCGCTGGTGAAGACGACCAGTGTGTTGTCGGCGATGGCGTTCCGGCGCAGCGCCTCCATCACCCAGCCGATGCCCTCGTCCATGTGGTGGATCATCCGCTGATAGGTGTGGACGCTGCCACCATGCAGATGGAAGAGGTTCTGCTTGACGTCTGGTGCGAGGTGTTCGTCATCCCGCGTCTCCCAAGGCCAATGGGGGGCGGTGTAGTGAAGGCTGAGAAAGAACGGTTCTTTCTTTCCAGCCATACGATCGATGCAGTCGACGGCGCGGTGCGAGAAAAGGTCCGTGAGGTAGCCCTCTTCGTGCTTCTCCTGCTCGCCGAGGTACAGGTCGTGGTCGCCGTTGCCGCTGCAGTGAGAGAAGTAGTCCACCCCACCCGACAGGGGGCCGAAGAATTCGTCGTACCCCGACTTGAGGGGACCAAAATGCGGCGGGTACCCAAGATGCCATTTGCCGATCAAGGCGGTCTGGTAACCCGCCCGCTTCAACAGCGAGGGAATGCTGGGGTGTCCGGGGGGCATACCGAGCGTCGTGCTGCCCTTGCTGTCCGCGTGAATCGGCTCCTCGGCCGCCCCTCGCAGTCTGTACTGGTAACGTCCCGTGATCAGTGCAAAGCGCGTCGGCGAGCAGAGCGATGAGTTCGCATAGCCATCGGTGAAGCGGATGCCGTTCTCGGCCAGCGCATCGAGGACCGGTGAAACGCGGCCGAAGGCCGCCTCGCGCCCACCGTAGCAACCCAGGTCGGCGAACCCAAGGTCGTCGGCAACGATGAAGATCACATTGGGTTGCATGGCAAGGGGTGTTGCAGGATCCATGGGAGCGCTGGGCGCCACGGCGCGCGCGGTCAGTCCAGCGTCAGATTCAACCGCTTCACCACTGGCGCCCATCGCGCCGTATCGGCCTGCACCTGCGCCTCGGCCACCTGGCGCGTGCTGCCCACGCCACGCAAATCCAGCGCGTGCAGGCGGGTTTGCACATCGGGGGCCGTCATGATGGCGCCGGCGGCCTGCTCCAGTGCGCTGGCGATCGCTGCGGGCAGGCCTTTGGGCGCCTGCAGCAGCAGCTTGAAGCTGATGTCCAGGGTCGGCTTGTGGAGTGCCTCGGCCAGCGTCGGCACCTGCGGCGCCAGCGCGGAAGGCTCGGCAGACGAGACGGCCAGCGCCACCAATCGGCCGGTTTTCACATGCGGAAGCACCGTGGGCGTTGCCAGAAAGCCGCAGTTCACCTCGCCGGCCAGGACGGCGGTGGTGGCCGGCGCGGGACCGCGGTAGGCGATGTGCTCCATGCCGACGCCGGCCTCGCGCAAGAACATCTCAGCGGCCAGATGGCCCGGCACGCCAGCGCCACCCGACGCGTAGATCATTCGGTTCGAATTCGCTCGGGCCACCAACTCGGCCGCGGTCTTCACGCCCGTGCCTGGGTGGCACACCAGCATCTGGGTGAAGTTCGCCAGCACGGAGAGGTTCATCAGGTCCTTGCGCGCATCGAACGTGAGCTTGGGGTACACGAGCGGGTTCACGGTCACCACGGTGTCCGGGCTGACCCCCAGGGTGTAGCCATCGGGCTCGGCAGCCGCCACCACACCGGCGGCCAGGCTGGTGCCGGCGCCCGGGCGGTTCTCGACCACCACGCTCTGGCCCAAGCGCTGCGACAACCGTTCGGCGAAGAGACGGGCCGTGATGTCGGAGGGCGCACCCGGCGGCGATCCGACGAGCAGGCGAATGGTCTTGCTCGGATAAGCGGGTGCCTGCGCCTGCACGGTGCCGGCGCTCAACACGGCCAGCGCAAGGCCGGCCAGCAGGGAGGGAAGAAGTCGCGGGGTCATGGCTGTCTCCTGGTAGAGGTCGAAGGAAAGGTTTGCCCGTGCGCTGCGGGCCTCAGCCCCCGGAGAAGCGCGGTGCGCGCTTGTCCAGCCGAGCGCGCATGCCTTCGTGCTGGTCGCGCGTGGAAAAAAGCGTCTGAAAGGAGCGCCGCTCGAACCGCAGCCCGCTCTCCAGCCCGCTGCTCATGCCTTCCAGCACGGCTTCCTTGATCAGGCGCAGCGCCAGCACGGGCAGTGCGGCCAGCTCGCAGGCGATCTGCAGCGCGCGCGCTTCCACTTCGTCGTCGTTCACCACTTCGCTGGCCAAGCCCATGGCCAGGGCCGCGTCGGCGCCGAAGGGTTCGCCCCGCAGCAGGATGTGCATGGCAGCGAACTTGCCCACCACCTGGGTGAGCCGTTGCGTGCCCCCACCCCCGGGCATGATCCCGAGCTTCACCTCCGGTTGGCCGAAGCGCGCGCCCTGGCCGGCGATGAGGATGTCGGCATGCATCGAGAGTTCGCAGCCTCCGCCAAGCGCGTGCCCCCGCACGGCGGCGATCACCGGTTTGCGGCAGTTGGCGATGGCGCCCCACAGCCGGTCCATCTGGCGCGCCATGATCTGCGCCGGCGTGGCGTCCACGTACTCGTTGAGATCGGCCCCGGCGCAGAACGCGCGCTCACCGCCCGCCAGCACAATGGCGCGAACCCGGTCGTCGGCGTCGAGCCGCAGAAAAGCCTCGGCGAGTGCATGGCGCAACTCGAGGTTGAGCGCATTGAGCACGGCCGGGCGGTTCAGGCGCAGCAGCGCCACGCCATCCATGGGGTTCTCCTGCAACAGGCAGTCGCTCGCGGTGCTCATGTGGCTGCCCCCTGAAAGCGCGGCGCGCGTTTCTCGAAGAAGGCGGCAACGGCTTCGGCGTGGTCGGCCGTGTGGTGCGCCAGGCCCTGCAGGCGACCCGCGCTGCCCAGAGCCTCGTCCAGCGTTGCGGTGCGCGCCTGCTGCAGCAGCTGGCGCGTCCATCGAAGCACCTGGGGCGGGTTGGCCGCGATGCGGGCGGCCAGTTGCAAGGCCTCGTCGAGCAGCGCCTCGGGCGCCACCACCCGCGAGACCAGGCCGATGCGCAGGGCCTCCTCGGCATCGATTGCATCGCCGGTGAGCGCCATCTCGGCCGCGCGCGCGTAGCCCACCACACGCGGCAGCAACCAGCAGCCTCCGTCGCCGGGCACGATGCCGACCTTGACGAAGCTCTCGGCGAAGCGCGCCTCGCGGGAGGCGATGCGCAGGTCGCACATGCAAGCCAGGTCGTTGCCGGCGCCGATGGCCGGGCCGTTGACCGCGGCGATGATGGGCACTTGCAGCGCCTCGAAGGCGCGTGGAATGCGCTGGATGCCGTCGCGGTAGGCCTGCGCGATCTGTTCGGGCGTGCCAGCGAACATGCCACGGCGCTCGCGCATCTCGGCCACGTTGCCGCCGGAGCAAAAGGCCGTTCCCGCGCCGGTCAGGATGGCGACGCGCACGTTGAGGTCCGCGTTGAGCGTGGCGAAGGTCTGCTCGAAGGCCGCGAACATGGCCTCGCCGCTGAGGGCGTTTCGGGTGTCGGGGCGGTTGAGGGTGAGCAGCGCCACATGGCCGCGCCGCTCGATCAGGATGGGTTCGCTCATTGGGTGCCTCCCACGCGTTCGATGGCCATGGCCACGCCCTGGCCCACGCCCACGCACATCGTCACGAGTCCGTAGCGCCCGCCGCTGCGTTGCAGCTGCCGCGCGGCAGCCAGCACCAGGCGCGCGCCGCTCATGCCCAGCGGGTGACCGAAGGCGATGGCGCCGCCGTGGGGGTTCACCTGCGGCGCGTCGTCACTCAGACCGAGCGCGCGCATCACGGCCAGGCCCTGGGCCGCGAAGGCCTCGTTAAGCTCGATGACATCGAAGTCGCCGATGCGCAGGCCGGTGTGTGCCAGCAGTCGCCGCACCGCCGGCACCGGGCCGAAGCCCATCACGCGCGGGGCGATGCCCGCGCTCGCGTAGCCGAGCACACGGACCAGGGGCCGCAGGCCGTGGCGCTGCACCCCGGCTTCGCTGGCCAGCAACAGCGCGGCGGCGCCATCGTTCACGCCCGATGAATTGCCGGCGGTGACCGTGCCGCCCGGGCGAAACGCCGGTTTGAGCGCGGCCAGGCTCTGGGCCGTGGCGTCGGCGCGCGGGTGCTCGTCCTCGCTCACCCGCGCGACGGCGCCTTGGCGGCCCGGCACCTCCACGGGCACGATCTCCTGCGCCAGCACACCAGCCCGCGCGGCGGCCGCCGCGCGTTGCTGGCTACGCAGGGCGAAGGCGTCCTGGTCGGCGCGCGAGATGCCGTGTTCCTGCGCCACGTTCTCCGCCGTGTCGCCCATGCTGTCCACACCGTGCAGCGTTTCCATGCTCGGGTTCACGAAGCGCCAGCCGATGGTGCTGTCGTGCACCTCGGCGTGGCGCGAGAAGGCCGCCGTGGGCTTGGGCATCACCAGCGGCGCGCGGCTCATGCTTTCCACGCCCCCGGCGATGGCGATCTGCGCCTGGCCCGCGTGCAGCGCGCGCGCCGCCTGGGCCACGGCCTCAAGGCCCGAGCCGCACAGCCGATTGACGGTGAGCGCCGGCACCTCGACCGGCAACCCCGCCAGCAGCGCGCTCATGCGCGCCACGTTGCGGTTGTCCTCTCCGGCCTGGTTCACGCAGCCAAAGACCAGTTCGTCGATCAGCGCCGGCTCGAGCCCAGGGTGGCGCGCCATCAGCGCGCGGATCGGGATGGCGCCCAGGTCGTCGGTGCGCACGCCCGAGAGCGCGCCGCCGTAGCGCCCGATCGGCGTGCGCACGCCGTCGCAGAGGAAGGCATCCATGCTCACAACCCCAGCACGCGCTCGGCGTTGCCGTGCATGATCTTTTCCATGATCTCCGGCGTGTAGCCGAGCCCGTCCCACTCCCGCAGGATGCGCTCATAGGGCAGGCTGGGGTAGTCGCTGCCGAACATGATCTTGTCCTGCAGGCGGCCGCGGATGTCCACCTTCAAGTTGCCTGGAAAGTGCTTGGGCGCCCAGCCCGACATCTCCCAGAACACATTGCCCTTGTGCAGAGCCACGGCGGTGGTTTCGTCCACCCAGGGCCAGCCGGGGTGGGCCATGATGATCTTCAGCGTCGGGAAATCGGCCGCGAGCTGATCGATGTGTTGGGGGTGGGCGTGGCGGATCACCGCACCGTGTCCACCCGGCATGCCCGCGCCCATGCCAGTGGTCCCGACGTCGATCATCACCGCCGCGCCCATGGCGTCGATCTCCTCGAACAGCGGGTAGTAGCGCCGGTCGCTGACACCGAAGTGCTGCATGATGGGGTGGAAGTGAAAGCCGATGAAGCCCAGCTCGCGCACGGCCTTGCGGGCCTGAATCATGGCGATCTCGCCTTTGGCCGGTTCCACCGCGCCCCAGCACTGGATGATCCGTTTCGGGTGGCGCTTCCACATGCCGTGCACGTACTCGTTGGTGCAGGGCGGCGCGGCAATGGTGGTCTCCAGGTCCAGCGCCACCAGGCAGGCCTCGACACCCGCGCCGGCGAACTCGGCGATTACCTCGTCTTCGCTCTTGCCCACCCAGTCCCGCTTCCAGTAACGGGCGAGCTCGGCGGGATAGGGACCCTGGGAATCGGTCCAGGTGGACGTACCCGGGTAGCAGTGCAGGTCGATGATGCGCATAGGGTATCTCGGGGGTTCTTTCAGTGGGGGGCGCGGCGCGCGGCCTCTTCTTCTGCCAGCCGCCGGCCGATGAGTTCGCCCAGCGCTTTCTTGGATACCTTGCCAAAGGTGGAGACGGGAAAGTCCGGCAAGACCTCCAGCCGCTCGGGCAACTTGAACTTGGCGATTTCCTTGGTCAGCAGGAAACCCACGAGCTCCTTCAGGTGCAACTCGTGTCCGGCCTTGAGGATCACGAAGGCGCACATGCGCTCGCCCAGGTCGGCGTCGGGCATGGGCACGCAGGCCACGTTCTGCACCGCGGGGTGCATCAGGATCAGGTTCTCCACCTCCTCGGCGCTGATCTTTTCGCCGCCGCGGTTGATCAGGTCTTTCTTGCGGCCCTCGACGATGTAGTTGCCGCTGGGGTGCTTGCGCATCAGGTCGCCGGAACGGTAGAAACCGTCGGGCGTGAACTGGCGCGCGTTGCACTCCGGCACACCGAAGTAGCCACGCAAGGTGTAGGGGCCGCGCACGGTGAACTCGCCGACCTCGCCGTCTGGCACCACGCGGCCCTCGTCGTCGAGCAGAAGCACCTCGTCGTCCTCGCACACGGGTCGGCCGCAGGTCTCGAGCTTGACGTCCTCCGGGTCGCTGGCGCGCACGAACATCAAGGTGCCTTCCGACATGCCGAAGTTCTCCTGCACGAACACGCCGGGTATCAGCGCGCGTGTCTTCGCGCGCACTTCGGGCTGCATGCGTTGTCCGCCGCTCTGGATCAGCCTGAGGCTGGACAGGTCGTAGGCGCTGGCGGCCTCGTCGTTGATCAGGCGGATCAGCAGCGCGGGCACCACCTTGAGGTGCGTGACCCGGTGCTTCTGGATCAGCGCGAACATGTCCGTCGGGCGCGTGTTGGCGTGCAGAACCACCTTGGCGCCCTTGAACAGGAAGCCCTGGATGCCCGGGCAGGCCAGCGGCAGGTTGTGGGCGATCGGCAGCACCAGCAGCAGCACCGATTCAGCGTCGATCTCGGTCACCTCGGCGGCCACCTTCGAGTTGTAGGCGTAGTCGTTGTTGGTTCGCGGGATCAGCTTGGGGATGCCGGTGGTGCCACCCGAGAGCTGGAAGATGCAGGGGTCTTCGGGGTCGATGCGGATCTCGGCCAGGCGCGAGGCCGGCAGCTTGGCCGGCGTGTCGATCAGCGCGCGCAGCGAGACCTCGCCCGGCCCCGCGTCGCCCAGCACCAGACGAAATTCCAGCGAGGGGTTCTCGGCCTGCACGCGTTCGATCACCGGCGCGAAAGTGAAGTCACCCGCGGTGCCGGGGTAGACACAGGTGGTCGCGCCCGAGAGCCGAACGAACTGACTGATCTCGGCGTAGCGGTGCGTGACCAGCGCAGCGATCGGGATGCAGCCGATCTTCTGCAGTGCGAAGTACAGCAGCACGAACTCGTGCACGTTGGGCAGCGTGGGCACCACGCGGTCCAGCGGGCGCAGGCCGAGTTCGAGCAGGTTGAGCGCCAGGTTGGTGGTGACGCGGTCGAGTTCGGCGTAGGTGAATGACACATCGCCGTCAATCAGCGCGACGCGGTCCGCGAAGCGCTTGAACACGGCGTCGAACTCCTGCGCCAGCGAGCGGTCCCGCCAGTAGCCCTTGGCGCGGTAGCGCGCGGCGCAGTCGGGCGGAAAGGGAACGAATCCTTCAAGCATGGGAAGTCTCCGGAGGATCAAGTGGGACGGGGCAACGCGGGCGCGGCCTCAGGTCGAACTCGTGAAGCCGCCGTCGATGACGACCACCTCGCCGGTGACGAAGCGCATGCTCTGGATCAGGTTGAGCATCACCTCGGCCACGTCGTCGGCGGTGACGCAGCGCTTCAGTGGCGTGGCCTTGGCGCGCGCGCCCATGAGCGTTTCGTACTTGTCGCCCAACATGCGCTGCATCCAGTCGCCTTCCATCCAGCCCGGCGCCACCGCGTTCACGCGGATGTCCGGGCCCAGGTTCCAGGCCAACATCTTGGTCAGACTCACCACGGCGGCCTTGCTGGCCGCGTACGGTGGCGGCTGCGGGCCGGGGCGCAGGCCCACGATGCTCGCGGTATTGACGATGCTGGGCTCGCCTCCTCCTGCCCTGCTCTTGCGCAGCAGCGGCACCGAGGCGCGGCTCACCTGGAAGTTGCCGCGCACGTTGACCGCGAAGGTGCGGTCCCAGGCGTCCATGTCCAGGCTGTCGAGGTCTTTCACCTTCCAGGTGGCGGTGGTGCCGGCGTTGTTGACCAGCGCGTCCAGATGGCCGAAGGCGCTACCCACCTCCGTCAGCATCTGGCGCACGGCACTGTCGTCGCTCACGTCGCAGGGCAGCACCAGGGTCTGAGCGCCCAGGGTCTGAGCTTCTTCGGCCACGGCTTGCGCGGCCTTGGCGCTCGAGGCGTAGTTGATGGCCACGTCGTAGCCGGCTTTCGCCAGGGCCAGCACGGCACTGCGGCCGATGCCGGTGCCACCGCCGGTGACGAGGGCCTTCTTGCGGGGGGTCATGGTGGGAGGCTCCTGTTTCGGTTGTGAAAGTTTGAGTCGGCCCAGGGCGCCAGCTGCGCCGGCGCCATCGGGTCTGGAAAACGCTGCGACGAGTGCTACTGGGGCTGCACGCCGAGTGCGGTCACCAGGCGCCTCATTGCGCCTTGCTGCTGCACGAAGAACGCGTGCGCGGCGCTCACGCTGTCCTGTCGCGGGTACACCCCCATGTCGGCCAGCCGCCGGGTGACTTCGGACGAGGCGGTGATGCGGTTGACGTCGGCGTTGATGCGTTCGATGACGCCGGGCGGTGTGCCTGCCGGCGCGATGATCTGGAACCAGCCGATGGCTTCGTAACCGGGGTAGGTGTCCGCCACCGGCGGCGCATCGATGCCGGGCAGGCGCTGCGCCGAGGTGACGCCCACGGCGCGCAGGCGGCCCGACTTCACATGCTCCAGCAGTCCCGGCACACCGTCCACCGTGAGCACGGCGTCGCCCGCCAGCACGGCCGCCACCGCGTCGGGCGGCGTGCGGTAGGGCACGGTGAACAGGCCCATGCCCCCGGCCTTGCTGACCATCTCGCCGGCCAGGTGCGGCAGCGAGTTGAGTTGCGGCGCGGCGAAGTTCACCTTGCCCGGATGGGCCTTGGCGTGCTGGGCCAGGTCCGCCATGGACCGGATGCCGCTGCTGGCCGGAACCGCCAGCATCAGCGGACTGATGCCCACCGTGGCCACGGGGGCGAGGTCGGTGTCCGGGTTGAACTGCGGGTTCTTGAACACCAGCGGCGTGATCGTGCCCATGGCGGCCGGGACGAAGCCAATGGTGTAGCCATCGGGCGCCGAGCGCACCAGCGCCGACATACCCGGAATGCCGCCTGCACCGGGGCGGTTGTCCACCACAACGCCTTGGCCCCAGGCGTTGGCAAGCCGCTCGCCAACGATGCGCGCAATCACGTCTGGCGCAGAACCCGCGCCCACCGGAACGATCATGCGCACGGGACGGCTGGGCCAGTCCTGTGCCGCGGCGCTGCCCAGTGTGGACAGCAGACAGGCCGCTGCCAGCAGGCGCCTTCTGGAAATGGGGTTCATGGCGTGTCTCCGTCGCGTTGTCTGTGTTCCCGGCACGGGATGGGGCGGACTGTAGGCAGGCCTAAAGATTCAAATAAGATGGAAATATTCGAAACGTGATTCGAATCTGATATCCCCCAGAATGAACAACAGGTGAGTCAAGGCATGAAGCTCGATCAGCTGCAGCATCTGATGGCCATCGTCGAACACGGCAGCCTGCGCGCGGCCGCCAGGCGCTTGGATATGCCCCAGCCCGCGCTGACGCGCAGCGTGCGGGCCCTAGAGCGGGAACTGGGTGTGAGCTTGTTTGCGCGGGAGACCACAGGCATGGTCCTGACCGCCGAAGGCGTGCGCTTTCATCGCCGGGCCTGCGTCATCACCAGCGAGGCTCAGCGCGCGCGGGAAGAGGTGCAGCACCCGGGGCCGGCCTACGAGGGAACGGTATCGGTGGCCTTGTCGATCATGCCCCACCTGGGCATGCTGCCCGATGCGCTGCCGGTGTTCCGCCATGCCTATCCGAAGGTCAGGCTCAACATCACCGAGAGCCTGATGCCCGGCGTGGAAAGTGCATTGCGCGACGGCGGGCTGGAGTTCTACCTTGGCGCTGCGCCATCGCAGAAGCTGGCGCCGGGCCTGGCAATGCGGCACCTGTGCGACAACACGCGCGTGGTGGTTTGCCGCAAAGGCCACCCACTGGCGCGCGTGCGCAGCCTCAAGGCCCTGGCCGGCGCCGAGTGGGCCAGCACCACCATCGACCACAACGCCGAGCAGGACCTGGCGCGGCTTTTTGCCTCCCACGGTCGGGCCGCGCCGCGCGTGATGCTGAGCGCGCACTCCGCGCTGTCGGTGCAGGTGGCCCTGGTGCGAACCGACCTGCTGGCCATGTTGCCTCGGCAGTGGTTGGACTTCGCCATGACGCGTGACCTGCTGGACGTCATCCCCGTGCGCGAGCGCCTGCCAGCGCCCGCCATCGTGCTGGTGCGCCGACCCGACCTGCCGCTGTCGCCGCCAGCGGAGTTTTTGTGCGACGTGCTGATGCGCCGTCTTCCATCAGCCTGACTGGGTCACCCGGCCGGCGGTGCCTGAGGCCGGCGCCATCGAAGCCGCGATGCGCCCCGCCACCCGCTCGGCCTGCATCGCGATCGTGCGCAGCAACCCGCCCGGCTGGCGGATGTCGTAGCCCACGAAGTGCAACCCCGCCAATGCGCCTTCGCCGTGCAGCACCGTGGGCAGGCCGCGTTCGTCCAGCGGCAGCGGGTGGTTCGGGAACAGCCCCTGCACCAGGGGCTGGTAGCCGGTGGCGAGCACGATGCTGTCGAAGCCCTGCCCCCGTCCGTCGGTGAAGCGAACGCCGCCGCGCATGAGCGTGGCGATGCCGGGGTAGACGGTGATCTCGCCGCGCCGGATGCGCGCGAGGGTGCCGACGTCGATCACCGGCGTCTTGCCCTCGCGGCGCAACTGGCGCAGCGGCGAGGCGGCCGGCGTGCGCAGGCCCCAGCGCGACAGGTCGCCCACGGTGAGCCGGCGCAGCAGCGTGGCGCAGGCGTCGCCGATGGGCTCGGGCAGGCGGGCCAGCGCGATGCTGGAGAGCTGCGTGGGCCGGCCCAGCACGTCGCGCTTGACGATGTTGACCGGCGAGCGCACCGACAGCGCCACCGCCACGCCCTGCTCGGCCAGGTCCAGCGCAATCTCCGCGCCCGTGTTGCCCATGCCCACCACCAGCACACACTGGTCCTTGAACGGCTGGGCGTTGCGGTAATCGTGGCTGTGCAGCACGCGGCCGGTGAAGGCGTCCTGCCCCGGCAGCACCGGCATGCGCGGCTCGCGGTTGGCGCCGGTGGCCAGCACCAGCTGCGCGGCCTCCAGGACCCGGCCGCCAGCGGTGTGCACGCGCCAGCGCGCGCCAGGGTCGGCGCCGGCGGTGATGCGCACCACCGTCTGCCCGCCCAGGGGTTCGATGCGGTGGTGGCGGGCGTAGGCCTCCAGGTAGTCCACCACGCCCTGGCGCGGCACGTAGCGCGGCGCCCCGTCGGGGAACGGCAGGCCCGGCAAGGCCGAGTGCGACTTGACCGTGTGCAGGTGCAGCCGCTCGTAGTGCTCGCGCCAGGACGAGCCCAGCTGCGCGGCCTCGTCGATGACCGTGGCGTCGCGCCCCAGCAGGCGCAGGCCGCCGGCCACCGCCAGGCCCGCGGGCCCGGCGCCGACGATGAGGACGGTGTGGCGATCGCGGGGAGCGGCGGACTCGGTCATGGTGAACGCGAGTGTGAGGGCGCGCGGAGTCGCGCGCCATCGGTGTTCGCCCGTGGCGGCCACCCCGAAGGATCGCGCACGACCCTCCACCACCTGGGGGAGCTGTCTGTACCCCACCCGTGTATCGCCGCCGCGGCGCACACCCTATCGTGCGCAGCCCGGCGCTGGCCGGCCCCGCTTCGCCCACCCACATGGAGAAACGCATGGCATCCCCTCTTGAATGTGCCCAGCTCGCATGGGCCGTCGGCATCGGTCCCATGGCCGGGGGGGCCCACCGCCCCGCCCTGCTGCCGGGCTGGAAGGCCTTGCAAGCGCCGCGCCTGGCGGCGCAGGCCGAGCAAGCCCTGCGCGGCGGCGGCTTCGGCGCCAGGGCGTACCTCAACCCGTCCACGGGGGACATGGTGATGGCCTACCGAGGCCGGGACTTGTTGTCGGCGCTGTCGGCCCCTGCTCGGCAGGACCTGCCCGAGCTGTTGCTGGCGCTGAGCCTGGTGCTCGGCACCCAGGGGGTCGAGATCGGCGCCGAGCAGCGGCGCCAGGCCGTGGCGCACTGCCTCGCGGTGGTGGAGTCGGCCCAGCGGCAGGGACAGGACCCGGGCCGCCTGGTCTTCACCGGTCACGGCATGGGCGCGGCCCTGGCCGCCAGCATGGCCGTCTGGCTGGAGCGCCCCGCCACGCTGTTCGCCGCCGCTCCCTTCACGGTGGTCGGCGAGGGCCTGGGCCACCACGACACCCTCAACCATGTGTCGGTGCACGGCGAACTCATGGGCTACGCGCGCCGCGCCATGCCCTTTGCGGTGAGCGCCCAGCGCGACCGAGTGATCGAGGCGGGTCAGGCGCCGGTGCGGCAGGCCCTCGCCCTGCACCGCATGGACCTGCACCTGGCGCTGCTCCTGGACGAGCGCCTGCCCGCCCTCATGCAACGCCTGCCAGAACTGCTGCCCGCGCTGTGCGGCGGTTCACCCGACCCGGCGCACGACCTGATCGGCCCCCTGATCGAGGACCAGCTGCGCCAGGGCGCGGGCGCCCCCAGCGCCCTTCGGCGCTTCATCGACGATGTCGAGAAGCTGCCCCTGCTGGGCGCGTTCGACACGCAGCCCGGCGGGCGCCAGGCGCTGATCGCGCTGCTGGCCATCCTGCATGGGTCGCCTGCCGGCCGAGGCGCCCGTCCGTCACCGTGGCCGGCGGACGAGGCGCCGCCAGGGCCAGCGGGCGGGACCCCACACCAGCGCCGCCCCGGCGTCGGGGTCGGGGAGCCGGCCTGAGCGGGCCTGTGCGGGCCATCACGCCGGCAGCGCCAGTCCGAAGGCCAGGCCACTGGCCAGGCCCAGGACCAGGCCCGCGAGCACGTCGAGCGGGAAGTGGGCGCCGGTGTGCACGCGCGCCCAGCCGGTGCCCAGGGCCACGGCCGCCATGGCGGCGATCAGCGCCCCGCTGCCGGTGTGCGGCAGCAGCACGCCCAGCACGGCGCCCATCACCAGGGCATGGCTGCTCGGGAAGCCCGCGCGGCCGCCGTGGCCCAGGTGGTTGGCGCACAGGCCCAAGGCAAAGGGCCGCTGCGCCTGCCAGCGGCGCGCCAGGCGCTTGCCCGCCCGCTGCACCAGGCCGGCCCAGGCCAGGCACAGCAGGGCCAGCCCTGGCCCCAGCGGGTGCCGCAGCGACACCAGCCCCACGAGCGCCAGCAAGGGCAGCCAGCTCCAGCGAGCGACCCATCGCGCCAGCGCCAGCGCGGCGGCCGGGCCGCGCCCCGCGCCGAGGCGGCGGAACAGCCAGATGTCGACCCGCAGCCAGGGGCTGGCGGGCGCAAAGGGAAGCGTCTGGTCGGCCATCCGCGCACTGTGCGGCGCGCAGATGACGGGCGCGTGAAGCGCTTCAGGCGCGGTCGGCGCGCGGCGGGTGCGCCGGGGTGTCGCGCAGCGCTTCGGCGCGCTCGCGCATCAGGGCCTGGTCGGCCTCGTTCTGGGTGAGGCTGGCGGCGCGCTCGAAGGCCTCGCGCGCTTCCGCCCGGCGACCCAGCTGTTGCAGCAGGTCGCCGCAGACGGCGCTGAGCCAGGGGTAGCGCGCCAGCGCGGGCTCCTGCAGCAGCGGTGCGAGCACGGCCAGGCCAGCGGCCGGGCCGGCGTGGCGCGACACCGCCACCGCGCGGTTGAGCTCCACCACGGGCGAGGGCGCCAGGCGCGCCAGCTCGGCGTACAGCGCGGCCATGCGCGCCCAGTCGGTGGACTCCACCGAGGCGGCGCTCGCATGGCAGGCGGCGATGGCCGCCTGCAACTGGTAGGGACCGGGCGATTCGGTGATGAGGTCGGCGCGCGACAGCGCGTCCAGCCCGCGGCGGATGAGCAGGCGGTCCCAGCGCGCGCGGTCCTGCTGCTCCAGCAGCACGGGGCGGCCCTGCGCATCGGTGCGCGCGGCGCTGCGCGAGGCCTGGATCTCCAGCAGCGCCTGCAGGCCCAGCGCTTCGGGCTCGCGCGGCATCAGATCGGCCAGCACGCGCGCCAGGCGCAGCGCCTCATCGCACAGCGCGGGGCGCATCCAGTCGCTGCCGCGCGTGGCCGTGTAGCCCTCGTTGAAGATGAGGTAGATGACCTCCAGCACCGAGCCCAGGCGCTCGGCCAGCGCGGGGCCGTGCGGCAGCTCGAAGGGCACGCCCGCGTCGCGCAGGGTGCGCTGCGCGCGCACGATGCGCTGCGCCACGGTGGACTCGGTCTGCAGCACGGCGCGCGCGATCTCGTGTGTGCTCAGGCCGCCCAGCAGCTTGAGCGTGAGCGCCACGCGTGCATCGGCCGAGAGCACGGGGTGGCAGGCGGTGAAGACCAGGCGCAGCAGGTCGTCGCCGATCGGGTCGCGGCGCGCGGCGTCCACCAGCTCGGCCACGTCGGGCGCGCGGTCGGCCTGCAGGGCCACCAGGTCGGCGGCGATGTCGGCCTCGTGCCCCTCGCGCGTGGCGCGCTGGCGCAGGTGGTCGAGCGCGCGGTTGAGCGCGGTGCGCATCAGCCAGGCCCCGGGCTTGTCGGGGATGCCGTCCTTCGGCCAATGCTCCAGGGCCGCCACCAGCGCGTCCTGCGCGATGTCCTCGGCCACGCCGAGGTCGCGCACGCGGCGCATGACAGCGGCCACCACCTGGGCGGACTCCAGTCGCCAGGTGGCGGCGATGCGCTGGTGGACGGCACTGTGCATCGGTCGACGCGCCTCAGGCCTGCTGCGGCTGCTGGGCCTGTTGCGCGAACGCCGCCTCGTCCATGTAGAACACCTCCCACTGGTGACCGTCCGGGTCGGCGAAGCCGTGCTGGTACATGAAGCCGTGGTCCTTGGCCGGGTTGGGCGTGCTGCCGCCGGCGGCCAGGGCCTTGGCGACGAAGGATTCGACCTCGGCGCGGTTCTCGCACGACAGCGCGTTGAGCACGGCCGTGGCCTTGGCCGGTTCGGCCACCGGCAGGTGGGTGAAGGTCTGGAAGTAGGGGCGCACCAGCAGCATCACGTAGACGTGCTCGCTGATGACGATGCAGGCGCCCTGGTCGTTGCTGAACTGCGGATTGAGCGTGAAGCCCAGGCCGGTGTAGAAGGCGCGGGCGCGCGGCAGGTCGGCGACGGGCAGGTTGACGAAGATCTGGCGGGACATGGGGAACTCCTGAGGCGGGGTGGATGGCAGGAAACGTCGGATCAGGCTTGCAGCATCTGGCGGAAGGCCTCCACGCTGGGACCGTCGGCCTGGATTTCGTCGAGCTCGATGAGCTGGCGCACCTCGACCACGGCGGGCTTGCCCTCGCCCACCGGGTTGGGAAAGCGGCGCGACCACTCGATGGCCTCGTCGCGGCTGCGCACCTGGATCAGGGTGTAGCCGGCGATGAGCTCCTTGGCTTCGGCGAAGGGGCCGTCGACGATGCGCGGCGCGCCGGAACCGTGCTGTACCCGCCAGCCCTTGCGGCTGGGGTGCAGGCCCGAGGCGTCGAGCAGCACGCCGGCCCGGGCCAGCTCCTCGTGGAAGCGCAGCATGGCGTCGAACACGGCGGGGTCGGGGCTGGGCGTGGTCTCGGCCTCGAACTCGGGGATGGAGCGCACGATGATCATGAATCGCATGGGACTCTCCTGGACGGCGCGGGCAACCGTTTCGCCCGCTTCATCCCCACGACGGTTCGTCGCCCCGGGTTTCGACGGGGTCGATCTAGGTAAAAACCCTAGGCCCGACTCTCATCGAAGCAGGGCGCCAGGCCGCGCACCTCGACCGTGGCCCACTCGGCCGCCGGGCACTGGCGGGCCAGTTCGATGGCCTCCTCGCGCGTCACGCCGTCGAGCAGAAAGAAGCCGCCCACCATTTCCTTGGCTTCGGCAAAGGGGCCGTCGAGCCGGCGCGCCGCACCGGGCGCCTGGCTCACGCGCACCGCGTCGCCCAGGCCGGCGAGCGACTCCACCGCCCTGAGCTTGCCCTGCGCGCGCAACGCGTCGCCGAAGGCCTGCATACGGGCATAAACCTCGCGGCCCTGCGCCTCGGTGCGCTCGGCGCGCTGGCCGGCGGGCTCGATGATCAACAACATGTAGGACACGGCGCGGGCACTCCCAAGTGGCAAAGCGCGCATCCTAGACGGACAATGCGCCGCCATGAACACCCTGCCGTTCGATGCGTTCCGTGACCAGGCCCTGGCCGAGGGCTTCGATGAGGTATTGGCGCGCCGCTGGGCGCCGAACACGGTGCTCGACACCCACACCCACCCGTTCTCGGTGAAAGCGGTCGTCGCCGAGGGCGAGATGTGGCTCTCCTGCGGCGAAGACACGCAGCACCTGCGGGCGGGTGCGCCTTTCTCCCTGGACCGCGAGGTGCCGCACGCCGAGCGCTACGGCGAGGCCGGCGCGGTGGTCTGGGTGGCGCGGCGCCGCGCAGGCTAGGCGGCGCGGCGCAGCCAGGCGTACCAGCCCATCACGGGCCGGCCCTGCTCGTGCCGTATCGGCCCGGCCTCGATGGCCTGCACCGCAAAACCGTGGGCGGCGGCCAGGCGCTCGATCCGTTCGCGCGAATGCGCGTAGCGCAGGCTGGGCCGCAGCTGCAGGTCGCGTCCGGGATCGGCCTGCTCGACGCTGAAGGCGAAGCGGCCGCCACTGGCCAGGCGTGCGGCGGCGGCGGCGAAGACCGCGTCGAGCGGCCCCACGTAGATGAACACGTCGGCGGCGACGATGAGATCGGCCGGGACCTGGCTGGCGTGCAGGAAGCCGAGCAGGTCGCCGTGCACCACCCCGCGGTAGGCGCCGCTGGCGCGGGCGCGTTCCACCATGGCGTGCGACGCGTCCACGCCCTCCACGGCGTCGGCGATCGGTGCGATCAAGCGGCCGCACAGGCCGGTGCCGCACCCCAGGTCCAGCACCAGGCCGATCCGCCGGCCCTCGGCCAGCAGCGGCTTGAGCAGGGTCTCGGGCGCGGCGTACCGCAACTGCGCGAGCAGGTGGTCCTGAAAGTCGTCCGCGTACTGGTCGAACAGCGCGCCCGCGTACACCGGCGGCGGGGGCGGCGGATCGCGCAGGTCCTGCACCGAAGCGAGGTAGTGCCGGTGCAGCGCGGGCTCGGCGCCGTGCTGCAGGGCCTGTTCGTAGGAGCGCGCGGCCTCCTTGAGCTGACCGCTCTCGCGCAGCAGGTGGCCGCGCTGACTCCAGACCTCGGGCTCGCGCGGGTCGATCTCCAGCGCGTCGTCGAGCGCCTGCAGGGCTTCGCGCCAGCGCTCCTGGCGCAGCTCGCAATGCGACAGCGCGAGGTACAGGCTCGGCAGGAGGGCGCCAAGCCCGATGGCCTGGCGCAGCGCGTGCGCCGCACCAGCCCACTGGTTCAGCGCTTCGCGGCTGAGGCCCAGGGCCGCCCAGGCGTCGCGGTGCGTCGGGTCGGCGAGCAGCGCGGCGTCCAGGCGCTCGATGGCGGCGTCCCATTGGCCCAGCCGGCACAGCGTGACGCCCAGGTTGGCCAGCACCGAAGGCCGGCCCGGCACGAGCGCCTGCGCCGCCTCGTAGTCGGCGCGCGCGGCGTCCAGGCGGCCGGCTTCGAAGTGCGCGTTGCCGGCAAAAAAATGCGCCTTCGCGCGCTCGGTGGTGTCGTCGGACATGGGGCGCTCAGAGCTGGGAGAAGTCCGGCTTGCGGCGCTCCATGAACGCCCCGAAGGCCTCCTTCGCCGCCGGCTCGCGCAGCATGCGGCCGAAGCTCTCGCCCTCTTCGGCGATGGTGCGCAGCACGCGCTCTTCCTGGCCCTTCTTCATGAGCCGCTTGGTCTCGATCAGCGAGCTCAGCGGCTTGGCCGCGAGCTTCTTCGCCACCGACTGCGCGTAGCCGTTCGCTTCGGTGGGCGGCAGCACGCGGTTGACCAGGCCCACCTCCAGCGCGGCCTCGGCCATGAAGGGCTCGCCCAGCAGCAAGGCCTCGGCCGCGCGGTGGTAACCCAGCATCTGCGGCACCAGCAGGCTGCTGGCGGCCTCGGGGCACAGGCCCAGGTTGACGAAGGGCATGGAGAAGGCGGCGTTGTCGCCCGCGTAAACCAGGTCGCAATGGAACAGCAGCGTGGTGCCCACGCCCACCGCCGGGCCGCAGACCGCCGCCAACAGCGGCTTGGGGAAGGTGGCGATGCCCTGGAGGAAACGGAACACCGGCGAGTCCAGCCCGGCCGGCGGGTTGTTCAGGAAGTCGCCGATGTCGTTGCCGGCGGAGAACACGGTCTCGTGACCCTGCAGCAGCACCACGCGCACGCCAGGGTCGTCCACCGCCGAGGCCAGGGCCTCGGCCATGGCGCCGTACATGGCCGAAGTGAAGGAGTTCTTCTTGTCGACGCGGTTGAAGGTGATGGTGCGGATGCCGGCTTCGGTGTGGACGAGGATGTCGCTCATGGTCGTTGGCGGGGAAGGGTTGGAAACAGCAGCCGGGCAAGTTAACACGAAGGCCACCGGGTGGCCCACCTAAACTTCGGCGTTTCCCCCGCCCGTGCCCCCCGCCATGTCGACCCGCCTGCTGCTGATCTGCCTTGCCGCGTGCCTTGCACTGCCCTTGGCCGCGCAGACCCCGCCCACGTCCGCGCCCGCGGCCGATCCCCTGCCCCCGCAGCCCCGGCCGCGCGTGGCGCTGGTGCTCTCGGGCGGCGGCGCGCGCGGCTTCGCGCACGTGGGCGTGATCAAGGCGCTGGAGGCCGCGCGCGTGCCGGTGGACCTGATCGTCGGCACCTCCATGGGCGCCATCATCGGCGGCCTGTACGCCAGCGGCATGACCGGCGAACAGCTCGAGCGCGAGATCCTGACCGTGGAATGGAGCGGCCTCTTCAATACGCGCCAGCCGCGCCAGGTGCTCTCGCAGCGCCGCAAGGAAGAGGACTTCGAGCTCTCGCCCGTGTTGCTGGTGGGCTTTCGCGACGGCGAATTCCGCCTGCCCACGGGCGCGGTGTCCTCACGCTCGCTGGAAATGCTGCTGCGCCGCTACACCCTGCCCACGCGCCACCTGAGCAGCTTCGACGCCCTGCCCACGCGTTTCCGCGCCGTGGCCACCGACATGGAGACCGGCCAGGAGGTGGTGATGGACCGCGGCGACCTGGCCGCCGCGCTGCGCGGCAGCATGTCGGTGCCGGGCGTGTTCTCCCCGCTCGGCATGGACGGCCGCATCCTGGGCGACGGCGGGCTGGTGAACAACCTGCCGGTGAACGTGGCGCGCGCGCTCGGCGCCGAGGTGGTCATCGCCGTCAACATCGGCACGCCGCTGGCCGGGCGCGAGACCCTGGGCTCGCTGGTGGGCATCACCACGCAGATGGTGAACATCCTGACCGAGCAGAACGTGAAGGCCAGCATCGCCCTGCTCACGCCGCGCGACCTGCTGCTCACGCCGCCGCTGGGCACGCTCAGCTCGTCCGACTTCGACCAGGCCAAGGAACTGGTGCGCCTGGGCAACGAGTACGGGCGCACCGTGAACGCGGCGCTGGAGCGCTTCTCGGTCGGCGAGCGCGAGTACGCCGCCTGGACCGGGGCGCGGCGCACACAGGCCGAGCTCAATGCCACGCGCGTGGGCACCATTGCGGGCATCCGCTTCGAGGGCGTGGACGAGACGCGCGCGCAGCGCCTGGGCGTGGGCCTGGAGCACCTGAAGGGCCAGCGCGCCGACGTGCAGCTGATCGAGAACGACATGGAGGCCCTGGCCGCCACCGGCGACTACGAGCGCGTGGACTACCGCCTGGTGCGCAACCCCGACAGCGGCGGCGAAGACCTGGTGGTGGGACTGCGCGAGAACAGCTGGGGGCCGAACTACCTGCGCGTGGGCCTGGACCTGCGCACCGACTTCCGCGGCGAAGGCGCGTTCAACCTGCGCATCAGCCACAACCGCCACTGGCTCACGCCCAGCGGCACCGAGTGGCGCAACCGCGTGCAGCTGGGCGAGACCCTGGGCCTGTACTCCGAGATCTACCAGCCGCTGGACCCGCTGGCCAACACCTTCGTGTCGGCCTATGGCGACCTGAGCGTGCGCAAGGTCGACCTCTACGGCGAGCAAAACCGCCCGCTGGCGCGCATCCAGCGCGAGTCGCTGCGCGTGGGCGCGGACATCGGCTGGCCGATCGGGCGCCAGGGTTCGGTGGGCGACATGCGACTGGGCGTGGTGGCCAGTTCGCGGCGTTCGTCGCTGGAGCTGGTTCAGCCGGGCTTGAACCTGCAGCCCGACGTGCTGGACGTGCACTGGCGCGAAGCCGGCCTGCGCGCGGCAGTGATGGCCGACCAGCTCGACTATGCGAACTTCCCGTCGCGCGGCTACCGGGCCTTCGGCGAGGTGGTGGTGGGCAAGCGCCATGTGCGCGGCGGCGAGCGCAGCAGCTTCGCGCGGCTCGAGGGCTCGTACACCGGCGTGCGCAGTGTCGGCGAGCACACCTTCAACCTGGGCCTGCGCTTCGCGCACGCCAACAACATCCCCATCGGGGCGATCGACGAGTACTCGCTGGGCGGGTTCCAGAACCTGTCGGGCTTCCGCTCGGGACAGGTGGCCGGCAACTACCTGGCCTTCGGCCGCCTCACCTACTACCGCCGCCTGCCCTGGAACATCGGCATCGCGCGCGCGATGTTCGCGGGCGGCTCCATCGAGGCGGGCAACGCCTGGCTGGACCGGCGCGACGTGTCCTTTCGCCACCTGCTCGCCGGCGGCAGCCTGTTCGTGGGGGCGGACACGGGGATCGGCCCCCTCTACCTGAGCGTGGTGAGCGCGCCCAAGGGGTTCACGGGGCTGTACCTGTTCCTCGGCCGGCCCTGAACGCCCGCGGCCCCGGGCCGCCGGCGAAGCGCCTCACTCCTTGAAGTACACCACCTGGTGGGTGGTGGCCAGCAGCGCCCCCGCCTGGCTCCACACCTGCGCGCGCTGATCGAAGTAGCCATTGCGAAAGGCGCTGGCCTGCGCCTGGCCCAGCAGCCAGCCCTCGCCCACCGCCGCCAGCTCGGTGGCCCCGGCGTGGAAGTACACCGTCATCGACACCGTGCCCGCCGGCACGCGCGTGGCGCGGCGCAGCCACACGCGCGGGTAGAAGACGTCGCACAGCGCCACGAGGGCCGGGAAGTCCAGCGGGCGCGGCGGCTCGTCGCGCATCCACACCGTGGTGCGGCTGGACTCGCCCGTGCCGTCCCACACGCGCGGCATCGCACCTTCGGGAAAGCGCAGGTCGTAGCGCTTGACCCATTCCACCGGCGCCATCATCGAGGGCTTGCCCAGCGCCGCAGGCGACAGCACCGGCGGCAAGGGCTCTTCCTGCGCGCCCCAGGTGTCGCGCCGCACCGCGGTGAGCGCGGTGGCGCTCAGCACCGTCTCGCCGCCCTGCTCGATGCTCACCGCCCAGTGCTGCGTGGAGCGGTTGGTGCGCACCGTCTGCGCCTCCACCTCGAAAGCGCCGTCGTTCAGCGCGGCGCAGAAGTTGACGGTGAGCGCCACCGGCTCGCCCAGGCGATCGGGGTGCAGCAGAAGGGCGTTGAGCGCGGTGGCCGCCGTGATGCCGCCGAAGGGGCCGACCATGTTGGCCCAGGCCGGATCGGTGCGGCCGCTGTAACGGCCATCGGCCCTGGTGTCGAGGGCAATGGCCCGGTCAAAAAGGTGCGAATTCATCCGCGGCAGTGTGCACCAGCGGCGTGCACCCGCCCCCCGACTGTCCGCCGACCGACAGTCCGACTGTTGCCTGCGCGACAAGCGCGTGACGGGCGGCGGGCGTTCCGCCGAAATCCATAGCAGCGCCACCGCGCCGCGTGGGGTTTCCCCTCATTCTTGATATGGGTCGCTTGCTCACAATGCCCCTCCTACATGGCACCGAACACCCCCAACGACTGCATTCTCGAAGCGCGCGGACTGGTGAAGGAGTTCAAGGGCTTCGTCGCCGTGAACGACGTGAACCTGCGCGTGCGGCGCGGCCAGATCCACGCGCTCATCGGACCCAACGGCGCGGGCAAGACCACGGTCTTCAACCTGCTCACCAAGTTCCTCATCCCCACGCGCGGGCAGATCCTCTACAACGGCGAGGACATCACACCGCAAAAGCCCGCCCAGGTGGCGCGCCGGGGCATGGTGCGCTCGTTCCAGATCTCGGCCACCTTCCCGCACCTGAGCGTGCGCGAGAACGTGCGCATCGGCCTGCAGCGCGCCACCGGCCAGTCCTTCCACTTCTGGAAGAGCAAGAAGGTGCTCGACCGGCTCGACGAGCGCGCGATGGCCCTGCTCGACACCGTGGGCCTGTCCGAGTTCGCCGACTGGGTCACGGTGGAGCTGTCCTATGGACGCAAGCGCGCGCTGGAGATCGCCACCACGCTGGCCACCGAGCCCGAGCTGATGCTGCTCGACGAGCCCACGCAGGGCATGGGCCACGAGGACGTGGAGCGAGTGACGCAACTCATCAAGAAGGTGTCGGCCAACCGCACGGTGCTGATGGTGGAGCACAACATGAACGTGGTGTCGAGCATCGCCGACACCATCAGCGTGCTGCAGCGCGGCCAGGTGATCGCCGAGGGCGACTACGCCACCGTGTCGGCCAACCCGCAGGTGCTGGAGGCCTACATGGGCAGCGCCGACGCGCAGCTGCAGGGGGCGCATTGACATGGGCCCCCACGCTCATCACTTCGTGTATTCGCTGCCCCCCGAGGGGGCGCTGGCCTCCCTTGGGGCGGCCCGGCGGGAGGCCTGATGTCCGAAGAACTGCTCAGCCTCAGCGGCGTGAACGCCTGGTATGGCGAGTCGCACATCCTGCACGGCGTCGACCTGCAAGTGAACCGCGGCGAGGTCGTGACCCTGCTGGGCCGCAACGGCGCCGGCCGCACCACCACGCTCAAGGCCATCATGGGCATGGTGGGCAAGCGCACCGGCTCCATTCGGCTCTTCGGGCAGGAGACGGTGAACATGCCGACGCACCAGGTGGCGCGCCTGGGCCTGGGCTACTGCCCCGAGGAGCGCGGCATCTTCGCCAGCCTGAGCTGCGAGGAGAACCTGCTGCTGCCGCCCGTGGTGGCCGATGGCGGCATGCCGCTCGACGAACTCTACGAACTGTTCCCCAACCTCAAGGAGCGCCGCCACAGCCCGGGCACGCGCCTGTCGGGCGGCGAACAGCAGATGCTCGCGGTGGCGCGCATCCTGCGCACCGGCGCCAAGCTGCTGCTGCTCGACGAAATTTCCGAAGGCCTGGCGCCGGTCATCGTGCAGACGCTGGCGCGCACCATCCGCACACTGCGCGAGCGCGGCTTCACCATCGTGATGGTCGAGCAGAACTTCCGTTTCGCGGCGCCGCTGGCCGACCGCTTCTACGTCATGGAACATGGCCGCATCGTGGAGAGCTTCGGCGCCGCCGATCTCGACGCGAAGATGGGCATGTTGCACGAGTACCTCGGCGTCTGATACCGATCGCCAGGGTTTGGATCTTTCCACGTTCACACACCGATGAAGGAGACGACGACATGAAGACGACGAAGAAGTTGCTGGCCACCGCGGCGGCGGCCATGCTGGCGGCGGGGGCCGCGCACGCGCAGATCTCCGATGGCGTGATCAAGATCGGCGTGATGAACGACATGTCGGGCCTGTACGCCGACATCGGCGGCCCCGGCTCGGTGCTCGCCGCGCGCATGGCGGTCGAGGACTTCGCGCCCGAGAAGAAGGGCATGAAGGTCGAGGTCGTCTCGGCCGACCACCAGAACAAGCCCGACGTGGGCTCCACCGTGGCCCGCACCTGGTACGACGTGGACAAGGTGGACGCCATCTTCGATGTGCCCACCTCGTCCGTGGCGCTGGCCATCAACCAGATCACCAAGGAAAAGGGCAAGGCCTTCATCAACACCGGCGCGGCGACCTCCGACCTGACCGGCAAGCAGTGCAGCCCCAACACCGTGCACTGGCTGTACGACACCTGGATGCTGGCCAACGGCACCGGCGGGGCGATCGTGAAAACCGGCGGCGACACCTGGTTCTTCCTGACCGCCGACTACGCCTTCGGCCATGCGCTGGAGCGCGACACCGAGGCCGTGGTGCTCAAGAACGGCGGCAAGGTGCTGGGCAAGGTGCGCACGCCCTTCCCGGGCAGCGACTTCAGCTCCTTCCTGCTGCAGGCCCAGGCCTCCAAGGCCAAGATCATCGGCCTGGCCAACGCCGGCGGCGACACCATCAACAGCATCAAGCAGGCGGCCGAATTCGGCATCACCAAGGGTGGCCAGAACCTGGCCGGCCTGCTGGTGTTCCTGCCCGACGTGCACGGCCTGGGCCTGGCCACCGCGCAGGGCCTGATCTTCACCGAGACCTTCTACTGGGACCTGAACGACCAGACCCGCGCCTGGAGCAAGCGCTTCGCCGAGCGCAACGGCGGCAAGTACCCCAGCTCCGACCACGCGGGCGTGTACGCCTCGGTGCTGCACTACCTGAAGGCGGTGGAGGCCGGCAAGACCGACGACGGCACCAAGGTGGTGGCCAAGATGAAGGAGATGCCGACCGACGATCCGCTGTTCGGCAAGGGCACGATCCGCGCCGACGGCCGCAAGATCCACCCGGCCTACCTGTTCGAGGTCAAGAAACCCTCGGAGTCGAAAGGCCCCTACGACTACTACAAGGTCCGCGCCACCATCCCCGCCGAGCAGGCCTTCCGTCCCCTCAAGGACGGCGAGTGCTCGCTCGTGAAGTAAGCACCGGAGCGTTCTGAGCATGACCGAGATCTTCGGCGTCCCCACCGCGGCCCTGTTCGGGCAATTGCTGATCGGGCTGATCAACGGCTCGTTCTATGCCCTGCTGTCGCTGGGGCTGGCCGTGATCTTCGGTCTGCTCAACATCATCAACTTCACGCACGGCGCCCAGTACATGATGGGCGCCTTCGTGGCCTGGCTGCTGCTCAACAAGCTGGGCGTCGGCTACTGGTGGTCGCTGCTGATCGCGCCTGTCGTGGTCGGGGCCACCGGGGTGCTGATCGAGCGCTTCATGCTCAAGCGGCTCTACCAGCTCGACCACCTCTACGGTCTGCTGCTGACCTTCGGCATCGCGCTCATCATTCAGGGCCTGTTCCGCCACGAGTACGGCTCCTCGGGGCAACCCTATGCGATCCCGCCGCAGCTCATGGGCGCGCAAAACCTGGGCTTCATGTTCCTGCCCAACTACCGCGGCTGGGTCGTGGGCGCCTCGCTGATCGTCTGCCTGAGCACCTGGTTCGTCATCGAGCGCACCAAGCTCGGCGCCTACCTGCGCGCGGCCACCGAGAACCCCACGCTGGTACAGGGCTTTGGCGTGAACGTGCCGCGCATGATCACGCTCACCTATGGCTTCGGCGTGGGCCTGGCCGCCTTGGCCGGTGTCATGGCCGCCCCCATCTACCAGGTGAGCCCGCAGATGGGCTCGGACCTGATCATCGTGGTGTTCGCGGTGGTGGTGATCGGCGGCATGGGCTCCATCATGGGCGCCATCCTCACGGGCTTCGGCCTGGGCATCATCGAAGGCCTCACCAAGGTCTTCTACCCCGAGGCCTCCAGCACGGTGATCTTCGTCATCATGGCCATCGTGCTGCTGATCCGGCCCGCGGGGCTGTTCGGAACCCAGAAGTGAGCGCCGCCATGAGCACCTCGACCACCACCATCGCCCACGCGGGCAGCGCCCACAAGGCCCCCGCCGGCACCTCGTCCCTGGTCATCGCCTTCGCCATCATGGCCGCGTTCTTCCTGATCGCGCCGGCGATCGTGTACCCGGTGTTCCTGATGAAGGTGATGTGCTTCGCGCTCTTCGCCTGCGCCTTCAACCTGCTCATCGGCTTCAGCGGCCTGCTGTCCTTCGGCCACGCCATGTTCCTCGGCGGTGCCGGCTACGCCTCGGCGCACGCCGCCAAGGTCTGGGGCTTCACGCCGGAGCTGGCCATCCTCTTCGGCACCTGCTGCGCGGTGCTGCTGGGCGTGGTGGTGGGCGCGCTGGCCATCCGCCGCCAGGGCATCTATTTCGCCATGATCACCCTCGCGCTGGCGCAGATGGTGTTCTTCTTCAGCCTGCAGGCCCGGTTCACCGGCGGCGAAGACGGCATCCAGGCGGTGCCACGCGGCCAGCTCTTTGGCCTGATCGACCTGAGCCAGCCCATGGCCATGTACGCCGTGGTGTTCGTGGTCTTCTTCGCAGGGTTCCTGCTGATCTGGCGCGTGGTGCACTCGCCCTTCGGCCAGGTGCTGCAGGCCATCCGCGAGAACGAGGCGCGCGCCACCTCGCTGGGCTACGACACCGACCGCTACAAGCACCTGGCCTTCGTGCTGTCGGCCGGCCTGGCCGGCGCGGCCGGCGCCACCAAGGCCATCGTGTTCCAGCTCGCCTCGCTCACCGACGTGCACTGGAGCATGTCCGGCGAGGTGGTGCTGATGACGCTGCTCGGCGGCATGGGCACGCTGTTCGGCCCGGTGGTGGGCGCGGCCATCATCGTCTCGATGCAAAACTACCTCGCCCAGCTCGGCGCCTGGGTGACGGTGGTGCAGGGCGTGATCTTCGTGATCTGCGTGCTCGCCTTCCGCCGCGGCGTGGTGGGCGAGATCGCGAACCTGATCAAAAGACCGCTGTAGCGCCGCCGCCGCCCGCGGGCGGCGCGCGGCTGGACCTCTGGGCGAGGCGGGTGCGACGGCTCAGACCACGCCTGGCGCCTTGCCCGACGCCACCGCCGGCCGCTCGGCCACCGGCGGGTCGAGCCCAGGGGCAGGGTGACCGTCGAGCTTGCCCGCCCACTGGGCGACCACCGCCGTCGCGATGCCGTTGCCGATCACGTTGGTGCCGGTGCGGCCCATGTCCAGCAGCACGTCCACACCCATGAGAAAAGGCGCCCCGAGGGACGCCTTCGTCATGGCGGAAGCGGTCCTTACACCCGCTCGAAGATCCCCGCCGCACCCTGCCCCATGCCCACGCACATGGTGACCATGCCGTACCGCTTCTGGTGGCGCTTGAGCGCGTGCACCACGGTGGCCGAGCGGATGGCGCCGGTGGCGCCCAGCGGGTGCCCCAGGGCGATCGCCCCGCCCATGGGGTTGACCTTGGCCGGGTCCAGGCCCAGGGTGTTGATGACCGCGATCGACTGGGCCGCGAAGGCCTCGTTGAGCTCGATCCAGTCCATGTCGTCCTGCTTCAGGCCGGCGTAGCGCAGCGCGGCGGGAATCGCCTCCACGGGGCCGATGCCCATGATGTGCGGCGGCACACCGCGGCTGGCGTAGCTCACGAAGCGCGCCAGCGGCGTGAGGCCGAAGCGCTTGACCGCGGCCTCGCTGGCCAGGATCAGCGCGCCCGCGCCGTCGCTGGTCTGCGAGCTGTTGCCCGCCGTGACCGAGCCGCGCGCCGCGAACACGGTGCGCAGCTTGGCCAGGCCTTCCAGGCTGGTGTCGGGGCGCGCGCCTTCGTCCAGGTCCACGGTGCGCGTGCGTTTGTTCACCTCGGCGGTGTCCAGGTTCACCGCGCGCTCGGTCACGTCCACCGGCGTGATCTCGTTGGCGAACTCGCCATTCTTCATGGCCATGACCGCGCGCTGGTGCGACTGCAGCGCGAACGCGTCCTGCGCCTCGCGCGACACCTTCCACTGCTGCGCGACCTTCTCGGCCGTGAGGCCCATGCCGTAGGCAATGCCGTACTGCTCCACGTCCTGGGTGTTGGCGAAGATGGCGGGCGACAGGCTGGGCGAATTGCCCATCATGGGCACCATGCTCATGCTTTCGGTGCCGGCGGCGATCATCACGTCGGCCTCGCCCACGCGGATGCGGTCGGCCGCCATGGCCACGGCCGACAGGCCCGAGGCGCAGAAGCGGTTGACCGTGATGCCGCCCACGCTGTTGGGCAGGCCGGCGAGGATGGCGCCAATGCGCGCCACGTTCAGCCCCTGCTGCGCCTCGGGAATGGCGCAGCCACAGATCACGTCTTCGATGGCCTTGGGATCCAGCCCTGGCGCCTGCGCGAGCGCCGAGCGCAGCGCCAGGGCCAGCAGGTCGTCGGGTCGCAGGTGCTTGAACGCGCCCTTGTGCGACCGCCCGATGGGCGTGCGCGTGGCGGCGACGATGTAGGCGTCTTGAACTTGCTTGCTCATGGTCGGTTCCTCAGTTCCTCACCGGCTTGCCGGTGTTGAGCATCCCGAGGATGCGTTCCTGCGTCTTGGGGTGCGTGATGAGCGCGCAGAAGGCCTGGCGCTCCAGCGTCATGAGGTACTCCTCGCTGACCAGGGTGCCGGGGTCCACGTCGCCGCCGGTGACCACGTTGGCGATCAGGCTGGCGATGTGGAAGTCGTGCTGGCTGATGAAGCCACCGTCGCGCATGTTCACGAGCTGGCCCAGGATGGTGGCCTTGCCGTCGCGCCCGGCCACGGGGAACAGGCGCTTGTGCGGCGCGCGGTAGCCGGCGCGGAACATCGCCTTCGCTTCGTTGAGCGCGACGAACAGCAGCTCGTCCTTGTGCGGCACCACCAGATCGGACTCGAGCAGGTAGCCGATGGCGCGCGACTCGATCGCGCTGGTGCCGACCTTGGCCATGGCAGCCGCCGTGAAGCCCTCGGTGAGGAATGGCAGCAGATCCTTGCCGGTGGAACGGGCGGCGTTCTCGGCCGCGCGGCGCGCGACGTAGGTCAGGCCACCCGCGCCCGGGATCAGGCCCACGCCCACCTCCACCAGGCCGATGTAGCTCTCCATGTGCGCGACGCGCCGGCCGCTGTAGACGGCCAGCTCGCAGCCGCCGCCCAGCGCCATGCCACGGATGGCCGAGACCACGGGCACGCTGGCGTAGCGCAGGCGCAGCATGGTCTGCTGCATGAAGCCCTCGGCGTCCTCGATGGCGGCCACGCCCACGGCCAGGAAGGCCGGCAGCATGGCCTGCAGGTCGGCGCCCACGCTGAAGGGTTCGTCGCCCGACCAGACCACCAGGCCCTGGTACTGCGCCTCGGCCAGTTCCACCGCCTGCATCAGGCCTTCGCAGACCTCGGGGCTGATGGCATGCATCTTGGTCTTGATGCTGGCGATCAGGACCTCGTTGTCGAGCGTCCAGAGCCGCACCGCGTCGGTTTCCTCGACGGTGGTGCCGGCATCGGCGAAACGCGGGCCGGCCTCGCCGAGCAGCAGTTCAGGGAAGGGCTGGCGCTGGTAGACCGGCAGCTCGCGGCGTGCCTCGAACACACCCTTGGTGGGGTTCCACGAGCCCTGGGCGGTGTGCACGCCGCCGGCCTCGGCCACCGGGCCCTTGAACACCCAGTCGGGCAGCGGCGCCGTCGACAGCGCCTTGCCGGCGTCGATGTCCTCCTGGACCATCTTCGCCACCTCCAGCCAGCCAGCCTCCTGCCACAGCTCGAAAGGGCCCTGCTTCATGCCGAAGCCCCAGCGCATGGCCAGGTCCACGTCGCGCGCGGTGTCGGCGATGTTCGCCAGGTGCACGGCCGCATAGTGGAAACCGTTGCGCAGGATGGCCCAGAGAAACCGGCCCTGCGGACCGGTGCTGTTCTTCAGCAGGCGCAGCCGCTCGGCGGCGGGTTTCTTGAGCATGCGGCCATAGACCTCGTCGGCCTTCTCGCCCGAGGGCACGTAGTCGCCGCTCGCCAGGTCGAAGCGTTGGATGTCGCGGCCCACCTTCCTGAAGAAGCCGGCCTTGGTCTTCTGGCCCAGATGGCCCTTGTCGAGCAGGGCCTTGAGCACGGGCGGCGTGCCGAAGCTGCCGTAGAACGGGTCGCTCTCGGCGCTCAGGTTGTCCTGCAGGGTCTTGATGACGTGGGCCATGGTGTCCAGGCCCACCACGTCGGCGGTGCGGAAGGTGCCGCTGCTGGCGCGGCCCAGGCGCTTGCCGGTGAGGTCGTCCACGACGTCGAACGTCAGGCCGTGGTTCTCCACCTCCTTCATCGTGGCCAGCATGCCGGCGATGCCGATGCGGTTGGCGACGAAGTTGGGCGTGTCCTTGGCGCGCACCACGCCCTTGCCCAGGCCGCTGGTCACGAAGGTTTCGAGCTGGTCCAGGATCAGCGGCTGCGTCGCCGGCGTCGCAATCAGCTCCACCAGCACCATGTAGCGCGGCGGGTTGAAGAAGTGGATGCCGCAGAAGCGCGGCTTGATGGCCTCGGGCAGCGCCTCGCTCAGCGCCGTGATCGACAGGCCCGAGGTGTTGGACGCCACGATGGCGTGCGGGACCACGTGCGGCGCGATCTTCTGGTACAGGTCGCGCTTCCAGTCCATGCGCTCGGCGATGGCCTCGATGACCAGGTCGCACTCGCCCAGCAGGGCCATGTGCTCCTCGTAGTTGGCCGCGACGATGAGGTCGGCGTCGGCGGCCACGCCGAGGGGCGAGGGCTTGAGTTTCTTCAGGTTCTCGATCGCCCGGGTGACGGTGCCGTTCTTCGGGCCTTCCTTCGCCGGAAGGTCGAAGAGCACGACCGGCACCTTGACGTTGACGAGATGGGCGGCGATCTGCGCGCCCATCACGCCCGCGCCGAGCACGGCGACTTTTCTGACGTTGAATCGGTTCATGGGGTGTTCGGAAAAAGGCTGGCGAAAGGTCATTCCACGCGTTGCCAGACCTGGGTTCGGAAGAAGGGGCCGATGTAGCCGCGCATCTCAAGTTGCGCACCGCCATTGACGGGCTTGAGGCGCGCGCGGTAGCTCTTGCCGTTGTTCGGGTCGACGATGCTGCCGCCCTCGAACACGGTCTTGTCGCTCTCGCCGGCCTTGATGCCGCGCAGGATCTCCAGGCCCACGATGGGCTTGTCCTTGCGGTCGTCGGTGCACTTGTCGCACACGCCCTTGGGGTCGCTGGCGGGGTCGAGCAGCTTCTCGATGCGGCCGCTGAAGACGCCGTTGTTCTCGGTGATGCGAACCAGCGACTTCTCCTTCTTGGAGTCGTCGTCGATGGTCTTCCACAGGCCCGCGGGCGTCATCTGCGCGTGGGCCAGGCCGGCCAGAAAAAGGCCGGCAAGAGCGAACAAGGTTCTCTTCATGGCAGTCTCCTTGGAGCGAGGGGAAGTGATCGAGAAATGCCGCGGAACTGGCGGTGCCCAGCCGCTGGCGTTGCCCCCCTGAGGGGGCGACGCGAAGCGGCGCGGGGGTGTCTCATGCCAAGGCCAGATCGGTGTCCATCAGCGCCTGGCTGCCCGATCGCGCCAGGCGCATCAGCGTGGCCGTCTCGGGGAACAGCTTGGCGAAGTAAAAGCGCGCGGTCTGCAGCTTGGCGGCGTAGAACGGGTCGCTGCTGCCGCCGTCGATGGCGCGCTGCGCGGCCTGGGCCATGCGCGCGAAGAAGTAGGCGAACACCAGGTGGCCGGCCACGCGCAGGTAAGGCACGGCGGCCGCGCCCACCTCGTCGGGGTTCTGCAGGCCCTTGAAGCCGATCTCGGTGGTGAACTTGGTCATCTGCTCGCCCAGGTAGGCCAGCGGGTTGATGAACTCGGCCATCTTCTCGTTCACGCCCTCCTCTTCCACCAGCGCGGCCACGAGCTTGCCGAATTTCTTGAGCGTGGCCCCGTTGTTGCCCAGCACCTTGCGGCCCAGCAGGTCCAGGCTCTGGACCGTGTTGGTGCCCTCGTAGATCATGTTGATGCGGGCATCGCGCACGAACTGCTCCATGCCCCATTCCTTGATGTAGCCGTGCCCGCCGAACACCTGCATGCAGTGGTTGGTGGCCTCGAAGCCGTTGTCGGTGAGGAAGGCCTTGGCGATGGGCGTGAGCAGCGCGGCGAGGTCGGCGCTGTCCTTGCGCACCTTCTCGTCGGGGTGGTGCAGCTCCTTGTCGAGCAGCAGGGTGCAGAACATCAGCAGCGCGCGACCGCCTTCGGCGTAGGCCTTGGCCGTGAGCAGCATCTTGCGCACGTCGGGGTGCACGATGATGGGGTCGGCCGGCTTGTCCTTGGCCTTCACGCCCGAGAGGCTGCGCATCTGGATGCGGTCCTTGGCGTAGGCCAGCGCGTTCTGGTAGGCCACTTCGGTCAGGCCCAGGCTCTGGTTGCCCACGCCCAGGCGGGCGGCGTTCATCATCACGAACATGGCGGGCAGGCCCTTGTTGGGCTCACCCACCAGGGTGCCCACGGCGCCGTCGAGCACCATCTGGGCCGTGGCGTTGCCGTGGATGCCCATCTTGTGCTCCAGGCCGCCGCAGTGGATGGCGTTCCGCTCGCCGAGGGTGCCGTCGGCCTTCACCAGGTGCTTGGGCACCAGGAACAGGCTGATGCCCTTGCTGCCCACGGGCGCGTCCGGCAGGCGCGCGAGCACCAGGTGCAGGATGTTCTCGGCCAGGTCGTGTTCGCCGGCGCTGATGAAGATCTTCTGGCCCGTGAGCTTGTAGGTGCCGTCGGCCTGGGGCTCGGCCTTGGTGCGCAGCAGGCCCAGGTCGGTGCCGCAGTGCGGCTCGGTCAGGCACATGGTGCCGGTCCATTCGCCGCTGGTGAGCTTGGGCAGGTAGCGCTTTTTCTGCTCCGGCGAGCCGTGGGCGTGCAGGCATTCGTAGGCGCCGTGCGACAGGCCGGGGTACATGGTCCAGGCCTGGTTGGCGCTGTTGAGCATCTCGTAGAAGCACTGGTTCACGATCAGGGGCAGGCCCTGGCCGCCGAACGCCGGGTCGCAGGAGAGCGCGGGCCAGCCACCTTCCACGTACTGCGCGTAGGCCTCCTTGAAGCCCTTGGGCGCCTTCACCTCATGCGTGGACTTGTCCAGCACGCAACCTTCCGCGTCGCCGCCGATGTTGAGCGGGAAGGTCACCTCGGCCGCGAACTTGCCGCCCTCTTCCAGCACCGCGTTGATGGTGTCGGCGTCGATGTCGGCATGCGGCGGGCAGGCCTTGAGCTCCTCCACGGCATTGAAGACCTCGTGCATCACGAACTGCATGTCACGCAGCGGGGGGGAGTAGACGGGCATGGGGGTGTTCTCCTGTGGTTTCGTCGAAATGAAAAGGGGCGGTCAGGCCTTGCGGCCGACGGGCTGGTGCGCGCCGTTGCGCTCGAGGATGGCGCCGAAGCCGCGCCAGGCGCGGTCGAGGCAGCCGGGGCTGCGCAGGAAGCGCGCCTCGTAGTGCAGGGCAAGGATCAGGCCGTGGATTTCGAAGGCCACCTGTGACGCGTCGGTGTCGGCCGACAGGTGGCCCTCCTCCGCGGCGATCTCGATCGCGCGCCGCAGGGCCTCCTGCCAGGTGCTGACCGAGCTCGCGAGCGCGTCACGCACGGGGCCGGGGCGGTCGTCGAACTCGACGGCGCCGCTGATATAGATGCACCCCGAGTCGATCTCGACCGAGGTGCGCTTCATCCAGTTGTCGAACATCGCGCGCAGGCGCGGCAGGCCGCGCGGGGCACTCATGGCGGGGTAGAAGACCTCGTCCTCGAAGCGCGTGTGGTACTCGCGCACCACCGAAATCTGCAGCTCCTCGCGCGAACCGAAGTGCGCGAAGACACCGGACTTGCTCATCTGCATGACTTCGGCGAGCGCGCCGATGGACAGGCCTTCGAGCCCGATCTGCGTGGCCAGGCCCAAGGCGGCGTCGACGATGGCGGCCTTGGTCTGCTGGCCCTTGGGTTGGGGCTTGGCCGCGCGGCCATTGGCGGGCGCGGCGCGGCGGGGACGGCTGGCGGTGGTGTCGCTCATGCGGGGACTGGGTGGATCGGCCGGGGGTGTCGGCCGAAAGAAACGAACGGTCGTTCTATTTTTACCCAGATTCCGGCGCGACTGGCAAGCCCGAGGGCATTTGCGCGGGTTTGATTTAGAGCCAGCTGCCTAAGAGGGCGGCAGGGTTGCGGCGACCGAAGGGCCGGCCGCGCGGCCCCTCGCCCCGGGCCGGCCGGGACACGGTGCCGGCGCCCGAGACGCTCGCCGCCCGAAGCGGCGGCTCAGCCCCGCCCGCCGGGCAGCAGCAGCGCCAGGCTGTGCTCCAGGCTTTCGTTGGGCGAGCGCTTGAAGCCGCTGCGCGCGAAGCGCTGCAGGCGCCCGACGCAGAAGGCCGTGATGACCGAGGCGTCGGCCTGCGCGTCCACCGTGGGCGTGGCGGCGCCGCCGAGCGTGGCGGCCTCGCGCAGGTTGTGGCGCAGCGTGGCCTCGATCTTGTCGAAGAAGAGGTTCATGCGCTGCTGCAGGCGCTCGTTCTCGAACACCAGGGCGTCACCGACCATCACGCGCGTCATGCCGGGGTTCTTCTCGCCGAACTGCAGCAACAGGGCCACGAGCTTGCGGCAGCGCGCCTGGGCATCGGGCTCGCGCTCGTCGAGCTGGTTGATGAGGCCGAAGACGGTTTGTTCGATGAACTCGATCAAGCCCTCGAACATCTGGGCCTTGCTGGCGAAGTGGCGGTACAGCGCCGCCTCGCTCACCTCGAGCCGCGCCGCCAGGGCCGCGGTGGTGATGCGCTCGGCACCGGGCTGCTCGAGCATGGTGGCCAGGGCCTGCAGGATCTGCACGCGGCGCTCGCCCGGCTTGGGCCGCTTGCGGCCGGTGGCCTCGACCGCTTCCGTGGCGGACGCGGCGTCCAGCGTGTCGTCGTCGGGCGAGGGCATGTCGGGCGCGGCAGCAGGGGTCATGGTCGGTGGTCCGTGAGGTGGCTGACAGTCCGGTGGACGCGGTCCCCCGATGGGGCTCGGGGGTATTCGCGCGGCATTCTCGCACAGCCGGCTACATCTGGTTACCCAGCATCGGCGCGGTCTGCGCAGCTAGTGGGCAACCGCATCGAAGACCACGCGCACGCACAGGCCATGCCCCTCGGCGCCGCTGCCCAGCTGCAGCTGCGTGTGGTGCACGCGGGCGATGCCATCGGCGATCGCCAGGCCCAGCCCGTGCCCGCTGCCAGCGGTGCCGGGCACCCGGTAAAAGCGCTGCAGCACGCGCGCGCGCTCGGCCGGCGCGATGCCGGGGCCGTCGTCTTCCACCTCGATCCAGGCCGCGCCCGCCCCGCCATCGCCCTGACCGCAGCGCAGGGTGACGGCACCGCCCACGGGGGTGTATTTGATGGCGTTGTCCACCAGATTGATCAGCAGCTCGCGCAGCAGCCAGGCGTGGCCTTGCACGCGCGCGGGCGCCGCCTCCAGCCCCAGGTCGATGCGGCGCGCGCCGGCGGCGTCCAGGAAATGCGCGAGCACGGTTTCGCAGAGCTCGGCCAGGTCCACCGTCTCGCGGGCCGCGTCGTCGTCGCGCAGCGCGTCGGCCCGCGACAGGGCCAGCAACTGGTTGGCCAGCTGGGTGGTGTTGCGCGTGGCGTCGCGCAGGCGCAGCACCTGCTCGGCGCGCAGGCTCAGCAGGTCGCCCGCGCCCATGCTGCGCGCCGCCTGGGCCCAGGCCTCCACCTGGGCCTGCAGCCCGGCCAGCGGCGTGCGCAGCTGGTGCGCGGCGTCGGCCACGAAGCGCCGCTGGGTGTCGCTTTGCTCGTTGACGCGCGCGAACAGGCGGTTGAGGGCCTGGACCAACGGACGCACCTCGGCCGGCGTGTGGCGCTCGTCGATCGGGCTCAGGTCGCGCGGCGAGCGCCGCTCCACCGCCTGCCGCAGGTCCATGAGCGGCTGCAACGCCCGAGTGACGCCCCAGCCCAGCATGCCCGCGGCCACCGCGAACAGCGCCAGGTTGGGCAGGAGCACGCGCAGCAGCACGTTGCGCAGCCAGTGCTGGCGCGCGTCGCTGCCGTCGGCCAGCACCAGGATGAGCTCGCCCGCTTCGGTGACCGCGCGCTGGGCGACCACGCGGTGCGTGACGCCCGCATCGACCACACTCACGAACTCGGGGGCCTCGGTGGTGGGCAGCAGCACCGGCAGCCAGTCGGCGCCGAACAGGCGCTCGCCCCGCGGGCTGAACACGCCCACGGCGGTGTGGCCGTCGCGGTCGGCCAGGAACTCCTGGATCGGCGGCGCCATCAGCAGGGTGAGGTCGGTGCCATCGGTGGGGGTGCCGCCGCGCGGCAGCACCACCGAGTCGGCCAGCATGGGCACCAGGCGCAGCAGGCGCTGGTCCTGCTGCAGCGCGGCGGTGCCCGCGCCCTGGTAGTGGAAGGCCAACGTGGCCGCGCCGATGGCCCCGATGGTGGCCAGCAGCATGACCAAGAGGCGGCGCCGCAGGCCGCCGATCAGGTCGCGCGGGGCGCCGGGCTCAGGCGTCGGCGCGACCCGCGGCATCGGCGCACTCCAGGCGGTAGCCGAAACCGCGGATGGCACGCACCGCGATGCCCGCCGGCTCCAGCTTGGCGCGCAGCCGCGAGACGTAGACCTCGATCGCGTTGGGCGTGATTTCCTTGTCCCAGCCGGTGAGCGCGGCCAGCAGCTTGTCTTTGGCCACAGGCTTGGGGGTCTGCATCAGCATGTACTCGAGCACGGTCCATTCGCGCGGGCCCAGCTCCAGCGGCTGGCCCGCGAGCGTGACGCGCCGCTGCGCGGTGTCCATCTCCAGCGCGCCGAAGCCCAGCACGGCCGAGGTGGCGGCCTGGGAGCGTCGCAGCAGCGCGCGCAGGCGGGCCAGCAGCTCGGGCAGCTCGAAGGGCTTGACCATGTAGTCGTCCGCACCGAGGTCCAGGCCCTGCACGCGGTCGTGCAGCGCGTCGCGGGCGGTGAGGATCAGCACCGGCAGCGCCAGGCCCTGCGCGCGGATGAGGCGCGTGAGCGCCAGGCCGTCGCCACCGGGCAGGCCGATGTCGAAGATGGCGGCGTCGAAGCCCTCGCGCGCCAGCACCTGCTCGGCGCGCTCGGCGCTGCCCACCCAGTCGACGGTGTAGCCCGCGTCGGCCAGGCCCAGCTTGATGCCGCTGGCGACCATGACGTCGTCCTCGACCAAGAGCAAACGCATGAGCTCACCGCGATGGTTTCGCCGCCGGGCCGCCCCAAGGCGAAACGCGACCCCTCGGGGGGCAGCGGCCCGCGCAGCGGTGGAGCGTGGGGGCTGTCATCCCTTGATCATGGTGCCGAATGGCTCGTTGCCCAGCACCTCGAGCAACAGCGCGTGCGGCACGCGGCCGTCGATGATGTGCACCGCGTTCACGCCGCTCTTGGCGGCGTCCAGCGCGCCGGCGATCTTGGGAATCATGCCGCCGGAGATGGTGCCGTCGGCCACCAGCTCGTCGATGCGGCGCGGCGTGAGTTCCGTGAGCAGTTGGCCTTCCTTGTCGAGCACGCCGCGGATGTTGGTGAGCATGAGCAGCTTCTCGGCCTGCAGCACGGTGGCCAGCTTGGCGGCCACCACGTCGGCGTTGATGTTGTAGCTCTCGTTGTGCTCGCCAAAGCCGATCGGGCTCACGACCGGGATGAACTGGTCGTCCTGCAGGGCCTTCACCACCGCCGGGTCGACGCCCACGATGTCGCCGACCTGGCCGACGTCGTGCTCGCGTGAGGGGTCGGCCTGGTCGGCCATGCGCAGCTTGCGCGCGCGGATCATGGCGCCGTCGCGGCCGGTCAGGCCCACCGCCTTGCCGCCGGCCTGGTTGATCAGGCCCACGATGTCCTGCTGCACCTCGCCGGCCAGCACCCACTCCACGACTTCCATGGTCTCGGCATCGGTGACGCGCATGCCCTGGATGAACTCGCCCTTCTTGCCCAGGCGCTTGAGCAGGGTCTCGATCTGCGGGCCGCCACCGTGCACGACCACCGGGTTGATGCCCACCAGCTTGAGCAGCACCACGTCCTCGGCGAAATCCTGCTGCAGGGCCGGGTCGGTCATGGCGTTGCCGCCGTACTTGATGACCATGGTCTTGCCGTGGAACTGCCGGATGTAGGGCAGCGCCTGGGCGAGGATTTCCGCGCGGTCGCGCGGCGCGATGGTGGTGATGTCGGGAGCGGTGGACATGCGCGAAGTTCTTCCGAGAGGAACAAAACCGCGATTCTAGAGAGGCACACAACGCCAGGGTCTCGATCCAGGCACACCGCGGAACCGGCTTCGCCGGGCCGCCGGTGTTGCCCCTCGGGGGGCCGGGTGGCGCGACGCGCCGCGGGGGGCTTCAGAAATGGATGCCCCGCATCATCTGCTGCATGGCGATCGCCTCGGGCGACAACTGCGCCTTCGCGCCCTTCTCGCCCTTGGCCGCCGCCGAGTCCGGGAACATGCGGAAGCTGGTGTTCATCACGATCTGCGCGATGCGCGGCACCAGCGCGTGCATCACCTGGCCGGTCACGCCCAGGCGGGTGGCGATGCGCACCGGCTTGTCGATGCAGGCCTGGGCGATCATGTCGGCGGCCTCCTCGGGGCTCAGCGTGGGCACGTTGTTGTAGATCTTGGTGGGCGCGATCATGGGGGTGCGCACCAGGGGCATATTGATCGTGGTGAAGGTGATGCCCTGGTCGGCGAACTCGCTGCTGGCGCAGCGCGTCCAGGCGTCGAGCGCGGCCTTGCTGGCCACGTAGGCCGAGAAGCGCGGCGCGTTGGTGAGCACGCCGATCGAGCTGATGTTGACCACGTGGCCCCGGCGCCGCTGCACCATGCCCGGCAGCAGGCCCATGGTCACGCGCAGGCAGCCAAAGTAGTTGAGCTGCATGGTGCGCTCGAAGTCGTGGAAGCGGTCGTAGCTGCCCTCGATGGCCCGGCGGATGGAACGGCCGGCGTTGTTGATGAGGAAGTCCACGCCACCGTGCTGCTGCACCAGCAGCTGCACGAAGCGGTCGCAATCGGCCATGTCGGCGATGTCGGCCGGGTAGGCGATGAACTGGTAGCCCTTGGCCTTGGCCTCCTTGCAGGCCTCGTCGAGTTTGTCCTGGTCACGGCCGCAAATGATGGTGGTGGCGCCGGCCTCGGCGAAGGTGTGCGCCGCCGCCAGGCCGATGCCGGAACTACCGCCCGTGACCAGGACCACCTTTCCCGCGACGGTCCCCCGCAGGCTGCGGTCGCGGTGCAGGTCGGGATCGAGGTGGCGCTCCCAGTAGTCCCACAGGCGCCAGGCGTAGTCCTTCAGGTTCGGGCATTCCACGCCGCTGCCCTTGAGCGCGGCCAGCGTGCCGCGGCAGTCGAAGCGCGTGGGGTAGTTGACGAAGGTGAGCATGTCCTCGGGCAGGCCCAGGTCCTTCATCACCGCGTCGCGCACGCGGCGCACCGGCGCCAGGGCCATCAGTCCCTTCTTCACGCTCTTGGGGATGAAGCCCAGCAGCGCGGCATTCACGAACAGGTTCATCTTGGGCGCGTGCGCGGCCTTGCTGAAGATGTCGAGCACATCGCCCACGCGGTAGCCCACCGGGTCCACCAGGTGGAAGCACTCGCCGCCCTGCCGCGGGCCATGGGCGATGTGGTCGAGCGCGTTGACCACGAAGTCCACCGGCACGATGTTGATGCGCCCGCCCTCCAGGCCGATGCTGGGCATCCACGGCGGCAGGATCTGGCGCATGCGCTGGATCAGCTTGAAGAAGTAATAGGGGCCGTCGATCTTGTCCATCTCGCCGGTCTGGCTGTCGCCCACCACCATGGCCGGGCGGTACACGGTCCAGGCCAGCTTGTTCTCGGCGCGCACCAGCTTCTCGCTCTCGTGCTTGGTCATGAAATAGGGGTGATCGATGTTCTCGGCCTCCTCGAACATGTCCTCGCGGAACACGCCCTCGTACAGCCCCGCCGCGGCGATGGACGAGACGTGGTGGAAGTGGCCCGCACCGATGGCCTTGGCCAGCTCCAGCGTGTGGCGCGTGCCGTCGATGTTGACGGCCACCTGGCTCTCCTCGTCGGCGCCCAGGTCGTACACCGCGGCCAGGTGAAAGAAGTGGTCGATCTGCCCCTTGAGGGCCTTCACGTCGTCGGCCGAGACGCCGAGCTTCTTCTCGGTGAGGTCGCCGAACACCGGCACCGCGCGCGCCGGCCCCACGCCCCAGTACTCGCGCAGCGCCGCCACCTTGCCTTCGCTTTCGCGCCGGATCAGGAAGTGCACCACCGCCCCCTTTCGCTGCAGCAGCCGGCGAACGAGGCGCTTGCCGATGAAGCCGGTGGCTCCGGTCACGAAGTACTGCATGGGGGACTCCTGTGTGTTGTTGCTGGGGTGCCGCAAAGGGGCATCGCTCGCGATTCTGTTGCACGCGATCGGACGGCCCATTCCGCAGAAACCCGCGGCCGATTTAGTCGCATGCCCCTACACAGGCCCGGCGTGGGCCGCCACCATGCGCGGCAATGGCGACGCCCCTCAGGCCGCCAGCGCATTCGCAGCAACCACCACAGGAGCCCGAAGCATGGTCAAGAAGATCCAGAAGAAGGGCGGCAGCGCCCGCACCGACGGCGGCAACGAGAAGGGCCACGGCGCCTCGCCGCTGGCCGGCGCCATCAAGGAATCGGCCCAGCAGATCTGGCTGGCCGGCCTCGGCGCCTTCGCCAAGGCGCAGGCGGAAGGCGGCAAGGCCTTCGAGACCCTGGTCAAGGAAGGCATGAACATCCAGCGCAAGACCCAGACCGCGGCCGAGGAGCGCATCAGCGAGGCCACCAGCCGCGTGAGCAGCATGGCCAACGACATCCAGAGCAAGGCCGCCGGCCAGTGGGACAAGCTGGAGAGCCTGTTCGAGGAGCGCGTGGCCAAGGCCCTGGGCAAGCTGGGCGTGCCGTCGGCGCGCGACGTCGAGGCGCTGATGGAGCGCATCGAGGCGCTCAACCAGCAGGTGCTCAAACTCGGCGGCGTGGGCCTGGCCACCAAGCCCGCGCGCAAGGCCTCGGCCAGCGCCAAGGCCGCGCCCCGCAAGGCACCCGCCAAGCGCAGCGCCGCCCGCAAAGCCCCGGCGAAGAAAGCCACCGCGTGATCCGCCCTGCTGCGCCGCAGCAGCCCTGAGCGGGGGCACGCCCTACACTTGGCCGCATGAGACCCGCACGGCCGCCCGCAGGGGCTCGCAGCGCCGCGCGCTGCACGGAGGTGACCCCATGACCCGCACCCGCCCGCGCCCCCCCGCCCGCGCGCGCCCGCCGCGCATCGGGCTGGCCCTGGCCGGTGGCGGTCCGCTGGGCGCCATCTACGAGATCGGCGCCCTGTGCGCGCTCGACGACTCGCTCGACGGCCTGGACCTCAACGCCTGCGCTCACTACGTGGGCGTGTCGGCGGGCGGCTTCATCGCCGCCGCGCTGGCCAATGGCATTGCCCCGCGCGAACTGTGCGAGACCTTCATCGAGGACCGGCCCCGGCTCGACGGCTTCGACCCGGCCTGGCTGATGCAGCCGGCCTGGGGCGAGTTCGCCCAGCGCCTGCGCACGCTGCCGCGCCTGGCGGGCGAGGCCGCCTGGTCCTGGCTGGTCCAGGGCAAGGCCTTGAGCCAGGCACTGGAGCGCCTGGGAGCGGCGCTGCCCGCCGGCGTGCTCGACAACGACACCATCCACCGCGAGATCGCCCGGCTGTTCAGCCGGCCCGGCCGCAGCAACCGCTTTGCCGACCTGCGCGCGCGGCTGACCCTGGTGGCCACCGACCTGGACACCGGCGAGGCGGCGCCCTTCGGCCAGCCGGGTTGGGACCAGGTGCCGATCTCGCGCGCCATCCAGGCCAGCGCCGCCCTGCCCGGCCTGTTCCCGCCGGTGCAGATCGGCGGGCGGCACTACGTGGATGGCGCGCTCAAGAAGACCATGCACGCCTCGGTCGCCCTGGACGATGGCGTGGACCTGCTCCTGTGCCTCAATCCCCTGGTGCCTTACCACGCCACCCCGGAATCAACGCACGGCGGCCGCATCCCCGCGCTGGTGGAAGGCGGGCTGCCGGTGGTGATGAGCCAGACCTTCCGCTCCATGATCCATTCGCGCCTGGTGCTGGCCTTCGAACGCTACGAGCGCATCTACCCCCACACCGACATCGTGCTGATCGAGCCCGACCAGCGCGACGCCGAGCTGTTCTTCGCCAACACCTTCAGCTACCGCCAGCGCCGCGAGATGGCCGAACACGCCTTCCAGCGCACGCGCGCGCTGCTGCGGCTGCGCGCGGGCCGCCTGGCGCCGCAACTGGCGCGCCACGGCATCACCATCGACCACGCCGCGCTCGCCGACCCCGAACGCCGCCTGATCGACACGCGCTACCGGCCCGCCGACAGCGCCGTGGCCACGCGGCTGCACCGCGTGCTCGACGAACTGCAGCGCCGCCTGCCGACCACCGCAGAGAGCACCACCGGGCCGCTCCCACGGCGCCCCGCCCCGCCGCGCGCCGCACGGCGGGCATTCCAATGAACCCCGCGCGCATGCCCAAGAAAGCCCCGCGCCGCACGGCCGAACGCATCCTGGAAACCTCGCTGGCGCTGTTCAACCGATTCGGCGAGCCCAACGTCTCCACCACGCTGATCTCGGCCGAGCTGGGCATCAGCCCCGGCAACCTGTACTACCACTACCCGGCCAAGGACGAACTCATCAACTCGCTGTTCGAGCGCTATGAACGTTCCCTGAACGAGTTGCTGGGCGCGGCCGAGGGCGTGCGTCACGTGGAAGACGCCTGGTTCTTCCTGCACTCGCTGTTCGAGCGCATCTGGGAGTACCGCTTCCTTTATCGCGACCTGAACGACCTGCTGTCCAAGAACCGCCTGCTGGAGACGCGCTTCCAGGGCCTGCTGGGGGCCAAGACGCGCGCCGTCCGCCAGCTGCTGGGCGGCCTGGGCCGCTCGGGCGCGATCCAGATCGACGGCCGCGAACTCGACCCCACGGCCGACGGCATGGTGGCCTTGCTCACCTTCTGGCTGAGCTTCGAGTACGTGCGCGACCCGCGCCACGCCCTGGAGCCCGACCACGCGCAGGCGGCGCTGCTGCGTGGCGCGCAGCACGTGCTGCACCAGCTCGCCCCCTACCTGGAGCCCGCGCAGCGCCAGCACCTCATGGCGCTGTCGTCGGCGTACCAGCGCTGAGAGAAAAGCCCAGGAAGCGCGCCGCGCCGCGCGCCGCCGGCGCCATGTCGGCCAGGTGCAGCCACAGGTAGAAATTGGCGGCGTCGAAGGGGCTGGTGAAAACCGAGGGGCGCCAGCGGCGCCCCCCTTCGGCGTAGTAGACCACCCAGACCGGGCCCTCGGGGTGAATGCACCAGCCGCCCGCGCCGAACGCGTCGGGCACGCCCAACAGCCTGGGGTTGACGCCGCCCACCCGCAGGCGCATCAGCTCATCGGCCAGCTCTTCCAGGGCCCAGGCGGCCGGCAGCTCGGGCCGTGGCGGCGGCAACTCGTAGCGCGAACCCCATTCGATGTCCATCGGTGCTCCTTGCACGCGCGGCGCCCGGTGGCGCGCGGGCCGGCATTTGACGTCGGGAGCACCGGGCCGCGGCGCGGCAGCCCGGTGGAAATCACGCCTCGATCACAGGGCCCTCAGCCCTTCAGGCCGTCGACCGCCTGGAAGAGGGCCTGGCGCGCCTGGCTCACGATCTGGCCGCGCCAGACGTCGGTGTCGGTGTAGAAGGCGTCCTTGACGCGCTGCTTGATGGCCGCCTGCAGCTCGGCCGGCGCATCGGGGTGCTGGTGCAGCCAGTGGTCGCCGCGCAGCGCATCGATCACCTCGGGAATCGGCACCGTGCCGTACTCCAGTGCGATGCCGGTGTACTCCGCCTGCGGGCATTCCTGGTAGATGGACACCCACATCAGGCCGGTGAGCAGGGCCGAGGTGGACGAGCCGTCGTAGATGGAGGTGATGGGCGTGGCGCCGTCGCCGCCCCACCAGGCCTTGGCGCGCGCGAAGGCGGCCGCGTCGTCGCGGCAGGCGAAGATGCGTTCGCCCAGGCCGCTGGGGCCCAGGCCGGTGTGCAGGTCGATCCAGGCCACGCGGCGCGCGCGCCCGGCCTGCTCGCGCAGCACCCGGCGCACCGTGTCGTTGTTCCAGGTGGGCGCGGTGCCGCCGAAGAACAGGCCGTCGGGGAAGCGGTGCTGGCCCATGGTGATGGCCGCCTGGAAAGCGGTCATGCCGCGCCGGGCGATCCAGCTGCGCACGGCCGCTTCGTTCTCGGCCGTGGGCGGCCACTCGTCCGGCAGCAGCAGGTGGTGCAGATCGGCGTAGTCCTCGTTCACCGGCAGGGGGCCGGAGAAGTCCTGGAAGTTGCGGTTCAGGTCCACGTTCTCGTGCGTCACGCGGCGCAGCCAGGAGAAGCCGTGCGGGTTGAGCGCGTGGATGTAGAGCACCGCCACGCCGCTGTCGCGCGCCTTGGCGCGCCACTCGGCGTCGTGCAGGGCGTGCACCTGCACGCCGGAGCCGCAGAAGCCCTCGGCGCCATGGCAGGCGCTGCTCACGATGAGCAGTTGTTCGGCGTCGGGCGAGCCATCGAGGGCGGTGTCCATGGCCAGGGTTTCGCCCTCGCGGCCCTTGAGCGGGTGCTCGTGGCTGCGGATGGCCAGGCCCGCCGCGGCGGCGGCCTCGAGAAACTTGACCCGGGCCTTGGCGTAGGTTGGGGAGAACGCGTCGCGGATCTCGATCACGCCGCACCCCCGTTCGCGCGCGGCTGGGCCAGCCATTTTTCGGCCAGGCGCACCCAGTAGGTGGCGCCCAGGGGGATCAGGTCGTCGTTGAAATCGTAGTTCGGGTTGTGCAGCACGCAGGGCCCTTCGCCATGGCCGACCTCGCGGTGAGCGCCGTCGCCGTTGGCGATGAACACATAGCAGCCCGGCTTGGCCTGCAGCATGTAGGCAAAGTCCTCGGCGCCCATGGTGGGCTCCTGCGCCAGCACGCGCTCGGGACCGACGATCTCGGCCAGCACCTCGCGCGCGAAGGCGGTCTCCGCCGGGTGATTCACGGTGGGCGGGTAGTTGCGGTGGAACTGGAACTCGCAGGTGGTGCCATAGGCCGCGCAGGTGTGCTCGGCGATTGCCTGCATGCGCTTTTCGATCAGGTCGAGCACCTCGTAGGTGAAGGTGCGCACGGTGCCTTGCAGCTCGGCGTGGTCGGGCACGACGTTGGTGGCCTCGCCGGTGTGGACCATGGTGACCGAGATCACGCCCGCGTCCACCGGCTTCTTGTTGCGCGTAATGATGGTCTGGAAGCCCATGACCATCTGGCAGGCCACCGGCACCGGGTCGATGCCGGTGTGCGGCAGCGCGGCGTGCCCGCCCTTGCCGCGGATGGTGATCTTGAATTCGCTGGTGGAGGCCATGACCGGCCCGGCGCTGGCCGCGAAGCTGCCTGTGGGCAGGCCGGGCCAGTTGTGCATGCCGAACACCGCTTCCATCGGACACTCGCTGAACAGGCCGTCCTTGATCATTTCGCGCGCGCCGCCGCCGCCCTCCTCGGCCGGCTGGAAGATCAGGTAGACCGTGCCGTCGAAGTGGCGGTGCTTGGCGAAGTGCTGGGCCGCGGCCAGCAGCATGGCGGTGTGGCCGTCGTGGCCGCAGGCGTGCATCTTGCCGGCGTGCTGGCTGGCGTGGGCGAAGCGGTTGTGCTCCTGCATGGGCAGGGCGTCCATGTCGGCGCGCAGGCCGATCGCCCGGCCACTGGCGCCGCCGTCGCGGCCGTGCACGATGCCCACCACGCCGGTGGTGCCCATGCCGCGGCGGATGGGAATGCCCCACTCGGTGAGCTTGGCGGCGACGAGGTCGGCGGTGCGCACCTCCTCGAAGCAGAGTTCGGGGTGCGCGTGGATGTCGCGCCGCACGGCCGCGATGCCCGCGGCCTGGGTGACGATGGAATCGATGAGCTTCATGTCCGGTCTCCGAAACCGGGCATGGTAGCGGTAGCAGGCGCCGCCGCGCGTGCCCGCGGCGACAGCCCCGCGCGCCCGTCGGGCAAGGGCGCCGGGGGCTGGCGCTTCAGCGCCGCACGCGCCCGTCCTCGGTCAGCAGGGTGAGTTCCACGAACCGGGAACCGGTGTGCTTGTTGGGCCCGAAGTCCACCGGGAAACCGCCCAGGTCCAGGCCCCGGATGCCTTCGATGGCGTTGATGAAACCCTCGCGGCTGAGGCCACGGCCCGCGCGGTTGAGCGCTTCGGTGAACACCTTGGCGGCCACGTAGCCCTCGATGCCCGAGTAATTGGGCGCGCGGCCCTGCTTGGCGCGCACGGCGGCCAGGTACTCACCCGACAGGGATGTGGCCGGGCTGTACGGAAACGGCATGACCTGGCTCACCGCCACGCCGCGCGCGTCCTTGCCGAGCTCGTCGAGCAGGGCCTGGGTGCCCACGAAGGACACGTTGTACAGGTTGCCGGCGAAACCGGCCTTGCGCGCCGCGCGGATGAAGGCGGCGCAGGACTTGTAGGCGCTGATCTGCACGATCGCCTCGGGCCGCCCGGCCAGGATGGACTTGAGCGACTCGGCCACGTCCACGGTGTTGCGCTCCACCGTGCCGGTGGAAGCGGGTTCCATGTTGAGGGCCTTGAGCGCGCGCATGACCCCTTCCAGGCCGGTCTTGCCGTAGGCGTCGTTCTGGTAGAAGACCGAAATGCGCTTGATGCCCACCTGCGTGAGCTGGCGCACGATGGCCGCCGTCTCGTCGAAGTACGAGGCCCGCACGTGGATGGCGTAGCGGTTGAAGGGCGTGCGCAGGGCCTCGGCGCCCGAGAAGGGCGCGAAGAACGGGACCTTGGCCTCGGTGGCCAGTGGCAGCGCCACCACGCTGGTGGGCGTGCCGATGTAGCCGAACAGCGCGAACACGCCCTCGCCGATGAACTGACGGGTGTTGGCCACGCAGCGGTCGGGCTCGTAGCCGTCGTCCAGGCGCTTGAGCTCGATGCGCCGGCCGTGCACGCCGCCCTTGGCATTGAGCTGCTCGAAGAAAAGCTGGGCGCCCAGGTGGAACTGCAGGCCCAGCTGCTCCGCCGCGCCGCTGAACGGGGCCGACTGGCCCAGCACGAGGGTGGTGTCGCTCAGGCCGGCGGGGGCCCCTTGGGCGCCCGCGCGGGCGGGCAGCAGGGCCAGGCCGGGCAGCAGGGCGGCGGACCCGGTGGCGGTCAGCAGGCGACGACGTCTCATGGCGGCTCCTTGAAGGACGGAACGGGCTCGGGCAGCCGCAAGGGTATAAACAAGCGTTCATATGCCTGCAGGGGCATCCGCCAGGCGGCGCCCCGGAACGGGCGGACGCGGCGGCCTATGATCGCTTGGCCACACCCCCATTCCGCCATGACAGAAGCATCACTTGTTGTCCGCGGCGCCTGTCCGCACGACTGCCCCGACACCTGCGCCCTGCTGACCACGGTGGAGAACGGCCGCGCCGTGCGGGTGCAGGGCAACCCCGCGCACCGCCACACCGACGGCGTGCTCTGCACCAAGGTCTCGCGCTACGCCGAGCGCACCCACCACCCCGATCGCCTGCTGCAGCCGCTGCGCCGCACGGGTCCCAAGGGCAGCGGGCGCTTCGAGCCGGTCGGCTGGGACGAGGCGCTGGACGACATCGCCGCCCGCCTGAAGGCCATCGCCGCGCGCGACCCGCAGGCCATCCTGCCCTACAGCTACGCCGGCACCATGGGCCTGGTGCAGGGCGAGGGCATGGCCGCACGCTTCTTCCACCGCCTCGGTGCCTCGTTCCTGGACCGCACCATCTGTGCCTCGGCCGGCAGCGAGGGCCTGACCCAGACCCTGGGCGGCAAGGTCGGCATGAAGGTGGAGCACTTCGCCGAGGCCCGGCTGATCCTGATCTGGGGCAGCAACAGCATCGCCAGCAACCTGCACTTCTGGAAGCTCGCCCAGCAGGCCAAGCGCGACGGCGCGCGCCTGGTCTGCATCGACCCCCGGCGCAGCGAAACCGCCGAAAAGTGCCACGAGCACCTGGCCATCCGCCCCGGCACCGATGCCGCCCTGGCGCTGGCCCTCATGCACGAGCTGATCGTCCACGACTGGCTGGACCACGACTACATCGCCCGCCACACCCTGGGCTGGGAAGGCCTGCGCGAGCGCGCCCTGCAGTGGCCGCCCGCGCGCGCGGCCGAGGTCTGCGGCATTCCCGAACGGCAGATCGCCGAACTGGCCCGCGCCTACGGCACCACGAAGCCGGCCGCGATCCGCCTGAACTACGGCATGCAGCGCGTGCGCGGCGGCGGCAACGCCGCCCGGGCGGTGGCCTGCCTGCCGGCGCTGGTGGGCGCCTGGCGGCACCGCGCGGGCGGGCTGCTGCTGTCCAGCTCCGGCCTGTTCCCGGTGCGCCGCGCCGAGCTGCAGCGGCCCGACCTGCTGGCCGGCCTCGCGCCACGCACCATCAACATGAGCACCATCGGCGACGACCTGCTGCGCGAGTCCTCGCCCGCCTTCGGTCCGAAGGTCGAGGCGCTCATCGTCTACAACAGCAACCCGGTGGCGGTGGCGCCCGACTCGGCTCAGGTGGTGAAGGGTTTTGCGCGCGACGACCTGTTCACCGTGGTGCTGGAGCACTTCCAGACCGACACGGCCGACTTCGCCGACTACGTGCTGCCGGCCACCACGCAGCACGAGCACTGGGACATCCACACCAGCTACGGCCACACCGACGTGCTGCTCAACCGCCCGGCTATCGCACCGCAGGGCCAGGCGCGCCCGAACACCGAGGTCTTCCGCGCCCTGGCCGCGCGCCTGGGCTTCGACGACCCCTGCTTCGCCGACGACGACCTCACGCTGTGCCGCACGGCCTTCGGCGACCAGGTCGATTTCCAGCGGCTGCTCGACGTCGGCTGGGCCACGCTGCCGGTGCCCGAGGCACCCTACGCCGAGGGCGGCTTCCCCACGCCGTCCGGCCGCTGCGAGTTCCACAGCGCACGCCTGGCCGCCCAGGGCCTGGACCCGCTGCCCGACCACATCCCCAATGCCGAGCCCGGCGGAACGCACCCCGACTACCCGCTGGCGATGATCTCGCCGCCCGCGCGCAACTTCCTCAACAGCAGCTTCGTCAACGTCGCCAGCCTGCGCGGCATCGAGGGCCAGCCGCGGCTGGAAATCCACGCCGACGACGCCGCGCCGCGCGGCATCGCCAGCGGCCAGATGGTGCGCGTGTTCAACCAGCGCGGGGAGTACCGCTGCGTGGCCGAGGTGTCCGAGCGCGCGCGCCCCGGCGTGGTCAATGGACTGGGCATCTGGTGGCGCAAGCTCGGCCCCTTCGGCACCAACGTCAATGAGGTGACCAGCCAGCGCCTCACCGACATGGGCCGCGGCCCCACGTTCTACGACTGCCACGTGCAGGTGGCGCCACTGGAGGCCTCGGCCTGATGCGCGCGGCCGCGCTGCTGCTGGCGGCGACGGCGCTGGTCTCGGGCTGCGCCCGCACGCAGGGCTTGGGCTACTACTGGCAATCGCTCAGCGGCCACGTCGACCTGATGTGGCGCGCCCGTCCCATCGACGACTGGCTGGCCGACGCCGGCACGCCCGGAGCGCTGAAAGACCGCCTGCTGCTCGCCCGGCGCCTGCGCGCCTTCGCCGTGAGCGAACTGGACCTGCCCGACAACGCCAGCTACCACCGCTACGCCGACCTGGGGCGCAACGCCGCCGTCTACAACGTGGTGGCCGCACCGGCGCTCTCGCTCAGCCTGCAGACCTGGTGCTTCCCCGTGGCCGGCTGCGTGGGCTACCGCGGCTACTACCGCGAGGCCGATGCGCGCGCCTTCGCCGCCGGTCTGGACCGGGGCCTGGAGGTGGCCGTGTACCCGGTACCCGCCTACTCCACCCTGGGCTGGATGAACTGGGCCGGCGGCGACCCGCTGCTCAACACCTTCATCCGCCAGCCCGAGGGCGAGCTCGCCCGCCTGCTGTTCCACGAACTGGCCCACCAGGTGGTCTATGCCAAGGACGACACCACCTTCAACGAGTCCTTCGCCACGGCGGTCGAGCGGCTGGGCGTGCAGCGCTGGCTGGCGCAAGCGTCCACGCCCGGCGCGCGCGTGGCGTACGAAGCCTTCGACCAGCGCCGCCGCGCCTTCCGCGGCCTCACCGCCTCGGTGCGCGCGCGGCTGCTGGCGGTGTATGGCGACGCCTCGCTCGACGACGCGGCCAAGCTCGAGCGCAAGGCGCGCGTGATGGCCGAGTTCCGCCGCGAATACGAGGCGCTGAAGGCCTTCTGGGGCGGCTTCGCGGCCTACGACCCCTGGGTGGCGCGCGCCAACAATGCCCTGCTGGGCGCCCAAGGCGCCTACGACCAGCTGGTGCCCGGCTTCGAAGCCCTGTTCGCGCGCGAGGGCCGCGACTTCGCGCGCTTCTATGATGCGGTGCGCACGCTCGCCGCCCTGCCCCAGGCCGAGCGCCACCAGCGCCTGCAGGCGCTGGCGATCACCCGCTGAACACCAGGAGACCCCGCCCCATGGCCGACATCCACATCGAACGCGAGCACGCCCTGGGCCTGGCGGCCGCGCGCCAGCTGGCCTGGAAATGGGCCGAGCAGGCCGAAGAAGAGTTCGACATGAGCTGCACCTACGAAGAAGGCACCCGCGAGGACGCCGTGCAGTTCACTCGCTCGGGCGTCAGCGGTTGCCTGCGGGTCGAGGGCGACCGCTTCGTGCTCGACGCCAAGCTCGGCTTCCTGCTCGGCGCCTTCAAGGAGCGCATCGAGGCCGAGATCGTGAAGAACCTGGACACCCTGCTGGCGGCGAAGAAGCCCGCCGCGAAGAAGGCGGCCGCCAAAAAGAAAACCACCTGAACGCTCAGGTGGTTGTCGGGGGCTTGCGGCTTCAGCTCAGGCTGTCGATGAGGTCGATGTACTGCTGCATCGCGTCGTCGGACGAGGCGCCCTTGAAGCCGTTCCAGGCGTCCCACTTGGCGCGGCCCACCATGTCGCTGAAACCCGGCTTCTTTTCGGTGTTGTCGCCCGCGGTGGCCTGCTTGTAGAGGCCATAGATCTTGAGCAGCGTGGCGTTGTCGGGGCGCTCGGCAAGCTTCTTGGAATGGGCAACGGCGTTCTCGAAACGGGCTTTGAGGTCGGACATGGGGTCTCCTGAAGGGGGGCGCCAAGGGGATGGCGGTTTGTCCCGGTATCTTACGGAGCCCGGCCTGCCCACAATAGAGAACCCACCCGAGGAGACACCATGGACCACCGCGTCGCGGCCCTCACGCAGGCGCTGAGCAGCACGCTCGGGCTCGAAGGCGAGCGCATGAGCAAGGTCGACACCGCCTGGCTGCGCATGGACTCGCCGGCCAACCTCATGATGATCGTCGGCGTGTGGGTGCTGCGGCCCGGCGTGGCGCGCGCGGCGCTGGAGCAGCGGGTGCGCGAGCGGCTGCTGCACTACCGGCGTTTCCGGCAGATCGCCCGCGAGGACGCGGCCGGCGCCGCCTGGATCGACGACCCCGACTTCGATCTCGCCCGCCACGTCACCACGCACCGCCTGCGCCGCCGACGCGGCCAGGGCGAGCGGGAGGCCTTGCAGGACCGGGTGGGCCAGCTCGCCATGCAGCGGCTCGATCCCCACCACCCGCTCTGGCACTTCGAACTGATCGAGGACTGCGCCGGCGGCTCGGCGCTGATCGCGCGCATCCACCACTGCATCGCCGACGGCATCGCGCTCATCGGCGTGATGATGAGCCTGGTGGACGGCGGCCAGGCCCCGGCGCCGCGCGCGCGGCGGACCAGGCGCGCCAACGAGGGCGCCGAGGACTGGCTGGCCGACGCCCTGATCCGCCCGCTGGGCGACCTCACCGCGCGCGCCCTGCAGGTGGCGGGTGGCGGCGCGGCGAAATCGCTCTCGCTCATGGCCGCGCCGCAGCAAACCCTGGCCAGCGCCGTGGACCAGGCCGTGGGCGCGGCGCACATCGGTGCCCAACTCGCCAGCGACGTGGCCGCGCTCGCCCTCATGCCCGACGACTCGGCCACCCGGCTCAAGGGCACGCCCGGCGCCGTCAAGCGCGTGGCCTGGTGCGAGCCGATCCCGCTGGACGCGGTCAAGGCCATCGGACGCGCCTTCGACGCCTCGGTCAACGATGTGCTGCTGTCCTGCGTGGCCGGTGCCATCGGCCAGTACCTGCGCGGCCACGGCGACGACACCGCGGGCCAGGAGATCCGCGCCATGGTGCCGATCAACCTGCGGCCGCTGGAAGAGGCGTGGCAGCTGGGCAACCGCTTCGGCCTCGTGCCGCTGCTGCTGCCCATCGGCATGACCAACCCGGTGGAGCGGCTCTACGCCGTGCGCGAAGGCATGCGCCAGCTCAAGGGAAGCCTGCAACCACTGCTCACTTTTGCCCTGCTGTCGGTGGCGGGCCTGCTCATCAAACCGGCGCAGGACGCGCTGCTCAATCTCTTCGGGCGCAAGACCACCGCCGTGATGACCAACGTGCCCGGACCGGGCAAAAAACTGCTGTTCTGCGGCAGTACCCTGGAGCAGACCATGTTCTGGGTACCGCAGTCCGGCACCGTGGGCCTGGGCGTGTCGGTGCTGAGCTACGGCGGCGGGGTGCAGTTCGGCGTGATCGCCGACGCCGGGCTCTGCCCCGACCCGCAAGCCATCATCGACGGCTTCGAACCGGCCTTCCAGCAGCTGCTGGCCCTGACGCTGATGCTGCCCTGGGGCCCTGAATGACCGCCGGGGCCGCTCAGGCCACCGCCAGCCGCTGGCTGGCGATGTGCAGCAGCCCGTCGAAAATCAGGCTCTCCACCAGCTCGACCTCGGTGGACATGGACGGCGCCATCTTCCAGCCCGCGCCGCCCGTCATGTAGACCACGGGCGCCTCGCCGCAGTGCCGACTCAGGTTCTCCACCATGCGCTGCACCGCGCCGGCAATGGCAAAGGTGCCGCCGCTGGTGAGCGCGTCGCTGGTGTTGGTGGGAAAGTCGCGCACGTCGCCCGTGGGCACGTGCAGGCCGGCGGTGCCCGATTCGAGCGCGCGCAGCATGATGCCGTGCCCTGGCAGGATCAGGCCGCCCAGGAACTTGCCCTCGGCGTCGATGGCCTCGACCGTGACCGCCGTGCCCACCATCACCACCACGCAGGGCCGCTGGGGGCCCTGGGCGAGCAGTCGCTGGCGCGCCCCGATCATGGCCACCCAGCGGTCGGAGCCCAGCCGCGCGGGGTGGTCGTAGCCGTTGACCACGCCGGCCTCGGCATTGCCCGAGACCACCCACTGGGGGGTCACGTCCCACATCTCCAGCTGCTCCTCGACGCGGCGCTTGACCGCATCGCCCGCCACGACACAGCCCAGCACCCAGCGCGGCGTGGGCAGGCGGCTCCAGTCGCCCTCTTCGAGGGTTTCGATGTTCTCGAGGAATTGCGCGCCGTGCGTGATCAACCGGGCACCGACGCGCGGCTCGTCGTACAGCGCCCACTTCAGGCGCGTGTTGCCGACATCCAGGGCGAGAAAAGCCATGGGGCGCGATTATGACAAGGGCCTGATCCCGGCGGGGATGGGCCCGAAGCGCCCGGGGACCGGCTCGATCGGGCGCCCCTTGGACAGGGTGGCGGGCGTCAAATCAGGCCAAGCCAGCAGGCCCGCTGCACGGCGCCGAGCTTGTTGTCGGTCTGCAGCTTGGCCATGGCGTTGGCCAGATGGTAGTTCACGGTGCGCTCCGAGCAGTCCATGCGCAGCGCGGTTTCGCGCGCGGTCAGGCCCTCGAAGGCCAGGTTGAGGCTTTCCAGCTCGCGCGGGCTCAGGCTCACGCGCTGCTCCGCCAGGGCGCGCTTGAGCATGGGCCAGACATTGAAGACCGACCAGGCCAGCGTGGCGGCTTCCAGGCGGCTGTCGTAGGCGCGCGGGCTGAACATGAAACATTCGAAGGCCCGGCCAGCCGGCAAGGGGAAGGCCACCCGCACCAGGCTCTGCTGCCCGTGGGCCAGAAACAGGCGACGCCAGCGACTGGAATGCTCGGCGGCCGACTTGGAAATATCCTGCCAGGCCACCAGGGGCGCGTCGCTTTCACGCCAGCTCGCGCCAAAATCCACGCTGGCCGCCAAGGCCTCGGCGGGTGCCAGCATGCGGGGGGGATGCACGGCCAGCAGCTCGCGGCGCTCGCGCGGGCCCAGGGGGTCCGGGCCCAGCACCATCACCACTTCCACCCCCTGTTCGCGCAGCGCCATCAGCCAGTCGGCCAGGATGCTGTCGACGCCGACACTGTCAAAGTTGACAGGGAGTGTCATGGGCGCGGGGCCTCGCGAGGTTGCAGAATGCGCGCAACCCGGGCGTCGGAGTCGACGCCCGCGAGAGGCCAGTCAGGACAGGAGACCATATTGCGGCTGAACCGGTTGCAGTGGAAAAGCGGGTGGGCAAGGTGGCGGCAGTGGTTGCTCGACGAAGTCGTGCACACGCCGCTGGAGCCCATTTTGCACCCATCGCCGCGCCGACTGGTGTGGATCGGCTTCTTCACGTTCAGCGGGCACCTGCTGATCTACTGGATCTGGGCGCACGCCGTGCCCCAGCCCTACGAGAACCCACTGGCCCGGCTCCTGATGGCGTTCACGGCGCTCATCTACCTCATGCCCAGCCTGCGCCGCGACCCGACCTCGGCCGCCAGCGGGCGTCTGTTCAGCCTGGCCACCTGGATCCAGCTGCCGTGGTTCTTCACCTGGATGTACGCCATGAACGGCGGCAACCCCGCCTGGCTGGGCAGCGTCGCGGCCATGGTCCTCATCTACTACCACGCCACCGACTGGCGCCTGGCCACGCTGGGCCTGTTCACCGGCGGTGCGGCGGGGCTGTACTCGGCGCACCTCATGGGCGCCAGCCCCGTGGGCCCGGAGCAGCCCCTGGCCAACGTGGTCGTGATCGCCTTCGCCTGGACCATGGGCCTGATGCTGGGCATCTCCAGCGCCAACCTGCGCCGCGCCCGGTTGCTCAACACCCTCTCCACCATGGGCGTGATGGCGCACGAGTTGCGCACCCCTCTGGCCACCGTGAACCTGATGGGTGACGTGCTGCGCAACCTCTCGCAGCACGACGTGAGCGACGCCAAGCGCAAGAAGTTCGAGGAACTGGCCACGCGGCTGCAAAACCTGGTGCGCAGCATGAACCGCCAGATCGACACCCAGATCTCCAACGCCCAGCTGCTGCGCCTGCCGCGCGAACAAAGCACCATCCGGGCGGCCGAACTGGTTCAGGAGGTGGTCGCCAACTACCCCTACCGCAGCTCGCGCGAGCGCGACTGCGTGCGTGTGCAGGTGCAGCAGGACTTCTGCTTCCTCGGTTCGCGCTCCCTGTTCGCCCAGGTGGTGATCAACCTGCTGAAGAACGCCCTGCACGCCTTGGCGGCCGCCAGCCACGCGCCCCAACCGGGCGATTTGCGGGTCGACGTGGGCATCCATCACGGCAAGGGCCGCATCGCCGTCTCGGACGACGGCGTCGGCATCTCGCACGAGTTGCAGAATCGCATCTTTGAACCTTTTTATTCCTCGCAGGCCGGCGCAGGCAACGGACTGGGCCTCACGTTCTGCAAGAACGTGGTCGAAGCCGCGCGTGGCCGCCTGAGCGTGCACTCCGAACCCGGACTGGGCGCCGTCTTCATGATCGACCTGCCCCTGACCGCGACGGCGCCCGTTCGGCCCGCCGCCACCGCCCAATCCCAATGGCTCTGACCCTCTCCCTCTTCCAGCGCCCAGGCGGCGTCCTCTTTCTGGACGACGACCCGGACTACCTCGAAATGCTCGGCATGGTGGTGCCCGCCCAGACCCAGGTGGAGCTCTACTCCCGGCCGTCCGGCTTCCTGGCCCGTATGCAGGCCGAGCCCGCGCACTGGGAGGCCGACGCCGCCCTGCAGCTGCAGATGATCGACCGCTGGCGCCAGGGGCAACCCCTCATTCCCCAGGTCCTGCGCTACTGGGCCAGTCGCCCCGAGCGCTACCACCTGGCCCAGGTCTGCGTGGTCGACTACGCCATGCCCGGCACCGACGGCCTGACGGTGCTCAACACCCTGCTCGACTGGCCGGGCGCGCGCGTGCTGCTCACCGGCCAGGCCGACGAGCAGATCGCCATCCAGGCCTTCAACAACGGCCTGATCGACCAGTTCGTGCCGAAACAGGCCACCGACATCACCCGCCACCTGCTGGGCGTGCTGCGCCGCCTGGCCCAGGCGCCCCACCCGCGGCTGAACACCCTGTGGCGCGGCGTGCTGCGGCCCAATCAGCTGTCGCTGCTGCAGATCCCTTCGGTGGCGCAGTGGCTGCGCGACTACACCCACCACCACTGGGTGGAGTACGTGGTGATCGGCGAGCCCTTCGGCCTGATCGGCCTGGACATGGCTGGCCAGGTGCACTGGCTGCAACTTGAGCCCACCTCCAGCCTGCCCGACCTGGCCGATCTCGCCGCCTCGGCGGCGCTGGGCATGGAGGTGGTGCAGGCCATCCGCGCCGGCCAGCGCTTGGCCGCGGTGGAACTGCACCAGCAACTTGCCCTGCCCGGTCGGGTGCGCACGGCGCCCGCCATCGCCATCGGCGAGGACGGCCTGCTCATGGCCGCGCCCTTCCAGCTCGAAGGGACCGAATTGCCCCAGCCCATCTACCCGTACCGCAATTTCCTGCAGTCCGAGAACCACCGCATGGTGCAGGACCACTGAGGCGGCGGGCGGCACGCGTCCGCCCGTGCCCCTCAGTCGGCCGCGCCCGCCCGCGCGCGGCGGGCGATCGGCCACTCCCAGGGCTGCACGATGGGAGCCACCTCGCGCAGCACCGCCTCGATGTGCTCGATCTCGGCCTCGGTGAGCGCGGCGTTCAGCGTCAGTCGCACCATGGCGCGGTTGCGGCTGGTCGCGGGCGCACAGAAGATGGCACCGAACAGGCCGCGGGCTTCCAGTTCATCGCGCAGGCGCATGGTCCCGGGCTCGGTGCCGGCCTCCAGCGCGATGATCTGCTCACTGCCCTGGTGGATGGGGTAGCCCATGTCGCTGATGCTGGCGCGCAGGCGCCGCGTGATGGCCATGAGCCGCTCGCGCGCCGCGTCGGCGCGCTGCAGCACACCCACGGTGGCGCGCAGGCCGGCCACCTCGTGCGGCAGCAGGCAGGAGCTGAAGATGTTCGGGAAACTGGAGCTCAGCACGTAGTAGCGCATGCTGGCCGGCATGGTGAAGAAGCCGGCGCGCCCGGCCATGGCCTTGGCCAGGCTGGCGGTGATGAAGTGCACCCGGTCGGTCAGGCCCAGCTCGGCGCACAGGCCGGCGCCGCGCGGGCCATGGGTGCCCAGCGAATGCGATTCGTCGACCAGGATCATGGCGCCGTGCTTCTCCACCACCTCGACCATCTCGCGCAGGGGGCAGACGGCGCCGGTCGTGCTGTAGACCGAGTCCACCACCACCACGCCCGGGCCCTTCTTGGTCAACACCCGGTCCAGGTGGTCCGGGTCGTTGTGGCGAAACGGGGACGCGGGCGCCCGCGCCGCATGGGCGCCTTCCCACAGCGAGGTATGGGCCATGGTGTCGATGTAGACCGGCGTGTCGGCGTTGGCGATGGCCTGCAGCAGGCCCACGTTGGCCGAGTAGCCCGATTGGCAAATCAGGCCGTCCTCCTTGCCCACCCAGTTCGCCATCTCCAGCTCCAGGGCCCGCGAGGGGTGCTGGGCCAGCAGAAACACGCCCGACTGCACCACGAATTCCGAGTTGCGGGTGAGGGCCGCGACCTGTGCCGACACGATGTCCGGGTGTCCGGTGACGCTCAGGTAGTCGTTGCCGTCCAGGCGCACCGCGTTGGGTCCGGGCTGGCTGCCGTGCAGCACGAATTTGCCCCCCCAGTCCCCCTCCCAGCGGGGCAGGAAGTCCCGCTCCAGGCGCGCGCGCAAAGCGGGGTTGAGCGGCGGATCCTTCGGCGCCGCGAGTTCGAGCGTTCCCAACGTTGTCATGGAGTTCCCTTTAAAGACCTAGGACTCCATTGAAAAAAGAAATGTGTGACGGATCGCACAAACCCTGTCAGGATTGACAGGGGGCTTGACGCTTTCGTCTCAACTTTGAGTTTGGAAAACCGACCAGTGGTCGGGCAGGCGCTTCTTTTTCGCAACATGTTGTGGCTGGCTTTCGCATCTGGTTACGTGTCCAGCCATCGCATCCGCGCCTTTTTTTGCTGCAAAGCAGCGGCACCAGATCGGTGCCAGTGGCGCCGGCGGGCCGACACCCGCCCTGAGACACACGCGGCGCCATAATTCACATTATGAAATTTTGAAGAATTTCATCGCCCGCTTCAAAAAAATTCACGCGGTTCGCTGACCGCTGTCCCCTTCGCGAACAGAAGGCGGACAAGAGGCTGACACCCCGCCCCACGCTCCGTGAAAACCCTGTCTTGGTAAGCATGCACCCGGAAGGATGATGCCCGCTCCACCTGACCCTCACTGGAGACAAACCGATGTCCGAGAAGAAAACCGTCCCGTCCCGTCGCGGCGTGCTCAAGGGTGCCGCCGTCGCCACCGGTGCCATGGCCGTGCCGATGGTCGCCACCGCACAGACCACCACGCTTCGCTTCCAGTCCACTTGGCCCGCCAAGGACATCTTCCACGAGTACGCCAACGACTTCGCCAAGAAAGTCAACGACATGGCGGGCAACCGCCTCAAGATCGAGGTGCTGCCCGCCGGTGCGGTGGTGCCGGCCTTCCAGCTGCTCGAAGCGGTGTCCAAGGGCACGCTGGACGGCGGCCACGGCGTGATCGCCTACCACTACGGCAAGAACTCGGCCCTGGCCCTCTGGGGCTCCGGCCCCGCCTTCGGCATGGACCCGAACATGGTGCTGGCCTGGCACTACTACGGCGGCGGCAAGGACCTGGTGGACGAGATCTACAAGTCCCTGAACATGGACGTCGCGTCCTTCCTCTACGGCCCCATGCCTTGCCAGCCCCTGGGCTGGTTCAAGAAGCCGGTGGCCAAGGTCGAGGACATGAAAGGCCTGAAGTTCCGCACCGTGGGCCTGGCCGTGGACGTGTTCACCGCCATGGGCACCGCGGTCAACCCGCTGCCCGGCGGCGAGATCGTCCCCGCGCTGGACCGCGGCCTGATCGACGCGGCCGAGTTCAACAACGCCTCGTCCGACCGCGTGCTGGGTTTCGCCGACGTGGCCAAGAACTGCATGCTGCAGAGCTTCCACCAGAGCGGCGAGCAGTTCGAGATCCTGTTCAACGGCGCCAAGTACAAGGCCCTCAACGGCGAACTCAAGGCCATCATCGACTACGCCGTGCAGGCCGCCAGCGCCGACATGAGCTGGAAGGCCATCCACCGCAACAGCGAGGACTACATCGAGCTCAAGAAGGCCGGTGTCAAGTTTTTCAAGACGCCCGACCCGGTGCTGCGCGCGCAGCTCGCCGCCTGGGACGCGACCATCGCCAAGAAGTCCGGCGAGAACCCGCTGTTCAAGAAGGTGCTCGACTCGCAGAAGGCTTTCGCCGCCCGCGCGGGCCAGTGGCAGAACGACTACACGGTCGATTTCAAGATGGCCTACAACCACTACTTCGGCCGCGGCGCCAAGAAGAGCTGATCGCCAACAGCCAGCCCAGGAAAGGGCGCCCCCTTGGGCGCCCTTTCTGTTTCCGGGGAACTCCATGCAAAAACTACTTCTCACGGTCGACGCCATATCGACCTGGTTCGGCAAGGCCTGCGCCTGGACGGTGGTGCTCCTGACGGCGCTGATCACCTGGGAGGTGTTCTCCCGCTACGTGCTCAACCACCCGCACGCCTGGGTGCTCGACGCCCAGATCATGCTGTACGGCGTGCTCTTCATGACGGCCGGCGCCTACACCCTGGCCAAGAACGGTCACGTGCGCGGCGACGTGCTCTACGGCTTCTTCCGCCCGCGCACGCAGGCCTCGATCGACCTCACGCTGTACATCCTGTTCTTTCTGCCGGGCGTCATCGCGCTCACCTGGGCGGGCTGGACCTTCGCCAACGAATCGCTCGCGATCCGCGAGCAGACCTTCAACGCCGACCCGCTCCCGGTCTACCCCTTCAAATTCTTCGTGCCGATCGCCGGCGCCTTCCTTTTGCTGCAGGGCATCGCCGAAATCATCCGCTGCGTGATCTGCCTGCGCACTGGCGCATGGCCCAGCAAGGAAGAGGACGTCGAAGAGGTCGACGTCGACAAGCTCAAGGAAATGGTGCACGTGAAAGACGCCGACATCGAAGCCCTGGACCAGACGCTGGTCAGCAAGAAAGGCGGTCAGTGATGGCGATCCGCAAGGAACTCTGGTTCGGCTTCACGCTGATGGGCGTCATCGTGGCCGGCGTGCTGGCCATGGTGTTCAGTGTCGACACCATGACCAACGGCCACTACGGCCTGCTCATGCTCTCGCTGGTGGTGGTGGCCATCATGCTGGGCTTTCCCACCGCCTTCACGCTCATGGGCATGGGCATGATCTTCACCTTCTTCGCCTACCACTCGGGCAACCAGACCGCGGCCGGCGCGATCACGCAGACACTGGATCTGATGGTGCAGCGCGCTTTCTCGGTGATGGCCAGCGACGTGCTGATCGCCATCCCCCTGTTCGTGTTCATGGGCTACCTGGTCGAGCGGGCGAACCTGATCGAGAAGCTCTTTCGCAGCCTGCATCTGTCGCTGGCGCGCGTGCCGGGCTCGCTGGCCGTGGCCACGCTGGTCACCTGCGCGGTGTTCGCCACGGCCACCGGCATCGTCGGGGCGGTGGTCACGCTCATGGGCCTGCTGGCGCTGCCGCAGATGCTCAAGGGCGGCTACGACACGCGATTGGCGGCGGGCGCCATCACCGCAGGCGGCTGCCTGGGCATCCTGATCCCGCCGTCGGTGCTGCTCATCGTCTACGGGGCCACGGCCGGCGTGTCGGTGGTCAAGCTGTACGCGGGGGCGTTCTTCCCCGGGCTCATGCTGGCGGGTCTGTACATCGTGTACGTGATCGTCATGGCCAAGCTCAAGCCGACCTGGGCACCGCCTCTGACCGCCGAGCAGCGTCGCGTGCCGCTGCCCGAGCCTCTGCTGAAGCTGGGCGCCACCGCCGGCAAGTCGGCCCTGCTCGGCCTGCTGTCGGCGCTCAAGGGCCGCAACAACCAGGGCGTCTCCACCGGCTACCTGCTGCGCCAGCTCGGCGTGGTGCTGTTGCCGGCGGCCCTGTTCGTGGCCGTGGCGGTGCTCAGCTACCCCAGCGCCAAGCCGGTGGCGGCCGATGTGCCGGCCGGTCTGGTGCCCCTGGGTCTGGGCGGCGGTGCACAGGACAGCGGCGGCGGCCTGGCCGAGCCACCGGGCGCCGACGACCAGGGACTGGCCGAGCCCGATGGCGGACTGAGCGAGCCGCCCAGCAGCGAAGGCGGCGATGGCTTGGCCGAGCCACCCTCCGCGGACGAGCCCGAGGCGCTGGGCGAGCCCGCGACCGGCGGCCTCGCCGAGCCTTCGGCGGCGCCGGCTGGCACGGGTGACGGCGCCTCGGGCGCTGACACTGCGCAGGGCGGCGCGGGCAGTGGCTACTGGATCGGCGTGGCCGTGGGAGCCCTCGCGCTCGCGGTGTTCTATGCGCTGTTCAGCTACGCCAGGGTCGAGATTTTCAAGATGCTGCTCGCCAGCTTCTTCCCGCTGATGGTGCTCATCCTGGCCGTTCTCGGCTCCATCGTGTTCGGCCTGGCGACGCCCACCGAAGCGGCCGCCGTCGGTGCCTTTGGCGGCCTTCTCCTGGCGGCCGCCTACCGGCAGCTCACGTTCAGCGTGGTCAAAGAAAGCGTCTTCCTCACGGCCAAGACGAGTGCGATGGTGTGCTGGCTGTTCGTGGGCTCGGCCATCTTCTCGGCCGCCTTCGCACTGCTGGGCGGACAGGAGCTGGTCGAGCAGTGGGTGCTGGGCATGAACCTGTCCAAAACCGAGTTCCTGATCCTGTCGCAGGTGATCATCTTCATCCTGGGCTGGCCGCTGGAATGGACCGAGATCATCGTGATCTTCATGCCCATCTTCATCCCGCTGCTGGACAACTTCGGCGTCGACCCGCTGTTCTTCGGCCTGCTGGTGGCGCTGAACCTGCAGACCGCCTTCTTGAGCCCACCGGTGGCCATGAGCGCGTTTTATCTGAAGGGCGTCGCACCGAAGCACGTGACGCTGAACCAGATCTTCGCCGGCATGATTCCCTTCATGGGCATACAGATCATCGCCATCGTTCTGCTGTACCTGTTCCCCGGGATCGGCCTGTGGCTGCCCTCGGTGCTCTACAACTGACCACCGCTCATCCTGTACAGGGGCGCTTCGGCGCCCCTTTTTTTCTGGTTTGCCGCTACCATTGACGTTTACGTTAACGTCAATTCGACCAAGCCCGGTTAGGGTGTCCGTCGCGCCCCCGCCAAGACCCGCCATGCCCAGCCCCAGCGACATCCGCCTGCCCTTCCCTGCGTCGGTGCTGCGCGCGCCCAAGGGCTCGGCCTGGCAGCGCTGGCAGATCGACCCCGAGGCCGCGCGGCCCCAGGTCTCGCTCAAGTCGCTCGATCCCGCCGAGAAGCCCTTTTCGGGCGGTGACAAGGCCGCCGACAAGGCCGCGGTGGAGCGGCTGGCCGATGAAATCGATCAGCTGCAGAACGTGTTCCATCCCGATGCGCGCTACAAGCTGCTGGTGGTGCTGCAGGGCACCGACACCGCCGGCAAGGACGGCACCGTGCGCGGCGTGTTCGGCCGCACCAGTCCGCTGGGCGTGCGCACCGTGGGCTGGAAGGCGCCCAGCGAGGCCGAGCGTGCGCACGACTACCTCTGGCGCATCCACCAGGCCATGCCCGGCAATGGCGAGATCGTCGTCTTCAACCGCAGCCACTACGAGGACGTGCTGGTGCCCGTCGTCAACGGCTGGATCGACAAGGCCCAGACCCAGCAGCGCTACGCGCACATCAACGACTTCGAGCGCCTGCTGGCCGAGACCGGCACCGTGGTCCTGAAGTTCATGCTGCACATCGGCTTCGACGAACAGCGCCAGCGCCTGCAGGACCGCATCGACGACCCCGAGAAGCACTGGAAGTTCAGCCTGGGCGACCTCGAGGTGCGCAAGCAATGGGGCGCGTACCAGAAGGCCTACGAGGACTTTCTGGAAACCACCAGCACGCCCTGGGCACCCTGGACCGTGGTGCCCGCCAACAGCAAGACCCACCGCAACCTCATGGTCGCCACCATCGTGCGCGATACCCTGCAGCGGCTGGCGCTGCGCTTCCCGCCCGACGACCCCGCGCTGAAGAACCTGCGCGTCGAATGAACCCACCCCAGAGAGACGAGCCATGACCCAGCTGAGCGCCGACTACCAGGCCCTGACCCAGTACCGCCCCAAGCACAAGGTGCGCTTCGTCACCGCAGCCAGCCTGTTCGATGGGCACGACGCGGCCATCAACATCATGCGGCGCATCCTGCAGGGCATGGGCGCCGAGGTGATCCACCTCGGTCACAACCGCAGCGTGGACGAGGTGGTCACCGCCGCCTTGCAGGAAGACGTGCAGGGCATCGCCATCAGCAGCTACCAGGGCGGCCACGTCGAGTACTTCAAGTACATGGTGGACCTGCTCAAGCAGCGCGGCGGCGCGCACATCCAGGTCTTCGGCGGTGGCGGCGGCGTGATCGTGCCGAGCGAAATCCAGGAGCTCCAGGCCTACGGCGTGGCGCGCATCTACAGCCCCGAGGATGGTCAGCGCATGGGCCTGCAGGGCATGATCGGCGAGATGGTCATGCGCTGCGACCACGACCTCTCATCGCACGCACCCAAGGCCTTGAAGGCCATCCAGGGCCACGGCGAGATGCACTGGCGCGCGCTGGCCCAGCTCATCACCGTGATCGAGAACGGACAGGCCGACGCCGCGCTGGTGCAGGCCGTGCGCGAGGCCGCCGCGCAGGTGAAGGTGCCGGTGCTCGGCATCACGGGCACCGGCGGCGCGGGCAAGTCCTCGCTCACCGACGAGCTCATCCGCCGCCTGCGCCTGGACCAGGGCGACGCCGCGCGCGCGGCCGTCATCAGCATCGACCCCTCGCGGCGCAAAAGTGGCGGTGCCCTGCTGGGCGACCGCATCCGCATGAACGCCATCGCGCCGTGGCAGAACGGTCCGCGCGTCTTCATGCGCTCCCTGGCCACGCGCGACTTCGGCAGCGAGATCAGCGCCGCCCTGCCCGATGTGATCGCCGCCTGCAAGGCCGCGGGCTTCGACCTCGTGATCGTGGAGACTTCGGGCATCGGCCAGGGCGACGCGGCCATCGTGCCGCACGTGGATGTGCCGCTGTACGTGATGACGCCCGAGTTCGGCGCCGCCAGCCAGCTCGAGAAGATCGACATGCTGGACTTCGCCGAGTTCGTGGCCATCAACAAGTTCGACCGCAAGGGTGCGGCCGATGCCTTGCGCGACGTCGCCAAGCAGGTGCAGCGCAACAAGGAGGCCTGGGGCAAGCGGGCGGACGAGATGCCCGTCTTCGGCACCATGGCCGCGCGCTTCAACGACGACGGCGTGACCGCGCTCTACCAGGCGCTCAAGCCCCGCCTGGCCGGGCTCGGCCTGGCGCTGAAAGAAGGCAGCCTGCCCGTGGTGGACGTGCGCCACAGCACCAACCAGACCCCCGTGGTGCCGCCCGCGCGCACGCGCTACCTGGCCGAGATCGCCGACACCGTGCGCGGCTACAAGAAGTCCGTGCGCGAACAGGCGCGCCTGGCACGCGAGATCCAGCAGCTGCAGGCCACGGCGGGCATGCTGCGCAAGGACAAGCCCGAGCGTGCCCGCGCCGCCGAAGCGGTGATCGACCTGGCCCAGGTGCGCGAACTCGACCAGGACCCGGGCGCGCGCAAGCTGCTGGCGCAGTGGCCGGACATGCAGAAGGCCTACGCGGGCGACGAGTACGTGGTGAAGATCCGCGACAAGGAAATCCGCACGGCGCTCACCACCAAAAGCCTGTCGGGCACGGTGATCCGCAAGGTGGCGCTGCCGGGCTACGAAGACCACGGCGAACTGCTCAAGTGGCTGATGCTGGAGAACGTGCCCGGTAGCTTCCCCTACACCGCCGGCACTTTCGCCTTCAAGCGCGAAGGCGAGGACCCCACCCGCATGTTCGCCGGCGAGGGCGACCCCTTCCGCACCAACCGGCGCTTTCGGCTGCTGTCCGAAGGCATGCCGGCCAAGCGCCTGTCCACCGCCTTCGACTCGGTCACGCTGTACGGCAACGACCCCGACCCGCGCCCGGACATTTACGGCAAGGTCGGCAACTCGGGCGTGAGCATCGCCACGCTGGACGACATGAAGGTGCTCTACGGCGGCTTCGACCTCTGCCACCCGGCCACCTCCGTGTCCATGACCATCAACGGCCCGGCGCCCAGCATCCTGGCCATGTTCATGAACACGGCGATCGACCAGAACCTGGAGAAATTTCAGGCCGACAACGGCCGCGAGCCCACCGCCACAGAGGCCGCCAAGATCCGCGAATGGGTGCTGGCCAATGTGCGCGGCACGGTGCAGGCCGACATCCTGAAGGAAGACCAGGGCCAGAACACCTGCATCTTCAGCACCGAGTTCAGTCTCAAGGTGATGGGCGACATCGCCAGCTACTTCGTGCACCACGACGTGCGCAATTTCTACTCGGTGTCCATCAGCGGCTACCACATCGCCGAGGCCGGGGCCAACCCGATCAGCCAGCTCGCCTTCACGCTGTCGAACGGCTTCACCTTCGTGGAGGCCTACCTCGCACGCGGCATGCACATCGACGACTTCGCGCCCAACCTGAGCTTCTTCTTCAGCAACGGCATGGACCCCGAGTACACCGTGATGGGCCGCGTGGCACGGCGCATCTGGGCCGTGGCCATGCGCGACAAGTACGGTGCCAACGAGCGCAGCCAGAAGCTCAAGTACCACATCCAGACCAGTGGGCGCAGCCTGCACGCGCAGGAAATCCAGTTCAACGACATCCGCACCACCCTGCAGGCGCTGATCGCCATCTACGACAACTGCAACAGCCTGCACACCAACGCTTTCGACGAGGCCATCACCACGCCCACCGAAGACTCGGTGCGCCGCGCCATGGCGATCCAGCTCATCATCAACCGCGAGTGGGGCCTGGCCAAGAACGAGAACCCCAGCCAGGGCAGCTTCATCATCGAGGAGCTGACCGAGCTGGTGGAGGAGGCGGTGCTGGCCGAATTCGAGCGCATCGCCGAGCGCGGCGGCGTGCTCGGCGCCATGGAGACCGGCTACCAGCGCGGCCGCATCCAGGATGAGTCCATGCACTACGAGATGCTCAAGCACACCGGCGAGCTGCCCATCATCGGCGTGAACACCTTCCGCAACCCACACGGCGACCCGATACCGCAGTCGCTGGAGCTGGCGCGCTCCACCGAAGATGAAAAGCAAAGCCAGCTCAAGCGCCTGCAGGACTTTCATGCCCGCCACGCGGCCGAGTCGCCCGCGATGCTGGCGCGCCTCAAGCGCGCCGTGATCGAGAACGGCAACGTGTTCGAGGTGCTGATGGACGCGGTGCGCTGCTGTTCGCTGGGCCAGATCACCAGCGCGCTGTTCGAGGTGGGCGGCCAGTACCGGCGCAACATGTGACGGCGCCGCCTCCGTGCGTGCCGTCCTCGTCAATCCCGCCGCTCGCGCCGGCAGGGCCCCGGCCCTGCTACCCGAGCTGCGCCGCGCCCTGCCCGCCGACGTGACCCTGCACGTGCCCGACAGCGCCGACGCGGCGCTCGCCGTGCTGCACGCCCTGCCCCCTGGCAGCCGCGTGGTGGCCGTGGGCGGCGACGGCACCTTGCACCGCTGGCTGCCCGCGCTGATCGCGCGCGACCACGAGCTGGGCCTGGTGCCCCTGGGCAGCGGCAACGACGTGGCGCGCGCGCTCGGCCTGGGGGGGGAGGCGCCGCTGACCTGGCTGTCGCATGCGCTCAACGCGCCGCCCAGCTTCATGGACCTCGGCCTGGCCCTCTGGCACGACGGCCAGGGCCGCCCGCACGAGACGCCCTTCATCTCCAGCCTGAGCGCGGGCTTCGACGCCGCCGTGGCGCGCCGCGCCATCGACGGCCCGCCCCGCCTGCGCGGCCTGCCGCGCTACCTCTGGGCCACGCTGCGCGAACTCGCGGCCCTGCGCACCTGGGCGCTGGACATCACCGTGGACGGCGAGCACCTGCACAGCGGTCCCGCCCTGTTCGCGGCCAGCCTGAATACGCCCAGCTTTGGTGGCGGCATGCCCGCCACGCCGGGCGCGCGCACGCACGACGGCCTGCTCAACCTGTTGCTGGCGGGGCCGTTCACGCGCGGCGGCGCGCTGCGCATGCTGCCGCGCCTGCTGCGCGGCCGCCACCTGGGCCACCCCCGCATCCACACCCAGGCCTTCGAGGCCCTGCTGATCCTGGCACGGGGCGACCTGCCGCTGGCCGCCGACGGCGAATGGCTGGGCTTCGCCCGCTCCGTTCAGGTGGTGGTGCGGCCTTCGGCGCTGCGTGTGGTGCGCAAGGGCTGATCAAGGCGCCGACTGCAGGGCCCCGGCCACCCGGCTTCCCCCGGCGATGGCGCGCAGCACGAAGGGGCTGGGCGTGTCGTTCACATAGGCTGCGTCCGGCACGCCCGACAGGCCGATGCGGGCCTGCAGCGTGGCGTTGGGCCAGAAGTTCGGCGCGCCCACGTTGCTGGCGCCAGGGATGTTGGCCGCCATGTCGAAAACGTTCTGGCTCTGGCCCACGCTGCCGCTGGAGAAGCCGCCGGCGATCAGCGTGGGGCTGCCCGTGCCCGCGAACAGGTTGGCGGTGAGGCCCACGGCGCTGGCGCCGCTGGCCACGTACAGGTAGCCGCCGCCCGATCGCGTGCTCACCAGGGTGTTGTGCACCAGCTGCAGCGAGCGCGAGGGATTGGTGTAGCCCTCGAAGCCATAGGCGACGAGGTAGGCGTTGTCGGCGTTCGGGCCCTTCTGCATGAGGTTGCCACGCAGGACGACCTGACCACCGTTCGGGAAGTCGGTCTGGTAGCTGGCGGTGCCGCTGGGGCCGTCCATGAAGTAGCTGTTCTCGATCAGGTTGTCGCGCGCGCGGCTCTTCAGGTTGTGCCCGATGCGGGCCTGGCGGAAGAAGCTGGCGCGCACCACCAGGCGGTCGATCTGGTTGACATAGAGGTTGTGCGTATAGCCATCGCCGCGCCCGTTGCCCGCGAACTCGGTGTAGCTGATGTCAATGCTGCCGTTGCCCGGGTTCGCCAGCAGGCCGTTCTCGTTGTCGTAGAAGCCGCTGTTGAGGATGCGCAGGGTCCCGCTGGTGTGCTCGGCACGGATGCCGGCGCCGTTCTGGTCGGGCACGGTGGCGTTGTGGAAGGAAATGCCATCCACCGTGACGTTGGCGCCACCGATGACCCAGATGCCCTTGCCGCGCGCGTTCTGGCCGTCGGCGTACATGCGCGCGGGGCCGCCCGCGCCGCAGATGGTCAGGTTGCCGGCCGTCCATTGCGCGACGGCGGCCGAGCCCCGGTAGTCGCCCGCGCTGATGCGGATGGTGTCGCCCGACTGGGCGGCGGCCGCGGCGGCGGCGGGCGAGGCATAGGTTTTGCCGGGGCCCACCTCGAGCACGCGGCCGGCCGGGCTGGCGCAGGCATTGCCCAGGCCAGGGCCCGCGCCCGGTGGCAAGGGCGTCACGCTGGAGGGCGGCAAGGGAGAGGACGGGGACTGGCCGGGGCCATCGGAGCCACCGCCACCGCCGCAGGCGGCCAGGCCGGCGAGCAGCGCGGGAATGCACAAGAGACGAAGCAGCATACGGGCGCGGGGCCGGGCGGCGGCCCGGCGCAGAACAGGAGAACGGGGGAGTATCCGGTGTCGGCTGGCCTCACGCGCCCCGCCCAGGGTAGCGATTCGTAACAGTCGCGCGGAGAATGCCGAGCCATGCAAGCCCCCATCACCCTCATCGGCGCGCCCACCGATATCGGCGCCGGCGCGCGCGGCGCGTCCATGGGCCCGGAGGCCCTGCGCGTGGCCGGCCTCGCGGCCGTGCTGCAGGCCCAAGGCCTCACGGTGCACGACCGCGGCAACCTGACCGGCCCGGCCAACCCCTGGCGCCCGCCGCAAGGCGGCTACCGGCACATCGAGGAGGTGGCGGCCTGGAACCACGGCCTGCACGGCGCCGTGCTGGACGAGCTGCGCGCCGGCCACCTGCCCATCGTGCTGGGCGGCGACCACTGCCTGGGCCTGGGCTCCATCAGCGCGGTGGCCCGGCACTGCCGCGAAAGACACAAAAAGTTGCGTGTGCTGTGGCTGGACGCGCACGCCGACTTCAACACCGCCGCCCTCACGCCCAGTGGCAATCTGCACGGCATGCCGGTGGCCCTGCTGTGCGGCCTGGGCCCGCCCGAACTCACGGGCATCGGCGGCCACACGCCCGCGATCCGCCCGCAGGACATCCGCCAGATCGGCATCCGCAGCGTGGACGCGGGCGAAAAGCGCCTGGTGCACGAGCACGGGCTGGAGGTGTTCGACATGCGCACCATCGACGAGATGGGCATGCGCCACACCATGGAGCTGGCACTCGCGGGCGTCGACGGCGACACCCACCTGCACGTGAGCTTCGACGTCGATTTCCTGGACCCAGAGATCGCGCCCGGCGTGGGCACCACGGTGCGCGGCGGACCCACCTACCGCGAGGCGCAGCTGTGCATGGAAATGATCGCGGACACCGGCCGGCTGGCCTCGCTCGACGTGATGGAGCTGAACCCGGCGCTGGACGTGCGCAACCGCACGGCCGAACTGGCGGTCGACCTGGTGGAGAGCCTGTTCGGCAAGTCGACCCTCATGAGAAAGCAAGCACCGACGCGCGCGACTTGATCGAGGACGCCGCGGAACCGGCTCCCCCGGGCCGCAGGCATCGCCCCCTGGGGGCTGACGCGCGCAGCGCGGCGCAGGGGATCAACTCTTGCCCACCAGCTCCAGGTGCTCCACCACCGGCGGCTGCGCGAAGAACGGCCCCACGATGGCGCGCCACTCGGCGAAGGCCGGCGAGCCGCGGAAGCCCACGGTGTGGTCCTCCAGCGTGTCCCAGTAGATCATCAACAGGTAGCGGCCCGGGCTCTCGATGCTGCGGTTGACCTTGAAGCCCTGGAAGCCCTTGGCTGTCGAGATGACGGTGCTCGCGCCGCGCAGGATGGCTTCCTCAAACGCCGAGGCCTTCGAGGGATCGATGCGGATGTCCGCGTGTTCCAGGATCATGTGCTGTCTCCGTTGTGGTTTCGGCCGCGGCGCGGCGTGCGGCGCGGATCATATCCACCGCCTTCTCGGCGATCATGATCACGGGGGCATTGGTGTTGCCGCCCACGATGCGCGGCATCACCGAGGCATCGACCACGCGCAGGCCGCGCACGCCGTGCACGCGCAGCTCAGGGTCCACCACGGCGCCCTCGCCCGGTCCCATGCGGCAGGTGCCCACCGGGTGGTAGATGGTGTCGGCGTGGCCGCGCACGAACTGTTCGATCTGCGCCGCGCTCTGTGCGTCGGCCGAGGCCCGCGACTCCACGCCGCCGAAGCGCGCCAGCGCGGGCTGGCTCAGCAGCTGCCGCATGCGCTGGAAGCCGAGCACCAGGCGCGCGGTGTCGTCCGGGTCGCTCAGGAAGGCCGGGTCGATCAGCGGCATCACCTGCGGGTCGCGGCTGGCCAGTCGCAGCGTGCCCCGGCTCTTGGGGCGCAACAGACAGACATGGCAGGAGTAGCCGTGGCCGAACACCGTCTTGCGCCCATGGTCCACCAGCTTGCCGATGACGAAGTGCAGCTGCAGGTCGGGAATGGCCTCGTCGGGCGAGCTGCGGATGAAGCCGCCCGCCTCGGCGAAGTTGGTGGTGAGCAGGCCGGTGCGCGCGCGCCGCCACTCGCCGATGCCGCGCAGCGCCGCCAGCGCACCCCGCAAGGACAGGCCGAACAGCTCGGTCGCGCGCGGCGCGCTGACCACCTGCACCACGTCCACGTGGTCGTGCAGGTGGGCGCCCACGTCGGGCAGGTGGTGCAACACCCGGATGCCGTGCTCGCGCAGCTGATCGCCCGGCCCGATGCCCGAGAGCATGAGCAGTTGCGGCGAGCCAAAGGCACCGGCGCTGAGCACCACCTCGCCACCGTCGCGGCAGCGCGCCAGCTGCAAGGGGCCGCGCCCGCCCTTGGCGCGGTACTCCACGGCCACGGCGCGCGGTGCCTGGCCAGCCGCCTCGTCCAGCACCACGCGGCAGACCAGCGCATCGGTGATGACCGTGAGATTGGGCCGGCCCAGGTGCGGCGTGAGGTAGGCCTTGGCCGCGCTGAAGCGCTCGCCATGCTGGTGCGTGACCTGGTAGTGGCCGATGCCCTCCTGATCGGCGCCGTTGAAGTCGGCATTGATCGGGTAGCCCGCCTCGCGCCCCGCCTCGATGAAGTGCGGCACGAAGGGGTTGGGGCTGGTGAGGTCGCGCACGTTCAGCGGCCCGCCAGTGCCGTGAAAGGCGTCGGCGCCACGCTCGTTGTGCTCGGCGCGCTTGAAGATCGGCAGCACGTCGGACCAGGCCCAGCCCGGGTTGCCCGCGGCGGCCCAGGCGTCGTAGTCGCTGGGGTGGCCACGCGCATAGATCATGGCGTTGACCGAGCTGGAGCCGCCCAGCACCTTGCCGCGCGGCTGGTAGCCGCGCCGCCCGTTCAGGCCGGGCTGGGGCACGGTCTCGTAGCACCAGTTCGCCTGCCCGTTCTTGGCCAGCACCGCCAGCCCGGCGGGGCAGTGGATGAGCACGCTGCGGTCGGGCGGCCCGGCCTCGATGAGGGCCACGCGCAGGGCCGGGTCCTCGCTGAGCCGGCCGGCCAGCACGCAGCCGGCCGATCCGCCGCCCACGATGATCACGTCGTACATGCTGTCTCCTGCATTGCCGGCGGCACCCGGATGGGTACGCGACAATGGGCGGCCAAGGTAGCAGGCGCCCCCTTGCCGGTGTAGGCAGACCTGCCTAGCCGCGACGCCCCGACACCCGCGCATCACGCGGGTTTCCCCTGATCCCACTCCCTTTCTCGACGAGGTTCTTCGCATGAGCAGCAACAGCATCCAGACGGTCGGCATCATCGGCTCGGGCACCATGGGCAATGGCATCGCCCAGGCCTGCGCCACCAACGGCCTGCGCGTGGTCATGGTCGACATCGCGCAGGCCGCTCTGGACAAGGGCCTGGCCACCGTCGCCGGCAGCCTGGACCGGTTGATCAAGAAAGAGAAGATGACGGCCGAGGCCAAGGCCCAGGCGCTGTCGCTGATCAAGACCAGCACGAACTACGAGGACCTCAAGGGCGCGCAGCTGGTGATCGAGGCCGCCACCGAGAACGAACCGCTGAAGGTCAAGATCCTGCAGCAGCTCGACGCCCTGCTCGCGCCCGAGGTGATCGTCGCCACCAACACCAGCTCGATCAGCATCACCAAGCTGGCCGCCGCCACGAAGCGCGCCGACCGCTTCATCGGCATGCACTTCTTCAACCCCGTGCCCATGATGGCGCTGGTGGAAATCATCCGCGGCCTGCAGACCAGCGACGCCACGCACGCCACGGTGAAGGCCCTGGCCGAGGCCCTGGGCAAGACGCCGATCACGGTGAAGAATGCGCCGGGCTTCGTGGTCAACCGCATCCTGGTGCCCATGATCAACGAGGCCTTCTTCGTGCTGGCCGAGGGCCTGGCCACGGCCGAGGACATCGACGCCGGCATGAAGCTGGGCACCAACCAGCCCATCGGCCCGCTCGCGCTGGCCGACATGATCGGCCTGGACGTGTGCCTGGCCGTCATGAACGTGTACGTCGAGGAATACAACGACAGCAAGTACCGCCCCTGCCCGCTGCTCAAGGAAATGGTGGCCGCGGGCTACCTGGGGCGCAAGACGGGGCGCGGCGTCTACACGTACTGAAGCGCCGCACACGGGGCGCTTCACCAGGCACGGGCTTATGCACCCGACACCCTGGGTCACTCGTCCTCGCAGACCTTGCCGGTGGGGTAGGTCGTGGTGGTGCCGCTCAGGGCGCGCATGTAGGCCAGGTAACGCTCGGCGCGCTCGGGGGTGTTGGCGGTGATGGCTTCGATCTTGAGCGTGATGGCATATCCATCCTTACCCGCCTTGCTTTTTTGTGCGGGAGGAAAGTCAGCCTCAAAGGTCTCGGACATGCACGCGGTGGAGGCCATGCTGGCGTCGGCCAGGGCCAACAGCGTGTGGCCCGATCGGTCCTGGCTGTTCATTGGGAGGCTCACGTTGGACACCGGCAGGTAGGTGCCATCCACCCGGCGCAGGCCATTGATGACGAGGTCGCTGTCAGCCAGCACATACGGACCGCGCAAGGTGGGAGAGGCCGGCGCGATGTGCACCACCTGGGCCGCGACATAGCCGGTGTCCTCGCCCACCGCCGCGCCAGCCTGGCGCGAATGGGCCAGAGAAGCGTCGTAAGCGGCATTGACGAACAGGTTGCCCTGCGAATGGGCCACGAGCACGGTGCGTTCGGCCCGCTGGCCGGCCCGGATCAGTTGCGCGGTGTGTTCGGCCATGTCCTGTGCGGTGGGCGGGTCCGCAGCCAAGGCCGTGCTCAACGCCGTGATCTTGGCCAGCGTCGCATTGGCCAGTGCATCGAACCAATTGCCCAGTGCCTTGTCGCTGCGTCCCACGCGGGCCACCAATCGCTGGGTGAAGGAACCCGGCTGATCGTTCTGGCCGCTGACTTGCTCCCAGAAGTGCTCCCAGCGCCGGGGCAGCAGGCCATTCAACTCCGTGCTGCGCTGGCGGAACATCTCGGCCACGTCCTGCAGACATACGTCGTCGTCGCTGCGCTTGCATGTCTGGTTATAGAAGAGCTCGTAGCGCACCGGCGCACCCCGCCAGTTGGTTCCCAGGAATTCGTCCTTCTTCATCACCTCCAGCGAACGCTCCGCCTCAGTTCTTGTATTCCACACCCCATTGAAGAACCCCACCAGATCGGCCATGGTGTAGCAGGGGTACTGAAAGTCGACGCCGAAACCGACGCCTTCAAAGGTGTCCAGGTACTGGGCGTACGGTTTGTCGTCGGCGTAAGGCCAGGTTCGGTACCGGTCCCCGCGAGACCAGTAGGGAAACCGAGGGATCAGGTCCACCGCGGGATCCGGTGGCCAAGGCGTGGTGGCCTTTTTCACCTCGGGGTCCGTTGTTCGGGTCGCGGTGGATAGCGGTCGTTGGTCTCGATGGCCTGCTGCTTCAAGCGGACGTCTCCGCACAGTTGCTAGGGTTTGGGGCCCGCGGCCAGCGTGGCGGTGCACAGCAGCAAGGGCATCGACGCCCACGGATATCGGATGCGCATGGTTTTCCCCCTGAGGTGGCCATGGCACCGGATGTCCAAGGCACGGCACCAGCTTAGGCAGCCCCGCCCATGCATACCCTCAGGAGTTGGGCCGAAGGTGGACAGTCAAGGCCCCCCAACCGTCCGGGGAACTGAGACAAGACCCGACATCACGCCGCGCCGCTCGCCTACCATCCCCCCCCATGAGCGCTTACGACTTCGATCTCTTCGTCATCGGCGGTGGCAGCGGCGGCGTGCGCGCCGCGCGCATGGCCGCGCAGCGTGGCCAGCGCGTGGCCCTGGCCGAGGTGCTGGGCACCGATGGCCTGGGTGGCACCTGCGTCAACGTGGGCTGCATCCCCAAGAAGCTGTACAGCTACGCGGCGCACTACCACGAGGCCTTCGCCGAAGCGGCCGGCTATGGCTGGCACGTGGGGGAAACACACCTCGACTGGGCCACGCTCAAGGCCAACCGGGCCCAGGAGATCGCGCGCCTGAACAGCGTCTACGCCAACCTGCTCAGCGGCGCCGGCGTCACGCGGCTCGACGGCTTCGCGCGCCTGGTCGGCGACCACGACATCGAACTCGCCACGCTGCACGCCGACGGCTCGCCGGGCCACCAGCGCTTCAGTGCCGCCCACATCCTGATCGCCACGGGCGGCACGCCCCATGTGCCGCACTTCAGCGGGCGCGAGCACGTGATCACCAGCAACGAGGTGTTCGACCTCGAGCCCTTCCCGAAGCGCCTGCTCATCGTCGGCGGCGGCTACATCGCCTGCGAGTTCGCCTCCATCTTCAACGGCCTGGGCGCGCGGGTGACGCAGCTCTACCGCGGCGAGCAGGTGCTGCGCGGCTTCGACGACGAGATCCGCCACTTCGCGGCGGCCGAGATGGCCAAGGCCGGCGTGGACCTGCACCTCAATGCCGGCGTGGTCGACATCCGCAAGACCGCCGACGGCCTCGTCGTGACCTGCGAGGACGGCAATACCCTCACCGTGGACGCCGCGCTCTATGCCACCGGCCGGGTGCCCAATACCCAGGGACTCGGGCTGGACACCGTGGGCGTGGCCCAGGGGGCCCAGGGCGAGGTGCTGGTCAATGAGCGCTACCAGACCAACGTGCCGCACATCCGCGCCGTCGGCGACGTGACCAACCGCGTGCAACTCACGCCGGTGGCCTTGGGCGAGGCCATGGTGGTGGTGGACGATCTCTGCGGCCCCGCGCCCGGCAAGGCCGCGCGCGAGATGAGCTACGACTTCGTGCCCACCGCCGTCTTCACGCACCCCAGCATCGGCACCGTGGGCCTCACCGAAGCCCAGGCGCGTGAGCGCTTCGGGGAGGTCACCGTCTTTCGCAGCGAGTTCAAGGCCTTGAAGCACACCCTGTCGGGCCGCACCGAGCGCACGCTGATGAAGCTGGTGGTGGACACCCGGAGCGACCGCGTGGTGGGCCTGCACATGGTGGGCGCCGAGGCCGGCGAGATCGTGCAGGGCTTCGCCGTCGCGCTCAAGGCCGGCGCCACCAAGGCGGTGTTCGACAGCACCATCGGCATCCACCCGACGGCGGCCGAGGAGTTCGTCACCATGCGCGAGCCGGTGCGCCGCTGAGCGCACGGCGGGCCGCTCGCCCCCTCAGCCCCACCAGGCCAGCAGGGCCACGCCCAGCAGCGTGTGCAGCCACAGCCCCGGCGCCAACCAGCGCAGGTAGGCCCAGCCGCCCGACGCGAACGCGGTGACCGACTTGCTGCCCGCGTGCACCAGCAGCACCAGCATCAGCGCGTGCCGAGACCCTTCAGCGGGCGCCGCGTCGCTGAACACCGCCGCCACCGAGGCGTGCAGATCGGCCAGGGCGCCCACCACGGCGCCGGCCATCAGGCCCGCCTGGCCCAGCCAGGCCTGCAGGCCGTGCACCAGGGCCTGCACGGCCGCCAGCAGCGCCGCCACGGCCAGCGCACCGCCCAGACTGAACATGCGGTCGTCGCGCGCGCTCGGCAAGGCCTCGGTGCGCGGGGTGGCGCCCGTCACCACCACGTCCTTGACCTCGCCACGCACGAGCCACCAACCCCAGGCCAGCGCCAGCGTGGCGGCCACCAGCACGGGCAGCCACAGCACCGGCAGCCAGGCCGGGCGCACGGCGGCCGCCACCAGCAGCAGCTGCAGTTGCGTCGACACGCAGGACAGCAGGCCCCCGCCGGCCATGGCGCGCGCGGGGGCGCTGCCCTCGCGCGCCGCCAGGCCCATGCTGGCGATGGTGGCGGTGCTCGACACGAAGCCCGAGGCCAGCGCCGACAGCGCCACCGCGTGCCGCGTGGCCAGCAGCCGGCGCGCCAGGTGGGCCGCCGACTGCAGGGTCAGCAGCAGGGCCAGCAAGGTGCCGATGGTGCGCGGATTGAGCGCCTCGCCCCACAGCGGCCGATCGGGCAGCAGGGGCAGGCCCAGCAACACCAGCGCCACCAGCAGCAGGCCGTCGCGCAGCTCGGCGGCGCGCAGCCAGTGATTGACGAAGCGGTGGGCCCGATCGCGCACCGCCAGCACCACCGTCAAGCCCACGGCCAGGCCCGCCGCCAGCGCGGCGCTGTGCGCGCTCAACACGCCGACCAGGTAGGTCAGCAGCAAGGCCACCTCGGTCGTCACGCCAGGGTCCTCGGAGCGGTCCTTCAGGTAGGCCACCAGGCCCAGGCCCGCGACGAAGGCCGCGCCCGCCACCACAATGCCGCTCAGCCCGGTGAGCGCCGCCGCGGCGCCCGTGACGCAGGTGAGCGCAAAACTGCGCAGGCCGGCCAGGGCGCGCGTCGGCCCCGCGCCCTTGCGCCGCTCGCGCTCGATGCCCACCAGCAGGCCGCAGCCCAGCGCCACGGCCAGGGTGGCGGCCGCGTGGGACAAATCGGGGGAGTTCAGGCCGTTCACTTCACAATAGCCGCATGCAAAAAACGCCCGAATTTACCGCCCCCCAGCGCTTCGACGACCCGGACGCCGCGCTGGATCAGGTGCGCCGCATCTACCAGCACAGCGTCGAGTTCCTGCGCCAGGCCCTGCACGACTACGTCGGTGGCGCCGATTTCCACGACGTGCGCGTGCGCGCCTGCTACCCCTACGTGCGGCTGGTGAGCCACAGCAACCTGCGCCTGGGCGAAGGGGCCGACGAACTCGGCCGCCAGCGCCTGAGCTACGGCTTCGTGGCCGGCCCGGGCCGCTACGAAACCACCCTCACCCGCCCCGACCTGTACGGCGACTACTACCGCGAGCAGTTCCGCCTGCTGCTGGCCAACCACGGCGGCGAGATCGAGATCGGCACCAGCACCCAGCCCATCCCTATCCATTTCTCGTTCGCCGAGCACGACCACGTGGAAGGCCAGATGGGCGCCACGCGCCGCGCCTTCATGCGAGACGTCTTCGACCTGCCCGATCTCACGGCCATGGACGACGGCATCGCCAACGGCACCCACGAGCCCGGCCCGGGCGATCCGCACCCGCTGGCCCTGTTCACCGCCCCGCGCGTGGACTACTCGCTGCAGCGCATGCGCCACTACACCGGCACCTCGCCCGACTGGTTCCAGAACTTCGTGCTGTTCACCAACTACCAGTTCTACATCGACGAGTTCATCAAGCTCGGCCACGCCGAGATGGACAAGCCCGACAGCCCCTACATCGCCTTCATCGAGCCGGGCAACGTGGTCACGCGGCGCAAGGGCCTGGACGCCCGGCCCGGCGACGAGCTGGGCCACGCGCCGCCGCGCCTGCCGCAGATGCCCGGCTACCACCTGGTGCGCGAGGACCGCAGCGGCATCACCATGGTCAACATCGGCGTCGGCCCGGCCAACGCCAAGAACATCACCGACCACATCGCCGTGCTGCGCCCGCACGCCTGGCTGATGCTGGGCCACTGCGCCGGCCTGCGCACCACGCAGCAGCTGGGCGACTACGTGCTGGCACACGCCTACGTGCGCGAAGACCACGTGCTCGACGAGGAGTTGCCGCTGTGGGTGCCCATTCCCGCACTCGCCGAGATCCAGCTCGCGCTGGAGGCCGCGGTGGCCGACGTGACCGGCGTGCCGCCGGCCGAGCTCAAGCGCATCATGCGCACCGGCACCGTGGCCAGCACCGACAACCGCAACTGGGAGCTGCTGCCCGACAACACGCCTCAACGGCGTTTCTCGCAGTCGCGCGCGGTGGCGCTGGACATGGAGTCGGCCACCATCGCGGCCAACGGCTTCCGCTTCCGCGTGCCCTACGGCACCCTGCTGTGCGTGAGCGACAAGCCGCTGCACGGCGAGATCAAGCTGCCCGGCATGGCCAATCACTTCTACCGCGAGCGCGTGGACCAGCACCTGCGCATCGGCATCCGCGCGGTGGAGCTGCTGCGCGCGGGCGGCGTGGACCAACTGCACAGCCGCAAGCTCAGGAGCTTCGCGGAGGTGGCCTTCCAGTAAGGAGAAGCCGCATGGCGACCACCCGACGCAAGTTCGTCCTCGGCACCCTGGGCATCGCCGGCGCCCTGGTGGTGGGCTGGGGCCTGATGCCACCGCGCCAGCGCCTCACCACGGCGCAGCCGCTGCCCACGGGCGAAGGCGAGGTGGCCTTCAACGGCTGGGTCCGGATCGCGCGCGACGGCACGGTCACCGTGACGCTGGCCAAGAGCGAGATGGGCCAGGGCGTGGTCACCTCCTTGTGCATGCTGCTGGCCGAGGAGCTGGACGCCGACTGGTCGCGCGTGCGCTGGCAGCCGTCGCCCATCGACGCCATCTACAACAACATCGCCAGCGTGGTCGACGGCCTGCCGGTGCACCCCGACACCGACAACCTCGCCGTCGACGCCGTGCGCTGGCTCACCGCCAAGGCCATGCGCGAGATCGGCGTGATGATGACCGGCGGCTCGTCCAGCGTGAAAGACCTGTGGCTGCCCATGCGCCAGGCCGGCGCGTCCGCGCGCCAGATGCTGGTGGCCGCCGCCGCCGCGCAATGGGGCGTCGCCGCGGCCGACTGCGGCACCGAGAACGGCGAGGTGATCGCGCCCGACGGCCGCCGCCAGGGCTACGGCGCCCTGGCCGCCGCGGCGGCGCAGCAAGCGCTGCCGCGCGACCCGCCGCTCAAGGCGCCCGAGCGCTTCAAGCGCATCGGCCAAGCCACGCGCCGCCTGGACACGCCCGGCAAGATCGATGGCAGCGCGCGCTTCGGCATCGACGCCCTGCCCGAAGGCCTGCTGTACGCCAGCGTGCGCCTGTGCCCCACCCTGGGTGGCCGCGCGCACAGCCACGACGACGCCGCGGCGCGCGCGGTGCGCGGCGTCAAGGCCGTGCTGGCCGTGGAGCCCTTGCGCGGCGGCACCGGCGGCGTGGCGGTGATCGCCGACCACCCCTGGCGCGCCCGCCAGGCGGCCGACAAGCTGGACGTGAACTGGGACCACGGCGCGCTCGCCAGCTTCTCCAGCGCGCAGGCCATCGAGGGTTTCGCCGCCGCCGCGCGCACCGAAAAGGGCTTTGCCTTCTACGAGACCGGCGAGGTGGACGCCGCGCTCGCAGGCGCCGCGGCGCGCATCGAGGCCGAGTACCGCGCACCGTACCTGGCCCATGAGGCCCTGGAGCCCATCAACTGCACCGTGCTGTTCGAGGGCAACAAGGCCACGGTGTGGGTGTCGACCCAGGTGCCCGGGCTGGCGCGCAAGGCCGCGGCCGGGGCCCTGGGCCTGCCCGACGAGGCCGTGGCGGTGCATGTGCTCATGCTGGGCGGCGGCTTTGGCCGCCGGCTGGAGGTGGACTTCATCGCCCAGGCCGCCGCCATCGCCAAGGCGGTGCCGGGACATCCGGTGCAGACGCTCTGGAGCCGCGAGCAGGACATCCGCCACGACCTGTACCGCCCGGCCTGCGCGGCGCGCTTCGAGGCTGGCTTCGACGCCGACAAGCGGCTCGTCGCCTGGAAAAACACCAGCGCGGGCCAGGCCATCGTGCCGCAGGTGCTCACGCGCGCCTTCGGCCTGCCCGGCGGCGGGCCCGACAAGACCACCAGCGAGGGCGCTTTCGACCAGGCCTACGAGTGGCCAGCCGCCCGCATCGCGCACGTCAAGGTGGACGCGCCGCTGCAGGTGGGCTTCTGGCGTTCCGTGGGGCATTCGCACCAGGCCTTCTTCAAGGAAGGCTTCGTCGACGAGTGCGCGCACGCGGCGGGCCAGGACCCGCTGGCCTTTCGCGAATCGCTGCTGCGCCGGCACCCGAAACAGCTGGCCGTGCTGCGGGCCGCCGCCCAGGCCGCGGGCTGGGGCACCCCCTCGCCGCCCGCGCCCGACGGCGCGCGGACCGCGCGCGGCATCGCCCTGCACGATTCCTTCGGCTCCACGGTCGCGCAGGTGGCCGAGGTCTCGCTCGGCCCCGACAAGGCCATCCGCGTGCACCGCGTCTGGTGCGCCATCGACTGCGGCTTTGCCGTCAACCCGGCGGGTATCCGCCAGCAGTTGGAGGGCGGCGTGGTGTTCGGCCTGTCGGCCGCGCTGCATGGCGGCGTGGAGATCGTCGACGGCCAGGTGCAGCAGAGCAACTTTCACGACCAGCCCATCCTGCGGCTCAACGAAGCGCCGCGCGTGGACTGCCTGATCCTGCCGGGTGACGGCTCCCCCGAGGGTGTGGGCGAGCCCGGTGTGCCGCCGATCGCGCCCGCCGTGGCCAACGCGCTGTTTGCGCTCACCGGGCAGCGCCTGCGCAGCCTGCCCCTGAAACTCGCCTGAGGAGCCGCCCATGACCACCGCGCTCAATGTGAACGGCCGCGACCTCAGCGTCGACGCCGACCCCGACACGCCCCTGCTGTGGGTGCTGCGCGCCGACCTGAAACTCACCGGCACCAAGTTCGGCTGCGGCGTGGCCCTGTGCGGCGCCTGCACGGTGCACGCCAACGGCCAGCCCATCCGCGCCTGCGTCACGCCGGTCTCCGCGGTCGCGGGGCAGGCCATCACCACCATCGAAGGCATCGAAGGTCCCGAGATCGCCGCCCTGCGCGCGGCCTGGACCGCCGTGGACGTGGTGCAGTGCGGCTACTGCCAGGGGGGCCAGCTCATGAGCGCCTGCGCGCTGCTCAAAAGCAATCCCCGGCCCGACGACGCGGCCATCGACGCGGCCATGAGCGGCAATCTGTGCCGCTGCGGCACCTACCAGCGCATCAGGGAAGCGGTCGCGCTCGCGGCGCAACAGGCCAGGGGCTGAGTCAGGCGGCGCGGCGCGGCTTCACCTTCGAGGCCGCGAGCTTGGCGTTCTCGCGCGCGCGCTGCACGTCGGCCTCGCGCGCCAGCGCGACGCCCATGCGCCGCTTCTGAAAGCTCTCGGGCTTGCCGAACAGGCGCAGCTCGGTGCCGGGCACGCGCAGGGCCTCGTCCACGCCGTCGAAGGCGATGCCCTGGGCCTCCACGCCGCCATAGATCACGGCGCTGGCGCCCGGGCTCTTGAGCGCGGTGTCCACCGGCAACCCCAGGATGGCGCGCGCGTGCAGCTCGAACTCGTTCTGCCACTGCGTGACCATGGTCACCATGCCGGTGTCGTGCGGGCGCGGGCTGACCTCGCTGAACCACACCTGGTCGCCGGCCACGAACAGCTCCACGCCGAACAGGCCCTGGCCACCCAGGTTGTCGGTGATGGCCTTGGCGATCTCGCGGCTCTTGCGCAGGGCCTCGGCGCTCATGGGGTGCGGCTGCCAGCTCTCGACGTAGTCGCCGCCCACCTGCACATGCCCGATGGGTTCGCAGAAGTGCGTCTCGGCCTGGCCGCCGGCGCCCAGCGCGCGCACCGTGAGCAGGGTGATCTCGTAGTCGAAGCGGATGAACCCCTCGACGATGACCCGCCCGTGACTCACCCGGCCGCCGGCCATGGCGAAGTCCCAGGCCTTCTGCACGTCGGCGGGGCCGTCGATCTTGCTCTGTCCCTTGCCGCTGCTGCTCATCACGGGCTTGACGATGCAGGGGTAGCCGATGCCGCTGTCGATGGCCGCCTGCAGCTCCTGCAGGGAATCGCAGAACTGGTAGGGGCTGGTCGGCAGGCGCAGCGTCTCGGCCGCCAGGCGGCGGATGCCCTCGCGGTCCATGGTGAGCCGGGCGGCGCGCGCGGTGGGGATCACGCGCACCACGCCCGCGGCCTCGAGTTCCTGCAGCATGGGCGTGGCGATGGCCTCGATCTCGGGCACCACCAGGTGCGGGCGCTCGCGCTCGATCAGCGCCTTGAGCTGGGCCGGGTCGCTCATGGCGATGGTGTGCGCGCGGTGCGCCACCTGATGACCGGGCGCGTTCTCGTAGCGGTCGACCGCGATGGTCTCCACGCCCAGGCGCTGCAGGGCGATCAGCACCTCCTTGCCGAGTTCGCCGCTGCCCAGCAGCATGACTTTGGTGGCCGAGGGCGACAGCGGCGTGCCGAGCGTGGTCATGGTGATGTCCCGAGGAAAGAAAGATTCAGAGCGCGCTGCCCATGGCCTCGCCCAGGCGCACGGGGCGCGCGGCGGTCCAGTCGGGGCGCAGGGCGATGGTGTCCGGCGGCCACAGCAGCACCACCGTGGAGCCGAGCAGGAAGCGGCCCATCTCGGCGCCTTGGTCGAACGAGAGGGGCGCGTCGTCGTAGCGCCATTCGCGCACGGTGCCCGGACGCGGCGGGTTGACCACGCCGTGCCAGGTGGTGGCCATGCTGCCCACGATGGTGGCGCCCACCAGCACCAGTGCGAAGGGCACGGTGCGCTCGCCCACAGGCATGTCGAACAGGCAGACCACGCGCTCGTTGCGCGCAAACAGGCCCGGCACGCCCGCGGCCGTGGCCGGGTTCACCGAGAACAGCTCGCCCGGCACGTGCAGCATGCGCCGCAGCGTGGCCGCCGCCGGCATGTGGATGCGGTGGTAGTCGCGCGGGCTCAGGTAGATGGTGGCGAAGCTGCCGCCCTGGAAGGCCTGGGCCAGCGCCGCGTCGCCGCCCAGCAGCGTGCGCGTGTCGTAGTGGTGGCCCTTGGCCTGGAAGATGCGGTCGCCTTCGATGCGGCCCAACTGGCTGATCGCCCCGTCCACCGGGCAGACGAAGGCTGCGTCGGCCAGCGGGCGCGCGCCGGGTTTCAGGGCGCGCGTGAAGAACTCGTTGAAGGTGCCGTAGGCGGTGGGGTCGGGGTTCGCCGCCTCGGCCATGTTCACCTGGTAGCGCGCGATGAAGCGGCGGATGGCCCACTGGGTGAGCGCGCCGGCGCGCGCGCCGGCGAAGGCGCCCGCCAGACGGGTAAGCGCCCCCTTGGGCAGAAGGTATTGGAGTTGGACGGCCAGCGACATGGGTGGCGGATTGTAAAAGTGGAACCCGTGGGGGTTTGAGGCGGCAGGCACAATGCCTTGGATGAGCACACCCCTGTTCGAAGCCACCGAGCTGGTCAAACGCTACGGCGAGAACACGGTCGTCAACGGCGTGAGCTTCGCCATCCACCCTGGCGAATGCCTCGGCGTGATCGGCCCCAACGGCGCCGGCAAGACCACCACCATCCGCATGTGTCTGGGCCTCACCGCGCCCGATGGCGGGCGCATCCACGCCTTTGGCAAGGACATGCCGCGCGACGCCATGGCCATCAAGGCGCAGCTCGGCGTGGTGGCCCAGATGGACACGCTGGACCCGGACTTCAACTGCGCGGAGAACCTGCTGGTCTATGGCCGCTACTTCGGCCTGAAGGACGCGCTCATCCGTGAGCGCATCCCGCGCCTGCTGGAGTTCGCCGCGCTCACGCACAAGGCCACGGCCCGCCCGGGCGAACTCTCGGGTGGCATGAAGCGCCGGTTGAGCCTGGCGCGCGCGCTGGTGAACGACCCGCGCCTGCTGATGCTCGACGAGCCCACCACCGGCCTGGACCCGCAGGCCCGCCACCTGATGTGGGAGCGCCTGCAGGTACTGCTGCAGCAAGGCAAGAGCATCCTGCTCACCACGCACTTCATGGACGAGGCCGAGCGCCTGTGCTCGCGCCTGCTGGTGCTGGACCACGGCCGCAAGATCGCCGAAGGCCGGCCGCGCGCGCTCATCGCCGAGCACCTCGAGCCCGATGTGGTGGAGGTCTACGGCCCCGGCGCGCTGGACCTCGCCCAGCGCGAGGAACACGCCCCGCTGCGCGCCCTGGCCGCGCGCGTGGAGGTGAGCGGCGAGACCGTGTTCTTCTACACCGCGCAGGCGCAGCCGCTGCTGGCCGCCCTGGGCGAGCACCACCAGCTGCGCACGCTGCACCGGCCCGCCAATCTCGAGGACCTGTTCCTCAAGCTCACCGGACGACAAATCAGGGAAGACGGCTGATGACCACAACCACCCTCACCCCCATGAATCCCTGGGCCCCGCCGCGCCTGTCCTGGCGCTGGTGGCCGGTGTTCCTGCGCAACCTGCTGGTCTGGCGCAAGCTGGCCCTGCCCAGCGTGGTGGCCAACATCGCCGAACCGCTGATCTGGCTGGTGGCCTTCGGCTATGGACTGGGCGCGCTGGTGGGCACGGTGAACATGGGCACGCCCGGCGGCTCGGTGGCGGTGCCCTACATCCTGTTCCTCGCCAGCGGCAGCATCTGCATGAGCGCCATGAACGCGGCCACCTTCGAGGCGCTGTACTCGGCCTTCTCGCGCATGCACGTGCAAAAGACCTGGGACGGCATCATGAACGCGCCCGTGCGGCTGGACGACGTGGTGCTGGCCGAAATGCTCTGGGCCGGCTTCAAGTCGCTGTTCACGGTGACGGTGATCCTGCTGGTCATGCTGGGCCTGGGCATCACGCACTCGCCCAAGTTGCTGGTGGCCTGGCCGGTGCTGGGCCTCGTGGGCATCACCTTCTCCTGCATCGCGCTGGTGTTCAACGCGCTGGCCAAGGGCTACGACTTCTTCAGCTACTACTTCACGCTGGTGATCACGCCCATGATGTTTCTCTCGGGCGTGTTCTTCCCGCGCGAGCAGTTGCCCGGGCCGGTGCTGCTGTTCTCCGACCTGCTGCCGCTGACGCACGCGGTGCAGCTGGTGCGCCCGCTGTTCCTGGACCAATGGCCCACGGACGCGGCGCTGCACCTGCTCGTCCTGGTGGTCTACGCCATCGGAACGTTCTGGCTCGCGCTGGCCCTCACGCGCAAGCGTTTCGCGCGCTGAGGGCAGGGCCCGGGGCCCATCGCTGGCATCGAACAGCGGGGGCCGGTGGTGAGCGCCGCATACGACGCGCGCGCCGCGCACGGAGCCGAGCTGACGGCGCTCGCGGGCACCGATGAGGTCACCCTCTATGGCAATGGTTGGCCCACCATCACCTGCGTCGCGACGCTGAACGGCAGCGGCGGCATCGACCGGGTCGGCATGAGCGGCAGCGGCGACGGGGCCCTGGTGCTCTACGCCAGCCGGATCAGGGCCTGAGCGCGGGCACGCCCCGCGCCCTGGGGTTCAATGGACCTGGTGCAGGCCCGGCTGGGCGTCGAAGTAGGCCTCGGAGCCGCTGTCCATGAACTCTTCCTGGTCGATCGCGGCGTCGAATTCGCGGATCGTGGTGTCGAACAGCTTGGGGATCAGCGGCTTGTCCAGCGGGCGGCAGACGCGCCCACGCAGGCCGCGCAGCGGTTGGCTGCTCTCCATGGCGTTGATCACGGCTTCCGGGTCCAGCATCAGGACGAAGGGGTTGGTGCGGTTGGCGAAGGAGTTCATGGCGGGCTTTCGGGATTCGGGTGAGACAGGGGGTCCGTCGTTGGAAACAAACTGTATCGATGGCCCCCGGGGGCGTTAAGTCGGCGCCTCACCATCCCGCGTGTAGGAAGTTCCCCGACAGCTGTCGGGAATCCCCCCGCAGGCGATTCGTGACGCACATCACGCACCGAGCCATGAGCGGTCGCCCTTCGCGCCTGAGCGGCACTCGACCCGGCGCCCCACCGCGCGGCCCGTCACGGTTTCCCGGCGCGGTCGGCCGGGCGCCGTTCAAGGCCCGTGGCGCAGCGCCTCCACGCTGGCGCGCACCACCGCCTCCACGCTGCGGCTGTCCCGGTAGCGATTGCGCAGGAAGCTCGCGTGGTTGCCGGCATGGGCGGCCGTGCGCTCGATTTCGTCGAGCGCGGCGAGACTATTGAGCGCCAGCGCGTGCGGCGTGAGCTCGCGCAGCGTGGCCAGCACGTCCTCGCGGATGCTGATCTGCTCGCGCGTCTTGGGGTTGACCATCATGCCGTCGAGGCCGAAGCGGCAGGCCTGGAAACGGTTGTAGGTGTAGACGAGGTAGTCGTCTTCCTCGGGCGGCGGCTCGCTGCGCTCCAGCAGGTGGCGGCACAGGGCCTGCAGGTAGCAGGCCAGCGCGGCCGCGCGCTCCACCGTCAGGGGCGTGTCGCACACGCGCAGTTCGATGGTGCCGTATTCGGGCTTGGGCCGGATGTCCCAGTAAAAGTCCTTCATGGACTTGACCACGCCCGTGCTCTCCATCTTGGTGAAGTAGCCATTGGCGAATTCGTCCCACTTGAGCACGAAGGGCGCCCGCCCGCTCAGGGGGAAGGCAAACACCGAGTTCAGGCGCGCCGAATCGAACAGCGTGTCCACGCCCTGCGAGAACGGCGAGGACGCCGACAGCGCGATGAAGTGCGGCACGTAGCGGTTGAGCGAATGCAGCAGGAACAGCGCCTCGTCGGGCGAGGCGCAGCCGATGTGCACGTGCTGGCCGAACACGGTGAATTGCTTGGCGAGGTAGCCGTACAGGCCCGAGAGCTGGTGGAAGCGTGGCTTGGAGAAGATGCGCTGCTCGAACCAGCGCTGGAAAGGGTGCGTGCCACCGCCCGCCAGTTCGATGTTGAGCCGGTCGCCGGCGGCCACCAGGGTGTCGCGGATCTGCTGCAGCTGCTGCAGCAGGGGCCCGTGCTGGGTGTGGATGCCGGTGGCGATCTCGATCATGCTCTGCGTCATCTCGGGCGTGACCACGCCCGGAAAGGGCTTGCGCGCCAGCAGGTCCAGCAGGTCGTTGGCGCTGCTGGAGAGGTCGTGGTCGTAGCTGTTGACGAGCTGCAGCTCCAGCTCCACGCCCATGGTCAGCGAGTCGGAGGCCTTGAAGGTTTCCAATGGCATGGCTTATTCCTTCGTGACGTGGGTCTCGCGCGCGGCCATCAGGGCGCGCTGCGTGACGATGGGGCCCAGCAATTCCTGCAGCAGCATCATGCCGGCCATGGCCGCCAGCACCTGCACCGCGGGCTCGAAGCCATAGAGCCGCGTTTCCTCGATGAGCAGGATCGCGAAGGCCGACATGGGCGTGAGCGCCAGGCCCGTGAGCAGGCCCTTGCGCTCGGAAATGCCCGACAGCCGAGCCGCCGCCACGTTGCAGAACACCTTGACGGCGGTGCGGATCAGGATCAGGGCCAGGCCCATGAACAAGGTGGTGGGCACGTCGGTCCAGGTCAAGAGCGAGGCGATGTACACGAACAGGAACACCGAGAGCAGGTCGCCCGCGGTGCCGAAGTCGCGCTGCGCGCTGGTGAGGTGCACGCGCCGCTCGCGCGCCACGATGCCGAAGGTCAACGCCGCCAGCAGCGGCGACAGCTTGAGCCCGTAGGCCGCGGTGGTCAGCAGCAGCACGGCCAGCGCGAACACCACGGTCACGCCGTGCCCGTGCGTATTGCGCAGCCGCAGCAGCCAGGGAATGGCCATGCCCAGCACCGCGCCCACGGCAATCGACGTGCCCACCACGTGGATGCTGCCGAAGGCCGCGAGCGCGAAATCGCCCGAGGTGGACAGCGTCCAGTAACCCACCACGAGCTTGAGCGCCAGCACCGCCATCAGGCAGTTGATGGCGCACAGGTGCAGCACGCGCTCGGTGGCCTGGCCGGAACTGCGCAGCTCGTGCGCCACGCGCAGCACGCCCGCGGGGGACGCCGCCATCGACACCGCGGCGATGATGAGGCGCTGGTCGGTGGGCAGCGCGAACCAGCTGGTGGCCCAGTACACCGCGCCGAAGGTGGCCAGCGATTCGACCACCCCCAGCAGCAGCACCCAGAAGTTGTGGCGGAACCAGCGCAGGTTGATGCGATAGCCGAGCTCGAACAGCACCAGCGACAGCGCCACCGTGGCCAGGAAGGGCAGGCCCGCGATGTCGGGCGTGAGGCCGGGCAGGTTGATCAGGCTGGCCAGCAGGCCCACGGCCACGTAGCTGGTCACGCGCGGCAGTTGCCAGCGCTCATTGAGCCACTCGGCGAGGAACCAGGCCAGCAGCAGCACCAGGGGCCAGGCGATGGCCTGCAGCAGGAAGGCGATGTCGGAAGGAATCACGGAAAGGCTCTCCTCGGTGACGCCGTCGGACCGGCGCCGGCGCGGGCCGGTCGTCGTCGGGCGTCGTGACCCCGAGTGGGGGCCATCGGTTCATGGACTGGCGGCCCGTGGGGCCGCCGCGGCTCAGACCGCGAATCGGGTCTGCATGGCTTGCAGGCCGAACTGATCAAGCACCTGCAGCAATCGCTGGCGCGCGCGCTCCTGGCGGCCATGGCGATCGTCGGCCATTCTACGGGCCAGGATGAGTTCGTTTTTCATGGAATGCTCCCATCCGACGAGCTCGGTGACGGTCACGTCATAGCCATGCGCTTCCAGACGCAGGCAGCGCAGCACGTTGGTGATCTGGCTGCCGAACTCGCGCGTGTGCAGCGGGTGGCGCCACAGCTCCGCCAGCGGCGTCTGTTTGAGCGCGAAGGCCTTGTGCTGGCGCATCACACCCGCCACCTCGGCCTGGCAACAGGGCACCAGCACCAGGTGCTGCGCTTGGCGCGCCAAAGCGAAATCGATCGCGTCGTCGGTGGCCGTGTCGCAGGCGTGCAGCGCGGTCACCACGTCCACGCGCGTCGGCAGCCCGCTGTGCTGCATGGCCTGCTGCACCGTCGCGGCCAGGAAGCGCATGCGCTCGAAGCCCAGGCGCTGCGCCAGCGCCTGCGAGCGCTCCACCAGCTCCGCGCGCGCCTCCACACCGATGACGCTGCCCTGGCCGCGCGGCTTGAGCACCAGGTCGTACAGGATGAAGCCCAGGTAAGACTTGCCCGCGCCATGGTCGGCCAGCGCCACGTCACCGCGCTCGGCCAAGACCTGCGCCAGCAGCGGCTCGATGAACTGCACCAGGTGGTAGACCTGCTTGAGCTTGCGCCGCGTGTCCTGGTTCAGCCGCCCCTCGCGCGTGAGGATGTGCAACTCCTTGAGCAGCTCGATCGACTGCTCCGGCCGCAGCTCGGGCAGCTGCGCGTGAAGGTCTTGCGCCGGCTTGGGCCGCGCGGCGGAACGGGAAACGGAAGGCATGCGGAGATGATAGGTGAGCGCCGCGAACCGACCCTGGACAATCGCGCATGACCATGCCGACCCCGCACCCCTTCGACACACTCACCCCCGACGCCGTTCTCGACGCCCTCGACGCCATCGGCCTGCGCGGCGATGGCCGCCTGACCACGCTCAACAGCTTCGAGAACCGCGTCTACCAGGCGCACCTGGAGCGGCCGGTGGACGGCCACGAGGTGGTGGTGCTCAAGTTCTACCGGCCCGGCCGCTGGAACGACGCGCAGATCGCCGAGGAGCACGCCTTCGCTGCCGAGCTGGCCGCCGCCGAGGTACCGGCCGTGGCGCCGCTGGCCGTCGACGGCGCCACCCTGCACCACCACGCGGGCTTCGCCTGGGGCGCCTGGCCGCGCCGCGGCGGGCGCCGGCCCGAGCTCGACGACCTCGAGGTGCTGGAGTGGATCGGCCGCTTCCTCGCGCGGCTGCACACCGTGGGCGCCGCGCGCCCTTTCGCGCACCGGCCCGCGCTCGACAGCGCCAGCTTCGCGCGCGAGCCACGCGACTGGCTGCTGGAACACGAAATGATCGCCCCCGAGATGCGGCGCGAATGGTGCGCCGCGCTCGACGAAGCGCTCACGCTCATCGAGGCCCATCCCGTGCTGCGCGCCGGCGGCGACAGCGACCCGCAGGGCATCGCGCGCCTGCGCCTGCACGGCGACTGCCACCCGGGCAACGTACTCTGGACACCCGAAGGCCGGCCCGGCGCGGGCCCGCACTTCGTGGACCTGGACGACGCCCGCATGGGCCCCGCCGTACAGGACCTGTGGATGCTGCTGTCCGGCGACCGGCGCCAGCAGACCCTGCAGCTGTCCGCCCTGCTCGACGGCTACGAGCAGTTCCGCCCCTTCGACCGGCGCGAGCTCGCGCTCATCGAGGCCCTGCGCACCCTGCGGCTGGTGCATTACAACGCCTGGATCGCGCGCCGCTGGGACGACCCGGCCTTCCCGATCAACTTCCCCTGGTTCGGCGGTCGCGACCACTGGCGCGGCCAAGTCGACCTGCTGCGCGAACAGATCGAGGCCATGCAGCAAGCGCCACTTCAGGCCTGATCCCGGACCCCGCCGGGGCACACCCTCAGGGGTTAACACCAAAGCACTCGCATAAGCTCGGTCGCGCCGCGCGCGAAAGGCCCTGCTTCGGCAGTTGTCTTTTACTCAATTCAATTGCACACAATTCAATTTCGACCCACACTCCCGCCATGGCATCGACGCCCCCCAACACCAGCGACCTGCTCAAGCTCGACCACCAGCTGTGTTTCGCGCTGTACTCGGCTTCGCTGGCCATGACCAAGCTGTATAAGCCCTGGCTGGACGAGCTGGGCCTGACCTACCCGCAGTACCTGGCCATGCTGGCGCTGTGGGAAGAGGACGGCCTGAGCGTCTCCGCCCTGGGCGAACGCCTCACCCTCGATTCCGGCACGCTCACCCCGCTGCTCAAGCGCCTGGAGGCCATCGGTCTGGTCGTGCGGCTGCGCGACACGCAGGACGAACGCCGCGTGCTGGTTCGCCTCACAACCGCCGGCCGCCGGCTCAAGGCCCGCGCCGCGCGCATCCCCTCGTGCGTGCTGCAGGCCGCGCAGTGCACCGTGCAGGAGGCCATCGCCCTCACCCGCGACGTGCGGCAACTGCGCGACCGGCTCAGCGCCTGACCCCCATTCGTTCCACCCGCTGTCACCAGCACCCACCCTGGAGAAACCACCATGCCCACCACGCTCGACAAAGTCGTCTACACCGCGCGCGCCCACACCACCGGTGGCCGCGAAGGCTCATCCCGCTCCGACGATGGCCTGCTCGAGGTCAAGCTCGCGCCGCCCAAGGCCATGGGCGGCGCCGGCAACGGCACCAACCCCGAGCAGATGTTCGCCGCGGGCTATTCGGCCTGCTTCATGGGCGCCATGAAGCACGTGGCGGGCATGAAGAAGATCGCCGTGCCAGCCAACGCCGCCATCGACGCCGAGGTCGACATCGGCCCCATCCCGCAAGGCTTCGGCATCGCCGTGCGCATGACCATCCACCTGCCCGGCATGGACCGCGCCGTGGCCGAGGACCTGGTGAACACGGCGCACCAGGTCTGCCCCTACTCCAACGCCACGCGCGGCAACATCCCGGTCACGCTGACCGTGGCTTGAGCCCGGCCCGGCGCCCATGAAAAAACCCGCCGGTTCCGGCGGGTTTTTTGTTGGAGCGCCTGCCTCAGCGGTTGGGCTTGTTCGGGTCGTAGATCGTGGTGCCCGTGCCCACACCGACGCCCGCGCGCACGCCGCTGTTGCCGATCTCGGTGCTGGCGCCCACGCCCACGCCCGCGTTCACGCGGCCGCCCTGGTCCACCCCGACACCCACGCCCACCGGCCCCACGCCGGCGCCCACGCCCAGGCTCACGCCGCCATTGCTCGCGCCCACGCCAATGGTCACCGGTCCCACGGGGATGCCGAAACCGACGCCCACACTGGCGCAGCCCCCCAGCAGGGCGGCAAGGAACAAGGCGGCAGGCGTACGGGGGAGGCGGACGGTCACGGTGGGCTTTCGGTCAGGAGACATGCGATTGTGAACCCGGTGCCGGCGCAAAGTGCCCCACCCCGGCACCCGTCTGTCACACCAGCAGGGCATTGACGCGGCGCACATAGGCCGCCGGGTCTTCGGGCAGACCGCCCTCGGCCAGCAGGGCCTGGTCGAACAGCACGTGCGCGAGGTCGTCGAAACGCTCGTTGCCCTCGAGCTTCTTCACCAGCGGGTGGCCCGCGTTCACCTCCAGGATGGGCTTGACCTCGGGCGCCTTCTGGCCCGCCTGCTTGAGCAGGCGGGCCAGCTGCATGGAGTAGTCGCCGTCCTCCACCACCAGGCAGGCCGGCGAATCCACCAGGCGCGAGGTCGCGCGCACGTCTTTCACGCGGTCCTTGAGCGCTTCCTTGAGCTTCTCCAGCACGGGTTTGAAACCTTCGGCGGCGGCTTCGGCGGCCTGCTTCTCGGCCTCGTCCTGCAGGTCGCCCAGGTCCACCGCGCCCTTGGCCACGCTCTGCAGCGGCGTGCCATCGAACTCGGGAAGGAAAGACAGCGCCCACTCGTCCACGCGGTCGGCCATCAGCAGCACCTCGATGCCCTTCTGGCGGAACACCTCGAGCTGCGGGCTGTTGCGCGCGGCGGCGATGGAGTCGGCGGTGATGTAGTAGATGGCCTTCTGGCCTTCCTTCATGCGCGACTTGTAGTCGGCCAGCGAGCCCGGCTCTGCCTGCGTGCTGCTGGCGAAGCGCAGCAGCTTGGCCAGCTTGTCGCGGTTGGTGAAGTCCTCACCCAGGCCCTCCTTGAGCACGGCACCGAACTCGGCGTAGAACGCCGCGTACTTCTCCGCATCCTTGCTCAGTTCGTCGAGCATGCCCAGCACGCGGCGGGTATTGCCCTCGCGGATGGCTTTGACGTCGCGGCTTTCCTGCAGCAGTTCGCGGCTCACGTTGAGCGGCAGGTCGCTCGAATCGACCACGCCCTTGACCCAGCGCAGGTAGGCGGGCATCAGGGCCTCGGCCTCGTCCATGATGAAGACACGCCGCACGTACAGCTTGATGCCGGCCTTGCGGTCGCGGTTCCACAGGTCCTGCGGCGCCTTGGCCGGCAGGTAGAGCAGTTGCGTGTACTCGGTGCTGCCCTCCACGCGGTGGTGGCTCCAGCTCAGCGGGGCCTCGCTGTCGTAGCTCAGGTTTTTGTAGAACTCGACGTACTGCTCGTCGGTGATGTCCTTCTTCGGCCGCGCCCACAGCGCGTTGGCCGAGTTCACCGCGGTCCATTCGTCCTTGAGGCGGTGCTCGCCTTTTTCGGCGTCCCATTCCTCTTCCTGCATGCGGATGGGCAGGCTGATGTGGTCGCTGTACTTGCCAACGATGGACTTGAGCTTCCAGTGGTTGAGGTACTCCGTCTTGTCCTCCCGCAGGTGCAGGATCACGCTGGTGCCGCGCGCGGCGCGCTCGATGGCCTCGACCTCGAAGTCGCCGCTGCCGCCACTGGTCCAGCGCACGCCCTCGCTGGCCGGCAGGCCGGCGCGCCGGCTCTCCACGACGATCTTGTCCGCCACGATGAAGCCCGAATAGAAGCCCACGCCGAACTGGCCGATGAGCTGGGCGTCGGACTTCTGGTCGCCTGTGAGCCGGCTCATGAAGTCGCGCGTGCCGCTCTTGGCGATGGTGCCCAGGTGGTCGATCGCCTCCTGCGCGCTCATGCCGATGCCGTTGTCGGTGATGGTGAGGGTGCGCGCGTCCTTGTCGAAGGCGATGCGGACGTCCAGTTCGGGCGCGTCCTCGTACAGGGCGCTGTTGTTCAGCGCCTCGAAGCGCAGCTTGTCGCAGGCATCGGACGCGTTGGAGACCAGCTCGCGCAGAAAGATGTCCGGGTTGGAGTACAGCGAGTGCGTGACGAGGTGCAGCAGCTGGGCCACCTCGGCCTGGAAGGAATGGGTCTGTTTGCTCATGGCGGGAATGATGAGGGAAACGGAAAACGCTCGCCGGCAGCGCACCGGCGCGCACCGAGCGTGGCCCAAGTGGGGGCGGCACAGGGGCTTTTCAAGCCCCCGCTCTCAGGCGATCGACACCGCCGGTGCGGCGCTCAGCCACTGCCGCAGCTGCTCGGCCACCAGCGGGCTGGACAACAGGTCGAGGTGCCCGGTGCGGTACACCACGCGCAGGCTGCCGCGCGCGAACGCCAGGCGGCGCGCGGGCTCGTCGTGTTCACCCAGGGCGCTGCGCAGGGGAACCAGGCCGTCGCCCACCAGGCGCTCAGCCAACAGGCCGCGGCGCGGCGCCAGGCAGGCCGCCACGCCAAAGCAGGCCACGCCGTCGGGCAAAGGCAGCGGATCATCCATGTGCCCCTCGTCCGGGTGCCGCAGGTGGCCGTACCGCAGGTCGACGATGCCCGCGCTGCGCAGGCGACCCAGCCGCGCCAGCGGGGCGGAAAACGGCGAGGAGCCGAGCAGCAGATCCGCGCCGTGTCCCGCGCGCTCCAGAGGGGCACCGTGGTGCGGCGTCCCCAGGAACACCAGGTGCTTCAGCAGGTCGGGCCACCGAAGTCCCGCGCGGCGTGCCTCGTGCACCGCGCTTCGCGCCACCAGTCCGCCCATGCTGTGGCCCACGATGGTGATGCCCTGCACGGGCAGCGGCCACAGGGCCAGCACGCGTTCCAGCTGGTGCGCCAGTTCGCGGCCGTTGGCCGCGATGCGCAGGCCGCTGTTGTAGCGCAGGCGCAAAGGGGTGGCCCGCAGCGCCTCGCTCAGCACCTCGGTGTGGTCGTGTCCGCCGCGCCGCCATTGCGTGTCGTTCATGCACAGGCCATGCACCATCAGCAGCAGGTGGGGCCTGGCCCCCTGCAGCGCCCGATCGAACCGTTCGGCCTGCCGCGTGGGCAACACCCGCTCGCCCTGGCGCCACTCCATCGGCTGGGCGAGCGCATTGCCCATGGCCGCGAGGCGGTCTCCGAGCACCCCGTTGATCGCCGCCACCACGGCCTCGCGCCCGGGCGAGTCCTGCCCGGCCTGGGCGGGATCGTCGAACAAGGGGAGAACGCTGTGCAACACGCCGTCGATGCCAGCGCCCACGCCGTGCGCGACCCCGCGAATGGCCCCATAGATTCGCCCGGTGAGGCCGCCGGCACGCTCGGGCGCCTCACCCGCCGGCAGGCCCATGCGTTGGCGCACGGCCTGGTGCACGCCCTCGGCAATGCCGACCACGCCGAGCGTGGCCTGCGTGGCCAGTTGGGCGGCGGCCCTCAGATCGCTGGGGCGCAGGTGCCGCCGGCGAGGAGGAGGCGGCGGAACGGGGGCGGCCATGCCGGATTGTGGACAGGCCCCGGGGGCCGCACCGGCCGGGGGGACCGGCGGCGTCAGAACGCTTCGCCAGGAAGCAGGTAGCGCCACTGCCCCTGGGGCAGCTGGCCCAGGGCCACGCGACCGATGCGCACGCGCTTGAGGCCCACCACGTGCAGGCCCACCGCCTCGCACATGCGGCGGATCTGGCGCTTCTTGCCCTCGGTGAGCACGAAGCGCAGCTGCTCGGGGTTGAGCCAGTCCACGCCCGCGGGCCGAAGCGGCTGGCCATCGAGCGACAGGCCGTGGCGCAGCCGCGCCAGCCGGTCGGCGGGGAATACGGCCTGCACGTCCTGCTCGACCACGCCCGGCCCTTTCGGCCCATGCGGCGCCCACACGACGCGCACCAGGTACTCCTTCTCCACCTCGCTGTCCTCGCCGATGAGGGCGCGAGCGACCCGCCCGTCCTGCGTGAGCACGAGCAGGCCGGTGGAGTCGATGTCGAGCCGGCCCGCGGGCGCCAGGCCCTTGAGCTGCGCGGGCGAGAAGCGGCGCGGGCTGCGGTCGTCCTTCCAGTGGGTCCTGGCGTTCACCAGCACGACGGCGGCCTCGTGGCCGTCCTCGGGCTGGCCGCTCACGTAGCCCACGGGCTTGTGCAACAGGATGGTGACGCGCTCGCCCTGGGCCCTTTGCGCGGCGGGCAGCACCTCGATGCGGGCGCCGGGCCCCACCGCCTGTCCCATGGTGGCCACGGCGCCGTCCACGCTGACCCAGCCATTGGCGATCCACTCGTCGGCCTCGCGGCGCGAGCACAGGCCCAACGCCGCCAGGCGCTTGTTGAGGCGCGTGCCGTCGCGCGGCGCGGCGGGCGTGTGAGGGGGGGCGGGGTCGCGGCGGGGCGCCCTGCCGGGGTCACCGGCCCGGGGGGCCGTGGCGGTGGCTGCGGGCTGCACAGGCAGTTCGGGCCGCTGCGCGCTGCTCAGGGGACGGGCGCGCGCCGGGCCGGGGGGGCGCACGGGGGGGCGGCGGGGCGCGCGCGGATCGGCCGGGGGCTTGGGGGCCGCGGGCTTGAGCTTGAGCGTTCGGTTGGGGGGATCGGATGCCATGGCAGCGATTGTCGCCAACCCCACCACCGGCAAAAGAAATCGCCCCGAAGGGCGATTTCCGCCGCTCTTGCCGCGCTCAGGTCTTGCCCTTGGCGGCCTTCAGCGCCCGTTCGTGCTCGGCCTTCGCATCGGCCTTGCACACCTTCTGGGCGTCGCCCGTCTGGTCTTCGCACTTCTCCTTGGCGATGTCGTAGGCGCTGTCGGCCTTCGCCTTCTCGAGCTTGCGGGCATTGTCCGGCGAGGCCTTGTATTGCTGCTCCAGGGCCGCCTTGTCGACACGCTCCGTGCCCTTGGCTTCTTCCTGGCACACGTCCTTGGCGTTGTCCTTCATGGCATCGCAGGCCTTCTTCGCGGTCTTGTAGTTCATCTCGATGCGCTCCTTGGCCGCGTCGTACTCCGCCTTGCTCATGGTCTGGGCGGTGGCGAAGGCGGAAACGGCGCACAAGGCGACGGCGGTGGCGATTCTGACGTTCATGCTTGACCTCCTTGGGGTTGGGATGCCCCATGTTCCGCCGGGGGGCGGGCGCGCGGCGTAGGAAAGGCCCGCCGCGGCGTGTAGGAGAAAGGCGGTCCCCGCCCCGCCGATGCCGATGCCGGCCCGCGGCCGCGAAGCCCTCAGCCCAGGTCGCCCGAGCGCAATGCCTGCAGATCCAGCACGCGCAGGCCCCCGTACTCGATGCGGATCCACCCCTTCGCCTGCAGCGCACCCAGGGCCTCGTTCACGCGCTGGCGCGACAGGCCCACCAGGTAGGCCAGCTCCTGCTGCGTGATGCGCAGGATGCCGCCCACGTTGGGCGACAGCAGCGGGTGGAACAGGGCCGCCAGGTTGCGCGCCACGCGCAGGTCGGGGCTGCCCAGGCGGTCCACCTCGCGCGCGGCGATGAACTGGCCCAGGCGTTCGTTGAGCTGGTGCATCACGAAGCGGTTGAAACCAATGGAATGGTCCAGCAGCCAGTCGAAGGTCTCCACCGGCAGGCCCGCGATCAGGCTCTTGCGCAAGGCCTGGATGTTGTAGCGGTACTGCTCGTGCTTGAGCACCGTGCCCTCGCCGAACCAGCCACCGGGCGCCACCCCGGTGAAAGTGATGGCGGGACCGCTGGAATCGTCGTTCGTCATCTTGAGCAGGCCGTCGACGAGGCCGAACCAGTAGGTCACCGGCCGCCCGATGCGACAGACGTAGTCGCCGGCCTCGGCCTCCACCACCTGCAGCGCGTCCAGCGCGCGCTCGCGCGCCTCGCCCTGCAAGGGCGGCAGCCAGGGAATGCCGGCGAGCTCGGCCTCGGTGGGGCGGCGTGCGCGCTCGCGGATGGCGCTGCGGCGGGCGGCAAGGTACATGGGGAAAGTCCTAGCAGGGTAGACCCTCAATTGTCGTCACACAGACAACATAACGTCAAACCCGGGCCTACCATGCGCTCCATACCCCAACCCGGTGTCGCCAGCGAGCGCCCGCGTCGGGACCACAGGAGACGAGGCATGCAGACCACTTTTCCGCGGATGCTGCGGGACCATGCGAAGCAGCGGCCCAACGCGCCCGCGATGCGAGAGAAGGCGTACGGGATCTGGCAAACGACGAGCTGGGGCGAGATGCTGCGGCTGGTGAGGGGTCTGGCGTGCGGACTGCACGAGGCGGGTTTGCGCCGTGGCGAGCACCTGGTGGTGATAGGGGCGAACCGCCCGAGGCTGTACGCGACGATGCTGGCGGCGCAGTCGCTGGGGGCGATCGCGGTGCCGCTGTACCAGGACGCGGTGGCGGGCGAGTGTGTCTTTCCGATCAACAACGCCGAGGTTCGGCTGTGCGTGGTGGAAGACCAGGAGCAGGTGGACAAGATGCTGGAGATCCGGGGGCAGTGCCCGCAGCTCACGCGCATCTGGTACGACGACCCGCGCGGACTGAGGAACTACGAGCAGGCGGGGCTGCAGAGTCTGGACGCGCTGGTGCGCGCGGGCGAGGCGTTCGATCGGGCGCACCCTGGCTTCTTCGACGAGCAGGTCGATGAGGGCCGCCCCGATGACGTGGCGGCGATGTTTTTCACCAGCGGCACGACGGGCAACCCCAAGGGGGTGGTGCACCTGCACCGCAGCCTGCTCGACCGCGCGGGGGCTGGCGCGCGCTTTGACAAGCTGGGGCCCGGCGACGAGGTGCTGGCCTACCTGCCGCCGGCGTGGATCGGGCAGAACATCTTCTCCTACGCGCAGTGGCTGGTCAGCGGCTACGTGGTCAACTGCCCGGAGAGCAGCGGCACGGTGAGCATCGACATGAAGGAGGTGGGGCCGACCTACTACTTCGCGCCGCCGCGGGTGTTCGAGGGGCTGCTGACCAGCGTGATGATTCGCATGGAAGACGCGGGCGCGCTCAAGCGCTGGCTCTTTCACAGCGCCATGGGGCTGGCGCGCCGCGTGGGCCCCGACCTCATGGACGGCAAGCCCGTGGGCGCGTGGGAGCGGCTGAAGTACCGCCTGGGCGACTGGCTGGTCTACGGCCCGCTGCGCAACAACCTGGGCTTGAGCCGCGTGCGCGTGGCCTACACCGCGGGCGAAGCCATCGGGCCGGACCTCTTCAGCTTCTACCGCAGCATCGGGGTGAACCTGAAGCAGCTCTATGGCTCCACGGAGACGGCCGTCTTCGTGTGCCTGCAGCCCGACCACGAGGCCCGGGCCGACACGGTGGGGGTGCCCTGCGAGGGCGTGCAGATCAAGCTCAGCGAGACGGGCGAGATCCTGGTGCGCTCGCCCGGGCTGCTCAAGGAGTACCACAAGAACCCGCAGGCCACGGCCGAGGTGCTGGACGCCGAGGGCTGGTACCACACCAGCGACGCGGGCTTCATCGACGCGGCGGGGCACCTGAAGATCATCGACCGGGTCAAGGACGTGGGTCGCCTGAGCGGGGGCGCGCACGACGGCGCCATGTTCGCGCCCAAGTACGTGGAGAACAAGCTCAAGTTCTTCTCGCACATCAAGGAGGCGGTGGCCTTTGGCGACGGGCGAGATCGCGTGTGCGTGATGGTCAACATCGACTTCGAGGCCGTGGGCAACTGGGCCGAGCGGCGCAACCTGCCGTACGCGGGCTACACCGACCTGGCGGCCAAGCCCGAGGTCTACGAGCTCATCGCGCAGTGCGTGGAGCAGGTCAACGCCGACTTGAGCCAAGACGAGCGGCTGGCGGGCAGCCAGATCAGCCGCTTTCTGGTGCTGCACAAGGAGCTCGACGCCGACGACGGCGAGCTCACGCGCACGAACAAGGTGCGCCGCGGCTTCATTGGCGAGAAGTACCAGGCGCTGGTGGAGGCGCTGTACGCGGGCAAGCGCGAGCAGTTCATCCAGACGCAGGTCAAGTTCGAGGACGGTCGCACGGGCTCGGTCAGCGCCACGCTGCAGATCCGAGACGCCAAGACCTTCGCACCGGTGAAGGATGCGGCATGAGGCAGATCGACATGGACCAAACGGGTGAGTCGGGCAGCGCCGGGGGCGCGGCCGCCAGCGCGGGCGCCAAGAAGATCGGCGAGGTGATCCTGGATGTGAAGAACATCAGCCTGCGCTTTGGCGGGGTCAAGGCACTGACCGACATCAGCTTCGACGTGCGAGAGCACGAGGTGCGCGCCATCATCGGGCCCAACGGCGCGGGCAAGAGCTCCATGCTCAACTGCATCAACGGGGTGTACCAGCCGCAGGAGGGCTCGATCAGCTTTCGGGGCCAGACCTTCCGGCACATGAACAGCCGCCAGGTGGCCGAGATGGGGATCGCGCGCACCTTCCAGAACCTGGCGCTGTTCAAGGGCATGAGCGTGATCGACAACCTCATGAGCGGGCGCAACCTGCGCGTGAGAAGCGGCTTGCTCGCGCAGGCGTTTCGCCACCCGTTCGCGGGCCTGAAGTGGCTGGGCTCGGCGCAGCAGGAGGAGGAGCAGCACCGCGCCTTCGTCGAGAACATCATCGACTTCCTGGAGATCCAGGCCTATCGCAAGACGCCGGTGGGCACGCTGCCCTACGGGCTGCAAAAGCGCGTGGACCTGGGCCGCGCGCTGGCCATGGAGCCGCAGGTGCTGCTGCTCGACGAGCCCATGGCGGGCATGAACCTGGAGGAGAAGCAGGACATGAGCCGCTTCATCCTGGACGTCAACGACGAGTTCGGCACCACCATCGTGCTGATCGAGCACGACATGGGGGTGGTGATGGACATCTCCGATCGCGTGGTGGTGCTCGACTACGGCAAGAAGATCGGCGACGGCACCCCCGAAGAGGTGCGCACCAACGAGGAGGTCATCCGCGCCTACCTCGGCACGAGCCACTGATGGAGCAGATGTAGCCATGGCCTTCTTCCTCGAATCGCTCTTCGGCGGCCTCATGGCCGGCATGCTGTACTCCCTGGTGGCGCTGGGCTTCGTGCTGATCTTCAAGGCCTCGGGGGTGTTCAACTTCGCGCAGGGCGCGATGGTGCTGTTCGCCGCGCTGGCAATGGCGCGCTTCTCGACCTGGGTGCCGCAGTGGATCGGCATCGAAAGCCTCGTGCTGGCCAACGCCATCGCCTTCGTGCTGGCCGCCGCGCTGATGTGGGTGGTGGCCTGGCTGATCGAGCGCCTCGTGCTGCGCCACCTGGTCAACCAGGAAGGCGTGACGCTGCTCATGGCCACCCTGGGCATCACCTACTTCCTCGACGGCCTGGGCCAGACCCTGTTCGGCTCGAACATCTACGCCATCAACGTGGGCATGCCCAAGGACCCGGTCTTCCTCATGGAGAGCACCTTCCCCGGCGGCGTGCTCATCAACCTGGAGGACGTCTACGCCGCCTGCATCGCCGCGCTGCTGGTGGGCGCGCTCAGCCTGTTCTTCCAGAAGACCAGCACCGGGCGCGCGCTGCGCGCGGTGGCCGACGACCACCAGGCCGCCCAGTCCATCGGCATCGCGCTCAACCGCATCTGGGTCATCGTGTGGTTCGTCGCCGGTGTCACCGCGCTGGTCGCCGGCATCATCTGGGGCTCCAAGCTGGGCGTGCAGTTCTCGCTCACCACCCTGGCGCTGCGCGCGCTGCCCGTGGTCATCCTCGGCGGGCTGACCTCCGTGCCCGGCGCCATCATCGGCGGACTCATCATCGGCGTGGGCGAGAAGCTCTCCGAGGTCTACCTCGGCCCCTTCGTCGGCGGCGGCATCGAGATCTGGTTCGCCTACGTGCTCGCCCTCGTCTTCCTTCTCTTCCGACCCCAAGGGTTGTTCGGCGAGAAGATCATCGATCGCGTCTGAGGAGCTGACCATGTTCTATCGCGAAAACGGTCAGTTCAAGACCTCCTACCGCGCCGACCAGCAGATCTTCCCCATCGACCAGGACCGATGGCTCGTGCTCGCGCTCATCGCATTGTCCTTCGTGGCGGTGCCGCTGCTGGCCAGCGACTACATGATGCGCGCGATCCTGATCCCCTTCCTGATCATGTCGCTGGCCGCGCTGGGCGTGAACATCCTGGTGGGTTACTGCGGCCAGATCTCGCTGGGGTCGGGCGCCTTCATGGCGGTGGGCGCCTACATGGCCTACAACTTCTTCGTGCGCATCCCGGGCATGCCGCTGGTGCCCGCGCTGCTGCTGGGCGGCCTGTGCGCCACTGCGTTCGGCGTGCTGTTCGGCCTGCCCAGCCTGCGCGTCAAGGGCCTGTACCTCGCCGTCGCCACGCTGGCCGCGCAGTTCTTCGCCGACTGGATGTTCCTGCGCGTGAAGTGGTTCGTGAACGACTCGCCCTCGGGTTCGGTGTCGGTCAACCACCTGCAGATCTTCGGCCTGCCGATCGAAAGCGCGGTGAGCAAGTACCTGTTCTGCCTGGCGGTGCTGGTGGTGCTGGCGCTGCTGGCCAAGAACCTGGTGCGCAGCGCCATCGGCCGCGAGTGGATGGCCATCCGCGACATGGACGTGGCCGCGGCGGTCATCGGCATCCGCCCGATGTACGCCAAGCTCACCGCCTTTGCGGTCTCCAGCTTCATCATCGGCGTGGCCGGTGGCCTGTGGGCCTTCGTCTACCTGGGCGCCTGGGAGCCCGCTGCCTTCGGGGTGGACCTGTCTTTCCGCCTGCTGTTCATGGTGATCATCGGCGGCCTGGGCTCCATCATGGGCGCCTTCTTCGGCGCGGCCTTCATCGTGGTGTTGCCCATCGTGCTCAACCAGGCGCTGCCGGCCTTCGGCGAGCTGTTCGGCGTGAGCCTGTCCACCGCCGCCGTCTCGCACGTCGAACTCATGGTCTTCGGCGGCCTGATCGTCTGGTTCCTGATCGTCGAGCCGCATGGACTGGCCAAGCTGTGGTCCATCGGCAAGCAGAAGCTGCGGCTGTGGCCCTTCCCCCACTGAGCCCACCCCGAGCCTTCTTTCCAATTTTTCGCCCGCGTCAACTTCATCCACAGGAGACAAACCATGAAGCTTCGCCATCTGGTCCTTGCCGTCGCCGCGCTGGCGTGCGGCGCAACTTCGCTGGTGGCCACCAGCGCCTTCGCCCAGGCCAAGGAGCAGTTCTTCCCGCTCCTGTCGTACCGCACCGGGCCCTATGCGCCCAACGGCACCCCCTGGGCCAACGGCAAGCAGGACTACCTCAAGCTCATCAACGCGCGCGATGGCGGCATCAACGGCGTCAAGCTCACATTCGAGGAATGCGAGACCGGCTATGCCACCGACCGCGGCGTCGAATGTTATGAGCGCCTCAAGAGCCGCCCGGGCGTGACCCTGTTCGACCCGCAGGCCACCGGCATCACCTTCGCGCTGACCGAGAAGGTCCCCACCGACAAGATTCCGCTGATCACGCTGGGCTACGGTCTGTCGGTCTCCCAGGACGGCAACGCCTTCAAGTGGAACTTCCCGCTCATGGGCAGCTACTGGACGGGCGCCGACATCCTGATCCAGCACATCGGCCAGAAGGAAGGCGGCCTGGACAAGCTCAAGGGCAAGAAGATCGCCCTGGTCTACCACGACTCGCCTTTCGGCAAGGAGCCCATCCCCCTGCTGCAGGAACGCCAGCGCATGCACGGCTTCGACCTGCAGCTGATCCCCGTGACCGCGCCCGGCGTGGAGCAGAAAGCCGCCTGGCTGCAGGTGCGCCAGAGCCGCCCCGACTACGTGCTGCTGTGGGGCTGGGGCGTGATGAACTCCACCGCCCTCAAGGAAGCCCAGGCCACGGGCTACCCGCGCGAGAAGATGTACGGCGTGTGGTGGGCCGGCGCCGAACCCGACGTGAAGGACGTGGGCCAGGGCGCCAAGGGCTACAACGCGCTCGCACTCAACACCTCGGGCCAGCAGCCCAAGGTGATCCAGGACATCCTCAAGCTGGTGCACGACAAGGGCCAGGGTACGGGACCGAAGGACGAGGTGGGCTCGGTGCTGTACACGCGTGGCGTGATCATCCAGATGCTGGGCGTGGAAGCCGTGCGCCGCGCGCAGGAGCGCTTCGGCAAGGGCAAGGTCATGACGGGCGAGCAGGTGCGCTGGGGCCTGGAGAACCTGGCGCTGGACCAGAAGAAGCTCGACGCGCTGGGCTTCGCCGGCGTCATGCGCCCGCTGTCCACCTCGTGCAACGACCACATGGGCTCGACCTGGGCGCGCGTGCACACCTGGGACGGCGCCAAGTGGAACTTCAGCTCCGACTTCATGCAGGCCGATGAGCAGATCATCAAGCCCATGGTGAAGGCGGGCGCCGACAAGTACCTGGCCGACAAGAAGATGTCGCGCCGGGCCGCCTCGGACTGCGGTTCCTGATCCCTCCCGCGCCGCGCCTCGCGCGCGGCGCCATCTGCAAGGGCGGCGCGCTGCCCTTGCACATGGACACGAAGGAATCCCCATGAGCACCGACCCATCCATCGTCCTCAACGTCAACGGCATCGAGGTCATCTACAACCACGTGATCCTGGTGCTCAAAGGCGTCTCGCTGAGCGTGCGCGAGGGCCAGATCGCGGCCATCCTGGGCGGCAACGGCGCGGGCAAGACCACCACGCTGCGCGCCGTCTCCAACCTGCTCAAAGGCGAGCGCGGCGAGGTCACCAAGGGCAGCATCGAGCTGCGCGGCGAGCGCATCGAGAACCTCTCGCCGGCCGACCTCGTGCAGCGCGGCGTGGTGCAGGTCATGGAGGGGCGCCACTGCTTCGCGCACCTCACCATCGAGGAAAACCTCATGACCGGCTCCTACACCCGCAAGGACCGCGCCGAGGTCGCACGCAACCTGGAGAAGGTCTACGCCTACTTCCCGCGCCTGAAGACGCGGCGCACCAGCCAGGCCGCCTACACCAGCGGCGGCGAGCAGCAGATGTGCGCCATCGGGCGCGCGCTCATGGCCAACCCCAGCGTGGTGCTGCTCGACGAGCCCAGCATGGGCCTGGCGCCGCAGATCGTCGAGGAGGTCTTCGAGATCGTGAAGGACCTCAACCACAAGGAGCGCGTGACCTTCCTGCTGGCCGAGCAGAACACCAACATGGCACTGCGCTACGCCGACTACGGCTACATCATGGAGAGCGGGCGCATCGTCATGGACGGGCCCGCGCCCGAGCTGCGCAACAACGAGGACGTCAAGGAGTTCTACCTCGGCATGGGCGGCGGCGAACGCAAGAGCTTCAAGGACGTGAAGAGCTACAAGCGGAGGAAAAGGTGGCTGGCGTGATGAATCCGTTCTTCGATGCGCTGGAGACGCGCGCCCCCGCGCAACGCGAGGCCGAGCAGATGGCCGCGCTGGCGCGGCAGGTCGCGCACGCGCAGGCGCACAGCCCGGCCTTCGCCGAGATCCTGAGCGGCGTGGACGCGTCCGGCGTGAACAGCCGCGCCGCGCTGGCCAAGCTGCCGGTCACGCGCAAAAGCAGCCTGCTGGCGCGCCAGCGCGCCCAGGTCGCCCGCGACGCCTTCGGCGGCTTCAGCACCCTGGTGCGGGGACCCGCAATGACGCGCCTGTACGCGTCGCCCGGCCCGATCTACGAACCCGAGGGCGCGACGCGCGACTACTGGCGCACCGGACGCGCCCTGTTCGCGGCGGGCTTTCGGGCCGGCGAGCTGGTGCACAACGCCTTCAGCTATCACATGACGCCGGGCGCCTTCATCCTGGAGTCGGGCGCGCACGCGGTGGGCTGCACCGTCTTTCCCGCCGGCACCGGCCAGACCGAACAGCAGCTGCAGGCCATGGCCGAGCTGCGGCCCGAGGGCTACACCGGCACGCCCAGCTTCCTGCGCATCCTGATCGAGAAAGCCGCCGAAACCGGCGCGGACCTCTCGTCCCTGACGAAGGCGGTGGTGGGCGGCGAGGCCTGCCCGCCCAGCCTGACCGCCTGGTTCGCCGAACGCGGCGTGGCCGTGTACCAGACCTATGCCACCGCCGACCTCGGCCTGGTGGCCTATGAAACCGCCGCCCGCGAGGGCCTGGTGCTGGAAGAGCACGTGATCGTGGAGATCGTGCGCCCGGGCACGGACGATCCCGTGGCCGAAGGCGAGGTCGGTGAGCTGGTGGTCACCACGCTCAATCCGGCTTACCCGCTGATCCGCTTCGGCACCGGCGACCTCTCGGCCATGCTGCCGGGCGCCTGTCCCACGGGCCGCACGGCGCCGCGCATCAAGGGCTGGATGGGCCGCGCCGACCAGACCACCAAGGTGCGCGGCATGTTCGTGCACCCCTCCCAGGTGGCCGACATCGCGCGCCGCTTCCCGCAGATCCGCAAGGCCCGACTGGTGGTCAGCGGCGAGATGGCCAGCGACCAGCTCTGCCTGCGGGTAGAGGCCGAACCGGGCGGCCAGGCCACCGAGGCGCTGCGCGAGAGCATCGCCGCCGCCGTTCGCGATATCACCAAGCTGCGCGGCGAGGTGGAGCTGGTGGCGCCCGGCAGCCTGCCCAACGACGGCAAGGTGATCGAGGACGCCCGCAGCTACCGCTGAAGGGCGCCGGGACAGGGGTTTGTACGGGTGGGGGGCTACGTATTTCCCGCGATGGCCGTCCCTGCGGGCCCGCATAGCATGCGCGGGTCATTAACCTCCCTACAGGAGACAACCATGAAACAGCTCGTCACCCTGGCCCTGGGCACAACCCTGGCGGTGGGCGCGTTCGCCCAGGCCTTCCCCAGCAAGCCCGTCACCTTCGTGGTGCCCTTCGCCGCCGGCGGCCCGACCGACCTGGTGGCGCGCCAGCTCGCCGAGGCCATGCGCAAGCCGCTGGGCAACAACGCCAACATCGTGGTCGAGAACACCGCCGGCGCCGGCGGCACCATCGCCGCGACCCGCGTGGCCCGCGCCCCCAAGGACGGCTACACCCTGCTCGTGTGGCACATCGGCATGGCCGCCACCGACAGCCTCTACAAGAAGAAGCAGTTCAGCGCCCTGGACGACTTCGAGTACCTGGGCGCCATCAACGACGTGCCCATGACGCTGCTGGGTTCCAACAAGCTCAACGCCAACACCTACCGCGACTTCGAGGCCTACATCCGCTCCAACGGCGGCAAGCTCAACCTGGCGCACGCCGGCCTGGGTTCGGCCTCGCACATCTGCGGCCTGATGTGGCAGCACGCCGTGAAGCTCGACAAGTCCATGACCACCATCGCCTACCGCGGCACCGGCCCGGCCATGAACGACCTCATCGGCGGCCAGGTGGACGTGATGTGCGACCAGACCACCAACACCACCTCGCAGATCGAGGGCGGCCGCGTGAAGGCCTTCGCCGTGACCACGGCCAAGCCGCTGAGCAACCACCCCATCCTCAAGCACTACCCCTCGCTGCAGGAAATGGGCCTCAAGGGCTTCAACCTCACCATCTGGCACGGCATGTACGCCCCGAAGGGCACGCCGCCCGACGTGCTGAAGAAGCTCAATGACGCCCTCAAGGTCGCGCTCAAGGACCCCGAGTTCATCAAGCGCCAGGAAGAACTGGGCGCCATCGTGGTGACCGACGACCGCGTCACGCCCGAAGGCCACAAGAAGTTCGTGGCCAACGAGATCGCCAAGCTCAAGGTGGTGATCGACGCGGCCGGCCAGTACGCCGACTGACAGAAGGCTCCCCCCGCGGCGCTTCGCGCCACCCCCCTGAGCGGGGGCGACACCTGCGGCCCGGCACAGCCGGTTCCGCGGTGTCGCTGGGCTGACACCTGCGCTCGCCAGGTGGTAGTCCTCCGGTTGACTCCTCAGATGGTCCCTATAGGCTGGCGGTCACTCACCGCACTGATCAGGAGCCCGTCCATGCGCCTCAGCCGCCGATCCCTCGTTGCCCTCGCCACCGCCCTGGCCCTGCCTGCCGCCACGCTCGCACAGGGTGCCTGGCCGACCAAGCCGGTGCGCATCGTCGTGCCCTTCGCGCCGGGCGGCACCACCGACATCCTGGCCCGCACCCTCGCGCCCGAACTGAGCAAGGCCTTCGGCCAGAGCTTCGTGGTGGAGAACCGCGCGGGCGCTGGCGGCAACATCGGCGCCGAGGTGGTGGCCAAGTCGCCCGCTGACGGCTACACCCTGCTCATGGGCACCGTGGGCACGCACGGCATCAACAAGTCGCTGTACAGCAAGCTGCCCTACGACCCGCAGAAGGACTTCGCGCCCGTGACCCTGGTGGCCGGCGTGCCCAACGTGATGGTGATGAGCACCCGGCGCGCGCAGGAACTGGGGGTCCACAACGTGGCAGATTTCATCCGGGTCGCCAAGGCCCGGCCGGGGCGCCTGAACATGGCCTCCAGCGGCAATGGCACCTCCATCCACCTGGCCGGCGAGCTGTTCAAGTCGCGCACCGGCATCTTCATGACGCACATCCCCTACCGCGGCTCGGGGCCGGCCATGACGGACCTGCTGGCAGGCAACATGGACGTGATGTTCGACAACCTGCCCTCGGCGATGGCGCACATCCAGGCCGGCAACCTCAAGGCCTTCGCCGTGACCAGCGCGGTGCGCTCGGCCGCCCTGCCCGACGTGCCCACGGTGGCCGAGGCAGGCAAGCTGCCGGGCTTCGAGGCCAGCTCCTGGTTCGGCCTGCTCGCGCCGGCCGGCACGCCGCCTGACACCGTGAACCGCCTGCAGCAGGAAACCGCCAAGGCCCTCAACGCCCCGGCAGTGAAGGAACGCCTGCTGGCCCAGGGCGCCATCCCCAGTGGCAACACGCCGGCCGAGTTCGCGGCCCTGATCGACGCGGAAATCCGCAAGTGGGAGGCTGTGGTGAAGGCCTCGGGCGCGAAGGTGGATTGACGGCGGCAGGCGGGCTCACACCCCCCAGACCACCTCCACGCGCTCCTTCAGGGCGCGCTGCAGCATTTCAATGAAGGGCGTGCTGCGCATGCGCAGGCTCACGCTCTCGAACGTCGGCGGGACCTCGCCCTTGGCCTCGGCCTCGTCGCGCAGGCGCTTGTGTTCGGCTTCCTCGTTCAGCACCGCGGCGCGGATCGCGTCGATCGCGCGCGGCATGTCGTCGGGCAGCAGCACCCCGGGGCTGTCCGGGTCCTTGCCCAGGATTTCCAGCATGCGCTTGCCGTGCGCCGGCAGCATGACGAGATCGCCGGTCTCCCGGGATTTGAAGCGGTACACACTCATGTCGTTTCTCGAACACGGAACGCCTGACCTTACTCCCTTGGGGACGGCCACGCCAGTGCGCTGATGTAACACGGCCTTCACTGGCAAGGGTTTACCCGGTTGTTCGCTGATGTTTCATGTCTAAACTAATTAAACATGAAAACGTCGCTGCAACGCATCCTGTGCATTGGTGGTGGCCCGGCGGGGCTGTACTTCGCGCTGTTGATGAAGCGGCGACAGCCCTCGCTGGAGGTCACGGTCGTCGAGCGCAACCGCCCCTTCGACACCTTCGGCTGGGGCGTGGTGCTGTCCGACCAGACCCTGGGCAATCTGCGCGCGGCCGACCCCGAAACGGCCCAGGAAATCGGCGACGCCTTCAACCACTGGGACGACATCGAGGTCTTCTACAAAGGCCGCAGCGTGCGCAGCGGCGGCCACGGCTTCTGCGGCATTGGCCGCAAGCGGCTGCTCAACGTGCTGCAGGCGCGCTGCCAGCAGCTCGGCGTCAAGCTGGTGTTCGAGACCGACGTCACCGACGACCAGGCCCTGGCCGCGCAGTACCAGGCCGACCTGGTCATCGCCAGCGACGGCCTCAACAGCCGCGTGCGCACACGCTACGCCAGCACCTTTGAGCCCGACATCGACAACCGCCAGTGCCGCTTCGTGTGGCTTGGCACCAAAAAGACCTTCGACGCCTTCACCTTCGCCTTCGTCCAGACCGAGCATGGCTGGTTCCAGGCCCACGCCTACCAGTTCGACGCCGACACCTCGACCTTCATCGTGGAGACGCCCGAACACGTGTGGAAGGCGCACGGCATCGACCAGATGAGCCAGGAGGACGGCATCGCCTTCTGCGAGAAGCTCTTCGCGCCCTACCTCGACGGCCACCGCCTCATCAGCAACGCCGGCCACCTGCGCGGCTCGGCCATCTGGATCCGCTTCCCGCGCGTGATCTGCAAGACCTGGGTGCACTGGCAAGACATCGACCCCCACGCGCCGCCGCTGCGCGGGTCGCTCCCCTCCGAGGCGGCTGATCCGGCTGGGGGCGACCCGGCGCCGGGTCGCACAGCGCGGCGCGTCCCCATCGTGCTGATGGGCGACGCCGCGCACACGGCGCACTTCTCCATCGGCAGCGGCACCAAGCTCGCCCTGGAAGACGCCATCGACCTGGCCACCGAGTTCGAGCGCCACCCCGACGCCGACGTCGCCACGGTGCTGCAGGCCTACGAAGCCCGGCGCAGCGTGGAGGTGCTCAAGATCCAGAACGCCGCGCGCAACTCCACCGAGTGGTTCGAGCACGTGGACCGCTACACCGGCATGGAGATCGAGCAGTTCGCCTACTCGCTGCTCACGCGCAGCCAGCGCATCAGCCATGAGAACCTGCGCCTGCGCGACGCCCGCTGGCTGGAAGGCTACGAGAACTGGCTCGCGACGCGCGCCGGCAGCGCGGCCGCGAAACACCCCACACCCCCCATGCTGCTGCCGCTGACGGTGCGCGGCCTGTCCCTGAAGAACCGCATCGTCGTATCGCCCATGGCGCAGTACAAGGCGCAGGACGGCGTGGTGGGCGACTGGCACTTCGTTCATCTGGGCGCGCGCGCCGCGGGCGGCGCCGCGCTGGTGATGGTCGAGATGACCAGCCCCACACCCGAGGGCCGCATCACCCCCGGCTGCCCCGGGCTGTGGAACGACGCGCAGCAGCGCGCCTTCGAGCGCATCGTTCGCTTCGCCCATGAGCAGGGCAACGGCGTGAAGATCGGCCTGCAGCTCGGCCACAGCGGCCCCAAGGGCTCCACGCAACTGGGCTGGGAACAGATCGACGAACCCCTGCCCAGAGGCAACTGGCCGCTGCTGTCGGCCAGCGCCCTGCCCTACGGCGAGCAGAACCAGGTGCCGCGCGCCATGACCCGCGCCGACATGGACGCCATGACCGCCGCCTTCGTCGACTCGACGCGGCGCGCCGCCGCCGCCGGCTTCGACTGGCTGGAGCTGCACTGCGCGCACGGCTACCTGCTCTCGGCCTTCATCTGTCCGCTCACCAACCAGCGCACAGACGCCTATGGCGGCTCGCTGGAGAACCGCTGCCGCTACCCGCTGGAAGTCTTCCAGGCCATGCGCGCCGCCTGGCCCGCCGACAGGCCCATGAGCGTGCGCATCTCGGCGCACGACTGGGCGCCCGGTGGCAACACGCCCGACGACGCGGTGGCCATCGCGCGCCTGTTCAAGGCCGCTGGCTGCGACGTGATCGACGTCTCCTCGGGTCAGACCACGCGCCAGGCCAAGCCGGTGTATGGCCGCATGTACCAGACACCGTTCGCCGACCGCGTGCGCAACGAGGTCGACATCCTGACCATGGCCGTGGGCGCCATCAGCGAGGCCGACCACGCCAACAGCATCGTGGCCGCGGGCCGCGCCGACCTGTGCGCCGTGGCCCGACCGCACCTGGCCAACCCGGCCTGGACGCTGCACGAGGCCGCCAAGCTGCAGACCCGCGCCATCGATTGGCCCGCGCCCTACCTGAGCGGGCGCGACCAGCTCTACCGGGAGATCGCCCGCCAGCAAGCCATGAAAGCGCAAGAGGAAGAGGAGGCCAGCAAATGAACGCTCTCGAAAACCTGGACCTCGAGGCGCGCGCGCACAGCGAGCACGCGCATGAGCTGCGCCTGTGGTTGCGCCTGCTCACCTGCTCGCAGCTGATCGAGAAGCGCGTGCGCGCGGGGCTTCGCGAGCACTTCGACACCACGCTGCCGCGCTTCGACCTGATGGCGCAGCTCGAACGCCACCCGGACGGACTGAAGATGAAGGAGCTGTCGCACCGGCTCATGGTCACGGGTGGCAACGTCACCGGCATCACCGACCAGCTCGTGGCCGAGGGCCTGGTCGAGCGCACCGGCGTCGAGGGCGACCGCCGCGCCTTCCGCGTGCGCCTGACCGAGCGCGGCCGCCGCGCCTTCACCCAGATGGCCGAGCAGCACGAGCACTGGATCGTGGAGGCCTTCGAGGGCCTGTCGCCGCGCGACCTCGAGCAGCTCTACAAGCTGCTGGGCAAGGTCAAGCAGCACCAGCTCGAACTCAACCAGCGCCTGACGGACGCCATCGAATGAAACACCCCATCCCCGACCACAACCCCATGCGCGGCCAGTACGCGCCGGCCCCGGCCTCGCCCCGGCACTTCGCCCTGTCCATCGCCGGTGGCGTGGCCACCGTCACGCTCAACCGCCCGGACCGCAAGAACCCGCTCACCTTCGACTCGTACGCCGAGCTGCGCGACTGGTTCCACGGCCTGCAACGCGCCACCGACGTGAAGGCGGTGGTGCTCACCGGCGCGGGCGGCAACTTCTGCTCCGGCGGCGACGTGCACGAGATCATCGGTCCGCTGACGAAGATGACCATGCCCGAGCTGCTGGCCTTCACGCGCATGACGGGCGCGCTGGTGAGCGCCATGCGCGCCTGCCCGCAGCCCATCGTGGCGGCCATCGACGGCGTGTGCGCCGGCGCCGGCGCCATGATGGCCCTGGCCAGCGACCTGCGCCTGGGCACGGCGCGCGCCAGCACCGCCTTCCTGTTCACGCGCGTGGGCCTGGCCGGCGCCGACATGGGCGCCTGCGCCCTGCTGCCGCGCCTGATCGGCCAGGGCCGCGCCAGCGAGCTGCTGTTCACCGGCCGCGCCATGAAGGCCGACGAGGGCCTGGCCTGGGGCTTCTTCAACGCCCTGCACGAGCCCGAGGCCCTGCACGGGGCAGCGCTCCAGCTCGCGTCCTCGCTCGCCGAAGGCCCGACCTTCGCGCACGGCATGACCAAGACCATGTTGCACCAGGAGTGGGCCATGACGCTGGACCAGGCCATCGAGGCCGAGGCCCAGGCCCAGGCCATCTGCATGCAGACGCAGGACTTCCGCCGCGCCTACGAGGCCTTCGCGGCGAAGCAGCGCCCGGTCTTCGAGGGGGACTGAGCCCATGGTCGCCTTCGACCGCCCCCATGGCATGACCCCGCCGCAGGCGCAGTGGGAGCTGCCCTTTTTCGGCGAACACCACCGCGCGCTCGCCCTGGGCCTGGCCGACTGGGCCGGCGCGCAGCGGGTCGACGAATCCGACGACCGCCGCGCCTGCCGCGACTGGGTGCGCCGCCTGGGTGACGCCGGCTGGCTGCGCTACTGCGTGCCCGCCGCGCACGGCGGTGCGCTCGACAAGCTCGACTCGCGCGCGCTCGTGGTCCTGCGCGAAACGCTGGCCTTCCACTCGCCGCTGGCCGACTTCGCCTTCGCCATGCAAGGCCTGGGCAGCGGCAGCATCACGCTCGGGGGCAGCGAGGCGCAGCGCGAGCAGCGCCTGCGCGCCGTGGCCAGTGGCGCGCAGATCGCCGCCTTCGCGCTCAGCGAACCCGAGGCCGGTTCCGACGTGGCCGGTATGCGAACCCGCGCCCGCCCGGTGGACGGCGGCTGGGCACTGGATGGCTGCAAGACCTGGATCAGCAACGGCGGCCTGGCCGACTACTACGTGGTCTTCGCCAAGACCACGCCCGACGCCGGCGCGCGCGGCATCAGCGCCTTCGTCGTGCCGGCCGACGCGCCGGGCCTGGACACCACCGAGCACATCGACGTGATGGCCCCACACCCGCTCGCCACCCTGCGCTTCAAGGACTGCCGCGTCGGCGCCGACGCGCTGGTGGGCACGGTGGACGGGGGCTTCAAGCTGGCCATGCAGACGCTGGACATCTTCCGCGCCTCGGTGGCCGCCGCCGCGCTGGGCATGGCACGCCGCGCCTTCGCCGAGGCGGTGGCCCACGCGAAGCGGCGCGAGATGTTCGGCCAGCACCTGGCCGACTTCCAGCTCACTCAGGCGCGCCTGGGCGAAATGAGCGCGCTGATCGACGCCGCCGCGATGCTCACCTACCGCGCCGCCTGGATGCGCGACGAGAGCGCCTCGCACGGCGCCGGCACACCGGCCTATACCGCCGCCGCCGCGGCCGCCAAGCTCACCGCCACCGAGAACGCGCAGTGCGTGATCGACATGGCCGTGCAGATGTTCGGCGGGCGCGGCGTGCGCGTGGGCGAGGTGGTGGAACACCTCTACCGCGACATCCGCTCGCTGCGCATCTACGAGGGCGCGAGCGAAGTGCAGCTCCTGATCCTCGGCAAGAACGCCCTGCGTTGAACCAGAGACACCGATGACATCCGCCCAGACCGACCGCTTCGTGCACGACCGGCTGCCCCCACCGGGGCAATGGCCCGAGCTGCGCTTCGACACGCCCGAGCTGCAGGCCATTCCCGCGCAGGTGAACCTGGTGCAGGCCCTGTTCGACCAGGCCTTCTCCCGGGGCCACGCCGATCGCCCCTTCCTGCGCAGCGACGCGCGCACGCTGAGCTATGCGCAGGCGCGCGATCAGGTCAACCGCATCGCCAACCTGCTGGTGCGCGAACACGGCCTGGTGCCCGGCAACCGCGTGCTGCTGCGCGGCGGCAACTCGGTGGCCATGGCGCTGGCCTGGCTGGCCGTGGTGCAGGCCGGGCTGGTGGTGGTCGCCACCATGCCGCTACTGCGCGCCAAGGAGCTCTTGGGCATCATTCACAAGTCCCAGCCCGCACTGCTGCTGTGCGACGCCGCGCTCACCGGCGAGCTCGAGGCCTGCGGCAGCGCGCTGCCGCTGCTGCGCTTCAACACCGACGCCGCCGACGACCTCGAAGCGCTGGCCGCGCGCCAGCCCGCGCAGGCCACGCCCTGCCCCACCGCGGGCGAGGACATCGCGCTGCTGGCCTTCACCTCCGGCACCACGGGCGTGCCCAAGGCCGCCGTGCACACGCACCGCGACGTGCTCGCCGCCTGCGAGTGCTGGCCGCGCCACGTGCTGCGCGCCACGCCGGACGACGTGGTGGTGGGCTCACCGCCGCTGGCCTTCACCTTCGGCCTGGGCGGCCTGCTGATCTTCCCGATGTGGGCCGGCTGCTCGGTCTACTTCCCCTCGATCGCCTACACGCCCGAGGCCATGGTCAAGCTCATCGCCGACAAGGGCGCGACCATCTGCTACACCGCGCCCACCTTCTACCGGCAGATGGCGCCCTTCGCGCAGCAGCACGGCATCGGCCGACTGCGCCTGTGCGTGAGCGCGGGCGAGGGCCTGCCCGATGCCACGCGCCAGCTGTGGAAACAGGCCAGCGGCATCGAGATGCTCGACGGCATCGGCGCCACCGAGATGTTCCACATCTTCATCTCGGCCGCGCCCGAGGCCGTGCGGCGCGGTGCCATCGGCACGGTGGTGCCGGGCTACACCGCGCGCATCGTGAACGACGCCGGCCAGCCGGCGGCCGATGGCGAAATCGGCCGCCTGGCGGTGATCGGCCCCACGGGCTGCCGCTACCTCGACGAGCCGCGCCAGGCGCAGTACGTGCAAGGCGGCTGGAATTTCCCCGGCGACGCCTTCCAGCGCGACGCCGACGGCTACTACTTCTACCAGGCGCGCACCGACGACATGATCATCACGGCGGGCTACAACGTGGCCGGCCCCGAGGTCGAGTCCTCGCTGCTGGCGCACCCGGCGGTGGCCGAGTGCGGCGTGGTCGGGCGGCCCGACGAGGAGCGCGGCCAGGTGATCGTGGCCTACGTGGTGCTCAAGCCCGGGCACGCGGGCGACGCGGCCATGGTCAAGGCCCTGCAGGACCACGCCAAGGCCAGCATGGCGCCCTACAAGTACCCGCGCGAGGTGGTCTTCGTCGAACGGCTGCCTCGCACCGAAACCGGCAAGCTGCAACGCTTCGCCCTTCGTCAAAACGCTTCTCCCGCCAAGGCCTGACACCATGCTGCAACACCTTCACCCCGACGGCTGGACGCCACCCAAGGGCTACGCCAACGGCATCGCCGCGCGCGGCACGCAGATCTTCGTCGGCGGCCAGATCGGCTGGAACAGCCAGCAGCGGTTCGACAGCGACGACTTCATCGCCCAGACGCGCCAGGCGCTGCAGAACGTGCACGACGTGCTGCGCAGCGGCGGCGCCGGCCCTGAGCACATGGTGCGCATGACCTGGTACATCCTCGACCGCGACGAGTACAACGCCCGCCTGCGCGAGCTCGGCGAGGCCTACCGTGCGGTCATGGGCAAGCACTTCCCCGCCATGACCTGCGTGGAAGTGAGCCGGCTGGTCGAGGCGCGCGCCAAGGTGGAGATCGAGGTCACGGCCGTGCTGCCGGACCCGGTGGCCCAGGCCGGCTGAGCCGGGGCGGGGCGCTCAGCCCTCGCGGGCGCTGTCCGCCAGGTCGGGGGCAGCGTGAAGCTCACACGGCAGCCCTGGCCAGGCGAGGACTCGCAGCGCGCGATGCCGCCGTGGCGTTCGATGATGCGGCGCATCAGCGCCAGGCCCACGCCCATGCCCTCGTAGTCGAGCGAGTGGTGCTGGCGCTGGAACAGCGTGAACACCTTGTCGGCCGCGCGCCGGTCGAAGCCCACGCCGTTGTCGTTCACGTAGAACAGCCGCGTGCCATCGGCCCCTTCCTGCCAGCCCACCTCGATCCGGGGTTCTTGCACCGAGCGCGTGAACTTCAGGGCGTTGTCCAGCACGTGCGAGAAGGCCTGGGCGAGCAGCATGGGGTCGCCGCGCACGACCGGCAGGTCCGGGTCGATGCGCCACGACACGCGGGCCGCGTGCGGATGCCGGTTCAGGTGCACCAGCAGGCCCTGCACCAGCGGCCCCAGCGGCACGGCCTGCGCATCCACCCGCACGCGCGACAGGCGGGTGAAATCCAGCAGGGCATCGATCATGCCGTTCATGCCTTCGACAGCCCGCATTGCCGATTGCGTGTACTCCCGCTGCACCGGGTCGTCCACCTGATCCGCGTGTTCGCGCATCAGCCGCAGGTAGCCCCGGGCGTGGCGCAGCGGCGTGCGCAGGTCGTGCGACAGGATCTGCGCGAAGGCGTCGATGTCACGCAGCGCCAGGCCCTGCGAGCGCGTGCGCGATTCCAGCTGCGCCTGCAGGTTCTCGGCGCGCGTGTAGGGCACCAGCGTCTCGCGGTCCTGCCAGCGCGACAGGTCGAGCACCATGGCGTCGAAGCCCAGGTACAGGCCGCCCGGATCGATCAAGGGCATGCCCATGAGCAGGGCCGAGAAGCGCTCACCGGTGTGGCGGTACAGGGCCAGCCGCAGCTCGCGCATCTGCCCCGTGTGCCGCAGCCCCTCGATAAACCCGTCCAGAGCCCCCACGCGCTCGTCGTGCTCGGAGATGCCCAGGAAGTGGGCCAGCGGCGTCATTGGATGGGCCTGGCCTTCGAACCACGCATGCGCCGTGGTGTTGGCGCTGTGCACCATCCCGTCGGCGGTGATGAGCAGCAGCGCGCAGGGCAATCGGTCGCCCGGGGGCAGCGGCCATTCGGCCACGGGTAACACGGACAACAAGGGACGGTTCGACACGGCAGGCACTCGCTCGGTGACAACTCGCCCTGGGGCGTGTTTGCAACATCATGCAACGTTCGGCGGGGTGGCACCAGCCCTGCCCCGCAAGGGGCACCTGTCAATCCTGACGCCCCGTTCCCTGTCAGAACTGTCAGGTGCGCACGCGGCCGTCGCCGGTGAGCATCGACAGCTCGGAGAAGCGCGAGGCCACATGGTTGTCGGGGCTCAGCGAGATGCTGAAGCCACCGAAGCTGGTGTCGCCGATGGCTTCGAGCCCGCTCACGAGCGTGCCCGAACCGACACGACCGCCCGCGCGGCGCGCGCCTTCGGCCAGCAGGCGCGCGGCCAGAAAGCCCTCGAGGCTGGAGTAGTTGGGCTGCACCTTGTTGCCGCCGCGCGCGATCGCGTCGAGGAACTCGCGCGTGATGGGACGCGCAGTGGAGAAGGGGTTGGGCACCACCTGCGAAATGGCCACGCCCGCGCCGTCCTTGCCGAGCGCATCGGCCAAGGCTTGCGTGCCGACGAAGGACACGTTGAAGAAGGTGCCGCCGAAGCCGGCCTTGCGCGCCTCGCGCACGAAGGCCGCGCAGGACGCGTAGGCACTGATCTGCACCACCGCCTGCGGCTTGGCCGCGACGATGGTGGCCACGGCCTGGGCGACGTCGACCGAGTTGCGCTCCACCGTGGCCGTTGCCTTGGGCTTGAGCTGGCGCTGCTGCAGCGCGAGCGTCACGCCGTCCAGGCCGGCCTTGCCGTACGAGTCGTTCTGGTGGAACACCGCGACATGGTTCAGGCCCAGGCCGGTGAGCTGGCGCACGATGAGCTCGGTCTCGTCGTTGTAGGAAGCGCGCAGGTGGAAGGCCAAGCGGTTGAAGGGCTGGCGCAGGCCCATGGCGCCGGTGAAGGGCGCGATGAAAGGCGTGTCGGCCTTGGTGGCCAGCGGCAGCGCCGCCAGGCTCGTGGGCGTGCCGATGTAGCCGAACAGCGCGGTGCAGCCGCGCGCGAGCAGCTGGCGCGTGTTCTCGGCGCAGCGGTCGGGCTCGTAGCCGTCGTCGAGCTTGACGATCTCGACGCGCTGGCCGTTCACGCCGCCTTGCTGGTTGAGTTGATCGAAGTACAGCTGCGCGCCCGCGTTGAACTGGATGCCCAGCTGGGCGGCCGGCCCGCTGAACGCGGCCGACTGGCCCAGCACGATGCGGTTGCTCTGCGCCAGCAAGGCCGGCGCGACCAGGCTGGCGGCCCCACCGAGGGCGGTGGCGGCAAAGGCGCGGCGGGTCAGGCCAGCGACGGGGACAGGGCGTGGCAGGGAACGCATCGGACGGGCCTCCTGGGTGGTTCCGCCAGCGGGCTGGCAGATACCCCATATCGGTATGCAGACCTCGCGCATGCTACCGATCGTTGGCGCGCGAACGCTCACGCTCACCGGTCCAGGGTGACCGTTGATCGCACGATGGCGGGGACCGGCCTAGAAGCGCCGCGTGAGCTCGACGCCCGCCGACAGCGAGCGCCCCGCGCCCGGCTCGAAGAAGCGGCCGTTGCCTTCGTTGACGATGACCGAGCCCGCGTGGCGGCGGTCCGTCAGGTTGTCCAGGCGCATGAACTGGCGCCAGGTCCAGGGCCCGGTGGACTGTTCAAAGCGCGCGCCCAGCGCGAACAGGGTGTAGGCCTCGGCCGCGTCGGTGTTGAGGTCGTTCACGAACACGCGCCCGCTGCGCCGCGCCTCCAGCGTGAACACGCCGCCCACCGGCGCGGCCCAGCGCGGCGTCCACGCCAGTTGCGCGAACACCTGTTGCGCCGGCAGGCCCGGCATGCGCCGGCCCGCGGGGATGGGCGTGGGCGGGTTCACGTTCGGGCACAGGGTCGCGGTGCAGGTGAGGAAGCCGTCGCGGTAGCGCGCGCTCAGGGCCGTGTAGGCACCCGTCAGCGCGAACTCGCCCAGGGCCCATTCACCGGCCAGCTCCAGGCCCTGGCGCTCGGTACGGCCGGCGTTCTGGAAAGTGGAGCGTCCGCCGGTGTTGTTCTGCACCACGATCTCGTCGCGCGTGCGGATGTCGAACAGCGTGGCATTCCACACGCCGTTGGCGTGGCGCCCACGCAAGCCGATCTCGGCGCTGGTGCTGCGCGCGGCGTTCAGGTCGGTGTTGAGGCCGGCGCCACCGCCGCTGCGGTAGGCGGCCTCGTTGAGCGTGGGTGTTTCGAGCCCGCGCCCCACGCTGCCGAAGGCCTGCAGGTTCGGTGCGATGCGCCAGCGCGCGCCGACCACGGGCAGGGTGCCGCTGTAGCGCGCGCTGCCGCTGTCGTCGCCATTGGCGAGGAAGCGGTCGCTCGACTCGAAGCGCGTGCGCACACGGCGCACGCCGCCCTCGAGCGTCCAGTCCTCACGCGTCCAGGCGGCGCGCAGATACGGGTCCAGCGTGTCGGCGCGGTTGTTCTCGTCGCGGCGCAGGGTGCCTTGCACGCCCAGCGTGCCGCCCACGAAGTTGTTGTAGCCGCGGCGCGCGTCGCTCTGGCGGTCCATGGCCAGGCCCGCGCTCAGGTCCAGCGCGCCGCCCTGCCAATCGGTCTTGAGGCGCCAGCGCGCGTTGAAGCCCCAGTAGTCGCGGTCCAGGTCGATCACGCCGCCCGAGCTGCCCGGCGCGGCCTGCGCGCCGGTGGGAATGGACTGGAACTGCAGCACGCGGCGCTGGCCCGCGTAGCCCATGAGCTCGATCCGGTGGCCGCCGCCCAGCGATTGGTCCCAGGCCAAGCCGGCCTGCGTCTGCGACACCGACTTGCGCGTGTTGAAGTGGATCGCGCTGGCATCGGTCTGCTCGGGGTCGGCGTCGAACTGCGCGCGCGACAGGCCCAGGGGATCGTACGAAAAGGCGCTCTGGCGGTTGAACACCAGCGTGGTGCGGCCGCCCTCGTGCGCGCGCGACAGCTTGGCATTGGCCGTGCTGCGCTGCGCGGCCGATTGCGGCCGCTGGCCGTCGGTCTCGAAGCGGCCCACATCGAGCAGGTAGGACCAGCCCGGCGAGGCCGCCGTGCCGGTCTGCCCCGCCACCTGCGTGGACAGGCGCCACAGCCCATGCGGCCCGGCGGCCAGGCCGGTCCGCCACTCGCCCGGGCGCGCGCCATCCTGCGTGTAGAGCAGGATGGCGCCGCCGCTGGAGGCGCCGTACAGCGCGGCGAAGGGACCGCGCACCACCTCGATGCGGTCGGCGCTGCCGAGCGGGAAGTTGGCCGCCTGGCCCGAACCGTCGGGCGCGCTGGCGGGAATGCCATCGACGAACAGGCGCACGCCGCGCACGCCGAAGGTGGCCCGCGCTCCGTGGCCGCGGATCGACACCTGCAGGTCCTGCGCGTAGTTCTCGCGCTGGCGGATGACCAGCCCCGGCACACGCCCCAGGCCCTCGGACAGGTTGATCTGCAGTTGCCCGTCGCGCAGCTCGCTGCCCTCGATCACATCCACGCTGGCGCTGCCCAGCCAGCGCTGCGCGGCGCTGGCGTTGCCCGTGATCACCACGGGTGCGAGCGCGCCGCCATCGGGTACGGGCACGCCCTGGGCCAGCGCGCCGCTGCACAAGCAGAGCCAGGCGCCCGGCACGGTGTGGCGAAGCGCCCTCATGGCCGCCGCACACTCGGTGCCATGGCCGCGCAGCAGGCGGCCAGGTGGTCGATGCCGGCGTCGGTCAGGGGTGGGGCGATCACGGACCGGGTGTCGTGCGAGCGTTGGCCGCGACCTCGTTCGCGCCGACCGTGCCTTCGGCCTTGCGTCATGTGTCTCCTCGTTGGTGGAACCCGCTCGTGCCGGGCCGAACGATTGTGGGTGTGGTGTCCGCCGCGCCACAAGTGGCGGGGCAATACCCCACCCTCACCTGTGCCCGTTGTGTGCCGAAACGGAACACCCATCACCGCCACGCGCCCGCGGACAGGCCGCGCCAGGCCGGCGAAGCGCACCGGGACCGGCGGCGACGGGGGCGGCACAGGGCTGAGGCGCCGTGGCGACAGGCGAACCCGAACAGATGAAACAATCGGGCACGCCCGCAGCGGTCCCCTCGGACCCCGGGCAGGAACCCGCGACATGAACCTTCATCCCCCCCGCGTCCTCAGCATCGCCGGCAGCGACTCCGGCGGCGGTGCCGGCATCCAGGCCGACCTCAAGACCATGAGCGCGCTCGGCTGCTTCGGCATGACCGCCATCACCGCCATCACCGCGCAGAACACCCAGGGCGTGCGCGCCATCCAGGCCCTGCCCCCGGCGCTGCTCGAACAGCAGATCGACGCCGTGGTGGAGGACATCGGCGTGGACGCGGTGAAGATCGGCATGCTGCACGACCCCGAGGTGGTGCGCGCCGTGGCGCGCGCCATCGACCGCCACCGCCTGGAGCGCGTGGTACTCGACCCGGTGATGGTGGCCACCAGCGGCGACCGCCTCATCGCTCAGGACACCGTGGCCGTGCTGGTGGCCGAGCTGTTTCCGCGCGCCACCGTGATCACGCCCAACCTCGACGAAGCCGGCTGGTTCGTGGGCCACGCCATCGCCGACGCCGACGCCCTGGAAGGCGCCGCGCACGAGCTGCGCGCCATGGGCGCGCGCGGCGTGCTGCTCAAGGGCGGTCACCTGAGCGGCCCGGTGCTCACCGACCTGCTGCTCGACGGCTCGGGCGTCGCGCGCTGGAGCGGCGAGCGCATCGACACACCGAACACCCACGGCACCGGTTGCACCCTGTCCAGCGCCATCGCCTGTGGCCTGGCGCGCGGCGACACCCTGCGCGAGGCCGTGGCCGCCGCGCGCGAGTACGTGCGCGCGGCGCTGCGGGCCTCGGCCGGCTGGCGCCTGGGCCATGGCCATGGTCCGCTCGACCACGGCTGGGCCCAGCGACGCTGAGACACGCTTGACCCCGGTCAACGTGGCGGCACCCCGGCGGCGATAAGCTACGGCTGTCGTTCACCCTTACAGGAGCCCGCATCCATGAGCAAGAAGACCGCCAAACCCGTCATGGCCGTGAACATCGGCATCAGCGAGAAGGACCGTGCCGCCATCGCCAAGGGTCTGAGCCACCTGCTGGCCGACACCTACACGCTGTACCTGACCACGCACAATTTCCACTGGAACGTGACCGGCCCCATGTTCAACAGCCTGCACGCCATGTTCATGCAGCAGTACACCGAGCTGTGGAACGCGGTGGACCCGATCGCCGAGCGCATCCGTTCGCTGGGCCATGTGGCGCCCGGCAGCTACGCCGAGTTCGCCAAGCTGAGTTCGCTGCCCGACGCGCCGTCCGCGCCGCCCAAGGCGCTGGAGATGGTGGCCATCCTGGCCAAGGGCCACGAGGGCGCGGCGCGCACCGCGCGCGCCATGTTCGACCTGGTCGACAAGGCCAGCGACGAGCCCACCGCCGACCTGCTGGTGCAGCGCCTCACCGTGCACGAGCAGACCGCGTGGATGCTGCGCGCCCTTCTGGAAGAGTGAGGTTCGCGGCCCCGCCCGCGTCCCCGCGCGCGGGGCGGCTGCCCCACCACAGGGCCAGCGCCATCAGCGCCACGCCCACCAGTTGCCCCGGCGCGAGCCAGCGCCCATAGACCAGGGCGTCACACACCAGCGTGGCGCCGGGGTAGACAAACTGCAGCAAGGCGGTGCGAGACGTGGCCAGCCGGGCCATGCCGCCATAGATGAGCACATAGGCCAGCCCCGTGTGAACCACGCCCAGCGCCGCCAGCCAGCCCCAGGCCGGCCCCCAGGCGGGCCAGCCCGCCACCAGCACCCAGGGCCACAGGGCCAGCGCGCCCACGGCGCACTGCCACCAGGCCAGGGCCAGCGGCGGCACCGGCGTGCGCGCGCGCAGCAGCAGACCCACCGCCGTCTGGCCCACCACGGCCACCAGGCACAGGCCCACGCCGGCCATCGACACCGCGGCCCCGGCCCCGCCCACCAGGCCCGTGGCCAGCGACAGCCCCAGCAGGGCCAGCAGCGCGGCGGCCAGGCGGGCGCGCGGCAAGGGCTCGCCCAGCCACCAGGCGCCGGCCACCATCAGGCACAGCGGTTGCACGTGAAAGACCACCGTGGCCAGGCCCACCGACAGGCGCTGGATGGCCGCGAAAAACACCACCCAGCTCAGCACCACCAGGCCGGCCGCGAGCGCCACGCGCCACACCGTCCCAGCCGGCAGTCGCCACAACGGTGCCCGCCGAGCGGCCCACGCCCACAGCGTGAGCGCCAGCAACCCGAAGGCGCAGCGGAACCAGGCGGCCGAGGCGGGGTCGCTGCCCGACTCCAGCAGAAACACGCCCAGCGAGCCCAGGATGAGGCCGCCCGCGGCCATGCGCCAGGCGGCCAGTCGTTCGGTGCGTGCAAGGGTGTCCATGCCCGCACTGTCGATGTCGCACAAATTTTCGAGAAGCGGATAATTCGCATGGCTTTCATTCGATAACCGGATTCATGCGCGCCGACGACCTGCAGATCGACTGGCTCAAGTGTTTCGTCGCCGTGGTCGACGCGGGCTCGCTTTCGGCCGCCGCGCCCGAGGTGAGCCGCTCACAGTCGGCGGTGAGCATGCAGCTACAGAAACTGGAGCGCGCGGTGGGCCGGCCGTTGCTGCTGCGCGGACCGCGCCGGCTCGAACTCACGCCCGATGGCCAGGCCCTGCTGGGCTACGCACGCCGCCTGCTCGACCTGCACGCCGAAGCCCGCGCCGCCCTGCGACCCGACACCCTGATGGGCCGCGTGCACCTGGGTGTGCCGGACGACTACGCCGCGCGCTACCTCACGCCCGTGCTCAAGCGCTTCGCCGCGCGACACGCGGCGGTGGAGATCGAACTCGATTGCGAGCAATCGACCCGGTTGATCCCCCGCGTGGCCCGCGGCGAACTCGACCTCGCCCTGGTCTCGCGCGACCATGCGCAGCGCGGCAGCCTGCTGTTCCACGAACCGCTGGTATGGGTGGGCTCGCCGCAGTTCGACGTCTGGCGCCGCGACCCCCTACCGATCGCGGTGTACGAGGACAGCAGCCTGGCACGCAAGCACGCCCTGACCACACTGTCGCTGCAGGGCCGCCGGCACCGGGTCGTGTACCACAGCTCCAGCCTGGCGGGCCAGATCGCGGCGGTGGAGAGCGGCCTGGCGGTGGCGGTGCTCACGCAGTGCAGCGCGCCACCGCACCTGCACGTGCTGGGCCCCGAACACGGACTCGGGCCGCTCGCGCCCATGGCCGTGGCGGCCTACCGCAGCCGCGCCTCGCGCGGCTCGCCGGCGGTGGACGCGCTGCACCGCGTGCTGGTGCAGACGCTGCGGCAAGCGGTGTGAACCGGCACCCTGCCGCCAGCGCCAGGGCCGGCTTCACACAGGCGCGCCACAATGTCCGCGCATGACCGAGGCCCCACCCGACTCCCTGCCGCCCGTGCTCGCCGGCCCCGTGCTGCGCCGCGTGCAGGCGCGCCGCATCGCCTGGTGGCTGGCCTGCAGCCAGGCCCCCGCGCACTTGCGCCTCACCCTCCTGCCAGAGGATGGCGCCCCCACCACCCACAGCCCCGCCGTGCACACGCTGCGCGTCGGCGAGCGCCTGGCGATCCTGCTGGTCGATCTCGAACTCGACGCTGACCTGGTGCCCGGCGCCTGGACCGGCTACCGCTTTGAGTTCGGCCACGTCGACGGCACCTGGACCGCACTCGACGACCCCGCCCTCTGCTACCCCGGCCGCGACACCCCGGGCCTGCGCTTCGCGCCCGAGGTGCGCGCGCTGCTGCATGGCTCATGCCGCAAGCCGCACCACGCGGGCGGCGGCGACGGCCTGGCGCGCGCCGACGCGCACCTCGAGCAACTGCTGGGCGGGGCGATCGGCGAGGCCACGCCGTGGCCCGCCGCGCTCGTGCTCAGCGGCGACCAGGTCTATTGCGACGACGTGGCCGGTCCCATGCTGCGCGCCATCCATGGCCTCATGCGGCGCCTGGGCTTGCGCGAAGAGGCCATCGCTGGCGCCGACGGCAGTGAGGTGCGCTGCACCAGCGACCTGCTCGCCCACCCCGACACCTACTACCGGCGCGAGCGGCTGCTGCCCCGAACGCCCAAGAGCGAGCGGCTGATCGACCTGGTGTTCGAAGGCGTGAAGAAGCCCATCTTCACCACCGACAACGCGCACAACCACCTCATCACCCTGGGCGAGGTGATGGCCATGTACCTGCTGGCCTGGTCGCCCCTGCCCTGGCAGGGCCTGGACCTGTCGCCACCGCCCGGACTGGGCGAAGAGAACGCCGAACGCTACGCGCGCGAATCGCGCGCCATCGCGGGCTTCCAGCAAGGCCTGGCCGCCGCGCGGCGCGCGCTCGCCCACCTGCCCGTGGCCATGGTCTTCGACGACCACGACGTCACCGACGACTGGAACCTCAGCCGCGAGTGGGAGGACGTCGCCTACGGCCATCCCTTCTCGCGCCGCGTCATCGGCAACGCCCTCGTCGCCTACCTGCTCAACCAGGCCTGGGGCAACCAGCCCGAGGCCTTCGGCGGCGATGCGCTCCTGCAGCAGACGCAGGCCGCGCTCGACGAGCCCGGCGGCGAGGCGCACGAGGCGCTCATCGAGCGCTTGCTGCACTGGCGCGACTGGCACTACGTGTGGCCCACCACGCCGCCGCTGATGGTGCTGGACAGCCGCACCCACCGCTGGCGCTCCGAGGTCTCGCCGCGCCGGCCCTCGGGCCTGATGGACTGGGAAGCCCTCACCGATCTGCAGCAGGCTTTGCGCGGCCACCCCGCCGTGCTGCTGGTGGCCTCGGCCCCCATCTTCGGCGTCAAGCTCATCGAAACGGTGCAAAGGGTCTTCAGCTTCTTCGGCCACCCCCTGCTGGTGGACGCCGAGAACTGGATGTCGCACCCCGGCGCGGCCAGCGCCATGCTCAACATCTTCCGCCACCCGAAGACGCCCCAGACCTTCGTGGTGCTATCGGGCGACGTGCACTACTCCTTCGTCTACGACGTGGAACTGCGCCCGCGCGGGCGGCGCCAGTCCACGGACCACCCGGGCCCGCACATCTGGCAGATCTGCAGCAGCGGCCTGCGCAACAGCTTCCCCGATGGCCTGCTCGACAAGCTCGACCACCTCAACCGCTGGCTGTTCTCGCCGCGCTCGCCGCTCAACCGCTTCACGCGGCGGCGCCACATGAAGGTCACGCCGCGCAAGCCGCAGGGCACGCCGCACGGCCGGCGCCTGCTCAATGGCAGCGGCATCGGCCTGGTGTGCTTCGACGAACACGGCGCACCGGTGCGCATCCGCCAACTGCTCTGCGACGGCCGCGACGTGGATTTCGTGCCGCGCGAAGCGGAGGCGCGCGAGGACTGATCCCCCGCAGGCGCCCTCCGCCGATCCGCCCGGCGCGCCCCGTGATCCCCTTCACGGGACACCGCCCGCCCACTGCGCTAAGGTCGATGCGCCATGGAAAACGCTTTCGAGAAGCTCGTCGCCGTCTGCGAGCGCATGCGCCACCTGACCGGCACGCTGGAGACCATCCGCAACCTGCTGATGGCCGACGTGATGACCAGCAGCGGCGACACCCGCGCCGCCATGGGCGACACCCAGGAAACCGCGCGCGGCCTGTTCATCCACGCCATGGGACTGCGCCAGCGCGCCGGCACCGACCTCGAGGCCACGGTGCAGCTCATCGCCGCCGACACCGACCCCCAGCACGCCGCCCAACGCCAGGAATGGCTGCAGCTCTGTCGCGACCTCGCGGGCACGCTGCAGGGCATCGACGGCGTGCTCACCGAGCTCGAACAACACTTCCGCCGCTGAACCGTGCACCATCGGCCGTTTTGGTGAATAATGATTTGCATGTGCATATATCCGCGAATTAGAAATTCGGAAGGCAGCGCCGCGCCTGCGCGCCGCCCGGGAGGCGGTCATGCACGATGAACTGAAGGAGCCTGCCCGCGCGCTGGCCTGGGCCGTGGAGCAGCTGCGCCCACCGCGCGTGCCGCTGGAACGCCTGTCCATGCACCTCAGCACGCGCCCGCACGACGCCAGTGGCGAGGTGGTCCAGGGACGCGGCATGCCCGACGCCGAGGCGCCCCGCGGGGAACGCCAGAGCGTGCTGCGCCTGTACGCCGAGGCCGTGCTCTTCCTGGTGGTGGAGCTGCGCGCCGAGCCGTCGCGGCGCCTGCCCGGCCGGGTCCGGCTCTCGCTGCCCGACCTGGACTCGCGCGGCGCCGCGGTCCTGGGCAACGCCGCCTGGGTGGTGGCGCGCCGCGCCGTCGCCCACCATGGCCAGCTGTGCGGCACCGTGGTGCCCGCCCCCGGTGACGCCGATGGCGGCGCCCGACCGCTGGAGCCCGGCGGCCCCACCATCCGGCTCGACCTGCAGCGCCTGCTGGCCTTCGAAGAACTGGGCGCGCGCATCGAGCGCGCGGCCACCGAGGGCGATCCGCAGGAGTTGCATTGGCGCTACGAGCGCAGCCGACTGCAGGACGTGTTCCGCCGCTACCCCTGCCCGCCCGAACTGTTCGAGCAGCTGTGGACCGCCTACCGCAGCTTCGTGGACGGCCTGGGCCCGGTCGCCAGCTTCGAGCAGTTCTACACCGCCCGCATGTGCGCCGGCGGCTTCCTCGAGATGCGCGCCAACAGCGCCTTCGGCCTGCTCGAGCCCCTGCGCGCCTGAGGCCGGCGCGCCGCGCCGCTCGTCCGCCAGCGGCCTGGCCGCGGCGTCGGCGCTCACTAACTCACTTTGTTGAAAGTAAACTCCGCGAAGTGTGAAGCCCACAAGACCCGAGCCGCCCGGGGCCACACCCCGGCGAGACGAGACATGAACGCAACCGCCCTCAAGCGACCCCTGGTCGATCTGTCCCGGCCACGCGCCCAGCGGCCCATGATGGGGCTGGACATCGAGGAGTGGCGCGGCGAGAACAACCTGTCCAAGCACGACGCGCAGTACGCGCTGGGGTTCCGCAACTCCAACCACTACAACAAGATGTGCGCCCTGCCCCTGCTGCCCGAGGCGCTGGAGCTGCTCATCCGCCTGTACGAGGAAATCCCGCGCGAGCGCGGCTGGGCACGCTACTCCATCAAGGAACTGTTCCACCTCATGTACGACCCGGCGCTTGCGCCCTTTCTCGGCACCGAGCTGGAAACCTGGGCGCGCGTGGACCTGGGCACGCGCTTCGCCAAGATCTTCGGCCGCTCTTCGGCGCGCCAGTACCAGTGGCTGTCCGACGACCGCCGCCGCAACGACACCGACCTGCCCGCCTACGCCGTGATCGAGTGCATCCTGAGCAAGCTCAAGCAGGTGGACGATCCGCGCGAGGTGCTCGAGCGCGTGGCAAAGAAGGTCTGGGCCCTGCGCGGCGTGGACCTTGACACCGAATTCCGCATCCCCACGCCCGAGCACCCGCCCACGCGCGAGAAGACCGGGCGCAAACCCGGCGTGAAATCGAAGAAGGCCGCCGCCCCGGCGGCCCCCGCCGCGCGCAAGGCCGCGGCCCGCCGGGCCTGAGCGCCCCCACAACAACGGAGACGCGCATGGTGGCCAAGCAACGCGACATGGTGCAACTGTCCTTTCTGGCCCACACGCGCGACGTGCCCGATCGCATCCGCCTGCGCGACTGCGGCCTGGGCTTCGCGGGCCAGAGCGCCGACCTCTCGGCCGGACTCATCACGGGGGTCTACGGCGCCAGCGCCAAGCAGGCTGCGCTGGTGGCCGCCGCGCGCTGGACGCAGGAGCACCAGCGCGCGGCCGGGCTCAACCGCGTGCTCATGGTCGACCTGAACTACCGCGTGGACAACTTCCACCTCACGCGCGAACAGGCGCGCCGCGACACGGTGCAGGAGACCGGCTGGATCCACTTCGACCGCATCGGCGCCGCGCTGCGCGACGAGCTGCGCGACCAGTGGGTGGAATGGATCGTGCGCGACACCGGCACGCGCCGCGCCGCCGTGGCCGACGACTCCCTGGTCGATCTGGCGCTGAAGTTCCCCGACTGCGTGGCCAAGACCTTCCAGCACGAAAAGGCCGTGCGCTGCATCGTGCACCCGGTCAACCCGGCCATCGACCCCTCCATCGTGCTCTGGGCCGCCACCCTGCGCTACGACAAGAAGCGCTTCGAGGACGCGAGCGTGCGCTTCCTGCCGCACGTCCAGATCCAGCTCTGAGCCCGCGCCGGGCGTCGGCCCCGCGCCGCACGGCCGCCGCCGTCAGGCGCCTGCGTCCCACCGTTCATCCCACCGGCACCGCTGGCGCGTGGCCGTTCGCTTGACGCGTCATCCGTCCATATTACGATTCGCGGCAATACATTTCTACAAATCACAAATAAACCTTGCAGGGACCCCACGTGAACCCGTCGATGCTCTCCTCCATTCAGGCCAGCCTGCAGCAGATGCAGGCCGCGCAGGCCCAGCTCGCCGAGGTGCTGCCGTCGGGCGCCGCGCAGGGGCCGTCCTTCACCCAGCACGTGGGCGGCCTGCTGCGCGCCGCGGACGACAAGGGCCACGCCGCGCAGGCCGCCGTCGGTGCGGTGGAGAGCGGCCGCAGCGACGACCTGGTCGGCGCCATGCTCAAGAGCCAGGAAGCCAGCCTGAACTTCAACATGATGATGCAGGTGCGCAACAAGGTCGTCGGCGCTTTCGACGAGCTCATGAAGCTGCCGATCTGAGCGCCGCATGGGCCACGCCTCGCACATCCTCCCCCCGGCCGCGGGCGCGCGCCTGTCCGCGCTCGACCCCTGCGAACTCGGCCGCCCCATCCACGCCCTCGACTCGCTGTTCCAGCTGACCCAGCAGGACCTGGACCACGGCCTGGCCACCGCCTTCCCCGGCCGCGTGGGCGCGCCGGTGCGCCTGGGCGGCGTGTCGCACGGCCGGTCTGCCCCCGTCGAAACGCCGCTGCGCTGGGCCAGCTACCGCAGCCACCTGGGCCGAAGCGCCTTCGCCATCGAACGCTCTGCCCTCACCGCCCTGCTGGCGCGCCGCTACGGCTCCACCGACTGGGCGCTCGGCGCACGCTGCGTGCCGGCGCTGGAGACCGCCACCGAACAGCGCCTGGCCGCCCAGCTCGGCCAGGTGCTCACCGAAGCGCTGGTGCACCGCATCGGCGGCGGGCCCGCGGCCGAGGGCGACCCCACCCTGCGGCTCGAGCAGAACCTGTCCAGCGCGCGCTGCCCCATCAACGGGCCGGTGATGTTCCTGTGGGCGCAGGTGCTCGCGGGCGCCGCGCCCCTGGGCCTGGTGGTGTTCGCCCTCGACAGCGACACCCTGGCCGCGGCGCTGCGCCAGCTCGCGCCCACGCGCCGCCAGGGCGCGGCCCGCCCGGCCGACAGCGCCGCCCTGCGCCGCGCGCTGCCGCTGCGCCTAGACGTGCGCCTCGCGCAGAAGACCTTGCCCCTGGGCGAGCTGCTCGGCCTGCGGCCCGGCGACGTGCTCCCCATCCCGCTGGAAAGCGCCACCGTGCGCATCCAGGACAAGCCCGTGCTCAAGGCCCTGGTGGTCGAGCACAAGGGCCGCCTGTGCCTGACCCAACTGCAGGAAGTCTGACCATGTCCATTGATTCCCCCGCCCTCGACGCCCTGAGCGCCGCGCCCGGCGGCGACGACGCCTTCGCCGCCGTGATGCAGGAAATGGCCAGCGCCGGCCAGGCCGAGGCGGCGCCACCCGCGCCCGCCGCGGCGGCGGCCCTGGGGCTGGGGCGGCTCATGCGCCGCATCCCCGTCACGCTCACGCTGGAACTCGGCTCGGCCGAGGTCTCGCTGGAAGACGTGGCCCAGCTGCGCCCCGACAGCGTGGTCGAGCTCGACGTGCTGGCCGGCGAACCGCTCACCATGAAGATCAACGGCGTGGCCATCGGCAAGGCCGAGGTGGTGGTCAGCGGCGAGAACTACGGCCTCAAGGTCCTCGAAGTGAGCGGCCTCGACCTGGACAGCTTCGCGCCATGAGCCCCACCGCCCGCCCGCGCGGCGCGGCGCGACTGGCGCTCGCCGCCGGCAGCGCCGCGCTCGCTTTCGCCGCCCTCGCCTGGCCCGAGGGCGCGCTGGCGCAGGCGGCGAACACCGCGGGCGGCGGCCTGCAGGTGTTCAGCAGCACCACCCACGGCAACACCACCGACTACACCGTCCGCACGCAGATCCTGATCGTCATGACCCTGCTGGGCCTGCTGCCCGCCATGGTCCTGACGATGACCAGCTTCACGCGCTTCATCATCGTGCTGTCTCTGCTGCGCCAGGCCTTGGGCCTGCAGCAGGGCCTGCCGGCGCGCGTGCTCACCGGCATCGCGCTCATCCTCACCCTGCTGGTGATGCGCCCCGTGGGCGAGCGCATCTGGACGGAAGCCATGCTGCCCTACGACCAGGGCAGCATCGGCCTGCAGGAAGCGCTGAACCGGGCCGAGGCGCCGCTCTCGCGCTTCATGCTCGCGCAGACCAGCCAGGCCTCGTTGCAGCAGATCGCCACGCTCTCGGGCGCGCCCGAGGTGAGCGACCCGGCCCAGCACCCCTTCACCGTCAAGCTCGCCGCCTTCGTGTTGAGCGAGCTCAAAACGGCGTTCATGATCGGCTGCATGCTCTTCATCCCCTTCCTGGTCGTCGACCTGGTGGTGTCCTCGGTGCTGATGGCCATGGGCATGATGATGCTGTCGCCACTGGTGATCTCGCTGCCGCTCAAGCTGCTGCTCTTCGTGCTGGTGGACGGCTGGACCCTCACCGTGAACACGCTGGTGACCAGCGTGCGCGCGATCTAGGGGCGATGCGATGACGCCCGAGATCGCCGTCGAACTGGTGGCCGAGTGCCTGAAGCTGGTGGTGCTGATCGTCACCGTGCTGATCACGCCCAGCCTGGTCGTGGGCGTGCTGGTGAGCCTGTTCCAGGCCGCCACGCAGATCAACGAACAGACCCTGAGTTTCCTGCCCCGCCTGCTGGTCACGCTGGCGGCCATCATCGCCATGGGCACCTGGCTCACCAGCAAGCTCATGGACTATGCGCGCGCCATCTTCGAACGCGCGGCCCAGCTGGCGCTCTGAGACCGGGCGCCGCACCATGGAACCCGTCTTCGGCCAGTTGCTCGCCACCCTCATGGCGCTGTGGTGGCCCTTCGTGCGGGTACTGGCCATCCTCAGCTTCATGCCCGTGATCGGCGACAGCATGGTGCCCGTCACCGTGCGCGTGCTGCTGGCGCTGGCGCTGGCCGTGGTGCTGCTGCCGGTGGCCGCGCCGCCGCAGCCGGTCTCGCCGTTCTCGCTGCTGGGCATTGTCACCACCGTCGAACAGGTGGTCATCGGCCTCATCATCGGCCTCGGCTTCCAGATGGTCATGGCCGTGTTCGGGCTGCTGGGCTACATGGCCTCCAGCCAGATGGGCCTGGCCATGGCGCAGATGAACGACCCCATGAGCGGCGCCTCGTCCGACGTGGTCAGCGCGCTCATCTACGTGCTCACCATCCTGATCTTCTTCGCCGTCGACGGCCACCTGGTGTTCAACGGCGTCATGGGCGCCAGCTTTCGCGCCTGGCCGGTGGGCGCGGGCATCCCCGCGCAGGCCCTGGCGGTGCTGCCGCTGCAGGTGGGCTGGGTGTTCTCGGCCGCGCTGCTGCTCGCGCTGCCGGTGATCTTCTCGGCCCTGGTGGTGCAGATCGGCTTTGGCTTTCTCAACCGCGTGGCCCCCACCTTCAACCTGTTCTCCCTGGGCTTCTCGCTCATCATCGTCTTCGGCCTGTTCGTGCTCGCGGGCATGCTGCGGCTCATCCCCCAGCAGTACGTTCAGCTCACCACCCGGGTGCTGGAGATGCTGGAACAGCTCATGCGAGGCTGAGCGGTGTCCCAGGACCAGACCGGCGACAAGACCGAAGCGGCCACACCGCAGAAGCTGCGCAAGGCGCGCGAGCAGGGGCAGGTCGCGCGCTCCAAGGACCTGGCCACCGCCGTGGGACTGGTGGTCTGCCTGCAGGCCATCGTGCTGCTGGCGCCGGGCTACCTGGCCGATTTCCGCCGCCTGTTCGCGCTCGGCTTCGTGGTGGCCGATGGCGACGGCGCGCTCGACAACCTGTTCTCGCACGCCTTCGTGCCGGTGATGCTGCTGCTGGCCAAGATGCTGCTGCCGCTGTTCATCATCCCGCTGTGCGTGCTGATCGCCTCGCTGTTTCCCGGCGGCTGGGTGCTGAGCGCCCAGAACCTGATGCCCAAGCTGGAGCGGCTCAACCCCATGAGCTACTTCCAGCGCATCACCAAACCCAAGCACCTGGCCGACTTCGCCACCACCGCGCTCAAGGCCTTCACGCTGTTCGGCGTGCTGTATTGGGTCATGAGCGGCAGCCTCGGCGGCTTCCTTCGCCTGAGCGCGCTGCCGCTGGGCGAGGCCTTGCCGCAGGCCTTCTCGCTGGCGCAGGCGGCCGTGTTCTCGCTGGTGGCGGTGTTCGTGCTGTACGCGCTCATCGACGTGCCCGTGCAGCGCCTGGTCTATCTGCGCGAGCAGCGCATGAGCAAGCGCGACATCAAGGAAGAACACAAGACCACCGAGGGCCGGCCGGAGGTGAAGCAGCGCATCCGCCAGATCCAGCAGCAGATTGCGCGCCGCGGCGTGCGCAAGACCGTTCCCACGGCCGACGTGGTGATCCTCAACCCCGAGCACTACGCCGTCGCCATCAAGTACGACACCCACAAGGCCGACGCGCCCTACGTGGTGGCCAAGGGCCTGGACGAGATGGCGCTGTACATCCGCCGCATCGCCGAAGAGGCGGGCGTCGAGGTGCTGCGCGTGCCGCCGCTGGCGCGCGCCGTGTACCACACCAGCCAGGTGCGCCAGCAGATCCCCGCCGCGCTGTACCAGGCGGTGGCCGTGGTGCTGCGCCACGTTCTCGCCCTCAAGGCGTTCCGCCAGGGCCAGCGCCGCAGCGAACCCCACCTGCCCCATGACCTCGACGTGCCCGCCCACCTGAGCGGCGACGGACCGACATGAACCCCATGAACACCCTGTTCAACGACCTGAAACAGCTGCGCGTGGCCGCGCCGCTGCTGCTCATGGCCCTGCTGGCCATGATCATCCTGCCGCTGCCGCCGCTGCTGCTGGACGTGCTGTTCACCTTCAACATCGTGCTCGCGATGATCGTGCTGCTGGTGGCCGTGAACGTGCGCCGCCCGCTGGACTTCTCGCTCTTCCCCACGGTCATCCTGGGCGCCACGCTGCTGCGCCTGATGCTCAACGTCGCCTCCACGCGCGTGGTGCTGCTGCGCGGCCACGAGGGCACGGACGCCGCCGGCTCGGTGATCGAGGCCTTCGGCCACGTCGTCATCGGTGGCAATTTCGTCGTCGGCATCGTGGTGTTCGTCATCCTGATGATCATCAACTTCCTGGTGGTCACCAAGGGCGCCGAGCGCATCTCCGAGGTGTCGGCGCGCTTCACGCTGGACGCCCTGCCCGGCAAGCAGATGGCGATCGACGCCGACCTCAACGCCGGCCTCATCAACCAGGAGGGCGCGCAGACCCGACGCAAGGAAGTGTCGGCCGAGGCGGACTTCTACGGCGCCATGGACGGGGCCTCCAAGTTCGTCAAGGGCGATGCCATCGCCGGCATCCTGATCCTCATCCTCAACATGGTCGGCGGCGCGCTCATCGGCGCGCTCATGCACGACCTGAGCCTGGGCGAGTCCTTCAAGCTCTACGCCCTGCTCACCATCGGCGACGGACTGGCCGCGCAGATCCCGGCGCTGCTGCTGTCGGCCGCGGCCGCCATCATCGTCACGCGCGTCAGCGACGCGGGCGACATCGAGAAGCAGGTGGGCCAGCAGCTGCTGGCCTCGCCCAACGTGCTGTACGGCGTGGCCGGCCTGCTCCTGGTGCTGGGCCTGGTGCCCGGCATGCCGACGCTGATGTTCCTGGCCTTCTCGGGCGTGCTGGGCTACGTGGCCTGGCGGCTCGGCCAGCGCCAGGCCGTGGCGCCGCCGCCCAAGCCCGATGCGCTGCAGGCCGCGCTGGTCACCGAGGCCGCGCCCGACATCGACTGGAAGAGCCTGCCCGTGGTGGACCCGCTGGCCGTGGCCGTGGGCTACAAGCTGGTGGGCCTGGTGGACCCCTCCCAGGGCGCGGCGCTGACCAAGCGCCTGAAGGGCGTGCGCCAGACGCTCAGCGAGTCACTGGGCATCGTGCTGCCGCCCATCCGAACGCGCGACGAGCTGGGCCTCAAGCCCACGCACTACCAGGTGCTGCTGCACGGCAGCGTGATGGCATCGGCCGAGGTCTTTCCCGAGCGGCTCATGGCCATTCCTTCGCCCCAGGTCTATGGCGAGATCGACGGCATCCCCGGCGCCGACCCCTCGTTCCAGATGCCCGTGGTGTGGATCGAGGCGGCGCACAAGGCGCACGCCCTGGGCATGGGCTACCAGGTGGTGGACGTGCCCACCGTCGTCGCCACGCACGTGACCAAGCTGATCCGCGAAAACCTGCCCGAGCTGTTCCAGCACGAGGACGTGCCCGCCCTGCTGGAACGCTGCGCCGCGCAGGCCCCCAAGCTCGCGGCCGCGCTGGAGAAGGCCTACAGCCCCAGCCTGCTGCTCAAGGTTCTGCGCACCCTGTTGCAGGAGGGTGTGTCGCTCAAGGACATCGTTCCCCTGGCCACCACGCTGCTGGAGAACGCCGAACTCACCAAGGACCCGATCCTGCTCGCCGCCGAGGCCCGCCTGACCCTGCGCCGCCAGATCGTGGCCCAGGCCTGCGGCCAGACCGGCGAGGTCAAGGCCTTCAGCCTGGGCAGTCCCTTGGAGGACCTGCTGATGCGCGCGCTGAGCCAGGCCACGCAGGGCGGCAAGGCGGCGCTGGACAACTTCCCCATCGAGCCCAACCTGCTCACCCAGCTGCAATCGCACCTGCCGCTGGCGCGCGAGCAGATGAAGCAGATGGCCGCGGCCCCCGTGCTGATGGTGCTGCCGCAGCTGCGCCCCGTGATGGCGCGCTACGCGCGGCTGTTCGCACCCGGCCTCCATGTCCTTTCGTACAACGAAATGCCCGACAGTCGCAGCGTGGTCGTCGTGGGCTCAATTGGTTGAGCCCGCAACCGATATACATCTTTCTCAACCCGAAACCTGCTTTCCATGTTCAAGAACATCAACATCGGCCCCCGCCTCACGATCGGCTTCGCCACCGTGCTGGCCCTGCTGGTCGGCACCACCGTGCTGGCCTGGGTGGGCCTCAACGCCGCCCTGCGCGCCACCGAGGACATCGTCGCGGTGCAGCAACGCCTCAACCTGACCCAGGAATGGGCCGCGCAGACCACCTTGAACGTGAACCGCGTCATGGCGCAGGCCATGTCGCGCAACGACCCGCGCGTGGTCCAGCACTTTCAACCGCTGATGGCGCAGTCGTCCAAGGACGTCGCCGAGCTGCAGAAAGGGCTGGAGGAGCGCATCACCAGCGAACAGGGCAAGGCCCTGCTCGCCGCCATCAACGAGAAGCGCAACGCGTACCTGGAGGTGCGCAAGCGCTTCTTCGACGCGCTGCAGATGGAGGACTACGCCGGCGCGCAGGACATCCTGGACAAGGAGCTGCCCCCCGCCGTCGAGGCCTACAGCGCCGAGCAGCAGAAGATGATCAGCGGGCAGCGCACGCTGATGGAGCAGGCCGCCACCAACTCCCGCGCGGCGGTCACGCGCCAGATCACGCTGCTGGTCGCCCTGGCGGTGTGCGCCATCGCGCTGGCCGCCTTCGTGGCCTGGGCCATCACGCGCTCGGTCACCGAACCGCTGAAGGAGGCCCTGAGCGCCACCGACGCCGTGGCCGAGGGCGACCTGACCCGTGAAGTGCGGGTGGACCGCCAGGACGAACTCGGCCGTCTGCTCGGGGGGCTCTCGCGCATGCGCGAATCGCTGGTGAAGACCGTGGGCCAGGTGCGCACCGCCACCGACAGCATCAACACCGCGTCGGCCGAGATCGCCTCGGGCAACCAGGACCTCTCGAGCCGCACCGAGCAGACCGCCAGCAACCTGCAGGAGACCGCGGCCAGCATGGAGCAGCTCACCAGCACCGTGCGCCAGAGCGCCGACGCCGCGCGCCAGGCCAACCAGCTCGCCAGCACGGCCGCCGAGATCGCCCAGCGCGGCGGCAGCGTGGTGAGCGAGGTGGTGAACACCATGGACGAGATCAACCAGGCCTCGCGCAAGATCAACGACATCATCGGCGTCATCGACGGCATCGCCTTCCAGACCAACATCCTGGCCCTCAACGCCGCCGTGGAAGCGGCGCGCGCGGGCGAGCAGGGCCGCGGCTTCGCCGTGGTGGCCGGCGAGGTGCGCAACCTCGCGCAGCGCAGCGCCGAAGCGGCGAAGGAAATCAAGGCGCTGATCGGCGCCAGCGTGGACAAGGTGGAGGCCGGCAGCCAACTCGTGGCCAACGCGGGCGAGACCATGCATCAGATCATGGGCTCGGTGCAGCGCGTGACGGACATCATCGGCGAGATCTCGGCCGCCGCCGGCGAGCAAAGCGACGGCATCGGTCAGGTCAACACCGCCGTCAGCCACCTGGACCAGATGACCCAGCAGAACGCGGCGCTGGTGGAGCAAAGCACCGCCGCCGCGCAAAGCCTGCGCGACCAGGCCACGCGTCTCGCAGAGGTGGTGCAGGTGTTCCGCCTGCGCAGCCCGGCGGCCTGAGCGGGAACGGGGCGCGTCGCCGGCCCGATACCCGGGCCGGTCTCTGGCGGGCTTCGATGACTTTCGCGTGATCCGCGCCCGTGCCCGCCCGCCAGGCCCGGGACGCCGGCCGCCAGGGAAGGCGTCCCAGCGGCGCCGCCGCACGCGGCGAGGCGGTGGCCTTTCGCGCGCGCCAGCGGATGGGGGGAAACCCGCGCCCGGGCCGTACCCACAGGGGTTGAATACGGTTGCCTGTCAACCTTGACAGGCTTGACAGTGCCGGCGCGCCCGCCGGTTCGTGGGCCCGGCCCCGGGGCTCAGGCGGGGGTGGGCGGCGATGCCACCGGCCCCATGCCCACCGGCCAGATCTGCATCAGCGCCGTGGTGAATTCGGCTCCCACCTGCAGCAGCGCCGAGGACACCGGCCCCGGCCGGTAGCCCATGCCGCTGGCGGGCACCGCCGTCAGCGGCGCGCCCAGCTGCACCATGGCCGGCGCCGCGCCCGCGCGACCCATGGCGGCCACGATGTCGGGCAGCACCACGCGCAGCAGCTCCAGGTGCTCGGGCTGGCGCGGCAGCACCGCCATGGCCAGGCGCGACTGGCGCCAGCACAACTGCAGCAGCACCTGCCCGCCACCCGGCAGGCCCAGTTCCAGTTCCAGACCGGCTTCGGTCTGTGGCGGGTGCGCGGCCGGCGCCTCCTCGCGCGCCCAGGGACGGCGCGCGGCCACGCGCAGCGCCACCGCCAGGCTGCCCAGCGAGTACAGGTGGAACACCCAGTGCGGCACCGGCTCGGGCGCCGCGCGCAGGGCCACGCGCTCGCCCGCCGGCGCCGCCGGTGGCAGGCGCGCGGGGCCTTCCATCAGGGCCAGGCTGCGCAGGCCCAGTTCCATGTGGCGCGAGGACAGGATGGCGCGCCACGCCGCCGCGAGTTCGGCGGCCGACGGCAATCGCCACTGGTGCAGGCGCTGTGCGGCCTGGTCCGGTCGCATCGCGGCCACGTCCTCGGGCTGCGCGGCGGTGTCCGCGCGCGCCGGCACCGGCGGGCGCAGCACCCACTCCAGTTCCAGCGTGGGCTCGGTGGCGCGCACCTGCATCCAGAGCATGTCGCCCAGTCGCAGGTGGCGCGACCAGCCCGCGCCATCGGCCAGGCGCCAGCGGCGGCCCTGGTCCTCGCTCAGCAGCACGCCGTCGCCGTCGTGCCCATCGAAACGCATGCGCAGGCGCTGGCCCACCTCGGGCGGTGCCGGGCGCACGGGCGCTTCCGGCGCGCGGGCGCTGAGGGCGGGGGCGGCGTGGACGCGCTCGAGGTTCATGGGTCAGGCCAGGCAGGGAACGGCCGACGCCGTTCCAAGGACTCGGGGGAATGAAGAAAAAAAGGCCAGCCGGGTCGCGGCTGGCCTTGCTGTGCGAAGGCCGCCGAGGCGGCCCCTGCGGCGCTTACTGCACCAGCGACATGACCAGCTGCGACATGCTGCTGCTGGAGCGCAGCATCGAGGTGCTGGCCTGCATGAGCATCTGGTTCTTGGTCATGTTGGCGGTCTCGCTGGCGTAGTCCACGTCCATGATGCGGCCCTTGGACTGCTCGGTCTGCATGCGCATGTTGCCGAGGTTGTTGTAGACGCTTTCCAGGCGGTTGCTGGCGGCACCCATCTGGGCGCGCAGCGCGCCGATGGTGTCGAGCGAGTCACCGATGGTGTCGATGATGGTGTTGGCGGCGGCCGAGGTGGCGATTTCCGTGCCCGGAGCGGCCGGGTCGGCGCCGGCGGCGTAGGAGCCGGCCAGGCCGTCGAGGGCCGTGGCCAGGTCGCCCAGGGCCGTGGACACGTCGACTTCCATGGTCTCGCCCGTCGAGGCACCGATCTGGAAGGTCACGGCGGCGGACAGCTTGCCGCCCGTGCCGTCGGTGGTGGTGCCGCTGGAGAAGGAGCGCTCGCCAGCGAAGGCCGTGTTCTTGATGATGTTGCCCAGTTCCTCGCCGAGCTGGTCGTATTCGGCCTGCAGGGCGTCGCGGTCTTCCTGGGTGGAGCTGCCGTTGGCGGCTTCGGTGGCCAGGTCCTTCATGCGCGTCAGGATGTTGCTCATCTCTTTCAGGCCGCCTTCGGCGGTCTGCATCATCGAGATGCCGTTCTGCGTGTTGCGCATGGCCACGGTGATGCCGCGCGCTTGCGCGTTCATGCGGGTGGCGATCTGCAGGCCGGCGGCGTCGTCCATCGCCGAGTTGATGCGGTAGCCGGTGCCCAGACGGGTCAGCGAATTGCTCAGGGATTTCTGGACGCCGCCGAGGGCGTTCTGGGTGCTCAGCGAAGCGGCGTTGGTGTGCAGACTCAGCATGGTGGATTTCTCCTGTGGGCTGTTGGTCGGGTCCGTCGGGTATCGACGTCCTCCCCCCTACTGAGCGACCGCCGCGTGGCGAACCTTAAACGCGACGCCGAAAATTCTTCGCGCGCCGCGCGCTCAGCCCAGCAGCGAACGCACGCGCTCGCGGCTGATGCCCGCCACCGTCGGGGCCACGGCCTCGAAGCGCGCGTAGCCGGCCTCGCTCAGGCGCCGCGCGAAGCCGTCGGCCAGGGCGCGCGCGCGCTCGGGCGTGGTGACCGCGGCGCCGCCGGCCTGGGCCAGGCCCTGCTGTTGTTCGAGGAGCAAGGCCTGCGCGCGCTGCTGCGCGCCGGCCACGGCGGCGATGCCCACGGTCACGCGGTCCAGCGCCTCGCGCAGCGCGGCGGGCTCGGCGCCCGGTGCCTCGAACACGGCCTCGCCCAGCACCGGGGGCAGCGCGGGTGTGCGCACGGGCTGGGCCTGGCCGTCGGGAAAGCGGCGGCCTTCGCCCTTGATGAGGATGCGGTCCTGGAAGCGCGGCCACTCGGCCTCGGGCACGCTGAACACGGGCTCGCCCGCGCTGTCCGCGCGCACGCGGATGCCCACGGGCGCCAGCGCCTGGTCGAGCCGGCGCAGGTTGGCCGAGACCGGCAGCTCGGGGTCGACGGTGGCGGTCAGCGGCGCGGGCGCGTTGCCCGTGACCACGGTGAGCACCTCGCGCGCGCCGGCACTGAGCGCGGCCCGGGACAGGCCCCGCACGCGGAAGTCCTGGCGCGCCTGGCCGGGCTCGCCGACGCGCAGCTGCGCATCGAGCGCGCCGGCGGTGGCTCGCTCGCGCTGCGACCAGCCGGCCCTCAGGCCGGCGCGCAGGACGTCGGCGCCGGCCGCGCTGGCGCCGGGCTGGGCCGGGTCGGCGCCGAGCTGGGCGCTGTAGTGCTGGCGCAGGGCCTGCAGCCCCTGTTGCAGGCGGTCGAGAAAGACACCCGCCAGCTGCGCGCCGGCCACGCCGCTCTGGCGCGTCGGGTCGAAGTCCTTGAGCCCACGCGTGAGCGGCGCGCGGGCCGCCGGCGCGCCGCGCGCCGCCAGGCGCTCGTCGGCCGTGCCCGCCGCCGCGCGCGGCGCGGCGCCCGGGACCACGCCCCGGGCGTCGGGGTCGAGGCGGTGGGCCGGCGTGCCCGGCAGGGACGGTGCGATCTGCATGCGGCTGGGGGCGTACCGCTCAGATCACGTCGAACAGCGAGAACGCCGTGATCTTGGCGTAGGCCTTCTGCGTGGCCTGCAGCGAGGTGTTGTAGGCCCGCAGCTTCACGGTGGCGTCGCCGTAGTCGAGCTGGCCGAGCGTGAGCGCGGCCTGGCGGTTGGAGAGGCTGATGTTGGCGTGCGCGCCGTCCAGGTTGTTCAGCAGGGCCTGCTGGCCCCCGAGGCGCGCGATGCGCTCGCCCAGGCGGTCGAAGGTGGCGTCGGCCAGGTCGGTGGTGGCGACGAGGCGCGCGCGCACGCCCGGATCGCTCAGGTTCACGCCGGGGGCGCTCAGGTCCACGATGGTGAGATCGAGCTGGTTGAGCATCGCGGCCAGATCGTCGAGCGAGGTATTGGCCGGCTGCGTGATGCCTTCGCCCACCACCACCATCTGCTGCTGCGTATTGCCGGTGAAGGTGTAACGCGCGCCGGGCGCGGCCGCGGGATCGAAGCTGATGGTGGGAGACAGGCTGGCCGTGCCGGAGAACAGGTAGCGGCCCTCCTGGTCGCGCGTGTTCGCGAACGCCAGCACGCTGTCGCGCAGCGACTCGAGCGAGCCCGAGACGGCGTTCACATCGGCGCTGCTGTTGGAGCCGTCGGCGGCGAACAGCAGCAGGTCCTGCAGTTGCAGCATGTCGTTGCTGATGCTGTCCAGGATGGACTCGCTCTGGCGCTGGCGCGACATGAGGGAGCCGACGTTGTCGCGGTACTGCCTGAGGGCGGCCTCCTCGCGGTCCAGCCGGGCCAGGCGGACGCTGGAGATCGGGTCGTCGGACGGCAGCAGCACACGCTGGCCGTAGGCCATCTGCGTGAGCACCTTCTCGACGCGCGCCGTGGCCGCCTGCAGCGAGGCGCTCATGGTGATGTGGAACTGGTTGCTGGCGATGCGCATGTCCGGCTCCCTGGGCTCAGCGCAGCGACCCGATGACCGCGTCGAACAGCTCGCCCGCGACCTGGATCACCTTCATGTTGGCGGTGTACATCTGCTGGTACTGCACGAGGTTGATGGCTTCCTCGTCGGTGTTGACGCTGCTGGTGGACGCCCAGCTCTGCTGCGCCTGGTCGCGCACGGTCTTGGCCGTGTCGAACGAGGCCTGGGACTGCTGGCTGCGAATGCCGATGCCGCCGAGCAGCTGGGTGTAGACGTCGCCCATGCGCACCGAGCCCAGGCCGGCGATGGGCACCGACTGGTTCTGCAGGCCGATGATCGCGAGCAGGTTGTCGCTGTTGCCCGCCTGCAGCGGATCGCTGGAGAACGCCAGTTCATCGCCCGTGGCGCCCGGGCGCACCGAGAGCAGGCCGTCGGCGCCGTTGAAGACGAACAGGTCGGTGCCGGGCGAACCGTCGGGCGCGAAACCCGCCGCCAGCTGGCCGTTCACCCGGGTGGCCAGTTCCTCGGCCAGCGAGGCAATCGAGGCCACCGTGGGCATGAGCACGCCGTCCTCGAACTCGTAGAGGCCGCCGAGCTGGCCCGCCAGGCCCTCGGTGCGCACCTTGAACGACTCCTTGGCGAAGGCCACCTCGATGGCCTGCGACCCGTCGAGCTGGTTCACGAGTTCCATGCGGCCCGCCACCGCGCCCGCCACCAGCGGCACGCCGGACTTGAGCGAGACGCTGCGCGAACCGTCCGGCTGGTCCACCACCGACAGGCCCACCAGCTGGGACAGCTCGTCGATGCGCAGGTCGCGCTCGTCGACCAGGCCCGAGGGGTTGACGTTGATCGATTCGGCGGCGGTGATCTCGCCGTTGAGCCGGGCGATCTGTTCCGCCAGGTTGTTGATCTGCGTGACCGAGGCCCCGCGCTGCTGGCCGATGGACAGGCGCTGGTTGAGCAGCACCTGGTTGAGGCCGTTGAAGCGCTGCGCGAGCGCCTCGGCCTCGGTGATGATCTGCTGGCGCAGCGGTGCCGAGTTCGGGTCCACGCTGGCGGCATTGAGCGCGCCGAAGAAGGCGTCCAGGCCCTTGTTGAGGCTGGAGCCCTCGCCCGACATCACCTGTTCGATCTGTTTCAGGTAGGGCTGCACGGTCTCGTGGCGGCCCAGCTCGGACGCGGCGGACCAGAGCTGGTGGCTCTTGTAGCCGTCGCTGAATCGGATCAGCGAGGGCACCCGCACGCCATTGCCACTGCCGGCGGCGCCCGCCGCCGTGGGTCCCACGGCCGAGAACAGCGCGCCCTGGCGCGTGAAGCCGGGCGTCATCGCGTTGGCGACGTTGTGGCTGGTGGTGTTCAGGGCGGCCTGCGCGGCCATCGCGCCGCTCAGGGCGATCTGCTGGATCTTCATGGTGTGGGCCCGGTGGCGTCGGCGGGCGAATCGCCCGCACCTTGTCCTGCCAGGGCGACCGGATCGGCGCCGGACTTAAGCGGCACGGGCATGGCGGGCGGCAGGAGCTGGCGCAGGATCACGTCGGCGATGCCGAAAGCGCGCTGGCGCGCCATGGCGTCGGCCACCTGCGTATCGGCGATGTCCAGCATGTCCTGGTGGATGCGGTCCTTGAAGGGGCTGTCCTCGCCCGCCAGGGCCTGCGTGGCCTGGCGCATCTGCTTGAGCATCTGGCCGACGAAGAAGGCCTCGAACTTGATGGCGGCCTGCTCGACGCGCGCGCGTTGCACGGCGCCGTCGCTGATCGGCTCAAGGCTTTGCGTGATTCGCAGCTCCATCTCAATCGCCCAGGTCGAACCGTGAGGCACCGCGGAACCGGCTTGGCCGGGCCGCAGGTGTCGCCCCCTTGAGGAGGTCGCGCGAAGCGCGGCGGGGGTGCGTCTTCATATGACGATGAGCTCGCCATCGATGGCGCCGGCCTGATCGAGCGCCTGCAGGATCGCCATGATGTCGTCGGGCGAGGCGCCCGTGCGGTTGATGGTGTCGATGATGTCTTGCAGCTTGCTGCCCGGCGCCCAGTTGAACATGCGGCCCCGGTCCTGCTCGGCCACCACGCTGGACTGCGGCAGCACCACCGTTTCGCCGCGGCCGAAGGGCGCCGGCTGGCTGGCCACGGGCTGCTCGCCGATGATGACTTTGAGGTTGCCGTGCGCCACCGCGGCCGGGCGCACGCGCACGCCGTCGGCGATGACCACCGTGCCGGTGCGCGAGTTGAACACCACGCGCGGCAGCTCCTGCCCCACCATCACGCCGAGCTTCTGCAGCTCGGCCACGAAGGCCACGCGCTGCGTGGGGTTGGCCGGGGCGACCACCTCCACGCTGGTGGCGTCGCGCGTGCTGGCGATCTCGCCATAGCGGCCGTTGATGGTGCGAACGATGTTGGTGGCGGTCTGGAAGTGCGGGCGGCGCAGGCTCAGGGTGACGGTCTCGCGCGTGTCGAAGTCGGTGGGGATCTCGCGCTCCACCGTGGCGCCGCTCGGCACGCGGCCGGCCGTGGGCGTGTTCACGGTCACGCTGGAGCCGCTCTGGCCCTGGGCCGAGAAGCCGCCCACCACCACGTTGCCCTGCGCCAGCGCGTACACCTCGCCGTCGGCCGCCATCAGCGGCGTGAGCAGCAGCACGCCGCCGCGCAGGCTCTTGGCATCGCCCATGGAGGAGACGGTGATGTCGATGGTCTGGCCCTTGCGGTAACCCGGCGGGAAGGTGGCGCTCACCATCACCGTGGCCACGTTCTTCAGGCGCGGGTCGTTGCGCTCGGGCAGGGTGACGCCGAACTGGCGCAGCATGTTGGCCACCGACTGGCCCTGGAAGCGGATCTGGCTGCTGTCGCCCGAGCCTTGCAGGCCGACCACCAGTCCGTAGCCGATGAGCTGGTTCTCGCGCATGCCTTCCACCTGCACCAAGTGGCCCAGCGGCGTGGTGCGCGCGGCGTCGGCGCCGACCTTCTGCGCGGCGGCGGGCGCGGTCACGAGCAGCGACAGGGCGGTCAACAGGCCGGCGAGGCCCTGGCGCAGGGTGCGGGAGTTCATGCTGATGGCCCGATCAGAAAGGCATCCAGGGACTGTTGAAGAAGCGCGTGAGCCAGCCCGGCGAGTTGGCGTCGGCCAGGGTGCCGCTGCCCGAGTAGGCGATGCGCGCGTTGGCGATGCGCTGCGAGGACACGCGGTTGGCGGCGTCGATGTCCTGGCCCCGCACGTAGCCGCTCAGGCGGATGAACTCCTCGCCCTGGTTGAGCCACAGGCTTTTCTCGCCGGCGATGCGCAACAGGCCGTTGGGCAGCACCTCCACCACCACGGCGGTGATGGCGCCGCTCAGCGCGTTCTGCTGCGTGCTGCTGGCGTTGCCGTCGAAGGCGCGGTCGGCGCTCAGGCCGATGGGGGGCGTCACGTCCTTGCCGTCGATGCGCAGGGCGCCGATGCCGGCGCTGCTGCCCTTGTCGATTTGCGTGCCCGAGCGCTTGCTGGCCTGCGTGGTCTCCAGCAGCATCACGGTGATCACGTCGCCCACGCGGCGCGCGCGCGTATCGGCCACCAGCGAGCCCGGCGCCTGCGGCGTGAACACGCCGCCGGAACGCGCCTGGCTCGGCGCCACCCGCACCACCGGCGCGGGGTCGTCGGCCAGCGCCGGCGCGCGCGGCGGCGCGACGGCGGCGCAACCGGCCAGCCCGGCCGCGAGGAGCACCAGCGCGGCGCGCATCAGCGCACCGCCTGCGCCAGGTTCTGCAGCATGCCGTCCGCCGCGCTCAGCACCTTGGTGCTCATCTCGTAGGTGCGCTGGGCCGTGATCATGTCCACCATCTCCTCCACCACCTGCACGTTGGAGCCTTCCAGCGCGCCCTGCTTGATGGCCCCCAGGGCCTCCTCGCCCGCGATGCCCTCGGTGGGCACGCCGCTGGCGGCGGTCTCCTGGTACAGGTTGTCGCCCAGGGCCAGCAGGCCGGCCGGGTTGACGAAGCCGGCGAGCGTGATCTGGCCGATTTCCTGCGGCGCGGTGTCGCCGGGCACGCTGACGCTGACGGTGCCGTTCTCGCCGATGGTGATGGACTTGGCGTTGGCCGGCAGCGTGATGTCGGGCACCAGCGGATAGCCCTGCGCGGTCATCAGTCGACCCTCGGGGCTGCGCTGCAGCTGGCCCGCGCGCGTGTAGGCGGTCTCGCCGCCGGGCAGTTCCACCTGCAGGAAGCCCTGGCCCTGGATGGCGATGTCGAGCGGCTGGCCCGTGGTCTGCAGGCTGCCGGTGGTGAACACCTTCTGCGTGCCGGCCACGCGCACGCCATTACCCAGCTGCACGCCCACGGGCGTGTTCATGCCTTCGGCCTGCGCGGCGCCGGGCTGGCGCTCCACCTGGTAGAACAGGTCCTCGAACACCACGCGGTCGCGCTTGAAGCCGGTGGTGTTGACGTTGGCCAGGTTGTTGGCGATGGCCTGGAGCTTGGCGTCCTGCGCCTGCACGCCGGTCTTGGCGGTCCACATGGCTGCGTTCATGGTCGGTTCCTCGTGTGCGTGATGGGGAGGGGGCTCAGCCGCGCACCAGGCGGTCGCCGGCCTGGGCCATGCGCTCGGCGGCGGCGTAGAGCTTCATCTGGATCTCGAAGTCGCGGCTGGTGGCCATGGTGGCCACCATTTCCTCGACGGCCGAGACGTTGCTGCCTTCCAGGTAGCCGGCCTTGACCTGCACGGTCTCGTCCATGGGCAAGGCGCCGGCCCGCGGGTCGCGCGGCACCAGCAGGCCGGCCTCGTTCTTCACCAGCGCGCCCGGCTCGGGCTTCACCAGCTTCAGGCGGTCCACCGGCTGCATGTCGGCCTGGCCCGGCGGCAGCACCGACACCGTGCCGTCGGCGCCGATCTGCACACGGGCCGAAGGCGGCAGCACGATGGGGCCGCCATCGCCCAGCAGCGGACGGCCGTTCACCGTCAGCATGCCCTCGGCGTCGATGGCGATGCCGCCAGCGCGCGCATAGGCCTCGCCGCCCGCGTGCCGCACGGCCAGGTAGCCCTCGCCGGTGATCGCCACGTCCATCTCGCGCCCGGTCTCGCGGATCGGCCCCGCGCGTTCGCTGACGCCGTTGGCGCTGAGTTCGCTCATGTGGCGCGCGTCGTAGCCGTAGCCCGGCGTGCGCATCGCGGTGGCGAAACTCTTGTCCGCGCGAAAACCCGGCGTGTCGGCGTTGGCCAGGTTGTTGGCGCGCACCTGCTGCTCGCGCAGCGAGCGCTCGGCGCCACTCATGACGGTGTAGATCAAGGCGTCCATGGCTCAGCGCGCTCAGATGGCCTGCATGAGCGACTGCATGATCTGGTTCTGCGTCTGGAACACCTTGGTATTGGCCTGGTAGTTGCGCTGCGAGGTCATGAGGCTCACCAGCTCGGAGGTCATCTCCACGTTGGACTGCTCCAGCGCGCCGGCCACCAGGGAGCCGGCCTGGCCCACGCCCGGCGCGTCGTACAGCGGCTCGCCGCTGGCGTTGGTCACGGTCCAGCTGGTGTCGCTCACGTTGGCCAGCGCGTCCTCGTTGGGGAAGTTGGCCAGGGCCACCGTGCCCACGCGCTGGCGCAGGCCGTTGCTGTACTGGGCCAGCACCGCGCCGTCCTCGTCGATGCTCACCGACAGAAAGGCACCCGAGGAGTTGCCGTCGGCGTCGTTCACCGTGGTGGTGGTCTGGCCCGCGTACTGGGTGGTGCCGGCGTAGTTCAGGTCCAGCGTGATCGGGTCCACCGTGGCCGGCAGTGGCAGGGCCTTGGCCACCGGGCCGGTGGGCAGGGTCAGACGGCCATCGGTGCCGAACTGCAGCACGGTCTCGGTGCCGGCGGCCAGCGGCGCGCCGTCGAAGCCGTAGTGCACGGTCACCTCGTTCGGACCGGTCTTCACGAAGTACTGCGTGAGCGTGTGCTGCGAGCCCAGCGAGTCGTAGACCACCGAGACGTTCGAGCCGTTGTAGCTCAGGGGTTCGGCCGGGTCGAAGACCGCCACGGTGGGCGCGGTCCAGTCGGCCGAGAGGTTGGCCACATAGTCCAGGCGCGAGCTGGACACCGCGGGCAGCTGCTCCTTGCTGACGCGGATGTCGCCCATGGGGCCCAGCACGTCGGAGCCGGGCACCACGCCATAGCCCTGCAGGCGGCGACCGAAACTGTCGGTGACGTAGCCCTCGCGGTCGGCGGTGAAGATGCCCACGCGCGTGAACAGGGTCTGGCCCGAGGGTTCCTTCACCGCGAAGAAGCCCTTGCCCTTGATGGCCACGTCCATGCCGCGGCCGGTGTTGAGCGTGCCGCCGCCGATGCCGATGGACTGCGTGCGCGAGGCCGCTTCCACGCCCATGGGCGAGGTGTCCGCATACATCGACGCGAAGTTGGTGCGGCTGGACTTGAAGCCGTAGGTGCCCGCGTTGGCGATGTTGTTCGAGATGGTCTCGAGCTCGGCGTTGATGGCCTTCACGCCGGACAGGGCGATTTCCATGCTCATGCTGCGTTCCTTTATCCGTTGGAAGAAGCGGTCTCGCGACCGAAGAAGCCTGTGATCTCGGCCGGGGTGACCTCGCCGATCCCGCTCACGTTCATCTGCACGCCACCCGTGGGCGAGAGGCGGATGCCCGAGAGCACGCCGCGCACGTCGACGCCCGGCGCCGGCACACCCTCGCCGGCGTCGACCGCGATCGAGTAACGGCCCTCGGGCAGGCCCAGCGCGGCCGGGTCGATGCGGAAATCCACCGTGCCGGCGGCGCGCGGACCCAGCTCGACGCGGTGCTTGCGGCCATCGGCCGCGGTGAGCACCACGGCCGTGGTCTGGCTGGAGGCGTCGAGCGTGAACGAGCCAGAAATACTGTTTCCTGCAATATCTATCCGCGAAGTTCGAACAGCAACGGTGTGGCCCACCTGGCCCCCCAGGCTCAGCACCTGCAGGCTGTCGAGCATGGCGGCGGTGCCGTTGTTCTGGCTCACCAGGGTTTGCAGCGCCTCGGTCTGAGACAGCGTGGCGAGTTGCGAGACGAACTCGCTCGGGTCCTTGGGTTCCAGCGGGTCCTGGTTGCGCACCTGCGCCACCAGCAGGCGGATGAACATGTCCTGCGGTACCGACATGCCGTTCTTCGCCACGCCATCGCCCGCGGCGGCGGCGCCACCAGCAGCGCCGGTGTTCATGGTGGTGTCGAGCATGGTCAGGACTCCCCGAGCCGCAGCACGGCCATCTGCATCGCGCGGGTGCGCGTGAGCACCTCCACGCTGGTTTCGAAGGCGCGCGAGGCCGACATCATGTCGGTCATCTCGGCCACCGGGTTCACGTTGGGGTAGAACACGTCGCCGTCGGCGTTGGCCAGCGGGTGCTCGGGCTCGTGCACCTTGCGCACGGGTTCGTCGCTCTCCACGACGTCGAGCACCTGCACCCGGGCGCCGTCGCCGGAGCCCTCTTCCATCAGGGCGGCGAAGACGGGCTTGCGCGCGCGGTAGACGCCGTCCTCGGAACCGGCGGCGGACTGCGCGTTAGCCAGGTTGCTGGCGATGGTGTTCAGGCGCACGGTCTGGGCGTTCATGCCCGAGCCGGCGATGGCGGCGATGCTGTCGAAGGACATGCTCACTGCCCCTGGATGGCCTGCGCGAGGCCCTTGAGCTTCATCTGCAGGAAGGTCAGGCTGGCCTGGAAGCCGGTGGCGTTCTGCGCGAACGCGGCCTGCTCCACGCCCAGTTCCACCGTGTTGTGGTCGCCCGAGGGGTGGTGCGGCACGCGGTACTGCAAGTCGCCGCTGTCGAGGTCGAGCGCGAGGCCGTCGTCGCGCGCGGCCAGGGCGGCGTCGTAGCGCGCGCTGAAGTCGAAGTCGCGCGCCTGGTAGCCCGGCGTGTTCACGTTGGCCAGGTTAGCTGCGATGATCTCGGCCCGCTGACCGCGCAGCTGCAAGGCCTGTGCGTGCCCGCCGATGACCTGTCCGAAGTGAATTGCCATGAGCCGTCCTCTTTCCTTGCTGTTGTGCGCGGCGCTGCTGTCCTCGCCATCAATTGCGTTCTGCGCCAATAATATTCCGCGAATTGTAAAAACCGTGACCGCGCACTGGCTGGAACACGCCGATGGGCGGGGCTGGCGCGGCGCCCAAGTGGACGTGAGCGTGGTTTCCGCGCCGGAACACGAACCAAAGTGTGACCAGCCGCCCGAGGTGGTGGTGGTCGATGGCCGGTACCCCAGCCGCATGAAACTGGAGCTGCGCTGCGGCGAGCGCTGGCGCGAGCCGGTGGTGGCGCGCGCCCGGCTGCGCGCCGAGGTGCTGGTGGCCGCGCGCGACATCGCGGCCGGCGCCGCGCTGACCGAAGCGGACCTGCGGTACGAGGCGCGCGACCTCGGTGCCACGCCCGAGGCGATCGGCTCGCTGGACGCGGTCGCGGGTCTCGTGCCGCGGCGCGCCCTGCGCGAGGGCACGCTGCTGCAGGCCAAGGTGCTGCATGAGCCGGTGCTGGTGCGGCGCGGCCGGCCGGTGCGCATCGTGGCGCGGCACGGCGGCGCCATCGCGGTGGAGAGCGCGGGCGAAAGCCTGGGCCAGGGCAAGCGCGGCGACGCGGTGCGCGTGCGCAACCTGGCCTCGGGCCGAGTGATCGAGGCGCGCGTGGTGGGCCCCGACGAAGTGGAGCCTGTGAAGTAGCGCCTCACCGCGCGCCCTGGATCTGCCGCGCCACGGCGGCGAGCTTGTCGGCGTAGGCCGGGTCGGTGGCGTAGCCGCCGCGCGCCAGCGCGTCGGCGAAGGCGCGCGGATCGCCGCCCGCGCCCAGGGCGCCGCGGTAGCGCGGGCTGTTCAGCAACAGATCGGCGTAGTCGCCAAAGGCCTGCTCCAGGTCCTCGTAGTGGCGGAAGCGCTGCGTGGTCTTCACCGCCGCGCCGCCCTCGAATTCGGTGGTCGTCGCCACGGCGGCCCCCCCGTGCCAGGCGCCGCCGGCCTTGATGCCGAACAGGTTGTGCGTGCTCTGGCCGTCGGCTGCGCGCAGCGGGCGCCGGCCCCAGCCCGATTCGAGCGCCGCGTGCGCGGCCACCAGCTCGGGCGCCACGCCCAGGCGCGCGGCGGCTCGCTGCGCCAGCGGCGCGATGCGGTCGAGAAAAGCCCGCTGCTCTTCGCGGCTGGCACCGTCGGGAACGCCGCCGTCGGGCGCGCTGCCCGACACGGGTGGCAAGGCTGGTGCGGCCCAGGCGCGCCGCCAGGCCGCCTGCGGCGACAGCCCGCCCAGCGCTCCGCCGCCGCTCTCGATGAAGCGCTGCACCTCCTGCCGCACCGAACCGCCGAGCGCGTCCGCGCCCATGTTCGCACCCATGTGCGCGCCGAAACCGCCGCCGGCACCGCCCGCCGCCGCGCGCACCGGCAGCGGCGGCGCCGCGAAGGCCCCCGAGGTGGAGGGGAAGTCAGGCAGGCGCATAGGTACCGGGGATGCCGTCGTTCAGCACGCGGGCCATGATGTCCTGCTGCCCCACCACGAGCTCGCAGTTGCGCACGTTCAGGCGCTTGCATTCGCCCACCAGCGCCTGCAGCTCGCGCATCTGCTCGCGCAACAGGTCGGCCGCCTTGGCGGGCAGGCGCAGCGCCAGCGACTCGTGGGCGTCGCGCGTGGCGCCACCGCTGAGGCGCTGCACCAGGCGCTGGCGTTGCGAGCACAGCGCGTCCAGGCGCTCCGTGAGCGCGGTGATGCGCTCGGCCGACACGCGCACGCGCTCGCTGTCGTGCTTCAGCGCGGCGTCGAAATGCGCCTGCAGCAGCGCGCGCATGCGCGCGAAGCCATCGCGCTCCTGGCGCAGGCCGTCGAGCAGGGCCATGGCGTCGGCGGCGGCGATCACCGGCCTTCCCCGTGGTAGCGCTGGATCAGCGCGGCCAGCTTGCCGGCGTCGAAGCGCAGTTCGCCGCGCTGGTAAGCCTCGCGCAGCTGCGCCACGCGGGCCTCGTCGATCTCCGGCATCTCGCGCAGCGCCTGCATGGCGGGGCCCAGCACGCCGGACTGCAGCGCGGCCGGCGCGGCCCCGGCCGCGCCGGCGGCCTCGGCGCCCGGCTGCGGCGCGCGCACCGGCGCCAGGGGGGCTGCGTTGTGGGGGGTGTTGACTCTCATTCGATCGCCTCGTGTGCTTCGTGTCCGCATGCCGCGCTCCCGGTTCAGCGCGTGAGGGTGGGCTCGGCCGACGGCGCCAGCGCGCGATCGAAGCCGGGCAGCTGGCGGCCCGCGGCCACCACCGATTCGCGCAGCGTGGCCAGCGCGTCGCGCGCGGGCGCCTGGGCCCGCAAACCGGGCAGCAAGGGCTCGGCCTGCGCGGGCTGGCCGAACATGGCCGTCATCAAGCGCGCCTGGTCCAGCGTCAGCACCATGATCTCGATGCGGCGGTTCACGCTGGCCAAGGGCTCGTCGGGCCGCACCGGCGCGCGCTCGGCCATGCCCACCACCTGCAGCACCGAGGCCTCGGGCGTGCCGCCGCGCAGCAGGTGCGCGCGCGCGGCGCTGGCGCGGTCGCTGGACAGGCGCGAATTCGAGGGGCCGAAGGGGTCGTTGCGCGCGTAGGCCGCGGCGTCGGTGTGGCCCACGACCAGCATCGGGTTCTGGATCTTGGCAAACAGCGGGCCCATGCGATCCAGCAGGGCCGCGAAGCGAGGCGTGGGCGTGGCGCTGCCGAGCTGGAACATGCCTTCGTTGTCGGTGTCGTGCAGCATGATGCGCAGCCCGTGCGGCGTGACGAAGGTCTGCAGGTTGGCGCTCAGGCCGGCCTCCAGGCTCAGGCGCGCCAGCAACGCCGCCAACTCGGCCATCTGCTCGGGGGTGTCGTAGCGCGCGCGCAGCGGCGTGGGGTTCATCAGACCGGGCACGGTGCGGACCTCGTCCGGGCCTTCGCCCTGGCCCTTTCGCGGCATGGGCTTGCGGTCGATCAGGCTGCCGCGCGGGCCGCCCTCGGCGGGAATCTTGGCGCCGGAGATCTCGGCCATCACCGCGCCGCCGCCACTTTCCAATGCGCGCGTGGCCTCTTCCTTGTCGCGCGCCGCCAGCACCCACAGCACCAGGAACAGGCACATCAGGGCCAGCGTGAAGTCGGCGAAGGCCACCTTCCAGCTGCCGCCGTGGGCCTCTTCCTCGTGGCGGCGCGAGACGCGCTTGACGATGGTGCCGTGCTCGGCTCCGTGGGCTTTAGACACCGGGGCTCTCCTCCAGCTGGTTGACCCAGGATTCGAGCTGCGCAAAGCTGGGCTTGATGTTGAGCTGGATGAGGCGGCGGCCGGCGTCGATGGACACCAGCTCGGGCTTGCCCGAGAGGTGGGTCACCAGCACCACCTTCACCGCCTCCATGTTGCTCATCTCTTCCTTCACGAGCTGCTTCATCATGTTGCTGATGGGGTCTAGCACCGCGTAGCACAGGAAGATGCCGATGAAGGTACCCACCATGGCGGCCGCGACCTTGGCCGCGATCTCGCCCGCGCCCGCGCCCGCGCTGACCGAGTTCATGGCCATCACGATGCCCAGCACGGCGGCCAGGATGCCGAAGCCCGGCATGGCCTCGCCCACCTTGTGCAACGACTTGGCGGGCTGCGAGAGTTCCTCGTGGATGGCCTCCAGTTCCTGCTCCAGAACGCCTTCCAGCTCGTGCGCCGAGATCTTGCCCATGGCCATGACGCGGAAGTTGTCGACGATGAAGTGCAGCAGCTTGGGCTCCTCCAGCACCATGGGGTAGCGCTGGAACAGCGGACTCTCGTGCGGCTGCTCCACGTGCGCGTCCAGGGCCTTCAGGCCATTCTTCGCGGTCTGCAGCAGTTCGTACATCAGCAGCATGAGCTGGCGCTGGAACTCGTCGCCGCGCTTGCGCCGCGCCACCACCTTGCGCAGCTGCACGCCCATCTCGGCCAGCACGTGGCGCGGGTTGCCGATGACGATGGCCCCCGCGCCGGCGCCGGCGATGATGAGCAGCTCGACGGGTTCCCAGACCACGCCCAGGTCGCCCCCCGCGAGCAGGAAGCCGCCGAAGACGCAGAGGAACACGATGAAGACGCCAAGGAAGAACTGCATGGTGGTGGCCGGTGGGGGGTGGTTCGGGGGTCAGTCGGGCGAGAGCGCGCCGCGCAGCTTTTGCAATGCGCTTTTGTTGATCTGGCAGACGCGGGCCTCGGTCAGGCCCATGACGGCGCCGATCTCCTTGAGACTGAGCTCGGCTTCGTAATAGAGCTGCACCACGTGCTGCTCTTTCGGGTTCAAGCAGGCCAGGGCCTGTTCCAGCGAACGGCGCTGGATCAGCTCGGCCTCGGGCGTGCGCGCGGCCGAGGGCGTGAGCATCAGCTCCTCGATCACTTCGTCGAAGCTGGCCAGGGTCTCGGCGTTGGTGTGCTGCTCGTAGGCCAGGTAGTCCTCGGCGCTCACGCCGAGGTGCTGCATCACCTCGGCCTCGGAAGGTTCGTGGCCGAGGCGGCGTCGCAACTCGCGGATACCGTCGCGCAGGCGATGGCCTTCCTGGCGCACGCTGCGCGGGCGCCAGTCCTGGCGGCGCAGCTCGTCGAGGATGGCGCCGCGCACGCGCTGCGCGGCGTAGCCGGGAAATCGTTCGTCGGGCTCGCCGTAGCGGCGCAGCGCCTCCAGCAGGCCCATCAGGCCGATCTGCAGCATGTCATCGCGGTCCATCGCGCCACCCGCCTGCGAGGCGAGCTGGGCCACCGCGCGGCGCACCAGCGGCGTGTGCTCGACGAGCCAGCGCTGCTCCGCCGCGGCGGAGCTCTCCGCCGCGGCCAGGCTGTTCATCTCGCCGTATCCGCTGTGCACCGGGGCCTCGCCTATTCGATGACCAGGCGGCCGACCATCACTTCCGTGAAGGGCGACTCGCGCGATTCGCGCTCGAAGCTCTCGCCGTAGGCCTGCTGCAGGAAGTCGGTGAGTTCGGCGATGCTGAGCATGCTGGCGCGCTCCAGCGTGAGCTCGGACAGCGAGGCCACGGCCACGCTGCGCAGCTTGGGCAGCTGCTGCTTGGTGACGACCTCGGCCTTGACGGGGGTCTTGAACACCAGGTCCACGGCCATGTAGTTGCTCAGCGGCCCGCCCTCGCGCGCGCGCAGCATGACGATGACCTTGTCGAGCGAGACGTAGCGGTACTCGCGCTTGTCGACCACCGGCGCGGCCGGCTCGCCGGCGGGCGGGCCCATGAAGTGCCAGGCGGCCAGGCCGCTGCCGGCCCCCAGCATCACGAAGGCGCCGGCGGCCAGGGAAATCCAGATCTTCTTGCTCATGTCGAAGGCTCGTTCGGTGGGTTCAGGCCAGCGTGAAGGCCTGGCCGGCGCGGTGTTCGCTGCGCAGGGCCTGGCCGGGTTCGGCCTCCTCGCGGGTGGGCTGGCCCTGGCGCGGCTGGCCGCGCGCATCGGCCTGCGCGCCGCCCTCGTGCACCTGCACCTGCACGCCCTGGCCCTGGCGCTGGCCCAGTTCCTGGCGCAGGCCTTCGCCCATGTGCTGGAGCTGGCGCGCCACCTCGGGACTGGAGGCCGTGAGCTGCACCTGCAGCTGCCCGCCTTCCTGGCGCACCACGATCTCGATGCGGCCGAGCGCGGGCGGATCGAGGCGGATGCGCGCCTGGTCGACGCCCTGCGTCGCCTGCCACTGCAGCCGATCGCCCAGGGCCTGCGCCAGCGGGCGCTGCCAGAGCTCGCTGCGCGCGGGGTCCAGGCGAACGACCGGTTCGATGGCCTCGCCACCCGAAGGACCCGTGTTCGCGTGCAACGCCGCCGCGAAGGCGTCCGGCGAGGCGGGCGCGGTCTCGCGCGCACGGGGCATGGCCAGCGCGTGAGCCAGCTCGGGCGGCAGCGCGCGCGCCACGGCGGCATCGGCGGGCGAACGCGCGGGCGGTGCGGCGGCCGCGGGCGCGCCGCTGGCGGCATCGGCGGGCGATGCGGCGGCCATGGCCTGGGGCGACCAGGGGCCGGACTCGGCGCCCGCCGAGCGCGCGTGGGCGACGGACCCGGCCAGGGCAAGGGGCGCCAGGGGGCGGTGGGCGTCGCCGGCCGCGCCGGCATCCGACAAGGGGGCTGCGCCCTCGTCCTCGCCCGGCGCCTCGCGCGCGGCGGCGCCCAGCAGGCGCGAGAACGGCTGCGTGAACGGCAGCGCGGGCGCCTGTTGCGAATCCAGCGCCATCAGCCAGGGCGACAAGGCGGCGTCCAGCGCCTCGCGGCCTTCGGGGGCTTCACTGTCGGCGGCCGGCGCCTGGCCCAACACCTGGGCGAACAGGGCCCGGGGGCCGTCGGACAGCCCGGGGGCCAGCACGGCCTCGGCCACCGGGGTGACGGGTGCGGTGGCGCCCAGCGCAAAGGTGGCGTTCATGGCTTTCTCCTTCTCATTCGGCGGCGAAGGCGTAGGCGTCGCGGCCGCCGCGGTGCGCACACAGGTCGAGCAGTTGCGCATGCACCGCGTCGTGTTCGCGCCGCACCAGGGCGAGCGCGCGCTCATGCGCCGCCTGCAGCAGCGCGCAGGCCGAGCGCGTGCCGGCGTCGAGTGGTCGGGCACTGGCCAGGCCGATCAGCAGCGTGCCGGTCTCGCGGTCGAGCGCGCTCAGCGCGGCGACGTCGCCGGCCTGCGTGCGCTCGTGCAAGCGGCGCGCCAGATCGAGCGCGTGGGCGCGTTCATCCGCGGGCATCGCGCACCCCTTCCCAGCCTTCGCGCACGGTGCCCAGCAGGCGCGCGGTTTCGTCGATCAGCGCCACGTCCATGCGGATGCCGGCCTCGTTCACGCGGCGCGCGCAATAGTCGTACAGCTCGGCGAGCTGGCCCACCACCTCGCCACCGGCGTCGGTGTCCAGCGCGCTGGACAGGCCATTGAGCATGGCGACGCAACGGTTCAGGCTATTGGCCTTGGCCTCGAAACGCGCGTGCTCGATGTGCGCCCGGGCCCGCGCCAGCTCGTCGAGCAAGCCGTTCATCAGGATCAGCACCAGCTCCAGCGGCGAGGCCTTCGCCGTCTGGGCGCCCAGGTCGACGGCCTGGTAGCTCTGGTATGCGTCGTAGCTCAATGGGTTCCTCTTGTCGGTGTGCCACCCGGGCTCAGGCGGTGCCCAGCTGGCTGAACAGCCCGGAGGTCTGGTTCATCTGGCCCAGCACGCTCTGCAACTGGCTGAACTGAAGCAGGTAGCGCTCGTAGTTCACGTTGAACAGCTCGTCCAGGCGGTCGCGGCGCTGGGTCAGGTCTTTCTGCTGCACCTGCACGTTGTCCAGCCGGCGCGCCAGCTGGCCGGTGCCGGATTTCGTCCAGATCTCCAGGTGATCGGTCACCGCGCCCAGCACGCCCGAGCGCTTGCCGGGCGCGGCAGAGCCGAACACCGTGTCCAGCGCTTCGGGGTTGGCGGCCAGCGTCTTTTGCAGCCGCGCGGCGTCCAGCGTGAGCTGGCCCTGTCGGTCGGAGCCGATGCCCAGGTCGCTGATGCGCAGGCCGCCAACGTCCTGGCGGATCAGGTCGTTGAGGCGGTTGCGCAGGTTGCGCACACCCGCGTCGGTGGAGAACGCCCCGCGCGAGGCCGCGTCCTCGCTGGTTTTCGTGAGGTTGTTGAGCTCGGTCTGCAGCGCGTTGTAGGCGCTGACGAACTTGCGCAGGCTCTCCTCGGTACCGGCCTTGTCGGCCGCCACCTCGAGCTGAAGCGGCGCCGCGCCCGCGCTGTGCGCCTGGGTGAAGTTGACCGACACGCCGGCGATGCCGGTGTAGCTGTTGCTGCCTTGTTGGATGCGCAGGCCGCTGCCCTGCTCGCCCAGCCAGATGACGGCGTCGCGCGCGGCGGCCAGCTGCGTGGGTGCGCCGCCCAGTGAAGCCTTGAGCGCGCTGTCGGGCAGGCCGGAGGCGTCGAGGGTGATCGCACCGTCCTCTCCGCCCAGGCCGGACGACAGGATCAGCTGCGGGCCCGACGCCGTGTTGGCCACCTGGGCGGTCACCTTGCCCTCGTTGCCGCTGGCCTGGTTGATGGCGCGCGCGATCTCGGTGGCGTTGAGGTTGCCATCGCCGTCCTGGTCGGCCGCCAGCAGGTTGACGTTGAAGGCCGATCCATCGGCGCGCTGCACCACCAGCGGACCGCCCAGCGCCACCGGCACCGCCGGCAGGTCGGCGTAGGCGATCTGGTGCGTGGAAGCGAGCTGCTCGACGAAGAAGCTGTAGGAGCCGGGCTGTGCGCTGGCGCTGGCCGTGGCGGTGGCGCCGGCACCGGCGCTGAGCGTGGCGCTGTTCTTCTTCAGGCCACCCGAGACGCTGCTCAGGCCGCTCAAGGCGGTGGTGAAGCCGGAGAGGGCCGAGCGCAGCTTCTCCAGCCCCGCCTGCGTGGCCTTGGCGATCTGGGACTCGCGGTCGATCTGCTGCTGCGGGCCTTGCACCAGCAGGCTGGCCAGCTGGGTCGCGGTGGTGGTGGGATCGAATTCCATCGTGTTACTCCAGGGGTCGCGGGCGGTCCGGAACGCCGCCTCCGAAGCCCAGGGCGACCGGGGCGCGGCATTTCTGAAGCACCCGGCGCGACTTTTTCGGCGACGGCCTCACGCGCGCCCCCTCATCCACACGGTCTGGGCGATGTCGTCGGTGCGCTTGCGCTCGGCCACCTGAAGCGCGCGCTCACCTTCGTCGACGCGGCGCCCGTGCAGCTGCGCCACCGCCTCGCGGCGGCGGAAGGCCTCGTGCAAGGCGAGCCGGGTCTGGTCCATGCGCGACTCGTGCTCGGCCAGGGCGTGGCGGTGGCGGTCGGCCAGGTCGAGCACACTGAGCTTGTAGGCGCCCCGGTTGCTGGCCAGCGCGGGCGACAGCCCGGGCGAGGCCGTGGGCGCGGCGCCGGACGCGCCGGCCTCGTCCAGCAGGCCACCCAGGCGCTCGATGCTGGCGACGAAACGCTGGCGCGTGCGCTCCTGCTCGGCCAGCACGGCGCCCACGCGGTCCTGCTCGCGCTCGCGCAGCCGCACCACCTGTTCCAGCGCGCGCAGGTTCATTCGACGATCTCCATCAGGCGGCGCAGGCAGTCGTCCAACGGCGCCGACTCCTGCGTGCCCTGGTGAAGAAAGGCCTCGATGCGCGGCCACAGGTCCACGGCGCGGTCGCTCAGCGGGTCCGCGCCGGGCACGTAGGCGCCCAGCGGCAGCAGCTCGCGCACCTGCTGGTAGCGCGCCAGCAGGGCCTTCACCTCGCGCGCCACGCGCTGCTGGTCGGCGCCAGCCACCAGGCCCATGCAGCGGCTGATGGACTGGCCGATGTCGATGGCCGGGTAATGCCCGCGCTCGGCCAGCGCGCGCGAGAGCACGATGTGGCCGTCCAGGATGGCGCGCGCGGTGTCCACCACCGGGTCCTGCTGGTCGTCGCCCTCGGCGAGCACGGTGTAGATGGCGCTCATGGAGCCCTCGCCGCTGCCGTTGCCCGCGCTTTCCACCAGCTGCGGCAGGGCGCTGAACACCGACGGCGGATAGCCGCGCGTGGCCGGCGGCTCGCCGAGCGACAGCGCCACCTCGCGCTGCGCCATGGCGTAGCGCGTGAGCGAGTCCACCAGCAGCAGCACATGGCGGCCCTGGTCGCGGTAGTGCGCGGCGATGGTGTGGCACAGCTCGGTGGCGCGCAGGCGCATCAGCGGCGACTCGTCCGCCGGCGCCACCACCACCACGGCGCGGCGCAGGCCGGCCTCGCCAAGCGAGAGGTCGATGAACTCGCGCACCTCGCGGCTGCGCTCGCCGATCAGGCCGACCACGATCACGTCGGCCACCGTCTGGCGCGTGATCAGGCCCAGCAGCACGCTCTTGCCCACGCCGGAGCCGGCCATCAGGCCCACGCGCTGCCCGCGGCCCAGCGTGAGCAGGCCGTTGATGGCGCGCACACCGACGTCGATGGCGCCCTCCACCGGGCGCTTGCGCAGCGGGTCCACCCAGGGCGGCGCGCTGGGCAGCAGGTGCTCGCCCGCCAGGCGGCCGCGCCCGTCCATGGGCTCGCCCAGCCCGTTGACCACGCGGCCCAGCCAGGCTTCGCCGATGAGCAGGTGGCCATTGCCGGGCAAGGGCCAGACGCGCGCGCCGGCGGCCAGGCCCTCGGTGCGCTTGAAGGCCATGAGCTGCGCGGCCTCGTCCTTGAAGCCCACCACCTGGGCCTCGATGTCGGCGCCCAGGGCCGACTCGATGCGGCAGCGCTGGCCCACGTGCAGGCGCACGCCGCGCGCCTGCAACAGCGGGCCGGTGGCGCCCACCAGCCGGCCGGTGGGCGTCGACACCGACACCTCGGGCACGGCGATGCGGCGCAGCTGTTCGGCGATCACGCGGCGGCTCCGCTCAAGGGCACCTCAGCCGGTGCGGGCTCTTCCGCCCCGAGCAGCTGCGAGGCCACCTGGCCCATGCAGGCCTGCAGGCGCTGGCGGCAGCCGGCGTCGGCCTCGAAGCCGGCCACCTGCACGCGGCACTCGCCGGCCTCCAGCGCGGGATCGGCGATCAGGTTCCAGCCGCGCGTGTCGGCGCCCTCGATGGCCTGGATCGCGCGCAGGTCCTCGCTGTTCAGGAACACCTCCACGGTGCTGACGGCCGGCGGCATGCTCTGCAGGGTCTCTTCGACGAGCTTGAGGATCTGCGTGGGGTTGAGCGTGAGCTCGGCGCGGATCACCTGGCGCGCCACGCGCTCCACCAGCTCCACCATTTCGCGGCGCAGCGCGGCCTGGTAGTCGGCCTGCACCTGGCGCAGGGCCTCGGTGGCCGCCTGCATCGGCGCGGCCACGCGCTGCCAGCGCGCGAGCAGCTGCGCCTCGCCCTCGGCGCGGCCCAGCGCTTCGCCGCGCTCGCGACCCTGCGCCTCGCCGACGGCGCGGCCCTCGGCCAGGCCCTTGTCGAAACCTTCCTCGTGGCCGCGCGCCAGGCCGCGCGCATGGCCATCGGCCAGCGCGGCCTGCAAGGCCTCGGCCGATCCCTGCAAGGACAGGGCTTCGGCCAGGCCGCGCTCGGCCAGGGGCGGGAAGCGGTGGCTGCGGTAGGGGCTGTTCATTCCACCGTCGCCTCGGAGTACAGCTGCACCTCGATCGCGCCGGCGTCGGCCAGGGCCTTGACCTCGCGCATGATGGCGGCGCGCGCGTCTTCCACGCGGCGCGCGGCCACCGGCCCGGTGCGGCGGATCGCGTCCTGAAAGGTCTTGACCTGACGCTGCGGCATGCAGCCCAGGATGGCGCGGCGCACGTCGCTGTCGCCGCCCTTGAGCGCGATGGCCCACTCGTCCATGGGCACCGCCTCGATGATGCGCAGCAACACCTCCTCGCTCTGGCGCGAGAGGATGAAGAAGTCGTACATGCTGCGCTCGATCTGACCGGCCACGCCGGGGTCGCGCTCGCGCAGCTGCTCCACCATGCGGGCCTTGTCGCCCGGCAGGCGGTTCAGGATCTCGGCCGCCTGCTTCACGCCCTCGATGGTGGCGCTCTGCGTCTCCAGGCTCTGCAGGCAGGCGTCGGCCAGCACCTCCACCTCCTGCAGCAGGCGGTGCTCCACGTGACCGAGCTGGGCCACGCGAACGATGAGTTCGTCGCGACCGTCCTCGGGCAGGCTGGCGATGACCTCGCTGGCCATGGCCGGCGGCAGGAAGGCCAGGAACACGGCCTGCATGTGCACGTGCTCCTGCGCGATGCGATCGGCCACCCAGCGCGGCGAAGCCCACTGCAGGCGCGCCATCTTCGGGCGGATGGCGTCGCCATAGATGCGCGTGAGCACGCTGCTGCTGATGCTGCTGCCCAGCGCCAGGTCGAGCGAGTTCTTCAGGAAGGTGCGCGAGGCGCCGTGCAGGCCGCTCTGTTCTCGGTAGTCGTCGAAGAAGCGCTGCAGCGCGCTGCGCGCGGTGTCCACCTTGATGCCGCTCATGGCGGACATGGCCTGCGTCACGGCCAGCAGTTCCTCGCGCTCCAGGCAGCGAAGCACCGCGGCGGCGGGTGCCTCGCCCATGCTCAGCAGCACGATCGCCGCCTGCTCGATCGCGGTCATGGCGCCGTCCTCGGCGCCGGCTTCAGGCGGGTTGGTGGCCATTCTTCTGCACCCATTGTTTGACGACCTCGGCCACGCGCTCGGGCTCCTTGGTCGCGAGGTCCTTCAAGTGATCGACCAGCACGTCCACCGGCGAGCCCGGCGGCGGCAGGTTGTAGTTCTCCAGCAGCGAGCCCATGGAGTCGCGCTGGCCCGCGGGCCGTTCGGGCTGCGGCAGCGCGGCCACGGCGGCCGATCCGGCGGGCAGGGCGCCGGCCGGCGCCGCGGCGCCCTCGCCGCCGCGTGGGCCCAGCTCCAGCAGCTCGGACGTGCCCACCTCGCGCGGCACCGCGACCTCGCGCGTGAAGCGGCGGATCAGCGGGCGCGCGATCAGCAGGTAGGCCAGCAGCGCGCCGAGCGCGCTCAGGCCCCAGCCCGCCATCGTGAACACCGACTGCGGCTCGGCGTACCAGGCCACGGCCTGCGGCGGCGCCGGAAAGGCCATGGCCGAGACCACCAGCTGGTCGCCGCGCGCGGTGTCGATGCCCAGGCCGCCGCGCAGCACCTGCTCCATGCGCGCGATCTCGGCCGGCGCCCAGGCGCTGGCGCCGGCGGGCGCGGCGGCGTTGTTCAGCACCACCGCCACGCTGATCTTCTTCACCTGGCCGCGCGCGCGCTCGATGGTGGTGACGCTGCGGTCATAGGCGTACTGGCGCGTGGCCGCGCTGCGCTCGGCGGTGCTGGGCGGCTCGCCCTCGGCTGGCGGGGGGTTGGCCGGGCGGTTGCTCAGCGAGCCCGGGATGCCCAGGGCCTGCGGCTGGCGGTTGAGTTCTTCGCGCGAGGCTTCGCTGGTGATGCGCGGGTCGCCTTCGTAGCGCTCCTGCGTTTCCTTGACGCTGTCCTGGTGCAGCTCGACCGAGGCGCTGACGTTGTAGTTGTTGGCGCCCAGCACCGGCTGCAGCAGAAGGTGGGCGTTGCGCAGCAGGGTCTCTTGTGCCTTGCGCTGCGCCTCGTTCGCGAAGCCGGTGGAGTCCAGGCCGGCCTTGATGTCGACCCGGCTGGACAGCAGTCGGCCGGCCTGGTCGACCACGGTCACGCGCTCGGGCGCGAGGTTGGACACGCTGCCCGAGACCAGCTTGATGATGGAGGCAATCTGCTCGGCCTCCAGCTCGCGGCCCGGGTGCAGGTGCAAGGCCACCGAGGCCGAACTGGCCTGCGCGGCGTTGAGCACGAAGGTGGACGACCGGGCGATCGACAGGTGCACGCGCGCGCTCTTGACCGGCTCCAGCGCGGTGATGCTCTGCACCAGCTCGCCCTCCAGGCCGCGGCGAAAGCGCACGTCCTGCACGAACTGCGTCACGCCCAGCGGGTCGCTCTTGTCCATCAGCTCCAGGCCCTCGGGCAGGCGGGCCACCACGCCGCGCGCGGCCAGCAGCATGCGCGCGCGGCCCAGGTTCGACTCCGACACCAGCACCTGCCCCGTTTCGGGGTGCAGGCGGTAGGCGATGCCTTCGGCGTCGAGCACCGACATCATGTCGGCGGCGGGCACGCTCTCGCGCGCACCGAACACCGGCCGGTAGTTCGACTGGTTCTGCCAGACGAACATCATGACCAGCGCGGTGATGGCGATCGCGAGGAACACGACCGGCAGCAGCTTGGCCACCGCTTCGGAACGCAGGGCCGAGGCGATCCGGGCGGGCGGGGGCAGCCGTTGCAGCAAGGGGGTGATGGCGCTCATTGGTTTTTCACTTTGCGTTTGTAACGATACGCGAAGTTCAAATACCAAACCATGTCCATGCCAGGCCGTGGCCGGCGCCGATCGCCACGCGGTTACCGAATGGGGATGAGCGGTGCTCGCCTGCCGGGCAGGAACCGAAAAGCGTTAGCGGACGCGTTGCAAGACGGCGAAACGCCCCGGAAGGGGCCGCGAGCGTGACGGAATCCTCATCCCGCCAAGCTTCGTCGCACGCCCTGTCAAAAGTGACAGGGCCGGCGATGAAGGGCCTTCAGACCGGGGTCGAAACACGGGACAGACCCTTCGTGCCTTCAAGGACGCGACCATGTACCTGGACTTCGACATGACCACCCTGCCCTCCACCCACGGCATGCGCCCCGCCGCCTTCGGCATCCCGCCCATCGAAACCCTGGAGATGCTTCAGCGCCTGGAGGCCGAGGTGGCGATGAGCAACCTGAACGAGATGCGCCTGATCGAGCAGCAGCACCCGGACTGGTTCGAGCGGTACGAGACCTTGCCGGTCGAGCACTGCAGCGGCGAGGAGCTGCAGGCCCTGCTGGCCAGCGCCCCGAACGCCTACGCCAAGGGCCTGGTCACGGGCGCGCTGAAGGTGCGGCTGGAAATGGCGGCGGTGTCGGGCCTGCCGTTCTGAACGGACGCGGCCCTACAGCCCGCCCATCAGCTGCGCACGGTACACGGCCTGCGCGCCGTTGGCCGCGCGCAGCTTGCGCTTGGCGTTCTCCACGTGCAGGCGGAAGGTGCGCTCGGTGCAGCCGAAACGCTGCTGCGCTTCCGAACCTTTCAGGCCTTCGGCCACGGCGCGCAGCACCTCGCGCTCGCGCGGGGTGAGCGGGCAGACCGCCGCGCGCAGCGCCTCGCGCCAGGCGGGCCAGTCGCCCAGCACCTCCAGCGCGGCGGTGCCCAGCTGCTCCTCCCGCAGGTGCGCGCTGGTGGACAGCAGCCAGAACTCGCCGCAGGCCTCGCCCAGCAGCGGCAGGCGCACCAGCAGCAGCTGCTGGTAGCCCAGACCGCCCAGGCGTCGCACGGCCTCGTCGCCCAGGGCCTCCACGGACAGGCGCTCGACGGTGCCGCCACGCGGCGGCACGGCGCGCGCCATCCATTCGGCATGGGCCTGCAGCGCGGCACTGCTGAGGGCCTGCACCAGGCGCTCGCCGGCCACGCCGTAAGGGTCGGGCCGCACGAAGGCCAGGCCCGCGAAGCCCCGCCCACGCAGGCGCGAGGCCAAGGCCTCCATGCGCTCATCGAGCGGGTTGGGGGGCAACGCCTGCTCGGGCGGTTCGCCCAGGAGGGCGGCGCCGCCGGCGCGCAAGGGATCCTCGCTCACCCGCCGCGTTCCTCTGCCAGCGCGCGCCACGACACCGCGGCGGGCCAGTCGAACAGGAACTCGGCGGCCAGCAGGCCATCGGCCTCGCTCAGCACCTCGACAGGCGCGATGGCCGGCGCGATGCCCTCCAGCTGCGAGACCAGCTCGAGGTTGGGCAGGGCCTGGCCCGCGCGCACGCGGTCCAGGCCGGGCGCGTCCCAGCCGAACTCGGCCAGCGAATCGGCCAACTCGCGCAGGCCCGCGGTGGTCTCGATCTGGATCCAGCTCAGGCGGCCGTCGGCGCGCAGGCCCAGCACCCCGAAAGGCTCGCCCAGCACGAGGTATTCGTCCACGCGGCCGCGCCCCAGGATCACCATCAGCGCGTTGGACACGTCGTCCGACTGCAGCGCCTGCAGCCGCTCGTGGCGCATCTGCATGGCCAGGTGGCGGCCGCGCTCCAGCGAGTTGTGCAGGAACTGCTCCTGCAGCGCGCGGCGCAGGTTGAAGCCCAGGTTGCGCGTCTGCTTGGGCAGGAAGGATTCAATGGCCCCGCCGTTGAAGGCCTTGACCGCGAGGTCGGCGTCGGCCGCGCCCGTGAGCAGGATGCGCCGCAGGCCGAAGTGGCCGTGGCGCTCGCAGATAGAGATGCCGTCCTCGGCGGGCATCACCTGGTCGGTGACCAGCACCGAGAAGATGCGGTGCCGCCCTTCCCAGGCGAAGTAGTCGAGCGCGGCGGCCAGCGGCGACTCCGCGCCCACCACGCGCGCCAGCATCTGCTGCTCGCGCCGCAGCAGCGTTTCCTGCTCGGCATAGGAGTGGTCGAGTTCGCCCGGGTGGTGCAGGAACTCGCAGCGCCGCACCGAGGCCACGGCGTCCGCCATGGCGTCGAGGAACGACGGGTCGTCGTCGATGAAGGAGATGCGCGAGGACGCTCTCATGCAGGGGAACAACATGCCTGGCTCGCTTCGGGGTGGACGGGACGCGGCGCACGCGCGTCTGGGCCAGGGAAGCATATCGGCACTTCAAGGGCGAACTTGAGCCGGCCGGTTTGGCGCCTTTTTTCACGCAAGGCGCTGGAGGGCGCTCCCTAGAATCCGCCCCGTCGTGCACCACCACCTCCTCATCCGCGCCATCGCCCTGCTTCGCCAGCCACTGGAGCCGCTGCAGCAGCTGTCGCGCGCGCGGCTGGTCACGCTGGGCCTGTTCCTGTCCATTGGGCACCTGGCCTTCCACTGGTTCTGGACGGTGCTCGTGCCGCAGCCCTACGAGAACCTGCTTCTGCGCGCGCTGGCCGCCGCCGGCGCGCTGCCGCTGCTGTGGTGGACGCCGTCGCGCGTGATGCGCCAGCGTGGCATCCGGCTCTACCTGCTGGCCTACATGACCTACACGGGCCCGTTCCTGTTCCAGTGGTTCTTCCTGATGAACCACGGCAACGCCGTGTGGATGACCAGCGCGGCGCTGATGTGCTTCCTGGCGTACCACATCCTCGACTGGCGTGTGGCCACGGCGGCGCTGGCGGCGGGCACCATCGCCGCGCGCGCGCTGGTGGCGCTGCTGGAGCCGCAGCTCGCCATGCCCTGGTGGCGCGTGACCGAGGGCAACCTCACCTTCGCCTTCGCCTGGCTGTCCGCCCTGGCGCTGGCGCTGTCCTCGGCCAGCCAGCGGCTGCAGCGGCTCAACGCCACGCTGCTGGCCATGGGCGTGATGGCGCACGAGCTGCGCACCCCGCTGGCCAGCGCGGCCCTGGTCAACGAAAACCTGCGCGAGGCCGAGCCCGCCGAGGTGGAGCGCCTGACGCATCGCATGGACGGCCTGCTGCGCGCCATTCACCACCAGATCGATTCGCAGATCGTCAACGCGCAGCTGCTGGGCATCCAGCCCGGCCGCGAGACCCTGCGCGCCGGCCAGCTCGTGCGCGACGCCATCGAGTCCTATCCCTTCCTCAGCGAACGCGAGCGCCTGGCCGTCAGCGTGGACACGCGCGCCGACTTCCACTTCCACGGCAGCGAGCGACTGTTCATCCAGGTCATCCACAACCTGCTGAAGAACGCGGTGTTCGCGCTGCGCCGCACCCAGGGGCGCTTCGAGCGCGGCGACATCCAGATCGAGGTGTCGGCGGTGGGTTCGTGCGGCACCATCCGCGTGCGCGACAAGGGCCCTGGCGTGCCCAGGCACCTGCGCCGCGCCATCTTCGAGCCCTTCTTCAGCACCCAGACCACGCACAGCAGCGGCCTGGGCCTGGCCTTCTGCCGCGAAACCGTGCAAGCCAACCGAGGCCAGCTGCGCTTTGAGCGCGTGGCCGCCGGATCGTCCTTCGTGATCGAGCTGCCCCTGCTGCCGGGGGATGCGGGCGAGGCCCACCACGCCAGGCGCTGGGCGCCCAGCTGAAGCGCGACCATCGGGTTTCCCCCACAGCGGCACGCCGGACTTCCCCCTGGTGGCACCGCAGCTGGCGCGTAGCATGGACACATTCCCGTTCCCGCGGCCCGCCATGCCTCCGCTTCGCCCGATCCCGATGCCGCGCACGCCACTGCAGGCCCTGTTCTCCCACCCGCTCGAGCCCGTGCTGCACCTGTCGCGCGCGCGGCTCGCCGCGCTGGGCCTGATCTACCTCATCGTGCACCTGTCGGCCTGGCTGGTGTACACCCAGGTCGCGCCGCAGCCCTACGACAGCCTGGCCCTGCGCCTGGCCGCCGCGCTCGGTGCCCTGCCGCTGTTCCTGCTCGACCCCGACGAGGTGGCGGAGTCGCCGGGCGCGCGCGCCTACGTGCTGCTCTACCTGGCCCTGGCCGGCCCCGCACTGCAGGTCTGGCTCTACCTCATGAACGGCGGCACCGATCCGCGCGTGCTGGCCCTGTGCCTGGTGGCGCTGCTCATGTACGTGATCACCGACTGGCGCTACGCCACCGCCATGCTGGTGCTGGCTTTCGCGGGCGGGCTGCTGGTCGGCGCCGGCACCGACCGGCTGCCGGCCGCGCTGGCGCGCGAGCACGGCTTCATGGTGGGTCTGTCGTGGCTGTGCGGCCTGCTGCTGGGCCTGTCTTCGGCGCAGCAGGACCGCCAGCGCCAGCAGGCCACCATGAACGCCCTGGGCGTGATGGCGCACGAGCTGCGCACGCCGCTGGCCAGCATGGGCTTGCTGGTGGAAAGCCTGCGCGACAACGAGGAGTCGCCGCAGGCGCGCCGCTCGGGCCAGCGGCTGGAGGGGCTGATGCGCAACCTGCACCAGCAGATCGACACGCAGATCGTGAACGCGCAGCTGCTCGTCCTGCGACGCGGCGACGAGCGCATCGCCGCGCGCGGGCTGATCGCCGACGCCATCGACAGCTTTCCCTTCCGCTCCGAGGCCGAGCGGCGCGCGGTGGCGCTGGCGCCCGGCCCCGACTTCCACTTCCTCGGCACGCGGCGCCTGTTCACGCAGGTGGTGCACAACCTGCTGCGCAACGCACTGGTCGCCCTGCGCCAGCACAAGGGCACCCCGGCGCCGGGCGACATCACGCTGGCCACCGACGTGCGCGGCGGCCAGGGCGTGATGGAGATCCGCGACCGGGGGCCCGGCATCCCGCGCTCCCTGCAGCGCAGCGTGTTCCGCCCCTTCGTGAGCACCGCCGACACGCACAGCAACGGCCTGGGCCTGGCCTTCTGTCAAAACACGGTGCGGGTGAACCGGGGCCGCCTGGCCCTGCACTCCAGCGAGGCCGGTACCACTTTTGTGATCACCCTGCCGCTGGACGAGGGGCGGCGCGGCGGCTGAAGGCGCGCCGCCGGCCCGGCGCCCGCGCCCGCTCGCGAACTGGGCGGGTTTTGCCCGCCTTATCCGATCAAGTTTTCCCGGCAGCCGGCCGATAGTGGCGGCGAACGCCCGTGCCTTCCAGGAGGCCGCGGGCGGTACCTGTTCACGCCCCCACCCGATCCCCCGCCCCGCGCTTCACCATGAACTTCCTCCGCAACATGTCCGTCGGCACCAAACTCTGGGCCGGCGTCGCCACCATCATCCTGGCCCTGCTGGCCACCGTCATCAGCGCGGGCCTGCGTTCGGCCCGCATGACCGAACAGTCCGAGCGCATCCTGACCGAGCTCTCCGACAAAACCGCCCTGGCCGTGGAATGGGCCGGCGTGACCGAGACCACCACCACCCGCGTGCAGGCCTCCACCCTGTCCAGCGACCCGGCCATCACCGCCCTGTACAAAGACCTGATCCCGGCCGGCTCGGCCCGCATCTCCGAGCTGCAGAAGGCGCTGGACGCCATGCCCAAGACCGAGGCGGAGGTCGCCGCGCTGGCCCGCATCGCCGAGCTGCGCACCGCCGTGCTGAGCTCGCTGGGCAAGGCCACCAAGCTCAAGGCCGCCGAGGACTACGCCGGCGCCGCGCACGAGATCACCACCAACTTCAATGGCGCGGTCACGCCCTACCTCAACGCGGTGCAGGACTTCGGCCGCATGCAGAACCGCATCCTGCAGGAAGCGCAGGCCGCGCAGGCCAAGGAGCGCGTGACCAGCATCACCATCGCCGCCACCCAGGTGGGCCTGCTGATCCTGGGCATCGCCGTCGGCGCGTTCTTCCTCATCCGCAACATCCGCCAGCCGCTCAACGAGACCATGGCCTTCGCCGAACGCATGGCCGACGGCGACCTGACGGCCACGCTCAACAACGACCGCGGCGACGAGTTCGGCGCCATGACCCGCGCGCTGGGCACCATGCGCGACCGACTGGTCAGCGTGGTGGCCGACGTCAAGCGCGGCACCGAGAACATCACCGTGGCCGCGAAAGAGATTTCCACCGGCAACAACGACCTCTCCAGCCGCACCGAGCAGACCGCGAGCAACCTGCAGCAGACCGCCGCCTCGATGGAGCAGATGTCGGGCGCGATCAAACAGTCGGCCGACTCGGCGCGCGTGGCCAACCAGCTTGCCGACGTGGCGGGCCAGAGCGCGCAGAAAGGCGGTGAGGTGGTGAACCAGGTCGTCTCGACCATGGAAGAGATCAACCAGGCCTCGCGCAAGATCAACGACATCATCGGCGTCATCGACGGCATCGCCTTCCAGACCAACATCCTGGCCCTCAACGCCGCCGTGGAAGCGGCGCGCGCGGGCGAGCAGGGCCGCGGCTTCGCCGTGGTGGCCGGCGAGGTGCGCAGCCTGGCCCAGCGCAGCGCCCAGGCGGCCAAGGAGATCAAGGGCCTGATCGGCGCCAGCGTGGACAAGGTCACCGTGGGCACGGAACTGGTGAGCCAGGCCGGCCAGACCATGAGCGAGATCGTGGAGAACGTGGTGCGCGTGCGCGACATCATTGGCGAGATCGCCAGCGCCTCGGGCGAGCAGGCGGATGGTGTCAACCAGATCAATGCCGCCGTCTCCAACCTCGATCAGATGACGCAGCAGAACGCCGCGCTGGTGGAGGAAAGCGCCGCCGCCGCCTCGAGCATGAACGACCAGGCCGCGCGCCTGGCCGAGGTGGTGCGCATCTTCCGCCTGGACGGCAGCGCCGCGTCGAACGGCATCGCCGCGCGGCCGGCGGGCGAGCGGCACCCGCGCCGCGAGCCCCAACTGGCGCCGGCGCCGGTCGCGGCGCCCCTGGCCCCAGCGGCGGCGGCCGTGGCCAGGCCCGTGGCGGCGGCCAAGCCCGCGGTGGCCGCCAAGCCTGCGGCGGCGCCCAAGGCCGCCGCACCAGCCGCCGGCAAGCCCCTGCCCGCAGCGGCCAAGGCCCCCGCGAGCGACGAGGTCGGCGAATGGGAGTCTTTCTGATCGGAGCCGCCCGCGGCCGCGAACGCGGCCGCTGAGCGCCCAGGCCCGCCGACGACCTCGGCGGGCTTTTGGTTTCAGGCGCCGACGGGCGCGGCCACCGGCACCAGCCGCTGCACCACCTCGTCGGTGCTGAGCACGTCGCCAAAGAACAGCATCCAGTTGTTCAGGCAGTGCTCGTGCTCGGCCGGCGTGACGGCCGAGAGCGCGTCGTCGACCATGATGGTGGCGTAGTCCATCATCATCGCGTCGCGCGCGGTGGATTCGCAGCAGACGTTGGTGACGGTGCCACCGATGAGCACGTGCGTGACGCCGCGCTCGCGCAGCACCTCGTCCAGGCGCGACGAGCCCGGCACCAGCGCGCTGTAGCAGCGCTTGACCACGCGCTCGTCCTGCGGGTGCGGCTGCAGGCCGGGCGCGATCTGGAAGCCCTCGTGCGCACTCGCCAGCTCGCGCAGGCGCCGCGCGCTGCGCGCCGGCGTGAGCATGTGGGCGTGGTGGTGCGACCAGAAGTCGTCGGCGCCGTCGGCGCTGGTCTGCACCCAGATGACATGCCCGCCCGCCTCGCGCAATGCGTTCGCCAGCCGGTTCACTGCCGGGAAGGTGGCGCGCGCGGGCGCGCACTCGCCGAGGTAGCCTGGCTGCGTGTAGTAGTTCTGCAGGTCGATGACGACGAAGGCCGTGCGCTCGGCCGCCAGCGTGTCATAGGGGTGCAGGCGGCCCTGGCGCGCCACCACGCGCTCGACGACCCATTGGGGGAACTGCATGCTCGCTCCTCTCGGTTCAGGCGTAGCGCTTGGCCATGGCGGCCTCGATCCGCGCGATCACCAGGTACATCAGGCCCGACAGCAGGCCCAGCACCACGATGGCGGTCATCACCACGTTGAGCTGGAAGACCTGGCTGCCGTTGACGATGAGGAAGCCCAGGCCGGCGCTGGCCGACTGGAACTCACCCACGATGACGCCCACCAGCGCCAGGCCGATGTTCATCTTCAGCGCCGCCACGAGCGTGGGCACGCTGCCCGGCATGACCACCAGGCGCAGCACCTGGGCGCGGCTGGCGCCCAGGGTGCGGGCCAGCTTGATCTTGTTCGGGTCGATGCTCTGGAAGCCGTCGTACACCACCATGATGGTGACGAACACGGCGATCGCCACGGCCATGCCGTAGACCGAGTATTCGGACCCCAGCCAGATGTAGAAGATCGGCACGAAGGCGATCTTGGGCATGGCGTTGGCCACCACCAGGAAGGGGTCCAGCACCTTGTGCGCGAAGTCCGACCACCACAGCCCGGCGGCCACGCCGATGCCGATGACCATGCTCAGCACGAAGCCGATGAGCGTGGCCTTGAAGGTGACCCAGGTGTGCATCAGCAGCTTGCCGTTGTGCAGCAGATCGAGGAAGGTCGGCCACAAGGCGCTCGGGTAGCTGGTCAGCATGGGGTTGACCACGTGCGTCTTGGCCAGCACCTCCCACAGCACCAGGAAGGCCACCAGCAGGGCCAGGCGGGTGAGCAGGATGCGCTGGCGGCGGCGGCGCTGGCGCGACTGCCATTCGCGGTACGCGGGGCTGGGTTCGCGCCCGGCCGGCGGCGGCGTGGGGGTGACCATGGCGGCCAGGGTCGTGGAGGCGGTGGTGTTCATGGGCGTCATCCTTCCACGTGGACGTCGAGCTCGTCCCACAGCAGCGCGAAATAGGTGTTGAACTCGGGCAGGGACCGCACCACGAACGGGCTCGGGCGGCCCGCACCGTGGCTGGGAAAGCGCATCAGGTGCTGCGACTTGATGCGCCCGGGGCGGCGCGAGAGCACCACCACGCGGTCGGTCATGGCGATCGCCTCGCCGATGTCGTGCGTGACCAGCACCACCGACTTGCCCTCGTCGCGCAGCACCTCCACCACCTCGTCGGCGATCGCCAGGCGGGTCTGCGAATCCAGGGCGGAGAAGGGCTCGTCCAGCAGCACCACGTCGGGGTCGGTCACCAGCGTGCGCGCCAGCGCCACGCGCTGGCGCATGCCGCCCGAGAGCTGGCGCGGAAAGTGGTGCAGGAAATCGCCCATGCCGCACTTGTGCAACAGGTGCGCGGCCCGCTCGCGGGCCTCGCGCATCGGCCGGCCCTGGATCTGCGCGCCCAGGGTGGCGTTGTCCAGGATGCTGCGCCATTCGAAGAGGTAGTCCTGCTGCAGCATGTAGCCCACGCGCGGCGACGGGCCTTTGACGCGCTCGCCGTGCACCCGCACCTCGCCCGACGAGGGTTCGAGGATGCCGGCCATGAGCGAGAGCAGCGTGCTCTTGCCGCAACCCGACTGGCCGATCAGGCTCACGAACTCGCCCGGCGCCACCGACAGGCGGATGCGGTCGAGCGCCTGCGTCTCGCCGGCGTCGGTGAAGTAGCGCAGCGAGACGTCGTTGATCTCGATGCGCGGCTGCACCTGCTGCACCTGCTGCGCCACCGGCGCTTCGGCTTCGAGCACGGCGCTCATGGCGCGGCCTTCGCGGCGAAGTCGGTGACCACGACCTGCTCGTACTTCACGCGCTTGGCCTTGTCGAGCACGCCGCTGTCGATCAGCATGTCCTGCAGACTGTCGATGGCCTGGCGCTGCACCATCGGGTTGGTCTTCCACAGGCCGATGCCGCGGTAGCGTTCGATGGCGGCCACCAGATCGGCCTGGGCCATGGCGGGGAAGTACTCGGCGATCTGCTTGGCCAGATCGGCCGGGGGCGCGCTGGCCACGTGCTTCTGCGCCTTCACGATGGCGTTGGTCCAGGCCTGCGCCACGGCGGGGTTCTGCTTGAGGTAGACGTCGGTGGCGGTGAACACGGTGTAGTCCACCGGGCCCACGACTCGGCCGACGGAGGCCACGACCACGCCCTTGCCGGTCTTCTCCAGCATGGTGGCCTCGGGCTCGAGGAAGATGCCGTAGTCGTTCTGGCCCGCCAGCCAGGCGCCGGTGCGCGCGGCCGGGCCGATGTTGTTCACCAGCTTGAGGTCCTTCTTGGGGTCGAGGCCGTTCTTGCGCATCGCCGTTTCCAGGAAGACGTCGGGGTTGGAGCCCGGGCGGAAGGCCATCACGGCCTTGCCCTTGAGCTGGTCCCAGGCGAACGCGCCCGCGGGTTTCTCGCGCGCCACCAGCAAGAAGCCGTCGGTGGCGGTCAGGCCGGAGAAGATCTTGGGCTTGACCGGCGATTCGCTGTTGGCCACGTACACCGAGGCTTCGGGGCCGATCAGCACGATGTCAGCGCTGCCCGACAGCAGCGCGGCCATGCCCTTGTCGGTGCCCTGCGAGGTCTTGATCGACACGTCGAGCCCGGCTTCGCGGAAGAAGCCCTGGCTGATCGCCACGTAGGCGGGCGCGTACAGCACCGAGCGCACCACCTCCTCGTAGCGCACCTTCACCGGCGCGCCGGTGGACTGAGCGGCGGCCGGCGACACCAGGCCCAGGCCCAGGGCCAGCGTGGCCGTGGCATGGACCGCGCGCGACCAGAACGATGAGGGGGACGGACGGGGGATTCGGAACATGGCGAACTCCTGTGGCGCGCTGAGGGGCAGACTTATTGAAATACTGTATGCAATTGATGTGCCACCCCTGCGGGGCGGCGCGAACCGACGTTGCAAAGGCGGCGCCCCGACCGACGACCTGTGGCCAGCTTGCCGTGGGATCGAACACCGTGCCGCAATCTATGTTGGATACAGTATTCAATGAATAGGGGTTGTCCCCATTCCACAGCGGCGGCGCGCGCCGGCCGGTCCGGCAAGAACGCCCACCTTCGGTGCACAGCCCCGGTCCTGGCACTCAGCGCCCCGGGCGCCCGCGCAGGTTCCCCAGGATCATCGGCCGCCCCGCGACCAGCCCGCCGCCGTCCAGTTCGAGCTGGAAGCGCTCGGCGTCGCGGCGGCGCATGTCCGCCACGATGGCATCGACCGCCATCGGCTCCGTGCCCAGCGCCAGCAAGGCCTCGCGCCCCATGACCATGGCGGACTCGAAGGTCTCGCGCACCTGCACGTCCGCCCCCGCCTTCACCAGCTCAGCCGCGTGCCCGCGGTCGAAGGAGCGCGCAACGACCCGCGCCTGGGGGAAGGCGTGCTTGCACTGCTCCACGATCAGCGTGGCCGCGCTGGCCTCGTCCACGCACACCAGGATGACCTTGGCGTCGTCGGCGCCCGCCGCGTGCAGGATGTCCAGCCGCGTGCCGTCGCCGTAATAGACCTTGAAGCCGAAGTGCTCGGCCTCGCGCGCGAGCTGCGGGTCGGCGTCGATGATGGTGATCTCCGCGCCCAGCAGCAGCAGGTTCTGGCTCGCGATCTGGCCCACCCGGCCGAAGCCGATGATGAGCACCGCGCCGGCCTCGTGGTCGGGCACGGGCGCGCCCTCGGTGGAGGGCCCGGCGCGCGGCGCCCAGCGCTGCAGCGCCAGCACCGCCAGCGGCGTGAGCGCCATGGACAGCACCACGATGGCCGTCATGTTGGCGTTCACCACCGGGTCGATCACGCGGCCCGCGAGCGCCGCGGCGAACAGCACGAAGGCGAACTCGCCGCCCTGCGCCATCAGCACCGCGCGGTCCAGCGCGTCGGCGTGCGGGCTGTGCGTGAGCCGCGCCACCACGTAGATGCACAGGGCCTTCACCACCATCAGCGAGAGCACGCCCGCCAGGATGAGGGCCCAGTGCCGCGCCACCGCCGACAGGTCCAGCGACATGCCCACGCCCAGGAAGAACAGGCCCAGCAGCAGGCCGCGGAAAGGCTCGATGTCGGCCTCCAGCTGGTGGCGGAAGGTGGACTCCGACAGCAGCACGCCCGCCAGGAAGGCGCCCATGGCCATGGACAGGCCGCCCAGCTGCATGAGCAGCGCCGCGCCCAACACCACCAGCAGGGCGGCGGCGGTCATCACCTCGCGCGCGTGGGCGTTGGCCAGCACCTGGAACAAGGGGTTGAGCAACCACAGGCCGACCGCCACCAGCAGCGCCACCGAGCCAGCCGCGATGCCCACCGACAACCAGCGCGAGGCACCCGAGGCCTCGGCCACGGCGTCGGGCGACAGGAAGGCCACCACGGCCAGCAGCGGCACGATGAGCAGGTCTTCGAACAGGAGGATGGAGACGATGCGCTGCCCGCGCGGCGTGGCGATGTCGCCGCGCTCGCCCAGCAGCTGCATCACGATGGCGGTGGACGTGAGCACGAAGCCCATGGCGCTGATGAAGGACACCGTCCATGAAAAGCCGAAGGCCACGCCGACCAGGGTGAGCATGGCGCCGCAGACCAGCACCTGCAGGCTGCCCAGCCCGAAGATGGCGCGCCGCAGCGCCCACAGGTGCGAAGGCCGCATCTCCAGGCCGATCACGAAAAGGAACATCACCACGCCGAGCTCGGCGGTGTGGATGATGGTCTGGGGGTCGCTGAACCAGCCCAGGCCGAAAGGACCGATGGCCAGGCCCGCCGCCAGGTAGCCCAGCACCGAGCCCAGGCCGATGCGCTTGAACAGCGGCACGGCCACCACCGCCGCGCCCAGCAGCATGACGACCGGCACCAGTTGGCTGGAGGCGGCATCAGCGGCCATGGCGGGCCTCCGTCGATCGTGGGCCGCGCGGCGATCCGGGCGGCGGGTTCATCTCGTGGCGGCGCATGGTCCCCTCCAGTGGTTGACGCCCGGGCATTCTGGCACCGCCCCGTTCAGCCGCCCCACAGAGGGCCGGACTTGTCGAAGTCCACCGTCTCGCGCACCAGCTCGCGCAGCCGCGTGAGCAGCGCGCGGTGGTCGTCGCGCCGGTGCTGGAAGGTGTACTGCAGCGCCGGCAGGGGCTGGGGCCCGCGCAGCTCGACCACGGCCCGGCGTGCGGCCATGCGCCGAAACCAGCCGCGCGGGTACAGGCCGATGCCCACGCCCGAGGCGATCAGACTGGCGATGGCCGCGAGGTTGTTGCAAACCAGCCGGCGCGGCGCCTGCAATCCGTTGAGCGCCAGCCAGTGCTCCAGCATGCGCGTGGGACCGGCCGCGCCGGGCTGGGTGATGAGCGCGTGCCGCTCCAGCAGCGCGGCGTCCACCGCGCGGCGGCGTCCCACCAGCGCAGGCGAGGCGGCCCAGCAGAAGCGCACCTGGGCGATGGCCTCGCTGGCGATGGCGCCGCGCGTGGAGTGGCCGGCCACCACGGCGAAGTCCAGTTCCCCGCTTTCAAGGCGCTGCTCCAGCGCCGAGCCCAGGTCCACGCAGGGCTCCAGGCGCAGCTCGGGGTACTTGGCGGCCGCGTGCGAGACCAGGTCGGGCAGCCAGGTGAGGGCCGCGAGCTCGCCCACGCCGAAGCGGCAGAGGCCGCGCACGCCACCACCGGCCGCGAGCTGATCGCGCATGTCCTCCGACAGCTCCAGCATGCGCCGCGCCAGCGGCAGCAGCTGCTCGCCCGCCTCGGTGAGCGCGGCGCGGTGGCCGCCGCGGTTGAACAGCGTGGTGCGCAGCTGCGCTTCCAGTTCACCGATGCGTTTGGACAGGGTGGACTGCGAGATGTGCAGCCGCTGCGCGGCGACCAGGAAGCTCGCGGCGGTGGCGGCCCAGTAGAAGGCTTCGAGCTGCTTGAGCGTCATGGCCGGCGCCGCACCATCCTTTGTGTTGAAAAAAGGCGAACAAGAGCGATCGAAATATATCGCTTTTCATCCACAAGGCATGTTCCCAGAATGCGCCCCGGGTCGGCCCAAGCCAGTGGACCGGGCCCTCACAACAGAAGGAGACAGCGCATGAGCATTCATTCCACCGGCCTGCGACGCCGCCACCTCGTGGGCGCCGCCGGCGCGGCGCTGGGCCTGTCGGCCCTGCCCCTGGCCGCGCGCGCGCAGGCCTGGCAGCCCACCCAGCCCATCACCATCCTGGTGGGTTTCGCGCCCGGCGGCTCGGCCGACCAGATCGCGCGCCAGCTCTCGTACGCGGCCAAGGACATCATTCCCGTGCCGGTGGTGGTGAACAACCGCGTGGGCGCGGCCGGCGCCATCGCCGCGCAGGCCACCGCCGACGCCAAGCCCGACGGCTACACCCTGTTCGTGGGCGGCGGCAGCGAGACCACCTCGGTGGGCCACTTCCGCCCGCTCAACTACGACTCGCGCCGCTCCTTCACGCCCATCATCAAGGTCTCGCGCGCGCCCAGTATCCTGGCGGTGCGCGCCGACTCGCCCTTCGCCGACATGAAGGCGCTCATCGCCGAAGCGAAAAAGGCGCCCGAGAAAGTGTCCTACGGCTCCACCGGCGAAGGCGGCATCTTCCACGCCACCGGCATCGTGCTCGAGAAGGCCGCCGGCCTGAAGCTGCTGCACGTGCCCTACCGCGGCGCGGCCGACTCCATGACCGCCCTGCTCGCGGGCCAGGTCGACAGCGCCTTTGGCGCCTATGAGGAAATGAAAGCCATGATCGACGCGGGCCGCGTGCGCCCGCTGGCGCTGTTCTCGCGCGCGCGCCTGCCGGCCCTGCCGGAGGTGCCCACCATGACCGAGCTGGGCGTGCCCGTGGCCCTGGACAACATGAAGGGCCTGATGGCGCCGGCGAACCTGCCCGAGCCGATCCGGCGCTACCTGCACGACGCCTTTCACAAGGCCATGCAGGCGCCGGGCTGGAAGGACTACGTGGCCAAGTCGGGCCTGACGCAGGACTACGCCGACGGCGCAGCCTTCCAGGCCGAGGTCGTCGCGGCGGTGGACCTGATCGGCAAGGCCATCGGCAAATGAGCCACGCGCCCGGCTCCTCCTTCGGCTTCATCGGCCTGGGCGCCATGGGCGCTGGCATGGCCGGCTGCCTGCTGCGCCGCGGCTACCCGCTCAAGGTCTTCGCGCGCGAGGCGCACGCCGTGCAGGCGCTGGTGGACCAGGGCGCCACGGCCGGCAACGGCCCGGCCGACGTGGGCCGGGGCAGCGCCATCGTTTTCCTGAGCCTGCCCGACGACGCGGCCGTGCGCGAGGTGCTGTTCGCCGACGGCGGCCTGGTGCACGGCCTGGCGGCGGGCAGCACCGTGGTGGACACCAGCACCATCGCGGCGGCGTCGGCGCGCGGGTTCGCGGCGGCGCTCGCGGCGCGCGGCATCGGTTTCCTGGACGCGCCCGTGAGCGGTGGCCAGCAGGGCGCGGCCGAGGGTGTGCTCAGCTGCATGGTCGGCGGCGAGACCGCCAGCGTGGACGCCTGCCGCGAGGCCCTGGGCGCCTTCTGCAAGAGCGTGCTGCACGTGGGTGGCGTGGGGGCGGGCCAGGTGGTGAAGGCCTGCAACCAGGTGGCTGTGGCCGGCGCGCTGCTGGGCGTGGCCGACGCCCTCGCGCTGGCCGAGGCCGAGGGCGTGGACCCGGCGTCGATGCGCGAGGCCCTGCTGGGCGGCGCCGCGCGCAGCTTCTCGCTGGAAAAGCACGCCCCACGCATCGCCGCCGGCCAGTTCACGCCGGGCTTTCGCGCGGCGCTGATGCGCAAGGACCTGCGCCTGGCGCTGCAGGGCGCGCAAGGCACGGGCACCGTGCTGCCCACCGCCGCGCTGGCCGAGCGGCTGCTCGACGAGCTGTGCGAGGGCGGCCGCGCCGACTGGGACTGGGCCGCGCTGGCGCTGCAGGTGCGGGCGCTGTCGGGCAAGGCCCTGCCCGAGCACCGCGAGCCCCGCGCATGAGCCGCAGCGCCGACGCGCCGGCCGCCCCCCGGTGGCTGCAGGGCCTGCTGTGCCTCGACGATTTCGAGGCCGAGGCGCGGCGCCACCTGCCCCGACCGGTGTTCGGCTACGTGGCCGGCGCGGCGGAGACCAACCAGTCGCTGCGCGCCAACCGCGCGTCCTTCCAGGCCTGGGAGATGGTGCCGCGCGTGCTGGTGGACATCACGCCGCGCGACACCGGCGTCGAGCTGTTCGGCCAGCGCTACGCCGCGCCCTTCGGCGTGGCGCCCATGGGCCTGGCCGCGCTCTCGGCCTACCGCGGCGACCTGGTCATCGCGCAGGCCGCGCAGCGCGAGAACATTCCCTTCGTGCTCAGCGGCTCCTCGCTGATCCGCCTGGAAGAGGTGATCGCGGTGAACCCCGGGGCCTGGTTCCAGGCCTACCTGCCCGGCGACGACGCCGGCATCCTCGCGCTGCTGGAGCGCGTGAAGACCGCCGGCTACCGCACGCTGGTGATCACCCTGGACACGCCGGCCGCGGCCAACCGCGAAAGCAACCTGCGCGCGGGCTTCACCATTCCCGTGCGGCCCGGCCCCGCGCTCGCCTGGCAGGGCCTCACGCACCCACGCTGGCTGTTCGGCACCTTCCTGCGCACGCTGCTGCGCCATGGCATGCCGCATTTCGAGAACAGCTACGCTACGCGCGGCGCGCCCATCCTCTCGCCCCACGTGGAGCGCAACCTCTCCGATCGTGGCCACCTGAACTGGCGCCACCTGCAGATGATCCGCCGCGTCTGGGGCGGTGAGCTCGTCGTCAAGGGCGTTCTCGACGCACGCGACGCGCGGCGCGCGGCCGACGAGGGCGTCGATGGCGTGATCGTGAGCAACCACGGTGGGCGCCAGCTCGACGGCGCCGCCGCGCCGCTGGCGGTGCTGCCGCGCATCGTCGAGGCCTGCCCCGGCATCCCGGTGATGCTCGACAGCGGCGTGCGCCGCGGCAGCGACGTGCTCAAGGCCCTGGCCCTGGGCGCGCGCTTCGTCTTCGTCGGCCGCCCCTTCGCCTTCGCCGCCGCCGTGGCCGGCGAAGCCGGCGCGCACCGCGCCATCGACCTGCTGCGCTCGGAGGTCTCGCGCAACATGGCCCTGATGGGCGTGCTGCGGCCCGAGGACCTGGACCCCAGCCACCTCATCCCCGCCCAACGGAACTGAAGCCATGCTTGGACTGCGCATCCTCCCCGTCCCCCGCCGCGTCGCGCCCGACCTCGTCGAATCCTTCCGCGGCGTGCCCGTCGCCAACGTCAGCGACTGCATGAGCCGCATGACCGCGGCCGGCGCGCGCCTGCGCCCGCTGAGCCGCGAGACCCGCCTGTCCGCGCCCGCCATCACCGTGAAGACGCGGCCCGGCGACAACCTCATGATCCACAAGGCGCTGGAGATCGCCCAACCCGGCGACGTGATCGTGGTGGACGGCGGCGGCGACCTCAGCAACGCGCTGATCGGCGAGCTGATGACCACCTACGCGATCCGGCGCGGCCTGGCCGGTTTTGTCATCGATGGCGCGATCCGCGACCTCGACGTCATCGGTGCCGGCGCCCTGCCCGTGTTCGCGGCGGGCGTGACCCACCGCGGCCCCTACAAGGACGGCCCCGGCGAGATCAACGCGCCCATCGCCATCGACGGCATGGTGATCCACCCCGGCGACCTGATCATCGGCGACGCCGACGGCGTGCTCTGCGTGCCGTGCGACGAGGCGGCGGCCGTGCTCGACGCGGCGCGCAACAAGTCGCAGGCGGAACAGGTGACGCTGCAGCAGATCGCCGAGGGCCGGCTCGACACGGCCTGGATCGACCAGACCCTGGCGCGCATCGGCCTGCGGGCCTGAGCCGCGCGTTCAAGTCCGCCTGCTCAGGCCTCGCGCCGCAGCCGGTGGATCATCTCCACCAGCCGGTAGAGGTTGCCCACCCGCAGGCCCTGGCGGCCGTCCACCAGCACCAGCCGGTCGCGCGCCGCGAAGTGGTGGCGCTGGTTGTCGATGGCCAGCCAGTGGCGCGCCGAGCGCCCGTTGGCGCGCAGCCAGTCGCGGCACTGGCGCTCGCGCTCGGGCATGGCCGCGCCGTGGCCCGGCGGCCGCGCCCAGGGCTCGGTGCGGCCCACCACCCGGGCCTGCAGCGCAGGCCAGGGCTGGAACAGGGCCTGGATCTCGGGCAGCGGGTGGTAGGCGGCCCAACCGCTGGACACCACGATTTCCACGCCCTCCAGGTCCTTGAGCGCGGCGGACAGCATGCCGGCCTTGTCGAGCAGCCAGTCCCGTGGCGCCCCCACGGGGTGCAGCACACCATCGAAATCCAGGAAGACGGTGACCAGCGCAGGCGTGTTCAGAACTTCCCCAGCAGGTTGATGAACCAGCCCCGGCTGCGGTAGCGCATGTCGGTGAGGTCGTCCGAGAAGTCGGTGAAGTTGTAGCCCAGGCCGAGCTTCACGTTCTCGTTGATGTGGTAGTAGCCCGCCGTGAGCCAGCCGGTGCGGCGGTCGCCCAGTTCCTTGGCGCGCAGCGAGCGCAGCTCGAGCAGCCAGTCCCAGCGGCGCACCACCTTCCAGTCCAGGCGCAGCACCGCCAGGTCGGCGCTGCTCTTGAACCAGGGCGCGCTGTTGTCGCGGCTGGCGCGCAGCTCGCCCAGGCGCCAGGCGACCTTGCCGCCCAGGGTCCAGCGCGGCGTGAGGTCGTAGCTCAGGTCGGCGGCCCACACGTGGCTGCGCTGCTGGTAATCGTTGCCGGTGGTGAAGACCTGGGTGGACGAGACACCCGTCACCGACACCTGACCCGGCGAGGACAGGTCGTGCAGATAGGTGTACTTGAGCAGCAGGTTGAGGCGGTCGTTGTTCACCGGGCGCAGCGCATAGCCCAGGCTGGCCTCGGTGTACTTCGCGGCGGCCAGCGCGCCCGCGCTGCTGTCGCTGTCGGCCCAGTTGAACTTGCCGACCCAGCGCGCGTCCTCGCCGTCCTTCAGGCTGAAGGCGTTCTTGAGCAGCCAGCTGCGGCGCGACTCCACGCTGCCGCGGTCGGAGCGGTACTCGGCGCCGCCGCTGTAGCGCACGGTGTCGCTGCTGTAGCCGGCGTTGAAGGCGATGGCCTCGCGGCGCAGCTCGCCCAGGGTCTCGACACCCACGCGGCCGTTCTCCAGCGACACGCCCAGGGTCCAGCGGCTGTCGGGCGCGTACTGCACGCCATAGGCGTGCGTCAGGCCCGGCTGCGTGCCCACGCTGTGGCGGTGCTCGGTGAAGACGCTTAGGCCTTCGTTGATGCGCGACTTGGCGCCCGACACCAGCGTGCCGCCACGGCCCTGCGTGTTCTCGTCGGTGCGGCCGGTGTCCAGCACGTAGGTCAGGTACAGGCTGGAGCGGTCGTCGTACTGGTAGTCCACGCCCAGTCGGCCGGCCGCGCCGCCGTCGCCGCCCGAGAGCTCGCCGTTGAGCGCGAGCTTGTCGTTGACGCGGTAGCGCGCGCCCACGCCCAGGCGGTCGTTGTCCAGGCGCGTGCCGCTGCGCGACAGCGTGCGCTGCGCGAAGCCGTAGAGGGCCCAGCTGGCCAGGCTGTCGTAGTCCAGCTGGACACCCAGGTCGGTGCGCTCGCCTTCGACCGCCGCGCCCCAGGGCAGGCCGCCGTTGGTCACGACGCTGTCGCTGCGCTTGTCGTCGCGGCGCAGGCTCGCGCCCAGGCGCCAGTGCGGCGTGAGCTGGTGGCTCAGCTGCGCCTCGGCGCTGTCGCTGTCGAAGCCGTTGCGCTCGTCGCGGCGGTCGGCCTTCAGGCGCAGCTCGGTGCGCTCGCCCAGGGGCAGCGCGGCGTCCACGCCGACCTGCTGGGTCTCGTTGCTGACGAGCTGGCCCGGCGCGGAGAAGCCCGCGCCGCGCCGCTGCGCGTAGGCGGCGATGCGGCCGCCGCCCGCCAGGCCCAGGTCCTTCAGGTCGGCCTGGCCTTCGAGGCGCCACGCGTTCGCGTCGGCCGTGGGGTCCACCGGCTCGCCCGCGAAGTGGTAGCCGCCGTCGAGCGAGCGCAACTCGCCCGTGCCCGGCCCGTCGGAGCGCGCCACCTCGGCCTTCAGGTAGGTGTTCTCGCCGTGGCGCAGCAGCAGGTCCACGCCGGCCAGGGTCTGGTCGCCACCGGTCTGTTCCTGTTTCGAGGCGGTCACGCCCAGGCGCAGCGCGTCGCTGGCCCACCAGGACAGGCGCCCGCCGGTGGCCAGGGTGTCGAGCGAGCCCAGCAGGGGCGCGTACTCGTAGTCCACCACCAGGTAGGTGGGCAAGCCGGTGAGGCCGCCCGCGCGCACGATGGCGCCGTCGTCCGAGAAGCTGGGCAGCGGGCCGTTGAGCAGCACGCGGCCCTGCAGGTGGTCGACCTCGTAGTCCGAACCCGGCACCAGCAGGCGACGCGTGCGCACCAGGCCGGAATCGCGGTCGCGGATCTCCACGAACACGCGCTCGGCGCCGCGCGTGATGTCCTGGTGGCGCAGGTAGTAGAGCGAGCCGCCGGTGCCGCGGAACTCCTCGCGCGCCGACAGGGTGCCCGGTTCGGCGGCGTAGGCGTCCACGCGCAGGCGCGCCTCGCCATGGGCCGTGCTGTCCTCGCTCAGGTAGCGGCCGTGCAGGCCGTAGAGGCCGCGGCTGATCTGGGCGAGCGCGGTCTCGTCCAGGTTGAGCTTGTAGTTGCCCCACATGGCGTGCGAACGGCCGTCGTCGATGCGCGCGTAGACGCGGCCTTGCGTGGGCGCGTCCTCCACGGTGGTGGAGTCGTCGCCGAAGGTGGCCCAGGAGTCGACCGGGTCGAGCCGGCGGAACAGGGTGCTCGGGTCCTTGCGGTCGAGGTTGCGGAACAGTTCGTTGAGCGGGCGCTCCTCGGTATCCAGGCTGGCGGTGAAGGTCCAGCGCTCGTCGAGCTGGCGCTTGGTGTAGAAGGCCAGGCGGCCTTCGCTCCAGGAGCCGCCGTCCTGGCGGTTCGGGTCCATGGTCAGCAGCGCGGCCGGTCCGCTGACGCGCTGGCGGCCCAGGGTGAGGTCGGCCTGGCCGATGAAGAAGCCGTCCTGCTTCGGGATCTCGAAGTCGCGCCGGTACACACGCGCCGAACCGTCGGCCTCCAGCACGGCGATCTCGCCGGTCTGCACCCGGCGCGGCACCAGTTGCTGGAAGACGAAGCGGCCGTTCGGGTCCACCGGCACGGCGTGGCCCAGGGCGCGCACGCGCTGGTCGGGGCGGATGGCCTGGCCGCTGGCGGTGACGGTGCCCGCGCGGATCGGGATGTGGCTCACCGCGAGGCGGCTGTCGCCATAGCCGCGCAGCAGCTCGCGCTCGGGATCGTGCGGCTGCGCTGCCTCGGGGCGGCGCGCCGCCAGCGTGAGCGAGAAGTCCTCGGTCTCGTCGAAGCGGCCCTGCGCGTCGAACACGCGCAGGCGGTAGACGAGCTGGCCGTCGCGCGCCGCGCCCTGGCCCTCCAGCAGGCCCGAGGGCACCGTCCATTCGCCGCGCAGGTTGGCATCGAGCGCGACCGTGGCCAGCGGCTGGCGCTGCCCGCCGGCATTGAGCGTGAACAGGCGCAGCTCGGCCTTGTGCAGGAACAGCAGGTAGTTGCTGTGACCCGCGAAGCGCACGGTGTCGCCAGGCGCCACCGTGGTGGGCCAGGCGGCGGCGTTCAGGCGCCGCGGCTGCGACAGGCTGTCGACCTGCAGGCGCAGCTGGTGGCGCTCCAGCTGCACGTCGATGCAGCGCTGGCGGTCCGCGCTGGACGCGTCGGCGCCGATCAGGGGCGCGCCGTCCACGGTGAGGCGCAGCGGCGCGTCGTCGCTCCCGTAGGGCGAGAGCATGTGGCACTCGCTCGGGTCGCTGCGCCGCACGGTGGTGTGCACCACGGTGGTGGGCGGCGCCTGGTCGGTCCACCAGGCGTGCACCTCGACGCGGCGGTTGGCGGCCCAGTGGGCGCGGTCCTCGCGCGGTGTGGCCAGGGGCTCGTCGGGGCCCTTGGACGCGTAGGTGAAGGCGGTCTCGGGCAGACCCAGGCGTTCGGCCAAGTAGCGGCCGACCTGGTGCGCGCGCGCCAGGCCCAGGGCGTGGTTGTCGGCGAAGCGCGGGCGCAGGCGCGGGCCGATGGGCTGCACGTCGGTGTGGCCCACGATCTGAAAGCGCAGCGCGTCGCGGCCCTTCACCTGGGCCACGATCTGGTCGAGGCGCTGGCGGTCGCTGTCCAGCAGCAGGTCCGCGCCCGAGTCGAAGCGCGCGGTGTGCGCCCCGTCGCGGGGCGCGGCGGCGCCGGGCACGGTGTCCTGGCGCCGTTCGGTGGTCTCGCGCAGCGCGCGCGCATCGCCCAGCACCACGCTGAGCCGGGGCAGTTCGCGCTCGGCGGTGGCGGGCAGGTGGTCGCGGCCATCGATCTCGACGGCGCGCGCGTCGCTGGCGCAGCGGTCATCGAAGCGGCCGCGGGCCTCGGTGCGGCATTCGCCGCCGCCGTGGTGGCCGCTGTGGCGGGCTTCCTGCGCGGCGGCGGCGCCCATGCCCAGGCAGGCCGTGGCCACGGCAGCGGAGAGGGCCGCGCGGCGCAAGCGCAGGGTCAGTCGGGGGCGGGCGTTCATGGTGGGCTCGGCAAAGGTCCGGGGGTCGTGCGTGACAGGCATGCGGTCCTCCGTCAGGGGGCGACGGAGGGCGACACGTGCTCGACCTCGATGTCCAGGTTGAACAGGGGGCTCGGCTGCGCGGCGCCGTGGCGGCGCCAGCGCTCGAGCAGATCGGCCTTCACGGCGCGGGCGCGGGCCTCGGCCAGTTCGGGCGCCTCGCCCGGCGCGGCGCGGTAGGCCAGGCGCAGCACCGAGGGGCGTTCGGCCAGGGCCGCGATGGCCTTCGGCAGCTCGGCCGCGAAGGCCGGCTTGAGCGCGGTGGCGCCGGGCTCGAAGGCCTCGGCGCGCAGCGCCAGGCGCACCACGCGGTGCACCGTGGTGCCGAAGTTGATCTTCACGAACTTGCCGCGCGTGGCGCGCTCGGCCGCCGGGTTCTCGGTGGTCACGCGGTAGCCCGAGGGCAGCGTGCGCTCGTCCAGCTTGAGCACGATGTTGCTGCCCGTGCCCTCCTTGGGCACCGCCGCGCAGGCGATGTGGTAGCGCCCCTGCGGATCGGTGGTGACCAGCAGGCCATTGACCGTGGCCAGGCGCACGTTCGGCAGGCCGGGCTCGCCCTCGTCCTGGTAGCCGTTGGCGTTGCGGTCGTCGTAGACCTTGCCGATCACGTCGGTGCAGTCGAACAGCGCGTCGGGCACCACGCGCACCGAGGCGGTGGCGGTGTTGGACAGCGCGGCCTGCGTGGCCGATTGCTGGGCCAGCACCTGGTTCACGTAGACGCCCTCACCCACCCCGGTGCCCACGCCGAGCACCATGGACACGCGCAGGGTCTCGCTCGGCGCGAAGGCGCGCGGCGGCAGCGTGAGGCGGCGGCCTTCGACCACCGGCACCACGGGTTCGACGGCGCCGCCCGGCAGCCGCTGCACGGTGAGCGAACCGGTGACGAACTTGAAGCCCGGCGGCAGGGTGTCGACCAGGACCACGTCGGCCAGGGCGACCGCGCGGGTGTTGCGCGCGGTGATCACGTAGGGCACCAGCTCGCCCTTCTTCACGGTGAGCTTGGGCGTGGTCTTGCGCAGCTCGATGAGCGAGCCCCCCACCGGGTCCAGCGGCAGGTGGTTGTTGACCACGTTCTGCGCGCCGCCCCCCGGGAACAGCACGCTCAGGAAGTACGGCGAGGGCACGCCGGGCAGCGGCGTGGGCGTGGACACCACGCAGGGGTCGCCCGGCACCGGGTCCACCACGCCGGCGGGCGCCGTGCAGGTCTGCGCGTTCAGCGGCCCGGCCGAGGGCAGGTGCGTGGCCGAGTTGACGTAGCCGCCGGGCGGCGTGACGACCAGCGTGTACTCCCCCGCCGGCGCGCCGGGCATGAGGAAGAACTGGTAGAGCCCGTCGGCCGCCGTGGTCACGCTGGCGCTGCCGCCCAACAGGTGCAGCGCGGGATCGAAGCCGGGCGGGCCACGGAACTCCACCACCGCGCCGGGCACGGGCTGCGTGGTCACGCTGTCGTAGACGATGCCGCTGGGGTCCAGGGGCAGGTCCTGGTTGACCACGGCCATGCCGGCGCCGATGGGCACCGGGATCATCGGCAGCGGGCGCATGCCCGGCGTGGTCGGGTGCGCGCCACCAGCGGCGTTGAGCACCGGGTCGGTCGGCCAGGCGCCGCCGATCACCTGCCCCGAGGGCGTGCGAAAACGCAGGTGGTAGTCGCCCGGCACCAGCTGCTCGAAGCGGTAGCTGCCGTCGGACGCGGTGAGGCGGCTGTCGAGCACGATCATGTCCGCCGGCGCGCAGCTGGCGCTGCCGTCGGCGCAGACCAGCAGCTCCACCGTCCAGCCGGCCTTCACGGGCTCGCTGGGCGAGCGTTGGCGGTCGTTGTCGCTGTCCTGCCAGACAGTGCCGCTCAGCGTGGAGGGCGCCAGCGCGCGCTCCCAGAAGTCATAGCCGGTGCCCTGCGCGCCGGGCGTGGTCAGCGGCACCACCAGGGTGTTGGGGCCGGGCACGCTGCCGCCCAGCGATCCCACCGACTCGCCGCCCTGGGCGTAGCCCGGCGGCTGGGTCTGGGTGAGGGTGTAGCCCGCGCCATCGGACAGCGGCAGGTCGTCGAAGCGGTAGCTGCCGTCGGCGCCCGTGGTCACGGTGCGCGTGACCGGGTGGCCGTCGGCGTCGGTGCCCGTGAGGGTGATGGTCACGCCCGCCAGCGGCAGGTCGCCGGGCTCACGCACGCCGTTGCCGGCCACGTCGTTGAACACGCTGCCCTCGATGGAGGCGGCGCGCTCGCCGAACAGGTAGCCGTCGCCCGCGCCGCCGAGGTGCACGATGCCGGTGATGAGGTCGTTGCCGGCCTGGCCCATGGGCGCGCCGTTCACCTGGCCGGCCGTGTCGAGGCCGTCGCCGTAGGCGGCGGGCTGGGTCTCGGTGAGTGTGTAGCCGCTGGCGTCGGAGGGCAGCAGGCCGTCGAACTGGAAGCGGCCGGTGGCATCGGTCACCGCCGTGCGGTTCACCACCACGCCGTTGGCCGCCGTGCCGCTGAGGGTGATGGTGACGCCCGCGATGCCGGGCTCGCCCGGGTCTCGCTGGCCGTCGTTGTCGCGGTCGACGTAGACGTGGCCGCCGAGCTGGCCGCCGAGTTCGCCGAAGTCGTAGTCCGTGCCAGCCTCTTCCGAGCCGAGCGTGACGCCGCCGAAGCGGTCGTTCACGCCACCGGGGTTGGCGCTGCCGCGCGGCGCGCCGCCCACGCTGCCCAGGTGCTCGGCGCCATCGGCGAGGTCGGCGGGCTGGGTCTCGTCGATCTGGTAGCTGCCGGGCAGCAGATCGGTGACGGCGTAGCGGCCGTCGGCGTCGGTGGTCAGCGCGCGCGTGACGGCGTTGCCGTAGAAGTCGGTGCCGGTGATGGCCACCGCCACACCCGCGACGCCGCTCTCACCCGGGTCGCGTTGGCCGTTGGCCAGGCCCTGGTCGAGGTAGACGCTGCCGGCCAGGCTGGCGGCGCGCAGCAGCGCGAACCAGTTGTTGGTGGACGCGGCGCCGGCGCCGTCGAGCACGATGGTCTGGATCAGCGGCGCGTCCGAGCCGTTGGGGCCCGCGGTGACGCCGGCGCCGCTGGTGGGCACCGTGCCCGGGCTGGAGCCCGCGCCGCTGACGCCGCCGGCCTGGGTGAGGCCCGGCAGCCAGCCGCCGGGGCGCGTGAGCGCGAGCGTGTAGGTGCCCGGCGGCACGTCGAAGTGGTAAGCCCCCGTCACCGGGTCGGCGGTGGTGCTGAGGCTCACCGGCGCGCCCCACTGGTCGGTGCCGGTGAGCGTGACCGTGGCCGCCACGCCGGGCTCGCCGCCCTCGCTGTGGCCGTTGGCGTTGCGGTCGTGGTAGACGCGGCCGCTGACGCCCGAGGTCTGCACCGTCACGCTGCCGCTGTTGAAGTTGTTGCCGCCGTTCGGGTCGGCGCCGCCGTTGCTGTCGCCCGAGCCGGTGGTGACGAGGCGCGCGGTGTTGGTGAGCACCGTGCCGTTGGCCGGCGCGCCACTGAAGCGCACGGGGATGCGCACCGTGGCCGTGCCGTTGGCCGGCATGCTGGCGATGGCGCAGCTCACGGCGGTGTCGCCGGCCCCGCCCGTGCAGCTCACGGCGGCGGGCGTGAAGCTGCCGGCGGTGATGGTGAAGCTGGGCGCGCTGGCGAGCACCAGGCCCGCGGGCAGGGCATCGGTGAAACTGGTGGTCTCGGCGGCCTGCGGGCCGTTGTTGCGCACATCGACCAGCCAGTCGAAGGTCTGCGAAGACGCCACCTCGGTGATGGCGGTGGTGGTGCCCGGGCGCACCGCGCGCTTGGACACCACCTGCACGTCGGCTTTGAAGCGGAAGGTGGTCGGCTCGCCCTTGCTGTTGTTGCCGGGCTGTGAGTCGAGCGCGTTCAGGGTCGGATCGGCCAGGGCCACGCTGGCCTGGTTGGTGTACTGGCCCTTGTCGGCGCCGCGCAGGCGGATGCGCACCGCCACGCTGGATGGCTCGCCGGTGGAGCCGGCGCCGGTGCCGCCGATCTGCGCGATGGTGCAGACGATGCTGCCGCCGGCCGCGCCCGCCGTGACGCCGGCGGTGTTGCAGCTCACGCCCGGGGGCAGCGGCGCCACCACCTCGACGAAGGTGGGCGCGCCCGCGCCCGCGGGCAGGGTGTCGGTGAGCACCACGTTCTCGGCCGTGGACGCCCCGTTGTTGGTGGCGGTGACGGTGTAGGTCACGTCGTCGCCCACGTCCACCGGGTCGGCGTCGTCCGTCTTGTTGACCAGCAGGTCGAACACCGGCGTGGTCACGGCCGTCGGCTGGGTGGCGCTGTTGTTGGCCGCGCCGCCGGCGATCTCGGGCGTGGTGGTGGCCACGCTCACCGTGTTGCTGATGCTGCCGCTGCCGCCGCCGACCACGCTGTGCGAGGCCAGGGGCCGCACGCGCAGGCTCACCGTCTCCTGCGCGCCGCGCGCGATGGAGGCCCAGCTGCAGACCAGGGTGCGGTTGCCCGCCGTGGTGGTGGCGCCCGCGGCCGGCGCGGTGGTGCAGCTGCCGCCGCCGCTGGGCGTGGCCGAGAGGAAGACCACGCCGATCGGCAGCGTGTCGGTGATGGAGACGCCATAGGCGCGGCTGGCGCTGGTGGCCGAGGGGTTGCTCGCGGTGATGGTGTAGGTAAGCACCTGGCCCGCGGGCACCGGGTCGGGGTTGTCCGATTTGCTCACCGCCACGTCGGCGCGCGCCGTGTAGTAGGCGGTGGCGTTGGCCGAGTTGTTGTTGTTGAGGTCCGGGTCGCCCTGCTGCTGGGCGAGCACGAAGGCCGAGTTGATGACCTCGAAGTGGTTGTCGGCCGCGGTGCCATTGCCGAAGTGGCGCGCGCTGACGCGGATGCGCGGGCAGTCCAGGCCCGGGGTGCAGGCCGGCAGGCTGGCGATGCTGCAGTTGTCGAGCGCCAGGTGGCTGGAGGTCGCCACCACGCCGCAGCTGCCGAAGGTGGCGCTGCCCGGCAGGGTGCTCAGGCTGTAGTCGGCCGGCGAGGCGTTGAAGGCGCTGTCGAACACGTCGGTGACGACCACGTTGGTGGCCGTGGCCGGGCCGGCGTTGACGACCTCGATCTCCCACAGCACGGCTTGGCCCGCGAGCTGGCGGTTGCCGGGCGCGTCGCCGGCGCCGATCACGCGCTTGAGCGCGGAGACGTCGGCCAGGTCGACGCCCGTCTGCGGCGTGACGCCCACCGAGGCGCAGTTGTTCGGCGCGTTGTCGTCCACCGGCCCGCCGGTGCTGGCCACGCAGGCGGTGTTGGTGAGCACGCCGCCCGTGCTGGTGGCCTGCACGGTAAGCGCGATGCCCGGCGTGGTGGCGTCGACCGCCAGCGCCAGGTTGCTGCTGGTGCAGGTGACCGTGACCGGGCCGGCCTGCGGAAAGCTGGTGCCCGCGCTGGAGCTGCAGTTGAATGCCGTCGGCGCGGCGATGCCGTTGAGCCGCAGGCCCATGGGCAGCGTATCGGTGATGGTGAGCGTGCCGCTGGCCGGGAAGGGCGTGGGCCCGAGGTTGGTGGTGGACAGCGTGTAGTCGAACGGGGTGTTCAGCGGCACGGCGGCCTGCAGCCAGCTCTTGGCCTTGTTGGCGCGCAGGTCCGACACCGGATCGATCACGGTGGTGGCCACCGATCCGTTGGCCGGGGTGGCGCCCGGCGCCGAGATGGTGGCGGTGTTGACCACCCCCGCGCCGGTGGCGATGGCCTGCACCGGAATCACGATGCTGCCCAGGTCCACGTTGGCCCCGGCGGCCCCGCCGCCGCTGCGCGTGCACGACACCACCGGCGCGGCCGTGGGGCAGGCGCTGGACGCGGTGCAGCTCCAGGCGCCGCTGGTGAAGCTGGTGGCGCCGCCCGCGAAGCAGAAGGCCGCGGGCAGGTTGTCGAGCACCTGCACGCCCGTGGGGTAGTCGCCGCTGTAGCGCGGCGCGAGCGTGAAGTTGAAGGCCGTACCGGTGGCCACCGGATCGCTGGCCGACTTGGTCTTGCCCACCGACACGGTGCTGCCCGGCGCCACCAAGGTGTTGGTGCTGCGCGTGTTGTTGTCGGACACGCCGTCGCCCACGCCGCCCGTGGCGGCGATGTCGGCCGTGTGCGTGAGCGTGGAGCCACCGCCGACGCCCACGATGCCGCTGACGGTGACGCTGCGCGAGCCATTGACGGCGATGGCGCCGAGGTTGCAGTTCAGCGTGCCGCCGGCCAGCGAGCAGCCCGCGGGCGTGCCCGTGAGCGCGAAGCCCGGCGGGATGCTGTAGCTCAGCAGCGAGCTGGGCGAGGGGTCGGGCCCGTGGTTGGTCACGGAGAGCACCACGCTCTGCGTGCTGCCGGCGGGGGCGTTGGCCGGCGCGCTGAGCGACAGGTCCAGGTCGGCACCGGCGTTGACGGTGGTCAGCTCGGTCTGCGCCGCGCCGCCCGGCGTGGGCGTGGCCGTCACCGACAGCGTGCCCTGCAGGGTGGAGCGCACGCGCAGCGGGACCTGCGCCACCGCGTTGGGGCCGAGGGCGATGCCGGTGCAGCTCAGCAGGCCCGGACCGGCCTGGCCCTCGGCCATGCCGCTGCAGCTCACGCCCGGGGGCAGCGCGCCGGTGCCGGCGTACTGGCCGTTGGCCGGCACGCTGAAGCTGAAGGCGCCGCCCGCGAGCGGCGTGCCGTTGGTTTCGGCAACGCGCACCGTGTAGGTGACGGTGCCGCCCGCGGGCACCGGGTCCGGGGCGTCGGGGATGCTGGAGATGATGAGCTGGGCGTGCGCGCTGCCCAGTGCCATCAGGCCAAGGGCCGCGGTGAGCAGGGCGCGGCGCAGCGCGCGCTGCGGCATCGACGTTCGGTAGGGCTTCATGTGTCTGCTTCGGTTCGTGCACCGAAACCACGCCGCCCGCGCCCGCGCGCGGCGGACGCACGAACGCCCCCTCACCGCGGTCGCAACCGCGGTGTGGACACCTTCCGGTGAAAGGGGAAACGTCGGGCGAACACACCGCCGTCGTGGCGGGCGCTCGGCTCAGTGCGGCGCGAATGTATGAAGCCGTTTCATCGCGCGCCAGCGAATTGACAATGTTTGACAGTGGCCCCGCGCGGGGGCGTTCAACCCGTCACGGAACGGGGCCTGGCGACCCTTGCCGGCCCTGCCTGGGCGCCTAGTCCTCGACCTCGAGCGCCGGCAGCTCGAGGCGGAATTCGGCGCCCTCGCCCGACACACCGCCCACCTGCGCGCTGCCGCGGTGGCGCGCCACCACGGCCTGCACGAAGGCCAGGCCCAGGCCGGCGCCGCGCGTGCGGGCCTCGCGGCCCAGGCGCTTGAAGGGGTCGAACAGGTCCGCCCGGTCCTCGGGCGCCACGCCCGGCCCCTGGTCGATCACGGTGATCACGTGGCGCTCGCCTTCGCGCGCCAGGCGGCAGCGCACCTGCCCGCCGCGCGGGCCGTACTTGAGCGCGTTGTCGATCAGGTTGCCCACGGCGCGCGTGAGCAGCTCGCGGTCGGCGCGGCACCAGCTCGGCGCGGGGGGCGTTTCGGTGAGGATCTCCACCGAGAGCGCGCGCGCCTGGTCCCAGTGGCGGTCGGCGGCGTCGATGAGCACGTCGCTCAGGTCCACCGCCTCGGTCTCGAAGGCGTCGGACTGCGCGCGCGCCAGCTGCACGAAGTCTTCGGCCAGCGCGAGCGCGCGGCGCGCGTGGGCCTCGATGCGCTCCAGCACCCGCGGGTCGGCGCCGGGCTCCAGGCGCTCGAGTTCGAGCAAGGTGAGGATGGCCGACTGCGGCGCGCGCATGTCGTGCGAGAGGAAGCGCAGGGCCTCCTCACGCTGGCGCTGCGCCTGCTGCACGCTGGAGATGTCGATCAGGCTGACGATGCTGCCGTCCAGGCGACCGTCCACCGACAGGCGCGGGTGGCACTTGAGCACCAGGTCGCGCCGCTGCGCGTCCATCACGTGCCAGAGGCCGCCGCGCCCCTGCAGCGCGGCGCGCAGCTCCGGCAGCGGCGAGCGGTCGGCCAGCGTGAGGCGCGCGGCCAGCAGCCCGTGCAGGGGCTGGTCGCGCAGGCCCTGCTCGGCGTCGCCGAAGTAGCGCGCGGCGGCGGCGTTGGCGAGCCGCACGCGGCCCTGGGCGTCGAGCACCAGCACCGCGTCGCCCAGGCTGTCCAGGCTGTCGTGCACGAGCCGCTGCAGCGCGCGCAGCTGCTGCACGCCACTGGCCATGGCGCGCATCTGGCGGTCCAGCGGATCGCCGCCCCCGGTGGCCGGCAGCGGCGCGGCGAGCACGCCGCCGCGCTGGGCCTGGCGGAACTCGCCGCCGAGGTAGCGCACCACCGCGTCGAGGCGGAACCAGGCCCAGGCCGGGTAGGCCAGCGCCAGGCCCAGCAGCGCCGCGAGCGGCGCCACCTGCACGCCCGCCGCGCGGCGCAGCAGCCAGGCCGAGACCGCCACCAGCAGCACCAGGCCCAGCAGCGACCACAGCGCGCGCCGCGGCGGCCAGCGCGTGAGCGCCAGCGCCGCCAGCAGCACCGGCAGCGCGCTGAACGCGGCGTTCTCCCAGGGCGTGGCGGCGCGCCGGTGCACGCCCTGGCGCAGCGCATCCAGCAGTTGGGCCGAGACCTCGACGCCGGGCATGAGGCTGTCGTGGCTGGCCATCGGCGTGGCGTAGCCGTTGCCCAGGCTGGCCGCGGTGGCGCCGATCAGCAGGTAGCGGCCCTGCAGTTGCTCGGTCGGCACGCGGCCTTCGAGCAGGTCGATGTACGACACGCGCGCCACCCGCTGCGGCGGCCCCGCGTAGGGAATGAGCGCGTGGTGGTCGCGCCGCCAGACGCCCGCGTCCGCTGCCGGCGCGGCACCGCGGCGCGCGCCGGGCAGGCGCGCCGGGTCCACGGCCTCGCCGCCGGCGGCCAGCAGGGCCAGCGCCCAGTGGTCCCAGCGCTGGCCCCCAGCGCCTTCTCGCAGGAAGACGCTGCGCGCCACGCCGTCGTCGTCGAGCTCGACGTGGACATGGCCCAGGCCGTGCGCCGCCTCGCGCAGCACCGGCAGGGGCAGCGCGGGTTCGACGCGCAACCCGTCGGGCCACTGCGCGTACATCGGCAGCACCACCCGTGCGGCCCGGCGCATGGCGCCCGCCAGGCGCTCGTCGTCCCCCGGGTGCGCGGTGTCGGCGTCGCCCAGCAGCAGGTTCAGGCCGATGGCCCGCACCCCCTGGGTGGACAGCTGGTCCAGCAGGGCCGCGTGCACGGCGCGCCGCCAGGGCCAGCGGCCCAGCGTGGCAAGGCTGCGCTCGTCGATGGCGACCACCAGCACCTCGGGCGAGACCGGCCGCGTGTCGAGCGCGGCGATCTGGTCGGTGAGCGCGAGGTCGACGCGGCCCAAGCCGTTGGCAAAACCCGCCAGCGCGGCGGCGAGCAGCATCGCGCCCCAGAACAGGCCCCAGCGGCCGAACACCGCGACGGGCGCCGGCAGCGAGGCGATGGGGGTGGAGGGGCGCATGCGGACCGCGCTCGGCTTCGCGTCAGCGCGGCTGGGTGTCCCAGTCCACGCCGTGGGGCGAGCGCACCGGCACGCCGTCGTGGCTGCACAGGCCGGCGCGCGCGCCCACGCGGCGCGGCGCCGAGAACGGCGAGTCCAGGCCCTGGGGCGAGCGGCTGCGCAAGCGCACGAAGTACGGGCGGCAGGCCTGCAGGTCCAGGCGCACCGAGGGCTGGTCGACCTCCAGGTCCTGCAGGATGTGCGTGAAGCCCTCGTCGCTGGCCAGCTGCACGCGGTAGCGGTGGCCCGCCACGCCGGCCCAGTGCAGGCTTTGGCCATCGTCGCCGGCCTGGGGCATGGCGGGCGCGGACGGCGGCGGCACCAGCGTCAACGGGCTGGGGTCGCTGAAGGGACCGCGATCGAGCGCGCCGTCGGCGCGGCGCGCGACGCTGGCCACGCGCCAGTGCAGCGCGCCGGGCTCGGCGATCGGCACCTCGAAAGCGCACTGGCCGCTCTGGCGCGCTTCGGCGATCGGGTGTTGGAAGCTGGGGTCTCGGGACACCTGCAGATCGTAGGCGATGGCGCCGGGCACCTCGGTGCAGCGCAGCGCCAGGCGGCCCACGCCCACCAGCGCGTTCGCTTCGGGCGAGCGCGCCAGGGGCGCGATCGGTGTGGCCTTCACGCGCAGGCGCGCGGTGGCCTCGCCGCCCATCAGGCCCTCGGCGTCGATGGCGCGCAGGCGCAGGCGGTACTCGCCGTCGGGCAGCCCGCTCAAGGGCGGCGGGGCCCCGGGCGCGACCGCGTCGAACAGCACCCGCGCCGGGGCCTGGCCGTCGGTGCCCGCCGCTTCTTCTTCCACCTGCAGGCGGTAGGCCCGGGCGCCAGGCAGCGGCGCCAGGGCCAGTGCGTGCGGCAGGCGCTCCACGCGCAGCTCGGCCGCGCTCAGGACCGGCGCCGGCAGCAACGGCAGCACGCGCGGCGCCTGCGTGGTCGATTCGGTGACCGCGCCCTGCCCCGCGCTCAAGGCCACCGGCGCCTGCGGCAGCTCGTCGGCCGCCACGGCCACGCGGCCGGCAATGACGTCGGAGACGGTGCGCGCGCCGTCCTCGGACAGGGCCACGCCGAAGCTCGTGCCGCGCACGCCCGTGACGGCCAGCGGCGTGCGCACGTCGAAGCGCGAGCCCGTGGGCTGCGGGCGCACCCGCGAATCGACGCGGCCCCGGTCCAGCCGCAGGGTGTTGCGGGCGCCGCCGATGCCGTCGGACTGGCGCAGGCGCTCCAGCGTGAGCTGGCTGCGCGCCGGCAGGTGCAGCGTGGAGCCGTCGGCCAGGCCCAGGCCGACGAAGGCGCCCTCGTGCACGCGCAGGGACGTGCCTTCGGGCAACTCGTCGCCCACCTGGAGCTCGCGCGCGGGCGCGTCCGCCACCACCAGGCCCTGGAGGTACAGCACGGTGGCGTGGGGCGCCACGCCTCGCACGCGGGCGGCGGGCACCAGCAGCGTGGCGCCGATCGGCAGGCGCTTGGGGTCGCTCACGCGGTTCAGCCGCGCCAGTGCGCGCCAGTCCTCGGGCGATTCCAGGTAGCGCTGCGCGAGCCGGTACAGCGTGTCGCCGGCGCGCACCTCGTAGGGCGTCAGCGGACCCTCGGCCAGGGCCGCGCCAGCGCCGGCGGTGAGCAGGGCGAAGGCGCTGAGGGTGGCGAAGCGGCGGGGGCTCACGCCGCCGCCCCCGCGAGCGGCAGCGCGGGCGCGCCGTCGCCGACGGCCTCCAGCCGGTAGCCCTGGCCATAGACCGCGCTCAGGCGGTAGCCGCGCGCCGGGCGCAGCTCGAGCTTGGCGCGCAGGGCGGACACATGCGTGTCCAGACTGCGCGACGGCACCTCGACCGCGCGGCCCCAGACCGTCTCGGCCAGGTAGGCCCGCGACAGCAGGCGCCCCAGGTTGGCGAACAGGCAGCGGGCCAGCTCGAACTCCTTCTGCTTGAGTTCGATCGGCCGGCCCTCGAAGGCGATGGTGCGCGCCGCCAGGTCGATGCAGTAGCCGCCGAAGCGCAGCAGCGCGTTGTCCTGCTGCGGGTAGCTGCGCCGGATGAGCGCTTTCACGCGCGCCATCAGCTCGTGCACACGGATGGGTTTGGTCATGTAGTCGTCGGCGCCGCAGCCCAGGCCTTCGACAATGTCGCGCTCCTCGCTGCGGTTGGTGAGAAAGAGGATGGGCACCGGGTGCTCGTGGTTCGCGCGCACCCAGCGCACCACGTCCGGGCCCGCGATGTCGGGCAGCTGCCAGTCGACGATCAGCAGGTCGAAACTGTCGCGGCGCAGCTCGCGCATCAGGGCCTGCCCGCGCTCGAACAGCTGACACTCGTAGCCAATCGCCTTCACCGACCGCTGGATCAGGTCCAGCTGCGACACGTCGTCATCCAGTGCGGCCAAGCGCATCCCGCCGCCCCCCTCGGTCCTGCTCGCCCAAAAATTACTGCAAATGCAGTAAATGAAAGGTCGATCCTACACGCTTGGTAACAAACCAAGACCGTCTGTCGACCGCGACCCCGGTTTTTCCGGCTCAGGGCGTGAACAAGCGCACCCAGCGCATGCCCTCGCGGTGGCTGCGCAGCACGGCCTCGACGAAGGCCATGCCCTCCAGGCCTTCCGCCAGCCCCGGCAGCGCCACCCCGGCCTCGCCGCGCCAGGCGCGCGCGAAGTCGCGGTAGAGCTGGGCGAAGGCCTCCAGGTAACCCTCGGGGTGGCCGGCGGGGATGCGGTGCGGCAGGGCCGCCACGCCGGCGCGCGCGGGCACGCCGCGGTACAGGCACTGGGACGGCTGACCGGGGCGCGTGAGCCACAGTTCCTCGGGCTTCTCCTGGTCGAACTGCAGCGAGCCGGTGCTGCCGTACACGCGCAGGCGCAGGCCGTTGCGGCTGCCGCTGGCCACCTGGCTGGCCCACAACAGGCCGCGCGCGCCGCCCTCGTAGCGCAGCATCACCTGCACGTGGTCGTCCAGCGGGCGGCCCGGCACGAAGGTGCTGAGCTCGGCCGCCAGCTCGCCCAGGCGCAGGCCGCTCACGTAGCCGGCGAGGTGGTAGGCGTGCGTGCCGATGTCGCCCAGCGCGCCCGCCGGGCCGGCCTGCTTCGGGTCGTTGCGCCAGGCGGCCTGCTTGTTGCCCTGGCGCTCGAGCGGCTCGCCCAGCCAGTCCTGCGCGTACTCCACTTGCACGATGCGGACCTCGCCGATGGCGCCTTCGGCCACCAGCTCGCGCGCCTGGCGCACCATGGGGTAACCGCTGTAGGTGTGCGTCAGCAGGAACAACACGCCGCGCTCGCGCACCCGCTGCGCCAGCGCCTCGGCGTCGGCCAGCGAGGTGGCCAGCGGCTTGTCGCAGATCACGTGGATGCCCTGCTCCACGAAGGCGCGCGCCACCGGCACGTGCAGGTGGTTGGGCGTGACGATGGCGACGGCGTCGATGCCGTCGGGCCGCCGCGCCTCGGCGCGCGCCATCTCGGCGTAGTCGGCGTAGCTGCGCTCCGGCGGCAGGTGCAGCGCGGCGGCGCTGGCGTGCGCGCGCGCGGGCGTGGACGAGAGCGCGCCGGCCACCAGCTCGAACTGGTCGTCCAGCCTTGCGGCGATGCGGTGGGCGGCGCCGATGAAGCTGCCTTCGCCGCCGCCCACCATGCCCAGGCGGATGCGGCGCGTCGATCGGTCGTGGCTCATCGCGCCAGGCCCAGCAAGGCCGCGAGCGTCTTCGGATCGCCCGCGCTGGCGGCGAAGTCGTCGAAGGCGCGGTCGGCCACGCGGATGATGTGCTCGCGGATGAAGGCCGCGCCCTCGCGCGCGCCGTCCTCGGGGTGCTTGAGGCAGCACTCCCACTCCAGCACGGCCCAGCCGGCGTAGCCGTATTGGGCCATCTTGGAGAAGATGGCCTTGAAGTCCACCTGCCCGTCGCCAAGCGAGCGGAAGCGCCCGGCGCGGTCGATCCAGTTCGAAAAGCCGCCGTACACGCCCTGCCGGCCGTTGGGCCGGAACTCGGCGTCCTTCACGTGGAAGGCGCGGATGCGCTGGTGGTAGTGGTCGATGAAGGCCAGGTAGTCGAGCTGCTGCAGCACGAAGTGGCTGGGGTCGTAGAGGATGTTGGCGCGCGGGTGCTGGCCCACGGCGTCCAGGAAGCGCTCGAAGGTGATGCCGTCGTGCAGGTCCTCGCCGGGGTGCAGCTCGTAGCAGACGTCCACGCCCGCGCCGTCGAAGGCGTCGAGCACGGGTCGCCAGCGCGTCGCCAGTTCGGCGAAGGCGGCCTCCACCAGGCCGGGCGGGCGCTGCGGCCAGGGGTAGAGGTAGGGCCAGGCGAGCGCGCCCGAGAAGGTGGCGTGGGCCTTCAGGCCGAGCCGCTGCGAGGCCTTCGCGGCGAGCAGCAGCTGCTCGCGCGCCCAGGCCGTGCGCGCGGCCGGGTTGCCGCGCACCTCGGGCGCCGCGAAGGCGTCGAACTGCAGGTCATAGGCCGGGTGCACGCAAAGCAGCTGGCCCTGCAGGTGGGTGGAGAGTTCCGTCACCTGCAGGCCGTGCGCGGCCAGCAGGCCCTTCACCTCGTCGCAATACGCATCGCTCTCGGCGGCCCGCTTCAGGTCGAAGAGGGCGGGGTCGCTGGTGGGGATCTGCACCCCCTGGTAGCCGAGCGAGGCGGCCCAGCCCGCCAGGCCCTCCAGCGTGTTGAAGGGCGCGGCCGCGCCGATGAACTGGGCCAGGAAGATCCCGGGTCCTTGAATGGTTTTCATGCGGGTCCTCCTGGCGAACGCCGGCTTAGAAAGGGGAATCCGGGAAGTAGAAGTCCTTGGCGTTCTGCTTGGTGATGAGCACCGAGGGCACGATGGTCGAGGCCGGCAGCTTCTCGCCCTTGCGGCGCGCCAGCGCGGTCATCTTGATCGCCTCGTAGAGGAACTTGGGCGAGTAGGACACGTTGGCCTGGATCAGCGGGTTGCTGCCGTCCATGAGCGTCTTGACCATGGACTTGGCGCCCGCGCCGCCGAACACGATCTTGATGTCCTTGCGCTTGGCCTGCTCGATGGCGCGCAGCACGCCGAAGGCCATGTCGTCGTCGGCCGCCCACACGGCGTCGATTTCCTTGAAGCGCGTGAGGAAGTCCTGCATCACCTTGAAGGCGTCGTCGCGGTTCCAGTTGCCGTGCTTGGCGTCCAGGATCTTGATGCCCGGGTGGTTCTTCATGACCGCCGTGAAGGCGTCCATGCGCTCGTTGTCGATGGTGGTGGGGATGCCGCGCAGCGCGACGATGTTGCCCTTGCCATTGAGGAACTTGGCCAGGTACTCGGCCGGCACCTTGCCGAAGGCCGTGTTGTCGCCCGAGACGTAGGCGTCCTGCGCGCTGGTGTCGGTCAGGCCGCGGTCGACCACCGTCACGTACACGCCCTTGGCCTTGACCTGCTGCACCGGACGCGTGAGCGCGGCCGATTCGAAGGGCAGGATCACCAGCGAGTCGATCTTGGTCGCGGTCACCAGGTCCTGCAGCTGGTTGGCCTGCTCGGGCGCCCCGCTGGCGGTCTTGATGGTGACCTTGATGTTGGGGTCCTTCTCCAGTTCCTTCTTCGCTTCGTTGGCCCAGTACACCAGGCCGGCGGCGAAGCTGTGGGTGGCGGCCGGGATGGCCACGCCCAGGTTCACCTTGTTCTGGGCCTGCGCCAGCAGCGGGCTGGACAGCCCCAGCGCGGCCACGGCGGCCAGCGCGAGCAGACGGGAACGGTACTTCATGCGTGTCTCCTTGAGGGGTGGTGGTGCTGACAGAGGAAAACAGGGCCTTGTTGCAAGCCCTAGGGACGCCGCCGCTGCATGAATGCGACGGCGATGATCACGAAGCCCTGCACCGCCGCGTTGAGGTACACGCTGATGATGCTTGTGAGGTTGAGGATGTTGCTGATGACCGAGAGCAGGATGGCGCCGATGACCGTGCCGCCGATGCTGCCGGCGCCGCCGCGCAGCGCGGTGCCGCCCACGATCACCGCCGCGATGGCCTCCAGCTCCCACAGCAGGCCGGTGGTGGGCGAGGCCGAGCCCAGGCGCGGCACGTACAGCAGCGTGGCGATGCCCACGCACACGCCGAGCAGGGTGTAGGTGAGCACCTTGGTGCGGTCCACGTCCACCGCGGCGTAGCGCGCCACCTGCTCGTTGGAGCCGATGGCCTGCACGTAGCGGCCGTAGGCCGTTCGCTGCAGCAGCAGCGCGCCGCCGACGGCCACCAGCGCGAACACCCACACGGGGATCGGCACGCCCAGCAGGCTGCCGTAGTAGACCGGCCCGTAGGCGTCGGCCAGGTCGTTGTCCAGCGCGAGCGCGCCGCCGTCGGCGAAGTAGGTCAGGTAGGCGCGGAAGATGCCCAGCGTGCCCAGGGTGACGATGAAGGGCTCGATGCGCCCGCGCGTGATGAGCAGGCCGTGCGCCAGGCCGAACAGCGCGCCCAGCAGCACGGCCGTGGCCATGCCCACCAGCACCAGCGCCACCGGCGGCCAGCCCAGCGGCACCAGCTTGTTCATGAGCAGGATGGTCACGCCAGCGATCAGCGCGGCCATGGAGCCCACCGACAGATCGATGCCGCCCGAGATGATGACGAAGCACATGCCCACGGCGATGATGCCGATGAAGGCCGTGCGCGTGAGCACGTTCATGGCGTTGTCCACGGTGGCGAACTCGCCATTGAGCACGGTGCCGGCGACGCACAGCAGCGCCAGGCCGAGCAGCGGGCCGAGCTTGGGCAGGCGCCGGCCGCGGCCGGTCGGGGCCGGGGCGACCCCGGCGTCAGTGCGTTCCGGTGGCATGGGCGATCAGCTCCTGTTCGTTCAGCTGCACGGCCGACAGCGTGGCCTGCAGGCGGCCCGCGCGCATCACCGCCACGCGGTGGCACAGGCCGATGAGTTCCATGAGTTCGGACGAGACCACCACCACCGCGCGGCCTTCGTCGGCCAGGCGGCGGATGAGGGCGTAGATCTCGCGCTTGGCGCCGATGTCCACGCCGCGCGTGGGCTCGTCCAGCACCACCACGCGCGGCCCGGGGTGCAGCACCTTGGCCAGCGCCAGCTTCTGCTGGTTGCCGCCCGAGAGCGATCCTGCGCTCACGTCCAGCGAGCCGCAGCGAATGCCGAACTCGCGCACCGCCTGCTCCAGCGCGGCGGCCTCGCTGGCGGGCTGGAGCCAGGGCCGCGCGTGCCGCTCCAGGGCCATGAGCGTGAGGTTCTCGCGCAGGCCGAAGCGCACGTGCAGGCCGCGGCCCTTGCGGTCCTCGCTCAGGTAGGTGAGGCCGGCGTTGGCCGCTTCGCGCGGCGAGCGCGGCCGGCAGGGAACGCCCGCGATGTCGATCGCGCGCACGGTGCGCTCGCGCAGGCCCAGCAGGCCTTCGAACAGCTCGGTGCGCCCCGCGCCCACCAGGCCGGCGAAGCCCAGGATCTCGCCCGCGCGCACCTCGAAGCTGACGTCCTGCGCCCAGCCGGGCACGCTGAGCCCCTGCACCGAGAGCAGCACCGGCGCGCCGGCCGGCACCTCGGCGCGCGGCGGGTAGAGGTCGGCCAACTCGCGGCCCACCATCAGCTTCGCCATCTGCGCGCGCGTGAGCGCGGCCGTGGGCTCGCGCGCCACGACGCGGCCGTCGCGCATCACCACCACCTCGTCCGTGAGGCGTTCCACCTCGTCGAGCTTGTGCGAGATGAAGACAACCGCGACACCCTCGTCCTTGAGACGCGCGACGAGTTCGAACAGGCGGCCGGTCTCGCCGGGCGTGAGCGTGGCCGTGGGCTCGTCCATGATGAGCACGCGCGCGCGGCGCGACAGGGCCTTGGCGATCTCCACCAGCTGGCGCTCCGCCACGATGAGTTCGCGCACGCGCGCGTCGGGGTCCAGCTGGCGCAGGCCCACGTCGTCCAGCACGCGGCGCGCCACGGCGCGCATGGCGGCGTCGTCCAGCCATTCGCCGCGCCGCTTCTCGTGGCCCAGGAAAATGTTCTGCGCCACCGTGAGGTCCTCGGCCAGGTTGAATTCCTGGTGGATCAGCACGATGCCTTCGGCCTCGGCGGCGCGCGGCCCATCGAAGCGCACCGGGCGGCCGTTGACCCGCAGCTCGCCCGCGCTGGGCGATTCATAGCCGGCCAGGATTTTCATCAGCGTGGACTTGCCGGCGCCGTTCTCGCCCAGCAGGCCGACGATGCGGCCGGGCTCGAAGGCCAGGTCCACGCCGTGCAGCACCTGCACCGCGCCGAAGCGCTTGACGATGCCCCGCAGCGCCACCCGCACGCCATTCATGTCAGCGCCCCCCGCCGGCGAGCGCAAGCCTCGCCCCCAATGCACCCGAGGAACTGGCTCCGCCAGGCCTCAGGGTGCGCCCCCCTCCCGCCGCAGGCGAGAGAGGGGGGAGCCGCGAAGCGGCGCGCGGGGTGTTTCACTTACGCCGCCTCCATCTGCCGCAGGCTTTCCTGCATGGCCAGCACGCCCGCGCCGATGAGCCCGGCGCGCTCGCCCAGCGGCGTGTACTGGATCTCCAGGTGCCGCGTGGAGAGCGCGAGCGAGCGGTGGTACACGCTCTGGCGCACGGCGGCCAGGAACAGCGGGCCCACGCGCGTGATGCCGCCGCCGATGAAGACGTGCGAGGGATTGAAGAAGTTCACCACCGAGGCCAGCATTTGCCCCACCAGCGCGCCGGCGCGCTGCACCACCTGGTTGGCCGCCATGTCGCCCGCGCGGCTGGCCTCGGCCACGTCCTGCAGGCGCAGCGGGCCGCGCTCGGCAATGAGGCGCGCCAGCCGCGGGCTCTGGCCGGCCTCGGCCGCCTCGGTGGCCATGCGCGCGATGGCGGGGCCGGCGGCCAGCGTCTCCACGCAGCCGAGGTTGCCGCAGTGGCAGCGCGGACCGTCCGGCACCACGCAGATGTGGCCCACGTCGCCGGCCGAACCGTTGGCGCCGCGGTAGACCTGCCCGTGGCAGACCACGCCGCAGCCGATGCCCGTGCCCACCTTCACCACCAGGAAGTTCTGCAGGCCGCGCTGCATGCGCCAGAGCTCGCCCAGCGCCATCACGTTGACGTCGTTGTCCACGAACACGGGCGCGCTGAAGTCGGCCGCCAGGTCGTCGCGGATGGAGTAGGCGTCCCACTGCGGCATCAGCGGCGGGTTCACGAGCTGGCCGGTGTCGAAGTCCACCGGGCCGGGCAGGCCGATGCCGATGGCGATCACCTGGCGCGGCGGCACGCCGCAGCGCGCGAGCAGCTCGCGCATGAGCGCGCGGATGCGCGAGAGCACGGGCGCGGGGCCGTCGCGCACGTCCGCGGGTTCGCTGTGGTGGGCGAGCACGGTGAGGTCGGGGCTGAGCACGCCGACCTCCAGGCCGGTGGCGCCCACGGCCACGCCGATGAGCACGCCCAGGCCCCGGCTCAGGCGCAGGGTTTCGGCGCGACGCCCGCCGGTGCTGGCGAGTTCGCCGGTCGGCTCCAGCAGGCCCTGTTCGAGCAGCTCGGCCACGGCGGCGTTGGCGCGGCTCTTGGAATACGAGGACACCGCCGCGAGCGCGTCGCGCGAGATGCCACTCGACCAGAACACGTGGTCGAGCAGTGTCTTCTCGCCGTTCTTGAGGCCTTTCCAGCTCACGTTTTGTCTCCTCTGCCTGCGCGGCGGCCTGGCATTGCCTGGGATGCTAGTGGGCCGAATTCGGCCCGAAAAGTCCGAACTTTGACCCAACTCAGGCCAAATTGAGGCGGGCCGGGGGAACGACCGGCCCATCGGCGACTCCACCTCCGCCATGAACCCCAGTGCCCTTCCCCTGCCGCCCGAGGTCTCGATCGTGGTCCTCTGCGCCGAGTGGTGCACCCAGTGCCGCGCCTTCCGCGAGGTGGCCGCCGGCCTGCCCGCCGAGGCGCTGCTCTGGGTGGACATCGAGGACGAGGGCCTGGACGCGGACGAGCTGGGCATCACCGCGTTTCCCAGCGTGGCGATCTGCCGGCCGGCCGGCGTGCTGCGCTACCTGGGGCCGGTGCGCGCGGACCGCGAGGGCTTCCTGGCGGCGGTGGCGCAGCTGCACCGGCTGCCGCCGCGCGCCATTCCGGAGCCGCTGCGGGCGGTGCTGACCGACGCGCGCTGAGCCCGCCGCCCCGGCGGCGCGGGACCGGGACGGCGTCAGCCCACCAGGCGCCCCAGGGTCTTGAGCGCCGCGTCGAGCTGCTCCAGCCGGGGATGCCCCACGTTCAGGCGCAGGTGGTGGCGAAAGCGCTTGTCCGCCGAGAACAGGGAACCCGGCGCCACGCTGATGTGCCGCGCCAGCGCCGCCTGCTGCAGCGCCATCGCGTCCACCGCGTCCGGCAGCTCCACCCACAGGAAGTAGCCGCCCTCGGGCCGCGTCACGCGCGTGCCATCGGGAAAATGCTTCTCGATGGCGAGCAGCGCGCGCTGCTGGCGCGCGGCCAGCGCGGCGCGCAGCTGGCGCAGGTGCTTGTCGAACGCGCCGTGCTGCAGAAAGTGCAGCACCGCCAGCTGCGAGGGCACCGACACCCCCAGCGTGCTCATGAACTTCAGCCGGTTCACCTGCGGCGCGAAACGCCCCGCCGACACCCAGCCTACGCGGTAGCCCGGCGCCAGCGATTTGGAAAACGAGCTGCAGTGCATCACGCCGCCCTCGCGGTCCCAGGCCTTGGCCGGCAGCGGGCGCTGCGCGCCGAAGTACAGCTCGGCGTAGACGTCGTCCTCGATCAGCGGCACGCCGTGGCGGGCGAGCAGCGCCACCATCTCGCGCTTGGCGTCCTCGGGCATGAGCGCGCCCAGCGGGTTCTGGAAATTGGGCATGAACCAGCAGGCCTTCACGGGGTGGCGCCGCAGCACCTCGGCCAGCGAGTCCAGCTGCACGCCCGTGCGCGGGTGCGTGGCCACCTCCACCGCCTTCAGCTGCAGCCGCTCCAGCGTCAGCAGGCAGCCATAAAAGGCGGGCGATTCGATGGCCACCACGTCGCCCGGCTGCGTCACCGCCTGCAGGGCGAGCGTGAGCGCCTCCATCGCGCCGCTGGTGACCACCACCTCGTCCACGCCGGTGCTCACGCCCTGCGCCACGCCGCGCAGCGCGATCTGGCGGCGCAGCTCGGCGTTGCCGGGCGTGAGGTCTTCCAGCAGCTGGCGCGGGTCGAGCCGGCGCATGGCCGCGCCCATGCCGCGCGCCAGGCGATCGAGCGGGAACAGCTCGGGCGCGGGAAAGGCCGAGCCCAGTGGCGCCACCTGGCGGTTGCGCACGGGGCCCAGCACGGCCTGCGCCACGTCGTGGATGGCCACCGGCCGCGAGCCCTGGTGCGGCGTGGCGCTGCGCGGCTCCTCGCGCGGCGCGGGCACGGCCTTCACAAAGTAGCCCGCGCGCGGGCGGGCCTCGACCAGGCCGCGCGCCTCCAGCAGGTAGTAGGCCTCGAACACCGTGGCCGGGCTCAGGCCGCGCGCGGCCACGGTGTCGCGCACCGAGGGCAGGCGGTCGCCGATGGCCAGCGTGCCGCTGGCGATGAGCGCTTCGATGTCCTTGGCGAGCGCTTCGTATTTGGTGGTCACGGGGCGGGGCTCTCTCGGTGGGCGGCCGATCTGATGCGGCTGATCCGGTCGATTTGAACGCAATCTGAGCCTACCGCCGGCGCCGCGCCGGGCGCACAGTCGGGGCCGTGACCGCCGACAAGACCCTCCACGCGCCCCGGGGCCCGCGCACCCCTTTCTGGAAAGGCCTGCTGCTGGCCGCCACCCTGGCCCTGCCCGGGCTGAGCGCCCAGGCCGCCGCGCCCCTGCCCACCGACCCGATGGCGCGGCGCATGCTGGCCTGCGTGGCCTGCCATGGTCAGGACGGGCGCGCCACCAACCAGGGCTACTTCCCGCGCATCGCGGGCAAGCCCGCGGGCTACCTCTACAACCAGCTGCAGCATTTCCGCGCGGGCCGGCGCATCAACCCGACCATGACCTACCTGGTCGACCACATGTCCGACGCCTACCTGCGCGAGATCGCCGACTACTTCGCCGGCCTGGACCTGCCTTACCCCGCGCCGCAGACCACCGGCGCGCCGCCGCCCGTGCTGGCGCGCGGCGAGCAGCTGGTGCGCCTGGGCGACCCGGCCCTGGGCATCCCCGCCTGCGCGTCCTGCCACGGCGCCGCGATGACCGGCATCCAGCCCGCCATGCCCGGCCTGCTGGGCCTGCCGCGCGACTACCTGCTGGGCCAGTTCGGTGCCTGGCGCAATGGCCAGCGCCAGGCCAGCGCGCCCGATTGCATGGGCGAGATCGCGCGCCGCCTGAGCCCCGAGGACGTAAGCGCGATGGCGGTGTGGCTGTCCTCGCAGCCCGTCACGGGCGGGCCCGCGCCGGCCAGCGCCGCGCCCGACCCCTGGCCCATGCGCTGCGGCAGCGCGGAGGTGCTGAAATGAGCGCCCGCCGCTGGACCTTCGCCGCCGTGCTGCTGCTCGGCCTCGTGGGCGCGGGCGCGCTGTGGGTGCGCCAGGCCACCGCGCTGCTGCCCATCGAGCCCGGCGCGGCCGTGCCGGTCACCGCCGAACTCGTGGAACGCGGCGCCTATCTGGCCAAGGCCGGCAACTGCGCGGCCTGCCACACCGAGCGCGGCGGCGCGGCCTACGCGGGCGGCCTGGGCATCGCCACGCCCTTCGGCACGGTGTACGCCTCCAACCTCACGCCCGACGCCGACACCGGCATCGGCCGCTGGAGCGCCGACGACCTCTGGCGCGCCTTGCACCACGGCCAGTCGCGCAACGGCCGCCTGCTCTACCCCGCCTTCCCCTACCCCGACTACGCCCGCGTGACGCGCGAGGACAGCGATGCCCTGCACGCCTACCTGATGAGCCTGCCGCCGGTGCGCGCGCCCAACCGCGTGCACGACCTGCGCTTCCCCTACGGCACGCAGACCGCGCTGGTGGCCTGGCGCACGCTGTTCTTCTCGCCCGAGCCGTTCCGCCCGGACAACACGCGGTCGGCCGAGTGGAACCGCGGCGCCTACCTGACCCTGGGCCTGGGCCATTGCATGGCCTGCCACGCGCCGCGCAACGCGCTGGGCGCCACCGCGAGCGAGCCCGACTTCAGCGGCGGACAGATCCCCATGCAGGGCTGGTACGCGCCCTCGCTGGCCTCGCCCCGGGAAGCCGGCGTGCAGGACTGGCCGCTGGCCGAGGTGGTTCGCCTGCTGCGCGACGGCCACAGCGCGCGCGGTGCCACCCTGGGCCCCATGGCCGACGTGGTGGCCGGCAGCACCCGCCACCTGGACGAGGCGGACCTCAACGCCATGGCCACCTACCTGAAGTCGCTGCCCGTGGTGGCGCCGGCCGCGCCCGACACGGAGCGGGCCGAACCCCAGGTGCTGGTGCTCGGCCAGCGCCTGTACGAGGCCAAGTGCGCGCAATGCCACGGAGAGAACGGCACCAGCGCCGCGCCCGAGTTCCCCTCGCTGGCCGGGCACCGCACGGTGACCATGGCCTCCAGCGCGAACCTGGTGCGCGTGATCGTCAGCGGCGGCTTCCCGCCCAGCACGCCCGGCAATCCCCGGCCCTATGGCATGCCGCCCTTCGGGCAGGAGCTGTCGAACGCCGAGATCGCGGCGCTGGCCAGCTACGTGCGCGGCGCCTGGGGCAACACCGCCTCGCGCGTGCTGCCGCTGGACGTGCAGAAGGTCCGGTGAAGGAGCGCCCCGCCATGCGCATCACCCGCGAAATCAGGACCGTGCTGTGGGGCCTCATCGGCGTGGCGCGGCGCAGCCGGCTGGAGGCGCCGAGCGATCACCCGCTGGTGCTGATCGCCGTGGCCTTCGTGCTGGTGCTGGTCTTCCTCGGCACGCTGGCCTTCATCGCCCTGAAGGCGCCGGGCGCGCTCGGCTGAGGCGGCCCGCTTGGCGCCGGCCGGGCGCGCTCAGGCGCTCCCCGCCCGTGCCGCCGCGCTCACGCCAGCACGGCCGGGCCGACCCAGCAACCGCTCAACAGCTCGGCCGGCCGCTCGGTGGCGATCACGCGCGCGCTGCCGGCCCAGTCCTCGCGCTGCACGCACAGGCCGGCGTACACGCCGTAGCCCGCGCCGGCCGCGATCTCGCCGTCGGCGCAGAGGCTTTCGCCGGCGCGGATCGCGCCGCGCGCGGTGATGGGTCCGCCGGCCTTGATGCCCCAGCCCGCGTCGAGGTGCGAGCCGCAATCGATCGCGCCATCGACCAGCACGCCATCGCCCGCGCGCACGCCGCCGCCCGTGCGCAGCGTGCCGCGCACGCGCAGGCTGCGGGCCACGCGCACCACACCCTGCGCCACCAGCACGCCGCCCACGCTGGCCTGCGCGCCCACGTCGAGGTCGCGGCGGCACACCAGGTCGCGCGCGATCCTCAACTGGCCACCCACGCGCAGGGCACCTTCGACGACCGCGGCCCCGGCCAGCAGGTCTCCGCCGGCCTCCAGGGTGGTGGCCTCGACCACGCCGCCGGCCGCGATGGTTTCGCCCGCCACCAGCTCGCGCCCGACCTGGATGTCGCCGCCCGCGCGGATGCCCCGGCCGGCGCGCACACGCGCGCCGGCGTCGATGCCGCCGCGCACCTCGATGGCGCCCGCGAAGACGATGGACTCGCAGGACAGCTCGTCGAGCTGCAGCACCGCGCTGGTGGGGCCGAACTGCGCCAGCAGCCAGCAGGCGTCGTCGACTCGGCCGTCGGCCACCAGCGCGTCCAGCAGCGGCTGGTAGTCCTCGCCCTGCGGGCGGTGGCGCAGGAACCAGCGGAAGCCGTCGGCGCACGGGTTCTTGGCCTTCACGAAGGCTTTGGAGAGTTCCATGGCCATCACCCCCGCCAGCCGATCGCGCGCGCGATCCACGACCACCAGGCGCCACGCGGCAGCGGCACCACCAGGGCGTCGGCGCCCTGCTCTGCGATGCCCTGCACGCGCGAGCGCGCCGCGCCCACCGACCACGGCCGCCAGCGGTGGCCGATGAGCACCATCGCGGGCCTCGTGGCGCGCAGGTGCTGGCGCAGCTGCTGCTCGACATCGCCCGCGAGCACGGTGAAAGTGGTCTCGCAGCCGGCCTCGCGCAGCGGCCGCGACAAGGTGTCCAGCGCCTGGAAGGCCTGCAGGCGCAGCTGCCGGAAGACGTGGTCGAACACCGTCAGTTCGGCGGCGTCGCCCGAGTCGGGCGGTGACACCGCGGTCTGCAGCACGTGCACCAGCTGCACCGCGCGCCCATGGGCGAACACGCGCGACCAGCGCATCAGATCGCGCTCGCGCGACAGCGGCGCCGTGCGCGCGAAGCAGCACAGCGGCGCCGCCGCCGAGGCGGTGTCCGACGCGTTCACCACCCACAGCGGCCCCTGGCCCTCGCGCAGCAGCAGCGACAGCAGGTCGGGCCCGAGGCGCGAGCGCCGCGGCCGTTCGTTGGCGTCCAGCAGACAGGTCAGGCCGGCCGCGCGCGACAGCCGCAGCAGCTGGTAGCGGCTGCGCACCTCGTGGGCCACCACCTCGACGCCGATGCCGTGCTGGCGGCGCACGAAGCGCGCGCGCTGCGCCAGCCGCGCCAGGGGATCGACCAGACCGATGGGCTGCTCGCCCGCGTAGTACGCGAGCCGCAGCCCCACGCCCAGTTCCGCCGCCGCGCGCGCCACCTTCGCCAGGTGGTCGCCGGTGACCGCCGACAGGGTGGTCAGCACCAGCAGCCAGGGCGGCGCGACCGTGTCGTTCGCGCGCGCGCCCCGTTGCGCGCGGTCGTCCGTCGCGCCGGCGCTGGCGGGCAGCGACTCGCGCAGGGCCGCGTCGTCCCAGGCAATGAGGGAAGAGAATTTCATGGCAGGTAACTCCCAGGCAGGGCCCAACCCGGTGGACATGCCACCGTCGGCCAACAAGGGGGAAGGCGCGGCGGGCGCGCCTAGGTGCTGTAGTCGCCGCTGGCTTCGGGCTGGAACAGGATGGCCTCGAGGGTCATCTCACGCTCCAGCCCGGCGGGCAGCGCGCTGCGCACGCGCTCGCCCACGCGCCGCCCGATGAGCGCGGCGCCCATGGGAGACAGCACGGAGATAAAGCCCGCGTCGGGCTCGGCGTCGCTCGGGTAGCACAGCGTCAGCTTGCGCACCTCGCCCGACGCGTGGTCGCGCACGAGCACCTGCGAATACATGGTGACCACGTCGGCGGGCACGCGCTGCGAGGGCACGAGGTCGGCCTCGGCCAGGAGATCGGCCAGGGCACCGCCACGCGCGGCGTCCTGCAGCTTGCTCAGGCGCGCGTGGTCCAGCTCGGTGAGAACACACTCACTGCGGACGATGGAAGACATGAACGGCTCCTTCGGGTCGCCGACGCCAGAAAAAGGGAACAGGCGCGCGGCAGGGATCGCACTGGCTGCTGGGCCCGGCGATGGAAGGTGTGCGTTCGAGGGGGAAGGGTTATCGCCGGGCGGAGGAATGTGCGGCCAGCAGTCGGTGGCCGCGCAGAGCCGCGGAAGGGCCCTGGACGTGACGCGCGCACGGCAGCGCACGCGCGGTGGCGCGATGCGAATGGGCGTGGATCCGGCGAGAAGGCATGCGGCGAGTCTAGGCAAGGGGCGGCGGGGCGTCAAACGGGCCGCGCAATGTCGCACGTGAGTGCGGGGTTGAACTGCGGTAGGCTCCGCAGTCTTCGCATGCCTTCGTGTCCACGCATGCCCGCCACCGACGACAGCCTCTCCCCTATCGCCCCCCTGCGCCTGCCCGTGTTCCGCCTGCTGTGGAGCACCTGGCTCGTGGCCAACCTGTGCATGTGGATGAACGACGTGGCGGCGGCGTGGATGATGACCTCGCTGACCACCACCCCCATCTGGGTGGCGCTGGTGCAGACGGCCTCGACCCTGCCGGTGTTCCTGCTCGGCCTGCCCAGCGGGGCGCTGGCCGACAACCTGGACCGCAAACGCTACTACCTGGTCACGCAGCTCTGGGTGGCGGTGGTGGCCATGGTGCTCAGCGGCTTCGTCTTCTTCGGGGTGATGTCACCGCTGCTGCTGCTGGCGCTGACCTTCGCCAACGGCATCGGCTTCGCGATGCGCTGGCCGGTGTTCTCGGCCATCGTGCCGGAGTTGGTGCCGCGCCCGCAGCTGCCGGCGGCGCTGGCCCTCAATGGCGTGGCCATGAACGCCTCGCGCATCATCGGCCCGCTGGTGGCCGGCGCGCTGATCGCGGGCGCGGGCAGCGCCTGGGTCTTTCTGCTCAACGCGGTGCTCTCGCTGGTGGCGGCGGCCGGCATCGCGCGCTGGCACCGCGAGCACAAGCCCCACCCGCTCGGGCGCGAGCGGCTGGGCACGGCCATGCGCGTGGGCTGGCAGTACGTCTCGCAGTCCTACCTTCTCAAGGGCGTGCTGCTGCGCATCTGCATCTTCTTCTTCCACTCCACGGCGCTGCTGGCCCTGCTGGCGCTGCTGGCGCGCGGCATGCAGGGCGGCGGCGCGGGCACCTTCACGCTGCTGCTGGCTTCCATGGGCGCAGGGGCCATCGTGTCGACCTTCTTCCTGCCGCGCCTGCGCCGCCGCTACCCGCGCGATGCGCTGGTGCTGCGCGGCGCGCTGCTGCAGGCCGCGGCCATGGCGGTGATGGCCCTGACCGACCGCGTCTGGGTGGCCGTGCCCGCCATGTTCTTCGGCGGCGCGGCCTGGATCACCACCGCCAACACCCTGAGCGTGTCCATCCAGATGGGTCTGCCCGACTGGGTGCGCGCGCGTGGCATGTCGATCTACCAGATGTCCATCATGGGCGCGAGCGCCAGCGGCGCCGCCCTGTGGGGCCAGATCGCCACCTGGACCAGCCTGTCGGTGGCCCTGGGCATCGCGGCCGCGAGCGGCTGGGTGGCCATGGCCCTGGCCAACCGCTGGATGCCCGACCGCGGCCCGGAGGGCGACCTCACGCCCCAGCGCGTGCTCACCACGGCAACCAGCGTCGAGTCGCCGCCCCAGCGCGGTCACATCATGCTGACCATCGAGTACCTGATCGACCCGGCGCGCGCCAAGGAATTCCGCGACCTGATGTTCAACGAAAGCCGGCGCAGCCGCCTGCGCCAGGGCGCGCTGTCCTGGGAGCTGCTGCACGACATCAACAAGCCCGGGCGTTTCGTCGAGGTCATCGTGGACGAGTCGTGGACGGACCACCTGCGCCGCTTCGACCGCTCCACCGCCGCCGACGTCGACCTGCGCGACCGCCGGCTGGCCTTCCACATCGGCCTCGAGCCGCCGCGCGTCACACGCCATCTGATGGAGACCACGGTCCGGGGCGGCTGAGGCCGCAGAGGCCGCAGAGGCCGCAGAGGCCGCAGAGGCCGCAGAGGCCGCAGAGGCCGCAGAGGCCGCAGAGGCCGCAGAGGCCGCAGAGGCCGAAGGCGCTGGCCCGGGGGCGAGGCCAGCGCCACCCCACCGCGCGCGACCGGGCGCGGGTGCACCGCGAAGCGTGGCCATTGTCCAAGTGGGTGGACAGTTTGTCCACGTCCGCCCCCCTTATCGCGGCCGGCCCCCTCCATAAAACTGCGCCCGCAGCCGACGCCACCACCCCATGAACGCCCCACCCTTTCCCCCCGAGCTCATCCTCTACTACAGCCCCAAGGCCTGTTCCCTGGCGCCCCACATCGTGCTGGAGGAGTCCGGGCTCCCCTACGCCGCCCGCGCCGTCAACATCCGCGCTGGCGAACACCTCCGCCCCGAGTACCTGCAGCTCAACCCCAGCGGCACGGTGCCCGCCCTGGCCATCGACGGGCAGATCCTGACCGAGTCGCAGGCCCTGCTGAGCTACCTCGCCGACCTGGTCCCCGAGCGCGGATTGCTGCCGCGGCCCGGCACGCTGGCGCGGGCGCGGGCCCACGAGTGGATGAACTTCATCTCCAGCAGTCTGCACGCCGCTTACCGCTCGGTCTTCCGTCCGCAAAGCTACGGCGGCGACCGCCCCGAGGTGGTCGAGGCCGTGCGCGCCCAGGGCCACGAGCGCCTGGCGCGCGCGCTGCAGACCGTGGAGCGGCGCCTGGGCGACACGCCCTATGCGCTGGGCGAGGCCTTCAGCGCGGTCGACGCCTACCTCTTCGTGTTCTACCTCTGGAGCTTCGACGAGCGGCTGAGCGGCGAGATGCCGCCCCGGCCCCGCTACCGCGCCCTGGCACAGCGGGTCTGGCAACGCGGTGCCGTGCGTCGCGTGGTGGCCCGCGAACGCGGCGTGCGCGCCTACGAGCTGCCGGCCGAGATGGCGGGCGCCGATGCGCCCCTGGCGGACCTGGCATGAGCCTCGTCTTCGCGGGCGTTTGCAGCCATGGCCCCGGCATCACCGCGCGGCGCGATCGCGCCGACCCCCGGCAACTCGCGCGGCTGGAAGCGGCCTATCAGGCCCAGCGCGAGGCGCTGCGCGCGAGCCGGCCCGATGTGCTGGTGGTGATCGCCGCCGAGCACTTCGCCAACTTCTTCATGAACAACATGCCGGCGTTCGCGGTCGGCATGGCCGACCACTACGAAGGCCCCATCGAGGACCCCGAGTGGCTGGGCATTGCACGCCGCCGCGTGCCCGGCAACAGCGCGCTCTCGCTGCAGCTGATCGAAGGCATGTCGGCCACGGTGGACCTGAGCTTCTGCGAGGAGTGGAAGCTGGACCACGGGATCATGGTGCCGCTGCACCACCTGGTGCCGCAGAACGACCTGCCCATCATTCCGGTCAACATCAACTGCCAGGGCCCTCCGCTGGCGCCGCTGCAGCGCGCCTACGCGCTCGGCGAGGCCATCCGGCGCGCCGCCGACGCCATGCCGGCGCGCGTCGCCCTGATCGGCACCGGCGGCATCTCGCACTGGCCCTGCACGCCGGACTCCGGGCGCATCAACGAGGCCTGGGACCGCGAGTTCCTGGCGCGCTGGACGCGCAACGACCGCGAGGCCCTGTGCGCCTACACCGACGAAGAGACCCAGCGCGACGGCGGCCAGGGCGGCTACGAAATTCGCACCTTCATCGCGGTGGCCGGCGCCTGCGCGGGCCACACCGGCGAGGTCTGGTGCTACGAGCCCATCCCCATCTTCGCCTGCGGCTGCTCCATCGGCGTGATGGCCACGGGAGCAGAGGCCACGACCGCGCGCGCGAGCGCCGCGCTGGCCTGACAACCCTTTCCCCACGAGGCACAGCCGTGCCGCATTCTCCAGGAGACAACACCATGAAATTGGCGACCCCTCGCACGCTGCTGCTCGCACTGGCCCTGGTGCCCTTGCTCTCATCGGCGCAGACGGTGCTCACGACCTCGATGTTCGTGCCGCAGACCCATCCCGTGATGAAGGCCGTCAGCCAGTGGTGCGACGACGTGGCCCAGGCCACGGACAAGCGCGTGAGCTGCAACATCCTGCCCAAGCCGGTGGCGGGCCCGGCCGCCACCTTCGACGCCGTGCGCGACGGGCTCGCCGACCTGTCCTTCGGCATCCACGGCTACACGCCGGGCCGCTTCGTGCTGACCTCGGTGGCCGAACTGCCCTTCCTGGGCCACTCGGCCGAGATCAACTCCGTCGCCTACCAGCGCATCTTCGAGCGCCACGACGCCTTCGCGAAGGAGCACAAGGGCCTGAAGGTGCTCTCGGTCTTCACGCACGGGCCGGCCGACATCTACCTGTCGAAGCGCCCGATCAAGACCCTCGCGGACCTCGGCGGCCTGAAGTTCCGTGTGGGTGGGGGCATGGTCAAGGACGTCGCCCAGGCCCTGGGCGCCAGCGCCATCCTCAAGCCTTCGGTGGAGTCCTACGAGCTGATGTCGGCCGGCGTGGTCGACGGCGTCTTCTTCCCGGCCGAATCCGTGCCCGTGTACCGCCTGGAGAAGTTCATCAAGTACCGCACGAACATCCCGGGCGGCCTCTACAACACCAGCTTCGCGATGTTCATGAACGAAGGCACCTGGGGCCGGCTCTCCGCCGCCGACCGCGCGGCCATCGAGAAGCTGTCGGGCGAACCGCTGGCCCGTCGCATCGGCCGCGAATGGGACGCCGCCGACCAGCGTGGCCGCGCCGCGCTGGACGCCATCGGCGTGGACTCCTCGCCCTCCTCGCCGGCGCTGATCGAGGCGATCCGCCAGAAGACCGCGCCGCTGGAGCAGCAATGGGTGGACGCGGCGAAGCAGAAGGGCCTGCCGAACGCGGCCCAGGTCCTGCAGGAGCTTCGCGCCGAAATCGCGAAGCAGCAGCGCTGATGCTCGCGAGCCCCGCCACGCCGGCGGCCGCGCCCACGCCACGGATCGCGGTCACGGCGCGGATCCAGAAGCTGCTGACCTGGGCGGTGGCCGCCGCGATCTTCGCCATGATGCTGCTGCAATGCGCCGACGTGGTCGCGCGCAAGCTGCTCGGCATCGGCCTGCCCGGTGTGGTGGAACTGGTCGAACTGCTGATGCTCGTGACGGTGTTCGCCGGGCTGCCGCTGGCCTCCCTCCAAGGCGAGCACGTGCTGTTCGACCTGTTCGACCCCTGGCTGCCCGCCCGCCTGAAGCACCTGCAGTCACGGCTCGCCGACCTGTGCTGCGCGGCGATCCTCGCCGGCATCGGCGTGCTGCTGTTCGCGCGGGCGGCCCGCACCGCCTCGTACGGCGACACCACGCCCATCCTGTCCATCGGGCTGGCGAACTTCCACTATGCGATCGCGGCGCTGCTGCTGCTGACGGCCGCGATGCACCTGGGCCTGGCGTTCGCGCCCGCCCCTTCCATCGACGACACCCCACCGGAGACCACCCCATGAACGAAGCCATGCTCGGGTTCGGAGGCCTCTTCCTGCTGATGTTCCTGCGCGTGCCACTGGCCTTCGCCATGGGCATCGTGGGCGTGGCGGGCATGGGCTTCATGCGCGGCTGGCCGGCGGCCGGTGCCTCGGCCACCACGGAGGTGCTGGACGTCGCCAAGTACACCCTGTCGGTGGTGCCGCTGTTCATCCTCATGGGCCAGCTCGTGACGCAGGCCGGGATGTCGCGCGAGCTCTTTCGCGCCTCGTTCGCCTTCTTCGGACACCGCCGCGGCGGGCTGTCGCTGTCGACACTGGTGTCCTGCGCGGGCTTCGGCGCGATCTGCGGCTCCTCGCTCGCCACCGTGGCCACCATGGCCCGGGTGGCCATGCCCGAGATGCGGCGCTACCGCTACGCCGACTCCTTCGCGGCCGGCACCATCGCCGCCGGCGGCACGCTGGGCATCCTGATCCCGCCGTCCGTGATCCTGGTCATCTACGGCATCATGACCGAGCAGAGCATCGGCGCCCTGTTCGCCGCCGGCCTGCTGCCGGGCCTGCTGGCGATGGCGCTGTACATGGTGGCCGCGGCGGTGGTCACGGCCCGTTCGCCCGAACTGGGCCCGCCGGGCGAGCACACGCCCTGGCGCGAGCGCTGGCAGGCGCTGCGCAAGGTGTGGGCGGTGCTGCTGCTGTTCGGCGTCGTCATGGGGGGCCTGTACGGCGGGCTGTTCACCGCCACCGAGGCCGCCGGCGTGGGCGCCATGGGCGGCCTGCTGTTCGCCGCGCTGCGGCGCACCCTGTCCTGGGGCCGGCTCATCGAGATCTTGGGCGAATCGGGCCGCACCTCGGCCATGCTCTTCACCATCCTGATCGGCGCCTCGCTGTTCGCCAACTTCATCAACTACACCACCATGCCCACCGACCTGCGCGACGCGGTCGTCGGCCTGGGGCTGTCGCCCCTCATGGTGGTGGTGGGCATCTGCCTGATCTACGTGGTGCTCGGCGCGGCGATGGAAACCCTGTCGATGATCCTGCTCACGGTGCCGATCTTCTTTCCGCTGATCACGCACATGGGCCTGGACCCGGTCTGGTTCGGCGTGCTGATCGTCTGCGTCGCCGAAATCTCCCTGATCACGCCACCCGTGGGCATGAACGTCTTCGTGCTGCGCAGCATGCTGCCGGAAGTGCCCACGGGCGCCATCTGGCGCGGCGTCACGCCTTTCGTGCTGGTGGACCTGGTGCGGCTGGGCCTGTTGATCGCCGTGCCCGCCATCACCTTGTGGCTGCCTCAGGCGCTGCGCCTATGAGCCGCCGGCTGGTCCAGCCCATGAGGCTGCCCCGACCAGTCACGTCCTGCCGCACCTGCTGCTCCAGCGTCTCGAGGAACAGCCGCACCTTCTCCGGCATCAGGCGCTTGGCCGGCAACAAGGCGTACACGCGCAGCGGGTCGCAGCTGTAGTCCGGCAGCAGGCGCTGCAGCAGGCCCGCGCCGATGGCGGGCGTGGCGAAGGGCTCGGCCACCCGCAGCACGCCGTGGCCGGCGATGGCCGCCTGCAGCCGCACGTCGGCGTTCCCGCTGACCAGTCGAGGCGACTGCAGGGTGATGCTCTCGGTGCCGCCATCGGGCCCCCGGAAGCGCCACTCGGTGTCGCTCAGCCCCGCCAGCATGGGCATCTTGGCCAGCTGCCGCGGCGTGGCGGGCGAGCGGTGGGCCTTGATGAGCGCGGGCGCGGCGTAGAGCTTGCGCTCCAGCGACATCACCCGGCGCACCACGATGGTCGAGGCCGGCAGGGCCGACTCCAGCATCGCGAACGCCAGGTCATGGCCTTGCTCCAGCGGGTTGAGCGAGGCGTGGTGCACGTCGAGTTCGATGCGCAACTGCCGGTAGCGCTCCATCATCGCGCACACCACCGGGGCCAGGTGCTCGGCGCCGAACTCGTAGGGCGCGGCGATGCGCAGCGTGCCACTCACGCCCTGCCGTTGCTCGAGAACCGCCAGGTGGGCCTCGCGCAGCGCGGCGAACAGGGGTCCCATGCCATGGAAGAGCGCCTCGCCGGCTTCCGTCATGCGCAGCCGGCGCGTGGTGCGCTCCAGCAGGCGCGCCTGCAGCGAGGTTTCGAGGCGGATCACCGCCGCGCTCAGGCTCGACTTGGGACGGTCCAGCGCGCGCGCCGCGGCGGAGAAGTTGCCGTGCTCGACCACGTGGCAGAAGAGGTCGTAGTCGTCCCAGTTGCTGGTCATGCATCGATTGTCCAGCGCAGGGGACAGTGTGTCCACCGAGACCCCGTAGATGCCAGGGCTGGCGAACCCTAATCTCGGCGCCATCCAAACGCTTGGATCAACCCCACATCAGGAGAAGCAATGGCACACAAGGACGGGATCTTTCTCATGAACTGCTGGTACGTCGCGGCGTGGTCGCACGACCTCATCGACGGCAGGAAGCTGGCGCGAACGCTGCTGGAGGTGCCGGTCGTGCTGTACCGCGGCGACAGCGGTCGTGTCGTGGCGCTGGACAATCGCTGCTGCCACCGGGCCGCGCCGCTGGACCTGGGGCGCATCGAGGGCGACTGCCTGCGCTGCATGTACCACGGCATGAAGTTCGACCCGTCCGGCAAGTGCATCGAGATCCCGGGCCAGGAACGGGTGCCGCCCAAGCTCGGCGTGCGCAGCTACCCGGTGGTCGAGCGCGACGGCATCGTGTGGATCTGGATGGGCGACGAGGACCAGGCCGATCCGGCCAAGATCGTGGACTTCCCGGCCATGCGCGACCCGGCCTGGCGCGGCATCCCCGACTACATGCACTACGACGCCAACTGGATGCTGATCGTCGACAACCTCAGCGACTTCGCGCACCTGGCCTTCGTGCACACCAATACGCTGGGCGGCTCGGAAGAGTATGCCTACAAGACCAAGCCGGTGGCCATCGAGCGGCTGGAGGACGGCTTTCGCGTGGAGCGCTGGCACCTGGATTCGGACCCGCCGCCCTACCACCGCAAGGTCATCCCGAACAAGACGGACAAGGTGGACCGCAAGAACATCGGCCACATGCAGATCCCCGGCATGTTCTTCCTCTACACCACCTTCGCCCCGGCCGGCAGCGGCCTCAAGGACGGCAACAAGGAAGGCGCGCGCAGCTACTGCAACTGCCAGTTCATGACCCCGGAGACGCGCCGCAGCACCCACTTCTTCTGGAACTACCTGCACGACTTCGACCTCGACGACCCCAACATCGCACGCTCGCTTCGCAACAGCATCGAGGAAGGCTTCATGGAGGACAAGGCCTTCATCGAAGGGCAGCAGAAGCTGCTCGACGCCGACCCCGAATTCAAGATGCTGGCGATCGGCGCCGACGCGGCGCTGTCGCACTTTCGCTGGGTATTCGATGAGCGCGTGAAGGCCGAGCAGCAGGCGGCGAAGTCCGCGGCCCAGCCGATGGCCATGCCGGTGTCCCAGCGGGCCACGGCCTGAGGCGCGCGATGTCGAATCAGAAGGACGGCCTGGTGCTCCAGGTCAGCGACGTGCGGGCCGAGGCCGGGGGCGTGCTGCTGCTGGAGCTGCGGGACCCGCAGGGCGCCCCGCTGCCCGCCTTCGAGCCCGGGGCGCACCTGGAGATCCGGCTGCCCGGCGGGCTGGTGCGCCACTACTCGATCAGCAACGACTGCCGCGAGCGCGATCGCTACGTCATCGGCGTGGGCCTGTCGCCGGCCAGCCGGGGCGGCTCGGCGTTCGTGCACCGCAGCCTGCGCTGCGGCGATCGCCTGGAGACCAGCGCGCCGCGCAACCACTTCCGGCTGGACCCGGGCCTGGACAGCTACCTGTTCGTGGCGGGGGGCATCGGCATCACGCCCATCATGTCCATGGTGCAGTGGTGCGTCGCGCACCAGCGCCCCTGGCGCCTGGTGTACGCCGCCCGCAGTCCGCAGCGCGCGGCCTTCTATGACACCCTGGGCCCGCACGGCGCCGCGGTGCGCTTCCACTTCGACGCCCTGTGCGGCGGGGCGGCGCTGGACGTGCGCGAGGCCCTGGCCGACGTGCGCGAGGGCGAGCACGTCTACTGCTGCGGTCCGAGCGCGCTGATGGACGCCGTGCGGACCCAGGGCGCGCACCTGCCGCCCGAGCGCCTGCACTTCGAGTACTTCTCGGCGCCCGCGCCCAGCGTCGAAGCGGCCGGTCCCGCCGGCGCCTTCGAGGTCGAACTGCGCCGGCGCGGCCTGCGCCTGCAGGTGCCGCCGGACAAAAGCATCCTGGACGTGCTGGAAGCCCATGGCATCGGCGTTCCGTGCTCGTGCCGGGAAGGCCTGTGCCGCACCTGCGAGACCACGGTTCTCGAGGGCGAGGTCGACCACCACGACTACGTGCTGTCGCAGGAGGAGCGCGACGCGGGCCGCTCGATGGTCATCTGCGTGTCGCGGGCCCGCTCGCCGCGGCTCGTGCTGGACCTGTGAGGCCACGGCGGCGGCGCCCGAACCGGAGAAGACGATGAGCCTCTATGGCGTGCAGAAGGTGATTTACGAACTCAACCGCAACCCCGAGGCGCTGCGGCGGTTCCGGTCGGCGCCCGGCGAGTACCTGTCGGCCCACGAGCTGGATCCGCAGGAGACGCAGGCCCTGCAGCGGCCCGACATCGGTCTGCTGTACGTGCTCGGTGTCAACGGACAGCTGCTGATGCACTTCGCCGCCGCCGCCGGCTACGACTGGAACGCTTACCTGGAAGCCATGCGCACCGGCTTGCGTGAGCATGGCCCGGTGCGCGCGGGCATCTACAAGGCGGTGGGCGAGCACCCCTAGGGCGCCTTCACCCCGCGGTCCCCGCGGGGCCGTGGTGCTCAGGCCTTGAGCCCGAGCCGGCGGGCCAGCTTGTGCAGGTTGCTGGCGTCCAGGTCCAGCGCGCGGGCCGCGGCGGCCCAGTTGCCGCCGTGCAGCGCCAGCGCCTGCTGGATGGCCTGGCGCTGCGTGGCCGCCACCGTCTCATGCAGCGGCGCCGGCGCGGGCACCGGTGCGGCGCTGGCGCCCGGCACGGCGCGGTCCTGCGCCGGCGCGTCCCCCTCGTCGAGGTCCAGCATGTCCGGCTCCAGGGTCACGATGCCGCGGCGGTCGGCGCCCCGGCTCACCGCCTTGAGCGCCGCGCGGCTGATCACGTGCTCCAGCTCGCGCACGTTGCCAGGCCAGCGGTAGCGGCGCAGCGCGGCGTCGGCCTCGGCGGACAGGCGCAGGCTGCGCAGCCCCAGCCGGGCACGGTTGAGCTCGAGGAAGCGGCCGGCAAGCAGCAGCACGTCGTTGCCGCGCTCGCGCAGCGGCGGAATGGGAATGGGGTAGACCGAGAGGCGGTGGTAGAGGTCGGCGCGGAACGCGCCCTCGCGCACCAGCTCGCGCAACTGGCGGTTGGTGGCCGCGATCACGCGCACGTTCACGCGCCGCGGGCGGTCGGTGCCCAGGCGCTGGATCTCGCCGTTCTGCAGCGTGCGCAGCAGCTTGGCCTGGATGGCCAGCGGCAGCTCGCCCACCTCGTCAAGGAACAGCGTGCCGCCATCGGCGGCCTCGAAGCGGCCCGGCCGCTCGCTCATCGCGCCCGAGAAGGCGCCCTTGGCGTGGCCGAACAGCTCGCTCTCGGCCAGCGACTCGGGCAAGGCCGCGCAGTTGACGTGCACCAGCGGCTTGCCGGCGCGGCGCGACAGCTGGTGCAGGCGGTGCGCGAACAGTTCCTTGCCGACGCCGGTCTCGCCCAGCAGCAGCGCGGGCAGTTCGGAATCGGCCACCACCTGCAGTTCGTGCAGCAGGTGCACGATGGCCTCGCTCTGGCCGACGATGTCGCTGTCCTCGCGCGGGTGGGCGCGCGCACCGGACGGCGCCGGCCAGCCCGCCGTGCGCAGGGCGCGGACCTCGACCTCCAGCCGCGTGAGCCGCACCGCCGCTTCGATCGCGCTGGCGAGCTGTTCCAGATCGCGCTGGGCCTGGGCGTCGAAGCGGCCGATGTCCAAGGCGTCCAGCGTCACCACGCCCCAGCGCTCCCCCTCCACGTCCAGCGCCATGCCCATGCAGTCGTGCACCGGCAGGGGCTGGCCGGGGTGGCCATCGACCAGGCCATCGTAGGGATCGGGCAGCGCGCTGTCGTGGGGAAAGCGGGTGGCGCCGCGCCGCGCGAGGATGGCCGCCAGCCGGGGGTGGTCTTTCACCGCGAAGCGCCGGCCCAGCGCGTCGCTGGCCAGGCCGTCCACCGCCAGGGGCCGCAGGTGCTCCTGCTCGAGCCGCAGCAGCGCCACCGCCCCGCAGGCGAAGTGCGCGCGCAGGCTGCCCACCAGGCGCTGCAGCCGCACCGCGGCCGGCAGCTCGGCCACCAGGTCGGTCAGCAGCAGCAGTTGCGTCGTGTCGATGGTCATTCGTACCCCATGCGGTGATTTGTACCGTGGCGCGCCCAGGGTGGATTTGACCCTGGTCAATCCAAGCCTTTGATTGGCAAGGGAATTTTTTTGGCACGCGGATCGCATATCGCCCGGCGACCCATTCACCAAGGAGCAAGCATGGACCTGATGGACCAATCCCTGGGCCAGTTGGCCCGGCGCATTCCCGGCGCCACCCGCGTGTTCGACGCGCACCGGTTCGACTTCTGCTGCGCGGGCAACCGCACGCTGCGCACGGCGGCCACGGCCGCCGGCGTCGACGGCGAGGCCATCGCGGCCGAGCTGCTGGCGCTGCAGGCGCGCGAGGCACCGTCCGAGGCGTTTGATTGGGGCCGGGCCACCGACACCGAACTGGTGGACCACATCCTGTCGCGCTACCACGCGGTGCACCGCGAGCAGCTGCCCGAGCTGATCCGGCTGGCGCGGCGGGTCGAACAGGTGCACGGCGACCGCGCGGACTGCCCGCAGGGCCTGGCCGACCACCTCATGGCCATGGGCCAGGAACTGGAGAGCCACATGCGCAAGGAAGAGCTGGTGCTGTTCCCCTTGATCGCGCGCGGACACGGCGCCATGGGCGGCATGCCCATCGGCGTGATGCGCGGCGAACACGAGGAGCACGGTGTGGCCCTGCGCCGCCTCGGCGAGCTCACGCAGGACTTCACGCCGCCGCGCGGCGCCTGCACCACCTGGCGCGCGCTCTACAGCGGCCTGGTCGCCTTCCGCGACGACCTGATCGCCCACATCCACCTGGAAAACAACGTACTGTTCGAGCGCTTCGCGCCGGCGGACGTGCACTGACGCACGGGAGAAGCCTCATGGGTATCTACAAAAAGTACTGGTTCGCGCTGATCGGCGTGTGCATCGTCATGTTCTCGCTGCTGGGCTACTTCGGCGCCGAGGTCTACCGCTCGGCGCCGCCGGTGCCGGCGCAGGTGAGCACCGCGGGAGGCAAGGCGCTGTTCACGCAGGAGGACATCCTGGACGGACAGACCGCCTGGCAGTCGGTGGGCGGCATGCAGCTCGGCTCCATCTGGGGCCACGGCGCCTACCAGGCCCCCGACTGGACGGCCGACTGGCTGCACCGCGAACTCACGGCCTGGCTCGACCTGGCCGCCCGCGAGCGGCACGGGCGGGCTTACGCGGACCTCGACGCCAGCCTGCAGGGCGCGCTGCGCGCCGAGCTGCGGGCCGAGTACCGCGCCAATGGCGTCGGCGCCGATGGCGCGCTGGTGGTGAGCGAGCGGCGCGCGCAGGCCATGGCGCACACGGCCGCCTACTACGACCAGCTGTTCTCCGACGCGCCCGCGCTGGCCAAGAGCCGCGAGAGCTTTGCGATGAAGGAGAACACCCTGCCCAGCGCCACGCGGCGCGAGCGGCTCGCGCAATTCTTCTTCTGGACCGCCTGGGCCGCGGCCACCGAGCGGCCCGGCACGCCGGTGACCTACACCAACAACTGGCCGCATGAACCGTTGATCGGCAACGTGCCCAGCAAGGAGAACGTGGTCTGGTCCATCGCCAGCGTGGTCATCCTGCTGGCGGGCATCGGCCTGCTGGTCTGGGCCTGGGCCTTCCTGCGCGACCACGACGAGCCGCTGCCGGCCGCACCGGCGCGCGACCCGCTGACGGCCTTCGCGCTCACGCCCTCGCAGCGCGCGCTGGGCAAATACCTGTTCCTGGTGGTCGCGCTGTTCGTCTTCCAGGTCTTCATCGGCGGCTTCACCGCCCACTACACCGTGGAGCGCAGCTTCTACGGCATCGACCTGTCGCAGTGGTTCCCCTACTCGCTCACGCGCACCTGGCACATCCAGGCCGCGCTGTTCTGGATCGCCACCGGCTTCCTGGCGGTGGGCCTGTTTCTCGCGCCTGTCATCAACGGCGGCAAGGACCCGAGGTTCCAGAAGCTGGGCGTGGACGTGCTGTTCTGGGCGCTGGTCTTCGTCTGCGTCGGTTCCTTCGTGGGCAACTACCTGGCCATCGCGCAGAAGATGCCGCCCGAGTGGAACTTCTGGCTGGGCCACCAGGGCTACGAGTACGTGGACCTGGGACGGATCTGGCAGATCCTCAAGTGGGTCGGCATCCTGCTCTGGCTGGTGCTGATGCTGCGCGGCGTGCTGCCCGCGCTGTTCGCGCGCGACGGCCAGGACAAGAACCTGCTGGCCCTGCTCACGGCCTCGGTCGGCGCGATCGGCCTGTTCTACGGCGCGGGCCTGTTCTACGGCGAGCGCACCAGCCTGTCGGTGATGGAGTACTGGCGCTGGTGGGTGGTGCACCTGTGGGTGGAGGGCTTCTTCGAGGTCTTCGCCACCACCGCCCTGGCCTTCGTTTTCTCCAGCATGGGGCTGGTGTCGCGCCGCATGGCCACCACGGCCAGCCTGGCCTCGGCCTCGCTGTTCCTGCTGGGCGGCATCCCGGGCACCTTCCACCACCTGTACTTCGCGGGCACCACCACGCCGGTCATGGCCGTGGGCGCCTCGTTCAGCGCGCTGGAGGTGGTGCCACTGATCGTGCTGGGCCACGAGGCCTTCGAGAACTGGCGCCTGAAGACCCGCGCGCCCTGGATGGACGACCTGAAGTGGCCGCTGCTGTGCTTCGTCGCCGTGGCCTTCTGGAACATGCTGGGCGCGGGCGTCTTCGGCTTCATGATCAACCCGCCGATCTCGCTGTACTACATCCAGGGCCTGAACACCACGCCCGTGCACGCGCACGCGGCCCTGTTCGGCGTCTATGGCTTCCTGGCACTGGGCTTCACGCTGATGGTGTTGCGCTACCTGCGGCCCCGCGCCGTGTTCAGCGAGCCGCTGATGAAGGCCGGCTTCTGGGGCCTGAACCTGGGCCTGGTGCTGATGATCTTCACCAGCCTGCTGCCGATCGGCTTCATCCAGTTCATGGCGAGCGTGGGCGAGGGCCTGTGGTACGCCCGCAGCGAGACCTTCATGCAGCAGCCGCTGCTGCAGACGCTGCGCTGGGTGCGCACCTTCGGCGACCTGGTGTTCATCGGCGGTGCCGTGGCGCTGGCGCTGCAGGTGGTGCTGGGCCTGCTGGACCGCAGCGGCGCACCGGCCCGGACCGGGCAGCGACTGAGCGAGGCGCGCGGCTGACGCACCGGCGCGCGGGCCGCCGCGGCGGCCTGCGCGCCCTCAACCCGGCGGCGCCCCGCCGGGCGCATCCGGCGCGCAGTCGAACGGCCCCGCCACCCGGTCGTTGTCGTCCTGCACGCAAACGCTGGCCGCGTACTCGGCATAGGCGTAGTCGCCGGCATGGACCACGACGCCGCCAGGCCGCTCGCGCTGGCGCGGCGAGCGGCCAGCCACGGCGCTGGCCATGAACTCGGTCCACACGGGCAGCGCGTGCGTGGCCCCGGTGGCCCGGCCCAGGCTGCGCGGCTGGTCGTAGCCCATCCACACCACGGTGGACACCCCCGACGAATAGCCCGCGAACCACACGTCGCGGGCCTGGTTGGAGGTGCCGGTCTTGCCCGCCACGTCGGGGCGGCCCAGGCGCAGGGCACGCCGCGCCGTGCCCTGCTGCACGACGTCGCGCAGCATGCTGTCCACGATGTAGGCGTTGCGCTCGGAGACGGAGCGCAACGCCGGCGCGGGGTCGGCGGCGTCGTACAGCACCGCGCCGCCACGCTCGCTCACGCGGGTGATCAGCACGGCGGGACGCCATTCGCCGCCGCTGCCGAACACCGCGTAGGCCTGCGCCAGCCCCAGCGGCGAGACCGCGCCCGCGCCCAGGGCCAGTGGCAGGGCCGCCGGGTTGTGTTGCGGATCGAAGCCGAAGCGCGCCGCGAAATCGCGCACGTACACCGCACCCGCCGCCTCCATCAGGTTCACCGTGGCCACGTTGCGGGACCGCGCCAGCGCGTCGCGGGCCGTCACGAAGCCGTCGTAGCGGTCGCCGTGGTTGCGGGGAGCCCAGGCGCGGCGCCCCGGGGCGGCCGGCGTCACCACGCGCTGGCGGTCTTCCACCAGCGTGCCGGGGAAGTAGCCGCGCTCCAGCGCCGCGGAGTAGACGAATGGCTTGAAGGTGGAGCCGGGTTGGCGCAGGGCCTGCATGGCGTGGTCGTACTGGCCCAGGCGCGGGTCGAAGCCGCCGGCCAGGGCCAGGATGTGACCGGTGTCCATGTCGATGGAGACCAGGGCGCCCTCCATTCGCGGCAGCTGGGCCAGGCGCCAGCCCTGTGCCGCGTCGCGCTGCACGCGGATCACCGAACCGACCTCGATGCGCGGGCCCCGCCCGGCGCGGTGCGCCAGCGCGATGGCGCTGCCGTCGCGCAGGTGGGCCTGCAGCCCCGCGGACGACACCTCGCGCACCAGGGTCGCCTGCAGCTCGCCGCTGTCGGGGTACGGGGCCAGCGCGCGCCGCAGCCCCGGCCGGTCGAATCGCCAGGGCGGCGGCAGCCGGGCTTCCGGTCCGGCGTAGCCGCGCTGCTGCTGGGCGCGCAGCAAACCGCCGCGCAGCGCGCGCATGGCCTCGCGCTGCAGGTCCGCGTCGATGCTGAGGACCACGTCCAGACCGCGCGTGTACGCCGCGTCGCCGAAACGCTCCACCACCCGCTGGCGGGCCTGCTCCACGGCATGCCCCACGTGCAGCCCACCCAAGCGCTCGGGCGAGCGCAGGACCAGGGGCTCGGCCTGGGCCTGGTCGTGCGCGTCCTGGTCGATCCAGCCGAGCGCCAACAGGCGCGACAGGATGTAGCGCTGCCGCACCACGGCGCGCTCGCGGTTGACCACGGGGTTGTAGGCCGAGGGCGCCTTGGGCAGGCCCGCCAGCATCGCGGCCTCGGCCAGCGTGAGCTCATGCAGCGCCTTGTCGAAGTACACCGAGGCGGCGGCGGCAAAGCCATAGGCCCGTTCACCCAGGTAGACCTGGTTCATGTAGAGCTCGAGCAGGGTGTCCTTGTCGTGGTGCGCCTCGAGCTTGCAGGCCAGCAGCACCTCCATGATCTTGCGGCGGTAGGTCTTCTCGGGACTGAGAAAGAACATGCGGGCCACTTGCATGGTGATGGTGCTGCCGCCCTGCGCGCGCCCCCCGGCGAACAGGTTGCTCCAGGCGGCGCGCGCCAGGCCGGAGAAGTCCACGCCGCGGTGCGCGTAGAAGCCCGCGTCCTCGATGGCCAGCAGCGCCTCGCGCATGCGCTTGGGGATCTGCTCGATCGCCACGAGCTCGCGGCGCTCCTCACCGTATTCGGCCAACAGGCGGCCGTCCCGGGCGTGGATGCGCAGCGGCAGCTTGGGGCGGTAGTCGGTCAGGGCCGCCACGCTGGGCAGCTCCTGCCACAGGCGGTGAAGCGCGTAGGCGCCGCCCAGCGAGAGACCCGCGAGCAGTCCCAGGACAAGGGCAATGACAAAGCGCGTCGACGCGCCCCGGGACGGGGGGGTGTGCGGATGGGGAGAAGGCACCAGGACTCCAATAGGTGGTCGCAGGCGATCGCGTCGCATCGATGCGATCCTGCTGCGCCTCCCCCTCTGTCCTTGAACCTGAGAGTTTCAGCCGCTGACGCGGCTTGCCCCTTCGGTGGGCCGTGCGACGGCCGCTCTCCAGTCGGCGAAATGGGTGACTGCGGTCCTGGTGCCTGAGCGATGATGGGAGTTTGCGCCTTCGGCGGGGGCCCGGGGCCCCGCTCTCCCGCAGTGCGGCGATTATGGCATCCGGGCCGTCGCCGGCCGACGCCGCGCGCGGCAGGCATTCGCGGCGCCACCAAGAAAAAAGGCCCTCGATTCGAGGGCCTTCTTCACCAGCTGGCACTGGGTTTGTTTGGTTGCGGAGGCAAGATTTGAACTTGCGACCTTTGGGTTATGAGCCCAACGAGCTACCAGGCTGCTCCACTCCGCGTCAAGCCAAAAATTATATCACGCTTTGTCGGCTTCACCGGCATCGGCGGCCGGTTCGGCGCGGTCAACCAGCTCCACCAGGGCCATGGGCGCGTTGTCGCCCACGCGGAAACCCATCTTCAGGATGCGGGTGTAGCCACCGGGACGGGCCTTGAAGCGCGGGCCGAGTTCGTCGAACAGCTTGACCACCACGTCGCGATCGCGCAGGCGGTTGAAGGCCAGGCGGCGGTTGGCCACCGTCGGCTCTTTGGCCAGGGTGATCATGGGCTCGACGACCCGGCGCAGTTCCTTGGCCTTGGGCAGCGTGGTCTTGATGGCCTCGTGCGTGAGCAGCGAGTTCATCATGTTGCGCAGCATCGCGAGGCGGTGCTCGCTGGTGCGGTTGAGTTTGCGAAGTCCGTGTCCGTGACGCATGGTGTTTCCTTTCCGTCTTTTGCCGCCGGCCGTATCAGGTACCGGCGGTTCGTCATGGCCTGGCCCGAGGGCTCAGGGGTTGAGATCAGTGCTTGTCGAGGCCGGCGGGCGGCCAGTTCTCGAGCTTCATGCCCAGCGTGAGACCACGCGAGGCCAACACTTCCTTGATTTCGTTGAGCGACTTGCGGCCCAGGTTCGGGGTCTTGAGCAACTCGTTCTCGGTGCGCTGGATCAGGTCACCGATGTAATAGATGTTCTCGGCCTTCAGGCAGTTCGCCGAACGCACGGTGAGTTCGAGCTCGTCCACAGGGCGCAGCAGGATCGGGTCGAACTGCTGCGAGCTGCGCTGTTGCGGCGCCTCCGTGAAGAGGTCGGCGCCTTCCAGCTGGGCGAACACGGCGAGCTGTTCAACGAGGATCTTGGCCGAGGCGCGCACGGCCTCTTCGGGGCCAATGGAGCCGTTGGTCTCGATCTCGAGCACCAGCTTGTCGAGGTCGGTGCGCTGCTCGACGCGGGCGCTTTCCACCGTGTAACTCACGCGCTTGACCGGCGAGAAGGACGCGTCGAGGACGATGCGGCCGATCGAGCGGGCGGCTTCGTCGCCACGGCGCAGCGTGCCAGGCACGTAGCCGCGGCCCTTTTCGACCTTGATCTGCATGTCCAGCTTGGCACCGGCCGACAGCGTGGCGATGACGTGGTCGGGGTTGACGATCTCGACGTCGTGCGGCGTCTGGATGTCGGCGGCCGTCACGACCCCCTCACCGTCCTTGCGCAGACTCAGGGTCACCTCGTCGCGGTTGTGGAGCTTGAACACCACGCCCTTGAGGTTGAGCAACAGGTTGACCACGTCTTCCTGAACGCCGTCGATGGACGAGTATTCGTGCACCACGCCAGCAATGGTCACTTCGGTGGGGGCATGGCCCACCATGGACGACAGCAGCACGCGGCGCAGGGCGTTGCCCAGGGTGTGCCCGTAGCCGCGTTCGAAGGGCTCCAGCGTGACCTTGGCGCGATTGGCCGAGAGTTGCTCGACGTTGATGGACTTGGGCTTGAGCAGGTTGTTCAGCATTCAGACTTCCTTCAGTTCCCTCGGCTCGTTACACCGATAAGGCAGACGGAGCATGGAATGGCCCGGCGACGCAGCGGATGCCGCGCCCGGCCGGGGACGGGATTAACGCGAATACAGTTCGACGATGAGCGACTCGTTGATGTCCGAGCCGAATTCATCGCGGTCAGGGGTCTTCTTGAAGACGCCTTCAACCTTGTCGACCGACACTTCAACCCAACCGGGGAAGCCGATCTGCTTGGCCAGTTCCAGCGCCTCGATCACACGGGCCTGCTTCTTGGACTTCTCGCGCACAGCGACCACGTCACCGGCCTTGACCAGGAAGGACGGGATGTTGACCGACTGGCCGTTCACCGTGATGGCCTTGTGCGACACGATCTGGCGCGCTTCGGCACGGGTGGAAGCAAAGCCCATGCGGAACACGACGTTGTCCAGGCGCGACTCGAGCAGGAACAGCAGGTTGGCGCCGGTGTTGCCGCGGCGGCGGTCGGCCTCGGCGAAGTAGCGGCGGAACTGGCGCTCGAGCACGCCGTAGGTGCGCTTGACCTTCTGCTTCTCGCGCAGCTGCACGCCGAAGTCGGAGGTGCGCTGGCCCGAGGTGCGGCCGTGCTGGCCGGGCTTGGAGTCGAACTTGGCCTTGTCGCTGATCGAGCGGCGCGCGCTCTTGAGCAGCAGGTCGCTGGCTTCGCGACGGGACAGTTTGGCCTTGGGGCCGAGGTAACGTGCCACGTTGGTTTCCTTTTGTCGTCTGCCGCAACCCACAGGGACTGTGATTGCGGGAGCCATCCCGCGATGGCGGGGGCGGTGGGCTTAGCAAAAATGCCACCGCAGCATGACTGCGGTGGCGCTCGGAGAACCCGGCATTCTAGCGCGAAGCCAGATGCCCGGTGAAGACGGGCTCAGATGCGGCGGCGCTTTTGGGGGCGGCAGCCGTTGTGGGGCACGGGCGTCACGTCGGAAATCGAGGTGATGCGGATGCCCAGGGCACCCAGCGCACGCACCGACGACTCGCGACCCGGGCCGGGGCCCTTGATCTCGACGTCGAGGTTCTTGATGCCCTGTTCCATCGCGGCGCGACCGGCCACTTCGGAGGCCACCTGGGCCGCGAAGGGCGTCGACTTGCGCGAACCCTTGAAGCCCTGGCCACCCGACGACGCCCACGACAGCGCGTTGCCCTGGCGGTCGGTGATGGTGATGATGGTGTTGTTGAACGACGCGTGCACGTGCGCAATGCCGTCCGCGATGTTCTTGCGGACTTTCTTGCGAACGCGGGCGGCGGCGCTGCTGGAGGGGGACTTGGCCATGGTTTTCCTTCGAACCGATTACTTCTTCAGCGACTGGGCGGCCTTGCGCGGACCCTTGCGCGTGCGTGCGTTGGTCTTGGTGCGCTGACCACGCATCGGCAGGCCGCGGCGATGGCGGAAGCCACGGTAGCAGCCGATGTCCATCAGGCGCTTGATGTTCATCGTGGTCTCGCGGCGCAGGTCACCCTCGATGGTGAACGTGCCCACCTGGTCACGCACCTTCTCGAGCTCCGCGTCGGAGAGGTCCTTGATCTTCTTGCTGTACGCGATGCCGCACGCGTCGCAGATCTGGCGAGCGCGGGTGCGGCCGATACCGAAGATCGCCGTCAGGCCGATCTCGGCGTGCTTGTGCGGCGGAATGTTGATGCCTGCAATACGAGCCATGTGAATCCTCTTGACGAATCGATCAGCCTTGACGCTGCTTGTGGCGGGGATCGGTGCAGATCACACGCACGACGCCGTGGCGTTTGATGATCTTGCAGTTGCGGCACATCTTCTTGACCGAAGCCGAAACTCTCATTTTCTTCTCCTAGAAATCCGGTAAACGTTCAGTACAGGCGCTTCACTTGGCGCGGAACACGATGCGGGCACGGGTCAGGTCGTAGGGCGTGAGCTCCACTTTGACCTTGTCGCCGGGCAGGATGCGGATGTAGTGCATGCGCATCTTGCCGGAGATGTGGCCGAGGACCACGTGCCCGTTTTCGAGCTTGACGCGGAAAGTCGCGTTGGGGAGGTTTTCAACCACCTCACCCTGCATTTCGATCACGTCGTCCTTGGCCATGGTTCAGTTGCCGAGGGAAGTCTTGAAATTCGCTTTCTTGAGCAGCGATTCGTACTGCTGCGACATCATGTAGTTTTGCACCTGGGCCATGAAATCCATGGTCACGACCACGATGATCAGGAGGGACGTGCCACCGAAGTAGAAGGGCACGTTGTATTCCAGGATCAGGAACTCGGGCAGCAGGCACACCGCGGTGATATAGATCGCACCGGCAAACGTCAGCCGAAGCAGGATCTTGTCGATGTGGCGGGCCGTCTGGTCGCCCGGACGAATGCCGGGGATGAAGGCGCCACTCTTCTTCAGGTTGTCCGCGGTTTCCCGGCTGTTGAAAACCAGGGCGGTGTAGAAGAAGCAGAAAAAGATGATGGCCGCCGCATACAGCGCCACGTAGATCGGCTGTCCGGGCGACAGGGCCGAGGCCAGGTCGCGCAGCCAGCGGGTCGAATCGCCGGTGCTGATCCAGCTCACCACCGTGGTGGGCAGCAGGATGATGGACGAAGCGAAGATCGGGGGGATCACGCCGGCCATGTTCAGCTTGAGCGGTAGGTGCGACGACTGGCCGCCGTAGACCTTGTTGCCCACCTGACGGCGCGCGTAGTTCACCAGGATCTTGCGCTGGCCGCGTTCGACGAACACCACGAAGTAGGTCACCAGGACCACGAGCGCGATGATGAACAGGGCCACCAGCACGTTCATGGCACCGGTACGGACCAGCTCCAGCAGACCGCCGATGGCGTTCGGCAGGCCGGCGACGATGCCTGCGAAGATCAGCAGCGAAATGCCGTTGCCCAGGCCGCGTTCGGTGATCTGCTCGCCGAGCCACATGAGGAACATCGTGCCCGCCACCAGGCTCACCACCGCCGTCAGGCGAAAGCCCATACCCGGATCGATCACGAGGCCCGCCTGGCCTTCCAGCGCCAGCGCGATGCCCATGGCCTGGAAGATCGCCAGCGCCAGCGTGCCGTAGCGCGTGTACTGGGTGATCTTGCGGCGGCCCGCTTCGCCCTCCTTCTTCAGCTGCTCGAACGTGGGGATCACGTACGTCATGAGCTGCATGATGATGGAGGCCGAGATGTACGGCATGATGCCCAACGCGAACACGGTGAAGCGCGAGAGCGCGCCGCCCGAGAACATGTTGAACAGGCTCAGGATGCCGCCCTGCTGCCCTTGGAAGAGCTGCTGGAGCTGCTCCGGATTGATGCCCGGCACAGGAATGTGCGCGCCGACGCGGTACACCACCAGCGCCAGCAGCAGGAAGACCAGCCGGCGACGCAGGTCGCCGTACTTGCCGGTCTTGGCCAGGGACGGGGAAGCGGTTGCCACGAGGTCCTTTCGAACGGGCGTGATCAGGCGGCCGCGGCGACTTTGCCGCCGGCGGCTTCGATCGCGGCCTTGGCGCCAGCGGTCGGCAGCACGTCCTTGAGCGTCACGGCGCGCGTGATCTCACCGGACTTGATGACCTTCACGCGCTTGGTGAGCTGGGGCACGAGGCCGAGCTGCTTGAGCACCAGAACGTCGATCTCGGTGGCCTCGATCGCGTTGAGCTGGCCCAGGGTCACTTCGGCGTTGAACTGCAGCAGCGCGGACTTGAAACCACGCTTGGGCAGACGGCGCTGCATCGGCATCTGACCGCCTTCGAAGCCCACCTTGTGGTAGCCACCGGCGCGCGATTTCTGGCCTTTGTGGCCGCGACCCGCGGTCTTGCCCAGGCCCGAACCGATGCCGCGGCCCACGCGACGCTTCACGTGCTTGGCGCCTTCGGCTGGCTTGATGTTGTTGAGTTCCATGTCGTCGTCTCCGATCAGAGGACTTTGACCAGGTAGCTGATCTTGTTGATCATGCCGCGCACGGCCGGGGTGTCCTGCAGTTCGCTGATGCTATTGAGCTTGCGCAGGCCCAGGCCGCGCACGGTGTCGCGGTGGCTCTGCTTGCAGCCGATGGGGCTGCGCACGAGCTGGACCTTCAGGGTGTTGGGAGTGCTCATGGGGATTCCTCTCAGCCCAGGATTTCCTCGACCGTCTTGCCGCGCTTGGCGGCGACCTCGGCCGGGGTGGTGGACTTCTCGAGCGCGTCCAGCGTGGCGCGCACCAGGTTGTAAGGGTTGCTCGAACCGTGGCTCTTGGCCACGACGTCGGTCACGCCCAGCACTTCGAAGACAGCGCGCATCGGGCCGCCCGCGATGATGCCGGTACCCTTGACGGCCGGCAGCATCATCACGTTCGAGGCGCCGTGTTCGCCGTGCACCGCGTGGTGCAGGGAGCCATCCTTGAGCGACACCTTGATCATGTTGCGGCGGGCCTGCTCCATGGCCTTTTGCACGGCCACCGGCACTTCACGCGCCTTGCCCTTGCCCATGCCCACGCGGCCATCGCCATCGCCGACGACGGTGAGCGCTGCGAAACCGAGGATGCGACCGCCCTTGACCACCTTGGTCACGCGGTTGATCGCGATCATCTTTTCGCGCAGACCGTCCTCGTTCGCTTCGTTCTTGATGTTTGCCTGAAACTTAGCCATGTCGTTGATCCCGTTTCATCAGAACTGCAGGCCGGCCTCGCGGGCGGCGTCTGCAAGGGCCTTGACGCGGCCGTGGTAGGCAAAGCCCGAGCGGTCGAACGCCACTTTCTCGATGCCGGCGGCCTTCGCCTTCTCGGCGATGCGCTTGCCGATGACGGCGGCAGCGGCGGCGTTGCCACCCTTGCCCGAGGCACCCAACTGGGCGCGCACTTCCTTCTCGGCCGTGGAAGCCGAGGCGAGGATGCGCGAACCGTCGGCGGACACGACGTTGGCGTAGATGTGCAGGTTGGTGCGGTTCACCGTCAGGCGCACCGCGCCCTGCTGGGCGATGCGGATGCGGGTCTGGCGCGCGCGGCGCAGGCGTTGTTCTTTCTTGGTCAGCATGATCGGACTCCTTATTTCTTCTTGGTTTCCTTGATCACGACCTTCTCATCCGCATAGCGGATGCCCTTGCCCTTGTAGGGCTCGGGCGGACGCACGGCGCGCACTTCCGACGCGATCTGGCCGACGCGCTGGCGGTCGGCACCCTTGATCACGATTTCCGTGGGCGCGGGCGTTTCCACCTTGATGCCGGCGGGCATGTCCATGATCACCGGGTGCGAGAAGCCCACCGTGAGGTTGAGCTTGGCGCCCTGGGCCTGGGCCTTGAAGCCCACGCCGACCAGGTTGAGCTTCTTCTCGAAGCCCTTGCTGACACCGGTAACCATGTTGTTGACCAGCTGGCGCATGGTGCCGGACATGGCGTTCGCTTCGCGCGACTCGTCGACCGGCGCGAAGGTCACCTTGCCGGCGTTGATGTCGATCTTGACCAGCGCGTTGGCGGCCAAGCTCAGGGCACCGTTGGCGCCTTTGACGTTGATCAGGCCGTCCTTGAGGACGACCTCGACCCCGGTGGGAACCGTGATCGGCAGTTTTCCAATACGTGACATTTCAGTCTCTCCTCGATGCCCGCATCAGGCCACGTAGCACAGCACTTCACCACCGACACCGGTGGCGCGCGCCTTGCGATCGGTCATGACGCCGCGCGGGGTGGTCACGATCGCCACGCCGAGGCCGTTCTGGACCTGGGGAATGGCGTTGCGGCCACGGTAGACGCGCAGGCCGGGACGGCTCACGCGCTCGATGCGCTCGATCACGGGACGGCCGGCGTAGTACTTCAGGGTGATGACCAGCTCGCTTTTGCCGCCTTCGTTGACCACCTTGAAGTCTTCGATGTAGCCCTCGTCCTTCAGGACCTGGGCGATCGCCGCCTTCACTTTCGACGCCGGCATCGCCACGGTGGCCTTCTCGACCATCTGCGCGTTGCGGACACGGGTCAACATGTCGGCGATAGGATCACTCATGCTCATGTGGGGTTCTCCTAAGGCTTACCAGCTGGCTTTGGTGATGCCGGGGATTTCGCCGGCAAAAGCCATTTCGCGGACCTTGGCGCGGGCCAGGCCGAAGTGGTTGAAGGTGCCACGCGGGCGACCGGTGATCTCGCAGCGGTTGCGCTGACGGGTCGGGTTCGCGTTGCGGGGCAGCTTTTGCAGCGCCAGGCGGGCGGCTTCGCGCTCTTCGTCCGACTTCTTGGCGTCGCCGGCGATGGCCTTGAGCTCGTTGTATTTCTTGGCGAACTTGGCGGCGAGCTTCTCGCGCTTGAGTTCACGTTGGAGCAGTGCTTGTTTAGCCACACGCCACCTCAGTTCTTGAAGGGGAAACGGAAACCCGCCAGCAGAGCCTTGCACTCTTCGTCGGTCTTGGCGGTCGTCGTGATGCTGATGTTCAGGCCACGCAGGGCATCGACCTTGTCGTACTCGATCTCGGGGAAGATGATCTGTTCCTTGACGCCGATGTTGTAGTTGCCACGGCCATCGAACGAACGACCCGAGATACCGCGGAAGTCGCGCACGCGGGGCAGGGCCACGGTGACGAAGCGGTCAAGGAATTCGTACATGCGGGCGCCGCGCAGCGTGACCATGCAGCCGATGGCCTGTTGCTCACGGATCTTGAAGCCGGCGATGGCCTTCTTGGCCTTGGTCACGACGGGCTTCTGGCCAGCGATCTTGGTGAGGTCGCCCACGGCGTTGTCCATCACCTTCTTGTCGGCGACCGCCTCGCTCACGCCCATGTTGAGCGTGATCTTGGTGATGCGCGGCACCTCCATCGGCGACTTGTAGCCGAACTTCTTGGTCAGCTCGGGCGCCACCTTCTCGGCGTAGTGTTGCTTGAAACGTGCCATGGTCATGCCACCTTGATCTCTTCGCCGCTGGACTTGTAGACGCGAACGCGCTTGCCATCGGCCTGAACCTTGATGCCCACGCGGTCGGCCTTGCCAGTGGCCACGTTGAAAATCGCCACGTTGGACTGATCGATGGGCATGGTCTTCTCGACGATGCCACCCGTCACGCCCTTCATGGGATTGGGCTTGGCGTGCTTCTTGACGACGTTGACGCCCTCGACCACGAGGTGCTGCTCGTCGGTGCGCGAGGCCACCTTGCCCCGCTTGCCCTTGTCGCGCCCCGCGATCACGATGACTTCGTCACCGGTACGAATCTTGTTCATGGTGCTTACCTCAGAGGACCTCGGGGGCCAGCGACACGATCTTCATGAACTTCTCGGTGCGCAGCTCGCGCGTCACCGGGCCGAAGATGCGGGTGCCGATGGGCTCCAGCTTGGCGTTGAGCAACACAGCCGCGTTGCCGTCGAACTTGATCAGTGCGCCGTCCTGGCGGCGGATGCCCTTGGCGGTGCGCACCACCACGGCGTTGTAGACCTCGCCCTTTTTGACGCGGCCGCGAGGCGCTGCTTCCTTGATGCTGACCTTGATGACATCGCCCACGCTGGCGTAGCGGCGCTTGGAGCCGCCGAGCACCTTGATGCACATCACGGATTTCGCACCCGTGTTGTCAGCAACATCGAGTCGAGATTGCGTTTGAATCATTTGATTTAAGTCCCAACTTGAATGCTGTTGTCCACCACGGACAACAGCGATCAGTCTTGGGCCCGTCGTTGGAGGGCTTCCACTGCAAGCGGCTGCTGCCGCGGCGGAGGCCACCCTTCGGTGGGCAGAAGGCTTTCGCCAAGATACATCACCCCCCAAAAAGGGAGCGAAGCCGCGCATTATGGCATGAGTCGACGGCGCCCGTCAAACACCGGGTGCGGCGTAACGACGGGCGAGCGCCAGGAAGTCGTCGGTGCGCGGGTCGGCGATGCCCTCCTCGCGCAGGATGGCGGCCACCGAGCCCGCCATGCGCGCCGCCTGGGTGGCGTCCAGAAAGAGCGCACGCCAGCGGCGGGCCAGCACATCTTCAACAGTGAGCGCATGCTCACATCGAACCGCGAACCGCACCATCGCGGCGTGCAGGCCCAGGCCCAGCGCCTGATCGGCGCCGGGCAGGCCACGCACCCGCTCGGCCTCGGTGCCGTACAGGTGCCAGCCGGGCGCGGCGTGGATGGGCACCGATGCGCGCACCGGCGCGCCCACCAGGCGGTGCCTGGCGCTCTGCCCACCGGGGCGGGGCGGCAGGCGGCCGGCGTCGAAGCACTGCTGCAGGACGTCTTCGGCCATGGCGCGGTAGGTGGTCCATTTGCCACCGGTGACCGTGACCAGTCCGTTGCGGTCGACCACCACCGTGTGCTCGCGCGACAGCGCCTTGGTGCCGGCGCCGCCGTCGCTCGGCGGCGCCACCAGCGGGCGCAGGCCCACCCAGGCGCTGCGGATGTCGGCGCGGCGCACCGGCCGGCTGAGCGCGCGCGAGGCTTCGTCAAGGATGAAGCCCAGCTCTTGCGCGAACGGTTCGGGCTCACGCGCCAGGTCCTGGCGCGGCGTGTCGGTGGTGCCCAGGATCAGCTTGCCCAGCCAGGGCACGGCGAACAGCACGCGCCCGTCGCGGGTTCGGGGCACCAGCAGCGCGTGCTCCCCGCCCAGAAAGTCGCGGTCGACCACCAGGTGCACGCCCTGGCTGGGCCGCACCATGTGCGACGGGGTTCCCGCGGCCTCGCGCAGGGCGTCGACCCAGACGCCGGTGGCGTTGACGACGCAGCGCGCACGCACCCGGTGTTCGGCGCCGCCCACGCGGTCCTTCACGGTGAGCGCGTGCCCGTTGCCGTCGGCGGCGATGGCGCTGACCTCGGCGTGGTTGAACACCGCCGCGCCCGCGGCCTCGGCGGTTCGCGCCAACGCAATGGCCAGGCGCGCGTCGTCGAACTGGCCGTCCCAGTAGCGCACGCCGCCCTTGAGCCCCTGGGGGTTCACCCCCGGCAGGGCGGCCAGGGTGCGGGCACGGTCCAGGAACTCGGTGGACCCCAGGCCGGCGCGCCCGGCCAGCAGGTCGTACAGCTTGAGCCCGATGCCGTAGAACGGCGTCTGCCACCACTGGTGGCTGGGCATGACGAAAGGCAGCGGCTGCGCCAGGTGGGGCGCGATGGCCATGACCGTGGTGCGCTCGGCCAGGGCCTCGCGCACCAGGGCCACGTTGCCTTGCGCGAGGTAGCGCACGCCGCCATGCAGCAGCTTGGTGGCGCGCGAGGAGGTGCCGCCAGCGAAATCATGCGATTCGAACAGGGCGACAGAGAAGCCGCGCAGCGCGGCGTCGAGCGCCACGCCCAGGCCGGTGGCGCCGCCGCCCACGACCACCAGGTCGAAGCGTTCGGTACCGGCGAGGGTGGCGAGTCGTTGTTCTCGGTTCATGCGAAACAGGGCGGACGGGCCCCGGGCGTGAGGCGCCCGGGGCAACACGGCGCGGGGCAACGGTCAGCGGACCTTGCCCGCCTTCCAGGCGTTGAGCAGCTGATCGTAGGCGATGGTCTCGCCCTTGGGCTTTTCGTTCGCCAGCTTCTTCCAGGGCGCGGCCTTGTCGCTCAGCCACTTGTTGGGGTCGCCCTTGGGATTGAGCTTGGGCGCGCAGCGTTCCATGCCGGCGCGCTCCAGACGGGCCATCACCTGGTCCATCTGGTCGGCCAGGCCGTCCATGGCCTGCTGCGGCGTTTTCTCACCCGTGACGGCCTGCGCCACGTTCTGCCACCACAGCTGCGCGAGCTTGGGGTAGTCGGGCACGTTGGTGCCCGTGGGGCTCCAGGCCACGCGCGCGGGCGAGCGGTAGAACTCCACCAGCCCGCCCAGCTTGGGCGCCATGTCGGTCATGGCCTTGCTCTGGATGTCGCTCTCGCGGATCGGCGTGAGGCCGACGATGGTCTTCTTCAGCGAGGTGGTCTTGGCGGTGATGAACTGCGCGTAAAGCCAGGCCGCCGCGGTGCGGTTGGCGTCGTGGTTCTTGAAGAAGGTCCAGGAGCCCACGTCCTGGTAGCCGTTCTGCATGCCTTGCTTCCAGTACGGGCCGTTGGGGCCGGGGGCCATGCGCCACTTGGGCGTGCCGTCGGCATTGACCACCGGCAGGCCTGGCTTGGTCATGTCGGCGGTGAAGGCCGTGTACCAGAAGATCTGCTGCGCGATCTGGCCCTGGGCGGGCACGGGACCCGCCTCGCCGAAGGTCATGCCCGTGGCCTCCTTGGGCGCGTACTTCTTCATCCAGTCCACGTACTTGGTGAGCGCGTAGACGGCCGCCGGCGAGTTGGTCGCGCCGCCGCGCGCCACCGAGGCGCCCACCGGCGTGCACTTGTCGGCGGCCACGCGGATGCCCCATTCATCGATCGGCAGTCCGTTGGGCGTGCCGATGTCGGCGGTGCCGGCCATGGAGAGCCAGGCGTCGGTGAAGCGCCAGCCCAGCGACGGGTCCTTCTTGCCGTAGTCCATGTGGCCGTAGATGGGCTTGCCGTCGATGGTCTTCACGTCGTTGGTAAAGAACTCGGCGATGTCCTCGTAGGCGCTCCAGTTCAGCGGCACGCCCAGGTCGTAGCCATACTTGGCCTTGAACTTGTCCTTCAGGTCCTGGCGCGCGAACAGGTCGGCGCGGAACCAGTAGAGGTTGGCGAACTGCTGGTCGGGCAGCTGATAGAGCTTGCCGTCGGGGCCGGTGGTGAACTTGGTGCCGATGAAGTCCTTGAGGTCGAGGCCCGGGTTGGTGAAGTCCTTGCCCGCGCCGGCCATGTAGTCGGTGAGGTTGAGGATCTGGCCGTAGCGGTAGTGGGTGCCGATGAGGTCGGAGTCGCTGATCCAGCCGTCGTAGATGGACTTGCCCGATTGCATCGAGGTCTGCAGCTTCTCGACCACGTCGCCTTCCTGGATCAGGTCGTGCTTGACGGTGATGCCCGTGATCTCGCTGAAGGCCTTGGCCAGGGTCTTGGACTCGTACTCGTGCGTGGTGATGGTCTCGGACACCACAGAAATTTCCTTGATGCCCTTGGCCTTGAGCTTCTCGGCGGCGTCGATGAACCACTTGAGCTCCGCCGCCTGCTGGGCCTTGCTCAGGGTCGACGGCTGGAACTCGCTGTCGATCCATCGCTTGGCGGCGGCCTCATCCGCCCAGGCGGGCAGCGCCGCGCCGGTCGCGATCAGCGCAGCGAGCGCCGTGTGTCGCAGTTTCATGTTGTCTCCTTGGGTGTTGATGGTGTGCCTCCCCGCCAGCGGATCGACACGGCACCGGGGAAGCGGCGGTCCGGTCGTTGAGAACCTCGCTCAGCCCTTGCGCATCACCAGGGCGAGCCAAAGCATCGAGACGGCGAAACCGATCCAGGCCGAGGGCTCCTGCTCCAGCCGGAACCATTCGGCGAAGCGACCGGCCATGCCGACGAAGGCCAGGTTGATGTACGCGGCGCCGAGCAGGCCCACGAAGAGCCGGTCGCCGCGCGTGGTCTTCATGGGCAGAAAGCCCTTGCGCTCGATGGTGGGCGCACGGACTTCCCACACCGTCATGCCAAAGAGCAGCAGCGCGATGGCGGTGAAGAAGATCGCCACCGGCGGGGTCCAGACCATCCAGTCGAACATGGGGTCCTCCAATCGTTGGGAACGGGCTTGTCAGACGCGGCCCATCGCGAAGCCCTTCGCGATGTAGTGCCGCACGAACCAGATCACGATCGCCCCCGGCACGATGGTCAGCACGCCGGCCGCCGCCAGCGTGGCCCAGTCCATGCCCGAGGCCGACACCGTGCGCGTCATCGTCGCCACGATGGGCTTGGCGTTCACGCTGGTGAGCGTGCGCGCCAGCAGCAGCTCCACCCAGCTGAACATGAAGCAGAAGAACGCGGCCACGCCCACGCCGGCCTTGATGAGGGGCAGGAAGATGGTGAAGAAGAAGCGCGGGAAGCTGTAGCCGTCGATGTAGGCGGTCTCGTCGATCTCGCGCGGGATGCCGCTCATGAAGCCTTCCAGGATCCACACCGCCAGCGGCACGTTGAACAGCAGGTGCGCCAGCGCCACGGCGATGTGCGTGTCCATCAGGCCCAGCGTGGTGTAGAGCTGGAAGAAGGGCAGCAGGAACACCGCCGGTGGCGTCATGCGGTTGGTGAGCAGCCAGAAGAACACGTGCTTGTCGCCCAGGAAGCGGTAGCGCGAGAAGGCGTAGGCCGCGGGCAGCGCCACCGTGAGCGAGATCGCGGTGTTGATGCCGACGTAGATCAGGCTGTTGATGTAGCCCGAGTACCACGAGGCGTCGGTGAAGATGGTGCGGTAGTTGTCCCAGGTGAAGGTCTCGGGCCACAGCGTGAACGAGGACAGGATCTCCCCGTTCGTCTTGAAGCTCATGTTCACCATCCAGTAGATGGGCAGCAGCGCGAACACCAGGTAGGCCATCAGGAACAGCGTGCGCGCGCGGAAACGGGATTCACGCATGGCCCTGCTCCTTGTCCGACGTGCCCAGGCTCTGCATCCAGTTGTAGAGCACGAAGCAGAACAGCAGGATGATGAAGAAGTAGATCAGCGAGAAGGCGGCCGCGGGCCCGAGGTCGAACTGGCCGACCGCCTTGGTGGTGAGGTACTGCGACAGGAAGGTGGTGGCGTTGCCCGGGCCGCCGCCGGTGAGCACGAAGGGCTCGGTGTAGATCATGAAGCTGTCCATGAAGCGCAGCAGCACGGCGATCATGAGCACGCCGCGCATTTTGGGCAGCTGGATGTAGCGGAACACCGCCCACGGGCTGGCGCCGTCGATGCGGGCGGCCTGGTAATAGGCGTCGGGGATGCTGCGCAGGCCCGCGTAGGCCAGCAGCGCCACCAGCGGCGTCCAGTGCCACACGTCCATGACCAGCACGGTCCACCAGGCGTGGCTCGGGTCGCCGGTGTAGCTGTAGGCGAAGCCCAGGCGCTCCAGCGTGTGGCCGAGCAGGCCGATGTCGGTGCGCCCGAAGATCTGCCAGATGGTGCCCACCACGTTCCAGGGGATCAGCAGCGACAGCGCCACGACCACCAGCACCACCGAGGCGCGCCAGCCCTGCGCGGGCATGGACAGCGCCAGCGCGATGCCCAGCGGGATCTCCACCAGCAGAACGGCGAGCGAGAACTGGATCTGGCGCCACAGCGCCAGGTGCAGCTCGCTGTCGCGCATCACCATGGCGAACCACTCGGTGCCCACGAACACGCGCCGCTGCGGCGAGATGATGTCCTGCACCGAGTAGTTCACCACCGTCATCAGCGGCAGCACGGCCGAGAAGGCCACGCACAGGATGACCGGCAGCACCAGCCACCAGGCCTTCTGGTTCACGGGTTTGTTGATGGTGCTCATGGGAAAACCTCCGTGCGGCGCACTGCGGTGCGAGCGCCTTCGGGCGGCCGTGCGGCGCTCATGGGAAAACCTCCGTGCGGCGCACTGCGGTGCGAGCGCCTTCGGGCGGCCGTGCGGCGCTCATGTCGCGTTCTCCACCAGTTGTTCGTCGCGGTAGAAGCAGGTGTGCGCGTCCAGCAGGCGCAGGTGCACGGTGTCGCCCACGGCGGGTGGCGCGGCCTCGGCGCCCAGCCGGCACTTCAACGTGTGCGGGCCGAGCTCGCAGCTGAGCAGGAAGTGGGTGCCGATGTCCTGCACCCGGCCCACACGGGCCGGCAGCGAGCGGCCGTCGCCGGGCTCGCCCAGGCGCAGGTACTCGGGACGTATGCCCAGCTTGACCGGCCCCTCGGGCAGACGCCGCTCGTCCTGGAAGGCCAGCGGCTGCTCGTTCACCAGCACGCCGCCGCGCACCGCCTGCGCGGGCAGGAAGTTCATGCCGGGCGAGCCGATGAAGTGGCCCACGAACGTGTGCGCGGGGCGCTCGAACAGGTCTGCGGCCGTGCCCTTCTGCACCGCGCGGCCGCGCGACATCACCACCACCTCGTCGGCGAAGGTCAGGGCCTCCACCTGGTCGTGCGTGACGTAGATCAGCGTGAGCTTGAGCTCGTGGTGGATCTGTTTGAGCTTGCGCCGCAGCTGCCACTTCAGGTGCGGGTCGATCACAGTGAGCGGCTCGTCGAACAGCACGGCCGACACGTCCGAGCGCACCAGGCCGCGCCCGAGCGAGATCTTCTGCTTCTGGTCGGCGCTCAGCCCGGCGGCGCGGTGGTCGAGCTGGCCGCTGAGTTCCAGCATCTCGGCGATGCGCCCCACGCGCTGGCGGATCTCGGCCTGCGGCACCTTGCGGTTGCGCAGCGGGAACGCCAGGTTCTGCGCCACCGTCATGGTGTCGTAGATGACGGGGAACTGGAACACCTGCGCGATGTTGCGCTGCTGCGGCGACTCGCGCGTGACGTCGCGGCCGTCGAAGCGCACCGTGCCCTGGGAAGGCACCAGCAGCCCCGAGATGATGTTGAGCATGGTCGTCTTGCCGCAGCCCGAGGGGCCCAGCAGCGCGTAGGCGCCGCCGTCTCGAAACGCCATCTTCAGCGGCAGCAGGGCGTAGTCCTCGTCGGTGCGCGGGTCCGGCGCGTAGGCGTGGGCGAGGTCGAGTTCGATCAGGGCCATCAACGCGCTCCCTGGCGGACCAGCGGCGCGCGCACCAGCGGACCGCTCGCGTCGAAGACGAAGAGCTGGTCGGGGTGCAGGTGCAGCCGGATGGGCGCGCCCAGGTCCAGCTTGTGCACGCCCACCAGCTGCGCCACCAATTCGCCCACGGCGCTGTGCACATGCACGAAGGTGTCGGAGCCCGCGATCTCCGCCAGCTCGACACGGCCCTCGATGGCCAGGTCCCCGGGTTGTGCTCGCTCGCGCAGGCCGCCGGCGCGCACACCGAGCACGAAGTCATCGCCCGCCGACAGGGGCAGGTCCAGCGGCCAGTCCGCCGCGCCGGCCACGCGCAGGCCGCCCTGGGCGCCGCGCCGCGCGGGCAGCAGGTTCATGGGCGGGTCGCTGAAGGCGCGCGCCACGCGCAGGCTCTTCGGCCGATGGAAGACCTCGGCCGTGGGGCCGTACTGCAGCAGCTCGCCCGCATCCATCACGGCCGTGTGGCCGCCCAGCAGCAGGGCCTCGCCGGGCTCAGTGGTGGCGTAGACCACCGTGCCCTCGCCAGCGGCGAACAGCGCCGACAGCTCCTCGCGCAGTTCCTCGCGCAGCTTGTAGTCCAGGTTCACCAGGGGTTCGTCGAGCAGCATCAGCGGCGCCCGCTTGGCCAGGGCGCGCGCCAGCGCCACGCGTTGCTGCTGCCCGCCCGACAGCTCGGCCGGCAGGCGGTCCAGGAAGGGCTCGATGTGCAGTCGCGCGGCCAGCGCACGCACGCGGGCCTCCACATCGCGCTCGCCGCGCAGGCGCAACGGCGAGGCGATGTTCTGCGCCACGGTCATCGAGGGGTAGTTGACGAACTGCTGGTAGACCATGGCCACGTTGCGCTCGCGCACCGGGCGGCGCGTCACGTCCTCGCCGTCCACCAGCACGCGCCCGGAACTCGCGGTGTCCAACCCGGCCATCACGCGCATCAGGCTGGTCTTGCCCGCCTGCGTGGCGCCCAGCAGCACCGTGACCGCGCCCGGCACGGGCGCCAGGCTCAGCGGGTACAGGTGGACCGAAGGCCCCACGGTCTTGGTGATCTGATCCAGTGACAGCTGCATGGGCGTGGTGGACGCGGCGTGCAATAAGTCCGGCGCCGCGCTTTCGTTTGCGCGTATCTTTGTTCGTTTCTTTTCCTTTTATGTTCGGTAAATACCCTTAGAAGTCCATCAGTGTTTTCCGATATGTTCGGAACCCGATCGCCGGCCACCCCGACATGAACCTGAATCCCCGCCACACGCAACTGCTCGACGAGGTCCGCGCGCACGGCCCCCAGACCATCGAAGCCCTGGCCGAACGTTTCGGCGTCACCCTGCAGACCGTTCGCCGCGACGTGCAGCGCCTGGCCGAGGCCGGCCTGCTGGCCCGCTTTCATGGCGGCGTGCGCCTGCCCGGCTCCACCACCGAGAACATCGCCTACCGCCAGCGCCAGGCCATGCAGGCCGACGCCAAGCAGCGCATCGCGCGCGCCGTGGCGGCGCGCGTGCCCAACGGCTGCTCGCTGATCATGAACATCGGCACCACCATCGAGGCCGTGGCGCGCGAGCTGCAGCGCCACCGGGGCCTGCGCGTGATCACCAACAACCTGCACATCGCCTCGCTCATGAGCACCAACCCCGATTGCGAGGTCATCGTCGCCGGCGGCCAGGTGCGCGCGGCCGACCAGGGCATCGTGGGCGAGGCCACCGTGGACTTCATGCACCAGTTCAAGGTCGACATCGGCCTGATCGGCATCAGCGGCATCGAAGCCGACGGCACGCTGCGCGACTTCGACTACCGCGAGGTCAAGGTGGCGCGCGCCATCGTGGCGCAGTCGCGCCAGGTCTGGCTGGCCGCCGACCACAGCAAGTTCAACCGACCCGCCATGGTGGAGCTGGCCCGGCTCGACGACCTCGACGCCCTGTTCACCGACGCGGCACCGCCCGACCCCTTCAACGCGCTGATCGAGCAGAGCCACGTGGAATGCGTGGTCGCCGGCGAGCGCGCGGCACTCGCTTCCTGAAAGCCCCGGAACACGACCGATGGACCCCACCCACCTGCTGGCCCTGGACCAGGGCACCTCCAGCTCGCGCAGCATCGTCTTCGACCGCCAGGGCCGCGTGGTGGCCATGGCCCAGCGCGAATTCCCGCAGATCTACCCGCAGCCCGGCTGGGTGGAGCACGACCCGCGCGATCTGTGGAACACCCAGCGGGAGACCGCGCGCGAGGTGCTGGCCAAGGCGGGTCTGCGCGCCGGCGAGGTGCGCGCGGTCGGCATCACCAACCAGCGCGAAACCACGCTGGTGTGGAACCGCCGCACCGGCGAGCCGGTGTACAACGCCATCGTCTGGCAGGACCGGCGCGCCGAGGGCGCCTGCGCCGCGCTGCGCGAACAGGGCCACGAGGCCCTGGTGCAGCGCAAGACCGGCCTGCGCATCGACGCCTACTTCTCGGGCACCAAGCTGCAGTGGATCCTGGACCACGTGCCCGGCGCGCGTGAACAGGCCGAGCGCGGCGAGCTGGCCTTCGGCACCGTGGACAGCTGGCTGATCTGGCAGCTCACGCGCGGCGCGCGCCACGTCACGGACCACAGCAACGCCGCGCGCACCATGCTGTTCAACGTGAACACGCGCGACTGGGACGACGAGCTGCTGGAACTGCTGCGCATCCCGCGGTCCCTGCTGCCGCAGACGCTGCCGTCCAGCGACGACTTCGGCCAGGTGCATGCCGACTGGCTGGGCGGCACCCTCCCCATTGGGGGCGTGGCCGGCGACCAGCAGAGCGCGCTGTTCGGCCAGGCCTGCTTTCGGGCCGGCATGGCCAAGAACACCTATGGCACGGGCTGCTTCATGCTCATGCACACCGGCGAACGCTTCCAGACCAGCCAGAACGGCCTCATCACCACGTCCTGCGCGCAGGCGCCGGGCCCGGCGCAGTACGCGCTGGAAGGCAGCGTGTTCATCGGCGGCGCGGTGGTGCAGTGGCTGCGCGACGGCCTGCGCGCCATCGAAGCCAGCAGCGGGGTGCAGGCCCTGGCCGAAAGCGTGCCCGACGCCGACGGCGTGGTGGTGGTGCCGGCCTTCACCGGCCTGGGCGCGCCCTACTGGCGGCCCGATGCGCGCGGCACCATCACCGGCCTCACGCGTGGCACCACCATCGCGCACATCGCGCGCGCCGCGCTGGAGAGCATCGCCTTTCAGAGCGCGGCCCTGCTGCAGGCCATGAGCCGCGACGCCGTGGCCGCGGGCGGCGTGCCGGTGAGCGAGCTGCGCGTGGACGGGGGCGCCAGCGTCAACGACCTGCTGATGCAGATCCAGGCCGACCTGCTCGGCATTCCCGTGGTGCGCCCGGCCGTGGTGGAGACCACCGCGCTCGGCGCGGCCTACCTCGCGGGGCTGCACGCGGGCGTGTACCAGGGCACGGACGAACTCAGCGCGCAGTGGCGCGCCGAGCGCCGCTTCGAGCCGCAGATTTCGCGCGAGCGGGCGGCCGAGAAGATGGCGGCCTGGGAGCACGCGGTGCGGCAGACCACCGCTGCCTAGGGCCGCGGCGCGCGGCGACAATCGCGCGCATGAACACGCCCGCATCCCCCTCCCCCCTCATCACCTTCATCGGCGGCGGCAACATGGCCAGCGCCGTCATCGGCGGCCTGCTGCGCCAGGGCCATGCGCCCAGCGCCCTCCAGATCGTCGAACCCTGGGAGGAGCAGCGCGCCCGCCTGGCTCAGCAGTTCCCCGGCGTGGCGCTGTTCGACGCGGCGGGCGCAGGGCTCAAGCCGTCGGACCTGGTGGTCTGGGCCGTGAAGCCGCAAACCTTCAAGGACGCGGCGCTCGCCGCCGGCCCGCACCTGGGCGGCGCCCTGCACCTGAGCGTGGCCGCCGGCATCACCAGCGACAGCATGGCCGTCTGGCTGGGCACGCAGCGCATCGTGCGCGCCATGCCCAACACGCCCGCGCTCGTGGGCTTGGGCATGACCGGCTTGTTCGCGCGCGACGGCGCCTCGGCCGCCGACCGCGCCCTGGTCGAGCGCGTGGTGCGCACCACGGGCGAGCTGGTCTGGGTGGCCACCGAGCGCGATCTGGACGCCGTCACCGCGCTGTCCGGATCGGGCCCGGCCTATGTGTTCTATTTCCTCGAGGCCATGCGCGACGCCGGCGCGCGCATGGGCCTGCCGCCCGACACCGCGCTGCAACTGGCCGTGGGCACCTTCGTGGGCGCGGCCACGCTGGCGCAACGCTCGGCCGAACCGCCACAGGTGCTGCGCGAGCGCGTCACCTCCAAGGGGGGCACCACCTACGCCGCGCTCACGGCCATGGAGAACGCGGGCATGAAGGCGTCGTTCGAAACGGCGCTGAAGGCGGCGCAGCGACGCGCCGAGGAACTGGGGCAGGAGTTCGGCCGGTAGGACCGGCGCCCACTAGGCCAGGCGGCGGTGCATGTGCACCTTGGCGTGCAGGCGCCCGTCCACCACGATGGCACGCGGCTCGGTGCCGAACGCGACGAAGCCGGCCTCCTGGTACAGCCGGATGGCGGATGCGTTGCCTTCGGTGACGGTGAGCACCAGGTCCGTCCGCCCGATGGACGCCGCATGGGCCATGAGCGCCCGCAGCAGCCCGCGCCCCCAGCCGCGCCCGGCCGCTTCCCTGGCCACGTACATGGCCACCACCGTGCCCTGGTGCCGTTGCTTGGCGCGCGACGGGCAGTCGAGACCGACCATGCCCACCAGCGCGCCGCCGTCGTCGAACGCGCCCCAGAAAGGCACCTCACCCGACCCCAGGCGCTGCCGCGATTCCTCGAGTGGCCGCGCGCTCGCCTCTTCCCAATCGGAGGTGAAGGCCTGGGGGTGCTCACGCAGCGCGCGCAAGCGCAGTTCGCGGTAGGCGGGCGCGTCGTCGGACGTCAGGCGGCGAATGGGCATCTGTGAAAAAAGGGAGGGCAGCGAAGCATTGCCTGGGCGAGCCAAGCCCTCAGACCAGGCCGACCGCCACCCCGATGAACAGCGTGAACCCCAGCCAGTGGTTGGCGCGGAAGGCCGCGAAACAGCCTTCGCGCGTGCGTGCACGGATCAGCGTGAAGTGCCAGGCCACCTGGGCCAACGCCACGGCCAGCGCGGCCAGCCACACCGGTGAGCGCAGCTGCGGCCACAGGGCCAGGGTCCAGATCGCCAGGTGCAGCAGGTAGAAGGCCGTCACCGCCGCCACGTCGGCGCGGCCGAGGGTGATGGCGGAGGTCTTCATGCCGATGCGAAGGTCGTCGTCGCGGTCGACCATGGCGTACTCGGTGTCGTAGGCCAGCACCCAGAACAGGTTGCCCAGCAGCAGCACCCAGGCCAGCGTGGGCACGGCCCCCTGCACCGCCGCGAAGGCCATGGGAATGCCGAAGCTGAAGGCCACGCCCAGCACCGCCTGCGGCATGGACACCAGCCGCTTGGCGAAGGGGTAGGCCAGGGTGATCGCCAGCGCCGCGAAGGACAGCGCGATGGTGAGCGCATTGGTGGTGAGCACCAGGCCGAAGGCAAGCAAGGCCAACACCGCGCCCACGGCCAGCGCCTCTTTCACCGACACCTGGCCCGAGGTGACGGGCCGCTGGGCGGTGCGCTTGACGTGGCGGTCGAAGTCGCGGTCGGCCACGTCGTTGACGCAGCAGCCGGCGCTGCGCATCAGCACGGTGCCCAGCGTGAACACCAGCAGCAGGTGCCAGCCGGGAAAGCCGCCCGCCGCCACCCACAGCGCCGACAGCGTGGGCCACAGCAACAGCAGCCAGCCGGCGGGGCGGTTCCAGCGGATCAGGTCGAGCCAGAGCGACAGGCGCGAGGGCGCCCGCGGAGCGGGGGCGGTGGTCGTCACGACAGTCTCTTCACGCCCGGCAGCTCGCAGGCGTAGATGGCGTTGCGCAGTTCGGCGATGGCCTCGTAGCGCGTGAAGCTGCGCCGCCAGGCCAGCACCACGCGGCGCGTGGGCGCCTCGCCCTGGAACGGCAGGTAGCGCACGTAGGGCGAATCGCCCAGGTCGTCGCGGGCCGCCTGGGGGCCGCCCAGGGCCGAGCGCGGCACCGACAGGCGCGGCACCAGGGTCACGCCCATGCCGGCGGCCACCATGTGCTTGATGGTCTCCAGCGAGGAGCCTTCGAAGCTCTTGCGGATGCCCTCGGTGTCGTTGGAGAAGCGCGCGAACTCGGGGCAGACCTCCAGCACGTGGTCGCGAAAGCAGTGGCCCGTGCCCAGCAGCAGCATGGTCTCGCGCTTGAGCTCGTCGGCCGTGATGTGGCCCTGCGCGGCCAGCGGGTGCGTGTGCGGCACGGCGGCCATGAACGGCTCGTCGTACAGCGGCGCGATGGCCAGGTTGGTGTCGGGAAACGGCTCGGCCAGGATGGCGCAGTCGATCTCGCCCAGGCGCAGCTGCTCCAGCAGCTTGGTGGTGAAGTTTTCCTGCAGCACCAGCGGCATCTGCGGCGTGCGCTCGATCACCTGGCGCACCAGCTCGGGCAGCAGGTAGGGGCCGATGGTGTAGATGACGCCGAGCTTGAGCGGGCCGGCCAGCGGGTCCTTGCCGCGCTTGGCGATCTCCTTGATGGCCGCGGCCTGCTCCAGCACGGTCTGGGCCTGGCGCACGATGTCCTCGCCCAGGGGCGTGACCGCGATCTCGCTGGCGTTGCGCTCGAAGATCTTGAGCTCGAGTTCCTCCTCGAGCTTCTTGATCGCCACCGACAGCGTGGGCTGCGAGACGAAGCAGGCCTCGGCCGCCTTGCCGAAGTGCTTCTCGCGGGCCACGGCCACGATGTACTTGAGTTCGGTGAGCGTCATGGAGGTGTATTTTGCCCCTCTGCGCCGCTGCGCGTCTTCCCCTCAGGCCTTCAGGTACTCGGCCTTGCTGCCGAGCCAGCGCGCCAGGTGCTGCTCGGCCTCGCGCGGGTGTTGGTCCAGCATGGTCCGAGCGGCCTCGCGCGCCCAGTCCAGCAGGTGGGTGTCGGTGGCCAGGTCGGCGAAGCGCAGCAGCGGCGCCCCGGACTGGCGCGCGCCCAGGAACTCGCCCGGGCCACGGATGTCCAGGTCGCGGCGCGCGATCTCGAAGCCGTCGTTGGTCTCGACCATGGCCTTCAGGCGCTCGCGCGCGGTCTCGCCCAGGCGCCCGCCTTCGGGCGGCGAGTACATCAGCACACAGGCCGAGGCCGCCGCGCCGCGTCCCACGCGCCCGCGCAGCTGGTGCAGCTGCGACAGTCCGAAGCGCTCGGCGTGCTCGATCACCATGAGCGAGGCATTGGGCACATCCACCCCCACCTCGATGACCGTGGTGGACACCAGCACGCCCATCTGACCCTGCTCGAACAGCGACATGACCGCCTTCTTTTCGGCCGGCGACATGCGCGAATGCAGCAGGCCCACCAGCACGCCCGGCAGGGCCTGCGACAGCTCGGCGTGCGTGGCGGTGGCGTTGCTCAGGTCCAGGGCCTCGCTCTCCTCGATCAGCGGGCACACCCAGTAGACCTGCCGGCCTTCGTCGATCTGGCCGCGGATGCGCGCCACCACCTCGGCGCGACGCGCATCGCTCACCACCTTGGTCACGATGGGCGTGCGCCCGGGCGGCAGCTCGTCGATGGTGGAGACGTCCAGGTCGGCGTAGTAGCTCATGGCCAGGGTGCGCGGAATGGGCGTGGCGGTCATCATCAGAAGGTGCGGCTCCAGCGCGCCACCGGTCTTGCCGCGCAGCGCCAGGCGCTGCGCCACGCCGAAGCGGTGCTGCTCGTCGATGAGGGCCAGCGCCAGGCGCTGGAACACCACCTGGTCCTGGATCACCGCGTGCGTGCCCACCACCAGGGCGGCCTCGCCGCTGGCGATGAGCGCCAGCATCTCCGCGCGCTGCTTTTTCTTCTGGCTGCCGGTGAGCCAGGCCACGCGTTTGCCCAGCGGTTCGAGCAGCGGCTCGAGCCAGCCGATGAGCTTGCGAAAGTGCTGCTCGGCCAGGATCTCGGTCGGCGCCATCAGCGCGCACTGCCAGCCCGCGTCGATGGCGATGGCCGCCGCCAGCGCGGCCACCACCGTCTTGCCCGAGCCCACGTCGCCCTGCAGCAGGCGGTGCATGGGCACCTGGCGCCCCAGGTCGAGCGCGATCTCCTCGCCCACGCGGCGCTGGGCGGCCGTGAGCGCGAAGGGCAGCGCCGCCAGCAGCTGCTCGTGCAGGCCTTCGCGGCGCAGCGGCAGCGCGGGCGCGCGCAGGGCGTCGCGCTCGCGCTTGGCCAGGGCCTGGGACAGCTGCTGGGCCAGCAGCTCCTCGGCCTTGAGGCGCTGCCAGGCGGGGTGGCTGCCATCCTCCAGCGCGGCCAGCGCCACGTCGGGCGCGGGGTGGTGCAGCTGCTGCAGCGACTCGCGCAGCGTGGGGCTCACGCGCGCCGTGCGCTGCAGCGAGGCCAGCAGATCGGGCGGCAGGGTCTCGCGCAAGTCCACGCGGGCCAGCGCGCCCACCACGGCCTTGCGCAGGTAAGCCTGGGGCAACTGCGCGCTGGTGGGGTAGATGGGCGTGAGCGCGTTCGGCAGCTCACCGCCCGCCAGCTTGAACGCCGGGTGCAGCATGGTGTAGCCCGCGAAGCCGCCCTTGAGTTCGCCGCGCGCGCGGATGCGCGCGCCCACCGCCAGCGTTTTCTGGTGCGAGGGGTAGAAGCTGAAAAAACGCAGCGTGCAGGTGTCGCTGCCGTCGTCCAGCGTCACCAGCAGCTGGCGCCGGCCACGGTACTGCACCTCGCTGTGCGTGACCGTGCCCTCGATTTGCACCACCGAGCCCTCGCGCGCCTCGCGCAGGGCCACCACCCGGGTCTCGTCCTCATAGCGCAGGGGCAGGTGCAGCGCGAGGTCGATGTCGCGCTTGAGGCCCAGCTTGTGCATGGCCTTCTGCGGCGCGGACAGGGCCTTGGGCGGGGTTGGGGCGGCGGTGGCGGTGGGTTCGGCCATGGGACAATTCTGCCTTCGCCCCTCCCCCTTCCTTGGAACGGGTCCGTCCGGCCCTCAAGCGACATGAGCTCTCCCGCCGACCACCGCCGCTTCACCCTGAGCGACTTCGACTTCGCTCTGCCCCCCGAACTCATCGCCCAACACCCGGCGCCCGAGCGCAGCGCCTCGCGCCTGCTCGATGGCCGCGCCGACGCGCCCGTGGACCGCGTATTCCACGAGCTGCCCGGCCTGCTGGACCCCGGCGACCTGCTGGTCTTCAACGACACCCAGGTCATCAAGGCCCGCCTGTTCGGTCGCAAGGCCACGGGCGGCGCCGTGGAGCTGCTGGTGGAGCGCGTGCTGCAAAACCACGAGGTGGTGGCGCACATGAAGGTGAGCAAAAAGCCCTCGGTGGGCGCGGTGCTGGAGATGGACGGCGGCTTCAGCGCCGAACTGCTCGGCCGTTGGCCCGACGAGAAGGGCGCCCTGTTCCGCTGGCGCTTCAGCGGCGAGCCGCACGCCCTGATGGCCGCGCATGGCCACGTGCCGCTGCCGCCCTACATCGAGCACGGCGACACCACCGAGGACGAGCGCCGCTACCAGACCGTGTTCGCCAAACACCCGGGTGCCGTGGCCGCCCCCACCGCCGCGCTGCACTTCGACGAGGCCCTGCTGACCGCGCTGCGCGCGCGCGGCGTGCAGACGGCCGAGGTCACGCTGCACGTGGGCGCCGGCACCTTCCAGCCGGTGAAGACCGAGAACATCGCCGAGCACACCATGCACGCCGAGTGGTACCGCGTACCCGATGCCACGATCGCCGCCATCGAGGCCTGCCGCGCGCGCGGCGGGCGCGTGGTGGCGGTGGGCACCACCACCGTGCGCACGCTGGAGAGCTGGGCCGCCTTCGGCCGCACCGAGGGCGACACGCAGATCTTCATCACGCCGGGCTTTCGCTTCCAGGTGGTGGACCGGCTGATCACCAACTTTCACCTGCCGAAGAGCACGCTGATGATGCTGGTGAGCGCCTTCGCGGGCTACGAGCGCGTAATGGCGCTGTACCGCCATGCCATCGAACAGCGCTACCGCTTCTTCAGCTACGGCGACGCGATGCTGCTGCGCCGGCGCTGAACGCGCGGCGGCTCACGGCGTTTGCAGCCGGCTGATGTACTCGATCAGCGTCAGGATGCGCGCGCGCACCACCTCGGCCGGCTCGTAGAGGCCGCGCGCCTCGCGCAGGCGCTGCCCCTCCTCGATGCGGTACTCCCGTCCCCAGACGGGCATGTCGCGCACCCCGTGGCTGGGTATGGCGGCGGTGCCCTCGATCACCGCATACATGCGGTTGACCGGCAGCACGCCGCCGTTTTTCTTCGCCAGTTGCGACAGATCCGGCGGACTCTTCTGCAACAGGCCGCCGAGCGGACCGTTGCCCTTGCCGTCCACGCCATGGCACGCGGCGCAGTTGTCGGTGAACTCCAGTTTGCCCAGGTCAACGGTGGCCTGGGGCGCCTGCGCCTGCGCGGCCAGGGCGCCCAGCAGGCTGGCCGCCACGGCCGCGTACTTGATCGACTTTTTCATGGGATGCCTCCAGTGGGGTTGAAGCGAAGGCCACACCACCACGCCGCAGTGGTGAACCCTCGAATTCATCCTAGGAGGCGCCGGTGCCACCCATGTTGACGCGGCGCAAGTTGCGGGCGCCGCCCCGCCCGCCTCAGCCCAGGTCCAGGTAGACCCGACCGCCCTCCACCTTCACCGGCCAGGTCTTCACGGCCTCGGTGGCCGGCGCGCAGGTGGGCGCGCCGCTGCGCACGTCGAAGCGGCCCTGGTGGAAGGGGCACTCGATCTCGTGGCCCTCCAGGAAGCCGTCACAGAGCTTGGCGTGGCCGTGCGTGCAGAGGTTGTCGGTGGCGAACACCTCGCCGTCGATCGCGAACAAGGCAATGTCGTGGCCCTCGGGCGCGACGGGAATGCCGGCGCCCTCGAACAGGTCGGCCTCGGCGGCCACGTCGGTCCATCGGGGGGTGGTCATGTCGTGCTCCTGCGTCGCGGGGTCAATCGGGCGTCAGGCCGGCCCGCTGGATCACGGGGCGCCAGCGCGCCTGTTCCTCGCGCATGAAGCGGCCCAGTTCTTCCGGGGTGCTGGCGATCACGTCGAAGTACTGGGCCCTGAGCTTCTCGGCGACCTCGGGCTCGCGCAGCGTGGCCACCAGGGCCTGGTTCAAACGCTGCACGATGGCCGGCGGCGTGCCGGCCGGCGCCATGTAGGCGAACCAGGGCGCGGCCTGGATGTCGGGCACGCCCGACTCCTTGAGCGTGGGCACCTCGGGCAACAGCGGCGAGCGCTCGGCCGACGTAATGGCCAGCACCTTGAGCTTGCCGGCCTTGGCCTGCGGCATCACGGTGGCGCCGGGCAGGCAGGCGAAGTGCACGTCGCCCTGCAGCATGGCCGTGACCGCCTGCGAGGACGAGGCGTAGGGGATGTGCACCGCGAAGGACTTGGTCTTGATCTTGAGCAGCTCCACGCCCAGGTGCGAGATGGAACCGTTGCCGGTGGAGGCGAAGTTGTACTGGCCCGGGCGCGCGCGCAGCGCGTCCAGCCAGCCCTTGACCGAATCCACGCCCATGCTGTTGGCCGCGGCGCAGACGTTGGGCGAGGTCACGGCCAGCGTCACCGGGGCCAACTCGCGGAACGGGTCGTAGCGCAGGTTCTTGTAGAGGATGGTGTTGTAGACCAGGGGCGCGTTGACCGAGAGCAGGAAGGTCTGTCCGTCGGGCGTGGCCTTGGCCACGTACTCGGTGCCCGAGTTGCCGCCGGCGCCGGGGCGGTTCTCCACGATGAAGGCCTGGCCCAGGCGGGCCGTCAGGCGCTCGTTGACGAGGCGCGCCAGGATGTCGGGCGAGGAGCCTGGGCCATAGGGCACCACCACGCGCACCGGGCGCTGCGGCCAATCGGTGGCCGGGGCCGCCTGGGCCAGGGCCTGCCCGGCGGTGGTGGCCAGCGTGAGGCCGGCAAGCAGCGCGGCGCAGCGGTTCTGGATTCGGTTCATGTCGGGTCTCCGGTTTCGACGTCGCTCATCTGGGTGAAGTCGGTCTGTTCTCGCGCGATGAAGCCGGCGATCAGCGCGCGGTAGCAGGCCTCCACCACCTCGGGGTAGGCGCCATGGCGCTCGGCCAGGGCCAGCACCTTGTCGATGACCTGCTGCTGGCGCGCCGGCGCCGACACCTGGAAGGCGTCGCGCTTGAAGCGGGCCGCGTCCTTCACGTAGCGCCCGCGCTCGGCCAGCAGGGCCACGATCTTCTGGTCCAGCGCGTCGATGTTCTCGCGCACCTCGGCCAGGTTGCGGCACAGGGGCACGTAGGCCGGGTCGTTGAAACGCCGCAGCGGGCCGCCGTGGGGATCGGGCTCCTTGTTGTTCTGTGTCATATCGGGTAGATGATGGCGTTGGGGATCATTTCGCTGTCGTACACGCACAGCCGCTGCGCGAACTTCAGGCCTTGCGGGGTGCGCACCACCACGTCGAGGTAGCGCCCGACGTTGAACACGGTGCTCGGGCCATCCAGCTTGGTGCGGAACACCGCGTAATTGGCCTCGCAGTGCAGCGCGCCGCGCTCGTCCCTCCGTCGCACCAGCGGCGCGCCCACGACGTGGCGCTGGTAGTAAGGGTCGTGGAACAGGGTTTCCTTGATGCCGTACACGCGGTCGCGCAGCATGGCCTGGCTCTCGAAGGACAGCGTGGCCAGCGGGAAGCCGCGCTCGTGGTTTTCGCGCGGCTGCAGCTTGTAGACGCAGTCCTCGGTGAAGAAGCCGGGCCAGAGGTCCCACTGGCCGCTGTCCACGGCCGAGGCGTAATCGGCGTACAGGGCCTGAAGCTCGTGGTAGAGCGACAGGTCCAGGGCGGCGGTGTCGCGGTTCATAGCGGGGCCTCCATCACCTGGCGCCAGTAGGCGTACATGCCGCGGATCAGGGTCTCGGTGACCATGTGGTCGGTCTCGCCCACCTCGCGGCCGCCGAGTTCGGCCAGCGCCCGGTGGCCGGGTTTGCTCTCGAAGCCCTGCTGCGAGAACTCGATCACCTCGCCGTCGTCGGCGCTGACGAAACCGCCCGGGCCGAACAGGTTGGCCTGGCGCAGGCGGCGCTGGGTCATCTCGGGTGTGTCGTCCTCGAAGCCGAAGTGCGTCCAGACGAAATCGAAGGCGCCGTGGCCATCGGGCTGGATGTGGCGCGTGGACACGCTGTTGACCTGCTGCTGGAAGATCACGCTGGGGAACAGCGTGGTCATCACCGCCGTGGGGCCGCCCCACCAGGGCTCGGGCACGATGTCGAGGAAGCGCGGGTCCTCCAGCTGCATGCTGGACTTGAAGCTGGAGACCTGCGTGACCTGCGAGGCGCTGCCCGTGGCCTGCCCCGCACTGCCTCGCGTGGAGATCATGGCCGCGTGTCGGTGGTGCGCGTCCATGCGCAGCTCCGACTTGTTGTCGGCGCGCCAGAGGCCGAAGGTGACGAACCAGGTGTGCAGCAGGCCCGGGTGGTACGGGTCCTTGATGTTCTCCTGCATCAGCTTCCAGTTGCCGGGGATGCGCTGGCGGTTGTAGCCCAGGATGTTGAGCTTTCGGCCGTTGAACAGGCGGTCGAAGTAGCCCAGGATGGTCGGGCCCATGTAGTCCTCCAGCGACTCCACCTCGGGGTCGAAGGAGGCGAACACCACGCCGCCGCGCACGGCCACCTTCAGCTGCGTGAGGTGGTGCTGCTTGGGGTCGAAGTCGGCCGGCATGCCGCCCTTGACCTGGCCGTCCTGGCGCACGCCGCGGCGCAGGGGCACGCCCTGCAGATCACCATTGAGCGCGTAGCTCCACTGGTGGTAGGGGCAGACGAACTCCTTCTTGTTGCCGTGGCGCTCGCGGCAGAAGCGCATGCCGCGGTGGGCGCAGACGTTCTCCACCACGTGGATGGCGCCGCCCTCGGCCCGCACCATGATGACCGAGCGCTCGCCCACCACCGAACGGCGGTAGTCGCCCGGGTTGGGGATCTCGGCCTCCAGGCCCACGTAGCACCAGTGGCCACGGTAGAAGAAGCGTTCGAGCTCGCGCCGGTGGCGCTGCTCATCGGTGTAGACGGCGAAGGGGATGCGGCTGGTGTCGCCGGCCTCCCAGCGCAAAGCGTCCGGCGCGCCGCCGGTGTCGGGCGTGGGGTTCATGGTCTTGTCTCCAAGGGTCGGTGCGCGTGGGGCACGCCGCGATGGTGGCGCGCCGCGCATCATCCGGCAACGGAATCCAGGTGATACAAGATATTCACAAATAGAATACCGACCCCCATGGAGCTGTCCGAGATCGACCTGAACCTGCTGGTGGTGCTGCACCAGCTGCTGCGCGAGCGCAATGTCTCGCGCGTGGCGGCCAGCCTGGGGCAAAGCCAGCCGGCGGTGAGCAACGCGCTGCGCCGCCTGCGCGAATGCCTGGGCGACGAGCTGTTCCTGCGCAAGCCGCACGGCATGGAGCCCACGCCCTACGCGCAGCAGCTCGCCGAGCCCGTGGCCCAGGCCCTGGGCACGCTGCGCGAGGCGCTCAACGTGCGCGCCTCCTTCGACCCCGCACACGGCCAGCGCTGCTTCACCCTGGCGCTCAGCGACGTGGGCGAGATCTACTTCCTGCCGGTGCTGATGGACGCGCTGGCCGCCGAGGCGCCGGGCGTCACCCTGCGCTGCGTGCCCGTGGCGCACGAGGCGCTGCGCGAGGAAATGGCCAGCGGCCAGGTCGACCTGGCGCTGGGCTCGCTGCCGCAGCTGCAGTCGGGCTTCTTCCAGCAGGCGCTGTTCCGCCAACCCTACGTGGCGCTGATGCGCGCCGGCCACCCCCTGGCCGGCACCCGCAAGGCCCTGGGCGCGGCCCAGTACCGGCAGGCCGCGCACGTGCGCGTGGTGGCCGCCGGCACCAGCCACGGCCAGGTCGACACCGCGCTCGAGCGCCTGGGCGTGGCGCGCCAGGTGCACCTGACGGTGCCGCACTACGTGGCCCTGGGCCATGTGCTGGCGGAGACCGACCTCATCGCCACGGTGCCCGAGCGCTTCGCCCGGCGCGCCCTCGGCCCCTTCGATCTGGTCATGCGCCCGCTGCTGCTGCGCCTGCCCACCAACACCATCCACCAGCTCTGGCACGCCCACCTGCACCGCGACCCCGGCCACCTGTGGCTGCGCGGCCTGGTGGCGCGGCTGTTCGGCGACCTGCCGGCCTGAGACCGCACCGCCCCCCGCGCCCATCCATCGAGACACGAGACACCCCATGCTGACCTTCGAGGTACTCAAGACCGACCCCAGCAGCCACGCGCGCCGCGCCACGCTCACGCTCAACCACGGCGTGGTGCAGACGCCCATCTTCATGCCCGTGGGCACCTACGGCACGGTCAAGGGCGTGACGCCCGCCAGCCTGGAGGCCATGGGCGCGCAGATCATCCTGGGCAATACCTTCCACCTGTGGATGCGCCCCGGACAGGAGGTGATGAAAAGCTTCGGCGGCCTGCACGCCTTCGAGCGCTGGAACAAGCCCATCCTCACCGACTCGGGCGGCTTCCAGGTCTGGAGCCTGGGCGAGATGCGCAAGATCACCGAGCAGGGCGTGCACTTCGCCAGCCCCGTCAACGGCGACAAGCTCTTCATGTCGCCCGAGGTGAGCATGCAGATCCAGACCGGGCTCAACAGCGACATCGTCATGCAGCTCGACGAGTGCACACCGTACGAGACCAAGGGCCACATCACCACCGAGGCCGAGGCGCGCCAGAGCATGGAGATGAGCCGGCGCTGGGCGCAGCGCTCCAAGGCCGAGTTTCAGCGCCTGGAAAACCCCAACGCGCTGTTCGGCATCGTGCAGGGCGGCATGTTCGAGCACCTGCGCCAGGAGTCGCTGGACGCGCTGGTGGCGATGGACTTCCCCGGCTACGCCATCGGCGGCGTGAGCGTGGGCGAGCCCAAGGAGGAGATGCGCCGCATCATGGCCCACACCCCGCACCGCCTGCCCGCGCACAAGCCGCGCTACCTGATGGGCGTGGGCACGCCAGAGGACCTGGTGGAAGGCGTGGCCTGCGGCGTGGACATGTTCGACTGCGTCATGCCCACGCGCAACGCGCGCAACGGCACGCTGTTCACGCGCTTCGGCGACCTGAAGATCCGCAACGCGCGGCACAAGGCCGACCACCGCCCGCTGGACGAGACCTGCACCTGCTACGCCTGCGCCGGCAACAGCGGCGTGAGCTGGGCCGAGGGCGGGCGCGAGGGCTTCAGCCGCGCCTACCAGCACCACCTGGACCGCTGCGGCGAGATGCTGGGCCCCATGCTGGCCAGCATCCACAACCTGCACTACTACCTGAACCTCATGAAGGAGGTGCGCGCGGCGCTGGAGGCGGGCACGTTCGGCGAATTCCGGCAGCGCTTCCACGCGGAGCGGGCGCGCGGGGTCTGAACTTTCGCGGCAGCGCAGCAAATGGCACGCGATTAAGCTGCGCGCCATGAGCCCGCCCGCCACCCCCCGCCACGTCCTGCCCGTCCTGGTGCTCGCCCAGTTCGCGGGCACCTCGCTCTGGTTCGCGGTGAATGCGGTCATGCCCGACCTGCAGCGCGAGCTCGGTTGGGCCACCAGCGCGGTGGGCACGCTCACCTCGGCGCTGCAGTTCGGCTTCATCGCGGGCACGCTGGTGTTCGCGTTGCTGGCCATCGCGGACCGCTTCGCGCCGCGGCGGGTGTTCCTGGTGTGCGCGCTGGCGGGTGCCGCTTGCACCGTGGGCGCGTGGTGGACGGTGCGCGACTACACCTCGCTGCTGCTGTGGCGCTTCGCGACCGGCTTCTTCCTGGCGGGCATCTACCCGGTGGGCATGAAGATCGCCGCCCAGTGGTACAGCAAGGGCCTGGGCGCGGCCCTGGGCCTGCTGATCGCGGCGCTGGTGGTGGGCTCGGCCAGCGCGCATGCCCTGCGCGCCCTCGGCGACGCCCTGCCCTGGCCCACGCTGATGCTGGGCGTGGCCGCGCTGGCGGCCGCGGGCGGCGTGCTGCTGTACGCGGCGCTGGGCGATCCGCCCGGCGCGGTGGCGCGCGTGAGCCAGCTGCAGTGGCGCGCCCTGGGCACCGTGTGGACGGATCCGCGCGTGCGCAGTTCGGTGCTGGGCTACTTCGGCCACATGTGGGAGCTCTACACCATGTGGGTCATGGTGCCGCTGATCCTGGCCACGCGGCTGTCGGGCACCGGTCTGTCCTGGGCCGCGTTTCTCGTGCTTGGCGCGGGCGCGCTGGGCTGCGCGGGCGGCGGCTGGGTGGCGCAGCGCTGGGGCAGCGCGCGCGTGGCGGGCGCGCAGCTGGCCATGAGCGGCGCCTGCTGCCTGGCCACGCCGCTGATGCTGGGTGCGCCCGACCTGGCCTTCTACGCCTGGCTGGTGCTCTGGGGCATCACGGTGTCGGGCGACTCGCCGCAGTTCAGCACGCTCACCGCGCGCAACGCGCCGCCGCAAGCCGTGGGCAGCGTGCTCACGCTCACCAACAGCATCGGCTTCGGCATCAGCATCGCGAGCATCCTGCTGTTCGTGTGGCTGGCCGACTCGGTGCCGCTTGGCGCACTGCTGCCCTGGCTGGCCATTGGCCCCGCGCTGGGGCTGTGGGCGCTGCGCCCGCTGCTGGCCGAAGAGCGCGCGCCGCGCTGATCAGTCCTTGGCCTCCAGGAATTCCTGCGGGTCGGGCAAGGGCGTGGTGTTGACCTGCATTTCCTCGGGCTTGAGCTGTTCGGTGAAACCTTCTATCGAACCCATGCTCTGGCGATCGCGCCGCGCCACGGGGTCGGACAGCAGGTAAGCCACCGACAACTGCCCCAGCGCGCGCAGCGAGTCGACGTGCGTGCGTTCCTGCGCATGCGAGGCGTCGGCGCCGAAGCCGATGAGCGCGGTGCGGATGTCGTTGCCGGCCTCGACGGCGGCGGCCGAGTCGCTGCGGTAGAACTTGAAGACGTCGCGCCGGTGCTCGATGCCATGCGCCTGCGCCAGCTTGATGAGCTTGTGCGAGAGGTGGTAGTCGAAAGGCCCCGACAGGTCCTGCAGACAGATGGTGACGGCGCGCTCGTCGGTGGCCTGGCCCGGCGCGGCGATGGCGATGTCCAGGCTCACCATCTCGGCGATGTCGCCGTGCAGCGCGGCCGAGGCGCCCGACCCCACCTCCTCGGTGATGGTGAACAGCGGGTGCACGTCCACCGGCAGGGGCGCGCCGCTGTCCTGGATCGCCTTGCAGGCGGTCAGCAGCACCGCCACGGCGGCCTTGTCGTCGAGGTAGCGGGCGTTGATGTAGCCGCCGGGCTGCACCTCGGGCTGCGGGTCGAAGGCGATCCAGTCGCCCACGTGCACGCCGGCGCCGGCGAGATCGGCCCGGCTGTGCAGCGGCAGGTCCAGCCGCACCTCGACGTTGTCCCAGGTGTTGGGCTGGGCGTTGATGGCATCGCCGAAGGCATGGCCCGAAGTCATCAGCGGCAGGCAGGTGCCGCGGATCTGCTGGGTGTCGGTGAACAGCGTGAGCCGCCCGCCCTCGGCGAAGCGCGAGGACCAGGTGCCGATGGGCACCACCCCCACGCGGCCGTTGTCCTTCAGCTCGCGCACCATGGCGCCGAGCGTGTCCAGGTGGGCCACGATGGCGCGCGCCGGGTGCCGTTCCTGGCCCCTGAGCGTGGCACGGATGGCGCCGCGGCGCGTGATCACATAGGGAATGCCCAGTCCATCGAGCCGGCCCGCGACGTAACGCACCACGGCGTCGGTCAGGCCCACGGGGCTGGGAATGGCGAGCAGCTGCAGCAGGGTCTCTTCGAGGTAGGCCTCGTCGAGTGGCGGCAGGGGGAGGCGGGCGTTGTCGCTGGTGTTCATGGTGCGGTGGGCGCCGCTGGCGCGGTGCCTGGGAAGAGCAGGTCCACGAAGCGCTGCGCCGTCGGTTGGGGTTCGTGGTTGGCCAGGCCCGGGCGTTCGTTGGCCTCGATGACCACATAGTCGGGGCCCTCCACCGAGGGCACCAGGAAGTCCAGGCCGGTGACCGGGATGTCGAGCACGCGGCTGGCGTGTTCGGCCGCCGTGCGCAGCGCCGGGTGCAGGCGGTCCGTCACGTCGTGGATGGTGCCGCCGGTGTGCAGGTTGGCGGTGCGCCGCACGGGCAGCGACTCGCCGAAGGGCAGCACGTCGCCCAGCGCATGGCCCTGGCCGGCCAGGCAGCGCCGGGTCTCGCCGTCCACGGGGATGCGCGACTCGCCGCCCGTGGCCGCCGCGCGGCGGCGGCTCTGCTTGTCGATGAGCTCGGCGATGGTGGACTGGCCGTCGCCCACCACGGTGGCGGGCTGGCGCACGGCGGCGGCCACCACCTGGTGGTTGATGACCACGATGCGCAGGTCCTGCCCTTCGCAGAACTGCTCCAGCAGCACGCCGCCGCCGAAATGGCTGGCGTGCTCGATCGCCGTCTCCACTTCTTCGATGGACGTGAGGTTGACCGCGATGCCCTTGCCCTGCTCGCTGTCCACCGGCTTGACCACCACCGCGCCGTGCTGGCGCAGGAAGGCCTCGTTGTGCTCGCGGTCGCTGGCCGTGGCCTGGGCCGGCACCGCCAGTCCCGCGCGCGCCAGCAGGCGCGAGGTCACGCGCTTGTCGGCGCAGCGGCTCATGGCCACGGCGCTGGTGAGTTCGCTCAGCGACTCGCGGCAGGTGACGCCGCGCCCGCCGTGGGTGAGGCGGAAGTAGCCGTGCTCGGCGTCGATCACTTCGACGCGGATGCCGCGCCGCTGCGCTTCGTCAACGATGATGCGCGCGTAGGGATTGAGGCCGTCGCGGTCGCTGCCTTCAGTGAAGAGGGACTCGTTGATGGCGTTGCGCCGTTTCACCGCGAACACGGGGATGTTCTGGAAACCCAGCTTGCGATAGAGCGCGATGGCCTGGGTGTTGTCGTGCAGCACCGACAGGTCCATGAAGGCCCGGCCGCGCGCGATGAAGAGCTCGGCCAGGTAGCGCGTGAGCGCTTCCCCGATGCCCGGGTGGCTGGCCTGCGGCGCCACGGCCAGGGCCCAGAGGCTGCTGCCGCCGTTGGTGTCGCCGAAGGCCTCGGTGTGGTCCAGGCCCATGGCCACGCCCAGCACCTCGCCGCTCTGGCGGTCCTCGGCGAGCACGTAGACGGTGGCGCGGTCGCCGCGCTCGCCCCAGACGCGCGCCGGGTCCACCGGCACCATGCGGCGCGCGCGGTAGATGGCGTTGATGGCCGCGACGTCGGCGCGCGAGCGCAGGCGCCGGATGGTGAAGCCCTGGCGACGCGCGCGCTGCGCCGCGTAGGTGTTGAGCGCCAGGCGGAAGGTCTCGGACGGGTCGACGAACAGCTGCTGCGGCGCGTGCGAGACCACCACGTGCGGCTTGTCCAGGTAGAAGGCGATGTCGCGCTCGCCCGGCGTCTCCTGCAGCAGGGCCTGGGCGACGGCGGCCGGGTCGTCGAAGCTGTGGCCGGCGATGAGGCGGCCCCAGCCGCAGTGCACGGTGGCGTCGCGCCGCTCGGCGGCCTGGTGGGGAATGGGCGAGCGCCCCAGGCGCAGGGCGCGCGGGGCGTGGTGGCGGACAGTGCTCATCTCGTGTGTCTCCTCTCGTGGGTCAGCGCAGGTGGGTCTGCAGCCACAGCTCCAGCAGGCCGAGCTGCCAGAGCTTGGAGCCGCGCAGCGGCGTGATGTGCTCACCGGGCGCGGCCAGCAGCGTCTGGACATAGCCCTCGCGGAACAGCCCGCGCTCGCGCGCGGCGCGGCTGTGCAGCGCGTCCTGCACCATGGCCAGCACGCGCCCCTGCAGGTGCTTGAGCGCGGGCACGGGGAAGTAGCCCTTGGGGCGGTCGATCACCTCGCGCGGCACGATGCGCCGCGCCACGGCCTTGAGCACGCCCTTGCCGCCGTCTGCCAGTTTGTGGCGCGCGGGAATGCGCGCGGCCAGCTCCACCAGCTCGTGGTCCAGGAAGGGCACGCGCGCCTCCAGGCCGAAGGCCATGGTCATGTTGTCCACGCGCTTGACCGGGTCGTCCACCAGCATCACGGTGGTGTCCAGGCGCAGGGCCTGGTCCACCGGGTCGCGCGCGCCCGGCGCGTGCAGGCGTTCGGCGACGAAGGCGCGGGTGTGGTCCTCGCCCAGCCAGGGGTCCTGCAGCACGGCGCGCATCTCGGTGTGGTCGCGGTCGAGGAAGGCGGCCGCGTAGTCGTCCACCGGGCGCTGGCTGCCGTCCAGCTTGGGGTACCAGTGGTAGCCGCCGAACACCTCGTCGGCGCCCTGCCCGCTCTGCACCACCTTGCTGTGGCGCGCCACGGCCTCGCTGAGCAGGTAGAAGCCGATGCAGTCGTGGCTGACCATGGGCTCGCTCATGGCCTCGATGGCGGCGGGCAGGCGGTCCAGCAACTCGGACTCGGGCACGAACAGGCGCTCGTGCGTGGTGCCGAAGTGGCGCGCCACGGTGTCGGCGTACACGAACTCGTTGCCGCACTCGCCGCCCACGTCCTCGAAACCGACGTTGTAGGTGCGCAGGTCGCGCACGCCTTGCTCGGCCATCAGGCCCACGATGAGGCTGGAGTCCACGCCGCCCGACAGCAGCGCGCCCACGGGCACGTCGGCCACCAGGCGGCGCTTCACGGCCGTGCGCAGGCCGTCGAGCAGCAGTTCCTGCCAGTCGTCGAAGGAGCGCTGCTCGTCGCTGGCGTCGCGATCGAAGGACAGTGACCAGTAGCGCTCCTCGCGCTGCTGGCCGTCGGGGTCCACGTGCAGCAGCGTCCCGGGCGCCAGCTTGCGCACGCCGCGCAGCAGGGTGCGCGGCGCCGGCACGATGGCGTGCAGCGACAGGTAGTGGTGCAGGCCAATGGCGTCGATGCCGGCGTCCACCCCGCCCCCGGCCAGCAGCGCAGGCAGCGTGGAGGCGAAGCGCAGACCGCCCGGCACCGGCGCCAGGTACAGGGGCTTGATGCCCAGCCGGTCGCGCCCCAGCAGCAGCTTGCCGCTGTCGCGCTCCCACAGGGCAAAGGCGAACATGCCCTGCAGGCGCCGCACGAAGCCCGGTCCCCAGGCGTGGTAGGCCTTGATCAGCACCTCGGTGTCGCCGCTGGAATGGAAGCGGTAGCCGCGCGCGACCAGGTCCTCGCGCAGCTCATGGTGGTTGTAGATGGCGCCGTTGAAGACCACGCCCAGGCCCAGCAGCGGATCGGTCATGGGCTGCTGCGCGGCGTCCGACAGGTCCATGATCTTGAGCCGGCGGTGGCCCAGGCCGAGGCGGTCGGCGACCAGCAGGCCCTGGCCGTCGGGCCCGCGGGCGCTCTGCCGGTCGTTCATGCGCGCGATCGCGCCGGGGTCGACGGCCCGGCCGTCGAAACGTATCTCTCCTGCAAGTCCACACATGGCGGTGTTGCCCTCCTGTTCGGATGGCCGGTCGGCGCCCAGGCGGTGCTTCGGGAACGGCGGTCGGACCGGGCAGCGCCGGACAGAACCTGGAAACAGCGGGGAGAAGGCGTCGATCGGCCGGTGCACGTCCGAGGCGGGTGGCCGGCGGGGCCGGCCATGCGGGAAGCGAATCGCCCGAGGGCGCCCGGCAGCGCCGGGGCTCCCCCCACACCGTGGCACGGGGTGCACGCGGGTTGATGATGGGGTGGAGCGGTTCATCATACTCAAATTCGCATGATGTTCAAGTTTTAATTATGATTTTTCATATTATGGAGGCCGGTTCCCGCCCCCCGGTGGGCCGCGCCACGACGCGAGCGCCAAAAAAGAACCGGTTCTTCGAACCGGTTCAAACGCTGGAGACAATCGGTACCACTATTCGATACTTCCCTACCGGCCCCGGAACAGGCCCAGCAGCATGGAGCCGAGCGCCAGCACCAGGAAGATGACGAAGAGGATCTTGGCGATGCCAGCCGCGCTGGCGGCGATGCCACCAAAACCCAGCACGGCAGCGATCAAGGCAATGACGAAGAAAACCACGGCGTAATGCAGCATGTCTGGCTCCTCTGCGAGGCCGCTGCCGCGACCCCGGCGTTGCATTCACAACGACCACCGTTGTGATGGCTTCACTCTAGGCATTCGCCGCCCCGCGCGCTGCAAGTGCGCACCGCATCGACCTGTAGGACCGCACCGACGGGTGGGCGCCGTGTCGGCGCCGTCCGACGCCGGCCCGTCGCGCGCGCCGACGGCGCCGCGCGGGGCCGCGCCGCACACTGCGGGCGACCCCACTGCGCCCCCACCACCATGCGCCACGAGGACCTCGACCCGCCCCGCCCCCTGCCCCCTGCCCGCTGGTGGTTCGCCTGGGCTTGGCTGTGCGCGCTCACGCTGTATCTGCTGGCGGGCTGCACCAGCCTGCCGCCGCGCGAGCCGCAGCTGGCCCAGGCCGGCGGCGGCCCCGGCCTGGTCACGGTGCGAGGGGCCGACGGCGTGCTGTCGCGGGATGAGAAACGCCAGACCCTGCGCGAGCTGAGCCAAGAAGGCCGCCACGAACTGTTGCGCCACCACCTGCGCACGCTCACGCAATCGGGCGATGCCGACCTGTACCGGGGCAACCGCACCCGGCTGCTGGTGGACGGCCCGGCCACCTTCGGCGCCATGAAGGCGGCGATCGCCCAGGCGCGCGGGCGCATCCTGCTCGAGAGCTACATCTTCGAGGACCAGGGCGTGGCCGCCGAGGTGGCCGATCTGCTGCTGCGCCGCGCCGCCGACGGCGTGAAAGTGGCGGTGATCTACGACGCGGTGGGCTCCATCACCACGCCGGTGGCGTTCTTCCAGCGGCTCAAGGACGGCGGCGTCGCCGTGTGCGAGTTCAACCCCATCAACCCGGTGCGCCGGCCCGGCTACTGGGGCATCACGCACCGCGACCACCGCAAGCTGCTGGTGGTGGACCAGCAGGTGGCGTTCACGGGGGGCATCAACATCAGCCGGGTGTACGGCTCGGGATCGGCCTCGTGGCGCCGCTCGGCGCCCCCGGCCGGGGCCTCGCCCATCGACGATGGCTGGCGCGACACCCAGATCGAGCTGCGCGGCCCCGTGGTGCCGGCGCTGGCGACGGTGTTCGAGACCACCTGGCGCGAGCAGGGCTGCCCGGGCGAACTCGGTGTGCCACCCGACAAGCCGCTCGCCGCCGAGCCCGGCGAACGCGTGGTGAAGGTTCTGGCCAGCGACCCGCGAGACGAGGGCAACCGCATTTACACGGCGCTGATCGCGGCGATCGACGCGGCGCAAGTGGAGGTGCACATCGCGATGGCCTACTTCGCGCCCGGCGAGGTGTTCGTGCAGGCGCTGTGCGATGCCGCGCGGCGCGGGGTGTCGGTGGAGCTGGTGCTGCCCGGCCGCAGCGACTCCTCGCTCGTGCTGCACGCGGGGCGGTCGTACTACACGCAGCTGCTGCAGGCCGGCGTGCGCATCTTCGAGATGGACCAGGCCGTGATGCACGCCAAGACGGCCGTGATCGACGGCGTGTTCTCCACGGTGGGCTCCAGCAACCTGGACTGGATCAGCTTCGTCGCCAACAACGAGCTCAACGTGATCGTGCTGGGCGAGGAGTTCGGCGGCCAGATGAACGCGCTGTTCGAGCGCGACCGCCAGGCGTCGCGCGCCGTGACGCTGGAGGCCTGGCAGCGGCGCGGCCTCGGCGGGCGTCTGATGGAGGGCGTGGGGCGGCTGCTGGAACGCTGGCTGTGAGCCGGCGCCGGCCCGCCTACTGGATCAGTCCGTTCTTCAGCGCGTAGTAGGTGAGCTCGCTGTTGCTGGCGAGCTTGAGCTTTTCCAGCACGCGCGTGCGGTAGGTGCTCACGGTCTTCACGCTCAGGAACATGGACTCGGCCATGCTGCCCACGGTCTCGCCCTTGGCCAGGCGCAGGAAGACCTGCAGCTCGCGCTCGGACAGCAGCTCGTGCGGCAGGCGCTCGCTGTCGCCCACTGCGTTGTCGGCCAGCAGCTCGGCCACCGAGGGGCTGATGTAGCGCCGCCCGCGCGCCACCAGGCGGATGGCGTTGACGATCTCCTCCGGCTCGCATTCCTTGTTGAGGTAGCCGCTGGCGCCGTAGCGCAGCAGCGTGGTGGCGTACTGCGCCTCGGGAAAGCCGCTGAGGATGAGCACCGGCAGATCGGGAAAGCGCGCCTTGATGGCCTGCAGAGCATCCACGCCGCTGTGGTCGGGCATGGAGATGTCCATCAGCAGAACATCCACCTCGCCGCCGCGCGCCAGCTCCAGGGCCTCGCGGCCGTTGTTCGCCTCGCCCGTCACTTTCAGGTCCACGTGTTCGCCGAGGAACTGCCGCAGGCCGGAGCGCACGATGGCGTGGTCGTCGACGATGCCTACCTTGATCATGTGTCTTTCATGGATGAAGCGGAGCGCTGCAATTTAGCAGGCCCGCCGCGCGCCCGGGGTCGGACGCTTCCTACAAGCGGGGCGCGCGCATCGGCGCCGTCCTACAGGCGCTCGGCGATCCGCCCGACAGCGCGCGCGGCCCCGGATTCCTACAGTGACTTCACGGCTGGCGCAGCGCGCAACGGCCGACGCCACCCCTCCGGATGGCGCTACGCAACCCGCAACCCTCAAGGAGCCAACACATGAACTGGGATCGCATCGAAGGCAACTGGAAACAGGTCAAGGGCAAGATGCTCGAACAGTGGGGCAAGCTCACCGACGATGACCTCGACGTCGTCGCCGGCCGCCGCGAGCAGCTCGCCGGCAAGATCCAGGAACGCTACGGCTGCGCCAAGGACGAGGCCGAGCGCCAGGTGGCCGCGTGGGAGCGCACCGTGAGCGACGACTGGTTCGACCCGCCCGGCGGCGGCACGCGCCGCCCGCATTGAGCGGCCGCCAGCCCCCCAACCCCCTCACCCTCCCGGCCGGCCTTCGGCGCCGGCCCTCGAAAGGAAGCACCATGAAAGCCAGCACCCGTTACACCGCCCTCGCCGCCGCCGCCCTCGCCTCTCTGGCGCTGGTGGCCTGCGGAGAACGCGAAGACGCCACCGTGGGCCAACGCATGGACAACGCCGTGAACGAAGTCCAGCAGGCCGGCCGCGAGATGCGCGACGACGCCCGCCAGGCGGGCCAGGACATGCAGGCGGCCGGCAAGGAGGCCACCGACACCATCGCCCGTGACGCCTCCGACGCCGCCATCACCGCCAAGGTCAACGCCGCGCTGGCCGCTGACGACCAGTTGAGCGCGCTCGCGATCGACGTCGACACCACCAACGGGCAGGTCGAGCTGAAAGGCACGGCCCCCACCGCCGCGGCCCGCGACCGCGCCACCACCCTGGCCCAGGCCGTGCAAGGCGTGGTGAAGGTCGAGAACCGCCTGACCGTCCAGGCCAGCTGATCACAACCCACCACAGGAGATGTCCATGATTGCCACCCGACTCACCACCGCCGTGTTCGCCGCAGCGGCCGGCCTGGCGCTGATCCAGGTCAGCGGCTGCTCGGTCGCGCGCGACCAGCAGACCGTGGGCGCCTACATCGACGACGCCACCATCACCACCCGCGTGAAGGCGCGCTTCGCCGAGGACCCGGCGGTGAGCGCGATGTCGCTCAACGTCGAGACCCTCAACGGCACGGTGCAACTCTCGGGCTTCGCCAAATCCGAGGCCGAGCGCAGCGCCGCGGCCCGCCTGGCCGGCAACACGCCGGGGGTGAAGTCGGTGCGCAACGACATCGTGGTGCGCTGAGCGGGGCGCGCCCCCGGCGCCTCCCCGCCGGCAGCCTGTAGGAAGCCTCCTACAACACCATCAGCAGACAGGAAGCCCGGGGGGCGCGCGAACACGGCATCATGGCCGTGCCCGCGCGCCCGTTCCCCTTTCACCGGCCCTTCGCCCGCCCAACGTCTCCGTCCGCCCCGTGTCACCGCTTCGCACCTTCATCGTCGAGGACAACAAGGTCATCTACGACAACCTCGTGTCCACCCTGCAGGAACTGGCCAATGTCGAGGTCGTGGGCCACGCACGCAACGAGACGGAAGCGGTGAACTGGCTCACCGGGGCCGCCGGCACGGGTGAGGCCGAAGGCGATCGCTTCGACCTCATGATCGTGGACATCTTCCTGCTCACCGGCTCGGGCCTGGGCGTGCTCAAGGCCGCGCAGGACGCCGGCCTGCCCGGGCGGCGGGTGGTGCTCACCAACTACGCCACGCCCGACATCCGCAAGCGCTGCGCCCAGCTCGGGGCCGACCGCGTATTCGACAAGTCCTGCGAGCTCGAGGACCTGATCAGCTACTGCGAGCGCATCTCCGACGGCACCGCCACCGCCCCGGGCGACCTGCACTGAGGCGCGGCAGTCATGCCGACCCCCCGCCCCCGCCCCTGGCGCCGCGCCCACTGGCGCGCGGCCCGGTGGCACATGCCGCTGAGCGTGGCCCTGGCCGTGCTGCTGGCCGTGGGCGTGTTCGCCGGCGCCGAATGGACCTACCAGCGCGCGCTCGACTCCCTGGTCAACCTGGGCGGGCGCGACACCGCGCGCAATGCCCTGCAGACCGTGATGCGCCGCCTGCTCGACATCGAGTCCGCGCAGCGCGGCTACCTGCTCACCGGCCGCGCCGCGTACCTGCAGCCCTACCAGGCCGCGCGCACCGATCTGGGCAACGCCATCGGCCGCCTGCACGAGCACTACCGCAGCGACCCCGAACTCGCGCGGCTGGTGGACACGCTGGAGGAAAAGTCGCTGCAGAAGGTGTCCGAGGCGGCCGAGACCATTTCCCTGTACGACGCCGGCTCCCACGCCGCCTGGCAGGGGCTGGTGCTCACCGACATCGGGCGCGAGAAGATGGACGCCGTGCGCCGCGTGGCCGACGTGCTGCTGGCCACCGAGGAGCGCCGCATCGCGGGCGAGCGCGCCGCCATCTACCGCACGCTGGAAATGGGGCGCCTGGGTGTGCACGGCCTGGCGCTGCTGAGCCTGCTGGCCTACATCTTCTTCCTGCGCAACAACGTGGCCCTGCAGGCCAGCCAGGTGGCGCACGCGGCCCAGCTGCGGGCGGAACGCGACGCCTTCGAGCAGCAGGTGCGCCAGCGCACCGAGGAACTGGCCCTGCTCAATCTGGGCCTGCAGGAAATGCGCGAAGGCGAGCGCGGCGGTCTGGCGCGCGCCCTGCACGACGACCTGGGCGCGCTGCTCACCACGGCCAAGCTCGACCTCACCCGCCTGCGCCACGCCCTGTCCGCGCCCAGTGCCGACGTGAGCGCGCGCCTGCAGCACCTGAGCGCCACCCTCGACCAGGGCATCGAAACCAAGCGGCGCCTGATGGAGGGCCTGATGCCCTCGGCGCTGCAAAACCTGGGCCTGCACGCCGCGCTGGAGCAGCGCGCGGACGAGCTGCACCAGCGCACCGGCGTGGCGGTCGAACTCGATCTGCAGCCGCTGGAACTGGACGCCTCGACGCGGCAGGCGCTGTTCGCCGTGGCCCAGGGCGCCCTGTCCAACGTGGAGCGCCACGCCGGCGCCGGCCGGGTGGTGCTGCGCCTGAGCGGCGAGGACGGCGCCGTCGCGCTGTCGGTGGCCGACAATGGGCGCGGTTTTGCCGAGCGCGGCGGCTCCACCTCGGCCCTGGGCCTGCGCAACCTGCGCCACCGCATCGAGTCGCTGGGCGGCACCTTCACCGTGCACAGCGCACCGGGCGACGGCACGCACGTCGAGGTCAGACTGCCCGGGCGCGCGCGCCCCACCGAGCCCACCGCCCTGCCCGAGGACCCACCCGCATGATCAAGTCGTCGATCGAACGCGTCGCCCGCACCCGCTGGGTCATGCCGCTCATCGTGGCCCTGGCCATCGTGGTCATGGCCATCAACGAGAGCAGCTACCAGCACTCGAACAACACGCTGCGCCAGGGCATTGCCCTCACCGACGCCCGCATGCAGGCCGCGCGCACGCTGCAGGCGCTCACCGACGCCGAGACCGCGGCGCGCGCCTTCATCGCCAGCGGCAACGAAGGCGACCTGGCCAACTACCGCGCGGCCATGGACGACATGGCCGTCGTGCGGCCCGGCGCCTTCGAATGGCTGATCGCGCTCGACCCGCAGCGCAAGGCCTCGATCGACAAGGTGCGCGAGCGCGTGGTGGAGCGCAACGCGATGCTGGCGCTGTGGGTCGAGATGACCGAGAAGGGCCAGAACACACAGGCCCAGGTGCTGGCCAGCGGCGACCATGGCCGCCAGCTCTACGCCGACCTGCGCCAGGAGTTCGACGGTGTGCTGGAGCGCGCCGGCGCGGTCCAGGCCCGCGCGCGCATCTCGCTGCACGACGCCCTGCTCGTCAACCGCGTGGCGCTGCATGGGCTGGTGCTGGTCTCGCTGCTCGCGCTGAGCCTGTTCATGCGGCAGATCCGCGAGTCCGACGAGCGCAAGGCCGAGGAGAACGAGCGCCTGGCCAAGCAGGTCGCCGTGCGCACCAGCGCGCTGCGCCACCTGGCCGGCCACCACGTGAACGCGCGCGAGGACGAGCGCGGCCGCGTGGCGCGCGAACTGCACGACGAAATGGGCGGCCTGCTCACGGCGATGAAGCTGGAGCTGGCGCGCCTGCGCCGCGTGGCCGACCTGCCCGAGACGGCGAAAGAGCGCCTGGCCGGCCTCGAGCAGCGCGTCAACGAGAGCATCGCGGTCAAGCGGCGCATCATCGAGCACCTGCGCCCGTCCTCGCTAGACCAGCTGGGCCTGATCCCCGCGCTGGAGATGCTGTGCCAGGAGGCCGCCGGCCGACTGGGCATTCCCGTGCACACCGAGTTCTCGCCGGTGACGCTCTGCAAGGACACCGAGCTCACGGCCTACCGGCTGGTGCAGGAGTCGCTCACCAACGTGCAGAAGTACGCCCAGGCGCGCGAGGTGTGGGTGAGGCTCGCGCAGAGCGGCGACGCCGTGCACCTCTCGGTGCGCGACGACGGGCGCGGCTTCGACATCGAGGACGTGCCCGCCGGCCACCACGGCCTGCTGGGCATGAACGTGCGGGTGGAGTCGCACGCGGGGCAGCTGCGCATCACCAGCGCCCCGGGCCAGGGCACCTTGATCGAGGCGCGGTTGCCGGCAGCGCCCGCCGCCGCGCCGGCGGTGCCGGACTGAGGCGGCGCCGCGCGACCGGTCCGAAGGGAGGGGTCAGCGCCAGCTGAACGCGCTGGCCGCCGCGGTGCCGAGCTCCGCCACCGCCTTCACGAAATGGCGCTCGCCATCGGACGTCGGGTGCGCCAGGCTGGCCGCCACCGCGATGACGACGGTGCCGAGGTAGGCCAGGATGGCAAGGGCGGCGTGGCGCATGGGTCCTCCTTGGGGTCGGGGTGGCGCGCGGCGCGCCCCCGATCGATCGCCAGGGCCACTGTAGGGGCGCCGCGGCCCACGCCCCGCAGGACGGCGGCGGTTCGGCGTGTCGGCCCAGTCCTACAGGGGGCGCCGGGCCGTTCCGCGCTTGTAACCACACGGAAATTTCTTCAGGGATAATGAAACCAAATTACATGTCCGCCGGTGTTCCGGCCCTTTCAGGAGACTGCACCCCATGGCTACGCGCGCCACCAAGATCGTTGCCACCCTCGGCCCTGCCTCCAGCGATCCGGCCCTGCTCGAGGCCATGATCCGCGCCGGCGTCAACGTGGTGCGGCTGAATTTCTCGCACGGCAAGGCGCAGGACCACATCGACCGCGCCGCGCTGGTGCGCGAGGCCGCGCAGCGCGCCGGCCGCGAGGTGGGCATCATGGCCGACCTGCAGGGTCCCAAGATCCGCGTCGGCAAGTTCGCCCAGGGCAAGGTGCAGCTGGTGCCGGGCGAGAAGTTCGTGCTGGACGCCGAGCGCACCGAACCCGGCGACGAACAGGGCGTGGGCCTGGACTACAAGGAGCTGCCGCGCGACGTCAAGCCCGGCGACACCCTGCTGCTCAACGACGGCCTGATCGTGCTCACCGTCAACGCCGTGCAGGGCCCGGCCGTGCACACCACCGTCAAGCTCGGCGGCGAGTTGTCCAACAACAAGGGCATCAACAAGCAGGGCGGCGGCCTCACCGCCCCCGCGCTGACCGCCAAGGACATGGACGACATCAAGACCGCCATGGGCCTGAAGGCCGACTACGTGGCGGTGAGCTTTCCCAAGAACGCCACCGACATGGAGCTGGCGCGCCAGCTCTGCGCGGTGGCTGGCGGCGGCCACAAGCCGGGCCTGATCGCCAAGATCGAGCGCGCCGAGGCCATCCCCGAGCTCGCCAACATCCTCAAGGCCTCGGACGGCATCATGGTCGCGCGCGGCGACCTGGCGGTGGAGGTGGGCAACGCCGCCGTGCCGGCGCTGCAGAAGCACATGATCCGACTGGCGCGCGAGATGGACAAGGTCGTCATCACCGCCACGCAGATGATGGAAAGCATGATCGTCAACCCCGTGCCCACGCGCGCCGAGGTGAGCGACGTGGCCAACGCGGTGCTCGACGGCACCGACGCGGTGATGCTCAGCGCCGAGACCGCCGCCGGCAAGTTCCCGCTGGAGACCGTGCAGGAAATGGCCGCCATCTGCCTGGAGGCCGAGAAGGCCGACCTGCACGAGCTCGGCGCCGATTTCCAAGGCAAGACCTTCACGCGCATCGACCACAGCATCGCCATGGGCGCGCTGTTCACCGCGCACCACCTGGGCGCCAAGGCCATCGTGGCGCTCACCGACTCGGGCTCCACCGCGCTGTGGATGAGCCGGCACATCGTGCGCACCCCCATCTACGCGATGACGCCCAACCTCACGACCCAGCGGCGCATGACGCTCTACCGCAACGTGCGCCCGCTGCTGATGGAGACCAACGTGGACCGCGACAACGCCCTGGCCGACGCCGAGGCGCACCTGAAGAAACGCGGCATCGTGCAGGCCGGCGACGTCTACGCCATCACCGTGGGCGAGCCCATGGGCCAGCCCGGCGGCACCAACACGCTGAAGATCTGCCGCGCGGGCTGAGGCCGGGCCCCGCGGCGCTCAGTCGAACCGCATCGAGACGCCGGTCACGAACATGGTGTCGGCCTTCTTGAGGTTGGTGCCGGGGTCGCTGTCGTAGCGGTGGTTCAGGCCCGCGGTCAGGTTCACGCGCTGCGTCATCGCCACCGTCAGGCCCAGGTCCAGCACGGCGCGGAACTTGCCCGAATCGCGCAGGTCGGGAAAGACCGAGAATTTCTGGCGGAAGCTGGTGGTGTCGGTGAGCTTGTGGCTGGACTCTTCCGACAGCACCAGCTCCAGGCGGCCGTAGGACCCCCGCAGTTCGTCGGCGATCACGGTGGGCGCGATGTAGCGGTCGTAGCTGTAGCCCAGGCCGCCCGAGATGTCGAAGAAGCCGGAGGCGTCGCTCCAGATGTGGCGGCCCACGCCGGTGGCCAGCGAGTAGCGCCCCGAGATGTTCGCCAGCCGGTCGCGCATCAGCTCGCCCGAGCCGAAGCCGAACCAGTCGATGGAGAAGTCGCGGTTGTACTGGGTGCGCAGGCCGTATCGCTCCACGGTGTCCACGCCGTTGCTGCGGGCGCGGTCGGCCTTGGCGTCCCAGGTCCACTTGTCCGTGTTGGTCTGGCGCGCGCCCTCGGCGGCCAGGTTCAGGGTCGCGGCGTCGTTGTTGCCGGAGGAAAAGTTGGCGCCCGCGCTCAGCAGGTAGCGCCACTGGCCGTCGGGCTTGAGCGTGACCTGGGCCTGCGTGAGCGCCGGCGCCAGCAGGGCGGCAGACGTCAGCGTCGCGATCAGGGGGCGGCGTGCCATGGCGGTTCCTTTCTTCTGCAAAAGCCTGAACGTGTGGCTTTGCACGCCGACAGTTCCCCATGGGGTTGTGACCATTGGTGACGACACGGCCCGGCAGGACCCAAAAGCTAAAATGGCGGGTTACACCACGGTTACCAACGATTCAACGGATAAAGGGGAATCCCATGGCGCTCGTTTCCATGCGCGAACTGCTCGACCACGCCGCCGCCAACAGCTACGGCATCCCGGCGTTCAACGTGAACAACCTCGAACAGGTGCAGGCCGTGATGGCGGCCGCCGACGAAGTGGGCGCTCCCGTCATCCTTCAGGCCAGCGCCGGCGCGCGCAAGTACGCGGGCGAGCCCTTCATCAAGCACCTGATCCAGGCCGCGATCGAGATGTACCCGCACATCCCCCTGGTCATGCACCAGGACCATGGCCAGAGCCCCGACGTCTGCCAGGGCGCCATCAACCTGGGCTTTTCCTCCGTGATGATGGACGGCAGCCTGGAGGCCGATGGCAAGACCATCGCGAGCTACGACTACAACGTGGACGTCACCCGCAAGGTCGTCGACATGGCCCACAAGCTGGGCGTCACCGTCGAAGGCGAGCTGGGCTGCCTGGGCAGCCTGGAGACCATGAAGGGCGACAAGGAAGACGGCCACGGCACCGACGCCACCATGACGCGCGAGCAGCTGCTGACCGACCCCGAGCAAGCCGCCGATTTCGTCAAGAAGACCCAGCTCGACGCCCTGGCCATCGCCATCGGCACCAGCCACGGTGCCTACAAGTTCACGCGCAAGCCCACGGGCGACATCCTGGCCATTGACCGCATCAAGGAAATCCACCGCCGCCTGCCCAACACCCACCTGGTGATGCACGGCTCGTCCAGCGTGCCGCAGGAGCTGCTGGCCCAGATCAACCAGTACGGCGGCAAGATGAAGGAAACCTACGGCGTGCCGGTCGAGGAAATCCAGAAGGCCATCCAGTTCGGCGTGCGCAAGATCAACATCGACACCGACATCCGCCTGGCCATGACCGGCGCGGTGCGCAAGTTCCTGGCCGAGAACCCCGACAAGTTCGACGCCCGCGAGTGGCTCAAGCCCGCGCGCGAGGCCGCCAAGCAGGTCTGCAAGCAGCGCTACATCGAATTCGGTTGCGAAGGCCAGGCCGGCAAGATCAAGGGCGACAGCCTGCAGGTGGTGGCGGCCAAGTACGCCAAGGGCGAACTGGCCCAGGTCGTGAACTGATCCCCGCGCGCCCGGGGCGCTGACGCCACCGCTCGGCCTGGCCGTCGGTGGCGTTTTTCTTGGGCGCGGCGCGGCGGATCAGTCTTCCCAGTCGCCCGCCTGGATCGCCGCCACGATCTCGCGCCCCGTGCGCACCAGCGCCGGGGCGAAGTGCTCGTGCAGCAGCGCGCCCCTGAGGCGCGCGGCCGGCCCGCCCACGGTGAGCGACAGGGGCTCGCGGCCATCGCCCAGGTCCACGCCGACGCCGATGGCGGCGATGTCCTGCTCCCACTCCGAGGCCGAGACCACGTAGCCGCGCGCCGCGTGATCGGCCTCGGCGCGGCGCAGGCCCGCCTCCCGTTCGGGCCAGCGCGCCGGGTCCTCGGCCCGCAGCCGTTGCGCCACGAGCGCGCGCATGCCCGGCGCCGAGGCGCACCACATCGCGCGGCCCATGGCCGTCTCGGCAAAGGGCAGGCGCGTGCCCACGTCCAGCCCCAGGATGAGGCGCGCCGTGCTGCGGCAATGCGCCACGTAGACCACCGAGGTGCCATGCCGCACGCCCAGCGAGATGGCGGCCTGCGTGTCCTCGGCCAGCGTTTCCATGAAGGGCCGCGCCAGGCGCCCGATCTCGAAATTGGAGAGCACGCTGAAGCCCAGCGACAGCACCGCCGGGCTCAGCGCGTACTCGCCGGTGGCGGCGCGGTGGCGCAGGTAGCCCAGGCTGGTGAGCGTGAACGTGAGGCGCGACACCGTGGCCTGCGGCAGGCCGCTGCGGCGCGCGAGCGCCTGGTGCGCGAGCCAGCGGTCGGCCGGGCCGAAGCAGCGCAGCAAGACCAGGCCGCGCGCGAGCGCGGTGACGAAGCGCCGGTCCTGCGAGGGATCGGCCTCGTCGGGCGTGGGCGAAAGGGCGTGGCGCTGGCGTCCCATGGATCGAAGGTTTCCTTTTTATTCCGCGGATCGGAATTTAAGCCCCATCACCCGGGAACCGGGGGGCTCGATTTCCCTGAGCCACATTGACGCTTGGGTGGCCTGCGCCGCATATTGATCGCACACGGACGGTTTTTCCGACCAGCGGAATACAACAGCCACCACCATGCCGCCCCCGCCCGCCGATCACTGGCCGCCCGGCCTGCCGCGCACGCTCGCGGCGCCGCACGCCAACGTCTTCCGGAACCTGGAGGCCTCGGCCGCGCGCCACCCGCGCAAGCCCTTCACCGTCTACTACGACACGCCGCTGAGCTACGGGCAGGCCCTGAGCGAAGCCGAGCGCATCGCCGCTTTCCTGGAGCAGCGCTGCGGCGTGCGGCCCGGCGACCGCGTGCTGCTGTGCCTGCAGAACAGCCCGCAGTGGGCGCTGGCCTTCTACGGCATCCTGCGCGCCAACGCGGTGGTGGTGCCGGTGAACCCCATGAACCGCGTGGAGGAACTGCGCCACTGCGTGAACGACAGCGGCGCGCGCGTGGCCATCGCCGCGCAGGACCTGCTGCCGCAGCTGCGCCCCCTGCTGGCGGACGGCGCCGACGGAACCGGCCTGCGGCACGTCCTCGTCGCCACCTACAGCGACCACCTGCGCGGGCCCACCGAACTGCGCGTGCCCGACTTCGTGCGCGCGCCGCGCGAACCGCTGGGCGACCATCCCGCCCTCACCGCCTGGGCCGACGCGCTGGCGGCCGGTCTCACGCCGGGTCCGCTCACCACCGGCGCCGACGGCCTGTGCGCCATGCCCTACACCTCGGGTACCACCGGCCTGCCCAAGGGCTGCATGCACACCCACCGCAGCGTGATGGCCACGCTGGTGGGCGGCGCGCGCTGGTTCGGCACCACGCCCGACACGGTCTGTCTCGCGGTGCTGCCCTTCTTCCACGTCACCGGCCTGTCGGGCAGCCTCAACGGGCCGCTGTACGCGGGCGCCACGCTGGTGGTGCTCTCGCGCTGGGACCGCGAAGCCGCCGCGCACTGCATGCAGCGCTACGGCGTCACCGTGTGGCAGGCCATCGCCACCATGGTGATCGACTTCCTCGCCCAGCCGGACCTGGAGCGCTTCGACCTCTCCCGCCTGGGCTGCGTGCGCGGCGGCGGCGCGGCCATGCCCGACGCCCTGGCCGCGCGGCTCAAGGCCCTCACCGGCCGCGACTACATCGAGGGCTACGGCATGACGGAAGCCATGGGCGCCACGCACATCAACCCGCCGCACCGGCCCAAGCCGCAGTGCCTGGGCCTGCCCGTGTTCGAGGTGGACGCCCGCGTGATCGACCCCGAGACCGGGGCCGAGCGGCCCGTGGGCGAGACCGGCGAAATCGTGCTGCGCGGCCCGCAGGTGATGCAGGGCTACTGGCGCCAGCCGCAGGCCACGGCGCAGGCGTTCATCGAGATCGGCGGCCAGCGCTTCCTTCGCACCGGCGACCTGGGCCACGTCGACGAAGAGGGCTACTTCTTCATGACCGACCGCCTCAAACGCATGATCAACGCCAGCGGCTACAAGGTCTGGCCCGCCGAGGTGGAGGCGCTGATGTACCACCACCCCGCCATCCAGGAGGCCTGCGTGATCGCCGCGCGCGACGCGCGGCGCGGCGAGACGGTCAAGGCCCTGGTGGTGCTGCGCCCCGGACAGCGCGGCCGCGTGAGCGAGCAGGACCTGATCGACTGGGCGCACGGCCGGATGGCCGCCTACAAGAGCCCGCGCATCGTCGAATTCGTGGCGTCGCTGCCCCGCTCGGGCAGCGGCAAGGTGATGTGGCGCGAACTGCAGGAGCAGCAGGCCGCGCGCGACGCCGCCGCCCCCCCGTGATCCCCCCGCGCCGTGCGCTGCGCGGCACCCATCGCCACCCGGCAACCCACCCGCAAGGAGACAAGACGATGACCCGCCCGACAGAACACGCCCCGACCCTGCGCCGCCGCAGCCTGCTGCTGGCCGGCGTGGCCGCCAGCGCCGGCGCGGCCCCCTGGGTCGCGGCCCAGGCGCAGGCCTACCCCAGCCGGCCCATCACGCTGATCATTCCCTGGCCGGCCGGCGGCTCCACCGACCGCCACCTGCGCACCCTGGCCGAGCTGGCCAGCAAGCACCTGGGCCAGGCCATCACCGTGGAGAACCGCCCCGGCGCGGGCGGCACACTGGGCCCCAGCGCCATGGCGCAGACCGCCAAGCCCGACGGCTACACCATCGCCCAGTTCCCGCTGGGCCTGCTGCGCATGCCGCACATGCAGAAGACCAGCTGGGACCCGCTGAACGACTTCACCTACATCATTGGCGTCTCGGGCTACACCTTCGGCCTCACCGTCAAGGCCGACTCGCCCTACAAGACCTTCAAGGACTACATCGAGGCCGCGCGGCAGCGCCCGGGAGAAATCAACTACGGCTCCACCGGCACCGGCAGCAGCCCGCACCTGCTGATGGAGGAGCTGGCCGGCAACGCCAAGGTCAAGCTGGTGCACGTGCCCTTCAAGGGCAACGCCGACCTGCAGGCCGCCCTGCTCGGCGGCCACGTGATGGCCCAGAGCGACGCCAGCGGCTGGGACAAGTACGTCGACGCCGGCCAGATGCGCCTGCTCGTCACCTTCGGCGAGCAGCGCACCCAGCGCTGGCCCGAGGTGCCCACCGCGCAGGAGCTGGGCTATGGCGTGGTGTCCACCTCGCCCTACGGCCTGGCCGGCCCCAAAGGCATGGACCCGGCCGTGGTCAAGGCCTTGCACGACGCCTTCAAAAAGGCCATGGACGACCCGAAGCACATGGAGGTGCTGGCCCAGCTCAACCAGGCCGTGTGGTACCGCAACGGCGAGGACTACAAGAAATGGGCCGGCGAGACCTTCGCCAAGGACAAGGCCCTGATCGAACGCCTGGGACTGGCCGCCAAGTGAGGGCCCGGGTCGGGCATTGCCCCGGCGGCCGCGCCAACTTGCGATAATCCGGCCGAACTGCGCAAGGCCCGTTGAGCGTTCAACGGGCCTTTTTCTTGCCTCCGACTCCTACCGCGCCATGACCTCCGCCCTGCACACCTCCAACCTCACGTCGCTGCCGCTGCTTGCGCGCGGCAAGGTGCGCGACAACTACGCCGTCGGCGACGACCGCATCCTCATGGTGGCGTCCGACCGCATCAGCGCCTTCGACGTGATCATGGGCGAGCCCATCCCCGGCAAGGGGGAACTGCTCACCAGGCTGTCGCTGTTCTGGTTCGACCGCCTGGGCCCCAAGGGGCTCGGCATCTGCCCCATCCACCTCACGGGCGAAGACCCCGAGAGCGTGGTCACGCCGGCCGAGCGGGCGCAGGTGGTGGGCCGTTCCATGCTGGTGCAGCGCCTCAAGCCCATTCCGGTGGAAGCGGTGGTGCGCGGCTACCTGGCCGGCAGCGGCTGGAAGGAATACCAGGAGAGCCGCTCGGTCTGCGGCGTGCCGCTGCCCGAGGGGCTGCTCAACGCCTCCCAGCTGCCCGAGCCCATCTACACGCCGGCCGCCAAGGCCGCCATGGGCGAGCACGACGAGAACATCACCTACGAGCGCACGGTGGAGATGGTGGGCGCCGACGTCGCGGCGCAGATCCGCGACATCGCCATCCGGCTCTACCGCGCGGCCGCCGCCATCGCGCTCGAGAAGGGCATCATCATCGCGGACACCAAGTTCGAGTTCGGCCTGGACGCCGCCGGCCGCGTGGTGCTGATGGACGAGGTGCTGACGCCCGACAGCTCGCGCTACTGGCCGGCCGAAAGCTACGCGGTGGGCAGCAACCCGCCCAGCTACGACAAGCAGTACCTGCGCGACTGGCTCGAAAGCGCCAAGGTGAACGGCAAGCCCTGGGACAAGACCGCGCCCGCGCCGCGCCTGCCGCGCGAGGTGATCGAGAAAACCGCCGAGAAGTACCGCGAGGCGCTCACGCGCCTGGTCGGCTGAGGCTTCACCGCCGGCCCGCCCCCGGGCATGGCCGCGGCCTGCGAGGCGCGGCCCGCGCCGCGGCGCCGCGCGAGCGCCCGCTTCAGCTCAGCACGACGGACGACAGGCGCCGGCGGTAGCTCGCCACCGTCGGGTCCTCCGGGGGCACCTGGCCTTCGGCCACCTTGGGCTTGGGCGGCTCGATGACGTCGAGCACCGCGATGTAGGTCTTGCGCGCGAGCTCGTCGTTCCAGGACTTGTCGCGCATCAGGATCTCCAGCAGCTCGTCCATCGCGGCCGTCCACTGGCCGTAGGCCATCAGCAGCTGCGCGCGGGCGAAGCGCGCGTCGAAGTCGCGCTTGTTGGCGGCGATGGCCGTGTCCAGCGCGGCCATGCGGGCCTCGGGCTCGGTCACCTCGGCCTGCGCGTCGCGCGCGTCCATCCAGCGCTTGAGCGAGTCGAGCCGGCGCACGCCCGCGGCCTTGGCGATGACGGGCGCGAAGGCCACCTTGGCCTCGTCGTCCTCGCCCAGCTCCAGCAGCAGCTTCACCAGGTCGAAGCGCGCGTCGTCGTTCTCCGGGTCGGCCTGCACGGCCTGGCGCAGGCGCTCCAGCGCGGTCTCGGTGTCGCCGTCGGCCAGCGCCTCCTGCGCGGCGGCTTCCTCGGCCTCGGCCACGAGCTCGCCCTCGCCGGGCACGTGCTTGTCGAGGAAGGCGCGCACCTGGCCCTCGGGCAGCGCGCCCATGAAACCGTCGACCGGCTGGCCGTTCATGAGCAGCACGCAGGTGGGGATGCTGCGGATGCCGAAGGCCGCGGCGAGCTGCTGCTCCTGGTCGGAGTCGACCTTCACCAGCTTGAAGCGGCCGCCGTATTCGGTTTCGAGCTTTTCCAGGATGGGGCCGATGACCTTGCAGGGACCGCACCACGGGGCCCAGAAGTCCACCAGCACGGGGGTCTGCATCGAGGCCTCGATGACCTCGGCTTCGAAGTTGGCGATGGTGACGTCGATCATGGCTGCGCTCGGGTAATTGGGGGCAAAACGTAAAATCGCCACTTTACCGGAGGCCCCGCGGGCCGAAAGCCGATTCCATGAACCCCATCCCCGTGGGCGTGGTCATGGGTTCCAGCAGCGACTGGGACACCATGCAGCACGCCGTGCAGATCCTTCAGCAGTTCGGCGTCGCGCACGAGGCGCGGGTGGTCTCGGCCCACCGCATGCCCGACGACATGTTCGCCTACGCCGAGGCCGCCGCGGCGCGCGGCCTCAAGGCCATCATCGCGGGCGCGGGCGGCGCCGCCCACCTGCCCGGCATGCTGGCCGCCAAGACCGTGGTGCCTGTGCTGGGCGTGCCCGTGGCAAGCAGGCACCTCAGCGGAGTCGATTCGTTGCACAGCATCGTGCAGATGCCCAAGGGCGTGCCCGTGGCCACCTTCGCCATCGGCCCCGCCGGCGCGGCCAACGCGGCCCTGTTCGCGGTGGCCATGCTGGCCGGCGAAGACCCGGTCCTGCGCCAGAAACTGCAGGCCTTCCGCGCCGAACAGACCGAGGCCGCGCGGGCCATGACCCTTCCTCCCAATACATGAGTCCCCATGCGCCAACGCTGCGCGGGTCGCCGCCCCCCGAGGGGGCCGATCCGGCGGACAGCGGCTCGGCGCCGGACCGCATGAACGCATGAACGCATCGCTCCCCCTGCTTCCCGGCGCCACCGACGCCTCGGGCCGCCCCGCCACGCTGGGCGTGATGGGCGGCGGCCAGCTCGGCCGCATGTTCGTGCAGGCCGCTCAAGCCATGGGCTTCAGCACCGCCGTGCTCGACCCCGACGCCGACAGCCCGGCCGGCCTCATCAGCCACCACCACATCCGCTGCGCCTACGACGACCCGAAGGGCCTGGCCCAGCTGGCCCAGTGCAGCGACGCCATCACCACCGAGTTCGAGAACGTGCCGGCGCCCGCGCTGGCGTCGCTGGCGGCGCTGCGGCCGGTGGCGCCCGGCGCGGCCAGCGTGGCCATTGCCCAGGACCGGGCGGCCGAGAAGGCGCACTTCGAGCGCTGCGCCGCCGACAACGACGGCGTGCGGCCCGCGCCCCACGCCAGCATCGACTCGCCCGAGCGGCTCGCCGCCGTGGCGGCCGAGCTGCTGCCCGGCATCCTGAAAACCGCGCGCCTGGGCTACGACGGCAAGGGCCAGGCCCGCGTGAAGGACCGCGCCGAACTCGCCGCCGCCTGGGACCGCCTGGGCCGGGTGCCCTGTGTGCTGGAGCGCCTCCTGCCGCTGCGCGCCGAATGCTCGGTCATCGTGGCGCGCGGCGCCGACGACCAGTGCGTCAGCTTCCCGGTGCAGAAGAACACGCACCGCGACGGCATCCTCGCCGTCACCGAGGTCTACGACGGCGCGATCGACCCCGCCCTGGCGCGGCGCGCGCAGGCCGCCACCATGGCCATCGCGCGCCAGCTCGGCTACGTGGGCGTGCTCTGCGTCGAGTACTTCCTGGTCGACGACGGCCGCGGCGGCCTGGACCTGGTGGTCAACGAAATGGCGCCGCGCCCGCACAACAGCGGCCACTACACGCAGAACGCCTGCGACGTCTCGCAGTTCGAGGCGCAGGTGCGCGCGGTCGCCGGCCTGCCGCTGCGCGCGCCGGTGCAGCACAGCCCGGCCATCATGCTCAACCTGCTGGGCGACCTGTGGTTCGCCCCGAACGCGCGGCACGCGCAGGCCAGCGACACGCCCGTCACGCCCCCCTGGGACGAGGTGCTGGCCCTGCCCGGCACGCACCTGCACCTGTATGGCAAGGCCAGCGCCCGCCCGGGCCGCAAGATGGGCCACCTCAACATCACCGGTCCCACGGTGGCCGCGGTGCGCGACACCGCCGCGAAAGCGCTGGCCCTGCTGGGCTTGCCGCCGCTCTAGGCCCGCCATGCCGCTGCTGCTCGACGCGTCGCGGCCCGAGGCCATCGAACAGGCCGCGCGGCGCCTGGCCGACGGCGGCCTCGTGGGCCTGCCCACCGAGACCGTCTACGGCCTGGCCGCCGACGCCGGCAACGCCAGCGCGGTGCGGCGCATCTTCGAGGCCAAGGGCCGCCCGGCCGACCACCCGCTGATCGTGCACGTCGCGGCCGATGCGCGCGCGCGCCGCCGTCGACCACTACGCGCGCGAGGTGCCGGCCTTCGCCGAGCGCCTGATCGCCGCGCTCTGGCCCGGCCCGCTCACGCTGATCCTGCCGCGCCGCGCCGAGGTCGCGGCCGTGGCCGCCGGCGGGCAGGACTCGGTCGGCCTGCGCTGCCCCTCGCACCCCGTGGCCCAGGCCGTGCTGCGCGCCGCCGCCACGCATGGCGTGCGCGGCGTGGCCGCGCCCAGCGCCAACCGCTTCGGTCGCGTCAGTCCCACCAGCGCCGCGCACGTGATGGAGGAGTTCGCTGCGCTGGCCGATGACGCGCTGTTGGTGCTCGACGGCGGCGCCTGCCCCGTGGGCATCGAATCGACCATCGTGGACTGCACGCGCGGCCACCCGGTGCTGCTGCGCCCGGGCGTGCTCACGCCGGCGCGGCTGGAGGCCATCGCCGGCCAGCCGCTGCGCGCGCGCGACGGGGCCACGCCGCGCGCCTCGGGCACGCTGGAATCGCACTACGCGCCGCGCGCCAAAGTGCGGCTGATGGACGCCAGACAGCTGCGCGCCGCCTTCCAGGTGCTGGGCGAGGACGCCAGACACATCGCCCTGTACGCGCGCAGCCCGATCGAGACCGCGCGCGGCACGCCGCGCCGTCGCATGCCCGAGGACGCCGAGGACGCCGCGCGCGAGCTGTTCGCCGTGCTGCGCGAACTCGACGCCACCGGCGTGCGCCTGATCTGGGTGGAAACGCCGCCCGACGGCCCCGAGTGGGACGGCGTGCGCGACCGCTTGAGCCGCGCCGCGGCCTGAGCCCTCAATCCGCCAGCCGGGCGGTCCACTCCACCAGCGCCTCCAGCGCCGGGCGCGCCGCCGGCGCGTTGGGGTGGTTCACGAAAGCCACCACCACGTAGCGCACGCCATTGGCCGCGTTCACGTAGCCGGCCACGCCGGTGACGTCGCGCAGCGTGCCGGTCTTGAGCCAGGCGTGGCCGTAGACCGGGCTGCGCTCATCGGCGGCGTAGCGGCGCGCCGTGCCCGTCACCCCCGCCAGCGAGAGCGTGCCGACGAAGGCGTCGGCCTGCGGGTGGCGCGCCGCGTGGCGCAACAGCAGGGCCAGGGCCTCGGGCGTGATGCGCTCGTCGCGCGACAGGCCCGAACCGTTCTGGATGACGGGCGCGGGCACGCGCTCGCCGAAGGTGCGGCGCCACCAGTTACCCAGCACCGTGCGCGCCTGCTCGAAGCCGCTGCGCTTCCAGGGCAGCGGCCCGCTGCCGGGCAGCGCCGTGGCCTGCGGCGCCAGCTGGCCCAGCGTGAGGAACACCTGCTGGGCCATCACGTTGTTGCTCCACTGGTTCACGTCGGTGAGGATGTCTGCCAGCGGCAGCGAGGGCGCGTCGAGCAGCAACTTGGCGTCCAGCGGCGTGAGGCCGGCGCGCACCTGGCCCGTGAGCAGGCCGCCGCCGGCGCGCCACAGGCCCTCCATGGCGCGCGCCGCGAAGCTGGCCGGGTCCTGGTAGGCCACGGGCCATTTCTGCTCGCCGCAGCGCAGGGGGTAGCGGCCCTGGAAGGCGATGCGGCCGGGGTCGTCGAAGCGCGCGCGCAGCCCGCCGCGCCAGTCGCCGCAGGCGCCGTTGGACAGCGGCACGCTGGCGTCGATGGCCAGGCCCGCCAGCGGCGGCTCGCTGACCACGCGCGCCACGCCCGCCGCGGCGTCGGGCAGGAAACTCAGCACCACCGATTTGAAGTTCACCAGCAGCGCGTCGGGTCCGGCGTTGTAGGGGCGCAGGGCCTCACCGTCGAAGGCGCCGGGGTCGTAGGGCGGCAGGTCGAAGGCGCTGCTGTCGAGCACCATGTCGCCCAGGATGAGCTGCACGCCCTGCGCCTGCAGCGCGGCGAAGGCCTCCTGGATGCGCTCGAGCACGAACTTGGGGTCGCCGCCGCCGCGCACGTAGAGGTTGCCGCGCAGCGCGCCGGCCTCCAGCGGGCCGTCGGTGTAGAAGCGCGTGCTCCAGGTGTAGCCGGGGCCCAGCAGGTCGAAGGCGGCGTAGCTGGTCACCAGCTTCATCACCGAGGCCGGGTTGACCGGCATGCCCGACTGGTGGCGCACCCGCGCCTCATGGCCGTCCAGCGGCACCACCACGGCGGCGAAGGCGGTGGCGGGCACCTCGGCCCGTGCCAGCGCCGCCGCCACCGGCGGCGGCAGCGCCTCGCGCGAAGGCCCTTGGGCACAGGCCGGCAGGGCAATCGCCAGCGCCAACAGCAGGGACGACAGGAAGCGGTTCACGCGGGCGATTATCGGCCGGGTCCCGGCAAGTCCCTCCAGGCCGGTGGCCGATAATCGCCCGATGCCTGCCGCCCCGTGCTTCCTGGCCATCGAGACCAGCACCGACACCCTCTCGCTGGCCCTGGGCTCGGGGCGGGTCGGCGAGGCCGTGCACCGCTTCCAGGGTCCCGGCGGCGCCCAGGCGTCCTTGGAACTGCTGCCCCAGGTGCAGCGCCTGCTGGCCGAGGCCGGCCGGTCGCTGGACGGGCTGGACGCCATCGCCTTCGGGCGCGGACCGGGCTCCTTCACCGGCCTGCGCACCGCCTGCGCCGTGGCCCAGGGCCTGGCCTACGGCACGCGCGGGCCACGGCACCCCCAGGGCCTGCCCGTCCTGCCCGTCGACACCCTGCTGGCCCTGGCCGAGCAGGCCCGCGCCGACGACGCCGGCGACGGCCATGCGCCACCCGCGCACCTGGTGGCACTGCTCGACGCGCGCATGGACGAGCTCTACGTGGCGGCCTACGCGCTCGACGGTGAATCGCCGGTCGCCCTCGCCCCGCCCCGCCTGTGCGCGCCCGCCGACCTCGCGGGCTGGCTGCACGACCAGGGCCTGGCCGACGGCACCCGCACCCTGCTCGCGGGCAACGCCTTCGCGGCCTACGCCGACGCCCTGCGCGACGCGCCCGGCCGCCGCCGCGCGGCCCTGCCCACCGCCGACGCCCTGCTGCGCCTGGCCCCGGCGCTGATGGCCCGGGGCGCCGCGGTCGGCGCCGCCGAGGCCCTGCCGCTGTACGTGCGCGACAAGGTCGCGCGCACCACGGCCGAACGCGAGGCCGGCGCATGAAGCACCCCCGCGCCGGGCTTTGCCCGTCACCCCCTCCAGGGGGCGATGCCAGCGGCCCGGCAAAGCCGGTTCCGCGCCATCCCTCGATGGATGCGGCCGCCACCCTGCCCGGATGGGCCACCGGCCTGTGGCCCGCGCCCATGGACACCCTGCCCGTGCCGCTGGAGGCCCAGGCGCGCGCCATCGCCTTCACGCCCATGACCGAGGCCGACCTGGACGCGGTGCACGCGGTCGAGACCAGCGCCTACGGCCACCCGTGGTCGCCGCGGCACTTCCGCGACTCGCTGCAGGCCGGCTACCCGGCCGTGATGCTGATCGGCGAAGCGCACGCGGGCGAAAGCCCCTGGCCCCCCCGGCCCGACGGCCGCTGGCTGCTCGGCTACCTGGTGGCCATGCCCGGCGTGGACGAGGTGCACCTGCTCAACCTCACCGTGAACCCGCCGCACCAGCGCCAGGGCTGGGCCCGCTTCATGCTCGACGCGCTGGCGCTGTGGTCGCGCGGCCAGGGCGCCCTGTCGCTGTGGCTGGAGGTGCGCCAGAGCAACGCGCCCGCGCGCCGGCTGTATGAACGCTGCGGTTTTCGCGAGGTGGGCGTGCGCCGTGGCTACTACCCGCTGTCGGCGCTGCAGCGCGAGGACGCGGTGGTGATGCAACTGGGCCTGGACGGCACGCGGGGCACCGAATGAGCGACCGGACCGACACGCCCGACGGCTGGGTGCGCGAACTCGACGTGCGCCAGCGCGCCATGCTGGCCGAGATGGGCGTGAAGGTCTGGGTGCCCGCGCCGCCGCGCGCGCCCGCGGCCAGCCCCGAGCCGGCGACCAGCGCCGTGGCGGCGCCTGCCGCGGCGGCCACGCCCGCACCCGCCGGGCGCTCGCCCGCGGCGGTCCGCCCGCCCCAGGCGCCTGCGCCTGCGCCGATGCCGGCACCGGCCGCCCCCCCCAGCCCCGCGCGCAGCGACATCGCCACGCTCGACTGGCCCGCGCTGCGCGAGGCCGTGGCCGACTGCCGCGCCTGCGGCCTGTGCGGGTCGCGGCGCAACACCGTGTTCGGTGTCGGCCACACCGAGGCCGACTGGATGATCGTGGGCGAGGCCCCCGGCGAACAGGAAGACCGCCAGGGCGAGCCCTTCGTGGGCCCCGCCGGCCAGCTGCTCGACGCCATGCTGCGCGCCTGCGGGCGCGACCGCCAGGCCATGGACGCGCGCGGGGTGTTCATCGCCAACGTGCTCAAGTGCCGCCCGCCGGCCAACCGCAACCCGGCGCCCGAGGAAGTGGTGCAGTGCGAACCCTTCCTGTCGCGCCAGGTGGCGCTGGTCCGGCCCAAGCTGATCATCGCCATGGGCCGCTTCGCGGTGCAGTCCTTGCTCAAGACCACCGAGCCCATCGGCCGCCTGCGTGGGCGGCTGCACCGCTACGAGGGCGTGCCGGTCATCGTGACCTACCACCCGGCCTACCTGCTGCGCACACCCATCGACAAGTCCAAGGCCTGGGCCGACCTGTGCCTGGCCATGGAGATCGATCGGTAGTGTCTGACGGGGGCTCTAGGCCCCCGGCGGCTCGGCGCCCGGCGCGGCCGGCCTCGCCGGCCACAGCACGGCCGCGATCGCCAGCATGATCAGCGCCACCGCCACCCAGTCCTGCCAGTGCAGCACCTCGCCCAGCAGCCAGGCACCGCTGAACACGCCCAACACCGGGATCATCATCACGCTCAGCGTGGACGCGATCGGCGGCAGGTCGCGCGCCAGCACCAGCCAGGCCACCTGCGCGAAGGCGAACACGCCCAGCGCGTTGTAGACGATGGCCCCCCACACCACCGGGCCCGGCATCACGCCCCAGGCCTCGCGCTCGAACAGCCAGGACAGGGCGCTCATCCAGACCGTGGTCAGCGCGATCATCCAGAACGAGATCGTCAGCGTGTCGTAGGGCAGCGTGGTGCGCCGCATCTGCTGCGTGCCCCAGGCCCACATCGCCGCGGCCAGCAGCATCATGCCCACGGCCAGCGGCGCGCCCGACAGGCGCACGAACTCGTGCCACAGCAGCAGCAGCACGCCCAGGGCAGCCGCTGCCACGCCGCCCCAGGCGCGCATCGGCAGGCGCTGGCCGAACCACAGCGCGCCCACGATGGCCGAGAACACCGGCATGGTGTAGCCCAGGATGGCCGCGCGCCCGCTGGACAGCGACTGGATCGCCAGCACCGCCAGCGTGTGCCAGAACAGCATGTTGATCACCGTGAGCCACGCCAACTGGCCCCAGTGCTCGCGCGCCATCCGGAACGGCGCCCCGCGCCACCACAGCACGCCGGCCAGCACCGGCAGACCGATCCACATGCTCAGGGCGCGGAAGGTGAGCGGCTGATAACCCGCGATGCCGATCTTCATGATCGGCCAGTTGATGCCCCACACCAGGGTGAGGAGGACGAGCAGAACCAGTTGCCGGCGCGATATCGAGTGCATGCTGCCGATCGTACGGTTGTTCCAAATCCCGTCCACCGGGCGGGCGGCCGATGCCCCCACCTAAAATCCCGGCCCATGACCTTCATCGACCAGCTGCAGGCCGCCACCCGCGACAACGCGAGCCTGCTGTGCGTGGGCCTGGACCCGGACCCCGCCAAGTTCCCCGCGCACCTGAAGAACGACGCCTCGCGCATTCACGACTTCTGCGCCGCCATCGTCGATGCCACCGCCGACCTGGTCTGCGCCTTCAAGCCGCAGATCGCCTACTTCGCCGCGCACCGCGCCGAAGACCAGCTCGAGCGCCTGGTCGCGCACATGCGCCGCGCCGCGCCCGGCGTGCCCGTGATCCTCGACGCCAAGCGCGGCGACATCGGCGCCACCGCCGAGCAGTACGCCATCGAGGCCTTCGAGCGCTTCGGCGCCGACGCCGTCACGCTCTCGCCCTTCATGGGCTTCGACTCGGTGGAGCCCTACCTGCGCCGCCACGGCAAGGGCGCCTTCCTGCTGTGCCGCACCTCCAACCCCGGGGGCGACGACCTGCAGGCGCAGCGCCTGTCCTCCGTCGCCGGCCAACCCCTGCTGTACGAGCACGTGGCGCGCCTCGCGCAGGGGCCCTGGAACCTCAATGGCCAGCTCGGCCTGGTGGTGGGCGCCACCTACCCGGCCGAGATCGCGCGCGTGCGCGAACTCGCCCCCACGCTGCCCTTGCTCATCCCCGGCGTGGGCGCTCAGGGCGGCGACGCCACGGCCACCGTGCGCGCGGGCCTGCGCCTGCAGGGCGATGCCATCACCGGCCCCATCGTCGTGAACTCCTCGCGCGCCATCCTCTATGCCTCGGCGGGCGACGACTTCGCCGCCGCGGCGCGCCAGGCGGCCCTCAAAACGCGTGATCAATTGCACGCGGCGCGCATCGGCTGAACGACCGGCGGCTTGACAAATACCCCCATACGGTAAGCCGCTCAGCGGATGCGGCGACGCCACGACACCCCCCTGTAACCAAGCGCAACGCGCCATCGGCGCCCGCGGTCGCCTGCCTAGACTCGCGCCCCATCCAGATGGAGGGTGGCCATGGCGACGATCGAACAGGACGATCTGCCCAGCGATGCGCTGATCGAGCACGAAGACCCGGCGGCGCGCACCCGCGCAGCGATCGCCGGTGCCGCGGCAGCGGCCACGGCGGCGCTGGCCGCCTGCGGGGGGGGCGGCGGTGGCAGCGACGGCGGATCGGCCGAACCGCCCTTCGTGCCCGTGGTGGACTTTTCCCTCGACGGCTACACCTACCTCGCCGCGAACAACGACGCCGAGGCGGCGCGCTTCCTGCAGCAGGCGCAGTTCTCCTCCACGCCGCAGGAGATCGCGGCACTGCGCGGCGAAGGCTACGCCCTGTGGCTGGCGCGCCAGTTCCAGCAGCCCCGAGGCCAGAGCGGCTGGGACTGGCTGCAGGCGCGCGGCTATGGCGCCATCGACAGCAACAACTACTTCTTCAACCAGTACCCGGCCGACTTCATGCTCTGGAGCCAGCTGCTGTCGGGCGGCGAGGCCATGCGCAAGCGCGTCGCGCTCGCGCTGTCCGAGATCTTTGTCAGCTCGCTGACCACGGCCGAGTTCACCTGGCGCAGCCACGCCTACGCCTCGTGGTGGGACATGCTCATGCGCAACGCCTTCGGCAACTTCCGCCAGTTGCTCGAGGACGTGACGCTGCACCCGGCCATGGGCTACTTCCTCAACACCAAGGGCAACCAGAAGGAGAACCCCTCCACCGGCCGCGTGCCCGACGAAAACTACGCGCGCGAGGTGATGCAGCTCTTCACCATCGGCCTGCTCGAACTCAACCTCGATGGCACGCCCAAGATGAGCGGGGGACGCCCCATCGAGAGCTACACCCAGGACGACGTGACCCACCTCGCGCGCGTCTTCACCGGCTGGGACTTCGACACCTCCGACGGCGTGCGACACACGCCGGTCGGGCAGAACTACACCATCGAATCCAGCGCCTTCGCGCGCAAGCCCATGAGCCTGCGCGAGAGCCGCCACTCCACGCTGGAGGCGCGCTTCCTGGGCGCCACGGTGCCGGCCGGCACGCCCGGGCGCGCGGCGCTGCGCATCGCCCTGGACACGCTGTTCAACCACCCCAACACCGGGCCCTTCTTCGCGCGCCAGATGATCCAGCGCCTGGTGACCAGCGACCCCAGCCCGGCCTACGTGGCGCGCGTGGCGAGCAAGTTCAACAACAACGGCAAGGGCCAGCGCGGCGACCTGCAGGCGGTGATGGTCGCCATCCTGCTCGACCCCGAGGCGCGCGGCGGCCTCTCGCTGTCCAGCAGCACCCACGGCAAGCTGCGCGAGCCCATGGTCCGCTTCATTCAGTGGGCGCGCAGCTTCGACGTCACGTCGGCGGCGGGCAGCTGGAAGGTCTTCGATCTGGCCGACGCCGGCACCCAACTCGGTCAGAGCCCGCTGCGCTCGCCCTCGGTCTTCAATTTCTTCCGCCCCGGCTACGTGCCGCCCAATACCGCCCTGGCGGCCCGCAATGCCACGGCGCCGGAGTTCCAGCTCGTCAACGAGTCCAGCGTGGGCGGCTACCTCAACTTCATGCAGGGCGTGATCGAGCGCGGCATCAACTGCCCCAACCCGGGCGTTCCCTATGCCGCGTGGAACAACTACGCCTACGACGTGAAGGCCAACTACGCGCGCGAACTCGCGCTGGTGACCAACGCCGCCGCGCTGGTGGACCACCTGAACCTGGTGCTGGCGGCGGGGCAGATCTCACCCGCCACGCGCACGCTCATGGTCAACGCGCTCAACGCCACCACCGTCACGGCCGCCAGCAGCGCCGACGCCAGGAACCGGCGGGTCTGGGCCGCCGTGCTCATGGTGATGGCCTGCCCCGAGTACCTGATCCAGAAGTGAGGAGCGCGCCATGCATTTCATCGCCCCCGCCCGACACACCCGCCGCGCCTTCCTGCGCCGCGCCGGTCAGCTCGCCTTCACCGGCACCGCCCTGCCCACGGTGATGAACCTCGCCGCCATCGGCGAGGCCGCGGCCTTCGACGCCACCGACTACAAGGCCCTGGTCTGCGTCTTCCTGTTCGGCGGCAACGACTACGCCAACACCGTCATCAACTACGACGCCACCAGCCACGCCCAGTACGCCGCCATCCGCGGCGGCATCGCAATCCCGCGCGCCGACCTGGCGGCCACCGTGCTCAACCCCGCCGTGCCGCTGCCCGACGGCAAACAGTACGCCCTGCACCCGGCCATGACGGGCCTGGCCAACCTCTTCAACACCGGCGCGGCCGCCGTGCAGCTCAACGTCGGGCCCCTGGTGGTGCCGCTCACGCGGCAGCAGTACAACAGCAACAGCGCGTCCTTCCCGCGCCCGCCCAAGCTGTTCTCGCACAACGACCAGCAATCGGTGTGGATGAGTTCGGCCGCCGAAGGCAGCACCACGGGCTGGGGCGGCCAGGTGGGCGACCTGGCGCGATCGAGCAACACCAACAGCGTGCTCACCTGCGTCTCGGTGGCCGGCAACACCGTGTTCCTCTCGGGCGACGAGGCGCTGAGCTACCAGGTCGGCAGCGGCGGGGCGGTCCGCATCAACTGCCTCAACGGCAACGTCTACGGTTCGCCGGCGGTGCGCTCGGCGCTGGTCGACATCGCGATGCAGACCCGCGCGCACGCGCTGGAGAACGAATACAACCTGGTCACCGCGCGCGCCTATGGCACCGAAGGCGCCATCACCAGCGCGCTCAACGCCTTTCCCGCCAACACCGCGCCCTTCAGCGGTTTCCCGGCGAACAACGGCCTGGCCAGCCAGCTGCGCCTGGTCGCGCGGCTGATCGCCGCGCGCAACCAGCTCGGCAGCCGGCGCCAGGTGTTCTTCGTCTCGCTCGGCGGCTTCGACCTGCACGACAACCTGCTCAACGGCCAGGCCGGCCTGATGGAGCGCCTGAGCGGCGCGCTCACCGCCTTCTACGACGCCACCGTGCAGCTCGGCGTGGCCGACAAGGTGACCGCTTTCACCGCCTCGGACTTCGGCCGCACGCTCACCTCCAACGGCGACGGCTCCGACCACGGCTGGGGCTCGCACCACCTCATGGTGGGCGGCGCCGTGCGCGGCCGCGCCTTCTACGGCAAGGCCCCGCCCGTGAGCGTGACCAACAGCACCAGCGACAGCTTCGACCAGTGGCACGTGGGCCAGGGCCGGCTGCTGCCCAGCACCTCGGTGAGCCAGTACGCGGCCACGCTGGCGCAGTGGTTCGGCGTGAGCGGCGGCGAACTGGGCCAGGTGCTGCCCTACATCGGCAACTTCAACAGCGTGGACTACCCGACGAACCTGGGGTTCATGGCCTGAGGGCGGGCTCAGAACGGGTTGGCCGCCAGCACCGGCACGAAGGCGCTGGCCTGGGTGTCGCTGGACGGCGTGAAGCTGGCCATCGGCGGTGGTGCGAAGGCCGCCATGGCGTGGATGAGGTTGTTGAACTGGGCTTCGAAGGTCGCCTGCGCCGGGCTGAGCTCCGCTCCTGAGAAGACGCCTTGCGACAACGGATTGCTGGCACCGTTGTCGCCCAGAGCCCAGATGTCCCGCCAGCGATCGTTCCCTGACGCCAGGGCGGGCCACTCGCTCACGGCAGCCACCACGGGTTCGGGCGCGCTCGACACCAGCGCAACCATCTGCTCCATCGACCACACCGTGCCATCGGCGAATTCGAAGCATTCGATGCCGGCTCCGGGAATAGCGCCGTCCTCCGGCATGAGCACGTGCACGCCGCCCGGGCCGCCCCAACTCAATGTGAGCGCGCGGCAGGGGCCTTCTTCGGTGTCCACCGTGGACCAGCTCGCTTGCAGCGCGCCAGGGTCGATGCCTGGGCCCAGGCGCACGGTGTCGGCGTCGAGGGAGCGCAAGGACTGATCGTCGAAGTGGATTGGCGGGCGGGCAGCCTCGCTGCCCCAGTTGGATGGGTGCGGAGCGTCGCTGCTCCAATACGGATTGGAGTAGGACAGGCGACCAGCAAAGCCAATGCAAGGCAAATGACGATTCCATTTGTCATGCGGGTACTCGTTGGGTTCATGTTCAGCGGGCCTCCCCATCAGCGCTACAGCCGGGCTGTCCGGCTTGTGGTTCGGTTCTTCCTCTGTCCTCACTGGACGCGCCCTGCAGTGCCTTCGCCTGCGCATCGATCAGCTTCAGATGAACGAAGAGCCCATCGTTGTCGGCCCCGCTGAAGAGGCGGTCGAGGCCCTTGTTGCCGAGGAAGATGTCGGCGCCGTCCTGGTCCGAGAGCAGGTCGTCATCTGCATGCTCCCGAGTGGCAGGTTTTTCCCGAGTCGGTGGCCGCGGGGTGTTGCCGTCGTTCATGGAATGCCTCCTTGAATCGCCTCCAGCGAATGGCCCGCTGCACGGCGGCGGTTCCCATTCGGCCGCGATATTCCATGCCCGCCGCGTGCCATACCCTCACGGCGTATTCAGGATCGCCCCGCTGCCGCCATGAAGCCGGGGCCGCCCAGTAGCATCTGCCCATGATCGACCTCTACACCGCCGCCACCCCCAATGGCCACAAAGCCTCGATCGCGCTCGAGGAACTGGGCCTGCCCTACACGCTGAAGGTGCTGGACCTCACGGCCGGCGAGCAGAAGCGCCCGGACTTCCTGGCCATCAACCCCAATGGCCGCATCCCCGCCATCGTGGACCACGGGGCTGGCGGCTTCGCGGTGTTCGAGTCGGGCGCGGTGCTGATCTACCTGGCCGAGAAGACCGGCCAGCTCATGCCCGCGGACCCGCAGGGCCGCTCGCGCGTGCTGCAGTGGCTGATGTTCCAGATGGGTGGCGTGGGCCCGATGATGGGACAGGCCAATGTGTTCTTCCGCTACTTCCCCGAGAAGATCCCGGCGGTGATCGATCGCTACCAGGGCGAGACCAAGCGCCTGTTCCGCGTGCTCGACGGCCACCTGAAAGACCACGAGTACCTGGCCGGCGACTACTCCATCGCCGACATCGCCAACTGGGCCTGGGTGCGCACGCACCGCTGGTCCGGCGTGGACATCGACGACCTGCCGCACCTCAAGCGCTGGCGCGACACCATCCGCGCGCGCCCGGCGGTGCAGCGCGGCATCGAATCGCCGCCGTCGACGGTGGACCTCACGCGCGATGGCGACGAAGCGGCGCGCCGCTTCTCGCAAGACGCGCGCAAGCTGATGGAAACCGGCCAGAGCCTGAAGGAGGACCGCCGATGAAGCTCTACGTGTCCGAGCGCGCGCCCAACCCGCGCCGCGTGCAGATGTTCATCGCCGAGAAGGGCATGACCGGCATCGAGGAGGTGCTGGTCGACATCAACGCGCACGAACACAAATCGCACCCCGCGCTCTCGCGCAGCCCGGTGGCGCGCATCCCCGTGCTCGAACTCGACGACGGCCGCGTGCTGAGCGAGTCGCGCGCGATCTGCGCCTACCTGGAAGGCCTGCAGCCCGAGCCCAACCTGATGGGCCGCGACGCCGAAGAGCGCGCCTTCATCGAGATGGCCGACCGGCACGTGGAGTGGTACGTGACGCTGCCGCTGGCGCAGGCGATCCGCCACCAGCACCCCGGGCTGGCGGTGCTGGAGCAGCCGCAGTTCCCCGAATTCGGTGCGTCGCAGCAGGCCAAGGCGATGGAGACCCTGCGCTGGCTCGACGGCCTGCTGCAAGGCCAGCCCTGGGTGGCGGGACAGCGCTTCACCATCGCCGACATCACGGCCTTCTGCACCATCGAATTCGCGCGGCTGCTCAAGTTCAAGCCGGGGGAACAGGGCCTCGCCGCCCTGGCGGCGTGGCGGGATCGGGTGGCGGCGCGGTAGCCCCCGGTCAGACGGCGGCCCCGTCAGCCCTGCTTAAGTCAAGGATAAGAATTATTTGCATTTAGAATTCGGCGTTTCCCCCTTCCGTCCTGGAGAACCGCCATGCGCCTGAAGCCCCTCGCCGCCGCCGCCGTGCTCGCCCTGAGCCTGGCCGCCCCTTTGCATGCCCAGACCGGTGCCAGCCCCGCGAGCGTGACCGCGCACTACGCGGCCCTGGTGCACGCCAATTACGAGGACACGCTGAGCGCCGCCAAGGCGCTGCAGGCCGCCGTCAAGGCCTTCACCGCCGCGCCCTCGCAGCCCGCCCAGGACGCGGCCCGCAAGGCCTGGCTGGCGGCGCGCGAGTTCTATGGACAGACCGAGGCCTTCCGCTTCTATGGCGGCCCCATCGACAACGACAACGGCCCCGAAGGCCGGCTCAACGCCTGGCCCATGGACGAGTCCTACGTGGACTATGTGGACGGCAAGAAGACCGCCGGCCTCGTCAACAACAAGAAGCAGCCCCTCACCAAGAAGGCGCTGGCCGCGCTGAACGAAAAAGGCGGCGAGGAAAACATCGCCACCGGCTGGCACGCCATCGAGTTCATGCTCTGGGGCCAGGACCTGTCCGAGACCGGCCCGGGCAACCGCAGCTTCGAGGACTTTGTCGACGGCAAGGCCCCCAACGCCGACCGCCGACGCCAGTACCTCAACACCGTCACCGACCTGCTGGTGGACGACCTGGGCGGCCTGGTGAAGGCCTGGGCGCCGGGCGCCAAGAACAACTACCGCGCGAAGTTCGAGAAGGGCGGCAACGAGTCGCTGCGCAAGATGTTCGTGGCCATGGGCTCGCTCTCGCGCGGCGAACTGGCCGGCGAGCGCCTCGAAGTGGCCCTGGCCAGCCAGGACCAGGAAGACGAGCACAGCTGCTTCTCCGACAACACCCACCGCGACGCCGTGGCCAACGCCAAGGGCATCGAGAACGTCTGGCTGGGCCGCTACGTGCGCGCCGACGGCAGCACCCTGCAGGGCCCCAGCCTGCGCGACCTGGTGAATGCCAGGAACGCCGGCGTGGCCGACAAGACCACGAAGCAGATCCGCACCTCGGTGGAGTCGGCCGAAGCCATTCCCGCGCCCTTCGACCGCGCCATCGTCGCCGGCTCGGCGGGCCGCCCGAAGATCGAGGCCACCATCAAGAGCCTGACCGAGCAGTCCAAGGACATCGTGGCCGCCGCCGCCGCCGTGGGCATCGCCAAACTCACGCTGGTGCAACCGTGAAGCGAGCGGCCTGGGCCGCCGCGGCCTTGGGCGTGGCGGCGCTCACCTCGGTCGCCGCGCTGCAGGCGGCGGCACAAGCGCCTGCCCCGGCCGGCCCCACCGACGCGGCGCCCGATCCCCTGGGCGAGAAGACCGGCGGCGCGACCACGGTCTGGGCCACGGGGCAGAACGCCTTCTCCTTCCCCGCCGCCAACCTCACCGACCCGGAGCGCACGCGCTTCGTCATCGGCAACTCCTTCTTCAAGCGCAACTGGGTCGAGGCCCCCGCGAGCACCAAGGCGCGCGACGGCCTGGGCCCGAACTTCCTGGCGCGCTCCTGCGGCGCCTGCCACCTGTTCGACGGCCGCGGTGAGCCGCCACCGTGGAAGCGCGGCATCTCCGACCAGGAACCGCTGGCCCTGCTGCTGCGCCTGTCGGTGCCCGGCAGCGACGCGCACGGCGGCCCGAAGCACGACCCGGTCTATGGCGACCAGCTCAACACGGCGGCGATCCAGGGCGTCAAGCCCGAGGGCCGGGTGCGCCTGCGCTGGCAGGCCATCCAGGGCCGCTTCGCCGACGGCACGCCCTACACGCTGCAAAAGCCCGAGTACATCGTCGACCGCCTCGCCTACGGCCCCTTCGCCCCGGGCGCCATGATCAGCCCGCGCATCGCGCCGCAGGTCATCGGCGTGGGCCTGCTCGAAGCCATCCCCGAAAGTGAGGTGCTGGCCAACGCCGAGGCCCAGGCCGCGCTGCCCGGCCCCATCAAGGGCCAGCCCAACCGCGTGTGGGACGTGTTCGCGCAGCGCGAGATGCTCGGCCGCTTCGGCTGGAAGGCCAACGTGGCCACCATCGCCCACCAGACGGCGGGCGCCTTCCACGGCGACATCGGCATCACCTCGGCGCAGTTCCCCGACGAGACCTGCACGCCCCGGCAGAAGGACTGCCTGGCCGCGCCCAAGGGCTCGCGCAACGGCCAGCCCGAGATCGACGCCAAGACCCTGGACGAGGTGGTGTTCTACCAGGCCACGCTGGCGCCGCCCGCGCGCCGCGACATCCAGGACCCGCAGGTGCTGCGGGGCCAGCGGCTGTTCGCGCAGGCGCAGTGCGCGGTCTGCCACCGGCCCACCTACACCACGGCCGAAGGCCCCTTCCCGCGCCTGACCAGCCGGGCCCTGCAGGGCCAGACCATCCACCCGTACACCGACCTGCTGCTGCACGACATGGGTGAGGCGCTGGCCGATGGCCGGCCCGACTTCCTGGCCAACGGCCGCCAGTGGAAAACGCCGCCGCTGTGGGGCATCGGCTTGATCAAGGACGTGAACGGTCACACCCGCCTGCTGCACGACGGCCGCGCCAATGGCGTGCTCGAGGCCATCCTCTGGCACGGCGGCGAGGCCGAGGCCAGCAAGCAGCAGGTGCTGAAGTTCGGCGAGGCCGACCGCCGCGCCCTGGTGAAATTCGTGGAGAGCCTCTGATGCGTACCCGATTCCGCTGGCGGGTTGGCGCGGCACTCACCCTGCTGCTGTGCGCGCCCGGCGCGCTGTGGGCGCAGGCCGCCGCGCCCTACTATTACCCGCCCGACGCGGTGGCCGCCCTGTACCGCGACCACACCGCGCCGCTGGCGCGCGCCTTCGCCGAGCAGGCGCCCACGCTGGTGCAGGCGCTGCAAGGCCACTGCGCCGGCCCGGCCGCGCTGGCGCCGGCGCGCGCGGCCTGGACGCAGACCGTGCTGGCCTGGGAACGGCTGGCCGCCGTGGCCGTGGGCCCGCTGATCGAGCGCCGCTCGCTGCGCGAGATCGACTTTCAGCCGCTGCGTCCCGAACTGCTCAAGCGCTCGCTGGCGCGCGAGCCCAAGTCCCTGGACGACATGGAACGCGTGGGCACGCCCGCCAAGGGCCTGCCCGCCATCGAGTACCTGCTGTGGAGCGCGCCCGCCGCGCCGCGCAGCGGCGCCTGCGCCTACGCCGTGCTGGCCGCGCAGGCCGTGCAGCGCGAGGCCGAGGCCCTGCGCGCCGCCTTCGACGCGCTGGCCGCCGCGCCGCCCGAAGAAGAGGCCGCCGTCACGGCCTTCGTGGAGTTCATCAACCAATGGCTGGGCGGCCTGGAGCGCCTGCGCTGGACGGGCATGGAAAAACCCCTGCGCGAGGCCGAAACGCGCGGCGCGGCGCCCGCCTTCGCGCGGCTGCCCAGCGGCCAGACCGGCGCGGCCTGGGCCGCCGGCTGGGCCGAGCTGCGCGCCCTGGCGCGCCAGCCCGACAGCGGCGCGCCCGCCATCGGCGCGGGCCGGGTGAGCATCGAGTCCTACCTGCGCGGGCGCGGACACATCGCGCTGGCCGATCGCTGGCGCGCGACCGTGGACGAGGCCGACCGCGCGATGCAGGGCGTGCAGCCGGGCGCCCCCGCCGGCGTGGACGCGGCGGCGCGCGCGCTCAAGAAGCTGACCACGCTGATGCAGTCCGAGGTGGCGGGCAGCCTCGAAGTCAACCTGGGTTTCTCCAGTGCCGATGGCGACTAGACGGCTCCCCCCTGCGCCGCTGCGCGGCGTCCCCTTCCGGGGACCACACCAGCGGACCGGCGAAGCCGGATCCGCGGTGTTCCTGGACGCCTCGCTCGCCACCGGACTGACTCGCCGTGGTGTCCTGGCTTGGCTGGCCGCTGGCCTGGGCACCCGCGCGCTGGCAGGCGACGCCCCCCACAGCCGGCTCATGGCCAGCTGGGCTGAGCGCGGCCGGTATTTCGCGGGCGTCTTGCGCGTGGATGAGGACCACGTATCGGCCCTGGCGCAGCTGTCGCTGCCCACGCGCGCGCACGGCCTCGCCCTCGAAGCCGACGGTGCGGTGCTGGTGGCCGCGCGCCGCCCCGGCGACTGGCTGCTGCGCTGGCGGCCCGACAGCGGCGCGGCGCAGTGGCATTGGGTGAACGACGACCGCCGGCTCAACGGCCACGTGCTGCCCTCCTGCGACGGGCGCGCGGTGTGGACCACCGAGACCAACCAGGCCGACGCCGCCGGGCTGATCGGCGTGCGCGATCCGCGCACGCTGGAGAAAACCGGCGAGTGGGCCACGCAGGGCATGGACCCGCACGAAATGCTGGTGCTGCCCGAGGCCCTGGGCCGCGTCCCGGCCGGCGCGCTGATCGTGGCCAACGGCGGCATCCCCACGCAAAGCGAGACCGGCCGCAGCCACCGCGACCTGTCGCGCATGGACCCCTCGCTGGTGGCGCTCGACCCGGCCTCGGGCGCACTGCTGGGCCAGTGGCGCCTGGACGATCCGCGCCTGAGCGTGCGCCACCTCGCCTGGGACCCGGTGGGCCGGCGCGTGGGCATCGCCCTGCAGGCCGAACACGACGACGAGGCCGCGCGCCGCGACGCCCCCCTGCTGGCCACCTGGGACGGCGATGCGCTGCGCGCCGCGCCCCCCATGGCCCACGCGCGCGGCTATGGCGCCGACATCTGCGCGCGCGCCGGCGGCGGCTTCTGGCTCAGCGCCACGCGAGCGAACGCGCTGCTGGGACTCGATGCGCGCGGTGCCATCGCCGAGCGGGTGAACCTGCCCTCGGCCGGCGCCCTGGCCGCGCGGCCCGGGCACGCCTGGGCCGCTGGCGCGGCGGTCACCTGGCACGACGGCGAGCGCCAGACCCTGTCGTCCGCGCTGCAACTCGACAACCACTGGGTGAGCGCGCGCGCCTGAGGGCCCGGCCCCCGCCCCGGCGCGGTTCGCTCACCAGGGCGGTGGCGAGCGCTCCAGCGCGCGCTCCATGGCCGGCAGGGCCAGCAGGCCCGCCTCCAGTTGCGCCTGCAGGCCCGACTGCAAGGCGGCCACGAGCGTGGGCGCCACACGGGCCGGCACCTGCTGCAGCAGGCCTTGCGCCGTGGCCAGATCGTTCAACTCTCCCAGCAGCGCCTGCGCCTCGGCCAAGGTGGCGGTGCTGCGCGCGGCGCGCTGGGGGTCGAGCAGGCCGATCAGGAACTCCTGCGTGTAGCGCAGCTTCTTCAGCGCCAGGCGCAACTCGTGGCGGCCGTCGGGGCCCAGGCGGCGCGCGTCGCGCGCCTGTTCGCGCAACCGTGCATGGCCGGCGCGCAGCCGGGCCACCGCCCAGCGCGGCAGGTTCACCCGCGCGCGCGGCGCCGGCAGCGCGAACACCGAGCGCGTGAAGGCCAGCAAGGCCAGGGCGTGCGCCGGGTCGGCCAGCCGGCGCGCCACCGCGAGGTTGGCCGCGCGGCGCTGGGCGTCCACCCAGGCGCGCAGGGCCTGGGCCTCGGCGCGGGCGTCGCTGTCGGGCAGGCGATCGGGCAGCCATTCGGTGGCGAAGACGTCCCAGTTGCGCGCCGCGCCCAGCGCGTCGGCCAGGCCCTTCCAGTGCGCCGACCAGTGCGCCACCCAGCGGCGCGGCAGGTGCTCGCGAAACAGCCGCAGGCCGGTGCGCAGGCGGCGCAGGGCCACGCGCAGCTGGTGCACGAACTCCGGGTCGGGCAGCGGCGCGCCGGCCAGCGGCAGGTCGGCGAGCGCGCGCGGCTCGGCCTCGTTGGCCTGCAGGTGCGTGAGGCAGGCCAGGCTGGCGGCCTGGAAGGCCTCGCGCACCGCCATGCCGCGCGCCAACGCCAGCGGCGTGGCGCGCCGGGGCATGGCGGCCTGGCCGGCGAACAGGGCGTAGCCGCGCTCGGCCTTGCTGCGCGGCTCGGGGTGCAGGCGCAGCGCACGCCCCGCCTGGCCCTCGGGGCCGAGCGCCAGGGTGTGCGCCAGGTCGAACAGCGCGTCGACCGGGCCGTCCAGCAGCTCCAGCTCCACCTCGAGCAGGCGCTCGCGGCGCGCGCGCCGGGCGCTGCCGACGCTGATGTGCCCGTCGTCGACCGCCAGTTCGATGCGCGCGCCCGCGTGTTCCACCACCAGGGCACGGCGGACGAAGTCGGTGCGGAACACCGCGCGCAGCCGGGGCGCCCAGTCCTGCAGGGCGGCGGCCAGCGCGGGCTCGTCCACCACGCGCGCGAAATCGACCCGCCCGCGCGGCTTGGGCACCTCCCATTCGCCGCGCCGCGACAGGCCGCCCACGCTGCTGCCCGAGGTCTTGACCGTGAGCCAGCGCCGCGCGCCCACGCGGCGCTCGCGCAAGGCCAGGCGCGCCTCGCGCAGCGCCAGCTCGGGGGTGTCGAAATAGGTGTTGAACAGGCGCTGGCCCACGCGCGGCAGGCCGCCCAGCAGCGGGTGGGCCAGCAAACGCCCGGCGTCCTTGGGGTGCAGCGCGAGCTTGAGCTCGGTTTCCTGTGGCATCGATCGATCAGACCACAGTTCGCCTGAGGGTCGCTACCTTACAGCCGGTTACCACGCGGGCGCCGCCTCGGCCAACAATGACCGCTGGCGCGCCCCCTTGAGCGCGGCGGTGTCGTTGGAGACAAACATGCACACGATGTCCTGGATGCGCGCCGCGCTGGGCGCGGCCCTGCTGGGCTTGCTGGCCGCCTGTGGTGGTGGTGGCGGCGATGGGAACGGCGGCAGCGGCACGCTGCGCGTGGCCCTCACCGACAACCCCGCCTGCGGCTACGACGAGGTGGTGGTCACGGTGAACGAGGTGCGCGTGCACACCGCCGACGCGCCCGACAGCGACCCGGGCTGGCGCTCCATCCCCGTCAACCCGCCGCTCAGCGTCAATCTGCTGGACTACACCAACGGCGCCCTGCTCGACCTCGGGCAGACGCGCGTGCCCGCCGGCACCTACACCCGCCTGCGCCTGGTGCTGGCGCCCAACACCGGCGCCCAGGCCGACCGCAACTGGATCGTGCTCAGCGGCAACCCGGGCGTGAGGGTGCCGCTCAAAACCCCCAGTGGCCAGCAGTCGGGCCTGAAGGTGCAGACCAGCCTGGCGGTGCAGCGCGACGGCCTGACCGACGTGGTGATCGACTTCGACGCCTGCCGGTCCGTGGTGGTGGCCGGGGGTTCGGGCCAGTACCTGCTCAAGCCCGTGCTGCGCACGCTGCCGCGTGTGGAGACCGGCGTGATCGGCGAGGTCTCCCTCGCCGCGGCCACGGCGGGCGCCAGCGTCTCGCTGCAGCAGAACGGCGAGGTGCGCCGCGCCACCGTGGCCGACGCCAACGGCCTGTTCAAGCTGCAACCCGTGGAGCCGGGTGAGTACACGCTGGTGGTGGTCACGCCCGGGCGGGCCACGGCGGCGGTGCGCCAGCTGCAGGTGTTCAGCGGTCAGCTGGTGCGCGCCGCGCCGGCCGGCCAGCGCATCGACCCGCCCGCCTCGGGCACGGCCATCTTCACGGGGCAGGTCTCGCTCACGCCCGTGCCCACCGAGCTCGACGCGACCGTGGCCCTGCGCCAGACGCTCACGGCGGGCGACACCCTCACGCTCGTGGAGCGGCCGGTGAACGCCGTCACCGGCGAATACGCCTACACCGGCAACGCGGTGGCGGCGCCGCAGGTGGCCCAGCACGCCGCCGGCAGCAGCCTGAGCTTCTCGGCCGACAACGCGGCGGCGGGCCAGTTCACGCTGCGCGCCACCACGGGCGGCGTGAGCAAGACCGCCGGTCCCCTGACCGCGGCCGCCAGCGACACCATCGACCAGGATTTTGTTTTCCCCTGAACCGCAGAGCCTCAAGCCATGCCCATTCCGTCCCGCTCCTTGTCCGCCCTCCTCCTGGGCACCGCCCTGGCCCTGGCCGCCGCGCCCACGCTGGCCGAGAAACCCCCGCACGCTGGCGGCGGCAAACACGGCCAGTCCGAGGAGAAACACAAAGGCGGCAAACCCCACAAGGGCGATGACCGCGGCGACCGTGGCGATCGCGACGGCGGCACCCGGTATGTCCGTCCCGACGGCGACCGGACGAACCTCTCGGTGAACGTGCAGATCGGCGGCTACTTCACCGACACGCAGCGCCGCGCCGCCGTCGAGTACTACGAGCCCCGCTGGCGCGCCGGCCACTGCCCGCCCGGCCTGGCCAAGAAGCACAACGGCTGCATGCCCCCCGGCCAGGCCAAGAAGTGGCACCGCGGCGCGCCCCTGCCGCGCGACGTCGTCTACTACCCCGTGCCAGACGCCATTTCCATCCGCCTGGGCGTGCCGCCGGCGGGCCACAAGTACGTGCGCGTGGCCACCGACATCCTGCTCATCGCCATCGGCACCGGCATCGTGGTCGACGCCATCGAAGACCTGGGCCGGCTGTGAAGCCCGCGCTGGCCGCCGCGGCGCTGCTGATGTCCGCCGCGGCCGGGCTCGCGCAGGAACGCGGCGACGCAGCCCCCACCGCCGAGCCGGCCCCGGCATCGGCGCCGCCGGCACCGCGCGACGACCTGGCCTTGCAGGCCAGCCGCGACTACCTCATCGGCGCGGCCATCGGCTCCTCGGCCAACCCGCTGGGCACCGCCGAGCAGAAGCTCTCGCTGGGCGGCATCTGGGCCTTTCAACTCGGGCGCTGGCGCTTCGCCAGTTCCGGTGCCAGCGCCCTGCTCAACCAGGGCCGCGAGACCGTGGACAGCGGCGTGAGCACCCAGCTCGCGCGCGGCGACAGGCTCACGCTCAACACCTCGCTCTCGATCGACGAGGGCCGCGACTGGCGCGACGAGAAGGACCCGCGCTACCACGGCCTGGGCAAGGTGCGCGCCACCGTGCGCGGCCGGCTCACCCTGGGCCTGACGCTCAGCGAGCACTGGAGCCTGACCAGCCGGGCCTCGCAGGACCTGCTGGGCCGCGACGGCGGGCTGCGCCTGGACACGGGCCTGAACTACCGCCACCGCCTTTCGCGCGACACGCACTGGGACCTGTCCTTCGGTGCCGGCTGGGCCAACGGCACGTTCCGCCAGACGCACTACGGCATCGGCCCCGAGGGCGCCGCGGCCACCGGACTGCCCGCCTACGCCATCGGCTCGGGCTGGGACAGCCTGTCGCTGGGCTGGCGCCTCACCTCCGCCATCAACCGGCACTGGGTGGGCTACGCGGGCCTGGGCGTGGCGCAGCTGCAGGGCGCCGCGCGGCGCAGCCCGCTGGCCACGCGGCCCACCACCTTCAGCGCGGGCCTGGGGCTGGCCTACCGCAACCGATGAGACGGCAGGGCTTCAAGCGCCACCGGCCTCAGAGCAGGCGCTTGAGGTAACGCCCCGTGTGGCTGGCCGGGTTCGCGGCCACGGCTTCCGGCGTGCCCTGCGCCACCACGGTGCCGCCGCCGGTGCCGCCCTCGGGGCCCATGTCGATCACCCAGTCGGCGGTTTTGATGACGTCCAGGTTGTGCTCGATCACCACGATGGTGTTGCCGGCGTCGCGCAGCTGGTGCAGCACCTTGAGCAGCAGCTCGATGTCGGCGAAGTGCAGGCCGGTGGTGGGCTCGTCCAGGATGTAGAGCGTGCGCCCGGTGTCGCGCTTGGACAGCTCCAGCGCGAGCTTGACGCGCTGCGCCTCGCCACCCGACAGGGTGGTGGCGGCCTGCCCGAGCTGGATGTAGGACAGGCCCACGTCCAGCAGGGTCTGCAGCTTGCGCGCCAGTGTGGGCACGGCGCCGAAGAAGGCGTGCGCCTGCTCCACCGTGAGCTCCAGGATCTGCGCGATGTTCTTGCCCTTGTAGAGCACCTCCAGCGTCTCGCGGTTGTAGCGCTGGCCGTGGCAGACCTCGCAGGGCACGTAGACGTCGGGCAGGAAGTGCATCTCGACCTTGACCACGCCGTCGCCCTGGCAGGCCTCGCAGCGCCCGCCGGCCACGTTGAAGCTGAAGCGGCCCGGGCCGTAGCCGCGCTCGCGCGCGGCCGGCACCTCGGCCATCAGCTCGCGGATGCCGGTGAACAGGCCGGTGTAGGTGGCCGGGTTGCTGCGCGGCGTGCGGCCGATGGGCGACTGATCGACGTTGATGACCTTGTCGAAGTGCTCCAGGCCCTCGATGGCCTCGTGCGGCGCCGGCTCGTCGTGCGAGCGGTAGATGGCGCGCGCCACGGCGGCGTAGAGCGTGTCGTTGACCAGCGTGGACTTGCCCGAGCCCGAGACCCCGGTGACGCAGGTGAACAGACCGACCGGGAAGTCCACCGAGACACCGCGCAGGTTGTGGCCCTTGGCACCGAGCACGCGGATCGCCTGGCCGCCGTCGGCGGCCGAGGCCGGCGGCACGGCCGCCGCGCGGCCCCTGGCGCTCGGGAAGCGCGGCTTGACCGGTTCGGCCGGCACGGTGGCCACGCGCGCCGGCTGCCAGGGCGTGCGCCGGGCCGGCACCTCGATGCGGCGCGTGCCGCCCAGGTACTGGCCGGTGAGCGACTCGGGCACCGCGACCACGTCCTCGCAGCGGCCCTGGGCCATCACGCGCCCGCCGTGCACGCCGGCGCCCGGACCCATGTCGATGACGTGGTCGGCGGCGCGGATCATGTCCTCGTCGTGCTCGACCACGAGCACGGTGTTGCCCAGGTCGCGCAGGTGCTGCAGGGTGCCGATCAGGCGGTCGTTGTCGCGCTGGTGCAGGCCGATGCTGGGCTCGTCAAGCACGTACATCACGCCGGTGAGGCCGCTGCCGATCTGGCTGGCCAGGCGGATGCGCTGGGCCTCGCCGCCCGAGAGCGTGTCGGCGCTGCGGTCCAGGCTGAGGTAGTTCAGGCCCACGTCGTTGAGGAAGCTCAGGCGCTGGCGGATTTCGTGCACCACGCGGCCCGCGATCTCGCCCTTGGCGCCGCTCAGCGCGAGCGAGGCGAACCAGCGCAGGGCCTCGCCCAGCGTGACGTGGCCAATCTCGAAGATGGCGCGGCGCTGCGCGCCCTCGCCCACGAAGACGTGGCGCGCCTCGCGGCGCAGGCGCGCGCCGCCGCACTCCGGGCAGGGCCGCGTGGCGCGGCAGCGCGCGAGTTCCTCGCGCACGGTGGCGCTGTCGGTCTCGCGCCAGCGCCGCTCGAAGTTGCGCACGATGCCCTCGAAGGCGTGCTTCTTGTTCACGCGCTTGTTCGCGCGCTCGCCGCCGTCCAGCGCGTACTGGAAGCGGATCTCCTCGTCGCCCGAGCCGAACAGCAGCACCTGGCGCACCGCCTCGGGCAGCGACTCCCAGGGCGTGTCCACGTCGAAGCCGTAGTGCGCGGCCAGGCTCTCGACCAGCGAGAAGTAGTGGCCGTTGCGCCGGTCCCAGCCTTTGATGGCGCCGCTGGCCAGGCTGAGCGATGGGAAGGCGACGATGCGCGCGGGATCGAAGAACTCGGTGTGGCCCAGGCCGTCGCAGGTGGGGCAGGCGCCCAGGGGCGAGTTGAAGGAGAACAGTCGCGGCTCGAGTTCGGCCACGGTGTAGTGGCACACCGGACAGGAGAAACGCGCCGAGTGCGCGCGTTCCTCGCCCGAGTCCATGTCGAGCGTGAGGGCGCGGCCGTCGGCCAGGCGCAGCGCGGCCTCGAAGCTCTCGGCCAGGCGCTGGCGCTGCGTATGGGTGCCGGCGGCGTCGGCCTCGGCGCGCACCTTCAGGCGGTCGATCACGACGTCGATGTCGTGCTTGTCGTTCTTCTTCAGCGCCGGCAGGGCCTCGGCCTCCACCACCGCGCCATCGACGCGAAAGCGCACGTAGCCGCGCGCCTGCATGTCGGCGAACAGCTCGGCGAACTCGCCCTTGCGCGCGCGCGCCACGGGCGCCAGCACCATCAGCCGCGTGCCCTCGGGCAAGGCCAGGGTGGCGTCCACCATCTGGGCCACGCTCTGCGCGGCCAGCGGCAGGTCGTGGTCGGGGCAGTGCGGCGTGCCGGCGCGCGCGTAGAGCAGGCGCAGGTAGTCGTGGATCTCGGTCACCGTGCCCACGGTGGAGCGCGGGTTGTGGCTGGTGGCCTTCTGCTCGATGGCGATGGCCGGCGCCAGGCCTTCGATCAGGTCCACGTCGGGCTTGTCCATCAGCTGCAGGAACTGGCGCGCGTAGGCCGACAGGCTTTCCACGTAGCGGCGCTGCCCTTCGGCGTAGAGCGTGTCGAAGGCCAGGCTGGACTTGCCCGAGCCCGACAGCCCCGTGATCACCACCAGCCGGTGCTTGGGGATGTCGAGGTCGATGTTCTTGAGGTTGTGCGTGCGCGCGCCGCGCACCGACAGCGTGGCGCCGCGCAGGCGCATGGCATCGCCGAGGTAGCGGGCGTCGGCGTCGGCCACCTTGGGTGGGGCGGCGGCATCGCCCGGGCTCAGGTCGGTGGGCGGCATATCGGCGGGCGGGATCGGGTTCAAGGCGCGGTTCGTGCAGGGCAACCGGGCATGATAAACCGCAGCGCATTCGCGCCCCGGACCGCCTAGCCCGGGGCGGCCAGGCCCCAGTCGGCCAGCGCGTCCTCCCCGCCACCGCCCCGCGGCACCGGCGGCCCCGCCACGGCGCCGGGCGTGCGCGAGAAGCGGGGCACGGGCGCCGGCTGCAGCACGCCGTCGAGCTCGAGCAGGCTGCCGCGTGCCCGCAGGTGGGCGTTGCGCGTGGCCTCGGCGATCGACAGCACCGGCGACACGCAGGCCTCGGTGCCTTCGAACACCTTCACCCAGTGCTCGCGCGGGTGCTGGGCGAACAGGGCCGCCAGGCGCGCGCGCATCGCGGGCCAGGCGCTGCGGTCGTGCTGCGGCGGCAGCGCGTCCGGCGACAGACCCAGGCCCTTGAGCAGCGCCGCGTAGAAGCGCGGCTCCAGGGCGCCCACCGCCACCGCCTGGCCGTCCGAGGTGGCGTAGCAGCCGTAGAAGTGCGCGCCGCCATCGAGCGCGTTCGCCTCGCGCTGATCGCGCCAGGCGCCGCTTTGCCAGCGGCCGATGACGGGCGCCAGCAGGGCCAGCGAGCCATCGACCATGGCGGCGTCCACCACCTGGCCCTGGCCGCTGGCGCGCGTTTCGTGCAGCGCGGCCAGCACGCCGAAGGCCAGCACCAGGGCGCCGCCGCCAAAGTCGCCCACCAGGTTGAGCGGCACGGCCGGCGGCCCGTCGCGCGGACCGATGGCGTGCAGCACGCCGGTGGTGGCGATGTAGTTGATGTCGTGGCCCACCGTGTCGGCCAAGGGACCGTGCTGGCCCCAGCCCGTCATGCGGCCATAGACCAGCCTCGGGTTGCGCGCCAGGCATTCGTCGGGCCCCAGGCCCAGGCGCTCCATCACGCCGGGGCGCATGCCCTCCAGAAGGATGTCGGCCCGCTCGGCGAGGCACAGCGCGCGCTCGACGCCGGCCGGTTCCTTCAGATCGATGACCACGGAGCGGCGCCCGCGCGCGCTCAGCTCGAAGCGCGGGTCGCGCGGCACACCGAGCTCGGGCGCCGCCGGCCGGTCCACCCGCAACACGTCGGCGCCCAGGTCGGACAACAGCATGGCGGCCAGCGGCACCGGGCCGATCGCCTCGATCTCCAACACGCGCAGGCCGGCCAGCGGGCCTTGCCGCGTCATGGCGGGCACTCCCCAGGCGCGTGGGCGAACGGTCGAAGGCAAGGGGTCGGGGGCATGGCACGGCCGGTGTGAAGCGCCCATCAGGCCACCGCCCTGGCGCGGGCGCAAGGCGCCGTTTCGCACATCGAAACACCGTCTCGACTCGGCCTGCCCTGCGCCGCATGATGCCGCGCAAAGGCCCGCACCATGAACCACCCGACTCTCTTCGGCGACCACTTCCTGCACCGACTGACCAGCGACGAACAGGCCATGGTCCAGCGCGTGCGCGGGCTCTGCCGCGACACCCTGGGCCCCCAGGCCGCCGAGGTGGCCCGCCAGGACGTGTTCGCCTGGGACCACTTCCGCCTGCTCGCCCGCGAGGGCATCGTGGCCACCGCCTTTCCGCGCGCCTATGGCGGCAGCGACGCGCGACAGCAGCTGCGCATCCGGATCATCGAAGAGCTGGGGCGCGTGTGCAGCACCTCGGCCTCGCTCATCACGGGCACCGACCTGTCGACGCGCGCCATCGTGGCCGGCGCCAGCGAGGCCCTGAAGCAGCAGCTGGTGCCCGGCCTGTGCACCGGCGAACTGCAGGCCGCCTTCGGCCTGACGGAACCCGAGGCCGGCTCCGACGTGCGCGGCCTCAAGACCGTGTTCCGGCGCACGCCCGGCGGCTACAGCATCACCGGCCGCAAGAAGTTCATCACCCGCGCCAGCACCGCCGACTGGTTCGTCATCGTGGGCTGCGCCGAGGACGAGCCCTCGACCTTTCTTGCCGCGCTGGTGCCGCGCGACGCGCCCGGTTTCACCATCAGCCCCGACGTGGGCAAGCTGGGCTGGTACGGCGTGCCCATCGCCTCCCTCAGCTTGACCCAGGTGGCCGTGCCGGCCTCGCACCGCCTGGGCGCCGAGGGCGAGGGCTTCAGCCTGGCGCAGGACGCCCTGCTGCGCGCGCGCATCGGCCACGCCGCCATGGCCCTGGGCCGCGCGATCGGCGCGGTGGAGATCGCCGCCGCCTACGCCGTCGACCGCAGCGTGTTCGGCAAGACCCTGGGCGAACACCAGGGCGTGCAATGGATGCTGGCCGACATGGCGACGCAGATCGAGGCCTCGCGCGCGCTGCTGTCCCTGGTGGCCGAGAAGTACGACCGCGGCGACGCCGACGTCGCCACCTACGCCTCCATGGCCAAGCTGCAGGCCACCGACCTGTGCATGAAAGTCGTCACCGACGCGCTGCAGCTCACCGGCGGGCGCGGCTACCTGCAGGACTTCCCCCTGGAGCGCTTCTTCCGCGACGCCAAGCTCAACCAGATCGGCGAAGGCTCCAGCGAGGTGCACAAGACCGTGATCGGGCGGGACTGGGTGCGCCGCGCGCGCGGCGCCGAACGCAACCCCTGCCTGCACGAAGGCTCCCTGGTGGACTACTGATCAAAGCCAAGACGAGAGGTCAATCAACGATGCCCAGCGCCCACACCGCCATCCCCCCGCGCTTTCGCGCCGTTCGCACCCATATGGTGGACGGCCGCGCCGAGAGCCGCCTGGAAGAACTCACGCTGGACGATCTCAGCCCCGGCGAGGTGGTCATTCGCAACCGCTACGCGGGCGTGAACTTCAAGGACTGCCTGTCGCTGCACGGCAAGGCCAAGATCATCAGCGGCTTCCCCCGCGTGGCCGGCATCGAGCTGGTGGGCGACGTCCTGCGCTCGGACGCCGCCGCGTTCGCCCCGGGCCAGACGGTGCTGGTGCACGGTTTCCAGACCGGCATCGCCTTCGACGGCGGCTTCTCGGAGATCGTGCGCGTGCCCGCGGCCCACGTGCAGGCCCTGCCCGCCGGCCTGACGGCCCTGGAGTGCGCCGCGCTCGGCGTGCCGGCCTTCACCGCGGCCATGGCGCTGGAGCGCTTCCAGATGGAGGGCCTGCGGCCGGACTCGGGGCCCGTGGCGATCACCGGCGCGGGCGGCGCCGTGGCCCTGAGCGCGCTGGGCATCCTGGCGCGCACGGGCCACCGGGCGGTCGCGATCACGCGCCGCATGGAACAGGCCGAGGCGCTGCGCGCCGCCGGCGCCAGCGAGGTGCTCGACGCGGGCCAGATCCTGGCCGCGCCCCCGCGCGCGCTGGAGAAGGCGCAGTTCGCGGCGGCCATCGACAACGTCGGCGGCCCCCTGCTGGCCTGGCTGCTGCGCTCCACCCAGGACCAGGGCTGCGTGGCCTGCGTGGGCAACGCCGCCAGCAACAGCTTCGACGGCAGCGTGCTGCCCTTCATCATGCGGGCCGTCAAGCTCGTGGGCATCGTGGCCAACGCGCCCTGGGAGCAGCGCCACCGCCTGTGGGCGCGCCTGGGCGGCGACTGGAAACCCGACTTCGACCGCCTGACCCCGCAGCTCGGCTTCATCGGCCTGGACGAGCTGCTGTCTTTCAGCGAGGCGCAGCTGGCGGGCCGCAACTCGGGCCGCGCCCTGCTGCGTTTCGAAGGAGCCTGATCCCCATGAGCACCCCCACCACCCGCCCGCGCGGCAGGTACTTCGACGAGTTCGCGCTTGGCGACCGTTTCCAGACCGCGCGGCGCACCATCACGCAGGCCGACATCGTCAACTTCGCCGGTGTCTCGGGCGACTTCAACGCCCCGCACATGGACCACGAGTTCTGTCGCACGCAGCCCTATGGCGAGCCCATCGCCCACGGCCCGCTGGTCTTCGCGGTGTCCACCGGGCTGCTCTGCCAGTCGGGCCTGAACGACGGCACGCTGGTGGCCATGCTGGGCATCGACAAGTGGCGCATCCACGCGCCGGTGAAAGCCGGCGACACCGTGCACCTGGTGATGGAAGTGATCGAGACCCACCCCACCAGCAAGGGCGACCGCGGCGTGGTGGGCTTTCGGCGCGAGATCGTGAACCAGCACGGCACCGCCGTGCACACCATGGAGGTGCAGTGCATGTACCTCCGCGACCCGGAGCGCGCACCGGCCAGCTGAAGAACGGGCGCGGTGCGCCACCGCGCCCCCGGAGGGCGCCTCAGATCACGCCCTGCGCCCGCAGCCGCTCCAGCTCCTCGGCGCCAATCCCCAGCGCGCCGTACACCTCGGCGTTGTGCTCACCCACCGACGGCCCGGTGCGCGGCACGTTCATCTCACGTCCCACCACGCGCGGTACCACGCAGGGCGCGGGCAGGCTGCCGAAGTCCGGGTCCGGCAGGCGCACGATGGCGCCGCGCGCGATGAAGTGCGGGTCCTGTTCGATGTCCTCGATGGTGTAAGCCTTGCTGAAGGGCAGGCCCGCCTGTTCGAGGCGGCTGGCGAGCTCGGCGTAGTCGTGGCGGGCAAACCACTCGCTCAGGCGCTGGTCCAGCGCCACCAGGTTCTGCACACGCGCCGGGTTGGTGTTGAAGCGCGGGTCGCTGGCCAGCTCGGGCTCGCCGATGGCCTCGCACAGGCGCGCGAAGATCGCGTTCGACGAGGCCACGAGCGAGAAGAACTGGCCGTCACGGCTGCGGTACATGTTGGACGGCGCCGTGTAGCTGGCGCGGTTGCCCTCGGGCCGGCGCACCTGGCCCAGCCGCTCGTGCTCCACCGGCAGGCAATCGAGCAGCCGGAACAGCGCCTCCGTGGCCGCCAGGTCCACTTCCACGCCCTTGGCGTTCGGGTCACCGCGCAGGCGCACCATCTCCGACGCGATGGAGAAGGCGCAGAACAGGCCCGCCACGGCATCGCCGACCGGGAAGTTGCTGTGCAGCGGCGGCCCGCCGGCCTCGCCGGTCAGGTTGGTGAAGCCGCTCATGGCCTCGAAGATGCGCGCGTAGCCGGGCCGCGCCTTGTACGGCCCGGTCTGGCCGAAGCCGGTGAGCCGCACCACCACCAGGCGCGGGTTGGCCGCGTGCAAGGTGGCGATGTCCAGGCCCCAGCGGTCCAGCGTGCCGCTGCGGAAGTTCTCCACCAGCACGTCGAAGCGCGGGAGCAGGGACAGGAACAGCTCGCGCCCGCGCGCCTGGCGCACGTCCAGCGTGATGCCGCGCTTGCCGCGGTTGGCCACTTTCCACCACAGCGGCACGCCGTCCTGCACCGGCTGCAGGCCGCGCAGGGCGTCGCTGCCATCGGGCAGTTCCAGCTTCACGACCTCGGCGCCATGGTCGGCGCACAGGGTCGCCCCCATGGGGGCCGCCAGCACGGTGGCCATGTCGAGGATGCGCACGCCCGCGAGGGCGCCTGCTGAGCTGGGGGTCGGGGTCACGGTGAGGTCCTTGAGTCTGCGGCCGCGGTCGGCCGCGCCACGCCGTTGTGCCAGAGCCTTTCGCTGCCCACAATCGATGTTTCGCACAGCGAAACAGCCGTTTACCCCGTCTTTCGAAGTACCCATCATGGCCACCAAGCAAGCGAAACGCCGCATGACCTCGATCACCCTCCCCGGCCTCGTCGATCCCCACGACCTCGCGGAGGACCGCCAGTTCTCCATGAACCTGGCGCGTGGCCTCAACGTGCTGCGCGCCTTCACGGTGGCGGATCCGGTGCTGGGCAACCGCGAGATCGCCGAACGCACCGGCCTGCCCAAACCCACGGTCTCGCGGCTCACCTACACGCTCACGCTGCTGGGCTACCTCACGCGCGATCCCGCGCTGCAGAAGTACCGCCTGGGCAGCGGTGTCTTGTCCCTGAGCCATCCCGTGCTCGCCGGCGCCCAGGTGCGCCAGGTGGCGCGGCCCTTCATGGAGCAGCTGGCGCGCGCGACCGGCTGTTCGGTGAACCTCGGCATGCGCGACCGCGCCGACGTCGTGTACCTGGATGCCGTGCGCGCCGACAAGGCCAACTACCACTGGCCGGACATCGGCAGCACCCGCCCGCTGCTGGCCTCGGCCATGGGCCGCGCGCTCATCCAGAGCCTGCCCAAGCCGGAGCAGACGGCGATCCTGAACTACCTCAAGGTGCACGACCGCGAGATGTACGACAAGCACCGCGCGGCCTGGGAGGCCGACCAGAAGCTGTTCGCCGCCCACGGCTTCTGCCACTCGCGCGGCGACTGGCGCAAGGACGTCCATGCCATCGCCGCGCCCATCCGCCTGCCCGCCCGCGAGCAGCCGGTGGCCATGAACTGCACGCTCATCGGCTACAGCCTGCCCAAGGACAAGCTCTCGCGCGAGGTGGCTCCCCTGCTGCTGGAAGCGGTGCGCCAGATCGAGCTCGCCTACGGCGTTCGCGCCACCAACTGAGAACCCGACCCCATGATCCGAGACCCCGACGCCTTTTCGACGCTGCTCGCCGAAGTCCGTCGCTTCGTGCGCGACGAGTGCATCCCTGCCGAAGCGGACGTCGACCGCGAGGACCGCATCCCCGAGCCGCTGGTGGAGCGCATGCGCGCCCTCGGGCTGTTCGGCCACAGCATCCCCGAAGCCTATGGCGGCGCCGGCCTCACGAGCGAGGAGCTGTCGCTGGTCAACATCGAGGTCTCGCAGTGCGCAACCGCCTTTCGCGCCCGCTTCGGCGGCAACACCGGCATCGCCTCGGAGTCGCTGGTGGTGGACGGCACCGAAGAACAGCGGCGCCAGTACCTGCCGCGGCTGGCCAGCGGGCAACTGACCGGCTGCTTCGCGCTCACCGAACCCGAGGCGGGATCGGACGCGACCGCGCAGAAGACCGTGGCCGTTCGCGATGGCGGCGACTACCTGATCTCGGGGCGCAAGTGCTTCATCACCAACGCGCCCCTGGCCAACCTGTTCACCGTGTTCGCGCGCACCGACCCGCAGGGCAAGGGCGCCCGCGGCATCACCGCCTTCCTGGTCGAGCGCGGCGCGCCGGGCCTGTCGACGCCCGAGGCCTACCGCAAGATGGGCCAGCACGGCTCGCCCGTGGGTGAGGTGGTGCTGGAGCGGGTGCGCGTGCCGGCCAGCGCCATCGTCGGCGGCCCCGAGATGGAAGGGCAGGGTTTCCGCACCGCGATGCGCGCCCTGAACAAGCAGCGCATCAACCTGGCGGGCCTGTGCATCGGCCCGGCCATCCGCCTGGTCGACGAGATGGTCGCGCGCGCGGCCAGCCGCCGCCAGTTCGGCCAGGCCATCGCCGAGTTCCAGCTGGTGCAGCAAATGATCGCGCAGAGCAACACCGAGGTACACGCCGCGCGCGCCCTGCTGCTGGAGACCGCGCGCAAACGCGACGACGGCCTCGACGTGACCATGGAAGCCTCGATGTGCAAGCTGTTCGCCAGCGAGATGTGCGGGCGCGTCGCCGACCGGGCCGTGCAGGTGTTCGGCGGCCAGGGCTACATCAACGACAACGTGGCGGAGCGCTTCTACCGCGACGTGCGCCTGTTCCGGCTGTACGAAGGCACGAGCCAGATACACCTGACCAATATTGCCAAGCGGACCATGGCCATGGCCGCGACCGATTGACCCCACCACAACCAGGAGACAAACATGACCCTCAGCCGCCGCACCCTGCTGGCCAGCGCCGCCAGCGCACTGGCCTTGGCCACCGCGCCGTCCTTCGCCCAGGACAGCTTCCCCAACAAGCCGGTGCGCATCATCGTGCCCTTCTCGGCGGGCGGCATCGTGGACTCGATCGCGCGCGCCATCGCGGACAAGCTGTCCGCGCGCTACCCGCAGCCCGTGATCGTGGAGAACAAGACCGGCGCGGGCGGCTCCATCGGCACCGACTTCGTGGCCAAGTCGAACCCGGACGGCTACACCCTGCTGCTGGTCAGCCCGGGCTACGCCGTGATCCCCAGCCTGCAGAAGAACGTCACATGGAACCCGGTGCGCGACTTCCGCTCCGTGGCCGGTATCGGGGTGGTGCCCAACGTCATCGTGGTGCACCCGAGCGTGGCGGCGAACACCTTGCCGGAACTGATCGACCTGGCCAAGAAGAGCAGCGCGCCGGTGACCTATGCCACCGCCGGCATCGGCACCTCCAACCACCTGGCCGGCGAGCTGCTCGCGCAGGAGGCCGGCATCAAGCTGACGCATGTGCCGTACAAGGGCCAGCCCGACGCCCTGAACGACCTGCTCGCGGGCCGCGTGAGCATGATGCCGCTGACGGCGGCGCTGGCCATGCAGCACGTGAAGGCAGGCAAGCTGCGCGCCCTGGCGGTGACCACCGCGAAACACGCCAGCGCCGCGCCCGACCTGCCCACCGTGGCCGAGGCCGCCAAGCTGCCCAACTACGACGTTGGCACCTGGTTCGGCCTGGTGGCCCCGGCCAAGGTGCCCGAGCCCGTCATGCGCAAGCTGTCCGCCGACGTGGCGGCCGTGCTGGCCACGCCCGACATGAAGGCCAAGTTCGAGGGCATGGGCATGGAGTTCGCGCCGCAGAGCGGCGCCGACTTCGACGCCCTCGTGAGCAGCGAATTCACCCGCTGGGGCCGCGTCATCAAGCAAGCCGGCATCGAACCCCAGTGATGGCGCTGCGCACCCCGATCTGCGAGCGCCTGGGCGTTCGCCACCCGATCTTCGGCTTCTCGCACTCCGTCGACGTCGTGGTGGCCATCGCCCAGGCCGGGGGTTTCCCGGTGCTCGGCCTGGCGCGCGAGCTGCCGCACGAGATCCCGCACATCCTGCAAGAGGTGCAGCGGCGCATGGGCGACATGCCCTACGGCATCGACCTCATGCTGCCCAGCCGCGTGCCGCAGGCCGCCAGCATCGACGAGCTGCGCGAGGCGCTGCCGGCCGAGCACCGGGACTTCGTGCAGGGGCTGCGCGAACGCTTCGACGTGAAGCCGCCGGTGAAGCCCAGCTTCTTCACCACGCAGGTGCGATCCGAGGCGCTGTTCAACGAACAGATCGAGGCCGTGCTGGCGTCCAACTGCCGCGGCGTGGCCACCGCCATCGGCCTGCGCGCCGATCTCATCGAACGGGCCAAGGCGCGCGGCAAGCTCACCTTCTCGCTGGTGGGTTCGGTGCGCCACGCGCGCAAGGCCATGGAGATGGGCGTCGAGGTGCTGGTGGCTCAGGGCTACGACGCCGGCGGCCACACCGGCCCGGTCGGCACGCTGTCGCTGCTGCCGCAGGTCATCGCCGTGGCCGAGGACCGGCCGGTGCTGGCCGCTGGCGGTATCGGCACCGGCGAGCAGGTGCTGGGCACCATCGCCATGGGCGCGCAGGGCGCCTGGCTGGGCACGCTGTGGATGGCGGCGCGCGAGAACCACACGCCGGCGGCGCTGCTGCAGCGGCTCGTGGACAGCGCGAGCGAGGACACCCTGATCACGCGCGCGCACAGCGGCAAGCCCTGCCGCGTGGTGCGCAGCGAATGGATCGACGCCTGGCAGCAAGCCGGCGCGCCGCGGCCGCTGGACATGCCGCTGCAGCAGGTGCTGACCGGCGACGTGTTCGCCTCCATGCACGAGCACGGCGATCCGCGCCTGATCTACGAGGCCGCCGGCCAAAGCGTGTTCGCCATCCAGGGCGAGACCACGGTGGCCGAGCAGATGGCCGGCCTGGTGGAGGGCATGGAGCGGGCCTGGAGCCGCCTTGAGCGCCTCGCGGCCTGATCTGCGCGCGCTGCTGGCGCCGCGCTCCGTCGCCGTCATCGGCGCCTCCACCGAGTCCAACAAGGTCGGCGGCATGCCGATCCGGCTGCTGCTGCGGCACGGCTACACGGGCGCGATCTACCCGGTGCACCGCACGGCCCCGCAGATCCAGGGCCAACGCGCCTTCGCCTCGCTCGATGCGATCGGCGCGCCGGTGGACCTGGCCCTCGTCGCGGTGCCCGCCGCCGCCTGCGACGACGCCATGGACCAGCTGGTGCGCACGGGCGCGCGCGCCGCGATCGTCTTCAGCTCCGGCTTCGCCGAGGTGTCGGCGGACGGGGCGCGCCTGCAGCAGCGCCTGGGCGAGCGGGCGCGCGAGGCGGGCATCGCCCTGCTGGGCCCCAACTGCCTGGGGGCCATGAATTTCCACGAGCGCCTGTTCGCGACCTTCTCGCCCGTCGTGCTGGCCGACGCGCCCGCCGGCGGCAACGTGGCCCTGGTCAGCCAGAGCGGCGCCTTCGGCGGCTACGCCTACACGCTCGCGCGGCGGGCCGGCGTGGACATCGGCCACTGGATCACCACCGGCAACGAAGCCGGTGTGCAGGTGGCCGACGCGATCGACTGGCTGGTGCGCGAGCCGCGCTGCGGCGCCATCCTGGTGTACCTGGAAGGTGCGCGCGACCTGGGCCGCCTGCGCGAGGCCCTGCTGGCCGCGCGCGCGGCGGGCAAGCCGGTGACGGTGGTCAAGGTGGGCCACACGCCGGCCGGCGCCCGCGCCGCCCGGCTGCACACGGGCAGCGACACCGGCGATGCCGAGGTCTACCGGGACCTGTTCGAGGCCTGCGGCGCGCGCCAGGTCTCGCGCATCGGCGAGCTGTTCGGCGACGCGGCCCGACCCGGCCCGGCGGCCTCCCCCGCAAGCGGCCAGGCCATTGCCCTGTTCAGCATCTCGGGCGGGGTGGGCATCATGATGGCGGACCGCGCCGAAGAGCTGGGCCTGCGCCTGCCGCCGCTGCCCGACGCCGCGGCGCAGCGGCTGAAGCAGGCCATCCCCTTCGCGTCCACCCTGAACCCGATCGACGTGACGGGGCAGGTCTTCGCGCAGCCGGCCGTGCTGGTGCGGTCGCTGCACGACGCGGCCACCTGCGGCCAGTACCGCGCGCTCGCCGTGTTCCTCGCGGCCGCGGCCCAGGCGCCGGGCGTGTGGCCGCTGCTGCAGGCAGGCATCGCGCGGCTGCGCGCCGAGCCGGCGGCGGCGCGGCTCGTCCTCAGCGGCATCCTCGGCGCCGATCAGCAGGCCTGGCTGCGCGCGCAGGGCTGTGAGGTGTTCGACGAACCCGCCCGGGCCGTGGAAGCGGCGGCGGCCTGAACCGGCGCCGGCGCGCGGGGCCGAATCCGGCCCGCCGCCGGCCCGCCAGCGCCGATCACGGACAATGCAGGGTTGGCCTGTCGACCCCCCTGTCCGCCTTGACCGCTTCGCGCACCGCCCCCTCCCCTTCCGCCCCGCCTGTCGATCAGCACCGCATGACGTCCGGCGAACGCCGCGCGAGCGCGGCGCTGGCCGCCATCTACGCCCTGCGCATGCTGGGCCTGTTCATCGTGCTGCCGGTGTTCGCACTGGAAGCGCGGCGCTACCCCGGCGGCGACGACCCGGCCCTGATCGGCCTGGCCATGGGCATGTACGGCCTCACCCAGGCCTTCCTTCAGGTGCCGCTGGGCATGGCCTCGGACCGCTTCGGCCGCAAGCCGGTGATCCTGCTGGGGCTGGCGGTCTTTGCCGCCGGCAGCGCGCTCGCGGCCTGGGCGCCGTCGGTGCAGTGGCTGCTGGCGGCCCGCGCGCTGCAAGGCGCGGGCGCCATTTCGGCGGCCGTCACCGCCCTGCTGGCCGACCTCACGCGCGACACCGTGCGCACCAAGGCCATGGCCCTGGTGGGCATCAGCATCGCGCTGATGTTCGCGCTGTCCCTGGTGGCCGCGCCGGCGCTGGTGCCGCATGTCGGCCTGTCGGGCCTGTTCCTGATGACGCTGGCGCTGAGCCTGGCGGCCATGGCGGTGGTGGCCTGGGTGGTGCCGCCCGAGCCGGCCCGGCAGGCGCACGCGCCGCGCGCCAGCCTGCGCGAGGTCCTGGGCCAACGCGACCTGCTGCGCGTGAATGCCGGGGTGTTCGCGCTGCACGCGGCGCAGATCATGACCTGGCTGTCCGTGCCGGCCCTGCTGGTGCAGGCCGGGCTGGACCCGGCGCGGCATTGGCAGGCCTATCTGCCGGCGCTGGTGGTCTCGCTGCTGATCGTGGGCGGCTTCCTGTTCCGACTGGAGCGGCGCGGCCATTTCCGCGCCGTCTACCTCGGCACCATCGCCTTGCTCGGGCTGGTGCAGCTGGGGTTTCTCGCGCAATTCCACCAGCCCAGCCTGCCGCTGCTGGGGGTGCTGCTGTGCCTGTACTTCGTGGGCTTCAACACCCAGGAGGCCAGCCAACCCAGCCTGGCCTCCCGGCTGGCCGCGCCCCATCAGCGAGGCACCGCGCTGGGGGTCTTCAACACGCTGATGTCGCTCGGCATCTTTGTCGGCGGCTCGCTGGGGGGCCTGGTGTCGCGCGCCTGGGGCGCGCCGGGCGTTTTTGGCGCCAGCGCCGCGGTCCTCGCCCTCTGGCTGCTGATCGCCTGGGGGATGCGCCCCAGCGCGGCCGCGCGCTGATCAGCGCGGCGGCTCGGGCAAGGGGCCGGGCTCGCTGGGGGGCTCCCCGTCGGGCGGGGCACCGCCTGGCCGCTGCGCGTCGGGGTTCGGCTGCGTGGCCGGCTCGCTGGACAGATCCGAGTCCGGCACCGCGGCGGGCGCCGCGCGCGGGCGCAGCTTGCGCACCATCATCCCGGCCAGCGCGGAGTACAGCGGCCGGCTGATCAGGCGCGCGACCAGACTGGCGAGCATGGCCGACGCCATCAGGCTCAGCACCATGGAGCGGCCGTTGATCATCTCCATCACGATGATGAAGGACGTGAGCGGGGCCTGCGTGGTGGCGGCCAGAAAGCCCGCCATGCCGAGCGCGATCAGGCTGGGTGCCAGCAGGCGGGCGTTGTCGCCGCCCAGCAGCATGGCGATGTCGTGGCCGATGCCGCCGCCGATCGACAGGGAGGGCGCGAAGATGCCGCCGGGCACGCCGCTCCACGAGGTCAGCCAGGTGGCGACCAGCTTGAGCAGCACGTACAAGGGTGAGGTCTCGGCCTCGCCGGCGAGCATGAGTCGAACCTGTTCCGCGCCCGCGCCGAACGTGGCGCCGCCGGTGACGAGGCCGATCACCGCCACCCCCATGCCGGCCACCGCGGCGAATCGCACCGGATAGCGCCGTCGGTAGGCGCTGACGCGGTCGGGCAGGCCTTGCAGCGACGCTGCCAGCAAGCGGCTGAACAGGCCGCCGAGCACGCCGCACACCAGCGCCACCAGCAGGCCCGGCCAGAAGGCCTGCCAGCTCAGGCGCGGCACCTCGATCGAGCCGAAGTAGGTGAGGTTGCCGAACACCGAGATCGCCACCAGACCCGCCACCACGATGGCGGCGATGATGAGCCCGTTGTTGCGCGACTCCATCTTCTTCGACAGCTCTTCGATCGCGAAGACGACGCCGGCCAGCGGCGCGTTGAATGCCGCGGCCATGCCGGCGGCGCCGCCAGCCACCAGCAAGGCGTGCTCTCCCATCGCCGACCCGGGACGCAGCCACCGGCGCGCATCGTGCATGACCCCGGCGGCCACCTGCACCGAAGGCCCTTCCCGCCCCGCCGACAGGCCCGCCAGCAGCCCCGCGACACCCAGCACGATCTTGGCGAAGGTCAGCCTCAGCGACACCAGGCCCGCGCGCATGCCGGGCGTGATGCCGGGGTCCAGGGCCGCCATGACCTGCGGGATGCCCGACCCGCCCGCGCCCGGCGCGAAGCGGCGCGTGCACCACACGATCAGGGCCGTGAGGCAGGGCGTCCACACCAGCACGGCCCACGGCGCGCGCCCGTGCAGGTGCTTGAACAGCTCGAAGGCCGCCTCGCTGAGCCAGGTGAAGGCCACCACGAACAGCCCGGCGACCACGGCATAGGCGAGCACCACGCTGCGGTCGACCCAGGCCCTCAAATCGGAAAATTCATCCTGCAGGTTCTGGAAGAAGTCGGGCTCGCGCTGTCTCATGAAGACCGATTATTCCCTTCGCGGCAAATCACACCGGCGTGCCCGGGTGCATGCGGCACAATCCTCCGGCCGGCCGCGTGCCACATGCGGCCCCAACCGACACGCAAGGAATTCCCATGGCATCCGTCAACAAAGTCATCCTCGTGGGCAACTGCGGCCGCGACGCCGAGATCCGCTACCTGCCCTCCGGCCAGGCCGTGGCCAACGTGAGCATCGCCACCTCCAGCCGCCGCAAGGACCGCAACACCGGCGAGACCGTGGAAGAGACGCAGTGGCACCGCGTGACCTTCTACGACCGCCTCGCCGAAATCGCGGGCGAGTACGTCAAGAAGGGCCGCCCGCTGTACGTCGAAGGGCGCCTGAAGTACGGCAAGTACACCGACCAGGGCGGCGTCGAGCGCAACACCGTGGACATCATCGCGACCGAGATGCAGTTGCTCGGCGGCCGTGAAGGCATGGGCGGTGGCGACGACGGCGGCGCCCCGCCGCGCGCCGCCGCCGCGCCCCGAGCGGCGGCGCCCACCAGCCGCCCGGCCCCGTCGCCGCGCCCCGCCCCCGCACCGGTGCGCCAGCCCACGGGCTTCGACGACATGGACGACGACATCCCTTTCTGAATTCGCGCAAACCGCGTAATCTGACCCACCGCAACGGTGGGTTTTTTTTGGCCGCACGGCCCCGACGGCTCGAAAAAATTGATTCTTATGAAGTAAAAATATCTGAAATCTGTTGACCAATTGATTATTCTCGGCGGGGTTTTAACCGTTCATCTCAAGAGGTTCTCATGGTCCGGGTTGTTGTTGCTGAAGACCACGCACTCGTTCGCCAAGGCATCGGCATGCTGCTGCAGTCCGCTGGCGACTTTGATCTGGTGGCCGAAACGGCCAAGGGCAGCGATGTCGAGCTGCTGGTGCAGTTCCACAAGCCCGACCTGCTGCTGCTCGACCTGGCCTTGTCGGACAGCTCGGGCGTCGAGGTGGCGCGACGCGTGCGGCGCGTGGCCCCCAACCTGCGCATCCTGGTCGTCACGGGCAACGTCTACCCGGGATCGGTGGCCAATGCCTTCGGAGCCGGGGTCAACGGCTTCGTGCTGAAGCACGAACAGGGCGCCGAACTGCTCGACGCGATCCGCGCCGTCATGGAGGGTCGGCGCTACATCAGCCCGCAGGTGGCCAAGGGCCTGGACAGCTCCGCCAACAAGCGGCCCAACGCCCAGGGCCTGCCGCAGACCCTCACGCAGCGCGAGCAGCAGATCGTGCGCATGATCGCGCGCGGCGGCACCAACCAGGAAATCGCCGACGCGCTGCACATCAGCGTGCTCACGGCGCGCAAGCACCGGCAGAACGTGATGCTCAAGCTGGGCCTGCACAACGGCGCGGAGATCGCGGCCTACGCGATGCAGTCGGGGCTCATGGAAGCCCCCGACGTCGGCTCCAATCTCTGAGCATCCGCGCCCGCGTTTTCAGAGGGACAACCGGGTCGCCGGGACCCGTGTGAACGAGCGAAAAATCAAAATAGTGCTCGCGCATTATTGAGACCGACGCCCCGCGTCCGGATACTGAAGTCCATGTTGAACGCGCGTGCAGCCACCCCCCGACAAACGCACGAACGCTCACTCACCAACGAGGTGGAACCATGAGACAAGCACTGGCCAACGGCGTGATGCAGCGACTCGGCATCCGGAGCACGACCCGAATGAACGACGAACCGATGGACTCGGACATTGACTCGGAAATCATGCCCACCACCATCGCCGCCGACTACGAGACCCTCATCAACGAGTGCTTCCAGGTCCTGGGGCTGACAGCCGAGGTCGTGCGCGTCAGCGTGCGGCCCGTGGGCTTCAGCCCCGCAGGCGTGGAGATCTACGCCGCCTTCATCAAGGTGCTGCGCTGGGAGCCGAACGTGATCCAGATGCTGAACCGCCTGCCGTACTTCGAGAAGAAGGTCGACAAGCGCATCCGGCTCAGCAACCTGACGCGCTACAGCGGTTTCGCGGGCCTGTGGTTCCGCACGCCCGCGACGGTTGAAGGGTTTGCCACCGCGGTGCATTGAATCGGCCGGCGGCCCATGCACCGAGCCGTTCATGCCTTCGGGCGTGAACGGCTTTTTTTATGCCCCTCCCCACTTTTTCCTCAGCGCTCGAGCGGCAGCTGCCACATCAGGCCGCCCGTCAGCGCGCACAAGGCGCCACGCGCGGCGGCCCGCCGCGCCTCGGCCGCGAGCCAGGCGTCCATGCTCGCCATTTCGGCCAGGCAGGCGCCGGCCACGCCCGACAGGCTGCCTCGACCCATGCGCCAACCGGACTCGGCCTGGCCCCGCGCCACGCGCGCGGCGCGGGCCCGTGCCTCGGCCTCTTGGCAGCGCCGGTGCGCGGCCATGTACCGACACGAGGCCACGTCGACCTCGTCGGAAGGGCCGCCCCCCGCCTCGCGCACCTGGGCCTGCATGAGCACCTGCCCAGCGAGCGGGGTCAATGCGGGCGCCTGTGCCACGGCGTGCGACAGCTGAGTGGGCAACAGATGGGTCACGCCGGTGAAGTGGTGGCCCGCGTCGCGCCACTCGCCCAAGGCCTGGGCCGCCCGGGCCCACACCGCCTCGAGGTGCGGTTGGAGGGCCTCGCGCTCATCCGGTCGCAGGCGGCGCGCCCGCTCGCGTCCATCGGCCAATTGCATGAGTTGCTCGATGCGTTGCTGACCGTCGAGCGCGAGGGTCAGGCGCTGTCGCGCCGCGATCAAGCGGGCGCAGGCATCGACCGCCGCGATCGTGCGCTGGCGTGCGTCGGCCGCATCGGCGGCCAGGCGGGCCACGTGGTTCAGGACGGCGCCGACCGGCAGCGCGCCTGGCGAGACGGCCACCCGCGGTGGCGTGCCGGACGGTGGGGGAAAACGCGGGGTGGAACCGGCTGCGTGCACGCTCATCCTCCTTGCAGATCAGACCCCTTGAGTCTTGGCGCGCGAGCGACCCGATTCAATAATGCGCGGGAACTATATTGACCGGCTTCAGCACCTTGCCGCCTGTTGCCACCCCCATGCCACCCGACAGCGCCGCCGCCAGCTGGGCGTTGGTGCCCGGCATCGGCGCGCTGCTGTCGGCGGTGGGCGAGGTGCTGGCGGCGTCGCCCGACTGGCAATCGTGCATGCAAGAAGCGCCTTGGGGCGGTGACTGGCGCAACGGCCTCGATCACGACAGCCGGCTGCACCTGCTGCAGGCCCTGTCACGCGCGCGCGACTTCACCCTCCCCCTGCGCTTGTGGCGCCCCGCACAGGGCGTCGCCCACTACCGCTGCGCGGGATGGTGGGACCCGGTGCAGCGCGCGCACGGCTGCTACCTGGTCGACGTCACGGACCAGGAAGTGGAGCGGCAGGCGCACGACGCGCTCACCGGCTGGATCCGCCGGCTGTTCGAGCAGCTGCCCATGCAGCTGGCGTACTTCAGCGCCCCGCCCAAGGTGCGCTGCCTGTTCGCCAACAACCGGTTCGCGCGCGCGATGGGTCACGACGACACCTCGATCCTGGGCCGCACCGTGGCCGATCTGCTCACGCCCGACGAACGCCTTCGGCTGCGCAGGGCGGGCAGGTCGTACGCCCGCAGTGGCCAGGACCTGACCTTCCTGCACCGGCGCCGCCGCGCGGACGATGAAGAGGTCCTCGAGGTCTCCCTCTGCGCCGACCGCTGGCCCGATGGCCGGCTGCGCGGCACCTTCGTGCTGATGACCGACGTGACCGAACGCCACCGCGCCGAGAGGGCCCTGCGCGCCTCGCGCGAACGCTTGTCGCGCTTTCTCGAGGTCAGCGCGGAGGGGGTGCTGTTCCACCGCGACGGCACCATCACCGACGCCAACCCGGCCGCCTGCCAGCTCTCGGGCCACCCTCACGCCGAACTCGTCGGGCGCACGGTGGTGTCGATGACCCCAAGGCGCCACCGGGACCGCTCGCGCGTGGCCATCGGCAGCGGGGCGGACGCCTACTTCGAGTCGGAGATCCACCACGCAAACGGCGAGACGATCCCGGTCGAGCTGATCGGCCGCACCATGGAAATCAAGGGCGAGCGGCTGCGCATGACGGTCATCCGCGACATCCGCGACCGGCGCCAGGCGCAGGCGCGCATCCACACCCTCATCGAGGACCTGCGCTCGCAGAAGGACCGCGCCGAGGCCGCCGACCGCGCCAAGTCCGTCTTCCTGGCCGCCGCCAGCCACGACCTGCGCCAGCCCATCCACGCCCTGGGCCTGTTCCTCACCGCCCTGCGCGCCATGGCCCAGTCCACCTGCGTGCCCAGCACCGAGCTCGCCCAGATCTGCCGGCGCATGCAGTCCTCCCTGGACGGCCTGGGCCAGCTGCTCAACATGCTGCTCGACGTCTCCCGCCTCGACGCCAACGCCGTGCAGGTCGAGCTCGCCGCCCTGCCCCTGGCCCAGCTCTTCGCCGAACTCGACCAGGAGTTCGCCGACCTCGCCCACGAGAAGGGCCTGCGCCTGCACGTCGCCAGCTCCTCGGCCTGGGTGCGCACCGACGCCACCGTGTTGCGCCGCATCCTCTCCAACCTCATGGCCAACGCCATCCGCTACTCCCCGCGCGGGCGCATCCTGCTGGGCGCCCGATCGCGCGGCGATCGCCTGGAGATTCAGGTCTGGGACCAGGGCATCGGCATCGCCCCCGAGCAACTGGAGGCCATCTTCGAGGAGTTCTACCAAATCGACGCCGCCCACTCGCGGCGCAGCCAGTCCCATGGCCTCGGGCTGGGCCTGTCCATCGTCAAGCGATCGGCCCGCCTGATCGACGCGCCGCTGCGCGTGTGCTCCACCCCCGGGCGCGGCTCGCTCTTTTGCATCAGCGTGCCACGCGCACCCGCGCACACGAACACACCCTCGCTCACACCCACGCACTCACCCACGCACGCGCATACGCACACACACCCCCACGCCCACGCCCACGCGCCCTCCCCCACCGAACCCGCCCAGCGCAGCGAGCGGTCCACCGCCGCGCCAGCCCCGGGCGCGCGCCGCGTGCTCGTCATCGACGACGAGGAACAGGTCCTCATGGGCATGCAGCAGCTGCTGCAGGTCTGGGGCCACCAGGTCTGGTGCGCCAGCTCCGCCGACGAGGCCGTCGTGCTGGCCATCGCTCACGCCCACGAGATCGACCTGCTGCTCTCCGACTACCGCCTCGGCGGCAACATGACCGCCGTGCAGGCCATCGCCGCCGTGCACGCCTGCCTGCCCGCTCCCGTGCCCACCTACATCCTCACCGGCGACACCTCCCCACAGCGCATACAGGAAGCCTCCGAACTCGGCTTCCCACTCCTGCACAAACCCGTCGAGCCCGACGCCCTGCTCGCCGCCCTCAGAAGCCCGACGTGATCACCGCCCTGCCATCTCGTTCACCCGAGGCCCCGTGGACTCTGCTGCCGGGCCCGGTGCTGGTGCTGGCGGCCGACGGCACGGTGCGGCACGCCAGCGCCGCCCTGCAGGCCTGGCTGGGGCCCCTGGCGCCGCAGGAAGACTGGGCGCAGGACCTGCAAGAGCCCCATCGGCGCCTGTTGCGCGAGCGCCTGCGCGCCACAGCCCCCTTCGAACAGGACCTGTCGCGGGCCACCCCGCGCGGCGGGCCCCGCCAGACCGCGCGGCTGCGCCTGAGCGCGCGCTGGCTGCCCGAGCACGGCGCCTGGCTCTGCATCCTGTCCGATCTCGCCAGCCACCTCGACCGCTGCGTCGAAGCGCGCGAGGAATCGGGTTTCCTGCGCGCCTTCGGCGACGCCGTGCCGGTGATGATCGCGTTCTACGACAGGGACCAACTGCTGCGCTACGCCAACCGGCGGTACGTCCGGCAATACCGGCTCGACCCCCAGCGCATGATCGGCCGGCACATTTCCGAAGTGATCGGCACCGCCAACACGCTCAACGCCCCGTTCCAGGACCGCGTGCTCCTGACCTCGGGCGAGCCCGAAACCCCCGTGTCGTTCACGCGGTACCTCGAGCGCAGCGACGGGTCGCGGCAATGGGTCAACATCACCCTCGCGGCGATCCGCAACGAGCAGCATCACCCCATCGGCTCGGGCTCGCTGACCCGCGACATCACGCAGCAGCACGAGGCCGAGGGCGCGCTGCGCGAGTCGGAGGAACGCCTGCAGAAATTCCTCAACGCCAACGCCGAAGGCCTGGTTTTCCACGAGCGGGGCACCATCACCGACGTCAACCCCTCCGCGTGCACGCTGCTGGGGGCCGACCGGCGCGAACTGCTCGGCACCTCGCTGCTTGATCGCGTGCACCCGGTGGACCGGTTCGGCACCGCGGCGGTGCTGCTCGGGACCGAGGACAGCACCACCGAGGCCTCGCTGATCAACCCGCGCGGCGAGTCGCGTCCGGTGGAGTTCATCGGCCGCTCGGTCTGGCGCCAGTCGCAGCGCTTGCGCGCGGTGGTCATCCGCGACATCCGCGACCGGCGCCAGGCGCAGGCGCGCATCCACACCCTCATCGAGGACCTGCGCTCGCAGAAGGACCGCGCCGAGGCCGCCGACCGCGCCAAGTCCGTCTTCCTGGCCGCCGCCAGCCACGACCTGCGCCAGCCCATCCACGCCCTGGGCCTGTTCCTCACCGCCCTGCGCGCCATGGCCCAGTCCACCTGCGTGCCCAGCACCGAGCTCGCCCAGATCTGCCGGCGCATGCAGTCCTCCCTGGACGGCCTGGGCCAGCTGCTCAACATGCTGCTCGACGTCTCCCGCCTCGACGCCAACGCCGTGCAGGTCGAGCTCGCCGCCCTGCCCCTGGCCCAGCTCTTCGCCGAACTCGACCAGGAGTTCGCCGACCTCGCCCACGAGAAGGGCCTGCGCCTGCACGTCGCCAGCTCCTCGGCCTGGGTGCGCACCGACGCCACCGTGTTGCGCCGCATCCTCTCCAACCTCATGGCCAACGCCATCCGCTACTCCCCGCGCGGGCGCATCCTGCTGGGCGCCCGATCGCGCGGCGATCGCCTGGAGATTCAGGTCTGGGACCAGGGCATCGGCATCGCCCCCGAGCAACTGGAGGCCATCTTCGAGGAGTTCTACCAAATCGACGCCGCCCACTCGCGGCGCAGCCAGTCCCATGGCCTCGGGCTGGGCCTGTCCATCGTCAAGCGATCGGCCCGCCTGATCGACGCGCCGCTGCGCGTGTGCTCCACCCCCGGGCGCGGCTCGCTCTTTTGCATCAGCGTGCCACGCGCACCCGCGCACACGAACACACCCTCGCTCACACCCACGCACTCACCCACGCACGCGCATACGCACACACACCCCCACGCCCACGCCCACGCGCCCTCCCCCACCGAACCCGCCCAGCGCAGCGAGCGGTCCACCGCCGCGCCAGCCCCGGGCGCGCGCCGCGTGCTCGTCATCGACGACGAGGAACAGGTCCTCATGGGCATGCAGCAGCTGCTGCAGGTCTGGGGCCACCAGGTCTGGTGCGCCAGCTCCGCCGACGAGGCCGTCGTGCTGGCCATCGCTCACGCCCACGAGATCGACCTGCTGCTCTCCGACTACCGCCTCGGCGGCAACATGACCGCCGTGCAGGCCATCGCCGCCGTGCACGCCTGCCTGCCCGCTCCCGTGCCCACCTACATCCTCACCGGCGACACCTCCCCACAGCGCATACAGGAAGCCTCCGAACTCGGCTTCCCACTCCTGCACAAACCCGTCGAGCCCGACGCCCTGCTCGCCGCGCTGGAGGCCTGAACCTCAGACGAGCAGCGCCGCCACCCGCTCGCGCAGCCCGTCGGGCGTGAGGCCCGGCGCGGCCAGTGGCGCGCCCACGTTCAGGCCCACCCGGTTGAACAGGCCACGGCGCAAGGGCCTCACCATGGCCACGCGTTCGCCCCGGCGCTCTTCGATGCGGCTGAAGAAGGACCCCCACAGGTTGGTCAGGCCCATGGGGATCACGGGCACCTCCAGGCCATCCGCGCGGGCGCGCTCCAGGATCTTGATCACGCCGCCCCGGAAAGCCTGCAGCTGGCCGTCGCGCGTGATGCCGCCTTCGGGGAAGATGGCCACCAGTTCGCCCTCGCGCAGCGCCTGGGCGGCGCGTTCGAACGCGGCGTCGTAGGCGCCAGGGTCTTCGCTCTGCGGCGCGACGGGGATCGCCTTGGCCAGGCGGAACAGCCCGCCCAGCAGCGGCTGGCGGAAGATGCGGTGGTCCATGAGGAAGCGGATCGGGCGCGGGCTCGCGGCCATGATCAGCACCGCGTCGACGAAGCTCACGTGGTTGCACACCAGCACCGCCGCGCCGTCGGTGGGGATGCTCTCGTCGCCGCTCACCCGGAAGCGGTAGACCAGGCGCGAGGCCACCCAGGCCACGAAACGCAGCAGGTACTCGGGCACCAGCATGAAGATGTAGAACGCCACCGCCGCGTTCGCCAGACCCACCACCAGGAACATCTGCGGGATGGTGAACCCCATCTGCAGCAGCGCGCCGGCCACCAGCGCGCTGGCGATCATGAACAGCGCGTTGAGGATATTGTTGGCGGCGATGATGCGCGCGCGGTGCGTGGGCCGGCAGCGCATCTGGATCAGCGCGTACATGGGCACGCTGTACAGGCCGGCGAACAGGCTCAGCAGCGCCAGGTCGATCAGCACGCGCGCGTGCGCCGGCTGCGACAGGAAGGCCCCCAGCGCCATCACCTCGGCCGACGGCAGGCCGCGCGTGGCGAAGTACAGGTCGATGGCGAACACGCTCATGCCGATGGCACCCAGTGGCACCAGGCCGATCTCCACGTGCCGGCGCGACAGCGCCTCGCACAGCAGCGAGCCGACGCCAATGCCGACCGAGAACACCACCAGCAGCAGCGAGGCCACCTGCTCGTTGCCGTGCAGCACGTCGCGCGCGAAGGCGGGGAACAGGCTGAGGAAGACGGCGCCGAAGAACCACATCCAGCTGATGCCCAGCACCGAGCGGAACACCACCGTGTTGCCCTGGGCCAGCTTGAGGTTGCGCCAGGTCTCGCTCACCGGGTTCCAGTTGATGACCAGCGCCGGGTCGGTGGCCGGCGTGGGCGGCACGTGGTGCGAGGCGAAGCGCCCCAGCAGCGCCAGGCCCACACAGGCGAAGCCCACATGGTGCGCGCCGATCTCGGGCACGGCGATGATCAGGCCGCCCGCCACGTTGCCCAGCAGGATGGCGACGAAGGTGCCCATCTCCACCATGCCGTTGCCACCGGTGAGCTCGCGCTCGCTCAGGTGCTGCGGCAGGTAGGCGAACTTCACCGGCCCGAACAGGGTGGAATGCAGGCCCATGAGGAAGGTGCAGGCCAGCAGCACGGCGATGTGCTGGCCGAAGAAGCCCCAGGCGGCCAGCGCCATGATGCCGATCTCCAGCCGCTTGACGAAGACCATGAGCGAGCGCTTGTCCAGCTTGTCGGCGAGCTGGCCGCTGGTGGCCGAGAACAGCAGGAAGGGCAGGATGAAGAGCGCGCCGATCACCAGGCCCGCCAGGCTGGCGGGCAGCCAGCCGATCTGCAGCTGGTAGGTGACCAGCACCGTGAAGGCGAACTTGAAGAGGTTGTCGTTCGCGGCGCCGAGGAACTGCGTCCAGAAGAAGGGCGCGAAGCGGCGCTGCTTGAGCAGGGCGAACTGGTTGTGGCCCGGGGCCCCGGGCGCGGCGCCGGTGTCCGGGGACAGCGTGGCGGTGGTCATGGCGTCTGCTCCTCTGGGTGGGCGCCGGAAAGGCGCGCGGCGGATTCTGCCCGCCCACACCACCCACCGGGCGGATTTCGATACGGGATCGGCTGGCATCATGCACGGTACCGGATTTCGATACTCTCAACGCCCATGAGCACCACCGCCGACCTCGTCACCGCCCTGAAGCGGGAACTCAAATCCGCGCACATGACCTACGCCGACCTGGCGCGCGCCATGGGCATGGCCGAGTCCAGCGTCAAGCGCATGCTGGCCAAGGGCGACATGTCGCTCTCGCGCATCGACGCCATCTGCCGCGCGCTCAAGCTCGACTTCGCCGAGCTCGCGCGCCGCGTGGCGGACGCGCAGCCGCTGGTGACCGAGCTCACGCCCGCGCAGGAGCGGGCCGTGGTGGCCGACAAAAAGCTGCTGCTGGTGGCCATCTGCGTGCTGAGCCAATGGACGGTGGAGCAGATCACCGGCACCTACCGGCTCAGCGAAGCCGACTGCGTGAAGTTCCTGGCCCAGCTCGACCGCATCGGCATCATCGAGCTGCGTCCGCTCAACCGCTACCGCCTCAAGCTCGCCAAGACCTTCCGCTGGCGGCCGCACGGCGCGGTGATGAACTTCTTCCGCGAACACGCCTTGCTCGACTACTTCGCGGGCGGCTTCGACGGCCCCGGCGAGGGCCTGATGCTGGTGCACGGCTCGGTGAGCCGCACGCTGGCGCCGCTGTTCCTGGAGCGCCTGCAGCGCGTGGCGCAGGACTTCGCGCAGCAGCACCAGACCGACCAGAAACTGGCCGAGAAGGACCGCGAGGGCTACACCCTGGTGCTGGCCATGCGCAGCTGGGAATTCGAGGCCTTCACCCACCTGCGCCGCTGAACCGGCCGCAGCGCTGGCATGATCGCGGGCTTGCCTGTCGAACCGACCCCTGCATGAACGAGACCCGACCCCCGCCCCGGCGCCCGCGCCAGGGCCCCAAGACGCCCAAGGCCCCGTCCGCGCCGCGCCACCCGCTGCTGGCGCAGCTGGCCGAGTGGCACCCCGCCCTGTTCGGCGACGAGCCGCGCCCGCTCAAGCGCGGCATCTTCGAAGACCTGATCGCCGCGCACGGCGACGCGCTGGAAGCCGAGGCCCTGAAGGCCGCCCTGGGCCTGCACACGCGCAGCACGCGCTACCTCAACGCCGTGGGCTCGGGCCAGCCGCGCCGCGACCTGCAGGGCCAGGCGGTGGAGGTGGTCGCCCCCGAGCAGCGCCACCACGCCATCGTGGAGGTGTACCGCCGCCGCCAGTCGCGCAGCCCCGAGGACCTGGCGCCGCAGCTGCGCCAGCGCATCGCGCGCGCCTTCGAGGCCAGCGGTCTGGGCCGCGAGGCCTATGCCACGCTGGTGCGCGGGCGCGACGAGGCGATCAACGCAGCCACCGAGGCCGCGCTGGACGAAGCCAGCGCGCGCATCGCGCGCGAGGCCGCGCTGCTGCGGGCGTTCGAATCGAGCGGCCTGAGCGTGGCGGCCTTCGCCGACGGCTATGGCATGACGCCGGACGACGCGCAGCGCGCCCTGGAGCGCGCGCGCCAGCGCCGCTGACGGCTCAGCCCTCGCGCACGAAGACCGTCAGCACGCCGGTGTAACCGTAGAGCCGGTGGTGCGCGATCTCGCCACCGGCGAAGAAACCCACCAGCGGCACGTCGCCCAGCGCGTGGCGCACGATCTGCAGCTCGGCGCTCGGCCCGCCGAAGTGCGGCCCGCCGCGGCCCGCGCAGCTCACGTACACCGCGCCCGCGATGGAGCGCGCCGGCCGCGGCGCGGCCTCCACCTCGGCCGCGCCCGCGCCGAACAGCAGTTCCTCCGGCTCCAGCTCCTCGCGCACCTCGGCGCACACGCGCATGAGGTCGGCGCGCGCCGCCTGCACATGGCGCTCGCAGAAGGCCAGCCGCGAGCCCTCGGGCGCCAGCTCGGCGATGGCCACGCCCCGGCGCACCGGGTCCAGGCCGATGATGTGGCGCACGATCACCTCGTGCCCGAAGGCGCCGCGCCGGTGCGAGGCCTCGCTCGGCGCGAGCGGGGCGCCGTCTGGGCCAGGACGGGTCACGCCCACCAGGGTGTGGCGCAGCCGCCGCATGGCGTGCTCGGGGTGATCGAGCGAGATCTCCAGTTCGCGCAGCAGCACGTCCAGGGCGGGCTCGCCGTCCAGGCGGACCACCAGGTGACCGTCGGATTCGGTGACCACATGGGTCGCCGCGATCGGCTGCGCGCCCTGCGTGACGCGCGAGACGATGCCCACACCGCGCCCGAAGGCCACGCCGCTGAGCCCACCGTGGAACACACCGCTGGCCGCGCCGTGGCCGCTGAGGGTGCCCGCGCTGCCCAGCGCGAACTGCAGGGTGGGACCGCGGCTGCCCGCCAGGCCGCCAAACAGGTAGCCGCTGCCGGTGCGCTCGGCCATTTCGGCGATCAGCTCCCCCACCTCGGGCGTGCCGGCGTCCGCGTGCACCAGCGCCGTGTGGGCGACGAAGCCCTCGCCGCCGTCCGCGCGTCCGCTGGCCGACAGCGGGGCCACGCCACTGAACACACGGTACTGGTCGGGGCTGAGGTCGCACAGCATCACCGACAGGGCCGGCTCGTCGAAGTACTCCACGTTGCTGGCCGAGACACCCACGCCCACGGTGCCGGCCCAGTCGGTCACCTCGGGCAGCTCGGCGCTCATCCACTCCAGCAGGGCCTCGGCCTCGCCAGCGTAGTGGTCGGTGATGTAGAGCAGGCCCAGCGAGGGCTGGCTGGCGTGGTCGGGCAGGGCCATCTGCGCGCGCAGCTGCGCCACCACCATGGCAGCGGCCATGCGCCATTGCGGGTGGGTGGCGTGCGCCTGGGGGAAACGTTTCATGCGGAGTTCGAGCCTCGTTGGGCCCGCGGGTTCAAGCGCGTTTGCCGCGCGCCTTGCGGGGCGCCGCCTTCTTGGCGGGTGCCGCCCGGGCGCCCGACGAGACGGCACGCGCCGCCGCGCGGCCCACGCCCGCCGCCGCCCCCATGCCGCGGCCCACGGTGCCGGCGGCGCTGCGCGCGGCCTGGCCCGCCAGGCCGGTGGCGGTTTTCACGGCGGCGTCCGTGAGGTCGGTGGCGACCTGGCGCGTGGTGTCCAGCGCGCCTTGCTTGGCCGCGTCCTTCAGGGCGTTGGTCGCGATCTGCTGGAACTGCTGGGACAGCGCGCCCCACCACTGCAGTGGGTCGACCACGCCGCCCGCCGGAGCGGCCGACGCGGCCTTGTCGGCCTTGGCCGCCACCTTCTTCGCCGCCGGCTTGCGCCGCGTGGGCGCGGGCGCGGGTTTGGCCGCTTCGGTGGTGCCGTAGGTGCGCGGCGGCACCTCCAGGCCCGGGAAGGGGTTGGCCTTGGCGGCAACCTCGGCCGTCTTGAGCTTGAGCGCATTGGCCACGTCGCCCATGCTGAAGTTCATGGACTTCAGCGTGGACAGGGTCATCTTCTGCACCTCCAGCGCCTGGATGGTGGCGCCCAGGGCCTTGGCGTTCTGGTCCAGCCAGTAGTGCACGGCCTTGAGCTCCTCGATGCGCTTCTCGAGTTCCTCGACGTTGAAGGTGGGCGCCACCCAGTGGCTGAGGTTGGGCAGTTGCGGGATGTTCTGCCCGATGCCCTGAGCGATGCCGCCGGCGGCCTGCGTGGCCAGGTTCTGCAGGAAATCGAAACCCGGCACGAACTTGCCGAAGCCGCTGGCGGACGCATCGCTCATGGCGAACTCCTCGATGAAAGGACCGGGGATCAGCCGTCGACGCCGTAGCGCGGCGCGCGGCGCTCGCGCAAGGATGCCACACCTTCGCGCACGTCGGGCCCGGCAAAACCCATGAATTCCAGCGCGAGCGAGGTGTCGAAACTCGGGCCCGCCTGGCGCAGCCAGTTGTTGAGCGAGTACTTGGTCCAGCGGATCGCGCTGGCGCTGCCGCCGGCCAGGCGATCGGCCACCTCGTAGGCCTTGTCGAGCAGCTGGTCGTCGTCAACCACCAGCGAGACCAGGCCGATGCGCTCGGCCTCTTCGCCGCTCACCGCGTCGCACAGCATGAGGTAGTACTTGGCCTTGGCCATGCCGCACAACAGCGGCCAGACGATGGCCGCGTGGTCGCCCGCGGCCACGCCCAGGCGCGTGTGGCCGTCGACGATCTTGGCGCTGCGCGCGGCGATGGAGATGTCGGCCAGCAGGCCGGCCACCAGGCCCGCGCCCACGGCCGGGCCGTGCATGGCGCTGACGATGGGTTTGTCGCAGTTGATGACGTTGTAGACCAGGTCGCGCGCTTCCTTCCAGACGCGCGAGCGCACCTCGAAATCGGTCGCCATGTCCTGCACGAGGGCCAGGTCGCCGCCGCCGGAAAAGCCCATGCCGCTGCCGCGCAGCACGGCCGCGCGCACGCTGTCGTCGCGGCCCACGTCGCGCCAGATTTCGCTGAGCTCCCAGTGGCCTTCATGGCCGGCGGTGGGCAGCTTGCCGTTGCCGCCGGGGCCGTCGGCGCGCATACGGATGTCGAGCACGCTGGGCGTGCCATTCACCAGCGGGCCGCGGCGGCTGATCTCCAGGGTCTGGTAGCGGCTGTAGTCGATGGTCGGGCTCATGGTGGTCTCCTGATGGTCGTCTGGTCCTGAACCGATCGATTGTGCTTGACCTGCATCAAGCGCCACGGTGCCGCCCGGGCCCAAGATGGCGGGCACGCAGGAGGCCCCCATGACCACGTTCATTTCCGACACCTTCGAGATCCAGTTGCGAGCCGCGCGCCAGGCGCTGCTGGAGCGCCTGTACGCCCAGCGCGGCGGTGTCCGCAGCCGCGCCGAGGTGGCGGCCGACAAGCGCGCCCGGGCGGCGGACGACAACGACGCCGTCGCGGACCCGGCCTTCGACCTCGGCTCGGTGCTGGGCGAGCGCGAAGCGGGCGAACTGGCCGCCATCGACGCCGCGCTCGCGCGCATCGCCGACGGCAGCTACGGCCTGTGTTTGGACTGCGGTGTGCAAATACCCGCCGCGCGCCTGCACGCGCAGCCAACGGCCGACCGCTGCCTGGACTGCCAAACGCGCGCCGAGCGCTGATCGGGCGCGGTCCGCGCCCTGGGCCGGATTCAGGCCTTGGCCAGCGGCGCGATCTTCTGGTCGATCGCGCCGAAGATGGACTGGCCGTCCTTGCCCTTCATCTCGATGCGGATGGTGTCGCCGTACTTCATGAAGGCGGTGGAGGGCTTGCCGTCGAGGATGGTCTCGATCGCGCGCTTCTCGGCGATGCAGCTGTAGCCCTTGGGCCAGTCCTTGCGGCCATCGACTTCCACGCCCTTGTTGCTCACCGTGCCGCTGCCGACGATGGAGCCGGCGCGCACGTTGCGCGTCTTGCCGATGTGGGCGATGAGCTGGCCGAAGTGGAACGTCATCTCGGGGCCGGCCTCGCACATGCCGACCTTGCGGCCGTTCCAGGTGCTCTGCAACGTGAGGTGCAGGCGCCCGCCCTGCCAGGCGTCGCCCAGCTCGTCGGGCGTCACGGCCACGGGGCTGAAGGCGGTGGCGGGCTTGCTCTGGAAGAAACCAAAGCCCTTGGCCAGTTCGGCGGGGATCAGGTTGCGCAGCGACACGTCGTTGGCCAGCATCACCAGGCGGATGCCCTCGAGCGCCTGCTCGGGCGTCGCGCACATGGGCACGTCGCCGGTGATGACGGTGATCTCGGCCTCGAAGTCGATGCCGTAGTCCTCGCTGGGCACCACCACGTCGTCCATCGGGCCGATGAAGTCGTCGCTGCCGCCCTGGTACATCAGCGGGTCTTCGTAGAAGCTGGCCGGCACCTCGGAGTTGCGCGCGGCGCGCACCAGCTCCACGTGGTTCAGGTAAGCCGAGCCGTCGGCCCACTGGTAGGCGCGCGGCAGCGGCGCCATGCACATGGCCGGATCGAAGGGGAAGGCGTGGCGCGCCTTGCCCTGGTTCAGGGTCACGTACAGGTCCTGCAACTGCGGGCTGATGAAGTTCCAGTCGTCCAGGGCCTGCTGCAGGGTGTTCGCGATGCCGGTCGCATAATGGGCCGTGCTCAGGTCACGCGAGACCACCACCAGTTGTCCGTCGCGCGAGCCGTCCTTGTAGGTGGCGAGTTTCATGCGTATCTCCTGCTGCCTCTTGAGTGGATGGGTGCCCCGGGGGCTTTGGGGCGATAATTACGGATAGTGAAATCGATTAACCTATGCGTAAGAGCGAGATTCTAGACCAAAGCCCCGCCAACGAGAGCGACGACAGCGAACCCCAGCGCGCGGGCATCCAATCGGTCGAGGTCGGCTTTGAACTGTTGAACGCCCTGTCGAGGGCCAGCGGCGCACTGATGCTGCGCGACCTGGCCGCCGCCGCGGGCATGAGCGCGGCCAAGGCCCACCGCTACCTGGTGAGCTTCCAGCGCCTGGGCCTGGTCACGCAGGACAGCGCCAGCACCCGCTACGACCTGGGCCCGGCCGCGCTGCGCCTGGGCCTGGCCAGCCTGTCGCGCATCGACGCCGTGCGCCTGGCGCGCGAGCGCATCGACGCCCTGCTGCCGCTCACGGGCCACACCCTGGCCATCGCCGTCTGGGGCAACCAGGGGCCCACCATGGTGCATTGGACCGAGGCGCCCCAGGCCGTGCCCGTGGCGCTGCGCCTGGGCGACGTGATGCCCCTGCTGTCGTCCGCCACCGGCCGCTGCTTTGCCGCCTTCATGGGCGACGAGGGCCACGACGCCCAGCGCGTCGGCCCCATGATCCGCGAGGAACTCGCGCGCCTGAAGAAGCTGCCGCGCAACGGCCCCTTGCCGCTGGACCTGCCCACCTCCATGACCGAGGTGCAGGAAATGCTCGACGAGGTGCGCCGCCGTGGCGTGGCGCGCGTGGTGCACAGCCTGCAGGCCAGCGTGGCCGGCTTTGGCGCCCCGGTGTTCGACGTGCAGGGCCGCATGGTGCTGGCCATGGTAGTGCTGGGTTCGGTGGCCACCCTGGACACCGACTGGGACGGCGGCCCGGCGACCGCGCTGCGCGACGCCGCCCGTCGGCTGAGCGCCGATCTCGGGCACCGCGAAGCGGCGCCCCGGTCCGACCAGCCATGAATCCACACAAGCAACCCGTGGCCCCGAGACCCCGCCCGTGGCTGTCGCTGGGCGCCGGCGTGCTGGCAGCTTTCGCCGCGGCGCTCGGGCCCCAGGGGAGTGGCCCCGCGTTCGCCGCCGCGCCACCGGCGCCCGCCGCCAGCGCCACCGCCCCGCGAAGCGACCCTCCCCCAGCGAGCGAACTGAGTTACGAAGTGTTCGGCCAGGCCAAGGGCTTCGACTACCGCGCCACCGGCAGCCTCTCCTGGCGCCGCGAGGGCCCGAACTACGAGGCCCGCCTGGAACTCGCCATGCCCCTGCTCGGCAAGCGCGTGCAGACCAGCCAGGGCAGCGTGGGCCCCGACGGCCTGCGGCCCACGCGGTTCGCCGACAAGCGCAGCAGCGAGCGCGCCGTGCAGTTCGAGCCCGAGGCCAAGCGCATCCGGTTCAGCAACAACGCGCCCGAGGCCGAGTGGCTGCCTGGCGCGCAGGACCGCCTGAGCCTGTTCCTGCAGCTCGCCGGCCTGCTGCGGGCCCAGCCGCGCCAGACCGGCGACGTCTTGAGCTTCCAGGTGGCCGGCCTGGGCGATGCCGAGATCTGGCAGTTCGAGGTGGGCGCGCTGGAAACCCTGCGCCTGCCGGCCGGCAACATCGAGGCCCGGCTGCTGAAACGCACCCCGCGCAAGCCCCACGACAGCACAGTCGAGGTCTGGCTGGCACCTTCCCTGGGCCACCTGCCGGTGCGCCTGCGCATCGCCCAGCCCAATGGCGATGTGGCCGATCAACGGCTCGCCCGTTTGCCCTAGCCGCTGGGCACCCCGGAACCGGTTTCGGCTCAAACGCCACAAGCCGATTGAAAAAAGCCGGCGGGTCCCCAACTGGGGCATACCCCTGCTCCAGTGGGAGTGCGATTTGCCGATATAACGGCATCAGCGCCGAAAGCGATTGGCGGAAAGGAAATCAAGTCCATGCACATGCTGTACGACTCGGAAGCGTTCGCGGTGGTCCACATCCTGGCCAACGCGCCTGCCGAAGGTGAGGCGCCCGCCGACACCGGGCCGCAGATCCCGCGCCATGGCTTCGAAATCGTGGACAAGCGCTCGGGCAAGGAGGTCTACCTCGACGGCTCCTGGGCCGAGATGTTCCAGGCCCAGATCGTGGAATGGCAGCGCAACAGCCCCTCGCAGGAAGAGGTGGAGAACACGCTGGAGGGCTACGCCTCGCTGGCCCAGAACCCGGTCGTGATGCACTGAGCGCGCCACCGCGCCCCGCCACCCCCAGCCTGGCTATGCCAGGCTTTTTTGTGCCCGCGCATAGCGCCAGCGGTACACCGGCTCGGCCAGGACCAAGACCGCCACCAGGCGGCAGACCTGGAAGGCCGTGACCACGGGCACGCCCAGCTGCAGCACCTTGGCGGTGATGGCCATTTCGGCAATGCCCCCTGGCGAGGTGCCCAGCAGCATGGTCACCGGGTGCAGGCCCGTGAGCCGCGCCACCACCCAGCCGAAGCCGGCGCACAGGGCCATCATGGCGAAGGTGGCCAGCGCCACCGAACCCAGCCAGCGCGGCGCCGTGTGGGCGAAGGCCGGCGTGAATCGCACCCCCAGGCTCACGCCGATGAAGAGCTGGGCCGCGTTGGTGAAGGCCAGCGGCAGGGCCGAGAGCTGCACGCCCGCCAGCGTGATCGCCATGGTCACCACCAGCGCGCCCATGAACCAGGGGTTGGCGCGGCCCAGGCGCTGCATGCCCAGGGCACCGGCCAGCGTGATCAGCCCCAGCAGGGCCAGCCCGCCCGCGTGCACCTCGCGGATGGCGGGCGGCAGCGTGTCCAGCCCATGCACGCCCGCGGCCTGCAGGGCGAAGGGAATGGTGACCGTGACCAGCAGCACGCGCAGGGTATGGGCGGCGGCCACGAGGTCGGTGCGCGCGCCCTGGCGCTCGGCCAGCAAGGTCATCTCGGACGCGCCGCCGATGGCGCCCGAAAAATAGGTGGTGGCGATCAGCTGCGCGGGCGGCAGCCGCAGGCGCGCCGCGTGCTGGCGCCGCAGCCAGGCCGCGAAGCCCAGGCCCAGCAGCAGCGCCCAGGCCACGCCCAGGACGATCGCCCACCACAGCCCGGCGACCAGGGCACCCACCTCCGGGGTGAAGTACAGGCCCAGGGCCGCACCGATCACCCACTGCCCGGCGTTGCGCAGCGGTGTCCAGCTTTCGGTGGGCGCGCCCAGCACCGACACCAGGGCACTGGCCAGCAGCGGTCCGATCATCCAGGGAATGGGCGTGCCCAGCCAGACGCACAGGCGGGCGGCGGCGTAGGCGAGCAGGAGGGTCAGGGCCGTGCGCGTCCAGGACGCCGGCCCGAAGCGCGACACAGGGAAAGGCACTCGGGAAATCTCGGGCGGCGCAGAGGGCGCCATACGGGACCGTAGTATCGGTGCATGAAGCCCTCCCTTGCCGCCACCGGCCTGGCCGCGCTGTGGCTCGCCGCCTGCGCCCAGACACCCGCCAGGGACTTGCCCACCCTGCTCGCGCGCACCTCGCCCACGCCCTTGCTGCTGGTGGGCGAGCAGCACGACGCGCCCGAGCACCAGCAGCTGCAGCGCGAACTGGTGCAGGCCCTGGCCACACGCGGCGAACTCGCGGCCGTGGTGATGGAGATGGCCGAGGCCGGCCGCGACACGCGCCAGCTGCCGCGCGACGCCAGCGAAGACGCCGTGCGCCAGGCCCTGGCCTGGGACCAGGGCGCCACCTGGCCCTGGCCGGTCTACGGGCCGGTGGTGATGGCCGCCGTGCGCGCGGGCGTGCCCGTGCTCGGCGGCAACCTGCCGCGCGCGCGGATGCGCGAGGCCATGGCCGACACCGCGCTGGACCGGTCGGTGGACGCCTCGGTGCTGGACCGCCAGCGCACCGCCGTGCGCGAAGGCCACTGCGATCTGCTGCCCGACAGCCAGATCGCGCCGATGACGCGCATCCAGCTCGCGCGCGACCGTTCGTTGGCAGACACCGCGCTCCAGGCCCTGGCGCCGGGCCGCACGGTGTTGCTGATCGCCGGCAACGGCCATGTGCGCACGGACATCGGGGTGCCCTTGCACCTGCCCGCCGGCCAGGCCCGCCGCGTGGTGGTGGCGCGCGCGGGCTCGGCCGGCGCCGACGCGCCGGGTGACGTCGTCTGGCCCACGCCCGCGCTGCCCGAGCGCGACCACTGCGCCGGGCTGCGCGAGCGCTTCAAGCGCTGATCAGTCCTTCAGGCGCTGGATCGCGTCGGCCAGCACCGAGACCATGGTCTCGATGTGCTCGCGCTCCACGATGTAGGGCGGCGCGAACACCAGGTTGTCGCCCGCGTTGCGCACCAGCACGCCGCGGTGGAAGCAATCCAGGAAGACGTCGAAGGCGCGCTTGCCGGGCATGCCCGCCAGCGGCGCCAGCTCCACCGCGCAGGCCAGGCCCAGGCTGCGGATGCCAATGACGTGCGGCAGGCCCTTGATGGCGCTGAACATGGCGTCGCTCAGCACCTGGCCCATCTGGCCGGCGCGCGCGAACAGCTGCTCCTTCTGCATCAGTTCCAGCGTGGCGATGGCCGCCGCGCAGGCCACCGGGTGGCCCGAGTAGGTGTAGCCGTGGAAAAACTCGATGGCGTGGTCGGGCGCGTTGCCGTGCGCGCCCATCATGGCGTCGTAGATGCGCTGGCTGCAGACCACGCCGCCCATGGGGATGACGCCGTTGGTGACGCATTTGGCGAAGTTCAGCATGTCGGGCTGCACGCCGTACCAGTCGGCGCCGAAAGCCGTGCCCAGGCGGCCGAAGCCGGTGATGACCTCGTCGAAGATCAGCAGGATGCCGTGCTTGTCGCAGATCTCGCGCAGGCGCTTGAGGTAACCCTTGGGCGGCACGTACCAGCCCGCGCTGCCGGCCACCGGCTCCACGATCACCGCCGCCACGTTGCTCGGGTCGTGCAGCGGCAGGATGCGGTTCTCCAGCTCGAGCAAGATGTCCTCTTCCCACACCGGCTCCTGGTGCTGCACGAAGGCGTGCTTCACCGGGTCGTGGATGAAGCGCAGGTGGTCCACGCGCGGCAGCAGGCTGGTGCCGTAGACCTTGCGGTTGGCCGGGATGCCCCCCACCGACATGCCGCCAAAGCCCACGCCGTGGTAGCCACGCTCGCGGCCGATGAAAAGGTTGCGCTGGCCCTCGCCGCGCGCGCGGTGGTAGGCCAGGGCCACTTTCATGGAGGTGTCGGCCGCTTCGCTGCCTGAGTTGCAGAACAGCACCTTGTTCAGGTCGCCGGGCGCCAGGGCCGCGATCATCTCGGCGGCTCGGAAGGCCTTGTCGTTGCTCACGCTGAAGGCGGTGGCGTAGTCCAGCGTGTCCAGCTGCCGCTTGATGGCCTCGTTGATGGGCTGGCGGTTGTGGCCCGCACCCACGCACCACAGGCTGGAAATGCCGTCGATGACCTGGCGGCCGTCGTGCGTGGTGAAGTGCATGCCGTCGGCGGCGACGAAGATGCGCGGGTCCTTGGCGAAGCTGCGGTTGGGCGTGAAGGGCAACCACTGGTTGTCCATGTTGAAGTCGTTGTAGGCCATGCGGCGTCTCCTGCGAGCGGTGATCCGGGCATTCTGGCACCGCCCCCGCGCGCCGGGGGCGCCACTGCCCGACCCCGCGCCAGGCCCACTGGCGGCCACCCTGCGACAATCGCGCCGCCATGGAAAACACCTACGTCCTCACCCTGTCCTGCCAGGACCGCCCCGGCATCGTGCACGCCGTCTCGGGCTTTCTGTTCCAGCACGGCGGCAACATCGAAGAGGCGGCCCAGTACAACGACCACGACACCGGGCTGTTCTTCATGCGCGTGCAATTCGCTTGCGCGCAACTGAGCCAGGCCGAGCTGCGCGAGCGCCTGGGTGCCTTCGCCGAACCCTTCGGCATGCGCTGGGGCCTGCACCCGCTCGCGCAACCGCTGCGCACCGTGCTCTTCGTGAGCCGCGAAGGCCACTGCCTCAACGACCTGCTGTTCCGCTGGAAGAGCGGCCTGCTGCCGCTGGACATCCGCGCCATCGTCAGCAACCACCGCGACTTCTACCAGTTGGCGGCCAGCTACAACGTGCCCTTCCACCACATCCCGGTGACGGCCGCCACCAAGGCCCAGGCCGAGGCGAAGCAGCTGGAGATCATCCGCGCCGAACAGGCCGAGCTGGTGGTGCTGGCGCGCTACATGCAGATCCTGTCCAACGAGCTGTGCCGCGAACTCGCCGGCCGCGCCATCAACATCCACCACAGCTTCCTGCCCAGCTTCAAGGGCGCCAAGCCCTACTACCAAGCGCACGACCGCGGTGTGAAGCTGATCGGCGCCACCGCCCACTACGTGACGGCCGACCTCGACGAGGGGCCCATCATCGAGCAGGACGTGGCCCGCGTGGACCACACCGACACGGTGGAAGACCTCACCGCCCTCGGCCGCGACACCGAAAGCCAGGTGCTGGCGCGCGCCGTGAAGTGGCACGGCGAGCACCGCGTGCTGCTCAACGGGCACAAGACCGTCGTCTTCAAGTGATGCAAGACCTCATCAACGCCGAACGGACCGCCGCCGGGCCGCCCCAAGGCGGGCCAGCCCCCGTGGGGGGCAGCGACCCGCGCCAGCGGCGGAGCGTGGGGGCGTGATGACGGCGCGCATCCCGCCCATCCAGTGCCTGCTGGCCTTCGAGGCCCTGGCGCGGCTGCGCAGCGTCACGCAGACGGCCGACGAGCTCAACGTCACGCCCAGCGCGGTGAGCCACCGCATCCGCCAGTTGGAAGAGATCCTGGGCACCAAGCTGTTCGGCCGCGCGGACTTTTCGCTCACCACCGACGGCATCGAGTACCTCACCCACGTGCGCGACGGCCTGGGCGCCCTGCAACGCTTCCCCAGCCAGAAGGCCGCGCCCGGGCGGCGCAAGCTGCGCCTGGCCATCACGCCCACCTTCGCGCGCTCGGTGGTGCTGCCGCGCCTCAAGCAGTTCAGCGACACCTACCCCGAGATCGACCTCACCCTGCAGGTCAGCATCCCGCTGCTGGACGTGGTGGCCGAGGACGCCGACCTGATGGTGCGCTACGGCACCGGCCGCTACGCCGACGTGGAGTACCTGCTGCTGGCCAAGGACGAGGTCTCGCCCATGGCCTCGCCGGCCTTCGCGCGCGAGCACGGCCCCTTCGAGGCGCCCGAGGACCTGGAAGGCCTGCCCCTGCTGCGCAGCCCGCTGGAGCCCTGGCGCACCTGGTTCGCCGCGCACGAGCTGGACTGGCCCGAACCCACCGAGGGCTCGCAGTTCAACGACATCGGCCTGATGTGCGACGCCGCCGCGGCCGGCATGGGCGTGGGCCTGCTGCGCTACAAGCTGGCCGCGCCCTGGCTGGACAGCGGCGCCCTGGTGCCCCTGTACCCGCGCCGCGTGCCCAGCCCGCACGCGCACTACCTGTGCTGGCGCACCGGCACCATGGAGCGCTGGGAGTGCGCGGCGTTTGCGCGCTGGCTGCAGCAGGCCATGGGGTGAGCGCCGCCCACGGCGCCCACCCGCTTTCCGTTCAGTCGATCGCCAGGCGCTGGGCCGAGGTGGCGGCCTTCTTCGGCAGCGTCAGCCGCAGCACGCCGTTGTCGAAGCGTGCCTTGGACGCGTCCTTGTCCACGCGCTGCGGCAGCTGAAAGGCGCGCGAGACGGCGCCGTAGTAGCGCTCGCTGCGCAGCACGCGCTGGCCGTCGCGCTGCTCGTCCTGCTGCTTGACCTCGGCGCGCAGGGTAACCACGTCGTCCTCGATGGTGACCTGGATGTCGTCCTTGGCCACGCCCGGCAGTTCGGCGTCCACGGTGTAGGCCACGGGCGTTTCCTTCACGTCCACCTTGATCTGCGCGGGCAGGGCGTCGCCGTGCAGCGGCTTGACGAAGAAGCCGGGCGCGACGTCGCGGAACAGGTCATCGAACAGGCTGTTGCGGGCAATGAGTCCGGTCATGGTGAAAGTCCTCCAGATTCGAGGGCGCCGCGACCACCGCGGCACCGGTGAGCCTCCCAACTGAAGTCGCCCCCGGAACATTTCAAGACCCCGCGCCCCGCCGCTCGTCAACAGCCGCTGCAGGATTTTTCAACCCCCGCCGGGCCCGGCGCGCCTACACTGATCCGCCACCCACGCCCCCGCCATGAACGCCCCACCCCACCCCGACCAGGCCCAGCGCCTGGCCCGCGCCGAGCGCCAGGCCGCCGTGGTGCGCGCCCTGGCGCCCCTGCTGCCCGCCCACGCGCTGCTGTGGCAGCCCGAGGACACCATCCCCTACGAATGCGACGGCCTCACCGCCTACCGCGAGCGCCCGATGGTGGTGGCCCTGCCCGAGACCGAGGCCCAGGTGGCCGCCGTGCTCAAGGCCTGCCACGCGCTGGACGTGCCCGTGGTGGCGCGCGGCGCCGGCACCGGCCTGTCCGGCGGCGCCATGCCGCATGCCCTGGGCGTGGTGCTGTCCCTGGCCAAGTTCAACCGCATCCTGCGCATCGACCCGCGCTCGCGCACCGCCACCGTGCAGGCCGGCGTGCGCAACCTGGCCATCAGCGAGGCCGCCGCGCCGCATGGCCTGTACTACGCCCCCGACCCCAGCAGCCAGATCGCCTGCACCATCGGCGGCAACGTGGCCGAGAACTCGGGCGGCGTGCACTGCCTCAAGTACGGCCTGACCATCCACAACGTGCTGCAGGTGCGCGGCTTCACCATCGAAGGCGAGCCCGTCACCTTCGGCGGCGAGGCCCTGGACACGCCCGGCCTCGATCTGCTGCCCCTGGTGGTCGGCAGCGAGGGCATGCTGGCGATCACCGTGGAGGTGGTGGTCAAGCTGGTGCCCAGGCCGCAGCTGGCGCGCTGCATCATGGCCAGCTTCGACGACGTGCGAAAGGCGGGCGACGCGGTCGCGTCGGTGATCGCCGCCGGCATCATCCCGGCCGGGCTGGAAATGATGGACAAGCCCATGACGGCCGCCGTCGAGGATTTCGTGCACGCCGGCTACGACCTCTCCGCCGAGGCCATCCTGCTGTGCGAAAGCGACGGCACGCCCGAGGAGGTGGCCGAGGAAATCGAGCGCATGAGTGCCGTGCTGCGCGGCTGCGGCGCCACCGCCATCACCGTCAGCCGCGACGAGGCCGAGCGCCTGCGCTTCTGGAGTGGCCGCAAGAACGCCTTCCCGGCAAGCGGGCGCATCAGCCCCGACTACATGTGCATGGACTCGACCATCCCGCGCAAGCGCCTGGCCGACATCCTGCTGGCCATCCAGGCCATGGAGACCACCTACGGCCTGCGCTGCGCCAACGTCTTCCACGCGGGCGACGGCAACCTGCACCCGCTGATCCTGTTCGACGCCAACGACCCCGACCAGCTCCAGCGCTGCGAGCGCTTCGGCGCCGACATCCTGGAGACCAGCGTCGCCATGGGCGGCACCGTCACCGGCGAGCACGGCGTTGGTGTGGAAAAGCTCAACAGCATGTGTGTGCAGTTCAGCGCGGAAGAGAACGATCAGATGTTCGGCATCAAGCGCGCTTTTGATGCCAAAGAATTACTCAACCCTGGCAAAGTGATCCCGACCTTGCAACGTTGTGCGGAGTACGGGCGGTTGCTGGTGCGCGGCGGGCGGTTGCCGCACCCGGATCTCCCCCGGTTTTAGGGCGCTGTTCCACGCGGCAGGCCCCCTGGGCTGGGGTACATTGCCTCCAATGAGCGCCCGCCTTTCGCCCACCGATGCGCCCCTGGCCCGCCGCGACGGCGAGGCCGGCGTCAGCGAACGCGAGCGGGCCATGCAGCTGGAGCTGCGCACGCTGCGCGCCGAGAACGAGTACCTGCGCCAGCGCTACGCCCAGCAGCTCAGCGGCCTGAACCCGGCCGCCGACGCGAGCCAGCCGGGGCTGCGCGCCGACCTGCCGCTGTCACTGGCCTCGGCCCTGGACGCCGACCGCGACGGCCGTCCCGCCCAGGCCAAACTCGAGTTCGAGGCCCTGTTCGCCGCGCTGGCGAGCGTGTTCCCCATCGGCGTGTTCCGCACCGACGAGGGCGGGCTGCTGACCCACATCGACAGCCAGCTGCAGCAGATCTTCGGCCTGCAGCGCGAGGACTTTCCCAACTTCGGCTGGCTCGCCCGCGTGCACCCCGAAGACCTGGAGCGCGTGCAGGCCGCCTGGGTGCGTGGCATCTCGCGCGGCGAAAGCCTCAACGTCGAGTTCCGCATCGTCAAGCCGGGCAACGAGACCGTGTACGTGCTGACGCGCAACGCACCGCTGCGCGACGCCAGCGGCCGTGTCGTCAGCCAGCTCGGCTTCGTGCAGGACATCACCCCGATGCGCGTGCTCGAGGCCGAGGCCCGCATCAAGGACGAACTCAACCGCCAGATCATCGCCAGCAGCCCCGACTGCACCAAGGTGCTCGACCTGGAAGGGCGCGTGGTGCAGATGACCGAGCAGGGCTGCCGGCTGGTCGAGGTGGACGATTTCGAGGAAGTGCGCCTGAGCGACTGGACCACCTGGTGGCCCGAGGAAGGTGGCACGCTCGCGCGCGACGCCGTCGCCGCCGCGCGCCAGGGCAAGGGCTCGCGCTTCGTCGCCTTTGGCAACACCTTCAAGGGCACGCCCAAGTGGTGGGACACCGCGCTCACGCCGATCTGCGACGCCCAGGGCCAGCCCGTCATGCTGCTGGCGGTCTCGCGCGACATCACCGAACTGCACCAGCAGCAGGACGAGATCCGCCGCTTCAATGCCGAGCTCGAAAAGCGCGTCAAGGAACGCACCGAGGAACTGGCCGAAGCCAAGGAGCGCGTGAGCATGGCGCTGGCCGAGGCGCAGGCGCTCTACAACCAGGCCCCCTGCGGCTACCACTCGTTCGATGCCAACGGGACCCTGGTGCTCATCAACCGCACCGAACTCGACTGGCTCGGCTACGAGCGCCACGAGGTGATCGGCAAGCTCAACGTGCGCGACATGGTGCCACCCGGTGACGGCAACCAGGAACTGGTGCTGGAGCGCCTGAACCGCCTGGTCGCCGGCGAGAAGCTCGACCCGATCGAGACCGTGGTGCGCCGCCGCGACGGCAGCACCTTCTCGGCGCTCGTCAGCAGCACGGCCGTGCGCGACAGCAAGGGGCGCTTCCTGCGCTCCAACAACACACTGATCGACATCACCGCCCTGAAGGCGGCGCAGCAGGCGCTGGCCGCGCAGAGCCGGTTCATGCAGACCATCAGCGACAACGCGCCGGTGCAGATCGCCTTCTTCGACCGCGACCTCATCTGCCGCTTCGCCAACGCCAGCTACACCCGCTGGCGGGAGGACCGCTCGCACGACTCGGTGGTCGGCCTGCACCTCAGTGAGATCGCCGACCGCAAGGTCTACGAGTCCGTGCGCGACCGCCTGAGCGCCGCGCTCGCGGGCGAGCCTCAGCGCTTCGAGGGCGAACGCCGTTTCCCGGGCGGCGAGCCGTACTACGCCAGCATCGAATACATCCCCTTCCAGATGGATGGCCAGGTGCAGGGCCTGATCATCCAGATGATCGACATCACCGAGCGCAAGGCCTCGGAAGACCGCGTCTCGCAGGCCAACCAGCGGCTCGCGCGCGCGCTCGAGCAGGCCAACGCCCTGTACAACCGCGCGCCCTGCGGCTACCACTCGCTCGACATCGACGGCATCTTCGTCTCCATCAACGACACCGAGCTGGAGTGGCTGGGCTACACGCGCGACGAGGTGGTGGGCAAGCTCAACTTCCGCGACGTGATCCCGCCGCACCAGGTGCCGCTGCTGGATTCGCACATGCACCGCATGCTGCAGGACGACGCGCTCGACGGCGTGGAGTACGAGATGCTGCGCCGCGACGGCACACGCTTCTACGCGCTGGTCTCGTCCACCACGGTGCGCGATCCGCAGGGCCGTTTCCTGCGCAGCAACACCACGGTGGTCGACATCACCCGCCGCCGGGCGGCCGAGGACGCGCTGCGCCGCCAGCAGCACTTCCTGCAGTCCATCACCGACCGCGTGCCGGGCCTCATCGCCTACCTCGACGCGGACCTGCACTTCCGCTTCGCCAACGCCGAGCACCTGCGGGTCTACGGCATGGACCCGCAGCGCATCGTGGGCCAGCACCTGAGCCGCTGCGTGGCCCCCGACATCTGGGCCGACATCGAGCCGCGCATGCGCGGCGCGCTGGCCGGCACCTCGCAGCATTTCGAGGCCTGGCGCCGCATGCCCGACGGCACGCCGATCTTCATGAGCGCGAACTACCTGCCCGACCCGGGGCCGGACGGCAAGGTCCGCGGCGTGTTCGTGCAGATCATCGACATCACCGAGCGCAAGCGCGTCGAGGAACGCGTCAACCACCTGAACGAGGAGCTCGAGCAACGCATCCAGGAACGCTCGGCCGAGTTGCTGGAAAGCGAGCAGCGCTTCCGCCTGATGGTGGACAACCTGCGCGACTACTGCATCTTCTTCCTCGACGCCAACGGCTTCATCACCGACTGGACCGACAGCGCCCAGCGCATGGACGGCTACTCGCCCGTGCAGATGCTGGGCCGCCACTACGGCGTGCTGTTCGATCCGGTGGACGAGGCCGCCGGCCGCGCCGACGCCGAGCGCATGCTGCGCCTGGCCGCCTCGCGCGGGCAGCACGACGTGCAGAGCTGGCAGCTGCGCAAGGACGGCTCGCGCTACTGGTCGCACTCGGTGCTGATCGCGCTGCGCGACCAGCGCGGCGACCTCAAGGGCTTCGCCAAGATCAACCGCGACATGACGGACGCGAAGCAGCTCGACGACCTCATGCGCAACATCAACGACGAGCTGGAAAAGCGCGTCGTCGAGCGCACCGAGCAGCTGCTGGCCGCCAACCGGGACCTCGAGTCCTTCTCCTACTCGGTCTCGCACGACCTGCGCTCGCCGCTGCGCCACATCTCCAGCTTCGTGAGCCTGCTGGAAGAGCACCTGGGCCTGCAGCGCGACGAAACCACCACGCGCTACCTCGCCACCATCGGCAACTCGGCGCGCCACATGAGCCAGCTCATCGATGGCCTGCTGGCCTTCTCGCGCCTGGGCCGCGCGGCGGTGAACATCGCGCCGGTCGACTTCAACCACCTCGTCAGCGCCGTGGTCTCGCAGCTCGCGCACGACACCGATGGGCGCGTGGTGGACTGGCAGATCGCCTCCGACCTGCCCATCGTGCACGGCGACGCCCTGCTGCTGCGCGAGGTGTGGGCCAACCTGCTGGGCAACGCCTTCAAGTACACGCGGCCACGCGAGCGCGCCGTCATCGGGGTCAGCTGGCACCTGGACCCGGTGCGCGGCTACACCTTCTCCGTGCGCGACAACGGCGTCGGCTTCGACACCAAGTACGCGCAGAAACTCTTCGGCGTGTTCCAGCGCCTGCACCGCGCGTCGGAATTCGAGGGCACGGGCATCGGCCTTGCCCTGACCCGTCGTATCGTGGAGCGCCATGGCGGCAGCATCTGGGCGGAAAGCCGCCTGGGTGAAGGCAGCGTCTTCCATTTCGCCCTTCCCATCGACGGCCCCCGAGCACCCGATCCCACCGATTCCATGCCGGCACCCCTGGAACCATGAACAAGACCGCCGATGCCATCCTTCTCGTCGAGGACAACCCCGACGACGCCGAACTCACCAAGCTCGCGCTCTCGCGCCACGGTCTGGACGGTCGCGTGACGCACGTCTCCGACGGCATGCAGGCCCTGGACTACCTGTTCCGGCGCAACCAGTTCGCCAACCGCCCGGGCAGCAACCCGGTGCTGGTGCTGCTGGACCTGAAGATGCCGCTGCTCGATGGCATCGGCGTGCTGCGCGAGATCAAGAGCTCGGACATCCTGCACAACATCCCCGTGGTGGTGCTCACCTCGTCCACCGAGCCGAGCGACCTGCTGCGCGCATACGACGCCGGCACCAACGCCTACATCGCCAAGCCGACCGAGTTCTCGCAGTTCCTCAGCGCCATGAAACACGTGTGCGAGTTCTGGGTGAACATCAACCAGACCGCGCCGCCGCTGGCCACCGCGGGCGTGCGCAGCACCGGTTTCGGCGAGCTGCTCTAGCGGCGCCTCACCACGGGTCTACCGTGCGCACGGCCGGCCCGTCGCGCAGCTTGGCGCCTTCCAGCCCCCGCAACAGCCAGGCCCGCGTGTCCGCCGGGTCGATGACGGCGTCGATCTCCAGCGTGGTGGCCATGGGAATCGCCGCGCCCTGGGCCATCTGCCGCGCCAGCAGTTCATCGAACAGCGCCTGGCGCTGCGGCCCCTCGGGCACCGCCTCCAGTTCCTTGCGGTAACCCAGGCGCACCGCCCCTTCCAGGCCCATGGCACCGAACTCGGCGCCCGGCCAGGCCACTGTGAAGCCCGGCGCATGGAAGCCGCCGGCCGTCATCCCCATGGCGCCCAGGCCAAAGCCTTTGCGCAACACCACGCTGAAGAACGGCACGCGCAAGGCCGCCGCCGCCACGAACAGGCGACTCGCGTGCCGCACCTGGGCGCGCGCCTCGACCTCGGGGCCGACCATGAAACCCGGCGTGTCGACCAGACTCAGCAGCGGCAGGCCATGGGCATCGCACCAGCGCATGAACCGCGCGGCCTTGTCGGCGGCGTCGGGATCGATGGCGCCACCCAGGTGCCGCGGGTTGTTCACCAGCACGCCCACCGCGCGGCCGTCGAAGCGCGCCAGCGCGGTGTGGATGCCCAGGCCGAAGCCTTCGCGCAGCCAGAGCGCGCTGCCGCCGTCGGCCAGGCCATGCAACACCGCGCGGCTGTCGTAGCTGCGCGAGCGGCTGGCGGGCAAGGCCTCGCGCAGCCGCTCGGGCGGCGGCGAGGGCAGCGGCGCCACACGCCATTGAAAGAAGGCCAGGGCGCGGCGCGCCGCGGCCACGGCCTGCGCCTCGTCGTCCACCAGCAGGTCGATCACGCCATTGGCGTGCTGCACCTGCGCCGGGCCGATCGCCTCGGGCGGGAAGCGGCCCAGGCCACCGCCCTCGACCATGGCCGGGCCGCCCATGCCGATGTTGCTGCCGCGCGTGGCGATGACCAGGTCGCAGCAGCCCAGCAGGGCCGCGTTGCCCGCAAAGCAGCGGCCGGCCGCGACGCCGATGGTCGGCACCCGCCCCGACAGGCGCGCCATGGCCGCGAAGGTGCCCACGTGCAGGCCCGCCACGATGGGCATGTCGGTGTCGCCCGGCCGGCCCCCACCGCCTTCGGCGAACAGCACCACGGGCAGGCGCTGGTCCAGCGCGATGCCCAGCAGGCGGTCGGTCTTCTGGTGGTTGCGCATGCCCTGCGTGCCGGCAAGCACCGTGGCGTCGTAGGCCAGTACGGCCGTGCGCGAGCGCTCGGCGCCGAACAGCGCGCCATTGACCGCGCCGATGCCGGTGACCAGGCCGTCGGCCGGCGTCTGCGCGATCAGTTCGGCCTCGCCGCGGCGCGCGGCCTGGGCGGCCACGGCGAGCGCGCCGTATTCGATGAAGCTGTCCGAGTCGCACAGGTCGGCGACGTTCTCGCGCGCGGTCCGCAGGCCCAGCGCATGGCGCCGCGCCACGGCTTCGGGGCGCGCGGCGTCCTCCACGAAGGCCAGCCGGGCGCGCAGCCGCTGCAGCGCTTCGCTGTCGGCGGCGGGAGCGGCGGGCGATGGAGGCTGGGCGGCGGGGGGCGGTGCCGGCACCCCCAGCGGCTCGAGCGGCTCGATGCGCCAGAGCGGATCGCCCGCGTTCACGGTCTCGCCCGGGGCCACCAGGTGGTCGGCCAGGCGGCCGTCGCGCTCGGCCGGGAGTTCATGCTCCATCTTCATGGCCTCGACCACCAGCAGCGGCTGGCCCAGGCGAACCGGATCGCCCGGCTGCACCAGCCATTGAACGACCTGGGCCTGGAGCGGCGAGCGCAAGGTCTAGGGGAGGTGGGAGCGCGCCCCGGGGCCGCTCAGTAGATGTCGGAGTCGCACCACTGCGACGAGGGGCCGAAATCGTTCTGCTTGCTCGGCACGTTGAGGTTGAGCACGAACACCACCTCGCCGCCGAAACGGCCCACGCCCAGGGTCTTCATGAGCTGCTGCTCCTGCTCGGGGCGTTCCATGCGCAGGAAGCAGATGGCCTGCTTGGTGCCTTCGTGCATGGCCGTGAGGATGTCCAGACGCGAAATGCGGCCGAATTCGCTGCACAGCTGGTGCAGGGCCGATTTCAGGCTCGACACATCGTTGTGCTGCCGGAGTTCTGCGAGTGCGCTCACCTTGCGGGCTCCCCCATCGGTTCGGATGTCAGTGGTGGACATGGCTTGCATGGAGTGTGTCCTTGAATCGCGGTGCACCAATGACAATGGGTCGGATGCTAGGGCAGAGGCTACAAAAAGTCACAAGTCTGTTACAAAAATCCGTCGCGACGCGGCGCGACGTGCGGTAGTTCACGAACGGTGGGCGCGTACCCGGACCGTTCCGCCGGCGCGGACCGCGCCAGCCTCGCTATCCTAAGGCCACCATGCGCACCGCCCGTCCCTCAAATGTGCCGACGTCCGACGCCACTCGGTTCCCCGAGCCGCGCGAGGCCTTCGACCGCGCCGCCCATCTGGCCGCGCGCGAAGGCCGCGCCGCGGCCGCCCTGCTGCTCGAACGCTCGGATACAGGTGTTCGCGTGCTCGGCCGCTTCGGGCTGGACGCGCCGATGGAAGAGCTGGCGCTGGACATCGCCCGGACCCTGGGAACGCAGGAAACCTGGGTGGGCGACACCCACCGCGAATCGCGCTGGGTGCCGCTCGACCTGGGCCGTGGCCGGCGCGCGGTCCATCACCTGCACTGGTTGCCGCTGGCCCGCGCGCCGGGCGCTTTCCTGCTGCTGCTCGACCACCACCCGCGGGAAGAGCGCCGCAACGAAATCGGCATCGGCCTGATGAGCGAAACCGCGGCCGACCTGGTGCTGACCCAGCGCCACCAGCGCGAGCTGCTGGCCACGCAGGTGGCGATGCAGCGCCGCCACCAGGGCCAGATCGAGCTGGTGGAGCGCACCGCGGGCCTGGGCAGCTGGTCGGTGGAGACCTCGGGCGAGCGCGTGGACTGCTCGGCCGGCCTGCTGAGCCTGCTGGGCATCGGCCCCGAGGCGCAGCCGCGCACCCTGGAGGACCTGCTGGAACACCATGCGCCCGAGTGGCGGCAGGGCCTGCGCCAGCGGCTGGAGCGCTGCGCCGCCAGCGCCGACCCCTTCGACGAAGAGGTGCAGGTGCTGATCGAGACGAGCGGGCCCAAGTGGGTGCGCGTCGTGGGCGCGGCGGTGCTGGACGACAACGGCAACCCCATGCGCGTGCAGGTGACCGTGCACGACATCTCGGCCACCAAGCAGGCCCAGCAGGAAACCCTGCGCCTGGCCATGCGCCTGACGACCACGCTGGCCAGCATCACCGAGGCCTTCGTCACGCTGGACCGCCAGTGCTGCTTCACCGACCTCAACCAGGAAAGCGAACGCCTGCTGCAAAAAACCACGGCCGACCTGCTGGGCGTGGAGGTCTGGCACGGCTTCGCGCCCAGCGTCGCGCAGCGCCTGAAGGAACACCTGGGCCGCGCATTGCAGACCAACCGGCGCGTGGAACTGGAGGACTGGTTCGCCACCCTGGGCAAATGGCTGGAGGTGCGGGCCTATCCCTTCGCCGAAGGCCTGGCCGTGTACTTCCGCGACGTGACCGAACGCCGCCGCTCGCAGGAGCAGCTGATGCTGCTGGAGACCAGTGTCGCGCGGCTCAACGACATCGTGCTGATCGCCGAAACCGGCGCGCAGGAGCTGCGCAACGAGCCCAAGATCGTCTTCGTCAACGACGCCTTCGAGCTGCACACGGGCTACTCGCGCGCCGAGGTGCTGGGCCAGTCGCCCGGCATGCTGCTCGACCTGGACCCGGCGGTGTCCAAGCTGCGCGAGATCTCGCGCGGCCTGCGCGACACGCAGAAGGCCCGCACCGAGCTGATGGTGCGGCGCAAGAACGGCGCGCTGTTCTGGGTCGAGCTGGAGGTGGTGTCGGTGCAGCCCAGCGCGGACGAGGTGACGCACTGGGTGGCGGTGGGACGCGACATCACGCAGCGCAAGACGGCCGAGGACATGATCCGCCACCTGGCCTTCTACGACCCGCTGACCGACCTGCCCAACCGCCAGCTGCTGCTCGACCGGCTGCAGCAGGCCCTGGCCAGCAGCGCGCGCAGCGGCCAGCACGGCGCGCTGCTGTTCATCGACCTGGACAACTTCAAGATCCTCAACGACACCCTGGGCCACCAGATGGGGGACCAGCTGCTCAAGAAGGTCGCGCAGCGCCTGACCTCCAGCGTGCGCAAGACCGACCTGGTGGCGCGCCTGGGTGGCGACGAGTTCGTGGTGATGGCCGACGACCTCAGTCCCAGCCCGGTGGCGGCGGCGCACAAGGCGCGCGTGCTGGCCAACAAGGTGCTGCAGACCCTGCGCGAGCCCTTCGCGCTCACTGGCCACCAGCACTTCGCCACGCCCAGCATCGGCGTCACCATCTTCCACGGCACGCAGGCCGACGTGGGCGATCTGCTCAAGCAGGCCGACCTGGCGATGTACCAGGCCAAGTCCATGGGCCGCAACACGCTGTCCTTCTTCGACCCGGCGATGCAGGCCGAGATGAGCGACAACGCGCGCACCGCGTCCGACCTGCGCGACGGCCTGCGCCGGCGCGAGTTCGTGGTGCACTACCAGCCGCAGGTGGACAAGGCCGGCATGATCATCGGCGTAGAGGCCCTGCTGCGCTGGAACCACCCGGAGCGCGGCCTGCTCTCGCCGGCGGCGTTCATTCCCGTGGCGGAAGACACCGGCCTGATCCTGCCGCTGGGCCTGTGGGCGCTGGAGACGGCCTGCGGTCAGCTGGCGGCCTGGTCCAAGCGGCCGGAGACGGCCAACCTCAGCATCGCCGTCAACGTGAGCGTGCGCCAGTTCCGCCACCCGGACTTCGTGGACTCGGTGATGGCCTGCATCCGCGCCAGCGGCATCCGGCCGCAGCGGCTGAAGCTCGAGCTCACCGAGAGCCTGCTGGCCGACCGCATGGAGATCACCATCGAGAAGATGGGCATGCTGAAGTCGCTCGGCGTGACGCTCTCGCTGGACGACTTCGGCATGGGCTACTCCTCGCTGTCGCTGCTCAAGCGGCTGCCGCTGGACCAGCTGAAGATCGACCGCGCCTTCGTGGCCGACGTGCTGACCGACCCGAACGACGCGGCGATCTCGCGCGCCATCATCGCGCTGGCGCAGTCGCTGAGCCTGCAGGTGGTGGCCGAGGGCGTGGAGACGATCGAGCAGCGCGACTTCCTGGCTTACCAGGGCTGCGACCAGTTCCAGGGCCACCTGTTCGCCAAGCCCCTGCCCGTCGAGGCGCTGGACGCGCTGCTGTCCAACCCCGTGTCGGGCATGGTGGTGGTGGGCTGAGCGCGCCCGCCCGCCTCAGACGTTGAGCAGCAGGAAGCGCCGCTCCCAGGGACTGACCACGTCGAAGTACTCGCGGTACTCCGTGTCCTTGATCGCCGCGTAGGTCTGGATGAAGTGCTCGCCGAACAGCTCCACCAGCGGCGCGCAGCGCATGAGGTTCTCGACCGCGTCGTCCAGGTGGCGCGGCAGCTGGTGCGGCTGCTCGTAGGCGCTGCCCGACAGGGGCTCGGTGGGCTTGATGCCCTGCTTCATGCCCAGGTAGCCGCAGGCCAGGCTGGCCGCCAGCGCCAGGTAAGGGTTCACGTCCACCCCCGCCAGCCGGTTTTCCACCCGCCGCGCCTGCGGCGCCGAATGCGGCACGCGCAGCCCGCAGGTGCGGTTGTCGTAGCCCCAGCTCAGGTTGATCGGCGCCGAGGTGTAGCGCGACAGGCGCCGGTACGAGTTCACATAGGGCGCGAAGAAGGCGATGGCGGCCGGCAGGTAGGTCTGCAGGCCGCCGATGAAATGGAAGAAGCGCTCGGAGGCCTCGCCGTCGGCGCGGCTGAAGATGTTCTGGCCATCGGCCAGCCCCACCACGCTCTGGTGGATGTGCATGGCGCTGCCCGGCTGGCCCTGCATGGGCTTGGCCATGAAGGTGGCGTACATCTGGTGGCGGATCGCCACCTCGCGGATGGTGCGCTTGAACAGAAAGACCTGATCGGCCAGCGGCAGCGGGTCGCCGTGGTCCAGGTTGATCTCCATCTGCGCCGTGCCCATCTCGTGGATGAGGGTGTCGAGCTGGATGCCCTCGGCCTCGCACCAGTCGTACATGACGTCGAAGATGTCGTCGTACTCGTTGATGGCGTCCATCGAGAAGCTCTGCATGCCCGCCTCGCTGCGGCGCGTGCGCCCCACCGGGGCCTTGAGCGGGATGTCCTCGTCGGGCTCGACCTGCACCAGGTAGAACTCCATCTCGGGCGCCACGATGGGCTTCCAGCCCTCGTTCTCGTACAGCTTGAGCACGCGGCGCAACACGTTGCGCGGCGACAGGTCCACCGCCTTGCCATCGAAGGAGAAGCAGTCGTGGATGATCTGAGCCGTCGGCTCCTTGGCCCAGGGCACGGGGCGCAGCGTGGCCGGGTCGGGGCGCAGCTGCATGTCGGGGTCGGCGACCGAGGTGTAGTCCTTCTCGGGGTAGTCGCCGGTCACGGTCATGGTGAGCACGGCCTCGGGCAGGCGCAGGCCCACGGCCGGGTCGTACTTGTGGCGCGGCACGATCTTGCCGCGCGCCTGGCCCGCCATGTCGGGGATCAGGCACTCGACCTCGGTGATGCGGTGCTCGTCGAGCCACTGCTGGATGCGCTGGGCGTCTGTCATGCGATCGTCTCCCCCGGGAATGCCGGGGCTACCAGTTGGTGATGCGGGGGTTGTCGAACCGGTACTCGTTGGGCACCGCGATGTTGGAGTAGGAGAAGGACAGGCTCACGTCCAGCGACGTGACCTGGTGCCACCAGCCCAGCGGCAGGAACACGGTCTCGCCGGGCTCGACCACCACCTCCAGCACCTTGGCCTGGGCGAAGAGCGGGTAGCGCGCCAGGTCGGGCCGGTCCAGGTCCACCGGGCTGTAGACCTCGAAGTGGTTGTAGAGCAGCGGTGTCTGCAGCGGCGAGATGAAGCGCCAGCGCTTGCGCCCCACGATCTGCGTGTGGCAGAGCATGAGGGTGTCGTGGTGCAGGGGCGTGACCGTGCCGGCCGGCCCGAACCAGAACGAGGCGCGGCGCGCCAGCTCGGAACGGTCGCAGAACACCGGCAGGCTGCCGATGTCGTCCAGCAGGGGCGCGAAGCCTGGCTGACTCAGCAGCTCGTTGTTGGCGGTGAGGTAGTAGTCGTTGGTGGCGCCGCCGGCCAGCACACGGTCCACGAAGTCGGCCAGGCGGGTGTGGCGCTGGTGGTCGAGCTTGTTGCGCTCGTAGTTCGGGTCGGCGCTGCGCTCCGCCTGGACCTGCACGTCCAGGTGGCCGAAGCGCTCGCGCAGGTCCTGCGGCGACCAGCGGCCCATGGCGGGCCAGTCGCGCCCCACGTCGGTCAGCACCACGGGGCGGCTGCCCACGATGTACTTGTCCAGGAATTCGCCAGGCGACACCTGGCTGCGCTTCTCCACGTGGCCGTACAGCGGGTCGAGCTCGAGCAGGCGCTGCTGGTTGGCCATCACCGAGGCCAGCTTGTCCTGCAGTTGCTGGAACTGGCGCGCGGCCAGAAAGACCGGGTCGCTGTCCATGGCGCGGATCGCCGGCTCACATTCGGCCGGATCGAGCCCCGCCTGCACCATGGTCGCCAGCATGGACTCCGGGGTGCAGCGGCGCAGCCGGTTTTCGGCGATCCACTGGCGCCAGCCGGCGTCCAATGCGCGGAAGCCGGCCTCGCGCGGGCGCGGTGCGGGAGAGGCGACGGGCGGGGTACTCATGCGGGGCGTCAGTATGGCACCGCCTTCGCCGCCGACAGGGCCGCTTTTCAGGCCACGAACAGCGCCACGTTGCCGCCCGCGGCCGTGGTGTTGATGGTGAGCGTCTGCTCGGCGCAGAAGCGCGGCAGGTAGTGCGGCCCGCCGGCCTTGGGACCGGTGCCCGACAGGCCTTCGCCGCCGAAGGGCTGCACCCCCACCACCGCCCCGATGGTGTTGCGGTTGACGTAGACATTGCCCGCGCGCGCCTGCGCGGCCAGCGCCAGCGCACGGCTGTCGATGCGGGTCTGCAGGCCCAGCGTGAGGCCATAGCCCAGGGCATTGACCTGGGCGATCACGGCTTTCGGGTCACCGCGCCAGCGCAGCACCTGCAGCACCGGGCCGAAGATTTCCTGCGAGGCCTCGGCGACCTCGCGGATTTCGAACAGCTGCGGCGCCACGGTGTGCGTGGCCGCGTCCTCCCCCTCGGGCAGCAGCGCCACCGCCGTGGCGCGCAGGCGCGCCAGGTGCCGCGCCACGCCGGCGAAGGCCTCGGCGTCGATCAGCGGGCCGACGTCGGTGGCCAGATCAGAAGGGTCGCCCACCACCAGCGCGCGGGCCGCGCCCCGCACCATCTCGATCACGCCGTCGGCAATGGATTCGTGCACGCACAGCAGGCGCAGCGCCGAGCAGCGCTGCCCCGCGCTGCGAAAGGCGCTCTGCACCACGGCGTCGGTCACCTGCTCGGGCAGGGCGCTGCTGTCCACCAGCATGGCGTTCACGCCCCCGGTCTCGGCGATCAGGGGCACGATGGGTCCGTCCTGGGCCGCGAGCGCGCGCTGGATGGCCTTGGCCACCGGCGTGGAGCCGGTGAAGGCCACGCCGGCCACGGCGGCGTCGGCCACCAGGGCGGCGCCCACGGTGTCACCCGGCCCGTGCAGCAGCTGCAGCGCCGCGGCCGGCACGCCCGCCGCGTGCAGCAGGCGCACGGCCTCGCGGGCGATCGCGGGCGTCTGCTCCGCCGGCTTGGCCAGCACGGTGTTGCCCGTGACCAGCGCGGCCGCCACCTGGCCGGTGAAGATGGCCAGCGGGAAGTTCCAGGGACTGATGCAGACCCAGGCGCCGCGCCCGTGCAGGCGCAGGGTGTTGCGCTCGCCGGTCGGGCCGGGCAGCTCCTGCGGTGCCAGCAGGCGCTCGGCCTCGGCCGCGTAGTAGCGCAGGAAGTCGATCGCCTCGCGCACCTCGGCGATGGCGTCGGGCCAGGTCTTGCGCGCCTCGGCCACCAGCAGGGCGCACAGCGGCGGCAGCTGCGCCTGCATCGCGTCGGCGGCGCGGCGCAGCGCGGCGGCGCGCTCGGCCACGGGGCGCTGGTTCCAGGCCTCGAAGGCCTCCACGGCGCGCCGCACGGCCGGCGCGATCTCGTCGGGCCGTGCCTCCGGCACCGGGGGCACGGTCGTCTGGCGCCAGGCGGCGGCCAGTGCCTCGCGGTGCGCGGCCACCGCCGGGTCCAGGCCTTCGCTGTTGGGGCGCGCCACGCCGTACAGGCGCGGGGGCGGGGCGAAGGCAGGCCCGCCACCCTCGCCGGCGCAACGCGCCAAAGGCGATTCGAGCAGCGTGTCCAGCGCCACCGATTCGTCGGCGAGCTGGTGCACGAAGGACGAGTTGGCACCGTTCTCCAGCAGGCGGCGCACCAGGTAGGCCAGCAGGTCGCGGTGCGCGCCGACGGGGGCGTACACGCGACAGCCCACCGACCCCTCGCGCAGCACCTCGCGGTACACGCCTTCGCCCATGCCGTGCAGGCGCTGCAGCTCGAAACGCGCCGTGCCGCGCCGACGCGCCATCTGCAGCACGGCGGCGATGGTGCCGGCGTTGTGCGTGGCGAACTGCGCAAAGACCGCATCGTCGGCGTCGAACAGGGCGCTTGCGCAGGCCAGGTAGCTCACGTCGCTGCGGTGCTTGCGCGTGAACACCGGGTAGCCGGCCAGCCCCAGCTCCTGCGCGCGCTTGATCTCGCTGTCCCAGTAAGCGCCCTTCACCAGCCGGCACATCAGCCGCACCCCGTGGCGGCGAGCGATCGCGGCCACCTCGGCAACGAGCTCGACCGCTCGCGTCTGGTAGGACTGCAGCGCCAGACCCAGGCCCTCCCAGCGCGGGCATTCGCGCCCCACGCGAGCGACCAGGGCCTCGAAGACATCGAGCGACAGCTCCAGCCGCTCCACCTCTTCCGCGTCGATGGTGAGGTTGAGCGAGGCCTGCGCGGCGCGTTCGCACAGGGTCCACACGCGCGGCACCAGCTCGCGCATCACGCGCTCGTGCTGGGCCGGTTCGTAGCGCGGGTGCAAGGCACTGAGCTTGATCGATAGGCCGTCGTTGAGCGAGGGATGGCGCGCGGGGTCGGCGCGGCGCGCGATGGCCTCCAGCGCGTGGCGGTAGCTGTCCAGGTAACGCTCGGCGTCGGCCTCGGTGCGCGCGCCCTCGCCCAGCATGTCGAAGCTGTGGCGCAGCCTGGGCTGCGCACGCCGCCCGGCCTCGGCGCGGCGCAGCGCGTCCTCGATGCCCTCGCCCAGCACGAACTGGCGCCCCAGCAGTTGCACCGCGCGCAGCGTGGCCGCGACCACCGAGCGCGCGCCCACGCGTGCCACCAGGCCGGGGGCCTCACCCTCGGCGGGCAACCACCGCTTGCTCAGCGCGATGGCGGCCGAGGACAGCCGCGCCATCGCCGCGTCGGACGCCCCGTCGAAATCCGCCCGGCCCAGCTGGTCGGCGGTGAGCGCGATGGCGGTCTCGGCATCGGGCACGCGCAGCAGGGCCTCGGCCAGGCGCATCAGGGCCAGGCCTTCGTCGCTGCTGATGGGGTATTCGGTGAGCAGGCGCTCCAGGGCCCAGAAGGCAGGCGGGTTCTCGCGCACCACGCGCACCCAGGGCCCGGCCTGGGCCTTCACCGCCGCCCAGTCGAGCGCGCCATCCAGCGCGGCCAGGCGGTCGGCGAGCACGCCGGCCTCGGCGCGGTAGGGGTCGGGCAGGCGGTCGGTGCGCGGGAGCGGGGCCTGGGGGATGGGATGGAGCATGGCGGCTGGGGTCTGCAGGATGGTGAATTCCCGCATCGTGATCGCCATTTGGCTGAATTTTTCTCTGATTTTTGAACAATGAAAGTGAATAATTCGGCATGCATCCCCCTCCCGACCTCGACCGCATCGATCTCAAGATCCTGCGCCTGCTGCAGGCCGATGGCCGCCTGCCCAACCTCAAGCTCGCCGAGGCCGTGGGCCTGTCGGCCACGGCCGTGCTGGCGCGCACCCAGCGCCTGCAGCGCGAAGGCGTCATCCAGGGTTACGAGGCGCGACTGGACCCGCACAAGCTCGGGCGCGGCCTGCTGGTCTTCGTGGAGGTGCTGCTTGACCGCACCACGCCCAATGTCTTCGACCAGTTCCGCGCCGCCGTGCAGGTGCACGACGACATCCTGGAATGCCACATGGTGGCCGGCGGCTTCGACTACCTGCTCAAGACCCGCATGGCCGACATGGCGGCCTACCGAGCCTTTGCCGGCCAGGTGCTGTGGCAGATGCCCGGCGTGCGCGAGACGCGCACCTACGCCGTGATGGAGGAAGTGAAGACCAGCACGCGCCTGCCGCTGTGATGCCGCAGCGCATGCGCGCATGAACACGGCGCTTGCAGAGGCTGCGCCGGGCAGGGCATGACCTCGCCAGCGGCCCGCGGCCAGGGCCGGGGGATCGCCAGCGCCTGCGGCGCGATCAGGCCGCGGGCGAAGCCACCGGCTTCGGCGCCCGGGCGCCGAACACCGCCCGGCCCACGCGCACCATCGTGGCGCCCGCCGCCACCGCGGCCTCCAGGTCCTCGCTCATGCCCATCGACAAGGTGTCCAGCGCGTGGCCCCGCGCGCGCAGGTCGTCGTAGGCCGCGCGCGCCAGCGCGAACAGCGCGCGCTGCGACTCGAAGTCGGGCGCGGGTTCGGGAATGCACATCAGGCCGCGCAGGCGCAGGCGCGGCAGCGCGGCCACCGCCTCGGCCAGCGCGGGCAACTCGGCCGGCGGCACGCCGGCCTTGTTCGGTCCGCCGTCCACGTTGACCTGCAGGCACACGTTGAGCGGCGGCAACTCGGGCGGGCGCTGCTCGCTCAGGCGCTGCGCGATCTTCAGGCGATCGACCGATTGCACCCAATCGAATTGCGCGGCAACGAGCCGCGTCTTGTTGCTCTGCACCGGTCCGATGCAGTGCCATTCGATGGCCGCGCGCGGCAGCGACTCGGCCACCAGCGCGATCTTCTCGACGCCTTCCTGCACATAGTTTTCGCCGAAAGCCGTCTGGCCGGCGGCATGGGCCTGACGGACGGCATCGGGCCCGAAGGTCTTTGAAACCGCGAGCAGCGTAACCTCTGCGCTGCCTCGCGAAGCCCCATCGCAAGCGCGCCACAGGCGCTCCTTCACTTGCTGGAGATTGCCTGCGATCGTCGTCATAATCGTTTGCAACTGCCCCTCATCACACGGAAAAACCCGGGATGGACATCACCCAACTGCTGGCTTTCAGCGTCAAGAACAAAGCTTCCGATCTTCATTTGTCCGCCGGGTTGCCGCCCATGATACGGGTGCATGGCGATGTGCGACGCATCAACGTCGACGCGCTGGACCACAAGGCCGTTCATTCGATGGTGTACGACATCATGAACGACAGCCAGCGCAAGCAGTACGAGGAGTTCATGGAATGCGACTTCTCGTTCGAGATCGAGGGCTTGGCGCGCTTTCGCGTCAACGCCTTCAACCAGAACCGCGGCGCCGGCGCCGTGTTCCGAACCATCCCGAGCAAGATCCTCACGCTGGAGCAGCTCAACGCGCCCAAGATCTTCGCCGACCTGGCGCTGCGTCCGCGCGGCCTGGTGCTGGTGACCGGGCCCACGGGCTCGGGCAAGTCGACCACCCTGGCCGGCATGATCAACCACCTCAATGAGACCGAGTACGGCCACATCCTCACCGTGGAAGACCCGGTGGAGTTCGTGCACGAATCCAAGAAGTGCCTGGTCAACCAGCGCGAGGTGGGCCCGCACACCCTGAGCTTCTCCAACGCCCTGCGCTCGGCCCTGCGCGAAGACCCGGACGCCATCCTCGTGGGCGAGATGCGCGACCTGGAGACCATCCGCCTGGCCATGACGGCGGCCGAAACCGGCCACCTGGTGTTCGGCACCCTGCACACCTCCAGCGCCGCCAAGACCATCGACCGCATCATCGACGTTTTCCCCGCCGAGGAAAAAGAGATGGTGCGCGCCATGCTGTCCGAGTCGCTGGTGGCCGTCATCTCGCAGACGCTGTGCAAGCTCAAGGACGGCAGCGGCCGCGTGGCCGCGCACGAAATCATGCTGGGCACCAGCGCCATTCGCAACCTCATCCGCGAGGCCAAGGTGGCGCAGATGTACTCGGCCATCCAGACCGGCAACAGCGCGGGCATGCAGACGCTGGACCAGAACCTCACCGATCTGGTGCGCCGCAACATCATCAGCCCGGCCGAGGCGCGCAGCAAGGCCAAGATTCCCGAGAACTTCCCGGGCTGATCCCACACGGGGCAAGGGGCACCAGATGGAACGCGATCAGGCATCCAAATTCATCAACGACCTGCTGCGGCTCATGCTCAGCCGCGGCGGCAGCGACCTGTTCATCACGGCCGACTTCCCGCCCGCGATCAAGGTCGACGGCGCGGTCACCAAGGTCTCGCCTCAGCCGCTGACGGCGGGCCACACGCTGGCGCTGGCGCGCGCCATCATGAACGACAAGCAGGCCGCCGAGTTCGAGCGCACCAAGGAGTGCAACTTCGCGATCTCGCCGCCCGCCATCGGGCGCTTTCGCTGCAATGCCTTCATCCAGCAGGGCAAGGTCGGCCTGGTGCTGCGGACCATTCCCGCCGTGCTGCCCACGATCGACAAGCTGGGCCTGCCACAGGTGCTCAAAGACGTGGCCATGTCCAAGCGTGGCCTGTGCATCCTGGTGGGAGCCACCGGCTCGGGCAAGTCCACCTCGCTCGCGGCCATGGTCGACTGGCGCAACGAGCATTCCTACGGCCATATCGTGACGGTGGAAGACCCGATCGAGTTCGTGCACCCGCACAAGAACTGCGTGGTGACGCAGCGCGAGGTCGGACTGGACACCGAAAGCTGGGCGGCGGCGCTCAAGAACACCCTGCGCCAGGCGCCCGACGTGATCCTCATGGGAGAAATCCGCGACCGCGAGACCATGGAGCACGCGATCCAGTTCGCCGAGACCGGCCACCTGTGCCTGGCCACGCTGCACGCCAACAGCGCCAACCAGGCGCTGGACCGCATCATCAACTTCTTCCCCGAAGAGCGCCGCGCCCAACTGCTGATGGACCTGTCGCTCAACCTGCGCTCGCTGATCTCGCAGCGGCTGGTGCCGCGGCAGGACAACAAGGGCCGCTACGCCGCGGTCGAGATCCTGCTCAACTCGCCCCTCATCTCCGACCTGATCTTCAAGGGCGAAGTGGCCGAGATCAAGGAAGTGATGAAGAAGAGCACCCAGATGGGCATGCAGACCTTCGACCAGGCCCTGTTCGACGCCTTCGAGTCCAACCTCATCACCTACGAGGACGCGCTGCGCAACGCCGACTCGCTCAACGACCTGCGCCTGCAGATCAAGCTCAACAGCCAACGCGCCAAGACCCTGGACCTGGCGGCCGGCACCGAGCACCTGACCATCGTCTGACCTGGGGTCTGGGTACCATTCCGGGTTGCACCACAGCCAACCCAGGAGACCCGCCTTGAACCCCAAGACCTACGAAGCCACTCCCTCGCGCCGCGTCGCCTTCCTCGGACTGGGGGTCATGGGCAGTCCCATGGCAGGCCACCTGAAAGCGGCCGGCCACCAGGTCACCGTCTACAACCGCACCACCGCCAAGGCCGAGGCCTGGGCCCGGCAGCACGGCGGTGCCTTCAAGGCCACGCCGCGCGAAGCCGCGGCGGGCGCCGACATCGTCTTCTGCTGCGTGGGCAACGACGATGACCTTCGCTCGGTGACCCTGGGCGCCGACGGCGCCCTCGCCGGCATGGCGCCCGGCGCCATCCTCGTGGACCACACCACCGCCTCGGCCAACGTGGCACGCGAGCTGTATGCCGCCGCCAAGGCCCTGGGCATCGCCTTCGTGGACGCGCCCGTCTCCGGCGGCCAGGCGGGCGCTGAGAACGGCTTGCTCACCGTCATGTGTGGCGGCGATCAACCGGCCTTCGATGCGGTCAAGCCGGTGGCCATGGCCTTCTCGCGCGCCTTCACGCTCATGGGCGCGCCGGGCGCGGGCCAGCTCACCAAGATGGTCAACCAGATCTGCATCGCCGGCCTGGTGCAGGGCCTGTCGGAGGCCATCGCCTTCGGCCAGAAGGCAGGGCTGGACATGAACCTCGTGCTCGAGGTCATCGGCAAAGGCGCGGCCCAAAGCTGGCAGATGGACAACCGCGGCAAGACCATGGTGGCCGGCGAGTTCAACTTTGGCTTCGCGGTGGACTGGATGCGCAAGGACCTGGGCCTGGTGCTCGACGAGGCCAAGCGCAACGGCGCGCGCCTGCCCGTCACGGCGCTGGTGGACCAGTTCTACGCCGACGTGCAGGCCATGGGCGGCCAGCGCTACGACACGTCCAGCCTGATCAAGCGGCTGAAGTGAGCGGCGTCCGGCCTCAGTCGCCGGACTTGTCCCGCTTTCTCGTGTCGGCGGCGTAGTGACCTGACTCGGGCGGCAGGCCCTCGGTTTCGACGCGGATGGTGCGCCGGTAGGCCTGCCACTCCTGCGGACTCAGGGCCGGCGCGCCGTCGTCCTGCGCGCCCAGGCCATCCACTTCCTGCGACGCATGCGCGCGCTCGTCGTAGGTCTCGCGCAAGAGCGGTTGCACCTGCAGCAGCGGCACCGTCTTGGGCAACATGATGTCCACGTCGGTGGCCAGGAGCTGGATGTTCATGAACAGGGGACACGGCCGGTAGCGGTCGGTCTCGATGATTCCTTCGAACGCGGAATAGAGAAAACTGCCGCGCATATTGCTCGGCGGGCGCACCAGCACGCTCCAGCCGGGGGCGGTGCTGCAGAGCAGGCCGGTCCAGACCTGCACCAGGCCGGGCATGGGCAGGCGTGTCAGAAAGGGCGGGGCCAGGTCCACCAGGTCGGCCGGCGCGTGTTCGTTCCAGTGGTCCGCGAACCCTGGCAACTCGGACCGCACCAGTGGCTGCCACTGGCCGCCACCTTCCCTGACGAAAACGTCGGCGCCGTTCCAGCGGAGGTGGACCTCCTCCGCCGGAAAGGCATACCAACCGAAAGAAGAGGCCACTCGCATGGCCTCGCAATGGCGGTAAGCCATCGTGGGCATCAGGCCCAGCGCGGATTTGTCGGCCCGCATGGGCGAGATGGCAGCCGGATAGATGCGGTGGAACTTGATGGTGGGTTGCGGTTGCCTATCCGGCTGCTGGGGCATGGTGCGGGGCTTTCTGAAAGGATCAGCGCTGGGGCGTGGTCCGCATTTTCTGCCGCAAATGCGCAGCGACAACAGGCGCTGTGATCCAGCCGCCACCGATGAGCGCCTTTCTATCACCGCCCGCAGGCTGTTGCGGTACCCGATATTCCGCATCGGCCAGATGCCGGCGCACATGCGCCGCCACGGCTGGCGTGGTGATCCACCCCCCACCAATGACGGCCTTTTTCTCGGTGGCACGGTTCGAAGATGAGCTTTGAGTGATGTTCATCAGAATCTCCTGAAAGTTTCAAAGAAAGGACTAGACTGGCCCGCTCGCGAGCCGGGTCGATCAGACCACCAGGGGGAGTACCGTGCAATTCGCGCCATCCAACCGTCGCTTGAACGCCTACGGAGCCACAGTGGCTGTGGTGCTTCTGGCGTCCAGCGCGCCAGCGGTCACGCGACTGTCCCTCACGCACCATCTGGGCCCTCTGGACCTGGTCCTGCTGCGCTGCGGCATCGGCGGGCTGGTGTTTCTGCCATTCCTGCTGATCCATTGGCGGCAGTTGCCGAGGAAACTGGCGGTGACCGGCTTGGCGCTCGCCTTTCTGCACGGCTGGGGAATGCACCTGACAGCGATCGCCGGCCTTCAGTTCTCCCCCGCCAGTCATGCGTCCGCCTTGGGGCCGGGCTTTCTCCCGGTCTGGGTCATGCTGTGGCGCCGGCTGGGGTACGGGGCAGCGCCAGATTGGCGACAAACCCTGGGTCTTGCCTTGATCGCCATGGGCGCGCTAATGCTGCTGGGCTACTCGTCGTGGACGTCCTTCGAAAACCGGATATGGATTGGCGACCTGTTCTTTCTGCTGTCGTCGGCACTGGCGGCGGCCTACCTCGTGTATGTCCAACAACATGAGGTGGACCCCATGCAGGCCGCGGCATTGGTGGCGGTGTATTCGGGCATCGTTGGGGGACTGTTGCTGCTGGCATCGCCTGCGTCGTCCGCACTCTGGACGGCGCCCGCTTCGGAGGTGCTGGCTCAGGCAATCTTCCAGGGCCTCGGCATGGGGGCCTGCGCTGTTCTGTTGGCCAGCTACGCCACGCGCCAACTCGGCAGCCAACGCGTTGCCGTCTTCTTCGCTGCCATCCCCGTGTTGTCCATGTTCCTTGGCCGGGCTATCGTCGGCGACGGCATCCATCCCCATGAGGCCATGGCGGTAGTGCTGGTCAGTTCGGGCATCCTCATCGCCAGTGTGCTCGCCGGCATCGACCCTGCGAAATCCGCTCCCTTTTCAAGGAACAACCGCATTCAGTCCTGAGATCACGCCATGAGTGCCGCCGACACCACCTTCCCCAGTTCCCGGATCGAAGAACGCCCACTGATGGCGATGGACATCGCCGACAACACGACAGGTACCTGGGGCGGAACCGATCCGCTCATGGACCGACTTCAGCAGTGGGCGGGCGATGCGTATTGGCAGTTGCTGTCGCACCACAAGGGGCACATCGTCAGGCAAACGAACCACGGCCTGATGATGGAATTTGCCGACGCTCGCCACTGTGTGCAGGCGGCCTTTGCGCTGAATCAGCTGGCGGATGCCTTGAATGGGCGGACAGATGCCTCGAAGCATTTGCAGTTGCGCGCGGGTGCGCATCTGGCCAGCTATGGCCACGGCCAGCTTGAGCCCGTCGATCGCGACGTGCAACTGACCTCGGAGTTGACGGCATTGGCCGCGCCCGGCGAAGTCCTGGTCACCGCCGAACTGCGCGATCGGCTGGCCAACGGTCTCGACGCCGACTTCGAAGACCTGGGCCATTGGGTGGAGTCGTTCGTCCAACCCGTGCGCCTATTCCGGGCCCATCCAACCCACGGGGCCATTTCGGACCGCCTTACCGCAGAGGATCAGGACCTCCGCCCGGCCTTGGCCGTTATTCCCTTTCAGGCCAACGCACCAGAAGTCAAGCACTGGGTGCTCGGCGAGTTGATCGCCGATGGGGTGATCGCGCGCTTGTCCCACAGCATCGGCCTGCGGGTGATCGCGCGGCAATCCACGTCTGCCCTGCGCGGCAGTGGCGAACTCGCCGAGATCGAACGACATCTGGGCGCGACCTTCATCCTGTCGGGCAGTTACAGCATACGCAACGACAAGCTCGTGGTGACGGCCGAACTGGCCGAAGCGCGCAGCCACACCCTTCTGTGGACCGGTCAATTGCAGCACGCGCTGCGCGATCTGCTGCAGGAACAAAGCGAACTGCTGCACGAGTTGGCGCGCACGGTGGCGCAGGCGCTGGACAAGGCGCAGGTGAGCCAGGCTTTGACGCGTCCGCTGCCGAGCCTGGACAGCAGCTTTCTGATGCTGGCCGGAATTTCGATGGTGCACAGCCATTCCAGCAAGGCCTTCGATCGTGGGCGCGCAACCTTGAACGAGTTGACCATGCGGCACCCCGAACACGCACTGCCCCGTGCGTGGTTGGCCATGTGGCACGCCTTGAATGTGGTCAAGGGAACAAGTGGCAACGTGGCCCGCGACATCAGGCAGGCCCGCGAGCAGACGCAGCATGCGCTGGACGTCGAACCCAAGAATGCGATGGCCCTCGCGGTGGAAGGCTATATCCAATGCCAGTTGCTGAGCGATCCTCAGCAGGCGAACCGCTATCTGGCGTCGGCCGTTGAAGCCAACCCCAGCGAGCCCATGGCGTGGCTATTCAAAAGCCTGTATTCCGCTGGCTGGGGCTCCAGTTCCCTGTCGGTGACCGAGGCGTACGTCGCGCGGTCCCTTTCGCCCGTCGACCCTTTGCGATACTTCTTTGACCTGCTCACGGGCAATGCCTTGCTGGCTGACCGCCAGTTGGATCAAGCAGTCGCCTGCGGACGCCTGTCATTGCGGGCCCACAAGCACCACGTTCCCACGCTGCGTTTGCTGCTGACGGCTCATGCGGAACTGGGGCAGTTCGACGAAGGCAAGGCCATCCTGAACCAGTTGCGAGCCGAGGCACCGGAACTGACTGTGTCCTCGTATCTCGCCATAGGCAGCGCAGAAAGCCCCATGCGCCAGCGCATCGCCAATGCCATGCGGCAACTGGGCCTTCCCGAGACCTGAGTACGTGAGCACCTGAGCCCCATTGACCACGCCCTCTCTTTGCAGGCCCTTCGCGTCGCTGACCCCAACTTGCAAACTGCCGACGCCGCCATTTCACACCATGGATTGGTAGAGCGCCCGCTACTGGCGATCAACATTGCCAGGCTCTGTCGGAGCGCAGCGGGCGGAGAAGCATTGCCCGCGGAGCGGTGGCTTCGATGGGCAGGGAGTGCGCTGCGGCAAGTGTTGTCGCGTCACGAAGGTCAGATCGTCAGGGACACGGGCACTGGGTTGGTAATCGCCTTCGAAGATGCTCATCACTGCCTGCAAGCAGCATTTGCCTTAAACCAGTTGGCAGACTCTCTGAATGCGCAAGACGATGGGTCCAGCCAATTGCACTTGCACGCCGTTGCCCATCTGGCCCACCTTCCCTGCGAACAAAAGAAATCGCTCGACCGAGACATGCAATCGATCTCGGCACTCACCACATGGGCCGGACCTGGAGAAGTTCTGGTGACCGCCGAGCTGCGCGACCGGCTGGTCAACGGTCTCGATGCGGACTTTGAGGACTTGGGGCATCGAGCCGGGCGGCCTGATCAAATGGTGCGCCTGTTTCATGCCCGCCCCAGATGTTCAGACATCTCACGCCGCGCAGTGGCGGTAGTGGGCAGCGACCTTCGCCCGGGATTGGCCGTGATGCCTTTTCGGGCAGACGCTGCGGAGTCCATGCACTGGGTGATCGGCGAACTGATTGCCGAGGGGGTCGTCACGCGCTTGTTCCATAGCGTGGGATTGCGGGTGATCTCCCCGCGATCCACCTCCGCCTTGCACGACGCCAAGGACCTCAAAAAGATCAAGCACCATCTGGGAATCAACTTCGTCTTCTCGGGCCGCTACAGCATTCGCAACCGCCGACTCGTCGTCACCGCCGAACTCGTCGAGTTGCACAGCCAGACGCTGTTGTGGACAGGGCAACTGCAGCGGGCACTGCCCGACCTGTTTCACGAGGCCAGCGAGCTGCTGCACGAATTGGCACGCGCCGTGGCGCAGGCCCTGGGCCAGGCCCAACTCAGCCGAGCCTTGTCGCTACCCCTGCCAAACCTGGACAGCGGCCATCTCATGCTGGCGAGCATTTCGATGACGCACAGCCACTCGGACGCGATATTTGAGCGCGGGCGCGATGCCTGGGTCGCCTTGACCGGACGACATCCTGGGCACGCCCTGCCCCGTGCCTGGTTGGCCATGTGGCATGCCTTGAACGTGATCAAGGGTAGAAGTGCCAACGTGGGCCGAGACATCCAGCAAGCCCGCGAGCAGGCCCTGCGCGCTTTGCAGATCGATCCCAACCATGCGATGGCGCTGGCGGTCACGGGCTATATCCAGAGCCAATTGCTAAACGATCCTCAGCAGGCGCGAAGTCACCTGACCTTGGCCATCGAAGCCAATCCCAGCGAGCCCATGGCTTGGCTGTTCAAAAGCCTCTATTCGGCCAGTTGGGGCTCGAGTTCTTTGTCAGTGTCCGAAGCGAGCTTCGCGCGCAATCTATCGCCGGTCGACCCCTTGCAGTACTTTTTCGATCTGCTCACGGGTAATGCCTTTATTGCCAATCATCAGTTGAAGCAGGCCATCGCCTATGGGCGTCAATCACTGAAGGCCAACAAGCACCATATCCCCACGCTGCGCCTGCTATTGACGGCCCACACAGAGCTTGGGCAGATCGACGAAGGACTGGCCGTCCTCTACCAACTCAGAACCGAGGCACCGGACTTGACCGTGTCGTCGTACCTCTCCATGGGCAGCGCCGAAAATCCCTTGCGCCAGCGCGTGGCCAAAGCCATGCGGCAATTGGGTCTTCCGTAAAGTTGATCGTTTAGCCGAGCCGGCAAGAACAGCTTCTCTCAATCCTACGCCATTACCATCAAGAAGGCAATTCAGCTTCAATCAACTTGCGATTCGAATTCGTTCGACGCAACAACACCATCCATCACGAACCTCCACCTCATTAAGCGCACACCCCACTCGAAATAGCGACGATTCGGCCCTTGATATGGTATTCCTTTCCCATGATCTGCATTTTCGAGACGGTCGGGGCGGGCATTCTTACTGACCTGGACTGCCGTCTATAAAATCTCAACGATCAGCCGAACACCAGTTCCGGCGCCCGCTCCCGACTAAAACTGTGGACGAACCCATGGCGGCAATCCTGGTAGCCACACGAGTTCTGAACCCGCCGTCATGTGCTCAATAAACGACTTGCTTCCAGCAATGCTCACGACCCCTCCACCATCTCGCAAAATCAAGAATTGCCAAGGCCTTTTGAAGTTGAGAATCAAATTGACACCTACAGCGGCATCCAAGATCCACCCCGCATCCTCATGCGTCGAATTCAATGGATGCCCGAGTCCATAGAGCACTTGACTCAACGCTGTCGCATTGCTAGGAAATGATCGCACATCAAGAAGCCCCGTGCTCATAAAGATCGACAAAGTCTCCGTTGCAATTAAATCCGCCATGCCATGCAGGTCGCAGAACTCAATGAATTTAACAACATCCTCGTCAATGAAATTGTTGTCTTCGCTGTGCATGACTTGCCATTGTCGCTCTGCAAGCCAGCGCTCATCGAATCGATTAACATTCAGCAGCGCTCTTTGTAAATCAATGAGGTCAGATATTTCAACAGACAATCTCTGCTTAGCGACGAGGACTTCCAAAGCGAATCTCCTGCACGGTCCGTGGGCTTTCACGATTATTATCGATAATCTGAATAGTTGGAGTACCGTCTGAGCTCACCGGACGAACAATGACCGTTGTACCGTCTGGCAGCAAACCTTGCCGACCAATCCCTCCGTCACTGGTGACAAAGGTGCGTACATCGCTAACAGGCATGTGGTCAAATGCCCGATTGGCATCGTTCCAAGTGCCTTGAGAGTATCTGGAAATTTCCAAACCTCTACCGGTTGTGTTCTCTGGTGTTGGTTGCGAGTTCATTGCATCCTCGAGTCCGTGCGTGATTGCAGATTGATCACCAGCCGGTACGGAATGAACAATGTTGAAGTCTGGCCCATCCGGCAAAGGACTTGCAGTCGAGGTATTTTGAGTTGTCGCGCCCCCCGCACCACTCGCTGGCGTACCCAGCGGGCCTACTTGCATGCCGGGCTTCGTCGTGCCGCCGTCACCTGCCGGCCCGGCAACGGGACTGGTGGTGTTGCCACCTGAGGGATTGGGGTTGGAGCCATCGAACCCCGGTATCTGCGCGAGATCCGCCGGATCGACCAATGACGCCACCTTCGCGACGAGCGCCGCCCCTCCCATGCGCAAGGCGTTCAGGCAGGCGGGTGAACTCAGGCATGCGCGAGCCGCGGCCGCACCGCCGGCGACGACCCCGTCCACCAGTATCGGAATGGCCATCACTGCGTTGTGCGAGGCCTCGTTCAAACCCGCTGAGGCACCTGCCGAGCCGCCCACCGCGGCACCGGCGCCCAGTGCACCGAGTTGCGTAATGGCTCGCGCCGCCTCGTCGGGCACGCCTTGTGATTGCAGGAACGCCTGGAGGTGTGGTGCGCCGGCGCTGCTCAAGGCCGCGGCGGATGCGCCTTCAATGCCACCCGAGAGCCCGCCGACCAAGGCGTGTCCTGCCGCCCGGCACGCCCCGTCCGGCCCCCAGCATTGCGCGGCCTCCTCGTCGCCCGCCTTGACGGCGTCTTCGAACTGCCGGTTCGCGTAGTCGCGCCACGCCGGCACGGCCTGCTGCCCAAAGCCCTGGGTGATGCCCACCTGGGCCTCGACTTCGTCTTCACAGTTCTAAGGATCACGCTTTGAATGTCGGACAAGGCAAATCTAGCGCCGTTGCTGCGAGTTCGATCAGGCCCCAAGCACGTGCCGAAGGCTTGTAGTTGCCGTCCTCTATCTCAGCGGCAAGGCTGTCAAAAGCTAGCGCGCACTCGCCAGCGTTCGTGTACTCCTTGACCCAGCGAATCGCGAAATCACGAATGCGCTCACCGTCCGCAGCAAGGATTGCGAGTAGTAGCGGCTCAGGAGACTCATTGGTCTTCATGGGTTCCTCGGAAGGTTTGTGGGATAGGCAGCTACGACTCGCCCGCCCTTAGAAGGGGGCTCCAAAACTACTCGCATCTCGACCCCTTCTCGCACACAGGCTTCCACTGTGGGCTGCTGCCGGTTTCAACGACACCTTGTTAAGGTGGAAGATGAAATCGGAGGTGGTTCATGGAGAGAAGAAAGACATTCAGCCGCGAGTTCAAGCTCGAGTCGGTCAAGCTGATAAGCGAGCGTGGTGTATCTGTGGCCCAGGCGGCCAAGGACCTGGACGTTCACGAGAACGTGCCGCGCAAGTGGGTGCGTGAGTTGCGGGAGGAGTCCCAGGAGGCGTTCCCTGGCAACGGCAAGCAGAAGGCCCAGGACGCCGAGATAGCGCGGCTGCGAAAGGAAGTGGCCACGCGCAAGATGGAGCGCGACATCCTGAAAAAAGCCGCGGCCTACTTCGCGAAGGAGTCGATGTGAAGTTCGGCTGTGTGGCGAAACACCGAGGAGCCTGGCCGGTCAATCTGATGTGCGAGGCGCTCGGTGTCTCGCGAGGCGGCTTCCATGCCTGGCTCACGCGGCCCAGGAGCAGGGTCAGCCCTGTGGGCTGCATCGCATTGATGCGGCTCATGCGCGAGCAGGCGCTGCGTGCGCGCCCCCGGCGACGCGGACTACCCAAGGACCGGGGCGAGCGAAGTGCGGTGGCCGACTTCACCTACATCTGGACGGCAGAAGGCTGGCTGTACGTTGCGGCGGTGCTGGACCTGTACTCGCGGCGCATAGTGGGCTGGTCGATGCAGGAGAGCATGACCTCGCAGCTTGTGGTGGACGCGCTGATGATGGCCGTGTGGCGCCGGGGCAAGCCCGTGGCGCTGCTGCACCACTCGGACCAGGGAAGCCAGTACACCAGCGAGCACTTCCAGAGGCTGCTGGACGAACAGGGCATCACATGCAGCATGAGCCGGGCCGGCGAGGTCTGGGACAACTCGGCCATGGAGAGCTTCTTCAGCTCGCTCAAGACCGATCGCACGGCAAAGAAGGTGCACCGGACGCGAGGGCAGGCCCGCTCAGATGTGTTCGACTACATCGAGTGCTTCTACAACCCGACGCGCCGGCATTCGACGCTCGGCTATCTCAGTCCCGTACAGTTCGAGCAAGCTCAAGAAGCTTAGGTCGGCGTCAACGAGACCGGCAGCAGCCCACAAGATGGCAAAAAAAGCAGCATCGTGGCCTTCACGCTCATTTTCACCACGATTTTTCACCCAGCACAAAATAGCACAGGGATATCCAAACTGCTTCTAGCTTGTACTAAGTTGGGGAAAGACCAAACCCAATGCAATCGCGGATTGCTTGATAAGCTCCAGCCCCTCGGTCGAAGGCATGTATTTCTTATCTTCTATTTCAAAGACCAAGACATCGTAGGCCAAGCCGCATTCACCAAACTCCATAAAGTGCTTCGCTTCTTTGCTTGCCGAAGGCTCGATAAGCTCTGCGTCAATCTGGAGCATGCGCTGCAACAATGGCTCAGGCGAAAAAGGGTTCATTTTGGATTCCTTGGTAGGTTTGTCGGATAGCCGGTGACGATACGCCCCCCGCGGGATGCTGACTCAAGGATTACCTCAATATCCACCCCTTCCCGCGTACCGCGAACGATAGTGCGCCCCCCGCGAGCTGGCGCAGTGGCCGAATTGGGGTCATTGGCGACATCCGACACATTCCCCAACACCTTGTCCGCATCCCAATCTTGAGGGAAAGGTGTCTTGCCTGGCATTCCGGGCCACAGATGACCTCCACTGGGCCACCGATCCCATGCCCTGCTGCACCTGCAGCCCCGCCGTGGCCACGCCCAGCGCCTGCAGGCGCTTGTTGTTCGTCTCGCCCAGGGCCTGCACCGTGTCGGCAAAGCCCTGCATGGCCTGCACCGGCGCGCCGCTCAGGCCCACGGTGAAGCCGCTCTGGCTCATCTTGTCTTGCTGCCAGCGCCGCTCGCCGGTGCGCGCGTCGATGACCTTGGCGGCCCGGGCGTGGACGTCGATGTCGCCCTGGGGGGCCAGCAGGTCCGAGCCCACCTGCTCGTAGGTCTGGCCGGCCCGGATGGGGCGCGTCGGCGGCGCCTTGCTCCTGGCGCAGCGCCTTCACCTTGAGTGGGATGGGGATGCGCTGGTCGATGGGGGTCTGCACCCAGCCGTAGTGGGTCTGGCAGGTGAGCACCTCGCAGGTGTGGTCGACCACGCCCCAGGTGTAGGCCGTGCCTTGGCGCCTGAGGCTGGCGGCCACCTCGCTGGCCTGGTTGTCCACCGCCGCGCCCGGCGTGTGCAGCACGCCGCCGGCCACGATCTCGCTGTCCTGGTTGCTGAGCCGCTCGCTCGCGTTGAGCCGCATGCCGCCGCCCGAGAGGATTTGCCCGGGCTCGCTGTGCACGGTCTTGAGCGCGGGGCGGGTCTCGGTGACGGTTTGGTAGATGTCGAAGGGGCGCAGCTCGGCGTTGATGGCGCTTCTCACCGCCCCGAGCTTCTCGCCCAGCGCCGCCCAGGGGGCGGCCTGGTCCTGCCAGGCGGCGAGTGCGCGCTGGTAGGCGCTCAGGTCCACGGGGACGGGGCCGTCGGGAACTGGCGGGCGGGGCATGGGGCCCGGAGGCTCGCCGGGCGGGGGGGCCACGCCCAGGGCGGCCCAGATGGGGTCGCCGCGGCGGTAGTTGAACTGCGCGTCTTGCCAGACCTGGGCCTCGCTGTCTCCATGGCCCACGGTGACGATGCCGGCGGGCACGTAGGGCTCGGGGCCGTGGTACCAGGCGCTGAACTGCGGGTCGCTCACGCCCAGGGCCTCGGCGCTGGCCCGGGTGAGGATCCAGGGGCGGGCGTGCAGCACGTAGTCGTTCCAGCCTTCGCTGCCCTGCATCAGTGAGAGGGGTTTGACGGCCATCCAGGCGATCTCGCTCGCATCGACTTCGCCGCTGGGGGTGAAGTACAGGGTGCGCGTGGTGGTGCCACCCCCGTCGCTCACGACCTCGGTCTGCAGGTGCTCGTTGGCGTTGATGAGCACGCGGGCCTCGACGTCCAGCTCCCCCAGGGCTTCGATGCGCGCGCTGCGGTTCTCGATGCGATCGGCCGCGAGGGCCATGTCCGCGCCGCTGAGGATGAGCCCGCCGCGCCGGTTGCTGATGGATTCACGGGCCTGGATGGACAGATCGCCTCGCGCGGCGATGACCGCCCCCTCGCCGTTGGTGACGGCCTCGGCGCTCAGGCCCACGCGCTCGCCCACGATGACGGCGCCCGCGGCGTTGTCCACGCCCTTGGCCTGGACCTGCAGCTCGCCCTCGCTTTGCAGGCGGCCTGCGTTGACGAGCCAGCCGTCGGCGCGCAGCTGCAGCGGGCCGCCCTCGGCGGAGATGACCCCCTGGTTGTTCACGCCCAGCCCGGCCTCGGTGCCGATGAGCTGGATCTGGCCGGCGTACATGCCGCCGACGGCGGCCACGTCCAGCGCGAACGCGGGGGCGTCGCCCGTGGGCGGGGCCGCGCCCGTGGGCAGCTGGCTGGCCGCGTCGACGGTGTTGGCGCCGCTGACGAGCTTCAGGCGCTGCGCCCAGAGCGCGGCGTTGAGTTGCGTGGCGCGCGCGAGGATGGCAGTGGCGTCGGCGTCGCGTGTGTCCAGGCCCGCGCCCTCGACGCTGACCTGCCCGCGCTGCACGAGGTAGGCATCGAGCGCGCCGCCGTTGAAGACGGGCGTGCCGGTGGTGAGCGTGACGCCGCTGGCGTTGAGGAAGGCCGCGCCGTCGACCTGGATGCCCGAGGGGTTGGCGATGACCACCTCGGCGCGCTGGCCGGCCACTTCTATCGGGCCCTTGAGCCTGCTGGGGTCGCTGGAGTTGACTTCGTTGAGGATGATGCGCGCGCCACCCGTGGCCAGCCAGGGGTTGCCCCCCACCCAGCCGCCGAGCTGGGTCTGCGCCTCGCCGCGGCTGTTGTTGAGGATGGCGCCAGGCGCGCCCACGTCGAACTGGCGGTAGCTGTTGCGGCTCACGCCGGCCGCACTGGGCGTCTGGATGTTGACCAGCGCCACGCCGTTGCCCGCCGACAGCACCGTGGGCCGCTGGCGGCCCGGCGCGTTCGGGTCGGCCACGATCTGTGACCACGCCGGCGCACCGACCGACCATGCCCCCATGGCCACCGCCATGGCCATGCACTGAAACACCGTACGCTGGCGCGTCTTGCTGCCCATCCCCTGCCCCCTGATGCGAGTCACAACGCCGCGCCAAGGGCACGGAATGCACGATCACATCAGCGCGAGGCAGAACGCCGAATACCGCCTCAACAGTAGTTAGGGAAAGCTTTAGTGATTCTTGAGGCCAGTCGCACCCCCCGCCCACTGTCGTGGGCAGGTTCCATCACCGCTCGTTCACGGTGAGCCGCACCCCGTCAGGCTCACTGGCGCGGCGCGGTGGTCGCGGGCGCGCTGCTGCCCGGCGGCGGCGTCACGACATTCGAGGGCTGGACGGACGGCTCCGGCGCCAGTCGCTTCAGTTCTTCTTCGGTCAGCACCTCGAATACGCGAACCACGCGCTGCACGCCGTCCACGTTGCGGGCCACATGGGTGGCGCGCTCGGCTTCCTTGGCGGTGACACGGCCCATCAGATAGACCACGTTGTTGGTGGTGGTGACCTTGATGGCGGTGGTGGGGATGTCGCGTGCGTCCACGAAACCCGCCTTGACGCGGCCCGTGATCAGGGTGTCGGTGGTGCGCTGCGAGAAGCCCGGCGAGTTGATCACCTGCAGTTCATTGACGATGCTGCGCACGTTGTCCACGCCCGAGACGATGCTCTGGGCCTGGGTCTTGGTGGCCTCGTTCTGCACCTCACCGGTGAGCAGCACCTGGCGGTTGTAGCTGTTGACGTAGACGTTGGCGCGCCCGCCCAGCTGCTCGCGGATGCGGCTGCCGGCGCGCATTTCGATGGTCTGGTCCTCCAGCTGCGTGGCCGAGCTGCGACGGTCGGAGGCCACCAGCGCCGTGCCCACGGCCGCGCCGCCCAGCACCAGCGGCGCGCAGGCGGACAGCACGAGCGACAGGCCGACAGCCCCCAGCACGGCGGTGCCCAGGCGGGTTCGGTTCGCGGAAGGTCGGGTCGTGGTCATGCGGGGTTCTCCGTGTCGATGGGGGTGGAATCGGGCAGGCCGAGCAACTGGGCGTCGAGGCCGTCGGCCAGGCAGTGCAGCACCAGCAACTGCACCTCGAGCACGCGCGAGGCCTGCTCGTGGGGGATGCCAATGTGCACGTCGGTGTCGCGCAGCAGGGCGGCCACACGGCCACCGCGCGCGCCGGTGAGGGCCACCACGGTCATCTCGCGCTCGTGCGCGGCTTCGATGGCGGCCACCAGGTTGCCGGCCTGGCCGTCGGTGCTGAAGACCAAGAGCACGTCGCCCGCCAGGCCCAGGGCGTGGATCTGGCGCGCGAAGACCTGTCGGCCGTCGAAATCGTTGGCGATGCCGGTGAGCACGGCGGCGTCGGCCGACAGCGAGAGCGCGGCCAGGCCAGGGCGGTCGCGTTCGTGGCGGCCCAGGATGTGCACCACGAATTGCTGAGCCAGCGCGGCACCGGCGCCGTTGCCGCAGGCCAGCACCTTGCCGCCGCCCGTGAGGCCGGCCAGCAAGGCCGACACCGCGGCCTCGACCACGGGGGCGAGCACCGGCGCGCTCTGGTATTTGAGGTCGGCGCTGTCAATGAATTGCTGCTGGATGCGCTGCAAGAGCATGGGGCGATGATAGCCGTGGGCCTCGTGTCAAAAAGAAAACGGATCGCTGGCGTCGAATGCCGCGCGCAGCCATCGAAGCTCTCCGCCGTCGCCGTCGATGAGCACGGCGTCGAAGCGTGTCCGTGGCATGGACCGCTGCCGCGCCAGAAAGTGCCGCGCCGCGAACACGATGCGCCGGCGCTTCGTGGCGTCGATGCTCGCGGCCGCGCCGCCATAGGCCCCCGATCGGCGCTGGCGCACCTCGACGAAGACCAGCGTGCCGTCGGGCTCCCGCATAATCAGATCGATCTCACCGCCGCCACGCCCCGGTGTGCGGAAGTTGCGCTGCACCAAGCTCAGCCCCTGGCGCTGCAGGTGCGCCAAGGCCCTGTCCTCGGCCCGCTGGCCGGCCTCGCGCGCCGGCTTCGGCGCCCCTGATGGAAACCACCGCACGTGTCACCCCCTGCCCTTGAACTGCTTCACGCCGCGCGCGCCGCGGCGGGTGCGCAGCATTTTCCGCAGGGCGCGCTGTACATGCTGGCCACCCCTATCGGGAACCGCGCCGACATCGGCCTGCGCGCCCTGCACGTGCTCGACCTGGCCGACTGCGTGGCCTGCGAGGACACGCGCCACACCGCCGCCTTGCTGCAGTCCTATGGGCTGCACAAACCGCTGATCGCGGCGCACGAGCACAACGAGAGCGAGGCCGCGGTGCGCGTCGTCGCCCTGCTGCGCGAAGGCCAGCGCGTGGTGTACGTGAGCGACGCCGGCACGCCCGGCGTGAGCGACCCCGGCGCGCGCCTGGTGGCCGCCGTGCGCGACGCGGGCCTGCGCTGCGTGCCGGTGCCCGGCCCCAGCAGCCTGACGGCGCTGCTGAGCGTGAGCGGCCACACGGGTTGGGACGGCGGCTTCCGCTTCGCCGGCTTCCTGCCGGCCAAGGGCGCGGAACGTCAGCGCGGGCTGCAAGCCATCGCCGACGACCCGCAGGCCTGCGTCCTGCTCGAAGCGCCGCACCGCATCGAGGCGCTGGCGCGCGACCTGGCCGCGGCCCTGGGGCCACGGCCGATCACGCTGGGGCGAGAGCTGACCAAGCAGTTCGAGGAGGTGGTGCACCTGGCGGCCGACGCCCTGCCGGACTGGCTGGCGGGCGACGCGAACCGCGTCCGCGGCGAGTTCGCGCTGCTGGTGCACCCGCGCGACGCGTCAACCACCGACGAAGGCGCCCTGCCCGAGTCCGCGCTGCGCGTGCTCGACCGCCTGCTGATGGACCTGCCGCTCAAGGCGGCGGTGAAAGCGGCCGCCGACATCAGCGGCGCGCCGCGCAACGCGCTGTACGAGGCGGCGCTGGCGCGCCGCGCGCCGCCGCCTCAGGGCTGAGGCCGGCGCGGCTCGTCGACCTCGCGCGCATCCACGTCCACCACCTCGCCGCGCGGCGCGGCGCCTGGCGCGGCCGGGCCGGCGCGCCACACGCCCTGCGAGTACTGGCGCGAACGCTCGCGCATGCGGCCAAACACCACCAGCGGCGCCGGCCGGCGCCCGGTGAGCAGGGCCCACAGCGACATGCCCGCCACGGCGAGCACCGAGGCCAGCAGCAGGCTCACCAGGAAGACCGCCGCGGCCAGGCCCAGCGCCAGGCGCAGTGCAACACCGGCGACGCGGCCCAGCAGATCGGCAACAGGGTTCATGGGTGAAAGAGCGGATGGGGTCACGTGAGTTCCGGTGTCCCGCGGCGGAAATGCGGGTGAATCCGGCACCTGGGGACGGGCATGGCCATTGCAAGGCCCGCCCGTCGGCGGCGATCGTTCGCCACCAGGGACTGCTATTCTCCCCCACGCCCATGAAATCGACCCTGACCCGAACCTTCCTGCGCGGCCTGATCACCTTCCTGCCGGCGGCCCTCACGCTGTACGCGCTGTACCTGCTGGTGGCGTGGACCGAATCGCTGGCGCGCGCGCTCATCAGCCCCTTCGTCGGCGACTTCTACCTGCCGGGCCTGGGCATCGTCATCGTGGCGGCGCTGATCTTCGGCCTGGGCGTGCTGGTGTCGCGCCCCGAGGTCGCGCGCGTGCTCTCGGTGGCGGAGCTGCCCTTCACCAACCTGCCGGTGGTCAAGAGCATCTACTCCTCGCTGAAAAACTTCGCCGACTACTTTGCCCCGCACGACAAGGACCACCCGCAGCAGCAGGTGGTGTTGCTGCGCGCACCGGGCGGCGAGATGTCCATCGTCGGCCTGGTGACGCGGCAGAACTTCAGTGGCCTGCCCGGCGCGCTCGGTGAACTCGATCAGGTCGCCGTCTACCTGCCCATGGGCTACATGATCGGCGGGTACACGGTGTTCGTGCCGCGCAACTGGGTCACGCCAGTCGAGATGTCGGTGGAGGAGGCCATGCGCTCGTCGCTGATCGCCTGGATGGCCTCGGCCCGCGACAACGGCCGCGAGCCCGCACCCAATGCCCCGCCCCCACCGGGGCGCGAACCCTACTGAAGCGAGGCGGCGCGCGGAACTCGCCGGAGACCAGCGCTTCGAAACCGCCATGGCCAGCCCCGCCCGCACCCGCCGCTCCCTGCTGCTCGGCAGCGCCGCGCTGATCGCCGCCCCTGGCTGGCTGAGCCCGGCCATCGCGCAAGGCGGCCTGCGGCCAACCCCTCGCCAGACCGAGGGCCCCTTCTACCCCGTGGCCTTGCCCGCCGACACCGACGCCGATCTGCTGCGCAACGGCCAGGCGCGCTATGGCAAGGGCCAGGCCGCCTGGGTCGAGGGGACGGTGGTCGATCTGGACGGCCGGCCCCTGCAGGGCGCGGTGGTGGAGATCTGGCAGTGTGACGCGGACGGCCACTACCACCACCCCGGCGACGGCGACCGCGCCGATCCGGCCTTCCAGGGTTTCGGTCGCGCGGCGCTGGACCGCGAGGGCCGCTACCGCTTCCGCACCCTGCGCCCCGTGCCGTACACCGGGCGCACGCCGCACATCCATGTGAAGGTGAAACTCGATCGCCTGGAGCTGCTCACCACCCAGCTCTACGTGCAGGGCGACCCCGGCAACCCGCGCGACGGCCTCTGGCGCCGGCTGGACGAGGCCGGCCGCGCGGCGCTCACGCGGCCGTTCACGCCCGACGGCGATGGCGTGAAGGCCACATTCCCCATCGTCGTCCAGGCCTGATGCAGCGCCGATAGCATCGGCGTCCACCATGGATTCACTCACCCAGATAGCGCTCGGCTCCGCCGTCACCATGGCCGTCATGGGCCGGCGCACCGCCGCCTGGAAGCCCGCCCTGTGGGGCGCCATCGCCGGCACCCTGCCCGACCTGGACGCCTTCATCGACCACGGCGACGCCGTGCTCAACATGGTGCTGCACCGGGGCGAATCGCACGCGCTGTTCTACCTCACGCTGCTTGCGCCGCTGCTGGCCTGGGGGGTGTCGCGCCTGCACGGCGAGGGCGCGCTGTTTCGGCGCTGGTGGCTGGCGCTGTGGCTGGCCCTGGTCACGCACCCGCTGCTGGACACCATGACGGTCTACGGCACGCAGCTGCTGCTGCCCTTCAGCAACCACCCCTTCGGCGTGGGCAGCGTGTTCATCATCGACCCGGCCTACACGCTGCCCCTGATCGTGGGCGTGCTGTGGGCGCTGTCGGCGCCACGCACCGGGCTCAGGGCCAACGCCATCGGGCTGCTGCTGAGCAGCGCCTACCTGGCGTGGAGCGTGGCGGCGCAGCACCACGTGGCCCAGGTCGCGCGCGACTCGCTGCGCCAGCAGGGCATCGCGGCCGATCGCCTGCTGGTGACGCCGGCGCCCTTCAACACCGTGCTCTGGCGGGTGGTCGCCATGGGCCCCACGCAGTACGCCGAAGGCCACTACTCGCTGTTCGACGACGGCAGCACGATCGACTGGCGCCGCTACACCCGCGGCGCCGCGCTGGCCGAGCGCCACGCCAGCGTCGACGGCCTGCGGCGCATGGCCGCGTTCACCCACGGCTTCTTCCGCGTCCTGGAAGACGGCGGCCGGCTCTACGTCACCGACCTGCGCATGGGACAGGAGCCGCACTACACCTTCCACTTCGACCTCGGCACCGAAGCCGAGCGGGCGAACGGGCCGCGCGCCTCGCGCCTGGAGGGCATGCGCATCGACGTGGCGCAGGGCCTGGACTGGTTGTGGCGCCGTCTGTGGGGCGAGCGGGTGGCGCCACCGGGGCTGCGGGCCCAGGCCGACTGAACGCCGGCTACAGCAGCCACTCGATGGGCAGCAGCGACAACAGGCCGATCCAGGCGCTGCGCCCCAGCCCGACGCCGGGCTCGCGGGTGTGGCGGATCTCGCGCCCGCCGTCGCCGCGCTCGATCCAGACCAGGCCGCCCTGCCCGTCCAGACGCACCGCGTAGGCGGCGGCCGGGATCTCGCGCTCGAACGCGCGCTCCACCGCCTGGGCCATGGCCGGGCTGTCGATGATGAAACCGAGTTCGGTGTTGAGCCGCACCGAGCGTGGATCGAAGTTCATGGAACCCACGAACACGCGCTGGCCGTCGATGGCGAAGGTCTTGGCGTGCAGGCTGGAGCCCGAGCTGCCCATCAGGCCGGAGCGCCCGGGCACCGTGGCGCCGCGCCGCATTTCATACAGCTGCACGCCCGCGCGCAGCAGCGCCTGGCGGTGGCGCGCATAGCCCGAGTGCACCGCGGACACGTCGGTGGCCTCCAGCGCATTCGTGAGGATGCGCACGCGCACGCCGCTGGCGGCCAGCCGGGCGAACACCTCCACGCCCGCGTCGGTGGGCACGAAGTACGGCGACACCAGGTCCAGCGAGGCCCGCGGCGGGCGCGCCAGGATGCGGCGCAGCTGGTGGGCCAGCAGGTCCTGGTCGCGCGCCTGCCCCAGGCCTTTGCGCGGGTCGTCGCTGACCATCTCCACCTTGGCCCACAAGGGCTCCAGGGTGCCCGCCAGCAGATCGGGCAGGAAGCGCGACGCGCGCAAGGCCTCGGAGAAGCGCGCCGCGCGCGGATCCTGGCGCGCCAGCGCCTCGCTGTCCGGACGCGCGTCGGCCGCGCGGGCAGCGGGCACGATGCGATCGATGGGGTAGGACGAACCGCTGGCCCAGTAGCGGTCGAAGTCCGCCGACAGGTCGGGCAGCACCGCGCCGGTGGCCAGCACGTCGAGGTCGGCGAAGAGCACGCCGTCGGTGGCGCCGAAGTACTCGTCGCCCACGTTGCGCCCGCCGATGATGGCCGCCTGGTTGTCGGCGATCAGCGCCTTGTTGTGCATGCGCCGGTTGGCGCGCGAGAAGTGCGTGAGGTAGCCCAGGGCCTTGGGGTGGCGCACCGAAAACGGGTTGAACAGCCGCACCTCGATGCCGGGTTGGGCGTCGAGCGCGAGCAGCGTGGCGTCCATGGACTGGCCGTTGTCGTCCAGCAGCAGGCGCACGCGCACGCCGCGCGCGGCCGCCTGGCGCAGCTCGTCCAGCAGGGCGTGGCCGGTGATGTCGTCGCGCCAGATGTAGTACTGCACGTCCAGCGTGCGCTCGGCGGCGCGCGCCAGCAGCATCCGCGCCGCGAAGGACTCCAGCGCGTCCCCCAGCGGCAGGATGCCGGACTGCCCCGGGTGGGCCGCCGCCTGCGGCGCCAGGGCGCGGCCCAGCGCGGTGCCGGCCGCTTCGGCCGGCGCCAGGGCATGGGATTCGGTTCGCCCGTCCAGCGGGGGCAGTGCGCAGGCCGGCAGCAGGACGGACAACATGGCGATCAGGCCGGCGGTGGCGGCGCGGCGCAGGCGGGCGGGGCCAGGTGTCGCACGCACGTCGCTCAGATCAGCAGCAGCGCGATGGCGATGATGGCCACGCCGATGACCAGGTTGACCAGCACCCATTGGCGGATCGAGGCCATCGCCGCGCCGGCGGCCGGCCAGTCGCTGGCCGCCACGGCGCGCGACAGGCGCTTGAACAGGGCGAAACGGATGTGGCCGAAGATGGCGATCATCAGGATGCCCAGTGCGCCCATGAGGGTCCAGTCCAGCGGCATGGCGAAGTTCACGCCCGCCTGCACCGACTCCTTGGCCACGCGGCCGATCATCCACAGGCCGGTGACCAGCGCCAGCAGCGCGGCCACCAGCACGCCCCGGAAGAAACGCTGCATCACCGCGTGCAGCAGGCGCAGGCGCTCGGGCGGCGGCAGCACCGTCACGGAAGGCCGCAGGCAGATATGCGCGAAGGCCATGCCGCCGACCCAGAAGACGATGGCGAGCACGTGGAGGAGTTTGAGGACGGCGTAGAACATGGCGATCGGGTGGGGAGGGGAAGAAGACGGCCGGCGGAGCGCCCGGGGCATCGTAGCAAAGGGCGTTCGGGGCAGCGGCCCGGTCCCGGGTCGGTGATATCGTGCGCAGCGCCGCCACAACCCCTACCGACCAGGAGACCCCAGCGAATGCCATCGATCAGTCCCCTGTTGCGCAGGGCCATGGCCTTGCTCGCCCTTGGAAGCCTGGCCGCCTGCGGCGGCAATTCCTCTCCCTCACCCGTCCCGCCCCCAGCGCCCGCCCCCCCGCCCGCACCAGCGACCACGCTCAGCCTCAGCGTGTCGCAGCTGGCCCTGGCGGCGTCGGGCCAAGCGCGAACCCTCACCGTCACCAACACCGGCGCCCATACCGCGCTGGACCTGGCCCTGAACGCCACGGGCCTGCCCGCCGGCACCAGCCCGATCTCGACCTGCGGCGCCACGCTGGCCGCGGGCGCGAGCTGCGCCGTCACGGTCACGCCGGGCGCCACGGCCACGGCCACACCGGGCAATGCCGCGCCCACGTCCGCCGTGCTCGAGGTGGAGGGCAGCAACACCAACAGCGTGAACGCGGCGCTCCAGGTGATCACCTTTGGCAGCTGGTACCAAGGCGGCTGGGTGTTCGACGTTGACGACACCACCGTCGTCAGCGGCAGCGTCGGCGGCAAGGTGGCCGCGACCAGCGACGCCACGCCGGCCGGCGACTGGGGCCCTGCCAGCCTCACGGGCGCCGGCAGCCTGACCGACGGCGCCAGCAACACGAACCAGATCGTCACTGCCCTGGGCGCCACCCCGTCCGCCGCAGGCCGTTGCCAGGCCAGCGCGGCGGGCGGGTTCAGCGACTGGTACCTGCCCGCCCTCTGCGAACTGGGCTACACCTTCGGTGGCGGCGCCTGCGGCACGTCGGCGGCACCGCTGCTCGCGGGCAACATGCAGAGCCGCCTGAAGGAGAACGGCGACATCGGCGGCATCGCCGACAGCTGGTACTGGAGCTCCACCGAGGCCGCGGTCTCGCCCATCACCTCGGCGCACCTGCACCGTTTCGACCCCACGCTGACGCAGCAGGCCATCGTCAACAAGTCCAACGTCTACCCGGTCCGCTGCGCCCGCGCCCTCACCCCCTGAGCGGCCTCACACGTCGGCCGTCACCCCCGCCTGCCGCCGCTGCAGGCGGTAGGGTGGCAGGCCCTGCAGCATGCGCCGGCCATAGCCCTGGCGCAGCAGGCGGGCGTCGTAGCAGACCACGGTGGCCTCGTCGGTCTCGGTGCGCAGCGCGCGCCCGGTCCACTGCAGCAGGCGCGCGCCGGTGGCGGGCACCACGAGTTCGCTGAACGGGTCGCGGCCCTGGCTCTTGAGCCATTCGGCGCGCGCCTGGCCCACCGGGTCGCTGGGTGAGGCGAAGGGCAGCTTGGTGATGAACACCCATTCGCACAACTCGCCCGGCAGGTCCAGGCCTTCGCCGAAGGACTGCAGGCCGAACAGGATGGAGGCCTCGCCCTCGCCCACGCGCTGCGCGTGCCGCTTGAGCAGCACCGTGCGCGAGGCCTCGCCCTGCGCCAGCACGCGCTCGCGCAGGCGCGCGTGCTCGCCGCGTTCCAGCAGTTGCTGGGCCGATCGCATCTGCGCGCGCGAGGTGAACAGCACCAGCGCGCCGCGCCGGACCTCGCGCAGGTCGGCCAGCAGCAGGTCCAGCATCTCGCGCGTGTAGCCGTCCACGTCCTTGGGGTCGGCGCGGGTCTGTACCACGACCAGGCGGCCTTGCCTGGCGTGGTCGAAGGGGCTTTGCACCTCGCGCGTGGCCACGGCGGTGTCCCAGGCCAGGCCGGCCTCGTGCAGGAAGTGGTCGAAGCCGCCGCAGGTGACCAGCGAGGCCGAGGTGACCACCGCGCCGCGCACCTGGCGCCACAGGTGGCCGCTGAGCAGGCTGCCCGGTTGCAAGGGACAGGCGTGCGCGCTCATGGCCACCATGCCGCGCTCCACGCGGGCCTCGATCCACTTGGCCTGCGGCGGCGCGCCCTCGCTGGCCAGCAGCAGCCACTGGCTGGTGGTGTCGTGCAGGCTTTGCAGACGCGGCGCGAAGCGGCCGATGCGCGCGTAGTGCTCGGCGCAACGCGCGGCCTCGCCAGGGTTGTCGCGCGCGTTGGCGCGCAGCTGCGTGGCCAGGGCCTCGGCCAGCTTGAGCAGGCGCTGGGCGTGCCCCTGCAGCTGGGCCAGGGGCTCGGCCCAGCCGGCCGGCAGGGCACCCGCGTCCAGGCGGTGCACCAGCGGCGGCGCCTCGGCCGGGTGTTCGCGCACGGCCGGGCCGAGCAGGTCCATGCCCAGGCGCGCCAGGTCGGCCAGCGCGGCCTTGGCGCCGCGCGTGGCCTCGGCAAGGTCCAGGTCGTGGCGGTGCGCGATGGCCCGCGCGACCTCCTCGAAGGCCTTGGGCAGCGGGTCGAGCCAGCCGGCGCGCATCAGGTCCATCTGCGACGTGAACTGGCCCTGGGCCACCGAGGGCAGGTGGTGCGCCTCGTCCAGCACCAGGTAGCAGTCGGCTGGCGCCGGCAAGGCGTGCAGGCCCAGGGTGGACAGCAGCAGGTCGTGGTTGACCACGATCACCTGCGCCTGCGCCAGCCGGTTGCGCGACTGGTAGTAGCTGCAGCTGTTGTAGGCCGGGCAGTGGCGCGCGGTGCAGGTGTGGCGCTCGGCCGCCACGGGCGCCCAGAGGGCGGCCTCGGGGGGGTCGTCGAGGCGGTCGCGGTCGCCGTTCCAGTCGCCCTGGTCGAGCGCGATGGTCCACTGCGCGTACTGGCGCGCGCGCTGCGCCCAGTCGTCTTTCGCGGCGCTGCCGGCCGGGCCGGCGCCTTCCTCGCCGAACAGGTCGGCGTCCTGCGGATCGCCGCCGGCCAGCTGGTCCAGCTTGAGCCGGCAGACGTAGCGCCCGCGCCCCTTGGCCAGCGCGTAGGCAAACGGCTGGGGCAGCAACGCGGCCAGCGCGGGCAGGTCCTTGTTGACGAGCTGTTCCTGCAGCGCCACGGTGGCTGTGCTGATGAGCACGCGCTTTTGCTGCGCCAGCGCCAGCGGGATGACCGTGGCCGCGTAGGCGGCCGACTTGCCCACGCCGGTGCCGGCCTGCACCACGGCGATGCCGCGCTCGGGCGCGCCGGCCTCGCCCGAGACGCTGTCGTCGCCCAGCTTCACGCCGGCCAGGGTTTCGGCGATGAAGGCGGCCATCTCGCGCTGCCCGGGGCGCGCCCGGAAGCCCGGCGCGTGCGAGACCACGTGGTCGAATGCGGCCAGGGCGATCGCCTCGCGCGCCAGCGCCCCCTGGGGGGCGTTCGCTGGGTCGTCGCGGTGCTCGGCATTGATCATGGAGCCGGGCATTGTCGCCGAGCCCGGGAATGGCCCCGGATTCATGTTGCGGTGCAACAATGGGCCATGACCAAGCCAGCCGTTCCCGCCAACAAAACCCCGATCGACCTCGCGCTGCAAGGCGGCGGCTCGCACGGCGCCTTCACCTGGGGCGTGCTGGACCGCCTGCTGGAGGATCCCTCCCTGCGCCTCACCGGCATCAGCGGCACCAGCGCGGGCGCCATGAACGCCGTCGCCCTGGCCAGCGGGCTGATGGAAGGCGGGCGCGACGGCGCGCGCGCCGCGCTGCGGCGGTTCTGGACGCGCGTGGGCGAGATCAACCCCTTCGGCGGCCTGGAGTCCGCGCCGGTGGCGCCCTGGCTGGACCCGGACAGCCCCTGGGCCGCGCCCTGGCTGGGGCCGGTGCGCTCCTACGCGCAGTGGCTCAGCACGCAGGCCTCGCCCTACCAGCTCAACCCGCTCAACCTCAACCCGCTGCGCGACATCCTGCGCGACACGGTGGATTTCGACCGCGTGCGCGCCTGCCACCGCACCCAGCTCTTCATCGCCGCCACGCGGGTGAAGACCGGCGAGCTGCGCATCTTTCGCCAGCACGAGCTCTCGGCCGACGTGATCCTGGCCTCGGCCTGCCTGCCGCTGCTGTTCCAGGCGGTGGAGATCGACGGCGAGGCCTACTGGGACGGCGGCTACGCCGGCAACCCCTCGCTGCTGCCGCTGCTGGAGAGCCCGGGCGATGACCTGCTGCTGGTGCAGATCAACCCCGCCGCGCGCGAGGCGCTGCCGGTGCGCGCGAGCGAGATCCTGGACCGCATCAACGAGGTCACCTTCAACGCCAGCCTGATCAAGGAGCTGCGCAGCATCGCCCTGCTCAAAGAGTTGCTGGCCGCCGAGGGCTGGGTCGCGCGGCAGTTGCGCAGCCCCGTGTTCCGCCGCATCGCCGCGCTGCGGCTGCACCGGGTGGATGGCGGCGCCGAACTGGCCGCCCTGGGCGCGGGCAGCAAGACGCGCACCGATCCGGCCTTCCTCGAGCGCCTGTTCCAGCAGGGCCGCGGCACGGCCGAGGCCTGGCTGGCGCGGCACCGCGCCGACCTGGGCGTGCGCGGCACGCTGGCGCTGGAGACGGACGCGGGCGGCGGCACGGGCTGAGCGGCCGTCCCCAGCGCGGGGTGGCGCGATCACCGGCGGGCTGCTAATGTGCCCGCCCAATGAGCGAACACCCGCCCGTTCCGAGCACCGGACAGCGCCTGCACGCGCTGGACAACCTGCGCGCCCTGCTCATGTGGCTGGGCATCGTGCTGCACGTCGAGGCCATCTACGCCACCCAGCACCTGCCCAACGCCTGGCGCGACGAGCAGCGCACCCTGGTGGCCGACGTGGTGGTGTCGTCCATTCACGCCTTTCGCATGCCGGCCTTCTTCATCCTGGGCGGTTTCTTCGCGGCGCTGCTGGCGCGCTCGCGCGGCCCCGACGGCCTGCTGCGCCACCGCCTGCTGCGCCTGGGCCTGCCCTTCGCGCTCTTCTGGCCCCCGCTCTGGCTGGCCTCGGGCCTGGCGGCGCTGTTCTTCATGAACCGCATGGTGCTGCACCGCTGGGGGCTGGACCCCGGCGTGCTGCCCGAGCTGCCCATCCTGGGCGGCCCCAACACCATCCACCTGTGGTTCCTGTGGATGCTGCTGTGGCTGTGCGTCTTCACCGCCGCGCTGTGGCGCCTGCCGCGCGCCTGGTTCGCGCCGGCCGAGGCGGCGCTGGCCTGGCTGGCGCGCCAGCCCTGGGCCTGCTTGGCGCTGGCGCTGCCGCTGCTGCTGGCCAGCGCGGCCTACCCGAACGCTGTCCTGCAGCCCGCCGGCGCCTTCCTGCCCGAGTGGAACGAATGGCTCTACTACGGCAGCTTCTTCGTCTTCGGGCTGATGCTGCACGGGCGGCAGGCCGAGCTGTTCGCGCGGTTCCAGCGCCACTGGGCGGGCTACGCGGTGGCGGGCCTGGCCTGCTACCTCATCGCCTTTGCCGTGGCGCTGCGCCAGGGCCCGGCACTGCTGATCGGGTACAGCTACCACTGCATCGCCTGGCTCTGGAGCTTCGCCGCCATCGGCCTGGCCCTGCGCTGGCTGTCCTCGCGCCAGGCGGTGCTGGGCTACCTCGCGGACAGCGCCTACTGGGTCTACCTGGTGCACTACCCGCTCACCATCCTGTTCGGCGCCCTACTGTTCGAGCAGCCCCTGCCCGCCGCGGCCAAGATCGCGCTCAACATCACCGCCACCACACTGGTCTGCCTGGGCAGCTATGCGCTGTTCGTGCGCCACGGCGGGATCAGCCAGCTGCTCAACGGCAAGCGCCACCCGCGGCGCCCGCGCGGGCCCGCGCGCGAACCGGCCTGAACCCATGCGCATTTCGGCGTCGCTCACCCACGCACCGGGCCAGCACCAGGTGGTTCTGCGCACGGGCGACGCCGAGCACACGCTGGCCGTCGCGGCCAAGGCCGCGGGCGGCGGCTCGGCCACCAACGGCGGCGAGTTCCTCATGCTCGCCCTGGCCACCTGCTACTGCAACGACCTGTACCGCGAGGCCGCGCGCCTGGGCGTGGTGCTGGAGCGGGTGGAGGTGCAGGCCGAGGCCGAGTTCGCCGGCATCGGCCTGGCCGCGCGCGACGTGCGCTACCGGGCGCGGGTACAGTCGCCCGCGCCACCGGACACCATTGCCCGGCTGCTGCGCGAAACCGATGCGGTGGCGGAGGTGCACAACACGCTGCGGCAAGGGGTGCCCGTCCAGCGGATCGACGGCGGCCCCACCTGACACGACCCTTTCCATGACCCATTCCATCGAACACCAGGAAGCCGGCAGCACCGGCGCCTTCTTCATCCCGCAAGGCGGCGAGCGCCTCGCCGAGATGACCTACAGCCGCACCAACCCCACGCTGATCATCATCGACCACACCCACGTCGACGAGCGCCTCAAGGGCCAGGGCGCGGGGCGCCAGCTGCTCGACGCGCTGGTGGCCTGGGCGCGCGAGACCAAGACCCGGGTCGTGGCGCTGTGCCCCTTCGCCAAGGCCCAGTTCGACAAGGACCCGTCGATCCGCGACGTGCTGGTCTGAGCCCGCTCAGAGGCTGCTCATCAGCCCGCGCACCAGCTCGCTCACGCCGTCCCACACGATCTGCACGCCCAGGCACAGCAGGATGAAGGCCGACAGGCGCAGGAAGATGATCGCGCCGGCCTCCCCCAGCGGCCGCAGCAGGTGCTCGGCGTAGCGGAACGCCAGGTACAGCAGCAGGCCGATGACCAGCAGCGCGAGCACGCCGCCGCCGATGTTGGCCAGCGCCAGGCCCACGCGGTCGTTGCTCAGCGACACCCCCACGGTGATGGCCGCGGCGATGGAGCCCGGGCCGCAGCTGATCGGAAAGGTCAGCGGGTAGAAGGCCTGGCGGCGCGCCATCTCGGGCGTGAAGGCGTCGGCCAGTTCGGTGCGGCTGTCCGCCGTGGACTGCGTGGCGGTGAGCAGGCGCCAGGCGGTGGCCGCCAGGATCAGCCCCCCGCCCACGCGCACGATGGGCAGCGAGATGCCGAAGAAGGCCAGCACGTGCGAGCCCACCAGCATGCTGCCCACCATGAGCGCGAACATGTTGCGCGCGATCTTGCGCGCCAGCATGGCGCGCGTGCGCTCGGACGCGCCCTCGGTGAGGCCGAGGAAGATCGGCGCCGTGGCCGCCGGGTTGAGGATGGGCAGCAGCGCGGCGAAGACGAACAGGAAGCTCTTGCCGAACGCCAGGCTCAGTTCGAAGCTCATGGCCCCCTCTTCCCGTCGCCGCCCTGGGGCGGCTCCACCATCTCCCGCATGCGCCGGCGCAGCGCGCGCTCGCGGCGGTTCTCCTCGGCCCAGTCGTCGCGCACGCCGCGCCACAGCGCCACGGCCATCAGCACGATCACCACCGCGAACGGCACCGCGAACACGATGGTGGCCGTCTGCACGGCCTTGAGCCCACCGGCCAGCAGCAGCGAAATCGCGATGCCCGAGATCAGCGCGCCCCAGATCAGTTTGACCCGCGCGCGCGGGTTCTCGTCGCCGCCCGTGCTCATCATGCTCAGCACCAGCGTGGCCGAATCGCCCGAGGTGACGAAGAACACGACCACCAGCACGGTGGCCGCCACGCTCATGACGCCGCCCAGCGGCAAGGCCTCGAACATCGCGAACAGCGCCGTGGACACATCGGCGTTCACCGCCTCGGACAAGGGAACGCCGCGCATCACCTCGAGCGTGAGCGCCGTGCCACCGAACACCGAGAACCACAGGAAGCCGGCCAGCGTGGGCGCCAACACCGTGCCGAGCACGAACTCGCGCACGCTGCGCCCGCGCGAGACGCGCGCGATGAACAGGCCCACGAAGGGCGACCAGCTCACCCACCAGGCCCAATAGAAGATCGTCCAGCCGCCCACCCAGCCGCTGTCGCGGAACGGGGTCATGCGCAGGCTCATGCGCACGAACTCGCTCACGTAGCTGCCCAGCGTGGTGGTGAAGGTATCGATGATCGCCACCGTGGGGCCGAGCACGAAGAGCGTGAGCGCCAGCAGCGCCGCCAGCAGCAGGTTGGCGTTGGACAGCCACTTGATGCCCCGCCCCACGCCCGACACCGACGAGCCCACGAACAGCACCGTGGTGACGGCGATGATGCCGACCTGCCAGGCCGGGCCCACCGGCACGCCGGCCAGCGCGGCCAGGCCGCTGTTGATCTGCAGGGCCCCCATGCCGAGCGAGGCGGCCACGCCGAAGGCGGTGGCGATGACGGCCAGCACATTGACCAGCGGCCCCAGGTGCCGGGCAAAACCCCAGGGCAGCGACTCGATCGCCGTGCTCACCTGCGCCGAGCCGCCCTTGCGGAATTGGAAGAAGGCGATGGCCAGCGCCACCACGCTGTACACAGCCCAGGGGTGCAGGCCCCAGTGGAAGAAGCTGTAGCGCATGGCGGCGTTGGCGGCCTCGGGCGTCTGGGGCGCGATGCCGGGCGGCGGGTTGCCGTAGTGCGAGATCGGCTCGGCCACGCCCCAGAACACCAGGCCGATGCCCATGCCGGCGGCGAACAGCATGGCGAACCAGGAGCCGAGCGAGAACTCGGGCTCCTCGTCCTCGCCGCCGAGCTTGAGGTCGCCGTAGCGGCTGAACGCGAGCACCAGGGCCATGACCACGAGGCCGAGCACCACCCACAGGTACAGCCAGCCGAAATCGCGCGTGATGACGGCCAGCAGCGTGTCGAACACCGAGCCCAGCGAGGCCGGTGAGAGCACGCCCCAGAGCACGATGGCCAGGATCAGTCCGACCGAGACGATGAGTTGCATGGGGTCTTCTCCTCCAGATCGATGCCACACCATACACGCCCGGCCCGCTGGAAAACTCTTTTCCAGGCGACCCGCGCCGCGCCACCGGGACGATTCTGGCGGTCCAATCCCGCATCGGCCAGGCCGCGGCGCCGGCCCCTGCGAATCAGACCCGAGGAGAAACGGTGAAGGAACTGCAAGACGCCCAGCGCGCGGGCGCGACGATCGACGTGGACGTGCTCATCGCGGGCGCCGGCCCCTGCGGCCTCATGCTCGCCAACGAACTGGGCCTGCGCGGCATCCGCTGCCTGGTGGTGGACCCGAAGGCGACCACGGCCTTCAACCCGCAGGCCAATGCCACGCAGGCGCGCACCATGGAGCACTTCCGGCGCATCGGCATCGCGCAGGAGATCCGCGCCATGGGCCTGCCGGGCGACCACCCGACCGACATCGCCTACTTCACGCGATTCGCCACGCACGAGCTGGCGCGGCTTCGCCTGCCCACGGCGGCGCAGGCCAGCGAGCACGTGCGCGGCCTGCGCGGGGCCTGGAACGCGGCCGAGCTGCCGCACCGCGTGTCGCAGAAGTTCGTGGAAGCGGTGCTGCGCCGCCACGCCGAGGCGCGCACCGGCCGGCCCGTGGGCTTTGGCTGGCGGCTGGTGGACTTCGAGCAGGACGCCGAGGGCGTGAACGCGCGCGTGGCCCCGGCCGACGGCAGCGGCGCCGCCGTGGCCGTGCGCGCGCGCTACCTGGTGGGCGCCGACGGCGCGCGCAGCGTGGTGCGCCAGGCCCTGGGCATCGCCTACGGCGGCGCCACCGGTGTGCAGCGCGAGTTCATGGGCGGGCGCATGTTCGCGGTCTACCTGCGCGCGCCCACGTTCTACGAGCAGTTGCCGCACGACGTGGCCTGGATGTACGTGAGCGTGAACCACGAGCGGCGCGTCTTCATGGCCTCGGTGGACGGCCAGGGCGAGTTCGCCTTCCACGCGGCCGTGCACGCACACGAAGACCCGTCGGACTGGACGCACGAGGACGCGAAGCGCCTGTTCGCGCAGGCCAGCGGCATGGACTTGCCCGTCGAGGTGCTGTCCACCGGCACCTGGATCGCGGGCCACTCGCTGGTGGCCGATCGGTACCAGCAGGGCCGCGTGTTCCTGGCCGGCGACGCGGTGCACCTGTTCACGCCCACCGGTGGCCTGGGCTACAACACCGCCGTGGGCGACGCGGTGAACCTGGGCTGGAAGCTGGCATCGGTGCTGAAAGGGCTCTCGGCCCCCGCGCTGCTGGACAGCTACGAGACCGAGCGCCGCCCCATCGGCCTGCGCAACACGAACTACGCGCGCGGCTTCGCCGATTCCATCGGCCTGTTCCAGACCACGGCCGCACTCGAGGCCACCGGTGCCGAGGGCGAGGCCCTGCGCGAACACGCCAGCGCCGTGCTCAACGAGCACGTGCGGCGCGAGTTCAACATCCCCGGCGTGACCTTCGGCGAGCGCTGCGACGGCTCGCCCCTGGTCTTCAGCGACCCCGGCCGCATCCCGCCCGACGCGGCCAACCACTACGAGCCCACCAACAACCCCGGGGGCCGCCTGCCGCACGCCTGGCTGGGCGGCGAGCGCTCGCTGTTCGACGAGCTGGGGTTCGAGTGGACCGTGCTCGCGCCACCCGCGCTGTGGGCCGAGGGACAGGCAATGGCCGAGGCCGGACGGGCGCGCGGCCTGGACGTGGCGCTGCGCTGCCCCTCGGAGCCCGAGGCCGCGCCCGTGCTGGACGGGCAACTGCTGCTGGTGCGGCCCGATCAGGTGGTGGCCTGGCGCGGCCGCGAGGCGACCGAGGCGGTGGCGGTGTGGCGCCGCGTGGCCTGCACGGACTGAGCCGTTCGGGGGCGCGGCCTCAAGCGCCCTCGCGCCCGCCCCGCCGCTGCCAGTCGTCCCACACCGGCACCAGCGCCACCACCGTGAGCGCCACCGCCAGCGGCACCGTGAAGCCGTAGCCCAGGCGCTTGAAGCCGTAGGCGCCCACCACCCCGCCGCCCACGAAGGCGCCCAGCAGGCCGCCCAGCACGCGCATGCGGTCGCGGTCGGCGCGCACCACGGGCTGGGCCCCTTCGGCGCGGTTCCAGTACAGCAGCTTGCCGAGCTCGATGCCCAGGTCGGTCACCACGCCGGTCATGTGCGTGGTGCGGATGACCGCGTTCGACAGCTTGGTCACCACCGCGTTCTGCAGGCCCATGATGAAGCACAGCAGGGCCACGGTGGCCGGGATCAGCAGGCCCTCGAAGCGCGCGAGCCAGGCGCCCATCAGGCCAAAGCACAGGATGAGCAGGGCCTCCAGCAGCAGCGGCAAGGCGTACTCGCTGGCCATGGCGCGCCGGCGCGCGAAATTGACCATCACCGCGCAGCACATGGCGCCCAGCAGGAAAGCCAGCACCGCCGCCAGCGCCGAGGCCACCAGCGCGCCCTCGCCCAGCACCAGGTGGTCGGCCATGGACGAGACCAGCCCGGTCACGTGCGAGGTGTACTGCCGCACGGCCAAAAAGCCGCCCGCGTTGATGGCCCCGGCCACGAAGGCCAGCAGCAGCCCCACCTGGCGGTTGGCCGCCAGCGTGCGCTCGCGGCCGACGAGGAATCGCGCGTATTGGATGGGCATGGGAACACTCCGGGATCGCTGTCGTGGCCCCGATTGTCCCGCGCCCCCAGGCGCGCCTTCAGTTCTCGTGGACCAGGCGGTACAGACCGACGTCGACGCGCCCGGCCAGAAAGCCGGCCTCGCAGTAGCCGAGGTAGTACTCCCACAGCCGCTTGAAGCGCGCGTCGAAGCCCTGGGCCTCGATGGCCGGCCACTCGGCCTGGAAGCGCCGCCGCCAGTCGGCCAGCGTGCGCGCGTAGCTGTGGCCAAAGCGCAGCTCGGTGCTCAGGCGCAGCCCCGCCTGGCGCGCCTGCTGCGCCATGCGCTCGGGCGAAGGCAGCATGCCGCCGGGAAAGATGCAGCGCTGGATGAAGTCCGGGTTGTCGCGGTAGCCCTCGAAACGGCGCTCGTCGATGGTGATGGCCTGCAGCACGGCCACGCCAGCGGGCTTGAGCCGCTCGCGCAGCGTGGCGAAGTAGACCGGCCAATAGGCCTCGCCCACGGCCTCGATCATTTCGATGGAGACCACGCGGTCGTAGCGGCCCTCGACGTCGCGGTAGTCCTGCAGCCGCAGATCGACCCGATCGGCCACGCCCCAGGCAGCGGCGCGCTCGCGCGCGAAAGCCAACTGCTCGGTCGAGAGCGTGACGCCCACCACCTCGGCGCCGCGCCGCGCCAGCGTGGCGGCCAGCGTGCCCCAGCCGCAGCCGATCTCGAGCACGCGCTGGCCCGGTCGCACGTCCAGCAGCCCGAGGATGCGCTCCAGCCGGCGCGCCTGCGCGGCCTCCAGCGAGTCCGCCGGCCCGTCGTACAGCGCGCTCGAGTACAGCATGCTGCCGTCCAGCCAGCGCTCATAGAAGCGGTTGCCCAGGTCGTAGTGGGCGGCGATGTTGTGGCGGCTGCCGCGCCGCGTATTGGCGTTGAGGCGGTGCAGCAGCCGCGCGAGCCAGCGCGCCGGCGCGGGCGCGGAGATGGCGCCGTCCAGCGCGGCCTCGTTCGCCAGCCCGAAGGACAGCAGGGCCACCAGATCGGGGGTGCTCCAGTCGCCGTCGCGGTACGACCAGGCCAGGCCCAGGTCGCCCTGCTGCAGCAGGCGCAGCAAGGGGCGCCAGCGGTGCAGGCGCAGTTCCGCGCTCGGGCCGGGCGCGGCGCCCTGCGCCTGCAGGCGCGCGCCGTCGGGCAGGGTCAGGAGCAGACGGCCGGCGCGCACGCGCGACAGCAGCCGGCGCAGCGGCGCCTGGCGCAGGCCCGAGGCGTCGCCGCTCAGGGTGGCCGCCGGCGCCGCCGGCGCCGCATGGTGGGGGGCGGGCCGCAAGGAGGGGGTGTCGTGGGACATGGGTGCTCGCGTCAGGAGGAAGAGGAATCGCCGGAGCGCACGACGCTCATGGCCTGGGCCGGTGGGGCCGGGCGCGGCCGCAGCCGCGCGCCCTTGCGCCACAGGTGCAGCGCTTCCCAATGGATGCCGACGATCACCTTGAGCGTCAGCAGCGGGTAGGCGAAGAAGGTGCGCCACAGCGCGCCATCGCTGAGCGGCCGGCGCCGGGCGTCCAGCCGCGCGTGCAGCACGGCGGCGCCGCCGTCGCGGCGGTGCACGTCGACGCCAATGGACAGGCGCTCGCCCGGTGGCTCGATGCGGAAGCGGTACGCCAGGTCCATGTCCAGGAACGGCGACACGAACAGGCGCTTGTCGCAGCCTTGCTCGATCAGGCGCGCACCGCGCTGCGCCTCGGGCACCTCGATCAGGTAGCTGTGGCGTTCGCCGAAGGTGTTGTTGACCTCGTAGACGATGGCCTGCAGCCGGCCGTCCGGCGCATCGCAGAACCACACGCTCAGCGGGTTGAAGGCATAACCGAGCAGGCGCGGCAGGGCCAGCAGGCGAATGGCGCCACCCACCGGCAGGCCGGCCTCGCGCAGGCGCGCGTCCAGCTGGACGCGCAGACCCGCGGCGTCGTGGGCGCTGCCATCGCCATGGTCCGAGGGCCACAGGCTGAACAGGTTGAACCGCCCGACGGAAAACCAGCGCAGGCGCGCGTGCAGCGACGCCAGCTCATCGATATCGAGCAGCAGCGAGAACATGCGGTACGCCAGGCGGTGGCGCACCGGCCCTGGCCGCTGGTGTACCACCCGCCCGTCGTACAGCGCCGAGCGCCACGCCGGGGCCGGCGCGGCGGCGGTGGTGGGCGCTGGCGCCGGCCGCGGCGTCGTCACGCCAAGGCCCCGGGCAGGTGGATGCGCGCGGACTCGCCCTCCACGGTCCAGGGCCGGCGCACGCCGCCCAGCGCCTCGGCCACCGCGAGCCCGGCCTGCAGGCCATCTTCGTGAAAGCCCGAGCCGAAGTAGGCCCCGCAGAACCAGGTATTCCGCTCGCCCTGCAGCGACCAGAGCTCGCGCTGCGCCGCGATGGCCGCGGCGTCGAAGCTCGGGTGTTCGTAGACCTCGGTGCGGATCAGGTGCTCGCGCCGCGGCGCGGCCGCCGGGTTGAGGGAGACGAACAGCGGCGGCGCCTCCCGCCCCTGGGGCAGGTGAGGCTGCAGCCGGTTCATCCAGTACGTCACCGTCGGCGTGGCCTGGGCGCCGCGCTCGGCCAGGTAGTTCCAGCTCGACCAGACCGCGCGGCGGCGCGGCATCAGGGCGGGGTCGCTGTGCAGCACCGCGAGGTTGCGCGTGTAGCCGAAGGCGCCCAGCAGGCGGCGCTCGGCCTGCGTCGGCTCGGCCAGCAGGCGCAGCGACTGGTCCGCGTGGGTCGCCAGCACCACCTGGTCGAAGGCCGGCGTCCAGCCGCCGTCGCGCAGGCGCAGCCGCACGCCCGCGGGCCCGCGCTCGAGCGCGGTCACCGGCGCCTCGTGGTGGAGGTGGCCGTCGAAGTCGCTCACCAGGCGGCGCACGTACTCGCGGCTGCCGCCGTCGACGGTGCGCCAGACCGGCCGGCCCGACACCTGGAGCAGGCCGTGGTTCTCGCAGAAGCGCACGAAAGCGGCGACCGGGTACTGGCCGATGCGCTCGGCGGAACAGGACCAGATCGCCGCGCCCATGGGGTAGAGGTGGTCGTCGCGCAGGGCGCGGCCGTAGCCGCGGGCGTCCAGGTAGGCGTCCAGCGACAGCCCACCGCAGGCCGCCGCGTCGCGCGGGGCCTCGCGGTAGAAGCGCCAGAGCTCGGCCAGCATGCGCCAGAAGCGCGGGCGCAGCAGGTTGGCGCGCTGCGCGAACAGGCCGCCAAGGTCGGTGCCGGCGTACTCCAGGCCGCCCCGGTCCAGGCTCACCGCGAACGACATGTCCGAGGCGCGGGTCGGCACCCGCAGGTGGCGAAAGAGCGCCGTGAGGTTGGGGTAGGCGGGCTCGTTGTAGACGATGAAGCCGGTGTCCACCGGCACCTGCCGCGCGCCGCAGGGCGCGTCCACCGTGTGGCTGTGGCCGCCGCTGCGCGGCTCGGCCTCGAACAGCTCGACGGCGTGGCGGCGCGACAGCAGCCAGGCACAGGACAGGCCGGCGATGCCGCCGCCGACGACGGCGATGCGCAGGCGATCGCCGCCGGTCCGGGTGCGCGGTGGCGTATCGAGGTCGGGGGATCGGCTCATGGGGGCGGCTTTCGGTCGGTGAGGCCCTGCTTGTACGCAGGCCGGGCGGTTTTGGATTCCCCGCCGTGCCGTCCCGGACTGGGCGATGATCCAATCCCCCGCGCGCCGCGTAGAAGGGCCATGGGCCAACCGCGACGCGACGACTCCTCCACCCCCTGGGTCAACCCCCCGGGCGGGACCCCGCCGAGCCCGCCGAGGACGCCGCACTTGACCATCGTTCCGCTCCACGCCGACCGCGCCGCGCCCGACCCGTCCGAGGACTGGCCGGCGCAGTTGCGCCGCATCGCCGAACACCGGGACCCACAGGCCTTCGCCCGCCTGTTCCAGCATTTCGCCCCCCGCGTGAAGAGCTACCTGATGCGCACCGGCAGCAGCGACGACGCCGCCGAGGACCTGGCCCAGGAAGCCCTGGCCATGGTCTGGCGCAAGGCCGCGCTGTTCGACCCGGCGCAGGCCGCGGTGTCGACCTGGGTGTTCACCATCGCGCGCCACCTGCGCGTGGACGCCTCGCGCCGGCAGCGGCTGGACCTGGCAGGCGACGAATGCTTCGAGTTCGACCAGCTCCCGGCCGACGGCCCCGGGCTGGCCGAGCAGACCGACGCGCAGCGGCTGGCCCAGCGCGTGCGCGAGGCGCTGGAGCGGCTGCCCGCCGAGCAGGCGCAGGTGCTGCGCCTGTCCTATTACGAAGACGAGCCACACGCGCGCATCGCGACCGAACTCGGCCTGCCGCTGGGCACGGTCAAGTCGCGCATCCGGCTGGCCGTGGCCCAGTTGCGCAAGCTGCTCGACGCCTGAGGCCCCCAAACGATTCCTTTGCCGAACCCGACCATGGACGCCCCCGAGATTCACCACCACCCCAGCGACGAGCTGCTGCTGTCGTATGCCGCGGTCGGCCTGCCGATCGGGGCGCGGCTGGTGGTGGCCACCCACCTGGAACTCTGCGCCGCCTGCCGCCAGCGCGTGGCGGCGCTGCGCGCCCTGGGCGGGGTGCTGCTGGATGAGCAGCCGCCCGCGCCGCTGCGGGAAGACGCGCTGGCGCGCGCCCTCGAGCGCATCGCGCGCATCGAGCCGCAGCCGCCCGTTCCCACGCTGGGCGAGCGGGCGCCGCGCCAGCCCAGCGCGCCGCCCCCGCTGCCCCTGGGCGCCGTGTGGCCACGCGCCCTGGCCGATTGCAGCGCCACCCGCTGGCGCTGGCTGGGGCCGGGCATGCGCTGGAGCCGCGTGAACGTGCCCGACGCGCCCGAGGCCAACGTCTTCCTGCTGCGCATCGGCGCCGGCAAGTACCTGCCCCGCCACACCCACCGCGGCACCGAGCTGACGCAGATCCTCTACGGCCACTTCCACGACGGGCGCGCCCTGTTCGGCCCGGGCGACTTCGACCTCGCCGATGCCGATGTCCACCACCAGCCGGTGGTGCAGGACGGCGGCGAGTGCATCTGCCTCGCCTCGGTCGACGGCCGGCTGGCCTTCGACGGGTTCATCGCCCGTTGGCTGGGCGGGCTCGTCGGCATGTAGCCAGGGTGAACCGGGCGACCAGGCCCGAGGCCGTGCCGCTGATGAAGGCGCCCCAGGCGAGGTCCGCCAGCGTCACGCGCCAGGGCCAGTCGCGCAGCGTGGCCTGGTTGGTGAGGTCGTAGGTCGCGTAGGCCAGGAGGCCGAACAGCGCCCCGCGGCCGAGCGCCACCCCCCAGCGGCCCGACGTCAGCGCGGGCGCCACGGCAAACACCAGCAGGCCGGTGATGTACAAGGCATAGAACAGGCCGGCGGCCGTCCAGTCCACGGTGCCGGACAACAGGTGGCCGATGGCGGGCTGGTACAGAGCGGTGTGCATGCTGCTCAGCCAGACCGCGTCCAGCGCGAGGAACACCAGCGCGGTGAGCGCATAGGCCAGCGGCCAGCGCCAGGCCGGCGCGGCACCGCTCGAGACCGTCGCGGCCGGGGCGTGCGAAGTCGTGTGTGGCATGGGGGTCTCCGCCAAGCAATGAATGAACAGGCTTCAGGGCAATCGGTAGCTCAGCAGCCGATCGCCCCGGACCAGGGCGTCGAGGCCGATCCAGCGGCCGCTGGAGCGCTCCAGCCACAGCGTCAGCGTCTGGCGCGTCGCGGCGGGCGCGGGCGCGGTGGCGATGAGCCGCCAGCGCACGGCCGGCACCTCGCGCCCGTTCACCGCCAGCGGCGCATCGGCCAAGCGCTCGAAACGCACCGCGTCGAGCTGGCCGGTCTGCGGGTTGAGCAGCTGCGTCTGGCGCGTCAGCGCGGCGTTCCAGTAGGCGTAGCTCATGAGGCAGGCGGGCCGCACCGGCCCGCCCGCGCCGGCCGTGTCGTCGGGCCACTCGACCTGGCTGGCCTCGCCGCCGTCGTTGGTGCGCGCGCTGACCCCGTCCAGGCAATCGCCACGCCAGCGCTCGCGCGCCTCGTGGCGGTAGCGGTACAGCGGCACCCCCAGCAGGGTGACGTCCATGCGCGCCACGCTCTGCACCTCGCGCGCCTCGGGCGGTCCGCTCAGCTCGAAGCGGTGCGAGCCGATCGGCCGGCCGTCCAGCCGCACCTCGAAGGCCCAGACCTCGGCCCGCGCGGGCGCCGCCGCGGCCCCCGCCAGCAGCCAGGCCAGCGCCCACCCGCCCCAGGCCCTCACCGCGCGCCTCCGCGCCGGGGCGGCCAAGGGAAGAAGGCGCTGGTGCGCGCCACGTAGTCGCGGTAGGCGGGGCGGCGCTCGCCGATGTCCTTTTCCAGCAGGGTCACACCCGACACCCGCAGCAGCAGCACCGTCATCATCAGGGGAGAGACCAGGCACCAGGCGCCGGCCGCGCCGCCCGCCCCCAGCGCCATCAGGCCCAGGCCCCACCACACGCAGGCCTCGCCGAAGTAGTTGGGGTGGCGCGAGCAACGCCACAGGCCCCGGTCCATCACCTGGCCGCGGTTCGCGGGCTCGCGGCGAAAGCGCGCCAGCTGGGCGTCGGCCACGGTTTCCATCAGCAGGCCACCCAGGGCGAGCGCCGCGCCCGCCCAGTCCCACGGGCCCCAGGCCGCGCCAGCGCGCCCCATGGCCTCCAGCAGGGGCCAGCCGACCACCCAGCCCAGCAGCGCCTGCAGCAAGAACACCAGGTACAGGCTCTTGAGCGCGAAGCCGGGCCCGTGGCGCTCGCGCATGTCGCGGTAGCGGCGGTCTTCGCCGTGGCCCCAGTTGCGCCAGGTGATGAACACGCCCAGGCGCAGGGCCCAGGCGAGCGCGATGAACAGCATGACCAGGGCCCGCGCGTCGGCGCCGAGCCGCCAGGCATAGACCAGGGCGGGCGCCGCGACGAAGGCCGGCCAGACGCGGTCGGCGACGCTGGCGTCGCGCAGCACCAGGCTCGCCAGCCAGGTGGGCAGCGCGATCGCGACGGCGGTCAACAGACCCGCGGCCGCGGCAGCGAGCAGCGCGTGGTGGCCTTCCATGGGCTCAGCGCCGCGGCGCGAACAGGTAGTGGCTCACCCACCACTGCTGCCCCTGGTCGTAGCCGAACAGCTCTTCCACCGACAGCAGGAACAGCCGCCAGCGCTGCCACCACATCGGCGCCTGGCGCGCGCCGTAGACCGACTCGAACACCGGCCGCAGGGCCTCCCGATGGGCGTCCAGCCGCTCCAGCCAGGCCGCCGCGGTGCGCGCGTAGTGGCGCCCGTCCCAGCGCCAGCGCTCCAGCAGGGCCAGGTCGTCCTGGCACAGCAGGGCGAGGTCGTCGCTGGGCATCATGCCGCCCGAGAAAAAGTGGCGGCTCATCCAGTCGCTGGCGTCGCGGGCCTCGAAGGCGTATGGCGCTTCGCGGTGGACGAAGACGTGCATGAAGAAGCGGCCGTCGTCGCGCAGCCAGCGCGCCACCTTGGCGAAGGCCTGAGGCCAGTTGCGCAGGTGCTCGAACATTTCGACCGACACCACACGGTCGAACTGGCCGTCGTGCGCGCCGTCCTCGCCGAAGGCGTTGAAGTCGCAGGTGAGCACCCGCAGGTTGCCCAGCCCGCGCGCGCGCGCCTGGGCCTCGATGAAGGCGCGCTGAGAGGCCGAGTTCGACACCGCCAGGATGCTGGCGTTCGGGTAGTGCGCCGCCATCCACAGGCTGAGCGAGCCCCAGCCGCAACCCAGCTCCAGGATGCGCTGGCCGTCGGCCAGGCCGGCGCGCGCGGCCGTCTCGGCCAGCGCCGCCTCCTCGGCGGCTTCCAGCGAGGACACGCCCTCGGGCCACCAGCAGCAGCTGTACTTGCGCTGCGGGCCCAGCATGGCCTCGAACAGGGCGGGCGGCAACTCGTAGTGCTGCTCGTTCGCCTTGTCGGTGTGCAGCGCCAGGGGCGCGGCCCGCAGCGAGGCCAGGAAGGCCTGCGTCAGCGCGGCGGCGCCCTCGGGGTCCTGGTGGCGGGTTTCGTCCAGCCGCTCGCGCAGCAGGCGCCGGATGCCCAGGCGCAGGGCCGGCTCGGGCAGCCAGCCACGTTCGGCCCATTGCAGGGCCACGGAAGACAGATCGAGCGCCATGCGGGCCCCCATAAAGTGGCGAATGGCCCTTGTACGCGGGAGAACGCGCCGTGGATCAGCCGGGGGGAGCGCCGCCTCAGAGGTCGTCGTCCGGGTTGTCGCGCGCCAGCGGCGCCTCGCCCGCCAGCATGCCGTCGGCCAGGGCCTGCACGTGCGCCACCATGGCGTCCAGCGCCCGCCGCTGCTCGGGCGACAGGCCCCGCACCAGCGCGTGGTTGATGGCCGCGATGCGCGGGAAGATGTCGTCGTGCACCCGGCGCCCCGCCTCGCTCAGGAAGATCTGCACCTCGCGCCGGTCGTGCGGCTTGGGCCGGCGCTCGATCAGCCCCTTGCCCGCCAGCGAGGTCAGGGTGCGCGAGGTGCGCGCCCGGTCCAGCATGGCCCGCTCGGCCAGCGCCGAGGACAGCACGCCCTCGTTCTCGGCCAGGAAGGACAGCACGCGCCACTCGCGCCGCGTCATGCCGTGCCGCTCCTCGCACATCCGCACCACCGTGCGCCCGGCCGTGATGTGGATGCGGTACAGGCGGTAAAGCAGGAAGTCGGCCTGGCGCTCGGGGTGCAGCAGCCGGTCGCTCCCGGGAGGGGTGGAGGACATCAGGGTAAACCCGTAGAACGGTTGATTTCTGCAATCGATTGTGAATCCCTAGCATGGCCGGCTCCAAGCGGGACCACCCGCACGCCGACCACCACCACCACCGGAGACACACCATGAGCTTCAGCCGCCGCCTGATCCACGCCAGCCTGCTCGCCGCCCTCGCCCTGGGCGGCGGCGCCTTCGCGCAGGACAAGACCCCGCTGAAGATCGTGGTGGGCTTTCCGCCCGGGGGTTCGGCCGACACCCTGGCCCGCCTGCTCGGCGAGCACCTGCGCGACCAGTACGCGCCCATCGTGGTGGAGAACAAGCCCGGCGCGGGCGGGCGCATCGCGCTCAACCTCGTCAAGCGCGCCGAGCCCGACGGCCACACCGTGATCGTGCTGCCCAGTGGCCCCATGGTGCTGTTCCCGCACGTCTACAAGAAGCTGGACTACGACGCGGTGAAGGACTTCAGCCCGGTCTCGCTGATCGCCAACTTCCAGTTCGGCGTGGTGGCCGGCCCCGCCAGCAAGGCCAAGACCGTGGGCGAGATGGTGCAGGCCGCCAAGGCGCAGCCGGGCGTGGCCTCCTACGGCACGCCCGGCCTGGGCACGCTGCCGCACTTCATGGGCGTGCTGTTCGAGCAGCAGGTGGGCGCCAAGCTCAACCACGTGCCCTTCCAGGGCGGCGGCCCGGCCAACACCGCGCTGCTGGGCGGCCACATCGACTACAAGTTCGACGTCGTCTCCGAAACCGCCGAGCTGCACCGCACGAACAAGGTGCGCATCCTGGCCGTGACCGGCGCGCAGCGCGACCCGCAGGTGCCCGAGGTGCCCACGCTCAAGGAAAGCGGCATCGACATGGTGGCCACCGCCTGGTTCGCCATGTACGGCCCCGCGAACATGAACCCCGCCGCGCGCGACCGCCTGTCCAAGGCCGTGGCCGCCGCGGTGAAGACGCCCGCCCTGCGCGAGCGCCTGCTCGGCCTGGGCTACGACGCCGTGGGCTCCACGCCCGCCGAACTGGCCGCCGCGCAGGCGGCCGACCTCAAGCGCTGGGAGGCCCCGATCAAGGCCACCGGCATCCAGCTCGACTGAGCACCCGCCTTGTCCGAAGGAGTTTTTTCATGACCGTTCGCCGCCGCGCGCTGTTGGGCCTCGCCCTCGCCGCCGCCCTCGCCACCCCCGCCCTGCACGCCCAGACGGCCTGGCCCGCCCAGACCGTGCGCTTCGTCACCAACTTCCCCGCGGGCGGCCCGGCGGACATCCTGGCGCGCTCGGTCTCCCAGGGGCTGCACGAGCGGTTCAAGCAGAACTTCGTGGTGGACAACAAGCCCGGCGCGGCCGGCAACATCGGCGCGGCCGACGCCGCCAAGGCCGCGCCCGACGGCAACACCCTGCTGTTCGGCATCGACACCACCTTCACCATCAATCCGCACCTCTACCCCAACCAGGGCTTCAAGGCCGCGGACCTCAAGCCCGTGATCGTCATGGCCTCCTCGGGCCTGCTGATCGGCGTGCACCCTTCCACCGGCCTGAAGACCCTGCCCCAGCTGGTGGAGCAGAGCCGGTCGAAGCACTTCAACTTCAGCTCGGCCGGCAGCGGCAGCCCGGGCCACCTGGCGGTGGAGGTGTTCGCCGAGGCCACCCGGCACCGGCTCACCCACGTTCCCTACCGCGGCAACACGCCAGCCGTCACCGCCGTGCTCGCGGGCGAGGTGGACGGCGGCGCGCTGGCCACGCCGGGCATGCTGCCGCACGTGAAGGCCGGCAAGATCACCGCCCTGGCCGTCACCAGCCGCCAGCGCTCGGCGCTCGCGCCCGAGATCCCCACCGTGGGCGAGCTCGGCTTCAAAGGCCTGGAGCAGGAGGTGCTCTACGTGGTGATGGCCCCCGCCGCCACGCCCGACGCCCTGGTGCAGCAGATCGGCAAGGCCATCGCCGAGACGCTGCAACGCCCCGACGTCAAGGCCCGCATGAACGGCCTGGACCTGTTCTACGAAGGCCTCACCGGCGCCGCCGCCAGCCAGCGCCTGGCCGACCTGAACGCGCGCTACGGCGCGATCGTGAAGGCCACCGGCATGAAAGTGGAATGATCACGACATGAACCGCCCCAACATCATCTACATCGTCTGCGACGACCTCGGCTACGCCGACCTCGGCTGCTACGGCGGCCGCGAAGCCGGCTTCGGCCGCGTCTCACCGAACATCGACGCGCTGGCCGCCGGTGGCCTGAAGTTCACCGAGGGCTATTCCAACTCGCCGGTGTGCTCGCCCACGCGCTTCGCGCTGATGACCATGCGCTACCAGTACCGGCTGCGTGGCGCGGCCGAAGAGCCCATCAACAGCAAGGCGCGCAAGAGCCAGACCCTGGGCCTGCCGCCCGAGCACCCCACCCTGCCCTCGCTGCTGCGCGGCGCGGGCTACCGCACGGCGCTGATTGGCAAGTGGCACCTGGGCTACCCGCCGGCCTTCGGGCCGCTGCGCTCGGGCTACGAGGAATTCTTTGGTCCCATGGCCGGCGGCGTGGACTACTTCACCCACTGCGCCAGCACCGGCGACCACGACCTGTGGTTCGGCGAAGAGGAAAAGGCCGAGGAGGGCTACCTCACCGACCTGCTGAGCCGGCGCGCCGTGGACTACGTCGACCGCATGGCCGAAGGCGCCCAGGGCGGCACGCCCTTCATGCTGAGCCTGCACTACACCGCGCCGCACTGGCCCTGGGAAACGCGCGACGACGCCCACATCGCGCCCGAGCTGGCGAAGAACCTGTTCCACCTGCACGGTGGCAACGTGGAGAGCTACCGCCGCATGATCCACCACATGGACGAAGGCATCGGCTGGATCATGGACGCGCTCAAGCGGCACGGCCTGGCCGAGAACACCATCGTCGTCTTCACCAGCGACAACGGCGGCGAGCGCTTCTCGGACAACTGGCCCCTGGTGGGCGGCAAGATGGACCTCACCGAGGGCGGCATCCGCGTGCCCTGGATCGTGCACTGGCCCGCGCAGGTGCCGGCCGGCGGCAGCACCGCGCAGCACGGCATGAGCATGGACTTCTCGCGCACCCTGCTGGACGCCGCTGGCGTGGCGCCCGACGCCGCCTGCGCGCCCGACGGCGTGTCGCTGCTGCCCGTGTGGCGCGACGCCGGCGCGCGCATCGAGCGCCCCATGCACTGGCGCATGAACCACCGCGGCCAGCGCGCGCTGCGCGAAGGCGACTGGAAGTACCTGCGCGTGGACGGCAACGACTACCTCTTCAACATCGCCCAGGACGCGCGCGAGCGCGCCAACCTGGCGCCGCGCGAGCCCGACCGCCTGGCCGCCATGCGCGAACGCTGGGAGGCCTGGAACGCCAGCATGCCGCCGATCCCCGAGGACGCGACGGTGAGCCTGGGCTACTCCTACAAGGACATGCCTCAGCGCTGATCGGCCGGCGCGCGCCGGCCGGCCAGCGCCACGTGCTGGATCCAGCCGATCAGCTCGCGCGCGGCCGGCGTCAGCGGCAGGTCGTGGCGGCGCAGCACGCAGATCGTCGGGCTGGGCATGGCCTCGCGCACCGGCACGATGCACAGCGACTCGCGAAAGGCGTTCATCTCGAACAGGGTGCGCGGCATGGTCGAGAGCATGCGCGAATGCGTCACCACGCCCGGCAGGGCGAGGAAGGACTCGCACACCATGCCCAGCCGCGGCTCGCCCAGGCCAGCGCGCGCGAACACCTCGTCGATGACCGCCCCCGGTCCGCCCGGCGCGCTCGACAGCACCCACTGGCAGTCGCGCAGCTCGGCCACGCTGGTGGCCTGCGCCAGCGGATGCTCGCGCTGCGCGACGATCACGATGTCGCTCTGGTAGAGCGGCTCGGCCACGATGTCGCTCTGCACCTCCTGCCGATGCGCGGGCGTGATCGCGAAGTCCAGCGTGCCCTCGCGCAGCGCGGGCGTGACGCCGGGGTACAGGCCGTCGCGCACCGACAGCACCACGCCGGGGTACTTGGCCGAGAAGCTGGCCAGGGCCTGGGGCAGCACCGCCAGCGCGATCGCCGGCGAGGTGGAGAAGCGCACCTGCCCCTCCCACAGCCCGCGCATCTGCGCGATCTCTTCCTGCGCGTGCTGGCTCTCCGACACGATGAGGTGCGCGTGCCGCATGAACGCCTGGCCGAAGCGCGTGAAGCTCACCCCCTGCTTGCTGCGCGCCAGCAAGGGCGCCTGCAGTTCCGCCTCGAGCTGCTGGATCGCCGCCGTGAGCGCGGGCTGCGACATGTGCATGCGCGCGGCGGCGGCGCGAATGCTGCCCAGCTCCTCGATGCCGATCAGCGCTTGCAGGGTCTGCAGTTTCATGGGGTCCAGGGTTTCTACGGAGATCGGGTTTGCGGATCATAGGTCGGCAAAAGCGATTTGGTGCCGATCACGAACCCTCCCTAGCATCGCCCCCACCCTCTCCCCACACGAACGACAGGAGACAACATGAGCTTCCTCCAGCGGCGCCGCTTTCTGCTGCGCACCACCCTCGCCGCGGCCACCGGCCTGCTCATCGCCGGCCTGGCGCACGCGCAGGCCAAGTACCCCAGCAAGCCCATCGAGGTGGTGGTGCCCTGGCCCGCCGGCACCTCGGCCGACGTCGGCATGCGCACCGTCTCGCAGGCCCTGAGCAAGCAGCTGCGCGTGCCGGTGCAGGTGATCAACAAGCCGGGCGGCCAGGCGGTCATCGGCACCGCCGAGTTCGTGAAGGCCGCGCCCGACGGCTACACCCTGGGCTCGATCAACATCGGACCGGCCGTCTCGCAGGTGATCGCCGGCAACGCGCCCTACGCCATGACCGACATGGCGCCCATCGGCATCTACAACGTGCTGCCCTTCGTGGTGGCCGCCAAGGCCGACGCGCCCTTCAAGACCATGAAGGAGCTGGCCGCGCACGCCAAGGGCAAGGAAGTGATCTTGGGCAACTTCGGTCCGGGCGCCGTGCCCACGCAAAGCGTGGTGCGCATGTCCGGCATCGACGGCTGGAAGCCCAAGCTGGTCTCCTACCCCTCGCCGGGCTACACCCAGCTCAATGCGGGCGACGCCGACGTGGTGACGGTCGAGTCGATCAACATCATGGGACAGGTCAAGGCCGGCAACGCGCGCGTGCTGGTGGCCATGACGCCCAAGCGCCTGCCCGCCTTCCCCGAAGTGCCGACCGCCAAGGAGCTGGGCTATGGCTTCGACGTGTCGATCTGGACCGGCCTGTTCGCGCCCAAGGGCACACCGCCCGAGATCATCCAGACGCTGGCCAAGGCGCTCGACGCCGCGCTGCAAGACCCCCTGGTGAAGGCCTACGCCGAGAAGTCGGGCACGCTGTTCGAGCACCTCTCGCCCGAGCAGACCAGCGCGCTGATGCAGCAGGACGCGGCCTGGCTGCGCCCGGTCATGGAATCGCTGGGCCTGGTGAAGAAGTGAGCGCGCAATGAGCCTGCCGGGCGCCGTGGCGCGATCCCTTTCGGTGGTCCTGGGCCTCATGGCCGGGGCCATCGCCCTGAACCTGCCGGCGCTGGTGAACGGCACGGAGCTGGCCGCGCACTGGTACGAATCCGCTGGCGCCTTTCCGCTGCTGGCGGCCGGGCTGATCCTGCTCGGCGCGCTGGCCCACCTGCTGCGCCTGCGCCAGCGCGGCGACGCGGCCCTGGGCGACGAGGAAGTGGAGACCGGTGAAGGCCGCCTCGGCGTGGCGCTGGCCGGGCTCGCGCTCTTCGTGCTGCTGGTGCCCGCCGTGCTGCTGCTGGGCTTCGCCCCGGGCGTGGCGCTGTTCCTGCTCGCCGCCTGCCGCGGCGCCGGCCTGCCCTGGCGCGCCTCGGCGCTGTTCGCCGTGATCGCGGCCACGGTGCTGCAGCTGGTCTTCGTCGAGCTGTTCCACGTCTGGTTCCCCGAGCCCTGGGTCGAACCCTGGATCACAGGGTGGCTGGCATGAGCTGGTTCGAACCCTTCATGGGCTTTGCGGGGCTGGCCCACCCGGCCGTGCTGCTGGCCGTGGCCGTGGGCGCCCTCACCGGCGTGGTGATCGGCGTGCTGCCCGGCATCGGCCCGGGCGTGGCCATCGCGGTGATGCTGCCGCTGACCTATGGCATGAACCCGCTGGCCGGCATCACGCTGCTGCTGGGCATCTACGTCGGCGCGTACTACGGCGGCGCGGTCACCTCCATCCTGATCCGCACGCCGGGCGAGGCCTCGTCCATCATGACCATGTTCGACGGCGCGCCCATGGCCGAGCGCGGCGAGGCCGAGCGCGCGCTGTCGCTGGCCTTCGCCTCGGCCTTCGTCGGCGGCATCGTGAGCGCGCTGGTGCTGGCCTTCGTCGCCGCGCCGGTCTCGCAGTTCACCAGCCGCTTCGGCGCGGCCGAGAACTTCATGGCCGCGCTGCTGGCCATGATCTTCATCGCCCGCGCCTATGAGCGCCAGATCGGCGGGGCGGTGATGATGATCGGCCTGGGCCTGCTCATCGGCACGGTCGGCATCGACCCCACCTCCAACGAGCAGCGCTTCACCTTCGGACTCACCGCGCTGCAGACCGGCCTGCCCCTGGTGCCGGTGGTGATCGGCCTGTTCGGCGTGGCGCAGGCCCTGGTGCTGCTGTCCAGTCCGCCCGGCGAGCGCACGGCGGAGCCCATGGCCGCCTTCGGCAAGCCGCGGCTGGAGCATTTCCTGGAGCCGCTGCGCTACCCGCGCACCCTGCTGCGTTCGCTGGGCATCGGCACGGCCATCGGCATCCTGCCCGGCGTGGGCTCGGCGCTGTCGACCACCATGTCGTACTTCGCTGCGCGCCGCGCCGCGAAACAGCCCGAGAGCTTCGGCCAGGGCAACCCCGAGGGCATCGTCGCCGCCGAGACCGCCAACAACGCCAACAGCGGCGGCGCCATGCTGACCGTGCTCACCCTGGGCATTCCCGGCGACGCCATCACCGCCATCATCATGGGCGTGTTCATCGTGCACGGCATCGTGCCGGGCCCCACGCTGTTCGCCGACCAACCCGAGCTGGTCTACGGCATCTTCGCCGCGCTGGTGTCGATCAACATCGCCACCCTGCTCCTGCTGCTGGTGCTGGCGCGGCCGTTCGCGCGGCTCAGCCGGCTCGACCCGCGCTGGCTGGGCGCGGCGATCCTGGCCCTGTGCTTCACCGGCGCCTACTCCACCAGCAGCTCCATGTACGGCGTGTGGGTCGCGCTCGGCGCGGGCGTGCTCGGCTGGGCCTGCGCCCTGGGCCGCCTGCCGGTGATCCCGCTGGTGCTGGGCCTGGTGCTGGGCGACATCCTGGAGTCGACGCTGCGCCAGTCGCTCAGCGTCTCCTCCGGGTCCTGGTCCATTTTCTTCACGCGACCGATCGCCGCCGCGCTGCTGGCCGCCTGCGCGCTGGCCGTTCTTCAGCCCCTGGTGCGCGGTCTGCGGCTGCACCGGCGAGCGCGCGAGACGCGCGAGCAAGCCTCTTCGTAAAACGTTTTGGAGCGAGACATGTTCATCCGCAACGCCTGGTACGTCGCCGCCTGGGACATCGAAGTGCCCCCCGAGGGCCTGTTCGAACGCACCCTGCTCAACGAGCCCGTGCTGCTGTACCGCGACAGCCAGGGCCGCGCCGTGGCCCTGGAGAACCGCTGCTGCCACCGCGCCGCCCCGCTGCACCTGGGCCGCAAGGAAGGCGACTGCGTGCGCTGCCTGTACCACGGGCTGAAGTTCGACCCCTCGGGCGCCTGCGTGGAGATCCCGGGCCAGGCCCAGATCCCGCCCAAGACCTGCGTGCGCAGCTACCCCGTGGTGGAGCGCAACCGCCTGGTGTGGATCTGGATGGGCGACCCGGCCCTGGCCAAGGCGGAGGACATCGTCGACTGCTTCTGGCACGACTCGCCCGAGTGGCGCATGAAGCCCGGCTACATCCACTACCAGGCCGACTACCGGCTGATCGTGGACAACCTGCTGGACTTCACCCACCTGGCCTGGGTACACCCCACCACGCTGGGCACCAGCAGCGCGGCCGACCTCAAACCGCGCATCGAACGCGACACCGCGGGCAACGGCAGCCTCACCATCACGCGCTGGTACCTCGACGACGAGATGCCCAACCTGCACAAGCGCGTGGCCCGGTTCGAGGGCAAGGTCGACCGCTGGCAGATCTACCAGTGGACGCCGCCGGCCGTGCTGCGCATGGACGCCGGCTCCGCGCCCGCGGGCAGCGGCGCGCCGCAGGGCACGCGCGTGCCCGAGGCCTTGCAGTTCCGCCACACCTCGATCCAGACCCCCGAGACCGAACACACCAGCCACTACTGGTTCTGCCAGGCGCGCAACTTCGAGCTCGACAACGACGCCATGACCGAGCAGATCTACCGCGACGTGGTGGTGGCCTTCGAGGAAGACCGCGCCATGATCGAGGCGCAGCAGAAGGTCATGCGCCAGGCGCCGGACCGGCCGCTGGTGCCGATCGCCGCCGACGCCGGCCTGAACCAGGCGCGCTGGCTGATCGATCGACTGGTGAAAGCCGAAGCGGGCTCGCAGGCATGAACGGCGGCACCGAGGTCGTGGTCAGCGCGGTGCGCCCGCTCGCCCGCGACGTGCTCGCGATCGAGCTCAGCCACCGCGGCGGCGCGGCCCTGCCCGGCGCAGCGCCGGGCGCGCACATCGACCTGGCGCTGCCCAACGGGCTGACGCGCCAGTACTCGCTGGTCAACGCGCAGGGCGCCGAGCGCCAGCCCAACTACCTGGTGGCGGTGGGCCGAGACGCCCACAGCCGCGGCGGCTCCTCGTGGATCCACGACCAGCTGCGCACCGGGCAGGCGCTGCGTGTGAGCGCCCCGCGCAACCTGTTCGCCATGGACCCGGCGCACCGCCGCGTGCTGCTGGTGGCCGGCGGCATCGGCGTCACGCCCATCGTCGCCATGGCGCGGCACTGCGCGGCGCAGGGCCTGGACTGGGAACTGCTCGCCTGCGCGCGCAGCGCCTCGCGCCTGGCCTACCTCGACGAACTCAAGGCCCTGGCGGGCCCGCGCCTGCGCACCCACTTCGACGACGAACAGGGCGGACCGATCGACGCCGCGCCGCTGCTCGCCGACGCGCGCTGGGACGGCCTCTACGCCTGCGGCCCCGCGCCCATGCTCGACGCGCTGGCGCGCGCCAGCGCGCACTGGCCCGCGGGCTCGGTGCGCATGGAGCGCTTCAAGGCCAGCGACGTCGAGGGCGGCGACGAACGCCGCGGCTTCGCCCTGCGGCTGTCGCGCAGCGGGCTGCAAACCACGGTGGCCCCGAACGAAAGCGTGCTCGACGCCCTGGAGCGGCTGGGCGTGGAGCACCCCTTCGCCTGCCGCGAGGGCCTGTGCGGCACCTGCGAGGCGCCCCTGCTCGAAGGCGAGGCCCTGCACCTGGACAGCGTGCTCTCGCCCGAGGAGCGCGCGGCCCAGCGGCGGATGCTGGTTTGTGTTTCGCGATGCGCCGGCGACCGGCTGGTGCTCGACATCTAGAGGAAATCCATGCAACTCAACGACAAAGTCGCCATCGTCACGGGTGGCGCTTCAGGCTTCGGTGCGTCCATCGCGCGCCTGCTCAGCCAGCGCGGCGCCGCGGTGATGATCGCCGACCTCAACCTCGATGGTGCCGAACGGGTGGCCGAGGAGATCCGCGCCGCCGGCGGCCGCGCCGGCGCCACGGCCTGCGACGTCGCCAGCGAGCAGGCCTTCCGCGGCATGGTGGCGCGCACCCGCGACACCCTGGGCGGGCTGCACATCATGGTGAACAACGCCGGCACCACGCACCGCAACAAGCCCGCGCTGGACGTGAGCGAGGAAGAGTTCGACCGCGTCTACCGCGTCAACCTCAAGAGCCTGTTCTGGTCGGCCCACGCGGTGCTGCCGGGCTTCGTGTCGCAGGGCGGCGGCACCATCGTCAACGTGGCCTCCACCACCGGTGTGCGGCCCGGCCCCGGGCTCACCTGGTACAGCGGCAGCAAGGCCGCGATGATCAACCTCACCAAGGGCCTGGCGCTGGAGTTCGCGCGCTCGGGCGTGCGCGTCAACGCGGTCAACCCCATGATCGGCGAGACCGCGATGCTGGGCGACTTCATGGGCGCCGAGGACACGCCGCAGAACCGCGAGCGCTTCCTGGCGCGCATTCCCCTGGGCCGCTTCACGCGCCCCGGCGACGTGGCCTCGGCCGTGGCCTTCCTGGCCTCCGACGAGGCCGCCTACCTCACCGGCGTCTGCCTGGACGTGGACGGGGGGCGCAACATATGAGCGCTCCCCAGCACCACCACGCCTACCGCTGTCCCGAGCTGCTGATCGCCGGCGCGTGGCGCCGCGGCGGCGGCGAACGCCGCCAGACCATCGTCAATCCGGCCGATGGCCAGACCCTCGACGAGCTCGCGCTGGCCAGCGCGAAGGACCTGCAGGACACCCTGCGGGCCAGCGCCGAGGGTTTCGAGCTCTGGCGCCGCGTGCCGGCCCACCAGCGCGGCGAGCGCCTGGCGCGCGGCGTGGCGCGGCTGCGCGAGCGCTGCGAACACATCGCCACGCTGCTCACGCTGGAGCAGGGCAAGCCGCTGGCCGAGGCGCGCGCCGAGTGCCTGATGGCCGCCGACCTCATCCAGTGGTACGCCGAGGAAGCGCGGCGCGTGTACGGCCGCGTGGTCCCCGCGCGCCAGCCCGACAGCCGCATGACGGTGCTCAAGCAGCCGGTGGGTCCCGTCGCGGCCTTCTCGCCCTGGAACTTCCCCTTGGTGCTGTCGGCGCGCAAGCTCGGCGGCGCGCTCGCGGCCGGCTGCTCCATCGTCCTCAAGGGCGCCGAGGAGACGCCGGCGAGCGTGGCGGCCATGGTGGCCTGCCTGGCCGAGGAACTGCCGCCCGGCGCGCTGCAGCTGGTCTATGGCGTGCCTGCCGAGGTCTCCGAGACGCTGATCGCCTCGCCGGTCATCCGCAAGCTGAGCTTCACCGGCTCGGTGCCCGTGGGCCGCCACCTGGCGCAGCTCGCGGGCCGCCACCTCAAGCGCATCACCCTGGAGCTGGGGGGTCACGCGCCGGTCATCGTCTGCGAAGACGCGGACCTCGCGCGCGCGGTGCCGCTGATGGTGGCGCACAAGTTCCGCAACGCCGGCCAGGCCTGCCTGGCGCCCACGCGCTTCTACGTGGCGCGCCGGCTCTATGGCGACTTCATCGACGCCTTCGCGCAGGCCAGCCGCGCCCTGGTGCTGGGCCCGGGCCTGGCGCCCGGCACGCAGATGGGGCCGCTGGCCAACCAGCGCCGACGCGCGGCCGTGCTCGACCTGATCGAGCGCAGCGTGCAGCGCGGCGCGCGCCGCCTCGCGAGCGAGGCGCCGGCGGGCGGCTGCTTCGTCGCGCCCACGCTGCTGGCCGACGCGCCGCAGGACTTGCCGGCCATGCAGGACGAGCCCTTTGGCCCGGTGGCCTGCGTGGCGCCCTTCGACCAGCTCGATGAGGCCATCGCCCGGGCCAATGACAACGCCTACGGCCTTGCCGGCTACCTGTTCACCGACAGCGCCAAGGCCATCCTGAAGGTGTCGGAGCGGCTGGAGGTGGGCAGCCTGGCGATCAACGGCCTGGGCGTGTCCGTGCCCGAAGCGCCGTTCGGCGGCGTGAAGGACAGCGGCCACGGCAGCGAGTCGGGCATCGAAGGCATGGAGGCCTACCTGGACACGCGCTTCACGCACTTCGTGGCCTGAGGCCGGTCGGGCGCGGCGGGAGGGCGCGCGGTCGCGCCGCCGATAATCGCCGGCTCCGGCCTCCCGTTCCCGTCGACCGACCGCCCCATGCCGCGCCTGCACCGTTTCCTGCCCTTCCTGCAGTGGCCCCGTCCCGACGGCGCGCTGCTTCGCAACGAGGCGCTCGCCGGCCTCACCGTCGGCCTGATGGTGGTGCCGCAGGGCGTGGCCTACGCCGCGCTGGCCGGCATGCCGCTGGTCACCGGCATCTACGCCGCGCTGCTGCCGGCGCTCATCGCGGTGCTGTTCTCGGCCTCGCCACGGCTGTCGGTGGGGCCCACGGCGCTCACCTGCCTGCTGGTGGGCTCCTCGCTCGCGCCGCTGGCCACGCCGGGCAGCGCCGAATGGGTGCAGCTCGCGGTGTGGCTGGCCCTGCTGTCGGGCGTCCTGCAGGTGCTGCTGGGCCTGGTGCGCTACGGCTGGCTGCTCAACCTGGTGAACTCGCCGGTGCTCATGGCCTTCACCCAGGCGGCGGCGGTGCTGATCATCGCCTCGCAGCTGCCCGCGCTCACCGGCTTCGACAACATGGACGCCCTGCTCGCGGGCCGCGGCTGGCACCTGCAGGCCTTCGCCTTCGGCCTGGGCGCGCTGGCGCTGCTGGTCGGCGCGCGCCGGCTGCGCCCGGGCTTTCCCTCGGTGCTGGTGCTGGTGCTGGTCAGCGCGGGCCTGAGCCGGCTGCTGGGCTTCGAGGCCCAGGGCGGTCCGGTCATCGGCACGCTGCCGCAGGGCCTGCCCGCCCTCTTCCTGCCCGGCTGGCCGGGCTGGGAGACCCTGGGTGCGCTGGTGCTGCCCACGCTCATGATCACGCTGGTGAGCTTCCTGGAGACGGCCAGCAGCGCCAAGGTGGACAGCGGCCAGCGCGGCTCGCGCTGGGACCAGGACCAGGACCTCATCGGCCAGGGCCTGGCCAAGCTGGCCTCGGGCCTCACCGGCGCCATGCCCACCAGTTCCTCGTTCTCGCGCTCGGCGCTCAACCTGTACGCGGGCGCGCAAACCGCCTGGGCCACGGTGTTCTCGGTGGCGGTGGTGCTGCTGGCGCTGCTGCTGGCCATGCCGCTGCTGCACCACGTGCCGCTGGCGGTACTGGCGGCCATCGTGGTGCTGCCGGTGTGGGGCCTGATCAAGCCGCGCGCCTTCGTTCACCTGTGGCGCCTGTCGCGCGTGGAAGCGCTGATCGCCGGCGCCACCTTCGCCATCACGCTGCTGGCCGCGCCCCGCCTGTACTGGGGCGTGCTGGCCGGCGTGGTGATGGCGCTGACGCTGTTCCTCTACCTGCGCCTGCACCCGCGCATCATCGAGGTCGGCCTGCACCCCGACGGCAGCCTGCGCGACCGCCACCTGTGGCAGCTGCCACCGCTGGCCCCGCGCCTGTACGCGCTGCGCATGGACGCCGCGCTCGACTTCGCCACCGCCAGCGCCCTGGAGCGCGCCGTGGCCGACCACCTGCAGCAGCAGCCCGATACCACGCACGTGATGCTGGTCGCGCACCCCATCAACTGGATCGACGCCACCGGTGCCGAGGCCTTCGGTCGACTGCGCGAACAGCTCGACGACCGCCGCGTGCACCTGCACCTGGTGGGCGTGAAGCTGCCGGTGGAGCGCGTGCTGCGCACCGCCGGGCACCTGCACGAGAACGAGCGCCTGCACCTGTACCGCACCGAGGCGGAGGCGCTGCAGGCCATCGCGCAGGGCGCCACCGCCGAGCCCCAGGCCGCCCCCCGGGACTGACGCGACCCTGTCGGTCGGCTCAAGACCGGCGCGGTCGCGCCGAAAAGGCTGTTGGTCGTACATTCCCCAACAGCCCGGTGTTCACGCCCGCGCGGAGAGACGGTTGAACCTCAGTTCCGGTTCCCAGGAGACTCCAGACGAGTTCGCGCAACTCGACGCGTTCGCCCTGCTCGTGCAGGGCGCGCTGCTGCGCTACGACTTTGACGCCCGGGGCCAGGGATCGCTGGTGTACATCAGCGAGGGCTGCACCGAACTCTGGGGCGTGGACGCCGCCACCATCCTGGCCCACGAGGCGGTGATCTGGCTCATGGCGCCGCGCGAGCAGCGCCGCCTGCTGCGCAGCGGCTTTCGCGAGGCCACGCGGCGCGGCACGCCCTGGGCGCACGAGTGGCGCATCGTCGACGCGCGGGGCCACCACAAGTGGCTGCGCGGCATGGGCAAGCCGCGTCCCCAGCCCGACGGCCGCGTGCACTGGACCGTGCTGGTGAGCGACGTGACCGACAGCGTGCGGGCGCGCTCGCTCGACCTGGCCAGCGACGACCGTTTCCGCCGCATCTTCGACAGCATCCCCAACATCGCCGTGCAGGCCTACGGGCCCGACATGATCGTGCGCTACTGGAACAAGGGCTCCGAGCACGTCTACGGCTACCGCGCCGACGAGGCCATCGGCCGCAGCATGCTGGAGCTGGTGATCCCGCCCGCGCTGCGCGGCAGCTTCGACCGCAACCACCAGCGCACGCTGGACGGGCGCGCCACGCTCAACACCGGCGTGCACTGGCTGCTGCGCCAGGACGGCTCCCCGGTGGAGGTGCAGTGCAGCGAGATCATCACCGAGCACCCCGAGCGCGGCGTCGAGATCTTCTGCATCGACTTCGACCTCACCGAGCGCCGCCGGGCCGAGGACCAGCGCCTGGCGCTGGAGGCCCAACTGCGCGAGTCGCAGAAGCTGGAGGCGCTGGGCACGCTGGCCGGTGGCGTGGCGCACGACTTCAACAACATCCTCGCGGCCATCCTGGGCAACGCGCGCCTGGCGCTGGACGACGCCCGCGAAGCGCCCGCCGTGGCCGAAAGCGTGGGCGAAATCCTCAAGGCCGGCGCGCGCGCCAAGGACCTGGTGCGCCGCATCCTGGCCTTCAGCCGCCGCCAGGCCTTGCAGCGGCGCGTGATGCCGCTGCAAGCGGTGGTGGACGAATCGGTGCGCCTGCTGCGCGCCACCATCCCCAAGGGCGTGGAGCTGAGCGTGCGCTGCGACCCCGACACCCCCCCGGTGCTGGCCGACCCGACGCAACTGCAGCAGGTGCTGCTCAACCTCTGCACCAACGCCTGGCAGGCCATGCCCGAGCGCTCGCGCGGGCGGCTGGAGATCGAGCTGCGGCCGCACGCCGGCCCGCCGCCTCTGCCGGTGGCCGGTGTGCTGGCGCAGGGCCCCACGCAGGACTGGCCCGCGCTCGGCGTGCACCTGAGCGTGCGCGACAACGGCATGGGCATGGACGAGGCCACCCTGGCCCACCTGTTCGAGCCCTTCTTCACCACCAAGCCGCCGGGCGAAGGCACGGGCCTGGGCCTGGCGGTGGTGCACGGCATCCTGCGCGACCACCAAGCCGTGGTGCAGGTGCGCAGCCGCCCGGGCGAGGGCACGCGCTTCGACCTGTACTTCCGCGCGGTGGCCGCGCCCGTGGACGGCGGCGAACCGGCGGCGGCGCCCGAGGACCGCCGCGCGACACCGGCCGTGCGCGGCGCGCGCATCCTGTATGTCGACGACGACGAGCTCATCGCCGACCTCATGCAACGCCTGCTGCGCCGCGCGGGGCACGAGCCGCGCGTCTTCACCAGTCCGATCGAGGCCCTGCGCGCGGTGCGCAGCGGCGAGGTGGACTACGAGCTGGCGATCCTGGACCACTCCATGCCCGGCATGAACGGCGTGGAGCTGGTGCGCGCGCTGCGCGCGCACCAGCCCGGCGCGGCGATGGCCATCACCTCGGGCTACCTCAGCACCGAGCTGCGCCGCGAGGCCGCGGCCGCCGGCATCACCGAGCTGATCGACAAGCCCAACACCGGCGAGGACCTGCTGGCGGCGATCGACCGGCTGGTGCAGCGCCTGCGCCAGCCCTGCACGCCCGGCTGAGCGCGCCGGCCGGGCCCCTCAGGCCGAGGTGCCGTTGAGCAGGCGGCGCGCGGTGGCGAAATCCAGGCCGTCGATGGCCGCGGCCAGGGCGGCCACGCGCGCGGCGCCGAAGTGAACCTCCAGCGCGGCGCGGCAGGCCTCGAAGGTCTCCACACCGTCGAGGTCCTGCGTCGCCAGCTGCTCGGCCAGCCGCTCCAGCTGCGCGGTCAGCGCCGGTGCGTCGGCATCGGGACCGGGCGTCGCCAACGGTGCCGGGCGCGGGGCCTCGGCCGGCACGGCCGCCCGCAGGGCCTCGAAGGCGGCGCGCACGGCGGCCAGCGCCGGGCCGGCGGGCGCGGGCTCGCCGCCGGGCGCCAATGAGGTCTCCAAGGCGGTCGCGGCGCGCGACAGGGCCATGGCGCCCAGCACGCCCGCGCTGCCGCGCAAGCGGTGGGCCCGGGCCCGCCAGGCCACGCGCGCCCCGCTGTCCCAGCGGTCGGCGGCCTCGGGCGGCAGCGCCGCCCAGTCGCCGTGTTCGGCCAGCAGGCGCGCGAGCAGGCGCTGGAACAGCGACAGATCGCCGCCGAGCTGGCGCCGCGCGGCCCCCGCATCAATGCCCTCGATGGTCGGCCAGTCTCCGGCGGGCGTTCGCGGCGCCACGGGGCCGGGCGCCGCGGGCACCCGTCGCGGCACCGCCGGCGCATGCGCCGTCGAGGCCCCGCGCGCCGAGGCGGCGCGGCGCACCGCCTCGATCAGTTCCTCGGGGTCGATCGGCTTGGCCAGGAAGTTGCTGAAACCCGCCTGCAGCGCGCGGCGGCGCTCGTCGGCCAGCGCGCCGGCCGTCAGCGCGATCACCGGCAGGTCCACCAGGCGCAGCTCGTTGCGGATGCGGTTGGTGGCCTCCAGGCCATCCATCACGGGCATCTGCACGTCCATCAGCACCACGTCGAAGGCGGCGGGCGAGGCGCGCAGCCAGCCCAGGGCCTGTTCGCCGTCGCCGCAGGTCTGCACGCGCGCGCCCTGGCGCTCCAGCATGCGCCGCGCGATGTCCAGGTTGATCTCGCTGTCGTCCACCAGCAGCACGGCCAGGCCCGCCAGGCCGCTCGAGTCGCTGGCCGCGGGGGGCGGCGCGGGCAGCGGCAGGTCCGAGGCCTTGGCCGGGCGCAGCGCCACGCGCAGCCAGAACTCGCTGCCCTGGCCGGGCTCGCTGTTCAGGCCCACCTCCCCGCCCATGAGCGCGACCAGCCGGCGCACGATGGACAGGCCCAGGCCGGTGCCGCCGAAGCGCCGCGTGGTGGTTTCGTCGGCCTGGGTGAAGGGCTGGAACAGCCGCGCCTGCACCTCGGGCGGGATGCCGATGCCGCTGTCGCGCACGCTCAGGCGCAGCTGCGGCCCCCCGCCGCCACTCAGCACCTCGGCGCTGATGACCACGCCGCCCTGCTGGGTGAACTTGATCGCGTTGCCCACCAGGTTGACCAGCGCCTGGCGCAGCCGCGCGGCATCGCCCATCACGTAGGCCGGCATGTCCTGCGGCACGAACAGCGACAGCGACAGGCCCTTCTCGCGCGCCGGCAGCGCGTAGACCGATTCCACCTCGCGCAGCAGGCCGCCCAGGGCGAAGGCCTCGTCGGCCAGGCGCATCTCGCCGGCCTCGATCTTGGCCAGGTCGAGCACGTCGTTGACGATGCCCAGCAGCGAGCGGCCCGCCGTCTGCGCGTTCTCCAGCAGGGCGCGCTGGGTGGCGTCGAGCGGCGTGTCGCCCAGCAAGTGGGCCACGCCCAGCACGGCATTGAGCGGGGTGCGGATCTCGTGGCTCATGTTGGCCAGAAAGGCGCTCTTGCTCTGGCTGGCCGCTTCGGCCGCGCGCGTGGCCTCGCGCAGGCTTTGCTCGATGGCCTTGCTTTCGCTGATGTCCTGCGAGGTACCGTACATCCACTCGGGCGCGCCGTCCTCGTTGCGCGTCTGCACCTGGCCGCGGTCGAGCACCCAGACCCAGTGCCCGTCGGCGTGGCGCATGCGCACCTCGCATTCGTAGAAGGGCAATTCGCCATCGATGTGCCGCCGCAGGCGCTCGCGCGCCAGCTTCAGGTCCTCGGGGTGCACATGGTCCCGCCAGGCCCGCACGTGGCTGGGCCTCAGCACGTCGTAGTCGTGGCCCAGCATCTGGGCCCAGCGCTCGTTGAAGCGCGCATCGCCGGTCAGCATGTTCCATTCCCAGGTGCCGGCGTTGGTGCCCTGCAGGATGCTCTGCAGCCGCAAGCGCTCGGTGGCCTGCAGCGTGAGCGCGGACTCCAGCTCGCGCCGGTTGCGGTTGCGCTCGGTCACGTCGTCGACGACGGCGTACCAGCCATGCACCATGCCGTCGCGCGCGTCGGGCAGGTAGGTCAGCCGCAGCTCGCGCGGCTCGCCGGTGGCGGGCGTGCGCACCGTGACCTCGAAGGTCTGCTGGCGGCCGTCGAGCACGGCCTCGATGCGCGGCTGCAGGCGGGCGTAGGTGGCCTCGTCGAGGGTGTCCTTCACGCGCAGGCCCACCATCGTGCCGCCCTCGGGCTGGCGCCAGTGCAGATTGGCGCGGTTGGCCGCGCGGTTGACCTGGTCGCGGTCCCAGTAGCTGATCATGGACGGCACGGCGTCGAGCACGGTGCGCAGGAAGCGCTCGGTGTCTTCCAGCGAGCGCGTGCGCTCGGCGACACGGTCTTCGAGGCGGGCGTTGAGCTCGGCGGCCTGGCGGTGGCGGCGGCGCAGGTTCAGCCACAGCCCGTGCAGCGCGGCCATCAGCAGCGTGCCCAATGCGCCGGTCCAGGCCAGGCTGCGCGGCGACGGCAGGTGAAACTGCGAGGCAAACGACGGCCGGGCCTCGGTGTGGATCGCCCAGGAGCGGCCGAAGGGCACCCGCAGCAGGGCTTGCGAGAGCGCGCCGGCCGATGGCGCCTCGCCCAGCGCCGCCGTGCTGAAGAAGGGCTCGGCCAGTTCGGGCTCGGAGATGTCGGTCAGCGTGAGCGAGATCAGCTGCTCGCGCAGCGGCAGCCCGACGATCAGGTCATCGAGCACGATCGGCGCGTACACCCAGCCGTAGGCCGCGGCGTCGCGTGCCTCGGGGCCGTCGTTCGGCATGCCCCGGCGAAACACCGGCAGCATCACCACGAAGGCACGCGCTCCTGGCGCTTGCACCAGCGTCGTCGGACGCGACATGAGGGGTCGGTTGCGCCGCACGGCCGCCACCGCGATGTCGCGGCGAAGGGGCTCCGCGGCGATGTCCAGGCCGACCGCCTGGTGGTTGCGCGACAGCGGCTCCACCAGCTCGATCACGATGCGCTCGCCCGGGTTCGGGTTCTGGCCGCGAATGGGCGTGTCCGCCACGCCCAGCTGTTGGCGCAGGCGAAGGTACGCGTCATCGGTGCCGGGCGGCAGGCGGCGCATGAAGCCAAAACCGCGCACGCCGGGAAATTCGCGCTCGAGGTCGCGCGAGCTCATGTAGGCGCGAAAGTCCGCCGCCGTCAGACCGCTCTCGCCCGCCTGCTCGGCCACACCACGCGCGCCGCGCAGGCCGTACTCCACCAGGGCGAGGCGGCCGGTGATCGCATCGGCCAGTTCGCGCGACTGCGCCTCGAACTGGGCGCGCACGTAGGCCTCGTTGGCCCGTTCGCGGTGGAGCACCGCCACGGCCGTGAGCACGGCCCCGCACAGCAGCGTGACGGCCACCCAGGGCCAGGAACGGCCGCCGCCGGCAAGCCCCATCGCTGCCATCAGAGCTTGAAGACGCGCACCGTCTCCGTGACGGTGCCGGCCTGTGCCGCCAGCGAGGCGGCCGACGCGGAAAGTTGTTCGACCATGGCCGCATTCTGCTGCGTCAGGCTGTCGAGCTGGGCCACGGCCGCATTGACCTGCGCCACGCCTTGGGATTGTTCGTTCGAGCCGGCGCTGATCTCGGCCACCAGTTCGCTCACGCGGCCGATGCTGCCGGCGCTCTCCTGCACGGTGGCCCGCGTCTCGCCCACCAGGCGGGCGCCCGCCGCCACCTGTTCCTGCGAGGCCTGGATCAGCGCCTTGATTTCCTTGGCCGAATCGCGCGCGCGCGCCGCCAGCGAGCGCACCTCGCCGGCCACCACGGCGAAGCCGCGGCCGTGCTCGCCGGCGCGCGCGGCCTCCACCGCCGCGTTGAGCGCGAGCAGGTTGGTCTGGAAGGAAATGCCGTCGATCACGCCGACGATCTCGGTGATGCGCTCGCTGGCGGCCTGGATGTCGGCCATGCGCCGCGCCACCGATTCGATGGCTTCGCCGCTGCGCTCGGCCTGGCCGCGCGGCCCGAGGACTCGGCGTTGGCCCGGATGGTGGCGGTTATCTGCTCCAGCGAGGCCGCGGTTTGCTGCAGGTTGCCGGCCTGGGCCTCGGTGCGCGCGCTCAGGTCGGCGCTGCCCGCGCTGATCTCGCGCGTGGCGTGGTGCATGCCCTCGACCTGGGTGCGCACGTCGCTCACCACGGCCTGCAGGTTCACGTTGAGCTGCGACAGGCCCCGGTGGATGCGCCCGATCAGGCCGTTGGCGGCGTCGGTGCTGCGCGTGGCCAGGTCGCCGGCGGCGAGCCGGTTGGCCGACTGCAGGATGCGGCCCAGCGGCCGGTCGCCCCGGCGCTGCAGCCAGACACCCGCCAGCAGCGCGGCCACGCTGGTCAGCCCGATGGCGGCGGCGTGGCTGGGCAGGTAGGCGCCCAGCAGCGCGCCGGCCGCCCCCATGGCCAGCAGCGACAGCAGGGTGCGCTGCGCGAACACCCAGCCCGCCGCACGGCCCAGGCGCGCCAGCGGCGCGCGGCGCCGCACTTCGCCGGCCGACAGCACGTGCACCGCGCGGCCGGCCGCCGCCTCCTCGCGCATGCGGGCGTACAGCGCCTCGGCCGCCTGCACCTGTTCGCGCGTGGGCTTGGTGCGCACCGACATGTAGCCCGTGATGCGCCCGGCGTCGATCACCGGTGTCACGTTGGCCAGCACCCAGTAGTGGTCGCCGTTCTTGCGGCGGTTCTTCACCAGGCCCGACCAGGGGTGGCCACCCTGCATCGTGGCCCACATGTCGCGGAAGGCCTCCTGCGGCATGTCGGGGTGGCGGATCATGTTGTGCGGCTGGCCGAGCAGTTCCTCGCGCTCATAGCCGCTCACCTCGACGAACGAGGGGTTGCAGTAAACGATGCGGCTCTTGAGGTCGGTGGTGGAGACCAGGGTCTGGCCTTCCTGCATCAGGTACTCACGCTGCGTGACGGGTCCGTTGTTGCGCATGGCGATCTCCAGAGGGGGATTCCCAGGCTTTCGGCGGGAGAACGGGGGACTTGTGCCAGGAAACCCTGATTCCGACGGTCGGGCGCCTGGGTTCAGGCGGCGCGCGCCAGCGGCATGGGCTGGCTGTCGGGCAGGGCCTGGGGCGGCAGGTGGCGGCGCGCCCACCAGCGCAGCACGCGCGGCAACTCCGACCAGTGCCACAGGCTGCCCTGGCCACGCAGGCCTTCGGCCGGCGGGTCGTCGAAGATGAACACCTCCAGGTCCGCGCACCAGCGCGCCAGCTGACCCACCAGGGCGCGGCCGCCCGCACGGTCCAGGCGCGCGTCAACGATCGCCAGCGCCGGCGGCTGCGCCAGCGCCAGGCGCAGCGCCTCCACCGGGTCGCTGGTCCAGCGCACCTGCCCGGGCACCGGCCAGCGGGCGACCTGCTCGCGCACGTCCTGCAGCGCCTGGCCGCGCGGGCAAAGCACCAGCACCTGCAGGCTGCTGTGCCCGAGGCCGGGGGGAAGGGTGGGTGCCATGTCGATATCCAGGTCCATGGCAAGGATGGTGCGCGCGCGGCCGCGGCGGCGCTGCGGGGAAATCTGGACGCGCGGGCAGCGGGGAACCCCGTATCAGAGGTCGTCGGCGCTGATCAGGCCTTCCCGGATCGCCAGCCGCACCAGCGCGGGCAGGTCGCTCACGCCGAGCTTGGCCATGAGCCGGCTGCGGTAGCTCTCCACCGTCTTGGGCGACAGGTGCAGCTGCTCGCCGATGGCCGCGCTGGTGTGGCCCTGCACCACCAGCTGGATCACCTGGCGTTCGCGCACCGACAGCGCGGCCAGGGGGTTGTTGTCCTCGACCTGCGTGAGCCCCTCCACGGCCAGCTGTGCCACCGGCCCACCCAGGTGCTTGCGGCCGGCGGCCACGGCCTCCACCGCCTCCAGCACCTCGCGAGCGGGCGAGCCCTTGAGCACGTAGCCGAAGGCGCCGAGGCGCATGGCCTCGGCCACGTGGCGCGGCTGGGCCGACATGGTGAGCATGACCACGCGCGACGGTGCCTTGCGTTGCACCAGCTGCTCCAGCAGCTCGAAGCCCGAGCGCAGGCCGAGGTGCAGGTCCAGCAGCACCACCGACGGCACCAGGCGCACGATCTCGGCCAGGGCCGCCGTCGGGTCGGCGGACTCGCCCACCACGCGGTGGCCGGCGTCCTCGAGCACGGCCTTCAGGCCGTCACGCAGCATGGCGTGGTCGTCAACCAGGTAGATGTCGCTCATGGGGTTCTCCGTTGTGGTCGTGTCGGCCGTGGCTCGAATCAGTTCTCGGCGTCCGGCAGTTCGCCGAAGACGCTGCCGGGACGGGCCGTCCAGATCAGGGTGATCCGCGTGCCGCGCCCGCTGCGCGCGCGGGCGCCGAGCCGCGCGCCGATGGCCAGCGCGCGCTCGCGCATGCCGACCATGCCCAGGTGGCCGGGCCGCCCGAAGGCCAGTTCCTCGGGCAGGCCCACGCCGTCGTCGACGACGTCCAGCCGCAGGTGGGTGGCGTCGCCCTCGAGGCGCACCACGATGCGGCTGGCCTTTGCGTGCAGCAGCGCGTTGGCCACCGCCTCGCGCGCCACCATGAAGGCGGCGTACTCCACGTCGTCGGGCCAGCGCTGCGCGACCACGTCGCCCACGGTCTGCAGGTGCATCGCCACCCCCTCTGCCTCGGCCGCGCGCTGGCGGATGTCGTTGTCCAGCGCGGCCGTCAGGCCCATGTCTTCCAGCATGGGCGGGCGCAGCCGCACCAGGGCCTGGCGCACCTCGGCGATGGCGTGGTCGATCTGCCGGCCCACCGTGTCCGAGCGCTCCTGCGCGCGCGGCGGCAGCAACTCGCGGGCCATCTGCACGAGCGAGTCGAAGGACAGGCGGATCGCGCCCAGGGTCTGGCCGAGCTGGTCGTGCAGGGTCTGGGCCAGCTCGCGCGTGGTGACCTGCTCCTGGTTCAGCAGGCGGTGCGTGAGCTCGGAGAGTTCGAGCTGGTAGCGCGCCAGCGCCTGTTCGGCGCGCACGCGCTCGGTCACGTCGCGCAGGATGGCGGTGAGCAGCTTGTGACCACGCACCACGGCGTGCGAGATCGAGGCCTCGAGTTCGAGTTCGGCGCCGTCCGCGCGCAGGCCCTTGACGCGGCCAAAGCCCATGGGCCGCGTGGTCACGCGCGAGTTGCCGAAGCGCTGCATCAGGGCCAGGTGCTCGCCCCGGTGCTCGGGCGGCAGCAGCGTGTCCAGCGGCTGGCCGATCATGGCCAGCGCCTCGCGGCCGAAAATGCGCTCGGCCGCCGGATTGAACATGGTGATGCGCCCGACCATGTCCACGCTGATGACGGCATCGCTGGCGGCGTTGATGATGGCGCCCAGCACCTCGCCCTGCTCGCGCAGGCGCATCTCGCTCAGGCGCTCGGCCGTCAGGTCACGCACCTGGGCCAGCAGGCCGATGGGTTCGCCGTCGGCGCCGAACACCTTGGTGAGCCGCCACTCGCCCCAGATGTCGCTGCCATCGCGGCGCAGCAGGTGGGTCTCGAAGGTCCAGGGCCCCTGGCCGGCGATCATCTGCGGGCGGATGGCGTGGCGCGCGCTGTTGGCCGGGTCCTTGTCGCGGAAGATCTCGTCGACGTGGCGGCCTTCGGTTTCGGCCGCGCTCCAGCCGAACATGCGCTCGGCCGCGTCGTTCCAGAACAGCACGCGAAAGTCCATGTCCACCAGGTACATGGGCGCGGGCAGGTGCTGCAGCACGGCCTGCAGGCGGCTGGCGTCGTGCAGCACCTGCGTCAGGGTCTGCTCGCTGCGCGAGCCGCCGCCCCCCTGCGCGGGCAGGCGGCGCATCTGCTCGGCGATGACGCGCAGCACCGTGCCGGGCGCGGCGTCCGACTGCGGGCCCAGGCGCTCGGCCACCACGTCCAGCATCTGGTTGAACGGCCGCGCGAGCCGGCGCGACAGCCAGAAGCCGCCCAGGCTGACCAGCAGCACCGTGCCACCGCCCCAGACCAGCACGTAGCGCTCCAGTTCGCGCACGGGCGCCAGCGCCAGGCCCAGCGGCTGCCAGGCCACCACCTGCCAGTCGGTCTTCACCGGCAGGGTGGCGCGGTCGACGCCGTGGCGCACCAGCAGGATGGCCTCGCCCGCCTCGTCCTCGAAGACCCGCGGCGTGCCCACGGGCGTGCCCAGCAGGTCCAACCACTGCGTGGCCGACAGCCGCGCGCGCTGGCCGAGCAGGCGCTGGCCGTCCTGGTCGGCCAGCTCCAGCTGCAGGCCGCGCCGGGCGTCCCCCGGGCCCAGGACGTCTTGGCGCAGCGCGTCGTAAAAGGTGGCGTCGAGGTGGGCGGCCAGCACGCCGGCGGGTTGGCCGTCGGCGCCGTGATAGGGCATGGCGAGGTCGGCGAGCTCGGTGGGCACCGCCCGCTGGAGCGCCGCCAGGGGCTCGCGCAGCGCCACCGGCGCGTGCAGGCTGCCGAACCAGGTGCCTTCACGGCCCTTGAGGTACACCGGTCGCTGAGCGATCGACACGCCCTCGAGCAAGCCATCGCTGGCGACGAGCACCAGGCCTTCGCTGTCCGTGGCGCCGATCCACACGTATCCCCGGTTGCGCTGGCGCAGGCGGTCCATCTGCAGGCGCCAGCCTTGGGGCGATACCTGCTGGCGCGGCGTCAGCGTGAGCAGGTCGAGTTCGGCGGCGTGGCGCGCGAGCACGCGCGAGAGCCGGTCGGCATAGATGGCGGCGGTCTGCTCCACCCGCTGCTGGGCGCGCAGTTCGAGCTCGTCGCCCACCACCCGCTCCACCGACCACACCATGAGCGCGAGCAGCACCAATGCCACCGCTGCCGGCAGCAGTGGCAACCAGAGTTGTACCGAGCGCTTGCGGTCTCCCGCCATGCCGGGGGCGTCCTCCTGGCCCGCTCCGCCAGCCTCCCTGACGGTCGTTCTATCGGGCGTCCGGCAACTCTACGTTACATAAGCCCCTCTGCACAGGGGGAATACATCTCCCGTGGGCGGCATCGCCCGGACAAGGCGGCTACCGCGCGTGCCCTGAGCGCGCAACCGGCCAGACCGACCCCGGAACCGGCGGCCCCAGCCCCCATTTGCATAGCACGCCATCGGCGGCTAGAGTGCCCGCTCCGGGGGACACCCCCTGCAAGACCCGCACACGACGGGTGGGAGGCCACACCAACATGGAACACACGAGCAGCGAACGGGCGATTGCCGAAGGCCATGCCTTGTGGGACAACGCCCCCTGCGGCCTGCTCGCGCTGGACACCGGCCTGCGCGTGCAGGCCATCAACGACACCCTGCTCGACTGGCTGGGCCACGACCGCGCCGACGTGGACCGGCTGGCCAGCGGCGGCGACCTGGACTTTCCCACGCTCGCCCGCCTGCGCGACGAGGCCGACCTGCAGCAGCTGCGCGACCACCTGCACGAGCTGCGCGCCCAGGGCCGCGCGCTCCCGCTCACCCTGCGCCTGTTCGGCAAGGACGGCGCCTTTTTCTCCGTGGAGCTGGTCTCGCTCGCGGTGCGCGACGCCAGCGGGCGCTTCCTGCGCTCGCACACCGCCGTGGTCGAGGTCACCGGCCGCGATCGCATCGAGCGCCAGATCGTCGCGCGGCTGCGCCTGTTGCAGGCCATCACCGACCGCACGCCCTCGCGCCTGGCCTACTACGACAAGGACCTGGTCTGCCGCTTCTGCAACGCCGCCTACGCGGCCGGCTACGGACTCACCGCCGACGAGGTCATCGGCATCGACCTCAGCCGCGTGCTGTCGCCGGAGGTGCTGCCCGACGTGCTGCCGCGCGTGGCCAAGGCGCTCAACGGCGAGTCGCTGAGCCACGAGGCCGAACGCCCCGACGCCGACGGCACGCCGCGCTACTACGAGGTGCACTACCTGCCCGACAGCCACGACGGCGTGGCGCACGGCTTCTTCATCGAGCTCATCGACATCACCGAGCGCCGCCGCACCGAGGACTTCGTCTTCAACGCCAACCTGGACCTCGAGGAACGGGTGGCCCAGCGCAGCGCCGAGCTCTACGCCAGCGAGCAGCGCTTTCGCCTGATGTCGCACGCCATCCGCGACCACGCCATCTTCTTCCTCGACCCCGACGGGGGCGTGGCCGATTGGACCGAGAGCGCCCAGCGCCTGCATGGCTTCGAGCGCGGCCAGATCCTGGGCCGCTCCCTGGACGCGCTGTTCGAGCCGCAGGACAAGGAACTCGCGGGCCTGGACGTGCAGGTGATGCTGGACGTCTGTCTGGAGGAAGGCCACGCCGAGCACGAGGGGTGGAGCCAGCGCCAGGACGGCACGCGCTTCTGGTCGCACGCCACGCTGACCGCGCTGCGCGACCCGCAGGGCCGGCTGCAAGGCCTGTCGGTCATCACGCACGACCTCAGCGAATCCAAGCGCCTGGCCGACGTGATGGCGCGGCTGAACGAGGAGCTGCAGCACCGCGTGACCGAGCGCACCCAGCAGCTGGACGCCGCCAACCGCGACCTCGACGCCTTCTCCTACACCGTGGCGCACGACCTGCGCGCGCCGCTGCGCCACATCGGCCAGTACGTCACGCTCACGCAAGAGGGCCTGGACCCGGCGCAGCACCACGAGCTGCTGCAGTTCCAGACCGCCATCGGCACCGCCGCCAAGCGCATGGGCCAGATGATCGACGGCCTGCTGGAATACGCGCGGCTGGGCCGCCTGAGCATCGACCCCTCGCCGGTCTCGCTCACGCCGCTGATCCTGGGCATCGTGGGCCGGCTGCGCGCCGAGAACGCGCCGCGCGAGATCGACTGGGTGGTCGACCCCCAGCTGCCCGTGGTGGGGGGCGACGCCATCCTGCTGGCCGAGGTATTCGGCCAGCTGCTGGACAACGCCGCCAAGTTCACGCGCCGCGTGGCCCGGGCGCGCGTCGAGGTCGGCCAGCTGCTGGCGGTGGGCGGGCTGCACACCCTGTTCGTGCGCGACAACGGCGTGGGCTTCGACCTGGCCAAAGCCAAGTCGCTGTTCGTGATGTTCCAGCGCCAGCACCACTCCATGGACTACGAAGGCATCGGCATGGGCCTGGCGTTGGCGCAGCGCATCGTGCTGCGGCACGAAGGCCGGCTGTGGTGCGAAACCGCGCCGGGCCAGGGCTGCACCTTCTTCGTGGAGCTGCACGCGCCGTCGACGGACCTGGAACTGCCCTGAGCGCCTATCCCCAGACGACGGTGTTCGACGGCGGCTTCTGCGTCCTGCGGCTGCCGTCGCGCGACGCCGCCATCCTGTGGGCCGCCTGGATCGCCACCGCCTGCCGCTGTTCGCAGGCGCTGCGCGAGTTGGGGTACGCCCCGCAGAGCTGACGAACCGGCGCGGCCGGTGCCATGGCTGGGGCGGCCCGCGGTCAGGGCGGGCCGCAGGCCGCGCCACCGGCCTCGGTGGCGGCCAGCAACGCCCGCCACAGCTGGGACTGGGCCGCACCGGCGCCCGGCCGGTGCAGGCCGTGGTCGGCACCGGGCCAGCGCCGCACGCACAGCCGCGCGGGCCGCGCCGCCGCCTCGCGCGCGAAGCGCTCGTGGGCCTCGGCAGGGATCAGTTCGTCGGCATCGCCCCACCACTGCCACACGGTCCAGGGCCGGGCCGTGAGCGGCTCGAACAGGCGCCAGGCCAAGAGGTCGCGCCAGTGGCCCAGGCTGCGACCGTGCACCAGGGCATCGTCGGACCGCGCGCTCGCCGCGGCCGCGCGGATTTCCGCCCAGGCCTCGGGGCGGCCGATCCGCTGCGCCTGCAGCCGCAGGGTCTCGGCCGGGTCCAGCCCACTGGCCGACAGCAGCACCAGGCCCCGCAGCGAGCCGCCCAGCGCCTGACCCAGCGCGGGCAACAGGTCACCCCCTTCGGAGATGCCCACCAGCCAGGTGGGTCGTTCGGGCTCGCTCGCCCGCAGCGCTTGCAGCGCGGCCAGGGCGTCGGCCTGCCAGCGCGTGGGCCGGTCGTCGCGAGCGAAGGCCTCGCCGCAGCCTTCGGGCGCGGTGCGCACCCAGGGGTTCGTGAAAGGTTTGTGCAGCACCCAGACCTGCGCGCGCTCCAGGCCCGCGAAGTAGGCCGGGGCGATGGGGCCCAGGCCGGCACAGCCCGAGCCCGGCACCACCACCACGCGCGGCGCGGCCGCGTCGGGGCTGGCCTCTCGCCGCAAGACGGGCACGCGGCGGCCCGGCGCCGATCCGGGCACGTCCATGCGGCTCCAGGGCGCGCGGGGCGCGGCGCTCGGCCCGTCGGGCGCGGCCAAGGGCGGTTGCGCCTGCGCCCCCACCGCGGCCGCGCAGGCCAGCAGCAGCGCGGCCGCCGCGCGCGGCAGGCCACGCAAGGGCTTCGCGCGCAGGGGGCCGCCGGGCACCACCGGCTCAGCGCAGGATCATCACCTCGGGCTGGGCAGGTGCCGCGCCGGCCGGCGCGTTCGCACCGCCCGCGGGCGAGGCACCGCGCAGGCGCGGCGCGAGTGCGCGGTCCAGCGAGAGCTGCTCACCCAGCTGCGCGAACACCTCGGCCGCCAGGCTTTGCGAGGTCTCGCGCATCACCTTGGCGCGGTTGGGCGGCATCACGTCGCCGCGCGCCGACAGCAGCTTGGTGTCGTTGCCCGCGCCCTGGGCCGAGAACGCGGCCTTGATCTCGAAGGTGCGCGTGTCGATGAGCGAGAAGTCGGCCAGCAAGTCCAGGCCGTACTGGTGCGTGGCGCTGCTCGTGCCCTGCAGCGGCGAGAACGCGTCGCGGAACTCGATGCTGGAGAGCTGCCCGAACAGCACGTAGTCGGCGCCGGCGAACTCGCCCTTGCGGATGCGCGCGATGATGTCGTTCACGTCGGGCTGGCGCACCGGCTTGGCGATCTTGCCGGTCTTGACCTGCTGCAGGGCGCGCTCGGCCGCCGTGGGCTGCGGGTCGCCGGCGTCGAAGCCCTTGCCCTGCACCAGGCGAAAGGACGTGCCCTTGAGCAGGGCGCCGCGGATGTCGTTGCTGAAGGCGCGCAGCTCGCGGTGCTCCAGGTAGGAATGCGTGCCGGCCACGTAGGTCATGCTGGCGCTGCCGCTGGCGCTGAGCGAGGTCGGCGTGGCCTTCATGGCGCTTTGCTGGCTGGCCGTGGCGGCCTCGAAGTACTCGGCCACGCGCTGGGTGTAGCCCAGGTCGGTGACCGCGATCCGCGGCGCGGCCTGCGCCAAGGCGGCGCCGGCGAACAGAGCGGCGCCAGCCGCGAGCGTGGCGGCGAAAGCGCGGCGGGAAGCTTGGAAGGGGGTCATGGCGTGCCTCCGGATCAGCGCTTGCTGGTCTTGCGGATTTCCTTCTCGTCGGCCCATTCGAGCGAGCCTTCCTCGTTGTCGAACAGGTTGAGCGTGAACTTGTAGTACACGTCCTTGGTGGAGCTGTTCTGCTTCACGATGCTGGTCAGCTCGCCCTCGAAGCGGTACTTGGCCGCCGTCATCTTGCCGAGCTTGGCCGTGGTGTTGGTCTTGTAGAGCCCGCTCTGGTTCTGGCGGTTGAGCTCGTCGACCTGGTTCTGCATCTCGTTGATGTTGGCGACGAAGCGCACCTTGCCCGACTTGGTCAGCGCGGTGCGGATCGAGTTCATCACGTTGGTGGTGTCGATGTACTCGCTGGTCTTGTTGCGCACGGTGGCGATGGTCACCGTGGGGCGGCCCTGCAGCACCTCGGTCTCGAGCAGGCTGCCGACCATGGACTCGGCGATCAGCTGCAGGTCGGAGGAGCCGAACTCGTTGGTCACGAGCTCCACGGCCTTGGCGTCGCCGTAGTTGACCTGGCGGTCGAAGCGCACCACGGGCTGGCTGCGCTTGGTGGCGCAGCCGGCGAGCACGCCGACGAGCACCAGGGCAAGAAGAATTCGGGTTTTCATGGGAAGAAGGTCCGTTGGGCGTGAAAGGGGATCAGGGCGTCTCGAAGCTGAGTTCGAGCCGAAAGTCGGCCACGCTCAGGTGCGGGGCCGTGCCCTTGAGGGTCTGCTGCGCCTTGGCGAACAGGTTCAGCTGTTTCCAGGCGTCGCCGTCGCCGACCTGGTTGCCGTGCTGGTCCAGCCAGCGGTAGCGGTAGTACAGGGCCTGGTCCTTCTCGCCGCCGTTGCGCAGGTCGGACTGCACGGAGAGGAAGCCGCCCTTGCGCGCGACGCGGATCTCGGGCACGGCCATGTCGGGCGCTTCGCCGCGCCAGGCCAGCTTGGCCGCCACGGCCGGCGAAACCGAGGCCGGCACGGCGTCGGCGAGCGCCAGCGGCGCCGCCAGCAGACAGGCGCCGGCCAGCGAGGCCCGGGCGCACCAGTTCAGGAAGGGGTTCATGGTCGGATGGGGTGGGGGTTCACAGAGCGGCGGCCGCGGCCTTGGCGGACGTCGTGGGGCGGGGCTTGCGGGCCGGCTTGGCCGGGGGCTTCACGGCCACGGGCTTGGCGACCGGCGCCACGGCCGGCGTGGCCACGGCCTCCACCAGGGGCAGCTGGCCGAACTGGCCGACCGCGCCCGCCAGCGGGCGGCCCTCGTACAGCCGCAGCGGCACCACCGCGTACTGGCCATCCACACGGGCCTTGCCGAAGCTCACGCCGTGCAAGCTGATCTCGTGCTCGCCGGGCGGCAAGTGCGCGCGCGCGAGGTAGACGCGCCCGGGCAGCATGCGCCACATGCGGTCGTCGGCCTGTTCGGTGGCGGCCGACGCCACGATGCCGATCAGGCCGCCCAGCAGGCCACCCTGCTTCTCCAGCTGGTCCTGCACCACGCCCTTGGCGATGGCGCGCGAGAAGCCGCGCATCACCATGCCCGGCATCTCGTCGCGCAGGGCGCGGCGGGCCATCACGTTGAGGTCGACCACCTTGCTGAGCGGCAGCGCGCGCTCGCCGACCTGCAGGCTCTCCAGCGGGGCGTCGCGCGAGGGATCGATCACCGGGTAGGAAATGCTCACCGTGCGGATGCTGGAGCCCACCGGCACCGGCAGCGTGAAGGCCTTGGGCACGCGCGCCGGGGCCACGCCGGCCTCGACAACGAACAGCACGTCGGTCATGCGCTGCTTGCGCTTCCAGGTGAAGCCGGTGCGCTCGTCCAGGCCGCGCAGGCCCTCTTCCAGCGCGGGCGCGCCCGGGCGCAGCTCGATGGCCTTGCGGTAGCCCGGTGCGGCCAGACCCGGCTCGTTGAGCGATTCGTAGACGAAGCCCGCCAGGTAGTGGCTCAGCGCGTTCTGGTAGCCGTTCTGCAGCGCCAGCACCTCGGGGTCGTCCAGCAGTTGGACCGGGTAGCCGTTGATCTCGCGGCCCTGGGCCTGCACGCCGCGGCCCTTGGCTTCGTCGACCGTGCTCTGCGTTTCCTTGCTGCGGAACTCGGCGATGACGGCCTCGCGCTCGTGGGTGCGCTTGATGTCCACGCGCGCCTCGTCGATGCGGCCCTGGCCCAGCCGGTTGAGGGCGAGGCGGGTGGTGAGCCAGACCTTCTCATAGTCCTGGCCCTCGTACACCTTGAGGCGCTCGCTCACCAGCGCCGCGCCCACGGTGCCCATGAGCTTCTGCGGGTCGGTCTTGGCCGCCTGCTCCCATTCCTGCACCTTGGCGTCGGCCGCCAGGAAGGCCTCGGTGCTGGGTTCGATCTGGCCGTCCAGGCGCAGCAGCTCGCCCTTCTCCAGGTTGTAGAGCAGTTCCTTGCGTGCCTCGGGCGAGGCGTGGCGCTCATCCAGGCGCGTCAGGGCGGTCTTGAAGTCCCCTTGTTGTCCCGCCGCCTGCATCTGCGTGGCGGTCTCGTGGTGGCTTTGCATGCCGGCGCAACCCGCCAGCCACACCGTGGCCAGCACCGCCAGCCAGGTCACCCCTCTTCTTGCTTTCATCTCACTCCTCCGATTGAGTTGGTCCTCTGGGCCTGCCCAATCTCGACAGATGTGAACAAAAGTTAAGGAGCGACCAACGGCAAGGCGTGGGAAAGCGCACAGATGCATGAGCGGCCGACGCCGCGCGGTGGCTTCAGCGCGCCGAGCGGGCGCGGCGGCCGGGTGCGGCGGCGATGCGCTCGACCAGCCAGGCCAGGCCCGGGTCCTCGCCCGCGCGCCGGCTCATGGCGAGCTGGTGGCGAAACGGCTCCAGGGCAAACGGCAGGGCACGCCGCACCAGGCCCCGGGCCGCGGCGTCCGGCGCCAGGTCATCGGGCACCGTCAGCACCAGCTCGCCGTGCGGCAGCAAGCCCAGGGCCGCGCCGAAGTGGGCGGCCACCAACCGGATGTCGCGCGCCTGCCCCAGGCGCGCCAGCGTCTGGTCGATGCCGCCGAAAGCGCCCGGCTGCACCAGCACCTGCAGGTGCTGGGCCGAGAGGTAGCGCGCCAGCGTGAAGCGCCCGGTCGCCAGCGGGTGGCCGGCGCGCATCAGGCACACATAGGGCGACTCGCGCACCGTGCGCACGGCGATGGTGTCGTCGGCGCTGTTGAACACGCCCAGGGCCAGGTCCAGCGCGCCGGCGCGGATCATGTCGGCGGCGTTGCTGCGGCCCGCGTGCAGGAGCTGCAGGCGCACGCCGGGCGCGTCGCGCAGCAGGCCCTCGAGCACCGGCCCCAGCAGGGCCTGGGCCGCGTGGTCCGAGCAGCCCAGGTGGAACTGGCGCTGCGACTGGCGCGGATCGAAGGCACTGGACAGCGAGAACACGCGCTGCGCGCGCGCCAGCAGGGCGCGCACCTCCGGGTGCAGGGCCACGGCCCGCGGCGTGGGCACCATGCCATGTCCCTGGCGCACCACGATGGGATCGCCGCAGGCCGCGCGCAGGCGCGACAGCGCGTGGCTGACCGCCGGCTGCGTGAGCGCCAGCCGCTCGGCCGCGCGCGTGACACTGCGCTCGCTGAGCACGGCGTCGAACACCACCAGCAGGTTCAGGTCGAGGCGGCGGAAGTCCATGCAGCATTATCAATCTGCTTCATGAATGGGGATGGAAACAAATCATTTGATGCCCAAAGCACCCTTTCCTAGAGTGCGAACCGGACCGCATGAACCTCTTGCATCCACAACAACAACCGGAGACACGCCATGCCCTTTGATTTCCACCCCGCCCGCTGGCTGCGCGCCGGCGGACTCGCCCTGCTGGCCGCGCTGCTCGCCCCCGTCCACGCCCAGTCCCCCGCCTGGCCGGACCGCCCGCTGCGCATCGTCGTGCCCTTCGGCGCCGGTGGCAGCACCGACGCCCTGGCGCGCATCGTGGGCGAGAAGCTCTCGGCCGCGCTCAAGCAGCCGGTGGTGATCGACAACCGCGCCGGCGCGGCGGGTGCCATCGGCGCCCAGGCCGTGGCCAAGGCCGCGCCCGACGGCTACACCTTCCTGCTGGCCACCAGCAGCACGCACGCGGTGCTGCCGCACCTGCGCCCCCTGCCCTACGACGCCCAGCGCGACTTCGCGCCCATCGCACGCCTGGCCACGGCCCCCAACGTGCTGGTGGTGAGCCCGACGCTGAAGGTCGCGACGGTGGCGGAGTTCCTGCAGGCGGCGCGCGCGCATTCGGGCACGCTGAACTACTCGTCCAGCGGCAATGGCTCGGTCACGCACCTCATCGGCGCCGACTTCGCGCAGCGCGCCAAGCTGCCCACCACGCACATTCCGTACAAGACCGGCATCCAGGCCCTGCCCGACCTCCACGGCGGCCAGATTCATTTCGCCTTCGACAGCATCGTGTGGACGCTGCCGCAGGCGCAGGCCGGCAAGGTGAAGGCCCTGGCCATCGGCAGCGCGCAGCGCTCGCCGCTGGCGCCGGACCTGCCCACGCTGCGCGAGGCCGGCTTCGAGGGCTTCGACGGCACCACCTGGTTCGCCCTGATGGGCCCCGCCGGGCTGGACCCCCAGGTGGTGAGCGAGCTCAACCGCCACGTCAACACCGTGCTGCGCGACCCCGACCTGCGCGCGCAGTTTCAGCGCCAGGGCGCCGAGCCCCTGGGCGGCAGCCCGCGCGATCTGGAGCGGCTCGTCCAGGAGGACGGCCAGCGCTGGGCCGCGGTCATCAAGGCAGGCAACATCAAGATCGATCAGTGAGTCCCATGTCCCAAGACCCGACGGCGTCCGCGCCCCACCCCCACTTCCGCGAGCTCGTCGCCAGCGAGCGCCCGCTGGTGCTGCCCGGCGCGCACGACGCCATCTCCGCCCTGCTGATCCGCCAGGCGGGCTTCAAGGCCTATTTCATCGGTGGCTTTCCGGTGGTGGGCGCACGCCACGGCCTGCCCGACATCGGCCTGGCGACGCTAGGCGAGCTCAGCGCGGCCTACCGCGACATCATGGCCGTGTCCGACCTGCCCGTGCTGGTGGACGTGGACAACGGCTACGGCGACGTGAAGAACGTGGTGCACGCGGTGCACACCTACGAACGGATGGGCGCGCAAGCCCTGTTCTTCGAAGACCAGGTCTCACCCAAGCGCTGCGGCCACATCGTGGGCAAGGAACTGCTGCCGTGCGAGGAGATGGAGCGGCGCATCCGCGCGGCGGCCGAGCAGCGGCGCGACCCGCGCACCTTCATCATCGCGCGCACCGACGCGCGCGAGGTGGTCGGCATGGACGAGGCGCTGCGGCGCGGCGAACGCTACGCGCGCGCGGGCGCCGACGGCATCTTCATCGAGGCGCCCGAATCGGTGGCCGAGCTGCAGCAGGTGGGCCGCGCGCTCCAGGGCGTGCCGCTGATGGCCAACATGCTGGAAGGCGGGCGCACGCCCATCCTCAAGCCCGCCGAGCTGGAGGACCTGGGCTTTCGCATCGTCATCTACGGCATCTCGCTGCTGATGCGCTCGGTGAAGACCATGATGGCCAGCCTGGAGGACCTGCGCAGCGGCGAGCTCAAGATGGTGGGCTCCGGCGTGGGCTTCGAGGACTACAAGCGCATCGTGGGCTTCGATCGCTGGGCCGAGCTGGAGCGCCGCTACGGCGGCTGATCAGCCCGCCAGCCGCGCGCGCACCTCGTCCGCGCGCGGGATCGGCGCCACCGCGCCATAGCCCTGCGTGGACAAGGCCGCCACCGCCGCCGCGTAGCGGCCGGCCGCCTGCAGGCCGTCGCCGGCCAAGCGGCGCGCGACGAAGGCGCCGCCGAAGGCGTCGCCCGCGCCGGTGGCGTCCACCGGCTGACAGGGGAAGGGCTCGATGCGGTGGCGCTCGTTCGCGTCCGCCACCAGCGCACCCTTCTCGCCGAGCTTGAGCGCCACCACCTTCGCGCCCAGGCGCAGGCAGTGGTCCACCAGGGCGTCGGGGTCGTTCAGGCCGGTGATGGCCACCACATCGTCGTAGCTCGGCAGGCAGATGTCGCAGCGCGCGATCACGTCGCTCATGACGGCGCGCGCGCGGTCCACCGGCCAGAGTTTCAGGCGCAGGTTGGTGTCGAAGGACACCAGCGTGCCGGCCTCGCGCGCCATGGCCATGGCCGCGTAGGCGGTGTCGCAGGCCGTCGGCGAGATGGCCAGCGAGATGCCCGAGAGGTGCAGCACTTTCGCGGCGGCGATGCGCTCGCGCGGCAGCTGCGCCGCCGTGTAGCGGCTCGCGGCCGAGCCGGTGCGAAAGAAGCTGAAGTGGTGGCCCCGCTCATCGTGCGTGACGAAGTAGATCGCGGTGAAGGCCGCGGGGTCGGCCCGCACGCTCGCGTGGTCCACGCCCTCCTCGTCCCACAGGCGGCGCAGCATCGCGCCGTACGGGTCGTCGCCGAGCGCGCCGAGGTAGCCCACGCGCGCGCCCTGGCGGGCGGCGGCCACGGCGAAGTTGGAGGTGTCGCCGCCAAAACCCTGCAGGTACAGGCGGCCCTGGCCCTCGCCGGTCTGGTTGAATTCGACCATGGCCTCGCCCAAGGCGAGGATGTCCAGCGCTGCTGCCGCCATCTCAGGCCTCCCGTGGGCGCCCATCTCAGATGCGGCCGTACTTGGCCAGGCCCTTGCGCAAGGACTTCTCCGCGATGATGAGCTTGGCCTGCTCGAGTTCGCGCTCGTCGATCTCGCGCGCTACCTTCAGCACCTCTTCGGCCTGCGCGCGCGGCACCACCACCACGCCGTCCACGTCGCCCACCAGGATGTCGCCCGGGTGCACCAGGATGTCGCCCACGCGCACCGGCACCTGCGAGGCCACGGTGCGGTAGCGGCCCAGCGTGGTGCCGGGGCTCACGTCGCGCGCATAGACCGGGAAGCCGTAGTCGCGGCGGATCTCGGTGAGGTCGCGCACGCCGCCGTCCAGCACGGCACCCACGTGGCCATTGGCCACGGCGCCCGCGGTCATCAGGCCGCCCCACACCGCCACGTCGGGCTCGCCGCCCTCGATGCTGATGACGATGACGCTGCCCGCCGGGGCCTCGTCGATCAGGTCCAGCGCGTGCTGCGGCGGCACGAATTCGTCGGTGGCCGCTTCCAGCACGGTGGCGGCCGGCCCGCAGATGCGCTTGTCGTTGATGCGCGGCTTGATGCAGGCGGCCATGTAGCCGCGCTTGCCGCAGACCTTGTCCACCGCGTCGGCCACGGAGGCCACGGCAACCTGGTTGAATCCGTCGATCAGTTCTTTCATGTCCTGCTTTCTTGCAATGCTTGGTGGTGTCGTTGGTGGCCTCACCACCGGTTGAGCCAATTCAGTGGCGCCTCGCCGCGCAGCACGCGCGCGGCCTCCTCGGCCGTCTTGCGCTGCAGCTCGCGCATCGCTTCCTCGCTGTACCAGCCCATGTGGTTGCTCACCACCACGTTGTCCAGGCTGAACAGCTTGTGGATGCCGGGCGGCTCCTGCTCGAACACATCGAGCCCGGCGCCCAGGATGCGGCGCGCGGCCAGGGCCTCGTGCAGCGCGTCGGTGTGCACCAGGCCACCGCGCGCGGTGTTCACCAGGATCGCCGTGGGCCGCATGCGCGCGATGCGCTCGGCGTTGATCAGGTGCCGCGTCTGCTCGTTCAGCGGCGCGTGCAGCGAGATCACGTCGGACTCGGCGCACAGGGTGTCGATGTCGGCGCGCTCCAGCCCATCGGGCAGTTCGGCGCGCGGGTCGTTCACCAGCACCCGGCCGAAGCCGAAGCCGGCGAACTTCTCCAGCGTCATGCGCGCGATGCGGCCAAAGCCCACCAGGCCCAGGGTGCGCCCGCGCAGGCGGAACATCGGCTGCAGCACGCCGGTGGACCAGCGGCCCTCGCGCACCTCGCGGTCGTGCAGCCACAGGCGGCGCGACACCGCCAGGGCCAGGGCCACGGCCTGCGAGCTCACCTCGTCGGTGCCGTAGTCGGGCACGTTGGCCACCGCGATGCGGCGCTCGCTGGCCGCCACCTGGTCGATGTTGTCCACGCCGATGCCGTAGCGGACGATGGCCCGGCACTTCGTCAGGCCCTGGATCACCTCGCGCGGCAGCGGCGACTCGCGCACCAGCACCACGTCGGCCTCGCGCGCCGCGTCCAGCGCGCGCTTCGGGTCGCGCCGGCAGGGGCGGACCTCGAAACGCGCGCCCTCGGCGCCCAGCAGGGCTTCTTCCTGGTCGTAGCTCGCGTACCCGTCGTCGATGGCGACGACGAGCCGCTCTAGCCCGCCTCCCTGGTTCAGCTCACTCACTTGCGGGTTGCCTCCACGGCCTTGAACAGCGCATCGACGTAGTTCTTGCCGATCTCGCCCTCGGCCCACTGGCGCACCGGCGGCTGGGCCAGCTTGCGGAACTCAGCAATCTGCGCGGCGGTGGGTTCATAGACCTGCATGCCCACGCCCTCGAGAATCTTCTTGGCGTTCTTGTCCTGCTCGGCCGTCATCTTGCGGTGGATGGCCATGGCCTTCTTCACGCCCTCGTCGACGGCCTTGCGCTCGACGTCGGTGAGCCGGGTGTAGAAGCGGTCGTTGACGAGGTAGCCGTGCACCGACCACACGTGGCCGTCCAGCGTGGCGTACTTCTGGTGCTGGTACAGGCTGGCGGCCAGGATGTTGGTCACGCCGTTTTCCTGGCCGTCCACCACCTTCTGCTGCAGCGCGGTGGGCAGCTCGCCCCAGGGAATGGCCGAGGCCGAGGCGCCCAGCGACTCGACCAGGGCCTTGAACACCGGCGAGGGCTGGATGCGGATCTTCATGCCCTTCATGTCGGCCGGCGTCTGGATCGGGCGCAGGCTGTTGGTGAAGTGGCGAACCCCGTTGTCGGCGAAGCCCAGCGCGCGGATGCCGGTCTTCTTGACCATGTCGTCCGAGAAGCCCTTGAGCCACTCGGAGTCGTACACGCGCCAGGCGTGCTCATGGTTGTCGTAGAGGAAGGGAATGCCCAGCACGCCGATGGGCTTGTGCACGGTGCCGATGGCGCCGTCGTGCGCCACGGCCATCTCCAGCGTGCCCAGGCGCAGGGCTTCCATGGTGGGCTGGTCCTTGCCGAACTGGCCGGCCGGGAAGATCTCGACCTTGATCGAGCCGTTGGTGGCCTTCTCCACGTGCTCCTTGAAGGCCAGGGCCGCCACGTGCTTGGGCTGGTCGTCCTTGGCGGGCTGGAAGTGCGCGTACTTCAGCGTCTTCTGCGCGTGCGCGGCCAGGGGCAGCGCGAGGGCCAGGCCCATCACGGCGGCGAGGGTCTTGAACTTCATGGCGGGTGTCTCCTTGTGGTTGGGGAACGGAAGGACAGGGGCTCAGCGCGCGTAGCCGAACAGGCCGGGCACGAAGGTGCTGAGCGAGGGGATGAGCACGACGGCGAGCAGCACCACCAGCAGGGCGGCGAGCAGCGGAAGAATGGCGCGCGTGAGCTCTTCGAGCCGCAGGCGCGCGACCGAGCTCATGACGAACAGCACCCCGCCCACGGGCGGCGTGGCCAGGCCGATGGTCAGGTTGAGCACGATGGCCATGGCGAAATGCAGCGGGTGGATGCCGAACTGCTCCGACAGCGGCGCCAGCACGGGCACCAGGATGATCACGGCCGGCAGCGTGTCGATGAACAGGCCGCAGAGCAGCACGAAAACCATCACGATCAGCATGATGGCCACCGGGTCCGTGGTCATGCCGCCGATGGCCGCGCCGATGGCCTGCGGGATCTGCAGCAGCGTGAGCAGCCAGGCGAACAGCGAGGCCATGGACACGATGATGAGCGCCGCCGAGGTGACCAGGCCGCTTTGCAGCAGCACGCGGCAGATAAGGCGGGCGTTGAGCGTGCGCGTGACGAACAGGCCGATGAAGAGCGCGTAGAACACCGCCACGGCCGAGGCCTCGGTGGGTGTGAACAGGCCGGTGAGGATGCCCGCGATGATGATGGCCGGCATCAGCAGCACGGGCGTGGCCCGCCACAGCGCGCGCAGGCGCACGCCCCAGCCGGGCGCCGTGCCCACCGTGCCGTAGCCCCGCTTGACCGAGAGGTAGTGGTTCATGGCCATCAGCGCCAGGCCCATCAGCAGCCCTGGGACCACGCCGGCCAGGAACAGGCCCGCCACGGTGACGCGGCTGTCGGTCAGCGCGTAGATCACCATCACGATGGAGGGCGGAATGATGGGGCCGATGACCGAGGTGGCCGCCGACAGCGCCGCGGAGTAGGCCTTGTCGTAGCCGCTCTTGGCCATCATGCGCGTCTCGATCGCGCCCGGGCCGGCCGCGTCGGCCAGGGCCGAGCCGCTGATGCCGGCGAACATCACCGAGGTGACCACGTTCACATGCCCCATGCCGCCGCGCACGTGGCCCACCATGGCGCCGGCGAAGCGCAGCAGCGCGGTGGTGATGCCGCTGGCCGTCATCAGGTCGGCCGCCAGGATGAAGAAGGGCACGGCCATCAGCGGGAAGCTGTTGATGCCGTCGAAGAAGCGCTGCGGCACCGACAGCAGCGAGAGGTTGCCGTCGATGGCCAGGGCCAGCAGGCCCGCGCCGCCCATGGCCAGGGCGATGGGCACGCCGATGGCCAGGCCGACCACGAAGACGATGAAGAGGACGGCGCTCATTCGCCAACCTCCGCGCGGTGCGCCGCGGTGCGAGCGCCTTCGGGCGTGCGTGCGGCGCTCATGCGTGCGCCTCCTCGGCGTGGTCGTCGCCGATCTCTTCCACCTGCACGAAGTCGCGCGCGACGAACTGGCGCCAGAACAGCAACAGGTGCAGCAGCATGGCCGCCGCGCCCAGCGGAATGCCCAGGTAGGGCAGGCCGGCGGGCAGGCCCATGGCCGGCGTTTCCTGGTTCCAGGTGAACTCGGCGATCTGCACGCCCAGCACCACCAGGGTCAGCAGGAACAGCGCCATGGCCAGGGCGATGAACCAGCGGATGGCGTGGCGCAGGCCCGCGGGCAGCGCGTCCTGCAGCATGTCCACGGCCACGTGGCGGCCTTCGCGCAGCGCCAGGCCGGCGCCCAGGTAGGCGACCCAGATCATCTGGATTTGGGTGAACTCCTCGACCCAGAAGATGGACTGGTTGAACACGTAGCGCATGACCACGTTGGCGAACACGAGGATCGCCATCGAGGCCATGAGAAGAACGATGAGGGCCTGGTTCAGGCGCACGAAACCGTGCTCCAGGCGGCCCGCGAGCGAGGGGCGGGCCGGTGATTCGCTGAACGCCATGGGTGCGCTGTCTCCGGTGGTTCGACTCAGGGTTTTGCCGTAATCGTATCTGATATCTCAGATATAGGATTTGGGGAAAGCCCTTACACTGCCCACCCACGATCCGAAACCACCATGACCCGACAACTCGAGCTTGAACGCCCTCGCCTGCTCACCGACGTGGTGGGTGAGCGCATTCGCGAAGCCATCGTCAGCGGCGACCTGAAGCTGGGCGAGCAGGTGTCGGAGGCGCAGCTGGCGGCCCTGATGGGCGTGAGCAAGACGCCGGTGCGCGAGGCGCTGGTGCGCCTGCAGTCGCAAGGCCTGGTGCAGGTGCACCCGCAGCGCGGCACCTTCGTCTTTCGGCTCACGCCCGAACAGGTGGGCCAGCTCTGCCGCTTCCGCGCGCTGGTGGAAACCGAGGCCCTGCGCGAGGCCATGGCGGCCAACCGCGCCGCGCTGCTCAAGGGCATGAAGCAGTGCGTGAAGGAGATGAAGGCGGCCGAGGCCGCGCGCGACCTGCCTGCGCTGGCGCGCATCGACATGGCCTTTCACTGGCAGTTCTTCGAGCACTGCCCCAGTCCCTACGTGCGCGCCGGCTACGAGGTGCTGCGCTCGCAGCTCACCGCGCTGCGCCACCGCTCGCCCATCGACAACGCGGTCAGCAGCCACCAGGTGCTGGTGGACGCCGTGGGCGACGGCGACGTGGACGCGGCCGGCGCGCTGCTGCGCGAGCACGTGCTGGACAACGAGCCGCGCTACCGCGCGGCCTGCGGCGGGGCCTGAGCGCCCCCGGCACGGGCGCTCAGACCTCGTGCCCGATCACCTCGAAGAACGCCCGCACCATGCGCGTGTCGCGCCGCTCGGCCAGGCAGGCCACGTGGGCGTAGGTGCGCACCTGCGCGTCGCTGATGCGCACCGCGTGCAGGCCCGGGCCGGGCACGAACTCCACGTCGGACACCGCGGCCACGCCCACGCCCTGGGCCACGGCCTCGCGGATGATTTCGCGGCTGGCCACCTCCATCACCACCTCGGGCTGCACGCGCGCGGCGCGCAGCGCGGATTCGATGGCCTTGCGCGTGGTGGAGCCCTCCTCGCGCAGGATCAGCTTCTCGCCCTGCAGCTCGGCGGTGCGGATGCTGCGCCGGCGCGCGAAGGGGTGGGCCGCGTTGCAGAAGATCACCACCGGGTGCTCGCTGTAGGGCACCGAGACGAAGCGCTTGTCCAACGAGACCTGCGCCAGCACCCCCACATCGGCGCTGTAGTCGGCCAGCCGGTCCAGCACCTCCTGTGAGTTGCCCGTGGTGACCGAGATCTTCACGCCCGGGTAGCGCTGGTTGAAGGCCACGAGCATGCGGGTGGCGTGCGAGGGCCCCACCGCGGCCACGCGCAGGTGGCCCGAGCGCAGCTCGCCGGTTTCGCGCAGCAGCTGCACCGCCTCGGCCTCCAGGTCGAACATCTGGCGCGACAGCTGCAGCAGCCGTTCGCCGATCTCGGTGGGCCGCACGCGCCGCCCCGAGCGGTGGAACAGCTCCACCTTGTAGAGCGCCTCCAGCTGGCCCACCTGCGTGGTGACGGTGGGCTGGCTCACGTGGAGCCGTTCGGCCGCGCGCGTGAAGCTGCCCGTGGTGGCCACCGCGTGGAAGGAACGCAGTTGTGTCAGTCGCATGGAAGGGGCTCCGTGTTATCCCTGCTCAACTATAGGTTCTCTCAATATATCGGTGTAAAAACTTGAATTGGATGAATGTCGTCCTCGCACCGACAGTGCGACACAGCGTCACGGATCGGACATGTGACGCCCAAAAACTGACGGACAGCTTCAAGTACCGCAACCGGAGACACCCCATGCCGCTTTCCCGCCGTTCCCTTCTCGCCAGTGCGCCGGCCCTGCTCGGCGCGCCCCTGCTCGGCCTGTCGCCGGGCGCCCGCGCCAATGGCGTGCTCACCGTGGGGCTGATCCCCTCGGAAGACTCGCGCGCCATGATCGCCAACAGCCAGGCCATGATGGACATGCTGTCCAAGGCCCTGGGCATGCCGGTCAAGCCCTTCGTGGCGGCCGACTACAACGGCGTGATCGAGGCGCTGCGCTCCAAGCGGCTCGACGTCGCCTACCTCGGCCCCTTCTCGTATGTGCTGGGCACCACGGTGGCCGACATCGAGGCCTTCGCCGTGGCCGAGACCAAGAAGGCCGGGCGCACCTTCTACCACTCGCTGGTCGTCGCGCGCAAAGACAGCGGCATCCAGACCGTGGCCGACCTCAAGGGCAAGACCTTCGCCTTCGTGGACCCCAGCTCCACCTCGGGCCACCTGTTCCCGAAAGCCGGCCTGATCAAGGCCGGCTTCAACCCCGACAAGGACTTCGGCCGCGTCATCTTCTCGGGCTCGCACGATTCGAACGCGGTCGCCGTGCAGAACGGCAAGGTCGACGCGGTGGCCATCGCCGACCGCATCCTCGACGCGGCCATCAACAAGGGCCTGGCCAAGCGCGAGGACCTGGTGACGGTGTGGAAGTCGGACCCCATCCCCGAGTCGCCCACGGTCTGGCGAAAGGACCTCGACCCCGAGCTGAAGAAGCGCGTGCAGGCCGCCTTCCTGCAGGTCAAGAACATCCCCTGGTCCGACCAGGGCGAGCTCAACGGCTTTCACCCCACCAACGACGCGGCCTACAACATCATCCGGGACACGGCCAAGGCCCTCAACCTCGACCTGAGGAAGATGAAGTGATCAAGATCCGCGGCCTGACCAAGCGCTACGGCGACTTCGACGCCCTCAAGGGCATCGATCTCGACGTGGCCCCCGGCGAGTTCCTCGTCGTGCTCGGCCCCTCGGGCGCCGGCAAATCCACGCTGCTGCGTTGCATCAACCGCCTGTGCGAACCCACGCAGGGCGACATCCACGTCGACGGCCAGCGGGTCACCGCCGAGCGCGCCAGCCTGCGCCGCGCGCGGCGCCAGGTGGCGATGATCTTCCAGCACTACAACGTGGTGCCGCGCCTGTCGGTGCTCAAGAACGTGCTCACCGGCCGGCTCGGTGCCATGCCCTCGGTGGCCTCGTGGCTGCAGGTGTTCCCGCGCCGCGACATCGAGATCGCCCGCGAGTGCCTGCGCCGCGTGGAGCTGGAAGAAAAGGCCGAGCTGCGCACCGACACCCTGTCGGGCGGGCAGAAGCAGCGCGTGGGCATCGCGCGCGCCCTGGCCCAGCAGCCCAAGATCATCCTGGCCGACGAGCCCGTCGCCAGCCTGGACCCCAAGACCTCGCGCACGGTGCTGCAGTACCTCAAGCAGGCCAGCCGCGAGCTGGGCATCTCGGTGGTGTGCAACCTGCACCAGATCGAATACGCGCGCGAGTTCGGCGAGCGCATCGTGGGCGTGTCGGGCGGCCGCATCGTGTTCGAGGGTGGGCCCGACCAGCTCACCGACGAGGTGCTGCACCGCATCTACCCGGGCCTGGACGAAGGCACAGCCAAGGCCGCCAGCCCAGCCCGCGCGGCGGCCACGCCGCCCCGCCACGACTTCGCCCTCGAGGAGGCCTGACATGAACATCGGCTCCTACTCCCTGCTCGTCGCGCGCCCCACCGGTTCGGCCGGCTGGTGGCCGCGCCTGGGCCTTGGCGCGGCCGCGCTGATGGTGCTCTGGTGGGCCGCGCGCGGCGCCCAGGTGAGCTTCGGCGAACTCGGCAAGGGCCTGCCCTGGATCGGCGACTTCCTGGCGCGCATGGTGCCGCCCAACTGGGCCTTCCTCGACAAGCTGTGGGTGCCCGCCATCGAGACCGTGCAGATCGCCCTCTGGGGCACCTTGCTCGCGGTCATCATGGCCGTGCCGGTGTGCTTCTTCGCGGCACGCAACCTCACGCCCAACCTGGCGGTGTTCCATTTCACGCGCCAGGTGTTCAACGTCACGCGCGGCATCAACGAGATCATCCTCGCGCTGGTGTTCGTGGCGGCGGTGGGCCTGGGGCCCTTCCCCGGCGTTCTGGCCCTGGCCGTGCACGGCGCGGGCATGCTCGGCAAGTTCTTCTCCGAGTCGATCGAGGAGATCGACCAGGGCCCCATCGAGGCCCTGCGCGCCACCGGCGCGGGCCCGGTGCAGACCGTCATCTTCGGCGTCATCCCGCAGGTCATCACCGCGTGGATCGCCGTCGTTCTCTACCGCTTCGAGACCAACCTGCGCCAGGCCACGGTGCTGGGCATGGTGGGCGCGGGCGGCATCGGCTTCGAGCTGGTCGGCAGCATGAAGCTCTTTCAATACCAGGACACCGCCACCTGCATCGTGGTGATCATCGTGATGGTGATGGCGGCCGACTACGTGTCCACCAGGCTGCGCGCCTGGATCCAGAAGGGAGCGCGTTGATGGACGCCCGCGTCGATTCGGTGACGGTCAATGGCCGTCGGTATGCCCGGCCGCAACAGCCGGTGGTGGTGGTCTGCGTGGACGGCTGCGAGCCCGACTACGTGACCCAGGCCATCCAGGCCGGCGTGGCGCCCTACCTCAAGCGCATGGTGGAGAAAGGCGCGTCGGTGGTCGGGGACTGCGTGGTGCCCAGTTTCACCAACCCCAACAACGTGTCCATCGTGACCGGCGTGCCGCCCTCGGTGCACGGCATCTGCGGCAACTACTTCTACGACGTCGACAGTGGCCGCGAGGTCATGATGAACGACCCCGCCTGGCTGCGCGTGCCCACCCTGCTGGCGGCCTTCGCCGACAGCGGCGCCAAGGTGGCCGCGATCACCGCCAAGGACAAGCTGCGCACGCTGCTGGGCCACGGCCTGCAGGGCATCTGCTTCTCGGCCGAGAAGGCCGACAAGGCCAGCGTGGCCGAGTGCGGCATCGACGGCGTGCTGGAGCTCGTGGGCAAGCCCGTTCCCTCGGTCTACAGCGCCGACCTCAGCGAATTCGTGTTCGCCGCCGGTGTGCGCCTGCTGGAGACGCGGCCGCTGGATCTGATGTACCTGTCGACCACCGACTACGTGCAGCACAAGTGCGCGCCCGGCACGCCCGAGGCCAATGCCTTCTACCAGATGATGGACGGCTACCTGGCCAGGCTCGACGCCCTCGGCGCGGTGATCGGCCTCACCGCCGACCACGGCATGAGCGCCAAGACCGACGCCGCCGGCCGCCCGCGCGTGCTCTACCTGCAGCAGGTGCTCGACGGCCTGCTCGGCGAAGGCCAGGCGCGCGTGATCCTGCCCATCACCGATCCCTACGTGGTGCACCACGGCGCGCTGGGCTCCTACGCCACCGTGCACCTGCCCAGCGCCGAGGCCATCGCGCGCGCGCGGGCCGCCATCGAGGCCCTGCCGGGCATCGACGTGGTGCTCAGCCGCGAGCAGGCCGCCAGCCGCTTCGAACTGCCGCCCGAGCGCATCGGCGACCTGGTCATCGTGAGCGACCACCTCACGGTGCTGGGCACCAGCGAGCACAAGCACGACCTCTCCGGCCTCACGGTGCCGCTGCGCTCGCACGGCGGCCTATCGGAGCAGAAGGTACCGCTGCTGTTCAACCGTCCGCTGCAGGGCGTGCCCGCCACCCGCCGGCTGCGCAACTTCGACGTGTTCGACCTCGCGCTCAACCACGTCGCTGTCAACCGCTAGAGGTCCCCATGCCGCATGACTACTTCAACCCCGTGCGCAGCGTCTACGGGGCCGGGGCCTTGTGTTCCCTGCCCGGCCTGCTCGCCGGTCGCAAGGCCCTGCTGGTGACGTTTCCGGAGGCGCGCGCGCTGGGCCTGGTGGCCCGGGTCGAGGCGCTGCTGGGCGATGCCCTGGTGGGCGTCATCGAGGACGTTCGCCCCAACCCCGACGTGGCCGAGCTCGCCGCGCCCTATGAAGCCTTCTGGCGCGACGACCGCGGCGCCGAGGCCATCGTCGCGCTCGGCGGCGGCAGCGCCATCGACACCGCCAAGGCGCTGATGGTGGGCACGCCCGACGGCGCCTTCGCCACCCTGGTGGCCGCGCTGGCCTCGGGCCAGCCGTTCACGCCGGCCGGCGTGAAGGCGCTCATCGCCGTGCCCACCACCGCCGGCACCGGCAGCGAGGTCACGCCCTGGGCCACCATCTGGGACCGTGGCCGCCAGGTGAAGCACTCGCTGCACCTCAAGGAGACCTGGCCCGCGGCCGCGATCATCGACCCCGAGCTGATGCTCTCGCTGCCCGCGTCGGTGACGCTGCAGAGCGGGCTGGACGCGCTGTCGCACGCGCTGGAGTCGATCTGGAACGTCAACGCCAACCCGGTGTCGGACACCTTCGCCGTGGCGGCGGTGCACGACATCCTGGACGCCCTGCCGCGCCTGATGCACCGCCTGGACGACCGCGAACTGCGCGCGCGCATGGCGCTGGCCGCGCTCAAGGCCGGCATGGCCTTCTCGAACACGCGCACCGCGCTGGCGCATTCCATCTCCTACGAGATGACGCTGCGCTACGGCCTGCCACACGGCATCGCCTGCTCCTTCCCGCTGCCCCTGGTGCTGGCGCGCGCCATCGGCCGCCGTGCCGACCGCGACGCGGTGCTGGCACAGGCCCTGGGCGACCTGGACGAAGCGCCCGGGCGCCTCACCGCCTTCATCGAACGCCTGGGCGTGCGCACGCGCTTCGCCGACTACGGCGTGAGCGACGAACAGGCCGAACAGATGGTGGCGCACGCCCTGACTGGCGCGCGCGGCCGTAATTTCATCGGCAGTGCCGAAAAGGAGATCGCATGAGCACCGCACGGTCGCCCGAAGGGGCTCGCACCACAGCGCGCAGCGAGGAGGCATTCGAATGAGCGACGTGTTGGAAAGCCCCTGCTTTCGCGAGGAGGCGCTGCGCATCGGCGGCGAACAGGTGCACACGGGCCGCCGCTTCGACGTGCTCAACCCCTACAACGGCGAGCGCGTGGGCAGCGTGGCCATGGCCAGCGTCGAGGACGTGCGCCGCGCCATGGACATCGCCCAGGCCTACCAGCCCCGGCTCACGCGCTACGAGCGCTCGGCCATCCTCAACCGCGCGGCGGCGCTGCTGCGCGAGCGCACCGAGGCCGGCTCCGACCTGATCACCGCCGAGTCCGGCCTGAGCAAGAAGGACAGCGTGTACGAGATCGGCCGCGTCGCCGACGTGCTGAACTTCGGCGCCAACGAGGCCCTGCGCGACGACGGCCAGGTGTTCTCCTGCGACCTCACGCCGCACGGCAAGCGGCGCAAGGTGATCACCACGCGCGAGCCGCTGCTGGGCGTGATCACGGCCATCACGCCCTTCAACCACCCCATGAACCAGGTGGCGCACAAGGTGGTGCCCAGCGTGGCCACCAACAACCGCATGGTGCTCAAGCCCTCGGAGAAGGTGCCGCTGTCGGCGTACTGGTTCGCCGACCTGCTGTACGAGGCCGGCCTGCCACCGGAGATGCTGCAGGTGGTGAGCGGCGACCCGCGCGAGATCGCCGACGAGCTGATCACGAACCCGCACGTGGACCTCATCACCTTCACCGGCGGCGTGGCCATCGGCAAGTACATCGCCGCCAAGGCGGGCTACAAGCGCCTGGTGCTGGAGCTGGGCGGCAACGACCCCCTGATCGTGATGGACGACGCCGACCTCGACAAGGCCAGCGACCTCGCGGTGCAAGGCTCGTACAAGAACTCGGGCCAGCGCTGCACCGCCGTCAAGCGCATGCTGGTGCACCAGAAGGTGCTGGCCGACTTCACCGAGCGCGTGGTGGCCAAGACCCGCGCCTGGACCTACGGCGACCCGATGGACCGCCGCAACGAGATGGGCACGGTGATCGACGAGGCCGCGGCGGCGCATTTCCAGCGCGTGGTGGACGACGCCGTGGTGCAGGGCGCCCGCCTGCTGGTGGGCAACCGGCGCGACGGCGCGCTCTATTCGCCCACGGTGCTCGACCGCGTGCGGCCCGAGATGACGGTGGTGCGCGAGGAAACCTTCGGCCCGGTCTCGCCCATCATCGGCTTCAAGGACATCGACGAGGCGATCCGCCTGTCCAACGGCACGGCCTTCGGCCTGTCCTCGGGCATCTGCACCAACCGCTTCGACGACGCGGCGCGCTTCGCGCGCGAGCTGAAGGTGGGCTCGGTGAACCTGTGGGAGGTGCCGGGCTACCGCATCGAGCTCACGCCCTTCGGCGGCATCAAGGACTCGGGCCTGGGCTACAAGGAAGGCGTGCAGGAGGCGATCAAGTCCTTCACCAACTGCAAGACCTTCTCCATGCCCTGGTGAAGCCGGCGGGCAAGGTCCCGCTGGACACTTAAGGTCGTGACGACCGGCGCGGGCCGGCGCCGGCCTGTACATCGAAGGCCCGCACTTCAGCGCCTGAATCCCCCTCCCCTGGCAACCAAAGTGGCACGGCGCCAGCCGGCTGTCGCGCCGCATGAAATCCTGGCGCGGCGCGTGTCGATATCCGGAAGGCGGAACCCCATCGGGACCGCGAACCCCACCGGTAGCCACGCGTCCACCAAGGAAGGGAGCCAGGGTCATGGGTATCGATCGTCTGTCCGTCAAAGTCCGGCTCATGGCCGGTTTCATGCTGCTCGCGGTCATCGTGCTCGCGGTGGCCACGCTGTCGGTGCGCTCACTCGGGCACGAGCACGACAGCTTCAATCAGTACGTGGGCGAAACCTCGCACCGCGTGATGCTGGCCAACAACGTGCTCGACGCGGCCAACGCGCGCGCCATCGGCGTGCGCAACCTCGTGCTGGTGGGCTCGCCCGCGGCCCGCGAACACGAGAAGAACGCCACCACCGTCGCCCACGGCCAGGTGGTCGAGGGCTTCAAGGAGCTGCGCCAGGCACTGGACAGCGACGAACACACCAGCCCGCAGGAGCGCCGCCTGTTCGACGAGCTCGTGGCCGTGGAAGCGAAGTACGGTCCGGTGGCGCTGGACATCCTGGACCACGCCGTCAAAGGCGACCGCGAGGGCGCGGTGCAGCGCATGGAAGCGGACTGCCGACCGCTGCTCGAGGCCCTGATCAAGGCCGGCCATGCCTACCTCGGCTATGCCGCCGACCAGGCCGCGAACGAGGTCAAGGCCTCGAACGCCAGCTACGCCAGCAACCGCAACCTGATGATCGGCAGCAGCGCCATGGCCGTGGTGGCCGCGCTGATGCTGGCCCTGCTGATGACACGCTCCATCGTCGGCCCCATCCAGGATGGCGGTGAGCGTGGCGCAGACCGTGGCCTCGGGCGATCTGCGCTCCAGCATCGCCGTGACGCGCCGCGACGAGCTGGGCGAGTTGCAGGCCGCCCTCAAGGCCATGAACGAAAGCCTGGTGCGCATCGTGGGTGACGTGCGCCAGGGCAGCGACAGCATCGCCACCGGCAGCGCGCAGATCGCCTCGGGCAACGCCGACCTCTCGACCCGCACCGAGCAGCAGGCCAGCAACCTGCAGCAGACCGCCGCCTCGATGGAGCAGATGAACGCCACCGTGCGCAACAGCGCCGACACCGCGCGCCAGGCCACGCAACTGGCCACTTCGGCCAGCTCGGCCGCGGTGAAGGGCGGCGAGGTGGTGGGCCAGGTGGTGGCCACCATGCAGGAGATCCAGTCCAGCAGCCAGAAGATCGGCGACATCATCGGCGTCATCGACGGCATCGCCTTCCAGACCAACATCCTGGCGCTCAACGCCGCCGTGGAAGCGGCGCGCGCGGGCGAGCAGGGCCGCGGCTTCGCCGTGGTGGCCGGCGAGGTGCGCAGCCTGGCCCAGCGCAGCGCCGAGGCCGCGAAGGAGATCAAGGCCTTGATCGGCGCCAGCGTGGACAAGGTCGAATCGGGATCGCGCCTGGTGGGCGACGCGCGCGCGGCGATGGACGACATCGTGGGCCAGGTGCGCCGCGTGACGGACCTGATCTCGGAGATCGGCGCCGCCACCGGCGAGCAGACCGATGGCATCGGCCAGGTCAACAGCGCCATCGCGCAGCTCGACCAGGCCACGCAGCAGAACGCCGCGCTGGTGGAGGAAAGCGCCGCCGCGGCCGACAGCCTGCGCACGCAGGCGGCGCGGCTGGCCGAGGTGGTGGGCTTCTTCCGCTTGCTGGACGCGGGCGGCGCCAGCGGCCCGGCGCGCGCCTGAGCGCCGCTCAGGCCTTGGCTTGGCGCAGTGCCCAGGCGCGCTGCGCCGCCGGCCGGGCCAGGCAGCGCTGGTGCCAGGCCCGGGTGTGGGGCAGTTCACCGCGGCCCAGGGCATCGAGCCGCTGCAACACGGCGGCCAGGTTCAGGTCGGCGACGCTGAAGCGCTCGCCCACCAGCCACTCGCGCCCGGCCAGGTGGCGCTCGAGCACCGCGAGGCGCGCCTGCAGCTTGTCGAGGGCGGCCGTGGCCAGCGATTCGATGCGCTGCTCGGGCGGCAGGAAGCTGGTGTGGTGGAACCACTGGCGCGCCAGCGGTTCGATCTCGGTCGCGGCCCACAGCGTCCACTGGTACAGACCGGCGACGCCCTCGGGCGTCTCGCTCCACAGCCCGCCCGCCGGGCGCGTCTGCGCCAGGTGCAGCGTGATGGCCAGCGACTCGAACAGCAGCAGGCCGCCGTCGTCGATGGCGGGCACCGTGCCATTGGGGTTGATCGCCAGATAGGCCGGTTCGCGGGTCTCGGGGCCGTTGTAGTGCCAGGGCACGTGCCGGTAGGGCAGGCCCAGTTCCTCGGCGGCCCAGAGCGGGCGGATCGCGCGCGACGCGGCGATGCCATAGATCGTCAATGCCATGGGGGTCCTTTACAGGGGTCGGTGAAAAGGCGGGTTCAGCGGGACGCGGCCTCGCAGGCCAGGGCCATGCCGTCCTTGCGCGGATCGGAGCCGCCGAGCAGCTGGCCATCGGGCGCGCGCAGCACCATCTGCGCGCCGCCGAAGTCGCTGCGCCCGCCCAGCTCACCCTGTCCGGTGGGCTCGGCGTAGCCGGCGGCGCGCAGCGCGCGCACCACGGGCTCGGGCGTGCCGGCCTCGATCGCCAGGGCGCGCTCGCCCTCCAGGCGCCAGCGCGGCGCGGCGATCGCCTGCTGCAACTCCTGCCCCCAGGCGGCCAGGCGCACCAGCAGCTGCACCTGGCCCTGGGGCTGCATGGCCCCGCCCACCACGCCGAAGCCGGCGTGGAAGGCGCCGCCGCGCAGCGCGGCCCCGGGCACCACCGTGTGGTACGGGCGCTTGCCCGGCGCGGCGCCGTTGAGCTGGCCCGGCGGGGCGAAGCCGAAACCGCGGTTCTGCAAGGCGAAACCGGCGCCCGGCACGCCAATGCCGCTGCCGAAGCGCTTGAACACGCTGCTCATCAGCGTGACCGCGAACCCCTCGGCGTCGACCACCACCGTGCACACGGTGTTGCCCGCCGGGTCGGCGACCACGCGCTTGGCGTGGGCCATGGCCTCGCCCATGCAGCGGACCATGTCCAGCGCGCTGCGCGGGTCCTCGGGGTCCAACGGCAGCGCGTCCAGGGCTTGCAGGGCGTGCAGCACGGCCAGGCCGTGGGTGTTGGGCGGGCACTGCAGCACCTCCAGGCCCCGGAAGCGCCCGCGCAGCGGCGTGCAGAACCCGCCACTGTGGGCCGCGAAGTCGCTGGCGGTGAGCACACCGCCACGCGCGCGGCTGGCCTGCTCGGCCGCGGCGGCGGGCGCGCCCCGGTAGAAGGCGTCGGGGCCGCCGTGGGCGATGGCCTCCAGGGTCGCCGCCAGTTCGGGGTTGTGGAAGGCATCGCCCGCGCGCGGCGGGGCGTCGGCGCGGTACAGGCGCGCGCTCACCGGGTCGCTGGCGATCACCGGCTGGAACAGCGCCCACTCGCGCGCGGCGACGGCGCCGACGGCAAAGCCGTCCCGGGCGGCGGCGAGCGCCGCCGCGAACAGCCCGCGCCAGGGCAGCCGCCCATGCCGCTGGTGCAGGTCGTGCCAGCCGCGCACCGCGCCCGGCACGGTGAGGGTGTGCACGTGGCGCTCGGGCAGCCGGGCGCCGGGAAACGGCGCCAGCAGCCCAGCCTCGAAGGCCATCGGCGAGCGGCCCGAGCCGTTGTAGCTCTGCGGTTCGGCGCCCGGCGGCACCAGCATGGCCAGCAGGTCGCCGCCGATGCCGGTGGCCATGGGTTCCACCACACCCATCACGGCGTCCGCCGCGATGGCCGCGTCCACCGCGCTGCCACCCTGGGCCAGCGCGCCCGCCGCGGCCTGCGCCGCCAGGGGGTGGCCGGTCGCCACCATGGCCGTCTCGCCGCGAACCGCACGGGGAAGGGCGCTGTTGTGCATGGGAATTTCGCCTTAAAGGATACAGTATACAAACAGACCGGGGCAGCGGCAAACCATGGGGCGGGGCCTAGCCAGGCCCCTCGCTTCGCGAGCCGACCCCTGCTTTGAAGGCGTGGGTCCGGCCTGGCACGAAGCCTGCATTCCGTGGCGGCATCAAATGTATACGGTATTCACAGATGCCATCGCCACACCCCAAACTCCCCAAAACCACCCCCAGAACGGGAAAAAACGCACCACTCTGGGTCGACAAGCGCCCCCTTTCGGCGCGGGAAAACCCTAGAACGCCCAAACAGTATTCTGTATACCATTTCGCCCGCCACCGAAGCACCTGCGCCTGAATACAGGGCAGCCAAGCACAGAACCACGCCGGCGGAAACAAGAGGGAAGGTCGCCGGCCAACCACCCCACGGTGCCGCCCGCACCGGTCGCAGCCCACCAACCACCGCCTGACCCTGCAGGCACCACCCACGGACAAACCCATGGATTCCAACGTAACCCTGACAGCGGCGCACTGGATGTACCTGCTCGGCGTGATCAGCATCATCGTGACGATGGTGTTCCGCGCGAACGTGCTCGTGCCCTCGATCGCCGCCACCTTTCTCGTCGGCCTGGCCTGGACGGGCAACCCCCTCGCTGGCGTGGGCAGCGTCTACAGCGCCAGCCTGGTGGCCGCCAAGGAGCTGTTCAACATCTTCCTGGTGATCGCGCTGATGACGTCGCTGCTCAACGCCCTCAAGGCCTTGAAGTCCGACATCCTGATGGTGCGGCCCTTCCGCCTGTTGATGAAGAACGGGCCGGTGTCGTACCTGTTGCTCGCGGCCATCACCTACTTCATCTCGCTGTTCTTCTGGCCCACGCCCGCCGTGCCGCTGGTGTGCGCGGTGCTGCTGCCCGCCGCCATCGCGGCCGGCCTGCCGCCCATCGTGGGCGCGGCCGCCATCGCCGTGGCCGGCCAGGGCATGGCGCTGTCGTCCGACTATGTGATCGGCGTGGCCCCCGGCATCAGCGCCAAGGCCGCGGGCGCGGCGGCGGCGGTGATCGCCGATCGCGCGCTGGCGCTGTCCATCATCACCGGCGTGGTCGCGCTGGTGCTGATCTTCATCTTCCACCGCCGCAAATTCCAGCCCGCCAGCCCGCTGCACCTGGAGCGCTGGCAGGAACTGGCCGTCAAGGGAGAACTGGCGCACGAGCACGAAGGCACGACCCACAAGGCCGAGATCGCCCAGGGCACCAGCCGCGAGCACCAGCCGGTGACCAGCCAGGACCTCAAGCGCGAGCTGCAGAGCGTGCCGGCCGACGAGTTCAAGTGGTCCAAGCTGTTCGCCATCGTCACGCCGCTGGTGTTCCTGACGGTGATCGTGCTGATGGTGCTGCCCAAGCTGGGCGTGCCGCTGGGCGACTTCAAGGGCGGCGCGGGCGCGTCGCTGGTGGGCGGCGCCGCCGCGCTGCTGATGATCTTCGCCACGCTGGCCATGAAGGGCGCGCGCCAGATGCTGGAGGCCAGCGCCGACCACATCACCGAGGGCTTCGTGTTCGCTTTCCGCGCCATGGGCTCGGTGCTGCCGATCGCGGGCTTCTTCTTCCTGGGCGCCAGCGAAACCGCGGCCGCCATCTTCGGCGGCGACGCATCGCAAACCCCCAGCCTGCTGTTTGACCTGGTGCGCAGCGCGCAGGACTGGATCCCGCACAACCCGCTGTTCGTGGCCTTCGGCCTGCTGATCGTGGGCATGGTCACGGGCATCGACGGCTCGGGCTTCTCCGGCCTGCCGCTGACCGGCGCGCTCGCCGGCGCCCTGGGCCCGGTCTCCAACATCGACGCCACCACGCTCGCCGCCATCGGCCAGATGGGCGCGATCTGGACCGGCGGCGGCACGCTGATCGCCTGGTCCTCGCTGATTGCCGTGGCCGGCTTCGCGCGGGTCCCGGTCACCGACCTGGTGCGCGTGCTCGCGCCGCCGGTGCTCATCGGCCTGGCGGCGTCCACCGCGCTGGCCGTCGTGCTGTTCTGAATCCCCTCCCCCCCACCCCAACCTGCGGTATTCCCATGAAAAAAAGCATCCTGCTCGTCTCCGCCACGCTGGCCACCGGCGCGGCCATGGCGCAATCGAGCGTCACCCTGTACGGCCTGGCCGACATGTACCTGTCGAGCCAGAAGAACCCCGCCACCGGCCTGCGCATGAGCAAGCTCGACAGCAGCGGCGTCTATGAAAGCCGCTTCGGCTTCAAGGGCAGCGAAGACCTGGGCGGTGGCTACAAGGCCAACTTCCAGCTCGAGTCGGGCTTCGCGATGGACAGCGGCGGCGCACCCGCCCTGTCGTTCACGCGCCAGTCCTGGGTCGGCATCTCGGGCGGCTTCGGCGACCTGCGCTTCGGCAAGGCCTGGAGCGCGTTCGACGACATCAGCGGCACGGCGCTGGCGGCCAAGAACTCGGTGCTCGCGCCCAACCAGGGCGCGTGGCTGAGCACCTCGTACAAGGACGCGCCGAACAACGGCATCTACTACGCCTCGCCCAACTTCGGCGGCTTCAGCGGCGTGGTGAGCTACGGCACCGGCGAGAACAAGACCGCCGCCGACGGCGCCGGCTCGATCACCAGCGTGCACGTCAAGTACGCGGGCGGTCCGGTGTTCGCCGGCGTCGCGTTCCAGAACGAGAAGGCCACGAGCAACTCGACGGCGATCAAGTTCACGCGCGTCAACGGCTCGTACGACTTCGGCCCCGCCAAGCTGCTGGCCAGCTACGGCCGCGTGGCCTACGGCGCGGACGACACCAAGGAATGGACCATCGCCGCCGACGTGCCCCTGGCCGGTGGCTGGCTGCTGTCGGGCGGCATCGCGCAGTCCAAGGGCTCGGTCACGGGCTTCGTGGGCGACCCCAACTACACGGGCAAGCTGGTCACCACGGTGGCGCCCGGCGCGCCGGACGTCAAGCGCACGGGCTGGAGCGTGGCGGCCTTCTACAGCCTGAGCAAACGCACCACGCTGTACGGCGGCTACCGCGCCAACACCATCAAGACGCCGGGCGCCCCCGACCAGGACGGCAGCGTGCTGGGCGTGGGCATGTACCACCTGTTCTGACGTGGACGCGCGGGGGGGACTGTGTTCCCCCGCTGTTCATCCGTCGAGTTTTCCTTTGGAGCCCTTCACGTCAGGGCATTCGCCGCGGCTTCGGGCCGCGGTCTTTTTTGGGCGCTCGAATAGAATCGGCCGGCTTCGGACCCTGCCCCGGCCCCGCCCGACGCCCCGCCGAACACAGAGCCACGCCCACACCATGAACCTGCCACGCAAGGAAGCCTCGCTGGGGGCGAGCCATTCGCCCCTGACCACGCTGGTGGTCGAGGCCCTGCGCGAACGCATCATGGGTGGCACCATCTCGCCGGGCGAGCGCCTGGTGGAGAGCCGCCTCTCCGACGAACTCGGCGTCTCGCGCATGCCCGTGCGCGAGGCCCTGCGCCAGCTGGCCGCCGAAGGCCTGGTCACCATCGAGCCGCGCCGCGGCGCCTCGGTCACCGCCTTCTCGCCCGAGCAGGTGCGCGAACTGGTCGAGGTGCGCGCCACGCTCGAAGGCCTCAACGCCAAGCTCGCCGCGCAACGCCACGACGAGAAGCAGATCGCCGCGATGGAAAGCATCCTGGCCGAGGGCACGCGCATGGCCACCAGCGACGACCAGGCCGCGCTGCTGGAGATGAACCAGCGCTTTCACGATGCCTTGGGCAGCATCGCCGCCAATTCGGTGCTGCAGGAGCTGATGCGCTCGCTGCGCGACCGCACCGCGCTGATCTTCGCCCCACTCAACCGCACGCGCGGCCAGCAGAACTGGGACGAGCACGCCGCGATCCTGCGCGCGGTGATCAAGGGCGACGCGGAACTCGCCTCGCTGCTCGCCATGCGCCACGTGTACAACGCGGCGCAGATGGAGCCCTGAACAGGAACGCCCCCGCCGCGCTGCGCGCGACCCCCTCAAGGGGGCGATGCCAGCGGCCCGGCAAAGCCGGTTCCGCGGCATCTCTGGCCCGGGGGCCGCTTCAGTTCGCGGCGCCTTGCAGGCGCTGCCACACCAGACCGGCCAGCGCCACATCTTCCAGGCCCACGCCCACCGACTTGTAGAGCGTGACCGCCTGCGGGTCCTGGCGGCCGGGCTTGAGGCCCGCCGCCAGCTCGCCCAGCTCGACGATGCGCGCGGGGTCCAGCGCGCCGGGCGCGGCCAGCACCAGATCGCCCGCTTCCTGCAGGGTCTGCGGCTTCCACTCCACGGCGATGGTGGCGGCCCGGCGCAGGGCCGCGTCGTCGAGCTCGCGCGTGTGCGGCAGGCTGGAGCCAATGGCGGCCACGAAGCTGCCCGGCGCCAGCTGCTCGCCGCGGAACAGCGGCGTGGTGGAACGCGAGGCGGTGACCACGATGTCGGCGCCCTCCACCGCGGCCTCGGGCGCGCACAGGCGCACCGGCACGCCGCAGGCGGCCTGCAGTTCCTCGGCCAGCGTGGGCGGTGCGTAGGGGTCGCTCACGCGGATTTCGCCCAGGGAGAAGGCGCGCGCCATCTGAACGGCGTGCATGCGGCCCTGCACGCCGGCGCCGTACAGGGCCATCACCCGCGCGTCGGCGCGCGCCAGGTGGCGCGCCGCGATCACCGAGCAGGCGGCGGTGCGCAGCCGCGTGATGGCACCGGCGTCGAACGAGGCCAGCGCGCGGCCGTCGTCGGCGGCGAACAGCAGGATGACGAAGGTGAACTGCCCCTGGATGGTGGTGTAGACCTTGGCGCCGACCACGCCCTGGCCCGGCACCACCGCGCCCAGGGTGGAGAGCTTGACGCCGCCGGCCTCGGTGCGCACGCGCGCCTGCATCGCCGCCTCGCCGCGGCCGAAGCGCGCGAAGGCGTCGTCGAGCACGGCCTGCGCGTCCTCGGGGCTGATGGTGGCGTCGACGACGGCGTCGGTGATGTGTTGCATGGTGGTGAGGGGTTCAGGCCGCGGACAGCGTGCGCAGCAGGACGACGATGGCGCCGATCGCCGCCATGGCGAGCAGCATCTTGCGCACCAGCGGCGCGGGCACGAAGCGCTTGATCGGGTTGGAGGCGAAGAAGCCGGCGAACATCCACGGCATCAGCAGGGCGCTCAGCAGGTACTCGTGGGCGCCCATGCGGCCCACCACGGTGAGCACCGTGATCGACACCGCCGAGCCGATGAAGAAGATGGCGCCGAAGGTGCCGCGCAGCTGGGCCGCGCCCATGTTCTGCATGGCGATGGCGAACGGCGGCGCGCCGGCCGAGGTGATGGTGCCCATCATCCCCGAGGCCACACCGGCCACGGCCATGTTGCGCCGCGAGGGCATCACCCGCCAGCCGGTCAGGCTCAGGCTCACGCCGGTGAGGATGAGCAGCGCGAACATCAGCGACAGCGTCTTCACCGGCAGCAGCACCAGGCAGGCCGCCGCGAGCACCGTGCCGCCGAGGCGGCCGGCCACGGCCACGCTGGCCAGGTTCCACTGGATGTCCGCGCGGTCGCGCAGGCCGCCCATGAGCGCGAGCGGGCAGCTCAGCACCAGCAGCGGGCCGGGCACCAGCTCGGGGAACCACATCGCGGCCAGGGGCGCGGCGAACATGGCGAAGCCCAGGCCGCTGACGCCCTGCAGACAGGCACCGACCAGCACCAGCACGCCGGCTGCGAGGTAGTGCAGGCCGCTGACGCCCCGCACGAGCTCGGTGGACAGCCAGTCCATGGCGCTCACCAGGACACGGCGATGTCGCCCTTCACGAAGGTCTGGCAGGCCATGCGGAAACCCGCGGCCAGGTCCTCGTCGCTCAGGTGCTTTCGCTCCTTGGCCTTCACCTCGTCGGTGTTGTCCAGCCCTTGCTCGATGCGGCACTTGCAGGTGCCGCACAGGCCGCCGCCGCACTTGAAGGGAATGCCCCCCTTCTCGCGCAGCGAGACGCGCAGCAGGTTGCTGTTGTCCGGCGCGCTGACAAGCTTGTTGTCGTTGCTGATGAAGGTGATGTTGACGGTCATGGCGTGTTGAAGGCTGCGGGATCGCGGGGGCGCAGCTCGGCCTGCGTGCTGCCGTAGCTGCACAGGTTGCGCAGCTCGCGGCGGGCCGATTCGAGGTCCGCGAAGGATTCAAGGAACTTGGAGGGCACCGAGTTGACGGTGTCCTGTCCGCTTTCATCGATCACCCGCACGCGCGTGGGCGCCGGCAGCTCGGCCACGAGGAAGCGGGCGCGCACGCGGCCGTCGCAGTGGTAGTCCCAGGCCTCGACCGGCACCAGGCCGTCGCTCGGCTCGGTGCGGAACTGGCCGGGCTTGCTGGTCAGGATCACATAGGTGGTCATGGCGCGGGCCTTTGGTATCAGTCTTGCTGGAGCTCGATGTCGTGCTCGATCCAGAGCTGGCAGGTCAGGCGCCAGCCCTGGTCCAGGCGCTCGCCGAGCTGCTTCTTCTCTTTCCAGTTGGGCGGCGGCAGGTGCTCGGCACCCGACAACACGCGGGTGGCGCAGGTGGCGCACTTGCCCATGCCGCACTGGTACTGCAGGTGCGGGTAGGGATAGGCCTTGATGCCCGCGCGCACCACCAGGTTGCTCTTGGGCGCCACCTCGTCGCGGTAGGTCTGGCCGTTCTTGTGGAAGGTGACGATGGGCATGTCGGCAGGGGCTGGACTGGTCTTGGATTTGGTGAAAGTATACAGTATACTTTGATCGACGGCGCTCATTTGCCCGTTGATTCGGTCGGTTTTTGCCTTGGAATCGACCGCTATGTATACTGTATACGCCAATCGGTCGCGAGAGACCGCCCCGATGCCGGTGTCCACCCATCACCCACCAGGAGAGCTCCCATGTCCCAACTGCTCAGCCGAGACGAATTCCGCACCGCCCTCGAAAACGCCATCAAGGGCAAGAGCGCCAACCAGTCCCCCTTCAGCCTGGCCTGGGCCGGCGGCACGCTCTCGCGCGAGCACCTTGCGCGCTGGGCCGAGAACCACTACCACTACGTCGGCCCCTTCGCCGACTACCTGGGCTACCTGTACGCGCGCACCCCCGACCACATGACCGAGGCCAAGGACTTCCTGCTGGCCAACATGTATGAAGAAGAAATCGGCGGCGACCGCCACACCGACCTGCTGATCCGCTTCGGCGAGGCCTGCGGCACCACGCGCGAGCGCATCGTCGACGCCGACAACATGAGCCCCACCACGCGCGCCCTGCAGAGCTGGTGCTACGCCGTGGCCATGCGCGAGGACCCCGTGGTCGCCGTGGCCGGCCTGGTGGTGGGCCTGGAGTCGCAGGTGCCGTCCATCTACCGCAAGCAGACGCCCACGCTGCGCGAGAAGTACGGCTTCACCGACGAGGAAGTCGAGTTCTTCGACCTGCACATCGTCTCCGACGAGATCCACGGCGAGCGCGGCTACCAGATCGTGCTGGAACACGCCAACACGCCCGAACTGCAGAAGCGCTGCCTGCGCATCTGCGAGATCGGCGCCGAGATGCGCCTGCTCTACACCACCGCGCTCTACAACGACTACGTGGCCCCCGCCCAGCAAAAGCCGGTGCTGGCCAAGGCCGCCTGAGCCCCCGCGGCGGGCCGCGGTGCGGCCCGCTCACCCGGCCCCTCCTTCCCCTATGAACCACCACCGGCTGCCCCTGGGCGAGGTCGAACTCCTGGTCGGCAGCGCCGGCCAGGGCGAGACCCTGGTTTTCGTGCACGGCTCCTGGGACGACCACAGCGCCTGGGACGCCGTGGCCGCGCTGCTGTCGCCGCGCTGGCGCGTCGTGGCCTACGACCGCCGCGGCCACGGCGGCAGCACCGAGCCCGGTGGGCAGGGGCACATCAGCCAGGACGTGGCCGACCTGCATGGCGTGATCGAGGCCATCGGCCAGGGCCCCGTGCACCTGATCGGCCATTCCTACGGCGCCTGCGTGGCGCTGCTGTACGCCGCGCGGCACCCCGAGCGGCTGCGCAGCCTGTGCCTGCACGAGCCGCCGCTGTTCGGCGTTCTGGGCGAATCGCCCGCGCACGCGCCGCTGGCGCAGGCCACCAAAGCGGCCATGGCGCGCGCGGCGGCGCTCATCGACAACGGCGAGGCCGCGCTCGGCGCGCGGGTCTTCGCGGAGCAAGTCGCGCTCACGGGCCAGCCCTGGGAAGAGGTCATGGACGCGCGCATGCGCGCCACCTGGGTGGCCAACGCCGCCACCTGGCTCGACCAGTCGCGCGACCCCGAGCGGCTGGCGCTGTCACCCGAACTGCTGGCCCACAGCCCGCTGCCCGTGCTGCTCACGCAGGGCGATCGCAGCCCCGAGGCCTTTGGCCCCGGCGTGGACCGCCTGGCGGCCGCCACCCCCCACGCCACGCGCCGCACCCTGGCGGGCGCGGGCCATTTCCCCCAGCTGACGCACCCGCAGGCCTTCGCGCACTGCCTCGGCGATTTCCTGACACCGCTTTCCTCCTCCACCGGAACACCCGCACCATGAGCACGACAGCCGAAGCCTTCCTCACCGAGATCAGCGCCCCGGGCCGGCCGGTCGAGGAGTTCCTGAACTACATCGACGGCCAATGGGTCAAGTGCCGCAGCGCGCGCACCTTCGACAACAGCAACCCGGCCCACACCGACGAGCTGATCGGCCGCTTCCAGGCCTCCACCGCGCTGGACGCGGAGGACGCCGTCAACGCCGCCACCGCCGCCTTCGAGGACTGGCGCAAGACCACGCCGAGCCAGCGCGCCAAGATCCTGAACAAGGCCGCCGACTACCTGGAGGCCAACGCCCAGCGCTTCGGCGAGGAGCTCAGCCGCGAGGAAGGCAAGTCGGTCGCGCTCGGCAAGGACGAATTCCTGCGCGCGGCCCAGACCTTCCGCTTCTATGCCATCGAGGGCCAGACCTTCGGCGGCGAGACCTACCCGCAGGACGACGGCAACATGATGGTCTACAGCCAGCGCGAGCCGCTGGGCGTGGTCTCCGTCATCTCGCCCTGGAACTTCCCGGCCTCCATCCCGGCGCGCAAGATCGCGCCCGCGCTGATCACCGGCAACACCATCGTCTTCAAGCCCTCGTCGGACGCGCCGCTGAGCGGCCTGCGCCTGGTCGAGGCCCTGGTCGAGGCCGGCATTCCCAAGGGCGTCATCAACTACATCACCGGCCGCGCCGGCGACGTGGGCCCCATCATCACCACCTCGAAGTCGATCCGCGCCATCTCCTTCACCGGCTCCACGCAGGCCGGCATGCACATCCACCGCACCGTGCACCTGACCACGCGGCTGCAGATGGAGCTGGGCGGCAAGAACCCGCTGATCGTGATGGAAGACGCCGACCTGGACCAGGCCGTGGAACTCGCCATCAAGGGCGGCTTCTCGCTCACCGGCCAGGCCTGCACCGGCACCAGCCGCGTGATCGTGATGAAGGCCGTGAAAGAGGCCTTCACCAAGAAGCTGGTCGAGCGCGTGAAGACGCTCAAGATCGGCCCCGGCCACCAGCCCGGCATGGACCTGGGCCCGCTGGCCACGGCCAAGCAGCTCGAGACCGTGCTGCACTACCTGGACATCGGCCGCCAGGAGGCGCGCCTGCTGTGCGGCGGCGAGCGCCTCACCGGCGCGCCCTACGACAAGGGCTACTACGTGACGCCGGCCGTGTTCGACAAGGTCACGCAGTCCATGCGCATCGCGCGCGAAGAAATCTTCGGCCCGGTGATCGCCGTGATCGAGGCCGACAACTTCGCCAGCGCCATGGCCATGGCCAACGACAGCGAGTACGGCCTGTCGGCCGCCATCGCCACGCGCAACCCGCGCTACATGCACGACTTCGCCAACAACATCCAGTCGGGCACGGTGAAGATCAACCGCACCACCACCGGCAACCTGGTGAACGCGCCCTTCGGCGGCATGAAGAACTCCAGCACCTCCACCTTCCGCGAGTCCGGCCGCGTGGGCCTGGAATTCTTCACGCAGACCAAGGTCGTCTACCGCGGCCTGTGAACCCGCCCCCTCCAGACAAGGACAAGAACCCCATGAAATCCGCTCTCAAGCTGCAACTGCCCGAAGCGCGCCGCATGGCCGCCGCCGCCCTCGACAAAGCCCAGGCCCTGGGCGTGCCCGAGACCGTCTGCATCACCGACGAAGGCGGCTTCCCGCTGGTGCTGGAACGCATGGACGGCGCGCGGGTCACCGGCCCGCAGATCGCCTGGAACAAGGCCTTCACGGCCGCCGGCCACAAGCGCTCCACCCACCTGTTCAACACGCCGCCCAACGGACCCGCCCTGCCCGGCAACGAGGCCTTCGGCATCCAGTGGAGCTTCGACGGCAAGTTCGCCGTCTTCGTCGGCGGCTTCCCCATCGTGGTCAACGGCGAGGTGGTGGGCGGCGTGGGCCTGAGCGGCGGCAACGGCGAGCAGGACACCGCCTGCGGCCTGGCCGCGCTGCAGGCCCTCAAGGACCTGCTGGCCGAACAAGGCCTGGACGTGGTCGTCAAGGCCGACCTGAAGTACTGATGGTCCCGTCGCCGGAGCGCGCCATGGCCCACCGCATCACCTGGCTGGAAACCGGCCACTGCTTCGACGCCGGCGCCGACGAGGCCGTGCTGAGCGCGGCGCGCCGCCACGACGTGCCCTTCGCCTACGACTGCCGCAACGGCGCCTGCGGCACCTGCCGCGTGCGCGTGGTCCAAGGCCAGGTGCGCTACGACGACGAGCTGCCCATGGGCCTGAGCGAGGAAGAGGCCGCCGCCGGCCAGGCCCTGCTCTGCCAGGCGCGCGCCTGCGGCGACCTGGTGGTGAGCGTCGAGCCCGACCTGGGCCCGCCGCCGCAGCGCCTGCTGGCGCGCGTGGACCGCGTCGAGGCCCTGTGCGGCGACGTCACGCGCCTGTGCCTGGAGCTGCCGGTGGAGCCCGACTTCCGCTTCCACCCCGGCCAGTACATGAACGTGCACCTGCCCGACGGCAGCCACCGCAGCTTCTCCATGGCCTCCTGCCCCGACGGCGCACGCGTGGACTTCCACATCCGCCGCATCCCGGGCGGGCGCTTCACCGAAGGCGAGCTCACCCAGCTGCAGCCCGGCGACGCGCTGGAGGTGGAGCTGCCCCTGGGCAGCTTCCGCCTGCACCCGCAGGACTACCGCCCCATCGTGATGCTGGCCACCGGCACCGGCCTGGCCCCGCTCAAGAGCATGCTGGAATCGCTCAGGGGCGACGAGGACTGTCCGCCGGTGCACCTCTACTGGGGCGCGCGCACCGAGGCCGACCTCTACCTCGACGCCGAGATCCGTGCCTGGGGCGAAGGCCTCTACGACTTCCGCTACGTGCCCGTGCTCTCGCGCGCCGGCGAGGCCTGGAGCGGCCGGCGCGGGCACGTGCAGCAGGCGGTGATCGAAGACCTGGGCAACGAACTTGGCGAGTGCGCCTTCTACCTGTGCGGCTCGCCCGCCATGATCGCCAGCGCCAAGGCCGAGCTCGCGGCGCAGGGGGCCGACCCGGCCTTCTTCTACTCCGACAGCTTCCTGTTCCAGAGCGAACTGGTGGCGGGCTGAGGGGCGCCGCCCCCTCAGCCGGCGAACGCCTTCATGCGCGCGTGCAGCACCTGCACCAGCTGGCGCGCCGCCGGTGACAGCGAGCGGCCTTCCTTGACCAGCACGTAGATGTCGCGCGAGACGCGCGGCCCGCTCAGGGGGCGCGCCACCAGGTCCGGGTCGCGCGAGTAGCGCAGATAGGCGGCCGGCATGATGGACGGTCCCATGCCGCAGGACGTCATCCACAGCGCGGTGGACAGCAGGGACACCTCGCGCGCCACGTTGAGCCGGATGCCCGCCTGCGCGGCGGAATGGTCGATCAGCGGGCGCACGCCGAACCCGGGCCGCACGGTGGCCACGGGCACGCCGTCCAGGTCCTTCCAGCGCACCGACTTGCGCGCCGCCATCGGGTCGTCCTTGTGCAGCACCACGCTCAGGTGGTCACCCATGAGGCGCTGCATCTGCACGCCGTCGTCCGCGCGGTCGGGCGTGCCGATGCCGAAGTCGGCGCGCTCGCCGATCAGGCGCGCGATGAACTGGTCGGGCGCGCAGTCGTCCACGTTGACCTGAATGTCCGGGTGCCGCTCGCGGAACTCGCGGATCACCGGCGGCAGCAGCACCTCCGCCAGCGTCGGCGTGCAGGCCACCGTGACGCGCCCGCGCCGCAGCGAGGACAGGTCGTCCAGGCCGGCGCTCAGCGAGTCGATGTCGCGCAGCACGCGCTGCGCGGTCTCGATCACGTCGTGCGCCGCCGGCGTGGGCTGCAGCGAGCGCGTCGTGCGGTCGAACAGGCGCATCCCCAGCACCTCTTCCATCTGGCGGATCAGCACGCTCACGGCCGACTGCGTGACGTAGAGCTGGGCGGCCGCCGTGCTCAGGCGCCGCAGCTTGTAGACCGCGACGAAGGCGCGCAGCTGCTTCAGGGTGAGGCCGGTGACGCGGGACGTATTCATGAAGTCATTTTATGGATGCTTGAATAACTATCGATTTACGAATGAACGGATCTGGACTTCAATCGCGGCCTTCCCCCCGCCGACCGACGCCCCCCAGGGACACCCCGTGCGCCGCACCGACAGCCCCGATCACCCCACGCCTTCGCCCGAGACCGACGCCCCGCCCGAGCGCGTGGCGCTGCGCCTGGGCGAGGCCCGGCTGCTGGGCCTTCGGCGGCGGGGCGTGTCGCGCTTTGGCGGGCTGCGCTACGCGCTGGCGCCGGTCGGCGCGCGGCGCTTCGCCCCGCCCACGCCCATGCCCCTGCACGGCGAGGTGGACGCCACCGGCACCGGCCCGATCGCGCCCCAGCTGCCCTCGGCGCTCGCCCCGGTGCTGGGCGCCTGCGAGGCGCCGCAGTCCGAGGACTGCCTGCACCTGACGGTCTGGACGCCCGGTGCCGACGCAGCGCACCGCCCCGTGCTGGTGTGGTGCCACGGCGGCGCCTGGCAAAGCGGCGGCGTGCTCGACTGGTACAGCGGCGAGGCCCTGGCGCGCCGCGGCGGCGTGGTGGTGGTGGGCCTCAACGCGCGCCTCGGCCCCCTGGGCTGGCTGCTGGCCGACGGTGGCGTGGCCAACCTCGGCCTGCTGGACCTGGAGCTGGCCTTCCAATGGGTGGCGACCCACATCGCGGCCTTCGGCGGCGACCCGGCGCGGATCACCGCCATGGGGCAGTCCGCGGGCGGCGTCAACGTCGCGGCCCTGGGCATGCGCGGCGCCTCGGGCTTCCAGCGCGCGATCCTGCAAAGCGCGCCCCTGGGCCGCGGCGCCCGTTCGGCCGAGGCCGCGCGGTTCATCGGCCGCACGCTGCTGCGCGCGGCGGGCGCGGCCGACCTGCGACAGGCCCGCGACCTGCCGGTGGAGCGCCTGCTGCGCGCGCAGCTCGCGCCCGAGGTGGTGGCCGCCACGCGCGCGGCGGCCGACGGCCACGGCCTCTTCGGCCCGGTGCTCGACGGCGACACGCTGCCGCCCCTGTCGGCGCCGCTGGCCACCCATGCGGCCGGCCGGGTCGACGTGCTCACCGGCTGGAACCGCGACGAGATGCGCGCCTTCGCCGCCCCCGGCGCAGCGGTGGACGAGGCCGAGACCGAGCGCCGCTTCGCCACGCCCGCGCGCCAGTGGGGCGCGCAGGCGGCGCGCGCCGGCGCCCGGGCCTGGCTCTACCGCTTCGACGGCGCGCCCGGCATGCCCTTTGGCGCCTGCCACGGCGCCGAACTGCCCTTCGTGTTCGGCACGCACAGCGCCTTCGCCTCGGCGCCCCTGCTCGCCGGGCTGACGCCCGCCGATGGCCAGCGCCTCACGCACCAGGTGCAGGGCGCCTGGCTGGACTTCATCCACGGCCGGCCCCTGCCCTGGGCGCCGGGCCCGCAGCCCCACGTGTTCGCGTGAACACCGCCCTTCGCCTTCCTTCCTACCCGAGAGCCCAAGCAAGCACCATGCGATTGACCGAAGGGGACCTGCCCCCGACCCTTGACGACGACACCCTGGCCGCCTTCGACCGCGTCCAGCCCATCGCGGCCTCCGACGCCGAGATCGAAGCCGCCGTGCGCGACGCCGACCTGCCCGCCCTGCTCGCGGCCCTGGCCATGCTGACCCAGGACCCGGCCCTGCTGGCGGACGAGCTCAAGCCACCCTCGCCGTCGATGACAGCGCGCATCGCGCCGCAGGGTGGCCTGTCGGCCGAGGCCCAGGCCAAGGCCCGCGCCCTGGCCACGCAGGCCCTCATCCGCTACCGCGACGCCGGCTGCCCCGAGGCGCCCACGCCTTCGCCCGAATGGCTGGACCGCATCGTGCAGTTCCTTATCCGCGATGGCCACGAGGACCTGATGGACCTGCTGCGCCACGAGGTCAACGTGCCCGACGACCGCGGCGCGCCCGGCTGGCACGTGAGCGACTTCCCGCAGGCCGCCGGCACCAAGGTCGCGGTGATCGGCTCGGGCTTCGCCGGCATCACCGCCGCCTACCGGCTCAAGCAGGCCGGCCTGGACTTCACCGTGTTCGAGAAGAACCGCGAGATCGGCGGCGTGTGGTGGGAGAACACCTACCCCGGCTGCCGCCTGGACACGCCCAACTTCGCCTACAGCCTGTCCTTCGCGCAGAAGCAGGACTGGACGCAGCAGTTCTCGCAGCAGCCCGAAATCCTGCGCTACCTGCTCGACGTGGTGCGCCGCACGGGCATCCGGCCCCACATCCGCGTCAACACCGAGGTCGAGTCGCTCGAGTTCGACGAAGACCAGGCCGCCTGGAAGGTGACGGCGCGCACCGCCGACGGCAGCGCGCACGTGGAGCACTTCCACTTCGTCATCACCGCCATGGGGCTGCTCAACCGGCCGCACATCCCCGACTTCCCGGGCCTGGCGTCCTTCAAGGGCGAGGTGGTGCACTCCGCCGCCTGGCGCCCGGACGTGAACGTGAAGGGCAAGCGCGTCGCGCTCATCGGCACCGGCGCCAGCGCGTTCCAGATCGGCCCCGAGATCTATGCCCAGGTGAGCCGCCTGAGCGTGTTCCAGCGCAACCCGCCCTGGATGCTGCCCACGCCCACCTACCACGACGACCTCAAGCCCGGCATCCGCTGGCTGCTGGGCCACGTGCCCAGCTACGGCCGCTGGGTGCGCTTCTGGCAGTTCTGGATCGGCGTGGAAGGCCGCCTGCACCTGGTGGAACTGGACCCGGCGTGGCAGCACCCGGTGTCCATCAGCGCCGGCAACGAGGCCCTGCGCCAGGAATGCCTGGCCATGCTGCAGCAGCAGTTCGCCGACCGGCCCGACCTGCTGGCCCACGCCACGCCCGACTACCCGCCGGGCGCCAAGCGCATGCTGCGCGACAACGGCACCTGGCCGCAGATGCTCAAGGCCGGCAACGTGGACCTGGTGACGCAGGGCATCTCGCACCTGAGCGAGAACGCCATCCACACCACCGACGGCCAGCGCCACGAGGTGGACCTCATCATCTGCGCCACCGGCTTCAAGGCCGCCGACTTCCTCTACCCGCTGAAGGTGACCGGCCGCGCCGGCCAGGACCTGCACCGCCACTGGGACGGCGACTGCCGCGCCTACCTGGGCATCTCCGTGCCCGGCTTTCCCAACCTGTTCATGACCAGCGGCCCCAACACCGGCGTGGTGGTGAACGGCAGCGCCATCTTCTCGTCCGAGTGCCAGGTGGAATACACCCTGCGCGCGCTGCGCCACGTGCTCAGCCAGGGCCACAGGACCGTGGACTGCCGGCCCGAGCCCTACGCGCAATACAACGCCTGGATCGACCAGGGCAACGAAACCAAGGCCTGGGCCGTGGCCAAGACCAGCAGTTGGTACAAGAACAAGAGCGGCCGCGCCGCGCAGACCTGGCCCTTCGGCATGCTGGAGTACTGGAACCTCACCGCCCGCTTCAGGCCCGAGGACCACGTGCTCGCCTGAGCGCGGGCCCGCCCCCTCCCCTTTCTTTCACCGACACACACCACAAGGAGACACATGTTCACGTCCGCCCTTCGCTCCCTCATCGCCCTGGGCCTTGGCGCCCTCATCGCCACGCTGGCCGCCGCGCAGGACTACCCGGCGGACAAGCCGGTGAAGTTCGTGCTGCCCTTCCCGCCCGGCGGCTCGGCCGACGCCGTCACCCGCGAGCTGGCCGACAAGCTGCAGAGCCAGGGCCACGGCATCTTCATCATCGAGAACAAGCCCGGCGCCGCCGGCAACCTGGCCACCGGCCAGGTGGTGCGCGCCGCCCCCGACGGCCACACCATCCTGGTGGGCGTGACCGGCGCCCTGGTCATCAACCCCGAGCTCTACCCCAACCTGGGTTACCGCCCCGAGACCGACCTGACGCCCATCTCCATGCTGGCGCAGGCGCCGGTGGTGATCGTGGCCAGCCGCGAATCGGGCCTGACCTCGCTCAAAGACCTGGTGCAGCGCGCCAAGGCCAAGCCCGGCGAGCTGTCCTACGCCACCAACGGCACCGGCACCAGCCACCACCTGGCGGGTGAGCTGTTCAAGCAGAAGACCGGCATCTTCATGGTGAACATCCCCTACAACGGCACGCCCGGCGCGCTGCAGGACATCGGCGGCGGCCGCGTGGACCTGGGCTTCCTGGACCTCACGGCCGCGCTGCCCATGATCCAGTCGGGCCGCATCGTGGCCCTGGCCACCACCGGCAGCGCGCGCCCCTCGGCCCTGCCCAACGTGCCCACCGTGGCCGAGGCCGGCTACCCGGGCTACGAGGCCATGACCTGGATCTCGCTCGTGGCCCCCAAGGGCATGAAGCGCGAACACATCGCCAAGCTCAGCGGCCTGGTCAACGCCGTGCTGGCGGACGAGGCCTTCAAGAAAAGCACCGCGGCCAAGGGCATGGAAGCGGTGGGCTCGACGCCGGAGGCGATGCAGCGCTTCCTGGCCGCGGAATCGGACAAATGGCGCGGCGTGATCCGCGGCGCGAACATCCGCCTGAATTGACAGGGGCTTGCGCTGGCTGGGGGTGGCGGGGTGGGGTGAGCGACGGGTTCAGCGACGGGTTCAGGCGGGAGGCCGCCGGCTGAGATCAAGGAATCCGGCGGTTGCCCGATCCGCCATACTTGGCGCAGTGACCGCGCCCCGGATGCCAGAACGCCTATTCGTCCGACTACCCGACGACCCGTCCTGCGCGCCGGAGACCACCGTCCCGGCGAGCACGCTGACGGCGTTCGCCGTGCCGGCCGCCCTGCGATCGGCGGTGGTCCATGTCATGGCCTACGAGGAGCGGTTCACCCCCGATCGAGAGGTCGTCGAGCGTGTGCTGCCCGACGGAGCGTCGCGCCTGCTCATCGGGCTGCACGGCGGCGCGGCGTCCATCCACGTCGCCGGCGCACGGGCGACTCCCGTCCTGCTCACCATGAGTGGCCACATGCACGGGCTCTCGATCACGCTCAACCCCGGGGCAACACTGGGGCTGTTCGGCGTTCCGGCCAACGAGTTGTGTGCGCTCACCGTGCCATGGCACGACATCGCCCCCCCGGCGCAGCGCGACTTGCCCGAGCTCGTGGTGGCGGCAGCCGACGACGCCACGCGCGTTCGGCACGTCCTGCGGACGTTGCAGGCATTGCAGCGACCGCAGGACCCCGCTCGCCGCCTGGTGGAGCACGCGGCCAGACGCCTTGGCGCCCAGAAGGACCGCGTCTCCCTGCGGGCGCTGGCCGCCGAGTTGAACCTGAGCGAACGGCGCGTGCAGCAGCTGTTCGCCTCGCACATCGGTCTGGCGCCCAGTGTCTGGCGCCGCCTGCAGCGCCTTCACGGAACGCTGCGCTTGTTGCGCACGACCAAGGCGCCGCAATGGGCCGAGATTGCCCTGTGCGCCGGGTACTACGACCAGTCGCACCTGATCAACGAGTTTCGGGCCCTGTGCGGCCTGACGCCGCAGCAACTGCTGCAGCGCGCCGTTTCGGATTCTTCCAATACAAGCAAAGGCGGTATCCCCTAAGGTCGCAGGCTTCCAGTTTCCACTTTCACTGTGCACATGAAGAGCCTCACCCATTGCATCGCCGTTGTGACGGGCGCCAGCCGTGGTGCCGGCCGCGGATGCGCCACGGAACTGGGCGCCGCCGGCGCCACCGTGTACGTGACCGGGCGCAGCCGGCGCGAGCAAGCCGCACCGGGCTACGAACAGATCGCATCGCTGTCGAACCTGGACCGGGTGCCCGGCAGCATCGACGAGACGGCCGAAGAGGTGACCCGCATGGGTGGGCGCGGCATTGCCGTCGCCTGCGACCACACGGATGAAGCGCAGGTCAAGGCGCTCTTTGACCGCGTGATGCGTGAACAGGGTCGCCTGGATCTCCTGGTCAACAACGCCTGGGGCGGACACGAGTCCTTCGATGGCGTGTTCCAGGCGCCGTTCTGGGAACGCCCGATGGTGCATTGGGATGCGATGTTCGATCGCGGTGTTCGCAATCACCTGCTCTCCAGCAGGCTGGCCGCACCCATGCTCGTTCGCCAGGGCCGGGGACTGATCGTGACCACGACGTTCTGGGACCGCGACCGCTACATGCAGGGCAACCTGTTCTACGACCTTGCCAAGGCGGCGATGACGCGGCTGGCCTTCGGCATGGCGCAGGACCTGAGGCCACATGGGGTGGGCTCGGTGGCGGTGTCCCCGGGCTGGATGCGCACCGAGTTCGTGCTGGCCGGCCACCAGACCGACGAGGCCCATTGGCGCGAGCGGCCGGCACTGGCCTGCACGGAGTCGCCCCGCTACCTGGGACGCGCGGTCGTGGCCCTGGCCAGCGACCCCCGGGTGCTGGAGCGCAGCGGCCAGGTGCTCCGCGTGGGAGACCTGGCACAGGTCTACGGCTTCACCGACATCGATGGCCGCGTGGTACCGCCTTTCGAGCTGGAGACGCCGTAAGCGCTTGCATCGCCATGGGCGGGGGGGTGCTGGTCTCGTCCACCGCCTGCCTGCAGGAAGCGGCGCGCAAGTTCTGGGGCCTGGCCTCGCGCTGATCGGCGCGCGCGGGCGGCGCGCCGCCGCCCCCGTCAAGCCTTCACTTCGACCACCTGCTCGAAGCCGCCGAAGATCATTCGCTTGCCGTCAAACGGCATGGGCGGGTTGCCCGGTGCCGACGGGTCCATGCGCGGGTCTTCCATCATCTTCTTCATCCCCGCATCGCGAGTGGCCTTGTCCGGCCATTCGACCCACGAGAACGCCACGGTCTCGTCGGCCTTTGCCTGCACGGCACGGCGGAAATCGGTGAGTTTGCCGTCGGGCACGTCGTCGCCCCAACCCTCGATCACACGGATGGCCCCCAGCTCGAGGAAGATCGGGTCGAGCTGACGCGCGTGCTCGATGAACTTCTGCTTGTTGGCTGTGGGAACGGCAATGACGAAACCATCGATGTAAGACATTGGTTCACTCCTGTTGGGTTGTCGGGTCGGCGCTCTCGGCAGAGAACACCCCCATCCCTACGACGGGCGACAGACCGACAAATCGACAAGGCTTTGCCACTGGCCAGCAATCCCCTGCCATCGCGGACCGTCGTGGACGCTCAACACGCCGGATGAATGACCGCCTCGGATTCCTTGAGGTGAGGTCCGCTCGTTCCGCGGGAGGTCGGAGGTCGCGATGGGCGACGCGGTTTCGACGGTGTCGCCGTCGTCCAGCCCCCCCGCGACATAGGCAGTGCACTGACTTCTGGGGATGATGGGTGGCCCTGGGCCGAGAAAGTGAATGTCGGATTGAGACTGGATCGTGACAGTCGCTAAGGCCTCTACTTTCGGCTGCTTTCGACCCACAACTGTCCTTCTCCCAAGTTCCGAAAACCGGACCTTCAGTGTGCAAATGCAATCGCATCTAGCGGGCTGGCCGTGCCACCGGCAGCTACCGTCAGCACGTGCGTGTAGATCATGGTCGTGGATACGTCCGAATGCCCTAGCAGCTCTTGCACCGTTCGGATGGAGCCACCTGCTTTTCAGTGGCGAGCATGGTCAGAAAACCTTTGACCTCGGTCTGCCCCAGTTCGCGCGGGTGCCGAAACCCATCTTGGCTCCGGGCCGCCCACAACACAAACGCCTTGGCCTAGTAGACATAAGCCCTCTCGGTTTGTAGGCTGTAGTGCAGGTAGCGAACCCGTTCGCGCACCTGATCGAGCAGCTTGACGGACCAGGGAGGTACCCAGTCAGGTTTGTCGGATCTGTTATACCTGTCCATGCGTCCAGTATGCTGCGCTACAGGTTTGATTTCAAACGCATTTTTTGGACGCCATGCGACTTTGTTTAACGACCACGCTTGTGGGTACTCGGTGTTTGGTCAGATAAACCACAAGTTAGACGGCAGTGAACTCCCCTGCGCCATTCGTCCTAGAGTTCGTTGCATATCGCATGCATGCGATCGCAATTGCCCATGTCGCACTCAAGTACGCGTCGACCTGGGAGACTCCGCCACCGACCAAAGTGTTTTTTGGCGAGCGTCAGGTGCTCGAAGGGAAAGCGACGGCGTTTACAAATGGTGCGATTGAGGCCGGGATCGTCCACTCTCGCGCGCTGCTTGAGTTCATGGGTCTGAAGGGCGCGGGACCTTCGACTCTTGCCGTTCGACTGAACGCGAAAAAGGACGATGTTGTCATCGAAAACACCGGGTTGCCGAAACTGTCCGTTGAGAGCGCCGTGCGCATGTACGCTGGCCCGCCTGCCGAGGCCGAAAGCGCGTTGGCCCATGTGATCTTCGTCGCGAACAAAGGCCTTGCACACACGACCTCGGCTTTCGACCGAAGCACCGGCGCGGCGCACTTGCTGGAAATCGCGTTCCGCGGCATCCCTAAGCTGGTTGTGGAGCACTTCTACAAGCCGCTTGGCCTTAAGGAGCCTACATATGAGATCACGAGCCGCCCTGCCGTCTAACAGGTCGTTCGACACGGACGCCCGGCGGCGGTCCTCCGCTTCGCTCCGTCCCTTCGCCGGTCGCCGGTCAACTCTGCGTTAGACCTCACGATGCGCGATTCATCTGGCCCCGACCCAGTTGAGGGCGAAGATCAGGCCTTTGGCGGCTTTAACCTTCTCACCAAGTCTCTTCGAGATCTTGATGACCGCGGCTTGGTGCTCTCGCTCTCTGCTTTCGCTGAGGATGCGCTCGGATCACTCCTTAAGGCCTTTATGCACCCGTGTGAGGCCACTACGCAGTTGCTGGAAGGTTTCAACGCGCCGCTCGGCACACTCTCATCCCGAATTAAAGCTGCTTACTCACTGGGGCTCACAACGAAGGAACAGTTTTCGGACTTAGAGCGCCTCAGGAAGATTCGAAATGAATTCGCCCACGAATGGCGGCCCCTGTCTTTGTCTCAACCCAAGCTAGCAGCTCTCGTCGCCGCCATGAACTACAGCGGCATCGACAACCACTTTCCAAAGACTCCCGCCGAAAAGGTGCGGAGTTCGATAACTTGCCTGCTGCTCGAGTTGCGATCTGCCGCCGAACAGATTCCGAAGCGTGGCGGGCAGGTCCGAGTATCGGGCAACCACCTCATCGCAGGGTTTTCTGGTGCGAACTTTCAAGAGCAGGTCGAAAACGCGCGTAAAGAGCTCGCGCGCATCGAGGAACAGCTGGCTTGCACGGCCGACGAGGAGCAAGTGTTCTATCGCGGTCTGCTCAAGCGGTTTCCGGGACGGGTTGCGCTAATCCATCCGAAAACGGCGGAGGAACGCGCCAGCCTCGTAGCGATCCAGGAGGAGGTTAGGAATGCATCGCGCCAGAGTCCGGTCTAACAGGTCAGTCGAGCGGACCGCCTATGGCGTCCGCTCACCTTCACGCTAGACCGCATCATGGACCTTCACACCCTGCTTCCTGAACTCGTGCCAAAGGCCGTTGCCTGGGCTGAGGTTCAATCCGAGCGAATTCTTCGATGTGGTGTGTCTTTGACGCCCCACGGAATTGCCTTGGCGCGTGGGGTCGGTGTGTACCGCCCAGAACTCGTTCGAGTAGAACTGGTACCGCAATTGCCTTTGCCGGACGATCCTTTGCTACAGCAGGTCGCCCTAGCCGCAGGCCTACTGGGTCCAGATATGGTCGGCCTCACACTTGGCTATGGCATCTTCATCGTCCAGGGGCACGCGAACGACCGTCTGGTTTCGCATGAACTCAGGCACGTACACCAATACGAGACCTTTGGAAGCATTAGCGGATTCATGCCCGTCTATCTCGCCCAGATCGCCGAATTTGGGTATGAAGCGGCACCGCTGGAACGAGATGCAAGGGAGCACGAGGCGCATGCGGTCTAACAGGTCGGTCGACTCGGACACGTTGCGGCAAGGGGCCGCACGGTGCAAGATCTTGAGCGGCACTGTGCGGCCCCTTGCCGCAACGTGCCGGTCTCCTTTGCGTTAGGCCTCACGGAGACGTGACATGACACCAGCCTGGTTCAGGCTTCTCTCCGAATGGCAAGACGCCGGTCGGTTTGGGCTCACCGTTCCGTTTGTGTATGGAGCGCTTGATCGCATCCCCGACGGCCCGCTGCGCGGTGGTAAAGCGTCCGAGAAGCTCCAGTCGCTCCTGGCTTCGCTCGCCGACGAAGTTCCCGACGGGACCCTAGTTCGGCTCTTCATGTGCGGAACGGTCAGGGACCTGACACTCGCTCCTATGTCTGCGATCCCGGGCTACTGTCGCGCCATGCGGAGCGGTGATGGGCGGAGTGAGCGGTTCTATGTGCAGCAAGATCTTGTGCCAGCAGATTCATCATCTCCCCTGAGCGACCTGCACGCGGAGCTCTGGAGACGCTACGGGAATGATCTGGAAGCGGGGCGGTTTTCACTGCGAAATGGATCTTTTGCTGAATTCTCAGAGCGCGACTTACAGCTCATTGAGGCAGCACTTCGGAGGGGCGACGACGATGAGGCCTGACAGGTCGTTCGACGCGGACACGCAGCGGCATTGCGCCGTGAAGCGTGCTGGTGAGCGTACGCCTCGCGGCGCAATGCCGCCGAGTGCCGGTCAACTCTGACGTTAGGCGGCACATGAGTAGCGATCCTGTCCACAACGATTGGCTGGAGACATACAAGTCCCTCATCACCTTGGCGACTGAGGGCTTCAAGTTCTGCGCGTTGGCAAATGGTGGCGCCGCCGTGGCAATCCTTGCTTATCTCGGTAATGTGGCAGGTAAGGGCGCCTCTGCTCCGGACATGCGCTGTTCCATGGCCGCCTTTCTCTCTGGGTTGGTTCTGTGCGGCCTTGCAATGGTCTTCGCGTACTGGAACCAGTTGAATCGTCTCAATCGCTTGGCCAAGCGCCAGGATCCGAGCAAAGACTGGCGTCTGTGGGTCGCTATCGCTTTGGTGGTCGCAAGTCTCACGTCATTTGCAGTCGGCTCGTGGCAAGCGGTTGTGGCGTTCAAGTGAGCGTGCCGCCTAACCCTTCGGTGCACCCGACTTGCTACAGCGGGCTTCACCCGCTTCCGCAGGCGGATGAACTCAAACGTTGAACGTCTGCTCCTGCGGCAGAGAGACGTCCGCTTCTGGCCGAAACCAGTCACGTTGGCTCGTGACCTTGACCGACCGCAACCGCTGCAAATCCGACTCTCAGCCGGTCAGTACAACCCGTTCGACCCAGCCCGATCTACTGGCTCAATAAGGCCTCAAGCGATAGATCGAGCGCAGCCGCCAGCCTCGCCAAGGTGTGAAGCGATGGGTTACGCGCCTGACGTTCGATGTGCGCAATGACGGCTCTGCTGATGCCGGATTGCTGAGCCAGGGTTTCCTGGGTCAGGTTCAACCGCCTTCTCGCCGAGACGAGGTTCGTTGCCAGAACCTGCTCGATCAAGGCAGCACCGTCCTGCCGGGCCATGGGCCTTTTCCCGAGCAGTGAACCCGTTGTGACGCCCAGGGCCCGCGCCAGCTTGTTCACCGCACCCAATGAGACGTTGACGCCCCCCTGCTCCAGCAGTTGAAGCATTCGCCGACTGATGTGCGCTTGCTCCGCCAGCGCGCTGGCAGTCCAGTTGTCCTTGGCTCGAAGCGCGCGAAGGTTCGCCGCCAACTGGGCAAGAAGGAGCTGGGAGTCAGAGGCTTGTTCAGGCACCAAAAAAGGGTGGCACCGAACACAGGCCATGTGCTAGTTTGCGGCACAATTTGCGGTCGGATTTTTTGGGAGTCCCACCGTGTTCATCACCGCCCCCGGCCTCGTCCAGCACCTCCACCCCACCCAGGTGGCCCCGCCCCAGACGCACTGGCCGGCCATCACGCTCGCGCTGGAGCGGCCCTGGTACCTGCTGGTCCACGAGGTCGCCTGCAATGGCCGCAAGTTGTCGCAGACCTCGCTGGTGGCCTGGGACACGACGCTGCTGGACCTGCTGGCCCACATACCCGTCGCGGACCTCAGCGGCATCGCGCGCCTGGGCCGGCGCCGCGGTGCGGGGCCCAGTTGGGCCCTGGAGTGGATCGGCGCGCTGTGGGCGCCCGCGCCGGGCGAGTCGCCGGCCCTCGGCCCCTTGCTGTTTCAGCTGGGCACCGACCCACAACTGCGCAACACCGATCTGCAGCCCGTGGGCGAGGCCGCCGGCCGGCGCCTGCTGTATGAAGCGGTTCGCGCGCGCCCTGCAGGACCAGGATCAGCCGATCACCCCGCCCGCCTCCCCGCCACCTGATTCACCACCAAGCCCAGCAGCACCGCCCCCGTTCCCAGCCACTGCAGCCCCAGCGGCGCCTCGCCGTACGCCACCCAGGCGGCCCACAGCCCCACCACCGGCACCAGCAGAGAAAACGGCGTGACCCGTGTGGCCGCGTGGCGTTGCAACAGCCGCGTCCACAGGCTGTAGGCCAGCAGCGTGGCGGCCAGCGCCAGGTACACCACCGCGAACCAGGCGCCGGGGCCCATGCCTTGCAGTTGCCGCTGCAGGCTGGCGGGGCCGTCGGTGGCCAGCGCGATCAGCGCAAACGGCACGATGGGGAACACGCTGCTCCACACCACGAAGGGAAAGGGCTCGTAGCGCGCGATCTGGCTGGCGCGGCGCGCCACGATGTTCGACAAGGCCCACATGGCCGCGGCCGACAGCGTGAGCACGAAGCCCGCCAGCGTCATCTGGCCCGGGCCTTCGCCGTGGGCCGAGGCGATGAGCAGCAGGCCGGCCAGCGCCACGCCCAGGCCCAGCCACTGGTGGGCGCGCACGCGCTCGCCCAGCAGCGGCACGGCCAGCAGCAGGGTGAAGAAGGCCTGGGTCTGCATCACCACCGAGGCCATGCCGGCCGTCATGCCCAGCTGCAGGCCCAGGAACAGAAAACCGAACTGGCCCAGGCCCTGCACCAGGCCGTAACCGGCGATGAAGCGCCAGGGCAGCGGCGGCGGCTTCACGAACAGCAAAAAGGGCAGCGAGGCCGCCGCGAAGCGCAGCGCGCCCAGCAGCATGGGGCTGACGGCCTGCAGGCCCAGCTTCATCACCACGAAGTTCAGGCCCCAGATCACGACCACGGCCAGGGCGCGCAGCGCATCGCCGCGCGAGAACGGGAGGGCGGCGTTCACAGCGGGCGCCCTTGCGCCCGCCGCGCCGCGACGAAGGCCTCGAAGGCTTGGGCGCTGGTCTTCTTCGGCACGTAGCCAAAGCGTTCCTTCAGGGCCGTGTTGAGCAGCACCGGGCGGTAGCGCAGGAAGTCGATCTGCTCGGGCCCGTAGCGCGACACGCCGAGCGCGTGGCCCACGGCCAACGCGGCGCGCAGCAGGCCGGCCGGCAGCACGCGCGCGCGCTTGCCCAGGCGCGCGGCGATCTCATGGATGCCGAGTGCGCCGTCGCCCGCGAGGTTGAAGCAGCCGGCCGGTGCGTCGCCGCTCAGCGCGTGCAGCAGCGCGCCCACCACGTCCTCGTCCCAGACGAAGACGAAGGGGCTGTCGCTGCCGGCGATGGCGATGGGGCGCGGCTTCTGAAACAGGGCGGTGATCTGGTTGTCCACGCGCTCGCCCAGGATGGTGCCGATGCGCAGCACGGTCTGCGCCAGCGCGGGGTGCTGGCGGCGCGCCTCGGCCAGCATCTCTTCCACCAGGCGCTTGTGGTGCGCGTAGGCAAAGGCCTCGTGGCCGCGCAGCGGGTGGTCCTCGGTGATCCAGGCGGGGTTGTCGGCGTGGTAGCCGTAGGCCGCGCCGCTGGACGACACGATCAGGTGCCGAACGCCCTGCGCCAGACAGGCATTGAGCACGTTTCGCGTGCCGCCCACGTCCACCGCGTACTCCAGCGCGCGCGTGGAGCCTTTGCCGGGCGTGACGATGGAGGCCAGGTGCACCACGGTGTCGATGCGGTGCTCGGCCAGCAGCGCGCCCAGGCCCTCGTCGCGCACGTCGACGCGGCGGTAGGTGACGCCGGGCAGGCGCCGCGCGGGCTCGACCTCGCGCACGTCGGTGGCCACCACCGTGTCGGTGTCGCCGCGCGTTGCCAGCGCGGCCACCAGGCCGCGGCCCAGGAAGCCGTCGGCGCCGGTGATGAGGATGCCTTTCGCTTTCATGCGGCCCTCATGCGCGCGCCTGCCCGGGCACACCGCCCCGCAACGGGCGCCTGCCCCACCAGCCCGCCAGCAGCATGCCGGCGATGATGTCCCAGAAGCCCCAGACGCCGGCCACCACGGCCATGCCGCCCAGGCCGCCGAAGAAACTGAAGATCAGCACCAGGCCCAGGCCCGCGTTGCGGATGCCGACCTCGATGGACAGGGCGCGGCGGTCGTAGTCGGGCAGGCCCACGGCGCGCGCGCTGAGCCAGCCGATGCCGAAGGCCAGCGCGTCGTGGATGGCCACGGCCACGATGACCAGGCCCACGTAGTCGAGGAAGTAGCGCCAGTTGCCCGCGATGGCGCCGACGATGAAGCCGATGAGCGCGAGGAAGCTGAGGATGCGCACCGGCTTCTTGAAGCGCGCGGTGGCCCGGGGGAAGCGGTGCGCCACCCACAGCCCCAGCGCGAACGGAATGCCGATGATGAGCAGGATGTGCCCCACCATCTGCACCGGGTCCAGCGCGATGGTCTTGAGCAGGGTCGAGGCCGTGGGATGAAGGCCGCCCCAGAAAGCGAAGTTCAGCGGCATGGCCACGATGGCGACGGCGTTGGACACCGCCGTCATGGACACGCTGAGGGCCACGTTGCCGTTGGCGCGGTGGGTGAGGATGTTGCTCACGTTGCCCGGCGGGCAGCAGGCCACCAGGATCATGCCCAGCGCGATGCTGGGCGCCACGCCCAGCAGCAGCGTGAGCCCGAAGGTGATGGCGGGCAGGAACAGGAACTGCGCCACGATGCCCACGGTGAAGGCCAGGGGCAAACGCAGCACGCGCTTGAAGTCGTCGATGCGCGTGTCCAGCGAGATGCCGAACATCAGGAAGGCCAGCACCGCGTTCAGCACGGCGAGCGAGGCGGGGTTGAAGTTCAGGCGGATCTCGTCGACGGGCAGCATGGGGGTCCTTGCTTATTGCGGGAAGGCGTCGGCGGCCTCGCGCACGGCCTTGCGGTAGGTGCCCTTGTGCACGTAGTAGGCCATGCGCTCGAGCTTGAGGTAGCGGTAGCCGCCCGACAGGTCCGGCGGCGGGCCGGCCTTGGCGGCCTTGAGCGCGGCGGCCTGCGGCGCGCCCGCGTCCAGGGCCTTGAGGTAGCGCGCCACCAGCTCGGCCTGTTCGTAGCGGCCCTGCCAGCCCAGGCCGCTGGCCTCGACCATGCCCAGCACGGCCAGGCGGTCGAAGCGCGGCGCGAAGATGTTGAGGTACAGCCGCGGCGCCATGCCCTGCCAGTTCAGCAGCGCGTGGTCCAGGAAGGGGTAGTGCAGCTTGTAGCCGGTGGCCGTGAGGATGAGGTCGTAGTCCCGCGCGCTGCCGTCCTTGAAGTGCACGGTGGGGCCGTCCAGGCGCGCGATGTCGGGGCGCACGGCCACGTCGCCGTGGCCGATGTGGTACAGGATGAGCGAGTTCACCACCGGGTGCGACTCGTACATGAGGTAGTCGGGCTTGGGGAAGCCGAAGCGCACCGGGTCGCCGGTGAACCATTGCAGGATGGTGCTGTCGATGCGCTGCTTGAGCCAGGGCGGCAGCGAGAGCTTGCCGCCCACCGAGTCGGCCGGTTTGCCGAACACGTACTTGGGCACGAAGTAGTAGCCGCGCCGCACCGAGATGTCGATGCTTCTGGCGTGGTGCACGGCGTCGACGGCGATGTCGCAGCCCGAGTTGCCCGCGCCCACGATGAGCACGCGCTTGCCCGCGAGCTGCGTGGCCGACTTGTACTGCGCGGTGTGCCAGATCTCGCCGCTGAACGAGCCCTCGAAGCGCGGAATATTGGGTTCGGCCAGGGTGCCATTGGCGACCACCACGCCCTTGTAGAGCGCGGTCTGGGGTTCGGCGTCGCCGGTCTGCGTGGTCAGGCGCCACAGGGTGTCGGGCGCGTCGGACACGGGCTCGGCCTGGAGCACGCGGGTGTGAAAGCGGTAGTGCTGGCGCAGGCCGAAGTGGTCGGCGAAGGCACGGAAGTAGTCCAGCAGCTCGCGGTGGCTGGGGTAGTCGGCCACGCCCTCGCCCATGGGGAATTCCAGGAACTCCGTCATGCGCTTGCTGGAGATCAGGTGCGCCGATTCGTAGACGGTGGAGCGCGGGTTGTGGATGTTCCACAGCCCGCCCACGTCCCCGTGCGCCTCGAAGCCCTGGAAGGGCACGCCGTGTTTCTGCAGGCAGCGCGCGCCGGCCAGGCCGGACGGGCCGGCGCCGATGAGGGCGATCTGTTGTTCGGTGGGAGCGGTCATGGGAATCAGCGGGTGTGCCCCAGGGACACCGCCGGGCTGGCTTTGCCAGACGGCTGGTGTCGCCCCCTTGAGGGGGTCGCGCGAAGCGCGGCAGGGGTGGTCATTGTTTCAGTCCGGGGATCTCGGTGGCGCCGGGCTCGCCCGCGCGCGGCTTGCGCGGCTGGCCCAGCAGGATCTTGTCGTGCAGCTTCTCGGGCAGCAGGTCGAGCAGGCGCGAGAGCCAGCCAATGCGCCGCGGCAGCACGATGTGTTCGGTGCCGCGCGCCACGCCCGCGAGCAGGCGGCGCGCGGCCTCGTCGGGCTCCAGCAGGCCGGGCATGGCGAAGCGGTTGCCGGCGGTGAGCGCGGTGCGCAGGTAGCCCGGGCTCACGGTGTGCACGGTGAGGGCCGTGGGCCGCAGCTCGGCGCGCAGGCTCTGCAGGTAGGCGATGACGCCGGCCTTGCTGGCGCAGTAGGCGCCGTTGCCCGGCATGCCGCGCCAGCCGGCGATGCTGGCCACGCCCACCAGCGCGGCCGGTCGGCCCGCCGCCTGCATCGCGCCCAGGAAGGGCGAGAACGTGGTGGCCACGCCCAGCAGGTTGATCTCCAGCATGCGGCGCATCACGCGCAGGTCGTCGGGGCGGGCGGTCTCGAAGCCGCCGGCCACGCCGGCGTTGGCGATCACGAGGTCGGGCGCGCCGAAGCGGGCGAGCCAGTCGGCGCCCACGGCGGCCATGGCGGCGGCGTCGCTCACGTCGGGCGTGTAGACGGCGCAGCGCTCGGGCGCGAGCGCGGCGAGTTCGTCCAGCGCCGCGCGGTTCAGGCCGATCAGCGCCACCCGGGCGCCCTGCGCGATGAGCTGGCGCGCCAGCGCCTGGCCGAAGCCGCCGCAGGCGCCGGTGAGCACGGCGTTGTGGAATCGCAAGGCGCGGGCCTCCTCTGTTCTCGTGTTGCGGGCGACTGTAGGGGGCGCCTACACTGCGTCTCGAAAACTTTTATTGATTTGTCTCGGAATTCGAGACATGGAAGAACCTGACTCCCCCACCAGCCCGGGCCTGCGCCTGATGGACCTGATCGAGCACCTGGTGCGCGAGGGCCGGCCCCTGGCCCTGCCCGAGGTGGTGGCCGGCACCGGCTGGCCCAAGCCCACGGTGCACCGCATGCTGCAGCAGCTGGAGGCCGGCGGCTGGCTGCAGCGCGAACCCGACGGCCGGCGCTACGCGCTGGCGCCGCGCCTGCTGCGCCTGGGCGAAGACGCGCTGGGCGCGAGCACGCAGCACGGCGTGCGCCACGCGGTGCTGCGCCAGCTGGTGGCCGAGCTGGGCGAGAGCTGCAACCTCACGGCCCTGTCGGGCGCCGAGGTGGTCTACCTGGACCGGGTGGAGTCGGCGTTTCCGCTGCGGCTGGAGCTGCGCCCGGGCACGCGCGTGCCGCTGCACTGCTCGGCCAGCGGCAAGCTGTTCCTGGCGCACCTGGATCCGTCGCGGCGCCGGGCCCTGCTCGATGGACTGAGCCTCACGCACCACACGGCCACCACGCTGGTGCGGCGCGAGGCGCTGGAGGCCGAGCTGGCAACCATCCGCCGCCAGGGCCACGCCTTCGACGCCGAGGAGTTCGTCGATGGCCTGGTCTGCATCGCGGTGCCGGTGCGCGCCCCCGGCGAGCGCGGCCTGCGCTGCGCGCTGGCGCTGCAGGCGCCGTCGGCGCGCGTGCCGCTGGCGCGGCTGCCCGCGTTCCTGCCGCGGCTGGCGCAGGCGGCGCAGGCGCTGGCGCGCACGCTGTGAGGCCTCAGGCGGGGCGGGCCAGGCAGGCCACCAGCAGCCCGAGCGCGGCGGCGCCGATCAGCACGTCCAGCACCAACCGCGCCTGGCGCCGCGCGTCCGTGCGCTCGAAGGCGCGGCCGCCCACGCGCATGCCCACCAGCAGGGGCGCCCACAGCAGCAGCAGCCAGCCCAGGGCCTGCGCGCCGAACAGCGGCGAGCGGCCCACGAAGGACAGCGCCGCGCCCCAGAGCAAGGCGTAGGCGCTGATCCACATCAGCAGGTTGATCATGGTGGCGCGCAGCGTGGCCGCCGGCATGCCCGTGGCCGCCATGAGCAGCGCCGCGACGATGCCGCCCGAGGCCGCGAAGCCGTTCAGCAGGCCCGACGACGCGGCCGCCGTGGCGCGCAGCGAGGCCGTGGCCAGCAGCCGGCGGCCGATCACCAGCCGCACGCCGAGCGCGCCGGCCAGCAGCAGGGCCGCTACCACGACGCGCACCACCCCCGGGTCCAGCCAGGCCAGGCCGGCCATGCCCAGCGGCACGAACAGCAGGTTGCCGCCCAGCAGGGCGTCGCGCCAGCTCCGGTCCATCAGAGGCCCGGCCTGGCGCAGCACGCGCAGCGAGGCCAGCACCTCCAGCACCAGCACCGCCACCACGACCGGCCCCGGCGGCACGAAGGGCGACAAGGCCGCGACCACCAGCGCCGAGTAACCGAAGCCGGCGAAGCCGCGCACCACGCCGGCCACGAAGGACACCAGCACCGCCAGGAGCAGCAGCCAGGGCGCGTGGGGCCAGGCCAGCGGCGCCAGCTCGGACAGCCCCGGCGGCACTCAGCGCCCCAGGACCAGGTCGGCCCCCTTCTCGCCCACCATGATGGACGCCGCGTTGGTGTTGGACGAGGGCATGGTCGGCATCACGGACGAATCGATCACGCGCAGGCCCTCCACGCCGCGCACACGCAACGCGGCGTCGACCACGGCCTGCTCATCGGCGCCCATGCGGCAGGTGCCCACGGGGTGGAAGGAGGTCGCGGCGGATTTCTTCACGTAGGCCAGCAGCTCGTCGTCGCTGCGCGCCTGCGCGCTCGGGCGCGTCTCGCGCACGATGAAGCCGGCCAGCGCCGGCTGCGAGGCGACCTGGCGCGCCAGGCGGACCGAGGCCACCACGTCCGCGCAATCGTCCTCGTGCGTGAGGTAGCGCGGGTCGATGACGGGATCGGCCATCGCGTCCGCGCTGGCCGCGTGCACCTGGCCGCGCGAGCGCGGGCGCAGCTGGAAGCAGCCGATGGAGAAACCCGGGTAGTCGTCCAGCATGGCGCCCGGCGTGCCGCCGGTGGTCATCTCGAAGCGGGCGTTGCCGCTCAGCTGGGCGAGCTGGATCTTCACGCTGGGGCGGGCTCGGCCCAGTTGCTGATCGCGCGCGGTGCGCGCCAGCGCGTGGATGGTGAAGGCGGGCGTGGCCATCAGGCCCTTGCGCGTGGTGAGGTAGCGCAGGCCCATCAGGGTCTGGCGGATGGGGTGTCCCACCACCTGGTTCAGCCCGACGCGCCGGTTGGCCTCGTAGGTCACGCGCGTCTGCACGTGGTCGATGAGGTTCTCGCCGACGCCCGCCAGGTGATGGACCACACCGATGCCCAGGGCGCGCAGGCGCTCGGCCTGGCCGACGCCCGAGAGCTCCAGCAGCTGCGGCGACTTGATCGGACCGGCCGACAGGATCACCTCGCGCGCGGCCCGCGCCTGGCGGCGCTGGCCGCCCTGCAGGTACTCGATGCCCACCGCGCGGCGGCCATCGAACAGCACGCGCGTGACGGTGGCTTCGGTGACGACGTGCAGGTGGTCGGCGCGCCGCCCGTTCAGGTAGGCCGTGGCCGTGTCGCAGCGCTGGCCGTGGCGCGTGTTGAGCTGCAGGTAGCCCACGCCCTCGTAGCGTTCGCCGTTGTAGTCGGGGTTGGCGGGAATGCCGGCGCTCACGCAGGCGGCGTGGAAGGCATCGGACAAGGGATCGCGCATGTCGCCCAGCGTGCTGACGTGCACCGGGCCTTCGCGCCCGCGGTAGGCCGCGTCGCCCACGGCCGTGGTCTCCAGCCGCCGGAAGTACGGCAGCAGGTCGGCATAGCCCCAGCCCTCGCAGCCCAGCTCGCGCCAGTGGTCGAACTCGTCCGCTTCGCCGCGCACGTAGATGGTGCCGTTGACACCGCTGCTGCCCCCCAGCATGCGCCCGCGCGGCCAGTACACGTTCTGCCCCACCAGGGCGTTCTGCGCCTCGGTGCGGAAGGTCCACACGTAGCGCGGATCGCCCACCACGCGCGCGATGCCGATGGGCGCGCGGATCCAGAAGTCGCGCTCGCGCGAGGCGCCGGCCTCCACGAGCAGCACCCGGCCGCGCTGCCGTTCGGCCAGGCGCGAGGCGAGCGTGGCGCCGGCCGAACCCGCGCCGACGACGATGAAGTCATAGCCCTGGTCGCTCATGCCCGGCCCCCGTCAATCGAACGCGATGACGGCGCCCGGCGCCGGCGTGAAGCCCAGGTCGCCGCGTTCGATGACCGCCTCGCGGCCACCGTTCTGCGCCAGCAGCTCGGCCTGGCGCGCCTTGGCGCGGCGGTCCACCTCATCGGGGTCGCACACGCTCAGCAGGCGCTGGTGGCATTCGTCGAGCACGGCCGCGTAACGCCCGTTGGAGGCCAGGTCGTTCAGCTCCTCGGGGTCGGTTTCGAGGTCGAACAGCTGCGCGGGGTAGCCGATGTAGTGCACGTACTTGTAGCGGCCGTGGCGGATCATGAAGGCGCCGGTGGTGGAGCCCATGCCGTGGTACTCGACCAGCACGTTGCGCTCGGGCACCGCGCCGGCGGCGGTGTCGAACAGGGAGACGCCGGGGTAGCCCTCGCGCAGCGAGGGCTCGGTGTGGCCCACGGCGTCCAGGATGAAGGGGTAGGCGTCGACGTGGCTGACCGGCGTGTCCACGGTGTGCCCGCGCGGGATGCCTTCACCCGCCATGATCAGCGGCACGCCGGCGGTCTCCTCGAACATGGTGGACTTGCCCCACAGGCCGCGCGTGCCCATGTTGTCGCCGTGGTCCGAGGTGTACATCACCCGCGTGCTGTCGGCCAGGCCGGTCTCTTCCAGGGTGCGCAGGATCTTGCCGATGTTCTCGTCGAGGAATGAGCACAGGCCGTAGTAGCCGGCCACCGCGCGCTTGACGGTCTCGCGGTCGAAGTAGTCGTCGTAGTTGAAGCTGCGCGCGTAGTCGACCAGGTAGGGGTGCGTGGGCCGCTCGCCCTTCTCGTAGAGCTTGGGCATGGGCAGGTTCTGCTCGTAGTAGTGGTAGTAGTGCTCGGGCGGCGCGGTGAGCGGGAAGTGCGGCGCCACCAGCGACACGAACAGCACCCAGGGCTTGTCGGACTCGCGGCGCACCGCCTCGCGCAGCCACACCTGGGCGCGCGCGGTGATCTCGCGGTCGTAGAAGGTGTACTGGCTCTCGCCGGGGCCGGCGTAGCGCGCCATCTTGTAGGCGCCCTTGCGCACCGGCAGTTCGCTGCGCACCAGGCCCATCAGGTCGCCCTTGCCCTCGATGATGTGCATGGGGATGATTTCGTCGCTGAAGCCATGGTCTTCGCCGGTCTTGCGAAAGTGCAGCTTGCCGATCGAGACCACGTCATGCCCGCGCTCGCGCAGGTGGTGGTGCCAGCTCGGGATGGCGCCGTCGTAGGCGTCGGCGTTGTCCCAGTAGCCCACCTGGTGGATGTACTTGCCGACGGCGAACGAGGCGCGCGCGGGAATGCACACCGGGCTGCTGCAGTACGCGGCCGAGAAGCGCGTGCCGCGCGCGGCCAGCGCGTCGAGGTTCGGCGTGCGCACGATCTCGCTGCCGTAACAGCCGAGGGCCTTGGGCGAATGCTCGTCGGACATGATGACGATCAGGTTGCGGGCGGGGGTTTTCATGGCGGTCTTGCCTCGGGAAAGGGGTCGGTCGGGTCAGAACGGCGAGACGGTGGTCTCGGGAAATTGCAGCGATCGCCCGTTGGGCGCGATCGAAAATTCCTGAAAGTAGACGCAGCGCTCGCGGCCGGCGTAGGCGCTGGCGTACATGTAGAGGCCGCTGGTGCCGGCGGGCATGGCGATGCGTTCGCAGGCCTCGTCGTCGAAGGCGCGCGTGCTCACGCAGTGCGTGATCTCGGTGATGGGCAGCTGGCACTGGCGCACGATCACTTTCTTGAAGTTGGCGCCATGCAGCTCCTCCATGGGCATCTCCCACAGGTGGCGCAGCACGCGGCGGTCGCCATAGAAGCGGCTGAAGATGCGGAACTCGTCGTTGACGATGATCACGCGGTCCAGGCGCATGACCTCGGCCTCCACGCCGAGGTGGCGCGTCCAGGGCCCCTGCCCCTGCACCGCGACGCGGGCCACCGCCTGCGAGAAGATGGGCAGCAGGGTTTCGCCGTCGTCGCCGACGAAGCGGCAGTGCCAGGGGTCCTGCAGTTCGCGCGGGGGGTCGGCCACGAAGCTGCCCAGTCCGTGCTGGCGGATCACCAGGCCCTGCTCCGACAGGTCGCGCAGGGCGCGCTGCACCGTGCCCAGGCTGAACGGCGTGAGCTGGGTCAGTTCCTCCTCGGGCGGCAGGCGGTCGCCGGGCCGCCAGAGGCCCTGGCGGATCGCGTCCACGAGCGTGTCGGCCAGGCGCTGGTACTTGGGCCGGCCGCTGCGGTCGGGCAGTTGCAGGACCTGGAAGAATTCTTCAACGGTGCTCATGGCGCGCCCCTCCCTTCTTGGTGGCGTGTGCCCGGGCCCCTGGCCCGGATGCGGATCGTGTGTGAAAAGCCGTGCGGATCATGCCGGTGCTCAGATGTCCAGGCTGAAGGGTTCACGGGCGCGGGCGCAGCACACCAGCACCTGCGACGCGCGTTCCTCTTCGCTCAGGATGAGGTCGTTGTGCTCGGGGGTGCCGTCGCGGTAGGCCACCTGGCAGGTGCCGCAGACACCGGCTTCGCAGGAGCTGGGGCAATCAACGCCGGCCTCGCGCAAGGCCTGCAGCAGCGTTTGCGCCGGCCGCACCCGCAGGGTCCGATCGGAGCGCAGCAGCCGCACCGGCACGCCGTCGCCATCCCCTGCTCCCGGCGCCACCGACGGAGCGGGCGCCGCGGGCTCGGCGCCGAAGTACTCACAGTGCACGCTGCCCTCGGGCCAGTGGGCGCTGGCCCGCTGCACCGCCTGCATGAAGCCGCCCGGCCCGCAGTAGTAGAGGTGCGTGCCATCGGGTGCCTGCCGCAGCAGGGCCTCGATGTCGAGCCCGGTCCGCGGGTCGCCGTTGTCGTGGTGGAAGTGGACCAGGCCTTCGCCCACCAGGGGCTCGAGCAGTTCCCGGAACGCCGTGCGCTCGGGGCTCTGCGCGCAGTAGTGCAGCACCACCGGCCGGCCCAGCGCGCGCAGGCGGTGCAGCATGGCCAGCAGCGGCGTGACACCGATGCCACCCGCCAGCAGCAGGCTGCGTTCGGCCTGTTCCTGCAGCGGAAAGAAGTTGTGCGGCCCGGACACCTCCAGCAGATCGCCGGGGCGCACGCGCTCGTGCATGGCGCGCGAGCCGCCGCGGCTGTGGGCCACCCGCAGCACGGCGATGCGCCAGCGCCGCGTGTCCCCGGTGGGGCCACACAGCGAATAGCGCCGCGACATGCTGGTGCCGGGCACCCGCACGTCCAGGTGCGCGCCGGCCTCGAAGGCCGGCAGCGGCGCGCCGGCCGGGTCGACCAGGTCGAAGGACAGAATGCCCTCGGCCTCGTGCGTGATGGATCGGACTCGCAGCTTCACGGAACGGCTCCTGCTCGGGATCAGCCCGCCTGGGTCTCGGCCTGGCCCACCGCCTGCAGGCCACCGTCGATGCGGTCGAGCTGCTCGCGCACGAAGGCGTCGCGCTGCGCGGGCGTGGGCAGGTCGTCCGCCGCTCGCATGATGTCGAGCACGCGCTTGCCGAGCGAGAGCACGAGCTTGCGGTCCTCGGCGCGCGGCAGTTCCGCGGCGTGCAGCACGCTGTCCTGCGCGTACAACGGCAGGCTGCGGCCCTCGGCGATCAGGCGCTCGTACAAGGGGTCGGGCGACGACTTGCCGCGCACGGCTTCGCGCAACAGCTTGCGGCACAGGTACACGCCCACGTCGGAGCTGCCGGGGTGTTCCAGGGCGTGGACGGCGATCGGGCGCTGGCTCACCAGGGCCTCCCAGTCGCCCGGGGCGCGCTGGCCTTCTTCGTAGCTGCGGTTGCCGGTCTGGCCTTCCAGGAAGTCGATCTTGTCGACGCCACAGTCCGCTTCCACGCCGAGCCCATCCGGGTCCACCGTGCTGTTGAAGTGGCGGTAGCCGAAGATGATCATGTGCTCGTCGTCCACCGGCACGTTCCAGCGCGTGCAGCCCGAGGTGCCGTGGCGCTCGCGCGCGGCGGTCGGCAGCAGGGAGCCGATCTGCAGGTAGTTGGGGAAGACCATCTCGGTGATGCGCACCCAGACCTTGTCGTCGGGCAGGCGCCGGCCGGCCACGAAGACGCAGCCGTTGCCCGTTCGGGTGGGCTCCCACTGCATGACGGGCATGTCGCCAAAGCCTTCGAGCGAAACACCGTCGGCCACCGCCGCGTCCACGCCATCCACCACCATCTTGTTGTGCAGCACGGCGGTGTGCATGTGGTCCATGATGTTCTCGTACACCTGCAGCCAGTTGCAGGGGTAGACGTTGGAGAACGGCACCAGCTTGGTGTCGGCGGGAAAGCCATAGCTGTCGAAATCGGGGAAAGGCGGCTGCGATTCCGGCGGGCCCATGTAGGCGAACACCAGGCCGTGGCGCTCGAAGGCGGGGTAGGCCCCCTGGCAGACGGTCTCCTTCAGGCGCGTGGGGTCGGCCTCGCAGGGCGCGTCGAGCAGGCGGCCGTCGATGCCGTAGTGCCAGCCGTGGTAGCAGCAGCGGATGCCGTGCTCGGCGATGATCCCGTACTCGAGCGAGGCACCGCGGTGCGAGCAGTGCCGGTGCATGACGCCGATGTCGCCGCTCTTGTCGCGAAACACCACCAGGTCCTCGCTCATGATGCGAATGGCCTTGGGCACGTCCTTCAGTTCCTCGGACAGGCACACCGGCTGCCAGTAGCGGCGCATGTACTCGCCCATGGGCGTGCCGGGTTCGGTGCTGGTGAGCTCCAGGTCGGGACCGGGCTTGTTGCGTTGCTGGTACCCCGTGAATCGCAGGGGTTGGGCCTTGGCTTGGTGGGTCATGGGATGTTCTCCTGGATAAGTCGATCGATCAGGCCAGCGCGTTGGCCTGGCTGATGAAGCGGATGTGCATGTAGGCGTCCAGGCCCTCGGGGCCGCCCTCGTAACCGAGGCCGCTGTCCTTCATGCCGCCGATGGGCGCGTCCGACAGCGAGGGCGTGAAGCTGTTGACCCCGATCCAGCCGGCCTCGATGCGCTCGGTGAATTCGGCGGCGCGGTCCAGGCGCTGGGTGAAGGCGTAGGCCGCCAGCCCGAACTCGGTGGCGTTGGCCTGGGCGATGGCCTCGTCGAAGGTGTCGAAGCCCACGATGGGCGCGACCGGGCAGAACGGCTCCTCGGCCAGGATGCGTGCGCTGGCGGGCACCTGGCTCAGCACGGTGGGCGCGAAGAAGAAGCCCTGGCGGCCCAGGCGGCCGCCGCCGGTTTCGACGCGCGCGCCCTCGCCGTGCGCCTGTTCGACAAGGCGGCTGGCGGCCTCCAGGCGGCGCGCGTTCTGCAGCGGCCCCATCTGCGTGTCGGGCAGCAGGCCGTCGCCCACGCGAAGGGCCTTGGCCAGTTCGGTGAGACGGCGCGTGAAGGCTTCCTGCACGCCCGACTGCACATAGAAGCGGCTGGGCGACAGGCAGACCTGGCCGGCGTTGCGGAACTTGAAGGCCGCGCAGGCGCGCGCGGCCTTGTCCACATCCACGTCGTCGAACACGATCACCGGCGCGTGCCCGCCCAGCTCCATGGTGCAGGGCTTGAGGTGCTGCGCGGCCTGCGTGGCCAGCAGCCGGCCCACCGGCACCGAGCCGGTGAAGGAGATCTTGCGGATCACGGGCGAGGCGATCAGCCGCTGCGAAATGCGCGCCGGCACCCCGTAGAGCAGGTTCAGCGCGCCCGGGGGCACGCCGGCATCGACGAAGGCGCGCACGAGCTCGACGCAGGCGGCCGGGGTCTCTTCGGCGGGCTTGAGCACCACCGTGCAGCCCGCCGCCAGCGCCGCCGCCACCTTGCGCGCCGCCAGGAAGACGGGGAAGTTCCAGGGCACCAGCGCGGCCACCGGCCCGATGGCGCGTTTGACCGTGGACTGCACCAGCAGCGGCGCGCGCGGCGGCAGTATGCGGCCGTAGGCGCGCTTGGCCTCTTCGGCGCAGTACTGCAGCGCCTCCAGCACGCGGTCGATCTCGCCCTGCGCGTCGGCCAGCGGCTTGCCGTTCTCGAGTGTCAGCAGATGGGCGATGCGATCGCGCCGCGCATCGATGAGCCTGGCGGCCTGGTGCAGCACCGTGGCGCGCTGCCAGGCGCTGGTGCGCGACCAGGATTCGAACGCCGCTTGCGCGGCGGCCAGGGCTTCGTCGATGTCGGCGTCGGTGGCGACCGGCAGGCGGCCGATTTCCTGCTGCGTGGCGGGGTTGACCACCGGCAGGCTGTCGCGGCCCGCCAGGCCGCGCCATTGGCCGGCCACCAGCAGTTCGAGGCTTGAGGGATAGGCGTTGTCGTTCATGTTGAATAGAGGCAAAGGCGTGAAGGACGGCCGCTCAGGCGTAGCCCATCAGCCGGGGCAGCCACAGGTAGCTCTGCGGCAGGTAGGTGACGATGGCCAGCACCGCCAGCAGCCAGAAGAGAAAGGGCAGGCTCTCCCTGACCACGCGCTCGATCGGCGTCTTGGCGATGCCCGACACCACGAACAGGCAGATGCCCACGGGTGGCGTGACCATGCCGATGATCAGGTTGATGCAGACGATCACCCCGAAGTGCAGCGGGTCGATGCCGAAGGCCTCGGCCATGGGGATCAGGATGGGGCCGAACATCACCATCGCGGCCACGGTGTCGAACAGGCAGCCGACGACCAGCAGGATGAGGTTGACCAGCAGCAGGAACACCAGCGGGTTGTCGGTGAACGCGCGGATGGCCTCGGCCGCGGCCTGCGGCACCTGCTCGGTGGTCATGATCCAGGCGGCGACGTTGGCCACGCCCATCATCAGGAACACCACCGAGGAGATCACCCCGGTTTTGCGCAGCGCGGCATAGAGCCCCTTCAGGTCCAGGGTGCGCGTGACGAAGAAGCCCACCAGCATCGCGTAGAGCACGGCGATGGCGCCCGACTCCACCGGGGTGAAGGCCCCGGAGACGATGCCGCCCACCATGATCAGCGGCAGCAACAGGGCCACCAGAAACTGGCGCGAGATCACGAAGCGCTGGCCCAGGGTGTAGTGGCCACCGTCGGCCGGGTAGTTGCGGCGGCGCGCGATGAGGTACACGATGGCCATCATCCCCAGGCCGATCAGCAGGCCCGGTACCACGCCGGCGGCGAACAGCGCGCCCACCGAGACGTTCTGCGCCACCAGGGCGTAGATGATCATCGGCACCGACGGCGGAATGATGGGCCCCACCGTCGAGGCGCAGGCGGTGACCGCGCAGGCGAAGCCCGCGTTGCCGTACTGCCTGGTCGCCGTGGGGATCATCATCGAACCCACGGCGCTGGCGCCTGCCACGCCCGAGCCATTGATCCAGCCGAAGATCATGCTCACCAGGATGGTGACCTGCGCCACGCTGCCGCGGATGCCGCCGGCCACCATGCGCGAGAAGGCCATGATGCGGTCCAGGATGCCCGAGCCGCCCATGAGCTCGCCGGCCAGGATGAAGAAGGGCACGGCCACCAGCGCGAACAGGTCCATGCCCGTGAAGATGCGCTGCGGCACCAGGGCCAGCAGCGAAGGATTGATCACCGCGAAGATGACCATGGCGGCGATGCCCAGGGCGAAGGCGACGGGCACGCCGATGGCGAGCACGCCCAGGAACGTCAGCATCAGGGTGGCACCCATGAGCAACCTCGTGTCAGACAGGAATGAAGGGAAAGCAGGGCATCGGACCGCGGGGAGGCGCCGGGCTCATGTCATGCTGGCGGAGGAAGACATCTTCTGGCCGCCATCGCCTTTGAAGAACACGAAGGCCAGCTGCAACAGCATGAGCAGGCAGCCGGCCGGGATGGCGGCGTAGGCCCAGGCCATGCTCATCTCCCACACCAGTGGGTCGGAGTGCGGCCGCACCTTGTTCGTGAACAGCACGCCCTGGTACAGCGCCACCGACAGGAAAGCCGCGGTGAGCGCGTACCCCAGGTAGGAGCAGAGGCGCTGCAGCGAAGGCGGCAGCACATCGACCAGCACGGTCACCGCGATGTGCGCGCCCTCCTTGATGCCGATGCTGGCGCCGAGAAAGGCGGCCCAGATCATCAGGTACTTCGCCACCTGCTCGGCCCAACTCAGCGGGTCGTTGAGCACGTAGCGCGTGAACACCGAGGCGAGGATGACGGCGACCATCGTCGCGACGAGCAGGGCCACCAGCGCGGCGGTGGCGCGATCGAGCAGCTTTTCCATGGGGTGCATCCCTAGGGTGGCGCCCCGCCCGAACGCCGGGCGGGGCCGGGGCTTCACTTGGCGGCGGTGGCGCCGGCGGCGGGCGCGGTGGCGGTGGCCTCCGCGCGGACCAGGTCGATCAGGGCCTTGTCGATGCCGGACGACCCCCACATGCCTTGGCCCGCCTTCACCCACAGGGCCCGCTGGGCCGGCGTGGGCACGGTGATCTGGCCGCCCGCCTTGAGGTAGGCCGCCTTCGCCTTCTCGTCTTCCTCGGCCCAGATGCGGCGGTGGTATTGCTCCGCCTCGGTCGCGGCCTCTTCGATGACCTTGCGCGCCCACTGCGGATAGGCGTTCCACTGCTTGGTGCTGATCATTCCCACGAAGCCGTAGTACTGCCAGTCAAGCTCGAGGTGCTCTTTGATGATCTCGTGGTGCTTGGCGCTGACCATGGTGCCGAAGGGCTGGGCTTCGCCATCGACCACCTTGAAGCGCAGCGCGTTGTAGACCTCGGGCCAGTCGACGGTGACCGGCGTGCCGCCGAAGGCCTTCACGCCACCCACCTCCGTCGGCGAGCGCGAGACGCGGATCTTCAGGCCGCCCAGGTCGCCGGGCTCCAGCACCTTCTTGCTGGTGGTATTGATGTCGCGGAAACCGAATTCGAAGGTCATCAGCCAGCGCAGGCCGACCTGATCGAGCTCCTTGTTGATGGCCTCGCGCACCTTGGCCGAGTCGAGCGCGCGGTGCGCCTCGGTGCGGCTGTCGAAGATGTAGGGCAGGTGCAGCACCTCGAAGGCGCGGGTGATGGTGACGAGGTTGGCGTACGAGCCGCCGGCGATCTGCAGCAGGCCCTGCTGCGCGGCCTCGTAGGTTTCCTTGTCGCTGCCCAGCTGGCCGCCCGGGAAGTGCTGCACCTTGATCCGGCCGTTGGACTTCTTCGCCACCAGTTCGGCGAATTTGTCCACCCCCTTGCTGGTGTCGTGCGCCGGCGCCATGACGTTGGCGTACTTGATGGTGATTTCCTGGGCCGAGGCCGCGGTGGCGAACAGGCCGCCGACCAGCGCCCCGGCGGTGGCGAGGGCGGCGAATGCCGCCCTTCGAGCGAATGTGCTGGACATCTTGTCTCCTGGATCTGGTGGTGGATGGGTGCGTTGATCTGCGCCAACTGCGATGAACTATATAGGACCATAGTTCTGCAGAAGATCGGGAAAACCCTAGATTCAGACCAAAGACTGAAGCTTGCACTCACATTCAATGGAGACGCATAAAAAAAGGCCGATCGCCCAAAAAGGCGACCGGCCTCGGCCGAGCCGACGGGGGGCTGGCTCAGCGCATCATGGTGTTTTTGCGGTGCCGCGGCTTGGTGGTGGCCGCCGCCGTTGAGCCCGGGTCGAACTCGTTGACGTGAGGGATCTTGGCGGTGGTGCGCTGCAGCAGATCCACCAGGGTTTCCACCTCGTCGGGGCTCAGGTCCGACAGCAGGCGGCGCTCGCGCTCCAGCGCCACCTGGATGATGCGGTCGTGCAGTTCGTAGCCCAGGGGCGTGAGGCTCAGCAGCTTGCGGCGCTGGTTGCTCGGGTCTTCGGCCACGGCCAGGTAACCCTTCTCTTCCAGCCGGCGCGATTCCCGGCTCACCGAGGCCTTGTCCAGACCAATGATCTGCGTGATGCGGGCCGGCGCGATGTCGGGCTCGATCGCGACCATGGCCATCACCCGCCACTCGATGATTCCGATGCCGAAGCGCTTGAGGTACAGCCGCGAGGCGCCGCTCGACAGCTTGTTCGCAAGGACCGTGAAGAAATAGGTGACGTAGTGGGCAAGATTGAGCACCTCGCGCTTCTTCTTGCTCTGGTCCGTGGCGGCCTTTTTCACCGACGTTGCCATTCAGTAGTCCCTAGCGTGGATTCAACAGAGACGTACTGTACAAGCTGGCCCGGCGGCGCCCAGGGCGCTCACAGGCCGGCGGCGAATGCGCGGATGTCTTCGCCGAGCGCGTCGGGGACTTCATAGCCCGGAAAGTGCCCTCCCCCCGCCAGCTCGGTCCATCGGGTGACGCGGTAGGCCTTTTCCACCAGGCTGCGCGGCGGCAGCTGGAACATGGGGTCGCGCGTGGCGGCGATCGCCACCGGCACCTCCACGCGCTGACCGCCGGGGTAGCCGGGCGGGCCTTCGGTGGTCAGGCCTCGGTAAATCCAGGTGGACGTGGCCGCGCTGCCGGTGACCAGGTAGAGCATCACGTTGCGCAGCAAGCGGTCGGCGCGCTCGGGCGTTTGGAACGCCGCCGGCTGGCCGGCCTCGAGCGGGTCGCCCCAGGCGGCGAACTTCTCCAGCATCCAGGCCAGCAGACCGACCGGGTTGTCGTTGAGCAGATAGCCGGCGGTGAGGGGGCGCGAGGTCTGCAGGCGGAAGTAGGCGCCATCGTCCTCGAAGCGCTCGCGAAAGGCCGCCAGCCATTGCTGCTCCTGTGGCGCGGTCGCCGCGCCGGCGACGAAGCGCGGGCTCACCATGGTCATGTGCGCGCCCGCGCACGCCTGCGGGTGCTCGAAGCCCAGCCAGCCCGCGATGAGGGAGCCCCAGTCGGCGCCGTGCGCCAGGTAGCGCGGGCAGCCCAGCACCTCGGTCATCAGGCGGTGCATCAGGCCCGCCATGGCGCGCGGCCCCATGGCTTGCTCGGGCGCGTCCGAATGTCCCGCGCCGGGCAGGGACACGACCACCGCGTCGTGGCCGGCGGCCACCAGCCGGTCCGCGACATCGAGGTACTCCAGATAGCAACCCGGCCAACCGTGCATCAGCAACACCGGCAGGCGTTCCGCCTTCGCCGCGGCCCGCTGGTGCACGAAGTGCAGGCGCAGATCGGCCACGCTCGCCTGGAACTGAGGCCGCTCGTTGAGTCTGGCCTCTTGCGCGCGCCAGTCGAAGCCGTCGCGCCAGCGTTGAACGATGTACCGCATGGTCGCCGGATCGGCGCCCTGCGGCCAGCTGGCGCCCGCGGGCGTGCGGGGCCAGCGGTATTCGGCCACCTGCCGCGCGATGCGATCCAGCATGGCGTCGTCGGTGACGTGCTTGAACGGGATGGCCATGGCCATGCGTGTCTCCTCGAAAAGGTAGTTGGCGGTTGTCTGAATTCTTCGCATAATGTTGCCACCTCAACGTTGCAATTGCAACATCAAGAGGTGACCACCACCCACGGAAAGGCGCGCGATCCGGCCTTCCCCCATTGAACGGAGACAGACATGAGCCAGACGGAAACGACGCCGGGCCACCAGCCCCGGCACCGCGTGATGCACACCATGATCCGCGTGAAGGACATGGAGCGGTCGCTGGACTTCTACACGCGCCTGATGGGCATGAAGCTGCTGCGCCGCAAGGACTATCCCGAAGGCCGCTTCTCCCTGGCCTTCGTGGGCTATGGCGCCGAGATCGACCACGCGGTGATCGAGCTGACCCACAACTGGGACCAGGACAAGCCCTACGAGCTGGGCAGCGGCTATGGCCACATCGCCATCGCGGTGGACGACATCTACGCCACCTGCGCGGACCTCAAGGCCAAGGGCGCCCACATCATTCGCGAGGCCGGCCCGATGAAGAACGACACGCTGCACCTGGCGTTCCTGCAAGACCCCGACGGCTACAAGATCGAGCTGATCGATTCCAAGACCGTGGCGGGCTGAGGAGCGGGCGTGATCACCTTCTACACCTACCCCGGCCCGAACAGCCGCAAGGCGCAGATCATGCTGGAGGAGTCCGGCGAGGCCTACGACACGCGCAAGATCGACATCACCAAGGGCGAACAGTTCGACCCGGCCTTTCTCGCGATCTCGCCGAACAACAAGATTCCCGCCATCGTGGACCACACGCCGCAAGGCGAGGTGCCCGTGTTCGAGACGGCGGCCATCCTCACCTACCTGGCGGAAAAGAGCGGCCGGCTCCTGCCCGCCGCGGGCGCGAAGCGCTTTGACGTGCTGGCCTGGCTGGTCTGGGGCACGGGCTCGGTGGGCGGCACGCTGCCGCAACTGCACCACTACGCGGACCTGCCCGTGCCGGTGCCCGGCACGGTGGAGCGCTTCACCACCGAGGCGGTGCGCCTGTTCAAGGTGCTGGAGCGGCGCCTGCAGGCGAACGAGTACATCTGCGGTGAGTACTCGATTGCGGACATTCCCACCTTCTGCTCGACGGCGGGCTGGCTGCAGCGCGTGAAGCAGCTCTCGGACGGCCAACTCGGCGACACGCCGGCGATCGATCGTTGGCTGCAGGCCGTGGCGGCCCGGCCCGCGGTGCGGCGCGTGGGCTGAAGGGTTGGGGCGCGGTGCGCCCCAGCCTCTCAGAGCCGGCGCCCGAAGAGATCGAACAGGCGCTGCCAATGGCGTTCGGCGCTCGCACGCTCGTAGGCGCCGCTGCGCGAAGGGAACACGAAACCATGCTGCGCGCCCGGGTACCACTCCAGCCGGAACGGCGCGCCACTGGCCCGCAGCCGACCTTCCAGCACAGCCATGTCGGCGGCCGACGCCCACTTGTCCACTTCGGCACAGGCCACATAGGTCTCGCAGCGCAAGCGCTCGGCCATGCGGTGCGGCGAGTCGGCGCGCTCGGTCACCATGTTCGCCCCGTGAATGGACGCGATGGCGGCGATCCGGTCCGGGTGCTCGGTGGCCGCTGCGAACACGAAGGGTCCGCTCATGCAGTAGCCCACCGCGCCCACGCGGCGCGCATCGGCAGCGGGCAGGGTCTCCAGGGCATTCAACAGGGCCTGGGTGTCGCGGTTGACGGCCCCGATGTCCAGCCGCCCCATCATGGCGCGCATCTCGTTCATGCCCTCTTCGCCCGGCTTCATGACGAAGCGGCGCGTCTCTCGGTAATAGAGGTTGGGCAGCAGCACCAGGTAGCCCTCGGCGGCGAGGCGTCGCGCCATCTCGTGCAGCTCTTCGCGCACGCCGAAGGCGTCCATGTAGAACAGCACCACCGGGTGCGGACCGGCGCCGGCGGGCGTCACCACGCGGGTGTTCATCGCGCCGTCGGCGGTGGGAATGTCGATGTCGGCTTCGGTCATGGGCGTGGATCAAAGGTCGAGCAGCAGCTCGGGCGATGTCGCGCGCGAACAGCACACGGTCATGCAGTCGTTTCGCGCGTGCTCACTGGCGTCCAGGAAGCTGTCGCGATGGTCCGGCACGCCGGACAGCACCCGCGTCAGGCAGGTGCCGCAGACCCCTTGCTCGCAGGACAGCGGCACCTCCACGCCTTCGCTGAGCAACACCTCGTGAATGGCCTGACCCGGCGCGATGGTGAAACGCCGCCCGCTGCGCGCCAGCACGACATCGAAGGCCCGATCGCCCCCGCTGCTGGCGGTGGTGGCGCCAAACCGCTCGACGCACACCTGGTCCGCGCGCCAGCCGTGCGCGGCGGCAAAGTCGGTGATGTCGCCGATGTAGCCGGGGGGGCCGCAGACATAGAGCCGCGCCTCGGGATCGGGCGTGGCCAGCAGCGGTGGCAGTTCCAGCCGGTTGGCGCCTGGGCCCGTGCTGAAGTGAAAGCGCACGCGATCGGCGTAGGCTGCGGCGGCCAGCCGCGCGCGAAACGCCGCCTGCTCGGGCGAGCGCGCGCTGTAGTGCAGTTCAAAGGCCCGCCCGCTCGCGTGCAGCACTTCGGCCATGGACAGCAACGGGGTGATGCCAATGCCCGCGCCAAACAGCAGCGATCGCTTCGCCGGTGCCATGGAAAACAGGTTGCGCGGCAGGCCGATGTCCACGATGGCGCCCTCATGCACCTCGTCGTGCATGGCGACGGAGCCGCCGCGCGAGTCGACCTTGCGCTGCACGCCCAGCACATAGCGGTCGCGCTCCCAGGGCGCATTGCACAGCGAGTACTGGCGAACCAGACCCTCGCGCAGCAGCACATCCACGTGCGCGCCCGCCGTGAAGGGCGGCAGCGCCGAACCATCGAGCGAGCGCAATTCGAAGGCGGCCACGCCGGCCGCCTCCCGGGACTTGCGCGCCACGCGCAAACGCAAAGCCTGCATGTCCGCGACCGCCCGCTCAGGTCTGCGGCACGGCCGCGCGCGGCACCGCCTCTTGCGCGCGCGCGGCGTTCTGACGCGCCTCCGCCTCGGCCATGCGCCGGATGATGCGGCGCAGCTGCACGCGCGTGGCGTCGGAGACGATGTCCACCAGACCACCGTCGCCCAGCTCGTCGAGCCTCGCCTGCTGGCCTTCACAGATCAGCTTGTCTTCCATGAAGGCCTCCGAGATGTGGTCCATCAGGGCGGCCGTCGCCGCCTCATCCTCGGGTCGGTAGCCATTGGCCGGCGCGTAGAAGTAGAAGCAGGTGTTTTCGGTCTCGGGCGTGAGGCCGTGGAAGATGCGCAGCGAGAAGCCGCCCGAACGGTTGCCGTTCTCCCGCGCGCCGGTGCCGGCGTCCACCGCGCCGCTCCACTGCAGCACGTTGCTCGGCGGCGAGAACTCAAACTCCTGCCAGCGGTCCACCCGCCCCTTGAAGGGCACGGCGGCCAGGTAGGTCGGCGGCGGCACCGAGTTGAGCATCCAGCGCACGTACTTCAGGCTGTCCTCGGTCTTGGTCACATCCATCAAGGCTTCCACGTGCGTCTGCGGATTCCCGCCGATGGTGGAACCATGCACGTAGCCCAGATGGGTCAGGTCCATCAGGTTGTCCACCATGAGCATGTAGCCCGCCTTGATGTGATAGAAGCCGCGGTGGTGGGGCCAGTTCCGGTGGTCGTCGTTGAAGGGGTAATCGACGATCGCCGACTCGTCCGCGAGTTCGGGGTCACCCATCCAGATCCAGATGAACTCGTTTTTCTCCACCACGGGATAGGCGCGCACCTTGGCGCGCGCGGGGATCTTGTCCTGCCCAGGGATGTGCACGCAGCGGCCGGCGCAGTCGTGCACCACGCCGTGGTAGCCGCACTGCAGGCCGCTCTCGACCACCACACCCATGGACAGCGGTGCCGCGCGGTGGCAGCACTTGTCCTCCAGCGCCGCGATCTGCTTTGTCTTCAGGTCACGGAACAGCACGACGGGCTGGTCGCAGATGCGCCGCGCCAGCGGCTTGTCGGCGATCTCGTGGCCCCAGGCCGCGATGTACCAGGTGTTCAGGATGAACATGGGAAGGTCCTTTCTCTCATTCCTCCGCCCCGCGGGCGGCTTCAGGTCTTGGCGTACTTGGCGATCAGCGACTTGGCCGAGGCCAGCAGCTTCTGCCCGTCGTAACCGCGCTTGTTCATGTCGGCCACCCACTCATCCTTCAGCGGCCCGGCGAGGCGGATGAACTCGGCCGCCTCGGCCTTTGGGATCGTGTAGATCGGATTGCCCCGGTCCATCACCGCCTTGCGACCGATCGCGTCACTCGATTGCGTGATGGTCCCGAACTGGGCCGAGGTGTCGATGCCCGAATTGGCATCGATCACCTTCTTCAGGTCTGGCGGCAGCGACTCGTACTTGGCGCGGTTCATGGCCATGACGAAGGTGCCCGTATAGAAGGCCGGCACGTCATCGGCGAATTCGGTCGAGTACTTGGTGAGTTCGTGCACCTTCACCGACGGCACCACGTCCCAGGCCGTCGCCACGCCTTGGATGGTCCCCTTGGACAGCGCGTCCGGAATGCCCGGCAGCGGCATGCCCACGGGCACCGCACCGTACATGGCCAGCAGGCGCGTGATGAGGCGCGTGGGCGCGCGCAGCTTCATGCCCTTGAGGTCGGCGACCGTCTTGATCTGCTGCGTGGAATGAAAGGACCCGCGGCCATGCACATGCAGGGCAAGCACCTTCGTGTCCTTGAACTCGTCGGGCGCCTGGGTCTGGATGAACTCCCAGTAGGCACGCGAGGTGGCGCCGGCCTCGTTCATCATGAACGGCAGCTCGAAGACCTCGCCGCGCACGAAGCGGCCCGGCGTGTAGCCCGGCAGCGTCCACACGATGTCGGCCACCCCGTCGCGCGCCTGGTCGTAGAGCTGGGGCGGCGTGCCGCCCAGTTGCATGGCGGGGTAGCCCTCGAACCGGATGCGTCCGCCCGACTCCTTCTCCACCTTGTCCATCCAGGGCTTGAGCATGATCGTCCAGACGTTGGACGTGGGCGCCATGAACGTGTGCATGCGCAGGCTCACCGCCTGCTGGGAGAAGCTTTGGAAGATGGGCCCGGCCACCGCGGCGGCGGCACCGGTCTTGAGAAGGCTGCGTCTGCGGATCATGTCTGTCTCCTGGGGTTTGAACAGGCTTTGGTGGTTGCGGCGAATGCCGCGCCTTCCCTGCCGGATCTGGTTGTTGTGGAAATGATGTTGCTACCTCAACGTTGACGTAGCAACATGTAGATTCCCCTCTTGACAGATCACAGCGGGAGGCGCAAACGCGCGCTCAGGTGCGAACCGCCGTGTCCGCTGCGTCGGCGGCGCGCGCGGCGTCGTAGGCAAAGAGCCAGTCGTAGCGGCGGCTCACCTGTTCGGGCGACCATTCGCGGTCGACGTAGGCGGCAGCCCCTTCGGCATGGGCGAGTTCGGGGTTGTGGAAGCGCCGCGCGTTGTCGGCGGAGCCGCGCACGATGCGCGCCGTCCGCTCGTGGCGCAGCGACTCATAGCGTCGCCAGGCGGACGCCGGGTCCCGCGGCGACGCCGCCAGGCATCTCGCGAGCACCACGCCATCTTCGATGGCCATCATCGCTCCCTGCGCCAGGAAAGGCAGCGTCGGGTGGCAGGCATCGCCCAGCAAGGTCGCGCGGCCCTTGCTCCAGCGGGGCATGGGGTCGCGGCCCAGCAGCGCCCATTGGTACGGCGTTTCGATGGCGCGGAGCAATCGCTGCACGTCCTCGTGCCAGCCCCGGAAATCCCTCAAGCAGTCTTCCACGCGGCCGGGACTGTTCCAGGATTCGTGCGTCCAGTCGCCGCGCTCGACCACGCCCACGACGTTGATCAGTTCGCCGCGCCGCACCGGGTAGGTGATGACGTGCGCACCCGGCCCGACCCAGTTGGTTCCCACGGGCGCCGACAGGTGGTCGGGCAGGTCTTTCGCCGACGCCAGGCCGCGCCAGGCCATGCACCCGGTGAACCAGGGCGTGGCGGCGCCGAACAGGCGCGCGCGGCAATGGGAATGAATGCCGTCGGCGCCGACCAGCGCGTCGAAGCCGGCGATCGGTGCGCCCTCGGCCTTCACCCAGACCCGCTCTTCGCGCTCGTGATGATCCTGGACCTGGGCGCCCAGGCGGATGGCGTCGGGCTTGAGCGCACGCACCGCCTGCACCAGCACCGCGTGCAGGTCGGCACGGTGCAGCATCAGGTAGGGAAAGCCATAGCGTTCCACCGAGCGCTCCCCCAGGTCGAACAGGGTCCAGCGCTGCCCCGTGCTCCAGAGCCGGATCTGCTTGCCCGCCGGCACGCTTGCCACGGCACGCAACGGTTCTTCCAGTCCCAGGTCGAACAGGCAGCGCGTGCCGTTGGCGCTCATCTGGATGCCTGCGCCCACATCGCCGAAGCGCGTGGCTTGTTCGAACACCTCGACGTCGATGCCCGCTCGCAGCAGCGCCAGCGCCGCCGTCAACCCGCCAATGCCCGCGCCGACCACCGCGACGCTGATGTCCTTCGCCATGCGCACCTCTCGTTGAAGAGCTGCCATTGGAACCAGGCGAATTCCACAAGGGAAGTTTTGTTATCTGATCAATTAATATTGATAACTTATGAATCTGAGTCTGCGCCAACTTGAGGCTTTCGCCGCCATCGCGCGCTGGCGCAACCTCACGCGCGCGGCGGAACAGATCCACATCACCCAGGCCGGACTGAGCCTGATGCTGCGCGACATGGAGGCCCAGCTCGACTGCCGGCTGTTCGAGCGCACCACGCGTTCGGTGTCGCTCACCCTGGGAGGCGAGCGCCTGCTGCCGCTGGCCGAGCGCACGCTGCGCGACTTCCGTGAGGTCGCCGACCAACTGAGCCAGCTGTCGGCCGACGCCGCGCGCACCGTGCACCTGGCGGCCACCCCCCTGGTCGCGGCCGACGTTCTGCCGCAGGCCTGCCACGAGCTCGCGCGCACGCACCCCGACATCCGCGTGGTGGTGAAGGACGTGGACCGCCGACAGATCCAGCCGATGGTGGAGCGCGGCGAAGTGGATGTGGGCGTGGGTGTGCTGCTGCGCGAGTCACCCACCACCACGCGCGAGCTGCTGCTGCGCTTGCCGCTGGTGGCCGTGGGCGCGCGCGGCGCGCTGACCGCCGCCCTCAATGGCCGCGGCACCTTGAGCTGGGCCGCTTTGCGGGCGCTGCCGCTGCTGGCGCTGCCCGCGGACAACGCGATCCAGCAGCTCGTGGACGCCCGCCTCGCGCCCGCGCTGCCGCGCGAGGATCGGCCGGTGTTCGCCCACCTGCACACGCTGATCGCGATGGCCGAGGCCGGCCAGGGCGTGGCGGTGCTTCCGGCCTTCGTGGCCAGCACCTGCCGGCGCTATGCGGTGGACGTGCACCGCATGGGCCAACCCATGGTGGCCATGGAGTTCTTCTCGATCGCACGCCGCGGCGCGCCGCTCACGCCCGCCGCGGCGCCACTGCTGCGCGCGCTGGTGCAGCACCTGGGCCGCTCGGCCGCCGGCGCCACCTGAGCGGCTGCGGCGCTCAGGCGGCCACCGGCTCCAGCAGCGCGTCGATGTCCGCCTCGGCGGCGCGCAGGCCTTCGCGGCGCGGTTCCTCGCCCATGTTCAGGCCCTCGGCGAAGACGAAGCGCACGTCCGTCATGCCCAGGAAGCCCAGGAAGTTGCGCACGTAGGGCGTCTGCGTATCGTGCGGCTGGCCCTGGTAGAGACCGCCGCGCGCAGCGAACACCAGCACCTGCTTGCCCTTGACCAAGCCCTCGGCGCCGGCCGCGGTGTAGCGGAAGGTGACACCGGCACGGGCGATGTGGTCGAAGTAGGCCTTGAGCGTGGACGGGATGCCGAAGTTGTAGAGCGGCAGGCCCAGCGCCACCACATCGGCGCTTTGCAGCTCGGCGATGAGCGCGTCGGACTCGGCCACCAGGGCCTGCTGTTCGGGCGTGCGCTGCTCGGCTGGCGTGGAGAAGGCGCCCACGCGCGCCAGGTCCAGGTGCGGCACGGGGTGGGTCGCGAGGTCGCGCACGACGACGCGGCCCTCGGGGTGGGCGGCCTGCCAGGCGGCGACGTAGCGGTCGGCCAGGCGGTTGGACTGGCCGTTGCCGAGCAGGAGACTGGAGCGGATCAGGAGCAGGGTTTTCATGGCGGGTTCCTTGTTGGGATGCGCCATTGAAACATCGACGAATTGAATTAAAAAGCGCAAAATTCCGCTCAAAACCATCTACTCAATCGATAATAAAAGCCATGGCCCACCCCCGCGTCACCCTTGATCAATGGAACGCCCTGGTGGCCGTGGTGGAGGCCGGCGGCTACGCGCGCGCGGCCGAGCAGCTCAGCCGCAGCCAGTCCTCCGTCACCTACGCGGTGCAGCAGATCCAGGCGCAGCTTGGCGTGCAGGTGTTCGAGCTGGAGGGCCGCAAGGCACGGCTCACGCCCACCGGCGAGCAGCTGTACCAGCGCGCGCGCTACCTGGTGGCCGAGGCCGCCGCGCTGGAATCGGCCTCGGCCTGCCTGTCGCTGGGCTGGGAGGCCGAGCTGCGGCTGGCGGTGGAAGTGATCTACCCCAACCGGCGCCTGTTCGATTGCCTGGAGCGCTTCGGCCAGAGCGCCGAACACACGCGCGTCGAGGTGGTGGAGGCCGTGCTGGGCCACCGCAGCTCGCTGCTGGAAGAAGGCGGCATCGACATCGCCATCTACGGCACCGTGCCCACGGGCTATGAGGGTCAGCACCTGATGCGCGTGCGCTTCCTGCTGGTGGCCCACCCGGACCACTCCCTGCACCAGTTGGGCCGCGCCGTCACGCTGCGCGACCTGCGCCAGCACCGCCACCTGGTGGTGCGCGAGACCAGTCCGCAGCGCGGCCACGAGCCGGCGGTGCAGACGCCGCGCCGCTGGACGGTGAGCCACATCTCCACCTCCATCGAGGCCGCGCGCGGCGGCCACGGCTTCGCCTGGCTGCCCGAGGAGTTGATCCGCCCGGACCTGGACGCGGGCCGGCTCAAGCCCCTGCCCATGCGGCGCGGCGGCGAGCGCTTCGCCGACCTGTACCTGGTGTTCGGGGACCGCGAGGGCGCCGGCCCGGCCGCGCAGCGCCTGGCCGAAGTTCTGCTGGCCAACGCGCGCGGGACCGCTTAAGCGCAGCGGCTACCGTTATTCGATCGGCTTGTCGGGCAGCGGCGCGTGCATGCCCACGGCCATGCGGTTCCAGGTGTTGATCTGGGCGATGGTCCAGCTGAGTTCAACGATCTCCTGGTCGTTGAAGTGGTCGCGCAGCGCGTCGAAGGCGCTGTCGTGGCCCGCGTGCCCGTCCGGCAGGCGCGTCAATGCCTCGGCCCAGGCCAGCGCCGCGCGTTCGCGCGGGCTGTACAGCACCGTCTCACGCCAGGTGCACAGGCTGTTGATGCGCTGCCAGGCCTCGCCGTGCTGGCGCAGCTCGCGCGTGTGCATGTCGACGCAGAAGGCGCAGCCATTGATCTGCGACACGCGCAGGTCCATCAGCGACATCAGGCCCTTGCCCAGCGTGGAGCGCAGGGTGCTGGCCTTGACGGCGGCCATGGCCTGGTAGGTCTTGGGCGCGATCTCGGTCCAGGGGAGACGGGGAGCGTTCACGGGAATCACCTTTCGTTGTCAGAAGGAATGAAGGAAGCCTTCACCCCTCAAGACGAAGCGGCGCCGTCTCCTGTGACGTAGTTCGTGACCGACGGGTCCAGTTGCGCGTGACCCAGTGCCTGCGCGATGTGCCGCAGCTTGTCGGGGTTGCGCTGCACATGGATGCCAACGACGCGACCGTCCTCGATCCGCAGCGCCTGCGCCGACTCCAGCGCGCCGTCGATGAAGCGCAGCAGGCCCCATTCGCCGTTGAGCGGGGCCAGTTCGTAGTGCACGCGGCCCGCGAAGCGCAGGCTGGTGGCCAGGTAGAGCTGCGCGATGCGCTGGCCGCCCAGCAGGGGCACGCCGAAGCTGGGCACCTTGCCACCGCCGTCGCTGATGAGCCGCGCGTCCTCGGCCAGCACGGCCTTCAGGCCGCTGATGTCGCCGCGCGACGCCGCCTCGGCGAAGGCGCTCAGCAGGCGCCGCTGGTCCTCGGGTGGCACGGTCTGGCGCGCGCGCCCGTCCTTGAGCAGGGTGCGCGCGCGGTGCACCAGCTGGCGGCAGGCCGCCTCGCTCTTGCCCAGCGCCGCCGCCACCTCGCCGTACTCGGCCTCGAAGATGTCGCGCAGCAGGAAGGCCGCGCGCGCCTCGGGCGCCAGGCGCTCGAGCACCGCGAGGAAAGCGAGCGAGAGCTGGTCGGCCCGCTCCAGCATCTGCTCGGGCGTGTGCGGCGCCTCGGCCTCGGTGAGGATGGGCTCGGGCAGCCAGGTGCCCACGTACTGCTCGCGCCGCGACTGCGCCGCGCGCAGCCGGTCGATGGCCAGGCGCGTGGTGACGGAGACCAGCCAGGCCTCGGCGTTGGCCACCGCCGCAGGGTCGGTGCCGTGCCAGCGCAGCCAGGCGTCCTGCACCACCTCGTCGGCGTCGGCGGCCGAGCCCAGCATGCGGTAGGCGATGCCACGCAGCCGGGGCCGCAGGCGAAGGAAGCTGTCCAGGGAGTGATCGTTCATGACGCGCCAGACGGATCGGAGGGAGCGATTGTGACCAGGGCCGTGCGACAGCCCGACGGGCGGCTGCCACGATCCTCCGCCGGGCTTGCCCGATCCTGCGAACCCGCGTCCGTTTGACCCCACTGGCATGGAGGATCGGGTCATTTGCGGGATCATCCCGGCGCCCCCCCCACGAATGAAGGCCCCATGCTCAAGCCCGACGACTACCTGAGCGAGATCAACGGCATCATTGCCCGATCCACCGACCGCGACGGCCTCACACCCACCGCGGTGGACCACCTGTTCTTCGCCCGCCAGAGCTCGCCCTCGCTGCCCATGCACACGGCGCAGTGGCCCTGCTTCGCGCTGGTCACGCAGGGCGCCAAGCGCCTCACCTTGGGCGAGGAGGTCTACCACTACGGCGTCGGCGACTGCCTGGTGGTGACGCTGGACCTGCCCGTCATCTCGTGCATCGTGCAGGCCACGCCCGAGCGGCCCAAGCTGAGCCTGGGCATGGCCATCGACGGCGCGCGCCTGCAGGAGGTCCTGTCGCGCGTGAGCCTGCCCAGCGAAGCCTTGCCTGGCGACAGCCCGCGCGGCGTGGCCGTGCACAAGGCACCGCTGGAGCTGCTCGACGCCATGCTGCGCCTGGTGCGCCTGCTCGAGCGCCCGCAGGACATCGCGGCCATGGCGCCGCTGATCGAACAGGAAATCCTCTACCGCCTGCTCACGGGTCCGCACGGCCCCGCCCTGTTGCGCATCGCCTCGGCCAACAGCCCCAGCAACAAGATCGCCAAGGCCATCGCCTGGCTGCGCCAGAACTACAGGCAGCCGCTGCGCATCGAGGCCCTGGCCAGCCAGGTGGGCATGAGCGCCTCGTCCCTGCACCACCACTTCAGCCTGGTCACCGCCATGACGCCGCTGCAGTACCAGAAGCGCCTGCGCCTGCAGGAGGCGCGCCGCCTGATGCTGGTGGAGCGGCTGGACGTGGGCAGCGCCGGCTACCGCGTGGGCTACCAGAGCGCCTCCCAGTTCAGCCGCGAGTACAGCCGCCAGTTCGGTCTGTCGCCGCTGCGCGACCTGGAAAGCGCGCGGGGCAACGGCCAGGGCTACGTGGCCCTGGCCGACGCCCCGGCCTGAGATCAGGCCAGCTTGAAGGGCAGATCGCGCAAGGGCTTGCCGGTGATCCTCGCCAGCGCGTTCGCCCACGCCGGCGCCAGCGGCGGCAGGCCGGGCTCGCCCATGCCGGTGGGCGGGTCGGCGCTGGGCACGATGTGCACGGCCACTTTCGGCATCTCGGTGATGCGCGCGACGCGGTAGTCGCCGAAGTTGCCCTGCTCGACCACGCCGTCCTTGAGCGTGATGGCCGCGCCGGGCAGGCACATGCCCAGGCCCATCAGCGCCGCGCCCTGCACCTGCGCCTCCACCGTGCGCGGGTTGACGACGAGGTTGCAGTGCACGCCCGCCGTCACCTGGTGCAGCACGGGTTCGCCGTCCTTCACCGAGGCCTCGACCACGTAGGCCACCACCGAATCGAAGCTCTCGTGCACCGCCACGCCCCAGGCGCGGCCCTCGGCCAGCCGTCGCCTGCCGTAGCCGCTCTTGTCCACCGCGAGCTTCAGGGCGTCGCGGTGGCGCGGGTGTTGATCGCCGAACATCGCCAGCCGGTAGGCCACCGGGTCCTGGTTCGTCTCGCGCGCGATCTGGTCGATCAGCGTCTCCATCACGAAGGCGGTGTGCGTGGAGCCCACGCTGCGCCACCACAGCACCGGCACATTGACCTTGGGATGGTGCACGGTCAAACGCATGGGCACGGGGTAAGGCGCGCGCATGCCTTCCACGGCGGTCTGGTCCACGCCGTTCTTCACCATGAAGGGCTCGAAGGGGCTGCCGGCGATGATGGACTGGCCCACGATCACGTGGTCCCAGGCCAGCACGCGGCCGCGCTCGTCGAAGCCGATGCGCGCGCGGTGCAGGTGCATGGGGCGGTAGTAGCCGCCCTTGATGTCGTCCTCGCGGCTCCAGACGGTGCGCACCGGTGCGCGAACCCCCGCCTCGCGCGCGGCGCGGGCGATCTGGCAGGCCTCGACCACGTACTCGCTGCTGGGCACGCCGCGCCGGCCGAAGCCACCGCCGGCCGCCTGCACGTTCACGCGCACCTGCTCGGGCTTGAGCCCCAGGGCGCGCGCCGCGGCCATGCCGTCCAGGCCCGGCATCTGCGTGCCCACCCACAGCGTGGCGCCGCCCTCGGCGAGCTCCACCGTGCAGTTGAGCGGCTCCATCGGCGCGTGCGCGAGGTAGGGAAAAACAAACTCGGCCTCGATGCGCTTCGGCGCCGTGGCCAGCGGCGCCATGTCGGCGTCGAAATGCGTCGCGCCGGGCCGGCCCGCGAGCTCGCGGTACTGGGCGAGCTGGCGCTCGCTGTCGACCTTCTCCACCGCGTCGCTGGCCCAGTCGATCTTGAGCGCGTCGCGCCCCAGCTTGGCGGGCCAGTAGCCCTCCGCCACCACGGCCACGCCCTCGGCGCCGCGGTCCAGCGGCACGCGCAGCACGGCCTTGACGCCCTTCACCGCGCGCGCGGCGCCGTCGTCCACCGAGCGCAAGCGGGCGCCGAACACCGGCGGGCGCGCGATCACGGCCGTGAGCTGGCCCGGGCGGCGCACGTCGATGCCGAAGTCCTGCCGGCCGCTGCTCTTGGCGCGCGCGTCCAGCCGCGTGGTGGGCTGGCCGATGAGCTTGAAGCGCTTCGGGTCCTTCAATGCCACGCGCTCGGGCACGGGCTGCTGCATCGCGGCCTCGGCCAGTTCGCCGTAGCTGGCGCGGCGGCCACCGGGGCCGATGACGTGACCGGCCTCGGTGCGCAGGGTGGCCGGGTCGGCCTTCCAGCGCGCGGCGGCCGCGCCCACCAGCATGGCGCGCGTGCGCGCGCCGAGTTCGCGGTACTGCGTGAAGCTGTTCTTGATGGCGGTGGAGCCGCCGGTGAGGTGCATGCCCGCCAACGGATCGGCGTAGGCCGGGTCATTGCTGCCGAGCTGGCTGCGCACCCGGGACCAATCGGCGTCCAGCTCCTCGGCCAGGACCATGGGCAGCGCGGTCTGCACACCCTGGCCGAATTCGAGCCGGTTCACGGTGACGGTGACGGTTCCATCGGTGGCGATGGCGACGAAGGCGCCGGGTTGTTGCGTGGGCTTGAGCGCCACGTCGGGCCCGCCCGCGCCCTGGGCCTGGGCGGCCAGCGGCGCGAGGCCCAGCGCGAAGCCGCTGGCCACGGCGAGCTTGAGGAAGCCGCGGCGCGGCAGCTCGGCCACGCCCTCGGCGGGTGCGCCGCCGCGCGCCAGCATCAGCTGCAGCGCACGGGGCAGTTCGGGGGTGAAGGTGGCGGGCAGCATGTCCGTTCCTCCGTCAGGCGATGGCGCGCGCGGCCTCGGCCACCGCGGCGCGGATGCGCTCATAGGTGCCGCAGCGGCACACGTTGCCGGCCATGGCCGCGTCGATATCGGCGGCGCTCGGCCGCTGGCCCTTGGGCAGGGACTTGAGGAAGGCCGTGGCGCTCATGATCTGGCCGCTCTGGCAGTAGCCGCACTGCGCCACGTCGTGCTTGACCCAGGCCTCGTGCACGGCGCGGCCCACGCGGTCCTCGCCTTGCGCCACGGCCTCGATGGTGGTGATCGCGCGGCCCTCCACGCTGCCCACGGGCGTGATGCAGGAGCGGATGGCCTGGCCATCGAGATGCACGGTGCAGGCGCCGCACAGCGCCGCGCCGCAGCCGAACTTGGTGCCGGTCATGCCCAGGTTGTCGCGCAGGGCCCAGAGCACGGGGGTGCCGGGGTCCACATCGAGCGTGTGGTTCCGGCCATTGACTTGAAGGGTGGTCATGGGGTCTCCCAAGGGAAAAAGCAGGCGGATCGGTCATGCCGGGGCCCAGGCCGCCGGCATGGCCGAGAGTGTTGGCCAACGCCCTCCCGGGGTGTTAGCACAGGGCTGCGAGATGCTTGCCTGATCCTCCAGGCCAGGGCGCACGCGGCCCGGGCCCGCGGGGTGGGGCGCGATCTAGTGAAAACCCTAGGAATGGGGGGTGGCATACTGCCCCTCCCTATAGGTGGTTGCGTCCGCAACCCCAATCCCCGTTTCCCGAGGAGTCAATTTCCATGGATCGCCGTTCCCTCATCAAGAACGCCGGCATCGCCGGCGTGCTCGCCACCGGCATCGCACCCGCGGTGCATGCCCAGGCCGCCGTTCGCTGGCGCCTGGCGTCGAGCTTCCCGAAATCGCTGCCCACCATCTTCGGCTCGGCCGAGAAGTTCTCCGAGACCGTGAAGGCGCTGTCCGGCGGCAAGTTCGAGGTCTCCATCCACGCCGCCGGCGAGATCGTGCCCGCCTTCGGCGTGGTCGACGCGATCCAGGACAGCACCATCGAGATGGCGCAGACCGCGTCCTACTACTTCACCGGCAAGGACTCCATCTTCGCCTTCGGCTGCGCCGTGCCCTTCGGCCTGACCGCGCGCCACATGGACGCCTGGATGGAGCACGGCAACGGCCGCAAGCTCATGGACGAGTTCTACGCCAAGTACAACATCCTCTCCATGAGTTCCGGCAACACCGGCACCCAGATGGGCGGCTGGTACCGCAAGGAAATCAAGACCGTGGCCGACCTCAAGGGCCTGAAGATGCGCATGGGCGGCGGCCTGTTCGGCGAGTCCATGGCCAAGCTGGGCGTGGTGGCGCAGAACATGCCCGCCGGCGAGGTGTACCAGGCCCTGGAGAAAGGCACGCTCGACGCCACCGAGTTCGTCGGCCCGTTCGACGACGAGCGCCTGGGCTTCAACAAGGTCGCGCCCTTCTACCACTACCCCGGCTGGTGGGAAGGCGGCGCCGAGCTGGAGTTCTTCATCAACAAGAAGGCCTTCGACGCCCTGTCCGCCGAGAACAAGGCCATCGTGCGCGCCGCCGGTGCCGTGGCCGCGCGCGACATGACCGCCAAGTACGACGCACAGAACCCCATCGCCCTCAAGCGCCTGGTGGCCTCGGGCACCAAGCTCGTCGCCTTCCCCAAGGCCGTGATGGACGCCGGCTTCAAGACCGCGATGGAGGTGTTCGCCGAGCACGAGGCCAAGTCGCCCGAGTTCAAGAAGATCCACCAGGACATGCGCGCCTTCCAGCGCGACCAGATTCTGTGGAGCCGCTTCTCCGAGTGGCGCTACGACAGCTACATCACCTCGGCCAAGATCTGAACGGTCCGGCCCCGAGACGAAGCCCGCCGCCCGGCGGGCTTTTTTCTTCCGCAGGGCCGGCGCCATGCCGCATCATCGGTCCATGAGCCCACCCCGCCTGTACGCCGCCGAGGCCACGGCCGCCGCCCTGCCCTACCCCGCGCTCGCCGACGCCATCGCCGCGCTGCTGCGCGACCCCACGGTGAAGGTGCCGGCGCGCACCGTGCTGCCGCTGCCCGCGGGCGGCACCTTCTTCGCCATGCCCGCCACCGACGCGCGCGTGGCCATCACCAAGCTGATCAGCTTCGTCGCCGACAACGCCACGCGCGGCCTGCCCGCGATCCAGGGCGACGTGGTGGTGTTCGACGCGCGCGACGGCCGCCGCCTGGCCCTGCTCGACGGTCCCACGGTGACGGCGCGGCGCACCGCTGCCGTCTCGCTGCTGGCCGCACGCACGCTCGCGCCGCGCACCGACGGCCCGCTGCTCATCGTGGGCGCTGGCGTGCAGGGGCGCGCCCACCTGGAGGCCTTCGCCAGCGGCCTGGGCGTGCGGCAGGTTCGCGTGGCCTCACGCAGCGCGGCCAGCGCCGAGGCCCTGGTCGCGCACGCGCGCCGCCTCGGCCTGGACGCCCGGCGCGTGGACGATGCCGACGCCGCGCTGGCCGACTGCCCGCTGGTGGTGAGCGCCACGCCGGCACAGGCCGCGTCGCTGCACGCCTTGCCGCGCGACGACGCCTTCATCGCCGCCGTGGGTGCCTTCACACCCACCATGCTCGAATGGGCGCCCGACGTCTGCCGCCATGTCGCCGCGCGCGGCGCGCTGGCCGTGGACACCCGCGACGCCGATCACGAGGCCGGCGACCTGCTGCAGGCCGGCCTCGACGTGCCCACCGTGCCCACGCTGGCCGACTGGCTGGCGCGCCCGCGCCCGGCAGGCCCGGTGTTCTTCAAGAACTGCGGCTGGGCGGGCTGGGACCTCGCGGCCGCGCGGCTGGTGGCGGCCGGGCTCATCGGAACACAGGCATGAACCACGAACAAGACTTCCACACCGAACCGGTGCGCCGCCTGCGCGCCGACCTCGCGCTCGCGCTGCGCGCCGCCGCCCACTTCGGTCTGTCCGAGGGCGTGTGCAACCACTTCAGCGTGGAGCTGCCCGACGCCTCGGGCCGCTTCCTGCTCAACCCGCGCGGCCTGCTCTGGCAGGAGGTTCAGGCCGAGGACATCGTCATGGTGGACACGCAGGGCCGCGCGCTTGCGGGCCGCCACCCGGTGGAGAGCACGGCCATGCACATCCACGCCGGCGTGCACCGCGTGGCGCGCCAGGCCGTGGTGCTGCACACCCACATGCCCTACGCCACGGCGCTCACGCTCACGCGCGAGCGCGCGCTGGACACCACGCTGTCGCAGAACGCCATGCGCTTCCATGGCCGCGTGGGCAGCGACCCGGTCTACAACGGCCTCGCGCTCGACCACGCCGAGGGTGAGCGCATCGCGCGCGCCATGGGCGGCGCCGACGTGGCCTTCCTCGCCAACCACGGCGTCATCGTCTGCGGCGCGCGAATCGACCACGCCTTCGACGACCTCTACTACCTGGAGCGCGCCTGCATGGCCCAGGTGCTCGCCGCCTCCAGCGGCCTGGCGCTGGCGCCCAGCACGCCCGAGATGGCGGCGCGCGTGGCCGAACAGACCCTGGGCGAACGCCTGCAGTCCGAGCTGTTCTTCGAGGCGCTGCGGCGCCGCCTCTGAGCGCGCACCCGCGCGCCCTCGCCCGGAGCGGCGATCACCACAGCACCCGCACGCCCACGCCGCCGCTGAGGCCGCTGTCGGTGCGCGCGTCGCCGCCCAGGTCCCACAGCCGGCCCACCTCGCCGTACAGGCTGACGGTGGGGCTGAGTTGCCAGTCCAGGCCGGCGCTCAGCTCACTGCTGCTGCCGCCAGTGCGGCTGCTGATGTCGGTGCCGCCCGCGCCGCCGACGAAGCGCGTGATGTCCGTGCTGTTGCTGCGCTTGTAGACGTTCAGGCTGGCATAGGGCCGCAGCGCGCCGGGGCCGGCGTCGAAGCGCCCTTTCACGCGCACCCCCACGCGCGCGAGCCAGCCGCCATCGGTGTCCTGCTGCACGGTGGCGCCGCTCAGGCGGGTCTCGTCCAGGCTCAGGTGCTGGTAGGCCAGCTGCACCGTGGGCTCGAGCTGCCAGCGCGGCGACAGGGCAAGGCCTCGGCCCACTTCGATCGAGGCCATCAGGCTGTCGCCCTTGCCGGCGCTCGCTTCGCCCTGCGCCGGCGTGGCGCTGTAGCGGTGGTGGCCGAGCTGCAGCACGGCCTCCAGGCTCAGGCTGTCGCGCTGCCAGGTGGCGTAGCCGCCCAGGTACTGGCTGCGCAGGTCGTTGCGGCCGGACATGTAGTTCGCGGCGCCACTGGCCTGGCCGCGCACGTCCATGTCGCCCTCGAGCTGGCCGAGGTACAGGCCCGCGCGCCAGCGCCCCGCGGCCCACAGGTCGGTGCCGGTCTGGAAGCCGTTTAGGCGTCCGTTGCTCGTGGGGCTCACGGTGCCCTGTTGGGCGATGTCGCGGTCCACGCTGAAGACGCGGCCCCAGGCCTGGCGCTCGCGGCCGCTGTTGTCGGTGTCGGCGCGCGATTCGCCCATGCGCTGCCGGCGGTTGGCCAGCATGGCGATATCGAGCGCGCGGAACTGCTCGGGCACCACCGCGTACAGCGCCACTTCGCTGCGAAGGCCGTCGGAACGCAGGTACCAGTTCTCGCCCGCGCCGCTGGCGTCGGCCGCGTACAGGCGGTACTGGTAGGCGCCGCCGCCCACCACGCCATTGGCCAGGCGGAACGCGTCCTTGGTGGTCTGCGCCGTGGTGGTGGCGCCGCCGGTGGCGGTGATGACCTCGATGCCATCGCCGGTGGTGGGCGCGCCCAGGCCGCCGAAGTTGGCGATGCCCAGCAGCGTGGTGCCGGTGGCGCTGGCCCCCGCGCCACTGAGCACGAGCCGGCCACTGGCCAGGCCGCCCGGGGCCGTGCCCACGCGCAAGGTGCCGCCTTGGCCCACGTAGGCGCCCGTCATGGTGAGCGTGCCGCCGGGCAGCGACACCGTACCGGCGTTGTTCAGCGTGCTGAGGGTCTGGTCGAAATCGCCAGCGTCGAGCGCGCCCGAGGCGCCGACCGTGTGCGCCGAAGCGGCGCTGAAGGCGTTGGCCACGCCCGCGCGCAACGTGCCGCCGGTGATGTGGGTGGCACCGCTGTAGGTGCTGGCGCGGGTGAGCGTGGTCGTGCCACTGCCCACGTGGTTGAGGCTGATGCTGCCGGTGATGGCCGGCGCGAAGCTGTACGCGGCGGCGTTGTGGTTGAAGTTCAGCACCGCCGTGCCAGCGCCACCGTTCACGACGGAGGCGTTCACGGCGCCTGGCGCGACCGCGGCCTGGCCCACGGCCCCGCCGATGTTCAGCACGGCGACGCCCGCGGCGTTGGCGGCCAGGTTGACGGCGGAGGCCCCGTTGTTGGCGGAGAGCACCGCCCCATCGGCCACCGTCAGCGTGGCCGAGCCCGACGCGCCGAGGTTGATGGTGGCGATGGTGGAGGCCAGGCGGGAGCCGGCTCCCGTCACCACCCCGGTGAAGCCACCTGGCATGGACCCGAGATGGACCGCCGCCCGGCCCTCGACGGTGCCGCCGTTGGACACCTCCAGGGTGCCGCGCTGGTGGACGAAGCCGACGCCGGAGGTGAAGGCCGAGCCAGCGCCGCTGACGCGCACGTTCGCCACACCACCGCCCGACACCGTCGGCGACGTGCCTCCCAGCCGCACGCCGCTCGGGCCCGTTGCGGTCAGCAGCCCGCCGTCGAGCACGCTGATGTTGACCTGCCCGGCGCTGCCAAGAAGCGACACAGCCCGCACGGAGCTGCCCGTACCCTGCACGGTCAAAGCCCCGGTGGTGCCCGCCGCGTCGCCGACTTGCAGATTGCCGAGGGTTCCGTAGCTCGCGCCGCCCTCGAACGTCAGCGCGGCCCCGCCGACAGACTCCACCGCCGTGTTGCTGCCGGCGGGATTGACCGCCACGTTGCCCCGGATCGGCGGCAGCACCCCCGTGACCGTGAAGTTGGCGGTCAGGGTGATCGTGGAACTCGGGTCTGCGCTGGCGTTGGCCTGGTTGATCGCGGTGATCAGCTCGGCCTCGTTGGCGGCTGTGAAGGCGGCCGCTTGTGCCACGCCGCTGGCGGCCAGGCCGGCCAATACCACTGCCGCATTCCATCCCGTTCCATGACACCGGTTCATTCGATCGTCTCCCTATGAAAACAATAGCACTACAGCCAGCACAAAAGCGCCGTGCCACTCGAAGTGCGGCAGTCTAGGGGGGGGGCGGTCGCGAGACCCGGGCGCGGGTGTAATCAACGGAGCGAGTGGCGGCCTCAACGGCTGGTGCTTCTCATCGGACGGACACCACGGCACACTGTTCCCATGAACACGTCAATGCCATGGCATCTGACAGCGGCTCTTGCGCTGGCCCTGTCGCTCGCGGCCTGCGGGGACCGCGACGCCGCCGCCCCGACGGCCCCCGCGTCATCGGCGCCGGCCCCTCCTCCCGCCCCCAGCACCGACCAATGGATCGGTCAGTGGAACGGTCCGGAAGGGACCTTCGTCCGCATCACGGGCGGCAACGGCCACTACGACGTCACCGTACAGAACCTGGATGGGCCGCGGACCTTCGTCGGCATGGCGGTGGGTGATGCGATCGGGTTCGAACGCGATGGAAAGCAGGAGGTGCTGCGCGCCAGCAACGGCGAGCAGACGGGCATGAAGTGGCTGGCCGGCAAGAAGGACTGCCTGAAGGTCCGGACCGGCGAGGGCTACTGCCGGGACTGAGCGCCCCGGCGCAGCCACGCCCGACTCAGCCGGCGAGCCGAAACGCCAGCACCGGCAGGTCCTGCATCGTCAGCGTCTCGGCCTTCACCGGCACCGGGCCACGCTTGAACAGCGCGTGCAACTGGTCCGGCACCGCCTCGACGCCCAGCACGATCGCCTGGACGATGTTGCCTTCCTTCAGCCGGATGTGCCCGTAGACATACGGTGCGATCGCCTCGAAGCGCGGGTGGCAGGCCGGCGCGATGTTGTGCGTCGCGAAGAGCAGCGTGCCCTCGCCGCTGATCTCGGCGCCCTCGACCGACCAACTGCCGCAGTGCTCGCAGCACCCCGTGGGCGGGAACGTCAACCGGCCGCAGGCGCTGCACCGCATGGCGCGAAACGCACCTGCACTCAGCCCCTCGTAGTACCAGCGGATCGCGCTGGGGCGTGTGTCTTCGTTGCTCATGTCAGGTGGCTCCCAGAACAACCGCGGTGCTGATCATCGCGTAACCATGCGTGTGAATCATGGCGACCTCGGGCCGCTTCGGCATCTGGCGGCGGCCGGCCTGGCCGCGCATCTGCAGCGCGGCCTCGTAGATGTCGGAGCCCGCGCTCGCGCCCCAGGCATGCCCGAAGGCGTGCCGGCCGCCGTGCGTCGACATCGGCCGATCGCCGTCGAACCGGAGGCGACCGTCGCGCGCCGCCGTCAAGCCTTCGCCAGCTTTCAAGTAGCCGATCATCTCCGCCGTGCATAGCCCGGAAATGTGCGAACAGTCGTGCGTGTGCAGGTAGCCGATGTCGCCGGCCTTGATGCCCGCCATGTCCATCGCCGCCTGGCAGGCGCGCCGATCGAACTCCCACTGCGTGGGGTCCTCGCCATACCAGGGCAGGTCGCTGTAGCAGATGCCGAATCCCTTGAAGGCGATCGGCGCCGCCTTGGCACCGCGCAAGGCCCCGGGCCGGGCGATCACCAGCGCCGACGCGCCGTCGGCGGTCGTGACCAGACTCATCAGCCGCGACGGCCAGGCGACGAAGGGGTTGTGCTGGTCGGACCGCCAGAGATCGTAGGGATCGGAGAAGCCTTCGGACGCGGCCTTCGCTTCCAGGGTCTCCTGCACGTTCGCCTTCGGGTTCATCGAACCGTGCAGCCGCCGCGTGCGGCAGAGCTCGAACATGCCGCGGTCGTAATCCTCGATCGAGATGCCGTACTTGCGGCAGTAGCCGAGCGCGACCAGGCCGTTGTAGGTGGAAAAGATGTCGTAGCCCTGCGGCACGCCATAGGCCTGATTCACCGCCATGTCGGTCCAGAGCCAGGTCTGCTGGTGGCTGATCGGCTCGCGCTCGTAGGGGCTGTAGCCTTTTACCTTGGTGCGCGTCGTCTCGAGGCCGTAGACCAGGCAGACGTCATAGACCCCGGCCGCAACCGCCATCGCCGCCATTGCCGCGCCCACGCTGGTGGTGGAGCACTGCGCCTCGAAATGCACGCCGGCCTTGAACTGCGTTCCGGTCCATTTCGCGAGCTGGGTGTAGGTGCCCGGCACCTGCGAGCTGTGCACCATGGCGTTGCCGGCGAACACCGCGTCGACGTCCTGGCCGCTCAGCCCGGCGTCGTCGAGGGCCTCCTTCACCGCCGTGGCGGTCAGCTCCTGCAGGCTCAGGCCTTTGAGGCCCGGCGTGCTGAGCAAATCACCGAATCGCGAACACCCGACGCCGGCAATCGCCACCGGTTCGCGCAACAGGTTCCGCATACGCACCCCTTTCCAGGGCCTGTCGCACCGCCTCGACGGAGAGCGGCTGCCTTGACCCAGGGAGACGCAATCTAGACCGATGCCACCCGCCGATGTTGATGCGCATCAAGCTCGCGCACGCGCCGCCATCCCTGCCGGTTGATGCGGCCCATTCGTCCTAGCGCAGTGGCCGGTACCGCTGCCGGTTCTCCAGCGCGCCGACCGACGCGGCCTTGAGCAGGCGCTGGAACGACGGGCATTGCGCGTGGCTCGGCGCGGGGCAGGCCGCCGCGTGCCGCAGGCCCTCGACCATGGCCTTCAGGCGCTTGACCATGCGCTCGAGCTCGTCGGCCTTGGACGACAGCATCGCCCGATCGATGCGGGGCGCGCCACCCGGCGTGAACATCTCCCGGATCTCGTCCAGCGAGAACCCCGCCGCCTGACCCAGGGCGATGAGCGCCAGCTGGTCCAGCACCGCCGGCGAGAAGCGACGCCGCACCCCGGCGGACTCCAGGGAATGGATGAGCCCCTTGCGCTCGTAGTAGCGCAGCGCCGAGGCGGCCACGCCGGATTTCTTGGCGACTTCCGAGATGTCCATAAAAACCGCTTGACTTGAAGTTGACTTCAACTTCTATGCTTTCTCCATCGCATCAAAAAGTCAATCGATTCCTGGAGATTTCCATGCCTTCCCTGCCCCTCATCGCACACACCGTTCTCATCGGGATTGGCGCCACGGCCGTGATGGACGTCTGGCTGCTGGTCCTGGCGCGCCTGGGCGTGCCCACCGCGGGCTTCGCCATGGTCGGTCGCTGGGTGGGGCACTTCTCCCGGGGGCGCTTCGCCCACCCGGCCATCGCCAAAGCCCCTCCGCTGCCCTTCGAGCGTGGGCTGGGCTGGTTTACCCACTACCTCGTCGGCGTCGCTTACGCCGCGCTGCTCATCGCCACGCTGGGCCAGGGCTGGCTGGCGCGGCCGACGGTCCTGCCTGCCCTGGTGTTCGGACTCGCCACCGTGGCCGCCCCCTGGTTCGTGATGCAACCCGCCATGGGCGCCGGCTTCCTGGCCTTGAAGACGCCCACGCCACTGAAGAACTGCCTGCGCAACCTGGCCAATCACGCCGTGTTCGGTGCCGGCCTGTACCTGGCGGCCGCGGCCCTCGCGGCGCCCCTCTGACCCGCGCCTTCATCGATCGGGATTTCTCGACGAAGGCCCTCCACCACCCGAAGTCCCTCCACATCCCGGAGCCTCACCCATGAGCACACTCGCCATCGTCTACCACAGCGCCCACGGCCACACCGAACACATCGCCCGCCTGGTACGCATCGGCGCACAGGAGGTCGGCGGCGTCGACGCCCGCCTCGTCAAGGCCGAAGACATCGCACGCACGCCCGACGATCTGATCGGCTACGACGGTTTCATCTTCGGTTCGCCGACCTACCTGGGCGGCGTCTCCGGCCCGTTCAAGGGTTTCATGGATTCGACCGGTCGCCTCTGGCGCACACAGCAACTCAGGGGCAAGCTCGCCGCGGGCTTCACCGTGTCCTCGCTGCCGTCGGGTGACAAGCAGTCGACCCTGCTGTCGATGTTCGTCTTCAGCATGCAGCACGGCATGCTGTGGGTGGGCAACCCGATCCTGCCCGAGCAACACAGCGGCGTGCCCTACGACGAGGCCGCCAACCGGCTGGGCTCCTGGTCGGGGCTGATGGCCCAGGCCGGCCATTCGGCCCCGGCGGACGCCTTCGTGCCGGGCGACACCAAGACCGCGCGCCTGTTTGGCCGACACTTCGCCCTGAGCCTGAACCGCGTGGCGGTGCCGGCCTGACCACTACCCCCATGGAATGCCCTCGATGCTTCCCGCGAAATACGCCCCGGTTCTCTTCGGCCTCATCCTGTCGGGCCTCATGTCTCTGCTGGTGTCCGGCATCTCCACCTACCGAGCCGTCGGCTTCGTTCAGGGCTTCGCCGGTCTGTGGACCAGCGCCTGGCTGACGGCCTGGGTGGTGGCGTTTCCCGTGGTGCTGGTCGTGGCGCCGCTCGCGCGCCGCGCCGTGGCCTGGCTGGTCGGCAGCCGGCCCTGAGGCGCTGCGCGACCCAGGCCAACAGGCAGTGGTACAGCGAGCCCACGCCGGTGGTCGCGAAGCATGGCCGAAGACCGTAGAACGCGAACACCGCGAAGGCGAACACCGGCAGGACGGGTCAGAGCGACAGCCTTTTGAAGAGGCGCTCTGGGATCGACCGAATGACCAGCATCACGCCCCACCAGTACCACGGTGCGTAAACGACATCGCGTCGCTTGGCCACCCCGCGGAGAACGGCGCGGGCGATGGCGTCCGGGGGACTCCAGAGCGGCCCCTTCTTGTCAAAGGCGGCCGTCATCGGCGTGTCCACGAACCCGGGCTTGACCGTCAGCACCTGGACGCCAGACCGGTGCAATCGGTTGCGCACGCCTTGCATGAACGTCGCCACCGCGCTTTTCGCGGTGCCGTACACGTAGTTGGACTGCCGGCCGCGTTCGCCGGCCACCGAACCGAGAACGACGATCGAGCCGTGCCGCTGCGCTTCGAATCGGTTGGCCAGGTGCGTGAGCAGTGAAATGACACTGAGGGCGTTGGTGTTCAGTTCCTGGAGCGCGATCCGGACATCTTGCTCGCAGGCCTTCTGGTCCCCCAGCGTGCCGTGGGCGATGAGGGCCACATCGAGCCCCCCCAGCGCGCCGGCGGCGGCATCGATCACGTCGGCATGCCGCGCCAGGTCGTTCACGTCCAGGGCAGCGCAGGCGACGGAACGCGCGCCGCGGACCCTGAGATCGTCCGCGATCTCGTGCAGACGGTCCTTGTCGCGCCCGACCAGGTAGAGCGCATGCCCTTCGCACGCCCACAGGCGCGCGGTCGCCTTCGCGATGGCCGATGTCGCACCGATGATCAAAATCCTGGTCATGTTTGGGGGCTGGGGATGAACGTGAAGGGCGTTGCGGGGGCCGGGCGCTCGCTCAGGCCAGACCCAACCGGCGGGACTGGGTCGACATGAACTTGCCGTGGGCATGCCAGCGTGCGCGCACCTCTTCGAACGCCTGCCACCGTGGGTAGCCCGCCTTGAACGTGGCCGCGCTCATGCGAGCGTCCTTGGCGAGATAGAGTCGCCCCCCGTGCGCCGCGACGACGCCGTCCAACCGATCGAGCAGTTCGAATGCGGCCCCTTCCGCCTTGAAATCCACGGCCAGCGAGTACCCCGTCATGGGAAAGCTCAAGGGGTTGGCGTTCGCGTCGCCAAACAGTTTCAGGACGGCGAGAAAGGCACCCAGTTCGGACTGGCCAATGCGTTGGAGTATTTCCCGCAATCCGGTCGCGCCGGCTTCTTTGGGCAGAACCAACTGGTACTGAAGGAATCCCGACCGGCCATACCAGCCGCTCCACCCGGCCATCGCATCCAAAGGGGCAAAGAATGATTCGAACGGCTTTCGCTTCGTTTGGGCCTGCGCGCGCGCCCGCCGGTAATACGTGGCGTTGACCATCCTGGCCAACGGCCGGCGAAGCAGGCCCGAGGGCATTTCGATGGGCACGCCAGGGGCCTTGACCCGCCGTGCCACCAGCGGGCCATCAACGCACGGCTCGGCCGTGACCAGAATGGAGCGGCCCAGGCTGGCGCCGCGCGCCATGCAGTCGATCCAGGCAACCGAATAGGCGCTGGCGGCGTGCGCATCGAATGCCTCGAGAACAGCGTCGAGGCTGGGCGCCTTGATCCGCGTCTCCAGGATGTCGCTGGCGGCGATTCGCTTGAGCCGCAACACGGCGGACACGATGACGCCGGTCAGCCCCATCCCGCCACAGGTGGCGTGAAAAAGCTCGGCCTTGTCCGATGGGGAAGCCCCGACACACTCTCCATTGCCCAACAGAATCCGAATGGACGCCACATGCGCGCTGAACGTGCCATCGCGGTGGTGGTTCTTTCCATGAACGTCACTGGCGATGGCACCGCCCACGGTGATGAAGCGCGTGCCGGGCATGACCGGCAGGAACCAGCCACGGGGGACAAAGGTTCGCAGAATGTCGTCCAGCGAAGTACCCGCGGCGCACGACAGCAAACCCGTCTCCGGATCAAAGGCATGAAGCTGATCCAGCAGGCGCGTTGAAAGAACCTGTGGGCCCAGCGCGCTGTCGCCGTAGCTGCGGCCCAGTCCGCGAGCAATCAGTGGCGAGGTGCCAGACACCGCACGCAGGCAGTGCTGTCCCGACAAGGGCTCGACCACCTGGGCTTCCTGCCTCGGATAGCGGCCCCAGCCGTGCAACTCCATCAGCCCGCCTCGGCCGCCACGCGTTCGCCGCGCACCCGGACTTCGCGCCTGTCCGGCCGGCATGCCATGCCGCGGCCGAAGGCCCCGCCGGCGCCCTCATCCATACATTGCATGGATTGGCGCGCAAAGATGCCTGGGGAAATGCCTTGGCGCCCAATGCCTTGGAATGGCACTGCAACAGAGGGGCGGTACGGAGGCATGGTGGGCGATGCTACCATGGGTGTTGGCCGGACCATGTGCTGGCACGGCGAGCTCACACGGGCCTTTCCAACATTAGTCAGCACCCGCGCGGCACAAGCACGACATGAAGGCCCGACTATTCTCTTTTGCCGTGCCGGTCACTGGCGCGCTGTTCGTTCTGGCCTACCTGATCGACGTGGTCTACGCACCGTCCATGCGGGGGCTCGATCTGTCCTGGCACGCCATGCTGGCATACGCCCACGACAACCAGCTGCAACACGGAAGTCAGATCCTATTCAATTACGGACCTTTGTCCTTTATTGAATCGGCCATATACGTCGAGTCGTCCCATCCGGAAAAGCTGCTCTACCGGGCCGTCTACCTGCTGATCCTGGGCATCGGTTGTTTCTCGGTACTGCGCATCCGGAGTGTGTGGGCCCTGCTGGCCTGGTGCGGCCTGACCCTGCACCTGCTGATGTGGCGGGATGTGTACCTGCTCCTGCCGGCCTTGCTGCTGTGCCACCACGAGTGCCGCAGACAGCCAGGCCATGCGGCGCAACTCGCGCTGTCCATTCTGCTCGCCTTCGGCGCCGCGTTTGCCTGCCTGGTCAAGGCGAATGCCCTGTTCTTCACCGTGCCCGCCATTGCCTTGGCGAGCCTCTACCGCTTCAGCGTGCGGGACTACAGGCCCATCGTCCCCGTGTGTTTCGGCTTGTCCGTCGTCTTGCTGTTCTGGCTGTCGGGCCAGCAGGTCTCGGGCTTTGCCGACTTCGTGCGCGGGTATGTCGATGTCTCGCTGGCCTACAACGCGGACATGGGACTGCCCGCGCCGCTGGCGCTGCACGGCGCCTACATCGCTGGCGCGGCGGTCCTGGTCGCGACGACCCTGCGCATGACCCATGCCGCCAGCACCGTGCTCAGCCTCCTCACGCTGGGGTATCTGCTGGTCGCCTACAAGATGGGCTTTGTGCGGCACGGTGCCCACCCCGGCAACGCGTTTCTCGCGCTGGCCTTCGTGTGCCTGGTGCAACTCTGGAGCCCCAGCGTCGACCGCATGACCCGCAACCAGCGGCGCGTGATCGCCGCGGTGGCCGTTGCAGCGGCCGCGCTGGTCACCTACATCACGGCATCGCTGTACCAGGTGGGGTTCATCAAGGGGTATGCCCACACGGTGGAGGATCGCGTCCGCCGCGTGGTGGACCCCGGCTACGGAACCCTCCTGAACGCCGAGTTGGGTCGTCTCCAGGCGATGGCGGTCGCGCAGGCGCGCTCGGCCATTCCGTTTGCTGATATCGAAGGACCGATGGACGTCTTCCCCTTCGAGTTCAGTCTGGCCTACGCGTCCGGGCTGCCGATCGCCACGCGACCCGCCTTTCAGTCCTACTTCGCGACCAGCCGCTATATGTCCGAGCGCAACGCGGACTTCCTCGCCAGCCCGCAGGCGCCGCGGTCGGTGGTGTTCAGCGTCGAGCCCATCGATGGTCGCTACGCCGCGCAGGAGGATCCGCTCGCCCTGGCCGCCTACCGCCGGCAATACCGGCTGGACCGGCAGGCACCGAACGCCCTGCTGTTGACGCGCCGTGCGTCGCCGCTGACCCAGTCCGAGGTGTGCCGCACGGCCGACGTGGAATTCGATCAGCCCGTGCTGGTTCCCTGGGTGGGTCCGGATCAAGCGGTCTGGGCCGAGATCGAGGTCGCCAGCACCTGGCTCGGGCGGGTCCTGGGCGTGCTGACCGGCCCCCCCGCCCTTCGCATGACGATGGCCACCCCGACGGGGAGTGCCGACTTCCGTTACCTGCGCGAGGCGGGCCAGACCGGCTTCCTGCTGTCACCCGCGCTGGTCTCCACCGAAGCGGCGGCGCGCTTCTTCAATGCCGAGAGCCGCCCGGAAGACCGGGTCCTCGGCCTGTCGATCCAGGCGCCCAGCGGCCCCCTCCCCTGGTTTGCCCCGCAGCTGTCGGTCAGGCTGTGCGTGCTGTCCTGGGATTCGGCGCACCCAACGGGCCAATGACCGCTGGCCCGACGCGGCCATGCCGCACGGCAGGGGCACTCAAGGCGTCGGCTGCCAGCCGCCCCCCAGCGCCGCCACCAAGGCCATGCTCGCCGCCAGCCGCTGGGCCCGCACGTCCAGCGCGGCGCGACGCGCCGACAGCGCCAGGTTCTGCGCGGTGGCCACTTCCAGGAAACTGATTTCGCCCGCCTCGTAGCGGTAACCGACCACGCGCTCGTTCTCGCTGGCCAGTTCCACCAGGCGCGCCTGTTGGCGTTCCTGCTCGGCCAGGGTGGCGAGTTGCGCGAGCGCGTCCTCGGTTTCGCGCACCGCGGCGAGCACGCCCGCGCGCCAGGCCGCGGCCTGCTCGTCGTAGGCGGCGCCGAACAGGGCTTCGTTGGCGCGGCGCGCGCCGCCGTCGAACAAGGTGGCCGCGAGGCGCGGGCCCAGCGACCACACGCGCGACGGCGCGTCGAGCAGGCGCGCGAAGCCCGTCGACTGCCAGCCGGCACTGGCCGACAGCGTGAGGTCCGGCAGCCAGGCGGTTTGCGCGAGGCCCAGGCGCGCGTGCGCGGCGGCGAGTTGGCGCCCGGCGGCGGCCAGGTCCGGGCGGCGGCGCAGCAACTCGGCGGGCAGCGCGGCGGGCACGGGCGGCACCGCGGGCAAGGCGCCCTCACGCGCCGCCACGGGAAAGTCCGTGGGCGTGGCACCGGCCAGCAGCGCGAGCGCATTGGCCTCCAGCGCGCGCTGGCGCTGGAGGGTGAAGGCCTGGGTGCGCAGGGACTGCAGCTGCGTGTCGGCCTGGATGACGTCGGCACGCGCGACCAGGCCAGCCTCGTACTGCAGGCGCGTGATCTGCAGCGAGCGCGTGTAGGCGACCTCGGCCTCGGCCTGCAGCGCCAGCTGGGCGTCGAGCGCGCGCAGGCGAACGTAGCCTTGCGCGGCGGCCAGCTGCAGCGCCAGTCTCGCGGCGTCGAGCAGCGCGGCCTGCGCGTCGGCATCGGCCGCCGCGGCCTCGCGCGAGCGCGCGGCGCGGCCCCAGAGGTCGGGCGCCCAGGACAGGTCGAGACCGGCGTCGTAGAGCCGCCGCGCGCCGGTGCTGGCACCGCCGCCGCGGCGCGTGACCGACGCGCCCGCGCCGAGCTGCGGCAGCGCCAGCGCGCGCGCCGCGTCCACCTGCGCCCGGGCCTGGCGCCAGCGCGCCTCGGCCCGCGCGAGCTCGGGGTTGGATTCGGCCACGCGGCGCAACAGGGCGTCGAGTTCGGGGTCGCCATAGGCGCGCCACCACTCGGGGTCGATGGGCGCGGCCGGCGCGCTGCGGTCGGCGTTGGCGTGGTGGAAGCCGGGTGGCAATTCGATGCGCGGCGCGGGCGCCTCGCGCGTGCCGCTGGCGCACGCGGCCAGGAACAGCGGCAGGGCGGCGAGCGCGAGGCGAGGCGACATCGAGGCGAACAGAGACGAAGGTGGCATGGCGTCAGGCGGGCGTGGCGGCGGACGCGCCCGCGGGCAAGGGGCTCAGCCGCGCGCGCAGCCGTTCCAGCATCAGGTAGACCACCGGCGTGGTGTAGAGCGTGAGCAGCTGGCTCATGGCCAGGCCGCCGATGATGGCGATGCCCAGCGGGCGGCGCAGTTCCGAGCCTTCGCCCAGGCCCAGCACCAGCGGCACCGCGCCCAGCAGCGCGGCCAGATTGGTCATGAGAATGGGGCGCAGGCGGCGCAGCGCGGCCTCGTGGATGGCGTCGCGCGGCGCCAGGCCGCGCCGGCGCTGCGCGGCGAGGGCGAAGTCGATCATCAATATGGCGTTCTTCATCACCACGCCGATCAGCAGGAACAGGCCCAGCAACGCGATCAGGCTGAACTCGGTGTCCGAGATCCGCAGCGCCAGCAGCGCGCCCACGCCGGCCGAGGGCAGGGTGGACAGGATGGTCAGCGGGTGCAACAGGCTTTCGTAGAGCATGCCCAGCACCAGGTAGACGGTGACCAGCACGGCCAGGATCAGCCAGGGCTGGCGCTTGAGCGTGGCCTGCAGGCTGTTCGGGTCGCCCGCGCGCTCGCCGGTGGAGAGGCTGGTGGGCAACAGCAGGCCGTTGACGGCGCGCTCGATGGCCGCCTGCGCCTGCTGCAGGCTCACGCCCGGCGCCAGGCCGTAGCTGATGCCGGCGGAGGCGAACTGCGCGTCGTGCTGCACGCGGTCGCGCGTGAGGCCATAGCGCCAGGTGGCGATGGCGCTGAGCGGCACGCGCTGGCCCGCGCCGTTGAGCAGCTGCACCTCCTCCAGCGCGCTCGGCTCGCTGTTGCCGCGCGGGTCGGCCTCCATGACCACGCGGTACTGGTTCAGCGCGTCGTACAGCGTGGCCACCTGGCGCTGCGAGAAGGCGTTGTTGAGCGCGGTGGTCACCGTGTCCATGCCCACGCCCAGGCGGCGCGCGGCCTCGCGGTCCACCTGCAGCACCACCTGCTGCGCGTCCTCGCCGGCGCCGAAGTCCACGCCGGCCAGTTCGGGCAGCGCGCGCAGCGCCTCGCCCACCGGGCGCGTCCACTGGCGCAGGTCGGCCAGCGAGTCGGAGCGCATGACGAACAGGTACTCGCCGTCGCCGCCGCCGCTGGCCAGCCGGATGTCCTGGTCGACCGACACGAACAGGATGCCGCCGGCAATGGGCGGGGCGGCGGCGCGCAGGCGCGCGACCACGGCCGAGGCCGGCTCGCCGCGCTCGGCCAGGGGCTTGAGGCGGATGCGGAACCAGGAGTTGCTGGTGCCGGTGCGCCCGCCACTGACCCCGGTCACGTCGGCCACGGCCGGGTCGGCCACCAGCAGGCGGCGGTAGGCCTCCACCTTGGGTTGCATGCCCTGGAAGGAGAAGCCATCGTCGCCGCGCACGAAGCCGCTGAGCTGGCCGGTGTCCTGCTGCGGCAGCATGCCCTTGGGGATGGCCACGTAGAGCCAGACGTTGAGCGCCACCGTGCCCACGAGCAGCAGCAGGGTGAGCCAGTGGTGGCGCAGCGCGAAGGCCAGGCTGCGCGCGTAGCCGGCCTGCACGTCGGCCAGCGCGGTGGCGATGAGGCGCGCCAGCGGGCCCGGCGCGCGCGTGCGCGGGCCGGCCGGCAGGCCATGCGCACACAGCGCCGGCGTGAGCGTGACCGACACGGCCAGCGAGATCAGCATGGCCGCCACCAGGGTGAGGGAGAACTCGCGGAACAGGCGCTCCACCACGCCGCCCATGAACAGGGTGGAGACGAAGACCACGATCAGCGCGCCGTTCATGGCGAGCAGGGTGAAGCCGACCTCGCCCGCGCCGGTGAAGGCGGCGCGCCAGACGGTGCGCCGGCCGATCTCGCGCTGGCCGGCGGCGGCCTGGGCGGCGCGCGCGCGCTCGAGGTGCCGCTGGATGTTCTCCAGCACCACGATGGCGTCGTCCACCACCAGGCCGGCGGCCACGATCAAGGCCATCACCGACAGGTTGTTGAGCGAAAAGCCCAGCCACCACATGGCCGCCAGCGCGCCGACCAGCGACACCGGCAGGGCCAGCGCGGGGATGAGCGCCGTGCGCAGGCTGCCGAGGAAGGCCCAGACCACGGCCATCACCAGCAGGCAGCTCAGGACGAGGGTGAAGCGGCCCTCGCGCAGCGTGGCGCGGATGCCGGGCGAGCGGTCCATCACCACGCTGAGCTGCGTGTCGGCCGGCAGCAGGGCGCGCAGCTGCGGCAGCTGCGCGTGGATGGCGTCGACGGTCTGCACGATGTTGGCGCCCGGCCGCCGGCTCACCAGCAGCACCACGGCGGGGCGGTTGTTGTGGTAGCCGGCGGTGTAGCGGTTCTCCACCGAGTCGCTGACCTCGGCCACGTCGGACAGGCGCACCAGCGCGCCGCCTTCGTTGCGCACCACCAGCGTCGAAAAATCGGCCGCCGTGCGCAGCGGCGCCGGCAGCGCGATCTGCCAGCGCGAGGCGTCGCGCTCCACCGCGCCGACGGGCCGCCAGGCGTTGGCGTCGGCGATCGCGCGGCGCACGTCGTCCAGCGACAGGCCGCGGTGCGCCAGCGCCTGGGGCTGCACCTGCACGCGCACCGCCGGCAGCGAGGAACCGTCCACCGTGACCTCGCCCACGCCGGCCACCTGCGCAAGCTTCTGCGCGAGCACGGTGGACGCGTTGTCGTACAGCGCCGACGGGGGCAGCCGCGGCGAGGACAGGGCCAGCGCCATGATGGGCGCCTGCGAGGGATTGACCTTCACGAAGCTGGGATTGCCCACCATGCCGGAAGGCAATTGCCCGCGCACCGCGTTGATGGCGGCCTGCACCTCGCGCGCCGCGTCGTCGATGTCGCGGTTCAGGTCGAACTGCAGCGTCACGCCGGTGCTGCCCTGGTTGCTGCTGGAGCGGATGCTGGTGACGCCGGCGATGCTGCCCAGCGCACGCTCCAGCGGCGCGGCCACGGTGGACGCCATGCTCTCGGGGCTGGCGCCGGGCAGGCTGGCGCGCACCTGGATGACGGGGAAGTCCACACGCGGCAGCGGCGCCACCGGCAGCAGCCGCAGGGCCAGCAGGCCAGTGAGCACGATGGCGGCGGCCAGCATCGCGCTGCCCATGGGGCGGCGGATGAAGAAGCGGGCCAGCGCGTGCATGGCGGCTCAGGCCAGCGGGGCGCGCGCGGCGCGGCGGCGCGCCAGGCGGTCGAAGGCCAGGTAGACCACCGGCGTGGTGAACAGGGTGAGCACCTGGCTCACGACCAGGCCGCCCACCATGACGATGCCCAGCGGCTGGCGCAGCTCGGCGCCCGAGCCGCTGGCCAGCATGAGGGGCACGGCACCGAACAGCGCGGCCAGCGTGGTCATGAGGATGGGGCGAAAGCGCAGCAGCGCGGCGCGGTGGATCGCCTCGCGCGGCGACAGGCCCAGTCGGCGCTGGGCGTCGAGCGCGAAGTCCACCATCATGATCCCGTTCTTCTTCACCAGGCCGATCAGCAGCACCACGCCGATCACCGCGATCAGGTCCAGCGGCCGGCCCGCCAGCAGCAGCGCGGCCAGCGCGCCCACCGTGGCCGAGGGCAGCGTGGACAGGATGGTCAGCGGGTGCACCGCGCTTTCGTACAGCATGCCCAGCACCAGGTACATCACCACCACGGCGGCCAGTATCAACCACAGCGTATTGGTCAGCGAGCTGCGAAAGCCCTCGGCCGCGCCCTGGAAGGCCAGCTCCACGGCGATCGGCAGCTCGATCTGGCGCCGCACGGTGTCGATGGCGGCCACGGCCTCGCCCAGCGAATGGCCGGGCGCGAGGTTGAAGGACAGGGTGACGGCCGGGAACTGGCCCTGGTGCTCGATGGCCAGCGGCGCGCGCCGCTCCACCGCGCGCGCCACGGCGGACAGTGGCACCGGACGCGCATCGGCCGCGCCACTCGCACCGGTCGCGGGCCGCACGTACACCCCCTCCAGCGCCTGCAGGCCACCGCGCGCCGCGTCGTCGCTCTCCAGCACCACGCGGTATTGGCTGGCGTGCGTGAACAGGGTGCTGACCTGGCGCTGGCCGAAGGCGCTCTGCAACGCGGAGGCGATGTCGCTCATGCGCAGGCCCAGGCGGGCGGCGGCGTCGCGGTCCACCTCCAGGTAGGCCTGCAGGCCCTCGCGCTGCAGGTTGCCGGCCACGTCGGCCAGCTCGGGCCGCTGCGCCAGGGCCTGCAACAGGCGCTCGCTCCACTCGGCCAGCAGCGCGCTGTCGGGCGAGCTGAGGGTGAACTGGTACTGCGTGCGGCTGATGCGGTCTTCCATGCCCAGCTCCTGCACCGGCTGGAACCAGGCCTGGATGCCGCCCACGCCGCGCGCGCGCTCGCGCAGGCGCTCGATCAGCTCGCCGGCCGAGACCGCGCGTTGCGCGTGTGGCGCCAGCGTGATCAGCATGCGCCCGCTGTTGAGCGTGGCGTTGCTGCCATCCACGCCGATGTACGACGCGATGCTCTGCACCGGCGCTTCGGCCAGCAGCGCCTCGGCCAGCGCGCGCTGGCGCTCGGCCATGGCACCGAAGGACACGCTCTGCGGCGCTTCGGTCACCACCTGGATCGCGCCCGCGTCCTGCACCGGGAAGAAGCCCTTGGGCACGGCCAGGTAGAGCAGGCCGGTGAGCAGCAGCGTGGCGGCCAGCGCCAGCAGGGCCAGGGGCTGGCGCGCGAGCACCCAGTCGAGCGCCTGGCCGTAGCGCTCGATGGTGCCGTCAAGCGCCCCCCGCACCGGGGCAAGCCCGGCTTCCCCCCCAAGGGGGGCGGGCGAACTTGGGGCGGCCCGGCGTTCGCCCTGCCAGTCGCGATCCTCGCCGTGCGCGGGCGGGCGCGGCAGCAGGCGCGCGGCCATCATGGGCGTGAGCGTGAGCGAGACCACCAGGGAGATGGCGATGGCCACGGCCAGGGTGACGGCGAACTCGTGGAACAGGCGGCCCACCACGTCGGCCATGAACAGCAGCGGGATCAGCACCGCCACCAGCGAGACCGTGAGCGAGACCAGGGTGAAGCCGATCTCGCTGGCGCCCTTGAGCGCCGCCTCCATGGGCCCCGCGCCCTGCTCGCGGTGGCGCGCGATGTTCTCCAGCATCACGATGGCGTCGTCCACCACGAAGCCGGTGGCGATGGTCAGCGCCATCAGGCTCAGGTTGTTGAGCGAGTAGCCCAGCAGCAGCATGGCCGCGAACGTGCCCACCAGCGACAGCGGCACGGCCACGCTGGGAATGAGCGTGGCCGCCGGCGTGCGCAGGAAGACGAAGGTGACCAGCACCACCAGCGCGATGGCGAACAGCAGCTCCTTCTGCACGTCGCGCACCGAGGCGCGGATGCTCTCGGTGCGGTCGGACACCACCTGCACCTTCACCGTGGCCGGCAGCGTGGCCGTGAGCTGCGGCAGCAGCGCGCGCACCTGGTCGGCCACGGCGATGACGTTGGCGCCGGGCTGGCGCTGGATGTTGAGCAGCACGGCCGGCGCCAGGCCACAGCCGCCGGCCTGGCCCGGGACGCAGGCCATGCCGGCCCAGGCGGCCAGGAACCGGTCCTCGGCGCCCTCTTCCACCTGGGCCACGTCGGCCAGGCGCAGCGGCGCGCCGTCGCGCCAGGCCACGATCAGGCGCCGGTACTCGGCCACCGAGCGCAGCTGGTCGTTGGCGTCGAGCATGGTGCTGCGCAGCTCGCCGTCGAAGCTGCCCTTGGGCTGGTTGTTGTTGGCGGCGGCGATGGCCGTGCGCAGCTCCTCCAGGGTGAGGCCGTTGGCCGCCAGCGCGCGGCTGTTGGCCATCACCCGGATGGCCGGGCGCTGCCCGCCCGCCAGGCTGACCAGGCCGACACCGGGCAGGCGCGAGAGCTGGCCCGCCATGCGCGTGTCCACCAGGTCGACCACGCGCGGCAGCGGCAGGGTCTCGGACGATATGGCCAGGGTGAGGATGGGCACGTCCGCCGGATTCACCTTGCGGTAGATCGGCGGCGCCGGCAGGTCGGACGGCAGCAGGCTGTTGGCGCTCTGCAGCGCGGCCTGCACATCCTGCTCGGCCACGCCCAGGTCCACCTCCAGCGCGAACTTCAGGGTGATGACCGAGGCGCCGCCCGAACTGGTGGACGACATCTGCGCCAGGCCCGGGATCTGGCCGAGCCGGCGCTCCAGCGGCGCGGTGACGGTGCGCGCGGTGACGTCGGGGCTGGCGCCGGGCTGGAAGGTGAAGACCTGGATGACCGGGTAGTCCACCTGTGGCAGCGCGGACACCGGCAGCTGGCGCCAGGCCAGCAGGCCGGCGATCAGCACCGCCAGCATCAGCAGCGAGGTCGCCACCGGCCGAAGGATGAAGGGGCGCGAGAGCGAGGGCGCGGCGGACATGGCGACGCTCTCAGCGCGGGGCGGCGTCCGGCGCGAGCGGCGAGTTCGCCGGCAGCTCGGTGGCCTGCACCACCTTCACCGCGCGGCCTTCCTCCAGGCGGTCCAGGCCTTCGAGCACCACCGGTTCGCCCTCGGCCAGGCCCTTCGTCACCACGGTGCGCCCGCCACTGGCCGGGCCCAGCACGAGGTCGCGCACGCGGGCCTTGTTGTCGGCGATGACGTAGACGTAGCTGCCGCGCGAGCCGTGTTGCACGGCGTCGGTGGGGATGGTCACCGCGCCGGGCAGCTGGCGCAGCGCCAGGCGCACGTTGACGAACTGGTTCGGAAAGAGCGCGTCGTCCGCGTTCTCGAAGCGCGCCTTCAGGCGCAGCGTGGCGGTGGCCGCGTCGATCTGGTTGTCCAGCGTGTCGAGGCGGCCGATGGCCAGGCGCTGGCGGTTGTCGCGGTCCCAGGCCTCGACCACGGCCGGGGTCTTGTCCGCGTGCGCGGCGCGCACGTCGGCCACCTGGGGCTCGGGCACGCTGAAGAGCACGGCCACGGGCTGCGTCTGCGTGAGCGTGAACAGGCCGTTGGCGTCGTTGGCGGCGATCAGGTTGCCGGCGTCCACCCGGCGCAGGCCCACGCGGCCCGCGATGGGCGCCTCGATGCGGGTGTAGGAGAGCTGCAGCCGCGCGTTGTCCACCTGCGCCTGGTCGGCCTTGAGCGTGCCGCGCAGTTGCTGCACCAGCGCGGCCTGGCGGTCCAGCTGCTGGCGGGCGATGGCATCGCGCGTGAACAGCTGTTCGTAGCGCGCGAGCTCGCTCTCGGCATTGCGCAGCTGGGCCAGGTTCTGCTGCTGCTGACCCTGAGCCTGGGCCAGCGCCACGCGCAGCGGTTCGGGGTCGATCTCGGCCAGCAACTGGCCGCGCGCCACGCGCTGGCCTTCGCGCACCAGCACGCGGGCCAGCTGGCCCGCGACGCGGCTGCGCACCACCACCGTGTTGTAGGGCGCCACCGTGCCGACGGCGCGCGCCTGCACCGTGAAGTCTTCGGTGCGGGCCGGCTCCACGCGCACCGCCACCGGGCCGCGCCACTGGCTGGGCGCGGGCGGCGGCGTCTGCGGCGGGCGCAGCAAAAACCACCAGGCCGCCGCGCCCGCGGCCAACAGCAGGCCCAGCCAGAGCAGGCCGCGCGCCCAGGAACGGTGAGACGGGAGCGCGGGCGTTCGATCGGATTCGGGCATGGGAACAGCGTGGAAAGCGCGGGCGGCACGGCGCGCGCGAGGCGCCGCGGGGCGCGTCGGGGAGGTATCGCGGCAAATGATAGCCAGTCGCAACAACTCCGGCCTGAAAGACCCGGCCGCGCGGGCGCCCTCGCCACGGCCGCGCGCGCGGGGCCCGGCCCTCAGCGGGCGTGTCCGAGCAGGTGGTCGCGAAACGCCAGGGCGATGGGGGACAGGCGCTTGCCGGCCAGGTGCACGATGCTCCATTGCGAGGCGATCGGAAAACCCTGCACGTCGAGCACCACCACGCCGTGCTCGCGCGAGTGGCCGTGCAGCGCGTGCTGCGACACCACGCCCAGGCCCAGCCCACCGGCCACCGCCTCCTTGATGGCCTCGTTGCTGCCCAGCTCCATGCGCACATCGGGCACGAAGCGCTCGGCACGGAAATGCCGGTCGCTGGCCATGCGCGTGCCCGAGCCACGCTCGCGCAGGATGAAGCGCTGCTCGGCCAGCGCGCGCAGCGCCAGGCCCTGGCCGCGGGCCAGCGGGTGGCGCGCGGCGGCGATCACGACCAGGGGATTGGCCATGAACACCTCGCCCTCGACCGCGAGGTCCGCGGGCGGCATGGACATGATGTAGAGGTCGTCGAGGTTCTCGCGCATGCGCTGCACCACGCCGTCGCGGTTGAGCACCTCCAGCGCGACGTCGATGGCCGGGTGCTTGTGGCAGAAGCGCCCCAGCAGGCGCGGCACGAAGTACTTGGCGGTGCTCACCACCGAGACCTTCAGCCGGCCGCGCGCCAGGCCCTTGGTGGCCGCCACCTCCTGGCCGAAGCTGTCCCACTCGCGCACCATGGCGCGCGCGGTCCGGGCCAGGTCGTGCCCGGCCGGCGTGAGGTGCACCTTGCGGCCGATCACCTCGTACAGCGGCAGTCCCACGGCCTCGCCGATCTCGCGCAGCTGCATGGAGGCGGTGGGCTGGGTGACGTGCATGGCCCGCGCGGCGCCGCTCACGCTGCCGGTTTCGTGCAGGGCAAGGAACAGGCGCAACTGCCGAAAACTCACGTTCATAGACTTTTCCCTATGTGAACGCCAGAACAAATCGATTTTACGAAGCATGCGGCATTGCCTAGCATGCCGGCCAACCTGGAGCTTCCCCATGACCGGCCTGCTGGACCCCGCGATCCTGTTCTTCGTTTTCGGCGTATTCGCCGGCGCCCTGCGCTCCAACCTGGAGATCCCGCCCGCCATCGGCAAATTCCTCTCGCTCTACCTGCTGATGGCGCTGGGCCTCAAGGGCGGCTTCGCGCTGGCCGCCGCGGGCCTCACGCCGGCCATGCTCGGCAGCCTGGCCGCGGCGCTGTTCATGGCCTTCCTGGTGCCCGCGCTGGGGTACGCCTTCCTGCGGCACCGCGTCTCCCACTTCGACGCCGCCGCCGTGGCCGCGGCCTACGGCTCGGTCAGCGCGGTGAGCTTCGTCGCCGCCACGCAGCACCTGGAGAACCTGGGGCTGGCGCCGGGCGGGCACATGACCGTGGCCATGGTGCTGATGGAGTCGCCCGCGATCCTGATGGCGGTGCTGCTGGCCAACGCCGCGCGCCACGCTTCGCGCGCAGCGATCGTGGTCGGCGCCGGACAGGCCGCCCTCTCACCGGGGGCCGGGGCCGGCGGCACGCCGCTGCGCGGCATCCTGCGGGAGTCCTTCACCGACGGCGCGCAGCTCCTGCTGCTGGGCTCGCTGGTGGTGGGCTGGGTCAGCGGCGACGCCGGCCGGGCCGTGATGCAGCCCTTCGCGGGCGACCTGTTCAAGGGGCTGCTGGCCTTCTTCCTGCTCGACATGGGCTTGCTGGTGGCGCGCAATTTCGCCGACGCGCGGCGCGCCTCGCCGGTGCTCATCGCTTATGCGGTCCTGGGCCCGCTGACGCACGCGGCCATCGCCCTCGCCCTGGCGCGCCTGCTCGGGCTGCCGCCGGCCGACACGGCCCTGCTGATGGTGCTGAGCGCCAGCGCGTCCTACATCGTGGTCCCCGCCGTGCTGCGGCACGCCGTGCCCGAGGCCAACCCCTCGCTCTACCTGGGCCTGTCGCTGGGCCTGACCTTCCCGCTCAACATCCTGCTGGGCATCCCGCTCTACACCTGGCTGGCGACGGCGCTCTGAGGCGGCGCCTCAGCCCAGACCGCCGGCGCGCACCCAGGCGGCGCGCGCGGCGATGGCGGCGCGCTCTTCGGGGCCGATCCGATCGAGGTGCCGGAGCTGCGGCGCCAGCCGAGGGTGCGCCGCGAAGCGCGCCGCGTGGCGCACCAGGAAGTCCCAATACAGGGTGGTGAACGGGCAGGCACGCTCACCCGTGCGCTGTCCGGGATCGAAACGGCAGCCGCGGCAATGGTCGCTCATGCGCTCGATGTAGCGGCCGGTGGCGATGTAGGGCTTGCTGGCGAGCAGGCCGCCGTCGGCGTACTGGCTCATGCCCAGCGTATTGGGCAGTTCGACCCATTCGACCGCGTCCACGTAGACGCTGAGGTACCAGGCGTGCACCTGCTTCGGCTCCACGCCGTACAGCAGCGCGAACAGGCCGGTGACCATGAGGCGCTGGATGTGGTGCGCATAGCCGTGGCGCAGCGTCTGCCCGATGGCATCGGACAGGCAGCGCATGGGCGTGTCGCCGCTCCAGTACCAGGCCGGCAACGCCCGCCGCGCGTCCAGCGCGTTGTGGTCGGCGTACGCCGGCATCTTCAGCCAGTAGACGCCGCGCACGTACTCGCGCCAGCCCAGGATCTGGCGGATGAAACCCTCGGCCGAGGCGAGGGGTACGCGCCCCGCGCGCCAGGCGCCCTCGGCGGCGGCGACCAGTTCGCGCGGATGCAGCAGCTTGAGGTTGAGCGCCGCCGAGAGCTGCGCGTGGTAGAGCCAGGGCTCGCCACCCCACATCGCGTCCTGCCAGTGGCCGAAGTGCGCCAGACGCTCGTCGATGAACTGGCGCATCGCCTGCAGCGCCTGCGCGCGCGTCACGGGCCAGCCGAACGGTTCGGCCTGACCGGGATGGTCGCCGAAGCGGGCGCGCACCAGCGCGATCACCTCCGCGGTGAGCGCGTCGGGCTCGAAGCGCGCGGGCGGCGGCAAGAAGCCCGGGCCCTGCGCGCCGAAGGCCGCCCGGTTCTCGCCGTCGAGGTTCCAGACGCCGCCGCAGGGGCCGTCGCCGTCCATGAGCACGCCGTGTTCTCGCCGCATCTCGCGGTAGAAGGACTCCAGGCGCAAGCGCCGCCGCCCGCGCGCGTGCCGGGCGAAGCGCTCGGTGCTGCAGAAGAAGTGCCGGTCCTCCAGCAGATCGAGCGGCGTGTCGCCCACCGCCAGGCGCAGGGCCTGCAGCACCCGCCAGTCGCCCGGCCAGGTGAGCCGCACGCGCTGCGGGCGCCAGCGCGCGACCGCCTCGCCCAGCGCATCGGCCAGGCCGCCTTCGCGCAGGGTCTGGTAGTCGATCGGCAGGCCCCGCTCGCGCAGCGCGGCCGCGAAGTGCCGCATCGCGGCCAGGAACTGCACGATGCGCTGCTGGCTGCTCCAGACGTGCGTGCTCTCTTCGGCGGCCTCGCACATCCACACGCGGTCGCGCGTGGCGTCGAAGCCATCGAAGGCACTGCTCTGGGGATCGAGTTGGTCGCCGAGCACGACGACCAGGTGGCGGCACGGGGGGCTCATCCCGCCCACCTTACACGGCGCCCGGGCGGCGGTTCAGTCCCGCCCGCGAAACACCGGTGGCCGCCGCTCGATGAAGGCGCGCATGCCCTCGGCGAAGGACTCGCCGTCGATCAGCTCGGCCTGGCGCTCGCGCTCCAGCGCCAGCTGCTGCACCAGGTGGTTGCGCTCGCTGGCCGCGAACAGCGCGCGGGTCTCGGCGATGGCGTGCGCCGGCAGCGCGGCCAGGCGCCTGGCCAGGGCCCAGGCTTGCGGCGCCAGCGCGGCGTCGTCCACGCAGGCCCAGATCAGGCCCCAATCGGCCGCGCGCGGCGCGTCCAGCTTGTCGCCCAGCAGCGCCAGACCCAGCGCGCGAGCGCGGCCGACGGCGCGCGGCAGCGCCCAGCTCGCGCCCATGTCGGGCACGGCGCCCAGCGCGGGCACGAAGGGCAGGTAGAAGTAGGCCGAGCGCGCGGCGATCACCAGGTCGGCCGCCAGGGCCAGGCCCACGCCGCCGCCCGCCGCCACGCCGTTGACGGCGCAGACCACCGGCACGGGCAGGGACCGCAGCTCGGCCACCAGGGGGTTGCCGGTCTCGTCCAGCATCTGGCCCACCTGCGTGCCCAGCGAGCCGCGCGAGGCGTCCTTCGCGCGTTCGCTGAAGTCGTTCAGGTCGGCGCCCACGCAGAAGGCGCGACCGGCGGCGGTGAGAATGAGGGCGCGGATGGACCGGTCCTCGCGCACGCGGCGCAAGGCGTCCAGCGCGCCCTGCTGCAGCTCGGGTCTGAGGGGGTTGAGGCGATCGCCTTCGTTGAGCGTGAGCGTGGCGATGCCTTCGCGCGACTCGAACAGGACGGCAGGCTTCATGGCGGGGTCTCCCGGGCGTGTTCTTTGAAGTGGGTGCGCACCACCGCGCCGTCCAGGCGCAGCGCGTGACAGCCGCCCAGCGGCGAATGGCCACGCGCGCCAGCCGCCGCCTCGGTGTCGGCGAAATCGCCGCTGGCCCACAGCACCTGGAAGGCCGTGCTGGCCAGGGTCGGCAGCAGCTCGGTCATGTGGGTGCAGCCCGCCGTGCCGCGGAACAGGCGCTTGACCGCCAGGGTGAAGCCTGGCTCGATGCGCAGGCCCACGAGCTGTCGGTAGGCCGCCTCGACCCCGCGGCAGTCCAGGTAGGGCGCGTGGTCGCTGGACACGCGGGCGTCGACGATGCGACGCTCGCGGTCGATGGTCAGGCGCACGCGCATCTGGTGGATGGCCTGGCCCGCCGGCACCGCGCGGTGCACCAACTGCAGCGGCTGCGGCTTGGTGTCGACCAGCAGGCCGTCAAGGTCGATCAGGCCGTCCTCGCGCTCGAAGGCCTCGCACTGGATGCGTCGCAGGTGCAGCGGCCGGCGCCCGCTCATCGCACCGCCTCCGCCGCGTGCACCACGCCGGCCGCGCACAGGGCCTCGATGTCGGCGGCCGCGTAGCCGGCCCGCGCCAGCAGCGCGCGCGTGTCGGCGCCCACCACGGGGGCGCGCTGCGGCAGTTGGGCGGGCGTGCGGTCGAAGCGCGGCGCGGGCGCGGGCTGCACCACGCCGTCCTCGCCGCGCACGAAGGTGCCGCGCGCGGCGTTGTGCGGGTGCGCGGGCGCCTCGGCCATCGACAGCACGGGCGCGAAGCAGGCGTCCGTCCCCTCCAGCAGCGCGCACCAGGCGTCGCGCGTGCGGGTGCGAAACAGCGCTTCCAGCTTCCCGCGCAGCGCGGGCCATTCGCCGGCCGCCCACTGGCTCTGGAAGGCCGGGTCCTCGATGCCGCAGCGCTCGAGCAACTGCCGGTAGAACTGGGGCTCGATGGCGCCCACGGACACGTAGCGCCCGTCGGCGCATTCGTAGGTGCCGTAGAAGGGGGCCGCGCCGTCGAGGAAGTTGCTTTCGCGGCGGTCCTGCCAGAAGCCCTTGGCCATCAGCCCGTACTGGGCGCTCATCAGCAGGGCCGCGCCATCGGTCATGGCGGCATCCACCACCTGGCCCTGGCCCGATCGCTGGGCCTCGGCCAGCGCGGCCAGCACGCCCACCACCAGCAGCATGCCGCCGCCGCCGTAGTCGCCCACCAGGTTGAGCGGCGGGGCGGGCGGCCGGTCGGCCGGGCCCATGGCGTGCAGCGCGCCGCTGAGCGCGATGTAGTTGAGGTCGTGCCCGGCGGCCTGGGCCAGCGGGCCGCTCTGGCCCCAGCCCGTCATGCGGCCATAGACCAGGCGGGCGTTGCGCGCGCGGCAGGCCTCGGGGCCCAGGCCCAGCTTGTCGGCCACGCCGGGGCGAAAGCCCTCGATCAGCACGTCGGCGGATGCGACCAGCCGGAGCACGGCCTCCACGCCGCGCGGGTCCTTCGTGTTCACGGCGATCGACTGGCGGCCGCGGTCCACGATGCCGTCGTTGCGCATCAGGTCCTCCAGGCCGCCGCGCGAGGGCGGGCCTGGCAGGCGGTCGACGCGCACGACGGTGGCGCCCAGGTCGGCCAGGACCATGCAGGCGAAGGGCCCGGGGCCGATGCCCGCGAGCTCGATGACGGTGAGGTGGGCGAGCGGTCCGGGCATGGGTCACATGCGCTTGGCGACTTCTTCCAGCATCACCTCGGTGGCGCCGCCACCGATGGTGAGGATGCGCGCGTCGCGCGCCATGCGCTCCACCGGCGTGCCGGTGATGAAGCCGGTGCCGCCGTGCAGCTGCAGGCAGGTGTGCACCACCTCCTGCAGGGTCTCGGCGCCGAAGGCCTTGAGCATGGAGACCTCGCGCACCGTGTCCTTGCCCTGCTCGATCATGAGCGCGCACTGGTAGGTGAGCGCGCGCACGGCCGCGGCCTTCGAGGCCATCCAGGCCAGCTTGTTGCGCACCACCTGCTGGTCCCACAGCGACTTGCCGAAGGCCTGGCGCTGGCGCACGTAGTCCACCGTGAGCTCGATGGCGCGCGCGCAGGTGCCCGAGACCAGCGCGCCCACCACCAGGCGCTCGTTCTGGAAGGTGCCCATGATGTAGTAGAAGCCCTTGCCCTCCTCGCCCAGCAGCGCATCGGCGGGCAACGTCAGGTCGTCGAAGAACAGCTCGGCCGTGTCGGACGAGCGCCAGCCGTGCTTGTCGAACTGGCGCGTGATCTTGAGGCCCGGGTTGTCCTTCTCCACGATGAACAGCGAAATGCCACGGCTGCCCTTGGCCTCGGGGTCGGTGCGCGCGGCCACGATGTAGATGTCGCCATGCACGCCGTTGGTGATGAAGGTCTTGGAGCCATTGATGAGCCAGCCGCCATCGGCCATGCGCTCGCCGCGCGTGCGCAGGCCGGCCACGTCGGAGCCGGCGCCGGGTTCGGTCACGCAGACCGCGCCGACCTTGCGGCCGGCGCAGGCGTCGGGCAGGTACTTCTGCTTCTGCTCGTGCGAGCCGCGGTGCGCGATGTGGCTGATCGACATGTCGCTGTGCACCGTGAGCGCCGAGGCCACGCCGCCGTAGCCCGAGCGCGCCAGCTCCTCGCCCAGCACCACCGAGGCCAGCGGCCCCAGGCCGCCGCCGCCGTATTCCACCGGGTGGCGCATGCCCAGGAAGCCCAGCTCGCCCAGCTCGCGGAACAGGGCGCGCGGAATCTCGCCCGAGGCCTCCCAGGCGTCGGCGAAGGGCACGATGCGTTCCTTGGAGAAGCGACGCACCTGGTCGCGCACCATGCGCAGGTCCTCATCGAGGAAGTCGGGCTCGAGGAATTCGAATTCGGTCATGTGAAGCGGCGTTGATGCGGGTCAAGGAAAACCGGGCCTTTTCCATTCATAGTCCGGCGTGTCGGTTTATTTTATGGGCGGGCGGTGGGGCCCGCAAGGCGCCTTGCTACACTCGCGCCGCTCTTTTTCGCCAGGAGGACCCATGCCGCGCATCCGTTCGGACGACTACGAAACCAAGGCCCAGGCCATCATGGATTCGGCGGCAGCCATCTTCGCGAAGGAAGGCTACCCGGCCGCCAAGATGCAGGACGTGGCCAAGGCCTGCGGCGCGACCAAGTCGATGCTGTACCACTACTTCCCCACCAAGGACGACCTGCTGTTCGCCATGCTGCAGGAACACCTGCAGCGCCTGATCGGCGCGATCGAGGAGGCCCTGGTGAGCAAGGCCAGCGCGCGCGAGCGGCTGCAGATGGTGGTGGAGGCCTACACGCAGAAGTCCGCGCAGTCGCGCCGCCGCCACATGGTGGCCATGAACGATGTGAAGTTCCTGCCCAAGGCCAAGCAGACCCCGCTGATCAACCTGCAGCGCCAGCTGACCGAACAGGTGACCCGGCTGCTGCACGACCTCAACCCCGAGTTGCCGGAGCCGGTCTACAAGCCCTACACCATGATGCTGCTGGGCATGCTGAACTGGACCGACTTCTGGTACAAGCCCTCCGGCGAGGTGAAGCCCCAGGAACTGTGCGACCGGCTGTCCCGGCTGTTCCTCAAGGGCTTCCTGGCCGAGAAGGGCTGAGCCCTCCCCGGCCCCGGGCGCTCACTGCGCCAGCTTATAGGTCGACGCCGCCGGGTCCGCCTTCAGCAAGAACAGCTTGGGCGCGGCCAGGTGGTTCTCGGCGGTGTAGCCGATCGGCGTCATCGCCCCCGTCTCCAGGTTCTTCAGCTTGGCCAGCTCCGCGTTGGTGCAGTCCGCCGTCAGGGCCTTGCCGCAGCGCTCCATGGCCGTGAACAGGGCGCGGGTCGCGGCGTAGCCGGTGAAGCTGTAGCGGTTCGCGCGGCCGCGCTCCTCGGCCGTCAGGTACTTCTCCATCTTGTCCATGAAGCCCTTGGCCTCCGGCGAGCTCTCCAGGTACACGTAGTCCACCGTGTACACGTTCTCGCCGGCGCTGCCCATCATCTTGGCGCTGGCGGGCACGCGCGACACATAGGTCACGCCCACCGGAATCTTGTGGCCGATGCGCTCCAGTTCCTTGGTCATGGTGATGTTCTCGCCCAGCACGCCGCCGGCCATCAGCGCCTCGGCCCCCGACTGCTTGACCTTCAGGATCTCGGACGAAAAGTCCGACTGGCCTTTCTTGAAGATCTGGCTGGAGACCACCTGCAGCTTCTTCTCCTTGGCCACGCGCTCGAAACCGTCGCGCACGTTCTCGCCGTACTCGTCGTCTTGCGAGATCACGGCCCACTTCTTGTTCGGGTAGCGGTCCGCCATCATCGAGACCAGGCCGTACACCGCCTCGCGCATGTCGTAGCCCACGGCGAACACGTTCTTGATGGCAGGCTTGTACAGGCCCTCGTAGGTGGTGATCGGCGCCATGGCCGGCAGGCCCGACTGCTTGATGATGGACATGGCCGCCTGCGACTGCGCCGTGCCCGAGATCGAGGTGAAGGCGAAGATCTTGTCGCTGTTGACCAGCTTGCGCACGCCCTGGATCGTGCGCGAGGGCACGTAGCCGTCGTCCTCGGTGATAAGGCGCAGTTTGCGGCCGTTGATGCCACCGGCCGCGTTGGCCTCGGCCACGGCGACCTTCACGCCCAGGTTGTGGGCCACGCCCAACAGTGCGGGCGGCCCGCTCAGCGGCAGGATGTCGCCGAGCACGATCTCGGTGTCGGTCACGCCCTGCTGCTGCGCGGCGGCGCTGAAGGTGGCGGCCGCGGCCAGCAGGCCGATGGCAAGGGCGGTGAGTTGGCTGTTCATGCTGTCTCCTGTTTGTCGTTCGTGGCCGAAGCCGTTGGGTGGGGGGAAGGGAATCAGTAGCGCAGCGGCCAGTGCACCCAGGTATGGCGCAGGTCGTGCCAGATGCCGCGCAGGCCGCGCGGGTCGAAGCGCAGGAAGGCGATGATCGCGACGCCGTAGAGCACGGTCTTGATCTCGTGCGCGCTGGTGGTCATGGTGTCGGCGAGCCGACCGCCGAGGAAGGACATCAGGCTGGAGAAGACCTCGGGCAGCGTCACGATGAACACCGTGCCCAGCACCGCGCCCAGCACCGAGCCGATGCCGCCCACGATGACGATGGCCAGGGCCTCGATGCTCAGCAGAAAGGGATAGCCCTCGACCGATACGAAGCTCATGTAGATGGCCATGAGGCCGCCCGCCAGGCCGGTGAGCGCTGCGCTGATGAGAAAGGCCAGCAGCTTGTAGTGCACCAGGCTGATGCCCATCGTGCGAGCCGCGATGTCGTTGTCGCGCACGGCCACCAGGGCGCGGCCCGCGTAGGAGCGGCGCAGGTTGAGCACGGCCAGCACGGCCAGCGCGCACACGCCCAGGCAGAACCAGTAGAAGGCGCGGTCGCTGGACAGGTCCATGCCCAGCACCACCGGGCGGTCGACCATGATGCCGCTGCCGCCACCGGTGAGCTCGCCGCCGGCCAGGATGCCCGCCGTCACGATGTGCGCGAAGGCCAGCGTGGTGATGGCCAGGTACAGCCCGTGCAGCCGCAGCGAAGGAATGCCCACGATGAGCCCGAACAGCGCCGGCAGCGCCGCCGACAGCAGCAGCGCGACCTCCGCCGGCAGGCCCCAGCGCGTGACCGCGATGGCGTAGGCATAGCCACCCAGCATGAGGAAGCCCACGTGGCCGAGCGAGATCAGGCCGGTGAAGCCGGTCAACACCATCAGCCCCAGCGCGCCCACGGTGGTGAACAGGATGACGGTCAGGTGCGACAGCATGAAGTTGCCGAGCACGAAGGGCGCGAGCGCGAGTGCGGCGAGCAACGCCACCGTCCACCCCTTGACCGCTGGCGAGTCCGTCAGGACGACCAGCTCGCCATAGCTTTGCTTGAAGAAACCGCTGCGCATCAGACCCTCTCGATCCGTTTTTCGCCGAACAGCCCGAAGGGCCGCACCATGAGCACCACCAGGATCAGCAGGAACCCGGCGATCTCCTTGAGCGTGCTGGGCAGGTAGCCGCCGACCAGGTTCTCCAGCACGCCGATGAACAGGCCGCTGAAGGCCGAGCCCAGCACCGAGTCGAAGCCGCCCAGCACCGTGGCCGGGAAGGCCTTCAAGCCGATCTCGTAGATGGTGGGCGCCAGCCCGTAGATGACCGCGAAGAAGGCGCCGGCCAGGCCCGCCAGGCCCGAGGCCGAGGCCCATGCCACGGCCTGCACGCGCGCGGTGGACACGCCCATGAGCCGCGCGGTCTTCTCGTCCGCCGCCACCGCCCGCATGGCCACGCCGAAGCGGCTGTGGCGCAGGAAGAACCAGAAGCCGCCGATGGCGACCAGCAGTGCCGCGATCACCGTGAGCTGGCTCGCGCGCAGCCCGATGTCGCCCAGGTGAACGATGGTGTCGGCGCCCTCCACGTTGAACTTGTGCGGCGCGGCGCCCCAGATCAGCGTCACCAGGGCGCGCAGCACCACCGCCAGGCCCACGGTCACCAGCACCACCGACAGCACCGGCTCGCCGAGCATGGGCCGCATGATGAGGCGCTCGCAGACCAGGCCCAGGGCCGCGCCCACGGCCACCGCCACCACGATGGTGGACACCGCGTCGGTGCCCAGCGCCGTGGCGATGGACCAGGAGGTGTAGGCGGTGAGCATGCCCATCTCGCCCTGGGCGAAGTTGACGATGCCGGTGGCCTTGAAGATGACCGCGAAGCTCATGGCCACCAGGCCATAGATCGCGCCGATGGCCAGCCCGGAGACGACCAGTTCGATGAAGTAGTTCATTCGGAAACCTCCGCGCGACGCGCTGCGGTGAGGGCCCTTGCGGGCGGCCGTGCGGGGCTCATGACGCGCCTCCATAGATCTGTTCGAGCTCGCGCGCGAACTTCTTGTTGATGAGGCCGCGGCGCACCTTCTGCGTCGCCGTGAGTTCGCCGTCGTCGTGGTCCAGCTCCTTTTCCAGGAGCACGAACTTGCGGATGTTCTCCACGCGGGCGAACTTCGAGTTCACCTCGTCCACCACCTGCTGGATGAGCTCTCGCACCTCGCCCATCTGCGTGAGCGACTTGAAGGTGGTGTAGGGCAGCTCGCGCTCGGCGGCCCAGCGGCCCACGCTGTCGAAGTCGATCTGGATCAGGCCGCCGAGGAACTTGCGGCCCTCGCCCACCACGATGGCCTCGCGCACGAAGGGGCTGTCTTTGAGCGCGTTCTCGATCTCCGACGGCGCGATGTTCTTGCCGCCGCTGGTGATGATGATGGCCTTCTTGCGGTCGACCACGGCGATCTCGTCCGTCGCGCGCACCTCGACGATGTCGCCGCTGGCGAGCCAGCCGTCCGGCGCCAGGATGTCCTGGGTGCCCTTGTCGTCGAACAAGTAGCCCTGGAACACGCCCGGTGATCGCACGAACACCTCGCCGTCTTCGCCCACGCGCCATTCCACGCCTGGCATGGCCGGCCCACAGCTGCCCGGCACGAACGGCCGCCCCGGCACCTGAACGAAGGCCAGGCCGCCGGCCTCGGTGAGGCCATACCCCTGGCCCACGGGCAGGCCGATGACGTCGAAGAACTTGAGCGTTTCAGGCGAGACCGAGGCGCCGCCACACATGCGGGTGTGTGTGCGGTTCAGGCCCATGTGGCGCTGCATGTTGCGAAACAGCAGCAAGTACCAGAAGCCGAATTCGAGCCGATCGCCCAGGGACACCAGCCGCCCATGCACGGCGCGCCGGTCCGACAGCGCGCGCCCGCGCTTCATGCCCACGCGGTACAGCCAGCGCTGTACGCGGCCGCTGTCCTTCATGCGGAACTCGAAGTGCTGCTGCAGCTTCTCCCAGATGCGCGGCACGCCCAGGAAGAAGGTGGGCGCGATCTCCCGGATATTGGCCGACACCGTGTCGATGGATTCGGCGAAGTTCACGCAACCGCCGGTGAGCAGGTGCAGCACCGTGGAGTAGCCGCGCTCGGCCACGTGGCACAGCGGCAGGTAGCACACCGACTCGAAGCGCTTGTCCACCATCTGGCGCGCCGCCGCATAGGAGTAGGCCGCGAAGATGAAGTTGCGGTGCGTGAGCATGGCGCCCTTGGGCGGCCCGGTGGTGCCCGAGGTGTAGACGAGGATGTTCACGTCGTCGGGCACCAGAGCGTCGATGCTCCGGTCCAGGCGCTGCTCGGCCAGCGGGTCCTCCTGAATCAACTGGTCGCCCAGCGCCATCAGGTGCTCGTAGCTGTGCGGCTCGCCCGGCGCGTAGCGGCGCAGGCCCTTCATGTCGACGCAGAAGATGTGCCGCAGGTGCGGCAGGCCGGGGCCTGCCTTCATGGCGTCGAGCACCTTGTCGGTCTGCTCCTGGTCGCCGGTGATCGCCACCTTGGCCTGGCAGTGGCCCGCGATGTACTGCACCTCGGCCCAGGGGTTGGTGGGATAGATGCCCACCACCTGCACGCCCAGCATCTGGGCGCCCAGATCGGCGTAGAACCACTCGGGGATGTCTTCGGACGCGATGACGATGCGGTCGCCGCGCTGCAGGCCCAGCTTCATGAGGCCCAGGGCCGTTCGGCGGGCGTCGCGGTAGTAGTCGGCCCAGGTGCGGCCGCGCCAGATGCCTTGCACCTTTTCGCGCAGGGCCACCTGCTGGCCGCGCTCCTGCGCGCGCAGGCGCAGCAGGCCGGGCAGCGTTCCCTCGCCACGCAGCAGCGTCTGATGGTCAAGCATGCGCGCCCTCCTCGCCGAGGTAGGCGGCCAGCACGGCCGGGTTGGCGGCCACCTCGGCCGGCGTGCCTTCGGCGATCAGGCAGCCGAAGTCCAGCACATAGACGCGGTCGGACAGGTCCATCACCACCTGCATGTCGTGTTCGATCATGAGCACCGCGATACCGAACTCGTCGCGGATGTCGAGCGTGAAGCGCGCGATGTCTTCCTTTTCCTCGCGGTTCATGCCCGCGACGATTTCGTCCAGCAGCAGCAGGCTGGGCTCGCAGGCCAGGGCCCGGCCCAGCTCCACGCGCTTTTGCTGGCCGTAGGCGAGCTGGCTCACCGGCTTGTCGCGCAGCTCTTCGATTTCGAGGAATTCGATGATGCGTTCCACCTTTTCGCGCGCGGCAATCTCCTCGCGGCGCGAGCGGCCCCAGAAGGCCAGCGCTTCCCACACCGGGTAGCGAAAGTGGATGTGCCGGCCCACCAGCAGGTTCTCCACCACCGTGCCATGGCGGAACAGCGCCAGGTTCTGGAAGGTGCGGCCGATGCCCAGGTTCGCGAACTGGTGCGACTTCAGGCCCGCGGTGTCGCGGCCCTGGAAGACGATCCGGCCCTCGCTGGGGGGCAGCACGCCGCTCACCAGGTTGAAGGTGGTGGTCTTGCCCGCGCCGTTGGGGCCGATCAGGCTCACGATCTCGCCCGGCATCACCTTCAGGCTCACCTCGTTGACGGCCTTCACGCCGCCGAAGCGCTTGGAGATGCGCGTGGCCTCGAGCACGGGGGTCTGCTGCGCGGCGCTCATGACAGCCACCTCTTGCGGCGCTTGTAGTGCTTCACGTCTTTCATGCTGGTGCGGCCGGGCTGAGAGCTCAGGCCCAGGTAGAACTCGCGCACGTCGGCGTTGCGGCGCAGCTGCTCGCTGGTGCCGTCGAGCACCACGCGGCCGTTCTCCATGATGTAGGCGTAGTCGGCGATGGCCAGCGCGCGGCTGGCGTTCTGCTCGACCAGCAGGATGGTCAGGCCGGTGGTCTCGCGCAGCGTCTGGATGCAGCGGAAGATCTCGCTCACCACCAGCGGCGCCAGGCCCAGCGAGGGCTCGTCGAGCGCGAGCACCTTGGGCCGGCTCATCAGCGCGCGGCCAATGGCCACCATCTGCTGCTCGCCACCCGAGAGGTAGCCCGCGGTGGTCTGGCGCATCTCGGCCAGGCGCGGAAACAGCGCGAACACCTCGTCGCGCGTCTGCGCCAGGTGGGCGGCGCTCTGCAGGTGGGCGCCGGTGATCAGGTTTTCCTCGACCGTGAGGGTCTGGAACAGGCGCCGGCCTTCCGGCACCTGCACCATGCCCTGGCGAACGATGGCCGGCGCGGGGTCTTTCTCGACCGCGCGGCCACCGAGCAGGATGCTGCCCTTCTCGATGACGCCGTCCTCGGCGTCGAGCACGCCCGACACGGCCTTGAGCACGGTGGACTTGCCGGCGCCATTGGAGCCCAGCAGGGCCACGATCTGGCCGGGGCGCACCTCGAGGGAGACGTCGCGCACGGCCTCGATGGCGCCGCCGTAGACGACCTGGATGTTGTGGATGGCCAGCGCGGGCGCGGGCGATGCGCTGGCGGCGGTATGGGGTGTCATGGGTGTCTCTGTTCCTCTCCCTCGCATCGCTGCGCGGAAGGAGGTCACTCCTTAATAATTAGTCCGTCGCGTCGGTCTTTAATTGACGCGAATTATGGTGCCTGGTTCCTGTCGACTCCCTGGGGAATACCCTAGATGGCGGGGACCGCCGAGGCGGTCTGCAGAAGGTCTTTCAGCGGCACCGACTCGTCGGCCAGGCGCGCCGCATCCACCGTGCAGGCCTGCGCCAGCGCGCGCTTGGCCAGCATGAAATCGGCGGGCCGGTTGATCGCGTCCACGGCCAGCAGGCGCTCGCCTGCCACATAGAAGGCGCTGAACGACTGCGTGGCCGGGTCGCCGCGCAGCACGCAGCGATCATGGCCCTGCGACAGGCCCGCCATCTGCAGCTTGAGCGCGTACTGGTCGGACCAGAACCAGGGCACGGCGCGGTTCGGCCTGGGCTTGCCGCCCAGCCAGGACCCGGCCGCGCGCGCCTGCTCCAGCGCGTTCGGCACCGACTCGATGCGCAGCTCGCGGCCGTAGAGGCTGCTGAACTGCAGCGTGCAATCGCCGGCCGCCAGTACGTCCGGATCGCGCGTGCGCGAGAACTCGTCCACCGCAATGCCGCCCTCTTGCGCCAGCCCGGCGGCGCGCGCGGCCTCCACGTTGGCCAGCATGCCCAGGCCAGCCACCACCAGGTCCACCGGCAGGCGCGCGCCGTCGCGGCAGACCACGGCGCGAACCCTGTCGTCCTCCACCTCGACCGAGGCCAGCTCGGTGCCGGTGCGCAGGTCCACGCCGGCGGCGCGGTGCACGCGCTCGTAGAAGGCCGAGACGTCCGGACCCGCGACGCGCGCGAGCACGCGCGGCTGCAGTTCCAGCAGCGTGACCTCGGCGCCCAGGCCGCGCGCCGAGGCCGCCACCTCCAGCCCGACATAGCCGCCGCCGATGATCAACACCCGCGCGCCGGGCCGCAGCTGGGCGCGGATGCCTTCGGCGTCGGCCATGCTGCGCAGGTAGTGCAGGTTGCGGGGCCGCTGGCCCGGCGCCAGCCCGGCGCAGGACAGGGGCCGGGGCCGCCCGCCGGTGCACAGCGCCAGCTTGTCGTAGGCCAGGGCGCTGCCGTCGGCCAGCACGAGGCGGCGGCTCGCGCGGTCGATGGCCTGCATGCGCGCGCCGGTCATCAGCTCAACCCGGGCCGCGTCGTAGGCGCTGCGCGGGCGCAGCAGCAGGCCGTCGGCGTCCACCTGGCCGGCCAGCCAGGCCTTGGACAGGGGCGGACGCTGGTAGGGCAGCACGGATTCCTCGCCCAGCAGGGTGATGCGGCCGGCCCAGCCGTTCTGTCGCGCCGACACCGCGAGCTCGCTGCCGGCGTGGCCCGCGCCCACAATCACCAGATGCTTGTGCGAAGTCTCCATGCTTACCCTGATGAGTGGTTGATCCAGGTCAATATATAGTCCGTCTCGTCGGTCTAAATATAAACAGCTTCGGGCCCGAGCGCAATGGGGCTGGACACACTTTCAAGGAGCAGCGATGACCAGAACGCGGGCGGACGACTACGAGGACAAGAAGGCCACCATCCTGGACAAGGCCGCCGCGCTGATCGCGCGCAAGGGCTTCGACCAGGCGACCATGCAGGACGTGGCGAAGGCCTGCGGCACCTCCAAGTCGCACATCTACCACTACTTCCCGAGCAAGGAAGAGCTGCTCTACGCCATCGTGCACGACCACATCACGCGCCAGGCCGAGGACCTGACGCGCATCGTGGCGCAAGCGCTGCCGGCCGAGGCGCGCTTTCAGCAGTTCGTGGAGAGCTTCATGCAGGGCGCGGCGCGCGAGCGCGACGAGCACATCATCCTGATGAACGACCTGAAGTACCTGCCGCGCGCGGAGCTGCGCACCATCCGCTCGCTGGAGAGCAGCATGACCGAGCTGCTCAACGGCCTGCTGGAGGAACTCAACCCCGGCCTGATGGAAACCGCGCGCGTGCGCAAGCCCTACGCGCTGCTGCTCTTCGGCATGATGATCTGGACCTTCAGCTGGTACCGGCCATCGGGCGACATCGGCCCGAAGGAGCTGGCGGCGCGCATCTCGCACCTGTTCGTGCACGGGTTCAAGGCAGGCGACGCGGGCGCTGTGGCGCAGCGCATCAGTTCACCGACCGCTTCTTCCCTTGCCAGTAAGGCTCGCGCAGCACGTTCTTCATGATCTTGCCCGCGCCCGACAGCGGCAGGGCCTCGCGGAACACCACCTGGCGCGGGCACTTGTAGTTGGCGATGAGCGTGTGGCAGTGGTCGATGATCTCCTGCTCGCTCACGCGCTGGCCGTCCTTGAGCGCCACCACGGCCATCACCGCCTCGCCCCACTTCTCGTCGGGCACGCCGATGACGGCGCACTCGCGCACCGCCGGGTGGGCGTGCACGGCGTTCTCCACCTCGCGCGAGTAGATGTTCTCTCCTCCGCTGATGATCATGTCCTTGACGCGGTCGACGATGGTGATGAATCCGTCCTCGTCCATCCAGGCGCCGTCGCCGGTGTGCATCCAGCCGTCGCGGATGGCGGCGGCCGTGGCCTCGGGCTTGTTCCAGTAGCCCAGCATCACCTGCGCGCCACGCACCGCGATCTCGCCCGGCGTGCCGCGCGGCAGCTCCTGGCCGTCGGGGTCGACGATCTTCACGTCCACGCCATAGGCCGCGCGGCCGGCGGCCTGGCGCTTGTGGGGGCCGTGCTCGCCATCGAAATGGAAACGCCAGGGCAGGCTCACCGTGAGCGCGGCCGTCTCCGTCATGCCATAGCCCTGGATGAACTCCCAGCTGGGCAGCTTGGCGATGGCCGCGGCCAGCACGGCATCGGGGATCGGCGAGGCGCCGTACTCGCAGTAGCGCACGCTGCTGAGGTCGTAGCGCTCGAAGTCCGGGTGGTTCAACATCATGTTGATCATGGTCGGCACGAACAGCACGTAGTTGACCCGGTGGGTCTGTATCGCCTCGAAGGCCAGCACCGCGTCGAATTTGGGCAGGCACACATGGGTGCCGCCGGCCAGCGTGAGCGCGAAGGCCGGGGACGCGCCGGCCAGGTGGAACAGGCCCGCCGAGTGCATGTAGCGCGTCTCGTCCGAGAAATGCAAGGTGGCGATCCAGTTGATGGACGCCGCGATGAAGTTCTTGTGCGAAAGCATCACGCCCTTGGGGTGGCCGGTGGTGCCGCCCGTGTAGTAGATGCCGCAGAGTTCGTCGTCGCGGCCGCATTCGTCGGCCATGGGCGGCGTGCGCGCGATCAGCGCCTCGTAAGCCTGCATGCCGGCGGGCGTGGGCGCATCGCCCATGTGCACCACCCGGTCCATGGGGTGGCCCTTGAGCAGTTCGGGCACCTGCGCCGCGAAGCCGTCGTCCACCACCAGGCCCGCGCAGCCCGCGTCCTGCAGGCTGTAGACGTTCTCTGGGATGGCCCAGCGCGTGTTCAGCGGCACGATCACCAGGTTCGCCCAGGCGGCGGCGAAGAACAGTTCGATGTAGTTGTCGCTGTTGAACGCCAGCACGGCCAGACGGTCGCCCGGCTGCAGGCCGAGCGCGCGCAGGCCGGCGGCCAGGCGCGGCACGCGCTCGCCCACCTCGGCCCAGCTGCGCTGGCGGTCGTTGTAGAGGGTGGCCGCGAAGCGGTGGCGGGTCTGCACCGCCCGCGTGAGCGCCTGTGTCAGCTGCATGTGTGTCTCCTGCTCCCGACTTTATAGCGCCGGATGCTTCTGCGGCAGCGGGTACTTGGGGTAACCGGCGGCCACGCCGTACTCGCTGATGCCGATGCCGGTCTCGCCATCCACGCTCACGCGCACCACGTGGTCGCCCAGGGTTCGGGCGCGTTCGCGGGTCAGCGGGTCGTCCAGGTTCCAGGCGTCGTGCGCCTCGGCGTAGGCACCCTTGTCGTCGCCGTGGTTCCAGCCGCCCCAGCCACCGTACAGCCCGCCCTTGAGGTAATAGCGCGCGGGCAGGGCCTCGACGCGGATCAGGCGCGAGCCGCCATCGGCAAAACCCAGCGTGAACTCGCCAGCGGCGATGGTCTGGCCCAGTGGGTCATCGGCCCATTGCAGCTCGTGCGCCACCGACGCGACCTCGCGGTGGCGCACGCTGCCGTCGGGCAGGCGTTGGAACTCGGCGCCCGACAGGTAGTAGGGCTGACCCGGCTCGCGCTCCTTGAGGAAGATCGACGCGCCCATGCTGGGCGTCTGGAACATGGACCAGGTCCAGAAGAACTTCTTGTGCGTCTGCATCGGGGGCGCGGCCCAGTCGGTGCGCATCTCGGAACGGATGCCCCAGGAGCGGTCGCGCTGACCCCACCAGCTGGCCGGCTCGACCGCGTGGCGTTCGCCGTTCACTTGCAGCCAGCCGCGCCAGCGGCCGAACTGGGCCACGCGCGCCAGGTCTTCCTCGACCGCGCCATCGCGCTCGCGCCGGCTCTGTTTTTCCTGCGCCGCGGGAAAGCTGGCCTCGAAGTCCAGCTCGAAGGCAATGCCCGAGGCGTTGTCGCGCAGCGCCAGGCGATGCAGGCGCTGCCCCTGCGCGATGTCCAGGCGCAGCGGGCCGACCGCCAGCTCCAGCGGGTTCGCGCCCAGGCGGCGCGAGGCGCGGAAGTTGAACTGCGTGCGGCCCACGGTGACACCGGCGAAGGCGTCCATGACGCCGCGGTTGGGGTAGTAGCCAAAGCCGACGTCGAGGATCAGCGGGCGGCCGTCGAGCGGGTGCGCGGTGTACCACCAGCGCTCGGTGAAGCGCGGATCGCCGTGGCCGGCCTGAGCGAAGGTGCCGGGCGTCTGGTGGCCGGGCAGGTCGTCCTGGGGGGTCAGCATGGGGTTCAGTCCTTCGGTGCAGCGGCCGTCATGGCGCTGAAGTCGGTGAGGGGGATGCGCTGGCGCTCCACGCGCAGTTGCTCGCGCAGCGCCTGGCGCAGGATGGCGTCGAGTTCGGCGGCCAGCGCCGGCCCCAGCGCGGGGCCGTTCGTATCGAGCCAATCGCTGAGCTCGCGCGTGCGCGCCTGCGCGGCATCCAGGCCGGCGGCGTCGCCACCCGCCGGCAGCACCAGGCCGGCGCGCGCGGCGCATTCGGCGAAGCGCCGATGGCCTTCGCGCAGCGCCTGGGCCTGGGCTTGCAGGGCCTGCGGGTCCCACACGGCCATGCCGGCGAGCTTGCCGAGGATGTCGTTCACGGCGGCCAGCTGGCCGCGCGCGAAGTCGCTGCTCAGCTCGGGCGCCACCGCGTCGCTGAGGGTGCGGCGCAAGGCCTCGATCAGCCGTCCCAGGTCGGTGGTCATGGCGTCACCTCCGCGCCGCGCGATTCGGCGGCGGCCTCGCCGATCAGGCGATTGAGTTCCAACAGCGTGGACGCGACCTGAAAGCCCATGGAGGCCATGCGGATGTCGCGCGCGCGCCCACTCTGCACGCGCTGCGCCGCGCTCAGCAGCATGGACGCGCTCTTGAACAGGCCCAGCACCTCGTAGTAGCGCCAAGCCACCGGGTCGGGCGTGAAGCCGGCCTGGCGCGCGTAGCGCTCGACGAAGGCCTGGCGGTCCATGAGGCCGCCCACGCGACCGGTGCCGCCCGAGAACACGCGCAACGCGGCCCAGGCCAGGTCCTCGTGCGGATCGCCCGCGTGCACCAGCTCCCAGTCCAGCACGGCGGTGATGCGGCCGTCCCGCTGCAGGAAGTTGCCCACGCGGTAGTCGCCGTGCACGATGACCACGCGCGGCGCGGCGGGCGCGTGGCGCAGCAGCCAGCGCATGGCGTGGTGCAGCTGCGGCGGCGCGTGCGCGGCGTCGTCGCCGAAGCCGGCATGGCGCCACCAGTGCAGGGTCTGCTCGCGCGCCACCGTGGCGGGGTCGACCTCGCCCCACAGGCGCTTGAGTGGCGTGGCGCGCCAGTCCACGCGGTGCAGCGCGGCCAGGCCGTCGCTGAAGTCGCGCGCCAGGCTGGCGTTGTGTTGTTCGCCGCGCGCCTCGGCCGCGCCCTTCCAGGGCATGGGCGTGTCACCATCGACACGGCCGGTGACCAGGAAGGGCGCGCCGATGACCGAGGGGTCGTCGCTGAACGCGAACACGCGCGGCACCGGCAGCGAGGCCAGGCCTTGCAGCGCTTCCAGCGCGCGGTACTCGGGCTCGGCGCGGTAGGGCGCGAGCAGGCCGCGCGGGTCGCCGATGCGCAGGATCAGGTCCAGCGGCTCGCCCCCGTCCCCAGGCGTGGCGCGCAGGCCCAGGGTGATCCAGGAGAAACCCGCCGGAAAGCGGCGCCAGCCGTCCAGGCGCAGCGGGCGGTTCAGGGCGCGCGAGAGAAAAGGCGCGAGTCGGCGCTCGAGCGTGTCCGCCGACAGGTCCAGGCTGGGCTGTTTCATCCGCCGGTGCTCTTGAACAACAGGTTGGGCAGCCACAGGCTGAGCGCGGGCACGGAGGCGATCAGCAGCACGCGCAGCAGGTCGGCCGTGATGAAGGGCAGCACGCCGCGCACGATGGACCCCATGGCGATGTCGGGCGTCACCGAGCGGATCACGAACAGGTTGACGCCGATGGGGGGCGTGATGAGGCCGATCTCCACCACCACCACGATCAGGACACCGAACCACACCGGGTCGTAGCCCAGCGCCGTGACGATGGGAAAGAAGATCGGCACCGTCAGCAGGATCATGGACAGGCTCTCGAGCACGCAGCCGAGCACCAGGTAGATCGCAATCATCGCCAGGATGACGCCGAAGGGCGACAGGCCGCTGCCCTGCACCATGGCCAGCAAGCCCTCGTGCACGCCGGTGATGTTGACGAACTCGCCGAACAGGGCCGCGCCCAGGATGATGGCGAACATCATGGCCGAGGTGCTCGCGCTGTCCACGAAGATGCCGCGGATCTGCGCCAGCGTGAGGTTGTGCCGCGTGAGCGCGAACAGCAGCGCCGCCGTGGCGCCGATGCCCGAGGCCTCGACCGAGGTGAACAGGCCGCCGTAGATGCCGCCCATGACGATGCCGAAGATCGCCACCACGGGCCACAGCGTGCGCACCAGCCCAGGCACGTCGATCGCCAGGCGCTCGCTGTTCACGGGGGCCTGCGAAGGGTCGCGCCAGACCAGGTAGCGCACCGCCAGCAGGTAGCCGACGACGGCGATGAGGCCCGGCACGATGCCGGCCGCGAACAGCTTGCCGATGTGGGTCTGTGTGGCCACGCCGTACACCACCATGATCACCGAGGGCGGGATCAGAATGCCCAGCGTGCCGCCGGCCGCCACGGCGGCCGAGGCCAACCGGTCGCCGTAGCCCAGGCGGCGCATCTCGGGAATGGCGACCTTGCCCATGGTGGCGGCCGTGGCCACGCTGGAGCCGCAGATGGCGCCGAACGCCCCGCAGGCCGCGACCGTGGCCATGGCCACGCCGCCGCGGCGCCGGCCGATCAGCGCCTGCGCGGCGCGGAACAGGTCGCCGGAGATGCCGGCGCCCGCCACCAGATTGCCCATGAGCACGAACAGCGGCAGCACGATGAGCGTGTAGACCAGGGTGCTGTCGCGCGTGATGGTGGCGGCCATGCTGAGCGCGGGCGTCCAGCCATTGAGCACCACCACGCCGCCGAAGCCCACCAGCCCGAGGGCAGTGGCGATCGGCACCTGCAGGAAGATCAGCGCGAAGGCGACCAGGAATCCAAGGGAGACCGCGAGCATCTCAAGCCCCGTGATCGGCGCAGGCCGCGTCGTCGCGCCAGGCGCCGAAGGCCTGCGCCAGGAACACCAGCGCGCTCAGGCCCGCCAGCGCCGCCATGCCCCACAGCACCCAGGCCGTGGGAATGCCAAGGATGGCCGAGGCGTCGCCATAGCCCGCAGAACGGATGGCCTGGCGGCCACAGGTCCAGGCGATGACGCCGAACAGCGCCGCGCCCACGCCGCCCGCGAGCAGGCGCTGGGCCGCGCGCGCCGCGCGCGGCAGCGGCACCAGGTCGACCACGATGTGGCCGTGCCGACGCGCCAGCACGGGATAGAACACGAACACCATCAGGCCGAGCAGCACCTCCATCACCTCCGTGCCCCAGGGCAGCGGGCTGTTGAGGAGGTTTCGGCCGGCGACGTCGATGAACACGATGGCCATGAGCGCCAGCAGGCTCAGCGTGCCCACCGCCGTCAGGGCGCGTTCGAGGCGTCCTTCCCGTGCGCGCGCCATGCCTTACTTCCCGCGCGAGGCCGCGGCCACCTCGGCGCGCAGCTCGTCCAGCAGCTTCTGCGGATCGGCCACGCCCTTTTTCTTGGCCTTCTCGATCCAGTCCTTTTCGACCGGCGCGAGCACCTTCTTCATTTCGTCCACCAGCGCGGGCGACGCGGTCTCCACGCTCTTGCCCGCCTTGCGCAGGCCGTCGAAGGCCGCGCGATCGCCCTTGGCGTAGGCGGCGCCGATCTTGGCGGCGAAGGCGTCGCCGCTGATGCGCGTGATGGCCTCCCGGTCCTCGGCGCGCAGCGACTTCCACTTGTCTTCGTTGATGCCCAGCACCAGCACGGTGTTGTAGATGGCGCCCGGCACGATGGTGGCGTAGGGCACAAGGTCGTTGAGCTTGAAGGCGGGGATGGACTCGGGTGGCATCAGCGTGCCGTCGAGCACGCCGGACGACATCAACTCGTAGGTCTCGCTCACCGGCTTGTTCACCGGCACCGCGCCCAGCAGCGTGAGCGCCTGCGTGGCGCTGGGCTGCGGGCTGCGGAACTTCAGGCCCTTGAAGTCGGCGATGCTGCGCAGCGGCCGCTTGTTGTTGAACAGCTGGCCCGGCGACACCACGTAGACCGACAGCGGGTGCACGCCCTTGAACTCGCCATAGCTGGCGAGGTGCTTGCGGAAGAAGCGGTCGGCGAGGGGCGCGAGCACCTCGGGGTTGTCGCTCACGAAGGGCATCTGCAGCGCCTCGAGGATGTCGAAGCGGTTGGGCGTGTAGCCCGGAATGAAGACCACCAGGTCGGCCTGGCCGTCGCGCGCCACGTCGAACTGCGCGGGCAGCGTGCCCACCACCTTGGGCAGGGTGTCGATCTTCACGCGGCCGGCGGTGACCTTCTCCACCTCGGCGATCCAGGGCTCGATCACCTCCATGCGCATGGCCTGGCCCACCGGCAGCCAGTTGGAGTACTTGATGACCGTGGTCTGGGCGGACGCGGGCGCGGCGGCCGCGAAAGCGCCGATCAGCGCCAAGGCGCCGACGAGGCGGCGGGTGCGGGAAATCATGGCGGGTCTCCTAGGTGTTGGCGGGACGGAAAACGGCGCAGGACAGCCTGCGCTGCACGGTCTCAATAATAGTCCGACGGGACGGTATATGAGAAGGGTTTGTGTGTGGTGATCACTTGGGGTTTCCCCTGTCTGTCAGACAGAAGGCGTCAAGGGCATCCCGCGCAAGGTCCGCGACCGCGCCCAACGCCTGTGGCCTCTCGGCTGCCAGCGTGCTTGGCGTGTCAGCTGCGTCGCTGGCCGACGCCCCGCCGCAGCGCACGCCGGGGCCTCGGCCCGTCCACGCGCAGCAAGGCACCCCGGACCCTCACCCCGCCAACCCGCAGAAGCGGCCATGGTCATGGCCTCTCAGCTCCCGGCCGCGCGCACGACACCCCGGTCGTGCAGGCGCCCGAACTGCGCGGCATCGATGCCCAGCACCTGCGTGAGCACCTCCTCGGTGTGCTCGCCCAGGCGCGGCGCGGCCTGCACCGGCAGTCGCGGCACGGCGCCGAAGTCCAGCGGAATGCCCGCGGCGAGCATCTCGCCCACACCCGGTTGTTCCACCCGCTGAAACAGCGGGTTGGCCGGCGAGCATTCGGGGTCGCGCACGAGCTCGGCCACGGTCTGGTAACGGCTCCAGCACACGCCGTGCCCCTCGAAGGCTTGCGCCACCTGCGCGAACGGCCGCGCACCGATCCAGGGGCCGATCAGTTCGGCCAAGGCCTCGCGCGCCTTGAAGCGCTCGCCCTCGTGCGAGAGGTCCACCCCCAGCCGGGCGCCCAACGCGTCCACCGCCGCGCCCAGCCCCATGGCCTCGACGAGGGAGCGCCACTGCCGGGGGGTGAGGCCCACCACCATCACGCGCTCGCCGTCCTGTGTGACGAAGTCGCGGCCGAAGGCACCGAACAGCGCGTTGCCATGGCGCTCGCGCGGCTGGCCCTGTTGCGCCTCGGCGATGAAGCCCAGGTGCTGCATCACCGCCAGCCCCACGTCCTCGAGGGCCAGCTTCACGTGCTGGCCCTGGCCGGTGCGGCGACGGTGGCGTTCTGCGGCCAGCAGGCCCACGGCCACCATCTGGCCGGTGATCAGGTCCCAGGCCGGCAGCACATGGTTGACGGCGCCTTCGCCGTCCACAGGACCCGTCACGTAGGGCAGGCCCAGGCGCGGGTTGACGGTGTAGTCCACGGCCGAGCCGCCGTGGCGATCGCCCATCAGCGTGAGCTGGATCAGGTCCGCCCGCTTCGCCTTCAGGGCCTCGTGGTCCAGCCAGCCGCGTGGCGGGAAATTGGTGAGGAACAGTCCCGCGTCCTCGCCGGGCGCGCAGGCCAGGGCCATGGCGATCTCTCGGCCCTCGGGCGAGGCCAGGTCCAGCGCCACCGAGCGCTTGGACTTGTTGAGCCCGCACCAGAACAGGCTGGTGTTGTCCCGGGTCACGGGCCAGCGGCGGTAGTCGAGCCCGCCGCCCAGGGCGTCGATGCGGATCACGTCGGCGCCCATCTGCGCCAGCGTCATGCCGCCCAGCGGCGCGGCCACGAAGGCCGCGGCCTCTACCACGCGCAGGCCGCTCAGGATGCCCTTGGGCTGAGCCATCTCAAGCCCCCGCCGGCGCGATGCCGAGCGCGCGCTCCATGAGGCTTCGCGCCACCACCTTGAGCGCCAGCGTCTCCTCGGCGCCCTCGAAGATGGAGAGCACGCGCGCGTCGACGAAGTAGCGGCTCACCGGCGTCTCTTCGGCGTAGCCCATGCCGCCGTGCAGCTGCAGGGCCTCGCGCGTCACCAGCTCGGCCGAGCGGCAGGCCAGCAGCTTGACCAGGCTGGCTTCCATGCGGCCGTGGCCGCCGTCGACGATGCCAGCCACGGTGTAGGCCAGGCGGCGGCAGGCCGCCAGCCGCGCGCCCATGCGGGCCAGCTTGGCCTGGGTGAGCGCGAAGTCGGCCAGCGGCGCGCCGAAGACCTGGCGGTCCTGCGAGTAGCGCACGGCCGCGCGCAGGGCCGCGCGCATCACGCCGCAGGCGCGCGCCGAGGTCTGCATGCGCCCGCCCACCATGCCCGCGAGCGTGTAATAGAAGCCCTTGCCCAGGCCGGCCTCGCCGCCCACCACGTGGGCGTCGGGCACGAAGTAGTCCTGGAACGACAGATCGAAGGAGTGCATGCCGCGGTAGCCGATGGTGGGAATGGCGCGGCCCGTGAGCGTGCCGCCGCCGTCCTGTTTCACCTCGAATTGGTGCGTGTCCACCGAGGGCTTGTCGGCCAGCAGCACCGACAGGCCCTTGTGGCCCAGCGAGCGGTCGGGGTCTGTGCGCGCCACCACCATCAGCACGCCGGCCTTGCCGGCAAAGGTGCACCAGGTCTTGGCGCCGTTGAGCAGCCAGCCGCCGTCCACGCGCGTGCCCTTGAGCTGGCAGGCCGCCAGATCGGAGCCGCAGTCGGGCTCGGTCATGGCGATGGCACACAGCGGCTCGCCGGCCGCGAGCCGCGGCAACCAGTGCGCCTTCTGCCCGTCGGTGCCGCCCGCGATCAGCGCGCGCGTGAGGATCTCGGGCCGCGTGATCAGGCTGCCCGCGGCCGCCAGCGAGCCTTCGGACAAGGCCTCGGTCACCACCACCATGAGCAGGGTGTCCTCGCGGTCGTCGGGTGCGCTGCCGCCGAAGCGCTCGGGAATGGCCAGGCCGAACACACCCATCTCGCGCATGGGCTGCAGCAGCGACTCGGGCACGGTGAGGTCGTGCCGGTGGATGGCCTCGGCCTGTGGGGCCACCACCTCGGCGGCGAAGCGGCGAAAGGCGTCCTGCGCGAGCGCGTGGGCCTCGTCGAGGGCGATGTCGCCGACCAGTCCCTGGGCCTCGATCACGCCCCGGCCCGCGGCCTGCAAGGCCTCGGCGCCGCCCGCGGCGCGGCGCAGCGCACGCCACTCGGGCGCCGCGCGCAGCGCGTCCACCGCCGCCGGGTCTTCGCCGGTCTCGGCGAGCATCGCGTCCAGGCGGTCGAGCAGCGAGACCACCGCGTCCACCGTGAACACCAGCGCGAGCTGCGCGTCCAGCGGGTCGCTGGCGGGGGTGAGCGCGGCGATGGCGGTCTCGGCGGCCAGCAGCTCGGCACCGGCCCAGGCCATCTCGAAGCTGGCCACCTGCACCTCGTCCAGGCGCCGCGCACTCAGGCGGCCGTTCTCCAGGCAATGGCGCGCCAGCACCTGGACACCCGCGTCGAAGAGCGAGCGCAGCCGCGCCAGCACGGACGAGGCGTCGGCGAGTGGCCGTTGCAGGGCGTTGTTCATGTCGCGCATCATGCGGCCTGGCCCACGCCGAGCAGGCCCAGCGCCTTGTGCGCCGCCTCGCGGCCGGTGTCCACGCAGGCCTGCGTGCCGCCACCGCCGTAGTCCTTGACGGCATCGCCCACGTTCCAGAGGTTGGGCAGCGGCGTCTCCTGCGGCAGGTCGAAGCCGGCGCAGGAGCGCTGGGCCGGCCACTCGCCGCGCATCACGCGGATCGAGAGGATCTTGGCGTCGGCGAAGCCGGGGAACTCGTTGCGCAGGTCCTGCAGGCCCAGCTCGGTCTCGGCCTTCTCGTCGAAGTCGCCCAGGGCCGGCTTGGGCACCACGTAGGCCACGTACAGGTGCCAGCCCGGCGGCGCCATCTCGGGGCACATCGCCGTGAGCTCGCCCATGTTGCACAGCCGCTCGGTGTTGGCGAAGGTGATGAGGCCGGGTTGGTCGATCAGGCGCTGCCGGGTCGCGAAGTTGACCACGATGTTCGCGGCCGGGCGCAGCACGCGCCGGGCCTTGGCCACGTAGGCCTCGCCCAGCGCCGCCTCGCCGGCCAGCGCGATGGTGGCAGCCGGGCCAACGTTGCTGATGACCACCCGCGCGTCGATGCGTTTCGTCACCCCGTTGCGCTCCACGTCCACGCCCATGGCGCGGCCGTCGCTGACGTGGATCTTGCGGACCGGCGCGTCGAGCCAGATCTCGCCGCCCTTGGCGCGGATGCCGGCGCCCAGGTCGTTCCACAGACCGATGGTGCCGCGTGGGCAGAAGCCGAAGCGCTTGAAGGCGCCCTTGAAGGCGAAGTAGGTCAGGAAGGCGCGCGCCGGCAATTCGTCGGCGTTGGCGGCCCAGATCGCCGCGCAGAAGTTGCGAAACAGCCGGTGCACCGTGGCGTTCTTGGTGAACTTCTTGAGCCAGTCCTCGGTGCTGAGGGCTTCCTCGGGCAGCTCGGCATTGCCCTTGCGCACGTCGCCGAAGCTCGCGCCGATCTTGGCCGCGGCCTTGGTGAGGCCGCCAAGGATGAGGTTCCAGCCGCCGCCCTTGCTCGGGTCGATGATCTTGCCGTCGATGCGAAACACGGTCGCGGGCTGGGGTTCGCGCACGTCCAGCGGCACGCCCAGCAGCTCGAAGGTCTGCTCGAAGCCGCTGCCGCGCTCGATGGCGATGGCGCCGCGGTTGACGATGAAGCCGTCGATCTCCTCGCTGGAGGCGCGGCCGCCGAGGCGGTCCTGCGACTCCACGATCAGCACCTTGCGGCCGGCGGCCACCAGGTGGGCGGCCGCGCTCATGCCGCCGGCGCCGGCGCCGATCACGACCACGTCGTAGGGGGGATGGGTCATCTGTTGGTCTCCTGTGGAAGTTCGTGTGCGGGCCGCTCAGCGCCAGCGCAGCGTGGCGCTCATGCCGACGAAGCCCTGGGGGTCGCTGGTCCAGAGCGCGGCGCCGTCGGCCCCGGCGTTGAGGCGGCCGTTGAGGCGCAGCGCGCCGGTGTCGAAGGCGGGGCGCTGGGCGCGAAAGCCGAAGTGCGTGGGCACCGCGCCGGGCCGCTCGCGTGCGGCCAGGTCGAGCAGCAGCGTGGCCAGCAGCGGACCGTGCACGACCAGCGCGGGGTAGAACTCTTCGCGCGTCGCGTAGTCGCGGTCGTAGTGGATGCGGTGGCCGTTGTAGGTCAGCGCGGAGAAGCGGAACAGCATCACGGGGTCGGGCACGAGGTCGCGCCGCCAGTCCGCGTCGGCGGGCGCGGCCTCGCCGGGCGGCAGCGGCGCGGGCGCGGTGGGCGCTTCGCGGTAGACGATGTGCTGCCGCTCGCTGAGGCGGGGCTGGCCGTCCTGTTCCAGTTCGTGCGCCACCGTGACAAACACCAAGGCACCGGCCTTGCCCTGCTTGAGGTCCACGCTGCGCACGGTGGACGTCTTGCGTGCCACCCGGCCCAGGCGCAGCGGCTCGTGCAGCGTGAGCTCACCCGCCGCCCACATGCGGCGCGGCAGCGGCACGGGCGGCAGGAAGCCGCCGCGGCGGGGGTGGCCGTCCACGCCCGTGCCCTCGCGGCTGGGCGCGTCGAGGAAGTAAAGCCAGTGCCAGGGCAGTGGCAGGGCATCGCCTTCTTGCGGCCTGTCGCTTCGGTCCAGCAGGCCCGCCAGCGCCTGCGCCGGGAAGGGGTCCAGGTGCTGCTCGCGGGTCTCGCTGCGGCCCACCCATTGGCGCAGGTGCTCGAGGTCGACCCCGCTCATCGCTCGGCCTCCGGCGTGGTCAGCGGCAGGCCCAGGGCCACGCGGCGCTGCAGCCAGGCGCTGGGGCGGTAGCGCGGGTCGCCGGTGGCGGCCAGTTGCGCGCGCAGCACCTCCAGCAGGCGCGCCGCGCCGAGCCGGTCGCCCCAGCCCAGCGGGCCCTGCGGGTAGCCCAGGCCCAGACGCACCGCGTCCTCCAGGTCGGCCACGCTGGCGATGCCGCGCTGCGCGATGTTGGCCGCGATGTTGACGATGGTGGCCATCACGCGCTGCGCGATGAAGCCGGGGCTGTCGTTGATCAGGGTCACGGCCGTGCCGTCCTTCGCCAGCAGCGCGTGGGCCGCGTCGCGCGCGGCCGGCGAGGTCACCGCCGTCAACATCAGCGTGCGGCGCAGCGCCAGCGGCGGCAGCGGGTCCACGGCGGCGCAGCGGGTGGCGTCCAGGCCGAGCCGCAGCGCCGCGCCGGTGGCGTCCTCGCCCCAGGGCATCACGAGGCACAGGTCGGCGTTGCCCGGACCGTCGACGAGGCGCGCGCCGGCCGCCACCACGAGACCCCGCAGGCCGTCGGCGCCGCTCGCGGCCGGGTCCACCCACACCGCCAGCGCCTCGGGCAAGGGGGGCAGCGGCCGGGCCGGCGGGCGCTGCGGCTGGCCGTCCACGTAGCGGTACCAGCCCTCGCCGCTCTTGCGGCCGAACAGGCCCGCGGCCACGCGCGGCGGCACCAGGGAGGACGGCCGAAAGCGCGGCTCCTGCTGGAACTGCTCGTAGATCGAGGCCATCACGCGCGAGGACACGTCCAGGCCGGTGAGGTCCAGCAGTTCGAAGGGCCCCATGCGAAAGCCCAGGGCCTCGCGCAGCACGTCGTCCACCTCGGCCGGCGTGGCCACCCGCTCCTCGACGATGCGAAGGCCTTCGGTGTAGAGGCCACGCCCGGCGTGGTTGATGAGGAAGCCCGGCTGGTCGGCCGCGACCACCGCGCGGTGGCCCGCGCCTTCGGTGAGTTCGCTCAGGCGCCGCACCACGGCCGGCGCGGTGCGCACGGCGGCGATCACCTCGGCCACCTTCATCAGCGGCACGGGGTTGAAGAAGTGCAGGCCCGCCACGCGCTCGGGCCGCTGGCAGGCGGACGCGATCTCGGCCACGGTGAGCGACGAGGTGTTGCTCGCCAGCATGGCCTGTTCGCCGAGCAGGCCCTCGAGCTCGCGAAACAGCGCGCGCTTGACCGCCAGGTCCTCCACGATGGCCTCGATCACCAGCTCGCAGTCCGCGAGATCGGCCAGGCGGGAGCAGGCCTTCAGGCGGTGCCTCGCCCGTTCATGGTCGGCGGCCGCCATGCGCCCCTTCTCCACCGCGCGCGCGAGCATGCCGTCGACATGCTCGATGGCCTTCGTCGCCGCGCCGGGCTGCGCGTCGTGGCAATACACGGTGTGGCCGGCCTGCACGAAGAGCTGCACGATGCCGCGGCCCATGGTGCCGGCGCCGACGACGCCAATGGTGGTGGGGGGAACAGTCGCCATGGGGAATGGAACAGGTGCGCCGCGTTCAGCGGCCGTTGAACTGCGGCTTGCGCTTGTCGAGGAAGGCGCGCATGCCCTCGGTCTTGTCATCGGTGTCAAAGAGCAGCAGGAACTCTCGGTTCTCCAGCGCCAGCGCGGCGTCCAGTGGCAGGTCGGCGCCCTGGCGCAGCACGCGCTTGGTGGCTTCGATGGCCTTGGGCGGCATACGGGCCGCCTTGCGCGCGAGCTCCAGCGCGCGCGCCAGCGACTGGCCCTCGGGCGCGAGTTCGGCCACCAGCCCGAGCTGGAAGGCGCGCTCGCCCGTCAGCGGCTCGGCCGTCATGAGCATGAGGCTGGCGACCTGCTTGCCCACACTGCGCACCAGGCGCTGCGTGCCGCCGGCGCCGGGCATGATGCCCACGGCCAGTTCGGGCTGGCCCAGGCGGGCGCTGGCGTCGGCCACGATGAAGTCGCACATCAGCGCGAGTTCGCAGCCCGCGCCGAGCGCGAAGCCGCTGACCGCCGCGACCACGGGCTTGCGCGCGTTCGCCAGCGGCGCCCAGTACTGGCCGAGGTCGATGGCGGCCACGTCCTGCGCGCCCTTGTCGACCAGCAGGTTCAGATCGGCGCCGGCGGCGAACACGCTGTCGCCGCCGGTGATGACGATGGCCCGGATGGCGGCGTCGGCCTCGAGAGCGCGCACGGCGGCGGCGATGGCCGTGCGCATGCCGAGGTCGAGCGCGTTGCGCTTGTCGGGGCGGTTGAGCGTGAGCACGCCCACCGCACCTTCACGCGACAGGCGCACCGGCTCCTGGGGGGCTTCGCTCATGCGCGGTCTCCGGGGCGGTGAATGAAATCGGGGGCGCGTTTCTCGCGAAAGGCCGAGAAGCCTTCGCGGAAGTCGGCGCCCAGCAGGCAGGCGGCCTGGTCGTCCTGGTCACGCTGGAGCTCCTCGGCCAGCGTGGCGCTGGGGTGCTGCAGGCGCTGCTTCATGCGGGCGAAGGGCTCGGCGGGCAGCAGGGCCAGCTCGCCGGCCAGGGCCACGGCGCGGTCCATCACCTGCGCGTCCTCGCACAGCTCGTCGGCCAGGCCCAGGCGCAGCGCCTCTTCGCCACGCACGGGCTCACCGCCGCAGAGCAGGCGGCGCGCCACCGGCAGGCCCACGCGGCGCGGCAGGGTGAGCAGCTGGCCCCAGTCGGGCACCAGGCCGATCTTGAGGAAAGGAAAGAGCACGCGCGCCTCGCGCCCGATCACGATGCGGTCGGCCAGCAGCGACAGGCCGACGGCCGCGCCCGCGGTCACGCCCTCCATGGCGGCCACCACGGGCAGGCGCAGATCGGCCACGCGCTGGCAGACCTGCTGCACATGGCCCAGGCGAGCGCGCGCCTGCGCCTCGCTCAGGCCCAGCATGCTGGGTACGTCGCCGCCGGCGGAGAACACGCCTTGCACGCCGCCGATGACCAGGGCCCGCACCGACGCGTCCCGGACCAGGGCGTCGAGCCGATCGATGAAGCCTTGCCGCACGGCCTCGTCGATGGCGTTGCGCTGCGCCGGGCGGTTGATGCAGAGGCGCGCCACCCGCGGCGCGGGGTGGTCGAGCAGAACGACAGGCTCGCTCATGGCGCTCAGACCCCTTGCAGTCCGACGATGGAGACCGAGCACACGTTCTGCGACGGCTGGCCGCCGAGGTTGTGGATCAGGCCGGTCTTCGGGTCCGCGAGCTGGCGCGCGCCGGCGCGCCCCTGCAGCTGCAGGTAGATCTCGTAGAGCATGCGGATGCCGCTGGCGCCCACCGGGTGGCCGAAGCACTTGAGGCCGCCGTCGATCTGGCAGGGCACGCGGCCCTCGGCGTCGAAGGCGCCGTCGAGCACGTCGTACACGGCGCGGCCCTCGTCGGACAGGCCCAGGTCTTCCATGGTCACCAACTCGGTGATGGAGAAGCAGTCGTGCACCTCGGTCATGCTGATCTGCTCGCGCGGGCGCTCGATGCCGGCCTCGGCGTAGGCGCGTTTCGCGGCGACGCGCGCGGTGTGCACATAGCTGCCGTCCCACTCGCTGGACTGCAGCTCCCAGCCGTTGGACACCGCGACCTGCAGGGCCTTGAAGGTGACGAGGTCGGTCTTGCCCAGGCTGCGCGCGATCTCCGGCGTGGTGACGATCACGGCGGCCGCGCCGTCGGACACGCCGCAGCAGTCGAACAGGCCCAGCGGCGCCGCGATGGTGGGCGCCTTCAGGCACTGCTCTTCGGTGATGGGCTTCTGCAAATGGGCCTTGGGGTTCTTGGCGCCGTTGGCGTGGCTCTTCACCGAGACGTGCGAGATCGCGCGCTTGAGCAAGGCCGCGTCGATACCGTGTTTGGCGCGGTAGGCGCTGGCGAGCTGCGCGAAGTTGGCCGGTGCCACCGCGTTCGGGTACCACTGCGGGATGTAGGTGCCGACGGTGGCCATGGGCAGGCCGCCGTAGCCGGTGTCCTTGAGCTTTTCCACGCCGAGCGCGAGCGCGATGTCGCAGGCGCCCGCGGCCACGGCGTACACGGCCGCGCGGATGGCCTCGGAGCCGCCGGCGCAGAAGTTCTCCACGCGCGTGATGCCGATGTTGGGCAGGCGCAGCGCGATGCCCATGGGCGTGCCGCCGCGTCCCGTGCCCACGTCGTCCATGTGGGTGGAGAACCAGGCCGCGCCGAGCTGGTCCGGCGCGATGCCGGCGTCGGCCATGGCCTCGTTGTAGGCCTCCAGCATGAGGTCCTCGGGGCTGGCGTCCCAGCGCTCGCCGAATTTGCTGCAGCCCATGCCGAGGATGGCGACCTTGTCTTTGATGCCTTGTGCCATGCGGTTCTCCTTCAGGTCTTGGACGCGCCACGCACCGGGGTGGCCTTCCAGAAATACCGCGTGAAGCCGCGGCGCTCGTCGACGTCCTTGACGCGGAACACCATCTCCATGGCGGTGCCGCTGTCCACCTCGCCCACCTCCAGATCGGTGAAGTCCATGAGGATGCGCCCGCCGCCCTCGAAGTCGATCTGGCCGTAGTGGTGCGGCGGCGCCGGGTGCCAGGACAGGTACTCGGCCGACCAGCTCAGGATGCGCGCGGGCCGGTCGGCCAGCGGGTGGGGCTTCTGCGTGTCCTGCAGGGGCCGGGCGTCGTACGTCAGGCGCGAGGGCGGAAAGTGCACGCTGCCCGTCACCTCACAGCGCCCGGCCACCAGGGCCTGCAGCGCGCGGTGGTGGCGCCAGGCGGTCGACAGCGCGGTCTTCTTGTCCTGCTCGCCGCGCATGCCGCGTTCCAGCTGCAGCTGGCCCTTGAAGGAGAGGAAGCGCGTGTAGTGGCGTTCTTCCACGCCGCGCGCCAGCCATTCGCTCACGCCGCGCGCCGGCTTGAAGCCATCGATGGCCTCGGTGACACGGAACACCAGGGCCTGCGCGCCGCTGCCGAACTGCGCCAGCACGATGCGCTGGCCGGGCCGCGCGCGCTCCAGCAGGTGGGCGAGCAGCAGCAGGCCGTGTGGCACGCCACTGTCGCCCACGCAGTCGCCCAGGTTGGGCACCACCGCCTCGGCGCGGATGCCGCAGGCCTTGGCCAGCTGCTGGTCCATCTTGGCGAAGGTGGTGGGGAAGATGAAGTGATCGACCTCGGCGGCGGCCACGCCGGCCTGGGCCAGCGCCGCCTGCACCGCGCGCGGCACCAGCTTGGCGATGCCCTCGTCGCGCACCCAGCGCTCTTCCCAGTGGTAGTCCAGGTCCTCGCCGGCGGCGCGGAAGTGGTCCACGAAATCGGCCGTGACGGTGCCCGCGCCCAGGTACTCCGCGAGCACGTTCTGCGTGCCCACCAGCAGGGCGGCGGCGGCGTCGCCGTACTCCAGCTCCTGCGCGCTGGCCGCGCGCGTGCGCCGGTTGTCGGCCGCCAGCACCAGGGTGTCGCCCCCGCCGGCCGCCACGCGCGCCACGGCCTGTGTGAAGGCCGAGAGCGCCGCGCGCTGCGTGCCGCCCAGGTCCAGGGCCTCGATGCCCTCGTCGAGATCGAGCGCACCGGCCACCACGCCGGCGTTCAGGCGCTCGGCGAAGGGCAGCGTGTCGCTGGCCAGCAGCAGCGCGCGCACGGTCGAGCGCTCGCGCGCGCTGGCCGGGCCCAGGCAGTCGCGCGCGGCGGCCACGGCCAGGGTGATGCTGTCCTCGTCCCAGTGGGCGAAGGCGCGCGTGCCCTTGCGGCCACCGAACTGCGGGGCGTACCAGGCGTTGGCCTGCGCCGCCGCCTGGCGCGACAGGCGCAGGCGCGGCACGTAGCCGCCATAGGCGGTGATTCCGATCATGCTGAGGTGTCTCCGGAAGTGGCGCGCCCCAGGTGGGACGCGAGGAATCGGCCGCCCTCGTCCAGCGCGTCGCGCGCCTCGGGCAGCTCATGGGGAAATTGCTGGAACACGTGAACCATGCCGGGCCAGACCTGGCAGCGCGCCTGGCCACCGGCCGCGTTCACGCGGCGCGCGAAGGCCTCGGAATCGCTGAGCACGGTCTCGCGGTCGCCCACCTGCAGCAGCAGGGGGGGCAGCGCGGCCAGGGCCTGCTCGTCGGCGTAGAGCGGCGAGACCAGCGGGTCGCGCGGATCGCCGTCGGGGCCGAGGGCGTTGCGCGCCATCGCCAGGATCATGGGGCGCTGGTGGATGGGGTCGGCGCTGGCGCGGGTCTCGTAGCTCTCGCCGGTGGCGGCGAGGTCGGTCCAGGCCGACAGGAGCAAGGCCGCGGCCGGCAGGGCGTCGCCCCGGCCGTGCAGCGCCAGCAGCGCGCCCAGGGCCAGGCCGCCGCCCGCCGAGTCGCCCGCGAGCGCGGTGTCGCGCGCCGCGAAGCCCTGGCCGCGCAGCCACTGCAGCACGGCCAGCGCGTCCTGCAACGGCGCCGGGTGGCGGTGCTCGGGCGCGAGGCGGTAGTCCACGCCCAGCACGCGCGCGCCAGCGGCGGCCGACAGGCGCGCCATCAGCTCGCGGTGCGAGCGCAGCGAGCCCACCTGGAAACCGCCGCCGTGGAAATAGACGATGGCGCGGTCGGTGCGCGCGCCGGGCGCGGTGATCCAGGCGCAGGGCACGCCGCCCGCGATCAGCGGCTCGAACGCGGCCTCGCCGGTGGCGTCGAAGAGCCGGTCCCAGTCGGCGCGCATCTGCGCCACGGGGGTGTCGCGGCGCCAGCGGCCATAGACCGCTCTCACGCGGGCCATGACGGTCTCGACCGACGACGGCGACGAGGTCCGATCCGGCGCCGGGGCGCTCCCAGCCGGACCGGTCCCCCCGGCGGTCGGCGACCCGCGCCGCGGCTCAGCGTGGGGGTCCTGTGTCATGCGCCGCACCCCATGCCACCCGAGACGCCCAGCACCTCGCCGGTGACATAGGCCGCGCCCTCGGAGGCGAGGAACGCCACGGCCGAGGCCACCTCCTCGGTGCTGCCCAGCCGGCCCGCGAGCGTGGCCTGGGTCATGCCCTCCATGAGCTTGTCGCCACCCTGCGCCACGGCCTGGCGCAGCAGCGGCGTGTCGATCGGCCCCGGCGCCACCACATTGGCCGTGATGCCCTTGCGGCCGTTCTCGCGCGCGATGGAGCGCGTGAAGGCGATCACCCCGCCCTTGGCCGCCGCGTACACCGAACCGCCGCGCGAGCCCAGCCGGCCCGCTTCCGAAGCCACGTTGACGATGCGCCCGAAGCCACGCGCCTGCATGCCCGGCAGCACCGCGTGCGTGGTGTTGAGCACGGCCTCCAGGTTCACCGCCAGCAGGCGGCGCCAGTCGGCCGGCGTGGTGTTCGTGAAGAAGGCGTGCTGGTCCACGCCCGCGTTGTTCACCAGCACATCGAAGGGGCCCTGTTCGGCCACCACCGCGTGCACGCGATCGAAATCGCAGACGTCCAGCGCCACGGCGCGGGCGCCGATCGCTTGCGCGAGGCGCTGGGCGGCCTCGGCCTGCCGGTCGGCGATGAGCACGTCCAGGCCATCGGCCGCGAGGCGGCGCGCGATGGCCTCGCCAATGCCGCTGGCGCCCCCGGTGACCAGTGCGCGCCGTCGCGCGGTCTTGTCGGCCGCCATTCAGCGCCCCGTGAAACGCGGCGCGCGTTTCTCGATCACCGCCGACAAGCCCTCGCGCGCGTCGGCCATGCCGGACAGCAGGGCCTGGATGTGGTTTTCCTCGGGCATGGCCGCTTCCACGCCCTGGCCGATGCCGTTCCACAGCAGGCGCTTGGTGTTGGCCAGCGCGGCCGGCGCACCGGCCGCGAGCTGGCGCGCGAGCGACCAGGCCTCGTCCATCAAGCGCTCGTCGGCCACCACGCGCGTGACCAGGCCCATGTCCTTGGCCTCGGCCGCCGTGATCGTGGGGTTGAGCATCAGGATCTCCATGGCGCGGCGAAAGCCCACGAGCTGCGTGAGCGTGACCGACACGCCGGCGTCGGGCACCATGGCCACGCGCGTGGCGCCGGCCAGGAAGCGCGTGGACTCGCCGGCCACCACGAAGTCGGACGAGCACACCAGGCCCATGCCGCCGCCGCCGGCCGCGAAGCCCTGCACCGCCGCCACCACCGGCGGGTTCAGCCGGATCAGGGCGGCCGTGGCGAGCTGCAGCAGCGCCGTCGCGACGCGGATGTAGTCGGGCAACGCCTCGCCTTTCGAAAGAAAGGTGTGCACGTCGCCGCCGGCGCAGAAGTGCTGGCCCTCGCCCGTCAGCAGCACGGCACGCACGCGGCCTTCGCCGTGGATGCGCAGCACCGCTTCGTGCAGCGCGCGCAGCAGCTCGACGTTCAGGCCATTGGCGGCCTCGGGCCGCGCCAGCCGCAGGTGGGCCACGCCGTCGGCGTGCAGGTCCAGGCGCACCGGGCCCTCGCCCACCAGCACCTCGGGACTCGTTGGCTTGCTCATGCAGTGTCTCCGTTTGGCGGCGTCAGATCAGGAAGGCCATCGAGTACAGCGCGTCCTGGTTGTTCACCAGGTTCACCGTCTTGCGCGCCATGCGCAGCTGGCCATCCATGCGGCGCAGGCGGTACTCGGTGCGCGCGGCCCAGAGCATGTCGCCACGCGTCTGGTTCTCGAAGATCAGCACGTTGCTGCCCACGCTGAGTTCGCGGCCATCGTCCTCCAGCACCTCGATGTTGGAGATCAGGCGGCGCAGGCGCGACTGCGGCGTCTGGCTGAAGCGCTTGCCGGTGTGGAACTGGCGGATGCGCAGCGCGATGCGCGAGCGGTTGTCGTAGATGATGGACATCACCTTCTCAGGGTCGCCACCGTCGCCGTTCGCGGGCACCCAGTACACGCCATCGTCGGTCCACAGCGACTCCCAGTCGTCGTAGCGGTGCTCGTCCTGCAGGCGCGCTTCGCGGTAGACGAACTGCGTGACGTCTTCCAGCGTGGCGCGTTGTTCGGTCGTCATGGGCATCACGCGGCCTCCATGGTGGCGCGGTAGTGCCGCCAGATGCCACGGCTGGGCACCTCGTCCGTGTTGTCGCCGATCAGGAAGCCGTCGGCGTCGCGGCGCTCGCGGTGCTTGCCCCGGCCCAGGAACAGCCACTCGGGATTGCGCATCCGCACCCCCATCTGGGTGCGCTCGTACATCTCGGCGTCGTCGGCCAGCAGGAAACCCGCCGGGCCCACCGATCCCATGGTCTGCTGGCGCATGCGCCGGTTCAGGTCGGGCGCGCCCTTGAACTGCAGCGCGGTCACGTGTTGCACGGTCTCGTCCACCGACAGCGGCTGGATCACGAAGATCTGGATCTCCGCGATGAACAGGTTCGGGTAGATCATGATGTGCGGCGTGCCGTCGATCATGATCTTGCGCGCCCGCTCCTCGCCATAGGCGGCGTTCATCTTTGCCGTGTAGTCGGGCAGCTTGTCGGCCGTGGTGCCGAACCAGGACAGCGGCACGTCGCGCTTTCGGAACTCCGGGCGCAGGTCGTTCTCGGTGTGGCCGTTGCCGAAGTCGCGCGACACCGCCGTGGACTCGGCGCTGTAGAGCGAGCCGATGCCACTCTGAGCCACCTCGAAGATGGAGGCGTGCACGAAGGACGGGTGGTAGCCGTCGGTCTCGTTCTCGACCAGGAACTTCCAGTTGGCCTTGACCTTGTGCTTGAGGAAGCCTGCGGTGATCTCCACCTCGCCCTCGGGCGAGGTCTCGCACAGCGCGTCGATGGACTTCATGGCCGCGCCCAGGTGTTCCTCCAGGCTGGGGCCTTCGGCCGCCATGGAGCCGAAGACGAAGCCGCGGTAGCTGGCCACGCGCGCGACCTTGCCCAGACCGTAGTCGCCCCGGTCCACGCCCTCGTAGCCCGAGGGAAAGGGCCAGCCCTTGAGCGCGCCGTCGTTGGCGAAGGTCCAGCCGTGGTAGGGGCAGGTGAAGGAACGCGCGTTGCCCTGCTCGGTCATGCACACGCGGTTGCCTCGGTGGGGGCAGCGGTTGTGCAGCAGGTGGATCGTGCCGTGGCGGTCGCGCGTCATGATGACCGGCTCGGGACCGATGGACTTCATGACGTAGTCGTTGGCGTTCGGCACCTCGCTCTCATGCCCCACGTAGACCCAGGTGCGGAACCAGATCTTCTGCAGTTCGGCCTGGTAGATCGCGGGGTCGGTGTACAGCGAGCCGTGCACGTGCTCGTCGCGCACGAGCTGGTCCCAGCGCGGCTCGGCGGCGGGCGCGCTGGCGATGGGAATCACGGGGGCGCAGTGGTCCAATTCGGGGTCCTCCGTTGGGGATGGAATGTGTGTTGTCCGGTGCGTCGGTTGGTGGAATAATAGTCCGACGAGACGGACTATGTCAAACCGCCATCTCGGGGTTTTCACCAAGGACGATTCACCCATGCCCACCGTTGTTTTCATCGACCCCCACGGCAGCGAGCACGCGGTCGAGGCCCCCGAAGGCCGCAGCCTCATGCAGGTCGCGATCGACCACGCCGTGCCCGGCATCCTGGGCGATTGCGGCGGCGTGTGCAGCTGCGCCACCTGCCATGGCTACGTGGACCCGGCCTTCCTCGACCAGTTGCCCCCGCGCTCGGAGACCGAGGTCTTCATGCTCGAAGGCGTGCCCGACCTGCGCGGCAACAGCCGCCTGTGCTGCCAGATCCGCATGCAGCCCGCGCTGGCGGGCATGCGCATCCAGCTGCCGGACGAGCAGGTCTGATGCACGGCATCGCCCTCGCCCGCAGCCTCCTGTTTCTGCCCGCCGACCGGCTGGAGCGCCTGCCCAAGGCGCTCGCCAGCGGCGCGCACGCGCTGGTCCTCGACCTGGAGGACGCGGTGGCGCCCGAGCGCAAGGCCGGCGCGCGCGAGGCGCTGGCGCGCCTGTGGCCCACGCTGGGCGCCAGCGTTCGCTCGCGCCTGCTGGTGCGGCTCAATGCCTCGGCCACGCCCTGGCACGCGGACGACGCGGCCCTGCTCGGCGGGCTGCAGGGCCTGGGCGCCGCCATGCCGGCCAAGGTGGAAAGCCCTTCGGACCTGCGGCGCCTGTTCGCCGCCTTTCCCGCGCGGCGCTGGCTGCCGCTGATCGAATCGGCCGAAGGCCTGGGCCAGATCGACGCCATCGCGCGCGTGCCCGGCGTGCTGCGCCTGGCCTTCGGCCACCTCGACTTCCAGGCCGACCTGGGCATGGCCTGCGACGGCGACGAGGCCGAACTGGCGCCGGTGCGCTTCGCCTTCGTGCAGGCCTCGCGCCGCGCCGGCCTGGCGCCGCCCGTGGACGGCGTGACCACCGCGTTGCAGGACACCGAGCGCCTGGGCGCCGATGCACGCCGCGCGCGCCGCTTCGGTTTCGGCGCCAAGCTGTGCATCCACCCGGCCCAGGTCGCGCCGGTCAACGCGGCCCTGGGCCCCAGCGAGGAACAGAGCGCCTGGGCGCGGCGCGTGCTGGTGGCCGCCGCCGCGCACGGCGAAGGGGCCTTCCGGTTCGAGGGCGCCATGGTGGACGCCCCGGTGCTGGCGCGCGCGCGCCGCTTCGCCCAAGACCACAACCCGAAGGAGAACGCATGAAAATTCTGGTGCCCGTGAAACGGGTGGTCGACTACAACGTCAAGGTCCGCGTGAAAAGCGATGGCAGCGGCGTCGACATTGCGAACGTGAAGATGTCGATGAACCCGTTCGACGAGATCGCGGTGGAAGAGGCGGTGCGCCTGAAGGAAAAGGGCGTGGTCACCGAAGTGATCGCCGTCTCCTGCGGTGTCACGCAGTGCCAGGAAACCCTGCGCACGGCCATGGCCATCGGCGCGGACCGCGCCATCCTGGTGGAGAGCGCCGAGGAGCTGCAGCCGCTGGCGGTGGCCAAGCTGCTCAAGGCTTTGGTGGACAAGGAACAGCCGGGCCTGGTGATCCTGGGCAAGCAGGCCATCGACGACGACTGCAACCAGACCGGCCAGATGCTGGCCGCACTGGCCGGCCTGCCGCAGGCGACCTTTGCTTCGAAGGTCGAGATCGAGGGTGACAAGGCCAAGGTCACGCGCGAGGTCGACGGTGGTCTTGAGACCCTGTCGATCAGCACCCCCGCGGTCATCACCACGGACCTGCGGCTGAACGAGCCGCGCTACGTGACGCTGCCCAACATCATGAAGGCCAAGAAGAAGCCGCTGGAGACGGTGAAGCCCGAGGACCTGGGCGTGGACGTGAAGCCGCGCATCAAGACGCTGAAGGTCAGCGAGCCGCCCAAGCGCGGCACGGGCGTGAAGGTGCCCGACGTGGCCACGCTGGTGAGCAAGCTCAAGACCGAAGCCAAGGTGATCTGAGGAAGAACTGACATGACTGCACTGGTTATTGCCGAACACGACAACGCGTCCATCAAGGGCGCCACCCTCAACACCGTGACCGCCGCGGCCCAATGCGGCGGCGACGTGCACGTGCTCGTGGCCGGGCACAACGCGGGCGAGGCCGCCAAGGCCGCGGCCCAGATCGCGGGCGTGGCCAAGGTCATCCACGCCGACGCCGCCGGCTTCGAACACGGGCTGGCCGAGAACGTGGCCGCGCAGGTGGTGGCGCTGGCAGGCAGCTACAGCCACATCCTGTTCCCGGCCACCGCTGCGGGCAAGAACGTGGCCCCGCGCGTGGCCGCGCTGCTGGACGCGGCGCAACTCTCCGACATCACCAAGGTGGTGAGCCCCGACACCTTCGAGCGCCCGATCTACGCGGGCAACGCGATCGCCACCGTGCAGGCCACGGACGAGAAGAAGGTGATCACGGTGCGCACGACGGGCTTCGATGCGGCGGCGGCCACGGGTGGCAGCGCGGCGGTGGAGACCGCCAACGCGGTGGCCGATTCGGGCAAGAGCCAGTTCCTGGGCGCCGAGATCGCCAAGAGCGACCGGCCCGAGCTGACGGCGGCCAAGATCATCGTCAGCGGCGGTCGCGCGCTGGGCAGCAGCGAGAAGTTCAACGAGGTGATCACGCCGCTGGCCGACAAGCTGGGCGCGGCCATCGGGGCCAGCCGCGCGGCGGTGGACGCGGGCTACGCGCCCAACGACCTGCAAGTGGGCCAGACGGGCAAGATCGTGGCGCCGCAGCTCTACATCGCCGCCGGCATCTCGGGCGCCATCCAGCACCTGGCGGGCATGAAGGACTCCAAGGTGATCGTGGCCATCAACAAGGACCCCGAGGCCCCCATCTTCAGCGTCGCCGACTACGGCCTGGAGGCCGACCTCTTCGAGGCCGTGCCCGAGCTGGTCAAGGCGCTCTGACACCGGGGCCCGCCATGAAGGTCTTCATCGTTCACGCCCACCCCGAGCCCCGCTCCTTCGGGCAGGCCTTGCTGCAGCGCGCGGTGCAGACCCTGCGCGAGACCGGCCACCAGGTGGTGGTGTCCGACCTCTACGCCATGGGCTTCCAGCCCGTGGCCACGGGCGATGATTTCAGCGAGCGCCGCTTTCCCGACGCGCTGCAGTACGACCGCGAGCAGAAGCAGGCCTCGCAGCGCCAGACCTTCCGCGCGGACATCCAGGCCGAGCTCGACAAGCTCATGGCCTGCGATCTGCTGATCCTGCAGTTTCCGCTCTGGTGGTTCTCGGTGCCCGCGATCATGAAGGGCTGGATCGACCGCGTGTTCGCCAACGGCACGGTGTACGGCGCGGGCGGCAAGCGCTTCGACCAGGGCGGGCTGAAGGGCCGCAAGGCCATGCTGGCCTTCACGACCGGCTGCTTCCCCGAGATGATGGCGCCCGACGGCCTGCTGGGCCAGCGCGACGTGATCCTCTGGCACCTGCAGCACGGCACCTTCGGCTACTCGGGGCTGCAGGTGCTGCAGCCCTTCGTGGGCTGGTCCATCCAGTACACCGACCCCGGGCAGCGCGGGGCCTACCTCGACGCCTACGCGGCGCGCCTGCGCGGCATCGAGCACGAGGCGGCGATGCCCTCGCACCCGCTGTCGGACTTCGGGCCCGACTGGCGCCTCAAGCCCGGAATCGCCCCGCGCACCGCGGGCCACCGGCGGCCCGGCGACGGGGCCTGAGCGCGGCGCCGCCAACGGCGCCTGGGCTCTTGGGCGCTAGTCGGTCCAGCTCACCAGGCAGTCCTGGGTGGCGGTGGCGACGTGCCGCCCGGCTTCGTCGTGGTAGTGCGCGAGCGCCAGGCCGCGGCCCTGGGCCGCGTGCGCGCTGTGCGTCTGCACATGGACCCACCGGTCGGCGCGCAGCGGCGCGTGCAGCCACAGGGCGTGGTTGAGGCTGGAGATGTACATGCCGCGCTCGCCGGCGCGCGCCAGGTGTGGCCGCAGGATGCAGAAGTTGAGCCACCAGTCGGACAGGTAGGCGAAGGCGGCGGCGTGCAGGGGCGCTTCGTCGGCCAGGGCCTGCGGCACCTTCATCCAGTAGCGGAACCCGCGCCCCGCGTCCACGCCGCCGAGCTGGCGCTCCACGTCGGGAATGCGGAAGTGAATCGCGGCATTGCAGTCGCGGCCGTAGCCGCCCATGAGCGCGATGCGCTCGCGCCAGGGCCCGGGCACCTCGTTCAGCGTGGGCAGGTCCTCGGGCCGCTCGCCAGGAGGCACCGGCGAGGCCTCGGCGTGCGAGGGACCCGACAAGGGCAAGGCACAGCTCACCTGGGCGTCGAGCACGGTGCGTTCGCCCTGCACGCCACGCACCTGGCGCGAGCTGAAGCGCTTGCCCTCCTGCAAGCGCCGCACCTCGAACACGATGGGCTGGTCCGGCATGGCGCCTTGCAGGAACAGGAACTGCATCATGGTCGGCGCGCGCGCGTCGGGCACGTCCATCAGCGCGGCCCGCATGGCCTGGCCCAGCAACTGACCGCCGTAGGAGCGGCCGTTCTGGTTGGCGTCGCCGTGCAGGCTGCGCCAGCGGCCCGGGCCGGCGGGTTGCAGTTGCAGGCGCTCGGTCAGCGGGGTGTCGGTCGGGGTCAGGGGCATCGGGTCTCCCGTTCAGGCGCGCCGGTCCCGGGGGCCAGCGCGGATGTCTCCAATAATAAACCGTCTCGTCGGTTTGTTATTTGAATCCCCCACCCGCCGGTGCGCGGGACGCGGCATGCCAGCGGTCGACGTCCCATAATCGGCGCGACCTCACGCGGCCCCGACCAGACCCCCATGACGCTTCAGCAACTGCGCACCTTCCTGGCCATCGTCGAGTTCGGCAGCTTCCGCCGCGCGGCGCGGGAGCTGGAGGTGTCGCAGGCGGGCCTCACGAGCAGCATCCAGGCGCTGGAGAACGCGCTCAAGCTGCGCCTCATCGAACGCTCCACGAGCGGCATCAGCCTCACGGCGGAGGGCCGCCAGATCTACGAGCGCGCCCAGCTCATCGACCGCGAATCCCGCCAGATCCTGATCGACGCCGAGCAGCTGCGCGGCGCGGGCGTCAGCAGCCTGAGCATCGGGCTGGGCCCGACGCCGACGGCCACGCTGCTCCACCTGGTGGTGCCCGACTTCCACAAGCGCTTTCCGGACGTGCGGCTGAACCTCATCAGCGGCGTGTTCGAGCACCTGGAGTCGGCGCTGCAGCAGGGCAAGATCGAACTGGCGATCACCGCGATTCCCCCGAAGGGCCTCGCGTCCAACCTGGCCTGCGTCGAGCTGTTCAGCTCGAACCTGACGGTGGTCGCGCGCGAGGGCCATCCGCTGGCGGGCGTGGCCTCGCTGGCCGACCTGCGCCACACGGAATGGGTGCTGCTCGGCTCGCCCGGCGGCCCGGGCGGCACCGTGGCGCGCTACTTCACCGACCACGGCTTCGCCGCGCCGCCGGTGGCGGCCACCTGCGAGGCCATCACGCAGATGGTGGCGCTGGTGCGCAGCACGGACTGGATGTGCATGATCCCCGCCGTCCTCATCGAGAAAGACCTGATGGGCCGCGGGCTGGTGACGCTGAAGCTGCGCGAGGCGATGCCGCAGTACGTCAATACCGTGCTGCACCGGCGCGAGCCCCAGCTGTCGTCGGCGGCGCAGGCCTTCCTGGCCATGAGCCAGTCCTGCGCGCGCGTGCTGTCGCGCGGCAGCCGGCGGCTGTAGCCGCCGGGCCGCGGTTCCGCGGCGCCCGGCCTACTCCTTGATGCCCCGGGCCTTAACGACCGCGCCGTAGCGCTCGCTGTCGCGCAGGATCTGGGCGGCGAAGGCCGCCGGCGCCATCGGCGTCGGCTCGGCGCCCTGCGCCTGGATGCCCGCCGCCACCGGCGCCGTCTTCAGCAGGCGGTTGATCTCCGCGTTCAGCCGCGCGACCACCGGCGGGGGCGTGCCCGCCGGGCCATACAGCCCGTGCGTCGTGCCGCCGTCGAAGTCCTTGACACCGAGTTCCCTCAGGGTGGGCGCGTCGGGGAACAGCGGCGAGCGCTCGTTCGAGGCCACCGCCAGCAGGTGGAGCCTGCCGGCCCGCACGTGCTCGAAGGCAATGCCCGGGTCGAACAGCACGTCGACCGATCCGCCCAGCAGGTCCTGCAAGGCCGGGGCCGCGCCCCGGTAAGGGATGTGCACGGCCGTGAGGCCGGTCTGCGCTTTCAGCATTTCCATCGCCACGTGCGGCGCGCTGCCATTGCCGGGCGAACCGTAGGTCAGGCGGCCGGGGTGCTGCCTGGCGTAGGCCTGCAGGTCCGAAAACGTCTTGAACGGCAGCTTGGCGTTGCCCACCAGGAACAGCGAAACGCGCGCGAACGCCGCGATGGGCACCAGGTCGGTCCTGGGGTTGAGCGGCAGCCGCTCGAGCGTGTGGACCGAGATCGACATCGAGCTGCCGGTGGTCATCAGGAAGGTGTGGCCATCCGTGGATTTCGCCACCGCGTCGGCGGCCAGCATGCCGGTCACACCGGACTTGTTCTCGATCACCACCGCTTGGCCCAGCGCTTCCGACAGGCCCGGGGCGAGGCTGCGCACCATCACGTCGGGCCCGCCCCCCGCGGGAAAGCCCACGATGATGCGGACGGGTCGGGTCGGCCAGGCGCTGGCCTGCGCGGCGGCGCCGCCCGAGGCCAGGGCCAGCAGCCCGCCCAGGGCCGCCGTCAGCGCCCGCCGGCGCGTGGCGCGGTGACTGCGCGGGTCTTTGGTCGTCATGGCTGGTCTCCTTGCGCCGTGGAAGGCAACAGCGATTGCGAGGTGATGGGGGCGAGCTGCACGTTCACCACGGCGCTGCGGCCCCCGCGCACGGCTTCCAGGGCCGAGCGCAGCGTCGACGCCAGCTCGGCCCGGTCCTGCACGGCGAAGCCGAGCGCGGCGCCCGTGGCCTCGGCCAGGGCTTCGAACTTCACGCCCTGCCCGGACGCCACCCAGTAGCGGTCGTGCCGTTCGGCCGGGCCGTCGGGGTGCACGAGCGCCGTCGAGTGCCGCGGCGATCTCCAGCCGCCGTTGTTGTAGACCACGGTCAGCGTGGCGGCCCCGCAGGCCCCCGCGACCCAGAAGGCGCTGCCCGGCACGCCGAACAGGTAGCAGCCGTCGCCGACCAGGGTGATGACCTCCGACTCGGGCGACGCGAGCTTCACGCCGATGGCGGCGTTGATGCCCCAGCCCAGCCCGGCGCCATGGTTCAGGTAGCAGCCGCCCGGCCGGTCGGTCTTGAGCACGGACGCGATCAGCGTGGCGTGCGACGGCGCCTCGACCAGCACCACGGTCTTGTCGTTCACCAGCTCGCGCACGGCCCGGGTCAGCTCGGCCGGCGTGATCGGCCCTTGCGTGGGCGCCGGCGGGATCCGCAAGGCGACCCGCTCTTTCGCCGCCGCGACCCATTCGAGGCGCTGCGCCCGCCCCGCCAGGGCCGGCGCGGCGTCCAGGGCCAGCAGCTGCGCCAGCACCTGCGCCGTGCTGGCCTGGAAGCGGCCCTGCGCGGGGAAGTGCCAGTAGCCCAGGTCCGTCTTGAGTGGGTCGACGTCGATGTGGAACAGCGTGGCGTCCGCGTGCGGCGTGACCTGCGAGGCCAGCCACGGCACGTCCACGTCGAGCAGCAGGATGAGGTCCGCCTCGTCGACGAGGAGGTTGCGCTGGTAGCCCAGGTGGCAGGGGTGGCTGCCCGGAAAGCTCACGTATTGCGGGCCGAGCTCCAGCACGCCCAGGCCATAGCGGTCCGCCGCGTCCACCAGGCGGGGCGGCACGCCCGGGTCCATGCCCGCGTAGCTGGTGATCACCAGCGGCCGCTTCGCGCGGCACAGCGCCTCGTGCAGGGCCAGCGCCTCGGCGGGTGGCAACCCGCCCAGCGCCGACGGCCGCCAGTGGTCGGGCTGCTCGCGCACCGCGGGCGCGGGCGCGTCCCAGACCTCGCGCGCGCCCGTCAGATAGACGGGACCGCGCGGCGACGAGGACGCGATCTGCAGCGCCCGCCGCGCCACGGGCTCGACCATGTCGGGCGCGCGCAGCTCGTACATCCATTTCATGTACGGCGCGACGATGTCGCTCTGGCGGCTGGTGTCCTGCGTGTAGTGGATGTACTCGTTGCGGTGGCCGAGCACGGACGGGTCGCAGGAGACGGGCGACAGGCCGGCGACCACGATGGCCGGGATGCGGCCGCGCGCCGCGTTGTGCACGCTGGCGCCCAGGTTCTGCGTGCCCACGTCGACGTGGACCAGCACCAGCTGGGGCTGGCGGGTGACCATCGCGTAGCCGTCGGCCGCGCTCAGGGTCGTCATCTCGTGCGGGCAGACGACCACCTCGGGCATGGGCAGGCCGGCCTGCTGGAGCCGCGCGAACGCGCTGATGAAGGCCGGGTGGTCGCTGCCGAGGTTGCTGAAGATGTACCTGACGCCAGCGTCGGCGCACAGGCGCAGCAACTGCTCGGCCACGGTGGGCGCCGGGACCAGGGGGGATTCGGTGTTCATGCCTTGTGGAGCCAGCCCGCGGGGGCGGAGATGCTGTGGGGGGAGAGGAAGCCTTCGATGCCCTGGAAGCCCAGGTTGCGGCCGAAGCCGCTGTCCTTGAAGCCGCCGAAAGGCGCGCGGTTGTCCTGCGCCAGCGGTCCGTGGCCGTTGAGGTAGGTGTAGCCAGCCTCCAGCTGACGGGCGACCGCCATCGCGCGCTCGGGGTCGGCCGTCCAGACCGAGGAACACAGCGCGAAGCGCGAGTCGTTCGCCAGCGCGATCCCCTGCTCCTGCGTGTCGACGGGAAGGATCGGCAGCACCGGACCGAATTGCTCTTCGCGGACCACGTCGAGCGAGGGGTCGGGGTCGAGCACCAGGGTCGGCCGCTGGAAGTGGCCCTGGCGGTACAGCGCCGGGTCGGGCACCGCGCCGAATTCCCGCACGTCCGCGCCGCGCTCGCGGGCCTGCTGGATCATGTCCCGCACGACCTGGAGCTGACGCGGGTTGTTCAGCGGTCCCATGGTGGTGTCCGGCAGGAGGCCGTCGCCCACGACCTGTTCGGCGGCAACGGCCGACAGCCCCTGCACCAGCTCGTCGTAGCGCGAGCGGTGGACGTAGAGCCGCTTCATCGCCATGCAGATCTGGCCCGCCGTCATGAACGCCCCCTGGTACAGCCGCCGCAAGGCGGCCGCGTCCAGTTCCGCGTCCTGCAGCACCAGGGCCGCGTCGTTGCCGCCCAGCTCCAGGGTCACCGGGGTCAGCCGCTCGGCGGCCAGGCGCATGACGTGCTTGCCCACGCCGACGCTGCCCGTGAAGTTGATCGCGGCGGCCAGCGGGTGCGTGAGCATGGCGTCGCCGATTTCAGCGGCCTCGCCGGTGATGAGATTGACCACGCCCGGCGGGAGCATCTCCGCGATCATCGCGACGGTCTGCGCCGGCGCGATGGCCGACTGCTGCGGCAGTTTGATGACCACCGTGCTGCCCGCCAGCAGCGCCTGTGGCAGCTTGGCGCCGAGGATCGACAGCGGCCAGTTCCACGGGACGATGAGCAGCGCCACGCCGCGTGGCTTGCGCGCGATGACGGTGTCGAACGGCGGGCCGGACAGGCGCTCGTCGGCCATCAGCCGCGGCGCGTTGTCCGCCACGTCGGTGAACCGCGAGCCCAGGCGGCCCATTTCGGTGGCGGCCTCCTTCAGGACCTTGCCGTGCTCGCGGGTGAACAGGCGCGTGCGGCGCTCCAGGTCGACGGCATCGGCCGTCAGGTGCTCGGCCACGCGGCGCAGCAGCGCCGCGCGCTCGGCGGGGCTGCGCGCCGACCAGGCGGGAAAGGCCCGGTGCGCGGCCTGGAACGCGCGGTCCACGTCCTCGACCGAGGCCAGCGCGGCCTGGCCCACGCGCTCGGCGGGACGCGCCGGGTTGTGGATCGGGTAGCGGCGGCCGCCGCTGGCCTCGACCCGCTGGCCATCGATGTACAAGCCCGATTGGGCGGTGTCGGTCATGGCGGCTCCCGGCTTCAGAAAACGTGGCGCATGCCCACCTGGAAGCCACGCACGTCGGCACCGGCGGCGGGGCCGCCGCCGGCTTCCGTGCGCGAGGGCCACAGGCCGAAGGCCGCGTTGCCCTTGTTGCTCTGGTGGCCCACGCTGGTGTAGACCGAGGTGCGCTTGGACAGCGGGTGCATGTACTGCACCGCGAACAGGCGCGCGTCCGAGTTGGCCGCATCGTCCACGTTGCGCACCTGGTAGACGGCGTTGATCTCGCCGACGCCCGCGGGCACCTTGACGCCCAGGTAGCCGCCACGCATGCCGGGCGCGCCGTCCACATCGGCCTTGACCAGGTAGCCGTACAGCTTCACCACCTTCAGGTCGTAGCTCGCGCCCAGGCTGGTCACCTGGTTCTTCACCGACGCGAGCGCGGGCTGGCCGGCGGCGGCGCCGGTGGAGTTCAGGCGGTCGTGGACGAGCCCGAGGTAGAGCGCCTTGTTGCTGTACTCCAGCGCCAGGCTGGAGGGGTTGCCGAAGGGCGAGGCGCCTTCGTTGCTGGCCACCATCAGCTTGCCGACGACACCGCCGAAGCTGGGCGAGATGTACTGGACCGCGTTGTTGTGCATCGCCGGGTAGCCCAGCAGGCCGGCCGCGCCGCCGCGCTGGAACAGCGTGAGGCTGGCGCCCATGCCCGAGCGCTGGAACGGGTCCACGCGCAGCGACATGGCGATGTTGGGCGTGAACTGGCTGCCCAGGATCAGCGTGCCGTAGCGCTGATCGCGCAGGCCGACCACGGTTTCGCGGTTGAAGTACGCGGCCGGGTTGGACTGGGCACCGGTGTCGACGTTGAAGCCGCTCTCCAGCTTGAAGAAGGCCTGCAGGCCGGCGCCCAGGTCTTCGCTGCCGCGGATGCCCCAGCGCGAGGTGTCGCTCGACAGGAAGCTGTTCTGCCGCGAGGGCGCCGCGCCGGTGGCCGAGTAGCGCACCGAGTTGATGGACGCGTCCAGGCGCCCGTACAGCTGCACGGACGAGGCCGCCGGGGCGCCGCCTTGCGCCAGGGCCAGGGCGGGCGCCAGCAGGCCGGCGCCGATCAGGCTGATCTTCTTCATCTTGCTTGTCTCCTTCTGTTGTTCGCTCGGGGGCGAGCGGTTGGGGTGGCGGCGGGTGCCGCCTCGCTTACAGGTCCAGCACCACCTCCCCGTCCGCCTGCGCGGCACGGGAGCAGCACAACACCATCCGGGACTTGCGCTGTTCCTTGCTGAGCACGAAGTCGCGGTGATCGACGTCGCCTTCGAGGTAGGGAACCGCGCACACGCCGCACAGCCCGTCGCTGCACTTGACGTCCACCTGCAGGCCGCCAGCGGCCAGGGCCTGCACCGCCGACTGGTCGGCGGCCACGGCGATGCATTGGCCCGAGCGGGCCAGCTTGAGCCGAAAGGGCAGGCGCTCGCGCGCCTCGGTCTCGGGCACGGAGAAGTACTCGCGGTGCAGGGCCTCCTCCGGCCAGCCGAAGCCCGTGGCGGTGTCGAACACCGCGTCCATGAAGGCCGCGGGACCGCAGGTGTACACGTGGTGGCCGTCGCGGTAGTCGCGCAGCACGTCGGCGATGTCGAGCCGGCGCTCGTCGCTGAAGTGGAAGTGCACCCTGTCGGCCCAGGGCATGGCCTGCAGCTCGGGGATGAAGGCGGCCTGGGCGCGCGTGCGCGACTTGTAGTACAGATCAAAGTCCGCGCCCGCGGCGTGCAGCTCGTGGGCCATGGCGATCAGCGGGGTGACGCCGATGCCACCGGCCAGCAGCACGTGCCGCTTCGCCGTGGCGATCACGGGGAAGTGGTTGCGCGGCTGGGAGATCACCACCTGCGCGTCCTGGCGCAGCATCTGGTGGATCTTCAGCGAGCCGCCGCGGCCCTGGTCCTCGCGCAGGATGCCGAGCAGGTAGCGGCCGCGGTCGGCCGGGTCACCGGCCAGGCTGAACTGGCGGATGAACTCGGGCGTGATGGTGATGTCGATGTGCGCGCCCGCCTGCCAGGCCGGCAGCGGCTGGCCGTCGCTGGCCACGATCTCGAACAGGTCGATCTTGCCGTCGGCCGAGCTGGTCCAGCGGCGGCCGATGCGGGCCACCCGCACCGGCGGCTCGTCCGTCAGGCGGCGCAGGGGCGGCACCAGGTTCTCCGTCTGGCCCTCGCGGATGCGCGCCTGGTACTGCGCCGGGCTCAGCAGGTTCCGGTAGGCCTCGATGCCGGCCTCGCGGTCCACCGGGCTGGGCATGGGCAGCGGCAGCGGCGCCAGCGGCGCGGGGTAGGCTGCGAGCGTCTGGTCCTCGTGCTTGATCTTGATGTGCTTGTTGAGGCCGCGCGTGTTCACCTCCTTGGCCGCCACCACCTTGCCGGTGCCGTCGTTGGTGATGTCCCACCACCACTTCTTGCGCGGGTTGATGACGCCGCGGTTGAGCGCGTCGTCCAGGCGCGCGAGCCACTGCGCGGCCACGGGCAGGTTCATCGCGGCCCAGCGGAAGGGCTTCTCCTGCACCAGGCCCGGCAGGTTCCAGGGGCAGGCCTTCATGCAGCGCCCGCACATGGAGCCGCCGAGGTTGGTCATGCGGTAGCGCGTGCATTTCTCGACGTCGGCCTTCCAGATCTCGTAGCCGTTGAACATCACTTTGGGGCCGGCGGAGATCGCGCCCGATGGGCATTCGCGCGCGCACTTGTTGCACGACTCGCAGAAGTTCTGCAGGCCGAAGTCGATGGGCTTGTCGGGCTGGATCGGGAAGTCCGTGGTCATCACCCCGGTCTTGCTGCGCGGGCCCAGGAAGGGGTTGAGGATGGTCTCACCGATGCGGCTGACCTCGCCCAGCCCCGCGAGCAGCACCAGCGGCGTCTGGATGACGTCGCTGTCGGCGGCGGAGTGGGCGGTGGCGCTGAAGCCCAGGCCGCGCAGGTGGTCGCCCAGCACACCGCAGACCAGGCCGGCGCGCATGTAGGTGCGCATCGACTGGGCGCTGGAGATCCAGTCGTCGCCCGAGGTGCCCTCCATGGTGTCGAAGCCCTGGTCGATCATCACCGTGGCCGCGAAGGGGTGGGCCACCGGCATCTCCGTGCCGTCCTGCCGATGCGAATACCAGACCCAGGCCGGCGCGCGCGACAGACCGGCGATGTCGGCGCCCAGGTAGTGCAGCGTGGCCTTCACCAGGTCGGCGTTGCGGGCCGGGTCGGCGTAGCTGGCCTTGTGCGCCGCGGGCTCGCCCCGCTGCAGCACGGAATAGACGTTCAGGGCCAGGCGCAGCGCGGCGGCCAGCGGGGCCTTGGCCACCGAGTAGCCGTCCTTGGAGGCCTCCTGCGGCGCCTTGCCCAGGTCGCCGAAGGCCGCGCGCAGGAAGAACTCGCTGCTCTTGGGCACGCGCGGGATGCGGTCCTCGTCGATGAAGGTCGTGGTCTCGTCGACCCGCTTGAGCGTTTCCACCGGGTGCAGGCTGTCGCGGTAGTGGCGCTTGGCGAAGTCCACCGCATTGGAGGCGTTCTTCTGGCTGGACGCGCCCAGCCACCAGCTCGGCCCGCGCGCGCGCCAGCGCTCGTTCAGGGTGGCCGGTGCCAGGGCTTCGTCGGGCTTGAGCGCGAGCGTGGTGGTGACCACGGCCAGGCCGAAGCGCGTGCCCACGAAGGGGTTGGTGAGCGCGCCGTCCTCCAGCCGCGCCAGTCCGGCGGAGACGGCCAGACGGTTGAGGTGCACGTCGGTGGTGGTGGCCGTGTGGCTGCGCGCCTCGTGGCCCAGGATGCGCAGGTAGTTGGCCAGCACGGCCGCGGTCTCGGCGGCGCGCAGCGCGGCCCGCCAGTCCTGCATGCCGACGATCCACTCCGCGCCCGGTTCGTCCGCGGAGGGGTCGCGCGGGTGGGCCACCATCAGCACCAGGGCGTGGGTGTGGTGCTCGACGCCGCGCGCGCACAGGTCCATGGAGCGCTTCATCTGGCGCAGCACCGCGTTCGGGTTGAAGCGCAGGCGCAGCTTGGTCTCCGACTGCTCGTAGGTGGCGGTGCGAAAGGCCGGGTGTTCCACGCGCTCGGCCAGCCGGTGGTCCGGCCCCAGCGCGCAGACGCCGGCGATGGAGGTGTCGAGGAAGTAGGCCGCCGACTTCAGGTGCTCGCTGCGCAGGCCCGGGCTGCCCGGGATCTCGGCGAGGTGGGGGTTGTGGTCGCCTTCGCGCACCTGGTCGAGCGCGCACATGAAGCGGCTGATGGAGCGCGCCAGCGTGGGCGCGGCGCCTTCGTCCGCGGGCGGACGCAGCACGCCGGTGTCGACGATGCGGGACAGGTCCGGCGCGCCGGACAGGCGGCGCAGGCGCTCACTGGGGAAGGCGCCCAGGTGCACCGGGCGGTCGTGGTGGGTAAAAAGGCGCATGGCGGGTCCTCGGCCGCGCCCGGGCGCGGCCGTTCTGGGGAGACGGAAGGGCTTACTCTTTGATGCCGCGTTCGCGGACGATCGCGCCGTAGCGCGCGCTGTCGCGGCGGATCAGGGCGCCGAACTCGGCCGCGCTCATGGGCGTGGCCTCGGCGCCGATGGCGGTGAACTGCTGCGCCACCTGTGGCTGGGCCAGCAGCTTGTTGATTTCGGCGTTCAGCCGGTTGACGATGGCCGGCGGGGTGCCGGCCGCCGCGTAGATGCCGTGCGTGGTGCCGGCGTCGAAGTCGGCCAGGCCCAGCTCCTGGATGGTGGGCGTGTCGGGAAACAGGGGCGAGCGCTTGGTGCTGCCCACGGCCAGCAGGCGCAGCCTGCCGGCGCGCACATGCTCCAGGGCGATGCCGGGGTCGAACAGGAACTGCGTGGTGCCGCCAAGCAGGTCCTGCAGGGCCGGCGAGGCGCCGCGGTAGGGCACGTGCACCACGTTGATGCCGCTCTGCGCGCGCAGCATCTCGGTGGCCACATGCGGTGCGCTGCCGGTGCCGGGCGAGCCGTAGGTCAGCTTGCCCGGGTTCGCCTTGGCGAACGCCATGAACTCGCTGAAGTTGCGAAAGCCCTGGCGCGCGTCGGACACCAGGAACAGCTCGATGCGCGCGGCGGCGGCCACCGGCACCAGCTCCTTGTCGGGGTTGATGGGCACGCGCGGCAGCGTGTGCACCGAGATCGACATGGAGCTGCCCGAGGTCACCAGGAAGGTGTAGCCGTCGTTGGGCGCGCGGGCCACGGCCTCGGCCGCGATCATGCCGGTGACCCCGGCCCGGTTCTCCACCACCACGGGCTGGCGCAGGGCCTGCGTGAGGCCGGGCGACAGCGCGCGGGCCACCACGTCGGGCGAGCTGCCGGGCGGAAAGCCGACGATGAAGCGAATGGGCTTGGCCGGCCAGTCGCCCTGCGCCAGGGCCGAGGCCATCGTGGCGCAGCCCAGCAGGGCGGCCGCGGCGAGCTGGCGGCCCAGGCGGCGCAGGAGCCCGTGTCGGGCGCGCGGCGCGGTGGGGGGATTCGTTGGCAGCATGTCTTGTCTCCTTGTTTGTTCGTGGGGTCCGCGGGAGGGCGGGCGTCTAGGTGGCGGGCGCTGGCGCGCGCTGCGCGTCCTCCAGCACCAGCAGGCCGTAGGCCGTGTTCGAGGCGGGCACGTGGTAGAAGCGGTGCACCACCTCGACCTGCGGGCGCAGGGCGCCGCGCATCACCAGCCACATCACGCACTCCAGGCCCTCCGAGCCCGCTTCGCGCAGCAGTTCCAGGTGGCCGTGGGCCGCGGCCTGGTCGGGCGCGTCGACGAATTCGTCGAGCCAGCGGTTGTCGAACTCGGCGTTGATGAGGCCCGCGCGCTCGCCCTGCAGCTGGTGCGACAGGCCGCCGGTGCCGATGACCGCCACGCGCAGGTTTCCAGGGAAGGACTCGACCGCGCGGCGGATGGCCTGGCCCAGCTTGAGGCAGCGCCGGCCGGTGGGCGGTGGGTACTGGATGACGTTCACGCACAGCGGGATGACGCGGCAGGGCCAGGCCTCGGGCTGGCCGAACAGCACCGACAGCGGCACCGTCAGGCCGTGGTCCACCGTCATGTTCGAAGCGATGGTGATGTCGAACTCGTCCAGGATCAGCGACTCGGCCAGGTGCCAGGACAACTCGGGCGCGCCCTCCACGCGCGGCACCGGCCGCGGGCCGTAGCCCTCGTCGTGCGGCTCGTAGTGCGGGGCCACGCCCAGCGCGAAGGTGGGCGTGAGCTCCAGCGAGAAGCAGGAGGCGTGGTCGTTGTAGACCACGATGCAGACGTCGGGCCTGGCGCGCGCGATCCAGTCCTTGGCCGCCTGCATGCCGTCAAAGACGGGCTTCCAGTAGGCGTCCTGCGTCCTGCCGTGATCGACCGCGGCGCCGATCGCGGGCACGTGCGAGGTGCCCACGCCACCGATGAGCTCAGCCATGGCCCACCTCCGCGTTCTGGCGCAGGCTGCGCATGCCCTCGGCCGGGCGGCCGCCGGAGACCATCATGCGGCGGAAGTCCTCCACCGTCATGCCGGTGCCCGACATCGCGGCACCCACGTGCTGCATGCTCAGGCCGTCGAAGATGGCGAGCTTGAAGGTGTAGTAGATGTTGCCGCCCAGGCGCAGCAGGCCGAGCCAGTCGCGCATCAGCACGGCCTCGCGCTGGGCCTCGCTCATGGGGAAGCGCGCCAGGTAGTCGTTGGGGTGGGCGCGGAACTGGTCGCGGTGGGCCGCCACGTCCAGCGACTTGCAAAACATATTGAGCCAGTAGCCCTTGCGCTGGTGGGCGCCGTCGAACACGTAGGTGCCGGGAATGTCGTGGTAATCGCGCGTGGCGGGGGTCATCAGGTCTGCTCCAGGGGAAGGCCGGCGTACTGTTCGGCGAGCGCCACTTGCGCGCTGTGCGAGGACTTCAGGAATTCGAGCTCGTACTCCTGGGTGCGCTGGTCGAAGGCGGTGGTGCTCGGGAAGCGGTGCAGCAGGTTGGTGAGGTACCAGGAGGTGCGCACCGAGTGCCAGACGCGCCGCAGGGCGGTGTCGCTGTAGCGCTCCAGCAGGTCCGAGCGGCCCGTCTCGTAGCGGCTGGCCAGGGCCCGGCTGAGGTAGTGCACGTCGGAGAAGGCCAGGTTCAGGCCCTTGGCGCCGGTGGGCGGCACGATGTGCGCGGCGTCACCGGCCAGGAACAGGCGGCCATGGCTCATGGGCTCGGCCACGTAGCTGCGCAGCGGCGCGATGGACTTCTCGATCGAGGGGCCTTCCACGATCGCGGCGGCCAGGTCGGCGGGGTAACGCGCCTTGAGCTCTTCCCAGAAGCGCTCGTCGGACCAGTCCTCGATCCGGGTGTCCAGCGGCACCTGGATGTAGTAGCGGCTCATGGTCGGGCTGCGCATGGACGCCAGCGCGAAGCCGCGCGGGTGGTTGGCGTAGACGATGTCGGGCAGCGGCGGGCGCGGCGTGAGGATGCCCAGCCAGCCGAAGGGATAGACCTTCTCGAACTCCTTGAGCACGGTGGCCGGAATGGCCTTGCGCGACACGCCATGGAAGCCGTCGCAGCCGGCGATGTAGTCGCACTCGATGGTGGTGGTCTGGCCGTCGGCTTCGAAGCTCACGCGTGGCCGGTCGGTGTCGATGCCGTGCAGGGCCACGTTGGCCGCGCCGAAGACGAGGCTGGCCTGGCGGCGGTCGGCGGCCGCGAACAGGTCTTCCTGGATGCTGGTCTGGCCATAGGCCACGAAGCGTTTGCCGACGTGCTGGCGCACGTCGATGAAAAAGCTGCTGCGGCCGGCCCAGACGATCTTCATGCCGTCGTGCGCGTGGCCCTCGCGCTCCATGCGCTCGGCCAGGCCGTACTGGCGCAGCATGTCCACGGTGGTCTGTTCCAGCACGCCGGCGCGGATGCGCGACTGCACGTACTGGCGGGTCTGGCGTTCCACGACGATGCTGTCGATGCCGTGGTGGTGAAGGATCTCGGAAAGCAGCATGCCCGCCGGGCCTGCCCCGACGATGGCGACTTGGGTTTTCATGAACGGTGGTGGGTGCCCTGTTGAAGTCGGCGGATGGTAGGAAGGCACCCATGCCCCAACAAGGCAGCGCCAAGCGATAGCAATCGCTTGGCGCGATCACCCCGGCGCCCGTGGTGGGCCGCGGGGCTCAGCGGACGGCGTCGCTCAGGCCGGGTCCGGCCGGCGCAGCAGGCCTTCGAGCATGCGGCGAAAGCCCGCCACGGCCTTCTTCGACGCCGCCTCGGGATCGGGCGAGCTGGCGATCCAGATCGCGGCGTGGCTGCTGGCGCCGTTGATCAGCCGGGCCATCGCCTCCGGGTCGGCGTCGATGAGCACACCGTCTTCCTTGAGCGCCGCCAGGCTGGCCGTCAGGGCCTCGATGCAGCTTTGGGCGCTGGGGCATTGCGACTGATCCCCCAGCACGGCGGGCGCGTCGCGGAAAAGGATGCGCTGGATCTCGGGCTCCAGCGCCATCTCGATGTAGGCGATCCACTCGTCCACCACGGCCTGCCAGCGGTTGGGCGCGCGCGCGGCGATGGCCTTCAGCCGCACCGACATCTCGGCGTCGATCTGGTCCACCACGGCCTGCAGCAGGCCCTTCTTGTCGCCGAAGTGGTGGTACAGCGCGCCGCGCGTGAGGCCCACGGCGGAGGTGAAATCGTCCATGGACGCCTGGGCGTAGCCCACGCTGCCGAAGGCCTGGCGCGCGGCGGCGATCAGCTTGCCGCGGGTCTCGGCAATCATGTCCTGGCGGGCTCTTCGCATGGCTGGCTCCAATCAAACACATACAGAACGTACGTGAATTGACGTACGCAGCGTACGTCAATAACATGCATACGCCACGTATCTTATTGCCGTTCACCCCCGATCCAGGAGCTTTCCCGTGTCCAACCCCTATGCAAGGATATTCAGCGAGCCCGGCGCCAAGGGCTTTTCCATCGCCGCCTTCTTCGGCCGGCTGCCGCTGGCCATGGCGCCCATCGGCATCGTCGCCATGCTGTCCCAGACCCTGGGCGAGTACTGGCTGGCGGGCGCCGTCGCGGCCACGTACGGCCTGGGCAATGCCTTCCTGGCGCCGCAGATTTCGCGCTGGATCGACCGCTACGGCCAGACCGCGGTGGCGGCGCCGGCCGCTGCCGTGTCGGCCGCCGCCTTCGTGCTGCTGATCCTGGCCAGCCACTGGAACTGGCCGGCCTGGACGCTGTTCGCCACCGCCCTCGGCGCGGCCACGCTGCCCAGCATGTCGGCCATGGTGCGCGCCCGCTGGAGCGAGCTGTTCCGAGACCGGCCCGAGCTCAACACCGCCTTTGCCTTCGAATCCGCGGCCGACGAGCTGATCTACATCTCGGGGGCCTCGCTCTCGGTCGGCCTGGCCGCGGCCTGGTTCCCCGAGGCCGGCATGCTGGCCTCGACCCTGTTCATGGTCGGCGGCACGGCGGCCTTCCTGCTGCAGCGCAAGACCGAGCCCGCGGTGCGCGCGCCGCAGGCCGACGGCCCCGCGGGCTCGGCGATCCGCCAGCGCCCGGTGCAGATCATCACCCTCGCCCTGGTCTTCGTCGGCGCCACCTTCGCCACGGCCGAGGTCAGCGCCATCGCCATCACCACGGCGCTGGGCCAGCCCGGCGCCGCCAGCCTGGTGATCGGCGTCTACGCGGTCGGCTCCTTCGTCTTGGGGCTGGTGCTGGGCGCGCTCAACCCGCGCCTGGCGCTGCACCGCCAATTGCTCATCGCCGTGGGCGTGCTGGCCCTGACCTCGCTGCCGCTGCTGGTGGCGGGCTCGTCGGTCGCCCTGCTCGCGGCCGCCGTGTTCCTCAGTGGCGTGGCGATCTCGCCCACCTTCATCACCGCCTTCGGCCTGATCGAGCGCCGCGTGCCGGCGTCCATGCTGACCGAGGGCGTGACCTGGGTGATGACGGGCATCGGCATCGGCATGTCCCTGGGCGCGTTCGTGTCGGGCTGGGTGGTCGACCACTTCGGCCCGCAGAACGGCTTTTGGGTGTCGGTGGTCGCCAGCCTCGCCGCGGCCCTGACCATCGCGCTGGGGCAGCGCGCGCTGGCGGGCGAGCGCGCGGCGCCCGGGCGGCTCGCGGTGTCTTGACCCACGCGCCCTTCACTCCATGCGCTCGCGGATCCACCGCGCCAGCTGGCGCACATCGTCGCGCAGGCGCTCGTGCGGCGCGATCCACAGGTTGAGCGTGTACGGGCTCTGGATGAAACCGAAGGGCGCCACCAGCTGGCCCGACTCAAGCTCCTTCTCCACCAGGTAGCGCGGCACGAGCGCCACGCCCAGCTGGGACACCGCCGCCTCGATCACCAGGTAGAAGTGCTCGTAGCGCTCGTGCGGCGTGAGGCCGATGTCCTCGCAGTTCATCAGCGCCACCCACTCCTTCCAGGCGTAGGTGCGCGTCGCGGTTTCCAGGATGCGGGCGCGCGCCAGCGACGCGATGGAGGAGATGCCGATGCGCGCCAGGTACTCGGGATGGCACACCGGGCCGATCTGCTCGTGCTGCAGCGGCTCGATCACCACGTCCTGCGGCGGGCGGTTCATGCTGGTGCGGATCGCCAGGCTGATCTGGTCCTGGATGAAGTCCACCTCGCCGTGGCTCATGTTGAGCCGGATTTCCACGCTGGGGTTGGCGCGCTTGAATTCGCTCAGCCGCGGGATCAGCCACTTCATCATGATGGTGGCGGAGCACGACAGCGTGAGCGGCCCGGGCGCCAGCCGCGCCACGGCCTCGCGCATCAGGCGAAAGGCCTCCGTCAGCTGCCCCGCCAGGGCCGCGCCCTCCGGCGTGGGCGCCACGGAGCGCGGCAGGCGCACCAGCAGGGGCACGCCGAACTGGTCTTCGAGCAGGTGCACGTGCCGGCTGATCGCGCCGTGCGTGACGAACAGCTCGTCCGCCGCGGCCGTCATGGAGCCCAGGCGGGCCGCCGCCTCGAAGGCGCGCAGGGAGGTCAAGGGCAGGCGCTGGCGGGCATCGCCCCCGGCCGCAAGCGGTTGAGCTGTCATAAAAACTCACAGGTAGGGACGAACAAATGGAAGGTCAGCCGCGGCGAGTCTGACTAGACTGCCGTCAATTTCCCAGCATTTGCCGTTAACGCAATGGGAAATCTCAGGGTTTACCCTGAACATCGAGCGCGCAGCTGTCAGATTTTGACCGCAGAAACCCGGCGCCCGGGCCGCGCGTGTGCATCCCATTCCGCAGGCCATCCGGCCTCAACGACCAGGAGACAAAACATGAACATCCACCGCCGTCACGCCAGCGCCCTCGTCGCGGCCCTGGGCCTCGCGCTCGCCCTGCCCGCCAGCGCGGACGTTCTGGCCAACATCAACAGCCGCAAGAAGCTGCGCGTCGCCACCGACATGGGCATCCCGCCCTTCGGCATGCTCGACGGGTCGCTGCAACCCACCGGTTCCGACGTCGAGGTGGCGCGCGCGCTGGCCGCCGACTGGGGCGTGGAGGTGGAATTCATCAACACCACCGGCCCCACGCGCATTCCCAACGTCAACACCGACAAGGCCGACGTGGTGATCTCCTCGCTCTCCGTGACCGAAGAGCGCGCCAAGGTGGTGGACTTCACCAAGCCGTATTCCTTCATCCGCACCACGGTGATCGCGCCGGTGGCGGACAAGAGCGTGAGGGACTGGGGCGACCTGAAGGGCAAGTCCATCGCGGTGGTGCGCAGCACCATGCAGGACGTGGAGCTGACCGCCCGTGCCTCGGCCCTGGGCATCAACGTGGTGCGTTTCGACGACGATGCCACCGTCATCACGGCGGCCCTGTCGGGCCAGGCCACCTACGTGGGCCTGGGCGACCCGCAGATGAAGGCCATCAACCAGCGCGCGGGCGCCAAGCCCTTCGAGGCCAAGCTGGTGATCAAGCAGTTCCCGATCGCCATGGGCGTGAAGAAGGGCGAGCCCGCGCTGCTGGCCAAGCTCAACGAGTGGATCGCGGTCAACGCCAAGAGCGGCAAGCTCAACGCGCTCTACCGCAAGCACCACGGCGTCGACGTGCCCGCCGAGCTCCTGCAGCCCTGAGCCACGCGCCCGTGTGCGGGCCGGGCCCCGCACACGCCCCGCCGATTCTTCCTTGTTCCTGGCGCCCGCGCACGCACGCGCGGGCGCGCCATGGGCCTTCGCCCGGCACGCCATCCGACCCACCCCTGGAAACGCCATGCAGCAGCACCGTATTGAAGCGGACTACCTCCTCGAGACACCGGACGACCCGGAGCGCGTGGCGGCCACCATCGCCGGGGAGCAGTCCAGCGGCACCTTCGTCCGCGTGCCGGGCGAAACGCCCGAGCTGCTCGAACGCGCGGCGGCGCGGGTGGAGAAGCTGGAGGTCATCGAGCGCTTCACCGGCGCGCGCGCGCTGCCCACCTCGACACCGACGCCCGCGGGCGAGTCCCTGGTCCGCGCCCGGCTCACGCTTTCCTGGCCGCTGGCCACGCTGGGGCCTTCCCTGCCCAACCTGATGGCCACGGTGGCGGGCAACCTGTTCGAGCTGCGCCAGGTGAGCGGCCTGCGCCTGCTCGACATCCGCCTGCCCCAGCCCTTCGCCGCCGCTTACCCGGGGCCCAAGTTCGGCGCCGAGGGCACGCGCCGGCTGACCGGGGTGAAGGGGCGCCCCCTCATCGGTACCATCATCAAGCCCAGTGTCGGCTTCTCCGCCGAGGACACGGCGGCCCTGGTGGCCCAGCTCTGCGCCGCCGGCATCGATTTCATCAAGGACGACGAACTGCAGGCCGACGGACCCAACTGCCCGTTCAACGAGCGCGTGGCCGCGGTGATGCGCGAGGTGAACGCCAGCGCGGACCGCACCGGCAAAAAGCCCATGTACGCCTTCAACCTCACCGGCGACGTCGAGGAGATGAAGCGCCGCCACGACGTGCTGCTCGCGCACGGCGCGACCTGCCTGATGGCCAGCATCAACTCCGTGGGCCTGGCGGGCATGATCGAATTGGCGAAGTTCTCGCAGCTGCCCATCCACGCGCACCGCAACGGCTGGGGCTACCTGTCGCGCCACCCGCTGCTGGGCTGGTCGTTCACCGCGTGGAGCAAGATCTGGCGCCTGGCCGGCGCCGACCACATGCACGTCAACGGCCTGGCCAACAAGTTCTCCGAGCCCGACGACAGCGTGATCGCGTCGGCGCGCGCCTGCCTCGAACCGCTGTTCGCGGACAAGCCCTGCACCGTGATGCCCGTGTTCTCCTCGGGCCAGGGCGTCACGCAAGTGCCGGGCACCTACGCGGCCGTCAACACCACCGACCTGATCGTCACCGCTGGCGGCGGCATCCTGGCCCACCCGCAAGGCCCGGGCGCCGGCGTGAGCGCCCTGCGCGAAGCCTGGGACGCGGCGCTGCAGGGCGTGCCGCAGGCCGACTACGCGCGCACCCACCCGGCGCTGCAATCGGCGATGGAGGCCGCTGCGTGAGCGGCGCCCGTCCGCTCCCCCCGGGGCCGCTGATCGCCTTCTATGGCGACGACTTCACGGGCTCGTCGGCGGCCCTGGAGGTGCTGGCCTTCGCCGGGCTCGAGACCATCCTGTTCCTCGCGCCGCCCACGCCCGAGCGCCTGGCCCGTTTCGCGCACTACCGCGCCATCGGCGTGGCGGGCGTGGCGCGCTCGCGACCGCCCGAGTGGATGGAGCAGCACCTGCCCGCGGTCTTCGAGCAGCTCGCCGGCATCGGCGCGCCCGTCGTCCACTACAAGGTGTGCTCGACCTTCGACTCGGCGCCCCACATCGGCAGCATCGGCCGCGCGGCCGAGATCGCCCGGCGGCGCTTCGCGGGGTGGATCCCGCTCGTGGTGTCGGACCCCGGCATGGGCCGTTTCCAGGCCTTCGGCAACCTGTTCGCGCACGCCAACGGCGTGGGCTACCGGCTCGACCGCCACCCCACCATGGCGGCCCACCCCACCACGCCCATGCACGAGGCCGACCTGGGCCGCCACCTGGCCGCGCAGACCGATCTGCGCGTGGGCCTGGTGGATTTCGCCAGCATGAAACGCGGCCGGGCCGATGCGCTGCTGGCGCAGGAGATCGAACGCGGCGCGGCCATCGTCTCGGTGGACGTGCTGGACCCGGAAACCCTGCGCGAGGCCGGTCGTCTGATCTGGGAACGGGGCGCGGCGCCGCAGTTTGTCCTGGGCTCGCAAGGCGTCGAGCAGGCGCTGGTGGCGCACTGGCGCGCGGCCGGGCTGATGCCGTCGGCCTCCGCCAGCGCCGGCTGCGCCCGCGCGGAGCGCCTCGCGGCCGTGTCGGGCTCGGTGTCGCCGATCACGGCGGCGCAGATCGAGCACGCCTGCGCGCGGGGCTTCGAGCCCATCGTGCTGGACGCGCGGCTGGCGGTCCACGAGGACCTGCTGGCCGCCGAGGTGCGGCGCGTGAGCGCGCTCGGCCGCGAGGCCATCGCGCGGGGTCGCGACCCGCTGGTCTTCACCGCCACCGGCCCCGACGATCCGCGCGTGGCCGCGTTCCGCGACGCCGTGCGGGCCAGCGGCACGCCGATCGCCACCGTCAACGACCGGCTCGGTGCCGCCCTCGGCGACGTCCTCAACGCCCTGGTGCGCCAGTGCGGCCTGCGGCGCGCCGTCATCTCCGGCGGCGACACCTCCAGCCACGCGGCCTCGCGCTTGGGCATCGACGCGCTGACCGCCATCGCGCCGCTGTCGCCGGGCGTGCCGCTGTGCCGCGCCCATTCGACCGACCCCGCCATCGACGGCCTGGAGATCGCCCTCAAGGGCGGCCAGACCGGCGCCCCCGACTTTTTCACGGCGGTCAGAGACCCACACTGAACCGCCGCACGCCCTCACCACCACAGGACCCTTCATGAGACTGCAAGCAAAGATCGCCCTCATCACCGGCGGTGCCCGCGGCATCGGCTTCGCCATCGCCACGGCCCTCGCGCGCCAGGGCGCCGTCATCGCCATCGCCGACATCAACCCCCAGGGCGCCAACGCGGCGGCCGCCAAACTGCGCGAGGCCGGCGCCCAGGCGCACGGCTTCGTGGTCGACGTGGCCGATCCGCGCTCGGTGGAGACGCTGCTCAAGGACGTCACCACCCAGCTCGGCCGGCTCGACATCCTCATCAACAACGCCGGCATCGGCGGCAACACCCCGTTCCTGGACATCACGCTGGAGAACTGGAACCGCACCATTGCCATCAACCTCACCGGCGCCTTCATCGTGGCGCAGGCCTGCGCCCGGCGCATGGTGGCGCAGGGCCACGGCGGCAAGATCATCAACATCGCCTCGCTCTCGGGCCAGCGCGGCGGCAACGGCCGCGGAGCCTACGGCGCGGCCAAGGCCGGCCTGGAGCTGCTCACCAAGGTGATGGCGGTCGAGCTGTCGCCGCACGGCATCAACGTGAACAACATCGCGCCCGGCGCCATCGAGACCGAGATGGCCGCGACCGCACACGACGCCGCCACGCGCAGCGCCTACAACTACCTCGTGCCCATGGTGCGCTATGGCACGCCCGAGGAAATCGGCGACGCGGCCGTGTTCCTCTGCTCGGACGAAGCGCGCTACGTGCAGGGCCACACGCTCAACGTCGACGGCGGCTTCCGTGCCGCCGGCCTGATGTTCGGCGACCGCAAGGCGCCCCCAGTCTCGGCTTGATCCCGCGCGCGCGGGCAACCCCATCGGAGGCACGACGGTGACCCTGGACTTCACTCCCATCCTCGAACGATGGCCGATGCTGCTGGACGGTGCGCTGGTGACGCTGCAGCTGGCCGCCGCCGCCACCCTGCTGGGGTTCGTGATCGGCACGCTCTGCGCCATCGGCCGCAATTCGAGCGTGCGCTGGCTGTCGGCGCTGTGCGCGGGCTACGTGGAAGGCATCCGCAATACCCCGTTCCTGGTGCAGATCTTCCTCGTCTTCTTCGGCCTGTCCTCGATCGGCATCACGATGAGCGCCTTCTCGGTGGCCATCATCGCGCTCACCATCAACGTGGGCGCGTACACGGGCGAGATCATGCGCGCCGGCTTCAACTCGGTACATGCCGGCCAATGGGAAGCGGCCGAGTGCCTGGGACTGTCGCGCGCCCAGGTGTACTGGCACGTGGTGCTGCGCCCGGCCGTGGAGCGCGTCTACCCCTCGCTCACCAGCCAGTTCATCCTGCTGATGCTGGCCTCCTCCATCACCTCGCAGATCTCGGTGGCCGAGCTCACCGGCAACGCCAACTACATCCAGGGCGTCTCATTCCGGCCAATGGAGACCTACATCACGATCGGCTTCATGTACTTCGGCCTGGCGCTGGTCATGCGGCTGGGGTTCTGGCTGCTCGGCCTGGTGATCTTTCCGCGCCGCCGCCGCCTCGGCACGCCGCTTTGAAGGGAGAGCGAACGATGCCCACCTTTGGTCTTGTCCACGTTCAATTCCTGCTCCAGGGCGCCCTGTGGACGGTCGCGCTGTCGGCCTGCGCCTTCATCGGCGGTGGCCTGATGGGGCTGCTGATCGCGCTGTGCCGCGTCTCTCGCTTCGCCTGGCTGCGCGCCCTCGCGGCGGCCTACATCCAGGTGGTCCAGGGCGTGCCGCTGCTGGTCATCATGTTCGCGGGCTACTTCGGCCTGCCGGCGCTGGGCCTGGCGGTGTCGCCGCTGATGGCGGCCACGCTGTCCATGACGATCTGGGTCGGCGCCTACCTCGGCGAGTTCTGGCGCGGCAGCATCCAGTCGGTGCCCAAGGCGCAGTGGGAGGCGGCCGAGTGCCTGGCGCTGAGCCGCACGCAGCGCATGTTCAAGGTGATCATTCCGCAGGCCATCCGCAACGCCACGCCGGGCACCGTCGGCTTCATGGTGCAGATCGTCAAGAACACCTCGCTGGCGTCGGCGGTGAGCTTCGTCGACCTGACGCGGGCGGGCCAGCTGATCAACAACTCCACCTTCCAGCCCTTCATCACCTTCGTGGTCGTGGCGCTGATCTACTTTCTGCTCTGCTATCCGCTGTCGGCCCTGAGCCGGCGGTTGGAGCAACGCATGGCGCGCGGCATGCGCAGCGCGTGAGCCTCTCCATGAAAGAAGACCTTATGAATGACCTTGTCCCGACCGCCGCCGGCACCGCCGATTCCGCGAACGACATCGTGGTGCTGCGCGATGTGCACAAGAGCTTCGGCCAGATCGAAGTCCTCAAGGGCGTGAGCTTTCAGGTCAAGCGCGGCGAGGTCACGGTGCTCATCGGCAAGTCCGGCTCCGGCAAGAGCACCGCGCTGCGCTGCATCGACCGGCTCGAGAAGGTGAACCGCGGCCACATCCAGGTGTGCGGCCACGTGCTCACCGACCCCACGCTGGACCTGCGGCAGCTGCGCCTGGACGTGGGCATCGTGTTCCAGAGCTACAACCTGTTCCCGCACCTGACGATCGGCGAGAACATCATGCTCGCGCCGCGCAGCGTGAAAAAGCTGGGCAAGGCGCAGGCCATCGCGCTGGCCCAGCAGTGCCTGAGTCAGGTGGGCCTGTCGGAGAAGTTCGACGCCTACCCCGAGCAGCTGTCGGGTGGCCAGCAGCAGCGCGCGGCCATCGCCCGCTCGCTCGCGATGCAACCCAAGGTGATGCTGTTCGATGAAGTGACCTCCGCGCTCGACCCGCAGCTCACCGGCGAGGTGCTGCGCGTCATCGAAGGCCTGGCGGACCAGGGCATGACCATGGTGATGGTCACGCACGAGATGAACTTCGCCCGCAAGATCGCGGACCAGCTCGTGTTCATGCACCAGGGCAAGGTCTGGGAGGTGGGCCCGGCGGACGTGCTCGACCACCCCCAGACCGAGGAGCTGCGGGACTTCCTGGGGCACGACCTCTGAGCCGGCGGCGTTCGCCCGCGTGCCTGGACGCGGTGGCCGACGCGGTCCGCCGCGGTGGCGTGGTCGCCTACCCCACCGAAGCGGTGTTCGGCCTGGGCTGCGACCCCTTCAACGCGGCGGCTGTGCAGCGCATCTACCGGCTCAAGCGACGCCCCACCACGCAGGGCTTCCTGCTCATCGCCGCGAGCGAGGCGCAGCTCGACCCCTTCGTGGACTGGGCGCGGCTGGCCCCCGAGGCGCTGGCCGAGGTGCGCGCCAGCTGGCCCGGCCCCCACACCTGGGTGCTGCCGCGGGGGGCGAGCGCGCCCGCGGTGGTGGCGGGTGCGCACCAGGGCATCGCGGTGCGCGTCACCGCCCATGGCCCGGCGGCCGGGCTGTGCCGGGCCGCCGGCGGCGCGCTGGTGTCCACCAGCGCGAACCGGCACGGCCAGCCCGCGGCCCGCAGCGTGGCCGAGCTGTGGCAACAGTTCGCCGGCGCGGACCTCGACGCCCTTCTCGACCTCCCCCTGGGTGGCCTCGAGCGGCCCACCCCGATCCGCGACGCCCTGAGCGGACGCAGCCTGCGCGGCGCCTAGCGCCAGCGGCCCGCCGCCTTGGCGCTGCTCGGCCATCCGGCCCCGCGCCCGGGTAGAGGACAATGCGGGGCGCTCGCGCCCCCATTCATCCGCCTGTTGACCCCCGCGCCCCCGAAGGCGCCACCGACCGTTTTGCGCAGCCGATCCCACCGCTCCGCCCTGGTGCGCCAGCTCGCCGGGTACCTGCCCGCGCCGGCCGAGGCCCCCCGGCGGGACCTTGCCGAGCGCCTGGCCGAATGGCTGGACGTGCGCGACGCCATCGCCTTGCACGCCACCCACCAGGCCTTGCCGTCGGCGGCTGCACCACGGCAGCCGACCGGCCGGTCCCACGCCGCCCAGCTGCGGGCCGGGCTGCAGGGCCTGCGCGCCACGCTGGAGCAAGGCATCGCCACGCCGCCCCGGCAGCCGATCGGCGCGGACGACAGCCACTTCGGCGCCATCCACCAGCGCTGCCTCGACCAGCAGCGCCGCATGGACACCGCCATCGGCGCCTTTCGCGCCCACGTTCGCCAGGCGCTGGCCGCCACCTCGCCCCGGCTGGCGCAGCTGGCCGCGCTGGACGCCACCCTGGACCAGCTGATCGGCGGGCGCGAGCAGCGGCTGCTGTCCGGCGTGCCCGCCTTCCTCAAGGCGCGCTTCGAGCAGCTGCGCCAGACCCCGTCCGACGCCTGGCCCGAGGTGTTCGAGCAGGAGCTGCGGCAGGCCCTGCTCGCCGAACTCGATCTGCGCCTGCAGCCGGTGACCGGCATGATCGAAGCGCTGGGCCCGTCCCATGCTTCCCCCTCCATCGACACCCCGTGAACCGCCTTTCCGTGAACCGACTGTTCTTCGTCTCCGCCTTCGTCCTTGGCCTGCTGTCCGTCGTCTGGATCGGCGCGGGCTTCGTGGGGTCCAGCGGCCTGGCCCTGGCCATGACCGCGCTCATCGGCGGCGTGTACCTCATGGGCGCGCAGGAGATCCGGCGCTACCGGCAGGCCAGCGCGGCGCTGTCCCAGGCGCTGGCCCAGGTGCCCCAGCCCCTGGCCGCGCTCGAGGACTGGCTGTCCAGCGTGCCGCCCCCCCTGCGCGACGCGGTGCGCCAGCGCATCGAAAGCGAGCGCGGCGCCCTGCCCGGCCTGGCGCTCACGCCCTACCTCATCGGCCTGCTGGTGATGCTGGGCATGCTCGGCACCTTCCTCGGCATGGTCCTCACCTTCAAGGGCGTGGTGTTCACGCTCGAGGGCTCGGCCGACCTGCAGGCCATCCGCTCGGCGCTGGCCGCGCCCATCAAGGGCCTGGGCCTGGCCTTCGGCACCTCGGTGGTGGGCGTGGCCACCTCGGCCATGCTGGGCCTGATGTCGGCCATCGCCCGGCGCGAGCGCGCCGAGGCGGCGCGCCAGCTCGACGCGCGCGTGGCCACGGTGTTCCGCCCGTTCTCGCTCGCGCACCAGCGCCAGGCCACGGTCGACGCCCTGCAGCAGCAGGCCAGCGCCCTGCCCGCGGTGGCGGACCGGCTGCAGGCGCTCATGGAGCGGATCGAGCAGCGCAGCCAGCAGCTCGACGAGCAGCTGCTGGCGCGGCAGGCCCAGTTCCTGTCGGCGTCGGGCGACGCCTATGGCGGGCTGGCCCGCTCGGTTGAGCAATCGCTGCGGCACAGCCTGGACGCCAGCGCGCGGGCCGCGGGCGAAGGCCTGCAGGCTGCGGTGGACAAGGCCATGAATGCCCTCACCCAGGAGGCCACGCGGCAACACGAGCGCGTCGACGCCCTGGTGCGCACGCAGCTGCAGGGCCTGGACCAGGCGCTGGTCGCCTTCACCACCACCTTCGAGCAGCGCAGTGGCGCCCTGCTCGCCCAGGTGCAGGACACGCTGGGCCGCTCGCAGGCCGAGCACAGCGCGGCAGAACGCGAGCGCCAGGCCGCCTGGGCCGCCGCCCTGCAGGACACGGCCGCGGCCCTGCAGGACGAATGGCGCCGGCTCGGGGCGCAGACCCTGGCGCAGCAGCAGGCCGTGGCGCAGACCCTGCAGGACACGGCGACCCGCTGGCGCGAAGAACTCGCCGGCCTGCGCGGCGAAGAGGCGGCGCGCGGCGAGGCCGCCGTGCAGCGGCTGGGCGAGCTGCAGGCCTCGCTGAACCAGCAGCTGTCCACGCAACTCGCCAGCCTGGCCCTCGCGCTCGAAGCCCCCATGGCGCGCCTGATCGAGACGGCCGCCGAAGCGCCCCGGGCCGCCGCCGAGGTGATCGCGCGGCTGCGCCAGGACATGAGCCAGCTCACCGAGCGCGACAACAGCGCCCTGCAGGAGCGCGCCACGCTGATGCAGCACATCGACGCCCTCCTGCAGTCCGTTCAGCAGGCCACCGCCGAGCAGCGCGCGGCCATCGAATCGCTGGTCGGCTCGGCCGGCGCCGTGCTCGACCGGGTGGGCCGCCAGTTCGCCGACACCGTAGGCGCGCAGGCCGTGCGCGCCGACGAAGTGGCCGCGCAGGTCGGCGCCAGCGCCATCGAACTGGCCAGCCTGGGCGAGGCCTTCAACCACGGCGTGGCGCTGTTCAGCCGCTCGCAGGAGGCGCTCATCGACAGCCTGCAGCGCGTCGAAGGCGCCGTCACGCAATCGGTCGCGCGCAGCGACGAACAGCTCGCCTACTACGTGGCCCAGGCCCGAGAGGTGATCGACCTCAGCATCAGCTCGCAGCAGGGCATCGTGGAAGACCTGCGCCGCCTGCGCGCGCCGCCCGGGGGGACGGCCGCATGATGGCCGGCCTGGACGAACGCCCCGACGACACCGAGGGCGGCGGGCACGGCGCGCCGGTGTGGGCGGTGTTCGGCGACCTGATGTCCGGCCTCGTGGGCGCCTTTGTGCTCATCCTCGTCGGCGTGCTCGTGGTGCAGATGGACCTGGTGAACAGCCTGCAGGCCGAGGTGCGCAAGCGCGAACAGGAGGAGCAGCGCCGCATGGCCCTGGAGAAGGCCCTGGCCATTCCGCTGCAGAACGGCCGCGTGACCCTGGACAACGGCCGCATCGGCATCAGCGGCAGCGTGCTGTTCGCGCTCAACTCCGACGAACTGCGGCCCGAGGGACGGCAGATCCTGCAAAGCCTGGTGCCGCCGCTGCAGGTCTACCTGGGCGAGCGCGACGAGATGCTGATGGTCAGCGGCTTCACCGACGACCGCCCGGTGCAGTCGGGCAACCAGCGCTTCGCCGACAACCTGGAGCTCTCGGCGCAGCGCGCGCTCACGGTCACGCGCGCCCTCATCCAGGAAGGCATGCCGCCGCAGCGCGTGTTCAGCGCCGCCTTCGGCGCCGAACAACCCGTGGCCTCCAACGCCGACGAGAAGGGCCGCGCGCTCAACCGCCGCGTGGAAATGGCGCCGGTGCCCAAGGCCGGCCATGGCGCCCGGGGGGCCCAGCGTGACTGACGCCGAGGCCGTGCGCGCCCACTACCGGGCGGCGCTGGCGCGCCGCATGCAGACCGCGCCCGAGTCCGTGCAGCGCCGGCTGATGGCGACGCTGGCCTCGCTGCCACCGGCCGAGGCCGCAGCGAGCGAGCCGGCGCCGGTCGAGCGCGCCCTTCGCCCGCGGTCGAAGCCGCCGCTCACGCCCCTGGCCCAGCTCAACCAGCACATCGGGCAACGCACCCAGCCGGCCGGCACGGCACGGCCCGAGCTGCGCAGCGCGCAGGCCTTCCACGACAGCTGGGCGCGCCTCTGCGCCGAAGACGAAGTGGCGCAGGCCGTGCAACGCGGCCCCGAGGCCGCCGGCCCGCTCAATTCGCACATGCTCGTGCTGCGCACCCTGAGCCTGCTGAGCGAACTCTCGCCCGACTACCTGCACCGCTTCATGGTGCACACCGACACGCTGTTGTGGCTCGACGAAGCGAGCGCCCGGCCCAAGCCCGCTGCCGCGGCCAAGGCCAGGAAGGCCCGTTGAAGCGGGGGGTATCGAGCGGCGCTGCGAGGCGGCCCGGGTGGGTTCGGCCGCGGCGCGACCACCACCGTTCTTGACCAGCGTCAAGGCGCGCCGGTCACCACCGGCCAAGAATGCCCCGAGCGCCAGGCGACTCCCTTGCCATCCGGCAGGGCACACATGGGCGCACAAGGAGGCAACACCATGGCCAACCAGGCAGAGCCCATCGCGGGCGCGGCCCCCGTCCCCCTGCCCTCCGCGCAGGACCGGTTCCCCACCGCCTACACCATCCTGTTCGCGCTGATCGTGCTGATGGCGGCGCTCACCTGGCTGCTGCCGGCGGGCCAGTACGAACGCGTGGCCAATGAAGCCCTGGGCAAGGACACCCCGGTGCCGGGCACGTACCAGGTCGTCGACGCCGCGCCGCAAGGCGCGCTCGACGTGCTGATGGCCCCCATCACGGGCTTCTACAACCAGGCCACGGGCGTGGCCAACGCCATCGACGTCTCCCTGTTCGTGCTCGTGGTCGGCGGCTTCCTGGGCGTGGTCAACGCCAGCGGCGCCATCAACACCGGCATCGAACGCGTCATGCTGCGCATGCAGGGCCGCGAGAAATGGATGATTCCGGTGCTGATGCTGCTGTTCGCCGCGGGCGGCACCACCTACGGCATGGCGGAAGAGACCCTCGCCTTCTATGTGCTGCTGCTGCCGCTGATGATCGCGGTGGGCTACGACGCGCTCACGGGCGTGGCCGTGATCATGGTGGGGGCCGGGATCGGCGTGCTCGGCTCCACCATCAACCCCTTCTCGACCGCCATCGCCTCCAACGCCGCCGGCATCCCCTTCACCCAGGGCATGGCCTTGCGGCTGGTGATCCTGGCGCTGGGTTGGCTGATCTGCGTGGCCTACGTGATGCGCTACGCGGAGCGCGTCCGCCAGGACCCGTCCCGCTCGCTGGTGGCCGATCTCAAGGCGTCCAACGAAGCCCACTTCCTGCGCCACCGCGAGAGCCACCGCGACCAGGTGCTCACCGGACGGCAACAGATCATCCTGGTCCTGTTCGGCGCGACCTTCGTCGCCATGGTCTGGGGCGTGGCGCTGCGCGGCTGGTGGATGGCCGAGATGTCGGCGCTCTTCCTGGCGTCGGCCATCGCCGTGGGCCTGGTGGCCTGGATGGGGGAGAAGCCGTTCACCAACGCCTTCGTCGACGGCGCGCGTGACTTGCTCGGTGTGGCCCTGGTGATCGGCCTGGCGCGCGGCATCGTGGTGATCATGGACCAGGGAAAAATCACCGACACCATCCTGCACGCGCTGGAGGGCTGGATCGGCGGCATGTCCAACGTGGCCTTCGTGAACGCGCTCTTTGCCACCGAGGGTCTGCTGAGCCTGCTGGTGCCGTCCACCTCGGGGCTGGCGGTGCTGAGCATGCCGATCCTGGCGCCCCTGTCGGATTTCGCCGGCGTGCCGCGCGACCTCGCCGTCACCGCGTTCCAGACCGCGATCGGCATCACCAACCTGGTCACGCCCACCTACGCGGTGGTGATCGGCGCGCTGGCCATCGGGCGCGTGCCCTACCAGCGCTGGCTGCGCTTTATCTGGCCGCTGATGCTGATGCTGGCCTTGCTCAGCATGGCCTCGCTGAGCGCGGCGGTCCTGCTGTGAACGCGCCCCCTTCGCCCGTGTCGAGCCCGGCCCGCTTCGGCGTGCATTCCGAGGTCGGCAAGCTGCGCCGCGTGCTGGTCGGCTCGCCCGGGCTGGCCCACGAACGCCTCACCCCCGCCAACCGCGAGGCCATGCTGTTCGACGACGTCTTCTGGGTGCAGCAGGCGCGCACCGACCACTTCGACTTCGTCACCAAGATGCAGGACCGCGGCGTCGAGGTGCTGGAGATGGGCCAGCTCCTGAGCGAGACCCTGGCCATCCCCAGCGCGCGCGACTGGGTGCTGCAGCGCCGGATCACGCCGAACCACGTGGGCGTGGGCATGCTCGACGAACTCAGGGGCTGGCTGTGGGAACTGCCTCCCGCGCAGCTGGCGCGCCATCTGGTGGGCGGCCTTGCGGTGCACGAGCTGCCCTTCAAGCCCGAAGGCATGTTCGGCCCCTATCTCGGCCCCGACGGTTTCGTGCTGCCGCCGCTGCCCAACCTGATGTTCACCCGCGACACCAGCGCGTGGATCTGCGGTGGCGTGAGCCTCAACCCTATGCACTGGCCGGCCCGCCGCCAGGAAACGCTGCTGACGGCCGCCGTGTACCGATTCCACCCCCTGTTCGCGCAGGCCGGCTTCCCCGTGTGGTGGGGCGACCCCGATACCGACCACGGACCGGCCACGCTGGAAGGCGGCGACATCATGCCCATCGGCCACGGGGTGGTGCTGGTGGGCATGGGCGAGCGCAGCACCCCGCAGGCCGTGGGGCAACTGGCCCAGGCCCTGTTCGCCGCCGGCGCCGTGCAGCGCGTGGTGGCCTGCCAGATGCCGCGCTCGCGCGCGGCCATGCACCTGGACACCGTGTTCTCGTTCTGCGACCGCGACACCGTGACCAGCTTCGTTGAGGTGGCGATGCAGATCGTCTGCCACAGCCTTTACCCGAACGACCGCGGCGGCATTCAATGCCGCACCGAGAAGCAGCCGCTGTTCGACGTGGTGGCGCACTGCCTGGGTCTGAAGGCGCTGCGCGTCATTCCCACCGGGGGAGACGGCTACGAGCAGGCGCGCGAGCAATGGGACGACGGCAACAACGTGGTCGCCCTCGAACCCGGCGTGGTCATCGGCTACGACCGCAACACCCACACCAACACCCTGCTGCGCAAGGCGGGCATCGAGGTCATCACCATCCGCGGCGGCGAACTCGGCCGGGGCCGCGGCGGGGCGCACTGCATGACCTGCCCGCTGTGGCGTGAGGCCTGAGGCCGCCGCCGCGACAGCCCGACACCACCGAAAGGCGCGCCATGGCCATCAACCTGCGCAACCGCAGCTTCCTCACGCTGAGCGACTATTCGGCGGCCGAGATCGGCTTTCTGCTCAAGCTCGCCGCCGACCTGAAGACGGCCAAGTACGCCGGCACCGAACAGGCCCTGCTGCGCGGCAAGGAGATCGCCCTGATCTTCGAGAAGGACTCGACGCGCACGCGCGTCGGCTTCGAAGTGGCGGCGCACGACCAGGGCGCCACGGTGACCTATCTTGGCCCCTCGGGCAGCCACATCGGCCACAAGGAATCCATCAAGGACACCGCGCGGGTGCTGGGCCGCGTCTACGACGCGATCGAGTACCGCGGCCATGGGCAGTCGGTCGTCGAGACGCTGGCGAAGTGGTCGGGCGTGCCCGTGTACAACGGGCTCACCGACCAGTTCCACCCGACGCAGATCCTGGCCGACTTCATGACCATGCGCGAACACTGCGACAAACCCCTGCGCGACGTGGCCTTCTGCTTCCTCGGCGACACCGGCAACAACATGGGCAACTCGCTGCTGACGGGCGCTGCCAAGCTCGGCATGGACGTGCGCCTGTGCGGGCCGCGCAGCCTGTGGCCCGACGCGGCCGTGGTCGACGAAGCGAAGGCGCTGTCGCGGGACAGCGGCGCCCGCGTGCGGCTGACCGAGGACCTGGCCGAGGGCGTGAAGGGCTGCGACTTTCTCTACACCGATGTCTGGGTGTCGATGGGCGAGCCCGAATCCGTGTGGGCGGAACGCATCCGCCTGCTGCTGCCCTACCAGGTCAACGCGCGCGCGATGGCCTTGACCGGCAATCCGCGCGTGCGCTTCATGCATTGCCTGCCCGCCTTTCACAACAACGAAACGGAAGTGGGCGCGCAGATGGAGAAGCTGTATGGCATCGGTGCCATGGAAGTCGACGACGAGGTCTTCGAAAGCCCGGCCTCCATCGTGTTCGACCAGGCCGAAAACCGCATGCACACCATCAAGGCGGTTCTGGTGGCCACCCTGGGCGGTTGACATGGCCCGCGTGGTGGTGGCCCTGGGTGGCAACGCACTGCTGCGGCGCGGCGAGCCGGTGAGCGCCGCCACGCAGCGCGACAACATCCGCCGCGCCGCGACGGCGCTCGCGCGGCTCATGGAGGATGGGCACCACCTGGTCGTCACCCACGGCAACGGGCCGCAGGTGGGCCTGCTGGCGCTGCAGGGCGAGACCGCCGGCCAGGGCCGTTTTCCGCTCGACGTGCTGGGCGCCGAGACCGAGGGAATGATCGGCTACGTGTTGCAGCAGGAGCTGGACAACGCCTGCCCCGGGCCGGCGCGCTTCGCCACACTGCTGACGCAGGTGGAGGTGGACCCGCGCGACGCCGCTTTCGACGCACCGGACAAGCCCGTGGGCCCGGTCTACAGCGAAGCGCAGGCGCGCTCACTGCAGCAGCAGCGCGGGTGGGCCATTGCCCCCGATGGCCCGGCCTGGCGACGCGTGGTGCCCTCGCCCAGGCCCCTGCGCATCCTCGAGATCGAGGTCATCCGCCTGCTGGTCGACCAGGGCGTGACGGTGATCTGCGCGGGCGGTGGCGGCATCCCGGTGGTGCGCCGCCCAGACGGCACCCACATCGGCGTGGAGGCCGTGATCGACAAGGACCACGCCAGCGGCCTGCTCGCCGCCGAGCTGCAGGCGGATGCGTTTCTCATGCTCACCGACGTGCCCGCCGTGTTCACCGGCTGGGGCACGCCCGACCAGCGCGCGCTCGGCGACGTGACGCCGCTGGAACTGAGCGGCATGGACTTCGCCGCGGGGTCCATGGGCCCGAAGGTGCGTGCCGCCTGCGACTTCGTGGACCGCACCGGCGCCCTGGCCGGCATCGGCGCGCTGGACGATGCGGCCGCCATCCTGGCACGGCAGGCGGGCACGCGGATTGACCCTGTCCCAGGATTTCGAACCGTTCCGTTACAGAGAAGCCCGGCATGATGAACGCCCCTCAGGGGCAGGAGCACACGCCAAGCATTTTGGCCAGGGAATCGCAAAGGTGGGCCTTGCTCACACCCGGAGGTCCGAAGAACAGCAATGGCGGCAGACGCACCGGCGGTTTGATCTCTTCTCCGACTGGTACTCCCTTGTCCACGCCGGCCGTCTTGGGCTCACCATTCCCTGCCCGGGCCTTCCTTTTCGAGGCGCCGGCCTGGACACCGTTTTCACGCTTTGCGCTCTCATGCCCTGGCGCCTCGCTGCGCATCTGACTGAAGCCAACCGGCCTCCACGAAAGCCGGGGCTGTTCACCTCTAGGCACACGAAGACACGACAACTTTCTGATGGATAGGACCAAACATCGTTTGACCGCTAGAGTCGAAGGCCTCAATCCGAACGGTCTCGCCATCTTGCAAGTAGGGAGTCACCGCCCTGCCTTCCTCCAGCACCTCGAGCGTCCGCTTCTCCGCAATACAGCCAAACCCGGCGCCTGCCCGGCGATTGGAAACTGTCCCGGCGCCCAGCAACGTACCGGCACAAACGGAGCGAGTACGACACAGGTGAGCCGCGAGATCAGCGAACGAGAAGTGCATATCTTCTCCGCTGCGCAGATCTCCCACCTGCACGTTGTTGCGCCAGACTGCCAAGTCAAGATGCAACCGTTCCCCATCCCATGCGGGGCCCAACTCATCGAGCGTCACGGCCACTGGCGAGAAGGCGGAAGCGGGTTTGCTCTGGACAAAGCCAAATCCCTTCGCTAGTTCAGTAGGGATCAAATCCCTCAAAGAAACGTCGTTAACCAGGACAGCGAGTCGAGCGCCTTTGGACGCCGCCTCGGCAGATACGCCAACGGGCAGGTCACCCAGCACCAGCGCCAGCTCGGCCTCAAAGTCGATTCCCCAGGATGCATCCTGGACAACGATGTCATCGGTGGGTCCCAGCAGCATGTCGCTGCCACCCTGGTACATCAAGGGATCACTGTAGAGTTCAGCCGGCATGGCAGCACCCCGAGCCTTGCGAACCAGTTCAACATGATTGAGGTAGGCAGAGCCATCCGCCCACTGATAGGCCCTGGGCAGAGGCGCCATGCACATGGACACTTGGAAGGGGAATGCCCCTGCAAGCTGGCCGGCTTCCAACAGGTCAGCCCTGCGCCTCAGGTCCAGCTCCACGGCGTTCCAGCGGTCCAGGGCACATTGGAGCGTCTGGGCGATATCCGCAACAAACACGGCTTTGTCCAGTCGGGCAGTCACAAGAACCAACTGTCCATCGCGCGACCCATCGCGGTATGTTGCGAGCTTCATTCAGTTTTCTCCAGAGTTCGCGAGCGCGTTTTCCGCGCTCAGAGCATCAGTCCTTCAGGATTCAGAATGGCAATGCATCCCGGCTGACGGGTAACGAGGCCGCGTCGCTCAAAATCGGCGAGTGTCAGACTTACCCAAGTCCGGCTTGCACCGATCATCTTTCCAAGGTCATCGTGGGTGAGATCGCGCACCGCCTGCTCTCCGCTGTGCGTTCGGGTGGCCAGGGCCACCAGAATGCGTCCGAGGCGTTGCGATGCCGAGTCCAACACCAGTGGTGCGCTGCGCTCAATGTTCTCTACGGCCAGAAGGGCCAGCAAGTGAGTGATGTTGTGGGAGAAGCGTGGGAAGCGGCCCATGCAGGAAAAAAAATCAATGGTTGAAAGGACAGAGACGTCCACATGCCCAGCCGCTTCAGCCGAGAGAATCCGCGGCCGCTGAAGCACGGCAGCGGCCAAACCCAGGATGCTGCCGCCTGTCAGCAGGCTGAGTGTGAACTCTTCCCCTTCGGGTGATGTGATGAACAGCCGCACCCGTCCATTGCGCACCACAACCAGCGTATCGCTGGGTTCACCCTGGCCGAAAATCGCTCCTCGTGGAGGATAGGAACGGGCGCGCATCAGGCTGTGCACAGCCTCTGCCTCGTCGTGACTGAGGCCTTGCAGCGCCTGGTTCCATTTGGGACTGTTTCGCCGTTCCATCAAACACACTACGCCGCAGTCTCGGTGAAATATCGAACGTACTTGTCGGCCTCACCACGAAACAGGTCCGCATCGGGTGGAGCGGGTTTGGGTTCCGAAATAACTGGCCACTGAGCAGCCATGCGTTGATTGAGGTCGCGCCAGAGCGGCGCAGCATCCATATCAAACACAATCGCCCCAGCTGGGCACTCCGGTTCACATACGCCACAGTCTATGCACGCCGTCGGATCGATGACCAGCATGTTGCGACCTTCCCTGAACGCGTCTACTGGGCAAATGGCCACGCAATCGGTGTACTTGCACCGGATACAGCTCTCGGTTACCACGTAGCTCATGTCTCTACGAAAGCTCGCTCGAACACGTAGTCGCCGGTATCGCCAGTGCAGGGAGAGGCCTCAAACCCACGGGCATCCAGTTCGGCACGGATCTCTGCCAGAGCAGGCGAACTACCGCAGATCATCACCCTGTCCGAGGCGGGCGAGAGCGGGGGCAATCCCAGGTCGTGCGCCAGACGGCCGCTGCGAATGAGCTCAGGTATGCGCCCAGTCACCTTGAACGGCTCACGCGTACAGGTCGGGTAGTACACGAGTCTTCGGGCAACCTGTTCACCCAGGTATTCGTCGTTGGGCAGGTGCACTTGCAGTTCCTCTGCATATGCCAGCTCGCTCACATACCGCACCCCATGCACCAGAACGACACGCTCGAACCGTTCATAGACCTCCAGGTCGCGCACAAGGCTCATGAAGGGCGCCAGCCCCGTTCCCGTGGCAAGAAGGTACAGATTGCGTCCCGGTCGCAAATCGTCGAGCACAAGGGTGCCCACGGCTTTGCTGCCAACCAGAACCTCGTCCCCTTCGTGAAGATGCTGGAGCCGCGACGTCAGCGCACCATCAGGCACCTTGATGCTGAAGAACTCGAGCTCCTCGGCATGGTTCGGGCTGGCGATGCTGTATGCACGCATCAAAGGCTTTCCTGCCACTGGCAGGCCCACCATGATGAAGTGTCCATTTCGAAAACGAAGACCGGGCGCACGCGTGGTGGTGAAGCTGAACAGCGTGTCATTCCAGTGCCTTACAGAGGTTACGCGTTGGGTGGTGATAGCACTCATGCTGGACTCACTGCACCTTTATGTTGCTCTCGCGGACCACGCGGGACCAACGCGACACTTCCGATCGGATGAAGCGGTCGTATTCCTGCGGACTGCTGCCCACTGGTTCCATACCGAAATCCCTTACCTTCGCTGCGAATGCCGGCTCCCTTACCACGGCAGCGATGTCTGCACCAAGTTTTTCAATCACAGGACGCGGCACCCTGCTGGAAGTCACCATGCCAAAGGCGGACACCACTTCAAAACCTGGCACCGTCTCCGCAATCGTGGGATAGCTGGGGTCGCTGGGCATCCGATCTTTCAAGGTTATGCCCAGGACCTTCAACCGGCCAGCACGGACATACTCTTTCACGGGCGCCCACACATCGAACATCAGGGGGACGCGGCCACTGAGCACGTCGGCATGGGCAGCCGCACTGCCTCCGTAGGGCACATGCAAAAGGTCGGTACCCGCGAGGGAGTTAAGTAGCGCGCCGGACATGTGGTTGAGGGTTCCAGCACCCGGAGTAGCGTAGCTCAGTGTTGCCGGCTGCGCTTTCGACAGCACAATCAATTCGCGCAGGTTGTTTGCCGGCACCGATGGATGGGCTACCAGTACGCAGGCCGACGTGGTGATCTGGCTCAATCCCGCGAGGTCGCCTAGCGTGTCGTATGGCAGGTCGCTGCGAATGGCGGGGTTGACCACATGCGCCATGACCACCATGCCGATTGTGTGGCCGTCCGGAGGGGCCTTGGCAACCAGGTTGGTACCGATGGTGGATCCACCACCCGCACGGTTCTCGATCACGACCGGTTGCTTCCACTTTTCCGACAACCTTTCACCCAGCATTCGAGCTATCACGTCGGTGGGGCCGCCGGCGGTGAATGGCACCACGATGCGCACGGGCTTTGACGGAAAGACTTCCTGCGCCCTCAATGGCAAGACCGCCCAGGCGGCAACTGCAATGGCGAGCACGTATCGGGTCAACAACTTCATGAGAGACCTCCATTGGTGGGTGGGTGAGGTACGTGGGTGGACGGGGTGACAGTACTTTTGGGCGCATCTGTCGCCAGGCAGTCCAGGCCGCCCTTGAACTCAGAGACCGAAAAAATTTCCGCGCCATGACGCTCCAGCCATTCGCTGTCGATCGACAGTCCGTTTTTCTGCAGCAAGGGTTGGGAAGCCTCCACAATGGCCCGCCAGTCATCAAGGTGTCGGAGCTCCTTCAGACGATCCGAATGTGGCGCCTGCCCCAGTGCCTGAGCGAGAAGTTCGGTGAAGTTCACCACCTCGAAATCTTCGGTTCTCTCCAGCCCCATGAAGGCCATGTGACAACCGTGATACAGCGTGACCAGCGCATCGGCCTGATGACACCTGACCCGGTCGATCAGATGCTGATGCTCTTGGGCCTGCAAAGAGGGCGTCTTGGAGCAACCTGAACCACCGCAGGTGTAGGAGGACTCCAGGACTGTCTCCACCACCTCGAGCCCTGGAATCGAACGCAGCAGGGATTCAACGTTGCGCCCGATCGCGGGCATCCCATGGTGAGCGTGCAGAACCACTCGGCGAGGAATCTCTTGGACAAAGAGGTCCTTTAGCCTTTCCGCGCGAGTCATGAAGTAGTCCGTTACATGGTCGAATTCATACTCACGTGGAACAAATCCCTGCATGGTTTCGTTCATGTGAATATCACAGGTCGGACACCAGTTCAGAACCTTCTCTGGCTCGAACGCTTCAAAGCGCTTGATCGTGTGGACTGTGACACGCCCACCCACTTGAAGCTCTCCTTGCCACTTGGAAGCGATGACACCACAGCACGATGAAGGTCCCCCGGCGACCTCGTAGTCCACCTCCAACGCATCAAGAACCGCCATGGTGTTGAACATGAGGTTTGGCGTGCGAAGTGCATTGCAGCCTGTGTAGAAGACCATTTTTGCCTTTCGCGGACGCGTCGGCATGAACAGCCGTGAATACTCCGAGGGCAGCAACTGCATGGCGATCATCAGTTTGATAGACCTAGCCATGCGACGAAAGAGTTGAGGCGTTCTGCTTTCTCGGGCAGCGTCATGCATGCTGGCCAGCATCAGCAGACGCCGAGGGTTAACGTGTTCCGGGCATGCAGGGATGCAATCGCCACACCCATTGCATCCGTGCAACCAGTCAGACGAGGCGGCTTCTGGAGCGGCACCGGTACGCAGCAGATCAAGGACACCACCAATCACCTGGCGGGGCTCCGCGCCGAAGGCCGCGCCGTGTGGAACAACGGGGCACACCTCAACGCATCGCGCGCATCGCGTGCATGTCGCAAGCAAGTCTTTGATCTCGCCGCCCAGATAGACGCCCACATCAGTCGTCATGGTGCTCATGGGGCCTGGCCCGGCAGATGCACAACCGCCTCAACTTCCACCAGCATGCGAGGGTCAATCAGCCGCGAGACCTCCAGCAACGTGGCAGCGGGCTTGCCGACAAAATAGGGCGATCGGAGTTCGATCGTCTCCGTATGGAATCGCTCGATATCGGTCGTGTACAGCGTGAGCTTCACGACATCTTCCCAGCGCGCACCGGCCGTCTTGATGATGTCGTCGAGGTTGCGAAAGCATTGAGCGGTCTGCTCTCTCATGTCTCCCTCGCCAACAAGCTGCCCCTGTGAATCTCGGGCCGTTACACCGGCGGTGTGCAGCGTCAAGCCGGAATGCACCACGCCCAGGGAGAACTTCACCGTGCCTTCCCAAGGCTTGCCTACCTCGACAACATGGCGGCTCATGCGGGGACCCCTTTCAGCAGGAGGACGACGCACTCCGCGCCTTCTCGGCGATCCTTGGCGATCTCCTGATACTCGGGAGAGTCCGCCCAGATACGGTAGGTTGGCTCATCGGGAAAAGAAATCAGAACCACCTTGTCAGCGGACCAACTGCCCTCTTCCACCCGAGGTGCTTCGTCCGCAGCGAGGACTTGCCCCGCGTACTTCCGAAAAACAGGTCCGAACGCAGCCTTGTAGCGGTCGTAGGCCAGCCGATTCTTGAATTTGAGTTGAGCGACAACGTATACAGCCACAGGAACGTCCTTCTGAGCTAAGGAGATCCCAGTGTCCTGCCGCATGCTCTTGTTGCCGGTTAAGTTCTTAACGGCGGACCAACAATCTGGGTTGCTGCCGGTCTCGTTGAAACCGACCTAAGCTTCTTGAGCTTGTTCAGCTGTTCGGGGCCGAGATGGCCGATCGTCGAATGCCGACGCGTCGGGTTGTAGAAGCACTCGATGTTGTCGAACGTGTCTGAGCGGGCCTGCCCTCGCGTTCGATGGCCCTTCCTGGCCGTGCGTTCGGTCTTGAGCGAGCAGAAGAAGCTCTCCATGGCCGAGTTGTCCCAGACCTCGCCGGCTCGGCTCATGCGGCAGGTGGCGCCCTGTTCGTCCAGCAGCTGCTGGAAGTGCTCGCCGGTGTATCAGCTACGCTAGTCGGAGTGGTGCAGCAGGGCCACCGACTTTTCCCGGCGCGGCACGGCCATCATCAGCGCGTCCGCCACGATCGGCGAGGTCATGCATCCTCCATAGAAGTGATCATCCAAAACTGGCGCGTGGGTTGGGCCGTTGGAGGGTTTTGCACAGCCTCGCTGCAATCCGGCCCTACGCACTCGGTGCGCCGCTCGGTATCGCGCCGACGATTCGCGTGTCCCGGTCATGCGAATCGTCAGCGCGATGAGCTATCGCCGCAAGCGAAGTTGGTGATCGTCTTCACCTCTTCGCACTTCCACTACGGCATCCAATGCCTTGAGAATCTCACCGAAACCGGCGTACCCGTGGTCCTTGGGGTCGAACGTTGGGTCAAGGCGCTTGATCATTGGCAGCACGCTGGCCTTGTTCACCCACGGCTCGCCCTTCGACTCGGACAACAAATGAATGGCGCGGCGAAGCAGCTCGGCGGCGGCGTTGATCGGCGGCGCTGGCACAGCCTCCGGGGCATCTGCCGTCTCTCGGTCACCCAAGGCTTCCGGCTCGACAAGGGTGTCGTAGTAGCGAAACTCGTGGCAGCTCTTGGCCCAGTGCTTATTGGTGTTCTTGCGGTTGCCAATGCCGATCAGGGTGCGTCCAGCGGCCTTGATCTTCTGCGCAACAGGCATGTAGTCGCTATCTCCGCCCACGACGATGACCGTCCTGATGTGAGCGAAACGGCTGAGATCCTCGGTGGCATCGAGGCAGAGCTTGATGTCGGCGCCGTTTTTGGCGGAAGCCCCCGGCGGAAATAGCTGGATCAGCTCGACTGAGCCCTGAAGCAGGGCATCGCGGTACCGACCGAAGTACTGCCAATTGCCGTAGGCGCGGTTGATGGCGACCGGTCCGAACGAAGCGCCGAGTTCAACCAAGGCCTGCACATCGACCAACGGCTCCTGGACCTTGAAGCGGTTGTCTTGCTTCGCATAGGCGCCTTCACCGTGCTTGGCTTCCATGAGGCCGGCGTGCAGGTTCTCGAAATCCCAATACAGGGCGACAGAGCCGCTTTCGCCGTTGTCGTTGGTTCGCACAGTTTTCTCCCTCCCAGTCGTGATGCAGTCATCGTAATGCCCGTGGGTAGAGCCAACTGACCGGGGGAAGGGAGATACCACCGCGGCGCCCGGCGCTGCGGCCCCGATGCATCACAAAAAAGGGGGTTTCGTGAGACCGGGACATCCCCCTATTGGACGCTGAAGGCACCGGCCCCGAGGCGGAGTGACATTCCAGTGCGGAGGATGCAGCAGGCCCTGGTTGTGACACGACCTTTGCCAGGATGGTCCGTGTCGACGACGGTGGTGCACCTGGCATGTGCCGCTCTGGGGCGACCGCCCAAGTTCGCTTCTTGGGCTATGGGGCGATCGTCCTTCCCCGGGGGAAAGCCACATCACGCGGACTACGGTGGGCCAGTCCTGGTCCAGATGCGGGCCACAGCCAACCGCGCGGCAGCTCGAAGACCCTCACCTCAGACCTTAAGCTGGCTTGCGGGCAGCGTCCTGTACGGACGAGGCAGCGCCTCAACGACATGTTTGACCCACGCTGGGATGCGCGTAAGTCATTGATGTGGCGCGGCTGGCGGGGATCGAACCCACGACCCTCGGCTTCGGAGGCCGATACTCTATCCACTGAGCTACAGCCGCGCGGTGGCGCCCATTCTAGCGGCTTGCTCGGGATCGCCCGGCCCGCCAGAGGCGCTAGATATAATCGCGGGCTGTCCGCCGGTGCCCCGGCGCACCTTGCCAGAAGGCCTTGAAGGCCCGCCTGCCACCCCCTGAGGACCCCATGAGCGACCACGATTCCCATACCGGCCCCATCAAGACGCCTGCCCAGCTGCTGTGGACGTCGTTCTTCGCGTTCGTGGTGCCTGTGTTCGTCATCATCGGCCTGGTCTACTTCGTGACCTCGGCCAACAAGCCCGGCGCCGGCGCGGTGGATACCGACATCGCGGTCGCCCAGCGCATCGAGAAGATCGGCTCCGTGGAAATCCGCGACGCCAACCGCCCGCTGGAGTCTGGCGCCAACGTCTTCAAGGCCCAGTGCGCCGCCTGCCACGAGGCCGGCCTCGCGGGCGCCCCCAAGTTCGGCGACGCCAGCGCCTGGGCCGCGCGCATCGCCACCGGTTACGAAGCGCTGCTGAATTCGGCGCTCAAGGGCAAGGGCGCCATGGGCGCACAGGGTGGCGGCGCCTTCCGCGACCCGGAGATCGGCCGTGCCGTCGTGTACATGGCCAACGCCGCCGGCGCCAAGTTCGCCGAGCCGCAGCTGGCGGCCCCCGCCCCGGCGGCCGAAGCCGCCGCGCCGGCGCCCGCACCGGCCGCGCCCGCGCCTGCTCCCGCGGCCGCGGCTCCTGCCGCCGCCCCTGCGCCGGCGGCCCCGGCCGTCGCCGCCAACGGCGAAGCTCTGTACAAGCAGGCCTGCACCGTGTGCCACGCCGCGGGCGTGGCCGGCGCGCCCAAGACGGGCGACAAGGCCGCCTGGGCCCCGCGCATCGCCCTGGGCGTGGACGCGCTCACCGCCAGCGCCATCAAGGGCAAGGGCGCCATGCCGCCCAAGGGTGGCGCCATGGCCGCCTCGGACGCCGAAATCAAGGCCGCCGTGCAGTACCTGGTGGACCGCGCCAAGTAAGCGCGCGCGGCGCCACCGAACACAAGCCGGTCAATGACCGGCTTTTTTCATGCCCTCGGGGCTGCGCACGAAGCCATAGCGTGCGGGCAGTTCGTCCACGCGCACGGCCTCGGGTTGCCAGCGGCCCGCCTCCACCGCATCGGCCGCGAGCGCCATGTCGGCCGTGTGCACGAGGCCGATGCCACGATCGGTGTCGAGGTAGAGCCGCCCCTCCTCGTCGAGCAGGCTGGAACGCACCGCCACGGGCTCGCCGTCGTGGGCCTGCACGCCGCCGTCGGGCTGCAGGCGCCAGACCCAGGGCGTGTTCTCCAGCTCCACGTACACGCGCTGCGGGCCGTTCTGAAAAAACCATTGGCCCTGTTCGTCGGCCGCGTAGTTGCGCTGGATGAAGGCAATGAGCTTGTCGTGCCGCAGCAGCGAGCCCTTGCTGCGTGCGAAGGGGCCGGCGGCCTGCACGCGGTCGTCGCGCATGTACCACTGGCCGCGCGCGTCCAGCCCCAGCCAGCCGTGGCAGTGCGGCACGTTGGGCCATTTGGCGAGCGCGGCCTTGACGATGTCGTCCATGACGGTGGCCTCAGGTGTGGGCGAGCAGCCAGTGTCCCACCGCCTCGGGCATGGCGCGCACATGGCCCGGCAATCCCCAGGCACCCAGCGGGGCGGCGAAGCCCACGTGGCCGCCGTGCGCCGGTTGCCACAGCGTCACGCGCGGCCCGGCCTCGCGCGCGCTCGGCAGCGAGTGCGCGGGCACGAAGGGGTCGTTGCGCGCATTGACGGCCAGCGCCGGCACGCGGATGCGCGCCAGGTGCGGCTTGGCGGAGGCGCGCGCCCAGTAGTCCTCGGCGTCGCGAAAACCGTGCAGCGGCGCGGTGAAGATGTCGTCGAAGGCGTGCAGGTCGGCCGCTGCGCGCAAAGCCTCGGCGTTGAACAGGCCCGGGTGCTGGGCCAGCTTGTCCAGGGCCTTGGGCTTCATGCTGCGCAGGAACATGCGCGTGTAGATCTGCCGGTTCAGGCCCCGCCCGATGGCGTGGCCGCCCGCCGCGAGGTCCAGCGGCGAGCACACCGCCGCCACCGCCGTCACCACGCCGCCCGCCGCATCGCCGGACTCACCGGCCCAGCGCAGCAGCGCGTTGCCGCCCAGCGAGACGCCCACCGCGACCAATGGGCGCAGCGGGTCGGCCTGGGCGAAGCGGCGCAGGATCCAGTCGATCTCCTCGAAGTCCCCCGAGTGGTAGGCGCGCGGCGCGCGGTTGATCTCGCCCGAGCAGCCGCGAAAGTGCGGCACCGCGTAGGCCAGGCCGCGCTCGGCGGCGAAATCGGCGAAGGCCACGGCGTACTGGCTGGCCGAGGAGCCCTCGAGCCCGTGGAACAGCACCAGCCGCGGCGACTGCGCGTGCGCCGCGTGCGTGGCGTGGTCGACATCGATGAAGTCTCCGTCGGGCGTGGTCCAGCGCTCGCGCCGCCAAAGGGGCGCCGGGCCGAAATGCCGGCGCGCCAGCAGCGCGGGCCAGATGGTCTGCGCGTGCCCGCCGGGCAGCCACCAGGGCGCTCGGTAGGCGGACAGATCGGCCAACAAGGGTTCGGGCTTCAATTCAATGCAGCAAGGGCTTCTGGGCGGACGCCTCGGCCGGCTCGGTGCGCGTGCCCGGGCTCGCGTGGTGCGCGATCAGGCGCCAGCCCTGCGCCGTTTTGATGTAGACGTTGGTGGCGAGCACGAAGGCATGGCGCGGCCCGTCGTCGCCGAGCACGGCCACGCGCTCGACCACGCTGTGCACGGCACAGTGGCCGTCGTCGTGGCGGTGCAGCTTCTCGGGCATGGCCATCACGCTGCCATTGGCGAACATGGCCTCGAAGGTGGCGCGGATGGCCTCGTGCCCCAGCAGGCGCGGGCCACCGGGGTGCACGCAGACGATGTCGTCCTCGTCCGCCCAGCAGGCCATGAGGCGGTCGATGTCGGCGTGTTGCAGGGCGTCGTAGAACGCGGCTTCGGTGTCGTCCGGCGTACCCGGTGGCAGCTTGGGTTTGCGCATGCGCGCATTGTGCCGCCGCGCCACGGGTGCGGGGTATAGTGCCCGCGAACCCGGAACCCCAAGGAGATCCCATGCGTCGCCTGCTCTCGCTGCTGCTGCTCTGCGCCACTGCCGTGCTGGGCGGCTGCGGCTACAACGATTTCCAGCGCCTGGACGAAGAAAGCCGCTCGGCCTGGGCCGAGGTGCTCAACCAGTACCAGCGCCGCGCCGACCTCATCCCCAACATCGTCGCCACCGTGCAGGGCGAGGCCAATTTCGAGCGCGGCACGCTGGAGGCGGTGATCAACGCGCGCGCCAAGGCCACCTCGATCCAGGCCACGCCCGAGCTGCTCAACGACCCCGCGGCGCTGCAGAAATTCCAGGCGGCGCAGGGCGAGCTGGGCAGCGCGCTCAGCCGCCTGATGGTGGTGGTGGAGCAGTACCCCAACCTCAAGGCCAACCAGGGCTTCTCCGACCTGCGCGTGCAGCTCGAGGGCACCGAGAACCGCATCGCCGTGGCGCGCAACCGCTACATCCAGGCCGTGCAGGCCTACAACGTGCTGGCGCGCAGTTTCCCGAGCAACCTCACGGCCATGGTGTTCGGCTACCAGCCCAAGGCCAACTTCACCGTGACCAACGAGGCGCAGATCAGCCAGCCGCCCAAGGTGGACTTCGGCACGCAGAAACCGTAAGGCCGCGCCTGGCCGCACCCTGAACCCCACGCGGCCGCGCCCCCCGTCGATGAGCACCCCCCTGTTGCGCGCGCTGATGGCCCTGGTCCTGGGCCTGGCCACCGCCTTCGCTTGGGCGCAGGGCCTGCAGCCCGTGCCCGAGCTGCGCGCGCGGGCGATGGACCTCACGGGCACGCTGGACGCCGCCTCGCTGCAGCGCCTCGAGGAGCGCCTGGCCGGCTTCGAGCGCGAACGCGGCACGCAGATCGTGGTGCTGATGGTGGCGAGCACCGCCCCCGAGGACATCGCCGACTACACCCAGCGCCTGGGCGACGCCTGGAAGATCGGGCGCCGCGACGTGGGCGACGGCTTGCTGTTCGTCATCGCCAAGGACGACCGGCGCATGCGCATCGCGCCGGCCAAGACGCTCGAAGGCGCCATCCCGGACCTGCTGGCGCGCCGCATCCTCGACCAGGCGGTGGCACCCGCCTTGCGGCGCGGCGATTTCGCGGGCGGCATCGACGCCGGGCTCACGCAGATCATGGCCGCCGTGCGCGGCGAGGCGCTGCCGCTGCCCGCCCAGGAGCCGAGCGCCCGCGGCGGCGCCGGCGAATGGACCGATGCCCTGGTGTTTCTGCTGTTCGCCGTGCCCATGGTCGCCGGTTTCATGCGCCGGGCCTTCGGGCGCGGGCTGGGCATCCCGCTCACCGGCGCGGCCACGGGTGTGATCGCCTGGCTGCTCACCTCGGTGCTGTGGGTGGCGGCCGGGGCCGCGGTGCTGGGCATGCTGGTGGCGGTGCTCGCTCGCTTCATGCCGGCGTCGATGCCTTCGTCGCGCGGCCGTGGCGGCCCTTGGGGCGGCAGCGGCGGCTGGGGGGGTGGCGGCTTCGGCGGCGGTCGCGGCGGCTTTGGCGGCGGCGGGGGCTTCAGCTCCGGCGGCGGCGGCAACTTCGGGGGCGGCGGCGCCTCCGGCGGCTGGTGAGGAGGGCCCGGTCATGAACCGCTGGTGGCGCTTGCTCAGACACCGCTGGATGGACCGCCACGACAGCGCGCGCGCCGTGCCCGACGACATGGCCGAACGCCTCACTCGGCGGGTCACGGCCAGCGAGGCGCGCCACACCGGGGAGGTGCGCCTGGTGGTCGAGGCCGCCTTGCCCACCAGCTACCTGCTGCGCATCGGCCCCCGCGAGCCCCTGGCCGCCGTGGTGCGCGACCGCGCCCTCGCCTGGTTCGGCCGCCTGCGGCTGTGGGACACCGAACACAACAACGGCGTGCTGATCTACCTGCTGCTCGCCGAACACGCCATCGAGTTCGTGGCCGACCGCGCGCTGGCGCGCCGGGTGCCGCCCGAGACCTGGCAGGCGATCGTCGACCGGCTGGGTGCGCAATTGCGCGCGGGTGGGTTCGAGGATGGCCTCACGCAGGCGCTGGAGGAGGTGTCGGCGCTGCTGGTGCAGCACTTCCCGTCCGACGCCGCGGCGCCGGGCGAGAACGAGCTGCCCGATGCGGTGCTGCGCGCCTGAGCGCTGCACCGCCCCGCCAGCGCTCGCACCGAAGCGCACCGCGCGGTGGGGACACAGATTCGCGCCGCCGTTCAGCCGCGCCCGCGCGTCAGATTGGTGCGGTTGTTCATCACCACCTGCAGCTCTTGCTGCAGGGCCTTGTTCATCTGGGCGAAGGTCTTGAGCTTGCGCGTGGTGTCGCGCAGCCGGTCGGCCAGGCGCTTGGAAATGGCCAGCAGCAGGCGCGAGCCCAGGCGCGGATCGTCCTTGAGCAGGCGCATCAGCGCGGTGCGCGACAGCACGGCGGCGGCGATGTCGGTGTTGGCCGTGCAGGTGGCCGAGCGCGGCGCCCCGTCGAGCACGCCCATCTCGCCCAGCAGGTGGCCCGGGCCCATCACGTTGACCACCATGCTCTCGTGCAGGCCGGGCAGGTCGCTCTCGACGGCAATGTCGCCTTCCAGCACCAGCAGCATGTAGTCGTTGCCGCGCACCTCGCCCTCGTGAATGATCACGGTGCCGGCCTTGATGAGCTTGGGCTTCATGTAACCCACCACCTTCATCGCGTCCGCGATCGTGAGATCGGCGAGCGCCGTCGGCGTGACCAGCAGCCGGGCGGCGACTTCTTCAGGGGCGAGTTCCGGACTGTCGAAGAGCGAGGACATGCAGCGGGTGGCGCGCGGGGGACGCGGCCATCATAGTGAAGCGCCCGAACGCTGAACAGCGGCGCGGGCAAAAAAAGACCGGCGCAGGGCCGGTCTCTCGCGAAGGGAAGACGTCCTTCACTTCTTCTGGCGGTACTTGCGCAGCGCAGCGATCTGCGCGGCCATGACCGCGAGTTCGGACGTGGCCTTGGCCAGGTCAACGTCGGTCTTGGCGTTCTTCACCGCTTCTTCGGCCTGCTGGCGGGCCGACGAGGCCTTGGCCTCGTCGAGGTCCTTGCCGCGAATGGCGGTGTCGGACAGCACAGTGATGGCGTTGGGCTGCACCTCGAGGATGCCGCCGGCCACGAAGACGAACTCTTCGCCGCCGTCGGCCTTCTCGATGCGCACGGCACCGGGCTTGATGCGGGTGATCAGCGGAATGTGGCCGGGCAGGATGCCGAGCTCACCCGCCTCGCCCGGCAGGGCGACGAATTTGGCCTCGCCCGAGAAGATGGACTCCTCGGCGCTGACCACGTCGACGTGGATGGTGCTCATGGTATTTCCTCAGGCAGGGACCGATCAGCCCGCCGCCAGCTTCTTGGCCTTCTCGAAGGCCTCGTCGATGGTGCCGACCATGTAGAAGGCCTGCTCGGGCAGGTGGTCGCATTCGCCGGCGGTGATCATCTTGAAGCCGCGGATGGTCTCGGCCAGCGGCACGTACTTGCCGGGCGAGCCGGTGAACACCTCGGCCACGTGGAAAGGCTGCGACAGGAAGCGCTGGATCTTGCGAGCGCGGGCCACGGCCAGCTTGTCTTCGGGAGACAGTTCGTCCATGCCCAGGATGGCGATGATATCGCGCAGCTCCTTGTAGCGCTGCAGCGTGCCCTGCACGGCGCGGGCCGTGCTGTAGTGCTCCTCGCCCACGACCAGCGGATCGAGCTGGCGGCTGGTGGAGTCCAGCGGGTCCACGGCGGGGTAGATACCCAGGGCGGCAATGTCGCGGCTCAGCACCACGGTGGAGTCCAGGTGGGCGAAGGTGGTGGCGGGCGAGGGGTCGGTCAGGTCGTCCGCGGGCACGTACACGGCCTGGATCGAGGTGATGGAGCCCACCTTGGTGGAGGTGATGCGCTCCTGCAGACGGCCCATCTCTTCGGCCAGCGTCGGCTGGTAACCCACGGCGGACGGCATGCGGCCCAACAGGGCGGACACTTCGGTACCGGCCAGCGTGTAGCGGTAGATGTTGTCCACGAAGAACAGCACGTCGCGGCCTTCGTCGCGGAAGGACTCGGCGATGGTCAGGCCGGTCAGGGCCACGCGCAGGCGGTTGCCCGGGGGCTCGTTCATCTGGCCGTAGACCATGGCCACTTTCGACTCGGCCAGGTCGTCCAGCTTCACGACGCCGGAGTCGGCCATCTCGTGATAGAAGTCGTTGCCCTCGCGGGTGCGCTCACCCACGCCGGCGAACACGGACAGGCCCGAGTGCGCCTTGGCGATGTTGTTGATGAGCTCCATCATGTTCACGGTCTTGCCCACGCCGGCGCCACCGAACAGGCCCACCTTGCCGCCCTTGGCGAAGGGGCAGACCAGGTCGATCACCTTGATGCCGGTCTCCAGCAGTTCCTGCGAGGGCGACAGCTCGTCGTAGGCCGGGGCCTTGCGGTGGATGGAGGCGGTGAGCGTCTGGTCGACGGGACCGCGTTCGTCGATGGGGTTGCCCAGCACGTCCATGATGCGGCCCAGCGTGGCCTTGCCCACGGGCACGGTGATGGGGGCGTTGGTGTTGGTCACCAGCATGCCGCGGCGCAGGCCGTCGGACGAGCCCAGGGCGATGGTGCGCACCACGCCGTCACCGAGCTGCTGCTGGACTTCCAGCGTGAGGGCCGTGCCCTCCATCTTCAGCGCGTCGTACACGCGCGGCATTTGGTCGCGCGGGAATTCCACGTCCACAACGGCGCCGATGCACTGGACGATCTTGCCTTGCACTTGAGACATGATGTTTACCTTCTGTTTTCTCTGGATTCGGAGGGGCGCGGACCTTAGACGGCGGCGGCGCCGGCGACGATCTCGGACAGCTCTTTGGTGATGGCGGCCTGGCGGGTCTTGTTGTAGACGAGCTTGAGCTCGCCGATCACGTTGCCCGCGTTGTCGGTCGCGGCCTTCATGGCCACCATGCGCGCCGCCTGCTCGGACGCCATGTTCTCGGCCACGGCCTGGTAGACCTGGGCCTCGACGTAGCGCAGCAGCAGCTCGTCGATGACGGTGGCCGCGTCGGGTTCGTAGATGTAGTCCCAGTCGCGGCCGCCCGCGCCTTCCTGCAGGTCCTCGGCGGTCAGGGGCAGCAGCTGCTGCACCACGACCTCTTGCCTCATCGTGTTGATGAAGCGGGTGTAGGCCAGGTGCACGCTCTTGATGCGGCCCTCGGTGTAGGCGTCGAGCAGCACCTTGACGGGGCCGATCAGCTTGTCCAGGTGGGGCCGGTCGCCCAGGTTCGTGACGCTGGACACCACCTTGGCGCCGATGCGGTTCATGAAGCCCAGGCCCTTGTTGCCGATGGCCACGATCTCGGCCGACTCACCCGCGGCCTGCAGGGCCTTGAGCTCGTTCGTGAAGGCGCGCAACACGTTGGTGTTGAGGCCGCCACAGAGGCCCTTGTCCGTGGTCACGACGACGAAGCCCGCGGTCTTGGCTTCGTTGGTTTCCATGAACGGGTGCGTGTACTCGGGGTTCGCCTTGCTCAGGTTGCCCGCAATCTGCCGCACCTTCTCGGCGTAAGGCCGGGCCGCACGCATGCGGTCCTGCGCCTTGCGCATCTTGGACACGGAAATCATCTCCATGGCCTTGGTGATCTTCTTCGTCGATTCGAAGTTTTTGATCTTGCCGCGGATTTCCTTGCCTGTAGCCATCGCTGCTCCTGGTTGGCCCTGGGGCGCTCAGTACGTGCCGGTTTTCTTGAACTCGGCGATGGCCGCCGACAGCTGGGCTTCGGCGTCCTTGTCCATGGCCTTGTCGTTCTGCAGCTTGCTCAGCAGCGCGGCGTGCTTGTCCTTCAGGAAGGCGTGCATGCCCGACTCGAAAGCCAGCACCTTCTTCACGTCGACGTCGTCCAGGAAGCCCTTGTTCACCGCGAACAGCGACGCGGCCATCAGGCTGATGGACTGCGGGCTGTACTGGGCCTGCTTGAGCAGTTCGGTCACGCGGGCACCGCGGTCAAGCTGCTTGCGGGTGGCTTCGTCGAGGTCGGAGGCGAACTGCGCGAAGGCCGCGAGTTCACGGTACTGCGCGAGGTCGGTACGGATACCGCCGGACAGGCCCTTGATCAGCTTGGTCTGGGCGGCACCACCCACGCGCGACACCGAGATACCCGCGTTGATCGCGGGACGGATGCCGGCGTTGAAGAGGTTGGTTTCCAGGAAGATCTGGCCGTCGGTGATCGAGATCACGTTGGTCGGCACGAACGCCGACACGTCACCGGCTTGCGTCTCGATGATGGGCAGCGCGGTCAGCGAGCCGGTCTTGCCCTTGACTTCACCCTTGGTGAAGGCTTCGACGTAGTCGGCGTTGACGCGCGCGGCGCGCTCGAGCAGGCGGCTGTGCAGATAGAACACGTCGCCCGGGTAGGCTTCACGGCCCGGCGGGCGGCGCAGCAACAGGGAGACCTGACGGTAGGCCACGGCCTGCTTGGACAGGTCGTCGTACACGATGAGGGCGTCCTGGCCGCGGTCGCGGAAGTACTCGCCCATGGTGCAGCCCGAGTAGGCCGACAGGTACTGCATGGCGGCCGACTCGGAAGCCGACGCGGCGACGACGATGGTGTAGTCCATCGCACCGGCCTGCTCGAGGGCACGCACCACGTTCTTGATCGACGACGCCTTCTGGCCGATGGCGACGTAGATACAGGTCATGTTCTGACCCTTCTGGTTGATGATCGCGTCGATCGCCACGGCGGTCTTGCCGGTCTGGCGGTCGCCGATGATCAGCTCGCGCTGGCCACGGCCGACGGGCACCATGGAGTCGATGGACTTCAGGCCGGTCTGCACCGGCTGGTCGACCGACTGGCGCGCGATCACGCCCGGGGCGACCTTCTCGATCACGTCGGTCAGCTTGGCGTTGATCGGGCCCTTGCCGTCGATGGGCTGACCCAGGGCGTTCACCACGCGGCCCACGAGCTCGGGGCCCACGGGCACCTCCAGGATGCGGCCCGTGCACTTGACGGTGTCGCCTTCGGAGATGTGCTCGTACTCGCCCAGCACCACGGCGCCGACGGAGTCGCGCTCGAGGTTGAGCGCCAGGCCGAAGGAAGGCACGCCGTCCTTGTTGGCCGGGAATTCGAGCATCTCACCCTGCATCACGTCGGACAGGCCGTGCACGCGCACGATGCCGTCGGTGACGGACACCACGGTACCCTGGTTGCGCACGTCGCTGCTGGCCGCCAGGCCCTCGATGCGGGACTTGATCAGTTCGGAAATTTCGGCGGGATTGAGTTGCATGACTCTTTCCTTCTTTCGTTGATTGGTATGCGGCGCGCCCGACGTCCGGCCATCAGGCCGTGAGGGCAACTTTCATCTGTTCCAGGCGGGCCTTGACGGAGGTGTCCAGCACCTCATCGCCGACCACCACGCGAATGCCGCCGATGAGTTCGGGCTGCACTTGCACCTGCAGGTTGAGCGGGCGGGCGAAGCGCTTCTCGAGCACGGCCGACAGGTCGGCCAGGGCCGAGGGCTCGATCGGGAAGGCGCTGTACACCGTGGCGTCGGCCGAACCCTGCTGGGCGTTCTTGAGCGCGCGGAACTGGGCGGCGATCTCGGGCAGCGCGGCCAGGCGGTCATTGTCGATCACCGTGCGCAGGAAGTTCTGGCCGGCGGTCGGCAGCGGGCTCTTGAGCACGCCACCGATGAGATCGAACACCTGCTGGGGCGTGACCTTGGGGTTGTCGGCGAACTGGCGCAGCCCCGCATCGGCGGCCACGGTGGCCAGGGCGTCAAGCCAGGCCGCCGCGCCGGCGGCATCCTGGCCGCAGGCCTTGAACAGCGCTTCCGCGTACGGGCGGGCAATGGTGGCGATTTCGGCCATGGTCGTCTCGTGTTGGACCGATCAGAGCTCGGTCTTCAGGCGGTTGAGCAGGTCGGCGTGCACGCCGGCGTTGACTTCCTTGCGCAGGATCTGCTCGGCGCCCTTGACGGCCAGCGCGGCCACCTGCTCGCGCAGCGTCTCGCGGGCCTTGACGACCTGCTGCTCGGCTTCCTGGCGCGCGGCGGCCACGATCTTGGCGGCCTCGTCGTTGGCGCGGGCCTTGGCCTCTTCGATGATGGTCTGGGCGCGGCGCTCGGCGTCGGCCAGGCGGGTGGCGGACTCGTTGCGCGACTTGCCCAGCTCCTCTTCGACGCGCTTGTTGGTCGCGGCGAGCTCGGTCTTGGCCTTCTCGGCGGCGGCCAGGCCTTCGGAAATCTTCAGCGCGCGCTCATCGAGGGCCTTTGCGATCGGTGGCCAGATGAACTTCATCGTGAACCAGATCAGGATCGCGAAGACGATGGCCTGCGCAAAGAGGGTTGCATTGATGTTCATCGCAACGCCTTTCTGTGTGGACTAAGGGAAAAACACACCGGCGAACCGGCGGACGGACCGGGGCGGCGGCGGGCGCTGCGCCCGCTCACCGCGATGGCCGCGCCCGCGCGGGGCCGACCAACCGATTTACAGCGTGAAGGGGTTGGCGAAGGCGAACAGCAGGGCGATGGCCACGCCGATCAGGAAGGCCGCGTCGATCAGGCCGGCCAGGATGAACATCTTGGTTTGCAGGTCGTTCATGAGTTCGGGCTGACGGGCCGAAGACTCGAGGAACTTGCCGCCCATCAGCGCGATGCCGATGGAAGCGCCGATGGCGCCCAGACCGACGATGAGGCCGCAAGCCAGAGCGACGAGACCCAGAACGTTTTCCATGATGACTCCTATTGAGATGGAAGTTTGCTGATTGAGAAAAGGAACGAAATTACCCGAGCGCGTCCTGGACGGTCGCGTCAGTGAGCGTCATGCGCCTGCCCCAGGTAGATAAGGGCCAGCATCATGAAGATGAACGCCTGCAAGGTGATGACCAGGATGTGGAACAAGGTCCACACCGTGCCGGCGATCAGGTGTCCGACGAAGAAGAGTCCACCGCCGAGCGAGAGGGTGGCATAGGCCCCCAGCAGCGCGATCAGCATGAACACCAGCTCACCCGCGAACATGTTGCCAAACAACCGCATGCCGTGCGAAACCGTCTTCGCCACGAACTCGATCATTTGCATCAGGAAGTTGACCACGCCCAGCAGCACCGCCCAGAGCGGGTTCTTGCTGGTGCCGAAGGGAGCGGACACCAATTCGTGCGCCCAGCCGCCCAGGCCCTTGATCTTGATGTTGTAGAACAGGCAGAGCAGCAGGACAGAGACGGACAGGCCCAGGGTCGTGGACAGGTCGGCCGTGGGCACCACGCGCAGGTAGTCCTTGAAGCCCATGGCGGGGCCGGCGCTGTGCCAGATCTGGGGAATCAGGTCGACCGGGATCATGTCCATGAAGTTCATCAGGAAGATCCAGACGAACACGGCCAGGGCGAGGGGGGCGATGAGCTTGCGGCTGGTGGCGTTGTGGATGACGGCCTTGGCCTGGTTGTCCACCATTTCGACCAGGATCTCGACGGCGGCCTGGAAGCGGCCCGGCACACCGGCGGTGGACTTGCGCGCGGCCAGCCACAGCACGACGCACATGAGCAGGCCCAGCAGGCTGCTGACGACCACCGAATCCACGTTGATCACGGAGAAGTCGACGATGCTCGACTGCTTGTGGTTCGTCAGGTGAACGAGGTGGTGGCGAATGTATTCGCCCGGGGTCAGAGTGCCTTCAGCAGCCATTTGTGTGCACCAAAACGCGGAGTCAACCGTTTGCGACCGGTCTGCGGGTCTGGAGCAGCACCCCAAACCAGTAGACCTTGAGAACCAACACCAGCCCGATCAGCAGCCCGATCCAGTTCGGCTCGGGCAGGATCCAGACCGCCGCGGCCAGCAGAGCCACCGACAGCAGGACTTTCACGCCCTCCCAGAACAGGAAACCGACCAGCGCGGCCTGCGCAAAGCCCGACGAGAGCCGGGACAAGGCGCTGGAGGTCAATCCGTAGGCCATGAGGGCCGAAGGGATCGCCACCGTTGCCGCGCCGTACAGGACCGACACCGCGACAGAGGCCCGCTGCGTGAGCAACGCGGCAACCGCGGCGGCGAGCAGCCCCACCAGCCACTGCACCCCCACCAGCCGCCAGAGCGATAGCCCCGGCTGGCTGGCGCGCCATTGCCGCGCTTCCTCGCGCGTCAACGGCTTGAATTCGGGTTCTTGCGCCCCATCTCCGAGGTCATCGGTCAAGGGCGGCGTCGGCTTGGCAGTCAGCATGGGTCGACAACGCGGTTGACGGAGAGATGACGGACCGGTCAGGTTCGCAAAGCCATTGATTATACGTAGAAACCCGATGGGCCAGTCAAGGCTGGGGGGCGGTCGCGCGCGGGCGAAAACACCCAGCCGGATAATCCCCTCATGAACCCTCCCCTGCCCGATTCGCTCTGCTTTCTCAACGGCGACTACAGCGCCCTGCGCGACGCGCGCATCAGCGTGCTCGATCGCGGCTTCAGCTTCGGTGACGGCGTCTACGAGGTGCTGCCGGCCTACGGCGGGCGGATCTTCCGCTTCACCGAGCACATGGACCGGCTGGACCGCTCGCTGCGCGAGCTGCGCATCGCCAACCCGCACACGCGCGACGAGTGGCTGGCGATCGCGCGTCGGCTGATCGCCGACCGCCAGGCCGCGGGCGTGGTCAACCAGCTGATCTACCTGCAGGTCACGCGCGGCGTGGCGCCGCGCGACCACGTGATGGTGCCGGGGCTGACGCCCACGGTGTTCGTGATGGCCGGCGAGATGAAGCTGCCCAGCCCCGAGCAGCGCGCCAAAGGCGTGGCCTGCGTGACGGCCGACGACTTCCGCTGGCAGAAGGCCCATATCAAAAGCACCAGCCTGCTGGGCGCGGTCTTCGCACGCCAGATCAGCGCCGACGCCGGCGCGCTGGAGACCGTGATGTTCCGCGACGGCTTCCTCAGCGAGGCCGCGGCCAGCAACGTCTGGGTGGTGAAGAACGGCACCGTGATGGGGCCGCCCAAGGACCACCTGGTGCTGGAAGGCATCCGCTACGGCCTGATCGAGTCGATCTGCCGCGACAACGGCATCCCCTTCGAGCTGCGCCGCGTGTCGCGCGACGAGGTGCTGGCCGCCGACGAGCTGCTGCTGTCCTCGGCCACCAAGGAGGTGCTGCCCATCACCACGCTCGACGGCCGCCCCGTGGGCAACGGCCAGCCCGGTCCGGTGGGCGCGCGCCTGCTGGCCGCCTACCAGCGCGCCGTGGCCGAGCAATCCCTCTGAGGCCACGCCATGCACACGCCCCCCGACATCCCGCCCGAGCAGTCGCTCATCACCTACCCCACCCATTTCCCGATCAAGGTGATGGGCGACAACGTCGAGGGCTTCGCCGAGGCCATCATCGAGTTGGTGCGCAACTTCGACCCGTCCTTCGACGCCGCCACGCTGGAGCGCCGGCCCAGCAAGGCCGGCAACTACATGGGCCTGACGGTGGCCGTGTTCGTCACCAGCCGCGACCAGCTCGACGAGGTCTACCGCACCCTGACCACGCACCCCATGGTCAAGGTCGTGCTCTGATTCCATGGACGTGCGCTGGCTCGGCCGGGCCGCCTACCGGCCCACCTACGAAGCCATGCAGGCCTTCACCGCCGCACGCGTGTCCGACACGCCCGATCAGCTCTGGGTCTGCGAGCACCCACCGGTGTTCACGCAAGGCCTGGCCGGGCACGAAGACCACCTGCTCGCGCCCGGCGGCATCGAGGTGGTGGCCACCAACCGCGGCGGCCAGGTCACTTACCACGGCCCGGGCCAGGTGGTGGCCTATCCGCTGATCGACCTGCAGCGCGCCGGCTACTTCGTCAAGGAATACGTCTACCGCATCGAAGAGGCGGTGATCCGCACGCTGGACCATTTCGGCGTCACCGGCCACCGCGTGGCCGGCGCGCCCGGCATCTACGTGCGGCGGGACGACCCGCGCGGCCACGCGCGGCTGCCGCAGGCGCCCGCGCGGCGCGAACCCGGCAGTCCGCCGCCCGCGCCCGACTTCACCGGCCTGGGCAAGATCGCGGCGCTGGGCATCAAGGTGAGCCGGCACTGCACCTACCACGGCGTGGCCCTGAACGTGGCCATGGACCTGCAACCCTTCCGCCGTATCAACCCGTGCGGCTACGCCGGGCTGGAAACGGTGGACCTTTCTACAATCGGCGTCCCCGTCACCTGGGACGACGCGGCCGCCGTCCTGAGCCAGAAGCTCGGCGCACTGCTGGCGCCCTGAGCCCATCGCCCCCCTTTGCCATGAGCACGACCTACGATCCCACCGCCAAGCAGAAAAGCCAGGCCAAGACCGCGCGCATCCCCATCAAGATCGTGCCGGCCGAGACGCTCAAGAAGCCGGAGTGGATCCGCGTCAAGGCGGGCAGTCCGAGCACCCGCTTCTACGAGATCAAGGACATCCTGCGCAGCAACAAGCTGGTGACGGTGTGCGAGGAGGCCAGCTGCCCCAACATCGGCGAGTGCTTCGGCAAGGGCACGGCCACCTTCATGATCATGGGCGACAAATGCACGCGCCGCTGCCCGTTCTGCGACGTCGGCCACGGCCGCCCCGATCCGCTGGACGCCGACGAGCCGCTCAACCTCGCCAAGACCATCGCGCAGCTCCAGCTCAAGTACGTGGTGATCACCAGCGTGGACCGCGACGACCTGCGCGACGGCGGCGCGGGCCATTTCGTCGAGTGCATCCGCAAGACGCGCGAACTCTCCCCCCAGACCACCATCGAGGTGCTGGTGCCCGACTTCCGCGGCCGCGACGACCGCGCGCTGGACATCCTGAAGGCCGCGCCGCCCGACGTGATGAACCACAACCTGGAGACCGTGCCGCGCCTGTACAAGGAAGCGCGCCCGGGCTCGGACTACGCCTTCAGCCTGAACCTGCTCAAGAAGTTCAAGGCCCTGTTCCCGAACGTGCCGACCAAGAGCGGCATCATGGTCGGCCTGGGCGAGACCGACGAGGAGATCCTGCAGGTGATGCAGGACATGCGCGAGCACGGCATCGACATGCTCACCATCGGGCAGTACCTGTCGCCCAGCGGCCACCACCTGCCGGTGCGCCGCTACGTGCACCCCGACACCTTCAAGATGTTCGAGGCCAAGGCCTACGAGATGGGCTTCACCCACGCCGCCGTGGGCGCCATGGTGCGCAGCAGCTACCACGCCGACCAGCAGGCCCACGGCGTGCTGGAAGCGCTGGCGGCGCCGGCGTCCGCCGGCCCGCGCTGAGCGCCCGGCCCGCTCAGCGGGCCTCGGCCAGCAGCGCCTCGATGCGCGCGCCGGCCACCAAGACCGCGGCGTCCTGGAAGCGCGGCCCCACCACCTGCACGCCGAAGGGCGCGCCCTCGGCGTCGGCGCCCAGCGGCAGGCTCAGCGCCGGCTGCTGCGTGAGGTTGAACGGGTAGGTGAAACCGCCCACGGCCTCGAACCAGGGCCCGGCGCCCACCTCGCCCAGCGGCGGCGCCGCGCCTGGCGTGGCCGGCGTGATCAGCAGGTCGACGTCGGCGAAGCGCTGCGCCAGCGCACCGCTCCAGGTGCGCAGCCGGGCGCGGGCGCGGGCCAACTCGGCCGGCGCCTGCGCGGCGCCCTGCCCGTACGCGTCGCGCAGGCCCGGCGAGAGGCGCTCGCGTTGCGCCTCGGTCCAGTCCACGAAGGACTCATGGATGCGCGACAGCCACACGCGCCACATGTCCTCGGCGCGCTCACTCGCGGCCTCGGGCCAGTGGATCAGCGTGTGGCCCGCGCCGGCCAGGCGCTCCACCAGCGCCGCCACGGCCTCGGCCACGGCCGGCTGGACGGCCCGCGACGCGCCCAGCGACAGCGTCCAGGCCACGCGCAGGGCGCGCGCGGGCGGCGCCTCGGTCCGCGCGAACAGCGAAGAAGGGTCGCGCGCGTCGGCTTGCGACAGCACGCGCATGGCCAGGGCGCAGTCGGCCACCGAGCGCGTGAACGTGCCCAGGTGCGCGAACTCGGCGAAGGCGCTGGCCGGCGCCAGCGGGATGGCGCCGAAGCTGGGCTTGAAACCCACCGTGCCGCTCCACGACGCGGGCAGGCGCACCGAGCCGCCGGCGTCGCTGCCCAGGGCCAGCGGCCCCCACCCGGCGCCCACCTGCGCGGCCGCCCCGCTGCTGGAGCCGCCGATCTCGCGGTCCGGCGCCGCAGGGTTGCGGGTGGTGCCGGCCTGCGGGTTCGACGAGCCCACGGTCCAGCCGAACTCGGTGGTGGTGGTCTTGCCAAACAGCACCGCGCCGCCCGCGCGCAGCGGCGCCACACCGGGCGCGTCCTGCGGCACAGGGTCGTCGCTGCCGCTCAGCGAGCCGCGCCGCGTGGGCCAGCCGGCCACGTTCACGAGGTCCTTGATGGAGACCGGCACGCCGTCCAGCACCGACAGGGGCCGGCCCTCTTGCCAGCGCCGGCCCGAGGCCTCGGCCTCGCGCGCGGCCGCCGCGCGGTCGAGCAGGCAGAAGGCGTTGATGCCGCGCGCGTCGGCCTCGATGGCGTCGAACAGCTGGTCCAGCGCCTGCAGCGGGTGCAGGCGGCCGTCGCGGTAGGCCGCGGTCAGCCCGGCGATGTCCAGGGACAGGGCGTCGACGGCCATCAGGGCGCCGCCTTGAAGGTTTCGAACTCGACGTTGTAGTACGCGCCGTCCTGCTTCTCGAAGCGGCGGATGTACTGGTCGTGCACCACGTCGCGGCTGTTCTTGTCGATGGTCAGGCTGCCGCGCGGGCTGTCGATCTTCAACCCGGCCAGCGCGGCGATCAGCGTCGGCCCGTCGGCCTTGCCGCCGGTCTTGGCCAGCGCCGCGTACAGCGCGGCCATGCCGTCGTAGGCGGCCACGCCCATGATGGTGGGGCGCGACTTCGGGTCGCGCTGGGCCTTGAACTCGCGCACGAAGCGCTCGTTCAGCGCCGACTTGTGGTGCATGGAATAGGGGTACACGGTGGTGATGCCCACGCCGCGCTCGCCGATCGCCTCGACCAGGGCCTCGTCGACGATGTCGCCGGTGCCGATGAGCTGGATGCCGGCCTCGGGCAGGCCCTTGTCGCGGTACTCCTTGATGAAGGCCGGCGCCACGTCGCCGCCGTTGACGAAGGAGAACAGCACGTCGGGCCGGGCGTCCTTCACGCGCTGCATGTAGGGCGCGAAGTCCAGCGTCATGAGCGGCGTGCGCACGCTGCCCACGATCTCGCCGCCGGCCTTCTTGAAGGCCGCGATGAAGGCCGCCTCGGCGTCGTGGCCTGGCGAGTAGTCGGCCACGATCACATAGGCCTTCTTCGCGCCCTGCTGAATGGCCCATTGCGCGATCGGCGGCACCGTCTCGGGGTAGTGGAAGGAGGTGCGCACCATGTAGGGCGACTTGGCGGTGAGCCCGCCGGCAGCCGCGTTCATGACGATCATGGGCACCTTGGCCTGGGTGGCGATCGGCGCCACCGCCAGCGCGTTCGGCGTGAAGCCGAAGCCCGCGAGCACGTTCACCTTCTCGCGCACCACCAGCTCGGTGGCGATGCGCTTGGCCGCGTCGGGGTTGGGCCCGCCCACGTCCTTGATCACCACCTCCACGCGCTTGCCGGCCACGCTGTCGCCGTGCATCTTCTGGTAGGCCCGTATGCCGGCCTGCATCTGCTTGCCGAATTCGGCGAAGGGGCCGGACATCTCGGCGATGACGCCGACGCGCACGGTGTCCTGGGCGAAGGCCGCTGGCGCGGCCACCAGGCCCAGGGCGACGAGTGCGCCACCGAGGGCTTTCTGGAAGGGAAATGGCATGACAGGTGTCCTCATGGGGGGTTGAACCGGGCGCCTCGGCGCCCGCGATGGGATCGGGGGATCAGGCGGGTTCGGCGATGCCCACGCCCAGCAGGCCTTCGAGCAGGGCCGCGTCCTGGGCCAGCGCCGCGCTCGGCCCCGCGTGCACCACGGTGCCGCGCTCCAGCACGATGGCCTGGTGCGTCATCTCCAGCGCCAGCACAGGGTGCTGTTCCACGACGATGGACGCCAGGCCTTCCTGCTCGCAGAGCCGGCGGATCGAGACCGCCAGCTCCTCCACGACGATGGGCGCCAGGCCTTCCATGGGCTCGTCCAGCAGCAGCAGGCGCGGGTTGGTCATCAGCGCGCGGCCGATGGCCAGCATCTGCTGCTCGCCGCCCGAGAGCTGGTTGCCGTAGTTGCCGCGCCGCTCGCGCAGACGCGGGAACAGCGCGTAGACGCGCTGCAGGTTCCACGGCCCCTTGGTGGCGATCACCGTGAGGTTCTCCTCCACCGTGAGCGAGGGAAAGACCTCGCGCTCCTGCGGCACCCAGCCCAGGCCGGCGCCGGCGCGGCGGTGCGAGGGCCAGCGCGTGATGTCCTGCCCGGCCCAGCGCACGGCGCCGCGCATCACGCGCGTATTGCCCATCAGGGTTTCGAGCAGCGAGGTCTTGCCCACGCCGTTGCGGCCCAGCACGGCGAGGCTCTGCCCCTCGTCGAGCGAGAAGTCCAGTTCGTGCAGCACGATGGCGTTGCCGTAGCCGGCCACCACCCGGTCGAAAGCCAGCAGCTCAGCCATGCGACACCTCCGCGGGGATGGCGCGCGTGGCCTTCGTGTGGGACTGGCCGAGGTAGACCTCGCGCACGCGCGGGTCGCGGCCGATTTCGGCCGGCGTGCCCTCGGTGAGCACCTGCCCCGTGACCAGCACCGAGATGCGGCGCGCGAAGCGAAAGACCAGTTTCATGTCGTGTTCGATGAAGAGGACGCTGATGTCCGACGGCAGCGCGGCGATGACCTCGAAGAGCTCGCCGCTCTCGTCCTCCGGCACGCCGGCGGCCGGCTCGTCGAGCAGCAGGATGCGCGGCCTGGCCGCCATGGCCAGCGCGATCTCCAGCAGGCGCTGCTTGCCGTAGGGCAGCTCGGCCACCGGCACCTCGGCCAGCGCGTCGAGCTTCAGGCGCCCGAGCAGCTCGTGCGCCTCGGCGTAGACGGCGACGTGCCGCTTGAGCGGGCGCCACCACACGGCGCCCAAGCCCTCGCGTTCGCTGATCGCCAGCACCACCGAGCTCAGCGGCGTGAGGCTGGGGAACAGGGTGTTGATCTGGAAGGTGCGGGCCAGGCCGCGGCGCGCGCGCCGGTCGGCCGACAGCGCGGTCACGTCCTCGCCGTTCATGAGCACGCGGCCGGCCGAGGGCTTGTAGATGCCGGTGAGCAGGTTGATCAGCGTGGTCTTGCCGGCGCCGTTGGGGCCGATCAGGGCCTGGCGCGCGCCAGGCTCCAGCGACAGGCTGACATCGCTCACCGCGCGGAAGGCACCGAAGGAGATGCCCAGGCCATGGGTCTGCAGGGCGGGCGTATTCATCGGGCGGCCTCCCGGGTCTGGAACAGGCGCGAGAGCGCGCCCATGAGGCCGCCGCGGCCCAGCAGCACCGCCGCGATGAGGAAGAGACCCAGCCAGAACTGCCAGTACTGCGGGTTCATGTCGGCGAACCAGTCGTGCACCAGCATGTAGACGATGGCGCCGACCAGGCCGCCGTAGAGCCGCCCCGTGCCGCCCAGCACCAGGATGATCAGGATCTCGGCCGAGCGGTTGAAGCCGATCGATTCGATGCCGACGAACTGCGTGGTCTGCGCCAGCAGCGCGCCCGCGATGCCGGCCACGCCGGCCGACAGCGCGTAGGCCAGGCGCAGGCGCGCGTCCACCGGCGAGCCGATGGCCAGCATGCGCTTGCGGCTGTCGTGGATGCCGCGCAGCGCCAGACCGAAGGGCGAGCGCAGGATCAGCCGCACGCCCAGGAAGACCAGCAGCACCATGCAGAAGGCGTAGACGAAGGCGGTCTGGCCGAACAGGTCGAACTCGAAGCGGCCGAACAGCGGCTGCACCACCATGCCCTGCAGGCCGTCGGTGCCGCCGGTGATGCCCGAGAGCCGGTTCGCCAGCTCGGCCAGCAGCATGCACACGCCGATGGTGATCATCAGCCGCGCCAGGTCGGTTCCACGCACCACCAGGGTGCTGAGCAGGTAGCCGAGCGCCACGCAGACCAGCAGCGCCACCAGCAGGCCCGAGAAGGGCTCGCCCCAGCCGTGCTTGGCCAGCAGGCCGGCCGCGTAGGCGCCCGCGCCGAAGAAGGCCGCGTGGCCCACGGTGAGGATGCCGGCGTAGCCCAGGGCCATGTCCAGCGACACGGCGAACAGGCCGAAGATGAGGATCTGGCTCATCAGGCTCAGGTGCTCGGGCAGCAGGAAGTAGCACGAGGCCAGGGCCAGCCAGAAGAACACCTCGGCCGCGCGCAGCTGCGCGGGCTTCAGGACGATGGGCTTCATGCCAGGCCCTTTCGCGGGACGATCCCGTTGGGTCGCACGAGCAGCATGACGATCATGACCACGTAGATGAGGAAGGCGCCCGCCTCGGGTAGGTAGTACTTGCCGGCCACGTCCACGATGCCCACCATCAGCGCGGCCACGAAGGGACCGGTGATGGTGCCGGCGCCGCCGACGCAGACCACGATGAGGAAGTACACGAGGTACTTCAGCGGAAAGCTGGGCTCCAGCCCCAGCATGCCCAGGCTGAGCGCGCCGCCCAGGCCCGCCAGGCCGCAGCCCAGCGAGAAGGTGAGGAAGAACAGGCGCTGCACCGGAATGCCGGTGCCGGCGGCCACGCGCTGGTTGTCCACCGCCGCGCGCACCATGGCGCCGTAGCGGGTGCGCCCCAGGCCCAGCAGCAGCGCCGCGAGCACCAGCAGGCCGCAGACGATGAGGAACAGGCGGTAGCGGCTCACCTCCAGCCCCAACAGGGACAGGCGGCCGTCGAGGGACTCGGGCAGCGTGAACGGCTGCATCGTGGGGCCGAAGAACCAGGTGAAGGCCGCCACCGACACGAACACGATGCCGATGGACAGCAGCACCTGGTCGAGCGGGTGCGCCTTGTACAGCCGCCGGTAGAGCAGCGCCTCGAACAGCGCGCCCACCAGCGCCGCGGCGACGAAGGCCGCCGCGAGCGCGGGGTAGAAACCCAGGCCGTAGCGGTTCATCAGCAGCGCCGCCGCGTAGCCACCCACCATGGCGAAACTGCCGTGGGCCAGGTTCACGAAGTTCATCAGGCCCATCGTGATGGACAGGCCCACTGCTATGAGGAACAGGAGCATGCCGTAGGCCACTCCATCGAAGATCACGATCGCCATGGGGATCCGTTCACAAGGCCGCCGGGCGCCCGTTCAAGGGGCGGCCTTGGCCGGGTCCTTCACGCGCTCGAACTGGTCGAACTCCACGTTGACGAGCTTGCCGTTCACGCGCTCGGTCTTGCGGATGTAGACGGTCTGCACAATGTCGCGCGTGGCGGCGTCGATCTCCACCGGGCCGCGCGGGCTCTCGAACTGCAGGCCCTTGAGGGCCTCCATGACCTTCTCGCCGCGGGTGTCGCCCTGGGTCTTGGCCAGCGCGGCCTCGATGGCCGAGAGCGCGTCGTAGGCCGAGACGGCGAAGTAGCTCGGGCGCATGGCCTTGCCGAACTGGGCCTCGAAGTCCTTCACGAACTTCTGGTTCTTGGCCGAGGGGTGCGCGTAGGAGTAGTGGTGGCTGGTGACCAGGCCCAGGGCCACGTCGCCGGTGGCGTCGAGGTAGCTGTCGTCGGTGGCTTCGCCGGTGGCGAAGAGCTGGATGCCGGCGGCTTCCATGCCGCGTTCCTTCCACACCTTCAGGAAGGCCGGCGGCATCACGCCCGAGGGGAAGAAGAAGAACACCGCCTGCGGCTTGGCGTCCTTGATGCGCTGCACGTAGGCCGAGAAGTCGGGGTTGTTCATGGGCGTGCGCAGCTCGCCGGCGATCTGGCCGCCACCGGCCGTGAAGGCCTTCTTGAACGCGGTCTCGGCATCGACGCCCGAGGCGTAGTCGGCAACCACCGTGTAGACGTTGTTCACGCCCTTGCGCAGCAGCCAGCGGGCCATCGGGTCCGACACCTGCTGCACCGTGAACGAGACGCGCGCGATGTAGGGCGAGCTGGTGGTGATGGCCGAGGACGAGGCGTTGGCCACGATGGTAGGCACCTTGGCCTGGGTGGCGATGGGCGCGACGGCGTAGGCGTTGGGGCTGAAATCCAGGCCGGTGATGAAGCTCACCTTGTCGCGCACCACCAGCTCCTGCGCAAAACGCTTGGCCGCGTCGGGCGCCGGGCCGGCGGTGTCCTTCTTGACGATCTGCACCGGGCGGCCGGCGATCTGGCCGTTGCGCTCCTTGAGGAAGAGCGCGATCCCGGCGTCGAACTGGCGACCGTAGTCGGCGTAGGGACCGGAGTAGGTGGCGATCAGGCCGATGCGCAGCGGCTCGGCGGCCTGCGCGGCCCCGAGCGCGCCCAGGGCGCCGAGGCCGGCCAGACCGAGTGCGGCGATGGCTTGTCGTTTGGTGAGGGTCATGGTGGGGCTCCGTGAGGAAGGGATGAATGCAAAAGGGGTTCAGGCCGCAGCGCTCTGCGCCGCCATGGCGGCCTTGAGGTCGCTGTCCGGGTCGGCCAGGACCTGCGGCGACAGGCGCGCGCCCGCCGCGATGAGCTGGCGGCTCAGCAGGTGTTCGCCGGGGCGGTTGACGCTGTGCGCGGCCGCGACCGCGCCGTCGCGCAGGTAGAAGACGCTGAAGCGCCCGCTGGCGGGCTCGCCGCGCAGCACGGCCTCGTCGTCGGCCCGGGCCACGCCGGCCATCTGGAACTTGAGGTCGAACTGGTCGCTCCAGAACCAGGGCACGGCGGTGTTCGGGCGGGGCTGGCCGACCAGCAGGCTGGCGGCGGCGCGCGCGCCGTCGGTGGCGGCCTGGATGGATTCGTGCCGCACGCGCGGCGCTCCGGGCGAGGGCGCCACGGCGGCCACGTCGCCGGCCGCCAGCACGCCCTCGGCCGAGGTGCGGCCCAGCGGGTCGGTGACGATGCCGTTGTCCACCGTCAGGCCGGCGTCGCGCGCGAGTTCGCTGTTGGGCCAGACGCCAATGCCCAGCACCACCAGATCGCAGTCGATGCGTTGGCCATCGGCCAGCTCGACGGCGGCCACGCGGCCATTGGCGCCCAGCAGACCGCGCACGCCGCGCCCGGTCAGCACCCGCACGCCGCGCTGGCGGTGCGCGTCTTCCACGAAGGCCGCCATGCGCTCGGGCAGGCTGCGCGCCAGCAGGCGCGGCTGGGTCTCGACCACGCAGACCTCGGCACCGCGCGCGCGCAGCGCGGCCGCCACCTCCAGGCCGATGAAGCCGCCGCCGATCACGCAGACCGAGCGCGCGGATGCGGCGGCCTCGGCCACGCGCAGCGCGTCGTCCAGGGTGCGCAAAGGCAGCACGCCGTCCAGTTCGGCGCCGGGCAGCGGGGCGCGGGCGCGCGCGCCGGTGGTGAGCGCCAGCCAGCCGTGCTCGAGCACGCTGCCGTCGTCCAGCGTGAGGCGGCGCGCCGCCAGGTCCAGCGCGGCGACGCGGCGGCCCAGGCAGAGCCCGATGCGCTTCTGGGCATAGAACTCGGGCGCGCGCAGCCAGAGCTGGTCCACCGTGGCTTTGCCGGTGAGCAGGCCCTTGGACAGTGGCGGGCGCTGGTAGGGCGGGTGTGGCTCGTCGCCGACGATGAGGATGTCCTCCTCGAAACCCAGCTCGCGCGCGCTGCTGGCGAGCTGCAATCCGGCGTAGGAGGCGCCGACGATGACCAGGGGCCGGGTCGTTGTGCTGCGGGTCATGGGCTCACTCCGGTTCGGGGGTATCGGGGCGCCGCATTGTATGCAAGTGAATTCATCAAACCAACACAGTCAGGCAATCAGGCGACAAGCGCGAGATGTCCAATGAAAAATAAAGGGTTAACCCGAATCAAACAGGCACCAATTTGGAGCAATCGATGGACTTTTGAGATCAATGTCAAATCATTGCATGCAGCTTGCATGCCAACCAATCGTCATGGCGTGCATTCGTGGCCGGCTCTCCTAGAATTCCCCGCCCGCATCCCCTGTTCAACCGCATGGACTCCCAACAATCCCGCGTGCTGGTGCAGCTGCGCGACCTGATCCTCAAAGGCGAGTTCGTGCCGGGCGAGCGCCTGGCCGAGATCCCGCTGGCCGAGAAGCTCGGCGCCTCGCGCACGCCGGTGCGCCTGGCGCTGGCCAGCCTGGAACACGAAGGCCTGATCGAGCCCTCGCCGACGGGGGGCTACCAGATGCGCCGCTTCACCTCGCAGCAGATCGCGGACGCGATCCGCGTGCGCGGCCTCATCGAGGGTTTTGCCGCCCGCCTGCTGGCCGAGGAAGGCGCGCCGCGCCAGCTGCTGCGCGAGCTGCACGAATGCCTGGAGCGCGGCGACCAGACGGTCAACAAACCGACCATGGAGCTGGACGACTACACGGCCTACGTCGAGGCCAACGACCGCTTCCACCAACTCATCATGGACGGCTGCGGCAACTCGGTGCTGCGCCGGATCATGGACATGCTGGACGCCATGCCCTTCGCCTCGCCCAGCTCCATGCTGCCCATGCAGTCGTCCATGGAGGAGGGCCAGCAGTGGATGCGCCTGGCCCAGCGCACGCACCACGCCATGGTGCAGGCCATCGAGCGCGGCCAGGGCTCGCGCGCCCAGGCCCTGGGCGAGGAGCATGTGGAGATCGCGCGCATGAACCTGGACTACGCGCTGGAGCGGCCCGAACTCGCCACGCGGCTGATGCCCGGCATGCGGCTGGTGGCCACCAAGAACAAGGCCTGAGGACACCCCCATGGGCCGCACCGCCCCCGCCCACGACCACCTGAGCGTGCGCGCCTACGGCGCCTCGCACGGCTGCCACGACCACGGGCATTTCCAGATCCTGGTCGGCCTGGAGGGCGCGCTCGAACTGGAGATCGCGGGCCGCGGGCAGCGCATCGCCGCGGGCGACGGCTGCGTCGTGCCGCCGGGCGAGCGCCACGACTTCGAGGCGCGCCAGGGCGCGCGCTGCCTGGTGCTGGACAGCCACGCCAGCGACTGGGCCCTGGCCATGGCCGGGCCCACGGCCGCCACGCAGGCGCTCGCGCGCTACCTCGCCGAGGCCTGCGCGCGTGGCCTGCCCCGCGCCCTGGCCCTGGGCCCCACCCTGCTGCTGGAGAGCTGGCTGCCCGAGGGCAGCGCGCCCCGGCGCGCGCGCCGCGCGATCGACTGGTCCGCGCTGGCCGACTGGGCGCGCACACGCTGGGCGCACGAGGCCATCGAGGTGGCCGATCTGGCCGCTCGCGCGCACCTGAGCCCGGCGCAGTTCGCCGCCCGCTGTCGCGAGGAGCTGGGCCTGAGCACGCAGCGCTGGCTGCGCGGGCTGCAGCTCGAGCAGGCGCGCCGGCTGCGCGCCCAGGGCCTGCCCGTGGCCGAGGCCGCGCGGCGCAGTGGCTACCGCTCGCCCTCGGCGCTCACGGCGGCGCTGCGCCGCCGCGCCTGAGCCGCGCCGCGCGACGATGGACCCGCGCCGCGCGACGGCGCGCCGCGCGATGATCGCGGGATGCGTTCCGCCAACCTGCTCGCCCTGGGCGCGATCGCGCTGTGGGCCTCGCTCGCCGCGCTCGGCGTGGCCCTCTCGCACGTGCCGCCCTTTCTGCTGACCGGCCTGGGCCTGCTCGTCGGCAGCCTGATCGCCTTGCCGCTGTCGCGCTTCGACCTGCGCCGCTGGCGCGTGCCACCGAGCACGCTGGCGCTGGGCATCTACGGCCTGTTCGGTTTTCACTTCCTGCTGTTCATCGCGCTGCGCCACGCGCCTCCGGTGCAGGCCAACCTCATCAACTACCTCTGGCCATTGGGCATCGTGGTGATGGCGCCGCTGATCCTGCCGGGCGTGGGCCTGGGCGCGCGCCACCTGAGCGCCGCGCTGATCGGTTTCGCGGGCGCCGCCCTGGCCATCCTCGGCCGCGCCGAGGATGGCGCCGGCACCGCCTGGTCCTGGGGGTACCTGCCGGCGCTGGGCTCGGCGTTCATCTGGGCCACCTACTCGCTGCTCACCAAGCGCGTGGCGCCCTTCCCCACCGCCGCCATCGGAGGCTTCGCCGCGGCCTCGGGCGTGTTGTCGCTGCTGTGCCACGCGGCACTGGAGCCCTCGGTGGCGCTGTCGGCTCGGGATGGGGCGCTGATCGCGCTGCTGGGCCTGGGCCCATTGGGCGGCGCCTTCTTCCTGTGGGACGCGGCACTCAAGCGCGGCGACGCCCGTCAGATCGGCGTGCTGAGCTTTCTCACGCCGCTGCTGTCGACCTGCACTTTGCTGGCGGTGCGCGGCGAATGGCCCAGTGCCTCGGTGCTGGTGGCGGCCGCCATGATTGTGGGCGCGGCGGTATTGGCCACGCGCGCGCGCTAAGACCGCCTCAGTCGACCAGCAGTGCGGCCGGGTCGTCGGACTGCAGCACGGTCTGCGCCCAGGCGGCCAGCTTGCCCGTGTCGCTGCGCAGGATCTGCTGCTTGACCGCGAGGATGCGCGAGGGGTGCATGGAGAAGCTGCGCAGCCCCAGGCCCAGCAGCAGGCGCGTGAGCGTCACGTCGCCCGCCATCTCGCCACACACGCTCACGCCCTTGCCCTGGGCGCGCGCCTGCGCGATGGTGCTGGCCACCAGCTGCAGGACCGCCGGGTGCAGCGGGTCGTACAGGTGCGACACGGCCTCGTCGGCGCGGTCGATGGCCAGGGTGTACTGGATCAGGTCGTTGGTGCCGATCGACAGGAAGTCGAAGTGGCGCAGGAACAGCGGGATGGTCAGCGCCGCCGCGGGCACCTCGATCATGGCGCCGAGCCGCACCTCGCCGAAGGGCACGTCGGCCACGGTGAGCTGGTCGCGCGCGCGGTTCACCAGGGCCAGGGTCTGGCGGATCTCGCTCGCGTGCGCGAGCATGGGAATGAGCAGGTTGACCGGTCCGTGCGCGGCCGCGCGCAGGATGGCACGCAGCTGCTCGAGGAACATGGCCGGGTCGGCCAGGCTCCAGCGGATGGCGCGCAGGCCCAGTGACGGGTTGAGGTGGTCATCGCCGCGCGCGGCGCTGCGGTCCAGCGGCTTGTCGGCGCCCACGTCCACGGTGCGGATGGTGACCGGCAGGCCCTGCATGCCCTCGACGGCGCGGCGGTAGGCGCGGTACTGCTCCTCCTCGTCGGGCAGGCGGCCGTTGCGGCCCATAAAGAGGAACTCGCTGCGGAACAGGCCCACGCCAGCGGCACCGGCCTTGAGCGCGCCCACCACGTCGTCGGGCTGCTCGATGTTGGCCAGCAGCTCGATCTTCTGGCCGTCGAGCGTGACGGCCGGCGTGTTCTTCAGCCGGGAGAGCTTCTCGCGCTCGACCTCGCCCTGGCGTTGCTTGTAGCCGTACTCGGCCAGCACGATGGGCGACGGATCGACCACCACCACGCCGGCGTCGCCGTCGATCACCACCCAGTCGTCCTGGCGGATCAGGTGGCTGGCCGAGCGCGCACCGACCACGGCCGGGATGTCCAGGCTGCGCGCCACGATGGCGGTGTGGCTGGTCTTGCCGCCGACGTCGGTGACGAAGCCGGCGAACACGCTCTGCTTGAACTGCAGCATGTCGGCCGGCGAGAGGTCGTGCGCAATCAGCACCAGCGGCTCGTCCTCGCTCGCGCGCGCGGCCGCGACGGTGGGCGCGGCGATCGGCGTGGCCTGGCCGCGCATCACGCGCAGCATGCGGTCCACCAGTTGCTCCAGGTCGGCCTTGCGCTCGCGCAGGTACGGGTCCTCCATCTCGTCGAACTGGCGCGAGATGACCTCCAGCTGCGTGGTCAGTGCCCATTCGGCGTTGTAGTGCCGGTCCTGCACCCAGTGCTTCACGCCGTCGGTGAGCTGTTCGTCCTGCAGCAGCATGAGGTGCACGTCGAGCAGCGCCGCGAGTTCGGGGTGGGCGTCGACCTGGCCCAGGCCGACCAGGCCCTGCTGCACGCGCAAGATCTCCTCGGCCACCGCCTTTCGGGCCTGGCGCAGGCGCTCGATCTCCCCTTCCACCTCGTGCGCCGCGATGAGGCGGTGCGCCACGTCCACGCGGCTGGCGGCGACGATCACTGCCCGCCCGATGGCCACGCCTCGGGACACCGCCAGGCCGTGAACGCTGAAGGTCATTCCCCTTCGCCGAACTTGTCGTTGATGAGGGCCAGCAGCGCGTCCATCGCGGCGCGCTCGTCGCTGCCATCGGTCTCGATGTCCACCGTGCTGCCCAATCCCGCGGCCAGCATCATCACGCCCATGATGCTCTTGGCGTTGACGCGGCGTTCACCGCGCGACATCCAGACGTCGCTGATGAAGGTGCCCGCCAGCTTGGTGAGCTTGGCCGAGGCGCGGGCGTGCAGGCCCAGCTTATTGCTGATGGTCGCGGTGGTCTTGATCATGCGAGGATCGTCGGGCCTGGTTTTGCGGAGCGGTCACGGCCACCTGCATCACGCCCTGCGTGGCGCCGATGATGGCGCGCGAGATCAGCGCGTCGAGCGACTCGTGGCGGTAGCTCACGGTGCGCAGCAGCATGGGCAGGTTCACGCCGCAGACGAGCTTGCTGCGCACGCCGTCGATGAGGCGCTGGGCCACGTTGCAGGGCGTGGCGCCGAACATGTCGGTGACCACCAGGGTCTGCGGACGGGCCATCTGGGCCAGCAACGCGCGCGCCTGGGCCAGGGTTTCTTCGGGCGGCACGTTGGGCTGCACGTCCAGCGCCACCACCGCGTCCTGCGCGTCGGGAAAGACGTGCAGCACGCACTGCCGCAGGGCCGAGGCCAACGGGGCGTGCGCGATCAGCAGGATGCCGTTCATGCGCGCAGTGTAGCGGCGCGGTCCCGCTCGATGCGGCGCCAGCCGCGCCAGAACAGGCCGTAGGCCGTCACGCAACACAGCGCGAACAGGGCCACCGCGCCGCGGTAGCGGTCGGGCTCGCTCCAGCCGAAAACGTCCAGCGCGTCGATCGCCAGGCCGATGCCCCACTGCAGCACGAACACGCCGGCGAAGATGACCAGGTTGTAGGCCGACAGCGCGCGGCCCGCGGCCTGCGGCGGCAGGGCCAGGGCCACGGCCGGCTGCGACAGCGCCACGAAGGTGGAGCTGACGCAGAACAGCGCCCAGAGCAGCCAGCCCGCGCGCGGGCCCAGCCAGGCGATGGCCACGATCACCACCAGGCTGATGGGCAGGCCCCAGCCGATCAGCGACTCGGGCCGGATGCCGCGGCGCGCCAGGTGCGGGTTGACCACGCCCCAGGTCCAGAAGGACGCGAGCATGCTCAGGTTGATGGCGAACAGGCCCATGGCGGCCTCGTCCGGCGTGTAGCCGGCGACCTTGACCATCCAGGGCCCGGCCCACAGCGCCTGCACGGCCACCATGCCGCCATAGTTCATGAAGCCCACGGGCACCATGGTGCGGAAGTAGTGGTCGCGCCAGATGAGTCCGTAGCCGCCATCGGGCGAACCGGCGGCCGGCGCGGGTGCGTTCGCGTGCCGCGTCCACGCCGGCACCGACCAGGCCAGCGCCGCCATGGACAGCACGAACAGCAGGGCCAGCGCCCAGAACAGGCCGCGCCAGCCGATCACGGGCAGCAGCCATTGCACCGGCAGCGTGGAGGCCACCATGCCCATGGAGCCGGTCATCAGCATCCAGGAATTGGTGCGCAACTGCACGGCGGGGCTGAACCAGCGGCGAAAGCCCGTGAGTGGCGCCATGAGGCAGGCGCTCAACCCCATGCCGGTGAGCACGCGCGCGGCCAGCAGGCTGTAGAAACTGTCCGCCAGCGCGAAGGCCACGCTGCCCGCCACGGCCATGGCCAGGAAGGCCAGCACCACGCGCTTGGGGCCGTGGTGGTCGAGCCAGCGGCCCATGGGCAGCTGCGTGAGCGCGAAACCGAAGAAATAGCCGCCCGCGAGCAGGCCGAGGTGGCCCGGCGTGAGCGAGAGTTCCGCGCTCAGCGTGGGCGAGAGCGTGGCCGTGATCGCGCGCACCAGCGCCGACAGGAAATACGTGCCGGCGAAGACGAGGAACACCGTCACCGCCACGCGCGGGGCGAGCAGTTCGTCGTGGGCGCTGGAAACGCTCATGGCAGTCGGACTCCCTCGAAGAAGGTGGCGGCGAGCTCGGGCTCGATGGCGCGGCCGTAGATGGCCGCGTGCAGCAGCTGGCCGCCCCGCATGGCGTGCAGGGCGCGCACCTGGACGGGCTCGCCGCCGGGGTTGCGCCCGCTGGCCTGCAGGCCGAGCGCGCGGTCGCTGCCCGGCACGCCGGCCGGCCAGGACGCGGCGGGGTCGTCGGCCAGGGCCGGGTCGGCCTGCACCGCCAGCAGCGTGGCGCGGCGCCAGGCCTCGAGCGCCAGCGCCGCGCGCGCGGCGTCGCCCGCGTCGACCCAGGCCACGGCGAAGGTCAGCCCGCCGGTGTCGCAGCTGAGCATGTGCAGCGTGGCGTTCAGGCCGCCCAGCGGCACCTCGCGCTCGGCGCGCTCGGGCTTGCAGGGCATCAGGGCCTCCACGGGCGCGCCGTCGGCGCGCACGGTGCGCCAGTTGAAGGTGGGGGTGCAGGCGGCGATGAGCAGCAGCCCGGCCAGGGCGCCGGCGAGTCGTCGGGAACGGGTCATGGAACTGGACGGGGGCCGGGGTCCGCGGGGCGCGGCACCGGGACGCGAGGGTCTCGCGCACAATGCACGGATGAATGCTCTGGATGGTATCCGCATCCTCGATTGCTCGCGGGTCCTCGCCGGCCCGTGGTGCACCCAGACCCTGGCCGACCTGGGCGCCGACGTGGTGAAGGTGGAGCGCCCGCGCGGCCCCGACCACCCCGGCGGCGACGACACGCGCGGCTGGGGCCCGCCCTTCCTGCGCGGACGCGACGGCCAGGACACCGCCGAGGCGGCCTACTACCTGGGCGCCAACCGCAACAAGCGCTCCATCACCTGCGACCTCTCCGTGCCCGCCGGGCAGGCGCTGATCCGCGAACTGGCCGCCCGGGCCGACGTGTTCGTGGAGAACTACAAGGTGGGCGACATGGCGCGCTACGGGCTGGACTTCGCCGCGCTGCGCGCGCTCAATCCGCGCCTGGTCTATTGCTCCATCACCGGCTTCGGCCAGACCGGCCCGTACAAGGACCGCGCGGGCTACGACTACGCGGTGCAGGGCATGGGCGGCCTCATGAGCATCACCGGCGAGCGCGACGACCTGCCCGGCGGCGGCCCGCAGAAGGTGGGCGTGGCCGTGGCCGACCTGTTCACCGGGCTGTACGCGACCGTCGCCATCCAGGCCGCGCTGCGCCACGCCGAGCGCACCGGCGAAGGCCAGCACATCGACATGGCCCTGCTCGACACGCAGGTGGCCATGCTGGCCAACCTGGGCGCCAACTACCTGGTGCGCGGCCGCGCCGATGGGAAAGTGCCGGGCCGCGCGGGCAACGCGCACGCCAACATCGTGCCCTACCAGGTGTTCGAGGTCGCGCCCGACGACAGCGGCCAGGCGCAGCACATCATCCTGGCCGTGGGCAACGACGGCCAGTTCGCCAAGTTCTGCGACGTCGCCGGCCGGCCCGAACTGGCCCGCGACGAGCGCTTCGCGCGCAACCAGAACCGCGTGCGGCACCGCGCCGTGCTGGTGCCGCTGCTGGAGGCCGTGATGAAGACGCGCGGCAAGGCCGACTGGCTGGCCGCCCTGGAAGCCGCCAAGGTGCCCTGCGGCCCCATCAACGACCTGGCCGAAGTGTTCAGCGACCCGCAGGTGCGCGAGCGCGGCATGGTCCACACCTGGGAACACCCGCTGGCCGGCGCCATGGACCTGGTCGCCAGCCCCATCAAGATGAGTGCGACGCCCGTGTGCAATCACCGCCCGCCGCCGCTGCTGGGCCAACACACCGAGGAGGTGCTCGCCGAGTGGCTGGGCGCCGACGCCGCGCGCCTCGCGCAACTCCGCGGCAGCGGAGCGATCTGAACCGCCATGGCCTACCAACCCCTGCCCACCCCCCCATCGCTGCGCGCCGCGGCCGACGCCACGGCCGCGCGCGGCGAACCCCTGGTCGTGATGATCACGCTGCGCGGCTGCGTCTATTGCGAGCTGGTGCGCAACAGCTACCTGCACCCGCTCATGCGCGAGGGCCGACTGATCGCCGTGCAGCTCGACCTGCAGGACAAGGCCACCGCCATACAGGACTTCGGCGGCCGCACCACCACGCCCGCCGCCCTGGCCGAGGAATGGCGGGTGCGCCTGACACCCACGGTCCTCTTCTTCGGCCCCGAGGGCCGCGAACTGGCCGAGCGGCTGGAGGGCGTGACCTCCACCGACTTCTACGGCAGCTACCTGGACGACCGACTGGAGTCTGCGCGCCGCCGCCTGAAGAAGTAGCAGCCACTCACTTACAGAAGCACAGAAGAGCCGGCTCTGCCGGGCGGCGGTTGCCCCCGCGCCGAGGACCTGGTGTGTCGCGCAAAGCGCGGCAGCGGTGTTACTTGATCGCGCCGAACACCTTCTTGAGGATGTCGCTGCCCGTGCCCACCGGGTCCTGGCGGATCTTGCGCTCCTCCTCGCCGATGATGGTGTAGAGGCCGTCGAGCGACTTGCCGGTGACGTAGCGCTCGATGTTGGCGTCCTCCTTTTTCACCAGCCCGAAGCCGGAGGCCTTCTCGGCCACGCGGTTGTAGCTGCGGGCCAGGCCCACCTTCTCGGTGGTTTTCGTGACCACCGGCAGGAATTTTTCGCCCAGCGGAGCGCGGGTCTTGTCGGCGAAGAAACGGGTGACGGAGTCGTCGCCGCCCGTCAGGATGTTCTTGGCGTCGGTCACGCTCATGGACTTCACCGCGCCGACCAGCAGGTCCTTGCCCAGGGGCACCGCCTGCTCGGCGGCACGGTTCATGCCGGTGATGAGCTCGTCCACCCGCTTGCCCTGGCCGGCGAAGCTGAGCAGCTTGGCCGCATCTTCCAGATAGCCGGGCAGGGGAATCCGAACTTTCGGGTTGCCGAGGAATCCATCCGTCTTGCCCAGCAAGGCCACGGCGGCCAGCGCACCTTTCTCGAGCGCGGTGCGGATGCCGGCGGCGGCGTCCTTGTCCGTCAGGTCCGACAGGGACAATGCCCAGGCCTGGCGCTGGGCGGCGACAATCAGCAATCCCAAGCTGCCCAGGGACAGGTGATGAAACTGGCGGCGCTGCATGTGGGTGCTCCCTCACGTTGATCCGAGGCGGGCACTGTAGATGGTGAAGCAGGAAATGACAAACCCGATGACCAAGAGGCCCGAACCGAACCGCCGCCAGGTGCTGGGCGCGGGCCTGGCGCTGGGCGCCGCCGGCGTGCTGGGCCTGAGCGGCTGCGCGGGCCGCGAGGCCGCGCCGGATTCCACCTTCGTGCTGCTCGACGGCAGCCAGGCCCGCACGGCCGACCTGCAAGGCAAGGTCACCCTGGTGAACTTCTGGGCCACCACCTGCGTGACCTGTGTGAAGGAAATGCCCGCGCTCGTGGCCACCCACCAGAAATACGCGCCGCGCGGCTACGAGACCATGGCCGTGGCCATGAGCTACGACCCGCCGGCCTGGGTGGTGAACTTCGTGCAGTCGCGCCAGCTGCCCTTCAAGGTGGCGCTGGACAACACCGGCGAAATCGCCAAGGCCTGGGGCGACGTGAAGCTCACGCCCACCACCTACCTGCTCGACAAACAGGGCCGCATCGTCAAGCGCTACGTGGGCGAACCCGAGATGGACGCGCTGCACAAGCTCATCGAGGAACTGCTGGCGGCCTGAGCGCGGCGCGCGGGTCCCCAAGAAAAAAGGCCGGGATCAACCGGCCTTTTTGCTGGGCGCGGGGCGCCGCGCTCAGTTCTTGCGGAAGTCGTCGTGGCAGGCCTTGCAGCTCGCGCCGGCCGCGCCGAAGGCGGCCTTGATCTGGTCCAGGTTGCCGGTCTTGGAGGCCGCGTTCAACTTGGCCACCTCACCCATCATCTTCTCGCCCGCCGCCTTGAATTTGGCCTGCTCGGTCCAGACGGCGGGCTGGGCCCGCGTGTCGCCCTTGTCGGTGCCAGGGCCGAAGGCCTCCCAGGGCAGCTTGCTCATGGTCTCCGCGATGGCCGCGCTCTCGGCCGCCACCTTGGCGTCGAAAGGCACACGGCCGTTGGCCATGGCGCCGACCCGGCCGAAGTGCGCGGCCAGCACCGTGAATGAGGCCTTGCGGTATTTGACGGCGTCCTCGGGTTTCTGGAACTGGGCCATGGCCGGAGCGGCCAGGGCGCTGGCGGCCAGCGCCAGGACGAGCGGAGCGACTGTCTTCATTGAATCTCCTGTGGGGATGTTGAACGCCGGCTCTGCAGGCCGGCGCTCGCTGAGGTTGCCACGACGGGTAAAGTTCCGTTGAACCGATGCGGCATTTCCCGATCCACCGCTCGGTCGTCACCCACGCTTCGCCAACATGCACACCATCCGCATCTGGGACCTGCCCACCCGACTGTTTCACTGGCTGCTCGCGCTGTGCGTGATCGGGCTCATCACCACCGGCACCCTCGGTGGCGCCTGGATGGAGTGGCATCTGCTGCTGGGCTACGCCGTGCTGGCGCTGCTGCTGTTCCGACTGGTGTGGGGTTTCCTGGGCGGGCGCTGGTCGCGCTTCGCCAGCTTCGTCTACTCGCCGCGCTCGCTGCTGCGCTACCTGCGTGGTCGCGCGCCCCTGGAACACACCGCCGGCCACACGCCCCTGGGCGCGCTGTCGGTGTTCGCCCTGCTGCTGGCCTTGGCCGCCCAGGTGGCCAGCGGCCTCATGAGCGACGACGAGATCGCCACCTTCGGGCCGCTGGCGCGCTTCGTCTCGGGCGAGACGGTCTCGGCCGCCACCGGCTTCCACAAGGACGTGGGGCAGTACCTGGTGATCGGCCTGCTGGTGCTGCACCTGCTGGCCATCGCCTGGTACCTGTTCGTGAAACGCCAGTCGCTGGTCCAACCCATGCTGAAGGGTGACAAGCAACTGCCCGCGCCCCTGCCGCCCTCGCGCGACGGCCGTTGGGACCGGGCGCTCGCCGGGGCCTTGCTGGGGGTGTGCTCGGCCTTCGTGGCCTGGCTGGTCAGCGTCGGTTACGCGCCCTGACGGCCTGGCAGGCTCGGCGCTGGCTGGCCCCGCTCGGGCGGATTGACTTATATTGCCGGTTCGCCCTCCCCCTGTGGCCCCGCCGGCCGCCCCCCGAACCCATGCCCGAGACGCCCTCAGCCGCCATTGAACTGCGGCTGGCCGAATCCCCCGAAGACATCCTGGCGGTGCGCGCCTTGTTCCTGGACTACCAGGCCTCGCTGGACGTGGACCTGTGCTTCCAGGGCTTTCAGGACGAACTGGCGACGCTGCCTGGCGACTACGCCCCTCCAGGCGGCGCGCTGCTGCTGGCCCTGGTGGACGGCGCGCCCGCCGGCTGCTGCGCCCTGCGCCCGCTGCCCAGCGCCGACCACCCCGACGCCTGCGAGATGAAGCGCCTGTTCGTGCGCCCGGCGTTTCGCGGCTTCGGTTTGGGGCGGCTGCTGGTCGACCGCATCCTGGTGCTCGGACAGATGGGGGGCTACGCCACCATGCTGCTCGACACCCTGTCGGACATGGAGGCGGCGCGCGCGCTCTACCAGGACAGCGGCTTCGTCGAGATCGCGCCGTACTACCACAACCCCTTGCAGGGCGCGCACTACCTCAAGGTGGATCTCTGAATCAGGCCGCCTTGGCCTGGGCCAGCAGCGTGCCGGCGTCGCTCACCTCGAACTTGCCCGGCGCCTCGATGTTGAGCGTCTTGACCACGCCGTCCTTCACGAGCATGGAATAGCGGTTGCTGCGCAGCCCCATGCCGCGCGCGGTCAGGTCCAGCGTCAGGCCCGTGGCCTTGGTGTAGTCGGCGCTGCCGTCGCCCAGCATGCGCACCACGCCGGTGGTTTTCTGGTCGCGCGCCCAGGCGCCCATCACGAAGGCGTCGTTCACGCTGATGCACCAGATCTCGTCCACGCCGGCGGCCTTGAGGTCGGCCGCCTGCTGCACGAAGCCCGGCACGTGCTTGGCCGAGCAGGTGGGCGTGAAGGCGCCCGGCAGCGCGAAGATGGCGATGGTCTTGCCCGCGGCGGCCTTCTGCACGTCGACCGGATTCGGGCCGATGCTGCAGCCGTTGCCTTCGACCTCGCTGTACTCCATCAGCGTGCCGGCGGGCAGCTTGTCTCCGACCTTGATCATGGTTTCTCCTGTTCGGTTGGGGGCTGAAAACAAAAAAGCGACCGGATTGTCGGTCGCTTTTTCGATGCGCGCTGCGCAGGTCCGGGAAACGGACTCAGACGATGGCGGCTTTCTGCACCAGACGGCTGGCCACCCAGTTCTTGGTCTTGGAAATCGGGCGGCTCTCGGTGATCTCGATCAGGTCACCCAGCTTGTACTCGCCCTTTTCGTCGTGGGCGTGGTACTTGCTGGACTTGATCACGATCTTGTCGTAGATCGGGTGCTTGACGCGGCGCTCGACCAGGACCGTCACGGTCTTGGCGCGCTTGTCGCTCACCACCTTGCCGACCAGGGTGCGCTTGAGGGCGGTTTTGGCTTCGGTCATGGTTGGCTCCTTACTTGGCGGCTGCGCGCTGCTTCTCGGCCAGGATGGTCTTGGCGCGAGCGATCGCACGGCGGGTGTCGCCCAGCGTGGCGGTGTTGTTGAGTTGTTGCGTGGCCTTCTGCATGCGCAGATTGAAGTGGGCCTTTTGCAGCGACTTGATCTCGGCCTCGAGGCCGGCCGCGTCCTTCTGGCGCAGTTCTTCAGTATTCATAGCGTGTTCTCCTGAATCACTGGCCCAGCAGGCGCGTCACGAACGTGGTGCGCAGCGGAAGTTTGGCGGCGGCCAGGGCGAAGGCCTCACGGGCGAGCGCTTCGGGCACGCCCACGATTTCGTACAGCACCTTGCCGGGCTGGATCTCGGCCACGTAGTACTCGACCGAACCCTTGCCGTTGCCCATACGGACTTCGGCGGGCTTCTGCGAGATCGGCTTGTCCGGGAACACACGGATCCAGATGCGGCCGCCACGCTTGACGTGACGGGAGATCGCGCGACGCGCGGCCTCGATCTGGCGGGCCGTGATGCGGCCACGGTCGGTGGCTTTCAGGCCGAAGTCGCCGAAGGCAACGGTGGCGCCGCTGGTGGCGACGCCGGTGTTACGGCCCTTCTGCTCCTTGCGGTACTTGCGACGAGCGGGTTGCAACATGTTTATTCTCCTTTGCCGTCCGCAGCTGCAGGTGCGGGTGCGTCTTTGCGTACGCGCTTAACGGCGGGTTTGGAATCACCACCCGTGGCTTCGGCGGGCTTGTCGCTGCCATCGGCCGGGGCGGTGTTGGTGCCACGGCGCACGGCGGCGCGGGCGGTCGGGCCGGCCGGGCGCTCGCTGCGTTCACGGCGCGGACCACGCGGGCGGCGCTCTTCTTCGGCGCGCGGCTCGGCCACCACGGGGGCGTCGTTGCGGCCCAGGGTGTCACCCTTGTAGACCCACACCTTCACGCCGATGACGCCATAGGTCGTCTTGGCTTCGGAGGTGCCGTAGTCGATGTCGGCGCGCAGCGTGTGCAGGGGCACACGGCCTTCGCGGTACCACTCGGTGCGGGCGATCTCGATGCCGTTCAGACGACCGGCGCTCATGATCTTGATGCCCTGGGCACCGAGGCGCATGGCGTTCTGCATCGCGCGCTTCATGGCGCGGCGGAACATGATGCGCTTCTCGAGCTGCTGGGTGATCGAGTCGGCGATCAGCTTGGCATCGATCTCGGGCTTGCGCACTTCTTCGATGTTGACGGCAACCGGCACGCCCAGCTTGACGGCCAGTTCCTTCTTCAGCTTCTCGATGTCCTCGCCCTTCTTGCCGATCACCACGCCCGGACGCGCCGAGTAAATGGTGATGCGGGCGTTCTTGGCGGGGCGCTCGATGACCACGCGCGACACGGCGGCGTTCTTGAGCTTGGCCTTCAGGTACTCACGCACCTTGATGTCTTCGGCCAGCATGCCCGCGAAGTCGCGGTTGCTGGCGTACCAGCGGCTGGCCCAGTTGCGCGAGACGGCCAGGCGGAAGCCGGTCGGGTTGATTTTCTGTCCCATGTTCCTGTGCCTCTCAGTTGCCGACCGTCACGTAGATGTGACACGTGGGTTTGCTGATGCGGTTGCCACGGCCTTTGGCGCGAGCCTCGAACCGTTTGAGCGTCGTGCCTTGTTCGACGTAGATCGTCTTGACGCGCAGCTCGTCGATGTCGGCACCGTCGTTGTGCTCGGCATTGGCGATGGCGGACTCCAGGGCTTTCTTGACGATGCCGGCGGCCTTCTTCTGGGTGAAGGTCAGGATGTTCAGGGCCTGGTCGACCTTCTTGCCGCGAATCAGGTCGGCCACGAGGCGGCCTTTGTCCACCGACAGGCGCACGCCACGGACGACAGAGCGGGTTTCCGTACTCATGGTGGTTCCTTACTTCTTGGCTTTCTTGTCGCCCGGATGCCCCTTGAAGGTGCGCGTCAGGGAGAACTCGCCGAGCTTGTGACCGACCATCTGGTCGGTGATGTACACGGGCACGTGCTGCTTGCCGTTGTGCACGGCGATGGTCAGGCCGATGAACTCGGGCAGGACCATCGAGCGGCGCGACCAGGTCTTGACCGGCTTCTTGTCCTTGGTGGCCTGGGCCTTCTCGACCTTGGCCATCAGGTGGTGGTCCACGAAAGGACCCTTTTTGAGCGAACGAGTCATGTGGTCAACCCCTTACTTCTTGCGACGCGAGACGATCATCGACTGCGTGCGGCGGTTGTTGCGGGTACGGTAACCCTTGGTGAGGTTGCCCCACGGATCCACCGGAGCGCGGCCTTCGCCGGTCTTGCCCTCACCACCACCGTGCGGGTGGTCGATCGGGTTCATCGCGGTGCCGCGAACGGTCGGGCGGATGCCCATGTGGCGCACGGCACCGGCCTTGCCGATCTGGCGCAGGCTGTGCTCGGTGTTGGAGACCTCGCCGATGGTGGCGCGGCAGTCCACATGGATCTTGCGCACTTCGCCCGAGCGCATGCGCACCTGAGCGTAGATGCCTTCGCGGGCCAGCAGCACGGCCGAGGCACCGGCCGAACGCGCCATCTGCGCGCCCTTGCCGACCTGCAGCTCGATGCAGTGGATCGTCGAACCCACGGGGATGTTGCGGATCGGCAGGGTGTTGCCCACGCGGATCGGCGACTCCGAGCCCGACAGCAGCGTGGCGCCCACCTCGACGCCGCGCGGCGCGATGATGTAGCGGCGCTCGCCGTCGGCGTAGCACAGCAGCGCAATGTGCGCGGTGCGGTTCGGGTCGTACTCGATGCGCTCGACCTTCGCCGGGATGTTGTCCTTGTTGCGGCGGAAGTCGACCACGCGGTAGTGGTGCTTGGCACCACCGCCCTTGTGGCGCGTCGTGATGTGGCCGTTGTTGTTGCGGCCGGCCTTCTGGAACTGCGGCTCCAGCAGCGGCGCGTAACCGGCACCCTTGTGCAGGTTTTCGCGCGTGACCTTCACCATGCCGCGACGGCCTGGCGAGGTCGGTTTCATCTTGATGACAGCCATGATTACGCGGCCTCCCCACCGAAGTTGAGTTCCTGACCGGGCATCAGCGTGACATAGGCCTTGCGCACGTGGTCGCGGCGGCCGATGGTCTTGCCAAAGCGCTTGGTCTTGCCCTTCTGGTTCACGACCGACACACCCTTGACCTGCACCTTGAACATCAGCTCAACGGCGGCTTTGATCTCGGGCTTGGTGGCGTCGCGCAGCACCTTGAAGAGCACGGCATTGGATTGTTCGGCGGCCTGGGTGGCCTTCTCGGACACGATCGGTGCCACGAGGACCTGCATCAGGCGACCTTCGTCGAATTGGGCGGTGCTCATGCGAACATCTCCTTGAGCTGGTCGATCGCCGCCTTGGTGACGATCACTTGCTTGTAGTGCACCAGCGACAGCGGGTCGGCGTAACGGGGCTCGACCACCAGGACGTTGACCAGGTTGCGCGAAGCCAGGTACAGGTTCTCGTCGACCTCGTCGGCGATCACGAGCACCGACGACTTCAGGTTCATCGCCTTGAACTTGTCGGCCAGCTGCTTGGTCTTGGGCGAATCGACCTTGATCGACTCGACCACGGCCAGGCGGCCTTCACGCACGAGCTGCGAGAAGATCGACGCCATGCCGGCGCGGTACATCTTCTTGTTGAGCTTCTGGGTGAAGTTCTCGTCGGGGCTGTTCGGGAAGATGCGACCGCCCCCGCGCCACAGCGGCGAGGAGGTCATGCCGGCGCGAGCGCGGCCGGTGCCCTTCTGCTTGAACGGCTTCTTGGTCGAGTGCTTGACCATCTGGCGGTCTTTTTGCGCACGCGTGCCTTGACGGGCGTTCGCCTGATACGCCACCACGAGCTGGTGGATCAGGGCTTCGTTGTAGTCACGACCGAACACGGTCTCGGGCACGTCCAGCTTGGACGCGGCCTGGCCTTGGTCGTTGAGGAGTTCGACTTGCATCAGTTCGCTCCTTTGGCGGCGCTGGCCTTGACGGCGGGACGCACGGTGACGAAACCGCCCTTGGCACCGGGCACGGCACCACGGATGAGCAGCAGCTGACGGGCTTCGTCGATGCGCACGATGTCGAGGTTCTGGATGGTCTTGGTGACGTCGCCGAGGTGGCCCGTCATCTTCTTGCCCGGGAACACGCGGCCCGGGTCTTGCGCCATGGAGATCGAGCCCGGCACGTTGTGCGAACGGCTGTTGCCGTGCGACGCGCGCTGCGAGGCGAAGTTGTGGCGCTTGATGGTGCCCGCGAAGCCCTTGCCGATCGAGGTGCCTTGCACATCGACCTTCTGGCCTTGCGAGAACAGCTTGTTGACATCGACCACGTCGCCCGGCTTGTACTGGGCGGCGACCTCGGCGGTCACGCGGAATTCGATGATGAGTTCACCGGCTTCGACACCGGCCTTGGCCAGGTGGCCTGCCACCGGCTTGGTGACGCGGGAGGCGCGGCGCTTGCCGAAGGTGACTTGCAGTGCGTCGTAGCCGTCGTTGGCCTGGGTTTTGACCTGGGTGACGCGGTTGTTCGACACGTCGACCACCGTGACAGGCACTGCGTCCCCGTCATCGGTGAACAGGCGCATCATGCCCACCTTGCGGCCCAACAACCCGAGGGAGTTGCTCAGACTCATTGTTTTCTCCGTTCCCGACTTCAATTGGCCGGGGCTGATGGTGCGCGGCCCGAAGACCGCGCCTGAATGGCGAGCACCAGGGTGCCGGCGCCACGAAATATCCGGCCCAAAAGCCGGAAAGCCCGCCAGTATAGCCAGCGGGCATTCCTTGTGCAAGTCCACCGGGCGAAAACCCGGCAGACCAGGGCCTCTGGCCTTACTGCAGCTTGATCTCGACGTCCACGCCGGCCGGCAGGTCGAGCTTCATGAGCGCGTCCACCGTCTTGTCGGTCGGGTCCACGATGTCCATCAGGCGCTGATGGGTGCGGATTTCGAGCTGGTCGCGGCTGGTCTTGTTGACGTGCGGCGAACGCAGGATGTCGAAACGGCGCATGCGCGTCGGCAGGGGCACGGGGCCCCGGACGATGGCGCCGGTGCGCTTGGCGGTTTCGACGATCTCGGCGGCCGATGCGTCGATCAGCTGGTAGTCGAAGGCCTTGAGGCGGATGCGGATCTTCTGTTTGGTGGCAGCCATGGACACCGCTCCTTATTCGATGATCTTGGCCACGACGCCGGCGCCGACGGTGCGGCCGCCTTCGCGGATGGCAAAGCGCAGGCCTTCTTCCATGGCGATGGGCGCGATCAGCTTGACGGTGATCGACACGTTGTCGCCGGGCATGACCATTTCCTTGTCCTTGGGCAGCTCGATGGAGCCCGTGACGTCGGTCGTGCGGAAGTAGAACTGCGGACGGTAGTTGTTGAAGAACGGCGTGTGACGGCCGCCCTCGTCCTTGCTCAGCACGTAGACCTCACCGGTGAAGTGCGTGTGCGGCTTGATCGAGCCGGGCTTGCACAGCACCTGGCCGCGCTGCACTTCCTCGCGCTTGGTGCCGCGCAGCAGGATACCCACGTTGTCGCCCGCCTGGCCCTGGTCCAGCAGCTTGCGGAACATCTCCACGCCCGTGCAGGTGGTCTTTTGCGTGGCCGAGATGCCCACGATCTCGATTTCCTCGCCAACCTTGACCACACCGCGCTCGATACGGCCGGTCACCACCGTGCCGCGACCCGAGATGGAGAACACGTCTTCGACCGGCATCAGGAAGGCGCCGTCCACCGCGCGCTCGGGCGTGGGGATGTAGCTGTCCAGCGCCTCGGCCAGGCGCATGATGGCCTGCTCGCCCAGGTCGCCCTTGTCGCCTTCGAGCGCCAGCTTGGCCGAGCCCTTGATGATGGGCGTGTCGTCGCCAGGGAAGTCGTACTTGCTCAGCAGCTCGCGCACTTCCATCTCCACCAGCTCGAGCAGCTCGGCGTCGTCGACCATGTCGCACTTGTTCAGGAAGACGATGATGTAGGGCACGCCCACCTGGCGCGCCAGCAGGATGTGCTCGCGCGTCTGGGGCATCGGGCCGTCCGCGGCCGAGCACACCAGAATGGCGCCGTCCATCTGGGCGGCACCCGTGATCATGTTCTTGACGTAGTCGGCGTGGCCCGGGCAGTCAACGTGCGCGTAGTGCCGGTTGGCCGTCTCGTACTCGACGTGCGCGGTGTTGATCGTGATGCCACGCGCCTTTTCTTCCGGAGCCGCGTCGATCTGGTCGTAGGCCTTCGCCGCGCCGCCGAACTTGCTCGCCAGCACCGTCGTGATCGCCGCCGTCAGCGTCGTCTTGCCGTGGTCCACGTGCCCGATCGTGCCAACGTTCACGTGCGGCTTGGTCCGCTCGAATTTTTCCTTAGCCATGTCGATTCCTTAAAAAAGAACAAAGCCCGTGTGAGGGTTTAAGGTCTGCACGCCACTGCTGGATCGTCCCGCACGGGCACAGGACGGCGTGGCGTCGCAGACCGACTGGATCGGCGGGCGGGCGCGCGAAGCCCCCACCCCGTCGAACCGACTTGCTTTTACTTCGCGCGCGCGGCCACGATGGCCTCGGACACGTTGCGCGGCGCTTCCGAGTAGTGCTTGAACTCCATCGTGTACGTGGCACGGCCCTGCGACATCGAGCGCAGCGTGGTGGAGTAGCCGAACATCTCGGACAGCGGCACCTCGGCCTTGATGGCCTTGCCACCACCGACCATGTCCTCCATACCCTGCACCATGCCGCGACGCGACGACAGGTCGCCCATCACGTTGCCGGCGTAGTCCTCGGGCGTCTCGACTTCCACGGCCATCATCGGCTCGAGGATGACGGGGTTGGCCTTCTTGCAGCCTTCCTTGAAGCCGAAGATGGCGGCCATCTTGAAGGCCTGCTCGGACGAGTCCACGTCGTGGTACGAACCGAAATGCAGCGTGACCTTGACGTCCACCACCGGGAAACCCGCCAGCACGCCGGTGTTGAGGGCTTCGATCACGCCCTTTTCCACCGCCGGGATGTACTCGCGCGGCACCACGCCGCCCTTGATGGCGTCCACGAACTCGAAGCCCTTGCCGGCCTCGTTGGGTTCGATCTTGAACACCACGTGGCCGTACTGGCCCTTGCCGCCCGACTGACGCACGAACTTGCCTTCGGCCTCGTCCACGCTCTTGCGGATGGTCTCGCGGTAGGCCACCTGGGGCTTGCCCACGTTGGCTTCCACGCCGAACTCACGCTTCATGCGGTCGACGATGATCTCCAGGTGCAGCTCGCCCATGCCGGAAATGATGGTCTGGCCCGATTCCTCGTCGGTCTTGACGCGGAACGAGGGGTCTTCCGAGGCCAGGCGCTGCAGCGCGATGCCCATCTTTTCCTGGTCGGCCTTGGTCTTGGGCTCCACGGCCTGCGCAATCACGGGCTCGGGGAAGACCATGCGCTCCAGGGTGATGACGGCATCGGGATCGCACAGCGTCTCACCGGTGGTCACTTCCTTCAGGCCCACGCAGGCGGCGATGTCGCCAGCGCGGATTTCTTCCACTTCCTGGCGGTTGTTGGCGTGCATCTGCACGATCCGGCCGATGCGCTCCTTCTTGCCCTTGACCGGGTTGAAGACGGTGTCGCCCTTCTTCAGCACGCCCGAATAGACGCGCACGAAGGTGAGCTGGCCGACGTAAGGGTCGGTCATGAGCTTGAACGCCAGCGCGGACAGCTTCTCGCCGTCGTCGGCCTTGCGGGTCGCGGGCTCTTCCTTCTCGTCGGTACCCGCCACCGGGGGGATGTCCACCGGCGAAGGCAGGAAGTCGATCACGGCGTCGAGCATGCGCTGCACGCCCTTGTTCTTGAAGGCCGTGCCGCACAGCATGGGCTGGATCTCGGTCGAGATGGTGCGCGTGCGCAGGCCCAGCTTGATCTCTTCCTCGGAGAGGTCACCCTCCTCGAGGTACTTGTTCATGAGGTCTTCGCTGGCTTCGGCCGCGGCCTCGACCATCTTCTCGCGCCACTCCTTGGCGGTCTCGACGAGCTCGGCCGGAATGTCGTGGTACTCGAACTTCATGCCCTGCGAGGCCTCGTCCCAGATGATGGCTTTCATCTTGAGCAGGTCGACCACGCCCTTGAAGTTGTCCTCGGCGCCGATCGGAATGACGACCGGCACGGGGTTGGCCTTCAGGCGCAGGCGCATCTGGTCATAGACCTTGAAGAAGTTCGCGCCGGTACGGTCCATCTTGTTGACGAACGCCAGACGCGGCACCTTGTACTTGTTCGCCTGGCGCCAGACGGTTTCCGACTGGGGCTGCACACCGCCCACGGCGCAGTACACCATGCACGCGCCGTCGAGCACGCGCATGGAACGCTCCACCTCGATGGTGAAGTCGACGTGGCCGGGGGTGTCGATGATGTTGAAGCGGTGCTCCGGGTAGGACAGGTCCATGCCCTTCCAGAAGCAGGTGGTGGCGGCGGACGTGATCGTGATGCCGCGCTCCTGCTCCTGCTCCATCCAGTCCATGGTGGCGGCGCCGTCGTGCACTTCACCGATCTTGTGGTTCACGCCGGTATAGAACAGGATGCGCTCGGTCGTCGTGGTCTTGCCAGCGTCGATGTGCGCGGAAATGCCGATGTTGCGGTAACGCTCAAGGGGCGTGGTGCGGGCCATGGAAATACTCCGGAATGGTTCGAGCCCGCCACCCCTGGAAGGGGCCCGCGGGCTCTCGGGTCAGGTTGATCGGAAAGATAAGGTCCGAATCAGAAGCGGAAGTGGCTGAAGGCCTTGTTGGCCTCGGCCATGCGGTGCACTTCGTCGCGGCGCTTCATCGCGCCGCCACGGCCTTCGGTGGCCTCGATCAGCTCGTTGGCCAGGCGCAGGGCCATGGACTTTTCGCTGCGCTTCTTGGCCGCTTCCTTGATCCAGCGCATCGACAGCGCCAGACGGCGCACCGGGCGCACTTCAACGGGCACCTGGTAGTTGGCGCCACCCACGCGGCGGCTCTTCACCTCCACCATGGGTTTGACGTTGTTGATGGCCGTCGAGAAGATTTCGAGCGGGTCCTTGCCCGACTTCTTCTCGATCTGCTCGAACGCACCGTAGATGATGCGCTCGGCCACAGCCTTTTTGCCGCCTTGCATGATCACGTTCATGAACTTGGCGACTTCGACGTTGCCGAACTTCGGGTCCGGCAGGATTTCACGTTTAGGGACTTCGCGACGACGTGGCATGTTTCACCTCTTGCTTCAGTTGATGTCCGGACGTCCTTCTTGATCCAGACACCCCGCAGACCCATCAGGAGCCTGCACTTACTCGGCCTTTGTTCAAGGCCACTACGCCGTTCCGGCTCGTCAAAACCGGGCGGCACCGAATGAGACCGATCAGGCCTTCTTGGGACGCTTGGCGCCGTACTTGGAGCGGGCCTGCTTGCGGTCTTTCACGCCCTGCAGGTCCAGCGAGCCACGCACGATGTGGTAGCGCACGCCGGGAAGGTCTTTCACACGGCCGCCGCGAACCAGCACCACGCTGTGTTCCTGGAGGTTGTGGCCTTCACCGCCGATGTAGGAGATGACCTCGAAGCCGTTGGTCAGGCGGACCTTGGCGACTTTGCGAAGCGCCGAGTTCGGCTTCTTCGGGGTCGTGGTGTACACACGGGTGCACACGCCGCGGCGTTGCGGCGAGTTTTCCATGGCCGGGCTCTTGGATTTGGTCTTTTCGACCTCCCGGCCGTGGCGCACGAGTTGGTTGATGGTTGGCATTGAAAACGTCCCTAAACGTTTGAAAACGACAAAGCCTTTCGGAAAATTCCGAAAAGCCTACTAGTGTAGCACTGGCGCGTCAGCCGCGCCAAGCCTGCCCCCCGCTCCAGGGAGGCAGGTCACTGGATCCAGAGGCGGATCGCGTCCCAGGCACGGCCGAAGATGCCCGCCTCTTCCACGGTCTCCAGCACCGTCAGCGGTACCTCCACGACGGGCTGGCCCGCCGCGGTGGTCACGCGCAGCGTGCCGAGCGGCTGCCCCTTCTGCAGGGGCGCGACGAGGGGGTCCGGGCGCACCACCGTGGACTTCAGGCCCGCGCCCTGGCCGGCCGGCACCGACACCACCACGCCTTCGGCGCGGCCGAGCTTGGCGGTGTCGGCCTTGCCTTTCCAGATGCGCGGCTCGGCCGCCGGCTGGTTGGCCGCCAGCAGGCGCACGGTGTCGAACGCGGTGTATCCCCAGTTGAGCAGCTTCTGCGACTCGGCGGCCCGGGCGTTCTCGCTCGACGCGCCCAGCATCACCGACACCAGACGGCGCTGGCCGGCCGGCCCGTCGCCCAGGCCGGGCACCGGCCGGCGCGCGGTGGCCACCAGGCAGTAGCCCGCCGCGTCGGTGTGGCCGGTTTTCAGTCCGTCGACGGTGGGGTCGCGAAACAGCAGCAGGTTGCGGTTCGTGTCGTTGGTGGCGGGCGTGCCGGGGTAGCGGTAGCGCTGGATGGAGTAGTAGCCGACGTATTGGGGGAAGTCGTTCATCAGCCGCGTGGCCAGCGTCGCCAGGTCGCGCGCGGTGGTGGTGTGGCCCGGGGCCGTGAGGCCCTCGACGTTGCGGTAGCTGGTGGCCGTCATGCCCAGCGCCTTGGCCTGCTGGTTCATAAGCTCCACGAAGCGCTCGACGGAGCCCGCCACGCCCTCGGCCAATGCCACGGTGGCGTCGTTGCCAGACTGCACGATCATGCCCTTGATCAGGTCTTCGACCGGGACCTGCATGCGCGGCTCGATGAACATGCGCGAGCCCGGCATCTTCCAGGCGCGCTCGCTCACGCCGAAGGTTTGCGTGAGCGTGATCTTGCCGGCGCGCAGCGCGTCGAACACCAGGTAGGCCGACATGAGCTTGGTGAGCGAGGCCGGCTCCACCGGCGCATCGGGCTCCTTGCTGGCCAGCACCTGACCGGTGGTCACGTCCAGCAGAAGATAGGAACGCGCCGCAATCTCGGGGGGTTGTGGCATCTGCGCCCAGGCGGGCACCAGCGAGGCCAGCGACAGCGCCAGGCCGGCGATCAGGGAACGAAAACGGGTCATCAACGCAAAGTCCTCAAAAAAATTCGGCGCCACCGCGGCTCAAGGCCGCCAATGGCGCCACACCAGCTCGCGCAGCAGGGGCAACTGGCCATGGAAGAAGTGGCCGCCGCCCGGCACCACCACCACGGGCAAGGACTGCGGGCGAGCCCAGTCCATGACCGCGCTCAGCGGCACCGTGTCGTCAAGCTCGCCGTGAACGACCAGCGTTCGGGCGTGAAGTTCCTGCGGGATCGGCGCCACTTGAAATCGGCTGGCGGCGGTGCCGACGAGCACCAGCTCGCGAACGTCGCGCGCGGGGTGCAGGCGCTGCAAGGCCTGGCTGGTGACATAGGAGCCAAAGGAGAAGCCGGCCAGGGCCAGGGGCCCGGCAGGCGCCTCGGACTGCACCACGGCCATCAGGTCGTCGGTCTCGCCGCGCCCCTCGTCGTACTGTCCGCCGCTGCGCCCCACACCGCGGAAGTTGAAACGCACCGCCACCATGCCCGCCAGCACGGCCGCGCGCGCCAAGGTTTGCACCACCTTGTTGGTGAGCGTGCCGCCGTGCAAGGGATGGGGATGGGCGATGACGGCCGTGGCGCGGGCCGCGCCCTCGGGCCGGTCGATGGCGAGCTCGATGGCGCCGGCCGGACCGTCGATCAGACGCGATTCGGTCTGCGCGTTCACCTCAGCGTCCCACGTCGGGAGGCGTCAGCAGCCGCTCGACCACGACGCCGTCGCGCAGATGCGACTCGACGATTTCATCGATGTCGGCCTGATCGACGTAGCTGTACCAGACGGCCTCCGGGTACACCACCGCGATCGGGCCACCCGCGCAGCGGTCAAGACAGCCTGCGCGGTTGACGCGCACGCCCCCCGGACCGAGCAGGCCGAGCGCCTTGGCGCGCGACTTGCAGCGGGCAAAAGCGTCTTCGGCCTTGTGGTCGGCGCAGCAGGCTTCGCCACCCTCGCGCTGATTCAGGCAGAAAAAAATGTGCCGCTGATAGTAGGAAGCGGGAGGGGTAGCGGTGCCATCGGCCATGACGCGATTCTAGGCGGCCGCCTCCTGGCGCCCTGGCGAACGCGCCACGGCCCGCAGCCCGAACAGGATGGCGGCGAAGGGCCACAGCCATCCCAGCCACTGCGACAGGCCATGAAAACGGATGAAACGCCCCTGCTCCCAGACCTCGAGCGACTGCACCATGTAAGGCACCTCGGGTGCGCGATTGAGCAGGGTGAGCACCACCCCCAGACACAGCAGCATCAGGGCGTGGCACAGCCGCCGGGGAAGGGGCAGGCAGGCCAGCCCCACCACCAAGGCCGCGAGCATGCCGACCACAGCCACAGGACTGAGCCAGGCCCAGGCATGGACCGGCCCGTGCGTCAGCGCCGACGACAGCCCCGCGACCAGCGTGGCGCCGCCAAAAAACAGCGGCAGGAACAGCACCCGGCGCCACCCGCCCTTCATGTCGCCGAAGGCCATGAGCAGCGGCGCCAGCAGGCTCAGCGCCACGCAGAATGCCTGCGTCAACAGACTCAGCGGCACCACCGGCTCCGCGCGCGCCGGCAACCAGGCAAGGAACGGGGTGTCGCCCAGCCAGTCGGCCAGCGCCAGCATCAGGCGATCGGCCACCTGCCCCAACCCAAAGGGCACCGCAGCCGGGTACAGCAGGGCCAGCGGCCACAGCGCCAGCAGCACGAGCCCGCCATGCGCCCCGGGCGCGAACCAACCGTCGCGAAAGCGGCCCCAGCGCGCCAGCACGCCCCAGCGGTCCAGCAGCACCATGAGGCCAGCGCCCAGCGCGCCCCCGGTCGAGTTCAGACCGAAGTCCACGTTGGACGGCACACGCCCTGGCAAGAAGGTCTGCAGGCTCTCGACCAGGCCCGACAAAACCACGGCACCGCCAGCCCCCCACCAGAACGCCCCGCGGCGCCAACCCAGCCGAAGGGCGGCCCCCACCATCAAGGCGCCCAGCGGCACATAACCCACGAAATTGGTCCAGAGATCGAAGCCCGTCCAGTACTGCGGCCAGGGCGCCCACAACCAGGACCATGGCTCCACGCCCTGCACACGCCAGCCCGTGAAGGGGTAGAGACTGGCGTAGGCGATCAGGCTGGCGTACAGCACGGCCAGAGGCCAGGCCGATGTCCGAGAGCCCGTGACCATGGCACCGGCGCTCAAAAGGGCTTGACCACCACCAGCACCACCGCCGCCACCAGCAGCAGCACCGGCGCCTCATTGAACCAGCGGTACCAGACATGGCCGTGCCGCGACGCCCCGCGCTCGAAGCGCCGCAACAAAACACCACAGGCGTGGTGGTAGCCCAGCACCAGCACCACGACGAACAGCTTGGCATGCATCCAGCCATTGCCAGGCCCGCGCCCGATGCCATACCCCAGCCACAACCACAGCCCCAGCGCCAGCGCCGGCACCGCCAGAAGGGTGGTGAACCGCAGCAGCTTGCGCGCCATGAGCAGCAGGCGCGCCCGCTCGGCCACGCTTTCGGGCGGCACCATGGCCAGGTTCACAAAGACGCGCGGGAGGTAAAACAGGCCAGCAAACCAGCTGGCCACGAACACGATGTGGAAGGCTTTGACCCAGAGCATCCGGGCAGTGTAGTTCGCGCGATCCACCACCCTCGCTGCAGGCCAATGGGCAAAAAAAACCCGGCCAGGGGCCGGGTTGGGAAGCCTTTTTGCTGTCACACACTAAGGCACCCGCTCAGGGAGGAAAAGCGGGAGGTACCTCTCGGCACCCGCCTCTACTCTAACTCAAATCCTGGAAATCTCCAACTTCACCCCTGTCAGATTTGACAGTCCATGCAACGGAGACATGATCCGACCGGTCGGTCGCCCGATCGATACAACGGTACCACCGATGCGGCGGCCTGCGGCCGCGGGCAGGAACGGAAATGGAGGGGCCCGCTGGGCGGCTCAGGCCGCCAGGGTCCGCAGTTGCTTCACCGCGGCGTCGAAGCCCGACAACTCGTGCGTGGGCTGCCGCAGAAAGGCGTTGATGGCCTCGCGGCGCTCGATCGCCACATCGGCCACCCGATCGGCGCCCTTTTTGTATTCGCCGACCTTCAGCAACAACTCGATCTCGTCGTACTTCGCCAACAGTTCGCGCACGCGGCCAGCCGCGGCCTTGTGCTGCGGGGACACCAGGGCGCCCATCACGCGAGAAGCCGAGGCCAGCACGTCGATGGCCGGGTAGTGGTTGGCTGCCGCCAGCTTGCGCGACAGCACGATGTGCCCGTCGAGAATGGACCGGGTCTCGTCGGCCACCGGTTCGGTCATGTCGTCGCCCTCCACCAGCACGGTGTAGACCCCACCGGTTTGGGCGGTCACCTAGTCCGAATGACGGTCAAAGCCCTGCCACAGCCGACCGGAGCGGATCTCCCAGGGGTATCCGCACCCGCGGCCGTGGCAAGCCAGCCCAGGCCTGGGGCTCACATCCGCGAGGGCAGCCAGGTCGCCAGCGCGGGCCAGGTGTGGATGGTCCAGGCCAGCAGCAGGATGAGGATCCAGTAGGGCGCCACGCCGCGGAAGATCTCCTGCACCTTGAGCAGCGGGTCGGGCACCGCCGCCTTCACCACGAAGACGCTGATGCCGAACGGCGGCGTGAGCACGCCGGCCTCGATCACCAGGATGCCGATCAAGGCGAACACGATGGGATCGAACCCCATGGACATGGCGATGGGCCAGAAGATCGGCACCGTGAGCAGCATGATGGAGATGCTGTCGATCATCATGCCGAGCACGAACCACACCACCACCATGAACAGCATGGTGCCCGTGGGCCCCAGGCCCCAGGCCTGCAGCAGCGCCTGCACCTCCTGCGGAATTCCGTTGAGCGCGACCAGCTTGCTGAACATGGTGGCCGTGAGCAGCAGCAGCATGATGGGCGTGACCGTGTGGCCGGCCTCGACAAAGGCGCCCCGGATGCCGGCCCAGCGCATGCCCTTGAGCCAGGCCACCACCAGCGCGCCCATGAGGCCCACCGCGCTGCCCTCGGTGGGCGTGAAGTAGCCGAACCAGATGCCGCCCAGCGTGACCACGATGAGCGCCCCCACGTAGGCCGCGCCCAGCACCGCGCCGCGCTCGGCCGGCGCTGCCGCGTCCTCGCTCTCGGGGGCCGCGTCGGGCCGCAGCTTCGCGTAGACGCCGCAGTACAGCGCGTACATCAGGGCCAGCAGCAGGCCCGGCACCACGCCGGCCGCAAACAGCTTGCCCACCGACTGCTCGGTGAGGATGGCCCAGACGATCATGAACACCGATGGCGGGATGAGCAGGCCCAGCACCGAACTGCCCGCGATGCAGCCGGTGGCGAAGCTGCGGCTGTAGCGGTGGTCGCGCATCACCGGGTAGGCCACGTGGCTGAAGGCCGCCGCCGAGGCCACGCCGACGCCGGTCACGGCCGCGAACACCGCGTTGCCGCCCACGGTGGCCACGGCCAGGCGGCCGGGCACGCCGCGCAGGCGCCGATTGACGACGTTGAACAGGTCGGCCGCCGCGCCGGAGTGCGCGATCAACATGCCCATCACCGTGAAGCAGGGGATCACCACCAGGTTGTAGTCCTTGATGCCGGTGATCGCCGTCTGGCCCACCAGGTCCATGGCCGGCCACACCCCGCCGAGCGCGAAGTACAGGCCGAACAGCGCGCTGCCGGCGAAGGCGAACACCACCGGCACACCCAGGATGACAAGGGCCACCAGCACGAACAGCGCGGCCCAGGTTTCGAAGAACATGGCGAATCTCCTCTCAATCGGCCGGGGCCGGCTCGCTCGCGCCTCGGCCGCGCCAGGCGTCCACGCACAAGCGCAGGCAGACCAGCACGCCCACGGACCACAGGAGCAAGGTGCCGAAGCGCAGGGGCCAGGCGGGCAGGCGGAACGCGTCGTTGCCGTAGAACTCCGCGCTTCGCCAGCCCTCGATGGCAGGCCCCCAGCCCGAGACCAGGAAGGTGGCGAACACCAGCGCGCCGATCAGCCAGGCGGCGCCCACCAGCGCGCCGGCCGCGCGGGTGGGCAGGCGCTCCAGCAGGAAGGTGACGCGCAGCAACTTGCCGCGCCGCATGGCGCTGGGCGCCTGCAGGAAGGTCAGCAGCACCAGGCCGGCACCGGTCAGCTCGGCCGTGCCCGCGAACGGGTGGTTGAACAGCAACCGGCCCGCCACGTCATAGCCGATGACCAGGGTGAGCAGCGCGAGCAGCACCGCGCCGATGGCGTGCAGCGCCCTCAGCAGCGTGTCGAAGGACGTCTTCACGGTGGCTCAGAGCGGGTAGGCGATGGGAAACTTGTAGCCGGCCTCCTCGAGGAAGCGGACATAGGTCTTGAGGACCTGCGTCGCCGGCTGCCCCTTGGCGTCGAGTTCCTTGGCGGCGCGGCCCGGCAGGTCCTTCACGAGCTCCGCCCAGCGGCGTTTCTCGGCATCGGACAGCGCATGGATCTGCGTGCCCGAACCGCGCAGGCGGGCCTCGATGTCCAGGTCGCGCTGGCGGCTGGCGGCCGCGATCTTCGCGGTCGCCTCTTCGGCCACCTCGTCGATGATGGCCACCACCTCTTTGGGCAGGCGCGCGCGGGTGTTCAGGTTCATGAACGACACGAAGGTGCTGTAGGAGCCGAAGCCGGTCTTGGTCCAGACCTTGGCCACCTCGCGCAGCTTGAAGGCCTCCATGCCAGAGACCATGAACAGGCTGCCGTCGGCCAGGCCGTTCTGCATGGCCTGGTAGTGTTCGCCGATGCCCAGCGTCACGGGCACCGCACCCGTGGGCATGAACAGCGGCGCGTTGGTGCCGGCCATGGCGATGCGCTTGCCCTTGAGCTCGTCCACGCGCTGCCAGTCGAAGCTGGTGGCCACGCCATAGGCCTCGGTCACCATCTGCGCCAGGATGTGCGCGTTGTAGGGCTTGACGCTCTCCTGCAGCGCCGGCACCTCCTTGAGCATGCGCGAGGCCACCTTCTGCTGCAGCACCGGGTCATCGGCGGTGAAGGGCATGTAGGCGCTGTAGTTCAGCAGGCCGGCGCGCGCCTGCTCGAAGCCGATCGGCGACAGGCCGATGTCCAGCGACCCCTTTTGCACGGCCTCCAGCACGCCGTCGACCTTGGCGACGCTGCCGCCCCAGGCCTTGATGAAGCGCAGGTTGTGTCCGGTGCGCGCCTTCACGCGCTGGCTCACCTCGTCGGCGAAGAAGCCGTCGTACACGCTGATGTAGGTCAGGCCGGTGGTGTGTCCGCCACCCATGCGCAGGGTGAAGTTGTCGGCGTGGGCGATCGAGGCGGCGAGGGCCAGCGCGGCGGCCAGCAGGGAATGGGCGAATCTCATGGCTTGTCTCCTCGGATGGGGGTCATTCGAAACTGAGGTCGAGCAGCAGGCTCTCGTAGGCCTCGGGGTTGAGCAGGTGCGGGTAGTGGCCGCCGGTCTGCAGGCGCACATGGCGCGACCCGGGATAGCGCTCGCGCAGGCGATCGCGCGCCTCGGGCGGGATCAGCGGATCGTCGGCGCAGTCCAGCACCACGATCTGCGACGGCTCCAGGGGCAGCGGCGGACAGGCGCGCGCCTGCGTCACGCCGGCGAAGCGCGAGTGCAGGCTGGCCGGCGACTGGCGCTTGGCCAGCATCACGCGCTGCAGCTGCTGCAGCGGCGACACCGGCGCGCCGGCCACGCGCTCCAGCCAGCTGGCGTGCAGCACCTCGGGCGATACGCTCGCCACCCAGGCGGGATCGAACAGCGGGTTGGCGGCCAGGTCGCTGGCGTCCGTGAAGCCGTTGCCGATGACCAGGCGGCGCACCTGCTGCGGGTACTGCAGGGCAAAAAACTGCGCCCACCAGGCGGCGAAGGACGAGCCCACCACCACGCAGGGTGGCAGACCCAGGTGATCGACCACGGCCTTCAGGCCATCGGACAGGCGCGGGGCCTCGGGCAGCGCCGGGTAGGTCACGGCGATCAGGCGCAGCCGCTCGCCCAGCGACAGCAGGGTGCGAACGAACATCGCGCCATCGCCCACGGAGCCGGGCAGCAGCAGCACCGCCGGCCCCTTGCCGGCGGTGTCGAGCCAGCGCCACTCGACGCCATCGACCTCGAGCGAGGACCAGGCGTAGCGGCTTTCCAGCCGGTCGAGCATCTCCTGCATGGCTCAGTACTTTCCGTCGGCCGACATGAAGCCTTCGGCGATGAGCCGCTCGTGCGCCTCGGGCGAGAACTCGGCCTGCGGCGCGTCGCCGCCGATCACGAACATCAGCCAGTGCGTCTTGTCCGGCTCGCCAAAGCTCACGTTCTCGAACCGGCGCTGCACTCCGGCGGGAAAGGAGATCACGTCGAACGGACCGAGGTCGAAGCTCTCGACCTGACCGTCCACCTCCCACGAGCAGCGCCACTGCCCCGTCATGGGCATGAAGGTCTCGTTGGTGTCGTGGTTGTGCATCATCGGGCCCTTGCCCGGCGCGGCCTCGCAGAAGCCCAGGTTGAAGCCCTCGCTGATCTTGATGTGCGCGGCCTCGGCCGCCTCATCGCCCACGGGGGACACGACCACCGTGCCATCGGATTTTTTCGGCGGCTGGAAGCCGATGATGTTGTAGAGCTTGCGCAGCGCGCTCGGGTGGCGGCTATCGGGCAGGCCGCCGTCGTGGCCGCGGATTTCGCTGAACAGCGCGACGCGCTGGCGCATCTGCTCTCGCGTGACGCGGATGGTGGGGATCTTCTGTTCCATGGTGGGTCTCCTGAAGGAAAGCGGCGCGCAGGCGAAGCGCGGCCGCGCGCGACCTGGTGTCGCACGAAGGGCGCGGCTCGACGCCGCGAAGTGAGGGGGAGGGAAAGGCCGTGTGGCGCGGGCGCGCGCTAGCGGCGCGTGGCGCCACCGGCCGGTGGGGAATGCATGGCTTGTCTCCGTCGTTCTCTGCTGTCCTTGATTAAACTCAAACGAGGCCTTCGATCGCAATTCGCCACACCGATAGCCGCCATCGACAAGACGATCCCAATGAGGCTACGCGACCTGGACCTGAACCTGCTGGTGGCGCTGGACGCGCTGCTGCGCGAGGCGCATGTCACGCGTGCCGCGGCACGGCTGGAGATGAGCCAGTCGTCGATGAGCCTGGCCCTGTCCAAGCTGCGCACGGTGTTCAACGACCCGCTGCTGGTGAAGAGCGGCAGTGGCCTGGTGCTCACCGCGCGCGCGCAGGAGATCGCGCCGCGCCTGGCCGACACGCTGCGCCACGTCGACGCGCTGATGCACGAACGCCGCGACTTCGACCCGTCGCAGGCGCACGACACCGTCACGCTGATCGTCACCGACTACATCGACTTCGTGGTGGTGCCCTCGCTGGTGAAGGAGCTCGCGCGGCGCGCGCCAAACGTGATCCTGCGCATCGTCGGCCCCAACCCGACGCGCTTTGGCGAGATCTTCAGCAGCGGTGAAGTGGACGTGTCCATCACCTACTTCCCCAACCCCCCCGCCAGCCTTCGCGTGCGCCCGCTGTTCCGCGACCGCCTGGTGGGCGTGGCCCGGCGCGGCCACCCACTGCTGTCCGGCGCCATGGACCTGCGGCGCTTCTGCGACCAGGGCCACGTGATCGTCGAGCCCGGCCAGGCCACCATGTACAACGCGCAGATCGAGCAGGCGCTCGAGCGCGCGGGCCGCCCCCGGCGCACGGTGATGTCCAAGCCCACCTTCCTGGGCATTCCCTTCATCATCGAGCAGACCGACCTGATCGCCACCGTGCCCGAGAAGGTCGCCAAGGGGTTCACCCAGTTCACCGACATCGAGATCTTCGAGCCGCCGCTGGACCTGGAGCCGTTCGGGGTCGTGCTGCTGTGGCACGACCGCACGCACAACAACCCGCTGCAGCGCTGGTTCCGCGAATTGGTGATCGAGCTGTTCCAGGGCCCCGAGCACCCCTGATCGCGCCCGTCCCGCAGCGGCGACAATGGCGCCGCGGATACCCCCTCCCATGCCCGCCAACCCGCCCATCCCCTTCGACGCGACGCGCTGCCCCCTGTGCGGCGGCGACAACCGCTGCGCGGTGGAGATCGAGAAGGCCACCGGCGAGCCGCAGCCACCGTGCTGGTGCGTGAGCGAGACCTTCAGCCCCGAGCTGCTCGCCCGCATCCCCGAGGCGGCGCGCCGCCAGGCCTGCGTCTGTCAGGCCTGCGTGCGCCAGGCGCTGGCACCCCGCCCATGAGCGAACCGCCCGCACCGCCGCCCTCGCCCCACGGGCTGCCCGCGCTGCGCGAGCGCTACGGGCCGCGCTACCGCTGGCTGCTGCTGCTCGCCGTCATGGTGGGCACCATGGCGTCCATCATGTCGTCCACCGTGGTCAACGTGGCCATTCCCGACATGAGCCAGCACTTCGCGCTGGGCCAGGAGCGCGCGCAATGGGTCAGCTCGGGCTTCATGGCGGCGATGACCGTGTCCATGCTCACCACGCCCTGGCTGCTGGCGCGCTATGGCTACCGCGCCACCTATTCGGGCTGCATGTGGCTGCTGCTGGTGGGCGGCATGGCCGGCGGCCTGGCCAACCACTACCCCCTGGTGCTGGCCGCGCGCGTGGCCGAAGGCCTGGCCGCGGGCGTGGTGCAGCCCATCCCGGCCATCATCATCCTGCGCGCCTTCGACCCCAGCGAGCAGGGCCGCGCCAGCGGCGTCTTCGGTATGGGCGTGGTGCTGGCGCCGGCGCTGGGACCCAGCATCGGCGGCATCCTGGTGGACTGGTTCGGCTGGCGCTCCATCTTCTTCATGGTGGTGCCGTTCTGCATCGCCTCGCTGTGGATGGCGCGCAAGCTCATCCCCACCTCCGCGCCCGGCGGCCAGGCCGCCAACCGCGCGGGCGCCGCGCTCGACTGGCGCGGCCTGCTGCTGGCCGCCGCAGGCACGCTGTGCCTGCTCAATGGCCTGGTGGAACTGCAGGGCGGCACGCCGCTCACCGCGGCCACGCTGCTGCTGACGGCCGGCGCCTTGCTGTTGGTTTTTGTCTGGCTGGCGCGGCGCATGCTGCGGGCGCACCGCCACGCGCACGGGCCCGAGCCGCTGATGAACCTGAGCCTGTTCGCCGACCGCCGCTTCGCCATGGGCAGCCTGGTGGCCTTCATCTACGGCGTGGCGCTGTTCGGCTCCACCTACCTGTTGCCGGTGTACATGCTGATGGGCCTGCAGCTCTCGCCGTCGGTGGTGGGCACGGTGCTGCTGCCCTCGGGCCTGGTGCTGGCGGTGACGATCGCCACCGTCGGCCGCCTGGCCGACCGCCAGCCCACGCACCGCCTGGTCTGCATCGGCCTGGTGCTGCTGGCGGCCTCGTTCGCGCTGATGGTCACGATCCGGCTGGAGCACGCGGCGCGCATCATCCCGCTGCTGGTGCTCTGGGCCATCGTCGGGCGCATCGGGCTGGGCTTCATCCTGCCCTCGCTCAACATCGGCGCCATGCGCGGGCTGGGCCACGCCCACATCCCGCAGGGCGCCAGCGTCATCAACTTCCTGCGCATGCTGGGCGGTGCGGCGGGCGTGAGCCTGTGCGGCATCTTCCTGGAATGGCGGCTGGCCGCGCACGGCGCGCCGCTCGACACCTCACCCACCACGCCGGCGCGCCTCGCGGCCTTCGACGAAACCTTCCTCATGCTCGCGGCCATCTGCGCGCTGGCCCTGCTGGCCGCCGCCCGCCTGAAGCCCCCGGGCCCCGCCGAGCCGCCCTCGCCGCCCGAGCGGCATACTGCCCAGGGCTAGGCCGCCAGCAAAAAGGCAGAATTCGCGCCATGTGCCAACTGCTGGGACTCAACTGCGCCACGCCCACCGACGCGTCGTTCAGCTTCACGGGCTTCTGCGACCGCGGCGGCAAGACCGACCACCACGCCGACGGCTGGGGCATCGCCTTCTTCGAGGGCAAGGGCCTGCGCCTCTTCATCGACCACCGCAGCGCGCACGACTCGCCCATGGCGGCCTTCCTGCAGGGCTACCCGCTCAAGAGCCGCAACATCATCGCCCACGTGCGCAAGGCCACCATCGGTGAAGTGGCATTGGAAAACGCCCACCCCTTCGTGCGCCAGCTCTGGGGCCGCCAGTGGGTGTTCGCGCACAACGGCGACCTCAAGGACTACGAGCCGAACCTGCACAGCCACTTCCGCCCCGTGGGCAGCACCGACAGCGAGCGCGCCTTCTGCTGGCTGATGCAGGAAATGGCCAAGTCGCACGCGTCCCTGCCCAGCGTCGACGAGCTCACCCGCACCCTGCGCGAACTGGTGCCGCAGGTGCGCCGCTTCGGCAGCTTCAACTTCCTGCTCTCCAACGGCGAGGCCCTGTGGGCGCACTGCAGCACCCACCTGCATTGGCTGGTGCGCCAGCACCCGTTCTCGCTGGCCACGCTGAAAGACCGCGACTGGACGGTGAACTTCGCCGAGCTCAACCACCCCGGCGACCGCGCGGCGGTGATCGTGACCACGCCGCTCACCAGCAACGAGGTGTGGACACCCTTCGCTCCCGAAGAACTCAAGGTCTTCGTGGACGGGCTGCCGGTGGGCTGAAGGCGGACTGAGGCCGGGCTAAGGGCAATCCCCAGTCCCGCGCGGCGCGACGGGGAAACCCCCCGGTCTATCATCGCCGGGCCACCACCCCAGCGGGGCCAGCCGCCCCGCCCCTCAGGAGACCCGACATGCAACGACGCCACTTCGTCGCCGGCGGCCTCGCCGCCGCCGCCCTGCCCCGTTTCGCCGCCGCGCAGGGCCTGGAAAAGCCCAAGTGCACCATCGCCGTGGGCGGCAAGAACCTCTTCTATTACCTGCCGCTGACCATCGCCGAGCAGCTGGGCTACTTCAAGGACGAGGGCCTGGACCTGACCATCGTCGACTTCGCCGGCGGCTCGCGCGCCCTGCAGGCCGTGGTCGGCGGCAGCGCCGACGTGGTGTCGGGCGCCTTCGAGCACACGGTGAACATGCAGTTCAAGGGCCAGCCCATGCGCGCCTTCGTGCTGCAGGGCCTGGCGCCGCAGATCGTGCTGGGCGTGAACCCCAAGACCATGGCCAACTTCAAGACCGTGGCCGACCTCAAGGGCAAGAAGATCGGTGTGACGGCGCCGGGCAGCTCCACCAACGTGCTGGTGAACTTCGTGCTGGCCAAGGCCGGCCTCAAGCCCAGCGACGTCAGCATCGTCGGCGTGGGGGCGAGCAACGGCGCCGTGGCCGCCATGCGCGCGGGCCAGATCGACGCCATCAGCAACCTCGACCCGGTCATCACCCTGCTGCAGCGCTCGGGCGACCTGAAGATCGTCTCGGACACGCGCATCGTGAGCGAGGCGGAGAAGGTGTTCGGCGGTCCCATGCCCGCCGGCTGCCTGTACTGCCCGCAGCCCTTCATCGACAAGAACCCCAACACCGTGCAGGCCATGACCAACGCCATGGTGCGCGCCAACAAGTGGATCCAGAAGGCCGGCCCGGGCGACATCATCAAGGTGGTGCCCGAGAGCTACCTGCTCGGCGACCGCGCGGTTTACATCGACGGCTTCCTGGCCGCGCAGAAGGCGCTGTCGCCCGACGGCATGTTCCCCGCCAAGGGCGCCGAGACCGCGTTCCGGGCCCTGGGCAGCGTGGACGCCGCGCTCGCCAAGGCCAAGCTCGACCTGAACGCGGTCTACACCAACAGCTTCGCGCAGAAGGCCAACGCCAAGTACCCGAAGGGATGACATGACCGCCGCGATCGAACTGCAGGGCGTCGCCTGCACCTTCATCAGCAAGGACGCCCCGGGCCAGCGCTACACCGCCGTCGACCAGGTGGACCTGCGGGTCGGCGCGGGCGAGTTCGTGAGCGTGGTGGGCCCCACCGGCTGCGGCAAGAGCACGCTGCTCAACGTCGCGGCCGGCCTGCTGGAGCCGAGCAAGGGCAGCGCGCGCATCTTCGGCGAGCCACTCAAGGGCATCAATGCGCGCGCGGGCTACATGTTCCAGGCCGAGAGCCTGATGCCCTGGCGCACGGCGCTCGAGAACGTGATGGCCGGCCTGCAGTTCCGCGGCGTGGGCGCCGCCCAGGCGCGTGAGCAGGCCGACGGCTGGCTGCGCCGCGTCGGCCTGGGCGGCTTCGGCGACCGCTACCCGCACCAGATGAGCGGCGGCATGCGCAAGCGCGCCAGCCTGGCGCAGACCCTGGTGCTCGACCCCGACATCATCCTCATGGACGAGCCCTTCTCGGCCCTGGACATCCAGACGCGCCAGCTGATGGAGAACGAGGTGCTGCAGCTCTGGGCCGAAAAGAAGAAGGCGGTGCTCTTCATCACCCACGACCTGGACGAAGCCATCGCCATGAGCGACCGCGTGGTGGTGATGTCGGCCGGCCCCGCCAGCCGCCCCATCGGCGACTTCACCATCGACATGCCGCGCCCGCGCGACGTGGCCGAGGTCAAGACCACGCCGCGCTTCCTCGAGCTGCACGCCGCCATCTGGGCCGTGCTGCGCGACGAGGTGCTCAAGGGCTACCAGCAACAACTGCGCAAGGCCGCCTGAGCGCGGCCCTTCACCGCCCCGTCATCGCATGTGGAAGTTCATCAAGCCCCGTCCGGGCAACCTCACCCTGTGGCAGCTGGCGCTGCTGGTGCTCATCTTCGTGTTCTGGCACGTGATGACCACGCCCGGCCTGGTGCCGACCTTCATGTTCGACAACGACCGCCAGGCTGCGTTCTTCTTCGGCGAGCCGCTGAAGATCTTCGCCCGCATCTGGGCCTGGTTCGTCGGCGACGCCGACATCTACGTGCACCTGTGGATCACGCTGGCCGAGACGCTGATGGCCTTCGGCATCGGCGCCGTCACGGGACTGGCGGGCGGGCTGTGGCTGGCGCTCTCGCCCATGGCCTCGGCCATCCTGGAGCCCTACATCAAGGCGCTCAATTCCATGCCACGCATCATCCTGGCGCCCATCTTCGCGGTCTGGTTCGGCCTGGGCATGGGCTCCAAGGTGGCGCTGGGCGTCACGCTGGTGTTCTTCATCGTCTTCTTCAACGTCTACCAGGGCGTGAAGGAGGTGAGCCCGGTGGTGCTGGCCAACGCGCGCATGCTGGGCGCCAGCCAGAAGCAGCTGCTGCGCCACGTCTACCTGCCCAGCGCCACGAGCTGGGTGTTCAGCTCGCTGCACACCAGTGTGGGCCTGGCCTTCGTGGGCGCGGTGGTGGGCGAGTACCTGGGCTCCTCGCAGGGCGTGGGCTACCTCATCCTGCAGGCCGAAGGCCAGTTCGACATCAACACGGTGATGGCGGGCATCCTGGTGCTCACCGCCTTCGCGCTGGTGCTCGACGCGATGGTCGGGCGCATCGAGAAGCGGTTGATGAAGTGGCAGCCCAAGGCCGGGGAGACGGAGAAGCTCTGAGGCATTGAGCCCTCCCGGTGGGGCACGGGATTTGGATCGGACAATCGGCCCCCATGAACGCCACCGGCTCACCCGCCCCGCGCCCTGCGCCCGCCGAGCGCAGGCTGCCCCCGCTGACGGCGGTGCTGGGCTACCGCTGGCGGCGGCCCGGCTGGCTGGTGAACGAACGCCGGCGCCAGGCCTTCGCCTGGTCGATCTCCCTGCTGGTGCACGCGCTGCTGCTGAGCCTGACGTTCGGCGACGGCTTCGGGCTGCCGGGCCTGGAGCTGCCCTGGAAGGAGCGGCGAGCCGAGGTGCCGGCGCTGCGGGTGCGCCTGGTGCCCGCGGCCGCGCCGGCAGCGGCGGCCGACGCAACGCCCGAGCCCTCCGCCGACGCGACCGTGGCCGGCGCACCGACGGCGCCGGCCGCCCGCTCCAAGGTCCGCCCGGCCGCGCCGAAGGCCAAGATCCGGACCGTTCCCGCGCCCACGGCCGCACCCACCGCCGATGCACCGGCACCGGCAACGCCGGCCCCCGCCGGCAGCGCCGACACCGCGGCGCTGGCCATGGTCGACCACGCGGCACTGGAAGCGCGCCAGCGAGAGGCCGAGCAACAGGAGGCCCTGCGCCAGGCGGAGGCGGCGCGCCAGGCCGAGGCCCGGGCACAGGCGCAGCGCCGGCTGGCCGAACGGGAGGCGGCGGCCGCGCGCCGCGAGGCCGAGAGACAGGAGGCCGCCCGCCAGGCAGCCGAGCGGCAGGAGGCCGCCCAGGAAGCCGAGCGGCAGGCGGCGGTCCGCGCCGACATGGCGCGCCTGGAGCTGGAGCGCCAGCAGGCCGAGCGCCTGGCCACGGCCCAGCGCGAAGCGCTCAGCAGGCCGCGGCCCGCCCGCCGGCCGAACCACTCGATGCCGCGCGGGCCGAGGCCGAACGGGCCGAGGCCGCGCGCCTTGAAGTCGAGCGCCAGGACGCTTTGAGGCAAGCGACCGAGCGCGCGCAGGCCGAGCGCGCGGAAGCGACCCGCCAGGAGGCCGAGCGCCAAGCGGCCGAGCAAGAGGCCGCCCGCCAGGCCCTGGCCCAGCGCGAAGCCGAGCAGCGCGACGCGGCCCGAGTCGAAGCCGAGCGCCAAGCGGCCGAGCAAGAGGCCGCCCGCCAGGAAGCCGAACGGCAGGAGGCCGCCCGTCAGCAGGCCCAGGCCGAACGCGAGGCGGCTCTGCGGCAAGAGGCGCAGCAGCGCGAGGCCGCGAGACAAGCCGCCGCCCGGGCCGAGGCGCAGCGCTGGGCCGCTGAGCAGCGCGAAGCCGAGCGGGCAGAGGCCGAGCGAGCGGCCGAGGCCGCGCGACTGGCGGCTGAGCGCCAGGCGGCGGCACAACAGGCGGCCGCTCAGCAGGCCGCCGCACAGGCCGAAGCCGCCCGCCTCGAAGGCGAACGCCAGGCGGCCGCTCAGCAGGCCGCCGCACAGGCCGAAGCCGCCCGCCTCGAAGGCGAACGCCAGGCGGCTGCTCAGCAGGCCGCGGCGCAACAAGCGGCTCAACAGGCCGCCCAAGCCGAGGCCGCGCGCCTGCAGGCGCAACGGCAGGCCGAGGACGAGGCCCGCGAGGAGCGCCGCCGCGCCATCGGGCGCCAGCTCAACGAAGAGGCCGAGCGCCGCGCGGCGGCCGAGGCCGAGGCGCAGCGCAACCCGTCCGCCAGCGGCCTGCGCCGCGTCCGACTCTTCGGCCGCTACGACCCCAACCGCGACCTGGTCCTCTACGCCGAGGCCTGGGCCAAGCGCATCGAGATGAACATGCCGGTGGAACTGGTGCGCGAGGCGGCCCGGCAGGGCTACACCGACCCGGTGGTGACCGTCGCCATCCGCAGCGACGGCACGATCGAATCGGTCACGGTGGTGCGCACCAGCGGCGTGGCCGCCATCGACGAGGCCATTCCACGCCTGGTGCACGGCATGACGCACACCGCCTTCCCGCCGGCCATGGCCCGCCAGTTCGACGTGATCGAGATCCGCCGCAGCTGGCACTTCGACGTCGCCGTGCGCCTGTACTGAGGCGCGCCGCCACCTCAGGCGCGGCCGGCGTCGAACACCGGGTCGACCTCGACCTGCAGGGCCGTGGCCAGGTGGTTGGTCTTGGCCGCCAGGCCAACGATGGCCATCAGCTCCGCGTGCTGGGCGTCCGTCATGCCCTTGGCGCGCGCCGCCGCCGTGTGCGAGTGCACGCAGTAGCCGCAGCCATTGGCGACGGAGACCGCGATGTAGACCAGTTCCTTGGTCAGCGGGTCCAGCTGCGAGGGCGTGGCCATCAGCCGCTTCACCTCGGCCCAGGTGCCCTCCAGCAGCGCCGGGTCGAAGGCCAGGGCGCGCCACAGGTTGTTGACGAAGTCGGTCTTGCGCGTGGCGCGGATGTCGTCGAAGACGGCCTTCACGCGCGGATCGGCTTCGGGCTCGGCCAAGGGGCGAACGGTGGTCATGGTGCAGGTAACTCCTTCATGGACACGGTCTTTCGGACTGCGCACACTAGCGGCTTTTCACCCGCCCAGGAGCCCGGCATGTCCCTACGCATCAACGACACCGCACCGAACTTCAGCGCCCAGACCACGCAAGGCGTCATCGACTTTCACAGCTGGATCGGCGACCAGTGGGCCATCCTCTTCTCGCACCCCAAGGACTTCACCCCCGTCTGCACCACCGAGCTGGGCTACATGGCCCGCATCGAACCCGAGTTCACCAAGCGCAACACCAAGCTCATCGGCCTGTCGGTGGACCCGGTGGACAGCCACGGCAAGTGGGTCACCGACATCGAGGAGACGCAGGGCGCCACGGTCAAGTACCCCATGATCGGCGACGTCGATCTGAAGGTGGCCAAGCTCTACAACATGCTGCCGGCCGAAGAACCCGGCAGCGCCGAGGGCCGCACCGCCGCCACCAACGCCACCGTGCGCTCGGTCTTCATCATCGGGCCCGACAAGAAGATCAAGCTCATGATGACCTACCCCATGACCACGGGCCGCAACTTCGACGAGATTCTGCGCGCGCTCGATTCGATTCAGCTCACCGCGAAGCACAAGGTGGCGACCCCCGCGAACTGGACCCAGGGGCAGGACGTGATCATCGCGGGCTCGGTGAGCGACGCGGACGCCAAGACCCTGTTCCCCGATGGCTGGAAGGCGCTCAAGCCCTACCTGCGCATCGTCAAGCAGCCGCGCTGAGCGGGGGCGCCTCAGGGCTGGTAGCAGGCGCCCGTGGCGTCGTGGTGGATGGCGATGAGGTCGCCTCCGGCACTGCCCCAGACGTTGCCGCCGGTGAAGATCAGGCAGCCCTCGCCTTTGTAGAGCGCTTGCAGGCGGCGCGCGTCGTTGCCGAAGTAGAACGGAATCCAGCGCTTGCCCGATTCGTAGGAATGCGAGCGGTCGGGCGCACGGTCCATCAAGGTCTGCACCTCGTCCATGCCCATGCCGATCTGGAGCCGGGCGAACCGGCTGCCGGGCCGTGCCTTGCCGGTGATCTCGCCCTGGAAGGAGCCGTCCCGCGAGGTGGCGCTCTGGGTGTCATCGGCGGCGGGCGTGGTGGACTGGGCCGATGGGCGCGTCGCGGGGGACGAGCAGGCGCCCAGGACGGTGAGGGCGGCGATCAGGACGATTCGATGGAGGTGCATGGGCGACAAGGGCGGGAAGTGAACGGCCCGCCAGTGTGCACAGCGCGGCGGGGGCATACCCCCTGTCGTTCTCTACGCGGGACTGGCCAGCCCCGCCGCGGGCGGCTCCGTCAGCGTGAGCAGGATGTCCGCGTACCAGGCGCAGTTCAGGCCCAGGGATTCGTCGAGCGCCTGGTCGCGGTTGCCCATGTCCAGGCGCGAGGAGTGCACGCCCAACAGCCGCCAGGGCAGCACGCCGGTCGCGGGCACGGGGTCGCGCATGACCACCGGTGCGCCGCTGATGCCACGGTGCGCGCGCCCGTCGGTGAGGAAGATGCCCTGTCCCTGGAAGCGGATGCCGAAGGGCGAGGCGATGGCGGCGCGGCGCAGCACCGGGAGCTGGTGCACCTCGTCGTGAAAGCCCAGCGGAAAACCCGCGATGAACAGCGTGGCGTCCACGGGCACGGCGTCGAAGTCGTGAACGATGTGCGCGGGCGTGAAGGCGAACAGCACCGCCTCCTTCGGCAAGGCCTCGCGGTCGATTTCGAGCACGGCCACGTCGATGTCGCCGCCGCTGTCCTGCCCCTGACGCCACAGCGCCGTGCCGTCGGCGTACAGCGGCATGGAAAAGCCGGTGCAGCGCGTGAGGTCCTGAAGGTCCAGGTGAAGGGTGATCTCGATGCGGTCCGGTCGGTGTTCGCTGCCCTCGTCGATGAAGACATGGCGGCTGGTCGCGAGGAAGAGGTGTTCGTCGCGCGCGAAGAAGAAGCCGCTGGCGTTGGTGAGCGATTGCTCGCCCTGGAAGGTGCCGACCTTCGGCGTGGCAAGGAACAAGGGGTCCACCGGCGGCGAGGCCGGCGCGGCGGGGGTCTTGGGGGGGGTGTTCATCGCCACAGTGTGAGGGCTTGGCGGCGCCCAGGCCACCGGCCGCGATGGCCAGCCATCGCGTCAGCCCAGCGCCGCCTCCAGTGCGTCCACGAACATCGCCGGCACGTCGAAGCCGGTCTGCTGCTGGATCTCCTGGAAACAGGTGGGGCTGGTGACGTTGATCTCGGTCACGCGGTTGCCGATCATGTCCAGGCCCACCAGCAGCAGGCCGCGCGCGGCCAGCGTGGGCGCCATGGCCTCGGCCACGGCGCGGTTCTCATCGGACAGCGGCTGGGCCACGCCCTTGCCGCCGGCCGCCAGGTTGCCGCGCACCTCGCTGCCCTGCGGGATGCGCGCGAGCACGAAGGGCGCCACCTTCCCGCCGATGAGCAGCAGGCGCTTGTCGCCCTCCACGATCTCGGGCAGGTAGCGCTGCACCATCACGCTGGTGGCGCCGCCCTGGTTCAGGGTCTCGATGATGGAGCCCAGGTTCAGGCCGTCCTCGCGCACGCGGAAGATGCCCATGCCACCCATGCCGTCGAGCGGTTTGAGGATCACGTCGCGCTGCTCGGCGTGAAAGGCGCGCACGGCGTCGGCCGAGCGCGTCACCAGGGTGGGCGGCGCGAACTGCGGCCACTCCATCAGCGCGAGTTTTTCGGGGTGGTCGCGCAGCGCGGCGGGCTTGTTGAACACGCGCGTGCCTTCGCGCTCGGCCTGCTCCAGCAGGTGGGTGGCATAGAAGAACTCGCTGTCGAAGGGCGGGTCCTTGCGCATGAGCACGGCGTCGAAGGTGGCCAGGGCCTCGCGGCCCTCGCCGCTCAGGTCGAACCAGTGGTCGAGTTCGCCGGTGAGGCGCAGGTGCCGCACCTGCGCGGTGACACGGCCGCCGCTCACCCATTGCAGGTGGCGCGGCTCGCAGGCCGCGAGCGCGTGGCCGCGGCGCTGCAGCTCGCGCATCATCGCGAAGGTGCTGTCCTTGTAGGTCTTGAAAGCTTCGAGCGGGTCGGCGACGACCAGGATCTTCTTCGTCATGGGCGGAGGTGTTTTTTCGCGAGGCCGTACTGTTGCACAAAGAGCGCGGCGGCGCCGGCCACCACCCCCCAAAAGGCCGAGCCGATGCCGGCTATCACCACGCCGCTGAGCGTGACGAGGAAGGTGATGAGCGCGGCCTCGCGGTGCTCATCGTCCTTGAGCGCGGCGTGCAGCCCGCCGCCGATGCTGCCCAGCAGGGCGATGCCCGCGATGGCCATCACCAGCTCGCGCGGGAAGGCGATCAGCAGGCCCGTGACCAGCGCACCCACCAGGCCGATGGCCACGTACAGCGCGCCGCACACCACCGCGGCGGTGTAGCGCTTGTCTCGGTCGGGGTGGGCCTCGGGGCCCATGCAGATGGCGGCCGTGATGGCCGAGAGGTTGAGCGCGAAGGCGCCGAAGGGCGCCAGCACCAGCGTGGCGATGCCCGTGACGGTGAGGATGCGCGAGATCGGCATGTCGTAGCCCGCCGCACGGATGGCCGCCACGCCCGGCAGGTTCTGCGAAGCCATGGTGACGATGAACAGCGGCAGCGCCAGGCTGGTGAGCGCCGCCAGGCTGAAGCTCGGCGCGGTGAACACCGGCACCGCCCATTCGAGCCTGAGCGCGCCCGCGTTGAAGCGCCCGCTGGCCAGCACCTGCGCCACGCCCGCGAGCAGCGTGAACACCACCGCGTAGCGCGGCGCCAGGCGGCGCGCCACCAGGTAGACCAGCAGCATCAGCACCACCAGGCCCAGCGCGGTCTGCGCCGCACCGAAGGCCTGCAGGCCAAAGCGCGCCAGAACGCCGGCCAGCAGCGCCGCGGCGATGGCCATGGGGATGCGGTTCATCACCCGCTCGAACCAGCCGGTGGCGCCCGCCAGGGTGATGAGCGCCCCGCAGACCAGGAAGGCGCCGATGGCGTCGGACATCGAGAAGCCGCCGGCCAGGCCCGCGCTGGCCAGCACCGCCGCGCCGGGCGTGCTCCAGGCCACCATCACGGGCTGGCGCAGCAGCAGCGAGGGAATCGCCGAGCACAGGCCCATGCCCAGGCCCAGCGCCCACATCCAGGACGTGATCTGCGCCGGCGTGGCGCCGAAGGCCTGCGCGGCCTGGAAGACGATCGCCACCGAGCTCGTGAAACCCACGAGCACCGCGACGAAGCCGGCGGTGGCGGCGGAAAGGCTGAGGTCCTTGAAGAATCGCATCGCGCGATTCTGCCGGGACAGGCCCGGCGCCGCTGGCGCGGGCCCGACCGGCCGGCGGCCTCAGCCCGCCGGCAGCAGGCGCAGCAGCACCGCCGGATCGTGCGCCCGCGCGACCGTCACCATGGCCGCGAAACAGGCCAGGGCCGCCGCGAAGGCAATGGCCCGGCCCGTGGGCGTGCGCGCCCGCCGCAGGGCCAGCGTGCCGAGCACGATGTAGGCCACGAGCAGGCCCAGCTTGAGTTGCAGCCACGGCGTGGCGAAGGGGTTGAGCCGCAGCGCCGCGAGCAGCAGCAGGGCCGCCATCAGCAGGGCGGTGTCGATGAACTGGCTCAGACGGCGCACCGGCGCGGCCAGCGGCGCGGCCGAGCCCAGCAGCACGCCCACGCCGCGCGCGGCGAACAGCCCGCCGCTGCTGAGCGCCAGCGCGACGTGCGCGGCCTTGATCCAGGGGTAGGCCAGCAGCAGGTCCATGGCTCAGGCCCGCCGCAGCACCGCCGCCGCCGGGGGCAGCAGGTCGGCCAAGGTGTGGCCGTCCAGGTGCGAGAGGAAGCGCTGGAGCGCGCCGTCCAGCACGCCCGCCAGCCCGCAACGGCCGGTGAGCGCGCAGCGGCTGTCCTCGCCGAAGCACTCGACGAGCAGGAAGTCCGGCTCCATGCCTCTCACCACCGCGCCGAGGTTGATGTCGGCTGGCGCGCGCGCCAGCCGCATGCCGCCGCCCTTGCCGCGCACGGTTTCGATCCAGCCCTGGCGGCCCAACAGGTGCGTGACCTTCATGAGGTGGGCCTCGGAAATGCCGTGCGCCTGCGCGACCTCGGCGATGGTGCACAGCCGCCCGGGCTGGCGCGCCACGTACATCAGCAGGCGCAGCGCGTAGTCGGTCAGCGTGGTCAGGCGCATGGTGTCAACCGCCTCAGGGCGTGGCGCCGGCCGGGTTCAGGCCATGGGGCAGGGCCTGGGGGTCGCGGCCCATCTGCCAGCCCATCCACAGGCTCTGGGCGATGCGCCCGGCGAGCGCGCGGGCCTGTACCGCCAGGCGGCGGTTGGGCTGCGCGTCGGCCACTTCGCCGAACAGCGCGAGCCAGCGCTCGAACAGCTCGGCGCTCAGTTCGGGCAGGGCCGCGTGTTTCTGCATGGGGTTGCCCGTGTAGCGCCCGGTGCGCCGCAGCACCGAGGACCAGAAGTCCACCAGCTTGTCGAGGTGGTGGTCCCAATCGTCGATGCGGGCGTTGAAGATGGGCGCCAGGACCGCGTCCTGGCGCACGCGCGCATAGAAGGCGTGCACCAGCACCTTCAGCTCTTCCTCGGTGCACAGATCGGTCGTGGTCATGGGGCGTCCTCGTTGCTGCTGCCGCAGGACAGCGATCAATAAGATCTATTTTATTTCGATCTTATAGGGCGGCCAAATCCCTGCTGCCCTCGCGGGCCTCGAAGGCCTCAGATCTCGACCTTGGAGCCCAGCTCCACCACCGCGTTGGCCGGCAGGTGCAGGAAGGCCGCGGCGCCGGCGGCGTTGTGGTGCATGGCGGCGAAGAGCTTCTCGCGCCAGGGCGCCATGCCGCTGCCCAGCGTGGGCGTGACCACGTCGCGCGACAGGAAGTAGCTCGTGGTCATGGGCTCGATCTCGCAGCCGCGCAGGCGCAGCGGCTCCAGCGCGGCGGGCACGTCGGGGTCGTTCTTGAAACCGTAGTGGATGGTGACCGCCCAGCAGTCGTGGCCCAGGGGCTCGACCTCCAGCCGCTCGCTCATGCCGATCCAGGGCACCTGGTGCGAGCGCACGGTCACGAACAGGTTCTGCTCGTGCAGCACCTTGTTGTGCTTGAGGTTGTGCAAGAGCGCGTTGGGCACGATGCCCGGATCGGCCGTGAGGAACACCGCCACGCCGGGCACGCGCAGCGGCGGCTCGACGAACACCGCGTCGAGGAAGCCATTGAGCTCCAGTGCCTCGGCCTGCTGGGCCTTGGACATGAGGCGGCGCCCCTGCTTCCAGGTCATCATCAGCGTGAAGACCGCGCCGCCGATGACCAGCGGGAACCAGCCGCCATGGAACAGCTTGAGCATGTTCGAGCTGAAGAAGGCCAGGTCGATGACGAAGAACAGGCCCGTGGCGCCCACGCACAGCCACAGCGGGTATTTCCAGCCGTAGCGGATGACGAAGAAGGTGAGCGTGGTGGTGATGAGCATGTCCAGGGTGACCGCGATGCCGTAGGCCGAGGCCAGGTTGCTGGAGGACTTGAACATCACCACCGCCAGCACGATGGCGGTGAACAGCGCCCAGTTGACGAAGGGGATATAGATCTGCCCCGTGTCGCGCACGCTGGTGTGGCGCAGGTTCAGGCGCGGCAGGTAGCCGAGCTGGATGGCCTGCTTGGTCACGCTGAAGGCCCCCGAGATCAGCGCCTGCGAAGCGATCACCGTGGCCGCCGTGGCCAACACCACCAGCGGCAGCAGCGCCCAGGTGGGCGCCATGCGGAAGAAGGGGTTGCTCACCGCGCTCGGGTCGGCCAGCAGCAGCGCGCCCTGGCCGAAGTAGTTCAGGGTGAGGCAGGGCATGACCACCGCGAACCAGGCCAGGCGAATCGGCTTCTTGCCGAAATGGCCGAGGTCGGCGTACAGCGCCTCGGCGCCGGTGACGGCCAGCACCACCGCGCCCAGGATGATGAAGCTGATGCCCGGCTGCTGCCACAGGAAACGCAGCGCGTGGTGCGGGCTGAGCGCGCCCAGGATTTCGGGGTGGTGCACGATGTGCGAGACGCCCAGCGTGGCCACCGCGAGGAACCACAGCAGCGTGATCGGCCCGAAGTAGCGGCCGATGCCGCCGGTGCCGCGCTTCTGCACCCAGAACAGCACCAGCAGCACGAGCAGGGTCAGCGGGATCACGTAGTGCTGCAGCGCGGGCGAAATCACCGTCAGGCCTTCGACCGCCGAGAGCACCGAGATCGCCGGCGTGATGACGCCATCGCCATAGAACAGCGAGGTGCCGAAGATGCCGATCACCATCAGCGCGCGGCGCAGCGCCGGCTTGTCTTTCACCGCATTGGCGGCCAGCGCGAGCATGGCGATGAGGCCGCCCTCGCCCGCGTTGTCGGCGCGCAGCACCAGCACCACGTACTTGAGCGAGACGATGGTCGTCAGCGTCCAGAAGATGATGGACAACACGCCATAGACGTTGCGGTGCGTGAAGGGGACGTGGCCGGACCCGAAGATCTCTTTCACGGCGTACAGCACGCTGGTGCCGATGTCGCCGTACACCACACCGATGGCGCCCAGCGTGAGGGCGGCCAGCGAGGACGGGGCGCGGGAATTCAAGCGAGAAGCCCCGCCGGGTTGCCGCGGGGCGTGAACTCAGAAGAGGCGGATTCTGCGCCCGCCAGACGCAGGGCACCACCGGCTGGGGCGCCTAAAGCCATGGTCTGCGTGGATTTTGTTGCACCGCAACAACCCCGACCGGCCTGTCAGTCGAGGTTTTCGGCCTCGGGGTCGGTGGCTTCCAGCTCGTAGCTCGCCGCCAGCATGGCCAGGCGGCCGATGACGCCGTACATATAGAAGCGGTTGGGCACGCTGGCGCCGGGCTTCACGCCGGGCTGCGGCAGCTGGGCGCTCTGCTCGAAGGCCAGGGGCACGAAGCTGGAGCCCGGGGCGTTGAGGTTCTCGTCCTCGCCGCGGTCGGCGTGGATGCGGTAGAAGCCGCCGACCACGTAGCGGTCCATCATGTAGACCACGGGCTCGGCCACGGCGCTGTTGATGCGCTCGTGCGTGAGCACGCCCTCCTGGATGATCACCTCGCTGACCGCCTGGCCCGCCTGCACCGTGGCCATGCGTGCCTTGGTCTTGGGCGAGAGCTTGTCGATGTCCTTGGCGTCGCGCACCGTCATGATGCCCATGCCGCCCGTGCCGTTGTCGGCCTTGATCACCACGAACGGCTTCTCGTTGATGCCGTATTCCTTGTACTTGCGGCGCACCTTGGTGAGCAGCGCATCGGTGTTGCTGCGCAGGCATTCCAGGCCCGCGTCGGCCTCGAAGTCCACCTGGCCGCATTGCGCGAACAGCGGATTGATGAGCCAGGGGTCCATGCCCAGCAGCTTGCCGAAGCGCTTGGACACTTCCTCGTAGGCCTTGAAGTGCAGGCTCTTGCGCCGCGTGCCCCAGCCCGCGTGCAGCGGCGGCAGCAGGTACTGCTCGTGCAGCTCTTCCAGGATGCCGGGCACGCCCGCGCTCAGGTCGTTATTGAGCAGGATGGTGCAGGGATCGAAGTTCTTCAGGCCCAGGCGGCGCTTGCCGCGCTGCAGGGGCTCCAGCGTGACGTGGCCGCCGTCGGGCAGGTCGATGCGCGTGGGCTCGGTGATCTCGTTCGACAGCGAGCCCAGCCGCACATTGAGCCCGGCCATGTAGAAGATCTTCTGCAGCGTGGCCAGGTTGCTCAGGTAGAAGCTGTCGCGCTGGTTCTCGGGCACCAGCAGCAGGTTCTTGGCCTCGGGGCAGATCTTCTCGATGGCGGCCATGGCGGCCTGCACCGCCAGCGGAATCATCTCGGGCGTGAGGTGGTTCCAGCCGGCGGGAAAGAGGTTGGTGTCCACCGGGGCGAGCTTGAAGCCCGCGTTGCGCACGTCGACCGAGCAGTAGAACGGCGGCGTGTGCTCCATCCATTCCAGCCGGAACCAGCGCTCGATCACCGGCGTGGATTCGAGGATGCGCTGCTCGAGTTCGTTGATCGGGCCGGTGAGGGCGGTGACGAGGTGGGGGACCATGGCGGGGCGGGAGAACCGGGCGGGAGGGCCAGTGTAAATGGGGACGGTGACGGGCATTCCAAGCGCCCGCCGGCGCCCGGCCGGCGGCTCGGGCAAGGCTTCGGCCCGCCCCGGCGAGCGGGCGATGCCGGCCCGCGCCCGAGGGGCCTCAGGCCGACGACCGGAGCGCGGTCACTTCGATCTCGATGCGCATGCGCGGGTCGGCCAGGCCAGCCGAGATCATCATGGCCGCCGGCCGCACCTCGCCGAAGAAGCGGCGCAGCACGGGCCAGGTTTTCGGGAATTCGCCGCCGTCGGGCAGCACGTAGGTCACCCGCACCACGTCGCGCAGGCTGGCGCCGGCCTGCTGCAGCGCGGCTTCGATGTTGCGCAGGCATTGCTCGGTCTGCGCCTCGATGCCGGGCGCGATGTCCATGGTGGCGTAGTCGAAACCGGTGGTGCCTGAGACGAAGACCCAGTCGCCCTGGACCACGGCGCGCGAGTAGCCGATCTCCTGTTCGAAGGTGGAGCCCGATGAGATGAGGGTGCGTGGCATGTCAACGGCCCAGAAAGAGCAGCACCAGGCCGAGCGTGGCCGGTACCGCCTGGATGAACAGGATGCGCTTGCTGGCCGTGGCCGCGCCGTAGAGGCCGGCCACCAGCACGCACAGCAGGAAGAAGACCTTGACCGCGAAGCCCGCCGGCCCCAGCGCCAGGCCCCAGAACAGGCCCGCCGCCAGGAAGCCGTTGTAGAGGCCCTGGTTGGCCGCCAGCGTCTTGGTCTGGGCCGCGAACTCGGGCGTGAGATTGAACGCCTTCATGCCCTTGGGCTTGTCCCACAGGAACATCTCGAGCACGAGGATATAGACGTGCAGCAGGGCCACGAGCAGCACGACGGCGTTGGCGAGGGTGGCAAGCATGGGCGGGGTCTCCGGGGAATCGGACCGGGCGATGCTAACGCGGGCGGGCCTCGCGGCCCCCGAGCGCCAGTTCGCGCAGCGGGTCGCCGCCGTCGATGAACAGGCGCCCGCCGTCCACCAGCGCCGCGCGCAGCCGCTCGATCGCGCGCCGGCCAGCCTCGGGGTGGCGCCCGTCGAGGGCGCCCACGCGAACGGCAAAGGCGATGTCATAGCGCGCTTCGCCGGGCGCGAGCGCGAAGTCCTCCACCGCCACCTCGCGAAACGCCAGGCGCCCCGAGGCCAGCGCCTCGCGCGAGCCCGCGAGGGCCTGCGCGATGGCCTTGGCCGAGCGGTCGATGCCCAGCACGTGCCCCGAAGGCCCCAGGCGCTCGGCCACCGCGCGCGCGGCCACGCCCGGGCCGCAGCCGATCTCCAGCACCCGCAGGCCCGGGCGCAGCGGCAGCGCGTCGACGATCGCGGCGAGCCGTGGCGAGAGCGCGCTCATGCCTTCAGCGCCAGGCCCAGCGCCAACAGCGCCAGCGACGCGGTGCCGAGCGCGCAGCGCACATGGTTCCAGCGCAGCCAGTCGCGCACGTAGCGCGGCCACAGCACCGGCGCCTCGCGCAGGTCGGTGCGCGCCAGGCGGTCGTTGAGCGGCACGTTGCAGGCCATGGTCACGCCCAGCGGGCCGATCAGGTAGGTCAGCGCGCCCGCGCACCAGGCGATCGCCCCGGCGCCGCCCTGCCACAGCGCGCCGATCAGCAGCAGCAGGCACAGCACGGCCGTGCCCAGGAAGGGCAGCAGGAACAGCGGGCGGATGATCAGCCGGTTGATGCTTTGCATGGTGCTCATGCCGGCCTCGGCCGGCTGTTCGAGCAGGGCGCGCATGGTCACCAGGGAGAAGGCGTAGAGCAGGCCGGTGACGAGGCCCCCGCCCACGATGGCGGCGATGGCGATCCCTTGCAGCAGCGTGACCATGGGACCGCTCAGGCGCGCGCCGCGGGCGCTTCGAGGGGGGCGTGGAGGTGCGTGCGGCGGTTCAGGCGTTGCGGTGGGGTGCTCATGGACAGCTCCTTTCTGGGGCGGGGGAAACCCAAACGACGGCCGAGACCCCCGGTGGTCGACGCGCCCCGGGTAAACCCCGACGCCTCCGGGCTCAGCGCGCCGCCGCGGCCCGCCCGGTGGGCGTTTCGTTGCCCTCGCGGAACGCGCTCGCGCGCTCGGCTTCCAGCGGCCGGATCTCGAAGCTCAGCCCGAAGGCCAGGCAGGGGTTGCGCGAGGCGATGCGCGCGGCCTCGTCCAGGCTGGCGGCGGTGATGAACCAGTAGCCGCCGATGATCTCCTTGGCCTCGGTGAAGGGGCCGTCGAGCACGCGCTCGCGCGTCACCAGCCGGCAGCCCGTGCCCAGGCGGCTGCCGGCCCGGAGCACACCGGCCGCGGCCTGTTCGTCGAACCAGGCGTAGAAGGCGTCGATGGCGCCCTGGATCTGTTCGGGGGACCGGTCGGCGTCCCATCGGCCTCGGGACAGCAGCAGGAATTCGCTCATGGGCGGTGTCTCCAGACGGGGGGGTCAGTGGGCCAGGTCCGCGCCGGCCGCGGCCAGCAGCTCGCGCAGCACGGAGCGGTGGCAGTGCGACTCGTGCTCGCAGTAGCAGCCCACCGAGAAGTCGCTGCCGTGCGACATCGCCGCCAGCAGCGCGATCGCATGGGCATTCTCGGGCGTGGCCATCTCGGCGCGGTAACGGCGTGTGAACGCGGTCCACTCGGCCGCCGTCTTGGCCTGCTGGGCCTGCTTCATGGTCTGCAGGCTGGGCGCGAGGTTGGGGAACCAGACGTCGTACCAGTCCTGGCGGGCGAACTCGCTCTTGGGCACGCCGCGCGGTGGACGCCGCACCGTGCCGATGCGCAGGCCCTCGTTGTTCGCTCGCGGGCTGCCGAGCCGCACCACCCTGATCGCCATGGCTGTCTCCGGTTCCGTGGACCGGCGACAGCGTAGCCGGTTCAGGCCCGGGCGCGCAAACCGCGCCGCGCCTGGGGGGCGGCGCTCAGCCGCGCACCTCGCCCTCGCCCAGCACCACGTACTTGAGCGAGGTCAGGCCTTCCACGCCCACCGGGCCGCGCGCGTGGAATTTGTCGGTGCTGATGCCGATTTCGGCGCCCAGGCCGTACTCGAAGCCGTCCGCGAAGCGGGTGCTGGCGTTCACCATCACGCTGGCCGAATCGACCTCGCGCAAGAAGCGCTGGGCGTGCCCGTGGTCGGTGGTGAGGATGGCGTCGGTGTGGTGGCTGCTGTAGCGGTTGATGTGGGCGATGGCCTCGTCCACCCCGTCCACCAGCTTGACGCTGATGACGGGCGCGAGGTACTCCTCGAACCAGTCCTGCTCGCTGGCGTCCACCAGGGTCGCGCCGGCCACGCCGGCCAGCAGGGCCTTGCTCTCGGGGCAGGCGCGCATCTCCACGCCCTTGGCCGCGAAGACGGCACCGATCTTCGGCAGGAAGTCCTTCGCCACGCCGCGCGCCACCAGCAGGCTTTCGGTGGCGTTGCAGGGGCTGTACTTCTGCGTCTTGGCGTTGTCGGTGACCTTCACCGCGAGCGCGATGTCGCAAGGGTCGTCCACATAGGTGTGGCAGTTGCCGTCCAGGTGCTTGATGACGGGCACCTTGGCCTCGGCGCTGATGCGCTCGATCAGGCCCTTGCCGCCGCGCGGGATGATCACGTCCACGTACTGCGGCATGGCGATGAGCTGGCCCACGGCCGCGCGGTCGGTGGTGGGCACCAGCTGCACCGCGTCGGCCGGCAGGCCGGCGTCGATCAGCGCGCGCTGCACCAGGGCGGCCAGGGCGCGGTTGGAGTCGATGGCCTCGGAGCCGCCGCGCAGGATGGCGGCGTTGCCGCTCTTGATGGCGAGCGAGGCGGCCTCGATCGTCACGTTGGGGCGGCTCTCGTAGATCATGCCGAAGACGCCGATGGGCACGCGCATCTGGCCCACGCGGATGCCGCTGGGCATCTGCCGCATGCCCATCAGCTCGCCGATGATGTCGGGCATGGCGGCGAGCTGCTCGCAGCCCTGGGCGGCGGTCTCGATCACCTTGGGCGTGAGCTTCAGGCGGTCCACCATGGGCTCGGCCAGGCCGTTGGCGCGGGCGCGCTCGAGGTCCTTGGCGTTCTCCAGCGCCAGCGGTTCACCGGCCTCGCGCAGCAGCGCGGCCAGGCGGCGCAGCGCCTGCGCCTTGGCCGCGACGCTGGCCTTGGCCATGAGCCGCGACGCCGCCAGGGCCTGCTGGCCCAGGGTGTGCATGAGTTCGGTGGTGTTGCTGGCGTTCATGGACGGGATTTTCGCACCGGGGGCCGACAACCGCCCGGGCGCCCGCGCCATGCACCCAGGCCGCCGGGGTCATGGGCCTGGGCCGTCCTCGGCGAGGCGCGGCCCGGCGCCCGGCGCCCGGCGCCCGGCGCCCGGCGCCCTCAATCCTGGGTGATCTTCTCGTCCAGCACCACCTTGCGCCAGCGCTTCGACTCACTGGCCACGAAGGCACCGAAGGCGGCGCCTTGCGCGCCACCGGGCTCCGCGCCCGAGGTCTCGATGCGCGAGGCCACGTGCGGGTCGGCCAGGGCCGCGACCAGGGCGCGCTCCAGCCGCGCCACGATGGGCGCGGGCGTGCCGGCGGGCGCGGCCACGCCGGTCCAGCCGCGCAGGTCGATGCCGGGGTAGCCTGCCTCGGCCAGCGTGAGCAGGCCGGGGAAGGCCTTCTTGCGCTGCGGCGCGGCAATGGCCAGCGCCACCACCCGCCCCGCGTTCAGGCCCTGCTGCGCCGCGGCCGAGCCGGAGAGCACCACGTCCACCGTGCCGCCCGTCAGGTCGGTGACGGCCGCGGCGATGGTGCGGTACGGCACGTGCCGCAGCTCGATGCCGGCGGCCCGCTGCAGCAGCGCCATGCCCAGGTGCGACGGTGTGCCCGCGCCCGCGCTGCCCAGCGTGAGCTGCCCGGGCTGGCGCCTGGCCAGGGCCACCAGCTCGGCCAGGGTCGTCACGCCCAGGCCCTGGCGCGCCAGCAGCACGGGCGACTCGGTGGTCAGCTGGGTCACGGCCACGAAGTCGCGCTGCAGGTCGAAGGGCGTCTTCGCGCGCAGGGCCGGCGTGACCGCCGACTGCAGGTTGATGAGGCCGACGGTGTAGCCGTCCGGCGCCGCCTTGGCGAGGGCCTCCACGCCGATGATCCCCTGGCCGCCGGGGCGGTTGTCCACCACGATGGCCTGGCCGAGCTGGCGGGCGAGCACGTCCTGCAGGGCGCGGATGGCCACGTCGGCGGGTGAGCCCGGGCCGCCGGGCACGATGACGCGGACCGGGCGCGAAGGCCAATCGCTGGCCCAGGCGGATGGAATGCTGGCCAGGCCCAGGGCCGAGGCGGCGATGAAATGGCGGCGTTGCATGCTGGCTGTCTCCTTCAGGCCGCGTAGCGCGCCGGTGGACTGGTGTCCACGGCGGCGAGCATCTTGCGCAGCAGTTGTTGCATCAGTTGGGACTGGGTGTCGCGGTGCCCGGGCGCCTCCCAGAGGTTGTGGGTTTCGCCGGGGTCCTGGTGGTGGTCGTACAGCTCGCCCCAGGACTCGCCCTGGTAAACGCTGAGGCGGTGGCGCTCGGTCAGCAGGCTGCGCACGCAGGCCGGGCGCTGGAAGCCCTGGCGCGTGCGGCTGTCCTGGTACTCGATCAGCAGCGCGTCCCACCCGCGGCCCCGGCCGTCGAGGCAGTCGAGCAGGGAGCGGCCCTGCAGCCCGCCGTAGGCCTCGACGGCCGCGCGCGCCAGCACGCTGGGCGCAATGTCGATGGTGGAGGCGAGCGCCTGGCTGACCGCCGGCTCGCCCTGTCGCGGATCGCACCAGATGAAGGGCACGCGCGTGATGCCGCGCGAAGCCAGCGCGCCCTTGAGCATCAGGTTGAAGTCGCCCAGGTAGTCGCCATGGTCCGAGGTGAAGACGATCACCGTGTCCTCGCGCTGGCCACTGTCGTCGAGCGCGCGCACGATGTCGCCGACCGCGTCGTCGATCATGGCGATCATGCCGGCGCTCAGCGCCATCGCCTCACGGATCTCGCGCTCGGTGGCGAAGAACGCGTCGTGCGGGCCCTGGCGCTGGCGGCTGCCGTCCAGGAAGCGCTCGCGGCACCAGGCGATCGGCGGCGGCGGGTTGTGGTGCGCCTCGTAGGGCAGCCGCAGCCCGAAGTCCGCCGGGTCGTACAGTCCCCAATAGCGGCCGGGCGGGGTGAAGGGGTGGTGCGGGTCGGGGAAGGACACGAAGGCGAAGAAGGGCTGTTCCTGCCCGCGCGTGCCGCGCAGGAAGTCGACCGCGCGGTCGCGGATGTAGCTCGTCGGGTAGAAGGCCTCGGGGATCGCGGTGCGGTGGGCCTGCGGGCACACGTAGCCGTGCGGCAACTGGCTCGAACGATCACGCAGCCGATCGGCCTCTGGCAGGTGGCGGCGCAGCCACTGCAGGTAATGGCCACCCGCCTGGTCGCCATGGAAGGTCACCAGGTCGACCTCGTCGTAGCCGTAGTACGGCGTGCGCAACGGGTGGCGCTCCAGGCCCGCGTAGTGGCCCGGCTGTTCCTGCGTGTAGTCGCCGCCGTCGTCTTTCCAGGCGTCGACGGCGGGCGCCGCCGCGCCGCCTTCGGCCGGCCGGTCCGTCATGGGCTGCACATGGCTCTTGCCGATGCTGGCCGTGCGGTAGCCGGCGCGCCGCAGCTGCTCGACGAAGGTGGTGGCACGCACCGACAGCGCCGCGCCGTTGACGCGCAGCCCGTGCGCCGAGGGGTAACGCCCCGTGAGCAGCGAGGCGCGGTTGGGCATGCACACCGGGCTGGCGGCATGGAAGCGCTCGAAGCGCGTGCCGCGTGCGGCCAGCGCGTCGATGTGCGGCGTGCGCAGCACCGGGTGGCCGTAGCAGCCCAGGTGGTCGGCGCGGTGCTGGTCGGTGACGATGACCAGGAAATTGGGCCGGCGCATGGGCTCAGAAGTTGTGGCGGATGCCCAGTGCCAGGGCGCGCACGTCGTCGCCGCTGCCGGCGGTGACCGGGGCCAGCGCCAGCGTGTTCGCGGCCGTGCCCTGGTTGTTCAGGCGCAGCAGACGGCCGTACAGCGTGGTGCGCTTGCTCAGCCGGTAGTCGTAGCCCACCGCCATGACCTGGGCGTCGTTCGGGCTGTTGCGCAGGTCGCGGCGATTGAGCTCGGCCATCCAGCGGTGCGGGCCCAGGTCGTAGGCGGCGCCCAGCACGGTGTGCGCCGCGCGGCGCGCGCCGGGGGCGGTGCTGTCCGACACCAGGTAGGCGGCCGACAAGGTGAGGCCGCCGATCGCGTAGCTGCCGTTCAGGCCCTGGGTCTGGTTGTGGAAGGGCGTGGCCGCGGCGCTGCCGCTGTCCAGGCGCTGGGCCGCGTAGCCGATGAAGTAGCGCTCGCCGCGGTAGCTGGCGCCGAAGGCCAGGATGCCGCCCACACCGGCGGCGCCTTCGTCCGGCGCCACCGCGACGTCCACGCGCAGCCCCTTGGCCCGGGGGCCGCCGCCGTAGCGGTAGCGCAGCAGGTTGGACTGGCGCATCGCCAGGCCCACCGTGCGCGCGGCCGCGGGCTGGCCGTCCACGCTGCCCGCGAGCTGCACCGGCGCCCAGTTCGCGTTCATGCCGAACGGCACGGTGGCCAGCAGGTTGAAAAACAGCGGCGTGTACTGGCGCCCGGCCTCGACGGTGCCCCACGGACCCTGCAGGCCCACGAAGGACTGGCGGCCAAAACCGCCGCCCAGGGGGATGGTGCCGTTGTCCATGGTGAGGCCCATCTCCAGAACGAAGTGGGCCGACAGCCCCCCGCCCAGGTCCTCCCGGCCGCGAAAGCCCAGCCGCGAGACCGCGTTGCCGCCTTCGTTCACCACGGTGCGCGAGTCGCTGCCGCGGATGCTGCCGACGTAGAGGTCGGCGATGCCATAGAGGCCGACGTCCTGGGCCAGGGCGCTCAGGCCCGGGGCGGCCAGAAGGCCCAGCGTCAGGGCCTGGCGGATGGGGTGCTTCACAGTGTCTCCTCTGGGTGATCGGAAACTCGCACTGTGTCAGCGCGGTGTCCGCGCGGCCAATACTTTGTCATGAGGCCGCCATTGCGTTGCGCAATGGATCGACCGGGGGCCTTGCCGCCAAGGGACGTCTTGCTACCCGAATGAGAGCATCAGGAGCGCTTGACGGCCTCGGACAACAGGCGCGCGAGCAGGGACTCGCCCACCAGCATGGCCTCGGACCAGCCGGCCTCGGGCGCCATGGCGATGCGCACGTGCCGCTCCAGCCCCCCCTCGGCGATGGGCAGCGCGATCAGCCCCGGGCGCTGCACGGCGCGGCGCGCGGCGAAGGTCGAGAGAATGGTCGCGCCCACGCCCTGCTCGCACAGCTCCAGCATCGACGACAGGTCCTCGATGCCGCCGAGGATGCGCAGGGACAGGCCCAGGCGCTCGGACGCGTCCATGACCAGGCGGTGCGCCGGCTGCATGGGCGACAGCAGCAGCTCAACCGCCAGCGCGTCCTGAAGCCGCGGCCGGCGCGGCAGCGCGCGCAGCCGCTCGCGCGAGCCCACGAGGGACAAGCGCTCCGAAAAAACCGTGCCCCGCGCGCCCTCGACGGCCGTGGCCGACACCAGCGTGGCCATGTCCAGTTCGCCCTTGTGCAGCAGGCGTTCCAGTTCGGCCGAGTAGCCCACGCGGAGCTGCGGCTGCACGCCCGGCATCGCTTCGCGGATGGCCCCGAACAGCCGCGCGCTGAGCAGGGGCGAGAGGCTGCGCAGCAGGCCGATGCTGAGCACGCCTTCCACCACGCCGGCCTTCTCGCGCGTGGCCGCGGCCGCGTAGTCGATCTGCCGCAGGATGCGCTTGGCGCGTTCGTACAGTTCGGTGCCCGCCGGCGTGAGCGCGGTGCCCACGCGGCCGCGCACCACCAGCTTCACGCCCAGCCCACGCTCCAGGTCGCCCAGGCGCTGGCTCAGCGCGGGCTGCACGACGTGCAGGCGCCGCGAGGCTTCGGTCAGGCTGCCGGCCTCGGCGATGCCGACGAAGTACTTGAGCTGGCGGATGTCCATCGGCGGTCCTTGGTCCGGCGCGGCGCGCCGCGCGTGAGCCTAGCGCAGCGCGAAGCAGGCGATGTCCACGCGGTCCGGGTGGCGCACGCCGCTGCCGACGAAGAGGCGCTCGTTGATCCAGCCCAGCGCGGCCGACGAGGTCTCGAACGCGGGCACGCAGCGGAAGTACACCTGAGAGGGATCGACCGGCTCGCCACGCACCAGCTTCGCCGTCACCGCTGGCGGCGCCACGCGGATCGCCTGGTTGCTGACGTAGATGAGGTCACCGCCGTCGGTCTCGAGCACGTAGCGCGCGTCCAGCCGCGCCAGCGAGGGCGTCACGATGGCCTGGAAATCGGCCCCGCCCGGCAGCACGCGCCCCGTCCAGCCGTCGCCGCTCACCGTTCCGCCCGTGATGGGAATGACGCGCCGGTTGCCGGCCGGCGTGGGGCCGATCTCGTGCACCGGCCCCACCTGCACGCTGAGCTGCGCAAAAAAGTCGAGCCCCGGGGCGGCCGGGGCGGCGTTGTGCACGCGCTCAGTCATTCGCCTTGAACCCCGTCGCCTTGACCACCTGCGCCCAGCGCGCGGTTTCCGCGGCGATGGTCTTCTCGAACGCCGCGCCGCTCTCGGTCGGCACGTCGAAGCCCTGGGCCTCGAGCTTGCCCTTGTAGCCGGGGTCGGCCTGCGCCTTCACCGCCGCCGCCATGATCGCGTCGGTCACCGCCGGGGGCGTGCCGGCGGGCGCCATCAGGCCGAACCACACCGTGGTGTTCAGGTCACCGTGGCCCAGTTCCGCGAGCGTGGGCACCTGCGGCAGGAAACGCGAGCGCTGGGCGGAGGTGACCGCCAGGGCCTTGAGCTTGCCGCTCTGCACGTGCGGCAGGGCGCTCTGCAGCTGCGTGAAGCCCAGCGGCACCTGGCCACCCAGCAGGTCGGTGATCTGCGGTGCCGAGCCCTTGTACGGGATGTGGACCATGGGCACCTTCAGGCGCTCGCTGAACTGAAAGCCCAGAAAATGCGACGGCGTGCCCGGGCTGAACGAGGCGTAGGCGGCCTTGTCCGCGTGGGCCTTGAGCCAGGGGCCCAGATCGGCCAACCGGTCCACCGGCACCGAGGGGTGCACGACCAGCACCAGCGGGCTCTCCACGCCCTTGGCGATGGGCTTGAAGTCCGATGGCTTCCACGGCAGCGACGGGTAGGCCGAGGGGTTGATGGTGAACATGGCCTGCGTGCTGATCCACAGCGTGTGCCCGTCGGGCGCGGCCTTTCGCACCTGCTCGGCGCTGAGGTTGCCGTTGGCGCCGGCGCGGTTCTCCACCACGAAGGTGCCGCCGGTCTGGCGCGCCAGTTGGTCGCCGAGCGTGCGGGCATAGACGTCCACCGCGCCGCCCGCCGGCGTGCCCACCACCAGCGTCACTGGGCGGGAGGGCCAGGTCTGCGCGGCCAGGGGCATGGCGCCGCCGAGGGCCAGCAGCGGCATCAGCCACTGGCCGAGTCGGCGCAGCGCGGTGGAGGGGCGGGGGGTCATGGCGGGTCTCCGGTGAATTGAGGGGAACCGCGCAATCTAGGCTTGTCAGAATGATTGACAAAGCGAATCGTTCTTGGGGAATCCCCTAGCTGCCATGACCACCACCCCCGCCTTTCTCCACGGACGGCCGCCATTCCGCCAGCCCCTCAACGCCGCCGGCACCTTCACGCCCGTGGGCGTGTCGCGCGCCTCGCCCGCGGTGGCCGAGGCCACGGCCTGGGCCTTGCAGCGTTTCCTGGTCATCGACGAATGGCAAGACCTGGCCTCGCGCGAGCTTGCCGCGTTCAGCGGCGCGGCGGCAGGCACGGTGGTGCACTGCGCGGCGGCGGGCCTGACGCTGAGCGTGGCGGCGGCCATGGCGGGCACGGACCCGCAGCGCATCGCGCAACTGCCCGACAGCGAGGGCCTGCGCCGCGTGGTGGTGGTGCCCGCGCCGCACCTGATCGACTACGGCCACCCGCTGGCCACCGACATCCGCCTGGCCGGCGGCACGGTGCGCGCCTGCGGCCGGCCCGAGCGCTGCACGGGTGACGACTTGCTGCCCGCGCTGGCGGCGCCCGAGGTGGGCTGCCTGCTGCTGGTGTCCTCGCGCCTCACGCGCGACCCGGCGTTCGACTTCGCCGCCGCGGCCGAGGCCGCGCGCGCGGCCGGCGTGCCCGTGGTCATCGACGGCGCCGCGCAGGACCTGCGCGTGCGCGAGCTGGTGGCGCTGCAGCCGGCCGCCGTGGTGCTGAGCGCGCAGAAGTACCTGGCCGCGCCGACGGCGGGCCTGGTGGTGGGCGAGGCCGGTTTCATCGAGGCGGTGCGCGCGCAGCAAAAGGGCATCGGCCGCGCCATGAAGCCGAGCAAGGAAGCCTTGGTGGGCGTGCTCGCGGCCTTGCACGAGCGGCGCGCGCTGGACCTGGGCGCCTGGTCGCGCGAGCAGGAAGCCAAGGTGCGCCAGGCGGTGGACGCCCTGGGCGGCCTGGCCGGCGTGCAGGCCCTGCGCGTGCCCGACCCGCTGGGCGCGCCCGTCCCCCGCGTGCGGCTGCGCTTCGCGGGCGGCGCCGAGGCGGCGCGCCGCGCCGCGCAGGCGCTGCGGCGGCAGGACCCGCCGGTCTGGGTGATGGAACACGGCGTGGCCGAGGGCGTGCTCACCCTGGAGCTGATCGCCCTGCGCGCGGACGAGGTGGACGCCCTGACCGGGGCGCTGCGCCGCGGCCTGGCCTGAGGCCCCGGGCGCTCAGTCCTTCACCGGCTGCAGCGCCTGCAGCAGCGTCGGCAGCAGCTCCGACACCGTGGGGTGAATCGGCATCGAACGGATGAGGCCGTCCACCGGCTGCTTCAGGCTCATCAGGTCCAGCAGGCCGTGCACGGCCTCGTCGCAGCGGTAGCCCAACAGGCTGGCGCCCAGCAGCTGGCGGGTCTGCGCGTCCACCACCGCCTTCATCAGGCCCTGCGTTTCGCCGGCCTCGCGCGCGCGGCCCACGCGGTGCATGGGCAGGGTGGCCCGCAGCAGCGGCCGCCCGCTCTCGCGCGCCTTCGCCTCGGCCAGGCCCACGCGGCCCAGCGGGGGGTCGGTGTAGAGCGCGTAGGCCTCGACCCGGTCCGACAGCCGGCGCGGGTCCTGGTCGAACAGGTTGGCCACCACCACCTCGTGGTCGTTCCAGGCGGTGTGCGTGAAGGCGCCTCGGCCATTGCATTCGCCCACCGCCCACACGCCTTCCGCGCTGGTGCGGCATTGCTCGTCCACGCGGATGTAACCGCGCGGGTCCGTCTCGATGCCGGCCACGCCAAGGTTCAGCCCCTCGGTGTTGGGCTGGCGCCCCACGGCCAGCAGCACGTGGCTGCCCACCAGGCGCGGCGGCCGGCGCTCGCAGCGCGCGCCCACCGCGATGCCGCTCTGGCGCGGCGCCAGCGCGATGCACTCCGCGCCCAGCTCGAAGCGCACGCCCTCGCGCTCCAGGATCTCCCGGATCGCCTGGGCCACGTCCTCGTCCTCGCGCGGCAGCAGGCGCGCGGACTTCTCCACCACCGTCACCTTGGCGCCGAAGCGGCGCATCACCTGCGCGAACTCCAGGCCGATGTAGCTGCCGCCGATGATCACCAGGTGCCGGGGCAGCGTGTCCAGCCGCAGGATGGAGTGGTTGTCCAGCGTGGGCACGCGGTCGATGCCGTCCAGCGGCGGGCGCGCGGCGCGCGCGCCGACGTTGAGGAAGATGCGCGGCGCCCGCAGCTCGCGCTCGCCCACGCGCAGGCGGCCGGGCGCCACGAAGCGGGCCTCGCCCAGGATCGCCTCGACCTTGTCCAGGCCCCGCATCCACTGCTCCACGCCCTCGCGCGACTGGGCCACCACCGCTTCCTTGCGCGCCATCACGCGCGCGAAGTCCACCCGCAGCCGGCCGGTGGCGAAGCCGAACTCCTCGCCGCGCCGCGCCAGGTGGATGGCGCGCGCGCTGGCCACCAGCGTCTTGGTGGGGATGCAGCCGTCGTTCACGCAGGTGCCGCCGAATTCGGCGCGCTCGATGACGGCGGTGCGCAGGCCTTCGCGGTGGCAGCGCGCGGCGATGGCCGGACCGGCCTGGCCGGCGCCGACGACGATGGCATCGAAGGTGTCGATGGGCATGGGCGTCTCCTGTGGCGGTGTTGAGGGCCTCCCCCGGCTGGCGTGGCGGCCGGCAAGGCGCGTGCCGGCCGCGCGCCAGCCATTAAGTAGCCGAGAAAGCCCCTGATCGCAAGGCCGTCATTGCCGCCCGCCGGCCGGAAAAACCCTGGTCACAGTGATTTAATGCCTGGTCAATAACTGCCTAGGCAGTTAAATTCCCGCCCTGCCATGACACACCCCTCCCCCTCCCCGGCCGGCGCCACGGCCTTCTACCACCCCGACACCCTGCGCCCGGACGACTCCGTGGGCCGGCTGATGCGGCAGATCCTCGTCGCCAGCGCGAACGAGGTGGAGCGCGAACTCGCCCCCCTGGGCCTGACCGAGGCCCAGTGGATGCCGCTGTTCAAGCTGCACATGGCCATGGCCAGCACCTCGTCCGAGCTGGCGCGCGAATGCCGCATCGACACCGGCGCTACCACGCGCATGATCGACCGGCTCGAAGAGAAGGGCTTCATCCAGCGCGAGCGCTCGGCCGCCGACCGCCGCGTGGTGAAGCTGGAGCTCACGCCCGAAGGGCGCGCCACCGCCGGACACATCCCCACCGCGCTGTGCAAGGTGCAGAACGAGCTGCTGGCCGGCTTCACGCGCGAGGAGTTCGACACGCTGAAGGCGCTGCTGCGGCGCATGCTGGCCAACGCCCAGGCGCTGGCGGCCACGAAGGAGCGCGCATGAACCGTGCTTTCAAGAGCCGCTGGCTGCTCGCGCCCCTGGCCGCCGCCGCGCTCGCGGGCTGCGCCAGCATGCAGGGCACCACGCCGTCCAGCGCGCAGCTGCGCGACGCCGCCTCGCTGGGCCTGAGCGAATCGCGCGCCGCCGCCGAGGTGGCGCCGGTGGAGCCCCAGTGGTGGCGCGCGCTCGGCGATCCGCAGCTCGACCGCCTGGTGGAGCAGGCCCTGCAGGGCAACCCGAACCTGCGCGTGGCGCAGGCGCGCGTGGCCCGGGCCATGGCCGCCGCCGACAGCGTCGACGCCACCAGCGGCCCGCAGCTCAATGGCCAGTTCGACGCCACGCACCAGCGCTTCACCGCCAAGGGCATGGTGCCCCCGCCGCTGGCCGGCAGCGTCGAGGACACCGCCACGCTGCAGCTCAACGGCTCCTGGGAAATCGACTTCTTCGGCAAGCACCGCGCCGCGCTCGACGCCGCCCTGGGCACGGCCCAGGCCGCGCAGGCCGAGGCCGCCGCCGCGCGCACGCTGCTGGCCACCAACGTGGTGCGCGGCTACGTGCAGCTGGCGCGCCTGCAGGACCAGTACGAACTGGCGCAGCGCGCGCTCGCGCAGCGCGAGGGCATGCTGGCCCTGGTCAGGCAGCGCGTGTCGGCCGGGCTGGACGGCGTGCTCGAACAGCGCCAGAGCGAGGGCGCCGTGCCCGAGGCGCGCCAACAGATCGAGGCCATCGGCGAGCAGATGCAGCTCACGCGCCACGCGTTGGCCGCGCTGAGCGGCCAGCCCACGCAGGACCCGGCGCCCCAGGCGCCGCGCCTGGCCGGCCTGCGCCCGCTGCCCGAGCCCCAAGCCATCCCCACCGACCTGCTCGGCCGCCGCCCCGACGTGGCCGCCGCGCGCTGGCGCGTACAGGCCTCGCGCGGCGAGGTGGACAGCGCGCGCGCGCAGTTCTATCCCAACATCAACCTGGTGGCCTATGTCGGCCTGTCCAGCATCGGGCTCGACCAGCTCTTCAGCGGCGGCGCCCGGCAGTGGGGCATCGGCCCGGCCGTGCGGCTGCCGATCTTCGACGGCGGGCGCCTGCGCGCCAACCTGAGCGGCAAGAACGCCGAGCTCGACACCGCCATCGAGAGCTACAACGCCGCCGTCATCGAGGCCGTGCACGAGGTGGCCGACCAGCTCGCCTCCGCGCGCTCGGTGGCCCTGCAACGCACCCAGCAGCAGCAGGCCCTGCAATCGGCCGAATCGGCCTATTCCATCGCCGAGCAGCGCTACCGCGCCGGCCTGTCCAACCACCTGCAGCTGCTGAGCGCCGAAACCGCCGTGCTGGCCCAGCGCCGCCTCGACGTCGACCTGCGCACGCGCGCCCTGCAGGCCCAGGTGAACCTGGCCCAGGCCCTGGGCGGCGGCTGGCGCGCGTCCACCGAACAACCCTGAAGCCCAACACCCCTCTTTCACCATGAGCACGAACACCGCAACGGCCCCGAACGCCCCCGCCGGCAACCCGCGCCGCAAGAAAGCCCTGCTCGCCATCGCCGCCGTGGTGGTGCTGGGCGGCCTGGCCGCCGGCGCCTACGAGTGGCTGATCGCCAGCCACTACGAAACCACCGACAACGCCTACGTGCAGGGCGACGTGGTGCAGATCACACCGCAGATCGGCGGCACCGTGCAGGCCATCCTGGCCGACGAGACCGACTTCGTGAAAGCCGGCCAGCCCCTGGTCAAACTCGACCCGGCCGACGCCACGCTGGCGCTCGAACAGGCCGAGGCGCAGCTCGCGCAGACCGTGCGCCAGGTGCGCAAGCTCTACGCCGACAACGGCGCCTTCGACGCCCAGGTGGCGGCACGCCAGGCCGACGTGGCCAAGGCCCGCAACGAGGTGGCGCGCGCCGGCGACGACCTGAACCGCCGCCAGTCGCTGGCTGGCAACGGCGCCGTCTCCAAGGAAGAGCTGCAGCACGCCGAGGCCCAGCTCGCGGCCGCGCGCAGCGTGCAGTCAGCCGCCGAGGCCGCCCTGGCCGCCGCGCGCGAACAGCTCGCCAGCAACCGCGCCATGACCGAGGGCACCTCGGTCGAGCAGCACCCGCAGGTGCAGACCGCCGCCGCCAAGGTGCGCGAGGCCTGGCTCGCCACCCAGCGCCTGACGCTGCCCGCGCCGGTGGACGGCTACGTCGCCAAGCGCACCGTGCAGCTCGGCCAGCGCGTGGCCGCCGGCACGCCGCTGATGGCCGTGGTGCCGCTGCAGCAGGTGTGGGTGGACGCGAACTTCAAGGAGGTGCAGCTGCGCCACATCCGCCTCGGCCAGCCCGTCGAGCTCACCGCCGACGTCTACGGCAAGGACGTGCGCTACACAGGCCAGGTGGTGGGCCTGGGCGTGGGCACCGGCTCCACCTTCGCCCTGCTGCCGGCGCAGAACGCCACTGGCAACTGGATCAAGGTGGTGCAGCGCGTGCCGGTGCGCATCGCGCTCGACCCCGGCCAGCTCGACCAGCACCCGCTGCGCGTGGGCCTGTCGATGGAAGCGACGGTGAACGTGCGCCAGCAGGACGGCAAGACCCTGGCCAGCGCGCCCACCGCCGCGCACGCCACCACCCAGGCCTTCGAGCACACCGGCGCCGACGCCGACGCGCTGGTGCGGCGCATCATCCAGGCCAACCTCGGCGCCTCCACCCTCGCCCAGCGCGCGCTCTGACCATGGCCGACACCGCCGCCGCGCCCGGCGCGGCCCCCGCGAAGCCGGGCACGCCGCCCGCGGGCGCGCACCCGCCGCTCGAGGGCAGCGCGCGCCTGTGGGGCACGCTGGCCATCTCGGCGGCCACGTTCATGAACGTGCTCGACACGTCCATCGCCAACGTCTCGCTGCCCGCCATCGCCGGCGACCTGGGCGTCAGCCCCAACCAGGGCACCTGGGTCATCACCAGCTTCGCGGTGGCCAACGCCATCGCCGTGCCACTCACCGGCTGGCTCACGCAACGCCTGGGGCAGGTGCGGCTGATGGTGGCCAGCGTGCTGCTGTTCGTTCTGGCCTCGCTGCTGTGCGGCCTGGCGCCCAACATGCCCACGCTGATCGCGTTCCGCGTGCTGCAGGGTTTCGTGGCCGGCCCCATGATCCCGCTGTCGCAGGCCCTGCTGCTGCAAAGCTACCCGCGTGCGCAGGCCGGCCGCGCCATGGCCGCCTGGGCCATGACCACGCTGGTGGCGCCGGTGATGGGCCCGCTGATGGGCGGCTGGATCACCGACAACATCGCCTGGCCCTGGATCTTCTACATCAACGTGCCGGTGGGCCTGCTGGCGGCCTTCTTCATCTGGCGCATCTACCACCGCCGCGAAAGCGTGGTGCGCAAGCTGCCCATCGACCGCATCGGCCTGGCGCTGCTCATCGTGTGGATCGCCGCCCTGCAGATGGTGCTGGACCTGGGCAAGGAGCACGACTGGTTCGCCTCGCCGCTGATCGTGGGCCTGGCGCTCACGGCCATCGTCGGCTTCGCCTTCTTCATCGCCTGGGAGCTGACCGACGAACACCCGGTGGTGGACCTGAAGCTGTTCAAGGGCCGCAACTTCTGGGCCGGCACCATGGCCGTGTCGGTGGCCTACGGGCTGTTCTTCGGCAACGTCGTGCTGCTGCCGCTGTGGCTGCAGCAGTTCATGGGCTACACCGCCACCGACGCCGGCATGGTGACCGCGCCCGTGGGCCTGCTGGCCATCGTGCTCTCGCCCTTCGTGGGCCGCACCATCGCGAAGGTGGACGCGCGCCGCTACGTGACCTTCTCCTTCGCCGTGTTCGCGGTGGTGATGCTGATGCGCTCGCACTTCTCCACGCAGGCGGACTTCAACACCATCCTCATCCCCACCATCGTGCAGGGCGTGGCGGTGGCCTTCTTCTTCATTCCGCTGAACACGCTCACGCTCTCGGGCCTCACGCCCGACCGCATCCCGGCCGCGGCGGGCCTGTCGAACTTCGTGCGCATCACCTTCGGCGCGGTGGGCACCTCGGTGGCCACCACGGTGTGGGAAAGCCGCGCCGCCCTGCACCATGCGCACCTGGCCGAGGCCATCAACCACGGCAGCCCGGCCGCGCAGGCGGCGCTGGCCGGCCTGGCCAATGGCGGCATGACGCAGCCGCAGGCCCTGGCCGCCATCGACCGGCTGCTGCAGCAACAGGCCTTCACCATGGCCGCCAACGACATCTTCTGGCTGTCGTCCATGCTGTTCCTGGCGCTGATCCCCCTGGTGTGGCTGACGCGCGTGCCCCGGCGCGACGGCGCGCCCTCGGCGGCCGCGGCGGAAGCGGCGGCGGGCGCGCACTGAGCGCGGGCGAGGCCATGCGCCGGCAAGCGGGCTTGGCCCGCCCGCCGCTTGCTGCCATCATCCGGGCCGGCTCTCCCCGCACGTTCCCCAACCGGCCGCCGCGCCGCCAGGAGTGGACCCATGAGCGCAGCACACATCCGCCAGTCCGTGGAACAGCTCGCGAAGCACTTCGCGGACCGCCCGCAGGACGCGCTGTCCCAGGACAAACCGGCCGTGGCCACGCTCGAGTCGGGCCTGCGCTGCAAGGCCGTGGGCCCCAAGGGTGAAACGCTCATCACCGACATGCCGGCGCCCATCGGCGGCGGCGGCAGCGCGCCCACGCCAGGCTGGTACCTGCGGGCCGCGCTCGCGAACTGCGACGCCACCATGATCGCCCTGCGCGCGGCCCAGCTCGGCATCGAGCTGGACCAGCTGGAAGTGACCGTGGGCAGCCGCTCGGACAACCGCGGCCTGCTCGGCGCCGAGGGCGTGGCGGCGGGGCCGCTGGACGTGATGCTCAGCGTGCGCATCGCCGCGCCGGGCGTGCCCGAGGCCACGCTGCGCGAGCTGGTGCACTGGGCCGAGGCCCACTCGCCGGTGGGCGATGCGCTGCGGCGGGCCCTGAACGTGAAGGCCGCTATCCAGGTGGGCTGAGCGGCGCGCCTCAGCCGCGCTCGGCCCGGCGCTGGACAGCGTCTTCGTGCAGCGCTTCGTTCAGCTGGTCCACCACCAGGGCCCAGGGTGCGTCGGCCTTGATCTGTTCGCTCAGGAACTGGCGCTGGGCCTCGTTCCAGTACGGCGCGTCGCACAGGGCCACATCCGCCGCCAGCTGGTGGGCCTGGATGAAGCCCGCGATCTCCCGCTCGCCGGCGTCGAGCCCCAGCTGCAGGAACAGGTTGGTCATCCGGGGGGTGGTCTCGTCCATCGGCAATCTCCTGAGCGCTTGAATGGGGGGATTGTCGGGCACCGCCGGGCCCCGGCCGTGTAGGCCAAGGCCGCGCCTTGTCGTCTCGCGTCAAGGGTCTGGCGCCCGAGGTCATCGCCGGGCGGGCCGCCGCGCCTCACACTGGGGCCCTCCAGACACACACCGAGATCGACATGCTTTCCCGCAGCACCCTGGCCCCGACGATGGACGCCCCGGCGGCGAGCGCCGACCCCACGCGGCCCACCCGCTTTCTCGACACCGAAGGTGGGCGCCTGGCCTATGACGACACCGGTGGCGCGGGCCCCGTGGTGGTCTGCGTGCCCGGCATGGGCGACCTGCGCGGCGAGTACCGCGCGCTGCGCCCCGCCCTGGTGGCCGCGGGCTGCCGCGTGCTCACCCTGGACGTGCGCGGCTTCGGCGAATCCTCCGCCGACTGGTCCGAGCTGTCGGCCCGCGCCGTCGGCCGCGACGTGGTGCGGCTCATCGAGCACCTGCAGGTCGATGCGGCGATCGTGCTGGGCAACTCCTTCGCGGCCGGTGCCGCGCTGTGGGCCGCGCGGCAGGCGCCGCAACGCGTGGACGGCGTGGTGCTGCTCGGCCCCATCGTGCGCGATGCGCCGCCGAATCCGCTGATGCGGGCCGTGCTGCGCATCGGCTTCGCCGGACCCTGGCGCGTGGCCTTCTGGATGGCCTACTGGAACAGCCTGTTCCCGCTGCGCCGCCCGCCAGACCATGCCGAAGCCCAGGCGGCCCTGCGCCGCAACCTGCGCGAACCCGGCCGCATGGACGCGCTGCGCGCCATGGTGGCCCTGTCCAAGGCCGACACCGAGGCGATGCTGCCCAGCAGCCGCGTGCCCGCCCTGGTGGTGATGGGCACACGCGACCCCGACTTCGCCGACGCCACGGCCGAGGCGCGCTGGCTTGCCCAGGGCATCGGCGCCGAGCTGATGCTCGTCGAGGGCGCGGGGCACTACCCGCACCTGGAATGCGCCGCCCAGGTCGCCCCGCGCGTGCTGGACTTCGTGCGCGCCCGCCTGGCCGCGCGCGCCCGCTGAGCCATGCGCGGGCCCTCAGCGTCGCCGCGGGCCTTCCCGCCGCGCCGCGGCCGGCGTCATGCCGGTCCATCGCTTGAATGCCCGGTGGAACGGGCTGGGCTCGGCATAGCCCAGCAGGTAGGCCACCTCGCCCAAGGCCAGGCGATGGTCGGCCAGGTAACGCCAGGCCAGCTCATGCCGGACCCGGTCTACCAGTTCGGAAAACCGCGTGCCCTGCGCCTCGAGTTGCCGCTGCAGGCCGCGCTCGCTGGTGTGCAGGGCGCGCGCGATCTCGCCCAGGCTGGGCGGCCCGTTGGCGATTCGCTCGCCGATCAGTTGGCCCACCTGCGCCACCACGCCGCCGTCCATACCGCCGGGCGCGCGCTCGGCCAGCAGGCGATCGGCGTGCGCCGTGACGATGCGCGAGAGGCCCGGGTCCGCGTCGGGCAGCGGCCGGCGCAGCAGGGCGGTGTCGAAGACCAGCGTCGACACCGGTGCGCCGAACCGGGGCGTCACGCCGAACGCCTGCACATAGGGCCGCGCATCGATCGGCGCCGCGTGCGCCACCTCCACCGCCAGCGCGCCCACGCGCTGGCCGAGCATCTGCGAGGCCACGACCGGCAGCGAGGCCAGGGTGAAGTCACCGGCCTGCCAGCCCGGCACCTGGCCCGGCGCGGCAAAGCCGTGCTCCACCGCCACGCGCGTGCCCTCGTCGATCACGCGAAAGCTCGCCAGGTCATGCACCAGGCGGTTGTAGCGCGCCAGGCGGTTGTAGCGCGCCAGGCGCTGCAGGGCGCTCAGCAGGTCCGGGGCGGTGCGCACGGCGTAGTCGAGCGCGTCGAAGGCGCCAGGGCGGATGCGCGTGGCCGCCCACAGACCAAAGCAGGCATCGCCCGCCAGTTCGGCCGCCGTGTCCCACAGCGCGTTCTCCTGCGCGAGCGGGATGCGCGCGTCGGCATCGCGCAGCACGGCCGGATCGAAGCCCGTGCGCGCCTGCAGCACAGGCAGCTCCACCCCGCGCGCCTGCGCGGCGTCCAGGATGAATCCGCCGATGCGGGCCAGAACGGTGGGCGGGTGCGGTGGCGTGGGCATGGACCCCGCAGTGTCGAACAATTTCTCCCATCACCCCGGCGGGGCGCTCGGACAAATCGCCCCGGTCTGTGGCCGGCGGACAGGCTCCGCCAGAATCCGCCCCTGGCGCCTGAAGGAGCAGCCCCACATGAAGATCGTCCGCGCAAGAGAATTCCGCGCCGAGCGCGCCTGGGGCGCGCTTGACATCGCCTGCATGAACGGCATCACCACCCGCCTGCACTGGACGGACCAGCCCTACCGCTGGCACGTCAACGACGGGCAGGAGGTCTTCGCCGTGCTCGATGGCGTGGTGGACATGCACTACCGCGTCGATGGCGCCGAATCCGTGGCGGTGCTGGAGACGGGCGACGTGTTCTTCGCCGACGTGGGCTGCGAGCACGTGGCGCATCCGCGCGGCGCCGCGCGCATCCTGGTGGTGGAACACGCCGGCTCGGTGTGAGCCCCCAAAGCCGGCACGCCGATTGCCCCCAACCCCCATGAACACCACCGCCCCGGATACCGGCTCCCGCCTGCCCAGCCTGGCCTTCTGGCTGCTGCTGACCCTGGCGGCGGGCGGCGTCGGCGCCATCGCCTCGGCCAGCGCGCCGGCCTTCTACCTCAGCCTGGATCGCCCCGCCTGGGCGCCACCGCCCTGGCTGTTCGGTCCGGTCTGGACGCTGCTCTACGTCCTGATGGGCTTGTCGGCCTGGCTGGTGTGGCGCGCACGCCGCCTTGACGCGGGCGCGACGCCCTACGTGCTGTTCTTCGCCCAGCTCGTCGCCAACGCGGCGTGGACCTGGCTCTTCTTCGGCTGGCGGCAAGGCCAGTGGGCCTTCATCGAGATCCTGCTCCTCGTCGCGCTCATCGTCGCCACCATGACGGTCTTCGCGCGCATCCGGCCGCTGGCGGCCGTGCTGCTGACGCCTTACCTGGCCTGGGTCTGTTTCGCCGCCGCGCTCAGCTTCTCGGTCTGGCAGCGCAACCCGGGCCTGCTGTAGCGGCGCGCGGGACCGCGCTCAGCGCAGCGGAATCGCCGTGCCGCGGTCCACCGCCACCACCGCCACCGAGTTCTGGGGCGAGCCCTCGATCAGGCGGTCCGAGTAGGTGAGGTACACCAGCGAGTGCCGCTTCGGGTCCACCATGCGCACGATGCGCAGGCGCTTGAAGACCAGGCTGGTTCGCTCGCTGAAGATTTCTTCCTGCGCCTTGATCGGCTTGGGAATGGCGATCGGCCCGACCTGTCGGCAGGCGATGGAGGCCTCGGACTTGTCCTCGGCCAGGCCCAGGGCGCCGCTGATGCCGCCCGTGCGGGCGCGCGAGATGTAGCAGGTCACGCCCTGGACGCCGGGGTCGTCGTGCGCCTCGACCACGATCTTGTGGTCGGGGCCGATGAACTTGAACACGGTGTCGACGGAGCCGATCTCGTCGGCCGCGGCGGCGGTGGCGAGTGGCGCGAGAAGGAGCAGCAGAACAAGGCGTCGCACGCGGGGCTTTCGCAGGGTGGGGGTGCGCCGCATTGTGCGCCGTGCCCATGGCCCGCGTCGATGTGCAACAGCTGAGCCATCGATACGGCGGCGCGCGGCGGCTCCGTACCATCGCGCCGCCGGCCGACTGGGCCCGGGATTCGAGGAGAACAAGAATGAGCTGGTTGCGCATGGACGATGTCCGCGAGCGCGCGCGGCGCTACCTGCCGCGCTTCGTTGCCGATTACGTGGACGGCGGCGCCGAGGACGAGCGCTGCCTGGACCACAACGCCCGCGACCTGGCCGCGCTGCGCCTGGTGCCCCACTGCCTGCGCGACACCCGCGCCGTCGACACCTCGGTGGAGGTCTTCGGGCGCACCTGGAAGCGCCCGCTGGGCGTGGCGCCGGTGGGCTTCAACGGCCTGGTGCGGCCGAATGGCGACGTGCTGCTGGCGCGCGCCGCGGCCTCGCAGGGCCTGCCCTTCGTGCTGTCCACCGCCTCCAACGCGCGCCTGGAGACGGTGCGCGCCGCCGCGCCCGAGGCCGCGCAGTGGATGCAGCTGTACGTGATGTCCGACCGCGCCATCGCCGAACAGATCGTGCGCCGCGCCGCCGCCGCCGGCTTCGAGGCCTTGGTGCTCACCGTCGACGTGCCCGTGAGCGGGATGCGCGAGCGCGACGTGCGCAACGGCTTCAAGCTGCCTTTTCGCCCCGGCCCGCGCACGCTGTGGGACCTGGCCAGCCACCCGCGCTGGTCCCTGGGCATGGCGCGCCACGGCGCGCCGGGCTTCGTCAACCTGTCGGAAAGCACCGGCGGCGCCGCGTCGGCCCAGGTGCAGGCGGCCCTGCTGGCGCGCGCCATGGACCGCAGCCTGGTGTGGGACAGCCTGGCCTGGCTGCGCCGCCTCTGGCAGGGGCCGCTGCTGATCAAGGGCGTGCTGCACCGGGACGACGCGGCGCGCGCCGCGCGCGAGGGCGTGGACGGCCTCATCGTCTCCAACCACGGCGGGCGCCAGCTGGACGCGGCGCCCTCCACCATCTCGGTGCTGCCGGGCATCGTGCAGGCCGTCGACGGCCGCCTGCCGGTGTTCGTGGACAGCGGGTTCCGTCGCGGCAGCGACGCGGTGAAGGCCTTGTCGCTGGGCGCGCGCGGCGTGTTCGTGGGCCGCCCCGCCGTGTGGGGCCTGGCCGCCGACGGCGAGGCCGGCGCGGCGCGCTCACTGGACCTGATCGGCACCGAGATCGAACGCACGCTGACCCTGATGGGCGCCGCCTCGCTGCGGGACCTGGGCCCCGCCAACCTCAGCCTCCCCTGGAATCCGTCCCCCTTCCAGGCCCTCTGCCCTGGACCCACCCCCGACATGTGATACCTGGGTTGGCCAACAAAAGGAAACCCGCGCTCAGCGCGGCTCCCAGCCCGCGTGCGCGAGCGGGTCGCCGTCCAGCAGGCACTGCACCCGCGCGGCCAGGCCGGCGCGGTTGTCGGCCTGCAGCTTGCGAAAGGCGTTGCCCAGGTGGTAACGCACCGTGGGGAACTGCACCTTGAGCTGGCGCGCGATCTCCTTGTCGGGGCAGCCGCTGCTCACCAGCCAGGCCACCTCCGCCTCGCGCCGGCTCAGCTGCGCGGGCTGGCGCATCAGGCGTTCGATCTGGTCGGCCAGGCGCGGCGCCGGCTCCTCGGGTGCCTCGACGCGCGTGCGCGCCAGCGCGGCCGTCACCGCCGGCTCCACCAGCCGCAGCGCCTCGATCTCGTGGCTGGTGAAATTGCCGCGGTCCTTGTGGCGCCAGATGCGGAAATCGCCCACGCAGGTGTCGCCCGCGTGGAAGTACACGTTCACGCCCCAATGCATGCGGTCGCGCTGCAGGAAGTCGTTGAAGAACTCCGTGCGCGAGAGCTCGGACTGCGGCATCACCTGCGTGGCCACCGTGGGGCGGCGCCGCTGCATCATGGGCTGGGTCAGCGGGTCGATGAAGCGGTAGTAGTCGTCCCAGGAGCGCAGGTGCTCCAGCGACATGTTCAAGGCCTTGGCGCGCTCGAAGCGGCGCATGCCGGTGTTCCAGGCCATGGAGACGTAGGTGTCGGCGTTCAGCAGCGACAGCATGGGCAGCGCCAGCTGCTCGCGCAGCAGGTCGGCGTCCGTGGCTTCGGCCGCGAGGCACATCACCTGGGACAGGGCTTTGGTCTGGGACGAGGACAGGAACATGGCGCGCGCTCATGCAAGAAGCATGCGCAAGCCTAGCGGCGCCCGGGGCCGGCGTCATCGTGGTTGACCCGAGGGTCGGCCCGCCCACCGACCCGCCGGCCTAGCAATCCTGTTAGGTGCGGCCCGCGGCGGTGCCACGTAGCCTCGGGCCATCGTTGGAGAGTAGGCATGGAACCCATCGGTCAATCCCTGGACGCGCTGCGGCGCGCGCTCGACGCCCGCGAACTGTCGAGCCGCGAGCTGGCGCAGGCCTGCATCGCGCGCACACAGGCCACGCGCGCCCTGAACATCTACGTGGACTTCGACGAGGCCGCGCTGCTGGCGCAGGCCGACGCGGCGGACCGGCGGCTGCGCGCGGGCGAGCGCCTGCCGCTGCTCGGCATCCCCGTGGCGCTGAAGGACAACATCGACGCCCTGGGCTTCGCCTGCGGCGCCGGCACGCGCGCGCTGCACGGCCAGCACCCGCGCCAGGACGCCGCGCTGGTGGCGCGCCTGCGCGGAGCCGGCGCGCTCATCGCCGGCAAGGTCGGCATGCACGAGCTGGCCTTCGGCATCACCAACAACAACGCCGTCACGCAGGCGGTGCACAACCCGCGCGACCCGTCCCGCATCCCCGGCGGCAGCAGCGGCGGCAGCGGCGCGGCGGTGGCGGCGGGCGTGGTGCCGGCGGCCATCGGCACCGACACCGGCGGCTCGGTGCGGGTGCCGGCCGCGCTGTGCGGCGTGGCCGGCCTGCGGCCCACGGTGGGCCGCGTGCCCGGCCAGGGCCTGGCACCGATCTCCAGCACGCGCGACACCGCCGGGCCGCTGGCGCTGAACATCCGCGACTGCGCCACGCTGGACGCGGTGCTCACCGGCACCGACCCCGGGCTGGTGCCCACGCCACTGCGCGGCCTGCGCCTGGGCGTGCCGCGCGAGCGCTTCTGGGACGACCTGCAGCCCGCCGTGCGGGCCTGCGCCGAGCAGGCCCTGCAGGCCCTGGCCGAGGCCGGCGTGGAGCTGGTCGACGTGGCCCTGCCCGGCCTCGGCGAAGCCAATGACGCGGCCGGCTTCCCCATCGCCCTGTACGAATTCGTGCGCGACATGCGCGCCTACCTGGAGACCACGCAGCGCGGCGTGGGCCTGGAGGCGCTGGTGGCCGCCATCGCCAGCCCCGACGTGGCGGCGGCCTGCCAGCCGCTGCTGGCCGGCGGCGCCATCCCACCCGCGCTGTACGAACAGGCGCTGGCCTCGCGCCGGCGCCTGCAGTCCCTCTACGCCGAGGCCTGGCGCGCCGCGCGCGTGCAGGCCCTGGTGTTCCCCACCACGCCGCGCACCGCCGCCCCCATCGGCGAGGACGAGACCGTCGAACTCAACGGCCAGCGCCTGCCGACCTTCCCCACTTTCATCCGCAACACCGACCCCGGCAGCAACGCCAGCCTGCCCGGCGTGACGCTGCCGATCGGCTTCGACGGCCGCCTGCCCATCGGCCTGGCGCTGGACGCGCCCATCGGCGCGGACCGCGCGCTGCTGGCGATCGCGGCGTCGGTCGAGGACCTGTTCCCGCCAGCGCGCCCCATCGCGTCCCCGGCGCCCTGAACGCCCGGGCGCTTCCCCACCCCACCGTCCCATCCCATTCTTCCGAGGAGTTCCCCATGGACCGTCGCGCCCTCCTGCAAGCCACCGCCGGCCTGGCCGCCACCCTGGGCCTGGGCCGCGCGGCCATGGCCGCCAGCCCCCTGACGGTGGCCGTCATGATCCCGCAGAGCGGCCCCGCCGGCCTCTTCGGCCCCACCGCCAAGGCCTGCGCCGAGCTCGCCGCCGAGGTCATCAACGCCCAGGGCGGGGTGCTGGGTCGCCCGCTCAAGCTGGCCTTCGGCGACGCCGGCGCCGCGCCGGCCGAGGCCGCGCAGTCGGCACTCAAGCTGTGGCGCGGCGCGGGCGCGGGCGCCGTCATCGGCATGCACGACAGCGCGGTGCGCGGCGCGCTGGTCAACCTCTTCAAGGGCCAGGTGCCCTACTTCTACACGCCGGTCTACGAAGGCGGCGAGTGCGCCAAGGGCACCTACATGAACGGCGAGACGCCCTCGCAGCAGCTGGAGCCGGTCATCCCCTGGATCGCCGCCGAGCGCAAGCCCAAGAAGTGGTACCTGATCGGCAACGACTACGTCTGGGGCCGCAACACCAACGCCGCCGCCAAGGGCTACATCCAGAAGACCGGCGCCGAGGTGGTGGGCGACGAGTACCTGCCGTTCACCGTCGACAACTTCGACTCCAGCCTGGCGCGCATCCGCGACAGCGGCGCCGACGCGGTGCTGGTCTCGCTGGTGGGCGGCGCCTCGGTCAGCTTCAACAAGGCCTTCGCCGGCCTGGGCATGAGCGATCGCGCCCTGCGACTGGGCACGCTGATCGAGGAGAACACGCTGGCCGGCATCGGCGCCGCCAACGCGCGCAACCTGTACGCCAGCACCGGCTACTTCGCCAGCTCCACCGCGCCCGCGGCCAAGGCCTTCCTGGACCGCTTCAACCAGCGCTTCAGCGCCCAGGCCCCGGGACTGAGCACGCTCACCGAATCGGTCTACGAAGGCTTCCTGATGCTGCAGGCCATCGCCACCAAGGCCAAGTCGCTGGACGTGGCCAAGATGGACGCCGCCAGCGAGGGCGCGAGCTACCAGGGCCCGCGCGGCACCGTCACCATGCGCGCGCGCCATGTGGAGCAGGACGTGTTCGTCGCCGATGTCACCGACAAGGGGTTTCGCGTCGTCAAGACCTTCCCGCGCATCGGCGCGGGCCAAACCTGCAAGGTCTGACCGCGCATGGACCCGGGCCTGCTGCTGCACCTGCTCAACATCGCCTACGAACTGGCCACGCTGGCGCTGACCACGCTGGGCCTGGCCGTGGTGTTCGGCCTGCTCGGGGTGATGAACATGGCGCACGGCGAGTTCGTGATGCTCGGCGCCTACGCCGTGGTCGCGGTGCAGTCCTGGGGCTGGCCGCTGCTGGCGGCGGTGCCGCTGGCCATGGCGGTCTGCGGCGCGCTGGGCTATGGCGTGGAGCGCTGGCTGATCCGCCCGCTGTACCAGCGCCCCTTCGACACCCTGCTGGCCACCTGGGCGCTGGCCATGCTGATGCGCAAGAGCGTGGAAGCGGTGTTCGGCAAGGGCTACCGCAACGTCGAGAGCGAGCTGGCCATGCCCATGAACCTGGCCGGCCTGCAGTACCCCGCCTACCGGCTGGGGCTGATCGCCTTCAGCGTGGGGGTGATCCTGTTCCTGTTCGTCTGGTACCGGCGCAGCGCCGTGGGGCTGCGCGTGCGGGCCATGGTCGGCAACCCGCTGCTGGCCCAGGCCCTGGGTATCGACACGCGCCGCCTGGCCTCGCAGGCCTTCGTGGTCGGCGTGGTCATGGCCGGGCTCTCAGGCGTGCTGCTGGCGCCACTGATCCGCATCGAGCCCGGCATCGGCGTGGACTACCTGCTCGACGCCTTCTTCGTGCTCGTGGTGGGCGGCCTGGGTTCGCTGGGCGGCCTGGTCGGCGGCGTGGGCGTCATCGGCGGCACGCAGTCGGTGGTAAGCAGCGTCTCGGGCCAGACCAGCGGCTACGCGGTGGTGCTGGTGCTGTCCATGCTCTTCCTGTGGCTGCGACCGAATGGACTCTTCTCGCGCCGCTGAGGCCGCCCCCACCGCCATGCCGTCGACGACACGCCCGGGCCCGCGCCCGCTGCCGCCCCTGGCCCTGCTCGCGCTGGGCCTGATCGCCGTGCCGGTGCTGGGCGACGGCTTCCTGGCCTACCAGGTCGCGCTGTTCCTGATCTACGGCATCGCCACCCAGGGCGTGGCCCTGTGCTGGGGGCGCCTGGGCTTCCTGCCGCTGGGGCAGTCGCTGTTCTTCGGCCTGGGCGCCTACCTGGCGGGCGGCGCGCTCAAGGCCGCCGAGGCGCAGGCCGCCTGGACCCTGGCCCTGCCGCTGGCGGTGCTGCTGCCCGCGCTGCTGGCCTATGTGCTGGCGCGGCTGGTGTTCGCGCGCAGCCAGCGCAGCGGGCCGTACTTCTCGCTCATCACCCTGGCCGCATCGATGCTGGGCTTCCTGGTGGCGCAGCAGTGGTCCTCGGTCACCGGCGGCTTCAACGGCCTGTCCGGCGTGCCCGACCTGCCCGGCACCGAGCGATTCAGCACGCTCTACTGGGTGGTGGCGGCCGCGGCCCTGGCCAGCACGGCGCTGCTGGGCGCGCTGCTGCGCCGGCCCATCGGCGTGCTGTGGCACGCGATCGCGCAGGACGAGGAGCGCCTGCAGCTGTTCGGCTACGCCACCGACCGCATGAAGGCCGCCGCCTTCGCGCTCGCGGCCGCTCTGGCGGCGCTGGCCGGCGGGCTGTTCGCCGCGCACCAGGGCATCGTCACGCCGGTGGCCATGGGCTTCGTGCTGGCCACCGAGTTCGTCATCTGGGCCGCGGTGGGCGGCAAGCTCAGCCCGCTGGGCGCGCTGCTGGGCGCGGTGGTGGTGGGCTACGCCTCGTCCGAGCTGCGCGACCGCATCGCCTTCTGGGAGGTGCTGGTGGCCCTGGTCTTCATCCTCGTGGTGCGCTACCTGCCCGAGGGCCTGGCCGGCCTGGTGGCGGCGCGGCGCGCGCGCCGGGCCACCGCCGCCCCGGCCGAGGGCCCGCGCACGCCCGCGCCGGCGCGGCGCGCGCCCACGCCGGGGCTGTCGCTCGCCTTCGAGGACCTGTCGGTGGCGCAGAACGGCGTGCGCATCCTCGACGGCCTCTCGCTGGACCTGCAAGGCCCGGGCATCCGCGCGGTGATCGGCCCCAACGGCGCGGGCAAGACCTCCAGCTTCAACGCGCTCACCGGGCGCCTGCCGGTGCGCGGCGGGCGCCTGCGGCTGGGCGGCGAAGACGTCACCGGCTGGCCCACCTGGCGCGTGGCCGCGCAGGGCGTGGGCCGCAAGATGCAGGTGCCGACCGTGTTCCGCGAGCTGAGCGTGCGCGACAACCTGCTGATCGCGGTCTGGGCCGGGCGGCTGTCGGCGCGCGACACGCTGAGCCTGGCGCCGCACCAATGGACCACCCCGTTGCAGGACGAGCTGCTGGCGCGCTTCCCCGCCCTGCTCGATCAGTGGGGGGTGCCGGCCGGCGCGCTGTCGCAGGGCCACCGGCAGGCGCTGGAGTTCCTCATGACCGTGCTGCCCGAGCCCGGCCTGGTGCTGCTGGACGAGCCCTGCGCGGGCCTGTCGAGCGCCGAGACCCGGCACATGGCGGACGCCATCCAGGCGGCGGTGCGGCGCCTGGGCGCGGCCGCGCTGCTGATCGAGCACGACATCGACGCCGTCGCGGCCCTGGCCGACGAGGTTTTTGTGCTGCACCAGGGGCGGCTGCTGGCGCGCGGCAGCCTGCGCGAGGTGCAGGCCGATCCCCAGGTTCGCGCGGTGTACGCGGGAGGGCACAAATGAGCGCGACGGCGGGCGAGGGGCTGCGCTTCGAGGGCGTGGTCTGCGGTTATGGCGACACCATGGTGGTGCGCGGCCCGAGCGGCCGCGTGCGGCCGGGCCAGGTGCTGGGCGTGCTGGGCCGCAACGGCGTGGGCAAGACCACGCTGGTGCGCGCGCTGGCGGGCCAGCTGCCGCTGCGCGAAGGCCGGATCCACTGGCAGGGCCGCGACCTGGCGCGGGTGCCGGCGCACGCCCGCTGGGGCCTGGGCATCGCGCTGGCGCCGCAGGAGAACGTGGTGTTCGGCGACCTGAGCGTGGAGGAGAACCTCTGGCTGCACCGGCGCACGCGTGGCCTGGAGGCCTACGAGGCCTATCTCGACGCCTTTCCCCGCCTGCGGGAGCGCCGGGCCCAGCGCGCCGGCTCGCTCAGCGGGGGCGAGCGCAAGCTGCTGTCCTTCGTGCGCACCCTGGGCGCGGCGGCGGCGCTGAGCGTGCTGGACGAGCCCACCGAGGGCGTGCAGCCCGAGAACATTCAGCGCATGGCGGCCTGCGTGGCCGAGCGCCGCCGCCAGGGCGCGGGCTTTCTCATCGTGGAGCAGAACCTGTCCTTCCTGGAGGCCGTGGCCGACGAGGTGCTGGTGCTGGACCGCGGGGAATGCGTGCTCGAAGGGGCGATGGCGGAGCTGGGGCGCGAGCGGCTGGAGGCGCACTTGACTGTCTGAGGCTCTCTCGGGTTTTTTTGCTTCAGATGCAGCGGATGGGCGAGCCGAGGGCCCGGGGTGCGCTGCGGCGGGCTTCAATGCACAGCCCCTCGCTGCGCGAGGGGTTCGCTGCGGTGCTCGGGTGAGCGGCCCCGCGGCGGAACTCGCTGCGTGGGCTTTGCCCACTCCGCTCAAACAGCCGCCGCCAGTCAGTTCACGAAGCGCGCTGCGCGCGCGGGCCACTCACCCTGCGCTCCTCGCCTGCGCATAGGCGCCCGCCGCAGCGCACCCCGGGCCCTCGGCCAGCGACGTGACTGGCAAACGAAAGGGGAAGAAGGAGGAAGGAAGAGGAAAGCGGACATGCGCTTCCCTTGCAGGCGAACCCAGGTACCACCCGTCAGGGGTGGGCCCAGGGCCTTGGCGGCGCCTATGCGGTGCCGAGAAGCGCAGGGACTGCGGCGGCGCGCGCAGCGCGCTTGGTGAACTGACTCGCGGCGGCTGTCTGAGCGGAGCGCCTGGAGGGCGCGCAGCGAGGGGCGCCGCATTGAAGCCGCCACGGCCCTGGGCCCGCCCCTGACACGCCAACCACCATGGCCGGCCCAATGCAAACAGTCCCTCAAAGCCCGCTCAGATCCCGCATCACCTCCTCGCGCAGCCAGCGGTGCGCGGGCGCGGCGTCCTGGCGGGCGTGCCAGTGCAGCCGCACCTCGAAGCCCGCGATCGGCACCGGCAGCTCCACGGTGCGCAGCCGGCGCTCGCGCGCGTAGAGTTGGGCCACGCGCGAGGGCAGCACCACCACCAGGTCGCTGTCTTCCAGCAGGCTGGGCAGCACCGAAAACTGCGGCACCAATGCCACCACATTGCGCTGCACGCCGCGCTCGGCCAGCGCGCCGTCGACCAGCGCATGGCCCGAGGCCGGCGAGCTCACCATCACATGGCGCGCGCGGCTGAAGGTCTCCAGGTCGATGGACTCGCCCACGCCGGGGTAGTTGTCCGCCATCAGGCAGACGTAGCGCTCATGGAACAGCAGCTGATTGCGCGTGTGCGTGTGCAGGCTGGGCAGGTTGCCAATGGCCAGGTCCAGGGTGCCGCGCGCCAGGTCGTCCTGCAGGCCGCCGGACAGCTGCACGAATTCCACCTGGATGCGCGGCGCGATGGTCTGGAACCGCCGCAGCAGCGGCGGCGTGAAGAACAGCGAGCCGATGTCCGACAGCGCGATGCGAAACCGCCGCGTGGAGCTGAACGGGTCGAAGGCCGCGTTCGCGTCCAGCGTGCCCTCGATGGCGTGCAGGGCCACACTGAGCTGCTCGTACAGCCGCTCGGCCACCGCCGTGGGCACCAGGCCGGCGCTGCCGCGCGAGAACAGCCGGTCGCCATAGACCTCGCGCAGCCGCGCCAGCGAATGGCTGATGGTGGGCTGCGTGAGGCCCAGGCGTTCGGCGGCCTGGGTCACGCTGCGGGTCTCGTAGATGGCAACGAGGGCCCGGATCAGGTTCAGGTCGAAGCGCGTGGGGTGGTGGTCCATCTTGTCCGTCGATATGTAACAAGGATGCCATGGATAGGTCTTCCGGTGGCCGCTCCCTAGCATCCCGGGATTGTCCGGCGCCCGCGCGCCACCCCTGGAGGCATTCAAGAATGGAACGATCGTTCGCTGCCGAAGTCCGGTCCCTGCGGCTGGGCGCCGGCGAGACTTTTCACGGCGAGGGCATTCTCGCCGTCACCAAGGCCCTGCTGCAGTCCGGCGTCAGCTACATCGGCGGCTACCAGGGCGCGCCCGTGTCGCACCTGATCGACGTGCTGGGCGACGCGCGCGGCCTGCTCGACGAGCTGGGCGTGTACTTCGAGGCCAGCGCCTCCGAGGCCGGCGCCGCCGCCATGCTGGGCGCGTCCATCCACTACCCGGTGCGCGGCGCCGTCACCTGGAAAAGCACGGTGGGCACCAACGTGGCCTCGGACGCGCTGTCCAACCTGGCCTCGGCCGGCGTCACCGGTGGCGCCCTGGTGATCCTGGGCGAGGACTACGGCGAGGGCTCCAGCATCATCCAGGAGCGCACCCACGCCTTCGCCATGAAGTCGCAGATGTGGCTGCTGGACCCGCGCCCCAACCTGGGCTCCATCGTGGACGCGGTGGAGCGCGGCTTCGAGCTGTCGGAGGCCAGCAGCACGCCGGTGCTGCTGCAGCTGCGCATCCGCGCCTGCCACGTGCACGGCAGCTTCGCCTGCAAGGACAACCGCTCGCCGGCGGTGTCCATGCGCCAGCCCATCGAACAGCCCGCCTACGACTACGGCCGCATCAACCTGCCGCCCTCCATCTACCAGCACGAGCGCCAGAAGGTGGAGCAGCGCTGGCCCGCCGCCCTGCGCTACATCCAGGAGGCCGGCCTGAACGAGCGCTTCGACGGCGACCTGTCCGACGTCGGCCTGATCGTGCCGGGCGGCCTGTACAACGGCGTAATCCGCGGCCTGCAGAGCCTGGGCCTGGCCGACGCCTTCGGCGCCTCGCGCCTGCCGATCTACGCGCTCAACGTGGTCTACCCGCTGGTGCCCGACGAGGTGCTGGACTTCTGCCGCGACAAGAAGGCCGTGCTGCTGGTCGAAGAGGGCCAGCCCAACTACATCGAGGACGCGCTGCACGCCGTGCTGCGCAAGGCCGGCGTCGACACGCGCCTGCACGGCAAGGACATCTTCCCCATGGCCGGCGAGTACACCGGCGACGTGATGGTCGAGGCCCTGGCGCGCTTCGTCGAACAGGCCGCGCCCGCCGGCCTCGTCGCCGCGCCCATCGCCGCGATGGCCAAGGCCCTGCGCGAGCACAAGGCCCAGGCCAGCCAGGCCATCGGCGCGCCCGTGCCCACGCGCCCGCCGGGCTTTTGCATCGGCTGCCCCGAGCGGCCGGTGTTCTCGGCCATCAAGCAGATGCAGGAGAAGCTGGGCCAGGTGCACGTGAACGCGGACATCGGCTGCCACACTTTCGGCACCCTGCCGCCGTTCAACGTGGGCAGCACCGTGCTGGGCTACGGCCTGGGCCTGGCCAGCTCATCGGGCGTGGGCCCGCTGCTGCCCAATCGCACCCTCAGCATCATGGGCGACGGGGGCTTCTGGCACAACGGCTTCACCAGCGGCGTGGTCAACGCGGTCTACAACGGCCAGGACTCGGTGCTGGTCATCCTGCAGAACGGCTACACCTCGGCCACGGGCACGCAGGTGATCCCGTCCTCGCCCTCGCAGCCGCTGTCCAAGCCGCTCACGCTGGACATCGAGAAAGCCCTGCATGGCGTGGGCGTGAAGTGGATCCGCAAGGTGGGCAGCTACCACGTGGAAGAAATGCGCGACACGCTGGAAGAGGCCATGTCCACGCCCGAGGGTGGGCTCAAGGTCATCATCGCCGACGGCGAATGCCAGCTGGAGCGCCAGCGCCGCCTCAAGCCGAAGCAGGCCGAACAGCTCAAGCGCGGCGAGCGCGTGGTGCGCACGCGCTTCGGCATCGACGAAGACACCTGCACCGGCGACCACTCCTGCATCCGGCTCTCGGGCTGCCCCTCGCTCACCATCAAGCCCAACCCCAGCCCGCTGCGCACCGACCCGGTGGCCAGCGTCAACAGCGCCTGCGTGGGCTGCGGCCTGTGCGGCGAAAACGCGCACGCCGCCGTGCTCTGCCCGTCTTTCTACAAGGCCGAGGTGGTGCAGAACCCCACGGCGTTCGAACGCTTCATGGCCCGCGTGCGCGGCGCCCTCATCGAAAGGCTGGCGGCATGAGCGCCGCCGGGCCGCTCCCCAGGCGCTCAGCCCTGCAGTGCGCTGCACGAAAGGAAATCCAATGACACAGGCCCTGTGCATCCTCATCGGCGCCATGGGTGGCGAAGGCGGCGGCGTGCTGTCCGACTGGCTGGTCGACGCCGCCATGCAGGCCGGCTTCCCGGTGCAAAGCACCTCGGTGCCCGGCGTGGCCCAGCGCACCGGCGCCACCACCTACTACGTGGAGATCTTTCCCCAGCGCCGCGCCGAACTCGGCGGGCGCGAGCCCGTGCTCTCGCTCACGCCCACGGCGGGCCAGGTGGACCTGATGGTGGCGTCCGAACTGGTGGAGGCCGGCCGCGCCATCCAGAACGGCTACGTGCACCCGGCCAAGACCCTGCTGATCGCCTCCACCCACCGCGAGTACGCGGTGTCCGAGAAGGCCGCCATGGGCGACGGCCGCTTCGACAGCGAGCGCGTGCTGCAGGCCGCGCAGGCCCAGGCCCGCGCCGCCGTGCTGCTGGACATGCGCGCCCTGGCGCAGCAGCACGGCACCGTCATCAACACCGTGCTGTTCGGCGCCATGGCCGGCTCGGGCGTGCTGCCCTTCTCGCGCGAGCAATGCGAGCAGGCCATCGAGCGCTCCGGCAAGGCGGTGCAGGCCAGCCTGCGCGGCTTCGCCGCCGGTTTCGAGGCCGCCTCGGGCCGCGTGCAGGCCAGCACCCAACTCGCCGAACGCCTGCAGGGCACCGACCGCCTGCCCGCGCGCGCCCGCGCCTGGCCGGCCGCGCTGCACGAGGTGGTGGCCTCGGGCGTCGAGCTCACCACCCACTACCAGGATGCGCGCTACGCCGAGCAGTACCTGGACGCCGTGGAGCGCCTGCTGGACGCGCAGCGCCGCCTGGGCCAGAGCGACTGGGCCGTGACGCGCGAGGCCGCGCGCTACCTGGCCCTGTGGATGTGCTACGAGGACGTGGTGCGCGTGGCCCAGCTCAAGACCCGGCGCGAGCGCCTGGAGCGCGTGCGCCGCGAGGTGGGCGCCAAGCCCAGCGACGCCCTGCGCACCACCGAGTACCTGAAGCCCGGCATCGACGAGATCGCCTCGCTGCTGCCGCCGGTGCTGGCCCGTGCGCTGCTCAAGGCCACCGAGGGCCGCGCCTGGCACCGGGGCCTGCTGGTGCGCACCGACACGCTGCGCGGCTTCCTGGTGCTGTGCGCGCTGCGCTCGTTCAAGGTCTTTCGGCGCCACGGCTTCCGCTACGCGCAGGAACAGGCCGCCATCCAGCGCTGGCTCGACGCCATCGAAAGCCACCTGCCCGACCCGGCGGCGGCGCTGGAGATCGCGCGGGCCGGCAACCTGGTGAAGGGCTACGGTGAAACGAACCGGCGCGGGCACCGCAACCTCACGGCCCTGCTCGACGCGGCACAGCCCGGCACCCCGGCGCCGCGGCTGCGCGAGATCCGTCTCGCCGCGCTGGCCGACCCGCAGGGCAAACAGCTCTCGGGCGCGCTGGGCCGGCCGGTGGTGGCGCAGCCCATCCGCATCGTGCGGCGGCCGCAGGCCTGAGGGCGGGCTCCGATACCGCCCCTGCCGCGCGGGTGGACCAGAGGCCATCATTCGGGTGGACCAAACTGTCTGTCCATCCTTCACCACGCCATGGCCCCTCATATCCGCTCTGCAACCACCAACGACGCCGCCGACATCTGCGCCGTGATCCGACGGTCCATCACCGAATGCTGCGTCGACGACCACCAAGGCGACGCCGAGTTGTTGAGAAGCTGGCTTCGCAACAAGACCGTGGCCAGCGTTGAAGCCTGGCTGAGGGACCACGAGGCCCATTGCATCGTGGGCGAGCGGGACGGCGCGGTCCACGGATTCGGCATGTCGCGCGGCGACCAGATTCTGCTCTGCTATGTGACGCCGGAGGCGCGCTTCACCGGCCTTGGCAAGGCCTTGTTGCAAACCCTCGAACGGCGCGCCGCCGCGCAAGGCCTGTCGACGCTTCGCCTGGACAGCACCCGAACCGCGGAAGCCTTCTACCGCCGCAACGGCTTCCTACCGACGGGGCCTGCCGTTCAAGCCTTTGGCTTGCGCGGACAACCCATGTCGAAGGCGGTGCGTTGATCGCCAGGCACCACGCACTGAGGGTCAGCCCTTGCATGGGGTGGCCGGCGGGCGGCTAAGCTCGCACCGCCCTTGGCCTGGCGACCTGCTTCCCATGACCCTGCCCACCGCCCTGACCGCTGCCTGCGCAATGTTCGTGATTGCCCAGCTGGTGGCCGACCGGCTGCAATGGCCGCTGGCGCGGATGATCACCAAGCTGGGGGCCAGCACGTGCTTCGTCGCGCTGGCGATTGCCTTGGGTGCGATGGAATCGCGCTACGGCCAATGGGTGCTGGGCGCGCTGCTGCTGGGCTGGCTGGGGGACGCGCTGCTGCTGGGGCAGCGATCGGCCGCCTTCATGGCCGGGCTGGCGGCCTTCCTGCTGTCGCACGGCTTGTACGCCACGGCTTTTGCGGCCGGCCCGCTCAGCTGGCCGGCCATGGGCGTGGCGCTGCTGCTCGCGGTGGCGGCGGGCTTCGGGGTGCTGCGCTGGCTGCTGCCGCACACGCCGGGCGCGTTCAAGGGGCCGGTGCTGGCCTATGTGGGGGTGATCCTGGCGATGTGCGTGGCGGCCACGGGGCATGCGGTGGCGACGGGGCGCTGGATCGTGCTGCTGGGGGCGGTGCTGTTCGCCATCTCCGACATCGCGGTGGGGCGGGAGCGCTTCGTTCGGTCCTCGCCGACGAACCACCTGTGGGGGTGGCCCACGTACTTTGGGGCGCAGGTGCTGTTGGCGTGGTCGGTCGCAACGCCATGACACGCACCATCCGGATACCCCGCTCTCAGACCAAGGGGCAGGCCCGGCAAAGTGCTGCTGGAGTTCCGGATCGGTGGTGTTCCACCCACCCAGGCAAAAGACATCGCCCAGGCCATTGCCTTGGCCAAAGGCCACGAGGCGTGAACGCCATGCGAAAAGCCGAACCCGCCAACAAGCGCAAGACCAAAACCAGGCCGTACGACGTGGTGGCGTACCTCAGCAGCCCCGAAGACATGGCCGCCTACCCGTACGCCTGGCTCGCCGAAGCACCCGACGACGCTGCCGGCATCGCCCGTGCCAAGGGCGTGCCACAGGTGGCCAAGGATGCGGGCCTTAGCTTCGTGTCGGCCGCGCCCATGGCGGCGGCCCTTCTCCACACCACTAGACTCTCACCTCTGCCGCTGAACCGCGCGCGGCCTGAAGCGCCATGCCACGGCCGGTGCGCGCAACCCACCCCACCGCCACCACCCCCCCATTTGCAGGAGCGCCTGTGTCCAACCCACCCCACAAAGACACGTCCAAGATGAGCTCGACCGAACTCCGCGAATACGCGGAGCGCTTGATGAAACAGGCCGAGGAACAGGCGACGAAGGAATTCGAATCCACGCTCAACTTCCTGTCGGACAAGCTCAGTCTGATGGGCAAGACGAAGAAGGACGCCGTCATCCATCTCATCAAGATGATGAAGTCCCACGAGGCGGAGGAGACGCTGGCCGAGCTGGCGGAAGGCGCGGGCTTCACCAGCCCCCGACGGGCCAAGGAGCGCGGCGATCTGGACAGCGAAGGGAATGCACCGGAGATTGGTGTGACCTACCAATTGCCCACGGGTGAAACCTGGAGCCGCAAGAGCAAGGTGGGGGCGACGAAGCGTGAGTTTGCGGCGTTTGCGAAGACGACGACTTGGGGGGCGATGAAGGTTTGAGGGGGTAAGCGGCTGCTTCTGCAGCGACCGAACTCTGACATCAAGCGGTCGTTCAGCGTGTGCAACGAAGAGCAACTTGAACGGTCTAGAGCGCCCGCAGATCGCCATCAAAAACCGTATTTGCGGGCTACTGGGCTTGCTCAGTAGTGCGGTGGCAGTTCGTCGCGCAGACTGCGAAAGACGGCGGCACCGTCAGCCGTGGGCATCTGGTTGCGCAGCGTGGAGAGCTCAGCGGTGAGGCGATTGATCTGGGCCTGTTGGCGCGCGACGATCTCGTTGAGCGTGTCCAGTAGGTCTTCGGCGAAGCTCGCCTTGATCTCGAGATGGGTGAGGCGGGCATCAGCGTCGGTGGGTTCCATCGGTAGTATTGTCTCGCGTCACGCGGTTGACCAACGCGCTAGGAGGCTTGGGCGGAGCGGCAACCTCCTGGGCGATGCCCACGCCTCTCCTGCTGGATTTGGGTCCCACATCAGCCGCTTCGGGCTCAGTTCAGTCTCACCTGGCATGGCGGCCATCGGCCATAAGCGGACTTTGACAATCTGCTTCCGCTCGGAGCGCGAACCGCAACATGAACAACCTTGAGAACACCCGTCTTGAGAAGCAAGCGGCCATCGACGGCGAGGTCGCTCGTGCAATCGTCGCTGCAACGCCTGAGCATTGGCGGTCAGCGACCATGCATGTCGAGCGTGACGAGGTAAGCGGTCAAGAGAGGATGAGTATCGTCATCAGCTCTCCTGAAGGGCACCCTGAACCGATTCGCCCGCCGGATGAGGTGTTCGAGTTGCTTGCAAAGCTCTCTAACCTGTTCCGTGCCGACAGCGAAGTCTGGTCCTCGCTGGTCTACAACGTCGCGCAAGATTCCAACGAACAGTGGAAGTACGACGTCCGCTTTACGTACTGAGCGATGTCGGCTTCGGGCCCAAAGCGGGCATTCTCTATTTCTCAGGAACGAACGTCTCCACAAGGCCAGAAGTGACTGCGTAGTCGGCAGCTGCCCGCATTGCGCCCTTGGTCACGGAACCAACAACGAGCAGATTCGGCTCGGCGAAGCAGGGGCGTTTTTGCAGTTCATCCTCAATGGTCTGTCCCAGCCTGACCGGTGCGTAGAACGTTAGGTGGTAGCGCTTGTCTAGATGAACCAACACTGCGCCGGGAAACCAGCCCTTCGACTCGACCTCGCTGGCGTATTCACAGAAATTTTCAGGTAGAACGAGTTCGTGGGTAGTCACCAATACCTCTTCGCAATGTCCGCATCTGGCCGATTGCGGCAGTCTAGCCCTCACCAAGCCAACTGCGAGTCGTCGATCTAGTCGTATCGAGGGCGAACGACCGGAACGTGGCGTAGAGCGCACATTCAGCGCAGCAGATCGACCGGGCGCACCCGCTGCGAAGCGGTCCGCCAGACTCAGAGATTGAGTGACCACGTCCAGTCTCAAGCCGTCGTACAGCCACCCTCGCCTTCGCGACCCGATCTCAAGCCCCCGATGCCACCCGATCCAACATGCTGCCCAAGCCGGCCTCGGCGTCGAGAAGATCGTCCCTCCGCTCCAACAAACCCAGAAGAACCCCAACGATCAACTCTCCATCGGACGGCGGCTGGTTCTCGCGTTGTTCGCGCATCACCGTCAGCGCGGCATTGGCCAGGGCGGAGGCCTTCTCTCGGTACTCGTGCAGCGACTGAAAGCTCGCCTTGATGACATGTCTGGATAGGCTCATCGCTCAACTCCCGGGTGATGTGAAGGGAGTGAGTATTGAGTTGAGCGGTGGACCGGTGGCGGTGTTTGAGGCACACCGCTGACATCCTTTGTGTGAAGACGGAATCACCCACCAAAACAAAGGCCCTGGAAGCTCCCGCCTCCAGGGCCTTTGCCCTCCCCCTCCGCAGTACCCCAATCAGAACGGATAGTGCCGCGGCGTGGTCTGCACCGTGATCCAGCGCAGCTCGGTGAACTCGGCGATGCCGGCCTTGCCACCAAAGCGCCCGATGCCCGAGCCCTTCACCCCACCAAAGGGCATCTGCGCTTCGTCGTGCACCGTGGGTCCGTTGACGTGGCAGATGCCGCTGTCGATCTTGCGGGCCACGTTGTAGGCGCGCGCGATGTCCTTGCCAAAGACGGATGCGCTCAGGCCGTATTCGTTGTCGTTGGCGCAGGCAATGGCTTCCTCGGTGCTCTTCACGCGCACGACGCACTTCACCGGGCCGAAGGTTTCTTCGCGGTAGATGCGCATGTCGGGCGTCACGTGGTCGAGCACGGTGGCGGGCATCAGGGTGTCGGTGCTTTTGCCGCCGCACACCAGCTTGGCGCCCTTGGCCAGGGCGTCGTCGATGAGCTCGTTGCAGAAGTTCACCGTGTTCATGCCGATGACCGAGCCCAGCACCACGGGCTCGGGTTTGCGCGGGTCGCCCACGGGCAGCTTGCTGGCCTTGTCGCCGAACTTCTTCACGAAGGCATCGGCGATCTTGTTGTCCACGATGAGGCGTTCGGTGCTCATGCAGATCTGGCCGCTGTTGGCGAAGGCACCGAAGGCCGCGCCGTTCACCGCGTCGTCGATGTCGGCGTCGTCGAGGATGACCATGGGCGCCTTGCCGCCCAGTTCCAGCACCACGGGCTTGAGGTACTTGGCGCAGGTCATGGCGATGATCTTGCCGACCTTGGTGGAGCCGGTGAAGTTCACGCGCCGCACGGCCGGGTGGGCCACGATGGCTTCCACCACGGCGCCCGCGTCGGCCGGGGCGTTGGTGATGTAGTTCACCACGCCGGGCGGGAAGCCCGCGTCCTGGAAGGCTTCGACGATGAGCTGGTGGGTGCGCGGGCAGTTCTCGCTGCCTTTGAACACCACGGTGTTGCCGCAGGCCAGGGGCACGCAGATGGCGCGCACGCCCAGGATGATGGGTGCGTTCCAGGGCGCGATGCCGAGCACCACGCCGGCCGGCTGGCGCACGCCCATGGCGAGCGAGCCGGGCACGTCGGAGGGAATCAGCTCGCCCGAGATCTGCGTGGTGAGGCCGGCGGCCTCGCGGATCATGCCGGCGGCGAGCATGCAGTTGAAGCCGGCCCACATACCGGTGCCGCCGGTTTCGGCGGCCACGGCTTCGATGAACTTCGGCGTCTTGGCCTCCAGCGCGTCGGCGGCTTTCAGCAGCAGGGCGCGGCGTTCGCCGGGGCCGGTTTCGCTCCAGGTCTTGAAGGCCTCGGCGGCGGCTTCAACGGCCATCACGGCGTCGGCCGGGCTGGCGGCGGGCGCGCGCGTGGCCACGCTGCCGTCGAGCGGGTTGCGGCGTTCGAAGGTGGCGCCTTTTTCGGCGGTGACCTTCAGGCCGTTGATGAGCATGGACAGGTCGGACATGGGTTCTCCTTGAGCGTGTGCGGTCGTGGGTTGGCGTGTGTGGGGTTCGATCAGGCGGCGACGGCCTTGCGGCGCTGCACGGCGTCGGCGGCGTTGGTGGTGCCCGTGGCCGGGTCTTTGTCGGCGCCCAGGTAGGCCTCGCGGATGACGGTGGAGCGCGCCAGCAATTTCGCGGGTCCGCTGGCGACGATGGCGCCGCGCTCCAGCACGTAGCCGCGGTCGGCCACGGCCAGGGCCTTCTTCACGTTCTGTTCCACCATCAGCACGGTGGTGCCGGCGTCGGCGATGCGGCGCGCGATGCCGAGCAGCTCGTCCACCATCCTGGGCGCCAGGCCCAGCGAGGGCTCGTCGAGCATGAGCAGGCGCGGCGCGCACATCATGGCGCGCGCCACGGCCACCATCTGCTGTTCGCCACCGCTCATGGTGCCGGCCAGCTGGTGGGCGCGCTCGCGCAGCTTGGGAAAGTCGCTGAAGGCCTGTTCGATGCGGCGCGCGCGCTCGGCCTTGGGCACCAGCCAGCCGCCGAGTTCCAGGTTCTCGGTCACGCTCATCTGCGGAAAGAGCTGGCGGCCCTCGGCCACCAAAGCCACGCCGGCCTGCACGATCTCATGCGCTTTTTCGGGCAGCTCTTCGCCGTTCAGCAGCACCGCGCCCTGGCGCGGGATGAGGCCGTTGATGGCCTTGAGCAGCGTGGTCTTGCCGGCGCCGTTGGGGCCCAGCACCACGGTGAGGCCGGGCCGGGCTTCGAGCTTCAAATCGCGCAGCACCAGGAAGGCGCCGTAGCCGGCGCTCAGGCCGTCGATCTTGAGCTGGGCCTGGTTCGCACCACCCAGGCGGAAGGGGTCTTGGCGGTACCACATCATGCGGCGGCCCCTTCGGCTTCGGCGTCGCCCATCTCGTCGCCCAGGTAGGCCTCGATGACCTCGGGGTTTCGGATGACGGCGCGCGGCACGTCGTCGGCGATCTTGCGGCCCTGGTGCAGCACGATGACGCGCTCCACGTGGCGCAGCAGGGTGCTCACGGCGTGTTCGATCCAGACCACGGTAAGGTCCAGCTCGTCGCGCAGGCGGCGGATCAGGCGGGCCATGTCCTCCACCTCGTTCTCGGTGAGGCCGGCGGCCACTTCGTCGAGCAGCAGCAATTGCGGGCGCGTGGCCAGGGCCATGCCGATTTCGAGCAGGCGCTGCTGCGAGGGCGTGATGGCGGCGGCGGGCAGCTCGGCCTGCGCGCCCAGGCCGATGAGGCCGAGGATGCTGTCGGCCGTGCGCAGCACCCAGGGCACGCCGACCTCGTCGCCCCAGAACAGGTACTCGCGCCGGCGCCGGCCGGCGAACTTCAGGCCGAAGGCGATGTTGTCGCGCACCCGCATGTCGCCGAAGGTGCGCGGCGTTTGAAAGGTGCGCGCCAGGCCCCGGGCCGCGAAGCGGTGCGGCGCCTGGCCCGCGAGGGAGCGGCCGTGCAGCGCCAGCCGGCCGCTGGTGGGCTGGGTGACGCCGGAGATGGCGTTGAAGAAGGTCGTCTTGCCGGCCCCGTTGGGGCCGATGATGCCGACCAGCTCGCCGGGCATGAAGCTGGCGCTGACCTGGTCGACGGCGGTGAGGCCGCCGAAGCGCACGGTGATGTCCTGCGCCACCAGCAGGGGCTGGGTCGAGCGCCGGGCCGCCCCAAGCTCGGCCGCGCCCCCTTGGGGGGCAGCGACCCGCGCAGCGGCGGCGCGTGGGGGCTCCATGTTGGCCTCAGTAGACATGGCGCGCCTCCCGCTGCTGCTTCTCGCGCCGCTTGCGGCGCGCGGTCTCGCCACTCAGGTCGTCTTTGGTTTGCTTCCACCAGGCCTTCAGGTCACGCCACCAGCCCTTGAAGGTGTCGGCGCGCACCGAGGCCAGCCCGCCCGGCAGGTAGAGCACCGAGAGAATGAGCAAGAGGCCCAGCGACATCATGTAAACCTGCGGCACCTGCAGGCGCAGGGTTTCGGCCAGCACACTGAAGACGATGGCCGCGATCAGCGGGCCCCACAGGGTCATGGCGCCGCCGATGAGCGCGATGAGCACGGTCTGGAAGCCGATGAAGGGGTTGAAGACCGTGTGCGGGTCGATGTAGGTCCAGCGCACGCTCATGGCCGCGCCCACGGCGCCGGCGATGGCGGCGGTGAGCGCGAAGCCGGCGGTCTTGACCAGGCGCGTGTTCACGCCCAGGGTCTGGGCGCGCTGCTCGTCGGCGCCGATGCCTTGCATGGCCAGGCCGAAGCGCGTGCGACGGATCCCGATCGACAGGAACACCGCCAGCACCGCCAGCAGCAGCACGGTGAAGTAGATGGTGTCGCGCTCGGGCACCACCATGAGCACGCGGCCCACGGTGCCGGTGACGCTTTTCTCGAAGTAGCTGATGGCGTGGCGGATGAGTTCCGTCATGCCGAAGGTGAGCACGGCGAAGTAGGTGCCGCGCAGGTGCAGAACGGCCAGGCCCATGACCACCGCCACCACGGCCGCGAGACCCGCACCGGCCGCGATGGCCACGGGCCAGCTCAAGGTCTCCAGGCCGATGGCGCTGGTGTAGGCGCCGATGCCGAAGAAGGCCGAGGTGGCGAGCGAGAGGTAGCGCGTGCTGCCGCAGAACAGCGCCCAGCTCGAGGACAGCGCGATGTACATCAGGCAGGTGAGCGCCATGGAGATCACGAAGTCGCTGCCGAAGCCGGGCAGGGCCACGGCCCAGCCGGTCAGGCCGAAGAGCACGAGCAGGTCGCGGATGAGGAACTGTCGGGAGGTCATGACGGGTCAGGCCTTTCGCGTCTTGCGCGAGAACAGCCCTTCGGGGCGCAGCAACAGCACGCCGATGAACACGATGTAGCTCAGCAAGGCCTTGAGCGAGGGGTTGGTGAAGTGCATGCCGATGGCTTCGATCACGCCCAGCAGCAGGCCGCCCGCGAGCGCGCCGCCCATGCTGCCGAAGCCGCCGAGGGTGATGACGATGAGCGCCGTCACGGTGTAGGGCTCGCCCATGGACGGGCTGATGGTGTAGGCCATGGACAGCAGGCAGCCGGCCACGCCCGACAGGCCCAGGCCGATGCCGAACATGAGCGGGTGCAGGCGCTTGGTGTCGATGCCCACGAGCATCGCGCCGGTGGGCGACTGCATGAGCGCGCGCACGCCCTTGCCCAGCAGGGTGGTGCGCAGCAGCACGATGAGCGCGCCCGCGAACAGCAGGGCCAGACCGAAGACCAGCAGCTTGTTCACCGCGAACTGCGCCTGCCCGCCAGGCAGGGGAATGGCGAAGGGCTGGGTGAGATAGTCGTAGCCGCGCAGGTCGCCGCCCCAGATCCAGGAGATGGCGTTCTGCACGAAGAACATGAGGCCGAAGGCGACCATGAGGCCGCGCGCCTCGAACACGTCGAGGTTGGGCGAGGTGGCGGTGAGGCGGCGAAAGCACAGCCAGTGCACGGCCACGCCGATAGCCATGAGCAGCGCGAAGGACACCGGGATCATCCACAGCGGCGAGAGGCCGAAGGTGGCGGCCGCCATCCAGGTGATGAAGGCGCCCACCATCAGGAACTCGCCGTGCGCGATGTTGAGGATGCGCATGAGCCCGTACTGCAGGTTCAGGCCCAGCGCGACGAGCGCGTAGATGCCCCCGGTGATGAGACCGGAGGCGATCAGCTCGATCCAGGCGGAAAACGACATCACTTCCAGGCGGGCTTGTTCGGGTTCAGCTTGGCCGTGGCCACCTGCTGCGGCCACACCACCTCGAACTCACCGTTCTGCCACTGGCCCACGGTGCCGGGCGTGCCCACGTTCTCGCTGCCCTGGAACCTGATGTCGCCGAGGATGGTTTTGTGCGTGGTGTTGGCCACGTAGTCGCGGATGGCCTTGCGGTCCAGGCCGTGCTGCTTGACGGCATTGGTGAGGATCTCCATGCCGGCCCAGCAGGCGCCGCTGGCCCAGCGGTCGGGCTCCTTCTTCTGGCTGGCCACGTGGGCGTCGAAGTAGGCCTTGGCGCCGGGGCTGGTCTTGCTGTTCCAGGAGCCCATGCCCAGCACGCCTTCGGCGCCGGCCGCGGTGATGACGTTCTTGTAGAGCGGGAAGGCCGTGCCCACCGAGGCGTAGAAGAACTTCGGGTTGAAGCCGATCTCCTTGGCCTGGCGGCTGGCGAGGATGGTGTCGGGCGGGTAGGTGAAGCCCACGAACGCGTCGGGGTTCTTGTCCTTGATGGCGCGCAGCGTGGGGCTGAGGTCCTTCACGCCGCCGGGGTAGCTGGTGTCCTGCACCAGGCTGATGCCGCTGCCCTGCAGCGCCACCTTGAGGGCAGCGTAGTTCTCCAGGCCGAACAGGTCGTCCACGTAGATGCAGGCCACGGTCTTGGCGCCGCTGGCCTTGAGCATGTCGACCAGGGCGTCGCACATGGGCTTGGGCTGCTGCAGCAGCAGGAAGAAGTAGGGCAGCTTCAGGTCCACCAGCCGCTTGGACAGCGCGGTGGGCGCCAGGAAGGGGTAACCGAAGCGGTTGGCCAGCGGCGCGACGGCGAAGTTGGCGTTGGAGCCCCAGGGCGGCAGGATGAGGTCGACCTTGTCGCTGCCCATGAGTTTTTCGTAGGTGCGCACCACGGTCTCGACGTCGCTGCGGTCGTCGCTGCTGATGAGCTCGATCTTGCGGCGCACGCCTTTCACGTCCAGGCCGCCGGCGGCGTTCTGCTGCTCGGCCCAGAGCAGGAAGTTGGGCTCCTGGCTGGTCTGGGCGCCGCCCGTCCACGGGCCGGTGCGCGACATGCTGTAGCCCACGCGCACCGGCGCGCTCTGCGCCATCAGCTGCGGGGCGACCGCCATGGCGCCCACGGCGGCGGCGGTCTGCTGGATCATCACTCGGCGGTTGCTCATGGCCATGCTCGTCTCCTGGTGTTGGGGGGTGTCCTCGGACGCGGCCATGGTAGGAAAAGCCCCCGCGCGCCGCTGTACCGTGGGTGCACGGTCCGCTTGACCAATCGCGCATGGCGATGCGGGTTTACCCGCAATGCCACGCCCTCGCGCAGGCGGGGACATCACGCAACAATGGCAGCCCCGCCCCGCCACCCCCCAAGCCCCGTGAGCAAGCCCACCCCGATGAGCACCGACGCCGTGGCGCCCGCCGAGCGCGCGGCGATCTGGCGCGAGTGGGTGTGGACGCACTTCGGCGGCCTGGACTCCGACCTCTACGGCGACACCGACTTCGAGGGCCACATGAGCGCCTCGCAGGCGGGCGACGTGGTGCTGACGCGGCTGGAGGCCAACCGGCACCGTGTGATCAAGAGCGACCGCCAGGCGCGCGCGGGCGAGCGGCCCTACCTCAAGATCGTGGCGCCCTGGCGCGGCAGCGCGGGCGTGCAGCAATCGGGCCGCGAGGCCTGGGTGCGGCCCGGCGGCTGGGCCATCTACGACACCACCGACGCTTACGCCGTGGCCAACCCCGAGCAGGTGGAGCACCTGATCGTGATGCTGCCCAAGGCCCAGCTGGCCGAGCGCGGCCTGGCGCTGGAGCCGCTGATGGCGCGGCAGATCGGCGGCGTCTCGGGCATCGCGCGCGTGGCGCTGGAGACCATGCGCACCACCTACCAGGAGCTGCCCGGCATGAGCGAGTCGGCCGCGCGCGGCGCGGGCGAAGCCATCGTGGAGCTGGTGCGGCTGTCGCTGCTGGAGCTGGCCGGGCGCGGCGACGGGCGCACGCAGCTGGAGGCGTTCCGCGACCGCATCCGCGTGCACATCGGCCGCCACCTGCGCGACCCCGGCCTGTCGCTGGACCACATTGCCAGCGCCATGAACTGCAGCAAGCGCCACCTGCACAAGGCCTTCAGCGCCGAGGACGACACGCTGGCGCAGTACATCCTGCGCCAGCGCCTGCAGGGCTGCATGCGCGAGCTGGGCGACGCGGCCAGCGCCACGCGCACCATCACCGAGATCGCGTTTTCCTGGGGCTTCAACAACACCGCGCACTTCAGCCGCGTGTTCCGCGAGCACACCGGGCAGACGCCGTCGGCCTACCGGGAACAGGCCCAGACCGGCGGCGCGGCGCGCTGAAGCGCGCGCTGGTGAAGCGGGCTTCGCGCCGCCGGGGCCCGAACCGCGGCCTCAGCGCGCCGCGCAGGCGCGCGCCACCTTCATCGCCAGCTGGTGCAGGGCCTGCCAGGGCTCGGCGGGCCAGTCGGGGAACTTCAGGCCCTTGACGATGCCGTCCACGGTGTGGGCGTCGTCCAGCCAGCGCGCCAGCTGCGCCGTGCCCAGCGTGGGCAGCACGCGCTCGACCAGCTTTTCCTTCACGCCCCAGACGCGGCTTTCGCGCAGGGCGATGGGCAGCGGGCGGCCGTCGTCCACCGCGCCGCGCACGCGGTTGAGCGTGCGGATGTCCTCGGCCAGCGCCCAGTGCACCAGCACGGGCGCCTCGCCCTCCGCCTGCAAACCGTCGAGCATGCGCTGCACACGCGCCACCTGGCCGGCCAGCACGGCCTCGGCCAGCTTGAAGGCGTCGAAGCGCGCCACGTTGAGCACGGCCGACTCGACCTGCTCGAAGCCCAGCTCGCCCTGTGGGTGCAGCAGCGCGAGCTTCTGGATCTCCTGGTGCGCGGCCAGCAGGTTGCCTTCCACGCGGTCGGCGAAGAAGGCCAGGGTGCGCTGGCCTTCCTCGCCCGCGGCCACGCGCTGGCCCTGGGCCTGCAGGCGCGTGGCGATCCACTGCGGCAGGGCCTTGCGGTCCACCGGGTCGACGCGCACGGTCACGCCGTGGGCGTCGAGCGCGGCGAACCAGGCGCTCTTCTGCGTGGCCATGTCCAGGCGCGGCAGCACCACCAGGGTGAGCGTGCTGTCATTGCCGTCGGCGGACTCGGCCAGCTGCTGCAGGGCGGCCGAGCCGTCTTTGCCGGGCTTGCCCGAGGGCACGCGCACCTCGACGATCTGCTTGTCGGCGAACAGGCTCAACGAGGCGCCACTGGCCAGCACGGCCGACCAGTCGGCGTGCGCGCCGGCCATGGTGTGCACGGTGCGCTCGGTGTGGCCCTGGGCGCGCGCGGCGGCGCGGATGGCGTCGCCCGCTTCCTGGATCAGCAGCGGCTCGTCGCCGTGCAGGGTGTAGAGGCTGCGCAGGCCCTTCTGGAGCTGGGCCTGGAGCTGGTTCGCGGCGAGCTGCATGCCGTCAGAGCTGGCGCACCGACGCGAGGCGGCGGATCACCTGCTGCGCGATGTCGGTGGTCATGTCGCGGTAGAGCATCTGTTCTTCGGCGTCCTTGGCGAGCACCACGGTTTCGTTGAAGCTCAGGTCGCGTTCGAGCAGCAGCTCGCTGTCGTCGATCAGCATGCGATCTTCGCGCGTGCGCAGGTTGAAGCGGAAGCGCACGCGCAGCTGCAGTTCGCGCACCTGGCCGGCGGCCGTCTGGCCCACGACCACGCGCTCGCGCTGGTCCACCTGGGCGGTGAGGATCACCGGCGGCAGCGGGTTGCCGTCCACACGCAGTCCGTTGACCTGCATCTCGCGGCGCAGCTGCACGGTCACGTAGCCGGCCACGCCGGTGAGCTGCACGGCATCGAACGCGAAGTGCGGCGCCTCGCGCAGCTTGAAGCCGCAGGCCGGCAAGGCCAGGGCCGCCGCACCGCCGAGCAGGAGACGCCTGTTCATGGTCACACCACCACGTTGACGAGGCGGCCCGGCACCACCACGACCTTCTTGGGCGCGGCGCCGGCCGCCTGCTTGACGAAGGCCTCGCTGGCGAGCGCGGCGGCCTCGATGGCGGCCTTGTCGGCACTGGCCGGCACGGTGACGCTGCCGCGGTGCTTGCCATTGATCTGCAGCACCAGTTCGATCTGATCGCGCTGCAGCGCGGACGCGTCGGCCTGCGGCCAGGGCGCGTCCAGCAGCTCGCCGGCCTGCGCGGCGTAGCCGAGCTCGTTCCAGAGCGTGTGCGCGATGTGCGGCGTGGCCGGGTACAGGCAGCGCAGCAGGATGCCGAAGCCCTCGGCGGCGGCGGCCTCGTCGCCCGCGCCCTCGGGCGTGAAGCCCTCCAGCGCATTGAGCATCTTCATGGCGCCCGAGACCACGGTGTTGTATTGCATGCGCTGGTAGTCGTAGTCCACCTGCTTGAGCACGGTGTGGATCTCCAGTCGCAGCGCCTTGGCGGCCTGGGACAGCGTGGCCTGGCCCACGCCCGCGGCCAGCGCGCCCTGCGACGCACCGGATGGGCCCTGCGCCCGGCGCTTGTGGCCGTAGCCCCAGACCCGGCGCAGGAAGCGGTAGCTGCCCTCCACCGCGGCGTCGTTCCACTCCAGCGTGGCCTCGGGCGGCGCGGTGAACATGGTGTACAGGCGCGCGGTGTCGGCGCCGTACTTCTCGATCAGGTCCTGCGGGTCGACGCCGTTGTTCTTGGACTTGGACATGGTGCCCACGCCCTCGTAGTCGATGGGCGTGCCCACGGGCAGGTCACCGACGGCGTTCTTCAGCTTCGCGCCGACGATCTTGCCGCCCTCGTCGAGCACGTTGTCCACGTCGTGCGGCCAGAAGTACTCCTTGGCGCCCTTGTCGGTGCGGCGGCTGTAGATGTGGTTGAGCACCATGCCCTGCGTGAGCAGGTGGGTGAAGGGCTCGTCCACCGTGACCAGGCCGAGGTCGCGCATGACCTTGGTCCAGAAGCGCGCGTACAGCAGGTGCAGGATGGCGTGCTCGATGCCGCCGATGTACTGGTCCATGCCGCTGCCGCCGGTGGCCAGCTTCTGGTCGCGCATCCAGTAGGCCGTGCCCTCGGCCACCATGCGCTCGCTGTTCTTCGGGTCGCAGTAGCGCATGAAGTACCAGGACGAGTCCACGAAGGTGTCCATGGTGTCGGTCTCGCGCCGCGCCGCCGCGCCGCACACCGGGCAGACCACGCCGGCGTGGAAGCCCTCGTGGTGGTTGAGCGGGTTGCCACTGCCATCGGGCACGCAGTCCTCGGGCAGGACCACGGGCAGGTCTTTCTCGGGCACGGGCACGGCGCCGTGTTCGGGGCAGTGAATGATGGGGATGGGCGTGCCCCAGTAGCGCTGGCGGCTGATGCCCCAGTCGCGCAGGCGCCAGGTGGTTTTCTTCTCGCCCAGGCCCTGGGCGGCCAGCGCCTCGGCGACCTTGTCGACGGCGGCCTGGTGGCCCAGGCCATCGAGGAAGCCGCTGTTGACGCAGACGCCGCGCTGCTTGTCGCCGTACCACTCCTGCCAGGCGTCGGCGCTGAAGGTTTCGCCTTCGACCGCCACCACCTGCGGGATCGCCAGGCCGTACTTCCTGGCGAAGGCGAAGTCGCGCTCATCGTGGGCGGGCACGCCCATGACGGCGCCGTCGCCGTAGCCCATGAGCACGTAGTTGCCGACCCACACCGGCACGGCCGCGCCGGTGATGGGGTGGGTGACGCTCAGGCCGGTGGGCAGACCTTCCTTGTCTTTCAGCGCCAGCTCGGCCTCGGTGGTGCCGCCCTTCTTGCATTCCTCGATGAAGGCGGCGAGCGCCGGGTCGCTGGCGGCCGCGTGCGTGGCCAGCGGGTGCTCGGGCGCCACGGCGCAGAAGGTGACGCCCATGATGGTGTCCGCGCGCGTGGTGAAGACGTAGAGGCGGCCGTCGCCGATGAGGGCGCCGCTGGCGTCCTGGATCTGGTGCGGAAAGGCGAAACGCAGGCCCTCGCTCCTGCCGATCCAGTTCTCCTGCATCAGGCGCACCTTGTCGGGCCAGCCACTGAGCGTGGCCTTGGGGTTGCCGATCTGCACGTGGTCGAGCAGCTCGCCCGCGTACGAGGTGATGTTGAGGTAGTAGCCCGGGATCTCGCGCTTCTCGACCAGCGCGCCGGTGCGCCAACCGCGGCCGTCGATGACCTGTTCGTTGGCGAGCACGGTGTGGTCCACCGGGTCCCAGTTCACCACCTGGGTCTTGCGGTAGGCGATGCCCTTTTCCAGCATCTTGAGGAACAGCCACTGGTTCCAGTGGTAGTAGTCGGGCGAGCAGGTGGCGACCTCGCGGCTCCAGTCGATGGCCAGGCCCATGGCCTGCATCTGCCGCTTCATGTAGGCGATGTTGTCGTAGGTCCACTTCGCGGGCGGCACCTTGTTCTTGATCGCCGCGTTCTCGGCCGGCAGGCCGAAGGCGTCCCAGCCCATGGGCATGAGGACGTTGTAGCCCTTCATGCGCAGCTGGCGCGTGAGCATGTCGTTGATCGTGTAGTTGCGCACGTGGCCCATGTGCAGCTTGCCGCTCGGGTAGGGCAGCATGGAGCAGGCATAGAACTTGGGCTTGCCGGCGTCTTCGGTGACGCGGTAGGCGTCGCGGGCGGTCCAGTGGGCCTGCGCGGCGCGCTCGACGTCTTGGTGGGCGTATTTGTCTTGCATGGGAACGGGGAAGACCAGGGAAGCCGGACGGGCGCGGCTCGCCCGTGGGAGCGGGGATTTTAGGCCGCGCGCCCGGCGGGCGCCGCCGGCGCGCGCCCTCGTCGGTGAACCGCCACCGGCCGGCTACGTCTGGCGCAGCCCCAGCACGTCGAACATGTCGAACAGCCCGGCGCGGCGGCCGGCGAGGAAGCGCACCGCGCGCAGGCTGCCCTGGGCGTAGGTGCTGCGGCTGGCGGACTTGTGCGTGATCTCGATGCGCTCGCCGGTGCCCGCGAACAGCACGGTGTGGTCGCCCACGATGTCACCGCCGCGGATGGTGGCGAAGCCAATGCTGGACGGGTCGCGCTCGCCGGTGACGCCCTCGCGCGCGTAGACCGCGCAGTCCTTGAGGTCGCGGCCCAGGGCATCGGCGATGACCTCGCCCATCTTGAGCGCGGTGCCGCTGGGCGCGTCCACCTTGTGGCGGTGGTGGGCCTCGATGATCTCGATGTCGTAGCCGGTGGACAGGGCCTTGGCCGCCATTTCCAGCAGCTTGAGCGTGACGTTCACGCCCACGCTCATGTTGGGCGCCATCACGATGGCGATGCGCTGGGAGGCCTCGGCGATGCGGGCCTTCTGCGCCTCGCTGAAGCCGGTGGTGCCGATGACCAGATTGACGCCCTGCGCCACACAGGCGTCCAGGTGGTCCATGGTGCCCTCGGGGCGGGTGAAATCGATCAGGCAGTCGCTGCCCTGCAGGCCCTGGGCGAGATCGGCGGTGATCGGCACACCGGTCGGCTGGCCGGCGTAGGCGCCGGCGTCCTGCCCGATGGCGGGGCTGGCGGCCACGTCGAGCGCGCCGCTGAGCCGGCAGTCGCCGCTGTCGCGCACGGCCTCGATCAGCATGCGGCCCATGCGGCCGCTGGCCCCCGCGACACAGACGCGGTGGGGGGTGGTTGCAACGCTCATCGGCCCGACTCCAGCGGCGGGAAGTTGGTGGTGGCGGGTGCGGGCGCGGCGCTGGCGGGCAGCGGCGGGGCCTGCGGCTTGTTGCGCTCGGCGAAGTCCTTGAGCTGCTGCTCGGTGGCCTCGAGCACGGGCGGCTTGGCCTTTTTGTCGCGGCGTACGTCCAGCGAGGCCACGAACTCGGCCTCGGTGGGCAGCTCGTCGGCCTCGTGGCGCTCGAGCACGCCGTCCTTGAAGAACACGGTCACTCGGCGGCGCAGCGGCTCCTGGCCCCGGCGCTGCAGGGTGAAGACGTAGTCCCAGCGGTCGGCGTGGAACACGCTGGCCAGCAGCGGCGAGCCCAGGATATCGCGCACCTGTTCGCGCGGCATGCCGGGCTTGAGCGCCTCGACCTGCTCGCGGGTGATCACATTGCCTTGAAGGATGTCGATCTTGTATGGCGTGACCCAGTTGGCCACGCTGCCACAACCGCCCAGCGCCAGCAGGGCAACCAGCGCGAGCGAGATTCGGAACTTGGAGAAGGACATGGCGAAAACCCGGGGTGGGGGCCTGCTGGCCCTGCACTGGCGCGGCCGGCGCAAGGCGGACGATAATCGGTCGGCCATTGTAGTGAGCCCGAAGCGAGCGCCATGTCCAACATCGAAGACCTCAAGAGCACCGGCCTGAAGGCCACGCTGCCGCGCCTGAAGATCCTGGAGGTCTTTCAGAACGCCACGCAGCGCCACATGACGGCCGAGGACGTGTTCCGCGTGCTGCTCGACGAGCGCAGCGACATCGGCCTGGCCACCGTCTACCGCGTGCTGATGCAGTTCGAACAGGCTGGCCTGCTCACGCGCAGCAATTTCGAGTCGGGCAAGGCCGTCTACGAACTCAACGAGGGCCAGCACCACGACCACCTGGTCTGCCTGGACTGCGGGCGCGTCGAGGAATTCTTCGATGCGGAGATCGAGAAGCGCCAGCAGATGGTGGCCAAGTCGCGCGGCTTCGCGCTGCAGGAGCACGCGCTGTCGCTCTACGCGAACTGCACCAAGGGCGACTGCCCGCACCGCGGCGCCGGCAAGGTCCCCGGCGGCCACCGCTAGGCGCGGCGTTCGTCACTCGTCGCGCGACATCGCGGCGCGGTGGCGCTGCACGAACTCCTGGTAGGTGTCGATGCCGCGCAGCTGCAGGATGGTGTTGCGCACGGCGGCCTCCACCAGCACGGCGATGTTGCGCCCCGCCACCACCTGAATCACGGCCTTGCGCACGGGCACGCCCAACACATCCTGGTACAGCGGCTCATAGGGCATGCGCTCGTAGTCGCGCTCCATGGTCTCGCGGCGCACCAGGTGCACGATGAGCTGCAGCCGCATCTTGCGGCGCACCGCCGTCTCGCCAAAGATCGCCTTGATGTCGAGCAGGCCGATGCCGCGCACCTCCAGCAGGTTCTGCAGCAGCTCGGGGCAGCGGCCTTCCACGCTGGTCTGGTTGATTCGGTACAGGTCCACCGCGTCGTCGGCCACCAGGCCGTGGCCGCGCGAGATGAGCTCCAGCCCCAGTTCGCTCTTGCCCAGGCCCGATTCGCCCGTGATCAGGACCCCCATGCCCAGGATGTCCATGAACACGCCGTGCATGGTGGCGCGGTCGGCGAAATGGCGCGACAGGTAGGCGCGCAGCACGTCGATCACGAAGGCCGCGGACTCGTGGGTCGCGAACATCGGGATCTGCGCGCGCTCGCACATCGCGAGCAGTTCGTCGGGCGCGGGCTTGTCGTCGGCCACCACCAGCACCGGCGGCTCCAGCGTCACGATGCGCGCCACGCGGCGCTTGTTGTCCTCGGTGCTGGGGCTGGTGAGGTAGGCCACCTCACGCTCGCCGATGACCTGCAGGCGGTAGGGGTGGATGTAGTTGAGGTAGCCGACCAGGTCGGCGCCCGAGCGCGCCGCGCGGATCGCCACCTCGTCGAAGCGGCGCTCGGAGGCCCCCAGGCCGGCGATCCACTGCCACTTCAGCGTGTCCCGGTGGTCCTCGAAGAGGACGTCGGCGCTGACGACGGTGGGTTTCAATGGAGAACGGGGTTCAGGCCGCGGCGTGCGCGGACTGCCAGTTGGAAATCAGCCCGTGCAGCGCACCGGCGTCGGACGAAAACTTCATGCGCTCGCGCAAGGCGCTGTCGCTGAGCAGCTCGGCGATCTCCGACAGGATTTCCAGGTGTTTCTGCGTGGCCGCCTCGGGCACCAGCAGGAAGATCATGAGCTGCACCGGCAACTCGTCCGGGGCGTCGAAGCCAATGGGACTGGCGAGCTGGAACACCGCCGCCAACGGCTGCTTGAGACCCTTGATGCGGCCATGCGGAATGGCCACGCCATGACCCAGGCCGGTGGACCCCAGGCGTTCGCGCGCGAACAGGCTGTCGGTGATGAGCGCGCGGTTGAGGCCGTGCAGGGTTTCGAACAGCAGGCCCGCTTCCTCGAAGGCGCGCTTTTTGCTGCTGGCGTCGACGGCGACGAGCACCTGCGCGGCGGGCAATATGGCAGACAGTCGGTTCATGGGGGCCCTTTCGGGCGCGGATTATGCGCTTCTGCTTTCCTACGCCTAGATGAAAAGGACAAAAAAGCCGCTTGACAATTCAAGCGGCTTGTTGCAGTGCAGCACGACCGGGAACCCGCTAACGGCGCGGGTTGTGACCGTTTTCACATCAGGCGTTTGACGGCTTCGTGGTTGTGTTCCTGGGTCTTGGTCTTGTAACGCAGCACCTGGCGGTCGAGCTTGTCGGCCAACTCATCGACGGCGGCGTACAGATCGGCATGGGCGCTCTCGGCGAACAGGTCCCGGCCTTTCACGTGGATGTTGCATTCCGCACGCTGCCGCAGGGCCTTTTCCTTGAGGTTGTCCACTTTCAACAGCACCCGGATGTCGACGACCTGGTCGAAGTGTCGGGAAATGCGTTCGAGCTTGCTGGTGACGTAGCCGCGCAGGGCGGGGGTGACCTCGAGGTCGTGACCGTTGATCGTCAGGTTCATGGATGAGCCTCCAATTGCTCCGGGTTGACACAGGCCGCCGGCGGCAGGGCCATCCGGCGACCACGGGATGGCTTGAGACCCACTATGCCGACGATGCCCTGAGCACGCAAGCCGAAACCGTCAGAAATCGTGACTTCCGGATCGCCTTCAGGACCGGCGGTCGGGCCCCTGCTGCGCGCCGTGCAGGCGAAGCCGCCGCGCCACCACCACGCTGGCGCAGCTGGCGACCACGCCGATGAGGCCCGCCACCCAGTAGTGCTCCACCCGACCGGCGGCGTCGCGCACGATGATCAGCCCGCCGACGAGCGAAGCCAGGCCCATGGCGGCCGACTGCACCGCGGCGTTGAGCGCCATGAAGGTGCCACGCAGGCGCGGCTCGGCGGCCGAGGTGATGATGGCCATGCCCGGGATCATGCGGCCCGACATGAGCACGAAGAAGCCGGTGGACACGAGCAGCGCGACCCACAGCGGCGCCGGCGGCAGCAGCGTGGTGGCCATGAGCGGCAGCGCCACGAGCAGGGCCAGGCGGGTGAAGGTGGGCACCTTGCCGTGCCGGTCGGTCATGCGGCCGAACCAGCGCGCCGTCAGCAGGGTGACCGCGCCGCCCACCAGGTACAGCAATGGGATGTCGGCGTCGCCCAAACCCACGTTGGCCTGCATGTAGATGGTGATGAAGGGGATCACCGTGAAGCCGGTGAACATCATGAGCGCCGACATCGCAAAGGCGCGCCAGTGGTTGCGCTCGGCCAGCGCCGAGGCCAGGCCGCGCCAGACCGTGGGCGGGCCGGCCCGCAGGTGGCCGCGCAGCGGCGGCAGGGTCAGGCTGGCGGCGGCCAGGCACACGGCGCACAGCAGCGCGATGGCGATGAAGGTGGCGTGCCAGCCCGCCCAGCCGGCCAGCCACAGGCCCAGCGGCACCCCGGCCACCGTGGAAAACGAGAAGGCGGACATGACGATGCCCATGGCGCGACCGCGCCGCTCGAAAGGCACCACGTCGGCCACGATGGTCTGCGCCAGCGCCGACAGCACGCCGCCGAACACGCCGGCGGCGATGCGCGCGCCCATGAGAAAACCGTAGCCCGGGGCCAGGCCGCAGGCCAGCGTGGCCAGGGCGAACAGGCCATAAAGACCCAGCAGCAGCGTGCGGCGGTCGAAGCGGTCGACGTAGGTGGCCGCGAGCAGGCCCGAGGCACCGGCCGACAGCGTGTAGGCCGACACCAGCAGGCCGAACTGCGCGTCGCTGATGCCGAAGAGCCGCGTGAACTGCGGCCCCAGGGGCATCACGATCATGAAGTCCAGGATGTGGGTGAACTGGATGCCGGCCACGGTGAGCAGCAGCCAGCGTTCGCGCGTGGGACTGAGGGGCGAGGGATCGGTCACGGGCAGCGGTCGAGGCAGGGTGGCCGAGTGTCGCCGATGCCGTGTCGCGGCGCCCATGCGCCCCTGTGCTCCCGCCCATGGACAACGCCCTGGCGGCGCATCGCGCGCGATCAAGGAGGCCCTGCCCACCCAGCCGCCGGCCGAATCGCCGTGATAGCGTAGCGGGCCGAACGACTTCGACAGGAGCCCCGCATGCCCCCCACCCATGGCCCCCTCGCCGCGCCGGTCGCGCGCCGCGCCCGCCTGGCCCTGCAGGCCCCCTCCTCCCGGTCACGCTGAGCACGACCCGCGGGCCCGGCATGTCGCTCGACACCGTCCTCAGCCACAGCATTCCCTTGCGCCACCCCGGCGGGCCCAGGGCCGACGGCTGCGCCCTCGTGCTCATGGGCGGCGGCGCGCGCACCGCCTACCAGGCCGGCGTGCTCAAGGCCGTGGCCGCCATGCTGCCCGAGGGCGGCGCGGCCTTTCCCTTCCGCTGGCTGTTCGGCACCTCGGCCGGCGCCCTCAACGCCAGCTTCCTGGCCTGCCGCGCGGGCGATGGTGCCGCCGCGCTGCCCGCGCTCGGCGAGTTCTGGCTGAAGCTGCGCTCCGACCAGGTCTACCGCCTGGACGCACCCAACTGGGTGCGCGCCAGCCGCGTGCTCGCGGGCTGGACGCTGGCGCGCCAGGTCAAGCGCCACCGCGCCCTGCTCGACACCCTGCCCCTGGTGAACACCCTGCACCGCCACATCGACCTGCAAGGGCTGGAGACGGCGCTGGAGCGCGGCGCGATCGACGTGCTCGGCGTGACCGCGTCGAGCTACTCCACCGGCGAGCACTGGACCTTCTGCCAGACCCGCGCCGACAGCACCGTGCCGGCCTGGCACCGGCCCGGGCGACGCGCCGAGTTCCAGCCCATCACCATCGAACACCTGATGGCCTCCAGCGCCATTCCCTTCCTGTTTCCGGCCGTGCCCCTGTGGGTGAGCGGCCACCGCGAGCACTTCGGCGACGGCTCCATGCGCCAGCTCTCGCCCCTGTCGCCCGCCATCCAGTTCGGCGCGCGCCGCATCCTGGTCGTGGGCGTGGGCCAGCCGCAGCGCGCGGGCCTGGCCGGGCGGCACGACACCGCCGAACTCACGGCGGGCACCATCGCCGGCCACGCCATGGCCAGCGTCTTCCACGACACCCTTCAGGCCGACGTGGAGCAGACCATGCGCGTGAGCCAGACCCTGGCGCGCCTGCCGCCGGAGGTCTCGACCCTTCTGCCCTACCACCCGGTGGAGGTGATGGCCATCCAGCCCAGCGTGTCGCTCGACGAACTCGCGCTCAAGCACGTGAACGAACTGCCCGTGACCACGCGCCACACGCTCATCGGCCTGGGCGCGCTGGACACGCGGCGCGGCGCCAACGCCAGCGCCGCCGCCCTCGCCAGCTACCTGCTGTTCGAGCCCGGCTTCGTGCACGCGCTCATGGCCCTGGGCGAGCACGACGCCTGGCGCCGCCCGGACGAGCTGAAGGCCTTCCTGGCGCCCGCTGGCAGCCCCGCCGCACCAGGCCCGGTGCGATAATCGCGGCCGTTTTTGCACACGGAGCCCTTGATGGACAGCACACCCCCCAGTCGTGTGCTTTCAGCCCTCCCCGCGACCGTCTGAGCAGCGCCCTGACGCTGCGGCCTGGACGGGCGGCTGGCTGAAAGCGCCACCGAACCCGCCGGCCGGATTCCCGGCCACCGCCAGACCGCCACCGACACGCAGGAGCGCGCCATGCTCAATGTCTTCACCCTGGCCAACGGCCGCCTCTTCCAGGAAGAGATCGAGTCCCTGGAAGAGCTCGCCAAGTTCAAGCCCATCTGGGTCGACCTGGAAGACCCCACCCCCGAAGAACGCCGCTGGGTCAAGCAGCATTTCGGCCTGTCCATCCCGGAAGACGCGATGGACGAGGACATCGAGGAGTCGGCGCGCTTCTTCGAGGAGGACAACGGCGAGCTGCACGTGCGCAGCGACTTCCTCATCGACGACGACGAAGACCCGCGCGCGGTGCGCGTGGCCTTCATCCTCAACGAGCACAACGACTCGCTCAAGAGCCGCGGCGTGCTGTTCTCCATCCACGACGAAGACGTGCCCGTGTTCCGCCTGCTGCGCATGCGCGCGCGGCGCATGCCCGGCCTGATCGACGACGCCAAGGACGTGCTGCTGATGCTGTTCGACGCCGACGCCGAGTACTGCGCCGACACGCTGGAGGACATCTACGACGACCTGGAAACGGTGAGCGCCAAGGTGCTCTCCAGCGAGGCCAGCGACTCGGCCCTGGGCGAGGCACTGTCGGCCATCGCGCGCCACGAGGACATGTCGGGCCGCATCCGCCGCAACGTCATGGACACGCGCCGCGCGGTGAGCTTCATGATGCGCAGCCGCCTGCTGAGCGCCGAGCAGTTCGAGGACGCGCGCCAGATCCTGCGCGACCTCGACTCGCTCGACGGCCACACCGCGTTCCTGTTCGACAAGATCAACTTCCTGATGGACGCCACGGTCGGTTTCATCAACATCAACCAGAACAAGATCATCAAGATCTTCTCGGTGGCCAGCGTGTCCCTGCTGCCACCGACGCTGGTGGCCAGCAGCTACGGCATGAACTTCCAGTTCATGCCCGAACTGACCTGGCGCTTCGGTTACCCGCTGGCGATCGGGTTGATGGTGCTGTCGGCCGTGGTGCCGATGCTTTACTTCAGGAAAAGGGGTTGGCTACGCTGACTCGCCGAGCAGGCGCTCGACGATGGCCGCGCTGTAGCGGCTCGCCACCTGCGTGAGGAAGCGCGGGAAGTCCACGTGGGCTGCGTCGTCGGCGCGGTCGGAGATGGTGCGCACCACCGCCAGCGGCACGCCGAAATCCGCGCACACCTGGGCCACGGCCGCGCTCTCCATGTCCACGGCCAGCGCGTCCGGCAGTTCGCGCTGCAGGGCCTCGCTCTCGGCGGTGCGCGAAACGAAGCGGTCGCCCGTCAGGAGCAGGCCCCGGTGCACGCGCGAGTCGCCCAGGCCGAAGGCCTCGACCGCCGCGGCGCCCAGGGCAGCCGGGGCCTCGCGCAGCGTGGCCTCGCAGGCGCGCGCCAGTCGATCGCTCAGGGCCCCGTCGGAAGCGAAGCGCGAGCGCCCGTAGCCCGGCACCTCATGGCGCGGAAAGACCGGCGACGCGTCCATGTCGTGCTGCAGCAGCTCGGCCGCCACCACCACGTCGCCCACCTTCACGCCCGCGCCCAGGCCACCGGCCACGCCCGTCATCACGACCGCGCTGGCGCCGAAGCGCGCGATCAGCAGCGCGGTGGTGGTGGCCGCCGCGGCCTTGCCGATGCCCGAGAGCACCGCCACCACCTCCTGCCCATGCAGGTGGCCGCGCCAGAAACCGCGCCCGGCGAACGCGGTGCGCTGCTCGTCGGGCAGTAGCGCGAGCACGGCCTCGAGCTCCTGCGGCAGGGCGCTGACCAGCGCAAGCGTCATGCCGGCTCAGACCTTCACTTGTCGCGCAGCTCGCGGCGCAGGATCTTGCCCACCGGCGTCTTGGGCAGATCGGTGCGGAACTCGATCACGCGCGGCTGCTTGTAGCCCGTGAGGTTGGCGCGGCAGAACTCGCGCACCTGCTCTTCGGTGAGCGACGGGTCCTTCTTCACGATCACCAGCTTCACGGCTTCGCCGGTCTTGTCGTCCGGCACGCCCACCACGGCGCACTCCAGCACGCCGGGCAGCTGCGCGACCACGTCCTCGACCTCGTTCGGGTAGACGTTGAAACCGCTGACCAGCACCATGTCCTTCTTGCGGTCCACGATCTTGAAGTAGCCGCGCTCGTCCATGATCCCGATGTCGCCACTCTTGAAGAAGCCGTCGGGCGTCATGACCTTGGCGGTCTCATCCGGGCGCTGCCAGTAGCCCGCCATCACCTGCGGGCCGTGGATCGCAATCTCGCCGGGTTGGCCCACGGGCACCTCGTGGCCCTCGTCGTCCAGGCACTTCAGGCGCGTATTGGGCAGGGGCACGCCGATGGTGCCGGTGTACTCGGTGCTGGTGGTGGGGTTGCAGGTGGCCGAGGGGCTGGTTTCGGACAGGCCGTAGCCCTCGCAGATCGGGCAGCCGGTTTTCTCGAGCCAGCGCTTGGCCACCGCGCCCTGCACCGCCATGCCGCCGCCCACCGAAACCTTCAGGTGGCTCCAGTCCACGGTGTTGAAGTCGGGGTGATTGGCCAGGCCGTTGAACAGCGTGTTCACCGCGGGAAAGCTGTGGAAGCGGTGCTTGCTCAACTCCTTGAGCACCGCCGGCAGGTCGCGCGGGTTGGGGATGAGGATGGTTTTGCCGCCCACCCGCAGGCTCAGCATCATGTTCACGGTGAACGCGAAGATGTGGTACAGCGGCAGCGCGCACACGCTGGTGGGCTGCTCGCCGGCCGGGACCTTCTTCATCACCGGGTCGTTCCAGGCCTCGGACTGCAGCACGTTGGCGATGATGTTGCGGTGCAGGAGCACCGCGCCTTTGCTCACGCCCGTGGTGCCGCCGGTGTACTGCAGCACGGCCATGTCGTCGGCCTTGATCTCGGGCTTCTTGAACGCGCCGCGCGCGCCGCGCGCGAGGGCGTCGTTGAAGCGCACGGCCTGCGGCAGGTTGAAGGCCGGCACCATCTTCTTGACCTTGCGCACCACGTAGTTCACCAGGCCACCCTTGAGCAAGCCCAGCATGTCGCCCATGGCCGCAAGCACCACGTGCTTCACCGGCGTGGCCGCGATGCACTGTTCCAGCGTGCGGGCGAAGTTCTCGATGATGACGATGGCCTTGGCGCCCGAGTCCTTGAGCTGGTGCTCCAGTTCGCGCGCGGTGTACAGCGGGTTCACGTTCACCACCACCAGGCCCGCGCGCAGGATGCCCGCGACGACCACCGGGTACTGCGGTACGTTGGGCATCATGATCGCCACGCGGTCGCCCTTCACGAGGCCCAGGCCCTGCAGGTAGGCCGCCACGGACTGAGAGGCCGCGTCGGTCTGCGCGAAGCTCACGTCCTTGCCCATGAAGCTGTAGGCGGTCCGATCGCCGAAGCGCCGGAAGCTCTCCTCCATCAGGTGCACCAGCGAGGGGTACTGGTTCACGTCGATGTCGGCGGGCACCCCTTCGGGGTAAGCGGCGAGCCAAGGACGGTCGGCGGTGGCGGTCGGCATGCAGGTCTCCTCTCGTTGTGCGCCCGATGGGCGAGGTCTCACTCCACGGCTTTGGTGATGTCCTCGACGACTTTCTTGGCGTCGCCGAAGACCATCATGGTCTTGTCCATGTAGAACAGTTCGTTGTCCAGGCCCGCATAGCCCGCGGCCATGGAGCGCTTGTTCACGATCACGGTCTTGGCCTTGTAGGCCTCCAGGATGGGCATGCCGTAGATGGGGCTGCCCTTTTGCAGCGCCAGCGGGTTGACCACGTCGTTGGCGCCCAGCACGATGGCCACGTCCGCCTGCCCGAACTCGCCGTTGATGTCCTCCATCTCGAACACCTGGTCGTAGGGCACTTCGGCCTCGGCCAGCAGCACGTTCATGTGGCCCGGCATGCGCCCGGCCACGGGGTGGATGGCGTACTTCACCGTGATGCCCTTGTGCGTGAGCTTCTCGGCCAGCTCCTTCACCGCGTGCTGCGCGCGCGCCACCGCCAGGCCGTAGCCCGGCACGATGACCACGGTTTCGGCGTTGCCCAGGATGAAGGCCACGTCGTCGGCGCTGCCGCTCTTGGCGGTGCGCTGCACGCCGCCGCTGGCCACCGCGCCGGCCTCGCCGCCGAAGCCACCCAGGATGACGCTGATGAACGAGCGGTTCATGGCCTTGCACATGATGTAGCTCAGGATCGCGCCCGAGCTGCCCACCAGCGAGCCGGCGATGATCAGCATGCTGTTGTTCAGGCTGAAGCCGATGCCCGCCGCCGCCCAGCCCGAGTAGCTGTTGAGCATGGACACCACCACCGGCATGTCGGCGCCGCCGATGGGGATGATGATGAGCACGCCCAGGATGAAGCCCAGGGCGATCACCAGCACGATGTCCATCCAGCTCTGCGAGTGCCAGAAGCCGAAGATGAAGAAGGCCGTGGCCAGGCCCAGCAGCAGGTTGAGCTTGTGCTGCCCGGCGAAGGTGACCGGCGCGCCCTGGAACAGGCGGAACTTGTACTTGCCCGAGAGCTTGCCGAAGGCGATGACCGAGCCGCTGAAGGTGACCGCGCCGATGAAGGCGCCCAGGGCCAGCTCGATGCGGTTGCCGCCCGGGATGGGCTGGGCGTGCGCGGCGATGCCGAAGGCCCAGGGCTCGGCCACCACGGCCACCGCGATGCACACCGCCGCCAGGCCGATCATGCTGTGCATGAAGGCCACCAGCTCGGGCATCTTGGTCATCTCGACCTTCTTGGCCATATAGGCGCCGACGCCGCCGCCGACCACCAGGCCGCCGAGCACGTAGACCATGCCCTGGGCCTTGCCGCCCGAGAGTTCGACGATGAGCGCGGCGGTGGTGAGCACGGCGATGGCCATGCCCGTCATGCCGAAGACGTTGCCCCGGATGGAGGTGGTGGGGTGCGACAGACCCTTCAGGGCCTGGATGAAGCAGACCGAAGCGATCAGGTACAGCAGGACGACCAGGTTCATGCTCATGCTTTGTCTCCCGCGGCCGGGGCCTTCTTCTCTTTCTTCTTGAACATCTCCAGCATGCGGCGCGTGACCAGGAAGCCGCCGAAGACGTTGACCGCCGCCAGCGCCACGGCCAGCACGCCCATGGTCTTGCCCAGCGGGGTTTCGGTGAGCGCGGCGGCCAGCATGGCGCCCACGATCACGATGGCCGAGATGGCGTTGGTCACGGCCATGAGCGGCGTGTGCAGCGCGGGCGTCACCGTCCACACCACGTGGTAGCCCACGTAGATGGCCAGCACGAAGATGATGAGGTTGATGAGGGTGGGAGAGACGGCGTCCATGGGCGGCTCCTAGGTTTTCTTGATCTCGGTGATGCGGTTGCCTTCACCCAGCAGCACCACGCGCGGCTTCCAGCCCGGCACCGCGCTGTCGGCCACCGGCGAGTAGGTGCAGATGATCAGCAGGTCGCCCACATGGGCCTTGCGCGCGGCCGCGCCGTTGAGCGAGATGGCGCCCGAGCCGCGCGCGGCCTTGATGATGTAGGTGGAGAAACGCTCGCCGTTGTTGACGTTGTAGAGCTCGATCTTCTCGAACTCACGCATGTCGGCGGCGTCCAGCAGGTCTTCGTCGATGCCGCAGGAACCTTCGTAGTGCAGGTCGGCTTCGGTCACGGTGGCGCGGTGCAGCTTGGCCCGCAGCATCACGCGGCTGGCGGCATCGCTCATTTGCGCTTGACCTCGCCGGCTTGGGTCATCAGACAGGCGACCACGATGTCGTCGTCCATCGGCACCTGCACGGCGCTGGCGTCCTTGGGCAGCACGAGCTTCAGGAAGTCGAGCACGTTGCGCGCGTACAGCGCGGAGGCGTCGGCCGCCACCAGCGCGGGCAGGTTGGTCTCGCCGATGATCGTCACGCCGTGCTTGACGACCGTCCTGTCGGCTTCGGTGAGCGGGCAGTTGCCGCCGACGCTTCCATCGGCATTGGCGGGCCCCTTGCCCGCCGCGATGTCCACGATCACCGAGCCAGGCTTCATGCTCTTGACCATCTCTTCGGTGATCAGCGTGGGCGCCGCGCGGCCGGGAATGAGCGCGGTGGAGATCACCACGTCGGCCATCGCCACGCGCTTGGCCACCTCGGCGGCCTGGCGCTGCAGCCAGCTCGGCGGCATGGGCTTGGCGTAGCCGCCCACGCCCTCGGCCGCTTCCTTCTCCTCCGGCGTTTCGTAGGGCACGTCGATGAACTTGCCCCCCAGGGACTCGATCTGCTCCTTCACGCTGGGGCGCACGTCGCTGGCCTCGATGACCGCGCCCAGGCGCTTGGCCGTGGCGATCGCCTGCAGGCCCGCCACGCCCACGCCCAGGATGACCACGCGCGCGGCCTTCACGGTGCCGGCGGCCGTCATGAGCATGGGGAAAAAGCGCGGGTAGGCGTTGGCCGCGAGCATCACGGCCTTGTAGCCGGCGATGTTGGCCTGCGAGGACAGCACGTCCATGCTCTGCGCGCGCGTGGTGCGTGGCGCGGCCTCCAGCGCGAAGCCGGTGAGCCCGGCGGCGGCCAGGGCCCGCAGGCCTTCGGCGTCGAAGGGGTTGAGCATGCCCACCAGGGTGGCGCCGGCTTTCATCAGCGGCAGCTCGCTGGCCTGCGGGCTGCGCACCTTGAGCACGAGGTCGGCGCCCAAGGCGCCGGCGGCGTCGGTGATCTGCGCGCCCGCCGCTTCGTACGCGGCGTCGGTGGCGCTGGCGTGCAAGCCGGCGCCGGCCTGCACTCGCACCACATGGCCTTGGGCCACCAGTTTCTTTGCCGTCTCCGGCGTCACGGCCACACGGGTCTCGCCCGCCAGGGTTTCGGCGGGTACGCCAATGAGCATGGGTGTCTCCTCGCGCTCGGTTCAGAAATCAACGGGCGAGCTTAACTGAAAGCCCGTCCCCAACGGCCCCCGCCCATAATCGCCGCCCATGACTTCCCGTTGGGCACCGAGCGTCACCGTGGCCTGCCTCGCCGAGCGCGACGGCCGCTACCTGCTGGTCGAAGAGCACACCCCCGAAGGCCTGCGCCTGAACAACCCGGCGGGCCACCTGGAGCCGGGCGAAAGCCTGGTGCAGGCCGCGGCGCGCGAGGCGCTGGAGGAGACCGCGCACCCTTTCACGCCCGAGGCGCTGGTGGGCGTGTACCTGGCCCGCTTCGAGCGGGCCGGCGAGCCCATCACCTACCTGCGTTTCGCGTTCTGCGGCGCCGTGGGCGAGGCCGTGGCCGGCCGCGCGCTCGACCGCGGCATCGTGCGCACCTGCTGGCTCACGCCGGACGAGGTGCGCGCGTCAGCCGCGCGGCACCGCAGCCCCCTGGTGCTGCGCTGCATCGAGGACCACCTGGCCGGTCGCCGGCTGCCACTGGACGGACTGCACACCCACCCCAGCGTGTTCGGCGGCTGACGGCGCCAGCGGCAGCCAGAGGGAAAAGCAGCTGCCGCGCCCGGGGCGCGAGCGCACCGACAGCTCCAGCCCCAGCAGCAGTGCGGTCTGCTTGACGATGACCAGGCCCAGGCCGACCCCGCTGTCGGTTTCGGTGCCGGGCTCGCCCCGGAAGTGCCGTTGGAACACCTGCGCCTCGGGCTCCGGCGGCAGCCCACCGCCGGTGTCCCACACCTGCAGCAAGGCGCCCCGGCGCCGCACGCGGCACGACACCAGCACGCCACCCGCCTCGGTGTAGGCCACGGCGTTGCTCACCAGGTTGAAGACCATGCGCTGCAGCAGCGGCGCGTCGGTGCTGACCAAGGCCAGGCAGGGCGTGACCGACCAGCGCAGCCCCTTGGCCCGGGCCCGCGGCCCGAAGGTGCCGTCCACCTGCTCCAGCAGGGGCTCCAGCGAAAAGGTCGCGGACTGCGGCCGCAGCGAACCGGTCTCCAGCCGGGCCACGGTCATCACCGCGTCGAGCAGGCGATCGGCCGTCTCCAGCCCGGCCTTCATCTGCTGCAGCATGGGCCCCGGGTGGCGCAGGGGGCGCTGGCGCTCCAGCGATTCGGCCGCGAGCGTGATGGCGTAGAGCGGCTGGCGCATGTCGTGGCTCACGGCGGCGAGGAAGCGCGACTTTTCATCGGTGGCGCGGCGCGCCATGTCGCGCTCGAGCTCCGTGCGCAGGCGGTCGGCCTGCGCGCGCTCGGCGGCCTGGCGCTCGACGCGGAAGCGGTCCGCCAGCGCGAAGGACAGCAGCACCATCTCGAGCGCGGCGCCCATGGGCAGCGCGTTGACGACCAGGGGATGGCCCGGCAGCCAGCCCAGGCGGTAGAACACGTAGAGCAGCGCGCTCACCCACAGGCAGGCCCAGGCCACGGTGAAGGGCAGCGCGGCCGGGCGGCGCTCGCGCAGCCCGTCGTACGCCATGGCCACCAGCATCAGCGTGGTCACGGCGACCGCCCAGGGCACCAGGCGCTGGCCGGGCGACAGCGGCGGCAGCAGGTTGAGGAGGAAGACCACAACCCAGCCCCAGGTGAGCCGGCGCGCGGCGCGGTCCAGCCGCGGCGCGTGCGCGGCGGTCTGCAGGAAACGGCGCGCGAAGGGCAGCAAGAGGCCGCCGCCCAGCGCCAGCGACAGGTTGACCGCGTAGTGCTGCAGCAGCGCCCCGCCGGGCCACAGGTACTGGGCCAGGAAGCCCTGGTTGCCGAACTGCCAGACCCCCAACGCGCTGACCAGGCCCACGTAGTAGAGGTAGGCGCGGTCGCGGATGCTGAAGTACAGCATGGCGTTGTAGAGGATCAGGCCGGCGAGCAGGCCGAAGAAAACACCGTGCAGGCCATAGACCCACTGGTCCTGACGGGCCAGCGCCTCGCGCGGCCACAGCTTGACCGGCAACTGGGCCATGCCGTCGGTGCGCACGCGCATGTAGACCGGGGTGTCGGCGCCGGGCGCCAGGGTGAGCGGGATCACCGGCAGGCGGTGTGAGTGGGCGCGCCGCCCGGGCGGCAGGCTGTCGCCGCTGAGGCCCAGGCGCACGGCCTGGCCCGGTGGGCCGGACCAGAGTTCGACCAGGTCCAGATTGGCGTTGTCCACCACCCACATCCAATGGGCGGGCGCGTCGGCGCTGGCGTGCAGCACCACGCGAAACCACAGATCGAAGGAGCCCTGGCCCAGGTTGCCCGCTTGCCAGGCCGGCGGCAGGGGCTTGAAGTCGGCGCTGGCCGCGTCGGCGGCGTCGGGGCGCCAGGGGTGCGTGCGGTTGTCGAGGAACTGCAGTGCGGGCGTGAGGGCGACGGCGTTGTCCGGGGCGCCCAGCGCCACCCGCTCAGGCGGTGGCGAGGCGGCGCAGGGCAGCAGCATGAGCCACAGCCAGACCCAGGCCATGCCCCGCCGCCATCCCTGACCGACTGGCGCCCCACCGTGCATCGTCACCCCGCGACACGCGCGGCCCGCGGGGGGCGGGCCGACCGAGCAGGGACCAGTATTCGGGCCGCGCGCGGCCGCCTCAATACTGCGACGGCACTAGTTCCGGGGGGAGTATGCGCGCCGGGCGGATGGGGCTTCAGGCCGCCAGTGCCGCGGCCGGGCCGTAGGCCTCGTCGCCCGAGGCCGCCTCGGTGAGGATCACGCCACCACCCAGGCAGACTTCGCCGTCATACAGCACCGCGCTCTGGCCGGGTGTGACCGCCCACTGCGGCTGTTCGAAGCGCAACACGAAACCGGTCCCGCCCAGGGGCTCCATGGCGCAGGGCGCGTCGGCCTGGCGGTAGCGCGTCTTGGCGGCCATGGCCCCGGCCGGCGGCGGCTCGCCGGCCACCCAGCTCGCGTCGTGCGCGCGCAGGCGCGGCGTCAGCAGCCAGGGGTGGTCGTGCCCCTGCACGGCCCACAAGGTATTGCGCGCGATGTCCTTGCGCGCAACGAACCAGGGCTCGTGCTCGCTGCCCCCCTTTTGCGCGCCCTTGGCCCGCACGCCGCCGATGCCCAGGCCCTGGCGCTGGCCCAGGGTGTAGAAGCTCAGGCCCACGTGCTCGCCGATGGTGCGGCCGCGCTCGTCCTTGATGGGGCCGGGCGCGCTGGCGATGTAGCGGTTGAGGAACTCGCGGAAGGGCCGCTCGCCGATGAAGCAGATGCCGGTGCTGTCCTTCTTCCTGGCGTTGGGCAGACCGATCTCGGCCGCGAGGCGGCGCACCTCGGTCTTGGGCAGCTCGCCCACGGGGAACATGGTCCTGGCGAGCTGGGCCTGGGTGAGGCGGTGCAGGAAGTAGCTCTGGTCCTTCAGCGGGTCCAGGCCCTTGAGCAGTTGGTGCCGCACACCGGCGCCATCGCGCGCGTTGGCGCGCGAGGTGCCGTCCGACCCCAGGGGCTCGCCCGTGTCGGCGGCCACGCGGCGGACACGGGCGTAATGCCCGGTGGCGATCTTCTCGGCGCCCAGGCGCATGGCGTGGTCCAGGAAGGCCTTGAACTTGATCTCGGCGTTGCAGAGGATGTCGGGATTGGGCGTGCGCCCGGCCTGGTACTCGCGCAGGAACTCGGCGAACACTCGGTCCTTGTACTCGGCGGCGAAGTTGACGTGCTCGATGTCGATGCCGATCACGTCGGCCACGCTGGCGGCGTCCAGCCAGTCCTGGCGGCTGGAGCAGTACTCGCTGTCGTCGTCGTCCTCCCAGTTCTTCATGAAGATGCCGACGACCTCGTGGCCCTGCTGCTTGAGCAGGTACGCGCTCACCGCGGAGTCCACGCCCCCGCTCAAACCCACCACCACCCGATGCTTCGCTGCCATGGGGCGGGATTATCCCAGCGGCCCGGCAACCCTGGCGCGCGCGGGGCCGCGCCGCTTAAGGCGCATTTCAGCCGGCCCGGCTGCAATGGCGGCGCCCGCATGTGCGGGCGTCACTCTCAGCACCTCCATGAAAGCTCTCGCCATCGCCACCACCACCCTGGCCCTGTTCGCCGCCGGCAACGCCCTCGCTGGCCCCACCTGCGCGCCCAGCAAAGAGGGCTGGAAGCCCGAGGCCGATTTCAAGAAGGACCTGCAGGCCCAGGGCTACCAGATCAAGACCTTCAAGGTCACCAAGGGCAACTGCTACGAAATCTACGGCCACGACAAGGCCGGCAAGAAGGTCGAGATCTACTTCGACCCGGTGTCGGGCAAACCGGTCAAGTCCCAATGAGCACGCCGCCGAGCGCCGAGCGGGTCTGGGACCCGTTCGTGCGCGTCTTCCACTGGTCCCTGGTGAGCACCGTGGTGCTGAACCAATGGGTGCTGGAAGAAGGCGAAGGGCCCCACCGCTGGCTGGGCTATGCGGCCGCGGTCCTGGTGCTGCTGCGCGTGGTCTGGGGCTTCATCGGCCCGCGCTACGCGCGCTTCAGCGACTTCTGGCCCACGCCCACGCGCCTGCGCCACCACCTGCGCGCCTGGTTCCGGGGCGATGAAATGCACGTTCCCGGTCACAACCCCCTGGGCGCGCTGATGATGCTGGCGCTCATGCTGCTGGTGCTGCTGCTGGCCCTCACGGGCTGGCTGCAGGGCACCGACCGCTTCTGGGGCAACGAGGCCCTGCGCGACGCGCATGAAAGCCTGGCCGACGGCCTGATCGGGCTGGCCGGCCTGCACGCCGCGGCGGCCCTCGTGATGGGCCGCCTGGAACGCACCCGCCTGATCAAGGCCATGGTCACCGGCGTCAAAGAGCGCTACTGAGCCGGTCGCGGCGGCCCAGGGCCTAGACTGCCGCCATGCCCGAGCGCCCGACCATCGCCCCCGACGAGGTGGCCTTCACCGCCATCCGCGCCCAGGGCGCGGGCGGCCAGAACGTCAACAAGGTCAGCAACGCCGTGCACCTGCGCTTCGTGGTGCGCGCCTCCTCGCTGCCCGAGGCGGTGAAGGCGCGCCTGCTGGCGCTCAGCGATACCCGCCTGACGCAGGACGGTGTGATCGTTATCAAGGCCCAGGGCAGCCGCAGCCTGGAGCAGAACAAGGCCGAGGCCCTGGCGCGGCTGCAGGCCATGGTGGACGCGGTGGCCGTGCCCCCCAAGGCGCGCCGCGCCACGCGGCCCACGCGCGCCTCGCGCGAACGGCGCCTGGAAGGCAAGGCGCAGCGATCGGCCATCAAGCAGGCGCGCGGCCGCCCGCGCGGGCTGGACTGAGCGTTTCGCCCCCCGCCTGGGGGAGGCTTAAGGTCCTTTTAGGAAGCGCTTAAGCGCTATTTAGCGGCGCGACCGGGGGGCTTTCACGAGACTGGCGGGCATGGACGAGCGGCGCATGGGGCGCCGCCGCCACCGCCGAGCGCCGGGCGTCACCGGTGCCCAAGGACCTCCCACCATGCATTCCCATTCGATCGAAATCGCGGCCATCGCCGCCGCCGCCCGCGCGGGCGAAGGCCGCTTCAACCTGTATGCCGGCATCCACAAGGCGCTGCGCGCCATGATGGCCGACACCCTGCTCGCCCTCGGCCGCGCCGACCCCACCGACGAGGCCGAGGTGCACGACGCCGGTGACCGCACCATCGAACTGATGGAGATGTTCGAGCGCCACCTGGAGCACGAGAACCGGTTCATCCACCCCGCGCTGCGGGCGCGCTGCCCCGGCGTGTGCGATGCCGTCGCCGAGGAGCACGAAGACCACCTGCGCCACACCGCCCAGCTGCGCGGGGCCGCGCGCGCCCTGGCCGCCGTGCCGGCCGACGAACGCGCCGGCGCGATGCACGCGCTGTACCTGGCGCTGGCCCTGTTCGTGGCCGACAACCTGCGGCACATGCACGCCGAGGAAACGGTGCACAACGGCGCGCTCTGGGCCACCTACAACGATTTCGAGCTGCTGGCCCTGCACGACGAGCTGGTGGCCAGCATCCCGCCGCAGGAGATGATGACCGTCGCGCGCTGGATGCTGCCCGCGTCGAACGCCATGGAGCGCTGCCTGATGGTGAACGACATGCAGGCCAAGGCGCCCGCGCCGGCGGTGGCCGCCGTGCTGGACCTGGCGCGCGCCCACCTGGGCCCACGCGACTGGGCCAAGCTGGCGCGTGGCATGAACCTGCCGCCGGTGCCCGGGCTGGTGAGCGCCTGAACCGCGCGCTAGGGGCTCTCGGTCAGCTCCACCGGCGCCAAGGCATCGAAGCGGAAACTGCCGCGCCCGGTCTTCTGCAGCCGCAGCGCCGGGCACTGCTCGCCCAGGCGGCGGTGCAGCAGCAGCAGGCGCGCCTCCAGGTTGTCGCTCACGTCGGGCAAGCCCAGCGTGGTGTCCAGCCGCAGCTCGCGGTTGGTGAACTCGCTGCGGCCGCCGCGGTGGTCGTTCAGCAGCTTCCACAGGATGGCGCCGGCCACGCCTTTGATGAGGTAGGCGTTGTTGACGAAGATGCTGTCGTCGCGCCGGTAGCGGCGCACGCGCAGCAAGGGGGCCGCGCTGGCGGCGACGGCCGCGCTGGCGGCCGCGACGCCGTCGTCGCCGCAAGGCTCCTCGGACTCGTGCATCAGGTCGATGCCGGCCGCCAATTGGCCGGCGAGCGCGACCAGCAAGTCCTCGTCGTCGTGGTTCAGGTGCATCTCGTGCTCGCTTTCCACGAACAGCACCCCCAGGACCCGGCCGGCGGACAGCAGCGGCACCGCGAGCTGGCTGCCCGGCCGGGCCAGGCCGGGGTAAGGAATCTCGGCGCCCGCTTCGCGCCGGCCCAGGCTGACGGCCAGGGCCTGGTTGTAGCGCGCGGCGCTCGTCATGTGATTGATGCGCACCGGCGTGCCTTCGCGCGCGGCCACGCCAATGACACCGTGGCCCACCGCGATTTCCGAGCCCACGCCCGAGGTCGGGTACCCCCGGCTGCCCACGGTGTAGAGCCGCCCCGAGGCGGTGTCGGCGATCAGCACCATGGCTTGCGACAGGCCCAGTTCCTGCTGCAGTCCATCCAGCGCGGCGTCCAGCAGTGCGTCGAGCGTGCGCGCACGCGCCAAACGCCCGCTGAGGCGACGCAGCACCGCCAGGGGCTCGGGGCGCTGGCGCGGTGCGGGCAAGGGCGGCGCCTTGCCCACCGGCACGCGCTCGATGGCCAGCACCTGGTGGATGTCGGCGCCGCGCAGGCGAAACACGTCCTCCAGGCGCTCGTGCGAGGCGATGCCCGCCAACTGCGCCTTCATGCGCTCGAACACCGGCCCCTCGTCTTCCGTGCGCAGGTACTTCAGGTGCAGGCGGTAGAAGTGGAAGTTCAGGGGGTTGGTCACCAGCACCGTGGAGCGCGGATGCGCCAGCAGGTTCTGCCGGGTGCGATTGAAGAACTGGAAGGACAGCGCCACATGGTGCTCGTCCACATGGTGCACCTGGGAGAGGTAAGCCACGTTGGGCGTGCCATCGGCCGCCACGGTGGCCATCACGGCAGGGATCGCGCCTTCCAGACAGGGCCTGAGTTCGGCCATGGTGGCGAGCTGCTCGGGACCGATGGCGGCGGTGGCGTTCATGAAGAAGGGTTCAAGCGGCCATCAGTGGGCTGCCCGCACGGGAGCCGGGTGTCTGGTCATAGGCTTCGTCGGGCTCGAACTCGACGGCCACCAGATCGTCCGGCGCATGCGCCAGCAAGGCCTGCACATAGAGCGGCGCGAAACCGAGCACCGAGAGCTCCTGCTCCAGCGACTGCCGGTAGCGCTCAAGGTAGGGCTGGTCGTCGGCCCGCGGCTCGCGCAACCGGACGCGCCGGCTCTTGAACTGAACCGTCAGGTGGGTGCTGGGCTGGCTGAACACCGCCGCGAGCCGCCCGCTGGCCGCGATATTGGCCAACAGCTGGCGCGACTGGGCGCGCCCCAGATAGGCGGTGATGCGCCGTCCTCCGTCGTCCATGCGGCTGCCCACGGCCCGCATCACGCTGGGCGTCAGCTCGAGGTCGCAGCTGCTGAGCATGAGCGACACCCCCTTGACCAGCATGGTCAGGAACTCGGGCTTGAGCGGGGGCAGGGAGGGGTTCATGGGGCCAGCGGCGCGGGACGCGCGGATCATAGCCAGCGACCTTTCATCGACCAAGCCAGGCCACAGCCAGCGGGGGGTGTTCCGAATTTCGCACGGACGTGCTAAATTTCGCCGCCATGGACGCCCGCACCCAGAAAAGCGAACTGACGCGCGCCGCCATCGTCGGCGCCGCGCTCGACCTCGCCTCGGCCGAGGGCCTGGAGGCCATCACCCTGCAGGCGGTGGCCGACCGCATCGGCCTGTCCAAGAGCGGCGTGTTCTCGCGCGTGGGTTCGCGCGAGGCGCTGCAAAAGGCCGTCATCGAGGAATTCGGCCGCCGTTTTCTGGCCGACGTTTTCGTGCCGGCCATGCAATCACCCAAGGGCCTGCCGCGCCTGGGCGAGATCGTGCGGCGCTGGCTGATCCGCCTGCGCGACGTGGAGGCGCACACGGGCTGCCTCTATACCTCCGGCGCCTTCGAACTCGACGACCGCGAGGGCGAGTTGCGCGAGCTGCTGCTGGGCGAGGTGACGCGCTGGCGCGCCGCCTTGCGTCGCACCGTGCTGCAGGCCATCGAGGCCGGCCACCTGAAGGCCGACACCGACCCGGAGCAGCTGGTTGGAGAGATCTGCAGCCTGGCGATCGGGCTGGTCCACGACGTGCGCTTCCTGCGCGATCCCCGTGCCGCCGAGCGCGCCCAGGCCACCTGGGCGCGGCTGCTCAAGACCTACGAAAGCTGAGAAGCGGTGCCTTGCCGCTACTTTTTGTTTGACTACATTTCGCACACCCGTGCGATTTCAGGAGATCGACGATGAACAGCACCTCGTTGCAAACCGCCTCGGCCTACTACCAGGCCAACCGCGGCACGCGCTGGTTGCGCTGGGCGCTCACCGTGTCCGAGCGCGTGTGGCCGGCGCTCGCCGTGCGCGGCGCCTACCGCGTGTTCGGCACCCCCCTGCCGTCCAAGTGGCTGCACCGGCGCCAGCCGGACCTGGCGCGCTGGCGGATCGCGCGCCTGCCTTTCGAGGACGCCAGCCTCACGCTCTACCAGCCGCCTGCCGGCCCGCACGGTCCCGTGGTGGTCCTGCTGCACGGCTGGGGCGGCTACGCCGCGCAGATGCTGCCGCTGGCGCAGGCCTTGAGCGCGCAGGGCCTGCGGCCCCTGCTGGTGGACCTGCCGGCGCATGGGCGCAGCGAAGGCAGCACCAGCAACCTGCCGCAGTTCGCGCGCGCCATCGACTACCTCGTCGCGCGCCAGCAGCAGCAGGGCCATGAGGTGCGCGCGGTGGTGGCGCATTCGCTGGCGGCCAACGCGCTGACCTATGCGGCGGCGCGCGGCCTGGCCGTGCCGCGCCTGGCGCTGCTGGCGCCGCCGGCCTCGCCCCATGCCTACACGCGGCTGTTCGCTTCCGTGTTCGGCCTGAGCGAAGACACCCGCGCGCGCCTGCAGCAGCGCGTGGAAGCGCGCGAGGGCATCCTGATGCGCCAGTTCGAGCCCGCCGCCGTGGGACCGCGCGTGGCCCAGCCCACACTGATCGTCCACGACCGCGAAGACCGCATCAACCGCTTCGCCGACGCCGAGGCCTTCCGCGATGCGATCCCCGGCGCCCAACTGATGGAGACCCGCGGCCTGGGCCACACACGCCTGCTGCGCGACGAGGCCGTGGTGCAGGCGGTGGTGGCGCACCTGCAGGGCTGAGCGCGCGGCGGCGCGCCCCCTTCACTTCGCCGCTTCGCTCGGCGCGCGGCTCAGCGCGTTGTTCTCATCCACCACGATGCGCATGAGGCGCATGAACTCGGCGCGCTGACGCTCGGTCAGCGGCGCCAGGATCTGCTGCTGCGCCTGCAGCATGGCCGGCACCGCCTCGGCCAGCAGCTTCTCGCCCGCGGCCGTGAGCCAGAGCTGGCGCGCGCGCCGGTCGGTGGGCGCGGTGCGCCGCTCCAGCGCGCCGCGCTGCTCCAGCCGGTCGACCACCCCCCCGGTGGTGGACGCGTCCAACGCGATGGTGCGCGCCAGGGTGCGTTGGTCGATGCCCGGCTGATTGGCCACGGTTTGCAGCGCCGCGTACTGCACCGGCGTGACGCCCAACTCGGACAGTTCCTGCAGGAAGATGCCCACCGAGATCTGGTGCAGCCGCCGGATGTAGTGGCCCGGCTGGTCGTCGATGCTGACGTTGGACGGCTCGGAACGTTTCATGAAGGGCGGCGGGACAGGACGACGGGAGGGAGTGGACAGCATGCTATCAGGACACTTATGATGAGTGTACTGATCATCAGTATGCAAATCTTGTGAAGGAGACAGGCATGGCGACACAAGACAAGGACCTCCCCGTCCTCGTGGCCGGTGGTGGCATCGGCGGCCTGGCCGCGGCGCTGGCGCTGGTGCGCCAGGGTTTTCGCGTCCAGGTGTTCGAGCAGGCGCCGCAGATCGGCGAGATCGGCGCCGGCATGCAGCTCGGCCCCAACGCCTTCTGGGCCTTCGACGCCCTGGGCGTGGGCGAGGCGGCGCGCTCGCGCGCGGTCTACATCGACGAGATGGTGATGACCGACGCCATCGATGAGTACACCATCGGCCGCGTGCCCACGGGCGAGGCCTTCCGCCAGCGCTTCGGCAACCCCTACGCCGTGATCCACCGCGCCGACGCGCACGGCTCGTTGCTGGAGGGCGTGCAGGCCAGCGACCGCGTGAGCTTCCATACCGCCACGCGCATCGAGCGCATCGAGCAGGACGCCGACGGCGTGACGGCCCATGACCAGCACGGCCAGGCGCACCGCGGCCTGGCGCTGATCGGCGCCGACGGCGTGAAGTCCGTGGTGCGCGAGCAGTACGTGGGCGATCCCGCGCGCGTCACCGGCCATGTGGTCTACCGCGCCGTGGTCGACAAGGCCGACTTCCCCGAAGACCTGCGCTGGAACGCCGCCAGCCTGTGGGCCGGCCCCAACTGCCACCTGGTGCACTACCCGCTGCGCGGCGGCGAGCAGTACAACGTGGTCGTCACCTTCCACAGCCGCGAGACGGAAGAGTGGGGCGTGAAGGACGGCAGCAAGGAAGAGGTGCTGAGCTACTTCCAGGGCATCTGCCCGAAGGCGCGAAAGCTCATCGAGCTGCCCAAGAGCTGGAAGCGCTGGGCCACGGCCGACCGCGACCCGATCGAGCGCTGGAGCTTTGGCCGCGTGACGCTGCTGGGCGACGCGGCCCACCCCACCACGCAGTACATGGCGCAGGGCGCCTGCATGGCCATCGAGGACGCGGTGACCCTGGGCGAGGCCCTGCGCGTGCACCAGGGCGACTTCGAAAAGGCCCTGAACCTGTACCAGCGCTCGCGCATCGCGCGCACGGCCCGCATCGTGCTCAGCTCGCGCGAGATGGGCCGCATCTACCACGCCAAGGGCGTGGAGCGCCTGGTGCGCAACGACCTGTGGCGCGGCCGCTCGCCCGAACGCTTCTACGATGCCGTGGAATGGCTGTACGGCTGGCGCGTCGACAACTGCCTCGCCCCGCACTGAATCCCACGGAGACCTCGATGAACGACCTCGGACGCCTCGAAGACCTGCCCGCCGACTACGTGGCCGCCCTGCGCGAGCGCAACCTGGTGCCGCTGTGGCCCAGCCTGCGCGGCGTGCTGCCGCCGCAGATTCCCACGCGCCAGACGAGGCCTACGCACTGGGCCTACGCCGACATCAAGCCGCTGCTGCTGAAGGCCGGCGAGCTCACGCCGATCGAGAAGGCCGAGCGCCGCGTGCTGGTGCTGGCCAACCCCGGCCACACGCTGGAGAAGATGCAGGCCAGCGCCGCGCTCTACCTGGGCATGCAGCTGCTGTTGCCCGGCGAATGGGCGCCCAGCCACCGCCACACGCCCAACGCGGTGCGCATGGTGGTGGAAGGCGAGGGCGCCTGGACCACGGTGGACGGCGAGAAGTGCCCCATGAGCCGCGGCGACCTGATCCTCACGCCCACCGGCCGCTGGCATGAGCACGGCCACGACGGCGACCAGCCCGTGGTCTGGCTCGACGTGCTGGACCTGCCGCTCATGTACTACCTGGAGGTGAGCTACCACCTCAATGGCGGCCGGCAGGCGGTCAAGCCCGGCCGCGGCGACCGCGCCTATTCGCGCGCCGGCGTGGTGCCCACGCCCGTGTTCGGCCGCGCCGGCCAGCGCTACCCCATGCTGCGCTACCCCTGGGCCGACGCCAAGGCCGCGCTGCTGTCCATCGCCGAGGACCGGGCCGACCTGCAGCACGTGCAGGTCACCTACACCAACCCCGAGACCGGCGAGGACGCCGAAAACGTGCTCGGCTTCCACGCGCTGATGCTGCGCCCCGGACAGACGCTCACGCTGCCCGCGCGCTCGCCGGCCTGCGTGTACCACGCCATCGAAGGGCGCGCGCGCGTCAGCGTGCAGGGGCACGACTTCGACCTGAAGGAGGCCGACACCTGCTGCATCCCGGGCTACACACCCACCACGCTGGTCAATGCCTCGGCCAGCGAGCCCGCCTTCCTCTTCGTCGCCGACGAGTCGCCGCTGCACCGCAAGCTCGGCGTCTACGAGGTGCGCCCCGACAACCAACCGCAGATGCCCTGACCCCGGATCCACCATGCCCCAGTACCTCTTCAATCCGCCCGCCGTCGCCGCCCTGCCCATCCAGGGCAAGAGCGAGCTGTTCCCCGTCAACCGACTGTTCTTCGTCGGCCGCAACTACCACGCGCACGCGGTGGAAATGGGCAAGCCCGTGGACAAGTCGGTCGAGCGGCCCTTCTATTTCACCAAGTCGCTCACCACGCTCACGCCCTCGGGCAGCACCGTGCCCTACCCGAGCGAAACCAACAACTACCACTTCGAGATGGAGCTGGTGGTGGCCATCGGCCGCGCGGGCTTTCGCGTGGCCGCGGCCGACGCGCACGAGCTGATCTACGGCTACGCCGCCGGCCTGGACATGACGCGGCGCGACCTGCAGCTGGTGGCGCGCGACAAGGGCCGCCCCTGGGACCTGGGCAAGGACATCGAGCAAGGCTCGGTGTGCAGCGACATCGTGCCCCTGCCGTTCACCGTGATCGAGCGCGGCGCCGTCGAGCTCACGGTGAATGGCGCGACGAAACAGAAGTCCGATGTGGACAAGCTGATCTGGAACGTGCGCGAGATCATCGAAGACCTCTCGCGCTTCTACCACCTGCAGGCCGGCGACCTGATCTACACCGGCACGCCCGAGGGCGTGGGCGCGGTGGTGCCGGGCGACCGGCTCGAGGGCCGGGTCGAAGGCGTGGGCGGCGTGTCGCTCACGATCGGCGCGGCGGCCTGAGCCCCACGGCGCGCGGGGCGCTGGCTATCATGCCGGCGCATGCCCTCTCCCGACGAAACCCCGCGCGCCCTGCGCTGGCTGCTCTGGCTGGCCGGCACGGTGTCGCTGGGCCTGGGCATCCTGGGCGTGGCCCTGCCGGGCTTGCCCACCACCCCGTTCGTTTTGCTCGCGGCGGCCTGCTACGCCAGGGCCTCGCCGCGCCTGCACGGCTGGCTGCGCGGGCACCGCTTCTTCGGCCCCATGGTGCGCGACTGGGAAGAGCACCGCAGCCTGAGCCGGCGCACCAAGCGCTTCGCGCAGATCACCATGCTGCTGATGGTGTCGCTGTCGGCCTGGGGCCTGCGCGAGCGGCCCGTGCTGCTGGGCGTGGTGCTGGTGGCGGCCGCGATCGGCGTGTGGGTGGTCGCGCGCATTCCCACGCGCGGGCCCTGAAGGATATTCAGGCCTTCGCGCGCCGTTCGAGCACCTCGAACGCCGGCAGCGTCTTGCCTTCCAGCACCTCCAGGAAGGCGCCGCCGCCGGTGGAGATGTAGCCCACGTCCTTCTCGATGCCGTACTTGGCGATGGCCGCGAGCGTGTCGCCGCCGCCCGCGATGGAGAACCCCGCGCTGTCGGCGATGGCGCGGGCGATGGCCTTGGTGCCGCCTTCGAACGCCGCGAACTCGAACACGCCCACCGGGCCGTTCCACACGATGGTGCCGGCCTGCTTGAGCTGGGCCGCCAGCTTCGCGGCGGTCTCGGGACCGATGTCCAGGATCAGGTCGTCGTCGGCCACGTCGGTGGCCTTTTTCACCGTCGCCTCCGCATCGGCGGCGAAGCGCTTGGCCACCACCACGTCCGTGGGGATGGGCACCTCGGCGCCGCGCGCCTTCATGGCCTCGATGACGGCTTTGGCGTCGCCCACCAGGTCGGGCTCGGCCAGGCTCTTGCCGATCTTCAGGCCCGCGGCCAGCATGAAGGTGTTGGCGATGCCGCCGCCCACGATGAGCTGGTCGACCTTGCTCGCCAGACTCTGCAGGATGGTGAGCTTGGTGCTGACCTTGCTGCCCGCCACGATGGCCACCAGCGGGCGCTTCGGCTGCGCCAGGGCCTTGGCAATGGCGTCCATCTCGGCCGCCAGCAGCGGGCCCGCGCAGGCCACGGGCGCGGTCTCGGCGATGCCATAGGTGGTGCCCTCGGCGCGGTGCGCGGTGCCGAAGGCGTCGTGCACGAAGATGTCGCACAGGGCGCCCAGCTTCTTGGCCAGTTCGGGGCTGTTTTTCTTCTCGCCCACGTTCAGCCGGCAGTTCTCCAACAGCACCACCTCGCCGGGCGAGACGGCGAAGTCGCCGTCGACCCAGTCGGTGATCAGGCGCACCGGCTGGCCCAGCAGTTCGGCCAGGCGCGTGGCCACGGGCTGCAGGGAGTCTGCGGGCTTGAACTGGCCCTCGGTCGGGCGCCCCAGGTGCGAGGTGACCATCACCGCCGCGCCGGCGTCCAGCGCCAGGCGGATGGCGGGCACGCTGGCGCGGATGCGCGTGTCTTCCGTGATGCGGCCCTGTTCGTCCTGGGGGACGTTGAGGTCGGCGCGGATGAAGACGCGCTGGCCCTTGGCGCGGCCCTGCGCGCAAAGGTCAGCGAAGCGGATGAAGGCGGTCATGGCGGCAATCCCGGGTTCTGTGGACAAACCCCGGGATTGTAGGAAAGCGCGCGCGCCCGCCGGCGCTCAGCCAGCGCTGGAGCAGGGCGCCAGCGCGTCCAGCGCGGGCTCGCGCACGCGGGTGCGCACGTCCATCAGGCCCAGCACGGTGTGGAAAACGTTGTCGTGCGACAGCGGCTCGGCCGAGCGCGCACGCAGGCAGTCCAGGGACAGGCCCGCGCGCTGGCGCAGGCCGGACGAGAACCAGGCCACCATGGGCACGTGGGTCTGCTGATCGGGCGCCAGCGCGTAGGGAACGCCGTGCAGGTACAGGCCGTTCTCGCCGAGCGACTCGCCGTGGTCCGACACGTAGACCAGGCCGGTGTCGTTGCGGCCCTGCGCGGCGCGCGCGCTCAGCCATTGCAGGGCCTGGTCGAGGAAGCGGTCGGTGTAGGCGATGGAGTTGTCATAGGCATTGACCAGCTCCTGCTGCGAGCACTCGGGCAGCGCGTTGCTGCGGCACTCGGGCAGGAAAGGCTTGGCGCCGTCGGGCGAGCGGGCGGCGTAGGCGGGTCCGTGGCTGCCCATCTGGTGCATCACGAGCACCACGCCACGCGCGCGGCGCGCCGGATCCAGCGCATCCAGGCGTGCGTCCAGGCCGTCGAGCATGGCCGCGTCCAGGCATTCGCCGCCCGGGCACAGGGCGGGCACCGGCTGCTCGTTGGTGTAGACGTGGGGCACGCGGTTGCACACGCCCTTGCAGCCCGCCTGGTTGTCGATCCAGAGCACGGCCAGGCCGGCGCGCTGCAGCACGTCGAGCAGGTTCTCCCGGTCGGCCGGCTGGTCACCGCCCTGGGCGCGCGACAGCGGCGAGAACAGGCAGGGCACCGAGACCAGGGTATTGGTGCCGCAGGAGCGCACCTGGCTGAAGTTGACCAGGTCGCCGCCCGCGCGCCAGCGCGCCAGCGCGGGCGTGGTGTCGCGCGCATAGCCATTGAGGCCGAAGTTCTGTGCGCGCGCCGTCTCGCCGATCACCAGCAGCAGCAGGGGCGGCCGGGCCTGGTGGTCGTAGCTGGCGCCCAGACGGGCGTCCTCGCCCACCGGCAGCAGGGGCTTGGCCTGGCGCGGCAGGCGCTCCGCCGCCACCCAGGTGGCGGCATAGACGCTGTTCAGCGGGTTGGCCATGTAGCGCAGGTCTTTGTGGTTGCGCATGAGCGAGGCCAGGCCCTGGTAGCTCATCAGCGCGGTGAACACCAGCAGCGCGACGGCGGCCAGCAGGCCCGCGGCGTTGTGCCCGACGCGGCGCCAGCCGCCGTGCAGAAAGCGTGGCTGGCGCCACAGCGCCCACAGCGGCAGGCCCGCCACCAGCAGCAGCGCTCCCAGGAGCGACCACGACATCAGGTCGCGCACCTCTCGCACGTCGGTGTGCAGCGTGCTGGCCAGCATGGTCGGGTCCATCACCACGCCGTAGCGCCACATGAAATAGGAGTTGGCGCCGGCCACCACCAGCAGCAGGCTCGCCACCGGCCGGAACACCCGTGGCCAGGCGAACAACCACAGCAGCGCGGCGATGGCGCAGGTCAGCAGCGCCCCCAGCCCCGCGATGAGCGCCACGCGGTACCCCAGCGAGCCGCCCAGGCCTTGGATGCGCTGCCACAGCGGCAGGTTGCCCACCAGGGCCAGCCACAGCGCCAGGCCCCACACCATGGCCGCGGCACGCGGCACCCGCGCGCGCGCCGCGGCGGTTGAAAAGCGCAGGGCGCGCGCGAAAGGGAAGGAAAACGGGGTGGGCATGAACGGCTCTCGGGAAGCCGCTTGTCGCGGCCCCCGAGAGCGTGTGCGCCCCGGATTAGCTGAACCTTAGGCGCGCGGCCAGCGCAGCGCGAAACGCGTGGTCATGGGGGCTTGGGCCCCGTCGGTGTCGAGGCGGGCGCCCAGCTGCTCGGCAATGCGCTGGACCAGGCGCAAGCCCAGCCCCAGGCCGCCCGATTCGGCCGGCCGCACCCGGGCGGCGGTCGGGCGGCGGCCGTCGTCGCTGACCGAGACCCCGACCGAGGCGGCGTCGCGCCATACCTCGACCAGCACCTGGGTGCCCGGGGGGGTGTGGCGCAGCGCGTTTTCGATCAGGTTGCGCAGGGCCAGCTCCAGCAGCATGGGCTGCACGGTCACCACCACGGGTTCGTCGGGCTGCTGCAGCGAGATCTCCTGCCAGCTTTCCAGCGCCGCCGGCGCATGCGAAGCGACGAGCCGGGTCGCCAGCTCGCCCAGGGCCACCGGCACGCCATCCTCGGCGCCCTGGTTGCGCTGGGCGCGCGCCAGGTCCAGCAGCTGCTGCAGGATGCGCCCGGCGCGCAGCGACTCCTGCTCCAGCTGCTCCAGCCGCTGCGGCGAGGGGTCGTGCTGCGCCGCGCGCGCCTGCAGCGTCAGCGCGGCCAGCGGCGTGCGCAACTCATGCGCCACGTCGGAGGCGAACTCGCGCTCGCGCTGGGCGCGCGCCTGCAGGCTGTCCACCAGCGCGTTGATGGCGGTGACGGTGCTCGCGAATTCGCGGAAGCGGCGTTCCGTGCTCAGGCGCTCGCCAGCGAAGCCGTCGAGCGCGGCCACCTCGCGCGACAGGCTGTCGAGCGGGCGCAGGCCGCGGCGCACGCCCCAGCCCAACAGCAGCAGCACCACGGGCAGCACCAGCAAGGCGGGCTCGGCCACGTGCATGGCGATGTCGGTGCCCAGCTCGAAGCGCTGGCGCCGGTCGATCAGCACCAGCACGCGGCGCTGCTCGGCGCCTTCGCCGGTCTGCACCGAGAACGCCCGCCAGGCGGTCGGCAGGTGCGGTGCGTTCAGCTCGACCGAGAAAAAGCCGACGGCGGGCAACGCGGCCAGGTCCAGCTTGTCCGCCAGCCCGTGCGTGTCGCTGACCAGGCGGCCACCCTCCCAGGCCAGCACGGCCACGTCCTGGAGGAACTCGTGCTCGAGGTCGGCGCCGGCCTGCGGCAGGGGGCGCGATTCGCCGATGGGCGACGCGACCAGCCACAGCCGGGCCACGGCCACCATCTGACCGTCGGAGAACTTGCGCGCCTCGCGAAAGGCGGTGGTCCAGGCCTGCGCCACCACCGCCAACCAGAGGATCAGCAGCATGCCCAGGGTCCAGCGCAGCAGGTAATGCCGCAGCAGGCGCGGCGCCTTCATCGCGGCCCGTCCGCCGCCGCGTCGTCGCGCGGAATGAAGTAGCCCACGCCGCGCACCGTGCGGATCAGCGATTCGCCGAGCTTGCGGCGCAGGTGGTGGATGTGCACCTCGATGGCGTTGCTCTCCAGCTCCTCGCCGAAGCCGTAGAGCGCCGACACCAGCCGCGTCTTGGACAGCACCTGCGGGCGCGCCTGCATGAGCGTGAGCAGCAGCGCAAACTCCTTGCCGCCCAGCGCCACCGGCTGGCCCGCGCGCAGCACCGTGTGCGCGGCCGGGTCGATCACCAGTTCGCCGTGCTCGATGAGCGGGTTGCTGCGCCCACCGGCGCGCCGCAGCATGGCGCGCAGGCGCGCGAGCAGTTCGTTGGCGTCAAAGGGTTTGACGAGGTAGTCGTCGGCGCCGCCGTCCAGGCCGACGACGCGGTCGCTCACGCCGTCGCGCGCGGTCATGATGAGCACCGGCATGTCCTTGTGCGGCAGCGTCTGGCGACCGGCCACCGGCGCCGGCTGCTGGCGCAGGCGCACCAGCAGGTCCATGCCCTCGCCGTCGGGCAGCCCCAGGTCGAGCAGCAGCACGTCGAAGGGCTCGACCGACAGCGCGTGCCAGGCGGCGTCGCGCGTGGCGCACAGGTCCACCGCATAGCCCGCGCGGCGCAAGGCCAGCTCCAAGCCGCTGGCGATGCCGGGGTCGTCTTCCACCACGAGTGCGCGCATATCGGACCGTCCTGAGGTTCTGGGGATCGAGGCCATCGATTATGGGCAGCCACCTTAGCCGCAAATTAAGCAATTTAAGCTGGGGTTAACGGTGGCGCCCAACAGTGCCGCGCCATGCCCACCACGCCCCCGTCAGCAACCACCCCCGTCTTCGCCCTGCCCCGCCCCTTCCTGTGGCTGGGCGGCTTTCTTGCCTTCACCCTGCTGTGGGACCTGTCCGGCCTGGACATGGCCGTGATGCGCGCCGTGGGCAGCCCCCAGGGCTTTGCGCTGCGCCACGACTGGCTGCTGGAACGTGTGCTGCACGACGGCCTGCACAAGACCATGGTCGCGGCCTTCGTGCTGCTGTGCGGCTGGGCCCTGTGGCCGCGCGCCCATCTGCCGCGGCGCGAGCGGGTCGCCGTGCTGGCGCTGGCCGTGCTGTCGCTGCTCGCGGTCAACCTGGTCAAGTACAACAGCCTGACCAGTTGCCCCTGGGAGCTGGAGGCCTTCGGCCGCAACGCCCGATGGGTGTCGCATTGGGCCTGGGGTCAGGCCGACGGCGGCACCGGCCGCTGCTTCCCTGGCGGCCACGCGTCCAGCGGCTTCGCGTTCCTCGCCTTGTGCCTGCCCTGGCTGCTGCCGCCCGAAGGGGTGCAGCGGCGGCGCGTGGTCGGCCTGCGCTGGCTGGCCGCCGCGCTGGGCGTGGGCCTGCTCTCGGGCGTGGTGCAGACGCTGCGCGGCGCGCACTTTCCCAGCCACACGATGTGGACACTGCTGATCTGCGCCAGTGTGTCGCTCGCGGGCTGGCAGTTCGTGCGGTCCCACCTGGGCACGGCCAAGGCGCGCGCGCGCCTTGGCGAATAGCACCCCCGAGGCGCCGCGCGCGGCGCTACCAGCCCAGGCCGATGCGCAGCGGCAGGTACACCACCATGCCGGCCACGATGGTGCCCAGCACGCCACCGCGCCAGAAGAACCAGGCCGCGCCCGCCACGGCGGCGTAGAGGCGCGCGTCCTGCCAGGTGCTCACCAGCGCGCCGTGGCTCATCACCACCTCGGGCACGACCACGGCCGACAGCGCGGCAATGGGCGCGTACTGCAGGCCGCGCTGCGCCCAGCGCGGCAGCGTCCAGGGCTTGTCGGACAGGAAGAAGAAGCCGCGCGCGATGACGGTGACCGCGCCCAGGGCCAGGATGGTCAGCAGCGTCCAGGGATCGAGGTCAAACACGGCCGGTCCCTTCGCGCGCGGGGCGCAGGGGCTCGAGCAGCAGGCACAGCGCCACCGCGCAGGCAATGGCCACCAGGATGTTGAGCTTGAGCGGCAGCGCCCAGGCCACCACCGCGGCCGCGCCCGCCACGCCCGCCGAGACCACGCGCAGGCGCGAAGTGGCGAGCGAGCACATCACGCCCAGCAGCGCCAGGATGCCCGCAAAGCCCAGGCCCCAGGCCAGCGGGATGGCGTTGGCCAGCGCCACGCCGAGCAGGCTGGTGCCCATCCAGGCGGCGTAGTTCACGGCGCAGTTGCCCATCAGATAGGCCTGCTGCGCGGCGCGCTGCTCGGGGTTGTCGCTGGGGTGCGGGTAGCGGCGCGCGAAGAAGACGTAGCTCAGGTCCCCCGTGACGTAGCCGCTGGCCAGGCGCTCCCAGCGCGGCAGGTGCATGAGGTAGGGCCGCAGGTGGGCCGAGAACACCACGAAGCGCAGGTTGACGCAAAAAGCCGCCACCAGGATCACCCACAGCGGCGCGCCCGCGGCCATCATGGGAATGGCCGCGAGCTGCGCGCTGCCGGCGTAGACGATCAGCGTCATCAGCACCGCCTCCAGCGGCGACAGGCCGGACTGCACCATGGCGACGCCGGTCATGAGGCCCCAGGCGCCGATGCCCATGGCCACCGAGAACTGGTCGCGGATGCCCTCGAAATACTCGGGGCGCGCGCGGTGCTCGCGCTTGAGGAAGAGGATCATGCGCCGCCGCCCCCCAGCGACTCGCCGCGCGCGAGCGCGAAGCCGCGCAGGAAGTCGGCCACGGGCAAGCGCTTGCCGCCCGCGCGCTGCAGCACCGTCAGGCGCAGCGCGCCCTCGCCACAGGCCACGGTGATGCCCTCTGGCCCGACGGCCAGCACCTCGCCCGCTCGGCCCGCGCCGGCCACGGGCTCGGCGGCCCAGACCTTGATGGCCTCGCCGGCGTGGGTGGTGTGCGCGCCGGGGAAGGGGTCGAAGGCGCGCACGCGGCGCTCGATCAGCGCCGCCGGCTGGGCCCAGTCGATGACGGCCTCGGCCTTCTCGATCTTGTGCGCATAGGTCACGCCCTCCGCGGGCTGGGGCTCGGCGCGCAGACCACCGCAGGCGGCGAGCTCCAGCGCCTCGACGATGAGCCGTCCGCCGAGCGCGGCCAGGCGGTCGTGCAGGCGCTCGGTGGTGTCGTCGCCGCGAATGGGCAGGCGCTCGCGCAGCAGCATGCCGCCCGTGTCCAGGCCCTCGTCCATCTGCATGATGGTCACGCCGGTCTCGGCGTCGCCGGCCTCGATGGCGCGGTGGATGGGCGCCGCGCCGCGCCAGCGTGGCAGCAGCGAGGCGTGGATGTTCAGGCAGCCCAGGCGCGGCGCGTCCAGCACCCAGCGCGGCAGGATCAGCCCGTAGGCCGCCACCACCATGGCGTCGGCCCCGACGGCCTCGATCGCGGCGCGCGCGGCCGCGGCGTCGTCGGCGTACCTGCCGTCGAGCCGCAGGCCACGCGGCTGGGCAACGGCGATGCCGTGCTCCAGCGCGAGCGCCTTCACCGGCGAGGCCTGCAGCTTCATGCCCCGTCCGGCGGGGCGGTCGGGCTGCGTCAGCACCAGGGGAACGTCAAAGCCCGCGCCCAGCAGGCGTTCGAGCGCGACACGCGCGAAAACCGGCGTGCCGGCGAAGATGAGTTTCATCAGGACAGGGACCGGCCGGCGGGAGCCGGCGCGGGATCAGGAACGGTCGGACGGCGGGATGAACTCGTCCAGGAAGAGGAGCTTGCGCACCACGCCCGCGCGGTCGATGTGCACGTGCGCAAGGCGTTCGTTGTTGTTCTCGAGGTAGCGGTAGGTCCAGATGTCGCCGTCGAAGCGCGCGACGCGTTCGACCAGCGCCGGCCGGCCGAGGTGGCGCAGCACGTCGTCGCGCGTCCAGCGGTCGATCGCGATGTGCTGCAGCATCCAGTTCGTGTCCAGCACCTGCACCACGCGGCGCAGGCGGCCGTCGGGACCGAAGTCGACGTTGTAGACCTGGCGGCCCAGCGGCTGGCGCGAGTACAGCAGGCGCGAGCCGTCCGCCAGGGCGTACTCGGCGCTCGGCGGGCCCAGGCGCTCGATCACCTGCTCGCGCGACGCGCCGGACGGCAAACGCTCGGGCATGCCCGCGCAACCCGCCAGCCATACCAGGGCCAGCAGGGCGATGCAACGCAATACGGCAACAGGCTTCATGGCGGGCTCACTCGCGCAGGGCTTCGCGCTGGGCTTTCACGAGCTTGGATTTGATCCTGTTGCGCTTGAGCGGCGACAGGTACTCGACAAAAACCTTGCCCACGAGATGGTCCATTTCGTGCTGGATGCAGACCGCGAGCAGGCCTTCGGCCTCGATCGTACGCTGCGCGCCTTCGCCGTCGAGCGCGCGCACGCGCACGGCCGTGGAGCGCTCCACGCCGTCGTAGATGCCGGGCACCGACAGGCAGCCCTCTTCGCCCTTGCGCGTCTCGGGGCTGGCCCATTCGATCACCGGGTTGATGAGCACCAGCGGCTGGTCGCGCGATTCGCTCACATCGATGACGATGAGCCGCTCGTGGATGTCGACCTGCGTCGCGGCCAGGCCGATGCCGTTGGCCTCGTACATGGTGGCGAGCATGCGGGGAATGAGCGCGCGGATGCGCCCGTCCACCGCCGCGACGGGCTGGGCGACGGTGTGCAGGCGCGGGTCGGGGTAACGCAGGATGGGCAGGGTGTCGGGGGCGCTCATGGCTGATCGGATCGGGGTCTCAAGCGGTCTCCGTTGGGGTCGGGAACGACAGCAGGCGGTGGCACGCTGACGAGCGGAAACCGATGTCGCTATTTTCGCCACTTTTGCGACGACGCGAAATTGCACGCCGCCATAAACATTGCGCAATCAAAGGCTTGCGCGCAGAATCAAACGCGTTTTGTCAAGACTCGCGCGCCCCAGGCGGTGGTTGAGACGCCGGCTCCCGCGGCGTCATCGCACCGGCCGACGGCAGCCGCCCAGGGGCCTCCGAACATGCGATCGAACACCCGCCTGATCTCCACCATCGCCAGCGCCGTCGGCCTGGCCTGCGCCGCACAGGCGGCCCTCGCGCAAAGCGGCCCCATGCCGGCCGAGCAGCGCTACCCCATCACCCCCGGCCAGCGCGCCACCGCCAACCAGGTCGCTCAGGCCGGCGTGCCACTGTCCGAACTGGCGCCCAACGCCCCCGACAGCTACACCGTGAAAAGCGGCGACACGCTCTGGGCCATCTCCGGCGTCTTCCTGCGCAGCCAGTGGCGCTGGCCCGAGCTGTGGGGCATGAACCTCGACGACATCAAGAACCCGCACCGCATCTACCCGGGGCAGACGCTGTACCTCATCAAGACCGACGGCCGCGCCACGCTCAGCACGCGCCCGGGCGGCAGCGGCGAGCCCGGCACCATCAAGGTCTCGCCGCGCACCCGCTATGAGTCGCTGGCCGACACGGCGATCCCGCCGATCTCGCTGCAGACCATCGAATCCTTCCTGACCGAGCCCCTGATCGTCGACGAGAACGCGATCAAGCGCGCGCCGCGCATCGTGGCCACGCAGGAGAACCGCGTGCTGCTCAGCCGTGGCGACCGCGCCTACGCGCGCGCCATCTCCGGCGAGCAGCCCAACGCCGACCCCCTGGCCGTGGTCGATGGCCGCTCCATCGGCTACCGCGTGTTCCGCAACGCCACGCCGCTGCGCGACCCCATCACCAACGAAATCCTGGGCTACGAGGCGCAGTACGTGGGCAAGGCCAATGTGGTCTCCAACGAACGCCGCCGCGAAGGCGTGGACGCCAAGGGCAACAAGGTCGAGGAAATCGTGCCGGCCGGCATCGACATCGTCGCCGCGAAGGAGGAAATGCGCGTGGGCGACCGCCTGCTGCCCGAGCCGCCGCGCGAGTTCCTCAATTTCGTGCCGCGCGCGCCACAGGGCCCGCAATCCGGTCACGTGGTCTCCGTGTACGGCAATGCCGTGAACTACGCGGCCCAGAACATGGTGGTCACCATCAACCGCGGCAAGCAGAACGGCCTGGAACCCGGCCACGTGCTGGCTCTCCTGCGCGAGAGCAACCTCGTCAAGGACACCACCGATTCCTCGCGCCCCGACATCCGCCTGCCCGGCGAGCGCAACGGTCTCATGATGGTGTTCCGCACCTTCGACCGCGTGTCCTATGCCATCGTGCTCGAGATCGACGACGGCGTGCAGGTGGGCGACCGCTTCCTCAACCCCTGAGCCCCATGCCGCGTGATGAGCTGGCCGCCTGGCTGCGGCTGCTCCTGACACCCGGCCTGGGCCGCACCACCGCCCGCCAGTTGCTGGCGGCCTTCGGTCTGCCCGACGCCATCTGGGCCCAGGCGCCCGACACCTGGGGTCGCGTCGTGGAGCCCGCCCTGGCCCAGGCCATGGCGCAGCCCCCCCAGGGCTTCGATGAGACCGTGCTGGCCCACGAGCGCTGGCTGGCGCAGGGCGGCGAGCGCCACGCGCTCACGCTGGCCGACCCGCGCTACCCCGCCTCGCTGCTGGACACGGCCGACCCACCGCTGGTGCTGTTCGTGCACGGACGCCTGGATGCGCTGTCGCACGCGCAACGGCTGGCCATCGTTGGCAGCCGCAACCCCACGCCGCAGGGCGCGCAGAACGCGCAGGCCTTCGCGCAGTCGCTGGCGGCCGCCGGCCTGACCATCGTGTCGGGGCTGGCCCTGGGCATCGACGGCGCCGCGCACGAGGGCGCGCTGCGCGCGGGCGGCTTCACGCTGGCGGTGGTGGGCACCGGTCTCGACCGCGTGTACCCCAGCCGCCACCGCGACCTGGCCCACCGCATCGTCGCCCAAGGCGCGCTGATCAGCGAGTACCCGCTGGGAACGCCGCCGCTGGCACACCATTTCCCGCAGCGCAACCGCGTGATCGCAGGGCTGTCGATGGGCACGCTGGTGGTCGAGGCCGCGCTGCAGTCGGGCTCGTTGATCACCGCGCGGCTGGCGAGCGAACAGGGGCGGGAGGTGTTCGCCATCCCCGGCTCCATCCATGCGCCACAGTCGCGCGGCTGCCACGCGCTGATCCGCCAGGGCGCCAAGCTGGTGGAGTCGGCGCAGGACGTGCTGGAAGAGCTGCGGCTGGCGGATCCGCCCCCCCGCGCGGCCGAGGAGGCCTCGCCCCTGCCCAGCGGCGGGGCGGACGACGAGCTGCTCAGCGCCCTGGGCCACGACCCCGTGGGCCTGGACGACCTGCTCGCGCGCACCGGCCTGCCGACCAGCGCGCTGCAGGCGCGGCTGCTCGAACTGGAGTTGCAGGGTCTGGTGGCGCGCCTGCCAGGCGGCCTGCTGCAGCGCGTCGCGCAAGGCTGAACCCGCGCCCCATGGGCCCGGGCCTCAGGCCAGCAGGCGCTCGGGGTTGGCGTCGAGCTTGGCCAGCGCCTCGCGCGTGGCGCGCACGGTGAGCGTTTCGTCCTCGCTCGGCACCAGCAGGCCCGCCTGCAGGTAGGCGGCCACGCGCGAAGCGGGCATGAGGAAGCAGCGCCCCGCGTTGCTCACGAACAGGTAGAGCTGGCCATGCTGGCTGCGCCAGGCGAGCTGTACGCTGACCAGCTTGCCGTTGTGGTCCAGGCCGAACCAGGCGCCGATCTGCAACTCCACCGCCCAGGCGCGCATGGCCTCGTTGGGCTGGCTGCCGCCCTGGTTGATGACCTCGATGTTGCTCGCGTCCACACCGGTGATGAGCTCGATGCTGTCGGCGTTGAGATCGAAATCGCCCACGCCGCCCTCGGGCAGGTAGTCCTCGAGGTTGGCCAGGCGCTTGGACAGGGCGTCGAGCTGGCTTTGCGCGATCGACTCGGTGCGCGACATGAAGGCGTCGGCCAGGGTGTCGCTCACCGACTTGATGTGCTGGTCTTGCAAGCCTTGCGGGAAACCGAGCAGGGCCATGCCCTGGCGCAGCCGCTGCAGGATGCCCGGCAGCTGCTGGATGACGCGCGCGCGGTCGTCGCGGCTGGGCTTGGCGCTGGCGGCCCACAGCAGGTCGGACGCGGCCTGCTTGAGCGCCTGCGTGTCCGGGTGCTTGACGCCGTGCTTGACGCTGGCCACGGCCAGCACGTCGACCCAGACCTTGAAGAGGAAGTCGCGCACCTCGGCGCGCACCGGCACGTCATCGAGCAGCTTGCGCAGTTCGATGGTGTATTGCACCGACAGCGTTTCCTTCTGCTCGACCTGCTGGGCGACGCTGACGAAGCGGCTGGCGCTGCTCTGCTCGCTCAGATAGGTGGAAAGGAACTTCTGGAACTCGTCGTAGACGAGCTGGAACACGCGGCGCCCGGTCTCCGGGTACTGTTCGATCACCTGCACCACGCGCTTGATCTCGGCCTCCAGCGCGACCGAGCCGACGTTGGATTCGAACCCCATCACGCAGGAGCCCATGCGATCGATCAGCCGGCGCGCGGGATGCTGCAGGGCGCTGAAGAACTCGGGTTCGGCCAGGGCCACGCGCAGCACGGGGATCTGCAGGCGGGCGAACCACACGCGCACGCTCGGCGGGATGCGCTCTTCGGCCAGGATGGCCTGGAACATGAGCGCCACCACCTCGATGGTGGCCTTCTCGGTGGGCGTGGACGCGGCCTGCTTGAGCTCCTGGGTGCGTTCGCGCAGCGCCACCGCCGTGCGCTCGACCGTGCCCGCATCCACGTACACCGCACCGCCGCCGGTGGGCGCCACCCCGCCCAACCCGGAACCGGTGCTGGGAAAGGACACCTGGCGCGCCATGACCTGCTGCAGGGCGGGCGAGGGCGGCAGGATCTCGGTCGCCTCGAATTCGGGGCCCACGCGGTCGATCAGCATGCGCCGCAGACGGCCCACCACGCCCTGGGCCCGCATGCGCGCGCGCGCCAGGGGCGAGGTGCCGGTGAGCATGCGCGTTTCGTCGTTCACGCCCATGCCGGAGGAGCCAGGGTAGCCACTGTGCGGGGCGGCCCGGCCCCCCGTGTGGACCTGGCCATGGCCGGACAGGCCGCTGGCACCGCCGGCCTGGCTGGCGGGCCCCGCGCCGGGGCCGCCAGGGCGGCCCGGCTCCTGCACCCGCCGGAACGGGGTGTGCAACCCCCCGCCCGTGGTGGGCCCGCCGGGCGCACCCGGCCGGGTGGTGGGCGGCGCGGGCGCCGTCGTGCCGGACGGGCTGCGGCGCACCAGCGCCTGCAGGTCGATTTTCTCCATCACGCCGTTGGCCACGAGGTGCCCATTGGCGGCCTTGTAGCCATCGAGCAGGATGGCGCCCAGCATGGGCGCGATGTGGTCCTGGACCAGGCCCAGGCCCTCGCGCTCGAGCCCGGCGGATTTCCATTGCTCGACCAGCAGCCGCGCCAGCACGTCGGGCAGCAGGATGTCGCTCTTGGACAGCTCGGTGCGCCGCTCCAGGTGCTGCACCCGCAGGCGCAGGTCGTTGAGCTCGGACGAGGTCTTGTCGAGCACGCGCATGGCCATGCGCGAGGCCAGGATCTGGTCGTCGATGGCGCCTTCGGTCACCAGTTCGAGCTGGCCCGAGAGGCTGGCGGGTTCGGTGAGGCCGGCGCGGGCGGCCAGGTGCTTGCGCAGCGCGTTGCGGCAGTCCTCGACCCAGATGGTCTGGCGCTTCTTGAAGGCGGCCCAGGTGTCGCGGCGGATCTGCACGTCGCTCGAGGTGCCCGGCTGGTCGAGCAGCACGGTCAGGCGCTGTTCGATGGCCTTGGCCAGGTCCGGCAGCGACCGCCCCACGTGCAGCACATGGCGCTCACGCGCCTGCTGGGCAAGGGCAAACCCCGTCGGTTGGGAAGGCGACACCATGCTTTTCAGTATGACACGAAGACCCTGCGTTCCATGCCCGCGAAACCCCCGGACGCCGCCGTTGGGCGGCCTTGGTATGGCAACTACGCCACGGACTACACCACGGCGCCGGCGTTCGGGTCGTCCGGATCGCCTTCGCTCTTGGATGGCTTCACCAGGTCTTCACGCTTGATGCCCAGCCACAAGGCCATGGCCGCCGCGACGAACACCGAGGAATAGATGCCGAACAGGATGCCGATGGTCAGCGCCAGGGCGAAGTAGAACAGCGTGGGGCCGCCGAAGAGCAGCATGGACAGCACCATGATCTGGGTCGAGCCGTGCGTGATGATGGTGCGGCTGATGGTGGACGTGATGGCGTGGTCCACCACCTGTTGGGGCGTCATCTTGCGCTGGCGCCGGAAGGTCTCGCGGATGCGGTCGAAGATGACCACCGATTCGTTGACCGAATAGCCCAGTACCGCCAGCGTGGCCGCGAGCACGGCCAGCGAGAACTCCCACTGGAAGAAGGCGAAGAAGCCCAGGATGATGACCACGTCGTGCAGGTTGGCGATGATGGCCGAGACCGCGTATTTCCACTCGAAGCGGACGGCCAGGTAGATGATGATGCCCCCGATGACCAGGGCCAGGGCGATCAGGCCGTTGTGCAGCAGCTCCTCGCCCACCTGGGGCCCGACAAACTCGGTGCGGCTGAGCGTGACGGCCGGGTTCTGGGCCTTGAGCGCGGCGAACAGGGCCTCGGCCTGCTGACCGGAGCTTTGTCCCTGCACGGCGGGCAGGCGCAGCAGCACGTCGCGCGAACTGCCGAAGTTCTGCACGGGCACCTCGAGGTAGCCCAGGTCCTCGACCACGCGCCGCACGGCGGTGAGGTCGGCCGGCTGCTCGTAGGCCACCTCGACCACGGTGCCGCCGGTGAATTCCACCGACAGGTGCAGGCCGCGCGTCACGAGGAAGAACACGGCCAGCAGGAAAGTGATGAACGAGATCGCGTTCAGCACGATCGCGTGCCGCATGAACGGGATGTCGCGGCGGATGCGGAAGAACTCCATCGTGGGCTCCGGGTGCGGGGGTCAGTCGGCCTTGGCGGGGGTGGCGTCGCCCTCGGGGCGCCACACCGTGCCGACGGAGATGGTCTTGAGCTTCTTCTGGCGGCCGTACCAGAAGTTCACCAGGCCGCGCGAGAAGAACACGGCGGAAAACATGCTGGTGAGAATGCCCAGGCAATGCACCACGGCGAAGCCGCGCACCGGGCCCGAGCCGAACAGCAGCAGCGCCAGGCCCGCGATCAGAGAGGTCACGTTGGAGTCGAAGATGGTCGCCCAGGCGCGGTCATAGCCCGCGTTGATGGCCGCCTGCGGCGTGGCCCCACGGCGCAGCTCCTCGCGCACCCGCTCGTTGATGAGCACGTTGGCATCGATGGCCATGCCCAGCGCGAGCGCCATGGCCGCCATGCCGGGCAGGGTGAGCGTGGCCTGCAGCATGGACAGCACGGCCACCAGCAGCAGCACGTTGACGCCCAGCGCGATGGCGGAGAACACGCCGAACATCATGTAGTAGACGCACATGAAGGCCGCCACCACCAAGAAGCCCCAGGTCACGCTGTGGAAGCCCTTGGAGATGTTCTCGGCGCCCAGGCTGGGGCCGATGGTGCGCTCCTCGATGATCTCCATCGGCGCGGCCAGCGAGCCCGCACGCAGCAGCAGCGCGGTGTCGCTGGCCTCCATGGTGGTCATGGCGCCGGAAATCTGCACGCGCCCGCCACCGATCTCGGTGCGGATCACGGGTGCCGTCACGACCTCGCCCTTGCCCTTCTCGAACAGGATGATGGCCATGCGCTTGCCCACGTTGTCGCGCGTGACGTCGCGGAAGATGCGCGAGCCCTTGCTGTCGAGCGTGAGGTGCACCGCGGGCTCGTGCGACTGGCCGTCGAAGCCGGCCTGCGCGTCGGTGAGGTTCTCGCCGGTGAGCAGCACCTCGCGCTTGACGATGACGGGACGGCCGTTGCGCTCCAGGTAGCGCTCGGAGCCGAAAGGCACCGGCCCCGTGCCGCGCTCGGCGGCCAGTCCATCGGCGCTCTCGTCGACCAGGCGCACCTCCAGCGTGGCGGTGCGACCCAGGATGTCCTTGGCCTTGGCGGTGTCCTGCACGCCCGGCAGCTGCACCACGATGCGGTCGGCGCCCTGCTGCTGGATCACCGGCTCGGCCACGCCGAGCTCGTTGATCCGGTTGTGCAGGGTGGTCATGTTCTGCTTGAGCGCCTGGTCCTGCACGGCGCGCGCGGCCTCGGGGCGGATGGTCGCGGTGATGCGCGTGTCGCTGCCCTCGGCCGTCTCGTTCAGCACCAGCTCGGTGAACTGCGCCCGCACCAGGTCGACCACCGCGTTGCGCGTGGCCTCGTCGCGCACGCGCAGCTCGATGGTCTGGCCGCTGCGCTGGATGCCGCCGTGGCGGATGTTCTTTTCGCGCAGGGCGTTGCGCAGGTCGGTGGCCAGCACGTCGGCGCGGCGCTCCAGCGCGGCCTTCATGTCCACCTGCAGCATGAAGTGGACGCCGCCGCGCAGGTCCAGGCCCAGGTACATGGGGCGGGCGTGCAGGGCCGACAGCCAGGCCGGCGTGCGCGGCACCAGGTTCAGCGCCACCACATGGCTGGGATCGGCGGCGTCGGTGTTGAGCGCGCGGTCGATGGCATCGCGCGCCTTCAGCTGGGTATCGGTGTCATCGAAGCGCGCGCGCACCGAGCCGCCTTCGAGCGAGAGCGCGCTGGGGGTGATCGAGGCCGCCGACAGCGCCTGCTCGACCCGCGCGACCGTGCCCGTGTCCACGCGCACCGTGGCCTTGGCCGCCGACACCTGCACCGCCGGCGCCTCGCCGAACAGGTTGGGCAGCGCGTAGATCGCGCCGACCAACAGGGCGATCACGATGATCGCGTACTTCCACAGCGGGTATCGGTTCATACAGGGCCTTCGGCGCTCGCGAGGTCTTGGTCAGAAACGCGGCGGACCGGCCTGCGCCGGTCCGCTCGCGTGGCCCCCTTGACGGGGACACGGGCCGGTGTCAGCCGGCCCGTGCGGGGTTTACTTGATCGTGCCCTTGGGCAGCACCTGCACGACGGCGGTGCGCTGCATCTGGACTTCCAGGCCGGCGGCAAGTTCCACACCGATGTAGGTGTCGCCGATCTTGGACACCTTGCCGAGGAAGCCACCGGCGGTGACGATCTCGTCGCCCTTGGCCACGGCCTCGATCATGGCCTTGTGCTCCTTCTGGCGCTTGAGCTGCGGGCGGATCATGACGAAGTACAGCACCACGAACATCAACACCAGGGGCAGCAGGCCCAGCAGGGTGGACTCGGTGCCGCCAGAGGCGGCTTGGGCGTAGGCGGGGGAAATCAACACAGGCGGTCTCCAGCGGGTTCAGAACAACCGGCGATTGTATGCCGCCCCCTTGACAGAGGCGGGTTTCCCAACCGCTGAAGCCGCCGCCGCCTCAGGCGGCCTGGCGCGCCGGCGCCGCGGCGGCGCCCTCACGCCAGCGCGCCAGCAGCGCCTCGCGCCGCGCGGCGGCGGCCTGGGCGTGGCGCTCCTTCACGTGGCCAAAGCCCTTGATCTGCTCGGGCAGGCGCGCGATCTCCAGCGCCAGCGCCTGGCTGTCGGGCGTGAGCCCGGACAGCAGGGCCTCGACGTCGGCGCGGTACTGGGCGATCAGGGCGCGCTCCATGCGGCGCTCGGCGGTGCGGCCGAAGGGATCGAGCGCGCCACCGCGCAGACCCTTGAACTTCGCCAGCCAGCGGAAGGCCGTGAACATGAAGGGACCGTAGGGCCGCTTGATCAGTTCGCCGCGCTCGTTCTTCTTGGCGAACAGCGGCGGCGCCAGGTGCACCTTGAGCGAGAAGTCGCCTTCGAACTGGGCCGCGATCTTGTCGTGGAAGGCGGCGTCGGTGTGCAGGCGCGCCACTTCGTACTCGTCCTTGTAGGCCATGAGCTTGAACAGCGAGCGCGCCACCGCCTCGCTCAGCGCGGTCTTGCCCAGGGCCTGCGACTCGGCCTGGCGCACGCGCTCGACGAAGTCGCGGTACTCGCGGGCATAGGACGCGTTCTGGTAGCCGGTGAGGAAGTCGGCCCGGCGGGCGATGAGCTGCTCCAGCGTCTCACGCGGCTGAAACTGGATGACCTGGGCGGCCGAACCGGCCAGACCGCAGGCGGCCCGCACGGCCGGCAGGTCGTGCGCGGCGCGGCGGCCCCACTCGAAGGCGGCCTTGTTCTGCTCCACCGCCACGGCGTTGAGTTCGATCGCGCGCATCAGCGCGGCCTGGCCCAGCGGGATCCAGCCCTTCTGCCAGGCGTAGCCCAGCATCAGCGGGTTGGTGTACAGGCTGTCGCCGAGCAGCCGGGTGGCGATGGTTTCGGCATCGACCACACCAACCGCTTCGCCGCCCAGGTGGTTGACCAGGGTGTCCACGCAGGCCTGCGCGGGGCTCATCCAGTCGGGGTTCTTCACGAAAGCCGCCGTGGGCGTGGCGCTGCTGTTGAGGGCCACGTGCGTGCGACCTTCGCGCAGGCGCTGCCAGGTCTCCTTGTTGGCGGCCACGATGGGGTCGCAGCCGATGACCAGGTCGGCCGAGGCGGCCGAGACGCGCGTGGTGCGGATGCGCTCCTGCGAGTCGCCGATCAGCACGTGGCTCCAGGTGGCGCCGCCTTTTTGTGCCAGGCCCGCCGCGTCCTGCGTGACGATGCCCTTGCCTTCCAGGTGCGCGGCCACGCCCAGCAGCTGGCCGATGGTGATGACGCCCGTGCCGCCCACGCCGGCAACGATGATGCCCCAGGCGTCGTGCCCCAGCGCGGGCAGCGTCGGGTGCGGCAGCGCGCCGCCCTCCCACCCGGCATTGGCCGCGCCCTTCTTCTTGCGCAGCTGGCCGCCCTCGACCGTGACGAAGCTCGGGCAGAAGCCGTTCACGCAGGAGAAGTCCTTGTTGCAGGTGCTCTGATTGATCTGGCGCTTGCGGCCGAAGGGCGTCTCCAGCGGCTCCACCGACAGGCAGTTGGACTTCTCGCCGCAGTCGCCGCAGCCCTCGCACACCAGCTCATTGATGACCACGCGCTGGTTCGGCTCGGCCATCGTGCCGCGCTTGCGGCGGCGGCGCTTCTCGGTGGCGCAGGTCTGGTCGTAGATGATGACCGTGGTGCCCTCGATCTCGCGGAACTCGCGCTGCACGGCGTCCAGCGTGTCGCGGTGCTGAATGGCGATGCCGTCGGGAATGCCCGTCACGCCATCGTATTTTTCGGGTTCGTCGGTGACGATGGTGATCTTCTTCACCCCCTCGGCGCGCATGCTCTGCGCGATCTGCACCACGCTGTGGCCCTCGGGGCGCTCGCCCACCTGCTGGCCACCGGTCATGGCCACGGCGTCGTTGTAGAGGATCTTGTAGGTGATGTTCACGCCCGAGGCAATGCTCTGGCGGATCGCCAGGATGCCCGAGTGGAAGTAGGTGCCGTCGCCGAGGTTGGCGAACATGTGCTTGTCGGTGCTGAAGGGCTGCTGGCCCACCCAGGGCACGCCCTCGCCGCCCATCTGGGTGAAGCCCACGGTGGCGCGGTCCATCCAGATGCTCATGAAGTGGCAGCCGATGCCGGCCATGGCGCGCGAGCCCTCGGGCACCTTGGTGCTGGTGTTGTGCGGGCAGCCGGAGCAGAACCAGGGCTGGCGCTCGGCGCCGGGCACGCCCTGGGTCAACAGGGTCTGCAGCGAACGCTCCTGGGCGTCGAGGATGGCCAGCTGCGCGTCGATGCGCGCCATCACGTCCTCGGGCACATTGCCCAGCTTCTTCAGGCGCCGGGCGATGGCGCGCGCGATCAGCGCGGGGTTGAGGTCGGCCTTGGCGCGCAACAGGGTGTTGGCGCTGGGGTTGGGCCGCGACCACTCGCCGCCGCTGAAGTCGCCCTCGGACTCGTCGAACTTGCCGAGCACGTTGGGGCGCACGTCGGGCCGCCAGTTGTAGAGCTCTTCCTTCAGCTGGTACTCGATGACCTGGCGCTTTTCCTCCACCACCAGGATCTCGCGCAGGCCGGTGGCGAACTCGCGCGTGGTCTGTGCCTCCAGCGGCCACACCACCGCCACCTTGTGCACGCGCAAACCGATGCGGCGGCAGGTGGCGTCGTCCAGGCCGAGGTCCACCAGCGCCTGGCGCGTGTCGTTGTAGGCCTTGCCGCTGGCGATGACGCCGAAGCGGTCGTTGGGGCCGGCCACCACGTTGTGGTTGAGCTTGTTGGCGCGCACGTAGGCCAGGGCCGCGTACCACTTGTGGTCGAACAGGCGGGCCTCCTGCTCCAGCGCGTGGTCGGGCCAGCGGATGTGCAGGCCGCCGGGCGGCATCTCGAACTCGGGGACCACGATCTGCACACGCTCGGGATCGATCAGCGCGGTGGAGCTCGATTCGACGATCTCCTGAATGGTCTTCATGCCCGTCCACACGCCAGAGAAGCGGCTCATGGCGAAGGCGTGCAGGCCCAGGTCCAGGATGTCCTGCACGCTGGCCGGAAAGAACACCGGCAGGCCGCAGGCCTTGAAGATGTGGTCGCTCTGGTGCGCCGCGGTGGAGCTCTTGGCCACGTGGTCGTCGCCGGCCACCGCGATCACGCCGCCCCAGGGGCTGGTGCCGGCCATGTTGGCGTGCTTGAACACGTCGGAGCAGCGGTCCACGCCCGGGCCCTTGCCGTACCAGATGCCGAAAACGCCATCGAAGCGGTTCGTGCCCGGGGGCGCGAAGCCCAGCTGCTGCGTGCCCCACAGCGCCGTGGCCGCCAGCTCCTCGTTCACGCCGGGCTGGAAGACGATGTTCTGCTTCTTGAGGTGCGGCGCCGCTTTCTGCAGGGACTGGTCGTAGCCCCCCAGCGGCGAGCCACGGTAGCCGCTGATGAACCCCGCCGTGTTCTTGCCGATCAGCGCGTCGCGCTGGCGCTGCAGCATGGGCAGCTTCACCAGGGCCTGCACCCCGCTCATGAAGGCGCGACCGTGGTCCAGCGTGTATTTGTCGTCCAGGGTGACGGTTTCCAGGGCCTGGCGGATGTGCTCGGGCAGCGGCGCGTTCATGTTCTGTCTCCTTCGTGGGCGGGGCGTCTCGTGGACGCAGGCGTGCGGGGGCCGGCCCCGGGTAGGGGCCGGCCCCCAGTCTGCCGCGCAGTGTATGCCCCAGCTTCCGATAGGTGTTTGCTTTTCATGCCCGGAATTCGCATCATCCAGAAAGAATATTTCTTCTTTCTGCCCATCATGGAAACACTGGATAAGTTCGACCTCGCGATTCTGCAAGAACTGCAAGCCGACGGCCGCCTCACCAACGCCGAGCTCGCGCAGCGCGTGGGCCTGTCGCCGGCGCCTTGCTGGCGGCGCGTGCGCTCACTGGAAGAGCGGGGCTTCATCCAGGGCTACCGCGCCGTGCTCGACCGCGACAAGCTGGGCCTGGGGGTACTGGCCTTCGTGCGGCTGGACGCCGACCGCAACAACGGCGACACCACGCGCCAGCTCGAACAGGCCATCCGCGCCATTCCCGAGGTGGTGGCCTGCCACTACATCAGCGGCTCCGGCACCTTCGAGCTGCAGGTGGTGAGTCGCGACCTGCACCACTTCAGCGCCTTCGCGCGCGAGGTCCTGCTCAACCTGCCCAACGTCAAGGACCTGCACACCAGCTTCTCCCTGGGAGAGGTCAAGGCGGGCGGCGCGCTGCCCCTGAGCCACTTCGCGACCCTGCCGAAGAACTCAGCCTAAAGACCTAATGCCCAGGCACGATCCCCGCGACTCTCAGCCCAGAAAACACGCCGCCCAATCAAAAAATGGGGTCTAAATGACTACTTTTGAAGCATCGTCGCCGCCGTCTTCTTTGTGCGCCACCTGGCCGCCTCCGGCTGTCGCCCGGGCGCCCAGGGCCCCCCACACAGTCCGCGCCCCATGTGCCGCCACACTTCATGCCCCGCCTTGCCCGTGCCGCCGCACCGCGCCCTGGTCGCCTGGCCCCACGGCCGGGGCGATGGCGCTCGCTCGCCGTGGGGGCACTGGTGAGCACCGCCGCCTGGGGCCAGGCCCCCGCGCCCGAGGCCGCACCGGGCGGTGGCGCGCAGATCCAATCGCTTGACCGCCTCCAGGCCGAACAGGAGCGCCTGCGCGAGCTCGCGCGCCGCCAACCGCCCGCCTACGACGACCAGTTTCTGAGCGCCGACGACGGGCCCTTGCTGGGTGGCGAGGCGAACCCCACCGACGCGGAACCCCCAGGCCTGCGGTACTGGCTGGTGGAAACCCAGCTGAACTGGACGCAGCGGCAGCCATCCGGCGCCGCGCCGCAGCACCTGAGCGAGTCGGGCCTGCGCCTGCAATACCAGCAGGAAACGCTGAGCCACGGCCAGTGGCAGGTGTCCGCCGATGCGCGACGCCACAGCGGGGACACGGCCCTGGGCGCCTGGGGCGCGTTCAACGCCGCGGCCCAATCGACCAGCGGCGCCCGGCTGACCCTGCGCAACCTGGGCCTGCCGCTTTCGCCGTCCAGCTTCGCCGACATCGGCCTGGGCGATCTCCACAGCGAGGTCACCGACGGCCTGACCCGCGGCCAGCGGCTGAGCCTGGGCAACAGCGTGCTGCGTGGCGCTTCGCTGCGGGTGTTCACCGACAGCACCGATGTGCGTGCCGGCTGGGGCCGGCGGGGCCAGTTCGAAGGCGGCCCCTACGCCAGCGTCGAGCCGCTGGGCGGCGCACTCTCCTGGCTGGGGCTGACACGGCGCTTCGAGGACCAGCGCTATGCCGCCGCCCAGGTCAGCCGCAGCCATGAGCGCACCGCCCTCGTCTACCTGCGCTACGAAGGCCAGCGCGGCCGGGGGTTCTCCGACACCGCCGGCGCCGCGCACGGCGCGGGCGCGGGCCGCATCGGCGGCGTGGTCTTTCTCGACGCCAACCGGGACGGCGTGCAGCAGGCCAACGAGGCCGGCGTGCCGGGCGTGGAAGTGCTGCTCAACAACCGCGAGCGCGCCGTCACCGATCCGCGCGGCCGCTTCGAATTCGCGCAGGTGCGCACCGGCAGCCAGCGCCTGAGCCTGCGCCCCGAATCCATACCGCTGCCCTGGGGCGAAGGCCCGCAGAGCCGCACCGTCGTCGATGTGCCGCTGCGCGGCGAGGCCATCGCCCCGCTGGGGGTGGTCAGCCCCCAGTGAGCACCCCCGAATGAGGCCGCCGCGATGAAGTTCACCCAAGCGCCCATGCCCACCGGAGGCTTGTCCGGTTCGTCGCCAGCCCCGCTGGTTTCTTGTTTCCCTTCCTGCTTTTCATAGGACATCCATGAAATCTCCCGCCCGACTGCTCACCGCCACCGCCGCCGCAGCCGCCGCCCTGCTCAGCACCCAGGCGCTGCACGCCGAAAGCACCTATGGCTACAACTCGGCCGGCACCGGCGCGGTCAGCGCCACCGCCCGCGTGAACGTGAACGTCTCGATCCCGAAGCTGATCATGCTGCGCGTCGGCTCCGCCGGCGCCACCGTCGACAACGTCGACATCGCGCTCACGCCCAGCTCGAGCACCTTCGGCAACGGCGACAGCCAAGGCTTCGCCTGGGACGGTTCCGCGCCCACCTTCACCGCCTCGACCGTCGCCGGCCTGAACGCCTTCGCCTGGACCAACGCCAGCGGCGCCACCCTCACCGGCGCGGTGAGCACGCCCGACACCGGCACCACCGGCCTTACCGCCGCCAGCATCCTGGTCAGCGCCAACGCGGCCGATTCGCTGCAGCACCCCGGCGCCAACACCGGCGGCTTCACGACCCAGCCGATCCCGGCCAATACGCTGCAGACCGGCACCTGGACCTACAGCGTGGACGCCGCCGCCGCCGCGGCCGCCAGCGCCGGTGCCTTCTCGCAGACGGTGACCTACACCGCCTCGGCGCTCTGATCGGGCCCGGGCGGCGCATCCCGCGCCGCCCGGATCCGACCATCGGCCAGCCGGCGCCCGCGGGTCCGGCTGGCCCTCTTCCCGTGATCCGGCCATGCAGTGCCTGCCATCCGCACCCCGGGGGCTCCGCGCCCTAAAGCCCCGCCCCGGCGCCCGCCTGTCGCGCGTCCGCGGCGCGCTGACCCTGCTCGGCCTCGCGCTGGCCTGTGGTCCGGCGTCGGCCGTGCTCACCTTCTTTGACCTGGCCAGCCCGCGCTTCATTCAACTGCAGGTGGGCGCCAGCGGCGGCACCGTCAACACCGTCGGCTTTCGGGTCACCGGGGCCCACACCAGCCCCACGCCCCAGGCCGTGCCGGGTGTGCCCGACGCGCTGGCCCCGGCCACCACGCCCAGCGGCGGCGTGCGCGTGCGCCTGCGCGGCCAATGGGCCTCCGGCAACCAGACCCTCAGGCTGCTCGTCGACTCGGCCGCCGGCATGGCCTGCGTGGCCGGCAGCGGCTGCGGCAGCACCGTGATCCCGTTCACCACCGTCCGCTGGGTTTCGCACGAACGGGAGTCCGCGCCAGGCTATGCCGGCTGGGACATTCAAAGCGGCGGCTTCGATGGCGGCACCGCGCAGCAGCTGGTCGGCATGATCTGCTGCTTCACCAACCGGTCGGTCGAGGTCGCCAACACCCTGGTGTTCAGCTACGGCAACACCACCCTGTACCCGGCCGGCCGCTACCGCGGCACGGTCACCTTCACCGCCGTGATCGAGTAGCGTGAAGCGCTGTTGCCACGCCCTCTGCATCGCGACCGCGATCGTCTGCGGCGCCCCCGGTCTGGCGCGGGCGCAAGTCCCCCACCGGCTGGACAGCGCCGCCTCGCCGCGACAGCGCGTGGCCGCCCGGCAGGTCACCGACGAAAACGGCCAGGCGCTCGCGCTCAATCCCTTCGCGCGGCGGGCCTTGGCCCGCTTCGGCCGGGTCGAGTACCGGCTGGGCACCGGCGGCTTCCTGCAGCGACGCGCGCGCATCGACATCGTGCTGCCGCCCCTGGTGAACGGCCTGCAGCGCAGCAATGGCCTGGTTTTTCGCTGGCGCGGCCTGGACGGCGCCCTGGACGGCCAGCTCGGGCCTGGCCAACGCCAGCCGATCTGGAGCGGCACCATCACGGCCCCGCTGACGCCGCTGGCGATCGACCTCGAACTGGAACTCGAGCTCGACGCCTTGGGCCCGTGGAACGGGGGCGCCTTCGGCATCGAACCCGGCTTCGAGCTGGTGACCCTGCCATGAGGCTCTGGCCCTGCCTCGCCGTCTCGGCCAGCCTGCTGGCACCGCCGGCGGTGCAGGCCGAACAAACGCAGTCGCAAGGCGCCGGCGGCCGCATCACCACCGGCGCCCGCTTGAATTTCGAGCTCGGCATCGACCGCATGATCTTCCTGCGCGTCGGCGCCGGCGGCTCGCACGCGGGCACCGACAACGGCGGCGGGCCCTCGGCCAGCGCCACCCTGAGCGGCGTGGACTTCACGCTCACCCCCTGGCACGTTCCCGGCGCCGCGCCGACCTATGGCGCCCCCGAGGCCGTCGCCCTGCCGGTGGAGGTGCGTGGCAACGTCGGCCAGATCCAGCTCAGCGCCCAAACCAGCGGCCCGCTGGCCAACGGCCCGCACCATATCCCGATGTCGCGGATCGGCCTGAGCTCCGACAACGCCAGCCTGCCCGCGCCGCCCATCCCCGACAGTGGCATCGGCAGCAGCGTCAACGTCAGCCCCGGGGGCAGCGGCACCTCGGCCGCGCCCGCCCTGCTCACCTACCGGGCCGCGAACTGGACCTTCCGCTACACCCCCGCCGCCTCGCCGGTCGCCGGTGTCTACACCGGCCGGATCACGTTCTCGGCCGCCACGCCCTAGACGCCCAGGAGTTCTCCATGCCCACCGCTTGTCCCCCCCTCTGGCGTCGGCGGCCCCTCGGGGCCGGGCGCCTCGCCCTGGGCCTGGCGGCGCCGCTGCTGTGCGGCGCTGCGCTGGCCCAGCCGGCGACGGCGCCTTTCGAGGTCGCCGCCTCGCCGTCCCGGCTGGAGCTGCAGGCCCAGCCGGGCGAGCGCCTGGGCCAGTCCCTGCGCATCTACAACGTCGGCACCCAGGTCAATACGCTGGCCTTTCGCACCATGGACTGGTCGCTGACCGAGGCTGGCGAACTGCAGTTCCACCCCGAGCTGCTGCCCGGCAGCTGCCGGCCCTGGGTGGCGCTGGAGCGCCGAACGCGGCAGTTGGGCGCGCGCGCCAACGAGCCGTACCGCTTCCAGGTGTCGGTGCCGGCCGACGCGCCCCGGGGCGAGTGCCGCTTCATGATCGCCATCGAGGGCGTGGACCCGGCCCAGGTGACGGCCCTCAACAGCGGCGGCTCGGCGCTCAGCTTGCCCATCAGCGGGCGCATCGCGATCACCGTGTACGTGGCCGTGGGCGGCGCCAGGCCGCAGCTGGAGCTGGTGCGCATCGGCACCGACAGCCTGAAGAACCAGCGGCGCCCGGTGCTGGTGGTGCGCAACCTCGGCGACGCCCATGGGCGGCTCGACGGCGCGCTGACCGTGCGCGATGCCGACGACAAGGCCCTGGAACTGGTGCCCGAGGGCGCGCCCGTGCTGCCGGGCCAGACGCGCACCCTGGCCCTGGCCGCGCGCGGCAAGGACGGCGCCACCGCGCCGCTGCGCTTCCCCTTGCGGGTGTCGGGCACCCTGGACTGGGACGAGGGCGCCTTCAAGATCGAGGCCACCTTGCCGTGAGCCCGGCCAGGTTCAAGTTCTCGGCCGGCGGGTCGAGAACCGGGACATGGCACACCCTCGCCGAGTTCACGCGCAGGCCGTCCTGCTGGCCCTGTCCCTGCTGTCGCCGGCCGCCTGGCCGGAATCCACCGTCGCCCGGAACCGGCCCAGCGCGTCGGCCCGGGTCACTATCCGCGTGACGGTTCCTCCGGTGGTGAACCTCCTCGAGAACAGCCACCCGTCCACGCTGGCGGCGGGGTCGGGGCCCATCACGGCCCTGCAGCGCATCGTGCTGCACACCAATGTCCGCCAGGGCGCTTGCGTCGAGCTCACCCGCCGGGTGCCCGGCGCCTCCTCCGCCGCCTGGGAACTGCGCGCGGTCGGCGGCGAGGCGGTGTCGCTGCAGGCCCACGGGGACGGTTGGCGCCTGTGCACGCTGCGCCAGGGCACCTATGCGGTGCAGATCGAACACCGGTTCGGCGCCGAATTCGCCGGGCGCTGGCCGCTGCGCACCGACACCGTGCTGCTGTAGCCCGGTCACGCGCGCCAGCGCGACGGGATCGGCCGTTGGCGGGCCGAGGCCCCGGCCGGTGGCGCACTGCCTTTGCCTGACGGCCTGCCGGACAAAGGTACGCACACGGCAATACCCGTCAAAACTTGAGCACAACCGTCACCCACCTGTGGTCGAATTTCGACCGCTAAGTCACCTATGTGCCTCAAGTGCTTGAAAAACGTGACTTTTTCCTGTCTGATGAATTGTCACAGGGAGTTTCGGCGCCTAGTATTCGGCCCAACATTGAACCAAAGTGGTACGCCATAAAGTACTCCATCTTTCAGACCTGAAGGAACCCTTGTGAAGAACTCCCTGCTGCTCCGCTCGGCCCTGGCCCTGGCCCTGGCCACCCCCCTGATGGCCTCGGCCGAATCCCAGCTGGTCACCGGCGCCGGCAACGCCGCCGCCCGCCTGGATTTCCGCGTCATCGTGCCGCGCGTGCTGTTCCTGGGCGTGGGCACCGGCGCCGCCGCCGCGACCCCGGCCAACAACACCACCATCGACACGGTCACTTTCGACTTCACCGCCAACCCGGCGGCCGTCGGTACCGGCGCGGCGGCCGGCACCATCACCGGCAACGTGGTGCCGGTGCGGGTGATCGGCAACAACGGCCAGATCACCCTGGCGGCCTCCACCACCGGCGCCCTGACCAACGCCAGCGCCGACACCATCGCGTGGTCCGAGATCACCGCCACCAGCAACCAGGCCGCCACGCTGCCCAGCCCGGTCATCCCGAACACCGGCGCGGGCGCGGCGAGCAACGTCTCCCTGTCCTCCGGCACCAAGGTCACGGACCGCTCGGCCAACTGGACCTTCAGCTACGCCAACTCGGCCGTGGTGGCCCCCGGCACCTACGGCACCACCAACGGCCGCGTCACCTACACCGCGTCCATGCCCTGAAGGCGCGGGCCCGGCCGCAGCGGTTCACCACGCTGTGACGCCTGGCCCCCGGCCAGCGCCGGCGAACGAAGGGGGCACACCATCCCTCTTCGCCCGGCCTCCCCACCCGATCCGCCCCCCGATGGGACGCTCCACGAGCCGCCCTGGAAGCCCTAGGCCCCGAGACACCATGCCGCGCGCCGCGCCCTCGCGCACCCTGAGAACCGCTGCCGGAGCCGGCCTGCTGCTGCTGGGCCTGGCGGAAATGGCCGCCGCCCACGCCTGGTCGCTGAGCGTCAGTTCCGGCAGCCGCCGCCTGTTCCTGCACGTGGGCAATGGCTCGGTGAGCAATGCCAATGGCAACTTCAACGGCGCCACGGGCACCAACGGCGCGATCAACCTGGTGCAGGTCACGGTGCCGGCGGCCCAGCTGGGCAACGGCACCGACCTGGCCATGACCAGCAACAGCACCCAGTCCACCAGCCTGTACGGTGACGGCAACAACACCTGCCCGACGCCGTCCAGCCAGGTGATGGTGGGCGCCGGCTACCGCCGCAACGGCGGCTCGGCCAGCGCCACGCTGGGCGTCACCTCGCCCGCCAACCTCACCAGCGCCGCGGGCGACACGATCCCCTTCACCGAAATCAGCTGGACCGTCTCGGCCCCGGGCAGCGGCGTGCCCAACGTGATCCCCGCCGGCACCTTCAGCGGCGCCACGCAGACCCTCGCCACGGTGCCCGGCAACACCTACATCGAGAACTGCCACACCTTCAGCTACGCCAACAACGCCGTGCGCGCGGCGGGCACCTACAACGGGCGGGTGACCTACACCCTGAGCGCGCCATGAGCCGCGCGCGACCCATGGCCTGCCTGGCCAGCGCCCTGCTGGGCGCCGCCCTGGCCCTGCCGGCGGCGGCCAACCCGCACCGCCTGGACGACAGCCAGAGCTACACCGTGCCGCCCAATGTGCAGATGCAGTGGCTGCCGCTGAAGCCCGGCCAGCCCTTCGGGCAGGGCATGGAGGCCTGGCTGCGCGTGAACGTGCGCATCGACACGGGCCCGTGGGCGGGCCGCAGCGGGCGCGTCTACATGGTGCTGCCCTCGGACCAGGCCTCCCGCGTCGAGGCCGTCTGGACCACCCAGGGCCGGCTGCTGGCCGGGCGGCTGCTGTCCGGCGAGCGGGCCCTGGTCTACGCCGGCCCCATCCCCGGACCGACGCTGCAGGACCAGCTGCAGGTGCGCCTGCGCGCCAACCCGGACTGGACCTCCAACAGCCGCCGCCTGGACTTCCATTTCGAACTGGACGTGGACTGAACGCCCCATGCGCATCGCCTCCTTGACACGCCTGCTACTCGCCGCCGGGGCCGGCGCGCTCACCCTCCAGGCCGCCCCCGCCGGGGCGCAGGGCTTCGCCGCCTACATCACACCGCCCCGCTTCGAGCTGCGGCTCAACGCCGGCGAGGCCTCGCGCCAGGTGGTGGAGATCCAGCACGCGGGCCTGCAGAAGGGCAGCTACCGCCTCTACACGAACGACTGGAGCCTGCGCGCCGACCAGTCCGTGGATTTCAGCGACGCCCTGGCGCCCGACAGCTGCCGCCCCTGGGTCGCCATCGAGCGGCGCGAGCTCACCATCGAGCCCGGCGCACGCTACCGCTACCGCTTCGAGATCACGCCGCCGCCAGGCACGCCGGCGCGCGAGTGCCGCTTCGCGCTGATGATCGAAGGCCTGGACACCACGCGCGTGCAGGGCGACCTGAACTTCCCCGTGGGCGGGCGCATCGGCGTGATCGTCTACGCCAGCATCGGCGACGCCGCGCCGCAGCTGGCCATCACCGGCACGCGCGTGGTCACGGTGCAGGGCCAGCCCACCGCCGTGGTCGACGTGCGCAACAGCGGCAATGCCCACGGCCGGCTGGAAGGCTTCGTCAATGGCACCGACGCCCTCGGCACGCGCGTGGAGATGGCGCCGGCCGACCTGCCCATCCTGCCGGGCGAGACGCGCGCGGTGGCGATCCTCCCGGTGCCGGAGAACGGCAAGCCCGCGCCCGAGTTGCGCTTTCCGCTGACGGTCAAGGGCCAACTGGAGTGGGGCAAGAACCGCCTGCCGCTGGACGCCCGCTTCGCGCCGTGAAGGCCCCGATGCCGCGTGCGCGCCTCGGCCTGCTGATCCTCCTGGGCGCCTGGGCGCCCTGGCTGGGCGCCCAGACCGGCGAGGCCCCGCCCGCCGGCGCCGCCGCGCCCTACGTGGACCGCGTGATCGAGAACCTGCCGCCCGAACCGGCGGACACCGCCGCCGACTACCCCTACGACCGCGACGGCTGGCCGCGCTACCTGCGGCTGGAAGCGCGCGTGGGCTCGCAGCCCTTCGACCAACAGCGCCGCACCCGCATCGGCTACGGCCTGTATGGGCTGCTGGAAACGCCCAACCACGGCAGCCTGTCCATCGACGGCACCTACGCCCCGGCCGACAGCAGCGGCACGCTGACGCTGCGCCAGCGCGCCATGCCGCTGGACGGCGGCTGGCTGGCCAGCCACGAACTGGGCGTCATCAACCCGCCCATGCCGGGCATCCTGCGCCTGCCGGCGCGCGTCTTCGTGCCCGGCGCGCTGCTGCAGGGCGCCAGCGCCGAATGGGAGAACCCGGGCCGCGGCCTGCAGCTGCAGGCCAGCACCGGCCAACCCGGCCGGCTCGACTTCCTGCCGGCCAACGGCTTTCGCCGCCTGCCCGGCCAGCGCACGGCCTTCGGCGGCCAGTGGCGCCTCGGCGCCGACGAGGCCAACCCGCTGGCCACCCAAGGCTGGACGCTCGCCCTGCGCCACGAGGACGGGCGGCGCGTGTCGGTGCTGGACACCCCCGCCCAGGCGAGCGACACCGTCAACGCCGACTCCACCCTCCTGGCCCTGCGGCGCGAAGACGCCGGCTACCGCCTGCAGGGCCAGCTGATGAGCACCCGCTCCAGCCAGCTCAGCGGCTCGCGCAGCGGCTTCTGGTTCGACGGCGAATGGGACGACGGCCCGCGCACCCACGGCCTGGGCGCCTACCGCCTGCAGCCGGACCTGAGCTGGGCGAACCTGCCCATGGCCAACGACCTGGTCGGCGCCTACGCGCGCACGGCCTGGCGCACGCGGCAGTGGTCGGCCGAGGGCTCGGTCGACTGGCTCGACTCGCTCAGCGGGCGCAGCGGCAGCGGCTACTTCGCCACCGGCTCGGCGCGCTGGCGCCTCAACCGCGACCACAGCCTGGGCGCCGGCGCCACGCTGCGCCGCTTCGACGGCGACGCCTGGAGCACCTGGGGCGACTGGCGCTTCCAGAACGGCTGGGGCACCACCGGCCTGCGCCTGGAGCTCACGCACGGCCAGGGCGAGCCCGACTCGCGCTGGCTGAGCTGGGACCAGGAGTGGGCCGCGCAACAGGGCTGGGCGATCTCCACCAGCCTGGGCCTGCGACGCTACGACGCCTTCCAGGCCCAGCCCGCCGAGAACGCCTGGAACGCCGCGCTGAGCCTGTCCGCGCCGCTGGGCAACCGGGCCGGCCTGCGCGGCAACCTCGCCACCGAACGCGGCAACAACGGCCAGTCGCGCCACAGCCTGAACCTGAGCGCCAACTGGCGCATCGACCCGCGCTGGAGCCTGGAAGCCCAGTACAACCGCTCCACCGGCCGCAGCCGCCTCGCGCCCTCGCTGGACCCGCTGGCGCCCTTCCTGCCGCTCACCGTGCCGGACTCGGACCGCTCGTTCTACGTGCTGCTGCGCTACGAATTCGAGGCCGGCAGCCGCAGCGTGCCCCTGGGCGGACGCGCGGCCGACGGCGGCGGGCGCATCGAGGGCACGGTGTACTTCGACACCAACCGCAACGGCACGCAGGAGGCCAGCGAGGCCGGCGTGCCCAACGCCACCGTCTACCTCGACAACCGCTACGCCGTGCGCACCGACAGCCAGGGCCGCTTCGAATTCCCCTTCGTGGCCAGCGGGCCGCGGACGCTCAGCGTGCGCAACGACAGCCTGCCGCTGCCCTGGGGCGTGGTCGACAAGGGCCAGGCCCTGCTGGAGGTGCGCCGGCGCGAGAGCGTGTCGGTGAGCTTCCCGGTGCAGCGCAATGAATAAGCGCTGACCAGCGGGGCCTCGCCCCATTCAAGTTCGGGCCCAAAAGCCCGATAAGGGGGGCATGTCCACCCCACTTCGCCCGTTCCTGCCCGCCGCGGCCGCCTGCGCGCTGCTGCTGGCGCCGGCCACCGGCATGGGCGACAGCGCGTGGGCACCGCGGGGCAATGCCAGCGCCGCGCTGGACTTCCGCATCGTCATTCCGCCCGTGATGCGCGTGCTGGAGAACAGCCACCCGCGCCAGCTCGACGCCTCCGCCAGCGGCGAGGCCAGTGCCCAGCAGCGTCTGGTGGTGCTATCCAACCTGAAGCACGGCTTCTGTGTCTCGCTGCGCCGCGCCGCGCCCCAACTCGGCACCTGGGAGCTGCAGGCCGACCCGCACAGCGGTGTCCAGCTCAGCCCCACAGCCGACGGCTACCGCCTCTGCGGCACCCGACCGGGGCAATACACGGTGCTGCTGCAGCACCGCTTCGGCACCCGCGACAGCCAGGCCAGCGCCTTGCACTGGCCGGTGCAGACCGACATCTCGGCCATCTGATCCCCGCGCGCCGTGGCCGCTCGCCCACGAAACGCCGTGTCGGGATGTAAGCCTCACGCCCGGATCACGCATTTGCGCGTGGCCTCGCCACGCGGCTGCGCCAATCTGTTCTGTACTTATCGGCGGGGGCGCGCGGACAGGTGCGGCGCGATGCCGTGGCGCTGCCACACCCGGCGCACCGTCGTGGCACTGAGACCCAGATAAGCCGCCAGGCTGCGCGTGCTCCAGTTCGTGCCCGCGGCCGGCTGCTCGTCCCGCGTCGCGCGCAACACGTACCACTCGACCGCGGCGGTCACGCTCGGCGCGCGCCCCGAGCGGGGCGCGTCCTGCAGCAAGGCCTGAACGCCGCCTTCGATGAAGCGCCGGCGCCACAAGGCCACCTGGCGCCGGTCGAGCTTCACCTCCTCGGCGATGTCCTTGTTGCGCCAGCCCTGTGCCGCCAGCAGGATCAACCGGGCACGCTGCTGCACGCGGGCCTCCACGCGCCGCCCCTTGGACAGCGCGCGCAATTCGCGCTCGGTTTTCGCATCCGTCTCGATCGGTTCAGCCACCCGCATGCTTGCAACCTCCTGGGCGACTGAGCCCTTCACGCCGCCATAAGTTCAATCAATTCTGGCGCGCGCTACACCGATGCGTGTGAACGGATTTCTGCGCAGGTATCGGTCGCATGCATCACGCGGCTCAACTCAAGCTTCGTTACATGCGGCCCAGGGGCGGGCTCCAAGAATGAATTGGCGAGCACGGACCCCGCCTGTCCGCGCTTCCCCCAACCACCCCGACACGCAGGGAGTCATGCATGCCGTGCTTCAGCCGCCAGCCTTTGCCATGCGCCCTCCGGGTGCATGCCATGCACCCACACAGGGCGCGCCCGTCCAACCCCTGCATCCGCGGTGGGCCCTGACATGGCCCGCGCGCACGCCCAACGGCTGGAGAGGCGCCCATCCGCGGAAGGCGGACCGGGCGTCGTCGTCCCGCTCCACAACGAACACGACCTCGCCCACAGCCTCGCGCCCTGGGCCGACCTCGGCCGGCGCGAACAACAGGTGAGGGCCTGGCTGGTGCTCACCGACCTGTGCGTGCTCGGCCTGTGCTTCGTCGCCGGGCGCCTGCCCGCGTGGCTTCGCGACGAGGTGAGCCTCTCGCAGGCCATGAACGTCTGGTGGGCCGCCAACGGCCACCTGCGCCTCACCCTGTTCGCGGCCATCGCCCTGGCCATGGTCAGCTGGATGTGGACGGTGCAGGGCCACTACACCGCGCACCGCCGCAAGCCCTGGTGGGACGAGGCGCGCCAGCTGATCCAGGTGATCGTGCTCGCGGCCCTGCTCGACGCCATGGTCATCTACCTCGCCAAGTGGCCGCTCTCCCGCCTGTGGACCGGCGCCACCTGGGGCCTGGTGTTCATCTGCCTGCCGTTGGCCCGCCTGGCGGTGCGCGGCCTGCTGCTGCGCGCCGGCCTGCTCACGCAACCCTACGTGCTCATCGGCCACCCTGGTGACGTCGAGAAGGCCGCCGCCGCCTTGGCCAGCGAGCCCCTGCTGGGCTACCGGCCCGTGGCCGTCGTCTGCCCCGACCCCGGCGCGCGGCTGGTCAAGCTCGCCGGCGGGCACGTCGTCGCGCCCACGGCGCTCACGCCCGGCGTGCGCGCCTTTCTCGCGCGGCCCGGCCCCCACCAGCTCGTGGGGGTGCTGGGCTTGCGCGACAACAACTGGCTGCGCGAACTGGCGCAGGAGCTCATGCTCACCCGCGACGACCTCGTCATGGTGCCCGCGCTCGGCGGCCTGCCCATCTACGGCATGGAGGTCTCGCACTTCTTCAGCCACGACGTGCTGCTGCTGCGCGCCCGCAACAACCTCAACCGGCGCGGCCCGCAGGTGCTCAAGCGCGCGCTCGACATCGTGGGCGCGGCCACCCTGCTGGTGCTGCTGGCGCCGCTGCTGGCCTGGGTTGCCTGGCGCATCAAGCGCGACGACGCCGGCCCGGTCTTCTTCGTGCAGAAGCGCGTGGGCGTGGACGGCCAGCTGTTCGATTTCATCAAGTTCCGCAGCATGGTGATGGACGCCGACGCCGCGCTGGAGCGCTGGAAGACCGAGAACGAGAAACTCTACGTGCAGTACCTGGCCAGCAACTTCAAGCTCGCCAACGACCCCAGGGTCACCCCGATCGGCCGCCTGATCCGCCGCACCAGCATCGACGAGCTGCCCCAGCTCATCAACGTGCTGCGCGGCGAGATGAGCCTGGTGGGCCCGCGCCCGCTGCTGGCCCGCGAGCTCGGCGAGTACGGCAAGAGCATCGCCGCCTACGGCAAGGCCCGCCCCGGCATCACCGGCCTGTGGCAGATCAGCGGCCGCAGCGCCAGCACCTTTCAACACCGCATCAACATGGACCTCTGGTACGTGCGCAACTGGTCGCTCTGGTACGACCTCGTGATCATGCTGCGCACCGTGCGCGTGGTTCTCAGACAGGAAGGCGCTTGCTGATGAACACACCCGACAGCATCTACGTCGCGGGCCACCGCGGCATGGTCGGCTCGGCCATCGTGCGCCGGCTGCTCGCCACCGGCCACCCGGCCAGCCGCCTCCTCACCCGCACGCACGCCGAGCTCAACCTGACGGACCAGGCCGCCGTGCGCGCCTTCTTCGCGCGGACCCAGCCGAAGCAGGTGTACCTCGCGGCGGCCAAGGTCGGCGGCATCCACGCCAACAACGTCTTCCCCGCCGACTTCATCTACCAGAACCTCATGATCGCGGCCAACGTGATCGAGGCCGCGTTCTGCAACGGCGTGCAGAAGCTGCTGTTCCTCGGCTCCAGCTGCATCTACCCCCGGCTGGCGCCCCAGCCCATGGGCGAGCAGGCCCTGCTCACCGGGCCGCTGGAGCCCACCAACGAGCCCTATGCGGTGGCCAAGATCGCCGGCATCAAGCTGTGCGAAAGCTACAACCGCCAGTTCGGCGCCAGCCACGGCGTGGACTACCGCTGCGTCATGCCCACCAACCTCTATGGGCCGGGCGACAACTACCACCCGGACAACAGCCACGTCATCCCCGCGCTGATCCGCCGCTTCCATGAAGCGAAGGCGCTCGACGCGCCCGAGGTCGCGATCTGGGGCAGCGGCGCGCCGCTGCGCGAGTTCCTCTACGTCGACGACATGGCCGCCGCCTGCGTGCACGTGATGAACCTGCCCAAGGCCCGCTACGAGCAGCACACGCAGCCCATGCTCAGCCACATCAACGTGGGCTCGGGGTCGGACCTGAGCATCGCCGAACTCGCGCACCGCATCGCCCGTGTCGTGGGCTTCAAGGGCCGCATCGGCTTCGACGCCAGCAAACCCGACGGCGCGCCCCGCAAGCTCATGGACAGCGGCCGCCTGCACAGCCTGGGCTGGCGGGCCCAGGTCGACCTGCCCCAGGGACTGGCCCTGACCTACCAGGACTTCCTCCAGACCACCGCCCCCCGCCACCTGCCGATCGCCGCGCTATGACCACCAACCCGCCCCTCCCCCACGCCAAGCCCCGCGTCGCCCTCATCACCGGCGTTACCGGCCAGGACGGCTCCTACCTCGCCGAGCTGCTGCTCGACAAGGGCTACGTCGTGCACGGCATCAAACGCCGCAGCAGTCAGTTCAACACCCAGCGGGTCGACCACATCTACCAGGACCCGCACATCGACGACGCCCGCTTCCACCTGCACTACGGCGACCTGAGCGACACCAGCAACCTGATCCGCATCGTGCAGGAAACCCAGCCCGACGAGGTCTACAACCTCGGCGCGCAGAGCCACGTGGCGGTGAGCTTCGAGAGCCCCGAGTACACCGCCGACGTGGACGGCATGGGCACGCTGCGCCTGCTCGAGGCCATCCGCATCCTCGGGCTGGAGAAGAAGACGCGCTTCTACCAGGCCAGCACCTCCGAGCTGTACGGCCTGGTACAGGAGATTCCGCAGAAGGAAAGCACGCCCTTCTACCCGCGCAGCCCCTACGCGGTGGCCAAGCTCTATGCGTACTGGATCGTGGTGAACTACCGCGAGGCCTACGGCATGTACGCCTGCAACGGCATCCTGTTCAACCACGAGTCCCCGCGCCGCGGCGAGACCTTCGTCACCCGCAAGATCACGCGCGGCCTGGCCCACATCGCGCAGGGACTGGAGCGCTGCCTGTACATGGGCAACCTCGATTCGCTGCGCGACTGGGGCCACGCCAAGGACTACGTGCGCATGCAGTGGATGATGCTGCAGCAGGAGCGGCCCGAGGACTTCGTCATCGCCACCGGCGTGCAGTACAGCGTGCGCCAGTTCATCGACATGGCCGCGCGCGAACTGGGCATCACCCTGCGCTTCGAGGGCGAGGGCGCGAACGAACGGGCCATCGTGCAGGCCGTCGAGGGCGACCAGGCGCCGGCGCTGCGGCCGGGCCAGGTGATCGTGCAGGTGGACCCGCGCTACTTCCGCCCCACCGAGGTGGAGACGCTGCTGGGCGACCCGGCCAAGGCCAAGGCCTCGCTGGGCTGGGTGCCGCGGATCGCCCTGCGCGAGATGGTGACGGAGATGGTGACCGCCGACCTGGCGGAGGCCCGCCGCCACGCCCTGCTCAAGACCCACGGCTACGCCGTGGCGGTGTCCGGCGAGCACTGACCCAGCGGACGCATGGCCATGTTGGTCCCCCAGCCCTTGCGCCCATCGGCCCTTGCCCGCTCGCCCCTGGCACGGCGCATGGCCTCGGGCGCGGGCGCCTATGGCTACGCGCAGGCGGTGAGCATCGGCACGCAGCTGGTCTCGCTGCCGCTGTTCCTGCACTACTGGGACATGGCCACCTATGGCTACTGGCTGGCCCTGACGGCGCTGCCCTTCTACCTGTCGATGGCCGACGCCGGCATCTCCCACGCCGCCTGCAACCGCATGATCGGCCTGATCACGCAAGGCCAGAAGGCGCGCGCCGCCGAGGTGTTCCACAGCGCCGTGGCCTTCGTGGCGGCGGTCTCGCTGCTGGCCCTGCTGGCCGTGGGCAGCACCTTGGTGCTGCTGCCCGCCGGCACGCTGCAGGCGCCCGGCTGGAAGGCGGTGCTCATGCTGCTGTCGCTGAGCGTGGTGCTCAGCCTGTTCTGCAGCCTGGCCGAGGTCATCTACAAGGCCACCGGCGGCTACGCGGCCGGCACCTACCTGGTGACCACCGGCCGCCTGGTCGACTGGACCGGCGGCCTGGTCGGCCTGGCGCTCACGCAGAGTTTCATCGGCGTCGCCGCGGCCATGCTGCTGGCGCGCCTGGGCTACACCCTGCTCAGCCTCTGGCTGAGCCAGCGGCGCACCGACTTCCTGCGCTGGGGCCTGCGCCACGCCAACGCGGCCGACATCCGCCAGACCGCCGCACCCGGCATGCTCTTCCTCTCGCTCTCGCTCACCAACGCGCTGAGCCTGCAGGGCTTCACCCTGCTGGTGGCCGCCACCCTGGGCCCCGCCGCCACCGCCGTGTTCAACACCTACCGCACCATCGCCCGGGTCGTGGTGCAGGTCACCAACGCCTTGAGCAACCCGCTCTGGCCCGAACTCACGGCCCTCAAGGGCCAGCGGGACGACGCCGCCTTCTGGCGGCTCTACCGCCGGGCCAAGCGCCTGGGCCTGTTGATCGCGGTGGCCGGTGCCGCGCTGGTGTACGCAGCCTCGCCCCACCTGCTGGCGGTCTGGACCCACGGCCAGATCCCCTTCGCCGCCAGCGGCATGGCGCTGTTCCTGCTCTACGCCGCCGTGTGTTCGGCCACCCAGGTCCCGCGCGTCGTGCTCATGTCCATCAACCGCCACGCCGGCCTGGCCGCGCAGAGCCTGGCCGCCGCCGTGGTCTCGCTCGTGGTGGCCTGGCTGGTCTGGCGCGGCGCCGGCATGGCGGGCGTGGTGGGTGCCATGGTGCTGGGCGAAGCCCTGGTCTGGCTCACCGCCACGCGCGCGGTGCACCGCCTGCACGCCACGAAAGGCGCCGCATGATCGTCGACCTCGTCCACGCCCCGCCCCCCGACACGCCGCACGACGTCGTCATCGTCGGCGGCGGCACGGTGGCCCTGCTGCTGGCGGTGCTGCTGGAGCGCCAGGGCCAGCGCGTGCTGGTGCTGGAGAGCGGCGGCGGCGGCTTCGAAGCGCCGGCGCAGCAGCTCAACGACGCCAGCGTCATCGGCCGCGCCCACAACGGCATCGCCATGGCGCGCGGGCGCGCGCTGGGCGGCACCTCCAACCTCTGGGGCGGCCAGCTCACCGGCTTCGTGCCATCCGATTTCGAGGCCCGCGCGGGCGTGTCCGACGCGCCCTGGCCCATCGCCTACCAGGACCTGCTGCCCTGGTACGACGCCGTGGCCCGGGAGCTGCGCCTGGCCGATGCGCTCGACGAGGGCACGCCCCAGGCGCACAAGCTCTTCGGCGGCGGCTATCCCGAGATCCCGGGCTTCACCCTGTTCCTCACGCGCTGGCTCAAGGAGCCCGCCATGGCCCGGTACTTCAGCGAGCGCCTGCGCCACGCGCCCCGGCTCACCGTCCTGCTGCACGCCCACGCCACCGGCCTGGAGCTGTCGGCCGACGGCCAGCGCGTCGCCGCCGTGCGCGTGGCGCGGCCCGACGGCCGCTTGGCCAACCTGCGCAGCCCACGCGTCGTGCTGGCCAACGGCACCATCGAAATCGCCCGCCTGCTGCTGGCCTGCGCGGCCGAACAACCCCGGGCCCCGTGGGCGGCCAACCCCTGGCTCGGCGCCGGTTTCCAGGACCACCTGGAGATGCGCGGCGGCCAGGTGCACCCGCTCGACAGGGCGCGCTTCCTGCGCACCTTCCAGAACATCGTGCTGGGTGGCCACAAGTACCAGCCCAAGCTGCGGCTCAGCACCGGCGCCGACGCCGCGCTCCAGGTCTCGGGCTACTTCGCGTTCGAGTCCAGCATCGCCGAGCACCTGCAGCACCTGAAGGTGCTGGCCCGCTCGCTGACCCGAGGCGCCCTGCCGCGCCAGGGCCTGGGCGAGGTGCTGCGCCACGTGCGGGGCATGGGCAGCGCCTGGCTGCCGATGGCCGTCCAGTACCTGCGGCACCACCGCATCTACCACCCGGCCGACCGGGGGGTCTGGCTCGTCATGCACGCCGAACAACTGCCCCGCGACGACAGCCGCATCACCCTCGACCGCCAGCGCAAGGACCGCTTCGGCATGCCCCTGGCCGCGCTGGACTGGCGCATCGGCGGGCGGCCCGAGGTGCAGGCCATGGCCGCTTTCGTGCGCCGCGCCGGGCGCAGCCTGCAGGCCGCCGGGCTGGCCCGCGTGGAGATCGATCCGCTGCTCGCCGACGAGGACCCGCGCGCGCTGGACCGGGCCACCGACACCTACCACCAGTGCGGCGGCGCCCGCATGGGCCACCACGCGCGCGACGGCGTGGTCGACCGCGAACTGCGCGTGTTCGGCACCCACAACCTGTACGTGGCCGGCGCCGCGGTGTTCCGCACCTCCAGCTACGCCAACCCCACGTTCACCGCCATGGCGCTCACGGCCCGCCTGGCCGACCAGCTGGGCCGTGAACCGGCGACGGCATGACCATGGACCGCCACGCCGCCCTCATCGCCCAGCGCCTGGGCTTTGGCTGCGGCCGCCTCAAGGGCGGCCATGAAAAGGCCAACGCCCTGCGGCTGGTGCACGCCGCGCTGGACATGGGGCTGCGCCACTTCGACACCGCGCCACCCTATGGACTGGGCATGTCGGAAGCGGTGCTGGGCGAAGCCCTCAAGGGCCGGCAGGAGCCCGTCACCGTGTTCACCAAGGCCGGGCTGGCGCGCCCCGCCTCGCCCGGCCTGCTGCAAACGGCGCGCGCCATCGTCCGGCCCCTGGCCCACCGCGTGCCGGGGCTGCGCAGCGCGGTGCTCAAGGGCATGGCCCAGCGCGCCGCGCCCGCGCAGTTCCACCCCGACTTCATCGCCCGCTCCTTCGACACCAGCCTGCGCCTGCTGCAAACCGAGCGGGTGGAGGGCCTGCTGCTGCACGAGGCGCAGCCGCACGACGCGCTGGCGCCCCTGGCGCCGCTGCTCGAGCGCCGCGTGGCCCAGGGCCAGCTGGGCGCCTATGGCAGTTCCACCGGCGAATCCGCCGCCCGGCTGGTGCGCTTCGGGGCGGTGCGGCAGTACCGCTGCCCCCTGCCCGGTACCGAGGGGTCGCCGGCGGGGCCCATGGACATCCAGCATGGCGCGTTCCGGTGCATCGCCCCGGCCATCGCGCAGCGGATGGAACAGGACCCGCGGCTCAAGGAGCAGCTGGCCAGCCTCTTGCCCCCCGGCGCGGACCCGCAGGCCGCGACCGGGGCGCTGGCGCTGGCCTATGCGCTGGCGCGCGGCCAGCACCGCCTGCTGTTCTCGACCGACCAGCCGCGCCGCCTGGTCGATACGCTGTCGCTCGTCTGGCACATCACGGGCTCGGCCCACTGGCGGCCCGCGATGCAGGCGCTGCACACGGCCTTCGCCCCGGGAGGTGCCCCATGCGCGGGCTGAGCACCCAGCTGTCGCGCTGGCTGCTGGGCGGCGCCATCTACCTCACGGGCTGGTACTACGAAGGGCCGGCGCTTCAGGCCGCCCAGATGGGCGCCATCAGCCTGCTGCTGATGGCCGGCTTCTTTTCCCTGCTGTCGGGCGACACGCTGCGCATCCGGCCCAGCCTCGTCGAGTGGCTGTTCAGCGCCGCCTTCCTGTTCGCCATGCTGGTGGCCTGGGCCAGGGGCAATGCGCTGTCGACGATGTACGGCGCCATGCTGCTGCTGGTGCTCGCGGCCATCGCCCTGATGGTCCGGCACGGCCGGGCGGACGGCTGGGTCGCCGTGTTCCGGTGGGCCTATGTCGCGCTGCTCGGCACGCTGCTGATGGTGGAGCCCCAGGCCCTGTTCGCCTCGCTCGCCGGCAACGTGGAGTACGGCCAGGGGCTGGTCCGCTACCAACCGCTGGGCATGCACCCCAACCTGAGCGGGCTGGTCTACGGCGGCGGGGCGCTGCTGTTCTTCCAGCACAGCCTGACCGTGCGGCGACGGCCCCGCCAACTGTTCGCGCTGGCCATGGCGGGGCTGTGCCTTTGCGTGCTGCTGGCCGCCTCCGCCCGCGCCGGGATGCTGGCGCTGGCCATCACCGGCGCGACCGGCGTCACCCTGATCGCCTGGCGCGGCTCGCGCCGGGCGCGCATGGGCCTGGCGCTGGCGGTGCTCGCCGGCCTGGTGCTCGTGCTCCTGAAGTGGACCGACATCAGGGACTACCTGTCGCTCATCCTCGATGTCGACTCGCCCACGCGGGGCGTGGAGTCCGGCGCCACCGGGCGCACCGATCTCTGGCGGGCCGGCGTCGAACTGGTGTTCTCCGACGGCGCGCTGCTGTTCACGGGGCGGGGCATCCGCTCAGCCCTGCCCGAGATCATCGGCTTCCCGGTCGAGAGCTCGTACATCAACCTGGCACTGGAGCACGGGCTGTTCTTCGGCTCGCTCATCGTGCTGGCCTTCGCGGTCACCGGCTGCCGTGCGCTCAGGCACGGGCTGCAGGGCCAGCCGCCGCGCTACCCGCTGTTCATGGCCGGACTGATGGTGGTCTTCATCCTGGCCCAGTCGGTCTTCAACCGGTACCTGATCGGCGTGGGCAACCCCTATTCGCTCTGGATCCTCGTGCTGATCCTGCAACTGAACCTGCGGGCCCTGCCGTCGGACCTGCGGGCCCGGCGCGCGCGCGCGGCGGCCCGCGCATGGCCCCTGGACCGCGACGCCTTCACCCCCCCTGGGAGCCTGACATGACACACAGAGACACGGACACCACGCTGATGCTGTGCCTGGCGACGGTGCTGATCACCCTGTCGCACCTGGACGCCTTCGTGCCGGACCCGCGCATCGCCACGGGCGGCGCCATCGGCAACTCGCTCTTTTTCTTCCTCTCGGGCTTTGGCCTGGCCAAGAGCCTGAACGCCGAGGCCGCGGGCGGTGTGCCGCCTTCGCTGTCGACCTACCTGCGCAAACGGGTGGTTCGCCTCTACCCCGCCGTCGTCATCGTCGCCTGCGCCATGCTCGCGGCCGGCATGGTCCGGGTCGACGGCATCGCGGGGCTGGCGGCGGTCTTCGTCTGGCCGACGCCGTTCTGGTTCATCTCCGCCGTCATGGTGTTCTACGTGCCGGTGTTCTACCTGGCGCGCCTGCGCCCCGCCGGCATCGCCACGGCCCTGGCGCTGTTGCTGGTGCCCTACGCCTTCTTCTACGGCCAGCTGGACCTGTCCACCTTCGTCGTGGAAGGGCGGGGCAACGATTTCACCTGGGCCAACCACTTCAAGTGGATCAACTACTTCGGCCTCACGCTGATGGGCTGCCTGGTCGCGCGCCTGGGCCTGACGCCCCGGCTCGGTCCCGCCGCGATCGCCTGGCTGCTGGGCGGCCTGCTGCTGTTCCTCGTCGCCAAGCTCACGCTGTTCCGCTTCGGCCTGGGCCCTCTGCAGTTCGTGTTCCAGGCCCTGCTGTACCCGATCGTCTATGGCTGCTTCCACGTCTTCGCCTCGGAGGCGCTGCTCAGGCCCCTGCGGTCCACGCCGCTGTTCCCCGTGGTCGCGCTGCTGGGCGGCCTGACCCTGGAGATCTACCTCACGCAGACCGCCTGGATCCGCTGGCTGGAAGCCCAGAGCTACCCCTACGGCCCGCTCGCGCTCCTGCTCCTGGCCCTGGTGCCGCTGCTGGTGTTCTCGGTGCTGACGCGCTGGGTATCGCAGCGCATGGGCTCGGGCGTCTCGCGCCTGTTCCAGCCCGCCACCGCTTGACCCCTTTTGACAGGCCGACCCGACATGCACTTCGTCTTCTGGCATTCCTACCTGATGTTCCACCAGGCCGCGTACATCCGCGAGCTGGCGAACACGCCCGGCAACACCGTGCACTGGTGCGTGACGCAGGCCCTGCCCGCGCACTACCGCGACCGTGGCTACCCGCAGCCCGACACCGGCCGCATCCAGGTCCACGTCGCGCCCACGCCGGCGCAGATCGCCGAGCTGGCCACGCGGCCCGGGTCGGTGCAGGTGTTCTTCGGCCTGCGCGGCTTCGCGCTGCCGCTGGCGGCCTTCAAGGCCAGCCGAGGCGCGCCGGTGCACCGCTTCCTGATGACGGAGAACCGCTACGAGCCGGGCGCGCGCCTGCTGCCGCGCTGGCTGCTCTACACCTGGGACGCGCTGCGCCATCGCCGGCATCTGAGCGGCGTGTTCTGCATCGGCCACGCGGGCCGCTATGGCGGCGCCCGGTTCTTCGCGGCCTGCGGCTACCCCCGCTCGCGCATCGTGCCCTTCGTGCACGTGGTGGACCCCACGCCGGTGCCGCGCACGCCGGTGTCGCACGGCCACCTGCAGGTGCTGTACGTGGGGCAGCTGATTGCGCGCAAGCGCGTCGACCTGCTGCTGCGGGCCTTCAGCCAGCTCGACGTGCCCACGGCGCGCTTGCGCATCCTCGGCCAGGGCCCGCAAGAGCCGGTGCTGCGGCGGCTGGCCGCGCAGCTGGGCATCGCCGAGCGGGTGAGCTTCTCGCCCGGCCTGCCCAATGCCGAGACCGTGGCCGCCATGGCGGGCGCCGACGTGCTGGTGCTGCCCAGCCGGTTCGACGGCTGGGGCGCGGTGGTCAACGAAGCCCTGATGGTCGGCACGCCGGTGATCTGCAGCAACCGCTGCGGGGCCAGCGACGTGATCGAGAACGGGCGCAACGGCTACGTGTTCGAGGCCGGCAGCGCCCGCGCGCTGCGGGAGCGCCTGCGCCAGTACTGCGAGGAGTTCCGCTGGAACCGCACCGAACTGGCGCACACGGAAACCGCCCGCCTCAGCGGGCCGGCCGTGGCCGCGCGCTTCCAGCACAGGCTCGCGCAACTGCTGGCCCCGCAGCAGACGCCCCCGCAGCCCGCGGTGCCCGGCACCGCCACCCCGATGGTGAAGCGATGAACGTCGGCATCCTGACCTTCCACTTCAGCGACAACTACGGCGCCGCGCTGCAGGCCTACGCCCTGCGCCGCTGGCTGACGGAGCAAGGCCACCGCGCCAGCTTCATCGACTACCGGCCCGCGCACATCGAGCGCGGCGGCCGGCTCAGCCTGCCGACCTCGCCCGCCCGGCTCAAGGCGAATGTGAAGGTGGCCTACCTGGCGCTGTCGTCCTTCGTCCATCAGCACTTCGGCCACCCCGGCCAGCGCGACAAGTTCCAGCGGTTTCGGGAGCAATACCTCGGCATCGGGCGGGCCGCCGCGCCCGGCGACCCGCTCGCCTCGCTGGCCGCCGCGCGCGCCTTCGACCTGATCGTGGCGGGCAGCGACCAGATCTGGAGCCCGTCCCAGCACTTCGGTTTCGACCCGAACTACTTCCTGGCCTTCGCCGAGTCCTTCGGCGCCCGCAAGATCGCCTACGCCGCCAGCTTCGGCCGGGACCAGGTGTCGCCAGGCGAGGCCGCGCAGCTGCCCTACCTGCTGCAGCACTTCGACGCCATCTCCGTGCGCGAGGCCTCCGGCGTCGCCCTGGTCGAACGGGCCACGGGCCAGCCGCCGGCCAACGTGCCCGACCCGACCCTGCTGCACAGCGACTACTCGGCGCTGACCGAGCGCGCGCCGGCCCCGCACCACGGGCCCTACGTCTTCTGCTACGGGCTGCGCTCGCCCGACAACATCCGACCCAGCGCCGAGTGCGTGTCGCGCGAGCTCGGCTGCCCGGTGCTCTCGCCGCACAACCCGCACCGGCGCTGGCCGGAGATCGGGCACACGGTGTACCCCGATCCCGGCGAGTGGGTCTCGCTGGTCCAGCACGCCCAGTTCGTCGTCACCAACTCCTTCCACGGCACGGTGTTCGCCCTCCTGTTCCGCAAGCCTTTCATCGTGGCCGGGCTCACCGGCGAGAAGGCCAGCGCCAACGCCCGCGCGCTGAACCTGCTGCGCGCCGTCGGCCTGGAGCGGCGCTTCGCCGCCGGGTTCTCGGCGCCGAACGTGCGCTCGCTGGTGGCCAGCGACATCGACTGGGCCGACGTGGAGCAGCGCCTGGCGGCGATGCGGCACACCGGCCAGGCGTTCCTGCACGCGCAGCTGGGGGCGGTGGTGCCGGGCGAGGCCCGGCCACTCCCGCGGCGCCCGGCGCCGCCACGCGTTGCACGGGAGGTCCTGCAGTGAGCGATTCACTCAGCGATTTCCGCTCGCTGCGCTACCGCAACGGTTTCGGCGGCGCCGCGCTGCTGCGCCGGCTCGCGTGGGAGCTGGTCTGGCTGCTGGCCTTTCGGCCCACCCCGCGCTGGGCCCTGCACGGCTGGCGGCGCTTCCTGCTGCGCGCCTTCGGCGCGCGCATCGGCGCGGGCTGCCGCATCGCGCCCTCGTGCCGCGTCTGGGCGCCCTGGAACCTCGCCATGGGCGAGTTCTCCGCGCTGGGCGACGGCGTGGACTGCTACAGCATGGGCCGCATCACCATCGGCTCCAAGGTCGCCGTCAGCCAGCGCAGCTTCCTGTGCGCCGGCTCGCACGACATCCGCAGCCTGTCGCGGCCCCTGCTGACCGGCCCCATCGCGATCGAGGACCACGTGTGGATCGCCGCGGAGAGCTTCGTGCACCCCAATGTGTCGATCCGCGAGGGCGCCGTGGTCGGCGCGCGCTCGGTGGTGACGCGGGACCTGCCGGCCTGGTCGGTCTGCGTCGGGCACCCGTGCCGAAAGATCAGGGACCGCGTGCTGGGAGAGGCCCATGTTTGACAAAGTGGCCAAGTTGGCGGGCATCTTCAGCGAGGCCTTGCGCGACGCAGCGCTGTTCCTGTGCTTCAACTCGTACTCGCCGTTCGTGGACAAGTCCCGGCGCGCCTTCTACAAAATCATCATCGAGGCCCACACGATCGAGAAGGGCCTGTCGCTGCCGAGCCCCAAGCCGCTGTTCGGCAAGGACAAGGTCCGCTTCGTGATGCGTGCGCTCTCGCGCTACGACATCCGGCACTCGCCGGTGCCGGCCCACATGTCGCTGGGCGCGCTGGAGGCCTACCTGGCCTTCCACGCCCAGGCCGGCGCCAGCGACCCCCTGCTCGACGAGATCAGCGGCTACCTGAAGCAGTGGGAAACCCGGCTGCCCCGGCCGTGGCAGGGCGGCACGCGGGACTACCGCTTCGACGGCCAGCCCGCCGGCGACCTGCAGCACCTGATCGCCGGCCGCTCGAGCGTGCGCACGCTGTCGCCCGCGCCGCTCGAGCCCGCGCGCATCCTCGAGGCGATCGCGCTCGCACAGCAGGCGCCCTCGCAGTGCAACCGCCAGGCCACCCGGGTGCACACCTACCAGGACCCGGCCCGCATCCAGGCGCTGCTCGCGCTGCAGGGCGGCTCGCGCGGCTTCGCCGACACCGTCGGCAACCTGTTCGTGGTGAGTTCCGACATCTGCGCCTGGGGCGGCCCCGGCCAGCGCAACCAGGCCTATGTGGATGGCGCGCTGTTTGCCATGTGCCTGCTGCTGGCCTGCCGGGCCCTGGGCTGGGGCGCCTGCCCGCTCAACCTGGCGATCGACCACAAGACCGAATCGGCGATCCGCCGCGTGGGCGGCATTCCCGCCGGCGAGCGGCTGATCCTGATGATCGCCTTCGGCGAGCCGGCCGCCCCGCAGACCCGCGTGGCCTTCTCGCCGAGAAGGCCCGCCGCGGAAATCGCCACCCTTCACGCCTGAGGAGATCTCGATGCGCATCACGGCGATCATCCTGACCCACAACGAATCCCTCCACATCGAGCGCGCGATCCGCTCCATCCAGGCCTTCACGGACCAGATCTGCGTGGTGGACTCCGGCTCCACGGACGGCACCACCGGGATCGCGCAGCGCCTGGGCGCGGAGGTCTGCACCCACGCCTTCGTCAACCAGGCGCGGCAGTTCCAATGGGCCCTGGACACGCTCGACATTCGCGGCGACTGGGTGCTGCGCCTGGACGCCGACGAAATCATCGAGCCCGACCTCGCCCGCGAGATCGCCGAGAAGCTGCCCCGGCTGCCGGCCGACGTGGTCGGCGTCAACCTCAAGCGCAAGCACATCTTCATGGACCGCTGGGTGCGCCATGGCGGCCGCTACCCGCTGCGGCTGCTGCGCCTGTGGCGCCAGGGGCACGGCCGCATCGAGAACCGCTGGATGGACGAGCACATGGTGGTCTGGGGCGGGCGCACGGTCACCTTCGACGGCGGCTTCGCCGACCACAACCTCAAGGACCTGGCCTATTTCATCGACAAGCACAACCGGTACGCCACGCGCGAAGCCATCGAGGTGCTGAACCAGCGCCTGGGCCTGTTCGCCCAGGACGGCGCGCTCAACGCTCGCGGCGCCTCGCACCAGGCGGCGTTCAAGCGCTGGGCCAAGGAGCGGATCTACAACCGCATCCCCTTCACCCTCAGCGCCACGCTGTACTTCGTGTGGCGCTACGTCTTCCAGCGGGGCTTCCTGGACGGCCGCAGCGGGCTGGTCTACCACTTCCTGCAGGGCTACTGGTACCGCTTCCTGGTGGGGGCCCGGGTCATGGAGCTGCAACAGGCCGTGGCCCACCTGCACGACAAGGCCGCCATCTGCGCCGAGCTGAGCCGGCTGACCGGGCACAAGCTGGTGGCGCAGAGCGACGCCCCCAGGGACGTGGACGTCGGCGACCAGCGGCTGGCGCCGCGGCATTGACCGGAGGGCACGGCATGCACCGGTGGTTCCTCTCCCCCTGGCGCCTGGGCCTGCTGGCCACCCTGGGCCTGGCGGGGCCCGTCCAGGCCCAGGCCCAGACGCCGGCCAGCAGCGCCCTCATCTGCGAGGACGCCACGCCGCCACCGGGCGCGCTGCAGGTGGGCGCGCGGCAGGCGCTGTTCCGCGACTGCCCGCGCCTCGGCGACGTGGACTTCACCGGCAAGGCCGACGGGTACAAGTACCACAGCGGCGTTTCCTTCGCGCCGCTCAAGGGCCCCAGCCTCTACGGGCCCGCCGACGACGGCGTGGTGCTCAAGCGCGGCGGCCTGCTGGCCACCGCGAAGGCCACCGCGCACCCCGGCCAGTTCCCCCTGCTCAGGGGCGACCGGCCGTTCTACATCGAGGCCCAGGTGGCGATCTCGTCGAACGACCGCGACAACTTTCCCGCCGTCTGGCTCATGCCCATCGAACACAACCCGCGCATGGAAGACGTCTACGAAGGCGATCCCAAGGGCTTCGAGCGCTGGTTCGAGCTGGACATCGACGAGGGCGGCTTCGGCCCCGGCGGACACCACACGGCCATTTCGTGGTCCGGCATCTACCCCAACTACAAAAAAATCCAGAACCCCAACCCGACCTCCAAGGAACCGCTGGACCGCACCCAAGCGAACGTCTTCGGCGTGTCCTACTCGCCCGACACCCTGAGCGTGCGCTGGTGGCTCAATGGCCGGCCGGTGCTCGAGGCCTCGCACCCCTACGTGCCCGAGATCGCGCGGCGACAGAACTTCTACCTGATCGTCTCGGCGCAAAGCCACAAGAACATCAGCGACTACACCCTGAAGTTCATGGGCGTGCGCGCGTTCACGGGCGAGGCCACCCCCGTCCGCGGCGAAGCGGCGCGGCCCGCCAGGCCCCCTCAGACAAAGGGCGCGCCATGAAGCTGCTCGTCTACGGCATCAACTTCGCGCCCGAGCTCACCGGCATCGGCAAGTACACCGGCGAGATGGCGCAGTGGCTGGCCCAGGCGGGGCACGAGGTGCGCGCCATCACCGCCCCCCCGTACTACCCGGCCTGGCGGGTGCAGGAGGGCCACAGCGCCCGCCGCTACCGCATCGAGCACTGGCAGGGCGTTCGGATCATCCGCGCGCCGCTGTGGGTGCCGCGGCAGCCGGGCGGCCTCCAGCGCCTGCTGCACCTGGCCAGCTTCGCGCTGAGCAGCCTGCCGGCGCTGTGCGCCCAGTGGCGCTGGAAGCCCGATGTGGTGTGGGTGGTGGAGCCGCCGCTGATGTGCGCGCCCGCCGCGGCGCTGTTCGCCACCCTGCGCGGGGCCAGCGCCTGGCTGCACATCCAGGACCACGAGGTCGACGCCGCTTTCGAGCTGGGGCTCATCAAAGGCCGCGCGCTGCGCGGCGCGGTCCAGCGCGCCGAGCGCTGGCTGATGCGGCGCTTCGACCGCGTCTCCACCCTCAGCGGCCGCATGGTGGAGCGCACCCTCGACAAAGGCGTGGCGCCCGAGCGCGTGGTGCACTTCCCCAACTGGGTGGACATCGACGGCATCGCGCCGCTGGCCGCGCCCAGCCCCTACCGGGCCGAGCTCGGCCTGGCGCCGGACGCCGTCGTTGCCCTGTACTCCGGCAACATGGGCAACAAGCAGGGGCTGGAGGTCATCGCCGACGTGGCGCACCTGCTGCGCGACGAGCCCCGCATCCGCTTCGTGCTGGGCGGCAGCGGCTCGGGACGGGCCGCCCTGCAGGCGCGCTGCGCGAGCCTGCCCAACGTGCGCTTCCTTGATCTGCAGCCGCTGGAGCGGCTGAACGACTGGCTCGGTCTGGCCGACGTGCACCTGCTGCCGCAGCGGGCCGACGCGGCCGACCTGGTGATGCCGTCCAAGCTCACCGGCATGCTGGCCAGCGGCCGCGCCGTGCTGGCCACCGCGATGGCCGGCACCGAGCTGTGCCGCGTGGTGACCCACGACGCCGCTTGCGGCCGGGTGGTCCCACCCGAGAACCCGGCCGCCATGGCCGAGGCGCTGCGCGCGCTGGCGGCCGACCCCGCCGGCCGCGCCGCGATGGGCGAGCGCGGCCGCCGCTACGCCGAGGCCGAACTGAGCCGGGACGCGGTCCTGCGCCGGTTCGAGGCGCAGCTGCTGGCCCTGGCGCAGGCGCGCCCGAGCGACACCCGCCGGGCCGCCGTCTGAAGCAGGCCCCACCCGGGCCAGAAAGGAGTTGATCATGCACACCCACCCCTTCGAGAACACCCGGCCATGGGCCCTGGCGGGCGCGGCGCTGCTGGCCGTGGCGGCGGCCCTGCCGCTGCGGGCCCAGACGCCGCCGCAGGCGGGCCCCGGGGCCGCGCACGCGGTGCCGGCCAGCGCGCCGCTCGAGGCGCCGGGCACCACCCCTGGCGCCGCCGCCGCGCTGAGCGCGGCCCCGGCCGGCGGCGTCGACCCGAACTACCGCATCTCGCCCAACGATCTGATGGAGTTCGACGTGTTCGGCGTGCCCGACATGAAACGCGACCTGCGCGTGAACGCCACGGGCGAGGTCTCGCTGCCGCTCATCGGCCAGGTGCCGGTGGCCGGGCTGACCACGCAGGCCGCGGCGCGGCTGATCGCCGACCGCTACCAGGAGAAGTACCTGCAGGACCCGCAGGTGTCGCTCTTCATCAAGGAGTTCACCACGCGCCGCGTGGCCATCGAAGGCGCGGTGCTGCGGCCCGGCGTCTACCCGATCGCGGGCCAGCTCACGCTGCTGCGCGCCCTGGCCTTGTCGGGTGGCTTCGCGCCCTATGCGGACATCAACAAGATCGTCGTCTACCGCAACCAGGCGGGCGGCGCGCGCGAACAGTTCACCTACGACCTCGACAAGGTGCGCGCGGGCCAGGAAAGGGACCCCGACATCCGCTCGGACGACGTCATCGTGGTCCAGCGCAACGCCCGGCGCACGGCCCTGCGGGACTCGCTCTTCAGCGACATCCTGAACACGCTCAACCCATTCAACTGACGGGGAGGGACCCATGGCCATTGAACGACACCCGCTGCCCGCGACGCCCGACCCGAGGGACGCGCTGGCGGTGCAGCGCGAAGCCGCCCTGTCCGAGCTGCTGTTCGCGCGCAGCGAATCCAGCGCCCCGGCGGAGGACCGCATCGACCTCAAGACCCTCTGGCGCGCCCTGGCGCGGCACCGGCGGCTCATCCTGGGCGTGACCGCCCTGTTCACCCTGGCGGCCGGCCTGTACACGCTGCGCATCACGCCGCAGTACGAGAGCACGGTCATGCTGCAGATCGACCGCGCGGCGCAGAAGGTGGTGGGCTTCAACACCGAGTTCGAGGTCGAGGAAGGCCCGCTGTCCGAGCAGCTGCAGCTGCGCACGCAGGTGGAGCTGCTCAAGAGCCGCAGCCTGGCCGAGCGCGTCATCGACGAGATGGGCCTGTACAAGCCCGGCGCGTCGGCGCCCGCCGCCGCCGCGCCGGGTGAAGGCGATGCGGTGGCCGCGGCGCCCGCCGGGCCGCTCGAACAGGCCAGCGCCCTGCTGGGCGGCTGGCTGGCCCGGCTGCATGGCCTGGTGGCCACCGCGCCACCCGAGCAGAACACGCTCAACCGCGCCAGCGCGCTGGCGCAGTTCCAGCAGTCGCTCACCGTGGAGCCCATCCGCAACTCGCGCCTGGTGCAGATCAGCGTGCGCAACGCCGACCCGCAACTGGCCGCCGGCATCGCCAACACCACCGCCCGGGCCTTCCTCGCCACGCACATCGAGCGCAAGCTGGAGTCCTCGCTCTACGCGCGCCAGTTCCTGGAGGAACAGATCCGCCAGACCAAGGCCAAGCTGGAAGAGAGCGAGCGGGTCATCAACACCTACGCCAAGAAAAACCAGATCCTGAACCTGGGCGACAAGGGCAGCGCCGCCACCCAGACCTTCGTGGATTTTTCCGCCGCGCTGGCCAAGGCGGAGCAGGACCGCATCAAGGCCGAGACGCTCTACAACCAGGTCCGGCTCGACCCCGAGAGCGCGCCCCAGGCGGTGGTCAACGAGGCCATCCGCGCCTACAAGGAGCAGCGCGCGCGCCTGGAAGCCGACTACGCCAAGAACCGCTCCGTCTTCAAGCCCGACTACCCGAGCATGGTGCAGGCTCGCGCGCAGATCGCCGAGCTGGACGGTCGCATCAAGACGGAGGTGAACAACATCCTGTCGAGCATCCAGGGGCAGTACCTGGCCGCCAAGAAGGCCGAGGACCAGTTGCGCGCCAAGGTGGCCAGCACCCGCGCGGAGGTGCTGAGCGTGCAGGACCGCAGCGTGGACATGAACCTGCTGAGCCGCGAGCTGGACACGAACCGGCAGGTGTACGACAGCCTGCTGCAGCGCCTGCGGGAGGTGAGCGTGACGGCGGGGCTCACGACCAACAACGTGAGCATCGTCGACCGGGCGGCGGTGCCGCTGTTTCCGGCCTCGCCCAACGTCAAGCTCAACATCGGCCTGGGCCTGATGGCCGGCCTGTTCCTGGGCCTGCTGCTGGCCCTGCTGCGCGAGCAGATGGACGACTCCGTGAAGAACGCCAACGACATCGAAACGCGCTACCGCCTGCCGCTGCTGGGCCTGATCCCCTTCACGCGCCCGCCGAAAGGCCGCAAGGAGGCGGTGGCGCTGCTGGCCCACCACGAGCCGCGCGGCACCTTCGCCGAGTCCTACCGCTCCATGCGCACCGCGCTGCAGTTCAGCACGGCCGACGGCGCCCCCGAGCGCTTCGTGGTGACGAGCTGCGGCAAGAACGAGGGCAAGAGCACGACGGCGCTCGCGCTGGCCATCAACTTCGCGCAGATGGGCCAGAAGGTGCTGCTGATCGACGCCGACATGCGCAAGGGCGGCATGCACACCCTGCTCAAGCTGCCGAACGACAGCGGCCTGTCGAGCTTCCTGAGCGAAGACCTCGACAGCGCGATGCTGGTCCGCGAGACGCCGGTGCACAACATGGGCCTGATCACGGCCGGGCCGGTGCCGCCCGATCCGGTGGAGCTGCTGATGGGACCGCGCCTGGGCCTCTTGCTGGACCAGGCGCGGGCGCTGGGCTACGAGCAGATCGTGATCGACGGGCCGCCGCTGCTGGGCATTTCGGACGCGATCGCGCTGGGCAACCAGGTGCACAACATCGTGCTGGCCGTGCGGGCCGGCGTGACGCGCAAGGAAAGCCTGAAGGACGCGCTGCGCCGCCTGCGCACCGCCGGGCTGAGCCCGATGGGCGTGGTGCTCACGCACGCGCGCAGCGAGCACATCATCGACCGCGCCTACGCGGACTACTACGGCCACGGCCATGCCCCGGGCGCGCGGCGCGCGCCGCGCACCGCCCGGCCAACCCCCGGCCCGGTGCCGCTGACGGCCCAGCCCCGCATCGAACCCACCATGGGCCCGCATTCGGCATGAGGACCGTGCAGTGACCGCGCCCGGCCGTCCCGCGCCCGACTGGAACCGCCTGCTGTCCACCCTGCTCGATTTCGAGCGCTCGCCCGGGCGCTACCCGGTGCGGCTGCGCGAGCCGCGGCCCCTGTTCGACGGGATCGGCCGCGTGATGCTGCTGGCCAGCGGGCGGGCGGTCGAGGGCCTGCCCGCGACACCCTGGAACGAGGCCGAGCTGCGCCGCGCGGCGCGCTACTTCGTGCGCACGGTGATGCTGCGCCCGGGCGCCGACCCCTTCACCCTGCTCGGCCTGACCCCGGACTTCGAGCCGGCGCAGCTGCGCGAGCACTACCGCCTGATGATCCGCCTGACGCACCCGGACTTCATCGCCGCGGGCGGCCACTGGCCCGCCGACGCCGCGACGCGGGTCAACCGGGCCAAGGACCTGCTCTCATCGCCGCAGCAGCGGGCCCACTTTGCCGCCACGCTGCGCCTGCCGGCCAGCCGGGGGGCGGCGGTGCGCACCAGCGCCTTCCTGCTGGAGGTGCTGGGGGGACGCTAGCGCGGCCACAGCACCCACAGGCGCAGCGGCTGCTTGAGCGTGGCCGCCTGCCGGTAGGCCTCGTCGTTCCAGCCACCCCAGCCGGTGAACAGGTCCGCGCGCACCGCGCCCAGGATGGCGCCGCCCGTGTCCTGCGCCAGCACCAGGCGGTTGGCCACCAAGGCCGGGCCCTGCGTGGCCAGCCACACCGGCGTGCCGTAGGGAATGCTCTGCGGGTCCACCGCGATCGAACGCCCCGGCGTCAGCGGCACGCCCTGGGCGCCGCGCGGGCCGAAGCGCGCGTCCAGCGGGCTCAGCGGATCTTCCTTGAAGAACACCGTGCGCGGGTTGCTCCACAGCATCTCGTTGAGCCGCTCGGGGTTCTGCCGCGCCCAGGCCTTGATGGATTCCCACGAGGCCTCGCGGATCGCCCCCTGGTCGAGCAGCCAGCGCCCCACGCTCTGGTAGGTGTGGCCGTTGTGCGCCGCGAAGGCCAGGCGCACCTGGCGCACCCGGCCGTCGGGCTCGGTCAGGTTGACGCGGCCCGTGCCCTGGATCTGCAGGATCAGCGCGTCGATCGGGTCGGCCAGCCAGGCGATGGCGCGCCCGCGCAGCGCCGCCTGCGCCTCGGGCAGGGTGTCGATCTGCTGGCGCGTGTACCAGCGCTGGCCGCTGGCGGTGGCGGGCAGACCGGCGGGCACGCCATACAGGGGCACGCGGTGGGTCGCCGTGGGCTCGCGCGTGGCGTCCATGATGGGCTCGTAGTAGCCCGTGAGCAGGCCGTCCGGCTCGCGGCCGTCGGCCTCGAGCACGCGGTAGGGCTGCAGGCGCTCCTGCATCCAGGCCTGCTGGCGCGCGGCGTCGGCGAAGGCCAGCGGCCGCGCCTCGGCGCACACCGCCTCGAAGCCCGGCGCGGGCCGTTCGCAGCCCTGAAGCAGGGCGTTCCAGGCCTCGTGCAGGCCGTCCTGGCCCCAGCCGGGCAGGGCGCTCCAGGTCACCGGCACCCAGCGGCTCTTGCTGTGCTGCTTGGCCGCCGGGCCCATCGCCGCTTCCGGCGCGGGAACTTCCGGCTGCGGTTCGGGCACCACCCGTGGGCCCACGGCGCAGGCCGCGAGGCTGCCTACAATGCCCGCCGCCACGGCCCACCGCGCCAGCCTGTTCATTCCTTCGATTCCGTCCGCCATGACCTTGTTGTTGCTCGAAGCGCTGGGCGCGCTGCTCCTGTTGGTGTTCATCGTGTGGTGGACCATGTTCTCCGGTCGCCGCAAGGGCGAACTGCCCGAGGACGGCGAGCGCGACAAGCCGGCCGCCCGGGAACAGGACCCGCCCGGGCGCTGATCGTTCCCGCGTTCGGGCGCCTGCTCATGCATCGCGCAGGCGGTTGGCCAGTTCCACCGCCGACTTCACGCCCATCTTGTCGAACACGCGCGAGCGGTGCACCTCCACCGTCCGCACGCTGATCTGCAGCTGATCGGCCACCAGCTTGTTCGGCAGGCCGGCCACCACGAGGTTCATGACGTCGCGCTCGCGCTCGGTCAGGCTGTCCAGGCGCTGCTGCAGTTCGTGCCGCACGGCGCGCTCGGCCAGCTGCGCGGCCGACTGGCGCAGCGCCTGCTCGACCCGGTCGACCAGGGCGTTGTCGGAAAACGGCTTTTCGCAGAAATCGAAGGCGCCCCGCTTGACCGCCGCCACCGCGGTGGCGACGTCGGCGTGGCCCGACAGGAAGATGATGGGCATGGCCGCCTGCCAGGGCAGCAGGCGCAGCTTCTCGAACAGGGCCAGGCCGCTCATGCCGGGCATGCGCACGTCCAGCAGCACGCAGCAGGGCACGTCGGGCGCCTGGCGCGCAATGGCGGCGCCGGCCAGGAAGTCCTCGGCGCTGTCGAAGCCGTCGCTGATCAGGCGGCGCGTGCGCAGCAGCCAGGCCAGCGCCTCGCGCACGCCGGCGTCGTCGTCCACCAGGTAGATCTTCGCGTCGGGGAATTCGGTCATGGGCGGATGATAGGAGCGCGGCCCGCCCGGCCCTTCAGGCGGCGTGGGCCTCCAGCGGCTGCGCCGCGTGCGCCTCGGCCACGGGCAGCGTGAAGGAAAAGCGCGTGCCGCGCGGCAAGGCCGGCTCGAAGTGCAGGGCGCCGCCGTGCTGCTCCACCACGGTGCGGCACAGGCTCAGGCCCAGGCCCATGCCCTCGGCCTTGGTGGTGAAGAAGGGCGTGAACAGGCGCTGGGCCACCTCGGGCGGCAGGCCCTGGCCGTGGTCGATCACGTCCACGCGCACCCAGCGCGCGCAGCGCCCCGCGCCCGGCTCGTGGGCCTCGCCCATCACCGGCGCGATGGCGATGCGCAGCACGCGCAGGCCGCTGGCCGTGCCCGGGTCGCCCAGCGGCATGGCCTGCATGCCGTTGCGCGCGAGGTTGAGCAGCACCTGTTCGACCATGGTGCGGTCGCACCACACGCGCGGCGTGCCGGGCGCGATCTCCACCTGCAGCCGGATGCCGCGCTTCTTGGCCTGCAGCGTCAGCAGCGTGGAGATGCCCTCGATCAGGAGATGCGGCTCCACCGCCTCGCGCACCTGGTCGCGGCGGCGCACGAAGTCGGCCACGCCGCGGATCACGCGGCCCGCGCGCTCGGCCTGCTCGGCGATGCGCCGGATGGCGCGCTCGATGTCGTCGCCCACCGGGTCCTCGCCCCGTTGCGGCCCCTGCTGCAGCAGGTTGAGCGTGCCGCTGGCGTAGCTGGCGATGGCGGCCAGCGGCTGGTTGAGTTCGTGGCTGATGAGCGAGGCCATCTCGCCCACCGTGGCCAGGCGCGCCGTGGCCTGCAGCTTGTCCTGCGAGGCGCGGTTGAGCTCCTCGATGCGGCGCTGCTCGGTGAGGTCGATGATGGCGCTCATGTAGCCGGTCTGCACGCCCTGCGCGTCGATCAGCGGGGCCTCGATGATGAGGACCGGAAAGCGCGTGCCGTCGCTGCGGCGGAACACCGATTCGTAGCCTTCGCGCGGCAGGGTCTGCCCGGCCAGGCGCACGGCCTGGCGCTGCTGGTACTCGTCCACCAGCTCGGGCGGCCACCAGGGCGCGGGCAGGCCGCTGCCCACGAGTTGCTCGGCGCTCAGGCCCACCATCTGGCAGAAGGCCGGGTTCACGTAGGTGATGCGCCCGCTCATGTCGCGCGCGCGCAGGCCGGTGACCAGCGAGTCCTCCATGGCCTTGCGAAAGGCCAGGGCGTCGGCCGCGCGCTGCTCGGCGCGCTGGCGCCGGCGCATGTCGCGCGCCAGCAGGGCCAGCACGGCCAGCAGCGCCAGCGACAGCGCGCCCACCACGCCGGTGAGCACGTTGGGGAACAGGCCGAGCGCGCGGCGCGGACTCTCCAGCTGCAGCAGCAGGGTGTGGCCGGGCAGGTCGAGCAGGGCGTGCGCGCTGAGGGTGCGCCGCTGCAACGGCACCACGCTGTGCACGGCCAGCCGCGCGCCGTCGCTCTCCACGAAGCTCAGGCCGCGCCCGCGCAGCGTGGCCGCGTCGGTCAGCTCGGCCAGCATGGCGGGCAGCGAATAGGTGGCGATGAGAAAGCCGCGCGACTCGCCGGCCTCGCTCAGGGGCAGGCACAGCTCCATCACCTCCAGGCCACGGCCGTCGCGCTTGGGCCAGAAGTAGCTGGCGGAATAGGCGGGCCCCGACAGGCGCAGGGCCGCGTCGCAGGCCTGGCGCACCTCAGGCAGGGCCTGGCTGCGCGGCAGCAGGTCGAACACGTCGGGCCGGTAGGGCGACAGGCGCTGCGCCAGCACCTGCATGGCCGGGTCGCGCCACTCCAGCCGCACGAGCTCGCGCCGCTGCGCCAGCAGCTCGGCGGCGGGCGCGTCCCAGCCCGTGGGCGTGGGCGAGAAGGCGTTGAGCGACTGCAGGGTCTGCACGTTGCGCAGCAGCGCGCTGCGGATCTCCCCGACCACGGTGGTGGCGTCCTGGTCGAGCGCGGCCTGGTCGCGCCCCACCTCGTACTCCGCCGCCAGGAACACCAGCACCGCGAGCAGCGCGGCCACCAGCAGGAGCAAGGCGCCCCACAGCGGCCAGCGGGGCGACTTCAGGGCGCGGCTCACGGGCGCGGCTCGGCGCTCAGCAGAGCACGCGGTGTTCCAGGCAGGGCAGCTGCTCGCGCACCTGGCGGATGCGGGCCATGTCGATGTCGGCCAGCGCCAGCCCCGGGCCCTCGGCGTGCAGGGCCATCACCTGGCCCCAGGGGTCGATCACCATGCTGTGGCCCCAGGTGCGGCGGCCGTTCTCGTGCACGCCGCCTTGCGCGCTGGCGATCACGAAGGCCTGGTTCTCGATCGCGCGGGCGCGCAGCAGCACCTCCCAGTGGGCCGAGCCGGTGGTGTAGGTGAAGGCGGCCGGCACCAGCAGCACCTCGGCCGCCAGCAGGCGGTACAGCTCGGCGAAGCGCAGGTCGTAACACACGCTCTGGCCGATGCGCCAGTTCTCGCCGTCGCGCGCGCGCAGCTCGAAGTGGGTGGGCGTGTCGCCGGCCTGCAGCACCGCTGCCTCGTCGTAGCGCTCGCGCCCGTTGTCGTAGCGGAACAGGTGGATCTTGTCGTAGCGGCTCAGGCGGTGCCCCTTGGCGTCGAAGCTGAGCGAGGCGTTGGCGGCGTGCGAGGGGTCGCTGGTGGCCATGGGCAGGGTGCCGCCGACGATGCACATCCCGAGGTCGCGCGCGGCGTCGGCCAGGAAGTCCTGCACGCGGCCCAGGCCCTCGTTCTCGGCGATGAGCAGCTTGTCCTCGTCCTTGGCGCCCATGAAGCAGAAGTACTCGGGCAGCACCGCGAGCTCGGCCCCGCAGGCGGCGGCCTGGCGCAGCAGGCGAAGGGCTTCGCTGAGGTTGGCGTCCAGGCTGATGCCCGACACCATCTGGATGGCGGCGACTTTCATGCGGTCAATCCTCCGGCGGAAAGGGGCGTGCCAGCGCCCTGGTGGGGGGAAGCCGGCGAGCTTACTGCAGCGTGGGGCCGGGCGTGGGCGCTGGGGTCGGGCGGGCCAGCTTCTCCACCTGCGGGTCGGCCCAGCCGCCGCTTACGCGGAATTCCTGCGTGGCCGCGCTCTGCAGCGGCTGGCGCAGCAGGAACTGCGCGAGGAAGCTGCCCAGGCCCACCGCCGGGTTGATGGCGGTGGCGATGAGCGAGGCCGTGCCGGCGTTGAGCTCGGGCACCACCACCACCTTCAGGTCCTGCGTCTCGCGCGCGAGGTCGGCCGAGCCTTCCATCAGCACCGCCGCGTTCACGCCCTTCATCTGCAGGTTGTTGGTGTGGATGACGCCCTGGTCGATGCGCGCGTCGCCGCGCACGAAGTCGAAGGCGAAGCCCTCGGAGAAGACGTCGCGGAAGTCCAGCACCAGGCGGCGCGGCAAGGCCTGCAGGCTGAGCACGCCGAGCAGGCGGCCCGCGCCCGGGTCGGCCTTGAGGAACTGGCCGCGCTCCACGTCCAGGCGCAGCGTGCCCGCCAGCGTGCCGAGGTCGAGGTCGAAGGGCGTGCCGATCCAGCCGACGCGCCCCTCCAGCCGGCCCTTGCCGCCGCGCACCAGGCCCTCCTTGCCGAAGCGGCGCAGCAGCGCGCCGCTGTCGTCCACGTCCAGGCGGAACTGCAGCGCGGTGCGGCGCGCGCCGCCGTCGCCGCCGCCCAGCGGCGCCCAGTTGCCGGAAGCGCTCAGGCGCGCCTCGGGCAGCGTGGCGCGCAGCGCGTTGAGCCGCCATTCGCCCACGCGCGTGGGCCCGCCGCGGTTGACGGCCTCGATCTCCACGCGGCCGAGCGAGCGCCCGCCCCACTGCAGGTCGTCCACCGCCACGTCCAGCGCGGGCACGCTGCTGGGCTGCTGCAGCAGGGCATCGGCCTCGCTCGGCGCGGCGGGCGAGAGCGTGAGGCGCGCCAGGCGCGCGCGTAGAGCTGCCGCCGGCGGCCGGCCGGCCCGCGGGTCGGAATTCCACGTAGCCGTTGAGCTCGTTCGCGTCGACGTTGGCGCGCCAGACCGCGCCCTCGCGCGAGGCGCCGACCACCACGCGGTGAAAGCGCCGCCCGCCGGTGAGCACCGCGTCGGCGCGCAGCGAGACGGCCTGCGGCGCGGCCTCGCCCGCGCTGGCCAGGGCGTCGGCGCCGCTGCCGCGCAGCAGGGCCTGCCAGGCGTCCAGGTCGAGTTCGCCCACGCGCACCTGGGCGTGCAGGCCCTGCGGCGGCAGGGCCATGCGCTCGCCAGCCGGCAGGCCCACGGCCAGGGTGCCGCGCAACAGGCGCGCGCCGTCGCCGCGCAGCTCGCGCTCGGCGAGCAGGTCCACCAGCGGCTGCGCCGCCGGGCCGAGCTGCAGACTGAGGCGGTCGCTGCTGGCCTGGTCGTTGTGCTGGGCCAGCACGCTGGTCTCCACGCGCAGCGGCCAGACCGCCTCGGCGGGTTTGGCCAGCGGCGCCGGCAGGTTCAGCGCCAGGCCCTGCAGGTTGCTGTCGAGGCGCAGTTCGGGCGCGCCGCCGCGAAAGGCCAGCGTGGCGGTGTAGCGCGCGCTGCCGCTGGCGTGCGCGGCCAGGGCCGACAGCGGGCCCAGCCCGCCCTCGCGCAAGCCGGCCGCGCTGGCGCTGCCGCTGCCGCGGAACTGCGCCACGGCGCGGCCCTGGGCGTCGGGGCGCAGGCTGCCGTCGAAGCTGAGTTCGCCGCCCAGCACCTGGCTGCGCGCGCCGCTGAAGGCGAACCCCTGGTGCGTGAAACTGAGCGTGCCGCGCGTGCGGGCCAGCAGCGGCGCGCCGGGCGCCAGGCGCAGATCGGTGCCGTCGAGCTTGACACTGCCGCTGACCGTGCTGTCTTTCAGGTGCCTGAGCGGCAGCTCGATCTGCACCGTCGCCTCGCCCGGCCCGCTGGCACTGGCCGTGGCCAGCGCCCCCTCGGTGAGCGCGTTCACCGGAGAGCGCTGCGCGAAGCCCAGCAGCTCGGCGGCCGGGCCCTGGCCATGGGCGCGCACGCGCACCCGCGTGTCGTGCGCCATGTCCTCGATGTCCACGCCACCCTGGTCCAGCGCGACGCCCGGCGCGCCGTCCAGGCGGCCGCGGATCTCGCTGATGTGGATGTTGCCGCGGTCCAGCACGAAGCGCGCGCTGGCCTGGCGCACGCCGGGCCAGCGCGCCTCGCCCTGTGGCTGCAGGGCGGCCGGCAGGTAATCGAAGTCCACGCCCTCCAGCGCCGCCTCGATGCGGAAGCTGCCTGGGCTGTGCCGGGCCTCGTCGAAGGGGATGTCGTCCACCAGGCCCTGGATGCGGAAGCTCACCTGGCGCGCGCCACCGGCCAGCGCCGCCTCGCGCACATAGCGGCGCGCGTCTTCGGGCACGGACAGCGGCAGGTAGCGGTGCACGGCGGTGCCATCGGCGCGCGTGAGCTGGGCGCTCAGGTCGAGCACGCCGGGCAGGCGAGGCTGCGCGGGCTGGGCCGCCGGGTCGCCGGTGTGCCAGCGCGCGCGCACCGTGCCTTCGGCGTGCGCATTGGCCAGCGACGCCTGGTCGAGCTCGACGTTGAGGCTGTCCCCCTTGACCTGCCAGCGCACGCGGCCGTCGAAGCGGTCGAGCGCGACCCGCGGGTCCTCGAACACGTCGGGCAGCAGGAAGGCCCCCTGGCGCACGGCCACCGTGGCCTGGCCGCCGTTCTGGTCGAGGTCGAAGTCGATGTCGGCGCCCTCCACTCCGGGCCGCCCCGGCAGGGGAAAGCGGCCATTGCGCGAGCGGCGGCCACTGGGCTCGCCGGCCAGGGCGAGCGCGCTCACGCGGCCCTTGGCGCGGGCCACCACGTGCTCGGCCATGGGGCCGCTGCGCGCGCCTGCCAGACCAGGTCCAGGGTGTCGACCCGCCCGCGCGGCTGCAGGCGCGCGAGCCAGCCGCGCGCGTCCGCCGGCAGCGGCAGCCGCTCGGCGATGGCCGCCACGGTCTGCAGGTCCACGGCCTGCGCCTGCACGGCGGTGCGCGCGCCCTGGCGTTCGCGCGCCAGCGTGTGCTCCAGGCGCACGCGGGCGCCGCTCCAGACCAGGCCCTCGCGCGTGATGAAGGCCAGGTCGTCGAAGCCCAGGGCCATGCCGCGCTCGGACCACTGCGCCTCCAGGCGGCCGCGCGCCTGCGACAGCGCCAGGTCGGGCAGATCGGGCGCGAGCTGCAGGTCCAGGCCGTCGAGCGCCAGGTCCAGCGTCAGGCCCTGCACCTGGCCCTGCTGCACGCGCGCCCAGGCGCGCAGCGCGCCCTCGCCGCTGCGCACGGTCACGCCCCAGTCGCTCAGGTCGGCGTGGGCGCGCAGGCGCGAGATGTCGGCGCGCGCGAACTCCGCGTAGAGCTCGCCGCTCCAGTCGTCCCAGGGCGCCTGGCCGGCCGGCCGCTCCAGCGGCAGACGCAGCAGGGGCTCGCGCAGGCGCGCGCGCAGGCTGAAGCGTTCGCCCCATTCGGGCTCGGGCGTGGCGTCCAGGCGCAGCTCGTGGGTGCGCGTGCCGTTGCGCGCCACGAAGTCGAGGTCGCGCAGCAGCACCGGTGGCTGCTGGCGTTGCTCGTCGATCCAGCGCACGGTGCCGCCCCGCACCACGAATTCGGCCTGCGCGAAGAACCAGTCGGCGGCGGCGTGGTCGCCGCCGCCCTGGCCCGAGACGTCGATGCCCGCGATCTCGAGGCGGCCATCGGCGCGCCGGCGCACGTCCAGGCTGGGCTGGGTGATGAGCAACTGCTCGAAGCCGCCGTTCCAGAGCGAGCGCACCGACACCGCCCCGCGCACCAGTGGCAGCTCCAGGGCGCTGCGGCCGCTGGCGTCGTGCAGGCGCACGTCGAGCAGTTCGAAGGAGGGCACCAGCGGCGGCAGCACCCCGGCCAGCTTCGGGGCCTCGACGGCGCGGATGGCGCCGATGCTCACGGGTATCCCGACCGCCTGTGTGGCCCAGCGTTCCAGGTCGGGGCGCCAGGTTTCGATCCTTGGCACAATCCACGCCTGCAAAACGAGCCAGGACAGGATGAACACCCCCCACAGGCCCGCCAGCAGCCACAACAGCACGCGCATCGCGCGCGCCCACAGCCGCAGCCCCCGGCCGGCCGGGGCATCGCCTTTGGCGCGCGAAGCGCTGGCGTCAAGAGATCGGTTCATGTCCACCGCAAATTATGAGGGCGCGCCTCTGGGCAGGTTCCAGCTGCGTTGAACACCGCTTGTCAACGATTGTGAACACCGTCGACGCCCAGACCCCGGCCACCCGCCAGGCCGACCACTCCCGATTCGTCCAGCGCGTGCGCCGCCGCTACGCCGCCGAGCTGGCCTGCCTGCCGCCCGGCGCACCCGACAAGGCCGCCATGCGCGCCTGCCTGGACGCGCTCATGGCCCGCGGCCTGGCCCTGCCCGCGGCCCTGCGCGTGCTGCGCCAGCTGGTACTGGAGCGCCTGGTGGTGATGGACTGCGAGGCCGGCGCCTCGCTGGAGGCGGTCACCGGCCCGGTCACCTGGCTGGCCGAGTTCGCGCTCGACCAGGCCTGCGCCCTGGCTTTCCAGGAACTCGACGCCCTGCACGGCGCGCCGCTGTGCGCCAGCGGCGCGCGCGCCCAGCTCTGGGTCATCGGCATGGGCAAGCTCGGCGCGCGCGAGCTCAACGTGTCCAGCGACATCGACCTGATCTACGTCTACGACCAGGACGGCGAGACCGCGGGCAACGCCGACGGGCGCAACCGCATCAGCCACCACGAGTACTTCGCCAAGGCGGTCAAGCACCTGTACAGCACCGTGGGCGAGACCACCGAGCACGGCAACGTGTTCCGCGTCGATCTGGCGCTGCGGCCGAACGGCAACTCCGGCCCCAGCGCCGTTTCACTGGGCGCGCTGGAGGAGTACTTCCTGGTGCAAGGTCGCGAATGGGAGCGCTTCGCCTGGCTCAAGAGCCGCGTGATCGCGCCGGCCACGGCCCTGGCCGATGCCGCCGGCATGGCCGCGCTGCGCGGCACCGTGCTGCCCTTCGTGTTCCGCCGCTACCTCGACTACGGCGTGTTCGAGTCGCTGCGCGTGCTGCACCGCCAGATCCGCGAGCACGCGGCGCGCCGCGCGGCCGGCAACCCCGGCCGCGCCAACGACGTCAAGCTCTCGCGCGGTGGCATCCGCGAGATCGAGTTCACCGTGCAGCTGCTGCAGGTGGTGCGCGGCGGCCAGTTCCCCGAGCTGCGCACGCGCCCCACGCTGGGCGCGCTGCAGCGCGTGGCCAAGGCCGGCCTGATGCCGCCCGAGAAGGCGCAGGCGCTGGCCGAGGCCTATGTCTTCCTGCGCCAGGTGGAGCACCGCATCCAGTACCTGGACGACCAGCAGACCCATGTGCTGCCCGAGCGCGACGACGACCTGGCCTGGATCGCCGCAACCCTGGGTTTCGCCAACACCTGCGCCTTCCTGCACGCGCTGGACGCGCACCGCGAGCTGGTGGCCGAGGAATTCGACACCCTGCTCGGCGGCAGCGGCCAGGGCACCTGCAAGGGCAAGGGCTGCAACGGCGGCGCCCCGCGCCCCGCCGACGACGACCTGTCGGCCACCTTGCCGCAGCTGCCCCCCGCGCTGGCCGAGCGCGTGCAGCGCTGGGCCGAACACCCGCGCGTGCTGGCCCTGCGCGAGGACACGCGCGCACGACTGGTGCGCCTGGTGCAGCGCACCGGCTCCTGGATCGAGGAAGGCCGCGTGGGCGAAACCGCCGCGCTGCGCATGATCGATTGGATCGAGTCGCTGCTGCGCCGTGAGAGCTACCTCGCCCTGCTGCAGGAGCGGCCCTCGGTGCACGAGCGCCTGCTGCGCCTGCTGGGCGCGGCCAAGTGGCCGGCGCGCTACCTCATCCAGCACCCGGGGGTGATCGACGAGCTGGCGAGCCGGCAGTTGCTGGCCGAGCGCTTCGACGCCGAGGCCTTCGAGGCCGAGTGCGAGGCGCGCCTGGCCTCGCTGCGCGTGACCGGCGAGGACGACGAAGAAACCCTGCTCAACCTGCTGCGCCGCGCCCACCACGCCGAAACTTTCCGCACCCTGGCGCGCGACGTGGAAGGGGTGCTGACCGTGGAGCAGGTGGCCGACGACCTCTCGGCCCTGGCCGACGCCGTGCTGCGCCTGACGGCGCGCTGGTGCTGGGCGCGTCTGAAGACCCGCCACCGCGAGGTGCCCGCTTTCGCCATCATTGGCTACGGCAAGTTGGGCGGCAAGGAGCTGGGCTACGGCAGCGACCTCGACATCGTCTTCGTCTATGAGGACGAGCACGAGAACGCGGCCGAGATCTACGCCGCCTTCGTGCGCAAGATGATCAACTGGCTGCAGGTGAAGACCGGCGAGGGCGACCTGTTCGAGATCGACACCGCGCTGCGGCCCAACGGCAACTCGGGCCTGCTGGTCACCCGCTTCGAGGCCTACGAGAACTACCAGACCCGCCGCGGCAGCAACACCGCCTGGACCTGGGAGCACCAGGCCATGACGCGCGCGCGCTTCGTGCTCGGCAGCGCCGGCCTGGCGGACCGTTTCGACGCCGTGCGAGAGGCCGTCATCACCGCGCCGCGCGACGAGGCCGCGCTGCGGACCGAGATCGTGGCCATGCGCGACAAGCTGCGCGCCGCGCACGCGGTGCGCGCGGGCCGCTTCGACGTCAAGCACAGCGCCGGCGGCATGGTCGACGTGGAGTTCGTGGTGCAGTACCTGGTGCTGCTGCACTCGAACGCGCACCCCGAGCTGCGCGCCAACACCGGCAACATCAACCTGCTGCAGCGCGCCGAGGCGGCGGGCCTGCTGCCCGCCGGCATGGGCCAGGCCGCCGCGCTGGCCTACCGCCGGCTGCGCCAGGTGCAACACCGCGCGCGGCTGGACGAAACCTCCACCCAGGTCGACCCGGCCGAGCTGGCGGCCGAGGCCGAAGCCGTGCGCGCGCTGTGGCGGCAGGTGCTGGGCCCTGCCGCCTGAACCGCCCATGAAGGGCTCGCGCAGCTGGCTCGCGCTGTGCACGCTGCACGGCGTGGCCAGCCTGGTGCTGTGGGCCTCGCCGGCGGCGCTGGCGCAGGCGCTGGTGTGGCGCTCGGCCGACTGGGCGCAGCGGCCCTGGACACCGTGGACCAGTGCCTGGGTGCACCTGAACGCGCCCCACCTGGTGGGCAACCTGCTCGCACTGGGCGTGCTGGCCGCCATCGGCTGGCGGCTGCGGCCCTCGCGCGCGGCGACGCTGGCCTGGGCGCTGAGCTGGCCGCTGCTGCAGCTGAGCCTGCTGCTGTGGCCCTTGATCGGCTACGCGGTGGGGCTGTCGGGCGTGCTGCACGCTGGCGTGGCGGTGCTGGCCGTGTGCCTGCTGCTGGACGGTCCGAAGGCCTTGCGCCCCTGGGGCCTGCTGCTGGCCAGCGGCCTGCTGTTCAAGCTCTGGCTGGAGCGGGGCTGGTCCGCTCCGGTGGTGTGGGACCCGGGTGGTCAGATGTCGGTGGTGCGCGCCGCCCACCTGGGCGGCGCCGCCTGGGGCGCGCTGCTCGGCGCGCTGGGCGTGGGCTGGGGCCGCTGGCGCGCGCGCCGCACCGGCGGCTGAACCGCGCTCAGGCCGCGGCCGGCGCGGTGCCCAGCGATTTGCGGAAGCGGTTGAGCTCCTGCACGGTCTTGAAGCTGCCGTCCATGAGCAGGCTCAGGTTGTGCAGGATGCGATCGACCACCTTGCTTTCCCAGACGGCGTCGAAGTTGATCTGCTGGTCCAGCCAGTGCTCCAGCCACTCGGGGTTGGGCAGGCGGCTTTGGATGGTGTCGTTCGGGAACAGCGCCTTGTTCACGTGCAGGTTGGTGGGGTGCAGGGCCTGCGCGGTGCGCCGCGCGCTGGCCATCAGCACGCCCACCTTGGCGAAGGCGGCCCGGGCCTCGTTGCCGAACTTGCCGATGGCGCGCTTCATGTAGCGCAGGTAGGCGCCGCCGTGGCGCGCCTCGTCCTGGCTCAGCGTGGTGTAGATGTGTTTGATGACCGGCTCGCTGTGCCACTCGGCCGCGCGGCGGTACCAGTGGTTCAAGCGGATCTCGCCGCAGAAGTGCAGCATGAGCGTCTCCAGCGCGGGCGCGGGGTCGAACTCGAAGCGGATGTCGTGCAGCTCTTGCTCGGTGGGCACCAGATCGGGGCGGAAGCGGCGCAGGTACTCCATCAGCACCAGCGAGTGTTTCTGTTCCTCGAAGAACCAGATCGACATGAAGGCCGAGAAGTCGGAGTCGTCGCGGTTGTCGCGCAGAAACATCTCGGTGGCCGGCAGCGCCGCCCACTCGGTGATGGCGTTCATCTTGATCGTCTGGGCCTGCTCGTCGCTGAGCCGGCTGGCATCGAACTGCGCCCAGGGGATGTCCTTGTCCATGTCCCAGCGGACGGATTCCAGTTGTTTGAACAGTTCGGGATACAGCATGGTCATCTCTCTGGGTCTTGGCAAAAAACGCGCGACATTGTAGGCGGGGGGTATAACGGGCACCCGGATTGCCCTATGCCTCGCACAGAAACGGTTTCCTATTCCCCGCGGAACTTCCCCCGCCGCCGCCCGCTCCAACCCGCCGTGTCGGGGAGGGAGACATCCACCGACCACCGTTTTCCGCTGCGAAGCCTTCCAGCCCCACCGGGGCCGGATGCAATCCCGGGGCGCTTCTCCTCCTCCTCCCTCCCTCCCTCGTTCGCGCCGGGGCGCTTCGCAGCTTCTTGTCCACCCCATCGCCGGCCGCGGCCGGCGATGCTGGCCCGGGCCCCTCGCCTGACTGGAGCCCGCGCGCCATGAACCTCCACCGCAGGCCTCAGATCCGTGTGGCCGTCGTCGGCGGCGGCATGGCCGGGCTGGCCGCCGCCCACACGCTGCAAGGACTCGCCGAAGTCAGCCTGTTCGAAGCCGCCGGGCGCTTCGGCGGCGACGCCCACACCCTGGACGTCGCGCTGCCCGGGGCCGGCGGCGCGCCCGTGGCCTTCACCGTGGACACCGGCGTGCTGGTGTTCAACGAACGCACCAGCCCCAACCTGCTGGCGCTGATGGCCCGGCAGGACCTGGCACCGACCGAGGCGGACGCCTCCTTCTTCGTGCGGGGCGGCCCGCTGACCTGGGGGGGCCCCGACCTCGGCCGCGCGCTCTCGCCGCGCCGCCAGCTCATGAGCCCGCGCTTTTGGCGCCTGCTGGCCGACCTCCCACGCTGGCAGCGCCTGTGCGCGGCCCTGGCCCACGCCCTGGACGGCCCCGACGAGGCCCTGCTGACCCCGCTGGACGACTTCCTGCGCGCGCGGCATTTCTCGGCCGAGTTCCGCGACGCCTACCTGCTGCCGCTGTGCAGCGGTTTCAGCGGCCGCCCCGCGCACGCGCTGCTGCGGGCGCCCGCCGCCGCCGCGCTGCGGCTCTGGCACCACCACGGCCTGCCCACGCTGGGCGGGGCCGCGCCCTGGCGCGGCGTGGCGGGCGGCACGCGCCGGGTTGTGCAAGCCTTGCTGGCCGAACTGGCCGACGTGCGCCCGTCCACGCCGGTGCGTCAGCTCGTGCGCGACGGGCAGGGCCTGCGCCTGGTCACCGACACCCAGGTCGAGCGTTTCGACGCCGTGGTGCTGGCCTGCCACGCCGATCAGGCGCTGCGCTTGCTGGGCGCCGTGGCCAGCGAGGAGGAGCGCGCCGTGCTGGGCGCCTTCCGTTTCGAGCCCGAGCCCGTGGTGCTGCACACCGACCTCGGCGTGCTGCCCGCCGCGCGCGGCGAATGGGCGGCGTGGAACGTCGCGCCCGCCGCAGGCCCCGCACCGGCCAGCCTGCACGTCTGGCTCAACCGCGTGCAGCCGCTGCCGGTGGAGCAGCCGGTGCTGCTCTCTCGCAACCCCGGCGCGCCGATCGCCAGCGAACGCGTGCTGGGCCAATGGGCGCTCGAACGGCCGGTGTTCGACCTAGCGGCGCTGCGCGCCCAGGCCCGGCTGCCGGCCCTGCAAGGCCAGGGGCACACCTGGTACGCGGGCGCCTGGTGCGGCAACGGCCTGCTTGAGGACGGCCTGAAAGCGGGCCTGCACGCGGCGCGCGCGCTGATCGACCGCTTCGCGCTGGTGCCGCGCCTGAGCGAACGCGGCGCGCTGCGCCAGGCGCTGCCGGGCGTTCTGGCCTGAGGGCCGCCGCCGCTCAGACGGGCTGGGAGTCGATGAAGCTCTGGCGCTGCACGAGCTTGTCGTTCAGCTTGGCCAGGTTGGGAAAGTCGCCGCGCCAGTCGATGGCCGGGAAACGGAAATCGAGGTAGCCCAGGGCGCAGCCCACGGCCACGTCGGACAGGCTGAAATGGATGCCCGAGCAGAACGGCTTGTCGCCCAGGCCCTGGCTCATGGACTTGAGCGCGGCGTGAATCTTCACCATCTGGCGCTCGATCCAGGCCGGGCTGCGCTGCTCGGCCGTGCGGTGCGGCCAGGTGGACTCCAGCCGCGCGAGCACGGCCGCGTCGAGCACGCCGTCGGCCAGTGCCTCCCAGGTCTTGACCTCGGCGCGCTCGCGGCCCGAGGGCGGAATGAGCTTGCCCACCGGCGACAGGCCGTCGAGGTATTCGACGATCACGCGCGAATCGAACACCGCCTCGCCACCTTCCATGACCAGACAGGGCACCTTGTGGAGGGGGTTGGACGCGCCGATGGTGGTGGCGTCCGACCACACGTCTTCCAGCACGAACTGGTAGTCCAGTTTCTTCTCAGCCATGACGATGCGCACTTTGCGCACGTAGGGGCTGGTGATGGCTCCGATGAGTTTCATGGTCTGTGGGGTTCGGGAACGGTCGGCGATTTTAGCCAGCACCCTGGGCCTTTCGCCTGACACGCCCGGCGCCCGGGCGGCCCGCGGCGGGCGCACTCCTACAATTCCGGGATGCGCCAGACACCTGCCTCCGCCGCGCCCACGGGCACCGAACTCTCTCCCATCACCGCGCTGTCGCCGCTGGACGGCCGCTACGCGGGACGCCTCGCGCCGCTGCGCCCCTTCATGAGCGAGCTGGGCTACATGCACCGGCGCGTGCAGGTCGAGATCGCCTGGTTCATCGCCCTGTCCGACGCCGGCTTTGCCGAGTTCAAGCCGCTGTCGCCGGGTGCGCGCACTTACTTGCTGGGCCTGGTGAAGAACTTCGGCGAGGCCGATGGCGAGGCCATCAAGGCCATCGAAAAGACCACCAACCACGACGTCAAAGCCGTCGAGTACTGGATCAAGTCGAAGTTCGAGGCCCGGCCCGAACTGGAGCGCGCGGCCGAGTTCGTGCACTTCGCCTGCACCAGCGAGGACATCAACAACACCAGCCACGCGCTGCAGCTCAAGGGGGCGCGCGAGCTGGTGCTGCTGCCCGCGCTGGACGCGGTGATCGACAAGCTGCGCGAGATGGCGCATGCCTTCGCCGCCGTGCCCATGCTCAGCCGCACCCATGGCCAGACCGCCAGCCCCACCACCGTGGGCAAGGAACTCGCCAACGTGGTGGTGCGCCTGGCGGGCGCGCGCGAGCGCATCGCCTCGGTCAAGCTGCTGGGCAAGATGAACGGCGCGGTGGGCAACTACAACGCCCACCTCTCGGCCTGGCCCGATTTCGACTGGGAGGCCTTCAGCCGCAAGGTGGTGGAGACGCCCGAGCCGCTCGGCCTGGGCCTCACCTTCCAGCCCTACAGCATCCAGATCGAGCCGCACGACTACATGGCCGAGCTGTTCGACGCGGTGGCGCGCGCCAACACCATCCTGGTCGACCTCGCGCGCGACATCTGGGGCTACGTCAGCGTGGGCTACTTCAAGCAGAAGCTCAAGGCCGGCGAGATCGGTTCCTCGACCATGCCGCACAAGGTCAACCCGATCGACTTCGAGAACGCCGAGGGCAACCTGGGCCTGGCCAATGCGCTGCTGCGCCACCTGAGCGAGAAGCTGCCCATCAGCCGCTGGCAGCGCGACCTGACCGACTCCACCGTGCTGCGCAACATGGGCGTGGCCCTGGGCTATGCCGTGCTGGCCTACCACGCGCTGGGCGTGGGCCTGAACAAGCTCGAGCTGAACGAGGAGGCGCTGGCCGCCGACCTCGACGCCTCCTGGGAGGTGCTGGCCGAGCCCATCCAGACGGTGATGCGCCGATTCGGCGTGCCCGGCGCCTACGAAAAGCTCAAGGAAGTGACGCGCGGCAAAACCGTCACCGCCGAGGCCCTGCACGCGCTGATCCGCAGCCTGGAGATTCCCGAGGCCGAGAAGGAACGGCTGCTGGCCATGACGCCGGCCAGCTACACCGGCAAGGCAGCCGAACTGGCCCGCCGGTCCTGAACGCCTCGCCGGCACCCGCCGCCGGGCGGGCCGGCCTCAGGTGGTCGCGTCCAGCGCCCGCTCGCGGTAGCGGTTGAAGCGCCAGGCGTCGCCCTCGATGGTGATGCGCCGCCAGGTGGCGCGCTTCTGGCCGGGACTCATCTCCGTCCAGCGCTGCACTTCCTCGAACAGGCGGCCGCAGCCCTTGCAGACCTCGTCGCCCTGGCTGGTGGAGCAGATGGCGATGCAGGGTGTGTCCGGCGTGGTGGCGTACCAGGCCAGCCAGGCCTCGCGCGCCGGGGGCGGCAGGGTGTGCTCGTCGGCCTCGGTTTCGCGGAAGAAGACCATCAGGGCGTAGACCTCGGCCAGCGCGCGCGTGGGCGCGGGCAGCGAGACGTTGTCGGGCGAGGGTGAGCGTTCGCGCCACCAGTTGATGGCCGCCTCGATGTCGGTGATGTGGATGCCGGCCATGGGGAGCGCGATCATACGGCGCCCCCGCCGCGCGCCGGGCGGCGCCCCCGCCGCGCGCCGGGCGGCGCCCCCACGCGCCGCCGGGGCGATCAGGCCGCCTTGTTGTTGCGGTACTGCAGGTACTTGCCCGTGGCCACCACCAGCAGCGCGCCCAGGGCGGCCGCGGCGTAGAAGCCCAGGGAGTTGTGCGGCACCCAGGGCTCGATCACCTTGTCGGAGACCAGGGTCTCGGCGCCCACCCAGCCGATCAGCGCCGCGCCCAGGGTCACGATGACGGGGAAGCGCCCCATGATCTTGAGCATCAGCGTGCTGCCGAAGATCACGATGGGAATGGCGATGGCCAGGCCGGCGATCAGCAGCGGCACATTGCCATTGGCCGCGGCGGCGACGCCGATCACGTTGTCCAGGCTCATCACCAGGTCGGCCACCAGGATGGTGCGGATGGCGGCGAGCAGGCCGCCATCGGACTTGCCCTCGGATTGTTCGTCGTCGCCGCCGTTGAGCAGCTGCACGCCGATCCACAGCAGCAGCAGGCCACCCACCACCTGCAGCCAGGGCAGTTGCATGAGCTTGACCGCCACGACGGTCAGCACCACACGCAGCACCACGGCGGCGGCGGTGCCCCAGAAAATGGCCTGCTTCTGCTGGCGCGGCCCGAGCCCGCGCGCCGCCAGCGCGATCACCACCGCGTTGTCGCCCGAGAGAATGATGTTGATCCAGATGATCTGGCCCAGGCCCAGCCAGAACTGGGGGCTCGACAGCAATTCCATGGTGTGGCTTTCGACGGCCGGCAGCGGCCAAAAAGACGGCGCCCGGGGCGCCACCCCGACAGTGTAGGCATGCTCACCGCCGCCGCCCGTGAGGGTTACCGCGTACGCACCTGCACCGAGGGGACGGCTGGCGGACCTGCGGTGCCGCCGCATACAATCCGGGGTTTCGCGGAAGGGGAGTAGCTCCCGGGCGCGGCGGCGGCTCCTTCTGGCGCCTTGCCGCGCCGGTCAACGCGTCGTCAGTACGGTGTCCGCTGCGCGGCACCCGGCGCGTTGGGCCCACGGACACGTGGCGCCGGGCAAGACCTTCAGACATCGTCCCCTCTGGAGCCCCTTTTCACCATGGAATTCATGTCCGCTGCCTGGTGGTCCGCCCTGCTGGCCATCATCCTCATCGACCTCGTGCTCGCCGGCGACAACGCGATCGTCATCGCCCTGGCCGCGCGCAACCTGCCCAAGCAGCACCAGAGAAAGGCCATCGTCTGGGGCACGGTCGGAGCCATCGTCGTGCGCTCGGCCATGACGCTGGTGGTGGTGTGGCTGCTGCGCATTCCGGGCCTGATGGCCATCGGCGGCATCGCGCTGATGTGGATCGCCTACAAGCTGATCGCCGAGGACGAGGGCGATGGCGACGAGCACGGCCCGGCCGCCACCACCTTCTGGGGCGCCATGAAGACCATCATCATCGCGGACGCGGTGATGGGCATCGACAACGTGCTGGGCGTGGCCGGCGCGGCCCAGGGCGCCTTCGACCTGGTGGTCATCGGCCTGCTCATCAGCATCCCCATCGTGGTGTTCGGCAGCACGCTGATCCTCAAGCTGGTCGAGAAGTACCCGGCCATCATGTACATCGGCGCGGGCGTGCTGGCCTTCACCGCGGGCAAGATGGTGGTGAACGAGAAGATGCTGGCGCCCTGGTTCAAGGGCGGCGAGCCCATGCACCAGGCGGCCTACTGGGGCTTCGTGGCGCTCACCATCGCGGTGGTGCTCACGCTGGGCTACCTGCACAACCGCCGCGTCGCGCAGCGCGCCGCGGCCGCCGACAAGGCCTGAGGCGAACATGCGGCTGATCCTGCGCTGGATGCTGGCGGCCTGCGCGCTGCTGCTGGTGGCCTGGCTGTACGACGGCGTGGAGGTGCGCAGCTTCCCGTCGGCGCTCATCGCTGCCGCGGTGATCGGTCTGTTCTACCTGCTGCTGCGCCCGGTGCTGGTCATCCTGACGCTGCCGGTGACGCTGGTGACCTTCGGATTGTTCCTGTTCGTCATCAACGCCCTGCTGTTCTGGGCGGCGGCCAGCGTGCTCGACGGCTTCTATGTGGCCGGCTTCTGGGCGGCCCTGCTGGGCTCGCTCATCTACTCGGTGATCATGCTGGTCGTGGACGCCGCCCTGCGCAGCCTGCGCCTGGGTTGAGCCGCGCCGCCGCCTGAGCGCGGCGCGCTCAGCGCTTGTCTTCCTCGCGCATCGCTTCGCGCAGACGCTCTTCCACGTCGCGGCGGCGGCTGTCCACGATGGCCAGCTCGATGGGATCCGCGTTGCGCAGTGCGGGCGGCAGGGCCTGAGCGGCCCTCAGGCGCTCCAGCGCGCCGTCCCAGTCGAACTGCGCGGCCCGCGCCTCGGCCTCGGCGCGCACCGCCCGCAGGGTGTGGCCCAGGGCCTGCTGCGCGCGCGCAAGGATCTGCCAGGCCTGCGCATCGCGCGGGTGGTCCACCACCCAAGCCTGCAGGCGCGACGCGGCGCGCCCGGCCTCACCGCTGGCGATGGCCGCCTGCGCGCCCAGCAGCAAGGGCCCGCGCGAACCGGACGCCAGCGCGCCGTCGCGCAGCTCGGCCAGCAGCGCCGGGTTGGCGGGCATGCCCGGCGACAACAGCAGCTCCAACATCAGGGCATCGGCCATGCCGCGCGCGTCGCCGGCCACGGCCGTGCGCAAGCGCTGGGCCAGCTCCAGCGCGCGCTCGCGCTGCCCCAGCCGCTGCGCGGACAGCGCGCCCGCATACAGCTCGCCGGGCCGCGCCGTGGGCGCGAGCGCGGTCTGCACCCAGGCCGACCAGCGCGCGCTGTTGCGCTCGGCCAGCACGCGCGCGCGCGCCGAGGCCAGTGCGTGCATCGCGGCCGACGGCAGCCCCATGGGGCGCACCGGCGCGTCCGCGCGCGGCCCGACGCCGGCGGCGGCCGAGGGCAGGCGCGACTGCATGTCGGCGATGCGCTCGCCCGTGAGCGGGTGGCTGCGCAGGTACGGAAAGGCGCCGTCGTCGTTCAGGCGCGAGGCCTGCTGCAGCTTGTCGAACATGCTCACGAAGCCCTGGCCATCGAAGCCCGCGCCGGTGAGCACGCCGAAGCCCACCCGGTCGGCCTCGCGCTCCATGTCGCGGGAGAACTTGAGCGACTGCTGCGCGGCCACGGCCGTGCCGCCGGCGACGGCGGCGCCCGCGGCCTGCGGGTTGGAGCCCGCCGCCAGCGCGCCCAGGACCATGGCGGCGATCATCCAGGGCGCCATGCGCTGCTCGTTGGACATCATCCGCGCGATGTGGCGCTGCGAGACGTGGCTGAGTTCATGCGCCAGCACAGAGGCCAATTCCTCCGGCCGTTCCGTCACCGCGAGCAGACCCAGATTGACGCCCAGGTAGCCGCCGGGCAATGCAAAGGCGTTGACGCTGCGGTCGCGCGAGATCATCAGCTCCCAGGCCAGGCGCTCGGCCAGCTCGGGCGCCACCTCGCCGCGCTGCTTGGCGGCGGCCAGCAGAGGCTGCCACAGCAGCTGCAGGTAGTCGACCAGCATGGGGTCGTCGAGGTAATCCGGGTCCCGGTAGATGCTGCGCGCGATGCGGTCGCCCAATCGGCGCTCGGCGGACACGGTGAGGCCTTCGCCGTCCCCCAGGCTGGGCAGGGCGAGATTGGCGCTCGGGCTGGGGTTCTGGGCCGGCGCGCGCGCGGTGCCGCCGGTCTGCGCCTGGACGCCCGTCATGGGCCAGGCCAGGGCCAGCGCGAGGAGGGACAGCGCCAGTCGCGGAGGCCGCCGGGGGGCCGCAGGGGTCGAAAACATGGCCGTATGATGCCGCCAACCCCCTCCGGTTCACCGCGCCCCCGCGCAAAGCCGCCATGAAGCGGCGTTACCAAGCGTCACGAACGTGCCCCAGCCCCCCGCCCCATCCGCCCCCACCGACAGCCCGCTGACCCATTTCGACGCCCAGGGCCAGGCCCACATGGTCGACGTCGGCGCGAAAGCGAGCACCCACCGCGTGGCGGTCGCCGAAGGGCGGATCACCATGCAGCCCGCGACGCTGGCCCTGATCGAATCGGGCACGGCGAAGAAGGGCGATGTGCTGGGGGTGGCTCGCCTGGCCGGCATCATGGCCGCCAAGAAGACCAGCGACCTCATCCCCCTGTGCCACCCGATCGCGCTGACGCGGGTGGCGGTGGAGTTCGCGGTGGACCCGGCCAGCCACAGCGTGCTGTGCACCGCCACCGCCGAATGCACGGGGCAGACGGGGGTGGAGATGGAGGCCCTCACCGCCGCCTCGGTGGCCTTGCTCACGATCTACGACATGTGCAAGGCGGTGGATCGGGGGATGGTGATGGGGGGGGTCAGGCTGAGGGAGAAGAGGGGGGGGAAGAGTGGAGTGTTTTCTGCGAATTGACCGACACCGGAATTCCTTGAGCTAAAGGAACCAGGGAAGTTGCAAGAATTCCTTGCCATACAGAGCGGAGTTCAGCCATGTATCTGCAGCCGCTCCCAGTCAAATGACGCATTGCCGTCAATGCATCAAGCACATAGTCAGAACGTTCTGGCGCTGCGCCTCCAAATCTTACCTCCTTAACCCCATTTTCTGCATCTGAATGCCGCACACAGCCACAAGGCAGCCATCGGATTTTCAATTCATAACGATACAAAGATAGCCCCAAAAATTCATCCCATCGCATGCATCGCGTGCGCGACTTGAGGGAAGAATGATCAATATCCACACCCTCAACTAGGCGGCAACTTCCAGGCCAATCCCAGGCGCTGAAGATCAGCCTCTACTTGCGCCCTCAATACGTCATGGAGCTTTTGCCCATGCTGAATTCGAAGAATGCGGAGTTGCCGTGCCGCCTCAACAACCTGACCATTAAGAGCCAACGCCGCCGCGTATCGATAGCGGGTGCCAGACCATGGATAATGCTCCGAAGCCAGCCTTAGCGCATCAATATCTGCTTCGCTCATATCTGGCGACAATGGGCCGCGCGCGGACTGATTTAGTATCTCAAGTTGCGTGAGCAAGACGTACCTTCGTCGCTCTTGCGGAGGGTGATCTACTCCAATTCGGAGCATTGCAAAACGCGTCGCGCGAAAGCTAGACTCCATGCGAAAATAGTCTACAACCGACCAAGTTGCCATGGCGGATATCAGCGTCAAAGCAGCGATCGCCATGTTAGTCGACAATCGGATTGGGCGCAAACGGTGGGCACCGGCCTCAACAAGACCCGCACCAATCAAGGCCGGAAACAATAGATACGCATATGCAAAGGGAAACTCAAGCAGCGAGTGAACAAGGAATGGAAGAAGAAGTGCGAAGCCGTACCAAGACAAAGGCGATCGAACCAACAAGGCGCGTGTATAAAGCCAATACAGAGCAGCCATCGAAATAAGAATCGTGAGCGGCCAACCCACCCAAATGGCCAGATCGAGAATGAGATTATGGCTATACGTTAAGGGCAAACTTTGAGCGTATGCATCCACTACCGCTGAATGCGCCATCGCTGTATTGCGCACACCCCAGCCCCATAAAGGTTGCTGCAAGCTGGCCTTCAACAACTGGGGCCAGATGGTCAGGCGCGCATCGCCAATAGCGCCATCTACGGCAATTCGACTGCCCTCATACAAAACACCCCCAAGCGCCTTGAACACGTCTGGCCAAAACATCAGAACAATCAAATACAGAGCCACAAAGGGAAGCACACTCGCCCAGTGCACCCCAGGGGAAATCAACGATCGTCTGCAAATCCACCATGCGGCAATCAAGAATACACAAACCAAACCCGTGCGCGACTCAGTGACAGCCAATCCAATAAAGAGATAAGCGAGCGCCACGCCCACCGAGGTTGCCGACAGCCTACCAAGTGAGTACAAGTAGCTGACACTGGCTATGGACATCATCAGCAGTGTTGACAAATGATTTGGCTGCCCGAGATTGCCACCGGGTCTGCGAATACCTGGGCTTCTCAGAATCCATTCGTTTGACTCCCACACCCGAAGCACCTGTGCCAACTCGATTCCGACCTGGCAAATGGAGTTGATCAGCAGTGTCCACGCCAGAGTTTCTGCCAACAGCGAAGAGCTTGCGCCGCCGGCAGTCATTCCTTGCACGCCGACGGATGCGGATCCCCAAGCTATGCAAATCGCCGCAAAACACAAATACAAAGCAACAATCGCAGCCGTGCCAGCAAACGGAATTTGCCCACGCAACAGTTGCCAGCCCACAACCGCCAGCAACGCAAAGAGCACAAATGCGATTCTGGGGACCTCGATAACACGCTTCGATCGAGTCGGCTGATGCCTAGCCCTTGTCACACCAATCCAAGAGGCACCGAAAGCCACCATAAAAAATGGTAACTCCGAATGCCAACTCACCCATGGAGTAAAATGATTGGTGGTCATCCAGCCGCTAAGCATCAGCACACCAAGCACAGCCATATGCCAATGCCGCATCAAAAAAAAGCGCCCCATCGGGGCGCTTTTGTCTGTGTTATCTGAGTGCACAGAACTGCGGATTGCGTTACGGCGTCGTCGCGACGAACGGGCCGGCCGTGGCGCCCACCGTGGTATCACGGCAGGAGCCAGGCAAGAATTTTGCCTCAACAGTGCCAGGCCCGCACAGCCAAGCAGTGACCGTATCGCCACCCGGCGCGATTTGCGGAACCAGGAACACTGTGCCATTGGCGCCCGAGCCAATGGCTTGGGAGGTCACGCGCACAGCACCATTCGCGTTGGTGGCGATCTCTCTCACATATTGAGAGGTCGAAACAGAAGCTTCGCAGCCCCATGCGCCTGCCACGGGAAGGGAAGCAGAAGTGTTCGATTGATAGATTTCCGTCACGCTGGTCCGGCAGGCCGACGCCGCCAGAATCACTTCCGACATCTTGGCGCGCTTGGTGTAGTCCTGATAAGCCGGCAGCGCCACGGCCGCCAGAATGCCGATGATGGCCACCACGATCATCAATTCGATCAGGGTGAAACCTTTTTGAATCGTACGCTTCATTGAGAACTCCTCCAGAAGGGGGGTTGGGTTGAGACCCCTCCTCTTCTGCAGATGGCGTGCCAGCTTCGCGAACCGGATGAGCGTACCGGCTACAAGGACGACCGGCCAATGGGCGACCTGATTCATCCTTTTAGCTTAGTTTTTGTCGGACAAATTTCGTCGCCCCGGCGGACGATCGACAGGATTTGTCACACCTCGAAGACCTGGCCTGCGCTGAGCCAGCGGATGTCCTGCGGCACGCCGGCACCCAGGCGACGGATCTCGTCCGCGATCAATTCGGTTTCCGCCGGCTTGGTATGGGTGATGTGGATCGGGTAGTGCCGGCCGGGCGCGATCTGACCCAACTCTTCGGCCAGCCACACGGGGGCCAGGTGCTGGCTGCGGCGCGCCAGTTCCGCTTCGCGGTCGCTGAAAGCGGTCTCGATGACCAGTTGCGCCACGTCGAGCTGGTTGATCCGGCGCCAAAACGCCGGGTTGCGGCCGGTATCGCCGCTGAACACCCAGTGCGGGCCGCCACTGTCCCGCGCCACGGCGAAGCCCACCGCCGGCACCGTGTGCACCGCCGGCAGGGCTTCGAAGCACTTGCCATTGACCTTCACCACATCGCCCACGTCGAAGGAGGTGAAACGCATCAGCGGCGCCCCCTCCGATGGAATGCGCGAGAAATCCGGCCAGATGAGGTCATTGAAAATGTGCGCCCTCAGCGCCGCGATGGTGCCGGGCAGCGCATGCACCTGCAGGGCCGGCCGGCCGCAGGCCAGACGGCGCGACGCCACCGCGTCCAGCATGAGCGGCAGCGAGGCCACGTGATCGAGGTGCGCGTGCGTGAGCAGCACATGGTCGATGCGCAGCATCTCATCGATGCGCAGGTCACCCACGCCCGTGCCCGCGTCGATGAGCGTGTCGTCGTCGATCAGAAAGGCGGTGGTCCGGCATCCCTGGGCGATGGCACCGGAACACCCGAGTACGCGAACCCTCATCGGCATCGGGTGGAAAACATGGAGGGCCCCGAGGGTACCCCCCACCGCCCGCACGGGATGTGACTTATTCCTCGGCACGCGCCCGCGCGTGGCGTTTCGGCGGCCGCGCCGGGATGGACGCGAAGCGCCCCTTGGGTTCAGGGCTGGACGAACTGCATCTGCGTGCCGGCCAGCTCCAGCAGGTCACCGTTGTGCAGGTCGATCCCATCGGTGCCCAGCGGTTTGCCATTGACCGTGGGCTTGACCGTGCCTTCCACCATGGCCACGACGTAACCATGCGGGCGGCGGGTGATGGCGGCCACCGCCACGCCTGGCTTGCCGATGGTGGTGACCACCTTGGTCAGCGCCACCTCGCGACCAGCGGCCGAGCCGCTGACCACCTTGATGGCCGCCGGGCCCAGGGCCGCGCTGGCGGATTCCGCGCCAGACACCACAGTGCCGGCGTTGATCACCGTGGTCTTCTCCTGGGACTCGGCTCCGTCATTGACGAACTTGATCTTGTACTTGCCAATTTCGACCGTGTCGCCGCCCTGCAGCTGCTGCTTCTTGATCGCCTTGCCGTTGACGTAGGTGCCGTTGGTGCTGTTGAGGTCTTCCAGGAAGACGTCGGCGCCCGACATTTGCAGCACGGCGTGCTCGCCGCTGACGGCCAGGTTGTCGATGACGATGTCGTTGTAAGGACGGCGGCCCAGGGTGGTGCGGTCCTTGGTGAGCTGGACCTCCTTGATGACGACGCCGTCAATGGAAACGATCATTTTCGGCATGGCCGACTCCTCTGGGATTCCTGTAGGACTTGGTGTGGGATCAGAGCGGATTATTGACCCAGCATGCGCGACAGCAGGCCGCGGCGGGTGGGTCGGGCGCGAGCAAACGCCAGTATCACAGAAATATTGTCGCGCCCGCCCGCGCCATTGGCGGCCTCCACCAGGGCCGTTGCCTTTTCCTCCAATGTGCCGGCGGTGACCAGCAGCGCGGCAATGCGTTCGTCGCTGAGCATGTCGTTCAGGCCGTCGGAGCAGAAGAGGTAGAGGTCGCCGTCCTCGACGCGGTATTCGTTGACTTCGAGCAGCACGGTGTCTTCCACGCCGAGCGCGCGCGTGACCAGATTGCGGTGCGTGGCGAACTGCGCCTGCTCCATCGAGATCAGGCCGGCGTCGATCTGCTCCTGCAGCAGGGAATGGTCGCGCGTCATCTGCACGAACTCGCCGCGGCGCAGGCGGTAGCAGCGGGAGTCGCCGACGTGGCCGATCATCACGCGGCCGTCGAGGAACACGCCCATCACCAAGGTCGTACCCATGCCCGCGTACTGCGCGTTGGCGTTGGCGGCGTTGAAGATGGAGCGGTTGGCGTTGTCGATGCAGATTTCCATCGCCCGCTTGAGCTCGCGCGCGCTGGATTCGAAGCCACCGTCGGCGATCCACCGCCCGAGCTCCGTCTTGATGAAGGTGGTGGCCATGGCGCTGGCCACCTCGCCCGCGTTGTAGCCGCCCATGCCATCGGCGAGGATGGCCAGGCGGTTGTCGGGGTCGAGCGCCACCGAGTCCTCGTTGTTGTCCCTGACGAGTCCTGGATCGGTCAGGGCGTGAAACTCGAAATTCATGAGGGTGGCGTTATACCGATGGGGGAATCGAGGCGCGTTCGTCGGCGGACGACCGCTGGGGCTGGGGGCGCCGAAGGCAGGGCCGACCGACGCGGCCCGAAAGGTGTTGCATTTTGTTGCAGCCGCCCGCGCCGCGACAAGCTGTATCGGTGACAAGCGTCACGTTGCGCGCAACAGGCGAAAAAAAAGGCAACGCGCGCGTTGCCTTTTGCACACCCCTACCGGGCGATCAGATCAGGGACTTGAGCAGCTTGGCCATCTCGGACGGGTTGCGCGTGACCTTGAAGCCGCACTCTTCCATGATGGCCAGCTTGGCATCGGCCGTGTCGGCGCCGCCGCTGATCAGCGCGCCGGCGTGGCCCATGCGCTTGCCGGGGGGCGCGGTGACACCGGCGATGAAGCCCACCACGGGCTTCTTCATGTTCGCCTTGCACCACATCGCGGCCTCGGCTTCGTCGGGGCCACCGATCTCGCCGATCATGATCACGGCGTCGGTGTCCGGGTCGTCGTTGAAGGCCTTCATCACGTCGATGTGCTTGAGGCCGTTGATGGGGTCGCCGCCGATGCCCACGGCACTGGACTGGCCCAGGCCGATTTCGGTGAGCTGCGCCACGGCTTCATAGGTCAGCGTGCCCGAGCGGGACACGACGCCGATGCGGCCCTTGCGGTGGATGTGACCGGGCATGATGCCGATCTTGATCTCGTCGGGCGTGATCAGGCCCGGGCAGTTGGGGCCCAGCAGCAGGGTCTTCTTGCCGCCGGCGGCCTCCTTGGCCTTCATCTTGTTGCGCACTTCCAGCATGTCGCGCACGGGGATGCCTTCGGTGATGCAGATCGCCAGGTCCAGGTCGGCCTCGACGGCTTCCCAGATGGCGGCCGCCGCGCCCGCGGGCGGCACGTAGATCACGGAGACGGTGGCGCCGGTCTGCTTCGCGGCTTCCTTCACCGAGGCGTAGATCGGGATGTTGAAGATCGACTCGCCGGCCTTCTTGGGGTTCACGCCCGCGACGAAGCAGTTCTTGCCGTTCGCGTATTCCTGGCATTTCTCGGTGTGGAACTGACCCGTCTTGCCCGTGATGCCTTGGGTAATGACCTTGGTGTCTTTGTTGATGTAGATCGACATGCTTGTTCCTCGGCTCAGGCTTTGACGGCGGCGACGACCTTCTGGGCCGCTTCGGCCATGGAGTCGGCGCTGATGATGGGCAGGCCCGATTCGGCCAGCATCTTCTTGCCCAGTTCTTCGTTGGTGCCCTTCATGCGCACCACCAGCGGCACCTTCAGGTCCACCGCCTTGCTCGCGGTGATGACGCCCGTGGCGATGGTGTCGCACTTCATGATGCCGCCGAAGATGTTGACCAGGATGGCCTTCACCTTGGGGTTTTTGAGCATGATCTTGAAAGCCTCGGTCACCTTCTCGGGGGTGGCGCCGCCGCCCACGTCAAGGAAGTTGGCCGGCTCGGCGCCGAACAGCTTGATGGTGTCCATGGTGGCCATGGCCAGGCCAGCGCCGTTCACCAGGCAGCCGATGTTGCCGTCCAGGCTGATGTAGGCCAGGTCGAATTTGGAGGCTTCGATCTCGGCCGGGTCCTCTTCGTCCAGGTCGCGCAGCGCCACGATTTCGGGGTGGCGGAACAGGGCGTTCGAGTCGAAGTTGAACTTGGCGTCCAGGGCGATGATGTTGCCCTTGCCGTCGCGGTTGAGCGGGTTGATCTCGACCAGCGAGGCGTCCGTCTCCATGTAGCACTTGTAGAGCTTCTTGCAGACATCGGCGAACTGCGCCTCGGAGTCGGCCGGCAGGCTGATGCCCTTGGCGAGCTCCTTGGCCTGCGCGTCGGTCAGACCGACGAGCGGGTCGACGAAGACCTTGATGATCTTCTCGGGCGTGGCGTGCGCCACCTCCTCGATGTCCATGCCGCCTTCGCTGGAGGCGATGAAGGCCACCTTCTGCGTGCCGCGGTCGGTCACGACGGAGAGGTAGTACTCCTTCTGGATGTCGGCGCCGTCTTCGATGTACAGGCGACGCACCTTCTGGCCTTCGGGGCCGGTCTGGTGGGTCTTGAGCTGCATGCCCAGGATCTGGCCGGCCAGCTCTTTCACCTGGTCGATGGTCTTGGCGACCTTCACGCCACCGCCCTTGCCGCGTCCACCCGCGTGGATCTGCGCCTTGACGACCCACACGGGCCCGCCGAGCTTCTGCGCGGCTTCCACCGCCTCTTGCACCGTGAACGCGGGAATGCCGCGCGGCACGGGCACACCAAATTGGCGCAGGATTTCCTTGCCTTGGTATTCGTGAATCTTCATGAGGTCTCTCTCAGGGATGGATCGTGTGTCCGGCGCGGCAGCGGCGGCCGGTAGACGGGCTCTCGGACGGAGCAACCAGGGAATGTATCATGGTGCATCGCACCAATCCGGGTCGCGGCGGCGCCCGCCCCAGGCGTTCGTCGGCCCGCCCCGCCACAGGAACCGCGCATGGCCCACCAGATTTTCATCGACGGCGAAGCCGGCACCACCGGCCTGCAGATCCGCGAGCGGCTCGTGAAGGAGCCGGGCGTGCAGTTGCTCAGCATCGCGCCCGAACGCCGCAAGGACCCCGAGGCCAAGCGCGAACTCATGGCGCAGGCCGACCTGGTGGTGCTGTGCCTGCACGACGACGCGGCGCGCGAATCGGTCGCGATGGTCGACGCCCTGCCCGGGCACAAGCCGCGCATCATCGACGCCTCCACCGCGCACCGCACCGCGGCGGGCTGGGTCTACGGCTTTCCCGAACTCACCGCCACGCAGGCGCAGGCCGTGCAGCGGGCCAACCGCGTGGCCAACCCCGGCTGCTACGCCACCGGCGCCATTGCGTTGATCCGCCCCCTGGTCGATGCCGGCCTGATTCCCGCCGACTTCCCGCTCTCGCTGCCCTCAGTCAGCGGCTACTCGGGCGGCGGCCGCTCCATGATCGAGGCCTACGAGGCCGGCACCGCACCGCTGTTCGAGGCCTATGCGCTGGGCCTGTCGCACAAGCACCTGCCTGAGATCATGGCGCTCACGGGCCTGCAGCGCCGCCCCATCTTCATCCCGGCCGTGGGCAACTTCCGCCAGGGCATGCTGGTGCAGTTGCCGCTGCACCTGGACGCGCTGCCGGGCCAGCCCCAGGCCGCCGACCTGCACGAGGCACTGCGGAAGCACTACGCCGCGAGCGCGGCCGCCGGCGGTTTCGTGAAGGTGCTGCCCCCCACGGACGACGGCAAGCTCGACGCCACCGCGCTCAACGACACCAACCTGATCGAGCTGCGCGTGTTCGCCAACGAAGCGCACCGCCACGCGGTGCTGATCGCGCGCCTGGACAACCTGGGCAAGGGCGCCAGCGGGGCGGCGGTGCAGAACCTCAAGCTGATGCTCGGGCTGTGAGCGAAGGCCGGTCAAGAACCGGCCGAACATCCCCGCCGAGTGGCCAGCGCCCCCTCAGGACATATCGCCGCGCCCCGCGTCGCCGATGATGCGCCGCGCCACCCCGGCGTCGAAACCTCGCGCCACCAGAAAGCGCGCCTGGCGCGCCCAGTCGGCCGGGTCGGTCGGGGCGCGGCCGAATTTCTTGCGCCAGACCTCGCGCGCCCGCTCCAGTTCGCTGCCGCGCAGGCCGTCCACGGCCTGGGCCACCGCCTCGGCCGGCAGGCCTTTGGCCTGCAGTTCCTGTCGCACGCGCGAGGCCCCCAGGCGGGCGGCGCGGCGGTGGATCACCGACTCGATGACCCGCTGCTCGTCGATGAAGCCCCTGGCCTGCAGCTCGTCGAGCGCCTGCGCCAGTTCACCGGGTGTTTCCTCGTGCGAGGCCAGCTTGCGCTGCAACTCCGCGCGCGAGTGCTCGCGCTGCGCCAGCAGGCGCAGCGCGCGGCCTTTGAGAGAGGGCTTGTCGAAGCCCATGGCGCTCAGGCGTCGGCCGCCTCGGCGTCGGCGGCATCGGCTTTGGCCTTGGATTTGCGCGCCTTGGCGGGCGCGGCCTCTTCCTCGCCCGAAGCGCCATCCAGCGGCAGCTGCGGCACGCCCAGGGCCTCGCGCACCTTGTTCTCGATCTCGACGCGCAACTCGACGTTTTCCTTGAGGAACTCGCGCGCGTTGTCGCGGCCCTGGCCGATCTTCTCGCCGTTGTAGGCGTACCAGGCACCGGACTTCTCGACCACGCGGTGCACCACGCCCAGGTCGAGGATCTCACCCTCGCGGCTGATGCCTTCGCCGAACAGGATGTCGAACTCGGCCGTCTTGAACGGCGGCGAAACCTTGTTCTTCACCACCTTGACCTTGGTCTCGTTGCCGATGGCCTCGTCGCCCTTCTTGATGGTGCCGGTGCGGCGGATGTCCAGGCGCACCGAGGCGTAGAACTTGAGCGCGTTGCCGCCGGTGGTGGTCTCGGGGCTGCCGAACATCACGCCGATCTTCATGCGGATCTGGTTGATGAAGATGACCGTGCAGTTGGTCTTCTTGATGGTCGCCGTGAGCTTGCGCAGGGCCTGGCTCATGAGCCGCGCCTGCAGGCCGGGCAGCTGGTCGCCCATCTCGCCCTCGATCTCGGCCTTGGGCGTGAGCGCGGCCACCGAGTCGATGACGACCAGGTCCACCGCACCCGAACGCACCAGCGAGTCGACGATCTCCAGCGCCTGTTCGCCGGTGTCGGGCTGGCTGATCAGCAGCTCGGGCAGGTTCACGCCGAGTTTTTGCGCGTACTGCACGTCCAGGGCGTGCTCGGCGTCGACGAAGGCGCAGGTGCCGTTCAGGCGCTGCATCTCGGCGATGACCTGCAGGGTGAGCGTGGTCTTGCCGGACGATTCCGGGCCGTAGATTTCGATCACGCGGCCACGCGGCAGGCCGCCGACGCCCAGGGCGATGTCCAGGCCCAGCGAGCCGGTGGAGACAACCTGGATGTCCTCGATCTGCTCACCCTCGCCGAGCTTCATGATCGTGCCCTTGCCGAACTGCTTTTCGATCTGGGCCAGCGCGGCCTGCAGGGCCTTGGCCTTTTCGCTGTTGAGGGCGGCGTTTTTCACGGGTGCATCCATCGGTGGCTCCTGAGCGGTGAGTGGGTGTTGACTTAGGCTGACTGTGATCGCATCCAGTACTGGATGCATGGCCAGCAGTTTAGCCGCGTATTTCTCGCCAACAAGCCAATTTTTGGTCAGTTTGCCTGACAATAAGGCCATGGTTCCCTTGCCCGACGACCGCTGGCGCGGCGGCCACCTGGGCCGCCTGTTGGGCGAGGCCCTGCGCCGCTTCGACGCCCGCGTGCTGCATCTGATGGCGCACGACGCCGAGGTGCCGCTGGCCCTGTCCAACCTGGCGGCGCGCCAGCAGGTGGGCGCGGCGCACGTGCACATCACGCGCCACCTGTCGCTGCGCGGCTCGCGCCTCACCGAGCTGGCGCAGGCGGCCGGCATGAGCAAGCAGGCCATGGGCGACCTGGTCGCGCAGTGCGAGGCCTGGGGTCTGGTGCGGCGCGAAAGCGACCCGCGGGACGCGCGCGCGCGCCGCATCGTCTTCACTCCCGACGGCCTGCTCTGGCTGGACGCCTTCCGCCGCGCCGTCGCCCAGGCCGAGGCCGAGTTCGCCGCCCAGGTGGGCCAGGAGGTTGCCACGGTGGTGGCCATCGGCCTGGAAGCCTATGCGCAGGCCTGAAGCGCCACTCGGGGCGCGGCGCCATCCCTACAATGCCCGACGACCTGAGGAGACAAGCCATGCGCATCCTGATCGCGGAGGATGACCACGTCCTGGCCGACGGCCTGCTGCGCAGCCTGCGCGCGGCCGGCGCGGCGGTCGATCACGTGGCCAGCGGCACCGAGGCCGATGCGGCCTTGATGACCAACAACGAGTTCGACCTGCTCATCCTCGACCTGGGCCTGCCGCGCTTGCACGGCCTGGAAGTGCTCAAGCGGCTGCGCTCGCGCGGCTCGGCCATGCCGGTGCTGATCCTCACCGCGGCCGACAGCGTGGAGGAGCGCGTCAAGGGCCTGGATTTCGGCGCCGACGACTACATGGCCAAGCCCTTCTCGCTGCAGGAGCTGGAAGCGCGCGTGCGCGCCCTCACGCGCCGCGGCATGGGCGGCAGCACCAACTTCATCCGCCACGGCCCGCTGGAGTACGACCAGGCCGGCCGAGTGGCCACCATCGACGGCAAGCTGATCGAGCTGTCGGCGCGCGAGCTGGGCCTGCTGGAGGTGCTGCTACAGCGCGCGGGCCGCCTGGTCAGCAAAGACCAACTGGTCGAGCGCCTGTGCGAATGGGGCGAGGAAGTCAGCACCAACGCGATCGAGGTCTACATCCACCGCCTGCGCAAGAAGATCGAGAAAGGCCCGATCCGCATCGCCACCGTGCGCGGCCTCGGCTACTGCCTGGAGAAGGTGTGAGCCAGCCCGCGCCGGACGACGGCACGGCGCGCCAGACCACCCCCACCACCATCTCCTTCGGCCTGTTCCAGCGCGAGCAGCGCAGCCTGTTCGGCGAGATCCTGGACTGGATGCTCACGCCGCTGCTGCTGCTGTGGCCGCTGTCGCTCGCGCTCACCTGGGTGGTGGCGCAGGGCATCGCCAACAAGCCCTTCGACCGCGCGCTCGAATACAACCTGCAGGCGCTGGCGCAGCTGGTGGTGGTAGAGAACGGCGCGCTGCGCTTCGCGCTCGACCCGCAGACGCGCGACCTGCTGCGCGCCGACGACTCCGACCTGGTGTACTTCCAGCTCGTCGACGGGCACGGCCAGTTCGTCAGCGGCGAGGTCGAGTTGCCCGGACCGCCCCCCGACGAGGTGCCCGAGGCCGGCCGCGTGCGCCAGCGCGACGACGTGCTGCGCGGCGATGCAGTGCGCGTGGCCTACACCTGGCTCGCGCGGCCCGACCCGCGGCACCCGGTGCTGCTGCAGGTGGCCGAAACCACGGGCCGGCGCTCCACGCTGGCCAACGAGATCATCAAGGGCGTGATGGTCCCGCAGTTCGTCATCCTGCCGCTGGCGGTGTTGCTGGTCTGGCTGGCGCTGGTGCGCGGCATCCGCCCGCTGTCCGACCTGGAGCAGCGCATCCGCGCGCGCCGCCCGGACGACCTCAGCCCGATCGAGGAGGCCGACATCCCACAGGAGGTGGCGCCCCTGGTGGCCTCGATCAACGACCTGCTGGCGCGGCTGAAGGCCTCGCTGACCACGCAGCGCCGCTTCCTGGCCGACGCCGCGCACCAGCTCAAGACGCCGCTGGCCGGCCTGCGCATGCAGGCCGAGCTGGCGCAGCGTGAGTCCGACCCGGCCGGCCTGCGGGGCTCGCTGCAGCAGATCGCGCGCGCCAGCGCCCGCGCCACGCACACCGTGAACCAGCTGCTGGCGCTGGCACGCGCCGAGACCACCGGCCGCACCCTGCCGAGCGCGCGCGTCGATCTGGCGCGGCTGGTCGCCGCCGTGGTGCGCGACACCGTGCCGCGCGCGCTGGAGCTGGGCGTGGACCTGGGCGTGGAAGGCGACCACGAGGTGCCCGAGGAGCTGCAGCTCACCGGCAACCCCACCCTGCTGCAGGAAATGGTGCGCAACCTCGTGGACAACGCCATGGCCTACAGCGGGCCCAAGGGCGTGGTGACCGCGCGCGTGCTGGTGGACCGCTTCAGCGGTGTGCAGCTGGTGCAGGTGGAGGACAACGGCCCGGGCATCCCGGTGAGCGAACGGGCACTGGTGATGCAGCCCTTCTACCGCGCGCTGGGCACGGACGTGGACGGCTCGGGTCTGGGCCTGGCCATCGTGCAGGAGATCGCCCAGCAGCACGGCGCCACCGTGCACATGGAAGACGCGCACCCGGAGCGCGGCCGCCCGGGTCTGCGAGTGTCGGTTCGCTTCGTGGCGAAGCAGGCGAGCGAGTGAAACCCGCCGCCCGCCGCCGCTTCAGCCTTTGTAGACGTTGAGCTCCAGGCGCTCGCGCTCCATGGCGCGCGCCACCGCCGGCAGCGCCGCGAAGCGCTGCACCAGCGCCCAGGTGGCGGGCAGGCTGTTGGGGTCGATGCCCGCGAAGCCGCCCCAACGCAGCAGGGTGAGCGCGTAGGCGTCGAGCGCGCCGGGCTTGTCGCCGCCGAGCCAGGGGCTGGCCTTCTGGGCCAGCGCCTCGAGCTCGCCGAGCAGGCCGCGGTAGACCTCCACCGCGTGCGCCTTCACGGCCTTCTGCGCGGCCTCGTCGGCGGTGAACTTCTGGGGCATGAACACGTGCGTGAAGGTGGGGTGCACGGTGTTGTTCATCCAGGCCAGGGTCTGCAGCGCGCGCGTGCGCGCCACGCCCGAGGCGGGCAGCAGGCCGGCCTCGGGGAACTGGGCGTCCAGGTAGAGCACGATGGCCGGGATCTGGGTGATGACCTCGTCGCCATCCACCAGCACCGGCACCTGGCCGCGCGGGTTGATGGCCAGGTACTCGGGCGCGCGCTGCTCGCCCTTGTGCAGCTTGACCATCGACGGCTCGAAGCTGGCGCCAGCGAGCTCGAGCGAGCTGTGCGGAACGAAGGAACACGCGCCGGACGCGTAGTAGAGCTTGAGGCCCATGGGATCGGTCTCCTGGAAGTGTTGAAGGAATTCAGCTCAGGTGATCGCCGACCAGGCCGGCGATCTCGAACATGGTGACGGCGTCTTTGCCGAAGACCGGGCGCAGCTTGGCGTCGGCCTTGATGCGGCGCTTGTCCGCCGGGTCCTGCAGGCCATTGGCCTTGATGTAGTCCCACAGCTTCTTGACCACCTCGGGCCGCGACACCGGCCCTTCGCCGATGACGGCGGCCAGCGCCGCGCTGGGCTGCTTGCCGGTGGCGGCGGTGGCCTTGCGCGGGGCCTTCTTCTCGGCCGGCGCCTTCTTGGCGGCCAGCGCCTTCTTCGCGGCGGCCTTCTTTGCCGGCGCGGCCGCCTTGGCGGCCGGGCGCGCGCCCGCCTTGCGCGGCGGGTACTTGCTGTCGCGCGGCTCGAATTCGAAGTTCACCTTGCCGGCCTCGGCGTCCCAGGCCAGGAAGGCCTTGAACGAGCGGCGCGTGCGCATGGAGACAAACTTGTCGAGCAGGTCGGTCTTGCCGGTGGCCAGCAGCTTGCTCATCTGCTCGCGCGCCACCGGCTGCTGCAGGATGACCTTGCCGCTCTTGAAGTCGCAGCTCGGCGTGGGCTGCTGCGCCGTGGGCACGGCGCGCTCGCACACGTAGTTGGCGCCGTGCTCGTGCACCGCGCCGCCGCACTTGGGGCAGGCGCCCAGCGATTCGCTGCCGGAGAAGTCGACCAGTTCACCGGTCTCCTCGTCCTTGCGGTCGTCGCCGAAGTCGAATTCGAGCTTCCAGTTGCGGTCTTCCTCGCTGTGCTTGAGCACGAGCTCGGCCACGAAGGGCCAGCCCGCCTTGGAGCGAAAGCCCTCGAGCGGGCCGATGCGCTTGTCGCGCAGGAAGGCATCGGCCTCGGCCGTTTCGAAGGTGCGCCCGGCGGGCGACTTGGTGAACGAGAAGCCGCAGCCCTCGCCGGCGCCGTCGGCGCCGGTGCAGGCGAAGCGGCGGTAGTTCTCCTTCACCACGCCGCCGCAGTTGGGGCAGGGCGTGGACAGCGTGGCGTAGTCGCCCGGCACGGTGTCGCGGTCGTACTCCTTGGCCTTCTTCACCAGGCGCTCGGTCATGGACGCGATCTCGGCCATGAAGGCGTCGCGCGACAGCTTGCCGTGCTCCATCTGCGCGAGCTTGTACTCCCACTCGCCGGTGAGCTCGGGCTTGGACAGCTCCTCCACCTCCAGGCCGCGCAGCAGCGTCATGAGCTGGAAGGCCTTGGCGGTGGGGATGAGCTCGCGGCCTTCGCGCAGCATGTACTTCTCGGCCAGCAGGCCTTCGATGATGGCCGCGCGCGTGGCCGGCGTGCCCAGGCCTTTTTCGTGCATGGCCTCGCGCAGCTCCTCGTCGTCGATGAGTTTGCCGGCGCCTTCCATGGCGGCCAGCAGCGTGGCTTCGCTGTAGCGCGCGGGCGGGCGGGTCTGCAGGCCCTTGTGCTCCACCGACTCGGTCCGCACGGTCTCGCCTTCGCGCACCGGCACCAGGTTCTGGCCCTTCTCGCCGGGCTTGGCGCCTTCCACCTCGTCGGCGGCTTCCTTGCCGTAGACCGCCATCCAGCCCGGGTTGACCAGCACCTTGCCTTCGGTCTTGAAGTGGTGGTTGAGCACGCTGCTGATGCGCGTGGTCACGGTGAACTCTGCGCTGGGGAAGAACACCGCGATGAAGCGGCGCACCACCAGGTCGTAGAGCTTCTGCTCGGCCTCGGACAGGCCACTGGGTGCCTGCAGCGTGGGAATGATGGCGAAGTGGTCCGAGACCTTGCTGTTGTCGAAGATGCGCTTGCTCGGGCGGATGTAGCCCTTGGTCAGCGCGGTCCGGGCGTGCGGTGCCAGGTGCACCATGCCGCTGCCGGCCAGCATCTCGAAAGTGTCCTTGACCGTGCCCAGGTAGTCCTCGGGCAGGGCGCGCGAATCGGTTCGCGGGTAGGTCAGGGCCTTGTGGCGTTCGTACAGGCTTTGCGCGAGCTGCAGCGTGGTCTTGGCCGAGAAGCCGAAGCGGCCGTTGGCCTCGCGCTGCAGGCTGGTCAGGTCGTAGAGCTGGCCGCAGGCCTGGGTGGTGGGCTTGCTCTCTTCCTTCACGCTGGCGGCCTTGCCGCGCACCGCATCCACGATGGCCTGCGCCTCCTGCAGGCTCCAGACGCGGTCGGCGCGCAGATCGGCGTCGGCGTCCTCGCCCGTGGGCTTCTTGAAGTCGGGGTTGAACCACTTGCCGGGGTACTCGCCGGCCTCGGCCAGGAAGCTGGCGTGGACCTCCCAGTAGTCGCGCGGGCGGTGCGCGCGGATCTTTTCCTCGCGCTCCACGACGATGGACAGGGTAGGCGTCTGCACCCGGCCCACCGTGGTGAGGAAGAAGCCGCCATCGCGCGAGTTGAAGGCGGTCATGGCGCGCGTGCCGTTGATGCCCACCAGCCAGTCGGCCTCGGAGCGGCTGCGCGCCGCATCGGCCAGGCCGCGCATCTGCGCGTCGCTGCGCAGCTTGTCGAAGCCCTCGCGGATCGCTGCCGGCGTCATGGACTGCAGCCACAGCCGGCGCACCGGCTTGCCCAGGCCCTGGTACTGGCCACCCTTCTGGCCACCGGCGTACTGCTCGATCAGGCGGAAGATCAGCTCGCCCTCACGGCCCGCGTCGCAGGCGTTGATGAGTTCGCCGACGTCCTTGCGCCGCGCCAGCTTGACCACCGCGTTGAGCCGCGACTTCGCCTTGTCGATCGGCTTGAGCTCGAAGTACGGCGGCAGCACCGGCAGGTGGGCGAAGCTCCACTTGCCGCGCTTGACGTCGAACTGCTCGGGCGCGGCGATCTCCACCAGGTGGCCCACGGCGGAGGTCACGACATAGCGCTCGTTCTCGAAGTGCTCGTCGTGCTTGTCGAACTTGCCCGCCACCGGCGTGAGCGCGCGCACGATGTCCTGCGCCACGGACGGCTTCTCGGCAATGACCAGTGTTTTGGCAGAACCTTCGGTTTTCATCTCTACAATCCGCTCCCACGCGCGCTCGCGCATGCACACACGTGCGCGCGCTTGTCGTGCGCGCACCCACGCGCGCACTCGCATGAAACAACCTTACCAAAGAAATCCGACGTGACGAAAACCCCGCGCAAGCCCTCGGCACGCTCCGCATCCCCGGCCAAGTCCAGCGACGCGCGCCGCATCCAGACGCGCCGCTCCGGGGTGCACGGCAAAGGCGTCTTCGCGCTGGTGGACATCGCGCCGGGCGAAACGCTGATCGAGTACACGGGCGAGGTCATCACCTGGGCAGAAGCGCTGGACCGCCACCCGCACGACCCGAGCGACCCGAACCACACCTTCTACTTCCACATCGACGAAGAACACGTGATCGATGCGAAGTACGGCGGCAACTCGGCGCGCTGGATCAACCACAGCTGCAAGCCCAACTGCGAGGCCGACATCGAGGATGGCCGCGTGTTCATCCGCAGCCTGCGCGCCATCGAGGCCGGCGAGGAGCTGTTCTACGACTACGGCCTCGTCATCGACGAGCCGCTCACGCCCAAGCTCAAGGCCCAGTACCCCTGCTGGTGCGGCGCCAAGAAGTGCCGCGGCACGCTGCTGGCGCCCAAGCGCGGCGGGCGCGCCACCAAGCTGGGGTAAGGCCATGAGCGCCTCGCTCGCGGGCGGCGCCGAAGCCATCTGGCAGGCGGTGGTGCCCGACCTGCCCGGCTTCACGGTCGAGGTGCTGGAAGAGATCGACTCCACCAACACCGAGCTCATGCGCCGCGCGCGCACCGCGCCGCTGGACCCGGTGCTGCTGGTGGCCGAGCGCCAGACCGCCGGGCGCGGCCGGCTGGGACGTGGCTGGCACAGCCGGCCCGGCCAGTCGCTCACGTTTTCGCTCGGCCTGTCGCTGGCGCCGCGCAGCTGGTCGGGCCTGTCGCTCGCGGTGGGCCTGGTGCTGGCCGAGCAACTGCACCCGGACGTGCGCATCAAGTGGCCGAACGACCTCTGGCTCATGGGCCGCAAGCTCGGCGGCATCCTGGTCGAAACGGCGGGCCAGGCCGACGACCGCGAAGGGCCGCGCTCGGTGGTGATCGGCGCGGGCATCAACGTCGCGCGACCGGCCGAGTCGGCGCTCGCCGGCGCACCCGCCAGCCCCATGGGCGGCGTGCCGCCGGCCGGGCTGGCCGAGGTGGAGGTGGGCGTGACCCCCGCCGAGCTGCTGCCGCGGCTGGTGCCGCCGCTGGTGCGCGAGGTGCTGAGGTTCGCCAGCGAAGGTTTTGCACCGTTCGCCGCGCGCTACGCGGCGCGCGACGCGCTGAAGGACCGCGAGCTGCGCCTGAGCGATGGCAGCACCGGCAGCGCCTGCGGCGTGGCCGAGGACGGCGCGCTGCTGGTGCGCGTGAACGGCCAGCTGCGCCGCGTGGACAGTGCGGAAGTGAGCGTGCGCCCATGTTGAGGTGGACGATCGCCGTGCTGCTGGCGGCCAACAGCCTGTATTTCGCCTGGACGCAGGGCCATCTCGCCGCCATCGGTTTCCCGCCGACCAGCGAGCCGCGCGAACCGCAGCGCCTGACGCAGCAGATCGCGCCCGAGAACGTGCGCCTGCTCAATGGGCCGCGCGGCGCCGAGCCGCCTACCGCGCCGGCGCCCGCGCCCGAGTCCGCCGTCCCGGCCCACCCCCCGGTGGCCGCGGCGCCGGCGGCCGTGGAGGCGCCGCCCCCCACGGCCCCGGCGGCGCTCGCGGCCACGCCGGCCGCTGCCACACCGGCCGCGGCCAATGAGCCGCGCGCCTGCTGGCAAGCCAGCGGATTCAGCCCCGAGCAGGCCGAGCTGCTGCGCGCCGAGCTGCGCCTGCTCGGCCTGGGCGGTGGCGACTGGCAGCTCACCGAAACCCGCAGTCCCGGGCGCTGGATCGTCTACATGGGGCGCTACGACAGCGCCGAACAGGCCAGCCGCAAGAAGGCCGAACTGCGCGCCATGGGCGTGGAATTCCGCGACGTCAACACCAACGGCCTGGCGCCCGGCATCGCGCTGGGCACGTTCTCCAGCGAGGAAGCGGCGAGCGAAGGGCTGCAGCTGGCCGAGCGGCGCAACGTGCGCACGGCCCGCGTGGTGCAGGAACGCGCCGAGAGCCTGAGCTATTCGCTGCGCCTGCCGGCCATCGGCGAGACCGTTCGCGCGCGCATCGAGGCACTGGGCCCGGCCATGGCGGGCCGCAGCCTGCAACGCTGCAACTGACGCCTCCGATCCGGCGTGTGGAACCCGGTGGTGTTCAGCGGCGGCGGCGCGATGCCCGCGCCACGCCCAGGCCCCACAGCGCCAGCCCCAGGCCCCACCAGGCCCCCAAGGCACCGCCCCCGCCACCCGTGACCGGCGGCGCGGGTGGGGCCACCGCGCGCACGATGACGGCGTCGCTGCCGGTGTCGCCATTGCTGTCGGTGACCTTGAGCCGGAACACCCAACGGCCCTCCACGGCGGGCAATTGCACGCCGGTCACGGACTGGGTGTTGTTGGGGATGGCGACGGCGGTGGAGCCGCTGTCCTGGGTCCATTGGTAGCCCGTGAGGGTCGCCGGCGCGAGCGCCACGCTGGCCTGGCCATCGAGCGTGACAAAGGCACCCGGAGCCACGACATTCACCGCCTGGATCACGGCGGCAGGGCCCGTGGCCAGTTGCAGGGACCGGTCCGCGTCGAGCAGGCCGGCGCCGCAGGTGGTGGCGGTGCACTGGCAGACCCCACTGTTGGCCGGGCCGCAGGCCAGCCCGCCCGCCGGGGTGTGTGACCGCACGCCGGCCTGCATGCGCTCCATCAGCGCTTGCGGGGTGAGGTGGGGGTTGAGGGCGAGCATGAGGCTGGCCACGCCGGCGGCCTGGGGCGCGGCGAAGCTGGTGCCCTTTTTGTAGCCGTAGGTGTCGCCGCCCGGCGCGGGTGCGCTCAGACCGGAGTTCGTGGTCGAGTAGAGGTTGTCCGGGTCCAGGGGCGTGGTGCCCGAGCCGCCCGGCGCGGCCAAGGCCACGTTGGCCCCGAAGTTGGAATAGTCCGCCTTGGCGCCGTCGCGCTGCACCGACGCCACGGCCATCACCCCCTCGCAGTCGGCCGGGCGCGTGAGCGGGCCCGACTCGTTGCCCGCGGCCACCACCAGCAAGGCGCCCGCCGCCCGCACGTCGTCCACGGTGGTTTGGTACGCCGGGCTGCAGGCCGAGCTGCCACTGAAACTCAGGTTGATCACGCGCGCCGGCGTGGGATTGGCCGGCACCCCGGCCACCGGCAGGCCGGCGGCCCAGCGCACGCCATCGAGCAGGTCGGACACCAGGGCGCCGCACTTGCCCGACACCCGCACGGGCAGGATGCGCGCCTGCCAGTTCAGGCCCGCCACCCCGATGCCGTTGTCGGTCGCCGCGGCGATCTGGCCGGCGATGAAGGTGCCGTGCCAGGAACTGAAGCCCAGCTCGCAGCCCGAGAACAGCGGGTTGTTGAGGTCGCTGGGGTAGATCCAGTCGCCGGGGTCGCTCGCATCGGCGTCCCGGCCGTTGCCGTCGTTGGCCACCTGCAATTCGCTCACGAAGTCGTACCCCGCGAGCAGCTTGCCGGCCAGGTCGGGGTGGCCAAAGCGCACACCGCTGTCCACCACGGCCACGACCGTGGAACTGAGTCCGGTGCCGAGATCCCACGCGGGCGGCAGGTTGAGCCCCGCCGGTTCGCCGTCGCCCGGGCCGCGCAGGTGCCACTGCAAGCCGTAGTTCGCGTCGTTGGGCACCAACTGCGGGCGCACGAGCACATTGGGCTCGACCCAGGCCACGTCCGGGTGCAGGCGCACGCGGCGCAGGGCGTCGGCCAGCGCGCGGCCCTGCATCGGGCGGTCAAAGCGCAGCAGCGCCGCACGACCCGCCTCGCCGACGGAGGCGGCGCGCACGCCGGTGTCGCGCGCCAGCCGCTCGGTTTGTTCGCGCGAACGCTGGGTCGCCCGTTGCCAGGCGCCGGCCAGCCGGGCCTCGCGGTCGGCCCAGGGGCCGCGGTCGGTTTCCTCGCGGCTCAGCGGATTGGCGCCGTCGCGGTAACCGACGATGAGGCCGAAGGCCGGGGCATCGCCAGGGGCCGCCGGCTGCGCGGCCAAGGCGTTGCCCAAGGCCAGAGCGACCAGGGCCAGGACATATCCGCGCAACAGCTTTGAAACCATGGGTGGGTTGTAGCACGCGGGCCCACCAAATCCACGGCGCTTCCGACCGGGCCCATGCGGAGTTACCCCAGAAGGAATTTGCAAATCCTTTTCATCACATGGCCGACGCCATCCTTTGGCCGTCGAACCAGGCCAGGGCCTCGTTCCACAAGGGCTGGGCGCGCGGGCGGAAGTAGCCCATGTGCCCGATGGGACCCAGGCCGTCGCGGCGCGAGTCCAGGGTCACGGCCTTCACGGGCGCGTTGCGGTACCCGGCCATGAAGGCGTCTCGCGAGACCGGTGGCGCCCAGGCATCGTCGAGCGCATTGACCGCCACGATCGGAAAGCGCACGGCGTCGAAGCGCGCGGTCACCTCGCGCATCTGCGGGTCGTCGAAGAAGTAGCGCGGGAAGCGGCACCAGTGGCGCCACTGGCGGTAGACGTCGATCGGCAGGTCCTCGCCCATGCCGAGCTTGCTCCAGGGCAGGTAGCCGGCCAGGCGCGTGGCCACGGGACCGATGAGGTTCCACATGATCTGCACGCGCAGGCGCTCAAGCGGCGGCATCCAGCCGTGCCAGCCGGCGCCGGTGGCGAAGGTGTAGGCCGCGTCCACGTGCTCCGGGTGCGGCAGCAGGCCCAGGGCGTGGCCGCCGTAGGAATGGCCCACCAGCCACAGCGGCACGCCGGGCGCGCGCATGGCGGCCACGGCGGCGGCCAGGTCAAGCCGGCCCCAGTCGAGGTAGTCCATGCGAAAGCCCTTGAGGCTGTTCGGCGCCGAGCGGCCGATGCCGCGGTAGTCGAGCGTGAGCACATCGACGCCCTGCGCGGCCACGTGCTGCGCGAAGCGCTTGTAGAAGCCCTGGGGCACCGCCGTGGCGCCGCCCACCACGAGGTGCGCGCGCGGCGGCGTCGGACCACGGTAACGATGGGCCGCCAGCGGGTAGCCGTCGGCGGCGTGCAGGGTCAGGGGCTCGATGCGCACGGCATCGGCGGTCGCGCGGTCCTGGTGGGCGGGGTTCATGGCGGTGGCTCCTGAAGTGGGTCGCAGAACGGACTGGCCGACAGCAAGGCCAGCAGGGTGTCGGCGGCGCGCTGCATGGGCTCGATGCTGTGCGCCACGCGCGACTGCAGCAGACCGCCTTCGTAGGCGGCGACGATGAGCGCGGCCAGGCCCTGGGCGCGCTCGGCGGGCAGGCCGGCACCGGCCAGGCCCTGGGCGATGCGCTCGCGCACGCGCCCGAAGGCGCGCGCCAGGGCCTCGCGCAGGGCGCGGTCCTCGGGTCCGGATTCCAGCGCCACCGTGGCGAGTGGACAGCCGGCCTCGAAGCCGGTCTCCTGCAGGCGGGCGGTGGCGCCCGCGATCCAGCGGCGCATGGCCAGCAGCGGGTCGGGCGTGCCGGCGAGCAGCTTGTCCAGGCCGGTGGTCATGCGCCCCACCACCTGGTCGATGGCGGCCACGGCCAGCTCGGTCTTGCCGCCCGGGAAATGGTGGTAGAGCACGCCCTTGGGCGCCTGGGCCGCCCGCAGCAGCTCGGTCAGGCCGATGCCGTGCAGGCCGCGCCGGCGCAGGGCGTCGGTCATGGCGGCGATGAGGCGCTCGCGGGCGGGCTCGACAGGCGGTGGGGCGGGCATGCCGGGCATTGTCTAGACCGATCGGTCTAGCGTCAATGACGCGGCGGGCCCGAGTGGTCGTCTGGGCGACCCTGGGAGAGGGAGGGAGGCGGCGGGGACAATGCCGGCTTGGGCGCGCCGCTTGCCCGCACCGCAAAAACCGCCGCCATGAACTCCACCGCTTACCTCTACCTCGGCATCGCCATCGTGGCCGAGGTCGCCGCCACCACCGCGCTCAAATCCTCGGCGGGTTTCAGCCGGCTCTGGCCCAGCGTGGCCGTGGTGGTCGGTTATTCCGTGGCCTTCTACTTTCTGGCACTGACCCTGAAAACCTTGCCCACGGGCATCGCCTATGCCATCTGGTCGGGCGTTGGCATCGTGCTGATCTCGCTGCTGGGCTGGCTGGTCCACCGGCAGACGCTGGACCTGCCCGCGCTGCTGGGCATGGGGCTGATCATGGCGGGGGTGCTGGTGATCAACCTGTTCTCCAAGAGCGCCGCGCATTGAGGCCGGTCGCGCCCCAATGAAAAGGCGCCCGAAGGCGCCTTTGCAGCGGAGGGCACGCGGGCCTTACTTGGCCACCACGCGCGCCATTTCCAGGCACTTGTTGGAGTAGCCCCATTCGTTGTCGTACCAGCTCACCACCTTGATGAAGGTGCCGTCGAGCGCGATGCCGGCGTCGGCGTCGAAGATCGAGGTGCGGGCATCGCCGCGGAAGTCGGTGGCCACGACCTTGTCCTCGGTGTAGCCCAGCACGCCCTTGAGCTTGCCTTCGCTCTGCGCCTTCATCTCGGCGCAGATCTCGGCGTAGGTGGCCGCGCTGTTGAGCTCCACCGTCAGGTCGACCACGGACACGTCGCTGGTCGGCACGCGGAAGGACATGCCGGTGAGCTTTTTATTGAGCTCGGGGATCACCACGCCCACCGCCTTGGCCGCGCCGGTGCTGCTGGGGATGATGTTCTCCAGGATGCCGCGGCCGCCGCGCCAGTCCTTGTTGCTGGGGCCGTCCACGGTCTTCTGGGTGGCGGTGGCCGCGTGCACGGTGGTCATCAGGCCGCGCTTGATGCCCCACTTGTCGTTGAGCACCTTGGCCACGGGGGCCAGGCAGTTGGTGGTGCAGCTGGCGTTGCTGATGATGGCCTGGCCGGCGTAGGTCTCGTGGTTCACGCCGTAGACGAACATGGGGGTGTCGTCCTTGGAGGGGGCGGACATGATGACCTTCTTGGCGCCCGCGGCCAGGTGCTTCTCGGCGCCGGCCTTGTCCAGGAAGATGCCGGTGGACTCGATCACCACGTCGGCGCCGACCTCGCCCCACTTGAGCTCGGCCGGGTCTTTCACCGCGGTCAGGCGGATCTTCTTGCCATTCACGATGAGGTTCGAGCCCTCGACTTTCACGTCGCCGTCGAAGCGGCCGTGCACGCTGTCGTACTTGAGCATGTAGGCCAGGTAGTCGGGCTCGAGCAGGTCGTTGATGGCGACCACCTCGATGTCCTTGAAGTTGGCGACCGCCGCGCGGAACACCATGCGCCCGATGCGCCCGAAACCGTTGATACCGACCTTGATCGTCATGCTGTCATCTCCAGGGGTTGATTCGGAAAAACCGGAAAAGGATCACTGCCCGGCGAGCACGGCGCGCACCGTGTCCGCCACGTTCTGCTCGGTGAAGCCGAAGTGCTTGAACAGCACCGGCGCGGGCGCCGACTCGCCGTAGGTGTCGATGCCGACCACGGCGCACACGCCGTACTTCCACCAGAAATCGGTGACGCCCATCTCGACCGCGATGCGCGGCAGGCCGGCGGGCAGCACCGCCTTCTTGTAGGCGGCGGCCTGGCGGTCGAAGCGGGTGGTGCTGGGCATGGACACCACGCGCACCGCGATGCCGTGCTCCTTGGCCAGCAGCGCCTGCGCCTTGAGCGCGAGCTGCACCTCGGAACCGGTGGCGATGATCACCGCCTGGGCCTTCTTCTTGCCGGCGGGCTCGGCCAGCACGTAGGCGCCCTTGGCGATGTCGCCCAGGCCGTCCTTGGGCAGGTAGGGCAGGTTCTGGCGCGACAGCAGCAGCGCCGTGGGCCGGTCGCGGTTCTCGAGCGCCACAGTCCAGGCGACGGCGGTTTCCGCGGTGTCGGCGGGGCGCCAGACGTCCAGGCCCGGGATCAGGCGCAGGCTGGCGGCGTGCTCGATCGACTGGTGCGTGGGGCCGTCCTCGCCCAGGCCGATGGAGTCGTGCGTGAAGACGTGGACCACGCGCTGCTTCATCAGCGCGGCCATGCGGATGGCGTTGCGCGAATAGTCGCTGAAGGTGAGGAAGGTGCCGCCGTAGGGGATGTAGCCACCGTGCAGGGCCACGCCGTTCATGATGGCGGCCATGCCGAACTCGCGCACGCCGTAGTTGATGTGGCGGCCCAGGCGGCCGGCCTCGTCGCGCACCACATTGCCAGCGATGTCCAGTCGCAGCGGCGGCGTGGACTGGGTGTTGGTGAGGTTGGAGCCGGTGAGGTCGGCGCTGCCGCCCAGCAGTTCGGGCAGCGCGGCGGTGAAGTGCTCCAGCGCAAGCTGGCTGGCCTTGCGGCTGGCCACGGTCTCGGCCTTGGCGTGGGCCTGGCGGGCCGCGGCGGCGGCCAGCGCGGCGAAGTCCTTCGGCAGCTCGCCCTTCATGCGGCGCTCGAACTCGGCGGCCAGTTCGGGGTGGGCGGCGCGGTAGGCGCGAAAACGCGCGGTCCAGTCGGCCTCGGCCTCGGCGCCGGCGGCTTTCGCGTCCCAGGCGGCGTAGACCTCGTCGGGCACCACGAAGGGCGCGTGCGGCCAGCCCAGGGCCTCGCGCGTGAGCTGGATCTCGTCGGCGCCCAGCGGCTCGCCGTGCGCCTTGGCGGTGTTGGCGCGGTTCGGGCTGCCCTTGCCGATGTGCGTCTTGCAGACGATCAGCGTGGGCTGCTCGGGGTGGCGGCGCGCCTGGGCGATGGCCTGGTCCACCGCGTCCGCGTCGTGGCCGTCGATGGGGCCGATGACGTTCCAGCCGCAGGCCACGAAGCGCAGGGCGGTGTTGTCGATGAACCAGGGCGTGACCTTGCCGTCGATGGAGATGCCGTTGTCGTCGTACAGCGCGATGAGCTTGTTGAGCTTCCAGGCGCCGGCCAGGGCCACGGCCTCGTGGCTGATGCCCTCCATGAGGCAACCGTCGCCCAGGAACACGTAGGTGTGGTGGTCGACGACGGTGTGGCCGGGGCGGTTGAACTCGGCGGCCAGCAGCTTCTCGGCCAGGGCCATGCCCACGGCGTTGGTGATGCCCTGGCCCAGCGGGCCGGTGGTGGTTTCCACGCCGGGGGTGATGCCCACCTCGGGGTGGCCTGCCGTCTTGCTGTGCAGCTGGCGGAAGTGCTTCAGCTCCTGCATGGGCAGCGCGTAGCCCGTGAGGTGCAGCAGCGAGTAGATGAGCATGGAGCCGTGCCCGTTGGACAGCACGAAGCGGTCGCGGTCGGCCCAGTGCGGGTTCACCGGGTTGTGCTTGAGGTGGCGGCCCCACAGCGCGACGGCCATGTCGGCCATGCCCATGGGCGCGCCGGGGTGGCCTGAGTTGGCGGCCTGCACGGCGTCCATCGCCAGAGCGCGGATGGCGTTGGCCATGACCAGGGGAGAGACGGTGACGACGGCGGAGTCGCTCATGAAGACCTCGGGTGGGGTGGGGGCGCGGCGTGGGCGCGTCGCGCGCCGCCCAGCCTGGGGAAAACCCCGGATTTTAGCGACTGGGTCCGTGCCGGCCGCTTGCGCGGGGGGTATCGCCCCTGGCGGCGGGGCGCGCGGCCCGCCGTACGATGGCCGCCCACCCGTGCCCATGACCGATCTGCCCTCCCCCGCGCTGCTGGCGATCTTCGCCGGTGCGGCGCTGGTCGTGTGGTGGGCCGGCGTGCGGCTCACCCAGGCCACCGACCGGCTGGACCAGGCCTTCGGCTGGGGCGAAGAGATGGGCGGGCTGGTGCTGCTGGCGCTGGTGACCAACCTGCCCGAGATTGCCATCACCGCCAGCGCCGCGCTGGGCGGGCGCGTCGAGGTGGCCGTGGCCAACCTGCTGGGCGGCGTGGCCATCCAGACCCTGCTGCTGGCGCTGTTCGACGCCGTGGGCCACCGCGGCGCGGTGCCGCTGTCCACCCGCGTGGCCTCGCCCCAGGCACTGGCCGAGGCGCTGATGGTGATGGCGCTGCTGGCCCTGGTGCTGCTGGGCCACTGGCTGCCGGCCGGCGCCATCCGTTTCGGCGTCACGCCGGACGGCGCGCTGACCATCCTCGCCTGGCTGGGAGGCCTGCTGCTGGTGCGCCGGCTCAGCCAACACCCCTCGGCCGCGCCCCGCCGCCCACGCCGCCGCCCGTCGGACGGCCTGCGCGGCGCGGTCCTGCTGTTCACCGCCGGTGCCGCGCTCACGCTCATCGGCGGCGTCCTGCTGGAGCGCAGCGGCGACGCCCTGGCCCGGCGCTGGGGCATCGACGGCGTGCTGTTCGGCGCCACCGCGCTCGCCGCGTCCACCGCCCTGCCCGAAATCGCCTCCGGTCTGGCCGCGATGCGGCGCCACGAGCCCGCGCTGGCGGTGAGCGACATCCTGGGCGGCAACGCCCTGCTGCCCGTGCTGCTGGTGCTGGCCACGGCACTGGCCGGCCAGGCCGTGATGCCTGGCGCCAGCGCCGAAACGCTGTACGTCACCGCCCTGGGCCTGCTGATGACCGGCGTGGTGGCGGCCGGCCTGCTGTGGCGCCCGCGCCGCAAGCGCCTGGGCATGGGACCGGACAGTTGGGCGCTGCTGTTGGTCTATGCGGCGGGCATGGCCGGCCTGTTCGCCCTGGCCGGCCGCTGAGCCGCCGCGGGGCGGCTACAGTCGAGGCCTAGCCCCTTCACCATGGCCCACCCTGCCCACGCCATCCTCCTGGCCGCCGGCCGCGGCAACCGCATGCGGCCGCTGACCGACCAGTTGCCCAAGCCGCTGCTGGTCGTGCATGGCAAGCCGCTGCTGCAATGGCATGTGGACGCCCTGGCCGAAGCCGGCTGCGCCGACCTGGTGATCAACACCGCCTGGCTCGGCGAGCAGATCCCCGCGCATTTCGGCCCGTACCCGCGCAGCAGCGAAGGCCTGGCGCTGGACATTGCCTACTCCGCCGAGGGCGAGGACTTCGGCTACGCGCTGGAGACCGCTGGCGGCATCGCGCGCGCGCTGCCGCTGCTGGACGAGGTGTTCTGGGTCGTCGCGGGCGATGTCTTTGCGCCCGGCTTCCCCTTCGCCCCCGACGCGCTGGAGCGCTTCGCGCGGGGCGACCGCCTGGCCCACCTGTGGCTGGTGTCCAACCCCGAACACAACCCCCGCGGCGACTTCGGCCTGAGCCCCGAGGGCCTGGCACTCAACCTCGGGGCAGGCGCCGACGCCCCGCGCCACACCTACAGCACCATCGGCCTGTACCGGCGCGCGCTGTTCGAGACCCCGTGGTTCGACATTCCGTCCGGCAACCCGCAGGGCCGCGCCGAGCCGCTGGCGCCGCTGCTGCGCCGGGCCATGGACGCCGGCCGCGTGAGCGCCGAGCTGTACCCGGGGCCCTGGACGGATGTGGGGACGCCCCAGCGCCTGGCCGAGTTGAACCGGCAGCAACCCCCACCCCCCCCGGCGGCGCGGGCCGCGCCCCCCCAAGGGCGCTGATCCGGCGGCGGGCGGGCGGCGCCGGATCGCCTCTGGACCCGCGCCCCGGCGCTTGCCGCCACAATGGCGCGATGGACGCCTCGACCCACTTCCGCCTCTACGCCGAGCGCCGCGCGCGCCTGGCCTCGCAACTCGGCCCCGGTGGCATCGCCATCGTGCCCACCGCGCTGGAACGTCCGCGCAACCGAGACACCGACTTCATCTACCGGCACGACAGCTACTTCTACTACCTGAGCGGCTTCGCCGAGCCGCAGGCCTGGCTGTTGATCACCGCCGAGGGCCGCACCACGCTGTTTTGCCAACCCAAGGACCTGGAGCGCGAGATCTGGGATGGCATCCGCCTGGGCCCCGAGGCCGCGCCGGCCGCGCTGGGCGTGGACGAGGCCTTCTCCGTCGCCGAACTCGACCAGCGCCTGCCACGGCTGCTGGAGAACCGCGCGGTGGTCTGGTATCCCTTCGCCACCCACGCGGGGCTGGAAGGCCGCATCGATGGCTGGCTGCAGAAGGTGCGCGCGCGCGTGCGCTACGGTGCCCTGTGCCCCGAAAGCCAGCGCGACCTGTGCACCCCGCTCGACGAGATGCGCCTGGTGAAGGACGCGCACGAGCTGGACATCATGCGCCGCGCCTCGCGCATCAGCGCGCGCGGTCACATCCGCGCCATGCAGCGCAGCGCCGCCATGCTGCGCGCCGGCCAGGACGTGCGCGAGTACCACCTCGACGCCGAGCTGCTGCACGAGTTCCGCCAGGGCGGCTCGCAGTACCCGGCCTACGGCAGCATCGTGGCGGCCGGCGCCAACGCCTGCATCCTCCACTACCGCGCCGACGCCGCGCCCATCCGCGACGGCGAGCTGGTGCTGATCGACGCCGGCTGCGAGCTCGACGGCTACGCCAGCGACATCACGCGCACCTTCCCCGCCAATGGCCGCTTCACCGGTCCGCAGCGCGCGGTCTATGAACTGGTGCTGGCCAGCCAGGACGCCGCCGTCGCCGCCACCCGGTCCGGCGCGCGTTTCGTCGGCCCGCACGAGGCCACCGTCAAGGTGCTCGCCCAAGGCCTGCTCGACCTGGGCCTGCTCGACAGGAACAAAGTCGGCACGGTGGACGACGTGATCGCCCAGCGCGCGTATTTCCCGTTCTACATGCACCGCACCGGCCACTGGCTGGGCATGGACGTGCACGATTGCGGCAGCTACGTCGAGCCGTCCGAGGTCGGCCAGGTCAGTGAGCGCCAGGACCCGCTGTCCGGCGAGACCATCAAGGACCGCCCCAGCCGCATCCTGCGCCCGGGCATGGTGCTCACCATCGAGCCGGGGCTGTACATCCGCCCCGCCGAAGGCGTGCCCGAACGCTTCTGGAACATCGGCATCCGCATCGAGGACGACGCCGTGGTCACCGAGACCGGCTGCGAGCTGATCACCCGCGACGTGCCGGTGGCGCCGGATGCCATCGAGGCCCTGATGCGGGGCTGAGCCGCCTACTGCAGCGTGCGGTGCTCCGGCAGGAGGGGCATCAGCCCGGCGGCGGGCACCGCGGCGCCGCCCAGTTCCAGCAGCCAGCGCGAACTCAGCCGGCCCAGCAACACCCGCATGGGCCGCGACAGCGCCGGGTGCTGCGCCAGTTCGGTGAGGTTGCTCACCACCTTGCCGACCATCAGTTCGCGCTGGCACACCGGACCGCTGTGCTGGGCGCAACCGGTCATGAGCGCGAGCGTGCCGGCCAGCAGCGCCTCGACGGGCGGCAGGCTGTATTCCTCGTCGGCGTGGGTCGGAAAGGGCGGCTTCATGGGGTGCTCCGGCGGTGACAGGTCGGTCATCACATGAGAACAATTCTCATTTGCAAAGTGCGCCTCCCTTGCCCCCGCCGGCGATGGGCCCACAATCCCCCGGCCGCAACAACGACAAGGAGAGTCACATGAAAGGCGACAAGAAAGTGATTGCCCACCTTCAGGCGCAACTGAAGAACGAGCTGACGGCGATCAACCAGTACTTCGTGCACTACCGCATGCTCAAACACTGGGGCCTGGACAAGCTCGCGGGCAAGGAATACGAGGAATCGATCGGCGAGATGAAGCACGCCGACAAGCTGATGGACCGCATCTTCATGCTCGACGGCCTGCCCAACCTGCAGGACCTGGGCAAGCTCGGCATCGGCGAGGACGTGCCCGAGATCCTGCGCTGCGACCTCGCGCTCGAGCAAGGCGCGCAGGCCACCATCAAGGAAGGCATCGCGCACTGCGAGGCCGTGCGCGACTACGTCTCGCGCGACCTGCTCCAGACCATCCTGGACGACACCGAGGAACACATCGACTTCCTGGAGACGCAGATCGAGCTGGTCGAGAAGGTCGGCCTGCAGAACTACCTGCAGAGCCAGATGGGCTCGGTGAGCTGAGGCGACGCAGGGGAGAAGCCGCCCGTCGGGTGGCTTTCAAGAGGGCTTGCACAATGAATGCGATCTATTATCATTTGCAGGAGTTTCTTGGTACCCAACCCCATGATCGTCTGCGTTTGCCACCGTGTCAGTGACAAGACCATCGCCCAGTGCGCCCGGTCCGGCATGGCGTTCGACGACATCCAGCTCGAACTCGGCGTGGCCACACAGTGCGGCCAGTGCGAAGGCTGCGCGCGCTCGGTCTTTGCCGAATGCGCCCCGGGCCAAGTCGTGGCCCACCTGCAGCGACAGACCGCCGAACAGGCCCGCCAGGCCGAACGCGCCTGAGCCTGCTCGCCCGCCCTGGGCGAGCCCATTCCCCCCTTTCCAGTCACAAGCCCTTCACCCGGGACGCCCTGTGTGCGCCCCCGGGTTTCCGCGTGCCCGACTTAGAATGCGAATTCGCCTTTCGCATGGCAAAAATCAAGGCCGGAGACGTGCATGACCGCATCGAACAACCCTGAGGACAAACGCGCCGAACTGCGCCGCGCCGCGCTGCAGTACCACGAGCAGCCCCTGCCCGGCAAAGTGGCCATTGCCGCCACCAAGCCCCTGTCGAATCAGCGCGACCTGGCCCTGGCCTATTCGCCCGGCGTGGCGGCCCCCTGCGAAGAAATCGTGGCCGACCCGGTCAACGCCTTCAAGTACACCGCGCGCGGCAACCTGGTGGCGGTCATCACCAACGGCACGGCCGTGCTGGGCCTGGGCGACATCGGCCCGCTCGCCGCCAAGCCGGTGATGGAAGGCAAAGGCGTGCTGTTCAAGAAGTTCTCGGGCATCGACGTCTTCGACATCGAGATCAACGAAAAGGACCCGGACAAGCTGGTCGAGGTCATCGCCGCGCTGGAGCCCACCTTCGGCGGCATCAACCTCGAGGACATCAAGGCACCCGATTGCTTTTACGTCGAGCGCAAGCTGCGCGAGCGCATGAAGATCCCGGTCTTCCACGACGACCAGCACGGCACCGCCATCGTCGTCGGCGCGGCCATCCTCAACGGCCTGAAGGTGGTGGGCAAGGACCTCAAGGCGGTCAAGCTGGTGACCTCGGGCGCCGGCGCCGCCGCCCTCGCCTGCCTGGGCCTGCTGGTCAAGCTGGGCCTGCCGCGCGAGAACATCTGGGTGACCGACCTGGCTGGTGTGGTCTACGAGGGCCGCACCGAGCTGATGGACGAGGACAAGGTGCAGTTCGCACAGAAGACCAGCGCACGCACCTTGGCCGAGGTCGTCGCGGGCGCGGACATCTTCCTGGGCCTGTCGGCCGGCGGCGTGCTCAAGCCCGAGATGGTCAAGTCCATGGCGGCCCAGCCGATCATCCTGGCGCTGGCCAATCCGAACCCCGAAATCCTGCCGGAGGACGTGAAGGCCGTGCGCGACGACGCCATCATGGCCACCGGCCGCACGGACTACCCGAACCAGGTCAATAACGTCCTCTGCTTCCCGTACATCTTCCGCGGTGCGCTCGACTCGGGCGCCACCACCATCACGGACGAGATGGAGATCGCCTCGGTGCACGCCATCGCCGAGCTGGCGCAGGCCGAGCAGAGCGAGGTCGTGGCCGCCGCGTACGCGGGCGAGAAGCTGGCCTTCGGCCCCGAATACCTGATCCCCAAGCCCTTCGACCCGCGGCTGATGATCAAGATCGCGCCCGCGGTGGCGCAGGCCGCGGCCGACAGCGGTGTGGCCTTGCGCCCCATCGCGGACATGGCCGCCTACCGAGAGAAGCTGCAGGGCTTCGTGTTCGCCTCCGGCACCGTCATGCGGCCCATCTTCTCGGCCGCCAAGCTGGCGCAGCGCAAGCGCGTGGCCTACGCCGAAGGCGAAGAGGAACGCGTGCTGCGCGCTTGCCAGATCGTGGTGGATGAAGGCCTGGCGCGGCCCACGCTGATCGGCCGCCCGGCCATCATTGCCCAGCGCATCGAGAAGTTCGGCCTGCGTCTGAAGGAGGGGCTGGACTATGACGTGGTCAACGTCGAGCAGGACCACCGCTACCGCGACTTCTGGCAGACCTATCACCGCATGACCGAACGCAAGGGCGTCACCCAGCAGCTCGCCAAGATCGAGATGCGCCGCCGCCTCACGCTCATCGGCACCATGCTGCTGCACAAGGGCGAGGTCGACGGCCTGATCTGCGGCACCTGGGGCACCACCCAAGGCCACCTGCACTACATCGACCAGGTCATCGGCAAACGCGCGGGCGGCAGTCCCAGCACCGCGCAGGACGTGCGCGTGTATGCCTGCATGAACGGGCTGATGCTGCCGGGTCGCCAGGTCTTCCTCGTCGACACGCACGTCAACCACGACCCCACGCCCGAGGAGCTCTGCGAGATCACGGTCATGGCGGCCGAAGAGATGCTGCGCTTCGGCATCCAGCCCAAGGCCGCCTTGCTGTCGCACTCCAGCTTCGGCTCCTCCAACGAGCCCTCGGCCGTCAAGATGCGCCGCACGCTCGACCTGCTGCGCGAGCAGGCACCCTGGTTGGAAGTGGACGGCGAGATGCACGGCGACGTGGCGCTGGACCCGGTCGCGCGCGCCGCGCTCATGCCCAATTCCACCCTCAAAGGCGTGGCCAACCTGCTGGTGCTGCCGAACATCGACGCGGCCAATATCGCCTACAACCTGCTGAAGACGGCGGCCGGCGGCAACATCGCTATCGGCCCGGTGCTGCTCGGCGCCGCTCAGCCGGTGCACATCCTGACGCCCAGCGCCACCGTGCGCCGCATCGTCAACATGACGGCCCTGACCGTGGCGGATGCCAACGTGGCACGTTAGGGCGTTCAGGCAAAGCGGGCGCTAACTTTTTTTGACGGTTTTCGCCCCGCCGACTGCCTGTTTTTTAGGCAGTCGCTTGCGTTTTGGCGCCGGTTAGGGCACACTCTCGCGCTTGAATTCAGGGTTAACCCCAGGGCATTGGCCCAGGGTTGACCCGCATCAGGAGCAAGCCAACCTCATGGATTTGCGGCGGGTACGCCAGCACTGGGGCAGGGGAAAAGCCGGCTTATTTGCGGCTGTCGCGGCCACCGTGGTCGCCAGCGCAAGCACCTTTTTGGTGCAGGCCCGCGGCCCCGAGTCCTCCGTCCTCGCCCCTGCCGCGTCCATGTCGGTATCGGCCCTGCCTACGCAGGGTCAGCAGGTTCTGGGCCAGATCCGCCAGGGTGGGCCCTTTCGCTACGAAAAAGACGGCACGGTCTTCTTCAACCGCGAGGGCCTGCTGCCCAGGGAACAGCGGGGGTACTACCGGGAATACACCGTACCCACTCCGGGTTTGAACCACCGGGGAGCGCGGCGTATTGTGTGTGGCGGCGCGCAACCCGCCGTACCTGATGCCTGCTATTACACCGAGGACCACTACTCGAGCTTCAAGCGCATCGTGCAGTGAGCCTCCGAAGATCGATCGGTATTTCAACCTTTGACTGTGAAAGAGACGCGGAGATGGACACGCCACTTCGTAATGTGCGACCCAACATCGTTCAGTCGATTCGCGCCTATGGCGTGAAAGACCTGCAAGCGGCGGCCGAGTACCTCGGCCACCACTTCCTCTACGCCAACCTGGCCAAGGCGCAGAGCAAGCAGGATGTGCTGGAGTTGATCGCCGCCCAATACACCTTGCCGGCGCACTTCGGCAAGAACTTCGATGCGCTGTACGACTGCATGACCGACATGGTCCACAAGTCCGGCCCGCAGACCGGTTTCATCGTGGTGCTTGAGCACATCCCGGCGCACAGCAAGTTTGACAAGGAAGCGCGCGAGCAGCTGCTCGACATTTTCCGCGACGCCGCCGACTACTGGAGCGACCGCAAGATCCCGTTCCGCTGCTTCTATTCCTTTTCGGTGGCGCGCAGCCCCAAGGGCGAGGAGCCGATCGAAGTGCAGAACGAGGAGCCCATGCCGACGGACAAGATCCTCGACGTGAGCCCGCAAGCGCTGCGCATGAGCAGCCCGTTCAACGCCGGGTACTGGCTCGCCGCGGCGTAACCCGGGCGCTCCCCGCCGCGCCTGCGGCGCATCCCCTCACAGGGGACGGAGCCGACGGACCGGCAGGGCCGGACCCTTGGCACCACAGGAAGGCCGCGACACCCGTCGCGGCCTTTTTCATGCCTGCGTGGCTTGAGCCAGCGCCACGTACTCGGCCACCGGCACTTCTTCGGCCCTTCTCTGCAGATCGAAGTTGCCGCCGGCCTGGCGCTGCTCCAGCCACTTGCCCAGGGTGTGGCGCAGCAGCTTGCGGCGCTGGCTGAAGGCGACCTGCACCAGCTCGGCCAAGTGCCTCGGATCGAGAACCGGTGGCTCGGCCAAGGGCAACATGCGCACCACGGCGCTGTCGACGCGCGGCGGCGGATCGAAGGCCTCGGGCGGCACGAACAGCACGTTTTCCATGGCGTAGCGCCACTGCAGCATCACAGACAGGCGCCCGTAGTCGGCCGTGGCGGGCGCGGCGACCATGCGGTCGATGACCTCCTTCTGCAGCATGAAGTGCTGGTCCTGCACGGCCGCGACGTGCTCGAGCAGGTGAAAGAGGATGGGCGTGGAGATGTTGTAGGGCAGGTTGCCGACCACCCGCAAGGGGCCGGACGCGGACGCGCGCAGGGCGCTGAAATCCACCTGGAGCACGTCGGACTCGACCACGTCGAGCTGACCGTGGTCGCGCAGCCGCGCCGCGAGATCGCGGTCGAGTTCGATCACCGTCAAGCGGCCGAGCCGCTCCACCAGCGGCTGCGTGAGCGCCGCCAGGCCCGGGCCGATCTCGACCATGGGCTGGCCCGGGCGCGGATCGATCGCGCGCACGATGGCGTCGATGACGCCGGTGTCGGTGAGGAAGTGCTGCCCGAAGCGCTTGCGCGCGATGTGCTTCACGGCTGCGGGTCTTCGCGCATCTCGACGTAGGCGCGCGAGCGCACGTCGCGCGCCCACAGCGCCAGCGCCTCGTCCATCTTCTGCTCGCGCACGACCATGCGCAGGCGCTCGCGCTGCTGCTTTTCGTCGAGTTGCACGTTGCGGCGCTCGTCGACGCGAATGAGGTGCACGCCGAAGCGCGAGACGATGGGTTCGGACACTTCGCCCGGGCGCAGGCGGTTCATGGCCTCTTCGAACTCGGGCACGAACTGGCCGGGCAGGGCCCAGCCCAGGCTGCCGCCGTTGGCGGCCGAACCGTCCTGGCTGTTCTCGCGCGCCAGCGTTTCGAAATTCGCCGTGCCGGCCGCGATGCGCTGGCGGAAATCGCTCAGGCGCGCGATGGCGGCCTCGGGCGTGAGCTGCGCGCTCGGCCGCAGCAGGATATGGCTGGCGCGCGTCTGCGTCACGCTCATGGAGGGCATGCCGGCCTGGCGCTTGTCGTTCACCTTGAGCACGTGAAACCCGGCCGGGCTGCGCAGCGGGCCGGCGATGGCGCCCGGCGCCAGATTGCGCGTGCTGCTCACGAAAAGATCGGGCAGCCGGCTGGCCGCGCGCCAGCCGAACTCGCCGCCGTTGACGCGCTCGGCGGCGTCGGAGAATTCGCGCGCGAGCGCGGCGAAGTCCTCGCCAGCGCGGGCGCGCTCGGCCACGCGCTGCGCGCGCGCCTGGCGCTCGGCCACCAAGGCCTCGCTGGCGTTCTCGGGCACCAGCACCAGCACGTGGCTGAGGTTGAGCTCGAGGTTCTCGACGCCGCTGCTGCCCTTCTGCTCGCGCAGGTATTCGTCGATGTCGGCGTCGGTCACGCGCACGCGCGAATCGACTTCGCGGTCGCGCAGGCGCTGCAGCAACTGCTGCTGGCGCAGCTCCTCGCGGAAGCGGTTGATGTCGTAGCCGTCGGCGCGCAGCCGGCGGCGGAACTCTTCGTGGCTCAGGCTGTTCTGGGCGGCGATGTTCTGCTCGGCCTGGTCGATCTCGGCGTCGCTCACGCGCAGTCCGCTTTCGCGGGCCAGGTGCAGCTGCGCGCGCTCGTTGATGAGCTGCTCGACCACCTGGCGCAACAGCACCTCGCGCGGCGGGGCGTTGGTGATGTTGCGCTGCGCGATGGTCTGCTCGACCTGGCGCAGGCGCTGGCGCACCTCGTGGTTGGTGACGGGCTCGGAATTGACCAGGGCGACGATGTAGTCGGCCGTGCGGTTGCCCGCGGCGGGCGCGGTGGCCGAGGGCAGGGTGAGGCCGCCCGGGGTGCGCAGGGTCTGGGCCGGCACGGCGGCGGACCACAGCAGGGCCAGGCCCAGGGCAAGAGCGGTCAGGAAGGGGCGGTCAGTCATAACGTTGGAACCGGCTCGGCGGGTTGATTTCTTCGCGCAGGTATTGGTAGCGCGGTACGTTGTCCCTGAGGGTCTGCAGCGGGTTGGAGCCGAGGCGCGTGAAGCCCGTGAATTCGAGCTGGAACAGGATGCGTTGGTTCGCCGAGGCCGCGCTGCGCTGGAGCCTTTCGAGCACCACGCGCCCGATCCAGCAGCCGGCATCGTACTCAAAGCCCGCCACCAGATCGACGATCTTGCGGTCGGGCACGCTGTAGTTGACGCGGCCCACGCCATACCACTGGCCGGGGCCGAGGGCCTGGCCGGGCACGGCCTCGGGGCTGCGGCCGAAGATGCCGCTCAGCGGCCACTGCCAGCCGATGTCGAACTGCTCGGAGGCGCCGCGCTGCAGGCGCCAGGCGGCGCTGAGCACGCGGTAGGGCCCGGGCGTGTAGCGCGCGCTCACGGTGGTGCGCACGGACTCGTTGCTGCTCGGGTTGTACTGGAAGGTGGTGTCGAACAGCCAGCGCGGCGTCCACTGCACGCGCGCGGCCAGCAGCACGTCGCTGAACCGCTCCTGCACGGGGGTGCCGCCGGGCAGCGTGACGTCCTGGTCGGCCAGCAGGTAGCGCTGCGCGATGCCCAGGCGCACGATCTCGGCGCCGGTGCCGGGGTCGAGCAGGCGCGAGCTCACGCCCAGGGTGACGCCACGCGTATCGGAGATGCGGTCGTTGCCGGTGAAGACGTTGTCGGAGTAGATGGTCGCGAGGTTGAAGTCGGTCGCGGCCGAGTCGTAGTTGGGCAGGAAGCTCTGGTCGCGGTACGGCGTCCAGGTGAAGTAGGCGCGCGGCTCCAGGGTCTGCAGGAAGGCGCGGCCGAAGTAGCTGGCGTCGCGCTCGAACACCAGGCCGCTGTCCAGGCTGACGGTGGGCACGGCGCGCGAGGCGCTGCGCTGGCCGTTGGCCAGCGGCTGGTCGAAGTTGTACTGCGTGCTGTGCAGCCGCGCGCGCGGCTCGATGAACCAGCCCGGCGTCTGGAAGCGGTGGCTGATGGTCGCGACGGCCATCGCGCGCTCGCCGTTGGGCTGGCCGGTGAGCAAGGGATCGGACTCGAAGCGCGTGTACTCGCCGTAGAGCGACACCGCGCCCCGGCCCGACAGGCCGCCCCAGTTCAGGTCGCTCAGACCGTAGTTCAGGCCCAGCGAGGGCAGGCGGTCGTAGGGCGGCGTGATCGGCGTCTCGATGTCCTGCAGCGTCTGCCAGGTGTAGACGCCGGCCGAGGCCGACCAGGGGCCTCGGCCCCAGCTGAGCACGGCGTCGCTGGGCAGCAGGCGCTGGGTCAGCGTGGCCGAGGCGCGCGGGAAGTCGCGCCAGTAGTTGTCGTCGCTCACCCGGTTGAGGTTGAGCGACAGGCCGGAGCTGCCGCCGCCGCCCAGGCGGTTGAGGGCGTTGGTGAGGGTCTGCGTGTGCTGCAGCGTGTAGCTCCAGCGGTCCTCGCCGCGCAGGCGGTCGGAGGGCATGAACGAGCCGCGCAGGCGACCGGTGTAGTCGGGCTGCAGGTAGCGGAACTCGGCGCCGATGTCGATCCCGCGCTTGGTCATCAGCGTGGGGAAAAGCGTCAGGTCGTAGTTCGGCGCCAGGTTGAGGTAATAGGGCAGCGTGAGCTCGAAGCCACTCAGGTTGTCCAGGTTGATGGCCGGCGGCAGCAGGCCCGACTTGCGCTCGTCGCTCAGCGGGAAGGTGAAGTAGGGCGCCCCCAGGATGGGCACGCCCTTGAATTCGAGCGCGCCGCCATAGGCCGTGCCGACCTGCTCCACGTTGTCGAACTCGATGCGGTTGGCGCGCACCAGCCAGGCCGGCATCCAGTCGGCGCCCGGCACGCGCGGGCAGGTGCTGTAGCGGGCCTGGTGCGCGGTGGAATGGTCCTGGTCCTGGAAGTCCATGCGCGCGGCGTCGCCGCGGCCGTTGTTGTTGAGCAGCTCGAACTGCGGCTGGTCGAAGTAGCCCTTGAAGGTGTCCACGTTGAGCCGCAGCTCGGGGCCCATGAACCGGTCGCCGCTGCGGTTGACGAGCACATTGCCCTCGGCGTGGGCCTCGCGCGTGCCGTCGTCGAAGCTCAGGCGGTCGGCGCGGATCACGGTGTCGTGGCGGCGCAGCTCGGCCTCGCCCTCGACGGTGGTGGACTCGCCGGTGTGGCCTTCGATGCGCTGGCCGGAGACGAACGTGGGCGTCTGGCTGCGCACGTCGGCCGGCAACTGCTCCTGCAGACGCAGGCTGGGGCGCAGCGTGAGGCCCTTGTCCTGCGCCTGTGCAGCGCTGGCCAGGCAGGCGCCGACCACCGCCACGGCCACCGGCGCGAGCGCGTACCGGACGGGGGAACGAGACGGAAGGGTGCGGCGTTTCAAGATCGGGCCCGGCGGCGTTCGGGCCGCGCACGCTGGCGTTGGAGGCGTTTGTAGAATCCGCCGGATTATTCCACGGGGCCCGTCGCGGGCCTGGCGCCCAGCCCCCCCACCTCCCCCAACCATGACCCCGCCGCCGACGACCGTCGCGTGGGCCGACCCGCAGCGCGAGGCGGCCTTCCATACCTGGCTCGCGCCGCTGGCGCGCCAACACCACCTGCTCCCCGCCAGCCTGCGCCCGGCCTCGGCCGACGCGAGCTTTCGCCGCTACCTGCGGCTGGACGACGCGGCCGGCGGCAGCGCGATCGTGATGGACGCGCCGCCCGACAAGGAAAACAGCGAGCCCTTCGTGCGCATCGCCGAGCTGATGCGCGCGGCCGGCCTGCGCGTGCCGCAGGTGCTCGATTGGGATCGGGCCCACGGCTTCCTGCTGCTCGACGACCTGGGCACGCAGACCATGCTGGACGTCATCGACGCCGCGCAGCCCCAGGCCAACGCGGACCTCTACCGCGACGCCCTGGCCGCCTTGCTGCCCTGGCAACAGGCCAGCCGCCCCGGCGTGCTGCCGCCCTACGACGAGGCCGTGCTGCGCCGCGAACTGCAGCTCTTCCCCGACTGGTACCTCGGACAACACAAGGGCATCACCCTGGACGACAGCCAGCAACAGGTGCTGCACAAGACCTTCGACCTGATCGTGGCCCGCGTGCTGGCCATGCCCACGGTCTACGTGCACCGCGACTTCATGCCGCGCAACCTCATGGTGCTGCGCGAACGCGGCGACACGCCGGCCACGCAGCTCGGCGTGCTCGATTTCCAGGACGCGCTGCACGGCCCCATCGCCTACGACATCGCCAGCCTCATGCGCGACGCCTTCCTCAGCTGGGAGGAAGACTTCGTCATCGATGTCACCGTGCGTTACTGGGAACAGGCGCGCAAGCTCGGTCTCATGGATTTCGAGGACTGGCACGCCGACTTCGGCGCCTTCTACCGCGCGGTGGAGTGGATGGGCCTGCAGCGCCACCTCAAGGTCGCGGGCATCTTCGCGCGCCTCACGCTGCGCGACGGCAAGCCCAAGTACCTGGCCGATGCGCCGCGCTTCATCGCCTACATCCGCGCCACCGCCCACCGCTACCGCGAACTGGCGCCGCTGCTGCGCCTGATCGACGGGGTGGAAGGCCTGCAGGCGGCCAGCGGCTGGTCCTTCGGCAGGGCATGAGGCCATTGCCGCGCGGCGCCGCTGGGTGAGTCCGCTTCTCGCACCGCGAAGGGTTCACATGCCACGCTTTTTCTGCGACGCGGCGCTCGCCCCCGGGGCCGAGCTCGCGCTGCCCCCGGGCGCCGCGCGCCATGTGCAGGTGCTGCGCCTGCAGCCGGGCGAGGAAATCACCCTGTTCAACGGCGAGGGCGGCCAGTGGTCGGCGCGCATCGCGCGCATGGGTCGCAGCGAGGTCGCGGTGCGCGTGGAGGCGCACGAGGCCACCGAGCGCGAGGCGGCGCGCGAGGTCACGCTGGCCATCGGCATGCCCGCCAACGAGCGCATGGACTGGCTGGTGGAGAAGGCCACCGAGCTGGGCGTGGCGCGGCTCGCGCCGCTGCACACGCAGCACGGCGTGCTGCGCCTGTCGGGCGAGCGCGCACTGAAAAAGCAGGCGCACTGGCGGGCCATCGCGCAGGCCGCCTGCGAGCAGTGCGGCCGCAACCGCGTGCCCACCATCGAACCGGTACGCGACTTCGCGGCGTTCCTGCGCGAGGCCGCTGGCGCGCGCGTGGTGCTCTCGCTGGCCGAGGGCGGCGCGCCCGCGCCCCAGGCGCTGCGCGGCGAGGCGCCGCTCACGGTGCTGATCGGCCCCGAAGGCGGCTTGAGCGCCGCCGAGGATGCGCAGGCCCGTGCGGCGGGCTTCGCCCCCACGCACCTGGGCGCGCGCGTGCTGCGCGCCGAGACTGCGGCCCTGGCGGCGCTGACGCTCGCGCTCGCCTGAGCCCGCGCGCGGCCCGGCTCAGGCCGCCCGAGGCGCCAGCCGGAACACCGCCACCGCCTGGCTGAGGCGCTCGGCCTGCTCCTTCAGGCTCTGGGCGGCGGCCGCGCTCTGCTCCACCAGCGCCGCGTTCTGCTGCGTCATCTGGTCCAGCTGGTTCACCGCCACGTTCACCTGCCCTATCCCCTCGCTCTGCTCGCCCGCCGCCGCCGTGATCTCCCCAATGATGTCGCTCACCCGCTGCACCGAGCCCACGATCTCGCTCATCGTCTGCCCCGCATCGGCCACCAGCCTCGAGCCCGCATCCACCCGCTCCACGCTCGCACCGATCAAGGCCTTGATCTCCTTGGCCGCCTCCGCGCTGCGCTGGGCCAGGTTCCTCACCTCCCCCGCCACCACCGCAAAGCCCCGGCCCTGCTCGCCCGCCCTCGCCGCCTCCACCGCCGCGTTCAACGCCAGGATGTTCGTCTGGAACGCGATCCCATCGATCACACCAATGATGTCGTTGATCTTGCGCGAGCTGTGGTTGATCTCGTCCATCGTCGTCACCACCTGCGAGACCACCGTGCCCCCACGCGCGGCCACCTCCGCCGCCGTCGCCGCCAGCTGGTTCGCCTGGCGCGCCGAGTCCGCGCTCTGGCGCACCGTGCCCGTCAGCTGCTCCATGCTCGCCGCCGTCTCCTGCAGGTTGCTCGCCGTCTGCTCCGTGCGCGCGCTCAGGTCCTGGTTGCCCCGCGCGATCTCGCTGCTCGCCACGCCCAGGCCACCCACGCCCTGGCGGATCTCGCCCACGATGCGCGCCAGACCCTCCTGCATGCGCGCAATGCCCGCGAGCACGCGCGCCGTCTCGTCGCGGCCCAGGGCCTGCACCCGAGCGGTGAGATCGCCCGCCGCCACGCGCTCGATGGCGCGCGCCGCTTCGTCCAGCGGCCGCGTGATGCGCCCGCTGATCACGTAGCCCAGTCCCAGGGCCAGCCCCAGCACCACCAGCGCGGCCAGCACGGTCGCGCGCACGGCCTGGCGCTGCAGGCGGGCCAGGGCGTCCACCATGCCGTCCACCCGGCCGCTCACCGCCGCGCTGATCTCATTGAAGGCCTCGTCGGCCGCGCGCACGTCGTTCTTCGCCGGCTCCAGGGCCCGGTTGGCGCGCCAGGGGTCGTTGATCTCGCCGCGGTTGATGCCGGTGTGGATGGCGTTCACCGCGTCGCGGTACTGCCCCAAGCCCGCGGCCATGCGGTCCAGCGCCGCCTGCTCCGCCGGCAGCAGCATGGGCCGCAGCTGCGCCAGGCGCGCCAGCCCCGAGGCCACCTGGGCCGTCCAGGCCTGGTGGTAGCGCTCCAGCGCCGCCTCGTCGGCCAGGTTGAGGAACAGGTCCTTCTCGAAGCGGCGCATGTTGCCCACATCGGCGCGCACCTCGCCCAGGGCGCGCAGGGCGCTCACCTCGGTCTGCACCAGCCGCTGGCTGGCCGCGACGGCGCGGTCCAGGCTGACGAAGGCCGACGCGGCCACGGCGAAGATGCCCAGCGCGCACAGCGCGAGCAGCAGCGCCAGCTTGGCGCGAACGGAAATGTGGGACAGCCAGTTCATGGGGGAACACCGATCAGGGACAACCCGGCACGCGCGGGTGCCGACCCCCGCTTCTTCGGAGGCGCCTCCCGCATCTTGAGGACCGCCCGTCGCGGCGACGCCTGCCTGGCATCCGTCATTGGCCTGACACATGTGCCGTGGCTGCTTTCATTTCCATAGCGGTCGGCTCGCCCAGGTGTCGTCCGCACGACAGGCCATTGGCCCCGCCGCCGCCGGGGCCGGGGGCCGCGACTGTATAAACGCTCGCTTATGAACCGCAACCTCTGGCTCCTGGCCGCCGCCCAAGGCCTGTTCCTCACCAACAACGTGGTGTTCATCACCATCAACGGGCTGGTGGGCCTGGCGCTGGCGCCGCTGGGCTGGATGGCCACGCTGCCGGTGATGGGCTATGTGGTGGGGGGGGCCCTGAGCACGCCGCTGGTGGCGCGCGCGCAGCGCCGCTTCGGGCGCCAAGCCTCGTTCCAGCTCGGCCTGCTGGTGGCTCTGCTGTCGGCGCTGCTGTGCGCCTGGGCCATCTCCCGCGGCTCGTTCGGGCTGCTCATCCTGGGCACGGTGGTGGCGGGCTACTACAGCGCCAACGGCCAGCTCTACCGCTTCGCGGCCGCCGAACTGGCGGCGCCGGCCTTTCGCGAGAAGGCGGTCTCGCTGGTGCTGGCGGGCGGGCTGATCGGCGCCGTGCTCGGTCCCAACCTGGCGGCGCGCACGCGCGGCCTGACCGAGGCGCCCTTCGCCGGCGCCTACCTGGCGCTGACCGTGGTGGCCCTGCTGTCCATGGCGGTGATGGCCTTCGTGCGCTTTCCCCCCGTGCCCGCGCGCGCGGCCGACGCGCCGCAGGGCCGGCCGCTGGGCGAGATCGTGCGCCAGCCGGTGTTCATCGTCGCCGCGCTGGGCGCCGCCCTGGGCTACGGCGTGATGAACCTGCTGATGGCGGCCACGCCGCTGGCCATGCAGGTCTGCGGCCTGCCCTTCGAGGACGTGGCCCTGGTGCTGGAGTGGCACGTGATCGGCATGTTCGCGCCCGGCTTCTTCACCGGCCACCTGATCCGCCGCTTCGGCGTGCTGCCCATCATGGGCGTGGGCGTGGCGCTCAACCTGGCCTGCGTCGCGGTCGCGCTCTCGGGCGTGGACCTGCACCAGTTCCTCATCGCCCTGTTCCTGCTCGGCGTGGGCTGGAACTTCCTCTTCACCGGCAGCACCACGCTGGCGCTGCAGGCCTGGCGCCCGGAGGAAAAGGACCGCGCCCAGGCCGCCATCAACTTCGGCGTGTTCGCCACCATGGCGCTGACCTCCTTCGCGTCGGGCGCGCTGGTCACCACGCAGGGCTGGACCTGGCTCAACCTGGGCTCGCTGCTGCCGGTGGCGCTGCTGGGCCTCTCGCTGCTCTGGCTTGCCCGCCGGCGGGGGGCCGCCCACAATGCCGCCTGACGCGCGGAGCGGTTCCGCGCCCTGGAGCAATACATGGGACTTCTGGATGCAATGCTGGGCGGATCAGGCAACGGCTCGAACGCGGCCGGTGGCTTCGACGCGCAGCAGGTGATGGCGCTGGTGGCGCAGCTGCTGCAGCAATCGGGCGGCATCGAGGGCCTGCTGGCCAAGCTGCAGGCCGGCGGCCTGGGCGAGGCCGCGCAGTCCTGGGTGGGCACGGGCGCCAACCAGCCGGTGTCGGGCGAGCAGCTCGGCGGCGCCCTGGGCCCCGACCTCATGGGCGCGCTGGGCGGCCTGCTCGGCGGCAACGGCCAGCAGGCCTCGTCGGTGCTGGCGCAGGTGCTGCCCGGGCTGATCGATCAGCTCACGCCGCAGGGCCGCGTGCCGGCGGCGGGTGACGCCAGCAACAACCCCCTGGACGCGCTCGGCGGTCTGCTGGGCGGCGGCGCCGGAGGGGGCGGTGGCCTGGGCGATCTGGGTGGCCTGCTGGGCGGCCTGATGCGGCGCTGAGGCGGCGCCGCCCGGGGCCGGCCGGAACCGACCCCAGCGGGGCGCTCAGCCCCGCGCGGGCGCCAGGCGGTCCAGCCACTGCCGCAGGGTGTCGAACACCGCGGCGTTGTCGCGCTCGTTGAAGATCTCGTGGTACAGGCCGTCGAAGCGGCGCGCCACCACCATGGGGGCCGGCGCGGCGTTCGCGAAGGCCACGCTGCCGGCCGGGTTCACCAGGTGGTCATCGCCGGCGAACATCAGCAGCGTGGGCACCGGCCAGCGCGGCGCCGCGGCGCGCACCCGGGGACCGTTGTCGTCGATGAACCGCGCCAGCCGCGCGCTGATGCGGTCGTGCACGCGCCGGTCGCGCTGGTAGGCCTTCACCACGGCCGGGTCGTGCGAGATCTTCTCCGCGTCCAGCCCGTTGCCCAGGGTGGTGTCGGGCGACAGCCGCATCATCAGCCCGATCAGCCAGCGCTTGAAGCCCGAGAGTCCGGCGTCCAGCGCGGGCGAGGACAGCACCAGCGCGTCCACCCGGGCCATGCCACGCTGCACGAAGGTGGCGCTGACCAGGCCGCCCATGCTGTGGCCGAGCAGGATCAGCGGGCAGGACCAGGGCTCGGCGATGTGGCGTCGTGTGTCGTCCACCATTTCTTGCAGGTCGTCGAGCAGGGCGTCGTCGTCGGGCAATACGCCGGGGGCGCCGCCGGAGTCGCCGTGGCCGCGCTGGTCGTAGGCGCGCACGAAGAAGCCCCATTCGTTGAGGCGGTGCGCCAGGTCGTTGTAGCGCCAGGCGTGCTCGCCCAGACCGTGCACGATGAGCACCACGCCGCGCGGGCGCACGCGCGAGGGCAGGGGCCAGTCGTAGAGCGCGAGGTTGAGGCCGTCGCGGGCGGTGAACGGGGCTTGCGTGGTGTCGCTCATCTCTTCATCGTCCGTCGGCGTTCGCCAAACGCGCCGCGCACGACGTGCGCAACCGGGCAAGGCCACGGCCGCGGCTTGGCCGGGCCGCAGGCATTGCCCCCTTGAGGGGGTCGCGCGGAGCGCGGCGGTGGTGTTCCATGCTAGGGCATGCGGGCGATGACCTGGGCCACGCTGGCGGTGAGCCGGCGCGCGTAGTCCAGGTGCAGGAACTCGTTGGGCCCGTGCGCGTTGCTCTTGGGGCCCAGCACGCCGCAGACCATCATCTGCGCCGTGGGAAAGCCCTGGCTGAGCAGGTTCATGAGCGGGATGGTGCCGCCCTGGCCGATGGTGCCGCAGGCGGCACCGAAGTGCGCCTGCGAGGCGTCCTGCAGGGCGCGCTCAAACCAGTCGGTGGTGGGCGGCGCGTTCCAGCCGCTGGCCGCGCCCTCGCCGGCGAAGGTGACCTTGGCCTGGTAAGGCGCGTTGTCCTCCAGCAGGGCCTTGAGCTCCTGCACGGCGGCGGCGGCGTCCACCAGCGGCGGCAGGCGCAGGCTCAGCTTGAAGGCCGTGTAGGGACGCAGCACGTTGCCCGCGTCCTTGAGCGCGGGAAAGCCCTCGGCGCCGGTGACGCTCAGCGTGGGGCGCCAGGTGCGGTTGATCAGGGCCTCCACCGGGTCGGTGGTGGTGGGCAGGGCGAACAGGGTGCTGCCACCGCAGTCGTGGTGGGCCCAGGGGAAGCGCTTGTAGATTTCGTCGCCCAGGATGGCGGCGGTGGCGCGCGCCTGCTCCAGCCGCTCGGCCGGCACCTCGCAATGGAAGCTGGCGGGCAGCAGGCGGCCGGTGGCGCTGTCCTCCAGCCGGTCGAGCACCTGGCGCAGGATGCGAAAGCTCGAGGGCACCAGGCCCGAGGCGTCGCCCGAGTGGATGCCCTCGGTGAGGACCTCGACCTTGAGCACGCCGGCGGCCATGCCGCGCAGGCTGGTGGTGAGCCAGAGCTGGTCGTAGTTGCCGGCGCCGCTGTCCAGGCAGATCACCAGGCCCACGTCGCCCAGGCGCGGCCGCAGGGCGTCGACGTAGGGCAGCAGGTCGCCGGAGCCGCTTTCTTCGCAGGTCTCGATGATCCCCACGATGCGCGGGTGCGCCACGCCCTGCGCCTGAATGGCCTGGATCGCCGCGACGCTGGCGTAGACCGCGTAGCCGTCGTCGGCGCCACCGCGGCCATAGAGCTTGCCGTCGTCGATCTTGGGCGTCCAGGGGCCCAGGTCGCTGCGCCAGCCGGTGAACTCGGGCTGCTTGTCCAGGTGGCCGTACATCAGCACGGTCTGGCCCGAGGCCGGGGCGGGCGTGCCGTCCTGGCCCGCGCTGGCCGGCAGCTCGAAGAACAGCACCGGCGTGCGCGGGCGGCCGTGCGCGTCGTTCAGGCGCACGATCTCCAGCCTGAGCCCGGGCACGCGCTGCGCGCCCACCCAGTCGGCGGCCGATTGCAGCACACGCTCGAGCAGGCCGTGGGCGGCCCAGTCGGCGTCGAAAGCGGGGGATTTGGCCGGGACGGCCACGTAGTCGAGCAGCGCGGGCACGATGCGATCGCGCCAGCTGGCATCGACATGGGATTGCAGGGCCGCCGCGTCGAGCGGCAGCGGCTGGGGCAGGCGGGCGTTCATGGCGATCTCCATCGGGATCGCCCCGGTGTGGGCACGCTGCCCCTCCCAGGTGAACCCTGGGGGGAGTATAGGCAGGAGCGGCGCCGCGCGACGGCGCCGCGCGGCCGCTTCCTCAAGCTGTGGTACGGAAGCGGCCCACCACCTGAGCCAGCTGCTCGGCCTGCTCCTTCAGGCTCTGGGCGGCGGCCGCGCTCTGCTCCACCAGCGCCGCGTTCTGCTGCGTCATCTGGTCCAGCTGGTTCACCGCCACGTTCACCTGCCCTATCCCCTCGCTCTGCTCGCCCGCCGCCGCCGTGATCTCCCCAATGATGTCGCTCACCCGCTGCACCGAGCCCACGATCTCGCTCATCGTCTGCCCCGCATCGGCCACCAGCCTCGAGCCCGCGTCCACCCGCTCCACGCTCGCACCGATCAAGGCCTTGATCTCCTTGGCCGCCTCCGCGCTGCGCTGCGCCAGGTTCCTCACCTCGCCCGCCACCACCGCAAAACCCCGGCCTTGCTCGCCCGCCCTCGCCGCCTCCACCGCCGCGTTCAACGCCAGGATGTTCGTCTGGAACGCGATCCCATCGATCACACCAATGATGTCGTTGATCTTGCGCGAGCTGTGGTTGATCTCGTCCATCGTCGTCACCACCTGCGAGACCACCGTGCCCCCACGCGCGGCCACCTCCGCCGCCGTCGCCGCCAGCTGGTTCGCCTGGCGCGCCGAGTCCGCGCTCTGGCGCACCGTGCCCGTCAGCTGCTCCATGCTCGCCGCCGTCTCCTGCAGGTTGCTCGCCGTCTGCTCCGTGCGCGCGCTCAGGTCCTGGTTGCCCCGCGCGATCTCGCTGCTCGCCACCTCGATGCCCTGGCTGGACTGGTGCACCTGGCCCACCAGCGCGCGCATGGCGTTCTGCATGGTCGCCAGGGCACCCACCAGGCTGTGCGGGTAGGCGCTCTCGGGCATGGTGCCGGTGAGGTCGCCGTCGGCGATGCGGTGCACGGCCTGGCGCGCGGCGGCCGGGTCACCGCCCAACTCCTGGCGCAGCGTGCGCACCACCATGAAACCCAGGCCCACCGCCACCGCCACCGCCAGCAGGGCCAGCGACAGCGCGACCACGCGCGCGCGGTCGGCGCTGGCGTTCACGGCCGAGTGCGTCTGCGCCGACAGCTCGCGCGAGGCCTTCACCTGCTCCAGCAGCGCGCCGCGCAGCTTGCGCCAGGCCGGCGTCTCTTCGGCATTGAGCGCCGCCACCGCTTCGGCGGCGCTGGTCTTGACCAGCGTCAGCACCTTGTCCTGCGCCTTCGCCTGCTCGGCGCGCAGTCCGGCCAGCGGCGCCAGCGCGGCCTGGGCCGGCGTGTCGCGCGCGGCCTCCAGCGTGCCCTTGTGCGCGGCGTCGAATGCCTCGCGCGCGGCCTCCAGGTTCTTGAAGGCCTGCGGGTTGCTCGGGTCGAGCACGATGTTGCGCAGGGCCTGGCCCATTTGCAGGCCCTGGGCGTACATCTCCTGCACACCGCTGGCCACGGCCTGTTCGGTGTTGATGTACCGGTCGAACTGCGACTGCGTCTGCGTGAGCGACCAGATGCTGCCGCCCAGGCCAGCCACGAACAACACGGCCGGCGCCACAAAGGCCAGCACGAGGCGTTGGTTGAAGTTCATGGCGGGCGCCTCACGCCGCGACGCGGAACACCTGCACCGCGGCGGCCAGGCGGCCGGCCTGCTCGCGCAGGCTTTCGGCCGCGGCCGCGCTCTGCTCCACCAGGGCCGCGTTCTGCTGCGTCATCTGGTCAAGCTGGCCGACGGCGGTGTTCACCTGGCCGATGCCGTCGCTCTGCTCCTGCGCGGCCGTGGTGATGTCGGTGACGAAGGCCGAGATCTTCTGCGCGTTGTCCACGATCTCGCCAATGGTGCTGCCGGCCTGCGCCACGAGTTGCGTGCCGGTCTGCACCTTGTCCACGCTGTCGCCGATCAGGGACTTGATCTCCTTCGCCGCCTCGGCGCTGCGCTGCGCCAGGCTGCGCACCTCGGCCGCCACCACGGCGAAGCCGCGGCCCTGCTCGCCGGCGCGCGCGGCTTCCACGGCGGCGTTGAGCGCCAGGATGTTGGTCTGGAAGGCGATGCCGTCAATGACGCCGATGATGTCGCCGATCTTCTGGCTGCTGGACTGGATTTCCTGCATGGTGGTGACCACCTGACCCACCACTTCGCCGCCGCGCGCGGCCACCTCGGCGTTGGCCGCCGCCATGGCACTGGCCTGGCGCGCGGCGTCGGCGCTCTGGCGCACGGTGCCGCTGAGTTGCTCCATGCTGGCCGCCGTCTGCTGCAGGTTGCTGGCGGTCTGTTCGGTGCGCGAGCTCAGGTCCTGGTTGCCGGTGGCGATTTCCTGCGAGGCGGTGCCGATGCTGTCGCTGCTGTGGCGCACGTCGCCGACGATGCGCGACAGCGAGGTCTGCATGCGGCCCAGCGAGCGCAGCAGTTCGGCGAGTTCGTCGCGGCCCGTGGCCTGCACCGGGCGCGTGAGGTCGCCCTCGGCGATGGCGTCGGCCAGGTGGCGCGCCTGGTCCACGGGCGCGCAGATGCTGTGCATGTTGGCCAGGGTGGTGGGCACCACCACCAGCGCGGCCAGCGCCAGCGCGACGCCGAAGATCCACAGGGTCTGCTGGCTCGCCGCCTTGCCCCGCGCGCTCAGCGCGGCCACGTCCTCGCCCATCACCTGCTCCACCTGGGCGAGCAGGTCCGTCAGGGCCTTGTGCTGCTCGTGCGCCCGCCCGAGCATGCGGTTGGCGATGGTGGCCGTTTCATAGCCGCCACTCTCCAGTTGGTGCGACACCGGTTCGATCGCGGCCATGTAGGCCTTCAGCCGCTCCTGCGCCTGGGTCACCAGCGCGTCGCGCGAGGCATCGCGGCCGGAGAGCAGGCTGTCCATGGTCACGGCCGTCTTGTCGGCCTCGGTCTTCCAGCGCGCCTTGGCCGCGACCACCAGGTCGGGCTTCTCGTAGGCAATGATCATGTCCTTCTCATGGCGCGTCATGGCGCCCATGGAGGCCTTGAGTTGCGAGAGGGCGAGCGTTTCCTGGTACGCGCGCTCGGTGAATTCGGTGGCCACATGCGAGAGGCGCCACATGCCCCAGAGGCCGGCGCCGCCGACGGCGCCCAGAAGGGCCAGCACCACGGCGATCGCGCCGATCATGCGCTGGCGCACGGTGAATTGCCGCATGAATGCTTGCATGTCTGTCTCTCCTTGTCTTCTGACTGTCTGGTCCGCCGCGTCAGTGCGCGAGGCGGAACACCTGCACCACTTCCGTCAGCCGGCCGGCCTGGTCGCGCAGGCTCTGGGCGGCGGCCGCGCTCTGCTCCACCAGCGCCGCGTTCTGCTGCGTCATCTGGTCCAGCTGGTTCACCGCCACGTTCACCTGCCCTATCCCCTCGCTCTGCTCGCCCGCCGCCGCCGTGATCTCCCCAATGATGTCGCTCACCCGCTGCACCGAGCCCACGATCTCGCTCATCGTCTGCCCCGCATCGGCCACCAGCCTCGAGCCCGCGTCCACCCGCTCCACGCTCGCACCGATCAAGGCCTTGATCTCCTTGGCCGCCTCCGCGCTGCGCTGCGCCAGGTTCCTCACCTCCCCCGCCACCACCGCAAAACCCCGGCCCTGCTCGCCCGCCCTCGCCGCCTCCACCGCCGCGTTCAACGCCAGGATGTTCGTCTGGAAAGCGATCCCATCGATCACTCCAATGATGTCGTTGATCTTGCGCGAGCTGTGGTTGATCTCGTCCATCGTCGTCACCACCTGCGAGACCACCGTGCCCCCACGCGCGGCCACCTCCGCCGCCGTCGCCGCCAGCTGGTTCGCCTGGCGCGCCGAGTCCGCGCTCTGGCGCACCGTGCCCGTCAGCTGCTCCATGCTCGCCGCCGTCTCCTGCAGGTTGCTCGCCGTCTGCTCCGTGCGCGCGCTCAGGTCCTGGTTGCCCGTGGCGATTTCCTGCGACGCGGTGTCGATGCTGTCGGTGGCGCTGCGCACCAGGCTCACGGTGCGCGTGAGCGAGGTCTTCATGTCGCCGAGCGCGCGCAGCAGGTCACCCAATTCGTCGGTGCGCTCGGTGCGCACGTCGCGCCGCAGGTCGCCCGCGGCCACCTCGCGCGTCACGTCCACGGCCTGGGCCAGGGGCTGCGTCACCGAGCGCGTGATGCGCCAGGCCAGCACCATGGCCAGCCCGCCCGCGCTCAGGGCCAGCAGCATCAACAGGCCGATCTGGCGATTGACCGTGGCCTCGGACGCCGCCACGGCCTCGGCCACGGCGCGGTGCTGCAGCTCGAGCAGCTCGCGCTGCTTGGCGCCATAGGCGTCGGCCGCGGGCATGAGGCCACCGGTCAGCAACTGCTGCGCGCCGGCGGCATCGCCGTTCTTGAGCGTGTCGAAGTAGGTCTTGCGCACCGCCATGTAGGCCGCGCGGCGCTCGGCGATGTCCTTGAGCAGGGCCTTGCCCTGCTCGCTCTGGATCTCGGCCTCCAGCGTCTTCTGCACCACGCTGATGCGCTCGCTGACCTGGGACATCAGCGGCTTGAAGTAGCCGTCCACCGCCGGGTCGTTGCGCGACGTGGCCACGGCCATCACGCGGTTGATGTTGATCTGCGTGCTCATGAGCCATTCCTGCGTGAGGGCGGCCCGCCTGTCCATCTCGATCACGCGCGCGGTGGCGGCGTGCGAGGTCTTCAGGCCGTACCAGGCCACGGCGGTCAGGCCCGCCAACAGCATCAGCACCAGGGCAAAACCCAGGTACAGGCGGGGGCCGATCCGGAAACGGTTCACGACGTCCATCTTTCACTCACTCTCTGGGCACGGAAATAGGGGGTCGCACGGCCCGGGGGGGCCGTGCGGGCACCGTCAGAAGCTCTCCCACTCGCCCTCGGCCGATGCGGCCGCGGGCGCCACCACGCGCGGCGCGGGACGGGGTTCGGCGGCCGGTTTGCTGCCGACCACGGGTTTGCTCTCAGCCACGGGTTTGCTGTCGGCCGCGGGTTTGCTCTCGGCCGCGGCGCGCGTGGGCACGGGGGCGGTGGGCTTGGCCACTGCCGGCGCTCGGGCCACCAGCGGCGCACTCGGCGCGGGGGCCGGCGTGGGCGGGGGCGCGGCGTCGTGCCCGATGCGGAACACCTGCACCACCTGGGCCAGGCGGTCGGCCTGCTCCTTCAGGCTCTGGGCGGCGGCCGCGCTCTGCTCCACCAGCGCCGCGTTCTGCTGCGTCATCTGGTCCAGCTGGTTCACCGCCACGTTCACCTGCCCTATCCCCTCGCTCTGCTCGCCCGCCGCCGCCGTGATCTCCCCAATGATGTCGCTCACCCGCTGCACCGAACCCACGATCTCGCTCATCGTCTGCCCCGCATCGGCCACCAGCCTCGAGCCCGCGTCCACCCGCTCCACGCTCGCACCGATCAAGGCCTTGATCTCCTTGGCCGCCTCCGCGCTGCGCTGCGCCAGGTTCCTCACCTCCCCCGCCACCACCGCAAAACCCCGGCCCTGCTCGCCCGCCCTCGCCGCCTCCACCGCCGCGTTCAACGCCAGGATGTTCGTCTGGAACGCGATCCCATCGATCACACCAATGATGTCGTTGATCTTGCGCGAGCTGTGGTTGATCTCGTCCATCGTCGTCACCACCTGCGAGACCACCGTGCCCCCACGCGCGGCCACCTCCGCCGCCGTCGCCGCCAGCTGGTTCGCCTGGCGCGCCGAGTCCGCGCTCTGGCGCACCGTGCCCGTCAGCTGCTCCATGCTCGCCGCCGTCTCCTGCAGGTTGCTCGCCGTCTGCTCCGTGCGCGCGCTCAGGTCCTGGTTGCCCGTGGCGATTTCCTGCGACGCGGTGTTGATGCTGTCCGCCGCGGTGCGCAGCTGGCGCATCATGTCCAGGAAGCGCTGGCGCATGGCCTCGACCTCGGTCACCAGGGTGCCGAGTTCGTCGCGCCGCGTGGTGTGGAACGCCTGCGTGAGATCGCCCTGGGACACCGTGGTGACGGCGTTGGTGAGTTCGCGCAGCGGCGCGCTCACGCTGCGGCGGATCAGCGCGAACAGCCCGCCACCGAGCAGCAGCGTCGTGAGCACCAGCAGGCCCCAGAACAAGTACATCATGCGCCAGTGCGTGGCCATGGCTTCGTCGTCGGACACCTCGGCGATGACCCACCAACCGCTGGCGCTGGTGTCGCGCTTGACCGCCCAGGGCCGGGTGATCTGCGGATTGAACAGGGCGCTGGCGTGGCGCACAAAGACGTCCTGGCCTGCGCGCATCTCATCCATCATGGGGCCGGCCTCTGGGTTCACCTCCAGCACCTTCTTGCCAGCCAGCGCGGGCGGCGAGATGAACAAGGCCTCGGCGTTGGTGGCGCGCGGATCGACGATCACCGTGCCACCGGACTGAAAGTAGGTGGCGTCGGACACCAGCTTGTCCAACGAGGCCTGGAAGTCGCGAATGTCAAAACCGATGAACAGGATGCCGACCACCTGGCCGGCGGCGTCCTTCACGGGTTCGTAGTGCGTCATGTAGGCGGTGCCGAACAGCACGGCGCGGCCAGTGAAGGGCTTGCCCTGCAGCATCAGCGGGTACGCGGGGTGGTTGCGCGCCAGCGTGGTGCCGACGGCGCGCTCGCCGTTTTCCTTCTTCAGCGAGGTGCTGATCCGCTCGAAGTCGTCGCCCTTGCGCATGAAGATGGTGGCCACGCCGCCGTTGGCCAGGTGGAAGGAGTCGGCCTCGCTGTGGTCGCCGTTGAGCAGCATGCCCCAGCTCTTGAGCATGTTGTTGGCGACGTCGAGTTCGAAATGCTCGGCGAACTTCTTGCGATAGGGCTGGTAGGCCCGCTCGGTCATCATGCGCGCCGTCGCGTCGAAGGCGTCGACCGAGTCGGCCAGGGCCGCGGCCTTGTCGCCGGCGGCATCGGCCAGGCGCGTGCGCGAATTGCCTTCGACCACGAAGGCCAAACTGATGCTGATGATGGCCAGCGTACCAGCCAGCAGTGCCACAGCCTGCAGGGACAGGCGGCGTGCCACCGAGGCGCCGCTCTTGTTCTCTTGGGTGTTCTTGGCGGGGAACATGGTCTGGTGTCTCCTTCCACGGGATGGCCTTGCGGGCCGGGGTCGGGCTTACTGCAGCGACTGGGCGCCTTCGATCAGGCCCATGTCGGCGCTGGACATGAGGGCCTCGATGTCCATGAGGATCAGCATGCGTTCGCCCACGCTGGCGATGCCGGTGATGAAGCTGGTGTCGACCGAGGCGCTCATTTCGGGCGCCGGCTTGATCAGGTCACCGGCGAGTTCCAGCACATCGGAGACCGAATCGACCACGGCGCCGACCACGCGGCCGCGCACGTTGAGCACGATGACCACGGTGAAGCCGTTGTATTCGACCTTCTCGCAGCCCAGCTTGATGCGCAGGTCCACCACCGGCACGATCACGCCGCGCAGGTTGACCACGCCCTTGATGAAGCTCGGCGCGTTGGCGATGCGCGTGGGCTCTTCGTAGGAACGGATTTCCTGCACGCGCAGGATGTCGATGCCGTACTCCTCCGCGCCCAGGCGGAAGGTCAGGAACTCCGCGCTGGTGGCGGCCTGGGCGGCGGAGCGTGCGCCGTCTTCGCGGGCGATGTGGGTGGCTTCGTTGCGCATGTCCATGGCTGGCTGTCCTCTTGCAAGAAAGGAATGGGAATAGGGGTGAAGGGACTATCGGCCGGGGCGGGCCGGTCTGAAGTCGGAAAAAGGACGACAAACCCGGGCCTATCGGGCATCGGCGCGGTGCCTTGGCCGCAATCTGAGTACCAAAGCATTCGGTGGATCGCCCTGGCGGCCACCCGGGGGCGCGGCCTCTGCTAACTTCCGGCCATGCCCACCCACCTCGATCCCACCCCCGCCATCGACAGCGACCACCCGGCGATCCGTGCGTTTGCGCACGAACACGCGCGCGGCGGGTCGGTGCGCGAACGTTCGGTGGCGCTGTACCTGGCCGTGCGCGACCTGGTCCGCTACGACCCCTACCGCATCGACCTCTCGCCCGGCGGCATGCGCGCCAGCACCACGCTGCGCCTGGGTTATGGCTGGTGCGTGCCCAAGGCGGTGCTGATGGCGGCCGTGGCGCGCGCCGCCGGCATCCCGGCGCGGCTGGGCTTCGCCGACGTGAAGAACCACATGAGCACCGAGAAGCTGCGCCGCACCATGGGCAGCGACGTCTTCGTGTGGCACGGCTACACCGAACTCTGGATCGATGGCGCCTGGCGCAAGGCCACGCCGGCCTTCAACTTGTCCCTGTGCGAGAAGTTCGGCCTGCTGCCGCTGGAGTTCGATGGCGTGCACGACTCGCTGTACCACCCCTACGACCGGGCCGGCCAGCGCCACATGGAGTACGTGAACGAACGCGGCAGCTTCGACGATCTGCCGCTGGAGCGCATCACCGCCGACTTCGCGGTGATCTACCCGGGCTTCGGCCAGGCCGCGCCCGAAGGCGACTTCGCCGAGGACGCGGCGCGCGAGAACGCCGCGCCCTGAGGCAGCCCCTTACTTGGAGAAGCGGAACACGGCGGTGCTGGCCAGCAGGTTGGGCAGCGCGCGCACCTCGCGGCCTTCGTGCAGGCCGAAGCCATCTTCCACCGTGAGGCCATTGCGCCGCGCCAGCACCTCGAAGTCGGCGTAGGTGCCGACGCGGATGTTGGGCGTGTCGTACCACTGGTACGGCAGGCGCTTGGTCACCGGCATGCGGCCCTGCAGCACGGCCAGGCGATTGGGCCAGTGCGCGAAGTTGGGAAAGGCCACCACGCCGATGCGGCCCACGCGCGCGGTCTCGCGCAGCATGGTTTCGGCGTTGCGCAGGTGTTGCAGGGTGTCGATCTGCAGAACCACGTCGAAGGCGTTGTCGCCGAACATGGTCAGGCCCTCTTCGAGGTTGAGCTGCAGCACGTTGACCCCGCGCTGCAGGCAGGCCTGCACCTCGGCGTCATCGATTTCCACGCCGTAGCCCGTGCAGCCGCGCGTGGCCTGCAGGTGGGCCAGCATGGCGCCGTCGCCACAGCCCAGGTCGAGCACGCGCGAGCCCGGTGGCACCAGGCGGGCGATGGAGTCGAGGACATGGCGTTCGGTCATGAGGAAACCTCCGCGCCGGGCGCCGCGGTGTGAGTGCCTTCAGATGGCCGGGCGGCGCCCATCGCGCCCCCGCCAACGGTGTGCTGGAAGAAGCTGCGCACGGCCGCGTGGTAGCGCGGGTCGTCGAGCAGGAAGGCATCGTGGCCGTGCGGCGCGTCGATCTCGCAGTAGCTGACCTCGCGGCGGTTGTCGAGCAGGGCCTTGACGATCTCGCGGCTGCGGGCGGGCGAGAAGCGCCAGTCGGTGCTGAAGCTCACGAGCAGGAACTTGGCCTGCGCGCGCGCCAGCGCGGCCGCCAGCCGGCCACCGTGCTCGCGCGCGGGGTCGAAGTAGTCGAGCGCGCGCGTGATGAGCAGGTAGGTGTTGGCGTCGAAGTACTCGCTGAACTTGTCGCCCTGGTAGCGCAGGTAGCTCTCGATCTGGAACTCCACGTCCTGGGTGGTGTAGCGGTAGGCCAGCTCGGCCACGCCTGCCGGGTCCTCGCCGTCGGCGGCGCGCAGCGCGCGGCCGAACTTCTCGTTCATCACGTCGTCGCTGAGGTAGGTGATGTGGCCGATCATGCGGGCAATGCGCAGGCCGCGGCGCGGCAGGGTGCCGTGGCGCTGGTAGTGGCCGCCGTGGAAATCCGGGTCGGTCACGATGGCGCGGCGCGCCACCTCGTTGAAGGCAATGTTCTCGGCCGTGAGGTTGGGCGCGCTGGCCACCACCACGGCGTGGCGCACGCGTTGCGGGTACTGCAGCGTCCAGGCCAGGGCCTGCATGCCGCCCAGGCTGCCCCCCATCACGGCGGCCAGGGTGTCGATGCCCATGGCGTCGAGCAGGCGGGCCTGCGCCTCCACCCAGTCCTCCACCGTGACCACGGGAAAGTCCGCGCCCCAGGCCTGGCCGGTGGCCGGGTTGGTGTGCGTGGGCCCGGTGGAGCCGAAACACGAGCCCAGGTTGTTGACGCCGATGACGAAGAAGCGGTCGGTGTCTACGGGTTTACCCGGACCGATCATGTTGTTCCACCAGCCCTCGCTGCGCGCCAGCGGCTGGCCGCTGGCATCGGCGTGCCAGCCCGCGACGTGGTGCGAGGCATTCAGCGCGTGGCAGACCAGCACGGCATTGGACTTGTCGGCGTTGAGGCTGCCGTAGGTCTCGACCACCAGCTCGTAGGCCGGCAGCACGGCCCCGCTGCGCAGGGCAAGCGGCTGGTCGAAGCGGTAGGTGACGGGGGTGACGATCAAGCTCGTTCCCTGCTCGCGCAGGGCCTGGAAACAGAAAACCCGGTGAGCCAAAAGGCAGACCGGGCATCTCCGAGCTCCCTTTAGCGGCATTTGTTGAGCGCCCGCAATCCGGATCAAATCGGCGCTGAGCGGCAGTATAAGCGCCCGGCATGTTGTAACCACGCATCGGCAGGGGGTTTGACTTGCATCCTCCGGAAATTTGTCACCGACTTTCCGACGATCGGCGCATAATGCCTCGGCGTGCCGCCAGATCGGCCGCATGTCAAGTGATCGGTTGGTTTCGTGCGCTGCATTCCTGTGCCGGACGACGGGGCTCCATCGCTTCTTACCTTGTGTTTTAGGAGTCCCTCGAATGGGCAACAAACTTTATGTCGGCAACCTGCCGTACACGGTGCGCGACGAAGACCTGCAACAGGCCTTCTCGGCTTTCGGTGCTGTCAACAGCGCCAAGGTCATGATGGAGCGCGAGACCGGCCGCTCCAAAGGTTTCGGCTTTGTCGAGATGGGCAGCGACTCTGAGGCGCAGTCGGCCATTCAGGGCATGAACGGCCAGTCGCTCGGCGGCCGCAGCCTGGTGGTGAACGAAGCGCGCCCGATGGAGCCGCGTCCCCCGCGCAGCGGTGGCGGCGGCTTCGGCGGCGGCCGTCGCGAAGGCGGCTTCGGTGGTGGTGGCCAGGACGGCGGCTTCCGCAGCCCCTACGGCGGTGGCGGTCGTCGCGACGGCGGCGGTGGCCGCGGCGGCTACTGATCTCCCGAGCGAGCGAACCCCGCTCACCGGCAAACCCCGCGACGACCTCGCGGGGTTTTTGTTTTTCAGCGCCCTTCGCCCGCGCGGTGCTTGCGCGGGCGGCCCTGCAAGGCGCGGTCGAACCAGGCGTTGGGCAGCAGGCGCAGCAGCTTGGCGAGCACGCCCATCTGCCAGGGGATGACGCGGTAGCTGACCCGCTCGGCGATGGCCCGGAAGGCGCGCTCGGCGAAGGCCTCGGGCGTCATGAGAAAGGGCATGGGGTAGCGGTTCTCGCGCGTGAGCGGGGTGTCCACGTAGCCGGGCAGCAAGGTCACCACCGCCACGCCGCTGCCGCGCAGCTCGCCGCGCAGGCTCTCGCAGTAGCTCACCACGGCGGCCTTGCTGCCGCAGTAAGCGCCGTGCCCCGGCAGGCCGCGGATGGCGGCCACGCTGGCGATGCCCACGAGCGCCCCGCTGCCGCGCGCGCGCATGGCCCGCACGAAAGGGTGGAAGGTGGCGGCCATGCCCACGTTGTTGGTGGCGAAGGTGCGGCTCAGCACGTCCAGGTCGTCGCGCTCGCCGGTGTCCATGCCCACGCTGATGCCGGCGTTGGCGATCACCACGTCCGGCAGACCCTGTCCGGTCAGGCAGGCCTGGCCGGCGGCCACGATGCTGTCGGTCTGCGCCACGTCGGCGCCGTAGACGCGGCAACGATCGGCCCCGTATCCCTGGGCGTCGGCCCAGGCCTGCAAATCGGCGGTGCGGCGCGCCACCAGGGCGAGGCGGTAGCCGGCCCGGGCGAAGCGCGCGGCCAGCGCCTGGCCGATGCCACTCGAGGCGCCGGTGATGAAGACCAGGGGAGCGGCGTTGGCGGGCGTCATGGCGTGGTCCGGGGCAGGAGCTGGACGCGCACGCGCCCGCGGAAGTCGGCGATCTGCTGGTCGCCGCGGTAGTCCAGGGTTTGCGCGGTGATGCGATCGCCGTTGCGCAGCAGCTCGACCGGGTGGTCCGACGTCACGCGCTCGACCGGCTCGAGTTCCACGCGCAGGAAGTCGCCGCGAAACTCCAGCCGCGGCAGGGGATCGCCGGCCTGGGACTTGCCCCCCTCACGCACCACCACCGCATCGCCTTCCAGCACGAAAACGGTGTTGTCGGCGTTGGTGGTCACGCGGTGCGCGGTGGCGCGCATCACGGCGCCCGACTCGGCCAGGTTGCGGATGCGCGCGTTGTCGATTTCCACCCGGTCGTCGTCGGGGTGGTGGCGGGCTTCATCGCCCACCACCTCGGCCCGCAGCTGGCCGGCCAGATCGAAGGACTTCACCGAAAAGCGGCGCATGAAGTAGTCGGGTTCGCCACTCACCGGCCGCTCGGGCTGCGGCTCGGGCGCAGGAGGCGTGGCGCGCAGCAGCCAGTACGAGGCCAGCGCCAGCAGGCCCATGAGCATGATGGGCAGGTAGATGGACAGCCGGTCCCACCACGGAGCGGGGCGCCGGCGCGGCGCGGGCGGCGCGCTGCGGTCCAGGCCCGGGATGAGGTCGAAGTCGTCGTCGGCGCTCACCGGGCGGCGGCCTCGAGCTCGGCCGCGTAGGCGCCACGCGCCATCAGCAGCAGGTCGCAGAACTCGCGCGCGGCGCCTTCGCCGGCGGCGCGGCGCGTGACGTGGTGGGCGATCGCGCGCACCTCGTCGTGCGCGGCCGGTGGCGCCGCGGCCAGGGCGGCGCGCCGCAGCAGGGGCAGATCGGGCCAGTCGTCGCCCATGGCAGCCGCGGCCTCCCAGCCCAGGCCCAGCTCGGCCAGGATGGATTCGGCAGCGGGCGCCTTGTCTTCGGTGCCCAGGCGCAGGTGGGTGACGCCGAGCGCGGACAGGCGCTGGCGCAGGGGTTTGCCATCGCGCCCGCTGACCACGGCGGGCGTGATCCCGTGGCGTTGCAGCAGCTTCAGGCCATGGCCGTCGAGCGTGTGGAAACGCTTGAGTGTTTCGCCCGATTCACCGAAGTACAGGCCGCCATCGGTGAGCACGCCGTCGACGTCGAAGAAGGCCACGCGCACGGGCTGGGCGCGCAACAGCAGCTCGGGGGCAAACAGCAAGACGGGCGCCATCAGATCACCTTCGCGCGCATGAGGTCGTTGCTGTTGAGCGCGCCGACGAGGCGGCCGGCCGCGTCCACCACCAGCAGACTGGTGATGCTGTGCGCCTCCATGAGTTCGGCGGCCTCCACCGCCAGGGCGTCCTCGCGCACGGTGCGCGGCCCGGCATGCATGACCTCGCGCGCGCTGAGCGCGCGCAGGTCGGCACCGCTGCCCGCGCGCTCGATCAGGCGGCGCAGGTCGCCGTCGGTGAAGACGCCGACGGCGCGCTCGCCGTCGACGATGGCGCTCATGCCCAGGCCCTTGGCGCTGATCTCGCGCATGAGGTCCATCAGCGACGCCTCGGGCACCACGCGTGGCACGGCTTCGCCGCGGCGCATCACGTCGCCCACGTGGGTGAGCAGCTTGCGGCCCAGCGCGCCGCCCGGGTGCGAGCGCGCGAAGTCGTCGGCGCGAAAGCCGCGCGCGTCGAGCAGCGAGACCGCCAGCGCGTCGCCCAGCGCGAGCTGGGCCGTGGTGCTGGCCGTGGGCGCGAGGTTGTGCGGGCAGGCCTCTTTGTCGACCGAGGTGTCGAGCACCACGTCGGCGTGGCGCCCCAGCGTGGACGCCGCGCGGCCGGTGAGCGCCACCAGCGGCACGCCCATGCGTTTGATCAGCGGCAGGATGGCGGTGAGCTCCTCGCTCTCGCCGCTGTTGCTGATCGCCAGCACCAGGTCGTGGGCGGTGATCATGCCCAGGTCGCCATGGCTGGCCTCGGCCGGGTGCACGAACATGGCGGGCGTGCCGGTGGAGGCCAGGGTGGCCGCGATCTTGCGACCGATGTGGCCGCTTTTGCCCATGCCCATCACGACCACGCGGCCGGTGCAGGCGAACATGCGCCGCACGGCATCGGCGAAGCGGTCGTCGACACGCCCGGCCAGGGCCGCGACGGCGGAGGCCTCGATGGCCAGGGTTTCGCGCGCGAGGCGCTGGGCGCGTTCGGGGTCGACGGCAGGGGCGGCGGGCATCGAGGGATTATCGCGTCGTCTCCGATAATCCCCGGCATGGACACCGCCGCCTACCTGCGTTCGCACATCCGCACCGTGCCCGACTGGCCCGCTCCGGGCGTGATGTTCCGCGACATCACCCCGCTGCTGCAGGACCCCAAGGTTTTTCGCGTGCTCATCGACACCTTCGTGCACCGCTACATGGACCCGGCCCTGCGCCCGACCGTGGTGGCGGGCCTGGACGCGCGCGGCTTCATCATCGGCTCGGTGCTGGCCTACGAGCTGGGCGTGGGCTTCGTGCCCATCCGCAAGAAGGGCAAGCTGCCCTTCAACACCGTGGAAGAAACCTACGAACTCGAATACGGCAGCGCCACAGTGGAGCTGCACACCGACGCCGTGAAAGCCGGCGACCGCGTGCTGCTGATCGACGACCTGATCGCCACCGGCGGCACCATGATGGCCGGTCGCCGCCTGCTGGAGAAGCTGGGCGCCGAGGTGACCGAGGGCGCGGCCATCGTCGACCTGCCGGAACTGGGCGGTTCGACCAAGCTGCGCGACAGCGGCTTGGCGCTGTTCACGCTGATCGACTTCGACGGGCACTGAGCGGCGGCGCGGGCCGCCCGGTGCGGCTCAGAGCTTGCCGTGCTGCGTGTCGCTGAGCGCGGCGAAATCACTCACCGCCTCGGGCGTGGGCATGGGCAGCTGGGGCTCCTTGGGGTGCCGCATGGTCGCGGCGGGCAGCGAAGTGATGGCCTCGCGGAAGGCGCGCACCTCGTCCTCGCTCACGGCCTGTGCGGGCGCACGGCTGGCGGACACGCTCGGGCGTGGGATGGAGGTGTCCGGCGCTTCGCGGCGCGTCTGCGCCGGCACCGCCGCGCGCAGCGCCTGTCCCACCTGCTCGGGCGTGGCCTTGCGGCGCCAGTACACGCCGCGCACGTCCATCGCGTGCCGGCTCTTGGCGCTTTGCTGGATCCAGCGCTCGATTTCGAGCAGGAATTCGTCGGGCATGGCCTGGGCGGGCAGCGCCAGGTCCACCAGTGCGATGAAGGTGTCGCCGTTGGCGTCGAGGTTGAGCACCTTGAACGAGTAGCTGGTGGACAGCACGCCGCCCCGGATGAGCGATTCGCGCACCACCCCGAACAGCTGCTCGCGCCGCAGCAGGCGCCGACCCCGCCGCGGCGAGATCAGCGGCATGGTGGTTTCGCGAAAGGCGTGGCGCGCGCGCGCGAATGCGCCTTTGCCCGACAACGGTTTGCGGGCCGACAACCAGTTCAGAAACGACATGTTGAGGGTGGAGATCACGTGGCGACGGGTTCGAAGAAGGTACGGGGCCGAAACACCGGGGAGCGCTAGGCAGCCATCGAGTGGCCTCAGGTCACGGCCACGCGCTTGGGTTTGTTGTACATGCGCCGCGCCAGCACGGCCGACATGGCCACGGTCAGTTCCAGGGCGATCTGCGGATGCCGCACGCTCAGCTCGCGAAAGCGCAGCGGCGTGAGGCACCAGAGCCGGCAGTCGCTGCCCGCGTTGACGGTGGCGCTGCGCGGCAGGTGACTGAAGAAGGCGCCTTCGCCCAGCAGCGAACCCGCGCCCACCACGGCGATGCGCACACGCTCTTTCGCGTCCTCGTAGTGCACGGTGAGGGTGCCGCTCTCGACGAAGTAGACGGTGCGGTCCTTCACGCCCTGTTCGATGAGCACCTGGCCCTGCTGCAAGGCCACCGGCTGCATGTAGTTGGCCAGCGTCACCCAGTGCGCGTCGCTCAGGTTCAAGGGCACCGCGTCCAGGGCGCTGCTGTGGCGCATGGCCTGCGCCAGGTGCTGGATGTCGAAGCGCGCGGGGGCGGCGGTGGAGGCACTCATGCGCGAAGTGAACCGCAGCGCGGCGCCCGGCGCAACACCGGCGTAACCCATCCTTACAGATCGGTTCCCAGCGGCGCGGCACAACCCGTGAACGGCGGCACGGAAAGCTATTTGCCGATGCAAAAACGCGAAAAGATGACGCCCAGCAGATCGTCGGCCGTGAACTCGCCGGTGATTTCGCCCAGCGCCTGTTGCGCGAGGCGCAGTTCCTCGGCGAGCAGGTCGAGCTGCGCGGCGGCCTCGCGCAGGCGCGCATCGGCCTGCTCCAGGTGCCCCTCGACGCGCGCGAGCGCCTGCAGGTGCCGCTCACGCGCCATGAAGAGGCCGTCGCCGCCCGGCTGCCAGCCGGCGAGCCGCAGCAGGCGCTGGCGCAGCGCGTCCAGCCCCGTGCCACGCTTGGCCGACAAGGCGATGTCGTCGGGGCCCTGGGGCGCGCCGCCGGCCTGGTCGAGCTTGTTCCACACGTGCAGCACGGGCACGCCGGCGGGCAGGCCGCGCGCGATGTTGGCGTCGGCGTAGCGGTAGCGCGGCTCGCCCCAGCGCGTGAGGTCGTGCAGGAACAGCACGGCATCGGCGCCCCGGATGCGCTGCCAGGCGCGCTCGATGCCGATGCGCTCGACCTCGTCCACCTCGGGGCTGTCGCGCAGGCCAGCGGTGTCGGTCACGTGCACGGGCACGCCCTCGATCTGGATGGTCTGCTGCACCACGTCGCGCGTGGTGCCCGCGATCGGCGTGACGATGGCCAGTTCGGCCCCCGCCAGCGCGTTGAGCAGCGAGCTCTTGCCCGCGTTGGGCTGGCCGGCGATCACCACCTGCAGGCCGTCGCGCAGCAGGGCGCCCTGCCGCGCCTCGGCGCGCAGCACGGCCAGCGCCTCGCGCAGCCGATCGAGCTGGCCCTGGGCGTCGGCCTTCTGCAGGAAGTCGATGTCTTCCTCGGGAAAGTCCAGCGTGGCCTCGACCAGCATGCGCAGGTTCGTGAGCGCCTCCTGCAGGGTGTGCACGCGCCGCGAAAACGCGCCGTCGAGCGAGCGCGCGGCGCTGCGTGCGGCGGCCTCGGTGCTGGCGTCGATCAGATCGGCCACGGCCTCGGCCTGCGCGAGATCGAGCTTGTCATTGAGGAAGGCGCGCTCGGTGAATTCGCCCGCGCGCGCCAGCCGCAGGCCGGGCAGGGCGGTGTGCGCCACCTCCAGGCAACGCGCCAGCAGCAACTGCAGCACCACGGGGCCGCCATGGCCCTGCAGTTCAAGAACGTCTTCGCCGGTGTACGAGTGGGGCGCGGGAAACCACAAGGACAGCCCGTGGTCGATGGGCTGGCCGTCGACCCCACGCCAGGGCCCGTAGGTGGCCTCGCGCGGCTTCAGATCGCGCCCGAGCAGCGCGCGCACGAAGGGCGCCAGGCCCTTGCCCGACACCCGCACGATGCCCACGCCGCCGCGGCCGGGGGCCGTGGCGATGGCGGCGATGGGATCAGCGTGATGCGGAAGCATAAAAACCGTGGCGCGCCAGCCCTCAACCCAGAGACACCACGGAACCGGCGTCACCGGGCCGTGGTGTGGACCCCCTTCAAGGGGGAAGCCGCAAAGCGGCGCAGGGGCTTACTTGAATTTCGGCAGGTTGAACTTCAGCGGCACACCCATGCGGCGGTTGATGTGCGCCTGCTGCGCGATCGTCAGCACGTTGTTCGTGATCCAGTAGAGCACCAGGCCCGACGGGAAGAAGAAGAACATCACCGAGAACACCAGCGGCATCATCCACATCAGCTTGGCCTGCAGCGGGTCGGGCGGCAGCGGATTCAGCGCCGTCTGCACCATGGTGGTGATGGCCATCACCAGCGGCAGGATGTAGAACGGGTCGGGCGAGGACAGGTCGTGGATCCAGCCGATCCACGGCGCGTTGCGCATCTCCACGCTGGACAGCAGCACCCAGTAGAGCGCGATGAACACGGGAATCTGGATCAGGATGGGGAAGCAGCCGCCCAGAGGATTGACCTTCTCCTCGCGGTAGATCTTCATCATCTCCTGCTGCATCTGCTGCGGGTTGCTCTTGAGGCGCTCGCGCATTTCCATGATGCGCGGGTTGATCGCCTTCATCTTGGCCATGCTGCGGTAGGCGCTGGCGTTGAGCCAGTAGAACGCCGCCTTGATCAGCACCACGAGCAGCACGATGGCCCAGCCCCAGTTGCCCACGAAACCGTGGATCTTCTCGAGCAGCCAGTACAGCGGCTTGGCCAGGATGGTGAGCCAGCCGTAGTCCTTGACCAGCTCCAGGCCGGGGGCCAGGGTCTCGAGCTTCTTCTCGTCCTGCGGGCCCACGAACAGGCGCGCCTGCACGGTCTGCGACTGGCCCGGCGCGATGGCCGGCAGCGAGGCCAGGCTGCCCACGGAGTAGAGGTTGTCGGCCACCTGGCGCACGAAGTTCTCGCGCGCCACGCCGGCGTCGAGCAGCCAGGCGGTGGCGAAGTAGTGCTGCACCATGGCCACATAGCCGTCGGTGGCATTCTTCACGTAGGTGGCCTTGTCGCCCGCCACGTTCTTGAACTCGATCTTCTGGAACTTGTGCTCCGTCGTGTACACGGCGGGGCCGGTGAAGGTCGAGTAGAAGGGCGTCTGGCTTTCCACGGTGCTGCCGTCGCGCACCAGCTGGCGGTAGAGCTGCGGGCTGACCGGCGCGCTGCCGACGTTGCGCACCTCATGCTGCACGCCGATGTCGTAGTGGCCGCGCTTGAGCGTGTAGGTGGTGATCAGCTGCACGCCGCCCACCTCGGCGGATTCGTAGCGCACCTGCAGCGAATCCTGGCCGTCGGCCAGGGCCGTGGGCGCGCCGCCCACCAGCGCCATTGGCGTCTTGTGGGTGGGGAAGTTGCCCCCCACCAGGCCGCTCTGCGCCACGTAGGTGCGTTGGGCGGTCTGCGACAGCAAGGTGAAGGGCGTCTTGATGTCGCGGTCGGCCCCGCCGGAGGCCTGCGCGTGCTTGAGCAACTGCGCGCCGACCAGGGCGCCGCCTTCGCTGCTGAAGCTCAGGCGCAGCACATCGGTGGAGACCTCGTGGCGCGTGGCCGCGGCCGGCGCGCTGGCGTCGGCGCCCGGCACCGCGCTGGCACCGGCCGAGGACGGATGGGTCGAGGCGCTGGGCAGCGACGCGTCGGCCTTCGGCGCGGGCGCGCCCTGGGCGGGCGCGGTCACGGCCGGCGGCGTGCTGCTGGGAAAGAACGTGGCGGGCTTGCCGTTGTGGATCTGCCATTTGTCCCAGATGAGGACCATGGCGAAACCGAACACCACCCACAGGATGGAGCGACGAATGTCATTCATGACGCGTTCTTGTTTTCGGGGTTTCGGGGAAGCAGGCGCGTGAACAGGCCATCGGGCCGCTCGGCGGGCACCGGGTCGTGGCCGCCCTCGCACCAGGGGTGGCAACGCGCGAGCCGGCCCAGCGTGAGCCGGCTGCCCGCAAGCGCACCGTGGCGCCGCAGCGCGTCCAGCGCGTAGGCGGAGCAGGTGGGTTCGAAGCGGCAGCCGCTGCCCAGCCAGGGACTGAGCAGCAGCCGGTAGCCCTGCACCAGGGCGATCAGCGCACGGCGGGGCAGGTCACGCCACATGGCCGCGGGGCGGGTTGGGCGCGGAGGCGCGCGACCACAGGCTGATCAGCTCGGCGCGCACGGCGCCGCGCAGCGCGTCGGAGCGGGCGCTGATGAAGCGTTTCGGATCAAAGGCCCCGCGCAGGCGCACCACATGCGCGGCCACGGGCAAGCCCTCCGCCGCTGGCGCGGTGGCGTAGATCTGGCGGCGGATGGTGTTGCGGGTGACCGCCCGGCGGGCCCAGCGCTTGGGAATCAGCACGCCGAGCCAGGGGTCGGCGACAGGAAACAGCGCGGCCTGAGCCTCGGCCTCGTCGAGAACGAGGCGGTGAAGGGCGAAATGGGGGGTCTTGGCCACCGGGGCGCTGGCCAGCACAGCCTGGAACTGGGGCCGGGTCCGCAGCCGCTGGATCACCGGCGGGCTAGGCTGAACCGACTCAGACCGACAGGCGCTTGCGGCCCTTGGCGCGGCGGGCGTTGATGACCGCGCGGCCGCCACGCGTCTTCATGCGCACGAGGAAGCCGTGGGTGCGGGCGCGGCGGATCTTGGAGGGTTGATAGGTGCGTTTCATGATGAGGGCTCTGAAATCGGGGAAACCCGCAATTATCGCCAGAAACCCCCCTTTGCGGCAAGCCAGTGCGGATAGACCCGCATCCGGCCGGTGCGGCGTCGGGCGTTCTGGGATCGCCCGGTGGCGCTTGTGGATAACTGCCGCGCGTGCCTACAATGCGCGCCCTGGGGCCACGCCCCTTGTCCACAACTACAAACCGTCTCCCGTCTTCCCGA